>NC_018531.1:0-4736495 GCF_000294695.2 Arthrobacter sp. Rue61a | reverse complement strand
TGGACAATGGGCTACTGAGCCACTCTAGGGGATGAAATCGCTAGAAGATAGCTGGGAAGTTGCCTGTGGATAATTACACCGTTGTGGTTCGTAAAACCCGCCTGTGAGCCACTTCATCCACAGGCTGGAAACCACGGTTGGGCACAGCTGTGGATAGCCCCGCGGCAGGCTCCCGGTTTGACTGTGGGTGCCTTTTTGCCCTAACGTTGTGAAGTCCTTTGTGTCCGCTTTTGAGATCAGTTGTAACTCCGTACGTTCACCGTGCGGGAGGCAACGGCGGCAGGCACATACAAAACTTAGCGTCGGCCAGTTCTTCCCCTTTTTTGATCGGGTGGGCGCACCTTTGATCCACTGGAGTAACTAACGTGAGCAAGCGGACTTTTCAGCCGAATAACCGCCGTCGGGCCAAGAAGCACGGCTTCCGCCTTCGTATGCGCACCCGTGCCGGCCGCGCCATCCTGGCTGCCCGTCGCGGCAAGGGCCGCGTCGAACTGTCGGCGTAAATAACTGACTTGTCGGTCAGGGTCTTTTTGCGGGTTCGACGGTGCTAGCCACCCCTAACCGTCTGCGGACGTCTACCGACTTTTCAACAACTGTACGTTCCGGCGTCCGCAATGGACGCCGGAACTTAGTGTTATATACGGCCTCTATCGGGGCCGGGGAGCCGAGTCGAATCGGTTTCATTGTCTCCAAAGCCGTCGGGAACGCCGTGACCAGGAACCTCGTTAAGAGGAGACTGAGAGAAGCAGGCGCACTGTCCTTGCACACGCACGGAACGGGTCTGGCGGTAGTAGTCCGGGCGCTGCCCGCAGCTGCAACAGCCAGCTGGGAGCAGCTGCTCTCGGACTACAACGCCGCACTGGCAGTGACGACGAAGCGATTGGGTGGCTCAGCTCCACGCAACGCTTCGACCGAACACAACGGCACCACTACGGAAGGGACACCGCGTGCATGACATAAGCACCGCCGTCGTTCCTTCCTCAAGCGACCCCTCCGGGAAGGTTCCGCATCGGAGTCTTCCGGCGGTGGTAGGCACGTTCCTCTGGGAGCTGCCCCGCAACATTCTCATTCTCCTGCTGAAGGCGTACCGTAAGGTCGTCTCGCCCCTGTACGGCCAGGTTTGCCGTTTCTTTCCCTCCTGCTCGGCCTACGCCTTGGAAGCAGTGACGGTGCATGGCGCCGTGAAGGGTAGCTGGCTCGCAGCCAAAAGGCTCGCCAAATGTCACCCTTGGAACGCCGGCGGAGTGGACCACGTCCCCGCCGGCCATCGTCATTGGCCTGAAGGCCGGACGCCCACAATTGTTGTACTGAACAATCCGGACCAGTTCCTGGCTGCTCAGGCTGATGAAGAAGGCCGCTCGGCGGCCTAACGAATAGGGATATCGTATGGACTTCTTTGAAACAATCATGTTTCCGTTCAAGTGGCTGGTGTCAATCATCATGGTTGGCTTCCACGAGGGACTGAGCTTCATTGGCCTGCCCGCCGCGAACGGCTGGACGTGGACTCTGTCCATCATTGGCCTCGTGTTGGTGATCCGTGCCGCCCTGATTCCTGTCTTCGTCAAGCAGATCAAAGCGCAGCGCGGCATGCAGCTGCTGCAGCCGGACCTGAAGAAGCTGCAGACCAAGTACAAGGGCAAGACCGATCAGCTGTCCCGCCAGGCCATGGCGCAGGAACAGATGGCGCTGTACAAGAAGCACGGCACCAATCCGTTCTCGGCGTGTTTGCCCATGCTGATCCAGATGCCGTTCTTCTTCGCGCTGTTCCAGGTGCTGTCCGGTATTTCGACGAATGCCAAGCAGGGCCAGGGCGTTGGCGCCATGAGCCACGAACAGGTAGTCCAGTTCGATTCGTCCAGCATCTTTGGTGCTCCGCTGTCCGCTTCGTTGCTTCACGGCGACCCCAGTGGCGGCAACAGTGCTGTGGCCGTCTGGGTTCTGAGCATCGTCATGATCATTGCCATGACGGCCTCGCAGTTCATCACCCAGAAGCAGATCATGGCCAAGAACATGTCCGAAGAGGCCATGGCCAGCCCGTTCATGCGACAGCAGAAGATGATGCTCTACATCCTGCCGCTCGTGTTCGGTATTGGTGGCATCAACTTCCCCATCGGTGTCCTCATCTACTGGACCACCACCAACCTCTGGACCATGGGCCAGCAGTTCTTCGTTATCCGCCGTATGCCTACGCCGGGATCCCCCGCAGCCAAGGCGCTTGAAGAGCGCCGCGCCGCAAAGGGCCTGCCGCCGCTGCTGGGTGGAAAGAAAAACGCCGCTGCGGACGCTGCCGCTGAAGCCGAAGCTGCTGCTGCAGCAGCCGCCGAAATCAGGGCCCAGCGCGTCCAGCCACAACGTAAGAACAGGAAGAAGAAGTAATGTCTGCCGAGAGCACTGAAGAAGTTATCACCGCTGTGACTGAAGACCAGGAAGATTCCCAGGGAGAGACGCAGTCCAAGACGGCCAGCCGCTTGGAGGAGGAAGGCGACATTGCCGCCGACTACCTCGAAGAGCTCCTGGACATCGCTGACATCGACGGCGACATCGACATTGAGGTCCGTAACGGACGCACATACATCTCCATCGGTGCGGATGAAGAATCAGCAGCGTTGGACAGCCTCGTAGGCCGCGACGGAGAAGTCCTGGAAGCCTTGCAGGAACTGGCCCGTCTCTCGGTCCTTTCCGCCACCGAAAGCCGTTCACGCCTGGTCCTGGACATCAACGGCTACCGCAAGGAGCGCGCCGGCGTGCTTCAGCAGATCGCCGAGGACGCCGTGGCCAAGGTCAAGGCTGATGGCGGAACAGTTGCCCTTGAGCCGATGAGTGCTTACGAGCGCAAGATCGTCCACGACGCCGTTGCTGATCTCGGATACGTCTCCGAGTCCGAGGGCGAAGGCGCTGGCCGCCACATCGTCGTTTCTGCCGACTAGCAGCTCATGGTTGAAATCACCGCAGCTGAACTGGAAGCGGCAGAGAAGATTTTTGGGGAGCGCTTGGATCTTGCCAAGCGCTATGTGGAGCACCTGGCTACCTCGGGAACTGAGCGCGGGCTTATTGGCCCGCGTGAGATTCCGCGTTTGTGGAGCCGCCACGTCCTGAACTGCGCAGTTATTGAGTCCGCCATCGCCATGGACAGCCATGTTGCCGATGTCGGATCCGGTGCCGGGCTTCCGGGCCTTTGCCTTGCAATTGCCCGCCCGGACCTTGAACTGACCCTGATTGAGCCGTTGGAACGTCGTGTCATCTGGCTCCAAGAAGTGGTGGATGACCTCGGCCTGGACAACGTCACCATCATGAGGACGCGGGCTGAACTCGCAGTCGGAATGGTGGATGCGGATGTTGTGACCGCCCGGGCCGTTTCTGCCCTCTCCAACCTGGCTGGTCTCACCATTCCTCTCCTGAACGGCCATGGTGAAGTGGTGGCTATCAAGGGACGCAGCGCGGCCGAAGAGATTGAAAAGGCAAAGAAAGTCATCCGCAAACTTGGTGGCGTGGAAACGTCAGTTGTGGTTTGCGGACAGGAGCTTTTGGAGGAACCCACCACCGTGGTGAGGATCATCGTCAACAAGCCCGGAAAGACGGCGTAGGTCCCGCTCGGTATCCCGCGTGTCGGCGGCTGAGCGGTTAGGCTAGAGAACGGCAGCAAGCGCCGAATGAGAGTGAGAGTGTGACCAGTGGGCAGTAGTGAAACCTCCACGCAGCGAATTCCCCCGTTTATGTCTTTGGGGTCCGCGCGGGCCATGGCTACACCCTCTGCATCCCTTCAATCTGCAATAGTTCGTACTGATTCGGTTGATAATGCCGTTTCACGTGAAACCGTCTCAGATGGAGTGCGTAACGTCATGGATTCCATCGATGATTCCAGCCCCATCGCCCGTCAGTTGGCTAACGAAACTCGTCGGCGCGAACGATTGATCGGCAGGGAACTGCCCAAGCCGGACAAGACCCGCATCTTCACCGTATCCAACCAAAAGGGCGGCGTAGGTAAGACCACCACCACGGTGAATATCGCTGCGGCCTTGGCATCTGCCGGTCTCAACGTGTTGGTCATAGACATCGACCCCCAAGGCAATGCCTCCACGGCGTTGGGCATTGAGCACCACGCTGACGTAGACAGCATTTACGATGTGCTGATCAACGATCTTCCGCTCAAGGAAGTTGTGGCTCCGTGCCCTGACATTCCCAACCTCATCTGCGCGCCTGCAACCATTCACCTCGCCGGTGCCGAGATTGAGCTTGTTTCTCTTGTCGCCCGCGAACAGCGGCTCCGCCGTGCCATAGACGTCTACGCCAAGGAGCGTGAGAAGAACGGTGAAGGGCGCCTGGACTTCATCTTCATCGACTGCCCACCCAGCCTTGGGCTGCTCACAGTCAACGCGTTCTGCGCCGCCAGCGAGGTCCTCATTCCCATTCAATGCGAGTACTACGCACTTGAAGGCCTGAGCCAATTGCTCAAGAACATCGAGATGATTCAGAAGCACCTCAATGCCGATCTGGTGGTCTCCACCATTCTTCTGACCATGTACGATGGCCGCACAAACCTGGCCGCGCAGGTTGCCTCCGAGGTGCGCCAGCACTTCCCCGAGCAGGTTCTGGGTGCGGTGGTTCCGCGATCGGTACGAATCTCTGAAGCTCCCAGCTATCAGCAGACAGTCATGACGTACGATCCGTCTTCCAGCGGCGCGCTTTCCTACATGGAAGCCGCAGCCGAAATAGCTGAACGCTAGAATTCTTGAAACACAGCAACAGCTTGGGCCGATCCGTGCTCGGCTATTCCATTGGAGGGATGAATCAATGAGCGAAAAGCGAAGGGGCCTCGGCAGGGGTCTTGGGGCTCTCATTCCTAGCTCGGCCGCGGCCCAGGGAAACGGTGCCGCACCATCCCGTCCCGTGGATCTGTTCTTCCCCGAAGCGCGGAAGACAGCGGAGCCGACAGTTGAGACCTCTCTCGAAGATTCGGGCGCTGCAGATTCCAAGCCAGCTGCTGCAAAGACGTCTACATCATTAGGCGGTGCAGCAGAGGGCGCTGCAGCCGCGAAGTCCCGGAGCAAGACCTCGGCTGCCAGGTCCTCCAACGCCGGGACATCCACACCACCGAAATCTGCTTCCAAGCCGGCCGCTTCGCGTGCTGCTGCCGGTAAGGATTCTGCCGACTCGAAAGGGTCGACGGCGGCTGCCGCGCCTGCGTCTTCCCACTCGGCTCCAGACGTCGAGTTGGTGGAGGTCCCCGGAGCCCGGTTTGCCGAGATCCCCGTCGGCGACATCCATCCGAACCGCAAACAACCTCGTTCGGTCTTCGATGAAGACGACATGGCTGAGCTTGTGCACTCTGTACGCGAAATCGGCGTGCTCCAGCCAATTGTTGTGCGTACTTCAACCGAAAAGGGTGGAGAACCGTACGAGTTGGTCATGGGTGAGCGTCGTTGGCGTGCAGTCCAGGCCGCGGGACTCGAAACAATCCCTGCGATTGTTCGTGATACCACCGACGATGACCTTCTTCGCGATGCTCTTCTGGAAAACCTTCACCGTAGCCAGCTGAATCCCTTGGAAGAAGCAGCGGCCTATCAGCAGCTCTTGGAGGACTTCGGAACCACGCACGAGCAGTTGGCTGACCGAATTGGTCGCTCCCGTCCGCAGGTTTCCAACACTCTGCGACTGCTCAAGCTCCCGCCTTTGGTTCAGCGGCGCGTTGCCGCCGGAGTTCTGTCCGCTGGGCACGCACGTGCTCTGCTCGCACTCCCGGACGCTGCGGCGATGGAACGTATGGCCCAGAAGATCGTGGCGGAGGGCATGTCAGTCCGAGCTACCGAGGAATCAGTTGCTCTGTACCAAGATCCCACCACGCCCGCTAAGAGCAGCATCCCCAAGCCCAACGCTCGGCACGAACGCCTGGATTACCTGGCCTCGTCACTCTCGGACCGTTTGGATACGAACGTGAAGATCACCTTGGGTGCGCGTAAAGGTCGCGTGAGTATTGAGTTCGCCAGCGTTGAGGATCTCAACCGCATCATGGATGTCTTAGGCCCTGGCGCAGAAGACTAGAAGCAGATACCGACGGATGGGGCTCACACTTGGTGTGGGCCCCATTTGTTTTGTTGCTTAGCCCGCATTCAGTGCTTAGTTTTGGCCGTTTTGACGTTCTATGCTGCCTGCCTGTCATGTTTCACGTGAAACGGGCTCTATCTGGCTGATATCTGCCGGAAGGGGTGGGTGTGTAAGAGGCTCACCTGCCCTTACATGTTGATAGGGCCGTTGGCTTTGAGGCAGGACTTGTCCGACTAGAATCTGTTGGCTGCGTGCGTCCAGGTGAGAGTGTCTGCCCACCGGGACTGTCGCCGGAAGGAACCGCTGCCAACACTAGCGGAGGTTGATGCTCTTGGCTTTTACCCTGTGCACGTTCCCCCTAATCCTAGTTGTTGCGTTGGAAGTCCGATCGGGTGCCATTCGGGCGCACGGTGGGCCCTCAGGTGCTGATTCACTATTGGGTGCACATCTCTTGCTTCACTGGATTACGCACCCTCTGGATGGTCAGCGGGGATTGATGCCAGGGACTAACGTCGGGGGATGGCTCCGAAACCCTCCCCCGCAATGGCGGCGTTTCTTGCATATCGGATATGTCCCGGGGCGTGTTTCACGTGAAACACGCCACAGTAGGACCTCGTGCCGCGATCGGTTCGTTTGAGATCTATCGGTTCAGATGAGAATACAGCAGACGTGACAAGTGGGCCTTTGGAGGCTTCTGGTGTTTAGCGCCGTCTACGCACGGTGTCTTGGATTCTTGGACCTGATGCCTTCAGTCTACTGGCACTTGGATGTCTCCATTCGCGCTCATAGGCACGCGAGGGACTGCCTCGGTGCGTTCGAATTCGAGGAATATGGGCATTTTTCCCCTAGGTTAGAGGTGGGTGTGCGCGAGTGTTCAAGATTTCACGGTAAATCGGCGCATTCTCCGTGGCGAACAGGCGCTGAACCTGGGAATGTGTAGTGTCAACGGCCTGTAGCGGGCCGTATCCGCCCCGTGAGGTGAGTTGAGCCGCTGCTAAGCCTGCTGAGAGCATCAGGATGAAATGCTGGCACGTACGGTAGGCGGAGTGGTCCTAGCGGGCTAGACGGGTCATAACGGCCCTCGTAAAGCCCGGCCGTCCCGCGGTTCGCTTGCCGTTTCTGTTTCACGTGAAACAGTACGCCCGGAGCACTGCTCGTCGGTGATACCGCTTTTGCTAACTCCTATTGCTCAATGGGTCCTGAGTGTCGGGGCGTTGCAGGGGGCAGTTGGGCCTATGCATGTATCCGGTGGTGCTACGCCATGGAGATAAGGGGGGCCCCGGCAGTTTCACGTGAAACATTGCTGAATCGTGGGCCGGAAAACGGAACCTACCGAGTGTCCAGATGGGGAATGAAACCTCTTGTGTCGGAAGACAGATACTCTCAAACGCATTGATGTCGTGCACTGCGAGGTTCTGACTTATTGGTGACCTCGCAGGAGGGCAGGGCTACTCCAGTAATCGCCGCTGGATCAGACCCACTCAGCGTGCGAGGCGACTCATGATTGGGCACCATGGAGCAGACACTAAAGTCTTCATCCCGTGCTTTACCAAGGAGGCTTGGTTCAATGCCGGAGTGCTTAGGCTGCCACAGATGTTCCAGGGCACGAACCGCCCGGAAATCCCGCGATTGACCGATCACCATCTGGATTGCCCTTGAGCCGATGGGCGATGCCTCGGATAGTCGGCATGGGCCCTGTCACTGACTACTGCTTGCTGGGCGGCAGCTGTTTGGGCGTCTCGAATAGATACGCATGGATGGCCGGAATGTACGGCTCCCTGAGCTACTACGCAGGCTTCTAGCCTTCGCTCCCCCTAGGGCCAGGCTGCCAAGGTGTCCTGCTAAACCCTTCTAGTCCTCGCCGAGGTAAGACAATATCGTCGGATGCGTCAGCGAATGCATCCGAAGTTCTCGTCGTGCCGGTGCCTGTGAGGACTCACGACGAACCGGTGGTTCGTATTGTGCTGCAACTGAGACCACATCTTGTCATTCCATGGTCACGGTGGCCATCGAGCGTTGTGTCTAATCGTGTCCTGTACAGCGCGGCGGCATCAGGACTTCGCTAATGCGGTCCATCTATGGCCTCTGTGAGTTGCTGGGGGTAGGGACAGAGGTAGTCGATGCATCATCGAGGGTTAACGAATGTTGCATGTATCTCGAACATGATTCTCCGTTGCTCCTGAGCTCCGCGCTGCGGTGCCTTCCACATCGGGCTAACGCGGGCCATGACGGCATTTCATGAAGTCATGAATGTCCCTTGTCGAGGGCGCTGGGCCACAGTGATGACACCCTGGGCGTCCTCAAGTTGCCACGCTAGTTGAGCGACTGCGACGAACTAAAACCGGTACGCTCACTCCGACGGCTGGTCCTCTGCAGAGATGAGGTGGTGCAGTCCATCTCTCAGCGTGTGGTCGCTTGGTCCGGAAGTGCTATGCAGCGGTCGACCATAGGTGGGCGGCGGACCACGGCCGTGCTCAGAGCAGTTGTGCCGTTGTCAATTGGTCGGATGTTGCTAGGTCCCACATTGTGGCTATCAAACTCTCCATGACCTAGAACTCCCGTGGTCACTCTGTGAGGAGCCGTTTTCCTGACGTGTGTCTCGCCAAGTTCGCCGGTGGCATGTGGTTTCGGCGTGGCCGCTGTCCAGTGTTTCACGTGAAACAGAGCAACGGGGCACGCTGCCTCCCGTTTGACGGAGCTTCGCAGGCATCCATTTAAGCAGTGGTTAAACCGTGGATAAGGCGGTGGATATCCCTGTGGAAAACTCTGGGGATAAGTCTGTTGATCCGAAGCCTGCCCGATCTCATGGAATCAGTTCTGCCGACGTCCCAAGTCGGGTTAACGTGCCTCCAATGGAACCAGAGCCCGACATTGGCTGAAGCCAGGATGTCCACCCCCCACTGCCTACTGTGAGTATGCGCATATTGCCCAATTTTCATTGATTTGGCGGCAATTCAATGTGGCCAAGCCCTTGTTCCACAACAAGGATCGAGAACCATCCTGACTTCAGTGAAGTGAAAGTCTGCATGGGCTTCCGTCGCCGCCAAGGGAGGGTATGTGGGCAATCTCATGAGCAGTGGATAAGCCTGTGGATAACACTGTGCACAAGTCTGTGGATGGTGTCGGCGTAGGCCGACTCTTTGCTCTCTAGTCGCCCCTGATCACGGCAGTTTAGATCGGCACCATGTGGGAAAATTCGCAAGCGCGATTG
Organism: Arthrobacter sp. Rue61a; assembly: GCF_000294695.2. Classification (NCBI taxonomy): domain Bacteria; kingdom Bacillati; phylum Actinomycetota; class Actinomycetes; order Micrococcales; family Micrococcaceae; genus Arthrobacter; species Arthrobacter sp. Rue61a. The sequence continues at coordinate 4,727,242 of NC_018531.1, read as the reverse complement.
TTGGTGCTTGATGAGGGTATGGATAGTCGGACAGAAGATTGGACTTCAGTGCGACGCACTAGGCCCCTATGATCGTCTTCATTGGCCGGACGCGTGCGCATCACACTCCCGGTGTACACAGTTGCTTCCACTATCAAGGGATATTCATCGGATGTATCAGGTCAGCGCCGCTGACATCCCCTTCACCTCCTACGTCGGCGCAGACGTTCTCCCCCTGCGCTTGGTACCCCGGTGGCGAGACAAGGACAAGACAAGCAGTCGTGGCTAGTGCGGGGGCGCATTGGAGGAACCGCCGGATGGGTCTGCGAACTGTAGCCACCGTCTCCCCAAGCGCTCCTTGCAGGATGGTGCCGCCGTCTTCTCCGACCTACGTCAACGGCGTCGTAGTTCGCATGCAGGGCACTCACGTACGACGACGGCCTCGTCGTTCCCATGCCGGCTTTTGTGCGGGGCATCTCGTTATGGCTGGCCGGACGTCGTGCGCCAAGAGCCTGGTGACGTACGCGCTGCAGTCATGGAGTGCCCCCAAGGATGGGGGAAGGAGCTGCAGTGAAGGGATGGTCTGGTTTGAGGCCTATGCCTCGGTTGGTGGGTCCTTTCATGAGCTCATCCTGTTTCACGTGAAACATGTTCATTCCGCTACTCCCCCTAGCCTGGGGACTTGGTCTTGGACCCATTGGGCGCACGATTGCCACTCGCCCCGTGAAAAGGCAGACATTGGAAGGAGGTCGCCCGCGCTCTGACTCGTCTCTTGTCGATCCACAGGCTTGGTCGCGTGGTTGAGCGCCCGTGCGTTCATGCGCCGGCTCGCCCGTGTTCCGGGTAGCGATGCGGCTGCATCCTTACGAACCGGCGGGCCCGAGCGTCTTCAGCGCGGGTTCCTGACGTGGTGACGGGCGCACCCCTACAGCTATCTCCTGGCGGGGCCTGTATCTTGGTTCACGCGCACGCGGCCGATCACTACGGCGTAGTCCTTCGCACAGCAGAGAAGCCACTGGCTGCCCTTCAATCAGGGCCACGCCGACTCTTCAAGGTCAGTTCTTCGTAGTCCGTCCGAGGGCGTTTAGGCCCGTGCAAGATTCAGGATGAGGTGTGGAAGCGTGTTTCACGTGAAACATGTGCCAGTCGGGCCGGTGATGATGCTCGGGCATCGCGTAAGTCATGTGGGAATCGGAACGTGGCGGTGGCGGCCTCGGATCCCGGATCCCGGACCCCTGGTTCGGACTATTCATGTGTGATTCGGTACTGCAATTGCGGACCCAAATCGCGTGAACGTCGTAGCTCAGGGCTGAGAGGGTCTGAATGCTGTTTCACGTGAAACGTAGGCCATGGAACCGGCGGACAAAGCGAACCTGTTGGGTGAGCTAGCCCGATAGAACTGCGCACTAGGGCGAATCGCGTGCGGAAGCACCAAGCCCTGGACGACGATGCGCGGATACCGACTCTGATTGTAACTAGCGAGACGGTATTCACCTTGTCTGCTTCTTTCGCCCTGGCAGGAGTGGTTTCACCGGTTGGCGACCGACACGGAGGTTACTGAAACCGTCTACAAGTAGATGAGTCCTCATGAGCGCAGACACCCTCTCAGGGCGAAAGGACTTGTGCTTGAGCGAGTTCAGCATGGGCACGCTGCTATTGCCCTGCACAGGAAGATTAGGGCGTTCTGCGGAGAACGAGAGCCCTCGGCTGCTGCATGGACCCGGGTCCTAGAAGCCCTTCCAGGACCCCAGAAGACCATAGCAAGAGGAAAATGGGTCTCATGAGGGGGAGGGTGTACCGGCCGGAACGATCGGAACCCGGTGGGCATCCTCTATCGAAACCCGCAGTTCTAGAACGGTAACAATATCTGATGCGAGTACCGAGTGATGGTTCCAGCATAAGAATTGGTTCTAGTCAGATTTCTATCGAGACCTACTACGAATTCTGGCAACCAGTTCCTGTTCCGGCGCACGTTCCCTAACACCCCCCTACGCTGGAGAGCGGGCAGTTTCCGGCCTGAATATGTAGCCTTTTCAGCATTGGAAGCATTGGAAGCATTGGAAGCACTGACTAGTGATGATTGCGAAGAACCGTCAAATAGTCAGCTGAGGGTCAACTGCCCCAGGTACTGAATCCGCAGTCGATATTTGGTGATTTTCCGCGCGCTTCAGATGCTTAATGCTGGTCCATCCACCTAAGTGACTGGGAAAGTGAATGCTAGGACTAGAGAGCAGTGTTTCACGTGAAACCGGCACCCACCACCTTCGAAGTCAAACACAAGCAATTGAAAGCAGGAAGAGGTTCTTTTTTGGACAAGGCGTCCGACCAGGCAAAGAACTACCTCCATCAGCACGGCCAAGGTCCTCCCCAACGTTAATAGGGAGTGGGATGGTTAGCTAGTCGGCGAGACGTGGAAGGACGCAGGGGCAGCAAGATATTCACTCCAACTGCGGTTACCTCAGCAGACTGCGGCTTCTGTTTGCAGCGTGAGGCCCGTAGCTTGCGGCGGGCAGCCATACAACTTACATCGCCAGCGTGCATCCCGATGTGAAAGCGGAGATGCAGCAACGCGGCCCTCGGTTTCGGAGGGCTCACGGCCCTCCCCCCCAAAGGAACCGGACGGGCGAGGAACTGGAAGGGACACCGGATGGGCAAGAAGTCAGTCCGGCACGGAACCGGACCGGGGAGCTAGCGCCACTTTAGCCAGTGGCCGGGACAACAAGCGGGGAGAGTTTGAAGGATAGCTTGACGAGCAACGAACAAATGCCCTCAGGGGTGCCCCGGTCTGGCAGAACGGGGAAGCGCCTGAAAGAACGATGATTTCTCCCTACCCCAGGTAGGGAGAACGGCACTGTAAGCTCAGGAGGAAGCCGGGGGGACGCTCAGGAAGAATACGGTACTAATGAGACCGAATCTGTTTGAAATCATTGAAGGAAACAAAAAGCCGGCGACTCCCGCTCCCTGAGGAGCAGCAACCGCCGGCTTTTCGATGTAACTTGGTCTGGAAAACTTAGGACAGGACGTCCGCGAATTCCTTCTCGAAGAACTGCTTCGGCTTGGCGCCGATGACGGTGCTCTTCACTTCTCCCCCGCTGAACAGGTACACGGCCGGGATGGACGTGATGCCGTACTCGGCGGCGATGGCGGGGTTGTCGTCGACGTTGAGCTTCACAACGTCAACCTTTTCGCTGTACTCGACGGAGATCTCGTCGAGGATGGGGCCGAGCTTGCGGCAGGGGCCGCACCACTCTGCCCAGAAGTCCACGATGACCGGCTTCTCGGAAGCCAGGACATCCGTACTGAAGCTTGCGTCAGTTACGTCTTTTGCGTTGCTCATAACTTTTCCCTTCGTATGGTTGCTTGGATGCAGCTTAGGAGTGCAGGTCTGCGAGGTAGTGCTCAACGTCAAGGGCAGCCACACAACCGGAACCCGAGGCCGTAATGGCCTGGCGGTACGTGGGATCAATGACGTCGCCCGCGGCGAAGACACCCTTGATGTTGGTCCGGGAGCTACGGCCTTCCACGGCAATGGTTCCTTCAGGGGTCAGATCAACCTTGCCCTTGATGAGGTCCGTGCGGGGGTCGTTGCCGATGGCCACGAACACGCCGGTGACAGCGAGTTCTGACTCGGTTCCGTCCACGAGGTTCTTCAGCTTGAGACCAGTCACCTTGTCCCCACCGAGAACATCTTCAACGGCCGTGTTCCAGACGAACTTGATCTTCTCGTGGGCCTGGGCACGGTCACCCATGATCTTGGAAGCCTTGAGGGTATCGCGACGGTGGACTACCGTGACGGACTTCGCAAACTTGGTGAGGAACAGTGCTTCCTCCATGGCGGAGTCGCCACCACCGATGACGGCAATGTCCTGATCCTTGAAGAAGAAACCGTCGCAGGTTGCACACCAGCTAACGCCGTGGCCTGAGAGGCGCTTCTCGTTGGCCAAGCCGAGCTCGCGGTAGGCCGAACCTGTGGACAGGATGATGGCCTTCGCCTGGAAGGTCTCCCCCGTTCCGATGGTCACGGTCTTGATGTCGCCGTCGAGGTCCAGCTCGGTAACGTCCTCAAACTGGATCTCGGTGCCGAAGCGGGCCGCCTGCTTCTCGAAGTTCTCCATGAGGTCCGGGCCCATGATGCCTTCCGGGAATCCCGGGTAGTTTTCCACGTCAGTGGTGTTCATCAGTTCGCCACCAGCAGTGACGGAACCGGCAATGAGCAGAGGCTTCATGTTGGCGCGGGCGGTGTAAACGGCGGCTGTATAGCCGGCAGGGCCTGAACCAACGATGATGACGTCACGCACCTGCGATGCGCTGTTTTCTGCAATGCTCACTTGGCGTGAACCTCTTCCTTAGTCGATGCTGCGGCTTTCGGGGCAGCCACCTGACTCAACCCCTGTTGCGTTCCAAATATTCCGTTGGAGTTGGGGACCCTAAAAGCCACCATCATTCAGGGTACCGTCTGCAAGCATGCCGAATCTAAGCGGTGACGCCAACGCAGACAGCAGTAGGGGCCGTTCTGACGAGTCAAAACGGCCCCAACTGCTATCTGATGGTGTGTGGCTACTGCACCGTGACCTCAGCGAGACGCAGTCCGAAGCCGAATCGCGTCTTCGGTGCAGCCAGCTTGGGGAGCGCGCTGATGACCACGATGACGTACTGGGTCTGCGTCGGTGCTGCAAGCGGCATGGTCAGTTCCGGGGATGTGAAGCTGTTGGTTCCCACCAGTTTTGCGCCGTCCATCGCAGGACGATCGTTGGTGTAGACGCTGATACTACCGCCGGAACCACCCAGCTGGTTGAGCACAACGGACTTGACCTCGGTGGGTTCCTTGAGCTTGACCACAAGCGGCATATCTTCGAAAAGTCCACCCCAGTTTGCGGAGGCGAATTCCATGTCCGACCAGTAGCTTGCAGCGTTACCGTCAAAGGCCCGGGCAAGGTCCTTGTCATAGGTGGCAGCGAAGGGGAAGTCGCCGAGGCGGCTGATCTCTTCGATTTCCGGCGGCGTGGCAGGTGCCGGAGCTTGCGTGGGCGCGGGCTCCTCAGTTTCCGGAGCCGAGGATTGCGGGGCAGGCGTGCTTTGCGTGGCGGCCGGTGCGCCGCTGGGCAAGAGGCTGCCGAGGTTGGTCACCGCCAGGACGAGTCCCACCACCAAAACGGCGGCAAGGAGGCCACCGACGAGCCAGCGCAGTGAACGCGGTTCCTTCTCCGGAGCCTCGTCTTCGTAAACTTCCTCGTCCGCGTAATCGTCCGTAACAGCTGACGACGCCGGGAAGCTGCTGGCCGCCCGATCGTAGCCGGAGTCGCTGCCACGGTTTGTAGCACCGGAACCACCAGCATCTGCGCCTGAGCCGCTAAATCCGTAGTCCTCCTGGGACCACAGGGAAACCTTTGGTTCCGCAGCAGGCTCGCGGTTGGCAGTGTGCGACGAAACCGGCGGCGATGAAACGGCCTGGGTCGGCGGCTGCGATGCAACAGCAGGCGACGCTCCGCCCCCGTTGGCAGAAGAACCTGGACCTGCAGTATCAGCGGCGGCAGCACCGGCGTCGTGGTTTTTGGAACCCGCGTGCTTCAGAGCGGCAGCGGCAGCGACCCCCGCTGCTCCGGCGCCGGCAGCGGCAGCAGCCAGCTTGCCCGCGATCCCGCTCTTTTGCGAAGAAGGGCTGGACGAGGGCATGGGTGGTACGTGCGGCGCAGTGCGTGCGGGCGCGGCAGGTTCAGACTGCTCGCCGTCGGACTCGTACGGGATGGGGTAGCCGTTTTCGTCGTACTGGATGTACTCGGCGTCGTGCTCATCATCCTCGTAAAGACCGTCGTACGTCTCGGGCTCATAGGTGCGCGGCCGGCCAAAAATCTCGCTTCCGAGCGTCTCCGTGAAGAAAGGCTCGATGTAAGGCGGGTTGGTGGCGACCACGAGGTCCAGCAGATCAGCAGCGGTACTGTGGTTGGTGATCAGGTACGTGGTGTTTTCGCTGATTCCCAAGTCCAGGATCTGAACATGGCCCGGCCTCTCCCCGGTGGCCACTTCGCGGGCGCTTTGGGCCACCTGCTCGGCATTTCCGGGACCGGCAACAAGGATGCTCACGGGACGGTTGAGGACCTGGTCCACGCCGTCGAGCACCTGATCTTGGTCATGCGAGGTCAATACATTGGCCGTGACCTTATAGCGGCCGCCAAGTACTGATCCGACGTCGATCGGGTGGGACACGTGTTCCTCCTAGGCTGTCCGGGAGCTGCGGTCCAGCACATGGCTCCCCCGGGTGAACCGGTTGAACCTCTTTTGCAACTACCTATATTCGTTTCTAGCCTAACGGATTGAGGCCCGCCGCCCGTGTTGGCGGCACCGGCTCACTTCCTGTGGCTTCCGCGTGTGGGGAAGTACGGATTCTGTCCGGCGTCGCCTTGGTAGGTGCGTCGACCCGGCAGCGGGACCTGTGGACGGAACCTGCCGCCGCGGGCCGTGCTTGGCGCGTCTTCTTCCGGAAGGTAGGTCTTGGGCTCGCCCGGTGAGCCGCCGGTGGCGGGTTCGGGAGAACGCTGAGGGGCAAGAGCCGGCCCGGCCCTGAAGGAAGCAGCGTCGAACTCGCCCGAGATGCGCGGAATCAAACCGGTATCGTCAGAGACCGTAGCGCGTGCCGGCGTCGTGGGTTCCGCAGGGGCGCCAACGGGCGCGGGGACACCGCGACCCAGACGGCCCATGAGCGGACGCAGGAGGTCGCGAAGTTCGGTGACGTGGAAGACGCGCAGGAGGACCAGGTATGCGAGCAGCATGACAGGCCCAACGACGACGACGGTCACCAAGGCGGCCGGGCGGCTGCTCCATGCGAAGCCGTCGGCACGGTAGCTCCCCAGAAGCCACAAAGCCCCTGCACCGGCAAGCGCAGAACCCAGGCCTGCGTAGCCCATGCGGATGTACGAGTTAGCGATGCGCGGCCCGTCGAGGTGACCCAGCAACCGGCGCAGGAACACCACGCTGATCACCACGGACAGAATGTTGCCCAGTGTGTAGAGGATTGCGATCGCGTAGATGATCTGGCCCACGGGAAGGAACTGGATGAAGAATGCGCCCACCACGTAGATCACGGCCAACCACAACTGGACGTACAGGGGCGTGCGGGCGTCCTCGTTGGCGTAGAACACGCGGGACATCATGAAGTTTGCACTCAGGAAGGGTGTGCTCAGCGCGAGGATGGTGAGCGTCTGCGCCAGCATGACGCCGTCCTGCGGTTCGCCACCGGAGAAGAACATTCCCAGCGGACCGGCCAGCGCGAACAGCGCCAAGGCACCGAAAACGGTGGCAACAGCCATAGTGCGGAGGCCGTGGGAAAGGGCGTCCCGCAGCTCGGCTTTGTTGCCGTCCTGCGACGCGCGTGTCATGCGGTTGAAGAGGACGGTAGCCAAGGACAATGCAATGATCGAGTGCGGCAACAGGTAGAGCTGGCTCGCGACCTCCAGGACGGCGTTGCCGGGCAGGACCGCAGCGGCCACTGTATTCCCCGCGTTGCTCAGACGGAGGCGCTCGGCACCGGGAATGGTGGCGATCCTCATGACGTACAGGAACGCGAGTTGTCCGACGGCGGCGGTCGCCAGCGTCCAGACGCTCAGCTTGGCTGCCTGGCCGAGTCCAACGCCGCGCCAGCCGAAGCGCGGACGAAGGCCGAGGCGCAGGCGGAAGACGGGGATTAGGAGAATGGCAGTCTGCGCGACCACACCGAAAGTGGAGAAACCGGCAATCAGGAACGTCTGGGTGGGCCCCCAGTTGTCCAAGGTGTGGGGGTTGTGAATGTTCTCGCCCAAGATCCAGATGAACATCCCCAGACCGGCGATGGCCACCAGGTTGTTGAGGATCGGGGCCCACATGGCGGGGCCGAACGCTCCGTGGGCGTTCAACACCTGCGTGAGGAGGGCATAGAGCCCGTAGAAGAAGATCTGCGGCAGGCACCAGAAAGCGAAGGTGACCGCCAAGGCCTTCTGTTGCTCGGAGTAGCCTTGCGTGGTGAGGTCGATGACCAAGGGTGCCGCCAGCGTTACCAGCGCCGTCAACGCCAGAAGCACCAGGACTGCCAGTGTCAGCAGGCGGCTGATGTAGTCCGCGCCTCGGTCGGGGGCCTTGCTGGCCTTGATGATCTGTGGGACCAGAACGGCGTTGAACACGCCGCCGGCAACCAGGAGGAAGATCAGGTTCGGCAGGTTGTTCGCGTTAATGAACGTGTCATTGATCGTGGAGCCCAGGCCGAGGGCGGCGCCGAGCATCCACGTTTTGGCGAAGCCAAGGAACCGGGAAACGAGCGTTCCTGCGGCCATGATGGCGCTGGAACGTGCTTCTCCGGACTGAACGGACTGGGTTGTTTTGGCTTCAGACATCGCCTTTATCGTCCCATGTACCCGGGTCAGAGATGTTCGGGAAGCACTTCCCGTGCCAAATCGGCGATGCGGCGTTCATTCGGGAAGGACAATTTTCGGGCCAGTTCCTGGATGGGAACCCACGCGGCGTCCACGGCTTCCTGGTCCGGATCGTTCTCGATGGTGAGCTCGCCGCCCGTTGCCCGGAGCAGGAAATGGTGCACGGTCTTGTGGACGCGGTGGCCGCTCACGGTGAACCAGTAGTCGATGCTGCCAAGGGGCGCCAGAATGTTGCCCTCGATGCCGGTTTCCTCGGCAATCTCACGAACAGCAGCTTCCTCGTTGTTCTCGCGGCCTTCCGGGTGGCCCTTCGGGAGGCACCATTCAAGCCGGCCACCCCTATTGAGGCGGGCGATAATCGCAACCCGGAGTTCGCCGTCGGACGTGTCTACTACCACGCCACCGGCTGACACTTCCTCAACAGTGGGAAGCGAGGCCTGCACCGGGTGCTGCTGGGCAGGCGCGACGTGCGCGCCGATTGCCGACGGCAACGGTGCGTTTGTCCTCCTGCCAGGAGCGCTCGGGATCGGGTTGGCCATGAGGTCCACTCTAACGACTCTTGCCCCGGAGTGATGACCGGGACATGGCCACAAGATGTACTGCAGGAGATGCTCCGCGGACACATGCCTGATTTCGCATGGAACAGTGGCCCACTGCTGCGCAAAAATCTGCCAAGCTTAAGGAACTATGGCGCACGTATTGGACAGCTCTTCTGTTAACTTCACCATCGATCCGGTGGTGCTCGACCTCGGGCAGCGCTTTGTCGACGCCGGCTTCGAGCTGTCCTTGGTGGGTGGACCCGTGCGCGACCTTTTCCTGGGCAGAACCTCCCCGGACCTCGACTTCACCACCGACGCCACGCCGGACCAGACCATTTCCGTCATCAAGAAGTGGGCGGACAATTTCTGGGAAATCGGCCGCGCTTTCGGCACTATCGGGATGAAGAAGAGCGGTTTCCAGATTGAAATCACCACGTACCGCGCGGAGGCTTACGACCCCGATTCGCGCAAGCCCGTGGTGGCTTTCGGCAGCTCCCTGACCGACGACCTTCTCCGCCGCGACTTCACCATCAACGCCATGGCGCTGCGCCTGCCGAGCCTGGAACTGGTGGATCCCTTCGGCGGTGTTCGCGACCTTCACGCGTCAGAGCTCGCCACACCAGGCGCCCCGGAGGCCTCTTTCTCCGACGATCCCCTGCGCATGATGCGTGCGGCCCGTTTCGCATCGCAGCTCGGCGTGTCGGTTCACGACGACGTCCGGCTGGCCATGTCCCAAATGGCAGACCGCATCAAAATCATTTCGGCCGAGCGCGTCCGTGAAGAGCTGGTCAAGCTTATTAACGGAACCCACCCCCGCGTGGGCATCGACCTCCTGGTGGACACGGGCCTTGCTGAGTTCGTGCTCCCCGAGGTCTCCGCCCTGCGCCTGGAAGCCGACGAGCACCACCGGCACAAAGACGTTTACCAGCACTCCCTTCAGGTCCTTGAGCAGGCCGCTGCACTGGAAACAGGACCTGACGGCCCTGTGCCCGGCCCCGATTTTGTGTTGCGGTTCGCAGCGCTAATGCACGACGTCGGCAAACCGGCTACGCGTCGTTTTGAACCGGGCGGCGCGGTGAGCTTCCGCCACCACGACGTTGTGGGTGCGAAGCTGACCGCCAAGCGCATGAAAGCACTGCGGTTCGACAACGACTCAATCAAAGCCGTTTCACGCCTGGTGGAATTGCACATGCGCTTCTACGGCTACGGCGATGCCGGCTGGAGCGACTCCGCGGTCCGCCGCTACGTCACCGACGCCGGTCCCCTCCTGGAACGCCTTCACCGGCTCACCCGATCCGACGTCACTACGCGTAACCAGCGCAAGGCCGACCGCCTGTCCTTCGCCTACGATGACCTTGAGCAACGTATCTCGGCGCTTCTGGAACAGGAATCACTGGCGGCTGTCCGGCCTGACCTGGATGGTGCGCAGATCATGAGGCTCCTGGGACTCAAACCGGGTCCCGTGGTGGGACGGGCTTACAAGTTCCTTCTGGAAGAGAGAATGGAACACGGTCCGCTGTCCCCCGAGGAAGCCGAGCAGAAACTCTTCGCATGGTGGGAAGCGCAACCCGAGTCCGCCGTCGAGCCTTTGACCGAAACTGAGGAGCCCTCATGAACGCTGCGACTTCACCGCGTCCGCAACTCTGGATCCTTCGCCACGGCGAGACCGAGTGGTCCAAGAGCGGTCAGTACACCGGCCTGACCGACCTCCCCCTCACTGTTGAGGGCGAGCAGCAGGCTGTTGAAGCCCGCAAGGTCCTGGAAAGCATCGACTTCGACCTGGTCCTGACCTCACCCCTGCGCCGCGCCCGCCGCACGGCAGAACTCGCAGGCTACCCTGAGGCCGTCCATGAGCCACTGGCTGTGGAATGGAACTACGGGGACTACGAAGGCATCAGCTCGGACCTGATTCGCAAAGACAACCCGGACTACCTCATCTGGACAGATGGCGTACCCAACGGGGAGACCTTGGATGAGGTTGCGGCCCGGGCCGACAAGATCATTGGACGCGTTCTGGAATCCGGAATGGACAATGTCCTGGTAGTGGCCCACGGTCATTTCTCCCGAATCCTGACAGCGCGGTGGCTGGAAATGGATGCACGCGAAGGCCGGCACTTCATTCTGGGAACTGCGAAGGTCTGCACCCTTGGTTGGGATAAGCGGACGCCTGCAATTGTGCGTTGGGGACTCTAAAACACGAATTTAGAAAAACTTTTGGCGAATTAGCTAATTTCGCTGGTCAAACTCCCCGTTCGTGGGGTAGCTTATATCTTGTTCCCAGAGCGACCCGCCGGGAACCAGGCGCGCATTCCCCGGTTCAGTCAGCCGGGACCATGCCACAGCAGGCTGCTTATCAGCCAGAAAAGGAGGTTGGGAAAATGATTACTTTGACTAGCGGACGGAAGTTGACCGTCACTGCTACCCCGGCCTCTGCTGATGATCGACGCCATTTTTGCTCTCTGACCCACTCCTGAACTACCGGACCGGCTTGTTGCCGGCGGTATTCCTGACGGCCATCCTGTCTCTGGATGGCTGAGTAGTCAGTTGTAGGCGCGGACCCACGCAGTATGCCGCGGGTGCGCAGTTTCCCCATAGTTCGGAACCAGCTTCTTGTTGGGTCGGCTGCTGGAAGCACGCGCTATTGCACGACTAATCTCTTTTGATTCGGTCCGCGAAACCCCTATTAGCCTCGGCTATTTACGCCCTTTTAGGCCTTGATTTCTTACGAATTCATTCGGCTCTAATTGCTGTGCCTAAATTCCGTTCAATTCTTCCGTGAAAGGAGGTGAACCATGCGAAAACGCCCCGAAGACATGCGCTTCTTCAAGAGTGTCAATGCTCCCAAGGACCGCACCCTGTTCAACGGCCAGCTGCTCGACCAGCGCCGTGAAGACGTCTACGTTGTCCTGCACCAGATGGGACTCATCCGCTGATGCCCTTCAGCCAGCCCCGAAGGAGTTCAGGTGCCACACATTCATGCTGAACCTCAAGGAGCCCACGCGGCTACGCGTGGGCTCCTCCCCTTTAAGCCGGTGAACCTCGCAGGACTGTAAGCTCGATCCCATGCAGGAGACGAAGCCTCACCGGCTGCAAAAACGTGCCCGCTTAGTGGTTCCAAGCCGCAGTGACGCCCTGCTTCGCCACTTCACGGAGCTCGTGGGCGGGCCCCTTGGCAAACATTCCTCGCCCGGAAGGATCGCATCCGGTCCGTTCACTGTGGAACGGGTCCTGATCATCCTCACAGTTTTCGCTGCGTTGCTCGCAGTGCTTGCAAAGGACTTCTGCCGGGTCCGTGGGTGGGAGACCCCCGGCCAGTTCTATGCAACCTGCTATTCCGACTTCCCGGAACTCTTCCGGAACCGCGGCTTGGGCGAGGGCATATTTCCCTTCTTCACCCAGGGCAGCCTGTTCGAGTACCCGGTTCTCATAGGCATCATCGCGGGGGTCACCGCTTTGCTGGTTCCCGGCCAAGGTGTAGGAAACGAACGCATCCTGGGCTACTTCGACGTCAACGCAACACTGATCGTTGCGGTATGGATCGTCACGGTCCTCCTGACCGCAAGGATTAACAGGCGCCGGCCGTGGGACGCCGCCATGGTGGCCGTAGCCCCCGGGATCATCCTGGCCGGATTCATCAACTGGGACATGTGGGTTGTGGGACTGCTGGCCCTGGGAATGTACTTCTTCTCCCGGGACAAGCTCATCCTGGCCGGCGTGTGCATCGGACTGGGTGCCGCCACCAAGCTATACCCGGTTCTCATACTTGGTGCTGTGCTGGTATTGGCCCTGCGCACCGGCAAGCTGCGCGTTTTCTTCATCACGGCCGGTGCAGCCATTGCGTCCTGGCTGGCTGTGAACCTGCCCGTTGCAGTGATAAACCCCTCCGGCTGGCGATACTTCTTCGAATTCAGTCAGGACCGCCCTGCCGGGTACAGCTCACCCTGGTTCGCTTACAACCTTGTGGCAGACCGGGTTCGTTGGGTGCAGATGGACGCAGCCACCATCAATACCCTGGCCCTATCCCTGTTCGTCCTCGCATGCGTTCTTATTGTTGCTTTGGCCCTCTGCGCCCCACGGCGACCCCGACTGGCGCAACTGATGTTCCTGATAGTTGCCGCATTCATCCTGACCAACAAGGTGTACTCGCCCCAGTTCGTCATCTGGCTCATACCCCTCCTCGCCCTGGCCCGACCCCGCTGGCGGGACTTCCTCATCTGGCAAGCGGCCGAGGGGCTGCACTGGGCGGCCGTCTGGATGTATCTGGGCCAAACAACCAGTGGCGGTTCCGTCCAGCACAACATCGACATGTCCTACTACGTCCTGGCCGTAGGACTGCACATGGTTGCCACGGCGTATCTCATGGTGAGGGTGGTCATCGATATCTGGGATCCTGCCCAGGATCCACTCCGCGCCCATGGCCAGGACGACCCTCATGGGGGACCATTCGACGATGCCCGGGACTGGCTGCGGCTCGATGTGTTCCGCCCCTCCCGGTCAGTGCTGCCATGGCGGCCCCGGGCTACGGTAGAGACTACCGATCCCAAGGCACCGCAGCGTACGGAGGTAAACAGCGATGGTTGATGTCGCCGTCGTCGGCGCCGGCCCCAACGGCCTGTCCGCCGCAGTGGTTATGGCCCGCGCGGGCCTGAGTGTCCATCTGTACGAGGCAGCTGATGCGATCGGCGGAGGATCGCGGACCAGCGAGTTGATCGAGCCTGGATACCTTTACGACGTCTGTTCGGCAGTGCATCCCATGGCTGTGGCATCCCCCTTCTTCCGCGCTTTTGAGTTATCGAAGCGCGTGGATCTGCGGCTGCCGGAGATCCAGCACGGCACACCGTTGGACATCGGCGGGGCCGCCCTGGCCTACCAATCCCTGGATCGGACGGTGCAGGAACTAGGCGTCGACGGTCCGGCTTACCGACGGCTGCTTCAACCCTTGCTGGAGCGCGTGGACGGGGTGGTGGACTTTACTTCCAACCAACTCCTGCGCATTCCAAAGGATCCCGTGGCGGCAGTCAGGTTCGGGCTGGCCACACTGGACCAGGGGACCCCGCTATGGATGCGCCGATTCCGCGAAGAAGCCGCCCCTGCGCTGCTGACGGGCGTGATGTCGCATGCACTCGGCTCGCAGCCGTCCCTCAGTTCAACGGGTGCCGGACTGCTGCTCAGCGTCCTGGCGCACGCAGGCGGTTGGGTTGTACCTGTTGGTGGTTCGATGTCCATTGCAAAGGCCATGGCTGACGACCTCACAGCGCACGGCGGCACTATCCACGTGGGCGAACAAGTGAATTCGCTGGATCAGGTCCGGCCCGCGAAAGCCATCTTGCTGGATGTTGCACCGCCAACCCTGGCACGCCTGGGTGGCTCGGAAGTTCCCGACCGCTACCGCCGGGCTCTCGAAGCATTCCGCTTTGGGAATGCAGCGTGCAAAGTGGACTTCATCCTGTCCGGACCTGTTCCATGGCGTGATCCCGGATTGGCAAAGGCCGGGACGGTCCATGTTGGCGGTTCCAGGCTGGCGATGGCAGAGTCCGAGAACCTCGTGGACATGGGCAAACATCCAACCGAGCCTTATGTCCTGGTGTCCCAGCCATCGCTGGTGGATTCGAGCCGGGCGCCGGAAGGCCGTCACGTTCTGTGGTCCTATTGCCACGTACCTGCCAACTCCACCGTGGACATGGCGGAAGCTGTCACCGCACGCATTGAGCGGTACGCGCCAGGCTTCCGGGATGTTGTGGTGGCCTCAAAAACCACGACGGCGGCGGAACTGTCCGCGTACAACGAGAACTACGTTGGTGGCGACTTCAGTGCCGGCCTGCTGGACCTCCGCGGTCTGGTGCAACGGCCGGTAGTTTCCAACGCGCCTTGGCGGACTCCCATGCCGGGCGTATACCTGTGTTCCTCGTCAACGCCGCCAGGACCCGGTGTCACGGGAATGCCCGGGTACCACGCTGCAAGATATGCTCTCAAAGACATATTCAAGATGCGGGTACCCGGGCTGGGCGTTGGCCTTTAGCTCGTTTAGTTAGCGGCGGTGAAGCGGGCGCGGCGGTGAGCCGGGCTCTCGATTTCGTCCAGCATGACCACTGCGTAGTCCTGAGTGGAGATGCTGTTGCCGGCCGGTGAATCCTTGGCAAGGGTGTATTCACCCGTGCGCTCACCCGGCTGAATGACGGGAGCGGGAGCCAAAACCGTCCAGTCAATGGTCTCCGGCGTCTGCTTCACAGCTTCAAAAGCCTTGGCGGCAGTAGTGGCCTCAGCCTTGTAGGCTTCGGGGAACTCGGGGGAGTCAAGCAGCCGGACGCCGTCAATCTCCAAGGTGCCGGCGCCGCCGACGATCATGAGCCGGGTTCCTTCGGCATTGCTGTAGGCGGAAGCCATCGCATCAAGCCATTCGCCATGATCGCCGCCGGTGCGGCTGGGGCCCGTAGCCAGCACGACGACGTCGTGATTCTTGGCGATGGAGGCGAAGGCCTGGGCGTCAGCCAGATCGGCTGCCTGGGCAGCGGCTCCGGGAACCTCTGCGCCCTTGCGGGAGATGGCCGTAACCTGGTGGCCGCGGGTGATGGATTCGTTGACGATCTGGCTGCCGACCATGCCCGTTGCGCCGTACACTGCGATTTTCATAGCTCTCCTTGAGGTTGGTATCCTTGCAATAACCCCAAAGGTATCCACCGGATACTGATAGCTTCAAAGGAACCTAGTTACCTCAGGGATACTGATACTCATGGATACCAACGACTTGCCCGCCAACATCCTGGACCCCAATTGCCCGTCGCGCGTGATCTTTCAGCGCATCGGCGACAAGTGGGCTTCCTTGGTGATTCAGGTGCTGGGCAACGGGCCGGTGCGGTTCTCGGAGCTACGCAAAATGGTGAGCGTGGTGACTCCCAAGGTGCTGACGCAAACCCTGCGTGCCCTGGAGCGCGATGGGCTGATCACTCGGACCGTCCATGCCCAGGTGCCGCCGCGGGTGGACTATGAACTCACGGCGATGGGTGAGTCATTGCTGCAGCCGCTGACCATGTTGCGCCACTGGGCCGAGAGTCACGTGCCCACCATCCTGGAAGCCCGCGACGCCTATGACGAAGCCCAGGACGAAGCTCTCCTCGGCTCCCCTTAGTTGGATTGCGCGGACGGGACCAGGGCGCGGCTGATTCGTCCGTCCCGCATTGTGGCGACTGCATCGGTGAGCGGTAGGAACTCGGTGTCGTGAGTGACCATCACGGTGGCCGTCTGGAACTCATCGGTTACCTGACGCAGAAGCCGGACGATCGACTCGCTCCGTTCGTGGTCGAGCGCGGCTGTGGGTTCATCAACCAGAAGAACTGTGGGGCTGCCCATGAGAGCCCTCGCAATGTTCACCCTCTGACGTTGGCCGCCGGACAACTGGTGGGGCCTCTTGTGCGCCACGCCGGAAAGTCCGACGACGTCCAGCATCTCCGCCGCCTTCCCCCGCTCTTCGCGCACCCGCTTGCCCCGCAGATGCTCGCGAATCAGCAACTGCTCGACGGCGGTCAGGGCCGGCAGCAGGTTAGGTTGCTGGAAGATGATGCCCACCTTGTCCCGGCGAAGGGCTGTGCGTTCGGCCTCCTTGAGCGAGGCGACGTCTTGGCCATCGATGACGACCAGCCCGGCAGTGGGTTTCACCAGAGTCGCGGCGACGGCGAGCAGCGATGACTTACCGGACCCGGAGGGACCAACCAATGAAAGAAACTCACCCCTGCGGACGCTGAGGTTGACGGCATCGAGGGCCTTGAGCGTAGTGCCTCCGTCGGGGTATTCGAGGGAGACGTTGGCGAGGTTCAGCGTTATCACGATATATGCCTTTCTAGGAATGTATTAGTTGCCGCCGAGGGCCAGCAGAGGATCCACCTTGGTCACGTTTCTGACCGCCAGGACCGCGCCAGCCAAGCCAAGGAGGATGATCCCTGCAATGGGTGCCAGCGTGGTCATAGGCGTGATCCGGAAAGGTGCAGCCTGCGCCGCCAAGATACCGCCCGCCAGACCAACAAGACCGCCAACTGAGGCGCCAACCAGCAATACCAGGGCCGCCTGGGCGAGGGCATCCCGCACTACGTAGCCGGACGGTGCCCCCAAAGCTTTGAGCACGGCGATGTCACGTGTGCGCTGCACAGTCCAGACGGTCAAGAAGGCGACGATCACCAAGGCTGAGATGCCGTAAAGAAATGCCTGCATGAGCATGAGTGATCCGTTCTCACTCTTGTACGAGCCCAGCGCCTGAAAAGAGCCCTCGGGATCGGTGCTGACCGTGCCAGCCGCCGTATTGGCTGCGTCGAGGTCAACGGTGGATCCGGCGTCGTGCTTTACAGCGAGGACAGTGGCAGTGCCGGGTGCCGCGTGCGCGATGGTCCGCCAGGTGTCGAGCGTCGTCCACACCACTCCGGTGTGGGAGTACCACTGGTCCTCCCCAACATCCGAGACCTTGAGGTCCGTCCCGCCAACCCGGACGAGGCTACCGGCCTCCAGCGATAGCTCCTTGGCAAGAGTTTCGCCCACGACGACGGTTCCGTCCTCCACAGCAGACGGTGCCAAGGAGCCGCCAAAGACTGCCGCATTCGCCGTGCCGCTCGGAGTGCCAGACCCACCCAAAGACTGGAAGCGCGTCTGGCTGATTCCGAGTGCCTGCGCCGAAGTCACGCCCGGCTGTTCCCGCCAGGTCTCAAGCTGTGCCGTGGAAACCTCGGACTCTGTGTACGACGCCGTGGCCTCACTTCCGGCGGGAGCGCCAAAGACAATCTGCTGAGCGGGCAGCGCCTCAATGGCCGACGTCGACTGGTTGCCCAAGCCCGCAGTCAGCCCGGAAAGCATGACGAGCAGCAGAGTGATCAGTGCAACGACGCCGCCCATGAGCGCAAAACGGCCCTTGGCAAAACGGATGTCGCGGATGGCGAGAAACATCGGATTCCTTCGATTCAATGCGGGCTTGGTCCCGGCACCATCAACTCTTCCGGGGATGGCTCCAAGGAGCATCGGGAGCCGGGTGGATTACCTGGCGTCGAGGGGTTGAACCGGCGATCATCCAAATGGTTGATTCCCGCCCTGGAGCGCTGAATCCGGGGCGGTTTGCACAACGCCGGGGATACGCTGGGAAGCATGCAGTCTCCCGCTGGCGCCGCCACAATCCTCCGCGTGCTGCGCGTGAGCCTGCATGTCGGTTTCGCGGTCCTGCTGCTGGTGGCAATCGTTCGTTTGCTGACTGGCGTGGGAACCGCCGGGACGCCCTCGCCGGTGGCACTGACCGCCGGTTTGGGGCTTTCCGCCCTGCTGGCTGCCGTCTATCTGGCCGGAACCGTTCTGGAGAAGCGCCATTCAAGCGACCCCTCGCGGTTCAACCCCTCAAAGTACGCACGCTGGTGGCTTGCCGCGGTGATGCTCTTATGGTTGCTCCTCCTCCTGGTCAGCAGCGACTTCGCATGGGTGGCGTTCCCGCTCTTCTTCCTGCAATTGCACCTGCTCCCCCGTGGACTCGCGTTACCCGCGATTGCTGGGAGTACTGCCCTTCTGGTGGGCACGCTGTGGTTCCACAGCCGGGGATCGTCCGACGGCGGCCTGCAGCTTTCGATGATCCTGGGACCGGTGTTCGGGGCCGTCTTTGCGGTGGTTACAGGGCTGGCTTACCGGGCACTGTTCCTGGAAGCCGAAAACCAACGCACAGTTGCCGACGAGCTGCGCAGGACACGCGCCGAGCTTGCCCGAACCCAGCACGACGCCGGAATGCTGGCTGAACGTGAACGGCTCGCCCGGGAAATCCACGACACCTTGGCTCAGGGCTTCTCAAGCATTGTGCTGATGGGCAGGTCCGCGGAGAAAGCCTTGGAGAGCAGCGATGTGGAGACGGCGAGGGAGAGCTTGAAAATCGTTCAGGACACAGCATCGGCCAACCTTGCCGAAGCGCGGAGCTTTGTGCGCGGCTTGCGTTCACCGGATCTTGAGCAATCGGGACTCGTGGACACGCTCCGACGACTCTGTGAAAAAACGGAGACGGAAGCTGCTGCCCGGGGTTCCGCGTTGCGCTGCCGCTTCGAGCTGGTGGGTGCGCCCGTAGAGCTGCCGAATACGTACCAGACCACCTTGCTCCGGGCGGCCCAGGCTTCCCTCGCGAACGTGTGGGCGCATGCCCACGCTCGGGCCGCCGTCGTGACGCTGTCCTTTCTGGGCGCGGAGGTGACGTTGGATGTTTTCGACGACGGCATAGGTTTCGAACCGTCGACGGCGGCAGGTACAGCGCGTGGCGACGGCACCGGCGTCGGGCTTCAGAGCTTGCGTGAGCGGCTTGCCGCGCTGGATGGCAGCCTGGAAATCGAGTCGGCTCCGGGCGAAGGGACAGTGGTTGCGGTCCGGATGCCGTTGCCGGTGGATGAAGGTGCTGTGTGAGTGATATTCGGGTGCTGTTAGTGGACGACCATCCCGTGGTCCGGGCCGGACTCCGTGCGATGCTCGCCGACTTTCCAGGCGTGACCGTGGTTGCCGAGGCATCTGAGGGTGATGCCGCGCTGGTGGAACTCAGCAAGCTGCATACCTTGGGCGAGCCCGTGGACCTGGTGCTCATGGATCTGCAAATGGGCAGCGGCATGGACGGTGTGACGGCCACGGAGAAGATCAAGGCCGGCGAGGGCGGTAATCCCCCGCCACCCGTGTTGATTCTGACGACTTACGACACTGACGCCGATATCCTCGCCGCAGTGGAGGCTGGCGCCAGCGGCTACATGCTGAAGGACGCGCCGCCGGAGCAGATTCGGCAGGCTGTCCTGTCCGCCGCGGCCGGGCAAACCGCGCTGGCGCCCGAGGTCGCGGCGCGCCTCATGGGACGCATCCGGAACCCCTCACCGGCGTTGAGCGGCCGGGAAGTCCAACTGTTGGAGCTCTTGGCGACGGGAATGAGCAACCGCGCCATGGCCAAGCAACTCTTCATATCCGAGGCCACGGTGAAGACTCACCTGGTGCATATCTACTCCAAGCTCGGGGTGGACAACCGTACGGCAGCCATTGCCGTCGCTACGCAGCGCAGGATTATCCGCGGCCACTGACTCCCCTAGGTGGATAGGCAATTTTGGTGAAACGGTTGACCTTTGCCCTTTTTGCAGTGACGATTAGTGCACGTTTCGCTATGAGTTAGATCACAAAAAGTCACTCGTCGAAAGTTGGCCCCACATGTTCGCACCCTCCTTGGGCTTATCCGGCGCTGCTCCCAACAGCGCCGGCTACTCCAGAAAAGGCTCGTTAGCCAGGAAGGCCGCCTCCCTCGGCTTGGCCTCGCTACTCCTCGCAGGAACCATCCCCGCTCTCACCTTTGCCACAGCCGCCAATGCCGCTCCCGGCGACCCGGCATCCATCAAAACCGTCACCCCCGAAGTCCCAGTCGATGCCGCCGGAGTACCCCTCGGAGCGGTGAACGGGTTCACCCAGTCCGGAAACGTCGTCGACCTTTCCGCTGAAAAGGGCGCCATCAGGGTCACGTTCCTGGACGACGGCAACTTCCGTTTGGAAGCTGACCCCAGCGGAAAGTTCACCGACCCGGCCAACACCGACCAAGGCGACCCTGCCAGGACTGCCAACATCGTGGTGGGCAAGGACAAATTCCCCGGCAGCACGCCCACCGTAACGGATGGCGATTGGCTGGTTTTGAAGACCGCAAAGATCAGCGTCGAGATCAGCAAGGCCACAACCCAACTCCGCGTCCTCAGGGCTGACGGCTCGCTGGTTCTGGAGGAGTCCGCGCCCATCACCTTCGGCGCCAACTCGGCCACACAGCACCTCGCCCAGCAGGACGGCGAACAGTTCATCGGTGGCGGCATGCAGAACGGCCGCTCCGTCCACACCGGCGCTCTGATCAACATCGCCAAGAACTTCGACTGGGACGACGACGGCTACCCCAACGCTGTGCCCTACTACATGTCCTCCAAGGGCTACGGAGTCCTCCGCGACACGTTCGCCCGCGGCTCCTACAACTTCGCTGGCCAGCCCACCACTACGCATGAGGAAAAGCGTTTTGACGCCTACTACTTCGTGGGTGACTACAAGCAGTCCCTGGGCGCCTACACCACGCTGACCGGCAAGCCGATGATGCCCCCGGTCTACGCTTTGGAGTACGGCGATGCTGACTGCTACAACCGCTCCAACCCGGGCTACTCCTCCTCCGGTTACGGCGATCCCGACGGCGCCAAGCAGAAGACCCCCGACGCCATCAAGACCGCGCGGAAGTTCGTTGAGAACGACATGCCCGCCGGCTGGATGCTGGTCAATGACGGCTACGGCTGCGAGTACCAGCAACTTCCGGAAACCGTGAGCAACATCGAGGAAGAAACCGACCTCAAAGTTGGCCTGTGGACGCAGCGCTCGTTGACCAACCAGGAATACGAAGTGGGCGAGGCCGGTGTCCGGCTCCGCAAGCTGGACGTCGCGTGGGTGGGCCAGGGCTACCGCCAAGCGCTCACCGGTTGCGAAGCGGCGCACGGAGGCATCGAACAGTACTCAAATGCCCGCGGCACCTCGCTGATGGTTGAAGGCTGGGCCGGCTCCCAGCGCTGTGGCATGCAGTGGACGGGCGACCATTCAGGAAACCTCGACGCCGTCCGCTGGCAGGTCTCGGCCCTCACCGGCGCCGGCAACTCAGGTTTGGCGTTCACCACCGGTGACGTTGACGGCATCTTCGGCGGCTCTGCTGAGTCGTACGTTCGCGACCTCCAGTGGAAGGCTTTCGCCCCGGCGCTCTACTCCATGTCCGGCTGGGCTGCGACAGACAAGCGTCCGTGGCTCTACGGCGACGAGGCGACTGCCATCAACCGCCAGTACCTCCAGCTCCGCCAGCAGCTCATGCCCTTCATTTACACGCTGGCTCAGGAGTCATCCACAAGCGGGGTTTCCATGATGCGTTCCATGGCCCTTGAGTTCCCTGACCAGGAGTGGTCCTACGGGGCCGAGGCGAACAACCAGTTCATGCTCGGTTCCGATTTCCTTGTGGCCCCGGTCTTCACCCAGACCGATGTCCGCAATGGCATCTTCCTCCCCGCAGGCCAGCAGTGGGTGGATTACTGGACCGGCAAGCTCTACCAGGGCGGCCAGATCCTCAACGGTTACAACGCACCGCTGGACAAGCTGCCGGTGTTCGTTCGTGCCGGTGCGGTGATCCCGCAAGGCATCGTGGCCCGCAACGCCTCGTTGGTTCCGGAAGATTCCATGATCACCTTGGACGTCTACGCCAAGGGCCAGGACACCTTTACTTTGTACGAGGACGATAAGGTGACCCGCGAATTCAAGGATGGCAAGTCCTCCAGCCAGCTCTTCTCCGTGGATGCCCCAGGCACAGGCAACAGCAGCGTCAAGGTGTCCATCGGTGAGCGGAAGGGTGAGTACACCGGCAAGGCGGCGGCACGTCCCTATGAATTGAAAGTCCACGCCGGCGCAGCGCCCAAGGACGTGAAGATTGGCGGCACCAAGCTGGCCCAGCACTCCACGCAGGCAGCCTACGCCGCAGCAACCACCGGCTGGTACTTCGATGAGGCCAACAACGGCACCATCTGGGTGAAGACGGGCTCCATCGCCTCCAACCAGTCCGCCACTGTCCAGCTACAGCAAGCCGGTCCATTGGGCGGCAAGAGCCAGGAGGACGTTGCAGCTGAGGTTCGCGTGACAACCGGCCAGCAGGTTTTCCAGGATCAGGAAACCACGGTCACGGCGGCGTTCGTGAACACCGGAACCAAAGCCAAGAGCAACGTCGTCCTGACCCCGATCCTGCCTGAGGGCTGGACTGTGGTGTCTTCCTCCGGCGCAACCGCGGCGAAGGTCGACGGCGGTGCGACCACCACCGCAACGTTCGTCATCAAACCCGGCTCCAGCGCAAAGGCGGGCCAACAGACTGTGCGGGTCTCGGCGTCGTACGTTGCTTCGGACGCGAACCAATCGGTGACCGGCGGCAACCAGATCTACGTAGCCTTTGGTTCTCTGGCCGCGGCGTACAACACCGTTTCGGTCACCACGGTGGCAGGTAAGGCGCTTGGAAACTTCGACGGCGGCGGGGCCACCTTCGCTGCCGAGCAGCTGGCCGCCGCCACGGTTCCTGCCGGCGGAGTCCGGCCGGGCAGCACGGTGACAGTGGACGCCGGAAAACCGACGCAGGTTGACTACACGTGGCCGGCCGTCGGACCCGATGTCCCCAACTCGGTGGCGTTGTCCGCGCAAACCATTGCCGTCAAGGGCAAGGGAACGCACTTGGCAGTCCTTGGATCCGCTGCAGTAGGCAATGGCACCAGTCCCACCCTGACACTGACATATGCCGACGGAAGCATGGAAAATCAGTCCATCTTCTTCCCCAACTGGCTGCAGCCGTCGGTTCTTAACGGCGCGGTGCTCGCAGTGTCAGAGCAGGGCCGCAACAACGCCAACGGGCCCTCGCCGGAGTACACGCAATACAAGTACCAGGCGTTCTCCAACACGGTCCGGCTCAACCCCACCAAAGAGTTGGCATCCGTCACCCTGCCCACCGACACCCGAGTGAAGTTCTTCGACTGGAAAGTGACATCGCAGCCGCTGCCGGACGTACCGGTTGGCTCCGTATATGCCTCGGAAACGCCGTGGGTGCAGGCTTTGAACGGCTACGGCGTGATTGGCAAGAACGTGGCGAACAAGGACTCGGCGTCGTCCCCGGACAAGCCGTTGGCCATCAACTACACGGACCCCGCAACCGGTCAGCAGCCTGTGTTCAGCAAAGGTCTGGGTGTGCACGCGGCGTCCAAGATCACCTATTACTTGGGCGGCAAATGCACCTCGTTCACCTCCCAAGTGGGCCTTGAGAGCGGTTTCGGCGGCAACATCATCTTCAAGGTCAACACCGACGGCGTGAACAAGTACCAGTCGCGCACGTACACTCCGGGATTCGCGCCGGAGGCCGTGGTCGTTGACCTCACCGGCGCCGCCTATGTGGAATTGGTGGTGGACCCCTCCGGATCCATCAACGGGGCACATGGTGTGTGGGGTGATGCCAAGTTCACTTGTGCTTCGTAACCTGACGTGAAGATCGCCGTCGCTCGCCAACTCCAGCCTGGGTGGCGGGCGGCGGCTGTCCGTTTAACGGGCACCACAAGAAACTGTCAGTGGAACCGGGCATAATGTCGCAAATGGGGAAATTGAGAAAACACGGTCTTGTCCTTGGTCTCGTATCGCTGGTGATGGCTGGTTCGCTGACTGCCTGTGATGACGGCCGCGCCGGTGCGGAGGGAGCAGCCAAGCAGCTCGCCTCCTCATTGTCAGCGCTCGACGTCGGCTCGCTCGCCGTTGAGGGTAAGGACGCTGCCGCGGCCAACGATCAGCTCAAGGCGGTTTTTGCGGGACTCGAGGCCAAGCCGTCGGTGGCATCCGGTGACGTCAAACTCGACGGCGACACCGCAACTTTCCCCCTGAACTACAGCTGGAACATCGGCTCGGCCAAGTGGGAGTACAGCTCCGAGGCCACGCTGAAGAAGTCCGGCGACAAATGGGCTGTCCAATGGACACCGGCCCTCCTTGCTCCGGAACTCTCTGAGGGTGAGACCCTTTCCGTCAAGACAGTTCCCGCCCAGCGCGGCCAGATCCTGGGTGCAGGAGATGCCCCGATCGTTGAGGACCGTCCCGTCTTCCGTGTTGGCATCGACAAAACCAAGGTCCCCGCAGAGCAAGCCGACGCCTCAGCACGTGCCATGGCTGCACTCCTCGGGCTGGACGCAGAAGAGTACGCCAAGCAGGTTGCTGCGTCAGGTCCGCAGGCTTTCGTGGAAGGCCTCGTCCTCCGCGCGTACACGGCGGAGATCACTGAAGCGAAAATTGAGGCCATTCCCGGCGGTTCGAGCATCCTCGACTCCATGGCTTTGGCACCAACCCGCACTTTTGCGCGGGCATTGCTGGGCAGTGTTGGCCAAGCCAGCGCCGAACAAATTGAGAACTCCAACGGTGCGCTGCGTGCTGGAGACACCACGGGTACCGGCGGCCTGCAGCAGAAGTACGACTCTTTGCTGCGCGGCAAAGACGGCGTGGAAGTAGTTGCCACGCCTGAGGTGAAGTCTCAAGGCGAGACGCCCGGCACCAAAGTGTTCTTCTCGTCGCTCCCAGCCCCTGGCACTACGCTCAAGACCACGCTTGACCTGAAACTCCAGCAGTTGGCCGAAGAGACCTTGGCCGGTGTTGGGCCGGCGTCGGCCATTGTTGCCCTTAAACCATCAACCGGAGCTGTCCTTGCTGCAGCGTCCGGACCCGGAAGCAACGGCTACAACACGGCACTGCTGGGCCAGTACGCACCGGGCTCCACGTTCAAGATCGTTGATTCCCTGGCGATGTTCCGGAACGGCGCAACCCCTGATTCCAAGGTTGAGTGCCCATCCACGCTCACGGTTGACGGCCGGACGTTCAAGAATGCCGAGGGCTACCCGGAGAGCTCACTTGGTTCGGTGGCCTTGCGCGACGCATTTGCGCACTCCTGCAACACCGCCTTCATCAACGCCCGCGACTCCGTCAGCCAAGACCAACTCGAATCCGCGGCCCAGGCTCTGGGCGTAGCGGTTGAAGCACCCAAGCTGGGTGCTGACGCGTTCCTGGGTTCGGTTCCTGGTGCCGCGGAAGGCACCGAGCACGCCGCTTCCATGATTGGCCAGGGCAAGGTGCTCTTTTCCCCGCTTTCGGCCGCAGTCATGGCAGCTTCCGTTGCTAACGGCGCTCCTGTTTCTCCGCAGCTCGTGCTGAACGCCGACGCCGCCCAGAACCCGGACACGGGCCAGGACCCCAGCGCCGGCGCCACGCCCACAGAAGGCGGCACCGCGTCGCCGTCGTCCGCTTCAGTAAGTGCCGTTCCCGTATCACCGGCGTCCACCAAGCCGATCACCAAGGAAGAAGCTGCTGCCCTGTCCGACATGATGCGGGCTGTCGTGACCTCCGGCCACGCAGGATTCCTGGCCGAAGTGCCCGGGACGCCGGTAGGAGCGAAGACCGGTACCGCAGAGTTCGGCAACGACAACCCACCTAAGACGCACGCGTGGATCGTCGCGACGCACGGGGACCTGGCAGTTGCCGTGTTCGTGGAAGAAGGCGGCCTGGGTGCCACCACCAGCGGGCCCCTGCTGAAGTCATTCCTTACCGCGGCTGGCTGACTTTGGAAGGCGTCCGCGCCCTCCAGAGAAGCAAGGCCGTTCGTGGGATAGGCCAAAGGACAGCCAAAACCAGGACAGGTACCAAGGAAATCCCGACGTCGAGAAACTGGCGGATGATGACGGCCACATTGGTGTCGAACCTCGCGGGTGCGTAAAGGAAGCACAGCCATAGCGCGAACGCATCAAGGAGGAGGGCGCTGACTGCCAGGGTGGGTGGCTTCCACGTCCGGGACCTTCCGCGGTCCCGAAGCAGGACAGAGAGTGAAAGCCACAAACTGAGCAGCTCCGCGAGAAGCAGTCCCAGCGCGACCGCCCAGCTGTAGCGCTGCAGCCAGTCTTCTTGCACCATCGTGGGTACGGGTGACTGTCCGTGGAGAATCCGCAGGACATTGCCATCAATGGCTTTGAGCCGCGAGGGCGCGGACGTGTCATTGGCGTTGATGACCAACGCGATACCGATACCGGAATCGGGAATCATTGCCAAGTAGGTGTGCGAGTTGCCCCATTCGCCCTGGTGTTCCAGCAGTAGCGGCAACTTTGAATCCTGTGGTTGCTTGGCTGGATCCGCGGACTCCACAAGTGGGCGGGTGAACCATCCCATGCCGTACCCCTTGGAGCCGTCTACCTGCACGCCAGGCTCGAACATCGCGTTCACGCTGTGCGGCTGGAGGATGGGGGCGTCGCCGTACCGCCCTTGCCCCAGCAGTGCTGTTAGCTCGTGACCCAAGTCCTCGGCGGAGGAGTACATAGTGGTGGACGGCATCCCGGTGGAGGGCGCAGGAACATCCGTCTGCCGCCAAAATGAGCCGAACCACAAGGAATACCCGGCAGCCACGTTGTCTGCGCGGGCAGCCGCTTGCGTCGGATGGCTGTGGGTCATGTTCAAGGGTTCAAAGATGTGCTGCCTCATGTAATCGCCGAAAGGTTGGCCCGAGACTGTCTGCACCAGGAGACCAAGAATGTTGTAGTTCGCGTTGGCATACCCGAAAGCTTCCCCGGGTGACCTGGCCAGAGGCGAGCCTGACAAAGCACGCACACCATCTTCAAGGGCTTCCGGGCCTTGCGCGTCGCTGCCTTCAAACGCCGTGTCTGCTGATGACATACCGCTGCTTTGGTGGAGCAAGTGGCGGACGGAAATTCCGGATGCGCGGCTGTCCTTCAACGCAAACCACGGCAAGTACGTCCGCACAGGTTCATCCAATTCCAGCCGACCAGCCTCAACTTGCTGCATCACGGCGATTGTCGTCAGTGACTTACTGGTGGAAGCCAAGAGCACGGGCGTGCGGACCGTCATGGGCCTTCCCGAATCGTCAGCACGGCCAAACGCAGCAGAATGCACCTGGACACCGTGCTGGACAACCACCACAGCGGCGCCGGGAATCCCTAGGGTGCCGAGCTGGTCTTGCAGGAAGGCGTCCAACTCCCCGTAGGCTGACCCTGCGATGACGGCATTGTCCGGAGCCGGAGTAGTGGAACCTCCCAGAACGGCGGCGGCAAGGACACACGACACTAAGCCGCGCGATGACCATCGAGAAACCCGCATGCCGCACCTGCACTTCGGCTGACCGTCCTTTCACGGTAAGGCGGGGGGACGTGGAAAACAATGCTCCACCAACCGCGCGCGAAGTCAGCCCACGCACCCACGCCTAGTGCCGCCGTCGAGCGCCAATCCGCCGCCGTGGGAGGATTGAAACGTGGCCCATATTGACGTTTCCGGCATCGACTACTTCCTCTCCGACGGCACCCAGCTGCTCAACGGGGTGACTTTCAAGGTCCCCGATGGCACCAAGACGGCGCTCATCGGCCCCAATGGCACGGGCAAGACCACCCTGTTCAAAATCATCTCCGGGGATCTCACGCCGGACGAAGGCGTTGTGGGCCGTTCCGGAAACATGGGCATCATGCGCCAGTTCGTCGGCCAGGTCCGCGACGAATCAACCGTCCGCGACCTCCTGGTTTCCACGGCACAGGCCGGCCTCGCCGCCGCTGCCAAGGCCGTGGAGGACGCCGAGCTCGCCATGATGGAGCACGACGACGAGCCCACCCAGATGAAGTACGCCCAGGCAATTGTGGACTGGGGAGATGCCGGCGGGTACGACGTCGAAACCGTCTGGGACGAAGTCTGCATGGCAGCACTCGGAATTTCCTTCGACAAAGCACAGTTCCGCCGCGCCTCGACGTTGTCCGGTGGCGAGCAGAAGCGCCTGGTGCTCGAGGCCCTGTTTGCCGGTCCGGATGAGCTCCTGCTCCTCGACGAGCCGGACAACTACCTTGACGTGCCCGGCAAGCGCTGGCTCGAGGGGAAGCTCAACGAGTCCAAGAAGACCGTGCTGTTCATTAGCCACGACCGCGAGCTGCTCAACAACGCGGCCGGCCGGATCGTTACGCTTGAACCCGGCATCAACGGTGCCGGGGCATGGATCCACGGCGGAGGCTTCGGCTCATACGTGGAGGCACGCGCCGACCGCAACGCCAGGTTCGAGGAACTCCGCAAGCGCTGGGACGAGGAGCACGTAAAGCTCAAGGAACTCGTCAACATGTACAAGAACAAGGCAGCCTTCCGTTCCGACATGGCCAACAGGTACCAGGCAGCGCAGACCCGCCTTGCCAAGTTCCTGGAAGCTGGGCCGCCCGAGGCCCTGCCGATCGAGCAGAACGTCAAGATGCGCCTCAAAGGTGGGCGAACTGCCAAGCGCGCCGTTGTAGCCGAGAAGCTCGAACTGACCGGACTGATGAAGCCGTTCTCCACGGAGATCTGGTTCGGCGACCGCGTTGGCGTGCTGGGATCCAACGGCTCCGGTAAGAGCCACTTCCTGCGCCTCCTTGCCACCGGCGGCACCGACCCCGAACGCGAGCACCTGCCAGTGTCCGACGTCGTGATCGCTGAAGTGCCGCACGAAGGGGCCGTTAAGCTCGGCGCCCGCATCAGGCCCGGATTCTTCGCGCAGACGCATGTGCGCCCTGACCTTCTGGGCCGTACCTTGTTGGAGATCCTGCACCGCGGCGACGAACACCGGTCCGGCCTTCCTCGTGAGGCTGCCGCTGGAGCCTTGGATTCGTACGGCTTGGCCGGTCAGTCCGAGCAGAAGTATGAGTCCTTGTCCGGGGGCCAGCAGGCTCGTTTCCAGATCCTGCTGCTGCAGCTTTCCGGTGCCACCCTGTTGCTGCTCGACGAGCCCACGGACAACTTGGACCTGCACTCGGGCGAGGCTTTGGAACGAGCAATCGATGCTTTCGAGGGCACTGTCCTGGCTGTCACACACGACCGGTGGTTCGCCAAGTCCTTTGACCGGTTCCTGATTTTCGGCTCCGACGGCAAGGTCTACGAATCCGAGGAACCCGTGTGGGACGAGAAGCGGGTGGAGCGCGCCCGGTAGTTCCGACGCTCTCTCACATAACAGCCCTTTTTGGCCGACGCTCTTGCAGTTGCTGCAAGAGCGTTTCCCTTTAAGCCATGGGATGTGAGAGAGCGTTGGATGCGCAAATGATCACTCATGGTGATTAAATGAGCAATCCTTGCTACGGTTGAAGCATGGGAACTGCTGACCGCCACCGGCTCATTGGCGAGCTGTTGCGTACACGCGAAGAAGCCACAGTGGACGAGCTCGTCCAAGCTACGGGAGCCTCCGGGGCCACCATCCGTCGAGACCTCGAAATCCTCGCAGCAAACGGAGTTCTCAAGCGCGTCCATGGTGGTGCCCGCAGCTTGCTGGCACGGGGAGACAATCCCGGCTACGGACAGCGCGAACTTGAGGACCACGAGGCGAAGGTCCGTATAGCCCAAGCCGTAGATCCACTGATCAAGGACCGCGAGCACGTGTGGCTGGATAGCGGTTCCACGGCCACGGAGATCGCACGCCGCCTGAGCCACCGGGCACTCACGGTGATGCCCATGTCCTTGCACGGCGTGGAAGCGCTGACGCGGAACAAGGACGGCCACGCACCGGAGCTCATACTCCCCGGGGGTCGCCTCACCCCCGGGGAACAGTCGTTCAGGGGACCCATGACTGAAGCCAACGTTCGCTCACTGAGGTTCGACACCGCCGTCGTAACCCCCTGCGCCCTCAACCTCAAGGACGGCCTGCTGGCGCACGACCTAGAGGACGCCGCCGTTAAGCGCGCAGGTCTGGAATCGGCGGCGAGGGTGATTGTGGCTGCCTCAAAAAGCAAGTGGAATGCCAGCGCAGTAGCACTGGTTGCAGCCATGGACACCGTTGCCATGATCGTGACAGACCAGGAACCATCCCCCGAAGATCTTGCCCGGCTCAACAAACTCTCCGTGGAAGTTGTGATTGCATGACCACCAACACCAGAAGCACCACCAACGTCAACGCCGCTGCGGTGGCGACGTTCCTGATCTTCGGCATGAACGGTTTGGTCTTCGCCAGCTGGGCTGCCCGCATCCCCGCCGTGACCGAGGCACTCAGCCTGACGTCCGGCCAGATGGGCACTCTGTTGCTCTGCACCGCCGTCGGGTCCTTGCTGGCGCTTCCATCAGCCGGATGGGTGGTGGGCAGGATCGGTACAGCCAATACGGTCCGGGTGGCCGGCATCGTGGCGGGGGCTGCCGGCGCGGCCATTGCCTTCTCACTGATGGCCGCGTCCGTTCCGGGCACAGCCGTTGCCCTCTTCTTCTTCGGCATCGGTATCGGCCTGTGGGACGTGGCGCAGAACATTGAAGGCGCGGACGTCGAACACCGGCTCAAGCGCACCATCATGCCGCAGTTCCATGCTGCCTTCAGCGGTGGCGCGTTCTTGGGCGCGCTGATCGGGGCCGGCCTCTCCCAACTGGGTGTCGGCTTGCCTGAGCACCTGTTGGTCATCGCGGCCATCGCCGTCATCTTGGCGCTGACGGTCCCCAAGTACTTCCTACCGCACGAGGTCGAAGAAATTCACGACGGCGGCGCGGCGGCTGAGAAGGGCCCCACGGCTTGGAGGGACGGCAGGACGCTGCTCATCGGCGTCGTGGTGCTGGGTGCCACCCTTACCGAAGGTGCGGGCAACGACTGGATCGCGAAGGCTGCAGTGGACGGGCTTGGCGCCTCGGAGTCCACGGGCGCATTGCTGTTCGCGCTCTTTGTCCTGGCCATGACCGTGATGCGGTTCCTGGGTGGCAAGGCAATCGACAAGTTTGGACGAGTGAACGTCCTCCGGGCAAGCATGGCCGCGGCCGCCGTGGGCCTCGCATTGTTCGTCTTCGCCGGCAATGTGATCCTGGCCGGCGTTGGTGCGGCGCTGTGGGGCATCGGCGCGGCGTTGGCCTTCCCCATGGGAATGTCGGCCGCAGCGGATGACCCCAAGCATGCAGCGGCTCGGGTGTCTGTGGTCTCCACCATCGGTTACATAGCGTTCCTAGCCGGCCCGCCCCTCTTGGGCTACCTCGGCGACCACACCGGAATCCATCTGGCCTTGCTGGCCATTGGCGCGCCTATTTTGCTTGCTCTGTTGCTTGCCGGCGTTGCGAAGCCTTTGCCGCCCAAATAGTCCGCCCGTCCGCGCGCTCATTCTCCTTGATGCATATATCGCGTAAACGCCACCACATCAGCAGGACAATGCCGGCAGCCAGACAGGCGCCGCCGAGGACGTCACTCAACCAATGGGCCGACAGATAGGTGCGGCTGATCATCATCGCGATGATTCCGGAGACGGCCAACAGTGCCATCCATGATCGACCAATGAGGATGGCGAGCACCATCAGGAACGCCGTGGTGGTTGATACATGCCCCGAGGGGTATGAGCCGGTATCGGTGAGCACCTTGGCACCTTCCGGCCTGTCCCTACCCACCACAGCTTTGGCGAGCTGCGTTAGTGCCAGCACGGCGATGCCGCTTGAGGCGGCGAACACCGCGGCCATAGGTCGTTGCCATATGAGGAGCGAGATCGCGAGCACTACGTGGAAGACCAGCATCCCCGCATACCCGGCCCAGTTGAGGACAACGTTCACGCCATCCCAGAAGGGTGAGTGCAGGCTGAAGGCGTAGGCCTGCCAGGTAACGTCCACGCCGTTGAACGCCGGCTCGCCTTGCCCGGCCATCAGCAGTATGCCCGGCACTGCGAAAGCGCACAGCAGGAGCACTCCGGGCGTGACCAACTGCCAGGCGGGCCGTTGACGAGGACGGAGTACACGAATCATCCATTCATCGTAGCCACGGCAGCTGGGCGGCACCGGCAAGGGTTAGTGTGATGGGATGCGAGGCTTCTTGGGCAAAGGCCCCAAACGGATTGCAAGATTCGACCATTTCCTGGTCCGGGCTGTGTCCCGGCAACCCCAGGGTGATCACGACGTGTTTTTCCGAGAACTCTCTGCAGCGGCAACCAAAGGCAAACTGTGGTTCGGCATAGCGGGGATTATGGCCACGTTCCCAGGGAAGCCCCGGAGGGCAGCCCTCCACGGACTCCTCGCCCTGGGCGTTGCCTCCGGGGTCACAAACCTGGTCTTCAAAACGGCACTCCCGCGCAGGCGGCCACTCCCTGAGCACCTGCCACTGTTCCGCTTCGTGAATCCGCAGCCGACGAGTTCCTCCATGCCGTCAGGCCACTCAGCGTCTGCGGTGGCGTTCGCGGTGGGTGTCGGCATGGTCTCGCCCGCACTCGGCGCCGCACTGGCACCGCTTGCTGCGGGGGTTGCCTACTCGCGCGTGCACACGGGGGCCCATTGGCCCTCCGATGTGGTCTTCGGTTCCGCTCTCGGTGCGGGAGCGGCACTGCTGACCCGCAAGTGGTGGCCGGCCCGACCGCCCGAACCGACGCCGCGCCGGACGCCTGCGGAAGCTCCCGCAATTTCCGACGGCGAGGGGCTGGGTATTGCGGTCAACGTCCTGGGCGGGTCCTACTCCCCCGAGACTGCAGAGTTATTGAAGGTTATATTCCCAAAGGCTTATATACGCGAAATTTCCGAAGGTGAAGACGTAGCTGCTGAGATCGATGCAGTGGCAACCCGGCCAGGCACCGTTGCACTCGGCGTCTGGGGCGGTGACGGAACGGTTGGCACTGCGGCGGCTGCCGCCGTCGAGCATTCACTCCCGCTCTTGGTGCTTCCAGGCGGAACGCTCAATCACTTCGCCCGCGACCTTGGCACCGGTTCGATTGACGACGCGATCGATGCCGTGACCAAAGGACACGCAGCGTCCGTCGACCTGGGGCACGTGGTGGTGCAACGGGGACTACCTGAAATGCCGGAAACCACAGAGCTGGGCATGCTGAATACGGCGAGTGTCGGCGTCTATCCAAACCTGGTTCGACGTCGGGAGAGACTGCAACCTGCCATGGGTAAACCGCTGGCAAGCGTGGTGGCATCGCTGCGCACCTTCGGCGTGAACTCCCCCACCACGCTGCTGGTGGACGGGGTAAAGCACAAACTCTGGATCCTCTACATGGGCCGGGGCAGGTTCTATCCCAGCGACCATGCACCACTTCGCCGGCCGGTGCTGGACGACGGTGTTTTCGATCTGCGCATGATCACTGCGGACGAGCCATTCGCCCGGGCGCGGCTGCTGTGGGCGGTGGTTACCGGCACCGTCGCCGCCTCCAAAGTCACCCACCTGACCGAGGCCACCACCATCACGGTGGAGGCTCTTGGCCAACCGTTGGTCCTGGCCGTTGACGGGGAGCCGAAGCCCGGGGTCCGCCGTGCCACGTTCACTGTGAAACCGCGCGAGCTCACCGTTTACTCGCCGTTGCCCGTCGACTGAGCGAAAAGCCCGGGTTTCAACGCGGCGGGTCATCCGCGAGGACTACCCTGACTGAACCCTGAATCATCCCTGAGACAGGCGATTTACGTCCCCTCCGTGAGTAGCGTTGTAGGTACATTCAAAACTCACTTGCACACACATGTGCTCCGAGGAGGGAACGCTTCCATGATCGAAGCAAAAGGCCTGACCAAGGTCTACGGCGAGAAGACCGCCGTCGGCGGCGTCAGTTTCACTGTCCAGGCCGGACGGGTGACGGGCTTCCTGGGCCCAAACGGTGCCGGAAAGTCCACAACCATGCGCATGATCATGGGGCTTGACTCTCCTACGGCGGGCTCTGTGACCGTGAACGGTGAGCCGTTCGCCCAGCACAAGGCGCCGCTGCGTGAAATTGGCGCCCTCCTGGACGCCAAGGCTGTCCACACGAGCCGCACGGCTTACAACCACCTTCTTGCCATGGCAGCGACCCACAGCATCCCCAAGAGCCGCGTCCGTGAAGTCATTGAGATGACGGGCCTGGGCGATGTCGCCAAGAAGAAGGTCAAGGGATTCTCACTCGGAATGGGCCAGCGCCTTGGCATCGCAGCAGCGCTGCTGGGTGACCCGCAGACCATCATCCTGGATGAGCCGGTGAACGGCCTCGATCCTGAAGGCGTGGTCTGGGTCCGCAACCTCGTCAAGTACTTGGCCTCCGAAGGCCGCACAGTCTTCCTGTCCAGCCACCTCATGAGCGAAATGGCACTGACGGCAGACCACCTGATTGTCATCGGCCGCGGCAGGATCATCGCCGACGCACCTATCGCCGAAATCATTACGGGCAAGGGCAACGCCCGGACCAGGGTCCGCACCGATCAGCCGGAACGCCTCATGCAGCTCCTGGCCGGCACTGGCGTTTCCGTGGAGGTCCACGAACGCGAACTGCTGGAAGTTTCAGGGCTTGATCCCCGCGGCATCGCCCGTACGGCCCTGGACAACCAAGTGATGGTCTACGAGCTGACACCGCTCCAGGCAAGCCTGGAAGAGGCCTACATGGAACTGACCAAGGACGAGGTCGAATACCACTCGCACATCACCGCCGGGGCCTCGGTTCCCGCTCAGGCCGGAGGGAAATAGACATGAGCACCACCACATTGGACCGCAAGTCCATCCGCAACTCCGTCGGTCCCGGACCGGCATTCCATCGCGTACTCAACTCGGAATTCATCAAGTTCCGTACTCTGATGTCCACGCTGATCCTCCTTGCCTCCACGGCACTGGTCATGGTGGGCTTCGCAGCCCTCTCAGCGTGGGGAACAGGCCAGTTTGCGGAGCAGGCCGCGGCGGATCCCGAAGTCGCAGCAGCCATGGCCGCCCAGGGCGGGGACCTCGCCGTCAGCATCCCCACCTCGGGTATCTCGTTCGCCCAGCTCATCCTCGGTTCCTTGGGCGTCCTGCTCATGAGCTCCGAGTTCACCACCGGCATGGCACGCTCCACCTTTGCCGCCGTCCCCAAGCGGCTCTCGCCTTTCCTGGCGAAGCTCATTGTGGTCATGGTCAGCGCTTTCCTCCTGACAGCGGTGTCCATTTACATCGCGGGCCTGGTGTCGCTTCCCATCGTTGATAACTACGACCTCAAGCTGGACCTTGGCAGCTCACAGTCCATCAAGCTCCTTCTGGTCAACAGCCTCTACGTGGCAGCCGTGGCAGCAATCGGCATGGCCCTCGGAACCATCGTCCGTAACTCGGCCGGCGGCATCATGAGCCTGGTGGGACTCCTGTTCGTTGCGCCTATTGCCTTCCAGCTCATCCCCGGCGACTTCTTCAAGGAAGCCAACAAGTACCTCCCCACGAGCACCATCACGCCCATGACCGCCGTCGAGCATGTCCCGGACACGCTGGAAGCGTGGCAGGCCGCGCTGGTTCTTGGCGCCTGGGTGGTTGTGCCGGTGGCCCTGGCCATGATCCTGCTCAAGAAGCGGGACGTCTAGGACGGGTTGCCGTCTAGGCTCAATTCATGACTGAAGCTCCACAGATGAAGGACGCGTCGGCCACCACGGCCGACGCGTCCTTCGCTGAAATTGCCCAGCGCCGCAGGGGCCGAATACGGCGTTACTTCTTCAAACGGCCCCGCGCGATGGATGCAGTGGTGGTCCTTTGCTACCTTTTGTTGGCGCTGCCCACCATCATTCCGTCGGTCGTCGACGGCAAATGGCTCGTGGTGGCGATACTGCTGTTGATCGCCATCGCGTTGTTCTTCAGGCGCCCGTTTCCGCTTCAGGTGGTTCTCGCTGTCTCCCTTCTGGAAATAGCGGCCACCATCCTGAACCCTTGGGGATCGAATGTTTCCGCAGGTCTATGGTTCGCGCTCTATGCCGTGGCGTCACTCCGGAAGCGTGCGTTGGCGCTGGTGGTTTTCGCGGTAGCCAGCTTGCCTCTGAGCCTGCTCTACCTGTTCATGTGGACGAGTCCCAGCGAGATGGACAACCTGCAGGACGTTCCGGAGAACTTCCACCTCATCAACAACATCGCCACTGCGGTGACCATCATGCTGTCCAACCTTTTGGCCACAGGCATCGGCATTTCGGTGCGCCAGCGCAGGGAACATGAAGCCGAGATTGCGGCGTGGGCCGCGCGAACCACCCAGCTTGGCAAGGTCACCGAGCGCAACCGAATTGCCCGGGAAATGCACGACGTCGTGGCGCACTCGCTGACAGTGATGATCAGCCTTTCGGACGGTGCCGCCGTGGTGGTCAAGAAAGATCCGGAGCGCGCCGGTGACGTGCTCGGAGAACTATCCCGGACGGGAAGGGCCGCGCTGGCCGACATGCGCCGCGTACTCGGCGTTCTGCGGGATGATTCCGGGCGACCGGCACCACTGACACCCCTTGAATCCGGGCAGAACCTGGCGAAACTCTTGGACGGCTTCCGGACAGCCGGACTGCCGCTGCACTACGCCCACACGGGGCCGGGCCTCCCGGCTGACCCGGCCTTCGAACTCACTGTCTATCGGATCGTGCAGGAGTCGTTGACCAACGTCCTGCGGTACGGGCGCTCGCTCAGCCGCGTTGATGTCCAGGTGGCTCGCGATGGTGATTTGGTCACCATTGACGTGCTCGACGACGGCCGCGGAACCCGTGAGGGCGGCAGCGAATCCGTGGGCAGCCTGGGGACCGGGCAGGGAATCGATGGAATGAATGAACGTGCCGGAATCTATGCTGGAATCGTTACTGCCGGACCAGGAAAACGGGGAGGTTGGGCAGTCCATGCCGAGCTCCGCTGGAACGGCGAAAAGGGGGAATCATGATCGAAGAAGTCATCAAAGTGCTGCTGGTGGACGATCAGCCACTGCTGCGGATGGGCTTCCGGCTCATTCTTGAAGGTGAAGAGGACGTCCATGTGGTGGGCGAGGCTTCGGACGGCATCGAGGCTGTTCGCCAAGTAGAAGCCCTGCAACCTGACGTCGTTCTGATGGACGTCCGCATGCCCGGCATGGACGGCATCGAGGCAACCAAGCAGATCACGGATTCAGGCTCCGACGCGCGGGTCATCATCCTGACCACGTTCGACCTCGATGAGTACGCCTTCAGCGGGCTGCAGGCGGGGGCGTCCGCGTTCCTGCTCAAGGACGTTGCCCCCTCTGAGCTGGTTCACGCGGTGCGCTTGGTGGCCAGTGGCGATGCCGTGGTGGCCCCGAGAGTCACGCAACGGCTGCTTGAAACGTATGTACGCGGTGGCGTCGTGCCCGGTCACTCGCCCACTTCGCACCGCGACCCGCTCTTGGACGAACTCACCCCGCGGGAAACCGAAATCCTCACCACCATCGCGGAGGGCCTCTCCAACGCTGAGATCGCCCACAAGTTCTTCCTTTCCGAGGCCACGGTGAAGACCCACGTCCGCCGGATCCTGAGCAAGCTGCAACTGCGGGACCGGGTGCAGGTTGTGGTCTACGCCTACGAAACCGGACTCGTGGTGCCCAGCAACCCGGACTACTGAGACATAGCCGCGGCACAGTTTCACCATGTACAACGCACAGGCGCGGCGCGTTTCATGGAGGCATGACAACTCCTCACCCCGACCACGACCGCGGCCTTGAATTCGATCTCTCCACGCTCCTGAGCCGGCGCCGCAGCTTGGGGCTCCTCTTCGGCGCTGGAACGGCAGCAGCCCTCGCAGCCTGCACGCCGGGAACGGGAGGCGGCAGCGCGTCGCCGTCGAGCACTGCCACCGCCAGCGCTACTGCCACGGCGACGGAAACCACGACGGCGGCTGCGTCACCTTCCGCGTCGGCCACGAGCACGGTGACCCGGGCGTTCGCAGAATGCGGAGTGGAGATCCCGGAGGAGACGCTGGGGCCTTACCCGGGCGACGGTTCCAACGGCCCCAACGTGCTCGAGGCTTCGGGAGTAGTCCGTCGCGACATCAGGTCCAGTTTTGGCACCTCCACCACCAAGGCTGAGGGCGTGCCGCTGACAGTGACCTTGACGCTTCTGGACAACGCGAACGGTTGCGCTCCTCTGGCCGGTGCCGCCGTGTATGCCTGGCATTGCGACCAGAACGGCAAATATTCGCTCTACGATTCGGGCTTGGAGAACGAGAACTACCTCCGAGGCGTGCAGGAAGCAGATGCCAACGGCCAACTGACTTTCAGCACTATCTACCCGGGAGCGTACAACGGCCGCTGGCCACATATTCACTTTGAGGTATTCGAATCCATGAGCAATACGACTGCAGCCGGACAGGTGCTGACGGTCTCGCAGATCGCACTTACTGAGAAGGCTTGCAAGGAGGTCTATGCGACGGCCGGTTATGAATCCAGCGCCAAGAACTTCCCGAATACCACCCTGACCTCGGACAACGTCTTTGGTGACGATGGAGGCATATACCAGCTGGCGACTATGTCCGGTTCGGTCGCGGGCGGTTACACGGCCGCGCTGAACGTCACCGTCTAGCCCGGCCGGCAACGAAAGCGGGGCTAGACTCGGGGGCATGCCTTCGAATGCCTCCGCAGCAGTTGACCACATCAAGGACCTGGGCGAGTACGTATCGGCGTCGCCGTCGAGCTTCCACGCTGTGCACGAAGCCGCGCGCCGACTCGACGCCGCGGGCTTCACGGGATTGGATGAACTGCAGCCGTGGGACGGCGGAGCAGGCAAGTTCTACGTGATCCGCGACGGTGCGCTCATTGCCTGGGTGACTCCCGAAAACGCCGGCCCCACCACTGGTTTCAACATCCTTGGTGCACACACCGATTCGCCGTCGTTCAAGCTCAAGCCGAAGCCCACCACCGGTAAGTTCGGTTGGCTGCAGGCCGGTGTGGAGGTCTACGGTGGGCCGCTGCTCAACTCCTGGCTGGACCGCGAACTGCAGTTGGCGGGCCGCTTGGTACTGCGCGATGGAACCCAGCACCTCACGGCCACCGGACCCCTCCTCCGTTTCCCGCAGCTTGCCATTCACTTGGACCGCGGCGTCAACGACAACGGACTCCACCTTTCCAAGCAGCAACACATGAACCCCGTCTTCGGCCAGGGCGACCCAACCGGTGAAGATCTTCTGGCACTGCTTGCCGATCGCGTTGAGGGCGCCACTGTGGACGCTGCCGATATCGGCGGGTACGACGTCGTGGTGGCAGACACGCAGGCACCGGCGGTTTTCGGGGCCAAGAGTGAGTTCTTCGCTTCCGGGCGCATGGATAACCTCTCCTCCACACACGCTGGTTTGGTGGCGTTGGTAGCGCACGCAGCCGATGCTCCGGCAGGGGGCCCGATCGCCGTCCTTGCTGCCTTCGACCATGAAGAGATCGGCTCCAACTCCCGGTCCGGCGCCTGCGGCCCCATCCTTGAGGACATCCTGGTCCGCATCTCCGACGGCCTGGGCGCTACGGTGAGCCAGCGGCGGCAGGCTTTGGCGGCGTCGTTCTGCGTTTCTGCGGACGCCGGCCACGCTGTCCACCCGAACTACGCGGAGAAGCATGACCCCGCAAACAAACCGGTGTTGAACGGCGGTCCGCTGCTGAAGATCAACGCGAACCAGCGCTACGCCACAGACGCGACGGGCGCCGCCGTCTGGGCAAGGCTCTGTGATGAGTCTGACGTTCCGTACCAGGAGTACGTCTCCAACAACGATCTCCCGTGTGGTTCCACCATCGGACCCCTCACAGCTACACGCTTGGGCATCCGGACGGTGGATGTGGGGATTCCGCTGCTGTCCATGCACTCTGCGCGGGAGTTGTGCGGTGTAGAGGATCCGAAGAGCCTTTCGACTGTTGCGGAGCTTTTTTTCCGTACTGCCGTCTAGGCTGAAGCGTCAAACACTCATTTCAGGGGCATGACAAAAGTTTCCTATAAGAAACTTTAGATGCCTTGAGGGTTACATTTTGTGCACGGCCCCTGTTTGAGGGAGTGCAAAATGTTCGGGTGCACAGGATTCGGTGCGGTGTCGCAGGCTAGCGTGAACTAGTCATGTGGCCAGTGGCACACCACTGCGGCCAACCCCAAACCTAAAGGACGGCGCCGATCCATGCACGCTGACCAACAGCTTTCCAAGTCCCTGAAGCCACGTCACCTCTCCATGATCGCCATCGCCGGCGTCATTGGAGCTGGCCTGTTCGTAGGCTCCGGCGCTGCCATTCAGCAGGCCGGCCCGGGCATCCTCGTGGCTTACCTGGCTGCAGGCCTCGTGGTCATCCTCGTCATGCGCATGCTTGGTGAGATGGCTGCGGCCAACCCCGAAACCGGATCCTTCTCCACCTACGCCGACAAAGCCCTTGGCCGCTGGGCCGGATTCAGCATCGGCTGGCTCTATGCCTGGTTCTGGATCATCGTCCTTGGCATCGAAGCTACGGCCGGTGCCGCCATCATGCACCGCTGGGTTCCCGGCGTCGACCAGTGGATCTGGGCCCTTGTGCTCATGGTGCTCCTGACGCTGACCAACCTCGGCTCCGTGAAGTCCTACGGTGAGTTCGAGTTCTGGTTCGCATCCATCAAGGTGGCCGCAATCGTCATCTTCCTGCTGGCCGGAATCGTTGCCATCCTTGGCTTCATGCCGGGCGTTTCGGCACCCGGCGTCGCCAACCTGCTGGATCAGGGTGGCTTCATGCCAAACGGTCCCGGCGCAGTTCTTGCGGGCATCCTCGTGGTGGTCTTCTCCTTCTTTGGCGCCGAAATAGCCACCATTGCCGCCGGCGAGTCCGAGAACCCGGTGGACGCCGTCAAGAAGGCCGTGAAGTCCACTGTGTGGCGCATCCTGATCTTCTACATCGGCTCCATTGCCATCGTGGTGACCCTGCTGCCTTGGAACGACGCCTCCGTGGCCAAGAGCCCCTATGTTGCTGTCATCGAGCTCTACGGAATCCCGGGTGCCGGCACCATCATGGACATTGTTGTCCTCACCTCGGTGCTCTCCTGCCTCAACTCGGGCTTGTACACCGCCAGCCGCATGCTGTTCTCGCTCTCGCAGCGCGGCGACGCTCCCAAGTCCTGGATGAAGATCTCCAAGCGTGGGGTTCCGGCCGCGGCCGTGCTCGCTTCCACCGTGGTGGGGTTCCTCACCGTTGGCGCGAACTACATTGCCCCGGACTCGGTGTTCCTGTTCCTCGTGAATACCTCGGGTGCCATCGCGCTCTTCGTGTGGTTGGTCATCGCGACGTCCCAGCTCATACTGCGCAAGCGAATGGGTGCAGCCGCCAAGGAGCTCGACCTCAAGATGTGGTTCTTCCCGTACCTCACATGGATTGCCATCGGCGCCATCGTGGCACTCATCATCGGCATGGTCATCATCGAATCCACCCGCGAATCGCTGTTCCTGTCGCTGGCGTTGGCCGCGGTTGTAGTGGGCATCGGCGTGCTTCGCTACCGCAATAAAGGCAACACGCCCGCCACTCCGGTGCTTGGCGGGGAAGCCGAGCGCGCCAAGATCGGTTCCTGACCGCCGTCGCCTTTTCTGCAGCGGGACAGCCGCCGTCATTGCTCGACGGCGGCTGTCCCGTTTCGCTTTATTGTTTGGCTTGCTCATGGCGTTTCTTGTCGGCCTGCAGGATGCCGTCCCGGACGCCTGCACGAACCACGAAGTACAGAAAATAGAGGGCGATCGCCGAGAAGACGACCGTCAGAACCAGGGCATTCAAGGGTGTTGCATCCATGGCCCCAGCCCTAGCGGGAGGCTTTCACGGCCTCAGGAATCCACGGATTGCCATTCTTCGTGTTAGTGTCTTTGACGCTGTCAAGGAGAAAATGGAAACATGTTCTCCTGATCACCTTGCGCGGGTGGCGGAATGGCAGACGCGCTAGCTTGAGGTGCTAGTCCTCGAAAGGGGGTGGGGGTTCAAGTCCCCCTCCGCGCACAAAGAAACCCCCGGAAGTTGATCTTCCGGGGGTTTTGTCGTTCCTGGGTACTAGCCGCCCGGCCCGGGGCGGCCAGCCCTCAGCCGCCAGCACTCAGCCGCCCGGCCGCGGCGCGAACATGATGACGCCTACACCCACGATGCAGATGGCGGCGCCGATCACGTCCCAGCGATCCGGCCGGAAGCCGTCCATCAGCATTCCCCAGCCGAGTGATCCGGCAATGAACACGCCGCCGTAAGCCGCGAGGACCCGGCCAAAGTGCGCGTCGGGTTGGAAGGCCGCGAAGAAACCGTAGATTCCCAGCGCCACCACGCCGAGTCCTGCCCACCACCACGCTTTGCCTTCGCGCACGGCCTGCCAGATCAGCCAAGCTCCGCCGATCTCTGCGACGGCTGCCAAAACGAAGAGAATGGTGGTCTTCAGAACGGTCATAGCCCCAGTATTCCGTGCTGCCCCACCAGGTTATCCACATACGTAATCTGGCTGGTTCCTCCCACGGATCCCGCCGAATAGCTTTGAGTGCAGGAGATGCACTAAGATATTGAAGTCTGTGTTACGCCCTCTTGCCGTGTTTTCGGCCGGGGAGCGCCAACGCAGCATCGCAAATGAACCTCCTGTTACGGAAATACCGTAACCGCTTAGCCCAAAGGAGGTGGGTTCACATATGCGTCCTTACGAATTGATGGTAATCATCGACCCCGAGGTCGAAGAGCGTACCGTAGAGTCGTCGCTTCAGAAGTTCCTCAATGTCATCACCACCGATGGTGGAACCATCGAAAAGGTAGACATCTGGGGCCGTCGCCGTCTGGCGTACGACATCAAGAAGAAGTCCGAAGGTATCTACGCCGTGGTGAACTTCACCGCAGCACCGGCTACCGCCAAGGAACTTGATCGCCAGCTGTCTCTCAACGAGACGATCATGCGCACCAAGATCATCCGCCCTGAAGACCAGAAGGTCGTTGCTGAGTAATCAGCCCCTTTCAGGTCTTTACCCCGCAGGAACGAACAAGGAGGCAGTAGATGGCAGGCGAAACCACTATTACGGTCATCGGTAATCTCACCAATGACCCCGAGCTGCGGTTCACCCCGTCTGGCTCAGCAGTAGCGAACTTCACCATCGCTTCTACTCCCCGGACCTTTGACCGCCAGTCCAATGAGTGGAAGGACGGGGAAACCCTGTTCCTCCGCGCATCGGTATGGCGCGAAGCAGCCGAGAACGTGGCCGAGTCCCTCACAAAGGGCATGCGCGTCATCGTTTCCGGCCGTTTGAAGAGCCGTTCTTACGAAACAAAAGAAGGCGAAAAGCGCACCGTTATTGAGCTTGAG
The DNA here is from genome assembly GCF_000294695.2 of Arthrobacter sp. Rue61a. NCBI lineage: Bacteria > Bacillati > Actinomycetota > Actinomycetes > Micrococcales > Micrococcaceae > Arthrobacter > Arthrobacter sp. Rue61a. The sequence continues at coordinate 4,683,855 of NC_018531.1, read as the reverse complement.
GTCGACGAAATCGGCCCCAGCCTGCGTTACGCAAACGCCAAGGTCAACCGTACCCAGCGCTCCGGCGGTGGCCAGGGTGGCTTCGGTGGCGGTAACGCCGGTAATTCCGGTGGCTTTGGAGGTGGCGCTCCTGGTGGAAACCAGGGTGGCGGCAACTCCGGTGGAACCTGGGGCGGCAACCAGCCCGCACAGCAGCAGGATGACCCTTGGGCTACGCCCGGTGTCAGCAATGCTGGCGGTTGGGGCAACGGCCCGGATTCCGAACCTCCCTTCTAAACACCAAATAAACGTCCGACGCCGGACGCTCACCGGAACTGCCGAAAGGCACCATGGTGACAACCGCCGTCGAACACCACCATCCCGTGGATCAATATCCACGGGCTCCATAGAAAAGGAGCTCCACGATGGCTAAGGCTGAACTCCGTAAGCCCAAACCAAAGTCCAACCCCTTGAAGGCCGCTGACATCACTGTCATCGACTACAAGGACGTAGCATTGCTGCGCAAGTTCATCTCCGACCGCGGAAAGATCCGCGCTCGTCGCGTCACTGGCGTTACCGTTCAGGAACAGCGCAAGATCGCCCAGGCAATCAAGAACGCCCGCGAAGTTGCTCTGCTGCCTTACTCCGGCGCTGGCCGCGGCTAAGGGAAGGGATTAACTAACATGGCAAAGCTCATTCTGACCCACGAAGTAACCGGTCTCGGTGCTGCTGGTGACGTTGTGGAGGTTAAGGACGGTTACGCACGTAACTTCCTGCTGCCCCGCGGCTTCGCTCTGACCTGGACCAAGGGTGGCGAGAAGCAGGTTGAGTCCATCAAGGCTGCCCGCGCCGCTCGTGCGCACGCTTCTGTTGAAGCTGCACAGGCCCAGGCCCAGGCTCTGTCCTCCAAGAAGGTCAAGCTCGAGGTGAAGGCCGGCGAGTCCGGTCGTCTCTTCGGCACCGTCAAGCCTGCTGATGTCGCTGCTGCTGTTGAGGCTGCTGGCCTCGGCGCCATCGACAAGCGCAACGTTGAACTGCCGAACCACATCAAGTCTGTCGGTTCGTACACGGCCAACGTTCGCCTGCACGAGGATGTTTCCGCTGTTATCGACCTCGAGGTCGTTGCAGCAAAGTAGTCTCTGACTGCACCTGAAGACCCCCGCTACCGGATTCCGGTGGTGGGGGTCTTTTTGCTGCCATCTGGGCGCGAGATCTACGGGGTGTGAAACTCCTCCATAACGTGCTTGTAGCCAGCACGGATCATCTCGGCCAGGATCTCCCGGTCCACGTCGTCCAGCTTGTTCACGTACAGGCACGCGGCACTGGTCTTGTGCTTGCCCAATTCCGGGAGCAGGCGGTCCGCGTCCGGACCCTCGGTGAGCCCGTACAGCACCAGGCTGGCCTTGCGCGGTGAGAATCCGACGGCGGCGGCGTCACCTTCGCGACCGCTGTGGTACTTGTAGTGATAGCTGCCGAAACCAAGATGGACGGGCCCCACATGACGGCTTCCTTGCCGGTGATGTTGCGCATCATGTCCAGCAGCTCAAAGCCGTCCTCGCGCCGCTTGGGGTGCTCCACCGCGGCCAGGAATTCTTCCACGGAGACGTCCGTGGGCTGGGTCTTGTTCTCTGCCATACGGGTAGTTTCGCAGACGCGGAGCGGGCCTGCCAGCACCCGGTGATAGCCTTCTGCGGTGACTTCAGAACCCCCGCGCATCCGGCCCTTCCACCAAGTGGACGTCTTCTCCGAGGTCCCGTACCTCGGCAATCCGCTCGCGGTGGTCGTCGATGCTGAAGGCCTCAGCACGGAAACGATGCAGCACTTCGCCAACTGGACCAACCTCTCCGAGACCACGTTCCTGCTCCCTCCCACCCACCCCGAAGCGGATTATAAGGTTCGGATCTTCACGGGCAGCGAGGAGTTCCCCTTCGCCGGACACCCCACGCTGGGCTCCGCGCACACGTGGCTGCAGGCCGGGGGAGTGCCTAAGACTGATGGCGTCCTGGTTCAGGAGTGCGGCGCGGGTTTGGTGCGGGTAAAGCACGACGCCGGCCGCTTGGCTTTCGCTGCGCCGCCGCTGACGCGCTTCGGCCCTGTGGACGACGATGTCCGGGCGCAACTCGTTGCCGGCCTGCGGCTGCCCGAGGATGCCCTGCTGGATGCGTCGTGGCTGGTCAACGGACCCACGTGGATCGGCGTGCTTCTGGGTTCAGCGGAACAAGTCCTGGCCATCGAGCCGGACCTCGTTGCCATGGGTGACCTCAAGGTGGGGGTGATTGGCCCACATGAGCCGGGTGCCGCCGTCGACTTTGAAGTCCGTACGTTCATTCCGGGCGATGCCATGGTGGAGGACCCGGTGACGGGCAGCTTCAATGCCGGCGCGGCCCAGTGGCTGATTGGCAGCGGCCGGGCGCCTGATGAGTATCTTGCCGCTCAAGGTACCGTCCTGGGCAGGGCCGGGTGTATTCACGTCAAGGCTGAAGCTGGCGAGATCTGGGTTGGTGGAGCGTCGGCTACCTGCATCGAAGGCACGGTCCTCCTCTAACCACGGCTAGATTCGCTTGGGGCGTGTCAGCACCACCACCAGGAAGATTCCGGCACTGAGGACCGCCTGAATGATGACCAGGGACGCCGGCACATAGCCGAGGTACAGCGCCAGCAGCAGCGGAACCATGGCCAGGACGGTGACGTCCAGCCCGCGCATCAGGGAGCCCAGCTGGGCCCGCGGAACCGGGCCGAACGGCGTTTCCACCGGAGGTGCGGTCCAATCCGGCGGGGTCCTGGTGGCCGCGCGGAGCGTCCCAGCGCCCATGCCGACACCCGCCAGGGCACCGACTCCTATGAGCCAAGGATTCGCCGCGCCCAGGAGAACCAAAAGCCCGCTAAGCACGGCCATCCACACAGCCATTGCCAAGCAAGGCATGAGTGTCCGGCTTGTCCTTACCAGCGCCGGATGCAGCGGCAGCAGCGCGTCGAGCTCAGGAACCAGCGCCGTCTTGCGGGCTACGCTCCCCAAGCCCGAAGCCGTGGCGCATCCGGCGATCACTATGACGGCCAACTGTGCGAACTCGGGCAGTCCGCCTTCCACGAGAAGTATGGCGTTGCAGGCAGCGAGCCAAAGAATGGGCGGCGTCAGCGGGGGATTGAGCCTGAGGAAGGCCACCACATCGGCGCGGATCAGCGCCCACAGCGGGCCGCGCGCAGGCTGGGCGTAGAAGCTGGCTGCCCTGCCGCCGTCGACCCTTTTGCGGTTGCCACCAAGCGCACGCAGCACCTCATTGGAGTCCATCATGAAAAGTGACGCGCCCGCGTGACCGGCCACGGCGCCGCCGCGAACCAGCTCATCACCCTTGACCTGACCGGCTCGCGGCGCAACTACGGCAAAGAGTGCGACGGCGGCGACGCCCACCAGCGCTGCCGGCCACGGGGAGGATGGCATCGCTGGAAGGACAGAGCATGTAAGAAGCGCAGCCGTCGCAATTGCCTTGCCAAGTCGTGGACCCAGTAAAGCAAGTTGCTGGATCCCTGCCATGGCTACCGCTATAGCTCCGGCTGCGCCGAAGGTGAGCGAAGCGAAGACGTGTTCCATGGGTGCGCGGTCAACAGCGGTCACCATGCTGAAGGGCAGGTAGATAACGCCAGAGCCGGCCGCCGTCAGCGCCACCTTGCGAGCGAAGGGTGGCAGGACCATGGGGCGGCGGTCAACGGGAAGCGTCAGCCACCAGGTGCTCTCTGCTCCGTTCACGGTCATCGGTCCAAGCTTCCGTGCAAGGTTGCCGATGACCAGGAGGACCGCGAACGTCACGGATGTCCACAACACCGCTTCCGGCAGGACGAGCCATTGTGCGCGGATGATGCTGTTGGCCGTTGATGCCCGTTGAGCAATCTCGTTGCGCAACGCCAGGACGAACGAGGCCGCAATGGTCAGGGATACACCAATGCCGAGCGCCCAACTGTAGGCATCAACAAAGAGGTCTCCCCACGAGGTCCGGCTGCGTTTGTACCTTTTGGCGCTCCGGCGGGTGAACCGGACAATCTCGGAGGCCAATTCCCGGTGCTGCGGGGAAAGTTCACGGGTGAGCATGTCAGGACCCGGCAATGATCGAAGCCCCCTGCTCTGGATCGAACTCCAGAACTTCCTCGTCAATGACCAAACACGTGGTGGCCGTAGCCAGCAGCAGCTGGGGATCATGGGTGACCAGCACTACTGCGCCGCCGTCCTTGGCGTGGTCCGCTATGCGTTCGCCCATGGCTACCCGCATCCGCGGGTCGAGCCGCTGTTCGGGCTCGTCCAGAATCAGGAGCGACGACGGGCGGATCAGTCCGGCGGCAAGCAGCAACCTGCGGCGCTGGCCGGAAGACAAAGCATCGGGGATCGCATGGGCCCTGCCCAGGAGCCCGAAGAACTCCAGCTCTTCTTCAACGCGCGCCTCTGGGTCCTCCAGGGAGTGCCCACGGGCGATGAGGAGCAGGTGTTCCCGAACAGTGAGGGACGGAAAGAAGAGATCATCATCGAAGACAGCGGAGACCTGCCGGCGGAACGGTACGGCGTCCGGATCGATGAGGAGACCATGGACCTTCACGTCTCCTGCCAGAGAGGCCTGCCGTCCAGCGATGGTCCGGGCTACCGTGGACTTTCCTGCTCCGTTCACGCCCACAATTCCCAAGACTTCACCCGCGTCCACCGACGCAGAAACTTCGCCGCAGACCGGAGCCCCGGCATACCCAACCAACAGGCCTTCGGCCTCCAGAACTGTCCCCATGGTGCAACCCTACCGGCGGGATTGGCGCCACCCCACTGCAGCGTTTAGCGTGAGTCCTATGTCAGTATCCGATGCTTCCACGAAGGCCAACGGCAACCCTTTGCTTGTCCTGGGCAAGATCACCTCCATCTTGGATGCCTTTTCCTTGTCCAAGCCGGTGCTGCAGTTGGCTGATATCCGAGAGTTCACCGGCATGCCCACGTCCACAGTGCAGCGGCTGGTCACGAATCTGACATCGCAGGGTTTCCTTGACCGCGAGGGCGACGCCTACCGCATCGGCATGCGGATGGCGTACTGGGCGGCTCCTGCAACCCGGGGCATGGAGGTTGTGGACATCCTGAGTCCTTTGCTCAAGACCCTGAGGGATACCACGGGCGAAACGGCCTGCTTCTTCAAAGCCGAGCAGCACTACCGGGTGTGCGTCGCCATGGCCGATACCCATCACGCGCTGCGTCGCGAGATGCATCTGGGCAAGATCGTGCCGCTCCACGCAGGTTCAGCGGGCAGGGTACTGCTCGCTTGGTCCCCGGAGCTGATGGAAGCTGTCCTGCGGGACCCCTTGGAATCCATCACTGACTACACCATCACCAGCTCCGAGGAACTTGAGGCAGCCGTCAAGAAGACCCACGCGGATGGTTTCGCCATCACGGTGGGTGAGCGGGAAGACGGCGCGTCCGGCCTGTCCGCACCGGTTTTCGACTCCGCCGCGGGCTTGGTGGGGGCCGTGACCATCAGTGGACCGACGCTGAGAATGCCATTGGAGACGTGCGAGGCCTGGGTTGAACCCCTTCTGGCGACAGCTGAGCACATGACAAGGCTGATTGGTGGCCGGTTCCCCGGCGAGAGCTGAATCTACAACCGTAGGGAGAATGCAATGTCTGAGAAACATCCCACCGTGGATGCTTATATCTCAGCGCAGCCTGAGCCAACTCAGCAGGTCCTCCAGGAGGGGACGCTGAAGTTTCCACTGGCCAAGCCGATTCCGTACAGCCTGATGGGCAAAGTTGCTGCACAACTCGCAGCAGAGAAAAAGATGAGGCACTGATGAGGGACTTCGAAACCTTGGTGAACGAGGCTGCCGAAGCCGACGTGACAGGCTGGGGATTCCACTGGCTGGATGGGAGGGCCACCGAAGAAAGGCCGCCTTGGGGATTCGCAAAATTGCTGGCCGGTCGACTTGCCACAGTCCGGAGCGCCCTTGATCTTGATACCGGTGGGGGAGAGGTCCTCTCGGAGGCCGGCGAATTTCCCGAACGTATGTCTGCCACTGAGGGATGGCCGCCCAACGCACGGCGCGCTGTTGAAAGGCTCGGTCCACGCGGGGTTGAGGTGGTTGAGGTGACCGCGGACGCACCGTTGCCGTTCCCTGACGAGTCATTCGAGTTGGTCACAGCCCGGCACCCCGTTCGTCCGGACTGGGATGAGATCCACCGAGTATTGGCCCCCGGCGGCCACTATTTCGCCCAACATGTTGGCCCGGCGTCGGCGTTTGAACTCATTGAGCACTTCCTCGGTCCGCTGCCGCAACAACGGAAGGGCCGCGACCCGCAGGCCGAGTCAGCGGCAGCGGAAGCTGCCGGCCTGACCATAACTGACCTCCGCACGGCCCGGTGCCGGATGGAGTTTTTCGACGTCGGCGCTGTGGTGTGGACCCTGCGCAAGTGTGTGTGGTGGGTGCCCGACTTCTCCGTGGAGGGCTATCGTGACAGACTCAAGGAGTTGGATGAACAGATGAGAGCTGGCCGCCCCTTCATCGCTCACTCCACCCGGCACCTGATTGACGCCCAGCGAATTGGGTAGAGGTTAAAAGGGCGCACCTAGGAGGAGCACGTATGGATTCTGCACGGACTTTCGAGTCGATTGTCATCATCTTCAATCCCAACAGCACCGGGGACGCGCCTGAGCTGGCGCAGCAGTTGCATGGCAAGCTCAAGGAGCTGCTCACGTACCAGCCCGAAATCACCCTCCAGCCCACGGAGCACGCCGGGCACGCGGTGGACTTGGCGCGGGAAGCGGCCTCAAAGGGCGGCGATGTTCTTGTGGTTTCCGTCAGTGGAGATGGCGGCTACAACGAGGTTGTCAACGGTGTGATGCAGGCCGACAACCCGCGGGCCGTCGCAGCAGTACTGGCCGCGGGCAATGCCAATGACCATAGCCGGATTATCGGCACCAAGCCCCTTGAAGAGGCCATTGCCGAGGGCCGGGTTCACAACATTGACCTTCTCCGCATTCATACGGGCCAAAAAGAGAATGAGCCCCTTGAATACGCACATTCTTATATCGGATTTGGCCTCACCCCGGTGGTGGCCACTGAGCTTGAAAAGGGCAGCAAGGGCGCGCTGAAGGAGATGGTGACGGTCATCAAGTCCTTCTCCGAGTTCCAGCCCTTCGCCATTCGCCAGTCTGATGGGAAGCGCCGCAAGTTCGACAGCCTTGTCTTCGCCAATATCAATGAGATGGCTAAGTACGCCACGCTCAGTGAAGCAGAGGACCACCCGTCTGACGGAAAGTTTGAAGTCATCGTCTTTCCGCACATGCCCAAGTGGCGCGTTCTTTTGACGGCCCTCAAAGCCACTACGCAGGGGCTGGGCGATCAGCCGAGCGTGAGCAGCTACGAATTCACCACGCTCAAGCCGCTGCCGTACCAAATGGACGGCGAGGTGAAGAGCGTGGAAGCCAACGTCAAGGTCACTGTGGAGAGCGCTCCTCAAGCCTTGGCTACCCTTGGTTAGGCCCGCTTAGCCCGCCCCGGCGCAGGCTGAGGTGACGAAGTCGTAGATCTTGCCTCGCAACTCATTCGACGCCGCAATCTTCAGCACGCCTTGCCGTTCGCCCACAGTGATCCTCAACGGCAGGAGGGTTCCCACCTTGTCTTCAGCCACAGCATGAGGATCACAGCGGGCTGGTCGGATGGTCAGCGGCAGTTCCTGCTTCACCATGCCCACCGCGACGTTCCTGGGCCAAGGGGCAGTGGGGGATTCCGCCAGTAACGTGGTTCCGTCGATCGATTCAATGGTCAGGCTTTGAGCCGCCCCTCCCGTGCGTGGCGTGATGACAAGGCGCACGACGGCGGTGCGACCGTCTGCGGCCACTTCCAGTTCCGGGTCCAAAACTATGGTGGCGACGGCGGTTGCTTCCGTTGCGGTGCACAGCTCGCTGGCGTTCCTGGTCAGGACGCCGAAGGGATCGGAAGCGCTGGCGTACTCCTCCGCGAGTTCCTTGCCCGGTTCTGAGTAGCTGATCCGGGCCTCCGCTTCTCGGCTCGAATCTGTAGATGACGTCCCACATGCCGCAGTCGGCAAGGCCGCAGGAAGGCTCTTGGGCTGGCGGGGTGGCAACTCAAGGCTGCCCTCCGTGGGCTCCCAGGTGATGTCGCCTTCAAACAGCGTGGAGTGCAGTAGGGCCCCGGTCACGGTCAGTGGCGAATCCGTAGTGTTGGTGAGCTGAATCTGGATGGCTTGCTTGCCGTATTGGTCCCTGGACTGATTGATCTCAACAGTGATGGGGCCTGCATTTCCGGTGGTGGGTTGCGGTTCTGAGTCAGGTGAATTACACCCAGCAAGGAGCGGCAGGGCGAGAACGACGGCCATGCCTACCGCGAAAGAACGCCACCCTCGGCACACCATGCGATCAGTGTAGGGGCGCAGGCAAGCAGCCGGTACCCGAAGCGTTTTTGATGTCGGCCCCATCACGTAGAGTCACCAATTATGAGATCCGCCCATGAAAGAAAAAGCGAAAGGCAACACTGATGTCCTTCCAGGCCTACCTTGACGCCATTGAAGACAAAACCGGGCTTACCCCGCGGCAACTGGTTGAAATCGCGGACGCCAAGGGCTTCAAGGACCCGTCGGTGAAGGCGGGGACCATTCTTGAATGGCTCAAAGCCGATTACGATCTTGGCCGTGGCCACGGTATGGCGCTTGTGCATGTCATCAAGAAGGGCCCCAAGATCGACAGTAAGCATGTAGGAACGGATGGGACGCACCGGGACGAGTCGGACACGCTTTGGTTGGACGGCAAGGCCAGCAAACCGGCTACTTGATGCGAGAGTGGCGGGCCAACACTAAGCATGCTTAGCTTGGTCTTAAGTTACTTCCAGATGAGCACGCTGAGAGGAATACCATGTCCACCGTGACGCAGCTGTTCAAATCCCCCGCCACTGACATCTGGAAGGTCATCGAAGACGGCTGGCTCTATCCGGGCTGGGTTGTGGGTGCCTCGAGGATCCGCGCCGTGGACGACCAATGGCCACAAGTGGGCTCAAAGCTGCACCATTCCGTAGGCTCGTGGCCTTTCCTTATCGATGACAGCACCAGCGTCACCGCCATGGAAGCGGGCCGAAAGCTGGAGCTGCTTGCCCGGGGCTGGCCCATGGGCGAGGCCAAGGTGCTGATCACGCTGGAGGACCTTGGAGGCTCCCAATGCCGCGTCTCCATTGCCGAAGACGCAGTGCGCGGCCCGGGAAAAGTGGTCCCCAAAGCCCTTCGGGATCCCATGATCTCAGTACGAAACCGCGAGACCCTCAGGCGCCTGGAACTTATGGCTGCGGGAGGGGCCGGAAGGACAAACTAACAACCAGAACTAAAGCGACGCGATTGCCGTGCCCGCAGCCCGCATGGCGTTAACGTCGGTTGCCACCATGACGTCCGCGAAGTTCAGTGCATAACTGCCCAGGTCCTCGTGAACAGACCCCACCACTGCCACCACCGGAACTTCCCGTCCTGATTGACGCACACGCTCCAAGATGGCCGAAATGATCTTTCCCTCTCCTGTCTGCGAGTCTAAACGTCCCTCACCCAGCACCACGATTTCGGCAGTACCCAGCAAAGAATCGAAGTTGGCGGCATCCAACACGGCGTCGGCGCCGGATACCAGTTCGGCGTTGAAGTGCGCCCACAGCCCGCCGGCCAGCCCACCCGCAGCCCCGGTACGGGGGACGGCGGAAGGGTTGCGCGGAAGTGAGGGAGCCAGGCGCTCCAAGCGCTCCTCCAACAAAAGGACCGTGGCTGGATCCGCGCCCTTCTGCGGCCCGAAGACCCGCGCGGCCTCCAAGAACGTAGTGGTGACGTCCGAAAGAACGGTCAGGCGGGCGTCGCCAAGCCCGCCGTTTTCGGTGATTGCCCGCACAGCGCCTGTACCTCCGTCGGTGGTTGCCGAACCACCCGCAGCCACCAGGATGTGTTTTGCTCCGAGGTTGACTGCCGCGGAGAGCAGGAGCCCGGTGCCATAGGTGCTGGCCGACATCGCGTCCTGCGGAGTAGTGCGCGCGGCCGACAACCCGCTAGCCTGCGCAACCTCGACGACGGCGGTTCCGTCCGCGGCCAGCCCAAGTATGGCCCGCAGCGGCTCACCCCAGGAATTGACGACGTCGACACTCACCGGAGAGGCGCGAAGGCTGCGGCAGAGCGCCTCGAAAGTCCCCTCGCCGCCGTCGGCGACGGGAAGCTGCGTAGCCGAGCCGCCGCCGTCGTGAATTCCTGCCGCGATGGCCGCCGCCACCTCTGCTGCCGTGTATGTTCCCTTGAAACTGTCCGGGGCCACCAGTATGGTCATGCTCGCGAAAGCGGGTTGACGGGATGGAGCGGCAAGCGGCCTTCGGCGATGGCGATCGCGTTGAGGGCGCTGAGCCTGGCCATTTCGGCGCGGACCGGCACGGTTGCGCTGCCCACGTGAGGCAGGAGGACCGTGTTGGGGAGTTCGGCAAGGCCGGCCGCGAGTCGAGGCTCGTCCTCGAACACATCCAAACCAGCCCCGCCGATCACTCCGTTGCGCAAGGCTTCAACCAGCGCCGACTCGTCCACCACAGGGCCGCGGGCGGTGTTTATGAGGATGGCGTCGGACTTCATGCGGCCCAAAACATCTGCGTCCACCAGGTGCCGGGTCTGCTCGTTGAGGGGGACGTGCAGGGACAGGAAATCGCTGCGCTCCACCAGAGAATCCCACGGTACCTGCCGGACCTTGCCCGCGAATTCGCCGAGTTCCTCATCGCTAACCGGCCGGTCGCCGGGCGGCCGTGGTGAGAAGAGCACTTCCATGCCGAAGCCCAGGGCGCGTCGGGCAACGGCGCGGGCGATCCTGCCGAATCCGGCCAAGCCAAGCACAGCACCGGAAACGTCCCGGCCCAGCATGAACTCAGGTTCCCACCCAAGGAATTTCCCATCACGGACCACACGGTCCGATTCCACCACGCGGCGTGCGGTGCCGAGGATCAGCAGCATGGCAACGTCCGCCGTCGCATCTGTCAGGACACCCGGGGTGTTGCCCACCAGGATGCCGTGCCGGGTGGCGGCGTCCACGTCGATATTGTTGTAGCCCACTGCGTAGTTGGAAACACCCTTCACCCGGGCCTTCGCCAGCAGTGGTTCGTCAATGACGTCGCGCAACTGGGTGAGCACTACGTCGTAATCGTCGGAGGCGCACAGCGCGGCGAGCGTCGCGTAGTCCGGTGGGTCCGGCAGTACGGTCACCTGACCGGCGTCGGACAGCAACTGCAGGCCGGGCTCGGGAATGGCTGTGGTGACCAGGTAGTGGTTCCCCATGCCTAGTTGCCTCCTGTGGCGGAAGGCTGGGCGGATGGCATGACCCAGTCAAAGGCCTCAGCCTTGGAACGCGCGCCTTGGGCAGCCTTGGAGCGGTTCGGTTCGCCCAGTTCCGCCAACAGTTTTTCCGAAAGCACTACAAGTTCGCCGAAGACATCCGGGGTCAGCCACTCGGGACGTGTTGCGAAAAGAATGTCTTCGCTGGAGGTGTTGCCGCTCGCGCCGGGTGCGAACGGGCAGCCGCCCAGTCCACCGAGGGCACCGTCCACCATTGCGGCACCGGCCTGGATGGCGGCAAGAGTGTTGGCCACGCCCAGGCCCCAGGTGTCGTGGCCGTGATACACGATCCGGCGTGCAGGGAACTCGTCCCGGACCCGGATGATTAGCCGGGATACCTGCGCTGGCACTGCCTGTCCAAGGGTGTCGCAGATGACGATGTCCGTGGTGCCCTCAGTGCGGGGATCGTTGGCGATCGAAAGAATGCGCTCCTCCGGAACATAACCCTCGAACGGGCACGTGAAGGAGGTTGCAATGCACAGCTGGATCTGGCCATTTACTGCGCGGGTGTACTCAATAGCCTCGGGCAAGGCGGCCAGGCTCTCATCAGTGGTGCGCCCGATGTTCGCCTTGTTGTGCGAATCCGAGGCGGACAGGCAGTACTGGAAGTTGCGGGCACCAGCGGCTGATGCCTTCGCGACGTGACCGGGAGTGGCTACCCAGATCCAGCACTTGTCCAGTTCCTCGGGGGTGAGGGCTTGGACCACTTCCAGCGTGTTCGCCATGGTGGGGACCAAGTCCGCGCGGGCCATGGAGCCGAGCTCGATGGCCGGCACGCCCAGGCGCAGCAGCTCACGGACTGTCTCGATCTTCTGCTCAGTGGGCAGGAGTTTGCCGGTCAGTTGGAGTCCGTCACGCAGGGTGACGTCCCTGAGGATGGCGTTGCCCAGCGTGGCAGCAAGGGGGCTTTCAAAGCGGTTCATGGTCGGAGGGCCTCCTCGCGGCCTGAGGCCGCATTGATCTGCGTGGCATCCATGTTCAGGAGCCCGCCAAGGATTTCTTGCGTGTTTTCGCCCAAGTCCGGGCCCAGGTTCCGGATGGGCAGGGACTGGTCCCCGATCACTGGAACAATGCCGGGGAATCCGACGCCGGGAAGGATTTCCTCGCCAGTGGAAACGTCGAACTTCTGGATCATGTTGCGGGCGGCGTACTGGCTGTCCGTGCTGATGTCCGCCGCGGTGTAGATGGGTCCTGCGGGAACACCGGCGGCTTCGAGGGATGCAAGGGCTTCGGCGCCGGAAAGCGTGGCGGCCCATTCGCCGATGGCCTGATCCAGTTCTTCACGCTTGGCCCAGCGCCCGGCATTTGTCTGCAGGGAAGGGTCTTCCGCCAAGTCCGGACGGCCGATGGTTTGCATGTACCGCTGGTAGATCGAGTCACCGTTCCCGGCCACCACGATGCTCGCACCGTCCTTGCACACGTACGCGTTGGAAGGAGCGATGCCCTCCATCCGGCCACCCACACGTTGCCGGTCCACGCCGTAGGCCTGGTAGTCCGGAATCAGCGATTCCATCATGGAGAACATGGCCTCATTCAGCGCGACGTCGATGATGCGCTCGGTGAGCGGAACAGCACCAGCCGAGTCCCGGCGTCGTGCTTCACGCTGGTACAGGCTCATCATGGAACCGAAGGCGGCATACAAGCCCGCAATCGAGTCTCCAATCGAGACGCCCACGCGAACCGGCGCGCGGTCCGGGTCACCCACCAGGTTCCGGAACCCTCCGTAGGCTTCGGCGACGGCGGCGAAACCGGGCCGCTCGGACAGCGGGCCCGTCTGCCCGAAGGCAGAGATGCGGGTAACGATGAGGTCCGGGTTCGCTTCGTTGAGGACTTCGGGGCCCAGGCCCCACTTTTCCAGGGTGCCGGGGCGGAAGTTTTCCAAAAGGATGTCGCACTTGGCCACGAGCTCCAGCACTGCCTGCTTGCCGGCCTCGGTCCGGAGATCAAGGACCACTGACTTTTTGTTGCGGTTCAGGGTGCGGTACAGCATGGACGTGTTGCCTTTGTGCAGGCGCCAGTTGCGTAGTTCGTCGCCGGTTCCCGGCCGTTCCACCTTGATGACCTCAGCTCCGAAGTCGGCGAGTAGCCGGCCGGCCGTAGGTGCGGCAATGTAATTGCCGAGTTCCAGGACCCGGACGCCGTCCAGAGGGGCGATTGTTTGGTGTGTCATGGTCTTCTTTCGTGCGTGGTGGGTAGACGGTTGGCGGGGTCGGTCAGAACAGCAGACTCATGGGCAGGATCAGCAGGATCGCCACCACGGAGGCTACGGACACTCCCACCGTGACCGATTTGAGTGCACCCCTCACACTCTGACCCAAAAGTGACTGCAGGAGCCAGAACGTGTTGCTGGTGACGTGAACCATGAAGAGCGATCCCGCGCCGGCAGCGAGTGCCAGCAGTACCGGATCAAGGCCAATGGCCGGAGCGATGGGTGCCAGCAGCCCTGCAGCCGTGATGGCGGACAATGTCACGGACCCGACGGCGATGTGCAGCACTGCTGCGATGGCCCAGACCACCAGCAGCGGAGCCACCGTGCTGGCGGAGAAGAATCCGCCCAGAATGTCACCCAAGCCAGCTGCCGCAACTGTCGCGGCGAGCGAGCCGCCGACACCGGTGAGGATGAGGATCTGACCGCTTTCCTTGAAGCCAACAGCGATGGCTTCCTCAACCTTCTTCTGACCGATGGCAGCACGGGTCACCAAGCAGGTCCCGATGAGACCGATAAGGAGGGCAATCACGGGCTCGCCGAGGAGCTGCAGCCAGGGCATTGAGATCTCAAGGATTTCAAGGATTGCCCCGGCGCCGATGAGGAGCAGGGACGTCAGCAACGGTGCGAAGAGCAGGATCAGCGGGGCTTCTTTGCGTTCGCGTTCGACGACGGCGACGCTTCCGCCGGCGGGTTGGGCGCTGGATGCAGCCGTGCCACGCTCACTGTTTGCCGTGGGCGGGACAGTTGCTGCGCCACCATCTGTGGGTTCCTCGCCTTCGCTGTCTTCCTCGGCAACGAACGTGTGGTCCTCGTCCTTTGCCTCGTTCCAGAATCCGCGGCGGAACAGGAAGGTCATGATGGCAATCGAGATGATGATCGTGGGGATCACAAGGAGCAAACCGAAGAGGAGCATTTTGCCAAGCGGGACGTTCAGCAAGCCGGCCAAGGCTAGTGAGGCGACGCCGGGAACGGTGAACACGATGCCGCACTCCAGCGCGATGGCCATGGCGGTAGCCATTCGGGCCGTGCCGAGCTTACCGATTTTCGGTGCCAGCTTGCGGGCAAGTGGTGCTGAGATGACCAGCAAGACGTCCAGGAAGATCGACTGCAGGACCGTTCCGATGGCCAAGCCCATGGTGTAGGGGAGTCGCTTGGGCCCGAAGGTCTTGAGAAGGTGCTCCACGAGGCGCCGGATCGCGCCGCTCTGGTTGAGGATGGAGCCCATCAGGACGCCGAAGGCGATGAGCAGGCCGACGTCCACCATGATCTCGCCGAAGCCGCCGGTGATGGTTTTGACGGTTTTCTCGACGCCGAGGCCCACCGCCAGACCGAGATAAACGGAAGCGAGGATCAGGGAAATCACCGGGTTGACCCGGAAGCGGACGATCAACAGGACAGCCGCTAGAACTGCGACAGCTGTGTTGATCAGAACAGCAATGTCTGACATGGGAATCCGATCGTTGGGCCTTCCGCACTGAAGGCTGGAATCTGATGCGCACCGTGAGGCAGGCCACACCACTAATCCCATATTATGAGTTTGAACTCATATTGCAAGCTTATTCCGAAACTAAGTGGATTCTTTGTGCGGTTGCGCTGCGCTGGGAAGGGGCTGACGTCTGAAACGAACCTGCGGCCTTAGCATGGTCCACAGGTACACCGACCGGGGGAGTGTGTGATGGGACCGTTGGAATCGATCCAAGCCAGCACGAAGCAGGGCGAAACAGTGGTTACTGGTTCAGGTTCACGTCCTCCACGAAAACGATCCTCACGGCTGCGGAAGCTGGACCTGGCGATCCTGCTGGTGCTGGTAGTCCTCCTGGCGCTTTCCGCTACGCCGTGGCCTTCCGCGATGTTGATTCGAAGCGTCTTTGAACGCGGGGCACAGGCGACCATCGACGAGATGACGCCGTACATTCCGGACACGCCGTTGCAAACGGAGATGGGTGTCGCCTACAAGCCCGGTTCAACTTTCGATGTCTTTAGTCCTGCAGGGACTGCCGCGCCGCTACCTACTGTGGTGTGGATTCACGGGGGCGCCTGGATTTCCGGGGCCCAACGCGACGTGAATCCGTATCTTCAGATACTCGCGGCTGAGGGCTACACCACTATTGGCATGAGTTATCCGATCGCTCCTGAGGCCACTTATCCCACGGCGGTGCGGGACATCAACGACGCACTTGCCTACATCAAAGCCAACGCCACTGAGTTGAACGTGGACACCAGCCGCATCGTCTTGGCCGGGGACTCTGCCGGCGCGCAGCTCGCGAGCCAGATGACCACACTCACCGTGAACCCTGAGTATGCGAATCTGATGGGAATCCAGCCCGCCCTTCAGAAGTCGGATCTCGCGGCCACCATCCTTCACTGCGGTGTCTACGACCTCCGCGCCATGGCGGACCTCAGCGGAATCGTAGCCTGGGGTTTCAAGACGTCACTCTGGGCCTATACGGGCACCAAGGACTGGTCCGCTACCTACGCCGGTGCCACCATGTCCACCATTGACTTCGTGACCGAGGACTTCCCGCCAACGTTCATCAGCGGTGGTAATGGTGACGGCCTCACGTGGTTGCAATCCGTGCCCTACAGCAACCGCTTGAAGGATGCCGGGGTTCCCGTTACCGAGCTCTTCTGGCCTGCCACCCATGAGCCTGAGTTGCCGCACGAGTACCAGTTCCACCTGAACTTTGACGAGGCCCGCGAGGCGCGGGACAGGACGTTCGATTTCCTGTCCACGCACGCTCTGCGGCAGTAGTCAGGGGCCGCCAAGCAGGTGAGCGGCTTGCTCCTCTATTGCTCCTATCCCTTGGAGTCCTTGCGTGATCGGGCGGGACTGAAGGTTCTGTCCATCTCCGGCACTGAAGACGGGCTAAGTACGCCAGCGAAGATCGACGCCTCCCGGGAGTATTGCCCCTCGATGCTGCTTTCGTCGAGGTTCAGGGCGGGAATCATGCGTTCTTTGGAAGCTACGGCCCGCGGCCGGGTGACGGCGAAGCGACGGTGGACCGCGAGGTGGCGAAAGAGCAGATTTCTGCCGCCACGGTGGCGTTCTTGAGGCAGCTCGGGACTCCCTGACTGCCCCCGGGAATACTTCGGAGCATGCCCCTGTTCATAGATTTAGATGCAAATGCATGTAAGCTGGATGAACGAGCAACAGGAGAATGCCATGGAAACCCGCCGCATCACCGTCCTTTCCGCCGGACTCGGCGTACCGTCGTCGAGCCGCTTGCTGGCCGACCAGCTGGCTGCCTCGGCCGAGCGGCAGCTGCGCGCGGCAGGGTACCAAGCGACGATTGACATCGTCGAACTGCGGGACCTCGCCGTGGACATCGCCAATAACTTCGTCACGGGCTATGCCGCACCGCGCCTCGCGGACGTGATTGCCGGCGTCGAGAATTCCGACGCCATCATCGCCGTCAGTCCCGTCTTCAGCGCCTCCTACAGCGGACTGTTCAAGTCATTTATCGATGTCCTGGACCCGAAGTCGCTGGAGGGCAAAGCCGTTCTGCTGGGTGCCACAGGCGGAACTGACCGCCATCAGATGGTCCTCGACTACGCCTTGCGTCCCCTGTTCAGCTACTTGCGCACCAGGATCGCGGCTACCGGCGTCTTTGCAGGGCCCCAAGACTGGGGAAACACCGACGACGGCGGGTCGCCCCTCTCGGCGCGCGTGGACCGGGCCGCGGGTGAACTCGTGCAGCTGCTCAGCGGCCCCCAGCCGCACCGCAAGAATGACGCACTTGAGTCGCTGCCGTTCGAGCAGTTGCTCGCCGGGATCTCAGCAGGCAGGTAGGGGGCGTGCGGGGGAGTGGTGGAAGAATGCGCCCTGCCACTCTTGGGTCACTTGTGCTCGGCGATTCGGCGTCACCGACCACGGAGGATAAACGCGGAACCCGCGCTTCCCGCCGCTGCCATTAACGGAACAAATTCCATGAGTGACCAAGGCGGACCGGGGAAAGAGGAAATGACCGGAGTTCTCCGATTCCCGGACTGAGACCACCAGAATGTCTGTGTCGTGCGCGGAAGGGCCGTCCGCCGGGAAAGGTTCCGTTCCTCCGGCCGCTGCGCGACGCCACACCGCAACGAACAAGCCCACCTTGGTGGGGGTGACCTTTCCAACCCGGAAGCGGATCAGCCCTGGGCCGCTGGTGGCGGTTGCGGCTCCGTATTCAGCGTTGTCTGCCTCGGGAGATGGCGGGGAACACTCCCTCCCAAGCATTTGTACAAGCCGCTGCGCTTCGACGACGTCCGGATGAATCATCCGTTCAGTATGCATGCGGGGCTTCCCACCTCCTGAATCCCGGACCTTGGACAGGCCGAACTTATTGCCCGGTCCGATCGTTGGGGCAAACATGAAGTGTCCTGTGGATTCCATTGACCTGGTGATGAGCGAACGAAGCGGCGTGGAGATCGACTACTGCCCGCAGTGCAGGGGTGTGTGGCTGGACCGTGGGGAGCTGGACAAGATCATTGATCGCGTCGCGGCTGAAACCATCCCCGCGCCTGCCCGGCCCGCCGCCGCGCCGTCACAGCCGCCCATCGCGCCGCCACCTATCTACAACCCCTTCGAGTCCCGGCCACAGCAGCCGCGGTACGACGATAGGGACCGGCGCGACTATGACCGAAGGGACTACGATCGCCGCGACGGGGGCAATCGTGACCAGTACGGCCGCAAGCGCAAGAAGAAGGAAGGCTTCCTGGGGGATCTGTTCGACTTTTAGTTTCCGTGGACGGGCCGGAAGTGGTTTCCGCTACGGCGGGCAGGGAATGCGCTCAGGACGTTTCTTTCTCGAAGAACAGCGCCATAACGTCGGCAGGCCAGTCCGTCGCGCGTCTCGTTTCCTTGTCGACGAAGGCGACGGTCATGAGGCAGCGCGACACCGGATTTCCGCGGGCGTCGGTCATGGAGCACTCGATGAATGCACTGGAACCGCGGAACTCACGCACGAACGACGTGATGACAATCTCCTGATCGCCCCGGGCAGGCTGCAGAAAATCGATCTCCATTCTCCGGACCCAGACCATGAATGGCAGCTTGCCCAGGGTCTCCAGATCCCAGCCAACATAGTCCCGTAGGCCCTCCATCCGGTGATCTGCGTAGTACGACGCGTAGACGCCCGTGTTCACGTGGTTATACGGATCGAGCTCTGAGAACTTGACCCGGTGTGTGCTCTTGTAAACAATCGGTGCCCCCGGCATTCAGCTCTCCCTCGACGGCTTCCTCTACGTCAGTCGTCCAAAAGTTCAATGAACTCGCGGGCCTGCTTAATGTTGATGTCTGAGTGGCGCGTCAGCGCAAGTGCCGCGCCCTCAACGTCACCGCTTTTTGCCAGCGTTCGGATACGTCCGTAGATCTCGTCGTTGAGCATGTTGCTGCTCACTTCGCGGGTGACGTCGCCTTTGCTGACGATTGCCCGGTACCTGTAGGGGAAACGTTCGGGTTCGTCGTCATCGTCGGCAAGCAAATCTTTGGCCGGAGCTTCCGGTGTGAATGGCTGCGGGTGCGCCGCCAGCGCGCCTACGGCGTTACGCGAAGCCCGCAGGCCCTCGCCGGTGGCCTGCAAGTAAAGCTTGATGGCCGCCATGCCCTGCCCCTGGGCAATGAGCGAGTAAAGCTGCCGGTGCTGTTCTTGGTTGAGCTTTGCCGCAGACTCCCTGGCCAGTTCCACCGGGTCCTTGGGGGCATTCGCTGCTGCGATGTCGGCTTTGCTTTCCGCCGAGCGCTTGGTGAACGAGCGAATAAGCAGGAGCACGCCCGCAATGACCGCAATGAGGATCAGGAGCGGGATGAGGATGGAGTCCATGGCGTTGTCAGAGCCGATCTACGTAGTTCTTGGCGGTAAGCAAATCTGAGTGGGTGGCCTGGCGCAGGACCTTAATGGCCTCGATCTTTTTCCCACTGCGAACCAGGTTCTGCAGCTCGAAGGCGAGTTGAGGGTTCAGTTGACCATTGGGAAGTATGGCGGGCTGGTGTCCCGTTTGGCCGGCAGCGTGAGACCGTGCCGCTTGTGCCTGGATGGCCGTCCTGGTGTTCTCCGCCTGTTCCCTATGGCTGGCCTCGTTCTGGCTCGGCTTGGTGGTGGCTTCGATCCGCGCGCGGAGAGCCAGCGCCTCCTGCACCTGGGAAGCTTGGTGCGCAGCGGAACGTGCCGCCAGCTCGCGCTGATACTTCTCAGCGTCCGAGACGCCTGTGTCGCGCGGTTTGAAGGCCGCCGTGAGCGCCCACAGCAAGCCCACTAAGACAAGGAGCGGAAGGACAATCGTCAGTACGTCACCAAAGTTCATCCCCATGATTAGAGCTTATGCCAGAAGTTGGTTATCCACAGCACATTCCACTTCCGGCATAGGCTTCTGAGAGGCCTGTGTCAAATTAAGGCGCTCGATGTAAGGTGCATCACATCTGCGGCATGTTTAACATGATTTCGCCCACTGGAATGACCCCATCAGCTGTGGCCGCTGTGGATTAATTCCCTCCAAAACTTTCTCCAGTCCACAGCGTGTGAAGAACGTTTGCGCAGGTCAGAGCCTATTTTCCTCGAAAAGAATTTCTCTATCCACAGGGTAACGCACAGTCTGTGCACAACGTGGGACTGGTATTCCACAGCTTTTCCACAGGGGGTGTCAGCCGCCTGCTGTAACGTGTCTGAAGTGTCCATTTTGGGCACGAATAGCCCGCGATGAGTTTCTTGGACTCCAAAAAAGTCAGTGCTTATAGCGGGTCCACGGATTCGACTGTGGATAACTTGTGGATACGGCTTATTCTGTCGGACCTGCCTGCCATCGTCAGATGCACCAGACGGACCCGTAGCCCACGCACTGCGCTTTACGGGCCGCCAGGGAACACATCTCTGCAGCGGTACACAAATGGAGGACGGCTTTGTCAGTTACGCACTTGGACTCAATCGAGGGCTCACGCGCTTCGGACTCGAGCCGGAAACCTCCCCAGGACATCCCTGCTGAACAGTCAGTACTCGGCGGCATGATGCTCTCCAAGGACGCGATCGCCGATGTGGTTGAGATCGTTCGCGGGCACGACTTCTACCGGCCCGCACACGAGACCATCTATGAGTCCATCATCGATCTCTACGGCCGTGGCGAACCCGCCGACGCCGTTACCGTTTCGGATGAACTGACCAAGCGTGGCGAGATCAACCGGATCGGAGGCCCTGCCTACCTCCACGAGCTCATCCAAACAGTCCCTACTGCTGCCAACGCCGGTTACTACGCCGAGATTGTTGCGGAACGCGCAGTGCTGCGCCGCCTTGTCAACGCCGGAACCAAAATTGTCCAGATGGGCTACGGCCAAGACGGCGAAGTGGAAGACCTCGTCAACCAGGCCCAGGCCGAGGTGTACGCGGTGGCTGAAAAGCGTACGGCGGAAGACTACGTGGCGTTGAAGGACGTCATGGAATCCACCGTGGATGAGATCGAGGCCTCCGGCCACCGCGGCGAGGGCATGACCGGCGTTCCCACCGGTTTCTACGAGCTGGACGAGCTGACGCACGGCCTGCACCCGGGCCAGATGATTGTCATCGCGGCACGCCCGGCCGTCGGTAAGTCCACCTTCGCATTGGACTTCGCGCGTTCGGCCGCCATCAAGAACAACCTGGCCACCGTCATGTTCTCTTTGGAAATGGGCCGGAACGAGATCGCCATGCGCCTTCTTTCCGCAGAAGCCACGATCGGTCTGCAGGACCTCCGTAAGGGCACCATCAAGGACGAGCAATGGTCCAAGATCGCCACCACCATGGGCCGCATGAACGACGCTCCGCTGTTCATCGATGACAGCCCCAACATGTCCCTCATGGAGATCCGGGCCAAGTGCCGCCGCCTGAAGCAGCAGCACGACCTCAAACTCGTCATCCTCGACTACCTCCAGCTCATGAGCTCCGGCAAAAAGGTGGAATCCCGCCAGCAGGAAGTCTCCGAGTTTTCGCGTGCCCTCAAGCTACTGGCCAAGGAGTTGCAGGTTCCCGTCATCGCCCTGTCACAGCTGAACCGTGGTTCCGAGCAGCGCCAGGACAAGCGCCCGATGGTTTCTGACCTCCGTGAATCCGGCTCCATCGAGCAGGACGCCGACATGGTGATCCTGTTGCACCGCGAAGACGTGTACGACAAAGAATCACCCCGCGCCGGCGAGGCCGACATCCTTATCGCCAAGCACCGTAACGGTCCAACCAAGGACATCGTTGTGGCGTTCCAGGGCCACTACTCGCGCTTTGCCAACATGGCGGGCGAAACGAGTGCTGGTGGCGGCGGCTTCTAGCAGGCTGCGTGGCCTGCCCTCATGGGAGGAGTCAGGCCAGTAGTGTTGTTTAGTCCGTGTCTGCGGGCGTATCAATGAAACTAATTTGGGGGAACACACATGAAGTATTCGCTGATCGGACTTGGGGCATCGACACTGATGGTCGTGGCGTTGACCGCATGTGGTGGGGGTACCGCGGCAGCACCAGCGTCGGCCCCGGCAAGCGAAACTGCCACAGCTGCGCCCACGCCTGCTAAGCAGTACACCGATGAAGAGCTCGTGGCGTTGGTCAAGCAGATCAAGGCTTCCGACGGCAGCAGCCCTGCTGTCCTTTCCGGTGAGGAGCTTCTGGATCAGTTCGACCCGATCACGGACACCTTTGGCAAAGTGGCGGTCGAACCGGCCGGGTGCAAGGACCTCGGCAACCTGGGAGTGCCCCAGCCTGTAGCAGGATCGACCACTGCCGGCACGGCACGGACCAAAACCAACGATTTCTTCAGCAACGTGTCGCTTACCTCAGGCGTGGACGTCGCGCTCCTGCAGGAGAACGTGGACACACGCAAATCTCAGGCAGAGGCATGCAAGAAAGTGACATTCACCGCGGAAGGTCAGTCAGTCACCACTTCCACCGAGAAGGTAGATGGCGTGGGAAGCGTGCCAGGCACGGCTGCTTTCAAGACCCTCATGGTCACTCCTGATGGAAAAACAGGAGCAATCTACACCGCGCACGTGATCAAAGACGGTGTCCTGATCTCTGCAACCTCATCCGGTACAGAAGGTGCAGTCGGTGGGCCGGAAGCAGCCGGCGCACTCCTGGACCAGGCAGCCGCGCTCATCAAGTAGTACACCCAAGACGGCTCTACCGGCGTAAATTCATCCGCCGGTAGAGCCCTTTTTGGTGCCCGACGAAGTGGCTAAAGCCGGCGCCTGCCTCTGTAGCAGCACGCCGAAACAACAAGGCTTCGTCCTCGGCGTCGAGAAACTGCGGCATGATCACAGAATCTCCGGCCGCCAGATGCGTGGCAGCCATGCCGAGCGCAATCGGGCGAACCAAGTTTCCTGTGGCCTGGAAATCTTCCTCCCAACCGAGGCTAGGGTTCGGTTAGCCGAACAACATATAGAAGATCACTGCCAGGCCTGGAAAGAGCGCCTGTCCAACGGCGCTGATGAGCAGGCGTTTCTCCGTGACCCACAGCCAGAAACCTAGAAAGATATGGCTGGCGCAGCAGAAGATCACAATCGCCGAGCCGCCGGCCGTTTGCCCACCGACGTTCACCATCCACAGTCCGGTGGCGATCCCCAGTCCGAAGGCCATGTTGTAGGCGCCAACGTTCATTGCCCACATGCGTACGGCCCGAACATCATCAGGTTCGATCAGGAAAATCCGGTGGAGTCGCTGATCGCCGTGCCGGAATATCTCCAACAAGCCCACGCTGATCAGGGCCAGGGCAGTGCCCCCGGCGAAAATCTGGCTTAGTAGATTCATGAGCGCGCCCTCCAGATCGGAGCCAGTAAACCCCAATGCCTGTTTGTGGAGAATACGCCGACGAGGCAGCGCCGTTCAAGAGGCTCTAGCAGCCCTCGAAGTCGCTGAGCACCTTCACCTTGGCGGCCGACCCCGAGGAGGGATCGAAGGCGTAGCCGATCCACTCCTTGGCCAAGCGACGGGCCAGTTCCACGCCCACAACGCGTTGGCCCATGGTGAGGACCTGGCAGTCGTTGGACAGGATGGACCTCTCCACGGAGAACGAATCATGGGCTGCCGTGGCCCTGATGCCCGGAACCTTGTTGGCCGCGATTGCCACGCCGATTCCCGTGCCGCAGAAAAGGATGGCCCGGTCAGCCTTGCCGTCCCGGATCATTTCACCGGCGGCGATGCCCACATAGGGGTAGGGCCTGGTGAAGTCCTCATCCGCGCGGTTCACTCCGATGTCGATCACTTCGGTGATCCTGGAGTCGGCCTCAAGATCGGCCATGATCCGGTCTTTGTAATCAACGCCGGCTTCGTCGGCGCCCACAATGATGCGCATGAAAATTCTCCTAGTTGGTAGCGGGGCCAGGGACGGCTGTGAAATGGGGCCCGACGGCGGCGAACACCATGGCGAGCGACGTCGCCCCGGGATCCGGCGTGCCGATGCTCTTTTCGGCCAGCGGCCGGGCACGGCCCTTGAGCGGGGGAAGTTCCGCGGTGGACGCAGCAGCCGTTGTGGCTTCGGCTGCGGCAGCTGCCCAAGCGTCCTCCGCAACAGTGCCGGAGGAGATGCGGTCCTCCAGCGAGGACGCGAAGGGAAGCAGTGCATCCATCATGGTCTTGTCGCCGATTTCGGCTTTCCCGAGGCTCGCGATGCGGTCCGCGAAGGCTCGAACAGCCTGGGCGAGGACGTCCGGCGTCGGGGTTTCTGCGTCTCCCAACCGTTCGCCAAAGGCGCGCAGTCCGGCACCCCAGAGGACGCCCGACGTGCCGCCGGCCTTATCTGCCCACGCATCGCCGGCAGCGGCCAGTAGCGAACCAGCGCCGGCGCCGCGTTCAAAAGCAACAGCCGCGGCCTCGAGTGCTGCCGCGGATCCGCGGACCATGCCTCGGCCGTGGTCGCCGTCTCCGGCGATCGCATCCATGTCGCCCAGCAGCGATTCGGAGTCACGCAACAAGGCCGTCGTGGTGTCCACGGCTCGCAGGCACTGTGCGGCGTAGGCACGCGAGGCCTCTGTTGAGGAGTAGTCGGCAGCGGTGAGGGCGTCCACGTCAGCTTCATCCGCGTCAGCGGATGCCACGTCAAAACCAACCGCACCCCTGCGGTATGCCGGTGTCAGGGCGGGAGCGGTCCAGTACTGCTCCAGTTCCTCGTCCAACCACGTCAGCGTCAGCGAGGCCCCGGCCATGTCCAGGCTGGTCACCAGCTCTCCCACTTCCGGCATCACTAGCGTATAGCCGGCCTCGCGAAGCAGCGGGGCCACGGTACGCCAGAGGACAAACAGTTCCTCGTGCTTGGTGGAACCCAACCCGTTGAGGATCACGGCCAGCCGCGTTGAATCGCTCGCAGGAGGTTCCGCCAGCACCCGTCGGACCAGTTCCTGGCCGAGCTCGACGGCGGACGGCAGCTCGGTATCGAACAGTCCAGGCTCGCCGTGGATACCCAGGCCCAGGCCCATCTGTCCTTCGGGAAGGCGGAACAAGGGCTGCTCGGCGCCGGGGAAGGTGCAGCCGCTGAATGCCGTGCCGATGGTTCGCGTGAACTCATTCGCCTTGCGCCCCAAACGAACCACGGAGTGGAGGTCCAGCCCGGCTTCGGCAGCAGCACCCATGACTTTGAAAACCACGAAGTCCCCGGCAATGCCGCGGCGCTTCTCGATCTCCTCGGGGGAGGCGCTGGCGATGTCGTCTGTGACCAGCACGTTCTCCGTCGGGATGCCCTCAGCATTCAGGCGTTCGCTGGCCATGCCGAAGTTCATGACATCCCCGGCGTAGTTGCCGTAGCTGAACACGACGCCGGCTCCGGAGTTGGCGGCCTTGGCCACAGAGTAGGCCTGCTGGGCCGAGGGTGAGGTGAAGATGTTGCCCACCACGGCACCGTCGGCGAAGCCCGGTCCGATGATGCCGGCAAATGCCGGGTAGTGTCCCGAGCCGCCGCCGGTGATGACGGCGACCTTCGGAGTCGCTGTGCGGCCGCGGCGGACTGCACCGCCTTCCACGTGGCGGACGAGGTCCGAGTGGGCGTCACAGAAACCGGCGAGGGCTTCGTCAGCGAAGTCGGCGGGATCGTTGAAGATTCTGGTCATGGTGGGTCCTGGTTTTTCCTTCGAGCAGCTCGAATTAGTGGATGTGGCTGCCGCCGTTGATGTCGATGGTGGTGCCGGTGAGGTAAGCGGAGTCCTCGGAGGAGAGGAATGTGATGACGGCGGCTACTTCCTCCGTGGTCGCGTTGCGACCCAGCGGGATGCCGGCGTTGATGGCGGCTTCCTGCTCGTCGGTGCTGCCGACGCGGATGTTGGTGTCCACGGCGCCGGGAGTGATGGCGTTGACGGTCACGCCGGTCTCGCCGATTTCCCGGGCGAGTGCCTTGGTGAAGCCGAGGATGGCGGCCTTGGCTGCGGAGTAGGGAACTTTGCCGAACACGCCGCCGCCTCGCTGGGCGGAGACTGAGGACATGTTCACGATCCGGCCCCAGCCGTTGGCGATCATGTCCGGCAGGAAGGCCTTGGTAACCAGGTAGGTGCCCGTGGCGTTGACGTCCATGACCTTGTGCCAGAGCTCAAGCGTGGTCTCCAGGAACGGAACGGGGGAGGTGATGCCGGCGATGTTTGCCAGGGCCCCAACGGGCGGGAGGTTTCCGGCGGCAACTTCTGCTGCGACCGCGGCCTGGGCTGTGGTGACGGACGCTTCGTTGGCAACATCGATCTCGTAGCCGAAGGCCGGAACGTTGAATTCGTTGGCGATCTCGGCGGCAACCTTGGCGGACTTCTCGCCGTCGAGGTCCAGGATCACGATGCCCCAGCCCTGGTTGGCGTAGCGGCGGGCGGTGGTCAGGCCAATGCCGCGATCGGAGGTAGCTCCGGTGAGGACGGCGGTGCGCTGGATGGTAGTCATGGTGCTCCTTGAATTTGAGATGACGCGGTTTAGATGAGGTCTGTGATGAAGCTGGCGGCTTTTGCCGCGGCCGCGGGGCGCTCTTCGTGGGTGACGTCCCGGGTTTCGAGTTCCAGGGAGAAGTGGCCGGCGTAGCCCATGTCCCTCAGCGCTGCGAGTCCGGCAGTGAAATCGGCCTTGCCGTTGCCGATGCTGAGGTTGATGTTTCCCGGCTCGTTGTCAGTGGCTGGCACGGCGTCCCGCAGGTGGACGTGCTTTACGCGCGCGGCGAAGCGGTCCACGAAGTCCACGGGGTCGCCGCCGGAGGCGACGATGTGGCTGAAGTCCATGACGATTCCCACGTCGGAGCCGGCAAGCCGGTCGGCGAGCAGCTGCGCGCGTTCGGTGTTCCAGCACAGCCGGTAGTAGTGCAGGGATTCGGTCCACAGCTCGACGCCGAACTCTTTGGCGCGAACAGAGGCATGAATCAGTTGGGCTGCTACAACGTCGATGTCTTCTTCCAGGCTCTGCAAGGGATCGTGGTCGATAGCGCCGCACGGGAGTACCAGCGCGTCAGCGCCAGTCTTGGCCGCCAAGGTGAGCAGCATCTCGAGGTGCCGTTCGCGCGCTTCCTGCGCACCGGCGTCGAGCGTTGCGTTCAGGTTCCCGATGTCGCCGTTGACCGAACGAACGCGCAGTCCTGAGTTATTGACGACGGCGGCGACCGCCTTCACTGCCTCGGCGTCCAGTACGTACGGCACATGGTCGCAGACGCCCGGGAGCGCGCCGAGATCGATTTCCTCGAAGCCGAGGCCGCGCATGGTGTGCAGGGCGGTGGGTAGATCCTGGTGGCGGAAGCTGATGGACGAGCAGCCCAGTCGTTGATGAAACATCGTCGTTGATCCTCAAGTTGGGGCCCTCGCCAGAGAGGGACCTTAGTGATGGACACCACGTTATCGGCGCTGACTGTCAACAGTCAACCTTTGAAGTTGACTGTTGACATTGCTGGTGTCCTCGGTCACAGTTGACGTATTATGTTGACTGTCGACAGTGGGGTGGCCGAAGATGCGCCGCACTTTTGAAAGGGAAAGACACTATGAGCAATGAAGCTCTGACCATGCGTGGTCCGGTTCATGGAACCAAGGAAGCAAAGCGCGTCGCCGTCGGTTCCGGCGTTGGCGCAGTCATTGAAACCTACGACTTCATCGGTTTCGGCACCGCCGCCGCTCTGTACTTCGGTACAGCGTTCTTCCCGGGTGCTGACCCGGTGACTGGCACCCTGGCCTCCTTCGCGACCCTCGGCGTCGGCTTCGCTGCCCGTCCACTGGGTGGCATCATCGGTGGCCACCTCGGCGACAAGCTCGGCCGCAAACCCGTCCTCGTGGCATCGCTCATCCTCATGGGGCTGGCAACCTTCGCCATCGGCCTCCTCCCCACCTACTCCCAAGTGGGGCTGCTCGCTCCAGCACTCCTAGTCCTGGTCCGCATCATCCAAGGCCTGGCCTTCGGTGCTGAATGGGGCGGTGCCATCCTGATGAGCTACGAGCACGCACCATGGCGGAAGAAGGGGCAGTTCACGGGCATCGTGCAGGCCGGCTTCCCCGTTGGCCTCCTGCTCGCCAACCTCGTCTTCCTCAGCAGCGTGGGGCTCGGCAGCGAATGGGCCTGGCGTGTACCGTTCCTCGCCAGCATCGTGTTGGTGGCAGTCGGCCTCATCATCCGTTCCAAGGTTCCCGAGTCCCCTGTGTTTGAGGACGTCAAGGCCAAGGGCGACATCGTGAAGTCCCCCATCGTTGAGGTCATCAAGACTGACTGGCGCAACATCGTCCGGGGCATCGGCCTCCGCATCGCTGAAACTGCCGGCTACGCCGTGTCCGTGACCTACATGATCTCTTACCTGCACACCAACAATTTGGCCGACAAGACCGAAACCCTGGTGGCACTCTGCATCGCCGCGGGCATCGGAATCTTCGCCACCTACTACTGGGGCAAACTGACGGACCGCGTGGGTCGCCGCCCTGTTTACATCTGGTCCACGGCCTTCGCGGTGGTGTTCGGCATCCCAATGTTCATGCTGGTCAACACCGGAATGTTCCTCCTGATCATCGCCACCATCGTCATCGCCTACGCTGTCTGCCAGAATTCCCTGGCCGGCGCCCAAGGTGCATGGTTCCCTGAGCTCTTCCAAGCTAAGACCCGCTCCTCCGGCGCCTCGCTGTCCTACCAGATCTCCGCCATGGTCTCCGGCTTCACCCCCTTCATCACCACCCTGCTGTTCGTCAGCATGGGTTGGATGGGACCGGCCCTGCTGTTCAGCATCTACGCAGCCATCGGCCTGTGGGCAGCACTCATCACCCGGGAAACCTGGGGCAAGCGTGAGCGTGAGCTTGCCGTAGAAGCCGCCAGCAAAACTCCCCAGACCATAAACGCCTAAAGCACCCCTCGACGTCGGCGCGTTCTCCCCATCGGTACGCGCCGGACTCCGGAAGGAAACCAGTGACTCTCTCATCAGTTGAAGCGGCACCCGTGGCCGCTCCCACGCCCGAGCGCGTCGACCGCATCCGCGCCGCCGCTTACCGAATCCGCCACTACGCCCTGACCATGGGCGAGGTCCAAGGCCAGGGTTACGTTGGCCAGGCGCTCGGCGCCGCAGACATGCTGGCCGCCGTCTACGCCGACCAGCTCACATATCGTGCTGAAGACCCGCACTGGGAGGGCCGCGACCGCTTCTTGCTCTCCACCGGGCACTACGCAATCGGGCACTACGCGGCACTGGCCGAAGCCGGAATCGTTCCGGTAACCGAGCTGGAAACCTACGGTTCCGACGATTCCCGCCTGCCGATGTCAGGCATGTCCACGTACACCCCCGGAATGGAAATCTCCGGCGGCTCGCTGGGCCACGGCCTGACCATCGCCGTCGGCATGGCTCTTGGCCTGCGTCTTCAGGGCTCTGCGTCCCGCGTGATCAACTTCCTTTCCGACGGCGAACTCGACGAGGGTTCAACATGGGAGGCCGCCATGGGTGCGCACCACCACCAGCTCGGCAACCTGACGGCCATGGTGGACATCAACGCCCTCCAGGCCGACGGCGCCACGGACACCGTGCTCCGTACCGAACCGGTCACCGAGAAGTGGGAATCGTTCGGCTGGTACACCCAGCGCGTGGACGGGAACGACGTCGGTGCGCTGCTGGCAGCATTCGACAACATCGCGGCGCGCTCGGCTGCTTCCGGACAGCCGTCCGTGATCCTCTGCGACACCAAGGTTGGGCGCGGCGTGCCGTTGCTGGAAACCCGTGAAAAGGCGCACTTCATGCGCATCGAAGAACACGAGTGGCAGATTTGCCGCGAACAGCTGACCGCAGGATACGAAGGGACGGCTTCAGCATGAGCACAGTTACCACCAAAGCAAAGCTCAAGACCTCTGCCATGATCGCGTCCTTCGCTGATCCCGGCCAAAAGACCACCTCCGCTCCCTTTGGGCATGCGCTGGTCAAAGCCGCCGAGGCTGATTCCCGGATCGTGGGCCTGACCGCGGACCTCGGCAAGTACACGGACATGCACATCTTCGCCAAGGCCTTCCCGGAACGGTTCTTCCAGATGGGAATGGCCGAGCAGCTCCTGTTCGGTGCGGCCGCAGGCATGGCCGAGACCGGGCTGATCCCGTTCGCTTCCACGTACTCAGTGTTCGCGGCCCGGCGTGCGTATGACTTCCTGTGCCTCGACATCGCCGAGCCCAATCTGAACGTCAATATCATCGGCGGGCTCCCAGGCCTGACCACCGGCTACGGACCCAGCCACCAGGCCACCGAGGACATGGCGATCTTCCGCGGCATGCCTAACCTCACCATCGTGGACCCCTGTGACTCCGTGGACATCGAGCAGGCTGTTCCCCAGCTTGCGGCCTCCGATGGGCCCACGTACCTGCGCTTGCTGCGCGGCAACGTGCCCACGGTCCTGGATGAGTACGACTACACATTCGAGCTCGGCAAAGCCAAAGTCCTCCGTGGCGGCAACGATGTGGTGTTCGTTTCCTCCGGCCTGATGACCATGCGTGCGCTGCAGGCCGCGGATGCGTTGGCTGCCCATAACGTGGATGTGGCCGTGGTGCACACGCCCACCATCAAACCCTTCGACTCGGCCACCGTACTCGCGGAGCTGAACACCGGCCGGCTTGCTGTCACGCTGGAGAACCACACCGTTGTCGGCGGTCTGTTCGAAACTGTTGCGTCCGCCGTCGTCACCGCCGGTCTCGGCAAGCGCGTGGTTCCCATCGCGCTTCCGGACCAATTCCTCGACGCCGGTGCGCTGCCGACGCTGCACGAGCGCTACGGACTGTCCGTGGACCGGATAGTGGCCAAGGTGCTGGCGGAACTCGGCTGAACTTCATATTTTCCGGCCGGAGTGCGGAAGGGGATGTAATGCTCCTCCCGCACTCCTGCCCGTAGTATCAACTGTTAACACCGGACTGTCAGCAGTTGCCCATAGAACCGAGGACACATCATGGCCACCGCATCCCTGCTGGGACTTGAGAAGAAGAGCCTCCGTGAACAAGCGCTCGCAGCGCTGCGGACCGCGATCACCAGCGGTGAACTCGAACCCGGGCGGCACCTCGTGGAAACCGAGCTCTCGGACATGCTGCAAATCAGCCGCGGCACCCTCCGTGAAGCCCTGCGCCAGCTGGAACAAGAAGGTCTGATCTCCGCGGGAGCACGGGGCCGCATGTCCGTCCGGCATCTGGACGTCAAGGAAATCCGGGACATCTTCGCAGTCCGCGGGGTTCTGGAATCGTTGGCCGCCAGGACCCTCAGTGACATGCCGGACAAGGACGCCGCGCTCGCAGAGTTGCGTGCCGCCGTCGACACTATGGAAAAGGCTGCCAAGTCCTCGCTGGAGGAGCGGATCGAATCCGACCTGGAGTTCCACCGCACGCTCTGCCGCCTGTCCGGAAACGAAACCCTCCTGCACTCGTGGGAATCACTGGAGGGCTCCATCCGGATGTCCATCATGTTCGCAGGGTTGGAACGCGCCACCCGGAACATGAGCGTCGGGCGGCATCACGACATTGTGGCCGCCATTGAGACCGGGAACGCTGCGAAAGCGCGGGAGACGATCATCGCTCACATGGACGTCGCGGCCGAAAACCTGGTCGGCTAGATTTACCCTGGTTCGCTGAAAGACATGCTTGTCTTGATTTGATCTATGTGGACTAAAAGCTGCACTGGAAAAATGTGTGCCCTTTTGGAAATTGAAGTAGCAAGCCGTTTGATTGAATCCAGAACCTGACTATATGCGGCCCATACCGTCTATCAGTGGAAGGTTCCTTTCGCTTCTACGTGGTCGCGACTAATGCCCTTGCTGAGTGATTTCCATGCAGCCAGCATCATTTGGTGATATTGATTGCAAGCAATCAAAGAGGCCGATGTACTGTTTGACTGCGCCGCGCGTGCGCCGTAAGTGGTCTCTGGGCTGAAGCCCTCAGTAAAGGGCCACTTCCAGGAAGAGGAGGACCACGATGACTACAGGGTCGGCGGAGAGCAATCACGAAATAATTGCAGGGGTCGAGTTGGCAGGAAAACAAGCCAAGGATGCGATACAGGGGGAATTAAATCTCCGTGTCCTGGGGGCAGAGGTCTCCGTGGTGCTGCATGCGGGAGTGACCGAGGACCTTCAAACGGAGCTGCGGCGTGCCTGGTCCCGCTGCCTCGATCTTCCGGGCGAGTCGATGCCGCGTCCCGAGAAAATCCCGACGGCAGTTTTGGCCCACTCGGGAGAACGTCCATTTCGGGCAACGGTCTCCTCGGCTGTTGGCGCCGCCATCGTAACCGGCCGTACATTCAAGGAATTCGCATCGGAACTGACAAGCGCCGTTACCTTAGCGGGCATCACCGCCGGCCGGGGTGACTTGGTCATGTTGCATGCCGCGGCACTGGCTGATCGGAAAACCGGCCGTTCCGTTGCCCTCGTAGGCCGTTCGGGCATGGGAAAGACCACCGCGACAAGACGCCTCGGCGCTGCTCTGGGCTACGTCACAGATGAGACCGTTGCTGTTGATGGCTCGGACGTGATCGTTCCGTACGCGAAGCCACTCTCCGTGATAGTCGAAGATCTGGCCGCTCCCAAGCATCAGATCGGCCCCGACGAACTTGGGTTACTCGTGGCGCCGGCCAAGCCGACGCTGGCGTCAGTGGTCCTGTTGGACCGAAATCCGGACGCCAGCGTGCCCACGGTCACCGCGCTGGGTCATGCGGAAGCGATTATCGAATTGGCACCGCACACCTCATCGTTGGGTGACGTCCACCAGCCGCTGAGACGTCTATGCGAGATCCTTGACGCCACGGGTGGCGCTGTCAGGGTGACTTACCGCGAGGCGGGAGACTTGGCAGTCCTTTTGCCCGCGCTCCTTGAGCGGCCAGCCATCTCCAAGACGTGGACGTCAGTCCTGGGGGAGGGGACGCAGCCGCCCGAACGACATGGGTGCGACGACGGTGATCGCCCCGCGCTTCTCAAGAGAGCCGAGCTGGTAGACGCCGTTGAGATTCCGCTGGCAGATGGAGATGGATCAGAACTGATTGTCATGACCGGCGAAGGGGTAGTCCGGCTATCCGGTGTAGGGCCGGCGATCTGGCACGCACTCGCAACTCCCTGCGACATCGACGGCCTTGCCATGCGGATCGCGCCCCGGATAGGACTCCCAACCGGTTACGAGTCCCATTTGCTGAGTAGTGTGGAGGAACTTCAGGCCCATGGCCTTCTGATAGCCGCCTAGTGGTTGGGCCCGGCGGGTAACCCCCTCGCATGTTGTGGCGGTGCCGAGGGCGGCCGCTAAGCCGGAACGACGCCGGGAGCAGTTGTGCGTTATCCACCAGAACATCGTGTAGTACATTCCAAGCAGTGAAAACTGTGCCAAATGAGCACAATGATAAGTTCCGTTTGCACCAATATTTCCACCTCAAATTTACTTCAGTCGGCTAGCGCGCTGACTGGCTTGAAGGAGCAAACGATGACCTTGGATAAAGGCAAGATAAAAAATCCGGATATCGACCGACGTAAGGTTGTTATCGGCACGGCTTGGAGCATTCCACTGATTGCAGTAGCTGCCGCAACTCCGGCGGTCGCCGCCTCACTCGCTCCTGTCGTAGTGACGCCTGGACCCGGAACCGTCATCACTGATTGGAAGGGTGACCACCACTATGGGAGCAATGAAGAAGATGCGGATCAGAGGGCGTACGACTTCCCCGTCACGGTAACGGACGCAAACGGCAACCCCATTGTCGGGGCCAGCGTCACCGTCCAGGTCTCAGGTCAGAATGAGGACGGCGACGTCCTGGGTATCTACGAGTACCCGGCGCCGGATAATGACGGCCCCGAGGAAGATCAGAGCCGGAATGCATCGAGTGTCACGGGCGCTGATGGTGTTGCACTCTTTGCAGTGAGTACACAGAACCTGAGCTCTGATGAAGTGCCATCTACCGCTACCATGACCGTGACGGTGACCTACAACGGCACCACCACGGTGTCTGTCATCAAGGTAGTTCTGAACTCAAGCGACTAGAAGTTGAAACGATAGTCCCCCGGTTTGGTCAGTGGACGCTTTCAATTGACCATGCCGGGTCAAGGGGATAGTTATTGCCCCTGAATTGGAAGAGAGCGTACCTACGGGTTCCCCCCACGTGTCGAACCCGTGGGTCGCGTTCTCCACCCACAGGTCCGAGTCTCGGTATTCGCGCCGGATGGGAAGTTCGACCCCGCGAACGCGGGCCATGTGCAGTCCGCTATTCCGCACCATCAAGCCATGTGGATTTTACTGCGCGCATTCTTAATCAGCCGCCCACATCAGCCCATAAGTTCCCCTCAGCCTGGATTCCGCCAGGGCATAGCTGAAATGCATTAAGGACTCCGCCGCCCAAGAGCCGATGCCGCTACTCGCTGCTATTGCCGTAGATCCGCGAGTCCTGAAGACCCCTGCCGCGGGATTGTCTACGCGACGCCCTTCCAAGCGCATTCCTCTCAGCGGCTTTGCGCTGACATCCAGCACTGATCCGATGAAGCTGCTGCACCATCAGCGTGTCACCGCACATCTGATTGCTCGTAGTTGGCGATAGCCTCCGCTGTGACCCGCAGCTGCCTGAAGCATCCGACGAGGCCGCAGACGAGGCCGTCCTAACAGGTTTCAGGCCGCAGAGACCGGCTCGAGTGGATGCCTGACAGGGCCCCAACCCAGCCCCGGCATTTGAATGGCAAGTGGGTCGAGTTGCGAATGCCGGCGCCGCGATCGGTGCCTCCGTCCCACTGACGAGTAGACGGCCGCAATTCGGAGGGGCGAAAATACGGTGCTGGCAAGCAGAACCTACAGGGCTATGCCTCGGGTGTGACTTTGCGGATGGCTCCACTGAGAACAACATATCGGTCACACCTTCCGACGGAAACGACGGAAAGCGCGTCAAAGGAATCCTGAGATCGGTTAGGCTGCTGCGACGGTCTAAGGGTAGATGGCCAGACATCTAAGTGGCAGGTTGTTACCGCCTGTTGCGATCAGTGCGCACATCTGGAAGCCGACCTTGAGCTCCACCAGGGAACCATGTCGATTGTTCGCCATTGTCCTGGCTCACCAGCGTCCCTTGCTGGTTCACCATCTCCCAGCGGCATGCCACTGAGCGTCCGTGTGGCTGTACCCAATTTCCTGAAGTGCGTTGGCAAGTTCTCCACGCGTGGCACACTTGAGGCCGGCCGCAGTGAGCTTCCTACGGCCGCGGAAGAGATGACCTCGCACGGTGGTGGTACGGAGTCCAAGTGCTGCGGCCAAAGACGAAGCTGTCAAAGCCCTGCGTTGCGCGAAGAGCTCCAGTACTTGGATTTCACGGTCGGTGAGCCTACTTCCGATGCTTGATTGTGCTGGAAGGACGGGTACTGCCCCAACCACAATGGCTTCAATCTGCCCGGGAATCTCAGCAGCTGTCCAGTCATCATCCAGAATTGCAACGGCACCCTCTGCGGATAGCGCAGATCGTTGAACCGGGCTAACCCTTCCCAACACAATGCAGCGTCGGCCGGTTGCCGCGATGGTGCGAACTTTAAGTGGAAGGGGCACCTCATCATCAAAAAAAGCATCCAGGGCTATCCAGTGAGCAGCTCTTGGATGATCAAGCGAAAAGGCTGACCACGAGCTATAGAACTTCCCCAGCGTTGCGGCTTCGGTACTGGTCTTCCACTCGGACATTATTGCCGTGGAGAGGATCGGATTTCTGTGGACGAAATCGACATCAAAGGTGTATGCAACAGCTCCCAATTTGCCCCCGTTCGATGCACAAGCCCAGGTTTCTCCCGCGCCAGCCGTAAGGTGATGTTGATCTGACACATGAGTAAACTAGCCCGCTCCGGCGCCCTATCAGTGGCCCCTAATGCGCGGGCTCAGTGTTGGAGCGAGGGGGCAAGAGCGCGCCGTGACCACACTGACCTTGGTTCCCCACCCCTAGTACTTTGGGAGCAGTCAGATCGCCTCGTGTCGCGGGCCCTTCCATAATCAGACAGGCGGAGCAACCCGCTGTTGTCAGAAGTACGGAATCACCGAGTACGAGAGGCCACTATGGCAACCTCCCTTGCGTCTTCAGGCGTCTTTCCGTTGGCAATGGTGCAGCGTGTACATGCCCTGGTGTAAGCGGCCCTACGAAGTGGCTTGCTCCGTGGCGCCTGACGTTAGGGGCTTCGGCGCAGCTCGAATGAGATCAGCAAGTTGTTTTCTAGTGGTTGTATCGGTTTTCCGCAGTGCGTTGGATATGTGGCTCTCCACAGTCCGGATGCTGATGCCGAAGTGCTCGGCGATGTCATGGTTGCTTTGCTGCCCGGCGACGAGGGCAACCTCTATCTCCCTCATGGTCAAGGAAGAGCCGGGAGGCTCTGATCTGAAATTGAACAATGTCCCCACCATGCGGAAGCGGGCGGTGAACTCCTTGGCTGCCCTTCTCATCTCGCTCGCAGCAGCAGGCTCGCCGCTGAGCTGGCACCGCTGCTCCGCTCCGCGAAGAACCATCGCGACTTGGAACGTGTCTCCATCCAGCACATAGGTGTCAAGCAAATGCCGTAGGCGGGGAAGGTCCATCTCTATGGCTGCGCCGGCAATGGTGAGGAGCTGATCGTGGACCGTGATCCCGCGGTCCTCCAGGATCTTCTGGAGAAGCCTCCGGACACGGGGGCCCGGGAGGAGCCCCAGAGCAAAAAGCCCCGTATGCATCGCTTCGAAAGTAAAACCGCGCGCCAGCGACTTCTCGATGATTCGGCTGGCTCTTTCGTCAAAGGCTTTGGCGCTGGCGGGACGGCTGGCAGCGAGGTCGTGCAACCCGGTTCCTAAACCAGGGAACGGTCCAATGTCGCGGCCCTGAGACCCCGCTGCCACTCCATGGGAGGTTGCCGGAACAGCGTTTCGCAGGGATGAAAGACGCAGCATGGCCACGTGCAACGAATCCACAAGAAATCCCGGTTTACCCAATGAAAAGGCGCGACCCATGAGATATTCGGCTTCATCGAACAAACCATGGTGAAGGAGGGCGAGGGCTGCTATGTAACTCTGACTTACGAAAGCAAACTGATCGAAGTCCTGTAAGGCCTTTTCCCGGCAGTCGAGTGCCATGACCAGCGCCTCCTCTTCACGGCCACTCGAGAGCATTGCCATTCCGCGAATGAAAGACTCGAAGTTAGGAAAACTGCAGGCCTCGTTTGCTGAGTCAAGTGCGCTTAATGCTCCTTGGGGGTTGAGCCGGTATAGCTCCAGCATCCCCATCATGGTGGGGATGATGCCGCCCTGCAGCCCAAGGCCCGTGGCATCGGCGAAAACATGATGGTCGCTGGGCATGCCGCTATGGTTTGCGGTCAGGAATGCTGCGAACGCTTTGGCTTCGTGCAGTAGGCGTGGTTCTTTGGAGGATAGAGCCTGCATTGTTGCAACTGCGCCGGCCAAGTCTTTTTCGTGTGAGAACTGCCACCAAGCCAAGGACATGGTGAAGAAGAAGAGGTCTTCTGATTCACCACTTTCAGTGTCAGTTCGCCGGAGAACCTCTTGGATTCGGTGAGGGTTGGCGGGCGCCCCCCAATAGACACTAAGTACCGCGACAGCATTGGACAGGCTGCGATCGCGTACCCATGTTTGGTAGCGGTTTTCTTCAAAGGAGTCGCGCCGCTGCTGGAAGTACCGGGTGGCAGCCGCGTGGTTGCTGCCCATTTCCGTGCGAAGCACGGATACCGAGGCAGACAACATGTCATCTGTGGGCGCTGGCGCAGGATGATCGCCCGCTTCTGCAGCGACATGATCTGATACTGCGCTCTGGAGTATTCTCCTGGAGCTGAGCGTGTGGGCGCGAAGGTAATCGTCCACTATTGGTGGAAAGACAGCCGCAAGGAGGGTCTCGTCCGGGCCTTCTATTACCGAAAGCAAACCGTTGTATTCAAGGTTATCGAGGACGTCCTCGCCTACTTCTGCCACCAAGCGGTCAACCGGGCTGGGTCCAAGAAGTGACATCTTGTTGAGTGCCCGGACTTCTTCCGGCCGCAACCCCTGAAGCAGGGCTTCCACTGTGCCGTGAAGGTGTTCGTTCATCAACTTTGTGCCGTTCAGACACCATCGGCCGTTCTTGAGAATCAAGCGTTCACTGAGGACCGAGGTTTGGATGATCCGGACTGCCAACCGTAGATTGCCGCCGGACTTACTCAGAACACGCGCTACCACGTCCACTTCGGCGGGGTGACCAAGGGTGTTCAGAATGAGTTTGCTGGTTTGTTCGTATTCGAGTGGCGGCAGGGAGACAGTTGCTTCGGGAATGCTCCCCAAGTAGCCGGAAGTTCTGGACTGGAACGGCCGATCGTTCATGGTGGTGATCAGCGGAACATTGTTCCTTCTCCGCAGGACATCAACCACTGCCAATGACTCCCGATCCAGGTTCTCCAGATCGTCGATGGCAATCAGATGCACCCCGGACCTGGCCATCTGGACCGAAAGGAGGTCCACGATGCCGAGAATTCCGATTGTCCTGGAACGAAGATCCAAGCCCAGAGAGAGAACGCCTGCAAAAGGCACTGCCGCAAGAGCTGGTGCAGCGAACATGGTGTAGACCGTGGCCCCGTCTTCTTCCAGTTTCGCAACGACGCTCTTGAGGAGACTGGTTCGGCCGCTACCGGGTGCGCCGACGATTCTCACGCCCAGACCCTTGGAGACGTAGTCCAGGACGATATTTATCTTCTGCTTATGCAAACTGCTGACCCCTTATGGAAAAGGCTGTTCGACCACTTGGCGGTGCCAAAAAGCCTTTGTGCTGTTCGATCTGCCTGGTTCGTCCGAGCCCCGAAACACCTCCGCCTCTTTTGCCGTAATCACTCAACCCTCAAGTGTCGCGATGGCTGGATTCGTGTCGTGGAATCGCCGAGATTCCTTCTGTGAGGGGCCAGCACATCCGGACTGATAACGAATGTGGGGTCGCTGGAGTCGCCGTTGTCGGTCACGGGAGGCGCGGGGAAGCCCGGGAAGGCCTGCCGTGGAAGCCGGCACGCGTTTGGAGCACGACCAACGCCGGAACGACACGGCGAACGCCGGGAAGACGGCGCGGAAAATGACGATGCCTCAGCAGCTTGTTGAAGCTGCTGAGGCACTTAAGTAGACGTAGGAGCCCGCACTAACTCTCGGCGAGCTTCTTCAGATGATCCGGCAGCCGGTTTCCTGGTGCCCGGCCGCGGATTTCCAGGAGTTCGCGGGCATGGGCATGCAACTTCCTGTCCTCGTCAGACACGGGTACCCAGGGCGGGATGGGGACTGCCGTCCCTGTTTCGTCGCGCGCCACCATCACCGTGAGGCAATACGTGGTCAGGTTCATTTCGCGGGTTTTAGGATCACCGGAGCGCACGTGGACCGCGATATGCATGCCCTTGGCACCGGTGTACACGAGCCGCGCTTCTACCTCCACGACGTGGCCTATCAGCAGGGGCCGGTAGAAGCGGACACCCCCGGAGAACACGGCCACGGTGTCTTTGCCGCAGTATCGGGAGGCGCATACGTATGCGGCTTCGTCGATCCACTTCATCACGATGCCGCCGTGGACCTTGCCGCCCCAGTTCACATCAGTGGGGGACGCCATAAACCGCAGGACGACGCGCTCGGCTGTTCCGGCGTCGGTATATTCCTGGGCGTTCATCGCGTTGACGATCTGCTCGCGGACCTCGATGCGAGCCAGCGCATGGTCGCGCTGCTCTATTTCCTCGGGTGTGGACGGCTCAAACTGGGGGACCGGAATCGGCTTCCCGTCGGGTCCGACGGCCACGAAGATCACCATGCACTGGCTGTGCATTGTTTCCGGCCCGCCTTTGGGATCGCGGGAACTGACCACTGTGTGGATGTGCATGGAGGACCGGCCGGTGTAGACGATGGTGGAGGTCACTTCCACCATGTCGCCGCTGTTCACGGGGTCTGTGAAGTGGATGTTTCCCACGTACGCCGTGACGCAATACGCCTTGGCCCAACCAACCGCCGCGGCATACGCTGCTTTGTCCACCCACTCAAGGACTGTCCCGGCGTCGACGGACCCGCTGTGTCCGATGTCCATGGGAGCCGCCAGGAAGCGGAGGGTCACTGAGTTGGCGGCATCATCGCTCATGGTGGCAGTTTACTGGCGGCAGGTTTCTGTTACGTGACTAAGACTGACTACTGGCGCTGGATGCCGAGGGTCGCAATGAGGTCCTCATGAAGTTCGAACCATGCCCGATGGAAGGAATCGCGATCGGTAGCGGCGAGCCATGCCGTGTCCTGGACCGCGTGCTTCAGCGCGAGCAGCAGGCGCTCGGAGTAGCCGCCGAAGCGAGGCAGCAAACCGGTCAGCTGCGCTTCGAGTGGACGCCACGACGCCAAGGCGCCTATCAGGACATCCATGGCGTCTTCACTGGGCGATGTCTGCAGCTGGATGGCGCTGCAGGCAGCCACAACTCCGGTGTTGATGTCCGCGAAGTCCTCATGAACGGCCAAGACTGCGATGCGCGCACCGGTGCGGTCCAGTTCTTCGGCCAGTAATCTCT
The DNA here is from genome assembly GCF_000294695.2 of Arthrobacter sp. Rue61a. NCBI lineage: Bacteria > Bacillati > Actinomycetota > Actinomycetes > Micrococcales > Micrococcaceae > Arthrobacter > Arthrobacter sp. Rue61a. The sequence goes on along the minus strand of NC_018531.1, from coordinate 4,643,454 downwards.
GGTTCTCAGCCCTCCCGAGGCTCGACAGGGACCAACCGCTGGTCCCCGCGAAGGTGCTGTGCGAAACCAAGCCGTTCACACCGGCGTCGATGAGTTGGGACTCCACCAAGCCGGGGTCTTGCGAGAAGCGGGCCGCAACCGTTGGGGTATCTGCGAAACCAAGCAGGCGGACGGCATGCAAAGTGAGGAGCGTCATTTGGTATCCATCAGGGTGACGGTTCCCAGTGATCCATCAACGGCCAACGTTTCCCCGTCAGCGAGCAGGTTCAGCGCATCACGAATTCCCAGCACGGCCGGGATCCCGAACTCGCGTGCGACGATCGCAGCGTGCGACAACATTCCTCCGGTCTCCGTGACCACCGCTGATGCCATGCCGAAGAGGGGCGTCCACGCGGGGTCGGTAGTGCGGCAAACCAGTACGTCGCCGGACTGGAAGCGCGTGAATTCGTCGGGGCCGTGGATGAGCCGGGCAGTGCCTCGGGCTGTACCAGTGCTGGCGCCGACGCCGGTGAGGAGGGTCATCATCAGGCTATTTGTACCACCGAAAGCTGCAGAAGCACGGCCCCGGCACCAACATCTCCCTGGCAGCGCCCGCTGGAACGGCGCCATGACTTGGATCGCTCTCTCACATCCTGGCCCTTAAAGCCGGATGCTCTCTCACTTTCCTGAAGAGAGTGAGAGAGCATCGGGCTGAAGGGCGTGTTATCTGAGAGAGCGTCCGGGGGTGGGGGGGGTTACGCGAGGACGCGCAGCTTGGAGCTTTGACGGCCGAACAGTGCGGCGTCGGCGGAGATCCTGCCCGCGCCGGCCAGTGCGAGAGCCAATGCGGCGCCTGCAAACAGCAGCACAAGCTCGTACCCGCCATTACCGACGAATACGCCGGCTGGGGCGTGCACCAGGAAGAGCGCGCCGAGCATGTTGACGGCCAAAAGGGCAGCAAAGACGCGGGTCAGAAGGCCGATGATCAGGGCGATGCCACCCACAAGCTCGAGCGTGGCGACGATCGGGGCCACAGCGGAAGCGCCGGGCACTCCCATCTGCGTGAAAGAGGCTTGCGTGCCGGCGATGGTGAATTCGTTGAACTTCTGCCAACCGTGCGCGGCGAAGAGAAATCCTGCGATAACACGCAGGATGGTCAGGGCTGTGGTGGTCAAGCTGGACTTGTTCATGTCTTCAACCCTTCCGAAATTAAGTTGAAGTGTCAACTAATCATGGCTTTTTATGACCAAAGCCTCAGCTACCGAGGCCGCTTGCGCGGCTTTGCTTGAAGCCACGGCTGGAGGAGCCTGGTGGTGATCGGCAGGAAGATATACGTCATCAAAGGCGTCAGGATGACGATGTTGAGCAGCACCGACAACACCAGTGGCCAGTCCTGGGTCAGGGGGTGCAGTAGGAAATTTGCCAGCAGACTGAGCGGGAAGAAGGGCAGGAAGATGCTGATGGCCTGCTTCCAGCGTGGCGGCACCACTGTTTCGGGCACAACCACCGAGACGTCCCCGGGCCGCGAAAACCATCCTTCGATGCCCGTGTGCCGCTCCACCCGCGTGGTCTCCATCATGTCCCTGGCGCTATCGATCCACCAGCGACGCTCCTCGGAGTCCTCCCACTCCTGCAGTGAATCGGCGTCCGCGAAGCGGTAAAGCATGTGCCATTCAGCGGAGTCCACCCCATTGCGCACCCAGCCGGATCCCAGATATCCAGGCCATTCGCGGGCGAGCTCCTGGCCTGCATGGGCCCAAGCATTGGCCTGCCGGGTATAGCCGGGAAGAATGGTGCGGGCTACGGAAACGGTGACGGGTTGCTCGTGAGACACCGCCCAAATGTACCCGGCCCGCGGCCGACTAGGCTTGTTTAGTGCCTCAAACCACAACCACCACACCCCGCTCCAACGCCCGCGAGATCCTGCGCCTGGCCGTCCCTGCCTTCGGCGCGCTCATTGCCGAGCCGCTGTTCTTGCTGGCTGACTCCGCAATCGTGGGGCACCTGGGCGTCGACCAGCTGGCAGGTGTTGGCCTTGCATCCACCATCCTGCACACCGCCGTGGGGCTCATGGTCTTCCTGGCATACTCGACGACGCCGGCAGTCGCCCGGGCGATCGGCGACGGCAAGCTGGGGAAGGCTTTGGCAGCAGGGCGCGACGGCGTCTGGCTGGCACTGCTGCTCGGGCTGGCGCTCGCCGTGGCCGGTTTCGTTGCGGCCGAGCCGTTGGTTGGGTTCATGGGAGCTACTGGCGACGTGCAGCAATTCGCCGTCGATTACCTTCGCTGGTCCATGCCTGGCTTGGCCGCGATGCTCCTTATCTTTGCCGGCACGGGCGTCCTGAGGGGGTTGCAGGACACCCGGACGCCGCTGGTGGTGGCAACTGCGGGCTTCGCCGTCAACATCGCCCTCAACGTGTTCTTCGTGTACGGGTTGAATATGTCCGTGGCTGGCTCCGCGATTGGCACGAGCATTGCACAATGGGCCATGGCCGCCGTCTATTTGGTGATGGTCGGCCGGAATGCGCGGCACCACGGAGTGTCCCTCAAGCCCGACCGGCACGGCGTCCGGGCCATGACCAAGGTGGGTTCGTGGCTCATGCTCCGCACGCTGAGCCTTCGCCTGGCAATCCTCGCAACTGTCCTCGTGGTGACCGCCCAAGGCGCCGTGAACCTTGCGGCACACCAGCTGGCCATGACGATTTTCTCCTTCCTCGCCTTTGCCTTGGATGCGCTGGCCATTGCGGCGCAGGCCCTGATCGGCAAGGAACTCGGCGCCAGGAACGCAGAACGCGTGCGTGAACTGACCCGCACCATGATCCGCTGGGGACTCGGGTTCGGTGTGATCACCGGCGTGCTTCTGGCCATTGCGGCACCCTGGGCCGGATACCTCTTCACCTCCGACGCCGGTGTCCGGTCAGCCCTCACCGTCGCCCTCTGGGTCCTCGCCGTGGGGCAGCCCCTGGCTGGCTACGTGTTCGTCCTGGACGGAGTTCTCATAGGCGCCGGCGACGCACGCTACCTGGCGGTTGCCGGCGTCGTAAATTTGGTGGTCTACTTGCCGTTGCTGGTGGTCATCCACCAAACAAAGCCCGACGGCGAGGCGGGGCTCCTTTGGTTGTGGGCGGCGTTTGCGTTGGGCTACATGCTGGCCCGCGGCGTGACTTTGGGGCTGCGCGCGAGGACCGATCGGTGGATGGTGCTCGGTTCGCACTAAACTGGACGGGTGACTCTCCCAGCGACTCCTGCCCAGTCTCCTTCTGCCTCCGCGGCTGAACTCTGGAAACCCGTGCTGATCCGCGCGACGGTTGCGCTGTTGTTCGGTGCGGTCACCATCTTTTGGGCTTCGCCATCCGTTCACGTCATGGCGTGGGCTGTGGGGCTGTACCTGCTGGCGACTGCAGCGGCTGTGTGGATGTCCCGCGCATTGCCCGTTGCCGTGCCGGTGGTTGTTGCGCTCGGAGGCATCGGCGCGTTGGTCACACAGTCTGACGACGGGGTTGCCCTTTCGGCCATGTTTGCATTGCTGGTGCTGGGCCTCCTTGAGTTCGTCCAGGGCCTCCGGAAGCGGGACTCGTTGGCGCGTGACTGGCTCATCTCGGGCGTTATTGCTGTGGGCACTGCGGTGATGCTGCCGTTCTTCACGTCGCTGGGCGCGCATGCACTGTTGGGCGTTGCCGGTGGCGGGGCCATCATTTCCGGTGTGCTGTGGATCCTGTCCGGCCTGACGCTGCGGCACGACGCACGGACCGCTGCCGGAGGCCCGGCCCAAGCTGCTGCGCCCGGCGCTTCGCCTGAGGCCGTAAACTAGGAGTTGGACGTTCTACTCGTTGTAGAACTTTTACTGACCGGCGGACACGAACCGCCATCATTGGAGGAATGACCGTGGCAGACCAGACACCAGGAGAACCGCGCAAGATGCGGACCTCGGTCAAGGGACCCCTCATGTTCTCCGCGTTCTTTGCAGTACTGGCCTTTGTTGCCGTGCTCATTTTCGCGTCCGGCGGAAGCGCGCGTGCCCCGCGCTTCGACCTCGCCTTCACTGGCGCCGGCATCGCGTTCATCGTGAGCCTCGTTGTGGCCGCCATGCTGTCCATGAGCCACAAGGAGAACGCCGACCACCTCGGCAAGGGTTCCGGCGTCAACCTCAGCTCCAAGCGTCCCGGCCACGGCGGTCCTGGTGGTCCGGATGACGGGACTGAAACGCCCGACGACGGCCGCTGACTTTCCGGCGCTTCCTCATCTTAGTGGGGGAGCGCCTTTTTTGTGGGGTGTCGGATTTTCTGCGTGACGTGCTGAGCTTGGTGCAGCCCTCCGGTATTACTCGCCCTCGGCGGCCTTTCTTGCCCGATATGCCGCGACGTGGGCGCGGTTAGCGCAGTTGCCGGTGTCGCAGTAGAGCTTTGAGCGGTTGCGGCTGAGGTCCAGAACCACGGCGTCACAGTCGTCCGCGGCGCATACGCGCATGCGCTCCATCTCTTTGCTGCGGATGACGTCGATGATGGCCATGGCAGCTTCAGTGCCCATCCGGTCTGCCAGGGGCGCTTCCGGCGTGGTGGCGTGGAGATGCCAATCCCAGTGATCGTGTTTCACGAGCTGGGGGAGCGCCTTGGCGTCGGTGAGCAGCTTGTTGACGGACTTGGCCGCAGTGTCTTCGTCGGCGCTCCAAAGTGCAGCCAGTTCGCTGCGCAGACGCTTAATGCTGTTCAGTTCCGCAGGAGTATTTACCCGTGAGCCAGTGAACTCTTCGGCGTCCAGGAATGAGTCGAGGTCCTCCACCGTGGCCAGGGATTCCTCACCGTTGGCGGCAGTGTTGATGAGATTGACGACGCTACGAAGGGCAACCTCGGTGTCAGGCGCAAAAAGCACTTTGACTCCTTACATGTTTCGGGAGTACTGTCATGACCATAAGCCCACTTTACTCCTGACAGGAGGCTGCTGTGTCAGCTCCAACGACGAAGGCTGATGCAAAGAGTTTCCTGGCATCGGGACTCGGCATCGCACTCTTTTCTTCCGCCGTTTTCGGCACGTCCGGCTCGTTTGCCAAGTCGATGCTGGAGACCGGTTGGTCACCCGGCGCCGCGGTTGCCGTGCGCCTCACTGGTGCCGCACTGATCCTGGCGATTCCCGCCGTCGTGGTTCTTCGCGGCCGCTGGCACCAACTCAAGGACAACTGGCTCACCATCCTGCTGTTCGGGCTCATCGGAGTGGCCGGCTGCCAGCTTTTCTACTTCAATGCTGTGGCCCGCTTGTCCGTGGGCGTAGCACTACTGCTGGAGTACCTGGCGCCCGTGATGATTGTGCTGTGGCTCTGGATTGCCAGCCGACGGCGACCCCGCGCACTCACCGCTGCCGGTGCCCTGTTGTCCCTGGGCGGCCTGGTTCTGGTGCTTGACCTGACCGGCGCCGTGAAGGTCGACTTCATCGGAGTTCTTTGGGGTATGGCCGCCGCCGTCTGCCTGGTGATCTACTTCTTCATTACCGCGAAGGAGAACGACTCTCTGCCTCCACTGGTGCTCGCCTCCGGGGGTCTGTTTGTGGGAGCGCTGGTCATATGGCTCGTGGGCCTGTTGGGACTGCTTCCCATGAGTTTCAGCACCGCCGACACAACGCTTGGGCCGTGGACCACTCCCTGGTGGGTCTCCGCCGTCGGGCTTATCATCCTGGCCACAGTGCTGGCGTACGTTTCCGGAATCATGGCTGCCCGCAGCCTGGGTTCGAAGGTGGCGTCGTTCGTATCCCTGACCGAAGTGCTCTTCGCCGTGATCTGGGCCTGGCTGCTTTTGGGTGAACTCCCCGGGCCAATTCAGCTGCTGGGCGGCCTGCTCATTGTGGGCGGCGTGGTCCTGGTACGCGTCGATGAGCTGCGCGGAGATCGAAAGGCAGACCGGGCATCTCAGGAAGTTACCCGGGTTCTGGATCACCCGAACGACGTCGAGCCCGTCCCCACCGGGCGGGCCGCGAAGGCGCCCCACAACTAAGCGCCACAAACAAGGCTTCCGGGCAACCGGGCCGCGGGATTCCCGGAGTTGTTCGAGCTCCTCGCCGTACAACGGCAACATGGACGAACAAGGCCGGGTTTCGGCGCCCTTAACAGCGAGAACCCCGGACGCTGCTGCGTCCGGGGTTCTTCCAACTGTCTTAGTTGGAGGCCTGCTGCTGCTGCTCAGCGTTCTTCTGAGCGCGATCGCCGGCTTCGCGAAGTGCGTCGGCAACCTTCTTCAGGTTGGAAGCGTGCTGGCTGTCCCACTCGCCGCGGAACTTGTCAGCGTCCGGGCCCTTCCAGTCGGTGCCGTCAAGTGCGCCCTTGAGCTGTGAACGCTGCTGCTCGATGTTCTCAGCACCGGCCTTCAGCTTGTTACCGAGCTGACGAAGCTGATCAACATCTGCACCCCAAATAGCCATGAGATTCTCCTTCATTTTTTCGGACCCGAGCTCTTCGGCATCCCCAGCGGCCTCCGGCTCATCCGGAAGATCCAATAGCTAAAACCTATCCCGGGAATCCAAAAACCGTCGATGGGCACCCCTCCCCATGGAGCACTGCCCATAGTTAGCATGGGGTTATGTGCCGCAATATCAGGACCCTGCATAACTTCGAACCGCACGCCACGAGCGCCGAAGTGGAGGCCGCTGCCCTGCAATACGTGCGCAAAATCAGCGGATCCACCAAGCCCTCCAAAGCCAATGAGGAAGCTTTCGCGGAGGCTGTCCACGAGATCGCCCATATTACGCAGCATCTCCTGGACTCCTTGGTGAGCCACGGCCCGGCTAAGAATCGTGACGAGGAAGCCGCCAAAGCCAAGGCCCGGGCTGCGGTTCGGTTCGGGACTGCTTAGAGCCCCGGCCGCAAATGTAGCTGGCAGTAGTGGTTGTTCTAAAGGGTCAGAACAACCACTACTGCCAGTCGGTTGGGTCTACTTACCGAACGAGCGCAGCCTCAGCGAGTTCGCTACTACCAGCACCGAGCTGGCTGCCATTGCTGCGCCGGCGATCATCGGGTTCAGGAACCCGAGTGCTGCCACCGGGATGCCGATTGCGTTGTAGAAGAACGCCCAGAACAGGTTGGTCTTGATGGTGGACAGAGTCTTGCGGGACAGCTCAATCGCCTGCACCAGCTGACCCAGGTCACTGCCCATCACCGTCAAATCCGAGGCTTCTATCGCCACATCCGTGCCGGATCCCATCGCGATTCCAAGGTCCGACTGTGCCAAGGCCGCGGCGTCGTTCACGCCGTCACCGGCCATGGCAACCGTCGCACCGGATGCCTGCAGCTTCCTGACCGCCTCAACTTTCCCCTCCGGCAGTACGCCGGCGAACACGTCGTCCGGTGAGATCCCGACGGCGGCAGCCACCTGGGCGGCAACTGCAGCATTGTCGCCGGTCAGCAGGATGGGCCGAATTCCCATTCCCTTAAGCTTCTGTATCGCAGCTGCCGAGCCAGGTTTGATGGTGTCGCTCAGGCTCACGATTCCGGCGGCCTTGCCGTCCACCGCAACCCAGATAGCAGTGGCGCCGCCGTTTTCTTCGGCCGTGAGGGCTTCCCGTTGGCTTGAATCGAGCGGGATGCCGTTCTCCTCCAGCCAGCCCGAGCGTCCGACGACCACCATCTTGGAGACCCCGTCAACTGCAACGGACCCCCTGACGCCGCCGCCGGGAGCGGAACTGAAGCCGTCAACACCAGGGAGAGTGCCGGCGTCGCGCATGGCGTCCTTCGCCGCGGCCGTAATTGCGTGCGCGATCGGATGCTCTGATGCCGACTCAACCGCTCCGGCCAACGTCAAGACGGTGGCCGGCGAGTAGCCGTTGAGGCCCGTTGTGTGGTCCACAGCGAGCTTGCCACTGGTCACGGTGCCCGTCTTGTCCAGCAGGATGGTGTCCACGTGGCGAGTGTCCTCAAGAACCTGAGGGCCCTTGATGAGGATGCCCAGCTGAGCTCCGCGGCCCGTCCCCGTCAGTAGCCCGACGGGAGTTGCCAGGCCCAGGGCGCAGGGGCAAGCGATGACCAGGACGGCGACGGCGGCGGTGAAGGCTGCGTTGAGGTCGCCCGAGAAGAACAGCCACAGAAGGAACGTGGCCAGGGCGATAACCAGGACAATCGGGACGAAGACAGAGCTGATCCTGTCAGCGAGCCGCGCAATGGGCGCCTTGCCCGTCTGCGCCTGACTGACCAGACGCCCCATCTGGGCGAGCGTAGTGTCGGAGCCCACGCGGGTGGCCCGGACCAGCAGCCGGCCGGAAGTGTTGATGGTAGCGCCCGTCACCAAGCTGCCCGGTCCAACCTCCACCGGCACCGATTCGCCCGTGACAAGTGAGGCGTCGACGGCGGATGCACCGTCCGTGACCACGCCGTCGGTAGCGATCTTTTCGCCCGGGCGGACAACGATGACGTCGTCCACGAGGAGCTGATCCGCGGGAATCTTCTGCTCGACGCCATCCACCAGGATGGTTGCATCCTTGGCGCCCAGATTCAGCAGTGCCTTGAGGGCATTGCCCGCTTTGGCCTTGGCGTTGGCTTCAAGGTAGCGACCCAGAAGCAGGAACGTTGTGACCACCGCAGCGACCTCAAAGTAGAGGCCACCACCGGACATGTTTTCCATGCCGGGGTGTTCGGTCATCCGGGGATCCACAAAGAGTTGCCACGCCGAATAGAGGTAGGCGGCGATGACGCCAATGGAAACGAGCGTGTCCATGGTGGAAGCGAAGTGCCGTGCGTTGATGGCCGCTGCCCGGTGGAAGGGCCAGGCCGCCCAGCTCACCACTGGTAGGGCAAGCGCACCTACAACCCATCCCCAGTTGGCGAACTGCAACGCGGGGATCATGGAGATTGCGAACACGGGGATGGTCAGGAGGGCCGCGACGATCAGGCGGGGGCGCAGTGTAGAGGCTGCTGGGCCGTGAGCCATGTGGTCTTCGTGTGTAGCGTGCTCGCCGTGCTCGCCGTGGTTGGCTTGGGCGGCGAAGTCGGCGCCGTGCTCTGCATGCTCGGTCGTGCCTCCCTTAGACGCATGCTGCCGCACGCCGCCGGCTTCGCCGCGTGGCATCGTTACAGCGGCGCCACGATCGTGGGTTTGTTTGGTGGAGGTGTGTCCGTGGGCCGCCGGGGCTTGGCGGACGGTGGCTTTGTAGCCGGTGGCATTGACGGTGTCCACGATCTGCTGATCCGTCACTGATGCTGGGACTGTGACGTGGGCTGATTCGAGGGGCAGGTTGACGCTGGCCTCTACACCCTCGAGTTTTCCCAGTTTTCGTTCCACTCGATTGACACACGAGGCGCAGGTCATGCCCTCGATGTCCAGCTCGATGACCCTGTGTGCGGGTTGGTTGAAAGTCTCCTGGCTACTCAAGAGGACTCCTAAGCTTCGTTGGCTACCACCAGGTAGCCGGCTTCTGCCACGGCCTCGCCAATTTCCGACGGCGAGAGCTCCTTGGTTGAGGTGATGGTCACAGTGGACAGGCCACCGGGGTTGAGATCCACTGCCACGTTTTCGACGCCGCTGAGCGATTCGATTTCTTCGCTGACGCTGGAGACACAGTGGCCGCAGGTCATACCCGAAACGTTGACGTTGGTCTGGATGGTCTGGCTCATGGCGTGCTCCTTGGTGATGAGTTGAATGGTGTGGTGGTTGGTGGCGGAGTTACCGCAGCAGGCGCCCGATGGCATCGGTGGCCTCCTTCACTTTGGCGTCGATCTGTTCGGCGCGGGCTTCGGGATTGGGCTCGGAGGCTGCACCCACCACACAGTGGCCGATGTGCTCTTCAACGAGTCCCAGGCTGACCGCATGGAGTGCCTTGGTTGCGGCTGCTACTTGGGTGAGGATGTCGATGCAGTATTTGTCGTCCTCCACCATGCGCGCAATACCTCGGACCTGCCCCTCAATCCGCTTCAAGCGTTTGAGGTACGCGTCCTTGTTGCTGGTGTACCCGTGGGGTGCGGCGTGCTCCAGATCCACCTCGATGATGGGTGCATCCGGATGGCTCATGCTCAGGTCTGGCGTGCTCATAACTCGAAGCTATACCCGTAGGGGGTATCGCGTCAAGTACCCCCTGGGGGTATATAGCCCGAACCTCAGCTACGCACCCGTCGAGTCGCAGGAAGCCAAAGGACTAGACCAAAAAGCGATCTAGGTATAGACCAAAACACCTTAAAATTGGATTCTTGTTTGCAATGCAAACCTTTTGGTAAATGTGCTTCCGCCCACACCTGCGCGTTCATAGTGTTTGGTCTCATAGCCGCGGAGGGGGAAATCCCGCGGAACCCAACATTTCTCCATGGAGGACACTTGAAACTCGCACGCTCCGCCGCGGCAATAGCCATCGCAGCGCTCGCATTAACCGCTTGCGCTCCGCCCACGTCAAACAATGCAGCCTCCAGCTCGGACGAGCAGACGGGCACTGTCCGCGTTTGGCTCTTCTCCGAGGTCAACCAGGATCCCAAGTCCGCAGTGGTCAAGGAAGCCGTTACTGAATTCGAAGCGGCACACAGTGGTGCCAAGATCGACGTCCAGTACATTCCAGTAGACAGCCGCGCCGAACGCTTCAAGGCCGCGTTCAACGATCCTTCCAGCGCCCCGGACGTGGCCGAGTTCGGCAACACCGACCTCGCCAGCTACGTTGCGTCCGGCGGCTTGGCCGACGTCACCGAGGACATCACGTCCTGGGATGAGGCGAAGGACCTGGACCAGAAGATCCTGGACACCACCGAGATCGATGGCAAGAACTACGGTGTGCCATGGTTCGTCGGCGTTCGTGCCCTCTACTACCGCACTGATCTCCTGCAGCAGCTCGGTCTTGAGGTACCCAAGACCTTGGATGAGATAGAAACCGTTGCCCGCGCCGTTCGCGCAGCAAACCCGGAGCTGCTAGGCATCTCCGTCGGCGGCGCGGCGCAGTTCTCTGCCATGCCGTATCTGTGGGCCAACGGCGGCGAGATCGCTACGAAGGAAGGCGATACGTTCGTTGCCGGCCTGGACTCCGCTGAGTCCCGCGAAGGCGTCGCAGCCTACTCTCGCCTCCTCAAGGACGACATCTGCCCGGCCCAGACCTGCGCGGAGTTCGGCGGCAACGCCAGCGTCCAGCAGTTCATTGCAGGCAAGTCGGCCATGACCATTGGCGGCGACTTCAACTACAAGGCAGTTGCGGCCAGCGCCATTAAGGACAAGTTCGCAGTGGTTCCGGTTCCAGGGAAGACTGCAGGCTCCATCGCGCCGGCCTTCGCCGGCGGCAACAATCTGGGTGTCTTCAACAGCAGCGAACGCCGCACCTTGGCAGCTGACTTCGTGAAGCTCCTGGCCAGCAAGAAGTATCAGCAGAAGATGTTCGATTCCATGGGCAACCTCCCCACGTTCAGCGATGTCCAGAAGTCCGTTGCGGAGAACAACAAGCAGGTTGAACCGTTCATCAACACCCTGGCCGCCGGAACCAAGTTTGTCCCGGTAACTGAGAGCTGGTCCACCATCGATGCCCAGGGTGTCTTCACCGGCATGTACCAGAAGGTGGTCACGGGCAAGGCTGACGTCAACGCCGCAACCACTGAGGCCGCAACGGCAATGAACACGGCATTCGGGTCCAAGTAATGCGCTGCGGCCCATCACAAAGTCCAACAACCAAAGGCGCATCATGACAGCGCTCACCCCGGTTCTGCCTGAGACACCGCAGGGCGGTACGCCAGGCAAAGGCCCGACGACGGCGACCCGCAAGTCCCGGCGTTTTGCCAACGGAAAACGCGGTCTGGAGCCCTGGCTCTATCTTGCCCCTGCCTTCATCGTCCTGATCGCACTGCTCGGCTACCCGATCTTCCAGCTGATCAACGTCTCCCTGTACGACTACCGCCAGGCGCAAGTCAGCGGCAAGGCACCCCTGAATTTTGTGGGTCTGGAGAACTACCAGAAGCTCTTCGCTGATCCGCAGTTCTGGACTGTTCTAGGCAACACGGTGGTCTTCGCCACTGCCTGCGTGGTCTTCACCTTGCTGGTGGGCAGTTCGCTGGCGGTGCTGGCCACCAGGCTGCGCCCGTGGGTCCGTTCGATGCTGTTCGTGGTGTCGCTCGGTGCATGGGCTACCCCGGCCGTCACGGGCAGCGCGGTGTGGTTGTTCCTGTTCGAGCCCACCTTGGGCCTTGTCAACAAGACTCTGGTGGCCATCGGGCTGACGCAGTTCGAGGGCTACTCATGGACCTACGACAAATGGTCGGCTTTCGGACTTGTAGCCAGCGAAGTGGTGTGGTGCTCGTTCCCGTTCGTGCTGGTCACGGTCTACGCAGGCATCCAGGCCATCCCCACGGAGGTCATTGAAGCCGCCAGAATTGATGGCGCTTCCATGCCCCGCATTGCCCGCAGCATCATGCTCCCGATGCTCAGGCCTATCGTGATCGTGGTGACCATCCAATCCATTATTTGGAACTTCAAGATCTTCTCGCAGATCTACATCATGACCAACGGTGGCGGGATCGCCGGCCAGAACCTGGTGCTCAACGTCTACGGCTACCAGCAGGCGTTCGCCGCGAGCCTCTATGGCCTCGGTTCCGCGCTCGGCGTGATCATGACCGCGCTGCTCATGGTCATCACGCTGGTGTACCTCCGGATCCTTAAGAGAACAGGCGAAGCCCTATGACCGCCGTCGACGTTTCATCAGTCCCGCGCCGAAGCGCCAAAGCCGAGGCTCCGCAGAAGCTGCGCAAGCAGGGCAAGCGTCGCTTCGGGGCGGATGCCGCCGCGATTGTCATCGCGCTGATTGTTGCCTTCCCGCTGTTCTGGATGGTGCTGTCCGCGCTGAAGCCCAAAACAGCGCTCGACGCCGGTGATGCGGCGCCGTACACACTGGAACCGTCGCTGGACTCGTTCGGGCGCGTCCTGGGTGTGAACAATTTTGGCCAGTATTTCCTGAACAGCGTGATCGTGGCGCTGGTGGTTGTGGTGCTTTCCACCATCCTGGCGTTCCTCGCGGCTGTGGCGTTGACCCGCTACAACTTCAAGATGCGCACCAAGCTGCTGATCATCATCCTGGTTTCGCAGATGGTGCCTGTGGAAGCCCTGACCATTCCGCTCTTTTTCCTGCTGCGCAATGCCGGTGAGGCCATCCCGTTGGTGGGCCTGAACCAACTGGGCTCGCTGGTGTTGGTCCATGTCGGCTTCAGTATTCCGTTCGCCATCTGGATGCTGCGTGGTTTCGTGGCCGCTGTTCCGCTGGAAGTCGAGGAGGCTGCCCGTTTGGACGGCGCCAGCAGCTTCCGCTTTGTCCGCTCCATCCTGTTCCCTTTGGTGGCGCCGGGTGTGGTGGCATGTTCAGTTTTCTCGTTCATTTCCACGTGGAACGACTTCCTGTTCGCCAAGACCTTCATCATTTCCGCCCAGGAGAATCAGACGCTGCCCATGGCTTTGCTGACGTTCTTCAAGCCCGACCAAAACGATTGGGGAGCCATCATGGCCGGCTCGGTCATCATGACCATTCCAGTGCTGATCTTCTTCGTATCAGTCCAGCGCAAGCTCGTGTCCGGACTGGCCGGGGCGGTGAAGGGATGAGCGCGTTTCACCAATTGATCCCAGCCCCGTGGTCCTTCTCCGCAGGCACGGGCGAGTTGGAGCTCGACGCCGGCACTTCCGTGGGTGCCGACCCTGAACTGCGCGGTCCTCGCCGCTGGCTCACCCGGGCTTTGGGCGGAGCTACGGGTTGGGACCTGGCTCCCGCGCCTGCTCGTGAGGCGGGCATCCGCCTCCTGCTGGACCCTTCGCTGGACGCCGAGGCCTACCGCTTGGAGGTGAGTGACGCCGTCGTGATTTCTGCGGGTGGCGTTGCTGGCGCTTTCTACGGCGCGCAGACGCTATTGCAGTTGTTGGGACCAGCGGCGTTGAGGCAGGCTCCTGTTGTTGCTGTTGAGGGATGGTCGGTTCCCCGTGTGTCTGTGGAGGACAAGCCGCGATTCGGCTACCGCGGGACCATGCTGGATGTCGCGCGGCATTTCATGCCCAAGGACAACGTGCTCCGGTTCATCGAGGTGATGGCCATGCATAAACTCAACGTTCTTCACCTGCACCTCACGGACGATCAGGGCTGGCGGATGCAAATTAACCGCTACCCCAAGCTGACCGAAACTGGTGCGTGGCGCCGGGAGTCGTCGCTTGGTTCCTGGCGCGCAGGAGTATTCGACGGCCGCCCGCACGGTGGTTTCTATACGCAGGACGATCTCCGGGAGATCGTGGCGTTCGCCGCGGACCGGCATATCACTGTCATCCCGGAGATCGATATTCCGGGCCACAGCCAAGCTGCCATCGCGGCGTATCCGGAGCTCGGTGCGGGCCCGGCTGACGGTTCATCTCCTGTGGAGGTATGGACGCGGTGGGGCATCAATGAGACCGTCTTGGAAGTCTCCGAAACCTCGCTGGAGTTCTACCGGAATGTCCTGGACGAGGTGGTGGAGATCTTCCCCTCCCCGTGGATAAGCCTGGGCGGCGACGAAGTGCCACTCACGCAATGGCAGGCGAGTGCCCAAGCACAGGCAAAGGCTGCAGAGTTGGGCTTGGACGACGTTTCCGGCTTGCACAGTTGGTTCGTCGGGCAGCTGGCGTTGCATCTGAAGCACCACGGCCGCGCCACGTCCGTGTGGGACGAGATCGGCGACGGCGGCCTTCCGGACGGTGCGCTTGTGGCGTCCTGGCGCGGGTACGAAGGCGGGATTGACGCCCTGCGCAAGGGCTACGACGTTGTGATGTGCCCTGAGCACAAGCTCTACCTGGACCACCGCCAGGCCGACGGTGACGACGAACCCGTCCCCGTTGGTTTCGTGACCACCTTGCAGGCTGTCTACGAGTTTGAGCCGTTGCCAGGAGTTGAAGGCACGGACTTCCCGGGCAGGCTCCTAGGAGCCCAAGCCAACATTTGGAGCGAGCACTTGGATTCACCGCGCCGCGTGCAGTTCGCAGCGTTCCCGCGCCTCAGCGCCATCTCCGAAGTGTTCTGGTCCAACCCCGCGGGCCGGGACTACGATGAGTTCCTGACCCGACTCACAGGTGCACACTTGGCGCGGCTCGAGGCCATGGGCGTGGAGTATCGGCCTTTGTCCGGTCCCGCGCCATGGCAGCAGCGGCCGGGTGTGGAGGGTTGGAAACGCGATTACGACGCCGAGCACCTCGTGAGGAACTGAGTGACTACTGAAGGCAAGGATGCCCGCAATTCCTCGGCATCGCTGCGCAAGGCACTGGCTTTGCTGACTGTGGTGGCCGAGGAACCAGGCAATGGTGATGGGCTTGCACTCGTGGAGCTCACCCGGCTCTCCGGTCTCAACAAGAGCACGTTGTTGCGTTTGGCTGCGCCTCTGCTTGAAGAAAACCTGCTGGAGCGTGACCACGAAACAGGCAAGTTCCGCCTGGGCCATGGCTGTTTGCGGCTGGGACAGTCCTACCTGGATCGCGTGGATCTACGCAGCGTGGCCAACGGCGAACTCCGGACTCTCATGCGTGCCACGGAAAGCACTTGCCATTTGGTGGTTCTTTCCGGGCACGACGTTGTCTACCTGGACAAAGTGGAGGACGAAGCCACGGTGCGCATGGCGTCGCGGGTGGGCGCCACGATGCCGGCCTATTGCACTGCAGTTGGGAAGGCCATGCTCGCGTTCAGTCCGGAGGAAGTGGTGGGACCGATCCTGGCAGGAAACTTGGAACCCCTCACGGACAAAACCATCACGGACCCGACACTGCTCCGAGCTGATTTTGAAGCCATCCGGCGGCGCGGGTATTCCATTGATGACCGGGAGAATGAACCGGAGGTTCGCTGCGTTGCCGCCCCGATCTTCGGGCATGACGATCACGTGGTGGCAGCGCTGTCTGTCTCTTCCTTGTCCTCCCGGATGACCGCCAAGCGTGTCCGTGAAGTCGGGCCGATGGCCGCAGAGACAAGCCTCCGGATTTCCGCCAAGCTGGGCTCCCGCCGGGCGTCTGCGAAGTTGGCGAAACTCGCATGAGTATTACTGCATCTGAATACTTTCGCGCGAAGCTGGAGTGCGAGATCGACGTCATGGAAGTGGCAGAGTCAGCGCCCGGCACCTGGATTGTGGTGGATACCCGCCGCCAATCCTCATGGGACCACGGACATATTCCAGGCGCCGTACATATTCCGACCGCACAGATACCGGCCCTCGCGGAGCAACTTGTCCCAGCCGGCTCCCGAGTAGTGGTCTATTCCTGGGGCCCAGGGTGCAACGGCAGCACGTTCGCTGCGCTGGCCTTCGCGGAACTGGGGTATTCGGTGAAGGAAATGATCGGCGGAATCGAGTATTGGATCCGAAACGGGCTCCCCGTTGAGACAGCCGCGGGGCCCGTACAAGGTAAGCCGGATGCGCTGGTGACAGCACACACGGCCTGAGCTGAAACGGGGGAATGATGGCTGTTTTCGTACTGATTCACGGTGGTGGTTCCACGGCATGGGACTGGCATCTGGTGAGCCCGCTGCTCGAAGCGTCCGGGCATGGTGTGGTTGCCGTCGACCTGCCCATCGAAGACAAGAACGCCGGGCTTGAGGACTATACCCGCGCCGTGACGGACGCAGTTGGCGATGGCGAGCACACCATCGTGGTGGGGCATTCGCTGGGTGGCTTCACGGCGCCGTTGGTCTGCGACGAACTCCACTCCGACGGCCTGGTGTACCTCTCGGCCATGATTCCGATGCCGGGCGAGACCTTCGGCGACTGGTGGACCAACACGGGGCATGATCGAGAGGCCATCCCCGAAGAGGCGTACTTCAACCTGGTCCCTGAAGATTTGGCACAGCAGGCCACTGACCGGGAGCGGGACCAGCAAGGCGCCTGGATGTCAGGACCCTGGCCTGGCCGTCATCCGGACGTGCCCACCCTGGCCATCCTGTGCCGTGACGACCAGTTTTTTCCAGCGCCGTTCATGAGGCGGCAGGTACAACAGCGGCTTGGGATCGAGCCCGTGGAAATCCCCGGGGGCCACTACGCCACCCTGAGCCACCCGGACGCTGTTGCGGCGGCCCTCAACGATTTTGCCCAGCGGACGGCGCGGGAGCGGTCCTAGCGAACCTGCCTACGTGTGGATCGATGCCGACGCACCCAGAGTTCGTTGGCGAAATCCCCAACGGCCCCTACCCGATCGTCTCCAACGCAGCCAGCTCGACGCGGGACGTCAAAGCCAACCGCCACACTCTCGCGGTCATGTGCAACTGGGGCACTGCCGTCGGTCTGTTCCACTAGGTCGGTGCCGGAAAGACCGCAGAAATGGTCATGGGCGTGATGGGACTGCACCACCGCTAGCCCTTGCAGGGGTCGGCGCCCAGGTCGCTGCCCGGCCGTAAAAACTCTTTCGCATCCAAAGTCCGAAAAATCAATCACATGTTACCTAGGTGAACGGCAAAGTCTGGGTAGTTCTAGGACCTCTGCGGGCCAGATTCACACTTCGTAGTTAAAAAAGCGCCATCTGAGGATGATTGCGCCGATCGATGAGCCATTGTTGAACGCGGTAGCTGAGAGTTTGTCCTGAGAAGTGATGAAAGAGAAAATGACTATTAATGACCACATGAATTCTGGCGTATCTCGCAGAACTATCACGAAAATGTCCGCCTGGAGTGTTCCGGTCGTCGTCGCAGCCGTGGCCGCACCAGCGGCAAGCGCTTCTCAGCTTCCTGAGATTGATCTCGCGACAACGATTGGGGATATCCAAGAGGTTCCGCCAATCACAACTTTCGATACAGAGTCAAATGAGGAGGTGGGGGCCTTCTCGGAGTTCACCCAACCACTCACAGCTACTGCAGCATTTACCAACAGCTCAGCGGTGATATTGCCCGCCGGTACCCATTTTGCGGTGACTTACATTGGCCAGAATGTTTCAACGAGAACGAATAGAGAGTACACGCCGCTGGCTGGATACGAGGTTGTCGCTTCTTCGCTTCTCGCCAGCGAGTACACCTATACAGGAAGCACGGCCGAAGTCGTTTCATCGACAGGAGGGTCAGATGTCATCAGAATCGTTGAAAACTACACCCTTCTCCGGCCCTTCCTTCCGAGCGAGTCATTTACCGTGACGTTCAGGGTCTACACTCAACCGGTCTCAGACTCTGTGGTGAACCCGAACGGTAAATACTGGTACTACACCTCATTCCGGTCCCGAATTGACCTGGGTGCCAACGCGGGGTTCTACGAAGAAACCGATCTTTCCAACAATGAGGATATCCAGGATGTGAATTGGAAGAATAACCAGTTTGTCATTTACTACCCGTGATGTTCAGTGATTGTCCGGCCTGCTTCCGACGTGTTGTGGTCCCCATTTTTCCGCAGGGGCGGGAACCGCGAAGGGAACCTCGCAGCGCTGGAGCGGGCCGGATTGCGGTTTATCCGTGCATGAGAACTACTCGACGGTTCCACTGCGGCTAGATGGCCTTGAGGCAGCCTGATACTACTCGACGGCAGTAAGTGTGCACCCTGCAGGAATCCATGCACGTTTGCGGAGGGTTCCCTGTGGCCCAGTCGCAGGCGACCTATTGTCCCGAATGAGCAAAGTTTCGCAAAAGCTGCCCAGGATTGCGACACGAATACCAATCCGTTTGTACTACGTTTTCATGGAAGACGTCCCCCAAATTTCCCCGAAAGGGCTCGAAGGAAGATCCCTGGAGCTCCAAAAGTACTGGAATCATGTGAGTCTGCGAACCGGATGGATGCGCGCCTCTGATTGGCTCGTTCCGGAAGTCCAGGCGCTCACCAATATAAAGATCAGGGGCGGCGATCTGCACGCCGCCGTTTCACGACTCGGAGGATCCCGTGCTTACCACGGGGTGGGAATCCGAGAAACGATGCTCGACCTCAGAGCCTTCTGTAATGCCGCCAAAATGGTCCCTGATTACCTCATCATGCTCGCTCTCGTGGAGGGGTGGGCCGCCGAAAATGAACGACTCGAACCTCACCGCCACGGGGGGCGGTCGATGGTCGAAGAAGCGGGCGCGGAGGCCGCCGTCCGGCTAGGGCTAGGCAGCACGGGGACGATGTCAGTAGGCGAGCTTTCACGCCGTCTGGGTGGCAATGTTAGTTTTCGCGAGCCTGCTCCCGAATTTAGGACATTCCATCTGACTGCTGCTGGGATCTTGATCGATGAGATTAGGGGAACCTCATATACTCTTGCCGGGAATGCGCCGAACGGTCCTGTGCTCCTTGTGATTGTGACAGGCAGCATCAAGCTGGCGCTGCAGGGGCGTGTGATCACCGTTTCGGATGGTGACGTCGTTTTGATTCACAGCGGCAAGTTCTCGTACTCGACGCTTGCGATGTCACGAGTGGTGCGCGTTTCGTTGACGGGAAGCCGCGCTCACGGTCAGGCATCCCGATCGCAGGTTCTCCCACTTAATGCTCCTGTGAAGATGCTCGTCGCAGTAGTGAATGTTTTGATTTCGCTGGCCCGATCGTCTTCAACGCGCGATCTCGCAGATGGGCTCGAGGTGGCTCGGCATACCGCCGGATTGCTTCTTAGGCGCATGCAGGCCAGCTCCGAGGTCTCCGAACTCTTCACGCACGCACTTGAACTTATAGCGCGACGTTACCGGGATCCGGCCTTCACAACAGAGACGTTGGCTAAGGAGCTCGGCGTGAGTGAAAGAACCCTTCATCGGGTCTTCGCGGCCAATGGGCTGCCCCCTGGTCGGGCCCTCCGTTTGAGGCGTCTGAATGAGCTCTCCAGGCTCATACGCCGGAGCAGATCAATCTCCCTTGCAGACGCCGCCCTGCAAACAGGATTCTCCACCTACAATTCCGCATCAATCGCGTTCAAGAAGCACTACGGCATATCCATGGGAGAGGCCCGGTTCAGGGCTTTCAATGAATGAACCCGAATTCAGCAAAGACGGCAAAAGGATCCCGAACTATCTGTTCTCAGAGAAAGTACCGCTGCTGGGCTTCGCCGGCCTGCACGATTTCTGGCCCGCCCCCGCGCTGCCCGAGTACGGCCCCGAACGGTGGCTGCGGACCTGCACGGTCCTGACCACAACCGCCCAGGACGCGTTAGGCCGCGTCCACAACCGGTCGCCGGTCATCATTCCGAAAGACCGCTTCGCGGAATGGCTTGACCCTGACCTGACCGGCTGGTGGACCTCACCAAGTCCTAAGTAAGGCAGTACTCAGGGCCTATTTACTCAGGGTCGACGTACTCAGGGTCGATTTCGGCTGGCTTTGCCCGTACAACATCCTGGACGTCGGTGACATCGGACGGCTCGGGAGCAGGCACGAACAATGCAATGGGTGGTGTAGCGGTACTGCAGTCCAGATCGGGAAGAGTAACCACGCTGCTGATCCGCAGTTGCCCTGCCTCGAGGTGTTCCATCCGGAACATCACGCCGGAGGCACTCATCTCATCCGGCACGTCGCCTGTTTCGGACGCCCAACGCACCACGCAACCGCGAACCTCGGCAGTGCCTGCAGCCGGACCTGGCTTGACCTCCATAGGGAGGAAAGGATCGGGTCCCGGGCGGATGTCCGGGCGTCGTTTCTGTGTGACGTCATTCACGGGATGCCTGGAAAGGCGAACGCGGAGGTCCAGGGCAGTGGTCTCCACCAGTTCGGGCAAGGTGAAGTCCGTAATGTTTTGTGCTACAGCCTGGGCCTCGAGGGATTTGCGGGCTGCAATGACCCAGGGGTCGGCTTCTATGGGCGCGCTGGGCGGAGTTCCTTGCCATTCAACCGCCGGGTAAGGGGGCGCGGGTCGCTTTTCCTCGCGGCACGCTGATAGGCCGCCAGCTACGGTGACCAGCAGCAGCGACGCAGCGACAGCTTTGAAATGCCGCGGCCGGGATGTCCGTGCATCGCTCATGATCAACCCCTTGTTTGCGTTTTTGCGCCTATCGAATCTACCACGGGCCCCTCAGAGGGAGGACCAGCAGGACGGCGGGTGGCAGCTCGACGGCGGGTGGCAACCCGCGGGGGTGGAATGCCGGCCCGAACCGTAATCGGTCCGGGCCGGCCGTCTGGTTCCAGCAGGGTCAGCGCTGTTCCGCTGGGGTGTGGACCACGCAGATGGTGCCGGCGGGAATGTGTGCTGTTCCGCTGACGTCCTCGCCGGAGATCAGGTTGCGTCCACTCGCCGGGTATTCAGCGTCGGCATCCATGTGGTTGATCAGGAAGGTGAAAGTGCCATCCTCTGAATCGCGTGAAGCAACCTCCAGCCCCGTCGGTGGTTGGACGCCAAGCTCAATTCCTGCCGCCCTCACGGCGTCCAGTACGACGTCGGCGAGGTGGCCGCCGTCGAGCTTTGTGGAAATGTACCAAGCGGTGCCGTCGCCGAATTCGTTCCGCGTAATGGCCGGGCCGGCGGCCGCAGGGCCGTCAACATAGCGGCTCAGCACGTTGGCGGTGCCGGGGTGAATTTCCTCCGACCAAACGGTTCCGGTGGCGCCGTTGCCCATGGTGACGGTTTCGTTCTCACGCAAGGGCAGGAATTCGTGGATCTCCAAACCGAGGACGTCGCGGAGGCCACCGGGGGAGGCGCCTGCTGGGACGGTGTCGTTGGCATCGACGATGCCGGAGAAATAGGACACCATCAGATGTCCGCCGTCGTGGACGTAGCGGCTGATGTTTGCGGCTGCCTTGTCACCCACCAGGTAGAGGGCCGGGGCGAGGACCAGGTCGTAACCGGAGAGGTCGGCTTCGGGGTGGGCGAAGTCCACACTGATCCCGCGGTTCCACAGGACGGAGTAGAAGGATTCGATCCGTTCGCGGTGGTCAAGATCGCTGCTGGGCCGCCATTCAAGATCTTGCGCCCAGAATGATTCCACGTCCCAGAGGATAGCCACGCGAGACTTCACGACGGAGCCCTTCACAGGGGAGAGTTTCCCGAGGTCTTCGCCCAAGTCCATGACCTCGCGCCAGATCCGGGTACCGGTGCCGGCGTGCGGGAGCATGGCGGAGTGAAACTTTTCCGCGCCATAGCGGGATGCGCGGAACTGGAAGAACATGATGGCGTCCGCCCCGCGGGCCAGGTGGGACAGGCTGTTGCGGGCTAATTCGCCCGGCCGTTTGGCGATGTTCCGTCCCTGCCAGTTCACGGCCCCGGTGGAGTGTTCCATCAGCATCCAGGGCCGGTTGCCCGCCAGGGATCGCGTGAGGTCGGCATCCATGGAGAGAAGAACGTGGTTGTCCGTGCGCTGCGCAACCAGGTAGTGGTCGTTCGCAACGATGTCCACTTCCTTGGCCCAGGCCCAGTAGTCAGCTGAAAGGCAGTTGGTGGCCATGAAGTTGGTGGTCACCGGAAGGTGGGGCGTGTACTTTTTGATGACATCGCGCTCGGCAATGAAGCACTGCAGCATGGCGTCCGAGGTGAACCGGCGGAAGTCGAGCCGCTGTGCCTGGTTGCTGACGCTGGCTGAAAGCCTGGGTGCGTCGATCTCATCCCATTCGCCGTACTTCTGCCCCCAGAAAAGGGTGCCCCAGGCCTGGTTCAGGGCGTCCAAGGTGCCATAACGGTGGCGGAGCCAATCGCGGAACGCCAGCACGGACTGCGCGTCGTAGGACTCACTGACCGGTGCGCCGAATTCATTGTGGACGTGCCAAAGAACCAGCGCGGGGTGGGAAGCGTAGCGGCGTGCGAGCTGTTCGGTGATGTTGGTGGCCGCCCGGCGGTATTCCGGCGAGCTGGGGCTGGCCATGCCACGCGATCCGTTGCCCAAGGTGACGCCCTCGCGGGTCACGGGACGCGACTGGGGGTACTTCTTCCAGAACCATGCGGGCGGTGCCGCCGTAGGTGTTCCGAGGTCCACGCTGATGCCGGCATCGGCCAGCAGGTCCATCAAGTCATCAAGCCATTCGAAGTGGTATTCACCTTCGCGTGGTTCGAGCAACACCCAGGAGAAGATGCCGATGCTGACCAGGTTGATCCCGGCGTCTTTCATCAGCGCGATGTCTTCCACCCAGACCTCGCGGGGCCATTGCTCGGGGTTGTAATCCCCGCCGTAGCAAAGGCCGGCCGGTCGCTGTACCCAAGGCGCGGGTGCGCGTTGGGTGGCGGGGGCCTGCAGGACGTCTGTCATCGAATGATCTCCTTAGAACTGTGTGCGCTCCCAGTATTATCACAGCCCTCGTTGCCCTGACTAGATGTTATTTAGTGTTGACATGGATCACGCGGCTGTGTCTAACTGGAACCGCTCACAGTCATGCGACCCCAGTTCGGATGAGCGGTGAATCCCAGACAGCACAATTCAGCTTTTCGACAAGGAGGACGAAATGCGCAAGTCATTTCGTGCAGGCGCCGTAGCCATGCTCGCAGCGGCCACGATGCTCGCCGCAGGTTGTTCAGGAGGTTCCACGGCAGGCAGCCAAAGCGCGGCCACCAGCGATCCCAACCAGAAAGTGGAACTGACCTACTGGGCTTGGGCCCCCAACCTGGACAAGGTGGTGGAACTCTGGAATGAGAAAAACCCCAACATCCACGTCACCGTGAACAAGCAGGACGGCGGAGACCCGGCCGTCACCAAGCTGCTCACCGCAGTCAAGGCCGGCAGCGGCGCCCCGGACCTGATCCAGGCCGAATACCAGAAGATCCCCACCCTGGTAGCAGCCGATGCGCTCGCCGATCTTTCCGGCACCGTGGCAAACGACACCAAGAGCCACTTCCCCGATGGCGTCTGGAACGATGTGACGCTGGGCGGCGATGCCCTGTACTCCGTGCCGCAGGATACCGGCCCCATGGTGTTCTACTACCGCGCGGACATCTTCGAGAAGCTGGGCATCGCTGTTCCTAAAACCTGGGACGAGTACGCGGCGGCAGCAAAGACCGTTCATGCAGCTGACCCCGAGGCCTACCTGGGAACGTTCTCTTCCAACGACGCCGGATGGTTTACCGGCATGGCCCAGCAGGCCGGAGCCTCCTGGTGGGGTGTTGATGGCGACGCCTGGAACGTGAAGATCGCCGAAGAGCCCACAGAAAAGGTGGCTGAATACTGGGGCGGCCTCGTGGAAGAGGGTGTCATCGACAACAAGCCCATGTACACCCCGGAGTGGAACACGGCACTCAACACCGGCAAGCAGGTTGGCTGGCTCAGCGCGGCCTGGGGCCCGGGCGTTCTGGAGGGCAACGCCGGATCCACAGCCGGCACGTGGAAGGTGGCGCCAATGCCGCAGTGGGACGCATCCAAGCCGTCCACCGGCAACTGGGGTGGATCTTCCACTGCTGTGACCTCGCAGTCCAAGAACCTCGACGCCGCGGCCAAATTCGCCACGTGGCTGAACACCGATCCCGAAGCCGTAAAGGCCCTGGTTGAGGTGGCCGGCATCTACCCGGCAGACAACGAAGGCGCGAAGTCTGCCCTGACCAAGGCTCCCGCATTCTTCTCCAACCAGCCCGATTTCTACGATGTTGTTGGTGAGGCGGCGCAGAACGTGGGCTCCTTCACCTACGGTCCTAACGTCAACGTGGCCTACAACGCCTACAACGATCAGTTCGCCAAGGCTGCACAGTCCAAGCAGAAGAGTGCCTTCCTGGATGCAGTCAGCAACATGCAGCAGGTCACCGTAGATGACCTGAAGAAGACCGGCTTCACGGTCAAGTAACCGCGCCAAGCAGCAGTTCCAAGCAGCGGTTCAGAGTAGCCGATTCAGCGTGGGAGGGTGTCCGCCGGCGAGACGCCTGGCACCCTCCCGCGCACGCTGTCCCACATCGAATCACCACAGTTCGAACCAGAATCACCACACGTCGATCCACCACAAGGAAGTGCACCCGTGGCAATGACCGTAACCAGGCCCGGTCCGGCGGCCGATACTGCAGCCGGAACCCCGAGGAAGTCGAAGAACTTCAAATCCCGGGTGCTCATCCCCTACGCAATGCTCGCGCCGGGCATCATCCTTTTCCTCGTCTTCATGGCAGCGCCCATCATCTACACCTTGGTGCTCAGCTTCCAGAAGAAGAAGGTCAGCGGACTGGGCCTCGGCAAAGGCTCACAGAGCACGGCCTTCGCCGGTTTGGACAACTACGTCAGCGCCCTGACGGACCCGGAATTCCTTGGCAGCGTCCTGCGGGTCCTCACTTACGGGCTCATCCTCATCCCCCTGATGCTCGGCTTTGCCCTGCTGTTTGCACTCCTGCTGGACTCCCGGCGCACACGTGCCGGTAGTTTCTCCCGCACGGCCATCTTCCTGCCGTATGCAGTACCGGCTGTGATCAGCTCGCTCTTGTGGGGCTTCCTTTACCTCCCCGGCGTCAGCCCGTTCCACTTCCTGGCCAGGCAGTTCGGAATGGAACTGCCTTCGCTGCTGGATCCCAACCTGGTGACGTTCGCCATCTGCAATATCGCCCTCTGGGGTGGCGTCGGCTTCAACATGATCGTTATGTACACCTCGCTGAAGGCCGTTCCCAGCGAAATCTACGAGGCCGCCAAGCTGGACGGCTGCTCGGAAATCCAGACGGCCCTGCGCATCAAGATCCCCATCATCGCGCCATCGCTGGTGATGACCGCACTGTTCTCGATGATCGCCACGCTGCAGGTCTTCGCTGAACCCACCACGTTGCGCCCTCTGGCCAACAGCCTTTCCACGAGCTGGTCCCCGCTGATGCTGGTGTATCGCGATGCCTTCACGCGCAACGATGTCTTTTCCGCGGCTGCCACCAGCATCGTGATTGCCCTGGCAACCTTCATCATTTCGTTCCTGTTCCTGCGCATCGTGCAGAAGCGGGCCTTCGGACAGGAGAACTGACCGTGACTGCCCTCGCCACTTCCCGAAAATCCAACAGAACCAATCCCAAGGCAACCAAGGCGGAGTACGTCAAGGAAAAGCCCAGTTACCTTTCCACCGGAATCCTGATCCTTGGTGCGCTGTACTGCCTGTTCCCCGTGATCTGGGTAGTGGCTGCCGCGAGCAAGGACGGCACTGAGCTGTTCTCCACGTTTACCTTGGCTCCCAGCACTCACCTCTGGGACAACATCGTGGAGCTCACCGAATATCGCGATGGCCTGTTCTGGCGCTGGATGCTCAACACGGCCCTGTACGCGGGCGTCGGAGCCGTCGTGTCCACGTGGGTCTCTGCGCTTTCCGGCTACGTCTTGGCGAAGTTTGATTTCCCGGGCAAGTCCGGTGTCTTCAAGGTCCTGCTCATGGGGGTGCTGGTTCCCGGCGTCATCCTCGCCATCCCGCAATACCTGATGCTGGCCCAAGCCGGCCTCACCAACACCTACTGGTCGGTGCTCTTGCCGCAGATCATCAGCCCGTACGGCATTTACTTGGCGCGGATCTACGCCGCGGCCTCCGTTCCCGGTGATGTCATTGAGGCCGCCCGAACCGAGGGTGCCAAGGAAATGTATATCTTCAACCGCATTGCTGCACCCATGATGTTGCCTGGCCTGGTGACCATTTTCCTGTTCCAGTTCGTGGCCATTTGGAACAACTTCATGCTGCCGTACATCATGCTCGGCGACGACCAATTGTTCCCGGTCACTGTGGGACTTAACGGTCTGTTGAACCAAGGCGCTTCAGCACCCGCCCTGTACACGCTGGTGCTCGCCGGCGCGCTGCTGTCAATCGTGCCGTTGGTGATCATGTTCCTTCTCCTGCAGCGCTATTGGAAGGTGGATCTTGCCGCTGGCGCCGTGAAGGCCTAGCGGTAGGTAGGCTTTGGGTCATGACGCAATCCGCCCCCAGGCCACGGCCCAAAATCGACGATGTGGCCGCAGAAGCCGGCGTATCGCGAGGTACGGTTTCCCGGGTTCTCAACGGTGGCCACTGGGTCAGCCCGTCGGCTCTGGCCGCTGTCAACGCCGCGATCAAGAAGACGGGCTACCGAGTCAACCCGCACGCAAGGAATCTCGCCACCAACCGCGCCAATTCCGTGGCTTTCCTGCTCACTGAGACCCAAGAACGTCTCTTCGAGGACCCCAACTTCGCTGTCCTCATGCGCGGCGCAGCGGACGCTCTGGCTGTGCATGACATCCCGCTGGTCCTGATCATGGCCGGCACCGATGATGAACAACGGCGAGCCACCGACTTCCTCACAGCAGGCCACGTTGATGGTGTCCTCCTCATCTCCTCCCATGGCAGCAGGAAGGGCATCATCGCGGACATCATTTCCGCGGGTGTCCCGGCGATCGCTTGTGGCGCCCCCTTGGGCTTCGAGAAGAAAATGGGTTACGTCGCTGCCGACGATTACGAGGGCGCTCGCGACGTTTTGCGGTACCTTCGCGACGGCGGCCGGCAGCGAATTGCCACCATCGCCGGCCCTGCGGACACCTCCGGCGGTACGCGGCGACTCGAAGCGTACCGGGACGATCAAGGTGCGGATATCGATGAAGAGCTCATTGCCCAGGGTGACTACAGCCGCGACAGCGGGGCCAAAGCGATGCGTGAACTTCTCGGTCGCACCAAGAACATCGATGCCGTTTTCGCTGCGAACGACCTCATGGCACTCGGCGCAATGGATGTATTGCGCGAAGCCGGTCTGACAATCCCGGGTGATGTCGCCGTCGTCGGCTTTGATGACATCAGTACCTCGCAAGAGGCGGCGCCCCCGCTCACTACCGTCCGGCAGCCGTTCGACCGCATCAGCGAGGAAATGGTGCGGCTGCTCTTGGACGTCATCAGCGGCAAACGCCCCGCCGCCGTCACCATCCCCACCGAACTGGTCATCCGCGAATCGGCGTGATGAAACCGAGCCCCCGCGACGTAGCCGACGGTTTCGCCAGAGCATGGAACGTGGCTGATCCCGCGGCGCTTACGGAGCTGTTCGTGGAGGACGCCGACTTTGTGAACGTCGTGGGCATGTGGTGGAACAACCGCAGGCAGATCCGGTTCAACCACGACTATGGTTTCCGGCACATGTTTCCGGACACGGAGATGGTGTTGGAAAAGGTCAAAGTCCGGGAGCTCGGCACCGAGGTGGCCGTTGTCCACGCGAGGTGGTCCATGACCGGCCAGATCACGCCCACCGGCGAGAGATCAGGGCCCAGACGGGGAGTCATCAGCTTCACGGCCGTGCGTCAAAGTGACGGCCGATGGCTCGCGGTCAGCGCCCAGAACACGGACATCGTCCCCGGGAAGCAGACCAATGTTGCCGCAGATGGCCGTCTAACCCCGGAGTCGTACGAGACGCCCGGGCAAGGGCAGTAGCCCCAGCGCATAGGCTTGGATCATGCTGAATCTGGTCCTCGGACTTCTCTTTGCGGGGCTCTTCCTTGCCTCGTTCCAGTCGGACCGGCGCCGGCTCCGCAACGGGGTGCTCCTGCTTGTGGCTGCGTGGTTCCTTCTGCAGGCCGTGCTGGACTTGCTCATCGACCTGAACCCGTGGTTCGAATGGTTGAACCTGGTGGTCTTGGTGGTACCGGTGGTGAGCATCTTTGTGTTTGCGGGCTTCCTGATCGCCAACGGCGTCACGATGGTCCGCAGGGAAGGGCCTGGGATCACCAGTTTCTTGCCGTTCGCGGTGGGACTCGCGGTGTTCCTGGCCCCCGTCATCGCGTTCCTTTTCGTGCTGAGCGGGCAGCCGGTGCTGGCGGGCATAGCCGCTCTCGCTTTCTTCCTCTGTTCCTACCTCGGCTGCGCATTCGTGGTTTTTTTGGGCTACGCAGTGGTGTATTCCAAGATGCGTTTCAGCCCTAACCCGGCGGCCGTCATCGTCCTCGGTTCCGGGCTGATTGATGGCAAGGTCCCGCCGTTGCTCGCCGCCCGCTTGAACAAGGCTTTGGAAATTTACGACGGCGGCACCCCGGCCAAGCCCGTCTTGGTGCCTTCCGGGGGCCAAGGCCCGGACGAACCCCGGCCGGAGTCCACCGCGATGAAGGACTACCTGGTGGCAAAGGGGGCGGCGGCCAAGGATGTTTTGGAAGAGAACCAGGCCACCACCACCCGAGAGAACCTCGCGTATTCCGTTGCCCTGCTGGCAGACAAAGGCATTCAGGGTCCGCTGCTTGTGTGCACCAACAATTACCACGTGCTCCGCGCCGCGCTCCTATCCCGGCGCCAGAAGATCAATGCCGAGGTTGTGGGTGCTCCCACGGCCAGATACTTTGTGCCCAGCGCCTTCCTCCGGGAGTTCGTGGCCGTGATGAGGGACAACCGCCTGACCAACATCGTTCTTTGCCTGCCGATGTTCGGGATTGCCCTGCTCATCACGGTCGCACTGATGAACTCAACGGTGGTTTAGCTTCTCCTAGGATTTGGGGAGCCCTGTGGTGAAGGTGTGCGTCCACTCGGTGACGGAACCGTCGGTGAAGACATACCCGGGCAGCCGTTCCGCTGTGACGGTCACAGTGCCTGAAGGCTTCCTGTAGCTTCCGGCGGCGACTTCCTTGCCGTCAATCATGTACGCAACACCCGGGACGGAGGGGATGGTGTAACCGTCCTGCCCATGACCCGGGCGGTCCGTGAAGGTAACGGGGGCCGGCGTCGTAATTTCGTAGCTCAGCCCGAAGCCCAACGGCAGGAGGACACCGCTGGCGTCGGCCTTCGGCACGTTGACCGGCAGCTTGCCGCTGGGGTTGACCGCACCTGAGATGGCACGGACAGCACCGTGGAAATTGACCTCTTTGACTCCATAACTGTTAAGTACGGCGTCGGCGCCGGGGAAGACGTTGACGTCGTAGGGATTGCGGGTTGCCACAACGATCACCGGTGTGCCGGTGGCGGCGAGTTCCGCGACCATCTGTTGCTGCGCAGCATTGCTGGTCGCGTTGTAGGAAGCGAAGACCACGGCATCGACGTTGCCGGCGGCAGCCACCGCACGTGCGCGGTAGGCCGCGGAGGGCGAGGCCCCATCCTCGTAGTCTTCGGTGACCGTGAATCCCTGATCCTTGAGCATTGGTCCCGCGAGCTCGGGCCACGCTGAACCGGCACCCACCATGAGCACCGAGCTGCCCGAAGCGAGCGGCAAGACCCCGTTCTCATTGCGTACCAAGGTGACGGCGCGGTCGGAGATCAGCTTTGCCGTGGCCAGGTTCTCTGCGCTTCCCACCAAGGTGTCCACCGCGGCGGGGTCTGCCATAGGCTGCTCGAAGACCCCACGCTTGACCTTCCATTCAAGGATCCGTCGGACGGACTCATCCAGGCGGGTCTCGGTGATCTCGCCGGATTCGACGGCGGCGCGAACCCCGGCGAACGACGCGTCCACGTCCGGGGAGTTGAGGAGGATGTCAGATCCGGCCTGGATCGCCTTGACGGCGATTTCTTCCTGGGGCCACTCGGCGGCCATTGCGGCCATATCCAAGGCATCAGTTGTCACCAACCCCTTGAAGCCCATCTCATCGCGAAGCAAACCGGTGAGTACCGTGTGGGACAGGGTGCCGGGCATTTCCGCGTCGATGGCCTCAACAATGATGTGGGCCGTCATGACCATGTCCACCCCGCCGTCAATGGCAGCTTTGAAGGGTTTCAGGTGCTCATTGAGTGTTGCGCGATCGTAAGTGACGGTGGGCAGTCCGTAGTGGGAATCCACTGAGGTGTCGCCGTGGCCGGGGAAGTGCTTGGCGGCCGCGCCTACGTTGTGCGCTTGAATGCCTTCGATCTGGGCAACACCGAGGGCACTGACCAGGGCCGGGTCCTCGCCCATGGATCGGATTCCGATGACCGGGTTGTCAGGGTTGGAGTTCAGGTCAAGGACCGGCGCGAAATCAACGTTGATACCCATGGCGCGCATTTCGGAGCCAAGGATTTCACCTTGTGCTTTGGCAAGATTCGCATCCGCGGTGGCGCCGAGGGCCATGTTTCCCGGGAGGACTGTGGCGGGCGGCCCAATGCGGGCAACCAAACCGCCTTCCTGGTCGATGGTGACTGCCAGTGGAATGCCGTTCCCGTCCTCTCGCAAGGCCGTTTGCTGCAAGCCGTTGGAAAGGCCCGCAACCTGCTGAGGGTTGTTGGTGTTGCCGGACCACGCAAAGTAGAGAACGCCGCCAAAGTTGTACTTTTCCACCACCTCGGCGGGTGTATTGACGCCGTACCGCTCTTGATTCTTTGCTGCCATGGAGGCGTCGTCCGCCGATGAACCGTAAACGTGAGTCCACGTCATCTGGCCGATCTTTTCGTCCAGCGTCATGCCGGCAATCATCGCCTCGATGTTAGGCGAGGCGGAGACCGTCGTCGTAGTTCCCGCGGTGGTGGGTGGGGCTGCGACTGCCGTGCCCGCCGCGGTGATGACCCCCGCGCCCGTCATGAGCAGCGCCGTGGCGGCCGCCGTCATGAGTGATGTTCGTTGTCTTTGCATGTGAATCCCAATCCCATCGTCCTTGTTGTGGTTGAGGTTTGCGTTGGTCTGCGCGACTAGCGCTTGCCGTTGTAGAGGAGATACGCGCGGGTCTCGCGCACGAACTGGTCCAGTTCGGCGCGCCAGCTGTCCATGATGGTCTTGGCGTCAGCACCGGCGTCGAGCTGTTCAGCAAACCTGGCCGAGCCGCTTAGCAGGCCCATCCAGCGGCCGCCGTCGCCGCGCCAACCGAAGCCGGGGTATAGGCGCTTGGCTTCGACCAACATGTGGGTGCCCACTTCCAGGGCTTCGACGCGGGTGGGATCGGTGATGTGAACCTGCACGCCACCACAGATGATGCCCTGGTTCTTGGAAAGAGTCGGCTGGAAGTATGCCTCCCGGAACGTGACGCCTGCCAAGCCCTTGCTGTTCAGTGCCTCGGCCCAGCGGTAGTCCACGTAGGGCGCGCCGATGAGTTCGAAGGGCCGGGTTGTGCCGCGCCCTTCCGACATGTTGGTGGCCTCGAACAGGGCCGTGCCGGGGTACAGGGTGGCCGTTTCCGGTGTTGGCATGTTGGGGCTCGGCAGGATCCAGGCCGCCCGGTTGTCCGGTCCGGTCATGTCGCGGCGCCATCCCTGGACCTCCACCACCTGAAGGTCCTCGATGGGTGTGAGTCCGGCGGCCGGAAGATGAACCGCATTGAAGTATTTGGCGAGCTCGCCCACCGTCATCCCATGCTGGAGCGCAATGCCCAACTGGCCAACGCCGGATTCGAACCCCTTTTGCAGGACCGGTCCGCGGGCTTGGCCGCCGATGGGGTTCGGACGGTCGAGGACAACAAGCGTGGCTCCTGTCTTCGACGCCGCCTGCATGGCACCCCACATGGTCCAGATGTAGGTGTAGAAGCGTGCCCCGACGTCCTGGATGTCGAAGCAGATGGTGTCCACCCCCGACGCTTCGAAGAAGCCCACATAATCGGCAACGCTGGCGCCGTAGGAGTCGTAAACCGTGATGCCGGTCCGCGGGTCCACGGAGGTTCCTTCGCTGGCGCCGTCCTGCGCGGTCCCTCGGAAACCGTGCTCGGGACCGAAGACTGCTCCGACGTCCACGCCTTTGTCCGCCATGTCATCCACGATCGAGCGGAAGTTCGCCAACACGCCGGTGGGGTTGGTGATGACTCCCACCTTGCGTCCCGCGAAAATGCTCCAGTTTGTCGCGGCGGCAACGTCGGCGCCACTGACTGGAGCGCCCGGTTTCCCCGGCCGATTCTGCGCGCTGGGGTTGGTGCTGGCAGCTGCGCCGGGAGCAAAAGGCGCGACGACGGCGGCAGCTGCCGCCAGCCCGGATGCATGGAGCAGTTTTCTACGGTCCAGTGCCATGAAGAAGCCTTTCGAAGGGGAGCGAGTGACATGACAAAATTTGTGATTTTCCTTACATCGACCGTATTCGCTTGCCGGCATTGCGTCAATGACTTACCTTCTCAACGCCGCTTGTGTAACTTAATGACAAGACTCGGGCGGTGACTTGGGTCGGGGGCAGTGCCCCGGCCCGGGTTCGACCCATTGAAAGGAAACCATGGTGGAAGCGCCGGACAATGCAAAGTTGTCCCGCACAGTTTTGGTGCGGATTCGCTCTGTCCTGCCGGCACTGCGCCCCTCGGAACGGGCCGTGGCTGAGCTGGTCCTGGCTGACCCGTCCAGGGCAGCAGCCATGTCCATCGGTGACCTGGCTGAGGAGTGTGGAACATCCACTACTTCTGTGGTCCGGTTCTACAAGAAGGTGGGCTACGGCGGCTACTCCGCTCTGCGCCTGGACCTAGCCCGCGAAACTGCGCGGGAGAGTGTGGCCCATGGCGTGCCTGCCGCGGTCTATGAAGACATCAACACCGCAGACTCGCTGCAGGACATCGTCTCCAAAATTGCCTTCAACGAAACCATGTCCATCGCCGATACCGCCCAAGTGCTGGACGTGGAACAGCTGGCCCGGGCGGTAAGCGCGGTGTCCAGTTCCCGGAAGACCGACATCTTCGGCGTGGGAGCGGGCGGGTTGGTGGGCCAGGACATGCAGCAGAAATTGCACCGGATAGGCCTAACCTCGTTCAGTTGGGGGGACCCGCATGCCGCCCTGGCTTCCGCGGCCCTCCTCGATGCCGACGGCGTTGCTATCGCCATCTCTCACTCGGGAGCCACCATGGACACCATCGATTTCCTGAAGGCGGGCAAAGCGGCCGGAGCCGTCACCATCGCCATCACCAACCATGCTGACTCGCCATTGGGCAGGGCGGCCGACATTGTGTTGAGTACGGCCGCCCGCGAGACTCCTTTCCGTCCGGGGGCAATGGGTAGCCGGATAGCGCAGATGATGATCGTTGACTGCCTCTTTGTGGGAGTCGCCCAGCATTCCTACGACTCATCAATTGCTGCACTCCAGAAGACGCACGCAGCTGTGCGGGGCAGGAAGCTGCCGCGAGCAAACCCGTAGGCCTAGCAGCCCGGTATGACAACCCGGGAAAGCGCGTCCGGGATAGGGTCGGTCCATGTTCACGCTTGTTGCCCCTGATAAGTCCTTTTACCACTCGTTCCTCGAGTCCCACCAAGAGTGGGCAGGCGCCCATCAGGACGGTGCCGCCGTCTTCATGGCTGACGACGTCACCACCCCGGAGGGGTTTGAGGAATGGGTTGCCAGGCTGCTGGACGCTGAAAACACCCCGGAGAAGGACGGCATGGTTCCGTGTACTTTTCGCTGGATCACTGAGCACTCGCGCTATGTAGGCTCCATCGCATTTCGTCACCACCTGACCCCGGCCCTCCTTAACTCGGGTGGCCATATCGGCTACGGGGTACGACCGTCCGACCGTGGAAGGGGAGCGGCTACTTGGGCTCTCCGGGAACTCTGTGCCCGCTTGTCCGCCCGGGCACAGCCGAATGGCATTCTGCCGGATCGCGTTCTGCTGACGTGCGATGACAGCAACGCAGCGTCCGCAAGGACCATCGAGCGGTGTGGAGGGGTGCTCGAGGATGTGCGGACGGACGAGGATGGGCAGCTTTTTCGACGCTATTGGATTGACCTGGGAGCGCCCGCCTAGGCCCGTTCACGTTCCCGTCACCAAGCCTTGTTAGGCTGCCGCGCACTACCCGCAGACCGGGCAGGCTCACAGACCAGGAGGACCGCATGACGGAGGCAACCCCATCGAGCCCAACAGGCACATCACTGGACGATTGGTGGGTCAGGGACAACCTGCGGGAAACCATCGACCACCTTGTTGAATTGGGTTACACCATCAGCGGCGGCCAGGGCGAAGACCCGGACCTCATCGACCCCGGTGGATCAGCGGTGGAGACGTGGAACGAGGACTATCCCTACCAGCAGCGGATGACCCGCGATGAGTACGAGATCGAGAAGTACCGCCTGCAGATCGAACTGTTGAAGTTCCAGTACTGGGGCCAGGACCTTGGGCTCAAGCACGTCATCGTTTTCGAGGGACGTGACGCCGCCGGCAAAGGCGGCACCATCAAGCGTTTCACTGAGCATCTGGATCCACGCTCCGCCCGGACCGTTGCGCTCGCCAAGCCTTCTGACCGCGAGCAAGGCCAGTGGTACTTCCAGCGCTACATCCAGCACCTTCCCACCGCAGGTGAGATCGTCATGTTCGACCGCTCCTGGTACAACCGCGCCAACGTGGAACGCGTCATGGGGTTCTGCACTGACGACGAATATGACACCTTCATGGGTCAGGCCCCGGTCTTCGAAAAGATGCTGGTGGACGCCGGCATCCACGTCACCAAGTTCTGGTTCTCCGTGACACGGCAGGAGCAGCGCACACGCTTCGCCATCCGCCAGATCGACCCCGTCCGCCGCTGGAAGCTCTCGCCCATGGACCTGGCGTCGCTGGATCGCTGGGACGAGTACACGGACGCCAAGGAACGGACGTTCCTGCACACGGACTCCGACCACGCGCCGTGGATCACCATCAAGTCCAACGACAAGAAGCGCGCGCGCATCAATGCCATGCGCTACTTCCTCAACCAGTTCGACTATGAGGACAAGGACACCTCGGTTGTCTACGACGCCGATCCGCTCATCCTCCGCCGCGGCCGCGACGCCGTAGGCGACTAACACCAAAGCTCGACGTCGGCACTCACCTAAAGTGCCGACGTCGTGCTTTCCGCGTTTCTTCGAAACCTTGTTACATTCGTTGGCCAGCCGGACATTAACTGACTATGCCGGGCGCTTACTAAATATCCACGCTACGACGTGAGGCGGCTTGGTGGTGCCTGTACAAAGTGGCGCGACTCCACCCCACTAGATGTACTGCCCGGGGAGGTTGGTTGAGGCCGTGTGAGGACACGGCGTGAGATTTCCGGGATGACGAAGGCCTCCCGGTGTGGAGTGGAGCTGTCTAAGAAACCGCTGCACACCTAGGAGGCCTTCGTGTCCCACGCTAACGCAATGTTGACCCCAAAAGCCCGTTTGAAGCTCGCCCAATTGGTCGTTGAACACCATTGGACGATCACCGAGGCAGCCAAGCACTACATGGTCTCCTGGCCCACCGCTAAACGCTGGGTCACCCGCTACCTCGAGCACGGGCCCGAAGGAATGGGTGACAAGTCATCCCGTCCCCGCCGCAGCCCCAACCGGACCCCGGGGAAACTGGTCAAACGCATCGTTGCCCTGCGATGGCGCAAGCGGCTGGGGCCGGTGCAGATCGCCGGGCGGTTGGGCATTCCGGCCTCGACCGTGCACGCCGTCCTGGTCCGCTGCCGGATCAACCGGCTGCGCTACATCGACCGGCTCACCGGCGAACCGATCCGCCGCTACGAACACACGGCCCCGGGCGAGATGCTCCACGTCGATGTCACCAAGTTCGGGAACATCCCCGACGGCGGCGGCCACCGCTACCTTGGCAGGGTCGAAGGCGGAAAGAACTCCAGAACCTCAGCAGCACGAAGCGGCTACACCCGCTCCAGCAAACACCCCAGAAACGGCACCGCCTACGTACACACAGTCTTGGATGACTACTCCCGCGTTGCCTACGCCGAAATCCACCAGAATGAAAAAGCCGTCACCGCCATCGCCGTTCTCCAGCGCGCCGTGGCCTGGTTCGCCGGGCAAGGGATCATCACCAAACGGGTCCTCTCTGACAACGGATCCGCCTACGTCTCCAACGCCTGGAAAGCCGCCTGCGCCGACCTCGGCATCACCGCGAAACGAACCCGCCCCTACAGGCCCCAGACCAACGGCAAAATCGAACGGTTCCACCGAACACTCAACGACGGCTGGGCCTACGCCAAGTTCTACGGCACCGAAACAACCCGCAGAGAAGCCCTACCCGGCTGGATCCACTACTACAATCACCACAGGCCCCACACCGCACTCGGGAACAAACCACCCGTCAGCCGGCTAAACAACCTCCCTGAGCAGTACAACTAGACGGGCCGCTTCCATGGCTGTTCGGCCTTCCGCCCTGGCCGCGTTTGCGGTCGCCAGCTTGCCAGTGGTCGCTGCCGCAGCCACTTCTGACCGCCGTGTGGTTGCTGACAGCTGTAGACCCAGGCGAGCCAGTGCGGCCTCTATCTCCTTGAGCCCACCCCTTCCGAGTCCTTGCACCTCAAACCGAAGGTCTTCGGCGGACCAAGTAATCAACTCTTCAATGGTTGAGATACCGCGCCGACGAAGGCTGGTCATGGGCCTTGCGGGCAGCCCAAGCTCGGTCAAGACCTCGGTGCTGCCCAGTTCTCCGTTGTGATCGGGAATTGGGTTGTTGTTCGGCGACTGCATTTATGACTTTCTGGCAAGGGACGGACATTTCGCCGTTCCTGTCGAGCACGGCTGACGGCATGGAAGGCACGGATTAAGTGCCGTGCAAGCCCAAAATATGCCGGACTTTCGGAGTGACATTTGTCACGAAAGACACGAACCTCAGCGGTCAGGAGCGCCTGTGGGCCAAAGCCGGGCTCCGCGCTTCTCTCATTCCCCACCTAATCGTGTGAGTTACCGGGAGCCGCGTCATAAAAGGCCGCGATCGTCCTCTTACTAAGAGTGCCTTGGTTCTGCAGTCTGGCCATTGCGCCTGCGAGCCGCGAATTAGCCCGACGTCGGCACTCACCGTGAGTGCCGACGTCGTGCTTTCTATTCGGTGACCTCGTCCTCCACTACCGGGTCCTTCAAGAGAAGCGCCGTGCCTTGGAAAGCGGGCAACTCGAGGAAGAAGCTGTGGAGGTCATCCACTTGGCTGACGTCCTCGCCGGAGAATAGATCATGGACGGTGGCGCCCGGGACAAGGTGTGAGGACTGGATGCTGCCGGCAATGTCCTGGTCCGAGAAGTTCAGGACAGTGACCTGCAGTGCTCCGTCGGCGAGTTGGTTCACCAGCACCAACAGCCCGCGGTGGGAAACGTCGGGCACATCCAGAAGCGTGCTGGTGGCGATCCCCGACTCTTCCCGTACCGTGAGGATCTGCTGGAGGCGCCGGGCATAGGAGTTTGGGTCCTTCAGCTGATCGGGCAGCGGACCGTAGAGGCTCCGGGCACGGGGCATTCCCGCCAAAGAGAACTTCGCGTCCGGGCTGGTCCCCATGAGATCGTGTGCGCCACGGTTGATCCAACGGGTGTCACCCTGCGACGTGAGCTCCCGGACCGTCTCCCGATCCAGTGCTGTGATGCCCGTGAGGTCCCAACCGGAAAGCGCGAAGACGCCGGGCTGCAATGCGTTGTACATGGACAACAGCACGTGGGCGTCAAGCACCTGGGCTTCCTGCTCCTCGGTGATGGCATCCTGATCGTTGATGCCCAGGGCCGCCATGATGAAACTGACCGTGGTGCAGGCAATGCCGTTGGTGGTGAAGACCGCGTTATAGGGCCCGTTCTCACCTGTGAGCCGTTCCCGCATGGTGTTCTGGACCTTCTCGGCCACCTCTGCGCCCGTGAGTTCCTCGCCGGCAAGTTCAAAGACATCGTCCCTGTGGCCCGCAGCGAAGTGGAGCAGCTCATAGGTCAGTTCATCGTGATTCTGGAGGGCATGCACCAACGACGCCTGATCCACGCCGATCTCCATGGAAAGCCGCAAGGTAAGGCGCAGGAACTCTGTGTCTCCTATAACCAGGGCGTAGTGGTAGGCGGGCCTGGTGATGAAGTCGTAGGAGAGGTCCGGGCCGGACTCGGACTGGGTCTTGATGTCATCGATGGTGAGGTTGAGCTCTTGAAAGGAGAATCCGCCCACCTTGCGGATCATGGAACCAATCAGCTGGTTGGCGGCCTCGGACAACGGGTGGCCCTCGGACCAGCCGGGTTCTTCCTCAGCACTCTTCTCGACCCCCAGGAAGCCATTGGCATCCAACCGGAGCGCTCCGGTCCCGAGGTCCAGCAATGAGTGCAGGGCGTCGCCCACCACCAGGCGCATGCCGGCGAAGGTTGGGTCCAGCCAGTTGATGGAAGGCTGGCCGGCCTTGAAGTAGTGCAGATAAACCCAACGCCGGGTTTTGCCCGTGGTGTCAATGATGGGCTTGGTGGCGCTCCAGTTGGTTTCCTTGACGCCGGGTTCGTAGAAGATGACCCGTTGCAGGCGTCCGATGATGTACCCGGCCTTTTGCAGGGCCTCTTCAGCCGCCGGGCTGATGTTCACCGAGTCTTCGCCCTCCGGGACATCAGGCAGCAGGTGCCAGTCCTCTTCGGGGATGTCCACCATGTGATAAATGCCGGGGTAGTCCCGGAAGTTCATT
Organism: Arthrobacter sp. Rue61a; assembly: GCF_000294695.2. Taxonomy (NCBI): domain Bacteria; kingdom Bacillati; phylum Actinomycetota; class Actinomycetes; order Micrococcales; family Micrococcaceae; genus Arthrobacter; species Arthrobacter sp. Rue61a. The sequence continues at coordinate 4,604,626 of NC_018531.1, read as the reverse complement.
TCAGCAAGACGGAAGTCCGCTCCCTTGCCGGTGTGCCCCGGGACGATGTCATCAATGACGGTGCCGCCATGCTCATTGGCCACCTCGCACATCTGGCGGAACTCTTCCTCGGTGCCGAAGGCAGGGTCGATCGCCATGCTGATCCGATCAAAGTGGCCGTCCACACTGGGTGTCTGCGACCAGCCACGGATGCCACCGGCGAGCTTGACCGGCCCGGTGTGGAGCCCGCGGATGCCAATCTGGCTGAACGCATCCCAGAGTGCAGGATCGCCCAACGCTGAAAGGAAGGACTGGCCGTCCTTGGTGATGAAGGACAGCGGGTAGGCGGTGAACCAGACGGGTGCGCGCTCCACAGCTGAGCGCGGGTTGGGCCTGGCGTAAGAGTTCTGCCACATGCTGGCCTGCCCGGACAATTGCCGGGCCATGGTGTTGGCGTCACCCAGCATGGATTGGTTCCTGAGCCAGTCCACATAGGTGGAGTTCAGGCCATCGAATTCCAGTGAGGGCCGGGCTGCGAAGAACTGCCGCCTCCGGGCGATCGGCCGCAAAGCCTTGGGCCGGGCCGGGTAGAACTGTTCATCAAACGTGATTTCCGCCGGTTCGCTTGCGGTTTCATCGGGCGTTTCCTGTGGCGTCTCCTCCGGATTTTTCTCTGGAGTTTCGCTGATTTCTGACACGCTCTCGTTGACTGCAGGCTCCCGCACAGTTTTCTCCTTTACGTGGTCGCCGCGTCAACGCCGACCGTCCGAGGGGGTCGTTCAAGAGGTCACGTACCCGGGCTTACCCGGACTATTCATGCTAGTCGGGGGAGCAGGCCGTTTGTCTAACCCGGGAACAAGTAAGTCTCGTTATTATGTGCGGGGTTGACGTTGGGCGCCGGGGCCTACCGGTACGTACCGAACATTCAGTACCGTGACTCGTGAAGATCGGAGCACTCATGAAGATCGTTGTCATCGGCGGCAGTGGCCACATCGGGTCCTTCCTCGTTCCCCGGCTTGTGCGCGCCGGGCACGAGGTCATCAACGTCAGCCGCGGAAGCAGCCCGCCGTACGCTGACGTCCCCGAATGGCAGCAGGTTCGGCAGGTCACCGCGGACCGCGACCACGAGGAACGCGAGGGCAGCTTCGGTGACAGGGTAGCGGCACTGGGTGCCGACGTCGTGGTTGACCTCATTTGCTTCACGCTCGAATCGGCCACCGCGCTGGTTGAAAGTCTGCGGAACCAGACGGAGCATCTGCTGCACTGCGGCTCCATATGGCGGCACGGGGTCAGCTTGAAGTTGCCCATTGCCGAAGGAACGGAGTCCGCCGCTGAACCATTGGACCAGTACGGGATCCGGAAGCGTGACATCGCGGGCATGCTCAAGGAAGAGACTGCTGCCGGAGGCCTGGCCACAACATCCATTCACCCCGGACACATCGTGGGGCCCGGGTGGTTGCCGATCGGGCCACTGGGCAACCTGGATCCAGGCGTGTGGCACACGATTGCCTCCGGTCAGCCGCTTCAGGTTCCCGGCAGCGGGACCGAATTGATGCACCACGTGCATGCCGACGACGTTGCGCAGGCCTTCGAGAAAGCCATCCTTCACCGAGACGCTGCAGCCGGGGAGGATTTCAACATTGTTGCGCCCACTGCCCTGACGGTTCGGGGTTACGTGAGCATTGCGTCGTCCTGGTTCGGGCAGGAGCCCCGCATGGAAACCGTGAGCTGGGAGGAGTTCCGCCGGACCACCACCCCGGAATTTGCCGATTCCAGCTGGGCCCACCTCTCCCGCAACCACTGCATGAGCATCCACAAGGCCGCATCCCTGATCGGGTACGCACCTGGATATGAACCCGAGCAGGCGGTGCGCGAATCCGTGCAATGGCTCATAGACAACAAACAACTCACGGTGCCAAGCCTGCTGGCTTAAGTGGACCCATGTACAACTGCCACCCAAGGCCCGAAGCTTAAGGAGCGCAAGGGGGGGAGCTATATGTACAAGGTGCCGAACAAAGAAGCTACAGACAGCCGGCTCGACCACGGATTTTTCATCCTTGGCGGCGCGGCTGCGGTGTGGCTGGCTTTTCTGCTGGTGGGGGAGAGCTTCCACCTGGGGTGGGGTCAGCTGTGGTTTTCGGTGGTGTTCTGGGCATTCCTGGCATACCTGCTGTTGCCCCGACTCCACAGGATTCTGACCACCATTTACGTTCCTGGGTACTTCATTGGCCGCGCCCGGACCAGTGATGGCCTGCTCGGTGACCCCGTCAACGTTGCCTTACTAGGGGCGGAACCGCAGATCCATGCGGTCATGAGGGCCGCCGGCTGGACCATGGCCGACGACGTGACCTTCGCCAGCAGCCGACGCATCATCAGCTCCACCATTTTCCGGCAGAGCTACACGGAGGCGCCCGTCAGCCCCCTGTATCTCTTCGACCGGCAGCAGGACTTCGCCTACCAGCAAGAGGTCAACAACACCCCCGGCAAACGCCACCACGTCCGCTTCTGGCGTTGCCCTGAAGGCTGGCTCCTGCCGGGAGGCCACAAAGTGGATTGGCTCGCCGCGGGTACGTACGATCGCAGCGTCGGCTTCTCCCTGTTTACGCTCCAGATCACGCACAAGATTGAACAGAACACCGATGTGGAGCGAGACCATATCGTTTCTACCGTTTCGGCCGCTGAGCCAGCCGTGATGGTGCAGGTCATCGAGGACTTCTCCACCGGTTATCACACGCGCAACGGCGGCGGTGACTCCATTTCCACCGACGGCGATTTGCCGATCATCGACGCCCGCCGCGTCCCCGTTCCTTCGGATCAACCACCCAACCGGACCGATAGCAGGGACAGACGGCCGGCGCCCATCATGATGGGCGCCGCCCTGGTGGTGGCCAGGGCGGTGGCGGCGCTGGCCTTGGCGATCACCTTGTTCACCTCCGGTGGTGAAATATCCGGGCTCACCTTCGACGACGACTCATCAGACCCGCAAAGCACGACGGCGGCAATCGCCTTGGTAGCAGGAGTCGTCCTGGTGTTCGGGCTGGGTGAAGTTTTCCTGGCCTGGCGCATATTCCTTGGCAGCAACGGTGCCCGCGTCATTGCGATGGGCCTGAGTTCGCTGTCCATCCTGGTCCAGGCGATCGACTACTCTACGGGCAGCGCGAATATCACCCTTGAAGCCGGCCTCTCCGGCCTGGCCACTGACATCCTGGTGCTCCTGGCGTTGTCCAGCCAAAGGGCCCGGGTGTACGCCAAACGGCAGCGCGTTCCAGCTGTCCCGGCGTCGGTGGTCAGTCGGCGCGTGTCTTCCTGACCCTCTTTGGGCTTGGATTAGCCCTTACGTAACGCAGAACGGGTAACGCGCGCCTGCCGGATAGTCTGAAATCTGTTTCCAGAGCCTGCGCTGTCGGCGGGCCCCCCGAAGAGTGGATTGAGTAAGACGGTTTGGACGGTGTCCTCAAGGGTTTCTTCGTGGTCAGTATTGTGCTGCTCATCGGCTACATCCTCGGCAAAACCAAGGCGTTGGGGCCTGAGGGAAGCAAAGTCCTCTCCACTCTGACCTTCATGGTGGGTCTGCCTTGCTTGATGTTCTCGGCTATCGCATCCAGGCACATCAACGACGTCCTGAGCGCCACTGGCCTGATCTCCGTGGTGACGGCTGTGGCTGTCATGCTCGTGTTCACGGTGGCTGGCACGATTGCTCGATGGGGTGTCCGGCGCACAACTATTGGTGCGCTGTCCGTGGGCATCGTGAACTCCACCAACCTGGGTGTTCCGTTGTCGCTCTATATCCTGGGAAGTGCCACCTACGTCACGCCGATCATGCTGTTCCAGCTGGCTATCGTGACGCCCATTGCGCTGACGATCTTGGACCTCACCGACCCTGCGGGGAAGAAAGTGTCAGTGTGGCGCACGCTCTCCATCCCGTTCCGCAACCCTGTCACTGTTGCGGCGATCCTGGGCGTGCTGGTCAGCGCCCTGGGAATTCAATTGCCCAGCCTTGTCCTGGATCCGTTGGCGTTGGTTGCCCAACTGGCTGTCCCGCTGATGTTGATCATCTTCGGAATGTCCCTGCATGGATTGTCGGTCCGTCCCGGCATCGACGACCGCGTCCCCACCACCATCGCCGTCATCCTCAAGTCGGCCATCCAGCCCGTGCTCGCGTGGGTTTTGGCCGCTTTCGTCTTCCAGTTGGACCCCTTCAGCACCTTTGTGGTCACTGCCTGCGCGATCCTCCCCACCGGCCAGAACGTGGTCCTCTACTCAGTCCGCTACGGCGTGGGCCAAGGCATCGCCCAGTCAACGGCTGTGTTCACCAGCATCCTGGCTGTTCCGTTGCTGCTGGGTGCGGCCTGGTTGTTCGGCTAGGCGCGTGCCGCCACCACCCACTTTGAGCCCAAGGAAGCTGAGACGCGTCGGCTTTCGCGGCGTGTTGGCCCGCCCAAACAATCAATGTGGGTGGTGACCGAACGCGTCCCAGCCACCGTTTAAGGCTCGACGGCGGCACTCAAGATGAGTGCCGCCGTCGAGCCTTAAGCGAATGTGAGAGAGCGTCCGGTGGAAGCCCTAGGGATGTGAGAGAGGGTTACGCTGTGACGGCCAGGGCGTCGATCTCCACCAGCATGACCTCGTGCGGCAGGTCCACGAACACGGTGGTGCGGCTCGGCAGCAAACCACTGGGCACGTTCTCGCGGATGAACTCGCCGTAGACCTCATTCATGGCAGCGAAGTGGTCGCGGGTGGTGAGGTAGACGCGGAACATGAGGACGTCTTCAACGGAGGATCCACCGGCTTCGAGGATGGCCTTCACGTTCTCCAGCGTGCGACGGGTCTGGACTTTGACGTCGCCCTCGCCGATGTACTGGTTGGTGGCGGGATCCATGGGTCCCTGGCCGGAGACCTGGAACATGCCGCCTTTTTTGATGCCCTGGGAGAATACGTGCGCCGGGGCGGGGGCGTTTTCGGTCAGTACTACGGTCTTTTCACTCATGCTGAGTTCCTTTCGTGGCTGATCCAGCCGAGGTCGTTGGAGATGGCCTCGGTGCTGGCTTTGAGGTCGGGCAGCAGCTCAAGCAAGCCTTCATAGCTGAGCATCACTACCGGTACCGAACAAGAGGCTGCGGCAACAACGGCGCCGCTGGCGTCCCGGATGGGGGCCGCGATGCAGTGCACGAACGCTTCGTGCTCGGCGTTGTCGTGGGCCCAGCCCTGTTCCTTGACCTGCTCCAGCTCCGCCAACAGGGCAGAGGGCGAGGTCAGGGTGTTCTCGGTAACTTTTACGTAGTCCAGCCCCGCGGCGATCTTTTCCTGCCGGCTGCGCGGCATGTCGGAGAGGAGGACTTTGGACACAGCGGCCGAGTGCAGTGATGCAGTCAGGCCGATGCGCGAGTACATGCGCACGGGGTGGTGCGACTCGAACTTGTCGATGTACACCACTTCATTTCCTTCGAAGGCGGCGAGGTGCACGGTGTGCCCGGTGCGGCCGTTGAGTTCGGCCAGGTGCGGATGTGCCACTTTGCGGATGTCCCGCTGTTCCAAGGCCAGCGAGGACAGTTCAAAAAGCTTGGAACCGAGCATGAACCGCTGGTCTTCGTCCCTCACCACAAACCGTTTTTCTTCCATGGCGTGCAGGAGCCGCATCACGGTGGTTTTGTGGACGGCAGCCTTGGACGCGAGCTCGTCCAGGGTTGCTGGTTTGGCGGCGAGTTCGCCGAGCAGGTCGATGGCCCGCATGAGGCTTTGGCTCACGGTGTCACGCTCCGGTTCTGGTGTTGAATTGTCCGTCTTCAACATGGATAGCAGCCCAAACGTCATCCGAAGAATCGAGGATGGCTGCGAGTTCGGCGGCGTCGGGCAGCGGACCGCGGTCGCCGTGGACGGTGAGGGTGCATGCAGCAGCAACGTGGCCGCGGCGGAGGCGTTCCTTTTGGCCGAGCCCGAACAGCATGCCGCTGAGGTAACCGGCGGCGAACGAGTCACCCGCACCAACAGGCTCGACGACGGCGACGGACAGTGCGGGCACCTCTTCCCGGGTGCCGCTCCGGTCCAAAGAGATGGCGCTGATGGCCTCGTTCTTGATGACCAGTACCTTCGGGTCGGGCATCATGTGGCGGAGTTCGGCTTCGTCGGTGGTGCCGAAGGCGTGCTCGGCTTCGTCTTTTCCAACAAGCACGACGTCGGCCAGGTTCGCCAGGCGCTGCAGGACGGAACGGTCCTGGCCTGCCCAGAGGGCTTCGCGCCAGTTGACGTCGAAGCTGATGGTCCGCCCGTTGCGGGGAGAAGTCAGGATTGCTTCCAACAGCGAAAGACACTCGGGGGAGAGAGCAGCGGTGATCCCACTCAGATGGATCAGCGCAGCGTTCTCAAGCAAAGCGGAAACGGCTGGATTGGACAGCGTGTCCCGTCCCATGGCCGAGGCCGCAGATCCTTGCCGGTAGTACAGAACCGAGCTGCCGCCGTCGGGGTCTGACTCCTGGGCCGGGACTTTGACGTACAGGCCGGTGGGGAGGGATTGGTCCACTTCCACGCCGGAGACGCCCACGCCGTGATCCTGAAGCTCTCGCAGGATGCGGGTGCCGAAGCCGTCGTGGCCCACCCGGCTGACCCAGTGCGTGTCCAGGCCCATGGCCGCCAAGCCCATGGCGACGTTGGATTCCGCGCCGCCGACCCCGAAGTGAAGTTCGGTTGCCAGGTGCAGGGGGACGGCGTGGACAGGGGTAAGCATGGCCATGGTTTCGCCCACGCATACGGCTGAAAGCATCGTTCTCCCACTAGTTCGTGCGCTTCGCAGCGGCCTTGACTCTCGATCCGCCACCATGTTAGACATATCACCAGCAGGTTTGCAACCAGCGTTGCAAAATACGCAACGCAAGCAGAACTCACCCAACAACCCCACAACGCAGCTTCAAGAACGCAGCACCGCGAAGGGAACCAAACGCGTGAACACTTCCGAAGCCATCTCGGCATCCGCCGTGTCAGGCCTGGCTGAACGCCGTCTGGACTGGCGCCACAAAGCAGTGCCCGCATCCGCGAACGGAACCACCCATGCGGACTTCCTCGCCGCCAAGCACACGCTGGCCGACCTTCAAACGCCGCTGCTCACGCTCGACGCCGGCGCACTGCGGGCCAACGCCGACCGCCTGGCCCATTGGTGCGCCGAACACGGTGTGCTGCTCGCCCCGCACGGCAAGACCACCATGTCGCCCCAGCTGTGGACCGAGCAGCTCAACCGGGGCGCTTGGGGCATCACCCTGGCCAACTTCGCCCAGCTCCGCGTAGCCCGCGAATTCGGCGTGCGGAACCTGCAGCTCGCCAACAGCCTCACGGATCCGCACGCGATCCAGTGGGTCGCAAGTCAGCCCGCGGACACCACCATCCTGTCGTGGATCGACTCGCCGGGAACCGTGGACGTCATCAACCGGACGCTTGCCGGCAGCGATGCCGTGCTGGACGTCCTGGTGGAGCTCGGCGCCCACGGCGGCCGGACCGGTGCCCGATCCGTGGAGGCTGCCGTGGAGATAGCCCGGGCAATCTCCGCCTCACCGAACCTTCGCCTGGTGGGCGTCAGCGGTTACGAAGGCTCGCTCGCGCACACAGCGGACGACGCCGGCCTGGCCGCCGTTCGCGGCTACCTCGCCCGGATAGGACTGCTCCACGAGCAGCTTCTCGCCGAAGGCCTGTATGGCACGGATTCCGTGTTCCTCACAGCCGGGGGAAGCGCCTACTTTGACGACGTTGTGACGGTTCTGTCGCCGTACATCAGGGCAGACCCGGAGGACGGTCCCAATGTGGACCTCATGATCCGCAGCGGCGCCTACATCATCCACGACGACGGCTTCTACCGCGGAATCTCGCCGTTTTCCCGCGAAGGCAACCAACCGTTCACAGCGGGGATGCACGGCTGGGCACGCGTTGTTTCGCAGACTGAACCGGGCCTGGCCATCCTCGACGCCGGCAAGCGCGACCTCCCGTTCGACGAAGGCCTGCCCGAGCCGCAGTTCATCGGCCCGGTCCTTGGTGAAGCTATGCAACCGCTGCTTGGTGCCCAGATCACCTCGGTCAACGACCAACACAGCTTCATGAGCTACGACGCCAACACCACCACGGTAAACCCCGGCGACGTCGTCCGGCTGGGCCTGTCCCATCCGTGCACAGCGTTCGACAAGTGGACCGTCATCCCGGTGCTCGCGGACAGCGCGTCCGCCGAAAGTGCCGGCGACCAAACCGTCGTCGACCTCATCCATACCTTCTTCTAGGACCCATGCGATGAAGACCCTCATCAACAATGCCACCCTGGTGGACGGAACGGGAGCGGCCCGCCGCCGCGCGGACGTCCTGCTGGACGGCGCGGTGATTGCCGCCGTCGTCGACGCCGGAATCCTCGACGCCGGGTCCCTCACCGCAGCGGAAACCGGCGCGGAGCGCGTCATCGATGCCACCGGTCTGGTCCTGAGCCCCGGGTTCATCGACATGCACGCGCACTCGGACCTGCAACTGCTGGTCAACAGGGATCACTACGCCAAGCTCAGCCAAGGCGTCACCACGGAATTGTTGGGTCAGGACGGACTGTCCTATGCACCGGTTGATGATGCCACACTGGCGGGTGTCCGCGAGAAAATCGCCGGCTGGAACGACAATCCTGCCGAGTTCGACTGGAACTGGCGGACAGTTGGCGAGTACCTCGACCGACTGGACACGGAACAGGACGGTGGCCGAATCGCCACCAACGCCGCCTACCTCGTTCCCCAAGGAACCGTCCGCGCCATGGTGATGGGCTTCGCCGAAGGTGACCCCACGCCGGAACAACAGCAGCAGATGCAGGACATCATCCGCACGGCGATGGAGGAAGGGGCCGTGGGAATGTCCTCGGGACTCACCTACACGCCGGGCATGTACGCGCAGACCGAGGAACTCGCCGGGCTCTGCCGGACGGTGGGTGAACTGGGTGGCTTTTATGCGCCGCACCACCGCTCTTACGGCAAGGGTGCGCTGGGTGCCTACGCCGAGATGATCGGGCTGAGCCGCGAGACTGGATGTGCCCTGCACTTGTCCCACGCCACCATGAATTTCGCGGAAAACAAGGGCCGGGCGGGGGAGCTCCTGGAGCTGATCGACCAAGCCCTTGACCAGGGTGTGGACATCACCCTGGACACGTACCCGTACCTCCCGGGCGCCACCACACTGTCCGCGATCCTCCCCAGCTGGGCGTCGTCGGGCGGAACCGAGGCCACGCTGGCCCGCCTGGCAGATCCGGAAACCCGCGCACGCATCCAAGAAGCCGTGGAGATCTACGGCTCCGACGGCTGCCACGGAGTGGTGGCCGAATGGGACACCCTGGAGATCAGCGGCGTCCAGAATCCCGCGCTCGCAGGCTACGTGGGCAAGACCGTTCGGGACATCGCTTCCGAGACCAAGCAAGAGCCTTTCGACGTCTTCGCGCAGATCCTCACGGAAGACCGCCTCGGCACCGGAATCCTGCAGCACGTGGGTCACGAGGAAAACGTGCAGGCCATCATGAAACACCGCACCCACACCGGCGGCAGCGACGGACTCTTGGTCGGCGCCAAGCCACACCCCCGCGCTTGGGGAACCTTCCCGCGCTACCTCGGCCACTACTCCCGGGACCTCGGACTCTTGAGCCTCGAGGAAATGGTCCACCACCTCACCGGCCGGCCCGCCGCACGACTCAAGCTCCACAACAGGGGACTGGTCCGCGAAGGCTACGCGGCCGACGTCGTGCTCTTCGATCCGGAAACCGTCCGCGACGAAGCCACTTTTGAGAACCCCCGCCAAGCCGCCAGCGGCCTCCAGTACGTCTTCGTCAACGGCACGGCAGCGATCGACGGCGGCAAGCCCACCGGCGCCCGCGCGGGCCGTGCCCTTCGTCGCAGCAGCGACGGCCTCACCAGAGAAGGACAACAATGACCCCTGAACAATTCCTCCAGCAGCTTGAAGCCGACCGCACCCTGGCCGTGGTCCGCGCACCGTCCATCACCGACGCCGCCGATCTCTGCCGGGCGCTGGCCGACGGCGGCATCCGCAGCGTCGAACTGACGTTCACCACACCGGATGTGCTCACGCACGTCAAGCGCGCGGCGGAGACCGCAGCGGAGCACGGCGCCGCCGTCGGAATCGGCACCGTGATGACCGCTGATCAAGCCCGCGCAGCGATCGATGCCGGTGCGCAGTTCCTGGTGACGCCCGGCCTCAGGCCGGAGGTCGCCGCCGTCGCCGTGGCTGCGGGGATCCCGTTCAGCCTCGGCGCCATGACCCCCACCGAGGTGGCACAGGCCTTGGACCTGGGCTCGGCCGCCGTCAAGATTTTCCCCGCCCGCCAGCTCGGCCCGGCGTATCTGAAGGACCTGCAGGGCCCGTACCCGGGCATCCGATTGCTCCCTTCAGGAGGCATCGACGCCTCCAACGCCAAGAGCTACCTCGACGCCGGTGCTGCCGCAGTCTGCTGCGGCACCAGCGTAGTCCCGCCCGCGGCAGTTGCTGCGGGTGACTGGGCAGACATCGCGGCACGTGCCGCAGCCTTCACCGGCACCCTCAAGTAGGACTTACCCAGAAAGACTCGTCATGACTGAATTCCTCGAATGGCTGCGGCACGACACCGCCGGCCTGCTCCTCCTGGCAGGCGCCGGCATTGCCCTTCTGCTGTTCCTGATCATCAAGGTCAAGCTCGAACCGTTCATCGCCCTGGTGGGAACCGGTGTGATCGTGGCCCTGGTGGGTGGGATCTCCGTGGAGGCCCTTGTCGGCTCGGCCACCAAGAGCAGCGACGCCCTCATTGAGAAGGGCTTCGCCGGCATCCTCGGCCACATCACGGTAATCATTGGCCTCGGTACCGTCCTCGGCGCCATCTTGGAACGGTCCGGTGGTGCGGAAGTGCTTTTGGGCCGCCTCGTGAAGATCTTCGGCGAAAAGGGCACCCCGCTCGCCATGGGCATCACCGGCTTCGTGCTGGGTATCCCCGTGTTCTTCGACATCGGCATCTTTGTCCTTGCCCCGCTGGTGTACGTCGCGGCTATCCGTGGTGGCAAGTCACTTGCCCTCTACGCTCTCCCGCTGCTGGCCGGCCTCTCCGTGACGCACGCCTTCCTTCCTCCGCACCCCGGCCCCGTTGCTGCGGCCGGACTGTTCGGCGTGGATCTCGGCTGGATCATCCTCATGGGCCTCATCTGCGGTATTCCTGCATGGTTCGCATCCGGTATTTTGTGGGGCACCTGGATCGGCAAGCGAGTCATGGTTTCCGTTCCGGAGGATCGCATTGTTCCCGAAGCCGAGGAAGCCAAGGGCCACGAACCGTCCATCGGACTGGTGCTTCTGGCCATCGGTTTGCCCATGATCCTCATCCTCGGCGGTACCTTCGGAAACATCTTTGCTCCCGCAGGCACCTTCCGTGATGTGCTCCAGTTCTTCGGCAACCCGGCCATCGCGCTGACCGTCGCCGTGCTCCTGGCGATGTGGCTCTTGGGAATCCGCCGCGGAATGACCTCCGCCGAACTCAGCGAAATCACGGGTTCCTCGTTGCGTCCCGTGGGCATGATCCTGCTGGTTGTGGGTGCCGGCGCCTTCTTCGGCGCAGTCCTCTCAGCCACCGGTGTCGGCAAGGCCGTGGCCGATTCACTGTCCCAAGCCGGGCTTCCCATCATCCTGTCCGCCTTCGTGATCAGCGCCGGCATGCGCATCGCCCAGGGCTCGGCCACAGTGGCGATCGTGACCACCGGCGGCATCCTGGCACCCAGCCTCGCCTCCGGCTACTCGCAACCACAGCTCGCGCTGATCGTGGTGGCTATCTCCTCGGGCTCCATCATCGCCAGCCACGTGAACGACGGTGGATTCTGGATCATCTCCAAGTACTTCAACATGTCAGTCAAGGACACCCTGAAGACCTGGACCGTGCTGGAAACAGTGCTTTCCATTGTGGGCTTCGGTATGGCGGCGCTGCTGTACACGTTCGTCAGGTGACCTCTTGGCACCCAATCCGGGTGGCGACGTCGTGCTTGTAGCGTGAGCCTGTACCGTCACCACCCACATTGAAACCACAACGGCCCCGACACGCCTGCAACCAGGCGTGTCGGGGCCGTTTTCGCGTCAAAGAAGGTGGTGGCGGCACGCGGGTGAGCCCGCTTAAAACAAAGAGCTCCGGAGTGCGTTATTGGGGGATACGCACTCCGGAGCGGCCTTTGAGCAGGGGCTTTCGCCTTCCTGCAGTAATTACTCTACGTGCCGAGAGACGCCTTTGCCACCACCTCGAATAAGTACTTTCGCTTTAGTTTTTATGGGCGGCGTCCTGCCTCTTCTTTTGGGGCACAATCAGCACCGGACGCCGCTGGTGATGACTCAGCCAGGCCGCCACCGAGCCGTTCAAGGCTTCGGAAATTCGGTGCCCCAGCCCGGGCTCCGGGGTCCCGACGATAATCATTGAGGCATCGATATCCGCCGCCAAGCGGCCCAAGGCCCTGGCGGGATCACCCGCTAGCAAGCGCAGAGTCCAATCGGCTGTCCCGCCGTCCATGGCCTCCGCGATTGCCTTACCCAGATCACCGCGGACGGCAGCGACGTCCTCGTCATCCTTTTCGGGATGCAGCGACATCCGGTGCGTCTCCCGCGAGGGGTCCCACTCCACAAGGTAGCTGGCCTCATCCACGTACGCGCAAACCAGCGGAACGCCGAGTTGTTCGGCGAGGGTCCTGGCAGTTTGCAGGACCTCCACATGCTGGTCCGGCAGCACTCCGACAACAAGGGGAATACGTCCGCTGAAACCTTCCGCTGCCATACCCTTATTGTTGCGCTGCGGCGTGCGCTTGAACAGCTACTTAGGCCCAGCCATGGGCGGACCCTTGTAGACGTTCCTGACCGGGCCTACGGTTAATCCGGGCCCACGGCTCATCCGAAGGAAGGCGGTCCGCGATGGAAATCTACATGTGGTGGCTCGATCTGCACTTGGACAGCAAGGAATGGCTACGGGAAAACCTGCGCGCCGAAGAGCTGCCGCTGCAGGTACTGCAGCATATTGCCGAAGCCGGCGGGCCCCATCCGGACAAGGTCAGTGGCGTCCTGACCGTTGCGGACTGGGACTTCATCGAGACACAGTCGGAGTTCGTGGACTGACGGGGCCCGTCAGCCAGCCGGGGCCGGCGCCAGCGGCGTGGCTGTTCCCGGGTTCGCCGCTATGCGCAGCTGGTGGCTGGTCGAGTGGCCGTGACGATGACCTGGGCGGCAGTGTCCGGACCAAGTGAGGGGCTCTCGTGAGCCTGAGCCACCACCTGCACAGGCCTCTGCTTTGCCCTCATCCGCAGAAGTGCCACGGCTGAGATCAGGAACCACGCTACGTTCGTTACTACGGATGGCCAGGCTCCGTGGAGCGTGCCATTAATGATGAAGGCGCACGAACCAAACAGATTGACTGTCTGGAAGGTACTGCCCGCCTGCAACCAGCCCATGGACACTGCCATGTAGCCGCCGAGCATCGCCACTGCACCGGCCCAACCGGCAATTTCGAACAGCAGTTCCATGGGAGTCCTTTCACGTTTTTTGGCACCCGGATAAAGCCGACGGGTGGCGTCAGGACCGGGTTGGGGGCTTGATTCGATAGTCGGTGTTGCGAGACAGAATCGTGCTTTTGAGTCAATATTGAGCGAGGAAGTCATTTAGTTCAATTGCATTATTCTGAAGCCCATGTTTAGGAGCGCTTAACATGGATATGGACCCGCGCCGGCTGCTGGTGCTTCTCGCGGTTGCACGGACCGGAGGCGTTCTCGCGGCAGCAGATGAATTGCGGATTACGCCCTCCGCAGTGTCGCAGCAACTCAGCAAACTCGAGAGCGAAGCAGGGCAGGCGTTACTCCTGCGTACCCCAAAAGGTTCAGTGCTCACACCCGCAGGCCTGGCCATGGCAGAGGCAGGGGAAGAGATAGAACGGGCACTCAACGTAGCCCGGGCCCGGATGCAAAGCGAAGTCAATATCGCGGGAGTGGTGCGGGTGGGCGGCTTCACCAGTTTCATGCGCACAGTGGTGATCCCGCGCCTCCCCGATTGGCGGAGCCAATACCCACAGCTGCAGATTCAGATTGTTGAGGACAGCTTTCCTGCGCTGATGCGGCTGCTCCGGCAACGCCAGCTCGACGCTGTGGTGATCGAACAGGATTCGACGGCGGCAGAGCAGCACCCGATGGCGACCGGAATGATCCAGGAACCTTTGCTGGATGAACCGTGGAAGCTCGTGGTCCCCGCAGGAACCTTGCTCGGCACGGACAACATCGACCTGAGCCGCTTGCCGTTGCCGTGGCTGGGAGTCGAGCCGTCAGCAGCCAACACTGCCGTGCTTGGGCGCCTCCGCCACTCGACGGGCGCCCGGATTGAGACTGTTCACCAGTACCACGACACTCTCACCGCGCTGGCACTGGTGGCTGCCGGTGAGGGGGTCGCGATCGTGCCCACCCTGGCCCTGACGGGTGTGGTCCATGACCAAGTGGACATCCTTGATGTTCCCGGGTTGGGGACCCGGCACATCGCGTTACGAAGGTTCGACCGGAGAAGGGCAGCGAGCCTGCCCGTGGACACAGTGGCCCGCCTGCTCCGGGAATCTGCGGCCGCGTTCGACACCCGCTCAGGGTCCTGAGCAGTCCCGCCTTCCCAGACAGGACTGGTCAGGCCGGGGCTGGTCAGTTGGGGACTGGTCAGGCGGGGACAGGTTCAGCTAGTTCAGCGCGGGAGTGTCCACCGGCACTACGCCCGAGCCATAGAGGTCGGTGGCCAGTTCCCGGAGCGCGCGCAAAGCCACCCTCTGGGTGAACGGACCATAGGACACACGCGCCACACCAAGTTCCTGAAGCTCGGCTGCCGGGAGGGCTCCGGGAGCACCGATGACGGAGAGCTTCCCATGTCCGAGGCCTTCAACCAGCGGTTCGATGACCTCACGGGTCATGGCACCTGGCACGAAGACCAGCGAAGCGCCGGCATCAAGGAAGGCGCGTCCCCTCGCGATGGCGTCTTCGATGCTGTCTTTGATCGGCCGGTCCCCGCCCCGGGCGATAGCGTCAGTGCGTGCGTTCAGCTGGAACGCGATGCCTTCGTCCGCGGCGGCCGCAATGATCGACTGAACGCGGGCAACGGCCTCGTCGAAGGGCCGCAAACGGTCTTCAACATTTGCACCGACTACCCCGATCCCGATCGCCCGGCGGATGGTCTCACCCGGGTTGTCGTAGCCATCGTCCAGGTCCGCAGTGACCGGCTGATCGACGGCGTCGACAATTCGCTTTACCCCATCAAGAGCGACGTCCAAAGGCATGGTCCCGTCGGCGTAACCAAAGGCTGCAGCAATGGAATGCCCTGCAGTGGCAATGGCCTTCGTTTCAGGAAGCGCTGCAACCGTGCGGGCGCTGATGGCGTCCCACACATTGACCACACTCAGGATTTCCGGTGCTTCATGGAGGGCTTTCAGCTGTTGTGCGCGTGCAGCGGTGTTTGCTTCAGTCATTGTTGTTCTCCGTCATCGTTGTCCGTCATTCACGGGTGGAACCGGGCTCATTTGCCACCCACAGCCTAGGCATAACGTCACACAACGCGATACCAGGGGCCCGCAGACACTGAACGCCCTACCCCTCGACTCGTGACTACGGACGTCCAAGGAACGTGGGCAGCGGGTCCACTGAATCTGCGCCCACAACCCTGTTTCTTCCCTGCCCCTTTGCGGTGTACAGCGCGGCGTCTGCCACGTTGATCATGAAGGCCAGGTCCGGAGTCCCGGTACCAGTGGACGTGACACCGTAACTGACCGTCGGAAAGGGCAAGCCATCCGGACCTGCCATGGAGGACAGGCGGCGGCTGATCTCTGAGGCGATGCCTTCGGCCCGCTGCTGAGTCGCCCCCGGCAGGAACAGGATGAATTCTTCACCGCCGTACCGTCCAACAAGGTCGGTTGATCTCACCGAAGCGGTGCAGGCCTCGGCGAAAGCACACAAGGCAGCGTCCCCGGCCGCATGCCCGTGTTCATCATTGATGGCTTTGAAATAGTCGAGGTCGGCCAGGATCAAGGCTCCGCCTTGCCGGGAAGCCGGGCCAGCCAGTTCCTTTGCAGCCAGACCCAGGAAGGCGCCCCGGTTCAGCAGCCCTGTCAGATGGTCCCGCTCGGCGCGCTCCTTGAGTTTTGTGATCAGCTGGCAATTGCTGAGCGCGTTCAGGGTGTAGGTCAGCGACACCAGGAGGACTATGTGCATGAGCGCCGCTGGCGCGTACCCAAAGTATGTCCGGAATGAACTCCCGTCCGGGCCTTCCAGCACAAACGTGATCGCCCTGCCCAGATAGTAGAGGGAGGTCAGCGCGGCGGCCAGGGCCAGGAACTTCGTCACCCGGAACTGGGCGGACTTCGCGAACCACAGTTCAGCCGCAGCCATACCAAGGGCCGCCGCCGTCATACCCAGGTAGACCAAGCCTCCGGACCACAGGCTGGATTCAGCATCGTCCATCACCGACACAAGGCAGGTGATCAGTGGTGCCGGTGCCAACTGCCAGGCTCTGACTTTACGGCCGCGAAGAGTTCGCGCTCCTGCCCAGACGCTGAAAGCTCCGGCCACAACCAATGCCTTGCCCGGCGGATTGGCCCACGCCAGGAAGGAGCTTCCGTTCAGCAGGAAGGCGGAATTTCCTGCAAAGAAGAGACACAAGGCTGCCCGCCACCAATCGGTGCTCGGAGACCGGAGACGCCGGGAGGAGACCCAGGAGAGGACTATCAGGGTCAGGGTGACTACCCCGAGGACCATCCTCACGGAGAACGGGTCCAGGACTATGGCTACTTCTTGCAAAGAGACTGCAATCATGGCTCGGTCCTGCTACCGGCCGGCCACCGTGGAACTCGTTTTTGGTGCTCTCATGGCTCTTTGACCTCGCAAAACATTTTATCCCCCAATAAGTTGCTGCGGCCGTATGACCGCAAAACCACAGTCAAGCACGTTTTCTTCAGTCAGTAGCCAACTGTCACACCAACCCGCGAAAAGTTTTTTTGATTTTCGCGTCACGATTGGGGATTTCAGTGCACTGTACCCGTAAGGGTGACTCTTGCCCGGAGTCCATTCGTGTGGAAGCGGGGCCGGCTCGGTCGCCGAAACCCGGTCACCGGTCTATCCACATAGCTCAAAAAACCGTTGCCACCTACACGCCCTGATGGTTCGATGGGGATCATGGCTACCGCAGAGAGTTACCTCATCGCGATCGGGACAAAGAAAGGCCTCTGGCTCGCAAGCAGCCCGGACCGGAAAGAATGGTCCCTCTCCGGCCCGCACTTCCTGATGAGTGAGATTCCCAGCATCGGAATAGACACACGAGACGGCAAAACACGGATCATGGTGGGCGTGCGATCCGAGCATTGGGGTCCCACCGTTGCCCACTCCGACGACCTCGGCGCAACATGGACCGAGCCCGAGCAGGGCGCCATCAAATTCCCGGACGGCACTGATGCTGCCCTGGAGCGCATCTGGCAGATATACCCGGACTCCGACTCACGCCCCGGCGTTGTCTGGGCCGGTTGCGAGCCCATCTCAGTATGGAAATCAACCGACGGCGGCGAGCACTTTGAACTGAACCGCGGGCTCTGGGACCACCCCCACCGCGGCGAGTGGGGCGCCGGCTACGGCGGAGCGGCGGCACACTCCATCGTGGTTGATCCGTCAGGCGAGAAGGTCCACATCGCCATGAGCACGGGCGGTGTTTACAGATCGCTCGACGGCGGCACCTCCTGGGAGCCCCGCAACAAGGGAATTTCGGCCTACTTCATGCCCGATCCGAATCCCGAGTTCGGCCAGTGCGTTCACAAGATCGCAGCGGATGCCGCCGTCGAGAACCGTTTGTACGCGCAGAACCACCACGGCGTGTACCGCACGGACGACGGCGGCGAGAACTGGGACTCAATCGCGGAGGGGTTGCCGGCAGACTTTGGGTTCGTCATGCTGACTCATCCGCGCCGGGAAGGCACAGCATGGGTGATCCCGTTGAAGGCGGACGGAGAACGCATCCCGCCGGACAGCAAGCTCAGCGTCCACCGCACAGACGATGCCGGCGGAACGTGGAAGGAACTGCACACGGGTCTCCCGGACCACGAATACAACGCCGTGCTCAGGGACGCCGCTGCCGTGGACACCGCCGAACCCACCGGCGTGTATTTCGGAACCCGCGGAGGCGCTGTGTATGCCAGCGCTGACGAGGGCGAGACTTTTACTGAAGTGGCATCGCACTTGCCGGACGTGCTCTGCGTGCGTGCCGCCGTCGTGGTTGGTGTCCCGGCCGACAACGAAACAAAAGCCAGCGCCCCGGTGCCCGGGTAGGTGGGTCGTGGCTGACTTTACGGTCCTGTTGCCCGGCGTCCTGCAGCCGCTCGTCGGCGGACAGTCCTATCTGACTGCGTCCGCCGACGGGGCTGTGACCGTTGGACAGCTGCTGGACTCGGTGACCGGAGATTATCCGGTGCTGGCCAGGCGCTTGCGTGATGAAACCGGGGCGCTCCGCCGCTACGTGAATATTTACGTGAACGGTGACGAGATCCGGCGTGTGAAAGGTCTTGAAACGGAAGTTGCGGCAGGCCAGGAGGTCTTGATCATCCAATCCGTGGCCGGCGGCTGAGTGGAGTTTGGGGTCGAGCCGGATCAGGCGACGCGCCAAACACTGCATTCATCGGTATTGATGGCTTTCCGCATTCCGGTGGCGTGGTCCATGATCCACACCACGCCAATTCCCGGCGCCGTTTCCTGGACGCGCCCGCGGCGGATCACTACGTCATCGTAAGCGGGCCCTACGGACAGCCGGGCTTCGATTTCGTCCCCGCGGTGGAGCTGGCTGATAGCGCGTATTCGTGTTGTGTGAGTGGTGGCTTCCTTCAGCATGGTGTCCTCCTGGCTGGAGCTGGTGCCTGCACTTGCCGGCTATTCCAGTGTGGCGCGGCAATGTTGCCACGGTATTTCGGCCCGGTTAGGGTCCCGTTAGCATTCCGGGATGGTTGGGTTTCCACATGGCCCGCCCCGCCTGCCGGGCTTGGCACCTACCCGGCTGTAGCCTGATCCCGGTTGTTGAGTCTCACAGCAACCGCAGGCTCCGTCCCCGGGGAGATCGAATGGGTGCGCTACGGCGAACAATTGCGTTGTCGACAGGCTTGGTGGTGTTTGCTACCGGCCTGTTTTTCGTACAGACCCCCGCAACGGCTGTGCCGTTGCCCGGACCGGACAACCCGAACGTCCAGTTCGTGGAGGGGACGCCGCACTCGGAGCATACGTTCGAGAATCCGCCCGAGCGTGCCACGCCGTTCAATACCGCTCCCGACGCCGGCGCGGCAGCGGCCGGGCCCAGCGGCGACATCCGGGTACGGCTGGTCACGGCCAAGTTGGCGGACAACAGCAACACGGTGTCCATGGCCGGTGCCGAGCAGGCTGTGGCTGCATCCAGCAACTACTGGAAAGCGATGACGGCCAACAAACTGTCCATGACGGTGAATACCAAGGTTGCCGGCCACCAGTCCAAGGCCAAGTCCACGGATAGCTACAGCACCATCATGTCCACTATCACCAGCGAGCTGAATTGGACGGCCAGCCCCTACACAGCACTGGTGATTTTCATTCCCACGTCCACGCTGTCCGGAAACGCCCTCGGCGCCGGTTACAGCAGCGGAAGCTACAGTGGCCGCGTCCTCCTGCCGCAGATCAGCGGGTTCACTAACAACGTGATGAGTCACGAGTTCGGCCACGTCATTGGCCTGATGCACGCGGACGCGTTGCAGTGCGGCAGCGGAGCGTCCGACGTCGGGGTTGACGGCAACGGCCGGTTCACGGATCCCTCGTGCTACATCCGGGAGTACGGCGACACCACGGACATCATGGGTGCTGCCCAATTCGAATCGCCCGTGGTGAGCAGCTCGCTCTGGGACTATGCCGGGCTCGGCCGGGGAGATGAGATCCGTGATGTTGGCGTTGCCACGGGCGCCAAGACCTACACACTGAAACCTTGGGGCGGAACCGAAGCCCAGCGTGCCATTAAGTTCACGGATCCCATCAGCAAAGAGGTCTACTACCTGGAGCTGCGGCAGGCTGCCGGTTACGACAGCTACCTCGACGACTCCGGCAAGCCAGCAGGAAACAGGGGCGTCAAGATCGTCCAGCGCGGCGGAGCCACCATCGCTTCGTCCCTGATCCTCATGCCGTCCACCAAGCCATTCCCGGAACCTTGGTACGCCACCAACCACGCATGGCAGGCCGGCAGCACTTTCACTACCTATACCGGCACGCAGGTGACCATCAATTCGGTGTCCGCAACGCAAGCGTCGGTCACTATTTTTGCCGATCCCAAGCTCACAATGAAGATCCGCTTTTCGGTGGGCGACTTCGACGGCGACAGGCTCGCCGATGTCTTCTCCCGCGAGGCTGACGGCTCACTGATGCTCTACGCGGGCCTGCCCGGCAACAGACTTGATAACCCCCGCAAGATCGGCTCGGGGTGGAACATTTTTGACGCCATTACCGGCATTGCGGACTTCAATGGTGACGGCCGCAGCGACATCCTGGCACGCACCAGCGATGGCGTCCTGTGGCTGTATCCGGGCGACGGAAACGGGGGTTTCCTCGCCAAGCGGCAGATCGGATCCGGCTGGCAAGGCTTCTCCAACCTCATTGGGGTGGGGGATTTTGACGGCGATGCACGGCCCGACCTCATGGCCACCAAACCGGACGGCAGCCTGTGGCTCTACCCGAGTGACGGCCAAGGCGGTTTCCGTACATGGTCGCAGATCGGCTCGGGCTGGAATGGTTTCACCAGCATCACTTCCGACGGCTCTTTCGCCGGCGCCGGAGCCGGACTGCTCGCGCGGGCAAGCGACGGCACTCTCTACCTGTACCCCGGCAATGGCTGGGGTGGCTTCGTGCCGCGTGTCGCCGTCGGAACTGGTTGGAACGCCGTGGGCGACATCGTGAGCGGGCAAGACTTCACAGGTGACGCGAAGTCGGATGTCGTGACGGCGACGTCGTCGGGAACCATGCGCCTCTACCCGGGCGACGGCTCTGGGTTTGCCGAACGCCTGGCTATTGGCGCCGGGTGGAACCAGTTCAGCCAGGTGTGGGAGGCAGGGGATTTCGACGGCGATGCTGTCGCGGACATTCTGGCGCGCGGCACCGACGGCGTGTTGTGGCTTTACCCCGGCAATGGTTCAGGTGGTTTCCTGCCGCGAGTCCAGCTGGGATCGGGTTGGGGCACGTTCACTTCGGTACTCAGTGCGGGAGATTTCGACGGCGATGGTCACCCGGACCTTGTAGCGCGCAGTTCCGATGGAGTGTTGTGGCTGTATCCAACGGATGGTCGCGGCCAGTTCTTGGCCCGCAAGCAGATTGGCACGGGGTGGCAAGGGTTCACGCAGCTGCTCGCGCCGGGTGATTTCTCCGGTGACGGCAAAGCCGATCTTGTGGCGCGTGCTGCCGATGGAAGCTTGTGGCTTTACCCGGGCAACGGCGCGGGTGGATTCCAGCCGTGGCGGCAGATCGGCACCGGTTGGAACATCTTCAATTCAGTGATGCAGGGCGGTGACTTCAACGGTGATGGCCGGGAGGACATCCTGGCCCGCGGAAGCGATGGCTCACTCTGGCTCTACCCGGGCAACGGCAGCGGCGGCTTCCTGGCGCGGGTGGCTTTGGGGGCTGGATGGAACATGTTCGCTACCTTCGCCGCCCTGGGCAATGGTTTTACTGGGACGGGCAATCCTTCCGTAGTTGGCGTGGCCGGCGACGGGACCCTGTTCCTTTACACCGGCACTGGTCAGGGGGCGTTCCAAACGGTGGTGCTGGACCCGCGGTAGCTTCCGGGGATTGCGCTCCTTCCCGCTTACCTCCCTCCGCGCCATGGTTCGGACATCGGAAAGCCCGGAATGTCAGGGGACATTCCGGGCTTTCCTGTTGCTGGCGCCCACTAAGTGGGCAGGAACGCTGCGGCTACTTGTGCAGGCCGAGTTGGGTGGTGGGGGTCTTGGCCGATTCGCGGGCGGTCATGGCCGAGACAGCTGCGATCACGCAGATCACCGCGGTGAAGATGGAGATCTGGACCCATCCGCCGGGCTTGGTGCCACCCAGGGCAGTGACGATTGCCGGGGCGAAACCTGCCATGAGGAAGCCCAACTGCGTGCCGATGGCCAAGCCGGAGAAGCGGACCTTGGTGCTGAACATTTCGCCGTAGAAGGAGGGCCACACTGCGTTTGCTGCGGCGTATCCGAACGAGAAGAACACCACGGAGACCAGGAACATCAGCGGCACGTTGCCGCCTTCGAGGGTCAGCAGGAACACCGGCGTCATGATGGCGCTGGACAAAGCTCCGTAGATGAAGACGGGCTTGCGGCCGATCTTGTCCGAGAGCATGCCGAACAGCGGCTGGGTTCCCAGGGCTACGACGTTGGCCGCCACCACCAGCCACAGCGTGATGGTGCTGTTGACGCCTGCAACATCTTGGGCGTACTTGATGGCCAACGTTCCAAAGACCGTGCTCACGGCGGCGATGAAGGCACAGCAGACTACGCGGAGAACATCGCGCCAGTGCAGTCTCAGGAGATCGGCAACGGGGAGCTTGGAGATTTCATTATTCTTCTTGGCCTCCGCGAAGGCAGGCGGCTCGTGGAGGGTGCGGCGGATGAAGAAGGCAACCAATACCACCACTGCGCTGAGCCAGAACGGGATGCGCCAACCGATGCCGTACTTGATGTCGTCGGGCAGTGCCACCACCGGGATGAACACCAAGGCAGCCAGGATCTGGCCGCCCTGGGTGCCGGTAAGGGTCCAGGAAGTGAAGAAGGAGCGGCGGTTGTCCGGGGCGTGCTCCAACGTCATTGAGGAGGCGCCGGCCTGCTCACCAGCGGCAGAAAGTCCCTGGCAGAGACGGGCGAATACCAGCAGGACGGGTGCCCACCAGCCGATGGTCTTGAAGTCCGGGAGGCAGCCGATCACGAACGTGGCGGCACCCATGAGGACCAGCGTGAACATGAGGACTTTTTGTCGGCCAATGCGGTCACCGAAGTGGCCCAGGATCACAGCGCCCACGGGGCGGGCAACGTAAGCGAAGCCGAAGGTCGCGAACGACATGATGGCTGCGTTGGCATCGGCAGACGGGAAGAACACATGCGGGAAGATCAGGGCTGCGGCCGAGCCGAAGATGAAGAAGTCGTAGTACTCAACGGCGCTGCCAAGGAAGCTGGCAAGCGCGGCTTTCTTGGGAGTTCCTGCGGTGGTTTCAGTGCCTGGCGTCGCTGACGGCATTGTTTGACTCATGAGGGGTTCCTTCTGTGACGACGATGTCGCGGATCTTGCTTCGGTGGGAAGACCAGAGCGAGGTGCGGCCGGATCATCCCGAAAGTAACCACATGGTGAGAGCTACTTGTGCAATACAGCAATAGTGGCTGTGAGTGGGGTCACTTGTCAAGAGAAGTCCCCACCATCTAGAAATAGCTCTCACTATGTGAGAGCATCGACGTATGAGTGTGAAAGAGGACACAAAGACCGACATGGTCGGCAAGGCCCTGAGCCTGCTGGTACTTCTGGGCAATGAGCCGCGTGGCGCAAGTGCGGCCGATCTGGCCAGGAGTGCCAGCCTTCCGTTCAGCACCACCTATCGCCTGCTGGGTTCGCTCACCCGTGACGGGTTCGTGGACTACGAGCCCGATGGGCGCCGTTATCACCTGGGATTGCGTGTCTTCCAGCTGGGTCAGCGCGTTTCCAACCACCACGGTTTTGCCGCGACAGCGCTGCCGGTCCTCCAGCGAGTCACCGAGCGCACCCATGAGGCCACCATCCTGTCCGTCCGCGACGGCAACCACCACCTCACCGTGAACAAGGTGGATGGCCCCAAGACCTTCCGCGTCACCAGCGACCCCGGGCACTTGGGCGCCTTGCACACCACTTCCGTGGGCAAGGCACTCGTCGCGTTCGAAGAAGAGGTCGAGCGGAAGCGACTCCTGGAAGAGCTTCCCCTGGATCCCTTGACCGAGCACTCGATCACCGACCGGGACAAGTTCCGGGCCGAAATCGAACAGGTGCGCCGCCAGGGATACGCCGTGATGGATGAAGAAAACGAGATCGGCATGCGCGCTGTTGCCGTCCCGGTCCTCAACTCCCAGGGTCACGCCTTCGCCTCACTCGCCGTCGCAGTGCCGGTCTTCCGCCTCACCATGGAGGAACTCATCGCGCACGTCCCCACCCTGCAGGAAGCCGCGGCTGAACTCGCGGCCCGCCTGCCCCAGCGCTAACTCAACTGACTGGCATGAGTGGTTGTTATCAGCGCTCAGAACAACCATAAATGCCAGCTAGTTGGGTGTGCATCGCCTCGATGTTCGCGATAAGAACAAGCGTGCGGAATATGAACACTTGTAGTAATCTAAATAACACCCGGTCAGGCGGCGCCCCAGAAAAGCGCCAACGCCCCGGGTGCTGAAGTCAAAGGAGCTTTAGGATGAGCAACCGAGCCGAGTCCGTTCTGGTGGGCCTCATAGGCGAAGGGGTCATGCCCTCGCTCACGCCGCCCATGCACGAACGCGAAGCCGATGTGCAGGGCCTTCGCTTGCTGTACCGCCCCCTCGACCTGCTGGAACTCGCATTGCCGGCCACCGCCGTCGGAGACCTCCTCACAGCGGCCCACCGCATGGGCTTCAACGGCCTGAACATCACGCATCCTTGCAAGCAGCTGGTGCTTGAACACCTTGACGAAATTTCCGACGACGCCCGTCGCCTGGGTGCCGTCAATACGGTCCTGATTCAGGACGGTCGGTTTACCGGCCACAACACGGATTTCTCGGGCTTCGGCTCCGCGCTCGCCGACGGTCTCCCGAATGCCAAGCTGGACCGCGTTGTCCAGCTCGGTGCGGGCGGTGCAGGTTCCGCCGTCGCCTATGCCCTCCTCAAAGCCGGCGTCAGCACGCTGAACCTCGTGGACATGGACCCGGCACGGGCTGCGGAACGAGCCGCTGAACTTGGCGGCCTCTTCCCGCAGGCCACAGTCACCGCGCACGCCCCCGCAGAACTCGGCGACATCATGCCCCTTGCCGACGGTCTGGTGCACTGCACCCCGATCGGCATGGCCGCCCACCCGGGACTGCCCCTCGACATCGAACTTCTGGAGCCACGCCAGTGGGTGGCTGACATTGTCTACCGCCCGATTGAGACGCAACTCGTCCGCGAAGCGCGGGCAAAGGGCTGCGACGTCCTCGACGGCGGCCGGATGGCAGTCGGTCAGGCGGCTGACGCTTTCCACCTCATCACAGGCCGCGAGGCCGACCGCGAGCGGATGCGGGCACACTTCCTGGAACTCATCGCAGTGGAGGACGCCGCGGCTTCGCTGACCCCCGAGCTGACGAAGGCAGGCCACTGATGCGCACCGGAATCGCCACAGTCTGCCTGTCCGGCACGCTGAAGGAGAAGATGCAGGCCTGCGCCATCGCGGGTTTCGATGGCATCGAGATCTTTGAACAGGACCTCGTCACTTCACCGCACAGCCCGGAAGAAGTCCGGAAAATGGCTGCCGACCTTGGCCTGGGCCTTGATCTCTACCAGCCGTTCCGCGATTTCGACGGCGTCACGCCGGAGCTGCTGAAGGCCAACCTTAAGCGGGCCGAGGCCAAGTTCAACCTCATGGAACGTCTGGGCATGGACACCATCCTGGTCTGCTCCAACGTGGCCACCGCAACCATCGACGACGACGAACTCCGCGCCTCCCAGCTGGCAGAACTTGCAGAACTGGCCGGGGATCACGGCGTCAAGGTTGCCTACGAGGCCTTGGCTTGGGGCAAGTACGTCAACGACTACGAGCATGCGTACCGCCTGGTGGAGATGGTTGACCACCCCAACCTCGGCACCTGCCTGGACTCGTTCCACATCCTTTCCCGCGACTGGGACACCGCGCCGATCGAGCAGATCAACGCGGAGAAGATCTTCTTCGTCCAGGTTGCCGACGCCCCCAAGCTCTCCATGGACGTGCTGTCCTGGAGCCGTCACTACCGTGTGTTCCCGGGCGAGGGCCAGTTCGAGCTCGCCAAGTTCATGGGCCATGTTGTTCGTGCCGGTTACACGGGCCCGGTCTCCCTTGAGGTCTTCAACGACGTCTTCCGCCAGTCGGACACCGAGCGCACCGCCGTCGACGCCATGCGCTCACTGATCTGGCTGGAGGAGCAGAGTGCCAAATGGCTCGCTAGCACCTCCACCGAAGCTACTGCGGGCAACGGCAGTGCGTCCCGCCGTCGTTATCCCATGGAACTGGCCACGCTGCCCAAGGTGAACGAGCCCGCCGGCTTCAACTTCGCCGAGGTCAAAGCGGACGACACCGCGCAGCTGGAGAAGCTCCTGGGCCAGCTCGGCTTCGAGTTCGAAGGCCGCCACCGCACCAAGGACGTCCAGCTCTGGACCATGGGCCAGGCCCGCGTGATCATCAACGAGCAAGCAGCCTCGCACTCGGAACCGGCTATCGCCGCTTTGGGGTTCGACGTCGACTCTCCGGTGATTGCCTCCGCTCGGGCCCAGCAACTCAAGGCGCCAGTGGTTGCTCGCAAGGTCCAAGCCGACGAGGAAGTCTTCCAAGGCATCTCCGCCCCGGACTCCACCGAGATTTTCCTGTGCCAGGGCAGCCCCGATGGCACCGCTGCGTGGACGCATGAATTCGGCGAAGGGCTGGAGCATTCCGCAGCGCAGCGAAACGCCGTGATCGACCACGTGAACCTGGCCCAGCCCTGGCAGCACTTCGACGAAGCTGTGCTCTTCTACACCAGCGCGCTGGCCCTGGAACCGCAGCCGTTCGCCGAGGTCCCGAGTCCCAGCGGGCTTGTCCGCTCGCAGGTCATGGAGACCAGCAACGGCGCGGTCAGGCTGGTCCTGAACCTGGCACCCGCCCAGCAATCCCAGGAAACGGCACGCAAAACGTACCAGGAACACATCGCCTTCGCGGTGGACGACCTCGTGGCTACGGCCCGGTCCGCCCGCGATCGTGGCCTCGAGTTCCTGCAGATTCCCGCCAACTACTACGAGGACCTGGACGCACGGTTCGATCTTGAACCCGACTTCCTGGCCACTCTCATGGAGCTCAACCTCCTGTATGACCGGGACGCCAACGGCGAATTCCTCCACTTCTACACCGCCACCGTGGGCAGTGTGTTCTTCGAAATGGTGGAGCGCCGCGGCAACTACGACGGCTACGGGGCACCCAACGCTCCTGTGCGCCACGCTGTCCAATACGACTCGCTTCACCGGGTTTAGACCCGAAACCAAAGAGAACCATCAACCGAAAGGAGCCGGCCGTGCCGCAAGAACAGTCAGCACAAGCGCTCGAATCCGAGGAACTCGTGCCGCCCGCAGAGGCGCATGCCGCGCACGTTTCCCCCAAGAAGGTGGAAACCCAAGCCGATCTCAGTGCTGAGATGAAGGGCATCAGTGACCGCTACGCCGAGGCACTGAAGAACGGCCGGGGCCCGGAGACCATGCCGCGCCTGGACTACGCACCGTACCGCAGCAGCATCCTGCGTCACCCCACCAAGAACCTGCACCACGCGGACCCGGAGACCATCGAACTCTACTCGCCCGCTTTCGGTCACCAGGACGTTCACGCGCTGGAGTCGGACCTGACCATCCAGCACAACGGCGAGCCCCAAGGTGAGCGCATCATCGTCGCCGGCCGTGTCCTTGACGGTGACGGCCGACCGGTGGCCGGTCAGCTTGTGGAGATCTGGCAGGCCAACGCCGCCGGTCGCTACATCCACAAGCGCGATCAGCACCCCGCGCCTCTGGATCCCAACTTCACCGGCGTCGGCCGCTGCATCACCGGTGACGACGGCTCTTACAGCTTCACCACCATCAAGCCCGGTGCGTATCCGTGGAAGAACCACCTGAACGCTTGGCGTCCGGCGCACATCCACTTCTCCATGTTCGGCTCGGAGTTTACGCAGCGCATCGTCACCCAGATGTACTTTCCGGGCGACCAGCTGTTCCCGCTGGACCCCATCTACCAGTCGATCGTGGACCAAGATGCCCGCGACCGTCTCGTGGCGGAGTACGACCATGAGCTCACCAGCCCCGAGTGGGCGCTTGGCTACAAATGGGACATCATCCTGACCGGTTCCAAGCGGACCTGGACGGAAAACGAAGCATACGGCGACGCCGGGGACGAGGAGTAGGCACATGAGCAAGCTGACACCCACACCGGGCCAGACCGTAGGCCCATTCTACGGCTACGCACTCCCCTTCAACAAGGACAACGAGCTCCTGGCTCCGGGCAGCCCCGGCAGCATCCGCCTGCAAGGCACGGTCTACGACGGATCCGGCAGCACCATCCCGGACGCCATCCTGGAGATCTGGCAGCCGGATTCCGAGGGCAACATCGTGCAGCGCACCGGTTCGCTGGTTCGCGACGGCTACACGTTTACCGGCTGGGGTCGCGGCTCTGTTGGCAACTCCGGCGTATACACCTTTACCACGGTCAACCCCGGCCCCACCAAGCCCGGCGCTGCGGCGTTCATCTCCGTTGCGGTCTTCGCCCGAGGCCTCATGAACCGCCTCTTCACCCGCGTGTACCTGCCGGAAAACGAAGAAGCATTGGCTAACGATCCCCTGCTGAGCTCCTTGGATCCGGAGCGCCGCAAGACGCTGATCGCACGCCGCGATCCCGACGGCGGCCTCACTTGGGATATCCGCCTGCAGGGTGGCGACGAGACCGTGTTCCTGGACTTCCAGCAGGACGGCTCGCTGGAAACCAGCGTCAACGCGGACACACCGGCATGACCGACGGCGATTTCGGCCTCCTTAGCCCCGTCTCGGCGTCGCCCGCTGTGGCTGCGCTGACGGGCGACCGTGCCGTGATCGCGGCAATTCTCGACGTCGAAGCCTCCTGGGCTGCCGTCCTCGAGGACGCGGGGCTCGTCCCTGCCGGGTCTGCCGCTGTGGTGGCCGAAGCCGCCCATGTGGACTCCTACGACGCCGCTTCGGTGGCGGAACGGGCCCAAGGTGGCGGAAACCCGGTGATCCCGCTGCTCGGTGACCTCCGTGCCCGGGTCAAGTCCGTGGACTCGGCCGGGATCGGCGCCGGCAAAGCCGTCCACACCTCGCTGACCAGCCAGGACGTCCTCGACTCCGCCCTCATGCTGCTCGCCAGCCGCACCGTTTCGGCGCTGCTGCTGGACGTCAAAGGCACGACGACGGCGCTCGCCGCCTTGGCGGAACAGCATGCGGAAACGCTGTGCGTGGGCAGGAGCCTGACGCAGCACGCACTTCCGTACACGTTCGGACTCAGGTCTGCTCAGTGGTTCCAGGGTGTTGCGGCTGCGGCTTCACGCTTGGAGTCCTTGGAGCTGCCGGTCCAGTTCGGCGGAGCCGGCGGCACGTTGGCCTCCGGGACCAAGCTGACTGCCGGTTCAGCTTCCACGCCTTTCACGCTGGCCGACTCGTTGGCTGCCGCACTTGGCCTCGCCCCGGCTGCCGCTCCCTGGCACACCAACCGCCTGGCCATTACGGCGTTGGGGGACGGCCTCGCTGCACTCATCGATTCCTTCGGCAAGATCGCGGCGGACCTGCTCTTCCTGAGCCGACCTGAAGTTGCGGAACTCGGCGAACCTTTGGCGGCCGGGCGCGGTGTTTCTTCCGCCATGCCGCAGAAGCAGAACCCAGTCCTGTCCGTGCTCATCCGCAGTGCGGCGTTGCAGGCTCCCGGCCTCGCGTCGCAACTGCACCTGGCTGCGGCCACCTTCAACGATGAGCGACCCGATGGCGCCTGGCACAGCGAATGGCCTGCTTTGCGTCAGCTGCTCGCGTTGGCCCTGGGCGCAGCCGGACACCTCCGCGAACTCACGGAAGGTCTTCGCGTCTTCCCGGATGCCATGCGCCGGAACCTCGAACTAACAGGGCCGCTGCTGCTCAGCGAAGGTGTGGCTGCCGCCGTCGCTCCTCTGCTGGGCGAGGACGGAAAGCAGAAGCTGCAGGCCGTCGTCGACGAAACCCTGAAAGCACCCGCCGCCGAGCAGTCCCGCATTTACACCAAGCTGCTGCGCGAAACCGTCCCTGCGGACAAGCTGTCCGATGCCGAACTCGAAGCACTCCTGAATCCCGCAAGCTACCTCGGCGAAGCCGCACAGATCAGCCGTAGGATCCTTGCCGCGTACCCGGACTATGCAGGATTCTCCTCGAAAGGAGCCACGCGTGGCTAAGCCAACTGTCAAGGCCGTGCTGCTCTCCCCGCAGCGCGAACTCGGAGCCAAACCGCTCCTGGTGGTAGGTCCGTCACTGGGCACCTCCACGATCCTCTGGACGGAAACCGCCGCGCTCCTGGGCGACGAGTACGACGTCATCGGCTGGGACCTCCCCGGCCACGGCATCTCGCCGACAGTCACTGAAGGGTTCGATGTCGCGGAACTTGCGGACGCCGTCGTCGATCTTGTCGATTCGGTAACCCCGGGCGCCAACTTCCACTACGCCGGTGTTTCGTTGGGCGGAGCCACGGGCCTGCAGCTCGGCATCAAGCACGGCGACCGGCTCCGCAGCCTGTCCGTCCAGTGCAGCGGCGCCAAGCTCGGCACACCCGAAGGCTGGCTGGAGCGTGCCGAAACCGTCCGCAAGCTGGGCACCCCGGTGATGATCCAGGGCTCCGCTGAGCGGTGGTTCGGTCCCGGTTTCATGGAGCGCCAGCCGGACATCAGCAGCCGCCTCCTGCACGCCCTGCGCGACGCCGACCGCTTCGGCTACTCGTTCTGCTGCGAAGCCCTCGCCGCGTTCGACGTCCGCGAGCAGCTCGGCAGCATCACCGTCCCCACCCAGGTGATCGCCGGCGTCGAGGATTCCGTAGCGCCGCCGTCTGTGGCTGAATCTGTTGTTTCGGGTATCACGGCCGGCGGCGGTACCGCTGAGGCTGTAGCGCTCGACGGCGTCGGTCACCTTGCCCCGGCTGAGGCACCGGCAGTGGTGGCTGAACTGATGAGCAACTTCATGAAGGAGAACGGACGATGAGTACTGTTTCCGGCGATGCCGAACGCAACGGTGCCGTGCAGGCGGACGCCACCGCGCAAGACATTTACGACGCCGGCATGGTGGTTCGCCGCGAAGTGCTGGGCGACGCGCACGTGGACCGAGCCAACGCGAACAAGGATTCCTTTACCGAGGACTACCAGGACATGATCACCAGGATCGCCTGGGGTGGCATCTGGACGCGGCCCGGCCTGAGCCGGCACATGCGATCCGCTGTCACCCTCACGGCGCTGGTGGCGCACGGTCACTG
The DNA here is from genome assembly GCF_000294695.2 of Arthrobacter sp. Rue61a. Taxonomy (NCBI): domain Bacteria; kingdom Bacillati; phylum Actinomycetota; class Actinomycetes; order Micrococcales; family Micrococcaceae; genus Arthrobacter; species Arthrobacter sp. Rue61a. The sequence continues at coordinate 4,573,402 of NC_018531.1, read as the reverse complement.
GGAGGAGCTTGCCATGCACGTCCGGGCGGCCCTCAACAACGGCCTGAGCAGGGACGAAATCAAGGAAATCCTGCTGCAGACCGCCATTTATTGCAGTGTGCCGTCGGCCAACTCGGCCTTCAAGACGGCACAGACAGTATTCGCTGAGATCGACGCATCCGAACCCAACTGAGTCGCACTTCAGGTGGGAAGAACGAAAGAGAAACCCATGAACCAGGCTTTCGTGTACGACGCCGTACGCACGCCCTTTGGCAAGTTCGGCTCCGGCCTTGCCGCTGTCCGTCCCGATGACCTTGCCGCACACGTGGTCCGCGAGTCCGTTCGCCGGGCGCCGGGGTTGGACGTGGAGCGGATCGACGAGGTGGTGTTCGGCAACGCCAACGGCGCCGGCGAGGAAAACCGCAACGTCGCCCGTATGGCCACCCTCCTGGCCGGCCTGCCCGTCTCCATTCCGGGCACCACGGTCAACCGGCTCTGCGGCTCTTCCCTGGATGCTGCCATCATCGCTTCGCGGCAGATCAACGCCGGCGACGCTGAGTTGATGCTGGTGGGTGGCGCGGAATCCATGAGCCGTGCGCCGTGGGTGCTGCCGAAGACCTCCAAGCCCTACCCGGCCGGGGATATGACCCTGGCGTCCACCACGCTGGGGTGGCGTTTGGTGAACCCGGCCATGAACAAGGACTGGACCATTTCCCTGGGCGAAGCCACCGAACGCCTCCGCGAGAAGTACGGGATCACCCGTGAGCGGCAGGATGCTTTTGCGGCAGATTCCCACAATCTGGCCGACGCTGCGTGGAACGAAGGCTTCTACGATTCTTTGGTGTCACAGGTTCCGGGCACCGATCTGGTCCGTGATGAGGGCATCCGTGCCGGATCATCGGCGGAGAAGCTGGCTGGGCTGAAGACCGTTTTCCGGCCTGAGTCCTCAGGGCCCGACGGCGGTACGGTCACCGCCGGGAACGCCTCGCCGTTGTCTGATGGTGCTTCGGCTGCGTGGATCGGTTCGGAAGCGGCTGCTGGGATGCTGGGCATGGAGCCCCTGGCCCGCATCGCCGGCCGTGGTGCGCATGGCAACGATCCCCAGTTCTTCGGATTCGCGCCGGTGGAAGCGGCTAACAAGGCCCTTGCGAAGGCGGGCATCGGCTGGGACCAGGTTGGCGCCGTCGAACTTAACGAGGCGTTCGCCGCGCAGTCGCTGGCGTGCGTTGACGCGTGGGGGATTGATCCCGCAATCGTGAACCGCCACGGTGGTGCGATCGCCATGGGCCACCCGCTCGGTGCCTCCGGTACTCGCATCCTTGGCACGCTGGCCCGTTCCTTGCAGGTTTCCGGGCAGCGCTGGGGCGTCGCAGCGATCTGCATCGGCGTGGGCCAAGGCCTGGCCGTGGTGCTCGAAAACGTTACTGCCGGCGCATCGGCATAGGAGGGTTAAGGATCATGCTGAATTTCATTGACACTGTGGGCGAGGCTGTCGCCGGCATCAAGGACGGCTCCACCGTGATGATCGGCGGCTTCGGCAACGCCGGGCAGCCGTTCGAACTCATCGATGCCCTGATGGATTGCGGCGCCAAGGACCTGACCGTGGTCAACAACAACGCCGGCCAGGGCGATCAGGGCCTCGCGCTGCTGATCAAGGAAGGCCGGGTCCGGAAGATGATCTGTTCCTTCCCGCGGCAGTCCGACTCCTGGCACTTCGATGCCAAGTTCCACGCCGGCGAGATCGAGCTGGAACTGGTCCCGCAAGGCAACCTGGCCGAGCGCATCCGCGCAGCCGGCGCCGGAATTGGCGGGTTCTTCACGCCCACCGGCTACGGCACCACGCTGGCGGAGGGCAAGGAAACCCGTTTGCTGGATGGAAAGTGGCAGGTGTTCGAAACGCCGATCCACGCCGACGTCGCGCTCATCAAGGCACTCAATGCCGACGGCAAGGGCAACCTCGTGTACCGCAAGACCGCCCGGAACTTCGGGCCCATCATGGCTGCGGCGGCCAAGCACACTATCGTGCAGGTCTCGGAGATCGTGCCCACCGGTTCCCTGGACCCGGAGAACGTGGTGACCCCGGGGATTTACGTCAACAGTGTGGTCCGCGTCGATTCTGCCGGAACAAAAGAAAAGGTGGCCTGAGCATGAGCACCCAGACAAGCATCCAGACGTCCGAGAAACCGCTGGGCCGCGACGAGCTCGCCCAGTTGGTGGCCCGCGACATCGTTCCCGGCTCGTTCGTGAACCTGGGCATCGGCCAGCCGACGCTCGTGTCCAACTACCTCACCGAGGAACAGAACATCACCCTCCACACGGAGAACGGGATGCTCGGCATGGGCCCGGCCGCGGAGGGAGACGAGATCGACGGCGACCTCATCAACGCCGGCAAGATCCCCGTCACCGAACTGCCCGGCGCCTCGTACTTCCACCACGCAGACTCGTTCGCGATCATGCGCGGCGGGCACCTGGACATCTGCGTGCTCGGCGCCTTCCAGGTCTCCGCCACCGGTGACCTCGCCAACTGGCACACCGGCGCCCCGGATGCGATTCCCGCCGTCGGTGGCGCAATGGACCTTGCCACCGGCGCCAAGGACGTCTTCGTGATGATGACTTTGTTGACCCGCGAGGGCGTGTCCAAGCTCGTGGAGCAGTGCACCTACCCGCTGACCGGCGTCGGCTGCGTCACCCGCGTGTACACGGACAAGGCTGTGTTCCTGACAGGACCCGACGGAGTCACCGTCCGGGAGACGTTCGGCTGCACGTTCGAGGAAATCCAGGAGCTCGTACCGTTGCCCCTGAAAAAGGCAGAGTAGGCCCCGCAAGTTCCGGCCCTGCGCGTTGTGAGGCCCGCTCGGCAGGGTTTTCGGGGCGTGAGCCCTGCGGAGTAGGCCCCGCAACGCACTCTAGGATTGGTAACCATGACCGACTCCGCAGTTACTCCGCAGGCCAGCGACCAGTACGTCCAGTCGCTGGCCCGGGGACTCGCAGTGATCCGGGCGTTTGACGCGAACAACCCCGTGATGACCCTCAGTGAAGTCGCTGCCCGCACCGACCTGACGCGCGCCACGGCCCGGAGATTCCTGCACACCTTGGTTGAGCTCGGCTACGTCCGCACCGACGGCAAGACCTTCGCGCTCACTGCCAAAGTGCTTCAGCTCGGATACTCGTACCTCTCTGCGCTTTCCCTGCCTCAGTTGGCCCAGCCCCACTTGGAACAGCTCAGCCTGAAGCTGGGAGAGTCCACCTCGGCCGCAGTGCTGGACGGGCCGGACATTTTCTATGTGGCCCGCGTTGCCACACGCAGAATCATGAACGTCGGCATCACAGTTGGCACCCGCTTCCCGGCATACGCAACGTCCATGGGTCGCGTCCTGCTCGCTGGACTGCCGCAGGCCAAACTGGAGGCCTACCTCACGACGGCGGAACTCACCCCGCTCACGCCTCGAACCGTCGCCAGCGTGCCCGACTTGCGGGCCGCCGTCGAACGTGTCCGTACGCAGGGCTGGTGCCTGCTCGACCAAGAGCTGGAGATCGGGCTGATGTCCATCGCGGCGCCCGTGTGGAACCACAACAATGGCGACAATGTCGCGGCCATCAACGTGTCGCTTCAGGCCCAAGCTGTAGCGGCGCAACCTGACCCCGCAAAGTACCTGGATCATGTGCGCCAGGAAGTCGTAGCCACCGCCAACGCCATCTCCCAGGACGTGTCGGCGAAGCACTGACTACTTCCGGATCGCTGCCAACCGGGTCTCCAGTATTCGGCGCACCAGCGAGTCCGGCACAGGATTGTCCGCAGAAAACCGCAGCGTTCCCGGCGACCACGAGTAACCCCCAAGCTCCTCCGACATTTCCGGCAGGATCTGCCCGCTGAAGGGATACAGGGCAAGGTGCTTCTTGGTTTCCAGCACGCTGAGGAAGCCCTTGCCATCAACCAGCAGCGCGGGCATTCCGTAGCTGACGCCTTCTTCGGCGTCCGGCGCAAGTTCGCGGGCGATCCTCACAATCCGCTCCAGAATTCTGCGGTTGGCCTCGCTGACGCCCTCAAGATATTCGGTGACGGTTCCCATAGGGACATGGTTCACCACGCGCACCCAAAACGGCCAGAGGTTTAGCGCTCCGGGATCACCGCGATGCCCTGGATTTCGATCAGGGCCTCTTTCTGCCACAGGCGAGTGACACCGATGCCGGCCATTGCGGGGTACTGCGAGCCCGCCATTTCCCGCCAGATCCGTCCGATTTCACGGCCGTTGGCCATGTAGTCGTCTACGTCGGTGAGGTAGATGGTCACGTTGACCAGGTCTTCGGGCTCTCCGCCAGCCTCACGAAGAGTGGTGATCACGTTGGAAAACGCCTGCGTGAACTGTTCCACGATGCCACCGGGAACGATGTTCATGTTCTTGTCCAAGGCCGTCTGCCCGCCCAGGAAAACGGTGTTGCCGGCAAGGATGCCGTGCGCGAAGCCCGATGGCTTGGGCAGCGATTCCGGGTTGATCGTTGTGTGGCTCATGCTGTTCCTCCTCGGTTGTGGCAACTGCAAAAACTTTTGGAAAGCCTCTGTGCAGATCATTTCCGCCGTGCTACGTTGAGCATATGTGACGATCGTAAAAAAGTCGACACATCACAAAATCTCGAAGGGAACCCGCAATGAAACTAGCCACCTTGCGCACGGCCGGCGGACGTACGACGGCGGCACTCGCCACGGGCAACGACTCATACCTCGCGTTGCCCGCCTCTGATGTTGGGGCCCTGCTGGCCCAGCCGGCGTGGCGGTCCATGGTGGAAGAAGCCGCGGCGTCCAAGGAGCAGACGGTCATCGACGCAGCGGCCGCTGAATTGGCGCCGCTCCTGCCCCGCGCAGGCAAAGTCATCTGCTGCGGTTTGAACTACGGTGACCATATCCAGGAGATGGGCCGAGACCTTCCCGAATACCCCACGCTCTTCGCCAAGTACGCGGACACCCTGGTCGGAGCGAACGACGCCGTGGAAGTCCACGGCAGCGGCCGCGTCGACTGGGAAGCCGAGCTCGCCGTCGTGGTGGGTTCTGAACTGTTCCGCGCGGACGAAGACCTAGCCCGTGAGGCAATCGCCGGTTACACGGTGGCCAACGACGTTTCCATGCGCGACTGGCAAAACCGGACCCTGCAGTGGTTCCAAGGCAAAGCCTGGGACGGCACAACCCCCGTAGGCCCGGTCATGGTCACCGCGGATGAAGCCGGGGAACATTTCGACGTCCGCGGCTACGTCAACGGCGAGCTTGTGCAGCAGGGGAACACCAGCACTCTGGTGTTCGGCCCGGCGCAGCTGCTGTCCTACATTTCGCAATTCACCACCCTGCGCCCCGGCGACCTGGTCCTTACGGGAACGCCCGGGGGAGTGGGCATGGGAATGACCCCGCCGCGCTTCCTCAAGGACGGCGACGTCCTCACCACCGAGATCGACGGGATCGGCCGGTTGGAGAACCAATTCCGAATCCACGCACCCGTCGCGGTCCCCGCCTGACAGCAAACGTCCAGAACCACCAGTTAAAAGGAGAAAACCCATGAGCCAGACCACCACCGAGTACCAACTCGAAGGCGATAACTCCATCTACGCGCAGGCTGACGGCAAGGTTGTCCCGGTTGTCACCCGCGCCGGAGCTGAGGACACCAACACTGCCCAGTCCGGCGATTGCATCCGCGTCTCCGGCGTCAGCATCCAGCACACCCCGGCAACCAAGATCTGGTTCGGCCAAGTGTCCAACACCCCCGGCTACCGCTCACTTCCGCACCACCACGGCGAGGCTGAGACCGGCGGCTACGTGCTCCGTGGCCACGGCCGCATCTACTTCGGCGAAAACTACTCGGAGTTCATCGACATGAAGGCCGGCGACTGGGTGTTCGTGCCGCCGTTCATGCCCCACGTTGAAGCCAACATGTCCATCACGGAAGAACTCGTATGGCTTACCGCGCGCACGCCGGAAAACCTGGTGGTCAACCTCGAAGACGTTGCCGACGATACCCTCGCCGACTACCGCCGGGCCTAAGCCATGATCACTGGAACCCTGACGTCCGAGACCTTCCTCAAGGCCGTTGAACTCACGCCCGCAACGGCCGAGGTCTTCGACGAAGCCTATGAAGCAACCACCCAATACGTTCCGTGGCCAAAAGCCTATGGTGGAGACATGGTGGCACAGGCTGCGGCCGCAATGATGCGGTCCGTTGATGCTGACAGGGCTCTGCACTCGATGCACAGCTACTTCATGCGTCCCGTGGATATCGGTTCCAGTGTCCGGTACGAGGTGGAGCGCCTCCGGGACGGCCGGGGTTACTCCACACGCACGGTCCGGGGCTTCCAAAACGGCAAGCCCGTGTATGCCGCGATGGGTTCCTTCCAGGTTCCCGAAAACGGCCCGGATTTCCAACCCGAGGCTCCTGCCGCCGTCGAGCCTGAATCGCTGAGGAGCGCTGCTGAAGCGCTGGACGGAACCGATGGTCCTGCAGCGGACTACTGGTCCACGGGGCGCAGCTTCGATATGCGCCATATTCCAGGGCCGGTATATATCGAGTTGGAGGGCGGTTCGGTGCCGCAGCAAGCGATTTGGGTCAAGGCCTTCGACGCCCTGCCTGACGACGCCGACCTCCACCGCACTGCACTTGCCTACGTCTGCGATTACACGATTCTGGAGCCACTCCTCCGGGTGAACGGACTCAACTGGTCCAGCCCCGGACTTGCCACCGCCAGCCTGGACCACTCCATGTGGTTCCACCGCGACGGTCGCGCCGACGACTGGGTGCTCTACGCCCAGGACGCAATCTCCGGTCAAAGCAACAGGGGCCTCGCCATGGGCCGCTTCTTCGATCGTCAAGGAAGGCTGCTTGCCACGGTCGCCCAAGAGGGCATGATCCGGGCCGGCGCCTGAACAGTTTTGCCCCAACCTTCATCCGCTTCAACGACGCACCACTGAAAGGACCGGCCATGAGCATGTTGCCATCGGCCCACGTGGACACGTTTACCCGCGACCACCTGCCGCCCGCCGATACTTGGCCTGCGCTTGAATTCACCCTCCCCGAACTCCACTACCCGGAGCGGCTCAACGCTGCCGCGGTGCTGATCGACGACGCTGTCGAACAGTACGGCGCAGACCGCCCGGCCTTGCGGACCCCTGATGGCACTGTTTGGACCTATGGTCAGCTCCAGCAGCGTTCCAACCAGGTGGCTCAGGTCCTCACCGAAGACCTCGGAGTTGTTCCGGGCAACCGCGTACTTCTCCGTGGCCCCAACAACCCGTGGATCGTCGCTGCCTGGCTCGGCGTGCTGAAAGCGGGAGCGGTAGTGGTGACCACCATGCCCATGCTGCGCTCCAACGAAGTCTCCACCCTCATCGGTCTCACCAAGCCGGTGGTCGCGATATCGGACCACCGCTTCGTGGACGAGCTCGCGGTCGCGGCCGGGGATGCTGTCACCGTGCTCGCCTATGGAGCGGACGACGACGGCGACCTCAGCTCCCGCTGCGGGCGCAAGAGCGGGGTGTTCACTGCCGTGGACACCTCCGCGGACGACGTTGCCCTGTTGGGTCCGACGTCGGGCACCACGGGTGTGCCGAAGGTGACCATGCACTTTCACCGGGACATCCTGGCCAACGCGGACACGTTCGCCCGTTACATCCTGCAGCCCACCGCGGATGACGTCTTTGCCGGTTCACCGCCGCTGGCCTTCACTTTCGGGCTCGGTGGCTTGGTGGTCTTCCCGCTTCGGTTCGGTGCGTCGTCGCTCCTGACCGAGAAGGCGGGCCCCGTGGAGTTGGCCGAGCATGCCTCAAAAGCCGGGGCCACCATCCTCTTTACCGCGCCAACGGCCTACCGGGCGATCCTCAAGGAAAACCGCGGGGACCTCCTGCGGGGCCTGCGCCTTGCCGTCTCTGCCGGAGAGCACCTCTCCAAGGAAACCTGGGAAGCAGTCCGGGAGGCCACGGGCCTGCGATTGGTCAACGGGATCGGCGCCACGGAGATGCTGCACGTCTTCATTTCCGCCGCCGGTGATGACATTCGCCCCGGAACCACGGGCCGCGCTGTCCCGGGGTTCAGGGCCACCATCCTGGACGACGACGGCCATGAACTCGGCCCCGGCAAGATCGGCCGCCTGGCAGTGATCGGCCCCACCGGTTGCCGCTACCTGGACGATCCCCGGCAGGCGAACTACGTGGTCAAGGGGTGGAACGTCACCGGCGACACGTTCTCCATGGACGCTGACGGTTACTTCACGTACCAGGCTCGCTCGGACAACATGATCGTCTCCTCCGGCTACAACATCGGTGCGCCCGAGGTTGAAACGGCCATCGATCAACACCCGGATGTGGTGGAAAACGCGGTCATCGGAATCCCGGATGAGGAGCGCGGAAGCATCGTTTGCGCGTTCATTGTCCTGCGCGAAGGCATCACCGGCGACGCCGCAAAGCGCAAGGAAATCCAGGACTTCGTGAAGCAGACCATCGCCCCGTACAAGTACCCGCGCGACGTCCGCTTCGTCAACGAACTGCCCCGCAATCCCAGCGGCAAACTCCAGCACTTCAAGCTCCGCGACGGACTCCTTTCAGAAAATGCGGCGACGGCCCCATTAGAGAGTGCCCCGGAAAACACCGAACAACTTACCCCCGCCGGCCAGAGCCAGGCCTGAGAAGGAGCAACACCCATGAAAATCGCAATCGTTGGAGGCGGCCCCGGCGGGCTGTACTTCGCAGCACTGATGAAGCAGCTGGACCCGTCGCATGACATCACCCTCTGGGAACGTAACGCTGCCAGCGACACCTTTGGCTTCGGCGTCGTATTTTCCGATGAGACCCTGGGCGGCATCGGCAACGCTGATCCCGTGGTGGCTGACTACATGAGCCGACGCTTCGCCCGCTGGTCCGATATCGACATCCACTTCCGCGGCGAGATGATGACGGTGGGCGGCCAGGGCTTCGCTGCCATGAGCCGCAAGGAATTGCTGGAACTGCTTCAGCGCCGTTGCATCGAACTGAACGTGGACGTGCGTTTCAGTACCCTGGCTCCGGCTGTTGAGGAACTCGAAGCGAACTACGATCTGGTGCTTGCCGCGGACGGCATCAACTCGCAGATCCGTACTAAGTACGCTGACTCGTTCAAGCCGAACCTGGACCCGCGGACCAACAAGTTCATGTGGCTCGGTACGGACCAGGTGTTCGAGGCCTTCAAGTTCTTCGTGAAGGAAACCGAGTGGGGCGTCATGCAAATCCACGGTTACCCGTACTCGGATGAGGGTTCCACGTTCATCGTGGAAATGCACCAGGACGTGTGGCACGCCGCCGGCTTCGACGAAACCGCCGACGAAATCTTCCCTCCCGGCGTCTCCGACGAGAAGGCCATCGCCAAGATCCGCGAGATCTTCGCCGAGGAACTGAACGGCTACGAGGTCCTCACCAACAACTCCAAGTGGATCAACTTCACTACGGTCCGCAACGAGAGCTGGCGCCACAACAACGTAGTGCTGCTGGGCGACGCCGCCCACACCGCCCACTTCTCCATCGGTTCCGGCACCAAGCTGGCCATGGAGGACTCGCTGGCGCTGGCCGCCTGCCTGCACGAGCACCCGGATGTCGAGTCCGCGCTGGTCGCATACGAGGCCGAGCGTCGGCCCGTGGTCGCTTCCACCCAGCGCGCAGCCCAGGCTTCCCTTGAGTGGTTTGAGCGCATCAGCCAGTACAAGGACCAGGACCCCACCCAGTTCGCGTTCAACCTGTTGACCCGCAGCCGCCGCATCACCCAGGAAAACCTGCGCCTCCGCGATCCTGAATTCGCAGACGCCGTGGACCGCGGCTTTGCCGAATCCCAGGGCCTCAGCGAGGTGGCTCCGGCCATGTTCCAGCCCTTCCGCATCGGCCAACTGGAGCTGAAGAACCGTATTGTCGTCTCCCCGATGGACATGTACTCGGCCACGGACGGTATTCCGGGCGACTTCCACAAGGTGCACTTGGGTTCCAAGGCACTCGGTGGCGCCGGCCTGGTCATGACCGAGATGATCTGTGTCTCCGAAGCCGGCCGCATCACCCCCGGCTGCAGTGGCCTCTACACGGATGGCCAGCGTGATAGCTGGAAGGAAATTGTGGACTTCGTTCATGATCGTTCCACCGCCAAGATCGGCGCGCAGCTGGGCCACTCGGGACGCAAGGGCTCCACCAAGCTCATGTGGGAGGGCATTGACCAGCCGCTCGAGTCCGGCAACTGGACCGCGGTGGGGCCCTCTGCACTGCCGTACAGTCCGGAGAACCAGACCCCCGTTGAGCTGGATCGTGCCGGCATGGACGCCATTAAGGCGGAGTTCGTGGCCTCAACCGTCCGCGCCGAGCAGGCAGGGTTCGACCTCCTGGAAATCCACGCGGCCCACGGCTACCTGCTGTCCTCCTTCCTTTCGCCGGTGTCCAACAAGCGGACCGACGAGTACGGCGGCAGCTTGGAGAACCGGCTGCGGTTCCCGCTGGAAGTGTTCGACGCCGTTCGTGCGGCTTGGCCTGCCAGCAAGCCGGTGACGGTGCGCATCTCAGCCACGGACTGGATCGATGGTGGCAACACTTCCGATGATTCCGTGTCCATAGCCGCGGCATTTGTTGAACACGGTGCTGCGGGCCTGGATGTCTCCACCGGCCAGGTTGCCAAGGAGGAGAAGCCCGCGTTCGGTCGTAGCTACCAGACGCCTTTCGCCGACCGCATCCGTCAGGAAGTTGCTGCTCCGGCAGGCGTGGCTGTGATCGCCGTCGGCGCCATCTCCACCTACGACGACGTGAACTCCATCCTCCTCGCGGGCCGCGCGGACCTGATCGCCTTGGGCCGTACGCATCTTTATGATCCCCAGTGGACGCTGCACGCCGCTGCCGAACAGGAATACCAGGGCCCCGGCGCCGAGTGGATCCCGCAGTTCCGTGCCGGGCGTCGAAAGCCACCGAGCTCACGAACTGACGCCGTTCGTCCGCGCCTGTCCTTGCTCAAGGAAACGGACATCGAAGAGGCCAACACGCATCTTCGCTGGACTCCCGAGTCCGCCGCAGCATCGGTTTTGGTGAAGTAGCCATGGCCACCGCACCGGTCAACGACTGGAACGTGCCCAAGAAGACCACCGGCCTGGTGTTGTTCTGCTGCTGGCTCGCGATCCTCGCCGAAGGTTACGACGTCGGCGTCCTGGGAGCCATCCTCCCCGCTCTTGCCGAATACAAGGAATGGAACCTCAGTCCGCTGGCCCTTGGCGGACTCGGATCATATGCCTTGATCGGCATGCTTATCGGAGCCCTGTTCATCGGGACGCTCAGCGACCTCGTGGGCCGCAAGAAAATGCTGTTGGCCTCCATGGTGATCTTCACTCTCACCCAGGCCGGAGCAGCGTGGGCTCCGACGCCGGAGCTCTTCGGCATCTTCAGGCTCATCGGCGGCCTGGGCATGGGCGGTGTCATTCCCGTGGCAGCGGCCCTGACCATTGAATACTCGGCTCCGAATAAGCGCTCCTACAACTACGGCCTCATGTACTCCGGTTACTCGCTGGGAATCGTCGCGGCCGCACTTGCTGCGTTGTTCGTGCTGCCCCTCGGTGGTTGGCGTGCCGTCATCGCCATTGGCGCTGCGCCGGTGGTGCTGATTCCGATCATCTGGAAGTTCCTCCCCGAGTCCCTGGAATTCCTGGAATCAAAGGGCCGGAGGGCGGAGGCCAAGGCTCTGGCTGCCAAGTTGAGCATCACTGATTACCGGCCGGTTGTCCCCGTGGCGCCCGCAGCCGGTATGCAAGCCGATCCGTGGTGGAAGACCATCACCACCATGTTCTCGCGGAAGTACATCCGTTCAACGGTGTTCTTCTGGATCTCACTCTTCTGCGGTTTGGTCCTGGTTTACGGGCTCAACACCTGGCTGCCCAGCATCATGAAGAAAGCCGGATACGATCTCGGCTCGTCCCTGACGTTCCTCCTGGTCTTCAGCCTTGCTTCCGCGATCGGTGGCTTGCTCCTGGGCCGCGCTGCTGACAAGTACGGGAAGAAGCTCATCCTGGTGGTCTTCTACATCCTGGGCGGCTTGGGCATCATGCTGCTGGTCTTCCCCAACACCATGGTGGTCAACCTGCTGTTCGTGGCCTTCGCCGGTGTCGGGTCCATCTCCACGTCGCTGGTCTTGACCGGTTACATCGCCGACTACTACCCGGCGAAGGTCCGCGGTACGGCGACGGGTTGGGCCCTGAGCTTCGCCCGTTTGGGAGCTATCTCCGGGCCGTTGATTGGTGGCTGGATCGCAGGCTCCAAGCTGCCGTTTGAGGCCAACTTCGCCATCTTCGCCGGGATCGCCGTACTTGCGGCAGGCGCTGTGGCGATGATTCCCAAGCCGCAGCCCGAGGTGCCGGTTGCCGCCGTCGACGTTGATCCTGACGACATCGCCGTCAGCGCCCGCTAGGAGAATCATGGACAGGTTTCCGGAGGCGTGCGTCGAGCGAACGGTGGAGTGGGTGGACACCGACGCCTCCGGACACCAGCACAATTCAGCCATCCTGCGCTGGGTTGAGGCTGCGGAGGCCGAGCTCTTCCGATCGCTGGAGTTGCCCGACTATTTCCCCAGCGCCCCGCGTGTGCAGCAAGTGATCAATTACCAAGCCAAGCTGTGGTTCGGCCAGCGCATCACCGCAACGGTGAGGATTCAGGCGCTCGGCCGGACCTCGCTGACCATGGCTTTCGAAGTAACGTCCGACGCCGGTGAGGTGGCCGCGCACGGGACGGTCACCACGGTGCACGTACCTAACGGCAGCACCACTGCACGGCCTTGGCCGGAACACTTCGTCAAGGCCGTGCAGGGTTCCTAACCCCTCGCCGCGAGCGCGAGGCGGGTTGGCTAGCGCAGGCCTTTCAGGATGTTCTTGGGCCGCTGCATCTCCCCGTGCTTGGCGCCAAGAATGATCACCCAGGCTGCGAACGCAGGGATGGCCCACTGGAGTGCTTTCAGCTGCGTTTGGGCGGTCTTCAATTCATCCGATGCACCGGCGCGCGGCTCCGTGGCACCCTGGGCGCCTTCATCGGAGAGCTCATCTACCTTCTTGCCCACAACACCTGCGTACAGGGTGACTGCAGCTCCAGCCAAAGTCACTACGGTCTTGTAGATGGTGTTTGCGGCGACGCTGTCCTGCTTGGCGATACGGCCTTTGTTTTCCCAAGCGATGGCAAGGTCCGCGGCCAAGTGTCCGGCGAAAGCTGCGGTCTGGATCGGAGCCCATTTACCCCAGCCTTTGCTTGAGAGGCGGGTGCGCTCGGTGGGATCTTTGGCTTCTGCTGCGGCGCCGTTGAGTCCGATGGCCCCCATCAAGGAGCCGCCGAACCATGCAGCGGCTGTGAGGTCGTGAATTGAACGGGCTACGAGATTTCCTGCCATGATGTGCTTCCTATCGTTGATACGGAAAGTACTCCGGGTGGCTGCTTAGCCCCGTACGGGGAGTTCGCGCGTCCATCTATAGTAAGCATGCTTACTAAGGCGCGGCCAGCTCGCCGGTCTTTCGTTTCACGTTCATGTCTGGTTCACCGATGGCGCGGGCGCTCGGCAGTTACGCTTAGCCGGTGGAGCAGCTCTACGCGATTCTCGCGTGCATAATTCTTGGCCTACTTGCGATCTTCCAATTGGCACTGGTGGCCGGTGCGCCCATCGGGCGGTTCGCTTGGGGTGGCCAGCACGAGGTCCTGCCGCGGAAGCTGAGGATCGGCAGCATCGTCTCCATCCTGCTGTACGTGCTCTTCGGCTACACGGCGTTGGCCAAGGCCGAGCTGGTCCCCGCGTTGATCAGCCAGCCCTTCACCGACGTCTTCATGTGGGTACTTACCGCCTACTTCACCCTGGGTGTCGGCATGAATGCGATCTCCCGCAGCAAGCCCGAACGCTTGGTCATGACGCCCGTGGCGCTGGTTCTCGCCGTCCTCTTCCTGCTTCTTTCGCTGGGCTGACCCTCGCGGACAAGGCACGCGTCCCGCGACATACCAGGTAATGGCAATGCCGCGCTGGAACATTGGCATTAACTGCCAACTCGGCGGACAGTCCCGCACCTATGATGAACTGGACTGGCGCCGGAACTCCGGCGCGGAAATGAGGGCCTTTAGATGTTCGCCGTTCCGGCACCCCCGGTGCGCCACCAGCAGCTGCTCGTCACGATTTTCGGTCTCTACGGCCGGAACGCCGGTGACGCATTGCCGGTCTCTGCGCTGATCTCCATGCTGGGTTCGCTCGGCTACGATGCTCCGGGAGTGAGGTCGTCGGTCTCCAGGCTCAAGTCCAAGGGCGTTCTGAAGAGCGTCCGCGAGGGCGGGATCGCCAAGTACAAGATTTCGGAGTCCGTCAGCGACGTGTTCCGTGAAGGGGACCGGCGGATCTTCGCGCCGGAGCAGCCTGCGCCGGTAGACACCTGGGTGCTGGCAGTATTCTCGGTGCCGGAGTCCATGCGGAACCGCAGGCACCAGCTGCGGTCCGCGCTGCTGGGGCTTGGTTTCGGTTCCGTGGCCAACGGAGTGTGGATCGCACCCGCGCACAAGCTGGAGCAAGCCCGGGAACGCCTCACCGCGAGCGACCTGATCGAGTTCGTGGATCTTTTCCGGAGTGACTACGTCTTTGACGGACCCATGCGTCCCAAGATCTCCGAATGGTGGGACCTCAAGGAACTCGATGACCAGTTCACCGAGTTCCTTGAGCTCTACGACGGCGCTGAACAGCAGTGGGCCGAACGCGTTGGGGACGATCCGGAGGTCGCCGTTGCTGAATCCACCGAAGAGCTGCGGCGCGACGCTTTCCGCTATTACATTCCGATGCTCACCATGTGGCGCAAGTTCCCGTATCGGGACCCGAACTTGCCCGCCGATTACCTTCCGCCCGAGTGGCATGGACCGGCGGTTCGCAGGACGTTCCAGGCAGTACATCGCTTGGCGGCACCCCTTGCGGCGGCGCACGCGCACGAGGTCATCGCTGAGGCCCTGAACCCGGCTGCCGCCTGACTACTCGCTGGCGGACTGATCGCCAGTGGGTGGCGTGTCGATGATGCCGAACGTTTCACCTTGTGGCCCTTGCACGATTGCCATGCGTCCGAACGGACTGTCCATGACAGGTGCCAGCAGGGAGGAACCCAGCTCCAGGGCCTTTTCTGCGGTTCCATCAACGTCGTCGCTGGCGAACCAGGCCAGCCAGTAGTTCGGCAGACCTTCCGGCATGTCCGTGTCGTGGTGGACTCCGCCCACTTCCCGGCCGTCCGATGGGCGCTTGAACGTGGAGTAGGTGAAATCGTCCCCGCTGATGTCCTGGTAGCTGGCGTCGAAAACTTTGGAGTAGAAAGCCTGGGCCGAGGCGTAGTCGCGGGTGTGGAGCTCGTTCCAGCAGAGTGCGCCGTGCTCGTTGACACGTTCGGCCCCGATATGGGTTCCGGCCTGCCAGAGGCCGAAGACCGCGCCCACGCTGTCCATGGCCAACGCCATCCGACCGGAGTCCAGCACGTCAAACGGGGGCGCAATCAGCTGTCCTCCATTGGCGATTACCTTCTTGGCGGTCACATCGACATCGTCGGTAGCCAGGTATGTGGTCCAAACAGTAGCCATGCCCGGATCCTGCTTGGGGCCAACTCCCGCGACAGCGCGTCCGTCAGCGTGCGCCAAGAGGTAGTCGCCGGAGCCCTCGCCGCCGGAGACGTACTCCCAGCCGAAGAGCTCCGCGTAGTAGGACCTGGCAGCCGGCAGATCGTTGACGCCGAGATCCACCCACATGGGTGTGGCCGCGGGCCAGCTTGAGATTTTGGTGGACATGGGGCTCCTTTGGATAGCTTGCTTTGAAGGACAAAGCTGCCTCCCCGGCTGCCCGATGCGCCGGGCGCCCGAGGAGGCAGCCATCCATAGAGTGGTTGCCGGACCCGGTTCGTGACACGATTTCAATCCAAATTTCTCAGGAGCCCCGAAACAGCAGCCCAAATAAAGGCGGCGGGAAAGCGAAAGCCGCCTTCCCGCCGTCGTGCGTTGCGTGTTAGATGGTGCGGGTCGCTTTGGCGAGGTTTTCGCGGAGTTCGTCAGCGTTTTGCCGGATGACGTAGGCGGGCCGGTCGCGCTCAACGCGCCAGCTCTCCTCCAGCGGGCCGACGTTGACGGTGTCGAAACCGAACTCGTCGTAGAGCTTGGTGACGAGATCGGCGGCTTCGGGGAAATCGCTTGAGGTGGCCAGCGCCCGTCGATTCGGCGACCCTGCGGGCGTGCCGTCGGTAGTGATGTCCTTGGCGAAAATGTGGTTGAAGCCCTTAGCCACCTTGGATGTGGGGAGGTGCTTTTGGAGGAGGCCGGAGGTGGTGGCTTCACCGTTTTCCAGCTCCGGGATGCGGCCGTCGCGCTCCCAGTAGTAGTTGTTGGTGTCGATGACGATCTTGTCCTCGAGCGGTTCAACGGGGATGTCTTGATAGTTCTTCAGGGGAACGGTCACGACGGCGAAATCGCCTGCCGCTGCTGCTTCAGCTGCCGTCGCGGCCCTTGCCCGCGGCCCCAGTTCCGCTACGAGCTCGCCGAGGGTTTCGGGCCCCCGTGAGTTACTGATCACGACGTCATAGCCAAGTTCTACTGCCTTGCGGGCAACCTGGCCGCCAATGTGTCCTGCACCGATGATTCCGATTGTTGTCATATCTGCGCCAACAAGAAGTTGCAGACGCCTATTTCCCGCGTTACGCAATATTTCGTCCCGGCTTATACTAAGGAGTCTTACTATGCGGTGTGTCGCTGACGACGAGGAGGTTTGCATGGCCGGGCATTTGGAGCTGGTTGAAACCCCCGATGGGGGATGTCGAATTCTGATGGTGGACGGCGAGGATTGCCTCATGGGGCTGTCCAAGCGCTATTCCTCCGTGGACGAGGCTGTTGAAGGGGTCGCGGCGATCCGGGAAGTGGCGGGGACGGGACTTCTTCGCACGAGCTCTGCCGAGCGCTACGCCGTCCTGATGTTGGAGGAACCCGTCATCGACTCTGCGCTCGCGGAGCAGTGTGCACGGACTCAATCGAAGGTGGTTAATTGTGGAAGCTGACTCGACGTCGGGAAAGAAGCGCGGAGTCCTCTTTGATGTGGACGGAACACTGATTGACTCAAGCTATTTCCACGCCATGGCGTGGTGGCAAGCGTTCCGACGTGAAGGGTTGGACATCGAAATGTCGGCCATCCACCGGCGCGTGGGCATGGGAGGCGACCGGCTGATCCAAAGCCTGGTTCCGGATTGCCCCAGGGACATGTTGGAGGACCTGAAATCGGCGCATAGTGCTGTCTTCTCCACCTTCTGGCCCACGCTGCGGACTTTCGACTCCGTCAGGGACCTGCTGGCCGCGTGCTCGGATGCCGGGTTGGCCGTGGGCTTGGCGTCGTCAGCTCAGGAACGCGACCTGGAAGTGAGCAGGCATCTTCTCGACGCCGGATCCTCCATTGATGCGTGGACCAGCTCCAACGATGCCAAAGAGAGCAAGCCTGCCCCGGACATTCTGGAGGCGTGCCTGGACAAGCTTGGTCTTAGCCCAAAGGACGTGGTGTTCGTTGGCGACGCCGTATGGGATGTGAAGGCCGGCGCGGCTATCGGTGTTCCCGTCATCGCCCTGACCTGCGGTGGCATCAGCGAGGCCGAACTGCGCGAGGCCGGTGCCGTGGAGGTCTACGACAATCCGCGGCACCTGCTGGAGCACTTGGAAAGCAGCGCGATCGGCACGTTGATGGCTGGTTCGCTGGACGACTAAGGCCCTGGGGCGGTTGCCTGCGCCTAGCGCGGCTCGTCGCTGATTCCCTTGTCCCGTCCGCGCCGGTTCCGCAAAGTCCATATGATCAACACGATGATGATGGCCGCGGCAACGGCCGCCAGAATCCACGGCACCACATCAGTGCGCGTCTGCTCCTGCTGTTCGCTTTCGCTTGTGCCCGGGTTGGCGGGCCCGGTGCCGGCGGGGTTCGAGACGTCGGTGGTGGGCTCCGCCGTGGGTGTCGCCGTGGATGGCCCGGAGGGGTTGCTCGGCTCGGGCGCCGGGGTTGTGGTGGCGGCTACGCTGCCCAGCGCGCCGACTCCTGCGTTGGCTGCAACGGTAGTGGAAAGCATGGACCCGGCGAAAAGTGCCACGGCAAGGGTGGTCACGGCTAATCTGCGAAGCATGGTTCCTCCTGGGTTACTAGCATGATTTCTCGTGTAGTAAGCATACTGACTAAACCGTAACTGTGGATGCTTTTGGCGGGTGCCGCCCGGAGGCGTCGCGGGCGGCACCGGCCTGGCCTTACCGCGTGAGCTTGGCTGAATCCGGTTCCGGATCACCAATGTGGCCAGGTGCGTTGGCAGCGAGGACACGCTGAACAAACGCGCTGTACTCCTCCATGTAGTGCCGCAACAGCCCGGCGGTTCCTTCGTCCTTAACTGAACCGTCGTCGTCGTACGCGTCTGCGACGAAGCGGATGTAAGCCTCAGGCGCGTTCAATTGCGGTGCGTCCAGGAAGCTCAAAACGCTGCGCATGGACGACTGCATCACGGCCGTTCCAATGCCGCCCGGCGAAGCGCCGATGATTCCGGTGGGCTTGCGCGCGAATGAATTGGTGCCCCACGGCCGCGAACCCCAGTCGATGGCGTTCTTCAACGCGCCCGGAATGGAGCGGTTGTACTCGGGGGAGACGAACAGTATCCCGTCCGATGCTGCGATGGCATCCTTCAGTTCCCGGCCCGCCGGCGGGAAGTCAGCGTCATAGTCCGCGCTGTACAAAGGGAGGTCCTTGATGGCGATCTCATGGAACTCGAGTTCCGGCGGCGCGACGCTGATAAGGGCCTTGGAGAGGACCCGATTGATGGAATTGCTTGCCAGGCTTCCTACGAAATAACCGATTTTGAAAGTGTCCATAGCGGCGTTCCCTTCCGACGGCACGGCCGGAACCGGCTCGTCGACGGTGTGGTGGCTGGTTGCCCCCAGCTTCCACCGACACTAATTGACTTATGCACATAGCGCAGCCCCTACTCCCGCCCGGCCCTATGCAGTCATAGACTCATGCCAACTGGGTTCTGGAGAGTTCCGGAAAAGGGGTGGCGGGTGAAAGCAGGCATAGCGCGCGAGACGCTCGACGGTGAGCGACGTGTGGCCGCAACACCGGAAACGGTGAAGCAACTGGTGGGGTTGGGCCTTGAAGTTGAGATCGAGCCCGGTGCGGGGCTCGCGTCCGGCCACAGCGACGACGACTACCGGGCGGCGGGTGCCTCAGTGGTGCAGTCACTGGTTCTCGGATCGCTGGATGTCTATTGCCACGTACGTCCCATGGAACCGTCGACGGCGGGAGCTCTCCGCCGCGGTTCTGTCACCGTCGGCTTAGGGTCACCGTCGTCCGAGTTGCCCACCGTACGGGCACTCGCCGCCGGCGGCATCACCTCCTTTGCCCTTGAACTGGTTCCCCGAATATCGCGCGCCCAGTCCATGGATGCGCTCACGTCGCAGGCGTTGGTGGCTGGGTATCGATGCGTCCTTGAGGCGGCCATGCGGCTCCCCCGATTCTTCCCGCTGTATATGACCGCAGCAGGGACCATCCCGCCCGCCCGCGTGCTGGTACTCGGCGCCGGAGTGGCTGGTCTGCAGGCAATCGGAACCGCCAAAAGGCTCGGAGCCCGGGTTTCAGCCAACGACATCCGTCCCGCCTCGGCCGACGAGGTGGCATCCATGGGAGGCACCTTCATCAAACTGGACCTCGAAACCGCCGAGGCCTCCGGCGGCTACGCCCGGGAACTCAGCGCCGACCGGGGCGCCCTGCAGCGTGCACTCTTGACGCCCCACGTAGCCCAAGCCGATGTCCTGATTACCACCGCCGCCGTTCCGGGCAGGCGCGCCCCACTCCTGGTCAGCCGGGAGATGGTCCAAGGCATGCGTCCGGGATCTGTAGTGGTGGACTTGGCAGCCGAATCCGGGGGCAACGTTGAAGGTAGCATCCCGGGCCAAGACATCCCCATCCCTACAGGCGACGGCCAGGGCGTGGTGACGCTGGTGGGAATCAAAGACCCTGCTTCGGCCATGCCCGCTGACGCCTCACGCCTGTACGCAAAGAACGTAGCCAACCTCTTGGGCCTCATGACGCGGGACGGCGTGGTTGCTCCGGACTTTGAGGACGAAGTTATTGCCGGTACGTGCCTCACCCATGACGGGGAAGTCCGGCACGCACCAACTGCCGAAGCACTCAAGGCGCTCGCAGGGGAGACTGCGCCGTTTGGCAGCGGACATGCCAGCGGTATCCAATCCGGCAGTGAAGGGGTGCGCTGATGGACGGTATGAGCCTGCTGACAATCACGGTCCTGGCGGTGTTCGTGGGATTCGAGGTGGTTTCCAAGGTCTCCAGCACCCTGCACACACCCCTCATGTCCGGGGCCAACGCCATCCACGGCATCATCCTGGTGGGCGCCATCATCGTGGCCGGACAAGCCGCGGATCCGTGGGTACTGGCGGTCGCCCTGCTGGCCGTTGTCCTTGCCACAGCCAACCTCGTCGGCGGGTTCGTGGTGACCGACCGGATGCTGGAGATGTTCCGCGGAAGGCAACGGCCGTCGTCGAACGCTGGAGGTCCGGGAGGTTCCGTAGCTTCCGGAGGCGCGGAGCCCGCCACCACCGTGGAGCCGGGCGATAAGGGGCGCCGGCAATGACGCTGCTCAACCCCACCTGGACGGCTCTCCTGTACCTCGCGGCGGCGGCGTGCTTCATCCTCGCCCTGAAAGGCCTGAATTCACCACGGACTGCCCGGCGCGGCAATCTGATCGGAGCATTTGGCGCCCTGCTGGCAGTGGTAACGGTGTTCGTCTCCGTGAAGCTGGACAACATTCCATGGATCCTCGGGGCCATTGCTGTGGGCTCGGGTGTGGCTGCGCCGGTAGCCCGGCGCGTGCAAATGACTCAGATGCCGCAGCTCGTGGCGCTCTTCAACGGTGTGGGTGGTGGTGCCGCGGCGCTTGTGGCGTTGCTGGAACTCTCCCATACGGAAGATCCGTGGGTTCGCTTGGCCATCGTCTTCACGTTGCTGGTGGGTGCGGTGTCCTTCGCGGGCTCCGGTGTCACTTTCGCCAAACTTCAAGGGCTCATGACCACCCGGCCGGTGACGTTCCCTGGACTGCCCGCCTTGATGGCCGTGGTGCTGCTGGCCGCCGTGGGCGCCGGCATCGTGGTGATCTTGAATGGCTGGTTGCTGTTGGCGCTGGTCCTGCTTGTTTTGGGTCTTGTTGCCGGAATCTTGTTGGTGCTCCCTGTGGGCGGCGCTGATGTGCCGATTGTCATTTCGCTCCTGAACGCCTTCACCGGCTTGGCTGTCGCGGCGTCCGGGCTGGTGCTGGGGAATGTCCTCCTGCTGGTGGCCGGCACGCTGGTGGGAGCTTCCGGCACCATCCTTACCCGCGCCATGGCTGCCGCGATGGGACGCAGCGTGGCGGGCATCATGTTCGGAGCCTTCAAGGGTGGATCCACGGCTGGATCAACCGCCGTGAGTGAGCGGCCCGTGCGTTCCTCCAGTGCGGAGGACGTAGCGGTACTGCTCGGCTATGCCCAGCGTGTGATCATCGTTCCGGGATACGGGCTGGCCGTCGCCCAGGGGCAGCACACCGCGGCGGAGCTGGCCTTGGCCTTGGAAGCCCGGGGAATTGAGGTGGACTTCGCCATCCATCCTGTGGCCGGACGGATGCCGGGCCATATGAACGTACTCCTGGCAGAAGCCAACGTGCCGTACGAGTCGCTAAAGGAAATGGGCGACATCAATTCCGAGTTCAAGACCACCGATGTCGCACTCGTGGTGGGTGCCAACGACGTCGTGAATCCTGCGGCAAAGACCACATCGGGATCGCCGATCTACGGAATGCCCATCCTGGAAGTAGCGGACGCACGGCAGGTGGTGTTCCTCAAACGCTCCATGCGCCCCGGTTTTGCGGGCATTGAAAATGAGCTGTTGTACGAGCCCCAAACCACCCTGCTGTTCGGAGACGCGAAGGACTCATTAACCAAGGTGCTGGGGGCCGTGAAGGCCTTGTAGTTGATACACATCACACAAATGGGCCTTGGTAAGAGCGTCATGGACTGAGCGGTGATTGCACACGTCTTGTACAGAAACCCTTCACGGAACGTATTGTGCACGATGCTAGGAGTCACCCATTGCAGGACCGTAAGAAAGATTCGTTGTTTGAAGCACCCGTGGACCAAGCGCGGGGGAAGCAGGTGACCAACTGGAGGTTGTTGGTTGGCCAGGCTGTTCAAATCCGGCGCGACAACGTCGTCGTTGACCAAGGTGTGGTGGACGCCGTGACGCCGGACGGCAGCGTTCTATGGCTCAATCAAAAGGGAGCGGTAGGGCGGCGGATGGTGGTGAAAGAACACGGGGCGGGCATCCGGATTCAGCTCATCAACTGAGCAAGGCCGCGGACCTGCTTCTCCGGCCTTCCCGGCGGCTTTCCGTCGTCCTATGCTGAACCGTACGAGTTGCCCTGCCCATGCCGAACCGTCACATCCAAGCGAGGTTGCGCCATGACCGTGAAACTCAACAAGAAGGCCTTCGACCACGCGAAGCATCTGATCCGCGACGGCAACGTGGTCAAGGACACCCGCGATGACTGGAGTGAGCACGCGCCCACCACCAAGGATGAGAATGCCTTTCTGGATAAGAACGGCCACGCCGAGTACTCCAAGTGGTTTCTTGGTGTGGACGACGAACACCCCGACGATCAAAAGGGCCACTACAAGTTCCCCGTGGGCGACTTCAAGAAGATCCATCGCTGTGGCGTGATCTCTGCCGAGAGCAGAGCCGGCCAGTACGACTACGACGATATTCGTGATGCTCTGGGAAAGCTTCTCGAAAAGATTGACGAGGATTGAACCCCCGTGGCCAAGCTCATCTATTCGGCCATCATGTCCCTGGACGGCTACATCGCGGACACCGAGGGCAACTTCGACTGGGGCGTGCCGGACGAGGAAGTGCACCGTTTCATCAATGATCGTGAGCGCTCCGTGCAGCACTACCTCTACGGCAGGCGGCTCTACGACGTGATGAGCGCTTGGGATAGTTGGGACACGAAATCGGAACCTGCGTTCATCGACGACTTCGCGAATCTCTGGCGGCAGGCCGACAAAGTGGTGTTCTCCAGGACATTGCAGGACCCGAGCACCGGAAACACCAGGATAGAGAGCGATTTCATAGCAGAAGATATTCGGCAGTTGAAGGCCTCGGTTGCCACCGACATCCTGATCGGAGGTCCTGAACTCGCGGCGCAGGCTTTCCGCGAGGGCTTGGTGGATGAATGCCAACTCATTATCGTGCCGGTGTTGGTGGGCGGCGGCAAAAAGGGCTTGCCTGACGGCGTGGACGCCCGGCTGGAGCTTGTGCAGGAGCGTACGTTCAACGGCGGCGCCATCTTCCTCAAATACCGGGTGCTCGACTGAGACCGGCCTCTGCGGTTGGGTGTTTCGCGTGAACTTAAGCCCGCTGCGGTGCGCTGACCGGGAGGGAACGCAACGGGTCAGTTGAAGTATGCGCCAAAATCTCCGCGAGCTCAGCCAGCCTGTGTGCGCGCGCCGATTCAGCGGGCGAAAAAGGCTCACCCGGCCTGGAAAACACCAGCGGGCCGTGCCAAGCCGTCGGGATTTTGAGGATGTCGGAGGAAGGCCCGACGGCGGAACTCGCCTCGGGGGCCGTATGCTCAGGATCGTTGGGGACTACTTTGGCGGACAGGAGTTCGGCCACAGCGTGGGGAAGTTCTTTCGGGTTTCCGGCGATGCGGGTGGCGAGGCTCAGTGCCTTGGTTTGGCCATCGGCCATGGCCAGTGCGGTGGTGGGCCAGACATGGGACTCGTGCCCGCCGCCGTCGTGAAGTGCTTTCAGCAGTTCCTGCTCGGTGACATCGCCAGGGGCGGAGAGAACGAACTCATCCATGACTGATTCCCCGAGGCCCGTGGCGGTGCCACTAGTCCTGGCCATGGGGTGGACGTGAAGGCTGAGGATGTTGGTGTCAAGCTTCGCGAGCGACTGGGTAATTTTCTGCAGGGACCCTGGCTGGTCCAGCAGCAGCGTACGTGCACGCCACAGGGCAGGAGCGAGGTGCAGCTTGTGTCGTTGTCGGAGAGCAGGCGCGTGCAGCCAGCGCCGTAGGACCTTCGCCGCGGATGGTTCGGCCACCCAGATGACCAGGACAGTGGCTGTGACCGCCAGCAGCAGGACTTTGGCAACGTAGGGAAGGTGCGTTTCCACCACGGCGGCATGCACTAGAAGTTCGATGGGGAGCAT
The DNA here is from genome assembly GCF_000294695.2 of Arthrobacter sp. Rue61a. Lineage (NCBI taxonomy): Bacteria > Bacillati > Actinomycetota > Actinomycetes > Micrococcales > Micrococcaceae > Arthrobacter > Arthrobacter sp. Rue61a. The sequence goes on along the minus strand of NC_018531.1, from coordinate 4,549,166 downwards.
GACGGCAATGTTGGCGAGGGTGAGCCTGCCTTTGGGCGGTTCGGGCAACTGCCCGCAGACATCACAGAGGAGGTCCGCGGTGACGGGAGTGCTCGGGTTGGGCTTCATATTCTCATGCTGCCCCGCCCCTGTTTCCAACCGGTTGCCTGTGCGTCACGTTTCGGGGACAGCTCAGTGAACGCAAGAGCCCGGCGTTCTCGCGGAGAGAACGCCGGGCTCAAGAAGCAAACGGGAAGGATCATCCCGCGATGGCTGTCCTAGCGGATCCGGTCGGAATCGAGGTCCGGGTCGAGGTCGGAAACCTGGCCTGCGTTGCGGGCGGCGGCTGCGTCCTTCAGGAGGTCGCGGATCTCGGCCAGCAGCGCGGTGTCTGCAGGCAGCGGCTCTTCCTCGGGCTCCTCGGTGGAGAGACGGTCCTTGACCAGGGAATTGATCTTGTTCATGGGCGCCACGAAGATGAAGTAGACCACGGCAGCAGTGATCACGAAGGTCACCAGGGCGGTCAATACGGCGCCGATGTTGACGAGCGTGGCGGGGTTGTTCTCCCAGATCCTGAAGCCGAGCCCGTCAGCGTTCATGCCGCCGGCGGCGGCAATGACGGGGTTGATGATGTTGTTGGTGAAGGCTGTAACGAGCGCGGTGAATGCACTGCCGATAACGACAGCAATGGCCAGTTCGATCACGTTTCCGCGAAGAATAAAGTCCTTGAAACCCTTAAACATGGATGGTCCTCCGGTTGGGTGCGTTGTCTGCCTCAGCAGAGAACAAACTACCACTCCGAGGTTTCAAGGGGTTGTCACAGGGATGTGAGAGAGGGGTGGGGTGAAGGGCTCGGGATGTGAGAGAGGGTTGGGGTGAAGGGCTCGGGATGTGAGAGAGCGATGGCCGTTCTCTCACATCCCGGCGGGCAATCAGGCAATCAGTACTCTTCAGGCGAGCAGGGACCTGGTGTGGTCATTCAGGAACATGCCGCGGGGATCGAATTCCCTCCGCACCTGGATGAAGGTGTCCAGCTCGGGATAGAGGCGTTCCAAGCGGCTGCGGGTCATGAAGTGGATCTTTCCCCAGTGTGCGCGGGGTTCGAATTCCTGCAGCACCGCATCAGCATCCCGGAAGAACTGCCAGTAGTCGGTGCCTGGCTCCGTGGTCAGAGTAATGACGGTGCTGTCGCGGCCTTGGAACTGGGACATGTAGGCGTCGTCGGACTTCACCCAGCGGACCTCAACCGGGTACTTCTGCTCGGGATACTTGCTGCGGATCAGTTCCTGGATGGCTTCGACAGCCACTAAGCCGTCCTCGCTGCGGACGAAGTACTCAAGTTCGTGGAACTGCGTGGTGAAGCCGCCCGGGTAGATCCGGTAGGAACGGTCCAGCCGGGCACCCTCAACAGTGGAGAGCTGGCTTTCATCCTGAACGGAAGCCACGTTGTACCGCTTGGTGTAGCTCCGCCCGCTCATGCTGTGGTCCGGTGAACCGGGCAGGTCGAGGAGTTCACACGAGTCGTCTTCCGGGCACCAGAGGAACGAGTAGTGCCGGTTGTCATCGATGTCGGCCTGCCAAGTAGCGGTGGTTTCAGCCCAGGTGGGATACGTGATCTGTTCCTGCAGGTAGTAGCTGTCCTCGACGGCCAACTCGACTTCCAGGAAGATCCCCAAGGTTCCCAGGGCTACCTGTGCCGCCCGGAGTTCACGGATTTGGCCCTCACCGATTTCGACGATCTGGCCGTAGCCGTTGATCAGCTTCACCCAGCGCAGTTTGGACGAGAAGCTGCCCAGGTCCTTGCCGGATCCATGGGTGCTGGTGGCCAGTGCCCCGGCGATCTGTTGCTTGTCGATGTCGCCCTGGTTGCTGAGCGCCAGTCCCTTGTCCCACAGGGCGTCCCCGAAGGCGTTGATGGTGGTGCCGGCCAAAGCCCGGGCGCGGCGTCCCACTCGATCAGTGCCGGTGATGGCAGAGAGACCGGACATGTCCATCAGCACGCCGCCGGTCTGGACCAAGGGTGAGGACGAATGTCCTGAGCCGACCGCCCGCACGGGCAAGCCCTCGCGGATGGCGAAACGGACGGCGTCGAGCGCTTCTTGTTCGTTCCTGGGCCGAACCGTAAAGGCTGGCGTCGCGCTCTGGTTCCCGCCCCAGTTGGTCCAGGTGACATCTGTACCGAAAGGGGCGGTGGGGGTGGTTGCGGCCGGTATGCCGGATGCCCGGGAAACACGAGTGGTCATGGTGAAAGCTCCGTTGCTTGTCTGAACGCTCACGCGCCGTGGTTGATCATGACGTGCTTGGTGCGCGAGTAATCATCCAGTGCGTAGAGCGAGAGGTCACGGCCGTAGCCGGAACCTTTGAATCCGCCCCACGGTACCTCGCAGGCCAGCACAAGGTGTGCATTGACCCAGACGGTGCCGAAGTCCAGTTGCTTGGGAATCCGGAGGGAAAGGCTCGAGTCGCGCGTCCACACGGAGGCTGACAAACCATACGGGCTCTCGTTGGCTCGCGTGACTGCTTCCTCGGTGCTGCTGAAGGTCTCCACGGTGACGACGGGTCCGAAGATTTCGTGCGTGGCGATGTGTGCGCCCGCCGGCACGTTGCTGATGACGGTGGGCTCGATGAAGTAGCCGGGACCTTCCATGGTGGATCCGCCGATGGCCACGTCATGGCCCGCAGCGCGCGCTTCAGCCAGCGATTCCTTGACCCGCTCGTAGTGCGGGAGGGAAATCATGGGACCGATTTCGACGTCGTCACCGGCGTCTGGAGCACCGATCACCAGGGTGCTGACCTCGCGGACCAAGTGCTCTGTGAATTCTTCGGCCACGGACTCGTGGACCAGCACGCGGCAGGCAGCGCCACAGTCCTGCCCGGCGTTCCAGAAGCCGGCATTGCGTACACCCGCAGCGGCGGCACGGAGGTCGGCGTCAGGGAAGACAACAACGGGAGCCTTGCCACCGAGCTCCAAGTGGACGCGCTTGACGGACTTGGCAGCGGTTTCGGCCACAGCCTGGCCGCTCACGACGCTGCCCGTCAGCGCGACCAAAGCAATGTCCGGATGTTCGGACAGCCTCTGCCCAACGGTCCGGCCGCGGCCCGTGACGACGTTGAGGATTCCATCCGGAATGCGGCCGGCCAGCACCTCCACCAGTTTCAGGGTGGACAACGGGGTTTGCTCGGACGGCTTGATGACGATGCTGTTGCCCGCAGCGAGGATGGGTGCGATCTTCCAGGCGGCCATCAGCAGCGGATAGTTCCAGGGAGTGATGACGCCAACCACTCCCACAGGTTCGCGGAGGATCACGGACGTGTGGTCCGTGGCGTAGTCGCCGCCGGCCATGGAGGTCAGGGTGCGCGAGGCTCCGGCCATGAACCGGAAGGTGTCGATGGTGCTGGAGACATCGTCTTCGGAAACGGCCCGCGGTTTGCCGGTGTTGGCGGACTCGATGGCCTCGAACGCTTGGCGGTTCTGCTCGATGATAGTGGCGATGAGGTTCAGGACATCGGCGCGTTCCTTCGGGGTGGTGGCACCCCAGGTCTTTTGGGCTACGACGGCGGCTGCCACAGCGACGTCCACATCATCGGCCGTGCCGGCCTGCACCGAGGCGATGACCTGCTCCGTGGCGGGATCCACGACGTCGATGGACTGGCCTGAAGATCCGGGGACGAAGGAACCGTTGATGAAGTGTCCTGCTGGAGGCAAAGGCAGAGGGAGGGCGCCGGCGATATCCGGAGAACCTCCGGTGGAGCGTCGGACGGTGAACTGTTCGGTCTGGGTTGTAGTCATGATGATTCGCTTTCGTATGAGGGGCTGATCAGATGAGGGGCTGATCAGGTGAGGTCGGCGGTGATTGCAGGGGAGGGAAAGGGGGCGGCTTCAGGCTTCTGGCCAAAGATGCGTGCCGCGCAGTAATAGAGGGGAGCGACGACTACCAGGCCGACGATCCAGGAGATGTCCACGCCGCCCATCGCGGCGGCCAGCGGGCCGGTGTATACAGCTGTTGCCGAGAAAGGGACCTGGATCAGGGCGCCTGCTATGTAGGAGCCGATGGCGACCCAATTGAACCGCCCGTACACGCCGCCGTCGCGCTTGAAGAAGTCTTCAACGCGGTAGTCGCCGTGCCGCAGAAGGTAGTAATCCACCAGGTTGATGGCTGTCCAGGGAACCAGGACGTACATCAGGAACGACAGGAAGTTGGTGTAGAAGAGGATGAAATTGTCGCGGGCAAACAGGGCGATGCTGACGGCGACGACGAAGAGAATGATCGCGGCGACGCTGCGGGTCTTGGCGCGCGGCAGCCAATGGGGTTTGAACGTCTGGCCGATGGTGAGGGTGCACAGGACGCCGCAGTAGAGGTTCATGGCGTTGGAAGCCGCAACGCCCAGGCAGAAGATGCCGACGATGATCAGCGTCCACGGTTGGAGCATCGCGCCCAGGCTGCCAACAATTTCGACATCGCCGGCACTCATGGACACTGCGAGCGTACCCACCAAGGCGCCGAGGATCATGGGGAACAGGGTTCCCAGCACACAGCCCGAGTAGGAGGCCCAGAAGGCCGGGGCCGAGCCCGTCCCTTGCGGCATATAGCGGGAGTAGTCCGAGACGTACGGCGCATAAGCCAACTGCCACAGCGCCGAGACGGAGATGGTCCCCATGAAGCCGACCCAGTTGAAGTTGCCCTGCTCCAGGAAGCTGGCCGGAAGGCCATGGACCAGGAGGATCCACCCAAAGGCCAGCAACAAGGCCAGACCGGCCGCGACACTCAAAACGCGTGCGTAGGCATGGATGAGCCGGTAGCCGAAAATCGTGGCGATAACGCTGACCACACCGATGATGACGATGCCCGCGTCAACGCTGATGCCGGGACTGACGGCCGCCATTGCTTCGCCGCCAAACACCAGGTTCGCCGCGAAGAATCCGACGTACATGATCACCACGATGACCACGATCAACAGTGCCCCGAACGACCCGAACTGGCCACGGGTCTGGATCATCTGTGCCACACCCAATTGCGGTCCTTGGGCAGAGTGCAGCGCCATGAAGATGCCGCCCACAACGTTGCCGATGATGATGCCCACGATCGCCGGAACAAAGCCCAGGCCGAACACCGTAGTGGCGAGTCCGCCGGTCACGATGGTCATGATCATGATGTTGGAGCCGAACCAGATGGTGAAGAGGTCCCGGGCCTTGCCGTGGCGCTCGTTGGCCGGGATGGGCTGGATGGTCTTGTCTTCCAGCCGGGGAACCTCAGCGGTGGGCGCGGTGCTCATGACGCGGTCCGGGATGCCGAAGCCAGTTCGCGGCCAGCGGTGGCCTTGCTGCGGTTCACCATGAGGCCGAGAAGGTCGAAGACCAGGGTGGCCGCGGCGACCGTGGTGATATCAGCGTGGTCATACGCCGGGGCGACCTCAACGACGTCGGCACCCACGATGTTGATGCCGTTCAGTCCGCGGAGCAGGGCAAGGAGTTCGCGGGAGTGGAGCCCGCCCATCTCCGGGGTGCCGGTGCCGGGTGCGAACGCCGGATCCAGGACGTCGATATCGATGGAAACGTACACCGGGGTATCGCCCAGCCGGTCCTTCACCCGCTGAATGGCCGCCGGGACCCCAATAACGTCCAGGTCCGAGCAACGGATGATCTGGAAGCCGAATTCGTGGTCGCGGAGGAAGTCGTTGCGGTCATAGACCGGGCCGCGGATACCCACGTGCATGGACTTGTCCTCCACAAGGAGGCCTTCCTCGAACGCCCGACGGAAGATGGTTCCATGCGTGATGGGCTGGTCGAAGTAGGTGTCCCACGTGTCCAGGTGGGCGTCGAAATGCAGCAGTGCCACCGGACCATGAACCTTGTTCAGCGCTCGCAGCATGGGCAGGGCGATGGTGTGGTCGCCGCCGATCGAGATGAGCCGCTTGTCCTCGCTGAGCCCGTTGCCTCCGCTGATCAGGGGCAACGCCTGCTCCTCGATCTCGCGGACTGCCCTAGTGATGTCGTAGGGGGTGCAGGCAATATCGCCGGCGTCCACCACTTGGGCTTCGTATACCGGTTCAACGTCGAGCTCCGGGTGATAGCCCGGGCGGAGGAGCCGGGAGGCCTCGCGGACTGCGGCAGGGCCGAAACGGGCGCCCGGCCGGAAGGAGGTTCCGCCGTCGAACGGTACTCCTACGATCGCGATGTCGTAGTCCGGGACGCGGTCAATTTGGGGGAGACGGGCGAAGGTACCGAGTCCTGCATACCGGGGAACTTTGGTTGCGTCGACAGGGCCGATGGGCTGATGCGTTGCCATTGAAGAATCCTTGGGGTGAGGGGTGCTCGCCGTTGAGCGGGAAGTAAGTAATTCCATTCTTGGTGACGCCGATCACTCCGAAAAGCGCTACATTGACTACAAATGGTCGAGGCGTTTAGACGAATGTCTAAGAGGTGCCTGAAATGGCGCCAACCCCTCATCGAACGCAAGGAAAACAGGACCCCGCATGGCAATCACCGTGGCTGAACTCGTGGCCGAGCCTCAACTCGGGCTCACGCTCCTGGCAGGATCGGCGGGCCGGGACAACCGCATCACCTGGGCCCACACCTCGGATCTGCCCAGACTGTGGGAATGGGTGACAGGCGGCGAGCTCATGATGACCAACGGCCTGTCCATCCCGCCAGACGCGCAAGGTCAGGTGGCGCTCGCAGAGGCCTTGGTGGACAGCGGTGCCAGCGCCTTGGCGATCGGTGAGAAGATGCACGCGCCGCCCCTCACCGCGGAATTCCTGGCGGCGTGCGAGCGGCTGCCGTTGCCACTGGTCAACATCCCGTATCCGCTGCCGTTCATCGCAATCGCCCGGTCGGTTGCCGAGTCCTCACTGCTCGAAGAATCGCGCCGACTGCGGCAGACGGCCCGCGTCTACGATCTGCTCCGCACCGCCGGAGCTTCCGAGGACCATTGGCAGAGCCTGGTCCAGCGGCTGGCCACTGAGCTCGACGCAAACCTGTTCGTGGTGGACCGACGCTGCCTCCATCCCTGGCATCCGGACGGGCAAACGCTGCCAGAGTTCCTTGCCGAGGAATGGGCTCCGCTGTCCGGGCAGGTGTCCCTCGCCGGAAAGAACTTCCAGTGGCACCGCATCCGGGGCCGTCACGTGCTCACCATGGACATTCCCACGCATGCCAATGCGCTCCTGGTGGTGCTGCCCAACAGCGAACCGCACCCGGACGCCGTCGTACTCCTTCACGCCGCAACCGTGCTGGGACTGCAGCTTTCGCGCATCGTTTTGTCGCTGGAAGGCCGCCACCGGCTGGCCGGCGAGTTCCTCCTGCAGGCAATGGACGGACGCTTGGGCGCGGCCGAAATGGAGAGCCGGCTGGCAGCTTTCGAGGTTTCGCCCCAGGATTTCCTGCTCGCCTCGATGTCGGCGGGCGGCGGAGACAGACAAGCGGACGACGGCGACAGGCTGGCCAATGTGCACATCGAACTGTGGAGGCACGGGGTTGCGTCGGCGTCGTTGAAGCGGAACAACAGGCTCCATGTGGTGGTCCCGGCCGACGTCCCTGACCACGTCCTGGCGCACTGTGCCGGGGCGGATGCTGCGATCGGGATCAGCGCGCCGGCGGCCGTTGCCAACATCCAACGCGCACTGCAGGAATCCCTCTGGGCGCTTGGCTCCGCCCGTGCCAACAAGCTGGCACTGGCCCGCTATGCGGAGGGGCCGTCATGGCTGGGGCTGACGGGTTTCGAGGAAGGAACGGCGCTGGTTCGGCGGCTTTTAGGCCCGATTTTCGACTACGAGCAGAGCCAGGAGGGCGATCTCCTCGTCACGCTCAGGACGTATCTGGACTCGCAACGGTCCTGGCAAAAGACCGCAACGGCGTTGTTCGCGCACCGGCAAACCATCATCTACCGGATACGGAAAATCGGCGAGCTGACGGGGCTGGATATGGGTGAAACGTCCACAGTTGCCCAGCTCTGGTTCGCGCTGCAAATCCATGAGGCGATGCATCAGTAACTTCACCTTGCTTGCGCTTTTTCAAAACAACCAGCTATGGTGTGAAGCGTGTCACTCACGGTGACGCAACGCTTTTGATCTGCGGCGGGAGAGCCCTGCCGGTACATCCAGTCAGGCGCCGTAGGAGCAAATCCTCCCCAGGAATCTCTCAGGCCCATGTACCGCCGCGGTTAGGCAACTCTGGAAAGCAGTCCGGGTAACCGGGCTCACCGACGGTGCAAGCAGGCAACCATTCCTGCGGAATCTCTCAGGTCCAATACAGAGCGGGGAGGAACCCACATCATCGAGCGCTCACTGGGCGCCTGAATCATGGAGTTCCTCTTGACTGTTCAATCAACCCCCACCGCCTTCGCGGACCGGCACATCGGCGCCCGTCGCCAAGCCGATGTTGACACCATGCTCAAGGCCATTGGCTACGACTCTGTCGACGGCCTGGTAGACGTCGCGGTCCCCGATTCGATCCGCCAGGACACTGCCCTGAAGTTGGAGGACGCCCTCACCGAGGTCCAGGTCCTGACCGAGCTACGGAAGCTCGCTTCCAAGAACAAGACCGCTGTGCAGATGATCGGCCAGGGCTACTACGACACCGTCACGCCCCCGGTCATTCGCCGCAACATCCTTGAAGCTCCGGCCTGGTACACGGCTTACACCCCGTACCAGCCGGAAATTTCCCAGGGCCGCCTCGAAGCGCTGCTCAATTTCCAGACCATGGTGCAGGACCTCACCGGCCTGCCCGTTGCGAACGCTTCCCTGCTGGACGAAGCCACCGCCGTGGCCGAGGCCGTGTTGCTCATGCGCAGGGCCAACAAGAACCAGACTGCCAAGGACGGTAAGACTGTCCTGGACTCCGACCTCCTCCCGCAGACCATCGCGATCGTGAAGGGTCGCGCTGAGGCGTTGGGCTTCGAGGTGGAGATCGCTGACCTTTCGGCGGGCCTTCCCGACGGCGACATCAATGGCATCGTGCTCCAGCAGCCGGGCGTTTCGGGCCGAGTCTTCGATCACTCCGTCGTGATCGCCGACGCCAAGGAACGCGGTGCGCTGGTCACCGTCGCGGCTGACCTTTTGGCGCTCACCCTCATCACGCCCCCGGGTGAACAAGGTGCGGACATCGCCGTCGGAACCGCGCAGCGCTTCGGCGTGCCCCTGTTCTTCGGCGGCCCGCACGCGGCCTACATGGCGGTCCGCGAAGGCATGGAGCGCACACTTCCCGGCCGTATCGTGGGCGTTTCCAAGGACAACGCAGGCGTCCCCGGGTACCGTCTGGCCCTCCAGACCCGCGAGCAGCACATCCGCCGCGAAAAGGCGACGTCCAACATCTGTACAGCGCAGGCCTTGCTGGCCATTGTCGCCTCGATGTACGCCGTCTACCACGGTCCGGAAGGCCTGAAGGCGATCGCCGAAACCGTTCACGGCCATGCCCGCACCCTTGCCACAGCGCTGAAGAAAGCTGGCCGGGAACTTACGTCCGAGTCCTTCTTCGACACCCTCACAGTGCGCGTCCCCGGCAAGGCTGACAAAGTCATCGGCGCCGCCGAGGCACGCGGCATCAACCTGCGATTCATCGACGCCGACACCGTTGGGGTGAGCATTGATGAAACCACGACGCCGGAGGTCCTCTCCGCGGTGGCCGTCGCCTTTGGAGCCGGTCCGGTAGGGGACGCAGCAGGGTTCGAACTGCCCGCAGACGTGGTCCGAAGCAGCGACTTCCTGCAGCACCCGGTGTTCAACACGCACCGTTCCGAGACGCAGCTGTTGCGCTATATCCGCAGGCTGTCCGACCGGGACCTCGCACTGGACCGCACCATGATTCCGCTGGGTTCGTGCACCATGAAGCTCAACGCGACTGCTGAGATGGAAGCGATTTCCTGGCCTGAGTTCGCGTCGATCCACCCGTTCGCTCCGGACCACCAGACAGCGGGTTGGCGGGAACTGATCGAAGACCTGGAAGCCGACCTCACCGAGATCACGGGCTACGACCAGGTCTCCATCCAGCCGAACGCCGGTTCCCAGGGAGAGCTGGCCGGCCTGCTGGCCATCCGTGGATACCACCTGTCCCGTGGTGACCAGCAGCGCACTGTCTGCTTGATCCCCGCGTCGGCCCACGGTACCAACGCCGCGTCCGCGGTCTTGGCCGGGATGAAGGTTGTGGTGGTGGCCACGGCTGCCGACGGCACCATCGATCACGCAGACCTGACCGCCAAAATCGAAGCCAACAAAGACGTCCTGTCCTGCATCATGATCACCTACCCCTCCACGCACGGCGTTTACGACGCCGACGTCCGCGAAGTCTGTGACGCGATCCATGCAGCCGGCGGCCAGGTGTACGTTGACGGTGCGAACCTGAACGCGCTGGTTGGCCTGGCCCAGCCGGGCAAGTTCGGCGGTGACGTATCGCACCTGAACCTGCACAAGACTTTCTGCATCCCGCACGGCGGCGGTGGACCGGGCGTTGGCCCTGTTGCTGCGAAGGCACACTTGGCTCCGTTCATGCCGGGCGATGCGAACAAAGCAGCGCACGAGGAAGGGCATGGCGTAGCCATCTCGGCCTCACGTTACGGTTCCGCCGGCGTCCTGCCGATTTCCTGGGCCTACGTGAAACTCATGGGCGGCCAAGGCCTCACCGACGCCACGAAGTCCGCGCTGCTCGCAGCCAACTACGTTGCCTCCCGCCTGGACGAGCACTTCCCCGTCCTGTACACGGGCGAGGGCGGACTTGTTGCCCACGAGTGCATCCTGGATCTGCGTGAACTGACCACCCGCACCGGAGTTACCGCTGAAGACGTGGCCAAGCGCCTCATCGACTTCGGATTCCACGCCCCCACGCTCGCGTTCCCGGTTGCGGGCACGCTCATGGTGGAACCGACCGAGTCCGAGGACCTTGCCGAGATCGACCGCTTCATCGAAGCCATGATCACCATCCGCGCCGAGATCGAGCAGGTGGCCAGCGGTGATTTCACTCTTGAGAAATCGCCGCTGCGCAACGCGCCGCACACAGCTGCCGCCGTCGTAAATTCCGGCTGGGACCGCGACTACCCGCGCGAGCAGGCAGCGTTCCCCGTCCACCACTTGAAGCAGGACAAGTACTTCCCGCCAGTTGGACGCATCGATGGAGCTGCCGGTGACCGCAACCTGGTGTGCTCCTGCCCTCCGCTCGAAGACTTCGAAAACTAAGGACTCCCGACATGTCTGAGAACTACACCGCTCTCTACGAGCAGCACAAAAAGGCCGGCGCTTCCTTCACGGACTTCGGCGGCTGGCAGATGCCGCTGAAGTACGAGTCCGAACTCGCCGAGCACCATGCCGTCCGTAACGCGGCGGGCCTGTTCGATCTCTCCCACATGGGCGAGGTCTGGGTCAGCGGCCCCGACGCTGCGGCCTTCCTGGACTACGCCCTGGTGGGCAAGCTGTCAGCGATCGCTGTAGGCAAGGCCAAGTATTCGCTGATCTGCAACGCCGACGGCGGCATCATCGACGACCTCATCTCCTACCGACGGGCTGAAGACAAGTACCTGGTAGTCCCCAATGCGGGCAACGCCAAGGTGGTCTCCGCGGCGCTGCTGAAGCGCGCGGCCGGTTTTGACGTCGTCGTCGAGGATGTCTCTGCCGAGACGTCACTCATCGCCGTGCAGGGCCCGACCGCTGAAGCCATCCTGCTGCAACTGGTCCCTGCGGAACAGCACGAGTTGGTCACCGAACTGAAGTACTACGCCGCGGTTGAGGTATCCATCAACGGGGAGGACCTGTTGCTCGCCCGCACCGGCTACACCGGGGAAGACGGCTTCGAGATCTACGTCCCGAACGTCGACGCCGCAGGCCTCTGGGAAGCGCTGCTGGAAGCCGGTGAAGGCCACGGACTCATCCCCGCAGGTCTCGCCGCCCGCGATTCGCTCCGCCTTGAAGCCGGCATGCCGCTCTACGGCAACGAGCTCTCCCAGCACGTCAATGCCTACGCAGCAGGCCTGGGCCCGGTAGTTTCCCTGGCCAAGGAAAGCGACTTTGTGGGCAGGGAGGCACTCACCGCCATCAAGGCTGCCGGTGTGGGGTCCACCCTTGGGCAGAAGCTCGTGGGCCTCAAGGGCACGCGCCGCCGTGCCGCGCGCGCCCACTACTCGGTGCTCAAGGACGGCTCCCTGATCGGCGAAGTCACCTCCGGCCAGCCAAGCCCGACGCTCGGTTACCCGGTAGCGATGGCCTACGTCGACGTCGAGCATTCAGAGCCGGGAACGATCGTTGAGGTCGACCTCCGAGGCAAAGCCGAACCATTCGAAGTTGTCGCCCTGCCGTTCTACAAGCGCCAAAAGTAGTCACGAGAAGTTAGGAATTGAAATGAGCAAGGTAGTTGCTGAATTGAAATACTCGGCCGAGCACGAGTGGGTTGCCTCTGATGGGGGCGGGCCTGTCGGGATCGGGATCTCTGCTGTAGCCGCTGACGCCCTGGGCGACATTGTGTACGTGGACCTCCCCGAGGTTGGTTCCACAGTGACCGCAGGCGAGACCTGTGGCGAGGTTGAATCCACCAAGTCGGTATCGGACCTGTACTCGCCCGTGACGGGGGAGGTGACCGAGATCAACGACGCCGTTGTCAGCGATCCGGCACTCATCAACAACGATCCCTACGGTGCCGGCTGGCTTTTCAAGGTTGCCGCCACGGAAGAAGGGCCGCTCATGTCGGCCGAAGAATACGCTGCAACGAACGGTGGAGAACTGTGAACCCGGTATCTGTGACTGAGTACCAGCAAGTTGTGTCGGCGTCGCTGGACGCCCAGCTATCAGAGCTGGATCCTGAGATCGCCGCAAAGATCGACGACGAACTCGGTCGCCAGCGCGACGGGCTGGAAATGATCGCCTCCGAGAACCACACGGCCGTTGCCGTGATGCAGGCCCAAGGTTCGGTGCTGACCAACAAATACGCCGAGGGTTACCCGGGCAAGCGCTACTACGGCGGCTGCGAACACGTCGATGTCATTGAGCAGCTGGCGATCGACCGCATCAAGGCACTGTTCGGCGCCGAATTCGCGAACGTCCAGCCGCACTCCGGTGCCCAGGCCAACGCTTCCGTGATGCACGCCCTGATCAAGCCGGGTGACACCATCATGGGGCTGAACTTGGCCCACGGCGGCCACCTGACCCACGGCATGCGCATCAACTTCTCCGGCAAGCTCTACAACGTGGTCCCCTACGGCGTTCGCGAGGACACCCACACCGTGGACATGGCCGAGGTTGAGCGCCTGGCGCAAGAGCACAAACCGGCGCTCATCGTCGCCGGCTGGTCCGCTTACGCGCGGCAGCTGGACTTCGCTGAGTTCCGCCGGATCGCCGACTCCGTGGGCGCGTACCTGATGGTGGACATGGCACACTTTGCCGGCCTTGTGGCCGCGGGCCTGCACCCCTCGCCGGTCCCGCACGCGCACGTCACCACGTCCACCACGCACAAGACCCTCGCGGGCCCCCGCGGCGGCATCATCCTCTCCAACGACGCCGATATCGCCAAGAAGATCAACTCGGCCGTGTTCCCGGGCCAGCAAGGCGGACCGCTGGAACACGTCATCGCAGGCAAGGCTGTTGCGTTCAAAATTGCCGCCTCGGAGGAATTCCGGGAGCGACAGGAACGCGTCCTCGCCGGTGCACGGATTCTCGCCGAACGCTTGGTGCAGCCCGACGTCGCCGCCAAGGGCATCAACGTAGTCTCCGGCGGAACCGACGTGCACCTGGTCCTCGTCGACCTCCGCAACTGCGAACTCGACGGCCAGCAAGCCGAAGATCGCCTCGCCGCAATCGACATCACCGTCAACCGCAACGCCGTCCCCTTCGACCCCCGCCCGCCCATGGTCACCTCCGGCCTGCGCATCGGCACCCCGGCGCTGGCAACGCGCGGCTTCGGGGAAGCGGCCTTCCGCGAGGTAGCGGACATCATCGCCGAAGTGTTGATCGCCGACGCCGACGCGGACCTTACCGGGTTGCGTCACCGTGTTGAGGCACTCGCTAAGGCGCACCCGTTGTACCCGGGGGTCGCGAACCTCGGCTAGCCGTTCGGTTTTGCAGGCCGTTTCGTGGGCTCGCTGCAAAACATGCCGTGCGCACGGCATGTTTTGCAGCGGGACCCCGTTTACGGAACGGCCCCAACGGCCGTTGGTGCGACCGGCCGTGGTGCACACGATGCACATTTGATCTCCCGGGTGAGGCGTTCGCTGGGAACGAATGCCTCACGTAAACACCGGGTTTGGAAGCTGCACTCGGCTTCCACAGGGGCTGGGCCTGCCTTGGCTCGGGATTTGGCCCGGCCCCACATTCTTGTTTGTTTCACTCTTCCCTGAAAGGGATCCCAGCCATGGCTGTTGGTGTTTTTGATCTGTTCTCTGTGGGTATTGGCCCGTCGAGTTCTCATACTGTGGGGCCGATGCGGGCTGGGGCGGTGTTCGCTGGCGAACTCAAGGACGCCGGTGTCCTGGGTTCCGTGGCGTCGCTGCGGGTTGATCTGTATGGTTCGTTGGCTGCGACGGGTCGTGGGCACGGCACCATGACGGCCACGCTGCTGGGCTTGGAGGGCTTTCACCCCGAGTTGATCCTGCCTGACGAGGTGGAGGAGCGGCTGGCGACGATCGCGGAGACGGGTGTGCTGAATCTGGCCGGTGCGTCCGGGGACGGTGTGGAGCTGCCGTATGCGGTGGAGGACATGGTGTTGCATCCGTTGACGGTGTTGCCGCGGCATACGAATGGGATGAAGTTCCAGGTGTCTGATGCCCAGGGCAATGTGCTGCGGGAGGCGACGTTCTTTTCGGTGGGTGGCGGGTTCATTGTCCGTGAGGGTGAGGAGGACGCTGCCCGGGCCGAGTTGGAGGAGACGAAGGCGGAGTTGCCGTTGCCGTTCAGGACGGCGGCGGAGTTGATGGGCCGGTGTTCGTCCAAGGGGTTGGGGATCAGCGACATCATGTTCATCAATGAGCGTGCGTCCCGGAGTGAGGAGGAGATCCGGGAGGGTCTTTTGCATATCTGGTCCGTGATGGAGGCGTGTGTTGAAACGTCGTTGAAGCGTGAGGGTGTGCTGCCCGGGGGGTTGAAGGTCCGGCGTCGGTCTCCTGACTGGTTGGAGCGGCTGCTGAAGGAGGACAAGGACCGGAATGATCCGAAGTATTGGCAGGAGTGGGTGAACCTGATCGCCTTGGCGGTGAACGAGGAGAACGCTTCGGGTGGCCGGGTGGTGACGGCGCCGACCAATGGTGCGGCGGGGATCATTCCGGCGGTGTTGTATTACGCGTTGAATTACGCGCCGGGCATGGACAAGGCCAGCCAGGCCGATAAGGACGATGTGGTGGTGAAGTTCCTGCTCGCCGCGGGTGCGGTGGGTGTGTTGTATAAGGAGCAGGCGTCCATTTCGGGGGCTGAGGTGGGGTGCCAGGGTGAGGTGGGCTCGGCGTCGTCGATGGCTGCTGCGGGGTTGGCTGAGGTGATGGGTGGTTCGCCGGGGCAGGTGGAGAACGCTGCGGAGATCGCGATGGAACATAATCTGGGGTTGACGTGTGATCCGATCGGGGGTTTGGTGCAGATCCCGTGTATTGAGCGGAACGCGATCGCGGCGGCGAAGGCGATCAACGCCGCGAAGATGGCGTTGTGGGGGGACGGGACGCACCGGGTGTCTTTGGATGAGGTGATCGTGACCATGCGTGAAACGGGCAAGGACATGTCCTCCAAGTACAAGGAAACCGCGATGGGCGGCCTTGCCGTCAACGTCGTCGAATGCTGATCGCGGGCGCTCCTGCGAAAATGGAATACCAACAAGGAAGAAACTCATGACACTCGCACCTGAAGGCCGTAAGTTGCTGCGCGTTGAGCAGCGTAACTCGGCGGTCCCGGTTGAACGTAAGCCCGAGTGGATCAAGGCCAAGGTCCAGATGGGGCCGGAGTTCGTCCAGCTCAAGAACCTGGTGAAGAAGGAAGGCCTGCACACGGTGTGTGAAGAGGCCGGCTGCCCGAACATTTTTGAGTGCTGGGAAGACAAGGAAGCGACGTTCCTGATCGGCGGGTCCGAGTGCACCCGGCGCTGTGATTTCTGCCAGATCGATACCGGCAAACCGTCCCCGGTGGACATGTTCGAACCCACCAAGGTGGCCCGCAGCGTGCAGGCGATGCAGTTGCGCTACGCGACGGTGACCGGGGTGGCCCGTGATGACCTGGCCGATGAGGGTGTGTGGTTGTACGCCGAAACGGTCCGGAAGATCCATGAGTTGAACCCGGGCACGGGGGTGGAGTTGCTGATCCCTGATTTCTCCGGCAAGCCCGAGCACATCGCGGCGATCTGTGATTCCAAGCCCGAGGTGTTTGCGCACAACGTGGAGACCGTGCCGAGGATTTTCAAGCGCATCCGTCCGGCGTTCCGGTATGAGCGGTCCCTGGATGTCATCACGCAGGGCCGGGATCTGGGCATGGTGACCAAGTCCAACCTGATCCTGGGCATGGGCGAGACCCGCGAGGAGATCTCCGAAGCGCTCCGTGACTTGCACGCGGCCGGTTGTGACCTGATCACGATCACCCAGTACCTGCGCCCGTCCGAGCGGCACTTGCCCGTGGACCGGTGGGTCAAGCCGCAGGAGTTCGTGGACCTCCAGCACGAGGCCGAAGAAATCGGGTTCCTCGGTGTCATGTCCGGGCCGTTGGTGCGGTCCTCGTACCGGGCCGGGCGCCTGTGGGCCACCGCGATGCGGAAGAAGGGCTGGGAAATCCCGGCCGCCCTTTCCCACATCGAGTCCTCCGGCACCACCCGCCAGGAAGCCTCCACCATCCTCGCCGCCCACGGCTAAGCGCCGCTCCACAACAGCCGCTACTCGCGCGCCCAAAAGGTCTCGACATCGCGGAAATCACCAGCGGCGAGATGAGGGTTGTGGTGGCCGGCTGCGGAGGGAAGGCGTGCACCTTCCGGTGACTGCCGGCGCCGCAGGCGCGGTGCCCAAGGCCAAGCTCAATTCGCTGGCCATCAAGATCGGCGTCGGTTCGTCGTTGAAGTTCCTCAGCAAGAAGGGACCGCTCGCCCGGCGGCTCCTGGCAGGCGAGCGCTATTCGCGGGACGCGTTGATCCACGAACTGGCCGAACGCCCGGGAATCGATGGCATCCAGCTCTACAGCTTCAGCTCCTTGGAATCGTTGCCCGCAGCCGGTGTGACAGCGGCCCTGATGGACGGGTGTCTCGGCGCAGACTGCAGCAGTAGTACGACGGCGGATGGTTGCCTCTGGGAGGCGGATGGCCGCCGTCGGGGGTTAAGTCATGATGCCGAAGCAATCGAACGCCAGCGCAGTTTTAGCTCAAGATGGGCACAATGTTCGCGCACACATGCCCCGATTCGGGCGGTGACGCAGCTTTGAGGCCCTGTCCACTTCTTGGACATACTCCGGGAAATTGAGTATTCCCAGCCCTAATCTGACAGCAGTTTCTGGCAACGGACCAAGTAGTCCGAGGACAAAAACTAAGTACCTGCATCATGAAGGTGGGTATTTTCTACTCCCTGTTCGAATGAAAAGAGGCGTACCCGGAAAGCTAGCCACAGGGCTTGTGCTGAATGAACCATTGGGGACATCGCTTCATCCGACAAGAACGATCGGATGCTGGGGGTTGCGACGCGGCTCCCCGGGACGTAGATCAACCAAGGAGTCTTATCATGCGCAAGCTTTCCAAGAAGAGCCGGGTCACCGCAGCCGTCGCAGGCGTTGCATTGGTAGCAGTGGGTGGCGGAGCTGCCTACGCCTACTGGACCACCACCGGTTCGGGCAACGGCACGGCAACCAACTCGACCGGCGGCGGAACGGTCACCCTTCACGCGACGTTCGCAGGCGGACTGGCGCCGGGCAACCAGGTTAGCGTTGCCTACACTGCCGACAATGCCACGACCTCCAGCACCGTGGTTGGGGCGCTCAGCGCCAATGTGACCACCGATGTGGCGAGCTGTCTTCCGGAATGGTTCGAGGTCACGGCCGTCACCAGCAACAGCTCGGTCGCGGCCAACACCACAGGAACATCCGTGGGCGCCGGCGTCCTGAAATTCAAGGACGAAGCGGTGAACCAAGACGCCTGCAAGGGTGCAGTCGTAAAGGTCAACGTCACCAGCAGCTAGCGTCGGAGCGCCGGGGACCACCTTGCGAGTGGTGGTCCCCGGCCTACGCATTCCTGCCCGCAGCACCGAACACGTCCGAAAAGAGCTTCCATGGACCACCGGCCAACGCGAACAACGCCGTTCCACCGAACAAGATTGCCACTCCGTGCGCTGATACTTGCGCTCCTAGTTGCTTTCGTCCCGGTGGCGGCCCTCGCAGCAAGCAGCGGGCAGGGCACCTCGCAAGGGAACCAGGCCAAGGTTTCCAAGGGGATTGCGGTGACGTTGTCTCCCTCAAGCCGGACCCTGGACCCGGGGCAGTCCACCTCGTTTACCGTGTCAGCCACGTCAACGGGAGGTTTCGCCGGGACTGTCACGTTCGCCGCCAGTGGGCTGCCGGCAGGCGCGGCAGTGGCGTGGCAACCGTCGGAGGTGGTTCTCACCTCCGGAAGCACCGCGCAGGTGACCATGACAGTGCAGACGGGCCCCACCACACTTGCCGGTAAGACGGACTTCACGGTGAAGGGCACCAGCGGATCAGTGCAGGCGTCAGCGCCCGCGCAGCTGCACGTCCTGGAGGTTAAGCGGACCTTTGACGTTTCCGGCTCGGTGGATGGTTTGCTCGCACCGGGAATCACCAGGCCCGTGAATCTCCAGATTTCCAACTCCCACAACAAGAGCATCGCGGTGACCAATCTGACCATGGCTATCAGCCAAGTGGTCAGAACCTCAGCGGCGGTGGCTGCCAACCTGCCCTGCACCACGGCGGACTACAAGATCACCCAATATTCGGGGGTGTACCCGCTGACGGTTGCACCTGGCGTCCGCACCCTTTCCGAGCTCGGCGTGCCGGAGTCCAAACGACCGCAGATCGCCATGCTCGACACCTCCAAGCTCCAGGACGGTTGCAAAGGCGCCACCCTCAAGCTCACGTACTCCGGCACGGGACAGGCGAACTGACATGACTGCGACAGTCCGAACCCCGCGCACTCCAGGCACCGGACGCCTGGCACGAACAGCCGCTGCCACCGTGGCCCTCTGCATCCTCGGCGGTGCAGGCTCCGCGTACGCCTACTGGACTACCACCGGAATTGGTAGTGGATCGGCAACGAATGGCACCATGCAGGCCGTCACAGTGGACGCACTCATCCCTGGCGATACCCTGCAAACCAGTTTGGTCCCCGGTGGGACTGCCGACGTCATTCTGCGCGCCACCAACCTCAACGCCCACGCCGTCACCATCTACGGCATTGCGGCGAGCGGTCCTGTGACTGCCGACTCCGGGCACCCGGGATGCACCACCACCGGAGTGACGTTCACGCCCCCGGCCGCACCCTTGACCCCCGCAGTAATCATCCAGCCGAACACCTCCATCCAGCTCACGCTCGGCAATGCGGCCAGCATGAGTGCGGCGTCCGTGTCAGCCTGCCAAGGTGCCCAATTCAACGTTCCCGTCACTCTGGAGGTACGGAAATGAGCCGGCTTGATCAGGCCACGGGCCGGGCGACGTCCTCGTCCGCCACCTTTGGACGCTGGAACAGGATCGTCGTGATTGTCCTCGGGATACTTTTGGTTTCCTGGGGAGGGCCGGCTGCCAGTGCGTTCTGGGGTTCGGTCAGCAGCGGATTCGGTGCGGCCAAGGCCGACGCCGTAGCCCAGGGCGCGAGGCCCACTACCGCGGTTTCCGGCACCAGCGTGACGGTCACGTGGACGGCGAGTACGACGGCGGCAGGCCGGCCCGTAACCGGCTACAGCATCGCGCGCTACGCCACAGCCACCGCAGGTACCGGGATCGCTGCGGCAGGAACCTGCACGGGAACCATCGCCGCCCTCAGTTGCGTGGACAACAACGTTCCTACCGGGACCTGGTATTACGCGGTCACCCCGTTGTTGTCGGCCTGGCAAGGCGCGGAAAGCACCAGGAGCACGGCTACGGCCATGGACGCGACTCCGCCGGGAGCACCTGTGATTGCTGCTCCTCTCTACGTGAATTCCAGCACCGTGAACAGCGTTCCTGTCAGCGGCACCGCCGAACCCGGTTCAACCGTGGTTCTCACGGTCACCGGTGCCGGGGCCCAGCCTTTGACGCAAACCATGACGGCCAACGGTTCGGGAAACTGGACGGCAACTCCGGTTGATCTTAGGGACTTCACTGACGGAACCATCAACTACTCCGCCAGGGCAACAGATGCAGCCGGCAACACCGGCACTGCAGGTTCGGCAGATTCCACGAAGGACGTGACCGCACCGACGGTGACCGGGGTTCAGCTCACTAACGGTGGAGCAACGCCAGGCAAGGTTGAGTCAGGCGATTATGTAACGCTGACGTTCTCAGAGCCGCTCAAGGCCAGCACCATCTGCAGTACCTGGACCAGCCCCGCCAGCACACAAACTGTGAGCGGCAACGGGAATAACCGGGTGGTGGTGAATGTCGGTGCTAACGACGTTCTCTCCGTGACCACCAATAGCTGCCCCGTGCTACGAGTAGGCTCGGTCGCTCTCGGAGGAGACTACACATCGAGCAATTTGAGTTTCAATACAGCCAACAGTGGCGGCATTTTGCACTGGAGCTCAACATCCCAAACACTCACCGTCACTTTGGGTGGAGGGAACGCTGGAGGGGCGACCCTTTCTTCAACCACTATCTTCCCGACTTACACCCCCGCCTCCGGCTTGACTGACGTCGCTGGCAACCAGCTTGGCACCTCGCCGGTTCCAGGGGCTCCCTCGCTCTTCTGACCCCAGAAATTTGTCCAGAGGCAGTGCCCCTCGCCCACGTGATGAGGGGCACTATCTATGCCCATTACCGGGGTAGCCCTAAATCCCGGGCGTAACCTTGAAGCGGACGCCAGCGCCGCCGTCGTACTTTTGATCCTGCGACGAAAGGCGAGCCGCTCCTTGAAGGCTGTAGCGGAAATGTTCACGATGGGCCCTGGAAACAAGGACCACCATCCCGCACTCCGCTGCGCTGTAGGTGTGTTTGTTCCGCTGATTACGTTGACGCTGTTGGGTCGGCTGGACCTTGCCGTGTTTGCGTCGTTTGGTGCCTTCACCGGAATTTATGGTCGGAATGAGCCCCACAGCGTGCGGTTCCGGAGCCAGTTGCGCGCCGGCGGCTTCATGCTTTTGATCATTCTTCTGGCCACGCTCATGGCCCGTTTTGCGCAAGCTGGAGGCATCGAAGGTGCAGCATATTCCTGGCTCCTGACGGCTGCGACTACCGTTGTGGCCGGTGTTTGTTCCGTGGTGGTGGCCGCGTGGCGGCTGCGGCCCGGCGGCTCACTCTTTCACATTTTTGCCTTCGCTGCCATTGCTTCCATCGCCGCGCAGCCTCCCCTCTGGGAAGCCATGCTGGTTGCGGTGGGGACCACAGTCTTTTGCTTGCTCATCGGCATGTCTTCGCGCGTACTCAAAAGCCACCGGACGCCGTGGAAACGGCCGCCGCCCATCCGTCACACCTCAGCCGAGCGCCGGGCGATCTGGCTTGAAGGCGGCGGCTACCTGGTGGCTGCGGGCCTGGCGGGGACCATCGCGACGTTGGTGGGGGAACGGCTGGGGTTCGGTCATACCTACTGGGCCATGGTGGCGGCCGTAGTTCCGTTGGTGGGTCATTCGACTCGTCACAGGGTGAGCCGTGGTATTCAAAGGATCGCGGGTACGGTGATTGGGCTGGTTTTGCTGGCCGGCATTCTGTGGCTGAATCCCGCGCCGTGGGCCATGGTTTTGGCCATTGCCGCGTGCCAGTTCGGAGCGGAGATGTTCATTGCCCGCCAGTACCTGGTGGCGCAGGTGTTTGTGACGCCGCTGGCGTTGATCGCCACGCTGTTGGCGGCGCCGGTTGATCCTGCCTTACTGCTGCGTGATCGCATCGTTGAGACCGTCATTGGTGCCGCCGTCGGCGTTGCAGTGGTGGCAGCTCCGGCTGTTTGGCGGCGACTACGGGCCGTTGGTCCGGACGCTTAGCCACCCGGGGACCGGTGACGGTCTGCGCCATCCGCGCAAATCACCTAGTATCAATTGCTTAGACAATCGAGATACATGTCTACCAAAGGACTGGTGATGAGCGACAAAAGTGAACGTCAGGGCTATTGGTACGGACTGGAGAGCCGCAAGCAGATGGGCGCCGTTGACGTCCTGAATGCACTCAGGGACTATCGCTCGGCCGAAGCCGACATGCGGCGCCGCACCCAGGCCTCCATGGGAATGGGTGAAACGGACCTGTTGGCCCTGCGGTACCTGCTGGAAGCCGAGCGCGCGGGCAGGGACGTGGGGCCAAAAGAGCTGACGGTCCGCCTGGGTATGACATCCGCTTCCATGACGTCGCTGGTGGATCGGCTGGTCAGGTCCGGATACGTCATCCGCGAACCGCATCCCACTGATAGGCGGGCACTCATCCTCAAACCAACCCCAGGGTCGGACCAGGAAGTACGCAGCACTCTGGGCGACATGCACGCCCGAATGATGGAGGTTGCGGGCACCTTGAGTGCCGAGGAATCCGCGGTAGTGGTTGAATTTCTCAGGCGTATGCGCGGCGCAATTGACACCATCGCCACATAATCCCGACTGGACTTAAGTAGTAAGTACACATATAACTAGATAGCCAAGCTACTTACTAGGGAATGTGTGGGAGAGAACGATGACAGTCGCGCTGCGTGAACCAAGCTCCACACCAGTGGCTGAGAATACCGTTGACGTAGTCACGGAGCAGGTTATTCCCGAGGGGCCCGTGCATTGCGGTGCACACATGGCCATCTCCGCCGGGCCATCATATGACTCCATGCAGTGGGTTTCAGTGGAACCCATCTGGCCGGAGTGGGCTTGCGGTTGCGGCTTCCGGATGGATATCGACGCCCTGGACCCCGTGAGCGGCGTCTGGATCGCCGCTCTCCGCCGCCAGAGCCTGCAGCATGAACTGGCAATCGCCCAGAACACCCTGGAACTGACGTTCAAAAAAGCGGTCGACGCCGGAGTCGACCCTCGCGCTCTGGCCGACGTGACCGGAGTGCCCGCCGCCGAAATCGAATCCCTCCTGCAGTGACGCTCCTTGACCGGGCGGCCGTCCGCGCTGATCGCGGGGCCGCAACTGCTGAGCGCCCGGCCGCAAATGCCAGTGCAAATGCAGGCGCAAAATCGGTGCACCAGGACGTGCTGCTTGGAGGGCGTTACCGGCTCGGTGCCCAACTGGGTGGCGGCTCGGAAGCGTATGTCAACGAGGCATTGGATCTGCTCTCCGGCAAAACGGTGGCGGTCAAGATCTTCAGGTCAACGAACTCCTTGGACAACGCCCCTTTTCGGCGGGAGCTGGAAATCCATGGACGTTTGCGGCACAGGAACATCGTCAGGATTCTCGACTCCGGTGACACCGACTCCCGTGGCGACGGCGTCGGCGTCAGTCAGGACAACCGCCACTTCGTGGTGATGGAGCTGGTGGCCGGTAAGGACCTGCGGTGGATCCTGCAGGACAAGCCCGCGTCCCCGGAACAAACTGCCGCGTGGATGACCGACGTTGCCCGCGCCTTGGCCCACGTTCATCGCAGGGGAATTGTCCACAACGACATCAAGCCGGGCAACATCCTGGTGGACTTCGCGTCCGATCCCGGCGGCCCTGGAGTCGCTAAACTGGCCGACTTCGGAATTGCCCTCAACGGACGCCACGGTGTGCCCAACTCTTCCTCGGGCACACCGCACTACCTCAGCCCTGAAGAAGTGTGCGGCGGAACGTCCACAACCGCCAGCGACATCTACTCGCTGGGACTGGTTGCCCTCGAATGCCTGACCGGAACCAAAGCGTTCCCAGGCCCTCCCCTTGAGTCCATGGTGGCAAGGACTCTTGGAGAACCCCGAATTCCCGGCACGGTGCGGCGGCGCTGGTCCATGGTGCTTCATGCCATGACAGACCCCGATCCTGCCGGCAGGCCGTCTGCCAGCCAAACCGTCGGTATGCTCCGACGGCTCAGCTGGTAGCCAACAATCAGGCCGATAGCGGCATGCGTCCTTATGCCGAACTGGGGCCTCTTCATGAAAGAGAGAAAGAAAAATGGGAATCATCGGTTGGATTGTTTTGGGTTTGATTGCCGGAGCCATCGCAAAGGCCATCAAGCCCGGCAAGCAGGGTGGCGGATGGATCGCCACGATCCTCCTGGGCATCGTGGGTGCCGTCCTGGGCGGTTGGATCGGCAGCGCGCTCTTCAATGTAGGCATCAACGAGTTCTGGTCGCTTTCCACGTGGTTGCTCGCAATCGGCGGCGCACTGCTGGTACTCATCATTTGGGGACTGGTCACACGCAAGAAGGCATAACCGTCTGAATGACAAAGAGGCCCCGATTCTGCTGCTGGTTCTGCAGGGTCGGGGCCTCTTTGCTGCCCTCCGGGGGTTATCCAGGAGTTAAAGGCTGTTATTCGGCTGAGTAGCCGAGGGCCAGGTCGATGAGCGGCGTCTTCCGAGGTCACGGCTACGGCAAATATCCGCTCTTGTAGGCTGCGGCCACCGCGTCATGCCGCGAACCGGCCCCCAGCTTCGAATAGATAATCCGAACGTGCGTCTTCACGGTGTTCACGGACAAGTGGAGTTCCGCTGCCATCTGTTCCTGCGACAAGTGAGACGGAAGAAGAGTGAGGACTTCCCGTTCCCGGGGAGTCAAGGCCTGCGCCCGCCGGGCATCGGTGGGCGGCCGCAAAACCAGCAGGCGCTGAGCGAGAGTCTCTTGGGGTCCGTAGGAACCTGCCCTTTCCACCAGGAGATCAATGACCTCGTGGGGCGCGATTGCCAAGGGCCGGAGCACGTCCAGGTCGTCGGCTGACGCAGGGCTTCTTCCAGAATTTTGCCGGCAAGTGACCGTCGTCCGGTCCGGATGGCCATGGAGCATTCCAGGACGTTAACGTGGAGCCGGGTCCATTCCAGCACGGGCTTCACCGCACCGGTGTGAAACGGCTTGAGCCGATCGGCAGCGGCGTCGAATCGGCTGATCCCTGCTGGACCCTGGGCGCGGAGGAGGCAAAGCTCACCCGTTCCTGGTATTCGCTCCTCCGCCCATTCCAGGACCTCCCGGGCATGGTCGGCATGCCCCAGTACCAGCGCGGCCGTGTGCTCAATGACAGCGATGCAGGCAGCCAGGGGTTGTGCAAAGAGATGGTCCCTGCCGATGCGCAGGCGGGCTTGGCGCATGCCTTCAAGAGCGTTGCGCCTGTCCCCGGAATCCATGTGCGCGCACGCAGTGATTATTTCCAAGGTGGCTCGCATGGCAGCTCCCACACCCTTGGAGGCAGCCCCGAGTTGACCGAGTTCGGCAACGCCGGCTGCAGCGAAACGCAGGGCTTCTGCTGGTTCCGCTCGGAGGAGCGCAGCAGAGGCATGCATCAGGGCTCCAACCGACCTGCCGGCTCCGGCCGTCCACACGTGTGCCGGAAGCTTGTCCTCGGCGAGCCGCAGGAAGTGACTGGCACGGCGTAGCTGGCCTTGCATGGAGTAGGTGGCGGCGAGTTTGAGGTACACCTTGCCGGCGAGGTAGGCGTTGCCCGCCTCGGTGGCCTCCATCAGGGCGGCGGAAGCCTCGTTCTCCGCGGTTCCATATTTCCCTTCCACCAGTGCGGCGGTGACGCTGACCATTCTCGCCTCGATGCGGACATCACTTTGCCTCGAGAAACGGAGGGCAGCATAGTCCGCCGTGGCTTGCGGGTCCTGATCTTCCCAGCCATCGTTGAACCAGGAAAGGCGTGCTTTTGCCAATGCCTGCAGTTCGCGGAGATCGGGAGGTAAGTCGTCTGCCCGGGTTCGGTTAGCCGCGGCCATGTAGCGGGTTGCGGTGGTGGGCTGACGGCTTTCCACGTGTGCCAGGGCGGCAACCACGCAGAGCGTGGGGTTCGTGGCGAAGGCGGCATCGGGCAAAGCCGCTATCGCACGGCGGACCTGCATGACTTCACCGGACCCCAGGAGTGATGCGCCGTGCCGTTCAAGGACTTCGCCGATCAGGCCGTTGTCCGCCGAGTCCATGGCGTGCCTGAGCGTCGCTTCGGGTTCGCCGGCCTGCTCATGCCACTGGGCGGCGATCCGGCTGAAGCGGAGTAGTTCGTCTGGCTGCTTCCGGGCTAGTTCGGCCCTGAAGAACGCACGGATCAGGGGATGGACCAGGAAGACTTTCCGCCCGCTACCTGCCGATTCAACAAGGTCGCGGTCATCGGCCAAGCTGGAGAGGATGCTTCCGGCGTTCCGGTGGCCTGCAAGGGTATTGGCCTGAGCAGCAACCACCACGTGGCACACACTGGTACTGGAAAGGACATGCCGTTCT
The DNA here is from genome assembly GCF_000294695.2 of Arthrobacter sp. Rue61a. Classification (NCBI taxonomy): domain Bacteria; kingdom Bacillati; phylum Actinomycetota; class Actinomycetes; order Micrococcales; family Micrococcaceae; genus Arthrobacter; species Arthrobacter sp. Rue61a. The sequence continues at coordinate 4,522,831 of NC_018531.1, read as the reverse complement.
TCACCGGAAAGGGTGCGGATGATGTGGTGGTCCAGGTAATCGGAGAGCTGCCGGTTGTTGGCAGCGATGTCTCCCAAGGGGGCCTCGGTATCGGCGGCTTCGCGCAGGTAACGCAGCGCGAGGACTACACAGGCAGGCCAGCCCGCGGTCTGCCTGAACAGCTCGCGCCGTTGGTGCATCCCCGTCAGGGTGGTCGTCTTTGCTGCCAGTACGTTGATTTCCTCAAGACTGAAAGCCAGGTCACTCGAGCGCAGTTCCACGATGCGGCCGCTGAGCCGGGCAGGTCCGGCATCAACCGCAGTGCTGTCCCGTGCAACGAGTGCCAGTTGGATGGGTGGTCCGGATTGGTTGAGCAGCGCCGGAATCCAACGCTCGCGTTCATCGGAACTGAAGCCGTCCACTCCGTCGATGACCAGGCGAACGCTGGTGCCGGTGGAGGCCAGCTCCTGGGCCAGGTCACCCAGGACTTCCACGGCATCTCTTTCGTCTCCGGAAAATTGCCTGAGTGCACCGGGCGGGATGGCCGGGGATCGCCTCAGCGCCTGCAACATCGCGGGCCAAAGCGCGTCCCTGTTGTGTTGGTTGGGGCTGAGCCACGCCACCTTGTGTGCCTGATCTTCCAGCCACTGGCTCAGAAGCACTGTTTTTCCGTACCCGGCAGGGGCGCAGATGAGGACGGTATCGGCCGTGTCGTCGAGCTTGGCCACGAGTCGGGATCGAGCCAGCAGGACCAAGGGCAGCCGGGGGACCGCAGTTGGCTTCAGGCTCAAGAGGTCCGGGCGGGTACCACCTTGGTCGTCCACTCCTTCAGTGTAGGGCGGGGTATCGAGGATTCACCCGGTAAAGGCGATCCGCGTGGCGACTCCAGGACGTAAGGATGATCTTGGCGGCCGTGAGACGCTTGGACGAGGCCCGGGAGAGGGGTTTCACCGTGCAGGCTTTTAAGGACTTCATGAGCGCCGCGGATTCCGGGTGGGTCTACCCGCTCGGAGCGATCTTCGTGGCGTTGTCTGCCGTCTTCCCGCCAATTCCCACGACGTCCCTGTTTGTGGCATTGGGAGCTCTTTCAGCGACGGATAACCTTCCGAACGGGTTCTTGTTGGTGGTGGCGATGCTGGCCGGTGCCGTGGCCGGCGATGTGGGGGCGTATGAACTGGTCCGGCACCGGGATATGGCCAACTGGAGGATACTCCGTGGCCCCCGGACCCAGAAGGCCCTGCACGCTTCCCGGGAGCGCTTAGCCAAGCACGCAGCGTCGTGGGTCCTGACGTCCAGGTTCGTTCCCTTGGGGCGGCTCACCATGAACGTGGCCAGCGCCATCACGCCCGTTCCGCGGGGAAGGTTCATCCTTTATTCAGTGGCTGCCGGCATCCTGTGGTCCGCATACTCCGTTGGCATTGGTGCCCTTTCAGGGCTTTTGCCTGGCTTGTCCACCGAATTCGCAGTGGTCATGGCAATAGCATTCTCGCTGCTGCTGGGCAGGGGTATCAGTGCCGGCGTGACGTGGTATCTCCAGCTGGACGACTGACTTAACCCAGCCGGGCTAGTGACGTGACCGGCTACTGAAGCGACGACGTCAGTCGGGCCAGATTATCCAGTGCCACGTGGCCCACTGGCCGCCGGAGCCAATCCTCCAGCAGCAACTCCGTGCTGGCTTCCCGGTAGCCGTCTTCAACAGCCCGCATCTGGTCCACGATGGAGCGTCCGTGAACCAGCACGGAGACTTCCATGTTGAGGCTGAACGATCGGACATCCATATTGCTTGAGCCGATCACAGCGACGTCGTAATCCACTGTGAAGTGCTTGGCGTGCAGGACCTGCGGGGCCTTGTAGAGGTAGATGCGGACACCGGCCCGCAGCAACACTTCGTAGTAGGAACGCTGTGCGTGATAAACCATGGCTTGGTCGCCCACTTCGGACACAAAGAGCTCCACGCTGAGGCCCCGGGAGGCGGCCGTAATGATGGCCAACTGGATGGCTTCGTCGGGCACGAAGTAGGGGCTGGTGATGCTGACGCGATGCTCGGCCTTGTAGATGAGCGTGGTGTACAGCTTGAGGTTGTTGTCATTGTCGAAGCTGGGGCCGCTCGGCAGGATCTGGGCGTCGATGAGCTCGGGCGCGGAACCGAGGACAACCGGGGAGGTGTCCAGCGGCAGCAGGGTCTCGGATTCGCTGTACCAGTCAGTGACGAACACGGCGTTGAGCTCGCGCACCACTGGCCCTTCCAACCGCACCATCAGTTCGTGCCATTGGAGCCCGCGCCTGACGTTGCTTTTCTTGTTGTAGGACGCGTCGATGAGGTTTTGCGAACCCGTGTAACCCACCCTTCCATCCACCACCACCAGCTTGCGGTGGTTGCGCAGGTCCGGGCGTTGCCATTGTCCCTTGAACGGTCGGAGGGGGAGCATGGCATGCCATTCGGCGCCCATCCCCTCAAAAGCGCGCAGCATGTCCCGATACGTGGGTTCGCGCACCGCCGCCAAATGATCGAACAGGACCCTGACCGCCACGCCACGCGCGCGTGCTCTGGCCATGGCCTCGAAGAACGGAGCCGTAGTGGGATCCAACGCCAGAATGTAGAACTCCACATGCACGTACTCCGTGGCGGAGTCGATGTCCGCGATCATTCGATCGAAGCAACCCTTGTAGTCCTCCAGCAACTCGGCCCGGTTGCCGCCCACCATGGGCAGCGCGCCCAGACGGAGGTTAAGTTCGACGGCGGACCGCAGCCAGGCGGGCCACTCCTCACTGTGGCTGACTGCTGAGAGGCCTGGCGTCCGTCCCAGTATGAGCTCGTTCACGGCGCGCTGCTTCTCCCGCCGAGCCTTGGGAAGCTTGCCGCGGCCCACCAGCAGGAACGCCACCATTCCCAGGTAGGGGATGAAGATAATCGCCAGTACCCAGGCAATGGCGGACGACGGGCGGCGATTGGCTGAGACCATCACCGCCGCGATTGATCCGAGCACGATGTGGAGCGCCAACAAGATCAAGGCGACAACATCGACGTCGTTCAGTAGTCCTTGCATGCCGCGCTACTTGGCGTTCTGCTGCGGTATGACAACCTTCTTGATGATCAGCAGAATCGAGGCTGTGGTGGGGCACGCTATCAGCGCCCCCAGCAGGCCCAGAAGCGTCCCTCCCACCATCGCGCCGATGAGGACCAAGGAGCCCGGGATGCTGATCGCCTTCCCCACTACCCGGGGCGTCAGTACGTAGGCCTCCACCTGCATGTAGACCAGCATGACGAGGAAAACCACCAGTGCAGTTGCGGGAGACGTGAAAAGCGAAACCACTGTGATGATTGTGGTGCTGATCGCGCTGCCCACCAAAGGTATGAGGGTGATGGGAAATGCCAGGACCGCGAGTACTGCCGCATATCTCACCCCGGCAACCGACAGGACAATGAAGGTGAAGATCGCATTTAGCAGGGCGAGAATTGACATTCCACTCAGGTATTTACCCACGGAAGCGATAATTGTTTCCGAGATATCAGCGAAAGATTCCCGGCGGGAAGCCGGAACCAGCGCATAAAGGCTGGACTTCATGACCTCGTGCCCGGCCACGAAGTAGAGCGTCAGGACTACTACGAAGATCACGGCGAAGGTTCCGTTGACCACGTTGTAGCCAACCTGCACGGCGCCGCCGCCAATGGCAAGCCACACATTTGGATCCGCGGCCGAGGTTTCCAGCCATTCGAGCAACGGCGACAGTGCTCCGCCCAGGGAGCCGTTGAAGTCCCGGAACCATTCCTGTTCGCCCACCGCATCAAAGCTGGAAGGAAGCACCCGGACCAGCGCGGCGCCCTCCTCCACCAGAATCGGGACAATGAAACGGATCAGCACCACTACAAGCACCAGGAAGCCAACCGCCACAGCAAGGACGGCGCCACCGCGGGAGAGTTTCCAGCGTTCCAGCCAGCGAACCAAGGGATAGAGCCCCAGTGAAATAAACAGGGCCGCAAAGATCAAGGTCAGCGAATACCGCAGCGTGATGACGGCGGAGCCCAAGGCCAAGGCGACCAATACACCGAGCGCTGCGATGAGGCCGAATCGAAACGGTCCGCTCTCCAGCAGCGGAAATGCCTTCAATCGCGTCATGCGGTCCCTTTCGGCCGTACGGGAATGGCGGACCGTAGCCTGAGTCAGGCCAAAGCGATCTCCTTGAGGCGAGCGTACTCGGCTTCGGTTATATCTCCAGCCGCAAGCAGTGCCTTGGCTGCTTCGATTTGCTGGGTGGGCGATGGGGCTCCGGCGACTTCACGAATGTAATTCTCCGCCTCTTCAACGGATTCCCGGACCCGTATTTCACTGCGTAGGGCCATGCCCTTCCCGCGCATGATCACGTATATCAATGCGGAGATAAAGGGAGCCACAAACAGGCACAGGATCCATAATGCTTTGACGCCACCGCTGAGGGCTTTATCGCGGAGAAGATCGGAAATGATCTGAAAGAGGAGGATCAGGTAAGCAATAAAGAAAAAAGCAACAATGATGCTCCACAACGATTCCAAAAAGCTCATGGTGTCTTTCCCATCGTTCATTCGGCCCGGGGCTGGACCGCCGTCATCCGGCACGGGAACCGATCCCCGGCAGGACCACAACACCATTTTCAATTCGCTGACGCCCAAGTGTGCGTGCCTTCAGTGGATAGGTAACGATTGAACAGAAAGATCACCCACTAAGGGTGAGCCCAGGTGGCCCCGGCTCTCACCACGGGCGGTCCTGGGGCCTGGGCGCCGGTCGGTCACAAATCTCCCGTAGCACGGCGGCTGCGGACTGCATCCAACGGTCCGTTACGCTGCTCAAGCAACGCCACTCCGCACGCTTAGGGCCACCAATGACGCACTCTTTCGCAGCCGACAACGCCGTCCCGCAGTCGGAAAATCCGGCGGAATCGTCGTCGGAACCTTCGCTCCGAACAGGCGACGAACGCACCGTCGCCGGCACCGCCCTGGGAGCATTTGGAATTGCCGCCGTCATCGGAGGATTCGCACTTCTCCTCCACTGGCTGGCGCAGCATTCGCCGCGGATTGGCCCCGGTTACGAGGGCTGGGCGCAGGACACCACAGTTTCGGCGTTTGCCGCCCTGCGCTGGTTCTTCGGCGACATGACCGAGCCCCTGTTCTACAAGTCCGATCTTGCAGCGCTCGGACTGCTCGCGGGTGCCACGGCTGCGTGGTGGGCCGGCCGACGAGGCGCGAAATGGGCCGGCACGCTCAGCTACGGCACAGGCCTGTGGCCGTGGGTCCTGACCTCGGCGTCACTGAGTCTGATGCTGTCCAACCTGGCGTTCGGAGGGATGCTCGACGACGGGTGGCAGCCTACATTCGTGCCGTTGGTGTGCGTCGCCCCCGCCATGGTTCTTCTCTACGGGGCGGGGTGGCGGACCTGCATCACCGGCGCTGTCCTGGGGGCAGCCACCACCACACCGCTGGCGTTGCTGTTCATCCCTACCGTCTCTGCGCCGCTTGGCCTGCCAGCCGTGGTGGCGTGTGTCCTGGCTATGTCAGTGGGGTCGGTCATCTCGTTCATGCTTGCCCGGCGGCTGCCGTGGCTTGTCCTGCGGGAGCCTCGGCCGGCGACGCAACCCGAGCTGCCGCCGTCGGGCCCTATCCCGAAATTTCTCAGGGACGTCCAGTGGGCGGCGCGCCGGGTCCTCAGGGACTTCACCGAAACCCACTTCTTTGCCAACGAACTCGCCGGCGCCTGCGTGATCCTGGCCGTGGGCGCGGCGTTTGTCCTGAACCCGGGATTGTCGTCGTACGGAACGGGCCTGTTGCCACACATACTGTTTGCCCAAGCGCTGACGTCGGCCATCGGCGTCACGCTATGGAGTGGTTGGTACCGCGACGGCGGGTGGGCGGCCACCTACGCGTCCGTCGTGTCAGTGGCTCCTGCAACAGTCCTCGCGTACGGCGGCTCCTGGACGGCGATGGTGGGCGGGGCCGTAGTGGGTGCGGTCCTTGCGCCGCCTATAGCCAGGGCCATATCCGCGTGGCTGCCGGCCGGATTCCATCCTGTCATCGGCAATACAGCGGCCATGGCAATCTCGACGGCGGTTGCCTTGCCGGCGCTTGGGCTGCTGCCCTTCTAGACCCAGCCCTCCCCGCTCATGCCGGTGCAGCGCGTCAGCCGCCCACGTGATGAATGGTGAAGGCACTCAGGAAGCCGACGGCGGCAGTCAGCCCGGTCAGATTGTGATGCTCCTCGAAGGCCTCGGGAATCATGGTGTCGGCGAGCATAGCAAGGATGCCGCCTGCGGCGATGGCGGTGATGAACGCGATCACGGTTTCCGGAGCGTTCTCCAATGCGGTGTACCCCAGAAGTGCAGCAAGCCCGCTGAACACAGCGATGCCGATCCACGTACCAAAGACGTACGCGGGGCTGCGCCCGGCCTTCTTCATGCCTGCCGTGCTGGAGAGCCCCTCGGGAACATTCGAAATGAAAACGGCGGCGAGCATGGCGGGGCTGACTGCTCCACCGGCGAGGAGTCCGACGCCGAGGACCACGGATTCGGGAATGCCGTCAATGAGGGCACCTACTGCGATGGCCGTGCCGCTTCCGGGGGAGTCTTTCTCGGAAGGCTGAGAGCCGCCGGAGCGTTTCCTATGCTTGGCGCCGGCACGGGCCAGCAGGGCGTTGGAGCCCACAAAGATCAGGGCGCCCAGGAGGAAACCTAGGACTGTGGGGAGCAAGCCGCCGCCCTCCACGGCTTCGTCTACCAACTCGAACGCCAACGCCGAGATCAATACACCCGCGCCGAATGCCATCACCGTGGACACGATCTTGGGCGGTACTTTCCACATCCACGCGATGCCCGCCCCAAGGACCAAGGCACCGCCGGCCAGCGTTCCCCACATCAAGGGCTGCAACCACATTGGCATTTTTCCTGCCCTCTCATCGGCCGTTCACGTGCATCATGAAGTGTTGCACATGGCACCTTGTGTGACTGCTGAAAGTCTTGAGGGTTTCCTGAGGAACTGTTGACCGAACACAGGATTGGTTCTTGATCCGGGCCCGGCACAGTAGTTCTTGTCAGCCAGAGAGGCTGAAAAAGAACGGCCGGCCGGACCCGCGGTGGCCTCCCGAAAGGACCATACTCAGATGGCCATCAGCCTCAAGACCACCTCAGGCAAGATCCTCGCTTCCGTCGCACTGGTCGGCACCGCAGCCGCCGTCGCCGGCATGGGCACCTACGGCGCGTTCACCTCCTCCACCTCCGCCTCCCAGGCCGTCACCGCAGGAACCGTCACCATCGCCCTGGGCGCACCCGGCCCCGCGAACACCCTCAACGTCCCCGTCACGGGCCTGCTGCCCGGCGACAAGGTCGAAAAGCTCGTCACCCTGGCCAACACCGGCAACTCGGACCTGAACAACGTCACCCTCACCACCTCCGCCGGCGCCACCGCATCCCTGCTCACCACGGACGCCACCAACGGCCTGCAGCTGACCATCGAAAACTGCTCCGTAGCCTGGACCGGCGCCGCTGCACCCTACAACTGCACCGGAACCAAAACCACCGTCCTGGCCTCCGGCCCGGTCATCGCAGCGAACAAGGCCCTGAACAACCTCACCTCCCTGACCTCGGCCAAAACCGACAACCTCAAAGTCACCACCGCGTTCCCCACCACTGCGAACAACGACTTCCAAGGCGCCGCATCCACCATCGCCTTCGCCTTCACCGGCACCCAACGCACCGAAACCACCAAGTAAGCACTGCCCTAGAAACAACAACAGCCCCGCCGGGCCTGGTCGGGCGCCCCCCCTGCCCGATCAGGTCCGCCGGTAGACCCACCCAGCCACGGAAGGAACGCCAGGCAATGAGCGCCATCACCACCATCAGCGAACCCGCAGTCCATGGCCGGCGTTCCGCCGGGAAGGTTACTGCCGCCGTCGTGATCCCTACGGAAGCTGCGGCCGCAACAACAGCCAACGGCAAACCGGGTGCGTTCCGTCGGGTCGCCGGCAAGGTAGCCAGGGGAATTGGTGTGGGCATGCTGGTCCTGGGCGCAATGGTGTTCCTGTTCCTGGCGATCGGACCACGGATCTTGGGCTACCAAACCTCAACCATGCTCACCGGCTCCATGGCGCCGCTGATCAACCCCGGCGACGTCGTCGTGACCGTCCCCGCCCCCGTCACGGACATCAAAGCGGGCGACGTCATCACCTACCACATCCCCGTCGAAGACCAGCGGGTGGAAACCCACCGCATCACCGAGATCACCACCACCGCCGACGGCGGAGTAGCAGTCCAAACCAAAGGCGACGCCAACAACGGCATCGACCCCTGGATCGCCACCCTCCAAGGCAAAACCGTGGACAAACAAATCGCCACCATCCCCTACGTCGGCAACGCCATCCGCACCCTCCGCGAACCCATCGTCATGAACACCCTCATGTACGGCGCACCCACCATCCTGGTCATCGGAATGCTCGCCTCCATCTGGACCAAAGACCCCAGCAAATCAGCGCCGGAAAGCGTCGCAGCTCCCCAGGCAGCCAGCGGTGAGTAAGGACCCGGACCCAACGCCGGAGGCAACAGCCCTTGAACCGTGCAAGCTGACAGTGCTGGCTGACGAGTTGGGAGACTCAACACCAGCGCTCCGTTTTCTCTCCACATATCTGTCCATGCTGCCCGGCCGGATGCTGAGGATCTCCAACGGCTTGTGCCGGCACGACGTCGACGCGAGCATGGACGCCATCCTCAGCCTCAAGGTTTCCTCGGCCATGGTGGGCGCCCTGGACACAGAAGACCAGTGCCGGGCCATTGAGCTGATGATCCGGGAAGACCACTTCGACTCCGCAGTGGAGGCATTCCCGGCGCTTCAGAACTCTACGGACCGCTGCTTCGCTGCCGGACCGCAGTTGCTGGGGAAGGCTCGGGAGTCGCTCTGCCAGTCGATGATTCCTCGCACGACTTAGCGGCCAACCTGGCGTCTAGCGGTCTACCGGCACACTGGAGTCAGCGGTCTTGACCTCATGCGGCACCACGAATAGCGCGGCGACTGCCAGGATCCCGGCTGCGGCGAATACGTAGAACCCCGCAGGGTAGGCGATGTTCGCGGCCACCAAGGTCCCGGTCACGGCAGGCCCAACGATCGCACCGAGCCTGCCCACTCCTGCTGCGAAGCCCAGTGCAGTTCCGCGGAGGCGGGGCGGGAAAAGCTGGCTGACCCAGGCGTAGACCAGCACCTGTGAGCTGAAGACGAAGACGCCGGTGACGAACACCGCAGCGTTGAGTAGGAACTCGTTCTGGATCTTGACGCTCAGAATCGCCAGGAACACCGCGGACAATCCAAACCACATCAGCACAATCTTCTTGGTCCCGTGCTTGTCGGCCAGAACTCCGGCGAGGAAAAGACCCGCCACGGCGCCGAGGTTCAGGACCAGCAGCAGCGTCAGGCCCGTGCTCACGGGGTATCCGGCGGCGGCCATCAATTGCGGCAGCCACGTGTTCAGGCCGTAAACCAGCAGCAAGCCCATGAATGACGCGATGCCGATGCCCACGGCAACCATGGGATAGGGCTTCTGCAGGAGGTCCCGGAAGCCTGTCTTTGGCTTGGCGACGATTGAATGCTCGACGCCGGTTGTTGCGTTCGCGGATTCGCTCGGCTTTCGTTCGGCAGCCCTTGGCGAGCCGGCCTGTGCTGAGCCGGTCTTCACGGGCGTTACTTCACGGAGCGATTCAGGCAACTTGACCCACAAGAACGGCAGGAGCACCAGGCCGGCAACGCCACCGATGATGAACATGAGTCGCCAGTTCGGAACGATGAAAATTGCCAGGAGTGCCGTTGCAACAGCGCCAACGTGGTACCCGGTCATGGTCCGCGTGGTGGACTTGCCCGCGGATCCGGCTGGGGCGTAGTCGTTAATGTAGGCCAAGGCGGCAGGGAGGCAGGCGCCCAAGCCGAGCCCAGCCAGCATGCGAAGCAGGGAGAAGACGGCGACGTTCGGGGCAAAGGCAACTCCGATGGTGAACAGCGAGAAGCTTGCCACGCAGGCGATCAGCAGTTTGCGGCGTCCGAACTTGTCCGAGAGCGGCGCGATGAAGAGAGCGCCGAGGCCCACGCCCACCAACGAAATGGTGGCTGCGAAGGTGGCTCCGACGGCGTCGAATCCAAGCTCGCCGGTCTTGATGAGTGTTGGGATGACGGTGCCCAGGACCACAAGGTCGAAGCCGTCCAGGACCATGGCCAGCCAACAGAGCCAAACAGGCCATTGGGAGCGGCGGGCAGATGACATCGTTGGCATAGCGTCCTCGGTACTTCTCAGTGGGCCCGACCGCTGAACGGTCGGTCGGTCATTCATGAGAGTTGTATCACCGCATGATGTTGTCTGGCACACGTTCTACCATTGAATGGAAGATGCTTGGGGTGTCACGTCATATTGAAGACGAGACACTAACCAAGAAGCCGTGGCTAGAGGCAGTGACCAAGAGGCAGTGACCAAGAGGCAAGGGAGCGTATCGTGGCCAACTCGGCATCCGGCGATTCTGTGGTGGACCGCGTGGTGCGATTGATCGAGGCCTTTCCGGAAGGGGTGCCCTCGCTGCAGCTGAGCGAGCTGGCCCACCGCGCCGGACTCCCGCTTTCGTCAACCCATCGCTTGGTCCGGCAACTTTCCGAACACGGACTTCTGGATCTTGGGGCCGGGGGGACTGTCCGCTTGGGGCTGCGTCTGTGGGAGCTCGTGAACCGGAATTCGCCCACGCTTGCCCTCCGGCAGGCAGCCATGCCGTTCATGGAGGACATCCAGCAGGTCCTCAACCAGAATGTGAACTTGGCCGTGCTTGACGGATGGGAGGCGCTCTTCGTTGAGCGGCTTTCCCGGCGGGGATCGGTGGCCAACAGGGCGCAGATCGCCGGCAGGATGCCTGTCCATATTTCCTCAGCAGGGCTGGCCCTGATGTCACACCAGTCGCGTGAACTGCAGGCGGAGTACCTGGAGCAGTTCGCGGATCCGTTCGGAAAGGTGACTGCCGACGTCGTGCGTCATTACCTGGCCGAAGCGTCGCAGCAGGGGTACGCGCAACTGGCTGGCGTGGTGGACCCGGACACGTGGGGCATTGCCGTGCCGGTGATGAACGGTAAGCGACGCACGGTGGCGGCGCTCGGGGTAGTTGTGCCCCTTGCGGAGATGCGGCTCCAAGCGCTTGTGCCCGCGCTCCAGACGGCGGCTCGAGGGATAGGGCGCCAACTCGCCGACTAGATCTGCTTTCCGTTCAACGGAATTGTTGTAACGCTCATCACGAAACCCGGGCCACACTAATTCCAGACTCATCCCCGCTTCCGAGCAAGCCGGGATACGCAACGAAGCGAGGAATACCATGGCACGCACAGCTATCACCACTCAAGTCGCCATCATGGGCGCTGGCCCCGCCGGCTTGATGCTCTCCCACTTGCTGGCTCAGCAGGGCATCGAATCGGTGGTGGTGGAGATCCGTAGCCGCAAGGATATCCAGGAAACGGTCCGCGCCGGAATCCTCGAGCATGGCACTGTGAACCTGCTGGTTGATTCCGGCGTCTCGGACCGGGTGCTGCGCGAAGGCGACCGACACGACGGAATCGAACTGCGATTCAACGGCGAAAGCCACCGCATCAACTTCAAGGAACTCGTAGGCGAATCCGTGTGGCTGTACCCGCAGACGGACGTTTTCATGGACCTCGCCGCCAAGCGGGAGGCCGACGGCGGCGACGTCCGTTACAGCGTTACGGACACCACTGTGCACGACCTCGAAGGCAAGCCGAAAGTTTGGTTCACCGACGCCGGGGGCCAGGAGTTCGAAATCCAAGCCGATTTCCTGGTGGGTGCCGACGGGTCGCGCAGCCACTGCCGCTTCCAGATCCCCGAAGCCAACCGCAAATGGTACTTCCACGAGTACCCGTTCGCATGGTTCGGAATCCTGGCCGAGGCCCCGCGCAGCGCCGACGAACTCATCTACGCCAACTCCGAGAACGGTTTCGCCCTGATCAGCCAGCGCACCGAAACCGTTCAGCGCATGTACTTCCAGTGCGACCCCAAGGAGAACGTGGCCGACTGGGACGACGAACGCATCTGGACCGAGTTCCGCAAGCGAGTCAACGGCAACGGGTTTGAGCTCAAAGAAGGGCCGGTCCTGGAAAAGATGGTCCTGCCGTTCCGCAGCTTCGTCCACACCCCCATGCGTCACGGCAACCTCTTCCTCGCCGGCGACGCTGCGCACACCGTCCCACCCACTGGCGCCAAGGGCCTCAATTTGGCGATACACGATGTCAAGGTGCTGTTCGAAGGCTTGGATTCGTTCTACTCAAGCGGCTCCACTGCGTTGCTCGATTCCTACAGCGACCGCGCCTTGGACCGTGTCTGGAAGGCCCAACATTTCTCGTACTGGATGACGTCCATGCTGCACACCGTGCCGGGCGCCGACGACTTCGACCGCGCCCGCCAGCTTGGTGAGCTGCACTCCGTTGTGACGTCCGAGCACGCCAAGGCATACCTGGCGGAGTCGTACACAGGTTGGCCGACCTCCCGGTAATCCTGGTGGAGGCAGGCCGCATGCTGCACTAGCAGCACCCGGTGACTCACTGGCTGTTGGTTTGGTGGCTCGCTGTATCAGTGAGTGGCTGAATCGCCGAAACAGCAATCCGCTTCCAGCTCTTCCCACCTTTCGCTCATGTCTTGTGGGGTGTGTGGTGGTGGTTGCGTCGGGGTGTTTGGTGGGGGTCGACGTGGGGTGGGGGGATGAACCAGGGGATGCCTGTTGTCATGTCGATGCGCCATTGCTCCTTGTGGATGAGGTGGTGGTGGTGGCTGCAGAGCAGGGTGCCGTTGTTTGTGCCTGTGGTGCCGCCGTGGGACCAGTAGGTGGTGTGGTGGGCTTCGCACCAGGGTGCGGGCATGGTGCAGTCGGGGAAGGCGCAGCCTTGGTCGCGTGCGGTGATGGCTTTGCGGATGTGGGGTGGGAAGATCCGGGTGGTGCGGCCGATGTCCAGGATTTGGGAGTCGCTGCCGAGCAGGACGGGGAGGATGTCGGCGTCGCAGGCGATTTTGCGGATGGTGTTGGGGTGGATCGGGCCGGTGAACGTGGCTGTGCCGGTGCTGAGCCGGTTGCGGGTACCGGGTTGGTTGCGGGTGCTGGGCGGGTTCGCGGCCGTGCCGGTTTCCGGGAGCTGGCTGTGGGTGAGTTGGAGTTGGTTGAGGAGGTCGCGGCGGTCGATGGTGACGGTGACTTGGGGTCGGAGGCCGCCGTTCGACGGGAGTTTCCCGGTGCTCATCGCGACGCTGCACGCACCGACGAGGCCGTCGAGGAGTTTCTGGGCCCTCGAGCGCCGGTCCAAGTCGGGGCCGGCTAATCCAGGTCCTGTTCCATGCGCCGCTCGGCCGTCGGCGCCTGATCCGTCGGGGTCTGTTCCGTCTGTGGCTGCTCCGGCCGGGGCTCCCGTGCCAGGTTCGTCGTCCGGGCCGCCCTCGGCTGTGGTGGTGAGTCGGGGGTTGGTGGCGGCGTTCATGGCGGTGGTGAGGGTTTCGTATTGTTCTGCGGTGGCGAAGATTTCGAGGTGGTGGAGTCCGTGGCGGCGTCGGCGGCGGAGGAACGCGCCTTGGAGTTGCCGGAGTGCTTCTTCAGTGGGTTCGGGACCGTCCTGATCGATCAGGTCGGTCCAGCGTCGGGCCATCTTGGCCACGAAGTCCGGGTCGGATTCGATGGCGGTGGTGGTGAGGGCGTGTTCCATGTCGGTGATGGTCCCGGGTTCTGCGAGGTGCCGGACCTTGTCCAGGGCGGTACTGATGATCGTCGCGGACCGGGAGGGCACCAAAGCCGATCCGATGGCGTCGGCGAGGATTTCACGCCGGGCCGGGACGTCCTGCCCGGTCATTCCGGCCTGGGGGAGGACCTCGGCGGCGAGGGCGAGCCTGCGCCTGGCCTCGCCGATACCGATCCGCAACCGTGCCCGAAGGAACTCCGCCGCGTTCCGATACCCATCGTCCAAAGGATTGGCGGATGCCGTCGCCGTCGCATTGCCCGCACCCGCGACGGCCGTACTGGTATGAGTTGCTGCTCCCGCCGGGACGGTATCCGCCGAGGCTGAAGTTGCGGGAACCGTCGAAGGCCCCGCCGGTTCAGTCCAACCTGTCCGCCACTCCGGCGCTGCTGACGACCCCGGTGGCGCATGCTGTGCTTCCGTCCGGGTTCGTTCCACGGCTTGCGCCGCAACCACCTGCAAATACTCCACGGATCGCGAGATCTCCTCGACCCTGCCGGCAAAATCCGCGGCCTCAACAAACCCAAACAGCCGGGCCTCCGCGGCAGCAGTCGAGCGCATCGATTCCAACAGGGCAGCCCCCTGGCCGAGCACCTGAGTCAGCCCCGGGACGGTGCCGGTGCAGCCGCTGCGTGGTTCTAAGTCCTCACTCGATGTAATTGGTTTCGTTGGCGAACCTTGTTTTGAGCCAACCCTGCGGTCCCGCTGGAACTCCGAGGAGTTGGCGATCGACTCCAAGCCGTGAAGCAGCTCAGCGCTGAGTGGGTTGCCCGCAGTGGAGCCTACCGCCGTCGAAAGCTTATGACCGATTGCGATCTCACCGGGCACCGCTGTCGTTCTTAGGGGGATGCGTCCCGGCAGCCCGTCGGCACCGGACGAATCCGCCCGCCGCGCCAATGTCTGCCCAATGCCTTCCATAAATCAACAATGTCATTTGGGTCCATCAGGCATCAGCCCTCATCGCCGCTATGTGGATAAAGTGCGCAGTTCGTCGATCAGATGGTCCAAGGACGCGCGGTGGCGCTCGATCACAGCGATGTTGTTGCTGAGTCTTGCCCGTTCGCGCAGGAGCCGGGCCTGCAATTCCGATGTCCGCTTTCCATGATCAGTGATGCAGGGCAGGAGTTCAGTCATTGCTTTGCTGCAGAGTCCGGCGTCGAAGAGACGCTGTATTAACCCGACGCGCTGAACAGCGTCGTGGCTGTAGGTCCGCTGCCCGGATTGTGAGCGCAACGGACTGAGAAGGCCTTGATCTTCGTAGTAGCGAAGTGAACGCACGCTAGCCCCGGTCGCTGCAGCGAGTTCGCCGATACGCATAAGTATTTGCCCCTCACGTTGGTGTCAGGTCCTACGGTACAGACATGACAAGTGAACCAAGCCCAAAGTCACCGGTCCGGCAGTTGCGCCTCGTCGTGGAGGCTGAGGATTACGAGGCTGCATTGATGTTCTTCCGCGACACCCTGGGCCTGTCGGAGCAGGCTGCTTTTGAAGGGGAAGGGGACGCCCGCGTCACCATCTTGGAAGCCGGCCGAGCCACGCTGGAGATTTCCAACCCCGCGCAGGTGCGGCTGATCGACCAGGTTGAGGCCGACGGACAGCCCAGTGCCAAGATTCGAATCGCCTTCGAAGTGGATGATTCCGCCGCGGCCACTAGAGACTTGGTCGAAGCAGGAGGCACCTTGATTGCTGAACCCAGGGAAACCCCGTGGAAGTCGTTGAATTCGAGGCTCGAAGCACCCGGCGGGCTCCAAATCACGCTGTTCCAGGAGCTTGAATCCATCGAAGAACGTAGCTCGAAGCCTGGTTTCAAACGCCCCTGACCGCTCGTGGCCTAACCGGCGACTCCCGTTTGATGGTCGATCCCCGCTTGGTCCACCTTCCGGTGGAAGCGCATTCCGGCCTTGCCACCTAGAATGGCGCCGATGAGGGGCACGATGAACGCGATGGCGAGGCCAATGATGCCACTGGCGGTCATGAGACTTCCGTCGACGGGGATCTGGGGCGCGCCATTGAGATCGCTGAGGATGTTGAACTGGCTCCCGGCCACAGTCGCGAGGATCGCTACGATGATGGCGACGATGATGCCCCATAGCCACACCGCGAGCCCTTGCTTCGCTCCGTCGAAACGGGCCATGCGTCCGGCGACGTAACCACCGCAGTAGTACGCCAGGAATAAGACGATTGCCAGGACGATGCCGCTGACGATGCCCAGAGTCTCTGCGTTCTGTTGCGCCTGTTCCGCTGCTTGTTCGGCGGTGGAAGAATTCGCTGCCCCCACGCCGACGCCGATCGCGGTAGCTAAGGCGCTCAGCAGGACAGTCATCCCGATTGCCGTTAGCCAGCCAAAGGAGGCCGAGCCCCATTTGATGCCGCCAAAGCGTTCTTTCTCGGCAGCGACCACGTCGTTCCTGCGGCCCCTGGGTGTGCTTGACCCTGCGATGTTTCTGTCTGCCATGTCAGCTCCTTGTCCGGATGCCTGGGCTTTGGCCTTTCATAGTCAAGCAAAACATCCTCATCAGCGAGAAAGCAAGGAGGCTTACTATTTTTCTCAGCGGTCGATTTCAGCCGCGCTGCGCAGCGCGCCTTCGAAATCACCCGCACCTTGGAGAAGCTGCAGGGCCGCCGCTCCCGGAGATCCCGGGTCTGCGGCATAGAGGAGGACCCGGTGCCCGGACTCATCCGGCGGCGTAAGTACCTCGAAGTTCAGCTCCAGATGACCCACTTCCGGATGCTGCATGTATTTCACTCCGGACATGCAGTTCTCCACTGGATGCTTGGCCCAGAGCTTCGCAAACTCCTGGCTCTTCAAAGTGAGCTCACCAACCAGGGCAGCCAGTTCCTGATCATCGGCGGACTTTCCTGCCACCAGGCGCAACGACGCTACTGCACGGCTGGCCTCCTCTGGCCAGCGCGTGTACAGCTCCCGTGTGTGGGGGTCGAGGAACAACAGCCGGGTCATGTTGGGACGCGAGGACGGGGTCTCCGGGGCGGCGTATTCCAGGTGGCCGGCGACGAGCCGGTGCCCCAGGGCATTCCACGCCAGCACTTCACTTCGGCGACCCAATACAACGGCCGGGGTACCGGACATGGACTGGATCAGTCGCAGGGTCCCGGGCCGCACTTTGTCCGGTTTGAACGGCATGCGCCGCTTCGCCTTTCCGGGGCGCGCCAAGTTGAAGAGGTGCGCGCGCTCGGCCTCGTCAAGGTTCAGGGCACGGGCGATCGCACCGATCACGGCTTCTGAAGCATTAGTGCTGAGGCCCTGCTCCAACCGTGTGTAGTACGTGGTGCTGACTCCGGCGAGCATGGCCAGTTCCTCCCGTCGCAGGCCAGGGACGCGCCGGGTGCCGTAGTTCAGAACGCCGACGTCATCTGGCTGCAAGGCTGCCCTGCGGACGCGAAGGAACTCCCCAAGTTCACTGTGTGTACCCATGCCCCCATTGTTCATGTGCTGGCCGGCATTGTCCTGTCACTGCCAGTGGTACCCACAACGGGGTGTGGTTGCCAAACACGAACACGGCCACGCTGGGGGCATGCCAACATCCAACAAAATCAGTCATCCCCACGTCGAGCCAGTAACAGGCGTAGCCAAACAAGGCATGACCACCAGGCAGCGGCTGGCGCTCATTGTCCTCCTGGCTGCGAGTTTCACGCTGGCAGTCGATTTCTCCATCCTCAACGTCGCCCTGCCTGCCATCGGCTCAGACGTGGGCTTCTCGCTGGAAAACCTCCAATGGGTGGCAACGGCTTTTGCCCTGTGCGCAGCCGGCCTCACGTTGCTTTTCGGGCGCGTAGCGGACCTGGCGGGACGCCGGAGGATGTTCCTGATCGGCATGGCACTGCTCGGGGTAGCTTCCCTGGCTGGTGGCCTCGCCACTGAACCGGCGTGGCTGCTGCTGGCAAGGGTTGGCCAAGGCATCGCGACAGCCATGGTGGTACCGGCTGCGTTGTCGCTGTTGCTGGTTTCGTTCCCGGAGGGCCCTCTTCGGGACAGGGCACTCGGGCTCAACGGCTCCCTGATGGCTGCCGGATTCACCACGGGGGCAATCCTTGGTGGGCTGCTGACCGAGCTCCTGAGCTGGCGGTGGGCGTTCTTCATCAATGTTCCCGTTGCGGTAGCAGTTCTCCTCATCGCACCCGTTGTACTCGCCGAAAGCCGACCATCGTCCAAGGTCCGGCTCGACGTTCCCGGCGCCATCACGGTCACGCTGGGCTTGCTCACCCTGGTGTTCGGCCTCACCCATGCCGCCGAACACTCATGGACCGAGCCTCTGACGCTAGGTGCGCTTGCGGCCGCCGTCATTCTCTTTGCCGTGTTTGCCAGGGTTGAAAGCCGTGCCCCGCACCCGCTGGTGCCCCTCGGCATCCTCAAGCGTCCAAGCGTGGCGTGGGGCAACATCGCCGGGGTTCTGGCGTTCGTCACCGAGACGTCGCTGGTGTTCCTGCTGACCCTGTACCTGCAGCAGGTCCTCGGCTATACGCCGCTCGCGGCGGGTCTTTCCTTTGCCGTCCTGGGCCTGGGCACGGTCCTCGGCGGCGTGCTGGGGCCAAGAGTGATCGCGAGTGTGGGCAGCAAGAGGGCAATCGTGTATGGGTTCGTGGTTCAGGCAGTGGCTACCGGAGCGTTGGTGTGGCTGAGCTCAGATCCGGCGTCCTTAGGGCTGTTGCTGGTGGCGACATTCATTGGGGGTGTCGCCAACCTGGTGGTCATCGTCGGCTTTATGGTGACCGCCACGTCCGGGCTGCCCGACTCTGATCAAGGAATGGCCACGGGTCTGGCCACCATGAGCCAGCAGATCGGCATCACCATGGGCATTCCGGTGATGAGCGCGGTATTCACCGCCCAGCTGGTGGCTATCGGCGCATCGGACGCTCCCGCCGTGCTCAGCGGCGTCACGGTGGCGGTGGGGGTGAATGCGGCCATGTGCGTCGCGGCTGCCGTGGCCGTTGCGGTGTTCCTCAGGAAGCCGGCTTCCGCCTGACGTCGCGCAAAGGCGACAAACGCACGACGGCGGAAGGTCGCCGTCGTGCGTTTGTCGCGTTGGGAACGGACTGCAGAAGTGGCGGTCAAGGCTGTTGCGACGCCGCCGCGGTCGGTTCAAGATCGGCGAGCGTGAGCAGACGCGCAGGAGCATCCGGGAAGGGCGCAGTGGAGGTGACGGCGAGACCCGGGCCCACGTGAACCAGCTCGCCGGATTCCATGGGCCGCCAGCCGGGGTTCGGGTCCATGGGTTCGGTGGCGAAGAGGACATGCGGAGAACGGGAGAGCTCGGTGCTCTTCGAACGGATTCGCTTGCTTCGAGCATCCAGCGGGGCGGACGGATCAGGTGCCGCAGTTGGATCCCTTTCCAGCACATACAAGGGGTGGGTGGCCGGGTACCTCAGCGCCCACATGTCGGTTGCGGTGGTCAGGATGAAGTTGAGGCTGAAAACGGGTAGATCCCTGGCAACCCAATTGATGGCCGCCGCGATGCCTGCCCCCACGTCCCCGTCGGCCCGCCTCGTTTCCGCCGTGATAAGCGCGAAAAGGCGTTCGCTGTCCGACTGACCCAACACCAGGTCCATCACGCCGAGCTCGATGAGTCGCTGGTCGAGTTGGTCCAGGCCGTGAAGAACGCCGTTGTGCGCAAACAGCCGCCCGTCCTGCTCGAACGGGTGCGTGTTGACCATGGTGAGCGCACCAGTGCTGGCATACCGCACGTGGGCCAGGAACGTTGTGCTCTTCAAGTCCCTCGCTTCACGGGCGAAAGCGTGGTCCTCCCATGCGGCCAAAGGCTGTTTGGCCACGTGCGCCTTGCCGGCAGAATCGAACGTGCCTATGCCGGCGCCGTCGGGCTCCCGCCGGCTTTGCGCGGAAAGGCTGTCCGGGGCGTCCAACAACCAGAAGGTGGCCCGCACCGGCCGGGGACCGGCGTGGAGCCCGAAGAGACGGCACATATCCAACTTCCCTTCCAGTGCTTAGTGGTGAAAGCCCTCTGCCTGCTTGTCGGTGGGCATCGGTGCCGTGAGACTGTCGAGGTAGTCCACTTCCTTCTTGAGGTCAGCCAGGAAACTGGAGGCGAGGTCGCGGGTGAAACCGTTGCGGACCACGATCCTCTGGACCGTGACGTCACCCAAACCGTCAGGGAGGGGGTACGCCGGAACCAGCCAGCCGTTCATTCTGAGCCGTTCCGAGAGATGGTGCAGGTTCCAGTGTTCCGTGTGGCCGTCGCTGAGCTGCCACGCGAATACCGGAATGTCCGAGCCGTCGCTCCACAGGGTGAACGCGTCCATGGCACCGATTTCGCTGGAGAGGTAAAGGGCCACATCCCGTGACGTCGCTTGGACGGACCTGTACCCGGCAAAGCCAAGGCGCAGGAAGAGGTAATACTGCAGCAGCACTTGGGCGCCGGGCCGTGAAAAGTTCAGCGCAAACGTGGGCATGTCCCCGCCGAGGTAGCTGACGTGGAAGATCAGGTCCTCGGGGAGCGCCGCCGCGTCCCGCCACACCACCCAGCCCAGTCCGGGATACACCAGCCCATATTTGTGGCCGGAGGTGTTGATCGATGCGACGCGGGGGAGCCGGAAATCCCACACCGTTTCAGGTTGCAGGAACGGTGCCACCATGGCTCCGGAAGCCCCGTCCACGTGGATGGGAATGTCCAGTCCATGGCGGGCCTGGATCTCGTCCAACGCGTCCGAGATGAGTTCCACAGGCTCATACTTCCCGGTGTAGGTGACACCCAGGATGGCGACCACGCCGATGGTGTTTTCGTCCACGTACTGGTCCAGGTCATGGCCATCCAGCGTGGGGTGCTCGGCTGAGACCGGGACAAAACGGGGCTCCACATCCCAGTAATTGCAGAACTTCTCCCAGCACACTTGAACGGCGGAGCTGAGGATGAGATTGGGTTTCTCCGTGGACTTGCCCGCTGCGCGCCTTGCGTGTTGCCACCGTCGCTTCAAGGCTAAGCCACCCAGCATGCAGGCCTCCGACGATCCGATGGTGGAGGTGCCGATGCTCTTCTCGGGATCCGGAGCGTTCCACAGATCCGCGAGCATCCGCCAGCAACGGGTTTCGATCAGAGCCGTTTGGGGGTACTCGTCCTTGTCGATCATGTTCTTGTCGAACGTCTCGGCGTAGAGCTTGGAGGCTTCCGTCTCCATCCACGTTCCAACGAAAGTGGCCAGGTTCAGCCGCGAGTTGCCGTCCAGCATCGCTTCATCGTGCACAACCTGGTAGGCCGTGGCCGGTAAGGATTCACCGTCCGGCAGGGTGAAACGGGGAAAGATGGTGGATTCTCCGGGCCTGCTGAACAGGGGATTGAGTTCGACGGCGGTGTCCGGTTCATGCTGTGACGCTCGGTGGGATCTGCTCATGGGCCAGCTCCTTGGAAATCGTCCGCTCGCGGCGGGGCGCAACCTGTCTTTGGCTCACGCTACCCGGGACGGCCCGCCCACCCAAGCTCCGCAGACCAAGTGGAGATTAGTCGGGGATCTCCATCTGGAATCCGCACTCGTCGCAGTGCAGAACCCTGGTGCTGAGGTAGACCTCCAGCTCAGGGTCAATGGATTGGCCGGTGGTTTCGACCATAAAAACGTGTTGCTTCCCGAGGCCTGCATGCATGGGAACTCCGCAGTGGAGGTAATGGTTGCCGAGCTGGAGGAGGTGGAGCGGAGCGGGCGCGGGGGTTTGGCTTGGAAGGGGGAAGTGTTCTGGCTGAGCAGACATGATGAACCCTGGCGGGAAGGGAGAATGGATACCTTTGGGCACAAGTACTGATTTCTCCGCTTCGAGCCTACGGGCCAGCGGGCAGTGTGGCAAGCGCCACTCGTTCTCCATAATTAGGGCTTGCCAAGCAAACACTAAGCATGCTTACTGTATTGGTGTTCCTTAAAGTCGACGGGTTGAAACTTGCTCCCCGCTCCGGCATCCGGAAACCACGCCCGGTGATGCAGCCCGCTTGGCACTCCACAGTAAGAGAACCGCATTCCAAGGAGACATCATGCTCGCGAGGGAAAACATTGACCGTCTGATGGGCCTCAACGGAAACGTCCGCACCACTGAAGGTGACAAGGTGGGCTCCATCGGCACGTTTTACACCGACGATGACACGGGTGAACCTACCTGGGTGACCGTCAAGACAGGTCTTTTCGGCAGTTCGGAATCGTTCATTCCGCTTCAAGAAGCCACAGTCGAAGGCGACGATGTGGTGGTCCCGTTCAGCAAGGACCACATCAAGGACGCACCGCGTGTTGCCGAGGACGGGCACTTGGATCCGGGCGAGGAGAGTCGCCTGTACAACCACTATGGACTTGAGGGCGAGAGTGGCTTCAGCGGTCACGATGACTACGCCGGCACCACCACCGGAACAGTGGGGACTGCAGGCACAACCGGCACCAGGGACACGGTGGACAGGGACGCCGTGGATACGGACGCCAGCTACACCCGGGATACGGACACCAGCCGCGGCGATGATGCCATGACCCGTTCGGAAGAACGGCTGAACGTGGGCACGGAGAAGCAAGCCACTGGCCGGGCGCGGCTGCGCAAATACATCACCACGGAGAACGTCACCACCACGGTTCCGGTGCAGCGCGAGGAGGTCCGCCTGGAACGCGAGCCCATCACGGATGCGAACGCCGGGGACGCCATGTCCGGGGCGGAGTTGACCGAGAGCGAACACGAGGTCACCCTCCATGAGGAGCGGCCCGTGGTGCAGAAGGAAACCGTTCCGGTGGAGCGCGTACGCCTGGAAAAGGACACCGTCACTGATGAAGTCCAGGTGGACGAGGAAGTCCGCAAGGAACGTATTGAAACTGAAGGAACCGGTACGGGCGAGACGCGCCGCTAGTTGCATGATGTGAGGCCCGCTCTGCGCCCCAAAAACTCGGAAGAGTGCGCAGGGCGGGCGTCACAACGTCCGCTGAGCTATCGCTGACGAACTGGTGATGGGACCATTGTTTGTATGGGCGAACAAGAGAATGTGCAGCCCGCCGCGCCCTTGGGTGCAGCGTCAGAAGATCGGGGTGACCCGAACACACAGCAGATGCGGACCGTCGGCCAGCGTCGGCGTGAAGCCGAACGCAAGCTGGACCTCCACTTGGAGGAAGCGAGCCACAAGGGCGAACCATCAGCTACCGAAGGCGAGGATCATTCCGAAGGGTAGAGCCGCTGGCCCGGCCCGGATGTTTGGGTCTATGGAGCGGCGTGTCACTGCTGTGGGCTTCACCCTGGTGAAGCTGCAGGGCACTGTGAATCAGCGGGAAATGGCTGAAGGCTTGCGGAGTGTTGCCGAGGTGCCGCTGCGTCCGCGGATCCCACTCCTCGCTGAGTAGGCCCACATCGTTGCGGAGGCTGAGCAGCCGCTCAAACAGCTCG
Organism: Arthrobacter sp. Rue61a; assembly: GCF_000294695.2. Taxonomy (NCBI): domain Bacteria; kingdom Bacillati; phylum Actinomycetota; class Actinomycetes; order Micrococcales; family Micrococcaceae; genus Arthrobacter; species Arthrobacter sp. Rue61a. The sequence continues at coordinate 4,499,732 of NC_018531.1, read as the reverse complement.
GTCGCCTCGTCGGAGCGGCCGATTCCCAGCAGCGCATCCACCAGCCAAAACGAGCACGCCAGGAAAACGCCTTCGTCGCCCGGAAGTCCGTCATGTCCGGACTGCGTGCGATACCGAAGGACCAGTCCGTCGTCAGTGAGTCCCCTCTGGATGGCGTCCACAGTTCCTGCGACCCGCGGATGCCGGTGCGGCAGGAAGCCGACGCGCGGAATCAGGAGGAGGCTCGCGTCCAGTTCCGTGCTGCCGTAGGACTGGACGAAGGTGTTGAGTTTCTCGTCGAAGCCCTTGGCCATGACGTCCGCATGGATCTCGCTGCGGAGGGCGGCCCACCTATCGGCAGGGCCGGGCAAGCCTGACGTTCGAACGGCTTTGACCATTCGATCAGCAGCCACCCACGCCATCACCTTGGAATGGGTGAAGTGCTGCCTCGGGCCGCGCATTTCCCACAGCCCGTTGTCCGGCTGGTCCCAAGCCCCTTCCAAGAACTCCATCAAGGCGACCTGGATATCCCAGGAGCTATCCACGCTGCCATCAGGGGAGGCCGCCCGGGTCAGCGAAAGCCCGTCCAGTACTTCGCCCCACACATCCAATTGAAGCTGCGGAGCGGCGGCGTTTCCGGTGCGGACGGGCAGTGAACCTTCGTAACCCGACAACCAAGGGATGTCCGCTTCCGGGAGTCTCCGGGCGCCGTCGAGCCCGTACACAATCTGGAGTTCTGACGGGTCACCGGCGATAGCGCGCAGCAGCCAGTCGCGCCAAGCGGAAGCTTCCTCGGTGTAGCCCGCTGCGAGCAGCGACTGCAGGGTCAAAGTGGCATCCCGCAACCAGCAATATCGATAATCCCAGTTGCGGGGTCCGCCGATTTGCTCGGGCAGGGACGTTGTCGCAGCAGCCACGATGCCGCCTGTGGGTGCGTACGTCAGCGCCTTGAGGGTGATCAGGGACCGCTCCACCGGCTCCTTGTATTTGCCGGTCATTTCGCTGCGGCCGATCCATTCCAGCCAGAACGCCTCCGTCGCCTCCAGCGCCCGCAACGGATTAATCCGGCGCGGCTCCCGTTCGTGGCTTGGTGCCCAACGCAGCACGAACGGAACGCGCTCGCCGGCGCGGACAGTGAATTCGCTGACGGTGCGTTTGTCCCGGCCCACCAAGGGTGCGGGGGTGGTGAGGTAGGCCGAATCGGGGCCGGCCACCGCGCTGATGCCGTGCTCGCCGTGCCGGACCCACGGCACCACCCGGCCGTAATCGAAGCGCAGGACCAGTTCCATTTGCATGGTGACCTCGCCGGACAGTCCTTCGACGATCCGCACCAGATCCACGGCGTCGTCACGGACGGGCATAAAGTCGATGACCCGGACCGAGCCGCCGTCCACTTTCCATTCCGTTTCCAGGATCAGGGTGTCCTCACGGTATTGGCGCCTCGTGCAGTTGCCGCCCTCCGGTGTCCCGGCGGGCGCCAGCAGCCAGCGGCCGGCCTCAGACGTGTGCAGCAGCGATGCGAAGCAAGCAGGGGAGTCGAAGCGCGGCAGGCACATCCAGTCGATGGAACCGCTGCGCCCCACCAGGGCAGCCGTGTTCAGGTCCCCGATGATTGCATAGTCCTCGATCTTGGCCATGAACTCAGCTCCCTCACTCGGCGTCGGCTATGCCTGACCGTACCGCGTTGGCCCGAGTGCCTCCAATGAGACTCGCAGCTCCAGCCGGAAGGCCTCTACTCCTCGCCGGCTTTCAGTCGGTGGAGACCGTCAAGGATGAGGTCCAGGCCGAACTCGAACTCGTCGCCAAAGTCGTAGCCGGGTTTGAGGACATGCTCGACGGCGATCTCCACCATGCGCGGATACTCACCCGTGGCGAAACGCTCCATGATGGGGTTGGTGATCTCGGCCGCGGTGTCCCGCCCCTCGAACGGAAGGGCTGCTTCCTGCAGGGCGAAGCCATAGATGTAGCTATCCAAGAGGGCGTAGGCGTGTGCTGTCAGCTGGACGGAGAACCCGGCCTCCCTCAGCGTTGCAAGCGTTGCTTCATGGTGCCGCAGCGTGGCAGGTCCCGGCGCGGACCGGCTTTCGAGCAGCCCGACTGCCCACGGGTGGCGCCTGAGTGCTGAGCGCACTCCGCGGGCCCTTCGCTGCATTTCCTCGCGCCAGTCCCCTTGCGGTGCCGGCAGCTCGATTTCGCTGAAAACCATGTCCACGATGCCGTCCAGGATCTCGTCTTTGTTGGCTACGTAGTAGTACAGGGACATGGGCTTGGTGCCCATGCTCTGGGCAAGCGTACGGATGGTCAGCGCGGCCAGTCCGGACTCGTCGGCGAGTGCAACCGCGCACTCCAGGACTCGTTCCCTGCTGAGGGGCAGGCGCTGGGATGCTGCGGTGGTCACGGGATCTCCCTCGGTTCGATATTGCCCTCTAGCGGTTTAGTACAGTGTACGGTAGCGTATTTAGTACAGCGTACGAAAGACTCGTCAGGCACAACACCACACTAGAAAGGTCCGGCCATGACCACTGGTCAGCAAGCCAAAGATTCGCGCCGTCACAGGGATCAGTCCCTGCCCGGTCCCACTATGCGGGCCATCGTCCAGGAAGCCTATGGTTCCGCCGATGTCCTGCACGAGGCTCAGGTCCCTCGCCCGGCCATCGCGGACAACGAAGTACTGGTGAGGGTGCGAGCTGCCGGGCTCGATCGGGGGACGTGGCACGTCACAACCGGCCTGCCGTATGCGCTGCGCTTGGCCTACGGTTTCCGGGCTCCGAAAAACCCTGTTCCCGGGCTGGACCTCGCTGGCACCGTGGAAGCCGTGGGCGCGAAGGTGACCCGGTTTGCGGTGGGTGACCACGTCTTCGGCTCAGGGAAGGGAACTTTTGCCGAGTTCGCCGCTGCCCGCGAAAAGCAGCTCGCCCTCAAGCCCGCCACTATCAGCTTTGAGCAGGCAGCGGCAGTGCCAGTGTCTGCGTGCACGGCACTGATCGCTGTGCGCGCCGGCGGCATCGATCCCGCGGCTGGGCGGATGCCGAAGGGGCAAAAAGTCTTGATTACCGGCGCCTCGGGCGGTGTGGGCAGCTATGCGGTGCAGTTTGCTAAAGCGGCTGGCGCTGAAGTCACGGGTGTGGCCAGTACGGCCAAAGTGGAGCTGGTTCGAGCCCTCGGTGCAGACCGGGTGATCGACTACACCAAGCAGGACTTTGCTGACGGCGCTGAGTCCTACGACGTCATTATCGACATCGCAGGCAATCCTTCCGTTTCCCGTCTTCGCCGGTCGCTCACGTCAACGGGGACGGCCGTGATCACCGGTGGGGAGGAAGGTGGCTCATGGACCGGCAGCCTGGACCGGCAACTCCGCGCTGTGGCTCTTTCCCCGTTCATTCGCCAGCGGCTCACCATGGTCGTGGGCACCCAAACTGCAGCGGACCTGGAATATCTTGCCGAACTGTTGGAATCGGGAACCATTGCCCCGGCCATCGATCGCGTTTATCCGCTGGCCGAGGTCCCGGACGCAATGCGGTATCTCGATGCCGGTAAGGCCCGCGGAAAGGTGGTCATCGCCATCTAGGCGTGGCAGGATTCCCGAATCAGGATTATTGCGCTGGATTTCTTGCGCTAGGTTCCCAGGCCAAGCTCCTCGATGACCCCGGCAACGCGGGCCCGCTGCTCAGGGCCCAGGCCTTGGATGGGTAGCGGCAGGCTCTTGGTGGAGGCCAGTCCCAGCTGTTCCGCGATGGCGGCGACCACTCTCAGGCTTCCACCAAAATCCGCAAAAAGTTGCCACAAGGGCGCAAGGCGCTCGGACTCGGAGGCCGCTTCACCGGGCCGTCCGTTGATGGCAGCATGTGTGATGCGTTGGGCGATGCCGGGCAAGGTTCCTCCGATCACCGAATACCAGGCGTCGCATCCAGCGCTCAATCCGGCGGCAGCGTTGGCATCGCCGGAAATGCCGAGGGTCACGTGGTCCGGCACAAGTGATCGGATCTCCCGCACCCGTTCCTCCAGGTGCATGGTGTTCGGGCTGCCCGGAATCTTGATGGAGGCAACCCCGGGCAATTGGGCAATGCGGCCGTATAGCCCTGGGTGAAAGGTGAAGTGGGTGGTGGCGGGGTTGTCGTAGACGATCACCGGAAGGGAGGAGTGGGAGGTGACGGTGTGAAACAGTTCGAACACGTCATCCTCGGTGAGCGGTTGGTACGTCATCGGCGCCAGCAACACCCCGGAGGCGCCCGCTTCTTCGGCAGCCTCGACGTTGGCCAGGACGTGCGAGGTGCGGAGAGCCCCCACACCCACGAAGACAGGGACGCTCCCGGCGTGCCGAACGGCGAGGTGAGCTACGCGGCATCGTTCTTCATGTGTCAGGTAGGCATACGAGCCGGTGGATCCCAGTGCGGTGATGGAGTCCACGCGTGCATCACGCAGGCGTTCGATGAGTCCAACGTAGGACCGTTCGTCCAGGGAGTCGTTGGTGAGCGGCGTCAAGGGGAAGGCGCTCAGTCCTGTGAACATGCTCAGACCTCGTTTCGTGGGCTGGTGGCAGGTAGGGCATGGGGAAGGGGCGGTTCCAGGCCGGTGACGGGTTCTGGTGACGTTGGGCGCCTGTCCCCGCCACGCTGGGCCGCAGCGCCCGCAACCACCACCAGTGTGATGCCAACGAACTGGATGATGGACGGTTGTTGATGCAACACCAGCAGCCCGAGAAGCACGCCAAATGCCGGCTCCAGGGACATCAGCGTGCCGAAAGCGGTGGACGTCATGCGTCGCAAGGCCATCATTTCCAGGATGAAGGGGAGCACTGGCATCAGTACGGCGACTCCGAGGGCAGCCAGCAGGACTTCCCAGCTAAGGTGTCCGGCGGCCTGTGGGACGCCCACGATTGCGGCCGTGACAGCTGCCACCGGGACTGTGAGTGAGAGTGCTCCGGTTCCCGTGAAGCGATCACCAACTCGTTGGGTCAGCAGGATGTAGGCACCCCAGCCAGCGGCCGCGATGGCTGCGAACATCACACCAAGGGCGTCGATCTCGCCATGCCAGGGTTCCGTTAAAAGGACGACCCCGGCCAACGCCAACGCCGGCCACGCCAGGGCCTTGTGGTTGTGGCTCCGGATTGCTGCCACCGTCAGCGGTCCGAGGAACTCGATGGCCACCGTGGTGCCCAGCGGTATGCGCTCAATCGCGGCGAGGAACATGATGGTCATGAGGCCTGTGGCTACGCCGAGGCCCAGGAGGGGAAGGATGTCAGGGCGGCGTACAGAGCGAATCGGCGGGCGGGCTATGGCCAGGAAGATGATGGCCCCCATGCTCAACCTCAGCCATGCGGTACCGGCCGGACCCACGTCGGCGATGAGGTCCACGGAGAAAGCGGAGCTCAGCTGGACGGAGATCATGGCCGCAACCGCGAGCCCCCACGGTGGAACGGGGATGCGTTGGCGGGTCTTCATGAGCCAGCCTCCTGCAGGTGTCCTGAGCCCACGCCAGGCTCGAACACTGCCAGGGAGAATCGGACGGGATCTGTGCCGGGGTTTGCGTAGGAGTGGGCGACGTCGCCCGGGAAGGTCATGGAATCTCCCGCCTCAAGGGTGTTCATATGCCCGTCAACGTCCACGGTCAGGGTGCCGTGGAGAACCTGCAGGAGTTCCTTGGTTCCAGCGGCGTGGGCTTCGCTGCCGTGCTGGTCTCCCGGGCCCAAGGTCCAGTCCCACAGTTCCACCACATCCGGAGATTCGGTACCGGCGACCAGGACTCCGCGTCCGCCCTGCTCGCTGGTCCATAAGGTTGCGCCTTCGCCGCTGCGGGTCACTTTGACCGGCTTGGGGCGTGGGGATTCAACCAGTGCGGGAAGTCCGACGCCTAGGGCATCACTGATGCGCAGTAGTGTCCCGACGCTGGGGTTCGCGGCTCCCTGCTCCACGTTGATGATCATCCGCCGACTCACGCCGGCAGCTTCAGCCAACTGATCAAGGGTCCATCCGCGGTTTTGGCGTTCTTGTCTAACCCGGGCTCCGATGGCCAAGGAAAGTGTGGTGGTGCTTTCATCCATTAGTGCATCATACTGCACTTTGAGTGCACTATAGCTGGGAAGGCGCGGCGCACCCTAGCCCGCAGTTCCCATCGCGTGCTACCACTGACCCTAGGAACGAACCTGGAGGAGAAACTGTGGCCGAAGACCTGCCTGTCCTTGTTGTTGGCGCCACGGGTTTCCTGGGCGGCCAGGTGGTGGACGAGCTTCTCAAGCGCGGAAAGAAGGTTCGCGCTTTAGTGAGGCCCAAGTCCAACGCCGCCAAACTTGAGGCCAAAGGCGTAGAGATCGCCCGGGGTGACATGCTGGACGCCGCCTCCTTGGTCACTGCGATGACGGGCGTTTCCGCGGCCATTTCGACGGCGGCCGGCTACACGCGGAATGACAAGAACGCCAAAGCCATAGACACCTTCGGCAATAGCAATCTGGCTGTCGCGGCCAAGCATGCCCGTGTGCCTCGCTTTGTGCTGATCAGCATCGTCACCAGTGACCAAACTCCCCAGATTCCCCATTTCTGGAACAAGAAACTGGCCGAGGACAAATTCGAGGAGCTCGGGGTACCCTTCGTGGCCCTCCGTCCGGGTGCTTTCTTTGACCAAGCGGTGGGAATGGGTGGTGATCCCTTCGAGAAGGGGCGCTTCGTGTGGCTCGGATCCAAGGATGCCCGGCTCACGTTCGTGCTGGCCAGCGATGTCGCCGCTTACCTTGCGGAGGCGGTTGATGCCGACATTGTTGAGGGGGAGCGCATCGACATTGGGTGGAGCAGGCCCCTGAGCATTCATGAAGCCGCCGAACTGGCTGGTCGCCGGGCCGGCAAGCAGGTCAAGGTGATGTCCATACCTTCCGGAGCGATCGCCGCACTCGGCAAGGTCACGTCAAAGGTCCTTCCGTTGGTGGCCGATATGGCGAGCATGGTGGCGTGGTTCGAGACCGGAAAGTACGTGGCGGACACCACCCGCCAGGAGCAGGTCTTCGGCCCCCCGCCCACCCCTGAGGACGCGATCGCCCGGGTGGCTGAGCGCTACGGTCACTGATTAATGCTGACTAATGCGGCGCGGCAATGTCTGGTCGGAGCGGTAGGTCATAAGTATCCTGATGATACAGATTCGGCTGCAGACCCTGACTGCGCCGAACAAACATGAGGAGCACGCTATGAGAATCGGTTCTTCCATCGCCCTGATTGCCATCGGAGCTATTCTGGCTTTCGCGCTCGCCCCCGGAATCATTCCCTTCCTTGACCAGGTACTGGTTGGCTACATCCTGATAGGCGTAGGCATCATCGGCCTCATCATTTCCATCGCCATGTCCAACCGCACCCGCCGTACCGTTGTTGAGCGCCGCGGCGATCCCCACACGGTTGTTGAGCGGCGCCCCGAGGTCTAGCGGCCGCAACCAGCGAAGAAAGCGCACGACGGCGACCTCCGCCGTCGTGTCTTTTCTTGTGTTTGCCTCCGGCGGCTCAGGCGAGCGAGAGCGTGAACGACAAAACAAATCCAGCTGCGGTGCTTAGCGCCACAGCCGGGCCGCCGTGCTCGTAGGCCTCGGGCATGAGTGTGTCCGCGAGGGACGCGATCACGGCTCCCGCTGCAAAGGCCAAAGGCAGGGAGATGGTTGCGGGCTCGGCGGAGGACAAAGGCCCCGCGCCCAGTACCACGGCGGCAACCAGCAGCACTGCGCAGACGCTCCAAAGCAGCATGATGGGCCCGGCTTTCCGGCCTTGGCTCTTCATGGATGATGCGCCCACCAAGGCCTCTGGCAGGTTGGAAACGAAGATGGCCGCCAGCAGTGCCAGGCCGCCGGATCCTTCGCCCAGGGAGATGCCCAGGGCGAGGTTTTCGGGCACGCCATCCAACGTCACGGCCGCGAGCAATGCCATGCCGGCCGCGCCGCGCGTTGAGGCGGAGGTGGCAGCTTTGTCCGAAGCGGCGGCGTCGGTGTCCAGTTTGGGGCTGCCCTGTATTTCGTCCGCGGCCTTGGTTTTGGACTTGCCTCCGGGCTGCGCCCAACGATCGAGCAAGGCGCTGAGGGCCGTAAACACTATGGCGCCGGCCAGCAGTCCCAACGCCGCGCGCACGATCCCGCCTTGTTCGTAGGCGTCCTCGAACAGTTCGAACGCCAGGGCGGTAATAAGGGACCCCGCCGCGAACGACAGCAGGATGGCCAGAAGCCGCTTCGGCAGCTCGAAGCGCACGCCCACGAAAGCGCCTATGACCAAGGCGCTGGAGGCAATCAATCCGAACCACAGTGATGCCATCACAACGCCAGTATAGAAGTAAGTAACCTGATCTTCTCTAGGGTGAGGGAAAAGCGTTCGACGGCGGCAGCCCGCCGTCGAACGCTTCTCACCTTGGGTGCGTCGTCAGGCCGTAGTGCTGGCTTGTCGCGCGTCCACCGAATCCCCGCTCCAGTCCGGCGCTTGGAAGTGTGCGCCCCCGAACATGGGGAAGCGCAGCATACCTTCCTGGTCCCGGAGCTGGGCCCACGGACGGTTAATGCCATGCGTTCCATAGCGGCGGAGTTGGGTGACCCGGTCCAAGTCCAGCACGGCGAACAGGATCTCTTCGCCGCCCCGAGCCTGCTGCATGATGGTGCCCTCCGGGTCGACGATGACGCTTTCGCCCACGCCGGAGGGGGATGCGCCGTTGACGTTCACCACATACACCTGGTTGGCGAAGGCGTTGGCCTGGGACATGACGATTTCCATGGCCCGGTCCCGGGTGGTGGTGAGTGTGGGCTGGATGATGACTTCTGCGCCTAGCCACGCGAGCTGGCGGGCCACTTCGGGGAAGCTGCCGTCGAAGCAGATGGCCAGGCCGATCCGTCCGCAGCCGGGGATGTCGAAAGTGACGAAGGAATCGCCGGGCGTGGTGGTTTCGAACGGGCGCCACGGAAAGAGCTTCCGGTAGCGGGCCGCGATCTCGCCTTGCGGGGAGACGGCGATGGCTGTGTTGTAAGTGTTCCCGTTGTCCGTTTCCAGCAGTGAACCGGGTACGAGCCAGACATTAAGTCTGCGGGCCAGTGCGGAGATGCGGTGGGTAAGTGGGCTGGGGATGGGTGCGGCAGAGCGCGTTTCGCCGTCGGGGTCCGGGAGCAGGAACTCGCCCGGCGCGGACAGCAGCAGCTCCGGAACCACGATGACGTCCACGTCCGGGCCGAGCTTCTTGGCTGATTCGGCTTGGGCCTCGAACCGGGCCCACGTGGCCTCGAGGTCGTGGGGGACGGGGTTGGTCTGAAGTGCTGCGATGGACAGGATGCGCATTTATGCCTCGGTTTCGTTGCTGAGAATGGATGGAAGTTGGTGCCGGGTGGTGACGTTTCCGCGGGGGATGGTTTTGCTGGAGAAGAAGCGGCGCAGTCTGGTCCTCAAGATCGCGGTGACCACCAGGCCCAAGGCCAGCGCACCGATGCCGATCCAGAACACCGAGCCGATGCCCAGCCAGGCCAGCCCCGCGTATTCAGGGGACAGCATGTCCACGGCGCTGTACGCGAACGCTCCGATCATCAGAAGTGCTCCCAAACCAGGAAGGAGGCCCTTCAGGATCAGGGCGGATGCAGAGGTGCGCATCAGCGGGGCGAAGTACACCACGGATGCCAAGGCGGTGGCCGCGTAGTAAGCCGCGATCATCAGGCCCACGGAGAGGATGGCCAGCCCGATGAAGTCAGCGCTGATTGCCGTTAGTCCCAAGGTTATGGCCATGGTGATGACCGCCCAGCAGGCGATGGAGGTGGTGGGTGTTCCTCGCTTGGAGTGCATCTTGGTTGTCGCCTTGGGGAGCGCACCATAGGTGCCCATGCTGAGCCAGGTCCGCGGCGTGCTGACAGCTACTGTCATCAGTGCTGCCAACGCTGAAAGGCCCACGGCCAGGATGATGACCTGGCCAAACACATCTCCTGTCGCCTGCGGACCGAGGACCGAGAGGACATCAGAGACGGTTTCAGGATCGGTGATGCTCGCAGTCCCGGCAAATCCCACGGCGGCCGTGGCCGTCACCACGTAGAAGAACAGCAGGATGACGGTGGTGATGACTACGGCCTTGCCGGGAGTTCCCTTTCGGTCCGTGGTTTCTTCGTTCACCGCTATCAGCGCATCCCAGCCCCAATAAATGAACAGGCACAGGATGACGCCGGACACGAGCCCGGACATGTCGCCGGATGCAAAGGGGTTGAACCACTCCAGGCTTGGCTGTTCGGCGCCACCTTCTGCCGTTCCGACGGAGGTGCCCGTGGCCATCGCCGCGAAAGCCGCGACACAGAAACCGCCAAGTGCCACCAGCTGGAGGGCAATCAGCGCATACTGCACCCAGGCGGATAGTTCGATTCCCCTCGCCGCGATCCAAGCACTCAGGACGATCAGCCCACACGCGATGGCAGCTACTGCGATAGGCTCCGCGGCGATCCAGGCCAAACCAAGGAAGTTGAGCAGATAGGTTGTGGCCACTTGAGCTAGTGCGGCGCTCGCAATGAACGTGGCCATCTGTGGCACCCATCCGCCAAGGAACCAGCCTGCAACCGGTCCGAAAACGCGGGTGATCCAGACGAAAACGCCGCCGCAGTCAGGCATTTCCTTGTTGAGGTCCCTGAACGCGAGGGCGGTAAAGAGGATGGGGACAAAGCCAAGCAGGAACGCTGCAGGGGTGCTCGCCCCAACGGCAAGGACCACGAAGCCCAGGGTCACGGCCAGGCTGTAGGCGGGGGCGACGGCGGCCAGTCCGAGGGCGACTGTTGGACCGATGCCGATGGAGCCGGCTTTCAGGCCCTTGGATGTTGGGTCCTTCGGGGTTGGGTCTTTGGCGAGTGAGATGCGGGAAGGGGGATGGGACACGGAGACTCCTCGTTGAATCAGTAATTTGAATCACATTCAAATTTGAATGCCATTCAATACCGGTCTAGAGTCAATGTCAACAGGAATTTTCAAGAGTCCCCGGGGGAGCGGTAGTGGCCAAGGCAGACAAGAAGGAAATCCGACGCCGTGAAATAGTGGCGGCAGCCCAGGCTGTTGCAGCGCGCGACGGCGCTGAGGGGGCCACACTCCGCGCCATTGCCGCGGAGGCAGGCATGGCCGCAAACGCCGTGCTCTACTACTTCGGCAGCCATGCCGACATCATCGCTGCCGCCGTGCAGGCTTCCTCCGGCAGATTTCTAGAGAAGCTCGCCGAAGCCGTGGATCAGAGCATGACCCCCACAGCCAGGCTCGCCGCGGTCATCAGCGCGGGAACCACTGCCGGGCTTGACGATGATGTCTCCCGGATCCTCTACGAATACTGGCCCCACATGCTGCGAGACCCCGAGCAGCGCCGGATCCAAGACGAGCTCACCCGTGCGCAGGAAGGCGTCTACCGTGAAATCATCGACGCCGGAACCCGCTCCGGCGAGTTCGCTCCCCTTCTGGACCCGGCCAAGATCGCCCGCACCCTGGTTGCCCAGGAAGATGGACTTGTCATGGATGTGCTGGCCGGAAGTGCCGGCAGTGAGTATGTGCTGGACCTGATGGGGAGCCTGGCGGCCGCACTTTTGGGCCTTGAGGCCGAGACTCTGCTGGACCTCATCGCTGCCCGCGGTGTGCCGGCAGCCGCCACGTAACGGCGTAGGCTGCTGCCATGGAGAAGTCATTCGACATTGAAATGGTCAACCAGAACGAGTACTTGGTGCGTTGGGCATCCGAAGGACAAACCGGGGAATCCCTGGTCCACACCAACCCGGAATTCCTTGCTGAGGTTGGGCTGGAGGGCTTCGACGAGCAACTCGTGGTCGAAGAAACCACCACCTACCTCGCGGAACACCAGCCCGTGATCGACTTCCCCCAAACGGTTGACCTGGAAGAGATCGCCGCCGCGTACACGGACTACGCGGAGCAGCTGAAGGCGCGCCTCGAAGCGCGGTAGCAGCCTAGCTCAGGACTCGACGCCGGCCGTGACCCGCTCGCCGTTGAAGTACTCCAGCTGCCAGCCGTCCGTGACATGGTGATGGGCCAGGTTGAGGACCGCGTTCTGCACGCTGTCCAAGGTGCGTCCGATGGCCCGGCTCAGGGTCAGCCGAATCAAAGTGCCGTGAGCCACCACCAGGACGCGCTTGCCGGCGAACTCCTCGGCCAGCTCTTCCAAGGCAGCAATGCCGCGATCAGCGGCGGCCTCGTCAGTTTCGCCGCCGCGGAAACCTCCGGGGATGCGCAAAGCCTCCAGCTCAGGCCCGGCCTGAAGTCCTTCGGCAGGACCAAAGCTGCGCTCTGTGAGCTCCGGAACCAGCCGAGCAACTTTCAGCCCCAGTCCATCGGCGATGATCTCGGCAGTTTCGGCGGCGCGGCCCAGGGGCGAGGACACCACGGTGTCCCAAGGCTGGTCCGACAGGAAGGCGACGGCGTCGCGCGCCTGGCCGCGACCGACGTCGTTCAGCGCAATGTCAGTGGACCCTTGCAACCGGCGCTCCGCGTTCCAATCGGTCTGGCCATGGCGGACGAGGGCGAAAGTTGTGAGGGTCATGCTCTCCATTGTGCCCTGAGGTCCTGCCGGGCCGCAGTTCGCTACGTCACGTAAGGCAAACGCCCGACGGCGGGAGGTCGCCGTCGGGCGTTCAGCGTTGCCGCAGTTCCTCTATCAGTTGCTTTACGACGGCGGTCTGCTCGGCGATCGCGAAGTGTCCGTACTCCGTTACCGTCACGATCTGGACATGCGGGCCGAGCGAGGCCAGCTGGGAATGGTCGGATGCTGGCGTGAAGGCGTCGTGGTCGCCACGCATCGCCAGCACGGGGCAGCTGATACGGCGCCACTGGCCAAAGTCGTACAGTGCAATGGCTCGCGCGGCTGCACTGAAGCTGGCTGGCCGGGCTTCCTGTGCCAGCCTGCGGATGAGGCCCGAGGGGACGGCCGCCGGGTCCGCGAAAAGTGGTGACAGCAGAAGCCGCATCAATGGCGTGTGCCCGACCCCGCGGATCAAGGCTCTTCCCGCATTACCGAAGACTGCGGTGGTGTTCATGAGCAGCAGCATGCCCACGAACCATGGCATCTTGGCAAGCCCACGCCACGGGCTCTTCACCGATCCGGCAACTCCAAGAGTGGTTGCCGAAACCGCCACGACGCTGACGGTGGATCCGGGCCATGCCGCAGCAATATGCAGGGCCAGGACACCTCCCATGGAATGGCCCACGATGTTCCACTTGTTGTTCCCCAAGGCAGTCAAAACCTCGACGACGGCACCCGCCATGGCTTCGATCGTGGCCGTCTCCAGCTGCGCACCTTGGGTGGAATCGCCCCAGCCCGGCAGGTCTATGAGGACGCGGTCGCGTTTTGGAGTATCGGAGAGCAGCGGCTGGAAAGTTGTCCACGACCCCGCGGCCCCGTGCAGGTAAACGTCAGCGAAGTCACCACCACCTTCCGAGGATTCTTGTACGCGTGCCACACACGGTCCCAGGGCCGTGGCGATCACCTCGCGCCGCGGCGAAGCAACGCCCGATAACGCTGCGCTGCCCGACCGCGACGCTTCCTGCAGAAATTCCATGCGACCCGCTGCTCCTGACCTTTGACAGTGATCCACCTTTGACACTGATTCGGAGCAGCGGGCAATCCGGATCGGCAGGCGGGTTAGTCCCTTTCGAACACTGTGCGTCCGCCCACCACAGTTCGCACAACCTTGGCTTCGAGGAGCGAGGCAGGGCTCTCTGTGGCGAGTACGTCCGTATCCAAGACAACGAAGTCCGCGTACAAGCCGGCGGCAAGCCGTCCAATCTCATGCTCAGCCCCGCACGTCCAGGCAGAATCGCGCGTCGCATGTTCGATGGAATCGGCCAGCGGCAGCGCGAACTCCGGCACGTTGGTTCCGGCGGACGCGTCCAAGGCCGAAGCGCGCGTGGTGGCCACATACATGTTGGGCAGTGGTGCGTGCGGGGAAGTGGGGGAGTCCGTGCCGAAAGCGAGACGGGCACCGGCGTCAGTGATCCAAGGCCACGCGAATCCGTGCTCCACGCGGTGGTCACCCAGCTTGGCGGCCCAGTTCTCGCTGATAGCGGGATCGGCGTGAACCGGCTGCATGCTGGCGGTGATGCCCAGCGCGGCGAGGCGATCGACGTCGGCCCTGTCCACCAGCTCAAGATGCTCAATGCGATGACGGCGTTCGCGGGGGCCGTTCTCCGCAACGGCGTGTTCCACGGCGCCGATCGCGATCCTCACCGATTCGTCGCCTATGGCGTGCATGGCAACTTTCAAACCGGCGGCATCTGCGGCGGCAACCACGGGCGCGAGTTCCTCAAGGCTCCAGATCGGCTCCGCATTCGAACCATCGGCGTACGGCATACCCAAGGTGGCCGTGCACCCGTCGATGGTGCCGTCAATGATGACTTTGATGCCCACTACGCGCAGGAACGGCGAAACATGATCGACGGCGAGCGCGGCCGCCCGCTGGACCTGGGCGATGTTTTCCTCCGCCGATCCAGCGTTGTTGACGCGCCAATAGGCGATGAGCCGGCTGGTCAGTGTGCCGTCTTTGTCGGCACGGTTGAAGGCTTCGAGGTCGGTCTCGTTGAATCCCATATCGCACGCAGTGGTCACGCCGGTCTCGCGGTAGGCCTGTTGGACGGCGGCGATGCTGACCTCGTGCTCATCCTCGCTGACCTGCGCGTCGAGGAAGGGGAGCACGATGTCGTAAAACGCGTTCTCGTCGATGTAGCCGGTGGCGTGCCCGTGAGAGTCGCGTTTGATGGTGCCGCCGTGCGGGTTCTTAGTGTGGTCATCAATCCCGAGTTCAGTCAGCGCCGCGGAGTTCACCCACACCGAGTGGAAGTCGTAAGCGAAGGCATACACAGGCCTGTCCTGGACTACGGCGTCCAGCATCCCCGCGTCCGGTACACCGCCTGGGATGGCACCGTGCAGCCAGCCAGTGGCCAGGATCCTCACGGCATCCGGGCGTTCGGTGGCCCTTGCCTTGATTCGTTGCTGGATTTCCTCCACGGATCGGGCACCCCACAGGCTGACCTGTCCCAGGGCTTCGCCGGTGCCCACAACATGGGCGTGCCCATCCACGAAACCGGGGACCACCAAGCGGCCCTCAAGGTCAATTCGTTGGGCGTCCGGGCGGAGGCGTTCGGCTGTGTGGGCGTCTCCCACGTAGAGGATGCGTTCACCTTGGACGAGCATAGCCTCAGCCCAGCGGCGGGTATCGGAGGTGAAGATGCGGGCGTTGGTGTAGAGCTGGGTTCTCACGCTGCGGTTTCCTTGCTTTCCTGGGCTGTTTCTTCTGTTGGTATCTCTTGTGATGCGAGGGGCTGATCCAAGGAGCGGCTGACATCGAGGAGCAGCTGGTTCTGGAGCTCGTGGAGGTGGCCGCTATCCGGTTCCGGCCAGGTGGAGAGCTGGACCACCACGGTATCGGTGGCGGGATCGATCCAGAGGTACTGGCCGTAGATGCCGATTCCTGTCACGTTGCCTCGCTCGTTTCCCGTGCACCACCACTGACGGGTGTAGGAGCCCTGGGGGTGTATGCCGGTGAAGGAAGCGTCGGCCATGGCTTCCCGGTCTCCGCCAGCGAGTATGCTGCGGACCCACCCTTCGGACACCACCCGGCCCGCCGGACCTACGCCACCGTCGAGCATTAACCGGCCCACCCGCGCGAGGTCGCGGGCAGTGCAGGAGACCCCGCCGTTAGCGAAACCGAAGCCACTGGAATCGACGGTGATAGTGGCGTCCCGGTCTGCGTCGAGCTTGGACCACAGGTACTTGGACAGGGCCTCTGAGTAGCGGAGCCCGGTCACGCGCTCGATGATCCAAGCCAGGACGTCCGTGTTCGCGGAGCAGTACTGGAAGCGGCCCACGGTTCCGTTGCCTGTGAGCGTGGTGAGGAACTCGTAGGTGTCCTGGGGGTCGCCGTCCCGGCGGGTGCGCCAGCCGGAGGAGCGGTCGTGGGTCTGCACCTCGGAGGCGGGATCCATGTAGTCCTCGCTGTAGTTGAGGTGGATGGCCATATCAAGCACGTGCTGGATGGTGGGACCGTCATAGGCTGATCCGGCGAGTTCGGGGACGTAGTGGACAACGCGGTCGGACGTGACGATGTCTCCGGAATCCACCAAGGCCCCGACCACCAGGCCGCACATCGACTTCGAAATGCTCATGACCAGGTGCAGGTCATCGGGGGCGAAGCCAGGGCGGTAGTACTCCGCAATGACATTGTTGCGGTGCAGGACCAGGAATGCGTCGGTGTAGCTCTCCTCCAGCCGTTGGCTCAGGCCTGGAACGGCAAGGGCATCCAGCCGCTCAGTAGCCGCTGCCGGGGCGGCCGGGAAGTGGCGGGTGACTGACGCCGTCGGCAGCATTTCACCAAGGTGGGCGAAGGTCCACCGGTTATGCGGGCCTTCCTGCCAAGAGTCCACGGTGGGTTGGCCGGCGGCGCCAACGTAACGCGGGGGATGGGCTCCGGTGGTGGTCATGCGGGGGCTCCTTCGATGGAGGGGATTGCGGTGGGGCGGCGTTTCGCGGCGAGGCGCGTCAGGGCGATGTAGACCCCGGCTGTCACCACCATGGACACCGGCACCGAGAGGTCCAGGAAGCCCATAGCCGCGGCGATAGGGCCGGTCCACACAGAGCTGGTGAGGAACAGGGAGGCCACGGCTGCGCCAAGGCCGATGGCGAGCAAGCCGGGGACGTGCCAGCCGCCGGAGTACCAGAAGCGGCTGCCGGGCTGCTCGTCAAAGAGGTCATCGCCGCTGTAGCGGTTGCGTCGGAGGATGACGTCGGTGGCGAAGACTGTCATGGTGGGTCCGGAGATGAGGACCAAGAGCTGCAGCATGAGGTTCACGGCGTCCAGCAGGCTGGTGGACATGACGAGGTAGATGGTCAGCGCTGTGCCGATCGCTCCAACTACCACCGCCGAGGGGATGCGGCGGATGGGGACGCCGATGGACTGGAACGCCATGCTCGCCGTGTAGGTGGTCATGCCGTTGAGCGCGATGGTGTTGATGATGACGCCCACCACGAAGATGGGCCCGAGCCAGGCCGGGAGCAGGGCCAGAAGCGCCGATTCGATGCCAAGATCCATCGCGGCGGAGTCAATCCCTGTTGCGAGCAATGCGCCCACTGAGGTGAAGAAGATGGCTGGCAGGGCGCCACCGAGCGCTGTGGCCGCGATGATGTGCGAAGGCTTGGTGGATGTGGGGAGGTATCGCGCCAGGTCCGGGCTATTTGAGTAGGACAGGGGAGAGGAAGCGAGGATGGCGAATCCGATGGTCATCGCAGACCATAGCGGCAGACCCTCCAACGGTGCAGGAGCCGTGTAGCCCCACTGCACGTGCGGCAGGACGAAGGCCGTCACCAGCAGGAAGATGGCAAGCAACACCGAGGCAACCACGGGGTAGCTGCGCAGGATCAGGCTGTGGCCGAACACAGCCACCAGCACGGTGATGGCGGCAACAATAATGGTGACGAGCACCGGTACGAGGACGGGATCGGTGAAGCCAATCTGCGCCAGGAGCTCAGCGCCCATGAACGAGGACGCGAGCCAGTTGAGCGCCAGGAAAACGGCGGAAATGAACCAGCCAAAGAAGGCGACAACCACCCTGTTCCCGCGGATTCCGTAGATGGCCCTTGTGATGACGGAGCCGGAGGTGCCTGCTGCCGGGCCGCTGGTGGCCACGATGCCGGTGAGGATCCACGGGAGGCTGCCCGCGATGATGACCAGGAAAGCCTGCCAGAGCTCCATGCCCAGCAGGATGAGCGTGGCGCCCACCGTGAAGTTGAGGACGCTGACGTTTGGGGCGGCCCACACCGGGAAGAGGTCCCGGGCACGGCCATGGCGTTCGGACGATTCGATGAGTTCAATGCCGCGTTTTTCGGGGTGGGCAAGGGGTTCGGGGTAGCTGACCGCATCGGTCATATGGTGCTGGGACAACGCTGTTCCTCTCGGGCAAGGACCGGTTCGCAACGCTGGGATACCGGCCCAGGGACGCTATTGGTCGCATGACCAACGTGCTATTGGTCACTAATCCAATAGACTGATGGGCATGGTGTCAAGCCCCACGTCCCAACGTGTTCGAAAATTACCTGACGAGCGCCGCGCCGAAATTCTGGCCGAAGCTGCTTCGATCGCCCTGAATGAGGGGCTGGAGCGGATCACCCTCCGCGCCGTAGCTGACCGGCTGGGTGTGCGCCCCGGGCTGATCAGCCACTACTACCCGGCCGCCGAGGACCTGGTGATCGCGGCCTTCGTCCTCGCCGTTTCGGAGGAGCGGGAAGAGTTGTTCCCCGACGGCGGGACTCCCCTGGAGCGAATGGCCCACCTCATCGGACGCATAGAGGGAAATGGCGCCTTCGAGCTCACCAGGCTATGGCTCAATGCCCGGCACCTGTCCCGCTTCATTCCGGCCTTGTCCGAGGCGCTGCTGGCGCAGGAATACCTGGATAGGTCGCGGCTGACAGCACTCGTTGAGGATGGTGTTACCTCCGGTGACTTCGCGGTGGATGACCCGTTCTCTGCATGCATCCGGATCTGGGTGGCCATCGACGGCGTGGGCTCTTATGTCAACAATCCAGCGTCCTTTGATTACGAGGCATTTACCCGGTTCGTCACTGACGTGGCTGAATGGTCGTTGGGTGTTCAATCCGGGGTACTTCGCAGGGCCGTGGATCGGGTTCGCAGCGCCTGATTCCGGCGTTCGCCGATACTCCGCATTGCCCTCCCTGCTGGTTAATCAGTATCCTGATGACTTATCTGGTGTAACCGGATGATGCTGCTTGGGCTGTTTGCCTGGGCCGTAAGGGGCTGAAGCAGTCGGCCCCGCGGCCATCGTGAGTTTGATTGACGGCATTGCTTGGTACGTCGGACGGCGGGTTGGTCCGGGGCATCCAAGTGGGCCTGAAGGGCGTGACCATTCGTGGGCAACAATGAAGAGGCCGTGGACTCCCGCGTCCCCGATTCCATCGACGACACACTTGACGGGCGCTACCAGCTGGGACCCGTGCTGGGCAGGGGCGCCATGTCCACTGTCTACCGGGCAACGGACCTGCTGCTGGGCCGCGAAGTGGCCATCAAGATATTCCTCCCGGGCTCCGGAGATGACTCCTTCCGCGGCCGGCAGGAAAACGAAATGCGGCTTCTGGCAGGGTTTGACCATCCCGGACTCGTCGCAGCCTTCGATGCTGGCGTCGATACCCGGAACGACGAAGAACGCGCCTTTCTGGTGATGGAACTCGCTGAGGGCCGCGACCTGCGAGCCGTGCTGTCCGCCGGGCCACTCACCGTTCCGGAGACTGCCCGCATTGGCATCCGGATTGCCGGAGCGTTGTCCCAGGTCCACGAACACGGCGTCATCCACCGGGATATCAAGCCTGCCAACATCCTGGTCTCCGACGACGACGGGTTGGCGCAAACAGTGAAGTTGGCGGACTTTGGCGTCGCGCTGGTGATGAACGACAACCGCCTCACCGCAACAGGCTTCACCGTTGGCACCGCCCAATACCTCAGCCCGGAGCAGGCACAGGGTCTTTCGCTGACCCCCGCAAGCGACATCTACTCGCTGGGCCTGGTACTCCTCGAATGCCTCACCGGGCGGGCTGAGTACCCCGGGACACCTATTGAAACGGCATCAGCCCGCCTCCACCGGGCGCCGCAGGTCCCCGTGGAACTGCCCGGCCCGCTGCGTGAGCTCCTCGAAGCCATGACGGACATGGACCCCGAAAAGCGCCCCACAGCGCAGCACGTTGAACAGGCTCTCGCCGAAGAAGGGATCCAGTCGGGGCGAAGGACCGCGCTGCTTCCTTCCGTTCCGTCCCGGCCACCACTCCGCACGCCAACCAAGCGGCAAGCCACTGTTACCAGTCTCAGGGGCTTCAGTAAACGCCGGCCTAAGACCGTCAGGAGCGTGGCCGCAGCGGCGGTCACCATACCGCTCGCTTTGCTGATCCTCTCCCAGGGGCTTACTCCTACAGGCAACACGGCGGATCCCTCCCAGCCTGCAGACACCGGCATTTCCCAGGCCGAACCGCAGCCCACTGCGCCGGTGGTGCCCGCTGTATCTCTCGCGCCGGCGCCCGTCGACGCTGTCCCCGCCGACGCCCAGCCCGCTGAGGCGGTCAATCTGCAGGAGCCGGCGCAGGCTCCTGCACAGGCACCAGTGCAGGCACCAGTCCCGGCGCCTGCCCCCGCTGTGGTGCCCGGCCAGGACCTTGCCAAGGACAAGAGCGGCGGCAAGAGCGAGAACAAGCCTGAGAAAGCCAAGGGAAACGGAGAGGGCAAGTAGCCCCGCCGGCGTGAATTAACGCACCACGGCCACCTGCCGCCGTCGTGCGCTAACGTCCGGAAGTTCAGCGTCCGGCAACGCACCCCGGTGCGGCACCGCGGCACTTGTAGGAGGCGCCCGCCTTCAGTTCGATCCCGGCGAAAAGCTGTGGGAGGGTGACCAAGTAGAAGCCCTTGCCTTTGAGCTGGGTGATGAGTTGGTCCTGGCCGTCCACGGTGGACGCGTGGACGTCGTGCAGGAGGATGACCGATCCCGGCTTGACCAGGCCCATGATCCTGGGGAGGAAAACCGCCTTGTTCTTTGACTGCCAATCCAGGGAATCGACATCCCAGATAATCTGCGGGAGCCCCACGGAAGCCGCAACCGTCGTGTTGCTCGCTCCGTAGGGCGGCCGCATGTAAGCCGGCACCACTCCTGTCGCTTTTTCAATGGCGTCCTGAGCCCCTCTTACCTCGCCCTGGATGCTGGCCGGCGCCAATTTGGTCAGATACGGGTGGCTCATGGTGTGGTTTGCGATGGTGTGGCCCGCTGCTGCCACGGCTTTCGCGACTCCCGGATTTGCCCGGACGTAGCCACCCTGCTGGAAGAACGTGGCAAACACTTTGTGCTTTTCGAGGATCCCCAAGAGCCGGGTGGTTTGCGCATTGGGCCCGTCGTCGTAAGTGAGTGCAGCGCAGGCCACGACGTCGCAGTTGATGTGGGCCAGGCCGCCCGGGGCGGGCGAAGGGGCGTTGAACGGTGCACCGGCGATGACGGCGGTGCGAAGGGCTTGGCCAGCAGGCGAAATGACATCGTCTGTGGCGTCCGCATTCAAGACCACTGTGACGGTGTCGGGCAGATCGGCGCCTGTTCCGGGGTCCCGGTGAACGGTGACGCTGAGATCCCCGCTGGAGGTAAAGGCGACGGCGGTGAGCAGCTCAGCATCGGAAACTGCTGCTGGAGGCTGGGTAGGGGGCGGGTGGCCGATTGCTTCGCCAAGTATTGTCCGCAAGGTGCCGGTCATGGCGGGGTGGATCAGGGTGGCACTGCCACTGACAACGCCGGTGCCGAGGTCCTCGTAGGTGATTTCGTCGATGCGGGCGGTGCGGACGCCTCCGTTCATGGTTGTTTGCATGAACCTGGACCCCACAACGCTCCCGGTGGCCAGCACAATTCCATGGATGACCGAGACCCCGTCGGCCAGGAGGGCGCCGGGGGTGGCCGGCAGTGCCGCGGGTTCATGGCGTCCGCCGCCTCGGGCATCGAAGATGCTGAGCAGCCTGGCGTCGAGTTTGCTGTTGAAGGCCTCGGCACCGCTGATGTATTGCCACGTCGCGACCGTGGGGGAAGCCCCGGCCGTGCGCGTTGTCATGTCCACGATGGACGGACTCCCCGGGCCGACCTTGGACGGAGCCGTCCCGATTACAGCGATTGGTGCGGTGGGCGCCGCTTGGATGGGCATGGGCACGCAGGCGGCCATGAAGAGCACGATGACTACGAGCGGGATCGTGAACAGTAAGCGGACTGGGGCGGGCCGCTTCATGCTTTCCTACCGGGCGTACCAGGTGGTCATGCCTCGAATGATGGCAGGTGCAAAGCCCAAGTACCTGGAGACACCCCGGAGCGGCTAAAGACCGGCTGGAAAGCTGACTGTCACGGTGGTTCCGCCGTTGGGGGTTTCAGCCAAGGAGAGCTCGCCTCCGTGGGCTTTGGCGATGCTGCTGCAGGTGGCCAGGCCCAGCCCGGAGCCCGGGCCGTCACCCTGCCGCCGCAGACGCACCAAGGGTTCCAGTACTTTGGCACGGTCCTCGGGTTTGATGCCCTTGCCGTTGTCTGCCACAAAGATCGTGGCGCCATGATAGTTGGCAACCCCGCTGATCCTGACGCGGAGATCGCGATCGGGGCTGCGGTAGTTCATGGCGTTGGAAAGCAGGTTCTGCAACAGCGTCCGGAGCTGGCCCCTGTCTGCATGGAGCGTCAGATCTTCCACGTCCACGATGCCGTCGTTTTCGATGGCCAAATCGCGGACAACTTCTTCGGTGACCTGGCGGAGTGAAACGTTGGCCGGCTGAATTGCGCCGCCCACCCGGGAATAGCTCAGAACATCTTCAAGCATGCCCAGCATCCGCCGACCGCTGGAGCCGATGCGGTCCAGGTACTTGGCCGCGGTGCTGGCAGGCTCCACATCGGGGTCGTCCTCCACTAGTTCCACGTAGCCGAGGATGGTGGTGAGGGGAACGCGGAGATCGTGGCTGACGCGTCCGGCGAATGCGGCAAGTTTCGCATTGCTGTCTTTGAGCTCGGCATACGTTCGGTCGAGTTGGACCGTTCGATGCTGGAGTTCCAGCAACTCCACTACCTGTTTTGCCAAGACCTCCAGCATGCTGATTTGTTCGGGGCGCAGTTCTTTGGTCTTGTCCGAGAATACGCACAACGTTCCCGGGACGAAGCCCGATTCTGTCTGCAGCGGGACGGACGCATAAAAGCGAACATTGCCAATCTCCCCTGTGACAAAGGGATTGTCCGCAAAACGGGGATCTTTGGAGGCATCTTCCACTACGGTCCTCTCGCGGGAGAGGAAGACCTTGGCGCACATGGAATCCTCGCGCGAGCAAACGCCGGGGTCCACACCCCAGGCACCGATCTGGTGCTGGTACTCCGCGCTGATGATATTGACCACGCCGAAAGGAGCGCCACACAGCTCCGTGGCCAGCCGCACGAGGTTCTGCAGAGCGCTCATCACGGCGGCATTGGGAAGAAGAGTCGAATCCACTGCAGGGTCCAGGCCATATTCCTGTAATTCCAGGTCCCGGCTAACGTCGTCGGTAAAGGCGAGCTGCCCTTGTGCACGCGTCATAAAACATTTCCCCCAAGCGTCTCTAGGATTCCCTGCCGATACTACCGGGAGCTTGGATGCAGTGGTTTACTGGGACGCATGACCGAGCAGGAACCGGCCCCGGCCGCGTCTACTGACACTATCGATCTATCTCAACGAACTCCCGCGCAAAGGTCCCGTACGTTCACCGGGATCCTGGTGAATACCGCCCTCGCCAACATCACCACCAGCTACCTTTGGTACGCCTTGACGTTCTGGGTGTACTTGGAAACGCGCAATGTCATTGCTACAGGCGTGATCGGTGGCGCCTACATGTTGCTGATCGCCCTCTCCAGCATCAGCTTTGGCACTCTCGTGGACCGCTATCGCAAACTGGCGGTGATGCGTTTCGCCGCGATTTTCACCCTGGTGATGTTCGTCCTTTCCGGCATCATGTTTCTCCTGACACCTGAGCAGGCGCTACTCGACCTGACGCAGCCGTGGTTCTGGATCTTCACCATGATCATCCTGATCGGCGCGGTGGTGGAGAACATGCGCAATATTGCCCTTTCCACTACGGTCACCATCCTGGTGGAACCTGATCGACGAGCCAACGCCAACGGACTCGTGGGCATGGTGCAGGGGCTCACGTTCATCGTCACCTCGGTGCTGTCCGGGTTGTCTGTGGGGTTGCTGGGCATGGGCTGGACTGTAGTGGTCGCCTTGGTCCTCACTGCGTTGGCGTTCTTACACCTGCTCACACTGCGTTTGCCGGAGGAAGTGCGGGCAGCTGCCTCCGACGCGCAAGGCGGATTCGACCTGCGTGGGTCTTGGGCAGCCGTCATGGCAATATCCGGGTTGTTCGCGCTGATCCTCTTCTCCACGTTCAACAACTTCATTGGCGGCGTCTACATGGCGTTAATGGACCCCTACGGCCTGGAGATGTTCTCGGTGGAAATCTGGGGAACTGTCTTTGCGGTGGGTGCCACCGGATTCATTGTGGGCGGCGCACTGATCGGAAAGTTCGGGCTCGGCTCCAACCCTTTGCGGACCATGCTGATCGCGGTGGCCCTGATGGGGCTCCTCGGCGCGGTGTTCACACTGCGGGAATGGGCCTGGCTCTACATTGTGGGCATTTGGCTCTACCTGGCACTGGTTCCCGTAGTGGAGGCCGCCGAGCAAACAGTCATCCAAAAAGTGGTGCCACTTCCTCGGCAAGGCCGGGTGTTCGGCTTCGCCATGGCGTTCGAATCGGCCGCAGCGCCCATCACCGCGTTCCTTATTGCCCCGATCGCCCAATTCTGGATCATCCCCTACGCCCGCTCCACAGAAGGGGCAGCCCAACTTGAACCCCTGCTGGGTGAGGGAATCTCCCGCGGCATAGCGTTGGTGTTCCTGGTGGCCGGACTCATCATGATTGTGGTGGCACTGATCGCATTCCTGACACCGGTCTACCGTCGCGTGTCTGCCTCGTACGCGCAGGCCGGCGCGGAAGAAACCGAAAGTGAAGGTGCGGAGTCGCCGTCCCACTAAGGGAGTGACGACAATCCGCACCTGATCAGGACGCTGCGTAAAGGGCCGCTCCTGCCCGTGGCAGGGCTGCCCGGATCGCTCCTTCCCAGAGGCTGCCCGGACGCCACGCTCGATTTACGCCAAAAATCACTCGTTTCGGATGAGACGGCGTCATTGAGCGTGGTGCAGGGTGGAGTCAGTCCGTGGAACGCGGGCAATCCTGCAATCCTGCAGAGATGGAGCAGTTCTATGGCTGAGGCAGAAGACGTGGATTACACCCTCCGTCTCGAGCCGGACAACGTCTTGTTGTTGGCGTGGGACGCTGGGGCCAGAATCGAAGCGGGCAATGCCCGTGCAGCCGTGGACGCGGTCAACCAAGTCGCTGCCGGCAATCGTTATCCCTTACTGGTCAGGATGGCTAACGCCAGCCACCTGAGCCGCGCGGCACGTGACGTTTTCATCGAACCCTGTGCGGCTTCCAGAATCGCGTTGCTGGGTGAAAACGCCGTTGACCGCATCCTTGTCGATTACCAATTGGCCGCCCAACCGGCACCCTGCCCCACCCGTTTCTTTACGTCCGAAGCGGAGGCAATGGCCTGGCTCCTGGAACCGGATCAGCAAAGCGATGATCGGCAGGTCAAGGATCGTCAAACGGGCCGTGGAGGATCTCCGTAGTGACCACGCCGGCGGTGAGGAGAACAAAACCCCCTCCGGTTGCCACCCGGCAGCGCCGGGTGGCAACCGAGTCCGAGGCGCTCCTGTCCGCTTCCAGCCTCTCGCAAGGCGCCCAACGCCTAGCCAAGAAGGACGCACGCTAAGCCGGCCACAAGCGAAAAAGCGGCAAACGCGCGACGGCGGGAGGTCGCCGTCGTGCGTTATGTCCACATGCTGCCAGACCGCCTAAGCCGTAAACGCCAGGTCCTCTTCCTTCACCCGAAACCGCAACTCCTCCCCGCGGGACAACCGCAAGGCCTCGTCCACCGCGCTCGCCGCCATGCGCTCGAGTTCGTTGCCCAACGACCCCGCCACATGGGGTGTGAGCAGCACGTTGGGGTGCGTGTACAGGCGGGACTCGGCAGGCAGCACCCACGGCGTGGTCACGTCCAGGACGGCGTAAAGATCGCCATTTTCTACTCGGGCGAGCAGCGCATCCTGGTCCACCAACTCGCCGCGGGAAGTGTTGATGAAGGTGGCGCCGGGCCGCATCCGCTCGATCTGCCCGGCGTCGATGAGGTTCTTTGTGGAGGGCAACGACGGCGCGTGGAGACTGACCACGTCACAGCCCGCCACAAGATCGTCAAGGCTGACAAGCCCGACGCCGAGACCGGCCGCTTCAGCGGGGGACAGGTAGGGGTCGGCAACCACTACGTCCAGGTCGTAGGGGGCAAGCAGGCGGATGACATGCCGGCCGATCTTTGACGCACCAATAATGCCGACGCGCTTCCGGTAGTTGCCCATGTCCGGAAAAAGCTGCTCCGCAAGGACATCCGTCCTGGTGGTGTGCAGGGCGCGCGCGATCTGAAGAATGCGCTTGTTGGCCAGGACGATCATGGCAACGGTGTACTCGGCCACCGGGATGGCGTTGGCGTCCGCGGCTGAGCTGATGTGGATGCCGCGTTCCCAGCAGGCGTCACCGATGTGGTGCTTCACGCTGCCCGCGGCGTGAAGGACGTAACGGAGGCGGGGTGCGGCATCGAGGACGTCGTGGTCGATCATCGGACAGCCCCAACCGGTGATGAGAATGTCCGCCTCTGCGAGCAACGAACGGCCTTCCGGTGTAGTGAAGTCCTGGATCGGCTCCCGGCTTAGCAGGTTTAGGCCGGGCTCCAACGGCTCCAGGCTCCTGGGCGGAAACACCGCCCGCGCGGTATGGGACGGCATGGCCAAGGCAACATTCAAGCTCACTTAACACTTCCTGCGGTTAGTCCGGACTTCCAGAAGCGCTGCAGCATGATGAAGGCCACCAACAGCGGGATGATCGAAAGCAACGAGCCAGTGATGACCATGGGCGTGAACTCGGGCTGGGGGATGGAGTAACCCTGCCAGATGGAGATGCCGACGCTGACAGGCAACAATTGCTGATCCTGGAGCATGACCAGCGGGAGCATGAAGTTGTTCCACACACCCACGAATTGGAACAGGGCAATGGTGATGTAGCCGGGCATCATCATGGGCAGGCCCAAGGAGAAGAAGGAACGGATGGGGCCGGCACCGTCAACGCGGGCTGCTTCCAGCGTTTCTGCCGGAACGTAAGCGGCGGAGTAGACCCTGGCCAGGTACACACCGAACGGGTTGCACAGCACTGGGATGAGGATGGCCCAGATGGTGTTGGTGATGCCGAAGACGGAGGCCAGGAGGTACATCGGGAGCACAGTTGCGGTGTTGGGAATCAGGACGCCCACCAGGACTATGCCGAAGAAAGAGTCCCTCCCGCGGAACTGGAACTTATCGAACGCGTAGCCGGCCATGACCGAGATCAGGCCGCCAAAGATCGCCCCGAACGCCGCATAGAACATGGAGTTGGCCATCCACCGGAGGAACAGTCCGCCGTCTTGATTCAGGACAGCACTGATGTTGTCCATGAACGCCGGCTCACCGAAAGCGTAGGCGGCCGTTCCATAGAGGTCCGCAGTGTTCTTGGTGGAGGCGAAGAACAGCCACACCACTGGAAGGACCATGTAGGCGCAGCCCAGTATCAGCAGGGCGTTCACGGTAAACGAACTGGCGAAGCCGCCGTTGCGGGCAACCCGACGCCTCTTCGGCGGCCCGGCGGGAGTTGAGGCCCTGGGGCGCGACAACGTTGAGGTGCTCATGCTTTGTTCATCCTTGAGCTGAAGCGGGTTACGGCCCAGGACAGCACGGCGGCCATGAGCGCGATGATGATGGAGGCAGCCGCGGCCTGGTTGAGGTTGTGCCGGTTGAACGCGGCGTCGTAGGCCCACATGTTCGGCACCCAGGTGCTGGTGACGGAGGCCGTGGCCTTGGAAATGATGGAGGGCTCGGTGAACAGCTGGAGCGTGCCAATCACGGTGAAGAGCATGATGACGCTCAACGCCGGAAGGATCAGGGGCAGCTTGATGCTGATGGCCGCCCGGACTTCACCGGCACCGTCCACGCGTGCGGCTTCCAAAATTTCCCGGGGAACGGCTTGGAGGGCGGTGAAGAGCACAATCACGTTGTAGCCCGTCCACTCCCACACAGCGATGTTCACGATTGACGGCAGGATCAGTTGATTGTCCAGGAAGTTCAGGGAGATCCCGCCGGTTTCCAATGCCGAGACGATCGGGCTGACGCCAGGGGTGTAAAGGTACGCCCAGATGAGTGCGGCAATGACGCCCGGAACCGCATGGGGGAGGAAGACCAGAAGCTGGAAGAGCTTGCGTGCACGGGCCACGGCGGCATCCAGCAGGAGCGCGAAGGCCAGGGCACCGCCCACCATGCAGGGGATGTAGAGCAGGCAGTACAACGCGAGGCGTCCGATGCCGCCCACGAAACTCTCGGACTGCAGGACCTGCAGGTAGTTCTCCAAGCCAACGAAGGCGGTCTTTGCCTCGCCAAAGCCCAATCCGGACTTTTGCTGTGCGAAGAAGCTCAGCACAACGGCGTAGATGACCGGCGCAACCATTGCGAGGGCGAAAATAATGAAGAACGGGGTCAGGAACAGTGCAGCCGTGCGGCCCCCGGTTCCGGACATTGCGCGGGGTTTGGAGTGTGTCCGGGGGTTTGATTCCACTGTGGTGGACTGCTTGGTGGGTGCTGGGGTAGCCATGATTAATCTCCTCGCTGGAAGGACGGCCCGTGGATACGGGCCGTCCTTCCGTGCGGGCCTACTCCTTGACGGAGAGGCCGTTCTGCTTGAGTCCGGCCACCGTGGCGCCCTGGGCCGTGTCAACGGCGTCCAGCACCTTGCCGCCGCTGGTCAACGTGCCGTAGGCGTCCTTGAGAGCGGTGTTGGTGATGTCCCAATTGGGACCCCACTGCCATCCCGGCGTGATCGAGGCGTAGGCCTTGTCGAAGACGGAGTAGATGTCGTTGCCGAAGTAGCTGGCGTCGAATGCCTCCTGCGCAACCGGGGTCAGGCCGGGGAAGGCGAGGTAGGCGGAGCCGGTGTTTCCGCGGGCGGTGATGGCGTCCTTGCTGGTGGCCAGGAACTCGATGAACTTGGCGGCGGCTGCCGGGTTCTTGCTGCTCTTGGTGATGTTGAAGCTGGAACCGCCGTAGAACGCGTCCGCGGGTGAGCCCCAGTTGGGCACCTCGGCAGCGATCCACTGCCCCTTCTGGCCGCTTGCTTCCGTACGCTTCTGGATGCCGGTTGCGCTCCAGTTGGCACCCAGGACACCCACGACGGCGCCACTCGCCAGATCTGCGGACCACTCGTCGCTGAAGGACTGCTGAACCTTGACGATCTTCTGGTCGATCAGCTTCTGCCAGTAGGTGCCCACCTTCTTGGTTGCTTGGTCGTTGACGCCGATCTTCCAGCTATCACCTTCTGTGCCGAACCACTTGGCACCGGCCTGCCAGGAGAGAGCCGCAGTCAGCGCGGCCTCGTTAGGGTTGAAGCTGGCGAGGTGTGCTTCCGGGGCAACCGCCTTGATCTTCTTGCCCGCTTCTTCAAATTCCTGCCAGGTCTTGGGCGTGGAGACACCGGCCTTGTCCAGCATGTCCTTGCGGTACCACATGATCATGGGGGCGGCATCGTAGGGAAGGGCGTAGGTCTGATCGCCGAACTGCACCAATGCCTTGGTCTCATCCGTGAGCTTGTCCACGGTTTCGGCTTTGTTGATGTATCCGTCCAGCGGCTGCAGTTGGCCGTTGCTGACGAACTGCGGCAGCTGCGGGTATTCGATGGTGGCAACGTCCGGACCGTTGCCTGCTGTGATCGCGGTGGAGAGCTTGGCGTACCCGCCGGCCCCGCCGTTGGGGATGGTCTCGAAGTTGACCTTGATCTTGCTCTGGCTGGCGTTGAACGCCTCGGCCACCTTGTCCATCCCGGCCATGGAGGACCAGAAAGTGATGGTGCCGCTGGGGTCTTCGGTGAGAGTGGGGGTTGGCGTGGCTGCCGGGGTACTCCCACAGCCGGTGACGAGGGCAGTACTGGCCATGAGGCTGACTGCTCCAAGCAGAAGCTGGCGACGCTTCATTCTGTTCTCCTTTGAAGTTCACGATGCGAAGTCGTGGCGTGCCCTGGGGGGGGGCACCTTTGACTAGGCACTATGAAATCCACAAAAGTGAACATAATCAATGAAGTGAACAGAAGTAAACAGGCTGCGAGGGCAGCGCTACGGTTGCGTCGAGTCCCGCACCACCAGCGCCGGGGAGAGATTCACGCGCTGCAACGCGGACGTGCTTCCACGCTTGCCGCCGATCCGGTTGAGGCACATCACCAAAGCCTGGTGGCCGACGTCGTACTTCGGTGGTGCCACAGCGGTGAGCGGGACAGCGCCAAGGGCTGCGATCTCGTCGTCGTAGGAGACGATCGCAAAGTCCTCCGGGACGCGTATCTGGCGTTCCAGGCAAGCGCTCACAAACTGGAGCGCGTCCTCGTCGGTATGAACAACCACGGCAGTCACCTCGTAATCGGCACACCAGTTCAGGATCCCGTCCACCAGCTCACGGTGGGCCTGCGGATCGTTTTGGGCGCGGGACATGGCGCGGACCATCGAATCGTCGCGCGCATGCCCGGCCCGCTGCATTGCCACATGGAAGCCATCGATCAGCTGCGGCGCGGTGGGGCTGTTCTCGCGAAGGCAAATCGCGATCTTCCGATGCCCAAGCCCCAGCAGGTGGTTGACTGCGATCTCCGAGCCGCGGACATGGTCGCTCCGCACCGATTCGAGCCGGCCGTGGTCCAGGGCGTCGTCGATTGAACGCTCCACCACCACCACGGGAACCTCAGCCTCCGCGAGCAGATCCAAGGTCTCAGTGCCGGCCAACGACTGCTCACTTGGCGTGACCAGGATGCCGTCCACACCGTGTTCGTAGAGTCTGCGCAACTGCCGCCGCTCTTCGGCGCCCGAATAGTTGGAAACCCCCAGCACCAACCGCACCCCGGATTCCTGCGCGGCCGCTTCGGCACCGCGGATCACGCCCGGGAAATAGTACGACGCCGACGGTACGATCATGCCGATCGTCGCCAAGGGCCGCCTTCCGCCCGGACGCCACGACGTTGACGGCTGAGCGCTTGGACTGGCCGTGGGCTTTCCCCCGACTGCGATGGCACCGCCGTGGACCCGCTCCAGCAGCCCCTGCTCCGCAAGCACCGCCAAATCGCGCCGCACTGTCATCCCCGATGTTCCAAGCTTGGCCGCAAATTCGCCGGCATTCAGGGAGCCGTGGAGGGCCAGTTCTCGGAGGATGAGCTGTTGACGATCCTCGGCAAGCATGCAGGTTCCACCTATCAAGTTCACTTGTGTTCAGTTTGTTCATTATGAACCAGAACTTGACGATGCCCAGGTGACTACGGACCTATTTTGACCACCAGGATCTCGACGGCGGCTGATGCGGGGTGCAGATGCTGACGGACGGCAGCGGCTGCTTCGCGGGCTACTTCCGGCGCGGGACGGACGGTGCCCACGCCGATCCTGGCCTTGACTGCCACGCCGTCCGGGCTGACCGTTACGCCGATCAGCGGAAGAGCCTCTCCCGTGATTGCCGCCACCGCTGCCCCGGCAATGGACTGCCACAGGGGCTGGGCTGGGTAGACCGACACCACTCCTGCCACCGCCTGGACAATGCCGAGCAGTTCCTTGGCCACGTCAGCTGAGATGACGGCGTGGGAGTGGTTGGCAGTTTCCGCAGGCTCCGTCATGGCTGTTCCTCCGTGGTGGGTGTGGTGTGCCGGGCAGGGGCCGGTGGCTCCAGCACGTCAGTTACGGTGATGTTGATCGATTGGATATTCAGTTCCGTCTGGACGGCCAGGACCTCAGCCAGCTCGTCGCGCAGGGTTGCGGCGCGCTCTTCGATGGAGTGTCCGAAGACCACCGCCAGGTCCACCTCCACGGTGATGCCGGCACCTGGCACTGTGACATCGCCGTTCAGGCGGCACCTGCCAACGGCTGTTCCGGGGAGGGCGTCGGCCACTGAACGGATCAGGGCCGACACTGAGCCTTCCGTCTCCCCGAGGGAGTCCATGGGGTTTCCGGGACGGAGGGGGATGATGCGTCCCGGCCGAAGTTCCAAGCGAAGGTTGTCCAGGATGGACTGCATCCAGTCGTCGTTGCCGGATCCGGCATCGGCAACATCGGATGTCAGCAATTCGCTGCCAAGTTCGGAGAGTCTCCGCAGTGCGGCCAATCCCGACTGGCACTCGGGGCAACCCTCCACATGGGTGGGATCCTCAAGCTCTCCCGTGTCCAAGTAGGTGCTCAGTTCCGCGAGACTGTGCCCGCACTCCAGGGTGTCGCCGGGGATTTTCATCGCCACTCCTCCATTGTGCGTGCAAGGGCAATCCGTGCCCGGGCCAGACGGCCGCGGACGCTGGTCGGGCTGATATTCAATGTCAGCGCAATCTCCTCGTAGCTCATCTCATTGAATTCCTTCAGTACCCAACACCGCCGTTGTTCCTCGGGAAGCTGCGCGAGCGCCGACTTTAATGCGGCCACCCGCGAAGCGTTGACGGCGCTGCTTTCCGGATCCTGCGTTCTTGGTCCGCCAGGGGCGCCGTTGCGGTTTTCCATGTCATCCAAAGCCTCATGGTTGCGGCGCTTCCGCAGATGGTCGATGCTGCGGGTAGCCACGATGCGGAGAAACCAGCCCTTGACGGCAGCGGGTTCCCGGAGGCTGTCCAGCTGTTTCCAAGCCTGCATCAGCGTTTCCTGGACCACGTCATCGGCGTCAGCCATTGTGCCGGTCAGGCGGCGCGCCGTTGCCCGCATCAAGGGGCCGTAGCGTCGGGCGAGTGCTTCGAAGGCGGCAGTATCACCATCTGCTGCGCGGCCGGCCAGCAGC
This sequence comes from Arthrobacter sp. Rue61a, assembly GCF_000294695.2. Classification (NCBI taxonomy): domain Bacteria; kingdom Bacillati; phylum Actinomycetota; class Actinomycetes; order Micrococcales; family Micrococcaceae; genus Arthrobacter; species Arthrobacter sp. Rue61a. The sequence continues at coordinate 4,467,269 of NC_018531.1, read as the reverse complement.
GCATCCGGTACGAGGTCCAGGTGCTGCTGCGCCACGTTGTGCTGCGCCGGGGATGAACCAGTCACGTTCTGCCTTTCCAGTGCGGTGAGTCCGGCACTTTGATCCCCTGATGACGAAGGACGGTTCCGTCTCGCGACGGAAACGTCCCGGACGCCGGCCTACTTTTTGGTGAAGCCGTCCTTGATGTTGTCGCTGATGTCGGCGGCTGCGTTGTTGATCTTGTCGCTGATTCCCATGGTGTTCCCTTTTCTTTTCGGTGCACTGCACTGTTTCTTTTCGGTGCACTGCACTGTGGTGCCCTGCGTGACTTACTGGAAAGCCTTGGAGCTGTGATTACCGGGCGCGTCTTGTTCCGGACACTTGTGTGCGGGTGCCGCTGGTAATTCGGACGAGGACGGGCATTGGACGTCCCAGCCAGGCATCCAGTTGTTGGAGTAGCTGTTCTGCCGTGTCCGTGAGGTCCTTGGGGGACGCTCCTTTGCGTGCTTCCAAGCGGAGCCGGAGTGCCGTGCCTCGCGGTGATTCCCATGCGGAGACTGAAGTCGCCAGCACGTCGGGGTGACCGGCAAGGGCTTCACGGACGGCGGCGGAGACCAGCCCGGCATCTATCACGGTGCGGCCGGCCATGCCATCTGAATGCTCGGCCAGACACGGTGTCCGGCCGCCCCCTTGGGAGGCCAACCATGCTGCACCGAGTCCGGCACCTGCCAGCAGCACGGCTACACCCGCCACCATCCACCAGCTTCGGACGGGTTCCGGCAGCGTCGCGGTGCTTGTCAGATTGCGTGCGTTGTCCCGTATCGAAGATGCTGTGGTGGCCCACAGCTCTGCCGCGCCGGGGAGGGTTCCGGCCGCGATGAGTGCGGCGCCGGCGCCCAGCAGGACGATGCCCAAGAGGGAGAGAAGGCTGCGGTTGAGTGCCCGATTGGTGTTCCTCATTGCCCGACCGCTCCTTCATGCAGTATCTGGACGTTGGTCTTTACTTTGCGTCCCAGTCCGTAGGAGGCCAGTTCGCTGTCGGCAACTGCCCGGATGTCCTCGCCCACCAGCGGATGGCCCGACGTCGGACGTACCCGGACGAGGACGGAGCGCGCGCTGACGGTGGTGGTCGCCTGTCCAGGCGAAAGACCGGCAGCCAGCCTTACCTTGCCGGAGAGGGCTGCCGCGAGTACTTCGTCGTCCACCACTACTGCCGCGCGGTCGCTGCCAAAAGCCCGGCGACGTTTGCGTCCCTTCCCCAGAGCGAGTCCGAGAAGCACCAGCCCCAGGAGTACAAGTCCGGCGCCGGCTCCTGTCATGCCCAGCGGGATCGTGGTGCGGGGAAGTTCCATAAGCCAACGGAAGAGCTGGGCAGGGCTGGCCAGCAAGGGCTGGTCCTTGAGCAGCCATAGGATGAATTCGAGTGTCAGCCAAAGGCAGGCAACAAGCAGGATCGAAGCAGCCACTATGGACGGGACCGCCCTGGAAGAGTGCGTTTCCCTGCGGACCAGACGCCGGACTGCTGGATCCTTGCTCATGCCACTCTCCTTTTCCTTTGCTGTTCCTGGTGGCCGCCGACGAGGCGGATGTCTACCCGGCCGATTTCCAATCCGGTCAGTTCCACACCGCGGGACACAACGTCAGCGCGGGCAGACTGTGCCATGTCAAAGACCGTGCCTGAACCGATGCGCGGCTCCAGGAGCGGCGGGAGTGCCAACTTGACCGAGACGCTGACCCCGAGCTTTCCGGCGTCGTCCTTCAACTCTGCCGACACGTTGCTCCTGTCCACCCGAAAGGCGCGGGCGGTGAGCGCTTCCAGGGTGGTTCGAATCGCAGTGTGGGTGATGCGGTTGTGGCCCAGCCGGGCTCCGGCAGTGGCATGGACCGGTAGGCCGGAAATGGTCCCGCTCATGAGGAGGAGCGCTTACCCCGCAGGGCATCCAGCACCCCGTGAAGGTCAAGCTTTCCCTCGGCGGAACGGCCCAACACAGCCCCGATTCCCATGAACAAGGCCGTCAGTAGGAGGCCCCAAAAACCGAACGCCAGTCCGGCGAGCGCCAGGGCGGCGCCGATCGCCAAACCTGCGATGGTGGGGCTCATGCCACCCTCGGCTCGCGCTCGGCGTCATCAGCGCCTGCGTCCTCGGACGGTACGTGGATGTCCGTGATGGTGACGTTGACCTCGGTGACTTCCATGCCAACCAGGTCCTCGATCGCTGTATAAACGGCGTCACGGGCGTTGTCGGCCACTTCCTGGAGGGGGTGGGGGTATTCAACTACCAGGGTTACGTCAACAGCCACCTGGGTTTGGCCGACCTCTACGCTGACACCCTGGGTAAGGTCCTTTTGGCCGACTTTTTCCCGGAGGTTGCCGATTGCGCGGGCAGCGCCGCCGCCGAGGGCGTGCACGCCGGGGATTTCCTGGATGGCGATTCCGGCGATCTTTGCTACTACGCCGTCGGCAACGGTGGTGGCGCCGCGTCCGTCCTTGCCCTTGTTGGGTGAAGGTGCGCCCAAAAGGGCTGGTGAGGGAGTCTGCGTGTTCTTGGCCGGTACGTCTGCGGGTGTGTGCGTTTGGATCGTCATGGCGATAGCTCCTGTCCGTGGGTTGCGGCGTTCTTGTGCGCCGTCATGAATAAGACGTGGTGGACCAGGTATTCTCACGCGCACATTCACGTGACGTGTGTCACTTTTCCGCAAGGCATGAGCTGGCATATTTAGTTAGATTGGCATATAACTAGTTCTCCGCCTCCACGTCCTCGAAAAGAATCAGTCTGTTGGATGACGTGTGGACGGCGGCGGCCCGGGCTGAGGGGCTCCGATGGGAAATGGGCCAGGCAGAAGATGGTCTGGTGCGCGCCGTGCGAAGCACGACGGCAGCAGGAGCAGGCCTTCCCGACCTCGCGATCGCATCCGGGCTGAGCTTCGACGCCATAGAGCGGCTCCTGGAGTAGCCCGGTAAGGGTTCATTTCTGTTCACCTCGCCCCGGTCTATCGATGCGGCGCCTACGGTTGAGGGGCTATTACTACGTGCCCCCGCAGGAGACTCATGGCAACCGCCTTCACCATGCCCGCCCCGGATTTTGAGCTCAGCCCCATGACCGGGTGGACACGGGAGCACTGGGTTGCCTTCGCCGATCAGCAGTTGCTCGCGGTGCGCCCCTTCTTTTCCCCACGAAAGGCGCTGATCCGGCTGGGCGGCCGTCCGTCGTCGTCGGGGGTTTTATCCGATGGCATGGAGGGCTTTGCCCGGACCTTCCTGATGATGGCGTTCCGGGTTTCGGGTGAGCACGGCCGAGATCCCCACAGCCATGTGGACCTTTACCGGCAGGGGCTCTTGGAAGGAACGCGGACCGACAGCCCGGAAGCGTGGTTGCCGATTACCGACCGTTCTCAGCCGATGGTGGAAGCGGCGTCCATCGTCCTGGGCCTCCAGCTCACCAAGCCATGGCTGTGGGACACGCTTTCCGCTGCGCAGCAAGAGCAGGTTGCCGCATGGTTGCAGGGTTCCTCGCGGAGCACTTGCGTGGACAACAACTGGGTGCTCTTCCAGGTGATGATCGCCGAATTCCTGGCCGGTGCCGGGTTTGAGCACAACGCGGAGCAGATTGAGCACGGTCTGCAGCGGCTTGAAGACTGGTACGTGGGCGGCGGGTGGTACAGGGACGGGGATAACGACGGCACCGGCGATTTCTTCGACTATTACTGCGGTTGGGCTATGCATCTGTACCCGATCCTGTGGGCGGAGTTCGCCTCCGGCAGGCACCCCGGGGCTGATGACCGGCTGGAGGTCTACCGGACCCGGCTTGCTGCATTCCTTGAGGACCATGTCCGGTTCTTTGGCTCGAACGGTGCCCCTGTTTTCCAAGGCCGCTCGCTCATCTACCGCTACGCCGCCGTCGCGCCTTTGTTCTTGGGCGAGGCGATCGCCGCGACGCCGCTCAACCCCGGGCAGACCCGCCGGACCGCCAGCGGCGCAGCGAAGTACTTCCTCGACGGCGGCGCTTACGACGGCGGCCTGCCGTCCCTCGGCTGGCTCGGCGCTTTTGAACCAATGACGCAGGAATACTCGGGTCCCGCATCGCCATACTGGACATCCAAGGCGTTCGTCGGCCTCCTTTTGCCCGCGGAGCATCCTGTGTGGACTGCTGTGGAGGAGGAGTCACCTGTGGAAGTCAGCGATGGCCTCCAGTACGCTGAGGCACCCAACTACCTGCTTCACTCCACCGCCTCGGACGGCATCGCCCGGCTGCTCAACCACGGCAGCGACAAATACTACGCACCGGGCCCGGACGATCCCCTCTACCGCCGACTCGCGTATTCGAGCCACACAGCGCCCCTGTTTACCGGGCATCCTGTGGATAACCACTTCGCGATTCTCAACGGCTCCGCAACGCCCAGCCGCAGGGCAAGAATCCACCGGCTCGGGGCACGGCACCGGCAAGGGGCCAGCTGGCACGCCCCCGTGTGGAGTGACAACGATGATCCCGCCAAGTCGCCCTGGCGGGTGGCGACGGGAACCGCCGCAGCATGCGGGTATGAGCTTCGGGTACACGTTGTGGTGGCGCAGGCTGGCTCCGGCAAGCGCGTAACCGCCGTCCGCGATGGCGGTTACGCGCTGGCCGATGCACTCCTTGTAGAGGAACACCACGGCGTGCTCACGGCCGGTGGGCTTCACACAGCCATGTGGCCGCTGCACGGGTACTCCGGCAGCGGCGTCTACCGGGCGGAAGGCGTTTCACCCCTTGGTCAGCAGGCAGCCTGCGGCTACCTGGAGGGCACGCTGTCCGGGGAACGCAGCTGCTTCGCTTCGCTGGTGTACCTCGGCGGTGAGCCGCCGGCTTGGGTTCCGCCCGCCGTCGGGCCTTCCATCGAACTGCTCGACGACGGCACCCGCGTGAGCGCGTGTCTCGCCTTGGAATCCGGGCCGCTTTTGGAGGTGCTGCTCGCTTTCTGACGCCCGCTCGGAATCTTGAGGAAATCTTGAGATGACCCGGCGTCCTTCTTGAGGAGCCCGTCCGATGGTTGAAACATCAGCCAATGGAGCTGACGGGAACTTCCAGGAAGGACCACCGAAATGACCGAGCAGATCACCGCCAAGTCCATGAACACCGGCGCTACCCACGTAAAGTCCGATGCCCATGCAGGCGCAGCGGAGGCTGCCCACCAGTCAGGGGAACTTCCAGGCCAGGCCCGTGCCGTGGTGATCGTCCGCGAGCCGTTCAATCCCCTGGGCGCGGGTCTCCGGAGCATCTGGCCACAGTCGGTCGTCGGATTCTAAGTCCCTTCAAGTTTTGAGTCGGGCGGGCACCCTTTGAGTCGGGCAGGCACCAAGGGGTGCCTGCCCGACGTCGTTTAAGGGACGATGGAGTCCAACGCGAAAATAAGGAGGCTTGCCATCAAGGAAGAGATGAGGAAGGCCGCTGATGTGGCCGAGGAAGCCGCGAACTCGCGAACTTTCGCAGCTGTTGCCCGGGCCGGTTACGCCGTGAGCGGGCTGCTGCACGTGCTGATCGGCGTCATCGCAGTCCAACTCGCGGTGGGCCGCGGCGGTGAGGCCGATGTCAGTGGTGCGGTGACCGAATTGGCCAACAAGCCAGCCGGCCCCTTCCTGCTCTGGGCCTGCTTCGCAGCCTGTGCGGCGTTGGCCTTATGGCAATTGGGAAATGCCATCCTGGGCTACCGGAACGCCTCGGACAACAAACTGACCAAGAGGCTCTCGGCCCTGGGGCAGGCCCTTGTGTTCGCTGCTTTGGCTGCCACCATCATGTCCTTCGTCGTAGGACAGGGCCAGAACAGCCGTGAATCCAGCAGCGACTTCACTGTCACTCTCATGAGGGCGCCGTTCGGCGTATTCCTGCTGGTCGCCATCGGCGCCGGAGTAGCGATCACCGGCATCGTTTTTGCGGTGAGGGGCTTCCGGCAGACGTTCACGAAGGACCTCTCTCTGTCGTCCAGCCAGGCCGTGCACAAGTTCCAACTCTGGGTCGGCGTGGTGGGTTACATCGCCAAGGGGATCGCCCTGTTCCTCGTTGGATTGCTGGTGGTCATTGCCGCGGTTCGCGCCCAGCCCGAGCAATCAACCGGGCTTGACGGCAGTTTGAAAGCCCTGAGGGAGCAGCCTTATGGTCCGTATTTGCTGGCTGCTGTGGCACTCGGGCTCATCTCCTATGGGTTGTTCCTCATGGTCAAAGCGAGGACTCTGCGGACCTAGTTCTGACGGCGTTTAGGAGCTTGGGAAGCGGGGTACAGGGCAAAAAGTACCGTGTAGAGAATCAGTACCATGCAGTGAAATCTGAAAAAGGGGCAGAACCATGACTCAAGGTGATCCGAACCAGACAGACAAGCAGCGAACCGACGGGAACCGCCTCACCTCCGCGCCATCGGATCCCCGCAGCGGGTACCACTCGGGCAAATTCCCCCAGCAGGAACAGGAACAGCCGGGCCTCACCAAGCCGCTGGATCCGCAACCGGACCATGGCGAGAAGAGCTACGTGGGGCACGGGCGCCTTCAGGGCAAGACCGCCCTCATCACCGGAGGCGACTCCGGCATCGGCGCCGCGGTAGCCATCGCCTACGCGCGAGAGGGTGCCAACGTGGCTATCAGCTACCTGCCGGAGGAAGAGGAAGACGCACAGTCGACGGCGGAATGGATCCGTGAGTGCGGAGCGCAGGTCCTGCTGTTGCCCGGGGATGCGCGGGATGAGGGCTTTGCGGCTGAGATTGTGGAACGAACCGTGCAGGAGCTTGGTGGGCTCAACGTGGTGGTGTTGAACGCGGCCTACCAGAAGAACCGCGAAGGCTTGGAGACCATCCCCACTGAGGAGTTCGACAGGGTCTTCAAGACCAATCTGTATTCCCTCATATGGACCGCGCAGGCAGCCATTCCACATCTCCGTCCGGGTGCCTCGATCATTGTCACGGCATCCATCCAGGCCTTCAATCCTTCCGCGCAATTGATCGACTACGCCATGACCAAGGCAGCCCAAGTGGCTTTCACCAAGGCCATGGCCGAGGAACTCGGTCCCAAGGGCATTCGCGTCAACGCAGTGGCGCCGGGCCCTATCTGGACCCCGTTGATTCCTGCCACCGAATGGCCGGACAAGCTCCCCACCTTCGGGCAGGACACCCCGCTGGGCCGGGCCGGCCAGCCGGCTGAGCTGGCACCTGCCTACGTGCTGCTGGCATCCGACGAAGGATCCTACATGTCAGGCGCCGTCCTTCCCGTCACGGGTGGCAAGGGACTCTGAGCTGCGGCGGGGCGTTTCAATGAGGTTGGGTTTTAAGCAGGGGGACAGCCAATGATCGCTGTGTTGGTGATCGACATGCAGAACGCCTACTTCGAAGACCCTTCTTTGAAGGGGCGTCGGCAGGAAATTGTTGCTGCCTGTAATTCGCTGACCAACGCCGCGCTCCAAGCCGGGTCCAAAGTCCTCCTGGTGGAAACCGTTCACGAACGGGATAAATCCACGTGGAGCCTCAACATGCTTGACGATGATCAGGGCTTCATCTTCAGGGGCAGTGAGCAGGCCGAGTTTGTTCCCGGGCTGCTCACTGCCGATCTTCCACGGTTGATCAAGACCCGGGACAGTGCCTTTTTTGGAACTGATCTTGCGATGCGCCTGAGGAATTGGGGCGTCGACACGGTCATTCTCGCCGGCATTTCTGCCCATAACTGCATTGCCCAAACGGCCGCCGATGCCTTTGCGCACAACATCAAGGCGGTTTACGCAGCCGAGGCCATTGGAACGGAGGATGCAGAGGCTGCCGAGTCAGTGCTGCGGGTTCTTATTCGTGAGTACCGGCAGAACGTGCTGCCCTTGGCCGAGATCTACCGGCTCCTCGAATCAGCTCCGTCAGGGTAGATCTTCCCTTTCAATAGGGATCCACAATTGGCCGCGGCCATGCGTCCGGTCTGGTTCCACCTGAACACTGAGCATTTCCGGTCCCGGCGCCCACCTGTAGGGGTTGGCCGGAAACCATTCCGTGGCGGCGTCTGCCCACATACCCTGCAGGACTTCCGGGAACTTTCCCTCGGTTTCAAAGACCACCCACAGCCCTGCCGGGACCTCAAGGGAATCGAAGCCCGGAGGGGCAGGCTTGGTAGAAGCCACTGCGTGCCAGTAATCCAGTTCGCTTCCCTCGGTGCGCTGTTCTTCCATGTTGTCAGTGACTGACAAGGGCCCGGCCGGATCCGCATCCGCCAACTCGAGCATGCGTGCGGTGACGGCGGGGTCCAGGCCCCGTTGAAACTCGATGATGGCGTGATTGGGTCCTTCGTGGACCAGCGGAACACGGGCTTTCAGTCCGATAAGGCGGAAAGCAGGTTTGTCTTCTATGCGGTGCTTCATGTCGGTATTTCCTTCGACTCGGACGTGGAACCTCAGTTGAGGCTGGGAATGGAGAACCGCTCCCGGCAATCGGGCTTGGGATGGGTTGAGCCCGTGCATGGCCTTGAACGCGCGGGTGAATGCTTCCGCCGATCCGTACCCGTAGCGAAAGGCAACGTCCAGCACAGCCCTGCCCTCCAGGATTTCCGCAGTGGCCGCTGTCAGGCGCCGCCTGCGGATGTACTCGGAGATCGGCAGGCCTGCCAGGGAGGAAAACATCCGCCGGAAGTGGTATTCGGAGGTTAAAGCGGCACGCGCCAAATCTGCCACTTCGATCTCCGCGGTGAGATCCTGCTCGATGAGTTCAATGGCCCGGTTCCAGCCCTGCATCCTGTCTCCATTCTTTTCACCGACGCTACGCGGACCTCCGCTCCAATGCCCCAACAATCCATGCCCGAAAGTATCAGGCCCCGGACAACGCAAGAACCCGGAGCTGCGGTTGCAGTCCTCCGGGTTCTTGGCTGTATTTAGATGTTACGGGCGGCTGGTGCCCGACGCTTCGTCATCCGGTTCGGATGAGAACGGACGATCCCGTGGGGTGTCTTCCGTGTTCTTTTCGTCGAGCTCGGCATCCGCCGAGGGCACTGTCTTTTCTGCGTAGTCACCCTCCGTGTAGTCACCGCCGGCGTCATCCTTCAGGGTTTCCGGTGACGCCCCTGCGTCTCCGTAATCACCTTCGGTGTACTGGCCGTCGAGTTCCTCGCCGTTGGCGTCGCGGTTCTGGTTGTTAGCCATGGTGTGCCTTGCGGCCGGTGACCAGGCCGTAAATCAGCAGCACGATGATTGAGCCGCCGATGGCCAGGAGCCACGTGGTGAGGGAGAAGAATTCCTGGAGGCCGGTGCCGAAGATGAGGCCACCGATCCAACCGCCCAGAAGAGCGCCGACGACGCCCAACAGGAGGGTGATCAGCCAGCCGCCACCTTGGCGGCCGGGAAGAATAAGCTTTGCGATAGCGCCGGCCAAAAGACCGAGCAGAAGAAAACCAAAGAAACCCATTTTTGCTCCTACTTTCTTGTTGATGGAAATTCCATGAACGTGATGAAGCGAGTAAGTTCACCGGGTGCCTGTTCCAAGGTGTAGGCACCGTAATGGGGCCCTGGAGGCCCTATGGAATGTGGGGGAGTGGAACTATTTATGCAACCCCGATGAATTTATGAAATATAGCCAATAAAGCACTCCTGCTGATTGGGTCAGACTCGGTACTACACAAGCAACGCTAGCGGCTCCCGGGGCTAGTAGCAAGTAACCTGACTATTAGTCCGTCCTTGCTTGCAGCCCCGGAATGCCGCGGATTCGCGGACTAGTGACCCTTGAAAGAGTCCGCGACTCCCTTGGCGGCGTCGTTGATCTTCTCCCCGGACTGCTTGAGGTTTGCCCTCGATTGCTCGCCAAGGCCCTCGGCCTGCAGGTCCCTGTCGCCGGTGGTTTCGCCGGTCTTTTCCTTGACCTTGCCAACTGCTTCTTCAGTAGCGTTCTTAATCTTGTCGCCCAGTCCCATGGTTTTCACTCCTCGGGTTGTGATGCGGTTACTTCCTGCGGTTATCCGTTGGTTGGCATAAGAGTTTAGTTGGTAGTTTTATTTCGGCAAATCCGGATTAACTGGTTCGCGGTCAAGGCGCAGGTGACATGGTACGGCCAGCGGGACTACTGTCGAAGGACAAACACCTCGGAAGGAGTGATTGCTGTGAAAGGCAAAGCATTGTTCGCCGTTGGCGTGGCTGTCGGTTACGTGTGGGGATCCAAATCCTGGCCGGAGGTGTATCGCCGCGTGCGGGGAGGCACTGAGAAGCTTTGGAAGAACCCTGAGGTTCAAGAGAACGTCCACCAGGCCACGGAAGCCGTCCAAGAGTCGGTGCCGGACATTTTGGACAACCTGTATGAGGCCGGCAAGAAGCTGATGGAAAAGGCCGAGACCATGTTCCCGGGCATCACGTCCCCGAAGGGCAGCGAACATCCCGGTTCCTCTTCCGACAGCAAGCCCGCCGTTACCAAGCCAACCGTCACCACCGTGCCCACCATCAAGTCGGATGTTGTGTCCGATCCTGCCTTGGATGACACCACGGGAAGCGACTGGACTGACGAGGGCGGCGCCGCGCCGGAAGGACCGGCGACTAATACGCCGCCCCGCCACTAAGTAGCTAGCTGACGCGTTCCACCGCGGTCAAAATCGCCTCGCCCAGTTGCTTGGGTTTGGTGAATTGCGGCCAGTGTCCCGTGGGGAGATCGATATAGTCCACGTCCCGGATCCTGGCGAGTTCCGCCGTGAACGGGTGTCCGGCATCCATCCATTCCTTGAGGAGCGACGAGGGGAACTGGCAGGCGATAATCGTGGCCGGCACGTCGTAGCGCCGGACGTCGCCCAGGTGTTGCTGCTCGACGGCAACACCTTTAGGCTCCGGGATGGCCCGCGCACGGAAGGCTTCCTTCAGTTCATCCGTCAGGTCAACCAGGTCTTCGTCTTCGAACAGTTCCCAAGGCGGCAGCGGGAGGTCGTCGCCGTCGTCGGGCAGTTCATCATTGATGACCCCGCCCTCACCGAGCGGTCCGCTGTCAACGTATACGGCGCGCGCCACTCGGTCAGGGCGGGCATCGGCCACGCCATGGATGATGGCGCCGCCACCTGAGTGGCCCACCAGGACCACCTTGCCGTCCAGGGAATCTACCTTCGCCACTACGGCGTCGATGTGGGTACGGAGGCCGATACCTGCACGTGGTGCATCCACAGACTCCAGCCCTGGCAGCGTCAGCGGATGAACCCTGTGGCCAGCTGCTTTCAGGGGCGGCGTCACCTCCTCCCATGACGACGCGTCCAACCAGAAACCGGGTACAAGGATGATGTCCATGCCGGTACCCTACGGGAGCCCACCGACAGTTTGTAAGAGTGGCTAGTTTCCCTTCGCCAACTTCTCCATTGCCTTGAACAGGACGTTGGCGCGCGACTCGGGAGTGCGGGCTTTAAGTACCTGGAGGATGACGAGGTAACGCCTGGTCTTGCCGAGACGCTGGAAAGCCTCGCGGGCCGCGGGGTCGCGTGCCAGTGCAGCTTCCAGATCTTCCGGCACCTCGGCGTTGGCTTGGGAAACGTAGGCCGCATCCCAACGGCCATCGGCTTTGGCTGCGTCTATTTCCACATATCCGGCCGGACGCATGCGGCCTGCATCTATCAGCGTCTCCGCTTTGCCTACATTCACTTGGGACCACGAACTTCGAGCCCGGCGGCGGGAGTACCTCTGCAGGAAAGTCTTCTCGTCGTAGCCCTTGCGCCGGCCATCGATCCAGCCGAAACAGAGGGCTCCGTCCAGGGCGTCTTGGATCTCAATGAGGCCAGCGCCCGAGTTCTTCTTCCCGATGACCAGCCAGGCTTCGGTCCGGGTGGCATGGTTCTCGGAGAGCCAGTGCTCCCATTCCGGGCCATTGGCGAACCTCAACGGCTCCCCTTGCTCCTGCTCATCTCCCAAAGCCACGCCCGCCCCTCTTGACTACCCAACTGACTCGCAATAGTGGTTGTTTTGGGCGCTCATGACAACCACTATTGCGAGTCAGTTGGGTTTGATGAGGGGGTTGACGCGGATCACGTTCCCGGTCCATAGTTATCGTATACGATTTCGTACTTGATAAATGTTTGATCAGGAGGAGGCGCCGTGACACTGGAGTTCCGGACCCAGGAAGTCAGCCAGGACATGCTGGCCCGGACGCGCAAAGTTATTGCCGTCCACATCAACTACCCCAGCCGCGCGGCCCAGCGTGGGCGCACTCCCGAGCAGCCGTCGTACTTTCTGAAGCCGTCGTCTTCGCTGGCACTTGGATCCGCGGACGCCCCCGGCACCGTTGAGCGCCCAGCCGGTTGTGAACTGCTCGGGTACGAGGGCGAGATCGCCTTGGTCATCGGCAAGTCCGCCCGTCGCGTCGGATTGGACGATGCATGGAGCCACGTCGAATGGGTCACCGCGTCCAACGACCTCGGCGTCTACGATCTCCGGTACGCGGACAAGGGCTCCAACGTTCGGTCCAAGGGTGGCGACGGCTTCACTCCCGTTGGTCCCGCACTGATTCCGGCCGACGCCGTTGACCCCACGCAGTTGAGAATCCGCACGTGGCACAACGGGAACCTCGTCCAGGACGACACCACCGAGGACCTGCTCTTCCCGTTCGCGCAGCTCGTCGCGGACCTTTCCCAGCTGCTCACGCTCGAAGAGGGCGACATCATCCTCACCGGCACCCCCGCCGGCGCCTCCGTGGCCAAGCCGGGTGACGTCGTCGAAATTGAGGTCACCGGCGGTGACTTCAGCAGCGGCCGCCTGGCCACCAAAGTAACGGAAGGTACGACGCCGTTCGCGGACTTTGGTGCCCGGCCCAAGACTGATGACACCCAGCGGGAGGAGGCGTACGGATCGCGCGAAGCGGCGGGCCTGCCAGTCCCGGCCGCCGTCGCCGCTTCGGTGCTGACTCCGGAGATCAAGGCGAAGCTGGAATCCGTCGCTACCGCAACCCTTTCCTCCCAGCTCCGCAAGCGCGGACTGAACAACGTGAGCATCGACGGCCTGCAGGCCACGCGCCCGGAGCGCAAGGTGGTGGGCCTGGCCCGGACCCTGCGTTACGTTCCCAACCGCGAGGACCTGTTCAAGACCCACGGCGGCGGATTCAACGCACAGAAGCGGGCCATCGACTCCGTGAACGAAGGCGAAATCCTGGTGATGGAAGCCCGCGGGGAGAAGGGTACCGGCACGGTCGGCGACATCCTCGCGTTGCGTGCCCAGGTCCGTGGGGCCGCTGCAATCATTACCGACGGCGGCGTCCGCGACTACTCGGCCGTGGCCGACCTGGAAATGCCCACCTACTTCGCCAACCCGCACCCTGCAGTCCTGGGACGCCGGCACATTCCGTGGGACACGGACATCACCATCGCCTGCGGCGGAGCCACCGTGCAGCCCGGGGACATCATCGTGGCCGACTCGGACGGCATCCTGGTGATCCCGCCGGCTATCGCCGTAGAACTGGTGGACGACTGCATCCAGCAGGAAAAGGAAGAGACGTTCATTTTCCAGATGGTCCAGGAAGGCAACAGCGTAGATGGGCTGTATCCGATGAATAAGGAATGGCAGGCACGCTTCCAGGAGTGGCAAAGCCGGCAAGGAGCCCACAGTGACTGAAACCGCCGTCGAAAGCGCCGCCGCCCAAAGCAAGTCCCAGCAGGCCTACGCCGCCGTGAAGGCGCGGATCGTGGAGGGGACGTACACGCCGGGTTACCGGCTGGTGCTCGCCAAAATCGCCGAGGACCTTGGCTTCAGTGTGGTCCCTGTCCGGGAAGCGATCCGCCGGCTGGAGGCCGAAGGGCTGGTGAAGTTCGAGCGGAATGTGGGCGCTACAGTGTCCGGCATCGACCCCACCGAGTACCTGTACACGATGCAGACCCTAAGCATCGTGGAGGGCGCGGCCACCGCGTTGTCCGCACCGCTGATCGATTCGGTTGCCATTGCCCGCGCCCGTGCCGTGAATGAGGAAATGCGTGAGTGCCTGGAGCACTTCGATCCCGTCCGCTTCACCGCGCTGAACCAGGACTTCCACAGCGTCCTTTTTGAACACTGCCCCAACCCGCACATTCTGGACCTCGTGCATCGGGGGTGGAACCGGCTGGCGTCGCTACGCTCGTCGACTTTCCGTTTTGTCCCCGGCCGAGCCCAGGAATCGGTGCGCGAACATGAGGCACTGCTGCGGCTCATCGAGAACGCAGCAGACGCCGACACCATCGAGAAAGCGGCCCGCCAACACCGCGCCGCCACCCTGGACGCCTACCTCGCCCAAGCAAACCCTGATCACTAGTTAGGACTTCAACGATGACGACCTCAGTAGAGACCGCCAAGCATTACATCCCCGAAAACCTGCCGTCCCACATCCAGCACTTCATCAACGGCGAGTTCGTTGACTCCCTGTCCGGCAAGACGTTTGATGTCCTGGACCCTGTATCCAACGGCAACTACGCCACTGCTGCGGCCGGCCAGAAGGAAGACATCGATCTTGCTGTCGCCGCTGCCCGCGAAGCGTTCGTCAACGGTCCGTGGCCGAAGATGAAGCCGCGTGAGCGTGCCCGGGTGTTGAACAAGATCGCTGATGCGGTGGAGGCACAGGAAGCCCGCCTCGCCGAGCTGGAAACGTTCGATACCGGCCTGCCGATCACCCAGGCCAAGGGCCAGGCGCTGCGCGCTGCCGAGAACTTCCGCTTCTTCGCGGACCTGATCGTGGCCCAGTTCGACGACGCCATGAAGGTCCCCGGTTCGCAGATCAACTACGTGAACCGCAAGCCGATCGGCGTTGCGGGCCTGATTACGCCGTGGAACACCCCGTTCATGCTGGAGTCCTGGAAGCTCGCCCCGGCTCTGGCCACCGGCAACACCGTGGTTCTCAAGCCGGCCGAGTTCACGCCGTTGTCCGCGTCTCTCTGGGCGCAGATCTTCAAGGACGCCGGCCTCCCCGACGGTGTGTTCAACCTGGTCAACGGCCTGGGCGAAGAAGCCGGCGATGCTTTGGTGAAGCACCCGGACGTTCCGCTGATCTCCTTCACCGGCGAGACCACCACGGGCCAGACGATCTTCCGCAATGCAGCCGCCAACCTCAAGGGCCTGTCCATGGAGCTCGGCGGCAAGTCCCCGTGCGTCGTGTTCGCCGATGCCGACCTGGACGCAGCCATTGATTCGGCCCTGTTCGGCGTGTTCTCCCTCAACGGGGAACGCTGCACCGCCGGCTCGCGCATCCTGGTGGAACGGGCAGTCTACGACGAATTCTGCGAAAAGTACGCCGCCCGGGCCAAGAACATCGTGGTGGGCGATCCCCACGATCCCAAGACCCAGGTGGGCGCGCTGGTCCACCCCGAGCACTACCAAAAGGTGGCATCGTACGTGGAGATCGGCAAGTCCGAGGGTCGCCTCCTGGCCGGCGGCGGCCGACCCGACCACCTGCCCGAAGGCAACTACATCGCACCTACGGTGTTTGCCGACGTCGCGCCTGATGCCCGGATCTTCCAGGAGGAAATCTTCGGTCCCGTCGTGGCCATCACGCCTTTCGAGAACGACGACGAAGCCCTCGCCTTGGCGAACAACACCAAGTACGGCCTGGCGGCCTACATCTGGACCCAGAACCTGACACGGGCCCACAACTTCTCCCAGAACGTGGAGGCCGGCATGGTGTGGCTCAACAGCCACAACGTCCGCGACCTCCGCACCCCTTTCGGCGGCGTCAAAGCTTCCGGCCTGGGCCACGAGGGCGGCTACCGCTCCATCGACTTCTACACCGACCAGCAGGCCGTGCACATCACGCTCGGCTCAGTCCACACGCCCAAATTCGGCGCCTAAGCTCCCCACATACCCCTTTCAACGAAGAGAGACCATCATGAGCAACCCTTTCACCGGCCCGATCCCAACTCCTACGGTTCCTGCTCCGGACATCGTCCGCTGCGCCTACCTGGAACTCGTGGTCACGGACCTTGAGAAGTCCCGCGCGTTCTACGTGGATCTCCTGGGCCTGCACGTCACCGAAGAAGACGAGAACACCATCTACCTGCGCTCCTTCGAGGAGTTCATCCACCACAACCTGGTCCTCCGCAAGGGCCCCGTTGCTGCCGCTGCAGCATTCGCCTACCGGGTGAAATCCCCGGCCGAGGTGGACGCAGCCGAGGCCTATTACCGCGAACTGGGCTGCCGGGTGGAGCGCCGCAAGGAAGGATTCACCAAGGGTGTTGGCGACTCCGTCCGTGTGGAAGACCCGCTAGGCTTCCCGTACGAGTTCTTCTACGACGTGGAGCACGTGGAACGCCTCACCCAGCGCTACGACCTCTACTCCGCCGGCGAGCTGGTCCGCCTGGACCACTTCAACCAGGTCACCCCGGACGTCCCGCGCGGACGCAAGTACCTGGAGGACCTCGGCTTCCGCGTCTCCGAGGACATCAAGGATTCTGACGGCGTCACGTACGCCGCGTGGATGCACCGCAAGCAGACCGTGCACGACACCGCCCTGACCGGCGGCAACGGTCCCCGCCTGCACCACATCGCGTTCTCCACGCACGAGAAGCACAACATCATCCAGATCTGCGACAAGATGGGCGCCCTCCGCATCTCCGACCGCATCGAACGCGGCCCCGGACGCCACGGTGTGTCCAACGCGTTCTACCTCTACATCCTGGACCCGGACGGCCACCGCGTGGAGATCTACACCCAGGACTACTACACCGGCGACCCCGACAACCCCACCGTCACCTGGGACGTCCACGACAACCAGCGCCGCGACTGGTGGGGCAACCCCGTAGTCCCCTCCTGGTACACCGAGGCCTCCCTGGTCCTGGACTTGGACGGCAACCCGCAGCCCATCATTGAACGCGAGGACAAGTCCGAGATGGCAGTCACGGTCGGCGCCGATGGCTTCTCTTACACCCGTCCCGAGGGTGCATCCGGCGAAGCTGCCGAGGGGTTCAAGCTGGGGGCGCAGGTCTAAACCATGTTGGACGCGAAGACGATCGAAGCCATTGCCGACGAGCTCCTCGAAGCCGGCCGGAACCGCAAACCGGTCCCGCGCCTCACCGCCCGCTACCCCGACATGACGGTGGAGGATTCCTACGCCGTGCAGCAGTTGTGGATGCGGCGGAACGAGGAAGCCGGGCGCACGTTGGTGGGGCGCAAGATCGGCCTCACGTCCAAGGCCATGCAGGCCGCCACGGGCATTACGGAACCGGATTACGGCGCCATTTTCGATGACATGGTCCTGGAGACCGGGTGCTCGGTCGCGTGGGACCAGTACACGCACCCGCGGGTCGAAGTGGAGTTGGCCTTCGTGCTGAAGTCCGCCTTGAAGGGCCCGGGCTGCACCATCTTCGACGTGCTCAACGCGACCGACTACGTTGTTCCGGCCCTCGAGATCCTGGACTCCAGGATCGAAATGGAGGGCCGGACCATCGTGGACACCATCTCGGACAACGCCGCGATGGGCGCCATGGTGGTGGGCGGCCGCCCGGTGCGGCCGGACTCCGTCGACCTCCGCTGGGTCTCTGCGATTCTGTACAAAAACCAGACCGTGGAGGAGACCGGGGTGGCCGCCGGAGTGCTCGATCACCCAGCCAACGGAGTCCATTGGCTGGCCAACAAGATCGCTGCTCACGGAGACTCAATGAAAGCCGGAGATATCATCCTGGCAGGCTCGTTTACACGCCCCCTATGGGTGTACAAAGGTGATACCGTGCACGCGGACTACGGACCGTTGGGAGTTGTGACATGTCACTTCAGCTGAGCCCCACCTTCTATTCGGCCCTCTCCGAGGCCGGCCGTCCGTTGGCTGGAATGTGGGTTTGTTCCGGTAGTCCCCTGGTGGCAGAAATCTGTGCGGGCTCAGGGCTGGACTGGCTGCTGATTGACGCAGAGCACAGCCCCAACGGCTTGGAATCCATCGTGGCGCAGCTTCATGCCGTGAGTGGATACCCGTTGAAAGTCATGGTTCGGCCGCCGGTCAATGACACCGTGGTCATCAAGCAATACCTTGACCTCGGTGTGCAGAACCTGCTGATCCCCATGGTGAACTCAGCCTTCGAGGCAGCCACCGCCGTTGCTGCGGTAAGGTACCCGCCACTCGGGGTCCGGGGAGTTGGTTCGGCTTTGGCCCGCGCGTCGCGTTGGAACCGCGTCCCGGACTACTTGGCCAATGCCTCCGAGTCCATCAGCCTCACGGTCCAAATTGAATCGGAGGCTGCGGCATCGGCGGTGGAGGAGATCCTGGCCGTCGACGGCGTGGACGGCATCTTCCTGGGCCCCTCGGACCTCGCCGCCTCCATGGGGCTGCTGGGACAGCAGGAAAATCCTTTGGTAAGGGCCGTCGTCGAGCACTGCCTCGCCGCCGCCAAAGCAGCGGGCAAGCCTGCCGGCGTGAATGCCTTCAACGAGGCGACAGCCCGCGCCTATCTCGACGCCGGTGCCTCCTTTGTCTTGGTCGGCGCGGACGTTGCTGTGCTCGCCCGGGCTTCCGAGGGCTTTGCCGACAAGTTCATTCCCGTAGCTGAAACGGTTGAGCGCGAAAGCTACTGACTCAGTTGGGTGCGGGCGGGGTGTGCTTGCGGGCCATGTACCATTCGGTGAATTCGCGGGCTCGGCCGTCCTCGGCGAAACGGATCACCCAGAGGTTGTCATAGGTGGGCTCCCCGTTGAGGTACGTGGTCAGGCCCTGCACGAAAGCGGTGTCACCGTCCCGGCCAAGGAGCGTCCACTCGAAGGTCCAGTCCTCGGGTTTGTCCCCAGCATCAGCCCACGCTTTGACGATCTCCTCGTGGCCGTTCCATTGTTTTTCAGTGTTCGGCCTGTCGGAATAGACGGCATCTTCGGTAAAGAGGGCCTTGATGTCCTCAGGGTTGTTCGAGGTCCACGCGCGTAAGTACTGATCCATCCAAGAGTTCACGTCGTTGCTCATTTATCCGTTCTACCCTCCGTGGCTCCGGGGTTCAACGATCGGGCGGTCCTTCCTTCCCAGTTGCCCGGAGGCGCACGCCGGATGGTTGTGCACGGCTCGCGTGATCCCGCGTCGTTCGGGTCCTTGGCTGATGTGACCCGCAGTGCCGGGCGAGCCAACCGGGAGGGAACGCACAGGGTGCGTTGCGAAAGCTAGGCAGTACGGGCGATTCCCCGCGTTGACCGGCGGATGTGGTCCGGAGTGAGTCCGGTCAGCGAGGCAAGCTCCAGGTCATCGCAGACCTGGTTGCGGAGGGCCATCACAATCAGGGCTTCGCGTCGTTCGGTGATCTGGGCCCGATGACGTTCGGCGGCCCTGAGTTCGTCGCTCTTCTGCTTCATTGCTGACAAATGGACGTTGCGCGGGAGCCCGCTCGGGTGGAGATCGTCATAAGCCAAAGCGATGGTCCTGACCGCCTTCATGTTCTCCCCGGTGGCCGCTGAAACAGTGGCGATGGTGAGCCCATCCTCAATCGCCTGCGCCATCAGCTCGTTTCTGGCAGCGGTCAGGGTACGGATGGCGCTCGTTGCGTGGGACAGCAGTTGCCGATGCACGCCGAGGGCATGCGCCAGCTTGGCGTGATCCGTGTGATCCGTGGGCTGCGGACGTAGGGCCTTGGCCCGGTAGGTATATCGTCCGGTGGCCGAGCGGGCTTGGCCTGAAACAGCGGGGGCTGAGCTGGTTTGGGCTGTCATTGGCTCCCTTTCAGTTTCGGAACAGCACTTCTGATCCCTCGAATCTAGGCAGTGTTCACCGGTCCAAGGAAATACCAATACCGCGTGAACCCATAAGCAAAGTGCATGGAAGATGTGCCCCAGAGTGCGTCCATACGCATTCTGTGCGCCGAATGGGTTCCGGAACCCCACAAAGAGATCCGCGTCATAAGAGCCCCTTATAGATCCACGCACATTAGGTCTTATCCACAGGGCGTGCGAATCCCTAGTCTCGAAAAAGGGGATACGCGAATCCGCGCGTCCTGAGTCCCACTTTCCTGGAGGAGACATGTCCGACTACCTGCCGGCGTCGAGGGTCACCCGCATCAAGTCCTCAGCGAGCGTCGCCGCGGCCGCCCGCGTCCGCGAACTTAAAGCTGAAGGCATCCCGATCATCGACCTGACCGTCGGCGAGCCGGACTTCGACACCCCGGACCACATCAAAGAAGCAGCAGTCGCTGCCATCAGAGATGGAGAGACCAAGTACACCTCGGTGACCGGTACGCCGGAGCTCCAGACCGCGATCCTTCGCAAGATCGAAAGCCACACGGGACACCACTACGAGCGGAACCAACTGACCATTGGCGGCGGAGCCAAACAGGTTCTGTACGTAGCCCTGATGGCTTCGCTCAACGAGGGCGATGAGGTGATTGTCCCCGCGCCTTACTGGGTTTCCTACCCGGACATGGTCCTTGCCAACGATGGCACCCCGGTGATCGTCCCGTGCGGCGAAGACACAGGCTTCAAACTCACCCCGGACGCGCTGGAAAAGGCCATCACCCCCAACACAAAATGGCTCATCCTTAACGCCCCTTCCAACCCGACCGGCGCTGTGTACACCAGGGAGGAACTGCAGGCATTGGGCGCGGTCCTTGAGGAGCACCCGCACGTCTTCATCCTCACCGACGAGATCTACGATGAGATCCACTTCGGAGACGGCCGCGTCACCAGCTTGGTCACTGCTGCCCCGGCGCTCAAAGACCGCATCTTGCTGGTCAACGGCGTGTCCAAGGCGTACGCGATGACCGGTTGGCGGCTCGGATACGGCGTGGGACCCGCGCCCCTGATTGCG
Organism: Arthrobacter sp. Rue61a; assembly: GCF_000294695.2. NCBI lineage: Bacteria > Bacillati > Actinomycetota > Actinomycetes > Micrococcales > Micrococcaceae > Arthrobacter > Arthrobacter sp. Rue61a. Next base: position 4,446,639 of record NC_018531.1, on the reverse strand, counting down.
GCCATGAACAAGCTGCAGTCCCAGACGTCGTCGTGCCCGTCGTCCATCAGCCAAGCCGCCGCAGTGGCGGCGCTGAACGGCGACCAGTCCTTCGTCCGCGACAGCGTGGAGGTGTACCGCAAGCGCCGGGACGCCGCCGTCGAGGGCCTCAACGCCATCAACGGGCTGTCCGTTGCGCCGGCGGAAGGCGCCTTCTACGCGTACGTGAACTGCAGTGGCGTGATCGGCAAGACCGCGCCCGACGGCAAGGTCATCGAGAACGACCAAGATTTCACCCTTTACCTGTTGGACGCTGCCCGCGTGGCCGTCATCCAGGGTTCGGCCTACGGCCTGGGCCCGTACTTCCGGATCTCCTTCGCCACCTCGCTGGAGACCATCAACGCCGGCGTGGACTCCATCAGCGATGCCGTCAACGCACTCAACTAGCCTCCCCAAAAACTGAAGGAACCCGAAAATGATCCACGTCAAGACCAAGTTCGAGCGCCCCGAGGCTGACGTCGTCAGCCGCCTCGCGGCCTTCTCTTCCGCAACCATCCACGAAGCACAGGGCCGCCGCGGCGCCCTGAGCTCCAGGATCAAGCCGATCGACCGCTCCATGTCCTTCTGCGGCCCTGCCGTCACGGTCGCCTGCGCACCGCAGGACAACCTCATGCTCCAGGTGGCCATCCACTACGCCCAGGCAGGCGACGTCGTCCTGGTCGGAGCGCAGGAGATGGCCGAAGCCGGCACGTTCGGCGACGTCTTGGGCAATGCCATGAAGGCCAAGGGCATCGCCGCCATGGTCACCGATTCAGGCGTGCGCGACACCCAGGACCTGATTGAGCTGGGACTGCCCGTCTTCTCCGGCAGCGTCAGCATCAAGGGCACAGTCAAGGAAACCCTCGGTCCGATCAACCACCCGATCGTTTTCGGTGACGAAATCATTTACCCGGGCGATATCCTCCGTGGTGACGCTGACGGCGTGGTGGTGGTCCGCCGCGAGGAGGCCGAGGAAGTCATCGCACTGTCCCAGGCTCGCGATGACCACGAGCGCGAACTCATCAAGCTCTACCACGACGGCGGAAACACCATTGAGCTCTGCGGGCTGACGGAGAAGCTCAAGGAGAAAGGCCTCCTGGTCGAAGACTGATCGCTGTTCCGGGGGCCGGTGGCACGTCTTTGAAGGACGCTGAGGCCGGCCCCTTTGGTGTGCTGTTTTGACTGGTGTGCTGTTTTGACGGCAGACCGGCTGCATCCAGGTGGTATCCAGGCACAGAAAAGGCGCCCTGCGGTGGCAGGACGCCTTGGATGGTGCAGCTGAGGGGGTGAAGTACGACGGCGTGTGGCCGGGTTGCGCGGGCCGCCCGGTTCCGGGACCGGTCAGTCGAGTCCAGAGTGCCCCGGACGCGTGTCCACTAGATGCCATTCGATGCTGCTGCCGGCGTGGGCGGGCATGAGGCTCCCCTCGAAGACAAACAGGGGTTCGCCTATGCCGCCTATCGGACGCCAAAAGCCATTCCGTGGGCAGTGAAATCCGGTTCGTGCGCTGATCGTTCCGCGGGTTGGATTTGAAACCCATCCGGCCGTGCTGATCTTTTTCACCGTTGTTTCCTTTGAACGTGCCCGCGGAATCCGTGAGCTGCTTTCGAATTTCTTGATAATTCGATATTAGGAAATTAAATCGGTTGTGAATAAGACCAAAGCTGTCTGTCCGGATAAGGGATTGTTATGGATGGGCCGGCAGTTGCACGGGGTCCGTCCCGTATTTGCTGATCAGCTGTTGGTGCAGCATCTCCTTGACGACCATGAGCACGGCCGACGCGGCCTCTGACAGTGGCTCGTGGTCAGGGGTGCAGAGTGCGATCTTGCTCTGGAGCCCAGGCTCAACGATCCGCAACACTTTGAAGTCCTGGTCGGGGAAGAGGGCATCTGCGGCCGATTTCGGCAGGACGGTGCCACCCAGGTTGGCGCGGATGAGCCGGGTCAGTGAAGGCACCGATTCCACTTCGCCCACCAGCCGGAGCGGCAGATTTTGGTCCGCCAAGCCCTTCTCGATGAGCTGTCGGAGTGTGTGGTTCTTTTCCGGAAGGAACAGGCCCACCGTGCTCGCTTCCGCGAGCGTAATCGTGTCCTTGCCGTGCTCGATGTCCACGTCAGGGTGAACCACAAGATGGAGATCCTCCACGATCATGGTGGTGAACTGAACGCCGCGGATCTTTCCAGGCTCGTAGATGAGCGCCATATCGAGGCGGCCGTTCTTGATGGCCTCGCTCAACACGCCACCAAAAATCTCTGTCAGGTGCACCACGATATCCGGGTAGCGGCGGCCTACTTCCCTGATGATCTGGGGCGTCAGGCTTGAAGCCATGCTGTAGGGCGCGATCGCAATGGAGACCCGGCCGGAGGGAGCAGCTCCGGAGGTGGCCACGTCCTGCCGGGCTTGTTCCACCAGCCGCAGGATCGATTGCGCGTGGCGGTAGAGGGTGTGCCCGGCCGCTGTCGGTTCAACGCCCTGCTTGCTGCGGATCAGGAGGCGCTGCTTGAGGTCGTTCTCCAGTGCTGACACCTGCTGGCTGAGGGCGGGCTGGGCCACGTGCAGCGCGGCCGCAGCCTTGGTGATGCTGCCTGAATCAACGATCTGCACGAAGTATGAGAGTTTGCGCGTATCCATGGGTCTGCCTTCCTGGAGGGCCACGTCCCCGGGTGGCATGCGTAAGGGAAATTCTATCCGGGCACCACTGGGACCCAAGACACAGTACAGGGTGGTGCAGGTCATAACGGAGAGCTATCACGGGATAGCTATTAGGTCTTTGTGCAACGTGGTTGACCGGTGCGAGACTTCTAGAAAGAACTTCAGGCAACGCTTTGGTTTCCAGAAGCGACTGCCATTCTCCGGGAATTCAACTAATCGTCCGGCGACTATTTGTTGCATTTCCAGCCCCGAATGCGAAACCACGGAAAGAGAACCACGTGACGTCCACAATTGATCTTGTAGCGGATCTCGGAGAGGGATTTGGCGCCTACACCATTGGCGACGATTCCGAGCTCCTGGAGATCGTCTCAAGCGCCAATATCGCATGTGGGTTCCACGCCGGTGATCCGGACATCATGGCGGCCACCGTTGCAGAATGCGTTCGCCGCGGCGTGGGCATCGGAGCGCACCCGAGCTTCCCCGACTTGCGTGGGTTTGGTCGGCGCGACATGGGCCTCTCTGCCAGCGAGGTACAGAACGACGTGCTTTACCAGCTGGGTGCACTGAACGGCTTCGCCGCTTTCCACGGCACTAAGGTCACGCACCTCGCGCCGCACGGACGGCTCGGCAACCTCGTGGCTGTCCGCGCCGACTACGCCCAGGCTGTGGCTGACGCCGCAGCCCGCGTCGACAACGAACTCATTGTTGTCGCCCAGGACGGCGAACTCGCCACCGCCGCTCGGAAAGCAGGGCTGGATGTCGCAATCGTCGGCATCGTGGACAGGGCGTACCAGGAAGACGGCACGCTGCTTCCCCGCAGCCAGTCCGGCGCAGTGCTGCACGATCCCACAGAGATCGTGGACCGCACGCTGCGCATGGTGGTTGACGGAAAGATCCGTTGCGCCACCGGCGTCGACATTAATATCGACGTCGATACGCTGCTCCTCCACGGGGACAACCCCGGTGCTGTTGAGCTGGCTCGGCAGATCCGTTCGGAACTCATCTCCGCTGGCGTCCGCATCGCCCCGCTGGCTGAGGTCATGGATGCCAAGAGGAAGGCGGCCTGACATGTCGGTCCTGGCAGTGGCTCCCACCGAAGTCCACGAATCCGGAGACTCCGCGCTTCGCGTCGTCGCCATTTCTGAAGCCCGTGAAGACAACTGGCTGACAGTCCACCGATTGGCTGACTGGCTGGAAAGCTGCGGTGCCGAGGGTCTCCAGGGCGCGGTTCCTACGTATGACTCCGTGCTGGTGGAGTTCGATCCCATCCTGGTTTCGGCCCGTCAAGTGCGCGCCTTCGTCAAGCTCGGGCTTCTGGAACTCGGCCACGCCGGCGATGTTACGCAGGCGCCTCGGGAATTCGACGTTCCGGTGGTTTATGGGGGCGACTACGGTCCCGACCTGGAACGCGTTGCACAGCATCAGGGGATTGACCTCGAAGAAGTCATCCGCCTCCACACCGAAAAGACCTACACCGTGCGCTGTCTGGGTGCCCCCGCGGGTTCGCCCATGATGGACGGTCCCGCGTTCCCCAAGCCTGTACCCCGCCTCAAGGATCCCCGGCTCAGTGTGCCTGCGGGTGCGGTGGCAGTAGCCGGACGCCAGGCAGTCATCGCGCCGGCAGCCGCTCCCGGAGGGTGGTGCGTGATCGGTCAGACGCCGCTGTCAGTCCTCAATATCCGCCGCGAACCGCTGGTCCCCTACAAGCCGGGCGACATCCTGCGGTTCCGGCAGATCCGCTCCGAAGACTTCCACGAGTTCGTGGGCATGGAACTGGAACCCATGGAATTGGAGCCCCTGCCGTGAGCGGCGAGATCCTGATCCAGCAGCCCGGCAACTCGGTTGTCACGGACCTTGGCAGGTTCCGCGGACCCCGCTTTGGACTTCCAGTCAACGGTGCCTTGGACCAATACTCGGCCCGCGCTGCAAACATTTTGGCCGGAAATCTGGACAACCATCCCCTCCTGGAGATCACGGCCCTCGACTTCCGGATGAAAGCGAACAGCGACGTCCTGATCGCCGTTACAGGTGCTCCGCTCACGCTGACAGTCGGTGGACGCCCCTGCAGCCAGTGGGAACCCGTATCTGTCAGGGCAGGCGAATCCGTGTCCATCCGGGGAATCCACCGTGGGCTCCGTGCCTACCTGGCCATCCACGGCTCCATCGAGGCAGGGACACTGCTTGGCAGCGCAGCCCCGGACACCGTGGTGGGCTTCGGACTTCAGCTTCAGGAAGGAACCACGCTCCTTAGCCGGCGCAGCGTAAGTCCTGTACGCCAGCCGTACTTCGACCTTCCCCTCTTCCGGCTGGGCCTTGAACGCCCAAGCATGGGAACAGACCTTTCGGTCGATGTGACCGACGGCCCGGACGTCGCAGAGTTTGGCGAATCCGGTGAATTGCTCTTCACCTCGGAGTATGTCGTAAGCGGCCGTAGCAACCACATTGGCCTGCGGCTCGGCGGAGAACTTCCGGAAAGAACCTCAAGCGGTGAGGTCCTTTCCCGCGGCGTGCCAGTGGGCGCCGTCGAGGTTCCCTCAAGGGAAGAACTGCTGGTACTGCACCGGGGACGCGGCGTCACCGCCGGGTACCCGGTCCTTGCAGTAGTCACCAGCACCGGACTGGATGTCCTGGCCCAAGCAAGGCCAGGGGACAAGGTCCGTTTTCGGAAAACCACAGTGGCAGAAGCAACTGCCGCCCATAGGCGGTCGCGGGCCCAACTTGAGAACCTCCGCGAATCCGTCAACACCGTCTTCGGACTCCTTGGCATCGGATGCCGTCCCCAGTGGCAGGACCTACCAGTTGCGGCATGCAGCTAAAACCCTGTCGTCATACCAGTAGGCGTTGCTACGCTCATCTCAGTAAGGAAAAGTCATGACCGCAAGCACCAACGCTGCACCAGTGCAGCATGAGCGGCTCACGAGCCGCCAAACCCGCAAGGTTGTCACCGCAGGTTGTGTTGGCATCTTCGTGGAACTGTACGACAACGGCATTTTCGCCTTCATGGCGGGAACGCTGGCTCTCGTCTTCCTGGCCCCGGGCAACCCGGACAACGCCTTGCTCTTCGTGTTCGCCGGATACGCGGTCTCGTTCTTCGTCCGCCCGCTCGGCGCAGTGGTTTGTGGCTACCTCGGAGACCGGATCGGCAGGCAAAAGCTCCTGGTCTTCGTCATCCTCCTGATCAGTGTTGCCACCGCCGGTATCGGTCTGCTGCCCCCTTATGCAGCCATCGGCATCGCGGCTCCGATCCTCCTGGTCCTCATGCGGCTCCTCCAGGGCTTCTCCGTTGGCGGCGAGGCTGCCGGCGCCATGACCTTCCTTGCTGAGCACGCCCCGGAAGGCAAGCGTGGCATCATCACCTCCTACGCGCAGATCGCCTCCTTCGCAGCACTGCTCACGGGTACCTTGGTAGCCTTCTCCATGTCGCCCTGGCTCACCCAAGCAGCTATCGACGGCGGTGGCTTCGGCTCCTTCGCATGGCGTATCCCGTTCCTGGTGGCCATCCCCATGGGCATCATCGGTTGGTACATCCGCAAGGCCATAAGCGACACCCCCAACTTCGAGAAGCTGAAGGAAGAGGGCGGTCTCTCCAAGAACCCGCTCAAGGAAGCCTTCCAGTCCAAGGAACACCGCCGCGCCATGCTCCTGGCTCTCTTCATCCCGCTGATGAATGGCTCCGGCTACTACGTCCTCTTCTCCTACATGCCCACGTTCCTTAAGGGCAAGCAGCTGAACTTCACCATCGGCGAAGCCCTCCTGGTGACGGCCTGCAGCCTGGTTGTCATCTGCATCGCCATCCCGTTCATGGGCGCCCTGTCCGATCGCGTCGGCCGCAAGAAGGTCATTGCCGGTTCCGCGATCGCCATGGCCATCCTGGGCATCCCGTCCTACGCCCTCATCGCCACCGGCGAAATGGGCCTGGCCATCCTCGGCGCCTGCATCATGGCCATCGTCTTCGCCGGCCACACCGCAGTGATCCACATCCTGATCGTCGAGCTGTTCCCCACCCGCGTCCGTTATTCCGCATACGGCCTCGGCTACAACATCTCCTCGGCCCTGTTCGGCGGCACCGCCCCGCTGCTCATGACCTGGCTGATAGGCAGTACCGGCAACATCTACATGCCTGCGTTCTACGCAGTGGTCACCGCCCTCGGCACACTGATCGCTGTCAGCACGGTCAAGGACCGGGCGCACGAACCACTGCGCGACGCCTAACCCCCACCCGCTGCGGCATACCTGCGGCCAGTGCGCCGGGCTTCCGGGTCCGGCGCACTGAGCCCCACCGATCCCCACCTTTTGGAGGACCCAATGACTTTTTCCGATTACACCACCGCCCTCGTCACCGGAGCCTCAACCGGTATGGGTGCAGCCATCGCCGAGCGCCTCTCCAAGCGCGGACTGACGGTTCACGCCGTGGCCCGCAACGAGGAACGCCTCGCCGAGTTGGCCGACCGCACCGGAGCCGTCCCGCACGTAGTGGACCTGACGGACACGGCCGCGCTGGCCGCCGTCGTAAATGACCTCCAGGTGGACGTTCTGGTGAACTGCGCTGGCGTTTCCCGCCCGGGCAACATCCTGGATTCCTCCGAAGCCGACATCGACGAACTGGTGGACGTAAACCTTCGCGGCCTGCTGCAGCTCACGCGCCTGGTGCTGCCAGGCATGGTGGAACGCGACCTCGGCCACGTCATCAACATCAGCTCGATCGCCGGCACCTACAACTTCTACGGCCACACGGTTTACCACGCCACCAAGGCCGCCGTGCACCAGATCTCCCGCCAGCTCCGCAACGACACCGTGGGCAAGCGCATCCGCGTCACCGAGATCTGCCCGGGCCGTGTGGAAACCGAGATCTTCGGCCGCAACATGGGCGGCACGCCCGAGGCCATGCAAGAGGCCTGGCAGACCTACTACGAGGGCTACGAGTCGCTGACCACGGATGACATCGTCAACGCCTTGGACTACGCCATCGAAACGCCGCGGCACGTGAATGTGGGCATGCTCGAACTTATGCCGACGTTTCAGGTGCCCGGTGGGCTGACGTTCGACCGGCGCTAACGCCTTCAGTTCAGGCGCCCCAAAAGTTCCGGTGACACACACTCCCGTCACCGGATATATAGGCTGGCGGCCGCGTTGATCGCGGCCGCCAGCACCCGTATAAGTGCTGTTTACTACTCGAAAGCCACAGCCGATGAGAAGGGCACTGTGCCTCGCCGACCGGAAAGACTGGGATGCCGAGGACTTTGATAACCACGACGAATACTGGCAGGAGCCACGGCGGCAGCAGTTGGTCTGCCTGGCATGTGGGGGCAAGGCAATGTTTCGCTCGGCAGGGGCCGGCCGGAAGGCGACATTCAGTGCGCGGCACACCCCCGACTGCCGCCTGAATTCCCGCACATGGACTGTGTTCCGGTACCTGCAGTGATAAAGCGCCCGACGCCGGGTGGTTCAGTCTTCGTCGAGCGTTTCGGTTAGGTGGTGCGTGGGGATGCGGTCGCGGTCATACGTGATCTCCGTGTAGCCGTGCGGTTGCGGGCGGCCATCGGGCCCGAGGTTCACGAAGACGATTTCCTCGATGGTCAGGATCGCCTCCCGTGTGATCATATTGCGGACCTCGGCGCGCATGGTCAGGGACGTGCGACCGAAGCGCTTCGCGGTAAGCCCCATCTCCACCAAGTCGCCCTGGACTGCGGAGCTCACAAAGTTGATCTCGGAAATGTACTTGGTCACGGCGCGGCCGTTGCCCAATTGGAGGATGGCGTAGATCGCGGCCTCTTCATCGATCCACTTCAGCAGGCTTCCACCAAAGAGTGTGCCGTTGGCGTTAAGGTCCTCGGGCCGCACCCATTTACGGGTGCGAAAGGTGATGTCTGCTTTTTCCATAATCCGAGATTATCGAACTGGGGCAACCTTCGCTTGATGTTGCGGCGCCGCGCCAGACCAGTCCCCTCCGCTAGGCCATTGCCGTGTGCGAAGCACTGTGTGAATCGAGCCGCTTGGAGTAGCAATACGATTCGTTGATACCTATGTACGGGCCGAAGTTCGGCACAGGAGCAAAACCGGCACTTTCGTAGAAGCTCCGGCCATCTGACTGTGCCGATCCGGCCTCCGCTGCAATCACAGTGAACCCGTGGGAATGAGCCTGGGCCTCGAGCGCTGCCAGGATGGAGCTCGCCACTCCCGATCCCCGGGCATAGGGGACCACGTACAGCCTTTTGATTTCGGCCGTGTTCTCATCCAGCATGCGGAGCCCGCCACATCCCAGCGGCTGTCCTGAGCATTTCTCGTAAGCCACCACGAAGACCGCAGTGTCGGCTTCCGACGGTGGAGGGCCGGGCTCATGGTCCGTGCTTCCGAAGCGTGAATCCAGTTCTGCCTGCTGTGCGGCGCGGAGGTCTGCGCCCACGGGGTTGGCCCACGTGACCTGCCGAATGTTGAGCCGTGGGTTCGTCTGCATTTGTGCCTCAATTCGCCGGGTTTCGTCGGAGGTGTCTATGCGTCTTAAGCCTAGGGAGCTGTGGTTACCGTGGTGTTTCCTGCGCGTAAGCGTCGGGAGAATTGCGGGCCCGGCCTCGCGACGTGCCGAAGCAGGCTCGCGGGGATCAGGGTTGGAGTGCCTCGCCCGTGGGGTCCTCGGCGGTTCGGTCTGCCAACGCCATGCCTCCGACAGGGATCTGGTCCCAGTGCAGCACCCGCCATCCGCCTTCGGGGTCCCCTTCCAGTGCCACGATCCCGGTGTTCGGGAGTTGATGCGTTTCGGCGAACACGGTATCGATGTCCGTTGCCCTGCGCCCGGCCCAGCAGCGGATCGCGGCACCATGGCTGACGATTGCCGCCGTCGAATGACCCGCTGCTGCGACTTTGTCAACGGAAGCATCGAACCTGGCGAAGAAGTCGTGCCCGCTGAACGCTCCCGGCATGCGCACATCCAAGTCTCCGTCTGTCCAAGCGAAGACCGTGCCCATGTAGCGGCGGTGGGATTCGTGGTCAGTTTTCTTCTCCAGTGCACCGGCCTCGATCTCATGGACACCCTCAAGGATTGTCGGCTCCAATCCTGTGGCCCGCGCCAAAGGAGCTACGGTCCGATGGGTGCGCAGCAGGGTTGAGGTGTACAGGGCTTCGATTGCCTCGTCGGCCAACGCCTCCGGAAGGGCGGCCGCCTGGCGTTCACCGAGTTCAGTCAGTCCCGGGCCCGGGAACGCGGTGTCCAACTGACCAGCCACATTGCCGGGCGTCTGTCCGTGCCTAATCAACAGGAGCTTCATGAGTGCTCCGCTCCTAACGTCGTAACCGTTTCGGTCTTACTGGCCTGCCGCGCTCCTGCCCGGTTACTCCCAGCCAACCAGCCGACTCAGCACCGGAACAGCCCGGTACACCGTGTCTCACGGGCCCCGTTGACCTGCTGGTAACAGCAACCGGGAAGGAACGCGCTTCTGTTCACCAGCCTAAACGCCGACTGCGGATTAACGCCGACGGCGGACCGGGGCACCCAGCCCTGGCCCGCCGTCGTTGAGCGTTCAGTAGTACAGCAGGTGATCCCTACTGCAGGTGGTCCACCAGTTTGTCCGCGATACCCGTGTACTTGCCCGGGGTCAGTGCGAGCAGGCGGGCTTCGGCGTCTGCGGAGAGGCCAAGGCCCTGTACGAATTCCTGCATGCGGGCGCCGTCCACGCGCTGGCCGCGGGTGAGGTCCTTGAGTCGCTCGTAGGGGTTTTCCATGCCTTCGACACCGGCAATTGCCTCGGCACGCATGACCATCTGTATGGCTTCGCCAAGGACTTCCCAGTTGGTGTTGAGGTCGCCCGCGAGGACTTCCTCCGCGACGTCGAGGGCTTTCAATCCCTTGGCTACGTTGGAGATAGCGAGCAGCGAGTGGCCGAAGGCGACCCCGATGTTTCGCTGGGAGGAGGAGTCCGTGAGGTCGCGCTGCCAGCGGGAGGTGACCAAGGTGGCACCCAGCGTGTCCAGGAGGCCGTTGGAGATCTCCAGGTTGGCTTCGGCGTTCTCGAAGCGGATCGGGTTGACCTTGTGCGGCATGGTGGAGGAACCCGTGGCCCCGGCAACCGGAATCTGGCGGAAGTAACCGATGGAGATGTAGCTCCAGATGTCAGTGCAGACGTTGTGCAGGATGCGGTTGAAGCGTGCGATGTCCGCGTACAGCTCGGCCTGCCAGTCGTGGCTCTCGATCTGCGTGGTGAGCGGGTTCCACGTGAGACCCAGGCCTTCCACGAAGGTCTTGGCGACTGCTTCCCAGTCGGCACCCGGGACTGAAGCCACGTGGGCTGCGTACGTTCCGGTGGCACCGTTGATCTTGCCGAGGTATTCAGTCTTGGCGATGCGCGCCAACTGGCGGTTCAAGCGGTGCGCGATAACAGCTAGTTCCTTGCCCAGTGTGGTGGGCGTAGCGGGCTGGCCGTGCGTACGGGACAGCATGGGCACGGAGCGGTTTGCTGCGGCCATGGCTTCGATCTGCTTCACGAGGGCGGCGGCGTTGGGCAGCCACACATCTTCCACTGCGCCCTTGATACCCACGGCGTAGGAGAGGTTGTTGATGTCCTCGGACGTGCAACCGAAGTGGACCAGAGCCGTGAGGTTCTCAATGCCGATGGCAGGCAGCCGGCGGCCGATGTAGTACTCAACAGCTTTGACGTCGTGGACGGTGACGGCTTCGATTTCGGCGAGTTCGCTAACGGACGCGGCATCGAATTCGGTAACGATGGCGCGCAGCTGGGCCACCTGTTCGTCGGACAGCGGGCCCGCTCCTGGCAAAACGGACTGGCTGGTCAGGTGGATGAGCCACTCAACTTCAACGTGAACGCGATCGCGGTTAAGTGCGGCCTCGGACAGGTAGTCCACGAGGGGCGCGACGGCGGCACGGTAGCGGCCGTCAAGGGGGCCAAGGGCGAGGGGTTCGGAAGCGAGGGACACGCGGAGGGATTCAGCCATGAGGTCTATTCTTTCATGTTCCGCGCGGGCCCATGGAGTCGATGACGAGGCTATGTGGACGGGCTAACGGGTTATCCACATAGCCGACGGCCGCGCTTCCTTTGGGTTCTTCTGCTCCGTAGCGTCTAGCCTACCCATCAGCAGAACAACCAATGGAGAACACAGACAATGAGCGTCGGCTTGATGCCTGCACCCAACCCGCCCACTTTTGATCCACTGGAGTGTGCTTCCCGAAGCCACGAAGTCCAGAGGCTGGCGTGGCGAATGCAATCGTGCGTGGACCAAGTGGACGCTATCCTTGCGTCCCTACGGAGAGCGCAGGTGGAGGATTGGCTTTCTCCCGCAGGGCGCGCCTACCGGACAACCCTTGCCCTGCACGCTTCAGCGCTGATGCGTGCGCGTGAGGTCGTGGAAGCCGCCGTTGCTTTGGTGCTCCGTCACTCCCAGAACGTCTCCGTTTCGGGCGAGAGAGGTCCATGATGGCTGATTCAGCTCCAGTGGGAGCCGGGGCAGCACCTCTGCCGCTGCCCCCGGCTCAGGACGGATCCCTATCCATCCGGGGCGGCGTGGGAGGGATCTCCTTTCAGCTCGAAGAACTGCTTCGAGGTGCCGGTCAGCTTGATGATTTGGTCCGGCAACTTCTTGGCATAGAGGAAGAGACCCGTCGCATTCAGGACGCCTTGGAGCCGTTCCTCTACGACTCCTATGACACAGGCTGCAGCGCCCTCAACGCTGTTGCCGAGGGTCGGAAGGAAGTGGGCCGGGTTCGCCAGGAATTGGTGGGGGTCAGCTCCGGCGTGCGAGCCAGCCACAGAGATTATGTGGAAGCCGAGGCCAGGAATTCCAGACCGCACGCATTGGGCCTCGATCAATATGTGCTCTCCGGCGCACATGGCATTTTCGCGCTGGGGCGGGACCTTACGGAGGAGAACTACAACCGCAGCATCCCCGACGGCTATGGGGTGGGAGACGTGGTGCACCACCTTCTTGATTCGCCACCAGTGGCCGTCTATCAGCCCCGCCCGGTGAGCATCGAAAAGATGGATGAAAGCGCCGAGGATTTGCAGCCGACTATGGCAGAAAGTCTCCGGCGCCTCGAGAAGCTTCACTCCCTTAACGACGGCGAGATTGAGGTCATTGGCTTTGAAACCAACGGCTCCGCTTCATGGATGGTGCTCATCCCGGGAACCCAGCTTGATTCACCCGGTACCAATCCCTTAGACGTCCAAGGAATTGGCGAGGCTGTGGGCTACGACTCCGAAGAAGTTGTGCCGGCCGTTGGCCAAGCACTCCGTGAGGCGGGTGCCGAAGCGGGTGACCAAGTGGTGGCTGTGGGACACAGCCAAGGCGGTATTCACGCCATGAACCTGAGCCGGAACAAAGCTTTTCTCAGTGAATTCGACCTCAAGTATGTGCTGACAGCGGGAGCCCCTGTTGGAAACATCACTCCTGAGCCCGGCATCAGCTCACTCCATCTGGAACACGTTCAGGACTGGGTCCCTGGCACGGACGGCCGGATGAACGCGGATACAAAAGACAGGGTGACCGTCACGCTGACCGATGAAGTCAAAACTCCAGAAGGGGAAGACCCCGGTATCGGGCCAGGACACGGTCAGGAGAACTATGCGAGAGGAGCCGAGCTGGTCGTTGCGAGCCGCGATCCATCTCTGGCGGCTTCGACAATGGCATTTACAGGAATAGTAGGTGCTGGCGGCGCGGCCAAAGTGACCAGGTTCAAACTGAAGCGTGATCCGTTGCCGGACCGTCGGGAAACGCTTCGGATTCCAAATCTTCCGGAGTCCAGGTCGTCGGCCGGCGCAAGGTGACTGCTACCGCTTGCGGGCACCTGGAATCAGGCCCGCCACCATGGAAATGATGCTGATGATGATCGAGGCCAGGATTGCTGTCCAGAAGAAGGAATCAATAGTGAGGTGCACAGGTGTGAACGTGCTCAGCCATGCAGTCAGGTACAGCATGGCTGCGTTGATCACTATGGTGAACAGGCCAAGCGTCAGGATGGTCACAGGAAGGGACAACAGCCTAACCAAGGGGCGGACGAAGGCATTGACCACTCCGAAGATCAGGCCGATGAACAGGTACGCCAGAATAATGCCGGCGGTGTCCGCGCCCTGGGTGAGTCCGGCGTTGGCTGCGGCTGACTGGGTGGCGCTGGTGGAAATATCCATGCCGTGCAGCAGCCAGGTTGCAACCCACAGGGCAAGCCCGTTGATAAGGACACGAATGATGAATGAACCCATGGGCCCATGCTTTCACACACGCCTGTTAAAGAGCTCGGTGTCAGCCGCGGATGGGCAAGTAGGCTTGAAACCATGACTACTACTGACAACGTACCGGAGGGCGTCATCCCCCGTCCGGTCGTGGACAGGCTCCCCAAATATGCGGCCGGTAAACCCCCGGCCGCGATTGAGGGCCTCACAAGCTACAAATTGTCGTCCAACGAAAACCCCTTGCCTCCGATTCCCGCAGTGTTGCAGGCAATCGCAGACCAGTCCGACATCAATCGGTACCCGGACCCATTGGCTACAAAACTTCGCAACGCGTTGGCTGGCTTCCTGGATGTTCCTGCTGACGATGTCGTCACCGGAGCCGGGAGCCTTGGGGCGCTGAACCAGATCCTGGCGACGTTCGCCGGGCAGAATGATGACGGCAAGCAGGACGAGGTGATCTACGCCTGGCGTTCCTTCGAGGCGTACCCCATCTGCGTGGGACTCGCTGGGGCAGCCAGTGTGCAAATCCCTTTGCTGCACGATGGGCGTCACGATCTCGAAACTATGGCTGCTGCAGTCACCGTGCGCACCAAGGTGATCCTCCTGTGCACGCCGAACAACCCCACCGGACCGATCCTCACGGCCGAGGAAACGGAACGCTTCATCCAAGCAGTGCCGCCCAACGTAGTGGTGGTCATCGATGAGGCGTACCAGGAGTTCGTTCGGGACGCCGACGCTGTGGATGGCATCAAGCTCTACCGCAAATACCCCAACGTGGTAGTGCTGAGGACCTTCTCCAAAGCGCACGGCCTGGCTGGTCTGCGCGTTGGCTACAGTGTCTCCGGTCCCTTGCTGACCCGGCACCTCCGCGTGACGGCCACTCCCTTTGCCGTTTCCCAAATTGCGGAACGTGCTGCGGTCACCTCCATCGAGAATTTCGATCAGGTTGTGGAAAGGGTACAAAGCTTGGTCGATGAACGGGACCGCGTGACGGCCGGCCTGAGAGCGTTGGGCTGGTTTGTTCCGGAGGCTCAAGGCAACTTCGTTTGGTTGAATCTCGGGGAGCACAGCGCGGAGTTTGCTGCCTTGGCGGCAGAACAGGCCTTGTCAGTCCGTGCCTTTGGAAACGAGGGTGTCCGGGTAAGTATCGGCGAGGTGGAAGCCAACACCCGGTTCCTGGATCTCTGTGCAGGTTATACAAAGGCTCCGCAAGGTTCCTAGCGGTTAACAAATGCGCCAACGCAACTTACTGCCGATAAAGTAAGGGACGAAAGCCAAAATATATGCCTGTTCCGGAATGCATTCCGGAACAGGCATATATCCCAGCGACAGACATTGCCCGGCGCCCCGCCACGGCAAGCAAGGAGACGGAATGGGCTCGACACAACTGCCCCCCGGGACGGAAGAAACTCTCGCGGCAACCACCGCGGCAGCAGCCGCGCCAGGCGAACCAGTAGAAATGGTGCAGTTGCTCGGACCTGACGGGACACTGGGTTCCGATCCTGTCTTCTCGGACTACGCCAAGCGGATTGATCCGGAGAAGCTCCGTGTTTTCTACACCGACATGGCCAGGATCCGGCGCTTTGACCAGGAAGCCACGGCACTGCAACGCCAAGGCGAGCTTGCCTTGTGGGTGCCGCTGACCGGGCAGGAGGCCGCGCAGATCGGTTCGGCCCACGCCAGCCAGTCCCAGGACTACATTTTCCCCACCTACCGCGAACACGGCGTCGCTCTGGTCCGCAACGTGGACCTTGCCGAGTTGCTCAAGCAGTTCCGTGGTGTCTCCAACGGTGGCTGGGACCCGCGGGAGAACAACTTCCACCTTTACACCTTGGTACTCGCAGCCCAGACTCTCCATGCCGTTGGCTATGCCATGGGTATCCAGAGGGACCAGAAGCTCGCCGCCGCTGATTCCACAGACCCCAAGGCCGCGGTGATCGCGTACTTCGGCGACGGTGCCAGCTCCGAAGGTGACGTCCATGAGTCCATGGTCTTCGCTGCGTCGTACAACGCTCCGGTTGTGTTCTTTTGCCAGAACAACCACTGGGCCATTTCGGTGCCCACCGAGGTCCAGACCAAGGTTCCGTTGGCCAACCGTGCCAAGGGCTACGGTTTCCCGGGTATCCGGGTGGACGGCAATGATGCCATAGCAGTCCACGCCGTTACGGAGTGGGCACTCGAACACGCCCGCGAGGGCCGGGGCCCTGTGCTCATTGAGGCCTACACCTACCGGGTAGGTGCACACACCACTGCCGATGACCCCACGAAGTACCGGGAATCCGCGGAAGAAGCTGCCTGGCGCGAAAAGGATCCGCTGGACCGCTTGGAGAAGTACCTGCGTACCGAAGGCCTGGCGGACGAGGCGTTCTTCGACCAAGTGAAGGCCGACGGCGATGAACTCGCCAAGTACGTCCGCAGCACAACACATGGCCTCGAGGTCCCGGATATCCGCGACGCTTTCGCCAGTGTGTACGCCGAACAACACCCGCTGATTGCGGAAGAACTTGCGTGGTTCGAGGAATACTCGGCCGGCTTCGAAAGCGACCAGGAGGCAGCTAACTGATGGCAACAATGACCATTGCGAAGGCCATCAATGAGGGTCTCCGGGCATCGCTGACGAACAACCCCAAGTCCTTGCTGATGGGCGAGGACATCGGACACCTGGGCGGTGTTTACCGTGTCACCGATGGCTTGATCAAAGAGTTCGGCGACGATCGCGTCGTTGACACCCCGTTGGCTGAATCGGGCATCGTCGGCACAGCCATTGGCTTGGCGCTGCGCGGATACTCGCCGGTGTGCGAGATCCAATTCGACGGCTTCGTTTACCCGGCCTTCAACCAGATCACCACCCAACTGGCCAAGATCCATGCCCGCAGCCTCGGCAAGTTGACCGTTCCGGTGGTCATCCGCATTCCGTACGGCGGCGGCATCGGCTCTATCGAGCATCACTCCGAGTCACCTGAAGCGCTGTTCGCCCACACTGCGGGTCTGCGCATCATTTCGCCGTCCAACGCCCATGACGCCTATTGGATGATCCAAAAGGCCATCGAGTGCCAGGACCCCGTCATCTTCTTCGAACCCAAGCGCCGATACTGGCTCAAGGGTGAAGTGGACGTGGATAATGCCGGTCTCTCCGAGGATCCCTTCAAAGCGCACGTTGTTCGTGAAGGTACGGATGCAACCATCGTGGCCTACGGCCCGCTGGTGCCGGTCGCATTGGCGGCCGCCAACGCCGCCACGGAGGACGGACGGAGCATTGAAGTCATCGATCTCCGTTCCATCTCACCTTTGGACTTCGACACCGTGGAAGCATCGGTCAAGAAGACAGGCCGCTTGATCGTGGCCCACGAGGCCCCCACTTTCGGCGGCATCGGCGGCGAGATCGCTGCACGCATCAGTGAACGGGCGTTCCTGCACTTGGAGGCTCCTGTCATTCGAGTTGGCGGCTTCCACATGCCATACCCCGTTGCCAAGGTGGAAGAGGACTACTTGCCGGACATCGACAAGATCCTTGAGGCGCTCGACCGCTCCTTGTCCTACTAGAACTGCCGGTTCCACCAGGACCGCCTGTTCACCGCCGTCCTACTAACCGCCCTGATCCAGCCCGGCTTCGCTGCCGGGTAACCGGAAATCGAGGACCACTGTGACTGTAAAGAAATTCAACCTGCCGGACGTTGGCGAAGGCCTGACCGAGGCCGAGGTAGTGGCTTGGAAGGTCAAGCCGGGGGACGTCGTTGCCATCAACGATGTCCTGTGCGAGATCGAGACCGCCAAGTCCCTCGTTGAGCTGCCCTCGCCTTTCGCAGGCACTGTCACAGAGCTGCTGGTGGAGGAAGGCATCACAGTGGAGGTCGGCACGGCGATCATCGCTGTTTCGGAAGGACAGGATGGGGATGCCGCACCCGTGACGCCGGTTGCCCCGGAGGCACCCGCCGTCGAGATGCCCCTCTACGGAAAGTTGCTGGTCGACGACGAAGGCGACGACAACCGTCCGGCAGGCGGCCCGTTGGTCGGTTCCGGGCCCAAGGCTGACGCCGTCAAACGCCGTGCGCGCAAACGCCCGGCTGGGCCGGTGGTTGAGGCAGCTACGGTCGAGGAGAACGCAGAAGGTACTGTCCAGGACCACCAAGCCGCACTGGAAGCCAAGGCAGCAGAAACTCCTGCTGCACACCGCACGACGGCGGCAGCCGCCGGCGTCGCGCCCGTCACCCAGACGCCTGCCGCTCAAGCGCAACCCGTCACAGCCGAAGCGCCGCAGGCTGCTGCCTCCCGCGGTGCCGCTATCAGCGGAACCATCAGTGGTCTGGTCAACAAGGTCCTTGCAAAACCTCCTGTGCGCAAATTCGCCCGCGATCTGGGAATCGACCTCGCTGATGTGGTGGCTACCGGCCAACGCGGTGAAGTGACCCGCGAGGACCTGGTGAGCTATCAGGCCCAACGTGATGCTGAGCATGACCAAGCGGACAGCTTCTGGGGGGCGTCCAAGAAGCCGCAGGATCAGCGCGTGGAGCGGATGCCGGTCAAGGGCGTGCGCAAGGCCACCGCCAAGGCCATGGTGGATTCAGCTTTCTCGGCTCCGCACGTCAGCATTTTCGTGGATGTGGATGCCAGCAGGACCATGGAGTTCGTCAAGCGGCTGAAGGTCTCACGCGACTTCGAAGGCATCAAGGTTTCGCCCCTGCTCATCTTGGCCAAAGCAGTGATTTGGGCCGCCGCACGCAACCCCAGCGTCAACGCGACGTGGGTGGACAACGCCGATGGTAAAGGCGGCGCGGAGATCCATGTGAAGCACTACATGAACCTGGGAATTGCCGCTGCAACTCCTCGCGGCCTCATGGTCCCCAACATCAAGGATGCCCAGGATCTGTCCCTGAAGGAATTGGCCTTGGCCCTCAATGAGCTGGCAACCAAGGCCAGGGCAGGGAAGACACAGCCGGCTGAGATGCAGGGTGGAAGCCTGACTGTCACCAACATCGGCGCACTCGGTATTGATACAGGAACGCCCATTATCAACCCGGGCGAAGTAGCCATCATTGCGTTCGGAACCATTAAGCAGAAGCCTTGGGTCTTGGACGGCGAGGTCATCCCGCGCTGGATCACTACTCTTGGCGGTTCCTTCGACCACCGCGTGGTGGACGGTGATTTGTCCGCGCGCTTCATGGCGGACGTGGCCTCCATTCTCGAAGAACCGGCTCTCCTGCTTGACTGACGAGAATGCCCGGTCCGGCCCAGGCAGCGGGACAGCAAGAGGCACCGGAACAGCAACCGGGTGCGGAACTGCAACAGAGGAAACAGGCCAAACAGGCCACGTTCCCCCTCAACTGGTGACAGGGCCGTGGCGCAGGGTTGCCCGAGTGCTGACGGAAGTTTTCCAGCCACCCGTTGTTGTGTTGGCCCTTCTGCTGATCAGCCCTGCGACGGAACCCGGGTTCCCGGGCACCCTATGGTTCGGGCTGCTCGCGGCGATGTTCGTCTGCGTACTTCCGCTGGCGTATGTCCTGGTGATGGTGAAGCTGGGAAGGATCACGGACCACCATGTCAGTGACCGCCGTCAGCGGCCCGCGCTGCTTCTGATGACGCTGGTGTCAGTGCTGGTTGGTTTGCTCGTGCTGCACTTGCTCAGTGGTCCAGTGGGTGTCACGGTGATGATCATCGCGCTCATAGGCGGGATCGGGATACTGGCAGTTGTCAGCGCGTTCTGGAAAATGAGCGGGCATGCCTCGGCGCTTTCGGCTGCAGTGGTCATAGCCATCCTCATGTTCGGGCCAGCTTGGCTCCCTCTGCTACTTCTCGTGCCGGCTGTTGGCTGGTCGCGGCTGGTCCTGCGGGCCCATACCCTGGCCCAGGTCATTGCAGGCTCGTTGTTTGGAGGCGTTGTGATCGCAGGCCTGTGGTGGCTGCTGCGGGAGTGGATGCTCTAGCCGCCGTCCGATCAAGCTTGGAGGGCCACAGCTCTGCCACCCCGCACCACCCTCAGTGGAGCGGATCGGTCAACTACCAGCTCCGGGATGGAGTTCGCAGCGAATTCGAGCCGGTCAACGGATTCCGGGCCGGAGAAGTTCTTCACCTCGGCTGATCCAATGAGCTCTGCACCAGCTGATGTGGCAAGCCGGAAGCAGCGCTCCAACTCCGCATCGGTGGAGGCTCCTGTGCGGTAACCCAGCAGGTGCGCGCGATCCATCATGCTGCCGGTGCCGAACGGAGACCAGGCATCGCGGACTCCGTCTGAGCCGAGGGCAACCTTGACCCCATGTTTTTCAAAAAGGTCTAGATCCGGTACGGGATCGGCTCCAAGGGCGCAGGTAGCCATCCAGATTCCTGCCTCGGCCATGGCGTCCAACGTAGAGCCAAGATCGGGATGTGAGGCATCGCAGAGAGCAAAACCGTGCCCGATAGTGACTCTCCCTTGCATGCCTTCGGCCACGGTGCGTTCAGCGATGACACTCAGCTGCGCCAAGCCGTCCGCACCGAGGTCGTGCAGGTGGATGTCCACGTCCCTGCCGTGCTTGTTGGCCAGCGCATAGACGGCATCCAGATGTCCATGCAGGTCGCCGTCCACCGACTCCGGATCGATCCCACCCACGAGGTCTGCCCCTTCCGCCAGGGAAGCCTCCATGAGGTCAAGTGTGCCGGGGTTGCTCAGCAGGCCGAACTGCGGGAATGCGACCACCTGGACCTGCAGGAACGGAGCCAAACGCTCAGCGGCTGCACGAACACCGTGCATGTTCCTGAGGCCTATTTGCGGTCCCACATCCACGTGCGCCCGCATGGCCATGGTCCCGTTGAGGACGGCATGGCTCATCAAGGCATAAGCTCGGTCCTCGACGCTGTCCTGAAACGCGAGCTGTGCCCGGAGATCGTTCCCTATGAGGTCCGTCAGTGTTTGCGCTGGTACGCGGGACATCCAGCCGGAGCCCCAGGTGGTTTTGTCCGGGTGGATGTGCACGTCGACGAAACCAGGCGTGATCATGAGACCCCGTCCATAGGGAGGCTCGCCCCTACTGCTGATTTTTAACTCTGGTGCAGTCATCGGAGTCCTTTCGCTGTACTAATTATAGGTATACCAAACATTCAGCCCCCAGAGAAGTTTCCACCACGGGCCCTGCAATCTAGCCAAGCATGATCGCGGGGAGTCGTCATTCAAGAACTTTTGGGATACCAAAGCTATACATGGACCATGCGGCGACTTACTCTAATGAACAACATTCATTTATGTGACCCGCATCGCATCGAGGAGAACCCATGACCATCACTGGAAGAAGCACAATGGATGGCCCGGCAGCGGTCCCTACGCTCAGACGCGTTCTGGGCCTACCGTCGCTCATCGCGTTTGGCCTGACCTCTATGGGCATCCTGTCCGTGGTGGCGGTCTACGGTGCGGGGACCGAGATCAGCGACGGGCACCTACCGGCCGCTTACGTCGCTGCGCTGGTGGCGATGCTGTTCACCGCGCATAGTTATGGCCAGATGGCCAGGCACGTCCCCGTAACCGGTGGAGCTTACGCCTACGCCTCCCGTGCGTTCGGAAGCCCAGTGGGGTTCCTGGTGGGTTGGGCCATGATGCTGGACTATTTGTTCCTGCCGATGGTGAACTTCCTGCTCTTCGGCCTGTACCTCAATAGCCTGGTGCCCGTCATAGCGCCGCAGCTCGCCGTCCTGCTTTGCCTTTTGGTGGTGGGGCTCTTCAGCGTGATCGGCGTTGCATGGATCAAGAAGATGAACATCGTGGTGGTGGCGGCCTCGGTTCTGGTGATTCTGGTGTTCCTTGTCCTGGCTGTGGTTAACGCCCCGGACCTGTCCTTCGACAATCTTGCCCGGCCTCTGACCCTGGGGGAGGGTGGGATTGCGCCGGTGATGGCGGCCGCGGCCATTGTGGCCTTCGCCTTCCTGGGATTCGATGGCGTGTCCACCCTTTCCGAAGAGACACGCAATCCGCAGCGCGATGTGCCGCGGGGCATCATCCTGTCCACGCTGTTTGCTGGCCTGGGATACACCCTGTTTTCCGTGGCCGGTAGTCTCATCGCTCCCGAGTGGAGGTCAATCGAGAACCTCGATGCTGCGGGGACCGAACTCATGCAGCGCGCCGGAGGCGATGTGCTCATGGTGGTATTCGTGATCGTGAACCTTGGCGGGTTGGTCCTTTGCGGTACTGCTGCCCAGATGAGCGTCAGTCGCGTCATCTACGCCATGGGCAGGGACGGGATCCTGCCCGCGGCCTTGGCAAGGCTGCACCCACGGTTCCGAACCCCATACTTCGCGGCAACGCTTGTCTCCGCGGTGTCCTTGATCGCCCTTGTCATCACGCTGGAACAGGCGGTGTACATGATCAACTTCGGAGCTCTGGTGGCCTTCGCCGTGGTGAACCTGGCAACCATCAAGGTGGTCTTTTTTGACCTGCGGAAGCGGGGAACAGCGGGGACCATGCGCAACTTGGTCATGCCGGTGCTGGGTTTTGCCTTCATCGCCTGGCTTTGGACTTCGCTGGCCTGGTTCACGTACCTGCTGGGCGCCGCGTGGCTTGCAGTAGGAGCCGTTATTTTCCTGGTGCGCAGGCGGAAGTCGGGAGGGCAGGTAGCTCTCACGTTCGACGACGGCTTGGTCGCCGATGAGGATGCGCTCCCCGCGGGGCCTAAACCGTAGGAACGGGAAGGCGCTAGAAGGCCGGGTAGCTGACCAGCAGTGCCTGAAGTTCCGTCGTGGACATGTTGTTTGCCATCTCGACACTGATGCCCATCGCGATGGCGGCAACGGTGACCATGGCAACGCAGGCCAAGGAGAGGAAGCGCCAATCCTTGCGGAAAACGCTGCTGATGGTCTCCGGCATATCAAGGCCGGGAGTGATCATGTTGGGGGCGCTGTCCCAGGAGCCGTCGTCGAGCATGGCGATGATGCGATCGTTGGTTCGGTCGTAGCGCATGGTGCTGATGTGGTTGCCGTGGCGGGCAAGCAGGATGTCGTGTCCCACGCGCTGGCGCGGCTGCAAAGTAAGCAAGAAGATGATCCCCTGAAGTCAGTAAATGGAGGTGGCACGCGCCATTGGGGGCATCTCGATTTTATAACGATGACTTCCGGGGTTTGGCTCAAATTACGCCAATCGCCGGGTGAGGCTCCCCACCCGGCGACGTGATTCAGCTCGCGTTACGGCTGGTCGGTCTTGGCGATGTACACGTCGCAGGGTGCGGTGTGTGCAACGGTGTTGGCTACGCTCCCGAGGACGCGACCCAGGCCCTGCATCCGACGGTTCCCCACCACGATCAGGCGGGCATCCTGTACTTCAGCTTCCTTGACCAAAGCTTCACCCGGTTTGCCGCGGGCCGCGGAGTAGGTGATCTCGAGGCGGTCATCTGCCAGGCGCTCGGATACGGCACGGGCCACAGCCTCAGCTTCGGCGGCGTCGGAGACAATCCACTTATCGGTGCCGATCTCAACAACCTCTGTTCGGTTGCTGTCGAAAGCGCTGACCACTCGAAGGCTGGCGCCGAGGCCGATTGCCAACTGCTGGGCAGTCTGCGCCGCCCTCATCGCCGTTTCGCTGCCGTCTACTCCGACGATCACAACTCCGGTCATTGTGGTGCTCCTTCATTGGTAGCTTCAATGGCATCCGCCAGGACAGGGGCCAATCGGCGGACACCTTCCGCTATCGTATCCGGCGGCACCGCGCTGAAGGCGAGACGCAGCTTGTTGGAGGGGCCGTCGGCAGGGGAGAAGGCTGCCCCTGGGATGAAGACGACGCCGGCATCGATGGCTTTCCCGAGCAGGGGATAGGTGTCCACGCCTTCAGGCAGCGTGACCCAAACAAAGAAGCCACCGTCCGGGCGTGTCCATGTGAGGCCCGCAGGCATGTGCTCCTCCAGTGCGGAAAGGAGTGCTTTGCAGCGTTCCGCGTAGAGCGCCCGGTAGGTGTCGATCTGCCCTTCCCAGTCGTACTCACGCAGGTATGCCGAGACGAGCATTTGGTTCAGCGGCGGCGGGCAGAGGGTGACGGCCTCGGAGGCCAAGTAGAAACGACGCTGCAGGTGGGCGGGAACCAGGGCCCAGCCAATGCGCAGTCCGGGGGCAAAAATTTTGGAGAATGAGCCAAGGTAGATGACGTCGTCCGGGTTGGCGGCGCGCATCGGCGCGATGGGGTGGCCGTCGAACCGCAGGAGTCCGTAGGGATTGTCCTCCAGGACAATGATATTTGCCTCACGGCATATATCGACGATCCGTTGCCTGCGTTCCGCGGCCAGGGTGATCCCGGAAGGGTTGTTGAAGTTGGGGATCGTGTAGAGGAACTTGATGTTCTTTCCCTCGGACTGGAGTGCCGCGATCCTGGCTTCAAGCAGCTCGGGTACCAGGCCGTCGTCGTCCATTTCCACAGGTTCCACCTGCACTTGGTACGCCTCGAACGTGTTCAGGGCGCCCACGTACGTGGGGTTCTCCACCAGGACAACATCGCCGGGGTTGCAGAAGACCTTGGTGGCGACATCCTGTGCGGACTGCGATCCCGCGGTGATGACGACGTTTTCGGGGAGCGCGTCCGTGATTCCCTCGGCTGCCATGATCTGGCAGATCTGCTGGCGGAGTTCTTCGGTGCCTTGGCCGCCACCGTACTGCAGGGCAGTCATGCCCTCTTCTGCGATGATCCGGGCAGCGGTCTGGCCCAGCTTCTCCAGCGGCAGCGACTGCAGGTAGGGGTTGCCTCCAGCGAGGGAGACAAGGCCCGGCTGCATGGAGATGTCGAAGACATCCCGGACTGCGGACTGCTTGATGTTGGCGGCCCGCGCGGAGAACAATTGCTCGTGCGGGTGGGCGGCCGTGGCGGCCCGCTCAATGGCGTCGATGGCTTCAGCGGGCAGCGTTGCGCTGGCATCCAATGTTTCGTGGGTCACAGTGACAGGATACTCCTCGATGTTGCTAAAGAGGCAACAGTTGTTTTCGAATCGTCCCATTTTCGCAGGCCAAGCTTTACGCCGGGATCGGGAAGGGCTGGAATGTAGCTATGACAGCGCACCGGGGACCCGTGACCAAGGCCGAGAACTTCCACAAACTTCACGACGCCGGGCCAACGCCTCTGGTGTTGGTGAACGTCTGGGACGCGGCTTCCGCCCGCGTTGTGGAGGAGGCAGGTGCGACGGCGATTGCCACCTCCAGCTCGGCCGTCTCCTGGAGCCTGGGGTTCCGGGACGGGGACCACGTGCCGTGGGGCTTGGCAATGGCCGCGCTCGGTCGAGTGGTTGGGGCTACCCGGTTGCCGGTGTCGGCAGACATCGAGACGGGCTACGGACGCACCGATGACGAACTCCGCGCCACTGTCCACGCCGTCCTGGACGCGGGCGCTGTGGGGATCAACATTGAAGACTCCGCCGTGGAGCCGCTGACTGACATCGCGGAACAGTCACGCCGCCTTGCCTTGATCCGTGCTGTTGCGGACGATCGCGGTATACCGCTGTTCATCAACGCCCGCACGGACACCTACCTGTCAGGTCAGTTCCCCGACGCGGCCTTTGACGAGACCTTGCGGCGCGCCGAGGCCTACCTGACTGCGGGCGCGGACGGAGTCTTTGTACCCGGCGTCGTGGATTTGCATGCCCTGCATGAGCTGTCCAGCCGGATTCCGGCGCCGCTCAACGCTTTGGCGGGCGTCGGAGATCCCTCGCCCTTGGAACTGCACGACGCCGGGGTTCGTCGCGTCAGCATCGGCGGGAACGCAGCCAAGGCGGCCTACGCCAAGGTGGCCCGGGTGGCTAAGGAAATCCTGGACGATGGCAATTGGGCGGGCTTGGCCGGGACGCGCAGCCACGATGAGATGGACTCGCTGTTCGCCCCGGGGCCCAAATACAGCTTGTGAGCCCGGTACAGCTTGTGAGGTAGCTGAAAGGCTCGACGGCGGCACTCGGCTTTAATGTCGGACCTCGCCGATAGCGTGGGTCACGGAAGACGAGGGGAGGGTCCATGGCACGGCGCAGTGTGCAGTTCTGGCGGATCGAGCAGCTGAACGGTGACGGGCTCAGCCGGCCATTTCCGGCGCGCCGCGTGGCCGAGGTGCTGAAGAAGGCCCAGGATGCCGGGACGGACCGGCACTTCACTAGTGTTGACGGCACAGTGTTGCTCGCGCAGGCTGTGGCGTCGTCGCCGCACCCCGTGCTGCTCTTGGACAGGGTACGGGACACCAATCTTCCGAGTGTGGGAGATGCGCTCGGGCGGCGGAAGCCTCTGCCGTTGGCCCCGGGTGACCATCTGCTGGAGACCACCTACTTTGCCTTCCTGAAGAGGAATGTCATCGCTGTGCTGACCAGCGGCAACGGCCCCCGCGCGTCCAGGATGGGCGAGTATCTCGAGGGAATGCTGGGGCTTGAGCCAGCCCAGGTGCCGGTGGTCCGCGAGGATATCGAGGAAATCCTCACCCGACTGGAGGTGAGCCGTTTCGAGTTCGCCCTTCCCGCCGAACGTCTGTCCGGGAAGCTCATGGAGGGCGAGTGGGCTGATGTCCTGGACAGCGCGTCGCGCCTCATGAATGAGGGTACATTCCGTATTTCCTTGAGCGTGGGCAGGTCCGGCAAGGCAGAGGACAAACAGCGGATCCGTGACCGCATTCAACAGCTGATCGACCTCTTCCGCAGGGCCGGGTCCGTGGAACATTTCGATTATGTTGTGGCGGAGGGCAAGGACTCCCTGACGGGGGACCGTGAGGTGGTGGACCTGCTGAAGGAGCGGTTCATCTCGCACATCGAAGTAGATCCGGACGTCTTCAATGATCCTCAGAAGTCCACCGCTGAGGCTATCGCCATCCTCAATAAACAGGCCAGGGACAACGAGGCATTTTTCGCGAGGACATTGCCGGACATCAAGGGCTCGGCTGATTCAGGTTTGGTGCCGGACATCGTTGCGGGTGGAATGGCCACTGTTCGGGCAGCTTTGGCGGCCGCGGTGGAGAGCGCTGAAAAGGGCGGTCACGTAGCGGCTAGTCCGGAAGCAGCCAGGCACGTACCAGCCAGTCACGCACCAGGGGAGAACCAAGGCGGTGCGGATCATGAGCTTGTACGAGGTTGACGTCGAGCGAACCGGCCGCCGCAGGACTTTGTGGCGTTGGTTTCTGTTGCACCCCAGCGCTGACTTCGGATGGGCTGCACTGGCCGTGCTGCTGTGGCTGGGAATCGCCCTGCTTGCGCGTCAACCATTGATGCTGGAGAACGTGGACCCCGGCGCCCGGCGTACCCTCTTCCAAACGCTCGCGACCCTGGCAGGGGCTACGGCTGGCCTGACCCTCACCAGTGTTTCCATGCTGATCAACGTGCTGGGAAAGAAAGCTGCACCGGGTCAGCGCGAACTTCCCTTGGAGAAACTATCCGCTACCCACCGGCGTCAGATCGGCGAGGTGTTCCTGTTTGCCATCCCTGGGCTGGGCCTGCTGGTGGTTGCTGCCCTGGTCACGGTGATCCTCGAAGGAGACGCCGTCACGGGCCTGTGGATCCCTCAGGCGCTGGTCTTCGTGCTGGCCTTCGCTTCAGTTCTTGCCCTGCTGCGTGTGGCGTGGGCACTGCGGAGGGTGCTGGCTATCGCAACGGCGTAGCCACTCCCTGAAGAACGGCAGGCGCGGGATCACCGCACGCTTAGCGCCTCCGTCAATGTCCGGCCGTTCACGTAGATCTCGGCACGCGAAGCACCACTGGCCTGCACTATGGTCTGGGTCAGTTGAGCTTGGATCCGTGGAATGTCGCACACACCCCCGGGCCGCAGTGATCCGCTGAGGTTAACCACCACTGTTGCCCCGCTCTTGTAGCCGGAGAGGTAGCGCAGGGATGAATCAGCCAGGGCGTCGTAGAGGGCCGCGTCGCTGTCCACCGGCATCCCGGCCTCCAGCAGCCGGCCGAGTGCCACGGACAACGGATCGCCGGGCACGGCAACGCCCCTGACCGGTACCAGGCTGTCGTTACATCCGAACCGCACGCCGCGGGCGCCGCCGTCGTCAATTGCTACGTAGTAGACCGCTGGTCCGGAGTCGGCAGAGTCCACGGGTATGACCGTTGCGGTCGCTGTTGGTTCGGGTGCGCTGGTGCCCGGCTGGGGTGAAGGCTCGACGACGGGCACCGGCTGGGTCGGCGCAGGCGACGGGCTGCTCGGGGGCGCGGTGGATGGTGCGGGCGGCGCAGCCGGGACGGCAACCGAGGGAGTACCCGGGCTGGGCTGTGCAGGGGCCGAAGTCCCTGAAGCCGACGCCGCAGGGGTTGAAGCCACCGGCTCGGTACTGGGCACGGCAGGGGGAGTCACGGAAACTGTCGGCAACGGTCCGGCGACCTCGGAATCTTCAGGTCCAGCGGGCACTGCGGTGCAGCCAGCCACCCACAGGCCGAAGAGGAGGCAGGCGGCCGTGATCGCCGTCGTACTTTTTGTTCCCCGTCCGGCATGCATGACAGCCCGCGCTCCTGTCCGTCCACCTGTACTTCCTACGTTAGGACTGGACGGCGGATCACAACATGCCGTTAGGGTGACGGTTCGGACAAGAGTTGGTCACGCCCGGCACGGCAAAGCTGAAGAAACGCGAATGCCCCCGCCCCGCCGAAAGCGGGACAGGGGCATTAAAAGCGTAGAGACTAAGCTGCTGCTTCTTCTTCGTCCTGAACGGCGGTCAGGGGCTCGAAGATGCCCTTGATCTGCTCAACAACTTCAGCGTCGTCCTTCGGGTGCAATTCAGCGAAGCGGATCATGGAACCCGGAACGGCCAGCTTGACGTCGTCAAGGACCTTTGCGCCGGCGATGCCAGCGGCCTTGCGGGCCTCGTCCTGGGCCCACACGCCGCCGAACTGGCCAAAGGCGGTTCCGACGACGGCGGTCGGCTTGCCGGAGAGGGCGCCGGCACCGAACGGGCGGGACAGCCAGTCGATGGCGTTCTTCAGGGAGGCGGGCATGGTGCCGTTGTGCTCGGGGGTGACCAGCAGGATGGTGTCGGCGTCGGCTGCTGCAGCGCGGAGGGCGGCGGCTTCGGCGGGAACCTGGCCTTCGACGTCGATGTCTTCGTTGTAGAAGGGGATGGTGCCCAGCGAGCCGTGGATCCGCACGTCAACGTTCTCGGGTGCGTTCAGCTGGATGGCTTCGGCGAGCTTCTTGTTGTGGGAATCGGCGCGCAGGCTGCCGACGAGGGTAAGAACAGTGCTCTTGGACATGGTGTCTCCTTGTGTCTGGCCGGGTACCTTGCGGACCCGACCTGCGATGTCTGGGCTTTGGGGCCTTCACCGATACTAAACGGACTATGGTCCGCTTTCTATTCCCGGGGTCTAGAATATTTCTGTGAGCTCGATCCCAATCCGTCCGGACGTGCCCCTGGGTGCGCTCCACGAGCGCAGTGATGCAGCGAGGAATCGCGAGCGCTTGCTTAATGCTGCCCGGGACTTGGTGGCCGAGTTTGGCGCTGAAGCGCTGACCATGGATGCGCTCGCCTGCAAGGCCCAAGTGGGCAAGGGGACAGTATTCCGCCGCTTTGGTAGCCGCGCCGGGCTCATGATGACCCTGCTGAGTGACTCCGAGTCCGAATTCCAGCACGGCTTCATGTTCGGGCCGCCGCCACTTGGTCCGGGGGCCGCACCGCTGGATCGCTTGGTGGCCTTCGGGGAGGGGCGCATCTATTTTGTCCTCGAGAACGGCGAGCTCTTGAAAGCCGCCGGGGCGGCTACCCGTAACAGGTTCGATGTGCCGGCGACCAAACTTTCGCATCGACATATGGAGGTCCTGCTGCGGGAGGCGGGAATCGCGGACCCTTGGGTGATGGCGATGTCCCTGACTTACGCGCTGGACCCTGAGCGGATAGTGGACGACGTCCGTGTCCGCGGCATTTCCCCCACCCGGCTAGCGGAGTCATGGCGCGATCTGGTCACTCGGCTCATGGGCGCCGCTTAGATCACACCGCGGCGCCAGCCGGCACTGTTAGCGCCCCCATCCGTCCCGCTGACAGCGCAACAATGCTGCCGGCGTCGTAAACATGGCGCAACCTGCACATAACAATCTGGCTGCAGGCGCGAAACCGGACGCCTCGAAGCAAAACGTGAAGCAGTTATTGTGGTAGTTTCCTCTTGAATGTGACGCATGCCATACAGGGCTGGTGATCACTGAAGGGGTGCGGGGGGCCCAAGAACCCGCTGCGCCAATTCGTAGCTGACGCCGGCCACAGCCGGGAACCGCGGAAGGACGAGCATTGAGTTTTGCCACGATTCGGGGCAGCCGCCCGACATGCTGAAATATCTGATGAAGCGGTCGGGCATTTACCTGATCATGATCTTCCTGACCACTAGCGCGGGGTACTTCCTGGCGGTCTCGTCGCTGAAGCCCGCAGTACTGGAGCAGGAGAAAATCCCGCGGCCAACCCCCGAACAGGTAGCGGCGTCCTTCCGGGGACTCGGCCTGGATCCGGATTTGAACCCGTGGGAACGGTACATTCAATGGCTCTGGGGCATCATCACCCGCTGGGACTGGGGCCGCAGCCCCAACGGGGCCTTCGTCAACGCCGAATTCGCGGACCGCGTGTTGGTCTCCACCCGGCTGTTCATCGCCTCGATCATCCTGACACTGATCATCGGCGTCGCGCTCGGCGTCTACTCCGCCGCCCGCCAGTACAAATTCCAAGACCGCGTCATCACGTCCTACAGCTACCTGGTCCACATCCTCCCCGCGCCCATCGCCTACTTCCTGGTGCAGCTGGGCGCCATCAGCATCAATGAGGCAGTGGGCGAGCGCATCTTCTTCGTGACGGGAATTTCGACGCCGGGAATTGAGCCAGGCTGGCCGGCTTTCGTCGACCTTGTGGCCCACTACGCCGTGCCCACCTTCGCGATGACCATTTTCGGTTGGGCCGGTTACCAGATCGCCCAGCGGCAGTACCTCCTGGACAACGTGAACGCGGACTTTGTCCGCACCGCCCGGGCCAAGGGATTGACCCGCAACCAGGCCATCAGGAAGCACGCACTGCGTGTCTCCTTCATCCCAGTGGCACAGAGCATTGCGTTCACCATCCCGGCGATCTTCACGGGCGGCTTCTTCGCGGAGGCCATCTTCGCCTGGCCCGGCATCGGCCTCTGGAGTATCCAGGCCATCAGCCTTCAGGACGTCAACGTAGCCACAGCCACGCTGGCCTACGGCTCCGTGATCTTCGCGATCGGCGCCATCCTTGCCGACTTCGCCACCACGCTGGTCGATCCACGAGTGAGGGTCCAGTAATGACCAACATCATTGATCCCATTGCGGAAATCGACGAAGCCCGGGTTGCCGACCAGGACGTCGTCATTGGGAAGTCCCGGATCATCTTCCGTCGCTTCATGCGGAACCGGACCGCCGTCGCCGGTTTGTTCATTTTCCTGGCGCTGTTCCTCTTCTCCATCTTTGGCGGGTTCCTGACCTCGTGGGACAAGGACACCCTTGATCCGCTAAACATCGGTATGCCGCCGTCGCCGGACCACTTGTTGGGGACCACACAGGCCGGCATCGACCTCATGGCGCTCATTGTGGATGGCACCCGGACTTCCATTCTCATCGGCCTGATCGTGGGCGGCGTGTCCGTGCTGATCTCTGCGGTGTACGGCTGCACCATGGCGTTCTTCGGCGGCAAGGTGGATGCCACCATGCTGTTCATCCTTGAAGCGCTCATCATGATGCCCGCCATCCTGGTGGTCGCCGTCGCAACCAGCGGAAGCGGTGGGCTCAAGGACCTCCCCAGCTGGCTCTTGCTGGTGGTCGTGCTCCTGTTCTTCAGCTGGATGGGAACCGCCCGCCTGGTGCGCTCGCTGGCCATGTCCCTGATGCAGCGCGATTACGTCAAAGCCGCCACTTACATGGGTGTCCCGTCCCGCAGGATCGTATGGCGCCACCTCGTTCCGAACATCGGCTCACTGCTGGTCCTCGACTTCACCCGTGGCATCACCGGCGCAATCCTGGCCGAAGTGGCATTCTCCTTCATCGGCATCGGTATCAAGCTCCCTGACGTCAGCCTCGGTGTCCTCATCGGGCAAGCGACCGGCCAGGTGTCCTCCTTCCCGTGGATGTTCTGGGTTCCGCTCACCGTCATGTTCCTGCTGACCGGCTCGCTGGCCATGATGAACGACGGCCTCCGCGACGCCTTCGACCCCAGCTCCAGTTCCATCGGCCGGGCGAAGCAGGCCAAGCCCCAGACTGCGAAGAAGACCACCAAATGAGCACCAACACCACTCCCGCCGAGCGCCTCCGCGACGCCGGACTCTACGCACCCGGCGATGCCGTCCTCAGCGTCCGCGACCTGAACGTCCGCTTCAACTCCGAGAACGGTGTGGTCCATGCAGTCCGGGGCGTCGACTTCGACCTCATGCCGGGGAAGACGCTGGGCATTGTGGGCGAGTCCGGCTCCGGCAAGTCCGTGACGTCCATGGCCATCATGGGACTCCTGCCCGAAACCGCGGACATCACAGGCTCCGTCCGCTACAAGGGCAAGGAACTCCTGGGCCTCAGCGACAAAGCCATGTGCAAGCACCGCGGTAGTGACATCGCCATGGTGTTCCAGGACCCGCTGTCCTCGCTGACTCCGGTCTACACGGTGGGCACCCAGATTATTGAGGCGCTGACTGTCCACAACCCGACAATGAGCAAGCAGGCGAAAGAAGCCCGCGCCGTCGACCTTTTGCGCATGGTGGGCATCCCGAGCCCCAAGGACCGGCTGAAGGCCTTCCCGCACGAATTTTCCGGCGGTATGCGGCAGCGCGTGATGATCGCCATTGCGATCGCCAACGATCCGCGCGTACTTATCGCGGATGAACCCACGACGGCGTTGGACGTCACCATCCAGGCGCAAGTGCTGGAAGTCCTGCACACCGCGCAAGAGGAGACCGGCGCCGCCGTCGTGATGATCACGCACGACCTCGGCGTCGTGGCCGGCATGGCCGACGACATCATGGTCATGTACGCGGGCAAGCCTGTGGAAACCGGCACTGCGGAGGACATCTACTACAACCCGCGGATGCCGTACACGCTGGGCCTCCTCGGCGCAGTTCCCCGTGTTGACACCGCCACCAGGCAGTCGTTGGTTCCCATTGAAGGGACGCCGCCCAACCTGGCCCTGCCGGTGACCGGATGCTCCTTCGCTGCCCGTTGCCCCATGGTCAGCGATGCCTGCCTGCACGGGGAACCGGAACTGTTCCCGGTGCCCGGTGTTGAGGGACAGACCTTGGGACACAAAGCCGCTTGCATCAAGGCTGGCGAACTGTCCGGTAACGCTGACGCCCACAAGATTTTCCACGCGCCGCCCAAGCCAGTGTCAAAGTTCGACGGCGTAGCCCGCGCCGAGCGCGCAAAGGTCCTGGAACTCAAGGACGTCAAGAAGCACTTCCCGCTGCTCAAGGGTGCCTTGATCAAGCGACGGATCGGCACGGTCAAGGCCGTGGATGGCCTGAGCTTTGATATCCGCGAAGGTGAGTGCGTTTCCATTGTGGGGGAGTCCGGCTGCGGCAAGACCACCACGCTCCTGGAAATCATGGAGTTCCACCCGGACCAAGTGGGCGAAGTGGTCATCGGCGGCGTCAGCAACAAGGTGGCCACCGATCACAAGACCAAGATGGCCATGCGCAAGGAAATGCAGATGGTCTTCCAGGACCCCACGGGCGCCCTGGACCCGCGTTTCACGGTGTACGAAGTCCTGGCCGAACCCCTGGAAAACCTGGGAATGCCCAAGGCTGCCATCAAGAAACGCATCATGGAACTCATGAAGCTGGTGGGCCTGCAACCGGACCACGTGAACCGCTTCCCCAACCAGTTCTCCGGCGGGCAGCGCCAGCGCATCGGCATCGCCCGCGCGCTCGCGGTCAATCCGAAGCTCGTTGTCCTGGACGAACCGGTCTCCGCACTGGACGTATCCGTGCAAGCCGGTGTCATCAACCTGCTGGACAAGCTCCGTGCCGAACTTGGCCTGAGCTACCTCATGGTGGCCCACGACCTCTCGGTGGTCCGACACATCTCCGATCGCGTTGCCGTGATGTACCTCGGCAAGATCGTGGAGACAGGGGACGTGGACCATGTCTTCGGCAACCCGCGCCACCCCTACACCCGGGCCCTGCTGTCCGCGATCCCGGTGCCGGACCCCAACCTGGAACGCACCCGTGAACGCATCATCCTCCAGGGTGACCTTCCAAGCCCGTTGGATGCTCCCAAGGGATGCAATTTTGCCACCCGGTGTCCTGTCTTTGCCGCACTACCTGCCGCAAAGCAAGAGAAGTGCCTTACTCTGGAGCCGCCACTGGCTGCGGAGAAGGAAGGCACACAGGACTTCGCCTGCTTCTTCCCGGACGGAGAGATAGATGCTGACATGCTGGTGGTGCATGCCTGACGACATATGACGCATCGATTGAAACCCTGTTATTCAACTCGCAAAGATTTCCAG
Organism: Arthrobacter sp. Rue61a; assembly: GCF_000294695.2. Taxonomy (NCBI): domain Bacteria; kingdom Bacillati; phylum Actinomycetota; class Actinomycetes; order Micrococcales; family Micrococcaceae; genus Arthrobacter; species Arthrobacter sp. Rue61a. Next base: position 4,412,429 of record NC_018531.1, on the reverse strand, counting down.
TCGTAAACATGAAGGGCAAACCATGAAAAAATACACGACGATCGGTGGCGTAGCGCTCGCAGCGACGCTCATGCTGACCGCTTGCGGCGGGGGAACGCCGTCGGGTCCGGCCTCTCAGAAGGCCGAAGAGAGCGGCGGCGATATCAGCAAGCTGATTAGCGTCAACGCCAAGGAAGCAAAGGATCTGGAGCAGGGCGGCACGGTGACACTGCCAACCGTGGATCTCGGGCCGGATTTCAACAATAATTCCAACGTCGGGAACAGCGCCGCCACCTCAGCTGTGTTGACTCCAGTCAATCCGGCAGGCCTTAGCAGCGGCGGGATCGGCGGTTGCTGGAAGCTGGACTTTGACGGCAAGGCTGAGCCGAATAAGGACTTCTGCGAAGAGGTGAAGAGCGAAGTCAAGGATGGTAAACAGACCATCACCATCAAGGTCAACGAAAAGGCAACCTGGAACGACGGTACGCCTATCGATGTCAAGACGTTCGAGAACACTTGGAAGATGTCCCGCGGCGAAGATAAGGCGATTGACATCGTCAACCCGGGGTCATATCCGTTTGTTGAATCAGTCGTAGCTGGTGCCAACGACAAGGAAGTCATTGTCACCACCAGCAAGCCCGTTTTCCCCCTCGAGGATCTCTTCTTCGGTCTGATCCACCCGGCCGTCAACAACGCGGAGACCTTCAACAAAGGCTTTGCTGGCAACATGCACCCTGAATGGATGGCTGGCCCGTTCAAGGTGGAGAACTACGACACCACCGCCAAGACCGTCACGATGGTCCCTAACGATAAGTGGTGGGGCCAGAAGCCGGTCCTCGACAGGATCGTTTGGCGCCAGATGGAACCCAGTGCAACCATCGCCGCCTTCAAGAACGGCGAAATTGATGCTACTGACGCTCGCACCCTGAGCCGCTATAAGCAGCTTGAAGGAACCAAGGACGCCGAAGTTCGCCGCGGCCAGCGACTGTTCGCCGGTGGTCTGAACCTCAACGCCGAGCGGCCTGCCCTCAGCGACGTTGCTGTACGCAAGGCTATCTTCACCGCAGTGGACCGCAAGGCCATCCGCGATGTCCGCTTCAACGGCCTGAACTGGTCCGAAGAGAGCTCGGGCTCCATGATGCTCATGCCGTTCTCTGAGTACTACCAGGACAACTACCCCGTGAAGGACACCGGTGCCGAGGCTGCCAAGAAGGTCCTGACCGACGCCGGCTACACCGCCAACGACAAGGGAATCATGGCTAAGGACGGCGTCCCCGTGTCCTTCAAGGTCACCTACTTCGGCGACGATCCCACCCAGGCTGCCACCTCGCAGACCCTGCAGAAGCAGCTCCAAGCCGCTGGCATGGACGTGTCTATCGACCAGCGCGGTGACGCGGACTTCCAGAAGGTTCTCGGGTCCAGAGAGTTTGACCTGACGATTTCGGGCTACACCGTTAGCGCGGATGCGACTAGCGGGGTTAAGCAGTTCTACGAGTCGACCACCAACGAGAACAAGCTCGGCGACGCTGAGTTGGATGCCGAAATCGAGCGCCTGGCAACCATCTCGGATGACAAAGAACGCAACAAGGCCGCCATGGAGGTCGAGAAGAAGCACATGGAGAAGTACTTCTCCATGGGTACCGTGCTGAACGGCCCGGAGATCCAGTTCGTGCGCACGGGCCTGGCCAATTACGGTCCGTCCCTGTTCAAGAGCAACTCCAACGTTCCTGACTGGACCACCATCGGCTGGGAAAAGGGCACCAAGAAGTAGCCTTCCCGCTGTAGTTTCCCAAAGTGCAGTTTCCTGAAGGCCGGGAATCTCCCTGAACCTGTTCATCGGTTCGGGAGGTTCCCGGCCTTCGCCGTCCCCACTCTCTCTCTCACTTCCCACGTGCTTGGGCGGATCGCTCTCTCACCCGGTGATAGAGGGTTGGCGTAAAAGGGCTATTACGTGAGAGAGGATCGGTAGCCTAGGGTCATGACTTCCACGCCGATCCGTACCGCCGTCGCCGGTTTCGGGCTCTCTGGCAGCGTCTTTCACGCGCCCTTCATCGCCAGCAACCCCGCCTACGAGCTGGCCGTCATCGCAACTTCGGACCAGGGGCGCCAAGCGAAAGCCAGGGAACGCTACCCGCAGGCAAGGATCGTGAACACCCCGCAGGACATCCTGGCACTGGCCGACCAACTGGACCTCATTGTCCTCGGCACACCGCCTGCAACCCATTTCCCGCTCGCAAAAGCTGCGCTGGAAGCCGGGCTCGACGTCGTCGTTGATAAACCGTTCGTGGTTCACAGCGCCCAGGGCGAGGATCTGATCCAACTCGCGGCGAAGCTGGGCCGCGTCCTCACTGTCTACCAGAACCGGCGCTGGGACGGAGACTCGCTCACCGTGAAGAAACTGCTCGACGCCGGAACGCTGGGTACCGTGACCAGGTTTGAGGTGGGCATGGAGCGCTGGGCACCGGAGATCGCCAAGGCGTGGAAAGCCAGTGCCACGGCGGAAGACGGCGGCGGTGTCCTGTTCGACCTCGGCACCCACGTCCTCGATCTCACTCTCCGGTTCTTTGGCCCCGCCACTGTTACCTTTGCTGAGATCGCGGCCCGCCGCCCCCAGGAGAGCGCCGATGACGACGTCTTCCTCGCACTCCAGCACGAGTCGGGTGTGATCAGCCACGTCACCATCAACCTCAACAGCCACCTCCACGGCCCGCGCTTCCGCATTCTGGGCACTGAGGGCGGCTTCGTGAAGTTCGGCACCGACCCGCAGGAGCCTTTTGTGCTGGGCGGCGGGCTGCCTACGGACGCGGAGTACGGCGTCGAGCCTGCTGAAAATCATGGAACGCTGGAACTGAACGGGCAGCGCAGCATCATCCCCACTGAGCACGGCGCCTACCCCGAGTTCTACCGTATTCTCGCTGAGAAACTCGACGACGGCGGCACCGCCTCCGCGCTTCCGGCGCCGGTGGATCCAGCCGACTCCGTTGCGGTGCTGAAGCTGATTGAACAAGCCAGGGCGCTGGCCGCTTAGATTCGTGAGCGACACCCACATTCGTCGGCGATGAAACCCGGCAAAAAAGAATTTCAGGACAACGCGTAACCTCGCCGGTGCCGCGAACGATGTAAGGGGAGTGCGGGCCACGTCCGCACGCTGATCATCCGGTCGCGACCCAACCGCGGCCGGGGCAATCCCAAAATCGTTTGTCGGAGGGTTTCATGTCCTTGTTCACTGTCCTTGCCACCAGCAAAGTCGCCGCGGGCGTCCTGGCTGCCGGAGCTGTAGCTGCCGGCGGAACCGGTGTCGCTGCCTTCAACGGCGCACTTCCCGCCGGGATCCAGCAGACCGCTCACGACTTCGTTGGCGCGCCGGCTCCGGTTGCTGAGAAGGCCGCTGAGGCAGCCGACGCAGCCGAAACCGCCAAGACCAAGGCGACTGACGCCGTCGAGACCGCGCAGTCCACAGCAACTGAGGCCGCCGAGGCTGGCCAGGCGAAGGCCACGGACGCTGTGTCCGATGCCAAAGCGGCAGTTGAAGACGCCACGTCTCCGGAGGCGTTTGGCCTCTGCACCGCTTTCCTCAATGGCGGCTTGAAGTCCGATGCGAAGGTCCCGGGCTTCGAGTCCTTGACCATCGCTGCCGGTGGCGAAGCCAAGGTGGAGGCGCACTGCGAAGCCGTGGTCGAAGCCGGTAACGCCGCCGGCCTGAAGGCTGACGGCTCCGCCAAGGCAGAGGCCGACGCAGACGCCGCCGTAACCTCCGAACTGCCTGCAACGCCTGCTGTTCCGGCTGTACCCGCAGTACCCGCCGTGCCCGCGACGCCGGCTGTCCCCGCGGTGCCTGCCGTTCCAGCGACGCCTGAGCTGCCGACGCAGGTTCCGGCTGTTCCCGGCGCGTCTCTCGATTCTGTCCGCTAAGCAAGCAGCGGTTACGGTTTAAGGGCGGGGCTCCTTGGCTTAGGACAAGGAGCCCCGCTACGTAATGTGGGACGGAGACATCCACGGGTGCTTGACCCTTTGGCTGATGAATACGTGCAGGCGGATCAGGACGATCCCGCCCTGCTCTTCACGGCTGCCTACAATAACTTCGCCGGACCGGTGTTTGGTTACCTCCGGGCACGCGGCGTGGACGACCCCGAAGCCGTGACGCAGGACGTATTCCTGGCCCTGTACCCAAAGCTGGAAACGCTGCATGGCGGGCTCCAAGGAGCAAAGACCCTGTTGTTCTCCATAGCCCACGCCCGGATGGTGGATCACTATCGCAAACGGGAACGAACGCCCGACTCCACGCCGTATGAAGCGGACTTGGACGCTCGGCGGGCGCCATCGGCGGAGGACCAGGCGTTCGGGCGGGTCGCCGGCTTGGGCGTCACGGAGATTCTGGATGACCTCCCCGACGATTATCGGGAGGTCTTGGCCCTCCGGGTCGTAGCCGATGTCTCAGTGGAAGATACCGCGGCGATCATGGGCAAATCCCAAGGCGCCGTCAAACAACTGCAGCGCAGGGCATTGAGTGCACTGAAGAAGCGTGCACTACTAAGGAACGGCACATCATGAGCGAACAATTTGCGCCCCGCGGACTCAGCGACCAGCGGGCAATCGACCACCTGCTGGCCGATGCCGGACTCGCGGACGACGCCGAGCTGCGCACTGAATTACTTGAGCTCCGATCCCTGGCGGGCACTGCCCCTCTGCCGTCCGAGGCTGTTCGCGCGCTCATGGTCGGCGGCCCGGCCGCTGCCACCCAGCAAATAGCTGCCCCCCAGGGGATCACTGCCACCCAGCACATCACGACGGCGGACGGCCCGTCCGCGGTGTCGGATGCACCGACGGCGGTACTCGCCACGGTAGCCCCGGAACCCGCGCCCGTAGACGAACTTGCCGCCCGGCGTCGGAAGAAGCGCCGCACGGCCATCGCGGGTCTCGCTGTTGCTGTGTCCTTGGCCGGCGGTGCTACGGCCGCCGTCGCTGCAGAGGGCGGCCTGCCGGGGGCCTTCCAGCATCTCGGGGCAGCGATCGGTTCCGTGGTCTCGCAGCTGAGCCCGGGTTCCGGTAGTGCTCCCCAGCCCGGTGCACCCGCCGGCACCACCCCCGGGCCGTTGCCTGTCCGGGAAGAGCCGCAGCAAGCTCCTGTTCCGGCGGAGCCGCAGCCGACGCCGGACGCGCCGGGCAACCCCGCCGTTCCCGCTCCTCAGCCGGGGCCCGGTGGCGCGTCGCCGCACACGCCCAAGGCACCGGCGCAGAAGGACCCCGGCAACGGCGTTATCCCGACGCCTCCAGCTCTACCCGTGACACCGCCGGGTATCGACCCTTCCAAGATTGATCCCTCAAAGCTGGGCCCATCGGGTGTTCCCGTGCCGGTTCCGACGCAGCTCATCCCGTCGCTCCCGGCAGACCCAAGCATCCCCGCGGGTTAACCACGACGGCGGGGTGCGGCTTCTCGTGGAAGCGGCACCCCGCCGTCGCGCTTGTTAATCCTTGGAACTACGCGGAAACTAGCGTGTGCCAGTCGTTGACGAGGGGCAGGTTGTGCGCCTCGGAAACGGAGTGGTGTGCCACGTGGCCTGCGGCGATGTTGAGGCCGGCGGCGAGTGCGGGGTCGCGGTCGAAAGCGGCCTTGACGCCCAGGTTGGCCAGGGCCACGGCGTAGCGCAGGGTGACGTTGGTCAGTGCGTACGTGGAGGTGTTCGGAACAGCGCCGGGCATGTTGGCAACGCAGTAGAAGATCGAGTTGTGGACCTTGTACGTCGGTTCCTGGTGGGTGGTGGGGTGCGTGTCCTCGAAGCAGCCGCCCTGGTCAACCGCGATGTCCACCAGAACCGAGCCCGGCTTCATGCGGGCAACGAGGTCGTTGGTGACCAGCTTGGGTGCCTTGGCGCCGGGGATCAGGACGGAGCCGATCACGAGATCTGCGTCGATAACTGACTTCTCGATCTCGTAGGCGTTGGAGGCTACGGTCTTCAGGCGGCCCTGGTACAGGGCATCCAGTTCGCGGAGCCGGTTGATGTTGATGTCCATGATGGTGACGTCAGCACCGAGGCCCAGCGCCATGGCGGCGGCGTTGGTTCCCGCAACACCGGCGCCGAGGACAACAACCTTGGCCGGGCGCACGCCCGGTACGCCGCCCAGGAGGACACCCTTGCCGCCGGCCGGAGCCATGAGCGAGGATGCGCCGACCACGACGGACAGGCGGCCTGCGACCTCGGACATCGGGGCGAGCAGCGGAAGGGTGCGGCCTTCCTGCACGGTTTCGTAGGCGATGGCCGTGACGCCGGAGTTGATGAGCTCGGCGGTGAGTTCGGGTTCTGCGGCGAGGTGGAGGTAGGTGAAGAGGATGAGGCCCTTGCGGAAGCGGTGGTACTCGGCCGCGATGGGTTCCTTGACCTTCATGACCATGTCCGCGCGGGCCCACACGTCATCTGCTTCGTTGACGATTTCGGCGCCGGCGATCGAGTATTCCTCGTCGGTGATGCCCGAGCCGAGGCCTGCGCCGCGTTCAACCAGAACGGTGTGTCCGTGGGTGCGGAACTCGTGGACGCCAGCGGCCGTGATGGCTACGCGGAACTCGTTGTTCTTGATTTCTTTGGGGACGCCGATGATCATCTGTGGGCTCCATCGTTAGCGGCCTCTTCGGCCGAAAATGTGTTGCGGGCTGTGATTCCAGAATAAATCCGGCTGTGAGGCAGGCGACATGGACTCCGAGCAGCCAGCACGCCGGAACCCCGCAAAATCAAGGTTCTGCAGCGATGATGCTCGACATTTGTCGAGGACTGAAGCGTCAAGTGTCGCCTGCTGTTGGTACGCTTTCGGGATGCAGCAGGACGTGGAACAGATCGTTGAACGCGTGGCCTTGAAGCTGGGCAGAGGACTGTCCCTGGAGGACCTCGACGGCGTTCTCCTGGCCTACAGCTCCAACCAATCCCACGCCGACCGCGTCCGGGTGAACTTCCTCCTGAGCAAGCGGGTCCCCAGCGACGTCAGCGCCTGGCAGCTCGCTCACGGCATTGCCACGGCGGTGCGACCCGTCGTGGTTCCCGCCAACGATGAACTCGGCATGTTGGGCCGCGTCTGCGTGCCACTTTTGGTCCGCGGTTTCCGCGTGGGGTACTTGTGGGTACAGCTGGACCTTGAAGAACAGAGTGCGACGGCGATACTCGCTGAGTTGCCCGGCGTGCGTGACGAGCTGGACCTGTTGGCGGGCTTGCTCCTTGATTCCAATACGGCTGAATCGGAGTTCCGGCGAAGGCGTGAACAGGAGTTTCTCTCAGCTTGCGGCGGCGAATCGAACGCTGTGGCCGCCGTCGCGGGTTGGAAGGAAATCCAGGGCCGCGGTCCGTGGCAGCTGGTGACCATCCTCGACCCTGATGGCGCTAGGTCCGACGTCGATCCCATTGCCGCTACCCTGACGCACCGTTCCGCGGCTTTGCAGTCCACTATCGGCGTCAACGCTGCCCTGTTCAGCGCCGGAACGGAGACGCATTCGGTGGTGTTGTTCCGCGAGTCGGGCGGCCGGGCGGACCACGCCCAAGTACTGGTGCACTATCAGCTGGAGCTTGCAAAACGCGCGGGCCGCAAGGTGGACAGGGTGATCCTGGGCATCAGCGAACCCTTCCAAGTCATCCGGCAGCTCTCGGGCGCGTACCGTCAATCAAAGGTTGCTGCGCAGGCGGCTGCAGTGGACCAGCCCTTGGGAGAGTTGGTGGACAGCCGGACTGTTGGTGTCTATCAACTTTTCGATCGCTTGGTGGCGCCCGGCGGCTGGGATGACACAGGATCGGTGCATTTTCGGACGCTTGAGGACCACGACAAGAACGGCGAACTCCTGCCCGTCCTGGAATTGCTGTACGACAATGACGGCTCAGTTCAGGACGTCGCTGCCAAACTTCATCTCCACAGGAGCAGCATCTACAACAGGCTCGGCCGGATCCGCCAACTCATCGGTGCTGATCCGTTGAGTGGCGCGATCCGGCTCGAGTTGCATGCGGCCCTGAAGGCGCGGCGCTGGGCGGGGCGGCCGCGCATCTGAAGGGTCCTTACGAGCGCCGCAGACGCTGGCAGCTCCAGCGCCCCATCCGGCGGCGGAACGTGGCAGTCCGGCTGCTGCTGCAGAGCCGGCTATGCCATCCCACATGAGTGGAGGTACGGGGCAGCCGGGTGCTCACTTGAGGGCCGTCCGGGCTGCATCCAGGATGTCCTGAAGAGCCGACTCGCTGGGCTGCGGCGTGGTTGCGGCCTGCGGCTTGCCCGGCCGTGGCTTGGACGTCGGCGTAGCAGTTTCCGTTGGTGTGGGTGTCGGAGTGGGCGTGGGTGTCACCGTGGGCGTCGGCGTGGTGATCGTGTCCGACGGCACCTCGCTCGGCGCAGGAGCCGGCTGCGTGGGGACCGGGCTGGCAGCGCCAGGCGCGGCCGGGACAGAGGACGGTATGGCTGAAGGAACCCATACCGGGTCCGCGAGGGATACCTTGGGGGTTGCAGTCGACGACGGCGACACGGCCTGAGGTGCTTCCGCCACCGTTGCCGGCTGGCCGGCCTCCGAAGTCTCCGTTGCTGTTGACGAAGCTGACGGCGATGACGCCGTGGAGTAGGACGCCCTGGGCGCGGGCGACGCCGAAGCCGAGGTGCGGCCATCGCTGCCGCTGGCTTCCTGGACCGGGGTCTCCTGGCCGAAGAAAGGAAGCTCGAGGGCCTGCCCCAACGTTCCGGCCGTCAACACGAGGCCAAGGGCACCGGCAACCACGGCCATGCGCTGGCTCATGTGTTTGACCGACGCGGCTTTTCGCAGCGCGGCATGAGGTTCGCGGCCAAATGAAGACCCCGCCCCGAAGTTGGACCTGGTTGCTGTGCGCGCGGCAGGCTGTCGAACGTCCTTGCGGCTGGCCAAGGACGCCGATGCCGTCGCGGCTGCAGCAACCTGCGCCGGGGACTTGCCGCGCGGCGACTCCGCGCGGGCGGCCACCACAGGAATAGCTGCGGTTGCGGGTTCCGAGGTCTCAGGCTGCACCACTGGAATAGCTGCGGTTGCGGGTTCCGAGGTCTCGTCTTCCTGGGAGCCCTGTGTCGTGGCGGCTGGCGGCACGATGGGAATGGCCGCGGTGGGAGGTCCCGGTGTGGTGGACGCCGGCGCTGCAGCCTGAGCGGCCTCAACGGCGGGAATCGCCGCAGTTGCCGGTTCCGCCTGCTCGGTCGCGGACTTTTCGGGGGCCGATAGTTCGGGCGCGATCACAGCCTGGGCTGCCCTCTGCCGCTCGGCCGCACGAACCTCCGCACGAGTGGCGGGCATCGCAACCGTGGGCATGGCCGCAGTGGCGGGTTCCGGCGTCGTGCCTGTGTTCGTTGTGCCTGTCTTAACGGCGTTTTCGGGCGTCGCGGCGTCCGCCTGCGCGCTGGTGAGGAATCCGCTGGGTTGGGCCCGACGGCGTCCGGTTGGCTTGGTGCGCTCGCCTTCAGTCTGGGCGCGGCGCGGCTGATCCATGGTTGGGGACATGGTGGTTGCCTCTCAACGCCTTCGAGGTTAGCTGTCGGGTTCGGACGAGGCCGTCCGGCCGCCTAAGCGGCTTCACCCCAAGGACTTGAAGTAAGTCCGGGAACTTTTGGGTCCCCCGTCTCTGCCGCGGGTCTGGCGGATCCCGGATTGCGGCAGAGCTCGGCGTCAATCCGGAAGCGGCCCAGCGGAGATACGGGTCGCCCTACGACGGTACATGAGCCGGAAAGTAAAGTCACATTAATGTAACGGGCGGTAGGTCTGAGCAAGCGAGGGGGTTCTATGACTTAGGCTTCGGGGCTGGCGCCGGGGCAGGTAGCTCATGCTGGATCTTCTGGATCGAGCGAGATATCCATGGCCTAACACTAGCTTCGCGGTGCACCGGCAGGTAGACATTGTCTATGGACCTGCCTGTGATGCCACCCGTCTCGCCCATGCTCGCCAAATCCGTTCCGACAATCCCCGATGTTGGGCACTACGAGCCCAAATGGGACGGGTTCCGGACCATCGTCTTCAAGGATGGCGACGAGATCGTCCTGGGCAGCCGCAACGAGAAGCCGATGACCCGCTACTTCCCCGAGGTGGTGGAGGCGCTCAGGAAGAACCTGCCGGACAAATGCGTGATCGACGGCGAGATCGTCCTGATCGAGGGCAAGAGGCTCGAATTCGAGGTACTCCAGCAAAGGATCCACCCCGCCGACAGCCGCGTCCGGATGCTCGCCGAGAAGACCCCGGCGTCCATGATTGCGTTCGACATCCTCGCGCTGGGCGACGAGAACCTCATGGACAAGCCGTTCTCCGAGCGCCGCGCCATCTTGGAGCGTACGCTCGCCAAGGCCGATCCGCCTGTCTATGTGACCCCCGCAGTGACGGATCTCGAGCGGGCGCAGGAATGGTTCGTGCAGTTGGAAGGCGCGGGACTGGATGGGGTGCTGTCCAAGCCGTTGGACGGGGCCTACCAACCCAACAAGCGCGTGATGTTCAAAACCAAACACGAGCGCACGGCAGACTGTGTGGTGGCGGGATTCCGTTGGCACAAGACCGCGAAAGTTGTGGGGTCGATGTTGCTCGGCCTGCACGATGACACTGGCCGGCTGCATCATGTGGGAGTGGTGGCATCGTTCCCTATGGCCCGCAGGGAAGCTTTGGTGGCAGAACTGGAGCCGTACCAGGTTGAACTCAGCGAGCACCCATGGGGTGAGTGGGCCAACCAGGATGAAACTGCCGGGGGTTCACGCATGCCCGGCGCCCAAAGCCGGTGGAGCGGGGGTAAGGACTTCTCCTTCGTGCCGCTGCGCCCCGAGCTGGTGATCGAAGTAAAGTACGACTACATGGAAGGCGACAGGTTCCGGCACACCACGCAGTTCCGTAGGTGGCGGCCGGACAGGACCCCCGAGAGCTGCACGTACTCGCAACTGGAAGAGCCTGCCGACTACGATCTCGGGGAAATCCTGAGGCTGCCCTAGCCCCTACTCTTCGTGGCCTTGGTCGCTGCTCATGCTGCCCTCGGCCGGTGGGGTTTCGCCCGGAGGCACGCCGCCGCCCGGCTCCAAGCCTGTGACATTTCCGTCGAGGGGATCAGGGTTGGCGGAAGCGGCGGGGTCATCGTCTTCGTCCTGGCGCATGTCCGGATCGTCGTGGATGCTGTCGGCATCGGAGGTGGTGTCGTAAGGCCCGGTTGCGCCGGTTGCGCCGAAGCCCTGGGTTTCTTCATTCGAGTTTTTGTCGGTCACGATCAGCCCTTTCGTAAGCAAACTTACTATTGTGCTTGCTTCGTCAGCCTAGCCGGGACGTGCTGACCCAACAAGGGGCGCCCAAGCCATGGGGCTGCGTCGTACTTTACCTTCAGCGGTGGGGAGTCGTGGCGGTGACGAAGCTCCGGATGGCATCCGCCACAGCCTTGGGACGCATGTGCTGAGCCACGTGCCCGACGCCCGGGATTTCCACCAGTCGCCCCTGGGCCACGGCCCGCGAAAGCCGCAGCGACCATTCGGGGCCCGCCACATGGTCCCGGCTCCCGCGCAGAACCAGCACCGGAACCTGGACTCCGGCGAGGCGTTTCTCCGTGGGGTATTTCATCATGACCGGCAGTTCCGTGAGGTACCAGCGAGGGCCGCAGCGGAGATAATCGGACATGACGATCATGTTGGACGTGGGGCTCTCGCGGAGTATTCCGTCCAGTGTCAGGGCCAGCGACTGCCGCCACACATTCTTGTGCCGCGAATCCACCACCGGCCCCATCAGTACCAACTGCCTGAGCTGCTCGGGGGCGTGCAAGGCCGCTTCGATGGCAAACTGCACGCCCATGGAGTGACCCACCAACACGTAGGAGTCGATACCGCGGGACTTCAGGGCCTCGGCAATGAACGCGCCGTATTCCTCCACTGAAAGCTGGCGCCCAGGCTTGGGAGTCCCGGCGAAACCTGGAAGGTCCAGTGAATACGTGGGCGCGTTCGCCGCGAGGACAGCATGCAGCCGCGCCAGATATCGATGCGACACCCCGATGCCGTGGATCAGGATATATGCGGGCTCGGACATGGGCCCGGCGTCCGGTTCCGGCGCAGGCGCGCCCTCGGTCCAAAGAATCCGGCCGGTCAGGCCCAAGACTTCGACGTCGGCAGAGAGTAGCGCGGTCATCTTTGCTCCTGCTTTCACTGAATTCCCAATTGTTGCAGGAAAACCGGTGCGCCCGGGCCACTCAATTCGTCGTCCCTCACGGGCCGTCCCGACACGGCAAGAAGCAGCGCGATCGCCGGCCCTTCAACTGCGGGACCATCCCCGTGGTCAAACGCGGTGTCGGTGGCAATCAAGCGCCAGCCCTGCGCGATCTCTTTGCCGCCGCCCATTTTGGTTGTAGTCCTGAGTTGGTACTTGAGGGCGGTGGCAACGTGGACAGGAGGGTACTCGCGGCGGATTCCGAGGGGGCGCCGGATATCCTCTCCGTGGACGAACGCCTCAACCAGCCGGGTAGCCAAGCTTGCCGGCGGACCCGAGGTCCGCGAAAGCACCGCGCGCAGCCCGTTCAACGTCTGCGCAGGCTCTCGTGTCTTTTCGCGCTCCACACCTACGGCGTTATCACGGTCAAAATCCATTCGGGAGGCAACCAGCCGGCGGATGAAGCTCAACCTCGTCGTCTTGGCGCTGTCGATTACGTGGGCCAGGACGTCGTGGACGTCCCAGCCGGGACACACGGACGGCGTCTGCCAGTGAGCTGCCGGAAGCGGCTCCAGATCCTGCAACAGGGCGCGGCGTTCATGGTGCACCACGGGCCAAACGGTCGAAAAGCTTGAAGCCATACCGCTATTGAACAGCATGCTGGCGACTCGGCGTGGCTAGCTGTGGGAATCGGTGGAGACGTCAGCTCCTGCGCTCGCCTCGGCCTGCTGCCTCTTCTTCTGCGTTTCCAGCCAGGCGATGATGGCGGCCTGCCGGATCCGACGATGCGTTCCCCGGTACTCCACCGGTATTTCGCCGCGATCGGTCATGTTGCGCAGATAGGTGTGAGAGATGCCCGCGAGCTCTGCAGCCTGGGATGTGGTGAGCATTTCCTCCACGCTGCTCACTGTCACCGTTTCGCCGCGGCTCAGTCTTGCGAGGAGGTCGACGACGGCGTCCCTGGCCTCGTTCGGCAGGCGGTGGACCGTGCCATCCACGAACACGGTGATGTCGTCGCTGTCCTGGAGGGAGCGCGCCAGATTCCGGGCGTCGTCGGCGGGCAAGCCAGGAGTGACGCGGGGAGCTATCAATGCCATGGCAGAAGCCTAGCCTGTGGGAGTGGGCTGCCCGATTCGGGGGTTCCCTGCGGGTCATGCCGGGCGCACGGCACTGTTGGCAGGGAACCATCGAAACGGCCGCCCGGGCAAAAACTACTCTGCGTCCAGGTCCGTCTCCAGCAGCTTCACCAGTGCGTCCAGCGCAGCGTCGGCTCCGTCGCCCTCGGCCCGCAGCACAACGACGTCGCCCTTAGCGGCGCCGAGGGTCATGAGCGAAAGGATGCTGGCGGCGTCGAGGGCGTCATCGGCAGAGTCGCCCTGCATGGCGATGGTGACCTCCACGGGCTGCTCGCCCGCGGCTTCGGCGAACAAGGCGGCGGGACGGGCGTGCAGGCCGGAGCGGCTGGCGATGGTGGCTGTGCGTTCGGGCATGGTTTCTCCTTCGACAGAAACAGACAGGGTTTAGAGGCCGAGTTCTTCGAGCACGGGCAGCTTGGCGCGGACCCAGTCTCGGGCTTCGGTGGCGCTGGGCGCGGAAAGGGCCAGGCGGGCCAGTTCCTGGGCCTGCTCCAGCGTGACGGTTTTCAGCACAGTCCCGACGGCGGCCAGGGAGCGCGCGGTCATGGACAGTGTGGTGACGCCCAGGCCGGTCAGCACGACGGCGAGAGCCGGGTCAGCTGCTGCCTCACCACAGACACCCACGGGCTTGGCAGTACCTTCGCGACCAGAGCTTTCCTGCTCCGCACCTTCGACGGTGAGCTGCACGAGCCGAAGCACGGCAGGCTGCCACGGAGTGTTGAGTTCCGCGAGGGGTCCAAGCTGGCGGTCGGCGGCCATGGCGTACTGGGTGAGGTCGTTGGTGCCCAAAGAGGCGAAACCGACTTCGCGCAGCACGGTGGCAGCAGTCAACGCGGCAGAGGGAACTTCCACCATGACACCCGGCGTTTGGATTCCGGCGGCGGCACACAGTGAGGCGAACCGTCCGGCTTCGGCGGCGGTGGAGATCATGGGGGCCATGACCCAAACGTCTGCCTGGGACTCCGAAGCTGCCCGTGCAATGGCTTCGAGCTGGCGCTCCAGGACGCCCGGTGTGGTGAAATCGGTGCGGTAGCCGCGGACACCCAGTGCAGGGTTGGGCTCGGTGGCATCCGTGAGGAAGGGGAGGGGCTTGTCGGCGCCGGCATCCAAGGTGCGCAGCACAACCTTCTTGCCCGGGAACGCGTCAAAAACGGCCTTGTAAGCTGCGGCCTGCTCGTCCACGGAAGGTTCGGTGTCGCGCTCCAGGAAGCAGAACTCGGTGCGGAACAGGCCAACACCCTGTGCGCCCAGAGCGGCAGCTGCCACGGCGTCTTTGGCTCCGCCCACATTGGCGAGGAGCGGCACCAGGTGGCCATCCGCCGTCGTGCCGTTTCCGTCGAATTCGGCGAGGGTGGCGGAGGTTTCCGCCCAGGCCGTAGCTGCCGCACGGTGCTCGTCGGTGGGCGAAACGGCAATGAAGCCAGCCGCGCCGTCCACGTACACCTCGGTTCCATCCGCGATGTCGTCAACACCATGGGCTGCAACCACGGCGGGCAGGCCGAGCGAACGCGCAATGATGGCCGTGTGGGACTGCGGGCCGCCGCCTGAAGTCACCAGCGCCTGAACCACCGCGGGATTCAGTGTTGCGGTGTCGGCGGGAGCGAGGTCCTCGGCCACCAAGATGAAGGGCGTGTCGGAGGCAGGAATGCCGGGAGCGGAGACGCCGCGAAGTTCGGCCACGATGCGGGCGCGGACATCCAGGACGTCGGTGGCACGCTCGGCCATGTAGCCGCCCAGGTTGTGCAGCATTTCGGAGACGGAAGCGCCGGCTTCCCAGATGGCCCTTTCGGCCGACGACCCGGCGTTGATGAGCTTGGCAGCCGATTTCAGGAGCATGGTGTCCTTGGCCATCAAGGCAGTGGCTTCGAGGACGGCTTTGCCGTCGCCGGAAGCACTGTCCGCGCGTCCCTTGAGTTCGTCATGGACGGCTTGCGCAGCCGCTTTCAAGCCCGCGACGGCGTCTT
The DNA here is from genome assembly GCF_000294695.2 of Arthrobacter sp. Rue61a. NCBI lineage: Bacteria > Bacillati > Actinomycetota > Actinomycetes > Micrococcales > Micrococcaceae > Arthrobacter > Arthrobacter sp. Rue61a. The sequence continues at coordinate 4,397,220 of NC_018531.1, read as the reverse complement.
CCGGGCTCACGTCCGCAGCCAATCGATCTCCCGACGGCGGCTCACTCACCGGCTTGGGCATCTGGCGGACGGAACCAATGATGCGGCCAGGGCTTACCCCTACTCCTTGGAAATTCTGCACTGAATCCTCTGTTCCTGCTTGTTGGTTCAGGCCCTCCGGCGACGGCACCGGGAGCCTCGAAAACTAGCCTACAAAATTCCTTTGTGAGCCACTTCATATAGCAACGCTATAGGTGCTAGGGTAGCGGTTATGAGTTTCGATGACCAGCTTCCGCCCAAAATTCGGTTGCTTCGCGCAGCTGCCGAATTGCTGGCGAATTCGGAGGGGTCAGCGGTCTCAACGCGCCAGATCACCAAGCTTGCCGGGGTCACGGCGCCAACGCTCTACCACCACTTTGGCGACAAAGAAGGCCTGTTCGACGCCGTCGTATCGGCCGGATTTGAAGAGTATGTGGCGGGGGAGCGGGATTTTGCACCGTCCGGGGAGCCCTTGGAAGATGTCCGGCGGATGTGGGACAACCACGTCCAGTTCGGACTCAGTCAACCCCATCTGTATCTGGTGATGTTCGGCAATATCCGGCCGGAAAGCCGCCCAGCAATCGTGGCCGATGCTGAAGCGCTTCTGGAGGAGATGCTGAACAAGGCCGCTATCTCCGGCCAGATCAACGTGCCGCCCCGCGAAGCGGCGCGAAGCATTCTGGCGGCCAACGTGGGTGTCACGCTCATGTTGATCGCAGAACCGGTGGAAGAACGGAACCTCGAGCTCTCAACGATGACCCGGGATTCCATGATTTTTGCCGTCTCCACGGACACCGCCCGTGGCGCCGCAGCGGACGACTCCGGTAAGTCGTCCGTGGTTGTTGCGGCAATCGCCCTGAATGCGGCACTGCAGGCCTCGCATTCGGACCAACTTTCCAGCTCTGAATTGAAGCTGTTCCTTGAGTGGCTTCACCGCATTTCCAGCAGCTCCTAAGGCTGTTCTCTCTCGATCTATATCGACTGACCCCGCGCCGCAGCGGGACACACGTTAGGAATTCACATGGCAACAGAGACCGTTGCGAAGCCCCGCACCAGCGTGCGCGTTGGTGTCCAAAAGTTCGGAACATTCCTGTCCGGCATGATCATGCCCAACATCGGCGCCTTCATCGCCTGGGGCCTCATCACGGCCCTGTTCATCGAGAAGGGGTACATTCCTGTGCCTGTGCTCGGTGGCTTCGGCACCAACGCCGAGGGTGTTCCCAACGTGGGCCTGGTCGGCCCGATGATCACCTACTTGCTTCCCCTGCTGATCGCCTACACGGGCGGCAAAATGGTCCATGACGTCCGAGGTGGCGTCGTCGGCGCCATCGGTACCATGGGCGTCATCGTCGGCGCCGGCATCCCGATGTTCATCGGCGCCATGATCATGGGCCCCCTCGGTGGCTGGACCATGAAGCAACTCGACCGCCTGTGGGACGGCAAGATCCGCCCTGGCTTCGAGATGCTGGTGAACAACTTCTCCGCCGGTATTTGGGGTGCGATCCTAGCCCTCCTCGGCTTCTACGGCATATCACCGCTGGTGACGGCGTTCAGCACTGGCGCAGGGAACGTGGTCCAGTTCCTCGTCAACAACGGACTCCTCCCGCTGACCAGCATCTTCATTGAGCCGGCCAAGGTCTTGTTCCTCAACAACGCCATCAACCATGGCGTGCTGACGCCGCTGGGCATCCAGCAATCGCTGGAGCAGGGCAAGTCGATGCTTTTCCTCCTCGAAGCCAACCCCGGCCCGGGATTCGGCATCCTGCTGGCGTATATGTTCTTTGGCCGCGGCGCCGCGAAGGCTTCGGCTCCCGGTGCAGCGATCATCCATTTCCTCGGTGGCATCCATGAGATCTACTTCCCGTACGTCCTGATGAAGCCCGTCCTGATCCTCGCTGCCATTGGTGGCGGCATGGCCGGCATCGCAACCCTCGCTGTCACCAACGCAGGCCTGGTGGCGCCGGCCGCCCCCGGTTCGATCTTCGCCGTGCTTGCCCAAACGTCCCGCGATAGCTACTTGGGCGTCATTCTTTCCGTGGTCTTTGCAACCACTGCCTCCTTCCTGATCGCTTCATTGATCCTCCGTCTCTCCAAGAACAAGGGTGAGGACGACCTCTCCGCAGCTACATCCCGCATGGAGGCCATGAAGGGCAAGAAGAGCTCCGTCTCCTCGGCACTTACAGGTAACAACGCTGGCGCCCAGGCCGGTACCGTGCTCACTCGCCCTGTCCAGAACATCGTGTTCGCTTGCGACGCCGGCATGGGCTCCAGCGCCATGGGTGCCTCGGTGTTGCGCAACAAGATCAAGGCGGCCGGCTTCCCGGAGGTCAAGGTCACCAACTCGGCGATCGCCAACCTCAACGACAGCTACGATGTGGTGGTTACGCACCAGGATCTGACCGAACGCGCCCAGCCGAGGACGGCCAGCGCCGTCCACTACTCGGTGGACAACTTCATGAATAGCCCCAAGTACGACGACATTGTTGAACTGGTCCGGAGCAGCAACACTGAAGGTGCGGCTTCCGACGCAGGAACGACGGCGGAATCCACCGCCGGAGCCCAGCCCGCCGCCGCAACCTCAGTAGCCGCCGGCCACGGTGCGCATGTCGCCGAGCCGGTTGCCGCCGTCGAAGGTCAAGCCGCCGAAGGTAAAGGTGTCCTGCTCCGCGAAAGCGTGGTCCTGAACGGCACTGCAACCGACCGTGACGCAGCGATTGACGAGGCCGGAAAGCTCCTGCTGGATCGCGGTGCCGTGGATGTCAGCTACGTCCACGCCATGCACGAGCGCGAGGAATCCGTGTCCACGTACATGGGCAGCTTCCTGGCGATCCCGCACGGCACCAACGATGCCAAGGAACACATCAACCACTCGGCAGTGTCCATCATCCGTTACCCGGAGGGCATCGACTGGGGCGGCAAGCAAGTGAAGTTTGTGGTTGGCGTGGCAGGCCTCAACAATGAGCACCTCCACATCCTGTCCTCGATCGCCAAGATCTTCACCAACAAGGCACAGGTGGCCCAGTTGGAGGAGGCAACCACGGTTGATGAAGTTTTGGAGCTGTTCGGAAAGGTCAACGCATAGTGAAGGCAGTTCATTTTGGGGCAGGCAACATCGGGCGTGGCTTCGTGGGGCTGCTGCTTCACGAGGCCGGCTATGAGGTGGTGTTCGCGGATGTTGCGGACGCGCTGATCAGCCAGCTCGCCTCGGCAAGCAGCTACGACGTCCACGAGGTAGGCGAGAACCCGGCGGTCAAGACCGTTAGCGGCTTCCGTGCCTTCAATTCCGCTTCGCAGGAAGCTGCTGTTGTGGAGGAAATCTCGACGGCGGATGTGCTCACCACTGCTGTGGGGCCGCACATCCTGAAGTTCGTGGCGCCGGTGATCGCCCGCGGGCTGGCCGTCCGGCCCGCGGACTTGCCACCCCTTCAGGTCATGGCCTGCGAGAACGCCATCAATGCCACGGACCTCCTCCGCGCGGAGATCCGGGCGGCTTGGGACGACTCCGCCGGCGACCTGGACGCCGTCGCGGTTTTTGCCAACACCGCAGTGGACCGCATCGTCCCCAACCAGGCGCCAGGCCAGGGCCTGGACGTCACTGTGGAGACGTTCTACGAGTGGGTCATCGACCGTACGCCGTTCGGTGGCAACGCCCCGAAGATTCCCGGAGCTACCTTCGTGGACGAGCTGGGGCCGTATATCGAGCGCAAGCTGTTCACGGTGAACACCGGCCATGCTTCTGCTGCGTACTTCGGCTACGCAGCCGGGCTTGAGAAGATCTCCGATGCCATGGCGGATCCGGCTGTGGCATCGAAGGTCCGGGCGGTGCTGGAGGAAACCAAGGAACTGCTGGTGGCCAAGCACGGGTTCGAGGAGGCTGAGCAGGAAGCGTACGTCCAGAAGATCCTTTCCCGCTTCACCAACCCGCACCTGCCCGATACCGTGAACCGCGTGGGCCGGGCGCCTTTGAGGAAGCTAAGCCGGCACGAACGGTTCGTTGGTCCGGCGGCGGAGTTGGCCGAACGCGGCGTCACGCCGGCGGCATTGCTTGAGGCAATGTCTGCAGCCCTCCGTTTCGACGACGGTAACGACGACGAAGCCGTGGAGCTTGCCAACTTGCTGTCCGAACTGGACGCGGCTGCCGCCGTCGAACGCATCACGGAACTGACGCCGACGCACCCGCTGTTCCCGGCGTTGCAAAAGCTCGTGGAGGATCGGCAGGCTGAAGCGTAATTTCCACAACCGATTGTCATAAAGGCTCTCCGGCGGGAGAAAAACAAGTGAGTTCCGTCACTTTTGCCCGCTGGAGAGCCTTTCGGTTTTGAAGTTAGCCTCACCTTACTAATAGAGTCAACAGGCAATTAGGCAACACATCTATGACTTATTAGTGAGTGGAGTACAGGCGTGAAGAAGAGGCTGTCGAGCTACATCGGGGCACTGGCTGCAGGCGCTGCCTTGCTTACTGTTACGGCGTGTGGAGGCGGGGCAACGGCGTCTTCGCAGCCCGAGGAAGCCAGCACCATCACCATCGAGCACGCCCAGGGCTCCACGTCCAACGTTCCCGTGAACCCGGAAAAGGTTGTCACGTTCGATCTGGGCGTTCTGGACACCATGAACGCGCTCGGCGTCGAACCCACCGGTGTTCCCGAAGCCAGCTACCCGGAGGCGCTCAAGAAGTTCTCCGAGACCAAGTACACCAAGGTCGGCTCCCTCAAGGAACCCGATTTCGAAGCCGTCAGCTCCGCTGCTCCGGACCTCATCATCGTCTCAGGCCGCACCGCCGGCGCCTATGAAGAACTGAGCAAGATCGCCCCCACCATCGATCTCTCCGTGGATGCGGCCAAGCCGATGGAAAGCTTCAAGGCGCAGACCGAGAAGCTCGGCAAGATCTTCAAGAAGGAAGACGAAGTCGCTTCCAAGCTCGCCGAGGTAGACAAGACCGTGGCCGACACCAAGGCCAAGGCAGCTACCGCCGGCAAGGGCCTGATCGTCCTGACCTCCGGCGGCGAAGTCACAGCGTACGGCGCGGGCTCGCGCTTCGGCATCATCCATGACGTCCTGGGCGTTCCGACGGCGGCCGACGTCAAGTCCGAGGGCTCCCACGGCGAGGCCGTTTCCTTCGAATACATCAAGGAAACCAACCCGGACATCCTCTACGTCATCAACCGCGACACTGCGATTGGCACGGCCGGCTCCACGGCCAACCCGATCCTGGACAACGAGCTCGTGAAGTCCACCAACGCCGCCAAGAACAGCAAGATCGTTAACCTGGATCCCGCAGGTTGGTACATCGTGGGCTATGGCTTGAACAACGTCCAGGCCATGGTCACCGCAGTGGCCGACTCGGTCGCTTAGCCTTCACTGAAGTGACAACCACAGCCGTGCGCCCCACGGCACCAGCAAGCCGCAACCGGACTGGCGAGACCGCCCGCCTGGTTGCGGCTGCTGCCGTTGTGTTGGTGATCGCCGTCGGCAGCATCTTCGTTGGGGTCAGTGACGTCTCACTGCCCGCGCTGTTGGCGAACGACGCCGGCGCTTGGGAAATCTTCTGGGTGTCCCGGGTGCCGCGGACCCTGGCTGTGGTCCTGGCCGGGATGGCCGTTGCCGTCGCCGGGTTGATCATGCAGCTCATGGCCCGGAACCGGTTCGTTGAGCCGTCCACAGTGGGCACCGTGGAGTCGGCCACACTCGGCATTCTGGTGGTCACAGTGCTGGCTCCGGACTCTCCAATACTCACCAAGATGCTGGTGGCGTCTGTGTTCGCGATCCTCGGCACGGCGTTGTTCCTGGCGATCCTGCGCCGGCTCCCTGCCCGCAACACCCTACTCATTCCCTTGGTGGGCATCATGCTGGGCGGCGTTATTGCAGCAATCACTACGTTTTTTGCCTACCGCTTTGATCTCCTGCAGACGCTCAGCAACTGGATGATCGGCGACTTCTCCGGCGTGCTCCGCGGACGCTATGAACTTCTGTGGATCGTGGCTGTCCTGGTATTGGCAGGCCTTTTTGCTGCTGACCGCTTTACCGTGGCCGGCATGGGACAGGACTTCACCACCAACCTCGGCCTGAACTACGCCCGCACCATGCGGCTCGGCCTGATGATCGTGTCCCTGATCTCCGCCGTCGTTGTCACCACTGTTGGCGCTGTTCCCTTCCTGGGACTCGTGGTCCCCAATATCGTCTCGTTGCTGTTCGGTGACAACCTCCGCCGGGCAGTTCCATGGACTGCGCTTTTTGGAGCGGCGTTCGTGCTGCTCTGCGACATCATCGGCCGGACCATCCGTTTCCCCTACGAGGTTCCTGTGGGCATGGTCATGTCTGTCCTTGGCGCCATCCTCTTCCTCTTCCTGCTCCTGAGGAAACGCAATGCCTGAAACCTCCGTGCCGTCTCCATCCTTGACGCCCGTCGCTCCCGTATCCGCGCGCACTCGCTGGCGGGACGCTGTCCGAAGCACCCCTCCCGGACTGGTGATCGCCATTTTGGCGATTGCCGCCGTCGTGCTTGTTGCGGTGTTTCTGACCATCGACCTCAAGGGCAACATCGCCTACATCCTGCCGCGCCGGGCCATCAAGGTGTCCGCGATGCTGCTGGTGGCCGTGGCGGTGGGCGTGTCCACGCTGCTGTTCCAGACCGTCACGGCCAACCGGATCCTGACGCCGTCCATCATGGGCTTCGATTCCCTGTACATCCTGGTGCAGACCGCGCTGGCTTTCGTGGCCGGTGCTGCGACCCTGGCTACGGCTCCCTCCACGCTCAAGTTCGGGCTGGAGATCCTGCTGATGGTGGGGTTCAGCGCGTTCCTGTACCGGTGGATGTTCACCGGAGCCACGCGATCGCTGCATCTGCTGTTGCTCGTGGGAATTGTCCTGGGCACGTTGTTCCGCGGTTTCTCTTCGCTCCTGCAGCGGCTGATGGAGCCTAGCGAGTTCATCATCCTGCAGGACCTGTTCTTTGCCAGCTTCAACAACGTGGACCCGGGGCTCTTGGGTGTTTCCGCGCTTTTGGTCGCTGCCGTGTGCTTTGGCGTCTGGCGCATGAGGCACACCCTGGATGTCCTGGCGCTGGGCCGTGAAGTAGCCATCAACGTGGGCGTCGACCACAAGCGTGTGGTGATGCGTGTGTTGCTGGCATGCTCGCTGCTGGTGGCGATTTCCACTGCGCTGGTGGGTCCTGTGACGTTCTTCGGGCTCCTGGTGGTCAGCCTCGGCTATCAGCTCTGCCGGGGATTCCGGCACGCCTGGTTGCTGCCGATCGTGGTCCTCATTGGTGCGATCGCACTGGTGGGTGGCCAGCTGCTGCTGGAACGCGTGTTCGGGTTCGCCACGGCTCTGAGCGTGATCATTGAGTTCACCGGCGGCATTCTCTTCCTCTACCTGTTGCTGAAAGGCTCACTGAAATGACCGCTAAGATGAGCGGAATCCGCCCATGATTACCGTCCGGAACGTCACCAAGCGCTACGGCGGCACCACCGTACTGGACGATGTCAGCTGCGAGATTCCCCGTGGCGGCATCACGTCCATCATCGGCCCCAACGGTGCGGGCAAATCCACACTGCTTTCGTTGGTCAGCCGCCTCCAGCCCATGGACGCCGGGAGAATTTCCGTAGCCGGGCTGGATGTGGCCGCGACACCCAGCAAAGAATTGGCCAAGACCATGGCCATCCTTCGGCAGGAAAACCACCTGACCATGCGGCTCACGGTCCGCGACCTCGTGGCGTTTGGGCGCTTCCCGCACAGCGGCGGCCGCCCGACGATCGAGGACTTGGAGCATGTGGACGAGGCCATCCGGCAGCTGGACCTCACATCCATGGCGGACAAGTTCGTGGACGAGCTCTCCGGCGGGCAGCGACAACGTGCCTATATTGCCATGGTCCTGGCGCAAGACACTGAATACCTGTTGCTCGACGAGCCGCTCAACAACCTGGACATGAAGCACTCAGTGGAAATGATGCGGCTGCTGCGGCGTTTGGCTGACGAACTCGGAAAGACCGTTGTGCTGGTGGTCCACGACATTAACTTTGCGTCCTGCTACTCGGACACCATCCTGGCCATGAAGAACGGCAGGCTCATCCACCAAGGCGCACCCTCGGACATCATGCGCGCCGGAATGCTTTACGACGTCTACGACATCGATATCCGCATCGAGGAAATCGACGGCAACCGCATTGGTGTCTACTTCGCCTGACCGTTTTGGCCTTCCGCTAACGGTTATCAACACAGTTTCCCAGGTTGGAACAGGGACCGTCACGTTTGCGGAACCCCGCTCACTACTTAGAAGAAGGAGAGCGAACGCTCACTTTCTACCCCTAACCGCCCCGTTCTGTGCACCCAGTCTTGTGCACGCCGGCGGCGCCACCCGGGACTAAGCGAAGGAGCAGTGGATGTTTGCATTACCGTCATGGGACCGTTCCGGCCGTCGGGAAAGGAGTCCCGACGTGAGCGCGGGGCCCCTGCGCAGGGCCCGGAAAAAAACCCTTGCGGCAAGGAATTCTGCCCTGCGTTTGCCGGCAGCAATGCTTGCCATAGGAGTCACTGCGGGTTCACTCATGCTGGGCGTCTCCCCGGCCATGGCAGCCGCCGGTGATTTCACCATCACGCTCTCCGCCCCCGAAACGGTCCCGCTGAGCCAGAACTACAACTACACCGCCACCGTTGATTTCAGCGGCGTTGATTCGTCCAATCCGGCAACCGGCGTAGCCATGACCACAACACTTCCGGAAGGTACCACCTTCGCGGGTCTCCCCCTTGGTGCCTCTTCGCCAGTGCTGAACCATAGCTACGATCCCGCTACCCGGGTATTGAGCATGACCCTCGACGAAACCACCGAGGACCTGGTCAGCGTTGTGTACACGGTGTCGCAGGTGGACAACGAGCACAAATACGAGGGCTTTCCGCTGACCACGGAGATGACCGGTACCGGCGGCCCCAGCGGCCAAGTAGCATCCGGGCCGGTCACCTCACTCGTCACGGGTCCGCATGATTACCGGGCGCAAAAGATTGCCACCACTATTACTGGCTCCACGCATCGCGAGGTGACGTACAGGTTCAACGTGTGCTCGGAGGAAAGCTACATGAGTTTCTCCGCCTTTGCGCAGAAACTCTCGGACGTCTTCCCCGCGGGCGCAGAATTCGCCTCTGCCTCAACGGGCGTTGGTCAATGGGACACGAGTGCATGGCCCGCAGCCACCTGGACCAATGACGAACGCTATGACCATACCGGATACTGCCTGGACCGGAGCGGAACCGGCATTTGGCTTACCGTACGGTACCCGGACCATGTTGCCGGCTGGGAGGACGGTCAGCAGCCTCCCGTCAACACGGTGACGTTGGAGACCACGGACGCCAACGGTGTGGTTCGAGCCGGCTCCCCCGCCTCTGCGCAGGGCCCTGCTTTCAGCCCCAGCGGTGGCGTAACTGCGGCTATTGAAAAATCGTCAGGAGGGCAGACCTCGGCTGGCATGATAGCGAGAAGCACATACGTCAATGCCTCCTACCTTGGACCGCGGAACAGCCCGGAGGCCGACGACCTCGTTGTCACCGATAGCGGCGCAGCCGGTAGCAGTTCTGAGGGGTGGTATCACCACAACGATGTCACTGGAATCAACGTGGCCTTCAGCCCGGTGCTGTCCACGGAGAATCTCCCTTACACCTTTGAGTACCAGACTGATTTCTCAGATGCGTGGCAGACCTTCATTCCTGCAAATCCAACAACCAACACAGCATTGGCGTTGACCGTGCAGAACACCGGTTCAAGCGGCTGGGAATCTTTCAACGGTAACAACACGCTCGATCTGCCGGTCGGCTCCGTTCTGACAGGGTGGCGAATCTCCGTTGCACCCGGCGGCGAAACAGTTCGGGTGAGCTCGGAGGTTCGGGTCACAGTAGGAAGTGTGCCGGTCTTCCGCGATATCACCGCTGGTGTGCTCGCGGCGAACAGCCCTGCGGGTATTGCGCCAGGACCAGTGAACAACACCGCCACGCTCAAGGCAGGCGACCTGACAGGAGAGGCGTCCGATACCTTTACCCCTCTGGATTCTGTGTACCTGACCACCAACGTCTCTGCTCCTTCGGTCCTGAGCGTGGGTGATGCAGGCACCATCAGGGCCGGCATCGTGAACCAAAACCCCTCGGAAACCTACAAGGATGCCGCGATGTCTGTGGTGCTTCCCTGCGGCGTTCAGTACGACCCCACCAAGACCATCACGCCGGTTACGGACCTTGCTGTGGGAGTGGAGCCCATCCCGACTATCGGCAACGGGGTGACGGTGGATTCCACCTCTCGGGTCACGGACGCAGACGGTTGTGAACTGCAGGTGGTTACCTTGACCTACGATCAGATCAGCCCGATGCGGGACCCCAAGGAATCTTCAGACCGCCGGGTTGAAAACACAGGATGGCAGTACGACATTCCGGTGACGATCCTTGCCAAGGCTTACCACCCCGACTCCTCCTCCGTCCAAGTCGAGTCCTATGCCTACACATCAGACCCGCGTTTCGTCGGAGTTGCTGATGGCGGCAAGGCCGAGCAGACGGTGGCGATGACGGGCTACGGTGCCTTCTTCGGCGAAGACATCTACAACTTCGATGCTGCACGGTCGAGTGTCGCCAAGGCTACTGGCCGTGTGTCGCTTAACATCGCCGGTGGTTTGCTGCTCGATAAGTTGTCCAGTTCCTCGGCAACTGGTCCCTGGTCCTTGGCAACCACCGTTGACAGGAACGCATACTGGCAGGTTTACGTCAGCAACGTCCTGCCAAACCCGGTTACCGGTACCACCTTCTTTGACCGTTTGCCGGCAGTAGCAACAGGCGACGACTTCGACGTCGTCCTTGCAGGTGCAGTAACGGGCGCACCAGTTGGAGCGAAGATCGAATACTCCACCGACGCCACAGATGCCACCTCGGGTAGCTGGTCCACTGATCCGGTCAACGCCACTGCGTTCCGGATGTTCGTTGACGCCTTGGCTTCCGGCGATGACTTCACCTTGGTGGTTCCTACCAAGGTGACGGGCGATCCCAGCTTCGGACAGAAGGCCACCAACGTCCTCGTGGCAGCGGGAACCTACAACGGGGAACCAGTACAGTTCGCTACTAACCAGGCTGCTGTGAATGTTACTGGTGCTCCTGGCTTGGGAATCGTGAAGAAGACCAACGGAAAAGCCTACTCGTCAGCTCCCGGTGCAATCGTCACCAACGGTTCGGACGTGACATGGACCTACGAGGTAACCAACACGGGCAAGACGCCGCTCTCAAATGTGGCAGTTTCCGATGAATTCTTGGCAGGAGATGGCAACGCGGGCACGTTGGTTCCCACCTCGAGTGATACAGGCGCGCTGGCTCCCGGCGAAACCCGGGTCTTCACCGCTCATGGCACCGCCGTGACAGGTCAGTACCACAACACAGCTACCGCAACGGCCACGGCCACCGACGCAGAAGGAACCCCGTTGGCCCAGCAGCCCGCACCGGTTACCGCTGAGTCTTGGTACCGTACCGGCGAAGCCGGGTTGTCTGTGGTGAAGACGACTAATGGTGAGGATGTTGAGGCTGCTCCGGGTCCGCAGTTGGTTCCTGGCAGTGATGTGAAGTGGGCGTACACGGTGACCAACACCGGGAACGTTGCGTTGAAGGATGTTCTGGTTGTTGATAAGGACAGTGCCGGCAAGGAGGTGTTCTCGGAGACGGTTCCTTCGTTGGCTCCGGGGGATTCTGTTGAGTTGTCGGCTCAGGGTAAGGCTGTTGAGGGTCAGTACAAGAACACTGTGCGGGCTTCGGCGGCTGATCCCAATGGTGGTCCTGATCTGAGTGCTTCGGATGATTCGTTCTACTTCGGCGCAGTGCCTGGTTTGACGGTGGAAAAGCTCGTTTCCACCAGCCAGGACGGGCCGTGGGGCGAGACTGAGACCATCAGTTCCGGTGACACCGTCTACTGGAAGATCAGCGTGGCCAACACAGGCAATACGGTGCTTACGGATGTCCGCTTCGATGACCCTGCCTTGGGAGACATTGAGCCGGTAGCCACCCTCGCGCCGGGTGAGACGGCCAGCCGTGTCATCGCCCAGGCCAACGTCACCACGTCCTACCTCAACGTTGTGGTGGTCACCGCCACGGCACCTGGTGGGAAAGCTCCCTCAGGAAGTGATTCAAGTGAGGTGAATGTTCAGCCCGTAGCCGCTGATCCTCCCGCCGCGACGGATCCTCCTACCGCGACGGATCCTCCTACCGCGACGGATCCTCCCGCCGCGACGGATCCTCCCGCCGCGACGGATCCTCCTACCGCGACGGATCCTCCTACCGCGACGGATCCTCCCGCCGCGACGGATCCTCCCGCCGCGACGGAAAAGCTGCCTGAAACGGGCGCAACCGGTCTTGTCGTCGCACTCTGGGGCGCAGTAGCGCTCTTGATAGCTGGAGGCGTGGCAGTGATTGCCGGCCGCCGACGTAAGAGGGCGTAGCTCACTCCGCGCTAAAGAAAGTCAAAAGCCCGACGTCGGCACCCCAAAGCTGGGTGCCGACGTCGGGCTTTACTTGTTTCCGAGAGTTAGCGCGCTGCCGCGGTTTCCCCTTCAGCCATCGCCTTCCACTCCGCCACGCGGGCCTGATGCAGAGGCGACCTGCGGACAACCGCGTAGGCGACGCCAAGAATGGCGAACCAGATGGGCGTCACCAGCAGTGCGGTGAGAGTGTCCGGCTGTGTGGTCAGCGCCCAGACGAGGAACGCGAAGAACGCAAATACCACCCACACCATCGGGATGCCACCGGGCATCTTGAACGGCGACGCCGCGTGCTGTTCGGGCCGGCGTTTGCGGTACACGAGGTAGCTGGCCAGGATGATGGACCAGACGAACATGAAGCAGACCGCGGACACGGTGGTCACCATGTCGAATGCCACGCCAACGTCCTTGCCTGCGTACAGGAGAGCGACGCCGGCCAGCAGCAGGACGCAGGAAAGGAACAGTGCGTTCTGGGGTACCTTGCGGCTGGAGAGCCTGCCGAAGAGCTTGGGTGCGTCGCCGTCGTTGGCCAGGCCGTAGACCATGCGGGACGTCGAGTAGATGCCTGAGTTGGCAGACGACATGGCCGAGGTGAGAACTACGAGGTTGACCACCGTAGCCGCCATTCCAAGGCCGGCCAAGGAGAACATGGCAATGAACGGGCTCTGGCCTGCCTTGAACTCGGTCCACGGGGTGACGGACATGAGGATGATCAGGGCGCCTACGTAGAAAAGCATGACGCGCAGGGGGATTGCGTTGATGGCGCGAGGAAGATTGTGCTCCGGGTTCTTGGTTTCGGCAGCGGCGGTTCCTACCAGCTCGATGCCCACGAACGCGAACACGGCAATCTGGAAACCGGCTACGAAGCCCATGAATTCCTTGGGGAAGAAGCCGCCGTGGTTCCAGAGGTTGGTGAAGCTAGCGGTTCCTGCGTTGGACTGGAACCCGGTGAAGATCATCACCAGGCCCACCACGATCAGCGCCACGATGGCGATGATCTTGATCAATGCGAACCAGAACTCGGTTTCGCCGAAGGCTTTGACCGTGGGGAGGTTCAGGAGGAGCAGGATGATGATGGTGGCCAGGCCCGGGATCCAGAGCTGGATTCCCGGCCAAAGTTCGTTGGCGTATCCCGCGATCGCGATGACGTCCGCCACGCCGGTGACTACCCAGCAGAACCAGTAGGTCCAGCCGGTGAAGAAGCCCGCCCAAGGGCCAAGGAGGTCGCCAGCGAAGTCGCTGAAGGACTTGTAGTTCAGGTTGGAGAGCAGCAGCTGGCCCATGGCGCGCATGACGAAGAAGAGCATGAAGCCGATGATCATGTACACGAAGATCACGGAGGGGCCGGCGACGGAGATGGTTTTGCCCGAGCCCATGAAGAGGCCGGTTCCAATGGCGCCGCCGATGGCCAGGAGCTGGATGTGGCGGTTGCTGAGCGAGCGTGACAGGTGGGGCTCGGAGTCCCTGCTGGAGACGTGGAGCTTCCCCTGTGTTGTCTGGTCGGACATTAGTTCAAGAACCCTTCGAAGGATCCGCCACAATGGTGACGGCCGTTACAAATCTGTTCGATAAAGCTATAGCTAATGTCTGACCAATGGCGAATCGGTCTGCATGGCGAAAGCTCCCCCTGCGGAAAGGGGAGCTTAGGCCGTTGATTTGGTCTGGCGAGGCACTACGCGATCTGGCGCTTGTAGGCAGCAGTCGCAAATGCGTAGGAGACGATGAGGATTCCCAAGCACCACGCCAGCGCTACCCAGATGTCGCTGCCCACCGGACGTTGAGCAAAAAGGTCCTGGACGGTATTGACGATGGACGTGACCGGCTGATTTTCAGCAAACCAGCGCACCGGCCCCGGCATGGTTTCCGTCGGGACGAAGGCCGAGCTAATGAACGGCAGGAAGATCAGCGGATAGGAGAACCCGCCTGCGCCGTCCACGGATTTTGCGGAGAGGCCGGCGATGATGGCGATCCAGGTGAGCGCCAGGGTGAACAGCGCCAGGATTCCCGCAACGGCGAGCCAGTCCAGCACGCTGGCGGAGGTGCGGAATCCCATCAGGAGCGCAACCAGCACGATGATCACCAAGGAGAGTCCATTGGCCACCAGGGAGGTCAGTACGTGTGCCCACAAAACCGAGGATCGTGCGATCGGCATGGACTGGAACCGCTCAAAGATGCCACTCTGCATGTCCGTGAACAACCGGACAGCCGTGTACGCGATGCCGGACGCGATGGCGATCAGCATGATGCCCGGGAGCAGGTAATTCACATAGTTCTCGGTATCGGTCCTGATGGCGCCGCCGAACACGTAGACGAACAGCAGCATGAGGGCGATCGGGGTGATCGCTGTGGTGATGATGGTGTCCACGCTGCGGAAAATGTGCCGCATGGACCGCCCCAGCAGAACAGAGGTGTCTGCGAAGAAATGCGTGCTCATGACCTGTCCTTTACTGACTCGTTGTTACCTGTGCCAACCAGGGCCAGGAAGATGTCCTCCAGGCTCGGCTGTTTCTCGACGTATTCGATCTTGGCCGGCGGCAGCAGTTGCTTGAGCTCTGCAAGCGTGCCGCTGGCGATGATGCGGCCCTCATGAAGAATGGCGATGCGGTCCGCGAGCTGCTCGGCCTCGTCGAGGTACTGCGTTGTGAGGAGAACCGTGGTCCCTTCAGTGGCGAGCTTCTTGACGATTTGCCACACTTCAAGGCGGGCTTCGGGGTCCAGGCCCGTGGTGGGCTCGTCCAGGAAGATCACCTTCGGATTGCCGATCAGGCTCATGGCGATGTCCAGCCGGCGGCGCATGCCCCCGGAGTAGGTCGCCACCTTGCGGGAACCAGCATCGGTGAGGCTGAACTGTGCCAGCAAGTGGTCAGCGATCTGGCCGGGATTCTTGAGGTGGCGCAGCTTCGCCACCAGGATCAGGTTCTCCTTGCCGGTGAGGATTTCGTCCACTGCGGCAAACTGTCCGGTGAGGCTGATGGACTGCCTCACCTGGAGCGACTCGGTGGCTACATCAAAACCCTCGACGGCGGCCGACCCGCCGTCCGCCTTGAGTAGCGTGGACAGGATCTTCACCATGGTGGTCTTGCCCGCGCCATTGGAGCCGAGGAGGGCGAAGATGCTGCCGGATGCCACCTCAAAGTCCACACCCCGGAGTACGTGGAGGTCTTTGTACGACTTCTCGATGCCCTCTACGCGGATTGCTGCAGCGGTCATGATTCCGCCTCCTTCGCTTTATTGATTGCCTTGTTGAGACGCTCGCGTTCCTTGTCGATCCAGCGCTTTCCGCCGTAGGCCTGGGCGAAGCTCTCGGCGAACTCGATGGGGTCTTCGCCCACGATCTCGCTCACGGGCGTTCCGTCGATGGCTGCGCGTTCCCACAGGTCGGCCAGATCCGTGAGCATCTGCACCATGGTGTCGCCCTCAGTTACGCCGCCGTAGTACATCAGGTACCGGTTGAAGGCGGTAGCTACCGTGAGGTACGGCTCGGGCAGGGCATCCAGCCGTGCCTTGGCTTGCTTGTACTGCTTCTTCTGTTCGAGCGATCCGGTGACCAGCTCGATCCATTTTGCTGCCATGTTATTTTCCTTCCTTGCGGAGCTGTTCGAGCCGTTCGGACAAGAAGCTCCAGGTGTTCCAGAATTCGTTCAGTTCTTTTTTGCCCTGTGTGTTGAGCGTGTACACCTTGCGGGGCGGCCCTTTTTCGGACGGCCGCTTCTCGACGTCCACCAGCCCTTTTTGTTCGATCCTGACCAGCAGCGCGTACACGGTGCCCTCAGCGATCTCGGTGAAGCCTTGCTCCCGGAGCAGCGTGGTGATTTCGTATCCATACGCTGCCTTTCCGGTCAGGAGGGCCAGGACAATGCCCTCCAATGTGCCTTTGAGCATCTCGGTCATTTGCTTGCCCATCGGACACCTCCTTCACTACTCAGTATTGCTAGCTACCACTACATAGTAGAACTAAGTACCGGTACTTAGCAATACTGAGTTCCGGGATTGTTGAGATGGGCTGGCATGCTGGGTTGGTGACTACTGAATCCGGTGCCGCGCCCGCCCTGCTGACCGCCGCCGTCGAGCGTGGGACCTTAACCCTTCGTCGCGCCCGCAAGGGCGACCTCCCGCGCATCCTCGCGCTGCTCGCGGACGACCAATTGGGTGCCACCCGGGAAAATGCCGACGATCCAGCGCCCTACGAGCGGGCTTTTGACGCGATCGACGGCGACCCGGCGCACCTCTTGGTGGTGGGTGAACTCGACGGTGATGTTGTTGCGACGTTCCAGCTCAGCTATATCCCAGGCCTGTCGCGCAAAGGTTCCTGGCGTGCGCAGATCGAGGCGGTCCGGGTCTCCGAATTACTGCGGGGCCAGGGTGTCGGGGCGCTCATGATCGGGTGGGCCGTTGAGCAGGCCCGGGAGCGTGGCTGCTCGCTGGTGCAGCTCACCACGGACAAGTCGCGCAGTGCTGCGCGTCGTTTTTACGAGCGCCTGGGTTTCGTTGCGAGTCATGAGGGCATGAAGCTCATGCTTTAGGTGCCATGCCTGCCCCCAATGATTGACATTTAGGTACCCTAACTATTAGGGTACCTAAATATGAGCACCTTTGATCCCCGGTTGTTGGACCTCGCCCAGGAATTTCGCGAGTCACTTCGACTCGGCGTGTACATGTTCCGCCGCCTCGATCCCGAGGGTGAGCTAACCGCCGCGCAGCTCAGCCTGCTGTCCATGATTTCCGACGGCGGCCTCCGAGTGGGCGATATCGCCAAGAACCTGGGGATCAAAGTCCCGAGCGCCACGGAGCAGATCATCAAGCTCGAGCGCGCCTCACTGGTTACGCGCCAGCCTGATCCCGACGATTCGCGGGCCGTCCAGGTGGTCATTACCCAAGCCGGGACGGCCGCCGTCGAGTCCGCCAACCAGCGGCGCAACGCCATGGTGGCCGAGCTGCTTCAGGGCCTCAGCAACCAGGAGATCGAGCAGCTTGCCGCGGCGTTGCCCGTGATCGCGAAGCTCAACAGCTCGTTCCAGAACTAAACAGCAAAAGCACCGACAAGGAGCAAGTGAATGTCACGCCAGTTGGCTGACGCTTCAGCAAGCGCCGAAACAACCATCGAAACCACCCTCCAAGCCGAGAAGGCTTCCCTCCTCAAGCAGCCCAAAGCGGTCTGGGCCACGGCCCTCGCGGCCGTTTTCGCCTTCATGGGCATCGGGCTTGTGGACCCGATTCTTCCCGCAATCGCCAAGAACCTGGAGGCTTCCACCAGCGAAGTGTCGTTGCTGTTCACCAGCTATTTCCTGGTGACGGCAATCGCCATGCTGATCAGCGGGTTCGTGTCCTCGAGGATCGGCGGGAAAAAGACGCTGCTCATCGGCTTGGCCATCATCGTGGTGTTTGCGTCGCTGTCCGGTCTCTCCGGCAGTGTTGAGCAGTTGGTGGGGTTCCGGGCAGGTTGGGGTCTCGGCAACGCCTTATTCGTCGCAACTGCCCTGGCAGTGATCGTCGGCGTGGCCAGCGGCGGTACCGGCACGGCCATCATCCTCTATGAGGCCGCCCTCGGTCTTGGCATCTCGCTCGGCCCCCTGCTCGGTGCCCTGTTGGGAGGCTGGCAATGGCGTGCGCCCTTCTTTGGCACTGCAGTCCTCATGGCCGCGGCCTTCATCGCATTGCTGGCATTGCTCCCCAAAACACCCGCTCCCGCTAAAAAGTCCCGCCTGAGGGATCCGCTCCTTGCGCTTGGCCACAAGGGTCTCCGCACCACCGCTGCCAGCGCACTCTTCTATAACTACGGCTTCTTCACCATCCTCGCCTTCACGCCCTTCATCCTGGGCATGGACGCCTACGGAATCGGGGGAGTGTTCTTCGGCTGGGGTGTTGCTGTTGCCGTCTTCTCGGTGTTCGTCGCCCCTGTACTGCAGAAGCGCTTCGGCGCCGTCAAGGTCCTCACCGGCACGCTGGCCGTCCTCATGCTCGACCTGATGGGGCTGGGACTGGCCGCGGGGCACTCAGTGACAGTCGTCGTCGTGCTTGTCATCGTGGCGGGTGCCCTGCTGGGCATCAACAACACGGTCTATACGGAACTGGCCATGGGTGTTTCTGATTCACCGCGTCCCGTCGCGTCCGCCGGTTACAACTTTGTGCGCTGGATGGGCGGAGCGCTGGCGCCGTTCGCGGCCGCCCAGCTCGGCGAGCACTTTGGCCCGCAGGTGCCGTTCTTCGCCGGCGCAGTGGCCATGGTGATCGCCATCCTGGTTGCTTTCGGCGGACGCAGTTTCCTCACATCGCACGAGCCACACTTGGTGTGAACCCAGCCAAATAACAAATGAGCCCCGCGGTAGTCCGCGGGGCTCATTGCGTAGTTACTTCGCTTCGTCCGAGGCGACCGGCAGCGGTGCCACCGGAGCACCCTTCGGAACGAACAGGGTTTCGGCCTGTTCCAGGGACATGCCGTTCGTCTCGGGAACCTTGAACATGACAAAGAAGAACGACGCCGCCGCGAATGCCGCGTACATGGCGTACGTCAGTGGCAGCGAGCCTGCCGCCATGATGGGGAAGCTGAGCGTGATGGCAAAGTTCGCGATCCACTGCGCAGCGGCGGCCAGACCAAGGGCCCGGGCGCGGATCCGGGACGGGAAAATCTCGCCCAGCAGCACCCAGACCAGCGGACCCCACGAGGCACCGAAGCTGATCACGAACACGTTCGCTGCGACGAGGGCCACGGGACCCCATGCGCCCGGGAGGCTGATCTCGGAACCTGTGCCAACTGCGGAGGAGAAAGCCAATGCCATGACGCCGAGCGAGGCGGCCATGCCGATGGAGCCGGTGAGCAGGATGGGGCGGCGGCCAATGCGGTCCACCAAGGCGATGGCCACAAGGGTGACCAGGATGTTGGTGACGGAGGTGGCGACGGAGATCGTCAGTGAGTCCTTTTCCTGGAACCCCACGGCCTTCCACAGCGTGGTGGAGTAGTAGAAGATCACGTTAATGCCAACGAACTGCTGCAACACGGACAGGATGATGCCGATCCAGACCACCGGGAGAAGGCCGAACCTGTTACCGCGCAGCGAGCCCTTCTTTGTGGAGAGCTTTTCCTGCTGGATAGACTCGCGGATCTCGCGGATGTGCCGTTCGATGTCGTCACCCGGGATGAGCTTGTTGAAGATAGTGCGGGCTTGGTCTTCTTTGCCGTTGAGCACCAGGAAATGCGGGGACTCCGGCAGGCGGAAAGCGATCCAGCCATACACGGCAGCCGGCACCGCGCAGGCGATGAACATCCAGCGCCAGGCCTCGATGCCAAACCACAACGTGCCATCGGCGCCACCGGCCGAATTGGCAAGGACCGCGTCGGACAGCAGGGCTGCGAAGATACCCGTGGTGATGGCGAGCTGCTGGAGCGAAGCCAAACGGCCGCGTACGTGCCTGGGGGAGATCTCGGAGATGTAGGCAGGCGCAATCACGGAGGCCAGCCCAATGCCCAAGCCGCCAACGAGGCGCCAGAAAATCAGGTCCCAGACCCCGAAGGCCAGCCCGGTTCCCACCGCACTCACCAGGAAGAGCAGTGCACCGATTTTCATGGCGGGGATGCGTCCGTAACGATCGGCAACTTTGCCGGCCAGGTACGCGCCTGCTGCGCAACCCAGCAACGCGACTGCGACAGCGAAGCCCGTCAGCGCCTCGCTCATGACGAATTCGTCCGCCATCGCATCCACGGCACCGTTGACCACGGAGGAATCGAAGCCGAAGAGGAAGCCGCCCACTGCGCCGGCGACGGCCAAGCCGATCACCTTCCGTGAAACTGGGGCCGCACCTTCGGTGCTGGAACTGGACATGGGTCTCCCTTGGGGAATGGTGTGTGGGATTGCGGTGCGGGACGTCGTCGGCTGTCCGACGGGGACGCCGGTGCACTCGCGCTACACAGTGTGGCACGTCATATCCGCCAAGTTCCAGTCAAGTGACCGACGTGACATGTATTCAGATAGTTAACGCATTGGCTTGCTGTGGTGCGGCTGGGAGTTGACTGAGTAGTCGCTCACCGGTTTCTGTGGCGCAGAACGCGCCCTTTGGCTCAACAAGTTGAACGCAAAGCACGACGGCGGACCTTGCCTTATGAGGGTAAGTTCAAGCCCCGCCGTCGGTAGCTTCGACGCTAGGAGAACTCCTTGAAGGCCTCAGTCAGAAGGGCTCCCGGAATGCCGAGACGCGTATGCACCCCGTTCGAGGCAATCAGCTCTCCACCGATGACCACATGCGTAACATCGCTCGCCGTCGCACTGAATGCCAGCTGCATGGGCCGGGACCCTGCGGTCCGGGTAGAGGAAGGGTTGATGACCATGAAATCGCAAACCCCGCCCACCTGCAGGGCCTGTGGAGCTATGGGCGTGGCCATGGAGTGCGCTGCTCCTTCCGTGGCCGCCTGCAGCAGTTCTTCCGGGGAGAACCTTCCCCGTTGCCCGGAGCCAAGCCTTTCCCCGTGTTCCAAGGTGCGCATTTCGAGCCAGGGATCAATCACCGCGTGCTGGTCAGTGCCAAGCGCAATGGTGGCTCCGGACTCGAAAAGTTCCCGGGCGGGCCCGATCCCGTCGGCGAGATCGGCCTCCGTAGTGGGACACATCACCACAGTGGCTGATGCTCTGCCCAGCAAAGAGATGTCGTCCTGGGTCAGGTGCGTGGAATGGACGGCCGAGAGTCTCTGAGACAGGAGGCCGTAACGTGCCAAAAGACCGGCAGGGGTTGTGCCGTACGCCTGCTCGCAGGCTTGGTTCTCGGCGGGTTGTTCGCTCAAGTGGATGTGAAGGGGAATGTCCCGGGGAAGCTTTTTGGCAACAATCTCCAGGGCCTCTTCCGGCACGGCTCTGACGGAATGCAAGGCAGCCCCGACTCCCACCGCCTCGGACGGAAACTCCTCTGCTATCGCGTCCCGAAGGGAAGCCAACCGGTCCAGCCAGGCCATGGCGTCCGCATCCCCGAACCGTGCTTGATCGGGGCTGAGGGGCGTACCAATTCCGCCCGTCAGATACAACGTGTCCAGAAGCGTGAGTCGGATACCTGCGGACATGGCTGCCCGGGCAAGGGCCAGTTCCATGGCATGCGGCTCCGCATAGGGCGCACCCTCGGGTTGGTGATGGACGTAGTGAAATTCGGCCACGCTGCTGAATCCGCTCACAACCATCTCGGCAAACACGGCCGTCGCCAGTTTCTGGTATTTCTCCGGAGTCAGCTCGGACGCGCTTTGGTACATTTGCTCTCGCCACACCCAGAAATCTCCGCGTCCATCATGGGTTCTTCCGCGAAGGATCCTATGGAAGGCGTGCGAATGGGCGTTGGCAGCCGCGGGGAACGCGACGCCCACCAGCATCTCATCGCCGTGTTCGGGCTGGACGCCTGTGTAAATAGTGGAGATTCGTCCATTGATGGTTTCCACACGCACTCCGGTGGCAACCTCCGGAACACTTCGCCCGTCGTCGCCCGGGGTGCCGTTGCTTGCGATGACCGCGGTCTCGCACCAGAAGGACTTCACAGTAGTCCCCCCAGAACATCAGCCAACGCGACGGCGCCCGCGGAGGCATCCTCGTCGGCTACGTATTCCTCCGGCGAATGCGAGATGCCGCTGGGGTTGCGGACAAAGACCATTGCGGAGGGAACGTAGCCGGCCAGTACACCGGCATCATGCCCGGCGCCCGTTGCCAGAACAGGCGCGCCCGGCAGTAGTTCGGTGATGCGTCGGCTCAGGCCGGCATCGAAGTGGACTGTGTCGCTGTAGGACTCTTCCGTGAGGGTCGCGGTGCAGCCTTCCCCGGCTGCGACATCCTGGGCTGCGCGGTATATCGCTTCGATGAGTTGTGCGGTCACGGCGTCATCCGGGTGGCGGGCGTCCAGCCAAAGATCAACGCGGGAAGCGATGACATTGGTTCCGCCCGGAACGGGAGTCAATCGGCCGACGGTCGCTCTCGCATCCTGCTGCTTGGCCGCCGTGTCGCGAATGGCGAGGACGATCTGCGCGGCAGCCACCATTGGATCTGCGCGGTCTCCCATCAACGTGGTGCCAGCATGGTTTCCTTGGCCGCTGACGCTGATTTTCCAACGGCCGTGCCCCAGTATTGAGCTCCCTACCGCGATGGCTGGACCATCCTGCCCCAGTCCCTTGCCTTGTTCGACGTGCAGTTCAACAAAGTCGCCGATCCGGGCCATGGCCTCCGGATCCGGGCCGATGTGACGGGGATCCAGGCCGTTGGCACTAGCGATGTCGGCAAAGGTGTCGCCGTTGATGTCCCGCAGATTGAGAGCCTTCTCGACGCTTATCGCACCCGTGAGGAGCCGCGACCCCAGGCAAGCGACGCCAAAGCGTGAACCTTCTTCCTCAGGAAAGACGGTGACTGCCAATGATCTGGGTGGCTGGACCCCTCGGGTCTTGAGAATATCGACGGCGGCCAGTGCGGAGGCGACTCCGAGGGGCCCATCGAAAGCCCCGCCGCCGGGTACTGAATCCAGGTGGCTCCCGGTGACAAGGGCGCCGTCGTGTGGCGTGCCCCACCACGCCCAGATGATTCCGTTCCTGTCCGTTTGGACCTCGAGGCCGCGTTGCTGGGCCTGCTCAATGAACCACTGCCTGAGGTCGCGTTCGGGTGTTGTATAGACGGCCCTGGAGTAGCCTCCACGCACCGCATCGCGGCCCACGTCCTGGATTGAGGCCAAGAGCTGATTGACGGTTTCCACGTTTTCCTCCGATTGAAGACTGCCACCAAGTAAAAACCAGATGCCACCACATGACAAGGGTTGGCAGGACTATTTACACGGCCGAAACATGCACGCCCGTTTGGGCGGCATCAGGCGTCACGCAACTGGGCTTTCCTCGCAATGTTCGAAAAAACTCTTGCCATTTGATGAAAATTGATTTTTACTAAGTGGCAAGACATGGTGATGTAGACCACTTGAAAGCAGGTCAGGCAGTGGCAGCGGATTCTTCCACCCGAACGGTCGAGAGGGCTCTGGCCCTCCTTAGTGCAGTCTGCACTGACGGTTCCATCAGCCTGAGTGACGCAGCGCGTGTGGTCGATCTCTCTGCCAGTACCGCGCTCCGCCTCCTTCGTACCCTCGAGGGCAGCGGATTCGTGACGCGGGACCCGGGGGGCAATTTCCGCCCGGGAGCCAGTGTCATTCAGTTGGGAGCCTTGGCATTGGGACAGGAATCCTTGGTATCGCTTTGCACACCGCACATGAAGCAGCTTGTGGCCGATACGGGCGAGTCCTGCTACTTGAGCATTCCCGGTCCTGGGGAAACCGGAATCTACATCGCCATCGTCGAAGGTACCCGCTCTGTCCGGCACACCAGTTGGGTCGGTCGGAGCATCCCACTGGAGGGCTCCGCGGCCGGCAAGGTGCTGACCGGCGGGCAGAACGGCCGCGGTTACGCCATTGTGCGGAGCGGCGTTGAAGACGACATCACGGCCGTCGCCGCACCCATTGTGATCGGCGGCCGAACCGTGGCAGCCCTCAGCATCGTGGTGCCCAGCTACCGCTTGGACGAGGCGAAGGCCCAGACATTTGGCGAGGAACTGGTGAAAGTTGCCAACAACATCCTCGTGGAACCCAACGGAAACCATGAAGTGCCCCAGGAAAGCATGGAAAAGAAATGATCAAATTTGAAAATGTCACCAAGGCGTACCCTGACGGTACGGTGGCAGTCGACGGCCTCAACCTGGAGGCTCCCACGGGAAAGCTGACCATCCTTGTTGGCCCCTCCGGCTGCGGCAAGACCACCTCCCTGAGGATGATCAACCGCCTCATCGAACCCACCAGCGGCACCATCTACCTGGACGATCAGCCCACTTCCGGCATGGACGCAGCGTTGCTCCGCCGCCGGATCGGCTACGTGATCCAGCACGCCGGACTCTTCCCGCACAAAACCATCGTGGACAACGTCTCCACCATGCCTGTCCTGCTCGGTGAGAGCCGTCAAAAGGCCCGGACCAAAGCCCTCGAACTGATGGAACGCGTGGGACTCCCGGCGAGCTTCGCCAAGCGATACCCGTGGCAGCTTTCCGGTGGCCAGCAGCAGCGCGTCGGCGTGGCCCGGGCCCTGGCCTCGGACCCCGCGTTCATGCTGATGGACGAGCCGTTCAGTGCCGTAGACCCCGTGGTAAGGGCGCAGCTGCAGGAGGAGTTTCTCCGCCTGCAGCGTGAGATCGGCAAGACCATCATCATGGTCACCCATGACATCGACGAAGCCCTCAAGCTCGGCGACCAGGTGGCCGTGATGCGCGTGGGCGGCAAACTCGCCCAGATGGCTTCTCCCTCCGAACTGCTCACGGCTCCGGCGGACGAGTTTGTGGCCGATTTTGTAGGCCGTGACCGCGGGTACCGCTCGCTCGGATTTACGAAAACAGCCGGTGCGGTTGCTATCGGAGAAGAGGCTGTGGTTCAGCTTGGCGCTTCCGTGGATGAGGCTCGCGCAAAGGCGCTGGGTGCCTGGGTGCTGGTAGTCGACGGCGGCAGGAAGCCTCTCGGATGGGCTCAGCCGGAGCTTCTCAACGGAGAGGTGAAGCGCGAAAACCTGAATCTGAGTGGAATCCCGGCCGCGGCTTCGGGGACCATGCGCCAACTGCTCGATGCTGCCCTCTCCTCGCCCAGCCGCCGGGGTGTCGTGGTCAACGAACACGGCGAACTGATGGGCACGGTGACCGCAACGGACGTAGTCAAGGCCATCGAAGCCGAGCCACACTTGGAGACGGCGCGATGAACTTCGAATGGCTGGGCCGCCAGTTTGACAATATTGTCTTCCTGCTCGGCTGGCACGTCCTGTTGGCCGTCACCCCGCTGATCCTGGGCCTGCTGATCGCATTGCCCCTGGGCTGGTGGGCACACCGGAGCCGGCGTATCTACCCACTGCTGGTGGGCGTAGCGGGCTTGCTCTACACAGTCCCGTCCCTGGCGCTGTTCGTGCTGCTCCCGCTGGTCCTGGGTACCAAGATCCTGGACCCGCTCAACATCGTTGCCGCCCTCACCATCTACACAGTGGCCCTCCTGGTCCGTGTGGTGGCGGATGCGCTCGACTCCGTCCCCGAGGACACCGTCCAGGCCGCAAAAGCCATGGGTTACCGCGGCTACCAAAGCCTACTGAAGGTTGAACTTCCCGTCGGTGTTCCGGTCATTTGCGCCGGCCTGCGCGTGGCTGCCGTCTCCAATGTGAGTCTCGTGTCCGTGGCTGCGCTGTTGGGCATCCCGCAGCTTGGCTCGCTCTTCACGCAGGGCTTCCAGCTTCGTTTCTACACACCGATCATCGCAGGCATCGTGCTTTGCGTGGTCCTGGCCATGATCCTGGACGGTCTGATCATCCTCATCAACCGGTGGCTGACACCGTGGACCCCCAAGGTGGTGGCATCGTGAACTACTTGTTCGACCCCGCACACTGGAGCGGCGCTGACGGCATCCCCACGCTGATCGCCGAACATCTCCTGTACTCACTCATCGCTTTGGCCATTGCGGCCGTGATTGCCATTCCCCTTGGCATTTACATTGGCGTTTCGGGCAAGGGCGTGTTCATGATCGCGGGCCTGGCCAACGCCCTGCGGGCACTTCCCAGTGTTGGCTTGCTGATCCTGTTGGTTCTGCTGATCTCACCTGCGTTCCCTTCCCGGATGGGCTACATCGTGCCCAGCCTCATCGTGCTGGTGCTGCTGGCAGTTCCGCCCATCCTGACCAACACCTATGCCGGCGTTCGCGCGGTGGATGCTGCCGCCGTCGACGCCGCCAAGGGAATGGGCTTCCGCACCATGAAGATCCTTACGGACGTCCAGCTTCCTTGTTCACTTCCGCTGGTTTTGTCCGGTGTCCGCAGCGCGCTGCTGCAAATCATCTCGACGGCCACCATCGCCGCTTACATTTCGCTCGGCGGTCTGGGCCGTCTCCTGATCGATGGCAAGGCTCAGAACGACTACGGCCAAATGGTTGCGGGTGCCGTTCTCGTTGCCCTGCTGGCCCTGTTCTTCGACCAGCTTCTCGCCTTCATCACGCGCCGCGTTGTCTCACCAGGACTGACTCGCCGCACCATCAAGTCGGCTCCCGCGGCCGAACCCGTGAAGACCCCCGTCACGGTCTAAGCATCATCCAGCGCCGGCATTCGGCGCAGAATTCACCTCCCACCCACCCCCCATCTGGCCGCTGCATGCCCTGCAGCGCCCATTCCAGGAGAGTTGACATGAAGAAGTACCTCACCGGTTTCACCCTGGCGGCCGTTGCTGCCATCACCCTGAGCGCCTGCGGCGGCGGGGACCCCATGAGCACCTCCAACACTGCGGCAGGTGCCTCGGGCGACAGCATCATCGTTGGTTCCGCGGACTTCCCGGAGAGCCAACTGATCGCCAAGATCTACGCCGAGGCGCTCAAAGCCAAGGGCGTCGAGGTTACCGAAAAGCCAAGCATCGGCAGCCGCGAGGTCACCATCCCCGCCCTCAAGGACGGTTCCATTGACCTCATGCCCGAGTACGGCGGAGCGCTCCTGCAATACCTCGACTCCGCCACCAAGGCAGTTTCTTCCGAGGACGTTGCTAAGGAACTGACCACCAAGATCCCGGCCGGCCTGACGGTCCTGACCGCTTCCGAAGCAGAGGATAAGGATGTCCTGACCGTCAAGAAGGACATCGCCGATCAGTACAACCTGAAGACCATCGAGGACCTCCAGCCTGTTGCCAAGGACTTGGTCCTCGGCGGCCCGCCGGAGTGGAAGACCCGCCTCAACGGCGTGGCCGGCCTGAAGTCCGTCTACAACCTTGAGTTCAAGGAATTTTCAGCGCTCGACGCCGGTGGGCCGCTCACGCTGAACGCCCTCCTTTCCGGTCAGGTACAGGTAGCCGACCTCTTCAGCACTGATCCCGCGTTGGCTGAGAACAACCTCGTGGCGCTTGAGGACAACAAGAACCTCTTCCTTTCCGAGAACATCGTGCCGGTCATCAACGAGAAGAAGTCCACGGACACCGTGAAGGAAACGCTGGACAAGGTCTCTGCTGCGCTCACTACTGATGACCTGATCAAGATGAACGGTCGTGTGGCCAAGTTCGAGGACATCGGCGAAATCGCCAAGGAATGGCTCAAGACCAAGAACCTGGGCTAATCCCGCTGTCACGCGGATTCCCGGCTTATGAGGAGTAAAGAATGACTGCCGATTTCACTTCTGGTGCCCGTCCGGTTAAGGCCGCGCGGGGCACTGAGCTTACTGCCAAGTCGTGGCAGACCGAGGCGCCGTTGCGCATGTTGATGAATAACTTGGATCCGGAGGTTGCTGAGCGTCCGGATGATCTGGTGGTTTACGGCGGTACGGGCCGCGCAGCGCGTTCCTGGGCTGCGTTTGATGCGATTACCCGGACGTTGGAGACCATGGAGAAGGACGAAACCCTCCTGGTGCAGTCGGGTAAGCCGGTGGGTGTGTTCCGCACGAATGAGTGGGCTCCGCGGGTGTTGCTGGCGAACTCGAACCTGGTGGGGGATTGGGCGACGTGGCCTGAGTTCCGCCGGCTCGAGGCCGAGGGTTTGATGATGTACGGGCAGATGACGGCGGGGTCCTGGATCTATATCGGTACCCAGGGCATTCTGCAGGGCACGTATGAGACCTTTGCTGCGGTGGGGAACAAGCTGGCCGCGGAGGGACGCCACCCGGCACCGGCGCCGGCTGGTTCCACGGAGGGGCCTTTGGCCGGGACCTTGACGTTGACCGGTGGTTGTGGTGGCATGGGCGGCGCGCAGCCGTTGGCCGTGACGTTGAACGACGGCGCGTGCTTGATTGTTGATGTGGACGAGTCCCGCCTGCGTCGGCGTGTGGGGAAGCGGTACTTGGACGAGGTCGAAACCGATCTGGATGCCGCGATCGCCAAGGTCCAGGCCGCGAAGGATGAGCGTCGTGGCTGGTCTGTCGGGTACGTGGGCAACGCCGCTGAGGTGTTCCCGGAGTTGCTGGCCCGGCACCAGGCCGGGGAGGTCACCTTTGATGTGGTCACGGACCAGACCTCCGCGCACGATCCGTTGTCGTATTTGCCGGAGGGCATCACGGTGGCCGAGTGGCACACCGAGGCCGAAGCTGATCCGGAAGGGTTCACGAAGAAGGCCCAGGCGTCCATGGCCCGGCAGGTCCAGGCGATGGTGGAGTTCCAGGACGCCGGGGCCGAGGTTTTTGATTACGGTAACTCGATCCGGGATGAGGCCCGCAAGGGCGGGTATGACCGGGCGTTTGAGTTCCCCGGTTTCGTGCCGGCCTATATCCGTCCGTTGTTCTGCGAGGGCCTGGGTCCGTTCCGTTGGGTCGCGCTTTCCGGGGACCCGGAAGACATTGCTGTGACGGACAAGGCAATCAAGGAGTTATTCCCGGAGAACACGCACCTGCACAAGTGGTTGGATGCTGCGGCCGAGCGGGTGGAGTTCGAAGGCCTGCCGGCACGTATTTGCTGGCTCGGGTACGGCGAACGCCATAAGGCCGGGCTGCTGTTCAACCAGCTCGTCGCCGAGGGCAAGGTCAAGGCTCCGATCGTGATCGGCCGTGACCACCTGGATTCGGGTTCGGTGGCATCCCCGTACCGGGAGACCGAGTCGATGAAGGACGGCTCGGACGCGGTTGCTGACTGGCCGCTGCTGAACGCGCTGACCGCTGCATCTTCGGGTGCTACCTGGGTGTCCATCCACCACGGTGGTGGTGTTGGTATTGGCCGGTCCATCCACACTGGCCAGGTTTCCGTCGCTGACGGCACCGACCTCGCCGCGGAAAAGCTCGAACGGCTCCTGACCAATGACCCCGGCATGGGCGTCATCCGCCACGCCGACGCCGGCTACGACCGCGCCCTCGAAGTCGCCAACGAACGAGGCGTCCGCATCCCCATGAACGAGGGCTCCCTGAAAGCAAGCCAATGAGCGTGTCCACCAGCACCGCACGGGTGCACGCCTCAACAGACCCCGATTCGTCGGCAGTCAAGATGGAGCGGCCGGACTCGGTCCCGCAGGAACGGATTCCGGTCCGGCCCCCCAAGGTTTGGAATCCCGTCCGTATTGCGCCTGAAACCGACTAGCTGGCAGGTGTGGTGGTTGTCGAACAGCCACCACACCTGCCAGCCATTGGCGAGTACAACGTCGGCCCCGGATGAAAGGATCGCTCAATGATTGAGATCGACGGCCGGAACCTGGCCTTGGCAGATATTGCAGCCGTTGCCGACGGCGCTTCAGTTCACCTCTCACCTGGTGCGTTGATTCGTATGGCCGCCTCGCAGGAGTCAGCCGTTGCGACAGCCTCAAAGCGGCCCGTCTACGGCCGTTCAACCGGAGTTGGCGCGAATCGGACCGTGGCTTTGGCCGAGGCCGGCGGGAGTGACACCCACGGGCTCAAACTGTTGCGGAGCCATGCCGTCGATGCTGGCAGGCCGCTGGATCGCCGGACAGTCCGCGCAATGATGGTGGTCAGGCTGTCACAGTTGGCAGCCGGTGGATCGGGGATCGACCCCGGCATCGCAGCGGCCCTCTCTGACCTGATCAACGCGAATGTCGTCCCTGAAATCCGGGAGTTCGGCGGCATCGGCACGGCGGATCTGCAGGCCCTGGCCGGTACTGCGCTCACGATGCTCGGGGAGCGCGAGCCCTTGGGCGGGGGAGGGGCGCGACGCAGCGTGGACGGTTGGGCCACCGCGGACGCCCTGCCCTTCATCAGTTCCAGCGCGCTGACCATTGCGCAAGCTGTTCTTGCTCATCAGGAATTGTCGGGTCTCTTGAAAAACGCAGAGTCGGTGGCCGCGTTGTCCTTCGTGGCGATGTCCGGCAATGCGGAGGCGCTCAGCCCGGCGGTGGCTGCGGCGGCGGATACT
The DNA here is from genome assembly GCF_000294695.2 of Arthrobacter sp. Rue61a. NCBI lineage: Bacteria > Bacillati > Actinomycetota > Actinomycetes > Micrococcales > Micrococcaceae > Arthrobacter > Arthrobacter sp. Rue61a. Next base: position 4,366,898 of record NC_018531.1, on the reverse strand, counting down.
CCTGCCGTGGCAGAAGCTGCGAACACCTTCCATGGCTTGGTTCAGGGAAGCGGTGAGCCCTCGCGGATTCAGGACCCCTACTGCTTGCGGACCCTGCCACAGATCTTCGGATCCCAGGCAGAGGAGCTGCAGGCTCTGGGCGCTTTGTTGAGCCGTCTGGTGACAGCCGGCAACGAGAATCCCCTGGTCCATGGGTCGGCGTCCGATGGCTCGCACGACGTTGCGCACCACGGGCTTTTCCAGATGACCAACCTGGCCCGCCGCGTGGATACCTTGCAGCTGGCTATAGGTGCAGCCTGCGCGACGCATCTTCGAAGGATTGATCTCCTCTGCGACCCCACCTACACCGGCTTGCATCCCTTCCTGGCTGAAGATGGGACAGGACAGTCCGGCGTCATGATGCTGGAGTACGTGGCTGCTGCCGCGGTGGGGCGGATCCGCGCCAATGGTCAACCGGCAAGCTTGCAGACAGTCGTGTTGTCGTTGGGCGCGGAGGAAGACGCAAGCTTCGCCAGCCTGGCCACGGCCCAGTTGCAGTCCACCGTCGAAGCCTTGGCGACTGTCACCGCCGTCGAACTTGTTTGTGCCTCGCGCGCCCTGCGATTGCAGGGCCGGCGGCCCGAAGAGTTGGGCAGCACCAGGTTGCGCGCCATGCTGGAGGCCGGCCTGACGTTGCCGTACGACGTCACTGACCGCGACCTGCGTGGCGACCTCGAGCAAGCACAGCAGCTGGTTCGGGCTTCGCACTAAAGCCCGTGCAACAGCACAAGAACGGCAGGCGGTCCGAAGGCCGCCTGCCGTTCCTGGGTGTTGCGTGAACTAAAGCCCGACGCGTGAATCTAGTGCGCCGGGACCGATTCCTTGGCTGCTGCCTGGGGATCCGTGAGCTTCTTGTTGGGCAACGCGAAGCTGATCAGGAATGCAATGAGCATCAGCCCCGCAGCCGTGAGCATGACGATGTCGATTGCCTGGGCGAAGCCCTCTGTGATCGGCCTGGTGAGCGTGCTGTTGGCCGTGTGAAGCCAGCTGGTGTCGTTCAGGGACTCGTTGTTGGCGCCGTTCTTGAAGAAGTCGAAGAGCTTGGCGTTTGCGGGATCGGAAGCCACAGCCGGGTCCTTCATGACTGCTTGGTAATCCGGGCTGGAGGCGGCAGTTTTCATGCCCTCGGCGATCTTGTCGGCCGCCGTGCTGAACAGCATGGAGATGAACACTGCCGTGCCCACCGCTCCGCCCATGGAACGGAAGAACGCAGCAGTAGAGGTGCCGACGCCCATGTCCTTGGGCGGGACGGAAACCTGCATGGCGAGCGTGAGCGGCTGCATGCAGAAGCCCAGTCCGACGCCGAAGAACACTGCTATCAGGCCGGGAACCCACAGTCCGGTATCGACGCCGAGGACGAAGCCCATGACGGTGGCTGCAGCAGCCAGCACAGCCGTACCCATGATCGGGAAGATCCGGTACACGCCTGATGAGGAGATGGTTCGGCCGGCAGAGATCGAGCCGAAGAGGATGCCCACAGTGAAGGTGATCATCATCAGGCCAGCCTCCGTAGGAGTCAGCCCCTTCACGAGTTGCAGGTACATGGGCAGCATTGCAATGGCTCCGAACATGCCGATGCCGATGATGAAGTTCAACAGCGATGACAAACCGAACGTCATGTTCTTGAACAAGCGCAACGGAATCAGCGCGTAGTCTCCAGCACGTTTCTCAGCGAGCAGGAATGCCACAATACCGATCACGCCAAGTCCGTAGCAGAGCCAGGATGCGCCCGAGGCCCAGCCCCAGGTGCGGCCCTGTTCTGCAACCAGCAGCAGAGGAACAATCGCCAGGGTGATCGCGGCAGCGCCCCAGTAGTCGATCTTTTGCTTCACGTGCCGCGCCGGAAGGTGCAGGTACATGAAGACCACCACAAGGGCGGCGAGCCCTATGGGGAGGTTGATGAAGAAGACCCAGCGCCAGCCGTCAAAGCCCAGGATGTTGGCCGAGCCTGCGAAGGCACCGCCAATCACCGGACCGAGGACGGAAGAAATACCGAAGACGGACATGAAGTAGCCCTGGTATTTTGCCCTGTCCTTCAGCGCCACGATGTCGCCGATGATGGTCAGCGCCAACGCCAGCAGGCCACCGGCGCCGAGGCCCTGGATGCCGCGGGCAATGGCCAGCTCCGTCATGGAGTGGACTGATCCCGCGTAGAGGGAACCCATCAAAAAGATCACGATCGCCACGAGGTACAGCGGGCGGCGCCCGAAGATGTCACTGAGCTTGCCGTAGAGCGGAGTGCTCACAGTTGAGGTGATGAGATACGCCGTGGTGGCCCACGCTTGCAGCGACAGGCCATCGAGATCGTTGGCGATTGTGTAGATGGACGTGGACACGATGGTCTGGTCCAGCGAGGACAGGAACATGCCGAGCATGAGTCCCACCATGACGGTGAGGGTCTGACGATGGGTCAGGACCTCGCCGGCGGCCCGAACGGGCGCGGTTTTGGACATATCTTCTCCAGAGGTGGCAGAAAAGGGGAATAAGCAGGATAGTTGCTTTCAGTAACTATCTTACTGCCCGGTTGATTCCCGTTGGGAGAATGTTTCTTCCGCTCTTCTTCTAAGACGACGCCCCCGGAAGGACTAGCGCTCTATCAAGATGCCGTCAGCGTCGCAGAAAATCATCACGCCGGGCTGGATCCGGACGCGATCGATCACCAGCTGAACATCTACTTCGCCCACGCCTGTCTTGGCGCTCTTCTTCGGGTTGCTGCCGAGTGCCTTGACGCCCAGGGGCAAGCGGGCGATGGCTTCGCGGTCGCGAATGGCACCGTTGATGACTACGCCAGCCCAGCCGTTGGCTACGGCACTTTCCGCGATCATGTCTCCCATGAGTGCGGTCCTCAGTGACCCCTGCCCATCGATGACCAGAACGGCTCCGTCCCCAGGGGTGCTGAGGACAGTCTTTACCAGCGCGTTGTCCTCGAAGCACCGGATAGTGCGGACTGGCCCGCTGAAGTGTGTATGCCCACCCAGGTTTTGAAACTGGATGGCAATGGATTCCAGTTCCTCGCCGCGGTCGTCGTAAAGATCGGCGGTATTTACTCGCTCACTCACAGTGCTGCTCCTCTATCGCTTTGAGGCCACACTAACGCGCGCGTCGGCGCTGTGGCAGGACATGCTTCGGCCTATGTGGATAAAAAGCCCGACGGCGGTTCAGTGTCGCTCCGCCGCGCTAGGCTGAATCCAAACATTGAATGAGGGGGAACCTGCTATGAGCTTGTCCGATCTACCGGGCCCGGTGCCGGATCCAGCCGTAGTCCGCGGTGGAACCACCACGGCGCTGGCTGAGCCTGTTGCCCGGGTCCGGCCGATCTGGGTCACGGGCGTGGTGCTGGTTAACCTGGGCATCAACGCAGCGTTCTTTGGCCCCCTCCAAGTACTCCTGGGCCTGCAGGCAGCTCACTTTGACGAAGGTCAGAAGGAAGCGATCCTTGCTTTAGTCACGGGCTGCGGTGCAGCCGTTTCCATGGTGGCAAACCCGCTCTTCGGGGCATTCAGTGACCGCACTACGTCCCGGTTTGGCCGCCGTGTTCCCTGGGTCCTGATGGGCGCCGTCCTTGGAGCTGTTGCGCTCGTAGCTTTGGCCGGTGCTCCCAACGTTGCAGCAATGACTTTGCTGTGGTGCCTTGTTCAGGCCGGAGCCAACGCCATGTACGCCGCTATCACGGCCGCTATACCTGACCGTGTCCCGGTTCTTCAGCGCGGAACTGTAGGTGGACTTGCCGCCATGGGGCAGACTGTCGGAATTCTGATCGGAGCCGTGATCGCTGCGGTTGTTGTTGGAAACTTTGCCGCAGGTTACTGGCTGTGCGCAGCAGCCTTGCTCGCCGGCGTCGTGCTTTACCTCTTCAAGAATGACGATCAGCAGCTTCCACCAACAGAACGTCCGCCCTTCAACTTGGCGGACTTCCTCAAAGGCTTCTGGGTTTCGCCTAAACGCTATCCGGATTTCGCGTGGGCTTGGTTGACTCGCCTGCTGGTAAGCACCGGTAACCACATGGTCACGCTCTACTTGTTGTTCTTCCTCAGCGATGCTGTGCGTCTCAAGGAAACTGAGGGAATCGAGCCGTCGTTTGGTGTCCTCATTCTTACCGGGCTGTATGCGGTCTCGGTCATCATCACCAGCGTGCTCGGGGGCAGACTGAGCGACAGGATGGGCAAACGGAAGCCTCTTGTGATCGCTTCGTCGGTCATCATTGCGCTGGCGTCGCTGATTCTTGCCTTTGCACCGACGTGGATTGGCGGGCTCGCCGGTGCGGTGGTACTGGGGATCGGCTTTGGAGCGTATCTCGCCGTTGACTTCGCGCTCATCACGCAGGTCCTTCCAACGGGGATGGACCGCGGCCGGGATCTGGGCGTTATCAACATTGCCAATTCCTTGCCGCAGGTGATCGCCCCCTTGATCGCCTCCCCGTTTGTACTTTTCTGGGGCGGCTACGTCTCGCTGTACGTAGCCGCCGCAGTCATTGGGCTCTTGGGCGCCGTGTTCGTGGTGAAGATCAAGAGCGTGGCTTAGGCCTAAAACACCGCGTTCATGACGTTCCAGCCGCTACCGACAACCGGCTGGCCCTTCCATTTGAAGCCGTAGATGCCCCATGAGCTGAAGCCTGAAGGGTCGGCGAGGTACATTGTCAGCTGACCGTTTGGACTAATGCCGTAAACGTCGTTGTAGCCGTCTCCGTTGAAGTCACCGGCCACCCCAAAGCGACTGAGGACCTCCCAGCCTCTGCCGAGGGTTCCGTCGTAAATGTCGGGATGGCCGTAATCATAGAAATAGCCGTTGCGCGTAGAGGAGCGGGCCTGTAAGTCGCCCCGCCAGGTGCGGCTCAGGACGACAGCCTCGGAAGTGCCATAGAAATGCCCCGCTCCGGCAGAATCCAATCCCTGCCAGCCCGTAGTGACCTTGCTCGGTGCCAGCCAACCGCCCCGTCCGTTGCCGGGGTAAAGGAAGACGTTACCCGCAGCATCCTGGGCAAGGATGTCGTTGGTGCCGTCACCGTTGAAGTCGCCGGGTGCGATGAGGTTGACGAACCCCTGCCATCCCTGACCAATCTGGAAGGCTTGTTTCCAAGCCCCGGCGCCATTTCCTTGGTACAGAAAGAGCCGTCCATAGCCATCGCGGCCCATGACGTCTACTGTTCCATCGCCGTCGAAGTCTCCTGGCGAAACCAAGAGGTTGTAAATGTGCCAGCCGTTACCGATCACTTGCGGTGCCCGCCAGTTGCCTCTGCCGTCAGTGGGGTAGAGCAGCAGACGGCCGGCTGCGTCGCGGGCGAACAGATCGAAGGTGCCATCGCCATCGAAACCCCTTGAGCGCGGGGCTGCTTCAATGGGAAGGCCCTGGGCGGTTTCCTTGCCGGGCACCGCATCTTTTGTGAGGGAGGCCGTAGTGTCCACCGCTTCATCGGCGGCGGAAGCAGGGACAGCCGAGACCAGGAGGCAAGTGGCTAAAGCCGGAGCAGTGATGAGTGCAAGAAGTCGTCGAGGACTGCGGCGGCGCGCAGGCGCGCGAAGGGCAGAGGTGAAGCCCAAGGATTCCCCCAGAGAAATAAGGCGGCACAGAGTTGGCCGAAGAGATCAATTGGGATGACACTACTGCCTGCCGAACCGCTGGCAAATAGCTGGTCCTTTTATTGCGAGAACCCCGTCCGGATCGCTCCGAACGGGGTTCTCAACAACGAACAAGCAAGCCGAGTTAGAACAGGTCCGTGAACCCGCTCCAGCCCCAGCCGACAACAGCGGCTCCAGCCCAGCCGGCGTTGCCGTTGCCGTAGTAGGCGCGCAGTTGGCCTGAGCCGTCCACAGCGAAGACGTCGTGGTGGCCGTCGGCGTTGATGTCGCCGGCGCTGCCGATCTTGCTCATGCCGGTCCAGCCCTGGCCAACAACGGTCATTCCGTTCCAGCCGCCGGAACCGTCGCCACTGTAGAGCCGCAAGAACCCGGAAGAATCGCGAGCCAAGACGTCAACGTTGGTGTCGCCGTCGAAATCGCCGGGGGTGATGATCGCGTTCAGTGCGTTCCAGCCCTGGCCCGCCACGGACCTGGGCAACCATCCGCCCTCACCGTCGCCGGGGTAAAGGTAGAGGATCCCGTTGGCATCGCGGGCCAGGATGTCGTTGGTGCCATCGCTGTTGAAGTCCCCGGGGGCTACCAGCGACGTGAAGATGTTCCAGCCGATGCCCACTCTCTGCGGGCCGTTCCAGCCGCCTGAACCGTTACCGCTGTAGAGGTATAAACCGCCGGACGAGTCCCTGCCCAGGACATCGTTGATGCCGTCGCCGTCGAAGTCGCCAGGGGAGAGCACAGTGGGGAAGATGTTCCAGCCTGCCCCGACGGTCTTCGCTGGTTCCCAAGTGTTCTGAACCCGCGGGTACATGAGCAGCGCGCCGTCGGAACGGCGGGCCAAGAGCTCGAATGCGCCGCGGCCGGTGAATCCATTCGGCCGGTTGGAGGCGGAAATCGGCGCGGTTTCTTCGCTGCCGACTTCCAGGCCTTCGCAGGGATGGTTGGCCACAAGGTGCGCGGCTATGGTTTTACCGCGGTCCTCTTCAGTGAGGACATAGTTGGGCCATGTGGGGTGGTCTGTTGCTACCTCGCCGTCCCGCGTCCAGTAGATGCGGGTATCCGGACCCGATGCCTGCGCGCAGCCCTTGTACGCATAGGGGTCCCAGGTAACCGTGAGCGTGGAACCAACGTATGGCGCGCCGGTAATCACTGGAGGTTCGGGGTCCATGGTGGCCATGGCGGGGGCGGGGGCCAGAACAACTGCCGCAAAGATCGCAGCCCCGATTCCGGCAATTGCCCGGCGCACGCCAGACGCAGGGCGTGATGAAGCAAACATTGTGTCCTCCCCAGACTTTATGCGGTTAATGGTACCGCGTCTGGGATCTTCCTAGAAGATTGCTGTGAACCATCCGAATCCGGCTCCAACAGCTTCGGAACCTTTCCAGCCGGTTTTCCCGTCGCTGTAGTAGGCAATCAGGCGGCCCTGTTGGTCCACACCATAAACATCGGGGAAGCCGTCGCTGTTGAAGTCGCCGGCAGCGCCTACGAATTTGAGGGCGTTCCAGCCGACGCCGATCATCCAGGACCGTGACCAGCCGCCTGCGCCGTTGCCCCCGTAAAAGTACAGGTAGCCGCTGCGGTCGCGCGCCAGGATGTCCACATTTCCGTCGCCGTTGAAGTCGCCGGGCGTCACCATGGAGTCCATGACGTTCCAGCCCGTCCCGACGGCGGTTCGCGCCAACCAACCTCCGGCACCATTGCCCGGGTAGAGATAGAGGGCTCCGCCGGGTTCCCTGGCGAGGACGTCGTTGTGGCCGTCGCCGTTGAAGTCGCCCGGACTGACGATGGAGTCGAATACGTTCCAACCGTTGCCGATGGACTTGGCGGGCTTCCAACCACCGGCGCCATCTCCACTGAAGAGGTAGAGTCCGCCGACGGAGTCGCGCACCATCATGTCGCTTTTGCCATCACCATCGAAGTCACCGGGGGAGAACACGGTATTGAAGATGTTGAACCCATAACCCACGGTTCGGGCAGGATCCCAGGCGCTGCCATTTCGGCCGTACAGCACCAATGAGCCGTCATTGGCGCGGGTTAAAAGCTCCAAGCTGCGGCCGGTGAAACCAGCCGCCCGGTTCACGGCACCCACCGGCTTGGTTTCGTTGCTGTGCAGGGACTCTCCGCCGCAGGCCGTTTTGCTGGCAGTGACGTGCACTGCCATCCGCGCTCCGGTGTCATCCTGCTCCAGCACGTAACTGCGCGCTGTCTCCCCGGCCACCAGGAAGCCATCCCGGGTCCAGTAGACCGTGAAGTCGGGGCCTTTGCCGCCTCCGCAGCCGTAGAACGTGTACGGGCCGATGTCAGCGGTCAGCTTTTCGCCAACAAACGCTTCGCCGTTGAGGATGGGGTCCGGCCCGTTGCTGGGTGCGGCCGACGCCGGTAGGGGATTAAGTGCCATGGCCGCCGCGGTGACGGTCAGCAGCGCCGCTGCCATCCGGCGTCGTAATGTCCCCATGTGTGTTCCTCCCGGTTGGGTTCCAAGCCTGCATGAAGTGTATGTGGGCGGAACCCTCAGGGGGGAACAGCCTTGGTTCAGGGCGCAGGGCGAGCTCTCAGGAAACGGTCATTTTGCTCCCGTATCATTGATGCGATCGGCCAGCCGCGGTCCTTGACCCAGCCGGCCGTTTCCTTGTCAGCCTGCCAAGAGATCGCCGGAAATGCCCGCATCAAACTCACTGGAACCCTACTCCCTTGACCTGACCACGGGACTGCCCCGTATGGCTGCCGCGCCAACCACCCCGCGGCAGCAGCTGCGCTATGCCCGCATCCTGAAGACCGCCGCCGGCTTTGCCCAGCGACAGTTTGATACCTTGAGTCTTTCCGACGTTGCGGCCCGGGCTGACATCCCGCTCGGCACGCTCTACCGCTACTTTCCCTCCACAGCCCACCTCATGCTGGCCGTCTATCGTCAGCAGCTGCGGGAACTCCGTGATGGTGTCCGGCTGCGTGAAGGCAAAGGGCATGCCCTCGCGGGTTTGATGATGGAAATCTTCCACTTGCGGGTCATGCAGCCGGGCGTAGAGCACTGCCTCATCCGGCCGGCGGGCAAGGACGATGACACTGCCCAGCTGTTGCGAGAAATCGATGCATTGTCCGAGGAAGTGGTTGGTTCGCTGAGCAAGGACTCCGGGAGGGACACCGTCAGGGCCAGGATCTTGTTGCACCTGGTGAGCGGCTTGGTGCAGGCGGTTCGTTGTCGCCGATTGTCGTTGTTTGAGGCAGAGAAGGATCTTAAGAGAGCCTGCACGCTGCTCACGGGTGAGTAGAAAGCCGCTGGTCTAGACCGGAAGGCCCCCAGAACACGTTTTTTGGCATGACGTGAATCACATTTTGGCTTGGTTGAACGTTTTACTCTCGAATCGTCTCTCTTGGTATTGAATCTTGTACCTTCACCTTTTCCTTAGGCTGGAGACACCGAAGCGGCTAGCAGCCCCCTATCTGCAGAAGCAATGCCGGACCAGTCACCCTTGGCCCGCACCAGCAGTTCTGTTCCTGCCCGAAACGTGCCGTGGGTTCACGGCTAGCCTGAGGAGACAAAGACGTGTCCATTGAGACAATTGCAACTGATAACGACGCCCTGGTACTGACCGAAGAAGAGATCTTCGCAGCCCACGAAGGCGGCAAGCTGACCATCTCCAGCACCGTTCCCCTGAACGACAAGCGCGATCTCTCCATCGCCTACACCCCCGGAGTTGCGCAGGTCAGCCGCGCAATCCACGCAAACCCCGAGCTTGCCCGCACGCACACCTGGGCCGAGCGCCTGGTTGTTGTGGTCAGCGATGGCACCGCCGTTCTGGGGCTCGGCAACATTGGCCCGAGCGCCTCCTTGCCGGTTATGGAGGGCAAGTCGGCCCTCTTCAAGTCCTTCGGCGACCTTGACTCCATCCCGCTGGTGCTCAACACCACGGATGTGGACGAAATCATCGAAACCCTGGTCCGCCTCCGCCCGAGCTTCGGCGCCGTGAACCTCGAGGACATCTCGGCTCCGCGTTGCTTCGAACTCGAAGAGCGGCTCATTGAGGCCCTCGACTGCCCCGTCATGCACGATGACCAGCACGGCACAGCCGTCGTGGTTCTCGCAGCCCTGACCAACGCTGCCAAGGTGACACAGCGCGAACTGGCGGGCCTCAAGGTTGTTGTGTCCGGCGCTGGTGCCGCAGGCATTGCCATCGCCGAGATTCTTCTTGCCGTTGGCATCAAGGACGTCATCCTGCTCGACTCCAAGGGTGTAGTCAACGCTGAGCGTGCCGATCTTGCGGCCGATCCCGGCAGCGTCAAGGCTCGCATGGCCCAGCGCACCAACCCCCGCGGCATCACAGGTGGTCCGGGCGAAGGCCTGACGGGTGCCGACGTCTTTGTGGGCGTCTCCTCTTCCAAGCTGGACGAAGAGCACCTGAAGCTCATGAACGATCAGTCGATCGTGTTCGCCCTGTCCAACCCGGACCCGGAAGTTCTGCCCGAGGTTGCCCAGAAGTACGCAGCTGTTGTGGCCACCGGCCGCAGCGACTTCCCGAACCAGATCAACAATGTGTTGGCCTTCCCCGGCATCTTCCGCGGCGCGCTCGATGCCAAGGCCCGCCGCATCACGCCCGCCATGAAGATCGCCGCCGCCAACGCCATCGCTGAACTGGCCGCAGAAGACCTGTCCGCCGACTACATCGTGCCGAGCCCGCTGGACGCCCGCGTCGCGCCGGCCGTCACCGCGGCAGTTGCTGCAGCCGTCACCGAGTAGCGGTTACTAACGCAAGACCGACGACGGCGACGCCTCCCGTGCTGGGGAGCGTCGCCGTCGTTCTTTGCTTAAGGCGCGTGACTGATTAGCGGTCCAGAGTTACCTGGTCCACCGTCCAGAAGGCGCTGTTGGTGCCGGTGTAACGGAAGCTGATCTTTGCCTTCTTGGCCCCCTTGGGGACCTCCAGTGCCAAGGATTCGAAGCCGTTGAAGTTGGCGGTGTAAGACTTCACCAGCTGCGGGGTGCCGCCGTCGTAGCTGACGAACACCTCGCCGCTTTGGGGCCCATCAATCCTGTAGTTGGAAGCGAAGGAGAGTGTTGCGGTCTTGCCGCCCTTCACCTTGAACTCTGGGCTGACAAGCGTTGAGTCGAACTGTCCGGCAGCATGCGCCTTGTCATCCCATTCATCCGAGTCGGCAACTGCGAAGACGTTTCGGTTGCGGACGGAGGTTTCACGGCCCTGGTTGCGGTCCACGTTGGTCCAGAACTCATCCGTGGCAAAGGACCAACCCCGCCATTCGGTGACGCCCCCGGCGGGCATCGCGGAGTTGTCTATGCTCCAGCCTTCGGGAGCCGTGGTGGTCCAGCCCTTCACATCGGCGGCGGGGGCTGTTTCGTCACCGCGCGTCTTCAGGCTGGTCCGGAGGGAATCGAAGGCGTCCGCTTCGATGTCCGGGAACGCCTGCCCGTCCAGGTTCCAGGCCGCCTCAGGAGTGATGCCTTCATGCTTCAAAACAGACGGGGCGATGTCAGTGATCTTGACGTCGTTTCTGATGCTGCCGGACTCGATGCCCTTGCCTTGGGCGATGACGAAGGTCTGACGCTCGGCGGCAGTGCTCCCGCCGTGGCCGCCGGTGGGGGTGTGGCCGTGGTCCGAGGTGAGGACCACGAGCCAGTCCTCGGACGTATAGCCGGGGCGGTTCTTCACAGCGTTGAGGATCTCACCCACCTGGCCGTCCACCCTGCGCAGGGCGGCAAGGTATTCCTCGCGTTCGGTGCCGTAGGAGTGTCCGGCCCCGTCCACTTCATCCAGGTGGATGAAAGTGCTGTCCGGGTTGCCGTTGGCCAGGTATTCCACTGCCTTCGCCGTGGTGCCGGCATCGTTGCCGCCGGCGATCCTCAGGTCCACTTTCTCGCCGAACACTTTTTGGGGGATAGGGGACCAGGTGCCCACCACCAGTGTGGACGCTTTCGGCTGCGACGTTTCGAGGCGGCTCAGGTAGTCCGGGTACTGGCCGTAGTTGGGTGCCGCGAAGTTGTTGTCCACCACGTTGTGCTTGTCCGGCCACACTCCCGTGGCAATGCTCGACCATCCTGCACCTGACACCGTGGGGGCCATCGGGTTGGCGAACAGGTTGCTTGTGGCGGTCATGCCGCCGTCCATGAGGCCCTGCACGTTGGGCATGCCGGCGGTGCCGAATTTGGCGATCGCTGCGCCGTCGAGGCCGATCACCAGAGTCTTTTTGCGCTTGCTGCCGTCGGGGAGACCGGCGTAGCTGGCGTTCGTTGAGTTGCCGGTTGCGGCATCGTTCGGTGTTTCCGGTGCAGCTACCGCGGCGGACGGGAGTACGACGGCGGCCGCCAGGGTTAGTGCGGCCGTTGCCAAAGCTGCGCGGAAGGGACGGGCGTTGTCCAAGGGTTTCTCCATTTTCGGGTCCGAATGAAAGCTGCCGACCACTGGTTGCCGACAGCCTGACCCTTCAACCCTGCCGCTTTGGCCTAAGCCAAAACAAGGCTAATCGCTAGTTGTATAGACAAGTTATCCTGCCGTTAAGATACTGTTTTCCAACCCATACTCATCATTCGAGGACTCCAATTCAGCTCCAAGGGTCCAGTTGTTCATACAGCCATCCGTTCTCGGAGCGCCGTCGTGGTGGACGCCAACTGTTGACGCACCACACCTAGACTGAGGGTCATGAACGCCGAACTTATCGTGACCATCCTCTGCGGCCTGGCCATAGCAGTCGGCGTGGCCGGAACCATCATCCCCGTCCTTCCGGGCAGTATCCTCATCGGCGCGAGCCTGCTGGCCTGGGCCATTTGGGGAGGTGCAGGTCCACTCGGCTGGGTGATCTTCGCCGTCGGAATGGTGTTTGTGGTGGCTGGAATGGCCGCCAGCGCCGTCCTCACCGGACGCAAGCTCAAGCAGCACGGCATTCCCAACCGGTCCGTGCTGATAGGCGTCGTGCTGGGTGTTGTGGGAATGTTCGTCATTCCCGTGGTGGGGCTCTTTGTCGGCTTCGCTGTGGGGCTCCTTCTCAGCGAAGTGCAGCGAACCCGTGACTTCCGCACGGCCGTCCGGTCCAGCGGTGCTGCACTGAAAGCGACCGGCATCGGCATTCTGGTGGAGTTCGGTCTAGCCTGCGCGGCAGCCAGTACGTGGATCATCGGCGTGTGGATCAACGCGGTGAACGGCTAAGCCCTTAAACGCCAATTCGATGGTTCCCTGCACACACCGCCGTTCGCCACAGCGTAAGCGCCAAGGAACCATCGAAATGGGTGCTTGCAAGCCCTACTTCAACACGATCGTCCTGTTCCCATTCAGGATGATCCGTCCCTCGCAGTGCCAGCGAACGGCGTTGCTGAGGGCCTTGCATTCTGTGTCCCGACCGGCGGCTACGAGATCGTCCGGTCCGAACGTGTGGTCCACTTCCACTACCTGCTGGGCGATGATGGGACCTTCGTCCAACTCGCCGTTCACGTAGTGGGCTGTGGCGCCCACAGTTTTCACACCACGCGCGTAGGCCTGGTGGTAGGGCTTGGCACCCTTGAAACTTGGCAGGAACGAGTGGTGGATGTTGATGGCGCGGCCGTCCAGCTTGCGGGCCAGATCGTCACTGAGTACCTGCATGTAACGCGCCAGCACAATGAGTTCCACGTCCAGTTCGTCGATGATTTCCAGCAAGCGCCCCTCGGCTGCCGGCTTGGTGGCTGCAGTGACAGGGATGTGGAAGAACGGGATCCCATGCCACTCCGCCAAACCCTGGTGATCGGTGTGATTGGACACCACGCCCACTACATCGATGGGCAGCTCGCCAATCCGTGCGCGGAACAGGAGGTCGTTCAGGCAGTGCCCAAACTTGGAGACCATGATCAGGACGCGCCGCTTGTATCCCTGGCGTTCCAGTTGCCAGTTCATGCCGTACTTCTCGCCAACGGGGGCGAAGGCGTTCCGCAGCTGATCAACAGTGGAGTCATCGCCGTCGGACGCGAAGTGCACCCGCATGAAGAAGTGGCCTTCGGCACGATCACCGAACTGCTTGTTGTCGATGATGTCGCAGCCGTGGTCCAACAGGAACCCGGACACAGCATGCACAATTCCGGGACCTTCGGGGCAGTCGAGAGTGAGGACGTGTTCCACAGTGGTCTCCGCGGTGGAGGCGGCAGTGGTTTCGGTTTGGATGGCAGTCATGGCTAGCACTCCACTACGTTGACGGCGAGGCCCCCACGGGAGGTCTCCTTGTACTTGGATTTCATGTCTGCGCCTGTCTCGCGCATGGTTTTGATGGCTTTGTCGAGGGAAACTTTGTGGCTGCCATCGCCGTGCAGGGCAAGACGGGCGGCGTTGATGGCTTTGACGCTGGCGATCGCGTTGCGTTCGATGCAGGGGATCTGCACCAGCCCGCCCACGGGATCGCAAGTGAGGCCCAGGTTGTGTTCAATGCCAACTTCGGCGGCATTTTCCACTTGCTCGGGCGTTCCACCCAGGACTTCGCAGAGGCCGGCCGCCGCCATGGAGCAGGCGGAACCCACTTCACCCTGGCAGCCGACCTCGGCACCGGAAATGGACGCGTTGATTTTGAACAGGATTCCGACGGCGGCCGCCGCCAGCAGGAACCGCACGACACCGTCGTCGTTGGCTCCTGGAACAAACTTTGTGTAATAGTGCAGCACTGCCGGGACAATTCCGGCGGCACCATTGGTTGGGGCGGTGACGATCCTGCCGCCCGCGGCGTTTTCCTCGTTCACGGCCAAGGCGAACAGGTTCACCCATTCCATGGCGAGGAGCGGATCGGCAGAGTGCGCACCGTTCAGGTCCGCGTCGGTTTCGGAAAGCTTTTTGAACAACGACGGCGCCCGTCGCCTGACCTTCAGGCCTCCCGGCAGGATTCCCTCGGCAGAGCAGCCGTTGTCCACGCATTCCTGCATGACAGCCCAGATGCCCAGCAATTTCTCACGCAGTTCCTCCTCGGAGCGCCACACGAGTTCGTTGGCCAGCATGATGTCCGAGATCGACTTGCCTTCGCGGAGGCAGATGGCAAGGAGCTCGTCTGCAGTGGTGAAGGGGTAGGGCAGAACGGTGTCGTCGGCTACCACTTTGTCTGCGCCGGAGACGTCACCGTCCACCACGAAGCCGCCACCGATGGAGTAGTAGCTGCGTTCCCGGAGCACGCCGCCCGTGTGGTCCAACGCGCGGAACGTCATGCCGTTGGGGTGTGCAGGCAGCGACTTGCGACGGTGCAGGACCACGTCCTCGTCCCAGTTGAAGTCCACCCGGTGGTTGCCGCCCAGGCGCAGTTCGGCGTCGAGTGCCGCCGCCGCTACTTGGTCGTCGGCCGTTGTGGTGTCCACAGTCTCGGGGGAGTGGCCTTGCAGCCCCAGCACCACGGCTTTGTCTGAGCCGTGGCCCCGGCCGGTGGCGCCCAGGGAGCCGAAAAGCTCAGCCTGGACGCGCACCGTAGCCGGAAGCTGGCCGGACGATTCGAGACCGTCCGTGAACTGCTTTGCCGCGCGCATGGGGCCAACCGTGTGTGAAGACGACGGCCCGATGCCAACAGAAAACAGATCAAGCACACTCAGTGCCATTAGGGGACCTCAGGTGAGGCGTACTCCCGCATGGCGTCCAGGAGCCAGCGTCCCAGGAAGTCGGCAAACGAGGCCCGGGGAAAGATCCGGTAGGACTCCTCCGAGGTCTTCCAGAGCATCACCGGGATGTGGGCGAGTTCCGTGGACACAGCCGTGCCGGCCTTGAAGACGCGCGGGTGCAAGTCCAACGCGCAGGTCTTCTCCAGCACTGCGCGGGCGTGGCTTCCGGAGAGTTCGAACGTGGTGCGGTTGGCGGACAGGTCCACCACCTGGCCTGCGTCGCCGCCGAGAGCTGTGGTCAGGTCGCTGACCAGGGATCCGCCCAGTGAATCGTGGGCCTCCTCCGGCGCTACCACCATGAACTCGGTGGGGCCCAGCCACAGGGTGTTGACGGAATCCTTGCCGGGTACCGCACTGCCCGTCACTTCACCGCAAGCGGCAGGCAAGCCGCCGGTTACGGACGCAACGCGGGCACCGGCGTCGGACGTTCGGTCAACCCGAACCCCCACCATGGCCTGGTACGGGATTTCGGTGAGCGTCACCGTGCCCGGCACGGAGCCGGAGGTGAAGGCGTCAGCCAGGTGCTCGGCCGGGCTGCGGCGGGCACCCCGGACGCGATCGACGTGTGCGGTTTCTGCTGGTGTTGCTGTTTCAGCCATCTTTGCGGGTCCCTTCAGCATCGAAAAGTACGGTTTCGCCAACAACCACGTCCACCAATTGGTCTCCCAGTGAGGCCACCAGGGTCTCGCCGATGCGGTTGCGGCCGTTTTGAATGAGAGCCAGGGCGAAGGAGCGGCCCAGCGCGGCGCTGTGGTAGCTGGAGGTCACGAAGCCCTCCATGGGGACGGGTCCGTTGGCCGGGTTGACCGGGATGCCCTTTTCCACCAGCTGCGTGCCTTCCGGCAACCGCAGCGAGTGGTCCACGGGAAGGACGCTCACCAAGTGCTTGCGGTCCTCGCGGCTTGCGTCCTGGCGGAGGTAGGAACGCTTGCCGATGAAGTCTTTGGCCTTGGAAACGATCCAATCCATGCCTGCGTCCTGCGGGGTGACCGTGCCGTCGGTGTCCTGCCCGACAATCGGGTAGCCCTTCTCGGCGCGGAGCACGTGCATGGTTTCCGTGCCGTACGGGGTGATGTTGAACTCGGCACCCGCGGCAGCAACTGCTTCCCAGGTGTTGAGGCCGTACCAGGACGGGATGTTGATTTCGTAGGCCAGTTCGCCGGAGAAGGAGATACGGCAAATGCGGGCCTGAACTCCGGACGCCAACGTGGTTTCGCGGAACGTCATGAACGGGAAAGCCTCAGCATCCAGGCCACCGTTTTCGGCGAGCTGGGGTGCAACCTTGGCGATCACTGCACGGGACTTCGGGCCAACTACGGCGATGGTGCTCCACTGCTCGGTCACGGACGTGCAGACCACGTCGAGTTCCGGCCACTCCGTCTGGTGCCACTCTTCCAGCCAGTCCAACACCTTGGCTGCGCCGCCGGTGGTGGTGGTCATGAAGTAGCGGTCATCATCTAGGCGCAGGGTCACGCCGTCGTCGAAGATCATGCCGTCCAAGGTGCACATCACGCCGTAGCGTGCGGATCCCGGAGCGAGCTTCTTGAACGCGTTGGTGTAGATACGGTTCAGGAATTCGCCGGCATCCTTGCCACGGATTTCGATCTTGCCCAGCGTGGTGGCGTCCATGAAACCCACGGAATCGCGGACCGCAGCGCATTCACGCAGGACGGCCGTGTCCATGTCTTCACTGCCCTGCGGGTAGTACCAGGGACGCTTCCACTGTCCAACATCTTCGAACAGTGCGCCCTGGGCAACGTGCCACGGGTGGATGGAGGTCACGCGGGCGGGGTCGAACAGCTCGCCGCGCTGGCGGCCGGCCAGGGCTGCGAAAGCTACGGGCGTGAACGGAGCGCGGTATGCGGTGGTTCCGATCTCGCCGACGCCGGGAATGCTCTCTGCGCCGCCGAACTTCAGCGCGGCTGCGATAACGCCGATCGCGTTGACCCCGGACGTCTTGCCCTGATCGTTGGCCGTGCTGATGGAGGTGTACCGCTTGACGTGCTCCACGGAACGCATGCCCGCTCCGGTGGAGCGGAGGACGTCGGCCACGGACTGGTCGCGCTGGAAGTCCACGAAGTGGTGGTGCCACTCGCCGGGCTCACCGGTCTGGCCGGGAACCAGCCAAAGCTGGCGGCTCGGAGCGCTCGCCACAGGAGCCTGCAGTTCCACCGGGGTGGTTGCGGACTCGAAGCCAGCAGCGATGGACGCTGCCGCTCCCGCCGAGATGCCCTCTGCCAGGCAGTCCTGGAGTTCGTAGCTGCCACGGCCTGCGCCAACAACCTGCTGGTCGCGGACAGGCTTGGTGGGGATGAAAGCAGCGAGCTCGTCGTCCCAACGCAGCTTGCCCTGGCGCTGGCTGTGGAGGTGGACCACCGGGCTCCAACCACCGGAAACTGCCAGCAGATCGGCAGCCAACTGTTCGACGCCCGAGGTGAGTTCGCCGTCGTCGTTAATGCTGCGGACGGTGACACCGCTCAGGCGGCCATTCTCATCTGCGGAGGTGTCCGCCACGGCGCTGCCAACGAGTACCCGGATACCGGACTCGACGGCGGCAGCGGCCTTCGCGCTGATCTGCGGACGGGCATCGACGACGGCGGCAACCGCCACGCCTGCTGCCTTCAGGTCCGCGGCAAGAGCGTAAGCGGAATCGTTGGTGGTGCTGATGACCACGCGGGATCCTGCTGCCACGGCGTAGCGGTTCAGGTAGGTACGGGCGGCCGAAGCGAGCATGATGCCCGGACGGTCGTTGTTCTCGAAGACCAGCGGACGCTCGTGGGCGCCCGGAGCCAGGACAACCTGCTTGGCACGGATGTGCCAAATACGCTGGCGGGAGACACCCGATGCTGCCGGAACGCTCAAGTGGTCCGTGCGGTTCTGGGCCGCGATGAAGTAGTTGGAGTCGTAGGAGCCGAAAGCCGTGGTGCGGTTCAGCACCGTGCATTCTGCAGCGGAAACCAGCTCGGCTTCCACATCAGCAACCCATTCAAGGGCCGGCTTGCCTTCAATCTGCTCGGCGAGGCCCTCGGCGGTTGAACCGGAGAGCAAGGAGCCACCAAGTTCGGGCTGGTCGTCGATCAGGATGACGCGGGCACCGGTGCGGACAGCTTCGCGGGCCGCTGCCAGGCCGGCGATGCCGCCGCCGACAATCAGTACATCCGTGTGGACGTACTTCTTGTCGTACTCGGCCTTGTCCTCGTTCGGGTCAAGCTTGCCCAGGCCGGACAGGAGCTCAATGTTCATGCCGTCCACCAAGGAAACAGCGGTGGCGGGAAGCATGGATTCAGCAACGTGTCCGCGGAAGCGGGGAGCGATCTTGACCAAGGCGTTGGACTCTTCCACGCCGGCGGCCATGATGCCGCGGGGTCGGTCCTCGTACAGGGAGTTGCCGGCGTTGATGTGGCCGTTCGCCAGCAGTGCCGAGGCGATGGTGTCTCCGGGGTGACCGGTGAATTCCTGGCCGTCCACGGTGAAGCGCCAAGAGATGCTGCGATCGATGCGTCCGCCGGTGGCGAGGCGTGCGTTCTTGCTGGTCACTTCTAGACTCCTTCCGAGGAGATGGGGGTGGTGGCCGTGGGTGAGGCGGCGCCAGGGGCGAGGCCGGGTTCGCCCGCTTGGCCGAAGTCACCGGCCTGAGTGAACTCACCCGGCTGGGTGGGTTCGCTGCTTTGGCCGGAGGTTTTGAGGTCCGGCCGGGGCTGGCCCATCCCGTAGATGGAGTGGATCTCGTAGCTCACGGTGTCGCGGAGCATGTTGAACCACTGGCGGCAGCCGGTGCTGTGAACCCAGCGCTCGGCGAAGGTGCCCTTGGTGTTCTCACGGTAGAACAGGTATTCAGCCCATTCACGGTCCGTGAGGTCATTGGGGCTCTCCGGGTAGGCAACGTGTGCTTGGCCGCCGTAGTGGAATTCGGTTTCGTCGCGTGGCCCGCAGTTGGGGCATGAAATGAGGAGCATGTCTTTTCCTGTCCTGGCTAGTGGGCTACGGCGGCGGCGCCGTGTTCGTCGATCAAAGCGCCGGTCTCGAAGCGTTCCAGTGCGAACGGCTTGTTAAGCTTGTGCGGTGCGCCGGTGGCAATGGTGTGCGCGAACGTCAGGCCGGCCGCGGGAGTGCCCTTGAAGCCGCCGGTGCCCCAACCACAGTTGACGAACATGTTCTCCACCGGGGAGAGGCCCACAATCGGGGAAGCATCCAGCGTGGTGTCCACAATGCCGCCCCAGGTCCGGAGTACGTGTGCCCGGGCGAAGATCGGGAAGAGCTCAACGGCTGCTGCCATCTGCTCCTCGATCACGTGGAACGAGCCGCGCTGGCCGTAGCCGTTGTAGGAGTCCACGCCGGCGCCCATCACCAGTTCGCCCTTGTGCGCTTGGGAGACGTACACGTGGACGTGGTTGGACATGACCACCGTGGGGTGGACCGGCTCGTGCAGTTCGGACACCAGAGCCTGGAGCGGGTGGCTCTGGATCGGCAGGCGGAAGCCGGCCATTTCTGCCAGGACTGAGCTGTGGCCGGCGGCGCACAGGCCCACCTTTTCGGTGTTGATGGTGCCGCGGGTGGTCTGGACGCCGGTCACCCGGTTGCCGTCCTTGATGAAACCCGTGACTTCGCAGTTCTGGATGATGTCCACGCCCAGTTCATCGCACTTGCGGGCGAAGGCCCACGCCACGTGGTCGTGCTTGGCGATACCTGCACGCGGCTGGTACGTGGCGCCCATGACGGGGTAGCGGATGTTGTCGCTGATGTTCAGGATGGGGCAAAGTTCCTTGACCTGCTGCGGGTCCAGCCACTCGGCGTCCACGCCGTTGAGGCGGTTGGCGCCCACACGGCGAACGCTTTCGCGGACATCGCCCAGGGTGTGGGCCAGGTTCATGACACCGCGTTGGCTGAACAGGAAGTCGTACTCCAGCTCTTCCGGGAGGATTTCCCAGAGCTTGAGCGCATGCTCGTAAATGGCAGCGCTCTCGTCCCAGAGGTAGTTGGAACGGATGATGGTGGTGTTGCGGGCCATGTTGCCACCGGCCAGCCAGCCCTTTTCCAGGATGGCGATGTTGGTCATGCCGTGGTTCTTCGCAAGGAAGTACGCGGTGGCCAGGCCGTGCCCGCCGCCGCCCACAATCACGGCGTCATAGCTCTTCTTCGGATCCGGGTTGCGCCAGAGGAAGTCCGGGTGCTCGGGGAGGTGGTCTGCACTCACTGGGCTGCTCCAATCAGTTCTGCTTCGGTTGCGGCGCCATTGCCGTTGTTGTTCAGGTGGGGATAGAGGGGGAACTTCTCCGCCAGCGCGGTCACGCGGCGGCGGAGCTCGACGGCGGTGGCGTCGTCCAGGGCGACGTCACCTTCGGTGCCGTCTGTTTTGGTGCCGCTGTTCGCTGCGGCGATCAACGCCGTCGCAATGATGTCCGAGACTTCGGTGAAGTCCTCGGCGCCGAAGCCGCGGGCGGCGAGGGCTGGTGTGCCGATGCGCAGTCCGGACGAGACCATCGGCGGGCGGGGGTCGAAGGGGACCGCGTTCCGGTTGACCGTGATGCCGATGCGGTGCAGGGTGTCTTCGGCCTGCTGGCCGTTAAGTACTGAGTGGCGGAGGTCGGCCAGGACCAGGTGGACGTCGGTTCCACCGCTGACCACGGAGATGCCGGCTGCGGCAACATCGTCCTGCAGGAGGCGCTGGGCCAGAATCTTGGAGCCCTCGAGGACGCGGACCTGGCGTTCCTGGAATTCCGGCTCGGCTGCCATCTTGAACGCGACAGCCTTGGCTGCGATGACGTGCTCCAGCGGACCACCCTGCTGACCGGGAAAGACGGCGGAGTTAACCTTCTTGGCGATGTCGGCGTCGTTGGTCAGGATCACGCCGCCGCGGGGACCGCCGAGGGTCTTGTGGGTTGTGCTGGTGACGATGTGGGCGTGCGGCACCGGGCTGGGGTGAAGTCCTGCCGCGACGAGACCTGCGAAGTGGGCCATGTCCACCATGAGGTAGGCGCCTACCAGGTCCGCGATGCGGCGGAATTCAGCGAAGTCCAGCTGGCGGGAGTACGCGGACCAGCCGGCGACAATCAGCTGCGGCTTGCTCTCGAGGGCCAGGCGTTCAACTTCCGCCATGTCTACGGTGTGGGTGTCCTCGCGGACACCGTACGGGACAACCTTGTACAACTTGCCGGAGAAGTTGATCCGCATGCCGTGGGTCAGGTGGCCGCCGTGGGCCAGGTTCAGGCCCATGATCGTGTCGCCGGGAGTGATCAGTGCGTGCATGGCCGAAGCGTTTGCCTGTGCTCCGGAGTGGGGCTGAACGTTGGCGAATTCGGCGCCGAACAAGGACTTCAGACGGTCAATGGCAAGCTGTTCGATCACATCAACGTGTTCGCAGCCGCCATAGTACCGCTTGCCCGGGTAGCCCTCGGCGTACTTGTTGGTCAGCACCGATCCCTGGGCTTCCATGACGGCCGTGGGGGCGAAGTTCTCAGAGGCGATCATTTCCAGCGTGGACTGCTGGCGGATGAGTTCCTGGGCGATCGCCTGATCGACCTCCGGGTCCGCCTGTGCGAGCGGGCGGATCAGCGGTTCAACCATGGTGTTCTCCTTCTGAAGTACTTGAAGCGGCCATCTGTTAGGCAACTGATATATTAGAACTATTGCCATAGTATGTTGGAGATCACATAGTCGTCAACAGGTCTTCGGTAACTCATCCAACAGACTGGGATTACGACAACGGGAGAGAGCAATGAGCGCAGCATTGGAAGCACTGGAAACAGCTCCGCAGGGCACGTCCCTCGCGGAGAACGCATACCTGCTGCTGCGTGACAGGCTCATCATGCTGGATATCAAACCCGGCGATCCCATCAACGACGGTCAGATCGCCAGCGAACTTGGCATAGGGCGCACTCCCGTCCGCGAAGCCATCAAACGGCTGGAGAGTGACCATCTGGTGGTCTCCTACCCCCGCCGCGGAACGTTCGCCACCGGTGTGGACATCACCCAGCTCGCCGAGGTCTCCGAAATCCGCGAGCTCCTGGAACCTTTGGCCTCCAGGAAAGCTGCCCGCATGGCCAGCCCGGCCATGCGTTCGGAACTCCGCACTGTGGCTGCTGCCATTCGTGACCTTGAAGGCCAGGACAACTCCTCCCAAGAACTCATGCGCTACGACATCCAAGTGCACCGGCTCATCTACAAGGCCTCCGCCAACGCGCACCTGGAAGACGTTCTGATCCGGTACGACAACCTCGCCACCCGCATCTGGTGCCACATGCTCGAGAAGATGCCCTCCGTGTCCGGGCATATCTCCGAACACGCCGACCTCCTCACGGCCATTGCCGACGCTGACGAAGACCGCGCCGCCGAGCTCGCCCTGCACCACGTAGTCAGCTTCGAAGAGACCATCCGCAAGGTCCTCTGACCCTCTCTCACATCCCTCGTGTTTGAGCCGTACCGCCTTCCGGTGGCGGTGTTATCCCCTGCGCGCTCGCTCGATCCTCGCTTAGATGCGCGCTGCCGTATAACCCCACCCCTCCCGACCCTCTCTCATATCCCTCGGGTTTGAGGCGGACCCTCTCTCACGTCCCTCGTGGTTGGGGTGGACCCTCTCTCACGTCCCGCAGGGTTCTTCTGGATGCAGTCCCCCTCGGGCCCATGGGGCCAATCTGCTCCGACCCTTCGGCTCCCGTCGCCTGGCCGAGGGAGCGTACGCAGCCGCTAAGGGTGGAAGGCTCGACGTCGATGCCGACTTGAGTGCCGACGTCGCCTCCACTTCACCTTGGTGAGAGAGCGTTCGTGATGTGGGGGTGGGATGTGAGAGAGCGTTCGTGATGTGGGGGTGGGATGTGAGAGAGCGTCGGTGGGTGTAGGGGCGGCCTCGTTGGCCATCACTTCCCATTTGATGCAACTGGGTTGGAGCTGGCGCAACAATTTCGTCTCGCGCCACTAGCTCGCGCGGCCCCTTGCTGAAGCCTTCATGCTGGTCGTTGATCCAAGAATTTAACTCTTGACCGTGACGTCACTCACACATATCCTGTTGCAACAGCGTTGCGTTCAATGCAACCCCAAAAGATTTTGGTGGACACATGAGCAATGAATCCTCTGTGGCAGCCGAGCAAGGCCTTTCATCAGCCGCCGGCTCCGACCACGCTCCAAGCCTCAACAACAAAGTCAGCAAGGACACTCGACGGCGAGTGGTCACTGCCAGCTTCATCGGCAACTTTGTGGAATGGTTCGACTACGCCGTTTACGGCTACCTGGCTGGCATCATCTCGACTGTTTTCTTCCCCGAGTCCGACCGGCAAACTGCCCTGCTGGCGACGTTCGGCGTCTTCGCGATCTCCTTCTTCGTGAGGCCTCTCGGTGGTTTCATCTGGGGCCATATCGGTGATCGTCTTGGACGGAAGCAGGCACTCTCCCTCTCGATTGTGCTGATGTCAGTGGCCACGTTCTGCATCGCCTTGATTCCCGGCTACGCCACCATCGGCGTGATGGCCCCCATCCTGCTCTTGGTCGTAAGAGTTGTCCAAGGCTTCTCCGCAGCAGGTGAGTACGCAGGGGCGTCCGCCTTCCTGGTGGAATATGCGCCGGCGAATCGCCGCGGACTCTACGCCGCCGTCGTGCCTGCCAGTACCGCAGCGGGACTGCTGCTGGGATCCTTGCTTGCCGCCCTGCTGAGTTCAGTCCTGACCGCGGAGCAGCTCAACGAATGGGGCTGGCGTCTGCCCTTCCTGCTGGCCGCGCCTATGGGTTTGATCGGCCGGTACATCCGGACCAAGCTCGAGGACACACCGGCATTCCGGGAATTGGCCGAAAAGGACAATGCGGTGAAGGCTCCGGCCTTCGCAATGTTCCGGACCTATCGGAAGCAGCTCGTCATCGCCACGGGTGCGGTGCTGCTCAATGCGGTGGGCTTCTACGTCATCCTCAGCTATATGCCCACGTACTTATCGGAGGAGCTGGGCTTTGGTGCAACAGAGTCGTTCCTGGCCACCACCATTGCCTTGGCCAGCTACATAGGCTTCATCTTCCTGACGGGCATCGCCTCGGACAAGTTCGGTCGCAAGCGCATGCTTATCACCGCGTCAGTCCTTTTCATTCTGCTGACAGTGCCTGCGTTCATGCTTCTGGACACCCGCAATTTCCTGGTGATCGTGCTGGTTCAGATCCTGCTGGGCGGCATGCTCACCCTCAACGACGGCACCCTACCGAGTTTCCTCGCCGAACTCTTTCCCACGAAGGTCCGGTACACCGGGTTTGCTGTCAGCTTCAACCTTTCCAACGCCTTGTTCGGCGGCACGGCGCCGTTCATGGCCACGCTCCTGATCGGTATGACGGCCAGCAAACTGGCCCCCGGCTGGTACCTCGTGGCCGCCGCCGTAGTTTCCCTCATCGCAGTCCTGTTCGCCGCCGAGACTTCCAAGAAGCCTCTGCTTCAGGACTAGACAACCAAACCCATTGAAAGGAACCGCATGACCATCACCCAGAACGAGTCCGTCAACGATGTCGCCAAGCTCGAGCGCACCAAGGTCCTCAACAACGGCGAAAAAGTATCGCTGACCTTCTCCGATGCTGAGTTCGAGCGCCGCCTCGTCGGCCTACGCCGCATCATGGCCGAGAAAGACCTGGACGCCGTCATCCTCACCAGCTACCACTCCATCAAGTACTACTCCGACTTCCTCTTCACCTACTTCGGCCGCTCCTACGGCATGGTGGTCACCAAGGATGACACGGTCACCATTACGGCGAATATCGACGCCGGTATGCCTTGGCGCCGCAGCTACGGGGAAAACCTGGTGTACACGGACTGGCGCCGTGACAACTACATCCACGCAATCCAGGAAGTCCTACGCACCCGCGGTATCAACCCGCGCCGCATCGGCGTCGAAGATGACTCGCTGCCGCTGGACAACCGCAACAAGATCCAAGCCGCGTTCTCCGGTGCGACTCTGGTGGATGTCGCACAGGCGGCAATGCGCCAGCGCATGATCAAATCGGACGAGGAAATCGCAGTCATCAAGCATGGCGCCCGCATTGGCGACCTCGGTGGTGAGGCCATCCGCAACGCCATCACGGCCGGCATCACCGAATACGAGGTTGCCCTGATCGGCACCGAGGCCATGGTCCACGAAATCGCCCGCACTTTCCCGGACTCGGAAATTCGCGATACTTGGGTGTGGTTCCAGTCCGGCATCAACACCGACGGCGCCCACAACTGGGCCACCACCCGGAAGATCCAAGAACACGACATCCTGTCCCTGAACTGTTTCCCCATGACCAGCGGTTACTACACGGCCCTGGAACGTACCTTGTTCTACGGCGAACCTGATGCCCGGTCCCTTGAGCTGTGGAACATCAACGTTGAGGTGCACAAGCGCGGCCTCGAGCTGATCAAACCCGGTGCCGTCTGCAAGGACATCGCCGCAGAGCTCAATGAGATCTACATCAGCCACGGTTTGCTGGCCAATCGCACGTTCGGATACGGCCACTCGTTCGGTGTCCTGAGCCACTACTACGGACGCGAAGCGGGCCTCGAACTTCGCGAAGACATCGATACAGTGCTTGAACCCGGCATGGTGGTCTCCATGGAACCCATGATCACAGTGCTGGACGGCCAGCCGGGTGCCGGCGGATACCGCGAGCACGACATCCTTGTGGTCGGCGAAGACAGCGCGGAGAACATCACCAAGTTCCCGTTCGGGCCCGAGTACAACATCATCGGAGCCTAGGCGGCTCGGCCGGTGGGTGCCCGGTACGGTGTCCACCGGCCGCGTCCGGTCCGGCGAGCTGGCCGCCGTCGAAATATAGTGAACCCATGACTCCCTCGGAATCCAGCGACGCTTCCAGCAATGGCGACAACAAAAGCACCTCGGTCATCGTTAACGCCATCGCAGTGCTGCGGAGCTTCACGGCTGACGAACCACTTCTGGGAGTCACCGAAATCGCGGGCCGAATCGGCCTTCACAAGAGCACCGTCTCCCGGATCCTCGCGACCCTGGAACAGGAAAACCTTGTAGAGCGCGACGTCGATTCACGCAGGTTCCGCTTGGGGCTGGGAATGATCGCCATGGCGGGCCCGCTCCTGGCGGAACTCGAAGAGCGCCGCGTTGCCTACCCGGTGCTGCGTGAACTCACCGAGCGGACAGGGGAGACGAGTGCGCTCATGGTGTGGAACGGTAACGAATCCATGTGTGTGGAACAGATCCCCAGCCGGCATCAGGTAAAACACCTCACTCCGCTGGGTGCGCGCTACAACGAGGCCCTGAGTTCGTCAGTGCAGGTGTTCCTTGGCGCAGAGAATGAGGATAGGGTGCGTCAGCTGCTGCGTAGCGGTTCAATCACCCTTCCTGGTCTGGACGAGGAGGCAATTGAGGCGTATCTCTCCCGGGTGGAGGACTCCATGAAACGCGGCTGGGCAGTGAATTTCGGGGAGACGTCCATTGAGGAAGTCGGTGTGGCCTCGCCCGTTTACGACCATCGTGGCGACATCGTGGCGTCCGTCCTGATTCCGGCGCCGAAATTCCGTGTCTCACAAGACACCTTGGACAGCCTCGGTGAAGCGTGTGCTGTAGCCGCGGCCAAAGTCACAACGCGGCTGGGTGGGCGCGCGCCGCGCTGAGCCGCAAACCGCCGTCGAGTTGGCATGTGATGACAATCCCGGGCGCGAACATTGTCATCAAGTGGCATCTCGGCGTCATCCGTGCCTCCCAAGGGATGAATCTGCTGGCTTCGAGGTGGAGATCACCCACGCCGAGGACTCATCGCCCGATTCCGATATGAGCCGTGGATAGTCTGGCTGGCATGGAACGAACACTGAGAGTTGTCCGGCATTGGGGCGCCCCCGCGGCGGCTGCCATCTTCTGTGTGCTGTGGTGCGTAGGGGAAGCGGGTCGGATGGGGCCTTGGCCCGGGTTCTACTGGCCGGGTCTCATACCTCTGCTCGTGATGACGGCAGTGATCGCAACTGCGACGTGGAAACCGTACCTTTCCTTGGGGCTGACGGCTGCCTTGCTGATCGGACAGCTTGTGCACGTCGTGCCCGCCATGTTGGCTAACCACTGGGCCATCTACCTGGGGTCCTTCATCTCCCTGGGATTCATCATGTGGACTGGCAATAAGAGGCAGAGGATGTGGACGGTCGCCTCTAATGTGGTCTTCGCGATGTTGATGACGTTCATGATGATCTCCTGGCGCTACGGCAATGGAGTTGGCTGGTTCATGCCGCTTTATAACGGAGACTCATTTGCATTTCGGATTTATGGTTGGCAGCTGCTGAGCACCCTGCTGCTGGTGGCCGCGGCTTGTGGGACACTGGGTATTTTGGCGGCTCTCTATGAAGATCGAAGGATCCAGTCGAAGGCCCGCGCCCAGGCGCAAGCCAGCCTTAAGGAAACAGAAATCGAACTGATCGTTGAGCAGGAACGGACCAGGATCGCCCGGGACCTGCATGATGTTCTTGCCCATACCTTGGCCGTCATCGCTGCACAAGCAGACGGTACGAGGTATATGAGCAGCGGTCAGCCGAAACCCGTTCTCAATGCCCTGGAGAACATCGCAGTATCTGCCAGGCATGCGTTGGTTGATGCGCAACGTGTCATCGAAGGCGTCCGGGAAGATGGCCTGATGACACCTCAGCCCCTGATCAGCGACATCGAACCGCTCATGGAGCGAATGCGGCAGGGCAGCCTGGAGATTGAGCACAGCGAAAGCGGAGCTCCTGTTGACTTGGGAGCGGGTCAGCAACTCGCAGTATT
The DNA here is from genome assembly GCF_000294695.2 of Arthrobacter sp. Rue61a. Lineage (NCBI taxonomy): Bacteria > Bacillati > Actinomycetota > Actinomycetes > Micrococcales > Micrococcaceae > Arthrobacter > Arthrobacter sp. Rue61a. The sequence continues at coordinate 4,338,972 of NC_018531.1, read as the reverse complement.
CAGGATTGTCCAGGAGTGCCTCACCAACGCACTGAAACACGGTGGCCGAGGCACAGCCGTCCGGGTGCATTTCGATTGGAGCGGCCCAGGTCTGACACTGCATGCTTCCTCCGCGCTGCCGGCGTCCGTTCCATTGGGGGAAACGGACGCCGGGCTGGCCCGAGATCGCGGTGGGCGAGGCATACCTGGCATGCGTGAACGCGCGCATCTGGCTGGTGGCTGGTTGACGGTGGGCCCTGACGGTGAGCAGTTCCGGGTGACTGCATTCCTTCCCTATGGAGCAACCACCGGGAGCGTGGAGGTCAGCCGTCAGCCTTCCGGGGAATTGGTGGACTTGGGAGAACGGGCCCCGGCAGAAGGGGCGGCTGACCTTGGCTGATTCTTCGGCGCACATTTCTGTGGCCTTGGTTGATGACCAGCCCTTGTTCCGGGCCGGTATCCGGATGCTGGTAGAGAGTCAGCCTGACATGCTGCTGGCGTGGGAGGCTGACGAAGGCATCCAAGCGGTCGGGCTCGCGGCAGCACAGCCGCCGGACGTCATCTTGATGGATCTCCGTATGCCCGTCATGGATGGCGTAACTGCCACCAGGCAAATCTGGGATGCGGCCGTGCGGGACGGTGTTGAAAAACCGAAGATCATCGCCTTGACCACCTTCAACCGCGACCAGGCTGTAGTGGAGGCCGTCCAGGCGGGAGCAAGCGGATATTTGCTCAAAAGTGCAGAGCCGGAGTTTCTGTTGGCGGCAATCAGGACAGTACACTCCGGGTACTCGGTCATCGCACCCGGATCAGTGCATGACCTGTTTCAGCACGCTGCACGGACAGTCCCGGTCGCAGGTCCGGATCTTTCGGTACTGGAGCCGTTGTCTGCCCGGGAACGGGATGTCTTCTTGTTGGCGTCCAAGGGGTTGAGCAACAGTGCCATGGCCGAAAGCCTGTTCGTGTCCGAAGCAACCGTCAAGACGCATCTGCGCAGTGTCCTCACGAAGTTGGGTGTCGGGACGCGTCTTCAGCTCGTGTCGTTCGCGTACGAGCACCGGCTGCTCGGATAGCGGCGGAGGGGGACGCCGAAGAAAAACGGCGACCGTCCCCTCAAAGGGGACAGCCGCCGTCGTTGTTCTGCACGACGTGCCTAAGGGCGTTACATCTTCCGTCGCTCTGTGGTTGTTTCGTCCATGGCATCCCTGCCCAGCCAGGCGCCCAAGCCGATCATGGCAACGCCGAGGATCAGGTGCAGCCAGTTGTCAGCCGTGTTGAACGGGACAAAGTTGGCAGCTGTTTCCTGGTTGATGACCAGGCCGTAGATCCAAAGAACGATGTACACGGCGCCGCCGCCCAAGAGGAACAGGCGGGCCATGCGTGCGTTCCGAGCCATGGCCAAGCCGGCCACGCCAAACAGCAGGTGAACGATGTTGTGGAGTATGGACACTTGGAAGACTCCAAGCAGCATGGCGCCTGACTCATGTCCAGCAAAGGTCATGGCGCCGAAATTGGTGGTGATTCCCGGGATGAACCCCAGGACGCCTACCAGCAGAAATACAATGCCAACGCCCATGGCGGTGTTGCGAAGCGTCAACCCCATCATGTGGTGGTGTTCGGCGGGGTGCGAAGCGGTGGTCATCAAGTCCTCCCTTTCACGCGGTTACCCGGCTCTTCTCATGGAGAGCCGACCTGCGGCAAGGGGTGTGGCAAAACCTTGCCGACGCCGCCATAATACTCCTGAAATGCCTCCGATAGCAGGGGATGTGCCCAGTTCAGCGGCGGTTAGCATGGATTTATGAGCCAAGCTCCGAATGGACGTGTGCACACGATCTTCCATGACACCCGTGACCTCACGCCCTTCCGCGAGGGTTACGTCCGTACCCCGGTCCGTGGCCTGGCCGACGGTGTGAACGATGTGCTCTCCGGCGTCCTCAGTGGCCGCGACCACGCGAGGCTGACAGTTGTGGGAAATGTCCCAAGGCTGAAGATGCTGTCCTCCAAGACGGCGAAGGCAATGCATGAGGCCGTTTTCACGTCCACGGAGCCGGATCGGCTCCTCGCTTTTGGCCGCATGAACCCGGGATGGGCCGGCCTGTGCCACGTCATGGCCGGTCTGCTCGCGTACAAACATGGCGGGTTCTTGAGGGCGAGCGAGCTGCTGCAGCGCGGTTTGACAACAAGGATCGACGACGACGCCAGCCAGTTCTCGGCTACGTACCTCGGGCAGGTGGTCACCAAAGTTGAGGTCGCCGAACGCATTGAGGTTCCGGTCCTGTTCAGCGAGGAATCCGTGTTTCTGGCCTTGTCTCACTGTCTCCGGGAAATGGGGATGACCGAGTCGGCGTTGGAAGCAGTGGTGAGTTTGCCGCCGTCGTTGCCTTCTGCGTTGGCGCGCTGCACAGCGGCGTACTCGCTGGAACGCCACCGCGACGTGGTGCTGTGGACTGAAGGTTTGCTGAACACGGACGACCTCTCGGCCGCGCTCTTGCTGATCCGGGCGCGGTCGCAGCGGGCGAGGGGCGATTTCGAGTCGGCCCAGGCTGCATTGAAAGAAGTCCTTCGCCGCAGGAAGACTAATCTGGCCTTGAAGAATGATGCGGTGACAGACAGGGCACTGCTCGCGGTCGATCAAGGCCGCCGCACCCTCACCCCGCGATCCAAGCGGCCGGCCCCTCCCGCGGAGCTTGAGACCATGGAAGTCATCCGCAAGGATGCTGAGATGCGTCGCCTGTGGGAGAACGATTTCAGGCAGCTGGGCGGCGAGTAAAAAACCATTGTGCCTTCCGGGGCGGAAGCGTAGTCTTGTAATCAACCAAAGAGTTGATCAATGATTTGGTTGATTATGGGGTGGCTGATGACGAAAGGTTGATGCGGCAATGGAAGAGGACGCTCTCGACAGGGCCTTCATGGCCCTGGCGGATCCGGTGAGGCGGGCCATGGTGGCCCGGTTGTCCCGGGGAGACGCCACTGTCAACGAGCTCGCGGAACCATTTGCCATCACCAAGCAGGCGGTTTCCAAACATATTCAGGTCTTGGAGCACGCAGGCTTGGTAACCCGTTCCCGCGATGCCCAACGGAGGCCGGTTCATTTGGACGCAGCAGCCTTGGAGCGATTGACCGCCTGGATTGACCGGTACCGGCTGATCGCCGAGTCCCGTTTCCGGCAGCTGGACGAGCTGCTTGGTGCCGGCGTCTCCCACCAACAACAAGAAAACACACCAGCAAAGAAGAAAGAGGAACTGAAATGAGCAATCCAACAACAATCACCGCTGATCCTGGCGTGCCGTTCATTGATACGGTCCGCGAATTCGATGCCCCGGTCAGTGCAGTTTTCAAAGCCCACGTTGACCCGGATCTCTTGGCCAAATGGCTGGGCCCACGCAGCACGGTGACCAAAATTACCGAGTACAACGCCACCACCGGCGGTAGCTGGCGCTACGAAAGTGGCGACGACAGCGGGACGTATGGCTTCCGCGGCGTCTTCCACACCGTCGAAGCCGACTCGTTGATCATCCAGACAGTCGAGTTCGAAGGCGCACCCAACCAAGTAGTCATCAGCACCACCGCCTTCGAGGAAATCGACGGCAGGACCCGGATGTCCGCGCACGAGGTCTACCCTTCCGTGGAAGCCCGTGACATGGCCCTGTCCACCGGCATGGACTACGGCGTGATCGAAGGATACGAGCGCCTGGATGAGCTGCTTGCCGGCTAGATGCTTGGGCGTCCAGCAATACTGGCACTGACGTCAATGCCAGTATTGCTGTCAGTCTTGCCCTTGTAACGTCAGATTCCGATCATTTGGCAGTGTTTGTAGGAATCGGCTCCGGTCACCATTGACGTGCTGGTTGCCCAGCCGATGGTGCGCCCGGTCCGAGGTCCATAAGTGTCACCTACTTCGATGCGGGGAGCGTGACGTGCTTGAGTCGCTCGCAGGGCGGCTAGAGTCCTAGGCCCAAAGTCGCCGTCTTCCTCAATGTTCTGGCCGTGGCACTTGTTCATTGCACGCTGGAGAAAGCGGACGGCAATGCCTTTGTCTCCTTGAGTCAGGAGACAGCTCCTTGTGTAGATCCCGTTCCCCTTATAGACGGGAAAGTACAGCTGCTGGCCGTTCGGGTATTGGTAGGTCTCGCCCGCGTTGCAGTGCTGGATCGTCAGGGCAACAGCTGACGCTGCTGTCGTGGGGGGCGGTGCCGCATTGGCGGCTGTGCCCATTGTGGCCAAGCTGAGCCCCAGAGTCAGGGCCGTGGCTAATGAACGTGAGAAGCGCATGTCAATCTCCTATCTGCAGGTACCAGTCGGAGCTTCGCCCCCACTGCTTCTGTGGAGGACGTCCTCAAAGCCGCTGCAGGCTACAGGTCCCGGAGCCGCTTGATGCCGCCGCCACAATGATGAAGTGAGCCTCGACGGGGATCCATGACGCTCATCTCAGAAATTGGGAAAGCAAACTGCCAGCGCCTGTGGGGAGCAACTAGTTGCTTGCCGACTGAATCTCCGGCAGGAGCGGAAGGAGTTGCTCCGATAGCAGCACTGTCCCCAGCCCGATCATGATGATCCCACTGACCAGCGTCACCACCCGGGCGGCACCCGGCCGGGAGGCCAGCAGCTTCCGTGAGGTCAACGCGACGCCGGTGTAGACCATCCCGGCGAGGATCACGAAGGTCAGGCCCAGTAAGCCCGACTGGACCGGAACGGGCAGTGCTGCCTCGGGGCTGACAAACTGCGGAACCAAGGCCACGAAGAAGAGCAGGCCCTTCGGGTTGATGCCGCTGGTGCCCATGCCCTGAAGGAAGGTGCGGAGCTGGTTTCCGGACTGCGCGGTGCCGCCTTCCGCGCTGAAGCTCGCGCCTCGCCACGAGCGGATGGTAGCGACGCCGAGCCACAGCAAGTAAGCGGCGCCGGCAATGGTCAGCCATCCCAGCAGCCCCGGAACACCGGCCAGAAGGGCCGCCAAGCCTGCGGCCATTAGCAGTGTGTGGATGACGTAACCGCTGCACAGGCCAGCAACGGCCGGGACGAAGCTGCGTTGCTTGAGGCCTGCCGATATTGAGTACGCCCAGTCGACGCCGGGTGTGCACGCCAGGCTGACGGCGACGAGCATGAAGGCGAGGAACAGCTGCGGATTCACGGGTCTCTCCAGAGTTAGGTGGTAGGAAAACTCTAGGGAAAGTCAGCCCATAAGTGTTCCCATTTTTAGCCCCACGGGAGCCGTTCTGGGTAAGATAATTGCGTGATTGATGGAATCGATAGAAGTATTTTGCGCCACCTCAAAGATGATGGCCGAATGACTGCCACTGCCCTTGCTTCGAAGGTGGGTTTGACCGTGGCTCCCTGCCATCGGCGGCTCCGCGATTTGGAGTCAACGGGGGTGATACGCGGCTACCGTGCAGACATCGATCCTGCCGCGGTGGGCCTGGGCTTTGAAGCGATTGTTTTTGTCACGCTCAAGCAGGTGGAACGCACCATCATGGCGGAGTTCGAAGAGCGCGTGACTGCCAGCCCCAACATTGTGGAGGCTCAGCGACTCTTCGGATCCCCTGATTACCTGCTCAAGGTCATTGCCGCTGACCTGCCCGCGTATCAGCGCTTCTACGACGACGAACTCGCGGCCCTTCCCGCAGTGGAACGCCTCACGTCAACGCTGGTCATGAAGAACCTGAAAACCAACATAGGACCGCCGGTCTAGCCTTGCTTACTCCGCCAGCAAGCCCGTGGTCCGGTAAGGAATAACTTCACGGAGGAACATGCTGGTGGACGTGCGCACAATTCCGGGACACAGGCGAATTTCTTCGGATACCCGGTAGAGATCATCCGGGCTCTTCGCCACCACCCTGATGATGAGGTCCGTATCACCGGCTGGAGCGTGGCATTCAAGGACTTCAGGGATCTCCCTCAGTGCAGCGATGGCCTCGTTCAAATGGCTTTGATCGAGTTCGGCACTAACTGCGGCAGCCACGCCACGTCCCAAAGCCGACGGCAGGACGCGGCTGCTGTTGGCTCGGAGGGCCCCGGACGCCGTCATCCGCTCCAGGCGCGACTGAACTGTCCCGCGGGCGAGGTGCAACTTCTGGGCCAACACCATGATGGGCACGCGGGGGTCGTCATCCAAAGCGGCGAGGATCCGGCGGTCCGTGGCGTCGAGTTCCTGCAAAGTGACCACTCCCTGACTAAGCTTTCGCAACAGACTGGTCAGATCGACCAATCATTATGATGTCCGTTGCACCAACTGTACGTCTCCTGCTGAAATGGTGACAACGAAACAGGGCGAGGCTACCGCCGAACCCCGCAGGCACCAGGACCCCGGAACACCACCCGGAGCCCTGCACAGGTTTCCCGCAAGGAAACAGCCGCTGATTGACTCTTGTTCACAGCATTGTCATTCCGCACCCGCCCTATCACCCGGGCGCCACAGCAAGAGCCCCTGAGCTACCGGATCGTTGCGGTAGCTGAGGGGCTCTTGTGGTTGGCTTGGATCATGACTTCTGCTGGCCGCTTCGCCCCGAGCCCCTCCGGCGAACTGCACGTCGGCAACCTTCGCACCGCAATTCTCGCTTGGCTGTTCGCTAAGTCCAGCGGCCGGAATTTTCTGCTGCGCGTCGAGGATCTGGACCGCGCCCGCTCCGGCGCTGAAGAGGAGCAGCTCCGCGACCTGCAGGCCGTAGGCGTTGGTTGGGACGCCGCCGTCGTACGCCAGACTGAGCGCGCGGAGCTGTACCACCAGGCGATTGGAAGCCTAACGGCCGAAGGCCGAACCTATGAATGCTTCTGCACGCGACGCGAAATCCAAGAGGCGCCGTCCGCGCCGCACGCGCCGCAGGGCGCCTACCCGGGGACATGCAGGCGGCTTTCGCACGCCGAACGCGAGATCAGGCGTGCGACGCGGCCTGCTTCCATTCGCTTGCGGGCAGAGGTCTCGGAATGGGGTGTTGAGGACCAGTTGCACGGACACTATGTGGGTGTTGTGGATGACTTTGTGCTTCGCCGCAACGACGGCGTCACCGCTTACAACCTCGCGGTAGTTGTTGACGACGCCCAGCAGGGAATCGACCAAGTAGTGCGCGGCGACGACCTCCTCTCATCCACCCCGCGGCAGGCGTATCTGGCGACGCTCCTGGGGCTGCCCGTGCCCGAATACGCCCACGTTCCGCTGGTGGTAAACCACGACGGCGTCAGGCTGGCGAAGCGCGACGGTGCGGTCACGCTGGGCGACCTCGCCGCCGTCGGAATTCCTGCCGAGCGGGTGCGCGACCTGATATTGGAGTCCCTGCAATTGCCTGCCGCGCCGTTGCTGGATGCCCTGCCGCACTTCACCCCCCAGAATGTGCCGAAGACGCCTTGGGTGTGGACAACTCCCCGGGCCTGACCCGCCCACCGCGTAGGCTGTCTGGATGCATTCACAGGTGATCGCCCCAGGTTTCGAACCCGTCGCCGAACTCTTCGGCGTCTTTCTTGAGCAGGATCCGGACTACTCTGCGCAAGTGGCCGCGTATCACCGTGGCGTCAAAGTGCTGGACCTCAGCGGCGGCCCCCACATCCGCCCGGATTCAGTCACCGGCGTCTTCTCGTGTTCCAAAGGCATGGCCGGTTTGGTCATGGCGTTGCTCGTTCAGGACGGCGAACTGGACCTTGAAGCCGAGGTGGTCAAGTACTGGCCCGAGTTCGGCGTTGAAGGCAAGTCCTCCATCACGGTTGCGCAGCTGCTTTCGCACCGAGCGGGGCTCTTGGGAGTGGAAGGCGGCCTGACGCTCCACGAGGTCAACAACTCTGAGCTCGCAGCAGCCAAACTCGCCGAGCTGCCGCCCCTATGGAAACCCGGTACCGCGTTCGGTTACCACGCGCTGACCATTGGCATCTTCATGGAAGAGCTGTGCCGGCGCATCACCGGCTCCACGCTGCAGGAGGTCTTCGAGCAGCGCATCCGTGCGGTGACTGGTGCGAACTTCTACCTTGGTTTGCCCGAGTCCGAAGAGTCCCGCTTCGCGCAGTTCCGCTGGGCGGCCGATCCGTCATGGCCTTGGGTAGACCCGGCCAGCCACTTTGGCCTGGCTGCCAACGCGGCAGTGGGCGACATCCTGGATCTGCCCAACATCCGGGAAGTCCGGGCCGCGGGCCTGAGCTCGGCGGCCGGCGTGGCCAGCGCGGAAGGCATGGCGCGGATCTACGCGGCGGCATTGACTGGCTTGGAGGGTAAATCCGCCATGCCGCCCCTCCTGACCGAGGAGACTATCCGGACGGTGTCGGCTGAGCAGGTGTTCGGAATCGATCGCGTTTTTGGTGAGACCGGATGCTTCGGCACCGTTTTCATGAAGTCCCACACCAGGATGCCGTTCGGCAGTTACCGCGCGTTCGGGCACGACGGCGCCAGCGCATCGTTGGGGTTCGCCGACCCTGTGTATGAACTCGGCTTTGGATATGTCCCGCAGACGGCTGAGCCTGGAGGGGTGGGCTGCCGTAACTTCCAGCTGAGCTCGGCAGTAAGGGAAGTTATCGCCGGTTTCGCGGCTTAGCTGAGCTGAGCGGCGCTGAGCTGCGCGGCGCTGAGCTGGGCGGCGCTGAGCTGAGCGGCGCTTAGTTGCGCTGCGCGGCCGGGACTCCGGCCGTCATGCCTGCCCACAGGGTATCGGTGGTGGCGGTGATGACGTCGTCCACTGACTTCCCGTCCAGCTGCCCGCCCGCTGCCAGAAGAGCCGCGCCGTGAAGGCTCACAAAGCACACCGTGGCCAGTTTTTCGGGGTCGCCGGCGGCCAGCGCGCCGGCTTTTTGCGCCTCGGCGATCATGGCTTGGGCCAGGTGTATTCCTTGCTCGCCGGTGCTTCGCAGTTCAACGCTGGAATCGGGGTGGTGCTTGGTGGAGTACATCACGGTCAGCAGGGCGGGATGCGCCACGGCAAAGTGGACGTAGGCCTTGCCAACACTCACGAAACGGCCTCTGAGGTCATCGCCGGATTGGGCGGCATTCTGGATGAGGCGGTTCATCGACTCAAAGCCGGCCAGTGCCATGGCATCGACCAGTGCCTGCTTGTCGCGGAAGTGCTTGGCCGGGGCGCCGTGACTGACATTAACATCGCGGGCCAGTTGCCGCAGGGAGAGTCCGTCCACGCCAGCTTCTTCAATGATTTCCATGGCGCGTTCCAGCAGGGCTTCCCTGAGTTTGCCGTGGTGGTAGGGCTGGTCAGTCATGCCATCAGTCTAGGTCAATGTAGTCATTGACAACAATGTAGTCACTGCCTACCATGTAGACAGCGACTACATTAGTCCCCGCCTCAACCGATGGGATTCAGCCATGACCATGACCTACGCAGGTACCACTGCCCTCATTACGGGTGCCAGCTCCGGCCTCGGCGCTGAGTTTGCAGGACAATTTGCTGCCCGTGGCTCCAACCTTGTTCTGGTGGCAAGGCGTGGAGACCGTCTGGAGGAGTTGGCTCAGGAATTGCGTTCCCGGCACGGTGTCACAGTGACCGTGCTCCCCAAGGACCTGGGCCTTGCAGGAGTGGGACGCGAGCTCTTCGACGAACTGGCCGGCCGCGGAATCTCCGTGGACACCTTAATCAACAACGCAGGCTTTGGCACCCACGGTCCCTTGATTGAGGAAGACCCGGAGACCATTGCGTCTGAGATTTCCTTGAACGTGGCCGCCCTCGTGGACATTACCCGGGCCTTCCTGCCGGAACTGCTCGCCTCGGGGAAGGGAGCATTGGTGAACGTAGCCAGCACTGCCGCGTTCCAACCCATTCCCGGCATGGCCGTTTACGGCGCAACCAAGGCCTTCGTCCTCAGCTTCACCGAAGCCGTGGCCCACGAAACCAAAAAGTCCGGACTTAACGTCCTGGCCCTTTGCCCCGGTGCAACAAGAACAGAATTCTTCGATGTGCTCGGCGGTGACTCCGCAGCAGTGGGCAAGATGCAGACCTCTGCACAGGTTGTGGGCACTGCTCTCAAGGCCCTCGACCGCAAGGACACACCCGGCAGCGTGGTCTCGGGCTGGGTTAACCGCGTTGCGGCCGGATTCGCGCAGCGTCTGCCCAGGGCCGTCACCGTCGCCATCGCTGCACGCGCTGTACAGGACTGGTAGGACGGGCAGGAAAGGTAGCTCGGTGCCGAGGCTCCGAAACAGCGGATAGCCTGAAGGTGAGGACCGATCCCCGTCGGTCCCTCTTCAAGCCGGAGGCCAGCATGACCCAACCACGCTTTACCGTAGAGACAGCCCAGGTTTTGGCCGAGGTGGCTCACAACCGGCAGAAGGACAAGCTCAAACGACCCTATCGGGAGCACGTTCTGGCCGTGGGCGATGCGCTCGCCGACTTTGACGAAGACATCCAGATCGCAGGCTACCTTCACGACATCGCTGAAGACACGCCCATCACCCGGCAAGCCCTGCTGGAAATGGGGGTGTCCGAACGGGCGGTAGACATCATCGAACGTGTCACCCGCCGCTTCCACGAGGACCCGGACGATTACGACGCCGGCATCCGTTTCGTTGCGGAGGACCACGACGCAACGTTGGTGAAGATCGCCGACAACGCCCACAACTCGCTGCCCGAGAGGGTCAAAGCGCTGGCCGAGAAGTGGCCGGACAAGCCGCCGGTAACCCGCTACGCCGATGCCCGCCCGGTGCTGTACACGGCCGTTCCCCGCGAAGAGGTCCGGATGATCCTGGAACGGATCAACCCATACTTGCTCCGGGAACTGGACGAGATCGTCCCTGAGTAGACCTCGCAACGCAAGGGGTTGCCTCTTTAGCCCGCGGCGGTTTCCAAACGCCGGAGAGCAGCTGAGCGGCCTTTGTGCCCGCGTCGTTCGTCGTACGCGATGGACAAACCCATCACCAGCATCATGACCAGCATGCAGATCGGTACGGATGCACCTGCCGCGGCCAGCGCAATGGTCGCAGCCAGGCCAAGGACCACCAGTGCGGAACTCCAGATAAGGTCGCGATCCGGACCTAACATGATGCAGTAAAGGGTGGTGAGCGAGGCCTTGAACAGGATGACCGGGACGGCGATGGAGGCCACGGCAGCGGCCGCCGGGATATGTGTCTCATGATCGATGAAGTACGCAGCGACGTGAAGTCCCGCCCCTGTAGCCGCGATGGCTGCGAAGACCGGCATGTGGCCATAGCCAAACACCCATGAGCGATGCCGCTGGACGTGGAGCGCCGGGCCTGAGGGCAGGATGAAGTAGATCCACCACATAGCGAAGGCGAGCCCGGTTCCACTCAAGCCCACCAGGGCGGCGTCCAAGGACCAACTGTGTGTGGCAACAATCGCCCGGAGTGTTTCGATGGCACCAATCAAGCATTCACCCAAGGCGATGATGGCAAGCAGGCCGTAGCGCTCTGCGATGTGGTGCGCATGCCAGGGCGTACGGATCTTGCGTTCCGCGAAGTAGGGAGTCGCCATCTCCAGGATGAACAGCGGAGCAGCCAGGAGGAACGTTGTGAGGACATCGGTTTCGATCACCAACGCGATGACCCAGCCAACCTGCACAATTGCCAGGTACTTCGCGTAACGGAGGCATGTCTCGCGGCGTTCCGGGTCTTGGCGGGCGGCGCGCAGCCACTGGAAGATTAGAGCTACGCGCATGATGATGTAGCCGATGAGGATGGCCACATTGTTGACATGATCCCCTTCCACAATCGAGTGGAACATCGGCTCAATGCCCATGGCCAGGATGAGGACGCCAACCATCTGGATCATGGTGACCACCCTGAACACCCAGTCATCGGTGTCGTAGGCGCTGGCGAACCAGGTGAAGTTAATCCAGGCCCAAATCACCGCGAACATGGCGAAGCCAAAGCCCAGAAGGCCCGCCCCGAAATGCGCTTCCGCCACAGCGTGCGCGAACTGGCTGCCGGCAACACCGAAGGCAATAACAAACGTCAGGTCGAAGAACAGTTCAAGCGGGGTGGCGGTGCGGTGTTTTTCGTGGGGATCGCGGCCGCCCATGCGGGAGAGCGCATGGCGAAGGGGATTCGAGGACATGGCTCAAAGATTACCGCCGCCGCCGAGATCGCCGGAATATGTCCAGATCGACTGGAACGTTCCGGCGATCGCGCAGGGTTCCAGCAACCCCGCACGGTTCCAGCGAGTTCAAGGAAGCAAAAACTACACGCGCCCCAGCACGTCGATGTCTTCCAGGAAGTCCTGGTGCACTTCGGGGCTCACCGTCGTGCGGGTGTCACCGATTGCGTCGAGGTAGTCCTGGGTGACCGGCCCCTTACGCCCGTTGGACGCAAGACCGGAGCCGTCGTCGTCGTACACTGCTTTTTCCAGAGCCCGCTGGGAGGCGCTGCGGGCAGCGAACTCGATGTCCGCCGGCGAGAAGCCCTCGGTCCGTTCCACCAGCTGGGCGATGTCAACCGAGTCCACCACCGTGGCGGGGATAAACCGCTGCCACATTGCTTCGCGGGCGTGCACGTCGGGGAGCCCGATGGGGATGACGTAGTCGAATCGGCCGTGGCGCAGGAACGCGGTATCAAGGGCACGGATGAAGTTGGTGGCGCACACCAGCAACCGGCCGGGCTGTTCACGGAAGGCCGGGATGATCTTGAGGAGTTCATTGGTGACGCCCTGCAGCGGCGACGGCGGATCACCGGCACGCTGCGACGCGATCTCCTCTACTTCGTCGATGAACACCACGGCATGTTCCAGCTCGGCGATTTCCAGGAACGTTTCGCGGAGCGCACCGGCCAAGCCCTTGGGGTCAGCGGCCAGGCGAGACGGGAAGACCTCAACGAACGGCCACTCCAGGCGCGACGCGATGGCCTTGGCGAAGGTGGTTTTGCCGGTGCCCGGAGGACCGAAAAGTACCACGGCCCTGGGCGGTACAACTCCGTATTCGTCGGCGAGGTCGGCCTCAGCCAGCGGGAGAACCAGCCGCCGTTCCAGCAGCTCCTTCTCACGACGCATGCCGGCCACGTTCTCCCATAGATCCCGAGCCAGGATGCGCCCGCCCAGCAGCCCCAATGCGCCAAGCTCCTGCCGCTGCACGGGGATGGTCCGCTCAAAGTAGCGGAGGTTCTTCTTCACCACGAACCCGCGCCCCAGGAACGCTTCCACCCTCGTTTCGGTTTCCGGCATCAGTGCGGAGAGTTTGTTGAGCCCGTGCGGGGCCATGCGGTTCTCGACGGCGGACAGCAGCGAAGTGCCGATGCCGCGCCCGCGGAACTCCGTCAGCGTGGCCAGGAAAACGATCCAGCCTTGATCGTGCGCTGCTCGTCCGACGGCGGCACCCACTACCTGGTCACCTTGGACCGCCACCACGGCGTGGTCCTTCTCGCAGGACGCCAGGACCTCGGACAACGCGTACACCGGTTCCACGCCGTCAGCCTTGAGTGACTCCCAGAGGTGCAGGATGCCGTCCAAGTCGGACGAGTGGAAGTCCCTGATGCGCCAGTTGCTCATGGCTGTATCTCCTGAGTCTGCTAAGTGAGTCGCCGTTGATTCCTTGGAGTTGAGCATAGGCGAACGACCGCTGCCGGACGTTGCGGGCCCGTTGCGTTACGAAGCAACGCACGACGGCGGCCTGTCGGCGCGCGCGTTCGCTCCGGCGTCGTACCTCCCACCTAAGATGAGCGCAACACCGGTTGTGGTGCACCGTGAAGGAGAGTTGTGGGCTGGTTTTCCGGGAAGTCGATGGTCACGAGCAGTGCCGCGGGGGTGCTCGCGGCAATGCTTTTGAGCACCACGCTGGTGCCGTCCGCGCATGCGGTGGATGGGGAGGACTTCAGCATCCAAGGCCCGGCATTTGTGGGCTCTGGGCTGTCAGTCAAGGGTGCCTACGAGTACTTCTCCGCGTGTGACCCGAATGCGCAGCCGAGCTACTCCGTCCAGTGGCTTCGTGATGGACAGCCGGTATACCCCGAGCCGAACTTCTCGCAGTTTTATGACCTGGACATCGAAGACGTTGGGAGCCGCATCTCTGCCGTGGTGACGGGATCGAATGCCTGTGAACCTGCGCAAGTTGTTGTCCCGGAGTCCGACGTCGTCCGGAGCCAACCGATGCGTGCCGAGGGGTTCGCCGGGAGGGGTGTCTTTGAGTTGCTGGGACGCCGCCATGATGGAGCCCTGCTGCTGTACCCGGGCCAGGATGGTGCACAGGGCTGGAAGCCACCACGGCTCATCGGCCCGAATTGGGGCTCGTACACGCGGATTATCGGCGGCGGGGACCTCACCAGCGACGGTAAGACCGAGCTCCTGACCACTGACGGGTCAGGGAGGCTGTGGATGTTCTGGGGTCGCGGCGATGGCACGTTTCCGTCCAATGCCTATCCATCCGAGATCGGCTGGGGGTGGAATGCGATGGACAAAGTGGTGGGGCCCGGAGACTTCGACGGCGATGGATATAACGACCTCCTGGCAACCGAGCCCAACGGGAACCTCTACCTGTATCCGAAGGCCGCACGGGGTTGGACTCCCCGGGTACACGTTGGCCAGGGCTGGAACGTGATGGACCTGCTCATCACTCCAGGCGATTTCAACGGTGACGGCACAGTGGACATCCTCGCCAAGGACAAGGTAGGCGGACTGTTCTTGTACGGCGGGAACGGCAGGGGCGGGTGGCTGTCTCCCCGACTCGTTGGCCAGGGCTGGAATGCCCTGAGCAAGATCGGAAGCGCCGGGGACTTCAACCGTGATGGCTTCAATGATGTCCACGGCGTCAACAGCGCCGGTGAGCTGCTGATGTACTACGGCGATGGACGCGGTGGTTGGAAAGGCGTCGAAACCGTCGGATGGGGCTGGAACATCTTCAACGCGCTCTACTGATCCAGCCCCTCACCCGTCCCTACGGAACTGGCCCCCTACGGAACTGGCTCCCTACTGAACTGGCCTCAACCGCAGTCCCTGCATGCCGCCGTCGACCGCCAGCGAGGTTCCCGTCGTCGACCCGGACAGCGGGCTCGCCAGGTAGGCGACGGCGCCGGCTACTTCAGCGGGGACCACCATCCGGCCGTGCGGTTGGCGGGCATTGAGGGCGGCGCGCTCGCCAGCGGGGTCAGCGGCTGAATCGAGCAACCGACCAACCCACGGAGTGTCTACGGTGCCGGGGTTCACGCAGTTCACGCGGATGCCCTCGCGCACATGGTCCGCTGCCATGGCGAGTGTCAGCGACAAGACTGCACCCTTCGACGCCGAGTACAGAGCACGCTGCGGGAGTCCGGCCGTTGCCGCGATGGAACAGGTGTTCACAATCGCGGCCGCCGGAGACTCGCGGAGGTGCGGCAGTGCTGCGCGGCTGACGCGGGCGATTCCCACCACGTTGACGTTGAGGACACGCAGCCACTCGTCGTCGTCATTCGCGGCAATGTCACCTTGCGCGCCGATGCCTGCGTTGTTGATCACGATGTCCAGACGGCCGAACTGCTGTACAACGCGCTCGACGGCGGTACGCACCGAGGCGTCGTCGGCAACGTTGCACTGCACTCCAAAGTGCGGGCTGGTTTCGGGAGCCAGGTCCAGGACCGCCACCTTCGCGCCCCCGGCCGCGAGACGGTCTGCGATGGCTGCCCCGATGCCGGAGGCACCGCCGGTAACGAGTGCTGCGAGGCCTTCGAAGTCGTTGCCCACCGAGCTCGCCATGGCTTTAGGCGTAGATGTGGGCGGTTGCACCGGTCTGCGCACCGGTCTGCGCGCGGAAGTACTCTTGCCGTTGGCGGCCGAGGCCTTCGATTTCCAGTTCAACCACATCGCCGGGCTGAATGAAGGGGAAGCGGCCGGACAGTGCCACGCCCTCAGGAGTGCCCGTGATGATCACGTCGCCCGGCTCCAGGACCATGTACTGGCTGAGGTGGTGCACGATCATGGCGGGGTCGAAGATCATGTCCGAGGTACTGGAATCCTGGCGGCCCTCACCGTTGACCAAGGTCTGCAGACGAAGGTTGCCGGCGTCGATGTCCGCGGTCGGGACCAGCCACGGTCCCAAGGGAGTGGACCCGGGAAGGGATTTGCCTTTGGTCCACTGTCCCGCAGCGCCGGGGATCTGGTAGTCGCGCTCGGAAAGATCGTTGGCAACCGCGTATCCGGCGATGCACGCTTCAGCTTCGTCAACGGTGGAAAGGTATGACGCTTCCTTGCCGATCACGATTGCCAGTTCCACCTCCCAGTCGTACTTTTCAGAAGACGGCGGGATGGGGGCGGCGTCGAACGGGCCAGCGATGGTGTTGCTTGGCTTCAGGACTACGACGGGAACTTCGGGCGGCGTGGCGCCGGATTCGGCTGCGTGTGCGGTGTAGTTGAGCCCGATGGCTACCACTGCACCCGGGCGGGCGACGGGGGCGCCGATGCGCACAGCTTCGGGCGAGATTTCGGGGAGTTCCCCTTTGTTCAGGGCTTCGCGGGTGCGTTCGATGCCGTCCGAGGCGAGGAAACCGCCGTCGATGTCGTTGGTCAGGGCCGTGAGGCTGAAGTACTTCTCAGCACCGTGGGCGTCCTGGGCGATGACGGCCGGTTGTTCGTTTCCGGCCGTACCCAGCCTGGCGAATTTCAAGGTCATGGCTTCCTCCGTGCGTTCGGGACTAACATCCGAGCTCTAGTGTGATGTTTTCACCCATAATACGGAAATGTGACCCATTGACAAGGTAGACATCGGATGTTTAGGCTCGGTGGTGAATCGTGACGCACTTCAGGAGCCGCATGAGCATCATCACCGCAGTGGATACGTTTGATATCCGCTTCCCAACATCCCTTGAACTGGACGGCTCGGATGCCATGAATCCGGACCCGGACTATTCAGCTGCATACCTGATCATCCGCACAGATGCCGGGGACGGGCATGAGGGCCACGGCTTCGTGTTCACCATAGGGCGTGGCAATGAAGTGGAAACCGCAGCACTTGATGCACTGCGTGGGCACATCCTGGGCCGGGACGTTGAGACACTGCTGGATGACATGGGCGCCACGTGGAAGCTGCTGGCCCACGACTCCCAACTCCGCTGGCTGGGTCCCGAGAAGGGCGTCATGCATATGGCTATCGGCGCCGTGGTCAATGCGCTGTGGGATTTGAAGGCCAAACGTGCGGGCCTGCCGCTGTGGGAGTTGCTCGCCGGCATGACCCCCGAAGAGCTGGTAGCGCTCGTCGACTTCCGCTACCTCACGGACGCGCTCACTCCGGACGAAGCTCTCACCATCCTTCGCACCGCTCAACCCGGAAGGGAAACCCGCGCAGCGGCACTTCGCGCTGAGGGTTACCCCGCGTACACCACGACGCCGGGGTGGCTGGGTTACAGCGACGAGAAACTGACGCGGCTGGCCAAGGAAGCTGTGGCTGACGGATTTGCCCAGATCAAGCTCAAAGTCGGTGCGTCCTTGGAGGACGACATCCGCCGCGTTCGAACTGCACGCGCTGCCGTGGGTCCCGACATCAAGATCGCGGTGGATGCCAACCAGCGCTGGGATGTCCAACAAGCCATCGACTGGATGGCCCACCTCGCCCCGTACCACATCGCCTGGATCGAAGAGCCCACCAGCCCGGACGACATCCTGGGACATGCCGCCATCGCCCGCGGAGTGGCGCCCATTCCCGTGGCCACCGGGGAACACGTCCAGAACCGGGTGGTGTTCAAACAGATGCTCCAAGCTGGTTCGCTTCAGGTCTTGCAGATTGACGCCGCCCGGGTAGCGGGGGTGAACGAGAACATCGCCATCCTCCTCCTCGCTGCCAAGTTCGGCGTGAGGGTTTGTCCGCACGCCGGCGGTGTTGGGCTGTGCGAGGCAGTGCAGCACCTGTCCATGTTCGACTACATCGCTGTATCCGGGACCAAAGAGGGTAGGACCATCGAGTTCGTGGACCACCTCCACGAACACTTCATCACGCCCGTTGTAGTCCACGACGGCGCCTACTGGCCGCCTGCTGCGCCAGGTGCAGGAAACGAAATGCTCCGTGAAACACTGGCCGCGTACAGCTTTCCGAACGGCCCCATCTGGAAGGAACCCCGTTGATCCAGCACGCACCCTGGTTTGAAGAGGCCCGTTTTGGAATGTTCGTTCATTGGGGCATCTACGCCCTGCCCGCCCGGCATGAGTGGGTCATGAACATCGAGGAAACTACGGTGGAGGAGTACTCCAAGTACTTCCAGCGCTTCGATCCCGATCTTTACGACCCCCGGGAATGGGCCCGTGCCGCCCGGGACGCCGGTATGAAGTACGTGGTCCTGACCACCAAGCACCATGACGGCTTCTGCCTGTGGGATTCAGCCCTCACGGACTACAAAGCCACCAACACACCCGCTGGCCGCGACCTGATCGCGCCCTATGTGGAAGCACTCCGGGCCGAGGGGCTGAAGGTCGGCTTCTATCACTCGCTCATCGACTGGCACCACCCCGACTTCACCGTTGACGGGGTACACCCGCAACGTAACGCGGACGACGTCGAAAGCTTGAACGCGGGACGCGACATGGCGCGCTACCGCGAGTACCTGCACGGTCAGGTGCGTGAACTCCTGAGCAACTACGGGACCATCGACTACCTCTTCTTCGACTTCTCTTACTCCGGGACCAGCATCACGGAATTTTGGGGCGGGAAGGGCCGCAAGGATTGGGATTCGGAGGCGTTGCTCGCAATGGTGCGCGAGCTGCAGCCCGGGATAGTGGTCAACGACCGCTTGGACATCCCGGGGGACGTAGTGACGCCTGAGCAATACCAGCCCACCGAGCCCATGATGCGCGACGGCGTTTCCGTCACCTGGGAAGCCTGCCAAACCCTCAACGGGAGCTGGGGGTATGACAGGGACAATCTGAACTACAAATCCGTGGACCTGCTCATCCGCATGCTGGTGGACGGGGTATCCAATGGAGGAAACCTGCTGCTCAATGTGGGACCCACCGGCCGAGGCAGCATCGATCCGCGTGCCCTGTCTTCCTTGGAGGGTATCGGCGCTTGGATGAAGCTACATTCCCGTGCGATTTACGGTGCAGGGGCGTCCCGGTTCACGGCGCCTCCTGACGCCCGCTACACCCAGCGCGGCGACCGGCTGTATGTGCACCTCTTCGCATGGCCGTTCGAGTACATCCATCTGCCGGACCTTGCCGGGAAGGTTGAGTACGCCCAGTTGCTGAACGACGCGTCCGAGGTGTTCCTCAAGGAAGTCGATCCGGACCAACAGGCATTCAACACCATCCCCGGAGGCCAACCGCCAGGAACCCTGACCATCAAGCTGCCAGTGCAGCGGCCGGACGTCGCCGTACCTGTGCTGGAACTGTTCCTGAAGCAGACGGCTGCGGATCCCGGGGCCGTGAATGGTTGAGAGCATCGCCCTCCACACAAGGCTCAAGCCAGGGACCGAAGAAGCATACGCTGACGCCCACGCGCACATACCGGCTGAGCTAGTGACAGCGCTCAAGGAGGCAGGCGTGCGGAACTGGCGTATCTGGCGCAGCGGGCTCGATCTCTTCCACGTAGTGGACGTCGACAATTACCAAAAAATGCGGCATGCGCTCGCCGACCATCCGGCCAACGTGCCATGGCAGGCCAGCATGGCTGAACTTTTGGAAGTCCAGGACGATTACTCAGGGGAGGATGCGGGTATCCAGAAGGTATGGGAACTGCCATGAACTCACTCAACCTCGGCAAGCTGGGCTTCGGCGGAGCAGGCATCGGAAACCTCTACCGGGCCATCCCGGACGGGGAGGCGCTCGCAACTGTCCTGGCCGCCTGGGACGCCGGCATCCGCTACTTCGACACCGCACCCCACTACGGCCTGGGCCTGTCCGAGCAGAGACTGGGGGCCGTCCTCCGGGATAAGCCCAGAGAAGAGTTCGTCATTTCCACCAAAGTAGGCCGGCTACTGGAACCCAACTCCACAGGCGGCCAGGACCCCGAGGGCTTCGACGTCCCCGCCCTCACCCAACGCGTGTGGGACTTCTCCGAGAAGGGCGTCCGGCGCAGCATCGAGGACTCCCTGGAACGGCTCGGCCTGGACCACGTGGACATCGCCTACCTCCACGATCCAGACGTCCACGATCTCCACGCCGGAATCTCCCAAGGTCTCCCGGCCTTGGAGAAGTTGCGCTCTGAGGGTGTGGTCCGGGCAATCGGTGTGGGCATCAACTCCGCCGAGGCTGCCTTGGAATGCGTCGAAGCCGCAGACCTGGACCTCGTGATGCTCGCCGGACGTTACACCCTGCTTGAGCAGCCCAGCGTCCCGCTCCTTGAACGCTGTGCGGAGCGCCGCACCGGCGTCGTCAGTGTTGGCGCCTACAACTCGGGCCTCCTGGCCCGGCCCGAAGTCCCGGACGACGCACACTACAACTATGATCAGGCGCCGCCCGACGTGCTGGAACGGGCACGGGCGCTCGCGGCGATCTGCCGCGACTTTGCTGTGGAACTTCCGACGGCGGCGCTGCAGTTCCCGCTGCGGCATCCGGCAGTGGTGAACGTGACAGCCGGGGCGACTTCTCCTGAACAGGTGGCCACCAACGCGGCCCGCATGGAGGCGCCCGTCCCGGCAGAGCTGTGGAACGCGCTGGAGGCAGCCGGCCGTGATTGATTCGCACCTGCATCTGTGGACCCTGGACACCTTCGTCACCGGCGGTGTGCGCCACTACCCGTGGCTTGGTCCGCAGCACGGTGAGCTCTACCGCAGCTTCGGCGAGGACGAGGCACGCGAGACGTTGGATGCTGCAGGGGTCAGGGGAGCCGTGCTGGTGCAGGCCGACGACACGGTTGCCGACACCGAGAGCATGTTGGCCGTCGCAGCACGGAATCCCTGGGTGTTCGGAGTGGTTGGCTGGATCAGGTTGGATGAGCCTGCTGAAGCTGCCGAACACTTGCACCGTTTCACAGCCCAGTCGGTCTTCAAGGGCGTGCGGCATCTGGTGCATGACGATCCCCGGGATGATTTCCTGGACCTTCCTCCGGTCCGGGCGTCGCTGGCGCTGGTGGCGCGGCGCGGCCTCACCTTGGACATACCGGATGCGTACCAGCGGCACCTAAGTTCTGCGGTCCGACTGGCCCGTGAGATGCCGGAACTGACAGTGGTGCTGGATCACTTGGGAAAGCCACCGCTGGCTGACCCTCAGCTCATGGACTCGTGGCGCGCCGACTTCAGCGCGCTTGGGCGGGAACCGAACTCGGTGGCCAAGCTTTCCGGGCTGCATCTGCCAGGCACTGAATACACCGCGGATGCGTTGCGGCCGCTGTTCGAATCAGCGTTGGAGGCTTTCGGGCCGGAGCGTTTAATGATCGGCTGTGACTGGCCAGTGAGTACCCTCGGGGCACCCTATGGCCGGACACTGGATGTTCTGCTGGAACTCGTGTCTTCCTTGAGTCCCTCAGAGCAGGACCTGGTGCTCGAGGAGACTGCCATCCGGACGTACGGTTTGGCGGTTACCCCCGTGACCGAGGACTAGAGAGCCTGCCGCAGCCAGTTCTCCACGCCACTGATGTGCACGGTGACCAGGGCCCGCACCAGTTCGGCGTCACCCCTTTCCAGGGCGTCCGCGATGGCACGGTGTTCAGCTAGGGTGTGCGCCACAGCTTTCTCCTGCGTCAGCCCACGCCAGATCCGGGCACGCACAGTGCTGCTGGACAGGGCTTCCAGGAGGCTCCCGAGGTAGTCGTTTCCCGCGGCCTCGGTAATGATGCTGTGGAATTCCAGGTCATGGGCCACGAGTTCCTCGACGTCCGTGTTCTCGTCGATGCCGTCCATGGTGGCGCGCAGGGCCGACATCTCGTCCGGCGTGATTTTGCCCGCTGCCAAGTGGGCCGTTGCGGGCTCCAAAATTCGCCGAACCTCGAAGAGCTCCAGGATGGATCGGTCCTGATGCAGGTCCACCACAAACGCCACGGCTTCGTTGAGCAGTTTTGCATCGAGGCTTGTGACGTACGTGCCATCTCCGCGGCGGACGTCCAGCACGCGGATCAACTCCAAGGCCTTCACGGCTTCGCGCAACGAACTCCTTGAAAGGCCGAGCCGTTCGCTCAGTTCCTTTTCCGGCGGGAGTCGGTCGCCGGCCTTGAGTTCGCCGCGGATCAGCATGTCTTTGATCTTGCTGATCGCCTCGTCTGTGACAGCCATGGACCAATAGTAGCCACGAATGATCGGATGTCTGTTTCCGCCGCGTCCTCACCCAGGTGGGGCGTTAACCAACGACGGCGGCACCCGGGTTCCGATGGTACGGAACCCGGGTGCCGCCGTCGGGCTGTCGCTTCTGTTACTTGTCGCCGCCAGGCAAGGGGCGGTTGGCGATGACCGGTGCGCTGCCGGTGTAGCCGTCGCGGGTGGCGGCAAGCTCATGGATTTGCTTGCGGCACAGGAACCAGCCCCAGACCATAAGTCCACAGGCAATCGCGGTGACCAGCATGGTCAACGGAGATTCGATGAACACCATGATCAGCACGGCCGCCAGGAAGATCAAGGACAACCAGCCGGTGTAGGGGGCTCCGAACAAGCGGAAGGACGGTCGCTTCAGCCAGCCCTTGTCGGCCCAGCGCTTGAGCTGCATCTGGCAGAGGACGATGGTGGCCCACGTGACGATGATGCCCACGGAAGCGACGTTCAGGACGATCTCGAAGGCGTCGGACGGAACAAGGTAGTTCAACGGAACGCCCAGGAGAGAAACGCCGGCAGTGATGGCGATGCCACCGTAGGGCACGCCTGCCTTGTTCATGCGCTGAGCGAACTTCGGGGCCGAGCCGGCCACGGACATTGAGCGTAGGATGCGGCCCGTGGAGTAGAGCCCGGCGTTCAGCGAAGACAGTGCTGCGGTGAGCACCACAAGGTTCATGATGACGTCCACGCCCTCCACACCAATGGAACCGAAGAACGTCACGAACGGGCTGACGCCCTTCTCGTAAGAGGTGTACGGCAACAGGAGGGCCAGCAGAATCACGGAGCCCACGTAGAAGAGGGCGATGCGGATGACCACGGAGTTGATGGCCTTAGGCATGATTTTCTCGGGGTTGGCGGTTTCGCCGGCTGCCGTGCCGATGAGTTCAATCGAAGCGTAAGCGAAGAGCACACCCTGCATGAGGATGATCATTGGCAGGACGCCGTTCGGGAACACCCCGCCGTTGTCCGCGATGAGGCTGAAGCCGACTTCCTGGCCCTCAACCGGGGTACCGAAGACGACGAAGTAGGTGCCCACCAAGAGGAAGGCCACCAGCGCGGCCACCTTGATCAGCGCGAACCAGAACTCCATTTCACCGAAGACCTTCACGGAAACCAGGTTGAGGCAGAGCACTACAACCAAGGCAATGAGCGCCCACGCCCACTGCGGAACGGCCCCTATCCAAGCGACGTATTTGCCGAAGAACTCCATGTAGAGCGCCGCTGCGGTGATGTCCACGATAGTGGTGGTGGCCCAGTTGATCCAGTAGAACCAGCCCGAAACGAAGGCTGCCTTTTCGCCGTAGAACTCACGGGCGTAGGAAACGAAGGAACCCGACGACGGGCGGTGCAGAACCAGTTCGCCGAGGGCGCGGAGGATCAGGAAAGCGAAGAAACCACAGATTGCGTAGGCGATAACGAGGGAGGGACCAGCTGCGTTGAGTCGGCCGCCGGCGCCCAGGAACAGGCCCGTGCCGATTGCGCCGCCGATCGCGATCATCTGGATCTGGCGCGGCTTGAGGTCCTTGTGATAGCCGGAGTCCTCCTTGTGGAGGGCTTTCTCGCTGGCGTGCGCTTGGGCCGGGACCGTGTGGTCCGTAATGGGGTTGGTCATTGGAATCCTTAGGGGTGTCCTGTTGGGGGTGTCCTGGTCGCGTCCGGTGGGGGTTCCGGGCACGCCGAACAAAGCCTCGTGGGGGTAAGCCTTATGGGGCGAGACGGCTGGTTGGAGCGTTTACAGGCCAGTTTCGGCCTATTTGCTCAGATTTGCCAGACGTTCGGGGCTAAGCAGTTCCTCAAGCTGGGCGGCGGTCAGGAGACCATGTTCCAACACGAGTTCTGCAACGCCCTTGCCCGTTGCCAGCGCTTCCTGGGCGATAGCGGTGGCGGAGGCGTAACCGATATGTGGGTTCAATGCCGTGACGAGACCGATCGACTGCTCCACGGTAAGCCGTAGCCGTTCGGTGTTTGCAGTGATGCCCCGGACGCAGCGCGCCGTAAGGGTGCGGCACGCTGCTTCCAGGTGGGAGATGCTCTTGTGCAGGCTGTGCACAATGATCGGTTCGAAGGCGTTCAGCTGAAGCTGGCCGGCCTCCGCGGCCATGGTGACGGTGACATCGTTGCCGATGACTTCATACGCCACCTGGCTGACCACTTCCGGGATCACCGGATTGATCTTGCCGGGCATGATCGACGAGCCGGACTGTACGGCCGGAAGGTTGATCTCGCCCAAACCCGCACGCGGTCCGGAGGACAGCAGGCGGAGGTCATTACAAATCTTGGAGAGTTTTACTGCCACGCGCTTCAGCACGCCGGACAAGTGAACAAACGCGCCCACATCCTGCGTGGCCTCAATGAGGTCAGCAGCGGTGAGCAGGGGAAGGCCTGTGATTTCGGCCAAGTGGCGGCAGGCAGCTTCGGCGTAACCGGCCGGAGCGTTCAAGCCCGTGCCGATAGCCGTGGCACCAAGGTTGATTTCGTGGATCAGCATGTGGGACTCGTCCAAACGCGCCCGGTCCTCGCCGATGGTCACGGCGTAGCCGCCGAACTCCTGGCCAAGGGTCATGGGGACCGCGTCCTGCAGCTGCGTCCGTCCCATCTTCACCACGGTCCGGAATTCCCGGCCCTTCTCAGCGAAAGCCACCTCGAGTTCTTCGAGGGCTTCCAGGAGTTCCTTGACGGAGAAGATCGTGGCGAGGTTCACCGCCGTCGGGTAGACATCGTTGGTGGACTGGCTCAGGTTCACGTGGTCATTCGGGTGCAGTTTGGAGTACTCGCCCTTGGGGTAGCCCAGGATCTCCAGCGCACGGTTGGCTATGACCTCGTTGGCATTCATGTTGGAGCTGGTGCCCGCGCCGCCCTGAATCACATCAACCATGAACTGGTCATGGAGCATGCCGTCCATGATGTCCTGGCAAGCCTGCTCGATGGCACCTGCCTTTTCGGCATCCAGGAGGCCGAGCTCATGATTGGTGCGAGCGGCGGCCTGCTTTACCGCGGCCAGGCCCCTGACCAGGTGTTTGTTGGTGGAAAGGGGCTGCCCGGTAATGGGGAAGTTCTCGATAGCGCGGAGGGTATGGACGCCCCAATAGGCATCCGCGGGGACATTGCGGTCTCCCAAGAGGTCGTGTTCGGAACGGAGGGGGATCGCCTGATCGACGGTGGTCATAGCTGTCCTTGGTTTAGTTGCTGAAAATTTGGGCTGCACGGAGCTCGCCGACCGGAAGGCCGCCACCCAGCACAGGTGCGCTTTGAAGCGTCTCCAAGCTGCCGCCGTCGACGCCCAACCGGCGCAGAACCTCAACGGTGACCGGCATGCGGGCGCGATCGCCGCCGTCGGAAATCTTGACCGCCAGTCCGGTGCCATTCGGGAGGCCCACCAGCTGGAGGCCTTCGAAGCCGTCCTTCGCCAGCAAACCGGGGACCGCACGCATGAGGGCGGTGACATCGCGGCCTTCGCCGGCCACCATCTGCGGGTATCGGCGCATGGCATGGGCAACCTGACCCTCGTCCGTGCCTTCGTCGGCAGCGGCGAGGCGGCCGTATGCGCGCGCCATCCCACGAAGGGAGTGGGCGAACAACGGTGTCCCGCAGCCATCAGTGCTGACTGCCGCGGCTTCCTCGCCCGTCAGTTCCGTGATGGTGTCGCGGACGAGCACCTGCAGCGGGTGCTCGGGATGCAAGTACTCCTCCACAGGCCAGCCGTTGATGACGCAGACGGCCGTCATGGAAGCGTGCTTGCCGGAGCAATTCTGGGCTATTTGGGTTGGGCCGTTACCTTGGCGGAGCCACTCTTCGCGTTCAGCCACGCCATAGGGGAGGTCCGTGCTGTTACCGAGGGCCGCTTCGGTGAGGCCGTGCAGCTTCAGGATCTCGGTGGCGCCATCCCGGTGCATTTGGGCGCCGGAATGGCTGGCCGCGGTCAATGCCAGAAGATCCTGGGGGATATCCAACCCCGCTTTGAGCAGCGCAACAGCCTGCAACGGCTTCAGGCTTGAGCGGGGATACATGGGGGCATCCGGCTCGCCGGCTTGGACTGCGGTGCTGCCATCGGCGTTGAGCGCAATCAGCGAGCCGTAATGGATGCTCTCCACCAGGCCGTCGCGGGTCACCTCTACGAGGGGGACGTGGTGGGGCGTCTTGATGTGCTGCGCCGTTGCGGGCGCGGGCGCGGCGTTGTGGGCCGGTGCCTCGGGGACGGGCATGGTGGCTGTGTCCTTTGGGTGGGTCATTTGCTGAGGATCGTGTCCAGTGCCACGCTAACGGCCTGCAGGTGAGCGGCCATCGCTTTGCTTGCGGCTTCGGAGTCGCCGGCTTCGATTGCGTTAAGCACGGCGACGTGTTCCTCGTCCGAGCGGTGTTGCCGGTCAGCGACGAGGTTCAAAGTCTCGGATTGGTGGGCCAGAGCTTCACGGATATCAGAGACGACGCTGGCGAACACCCTGTTTCCGCTGGCCCGGGCAACGGCCGAGTGGAAGCTGGCGTCCAGGTTCACCCAAGCTTCGGGATCGTTCTCGGTGAGCATTTCCTGGACGATGTCCTTGAGGTGCTCCAGTTCCTCCTCCGTGCGGCGCTGGGCGGCGAGTCCGGCTGCCGGAATCTCAATGTGCGGGCGTGCCTCGTTAAGATCCCGCGCACTGTACTGACCCAAGGTAAGGTCGTTAGCAACCTTGTTGGCCACAATGAATGTGCCCTTGCCTGTCTTGGTTACCGTAAGGCCCAAGGTGTTGCAGGACCTCAGTGCTTCCCTGATGACGGAGCGGCTTACGCCGTACTGGCCTGCCAGCGTCGCTTCGGAGCTCAGCTTGGTGCCGATATCGAACTGGCCGCCCTCAATGGCACGCCGGAGGGCCGCAAAGACCGCTTCGGCTGCGGAGATGCGTGAGATGGGCGTATGCCCACCCTGGGGTCCTTGCTGTCCGGCTGTCCGGCTGTCTGACAGGTTCACGTTTTGAATATGGCACGGGTCACAAGTGCGTGTCAACGCTGAAAGGTTTGCTTCAGGCTTTGGCGTCTTTCCGCCGGTCGCCGCGTGGTCCCGCACAATGGACCATGCTCTTCACCAAAAAGTCGCTCACCGAGGAAGGGTTCACCGGCTTCCGGCCCCTCGACGAACTCGACCCCATGCGGATTCCCCAAGGACCCGGCATCTTCATGATCCTCCGCCCCGCGGATTTCGAGCCAGCGTTCCTTAACAAGAGCACTGCCGGGACGTTCAAGAAGAAGGACCCCTCGCTCAAGCGCGAAGCTCTGGAGTCCGAATGGATTACGGATGCTTCGGTGCTGTACATCGGCAAGGCCAGCGCCGGCAGCCAAGGCAACCGCGGGCTCCGCAAGCAGATACAAGAGTTCATGGACTACGGCCGCGGGCGGCCAACCGTCGTCTGGGACGCCCGGCTCATCTGGCAACTCCGCGATGCCCTGGACCTGATCGTTGCGTGGAAGGAATTCTCCGCATCCGACGTCAATGCCGCCGAGGCTGCCTACCACGCAGATTTCGTTTCAGCTTTCGGGCGGCTTCCGTTTGCGAACCTGGTTCAGGCCCGCTCCAAGAAGTAAGAACCTGACACCCCCGCCAAAACAGGCCGACGGCGGAAACTTGCTTCCCGCCGTCGGCCTGCCGCTCGCTTGGATTCCGGCGCATAATGTCATCCATGACGGCCCTCGTCCCCGCTGGAAGCACATCGCATGGACCCCGGATCACGGTGGAGGTGCCTGTCCTCCGCATCGGGGCAGGGACATCGGACTACGAAGGATTGAACCGGTTCGTCGATTCCCTCCGCAAACCGCAGAGCCTCCACATGACCCTTCTGCATGTCGGCATTTTGGACGATCTCGGCAGCGACATCGTTGCGTGGACCAAGGGTCTGTCGGCGCCAGAGAAAGTGCTTCCCGAGATCGCCAGTTGGTTGACAGAGCTGCCGGTGTTGCAGGGCTTTTTGGGGAAATCGGACAAACTCATCCCTCTGGGCGGTGGGCGCCTCATGGGTCTCGAGGTTGACGTGCCGCAGGAGGTCCACGACTACCAGGCACTCTTGGTGCAAGGGCTACACGTACTTTTCGACGACCTCGGCCTCGACAACATTGACGACTTCATCCTGAGCTCGCCCGCGCTTGGTTACAAGTCACCGCGGTGGTTGCCCCATATCGCTGTAGGCAAGGCGAGATCCCGGCACGAGTCACCTATGGACATTGCTCCTGTGGCCATCGAGTTCGGCGACTCGCGCATCCGGAACCGGGAGACGCTGCCATTGCCGTAACGCTGCGAGGCCTTTGCCGTGACATGAGGGAAGTTCTACAGCCGGTAAAATAGGGTGTGACTCCCGTTTTCTACCTGAGGACTTCCATGCAGCCCCGCACTTTGTTCCGTACCGTTGCTTTCGCCGAGGCCGTGACATGGACGCTGTTGTTGATCGGGCTGTTCCTTAAGTACGTCACGCGCACCACCGACGTTGGGGTGAGCATTGCCGGAGGCATCCACGGTTTCGTGTTCCTTTGCTACGCGGCGACAGCTGCGTTCACGTGGATCAACCAGAAGTGGTCAACTCGAACGGGCTTGCTTGCTATCGCTTCTGCCGTTATCCCCTATGCCACCATCCCCATGGAGAAGTCTCTGGATCGCCGCGGCCTCCTCGCTGGCGACTGGCGCTTGACCGCTGGAGGAGAGGCACCTCGAGGCGGATTTGAGAAAGCCCAGGCCTGGGTTCTTCGGAACCCGATTCTTGCCGTAGTTGTCACCCTGGTCGCCGTGGGAGCAGTGTTCAGCTTCCTGCTGTTCATGGGTCCTCCAGGTACCTGGTTCTCCTAAGTTTCGGCAGGCGAAAAGCATCGGTTTTTCGGAACTGATGCTTTTCTTCACTTAAGGCGAAGTATCCCTGCTTTCATGGGCCGCAATCACCCACTTTGAATCGTGGGTGGTTTCGAGGCGCCGTCTTTTTGGTGTGTCGCCAGGATGCGGCGATCAAAGTGGGTGGTGGCGGTACGTGGCGTCGTCCGTCTATCTGGTTTCAGCGCCGGGGCAGCCCCAGGAGTTGGGGTTTTCTTGGCAGGTGTCGGCGACGAGTGCTTTTTCTGTTTTCCAGACGTGGATTGTTTTGGTGGGTGTGGTGATGTCCAGGGTGCCGTTGATGGGTAGTGGTGGGCCGTTGTTGACCGAGTAAGTGCCGGTGAAGCTGGTGGTGACGGCGGCTTGGTAGTTGCCGGTGTCGGTGTAGGTGTGGCTGGTGCGGGTTTGGTTGTTGAGCCATTCGGTTTCGGGGATGGTGTAGCCGGCGGCGGGTGTGGGGCCGAGGGTGGTGCCGTCTCCGTAGGTGTAGGTGTAGCTGGTGGGTGTGGCGGTCAGGTGGACTGCTTGGCCGAGGATGGTGAGGTCGAAGGTTTGGTCTGCGGCGGTGGCGTAGAAGTTGGTGGGTCCGCCTTTGAGGGTGTGGGGGAAGGGTTGGGCTTCGAGGTTTCCGGGGTTGACGGGGAGTTGGCGGAAGTCGGTCAGGATCCGGGCGGCGATGTTGGCCAGGACGTTCTCGGGTTGGGGGTCGTAGAGGCAGGTGGGTCCGCTGACGGGGACCCAGTCTGTCCAGCCGGGGTTGGTGATGGCTTTGGGCGCTTCCTTCCAGATGACCGGAGTGCCTTCCTCGCCTGCGGGTGTGGTTGCCGGGCAGTCCAGGGCGTCGCAGCCCGGGTCTTTGGTGTCGGGGCCGTCGGCGCGGCAGTGGGTGTCGGCCATGTACTGATTGGGGTCCTCGGAGGCGGTGTCTGATGCCGTCCCAGACCCACCGAGGCTTGGTAGCGATTTTCCTTTGGCCGCATCGAATTTCCAGCCTGATCCAACGTCTATTGTTCCCGTTGATCGGTTCGCGCCTGCCCAATCGGACGGGCTCTCCATCGGGCTGACGTTTGCAGGCATACCGATGACCAGGCCCGCTAACGCCATACTGAAAACTAGACCTTGCTTAACGAAGGACACCGGTGTCCACAACCTTCCAGCCTGCTTCGAAAGTGGCCACGTGGACGAATGCATCGTTGGTAGCCGCTTCGGGGGCCCGCCCTTCAGAGCCATCGGCGTTGCGGTAGCTGATTGCATCCTGAATGACCTGAACCCGAACAACGGTGGAAGTCGTTCTGGAGTCCCATTCAACTTCCATCGCCGGTACATCCATATGTCCGCCAACCATCCATCGACCATTGTTGTAGCTATCCGTCGAGGCTTTCTGAAAGTACGCACATGCCTTGCATTCGGGAGTGCTCAGGGTACCTAGTACCGAGATGTCCCCGGTCTCGTTGGCGTAGTTGCCAACAGCGTAGTAGTACCCAATGAACGCCTCCAGCCCTGCCTCCGAGTTCTCCTTCGCCAGCTCCGGCATCACGGGAACGGGTACGTTCTGTGCTTTCCCCGTCGCGTCGGCGGGCTTGTACACAGGGGAGGCAGACGGAGTAGCCGACGCTGCGGGAACCGAGACGCTTGAGGTGGGCGACGCCGTCGTCGGGCCTGTTTGGGAAGCTGCGCTGTTGGGTGCGGAGCCGCCCGCGCAGCCGCTCAGAAGCACCAGAACGTTGACTCCCACTACCCACGTTCGGAGATGAACAAAAGGAAAAGAGGCAAGCGAAAGGCGTGACATGACAGGCTCCCCAGCAGCAGTTCGGCGGTGTGCCGGTCAGTCTAGGCCGGGTGCGGAGCAGGATTCATGTCAGAAAAGTCGGCCTGTGGATAAGTGCATAGAGCAGCTCCTCTCTACACCTAGCCCCGCAGTTTCTCCATGTCCCGTCGGTCCTTCTTGGTGGGTCGGCCGGCGCCGCGGTCTCGCTGGGGGAGGCCGAGCTTGGGGGCTACGGGACGCGGGGGAGTGTGGTCTGTGAAGCAGTGGGAAGCGGCTTCGGCGCCGACACGTTTGGCGATGAGACGCCGTACCTCAAGGATCCGCTCCCAGCCTGACTCCCGGACCCGAATGGTGTCTCCAATGATCACGCTCTGCGACGCCTTGACCGGGTTCCCGTTGATCCGGATGTGCCCTGCTCGGCAGGCGGCCGTGGCAGCGGAACGGGTCTTATACGCGCGGATCGCCCACAGCCAAGCGTCGACTCGGACGTTGGCCGGGGACGATGACGGGATGCTCATCATTGAATTGTCGCCGATAACCGGGATGTGTGCACGGCAGACCCAGTTTTCAGGCACCAGTGGCCCTCTTGAGTGCCCGCATAGCGGGGCGGTCATCAATTTGACTTGCACAATTTGAACTTTCCTGCATCTGCAATTGTTTTGACCAGACGGCACTTGACTTGATTTCAAAATGCACTTGATATAAGGCGATAAAGTTGATTTAGAAATCCCTCTGGAGCCCTGTTTTGGGCGGAATGCGTGTGTTAGCGTGTTCACGTACTGATCAGTACGTATTGCTGGAGTTCAATCAATATCTGATTGGCAATTTTAATTGGAGGGGAATTAAATGACTGAAAAGAACTACGAGAAGAGCCCTGCTTTCTTCCGTGCGGCAACTCCGGGCATCTTCTTCGAAGAAGAATTTGGTACCGAAGCTGCGACCGAAGGTCTTGTGGCCGTTCAGTCGATTGATGCTGAACTCGAAGCTATCCTGGCCAAGTAATTTGGTGGGCCGGTTGGGTTAGCGCCCAACCGGCCCATTGCCGCCCTATTGACACGGAACGTGATGCTTAGAAAACCACCGCGCGGGTTTGCCGGACTTGCCGTCGGCGCGGACCCGCGCGACCTTGGTAGTGCCCGTGTGGCAATTCTGGGAGTGGCATCCTCAGCAGGCTCTCCACACGACGGTGCAGAAAACGGCCCGGCGTTTCTTCGGGCTGCTTCCCGCCGTTATACCTGGGGCTACCCGGATGGTTGCCTGATGAACGCGGAGACTCGTCGAACGGACTTCGCTGCCGTTGATCTGGGGGACATCGTTCCGATCGGGTCCTCTGCCCAGGAAGTGGCGGAAGAGATCGGAAGTGTCGTCGCCGACCTCGATTCCCGTTCTGTGCCATGCGTCATCGGCGGTGACCACAGCATCACGGCCGGAGTAATCGACGGTCTCATAGCCAGGGGAACTGCGCCCGCCCGGGTGATTCAGTTCGACCAGCACTTGGACATACAACTGTGGGAACCGGTGACATCTAAGCCCTTGGATCCACTGTTCAACACCAACGTCATCTCCCATGTGGGCGAGCAACTGGGTCGGCGGAGTGTGCTGCAGGTAGGAATGGATCCCTTTATCGCAATCAGCGCGTCGTCGTCTGCAGAGTTATCAGGGCGCCTGGACGTGAGCGCGGGCATTATTCCTGTGACGTCCCCGCTGCTGCGGGACGAACCGGGGCTGGTAGAAGCGCTCGGCTCTGAGGTGCCCACCTACGTTTCGATTGACGTTGATGTCATCCAACAGGCCCAAATGGGTTCCACGGGATACCCTGCGCACATTGGAATGGATACGGCCGACCTCATAAGAATCCTGGATGTGGTTCTTCGCAATAATCCCATAGTTGGCCTGGATATCGTGGAGTTCAGCGCTGCGAGGGGAGCGAGGGAACCTGCGGTGCTGTCAGATGCCATGCGCGCCGCCGATGTGCTGATGGGTGCAATTTCACGCTTGACGTCCTGAAATGAGGAGCACGCATTGATATCACGTATTAACCATGCCAAATCCATCAGCAAAGCTTTGAATATTTCCGAGATTGCCGGATGGGACCGCTGGAACTCTTTCACAGAAACAATCATCGGATTTGATTTGCCCTCGCAGCAGGACGAGATCGTGGAATTTTCCCGCGAGAACGTTGCGGCATTTTCGGCCACCATCCCGGGGGACTACTACTACCCGATAGGGCAGGTTTTCGAGCCGGATGTCGTTCGGGAAGTGTGCGACCTTCACGGGCTCGACTACGAAGACGTGACGATGCTTCGTACTCACGGCGGTGAACGCGTGAGTGAACTCCAGGAGCGTTTGGACCGCGTTGAGTCGATGGATGACCCTGACGTTGTGGTCCTGGCCAGTGCCCTGGTCACCCTGTCTCGGTTCGAGCTTGCAAGCAGCGTGTTGACGCGGGCAGGTGATCGTGGAGTCCGTTTCCAGTTTGAGGCCGCACTGCTTCGGTACATCATTGGAAACCGCACCCAAGGACGTGGGCTGGACGTGAACCTCATGTCAGAGGTTCGCAGGACTGCAGCATCCCAGGATGTCCCGGCCCACCGCTTGCTCGACGCTTGCAGCATTGCCGTGGTCTGGTATTTGAAGGGTGTCGGAGTCACTAAAGAAGATTTCGAGTGGTTCGCCAGGACAGGAAACACGGTGGTTCTGGAGCACGGAAAGAAGATACCTGCCGTTTCGACGTCGGCCTGGTACCGCGGCGTGGCGATGATCCCTGCCGAGATCGGTGACGTTTCCCGTACTCGGGCACTCATGAATGAAGCGGCTGTTTCAGCTCAGAGGGCCATGGAAGACAGCGATGCTCCCTTCGCCCGCAATCTGCAT
Organism: Arthrobacter sp. Rue61a; assembly: GCF_000294695.2. NCBI lineage: Bacteria > Bacillati > Actinomycetota > Actinomycetes > Micrococcales > Micrococcaceae > Arthrobacter > Arthrobacter sp. Rue61a. The sequence continues at coordinate 4,305,480 of NC_018531.1, read as the reverse complement.
AAGACATACCTTGAGTCCTCCGTCAAAGAACATCTCTACGTCTCACGGGACGAGGAAAAGGCGATTCAAGCCGCCAAGGACCTGGTCGCTTGGGATCCGCTGTGGTCAGTAAGCGCTGGTGAGTACGCAGATGTGCTCGCAGCCTTTGGAAAGTCCGAGTTGGCAGCAGAAACCTATGATCGTGCGACCTCCCTGGGGGCTCCTTACGTGACCCACCACTTGCGCAAAGCAGCGCAGCAGTACGCCAAGGCAGGAATGACCCACAGAGCGATTGCCCGGTATCTGGTCCTCGCCAGTATGCTCCCGGATCCAACCGAGGTGTTGGCCACGGTAGACAACATGCTGGACAACAACACCCATGCAACGCTGATGGCTGTGCGGCAGCAGTTGGCAGCAAGCTGAGCTGATGTCACAACAGGTCAATTCAACGGAGGACACGGCAGAGTCGGGCGCGGCCTCCCACACCATACTTTCGCCACGGACGTTTGTCTCCTTGGCCGGGACCATGTTCGCAGTCGATCTCCTGAGCGCGGGAAACGGGGCCATCGACCTGGCCTTCGTGGCCCCGTTTGGGGCACTCATGGTGGCTGGCATAGGTTTAGGCGATCTGGTCACCGCACTGTTCATGGCGTTCTTTGCGGGCATCATCGACGTTTTCGCCGTGAAATTGGCCCGCGCTGAGGGCCGCAACGACGCCAGCAGCTTGTTGCCCAAACTGTTTGCAGCGCTGCTTCTGGTCGCCGCCGTCTGGACTGCTGCCGGAATGCTGGTCAGCCGAGTTGTTCCCCTGATTTTTGACCTCGTGGGCTCTGAGCCGGCAGTTGCTGCCATAGCAACCGATTACTTGACGGTGCGGATGCTTGGCATTCCGTTCACGTTGGCCCTGGCAGCCGTGTCGATCACCCTGCGCATCGTGGGACGACAACGCGCTTCGATAGTCCTCATCGCCACGGTGTTCGTCCTGAATGCCGCCTTCAACGCAGCCTTGGTGTATGGCCCGCTGAAAGTATTGGCAGCCAACCCGGTGATGGCAGTGGCCATCGCGACAGTGATTGCCCAGGTCTTGACTGCTGCCTGCGGTTTTGTTGTCCTCGCCCGGCATTTCTCCCGGTCCCGGGGAGAACGCACTGACGGCTCCGACCAACAGCGGATTATCCCGTTGACCCGGGAGATGTTTACCACGAGTCTTGGCATCGGGCTCAGGCAGATGAACAACTACGCCGCGGCTGTAGTGCCCTTCATGCTCATCAGCCGCCTGGACGTAGGCACTGTCGCCGCCGCAGCGGTCGCAACGAGGATCTGGACTCTCTACTGCCGTGTACCGCAGGCGACCCTCGGCGCCGTCGGCGTCTTTGTCGGATACTCCCGGGGGCGGAGCCAGCAAGACGCCCACGCTGTAGTGCAACGTTCGCGCAAGTACGTGGTGTGGCCCAGTTTCATCGCTGCTGCAGGCGTAGCAGCGGCCGTCCCCGTCCTTGCCAAGGTTTTGGGCGGTGACGAGGTCGACGTCGGTCTGGTCTGGCTACTGACTGCCGCGTATCTCATCGCGGTTCCCGCCTACGTCGTGGAGAATTTGTGCGGCGAAATCCTGACGGTTGAGCAGCGGGCCGCATGGCTATCCTTGCCATCAACGGTGGTCACGTATCTGGTAACCATTCCTATCGCTATCGTCGGAATTCTGGTTTGGGAATCGGCACTGGTTGCCGTTGCATCCGCAGCCGTCGCGTCGCTTCTCCTGGCATTGAGGTACAGCATGCGGACCCGGCAGCTCGGATACCGGCTTTTGGGAGGGGCCTGAATGACGCTGGACGCTGTATCAGCAATGGGTCTCCACTCGCGGCACGCCATGGGCAAGACCTCCATGGAATGCATGGCCCAAACCACCTGGCCGGGATCGCGCCGTCGGGAGCCCCAGGTGGTTGCGGTCCGCACCGTCAACGAGAAAAGCCTGCTTTCGGATGACCACGTTCCGGTCGCCTTTAATGCGAGCCCCCTCCCTGTGGCGGACATAGGTGTGATCATCGGGGGCGAGGATGGTCGTGTCCGGTTTCTGGACACGACCATGCAGCGCGAGTATTGGGTTCGACGCCTGGACGCAGGAATCTACTCTTCCCCTGTTGCTATTCCGGGAGCTGCCGATTTCCTGGTTGCGAGCACGGGCGGGATGGTTGTCCGCTTCGACCTCAGGGGCCGTGCCGTGTGGACGGCTGCCCTGTCCGGCCCGGTCTTGGGCACCATCGCCTTTTCGCCCGACGGCGGGACGGCATACGTTCCGGTTTTCGGGCACAGACTGGTGGCCCTCGATGTGGCGTCCGGAAATACGAAGTGGACCTTCGATACAGCGTCCGCAACTTACCAGAACACCTATGCTTACGACCGCGCACCCTATGCGTCACCCGTGGTTTTCGAATCCGGAGAAGTAGTGGTGGTGGACCACGACGATGTGGCCTGCCTGCAGGCGGACGGTCTGCTCCAATGGCGTGCCAGAGCCAATGGGATCATCAGATCGTCACCCACAATCTGCAAGGACATGGTGGTCTGCGCTACGACGGAGGGAGTCCTCTGCCGATGGACCCGAAGCGGAACGCAGCTGGCTGACCTGACGATGGGTGGACGGATCGATGGCAGCCTCGCATCGATTCGGGAACTCGTCATTGTTCCGGTAAGGGGACAGGGAATCTCAGCGGTGGATGCGGTAACTGGTGCCCGGGTATGGCACTGGACCGGTGGCGGGCTCTTCGAGTACACATCCCTCGTCCTGGGTGAGGAACAGACGGTGCTTTTCACCAGCGACCGGGGAACTGTTTGCTGCCTTGATGCATGCAGTGGTGCGTTCTTGTGGGAGTCTTCGCAGATTATTGGCCGGCCCGATCACCCCACCGCGGTGCACACGTCGCCCATGCCATGCGGTGATGGCAGCCTGTACGTGGCTTCGTACGACGGCGATTGCTACCGCTTTGACCATCCCATGCTGGAAGACCCGGAAAGTGGGCAACGACCATGACGAACGTGGCGGCAATGACGGAGCCCGGCTACAAGGTTGGCCTTCGGAACTGGTTGCAAGAGCGGAACTCACGACTGCCCGCCTCCGGGGAAACCCTGGTGGATCACAACAACACCGCATATCTGATGGCTTTCCTCGAAGCCAATGACGACCTCTTCGACCACGCTTTCCGCGCCTCACTCCACGGACAAGCGGACGGGTCACAACGTGGACCGGCTGATTCCAGGGTTGCTGTTGAGGAAGCGGCCCGGGCGCTCCGTGAAGAAGAAAGACACTGCACCTTCGGGGGCGGCGTTCCTCCCGCGGAAGATGACAGACTGCCCGCGTTTGTCGCGGTGGAGCGGTCCCTTGCGCACGCGCCAACTCGCTCTCACCGCAAAGCTGTCCGAACTGCCTGGGATGCTGCGTTGGACGTGGAATCACTGGCCGTCCAAGACCTGGCGTTAGCAGTCCGCAACCTGAGGGCGGAAGCATCGGATCCTTCATGCCGGGGCATTGCGGCAGACAATTTCGTTGGGACCTTTTCCGCATCCGTCGTCAACGCCATGTCCAGGATCTTTGGCACGGCTCCCTTGTCGCTGGTCTCCTGTGCTGAGCTGGCCATGGAGGAAACCCCGGCCAAAATGTTGGCGCTCGCGTTGCAAACCCGGGAACCGATGCTCGACGTTGACAGAGTCCTAGAGGAAATACGCCGACGGCTGGAAGCCGTCACCGGTTCGACGGCGCGTGCCTCCTTTGCCGGCGACCGATGGGAAGTGCTTTTCGGAGGTTCCGCCGACGGGAAGGTGCCCTCGTCCGGCGTCGTCATCTGGCCACTGCTTGGCCCGAATTCCGACTCCCGGGAGGCGACCGGGCGAGCCACCTCGGCGACCGGTCCCGGAGTGCCCACAGCCCATGTGGGCCTGCGCTGTTCGTCGCGTCCTGATGGGCGCCTTGTCATGCACCTTCGGGATCTGAAGGCCACTCTCCACGAGCTGGGCCATGCCGTCCATCATGCGCTCACGGCATCCCGTGAGCCCCTCAGACACGGACTCGAATCGGCCGGAGAAACCGAAATAGACCTGCTGAGTCTCTGGCTTGAATGGACTGTCTTCGACGCCGGGTGGGGCGGTTGCGTTATCCCTGCGGCTGGAGAACCGTCCGGCAAGGGCCTGGCTGAATGGCAGGGCATCCTCCAGTTGGAGGCGCTCAAGGAGTTGCCCCTGCGTGCACTGGTCATGGAATTGGACCGGGCATGGCTGATTCAACCGGAGTCTGAGTACCAGGACGTGTGGCGGCAAGTTACTGGTTCCGACCCGGCCGGGCATGCGTCAACGTACCTGGAGGCCCTGCATAGGTTGACCTGGCCTATCCCGGCGACCCGCCCCGGTGCAGAGTATGGACTGTTTTGGGCCATGTCGGAGGTTGCCGGTACGTGGATGCAACGTCATGGGTTGGCTTCGCACGACCAGACACCGCCCGCAGCCTGGTTCGAAAGAATCCTCGGGAAGGAACCCCACCAGGCGCCGGATCCCACCGCCCTGATCACCTTCCTGGAGCAGGCTGCGGGAGCAACCAAACAAGACCCCTTAACGGCTGACGAAGGAAACCCGATGAGCTCTACGCGTGAGTATCCCTCCGACTATATTTCTGCGATGCTTCCAGCACGCGACCCGGAACTGACCAGCATATTGCGGCAGGCGATAGTCGATGAGCAGCTTCCACCCATCCAAGTGGACGACAACGCTGCCAAGCTCCTTGAATGCCTTACCCTGCTTGCGCGGCCGCAACTGGTCATCGAAATCGGAGCGCTTTTTGGATACTCAACGATCCATCTGGCGCGCGGTCTCGGAAAGGGTGGCCAGCTGATTTCCTTTGAGATCGATCCGAAGTCGGCAGAGATCGCCCGGGAAAATGTCTCGCGCTTCGGGCTCGATGACAGGGTCCGGATATCCACCGAGGATGCCGTGTCGGCACTTTCCCGTATGGCCCCGGAAAGTGCTGATCTGATCTTCATCGATGGCGCCAAGACCGAGTACGTCGAATACGTGAAGGCGGCCTTCCCACTTTTGCGGGCAGGAGGGGCGCTCCTTATCGATGATGCCTTTGCCGGTGGAACCTATGCTGTCCATGAAGGTGGCGAAGATGACCGATTGGGGGAATCAATCCGTCAAGTGGTGCGCGCCCTCGCCAGGTCGCAGCGGGTTACCGCATCATTCCTCGGCACCGAGCACGGGATGCTGCTCGCCGTGAAGCGAGGAAATGATGATGAATAACCAGGTTCTTATCATCGGTGCTTCCCGCGGTTTGGGCCTGGACCTGGCCAAGTCATTCATTCAGCACGGCAGTGCCGTCATTGGCGTGCATTCGGGCGCGTCCGCGCCTCCGTCCGTTGAGGGCATGACATGGATGGAATGTGACCTCGCGGAGAGCGGAGGGCGTCGGCAGACAGTTGAGTCCCTTGATGTGATCCCCTCCAGGATCATCTTTGCTGCAGCTTTCGACCCCAGGTCGGACCACCCTGCTTCAGGCGAACGGGATGGTGTTACTCAGTCGCTCTTGGTCAATGGTGCTGGCGGCTACGACATTCTCAGGCTCTTGATTGAAAAGTCGGACAGTCCTCTATCCATCGCTGTCGTTGGATCGGAAGCGATCTACACGCCGGATGCAGGTTCTGCTGGTTATGCTGCGGGCAAAGCCGCACTCAAAGTTCTTACAGGAGCCCTCACCGACCTGTGTCGGACCCGCGGAGGAGCTGTCTTCGAAGTGATCTTCGGTGCGCTGAACAGCGAACAGCGTAGGGAGGAGTTCGCTGCCGCGTCAGTCAAGTACAAGGTAGGAATTGAGGAGCTCGTTTCACGAACGTTGGCGCGGGCCAACCCGGAGTCCAGGATCAGAAGGTTCATTGAACCATCGGAATGCGCCCGATTGGTTTCCTGCGGCTTCGACTTGGGCGATATTGCCAATGGTGCCTCATTCCGACTGGATGGAGGTTCCGGCGGTGCCTTCCGCTGATTCATCCCGTAAAAGCCTGTTGGCCACGGCTTATGGGTTGGACTCCTTTGCGCTTCCGGACAGGCAAACCATCGCGGAACGAATGCGGCAACTCTATGCGCTCCGTGACGTCAGGACAGGATCCCGCATCGGTTCCGACAGTGAAATAGCTGACGTCCTTGCCATCAATAACGTGGTTGAGTCCTGGTTCCTTGCCATGCGGGAAGTCCAGCGGGACGCAGACCTTGCCGAACTGCAGGACGTCAGGGATCTGTTCTATTCGAATGCCAAAGATGATCTGGCGTTTATTCATTGGTTGGACAGGGCAGCTCCGGTAACTCCGACGATGGATGCTGCGCGTAGGACGTTACGGGATCAGCTCCAGCAAAAGATGGTCAACGACGCCGCTTCACCGGCTTCCAGCCCCCGCCGGACAGCTGCCATCATCGCGGAAATCCGTAATCAGCAACGGAAACTGGTGACTTCGCTGGTCTCAGGGAGTGGCGCGGATGATCCCTCCGTAACTTACCGGCAGCTCCTGGCCACGCTGGATTCCAGCCTGACCAGGAAACGGTTGGTGGAGGCGTGGAGCCGGATTGCACGTGAGCATGCCGGGGATCTCCAGCGCGCCCTGAAGACAGATCGTCACCAGACCAAGCTTCCAGACCTGCAACTTCGCGAGGTCTTGGCCCAATTCCACGAGGCTGCGCTTCAAGACGTTGAACATCTCCGCGCCGGCGTTGGGCCTTCGGTTGATTTATACGCAGACGTGCCCTATGTACTGCAGCAGAAAATCCGCGGCGTAAGGTCCAGCCTTTTCTCCGTAGAAGAGGCGTTTCGGATCGCCCAGCACATTGTGGCGGTGACGGCCGGTGTCTCCCTGACAGTTGAGCCCGCCGGCTCGGATGTCTGGTTTGCCTCCCTTTCCACCGCGGCAATGCCGCTTGCCCGGATCAGGGTGGAGTTCGCAGGCACGTCGCGTAGGTTCAGGCAGAACTATACGCAACCGGTTCGAAACCGCGTGCTTCTTGCCGACGGTTGGATTCCAGCCAGTTCTGCTATTTCCTGTGGTGTGACACGTCAGGCAGGCGAGGCATTGAAGTTGTCGTTTCAGAACCTCCTGAGCTTGCTCCATGAACTGGGGCATGCGTTGCAGCACGCTTGGCCGAAGGCGGGGGCGGTGAACGTCGCAGGTTTGGAAGGAGTGCCTCCGGAGGCCAGCGAGACTGTCAGCCTCTTCCTGGAGAAGGGGGCTTTCACCGCCGATATTCCGGCGTTGATTGGCCGGCCTTGCATGGAAGAAGCCATCCAAACGGCGCGCACCGTGAATATGATGACACAACGAATGACCGCACCTTCCAGGGCTCAATCGGCCCGGCTGGCCTTGGCAGTTGCCACTGGGGATCAGGAAACCTATGGGCAGTTATGGCACGGCGCCTCGGAGGGTCATCCCGGGGCTATCAGTGATTTCGTGGATAACATGATTGAAATTGCCCTGGATGAGTCTTTCCCAGGTCCTTGGCGTTATGTTCTCGGGGGCATTGAGTCGGCATCAGCCGTCAGTGTCCGCGTCGGAGCAGCCGCCCTCATGGCCACTGATCGAACGCCCTTATTCGATGTCCCCGCGTATTTCGCCTTTTATGGGGCAACCCACCGGCCAGCCGATTACAGTTCAAAGTGAGTCACGGGATCCGGTTTAGCCAGAGAGAACCGGTCCAACCGGGCCAGCCGCTGGCTGTCAGCGGGCGCTAGCTCCAGTGGCCGGGAGTCAAGGTTGGCACGCAGTTGCTCCAGGGTGCTGGCTCCGAGCACCACTTTGTGCCCTAGGCCGAGTTGCCACCCGATCAGCAACTGGGCGGGTGAACAGCCGTACTGCTGGGAAAGCTCCGAAATGAGGCGAGTCTGCATGAGCCCTGAACCTGATTCCAGGACGCGGTATGCCTGGATCCCGACCGGGACCGTCTCAGCAAAGCGGGTGAAGTCCGTCTGCCCAACGATGGGCGAGAGATGCAGCTGGTTCACAACCGGCCACTCGCCGGTCTCCGTTCTTACGGCGCGGACCATGGCTGAGGAAGCATTGCTCAGTCCAACGCCGCGAACCAGCCCCTCTGCGCGGGCATCCAGCATCTGCGCGAAAGTGGAGGGCAACGCCCTGACCATGGGCAGGGGCCAGTGTGGAACAACCATGTCAGCGAAGCTCGTGCCGAGGGCGTCGAGACTCCGTTCGATTGCCTGATGAACGCGCGCCCGGCTCCCGTACTCATTCCCACGCACTTTCACCGTGATGAACAACTCGCGCCGATCGATGCCGGAATCGCGAATGGCACGTCCAATCGCGGCCTCCGTACCGTACAGCGCGGCCGTGTCGAAGGAACGGTAGCCCATGTCGAGTGCCCAGCCAACCAAACGGTAGACATCTGTGGGCGGGCGTAATCCGGTGCCCAGGGTTATAGCTGGAAGGGCTGTGCCTGCCGAGTGCTGGCTCAATCGCTCCTCCAAAACTATGGCCCACCTGCGGCGGCTGTAGCGCGCAGTCCATCCCAAACTACCGCACCGTCACCTCAACCACTTGCGCCATGTTGTTTCCGATGCCCTGGTAGTTCCACACCTGTTCAGTGGGCTGCAGGGCGCCGGACGTATCCATCGCCCGGCACCGCAGCACGTGCTCGCCGGGGCTGGCGACCCACACCATGGACCACCGCCGCCACGCGAAATCACCTAACGGCGGATCCACATGCGCGGGCATCCACTCGCCGTCGATCCCCACTTCGACACGTTCAACGTCGCCGTGCCCGGACCATGCGCGCCCGTGCAGCATCACGGGACCGGCATCCACTACGCGTCGCCGGGTGTAGAAGTCCGGAATGCCGGGCGGAATCATCAGGGAGCGGACGCGAATATGGGACACGGGTATGCCTGGCCCGTCTGGACCTTGGAGGTAGTGGTACGCGACGGCCTGCTGGAAACCCATGAACCGCGACGTCACAGCTTCGATCGACGTCAACCACTTCACACTGGCCATGCCATACCAACCTGGGACCAGGAGCCGTAAGGGGAAGCCGTGCTGTTTGGGCAGCGGGTTGCCGTTCATGGCGTAGACCAGCATGACTTCGGGATGCATGGCTTCCGCCACCGAAAGGCTGCGCGCGTAAGGCTCTTCGACGCCGCCCTGAATGCCGTTGTCGGCACCGGTAAAGACAAGTTCGACGGCGTCACTCGCCAATCCGGCTTCCTCCAGCAAGGGTGCCAACGGGGTTCCGGTCCACTCCGCCGTGCCCACCGCGCCGAGAACCCAGGGTTGGCTGACAGGGCGGGGCTGCAAAAGTGACCTGCCGTTTCCTGCGCATTCCAGGGTGACGGGCATGGTGACGGCGGGCCGGGCTTTGATGTCCTCAAGGCTCAGCTCGAGGCTTCGATTAACCGCGCCACTGAGCCGCAACCGCCATGTCTCAGCGGAAACGTGGGGGATATCGAAGTGAATCAGCAGGTAATGCAGCCCGGCCGGCGTGATGTCGTCGTGTAGGGCCTCCAGGGGCATGGAGTGGTTCCGCCCGGAGAGTTGCAATTCCTCGTGCGTGAGCGGACCTTGGGTTGGCTGCCCGGGGTTGGCGGCTTTCGATGCTCTTTGTTTGACATGGTGCTTGGACATGGGGGGCGGCGTTCTACTGGAAGCTGACGCTGCGGAGTGCCGCAGCACTTAGGTCAAGGATCACGCCGCGGCCGAACCCGCGTCAATAGCCTGTTGTGAGGCCTGCTATGCGCGCTAACGCGTGCCGAGAGCGTGCAAAGCCGGCCTCACAACGGAAGGGGGCTACCGGCGTCGTAGTTCCGGGTACTCGAGGTGGGGTGCAACAGTGCCGGCGTCGCGCTCCAGGAAGTTCACGGCTGGGGCCACGATGTCGTCGATCTCGTCCAGGATGGACTCGCTCAGCACCACGTCTGCTGCTTTCAAGTAGTCCGTCAGGTGCTCTTCCGTGCGGGGTCCGATGATCACGCTGGTCACGGCAGGGTGGTTCATGGCGAACGCAACGGCAAGCTGGATGAGGGTCAAACCATGGCGGGCCGCGAGCTGCGCCAAAGCGTCGGCGGCGTGCAGCTTGCCCTGGTTGAACGGTGCGTTTACGTCGAATCTGCCGGGAAGGGCGGAGAAGCGTGAACTCTCCGGTTGGCCCCCGCCAACGCGGTAACCGCCAGCCAGCCACCCGCCGTCGAGCGGTCCGTAACTCAAAACCCCGACGCCGTACTGCTGGGTGATGGGGAAAACGTCGCGTTCGTTGGCGCGCACCAACAGCGAATAGGGAACCTGGTCCACAACGGGCGGGGTCAGGTGGTTGGTGTTCGCGATCCACTGGGCCTCAACAAGCTGGGCGGGGCTGAACACGGACGTGCCGTAGTAGAGGATCTTGCCCTGCCGAATGAGGTCGTTGAGGGCAGTGATGGTTTCCAACAAATCAGTGTTGTAGTCCGGGCGGTGCGCTTGGTAGAGGTCAATCCTGTCCGTATTCAGCCGCCGCAAGCTGTCCTCCACAGCCCGGACGATCCACCGGCGCGAGTTTCCCGCGTGCGCCGGGTTGGAACCCATCTGGCCATGGAACTTGGTGGCCAGGAAGACGTCGTCGCGACGACTGTGGATGGCTTGGCCAACCACGGTCTCGGCCTCGCCCTGCGAGTAGATATCAGCGGTATCAACGCTGGTGATCCCGGCATCGAGGGCTGCCTTGATGATGCGAATGCTTTCGGCGGGACCCGTGGGTGCGGCGCCTGTGCCGAAATTCAGGGTGCCCAATGTGAGGGGGCTGATCAGGGCGCCAGTGCGTCCAAGCGTTCGTAGCTCGTTGAGGCTCATGTCGGCTTCCTGTGGTGGGACTGTGCTGGTGGGACTGTGCTGGTGGGACTGCGCTGGTGTCCAAGCCTGCATCTGCGGCCATGGACTGGATGTTCAATCGAGGCTACACACGGCCGCCGGAGGCATAAACGCAAATGGTAGAAGTTCTTCGTTTTTCGTCTTGCGAGGTAATGGAAGAGGCCTTACTTCGCGACATTTCTTGACATGCGGCAACACAAATGTCTTTCGAATCAACAAATATTGCCGTTCCCGGAAGCAGGTGAATTATGGGAAAGGAACTCAGGCTACGCATGATTAGGGGACAGCGGAATGACACAGACCACAGTGGAAGAAACGGCGGCCATCAAGGCAGCATTTGCCCAGTTTCCGTCTGGAGTTGCGGCGTTCAGCGCGATGGTGGATTTCACGCCGGAAGCTCTGGTTGCATCGTCCTTCACGGTGGGGGTTTCACTGGAGCCGCCGTTGGTGATGTTCGCCGTGCAGAACTCCTCCACCACTTGGCCGAAGCTCCGCCAGGCGCAGCGGCTTGGCGTTTCGGTGCTCGCCGAGGGCCAGGAAGCGGCGGCGCTCCAGCTGGCGTCCAAAACGCGCGACCGTTTTGCCGGGCTGGACACCAGTGTGAGCGACTCAGGTGCAGTGCTGATCGACGGCGCGGTGCTGGGTTTCGAATGCGAAATTGTGTCCGAGACGCCGGCCGGTGATCATGCGATCGTTGTGCTGGAGGTCAAGGCCACCACCATCAATCTCGAATCCAAACCATTGATCTACCACGGTGCTGCGTTTAGGCAGTTGGCAGCCTAGGCATCTAGGAGTTGCGGCTGGCGCCGCTAAGCGAACCTTTGCGAATCGGGCTCGGAGTCTTTCCATTCTTGGAAGTGTCCGGGCCTGGTTTCTTTGCCCCATTGCCCGGGGCCGGGCTCTTGGTTGCGCCGGACTGCGTGGGTCCACTGTCCGGCCTCTTAGGCGGGAAATCCGGACGCTTGGGAGCCGGAGTTTTGCCGTTGGACGACGGCGTGGGCTCGTCAAGGTCGCGGACGGTGACCCTGATGGCCGGTGGCTGTTGCGCTTTGGCGCGTGCGGCAGCCCGTTCGTCTGCTTCTGCAACGGCGTCCGCCCAGTCCTTCGCGAGCACAGGCGGTTCCTTGGCGGCCGCAACAACGATCGGATGGTGGGCGGTCTGATGTTCCACCACTGATTTGACCTCCGCCGGTTTCGGCAGATTGCGGGGGTCGACTTTAGCCTTCCACGCGCCTTCCTTGAGGGCGGAAGTGGCACCCGAGAGCCGCCGTCGGACATCTGCCAGGAGGTCGCGTTTCGGCGCGGCGGGCGCGGCAGCAGCAACTTGCGGGTTAACGGCAGCAGGTTCCGGTGCGGCAGGAGCAGCGGTCACGAAAGCAGGCTCCGGCGCCGCAGAAGGCACGGAATCGTCCTCGGCAGCCACGGGATCAGTCACATGTGCCGGGTGCTGAGGGAGGTGAACGATGGGCGTGGTGTCCTTCTTGGGGAAAATCCCAATCATCGCCAGGAGAATGATCGACAGTAGCCGCCCAACTCCGGCAATCACCAAAGTGATGATGATGATCAACCCGAGACCCAGGAACATGAGGACCGCGAGTCCGAGTGTGCCCAAATACGTCAGGTTGATGGCGAGTGTTGTCGGATCCTCCACGTTAGCCTCCCCTGGCCGTCGTTTTGTGATGCGCCCAATGCCCACCCAGCTTGCATATATAGCCTAAGGTCCAGCACCGACGGAATCACGCCCCGCCCCACCCTCTGGCGGGGTTGTTTCAAAGCTGTTATGTGGCGTGGGAAAATATGTTGCCCAGCTCTCATTTCCAGCCTCAGATTGGGACCTCGTGACCCCTGACTTAGCCCGACTCCGCAACGGCGCTTGCCCCTGCCTCTCCGGCGAACTGTACGACGATTGCTGCGGACGCTACCACCGCGGCGACGCTGACGCCCCGACGTCCGAGCAGCTCATGCGCTCCCGGTATTCGGCTTTCGTGGTGCTGGACCCGGGCTACCTCCTGCGCACCTGGCACGCCTCCACCCGTCCAGCGTCCATGAATCTCGATTCGGACATGGAGTGGCGCCGGCTGGACATCGTCTCCACATCCGACGGTGGTCCTCTGGACACGACGGGAACAGTGGAGTTCGCTGCGCACTACAGGCTCGACGGCGAACGCGGCGTTCAGCGCGAAATCAGCCGTTTCGTGCGGGAGGACAAGCGTTGGTTCTATGTGGACGGGGACGTGCGCTAGTGGCGTTCCTTCCCAGTTGCCTCCATATTGCCGGGCGCCGATCACGGTAGTTCCGCGGCCTGACCTGTCACAGCCACGGTGTTCCCCGCACTAACTGGGAAGGAACACAGCGGGAAGGCGTTACCTGTAGTTGCGGTGCAGGTTCTCCTTGGTTGAAGCGCCCGGCGAGGCATCGCCGATCCATGGGCCGGTTCCTTCGGACTGGTCCAGGACACCGGCTTCCAACCAGGCGTAATCGCCGGCGAGGACCTTGCGCGAAAGGTCGTGGTCGCCGTCGTCAGTATTCCTCCACAGCTGATCGAAGTATTCGTCCACGCGCACCCGCGCCTGTTCGCAGAACGCCTCAGCCAGCTCGTACGCTGTGGCGCCTTGTTCGGGATGGGTCCGGAGCAGCATCTCCGCCCGCGCACAGCTGGCTGCCATGGCGAACAGTTCAGCGCCGATGTCCACGATCCTGCCCAGGAACGCCTGCTTGTGCTCAAGTTTGGCCTGCCACCTGCCCATGCCGTAGAAGGTTTGCCGGGCCAGTCGCCGCGACGACCTCTCCACAAACCGAAGCTGCTTGCCTAAGCGCCCGAACTCCGCATAGGACCTGGGATCCATGCCAGCGCCAGCTACGAGTTTGGGGAGCCAGCGAGCGTAGAAGCCCGAGGCCCCGACGGCGGCCCTCGCCTTGTCCTGCAGGCTCGCATCCGCTGAGGCGAGGTCTCCCGCGGCGGCAAGGTGTGCGTCCACGGCCTCGCGAGCGATGAGGAGTTTCATGATCTCGCTGGAGCCCTCGAAGATCCGGTTAATGCGAAGGTCGCGGAGAAGTTGCTCAGCCGGGACTGCGCGTTCGCCCCGGGCTTCCAGTGAGTCGGCCGTTTCGAAGCCCCGGCCGCCGCGGATCTGCACCAGTTCGTCTGCGATCCGACAGCTCAGTTCCGTAGACCACAGTTTGGCCAGGGCGGCCTCGATCCGGATGTCTTTCAACCCGGCGTCGGCCATCTCGGCGGACAGTTCAAACACGGCCTCCAACGCGAAAGTGGTTGCGGCGATGAATGCGATCTTCTTGCCCACGGCCTCGTGTTTGCCCACGGGACGGCCCCACTGCGTCCTGGCGTTGGACCATTCGCGGGAAATTTTCAGGCTCCACTTCCCGGCGGCAACGCAGAGGCCGGGTATGGAAAGCCGTCCAGTGTTCAACGTGGTGAGGGCAATCTTGAGGCCTTGGCCTTCGCGGCCCAGCCGGTTGGCGGCGGGAACCCGGACCTGGTGGAAGCGGGTCACGCCGTTCTCGATCCCGCGCAGGCCCATGAATGCGTTGCGGTTTTCCACAGTGATGCCGGGGGAGTCCATCTCCACAACGAATGCGGAGATGCCGCCCTTGTGCTCGGTGCCGTCGGCATCGCTGTGTGAAGGCACCCTGGCCATCACCACCACGAGTTCGGCGATCACACCGTTGGTGGTCCACAGTTTCACGCCGTCCAAAAGGTAAGAGGCGCCGTCGTCGGACAGTACGGCAGTGGCGCCCATGCGCGCGGGGTCACTGCCGACGTCGGGCTCTGTCAGGAGGAAGGCTGTAATGGCGCCGGCTGCGCAACGCGGTAGGTATTCCTGCTTCTGCTCTGATGTGCCGAATTCCTTCACGGGCTCCGGAACCCCGATGGATTGGTGGGCGGAAATCAGGGCGCCCAGGCTCGGATGAACCGACCCAAGAAGTGCAAGTGCGCGGCCGTAATAGACCAAGGACAAGCCCAATCCGCCATATTCCCGCGGTATTTTCATGCCGAAAACACCCAGGTCCGCGAGCCCTTTCAGGTATTCGTCCGGAATTTTGGCGTCGCGCTCGATCACGCGGCCGGACATGGTTTTGGCGAAGGCGAGGAGTTCGGCCATGAACTCCTCGCCCCGCTGAACATCGTCTGTTTTGGCTTGCGGCCAAGGGTGGATCAAACTGAGGTCGAAGCTACCCAGATAGAGGCCCTTGGCGAAGCTGGGCCGGTTCCATTCTGTTTCGCGCGCGGCTTCGGCGACGGCGCGCGCTTCCTCTGCGGTGGCGTTGACGCTTGCGGCGGCGAGACTGTTGTCAGTGGCGGACGTCATGGGATAACTCCTCTAGCCGGTGTTGCCGGATGGAGCCAGGGTCCGCCTTAGGTGCGAACCTTCAGCTGTCCCTCAATGCTACCCGCGAGTAGCTACCCGTGCTAGGGGAAACCTGCGGCTGGAATTCCGCCGGAATTTCCACCTGTCCGGCGTGGTGGACCACTCGGTCCCACGCAAAGTTAATGCCGTGGACCAGGCCACCCAGCACCGCCTTAACGGAATACCAGGCAATGCCCATTGCTCCGATGAGAATAATTGTTGCCATTGCTGCGGCGGCGATAAAAGCCACCAGAATTGCAGCGAAGACCAGCGTTCCAATGAATACGTAAGTGGCTGTTTCAAGCGCAGTGAAGTCGAAATCCATGGTTCCCCCCGGGGCGACGGTGCGTGGGTTGACGCGGCGTGGCTGCGTCGATGATCTGACACTAGGGGCGGGGGTACTTTCCGGCTAGTGCAGAAGCGCGCCGTGGCAGCGTTGATATGGGATCGAAACCATACCGCACGGTAGGTTACGGAATGGTTGCGGCGGGCAAGCTTCCGGCGGGCACGACGACGGCTCGTGAGGCGCGCTCGACGGCACCTTCGCCCTGCCGGTGGCCCGCGCGACGCTCTGCGTTAACCTTGTACGGGGCAGTTTTCGCTGCCAGCCAGGTTTCGCAGCAGCTGAAGGAGAGTAGTTGTCCCGTTCAGCCATGTCCTCGGCCGATGCCATTAGCGCGCGGCTCCGTGACCTCGAACAGTTGACCAGGGGCCCCGCGTGGGCCCTGACACGGTCGGCGCCGTGGGTGATCGCGGTGCTGCAAGCATCCTTCACCCGCACCCGGCCGCAGCTTCCTCTGGAAGAGTTCCATGCCGACGTCGACGCTTTCCTGGAGCAGCTCCGCAGGCAGGACCCGGCGCTGGGCGGCCAGCAGAACGGCAAGCTCTTTGGCGACGAATGGACCCGGAAACAGTTCCTGACCCGGCGCAACCAATCAGGTCAGATCGTTTACGAAGTCACCGAACCCGCGGCTCGTGTGCTTGCGTTCCTGGACAGCCTCTCCAGCGAGCGTTCCACCCTGAACGGTTCCCGGCTGGGCACGCTGCTGGGCGACGTGGAGAAGCTCGCCAACGAGACCAACCCTGACCAGAGCGCACGACTGGAAGCCCTCGAAGAGGAAATCCAGGAGCGCCAACAACTGGTGGAAGACATCAGTTCCGGCGAGTTCGACGGGCTCCTGGATGATGAGGAAGCCGTTGAAGCGGCCGGCAACATCCTTGACCTCGCGGCCAGCCTGCCTGCCGACTACAAGAAAATGCGTGACCGCATCGAAGAACTGGTGGGAGAGCTCCGCAACCAGATCATCGAAGAATCCCTGAGCAAGGGCGCCACCATGGCCCAGGTTCTGGAAGCCGACAAGCGCCTGCGGCAGAGCCCGGAAGGCCGTACCTTCCGCTCATTCACCGCTTTCCTGGAGGATCCGCAGCAGCAGTTGCGGTTCCGCTCGGCGATCGGCGAGGTACTGAGCCGGCAATTCGCGGACGACCTCAGCCACGAGGACCGCGAAACGCTGAAAAACCTGGTTGCCGAACTGCGCACCCAGCACAGCCAGATCCAGCGCATCTACGGCAAGCTTTCCGAAAGCCTGAACACTTACATCCAGAGCGACGACGTCCGGCAATCAGTCAGCCTGCGCAAGGTGCTGGCCGAAGCCGAACAAGCCATCCGATCCATGCCCTACGAACGTGACCGCCCCGGCCTGGTCCGCGGGCCCGTGCTGTTCAACGCCGGGTTCGAGTCGTTGGCCATGGTCAAACTTTTCGACCCCGACGAATTTGCCACACCCCCGCGCCTGGCCGATCCCATCGCCTTCAGCGACTCGGACCGGGTGCGGTCAGCGCGCACCGGAAAAGCAAAACCCGCGGTGGTTCGGGCAGCCATGGCCGGTGCAGCCACGCTGGGCGACGCCTGGGAAAACCTGCCCGCCGAAGAACGGCACATCAACACTGTGCGAACCCTGCTGTCCATGGCGCTGCAAACGGGCGCCGCCTTCGACAGGGCCGCGTGGGAACACATCGACTTCGAACAAATCGACGGCAGCATCCGCACGGCGTACTTGCCTGTCGTCTCGCTGAATGAGGATTCTGATGACTGAGGAAATCACGACGACGGACGTCACCGAAGCGGAACAAGTCACCGAAGCGGTGGCTGAAGTCGGTGTCGAGGCTGAGCCGGCTCCCGAGGTCAGCCACGCGGATCCGTTCCGCATTACTCCGCGGGACACCTTCGTGGACGGCGCCGCGCTCTTCCCCGGCGACACTGGTGTGCTGCCCATGAAGGTGCGGCATGCACTGGTGAAACTGCTGAAGGGGCCCTACATCGACGGTGGCCGCGACGAGAAACTGTGGACCACGCTGCTGGACAACCAACTGATCCTCCGCAGCCGCCTCTCCGAGCTGTTCCTCACCCTCCAGCTCGATCACGACCGCAAAATCGCGGTCCTTCGCCCCGTGGACCCGGAAGTCATCGGCGCCAGCTCCCGCTCCAGCATCCTCAGGCAGCAGCGCGCCCTGAGCCGCGTGGAAACCATTGTGTTGCTGCGACTACGCCTCTTGCTGGACCGCCACGTCACAGCCCAAACAGACCCGACCATCACCCGCGAAGAAATCTCCGACCTCGTCGCCAACTACACACCCGCGGGCCAACAAGACGCCCTCCGCGACTCCGACGTGGTCACCCGCACCATCACCAAACTCCTGGCACGCCAACTCATCCTCCCCACCCCGCTGGACGACACGTACACCATCAGCAACGCCCTCCCTCTGGCCCTCCCGTTCGAAAACATCGGCGACATCCCGGCCCAAATAGAGGCCCTGATAGCAGTAGCAGCTGACGAATCCGGAACAGAACCGTTGCTGGATCTCGACTCCTCCGACTCCAACCAACCCAACCCCTCAGGTGATGACGTGGACGACGACCCTGAAGGTGACGACCGCGCTGACGTAAGCACCGCCGCGGACGCAACCACGACTGACGGGACACAGAAGTGACCATCGCAAGCATGCTCCCGCTCGGCGAGCTCACGAACCCCGGCCAGATGCGCCTCGCGTTGGTGCAGGTGGTCAACTGGGGCACGTTCCATGGAGCCCACACCATGCACGTGGACCGCAGGGGAACCCTCCTGACCGGTAACTCGGGCGTGGGTAAGTCGACTCTCTTTGATGCGATGCTCCGCGTTTTTGATGCCCGCCCGCGCTCCAACGAGGCCGCTGCCCAGCGTTCCGGCGGTGCTGTGGAGGACAAGAGGACCACGTTCACGTACATGCGCGGCAAGGTTGGTGATAAGGCGGTCGGAGACAGCTCGGCGAGTGCCTTCCAGCGTCCGGGCGCCACGTGGTCCGCCGTCGCGTTGACGTTTGATAATGCGGCCGGCACGAAGGTGACGGTGTCGGCGCTGTTCGACTTGCCGAAGAATGGCACGGAGTCGAGTGTCGGGCGTTTTTATGTGATCGACAGCAAGCCGTTGGACCTTGAAGCGATCGAGGGGATTGCGCAGAAGCGGTTCACCAAGGGCGCGCTGGAGTCGATCTTCCCGGACGGGCAGGTCTTCGATGTGCACAAGGCGTTCGCGGAGCGCTTCCGTCGCTTGCTCGGGATCAACTCGGACCAGGCACTTCCTTTGCTTCGCGTGATCCAGGCCGGTAAGGGCTTGGGCGGCAGCGTGAATACGTTCTTCCGCGATCAGGTGCTCGACGCTCCGGCCACGTTGGCTGCCGCTGATGATGTGGTGGAAGAGTTCAGCAACCTGATGTCCATCCGGCAGAGGTTGGAAGACGTTCGGCAGCAGCGTGACCAGTTGGCTCCGGTTCCCGGGTTGAACAAGGAGTACGCGCAGGCGTTGCTGGACGCGAACCGCCTCCGGGAGCTGGCCGGGGAGGAATTTGAGGCCTACAAGCAGCAGCTTGCGGTCACAGTCCACGCCAAGACGCTGGCCCGTTTCAAGGAGTTGGCCCAGTCCAAGGCCCAGGAATTGGCGGCTGAGCGCACTGTGCGGGACGCCTTGTCCAAAGACCTCCGTGACCTTGAACTGGATTACAACAACCGCGGCGGCAATGCGATTTCGGCGATTGAGCAGTCGTTGGAGAACGCCAAGGTTGGCCTGAAGCTGCGCCAGCAGGTTGAGGATTCGGCCAAGAAGGCGTTGGCCGACGCCGGACTTAACCTTGAATGGTCGGCCGAGGGCTGGGATCAGGCGCATGAGCAGGCAGCTGCCCGCTCGGCCGAGTTGAAGGACGATTCGGAAGCGCTCAAGGAGCTTCGTTTCGAGGCGTTCGACGGCCATGCCACGAGGAAACGAGAGCTTGCGGCGGCTCAGCAGGAGCTGTTGTCGTTGCGATCGCGCAAGTCCCTGCTGCCGCCGTCGAGTATTGAAAACCGCGCCGCCATCGCAGCCGCAACAGGCGTCCCGGAAGAGCGGATGCCGTTTGGCGGTGAGCTGATCGACCTCGCCGAAGGGCAGGATCAGTGGCGTCCCGCTGCCGAACGGGCGTTGCGCAACCTCGCTACCACTTTGCTGGTTCCCGGCGAGCACTTCGCGGCGGTCACCCGTTACTTGAACGACAACACCGTCCGGGGCGCGCTGCGCGCTGTTGATGTTTCCAAGCCACTCGCCGGCGGTGCGCTGGCTGTGGAGGACGTGTCCGACGGCGATCTCTTGACTAAGTTGAGCATCCTTACCTCGGGTGCCAATGCCGACGCCGGTGAGTGGATCCGCGAGCGGATCGCCTTGGACTTCGCCTACCCGTGTGTCGAGGATCCGGATGAGCTTGCCTCGATGGACAAGGGCCTGAGCCTGGGTGGCGTGGTCAAACGCAACAGGCACACTGTGGAGAAGGACGACCGGTTCACGAGCCGGCAGGATTACGTCCTCGGTTTCGACAACGCCTCCAAGCTTGAACTGGTCGCCGCGCGAGTGGGGGAGCTGGAAAACGAGCTCGTCAAGGCCGCGGAACTTGCACAAAGCCGCGAGGATTCGCACCAAGGCATGGCCCGGCAGCTCGAAGCTCTGCGTCGCGTCGCTGAAGACGAACGGCCCTGGGAACAAGTGTCCGCAGCCGTGGCCGCGGACGAACTTGCTCGAATCGAACAACGCCTGACGGATGCTTTGGCCGCGCAGGCGGACCTTGAGCCGTTGCGTGCCAACATCGAAGCCGTGCGCGAAAAGCACCAGTCCTCCACAGGCGCCGCCGCTGTGCTCCAGAGCGAGTACAAAGCGCTGGACCACAAGATGACAACCGCTGACGGCCTGCTCGATGCGGCGAGGCTGAAGCTTGAGCAGACACCGCCGTCGGCTTCCACCGTCACCGCGCTGGAACCGTACTTCGTTGGTGCCGCTGAGGTTTCCGAACTGTACGAACTCGACAACTTGGCCAACAGTGTCCGCAACAAGCTGCTCGACGAGCTGCACGCTGCGGAATCGCGCGGCCAGGCCACAGCCGAACGATTGACCCGTATGTTCGAAGCATTCGTTCGCGACTGGGGAAGCGCCATCAGCGCGGACCACGGAACGTCGATCGGCGCGGCCGGGGACTTCGAATCCCGCTACCACGCGATCGTGAGTGACGGCCTACCCGCCCAAGAGGCCGAGTTCCGGTTGTTCTTCAACCAGCGCACGCACGAGTCGTTCAGCACGCTCCTGCATTTGCTGGATGAGGAGCGCCGCAGCATCACCAGCCGCATCCTGCCGCTCAACGGCATCCTGTCCCAGGTGAACTTCCATGAGGGCAGCTTCCTGGAACTGGACATCAAGCAGACGCTCCCGGCCACGGCCAAGCAGTTCAAGGATGCGATCCAAAACGCCCTGAAGGCGAAGCACACCAGGCCCTCGCGTGCCGCCGCCGCTGGTTCAACGGCAGAAATCGACGACGACGCCGAGCTCACTGCACGCTATAAATCGTTGGAGACCCTGGTGAAGCGGCTCGGATCCCAGACGCCGGAGGATCGGCGCTGGCGGGCTGAGGTGCTGGACGTCCGCGGGCACCTGTTCATTCAGTGCAAGGAACACCGCGAGGTAGCCCCGAAATCGGGCAAAGCCGGTGGCTCCGGCAAAGCAGGCAAGAAGAAGACCGATGTCTTCATGCACGCCGATACCGGGTCCATGTCCGGCGGTGAGCGCCAGCGTTTCACGGCGTTCATCATGGCCGCTGCGCTGAGCTACCAGTTGGGCATCGCCGAGCAAGGATTCACCACTTACGGCACGGTGATGATGGACGAGGCGTTCGTGCTGGCTTCCGAAGAATTCGCCGGCGCCGGCATCAAAGCACTTCACGAGTTCGGGTTCCAGTTGCTGCTGGCCGCTCCGGAGAACGTCATTGACCTGTCGAGGCACCTTGGCTCCGTCACTGAAATCCTCCGGGACAAGCGCACCAACCGCTCGGGAGTGCTCACGGCTCCAGTCATTGCCGGGCCAGGCGAGCCCGGGGCGTGGCGGTCGGAGGCAAACCCCGTGGACATCGTCCTGCGGTAGGGTCCGTGGCACCCAACTGACTGGCAGTAGTGGTTGTTCTGAGCCCTCATAACAACCACTACTGCCAGCTACATTGGCCTACTTGGCGCGGACGCGGTCCAGGAACTGTTCGGTCCTGGACTCCAGTCCTGCGATGTGTCGAACGACGACGGCGGCCGGGTCCGGGTTGATCTCGTTGACGGGTGGTTCCTTGCGCACGTTGGCGCTGCAGCCGAACTCGGCGCAGATCAGTGTCCCCACTGTGTTCCCGTCCTTGCCGGATTGTCCGGCCTTCTTGGCGACCCACAGGTAAACGTCGTCCTTGGAGAACACGTCGCGGCACAGTTCGCAGAGGACTACGCGCCTCTTCCCGGACCCGCCTTCAGGAGCACGGAGCATGATCCCGGTGAGCTTGCCCCGGTGCGTATACACGATGTAGCCGCGCTGGGGCATTTTCTCGTCGCGCCAACCGAGGAACTCCAAGTTGTCCCAGTCCAGGGAGTCGAAGTCGCGGGGGAGGTTCAGCTTGGAGGCCTCGGAACGACTGGCGTTAATGAAGGACGAACGGATCTGTTGGGCAGTGATTTTCTGCATGGCAAAGCTTCTTTCGGAAATGGTCGACGTCCGCAGGCTGATGATGGGCGTGCGGGAAATGGCTGAAGGCGTCGGTCATCCGAGGAAGGAAAGCGGCACAGCTTTGAGGCCCTCAATAAGGGACGGGTGCCTGGAAACCTAAAAAGATGCCGACGCGCGGGGGAGTGCCAAGCAGGCCAAAACGGCCACCTCGCCAACCATGGCTGCGGCAACTGGAACAGTGCGCACGCTCATCCCCTCGTCATTATCCAAAGAAGCGGTAGTCCGCTGCCGCCAATACTTTCAAAACTTTCGGGCAGATGTCCACTGAGAGAGGGTCCGGCTGAAGGGCGTGGGATGTGAGAGAGGGTCCGGCTGAAGGGCGTGGGATGTGAGCGAGGGTGTGACCTGCGTCATGCTGGACGGTTATCCGCCCCAGTGGGAGGATTACGTGACGCAAACGTTTCTTAATTATCGGCAGGCTAGGCTAGCCTTACTTAGGTTCGCATCACTTACTTAAGGAGTCCCGTGGCTTCCCTTCTCCCACGCCGCGCCCTGCTCAAAACAGCAGGAACCGCGACGGCCGCCCTGGCCGCCGTCGCTCTTTCCCTCACTGGCTGCTCCACCGGCCCCTCCACCTCGGCTCCAGCCTCTTCCGAGGCAGCATCCGCGGCTTTCCCCGTGACCATCAAGAATGTTTTTGGTGAGACCACCATCAAGGAACAGCCCAAGCGCGTAGTTACCGTCTCGTGGGTCAATGATGACGTCGCGATCGCCTTGGGCGTTGTCCCCGTTGGTGTTCCGAAGAACGAGTGGGGCAACAACGACAAGGGCTCAACACCTTGGAAGGACGCAGCACTGGAGAAGCTCGGCGCCGGTTTTGGCACCGACAAGGCTCCGGTCCAGTTCTCCGAGGCTGACGGCATCAACTTCACCGAGATCGCAAAGCTCAGCCCGGACGTTATCCTGGCCGCATACTCGGGCCTGGAAGAGGCTGATTACAAGAAGCTCAGCGAAATCGCCCCCGTTGTGGCACAGCCGGAGCTCGCTTTTGGTACGCCGTGGCAGGAAAGCACCACCATCATCGGCAAGGCCCTCGGCAAGGAAGCCGAGGCCAAGAAACTGATCGAGGACACCGAGGCCACCATCCAGGACAAGGTCTCCAAGTACCCGCAGATCAAGGACAAGACCTTCATCTACGGCAACCTCGATCCAGTGACGCCTGCTTCCACCGGCTTCTACACGGCCATCGACAACCGCCCGCGCTTCCTCTCCGAAATCGGCATGAAGCTCGCTCCCGTGGTTACGCAGAACACCAAGACGTCCACGGACTTCTTCATCCCGTGGTCCGCTGAGAAGGCCAACGAGCTCGATTCCGATGTCTTCATCACCTGGGTCGCGGACACTGCCACCGCCGACACCATCAAGGCTGACCCGCTCTTCAGCCAGATTCCTGCCGTCAAGAAGGGCTCCTTCATCGCTGACACGAACTCGAGCCTTACCTTGTCGCTCTCCGCTTCATCGCCGCTGAGCCTGCCGTGGGCATTGGACACGTTCCTGCCGCAGCTGGGCGCAGCAGCAGACGCAGCCGGCAAGTAACTGCAATGAAACTGAGTACGACGACGGCAGTCCAGGGGCGGGGCAACGGCACTTCGGTGTCGGCTGGCCCGGGAGGCGTCACCCCTGGCGCCATGGGAACCGGAAGGGGAACCGGTTCCCGAGGCACGGCAGGCAAGCGCACCGCTTGGCTGCTGGCCGCCGTCGTCGTACTCGCAGCAGTTTGCGTCGCATCCCTGGCGGTCGGCGCACGGGGGCTGCCCCTTAGTACCGTTTGGGAAGCACTCACCAACTTCAATCCGGCAGATGGTAACCACGCGGTGGTCATCGCCCGGATTCCCCGCACCGTGCTGGGTCTGCTCGCCGGCGCCGCACTAGGCTTGGCGGGCGCAGCAATGCAGGGCGTGGCCCGTAACCCACTGGCCGATCCCGGCATCCTGGGACTCAATGCCGGTGCTGCCCTTGCTGTCGTCGTGGGGATCTACGTTTTCGGCATCGGCTCGCTGTCCGGCTACATCTGGTTCGCTTTCATCGGCGCCGCAGCGGCCGCCGTCGTGGTTTATGCCATCGCATCCAGGGGACGCGACGGTGCGACGCCGGTCAAGCTCGCCTTGGCGGGTGCGGCCCTGAGCGCCGGCCTGTTCTCCCTGATGAACGTCATCCTGGTCTCCAGCCAGGACACCTTTGACCGTTTCCGGTTCTGGCAGGTGGGCACCGTTGGCGGACGTGACTGGTCCGTCCTCCTACCCGCGCTGCCGTTCCTCGCAGTCGGGGCCGTGATTGTCCTGGCCGGCGGTCGCATTTTGAACAGCCTGGCCCTGGGCGACGACATTGCCCGCGGCCTCGGCCAAAACGTCACCCTGGCCCGCAGCATCACCGGGCTGGGAATCGTGCTGCTCTGTGGATCCGCCACTGCCGTGGCCGGACCCATCGCCTTCCTCGGCTTGGTCATTCCCCACGCTGTCCGCTCGCTGACCGGGCCGGACTACCGCTGGATCCTGCCGTTCTCCGCCGTTGCGGCCCCCATCCTGCTGATTACCGCCGACATCATCGGCCGCGTGATCCTTCTCCCGGGCGAAGTCCCTGCAGGCATCATGACCGCGATCATTGGGGCCCCGGTCTTCGTCTGGCTCATCCGCCGCGGAAAGGGGGCTGGACTGTGACGACTGTTCACAAACTCCCCACCGAGTTGGCACTTAATGCCAATGATGCGGGCAAACATGGTCATCAATTGTCACTTCGGCGCGTGCTGAGCCCAACGTTTTTCCTCGGGCTCGCCGTCATCGTCATGTTCGCGGTCTACGTGCTCCTGGGCAGTTACACCGTGACCATCCCGGACTTCTTGACCATCGTCATCAACCACCTGACCGGCGGCGAGAAAATCCCCGGCGCCAGCTTCATCGTGATGGAACACAAGCTGCCCCGGGCAGTCGTTGGAACCATGATCGGCATCGCCTTCGGCCTGGCCGGCGCCCTGTTCCAGACCATGCTGCGCAACCCGCTGGCCAGCCCGGACATCATCGGCATCAGCTACGGCGCCAGCGCGGCGGCCGTAACGGCAATCGTGATCTTCGGTGCCTCCGGAGCGGTAGTTTCCTGGGCCGCCCTTGGCGGAGCGCTCGGCGTCGCTGCCATCATCTACGCGATCTCCCGCAGCGGCTCGGGCGCGGGCGGAGGCAGCCGGGGCAACGCCGCAGGCAACCGCCTGATCCTTGCAGGCGTTGGCATCGCTGCTGCACTTCACGCAGTGGTCAACTTCCTTATGACCCGTGCGGACATCCGCACCGCAGCCGACGCCCTCATCTGGCTCAACGGCTCCCTGAACTCCTCCAACTGGGAGCGCGCAGGCGTCCTCGGAGTCTCCTTGCTGGTCCTGCTCCCCGCCGTCATTGCCCTCGCCGGCCCGCTGCGCATCCTCGAACTCGGAGACGACGCAGCCGCGGGCCTTGGCATCAAGGTCAACGCCGCCCGGCTGGGACTGGTGCTGACCGCCGTCGGGCTTGCCGCCGTCGCAACTGCTGCCGCCGGTCCGGTGGCGTTCGTTGCTTTCCTCGCCGGCCCGATTGCCCGCCGCATCGTCCGCAAACCCAGCCTCCCGGCGTCGGCCCTCACCGGTGCGCTGATCGTGCTGATGGCCGACTTCTTCGCCTCCAACATCGCCCCCGTCATCCTCGACGGAACCGTCCTCCCGGTCGGCGTCATCACCGGCGCCCTCGGTGCACCCTTCCTGCTGTGGCTGCTGGTCACGTCGAACCGAAAGGAAGCCTGACATGGCCATCCTTAATGCCCAGGACCTGACGCTCCAATACGAGGCACGCAAGGTTGTGGAGGGACTCTCCACCGAGATCCCCGAAGGCAAAGTGACCATGATCGTGGGCGCCAACGCCTGCGGCAAGTCCACCCTGCTGCGCGGTCTTTCGCGGCTGCTCAAGCCCGCCCGCGGCACGGTGACCTTGGACGGCAAAGACATCCACACCCGGCCCGCCCGCGAACTCGCCCGGACACTCGGCCTCCTGCCGCAGCACCCCACCGCTCCTGACGGCATCACCGTCCGGGACCTCGTAGGCCGCGGCCGCTACCCCCACCAAGGCTTCTTCCGCAGCTGGAGCGCAGCCGACGACGCCGCAGTGCAGCGCGCGCTCGACGCCACCGCCACGCTTGAACTCGCTGAGCGGAGCATCGACGAACTGTCAGGCGGGCAACGCCAACGGGTCTGGATCGCCATGGCTCTGGCACAGGAAACCGACGTCCTGCTGTTGGACGAACCCACCACATACCTTGACCTGGCACATCAGGTGGAAGTCCTGGACCTGATCACGGACCTCAACCGAAGCCGCGGCACCACGGTGGCGATCGTGCTCCACGACCTCAACCTCGCCGCACGCTACGCAGACCATGTCATCGCCATGAAAGGCGGGTGCATCGTGGCCGAAGGTCCGGCGCCGGTGGTGGTCACAGAGGAACTGGTCTTCAACGTTTTCGGCCTGGAATCCCGAGTGGTTCCGGACCCCATCTCAGGCACACCGCTCATCGTCCCCATCGGACGCCACCACGCACGCCCCGCTTCAACCAACGAACTGGAGATCGCCTCATGAGTGCACAACCAACACAGGCCAAAGCAAGTGCCGCCGTGGAGCCCATGACCCTCGCCTTCGACGTCACAGTGACGGCCGTGCAGGAGCTCAGCCCCAACTTCCGCCGGATCACGTTTGGTGGCTACTCACTGCGAGACTTCGGCGTTGCAGGGGACACTTTGGACCTCCGCGTGAAGCTGATGATCCCGTCCTTCGACGCCTCCGGCCAGCAGATCCCGCTGCCTCCGTTCAAGATGGAAGAAGCCGGTTGGTACCAGGAATGGTTGGCCATGGACCCGTCCGTCCGTGGTGACATGCGCACCTACACCGTGCGCTCTGAGCGTCTCGACGCCGTCTACCCCGAGATCGACATCGACTTCGTCATGCACTTCGACGACGCCGGCCACGGTGGACCCGCCGCCAACTGGGCCAAAGCAGCCAAGCCCGGCGACGCCCTGACCATCATCGGCCCCAACAACCGCGCAGCCCAGTGCACCACGGCCGGTGCCTACGGCGGTATCGAATGGCGTCCGGGCCTCGCCCAGCGCATACTCCTGGCCGGCGACGAAACCGCCGTCCCCGCCATCAGCGCCATCCTCGAAAGCCTCCCCGCCGACATGACCGGGCACGCCTTCCTTGAGGTACCAGAAGCCGGCGACTTCCAAGACATCTCCACCGAAGCCGACATCGAAATCACCTGGCTCGCACGCGGAGCTGCCATCGGACGCTCCCGTCCCCACGGCGAACTCCTCAAAGAAGCCGTAACCAAGGCAGTTCCTGTGCCCGGCTGGGTAGGCATCAAGGGCGACGGGACCGCCGCCGGACCCGAACCCGAAGACGTCAACGTGGACCAGGACATCCTCTGGGAAACCCCGCAGCGCATGGACACCGCAGCCATCGAAGCCAGCAAAAACCCCACCCTTCCCGCCGGCGCCCTGCCGTTCTACGCGTGGATCGCCGGAGAAGCGTTCGTGATCAAGGAAATGCGGCGGTACCTGGTGCGGGACGTTGGTATTGACCGCAAGCAGGTTGCGTTCATGGGTTACTGGCGACGAGGCAAAGCGGAGGGCTAAGCCCTTCCCGCTGAGTCGCCGCAGTTTGATGGCCGGGTGGCGCCCATCCTCGGCGTGCTGCTCCTTCGTCGCTTTGACGCACGCTGCCGGATGCCCGCCACCCGGCCTTCCGACGCTCTCGCACTTCCCTCGGGTTTGGTGCGGACGCTCTCTCACTTCCCTCGGGTTTGGTGCGGACGCTCTCTCACTTCCCGTTTTGCTTGTTCACTTTGGGTTGGCTCCGGTGTAACCGGGGGCGGGTAGCGTCGTTGGGGTGCGGGAGGAATTCGGGGGCGGGAGTAAAGCACGACGGCGGTATGTCGCCATCGGTGATTCCTTCACCGAAGGCGTGGGGGACCCGAGCAAGGTCCTGCCGAACGGGGTCCGCGGATGGGCCGACCGGGTTGCCGAAAAGTTGGCCAAAGCCCAGCCGGGCTGGGAATACGCCAACCTGGCAGTGCGCAGCAAGAGGCTCCGGCACGTCATCGACGAACAACTCGAGCCCGCCATGGCCATGGAACCAACGCTCATTACGCTCTACGCAGGCGGTAACGACATCCTCGATTTCGGTACCGATATGGATGCTCTCCTCAAAGACTACGAATTGCTCGTCGCGCGCCTGAGCGAAACCGGGGCAACCTTGGTCCTGTTTACCGGGTTCGACGTGAAGGTGTCGGCCGTCTTGGAACCCTTCAAGAAACGCAACACCCTCTACAACCAGAGAGTCCGCGACATCGCCGCCAAATATGGCGCAATCCTGGTGGACTACTGGTGCTTCGATGCCTATAAGGACTCCCGGATGTGGGCACCGGACCGGCTCCACATGTCCAAGGCGGGCCACAAGTACTTGGCCGCCCAGGTGCTGGACCACCTCAACGTCCCGCACAAGATCTCCCCGAAGGAATGGGACCCGCCCACGCGCATGTCCATGCGCGAATGGGAGCGCCGGCAGCGCCGCTGGGTCAACGACTGGGTGGTCCCGCTGTTCGGACGCAAACTTCGCGGTGTCACGCTGGGGGATTCCATCAGCCCGCGCTGGCCGGAACCCGTGAAAGTTCCACGCAAGGGTGGCCTGAAAAAGCTCATGGAGGACCGGGAGACAACGCAGTGAAACACCAGATCCGGTTCGTGGCGCTTGGCGACTCCTTCACTGAGGGCGTCGGCGACAACGATCTCCGGCTCCCCAACAACTGCCGGGGCTGGGCGGACCGGGTGGCCGAAGAACTGGCAAGGGACAACCACACCACCCGATACGCCAACCTGGCCATTCGCGGGCGGCGTCTCCACCGGATCATTGATGAACAAATCGAGCCGGCCCTCGCCATGAATCCCACGCTGGTCAGTTTCTACGCAGGCGGGAACGACCTCCTCATGGCAAAACTAAACATGAACAAGCTCATCAGGGACTACGAGGATGCCGTGCGGGGCCTCAAAGCCAGCGGAGCCACGGTCCTGCTCTTCACCGGTTACAACGTTCCGCTGTCTCCCCTGCTGGAACCACTCAAAGTGCGTACTGCCATCTACAACCGCCAGATTCGGCGTATTGCAGCGACGTATCAGACGCTGCTGGTGGACTATTGGTGCTTTGAGAAGTTCCAGGACCCGCGACTCTGGGCACCCGATCGCCTGCACATGTCCAGTCCCGGGCACAGCTATATGGCTAAGAAAGTCCTTGAAGTCCTCGGGGCTCCGCACTCGCTCCAATCACCAACGCTCGCCGCGCCCCGTCCGCGGACCCGCGCCGAAAACATCGCCGACGACGTCGCCTGGCTGAGGCGCGACGTCGGACCCTGGCTTTCGCGTCGGTTGCGCGGCGTCTCGAGCGGCGACCGTCTGGGGGCGCGCTGGCCGGAGCTCATGCCGGTGGTGCTGCCGGAACGGCTGGGAACAAGCCGCGCAGTTCAGCTATCGAGCAGGTTTTCGTAACCCTCGGCCACGCTGGTAGCCGTGAATTCGATGATCTCGAACTCCGCTACGCCATTGCTGTAGAACGGGTCCTTGGCCAGCGAGGCATCCAACGTGGCCCGGTCCACTTTGGACAGCAGCACGCCTCCCGTGGCTGGGACGCGACGTCCGGACGCAAGGAAGATGCCGCCGTCGAACGCGTCCTTAAGCCAGGCCATGTGGCCCGGGCGGTGGAAATCGACAATTTCGTCGGGAACTTTGTAGGTCAATGAGACGACAAACATGCCGCCAGCCTATCGCCTGAGCCGGGGCCGCGACCTAAGGAAGTAGCGAATTCTCATAAGATGGAGGCATGACTCAACCCCGCTGGCTGAATGCCGACGAACGCCGTGCTTGGCTGGCCCTGCTGAGCATCAACACCTTGCTCCCCTCGGCGTTGGACACCCAGCTTCAGTCGGCCGGCAAACTGTCCCTGTTCGACTACAACGTACTCGCTATGCTCTCCGAAACCGAGGGCCGGTACCTCCCCATGAGTGAGCTCGCTGCGCGCACAAGTGCCTCCTTGTCGCGCCTTTCCCACGTGGTCACCAAACTGCAGAAGCGCGGCTGGGTGGAAAGGCAGGCGCACCCCGGCGACGCCCGCGTGACCGTTGCCCACCTGACGGACGCCGGCATGTCCACCATCGTGTCCCTCGCCCCGGGCCACGTGGAATCCGTGCGCACCTTGATGCTCGATTCGCTCAGTCCCGAGGACGTAGCCGACCTTGCGCGCATCGGCGAAAAAATCGTTGCCCGTTTGGACAACAACCACTGGATCCTGCGCGACTCCTAGCCCGCCCGTCGCGGGCTTTGTGGCCTCGAGTGTTGAAGTGGCAGACTGGCGGCATGGATTTTTCTGCCCGCTATGTTGCCCTTGGGGACTCGTTTACTGAGGGTGTCGGAGACGACGATCCCGCCCGCCCCAACGGCGTCCGGGGTTGGGCCGACATCGTCGCGGGGCAACTCGCGCACAGCAACGCGGACTTTGGCTACGCCAACCTGGCCATCCGAGGCCGGAAGCTCCGGCAGATCATGGCTGAGCAGGTCGATGCCGCCGTCGCCATGAATCCAACCCTGGTCACGCTGTACGCGGGGGCGAACGACATCCTGCGGCCCAAGATCGATATTGACTCGCTTTTGGAGGAGTACGACGCCGGCATAGCCAAGTTGAGCGCGTCGGGAGCCACCGTGGTCCTGTTCACCGGCTTTGATGCGAAGGGCTCGAAGGTTTTCAGCGCCATGCGCGGCCGCACGGCGATCTACAACGAACTGGTGCGCGAAATCGCCGAAAACCACGGTGCCCTGCTGGTGGACTATTGGCGGTTCGACGAGTACGACGACTGGCGCCTCTGGGGTGAGGATCGCATGCATATGTCCACAGCGGGCCACGTCAATATGGCGAAGCGCGTCTTGGATGTCCTTGAGCACGAGCATGTCATTGAGATTCCTGAACTGGCGCCGGTCCGTCTGATGAATCGTGTTGAAGCATTGAAAGCCAACGCACGATGGTTCCGGGAATCCGCGGCACCCTGGGTGGCCCGCCGTGTGCGGGGCGTCTCTTCCGGCGACGGTTTGAGCCCGAAATATCCTGAACTGATCCGCCCCCTTTAGATACGTTCCGCCACACTCATCCGGGCTGTCCTGCTTGTGGGCTTCTTGGGCGTATGATGCCGGATTGGTCTTAATTTGGCCTGGCCCGTAGAATAGTTAGGCGCTAGGTAGTGCGGATCGTGTGCAATTGCTCCGGTTAGTGGTGACTGTTGGTTTTACTGACATCCCGGTGGCCGGTAGTTAGGGGCTCAAGTTGCGTGCATTCCTGTATTCGCCCGGTATCCCAGGATCTGTTCCAGTGATTTTCACTGCCCGGTCCTGAGGCCAACCTTCTTCGCCGCACTTGCTGCGGAAACCATCGAAATGGTCTGGACCCGGATGCGGACGCTGCCTGTCGCACGGCAACGCAGGAACATCTGCACGCCGTTACATTCAATCTTTGGAGGAGAGTCATGGCAGCACACTGCCAAGTGACCGGAGCCGAGCCGGGCTTTGGACACAGCATTTCGCACTCGCACCGTCGCAACAAGCGTCGGTTCGACCCGAACATTCAGAAGAAGCGCTACTGGGTTCCGTCCCTGCGCCGTAACGTCACGCTGACCCTGTCAGCCCGTGGCATCAAGACAATCGACGTACGCGGCATCGACTCAGTCGTCGCCGACATCCTGGCACGAGGAGTAAAGCTCTAATGGCAAAGGACAAGGACGTACGTCCGATCATCAAGCTGAAGTCCACCGCGGGCACCGGTTACACCTACGTAACCCGCAAGAACCGTCGTAACGATCCTGACCGTCTGGTCTTGAAGAAGTACGACCCCAAGATCCGCCAGCACGTCGAATTCCGAGAGGAGCGCTAAACACATGGCAAAGAAGTCCAAGATTGCTCGCAACGAGCAGCGCAAGGTCATTGTTGAGCGTTACGCTGCCAAGCGTCTCGAACTGAAGAAGACCCTGGTTGACCCCAACGCGACTGACGAAGCACGCGAAGCTGCACGCCTCGGCCTGCAGAAGCTGCCCCGCAACGCCTCCCCGATCCGTCTGCGTAACCGCGACCAGATCGACGGCCGTCCCCGCGGCACGCTCCAGAAGTTCGGTATCTCCCGTGTTCGCTTCCGCGACATGGCTCACCGTGGTGAGCTCCCGGGCATCACCAAGTCTTCCTGGTAATCACGAAGCTCTGAGAGGGTCGGCAACCGTTATGGTTGCCGGCCCTTTTTGCGTTTAAGCGTGCTTACTCTTGCCGGCGTTGGGTGGTGTGGCTGGATGGTGGGCTGGTGTGGACGGCGCGGAAGCGGTGGTTGGCGCGGAGGGTGTGGTTGGTGCGGAGGCGGTGGTTGGCGCGGAGGGTGTGGTTGGCGCGGAGGCGGTGGTCATCCTCGGCGCGCTCGCTCCTTCGTCGCTTGGACGCGCGCTGCCGGATAACCGCCGCCACCTTCCGTCGCTCTCTCACATCCCTCGGGTTTGCAGCCGACGCTCTCTCACATCCCTCGGGTTTGGGGGTGTCGCTCTCTCACATCCCTCGGGTTTGGAGCCGTCGCTCTCTCACATCCCTCGGGTTTGGGGGTGTCGCTCTCTCAGGTCCCTCGGGTTTGGAGCCGTCGCTCTCTCACATCCCTCGGGTTTGGGCTGGTGCTCGACGGCGGTGGTCGGGTTGGGACGGCGGCCGTGTGGCTGGTGGATGGTTGGGCTTTGTGACGGGCTTCACTGAGGTTGTTTTTCTCGGGTTTTTACTGGTTTGGGGTCTTGATGAGTGTGTTGGGCCCGTGTTTGCGGGGTTTTGGGGTCGGTTTGCGGGTGATTTGTGCCGGGGCCCGTGGGCGTGTAATGTCTTCTGAGTCGCCGCGAGTGAGACAGCCTGGAGCTGAGAGCCGCGGAGGCCAACCCCCTTGATGACAGCCTGAAAAATGGCACGCTTTTGAGCGTGCTTGTGACGGGTGGGGCCGAGACCTGGATCGGGAATCGCGGAAACGTTGATTTGCAAAGATTTGGTTGATCGGGTAAGTTTGAAAAGTTGCTCCGGAGCGATCCAGCTGAGGCTGGTGGTACTGCTTTGGATTAGCGACCTGTTGTTTGAGAACTCAATAGTGTGCCAAGTTTGTTGATACCGATTGTTTTATCAATTGGTTGAATTTATGCCGGATTGTCATGCACCCCCGTGTGTGGTGGTCTGGTTTTCAGCTGGTTTCGAATTTTGTGCAGCCGTGTTCGCCGTTATTTCCGGTGGGTGTGGTTGTGTCTGTTTGATTTGTTTTTCTTCAACGGAGAGTTTGATCCTGGCTCAGGATGAACGCTGGCGGCGTGCTTAACACATGCAAGTCGAACGATGATCCCTGGCTTGCTGGGGGGATTAGTGGCGAACGGGTGAGTAACACGTGAGTAACCTGCCCTTGACTCTGGGATAAGCCTGGGAAACTGGGTCTAATACCGGATACGACCATCTGGCGCATGTCATGGTGGTGGAAAGCTTTTGTGGTTTTGGATGGACTCGCGGCCTATCAGCTTGTTGGTGGGGTAATGGCCTACCAAGGCGACGACGGGTAGCCGGCCTGAGAGGGTGACCGGCCACACTGGGACTGAGACACGGCCCAGACTCCTACGGGAGGCAGCAGTGGGGAATATTGCACAATGGGCGCAAGCCTGATGCAGCGACGCCGCGTGAGGGATGACGGCCTTCGGGTTGTAAACCTCTTTCAGTAGGGAAGAAGCGAAAGTGACGGTACCTGCAGAAGAAGCGCCGGCTAACTACGTGCCAGCAGCCGCGGTAATACGTAGGGCGCAAGCGTTATCCGGAATTATTGGGCGTAAAGAGCTCGTAGGCGGTTTGTCGCGTCTGCTGTGAAAGACCGGGGCTCAACTCCGGTTCTGCAGTGGGTACGGGCAGACTAGAGTGCAGTAGGGGAGACTGGAATTCCTGGTGTAGCGGTGAAATGCGCAGATATCAGGAGGAACACCGATGGCGAAGGCAGGTCTCTGGGCTGTAACTGACGCTGAGGAGCGAAAGCATGGGGAGCGAACAGGATTAGATACCCTGGTAGTCCATGCCGTAAACGTTGGGCACTAGGTGTGGGGGACATTCCACGTTTTCCGCGCCGTAGCTAACGCATTAAGTGCCCCGCCTGGGGAGTACGGCCGCAAGGCTAAAACTCAAAGGAATTGACGGGGGCCCGCACAAGCGGCGGAGCATGCGGATTAATTCGATGCAACGCGAAGAACCTTACCAAGGCTTGACATGAACCGGAAAGACCTGGAAACAGGTGCCCCGCTTGCGGTCGGTTTACAGGTGGTGCATGGTTGTCGTCAGCTCGTGTCGTGAGATGTTGGGTTAAGTCCCGCAACGAGCGCAACCCTCGTTCTATGTTGCCAGCGCGTTATGGCGGGGACTCATAGGAGACTGCCGGGGTCAACATCGGAGGAAGGTGGGGACGACGTCAAATCATCATGCCCCTTATGTCTTGGGCTTCACGCATGCTACAATGGCCGGTACAAAGGGTTGCGATACTGTGAGGTGGAGCTAATCCCAAAAAGCCGGTCTCAGTTCGGATTGGGGTCTGCAACTCGACCCCATGAAGTCGGAGTCGCTAGTAATCGCAGATCAGCAACGCTGCGGTGAATACGTTCCCGGGCCTTGTACACACCGCCCGTCAAGTCACGAAAGTTGGTAACACCCGAAGCCGGTGGCCTAACCCTTGTGGGGGGAGCCGTCGAAGGTGGGACCGGCGATTGGGACTAAGTCGTAACAAGGTAGCCGTACCGGAAGGTGCGGCTGGATCACCTCCTTTCTAAGGAGCTGCTAACAACTGGTTGCTGCGCCTGCATGGGTGTGGTGGTGGTTGTCAGTGTTGCCCATTGCGCAGGCGTCTGTTCTGCGGTGGGTGCTCATGGGTGGAATATCAACGAATCAAACTTGTTTGGCATGGCCTTCACCGGTTGTGTCCTGGTGCCAGTACGGCAACCTGTGCCCCTTGTGGGTGTGGTGTTGTTTGGAACGCTGCCGGGGTGCGGGTGTGTGGGGTTGTGTTTGGCGCACTGTTGGGTCCTGAGGCAACAGGACCTTTTTGCAGCAATGCATGGGGGCATCTTCTGGTGTTTCTTTTGTTCCTGCTTCCGGTAGCACTGTTCATCGTGCACGGCCCCGCTGTGGTGTGGGTTGTGGTGGGTGGTGGTCTGGTTGACGGGGTTGTTGTTTGAGAACTACATAGTGGACGCGAGCATCTAGAACACACACGTGGCTGATCCCTTTTTTGGGGTTGGTGTGTGTGTTCTTACAGCAATTTCTTATGAATGAACCTGGCCCTTGTGGTCATGGTTCTCTCGAATAGATGATGCATGATCGGATGAGAGTCCGGTCTGTGTGTGGTCAAGTTTTTAAGGGCACACGGTGGATGCCTTGGCATTAGGAGCCGAAGAAGGACGTAGGAATCTGCGATAAGCCTGGGGGAGTTGATAACCGAGCGTTGATCCCAGGATGTCCGAATGGGGAAACCCCGCACAACGCTGCAAGGTGATTGTGTGACCCGCATCTGAACACATAGGGTGCGTGGGGGGAACGCGGGGAAGTGAAACATCTCAGTACCCGCAGGAAGAGAAAACAATAGTGATTCCGTTAGTAGTGGCGAGCGAACGCGGATCAGGCTAAACCGTTTCCATGTGTGATAGCCGGCGGGCGTTGCATGGGCGGGGTTGTGGGACTTTCCGTTCTGGTTCTGCCGGACCAGTGAGGTGAGGTGCAGGCATAGGTGAACGGTCTTGAAAGGCCGGCCAGAGAGGGTGTGAGCCCCGTAACCGTAATGTTGTGCACGGCCTGGGGAGTATCCCAAGTAGCACGGGGCCCGAGAAATCCCGTGCGAATCTGTCAGGACCACCTGATAAGCCTAAATACTTCCTAATGACCGATAGCGGACCAGTACCGTGAGGGAAAGGTGAAAAGTACCCCGGGAGGGGAGTGAAACAGTACCTGAAACCGTGTGCTTACAATCCGTCGGAGCCAGTCTGATTCTGGTGACGGCGTGCCTTTTGAAGAATGAGCCTGCGAGTTAGTGTTACGTCGCGAGGTTAACCCGTGTGGGGTAGCCGTAGCGAAAGCGAGTCTGAATAGGGCGAGTGTAGTGGCGTGATCTAGACCCGAAGCGGAGTGATCTACCCATGGCCAGGTTGAAGCGACGGTAAGACGTCGTGGAGGACCGAACCCACTTCAGTTGAAAATGGAGGGGATGAGCTGTGGGTAGGGGTGAAAGGCCAATCAAACTCCGTGATAGCTGGTTCTCCCCGAAATGCATTTAGGTGCAGCGTTGCGTGTTTCTTGCCGGAGGTAGAGCTACTGGATGGCCGATGGGCCCTACAAGGTTACTGACGTCAGCCAAACTCCGAATGCCGGTAAGTCAGAGCGCAGCAGTGAGACTGTGGGGGATAAGCTTCATAGTCGAGAGGGAAACAGCCCAGACCACCAACTAAGGCCCCTAAGCGTGTGCTAAGTGGGAAAGGATGTGGAGTTGCGAAGACAACCAGGAGGTTGGCTTAGAAGCAGCCATCCTTGAAAGAGTGCGTAATAGCTCACTGGTCAAGTGATTCCGCGCCGACAATGTAGCGGGGCTCAAGTACACCGCCGAAGTTGTGGATTTCACATAATGCCCTAGCCTTCGTGGTTCAGGGGTGTGGAGTGGTAGGGGAGCGTCGTGTGGGCAGTGAAGTCGCGGTGGAAACCAGCGGTGGAGCCTACACGAGTGAGAATGCAGGCATGAGTAGCGAAAGACGGGTGAGAAACCCGTCCGCCGAATGATCAAGGGTTCCAGGGTCAAGCTAATCTGCCCTGGGTAAGTCGGGACCTAAGGCGAGGCCGACAGGCGTAGTCGATGGACAACGGGTTGATATTCCCGTACCGGCGAAAAACCGCCCATGCCAAGCGGGGGATACTAACCGCCCGGAGCCTGCCCGCTCACCCTTGTGGTGTTGTGGGTTTTGGCCGAGCGCGGGACCTGATCCCGGGAGGTAAGCGTATTAACAGGTGTGACGCAGGAAGGTAGCCGGGCCGGGCGATGGTTGCCCCGGTCTAAGGATGTAGGGTCAGGGATAGGCAAATCCGTTCCTGTGTGCTTCGAGCACGATCCTGAGATCTGATGGGACCCCCGTTCGGGGGGATCCGGTGATCCTATGCTGCCAAGAAAAGCATCGACGCGAGGTTTTAGCCGCCCGTACCCCAAACCGACACAGGTGATCAGGTAGAGAATACCAAGGCGATCGAGAGAATTATGGTTAAGGAACTCGGCAAAATGCCCCCGTAACTTCGGGAGAAGGGGGGCCTGCCCCGTGATGGAGACTTGCTCTCCGTGAGCGGGTGTGGGCCGCAGAGACCAGGGGGAAGCGACTGTTTACTAAAAACACAGGTCCGTGCGAAGTCGCAAGACGATGTATACGGACTGACTCCTGCCCGGTGCTGGAAGGTTAAGAGGACCGGTTAGCCCTTACGGGCGAAGCTGAGAATTTAAGCCCCAGTAAACGGCGGTGGTAACTATAACCATCCTAAGGTAGCGAAATTCCTTGTCGGGTAAGTTCCGACCTGCACGAATGGAGTAACGACTTCCCCGCTGTCTCAACCATAAACTCGGCGAAATTGCAGTACGAGTAAAGATGCTCGTTACGCGCAGCAGGACGGAAAGACCCCGAGACCTTTACTATAGTTTGGTATTGGTGTTCGGAGTGGCTTGTGTAGGATAGGTGGGAGACGTTGAAACCCGGACGCCAGTTCGGGTGGAGTCATCGTTGAAATACCACTCTGGTCACTTTGGACATCTAACTTCGGCCCGTGATCCGGGTCAGGGACAGTGCCTGATGGGTAGTTTAACTGGGGCGGTTGCCTCCTAAAAAGTAACGGAGGCGCCCAAAGGTTCCCTCAGCCTGGTTGGCAATCAGGTGTCGAGTGTAAGTGCACAAGGGAGCTTGACTGTGAGAGAGACATCTCAAGCAGGGACGAAAGTCGGGACTAGTGATCCGGCGGTACATTGTGGAATGGCCGTCGCTCAACGGATAAAAGGTACCTCGGGGATAACAGGCTGATCTTGCCCAAGAGTCCATATCGACGGCATGGTTTGGCACCTCGATGTCGGCTCGTCGCATCCTGGGGGCTGGAGTAGGTCCCAAGGGTTGGGCTGTTCGCCCATTAAAGCGGTACGCGAGCTGGGTTTAGAACGTCGTGAGACAGTTCGGTCCCTATCCGCTGCGCGCGCAGGAAATTTGAGAAGGGCTGTCCTTAGTACGAGAGGACCGGGACGGACGAACCTCTGGTGTGTCAGTTGTACTGCCAAGTGCATCGCTGATTAGCTACGTTCGGATGGGATAACCGCTGAAAGCATCTAAGCGGGAAGCTCGCTTCAAGATGAGATTTCCATACACATTATGTGTGAGAGGCCCCCAGCCAGACCACTGGGTTGATAGGCCGGATGTGGAAGCGAGGACTAAAGACTCGTGAAGCTGACCGGTACTAATAGGCCAACAACTTACACCACACAACACACTGCACGCGTCCACTATGTGGTTCCCGAACAACAACCGTTCCAGGAACCAACAACTAAATACACAACACCACAGTTGTAACCCAAAGATTTCCCACCCCCACCCAGGAACAACCTGGCACCGGGGTACGGGTAACAGAGTTACGGCGGTCATAGCGTGGGGGAAACGCCCGGTCCCATTCCGAACCCGGAAGCTAAGACCCACAGCGCCGATGGTACTGCACCCGGGAGGGTGTGGGAGAGTAGGACACCGCCGGACAACCATTCACGGGGAGCCCCGACCACCAGGTCGGGGCTCCCCGCATTTAACACCCGTTTCCACAAACCCCCACACCTTCAAAACACCCATCAAACTGAGACAGACCCTGCCCCAAGCAGCCCCAGGTAGTGATCAACGCGGCCGAGATCCACTACGCCGCTTCCGGCTGCGCGTTCCCCCTTGGCCGGCTCCAGCGCAGCCAATGCCCTGCGCATCAGAGAAGGCTCACCCACTTCGCAGGCTGCCTGAGCCACGATGCACCAGGTCGCCTCGAGCAAGAGATCATGTGGGGGATCCGGAAGACGCCGAAGAGCTTCGGCGGCTTGGCCACGTGCTCCTGCCCTCACCAGCAAGAGGGGCCGAACCCAGCGTTCATATGGGCCAAAGTCACCGTCGCTCAGCTGAGCGCTACCCAGTTCAATACTGTTCAGTTCAGCACCACCCAGTTCAGTCTCCTGGCGCAATTCGAGGCCGAGGGTGGCCAACGCCGCGATTCCGTCAGCGAAGCCAGGCATTTCTGTCGGTAGGGGAGGCGGCAGGTTGCTGGTAAGGAAAGTCCACCGGAACCAGTGGGTGAACACGCTGGCCAATGGTCTCTGGTGCCTTAAGGCCAGCTGGTCTACTGCATCCGCTTCGGTACTGGCCGAGTTGATGTCATTCATGGCACACAACGCCTGCATACGAATCAGCCGCCCGTTGATCTCAAAGGTGGGAGAATCGGCGTCGAACGCTGCTGCAATCAGCTGTTGGCCGATATCGGCGCGTTGGGCTGCAAGCCCGGCCGCGGCGAACGTTTGCATAAACCGGGCGCTGAGGGCGAAGCAGAGCAGCTGAGCGTCTCCCAATCGTCTGGCAATTGACTCCGCTTCACAGGCCTCCTGGTGCCGATCGCCTGTTCCTCGGGACTCCATGGCTATGGTTGCCAGAAGGCGGGCACGGCTTCGGTCGCTGAGTCTTGGGTTGGCCGCAAGCGCATCCTCCGCGGCGGCTATCACGACGGCGGCCGCAGCCGGATCATCCGTGCGGGTCCATATTCCAGGTACGTCGTAGCCCCCGATGATGCGGGCGGTGAGTTCAGGATCGTTAAGGTCTGCAGCAGCTTGAATGGCTGCAAGGCGTTGGGTGCGGACTGTCTGAAGATTGCCGGCGACGGCCAAGCTGCCCAACACGGCATTCGAGGCTTCCAACTGAACTCTCGTGCCGCCCCGTGAGTAGGCGGTGGCTGTCATAGCCAGGCCTGGGGTTTTTGGGCGATACAACTCCGAATCCCCGCGAAGAATCCGACGCTCCAAGTCAACCAGTCCAGGGCTGGGGTCCAGCCCGAGTTCGTTGACAAGCTGGCTGCGTGCCCTCCGAAGGGCGGCCAGCGCATCACCTTGGCGTCGGTTCCCATACAAGGCCAGCGCCAGCAAGCGCCAACCTTCTTCGCGCCAGGGGTTCCCCTCCACGTGTGCTTCGAGCATGGAGACTGCGTCCGCTGGCCGGCCGCAGTCCAGCCGCGCTTCTGCGCAATGTTCGACGGCGGTCTTGCGCAACTCCGTAAGTCGCTTCACCTCAGAAATGGCCCACGGCCGTTCGGCAAATTCTTCAAAGGCCGCGCCGTGCCAGTCCGAGAGGGCTGTGGACAACAGGGAATCCACCTCCTCAGGAGATGCTCCTACTGCCGCGGCCACCACAGATTCGAAGCCCCAAGCGTCCACAGCCTCGGTATTGAGCCGTAGCGCATATCCGTCGCCGACGGTGAGGAGGACGCTTGGCGGGGTCCGGGGAGGCCTGTGCGGTTCAAGGATACGGCGAAGCTCGCCGACGAAGGTCCTGACAGCTCCCACGGCTCCTTCTGCCGGGCTGCCATCCCACAGCTCTTCAATCAGCGATGCCGTGGAGATAGCCCGGCCGCGCTGTGCCACGAGAATCCCAATGATTTCCCTATGCCTTCGTTTGGTGAGTTCCCGCGACACTCCGTCAGCGATCACCGAGATGGGGCCGAGGACTCGGATCTGGAGGTTGCTCACAGGTCAATCGTATTCAGGGGGTACGACACCCTTGATTGATAGCCGGGCCGAAGAGCGCCGGCTGATTGAGGGCTGATTCGGTAGCGGGAGAGTGGACTAACCACCAACGAATGGAGACCCCATGGCTTTGACCTTGTTGACCGACGCCACCTATCACCGCGTCCCGGTAGCACCCGATGTGCACTTGAACGTAGCGGTCGCAGGGAGCGGACCCGCCGTCGTACTTTTGCATGGTTTTCCGCAGACGCATCTGATGTGGAGGCACGTCGCCGTTGATCTGGCGAAGGATCACACCGTCATTTGCCCTGACCTCCGCGGCTACGGAGCGAGTGACAAACCCGCGGAAGAAGACGGAGGGACGTACTCAAAACGGACCATGGCTGCCGATGTCGTGATGGCCGCCCGATTCTTTGGTCATGACCGGTTCGCCTTGGCCGGCCATGACAGGGGTGCCCTTGTGGCTCTGCGGGCTGGCTTGGATCATCCCAAAACCGTGACACACCTTCTCGCCTTGGATGTGCTCCCGACGTTGGATATGTGGGAGATCCTCCGCGGGGCGGACGCCAAAGTGGCTTGGCATCTATACCTGATGGCCCAATCGCCCGGGATTCCGGAGCCCATGATCGAAGCGACGGCTGATTCGTTCTTCGCCTCCTTCCTGGACGGATGGGTCAATAATCCGGAGTCCATTACTGCGGAGTATCGGAACGAGTACCTGCGGGCATCGCGTGAAGCAGTGTGGTCGATCGTCGCGGACTACCGGGCTTCTGCAGGAATCGACATCTCGCATGATCGCGCGGATAGGAACGCCGGACGCACCCTGGACATGCCGGTCACTGTGATGCAGCAGGATTGGGGTGCGGCGCTGGGCTACGACGCCGCTTCACTTTGGGGC
This sequence comes from Arthrobacter sp. Rue61a, assembly GCF_000294695.2. NCBI lineage: Bacteria > Bacillati > Actinomycetota > Actinomycetes > Micrococcales > Micrococcaceae > Arthrobacter > Arthrobacter sp. Rue61a. The sequence goes on along the minus strand of NC_018531.1, from coordinate 4,263,405 downwards.
GCGTGGGCGCCGGCCCTCAAACACATGACGCTGAACACAGGTCACTTCATGGCTGAGGAGAATCCTATGGCAGTGATTACGGCGATGCGGGAGCTGATGGACCGCTAAGAAGCAGGGTTCGACGGCGGTGTGGTGGGGGTTTTGGGGGTGGTTGGGGTGGGGTTGGGGGTGGATTTGCGTTGGGGGTGTGGGGCGTGTATTGTTTTCTGAGTCGCCGGGTGCGAAACGGAAAGCCGGAAGGTGTGTACGGTTCGGTAGGCGGCCAAAAAATAACTCTTCTTTTCCAATGGCCCTGTTGGGTGCGCTGCTTTGTGGTGTGCTGTGGGTGATGTTTTGGGGGGTCTGTTGTTTGAGAACTCAATAGTGTGCCAAGTTTGTTGATACCGATTGTTTTATCAATTGGTTGAATTTATGCCGGATTGTCATGCACCCCCGTGTGTGGTGGTCTGGTTTTCAGCTGGTTTCGAATTTTGTGCAGCCGTGTTCGCCGTTATTTCCGGTGGGTGTGGTTGTGTCTGTTTGATTTGTTTTCTTCAACGGAGAGTTTGATCCTGGCTCAGGATGAACGCTGGCGGCGTGCTTAACACATGCAAGTCGAACGATGATCCCTGGCTTGCTGGGGGGATTAGTGGCGAACGGGTGAGTAACACGTGAGTAACCTGCCCTTGACTCTGGGATAAGCCTGGGAAACTGGGTCTAATACCGGATACGACCATCTGGCGCATGTCATGGTGGTGGAAAGCTTTTGTGGTTTTGGATGGACTCGCGGCCTATCAGCTTGTTGGTGGGGTAATGGCCTACCAAGGCGACGACGGGTAGCCGGCCTGAGAGGGTGACCGGCCACACTGGGACTGAGACACGGCCCAGACTCCTACGGGAGGCAGCAGTGGGGAATATTGCACAATGGGCGCAAGCCTGATGCAGCGACGCCGCGTGAGGGATGACGGCCTTCGGGTTGTAAACCTCTTTCAGTAGGGAAGAAGCGAAAGTGACGGTACCTGCAGAAGAAGCGCCGGCTAACTACGTGCCAGCAGCCGCGGTAATACGTAGGGCGCAAGCGTTATCCGGAATTATTGGGCGTAAAGAGCTCGTAGGCGGTTTGTCGCGTCTGCTGTGAAAGACCGGGGCTCAACTCCGGTTCTGCAGTGGGTACGGGCAGACTAGAGTGCAGTAGGGGAGACTGGAATTCCTGGTGTAGCGGTGAAATGCGCAGATATCAGGAGGAACACCGATGGCGAAGGCAGGTCTCTGGGCTGTAACTGACGCTGAGGAGCGAAAGCATGGGGAGCGAACAGGATTAGATACCCTGGTAGTCCATGCCGTAAACGTTGGGCACTAGGTGTGGGGGACATTCCACGTTTTCCGCGCCGTAGCTAACGCATTAAGTGCCCCGCCTGGGGAGTACGGCCGCAAGGCTAAAACTCAAAGGAATTGACGGGGGCCCGCACAAGCGGCGGAGCATGCGGATTAATTCGATGCAACGCGAAGAACCTTACCAAGGCTTGACATGAACCGGAAAGACCTGGAAACAGGTGCCCCGCTTGCGGTCGGTTTACAGGTGGTGCATGGTTGTCGTCAGCTCGTGTCGTGAGATGTTGGGTTAAGTCCCGCAACGAGCGCAACCCTCGTTCTATGTTGCCAGCGCGTTATGGCGGGGACTCATAGGAGACTGCCGGGGTCAACTCGGAGGAAGGTGGGGACGACGTCAAATCATCATGCCCCTTATGTCTTGGGCTTCACGCATGCTACAATGGCCGGTACAAAGGGTTGCGATACTGTGAGGTGGAGCTAATCCCAAAAAGCCGGTCTCAGTTCGGATTGGGGTCTGCAACTCGACCCCATGAAGTCGGAGTCGCTAGTAATCGCAGATCAGCAACGCTGCGGTGAATACGTTCCCGGGCCTTGTACACACCGCCCGTCAAGTCACGAAAGTTGGTAACACCCGAAGCCGGTGGCCTAACCCTTGTGGGGGGAGCCGTCGAAGGTGGGACCGGCGATTGGGACTAAGTCGTAACAAGGTAGCCGTACCGGAAGGTGCGGCTGGATCACCTCCTTTCTAAGGAGCTGCTAACAACTGGTTGCTGCGCCTGCATGGGTGTGGTGGTGGTTGTCAGTGTTGCCCATTGCGCAGGCGTCTGTTCTGCGGTGGGTGCTCATGGGTGGAATATCAACGAATCAAACTTGTTTGGCATGGCCTTCACCGGTTGTGTCCTGGTGCCAGTACGGCAACCTGTGCCCCTTGTGGGTGTGGTGTTGTTTGGAACGCTGCCGGGGTGCGGGTGTGTGGGGTTGTGTTTGGCGCACTGTTGGGTCCTGAGGCAACAGGACCTTTTTGCAGCAATGCATGGGGGCATCTTCTGGTGTTTCTTTTGTTCCTGCTTCCGGTAGCACTGTTCATCGTGCACGACCCCGCTGTGGTGTGGGTTGTGGTGGGTGGTGGTCTGGTTGACGGGGTTGTTGTTTGAGAACTACATAGTGGACGCGAGCATCTAGAACACACACGTGGCTGATCCCTTTTTTGGGGTTGGTGTGTGTGTTCTTACAGCAATTTCTTATGAATGAACCTGGCCCTTGTGGTCATGGTTCTCTCGAATAGATGATGCATGATCGGATGAGAGTCCGGTCTGTGTGTGGTCAAGTTTTTAAGGGCACACGGTGGATGCCTTGGCATTAGGAGCCGAAGAAGGACGTAGGAATCTGCGATAAGCCTGGGGGAGTTGATAACCGAGCGTTGATCCCAGGATGTCCGAATGGGGAAACCCCGCACAACGCTGCAAGGTGATTGTGTGACCCGCATCTGAACACATAGGGTGCGTGGGGGGAACGCGGGGAAGTGAAACATCTCAGTACCCGCAGGAAGAGAAAACAATAGTGATTCCGTTAGTAGTGGCGAGCGAACGCGGATCAGGCTAAACCGTTTCCATGTGTGATAGCCGGCGGGCGTTGCATGGGCGGGGTTGTGGGACTTTCCGTTCTGGTTCTGCCGGACCAGTGAGGTGAGGTGCAGGCATAGGTGAACGGTCTTGAAAGGCCGGCCAGAGAGGGTGTGAGCCCCGTAACCGTAATGTTGTGCACGGCCTGGGGAGTATCCCAAGTAGCACGGGGCCCGAGAAATCCCGTGCGAATCTGTCAGGACCACCTGATAAGCCTAAATACTTCCTAATGACCGATAGCGGACCAGTACCGTGAGGGAAAGGTGAAAAGTACCCCGGGAGGGGAGTGAAACAGTACCTGAAACCGTGTGCTTACAATCCGTCGGAGCCAGTCTGATTCTGGTGACGGCGTGCCTTTTGAAGAATGAGCCTGCGAGTTAGTGTTACGTCGCGAGGTTAACCCGTGTGGGGTAGCCGTAGCGAAAGCGAGTCTGAATAGGGCGAGTGTAGTGGCGTGATCTAGACCCGAAGCGGAGTGATCTACCCATGGCCAGGTTGAAGCGACGGTAAGACGTCGTGGAGGACCGAACCCACTTCAGTTGAAAATGGAGGGGATGAGCTGTGGGTAGGGGTGAAAGGCCAATCAAACTCCGTGATAGCTGGTTCTCCCCGAAATGCATTTAGGTGCAGCGTTGCGTGTTTCTTGCCGGAGGTAGAGCTACTGGATGGCCGATGGGCCCTACAAGGTTACTGACGTCAGCCAAACTCCGAATGCCGGTAAGTCAGAGCGCAGCAGTGAGACTGTGGGGGATAAGCTTCATAGTCGAGAGGGAAACAGCCCAGACCACCAACTAAGGCCCCTAAGCGTGTGCTAAGTGGGAAAGGATGTGGAGTTGCGAAGACAACCAGGAGGTTGGCTTAGAAGCAGCCATCCTTGAAAGAGTGCGTAATAGCTCACTGGTCAAGTGATTCCGCGCCGACAATGTAGCGGGGCTCAAGTACACCGCCGAAGTTGTGGATTTCACATAATGCCCTAGCCTTCGTGGTTCAGGGGTGTGGAGTGGTAGGGGAGCGTCGTGTGGGCAGTGAAGTCGCGGTGGAAACCAGCGGTGGAGCCTACACGAGTGAGAATGCAGGCATGAGTAGCGAAAGACGGGTGAGAAACCCGTCCGCCGAATGATCAAGGGTTCCAGGGTCAAGCTAATCTGCCCTGGGTAAGTCGGGACCTAAGGCGAGGCCGACAGGCGTAGTCGATGGACAACGGGTTGATATTCCCGTACCGGCGAAAAACCGCCCATGCCAAGCGGGGGATACTAACCGCCCGGAGCCTGCCCGCTCACCCTTGTGGTGTTGTGGGTTTTGGCCGAGCGCGGGACCTGATCCCGGGAGGTAAGCGTATTAACAGGTGTGACGCAGGAAGGTAGCCGGGCCGGGCGATGGTTGCCCCGGTCTAAGGATGTAGGGTCAGGGATAGGCAAATCCGTTCCTGTGTGCTTCGAGCACGATCCTGAGATCTGATGGGACCCCCGTTCGGGGGGATCCGGTGATCCTATGCTGCCAAGAAAAGCATCGACGCGAGGTTTTAGCCGCCCGTACCCCAAACCGACACAGGTGATCAGGTAGAGAATACCAAGGCGATCGAGAGAATTATGGTTAAGGAACTCGGCAAAATGCCCCCGTAACTTCGGGAGAAGGGGGGCCTGCCCCGTGATGGAGACTTGCTCTCCGTGAGCGGGTGTGGGCCGCAGAGACCAGGGGGAAGCGACTGTTTACTAAAAACACAGGTCCGTGCGAAGTCGCAAGACGATGTATACGGACTGACTCCTGCCCGGTGCTGGAAGGTTAAGAGGACCGGTTAGCCCTTACGGGCGAAGCTGAGAATTTAAGCCCCAGTAAACGGCGGTGGTAACTATAACCATCCTAAGGTAGCGAAATTCCTTGTCGGGTAAGTTCCGACCTGCACGAATGGAGTAACGACTTCCCCGCTGTCTCAACCATAAACTCGGCGAAATTGCAGTACGAGTAAAGATGCTCGTTACGCGCAGCAGGACGGAAAGACCCCGAGACCTTTACTATAGTTTGGTATTGGTGTTCGGAGTGGCTTGTGTAGGATAGGTGGGAGACGTTGAAACCCGGACGCCAGTTCGGGTGGAGTCATCGTTGAAATACCACTCTGGTCACTTTGGACATCTAACTTCGGCCCGTGATCCGGGTCAGGGACAGTGCCTGATGGGTAGTTTAACTGGGGCGGTTGCCTCCTAAAAAGTAACGGAGGCGCCCAAAGGTTCCCTCAGCCTGGTTGGCAATCAGGTGTCGAGTGTAAGTGCACAAGGGAGCTTGACTGTGAGAGAGACATCTCAAGCAGGGACGAAAGTCGGGACTAGTGATCCGGCGGTACATTGTGGAATGGCCGTCGCTCAACGGATAAAAGGTACCTCGGGGATAACAGGCTGATCTTGCCCAAGAGTCCATATCGACGGCATGGTTTGGCACCTCGATGTCGGCTCGTCGCATCCTGGGGCTGGAGTAGGTCCCAAGGGTTGGGCTGTTCGCCCATTAAAGCGGTACGCGAGCTGGGTTTAGAACGTCGTGAGACAGTTCGGTCCCTATCCGCTGCGCGCGCAGGAAATTTGAGAAGGGCTGTCCTTAGTACGAGAGGACCGGGACGGACGAACCTCTGGTGTGTCAGTTGTACTGCCAAGTGCATCGCTGATTAGCTACGTTCGGATGGGATAACCGCTGAAAGCATCTAAGCGGGAAGCTCGCTTCAAGATGAGATTTCCATACACATTATGTGTGAGAGGCCCCCAGCCAGACCACTGGGTTGATAGGCCGGATGTGGAAGCGAGGACTAAAGACTCGTGAAGCTGACCGGTACTAATAGGCCAACAACTTACACCACACAACACACTGCACGCGTCCACTATGTGGTTCCCGAACAACAACCGTTCCAGGAACCAACAACTAAATACACAACACCACAGTTGTAACCCAAAGATTTCCCACCCCCACCCAGGACAACCTGGCACCGGGGTTCGGGTAACAGAGTTACGGCGGTCATAGCGTGGGGGAAACGCCCGGTCCCATTCCGAACCCGGAAGCTAAGACCCACAGCGCCGATGGTACTGCACCCGGGAGGGTGTGGGAGAGTAGGACACCGCCGGACAACCATTCACGGGAAGCCCCGACCACCACGGTCGGGGCTCCCCGCATTTAACAGGAGCAGACGCCACTGACGGCTGAAAGCAACCGTCAGTCGCGTCCCGACTCGGGTAGGGTCAGCGCCAGAACTCGCTTAGGGAACCGGCCAAGGCCCTGCCCTGATCGAAACCGGCCCGGGCCGCCGCCGGCCGCAAGGTCAGGTCCATGGCATTGATGCCGAACAGGTGCTCCGCCTCGGTGTCGGGGAAGATGGTCTCAACCCGGCTGCCGCTACTGCGCAGTTGGCCCACCTGTGCCGCGAGGTGCATGTTCCACTCCAACGGCGTCCGTGTCCTGCCCCCAAATGGCGACAGCACCAGCACGCGCCTGTACCCGGCAGCCAAGTCGGCATTCTCGGCGTTGGATCGGTAGCCGCCGTCGATATAGTGCTTGCTGCCTATGGCGTAAGCGAAGCCACTGGCGCAGCTGGCGGCCACAGCGTCAACCAAGTCCACTCCACTGTGGTGGTCGAACACCACCGGTTCGCCGGTTTTGGCGTCAACCACAGTGAGGAGCACCAGTCGTTCAGGCCACTCTTGATGGGGTAGCCGGGCTGAAACGGTTGCTCGCCAGCGAGCACTGGAGCCATCCATTGCCTCGGCCATGTCCATTGCTGCTGCGCCCATTCTGCGGCGCATATCAGCCATATCCGCTGAGGCCTCCAGGATTTGGCCCGTACGTTCCATGTGGTCTGTCACGGGTCGGGCTCCGTTGTTTTGCCCTGCCCCTGACCTGGCAGGTGTGGCCCGGCCTGAAGCAAAAACCGCGTTCTGCGGGGCAGCAGCAATGATGTCGTTAAAGAGCGCGGTGGGATTTGCCCCGGCAAACTGGGCCGCCGCCGTCGAACCGGCCGATGTGCCGACGGTAAGGTCTGCAGCGGTCACGTCCAACCCGGCGTCGAACAGGCCGGCGACGACGCCGATCAACCAGGCATTGCCTGTTGACCCGCCGCCACCGAGGATTAGCGCCCGCTCGCCGACAGGCACCCGGTAAGAAGCATCAACTGTCAGTTGAGGCTGCTGCAGAGGAGAAGAAGATGTTGTGTTCATGGGAGCCGCCTTTCGCGAATTGCCTGACTGGCGCTCCCGGTGGCGACTAGCTCAGTCGCGAGATCGTGGACTGCAGGGGAGCGCCCACTGTGGATACTGCGTACATGGGACTCACCTCCTGACGGAAAATCACGATCACAGGAAAGCTATCAGTCGCCCCACTGGAGCGCAATCGCAAAGGAGGCGGCAGGTAGAGTCTGGGGATGATTCTCACGCAAAGCCTGGAGCACCACTCAGCTGGTAAAGAGGCTGGTCAGCTTTTTCTGCGCCCTCTGGAGCAGTCAGATGCGGCCGCCCTGGCCGCTGCCTACCGGCGGAACCGTGAGCACCTGGCACCGTGGGAACCGGTCCGGGCCGATGAGTTTTTCACCACCGCGGGCCAAGAAGCGGTGATCCGAGCGAAGCTGAACCTCTACGAACAGGGCAATGAGGTGCCCTGGGTGTTGACGACAGCGAAGGGCATCATAGGGATGATCACCCTCTCCGGTATTGTCCGCGGGCCCTTCCTGAATGCCAACCTCGGTTACTGGGTGGATGAGGCGTGGACGGGCAAGGGCGTAGCGTCGGGCGCGGTGGCCGCTGTGGTAGATATGGGCACCAATGAGCTCGGCCTGCACCGGATCCAGGCCGCGACGCTGGCGCACAACACGGCCTCGCAAGCGGTCCTGAAGCGTTGCGGTTTCGAGCGGATAGGGATGGCGCCGTCCTACCTTCGGATCGCCGGGGAATGGCAGGATCATGTCCTGTTCCAACGCATTCTGTTCTAACCGGGAAGGACCTACGGAGTGCCAGCTGTGCCAGCTGCCATCGCCGTAGGGTACGCCAAGGGCGTAAAGCACTCCTAAAAACCCCGAAATTCCGGTGATTTTGGTCAAAAAGGCGCGGAAACACGCGGAATTTGCTGGCCATGGCAGTCCAAGCTGGTAAGTTTTCGAACAGTGGCTTGCTCGCATTCCGCTTGAAAGCTCAAAAACGTATGAGTCCAGGAGGACGTAAATGGCTAAGAACCGTAGTGAACTCGTTGCAGAGGTAGCAGGCAAGGCTGGCACCAGCCAGGCAGCAGTCAACTCCGTGCTCGATGCACTGTTCGAAGTTTTCGAGACTTCTGTCGCCGCCGGCGAAAAGATCACCATCCCGGGCTGGCTCGCAGTTGAGCGCACCGACCGTGCAGCTCGCACCGGCCGCAACCCGCAGACCGGCGAAACCATCCAGATCGCAGCCGGCCACAGCGTCAAGCTGACCGCTGGCTCCAAGCTGAAGGCTGCTGTCGCCAAGAAGAAGTAACTCTTCGGCGAACGCCTTGAAGGGACGGCAACCTGCTGGTTGCCGTCCCTTTTGCTGTTAAGGCTGTTAGTTAATGCACATAGCGCTCTTCCGATTCGCAGCCCGGCGGCAGGTAGCGGACAATGGATAAGTGCCATCAGTAAGAAGTTCCGCTACTGCCCCTTCGCCTGTTCCCAAGCCGGGAGCGCGGGGAGGCGCTTCGGTCGCGGGTATTTCCTTGCCGTGGCAACTGGCCGGACTGGCGGTGCTGTTCCTGGCTCTCGCAGCGGCCCTTATCTTCTCCGGCGCCTCAGCCGCCCGGCAGGTTTCTGATCCCGGTGAGTTGGTCCGGTGGGGCCTTCCCGTAGCAAAGGCCATCCACAATGTGTCCGTGGCTACGGTGGTTGGTGGCCTGATCTTCGCTGTGGGCATCCTGCCCAAAAACCTTGGCGGTTCCCGGTCCCGTGAGAAGGACGTTGACGCGCCGGAACACCCGGCCTTCGCCCGTGCATTGGCCGTTGCGGCGGCAGCCGGCGCCGCATGGACACTGTCCGCCGTCGCGGTCTTGGTCCTGACATACGCAGACGTGGCGGGGCAGGGGCTCTCCGGAGATGCCGAGTTCACGCGCTCCCTGGTCTACTTCATGACGGACATTGAGACCGGCAAGGCCTGGCTCGCGGTCACCATCATCGCCGCCGTTGTGACCACCGCGCTGTTCGGCGTCCGATCATTGACGGGCCTGGCGTTCACACTCCTGCTGGCCCTGATTGGACTGGTTCCTACAGCCTTGATCGGACACTCCTCCAGCTCCAGCGACCACGAAGGGGCCATCAATTCTCTGGGCCTCCACCTGGTGGGTGTTTCCACATGGGTGGGCGGCATCATCATGCTCGCGGTCCTCTCCGGGATTCTTACGGGTTCCAAGAACAAGGGGACACCGGACATCACAGAGCAGACCCTGCGTCGTTTCTCGTCGCTGGCAGGCTTTGCCTTTGTCCTGGTGTTCGCCTCGGGTGTCATCAACGCTGCCATCCGCGTCACCAACCCCGCCGACCTTTTTGGCTCGGCCTATGGCCAGCTCATTATCGCCAAGTCGCTGGCCACCCTGGTGCTGGGCGGCATCGGCTTCATGCACCGCCAGTGGGTCATCCCGCAGCTGGGCAAGAACGGCTCCATGTCGGCCCGCCGTGTGCTGTGGCAGCTTGTTTTGGTTGAGCTTCTGGTGATGGGCGCGACGTCGGGACTTGCCGTTGCGCTGGGACGTTCGGCTCCGCCGCAGCCCACCACCTACGCGCCCGATGCCTCGCCGTCGTTCATCCTCTCCGGATACGAGCTTCCACCAGAGTTGACTCCGGAGCGCTGGCTTACGGAATGGCGCCTGGACTGGCTGTGGGTGGGAATCGCACTGTTCGGCGCGGTCACCTACATCCTGGGCATCATCAAGGTCCGCAAGCGTGGAGATAAGTGGTCCTGGTTCCGGACAGCCAACTGGCTGATCGGCTTGGTGGTGCTCACGTACATCACCTCAGGTCCGCCCGCTGTCTACGGCCGTGTCCTGTTCTCTGCGCACATGGTGGACCACATGGCCCTCACCATGGTGGCGCCGATCTTCCTCGTCCTGGGCGCCCCCGTAACCCTTGCCTTGCGGGCACTCCCGGCCCGAGGCGAAGGTATCCACGGGTCACGGGGTTTGCGCGAATGGCTGCTGCTGTTTGTGCACTCCAAGTTCTCGCAGATCGTAACGCACCCGCTGTTCGCTGCAGCCAACTTCGCGGGCTCCATTGTGCTGTTCTACTACTCTGACCTGTTCAGCCTTGCGATGCGCGAGCATGTTGGCCATGAGCTCATGAACGTGCACTTCCTGCTGACCGGCTACATTTTTGTGCTGAGCATGATTGGCAGCGATCCTCTCCCGCGTCGAGCCCCTTACCCGATGCGCCTGCTCCTACTGCTGGCCACCATGGGCTTCCATGCATTCTTCGGCGTGGCCATCATGGGTGGCACCGGGCTGTTGGCCGCTGACTACTTTGGAAACCTGGGCCGGGCCTGGGGGCCGTCGGCCATTGGAGACCAACAATTGGGCGGCGCAGTGGCGTGGGGCATCGGCGAAGTCCCCACTTTGCTGGTGGCAATCGGCGTCGCCGTCTTGTGGTCCCGATCGGACGAACGGGAGACCCGACGGGTAGATCGGGCAGCCGACAGGAATAACGACGCCGATCTCAGTGCTTACAACGATATGTTTGCCCGGCTCGCTGACCGCGACGCAAAGATGGCAAACCGCACCACCCAAGCATCCAGGACGCCCCAGGGATCCACCACGGCGCAGGCGGAACGCAGCAACGCCGAACGCCCCACCACAGACTCTGCCGGGCAGACTGAACCGAACACCAAGCTGGAAGGACGCTGATGAGCGAAACCGTACGTACCCAACACCGGGTCCGGGCCTCCGAACTGGAGGGCCGCGGCTGGCTCAACACGGGCGGGAAATCCCTGGACCTCGAGTCCTTGCGCGGCAAGATCGTGCTGCTCGACTTCTGGACCTTCTGCTGCATCAACTGCCTGCACGTGCTGGACGAGCTGCGCCCCCTTGAGGAAAAGTACTCGGACGTGCTGGTGACGGTCGGCGTGCATTCGCCCAAGTTCGAACACGAAGCGGATCCTGTTGCACTGGCATCTGCCGTGGAACGCTACGAAATTCACCACCCGGTCCTGGACGATCCCGAGCTCGCGACGTGGAAGGCCTACACCGCCCGCGCATGGCCCACACTGGTGGTCGTTGATCCCGAGGGCTACATCGTGGCCCATCTCTCCGGTGAGGGCCACGCCGACGGCCTCGCTGTCCTCCTGGAGGAACTCGTGGCAGAGCACGAAGCCAAGGGGACCCTCCACCGCGGTAATGGGCCGTACGTGGCCCCCGAGCCGACGTCGGGCACTTTGCGCTTCCCCGGAAAGGCGACCCAGCTTCCCAACGGCAACTACCTGGTTGTGGACTCCGGCCATCACCGCTTGGTGGAACTCCGCCCGGACCTTGAAACCGTGGAGCGCGTCATCGGCTCCGGCACCAAGGGCTACCTGGACGGACAGTCGGAGATTGCACAGTTCAACGAGCCTCAGGGCGTGACGCTGCTGCCGTCGGAGCTCGCGTGGAAGCTGGGCTACGACGCCGTTGTGGCTGACACAGTGAACCACCGCCTCCGTGGCGTCACGCTGAGTTCCGGCTACGTGCAGACGCTCGCCGGCAACGGTGTTCAGCGGCTGCTCGACGCCGGTCCCGCCCGGGTGACAGACACCGGCGCCGGCACTTGGTCTGAACACCACGACGGCGGCCCTGCTGACTTCGCTGCCGACGCGATCGATGTGGGGGCGCTTGGTCTCGGCACCGAGGTTTCACTATCCTCGCCGTGGGATGTGGTCTGGAGCGAAAAGCTGCAGCGCGTCGTCATCGCCATGGCGGGAACCCACCAGATTTTCGCCTTCGACCCCCTGGCCAACGAGGTTTCCATCCTCGCGGGCTCCGGACTTGAAGGCCTGCTGGACGGCAAGGCGGAGGAGGCATGGTTCGCACAGTCGTCCGGGCTGGCCATCGACGGTGAAGACAACATCTGGGTGGCTGACTCGGAAACGTCGTCCTTGCGTCGCCTGGTCATCAGCGATTCCGGTGTGAGCGTGGAAACTGCCATCGGCAAGGGCCTGTTTGATTTCGGGTTCCGTGATGGCGAGGCTTCTGAAGCACGCCTGCAGCACCCCTTGGGTGTCACGGTTCTGCCGGACAATTCCGTGGCCATCGCTGACACCTACAACGGTGCCGTTCGCCGCTACGACCCTGCCACCAAGTCCGTATCCACCCTGGCCAGGGGCCTCGCTGAGCCGAGTGACGTCGTCGTGGTCCAGGTAGAAGGCAGCGATCCGCTGCTTATCGTGGTGGAGTCGAACAAGCACCAACTGGTCCTGGTTCCCATTCCCAAGGAAGCCCAGCAGGTGGATGAGGGAGCTGCGCAGACACACCGTCCCAAGAGCCCGGTGACCCCCGGAACCCTTGAGCTGGCAGTGCGCTTCAAGGCTCCGACCGGCCAGAAGCTGGACGACCGTTGGGGCGATCCCACACAGCTGAAGATTTCCTCCACGCCGCCGGAACTGCTGGTCTCCGGTGGTGGGACATCGGTGGGCTTGCTGCGCACCCTGGAGCTGTCCGCCGATGTTCCCGAGGGCATCCTCCACATCACCGCCCGCGCGGCCGCATGCGATGGTCCTGAGACTGAGGACGGCGAAATCCCCGATCACGCAGCGTGCCACCTCTACCAGCAGGACTGGGGCATTCCGGTAATCCTGCAGGCCGACGGTGAGTCCGAGCTGGTCCTGGACCTGCGCGGCATGGACTAAACGTTAGCTACCGAGAATGGCCCGGGTCTGACCCCTCAAGGGGTTGCCCGGGCCATTCTTATGCCGTGGGAACCGTCGAAAGTGGGCTACTCCGGAGCGACAGCTTATCCACATAGCCCACCCTGCGGCTGCTGGCTCCCTTGGTCAGACGGCACGCTGGAGGGATGAAACCCGAGGAAGCCCTGCGACAACTGGGCGGCGTGGCACTGACCCGGCAGGTACAAGGCCGTGGTGTCAGTGAAAAGGCGATTCGAGCCGCGTTGCAGGCGGGAAGTATCCAGCGCGTGGAGCGGGGAGTTCTGGGCCTCCCCGGCGCGGCTCCGGAGTTTGTTGCGGCTGTCAGAGCGAGATCGCTGCTGACATGCGCATCGGCGGCTGGCCGTTACGGCTTGTGGCTGCTGCACAAACCCGCTGAGCCCCACTACTGGCAGAACAACGGTCGACGGTCCGCCGGTTGCATCAGCCACCGCACGTCCCTGTCCCAACCTCGGCGGAGCGAGCCGTTCGTCGCACTGCCGGACGTTCTTTTGCACGCACTTCTCTGCCTTCCTCCGTTGGAATCGCTCGTGATGGTCGAAAGTGCCTATATTCGCGGCGACATCACCCTTGATTACTTGCGCCGCCATCTTGTGGGGAATCGGGGCGGGCAGGCGCGGAATGTGTTGGCCAAGGTGGATCGGGGCGCAGGTTCATTAATAGAAACCCTCGCACGGGTCCTGTTCCGTGATGTGGGCATCCGCACCGAGACCCAGGTCTGGATTGAGGGCGTCGGAACCGTGGACTTTCTCCTCGAAGGATTTCTCATAGTCGAGATAGACGGTATCGCATCCCACATGGAGCCGCGGCAGTTCAAAAAGGACCGTCGGCGGGACAACGAAGCAATCAGGCAAGGGATGCTGGTGCTGCGGTTCTTCTATGACGACGTTGTGCATGCACCAGAGCGAATGCTCCGGCATGTGCGTGAAGTTCTTCTTCGAGGGCCGGCTCGCATGTGGTCGGACTAGCCCACTTTAGGGCGGCTCTCTTGCCACCACAGGCATTGAATGGGGGGCTAGGGGGTGGAAACTGGGCCAGATCCGACACCCGGGCCGCCCGAAAAAGAGGCTAGAAGGTCAGCATCGGGGTGACCGTCACAGTGTCGCCGCTGACGTCCAGCTGGGTGGTGAAGCTGAAGTCGTGCTCCACGTTGAGGTCGTTGACGAACCCGGTGAAAAGGTCGATCTCCCGGGCAGTCAGTGTGGCCTTGCCATCCAGGGGAGCCACTACCCATTTGCCACCGAACGGCTCGATGGTGATCTTGGGATACTCGGTAATTTCCCACTTGATGGTTCCGTCCACCACGCGGGCGTTGCTGGCGTGATAGAACGGGCAATCGGGTTGTAGACGCTGCTGCTCGGTGGCTTGCGCCGCGCAGCTGTCCAGGAATTCGCGGACCTTGCCGGCCACGGCTTCATTCATGGCGGCGGTAGACCGTGTCTGCAGGTTCAGGGGTGCTTGGCCGCCGTCGCGGGTTGAAACCAGGGCCGACGCTGCCGGGGCTTCGAAGTAGGTGCCGTTCAAGCTGGCCTCGTACTTGCCAGGAAATAACACGGCAAAGTTATTGCGGCCGTTGGGCATGTTCACGGGGACGCCGTTGAGTGTGGCCTCGCTGGCGTTGACCACAGTGACTTCTATGGTGGGGAGCGTGGTGGGCACAAACGCCCATTTGGCGAAGAAAAGCCACTGTGTCCCAGTCCGCTCCATCAGGAATTCAGTGTGGAGCCGGCTGCCGTCAAGACTGTAGTCCACCGGCACGGCCATGCGGTTGCTGCCCCGGGCCTCGGGGTTTCCCACCTTGACGTCGGACATCTTGGAAACTGCGGTTTGCAGGGCCGTACCGTCCAGCATGGCAGGGTTGGAGCTGGGAATTTTGGCGCGCAGGAGGCCCAGAGCCTCTTCGCCTTCGCCCTTCTGCAGGGCCGCCAAATACTCCTTGACGGGCTGTTGAGGGCTGGCCACCGATGAGCTCACCAGGTTGATGCAAACGATCGCTCCTGCGGCAGCAAGCATCAGACCGAGCAGCCATCCGGCTGCGGTCTTGACGAACGCTTGACTCAACTGCACGCCCTTTACGTTACCTGCCGTGGCAGCCATCGCCGTGCAGGAATGCCTCGGAGCGACTTATATCCACCGTTTGGAGAAGGCCCGACGCCGGACGGCAGCAAGCGCTGCGGCCACCCGACGTCGTGGTTCCGGCAGCTGGAAAGGACTAGCGGCGTCGCCGCGAGGACGTGCCGAACACCCCGCGCATGAGGTCGCGTCCAAGTTGTGTTCCCATGGATCGGACCATGCTCTTGAGCCCACCGCCCAGCGCTCCACCGAGTGCGCCGGCGATGTCACCGAACATACCGTCCTGCTGCGAGGTCGGAGCCGGTGCGGGAACGGGCGCGGGAGGTGCCGGGAAGGACTCAGGCGACGAGGACCGTGAGCTGGGCCGGCCCAGGATTTCTTCCTCGATACGGCGGGCTTCGGCGTCGATGTCGGCTTGCGAAGCCCCGGAAGGAACCCCGGAACTAGAAGCCGGCACAGGCGGCAATCCCGGCGCGGCGTCGCCCGTAGGAGCGGCCGCCTGCCCATTGAGTTTCTCGTAGGCAGAGAGGTTGTCCACGGCGGTGCCGTATTTGACCAGCAGGGAGGACGCCGCAACGGTGCTCCGGATGAGGTCATCGGCGCTTGGGCCCATCACGGATTCCGGGGCACGGAGCCGGGTCAACGCAACGGGGGTGGGTGCGCCTTTCTCGTTCATGACGGTGATCACGGCCTCACCGATGCCTGCGGACGTGAGGGTTTCTTCGAGGTCGTAGTCGCTGACCGGGAAAGTGGACACTGTGGCCTTCAAGGCCTTGGCATCTTCAGGGGTGAAGGCGCGAAGGGCGTGCTGCACGCGGTTGGCCAGCTGGCCGAGGACATCGGCGGGAACATCCTTGGGGGTCTGGGTGACGAAGAAGATGCCCACGCCCTTGGAACGGATGAGCCGGACGGTGGTGGTGATGGCTTCAAGGAAGGCCTTGGACGCACCGTTGAACAGCAGGTGGGCCTCATCAAGGAAAAAGACGAGCTTGGGCTTGTCCAGGTCGCCCGCTTCGGGCAGGTCCTCGAACAGGTCGGCCAGCAGCCACATGAGGAATGTGGAGAACAGCAGGGGCTTGGTCTGCAGCGTGGGAAGTTCCAGGCAGCTGATGACACCGCGGCCGTCCGGTGCCGTGCGGAGGAGTTCAGCGGTGTCGAACTCGGGTTCGCCGAAGAACTTCTCCATGCCTTGCGCTTCCAAACCCACCAGTTCGCGCAGAATCACACCGGCTGTGGCCTTGGACAGACCACCAAGGTTTGCGAGTTCGGCCTTGCCTTCGTCCGAGGTGAGGTACTGGATGACTGCGCGGAGGTCCTTGAGGTCGATCAGTTCCAGGTTGTTCTTATCCGCGAAGTGGAAGATCAACTGGAGGCTGGATTCCTGGGTGTCGTTGAGATCCATGATGCGGGACAGCAGGATGGGCCCGAACGAGGTAATGGTGGCGCGGACGGGGATGCCGTGGCCGTCTCCACCGAGTGAGAGGAACTCCACCGGGAAGTTCTTGGCCTCCCACTGCTGGCCCAGCGCAGACGTACGGGCCGTCAGCTTCTCACTGCCAGTGGCCGGCGTCGCCAATCCTGACAGATCACCCTTGATGTCAGCGAGGAAAACCGGGACACCCGCCGTCGAAAGCTGCTCGGCGATCATGTGCAGCGTGACCGTCTTGCCAGTGCCCGTGGCGCCGGCCACCAGCCCGTGCCGGTTCATCATGGCAAGTGGGAGCCGGACCTGGGCCTCTTTGTGGATTTCGCCGTCAACAATCGCGGCGCCCAGCTCGATGGTGGCACCTTCCAGGGTGTACCCCTGCTGGATGGTGGCGAGTTTTTCGGCAGTTGTAGCGGTGGGTTTGTTGGCCATGCGCATAGCTTAGCTGTGCGCGGCAAGATCCTTACTGAAGGCCAAATGCTTGATGTCCTCGGGGTCCGCAGCGAGGTCGAACAGTGCTTTGTAGCCCGTTGCCAGATACAGGTTTTTGGCTTCCGGCTGTCGTGGCCCGGTGGTGAGGTACAGCTTCCTGTAGCCCCGCCGTCGAGCCTCGTTTTCCAGTTCGGCCAGCACCAGCCGCGCCAAACCGCGGCGGCGGTGAGCTGAGTGCGTCCAGATCCGCTTCAGCTCGGCTGTGTGTTGGTCGTAACGGCGGAACGCGCCGCCAGCCACGGACTCGCCGTTCTCCTGAATGATGATCAGGGCGCCGTGGGGAGCTTCGAATTCCTCGGCCGGGTACCTGTTCAGTTCCTCCGCAGCGCCGCCGGTGCCGAACAGGTTGCCGTAGCGGGTTTCGTATTCGACCGCGAGCTCGTCCAGGAGCGGGCGAACGCGAGGATCGCGCATGGGCAGGCTGAGGACGGTAAGGCCCGACGTCGGCAGGGTGGGGGTGGTGGTCATGTCAGGCCTTTCGTAGGTGGAACCCAAGTAGGTAGCAGCTGAGGCCGTTTTGAGGGCTCAAAACGGCGTTAACTGCGACTCAGTTGGGCGGGTGGTGGCAACCGTGGACAGGATGCTCCGCGCCAGGGCGTCGTTCTCCCGGAAGGGTGCTGCGTTGGTGTTGGGGCGGGCAAAAGCCCCCGCGCCCCACCCGGACGTCCACGGGCCTACCGCGAACAAACCCCTCTGTGGAGTAGCAACAGGGGACAGGACCTGGTGATTCCCGGAGACCAGGAGCTTCCCGGTGGAGTGGGCGCCCTCGGAGGTGAGGAGCCTTTGTTCGGTGCCCCATCCGGCGTCGTGCAGGTCAGCCAAGGCGGGATTCGCGGAACGCTCCACGGACGCAGAAGGCAGCCGCGCCTCAATGTACGCAGAGGCATCCACCACCACGGGCGACTGGAACGTCCCGGCTACGAACCTGCCAAGAGAGTCGTCGGCGCGGACCCACATGCCGGGGCCCAGGAACTTCAGGAGCCCGGCCCTGTGCAGGGCCAGCATCTCGCGCAGCCGGTGCGCGGGCGGCCCCGAGTCCACGAAACTGAAGAATCCGTGCCACCAACCATGGATGGTCTGCTGGGAGCGCGCGTTGAGCCGCTCTTGCGGGACCAAACGCCCCAAGTCCATGTACACGAACAACAGGGCGGTAAACAGGGCGAGGGTCTCGGAATGGTCCGGGCTGGTCCGGAGGTTGAGGTCGTTTTGGATGTACGCGGCCACCGAGCGCTGAACGGCCTGGTGATCGGCGAACGCGCAGCCGCTCAGGGGGTGGTCCAGTTTCTCGAGGTCCAGAAGCAGCGCGGGGTCCCGCACGGAGAATGCCGCCAGCTCTTCCCGGGCAGCGCTGTACCAATCAAGGGCGTCGAACCTCGCCTCGAAGCTGGCCCAGGTACCCACCACGCGGGACGGGTACCCCGTGAACAGCTCACGGTAGTAGGCGTAGCCGGCGTCTTTGGCGATCAGGGGCCACAGGTGTGTGCGGAAATCGAGTTCCTGGTGCTCTGCGAGCAGGGCGTCAATGGCCTCTGCGGTGAAGTACCGCGGACGGGCGATCGGCTCGCCCCGCAGGACGGAGGAGATCTTGGAGTGGTACGGCACGCCGCGTCGTGATCCTGCCCAGACGCGGGGTTCGGCGCCCGAAGGCACATAGTCCAGTTCGCCGTCGGGCCTTTCTTCAAAGCGGCCGCCGCGGCCCTCAAACAGCAGCACCAGCAGGTCCACAAACGCGAGCCCCATGCCGGAGACGATCACGTCCTGCCCGGACTCGATCCCGGAGTAGTCCACGTCCGTGGTGTACGACGGCGGCGCATGGAACCCGCCGTGCCGGGCAGCGAATTCGCTGAGGCGTGCAGATTCGGGATCGGGCAGGGAGTCGGTGTGGCCCAGCGCGTAAACCACGACGTCGGCAACCACCTCTGCGCCGGAAGCCAGCCGCACGCGGTGCGCATCGTCGTCGTGCCCGCCGTCCGCCGCCGCCGAGACGCCGGTGGCCGTGTCGCGATGCACTGTCACTGTGACGTCCGGGCCGAGCGCCCCAACGGCGCGGCGGAAGAACCACTCAAGGTACTTGCTCTGTAGCTGCCGGCTGGGAAAAGACGCGGGAGTCAATGCGCGGAGTTGGTGGAGCAGGTGCGGCTCGAAAGCGGGAACGTCGCGGATGCTGCCATCCAACACCCCTGCCGCCCAGGTGGAGAGCCCGGGTCCGTCAACGGAAGGCCCATCGCAGGCCACCGAGGCATCCGTGAACATGGTGACGTCCGCAGCGGTGGAGTTCAGCAGCAGGCCGGGATCCTGGTCATAGCGCCAGATCCTCCCGGAGCCGGGGTGGTGTGGTTCGATGACGTGGACGTGCAGGGGACCTGCGAACAACGCGGGACGGTTGGCGGCCAGCCGTTCCAGGACGCCGGCCGTGCGCGGGCCGCCGCCAATGAAGGCGATGGCGGGTACTCGAGACGGCATGGGATCTCCTGAAAGCAGTGGTTGGTGATGCCCAATCTAAGGACGAAGCAGGCTGCCGGTCGAGGCGGCGGTAACCGCCGTTCACCACACGTCATGCAGCGTTAAAACGCGCAAAACCACGTCTCATAGGACGTCTCGTGACGCAGATTGTGACGCTGTGCGAACTCCGGCGAAGCCGCGCGAAGTCCAGTGAAGAAGTGCAAATTCCCGCCTTGCTGCCGGGTTTCGCGCGGCCCTAGATTGGCAGCCATCCGATAGACAACAACCGATCTGAAATGAGGTGGCGCATGAGTGCAATCGCACCGCCTGCCACGGCGGAAACTGCACCGCCCACCCCGGATTACGCCGAGTACAAGCTGGTCCCGGCCCGGCATCCCTGGCGATGGGTGGGTACCGTACTGGTAGCTGCAGGCGTCGCAGCCATTGCGTGGTCGCTGGTCACCAACCCGCGCTGGGAGTGGGGCGTGGTGGCCGAATGGTTCACGGCCCAGTCGGTGGTCAACGGACTCATCGAGACCCTCAAGCTCACTGCCATTTCCGGTGTCCTTGGCTTTGTGCTCGGTTTCATCCTGGCTCTCATGCGCCTGTCCGCCTCGCCGCTGCTGGTCTCGGTGTCCTGGACGTTCTCCTGGATCTTCCGCTCCACACCGCTGCTGGTCCAACTCCTGCTCTGGTACAACCTTGGCTACCTCTACGAGAAGATCAGCCTGGGCATCCCCTTCACGGACGTCCGCTTCTTCGAGGCCCAGACCACCACGCTCATCAGCCAGTTCGCAGCTGCAGTCCTGGGGCTCACGCTGAACCAGGCCGCTTATTCCGCCGAGATCATCCGCGGCGGCATCCTGTCCGTGGACCAGGGTCAGCTCGAAGCTGCCTCAGCCCTGGGCATCCCGGCGTGGAAGCGCTCCACCAGGATTGTGCTGCCGCAAGCCATGCGCGCCATCCTGCCCAACGCGTTCAACGAGATCATCGGCTTGGTCAAGGGCACCTCGATCGTTTACGTCCTTGCCTACTCCGAGCTCTTCTACACGGTCCAGGTCATCTACAACCGGACCCAGCAGGTGCTTCCGCTGCTGCTGGTCGCCACGCTCTGGTATGTGGTGATCACCTCGGTACTGAGCGTTTTCCAGTACTACATCGAACGCCACTTCTCCAAGGGCGCCCTGCGGACCCTGCCGCTTACTCCCTTGCAGAAGGCCCGTAAGTTCTTCACCACCCACGTTGCTGCCTCTCCCACGAAGGACGCCCGATGAGCATCATCGCTGCAGGCAAAGAATCCGCAACGGCGGCAAAGGTCGCAGAGGAAAAGCAGGCTGCCGCTTCGGCCGCGGCTCCGGAAGGCACGACGGCGGCACGGGCCGCCACAGCGGCACGGCCCGGTACGACGACGGCTACCCGCGGCCAAGTGGACATCACCAATGTCCGGAAGTCCTTTGGCGCCACCGAAGTCCTCAAGGGCGTCTCCTTGTCCGTCCCGCCAGGCGGGGTGGCTGTGATTGTCGGCCCGTCCGGCTCCGGCAAGTCCACCCTGCTGCGGACCATCAACCACTTGGAAAAAGTCGACGGCGGCTACATCACCATTGACGGCGAATTAGTGGGTTACGAAGTCCGCGGGAACAAGCTCCACGAACTTCGTGAGAAGGACATCCTCAAGCAGCGCACCCACATTGGCATGGTGTTCCAGAGCTTCAACTTGTTCCCGCACCTCACGGCGCTGGAGAACGTCATTGAGGCGCCCATCGTGGCTCAGAAGCGTTCCAAAGCCGAAGCCCGGAAACGCGGCCTGGAACTTCTGGACAGGGTTGGCTTGAAGGACCGCGCCGACGCCTACCCGCGCCAGCTTTCCGGCGGCCAGCAGCAGCGCGTCGCGATTGCCCGGGCGCTGGCACTTGATCCCAAGATCCTCCTGTTCGATGAACCCACTTCCGCGTTGGACCCGGAACTCGTCAACGAGGTCCTGGACGTCATCCGCGAACTCGCCAAGTCCGGCACCACGCTGATTGTGGTGACCCACGAGATGGGCTTCGCCCGGGATGTCGCGGACACCGTGGTCTTCATGGACCAAGGCCAAATTGTGGAGTCCGGCACACCGCAGGACATCTTCGCCAACCCCCGCGAGGAACGCACCCGCAGCTTCTTCTCCAAAGTCATCGAACCAGCTTTCAACATCTAGGACATCCCCATGCTTCGCACCACCAGCTCCACCAAGAAACGCAAGATTCTGGCACTCGCTGTACTTCCGGCCGTCGTGCTTCCCGTGCTGGCCGGGTGCTCCGATCCTGGAGCGTCGGCAGCCCAGCCGGAGTCCGAAGCTGCCAAGAACGGGATTGTCTACAACACGTCCGTGGACCAGAACCGCATCCGCGGTGAGAAAGACGCCGCCGCAGCTTCTGCTGTTCCTGAAGCCATCGCCAAGGACGGCAAGCTGACCGTTGCCACCACTGCGGGGTCCATTCCGTTGTCCTTCCACGCCACGGACGACAAGACTCCGATCGGGGTGGAGGTGGACATCGCCCAGCTCGTGGCCGACAAGCTCGGGCTGGAACTGGACCTCCAAGTGACATCGTGGGAGAACTGGCCGCTCAAGACCCAGTCCGGCGACTTCGAGGCCGTCTTCTCCAACGTGGGCATCAACGCAGCCCGTGTGAAGCTGTTCGACTTCTCCACCTACCGCGCCGCGTACATGGGCTTTGAGGCGAAGAAGAGCTCAACCTACGACATCAAGGGCTCGGACGACATTTCCGGACTGAAGATCTCCGTGGGCTCCGGCACCAACCAGGAGAAGATCCTGCTGGCCTGGAACAAGGAGCTCGAAGCCAAGGGCAAGGCACCGGCCACTTTGCAGTACTACTCCTCCGACGCAGACACCATCCTGGCCCTCTCTTCGGGCCGTACCGACCTGAACCTGGCACCGTACCCATCGGTGACGTACCGCGAGAACACCCGCGATGACCTTAAAGTGGTGGGCAAGGTCAACGCCGGCTGGCCCGCAGAAACACTCGTCGCCGCCACAACCCTCAAGGGCAACGGACTGGCTCCGGCCATCACGGACGCCCTGAACTCCACCATCAAGGACGGCTCGTACGGCAAAGTCCTGGAACGCTGGGGCCTCTCCGAGGAAGCCATCCCCGAATCCAAGACAGTCACCGAAGCAACTTTTGGTACCGGCAAATGAAGTTCCAAGTCCTGGACATCATTCCCCACCTGAAGAATCCGGTGACGGGGGAGATCGTGTCCACCGCTGACCGCTTGAACCAGGTGGTGGAGACGGCGAAGCGGGCTGAGGAACTCGGCTTCGACAGCTTCTCAGTGGGTGAACGCCACGCCGGTGAGTTCGTCTCGTCATCCCCGACGACGGTCCTCGCAGCGATTGCCGCCGTCACCAACCGCATCCGCCTCCAAACTGGCGTCACAGTGCTCTCCGTGTTGGACCCGGTGCGTGTGGCAGAGGACTACGCCACCATCGACCAATTGAGCCGCGGCCGGCTGGAACTGGTGATCGGCAAAGGCAATGAAGTTCTGCAGTACCCGTTGTTTGGCCTGTCTTTGGACGAGCAATGGGATCTCTTGGCCGAGAAGTACGCGCTGCTGCGCACGCTGTGGCGCAAGGAGAGCGTCACCTGGTCCGGCCGCTTCAGACCCGCCCTCACCGAGCCAACCACCACGACGCCTCGCCCCTTTGCAGGCTCACCCCGTATTTGGCACGGCTCGGCTACAACCCTGACGTCCGCTGCGCTCGCAGCCAAGTGGGGAGACCCGCTGTTCACGGCCAACGCCATCCAGCCCCGTGAGAACTACAAGGTCCTGATCGACCACTACCGCGAAGAGTACGAGCGTTACGGCCACGATCCGCGGCACCAGTACCTCGGCTCGGGCAGCGGCGCCGGCGGTGTTTTCATTGCGGACACCACGCAGGAAGCTATCCGCCAGTACGGTCCGGTGTATGAAGGCCTGACAGCCAACCGTAACGTCCCCGGCAACAACTCGCCCTTCCGCGACATCCAGCACGCCGTGGCCGAAGGGCCTGCCCTGGTAGGCAGCCCGGAGCAGGTGATCGACAAGATCCTCAGCTACCACTCGCTGTACAACCACGATCTCCAGTCGATCTCCCTGCCCACCACGCTGCCCTTCGAACAGCAGCTGGAGATCTTGGAACGCTTCGCGCTGGAGGTCATCCCGGCCGTCCGGGCCTCGGCGCCCACCACGCTGTGGGAAGCCGGGGATCCCTTCGCGGGCCGACCCGAATTTGCCGGGGCCACAGAACCCGACGCCGCAGCAGCAGTCACCGCAGACCATGCCTTCAACAGGACGGACAACGCCCATGTCTTTGCACACTGATACAGCACTCGAATCCTTCGACGAAGAATGGCAGGAATGGCACGACGCCCACGAGCGGCACCGTGCCCACCCGCATGGCTTCCTCGCCGTGACCCACCTGCACTGGCTCAGCAGCGAGGCGAGCCGACTCGAAGGTGCGCCTGGCACCTGGAAGGCGGAGGACGACGTCGTACGTGTTGTCCTGGAACCGGGCGAAAGCCTGCTGCTGGACGGCGTGGAACTGAACAACGGCACTCCTGTGGAATTGGGTCCCATCGAGGAACGCGGTGGCATCAACCTGGTTTCCGGCGACACGGTGATCGAGGTGGCCAAGCGGGGCGGCGAGTACATCGTCCGGCCCCGAAACCCGCAGAATCAGCTCTTGCAGGAGTACCAAGGCACGCCCGCCTACACGCCCAATGCTGCATTTGCTGTGGCTGGCACTTTTGTCCCGTTCGAGGCTCCGCGCCCCACCACGGTGGGTGCCGCCGTCGAGGGCATCCAGCACGTCTACCAAGCTCCGGGGGAGATTCGCTTCAAACTGGCCGGTGAGGAACTCGCGCTGACGGCGTTCAACGGCCACGCGCCGGGGTCACTATCTGTGTTGTTCACCGACCAGACCTCCGGCAAGACCACCTATGCGGCCAACCGCTCGCTGTCCGTGGTCCCCGCCGCTGATGGCTCCGTGCAGCTCGACTTCAACAGGGCCGTGAACCTGCCGTGCGCCTACACCGACCTCGCCACCTGCCCGTTGCCGCCCGCCGAAAACCGGCTTCCCGTGGCCATCGAAGCAGGCGAAAAGATTCCCTACGAACGTCAGGATCAGCAGTGAGTACCTTCGAAGAACGCAAGGCCGGGTTCCTGGCCATTGAACTTGACGGCGCGGGTTATGAGAACCTTGCCACCGCCGTCCTCGCGGCCGAGTCCGCCGGTTTCCATGCGGCAACCTTCAAGGACACGCCGGAGGCCGGGCGGGCCAACGCCCTCCAGCGCGCGGCTTTTGCCGGGCCGGTGACCCGGACCATTGCTGTGGTCCCTGAGGTGGATACCGTTTATACGGAGCCTTTCCACGTCTCCACGCAGCTCGCGAGCCTGGACTATGTGTCCGGGGGCCGTGCCGGGTGGATCGCTACCGCAGCTGAGTCACCCGAGGCTGCTGCCGCCGTCGGACGCTCTTTTGTGCAGGGCGAGGCACTGGCGCAGGAAGCCGCGGCGTCCATTGAGGTGGGCCGCCGCTTGTGGGACTCCTGGGAGGAAGACGCCGTCATCCGCGATGTCGCCACCGGGCGGTATATCGACGTCGACAAGCTGCACTACGCGGATTTCGAAACTCCCGCAGACTTCGCTGGTACTGGCTACTCCGTGAAGGGCCCGTCCATCATCCCGCGGCCGCTGCAGGGTCAACTCCCCGTGCTCGCCGCGGCGTCATTGGTGGGCGAGGGCCTGGTGCCCGCTGACGCGGTGGACGCCGTGCTGGTTTCCGCTCCGACGCCGGAGCTCCTCGCTGCCGAGATCCGCGATGTGAGGGCCCGGCTTGGTGCTTCAGTGGCCGTTGTGGCAGAGCTCGACGTCGTCCTGGACTCGCGTGGGCAGGCTGCGGATTCACGCCCGGTCCAGTTGCAGGAAAACGGGCTTGCTCGGTTTGTGGGCTCGGCTGCCGGCCTTACTGAGTTGCTCGATGCACTTCTCCAGGAAGCCGACGGCGTTCGTCTTCACCCAGCTGTTCTGGACGTGGAGCTGGAAGAACTTTCACGGCTGGTCCTCCCGGCGCTGCGTCGCCGCGGTTCCTTGAAGGCTCCTGTCCAGGACGGAACTTTCCGTGAGCTGCTGGGGCTGGCTCCGGCGGAGAACCGCTATTCGACCACTACCGCGGCTGCTGTTGCCGCCGGAAAGTAGGGGAACACCATGACACGCGACATTTTCCAGCCGAGCGGCCACATCCACTTCGGAATCTTTTTCCAGGGCGTCAACTCCGGCACCATCTGGAAGGCTCCCGAATCAGGCTCGCAGACGGACTTCGAGTCGTTCCGCCACATCGTCCAGACCGCCGAGCGCGGCAAGTTCGCAGCCTTCTTCCTGGGTGAAGGCCTCCGCCTGCGCGAACACCTCGGGCGTCCCCATGCACTGGATGTGGTGGGCCGTCCTGACGCCCAGACCATGCTTGCCGCACTTGCCGCAGTCACCAAGAACATCGGCTTGGTGGCCACGCAAAACACCACGTACAACGACCCCGCGGACCTCGCACACCGCCTGTCCTCACTGGACCTGATCTCCGGAGGCCGGGCCGCGTGGAACATTGTGACCACGGACAACGCCTGGACCGGCGCGAACTTCCGCCGCGGCGGATACCTGGACCACGCCGACCGTTACAAGCATGCCGAGGCGTTCGTGGAGACCGCCAAGCGCATCTGGGACTCGTGGGAAACTTCCACCGGACCTGCGCGACGAGTCCTCCACGAAGGCCAGCACTACACCGTTGATGTGACCCCGCGCCTGCCGCGCAGCGCGCAGTACCGCCCCGTGCTCTTCCAAGCCGGCGATTCCCCGGACGGCCGCGACTTCGCAGCCCGCCAGGCTGACGTGATCTTCTCCGCCCACCCCAAGTTCGACGACGCCGTGGAGTTCCGCCGCGACATCGTAGCGCGCTCCGTAGCCGCCGGCCGCGGTGCCAACGCCGTGCAGATCATGCCGGCCAGCGAGTTCATCCTCGCCGCCACGGACCAGGAAGCCCAGGAGAAGAAGGCTTGGGTCCGGAGCCTGCAGATCGGTCCGCAGCAGGCTATTGCCTACCTGGAACAGTTTTGGGGCCGGGAGCTCTCTTCCTATGATCCCGACGGTCCCCTTCCCGAGATTGATCCTGTTGTGGAGGAAACCTCCGAAACGCGCGGCAGTGGTTTCCACGGTGCCAAGGCCCGCCAGCTTGCCGATCAGTGGAGGGCCGAGGCCAAGGACAAGGGCCTCTCCATCCGCCAGTTCGTCACTTCAAAAACGGCTCGCATCGACGCCACGTTCACGGGTTCCTACACCGCAGTGGCCGACCATCTCGCCGAGTTCGCACGGGTTGGGGCGGTGGACGGTTTCAACATCTCGCCATGGCTCATCCCCACGGGTTTGGACGACATCGTGAACCACCTGGTGCCTGAGCTCCAGGAACGCGGCGTCTACCCCACGGAATACCGCGGCACCACGCTGCGCGAAAACCTGGGGCTGGAAACGCCGGTGCGCTCCGAAGAGTCGGCGCACGTTTCATGAAGGCAGGTCACCTGCTGAAGACGTTGCTGCGTCGGCTCGGCTTCCAGCCGGGCCGACGCGGAACAGCGCCCGACGGCGGCGACTCAAGTGCCGCCGTCGTCGACGTTTCGCGCGGAACGGTCAGTTTGCAACTGACGGTGGGGAGCCAGCCGCTCTAGTCCGGCTCAGGGAACTAGAGCAGTTCCCTGAACACGTTCCAGCCGCTGCCGACAGGACCCTGGGGCCCGTAGAGACCGGTGGTCATGGCGCCAGTGGAGTACAACACGAGGTCGCCGTTGCCATTGATGGCAGCAAGGTTGTTGTACTTCTGGTGGGCGTAACTGCCCAGGCCCGCCACATCCTGGAAGTCATTCCAGCCACCACCCATATACGCCTGGGCACCCCATCCGCCTTGGCCGTCGGCGGAGTACAACTGCAGGCCGCCACTGTGGTCCCGGCCGAAGACCTCCACGGTGCCGTCGCCGTTCATGTCGCCGCCGGGGATGATCTTGTTCATGACCTGCCAGCCCCAACCCTCCTTGCTTGGTGCGAGCCAGCCGCCGTTTCCGTTGCCCGGGTACAGGAACAGGTCACCGCCCGCGTTCCGGGCCAGGACATCGTTGGTGCCGTCACCGTTGAAATCCCCGGGACCCACGATGGAATCGAAAATGTTCCACCCGGCACCTACTTGGCGGGTGGGAAGCCAACCGCCATCGCCGTCTCCGCGGTAAAGGAACAGTTGGCCGGAGGCGTTCCTCGCCAGGAGATCGTTGAATCCGTCGCCATCAAAATCTCCGGGAGAGAAAACGATGTTGAACATATTCCAACCCGCCCCGACCTGCCGGGGTTCATCCCACGCGCCGAAATAGACCGGGCACGGCCCCTCGCACATGCCTTTGTAATAGGTGTACGTCCGCGGGTACAGGATGAGCCTGCCGTCGTGTGTGCGGGCCAGCGGCTCGAAATTGCCGCGCCCGGTCCAGCCCATGGCGCGGCTGGAGGCTTTGATGGGCTTCGTCTCGGCGCTCAGCTGTGTCCCGGTGGGACAGCCGGGTTCGCCGGGCGTGAGCGGGTACACCCTCAAGGAGATGCGGCTGCCCTGATCCTCAGGGAGGACACGCAAAGTTTCACCCTGACGCTCGGCAGGAAGTGGTTCGCCGTTGCGCAACCACTCCAGGGTGATCGCATCTCCGGAGCCGTCCGGGTTCCTGCAACCCCAATAGTCGTAGTTGTACTGGCGGCGCATCTCAGAACCGACGTAAGGGACGCCGTCGATATACGGTGTCGGCTGGGATGCTGCAGTGGCTGGGCCGGCAGCAGTCAGCCCGGAAACCAAGAGTCCCAATGCCATTGCGGTGGTAGCTGCGCGCCTCAACGAGCGCGATCGAAGAATCCCCATTTTTCCCCCCGGAAAGTATCGCGTCGTTGCCGCGTGGTGTGTGCTGAGGTTACCGCACTTCCGGGCGCGGGGTCAGGGGGTGGCAGGCGCCATCATGAAGACATCGATCGGGTCCTCGGATTCCAGCACGAAGCCATGCCGTTCGTAGAGACGCCGTGCCGGGCTTCCCTGCAACACATCCAGGCGGAACGGCCGCTCGTCAACGGAAGCCGACATGACGTGCCTCAGCACAGCGCTGCCGAGCCCCTTGCCCTGGTGGGCCGGTGCAACAAAGAAATGTTCGATCCACCGGGCATCCGGCTCGGGCCTGATGGCGATCACTCCTGCGTCCACGCCATCGGAATGTATGACGTACGTGTGTTCCGGCTGGAAGGCGTTCAGGAAGCGCTCACGGACCCGGATCGGATCCCATCGGGCAAG
Source organism: Arthrobacter sp. Rue61a (assembly GCF_000294695.2). NCBI lineage: Bacteria > Bacillati > Actinomycetota > Actinomycetes > Micrococcales > Micrococcaceae > Arthrobacter > Arthrobacter sp. Rue61a. Next base: position 4,234,782 of record NC_018531.1, on the reverse strand, counting down.
TCGCTCAAGGTCCGGGCGCATCACCACGGCGCGAAGTTCGGCAATCCAGGCGGCGTCGGAGGCTACGGAGGGACGGAGGACAAAGTCGACGGACATGTGAACAAGCCTATTCGGCTGGGTCCGAGGCGGCCACGCAAACCATAGGATGAAACGGACGAAAGGTGCAGCCACGATGGTCACACGCGAAGAAGTAGAAGCAGCGTACTCACGGACAGCCGGGTGGGTTCGGCATACGCCGCTGGCGGAAAGTGGCGAGCAGGAGCCGTATCACCTGTGGTTCAAGTGCGAATACATGCAGCACACCGGCTCCTTCAAGGCCCGTGGTGCCTTCAACCGCCTGCTCACGGCCAAGGAAAGCGGTGAGCTGGACCCCGCGGTAGGTATCGTGGTGGCCTCCGGCGGCAACGCAGGCCTGGCTAACGCGTACGCTGCCGCCAAACTCGGAGTCCCCGCCACGGTTTTCGTTCCCGAGTCGGCTCCGGCAAACAAGGTCCACAAGCTGTACGCCAGTGGTGCCAAGGTGGTCCAAGGCGGCGCCGAATACGCGGAGGCCTACGCCGCCGCGATCCGCTTCGCCGAGGAGAAGGGCGCTGTGTATTGCCACGCTTATGATCAGCCCGAGATCGTGGCTGGCGCGGGCGGGGTAGGGCTTGAACTCTTGGATGAACTGCCCGACGTCGACACCATCCTTGTTGCTGTAGGCGGCGGTGGACTGATGGGCGGCATTGCCGCAGCCGCCGAAGGCAGGGCTCGTGTAGTGGGCGTCGAACCGGAGACGGTCCCCACACTGCACACCGCGTTGGCCAAGGGCGAGCCTGTGGACGTGGCCGTCTCCGGAATTGCTGCGGACTCCCTTGGCGCCCGGCGCATCGGGGAGATCGGTTTCGGAGTTGCCCGACGCGCCGGTGTTCAAAGCCTGCTGGTCTCGGACGAGGACATTGTCCAGGCCCGTCGTGCCCTGTGGGAGAAGCATCGCATCGTCGTGGAGCACGGCGCTGCGGCTGCCTACGCGGCGTTGCTGTCCGGGGCATACAAACCGAACGACGGGGAAACGGTGGCGGTCATCCTCTGCGGAGCCAACACCGATCCCTCCCACTTCTAACCACTTCCGGCCGCACCCACGTTGGGTCAGCGAACGCAAGAATCCCCGCCGGTTGGTGTCCGGCGGGGATTCGGCGTCGGCAGGTGCCCTGCCACAGCGGTTCCTACTTCTTGGGCAGGCCTGCCGGGTTCAGTTCGGACGCCGGGATTGCCTCGGAGGCGAGTCCCCAGCGATCCAGGATCTTGCCGTAATTGCCGTCCTTGATGAGGGTGTTGAGCGCAGCCTGAGCGGCCACAGCCAAGCCGTTGCCCTTCTGCGTGGTGAAGGCGATTTCTGCCTTCAGGGGCCAGCCGCCGTCAAGCGTGCCCACTTCCTTGGTCTTCCCGTCCTTCGCTGCCTTGTACGCCGCGGACGCGTTGGGCCCGAACGTGAGGTCTGCGCGGCCTGACTGGAGGGCGAGCTGGGAGGCGGAGTCGTCGTCGTAATACTGGAACTCAACCGGCTTCAAGCCGTTCTTCTTGTTCTCCTCATCCCAACGCACCAGAATGGCTTCCTGGTTGGTGCCTGAGCCGACGATGATGCGCTTGCCGGCCACGTCCTTGGCTTCCTTGATGGTGGAGATGTCCGAGTCCGTCTTCGCGTAGAAGCCCAGGAGGTCGTTGCGGTACGTGGCGAAGTCGAACTTCTCCTTGCGCGCTTCGGTGACCGTGACGTTGGAAAGAACGGCCTCGTACTTGCCCGATTCGACGCCCAACGGCCAGTCTGCCCACGCTACCGGCAGCACTTCCACCTGCAGGCCCAGGCTCTCGCCCACCGCGTAGGCAATGTCCACTTCGCTGCCAATCAGCGTTTTGTTGTCCGTGGCGAACGTGCTCAGCGGGGGAGTGCCGCCGGTGGTCACCACAGTCAGCTTGCCGTCCGCCTTGATGGCGTCCGGAACCAGCGCAGCCGCTGCGGAGTCCACCGACACCTTGATGCGGTCCTGCTGCGGGGTCAGGTTGAATTCTTTCGTGGACGAGCTGGAAGAAGCGCTCGACGCCGGGGCTGACGCTCCCGTTGCCGCCGTCGCGCCCGGGTCCGAGCAGGCGGCGAGCCCCAGCAGAGCGGTAGCGGCCAGCGCCGCTGTGACGCCGGTCTTGCCTGCAAAACGTGCCATTGGTTCTCCTTGGGTTTGTCCTGATCATGGACAGAGAGGTCTGATGCGTACTTGTGGCTGCAACTATCCGGCAGCCGTGGGAGGCGGTCAAAGTGCTCCGAAACGCGGGGATACAGGGGTTCACGGCAGTTAATCGGGCGTCGAACAGGGTCACAAAACACAAGCCGAGGCACCGCGCGACGCAACTCACAGAAATAAGCCGGGTGCCGCCGTCGTTGTCGCTAGAGTGTCGGCAATCAACCGTGCGGCACCGCAAAACGTACCGAAAGGCCTCCACCGTGACTGTTCCTCTTTCCATCCTCGACCTGGCAACCATCGGGAAGGGCCAGACGGTGGCGGAAAGTCTCGCGGGCAGCGTGGCCATGGCGCAGAAGGCTGAAGAGCTGGGCTACCGCCGCGTTTGGTACGCCGAGCACCACAACATGTCCGCCATTGCGTCCTCGGCTACGAGTGTCCTGATCGCCCATGTCGCCGCGCACACCAACACCATCCGCCTCGGGGCCGGCGGTGTCATGCTGCCCAACCACTCGCCGTTGACCATCGCTGAGCAGTTCGGCACGCTGGAAACGCTGCATCCGGGGCGGATCGACCTCGGCCTGGGCCGGGCTCCCGGCAGCGACCAGAACACCATGCGCGCGCTGCGGCGCGACCACACGTCCTCGGACAGGTTCCCTCAGGATGTCCTTGAACTGCAGGGCTACCTCACTGGGCCCACCCGCATCCAAGGTGTTGAAGCGACGCCGGGCAAGGGCACCAACGTGCCGCTGTACATTCTGGGGTCCTCGCTCTTCGGCGCCCAGTTGGCCGCCCAGTTGGGTCTTCCCTACGCTTTCGCTTCACACTTTGCCCCTGCCGCTCTGCAGGATGCTGTGGCCGTCTACCGCCGCGAGTTCAAGCCCTCGGATCAGTTGTCCGAGCCGCACGTGATCGCCGGCGTGAACGTTACTGCCGCGGACTCCAACGCCGAGGCGCAGGCCATCCATCTCGCAGTGAAGCGGGCCCGTGTGTCACTGTTCTTCGGTGGCGGCCGCGAGTTCACCGATGACGAAGCGGACATGGTGCTCGATTCCCCTCAGGGACAGCACATCGCGCAGATGATGAAGTTCTCCGCCGTGGGTACCAAGGATGTTGTGCGCGACTACCTCGACGAGTTTGCGGCGTTCGCTGATGCTGATGAACTGATCGTGGCCCACCAGAGCATCGGCACCGAAGAGCGCCTGCGGTCCGTGGAACTGCTGGCCGAGGTTGCCGGGCTTGTGAGCGCATAAATCCAAGGAAAAGCTTTACGCATTCGCAATCTACTAGGTAGTCAAGCGAAACCGTCCGGGCGGAGACTATAGCTATCCGCTTCGGAAGGATTCGCCATGCCTACGCACTTGAACCAAGCAGTGGCCGACTCGGCACTGCTGATGAAATCGCTCCCGCTTGGCCTCCTCCGGACCGTCCTCCAATCCGACGCGCAGCATGGCATCACGCCCGAGCTGTTCTCGGAACTCAGGGCACTCGCCCGGGTGCCCGGGCTGCTGGTGGCATGCAACTATGGCGGGACGCTCTGCTCCGCTGAGGGTGTTTCCACGGAAACGTTGCCGCTGGACAGTGCTGCTGTGGCACTCCGTGCGCTGGCCGCCTTGCCCAACACGCACACCGCGATCATTTCGGGTAGGTCCCTGAGGGATTTGGCGGCGGTGTCCCGGCTGCCGGCAGAGGTTCACTTGGTGGGGTCCCACGGCGTGGAGTTCGACATGGGCTATGCCTACACGCTCTCCCTCGCCACGGAGCAGCTGCTTCAACAAGTGGCCGCCGCGTTGACCGAAGCCGTTGCTTCCGAGAAGGGCATCAGCGTTGTCCGCAAACCCGTGGGTGTTGCCGTGCATACCCGCCCGGCGACTCCCGAGGTAGTGGAGCGGGTGATCTTCGTTTCGCAGAAGATAGCCATCGAGTTCGGGCTGTATTTCATCATTGATGGAACGGTGCTGGATTTGACCGTTGAGGAACCGGCCAAAGGCCAGGCCCTGGAGCAGCTTCGTGCGCGGCTGGGCGTCAGCGCCGCACTTTTTGCCGGCGACGCCGAGAGTGACGAAAAAGCGATCGCCACCCTGCGCGGACCGGACCTTGGCCTGCACGTGGGACCGGGGGATACGACGGCGGCACATACCCTTCCGGACCCGGAGGCCTTTGCCCGCGTGCTGGCTTTGTTGTTCGAACTTCGGCGGGCATGGTTGTTCGGCGAAGACGCGGTAGGCCTGGAACGGCATTCCATGATCGGCAACGGAAGCTCCACCGCGTTGCTTACCCCGGACGCCAAAGTGTGCTGGATGAGCCATCCTTTGCCGGATTCCGGGTCGATTTTTGCCCACATTCTTGGCGGTGAGCCCGCCGGCCACTTCAGCATCGAGCCGGTGAAGGCCTCACAGGTGCTGGCGCAGCGTTATGTGGACAACACCATGATTGTGGAGACCCGCTGGGCCGATGTCACCGTGACCGATTACTTGGAGCCCGCGCCGGAAGGCATTACCAGCCTGGTCCGCGTCCTCTCCGGAACGGGGGCTGCGCGTGTGGTGTTTGCCCCCAGGCCTGATTACGCCAATGCCCCCTTCGGCATGGAGATCCGTGGCAATGAAGTCCACATCATGGGTACCTCGGATCCGATCATCCTCTCCGCGCAAGGCGTCACCTTCATGATCACCAGCGACGGTAAATACGCCACTGCTACCGCCGAGATTCCCCTGGACAACGGTCCTGTGGTGCTGAACCTTCGCTGCGGTGACACCGAGCCACCACCCGCTGACCCGGACGGCGAACCAAACCGGCGTGCCGCCGTCGGGCAGTCCTCCCGGGAGTGGATCAAGGCACTGCAACTGCCCACCATCAAAACGTCATTGGTGCGGCGCTCCGCGCTGGTGCTGAAGTCGCTCGTCCACGAACCCACCGGCGCCGTGCTTGCCGCGCCCACCACATCGCTGCCTGAGGGCATCGGGGGAACCCGCAACTGGGACTACCGGTATTGCTGGCTGCGTGACGGGTCCATGACAGTGAATGCGCTGGTGTCGTTGGGCTCCACGCAGGAGGCCAACGGGTTCCTTGCCTGGCTGGACGGCATCCTCCAGAACGCTCCTGGGCCCGAGTGGCTGCACCCCCTCTACTCGGTGACCGGCTCTCCTCTGTCCACGGAGGCAATCGTGGAGAGCCTGCCCGGTTATGCGGGCTCGCGTCCGGTCCGGATCGGCAACGCGGCAGACCACCAAGTGCAGCTGGACGTGTTCGGTCCCATCGCCGAGCTGATCCATGATCTTGCCGAGCGCCGCGGGTTCCTGCCCGATGAGCACTGGTTCCTCATGGAGCAGATGGCCCATGCGGTGCTTGCCCGTTGGCACGAGCCCGACCACGGAATTTGGGAAGCACGCAGGCCCCCCAGGCACCATGTGTACACCAAGGTCATGTGTTGGGTCACGCTGGACAGGGCCCTCCAGGCTGCAGCTTTGCACGGTCGTTCGCCTCATGCAGAATGGGCGCCTACTGCCCAAACCATCCGCGAGGAAGTCCTCCGCGAAGGCTGGGATTCATCCGCCGCGTCCTACACCGTGGCGTACGACAGCCCTGACCTGGACGCCGCCGTCCTCCACGTTGGGCTTTCGGGCCTGCTGGATGTTCAGGACCAGCGCTTCCTGGATACCGTCACTGCCGTTGAGCGGGAATTGCGTGTGGGGCCCACCGTTTTCCGGTACAGGTACGACGACGGACTGCCGGGTTTGGAGGGCGGTTTCCACATCTGCACCACCTGGCTGATCGAGGCGTACCTTGCCGTTGGCCGCTTGGATGATGCCTTGGAGCTGTTCAACCAGCTGGTGGCCTTGTTCGGGCCAACGGGCTTGCTGCCGGAGGAGTACGATCCCGGTACGGAAACACACTTGGGCAACCACCCGCAGGCATACTCGCATCTGGGCTTCATCCGCTGCGCTCAGCTCTTGGACCACTATCTGGCGAGTGCGGACGTGGAGTAACTCAGCGCTAGGTGAGCAGCAGCGCCACGGCGATCATGGCCGGCACGGCCACGATGGTGGTGATGAGAACGGTGTCCTTGGCCACGGTAATACCCGCTTGGTAACGGTTCGCCGCGACGAAAACATTCTGGGCTGTGGGAAGCGCGGATGTCACCACCACGGCAAAGAGTGCGTGCCCGTCCATGCCCAGCGCGAAGCGGGCGAACAGGTATGCGATCAGGGGGTGGACAATCAGCTTGAAGCCGCTTGCCAGCAGGGTATCCACTCTCCGCCCCGAGGCCTTCTGCAACGGCTTGGATCCGTTCAGGCTCATGCCGAAGGACATCAGCATGGCCGGAATCGCGGCACCGCCGATCAGGTGGATCGGCTCCAGGATGAGCGTCGGGACGTGGAAACCCGTACCCGCCACCAACAGGCCCAGCGCCGAGCCCACGATCATGGGGTTCTTCACGATCATCAGCAGGAAGCGCAGGGGAGTTGTTCGGTGCGTACTGGTGCTGGCGTCGAGGGCCATCAGGTACAGGGGCGTGAAGAACGCCAGCTGGAAGATCAGCAGCGGTGCCACGTAGCTCGCGTCACCCAGGACGAAAACGGCAATCGGGATGCCAAGGTTGGCGGAGTTGGCCAGGGAGGAACTCATGGAGGACATCAGGGCTTCGGGCATGGCCCGCTTCAGCCAGAACTTCGCAATCAGAAAGAACAGCAAGCCCGTCACCACAGCGCCCACCGCAGTCACCAGCAAAGGGGCGGCGAAGACGTCATGCAGTTTGGCTTTGCTCAAGGTCTCGAACAGGAGCGCCGGACTCGCCACGAAGAAAGTCAGCGAGCTCAGGACGGAGCGGGCATTCTCGCCAAGGATGTTCCGGCGTCCAACGAACATGCCCACCAGGATGATGGCCCACACCACGAAGAACCCGGACAGGACACCAATCATGAGGCTGCGCTGTGTGGGAATCGTTGGATCACGGTTCCCAGCCTAGCCAGAATCGCCGTCCGAGTAAGCGTTTTCTGCCGAGAGTTCCGTCATACGGACGTGTAGACGCGTTCGACGTCGGCACTCCGGTGAGTGCCGACGTCGAGCGTTTGTTGTGGAGCCTTAGCTGAGGTGCGCCGCGTTACTGAGTGCGTGCGGAGGGCGCATGAGCCCGGGAGTGTGGCCCTCAGCGGGGTCGTTGCCGAGCTGCAGGATCTTGTTGTCCTTGCCCACGTGGACCACCCTGGGCTCGTATGTCCGGGCCTCTTCCGTGGTCATTTCTGCGTAGGTAATGAGGATGACCGTGTCATCCACATGTACCAGATGGGCGGCCGCGCCGTTGATCCCGATCACGCCTGAACCGCGCTCGCCGGCAATGGTGTACGTCTCCAGCCGGGCGCCGTTGGTGACGTCAACAATGGAGACGAACTCGCCGGGAAGGATGTCGGCCGCGTCCAGGAGGTCCAGGTCGACAGTGACCGAACCGACGTAGTGGAGGTCGGCGTGGGTCACCGTAGCGCGGTGAATCTTGGACTTGAACATTGTGCGGATCATAATGCGATCAGTTTAGCGCGGCACCCTCACCCGGCGCTGTGACGTACCAGACGTTCGCGTTCTTAGCGCTAGTGAAAGGCTAGCTGGGTGGCCGACGCAAGGCTCTGGCTGCGGCCATTGCTTCTTCAGCAACGATTTCGTAATTGTCTGCTGGTGCGCTGAGAGCTATAGAGTGCTCGCCATATTTCTCGAAAGCGAGTTGCACGAGGTCGCCGGCTTTTTCGATCCCCAGTGCCAGCACTATGTGGCCAAGGTCCTCAATGTCTTTCGCCCTCTCCGCAGCTATCTTCATTGCAGCCAAGGTGGGCAGGTCGGCGAGCTGGATGGCTGATGAGGTCCCCTTTGGGTCGGCGATCCACCGCGCTTCTTCGGGGAGGAAGGCTGCTGCATTGCTGTTTAGCCACTTCGGGGGCAACCCGTACTCCTGCTCCATGGCTGCGGCCACTTCACCACGTCGCCAATGGGAGTGTAGCGTGCATCAATATCGCTGGTTGCGCGGTCCAAGATGCCATGCAGCAGGAGTGCGGCGCCACCTACGATTTGGATGTCTAAGGTGACGCCGCGGGTTCCAAGCCGGGCTTCCAATTAGCGAAGCAGTTCAACCACGTCGGCACGTTGGAATTCGAGCACCCTCAAACCGTGGCCAAATCTCTCTCGCGGATCCATACGTTCATTGCAGCGATCTCAGCGGGAGTCTCACTACGAATGAGGTCTTTCATTCGGTCACTGATCGGATGGAGCTTCTCGGCCAGGAAAACCGGCTGCGACGATGCCTTGGCGTTTTTCGCCCACTTTGGTGCGGGAGAGCCGGTCTTTGCTGAGACCCATAGCGTGACTGCGCCAAGTGCTGCCCGGTAAGCGTCGTCATTGAAGGAAGGGGCAGCGGGCATCAGTGCCCGGCCCGCAGCGAGCGAGGAGTTGGTGTATTCGCCCAGCAACCGGATGGCGTAGTGGTAGTCGCCCTCGTTCAGAGTGCGTGCAAAGTCAGCCGCGAATTCATGGAAAGAGCTCTCATGGGAGGTTATTTCCAGGCCGAGGACTCGCATCGCCTTCAGGGCCAACCCGAAGGATGCACCTTCCTTTCCTGATTCCAGGTCCACAACAAACTTGCGGGAAGTCCCTATGGAGTCAGCCAGGGCTTGTTGCGTATAGCCGAGGGCTTTCCGTCGCTCGCGCATAGTGCGGCCAACAGCCTCCGCGTTCATGTTCATTGCTCTATGATGGCACCATTCGGTTACATTTGTTCGTCGTAGACTCGGCTCTAACTAGGATCCTCCTGATTGTGACGCAAAAGCATCCCTAAATTCGTACCGCACCAGTTGCGTTCCCGCCGCAACGAGCGCGCGCAGCTCACTTAGGCCACCCGCGACTACACCCGCAGCACGCGCCTGCACCAGGACGTTGCCCTGCGCCGTCGCTTCCACAGGTCCCGCGATCACGGATTTGCCAGTCGCGTCTGCGGTGAGCTGGCACAGGAGCCGGTTCTGGGAACCGCCTCCAACTATGTGCACCACGCTGGTGCTTCGACCGGTGAGCCGCTCGGCATCGGCCAGCGTTCTGGCGTAACCGGCCGCAAGGCTGTCCATGATGCAACGCACGACGGCGGCAGGCCGGTCCGGGAGCAGCGCACCTGTGTTGCGCACAGCTGCGCGGATACGATCAGGCATGTTGTCAGGTGCCGTGAAGGCCGGATCATCGGCGTTGATCTGCGGACCGCCGGCAGGAAGGGCAGCAGCGGCCTCAAGCAAGGCCGGAAGCGATTGGCTCAATCCCTGGGCAGCCCAGTAACGCTGGCATTCGCTCAACAACCACAGGCCGCCGACGTTGCGGAGATAACGGATGGTTCCGTCCACGCCGCGTTCGTTGGTGAAGTTGGCGCTACGGCTCGCTTCGGTCAGCACTGCGGCGTCCAACTCCACGCCCACCAGGGACCAGGTACCAGAGGAGATATAGGCGAAGTCGTCTCCGTCAGCGGGGACGGCCGCCACGGCTGATGCTGTGTCATGGGAACCCACGGCCACCACCGTGGCATCCGCGGGCAAGCCCGTCTGCTTCAGGATCGCCGGCAACAGTGTGCCCACGGTTTCGCCGGGCTGGATGAGCGGCGGGAAGATGCTCCGGGGGAGCCCCAAGGCATCCAAGAATCCGGTGGCCCACTCGCCCTTGACGGCATCGAAGAGACCCGTGGTGGAAGCGTTGGTAGCCTCGGTCCGACGCTCTCCCGTGAGTAGGAACGCGATCAGGTCCGGGATCAGGAGAGCCTGTACCCCGTCCAGGTTCGGCTCCGCCGCCAGCTGGTACAAAGTGTTGAACTGCAGGTACTGCAAGCCGGTGGTGGCGTACAGCTTCTCCGGGGAAATGACCGCATGGACCCGTCCCACGGTGGCCCGGCTGCGCTCGTCCCGGTAGCTGTAGGGTTGCGCGGTGAGTTCGCCGGCTTTGTTCACCAGGCCGTAGTCCACTGCCCAGGTGTCGATGCCGACGCTCACGATGCGCTCGCCGTTCGTGGCCGCCACGGAAGCGGCCGCCGTGAGTCCCTTGAGCACCTCGGCGAACAGGGCGTCGAAGTCCCAGTGGAGGCCGCCGTCGAGCTCCACTACTCCGTTGGGAAAGCGGTGGATCGTCTCGAGGGAGACGCCTGTGGAGGGGGAGACGCGGCCGAGCATGACGCGGCCGGAGGAGGCTCCGATGTCGATGGCGGCGAACACCGCGTTGATGTCTGCGGGAGCGCACACCGCCCCGGCGTATGCCGGGGCGGTGTGCGTGGTGGTTCCGTTGGTCACTGTTGGTCCTAGCGGAGGAATGCTGCTGCCACGCCGGCGTCCACGGGGATGTGGAGGCCGGTGGTGTGGGAGAGCTCGTTGCTGGTGAGCACGGACGCGGCATTGGCCACGTGCTCCGGGAGGACTTCGCGCTTGAGGAGCGTGCGCTGGGCGTAGTACTTGCCCAGTTCCTGCTCGTCCACGCCGTACACGGCGGCACGCTTGGCGCCCCAGCCGCCGGCGAAGATGCCGGAGCCTCGGACCACGCCGTCGGGGTTGATGCCGTTGACGCGGACACCGTGCTCGCCCAGTTCGGCGGCGAGCAGTCGCACTTGGTGGGCCTGGTCTGCCTTGGTAGCGGAGTAGGCGATGTTGTTGGGGCCGGCGAACACGGAGTTCTTGGAGGAGATGTAAATGATGTCTCCGCCCATGCCCTGATCGATCATGACCTTGGCTGCGGCCTTGGAGACCAGGAACGAGCCCTTGGCCATGACGTTGTGCTGGAGGTCCCAGTCCTTCTCGGTGGTTTCCAGCAGCGGCTTGGAGATGGACAGGCCGGCGTTGTTGACCACAAGGTCCAGGCCACCGAAGGCGAGCGCGGCCTCCTGAACCGCGGCAGCGATCTGCGCTTCATCGGTCACGTCCGCCTGGACGCCGATGGCGACGTCGGAACCGCCCAGTTCCTCGGCAACCTTCTGTGCATTCTCAAGGTTCAGGTCGGCAATGACCACGCACGCGCCGTCGGACGCCAAACGGGTGGCGATCGCCTTGCCAATGCCGGACGCCGCACCGGTCACCAGCGCGATGCGGGTGGCGTGGGACTTGGGCTTGGGCATGCGGGCGAGCTTGGCTTCCTCCAGAGCCCAGTACTCGATGCGGAATTTCTCGGATTCCTCGATCGGGGCGTACGTGGAGATCGCCTCCGCGCCGCGCATCACGTTGATGGCGTTGATGTAGAACTCGCCGGCCACGCGTGCGGTCTGCTTGTCCTTGCCGAAGGAGAACATGCCCACGCCGGGGATCAGCACGATGGCCGGGTCCGCGCCACGGAGGGCCGGGCTGTTCTCGTCAGCGTGACGGTCGTAATACGCCTGGTAGTCCTCGCGGTAGGCCGCGTGCAGTTCCTTGAGCCGGGCCACGGAGTCTTCGATCGAGGCATCGGCCGGCAGGTCCAGGACCAGCGGCTTGACCTTGGTCCGCAGGAAGTGGTCCGGGCAGGACGTGCCCAGCGCACCGAGGCGCGAGTGCTCTTCCGCGGCGAGGAATTCAAGAACGACGGCGTCATCGCTGAAGTGCCCCAGCTGCGGTTTGTCCGTGGAGGCCAGGCCGCGGATCACGGGAGCGAGGGCGGCCGCCTTGGCCCTGCGCTCGGCCTCGGGGAGGGCGCTGTAGCCGGGGAGCGTGGCGCCGAAGGGCTCGGCCTTGCCATTGTCCTTGATGTAGTTCTCGGCCTGATCGATGATCCACAACGAGTTGGCCTCGGCCTCTTCGCTGGTGGCGCCCCACGCGGTGATGCCGTGGCCGCCCAGAATGGTGCCGATGGCCTGCGGGTTGGCTTCCTTGATCGCCGCGATGTCCAGGCCCAGCTGGAAACCAGGGCGACGCCACGGAACCCACACGACCTTGTCGCCGAAGACCTTGGACGTCAGGGCTTCGCCGTCCACTGCGGTGGCGATCGCGATGCCCGAGTCCGGGTGCAGGTGGTCAACATGGGCAGCATCAACGAGACCATGCATGGCGGTATCGATCGACGGTGCAGCGCCGCCCTTGCCGTGCAGGCAGTAATCAAAGGCGGCCACCATTTCGTCTTCGCGCTCGACGCCGGGGTAAACATCCTTGAGTGCCTGCAGCCGGTCCAGCCGAAGGACTGCAAGGTTCTCAGCATTCAGCGTGCCGAGGTCTCCGCCGGAGCCCTTGACCCACAGGAGTTCAACGTCCTGACCCGTCACCGGATCCTTCTCGGTGCCCTTTGCGGAGGTGTTGCCGCCGGCGAAGTTGGTGTTCCGCTTATCCGCACCGAGGCGGTTGGAACGGCTGATCAGTTCTTCAACAGTCTTATTCGTGGTCATGCTCTTAAGCGCCCCATCCGGCTTGCTGGCCGCCTGCGCGGTCCTCGTTGATCTTCTTCTGGTAACCGCTGGCCTTGTACGCGGCCATCGGGTCGGCGGGGAGGCCGCGGGATTCGCGCCACTCGGCCAGGACCGGGCGGACGTCGGTGTAGAAGGCATCGTTGAAGATGCCGTTGGCGGCCAGAACGTCCCCGGCACGCTGCGCTTCGGAGAGTGCTGCGGTGTCCACGAGCAGGGCGCGGGCCGTCATTTCCTGGACGTTGAGCACTGAGCGGATCTGGCCGGGGATCTTCTCTTCCAAGTTGTGGCACTGGTCCAGCATCAGCGCGACGCCGGAATCTTTGCCGAAACCGCCGCCGCGGATGACCTCGTGCATGATGCGGAACAGCTGGAACGGATCGGCCGCGCCAACAATCAGGTCGTCATCGGCGTAGAAGCGGGAGTTAAAGTCGAACGAACCCAGCTTGCCCAGGCGCAGGAGCTGCATCACGATGAACTCGATGTTGGTACCCGGGGCGTGGTGCCCGGTATCCAGGCAAACGAACGCCTTCTCACCCAGGGCAAGGGTCTGAGCGTAGGAAGTGCCCCAGTCCGGAACATCGGTGTGATAGAAAGCCGGCTCGAAGAACTTGTACTCCAGGACCAGGCGCTGCTCGTCGCCGAGGCCTGCGTAGATTTCCTGGAGGGACTCGGCGAGGCGGTCCTGGCGGCCGCGGATATCGTCCTGGCCAGGGTAATTGGTGCCATCCGCCAGCCAGATCTTCAGGTCCTTGGAACCGGTAGCGTGCATGATCTCGATGCACTCCAAGTGGTGATCAATGGCCCGGCGACGCACGGACTCGTTGGACGAGGTCAGCGAGCCGAACTTGTACTCGTCATCCTGGAACGTGTTGGAGTTGATGGTGCCCAACCCAACACCCAGACCCGCGGCGTACTCGCGCAGGGCCGAGTAGTCGTCCACTTTGTCCCACGGGATGTGCAAGGCGACCGTGGGGGCCAGGCCGGTGAGCTCGTGGACCTTCGCGGCGTCCGCGATCTTTTCCTGGACGGTGCGCGGTGTACCTGCAGTGCCGAAGACCTTGAATCGGGTCCCGGAATTTCCGTAGGCCCAGGACGGCACTTCAATGGCCAGTTCCCCTAGACGGCCCAGGGCCGATTCTGTGGTGTTCATGCTTGTTCCTTTTGGTACTCGTGGGCGGGGTCTTTGTCTATGTGTGTGGTGGCGGCGGCTGTGGCGTCGTCCGCCGCAGCAAGTTGGTCTTCGAGGTTGAAAACTTCCTCGACCACCTCAAAACCTTGGTCCGGAAGGACATCGCTGTTCGCGAAGAGGGTGGCCATCTCGGCCTGCCAGCGGGCGTTGACCTCTGTCACGGCCATGCGGGCCTGCGCTGCCTCGTAGTCTTCGCATTCCAGGTAGCCGATCAATTGGCCATCCGGAGCGAGGAACAGTGAGTAGTTGTTCCACCCGGCGTTCTTCAGTGCGGCCAGCATCTCCGGCCATACGGCGGCGTGGCGCTGCTTGTACTCGGCCATCAGTTCCGGTTGGACTGAAGAGCGGAAACAAACCCTCATGTGCGGATCTCCAGGGTTACTCGTCTTTGAATCGTTTCATTTGTTACGATTCAAATTACCCTCGTAAACGGGAGGGTGTCAAGGCGTTTCCAACACATTGACGTCAGCCAGCGGAGATCGGAAAGCATGTCCCAGACAGCCAGCATCAAAGACGTTGCCACTCACGCCCAGGTAGCAGTGGGAACTGTTTCCAATGTGCTGAACTATCCGGACCGGGTTTCACAGAGGACCAAGGAACGCGTTCTCAAATCCATCGCTGAACTAGGCTTCGTCCGCAATGACGCCGCCCGCCAACTCCGTGCTGGCCAGAGCCGCACCATCGGCTTGATCGTGCTCGACGTTGGAAACCCGTTCTTCTCCTCCGTGGCTCGTGCCGCTGAAGATGCTGCCACGGCCCTTGGAAGCGTGGTGCTGGTGGGGGATAGCGGCCAAGACGCCTCCCGTGAAGCCCACTACATGGACCTGTTCCAGGAACAGCGCGTCCAGGGCCTGCTGATTTCTCCGGTAGGCGACGTCAGAGAACGGATCGATACCCTCCGCGAACGGGGAGTTCCCACCGTCCTGGTAGATGAGCTCGCGGACACCGAGCGCTGCAGCTCAGTCTCCGTGGATGACGAGGAAGGCGGATATCTGGCCGCCAGGCACCTGCTGGACCTGGGTCGCCGTCGTCTGGCCTTTGTTGGCACGCCCTCCATCCGCCAGGTGGCCAGCCGACTCAAGGGCGCGCAGCGCGCTGTCGGCGAAGTATCGGATGCCAGCATCGAGGTGCTCGACTCCGAGGGGCAGACAGTCCTCACCGGTCGCAAAGTGGGCAACAAGCTGGTGGAGAGAGACCCGGCGGCACGGCCTGAAGCGGTGTTTTGCTCCAACGACCTCCTGGCGCTCGGAGTCATGCAATCCCTGACGATGCTGCGGACGGTTCGCATCCCGGAGGACATCGCCCTCATTGGCTACGACGACATCGATTTCGCCATCTCCGCAGTGGTCCCGTTGTCCTCCATCCGCCAGCCGACAGAAGCGTTGGGCCGGACGGCAATCGAGCTGCTCGCTGAGGAGCAGGAGAGCGGCGGAACCAAGCACCGGGCAGTGGTGTTCACGCCCGAACTTGTGGTCCGCCAAAGCACAGCCGGCTCACCCGACTGAGTCGCAATTAAGGCCGTCTTGAGCGGTCAAAACGGCCTGAACTGCGACTTAGTTGGGTAACTACAGGGCGTATATGCTCCAGGACGCCGTGTGTGATGCGCCCGGTTCCAGCCGGATCAGCTCCGTGCCGCTGTTGAAGGCATCCGGCGGGCAGGTCATGGGCTCCACGGCCAGGCCAATGCGGCTCGGGATCGGTGCCGGCTTGTCGGCCGTATGGATCTGCAGCCAAGGGCAGCTTTCGTCCCAGGACATTCCGACGCCGGTGCCCGCCGGGTCCCTCAGCGCCAGCCGCGCCAGCCCGCCGTCGAACGTTATTCCCGTGAAGGCGTGATCGATTTCCGTGCTGCCGATGGCCCGCGCATTGCGGAAGTCGAACGCGTGGCCCTCCACGCCCACGACGCCCACTGGCAGCAGCCTGTCCGGGGTGACTTCCAAGAATGAATCCGCAGCGAACTCAAGGACCCATTCATTCAGAGGCGAGGTGCCCGCCACGAGATAGGGGTGCGGGCAGACGCCGTAGGGAGCAGCGACATCGGCTGCGTTCCTGGCCGTCACCTGCGTGTGCAGCCCGGCCTCGTCCAGCATGAACCGGGCCGAAAGCTCCAGCACGAAAGGGTATCCGGCCGTGGGTCCTACCGTGCACGTCAAGGTGAGCGAACCGGCGTCGGACTCTTTCAGGACCCAATCGAGCGGGAAGGCGAGCCCGTGCAAGGCCGTGGCCCGCTCCGGTTCGTTGATCGGCACGTGGTGCTCCACGTCGTCGAAGCTGTACGTGCCGTCGGCGATCCTGTTGGGCCACGGCGCGGCGATAACGCCACGGTAGTCCGGGATCGGACCACCCTCCGGAAACGGGACAATGAGGTCCCGGCCTTCAAACTGCAGGACGCGCAGCGCGGCCGCGCGGGCGGTGACAACTGCCGTGTAGCCGCCCGCGCTCAGCGTGAATTCGGTGCTCACAGGCCGCCGGCCAGCTTGTAGTAGGCCGCGTTCCAGTTGAGTTCCTTCTTGAACTGCTTGATGGTGGTGTCCTCATCGATGGTGAGAAGTTCGGTCTTGGCGATTTCGGCGAAGTCCTCGAACACGTCCAGACCCACCTGCGTGGACAATACCGTGTGGTGCGCGGCGCCGGCGGTGAGCCACGCGGCGGCGGAGGTAGCGAAGTTGGGTTTGGGCTCCCAGAGTGCGCGGGCAACCGGCAAGTTGGGCAGCGGCTGGTCAAGATCCACGACGTCCACCACGTTCGCCACCAGACGGAAGCGATCCCGCATATCGGACAACGCCACCACGACGCCGGGACCGGCGTCGGTGTCGAACACCATGCGGACGGGGTCTTCCTTGCCGCCGATGCCCAGCGGGTGGATCTCAACGCGCGGCTTCTTGGCGGTCAATGACGGGCAGACCTCCAGCATGTGCGCGCCCAGGATCTTCTCACTTCCCGGTTCCAGGTGGTACGTGTAGTCCTCCATGAGCGAGGCACCGCCGGGCAGGTCCCCGCCCATGACTTTCGCCGCGCGAACCAGGATGGCGGTCTTCCAGTCGCCCTCGGCGCCAAAGCCATAACCGTCAGCCATGAGACGCTGGACCGCCATGCCTGGGAGTTGTCGCAGTTCGCCGAGGTCCTCGAACGAGGTTGTGAAAGCTGCGGAACCGTTGGCCTCCAGGAAGCTGCGGAGACCCAGTTCGATCTTGGCGCTGTAGCGCAGCGACTCATGGCGGGCGCCGCCCTTCTTAAGTTCGGGGACCACCTCGTAAAGCCGCTCGTACTCGGCAACCAAGGAGTCGACGTCGGACTCTGCCGCGCCGTGGACAGCGTCAGCGAGCTCGTTGACGGACCAGGTGTTCACCGAGACGCCGAAGCGAAGCTCGGCTTCGGTCTTATCGCCTTCGGTGACGGCGACGTTGCGCATGTTGTCGCCGAAACGGGTCAACTTCAGTGTGCGGACGGCGGCCCAACCAGCCGAGGCGCGCTGCCACGCACCAACCTGGCGGGCAACCTCAGGGTTGCTGACATGTCCGACGACGGTCTTCCGCGGCACGCCGAGTCGCGACTGGATATACCCGAACTCGCGGTCTCCGTGGGCTGCCTGGTTGAGGTTCATGAAGTCGAAGTCGATGTCGGCCCAGGGAAGGTCCCTGTTGGCCTGCGTGTGAAGGTGAAGCAGGGGTTTGCGCAGTGCGTCCAGGCCCTGGATCCACATCTTGGCGGGGCTGAACGTGTGCATCCAAGCGGTCACGCCGATCACGGAGTCGTCCGCGTTGGCTTCGAGTGCTGTGCGGCGGATGGCGTCGGAATCGGTGAGGACCGGCTTCCACACGAGCTTGACCGGAACGTTGCTGTTGGCATTGAGGGCGTTGGCAATCTCCTGTGACTGCGCTGCTACCTGCTTAAGGACGTCTTCGCCGTAAAGGTGCTGGCTGCCGGTGAGGAACCACACCTCGTACTGTTCGAGGGAGGTGTTGTTAGCGGGATTACTGGTGGCGCTGGGCATGTGGTGCTCCTGGAGTATGGGGTCCGGCGTGGTGGCTACGGGCTGAAAGCGGCTGCTCTTTGAGCGGCTGCGCTTTAGCGGCCGTAAACGTTCTGGTATCTCTTGTAGAGGGACTCGATCTTGGCCTGGTCAATGGGCAGTGGCTCACCGAGTTGGCGGGAAATATGGACCGTCCTGGCCACTTCCTCGCACATCACCGCAGCCTTGACCGCCTCGCGGGCGGACTTGCCGATGGTGAAGGGGCCGTGGTTCTGCATCAGGACCGCGGGGGAGTTGGAGTTCTTGAGGGTCTCCACGATGCCTTGGCCGATGGAGTCGTCGCCGATCAGCGCGAACGGTCCCACCGGAATGGGCCCGCCGAACTCATCGCCCATCATGGTCAGCACGCAGGGGATTTCCTCGCCGCGCGCAGCCCAAGCCGTGGCGTAAGTGGAGTGGGTGTGGACCACACCTCCTACCTCGGGCATGTGCCGGTAGACGTAGGCGTGCGCTGCGGTATCGGAGGACGGGGAGAGCTCCGGGTTGCCCCAATCCACGGTGCCGGCGCTCCCGGTGTTCATTCCCCGGACGGGTGTGCCGTACAGGTCAGTGACCACCATGAGCTCAGGCGTGAGCTGGTCATAGGAGACGCCGGATGGCTTGATGACCATGAGGTCGTGACCCGGGATACGGCCAGACACGTTGCCTGCGGTCCAAACGACCAATTCGTAGCGGGTCAGTTCGGCATGCAGATCGCAGACGTCCCTGCGGACCTTCGCGATGGATTCCAGAAGCGAGCTCATGCGGATGCTCCTTCCAAAGTGCTGGCCTGGGCCGCTGGGCCATTGTGTGAGGAGCCTTGGATCGCGGCGCGTTGGATGGCCTTGAGGCGGTGCATGACGTTGTTGGTGCCGCGGCCGAAGTAGTCGTGCAGGGTGCGGTATTCCTGAAAGAGGACGTCGTAGGCGGCCACGTTTTCCGGGATGGGCGTGTAGACGGCGCCGGGAGCGGCAGCCATGGAGGTGGCGGCTTCACGGATGTCCTTGTATTTCCCTGCGGCCACGGCTGCGTGGATTGCCGAGCCCAGCGCAGGACCCTGCTCTGATCCGATGGTGGAGAGCTGGAGGCCGGTAATGTCGGCGTACACCTGCATCAGGAACTTGTTCTTCAGGAGCCCGCCGGCCACGATGAACTCCTTGACCGGGACGCCGGAATCGCGGAAGGCATCCACGATGGTCCGGGTGCCAAAGGCAGTGGCTTCCAGCAGCGCCCGGTATGTGTCCTCGGGCTTGGTGGCCAGGGTCTGGCCCACCACCACGCCGGAGAGTTCGTGGTCCACCAGCACTGAGCGGTTGCCCGAGTGCCAGTCCAAGGCGATCAGCCCGTGCTCGCCGATTGCCTGCTTTTCCGCGAGTTCGGTGAGGTACTCGTGGATGCCCAAGCCCTTGTCCTTGGCGGCTTGGTGGTATTCCGGTGGTACTCCGTTATTGGTGAACCAACCGAAGATGTCGCCCACACCGGACTGGCCTGCTTCGTAACCCCACAGCCCATCCACGATGCCGCCGTCCACTACTCCGCACATGCCGGGGACTTCGCGGAGGACGTCCCCGTTCATTACGTGGCAGGTGGAGGTGCCCATGATCGCTACTAGCTGTCCTGGTTCAACGGCGTTCGCGGCCGGTGCGCTGACGTGGGCGTCCACGTTGCCTACTGCTACTGCGATTCCCGCCGGAAGGCCGGTCCATGCCGCGGCTTCTTCCGTGAGGTAGCCGGCGGCATCTCCCAAGCGGCCGATGGTGTGTTCGAGCTTTTCGGACACAAAGTCCTTGAAATCCGGGTTGAGTGCAGTCAGGAAGTCCTGGGACGGGTACTTTCCGTCCTGGTAAATGCCCTTGTACCCGGCGGTGCAGGCGTTGCGGACGTAGCTGCCGCAGAGCTGCCAAACGATCCAGTCGGCGGCCTCAACCCAGTGCTCCATGGCGCCGTAAACTTCCGGATCCTCCTCGAGGAGCTGCAGTCCCTTGGCGAACTCCCACTCAGAAGAGATCAGACCGCCGTAACGGGGAAGCCAAGATTCGCCGCGTTCTGCGGCGAGCTGGTTGATGCGGTCCGCCTGCGGCTGGGCCGCATGGTGACGCCACAACTTGACGAAGGCGTGTGGTCGATCCGCGAAGCGTTCCAGTTCGTTCAGCGGCGTACCGTCCGCCGTCGTCGGAACCATGGTGCACGCGGTGAAGTCGGTGGCGATGCCCACCACATTTTCCGGGTTGATTCCGGCATCGGCGACGGCGGCCGGTACAGCGTTGCGCAGGACGTCGCGGTAATCGTTGGGTACTTGGAGGGCCCAATCGGCGGGGAGTCGCTGGCTGCTTCCGGGCAGGTTGTCCGTAACGACGGCGTGCGGGTATTCGAACACGCCACTGCCGATCTCGGCGCCGTCAGATACGCGCACAACGACGGCGCGGCCGGACAAAGTGCCATAGTCCACGCCAATGACGAACTGTTCGTCGAGCGGGATGTTTTCAGAGGTATTCATGGGGTCTCCATCCGGCTGGCCAAGGCCTCATTGCCGGGGGTCGGGGTGGAAAACTGAAGAAGGTCTGATGCAATTGTTAGCGCTCACAACTTTGATGTCAAGAGCGTGCAGTCCGAAAGCGAGGCTCATGACGCGGGTTCTTGGCGGGCGGGACGCTTAGCTGATGGCCGGCGCCGTTGTGGAGCGGACAACCAGCCGCGGTGCCACCGTGACAGGAGTGCCGGTGCTGCCGCTCTCCAGCCGATCCAACAGCAAGCCGATGCAACGCCGGCCGAGTTCCTCGAAGTCCTGCGCCACCGTGGTCAACGGCGGAATGAAGTATGCCGACTCCGGTTGGTCGTCAAAGCCCACCACGCTGATGTCCTCAGGCACCCGGACGCCAAGTTCGTTGAGCGCACGGAGTACACCGAGGGCCATCTGGTCATTGGCGACAAACAGGGCTGTCACGGATCGGTCTGCGGCGATTTTCAAACCTTCGCGGTACCCGCATTCGGCGCTCCAATCGCCCTCAATAAGGGTCTCCCCTTCGATCCCGGCCTCCGTCAGCGCATCCCGCCAGCCCTCGATGCGGGCAGCGGCGTCAATCCAATCAGCGGGCCCGGATAGGTGTCCTATCCGCTGGTGCCCCAGTTCCAAGAGATGCTCGACGGCGAGCCGCGCACCCTGCCGCTGGTCCACCGTGGCGCCCGTGAGGTGCTCGTCACCGATGGACCCAACAGCAACCAAGGGCACCTGCGCTGTGATGTCTTTGAGGACGTCAAAAGTCCCCGGGTGGGGCACGGTCACCACGATGCCGTCAACGCCTTGGTCCATGAAGTGCGCCATGGCGTCCTTGATGGTCTCCGGCGTTACTTCCCGCAAGGCCGCGATGCTGACAAAATAGCCCGCCTCCCTCGCCGCCTGCTGGACTCCGAGGAGGGTGTGCGACGGCCCGTACTGTGCCATTTCGCTGCCAAGCACGCCAATGGTCTGGGATCGCCGAGTGACCAGGCTTCGCGCGGCAGTGTTCCGGCGGTACCCCAGCTCAGTGATGGCCTGTTCCACGCGCTCGCGGGTCTTTGAGCTCACATTGGGGTGGTTATTCAACACCCGGGAGACGGTCTGGTGGGAGACACCTGCCACTCGGGCAACGTCCTCCATGACGGGAGGCCGGGACGGTGCGGATTCTTCAGTGCTCACCCTGTCACGATAGAGCACGCGCGGCGTTGATCAGCCCTTGGCCACCTTGGCAGCGTAGTGGCGGTACCTCGTCAGGAACTCCGGATTCCCGGTGGTTTTTCGGTGAGCAACCTCAGTTCCCTCGAGTGGCCATTCCGGCAATTTGCCTGTCAGGATGCCTGCGGCTTGCCTGGCTGCGCCGTCCGCCACGTATTCTCCGGGTGCTGGGACGAAGACGGGCAATCCGAAGGCTGCGGCCGCGATCTGTTGGACCGCCGTCGATTGAGCGCCGCCGCCCACCAGGATGATGCGCTGTGCGGAGCCACCCTGCGCCTGCAGGGCGGCCAGCCCGTCGGCCAACGAACACAACACGCCCTCCACTGCGGCCCGTGCCATGTTGGCGGGAGTGTAGTTGGAAACCGTGATGCCGTGGAGTGAACCCGTGGCTTCCGGCAGGTTCGGGGTTCGTTCGCCCTCGAAGTACGGGACGAGAGTCAGCCCTTCGGCGCCTTCCGGAGCAGACAAAGCCAAGTCGCCGAGCTCCGTGAGGGTCACACCGAGCAGCGCAGCTGTAGCGTCGAAGATCCTGGTCGCATTGAGCGTGCAGGCCAGCGGCAAGTAATTGCCTGTGGCGTCCGCGAAGCCTGCCACGAGCCCGCTTTCATCCTGCGCTGGAACATCTGAAACGGCGAAGACCGTCCCCGATGTTCCGATCGAAATGACAACATCCCCCACGGCGGCACTCACGCCCAGTCCCGCTGCGGCGTTGTCGCCCGCCCCCGGCCCAATCAGTGCGCCGCCAGGTGTCTTACCCGCGGCTTCCAACGGCCCGACGACAACGGGCAGTACAGGCACGTGGCCGAGCGTGCTGTTGAGGACCTCAGGCAGGTATTCGCCGCTGCTGGCAGAGAAGTAGCCCGTACCGGAAGCATCCGAGCGGTCCGTGCGGAGGAGGTCCAAGGATGCCGGCCCGCTTCCGGGTCCGTGGCCGGCCAAGCGCCAGGACAGCCAATCATGGGGAAGGCATACAGCTGCTGTCCGTTGGGCGTTTCCGGGTTCGTTCCTGGCCAGCCATCGGAGCTTGGTGGCCGTCAGTGATGCCACCGGCACGGTTCCGGTGCGCGTTGCCCAGTAGGACGCTCCCGCGGTGGCATCGCCATTGCCGGCCTCGAGGATCAGTTCTTCCGCGTCCGCGGCCGAGCGGGTGTCGTTCCACAGCAGCGCCGGGCGGACGACGTCTCCGGATTCGTCAAGGCACACCATGCCATGCTGCTGGCCGCCGACGGATACGGCGTCGACGTCTTCCAATCCGCCCGCCTGTGCGATTGCTTCCTGGAGGGCTGACCACCAATGATCCGGGTGGACTTCTGTGCCCTCGGGGTGGGAGGCCCGGCCCTGACGTACCAAGGCACCAGTGACTGAATCCCGGATGACCACTTTGCAGGACTGGGTGGAGCTGTCGATCCCGGCTACGAGAGGCATGCTTTTGTTCCTTAGGGGGACCGCCGCCGGGCTGGCAAGGAGTCTCCAAAGAGAACCCTTGGGAGCCCGGCGGCGGGGTTGCGGTGGGTGGGAAGGACCTAGCGGGCGCCGAGCAGGTGCTCGATGGCCAGCTGGTTGAGGCGGACGAAGGCGAACGAGCGCTCGGCGGCCTGATCGGCGTTGAACGTGTCGAAGGCGCTGGCGTCAGCCAGCAGATCCGCCGTGGTCTCTCCAGCGTTCAACGTGGGTTCGCCCAGTTCGAAGACGCCTGAGGTGGCGAGTGCTTCCTGAACCTCGGGGTCCGCGCGGAAGGCCAGTGCGCGTTCCTTCAGCAGGAGGTACATGGACATGTTGGACTTGGCTGATTCCCACACGCCGTCGTAACCGTCGGTACGGGAGGGCTTGTAGTCGAAGTGGCGCGGACCGTCGTACTTTGGTCCGCCGTTGGGGAAGCCATTCTCCAGGAGGTCCACGGTGAAGAAGGCGCTGGTGAGGTCGCCGTGGCCGAAAACAAGGTCCTGATCGTACTTGATCCCGCGCTGGCCGTTGAGGTCGATGTGGAAGAGCTTGCCCGCCCACAGGGCCTGTGCAATGCCGTGGGTGAAGTTCAACCCGGCCATCTGCTCGTGGCCCGTTTCCGGGTTAAGGCCTACGATGTCGCCGTGTTCCAGCTGTGCGATGAACGCCAGGCCATGGCCCACGGTGGGCAGGAAGATGTCGCCGCGGGGTTCGTTCGGCTTGGGCTCAAGGGCGATGCGCAGGCCGTAGCCCTTCTCTTTGATGTAGCCGGCCGCGGTGTCCACGCCTTCCTTCATGCGATCCAGGGCTGCGGAAAGATCCTTGGAGCCGTCGTATTCGCTGCCTTCGCGGCCGCCCCACATCACGAAGGTCTCGGCACCCAGTTCAGCAGCGAGATCGATGTTCCGGAGGATCTTGCTCAGGGCAAAGCGGCGGATGGAACGGTCGTTCGAGGTGAACCCGCCATCCTTGAACACAGGGTGGCTGAACAGGTTTGTGGTGACCATGGGCGTCTTCAGTCCGGTCTCGGCCAACGCTGCCTTGAAGTTCTTCAGGATGAGGTCGCGCTCGGACGCCGTGGCGTCGAAGGGGACCAGGTCATTGTCGTGGAACGTGATGCCGTAGGCGCCAAGCTCGCTGAGCTTGTGGACTGCTTCCACCGGGTCCAGCGCCGGGCGGGTGGCTACGCCGAACGGATCGGCGCCGGTCCAGCCGACGGTCCAGAGGCCAAAGGTGAAGCGGTCCTGCGGGGTGGGCTGCGGGGTCATTTTTGCTCCTTTGCAAAGCACTGGGAAGAACTGGAAGAAGATCATTCCAATTAGTTTTCAATCTGAACTATATGAGGGATAATGGATCATGGTCAATGGAAGCGGGAGAATTTTTTGAATCTGCAGGGAGGTCCCACGCCAGTGAATGAGCAAGCCGCGCCCGGACGCGTAGGTGACGTCCGCCGTCGAAATCTTTCATTGGTGATGGACTCCATCGCACGGACCGGGGATGCCAAGCCCAGCCGCGCGCAGTTGGCTGCCGGAACCGGGCTCACCAAGGCAGCCGTTTCCAGCTTGGTTGCCGATCTGGTTGAATCCGGGCTGGTCTCGGAAGTTGGTCTGTATCGCGACGGTGAACGGGGGCGGCCGGGCCAAGGCTTGGAGCTCAGCGCGCGCCGTGGCGTGGTAGGCATGGAGATCAACGTGGATTACCTGGCTGTTGGCCTCGTAGACCTGGGGGGCAACCTCCGGTTCCACTCCACCGTTGAATCCCGAAACCGGGGGCTGGAGCCTGAAAAGGTCATGGAACGCTTGGGTGGTCTGGCTGCCCAAGCCATAGCCGCCGCGGCCGCAGCGGACATCTCGATCCTCGGTGGCGGACTGGCGGTGCCGGGCCTGGTGGATGAGCAGCGCAACATGGTGTTGTCCGCCCCCAACCTGCACTGGGAACACAAGGAGCTGAATCCTAGGTCCTTGCTGGAAGGCGCCCCGCTTGGCGTCAGATTGTCCAACGAGGCCAACAGTGCCGCGCTGGGAGAGCTTTGGTATGGCGAAGGCCGGCCGGACTTCCTTTACGTCTCAGGTGAGGTGGGCGTGGGCGGGGGCGTCATCATCGGCTCGGAGCTTTACACCGGACCTGGCGGGTCGGCGGGCGAACTTGGCCACATCGTGGTGCACCCGGACGGGCCGGCTTGTTCCTGCGGTGGAGCCGGATGCTTGGAAACCTTTGCCGGCCAGGAGGCTATTTTCGAGGCGGCCGGCATCCCGGATGGCTCGCTGGGCGGACGCACGGAACTGCTGCTGGCGGCCTTGACCGCCCAGGAGCTGCAAGCCACGCAGGCAGTTCACGACGCCGGGAGGTACTTAGGCGTTGCGCTCGCGTCTTCTGCCCGGTTGATGGATATTGAAGCCGTAGTCCTCGGCGGGCATTTCGCCGTACTGGCGGAGTGGCTCAGGCCGGCGTTGCTCAGCAGTTTGGAGCGCCACGCGCCGGGCCTGCTGGATCCGGGCAACCTCACGGTTTCTTCCCTTGAGCATTCCGGAACGCTCCTCGGAGCCGCGGGCCAAGTCATCAGGTCCGTGATTGAGTCCCCGTTCGAGTTCCTGCTGGCGAGCAAGCTGGCCTAGCTGTACTCCCCGGGGCTCAGTCTTGGGGAGCGCTCGAATCACGCCGCACCGTCAGGTCCGCGATAATCTTCCGGACTCGTAGGCGATAATTCGGCGTGGGTTCTTCCGAATGAATCATCAGCATGCTTACTATTGATGGGCCAGTTGTTCGCGCAAACTACCCCAACGGACGAGTGCCCCATGACTACACAAGACTCAGCCCACACCAGCACCGCCAAGGCGAAGACCGCACCTTCCCCCGAAGATTCGCGTAAGCCGGACAGTCCCAACGACCTCGCCAAGCCCACGTGGATGTACATCGCCAAGCGGACCTTGCGGGAGTTCACCAAGGATCAGTGCCCGGACGCTGCTGCTGGGTTGACCTATTACGCTGTGCTTGCCCTGTTCCCGGCGCTCTTGGCGTTGGTCTCCCTGATCGGGATCTTCGGCGATGCAGGAAAAACCACCGGCGCCCTGCTGGATATTGTCCAGCAGTTCGCTCCGGGACCTGGCGTAGACGCCATGCGTCAGCCCATCGAGGAGCTGACTCAGTCCAACGCCGCTGGCTTCGCGCTGATTCTCGGTATTCTGGTGGCGCTTTGGTCCGCTTCCGGGTACACCACAGCCTTCAGCCGGGCGATGAACCGGGTGTACGAAGTGGACGAAGGCCGCGGCTTCGTCAAGCTGCGCGGCACGATGTTGGCGGTCACCGTTGTCTCCGTTGTGGGCGCTGCATTGGTGGCAGGGATGCTGGTGCTGAGCGGTCCCGTAGCGGAGGCGGTAGGAGGCGCAATCGGAATGTCGGAGACGTTCCTGACCGTCTGGAACATCGCCAAGTGGCCGGTCCTCATCATCATTGTGGTGGCGATCATTGCGGTGCTCTACTACTTCACTCCCAACGTCAAGCAGCCTAAGTTCCGTTGGATGAGCATGGGTTCCCTGATCGCTCTGGTAATTTTCGCGCTGGCGTCGCTGGGCTTCGGCTTCTACGTTGCCAACTTCAGCAACTACAACAAGACGTACGGCGCTCTCGCAGGCGTGATCATCATGCTGCTGTGGCTCTGGATCCTGAACATGTCCTTGCTGTTCGGAGCCGAATTCGATGCCGAGATGGAGCGCGGACGCCAACTGCAGGGCGGTATTAAAGCCGAAGAAAGCATCCAACTGCCACCGCGCGATACCAAGAAGAGCGACAAGATGCAGGAAAAGGAAGACCAAGTGGTTCGGGACGGCGAAGAAATCCGTGAAACTCACGGTGACGAGCCCAGGAAGAATAAGTAGCCCACGTGGAGATCCCCGCCATGAGCACTGAAACGCACAACACCAAGCTCAAAACCATCAGAAACGGTGACAGCGTCCGGATCAGCGGTGAGGTTTTCCTGGTGGACTCAATCGAACCCCAAGAGGGCTCGCGAAGCATCAGGCTGGAATTGACAGCGCCGGACGGCGGTTCGGTCACCTTCATCGGCCTGCCGAAGGCCAAGGTGCAGCTCGCTGCGCGAGCCTCCTGAATCCGTTCCTGGCCGGACGAGGTGGTGGGGCACGCATTGGACCGCCGCCCGCTATCAGCGCTCAGCAGAGGACGTCCCCGCTGGCCGGATGGTTCCCAAGTGGTCCTGGGACGGGCTTGTAGCGGGTTGACGACTCAGGCTTCGGCGGGGAAGCCCTGATCGGCGTCGTCCCACCAACCCTCCCAAGCGCTGGAGGTCAGGCGTTCGGTAGTAAAGGCAGGAGCGGGTTCGCTGTTGGAATCGCCGGATCCGCTATGGCTGCCGCTGGCGTCGAGGAAAAAGTTCAGGGTCTTCAAGAGCATCATGGTGGTGTCCTTTCAGTGGTTTCGTGGACGTCTTTGTCCAGGTAAAACCAGCGTAGGTGGCCATTGTTTCCTCTCGTCGACGCAATGTTTCCGCTGTGTACCACTTATCTCACCTGCCCGTTCGAGGACTTACAACCGACACAAAAGACGAGCGTGCGGTCACCACCTTCTTCGAAACTCAAAGCCTCTCGACACGCCCAGAATGCGGCGTGTCCGCCGATGCCAGCAATCAAAGTAGGTGGTGGCCGCACAGTCCCGAGCCAGCAAAGCTGAAACATGGGTGGCGCTGACACAAAAGCGGGCCCCTGCCGTGACCTTGGCAGGAGCCCGCTGGCTTTTTGGAGCGATCCTCCCGCGGAACTTAGGGCATCCGCGGGAGGACCACGTTGTTAGGCGAACGGGAGGACCAGCTCCGCGTAGCGCTGCTTCATGGTTTCCAGGACGGTGTCGCCGTCGGCGTCCCAGATTTCCTGGTTGAAGATTTCAACTTCGATGTCGCCGGTGTATCCGGCGTCCCTGACCCAGGTGCCGATGGTGGCGAAGTCGATGACGCCGTCGCCCATCATGCCGCGGGACAAAAGCGCGTCCGCAGCGATGGGCAGGTTGAAGTCGCACACCTGGTAAGAGGCGATGCGATTTTCGCGGCCGGCGCGTTCGATCTGCGCCTTCAGTTCCGGATCCCACCAGACGTGGAAGGTATCGACGGCGACGCCGACAGCCTTTGCGTCGTACGGCGCGGCGAGATCGAGAGCCTGGCCAAGGGTGGAGATGAGCGCGCGGTCGGCGGCATACATGGGGTGCAGGGGTTCCAGCACCAGGCGCACGCCGTTCTCCGAAGCGAACGGAACAAGTTCCTCAAGGCGGTCGGCCACGCGCTGGCGTGCAGCCACCACGTCCTTCTCACCCGGAGCGAGCCCACCAACCACCAGGAACAGCTCCTGCGTGTCCAGCGCTACTGCCTCACGGACGGCTTCAAAATTGTCAGCCAGCGCTGCAGCCTGTCCTTCAGCGTCAGCCGCCGTGAGGAAGCCACCGCGGCAGAGCGAGGAAACCCGGAGACCTGCGTCCTTGATCAGCTTCGCTGCCTTGTCCAAGCCAGCCTCGGCCACGCGGTCACGCCACGGTCCGATCGCGGGGATCCCCGCGCGTGCGCAACCATCCACGGCTTCGGCCAGGGTCCACTTCTTGGTGGTGGCGCTGTTCAGCGACAGCCGGGAGAAGTCCGCGCTCATGCGCCCACCCCGTTGATCCGCAGGAAGTCGGACATCCGGAACGCGGCCAGCGACGGATCCTTCAGCAAGCCGGCCTGATCGGCCAGTTCAAACGTCTTAGCCAGGTGCAGCACGGAGCGACCCGAGTGCAGGCCGCCCACCATCTGGAAGCCGGGCTGCTTGCCGTTGAGCCAGGACATGAAGGCGATGCCGGTTTTGTAGTAGAACGTGGGTGCGCTGAAGATGTGCTTTCCGAGCTCACGGGTGGAGTCAAGGATGGCGCGACCTTCGGTGCCCTGACCGGCGTCGTACTTTTGCAAGGCAACCGAAGCGGCAGGGTAGATGGCAGCGAAGATGCCCAGCAGGGCGTCCGAGTGGTGCGTTTGGTCGCCGTCGATCAGTTCCGGGTAGTTGAAGTCGTCGCCGGTGTAGAGGCGGACGCCTTCCGGAAGTGCAGCGCGCAGGGCGACCTCGTGGGAAGCATCCAGCAGCGAAACCTTCACCCCGTCAACCTTGTCCGAGTGCTCGCGGATCAAGCTGAGGAACGTATCAGTGGCAACGGAGACGTCGTCGGAACCCCAGTAGCCGGCCAGCGCGGGATCGAACATAGTGCCAAGCCAGTGAAGGATGACGGGCTGGTCGACTTCCTGCAGGAGTGTCGAGTAGACGTGCAGGTAGTCGTCAGCGCCGTTGGCAACCTTGGCCAGGGCGCGGGACGCCATGAGGATGACCTTGGGACCGGCTTCGCTGACGACGGCGATCTGCTCGCGGTAGGCGTCGATGACGGCCTGGATACCCGCTGCTCCCTCGGGAAGGGCAGTGATATCCAGCTGGTCGGTGCCTGCGCCGCAAGAGACAAGGTCGCGGACGGACTTGCCGGTGATGGCAGCATTGCCCGTTGCAACAACGGAGGCGGCCTCGGCTCCGGTGCGCTTGATGAGCTGCTGGGTGGCTGCCCAGTCAAGGCCCATGCCGCGCTGCGCGGTGTCCATGGCGTCAGCAACGCCAAGCCCGTAGGACCACAGCTCGTGCCGGTAGGCCAACGTGGCGTCCCAATCGAGCTGAGCCGGTGCGCCGGGAGTGTTGTCCGCGGCGACCTCAGGGATGACGTGGGCCGCGGCGTAAGCGCGGCGGGCCGTCAAAGGAGCGGTCGGCTTGGCCCACGAAGTGGCTGCCTGAAGGCGGTACTCGCGGGTGCCGCCGTCGTCGGTGGGAAGAATCAGTGACGTCATTAGAGGGTGATCTCCGGGATGTCGATGGTGCGGCGCTCAGCCGAGGACTGCAGGCCGAGCTCGGCCAGCTGCACACCGCGTGCTGCCGAAAGCAGGCCGAAGCGGTGCTCGCGGCCGGCGACGACGTCGCGCAGGAATTCTTCCCACTGCAGCTTGAAGCCGTTGTCCAGTTCAGCGTTGGCGGGAACTTCCTGCCACTGGCTGCGGAAGGATTCCGTGACGGGCAGGTCCGGGTTCCAGACGGGCTTGGGGGTGTGGGCGCGCTGCTGCGCAACGCACTTGTTCAAACCGGCGACGGCGGAACCGTGGGTGCCGTCGATCTGGAACTCAACCAGTTCGTCGCGGTAGACGCGGACGGCCCAGGAGGAGTTGATCTGGCCGATGACGTCGTCGCCGCCCGGGGTCTCCAGTTCGAAGATGCCGTAGGAAGCGTCGTCAGCGGTGGCCTTGTATTCCTTGCCTGCCTCGTCCCAGCGTGCGGGGATGTGCGTGGCGGTCTTGGCGTTGACGCTCTTGACCTTGCCGATGATGCCTTCAAGGACGTAGTTCCAGTGGCAGAACATGTCCGTGGTCATTCCACCGCCGTCTTCCTTGCGGTAGTTCCAGGAGGGACGCTGTGCAGCCTGGACGTCGCCTTCGAAGACCCAGTAGCCGAATTCGCCACGGATGGAAAGGATGCGGCCGAAGAAGCCCTCATCCACCAGGCGGCGGAGCTTCACCAGCCCGGGGAGGTACAGCTTGTCGTGCACAACGCCTGCGGTGACGCCGGCTTCCTTGCCGATTTGTGCCAGCTCGATGGCTTCTTCGAGGGTCTCGGCCGTGGGCTTCTCGGTGAAGATGTGCTTGCCGGCGCGCATTGCTTTCTTCAGGGTGGCGGCGCGGAGGCTGGTCATGGAGGCGTCAAAGATGATGTCAACGGTGGGGTCAGCGATGACGGCGTCCAGGTCAGTGGTCCATTCGGAGACCTTGTGGAGCTCGGCGAGTTCGCGGATCTTGGCTTCGTTGCGTCCAACCAGGATCGGCTCAACCTGAACCTTGGTGCCGTCTTCAAGGGTGAAGCCGCCGGCGTCGCGGATGGGCAGGATGGACCGCAGCAGGTGCTGGCGGTAACCCATACGGCCGGTAATGCCGTTCATGGCGATGCGGATCGTCTTTGTTTCGTAGCCCATGTTTTCTCCAGTGCCTTGTGTGCCGGTCGCTCTGCGGATGCCGGTGCTTGCTGTTCTCATATGGGAAAGCGCATTCCCGTTGCATCGATCATGCACTATGGCGCGCCGTGTTGGCAAGCGCTTTCCCATAATTCAGCGAGAACTGCCATAATTTCCTTAGCGCCAGTCCCGACGCTTGCAGAAAAGGAGGGCCGCGTGGCCGCCAGCACACTGAGTGAAGTTGCCCGTTTGGCAGGAGTCTCCCTTGCCACGGCATCCCGGGTCCTGAACGGCTCGTCCCGCAAACCCGCCGAGGACATCGCAGAGCGTGTCCGCGAGGCCGCCGACAAGCTCGGCTACGTACCCAACGCCCAGGCGCAGGCACTGGCGAAATCCAGCTCCGGATTGATCGGCCTCATTGTTCATGACATCGCCGATCCCTATTTCTCCGCCATCGCACGTGGCGTCCAGGAAGCAGCCCGCCAGCAGAACCGCATGGTGCTGCTGGCCAGCACGTCCGGCGCGCCCGCGGATGAAAAAGAAGCAGTGGCCGCATTTGCCGCCCGGCGTGCCGATTCGATCGTGATCGCCGGCTCGCGCTCCGTGCGCGCCGAGGACAAGCAAGGCAACGTGGAACTCGCCGCCGAACTGGACCGTTACTGCCGCAACGGCGGTCACGTGGGGGTCGTGGGCCACCCGGTGGTTGGCGCTTCCACTACGGAGGGCTACCACGTGGTGAAAGTCCCCAATGAGGAGCTTGCTGCAGGCCTCGCTGCGGAACTGGCCGCCACGCACCACGGTGAGTTCCTGATCGTTGCAGGTCCCGAAGGGCTGTACACCTCCGACGACCGTGTCCGCGGTTTCCAGCGCGGACTCGCTGACGCCGGCAGGCCCGAAGCAGAGATCATGCGCACGGGCTTCAACCGCGCCGGCGGATACGACGCCGGCCTGGCGCTCGCCGAGCGGATCAAGGCTTCCGAAGAGCGGCTCTGCATCTTCGCCGTGAATGATGTTATGGCCATTGGAGTTACAGCGGCGCTCCGGCCCGAAGGCGTGTGGATTCCCCGGGACGCCACCATCGCCGGTTTTGACGACATCGAAACCCTGCGGGACTTCCGCCCGGCTTTGTCCACCGTGCATCTGCCGCTGGAGGACATTGGGCGCCTCGCTGCCGGAGATCCTGACACGCCTCCCGTTAGTGGCGCGGTCAAGCTCCGCCGCAGCACGGAGATCCCGGCCGAATCGCAAGTATGACCTCCGCCGCTGGCCAGGCGCCCCGGGCGCTCACGGTGATTCCCGCCGTCGGGCGTTCCACCGGAGCGGCCCCCGCCGTCCTGGTGCTACCCGGCGGAGGCTACGCCAAGCAGGCCGACCACGAGGCCGAGCCGGTGGCTGAATGGCTTGCCTCGCTGGGGATCCACGCGTTTGTGTTGCGATATCCCGTGGCACCGCATCGGCACCCGGCGCCGTTGGCCACCACCAAGCAAGCCTTGATCTGGATCCGCGATGGTGATCATGGATTGAACGTCGATCCGGCGCGGGTTGGGGTCCTCGGGTTTTCTGCCGGCGGGCATCTGGCTTCAACGCTGTCCGTGGGCGTGCTCACTGGAGATCCCGGGCTGGATATTGATGCGTCAGTTCCAGACCTCAGCATCCTCTGCTATCCGGTGATTTCGTTCGTGGATTCCGTGCATCAGGGGTCTGTGGACAACCTCGCAGGAGTGGGCGCAACGCCGGAAGTCCTGCGTGAGCTGTCAACGGAACTGCACGTCACGCCTGACGCTCCGCCCGCTTTCCTATGGCACACTGCCGACGACGAATCCGTTCCAGTCAGCCACAGCCTCGCGTTTGCAGGAGCGCTGAGCAGGGCCGGCGTTTCAGTGGAGCTTCACGTATTTCCGAACGGTGTCCACGGCATTGGCTTGGCTACGGGGACGCCCGGCGCGGATCAGTGGACCGTGCTTTGTGCCGCATGGCTTCACCGGATGGGCTGGGCCGTTTAGTCCTCACCCAGTGTGATGGTGTGCAGGAAAGCGGCGTCGTTGAGCACGTTGTCCGGAAGGTCGTCCTCCACGAATTCCAGCATGATGTCCATGTCCTTGCCGTTGCCGCGCAGGACGTCGGTGACGGTCTGCCACAGCAGTTTCCGGTTCCGAAGCGGGAAACGCTCAGCTTGGGGCCCCCACGAGAAACAGTGCACGCCCACCAGGTGCGGCAAGACTTCGTGGAGGGACTCCAGCGCCTGCTTGTCTGAAAGCCCGACGGCGGGCTGCCAGTAAGTGCCGACGTTGGCGTGGTTGACCTGGTTCAGGAGTTCAAGAGTGGTGGCGGGGGAGTCCGTGAGGGTTCGGCCGTGGTACTCGAACGCGATGGCGATTCCGCGCTCGGACGCGAGGTCCGCGATTCGCCGAGTGTCCTTCACGATCGCATCCCAGTGCTCCTGGCTGGCGTCCGCCGAACCGAGTTCACCGGCCCACACCCTGACGCGGGGGGCTCCGAGCGCTGCAGCGAGGTCCAGGTCGCGGGTGAAGTCTCCGAATGCGCCGCACCGGTAGTACGAACCCAACGACAGGACGCTGAGTCCAGCCGCCTCCGTGGCTTCCCTCGCGTGCGCAGCTGAACCGGGATCGCTGACGTGCACATCCGTTCCCCATTCGATGCCGGCCAAGCCTGCGTCCGAGGAAATCCGGACCACATCGTCAATCCCGTGTGAGCGGAGAGTGACGGAGCAAATGCCAGGCGTGAGGTCAGCCAGCGTGGTGAGGTCGATCATGCTTCACAGGATACCGGGAATGCGCTTACCCAGTAAGGGCGTATCGCCTGTTGAACATTTTGCGCACCCACTCCCGCGGTGCGCACCCCTCAAGTACCTTTGCCGCGCCCTTTCCCGCCGTGCGCACCAGAGGTTACGGGTGCATTCGGCGGAAATGGGTGCGGTGTACGTGCGAGTCAGCAATGACCTTGACCGCGCACTTTTGTGGGCTAGAGATCTATCCAGTAACGACGAATGGGCTCGGTGATGCCCAGGTCCGGGCTGAAACTCTCCGGTGGGCGGACGCCTTCAAGGATTCCGCCGCAGGCCTCGATGGTGCGGGCGGAAGCCGGGTTGGACTGCTTGCAGGTGACCATGACGCGCTCCATCCCCAGGGCGCGCCCTTCCTGGAGGGCCCCATTGAGTGCAAGCTTGGCGAGCCCCCGGCCCCTGGCGCTCGGCCGGATTCCATACCCGATATGTCCTCCCACCTCGGTCAGATACTCACTCGAAAGGGCGTGCCTGAGACTAGTGGAACCCAGATACGAATTGCCCTCCACCACCCAGATGGTGCTTTGGTTGACCACGCCTTCAGGAGGCTGGAATTCTGCCAAGGGCATGCGGTGCAGCAGTTCAACCCACTGGGCGAAGTGCTTGCTGTCGCGGAGATCCAGCTCGTAGCGGGCTGCCAGAAAAGCCGCGGAGCCGTCTTGGTCAAGGGTTCCCCACTCGTCCCAGCTTTCCAGCCAGGACGCATGGAGGCTTGACGATGGACGTGTTAGCTCAGCGTGAATCATTGGGTGAGCGTACTACGGCCGTCAGCTCAGGCTTCGGATGTTCTGGTCGCTTTCGGCGTCCTCAACCCGCCGCCTTCGAAAGTCGCATTCCCACCCCGACCGTCGCTGGTGGACCGCAGCCGGCCAAGCCGCCCTGTCCACTAGTTCGACTTACTCAACGTCCGGCCCATGATGGCCTGAGTGAGGGCGTCGATCACTTCAGCGTTGGCCAGCGGATTGCGGATCAGCGTGAAATCGACGTCACCCACCGGGGGTAGGCCGAACCTCTGGGTGATGACCTTCAAGTCCTCCGGCACCAAGGATGCGGGCATTACCGCAACTCCAATACCGGCGCGCACAGCAGCGAGCACGCCACTGATTTGCTTGGTGCTGCAGGTGATCCGCCAGGTCCGGCCCTCGGCTTCCAAAGCGTCGATGGCAAGTTTTCGGCTGAGGCTTGGGGCGGGGTAGGCGATGAGGGGGACGGGTGCCCCGGGTTCCAGCACGGTCTGCTCGACGCCCACCCAGGCGAAGTTGTCGTGCCGGACCACGGTGCCTTCCTTCGCCCCGGCCACCCACTTCACGAACACCAGGTCCAGTTGCCCGGCGTTGAGTCGCTTGTAGAGCTGGTCGCTTTGGCTGACGGTGAGCTCCAAGTTGATCTGTGGGTACAGCTGCCGGAACTCGCGAAGGATCCGGGGAAGGCCGGTGATAGCGAGGTCGTCGGCAGTGCCAAAGCGGAGCCGCCCGCGCATGGCTGAACCGGAAAAGTAGCGGGCAGCGGAGTCGTGGGCGGCCAGGATGCTGCGGGCAAATCCGGCCATGGCATCGCCGTTGTCGGTGAGCCGGACCTCGCGCGTATCGCGGGCAACCAACACCCGTTTGGCGGAAGCCTCGAGCTTGCGGACATGCTGGCTGACTGTGGGCTGTGCCAGCCCCAGGCGCTCTGCAGCCTTGGTGAAACTCAGCGTCTCTGCGACGGCCAAAAAGGAACGGAGCTGGACAGGTTCGAACACGTAACTCCTAAAGCGCAGGTCAGCGCCGGGCCGGAGTACTGCGCCGGTGGAGAGGGCTCATTGCATTCCGCAATGCTAGTTATAGGCGCAATACGCTTCCATAATTGCTGCTGGCAACCATAGCGTTAAACGTATCCCACCGAAACTCTCGATCCGAGGACTACTTTTGGCACCCCCACCGCCTTCAGCGGCAGACGTCAGCCAGCCCGTCATCGATTCCCTCTCCGCGCCTCAGCCGCCGGACACCGTCACCCAGCCACTCGCCGTCGTGAGCGAAAAGCTGCCCTGGCGGCATACCTTCATATCCCTGAAAGTCCCCAACTTCAGGATCTTCGCAATCGGCCACTTTATTGCCGTGATCGCCATCTGGATGCAGCGCATCGCCCAGGACTGGATGGTGCTCCAGCTGTCCGGTTCCGTCACCGCCGTCGGAATCACTGTGGCGCTGCAGTTCATGCCGTCGCTTTTCCTTGGTCCGTGGGGCGGCATGATCGCCGACCGCTTTGCCAAGCGTAAGATCCTCATCATCTGCCAGTCGGCGGCAGCGGTACTCGCAGCCGTGCTCGCGGTGCTCTCCCTAAGCCAGCGCGTAGAAGTGTGGCACGTGTACGTCATCGCCCTGGTTTTGGGCTTTGTGACCGTCCTGGACCAGCCGGCCCGGCAAGTGTTCGTCAACGAACTCGTGGGCCCCAAGTACCTGCGGAACGCCATCAGCGTGAACTCCACCACCTTCCAGCTCGGTGGACTGATCGGTCCCGCCCTGGCCGGTGTGCTGCTCACAGCAGTTGGTGCCGGCTGGGCCTTCGCCGCCAACGCCGTGGCGTGCTGCTCCACGGTGGCCATGCTGCTGATCCTCCGCAAGGACCAGCTGCACCTCAGCCAGCCGACGCCCCGCAAGAAAGGAATGCTGCGCGAAGGCCTCAACTACGCGCTGAGCAAGCCAACCATCTACTGGCCATGGTTGATGGCCGGCTTCGTGGCAGTTTTCGCGATGAGCCTGCCGGTGCTGCTGGCCGCGTTCGCGGACCACGTGTACGACGCCGGTGCCGGAGGCTACGGCCTGCTGAACGCCATGGTTGCGCTCGGTGCGCTGACCGGTGCGGTAGCGTCCACCCGCCGTCGTCAGTTGCGGTTGCGCTCGGTGGTGACGTCCGCCGGGTTGTACGGCCTGATGCTCTGTGTT
This sequence comes from Arthrobacter sp. Rue61a, assembly GCF_000294695.2. NCBI lineage: Bacteria > Bacillati > Actinomycetota > Actinomycetes > Micrococcales > Micrococcaceae > Arthrobacter > Arthrobacter sp. Rue61a. The sequence goes on along the minus strand of NC_018531.1, from coordinate 4,198,119 downwards.
TCCTCGCTCATGCCAACCATGGTGTGGTTCAGCGTCACCATGGTCCTGGCCGGATTCTGGTGTCTGATGTTCCTCACCGCGGCCAACCAAATGGTGCAGACCAGCTCCAACATGAGCATTCGCGGCCGTGTCATGAGCCTGTACCTGGTGGTGCTGATCGGCGGCCAGGCAATCGGCGGTCCCATGATGGGTTGGCTCGCCGAGCACCTCGGTCCGCACCTGGCCGTCCTGATCTCCGGTGGCGTGCCGGCCATCGCAGCTGCGGTAGTCGCCGTCGTACTGGCCCGGAAGTCATCCCTGCACATCAAAGTAGACCTGCGGGATCGGCGTCGGGTGCTGCGGATCGTGCGGGAGCCGCAGACCGTCTAAACAGTCGAAGCGCCCCCCGGCAAACCGGGGGGCGCTTCATTCTGCGTGGCGCTAGGCCACAGGTAGGTGCGGGTACTCCGCGGATCGGCCCTGGAACTCCAGGACGTCCGGATTGCGGATGACACCTTCACGGATTTCGATGGCCCGGGAGACGGTCTCATTGGCGTCCCATCCGTCCGGTCCCGACACCACGGTTTCCAAGAATGGAAGCAGGGCCTCACTGATTTCCCAGCTGGCCGAGTTCCAAAGATATGACGGGCTGTGGTCCACGGCGTAGTAGTTGACGTGCCCGCCCACGCGGAACATGGGCTCGTCGAACGTGGTGGTCCGCGCCCAGCTGAAACCCATGCCTTCGTCGCAGGAAACATCCACGATCAGGCTGTCCGGCTGGAATTCCGCCAGGTCCTCCGTCCGCAGGTAGGTCAGCGGGGCGTTCGGATCCTGCAGGGTGCAATTGACCACGATGTCCGCCGCGGCCAAGAACGGCGCCAAGGGCTTGCGCCCCTTGTCCGTGATGACTTCGCTGAGGAACGGCGCCTTGCTGTCGTGGTCGAACTGCACGATCCGCACTGAATGGATCGGAGATCCGACGGCGGCAACGCCACGGTTGGTAAGGACCTGGACGTCATGGACGCCATGGGCATTGAGCGCGGTGACGGCACCGCGGGCGGTGGCTCCGAAACCAATCACGACGGCGCTGAGCCGGCGGCCGTAGTCGCCGGTGGAACCCGTCAGGGCCAGGGCGTGCAGCACGGAGCAGTACCCGGCGAGCTCGTTGTTCTTGTGGAAGACGTGGAGGCCGAAGCCACCGTCGCCCGCCCAGTGGTTCATCGCCTCAAAAGCAATGAGCGTGAGCTTCTTGTCGATCGCCAACTGGGTGATCGCCCGGTCCTGCACGCAGTGCGGCCAGCCCCACAAAGTTTGGCCGTCACGGAGCTCCGCCAAGTCCTGGGCCTGCGGCTTGGGCAGGAGGATAACATCGTTAGTGGCGATCAACTCCTGACGTGTACCAAGCCCGCCCACAAGCGACTCAAGCTTGCTGTCCGGGACACCGAACCGCTCGCCGTAGCCATGTTCAAAGCGGAGCTGTTGCCGGACTTCCGGTGCAATGCGCTCCAGATGCTGCGGGTGGATCGGCAGGCGGCGCTCATTGGGCTTCAGCGAGGAAGCCAGGACGCCTATGCTCAGCTGGCCGGTTGGCGCGGTCACTTCTTGTTGCCGGTAGAAGGCTTTGCCGCCTCGGTGGCGGAGGACTCGGAAGCCCGCTTATCCGCGCGTTTTTCCTTGATGGATTTGCTGGATTTCTTCGATGCAGTTTGGCGCGGTGATTTGTCGCCCATGATGGCTCCCTTAGAGCGGAGCCGAAATGGCTCCTGACTCCTGACGATACACCTCCCCGGATAGTGCTGTGGCCGGAGTCACGCGGCCCTCTGCCTATTGGGTGGGCTGAACCGCCGGTCGGCCATGCGTCACGCGGTGAGTGACGCGTTCCGCGGTATCGTCCACGGTCACAACCTGCTCCACGGGTTCAAGGTAGAAACGGGCGCTGCTGATGATGCCCTGGTCCACGCCGAAGATAATGACGCCGGTCATCTCATGCGGGGTGCCGTCACGGCGGGCACCCTTCAAATGCAACTCTGTCCACACACTTCCGCCGCTCACGCTGTGGGACAGCATGCGGGCTGCGATGTCCGGTACACCTGTGAAGAGTTGCTCCCAATTGCTGCGGATAGTGTCCCGTCCCGTGAATCCCCGGGTGGGGTGGGCCGGTGTTTCGTTGACGTAGCCCGGCGCGAAACACTCAGCCAAGGCTTCAAGATCGTGCTTGTTCGTAGCTTCCAGCAGGCGGTTGATGACGGCGAGCGGACCCGCCCCAGCATCGTCGGCGAGAGTCATTGGAGGACCTCCCGGATAGGTGGATGTACGTAAGAGTTTAGGCTCGCGAGGCCTCCCGGTCGACGGGTAAACGGCCCTCTTTGGTGAGTGTCGTCGTCGAGCATGTCTTGGGAACAAAGAAACCCCGGATCGTTGGATCCGGGGTTTTCTTGGAGCGGGCGACGGGAATCGAACCCGCGTATCGAGCTTGGGAAGCTAGCGCTCTACCATTGAGCTACGCCCGCGTTGCCCGGGAAAATCCCCTGAGCGAGTCCTAGCTTAGCGCAGTTACAGGGCTCCTCATGACCGGCGCACCGATGGGCGACCATCCCCTTATCTAAACAGCTTCATGCCGTTCCAGCCGTTGCCCACTTGGCGCTGAGCACCCCACACACCTACGCCCAGCGCGTAGTCCACGAGGTAACCGTCCACGGTTTGCGCAGTGATGCTGCGCGTACCCGGACCGGACAAACCGAAGCTCGGAACCAGTGCCTTCATGGTGCCCCAGCCGGAACCAACAGTGGCGGGAAGGCCCGCGAAACCACCCCCGCCGTTGCCCGGGTAGCTGAGCAAATGCCCGGAGGTGGTGATTGCCAGGATGTCGTTGGCGCCGTCGGCATTCCAGTCGGCCATGGTCAGGCCCATGCCTGCCCAACCACTCCCGATATCCACCCGGTAGCTCAAAGCCCTGCCCGAAGTATTGGGGTAGTACCGGAGACCGCCATCCGGGAAATACCCCACAATGCCCGGGTACCCCTGCGCGGCGGACCATTTGCCCACGGTGATGGTCATCTTGTCCCAATCACCCGTTCCCACCACGATCTGAGTGGAAAAAGCACCGCCAGGCCAACCCTTGAACAAGCCCAACGTGCCGTTGTCCCACTGCGCAAGGATGTCGTAGACGCCATCAGCGTCCCAGTCCACCACGAAGGCCTGCTTCACACCATGCCAGTTGGAGCCGATCACAGAAGGAATGCCGTAGCCGCCACCGCCGTGTGCAGGGTAGCGAAGGAGCCGGCCCGAGGAGTCCGCAGCAACCAGGTCAGCGCCGGAGGTGATGCTTGCATATGCGGTGGGGTTGCCGGCGAAGTATTGCTCCATGGTGGGGAAGCCGCGGCGCTTCATGTCGGTGGCCAGATCCACCCCGACGTAGCGCAAATGCCACGGCTCGTAGCTGTACCCCGTGACATTGGTGTAGCCGTTGGGGTACCGGACTATGAAGCCGTACCTGTGGGCATTCGCCGCCACCCAGATACCTGCGGCAGTGTCCCCGAAGCAGGTGCTGAGGCCGCAGGAACCGTTGGCGTTTCCGACGTCCACGGCGAGCCCCGTCTGGTGTTCGCTGTGCCCAGGACGTGCGGAAATGAGGTCAGCCTGGGCCTGGCCGTAGATGCTGACGTAATAGGAGTAGACCTGCTGCTGCTGAGCGTAGGAGCGGTAACCGCTCACTACCGCCAGCCCGCCTGTGCCGGCATCGGCCGCACCTTGGAACAAACCATTGAGCCATGCCGCAGCCTCGGCCCGCAGATACTGTCCGGAACCGCGGGCGTTGACCAGGTCGCCAGGAGCGTAGCTCACCGGGTTCAGTGGCCGGGACTTATTGACCAAGACAGAGAGGTTCGCGGGATCGCCCACAGGATCGACGCTCGGCAGCGGATTCGCTGTGGTGGGGACCGCTGTTTGGGCGACGGCGGCCGGTGCTGTGGTGGTGACAGCTTGAGTCGGCGCAGCCGTGGCAGGCGCTGCAGCCACGACGCCGCCAGCCACCGCCAGGCTGAAGACAGCAGCGCAAGCCGCCAGCCGTCGTCGTGCGTTCCCCATGGAACCCGAACGGATGTGACTTCGCATAACGCCCCCCAATTTGCTTGTTGCCAGCCGCACGGCACTCTACCGGGCCTGGGGCCGCCTGTCAGCAGTGCCCCGGAAAATTGGCAGGTAACCATTCGGTCAAGGCTCGGCAGTCGTGTGTCGCAGGCGCCTGCCGCTGACTATTCTGAAGATGTTAGCTGCTGTGTATGGGGAACCGGGCTACGACATTCGACCGTACGCCGAAAGAGGTTTCCGTGGCATTCGCAGCTAATGAAGTGGTGATCAGCAGGGACGCCATGACCGTGTACGGATTCCTCATGGACGGAATGAACAACTCCCTGTGGCGAACTGGGATACGGAGCATTTCGCTTCGCTCCGGGATACGCGGGCAGAAGGGCGCCCTCTACCAGCAGACCGTTTCCGGGCCAGGCGGCCGCCCCGTAGCCGCCGACTTCAAGATCACGGACGCCCGTCCCGGCGCCGAAGTCCGCTATGCCGTAGTGGCAGGACCCGCCCGGCCAACCGGAGGCTACTACCTCAGTACAGAAGGCAACACCACTCGGCTTCGCTTCGCGCTCGAATACCACCCCAAGGGCCTGCGGAAGCTCATGAACGGCATGATCCAAAAAACCCTTGAGGGCGAAGTGGCGCAGCTGGAACAACTCAAGGTTGCGATCGAAGCCGACTCGTCCGTTTAGCCGCGGTTGGTTTCGTCCGGGACGCCGCGGTTGGTTTTGTCCGGGACGCCGCGGTTGGTTTTGTCCGGGACGCCGCGGTTGGCGTACGACGGCGGTCCGCCGGTTGGGTGCGCCGGTTTCCGCTTTATTGGGCGAACTTCAGCCCGCCCCAGCCGATACCGATGGTCACAGGCGTAGTCAGGCGTCCGGTGTTGAGATCCCAATACTCAACAACACCATTGCGGTCCAGTCCGGCAATACCCGTCGAGTCGGGACCCGTCACCCCGCGCAGCGCCCGCAGCCCTATGTAGTCGGTCCATTCTGCACCCACTACCGGACGGGATTCCTGCTTGGGCGTGCCCAGCCCGCTGCCGCGATACAGCCGGAGGGTGCCGTTTGCCTCGGTTGTGAGCAGATCCTGGAATCCGTCGGCGTTGTAATCCACCATGCTCAGCCTGATTGCAGGGAAGCCCGTTCCAATCGCCGCCTGCGCACGAATATAGGCCAGGCCCGCATTCTTATAGAGGTACAGGTTGCCGCCCGAATCCATGGCAACTATCTGGGGAAGCCGGTTGTTGGCGCACCAAGTGCCCACAGCGATGTTCAGCGTCCCCCAGCCCTGGCCAAGCGCAACAGGATACTTGAACCCACCTGCCTGAAGACCGGGATACACCAAGAGCGCGCCGTCGAGTCTTTGGGAGATCAGGTCAAACACACCATCCCGGTCCCAGTCCACAATGAAGAGGTCCTTGAGTCCGGTGAACCCCACGCCGATCCTCTTGCCGCCTCCGTACCGGCCGCCGCCCCATGATGGGTACGCAACCACGGAGCCGTCGCCGGCGATCGACACGAGGTCGGCTGCGCTGCTGATCGATGCCGCGCTCAAGTTGAGGGTGGGTGGCTGGTGCTTGCTGCCAGGTTCGCAGACACCCACAGGGTCAGTTGGAGGCGGAACAGTACCGCCGGGGCTCGTTGTGGTCCCAGCCGGCAACGTTGTGTAGCCGAAGAAATTCACCACACCCCACAGCGTGTAACGGTTAGGGGTGGTCTGCCAATTGCCATCCGTGTACGTGATACCTATGCCCATGACGTTGAACCGGGGATCACGGAGAAGAGCATCGTGACCCGGCGAACCCTTCCACCACTCCACAAGCTGGGCCGCGTCACGGTCCCAGCGGACAGCGATGACTTCACCCGCGCCATTGTTCGGATTGAGCGCCCGAGGATCCGTCCAGAAGTTGGCGCGGTGCTGGATCACCTCACGCGTCGCGATGTTGTTGGACCAGTCCTGGGCCAGGCTCGCCACCGTCGCGTGATACTTCACCGGTGCCAGACCAAGCGATGCGCGGTAGCTGTTGATCGCGTTGAAGACCGTCAGGATCGCAGCTGTGTTGCTGTCCGGGAGGAGGGCAAGCGCACCGTTTCCCGGATCTGCCTCGCCGCTGGGGGCCTTGCCCGGGAAGGGGGTGGTGGGTGGTGTTGTGGTGGTTTCGGGTGTGGGTGTTGGAGCGGGTGACGTGGTTTCTGTGGGGGCCGGTTGTGTTGGGGCCGACGTCTCTGTTGGTGCTGGTTCTGTGGAGGATGCCGTTTCTGTTGGGAAGGGAGTCGCGGACGCCGTTTCCGTAGGCGCTGTTGGCGTGGGAGACGCAGCCGGGCTGGGCCCGACGGCCGGGGCCGTCGGCGTGGGTTCGGCCGGGACAGTAGTAGCGGTCTCCTGTGGAGCCGGCTCCGTTGCCGGTGGATCGGTGGCACCCGTCTCCGAGGGGTTGTCCGGCCCCCAGGATGGCCCGATGTTGGGCACAGGAGGTGGCGTTTCAAACACGGGATCCACCGCCACGGGTCCGCTGTCCGAGTCGGTTTCCGTTCCGGCGCTTGGTGCAGGCTCCGGTGTCGCGGGGGCAGGGGCGGGCACAGTGGTGGGATTGGACGCGGTACCGGCCGCCGGGAGCGGCGCTGAAGGTGCGGGGTCCGCCGTCGTGGTTTCTTTCGGTGCCGTCAGTCCTGACGGAACGCCGGACGACGGGCTGGCAGTGGGGCCGGGGACCGTCTGGGTGGACGGGAGAATCTGGCTGGATGCGGCCACCCCCAGCGCCAGCGCGCAGGCCAGCACGATAGCGGCAGGCGCTGCCATTTTTCTCACTTTTACCCCGCGAATGCTCGTTGCCCCCAGGTACGGGCGCGGTTCTACATGTCCGGGAACTATAGTCCCATGGGGCGGCGCGGACAATGCATGGGGTATTTTTGATGCTGTGCTGATCTCTGACCGCGATATTCGTGCCGAAATAGACTCCCAACGGATTGTTCTTGAACCGTACGACCCCGCGATGGTTCAGCCGTCCTCCGTGGACGTGCGGATTGACCGGTTTTTCCGGCTCTTCGACAACCATAAATACGCCCACATCGACCCCGCAGAGGAACAGCCCGAACTGACCCGGCTGGTGGAAGTGGAAGGCGACGAGCCCTTCATCCTGCACCCCGGTGAGTTTGTGCTCGGATCCACTTATGAAACTGTCAGCCTGGCCGACGACATCGCTGCGCGTCTTGAGGGGAAATCATCCCTTGGACGCCTGGGGCTGCTGACACACTCGACGGCTGGCTTCATCGATCCCGGTTTCTCGGGTCACGTGACCTTGGAGCTCTCCAACGTGGCAACCTTGCCCATCAAACTGTGGCCGGGCATGAAGATCGGCCAGCTGTGCTTCTTCCGCCTGACGTCCTCGGCGGAGCACCCCTACGGTTCCGGCGAGTACGGTAACCGCTACCAGGGCCAGCGCGGACCAACTGCAAGCCGCAGCCACCAGAATTTCCACCGGACGTCCATCTAGCTCTTTTGATGCTTGATGCGCCGAGGGGTCGAGGGTTAGCTCTCGCGCTCCTCTTGCTCACCTCTCGCGCCGAGGGGTTAGCTCTCGGCACTTTGGGTTGGTCTCTCGGTTGAGATCTCGCCCCTCGGTGGAGGTTGGTGGCCTGAAGGAAGCGGCTTTCCCTGTGCCCTCCAGTTTTGTTGCCGAGGGGTTAGCTCTCGGCACTTTGGGTTGGTCTTTCGGTTGAGATCTCGCCCCTCGGTGAGTGCTGATGGGGCCCACTAGTCCTCCACACTGTGGGTAACCTCCCAGAGGTCCTTGGAGCATGCCAACAATGGCTGATGAGGATTACCGCGCCCCTTCCGATTGAGCTCCAAGGCCGTTCATTCACGCTTGCCGAACAACAAGCTGCAGGCCTGCCGGACCATCGTGCATGGAATAGCGATCTCCGCGTTGCCAGCAGGGGAATCCGAGTTCCGTGGGGCAAGGAACAGGACCCCGTGCACACCGCCCGGCTCCTCACAGCCGTGAGCGGCGGGGCGGTGTGCTGCCGCGAAACCGCGGCCATGCTGTGGGGATGCCCCTTGCCGTGGGATGCGCAGCACGACTTCCTGGTCCACCTCACTCGGGCGGACGGTACTTTTCGGCCACAACGCAGGGGAGTTCGAGGGCACCGAATGGTCCTTATGGACTCGGACGTAAGCGCCATCGACGGCATTCCTGTCACGACGCCTGCCCGAACCTGGTTGGACCTCGCCGGAGTACTTCCATTCGAAGACCTCGTCGCAGCGGCCGATCATTTCATCTGCAGCCAAACCCGAAGCTTCGGGCATAACAGGGTGCCGCTCTGTTCGGTAGACGATCTCAAGGCACAGGTCGAACGACATGCCGGCGCGCGTGGCATTCGGAAGGCTCGGGCTGCGCTGGACTTGGCACGTGTTGGGGCGGATTCCGTGCCTGAGACAAGGCTGCGACTGGCGATTGGTCGCGATTCCTTGCCGGAACCTGTGCTGAGCTACGTGGTGTGCGACCCGGCGGGCCGCGAGTTGGTGTGGCCGGATCTCGCCTTTCCGGACTTCAAGGTTGCGATCAATTACGACGGCGGCCATCACCTCAGTGCCGCACAAAAAGAATCCGACATCCGACGCGAGGCCTCACTCGCGGCAAACGGCTGGATCTCCGTAGTGATCACGGTGGAGCAGGTGCGGGAGTGTGGCTACGACGGAGTAGTTCGTCGCATAAGGGAGGCCCTCATCCGGGGTGGGTGGTCGCCGAGGGGTTAGATCTCGGGGCTTTGGAGGGCTCTTTGGGTTGAGATGTCGCCCCTCGGTGGAGGGGTTTGGGTTGAGATGTCGCCCCTCGGCGCGTGTGGAACGAAGGGGCGGAGACGGCACGCTAGGCGGGGGCTGGCTCCGGGGTACGGGGTGGGGCTCCAGGTGTCTTTCGGATGGCTTTGACCACTGGCTCCACAAAGCGAGCAGCCAGCGGGCCGAGGATAGCCATGATGAGTACGTAGGCCGTGGCGAGGGCGGCAAGTTCGTCTGGCACGGCGCCTGAAGCAACAGCCAGGCCAGCGATGACGATGGAGAACTCACCACGGGCGATCAAGGCAGCCCCTGCGCGGAAGCGGCCCGGTACAGCGATGCCTGCGCGCTTGGCAGCCCAAAAGCCCGTGAGCATCTTGGTAGCAGCAGTGATGACGGCCAGCACCAGAGCCCAGCCAAGGACCGGTGGAATGGAGGTCGGGTCCGTGTTGAGCCCGAAGGCCACGAAGAAGATCGCAGCGAAAAGATCCCGAAGCGGTTCGAGGATCCGCGTGGCATTGTGGGCGGTCGCGCCGGAGATAGCGATACCCAACATGAAGGCACCCACTGCGGCCGACACCTGGAGGGCAGAGGCGATGCCTGCCACGAGAAGTGCCAGGCCGAGCACGTTCAGCAGAAAGACCTCGGAGTTCTCGCTGTGCACCGCTTGAGATACCCGGTGCCCGTGCTTGAGGGCGATGACCAGCACCACCGTGACCACTGCAAGAGCAATTCCCACAGTTTGTAATCCGCCCAGGAACCCGACGCCGGCAAGGATGGCGGTGAGGATGGGCAGGTAGATGGCCATGGCAAGGTCTTCGAAAACCAGGATGGAAAGCACCACGGGAGTCTCGCGGTTACCGATACGGCCGAGGTCAGTGATCACCTTGGCCGCGATGCCTGACGACGAGATATAGGTAACGCCACCCATGACGATGGCGCCCACAAGTCCCCAGCCCAGAAGTACGGCCAATCCCGCGCCCGGAATGAAGTTGAGGATGAAATCCATGACACCGGCCTGCCAGGATCGCCGAAGTCCGGTGACCAGCTCCGACGCCGTATATTCCAATCCGAGCATAAGCAGCAGGAGGATGACCCCGATTTCGCCGGAGAGATGGGCGAACTCGTGCATGCCATCCAGTTTGACGAACCCGCCAGCTCCGAAGGCCAGCCCACCCACCAAATAGAGGGGGATGGGAGACATGCCTATCCGGCCCGCTAATCGAGCAAGGAGACCGAGGCAAAAGACGACGGCCCCCAGTTCAACGAGGGCTAATGCGAGCGGATCCATTCCGGTCAGCCGTTGCGGAGGATATCGGCTGCCGAGTCAAGACCTTCCTGCGTGCCGACCGCTACGAGTAAATCGCCGGTGTGAAGTACGACGTCGGGCGCCGGCGATGGGACCACCTCGCCTTCGCGCATGATCGCCACGATGGAGACACCGCTGCGGGTGCGGATTTGTGCCTTGCCCATGGGTTGGTTGACGAAGGGTGAATCGGGGGTGATGGAGAACTGGCGGGTGACGATGCCCGGGATCTCGCGATGTTCCTCTGCCAGGCGCATGGCAATGTGCTGGCCGCTCAGGAGGTTGCCGAGTGTCGATGCTTCATCGGCCGTCAACGGGATGGACGCCTGGCACGTGTCAGGATCATCCCAGGTAGAAACGAAAAGTTCGGTCTCACCCTCACGAAGTTCCACGACACCGATGCGACGGCCCGATGCCGTGACGAAATCCTTGCGGATCCCGAGGCCCGGGAGTTCAGTCTCATCCACGTTCATAGCTCCACCCTAACTCTGTTGTACGGGTCTGGTACGGCGTTTGCGCTCAGCCAGTCCTATGTAGTTAACGCTCAGGCACCACGGCTATTTCCACCTTGGCCGGTGGTTTCACCGGGAGGATCACCAGAAGTCCTGCAAGGAGCACCACCATGATCCCGAGGATGCCCCAGCGTTGGGCTTCGCCTTCTGCTACAAGCGGCGAGGCGATGGTGATGCACAGGGTGAAAAGTGTGGGGGCGAGGAAGCTGACGGCCCGCCCGGTTGTGGCGTAGAGCCCAAACAATTCGCCCGATTCGCCAGCGGGGGCGAGCCTTGCCAGGTAGGCCCGCGAAGATGATTGGGCCGGTCCCACGAACAGGCAGAGCAGAAGGCCGAAGACCCAGAATGTTGTGGACCCAGGCCATTCATTGCCGAAGAAGACGTAGTCGCCGTTGCCGAGAACCAGAATGGCTGTGCCTGCGATGAGGAGGCCAACCAGGGAAAGGACGATGACGGCTTTGGGCCCGATCCTGTCATCCAGGAAGCCTCCCATAATGGCGCCGACGGCCGCGACTACGTTGCCGAAGATGGCGAAGAAGATGACGTCCTTGAGTTCGAAGCCGAACGTGCCGGCGGCGATGACGCCGCCGAACGTGAACACGGCCGCGAGACCGTCGCGGAAAATGGCGCTGGACAGCAAAAAGTAGATGGTGTGCGGGCTGGTCCGGTAGATCGCCCCGATGCGGCGGAACAACAGTTTGTATGAGGCCAGGAATCCCAGAGATGCAGCGGCCTTCTTGACGGAGACCTCAGGGACGGCGAACATCACGGGAAGCGCAAAGATGAAGAACCATAGCGCCGAGAAGACGGCTACGAGCCGGATGTTGAGGGAGTCCTGCGTGGACGCGCCGAACCAGTCAAAGGAAGGCTGAACGAACAACTGTAGGACCAGGAGGAGGGCCACGATCCCTCCGAGATAGCCCATGGCCCACCCGAAGCCACTGACCCTGCCGATGTTCCGCGGTGTTGAGATTTGGGCCAGCATGGCGTTGTAGTTCACGCCGGCGAACTCAAAGAAGATGTTGCCGAGTGCGATCAGGCAGACGCCGAGGAGCAGGAACTCCGGTTGCGGGAACACGAAGAAGCACAGCGCGGTAAGGACGGCCGTGGCGGCCGTGTTGACGCCGAGCCAGAGCTTGCGGCGTCCACCGGCGTCCGAACGCTGGCCCGTTACGGGAGCCAGGAGCGCAATGGCGAGGCCGGCAATGGCCAGGGCGGCACCCAGGGCGGCCGACGCGGCGTCCTCTCCGCCGAAAGCATTGGATGTGAGGTAAACGGTGAAAACGAAGGTGGTCATGACCGCTTGGAAGGCAGCCGAACCCCAGTCCCAGGACGCCCATGCAAGGATTTGTCCCTTTTTTGAGGCGACGGATCCTGAGGCAAGCTCGGATGTCGGGTGGGAGGCTTCGGGGACTGCGGCCGCGTTCATAGCTTGAATGCTATAGCGGCCGGGATAACGGCGGGCACATGACAGACCGCGTTGTGGACAACGCTTGTTTAAGCCTTCCGCGCAGCCCGGTCACTTAGCCCAAAACTGTCGGACGCCCTTGATAAACTGGACCAACCGAACCCAACGTATGACCGCCTGCTCCAACTTTTGACAATTCGTTCCTGACTTTGCGGAGATAACAGTGATCACAGTTCTCGCCATCACCTTTGTAGCGGCAACTGTGGCGCCCTTGATCTTCAGCAAGCTCGGCAGGAACGCGTTCTACGCCCTCGCAGCAGTCCCCGCGGGCGCTTTCATTTGGCTGATCTTCCAGTACGAAGCCGTATATTCCGGCGGAGGCATAGAAGAGATCCTCCCGTGGATCCCCAGCCTGAAGTTGGAACTCGCTTTCCGCATGGATCCCTTGGCTTGGGTTATGTCGCTGCTGATCCTCGGCGTTGGATCCTTGGTGTTGGTTTATTGCGCCCGGTACTTCAAGAACAAGGATGCGGACCTCGGCGGATTCGGGGCACAACTTCTGGCCTTTGCCGGCGCAATGTTCGGCTTGGTGACCTCCGATGACCTCCTGATGTTGTTCATCTTCTGGGAACTCACCACTATCCTGTCCTACCTGCTGATCGGCTATGCGCGCACCCGTTTGGCAGCACGCCGCTCGGCGCTGCAGGCACTCATGGTCACCACGGCTGGTGGCCTGGCGATGCTCGTGGGCCTCATCATCATGGGCCAAGCTGCCGGCACCTACCGGATTTCGGCGATTTTGGACCAGGCCGGGACGCTCATGAGCGGACCGATGCAGGGAGCGGTGACTGCCGCCGTCGTACTTATCCTTGCCGGTGCGGTGACCAAATCGGCCCTTGTCCCGTTCCACTTCTGGCTGCCGGGCGCCATGGCTGCTCCCACACCGGTGAGCGCCTACTTGCATGCGGCTGCCATGGTGAAGGCCGGCATCTACATCGTCGCGCGCCTTGCTCCCGGGTTTTCGACGTCGGAATTTTGGCTTCCCGTGGTCCTGGGGCTGGGCCTGGCCACCATGCTGGTGGGTGGGTACCGCGCACTTCGCCAAACCGACATCAAGCTCATCCTCGCCTACGGCACTGTCAGCCAGCTCGGCTTCCTCACCATGGTGGTTGGTCTGGGCAGGCCTGATGCTGCCCTTGCAGGACTCGGGCTGCTCTTGGCGCACGGCCTGTTCAAAGCGGCCCTGTTCCTGGTGGTCGGCATCATCGACCATCAATCCGGAACACGCGATATCCGCAAGCTTTCCGGTGTTTTCCGTTCTTCACGTGCCCTCGGAGTGGTGGCCGGTATTGCGGCGGCGTCCATGGCCGGCGTGCCTCCGTTGGCTGGCTTCGTAGCCAAGGAGTCGGTCTTCGAGGCCTTTGTCCACTACGGCACCGGCGACGACGCGCCGGTTTGGGGCGTCTGGATCCTGATTGGCCTGGTCATCGGCTCCATCCTGACGTTCGCCTACAGCGCCCGGTTCATGTGGGGCGCGTTTGCCGTCAAGCCCGGCGTGGAGCCCACGCCTTTCAAGCCCATCAAGCCCGCCTTCCTGGCCGCGCCCGCAATTTTGAGCCTGCTGACCATCACCTACGGTGTGTGGCCGGCACCCGTGGACACCTGGATTCAGCCTTACGCAGCGCTGTTCGCTGACGGCCCGGACGCGGTCGACGCCGGACACTTGGCTTTGTGGCATGGCATCACCCCTGCGTTGGGGCTGACAGCGATAACTTTCGCGGCTGGTGCTGCAATGTTCTACGGACGCAACCTCGTCTCCCGGGCGCAAAGCTTGGTTCCGGACTGGGTGGACGGTGATCGCGCCTACCAGCACACCATCGGTGCCTTGGACGACATCGCAGTGTGGGTAACGGGCCGCACGCAGCGTGGTTCGCTGTACTTCTACCTGGCAGTTATCCTGACTGTCGCCTTCGCTGTGCCGGCCACCGCCTTGATTGTGGCCAACAAGCCCTTGCCGGGCGGCATCTATTTCATCGACCCGAACTCCCCACTGCAGTTGGTGGCCGGGGCGGGAATCGTGGTGGGTGCGCTGGCAGCAGTCCGCGCCAACAAGCGCTTCCTCGCCGTTCTCATGGTCTCCGTCACGGGCTACGGCATCGCGCTGATGTTTGCCTTGCAGGGCGCGCCGGACCTCGCCCTGACTCAGATGCTGGTGGAAACCATTGTGCTGGTGGCGTTCGTGCTGGCCATGCGCAGCCTGCCTGCCGAGCTGAGGGACAGGACCGGCGGCAGGCTCCGGGTGATCCGCGTGATCATCGGGGCAGCGTTCGGCATCACCATGATTTTCGTGGCCATCTACGCCATGGGCGCCCGTGTAGCCACTCCCATCTCCCTTGAATTCCCGCGCCTGGCTTATGAAGGCGGCGGCGGACTGAACGTGGTCAACGTGACCCTCGTCGACATCCGGGCGTGGGACACCTTTGGTGAGATTTCCGTGTTGGCCATTGCCGCCACGGGTGTTGCCAGCCTGATCTTCGTCCGTAGCCGCGGCGACAGGATCAAGACCTCGGAGGCCGTGCCGGCAGGCAGCGTGGGGCGCCGCACCGGCGTCGACCGCGATTCACGCGACGGTGCCACGCTGGCCGTCGCCAGGAAGTTCACTGACGTTACCCGCGACGCGTGGCTGGTTGCAGGACGCACGCTGGCGCCGGAACGACGCTCGATCATCTTCGAAGTGGTGACCAGGCTGATCTTCCACTCGATGATCATCTTCTCCATCTACCTCCTCCTCGCCGGACATAACCTGCCGGGCGGCGGCTTCGCAGGCGGCCTCACCGCAGGCCTCGCCCTCACCATCCGCTATCTGGCCGGTGGGCGTTTCGAGTTGAGTGAGGCAGCGACCATCAGCGCCGGCACGCTTCTGGGGACGGGACTTGCGACGGCGGCAGCCTCGGGTGTGGTCCCACTGCTCCTTGGCGGCCAGGTATTCCAGAGCGCGATCATCGAGTTCTGGCTGCCCGTCTTCGGTGACGTCAAGTTCGTCACGTCAACGATTTTCGATATCGGCGTGTACATCGTGGTTGTGGGGTTGGCGCTGGACGTCCTCCGCAGCCTCGGCGCCGAAATCGACGAACACTTTGAAGGCAAAAGCATGCCCCTTGCAGAGGAAGACGCTGCCGAGCATCCTGAGCTTGCCCACGAAGCCGCTGAATCCGCCGCGCTCGGGAAGGGTAACGCATGAGCATCAACCTGACCTTGCTGATCGTCATGGGCGTGCTGTACGCCTGCGGCATCTACTTGATCCTGGAACGCAGCCTCACCCGCGTGCTGTTGGGTTTGATGCTGTTGGCCAACGCCACCAACATCCTGATCCTGAGCACGGGAGGGTACGCCGGCCTTGCACCGCTGTTCAACAAGGAAACGAACCCGGACACCTACAACGATCCTTTGCCCCAGGCGCTGATCCTCACGTCGATCGTCATTTCCTTCGCCGTGACGGCTTTCATGTTGGGCATCATTTACCGCACATGGGTTCTGGCTCGTCAGGACGAGATCCAGGATGACCTCGAAGACGTGCGCGTGGCCAAGACTCCGAGCTTCGACGCCGAGGACGACGCCATTGTTCCGCTGGAAACCTCGGAGTTCGCGATCACCCCCGCAAGCCCGGCGGATCGCGAAAAGCCGGATGCCACAGAGACCCCCAACACGGCAACAACCCAGGAAGGAGGCAGCGCGTGAATCTCGCGAACCTGTCGCCGCTAGCTGTCCTCCTACCAATTCTGGGTGCTGCCCTGGCGTTCCTGCTGATCCGCCACCACAGCGCCCAGCGTGCGGTGAGCATTGGCATCCTCAGCGCAACCCTCCTGCTCGAATGCCTCCTCCTGATCTCGGTGTGGGACGGCGGCACCACATCGGTCACGTTGGGCGGATGGCTGCCCCCGTGGGGTGTGGTCCTGGTAGTGGACCAGTTCTCCTCGCTCATGCTGGTGGTCTCCACCGTGGTGAGCCTCGCGGTGTTGATCTACGC
Source organism: Arthrobacter sp. Rue61a (assembly GCF_000294695.2). NCBI lineage: Bacteria > Bacillati > Actinomycetota > Actinomycetes > Micrococcales > Micrococcaceae > Arthrobacter > Arthrobacter sp. Rue61a. Next base: position 4,182,028 of record NC_018531.1, on the reverse strand, counting down.
TACGGGGCAGGGCATGGCCGACGGCGACCAGGAAGCGCCGGTTTCGATCTTCCACCCCACGTACCTGATTCTCGTCGCGGGCGTGTCCAATGCCTTTCTCACCGGTGACCTTTTCAACCTTTACGTCGGCTTCGAGATCCTGCTGACCGCAAGTTACGTGCTCATGACGTTGGGCGGGACAGGGCCACGTATCCGCGCGGGCGTGACGTACGTTGTGGTCTCCGTGGTGTCGTCCGTTCTGTTCCTCATCGCCATCGCCATGATCTACGGAGCCACCGGAACCATCACCATGGCGGATTTGGCCATCAAGCTGGCCGAACTGGACCAAGGCACGCAAAACCTCCTGCACGTGATGTTGTTGGTGGCCTTCGGGATCAAGGCAGCAGTCTTCCCCCTGTCCTTCTGGCTCCCGGACTCCTATCCAACTGCTCCCGCCCCGGTCACCGCCGTGTTCGCAGGCTTGCTGACAAAAGTGGGCGTCTACGCGATGGTCCGCACGGAAACGCTCCTGTTCCCCGGGGACACCCTCAACGTTCCACTGATGGTGGTGGCGCTACTGACCATGATTGTCGGAATTCTGGGCGCCTTGGCCCAGAGTGACATCAAACGTCTCCTGTCCTTTACCTTGGTGAGCCATATCGGCTACATGGTGTTTGGCCTGGCGATGAGCTCCGTGGCCGGACTCGGGGCTGCGGTCTTCTACGTTGCCCACCACATCACAGTGCAGACCAGTTTGTTCCTGGTCACGGGTCTTATTGAGCGGCGTGGCGGCAGCTCATCCATGGACCGCTTGGGTGGCTTGGCGAAGCTCTCACCGCTGCTGGCCTTGCTGTTCTTTGTTCCTGCGATGAATCTGGCAGGCATCCCACCGTTCTCCGGCTTCCTTGGAAAGCTGGGGCTGTTGCAGGCCGGTGTTGAACTGGGAACGCCGCTGGCCATCGTGCTGGTGGTAGGTGGCGTGGTGACCAGCCTGCTGACCCTGCTGGCGATCGCCCGCGTGTGGAACAGGGCGTTCTGGAGGAAGCCTGAGGACGCCGAGTACCCGGACCCCGTGCTGAAAACCCCCGGGAACGTCGGAGTGCTCCCACGGACCATGGTGGGGTCAACAGCTGGGCTGGTGGTGTTCGGCGTGGCATTGACGGTCTTCGCAGGTCCGTTGTTCAAGGTTGCTGACGGCTCCGCTGGAATCATGTTGGACCGCTCCGCCTATATTCACTCCGTGTTGGGAGATTCCGTTGTGGTGCCGCCGCTTGCGCAGACGGATGAAACGCACACAGATGAAGTAAAGACGGGTGATGCGAAATGAGCCGCAAACCGATCTCGTTCCGCACTGAACTGCCGTTGCTCATCTGGTTGGTGATCGTGTGGGGTGCGCTGTGGCGGGACTTCAGCCCGGGCAACCTCCTGTTCGGCGCACTGATCGCCGTGCTGGTGGCCAAGTTCTTCTACCTCCCCCCGGTGGAGCTCAGCGGCAGGTTCAACATCCTGCGCGCCATTCCTTTCGCCCTCCTGTTCCTCGCCAAAGTGGTGGCAGCGAGCTTCCTGGTGCTGTACCTGGCTGTAGCCAAGGGACCCAAGGTTCGCAGCGCCGTCGTCGCCGTTCCTTTGCGGAGCCATTCCGACCTCATGGTGACGGCCACCGGGCACGTTATCTCGCTGATCCCCGGATCCCTGGTGGTGGAGGTGGACCGCTCCACGTCCACGCTTTATCTGCACGCGCTCAACATTTACGAAGAGGCGGACATCGACAAGATTCGTCAGGAAACCCAAGACATCGAAGCAGGACTGATCCGGATCATGGGTACACGCGAAGAAGTCGAGGCCCTCAAAGCCGAACAGCGTCCCGGGATGGAAGGAGCAGCGCTATGAAAGAAGCGGTTCTCATAGCTACAGCCGTGATCCTCAGCTTGGCCGCCGCTGGGGCAATTATCCGCATCGCCATCGGCCCGTCCCTCCTGGATCGCGTTCTGGCATCAGACGTTTTGCTGGCAATCCTGGGCGCTGCCCTGGCGATCGATATGGCGTTGAACAAGCATCTGAACAACCTGATGCTGCTGGTAGCGCTCGCAGTGATCGGTTTCATCGGCTCTGTGACAGTTGCAAGGTTCGTGGCCGAACGCAGGGAGCAAAGCAATGAGTCCTGATGCCACCGGCCTTGACGCTGTGATTGATGTTGTCACCGCCGTATTCCTGGTGGTGGGTGCCCTGATGTCACTGGGCGCGGCCATCGGCTTGCTCCGCTTCCCGGACCTCATGAGCCGCATGCACGCAGCCACCAAACCGCAGGTCCTGGGGTTGTTTCTCATGCTTGCCGCAATCGGACTCCAGATGCGCACCTGGTGGGTGTGGCCTGTCTTGGTGGTGGCCTGGATTTTCCAGCTCCTCACGGCGCCCGTCTCTGCCCACATGGTGGGCCGCTCGGCGTACCGCACCAAGCACGGACACCGCGAAAAGCTCACCAAGGATGAGTTGGAAGCCGTAGTCCAAAGGGCGGCCGCCGGTCAGGAACCGGGGAGCGACCGCTAGCAGCAGCCACAACGAACGCCGGGTCACCTGCAGGTGACCCGGCGTCGTGGTTCGGGTGCCTAGACGATGTCGTGGGTCTTCGCGAAGCGCGCGATGGCGCGCTGCGTGCCCCGGCTTGCCAGGACCTGGATGAGCGTGCTCACAAAAGCCGAAATCAGTGCGAATGTCAGCGCCGAACGCAGACTGGTTTCCATATCGTCGTTGCCCATGGGCGGTTTGCTGCCAGTGGCCTTTTCCCACCCTTTATTGACGAGTTTGGTGCCTACGAATCCTGCTCCGAGGCTTACTCCGGCACCGATCAGCTTGAAGAAGAGGTTCATGCCCCCAGCCTAGCTCTAAAGGCCACACCGTTAGCGGCGGCTTTCCCGTTCCTTGAGGAACGCCGCCAATGAACCAACCGGCGCAAGTACTGGAACGACTGGGTGTTCGGCCGACCAGACAGCGTCCACGGTTCCGAGTCCGGCGATTTCTTTGAGCAGGTAATAGGTGGGCGGCATCAGTTTCAACGTGCCTGCGGCTTCCGCTTCAAGAATGTCCGCCACCGGCATCCACAGTGATTGCCAGGCTTCCGTAGTTTGATGCTGGGGCGTGGCTCCCGGAGAGGGCTTGGCAACGTAGAAGAACGTGTCGAAGCGTTTGGGCATGTCCGTGGGGGTGATCCAGTTGGCCCACGGGCGGAGGTCGGAGGCATCGATGGTGAGTCCGGCCTCCTCCTGAACCTCGCGGATGGCGGCAGCGAGTACCGTCCCGGCGTTCTTCGCTGCTGCTCCCGGATCCGCGCTCAGGGAGCTCTGGTTCCAGTCGGCTGCGTGGCGTTGAAGCAGCTCCGCCGGGTAGTCCCACCCGCTCTGATCGGCGGCATCGACGCGTCCGCCAGGGAAGACCACCATTCCGGCGGCAAAGTCCATGGTGCTCACCCTGTGTTGGACGAAGGCTTCGAGGCCGTCCGAGGCGTCGCGGAGCAGGATGACGCTCGCTGCCAGGCGGGGTTCCGCCACGGCGTTGGTGTCTGTAAGTCCCGAGCCGGAGATGTCCGTCATGAAATGTGCCCCTTTGCCGCGGTGAAGTCTGCTGATTCATTCTCTCAGGTCCTGTTGTGGGGCCTGGTGTGCAGGGAATGGCGTGGGGGAGGGGTGTAGAGCGGGCCTCGCAACGCCCTCCGTCTCGTTGTTAGGCCTGGTGTGCAGGGAATGGCGTGGGGGAGGGGTGTAGAGCGGGCCTCGCAACGCGCGTGGCAACGGGCACCTCAAGGACGGGAAGGCGATTGTGACTGGACCGCAGCGCCCGCCACGGACTCAGGTGTAAACTGAACCAGCCCATCAGGGCAGATTTGATAACGACAGGGGAGCGCCGCCGTCGGACTCTGCAGAGATGCAGGAGACGCGAGGGCGCTGAGAGTGCGGACAGCCGCAGACCCTCGAACCTGATCCGGTTAGTACCGGCGCAAGGGAGTCGAGCTTCTCAGAGTGTCCGGATGCGGACGGCGCGAGCCGGACCCGGGATCCGGGGAGCACTTTCCCCTCCTGTAACCTCAGGAGGCAGAAAATGACCACGGTAAACGTGAAGAAGGCCAGTTATAACTGGCGCGTTGTAGACATCGTTGTGGCGGCTCTTATCGCCATCGCCGGCGGCGTGATCTTCTGGGCATGGTCCCAGGGCGCGGCACTGGTATCCATCCCCATGAACGCGACGTATCCGCCGCTCACAGGCTTGATTGCCGGTGGCTGGATGATTCCCGCGGTCCTGGGAATGCTCATTATCCGCAAGCCCGGTGCTGCGCTGTTCTGCGAAGCCGTCGCCGCCACCGGTGAGCTCATCATGGGCTCGCAGTACGGCACCACGGTGCTGATATCCGGCGTTTTGCAGGGCCTGGGCGCCGAGCTCATCTTCGCCGCCTTCAGGTACAAGAAGTTCAACCTGCCCACCGCGCTCCTTGCGGGCGCCGGCGCGGGCCTCTTCTGCGGCCTGAACGACTCCTTCCTGCCATGGGGTTGGAACATCGCCTATGAGGCCGTCGACAAGCTGGCCTACATCACCTTCACCACAATTTCCGGCGCAATTATCGCGGGCGCACTCTCCTGGGCGGCCACGCGCGGCCTGGCCAAGACCGGCGTGCTGAGCTCCTTCGCCTCGCGCAAGGCCGCTTCGGAGCCCGTCTTCAGCTGATGTCCGCCACGCAAAGCGGCACGGTGAGGCCTGCCGCCATCTCAGCCGAGGGCTGGGGTTGGCGGCATGCCGGCCGGGCCCAAGCTGCTATTCAGGGCCTGGACCTTCGGATCGAACCGGGGGAGCGCGTACTGCTGCTGGGACCTTCGGGTGCCGGCAAGTCCACGCTCCTGCATGCCCTCGCCGGAGTGTTGGGGGATGAGGAAGACGACTCGGATGAGACCGGCTCCCTGCTGATCGACGGCGGTGCGCCCCGCGAGCAGCGGGGACGCGCCGGATTGATGCAACAGGACCCCGAGACACAGGTGGTTCTGTCGAGGGTTGGCGACGACGTTGCTTTCGGCGCGGAGAACCTTGCCGTGCCCCGTGACGAGATTTGGTCCCGCGTCCATGAAGCGCTCGACGACGTCGGGTTGCGTACCGTTGCGGGTGGCGGCCTGGCGTTGGATCACCCGACGGCGGCGCTCTCCGGCGGCCAGAAGCAGCGCCTTGCGCTTGCAGGAATTTTGGCAATGCGGCCCGGGCTGATCCTGCTGGACGAACCAACGGCCAACCTGGATCCTGCAGGGGTGCTCGAGGTCCGTGATGCTGTTGGGCGATGCCTGGACAAGACCGGCGCCACGCTGGTTGTGGTGGAACACCGTGTGTCCGTCTGGAAAGACCTGGTGGACAGGATTGTGGTCCTGCAGCCGGGGTCGGCCGCAGGGTCCAGCACGGCCGCAGGGGCCGGGCGGGTCACGGGCGGCGTCCTCTTGGACGGCCCTCCGGACCAGGTCCTTTCCGAGGCCCGCACTATGCTCATGTCGGCAGGCGTCTGGGTGCCCGGGTACGTCCCGGCAACCCGGGGGCGGCACAATGAGCCCGACACCGCGCAGCTTCTCCTCGCAGCCCAGGACCTTTCTGTTTCCCGTGAAAAGCCACGGCGCAAAGGGTTCAAAACCATCCCGCCCATACCGGTGCAAACGGGCATCAGTGCACAGGTCCGGGCAGGACAAGCACTGACCATTACGGGCCCAAACGGTGCGGGCAAGTCCACGTTCGCGCTCACGTTGGCCGGCCTTTTGGCACCTGTGGACGGCAAGGTGAGTGCCGCCGTCGAGCTTTCCGAGGGTGCGGGAATCGACCCGTTGAAGTGGAAAGCGGACCGTTTGATCTCTCGGATCGGGACGGTGTTCCAAGAGCCTGAGCATCAGTTCGTCACGGGCAAGGTCCTGGATGAACTCATGTTCGGTCCGAAGCATCTGGGCCATGGCGAGGAACGCGTGGATGAACTGTTGGAGCGGTTGCGGCTGACGCATCTTGTGGACGCCAACCCGTACACGTTGTCCGGTGGGGAGAAGCGGCGGCTTTCGGTGGCCACGGTGCTCGCGGCACATCCGAAGGTTCTTGTCTTGGACGAGCCCACGTTCGGCCAGGACGCCAACACGTGGGCAGAATTGGCGTCGTTCCTTTCCGAGTTGCTGGACGCTGGAACCGCGGTGGTCTCCGTGACCCACGATCAGGAATTCAGTGCCGTACTCGGCGGCACAGAACTGCGGCTAGGCCCGATCACGGAGGGCCGAGCCACCCATCAGGAAGCCGGCGCAGCATGAGGGACGCACTGAATATTCGCGGAAACCACTCCCTGCTGACCCGTGCCAACCCTCTGGCCAAGTTCGTAGCGGTCTTCCTCATATCCCTTGTGCTGGCACTGTCCATTGACTGGGTCTCGGCCTCAACGGCACTCATTGCTGAACTGGCGCTCTTCCCGTTGGCCGGCCTCACCTTCAGGCTTTTATGGCAGCGGGCCTGGCCCCTGATCATCGCGGCCGCGATCGGCGGCTGGAGCACCGCGATCGTGGCGGCGGACAGCGGCGCTGTACTGCTCGACGTCGGGCTCTGGTCCATCAGCGAAGGTTCCCTTGAGCTGGGGCTTGGTTTCATGCTCCGCGGTTTGGCGATTGCGTTGCCAGCGATCTTGCTGATGACGTGCACCGATCCCACAGACCTGGCCGACGCGCTGGCGCAGAAGGCCAGGCTGCCGCACCGCTTCGTCCTCGGATCCCTCGCTGCCATGAGGCTGGTGGGCCTCATGGCAGAGGAGTGGCAAACCATCGGAATGGCCCGGCGTGCCCGCGGAGTCGGTTCCCAAGGCAGCCCTTTTCAGCGTTTGAAGGCCACGCTCGGCCAGAGTTTCGGGTTGCTGGTTCAGGCTGTTCGGCGGGCGTCGCGGTTGGCGGTGACCATGGAAGCGCGCGGCTTCGGCGGTGGTCAAAGGACGTGGGCGCGGGAATCCACCTATTCCCTCCTGGATGCGTGGGTAGTCCTTGGAGGACTGGTTATCTCAGCCGGTGCGGTCCTGACGGCAGTGGGCGCGGGAACCTGGAGCTTCGTCTGGCGCTAGCGCGCGGGACGCTGCTGGATTTCATCGAAGCCTGCCCGCGTCAGGAAACCCAACTGGGCTTCCTTCTCGGCAAGCTGGATGATGGGTCCCAGCTCAAAGCACGTCGCTTCCAAGCGGCGCAGGGCCTTGGCGTTGCGGGAGTCCGGCTCCACCACAATCCGGTCCTTGCCCGGCAGGGAGAACATGTACTTGATCAAGGACGTGCCCAGGCGCGGGGTGAAGTGAGGAATGGGCCGCGTGGCAGGGGCCAGCAGCAGGTGCATGCCGATGTCTTCCTCTCGGGCGGGGTAGGCCTCGCCCACGGGATCATGCAGGGGCTCGTACGTCTGGAAGAGGGCCAACGGCTCCCCGTCCAAGGTGGCCAGGAACGCGTGGTGGGTATCCAGCGAGTCAAGGAACTCGTAGATCCCCAGGACCTCCTCGTGGGAGTTCTCCGTCATTCCCCAGAACTTGGCGCGGGGCTGGGTAACCCATTCGAAGATGAGATCGATGTCCTCGCGGGGAATCAGCGGAACTATCCGGAGCGCACCCCATCCTTCGAGGTCCTCGGCGTAGACGGTGGTGCGGACGGAGAAGTCCTGAGTGGTGGTGGTCATGGCTTCCTTCGGGGCTGATGCAGGCTGATGTCGGGGAACGGAATGAGTCAGGCGGGTGTTTGCTCAGGGGTGTCTTTGGTCAGAACGGACCAGTCAGTGACCACTGGAGCGAGTTCCCCGGCAGTCCAGAGCGGGAGCTGATCGGCAAAGTGCTGGTGGCCCGGCCTGCCCGACGCTCCGAAGGGAACGATCCAACGGCTATTGCCCCGATCGGCCAGATCCCAGACGTAACGGGCTACGGGTCCGCGGAAGCTTCGGTCATCTACACCGGGGAGGCTCTCGGTGCAGAGGACGCACCCGGTGTCCCCGCTTAGGTCAGCAACGGGTGCCGATGCCGCCAGCGTGCCCGGGAGGACATGCACGGCCAGAAGCTTGTGCCGCTCACCCCAGACAGCACCGTCCAGCAGGGCTTCTTCCAGTGCAGCAACCTCGAGCGCTGCCGCAGCTTCCACTCCACCGTTGATGCCGAATTCGGAGCCGCGAGCCAGCAGGGTCTCCAGCGCAAAACCAATGCGGGACGTCACCGACAACCACGGCCCGAACAGCGGCGAGTAGCCTGTGGATTCATTCAACGCCGCAAGCGCGGGATGCCGTGCCAGTCGCTGGACTAACGCACCACGCCACGCAGCGAAAACGGCGGCGTGATGGCTGCTTGCATCCATCGAGCCATCCCATTCCACCAAGAGAGCCCTTAGCTCCTTGGCTTCGAGGGACAGGTCGTCGGCGTTCAGGCCGGTGAGCATTGACCGGAACAACGGCCATGGACCCAGCAAGGTGTCCGTGTGGATGGCCTGCATGGCATCCACGGATAACGGCTCGGCGGCCGACTCCAGCAGCTGCCGGATGCGCAGGGCCCGATGCGCGGGCGCGAACTCCATGGCCACGGCATCGCCGCCTCCGGCGGCGCGGTCGTTCGCGCTCACTGCGAATTGTTGGATCTCGGTGCGGGGCAGGATCACGTACTGCCCCTCCCAGTCATGGCGGGCCGAGAAAGCCGGAGCGGGTAAGCGCCGATTGGCGGGGTTACGCTGCGGGACCAGCCCGGCAACAAAGTGCCGCACAGATCCGGACACGTCCCCGGCCACCACGCTGTTGACGGGCTCCACCCACGCATCGAAGGCGGTTTCCACCTCGGAGACGTTCCGGCTGCGCAACAGCGGCAGGAGGGCTTGGAACCCCAACCGTCCCTCAACCCGGGCCGGGAAGCGCAGACTCAAGGCGCCGCCGTCGGGCGTTTCCGAGATGACCGGACCCCGGCTGGTCTCAATAATCTCAACGGACGCCGATTCACCACCGCGGACGCGGATGGTTTCGGAACTCACGTCGACGGGCTCCCAGCCCTCCGCTCCCCGCGCCTCGATGCGCTCACCGGCGAAGTCGCTGACCCGGCGCAGCTCTTCGACGAAAAGGTCCTGGTAGTCGGCCATGGCGTTGGTGATGGCCCAGGCTGTGTTGCCCGTGTGGGCGAAATGGGGGAGTCCGGGAACACCGGGGAACGCGAATCCGATTGCGTCGAACTCCGGGCATGCGAGCCGTATCTGCTGGTAGACGCCGGGCAGCTCCATGAGGCGGTGGGGGTCGCCGGCGATGAGCGGCAGGCCGCTGGTAGTCGTCGATCCGTGGGCGGCCCAAGCGTTGCTGCCTGACCATACAGGTGCTTCGATGCTGAACAAGCTCACGGCGTCGTCGCCGAGTGTCCGCGCGACGTGGGCACGGAACAACTTGTTGGGGAAGGTTGAGAAGAGGATGTGATGCACCAGAAAGACGCCGAGCGGGGTCCATGAATTCCATGGCTCGGCTTCGCTGCCGGATTCTTGAAACTCCGGTCCGCCCCGGACACCGTCCGCCAACGCCTGGTTGACGCCGGCCACGTACTGCCCGCACCAACGTTGAGTGTCGGCGTCGAGGTTCTCATAGCAGCGGCGCGCGGTGTCATCCAGCCGGGCTTGACGGGCGAAGCGGTCCCAGACCACAGCATCGGCGCCCAAAATTTCGGCGGTACGGCCTTCCGAACGCCACCTTTCCAGCTCGATCTGCCAGGAACGGTCCGTCGCGGCATTCATGCCTTGGAGAAAGGCGAGTTCATCAGCGGTATCAGCCCACAAATGCGGGATGCCCCATTCATCGCGGTACGTTCCGCGGCCGCCTGCCGGGGCGGATTGGGGGGTGGGGGCAGGCGTCATAATCTCTGGCCGCTTTCGAGCTTAGGTTAGGCTTACTTAAGCTCAAGATAAATGGCTTTGGTCCCGTTCACAAATCGTGGACCTTCGTGAAGGAGTGTTGCTTGAAACGCAATTGGGAAGGCGTCGTCCTCAAAGTCATGGGCGCCAAGGACTTCACTTTGGAGGTTACGGGCAGTGAAGAGATCACCCCGGACTTCCTGCGCGTTCATGTGCGTGACGGCGGACTCTTGGAGCGCAGCGGCATCCATCCCACCATGTGGATCCGGCTGTGGTTCAACGATTCCGGCAAGGCCCACCAGCGCGCCTACACGTTGGTAAACCCCGACCCGGCCGCCGGGACGTTCAGCATGGATTTCGCGATGCATCACGGCGTTGCTGCCCACTGGGCCCGCTCTGCGCAGCCCGGCGAGGCCATCGATGCCACCGTCCAAGGGAGTTCCTTCACTTTCCCGGAACCCGCTCCGCGCCGGATCTGGGTGGTGGGCGATCCCGCGTCCATCCCTGCCATCAACTCGCTGCTGGACGAGCGGCAGCGTGTTGCTGCGGGCGCCGCTCCGGTGACCGCCTGGCTTGAATACCAGCACGACGCCGACCCCTCGATTGAGGTGCGGACGGCCGATTCCGACGTCGTCACCTGGATTCCGCGCAAACGCGACGGTGCCGCTCTGGTTGAGGAAGTCTGCGGTGCGCTCACGGCCAACACTGTCTCGGTAGCCGACGACTTCTTCTGGGTCGCGAGCGAAGCGTCAAGTACCCGCGCAATCGTCAAGCACCTGCGGAAAGAACTCGGCGTGGACAAGCACCGGATTGACGCGTTGGGGTACTGGCGGGTCTAGCCTTTTGGCGCGCCCTGGCCGCCCACGGGTTAGTCGTGGAATTGCTCGCGGGGCGCGTAACCCGCGAAAATACTGAGGGAAAGCGTTCACCCACGATGAGCCGCCGCAGTGGGATATATCGCACAGAATGGGTACCGTGTGATGTATGCCGCTGATTCTGCGTTCTGCCCTTCACTTCTAACTCATTTGTGATATTTTTTGCTTATGACGCAACCGACCGCAGAACATGTAGGCCTCCTGCTCCGCGACGCCCGCGGCGAAAAAGGCTGGACGCAGGGGCAGTTGGCTACTGAGCTCGGCACCAGCCAGAGCGCAATCGCCCGGATGGAACAGGGCAAACAAAACCTGAGCCTCCGGATGATCGAGCGCCTCGAAGCCATTTTCGGCCGCTCAATAGTCAAGGTCGGTAAGCCCCAAATGACACACCTCCGCGTGGAGGGCGGCCGGACCCTCTCCGGCGAAGTTGATGTCAACAGCAGCAAGAACGCCGGTGTCGCGCTCCTGTGTGCGAGCCTGATCAACCGTGGAACCACCACGCTGCGCCGACTTGCACGGATTGAGGAAGTCAACAGGATCGTTGAGGTCCTGACGTCCATTGGCATGGAATGCACGTGGCTCAACGGAAGCGACCTCCGTCTGCGCCGCCCGGACGTCCTGGATCTCGAGTCCATGGACGTGGACGCCGCCCGGCGTACCCGCAGCGTCATCATGCTGCTCGGGCCGCTCTTGGACGAAACCAGCGAATACCTGCTGCCCTACGCGGGTGGCTGCGATCTCGGAACGCGCACGGTGGAGCCGCACATGCAGGCTCTTCGCCAGTTCGGCCTTGAAGTGGAGGCGAAGTCCGGCTTCTACTCCGTGACTGCGCCTCCCGCTGATGGGCACGACCGGTCCTTCGTTCTGACCGAACGCGGCGACACCGTCACTGAGAATGCCATCATGGCCGCTGCTCACCGTGAAGGCACCACCATCATCCGCAATGCCAGCCCCAATTACATGGTGCAGGATCTCTGCTTCTACCTGCAGGGCCTGGGCGTGGACATTGACGGCGTCGGAACCACCACGCTGAAGATCACCGGACGCTCAGCCATTGATGTTGACATCGAGTACTTCCCGTCCGAAGACCCCATCGAGGCGATGAGCCTCATCACTGCGGGAATCGTGACCAACTCCGAGGTCACCATCCGCAGGGTTCCCATCGAGTTCATGGAAATTGAACTCGCCACCCTGGAACAGATGGGCCAGAACCTCGAGATTTCCGGCGAATATATGGCACGCAACGGACGTACCCGGCTGGTGGACGTAACAACCAAGCCATCCGAGCTGCGTGCCCCGCAGGACAAGATCCACCCGATGCCGTTCCCGGGCCTGAACATCGACAACCTGCCCTTCTTTGCAGTGATTGCAGGCAACGCCGAGGGCCAGACCATGATCCACGACTGGGTCTATGAGAACCGTGCCATTTACTTGACGGAGCTCAACAAGCTGGGCGCCCAAGTGCAGCTTTTGGATCCGCACCGGATCTACGTCAATGGGCCTACCAAGTGGCGTGCTGCGGAAATCGGCTGCCCGCCGGCCCTGCGTCCCGCGGCCTGCCTGCTCCTGGCAATGTTGGCTGCCCGGGGAACCTCCGAGCTCCGCAACATTTACGTGATCGAGCGCGGCTATGAGGACCTCGCCGAGCGCCTGAACACCATCGGCGCGAAGATCGAGTACTTCCAGGACTGACGATTGCGCCTCGTGCGGGATCCCTTGCGCACCCTTTCGCGCCGGACGCGCCCTTAGGTGCTTTTCGGCGCACCCGTTTCCGCCATCCGCGCCAGGTAACTCTGGTGCAGATGGCGGGAAGGGGTGCGAATCGTCGAGGACAGCACCGCAGCCCTGTCTTCGTTCGGCCTCCTGACGCAGAATGGAGCATGCGGACTTTCGGGGTTGAGGAAGAGCTGCTCATCGTCGATCCTGTGACGGGCGAGCCCCTCGCCCTCGCGGACGCGTTGCTGGCAGGCCAGGATGAACCCACGTCTGGCCTCAGCCACGAACTCAAGCTGGAGCAGATCGAAACCCAAACCCGCCCGTGCCACAGCTACGGGGAGCTCCTGCAGCAGATCCGCCGCGGACGGGCCATGGCCAACCAGGCCGCCCGTCAACACGGAGCACGGGTAGCTGCGATCGCCACGTCTCCACTGGCCTCCAACACCCACACCACCCCGGACCCCCGGTATGCCGCGATGTTGGATCGCTTCGGCATCATTGCCACAGAGCAGCTGACCTGCGGATTCCATGTGCACACCTCGGTGGAGTCGCCCGAGGAAGGCGTGGTGGTGCTGGACCACATCCGGGACAAGCTCGCAGTCCTGACGGCCCTCACCGCCAATTCGCCTTACTGGCGGGGGCTTCCCACGGGTTTCGACAGCTACCGCACCCAGGCCTGGAACCGCTGGCCCACATCCGGCCCTTCATCCGTATTTGGTTCGCTGACTGCCTATCGACGCATCGTGAAGCGTCTTTTGGAAACGGGCGTGATCATGGACGAAGGCATGATCTACTTCGACGCACGCATCTCCCGTAACCACCCCACCGTGGAGGTCCGCGTCGCCGATGTCTGCCTCCGGGCCGAGGACGCCGCACTGATCGCCGTGCTGGTGCGGGCTTTGGTGGAGACTGCTTCCTTGGAAATGCTCGACGGCGTCGAACCCACCGCGGTGCCAACGGCCCTCCTGCGAATGGCGAGCTGGCAGGCCAGCAATTCGGGTTTGCGCGGAGACCTCCTGGACTTCGGAGACTTCCTACCGCAACCAGCAGCGGATGTCGTGTGGGCGCTGGTTGACTATCTGAGCCCCGTACTGGACGACCAAGGTGAGTTGGAGCTCGTCAAAGCAGGGATTTCGGACGTACTGGACCGGGGCAACGGCGCCCACGAGCAACGGGAAACCGCGGTGCGCTACAACAAAAGGCAGCACGACGGTCAAACCCAGCTGGGGAGTCCGCTCACCAACGAAGCCTTGGCCGCCGTCGTCGGGCATGCTGCGAAGGTGACTGTGCGCGGTGCTGCCGCCGATGCTCATAAGGATCCGGCGCCCATGCTGACCCGGGTCAGGCGACCTTAGGCCTCACGTTCTTCCGGCTGCTCCCACGCGATCAGGTAAGCGCCCGCGAGTCCCTCAATCAGGTAGAAAGCGAACGGCGGAATGTCCTTCTTGGCCACGAGGATGGCGCCGTAGATGGGCGCGGAGGCCGCAGCCGTAACCCCGATCCATCGTTTGACAGGCAAGGATAGAAGGCTCCCGCCGAGCGCGGCCAACGCCACAACATGCAGCCCGGAATAGGCCAGGAACGGCGCGTTGGATCCACGGCGGTAGGCGAACCCCTCAATATCGGAAGCCCGCCGGGCAAGACTGGAAACGAAGAGCGGGGCGCCGGCAAGCAGTGCGGCTGCAGCGCCATAAGCCCATTTCTTCGCCTTCCTGTGTGAGGTGCCCGAGTCCGGAATGGAACGGGCGAAGGCTGCGAATCCCACAGGCACTGCAACTGTTCCTGCCGCGGTAAGGTGCTGCCCCGTGATCCAGCCGCGTTGGCCGGCTTGCAGCATGCGGAGGCGCTCGGCGTCGTCGGGGGTGATGTAGACGCGTGAGACCGGCGAGATTCCGACGAACCACACCACCGTGCCGGCGACAATTACTGCTCCGGCACGGCGATACGGATGGTTCCCGCTCATGGCAGCAAGGTTAGACCTGTTTGAGGGCCTTCTCCAGATCCAAGATAAGGTCGCCCACATCTTCAAGTCCCACGGACAGTCGCACCACACCATCAGAAAGCCCGATGGCCGCGCGGCCCTCCGGCCCCATGGCCCGGTGGGTGGTGGTTGCCGGATGCGTGATGAGGGACTTGGAGTCGCCCAGGTTGTTGGAAATGTCGATCACGCTGAGGCCATCAAGCAACGCAAAGGCTGCCTCCTTGGCTGAACGACCGGCTGAAGGCGAGAGTTCAAACGTCAGCACCGTACCGCCGGCCTTCATCTGCTTCGCGGCGAGCTGGTACTGGGGGTGCGACTTCAGCAGCGGGTACTTGACCCAGCTGATGGCAGGCTGCTGCTCCAACCACTCGGCGATCTTCAAAGCGGACGCGGAGCTGTGGTTCACGCGCAGCCCGATGGTCTCCAAGCCCTTGGTCAACACCCAGGCGTTGAACGCGGACAGAGAAGGGCCGGTGTGCCGCATAAGCTGCTTGACCGGGCCGTCGATGAATTCCTTGGTGCCCAGGATTGCGCCGCCAAGGACGCGCCCTTGGCCGTCGATGTGTTTGGTGCCGGAATAGACGATCACGTCGGCGCCCAGCTCACCGCAGCGTTGCAGCAGCGGAGTGGCAAAGACATTGTCGACCACGACAGTCGCCCCGGCGGCATGCGCCAGTTCGCTGACTGCAGCGATATCGACGATCTCCTGCATCGGGTTGGACGGCGACTCGAAGAACACCGCGGTGGTGGGTTCGGAGAGGGCTTCACGCCACTGCTCCAGATCCGGGCCGTCCACGAATACCGTCTCCACGCCCCAGCGCGGCAGGATCTCATTGAGGATCACGAAGCAGGAGCCAAACAGGGAGCGGGCGGCAACCACGCGGTCGCCGGCAGCCAGCAGGGCACCCAAAGCGGTGAAGACAGCGGACATGCCGGACGCCGTCGCAAAGCACGCTTCGGTTCCTTCAAGCAGCCGCAGCCGCTCCTGGAACGTGGCCACGGAGGGGTTGCCGTAGCGGGAGTAGACGAAGCGTTCGTCCTCACCGGTGAAGGCTCGCTCTGCGGCGGCTGCGGACTCGTAAACGAACCCGGAGTTCAGGAAAACGGGCTCGGACGTTTCCTGGAAATTGGTACGGTCAAGGCCACCGCGGACGGCTTGGGTGTCAGGGCTCCAGCCAGCGGCGTCGGGATTGAAAGTCACTTACTCGGTCCCCAAATTCGTCGGCAGGCCACGGTTCTTCCACCCGTTAACGGTGCGTTCGCCGTAGCGGTCCGGTTCGCCTTCAAAGCCCTCAAGGACGTTGTAGGCAGTGAAGCCGGCCTGGGTTGCGGCGATTGCGGCCGAGATGGAGCGCTGGCCGGAACGGCACAGGAACACCAGCTCAACGCCGTCGTCTTCGGGTGCCTGCTGCTGCAGATCCTCGATGAAACGGGAGTTGGGAATGCCGCCAGCCAGGTTCCACTGGATGAACAGGGGGTCGTTCTCGGTGGCTTTGGTATCGGGGATGCCGATGTGGGCCCATTCGCCCTCGGTGCGGACGTCCACCAGGATGGCGCCCTCTTGAAGCTTGGCCCACGCGTCCTGCGGGGTCAGATCACCTGCGTAGCTCATGCGTGGCCCTCAAATGCTTCTTCGTCGTCGTAGTTTTCCAGCTGATCGACGGCGTTGGCTACCGCAGCATCCGCGCTGGCGATCGCGGCAGGCAGGACAACGGCTTGGGCAACGATCACGTCGGTGCCGTTGAACGTGGCGGCCGGGCTGCCATGGAGCACGTAACCTTCTGCGAGCGAGTTGTGGATGCGCTCGCAAAAATCACGGGTATCCGGGCCTGTAATCAGGCGGTAGGAGAGTTTTTCTTCAGTGGGTTCAGGCATTGCTGGTGCTCCTCAGTCACGCTTGCAGTACGAGTTGTCGATACGCCGAGTAGTCACCTGAGGCACCCCGCCGGAGAGAGGGTTGCCGACCAGCAAGTCAGGGCTTTGCGCTGGTGCTCATTACTCAAGAAAAACGTAACATCCACGGGCATCGGGCCGCACTTGCGGGCTGTTGCGGGGCCGTCATGTTGCGTAATCGGCGGCTCATCCCTTATTCGTTTTTCAGCGCACGCACTGCCGCGCCCACCGTTGGGAAGAAGTGGTCGGGCGTAAAGCGGGCCGCTGTGCCCAAATGGATCAACTTGTCTTTCACAGGTCCCTTCAGTTCGGCGAACACGAGGTCCACGCCTTTGCTTGCCAGCCATTCATCCAAAGTGACGAGGTCGTCCAGCGCCGTAGTGTCGATCCCGGTGATGGGCTCCGCGGCGAGGATGACGTGGGTAATGGCATCTGTTGTCTCATCCGGTGCCTCGTCAAGTTGCTCCCGGACAAAGGCCGCCAGTACCTGCCCATTACCGAAGAACAGCGGCGCATCGAAGCGGAGGATGAGAAGTCCCGGGATGCGTTCACCATCGGGGTGCCGCTCAAGGTCGTGATAGCCAGGGAGCCCTTCTTCAGCACCGAGTTCTGTCCGGTACGGATCCCAGGCCCTCCGCACGAAGTCCAGAAGCGCCAACGCAATGGCCACCACGATTCCCTGCAGTACCCCAACGGTGAGGACGCCCAGGAACGCGGCCAGCATCACCACAGATTCGCTGCGGCTCATGCTGAAGAGCCGCTTCACGCCCGCGGGGTCCGCGAGGGCAATGGCTGCGGCGATGACGACGGCGGCCAACGTTGCGGAGGGCAGGTACTCGGTCACTCCGGGAGCCAGCAGCATGAAGGCCAGCACCAGCACGGAACCCACCACGCCGGTCATCTGGGATTTGGCACCAGCATCCACGGCCACCGGGGTTCTGGAGGTACTGCCGGAGATCGGGAATCCGCCCAGCAGTCCGGTGGCCGCGTTGGCTGCCCCGAGCGCCGCCATTTCCCTGTTTCCCGAGACCTTCTTCCCTTCCTTGGCCGCCAATGTTTGGGATAGGACGCCGGTGTCCGCGAAGGCCATGAGGGCGATCCCTGCCGCAGCGGGAAGCAGCGTGAGAGCATCAGCCCAGCCGATGCCCCCGAGTGCGGGCATCGGGAGGCCCTGCGGCAGGACTCCGGTGACCTTCACGTCGTCGTTCAGGCCCCAAACCGCCGTAACAACGCAAGAGCCGACCACCGCCAGCAGGACGCCGGGTACCTTCCACTTCAGCAGCCGCGGGATCCAAATGAGGGCAAGGGAACCGCTACCCAGCAGCAGGGCGGTGACATTGACGCCACCGCCGAGCACCCCGGTGGTGACCTTCGCGAGCTTCTCCCAGATGTCGCCGTCGGCCTCTATCCCGAAGAACGCCGGTAGCTGCGACAACAGCACCAGTAACGCAATTCCGTTCAGGTATCCGAGCCGGATGGGTTTGGACAGCAGGCCGGTAATGGTTCCCAGTTTCAGGGCAGAACCGGCCAGCATGATCACCCCGATCAGCACAGCCAACAGCCCGGCCAATGCCACCGATTTTTCGCTGCTGCCAGCTGCCAGCGGCACAATGGCGGCGGCGATCATGGGGGCTAGGGCTGAGTCGGGTCCGAGGACCAGGATGCGGGAAGGCCCCACAATGGCGTAAACCAGCAACGGGACCACCGTTGCGTACAGTCCGGTGACGGGAGGAAGGCCGGCCGCCTGCGCATAGGCCATGCCGGCTGGCACCAGTAAGGCGAACAACGCAGCGCCCGCCACGATGTCATGCCGCAGCCATTCGCGCTTGTATCCCTTGAGCGCCCAGACGCCCGAAAGCCGGTCCTTGGCGGAGGTGCGGGTGGGTGAACTCATACAGCGATCATTCCCGACCCATGCTGTTTGCGGAACAAGGAGCCCGCCGTATGTGGAAAATTCGATCGCTCATGAGTCCCACCCAAATGTGACGCCCCGGGAGCATAATTGACGCAGTACGACCCCCTGTAACTTCGCATGAAATCAGGTCGCGGTGAACGGACAGAGCAGTTCTACACTCAAGCCCATGCTGCACTTTGGATGGTTTGTGGGCCACGGTTTCGGAGTCCAAGGCTGGGGCACTCCTGGTTACGGCTTGGGCTACGACTGGAAGAAACCCGCCCTGTACCAGGAAGCCGTGCGCGCTTTTGAGCGATCCGGGCTGGACCTGTTCATCATCGAGGATTCCCTCACTGTTCCGGACACGTATGGCGGTACGGCTGAGGTCTCATTGGCCCACGCGTCTTTCGCGCCAAAGCATGATCCGTTGGCGCTGGTTCCGTACCTTCTCTCCGCCACGGAGCACCTGGGGATCGTGCCCACGGTCAGCGCTTCCTTCTACCCTCCCTTCACCGCCGCCAGGCTTCTAGCCACACTGCAGCACTTCTCGGAAGGCCAGCTTGGCTGGAACGTGGTTACCTCCGGCAGTGATCTCGCAGCGCAGAATTACGGGCTGGATCAGCAGATTGAACACGACCTCCGCTACGAGAAAGCGGAGGAATTCGTTGACGTCGTCAGGCGGCTTTGGCGCAGTTGGGAACCTGCTGCTGTGCTTGAGGATGTTGAGGCGGGAGTGTTCGCAGACCACAGCAAAGTGCACCCGATCAACCATGAGGGCGACTTCTTCAAGGTCCGGGGACCGCTGAACACGGCGCCCTTGCCGGAAGAACCCGTGCTGGTGCAGGCCGGTGCCTCTCCCCGGGGCAAAGCATTCGCAGGCGGCCATGCTGACGTGGCCATTGCCCTGGCGCGTGGCGTTGACGGGATGAAGTCCTACCGGGATTCGATCCGCGCCGAAGCCGCCAAGGCGGGGAGGAAGCCCGACGACGTCAAGGTACTTTTTGTCCTGAAACCCACGGTTGTTGGTTCCACAGCCGAGGCAGAGGAGCTGCGGGCGCAGCGGCGGGAACTCACCCAGCGAGACATCGACAGCCAGCTCAACTCAATTTCCTACCTCTCCGTCATCGACTTCAAGCAGTTCGACCTCGACGCCCCGCTTCCCGAGCTGAGCACCAACAGCAACCAAGGCACGCTGGAACACTTCGCCAAAGCTGCCCCTCCGGGTTCCACGCTGCGCCAAATCCTCCAGGCACGCAGCGGCGGAGCAGGCGACTCGATCATCGGCACTGTAGGCGAAATCGCTGACTATCTGGAGGAAACAGGCTCGGCCGTAGGTGGCGACGGATTTCTTTTCTCCGGCTTTGTGGACCCAGTGACCGTGCACGGTGTACTGGACAAACTCACCCCGGAACTGCGGCGGCGCGGCCTGTTGAGGAAGAGTTACGGCAACGGTGGATTCCGGCAGAACCTCCTGGACTTCTGATGGTCTCCCATGAAACGCCAACCCTCCTGATCGGAACGGCTCCGGTGCGCCCCGCGGACGTGGCGCTGGCGGCTGAAGATCCGACGTTTCATGTGAAACTCAACCCAGATGCGTTGTCCTTGATAGGCCGCTCGCGGGAAATCGTGGAGTCGACCGCCGCCTCCGGCCAGCGGGTCTATGGACTTAACACCTTGCTCGGTTCCGGCCGCGACACCGCTGTGGAGGAGAAGTCGCTCCTGGCCTATCAAGTCCAGGTGGTCAGGTACCACAACAGCGGAGTGGGTTCGTCTTTGGACCGCGCCGCTGCCCGCGCCGTGATCCTCACCCGGCTTATCGGATTCAGCCGCGGCGGTTCCGGTGTGCGACCGGAAACTGCAGTGTTCTATGCGGAACTGCTCAACCGCGGCGTCTTTCCCGCCATCCCTCGCGAAGGCTCGGTGGGTTCATCGGACCTGACCCAGCTTGCCGCCGTCGCCGCCGTTGCCATCGGTGAAGGTGAAGCATTCGACGCGGACGGCACGCTGGTCCCCGGCGCCAAGGCGCTCGCCGACGCCGGCCTCCAGCCCCTTGTCCTCGCCCCGGGGGAGGCCCTCGCCTTGGTGAGTGCCAACGCGTATTCGGTGGGCGTTGGAACCCTCGCATTGCTGCGGCTGCAGCACTTGGCCGAGCTGGCCGACGTCGCGCTTTCCCTCTCGCTGGAGACGATCGCAAGGTACGACGGCGGCGGGAACCTCAGCCCGTTTTCGCCGGCAATCCAGGCGGCCAAGGCTGTGGACGGGCAGCGGGACTCGGCTGCTGCTGTGCGTCGCCTGCTGAGCGGCGGGTGGTTGGAAGATGTTCGTCCGGAGGTGTCGGTGCAGGACGCGTTGTCGTTCCGGGCCGCACCGCAGACGCACGGGGCTTTCCGATCGCTTGTTGGGCAGCTTGCTTCGGCCTTGGACGTGGAGCTGAACGGCCGTGGGGATAATCCCCTGGTTGATGTCGAATCCGGGCACATGGTGTCCGGCGGGAACTTCCAGCCCATGCAGCTGGCGCTCGCCTTTGAGGGGCTGCGGCTGGCTTTGGCGCATGTGGGAATCTCCAGTGAACGGCGCATCGCCAAGTTGTATCCGCCCCAACGAGCTATTCGGGCACGCCACTTGCAGGCTGCGGCCTCCGGGGAATCGGACCTTGCACAGGAGGAACTTCCCGGGCTGCTCTGGTACTCCGCCGCCGGACTGCTGGCCGAGCTCAAGGCCCTTGCTGCCCCGGCGACGCTCGGCGCACCAACCCTCTCGGCCGACGTCGAAGACCATTCAACGCTGGCCCCGCTCGCGTTGCAGCAACTCGAAAAATCGTTGGACGCAGCGGAGAAGCTCTTGGTGATCGAAGCGCTGACGGCGTCGTATCTGCTGCTCGAAGCGGGAGCCGCGCAACCGCTCGGGAAGGGTACCGGCGCCGTCGTGGGCCGCTTGGCTGACGTGCTGGCCGACCGGCCATCGGCGCCCGACTTGGTTGAACGGGCGCGGACTGAGCTGCGGGATGCCGTTGGCCGGGAATTTTCTGAGGAAGGAGAGAAGACGTGGTGAGTACAGCGATTCGCAAACATGGTGTTCACGCGGCTTCCGGGCCTCCGGACGGATTGGACGATTCGGTCCTGGAGAGGGTCGGAAACACGCCACTGGTTAAGTTGGAGTCGCTGAGCCGTGGGCTGGGCAGCACCATCCACATCAAGCTCGAGTCCGAAAACCCCGGCGGCTCCATCAAGGACCGGACAGCTCTGAGCATGGTTCGGGCGGCTGAGAAATCCGGGGAGCTGAAGCCCGGCGCCACAATTGTGGAAAGTACGTCCGGCAATACCGGAATTGGGCTGGCCCTCATTGGGCACCTGACAGGCCACCCAGTGGTGGTGGTAACAGGCGACACCATCTCCGAGGAGAAGCTCGCCGCGCTGCACAACTATGGTGCCCGCGTGATCTTGACCGACTGGAACGCGCCATCCGAGTCGCCTGAGAACGCCCGCGCAGTAGCTGCGCGGATAACCGCTGAGACACCCGGCGCGTGGCGGCCCATGCAGTTCGACAATCCAGCCAATCCCGCCGCGCACTACCAAACCACCGGCCCGGAAATTTGGGAACAGACAGGTGGCCTGGTGACCCACTTCGTAGCGGGCATCGGTACCGGCGGGACCATCAGCGGGAACGGCCGGTTCTTGAAGGAACGCGTGGCAGCCGCGCGGCCCGGCGGGCACGTGGAAGTTGTTGGCGCCGACCCCTACGGTTCTGCCTACAGCGGCGGCCATCCCGGCGAGATCCTGGTGGACGGCGTGGGCAACTCCTGGCCCGAGGCTGAATGGCCCAAGGCCTTCGACCGCACCATCGTGGACCGCTTCCTGCGCATTCCCAACGACGAGGTCTACTCCACCGTCCACCGGCTGCTCGATGAAGAAGGGCTCGCGCTGGGTCCGTCCTCCGGGCTCGCTGTGGCCGCGGCCGTCCGGGTGGCGCGGGCCGCACCCCACGGTTCGCTGGTGGTTGCCATAGCGCCCGACGCCGGCACCAACTACCTGAGCAAGGCTTTCAACCCGGTGTGGCTGGCGGAGCACGGCATCCGGCTCGCCGCGGACACACCGGCCGCCCGCGACGCCCGCGAGTAGAACCCTCTCTCACGTCCCGCGGGTTTGGGGTGCACCTCTCTCATGTCCCTCGGGTTTGGGGTGCACCCTCTCTCATGTCCCTCGGGTTTCTTCCATGTGGGCTGCTAGCATCTGAAGTTCCGAACGGCACCTGCCGTAGCGAAATTGGGGGTTTTTTGTTTTCTTTTGTTGGGATTCTCTACTCCGTGGTGACGGTGGCCGTCGCCGCTTTGGTGATTTACGCCTTGGTGCTCGCCATCATTTTCTTGCGCCTCCGTATTCGGGAACTGAAGCGGGGACAGGAACCCCCGTTGCGCTAGGCTCCAAATATGCCCGAACAGGAAACAAAACCCCGTCTGGCCGGCTACCTGGACAAGCAACAGCCGGATCTTTACGCAACTTTGAGCCACTATTCCCAGCAGCTCGTAGATGAAGCTGACCGACTTGGCATCCCGCGCCGCACTCTTGAGCTCATCAACTACCTGTGCTCGCAGATCAACGGCTGTGCCTTTTGCCTGGACCTCCACCATCGTCGTGCCCTGAAATATGGGGAAACGGAGCAGCGGCTGTCCTTGGTTGCTGTCTATAAAGAAGTGCAACTCTTCGAGCCCGCGGAAGTGGTGGCCATGGAGATCGCCGAGCAGATCACCCGTATGAGTACCTCGCGGCCAAGCCCTGAGCTTTTCGAGCAAGCACGGCAGCACTACAGCGACGAGCAGATCAGCGTGCTTTGCATGGCGGCTATCGGGATCAATGCCTTCAATCGCCTTTCAATCTTGAGCGAGCACCCCGTGCGGGTCGCCAAGAAGTAGTTCCGCAGCCCACGGCGTCCTGACCCTCTTTCACACCAGATCAGCCCTTGGGCAACCACAACAGGTTGCCCAAGGGCTGATGTGCTTCTCAACAAGGTCAGGAAGCCGCCGCCGTAAGCGTTGGCAGGCGAGGCGTGTGCCGCCGTCGTGAGTCCTCCAAAACCGCGGGCCGCCACCACCTACTTTGGGCGTAAAAGCTGCCCACCACTCCACTTGCACGGTGTGTCGGGGTGCCGCGGGTTCAATGTGGGTGGTGAGGGACCGCAGCGCGCTACACAAGCACCTAAGCGTCAATCGCCTTCTTGAGCGACCGGCGTCGTCCGTACTTGAAGTAGAAGATGGCGTAGCACGCGCCCACAAACGGGACGCCAAACAAGAGTGCAGCCACCTGGTTGGGGTCGAACGCGATGCCGATCAGCGACACCACGCACAGTGCGAACGCGAGTATCGGAACCAGCGGGAACAGGGGAGCCCGGTAGGGGAGTGTGCTCAGGTCGCCACCGTTCTTGATGAACGTCCGGCGGTAGATGAAGTGTGAAGCGACGATGGACATCCAAACGCCAACGGTCGCGAAACCGGCAACTGAAACGAGCACCAAGTAGACGGTGGCCGGGGCAACAACGCTGCTGATCAGCGAAGCCAGGCCGCCCAGCATACTGACGCAGAGGGCCACCATGGGGATCCCGCGCTTGGTCAGTTTACGGAAGGCCTTGGGGGCGTGGCCTTCGTCGGCCAGCGAGAAAAGCATGCGTGCACAGGAGAAAAGCCCGCAGTTGCCGGCGGAAAGCAGTGCCGTGATGATCACGAAGTTCATGATGTCCGCAGCGTATGGGATGCCTAGCA
Organism: Arthrobacter sp. Rue61a; assembly: GCF_000294695.2. Lineage (NCBI taxonomy): Bacteria > Bacillati > Actinomycetota > Actinomycetes > Micrococcales > Micrococcaceae > Arthrobacter > Arthrobacter sp. Rue61a. The sequence continues at coordinate 4,158,066 of NC_018531.1, read as the reverse complement.
TGGAGAAGACCGTGACAAACGGGCTCTCGTCCACACTGACTTTCTCGTACGGAATGGTTGCCGCTATGACCACGATCGCACCAACAAAGAAGATCATGAGTCGGATGACCGTGGTGCGCATGGCCTTGGGGATGTTCGCGCCGGGGTTCGCCGTTTCGCCGGCGGCAACGCCGATCAGCTCGGAGCCCGAGAAAGCGTAGAAGACCGCCAGGCAGGTGACGAAGACGCCGGTGAAGCCATTCGGGAAGAGCCCGTCCGGCGTGCTGAAGTTCTCGCCAAATGAGGGGTATCCGCCAGCTGCGAGCGGGTGGAATCCGGCAAGCGCGGCACCGCCCAGGATGATCAGGCCGACGACGGCGGCGACCTTGATGAGCGCGAACCAGAACTCCGATTCACCAAAGACACGCGATGAAATGGCATTCAGGGTGAACAGGACCGTGGCGAAGACGAAGCACCAGATCCAGACGTCGACGCCAGGGAACCAGCGTTGCATGAGGAGGCCCGCCGCGGTGAACTCGGAACCTAGAGCCACGGCCCAGCAGAGCCAGTAGAGCCAGGCAGTGGCAAAGCCGGTGGCCGGGCCGATGGTCCGGGCTGCATAAATGTGGAAGGCACCCGAGACGGGGAACGCAACAGCGAGTTCCCCGAGGCATGCCATCACCAGGTAGACCACCACGGCGCCAATGAGGTAGGCAATCACGGCACCCAACGGGCCGGCCGTGGCGATGGTGTATCCCGAACTAACGAACAGTCCAGAGCCGATGACGCCGCCCATGGCGATCATCACCAGGTGCCGGGCCTCCATGGACCGGCGAAGTCCTGTTTGTGAGGCGCCAGTCTGGGGCTGTGCCTCGGTTGCCGATGCTTCGGCTTCTGTGGGGGAGCTGAGTCCCATATTCCCTCCGGGAAGTTAGCCAGCAAAGTCTGAAGTAGTACCAGCCGGACGTGATCCAACTAACACGAGAACAAGATTCATCACATGACGAATGACCATTTCAAGGAGGATAAGAAACGCGATTGAACGCGCTGAACGCTCATGGGCGAGACTAAGAGTTCCTAATCATTGAGTCATGCGAGCAATTACTCTACTTGCGACCTGCTAGGTTCCTAGCGGGGCTTCGTAGGCGAGCAGCCTCCGAAGCCCTCTGATTTACTCGATCCCCGCAAACAGTTCGTTGAGTTCCGCGGTAAGCTGCTTCCGAACAGCCGGTGTGCCGATTTCCTTGCCGTTGATGTGATTCACAGGAGCGATCAAACGGATGCTTGAGATGAGCCATACGGCGTCGGCATCAAACAGGTCCTGCGGTACGAGCGGCCCATAGCCGAGCTCCCACCCGGCAGCTTTCGCCGCGGCGAACAGAGCCCCCTGAGACGTGCCCGGCAGAATTCCGCTGTCATGTTGCGGCGTAATGAGGCGGCGAACCGTCTTAACGGAACCCTCGCCGTCGTCCACTGTTTCAAGGTGCGCCAGCAACACGGTGGACGTCGGGCCCTCCAGCACGCGGCCGTCCGTGGAGGTGAAGATCGCGTCGTCTGCGCCTTGCTTATGCGCGAAGCGCAGCGCCGCCATATTGACCGCATAGGACAGCGTCTTGGCGCCCAGCAGCAGCCACGGTGCCCGCTCGCCGGCTTCGGTGTCGAAGCCACGGTCCAAAAGTACGACGTCGATGCCCGTCTCGCGCTGCCGGCGGCTGCCCGCGGGTGAGGGCGAAGCCTGCACCCAGCATGTGGGGCTGGCTGCGCCTTCAACGCCGCGGGTCACGATCAGCTTGACCACAACCTCGTCCTCCTCCGGAGTAGGGGAGGGGTGCGCGTCACGGAACTCGTTGATGGCGGTGTCGATCGCCTTGCGCCAGGCATCCTGCTCCGGAAGAACCAGGTCCAGGGCTGCGGCGGAACTGCTCAGCCGGTTCAGGTGGGCCTGGACCTTGCGGGGGCGTCCTTGAACAGCCAAGAGTGATTCGAACACGCCGTCGCCTCGGGTTGCGCCAAGGTCCGTAGCCATGAGTTGGGGCTGGCTGGAGTCGGCAATGCGTCCGTTTTCGAAGGCAGGGTCAAGGAAGACCAAGACCGTGGGAGCAGGTGAAGTCATGGTCCCAGCTTAGTGCTGGGCCGTGGCGGATGACTTTGCCGGATAGGCTGTGGTCACTGTTGTTCTTGGACCGTGGGGGTTTGTCGCGTGCTCTTTCCTTTTCCGTTTGGCCAGGAGTGGACCTGGTTGCTGGGCGCGTGGGCCATTGCGGAAGTGGTCATGCGCATCGTCCTTCTGGGCATCATTCCCGGCAACCGCCGTCCCACCACCGCCATGGCTTGGCTCTTGGCTGTGTTCCTCATCCCATCCGTAGGCTTCGTCCTGTTCCTTCTTTTCGGCAATTTCAAGTTGTCCAAGCGCAGGCGTGAGCAGCAGGAAGAAGTAAATCGCCGCGTTCGGGCCGTAACGTCCGATCTTGCCGATCCGGTGAGCGTTTACTCGGGTCCGGAGTGGGTGAAGTCGGCGGGTGAGCTGAACCATCGGCTCGGATCGCTGCCCATGGTTGATGGCAACAAGGTTGAGCTGATTCCCGGGTACCAGGAATCCATCAAAGCCATGGCCGAAGCGGTCAAGGGCGCCAAGAGCTACATCAACGCCGAGTTCTACATCATGAGCAGTGACTCCGTGACGGACGAACTGCTCACCGAGCTCGAGAAGGCGGCTGAGCGGGGTGTCACCGTCAGGCTGCTCTTCGACCACATTGGAACGCTGCGCGTCAAGGGGTACCGTCGCCTGATCCGCCGCCTCAAAGCAGGCAAGATCCAGTGGAAGCGGATGCTTCCGCTGCTGCCCATCCATGGTCAATGGCGGCGCCCGGACCTCAGGAATCACCGCAAGATCATGGTGATCGACGGCGAGATTGCCTTCACCGGCTCGCAGAACCTGATCGAGCCCTCTTACAACAATCCCAAGCACCACAAGATTGGCCGCAAATGGGTTGAGCTCATGTCCCGCCTCGAGGGGCCTATCGTGGCTACCCTCAACGTCGTGTTCGCCACGGACTGGCTCAGCGAAACGGACGAATCCCTTGAGGACCAGTTGCGCCTGCCGACCCAGCCGGCTCCAGGCCGTGTCACTGCCCAAGTAGTACCTAGTGGTCCGGGGTTCGCTACCGAAAACAACCTTCGCTTGTTCAATACCCTGATCTACTCCGCACAGCACAGAATCTCCATCTGCAGTCCGTACTTTGTCCCTGATGACTCCTTGCTCTACGCCATCACCACCGCCGCGCAGCGAGGCGTTGACGTGGAACTCTTCGTGTCCGAGAAGGGCGATCAATTCCTGGTTCACCACGCCCAGCGCTCCTACTACGAGGCCTTGCTGGACGCCGGAGTGCGGATCTACCTGTACCGGGCGCCGTACGTCCTCCACGCCAAGCACTTCACCATTGATGACGAGGTGGCTGTTCTTGGTTCCAGCAACATGGACATGCGCTCCTTCTCACTGAACATGGAGGTCTCGGTGATGCTCCTCGGCGCCGAAACCGTGAACCTCATGCGGGCCGTGGAGTCCACGTATCGAGAGGTGTCCCGTGAGCTTATGTTGGACGACTGGATGGATAGACCCCCGTTGGCCAAGTATGTGGATAACGTGGCCAGATTGACGGCGACGCTCCAGTAAAGACTCAGCCAGGGAAGTCAGCGCCCAGCGTGGACAGCACGCCGTACGCCTTGGTCCGGATTTCCTCGTACTCGTCGTCGGCCACGGAATCGGCGGTGATGGCCCCTCCCACGCCCAGTGACAGGGTTCGCCCGCCTGCGCCGTCAGGGTTTACCACCAGCGTGCGGATCACCACCGCGAGGTCCGTGGCCGCGTTCAGCGAGAAGTAGCCGATGGCGCCCGAGTAGATTCCACGCGGCCCGGATTCTAGTTGGTCCAGGATGTCCATGGTGCTGATTTTCGGCGCACCTGTCATGGACCCGGCCGGGAAGGCTGCGGCCAAGGCTTCCGCCCGCGGAGCACCCGGACGAAGGTGCGCGTCAATGGTGCTCACCATTTGGTGGACCGTGGCGTAGCTCTCGATGGCGCACAGCCGGCTGACCGTCACAGAACCCGGGATAGCGAAATGACTGAGGTCGTTGCGCAGAAGGTCCACGATCATGATGTTCTCTGCGCGGTCCTTCAGCGACGTCTCAAGATCCTGCCGCAACGCAACATCTTCGGAGGCATCGGATGATCGGCGCCGGGTCCCCTTGATCGGTTCGGCGCGCATGCCGCCGTCGGACAGTATGCGGAGGAAGCGCTCGGGCGACGTGCTGGCGACCACCAGCTCGCCGAAGCGGAGGTAGCTGGCGAACGGTGCCGGGTTCCGGCGTCGCAGTGCCAGGTAGCTGCTCCATGGATCCAGGTTCCCGGCGGCGGCTTCCAAGGTGGTGGTCAGGCAGATCTCGTAGGAGTTGCCTTCGCTGATCTCATGCTGGGAGTCCGCGATTTTGCGCTTGTAATCCGTCGCGGAGTCCCGGCTGACGAACTCAGGGCCGCCGGCAGGCTCCGCACTCAATGAGCCCGCGACGGAAGAGACCGGACCGGCCGCGGCAGCCTCGACGGCGGTGCGAGCCTCGCGCATCCATTCCCCGGCGTCGGATGCGTCCAAGGCCAGCAGCCAGACAGTTTGTTCGCGATGATCCATCACCACAGCACGCCCGGCGAAGAGCAGCGCCGCATCGGGCGTGTCGGCGGGGACATCGTTGCCGCCGGTTTCGCGCTTGAGTTCGTAGCCGAGGTACCCCAGCCAGCCCAGCGTGAACTGGCCGTCGTAACCGCGGGGTGCTCGGACGGCGCGGCGGCCCCAGACGGAATCGAGCCAGCGGAAGAACGGCCCGGAGGTGGTCACGGAGGCAGACCCCGCAGTCACTTGGGTAGCGCCGGAGCGGTGCATGACCGACTGGCCGAACGTGCCGCCGTCGTCAGCCAGGATGCTGAAGCGGCTGCGGGCGGCCGCTTGGGATCGGCCGGCGACGGCGGAGGCGTTGGAAGAATCCAGCCATACCGCGTTGGTGGACCGGCCGTAGAGTGTCTCGAACAGGAGCGCCGCATCGGGCGCTGCCTCCAGGCGCTCGGACCGCAACTGAAGTCCCCGCCGCGCACTGAGTTCCGGCGACAAAATCGAAGCAACCGAAGGCAGGTACATCAGGGTTCGCAGGACATCGTCAGGGGCGTTGCCGTCGGCAAGGTTCTTCACGTGGATGTCGGCCGCGCTGATCACCTGATCGGTGGAAAGCCACTCATCCTCCTGGGCCGCCCAGCTGTCCCAGTACGGTTCGTAGGTGCTGCCGTCACGAGTCAAAGCTCGACGACGGCGCTCGTCGCCGGAGGCTTCCACCCACACCACGGCATCCAGCATGGGTCGGGCAGCGTCCGCCGCAGCGCCCACGCCTTCCACGATGACGATCTCGGCGGGCAGCGTAACGTTCAGGCCGCCGTCGTAATGCTTTTCCCAGTCCCAGCTGGTCCATTCCGCGGCCACGCCGTCGCTCAGCGGCGCGAGGACTGTGGCCACATAGCGCTCAATGCCGGGCATGAGGCCGTTCCAGCCGGGGTAGATGTCTTCCAGGTGGAACAGCGAAACCTTGTGGTGCTGCCGCAACCGGGCCGCCAGTTCAACGGCCAGGGTGGTTTTTCCTGCGCCGGACCTGCCGTCAACAGCGATGATCACGGGTGCAGGGGTCATGTCATAGAGGTTACCTGTTGGTGCTCGTGGCCTGAGGCTCCGTCCGCGGAGGCGATTGCTGCCTTGGTGTGTTGCACTATCCCTGGGATCGCGGCTTTGATGAGCGTCCAGGTGTTGTCGAAGTCTGTGTGGCCGCCATACCAGGGGTCCTCGATGCCGAGGTCCAAGGAGCTGCGGCCTCTCATGTGGGGATCGAAGCTGCGGAGCATCCGAACTTTTTTGAGGGAACCGTGATCCGGGGCGCCTTCCTGGAGCCAGCCGAAGTGATCAACGTCCAGGGCGAGGATCAGGTCCCGTTGGGCGTACCATTCACGCCGCCATTCGCGGGCGACGTGGTCCTCCGAAGCGAGGTGTTGGGCCGTCAGGACTCGTGCGGCGCGGGGGTCGATGGGGTGCCCTACCTCGTACCCTGTGGTGCCCGCAGAGTCCACCACTACAAGCTCGCCGAGCCCTTCCGCGTCGAAGGCTTCGGTGAGCATGAGCGCTGCCATGGGCGAGCGGCAGATGTTTCCAGTGCAGACCGTGATGATGCGGTATGGGCTCGTCGTTGAGTACATGCAGCAAGCATGATTGATGGCGCCCCCTCTTGGCTAGGGGCAACTTCACAAGTGAGTCACTTTTCCTGTCAAAGCTGTCACGCGGCTGCTACGGGCAAGCAGGTTGCGTTTAGGCGGGGGCGGTGGTTGGAGCTTCGGCGGCCAGCGCTGCGGCGGCCAGGTAAACGGTACGTACGACGGCGGCGCGCCGCCTGTCTGCCCGGCCGGGGTCGTTGCCGGCCATGAGTCCGTCGAGCGCAGGGAGCACGGGAGCGGCGTCGCACAAGCTCACGATGGTGATGAGGAGATCCCCGGCGTCTTCCCTGGAGATGCCGGGGAGGGCGGCGATGGTGCTGTTGACTTTCGATGCGCAGTTGGCCATCCGCTTCGGCAGCCCGACAACCTCCGCGCCACGTTCCAGCCCTTCCCAGAACAGGAGGCGTGGCGCGGTGGCATCCTTCTGGTGGTGGTCGAAGAGTCGGCCGGCGTAGTCTGCCATGGCCTCGGGTCCGCTGCCCTCGATGGGAACTTCGTCCATGAGCGTACTGAGCGCGGACACGATGACGGCATCGAACAGGGCATTCTTATTGCCGAAGTATTGGTAGATCCGCTCTTTGTTGACGCCGGCCTCCGCTGCTATGCGGTCAATGCGGGCGCCGGCCAGTCCACGCGTGCAGAACTCGGACGTGGCTGCCTGAAGCAGCAGTCCCTTGGTTCGCTCTGTGTCCCATGCCATGCAGTCATATTACCATTTTCCAACCAGCTGGTTGTAATTGTTTGCGAGCGGGGTTATGGTGATTCCAAGCCAAAAGCAACCGTTTAGTTGGAGAACGCCATGACAGCCCAAGCAACGTCCCAAGTCACCGCTGAGTCCACGTCCCCGGCCGCCCCTGCCCGTCCGAAAGCGCCGTCCGTTCACATGCGGGCACTCATCACCTGGCTGGCCATCTTCCCGCTGGTGTCCATCGGCATGCTGCTCCTCGGCCCGATCATGGAACCGTGGCACCCCGTCCTGCGGGCCCTCCTGCTGACGGCGCTGGTGGTTCCCGCCGCGGTGTACGTTGTGGTTCCCCGGCTCATGGCCGGCCACGGAGCCCTGAGCCGCAAAGCAGTAGAGCGCGCAGCACAGCGCGCGGCCCGCAAGTCCGCTTAACCCAAGTAGGTCGCAGATCAGGCCGTTTGAGCGCTCAAAACGGCCTGAACTGCGACCCAGTCGGGTGCGGCGCCGGGACTAAGCGCCCCGCAGCCGCTCGACGTCGGCGATGCCCGGGTACGCAGCCTGCGTGCCCTTCTTGGTGGCAGCCAAGGCCGCAGCCACCGAGGCGAAGGACGCGGCATCCGCAAGGGATTCGCCAGCGGCCAGGCGCGCAGCGACAGCACCAGTGAAGGCATCACCGGCACCCGTGGTGTCCACCGCAGAAACGCGTGTTGGGGCGATCCGGGTGATCTGATCCTCGGTACCAGGGGCCAGCGAATCCAGTACTACGGAACCCCGTGAGCCGAGGGTCACCAGAACCCGCTGCAGACCACGGTCCGCGAACTGGCTCCGGACCGGCTCCCATGCTTCAGCCTCTGCGTCGGCGTCCGGAACGTCGGCCTCTGCACCAAGGAATAATGAGGCCTCGTGCGCGTTCACCAGCAGCACATCGCTCAACCCGGCCAAGCGCTCCGGCACCTCGGCGTAAGGCGAGAGGTTGAGCAGAACTGTCGCACCGGCGTCGTGCCCTGCTTGGGCGGCGGTAATCACAGTATCGATCCCCACCTCCAGGCAGAGGCACACTACAGCCGCATCCCGGAAGGCGTCCGGCGTAACATCCGAAGGCCTGAGGGTGCCATTGGCACCGGCCGAGATGATGATGCTGTTCTCGCCGCCGGCGTCCACGGAAATGACTGCGACGCCTGTGGCGACGTCGGAGCGTCGGACGCGCGAAACGTCCACTCCGGCGCTGGCTGTCGAATCCAGGAGCATGCTGCCGTTGGGGTCGTCACCCACGGCACCGATCAGGCTGACCTGACCGCCGAGCTTACTGGCAGCCACCGCCTGGTTGGCGCTCTTCCCGCCGGGGTTTACGGCGAACCCGTTGCCGTGGACCGTCTCGCCGGGTTGGGGGAGGCGGTCGCAATAGATGGTCAGGTCGGCGTTGAGGGAGCCGACGACGACGATTCCCGCCTTGGGTGCGCTGGTCATGCGGTCACCTTCTCGGTTTCGGTCACTTCTGCGTCAACCGGCTTGGGGATCAGGAGTGACGCTGCGAAGGCTGCGAGGGTGATGGCCAGACCAACCACAACCACCGTCAAATATGAAGCCTTGTCATCATTCAACGAGGCTGTGGCGACGAGGACCGCGGGCAGGACAAGGAAGCTGAGACCGGCACCGAGGTTGAAGGCGCCGGCGTTCATGCCAGGCAGGAAGCCCGGGTTGCCCTGCGGCGAGAGAACCACGCCGAGTCCGTTCAGCATGATGTTGACGGTACCGGCGTACATGATGCCCAGCAAGGCTGTTCCCACGATCATCATCGGCAGGCTGTTGAGGCCCAAGAACGCGATGATCGCCAGCGCCACCAAGCTGCCAAGCAGGCCGATACGCAGGACCTTGGTGTAGCCGAGGACCGGGGCAAGCCGGCCGCTGATGGGGCCGAACAGCCAACCAAGCAGGGCGTACGGCGTAAGGATGATGAGCGACATCTCCGTGGGGCCAACGCCGAAACCGGGGTCGGCTGCCTGCACATACGCGGGGACGATCCCGTTGATGACCGCGAAGATACCCGTCATGGTGAGAGTGGTGGTCAGCAGCGGAGCCCACGTGGAGCGCTGGCGCAGGTGCACGGTTTCCACCATGGGCTGCTTGGCGCGCTTCTCAACCGTCCAGAACGCAAAGAACGCGACGGCGGCGACCAGCGTGAGTGCGATCGCGAGAGTCAGGGTGCCGGCGTCGAAGGCCGTGGCCAGCTTGGCGCCCTCGTTCAGGGCCGTCAGCAGGGCACCAACGGCGATGACGATGAAGAACACGCCCAGCCAGTCCATGGTGGTGCCGGCGGCGGGCTTGCTTTCACCAGCCAGGACAGCAATCAGGACGGTCGCTACCAAAGCGAGTGCAACCATCAACCAGAAGATGCTGCGGAAGCCGAAGTTCTCAGCGAAGTATCCACCAACGAATGAGTCGACGCCGGCCACGCCGCCGTTGACCGCGGTGATGAGGCCCATGAGGGTGCCGTACTTGCGGGGATTGCTGACCGCTGAACGGAGCATGATCAGGCAGAGCGGAACTGTGGGGCCGCTGACGCCCTGGATGATGCGGCCCACGAAGAGCCACGTGACGTCCGGGGCCATTGCTGCGATGACCGAGCCCACAGCCATCAGGAGCATCATGCCGACGAGGATCTTCTTGCGGCCCACGATGTCGCTCAGGCGCGGGAGGAAGAGGGAGAAGAGGGCTGCGGCGGTGAAGAACCAGGTTTGGGACAGGCCGATGGTGGCTTGGTCAGTGTTGAGCTCGTTGCCCATGGTGACCAGTGCGGGGCTGAGCATGGACGCATTGAGCTGGAAGGCCACGCAGGCGGCCAGCAACGCAACCATGAGGGCGGTGACGTTGCCGCGGGTGGGTTTGGCTTCGGTGAGCGTGGTCATTAGTGGGACTCTCCCGCCAGGACCGTTTCGGCTACGGCGGTGGCGTCAGCGCCGCCGTCGTGAGCTGGTTCGCCGATCCGTTCAATGGCATCGGTGACCAAATCCCAGAACTTCTTGTGATCCAGGTCCACGGCAACGGAGGTGTGGCAGTCATCCGGTGCGGGTGCGCGGAAATCGGCTACGGTCATGCCGAGAGTGAGTTTGCCCTGCAGTTCGATGTCCACGGGGACCTTGCGGGTGGTCATGACGGTGGGATCGATGACATAGGCCACGGCACACGGATCGTGGACCGGCGGGAAATCGAAGCCCTGGGCATCTTTGTAGGTCTTCTGGAAGAAGTCCATGAGTTCCATGACGAACTTGGCCGGCTTGGTGCCAATTTTTGCGATGCGGTCCACTACCTCGTCCGTGGCCAGCGCCTGGTGCGTGAGGTCCAGACCGACCATCACCAAGGGCCACTTTTCGTTGAAGACAATGTGCGCGGCTTCGGGGTCGATGATGATGTTGAACTCCGCCACGGCGCTCCAGTTGCCCACGTGGTAGCCACCGCCCATGAGGACAACTTCCTTGACGCGCTCCACGATGCGGGGCTCCTTGCGGGCGGCCATGGCGATGTTGGTGAGCCCCGCGGTGGGGACCAAAGTGACGGTGCCCGGCTCATGCGCCATGACAGTTTCAATGATGAGGTCGACGGCGTGGCGCGGGTCCAGCTCGATGGCGGACTCAGGCTGTTCCGGGCCGTCCATGCCGGAGTCGCCGTGGATGCTGGGGGCCGTTTCGATGGTGCGGACCAAGGGACGGTCGCAGCCAGCGGCGAAGGGGACGCCGGTGATGCCGGCAATGGTGGCTACGGAGAGGGCGTTCCGGGTGACCTTTTCCAGAGTCTGGTTGCCCACAACGGTGGTCACGGCCAGGAGCTCGATGTCCGGGTTGCCGTGCGCCAGCAGCAATGCAACTGCGTCGTCATGGCCAGGGTCGCAGTCAAGAATGATCTTCTTGCGTGCCGGTGTCATGGTGTTGGGATCCACGTTTCTCTCCACGTCATTGGGGCCTGCCTGGAACTTGCCCGGGGCAGGGCGCTAAGCATTCAGGGGAATTCTGGCACTGCTTTGTGGGCTACGTCAAACGCTTAACGTTCAAAGCGTCAAGCGCTTGATGCCTTCTCGCAGGTCAGGGCGCTTAATGGACGCTACGATCGATGCATGGAATCCCTGGAACGGCGCCATGGCCGCGCGCCCCGCTCCCAACGCGTGACGGCCGCGATGGTGGCCGCCCGTGCAGGGGTTTCCACGGCCACCGTGTCACTGGTGGCGAACGGCAAAACCCAAGGCCGGGTATCCGATGACAACATCTCCCGGGTCCGCTCTGCGATTGCCGAGCTCGGCTATGTGGTGGACAGCATTGGCAGTTCCCTGGCCCGCGGCGTCAGCTCGATCGTCATTCTTGTGACCCCGGACGTGTCCAACCCCTTCTTTGCCAACGTCATCACCGGGGTACGGGAATCGTTGGGGTCCGAGTATCAGCTGCTGCTTTCCGTGACCGACGCCGGAGAATCACCCCAAGCCGATGACGTTCGCAAACTGCTGGCGCTCCGTCCTGCCGGCTTGCTGGTAGGTGCTCCCAGCGCGGAATTCCTGGAAGACCTGTCCGCAGCCGCGCCCCTGGTATTGCTGGACGCGCCGGGGTTGGAATCGTTTGCTCCCTCCGTGAACCTTGATGTCGCCCAGGGAGCCCGGGAACTGGCCCGTCATCTCGCTGCTTCCGGGCACACCCGGGCCGCTTATGTGGACGGCGTGACAGGTACTACTACCTTCCAGCTGCGCCGCGAAGCCTTCTTGGCGGAGGCTGCTTCATGTGGACTTTCAGTGGCCGACGGGCACGTCATCAGCACCCCGATCGACGTCGGTGCTGCCGCCGCCGCGTTCGCAGACGCCTGGCCGGAGTGGCAGCGCGAGGGGGTCGCCGCCGTCGTATGCGGTACCGATACGCACGCCTATGGCGTGCTGCAGGAAGCGCGCGTGGAGGGTGTCCGGATCCCTGAGGAGTTGGCCGTGGCGGGCTTCGATGATCTGCCGTACTCGGCCACCAGCAACCCAAGCCTCACCACCGTCCATCTGCCGGCTACGCCGCTGGGGCGCAAAGCGGGGGAGCAGCTGCGGGGACTCATGGAAGGCGTGCCGTTGGAGGAGCCCCATGTGACACTCGAGAGCTCGCTGGTGGTGCGGGGATCTACGTCACTTAGTTAGGTGACAGCGGGCGGAGCTGCGCTTCCAATACGGGGTTCGACACCGTGAAGTAGATCTGGGGAGCGGTCATGTCGCCCCAGTCCTCCTTTTTCACGCGGACAGCGGAGGGCGTTACCTCGGCGATCCGCACGCGAAGCCAAGCACCGTCGTCGAGGAGCAGTTCGTGAGGTTCGGCGAGGTAGCGGAGGCCGAGTTCATCAAGAGTTTCCTCGGCGGTGAACCAATCCACAACTGCTGTGCGGGGGCGTCCCAGCATGTCAATGGCCACGAATCCGTCATCCACCGGCTTCATCCAGCCCACGTGCTCACGGTCGTCCGCTCGTCGGTGTTCGATCCAGTCCGCTTCCATGGCTTCGACGGTAGCACCGCGTTTTGCTGAGACGCGTCGAGGCTTAGTGTCTGAAATCCGTGGCTAGTGGATGACCGCCAGCAGGATGCCCACCAGGACGAACAAGCAGCCAAACACGCGATTGAGGACCTTCTGGCCCTTTTGGTCATGGGTAAATCGCTGGAACGACCGCGCGGCAAACGCGAAGAAGAACCACATCACCATGATGTCGATGATGATGACCGTAGCCGTCAGTACCGCGTATTGCTGGAGCAACGGCTGGTCCGGCCGGATGAATTGCGGCATGAAGGCCAGGAAAAAGACGATCGCCTTCGGGTTCAGCAAGTTCACCCAAATGCCGCGCTGGAACATGGAAAGGGCGGACTCGTTCTTCTTGTCCGCAACCTCTTCCTTGTCCAGGTCCGGCTTGTGCAGGAACTGGCGAATACCGAGGTACACCAGGTATGCGGCGCCGGCGTAGCGGATGACGTTGAAGATCACCGGCGAGTTGGAGACCAGCACGCCCACGCCCAGAGCGACGATCACAATATGGATGACCAAGGCCACCTGTTGGCCGAGAATTCCCCAGATGGAGCGTCGGAAGCCGGAATTGAGCGAGTTGCTCATGGTGAAGATGGCACCGGCGCCGGGAGTGAAACTGATCAGGGTGCCGGCGCCAACCAGGGCCAGCCAAAGTGAAAACTGCACCACCTCAGCTTATGCCGGTGAGGTGGGTGGTCTGGACGCGTACCGCCGCCACCTACTTTGCCGGCGACCCAGCGGGAACGCACCCGGAATAGGTTGATTCCCGTGCCCTCGCAGATCAAAGTAGGTGGTGAAGGTACAACCACGGCCGCGGCTTAGGGCAAACTGGTGCCGTGAGCGGAATCCCCTGGGTACTCCACGTCGATCTCGACCAGTTCATTGCGGCTGTCGAGGTACTCCGCCGGCCTGAACTCGCCGGCAAACCGGTCATTGTGGGTGGCCGGGGAGATCCCACGGAACGGGCTGTGGTGTCCACCGCGTCCTACGAAGCCAGGGCCTTCGGAGTTGGTTCCGGCATGCCCTTGCGCATCGCAGCACGCAAAGTGCCCGACGCCATCATTCTCCCCGTTGACCAGGAGGCCTATCTCGCGGCCTCGGAGATGGTGATGGCCACCCTTCGCGAACAGCCCGGAGCCACTGTTCAGGTGCTGGGCTGGGATGAGGCCTTCGTCGGCATCGAAACCGAGGACCCCGAAGCTTACGCCAAGCAGATCCAGGCCGCCGTCCTGGAGCGAACGCAGCTGCACTGCAGCGTGGGCATCGGCGACACGTTGGTCCGTGCAAAGAACGCCACGGATTTCGGCAAACCGGCAGGCATCTTCCGGCTGACTAAAGAGAACTGGCTGGACGTCATGGGGAGCCGGCCCACCAAGGAGTTGTGGGGCGTCGGTAGCAAAGTGTCGCAGCGGCTGGCCAAGCACCACATCACCACGGTGGCTGAGCTCGCAGCGAGCAATCCCCAGGATCTCGTCCCGGAGTTCGGCCCGAAGATGGGCCCTTGGTACGCAGAACTGGGACGGGGTGATGGCGCCAGCGAGGTGGATGACACCCCGTGGGTGGCCCGCGGGCACAGCCGCGAGACCACCTACCAGCAGGATCTCACCGAGCCTTCACAAATCGAGGACGCCGTGAAGGAGCTGACAGCGCACGTCCTCGAAGACGTCGCAGCGGAGGGGCGGCCGGTCATCGGGCTGACGCTCAAAGTCCGTTATGTGCCGTTCTTCACCAAGACGTACGCAAGGAAGATCCCCGAGTCGTTCGACCGCGGGGAAGTCCTGGCGCAAGCCTTGGATCTCACAGGAAAGATCGAGCCTGACCGTCCCATCCGGCTCCTCGGCTTGCGGGCGGAAATGTCCATGCCCGACGACGCCCGAAAGGGACACACGCCCACGCGCGGCGGCTGGTAACAGCTAACGCACGACGGCGGCCCGGCAGCTACCAGCGCGGGTGAATCGCTGCGCGGAAGTGGCGGTCATAAATGTCCCGAACTCCCTCAGCCAATCCGGAACCCACGGACTGCATTCCACCCGCCTCGGCGTTTGCTGCCGCCTGGGACGCCGAGCGTGCACCGGGAATGACCGATGTGACACCGTCCTGGGCGATCACCCAGGCGAGGGCCGCTTGGGCGGTGCTGACGCCGTCGGGTACTAATTCGCTGAACTCTTGGGCGGCTTTGACGCCGGTCGCGAAGTCGACGCCCGAGAACGTCTCGCCGACGTCGAAGGAGGAGCCGTCGCGGTTGTAGTTCCGGTGGTCGTCCTCAGGGAACTCGGTGTCCGGCGTGTACTTCCCGGACAGCAAACCGGAGGCAAGCGGCACCCTGGCGATGATCCCCACTCCGGCTTCCTTCGCTGCGGGCAGTACCTCGTCGAGGGGCTTCAGGCGGAAGGCGTTGAGGATGATCTGCACGGACGCGGTGTTTCCGCGCTTGATGGCTTCGAGGGCCTCATCGGTTCGCTCGACGCTGACGCCGTAGTTGCGGATAGCCCCCTCGCTGACGAGGGTGTCCAGTGCGTCGTAGATTTCGTCGCTGCTGTAAACGGACGTGGGAGGGCAGTGCAGTTGAACGAGGTCCAGGGTGTCCTGTTGCAGGTTCCGCCGTGAGCGGTCGGTCCACGCCCGGAAGTTCTCCAATGTGTAATTTTCGTGGACTTGATCAACTCGGCGGCCCATCTTGGTGGCAACCGTAAGGTCTAGCTCGGGATGGGCTTGCAGGAAGCGGCCGATGAACTGCTCGCTGCGGCCGTCGCCGTAGACGTCTGCGGTGTCGAAGAAGTTGACGCCGCCTTCCACCGAGGCTTCAAGGACTTCAAAGGCGTCCCCTTCGGTGACGGAACCCCAGTCGGCTCCCAGTTGCCACGTTCCCAGTCCGATGGTGGAGACGGATCGGCCGGTCTTGCCAAGTATGCGTTGTTCCATGGTTTCGACTATATGGGGTTACTGCTCGTCCATCCGCGCTACCTTTCCCATTAAGTACTTTCGTTCGGGCAGGCTTCCGGTCTTCTTGGCCGCCGAGAGGTACGCTGCGCGGGCCTCCACATAGGCGCCGGACATCTCCAGTAGGTGGCCCCGCACGGCGTCCAAACGGTGTGTGCGGCCAAGCGCGCCATCCAACCCGACAAGCAGCTCAAGCCCGGCGGCCGGCCCATGCACCATGGCCACGGCGACCGCGCGATTCAGCGTGACCACGGGACTGGGTGCCACGGCTTCAAGCACTGTGTACAGCGCGAGAATCTGAGGCCAGTCTGTCTGATCGTTGGAGGCAGCCTCCGCGTGAACGGCAGCGATGGCCGCCTGAAGTTGATAAGGCCCCGCGGCCCCGCGACCGAGCACGGAGGACAGCAGAGCGATGCCCTCCTCGATCTGGTCCCGGTTCCAGAGGCGTCGGTCCTGCTCCGCCAACGGCACAGGCGTTCCGTCTGCCAAAGCACGAGCTGAGCGTCGGGAATCGGTGAGCAGCATCAGTGCCAGCAGGCCAGTCGCCTCGAGTTCACGCGGCGCAACGGCCACGAGCAGGCGCGTCACTCGGATGGCTTCAGTGGTGAGTTCCTCACGCTGCAGCGACGGACCCGAGCTGGCCGCGTAGCCTTCGTTGAAGATCAGGTACAGGACGTGAAGCACGACGCCGAGCCTTGCCTTGCGCTCGGAAGGCGGCGGCATGGTGAACGTGGCACCCGCCTTCTGGATCCCCTGTTTCGCCCGGCTGATGCGCTGACCCATGGTCGCTTCGGGGACCAGGAAAGCTGAGGCGATTTCCGCCGTCGTGAGTCCTCCAACTGCCCGGAGTGTTAGGGCGAGTTGCGATGGTGCGGACAACGCGGGGTGGCAGCAGAGGAACATCAGGGTGAGGGTGTCGTCGGCTTCCGAAACTGAGCTGTGGTAGAAATCGGAGTCCATGGCCGCAACACGTTCCTCGCGTGTTCGTCGGGCGCTTTCGCTTCGATAAAAGTCCACCAGTCGGCGGCTTGCGACGGCCATCAGCCAGGCCTTTGGGTTGTCTGGTAGCCCGGAAGGCCACTGAAGGGAGGCCTCAAGGAGTGCTTCCTGGACGGCGTCCTCGCAAGCATCGAACTGGCCATGCGTCCGTGCCAGCACGCCGAGGACCTGCGGCGCCAAAGTGCGCAGCAGGTCCTCGATTCGTCCGTCCGGTGGGGAAACCAGTTATACCTCCGGCGGAGCTTCCTGGGGCGGAGCTTGCTGAACTTCGCGGAGTTCAACTACTTGGGCGTACTTCACGATGCTTGAACAGATCTCCACGGCCCGTTCCTCGCTGGCAACATCAACCACCCAATACCCAACAAGCGACTCCTTGGATTCGGCATAGGGGCCGTCGGTGGTGATGACGCCGTCGGGGGTTTGCTTGACGAGCTTCGCGGTGCTGCCGTCGGCCAGGCCTGCGTTGAACACCATCTCGCCGGACTCAGTCAGGTCCTTGTCGATCTGGATCATGAATCCGATCATTTCCTGGATCCATGCAGGGTCGGCGGTCTCCATCATGCCCTCGGTCGAACCGAACATCATGATCATGTATTTCATCTCAAACTCCTTGTGAGGGGCACCCGTTCTGGGCGCTTTCACTCATGGGTCGGAACAGCGGTGGGCTTTTCTACATGGTTCGACAAACTTTTTTTGGAGACTACGCCCGGGCGATGACCTCGCCGTTGGGAATGAGGAAGAAGCCGTCATCGGTGGCTCCCCAGCGGTGCCAGCCTGCAGCGATCCGGGCGAGGTCGGCCTCGTTGGCGAAACCGTACTCCAGGGCTTGCTCGGCGAACGCTGAGTGCAGCACCCGTTCGCTCCAGACCCGGGATTGCCAGGCGCGTTGTTGGGCGGTGGCGTAGAGCCAGTTGCTGCTGGTGGGCGCCACCTGAGTGAAACCTGCTTGCTGGGCCCACGAAACAAGGCGACGGCCGGCGTCGGGTTCTGCTCCGTTGCGGCGGGCGATCTTCTGGTAGAGCTCCATCCAGTCGTCCAGCTCGGGGACTTCCGGGTACCAGCTCATACCGTGGAAATCGGCGTCGCGCACCGCAACTATGGCTCCGGGTTTCGCCACCCTGCGCATTTCGCGGAGGGCGGCGACGGGGTCTGTCAGGTGCTGGAGAACCTGGTGTGCGTGGACAAGGTCGAACGACTCGTCCTCAAAGTCGAGATCGTAGATGTTGCCGGTCTGGAACGTCACGTTGTCCACGCCGCGCTCGGTTGCCAGTTCGGTGGCCTGAGCCACGATGTCTGCAGACCGGTCCAAGCCGATCACTTGCCCGGGCGCAACCAGCCCCGCGAAGTCGCAGGTGATGCTGCCGGGTCCGCACCCGACGTCGAGCACTGACGTTCCCGGGGTGAGATGGGGAATCACAAACGCGGCCGAATTCTCGACCGTCCGTGAGGCGTGGGCCCGGACAACCGACTCGTGGTGCCCGTGGGTATAGACATCTTCAGGCTGCTGCGCGTTCATAGGGAAACGCTACAACTTGGAAGGTGGAATTAGGTGGAACGTGTTGAGTCGGGTTGGCCGGCTTCCTCGCGGGCCGCCAAAGTGGCTTCCACCATATCGCTCATGAACCGGGTGACAAGCTCCAATTCCTCAGAGCTGTAGGCGGCCATGGCTTGGCCCATCCGGATGGCCAGCGGCATGAACATGGCGCTTCCATCCCGGTACGCCTTGGGTGTCATCTGCAACTGGACTTGCCGACGGTCCGTGCCAAGACGTTCGCGCACCACGTGCCCGGAGGCATGCAAGCGATCAACCAACGCCGTGGTAGCGGGGGAGCTGAGCCGGAGTTCGGCGCGGAGAACACCAGGCGTGACCACCTTGCCCGCCGCGGAGTGGCGCATGATGACGGCCAGCGCGTTCAGGTCCGTGCGGTGCATGTCGTTCCGGCCGCCAGCTGCGTCCACGTAGTGGTTGGCTTCCAGGGTGAAGTCCTGGAGGAGGCGCACGAGTTCTTGGGGGGCCGCGTTTTCGGGGCGGCCATCACCGGGGCGGCCCTCAGCGGGGCGCGGGACTGTTGGGTCCGACATGTCCGCCCTCCTGCCAGCGTTGTCTTGTCTTTACTGCCTTCCGGATATTACTCCCAGGGGTCCGGGAATCCGGCATCTGCAGCAATCTGGTCTTGGAATAGTTCCATGATAGAGATAATCTATGGTGGAATAAAGGATGAATCGCATCCCCGGAGAAGAAGGACTCATGAACTCGCAGAAAGTACCGTTCTGGCTCCGCTGGCTAGTGCCCGTGGTGCTGGTCATCACGTGGCTCGGCATCGCCGGCATCGGCGGCCCCACCTTTGGGCGGTTGGAGGAGGTCTCCTCCAACGACCAAGCCTCATTCCTTCCCGCGGGCGCCGAGGCCACGGAAGCCGGCGACTGGCAGGCCAAGTTCCGGGACTCCGAAGAGATTCCTGCCGTGGTCATCGTGGAGAACGACGCCGCCTTCACCCCGGCCCAGCTGGGCGAAGCAGCCCAACTAAAAGCCGACATTGAGGCACTCAAGCTGGGGAGCGCCGTCGTCGGGCCCATCCCCTCGGAGGACGGCAAAGCCGTCCAGTTCATCGTCCCCATGGCGTCCTCCGATGAGCTGCGCGAGAAAGTCCAGGAGCTGCGCGACGTCGTGCAGCCCGGTGCCCCGGAGGGAATGCAGGCGTTCGTCACCGGGCCGGCTGGGCTGACCGCCGACCTCGTCAACGCGTTCGGCGGAATCGACGGCATCCTGCTGTTGGTTGCGCTGGGGGCCGTGTTTGTGATCCTGCTGCTGGTTTACCGCTCGGTAGTGCTGCCGTTGGCGGTGCTGTTCACCTCGGTCTTCGCCTTGTGCGCCGCGATTCTGCTGGTATTCGGTATGGCCAAGCTTGGGTGGATCCAACTGAACGGCCAGAGTCAAGGCATTCTCTCGATCCTGGTGATTGGCGCGGCAACCGACTATGCACTCCTGTACGTGGCGAGGTTCCGTGAAGCCCTGACCCACACCACCAATCGCACGCAGGCAGTCATCACGGCATGGAAGGCATCGTTCGAGCCGATCCTCGCATCCGGTGCCACGGTGATCATCGCGCTTCTCTGCCTGCTTTTCTCTGACCTGAACTCCAACAAGGCGCTGGGACCTGTGGCCGCCGCAGGAATTCTCTGCTCCCTGTTTGCCGCGCTCACGCTCCTGCCCGCGCTCATGGCTTTGCTGGGCCGTGCAGCGTTCTGGCCCTTCCGTCCCAAATTGCTGCCCGACGACGAACGCGAACCTGAGATTGCCACCGGCCTTGAGGGGCAGAAGGGTCTGTGGCGCGCCACGGGTCGCCTGGTCTCCAAACGGCCGCGGGTTGTTTGGGTTGCTTCCGTGCTGCTGCTGCTTGCCGCGTCCACGGGCTTAATGCAGTTGAAGGCCAATGGAGTTCCGCAAACGGATGTCATTCTTTCCGCATCCGACGCCGTGGACGGCCAGGAAGCGCTGGCGCGCCACTTCGACGCCGGCAGCGGCAGCCCCGCCGTCGTGGTCGCCTCGCAAGGTGCCGCGCAGCAGGTCCTGGACAAGGTCAAAGCAGCCGACGGCGTGGGCGACGCCTACCTGCTGGCGGACGGAAACGTCCCCATCACCGGGGCTCCCGGTACTTCCGCCGAACCGGCTGTCCGCGAGGGCAGGGTCCTCATCAATGCCACCTTGAACTCCGCTGCCGATTCGATTGAAGCTGAAGAGGCCGTGAAGTCGTTGCGGGTGGCCGTGAAGGAGGCGGACGCCAACGCTTTGGTAGGTGGAGTCACCGCAACTGCGCTGGATACCAACACCACAGCGCAACGCGACCTGGTTGTCATCATCCCGATCGTGCTGGTGGTCATCCTGTTCATCCTGATGCTGCTGCTGCGCTCGGTGGTGGCGCCGGTGCTGCTGGTGTTGTCGGTGGTGCTGTCCTATGGCGCCGCGATGGGCGTCTCAGCGTGGGTCTTCAACGGAGTCTTCGGATTCTCCGGTGCCGACGCCACTGTGCCGCTGTTCGGTTTCGTGTTCCTGGTTGCCCTCGGCGTGGACTACAACATCTTCCTGATGAGCCGTGTCCGTGAAGAGTCGTTGAAACACGGGACGCGTCCGGGAATCCTGCGCGGATTGGCCGTAACCGGCGGTGTGATCACCTCGGCCGGCGTGGTTCTTGCCGCTACTTTTGCGGCCCTCGGTGTCATCCCCATCATGTTCCTGGTGCAGCTCGCCTTCATTGTGGCGTTCGGTGTGCTGCTGGATACCGTGCTGGTCCGCTCCCTGCTGGTTCCCGCGCTTGCCTACGACATCGGCAGCAAGATCTGGTGGCCGGGCAAGCTGGCGCGCGAGTCTTCAACGGTTTCGGTAGGGCCGCGCGAGGAGGAAGACGCCCCGGTGGGTCGGTAGTCGTCAGTCAATGACGGGGGAGCGGCGCTCCAGCAGCAGGGTGTCCTGCCATTGTCCGGCGGCGGGTCCGGTGCTCAGACGAGCAATACGGTCGCGCCGCCCGACGATGGCAAAACCGTGGGCCTGATGCAATCGAATGCTGGCTTCATTCTCAGGAAAGATGCTGGATTGGATGGTCCAAATGCCCTTTGCCTCGGTAGAGGCGGCGAGCGCTTTCAGGAGTCGGGCGCCGATGCCTTGTCCCCTCGCCGCCCCGGCCACGTAGATGGAATGCTCAACCACTCCGGCGTAGGCCGGACGCGAGGAAACCGGGGAGACGGCAGTCCAGCCAAGGATTTCGCGCTCGCTGTTGACCGCTACCAGGCGGTGGTCCTTGAGCCTGGAGTTGTTGAAGGCAGCCCATTCGGGGGCTTTTGTCTCGAAGGTGGCGTAGCCGGTGTCGATGCCTTCCTGGAAGATCCCCCTGACGGCTGGCCAATCTTCAGGCTCCATGGCCCTGAGTGCAACCGTCACAGCTTGGCCAGGATGCCGGCTACGTTATCCAATGCGCCGGGAACCAGTGAGTAATAGGCCCACGTTCCGCGCTTCTCCCGGTGCAGCAGGCCTGCGTCTACCAGGATCTTCAGGTGGTGCGACACGGTCGGTTGGCCGAGGCCCAGGGGCTCGGTGAGGTCGCAGACGCATGACTCGCCCGAAGATTCAGCTTTGACCATGGAGAGAAGCCGCAATCGGTTGGGGTCAGCCAGGGCCTTGAAGACCAGCGCCTTCTGCTTGGCTTGCTCAGCATCCAAGGCAGGCTGGCCCGTCGGCTCGCAGCAGTCTTGGGCCGTGGTGGGATCGAGTGTGGGCAGTGCGGTCATGTAACCATTATGCGCGTATATTGACGCTCATCAATGTAGACTCGTTTGCCTGGCGGATCACCAAGAACCGGACCAGCATTGATGGCCTGGCCGCCTACCACTTTGACTCGGCGGCTCCAGCGGGCACCTGACCCCAGGTCAACGGCGCACAGCGGGCGCCTCGTTCTGCAATTGCTTCTGCTTCAGCTTGTCCTGTGACCGCCTTACCTTCTTGCGTTTGCGCCGACGCTTGATTTGTCCGCTAAACGGAGGCCGGGGTGTGCCGCGCCGGGGGCCGCTCCAGAAAGTCCCACCCAGGAGAATGCCGGCCAGGGCGCCATACGTCCATACAAACGGCAGAGCTGGCTGACCGATATTCCCAGCGACGAAAATCAGCAGAAAGAATTCGACGGGTATAACCAGTAGGAGCATGTTCCTGGTCAGTGCCGATGGCGGGAAACGGAACAATGCCCAGCCGCAGACCAAGGCGCCCGCCAGGACGGCGGCGACTGGCGCCGTCGGATTTTGGAAGATGAGGTGAGCCAGACCGGCTGCCAGAAGGACAGCCACGCAGGTTCCGTTGATCAAGACCGGGCGTCGGCCGCCAGCGGTTCCCTCGCCGTCTTGGTCGTTGCCATCGCCCTTCTTGGTGGTCGCGGGTCGCGGTCGCTTTCCTGACCACGGGTATCCGCTGGCGATTGCCCCTGCCATGAACCCCAAGAGCCACGAGGCGGCTGCAGGGACTCCCAGATCGTCCTCTGCCGAGGTTAATGACAAGGAGATCAGGAGCACTCCGAAGAGCATCACCATGGAGGCTCGGGATGTTGGGGGAACTTCCCGGAACAGGAGGAAAGTGTAAGCCGCCCCCAGGGCGAAGAACGGTGATGCTCCCGGCAAGTTGCTGCGGGCCATCCACACAAAAGCAACCACGAGGGCAATGATCACCCCGGCATAGAAGATGCGGCTGGACCATTGGTTCGATTTCTTCATTTCAGCATTCCCCCCGGGTACAAGGGTAGATCAAGCTCGCTTGTCCACGGGGTGGGGCACCACCACATCCTCGGCGACGCGCGAACCCGTGGGAAAAAGCAGCAGGAGAAGACCCAGCCCAACTGCCGCGCCGATCAGTTGCGCCAAGACAAAGCCCGGTGCGGAGCCGGGTGCGATGCCCGCAAACGTGTCGCTGAAGATTCGTCCCACCGTCACTGCAGGGTTCGCGAAGGACGTTGACGACGTAAACCAGTAGGCCGCACCAATATAGGCGCCGACAGCGGGGGCTGCCAGGGAGCCCCGTTTAGTGGCGGCAAGGGAGAAGATCAGCAGAATCAGGCCGGCCGTTGCCACGACTTCACCCAGAAGGTGGCCTGGGGTTGTGCGGTCTTTGCTGGATATTGTGGTGCCGACCTCAAACATGGCGTTCGCCAACACGCTGCCGCCAACCGCCCCCACAGTCTGCGACGCAATGTACGCGCCCAGTTCCCTCAGCGACAGTCCGCTGCCGGTCCGCCGGGCCAGGATCCAGTCCGCCAGGGACACTACCGGGTTGAAGTGCGCGCCGCTGACTGGTCCAAAGATCAGTATGAGGACTGTCAGCCCGAGCACGGTGGCGGTACTGTTCTGCAGCAACTGCAGGCCAACGTCATTCGGGGAGAGCTGCTGCGCCGCGATGCCGGAGCCGACAACGATGGCCACCAGCAGGCAGGTGCCCAGAGCTTCAGCGAGAGCGCGCCGCCACAGGGCAGTCGGGTGAGAAGTCATAAAAGACAGCTTGACCGATGAAAGTAGTTCAGTCAAAATTGAATCAATGGATATTGAGCAAAGTTCGAGTCTTTTGGAGAGGGCCGCCAAGTACGCGGCCCTGAGCGACCCTGCACGGCTGCGCATCGTAGACCTGCTGACCTTGGGAGACCTATCACCCACTGAGCTGCAAACGGAATTGGGCATGCCTGCGAATCTGCTCTCGCACCATCTGCGATCCATGGAGGCTGCGGGGCTGGCGGTCCGGCATCGCTCGGAAGCCGACAAGCGGCGAAGCTATGTTCGGCTGGCACCCGGCGCGCTGGAAGGCCTCACTCCCGGCCGCGAGCACGGGGCGCGGCGGGTCTTGTTTGTGTGCACCCGCAATAGCGCCCGCTCGCAATTGGCTACCGCTTTGTGGCGGACGGCCAGCGACATCCCGGCGGTTTCGGCGGGAACGCATCCGGCGGAACATGTGGCGCCAGGTGCTGTGGACGTCGCCCGCCGCCACGGTTTGGACCTTGGGGGCTCCAAACCCCGCTTGATCGACCATGTGGCCGGTGACGAAGATCTGGTGATCACCGTCTGCGATAACGCCCATGAGGAACTGCCAGGGCTGCACGGCATTCACTGGTCCATTCCGGATCCGGTGCGACTCGACAGCGAGGAGGCGTTTGAAGATGTGTTCGCCGACATTTCACGCCGCGTCCACGATCTCGCCCCCCGACTGCGAGCGGCTTAGTTCTACAGCTTTCCGTATATTGACAATCGTCAATCTATAGGCCGATACTCAATGCATCGATGAATATCGATATCCCTCATCGCGGCATTGGTGCGGATCGATCCCAACCAGACCCAACTGACACAGGAGAACCCCCGTGAGCACCGAAACCGCCAAGAAGCCGTCCGTTCTGTTCGTCTGCGTTCACAACGCAGGCCGCTCGCAGATGGCCGCCGCTTTCCTCACCACACTCTCGGAAGGCGCCATCGAGGTCCGTTCAGCCGGCTCGCAGCCCGCAGACAAGGTGAACCCCGCTGCGGTGGAAGCAATGTCTGAGCTTGGTATCGACATGTCGGCCGAGATCCCCAAGGTCCTCACCACTGAAGCCGTCAAAGAATCCGACGTAGTGATAACCATGGGCTGCGGAGACGAGTGCCCGTACTTCCCCGGCAAGCGCTACGAGGACTGGGTTCTTGAGGACCCCGCCGGGCAGGGTGTGGACGCCGTTCGGCCGATCCGCGACGATATCAAGACCCGCATCGAGGGCCTTATTGCGTCACTGACCCCCGCCGCCAAGTAACCCCAACTACCAGGAGCGACTCCCGTGAGCAACGAACAACTGATCATCATCGGGTCCGGCCCTGCTGGCTACACGGCGGCGATCTACGCCGCCCGTGCCGGTTTGAACCCCCTGGTTCTGGCCGGTTCCGTCACCGCCGGTGGCGCCCTCATGAACACCACGGAAGTGGAAAACTTCCCCGGCTTCCCGGGCGGTATTCAGGGACCCGAACTCATGGATGGACTCCAAGAGCAAGCGGAAAAGTTCGGCGCTCGGATAGTGTTCGACGACGTCACTGAGGTTGATCTCAAGGGTCACCTCAAGCGCGTAGTCACCGGAGCCGGTAAGACCCACGAGGCACCTGCCGTCATTCTCGCTACGGGCTCTGCATATAAGGAGCTCGGTCTTCCGGAAGAAAAGAAGCTCAGCGGCCACGGAGTTTCCTGGTGTGCCACGTGCGACGGCTTCTTCTTCCGCGAGCAAGACATCATCGTTGTGGGCGGCGGTGACTCTGCGATGGAAGAAGCCACGTTCCTGACACGCTTCGGGAAGTCCGTCACGGTAGTGGTCCGGAAGGGTGAGCTGCGGGCATCCCGGATCATGGCGCAGCGTGCCAAGGACAATCCCAAGATCACCTTCGCTTGGAACTCGGCTATTACGGCCATTCATGGGGACACGAAGGTCACTGGTGTAACGCTCAAGGACACGCGTACCGGTGAGACCCGTGAGCAGGCTGCCACAGGAATTTTCGTAGCCATCGGTCATCTGCCGCGGACAGAACTGGTGGAAGGACAAGTGGACCTCGACGCCGAGGGCTACATCAAGGTGGCCTCGCCAACCACCATGACCAACCTCTCCGGTGTGTTCGCGTGTGGCGACGCCGTTGATCACCGCTATCGCCAAGCCATCACTGCGGCGGGCACAGGATGCGCTGCCGCTCTCGACGCTGAGCGTTACCTCGCCGCCCTGGACGACGCCGACAGCATTGCAACTGCACTGGTCGAAGAGCCTACCCACTTCTGAGCTTTACCCAACGGAGGTATGAGTTACCCATGGTTGAGAACCTTCCCGTCGCCGTGATCGGCGCTGGCCCCATCGGCTTGGCTGCAGCGGCCCACCTGCTGGAGCGCGGTCTGGAGCCAATAGTTTTCGAGGCCGGGCCATCAGCGGGTGCCGCGATTGAACAGTGGCGGCATATCCGGTTGTTCTCACCCTGGAGGTTCAACCTCGACGATGCGGCCCTGCGGCTGCTCGAACCCACAGGCTGGGAATCGCCTCGTCCCACAGCCCTGCCCTACGGCGGTGAACTCATTGATGGCTACCTCGCCCCGCTGGCATCACACCCCGCCCTTGCCTCCCGCTTGCGGACCGGCGCACGCGTCACCGCAGTCACCCGCGCCGGCCTCGACAAAACCCATGTGCGCGACCGCGACACCACCCCATTTATCGTCCGCGTTGAACACGCTGACGGGGAGGTGCGCGACTACACGGTGTCGGCTGTCATCGACGCCTCCGGCACTTGGTCAAACCGCAATCCCCTTGGCACTTCAGGTTTGCCTGCCATCGGTGAGGTTCGTGCATCGGACCGGATCTCGTCACCCCTTCCCGATGTTTCCGGGCGGGATCGGGCATCGTTCGCTGGCCGACGTGTCTTGGTGGTCGGAGCGGGCCACTCCGCAGCGAACACCCTGATCAACCTCGCGGAACTGGCCAAGGAAGATCCCGAAACACGCATTCTCTGGGCCATCCGCGGCGCATCCCCGGAGAAGGTCTACGGCGGCGGCGATGCTGACGGCCTGCCCGCACGCGGACAGCTCGGCTCACGACTTCGCCGTCTGGTGGATGCCGGCACGATCGAACTGCACACAAGCTTCGGCATCAGTTCGCTGGCCGATTCCGAGCACGGCGTGACCGTACTCTCCGGTGACGGTCGCAGTGTGGTGACGGACGTCGTCGTGCCTTGTACCGGATTCCGCCCCGACCTGGACATGCTCCGGGAACTGCGTCTGAACCTGGACCCTGCTGTTGAAGCGCCTACGGAACTGGGGCCCCTGATCGATCCCGAATTTCACTCCTGCGGCACTGTCCCGCCGCACGGCGCGAAGGTTCTCGCCCACCCGGAGAAAGACTTCTACATCGTCGGCATGAAGTCGTACGGCCGTGCACCCACCTTCCTGTTGGCCACCGGCTACGAGCAGGTCCGATCCGTGGCTGCGGCGCTGGCAGGGGATCAGGCGGCGGCTGACACCGTGCACCTGAAGCTACCGGAAACCGGTGTCTGCTCATCCGACGCCGGTACCAGCTGCGACGTGCCTGCCGGGGTTCAGTCGTTAGCGGACCAGCAGTCCAGCGGTTGCTGCTCCGCTCCGGAACCAGTGCTCATTGGCATCCCCACGGGATTGGCTCACGGCCGCTCCGCCGCAAACTGACTCCACCACAACCAGCCTGCCCATCCAAGGGAGTAGTGCCATGACCGACCAACAGGAAACGACGCTGGGACTGCAGGACAACACCGAAGTCCTGCACCGGATAAGCAATCGACTTGCGGACCGATTCAGTGGGGTCTTCGCCCCTGAAACAGTGGAGCGCTACGTCTTCGAGTCCTACACGGCCCTGGCCCGGACGGCGAAGATCAGCGCCTACCTGCCGGCGACTACCGAGCACTTCGCCAACGATCGGCTGGCCGCCCTCGCCAAGTCCAAGAACCCCGTGGTTTCCGAAATCCCCGAGGTGTTGTTCGTCTGTGCGCAGAACGCAGGAAGGTCCCAAATGGCCGCGGCCCTGCTCAACGTGGAAGCCAAGGGGAGGGTCCGGGTTCGCTCGGCTGGTTCCATGCCAGCCTCGGAACTGGACCCCCGGGTGGTCGCCGTCATGAATGAAATGGGCCTTGACCTGGGCAAGATCTACCCCAAGCCCCTCACGGACGATGTTGTGCGGGCCTCGGACGTGGTCATCACCATGGGATGTGGGGACTCCTGCCCGATCTACCCTGGTAAGCGATACGAAGACTGGGAAATCACCGACCCCGCAGGCCAATCCCTCGACACTGTCCGGGAAATCCGCGAGGAGATCCATAAACGCATCAAGGCCTTGGTGTCGTCCCTCACTAAAGAAGCAGCGCTCTAATGACCCTTCAACACCCCGCAGTCCTCTTCGTCTGCAGCAAGAACGGGGGCAAGTCCCAACTCGCTGCCGGCCTGATGCGTGCACTCGCCGGGGACAAAGTCACTGTCTATTCGGCCGGCACCAAACCAGGCGACTCCTTGAACAGTCAGGCCGTGGACTCCCTCACGGAGCTGGGCATCAATGTCACCGGTGAGTATCCCAAGCCTGTCACCAACGAAGTCCTCAGTCTCGTGGACGCCGTCATTGTCTTGGGCGCGGAGGCCAAGCTCGATCCGCCTCCCGGCAAACTGTTTGAAGTATGGGACACCGACGAACCCTCCGAGCGTGGCATCCAAGGCATGGAACGCATGCGCCTGGTCAGAGATGACATCCACGCACGGGTTCAGAAGTTGTACGGCGAACTCGTGGGCAGCCTGTGACTAGGCGCTGACGGTGTTCCGTTCACGGTAACCGTCGGCGGCGTAAACACCCAGGACCCGAACCTCGGTGGTGAAGAACTCGAGTTCCTCCAGCGCACGGCGGAGTCGAGCATCCTCAGGGTGCCCTTCGACGTCGGAAAGGAACATGGTGGCTGCGAACTCGTCGCCCACCATGTAGCTTTCCAGTCGCGTCATGTTGAGGCCGTTGGTCGCAAAACCGCCAAGTGCCTTGTAAAGGGCCGACGGAACGTTGCGGACGCGGAACACAAAACTGGTGATCGCTGGACCGGGCAGTTCTTCCTTGGTGGGAAGCTCGCGTTCACGGGCCAGAACAACAAAGCGTGTGGTGTTGGTGGGATCGTCCTCCACTCCGGAGGCCAACACTTCAAGCCCGTAAAGCCCGGCAGCGAGCGGCGGAGCGAGGGACAACTTCCGGGGATCGTTCCAGTCCCGGACTTCGCGGGCCGAGCCGGCGGTGTCACCAGCGATGACGGGCTTAAGGCCGGCTTCCCGGATGATCCTGCGGCACTGCCCCAAAGCGTGAATGTGGCTATGGACCTCCGTGGCGCCTTCAATGGTGCTGCCCGGGATCCCTAAAAGGTCGAAGCGGATGGGCAGGAAGTACTCGCCGACGATCTGCAGCTTGGACTGGGGGAGAAGGACGTGGATATCGGCCACTCTCCCGGCGATGGAGTTCTCAATGGGGATCATGGCCAGATCCACTTCGCCGGTGGACACTAGTTCAAAAGCGTCCTCAAAGCTCGCACATGGAACCCTTTCCAGTTCGGGGAACATTTCCTTGCACGCGAGATCCGAATTGGCTCCCGGCTCACCTTGGTACGCAATCTTCTGGGCCATGCTGCTCATGGTTACATGCGGAGCCTTCCGCAACCCAACCGCGTCCACCCTGTGACTGGAAACCCAACTGACTGGCATTAGTGGGTGGAACGAGGACTCATAGCAACCACAAATGCCAGTCAGTTGGGAAGGAAGTTAGCCGTTGATGACCTGCGGAACGCCCAGGGCCTTGAGGCCTTCGGCGCCGAACTCGAGGCCGTAGCCGGACTGCTTGGCACCGCCGAACGGGACGCGGGGGTCCACGGCGCCGTGCTTGTTGATCCACACGGTGCCGGCCTGGATGCGTGAAGCGACTTCGCGTGCGGCACCCAAGTCGGAGGACCAGACGGAGGCGCCCAGTCCGACGTCGAGTGCGTTCGCTTTGGCGACGGCCTCATCAACGGTGCTGTACTTGATGATCGGCAGGGCGGGTCCGAACTGTTCCTCGGCCACCAGCGGGTTGTCGTTGTCGATGTCCGCCACCAGGGTGGTCGGGTAGAAGTTGCCCGGCTGATCGGCATCGGGGTTGCCGCCGATCAGCACGCGGGCACCGGAAGCCTTAGCGGCCTCCACCAGCCGCGCCACGATGTCGTACTGCTGCCGGTTCTGCAACGGGCCCAGGACGTTGTTCTCATCCAAACCGTTGCCCATGGGCATCGCAGCAGCAACGGCAGTGAGCTCGGTGCAGACGGCGTCGTACTGGGACTCGTGAACGTACAGGCGCTTCAGGGCGGCGCAGGTCTGGCCGGTGTTGATGAACGCGCCCCAGAACAGGCCTTCGGCGATGGCTTTGGGGTCGGAGTCGGGCAGGACGATCCCGGCGTCGTTGCCGCCGAGTTCCAGCGTGAGCCGCTTGACGGTATCGGCCGAGGAGCGAATGATCGCCTTGCCCGTGGCGGTGGAGCCGGTGAACATGACCTTGCCAATGGCATCGTGCGAGGCCAGCGCTTCGCCGACGTCGCGGCCGCCGGAAACCACAGTCAGCAGGCCGTCGGGGAGTTCTTCGTTGATGATCGCGGCCAGCGCCAGCACGGACAGCGGAGTGTATTCGGACGGCTTGACCACCACGGCGTTGCCCATGCGCAGCGCCGGCGCGATCTGCCAGACGGTGATCATCATGGGCCAGTTCCAGGGGCCAATGGCACCCACGACGCCGATGGGCCGGTAGTGCAGTTCGGCGCGGGTTTCGCCGTCGTCCACCACGGTTTCGGGGTGCAGCGGCGTAGCTGCTGTGGCGCGTAGCCAGGCGGCGCAGGCGCCGACTTCGAAGCGCGCGTTCGGGCCGTTCAGTGGTTTCCCTTGCTCGCGGGAGAGCAATTGGGCGAGCTCTTCGGCGGAACGTTCGACGGCGTCGGCGGCCTTCATGAGCGCAGCGGACCTGGCGTCGTGTCCTAAGGCAGCCCACTCGGGTTGCGCGGTAGCTGCGGCGGCGATGGCGGCTTCGAGGTCCTCGACGGTGTGAACAGGGGCTTGGCCAACAGCCTCGCCCGTGGCCGGGTCAAGGATGGTGCGGCTGTTCTGGCCAGTGGCCGGGGTGATCGAGGCCAGCAGGGCGTCGTAAGTCTCCATTGGTACTCCGCTCGTGTAGTAAGTCTTGGCGGCCGGTTGGGCGCGCGGCGATGTTTCCAGTGTGGTCGGGATCACGCGATGAGCCCTTGTCTACGCACGAACAGCCCTTGACGGGAAGCGAACGCTTTGCCGGCGGTACCTGGTGCTTCATAATCGAGCTTGTGACTCTTGCCTCCCTCGCAGCCTTCGCTGGTCTCTGCCTGGTCCTGTCCGTAACGCCGGGTCCGGACACTTTCCTTGTCCTGCGCATCGCGTTGAACCGTCCCAGTGCGGGCATTGCTGCGGCGGCAGGGTCTGCGCTTGGCGCGATTGCCTGGGCTGGTTTGGTGGGTGTGGGCCTGGCTGCGATTCTCGAGCAGTCCGCGGAATTGTTCCGCTGGGTCAAGATCGCCGGCGGCCTTTACTTGCTGTATTTGGGCGTTTCGTCGTTCATCAAGTCCCGGAAGGCCGCCAAAGCCAGCGCCGACGGAACAGGGGATAGCGCGCCTCTCCCGTACAGCCGACTCTCCGCTCTGGGAGCCGGGGCGCTGTCCACGCTGCTCAACCCCAAGGTTGGTTTGTTTTACCTGGCTGTGGTCCCGCAGTTCATCCCGCACGGCGGCGACACCATGGGCACCTCGCTCATCCTGGGTGTGGTGGTGGCAGTCATCGCCTTCGCCTATTTGTCGATGATCGCCGTCGTGGCATTCAAGGCGATGCGGTGGCTCAAGCGCCCTAAGATGAGTACCGTCGTCGAGCGTGTCAGCAGCGGTGTGATCGCCGGGCTGGGTGTCGGCGTGGTGGCGTCGGGCGCCACCAGCTAGCTAGCCGGCCAGTAGCGCCAGGTAATTATCCAACTGCCCCGCGAGGTCGCGCGAGAAATGCTCGGTGGGGGACAACGCCACAACGATTTGCGCCCCCAGCATCATGTTGAGCAGGTGGTCGGCGACGGCGGCGTCCCCGATAGGGGTGGTGATCTCACCGGCCGCCCGGGCTGCCGCGCAATGAGCCGTGATGGTGGTGTGCCACTGGCTCATGGACTCGCTGTGGAGTGCTGCCATGTCAGCGTCGTTCAGTGCCTTCTGCCAGAACGGAATCACGATTCGGGCTTCGTTGACGCGTTCTTCATCCAGCGGCAGGACTTCGGCGCAGAACGCGCGGAGGGCCGCCACCCCTGAGAGTCCATCTGTCATGGTGGCGATGCGTTGGTTGGTGCGGTTGAAGACGTGCCCGAACGCCGACGTCAGCAGGAGGTCCTTGGTGGGGAAGTAGGGCTTGAGGGCGCCGTTGGCGAAGCCTGCTTCCTCGGCGATTTCCCGCATGGTGGCACCTTCCATGCCCAGCCTCGCGATGATCCGCCATGTTGCGTCTACCAGTTCGAGGCGTCGTTGATCGTGGTCAACAATCTTTGGCACTGGATGGGCTCCCGGAAAAATAAATGGTGGACAGGTCTTGTGACCCATCTTACGTTTTGGTTATTCTCTACACCTATAGAAAATAAATCCTGACCATCATAGGTCCCGGACCAGAGGCAGCCATGACGCCCACAGCAACTGAGACAGCAACTGACGCCGTAGCCACTGAGGCCACGCAGTACGCCCTGGCAACGGGCGCCGAGATCTCTGAGGTCCAAGCAATCCTGCAGGCCGCCGGACACCTCGAATCCGAAAGGCGGATCGCTTACCTAGGGCTGGTGGATCCTTCCCGTGGGCAGGCAGAAGTAGACCGCCGTTTCCGCGTCTTCATTCACGACATCTCCGGCGGAGCCCCAACTGATGTCCTCGTCTCCGTGACCCGCGGCGAGATCCTGACAGCCATAGAGCTGGACACCAAGGTCTCAGGCGAACTCCCTGTGCTGGAAGAAGAATTTGAGGTGGTCGAGACACTCCTCGCCACCGATGAGCGTTGGCTCGCCGCTCTCGCGGCCCGGGACCTGGACGTGAAAAATGTTCGCGTTGCTCCGTTGTCCGCGGGAGTTTTTGAGTACGCCGAAGAGAAAGGCCGCCGCATCCTCCGTGGGCTCGCGTTTGTGCAGGACTTCCCGGAGGACAGCGCTTGGGCCCATCCCGTCGATGGGCTGGTGGCGTACGTGGACGTGGTCAACAAGGAAGTCACGCAGGTCATCGATCTGGGCGTCATGCCAATCCCGGCTGAGCACGGAAACTACACGGATCCTGAACTGACGGGCCCGCTCCGGGAAACGCAGAAGCCCATCAGCATCACGCAGCCGGAAGGCCCCAGCTTCACCGTCACCGGCGGCAACCATGTGGAGTGGGAGAAGTGGAGCGTGGACGTTGGCTTCGATGTCCGCGAAGGTGTTGTCCTTCATAACCTGGCGTTTCAGGACGGCGGCAAGAAGCGTCCCATCATCAACCGTGCCTCCATTGCCGAAATGGTTGTTCCGTACGGTGATCCCTCGCCCATTCGGTCATGGCAGAACTACTTCGACACCGGTGAATACCTGGTGGGTCAGTACGCGAACTCCTTGGAGCTGGGCTGCGATTGCCTGGGTGACATCACGTACCTCAGCCCTGTCATCAGCGATGCTTTCGGCAACCCACGCGAGATCCGCAACGGCATCTGCATGCACGAGGAAGACTGGGGCATCCTCTCCAAGCACTCTGACCTGTGGACCGGCATCAATTACACCCGCCGCAACCGCCGACTGGTGATCTCCTTCTTCACCACCATCGGCAACTACGATTACGGCTTCTACTGGTACCTCTACTTGGATGGCACCATCGAATTCGAAGCAAAGGCCACCGGCGTCGTATTCACCAGTGCATTCCCGGAAGGCGGCTCGGACAACATCTCCCAGCTGGCCCCCGGCCTCGGCGCCCCGTTCCATCAGCACCTCTTCAGCGCCCGGCTGGACATGGCAGTTGACGGTTTCGCCAACCGCGTGGAGGAAGAAGACGTGGTCCGGCAGGCAATGGGCGAAGGCAACGAGCGTGGCAATGCGTTCTCCCGCAAGCGCACTGTCCTGGCCACAGAGTCCCAGGCCGTCCGCGAAGCCGATGCCCGCGCAGGCCGCACCTGGATCATCTCCAACCCCGAGTCCAAAAACCGCCTGGGTGAGCCGGTCGGCTACAAACTCCACGCCGAGAACCAGCCCACGCTGCTGGCTGATCCCGGTTCCTCCATTGCGAAGCGTGCGGCTTTCGCCACCAAGGACGTATGGGTCACCCGCTATGCCGACGAGGAACGCTACCCCACGGGCGACTTCGTGAACCAGCACTCCGGCGGCGCCGGTTTGCCGGCCTATGTGGCCCAGGACCGCGACATCGACGGCCAGGACATCGTCCTCTGGCACACCTTCGGCCTCACTCACTTCCCGCGGGTGGAGGACTGGCCCATCATGCCCGTGGACACCGTCGGCTTCAAACTCCGTCCGGAAGGCTTCTTTGACCGCAGCCCGGTCCTGGACGTGCCGGCCAACGCAACAGGCTCGAGCTGCCACAGCGAGGCAGCCTCCGGCAGCGAGCACGGCGGGGAACATGGCGAGCCTGCCGGGCACTGCCACTAAGCCGCAGCCCGGGCCTCAGACCCAGGACACGGAAATGACAGGACGGGTCCGGGCCTCCGGGCCTGTCCTGCACCCCCGGATCTGCGCGGCCCTCACGGCGGTCTCTTGCCTGGTGCACCTGTGGCTCGCAGCCTCGGGACACCACGGCGCGTGGCTGGGCATCCTCATGATCGGCCTGGCGGCAGTGTGTGTTCCGTGCACCGTCCATATCTGGCGCCACAGCCGGGTGGGCGCACTCCACCAGGTGACCATCTCAGCCTTGGCAATGGTGGGACTCCATGCCGTCCTGCTGCTGGGAGCAAGCGGTTCCGGACACGCCCACGGCCGGGGACCGGCGTCGAACGCTGTTGATACCTCCGGCGCTGCCGGTTTGTTGCTGGTGATCGGACTGGAAATCACGACGGCGTTACTCGCCGCCACGCTGGTGGCCCGCCTCCGGCGTGGGCGGCCTGGCCGAGTTCGCGGGAATCCTTCCACGTCGTAGGGAAATATCCAGCGACTTGGCAGGTTTCCCGCTACTTCGCGCCGGCGGATAACGAAACCCGCGTCAGCTTGTCCGGGTTGGACACTTGGCGCAGCTCCCGGATGCTCCCGTCCGGGCCGGTGTTGATCACCAGGATGTCTGAGCGGCCATGATGCCTGAGCACCATGGCCGCCTCGCCA
Organism: Arthrobacter sp. Rue61a; assembly: GCF_000294695.2. NCBI lineage: Bacteria > Bacillati > Actinomycetota > Actinomycetes > Micrococcales > Micrococcaceae > Arthrobacter > Arthrobacter sp. Rue61a. The sequence continues at coordinate 4,123,248 of NC_018531.1, read as the reverse complement.
TTGACCCCGATGACCCCAACGCTCACCGGCCGCACAGGATCGAAAACCACCGCTTTGCCGAGGATGCCCGCAAAGAACCGCGCGATCCTGACCGCCCCGAACAAAGGGTTCATGGCGCTCTTGACCCTGCCGCCGCCGTCGGCCCATAGAACGGCGTCCCGGTCCAGCATGGCTACAACCGTGTCAATGTCTCCCTGCTCGATCGCTCGAACCAGCTTGTCCAGGGCTGCGCGATCCTTGGCCCGGGGAGCGGGTGCCGCGGGATCGATCTCCAAGCGGCGTTCGGCCCGTGAAATCATCTGGCGCACGGTGGCTGGGGTCTTTTCCAGGATTTCCGCGATCTCCGGGGCGGACATGGAGAAAGCGCGATGCAGTACCAGTGCCGCACGGGCTTCCGGCGCCAGCTGCTCAGCCAGATGCAACAGGGTCAAGGACAGCAGCTCGCGGTTGGCCACCGTTTCTTCCGGGAGGATGGTGGTATCCACAGGCTCGGGCAGCCAGGGACCGGTGTACTCCTCCCGCACGGCGGCGAGTTGGCGCACCCGGTCAACAGAGCGCCGCACGCAGACCGTTGTCAGCCACGCGGGCCACGAATCCACGCGGCCCGCGTCCGCTTTGCGTTCCCGCTGAACAGCATCGATCGCCACTTCAGAGACCACGTCCTCCGCATGCCCGAAGTCGCCTAACATTCTGTAGGCGATCCCCAGAAGGCGGTTCCGTTCGCTCTGCCACGCCGAAGTGGCCGACACCGCAAGAGTCATGCTGCCAACGCTACCTCTCAGACGATCGGGTTCTTCTCATCAACCGGCGGTTCCATCTGGGTGCTCACAGCGATCCTGTTCCACACATTGATCGTGGAGATGGCCAGAAGCAGGCCGCCCATCTGGCTGTCGTCGAAATGCGTGGCCGCAGCGTTCCAGATTTCGTCCGTGACTGTCTCCGGGCCCAGCTGTGTTACCGCGTCGGTCAGGGCAAGAACTGCTTGCTCGCGCGCATCGAAGAACACCTTCGAGTGCTGCCAGGCCGCCACGGCATGTAGCTTCCTTTCCGGGATCCCGCGCTTCCGTCCGTCCGTGGCGTGCATGTCCACACAGAAGCCGCAGCCGTTGAGAATGGAGGCGCGAAGTTTGATCAGTTCGTAGAGATCGGGATCGACTGACTTGCGGGCATAGCCTTCGAGTCCGATGACGGCGGCGTAGCCGAGTTTGTTGCTTCGGCCGATATTGATGCGGGGCATGTTGTTTTCCCTTCAGTGATGGTGCCTTACATGAGGGTTGTCGGATACGGCGCCGAAAGTGTGACAGGGGCCGGCAATTGTTAGAGTCAGTCGGTGCGCGCAGTAGTTTTTGATGAGGTCCGGACCCAGCCCGACGTGAGGGAGGTCGCCAAACCCCACGCCCCCGTTGGAGGCGTGGTGGTGAAAGTGCTGGCGACGGGCATGTGCCGCAGTGATTGGCATGCCTGGGCCGGCCACGATGACATCGCCATGCCCCACGTACCGGGGCATGAGCTCGCCGGTGTCATCGACGCCGTCGGGGAAGGCGTCCAGCGTTGGAAGGTGGGCGACCGCGTCACCGTCCCGTTCGTCTGCGGTTGCGGCACCTGCGAATGGTGCCTGGCCGGCGACGCACAGGTCTGCCCGGACCAGCAACAACCCGGCTTCACCCACTGGGGATCTTTCGCCGAGTTTGTGGCCCTGCACGCTGCCGACAGCAACCTGGTTGCCATCCCTGACAATGTTGAATTCACGACGGCGGCAAGCCTCGGCTGCCGCTTCGCCACGGCATACCGTGCATTGGCTGCCCGTGCGCAGGTGAAGGCCGGCGAGTGGGTGACCGTGGTTGGCGCAGGCGGCGTGGGGCTGAGCGCTGTGATGATCGCCAAGGCCATGGGAGCGAGGGTCATTGCAGTGGACCGGAACCCCGAGGCCTTGGTTGTAGCGGCACGCTTGGGTGCGGAACACACTGTGCTCGCTGATGGCGCGGACATCCCCGCCGCAGTTAACGCCCTCTCCGGCGGAGGCAGCCACGTGGCGGTAGACGCCGTCGGAAGTGAACAGACTTGCGCCGACGCGATCCTCAGCCTTCGCAGGCGAGGCCGGCACGTCCAGATCGGGTTGCTGCCGTCCATCGACGGCAACCCGCAAGTGCCCATGGCCCGTGTGATCGGCTGGGAACTTGACATCTTGGGCAGTCACGGCATGGCCGCCGTGGACTATCCGGGCATGATGGCGCTCATCGAACAGGGCGCGCTCCAACCGCAGCTGCTGATCGAACGCACCATTGGCCTGGAAGACGCAGCGGCACTGTTGCCCGGCTTCGACCAAGCAAACCCCGCCGGCATGACCATGATTGACCCTGCTCTGTAAGTACGTCCCCCGCCCGACCTAGTTGGGTGAGTCTGCGGGGCGGTTCCTGTACGCGGCGAGGAAGTGATCGATGCGGCGCACCGCTTCCTCGATGTCCTCCACCGCCGGCAGGATCACAAACCGGAAATGGTCCGGCGTGGGCCAATTAAATGCCGTTCCGTGCGAGACCAGGATTTTCTGCTCCTGCAGGAGTTGGAGGACGAACTTCTCGTCGGAGGCAATGGGGTAGATCTCCGGATCCAGCTTGGGGAAAAGGTACATGGCGCCCGCGGCGGGAACGCAGCTGACGCCCGGGATCGCGGTGAGGAGTTTCCACGCCAGGTCCCGCTGGTCCCGGAGCCGGCCGCCGGGTCGGATGAGAGCTTCGATGCTTTGGTACCCACCCAGGCACGTCTGGATTGCGTGCTGGGCTGGAACGTTGGCGCACAACCGCAGGGAGGCCAGTAGTTCCAAGGACTCCCGGTAGGCAGTGGTTGCGGTCCGGGGTCCCGTGACGGCAACCCAGCCTGCCCGGTAACCGGGCATGCGGTATGCCTTGGACAAGCCGCTGAACGTCAGGACGCAGACGTCGTCCGCTACGGCCGCCGTGTGAATGTGCGGGGCGTCCACGTAGCGGATCTTCTCGTAGATCTCATCCGAAAACAGGACGAGGTCATGCTTCCTGGCCAGCGCTGCGAACTGCTCCAGAATGTGGCGGGGATAGACGGCGCCGGTGGGGTTGTTCGGGTTGATGATCACAATGCCCTTGGTGCGCGGGGTGATCTTGGCTTCGACGTCGGACATATCCGGCCACCAGTTCTCCTCCTCATCGCACAAGTAGTGCACGGGGTTGCCGCCCGTCAGCGTCACAGCTGCGGTCCACAAGGGGTAGTCCGGTGCGGGGATAAGGATTTCGTCACCGTTCTCCATGAACGCCTGCAGTGTCATGGAGATGAGCTCGCTGACGCCGTTGCCGATGAAGACATCCTCCACGCCGATGCTCATCAGTCCGCGCGTCTGGTAGTACTGCGAGATGGCGGTGCGGGCGGAGAAAATGCCCTTGGAATCGCTGTAACCCTGAGCACCCCGCAGGTGATGGATCATGTCCACCACAACAGACTCCGGCGCCTCCAGCCCAAACGGTGCTGTGTCCCCAAGGTTCATCTTGAGGATGCGATGGCCCTCGGCCTCCATGGCCTTGGCCGCTTGGAGGATGGGTCCACGGAGTTCGTATCGGACATTCTGAAGTTTGCTGGAGTGCTGCATCGGACGCATGGTTGATCTTTTCATGGCACCGGCCCAGAGGGGCAAACTGTTCCGGAATCAGACCCAGCGAATGACCACGGGAAGGCGCCGGGTGCTTGCCGAAACTTCCCGTTCAGTGCCGTCCACAGCAACAGCGAAGTGCTGAACGTCGTCCGCTGAAGCCAGGACCTCGAAGTGCCCTGTCGCGTCACTGACGGCGGCGGTGGCCGAGGAATGGGCATGGATGTAGGCGTCGGGAATCCCTTTGTTGTGCCCGTCCACCAGTCGTCCCCGGATCCGGCGTCCGGCAGCCGTGTTGCCCACTGCCGCCTGGGCAGGCGGATCCGACGGTTCCTCGAAGCGAAGGGATACAGGGATGCAGACCAGGAAGCCCAACCCTTGTTGGATGGCACCGGAGTACTCCTCGGGCCGGAACTCGCCGTTGGACACTACGGAGTACTGACTGTGCAGTTCCACAGCCAGCAGCAGTTGCTCCATGTTGTCCAACTGCTCCGGGCCGTGACACTCCACGGCCACCCTCAGCTCAAGGTCCAGAACCGGGCCTTCGCGACGGGACCTGCCTACCCGGTTGAGAGAGACGGCACGGACGGTGACGGGAGCGTCAGGTGGGGGAACGACGGCGGTGGGGGACCCGTCGTCGAACCTGACGTGCTGAGGGGCGACGGCGTCGGAAAGTACCCCCAGGAGGTCGGACAGCGACGAACGCACATGGCCCACGGCAGAACCCCAGCCGGACAGAGATCCACTAATTCAACTGGAACTAGGCTACTCCCGCTGTTCCCCGTAGTCACTGGGGTTCAGGGGTAACTCCAATCGATCGAGTGCCCGTTCCCCCGGCCGCATCAGCGGGCGGGGGTCCCCTCCATGGGTGAACCAGGGTCAGGCGAGGCCCGGGACGCGATCGTTGATGGTGAAGGACTTCTTGGTGCTGACCGGAGCGCCCGGCGTGGTGACGTAGTCCAGTACCCGGAAGTCCGCGGTCATGGCGTCTTTCGTGATGCGCGTGTTCACGTAGCCGCGGTTGTCGTTGTAGAACTTCAAATGCGGGTTCCAGGCCATGGTCGGATCTGTGGTGGATCCGGTGCCATCGCCCGTGGAAGTGATGGAAGTGCACACCAGTTCCGAACCAACCACAGGCGACGCCGGGTCCTTATAGTCGACCTTGAGGTCGGTGGCCCAGTGCCGGTGGACGTCGCCGGTCAGTACGACGGCGTTGCGCACCTTGGCGTCCACCCAGCCTTGGGTGATGCGGCGGCGGGAAGCGGCATAGCCGTCCCAGCCGTCCATGGAAACATCGTCGATGTTCGGCGCTTTGTCCCGATCCCGCTCGGCGAAGAAAACCTGCTGGCCCAAGATGTCCCATCGCTGCGTTGAGCCCTTGAATCCGTCCAGCAGCCACTTCTCTTGATCAGCACCGGTGATGGTGCGGTTCTCGTCCAGGCGCTCGGCGACGTTCTTCCGCCAGCCGTCACCGGCGAGCTGATCGTCCCGATATTGCCGCGTGTCCATCATGTGGAAGTTGGCTAGCTGGCCCCATTGGATGGTGCGGTAGATCTTCATGTCGAATCCAGCCGGAACCGATGACGAACGCAGCGGCATGTTCTCGTAGTACGCCTGGAATGCTGCTGAGCGACGCTGACGGAAACGCTCGGTGGTGTCGTTCATCTGGCCCGCATCGCTGTTCTCGGGGATTTCGTCGGCCCAGTTGTTGTCCACCTCGTGGTCATCCCATACCACCAGCCAAGGCGCAATTGCGTGCGCCGCCTGCAGATCGGCGTCGGCCTTGTATTGGGCGTGCCGTTGGCGGTAGCCCGCGAGGCTGACGGTCTCCGGCCCTTCATGATCGCGGGGGTTGCCGCCGCCGATCACGTAGCTGTCCTTCTTGTACTCGTAGAGGTAGTCGCCAAGGTGGAGCACCAGGTCCGGGTGGTCCTCGGCCAGACGCTTATACGCTGTGAAATAGCCGTGCTCGTACTGGGCGCAACTGGCGAACGCCATAGCCAGGACGGCGGGGGTCTCGCCGGGCGCCGGGCTTGTCAGGCTGCGGCCAACTTCGCTCATGTGCCGCCCGGTACGGAAACGGTAAAAGTATTCCCGGCCCGGCTTGAGGCCCTTGAGTTCGACGTGAACCGAGTGGGCGGTTTCGAGCCTTGCATGTTCGACGCCGCGGGCTACTACCCGGCGCATCGTAGGGTCTTCTGCGACTTCCCAAGCGACGGCGACGTTGCGGGTGGGCATCCCGCCCAGGCCATCTTCGGCCACGGGGTTCACGGCAAGCCTGGTCCAGATGACGAAGCCGTCGGGCCATGGTTCGCCCGACGCAATGCCGAGGGTGAACGGATCGGTGCGGAGGCCGGCGTCGTCAGCTGTTGAAACGGCGACGGCGGTGCCTGGCAAGGCGGCGACGAGTCCGGCGCCGAGGCCGGCCGAGATGAGGGACCTGCGTGAGATGTTTTCCATTTACCCGACCCTAGGTAGCCTGGGTTGACTGAGCTCAAGGGTGGCGTGAATCAGCGGTTAATTGTGTGACAAAAGTTGTTATCCCGGGCTAAATCAGTGCTGGCCGTGATGAGGGCTCGTCTATGCTCAGTTCATGACGACGGGGGAAAGCCCTAAGCGGCCTGGTGCGGTGACGTTCTCTGTGGTGCTGACGTACATCGGTGGCATCGCCCAAATCATTCTGGGGATCCTGACGATTTTCCTGCGCTACACGCCGGAGGCCCAGTCCGGTGGCATTGCCCTGCCCATCACGTTGCTAGGTGCAGGCATGATCCTGTTCGGCTTGTTGGTGATCGGACTGGCATCCGGAGTGGCGCGGGGAAGCGAGGCAGCCCGTCGCGGCGCAACAGCGGTCATGCTGCTCGGCCTGGCCTTTGCCGTGCTGGACCTGATTATTGCCTCTGATGGAGATTGGTCCGCTGTGATCTCGCAATCCATCGCAACGGTGGCCGTAGTTATCCCGCTGTGGGTCGGCCGCGGGCGGCGCTACTTCGAGACTCGTTGACGCAGGGCCTCCTGGGCGTCCCGGTAGGCAACACGGCGGTGCACGAAGCGGACAATCTCGATCAGCGCGATACAAGCCACGGATGTTCCCAGGACGAGTAGCGCCGTGGGCAGCGTTGGGTCGGTGAACTGGAGGAAATCGCGGGCAATCGGCACGGAATAGACGACTACCAGCCCGATCATCATGGCGCCGATGACCATCCCTTTGAACCGGGTGACCGGTCGCGAGAGCACCACCAGGATCCAGATGCCGATGATCGCCAGGATGAGTGTGGACCCGGTCCTGATCTCCGCTTCCGGAATTTGCAGGTTCGCGGCGAGCCGGGCGTAGGAGGCCAGGCCCAGGGTCACGGCCACACCCGCTGGCACGGCGAACGTGAGTGACCTCCGCAGGAAACCGGGAACGTAGCGCTGGGCGTTGGGCAGCAAGGCCAGGAAGAACGCCGGAATGCCGATGGTCAGGCCGTCAGTCACCGAGAGCTGCCGGGGAAGGAACGGGAAAGGCAGAAGGAGAATGCCGAACGCGATGGCCAGGAACGTCGCGTAGGCCGTCTTGGTAAGGAAAAGCATGGAGACGCGCTCGATGTTGGCAATGACCTGCCGGCCCTCGGCCACCACGCTGGGCAGGTGCGAGAACTTGCCGTCCAAGAGCACCAGCCGGGCCACTGCCTTGGTGGCGGCGGCACCGGAATTCATGGCGACACCGATGTCCGCTTCTTTGATGGCAAGGGCATCATTCACGCCGTCGCCAGTCATGGCAACAGTGCGGCCTGCAGCCTTCAGTGCCACGACGATCCGCTTCTTCTGGTCAGGTGTCACCCGGCCGAAGACCACGTTGTTGTTGATGACGTCCAGGAACTCCTTATCGTCATCCGGCAACTCCCGGGCGTCAAAACCGTGGGGTGCATCCAGGCCGACTTCCCGGGCGATCGCGGCCACCGTTTGTGGGTTGTCACCCGAGATGATCCGGACATCCACTTCCTGTGCTGCGAAGTAAGTGAGCGTCTCCGCAGCGTCCGGACGGATGTTCTCCTTGAACGTCAGGAGGACCACGGGGACAGCATCTGGCGGAACGGTCTCGTCGTCGGTGGGTGTGCCGTGGGCAAGGACCAGCGTGCGCCGACCGGTGGTTGCCAACTCCGCGGCTTGGGTGGCAAGTTGCCGCTTCACGGGATCGCTGGAGTCGTGGTCCGGGAACACCATTTCGGGGCCGCCCAGAATCCACATCCCGTCGTCGAAAATCACCGCGCTCCACTTGCGGGCCGACGAGAAGGGCACCCGGTCAAGCGGGTGGCCGGCTGGCTCGTTGAAGTGCCCCGCGAGGCTGCGGGCCGTTGCGTTGGCATCTTTCTGCACGCCATACCAGGAAAGAACCGACTCCCAACCCGGACGAGAGGTGAGCGGGTGCACGGCGTCGAAAACAATGTCGCCCTGGGTGAGGGTTCCGGTCTTGTCGAGGCAGATAATGTCCACCCGCGCAAGGCCTTCCACCGCGGGCAGCTCCTGCACCAGCACCTGCTGACGGGCCAGCTTTACCGCCCCCACAGCGAAGGTAATGCTGGTCATCAGCACCAGCCCCAGGGGGACCATGGCGACGACGGCGGCAATAGTCGCCGTCGCTGCGTCCCGCCACGCTCCACTTGCCGAGGCTTCGGCCCACCCGCCTTGGGCAATCATCTGTGCGTTCAGAACCAACAACGCCACGGGACCGACGAACCAGGTGACCCATTTCAGGACGCGATCGATCGAGGAGCGGAGCTCCGACGCTACAAGGGAGAACCGTTTGGCTTCGGCGGCGAGCGAGTTGGCGAAGGAATCTGCGCCCACCCGATCCACCACCGCTGATCCTTCACCGGCGACCACAACAGAGCCGGACAACACCCGATCCCCGATTTCCTTCTCTACGGCATCGGATTCGCCTGTCAGCATGGATTCGTCCACTTGGAGTCCGCGTGATCCGGACACTAAACCGTCGGCTGGGACTTGGTCCCCAGCCCTCAGGACAAGGGTGTCGTCCAGCACAACGTCGTCCAACGCGATCTCTGCTTCCGAGCCTTCACGCATCACCCGGGCATGCGGGGCGTTCAACAGGGCCAGGCGGTCCAAAGCCCGCTTTGCCCGGTATTCCTGGACGCTGCCGATGACCGCGTTCGCTATCGCGCTGAATCCGAAGAGCGCATCCTGCCAGCGGCCAATCGCGAAAAGGACGATGAAGCAGGCAAGGATGATGCCGTTGAACAGGGTGAGCACGTTGGCGCGGACGATGCTCCACACGCTGCGGCTGGTGTCTTGGACGAACGCGTTGGTTTGCCCCGCGGCGACCCTCTCGGCAACCTCGGCAGTGCTCAGTCCTTGAGTGGAGGCCATCTTTTGCCGGACGGTTTCCCCTGCTTGATCCTTCTCGAGTTCCACTCATTCCCCCGTTGTTTGGGTCGCTTCAGGGATTGTCATCGGACAGGGCGTGCGATGGGAATGAGTATGCCAGCCGCGCGGCATTAAGTCGCTGTCGTCGTCGTCGGCTGTCGCTGTCCGGCTGGCGTGGCCGGTCAGTGGCCGGTCAGTGGCCGTTAGGCGGTGAAGGCGAGGTCTTTGGCGTTGAGCCTGTGGAGGAGAGGTTCGCCGCGGGAGATCCGGCGCGCTTCCTCGATGGTGCTGACCGCCATGCGCTCCAGTTCCATGCCCAGTGAACCTGCCAGGTGCGGTGTGAGCAGCACGTTGGGATGGGTGTAGAAGCCTGAGTCCGCGGGCAGCACCCAAGGCGTAGTGACGTCCAGGACTGCGTAGAGGTCGCCTTGTTCTATGCGACCGAGTAACGCATCCTGATCAACCAGTTCGCCACGGGAGGTGTTGATGAAGGTGGCTCCCGGCTTGAAGCTCGCCACCAGCGCCCGGTGGATCAGGTTGTAGGTGGACGGGAGCGACGGCGCGTGGAGGCTGACGACATCGCACGTGGCCACCAGCTCTTCCAGACCAAGACGTTCGACGCCGAGCGCGGCCGCCGCGGCCTGGTCCAGGAAGGGGTCGGAGACGAAGACCTTCACGTCGTAGGACTTCAGGAGGCGGATGACGTGCTTGCCGATCCTTGAGGCGCCAATGATGCCCACCCGCTTGCCGAAGTTGCCCATGTCCGGAAACACCTGGTCCGGCTCGATTTCCACCCTCTCGGTGTGGAGCTTGCGGGCGATCTGCAGGACTCTCTTGTTGGCCAGCAGGATCATGGCCACCGTGTATTCGGCAACCGGAATGGAGTTGGCATCGGCAGCCGTGCTGATTTCAATGCCCCTTTCCCAGCACTCCTCGCCCACGTGATGCCTTACCGTGCCTCCGGCATGGAGGACATGGGTCAAGCGCGGGGCCGCGGCCAGGGCAGCGGCGTCCAGTTTCGGGCATCCCCAGCCGGTGATGAGGATGTCCGTCTCCGCAAGGAGTTCCAGCGAACGCGGCGCGGTGAAGTCTTCCATGGGCGTCGGGCTGAGCAGCCGCAGCCCCGGACCCAGGGCCTCCAGCCTGCGGGACGGAAAGACCCGGTCGACGACGCCGGGACCCATGGCCATTGCGACGTTCAGTGATGTTGTTGTCATTTGACGCTCCCTGCAGTGAGGCCGGACTTCCAGAAACGCTGCAGCATGATGAAGGCCACCAGCAGCGGAATGATGGACAGCAGAGAACCCGTGATGACCATTGGTGTGAATTCAGGCTGCGGTACCGAGTAGCCCTGCCAGATGGAGATGCCGACGCTGACGGGCAGCAATTGCTGGTCCTGGAGCATCACCAGGGGAAGCATGAAGTTGTTCCACACCCCCACGAACTGGAACAGGGCAATGGTGATGTAGCCGGGCATCATCATGGGCAGGCCCAGGGAGAAGAAGGACCGGATGGGTCCGGCGCCGTCCATGCGTGCGGCTTCAAGGGTTTCGGCAGGAACGTAGCTGGCGGAGTAAACCCGCGCCAGGTACACACCGAAGGGGTTGCACAGGACTGGGATGAGGACGGCCCAGATGGTGTTGGTCATGCCCACCAGGGAGGCCAGAAGGTACATGGGCAGCACCGTGGCCGTGTTGGGAATCAGGACGCCCACCAGGACGAAACCGAAGAGTGAGTCTTTCCAACGGAACTGGAACTTGTCGAACGCATAGCCGGCCATCACCGAAATCAGGCTGCCCAGCACGGCGCCAACACCGGCATACATCACGGAGTTACCCAGCCATCGGAAGAACAGGCCTCCGTCCTGCTTGGCCACGTTGGCGATGTTCTCGAACAAGGAGAAGTTCCCCAGAGCGTAGGCGCTGGTGCCGTAGAGGTCCGCCGCGTTCTTGGTGGAGGCGAACACCAGCCACAGGACCGGTACCACCATGTAGGCGGAGCCGATGATCAGGAGACCGTTGACGGTGAGCTTGCTGGCGAAGCCACCGCCGCGGTTGGAGCTGGATCCGGTGCGGTTGGAACGGGATCCGGCGCGGCGGGGAGTTGCTGTGTCCGGGGTAGTGCGGGGGCGGGGGAGAGTTGAGGCGCTCATGATTTGTTCATCCTGGAGCTAAGGCGGGTGACGGCCAGGGACAGGACTGCGGCCAGTCCGGCGATGATGATGGAGGCAGCCGCGGCCTGGTTGAGGTTGTGACGGATGAAGGCCGCGTCGTAGGCCCAGAGGTTGGGAACCCAAGTACTGGTGACTGATGCTGTGGCCTTGGAGATGATGGACGGTTCCGTGAACAGTTGCAGGGTTCCGATGATGGTGAAGAGCATGATCACGCTCAGCGCCGGAAGGATCAGCGGGAACTTGATGCTGATGGCCGCGCGGATTTCGCCGGCACCGTCCACGCGGGCGGCTTCCAGGATTTCGCGGGGAACAGCCTGCAAAGCGGTGAACAGAATGATGACGTTGTAACCGGTCCACTCCCAGACGCCGATGTTCACGATGGACGGAAGAACCAAGTGCGCGTCGAGGAAGTTGATCTGGATCCCCCCGCCTTGGAGAGCCTGGATCAGCGGACTGATACCCGGGGTGTAGAGATAGGCCCAAATGAGGGCGGCGATGACGCCGGGTACTGCGTGGGGAAGGAACACCAGGAGCTGGAAGAGCTTGCGCGCCTTGGCCACCGTTGCATCCAGGAGGAGGGCGAAGACCACTGCGCCGCCCACCATGCAGGGAATGTAGATCAGGCAGTACAAGCCAAGGCGGGCGATGCCTTCCACAAACGTTTCGGACTGGAAGACCTGCACATAGTTCTCAAGTCCAACGAAGACCGTCTTGGCTTCCCCGAAGCCCAGCCCGGACTTCTGCTGCGAGTGGAAACTCAGCACCAGGGAGTAGATCACCGGTGCGATCATGGCGATCGCGAAGACCGCGAAGAAGGGAACCAGGAACAGCGCGGCAGTCCTTCCGCCGGTTCCCGCCAGTGCACGGCCTCGGCGGCGCACTGTGGTGGTGAGGGCCTGGGTGGCCATGGGATTCTCCTAGCTTGGAGGGGGCCTCATCCTGAGGCCCCCTGCCTGTGTGGCTATTCGGTGGCGGAGTTACTCTTTGACGGAAAGGCCGGCCTGCTTCAGGCTTGCCACGGTGGCGTCCTGGGCAGTATCCACGGCGTCATGGATGGTACCGCCGGTGGTCAGCTTGCCGTAGGCGTCCTTGAGCGCAGTGTTGGTGATGTCCCAGTTGGGACCCCACTGCCAGCCCGGGGTGATGGTGCCGTACGCCTTGGTGAAGACCTCGTAGATGTCGTTGCCGAAGTAGCTGGCGTCATACGCCTTCTGCGCCACCGGCGTCAGGCCCGGGAAGGCAAGGAAAGCGGAGCCGGTGTTGCCGCGGGCCTTGATGGCTTCCTGGCTGGTGGTGAGGAACTCGACGAACTTGGCGGCCGCGGCCGGATTCTTGCTGCTCTTGGTCACGTTGAAGCTGGATCCGCCATAGAAGGCGCCGGACTCGTTGCCCCACGTCGGCAGTTCCGCAGCGATCCACTGGCCCTTCTGGCCGCTGGCCTCGGTGCGCTTCTGGATGCCCGTGGCGCTCCAGTTGGCACCCAGCACGCCAACTACGTTGCTGTTGGCCAGGTCCAGGCTCCACTCGTCACTGTAGGCTTGGCTGACCTTGACGATCTTCTGGTCAATGAGCTTCTGCCAGTAAGAGGCAACCCTCTGCGTGGCCTCATCATTGACGCCCACCTTCCAACTGTCACCCTCGGTGCCGAACCACTTGGCACCTGCCTGCCAGGCCAATCCGGCGCTCGCCGCTACCTCGTTGGGGTTGAAGCTGGCCAGGTAGGAGTCAGGCGCTACTGCTTTGAGCATTTTGCCGGCCTGTTCGAATTCATCCCAGGTTTTGGGGACCTCGACGCCGGCCTTCGCCAGCATGTCTTGGCGGTACCACATGAGCATGGGGGCTGCGTCGTACGGAAGCGCGTAGGTTTTCTCACCGAACTGGACCAAAGCCTTGGTCTCGTCCGTGAGCTTGTCCACGGTCTCGGCCTTGTTGATCAATCCATCGAGCGGGATCACCTGGCTGTTGCTGACGAACTGCGGCAGCTGCGGATATTCGATGGTGGCTACGTCAGGGCCGTTGCCTGCCGTGATGGCGGTGGAGAGTTTTGCGTAGCCACCGTTGGCACCGTTGGGGATGGTTTCGAAGCTGACCTTGATCTTGTCCTGGCTGGCGTTGAACGCTTCGGCCACTTTGTCCATGCCTGCCAACGAGGACCAGAAGGTGATGGATCCTGAGGGATCTTCCGTGGGGGTGGGCGCTGCCGCTGGGGTGGGGCCAGTACCGCAGGCGGCCAGCAACAGAGTGCTGGCGGCCAAGCCAGCTACTCCGGCAAAGAGATGACGACGCTTCATGGTGTTCTCCTTTGAAGACTTGCGATGCGAAGAAGGTTTGTGTGGTTGGGGCCACATGAGGTGAATCCATGTAACCGCGCCGCTTCGAACATCTACAAGATTTCAAACATTTTCAAACATTGCCGAGTGACGAGTTTAAGGGTCTCTGTTGACTTGGCTGTGGAACTTCGCCGTCAATTCTGTTTGAACGAACAGAAATGCTGGACGCTGTCAGCTTCACGCTGTTATGAATTCTGGACACCCGAAACGGCGACTACTGAAAAGCCATCACCTAAGAACAGGGATTCCAATGGAGAAATCGAACATCAGCAGACGGTCAGTCCTTCAAGTAGGCGGAGCAGCGTCACTCGCCGCGGCCATCGGGCTGGCAGCCGGCCAACCGGCGTCGGCGTCCGCCCTTCTGGGCTCGAAGCCCAAGGCGACGGAAATCCTGGACCTGGGTCCCGCCGTCGTACAGTTCTCCCTGATGAGCGGCCTGCTGGTTGGCGATGTTCTGTACATCGGTTCCCGCAACCTGGAGCCGGTCCGGATCATTGCCTTCCACGTCCCTACGGGCAAGGTCATCGGCCAAACCGAACTCAGCAACGGCCACTCCATCCAGACGTTGGCCGCCGATCCTTCAGGCCGGTACCTTTACGCGGGTGTCCTCCAGAAAGCCGCCGGCACGCTGCCGAACCTGTTCCGTTGGGACCTCAACAGTCTCGGCACCAAGGCTACGGCGATCGGCTACATCGGAGACCGGGATGTCCGGGACATCAGCGTTGCACCCAATGGCCGGCTTTATGCAGTTGGCGGCGGAAGCAGCACCGCACCAGCGCTGTGGGAATACAACCCCGCCACCGGCCAGGTAGCGAGTCTTGGCATCCCGGACGCGGGAGCAACCTTGGCCCGCGCCGTGGCCGCGACGGACGCCACGGTGTTCTTCGGTGCGGGCAGCACGCTCAACGGCGGAAGTGGCGCCAGCCGGGCCTGCCTCTACGCCTACGACACAGCTTCCAGGAAGTTCACCAACGTGACTCCGTCCGAAATCCTGCCAGATCCCAGCATCCGCGACCTCGCAGTGGCGGGGGACAAGCTTGTGGTCAGCTCCGCGGGATCGTTGGAGAACGCCAAGATGGCCGCTCTCAGTCTGGCCAACCACTCGTCGTACACACTGACGGTCTCGGAAGGCAAGGTGGCCAAGAGTTTCGCGGTGATGGGGGACAACGTCTATTTCGCCAACGAGACCGGACTACTCGCCTACTCGCTGGCATCGAACACGATCGCTGCCGTGCCGTTTGAGGGCCCCTCGCTCGGGGAAGTCTGGGGTGTCGATTCCAGGGATGGGAAGTTGCTGGTCACCTCCGGTTATGGCTTCATCGCCGAGATCGACCCCCTTGCCGGGACATCGAAGACCACTGACCTGGGTGAGGCCGGTGCGCCGTCGGATCCTCAAACGGTGATGGGAATTGCTGCTGGCGCGGGCTACGTCTACGTGGGTGGCAATGGCGTCATCGCCCGGCGTTCGCTGAAGGATGGCCACGTCACGAACATGAGGGCCCCCGGCGAGGCGAAGGACGCGATCGTTGTGGATGGGGCCCTTTATACAGGCCAATACAGCGGCCAGGGCATCTGGAGCTACAACCCACTTGACGGAAACCCGATCACGCAAGTGGCGGAGTTCCCCAAGGAACAGAACCGGCCGCTGGATGTGTGCTGGGACGAGCGCAACAAGCTTGTCCTGGTAGTCACCCAGGCAGACACCGAAGGCGGCGGTTCGCTGTGGACTTACGACCCCCGAACCGGAAAGAAGGGCTTCTTCGTCAACCCCATCGACGACGTCCAGCTGGTTCGCGCTGTTGCCAGCCGCGAGGGCGTGGCCTACTTAGGCGGCGGCCTCCCGGGCATCACCGGGGCAGGGACAGTAGTGGCGTTCGATCCCATTGCGGGCAAGGAGCTGTGGCGGATCGATCCAGGCCAGGGTGCCGGCGTCTCCGCCCTGGCTGTGCAGGGGAAGTATCTCTACGGCATCTCCCGCAAGGGCAGCGTTTTTGTCATAGACCTGCCGAAGCGCAAAGTGGTGCATCAAGCCGATATCAGCTCCGTCTGCTACGGCTTCGCGGCCCTGGTCACCAACCGCGGCGCGGTGTATGGCGTTTCCAACACCCACGTCTTCCGCTTCGACCCGAAGACCTTCGAGCTTGCCACCGTGGTGGCCGACATCGACGGCGCTTGGTACAGCGGCTCGCACATTAACAACGATGAGGACGGCTACCTCTACACCATGCGTGGGAGGAACCTCGTGCGGATCAACGACCACCCCCGGCGGTAGGTGCCCGGCGTTGCGGGGCCTGCTTTGCGCTCTCTGGCGAGTATTTACCGCGCAGAGCGGGCCCCGCAACGCACGTGCATACGGTCACCTATGCTTGTTTGAACATCTGGATTCCGGAGAGGGTGGGCATGCTTAGCGGCGAACGCCACGAGAAGATTCTGCGCGAGCTTGAAATGCGGGGATCCCTGACCGTCAATGGGTTCGCGGAGAAGACCGGGCTGTCCACCATGACCATCCGTCGGGACCTGACACAGCTGGCTGCCCAAGGGCTGCTGCGCCGGGTCCACGGCGGCGCCGTTCCCGTCCCCTCCGAACGGCCAGGCGACACCGTTCACAGGAGATCCCGCCAGCCGCTCGCGACCCTGGGCCTCATTGTCCCGACCACGGGCTACTACTTTCCGGAGGTCATCCGCGGCGCGGAATCAGCCGCCAGGGAATTGAATGCCCGGCTGATTCTGGGGGTCAGCAACTACTCCGCGGAAGACGAACACCGGCAGCTCCAACGCATGGTGGCCAACTCCGTGGACGGGATACTGTTGGCAACCGCCGGATCCCTTGAACCCGGATCTCCAACGTTCGAGCTGCTGTCCGGGCTGCGAATCCCCGTAGTGCTCGTGGAACGTTCAAGCCGGGTGTTCGAATCCGTGATGTCCGATCACAGTTATGGTGCCGAGCTTGCCCTTGAGCACCTCGCATCCCTGGGCCACCGCAGGATAGGGCTTGCCATCGCCACCAGCCCCACAGCGCCGTGGCTCCGTGAAAGCCACGAGCGCATGGTAGCCAAGCTGGGGCTCGAAACTGATGCGCCCATCATGGAATACGTTCGTTCAGTGGTGGGCGCAGGCAACAACCAAAAAGAGTTCGCGAAATTCCTCAGAGACTGCCGTCGCACTGAGACGCACGCGGCCCTGGTGCTCCCGGACGAGGAAGCCATCACGTTGATTAACCTCGCCGAGGAAGCAGGGCTTGACGTCCCGGAGGACCTGGCGATCGTGGCCTACGACGACGAGGTGGCGGACCTCGCCCCCGTGCCCCTGACCTCCATCGCCCCTCCGAAGCGGGACGTAGGCCACGCCGCCGTCGCCATGTGCATGGAACGTCTTGCCGGAAAGACCGGCTCTGCGGTTTCGCCGGCGCTCCGCCGGGTGAGCCTGGCCCCGAAACTGATCATCCGGGAGTCCACCGTGCCGGGGGAGGATGTGGAGTAGGGGGAGCAGCTCTGAGAAATGTCAGTGGCGGTCAATAGGTTTGTGTGCATGACTGATTCGCGTGCCCTGGCTTTACCCGCAGATTACAAAGATCTCTTAGACGCGCTCAAGAAACGCGTGCGCGATGCGCGTCAGACCGCCCGTCGAACCGTCAACACACAGCTGATCGAGTTGTATTGGTCGATCGGGAAGACTGTGTTGGAGCGCCAGCAGGCGGAGCAATGGGGGAGCGGGGTCATGGGACGCCTGGCCGAGGACCTCCGTGCAGAGTTCCCGGAGATGAAGGGCCTATCGCGATCCAACCTTTTCTATATGCGGGGATTCGCGGCCGCCTGGCCGGATTCAATTGTCCAACAAGCCGTTGGACAATTGCCGTGGGGCCACATCACAGTGCTGTTGGACAAACTAGACATGCCGGAGGACCGGGATTTGTACGCTGGCGCCGCAGTTGACCACGGCTGGTCTCGCAACGTCCTGCTGAACATGATCATGAACCGGACGTTGGAAAGGACAGGCGCGGCGCCATCGAACTTTGTCCAACGGCTTGTTGGACAAGATTCCGAACTGGCCCAGCAGGTGGCCAAGGACCCCTACAGCTTCGAATTTCTCGGCCTGTCGGGGGAAGTCGCCGAACGGGACCTTGAACTGGCCCTTACCAGCCGAATCACTGAAACCCTCAGGGAACTCGGGCCGGGATTCTCGTTCGTTGGCCGGCAGGTCCACTTCGATGTCGACGGCGACGATTACTACGTCGACATGCTGTTCTTCCACATGGACCAGAACCGGTACGTCGTCGTAGAGCTCAAGACAGGAAAGTTCCAGCCTGAGTACGCCGGCAAGCTGAACTTTTACGTTGCCCTTGTGGATGACATGCTTCGCCGGGAGCATCACAACGAAACGATTGGCATCCTGATCTGCGGCACTAAGAACGACCGCAGCGTCAGGTACAGCCTAGGGCGGTCAACCTCACCCATGGCAGTCGCCGCCTATACATACGACAAGCTCCCAGCCTCCGAACAGCAAGCCCTGCCCAACGAAAGCCACCTGGTCGCTGCCCTCGAATGGGCAGAACCTGACGAGGGACAGACCGAACACACTTAGGCGGTAACGCCAACAATTGAAGTCACTCCCGCCACGGCGTGAACCGCGGCCACCACCCCGGGACATGGCGTCGGTAGTTCAGGTATTGCTCGCCGTAGGTCTCGGTGAGGGTTGGTTCCTCGTAGCCCTTCACAAACGCGACTACCGCGGCGAGGACAATCACCGCATAGATCACCAGCCCCCAACTTCCGAACAGCAGTGCCTGGCCCAGAATGATGCTCAGCACCGCGAGGTACATCGGATTGCGCACAAAGCGGTAGGCGCCCCTCACCACCAGCGTTTCAGTGGGAGCCACAGGAGCGGGCGTTCCGCGGTGCACGGCAAACAACGCGAAAGCGTGTAGGAGGAAGGCCACCCCAGCAGCGATGGCGCTCCACGCAAAGAACAACACAATCCACGCTGAGCCCCAGTCAAACCACCGCCAGCCGGAGATCAGCCCGGGAACGAGTCCTGCCACGATGCCAGGGGCGAGGAACAGGAAGAGAACCGTCCCGATCCACGCACGTGCTGGTGAGCTTGCCTGGGCCATGCGCGCCAGAATAGCCCCACCCGGCTTACCGCGCGACCCTCCCGCCGACTCGGCGTCCGGACTAGCATGGCGCGCATCAAAGAGCCCTGGAAGAACTCACCAAGAGGAGCACACCCTGGGAATTCTCTCCGTTGACCTTTTCATCACCCTCGACGGCGTGTATCAAGCGCCGGTCGGTCCCGACGAGGATACGTCGGGCGGGTTCGAGTTCGGAGGTTGGCAGGCGGCTTACTCGGACGAGGAGAGCGGCGAGGCGATCGTCGCAGGAATCGACCGGATGGACGCGCTGCTGCTGGGCCGCAGGACCTATGACATCTTCGCCGGGTTCTGGCCCAACCAGAGTGACCACATTGCCGACACCTTCAACGCCCTGCCGAAGTTTGTGGTCTCGCGGACCCTGAGAGACCCCGGATGGACAGGGACCACAGCATTGCCGGACGTTACGGACGTGGAAGCTTTGAAGGACAGATTCCAAGACATCCACGTCATCGGCAGCGGCGACCTCGCCAGGTCATTACTCGAAGCAGACCTCGTGGTCCGGCTCAACTGGTACCTCTACCCGCTCACGTTTGGCTCGGGTAAGCGCCTGTTCCCCGACGGAGCCGGCGTGCCCGCGGCCTTCCGCCTGGCGCAGCCACCGCGTGGCTTCGCGAAGGGCGCCGTCGCCCTCGTTTACGAGCGGGCGGGCGCCCCGGTCACAGGCATCGACATCAGCCAGGCCAAACAGCGCACCAAGTACTGCAAGCACAACAGAAGCCTTCGACGGCGGGTGGCAACCCGCCGTCGAACGCTTCTGTTTGGTGGAACTAGCTCAACACAGGTTCGGACAAAGGCGCGCGCTGAACCTTTCCACGAACCACAATCAATGCGACCAAAGCGATCAGGATGTAAATCATGTTGGCCGGCCCGGCAAGCACCAGGAAGGGGCTCTGCGGGCCGGCGGCTGCCTGGTCAATGCCGCCTGTGGCGAGGAAAAGGGTGGGATCGTACAGTGCGTGAAGGATGATCGGCCAGATCAGGTTGCCGGTGACGCGCAGGGTCAGGTACATGCAGATCCCGAACCCGAAGGTGAAACCGACAGTCACCAGGACTGTGGCGATCGGTTGACCGGAAAGGGCGTTGGCTGCGTGCAGGAGGGCGAAAATCAGCGATGAAAGCACCATGACCACCCACTCGGACTTCCCTGAGTCCCGCAGCATTTTCACTACGATGCCACGCGTCAGCACCTCTTCGGCGAAGCCGATCAACAAGCCAGTGAGGAGGGTGACCACCACCACCGAGGCCTCATAGCTGCCGTAATCGATGCCCAGGAAGCGAAGGACAATAGCGACCACCAAGAAGAACGGCGCCACCCACATCCACCACTTCCCCTTGATGGGCTGCGGCGCGAAGAGCGGCCTGAGCCAGCCTGTGGAGGACAAGAAGGCCAGCAGCACCACACTGCCAACAATCAGCGAGAATGTGATGCCGAAGAACACACTCTGAGGCGTGCGGAAGATGTCCTCCGTGTCTATCTGGTCTCCAGCGACCGCACCGATCAGCAGGCCGGCGCCCAGATAGAAGGCCATGTAGAGCACCACCAAGAGAAGGGACCGCCACCACCCGCCCCGGTTCCAGAATGCTTTCCAGCCGGATGTGAGTGAATCCTGCCCCATGTACGGTCCCCTTTTCATGGAATACGGGATGCGTTTGCCCCCGCTAAAAACCTACTGCATTCAGCTCCTGCGCCGATCGCCAGGCATGCCGGTAATACTGGGCGTGCGCCACCATGGACGCGGCCTCTTCATCGATGATGATCGTGGCGTGGGGATGCTGCTGAACCACCGAGCCAGGCACGGCCGAGGAGACAGGTCCTTCCAATGCTGCGGCAACGGCATGTGCCTTGTTCGCCCCGAAGGCCAGGAGGACCAAGTGCCTAGCACGGAGGATGGTCCCCAGCCCTTGGGTGATGCAATGCGTTGGAACCTCGTCAGGGTTTCCGAAGAATCGGGCGTTGTCCCTGCGGGTTTGCTCCGCCAAGGCCTTGATCCGGGTGGGTGAAGCCAACGAGGAGCCCGGTTCGTTGAAGGCGATGTGTCCGTTGGAACCGATGCCCAAAATCTGGAGGTCGACGCCACCGGCCTCGGCGATCAACTCTTCGTACTCCGCCCCGGCCCGGCCAATGTGTTCGCCAGTTCCGCGCGGTGTGAAGACCTGATCCGGATTCAATCCCAACGGCTCAACCACTTCGCGGGTGATGACCGAGCGGTAGCTTTCCGGGTGCTGCGGAGGAACCCCGAGGTACTCGTCCAGGGCAAAGCCATGTACGCCGGAAACATCGATCCGATGGTCACGGACGGCCCGCGCCAAAGCTGCGTACGTGGAGAGTGGGGTGGAGCCCGTAGCCAGGCCCAGCACGGTAGCGGGATTCGAACTGATCTGCTGGGCGATGATGGAAGCGGCGAGGGAGCCAGCCTCGGCCTGGTCGCGGACAATGATGATTTCTGCCATGGGTTTCCTAACATTTGGGTGCGTCACTAGCTGCCTACTGTCACGGGGACTCCCGTTTCGAGGCTCCTGTTGGTTGCTTCCACGATGGCCACGATGCTGAGGATTTCGGGCAGCGGCACATTGGGCCTGCCGCTGCGGCACGATTCCACAATGTCCTCAAGGAGGCCCACCAGCATCGGGGGCCCGGCTTCGATCGAGAAGGTGGCCAGACCCTCGGTGGTTTCAATCCGGCCCAGCGTGTGCGGGGTCCATTCGGATTCGCCGCTCATGGTCGCCACCCGGCCGTCGCCCCAGTCGACCGTCACCGAGGTTGGCCTGACAGCCGTTCCTGGCCCCTCGGCGTCGACCATTGCCTTTCCGGTGCGGGTGGCGACAGAACCAAGCGCCGCAACGGCGAGGTCCACCAGGTGCACGCCGTACCAGGCGAAGCCGGGGTGGCCCGGTTGGGTTGGAAGCGGACCGTCAAGCCACACCTGTCGAGCGGTGGCAGAACCAAGAGCCCTCTGGAATTCCGGCGTGAATCGCTTGGGTGACCCGGCCAGTACCAAGGAACCGGAAGCCCGGGCCTGGGCGAGCATTCGTCGTGCCTCAGCGAGAGTCGGGGCGAAGCGCGTGTCCACGTAGATCGGCTTGCCGTATCGCACCACCCGCTCAAAGTAGCGCGGGTGCGTCCGTGCATCCGAGGACACGATCAGTAGGGCGTCGCAAGCCTCGGCCACCGCTTCCGGCGAGTCGCACATGGTGACGCCGAGCCCGCTCACCTCGTCCGCGAAGCTGCCGATACGGTCGCGGCTCAAAGGAAAGTCCGACGACGCCTCCCCCTTCCAAGCGTGCGTCACCGTGCCGCCGGGGACCACGCCGTCGATGCCATTGCCGAAGAGACGCGTAAAGGAAGGCGCGTGCGGGGAGTCGACCCCGATGAGCCCAAAACGGATCGGCGCGGCAGAGGTCATCCTTTGACCCCGCTGTGCGTGATGCTGGCGACGATGTGCTTTTGCAGGAGGGCGAAGATCACCAGGCACGGGATGAAACTGACCAGTGTTGCTGCCATAACGTTGGACGTGGAGGCGGTCTCGGTGTTCAACGTTGCCAAGCCCACCGTGAGCGTCCTGGCTGCGTCCGACTGGCCCACCACCAAGGGCCACAGGAGATCATTCCAGTGCCACAGGAAGACGAAGATTGCCAGAGTCGCCAGGACGGGACGGATCCAGGGGAGGACGATCTGCCAGAACGTCCGCCATTCGCCGGCACCGTCGATGCGGGCGGCATCGAAGAGTTCCTCGGGCATGTCCCGTACGAACTGCCGGATGAGGAAGATCGCCTGGGCGTTGGCCAGCGTGGGCAGGATCAGCCCCCAGAGGGTGTTCACCCCGCCCATTTTGGAGATGAGGATGAACGTGGGGATCAGGGTGGCTTGGACGGGCACCATCATGGTGGCGATGATGGCCCACAGCAGCGCGTTCCGTCCCGGGAACCTCTTGCGGGCCAACGCGTAGGCGGCCATGGATGCCGTGAGCAACACAACCACCACGGACACAGCCGAGTACAGGAACGAGTTCCAGAGCCAGAGAGGAAACTCGCCCACGTTAAAGATGCGGACAATGTTGTCCAACGTCAGCGACGACGGCAGCGCATACGGCAACGTGGGCGCGTCGGCGGGGGAAAGCGCCAGCACTGCAACGGCAATGAGCGGTGCAACGGTGAAGAGCGAGATTACTGCCAACACCCATGTCAGGGTGCGCTGGCGGCGCTTCTCGGTATTCCGCCGGGGACTATGCCCGGCGGGGCCTTGGACGGGACGTCCGGCGGGGTGACGCCCACCAGCTGGAGTGGAAAGGGTGGCGGTCACTTGGAGTCCTTACCTTCGAAGAAGCGCTGCTGGATGAGCGAGAGGATGAGCACAATGACGAACAGCACCACGCCGATGGCCGATGCGTAGCCGAAGTCGAAGAACTTGAAGCCTTCATCGAACAGGAAGTAGATGAGGCTGTGGCTGGCCCGGGCGGGTCCGCCTCCGGTCATCACGTAGATGGTGTCGAAGACCTGGAACCCCACGATCGTCTCGATGACCAGGACGAAGAACACCACGGGCTTCAGGAGCGGCAGCGTCACGTACCAAAACGATTTCCACGCGCCGGCCCCGTCAATGCGGGCGGCTTCGTGGACTTCAGCGGGCTGGGCTTTGAGGCCGGCCAGGAAGATCAGCATGGAGTAGCCGAAGCCTTTCCACACTGACACCACGGCCAGGGACAAGAGGACCAGCAGTTGAGGGCCTGAGGTGAAGGGAACGGGCCCCATGCCCAAGCTGCCCAGTGCGGCATTGAGCGGACCGTCGGTGGAGAAGATCCAGGTCCAGATGATGCCGGCCATCACGAACGAGCTGAGGTACGGAATGAAGAGCAACGCCCGGAAGGTGCCGGTGAACCGGACCAGTTTGTCCAGGAGGACGGCCCCGGCCAGTGACACGGCGATGATGAACGGAACAAAGATCGCCACGTACAGGAATGTCACGCGCAGGCTTTGCCAGAAGTTGGGGTCCTCGGCCAGGCGCACGTAATTATCTGCGCCTAGGAACTCGAAATCACCGTTGAGGCTGTACTCGGTCAGACTCATGGCTCCGGCCCCAAAGATGGGGAGGAATTTGAAGAGGCCAAAAATGATCAGCGTGGGAAGCACGAACAGGATGCCGGCCAGCGCCTCGCGGCTGCGGGCTTTCTTGGCCCCGAAAGGCTTGAGCTGTGGGGCCGTCAACTCGGGATGTCGGCCGGCCAGCGTGTTTCTGGTTCGGGTGTTTATGGACATGGGGTGACCAATCGGTGGTGGGGCCGGGCTTAGGATGCCGAGCGCTGCAGGATGCCGCGGGCTTCCGTGGCTGCACGGTCAAGGGCTTCTTTGGCGGTGACATCACCGCGGAGGGCGGCCTGGATGTTGGGAGCCAGGGCACCCATGACCTGGCGTGCAACAGGTGACGATTCTCCGGGGTTGGCGGTCTTCAAAGCTTCTGCCATGGCCAGGGAGTCCGCGTCCGTGCCCAATGCCGCGGCGTCCGTCCGGGTGGGGAGGTTTCCCGCGGCGGCATTGAGGGCCTTCTGGGACTCGGCCGAGCTCAAGTAGCTCATCACCTTGTATGCGGCTTCCCGGTTTTCCTTCTTGTTGATGGAGGTCAGTGCCAGCAAACCGGGGTTGCCGTAGGTCGCCTGTACCTTGCCCTGCAACGGAGCGCCCAGTGCAACGTTTTCGGCCCCGAGCGCGGCGCGCATCTGCTTCAATTCCGGCAATGACGTGGTGGCCCGCATCGCGGCCTTGCCGGTGGCGATCGGAGCACCTTCAACCTTGGGTCCATCGGTGGCCGCATCCGCGGGAAGCCCGCCGAGCTTCTTCAAGTCGATCAGTAACTGGAGTGCCGAAACACCGGCCTCGGAATCGAAAGCGATGTCCTTGGCGTCATCGGTGAAAACCGTTCCGCCGGCCTGCCACAGCAGCGGATAGAAGGACAGGTTGAGCGTCTGCTCGGGGCTTCCGGCGTAGTCCATCACGGCAACGCCCTCCTTCGCCAGAACCGGCGCCGCGCTGCGCAGGTCATCCCAGGTCTTGGGCAGCGGTACTCCTGCGTCCGCGAAGATCTTGGTGTTGTAAGCGGTGGTGTTGATGTTCTGGAACAGCGGAACGCCAAATACTTCGTCGTCGAACGTCGCGGCCTCCAGCGTGCCGGGGTAGAAGCTGTCCTTGTCCTGCTCAACAGCCTTATCTACTGGCAGCAGGCCGCGGACGTTACGGTACGTGGCTGCTTGGTCAGGCGTAATAAGTACGACGTCGGGTCCCGAGCCGGCGGCAAGCGCCGCCGAGATCTGGGCGTCCCGCTTGTCGAACGTCTGGAGCTCGATGGTCAGGTCGATTCCGGGGTTGGCCGTCTCGAAGCTTGCCTCAGTGTCCTGCCAGAACTTCTTGCTGGCGGTCTCGTCCTTGATGACGGGGTACATCCAGAGCGTCACCTTGCCGGTGGCCTGGCCGCCGTCGGACGTTGACGAACCGGCTGAACCGCAAGCGGTGAGCGTCAAAGCCGCGGTAACGACGACGGCTGTGGCCAAAGTGGCGGTGCGCATTTTTCGAGTAAACATGGTGACTACTTTCGGGTGAGGGTGGCTTCGTGGATCGCGTCGAGGGCGAGCTTGTGGCGGCTGGCTGCTACGGGGGCGGTAAGGAGGGGATCGCCGCATTCCCGCATCCAGTCGAAGAGGGTTGCGGAGAGATCCCTGAGGATTTCCGACTGCTCCGGCTGGCCTGCGATGTTGTCCAGTTCTTCTGGATCCACGGTGAGGTCGTAGAGTTCCAGCGCCGGGCTGGTGCCGATGGTTGGCCCGCCAAGGTCTGCCGGTAGGCTGCGGTGAATCCAGGATTGGGTGGGATCCATGGCGCGTGGTGCGTTGGAGAAGTTGACGATCAGCTTGTGCGTGGATGTCCGCACTGATCGTTTGGGGTCGTAATACGTGTGGTAACTCAACTGGCTGAAGCAGTGGCTTCGCGGAGCCTCGCCTGCTTCGACGGCCGGACGCAGGCTGGCCCCGGCGAGGCCTTCCGGGAAGGGCAGTCCGGCCAGCTCCAGCAAGGTGGGCAGGACGTCCACGTGGCTGACGATGTCCGTCACGCGTTTCCCGGACCATGCCGCGTTGCCGGGGTGGCGAAGCATCAGCGCAACGCCCAGTCCGGCGTCGTACAAGGTGCATTTGGCGCGGGGCAGCGCAAGGCCGTGATCGGTGGTGAACAGCACCAGTGTCTGGTCTCGGAGGCCCAACGAATCGAGTTCCGCGAGAATGCTGCCCACGCCTTCGTCCATGTGCTTCACGGCGCCCTGTAGTTCGGCGATTTCCTCGCGGGCGCCATCGTTGTCCACCAGGTGGGCAGGGACTGTATGCCCCCGCGAGACGTCCGGGTTCACGCCGTCGGCCAGGAACCCCATGACGCCTGGGCGGTCCCGTTCGGACGGCACCCGGTGCGGTTCCGTGAAGCCCACTTGAAGGTAGAAGGGACGGTCGCTGCCGGACATCCGACGCAGTGCGTCAGTGGCGCGATGAACGACGACGTCCCGCGCACCTCCCGTACGGGCACGGTCGAAGCCAAGCCTGCCGGCCACAATATCGTCGGCCAGAACCCGGGATTCATGGTGCACGCCAACCAGCTCGGTCTGATAGCCGGCCGACTTCAACCTGTAGGCGATGTGCTGGGAGGGTTCCTTCAGGTCCCAGCCGAACGGCTCGTGGGTGAGGCCCAGGACGCCGTTGCTCTGCGGATACGTCCCGGTGAACAGTGAGGCGCGGGCAGGGCTGCAGTGCGGGGCCGTTGCGAAGGCCTGTTCGAAGAGGGTGGATTCGTCTGCCAGGGCGTCCAGGTTGGGTGTGGAGACGGTCTCCACGCCATACGTGCCCAGGAAGCGGCCCAGATCGTGGCAATGGATCAGGAGAATGTTGCGCATTTTCAGCCCATTCGTTCGAGGTCGGTGCGGGTGAGGGCGTGTTCCAGGGGTTCGCCGCTGATGTAGCGGCGGAGTTCGTCAACCACAATGCCGCCGGCCCGGCGCCTGGAGTCCGCGGTGGCCCCTCCGAGGTGGGGCGTAAGGAGCACGTTGGGCAGCGAACGCCAGGGGTTGTCCGTGGGCAGGGGCTCGTGGTCGAAGACGTCCAGCGCTGCATCAATCCGGCCCGAGTGGACCTCTTTGTAGAGGGCATCCATGTCCACGATGGTGGAGCGGGCAGTGTTCACCAACGCAGCCCCGTCCGGAAGCAGGGCAAGCTCGGCAGCACCGATGAGACCTTCGGTTTCCGGAGTGGCCGGAGCGTGGATCGCCACCACATCGCTGCCAGCCATCAGATCGTGCAGGTTTGCTGAGTGGGCCGCGAGGGGATCTCCCGCGGGAATGTAGGGGTCGTAGACGGACACCTTGGCGCCGAGTGCCAAGCAGGCGTCAATGTAGCGGCGTCCTGTCCTGGACGCTCCAACTACCCCAACGCGGGCCCCGGAGATTTCGCGGGCCCTGCTGACGTTGCGGGCGTCGTCCCAACTGGCTCCCGTCCGGAGGCTGTGATCCAACAAGTGCACACGGCGCAACAGATTCAGCGTGAAGGTCAGAGACAGTTCCGCGACGGCCGGTGCCATGGCTGCGCCCGCTTGGGAGATGGGGATGCCGGCGGCCCAGAAGTCGTCGCTGACCAGGGCGTGCAGCGAAGACGCTGCATGGACGACGCACTTGAGGTTCGGCGCCGCTGCCAAGTGTTCGGCGTCGAGACGGGGGAATCCCCAAGCGGTGATGAATGCGTCCTTGTCTGCGGCAGCGGCCGCGAAAGCATCCAAGGACTGGAGCTCGGCGGGGGCGATTTCAGTGATGTCGCCCAGCTCGCTGAGGGCAGTGCGGGTTTCGGGAGAGATGAACGCTGCCCGTTCGGCGTCCGGGATGCTCAGCAGGATCCGCAGCCGGGCTGCTGTGGGGGGCGAGCAGGGTGATGCAACGCCTTTGTTGATGTTCATGAGACCGAGATTGCCAGCTTCAATATCTTTTGTCAATGACTAAAGTAAGTACAATGGGCAGTGTGAAGACATCCGGACCGCGGATGCCAGAATGGGGGAGATCCCTTGCGACGCAACAACAGGAGCCACGAGCTATGAAGCCACGCGCAGGCAGCAAGGCCCTGATCCGCGAGATCAACGAGGCCCTGGTGCTGGACATCGTCCGCACACAGGCGCCGGTATCCCGCGCCAAAATCACGATCCAAACCGGTTTGAGCGCAGCCAGCGTCACCGGGATCACCGGCAAGCTGGTCCTTTCCGGGCTGCTGGTGGAAACCGAGATTGCGCCCAGCACGGGTGGCCGTCCGGCGCGTCTCCTGGAGCTGGGGCGCGAAGGCGTCTTCGCAGCTGGGGTGAGACTGTCCGCCACGGAGGCACACGCCGTCGTGGTCGATTTGCGCGGTGACGTGGTGGCAACGCACAGCGAGCCGTTGGCATCCACCGAGCCCGACGAGGCGGCAGCGGCCGCTGCCCGGGCTGTTCGATCCGCGGCAGGGCAGATGGAGTCCAGGCTGATCGGGGTGGGCGCAGCCGTTTCCGGCGTGGTGGATCAAGCCGGCGGTCTGGTGCGGCATAGCGGGGCGATGGGCTGGACTGACATCAAATTCCAAATGCTTCTTGAAGAGGCTGTGGGCCAAGCCGTCGTCGTGGACAGTTTCGTCAACGCCTACGCACGCGGTCTGCTGTTCGACGACGTTTTCAAAGGTCGCGAAATGCTCATCTTCAGCGTCGGCACCAGCTTGGGGGCCGCCGTCGTGATTGAAGGCCGCATCCAGCGCGGCTTCAACGGCGCGGCTGGCGGCTTTGCCCATTCGCGTGCGATCACCGGACCCGGACCGGCCAGGCCCTGCCACTGCGGAGCCGAAGATTGCTGTGAAACCCGCGGCAGCCTGTGGGGCATGCAGCAGGAGCTGGAGCGAAACGGCCAGAACCGGAAGATAGACCCCGACGTCGATTCCAGCCTGATTGCCGACGCCGCCTTGCATCTGGGTATCGGCATGGCGAACGCCGCCAAGGTCCTCGGGCCCGAGCAGGTAGTGGTGGGCTTCGCGCCCGAAGCTAATCTGGGGACGTTTGCCGAGCAGACCAAGCACGCGTTTATGAGTCAGTACCTTCACGCCAACACTCCGCCTCCACTGTTTGATGCAGCCGTTGCAGATCCTGTGGCCCTGGCCCGGGGTGCTGCGTGCTCCGTGCTGGCTGGCCTGTTCACAGCTAGCCCAACTGGGTAGCAGCAGATGTCGTTTTGAGGGTTCAGAACGGCATCTGCTGCTACTTACATGGGGCTAACGCCGCATGGTTTGCATGGTCTGCTGATCGTCGATCCGGACAAGGTTCGGGCCGCGCAGCGTATAGAGCAATCCGTCTTCATCCGCCGTGATGTGCGGTCCGCTGTACCAACCGCCGTTGATGTCAGCAACAACAACAGAGGCGGCGAAAGTGATCGGATCTATGCGGAACACCGTGGTGTCGGAGACGCCGTAGACAATCCCGCGGCTGACCTGAAGAGCTCCGAAGTCCGTGCACACCGCGCTCAGGTCACCCCGATGAACCACCTGCCGTGTATCCAGATCGATCACGAACAGGCCGGCAGCCTTGCGGGACATGCCGTAAAGGAACTTGCCATGGATCGCCATCGCCGCAATGCCCTGAGGCTGCCCTGGATCCAGGCGCCACAACTCCTGGTTGGCCACGGGGTCCCAAGCCACCACGGTGCTGCGGGGACCGGTGGCGTAGATGTTGTCGCCACCCAGGTAGGCCACTCCGTCCTTGGTCGCCACGGCACGGACCATCTGGAGGGCATCGATCGGGTTGACCTTGGTGATGACCTGCGTGGTGGAAGGCTTGTAGGCGGCGAAGCAGCCGCCACCTCCGGTGTCGTTCTGGGCTCCGGCAATGACCAGCCCGTTGACTGCGTCCCAGCAGACATCCAAGGGGCGGTTCTGCCCGGCGGGCAACGCGGCCACTTGGTAGGGCAGTTGCCCGGTGGCGGGATCGTAGGCGTAGATTCCCCGCGAGTTGTACTGGCCCGTGTAGAGGACACCGCCTACCATCACGGCGTCTTTGGCTTCACCTGTTGCCCGGAGATAGGACACCTGTTCCGTGGCCAGTTGGTGCCTGGCAATGGTTCCGGTGCCGCCCACATAAACGTCCCCGGCGCCCGCTGCGAGACCCATGCATAGCTGAGGTCCGCCCGGCGCTCCGGCCTGTTGGAGGTCATGCTTGACGGCGGTCTTCGCCACGGGATCGATCTCAATGACGTCATAGGAAGACACTGTGAGCGCCTTGCTGCCGTAGACATCCAAGCCCCACATGGCACCCACATCTTCCGTGAGGATTTGAGTGATCTTCTTGGTGACCATGTTGTAAGACCACACGCCCGGTTCCTTGACGAAGAAGACGTCGTTGCCCAGTTGCCTGAACATGACGCCCGTCTTGGCGATGATGGTGTACTGGGCGTGGTTGGCAAGGTTGATCAGCACGGACTTACCGGGGCCCTTGACCCCCACTCCGAGCTGCCCGTTCAGCACGCTGAGGGAGGTGACCGAGACACCGGTTGCTACTTCTGCCGGCAGGATGTTGGTTGACGTCTTCGTGGTCCGGTCGAAGGCGAACAGGCGGCCGGGACTTGATCCGTTGCCGCCTCCCAGCGTGCTGCCCGTGCCGAAATACACGTGGCTGGCAGTGGCGGCCACAGCTTGGGCAATGGTGGCTCCGGGGTCCGGTATGCCCCAGCTGGTCATGGCATTCGTGGCGGGATCGAATTCCCACAGGGAAGGTGCATTGGTGGTTAGCCCTCCGCCGGCAAGGTGGACCTTTCCGTCAGGGGCCACGGCCAGGGCCCGGATGTCGCGGTCTCCGGTTTCGCCCACGCCCACTGCCGGCACGTTGGGCGTGCTGAGGTCCCAGCGGTACAGGTTCGGCTTTCCATCGATTCCATCGCGCAGAACACCTGCGTACAGGTAGCGGCCGGTGGAGTCGGCGGCCAAAGCCTGGATGCTGTACCCCGAGCCGAGGTCTGTCCGTGACGTGATGGTGCCGGTGGGGAGGTGGTATCCAATCACCCGTACCGGGTTCAGGTTGCGGGACCCGATGTAGACGGTGTCGCCCACCAGCAGTGAACTCATGAGGGAAAACTGAACGACGGCGGGTCCAAGGTCGGTGATCTGCGGGGCTCCCGTGGTCTGCCTGCCTGGAGCGGCTTGGGCGGCGCCGGAGGACATTGCCGACAGTGCTACGGCGAGCCCGCCGATGCCCCCGGTCTGCAGCAATTGACGACGATTGATGGCGAAAGTGGACATGGAAGATCTCCTCATTGAGTGTCCCGTGGGGTGGTTCCAAGAGTGTTATCCGTGCTGTGGGGACGTTTCCGGAGGCGTCCTGTGCACTCCATCCAGCGTTTCAGCCAGCCATCAGTAAATCCATGATTCGAACATTTTCAGACATCCCACGTGTGGTGGTCCGCAGGGTCAGCACGCTGGTGTTCCCGGCGGAAACCGCTTGGCGAGGACCCGGTCTTCTTGGTGAAGAGTCGGCTGAAATAAGCGGGATCGTCATAACCGGTGAGGGACGCGATCCTTTGAACGGGAAGGTCCGTGTCAGCCAGCAGCGACTGGGCGCGCTGCATCCGGAGTTGGATGATGAGCTCCTTGGGACCAACACCGGTAGCGCTCTGCACTGCCTGCCGGAGCTCTGGAACCGGGACCTTGAGCGAGGCGGCCAGCTGGGACAACGTCAGCGGCAAATGGGCCGCTTCGCGAAGTGCGGAGAGCAGCCTGTTGTCTTTTGCCCGGGCGTCGATGGTGACCGGACTGGGCTGCGTGCCCGTCTGGACCAGTACCCGCTGGCAGAGTACGGAGGCGTCCAGATCTCCTTGTGGTCCACCTGTTAGGAGAGATTGGCGGAGGGCGGAAAAAAGTCCAAGAGACTCCTCCAGGCCGACCTCCGAGGAGCCATCAAGCTGCACGAGAGCTTGGCTCCGCACGAAGCACCCCAGCTCCTCCAATGCCCTCGCCGTAGGTCCGGTGAACAATAACCAATGCTCTTTCCACCCCATCGGCCCAGGTCCATACCCGTGGCTGACTCCGGGGAAAAGCCGAATGATCGCAGGAGCCTGGACCGTGAAACGCCTGCTGCCCACAGTGAAGTGCCCGGATCCTTCGCTCACCAGCACTATGGCATGGCTGCTGAGGGTTCGACCGGCAAAGGACGGCAACATCCCACTCTGCTCACCGGCACCCAGGCACGCGAGGCCAAGATCCCTCAGGGGAGACGCCGGATGCCGGTATGTTGACCAATCGTCCATGGGCCAATGCTGCCCCGGCCAAGGGCGCAAAACAAACGCCAACGGCAAGCCGGCCCCACTCGCCAAAAAGCCTCACAAAAGTCCAAGTCTTCAGAAACCGGAGTCCATTCACGTGACCGCCCACCACTGCCACAGTGGACACCATGTTGACTTCGAATGGCTATGTTTTGGACGAATCGGAGACCCGCCTCGCCGAGCTGGAACCGGTACCCCTTTCCGAACGTGGAGATCGTGACGCCCTGTGGTCAAGGCTCCGCAGGGACGGATACCTCTACTTGAAGGGGCAGCTCAATCCGCACCATCTGATGGATTTCCGCGAGTTCTACTTTGCATCCCTGGGCGAAGCCAACGTGTACGCGGCAGGAACGGATCCCCGTGCGGGCATTGCGGCGCCCGGGGACGTGGACCGTGCTGCGTTGCGCCGGGGCCTCTTCGACCACATTGTTCCCGGGCCGGAGTATCAAGCACTGTGCACTGCAGAGGGGATTGCCGACTGGTTCGCCTGGTTCCTCGAAGATGACGTCCATCTGCACCGGCGAAAAATCATTCGCCACACCAAGCCCGGTGACAGCGGCATAGGAACGGCCACCCAGGCTCACTACGATCTTGTGTATCTCCGCGAAGGCAGTGATCGTGTGTTGTCCATGTGGATTCCATTGGGTGATTGTCCGCGAGAGCGGGGTGGCTTGGCCTATCTCGAGGGCAGCCACCACTGGGTGATGGCGGAGGAGCGTGAGGGGACGCTGAAGATGCCGGCCGCCTCCATCACTGCGGACCTCCCCGGGCTGGCGCACGAGCGGGACGCCCGGTGGCTCGTGACCGACTACGAGGTTGGTGACGTGGTGGTCCACTCGGCGCATATTGTCCACGCGGCCCTGGACAACGCCGACCTCAACGGCACCATGCGTCTTTCCACCGACATCCGCTACCAGCGCGTCAGCGAACCCATCGATTGGCGCTGGCAGGAGCACTGGAATTACGACGACGGACTATAACCCGCCGCACCCCCGGCACCCTTACTGGGGCTGCCGGGCAGCGCCCCGCCACCACGTCACGGTTGCTTCAGCGGCCTGCGCCAAGGGGGTCGGCTCGAGACCCAGGAGCTTCTGGCTCTGCGAGGAATCCATCACGAACGGGCGCTCAAACTGGTACAGCAATTCGGCAAGCTCGCGCATATCCGTCGAGAAAACTCCGGCGATCCGCAGCACCCATCCGGGCACGGCGCTCACCTTGGGTGCGGCAACGCCTGCGGCCTGCGCATGCGCTGCGGCCATCTCCCGCTGGGTGACTGCCGGGCCTGTGGGGGCGTGCAGCACAGTGTTCCACAGCTCGGGCTGCCGGGCTGCTGCGATCATGGCGGCGGCCAGGTCCGGGACGTACGTGAAGGAATGCAGCTGGTTGATTGACCCGATGAACTGCACTGCCTTGCCCGCCAGGATCGGCGTCACCATCCGCTCCCCGGCATGTGCCATCTTCACGCGGGGTCCGAAGAAATCGCCGGCAACAACGCTGACGGTGCTGGCCGCATGCGCCTGCCGGGCTGCCAGCAGTGCGGTCCGGATGCCGCGCTTGCCACCGGTCGCTTCCCGCGGGCTCGATTCCGTCATGATCCGTGCCGGCTCGCTGTACGAGTACAGGCTTTCCGGAAAAACGACGACGGCGCCCGCGGCTGCCGCGGCATCCATCACCACTTGCTCGGCGTGGGGGAGTTCGGCGGCCCACGCTGCTGCCCGGTAGGCGGAGCCGTGGATGCAATGGAAGACTGCGGCGGCGCCGTTCATCGCCTCATCTAACTGCGCAGGATCCGAGACGTCCGCCCGGACCCGTTCTATCAAGGGATGCTCCGGGCCGCTGCCCGAGCGCGTCAGCACCCGGACTTGATGACCCTGCTCTGCCAGTTGCTCCGCGACGGTGTAGCCAACGGGTCCTGCTCCTGTGACGACGTACATGGGTGCCTTCTTCTAGGTCTCGAGGTCGGATGTTAATCCGAGAGCACTGCTCTCTGAATTCAGAATGACTGAGCACATGTCGAAAGTCAAGAGCACTGCTCTCATTTGTTGACAGCGCTCTCCCTTGTGGCAGGCTTGGGGGTATGACCACCGCTGAATTGCCGAAGGCCAAACCGCCCACTCCCCGCGAGCGTGCCCGCACTCAGACCATCGCAGACATCGTTCGGCTCGGTCGCGAGCACCTTGCTGTTCATGGCGCAGCCGCGCTGTCCCTCCGCGCAGTGGCGAGGGATCTCGGCGTCGTGTCCTCTGCTGTGTACCGCTACGTAGAGAACCGGGACGAACTCCTCACGCTCCTGTTGATCGACGGTTACAACGAGCTCGGCGACGAAGTTGATGCGGCGGTGGACGCCATGCCGGCGCATGACTTCACCGGACAATTCAAAGCGCTGGCACATGCCGTGCGCACCTGGGCAATTCGCGAACCTGCCAGCTACGCCCTGCTCTTCGGCAGCCCTGTGCCCGGGTATCAAGCCCCGGGCGAGCGCACCACGGTGCCAGGAACCCGCGTCATCGTCCGTCTGGTGGGCGTTTTCGATGCCGCCTACCGGGCAGGTGCCCTGGACGCACAGGTGACGTCCGCCGTCGTGATTCCTCCGGCCTTGGCCGAAGATCTGGCCGCGATTCGCACCCAAATGAACCTCGCAGTTCCCGATGCGTCCATGGCGCGCGGTGTGCTGGTGTGGACGTCAGTGTTTGGGGCGGTCAGCTTTGAGGTTTTTGGGCAGTACGGACGCGATACCTTTGCCGCTCGTGATGAGCTGTTCGAGCATCAGTTGGGTGTTCTTCAGGGCGTCGTGGGGCTCCAAGGCTAGGGCGCTACAGTATTCAGATGGCTCGAGGACTTGCAGACATCGGCGCGGAGGGTATTCTTCTCGCCGGTGCGGGCCGCGCGATCCTCCTTCAGATTGCCGACCCCCGGGTCGGTCACGGAGTGGCGGACCACAGCAACTTCGCCCACAGGCCGCAGGACAGGCTCCGGGCCACGCTGACCTATGTCTACGCTGTGGTTTACGGCACCGAAGAGCAGGTCACTGCTGTGCGTCGCGCCGTTAATCGTGCCCACGCGCCGGTCCGACGGACCGCTGACGATGCGTCGGCGGGTTATAACGCCTTCGACGCCGACTCCCAACTGTGGGTGGTCGCCACCCTTTATGACACGGCAGTCACCGTCTACCAGCAGGTTCACGGGCCGCTCGACGACGAAACCGCCGACCGCATGTACCTCGACTATGCGCGGATCGGGACTGCACTGCAGCTTCCGCCCGACAAATGGCCCGTCGATCGCGCCGCCTTTGCCGCGTATTGGGACGCGCACGTGGCAACGTTGCAGCCCGACGAGAAGGCCCGCAAAATCGCCCGCGACTTGCTGTACCCGGCAGCGGGTCCGGGCTTGATGCGCTTGGCCATGCCGCTGGCACGCTTCCTCACAGCAGGTTTGTTGCCTGAGCGCCTTCGTGAAGGTTTCGGATTCGACTGGAGTCCCGGCCATGCGCGGCGCTTCGAACGGACCATGCGCCTGGTGGGACGCGTTTACCCGCGGCTGCCGCAACGAATCCGCCACTGGCCCAGGGACTATTACTTGAGCCAACTCAAGCCAGGCAAGGCTTCCCACAATGCGTAACTTCACCTCCGTTGAGCAGTCCATCGACGACGCCGCCCACCGATACCTGGACCGCGCCCGCGGGGGACGGCTCCGGGAAGGGCTCACCGAGTTTGTGGTGTTCGGGCTGAAGCAGGCCTGGGCATGTGTGTTCGGAGCGGCTTTGCTCGCGGTAATCATCGCTGCCCGGCTTTGGTACCCGGACAACGCGGGCCTCGCAAGGAACGACTTCCTGACCATCGCCGCGATTGTGATCCAAGTTCTGATGATCAGCTTCAGGCTCGAGACCCTCCGGGAACTCCGGGTGATCCTGTTGTTCCATGTGGTGGGGACAGCGATGGAGTTGTTCAAGACGGACGTGGGGTCCTGGGCATACGAGGCGGAAGGTGTCCTGCGGATCGGGGCCGTCCCGTTGTTCAGCGGTTTTATGTATGCCGCTGTGGGTTCCTACATGGTGCGTGTTTTCCGGCTGTTCGACCTCCGATTCGACCGATACCCGCGGCGGTGGATCACGGCCCTCGTCGCTGGCGCGATCTACGTCAACTTCTTCTCCCACCACTACATCTTCGACGCACGCTGGGTGCTGCTTGCCGCCGTCGTGCTTGTCTACGGACGGTGCGTGATGCACTTCCGGGTGTTCCGGCGTCGCTTCCGTATGCCAATCCTGGTGTCGTTCCTGCTGGTGGCACTGTTCATCTGGTTCGCCGAGAACATCGGTACGTGGTCCCGCGCCTGGCTGTATCCGAATCAGCTGGACGGTTGGCAGGCGGTTTCCATCGACAAGCTTTTGGCGTGGTTCCTGCTGATGATCATCTCCGTGGTACTGGTGGCGTGGGTGTACAAGCCGGAGCCGCTGGGCGCCACTCAAGCCGCTGACGCGGAGATTCCTAGGCTTCGCCGCGTATCGCCCTGAGTGCAGCGCGTCGCGCCTGAAGCAAGGGCTCGACGTCGGACACCCGGGTTAGGCGGACGGCTTCCGGTGGAGGCGGGTTGCGTTGAGCGTTGATCACGATGCCGAAGCCGCCGAATGTGCCCGCAGCGAGCCAAGAGTTCTGTCCGCGCCAGAGCGTTACGTCTGCGGGCGTGCCGTCAACGGTGATGTTGAGCCGCTCAGCGGCGAGGGCGTTGAAGGTTGCGTCCTGGCGTTGAAGCTCTTCCAGGTTGTGCGGGATTCCGGCTGATGCGCGCCACCGGTTCCTGGCAAGCGCGCGCGGGTCCTGGGGTGTGGTGATCACCTCGACCAATGGGCCCGCCTGCGAAAAACCGTCGCCGTGGGACACCCCGCCTTCGCTGCCGTCCAACTGCCAGGATCCCAGCATGACGGGGACGTCCCAGCCCTCTAGACAGAACAGCGGGAGAAGGTGCGCGCCGTCGCGGACTTCTTGATCCAACCGGTCGTTCATCTCCCAGAACTCGTCCGGAGGCACGTATCCAGTGATCTCCATCGGGCCAGTTTGTCAGTTCACCGTAGGCGAAACCACCCCCTAAGCCGTGTGATTCCGGGGATTTCCAACCGTCAAAAAGCAAAGTTGAGCGAACTTGACTCAACTTTGGATTGACTTAAATCTGAGGCTGAGTACAGTTGAGTGCAGAACGCTCAACTAGCCGATTGTTGAGTGGGCTCCCGGCAGTGAAACCGCTCAGCGGGCCGCTGTCAGGTGCAATCTCCAACATCGGCCATTGAAAGGAAAACAAGATATGTCACGTGCAGTAGGTATCGACCTCGGAACCACCAACTCCGTGGTCTCTGTTCTCGAAGGTGGCGAGCCCACCGTTATCGCCAACGCAGAAGGCGGCCGCACCACGCCGTCCGTCGTTGCGTTCTCCAAGTCCGGCGAAGTCCTGGTCGGCGAAATCGCCAAGCGCCAGGCCGTCAACAACATCGACCGCACCATCGCTTCCGTCAAGCGCCACATGGGCACCGACTGGAACGTTGCCATCGATGACAAGAAGTACACGCCGCAGGAAATCTCCGCGCGTATCCTCATGAAGCTCAAGAACGACGCCGAGAGCTACTTGGGCGAAAAGGTCACCGACGCTGTGATCACCGTTCCGGCATACTTCAACGATGCCGAGCGCCAGTCCACCAAGGAAGCCGGCGAAATCGCTGGCCTCAACGTCCTCCGCATCGTCAACGAGCCCACCGCGGCTGCACTGGCATACGGCCTGGACAAGGGCAAGGAAGACGAACTCATCCTGGTCTTCGACCTCGGTGGCGGAACCTTCGACGTCTCCCTCCTCGAGGTTGGCAAGGACGAAGACAACTTCTCCACCATCCAGGTCCGCGCGACCGCCGGTGACAACCGCCTCGGTGGCGACGACTGGGACAACCGCGTGGTCGAGTGGCTCCTGAGCCAGCTCAAGGTCAAGGGCATCGACCTCTCCAAGGACAAGATCGCCCTCCAGCGTTTGCGTGAAGCTGCTGAGCAGGCCAAGAAGGAACTGTCCTCCTCCACCAGCACCAACATCTCCCTCCAGTACCTGTCCGTCACCCCCGACGGCCCGGTCCACCTGGACGAGCAGCTGACCCGTGCCAAGTTCCAGGACCTCACCAAGGACCTGCTGGACCGCACCAAGAAGCCGTTCCAGGACGTCATCGCTGAAGCCGGCATCAAGGTTTCCGACATCGACCACATCGTGCTCGTAGGTGGCTCCACCCGTATGCCTGCCGTCTCCGAGCTCGTCAAGGAACTCGCCGGTGGCAAGGAGCCCAACAAGGGCGTCAACCCGGACGAAGTTGTGGCCGTTGGCGCCGCACTCCAGGCCGGTGTCCTGAAGGGCGAGCGCAAGGACGTCCTCCTCATCGACGTCACCCCGCTGTCCCTCGGTATCGAAACCAAGGGTGGCGTCATGACGCACCTCATCGAGCGCAACACCGCCATCCCCACCAAGCGTTCCGAGACCTTCACCACCGCTGACGACAACCAGCCGTCCGTGGCCATCCAGGTCTTCCAGGGCGAGCGTGAATTCACGCGCGACAACAAGCCGCTGGGCACGTTCGAACTGACCGGCATCGCTCCGGCACCTCGCGGTGTCCCGCAGGTTGAGGTCACCTTCGACATCGACGCCAACGGCATCGTCCACGTGTCCGCCAAGGACAAGGGCACCGGCAAGGAACAGTCCATGACCATCACCGGTGGCACGGCGCTCTCCAAGGACGACATCGACCGCATGGTCCGTGAAGCCGAAGAGCACGCTGCAGAGGATAAGGCCCGCCGCGAAGCTACGGACACCCGTAACTCCGCAGAGCAGCTCGCCTACTCCGTGGACAAGCTCATCGCCGACAACGACGACAAGCTGCCTGAGGAAGTCAAGACCGAGGTCAAGGCCGACGTCGACGCCCTCAAGTCCGCCTTGGAAGGCACCGACGACGCCGCTGTAAAGACTGCGTTCGAGAAGCTCCAGGCTTCCCAGACCAAGCTCGGTGAAGCCATCTACTCGCAGGCCGCCGCAGCTGACGCTCCGGGTGCCGGTGCAGAAGGCGCTCCCGCCGGTGACAAGGCTGCCGACGACGAAGACATCGTTGACGCCGAAATCATCGACGAAGACGAAGCGAAGAAGTAGCCATGCCTCACCACGGCAACGAAGCAGAGCATTCAGAAGGCAACGAGCCGCGCAAGCCGGTAATCCGGGACAACCGCAAGGTTGACCCGGAGACCGGGGCAGCCCGTCACCCCGATAGCGAAGCTGCAGCTCCCACCGAAGGCAACGCCGCTCCCACGGACGGCGACGCCCTCTCCCAAGCTGAGGAAATCCTCAACGGGGTAGAGGTGCCGGCCGAGGAATCGGTAGCCCCCGGTGCCGCGGCTGAAGCCCAGGCAGCGGAGCTCCGCAACGACCTCCTCCGCCTTCAGGCTGAGTACGTCAACTACCGCAAGCGCGTCGAACGCGACCGCGCCGTAGCAGGAGAGATGGCCGTCATCGGCGTCCTCAACTCCCTGCTCCCGGTGCTGGACGACGTCGACGCCGCCCGCCAGCACGGTGACCTCGAAGACGGCCCCTTCGCCGCCATCGCAGCCAAGCTGGAAAACGCGCTGAAGACGTACGGACTGGAACGCATCGCGGACACCGGAGTCGAATTCGACCCCACCATCCACGAGGCACTCATCCAGCAGCCCGGCGAAGACATCGAGGTTGACACGGTCAGCCAGGTGCTGCGCTCCGGATACCGCTCCGGCGAGCGGGTCCTGCGTGCAGCCCAAGTGATCGTCGCGGTTCCGGCGTAGTCTCACGTTCCGCCTTCGCGGATGAGGGGCCCCGCCCCTACGCCGGGTGGCTTGGGATCTTCGATCCAAAGCCACCCGGCTCCGGTAGGCCCGAAGCCACTCCCGGGCCCCCTCATCCGCTACGGCTTCGAGGCAGTCTCGCCGTACGCTTTGTTTGTTTTAGAAAGGAAACGCTCTTGGCCAGCCAGGACTGGGTTGAAAAGGATTTTTACGCGATCCTTGGTATTGCCAAGGACGCGTCCGACGCGGATATTAAGAAGGCTTACCGCAAGCTAGCCCGGCAGTACCATCCGGATACTAATGCCGGGGATGCTGCTGCGGAGAAGAAGTTCAAGGACATTTCCGAGGCTTACTCGGTGCTGTCGAATCCTGAGGACCGGCAGCAGTATGACGCCATCCGCGCTATGGGTGGTGCCCGGTTTGCTCCGGGTGCCGGGGCCGGGCGGGGTGGCGCCGGGGCCAATGGTGGGTTTGAGGACCTCTTTGGTGGTCTGTTTGGGGGCGGGCCGGGTGCTCGTCAACCTGCAGGCGGCGGCATTCCTCCGGAGTTCGCTGACCTGTTTGGAG
The DNA here is from genome assembly GCF_000294695.2 of Arthrobacter sp. Rue61a. NCBI lineage: Bacteria > Bacillati > Actinomycetota > Actinomycetes > Micrococcales > Micrococcaceae > Arthrobacter > Arthrobacter sp. Rue61a. The sequence goes on along the minus strand of NC_018531.1, from coordinate 4,082,896 downwards.
GTGGCTTCGGTGGCGCCGGCCAGACCGGTTTCCAGCGTGCCCCGCAGAAGGGCGCGGACAGGACGGCAACCACCTCCATCTCGTTTGCCGGCTCCATCAAAGGCACCACGGTGAGCCTGCGTGAGAGCAACGGCAACGTGATCGACGTCAAGATTCCCGCCGGCATCAAGGACGGGCAGAAAGTCCGTCAGCGCGGCAAGGGCAACGCTGGCCCGGCCGGCAACGGTGACCTCATCATCACGGTGAGCGTGAAGCCCCACGACTTTTTCCACCGCGACGGCGACAACATCCGCATCCACGTCCCCGTCACGTTCGCGGAAGCGGCGCTTGGCGCCACCATCGAGGTCCCAACACTCGAGGGCGACACCGTCAAGGTGCGCGTCCCTGCCGGGACACCGTCGGGCAGGACACTCCGGGTCAAGGGCCGAGGCGTAAAAACGTCCAAGGCGACCGGCGACCTGCTGGTGACCATCGACGTCGCGGTCCCTCAGAACTTGAACAAGGAAGCGGAGGAAGCCGTGAAGGCGTTCGCTGCCGCCACCACGGACGCGAACCCGCGTCACGACCTGGCCGCGAAGGCCCGGTTGTAAGGAGACGGTCATGGCAATCGACGTCAACCAGCCGATCTTTGTCATCTCCGTCGCTGCGGAGCTAGCCGACATGCATCCGCAGACGTTGCGCCAGTACGACCGCTTGGGCATCGTCTCGCCCAGCCGTGCGCCCGGCAAGTCCCGCCGCTATTCGCAGAACGACGTCAACAAACTGCGGGAGGTCCAGCGCCTCTCGCAGTCCGGCGTCTCTCTTGAAGGCATCAAACGAATCCTCGATCTCGAAAACCAGGTTGCTGCGCTGCAGTATCGGGTAGCTGAGCTGACGGAGGAGTTGTCGCGTCGGCGCTCACCCGTGGACGCACGCATTTTCGCGGCCGGAGCGGCGGGCGACGTCGTTAGCTTGGCCCGCGGTCAGCGCCCCCGGGCGCGGTCGCAGGCAGTTGTGGTGTGGAGGCCGCGGCAGGGAGACTAGCTTGGGCTAAGCGCGGCTGGGCGCAACACTGTCGAGCAGGAGACAGGGCCGCATGCCATTGTGGCAGGCGGCCCCGTTGCTTCAGCTCCGCATGCTGGCCGGGAGTTCCGGGGTGGCCGCCTGTGTGTTGCTGAGTGACTGCAGGCGCGTCGCAACCACGCTCATTTCAGCAATGTTGGTTCGCGGCGGGAGGCTGATCGCGCAGTGCACCGCTTCTGCAATGTCGTCCGGGTGGATGGCCCAGTCCCTGACCTCTCGAGGCGGCGGGCTGGGGTGCAGGTCCAGGATGGGAGTGTCCACGATGCCTGGCAGGATGCTGCAGACGCGAATGCCGTTGCCGTGCTCGTCGCGCGATGCGCCCCGGGCCAGACCCAGCAACGCGGATTTGGACGCGCCGTAGGCTGCCCCGCTGTGGTCCGGCCAGCTTGCAGCGATGCTGGAGATGATCACTACGTCGCCCTGCCGTTCCCGCAACTGATCGAGCGTCGCTGACAGCAAGGTGAAGACGCCGTAGACATTGGTCTTCATGATGCGGTCGAAACTCTCGTCGTCGAGCTCGGCCATTCGCCTGCGTGGGACGTTGGTCCCCGCAGCGCAGACCAGAATGTCAATGGGATCCGTTTCCGCGAGGTGCGCCGCCAGAGCCCGCGCTCCCGCAGTGTCGGCAACGTCCAGAGCGTGGGTTACCAGCTGGCCAGTGACCAGATGCTCGGGGCTTACCGCGTTCAAAGCTTCCTGCCTCCGCGCGACGCCATGTACTTTGGCGCCGGCGGCGAGGAGCCTGCGGACCACGCTGGCCCCGATGCCGCTGCTGGCGCCGGTGACAAGAGCTACTCTGCCCTCAAGATTCCTGTCCATCGTTCCTCCTCTGCCGGGGCTACCGGCAATGTTCCGTTCAGGGTGGCGCGGCTTTCTCGTGTTGATTCCGCCCAAGAACCAAATTATCACTTGACAGACACTTTGTCCGCATGATGGTGTTGGGTGCAGAACGTGGGCCTTCCGGCGCACAACCAGGCCACCTTGCGAAACTTGCTATATGGCGTAGCTTCGCACTGGCCCTGGTCACAACCGAGTCAAGCCACAGAGTGTGGCTTCCCAACACGGGAGCATTCAATGACGATTGTTGAGCAGAACACAGCCCAACCGAAAAGCAGCCCGGAACGGTTGCGCCTACAACGCAAATCCCTGCTCGCCACGGGCGTAGGAAACTTGCTGGAATGGTTTGACTGGACCATCTATACCGTCGCCTCGGTCTACATCGCCGGCAGCCTCTTCAACTCCAGCAACCCTATGTCTGCGCTGCTGAGCACGCTGGCCGTGTTCGCCGTCGGTTTCCTGATGCGTCCCATTGGCGGGCTGGTGTTCGGTCCTCTGGCTGACAAACTCGGGCGACGCACTGTCCTGCTGACCACGATGTTCCTCATGGCGGGTGCGAGCCTGGGGATCGCCCTCATTCCCTCGTACGCGGCAATCGGCAGTTGGGCATCTCTCCTCCTTCTGCTGGCCCGATTGATTCAGGGCTTTGCGCACGGCGGTGAGTCGACGACGTCTTACGCGTACATCGCTGAAATCGCCCCGGCCAAGCGCCGCGGTCTGTGGTCAAGCACGGTCTTCATCGCAGTGGGGTCAGGATCCCTCCTGGCGACGCTTTTCATGGCGGTACTGACCGGCCTGATCAGCAAGTCGGAAATGATGGAATGGGGCTGGCGAATTCCCTTCGCAGCCGGTGCGCTGCTGGCTGTGGCTGCACTGTGGTTGCGCCGCGGCATGATGGAAAGTGAGCATGTGGCCGTTGCCCAGGCTGGCAGCGCTGCGCCCCCGTGGAGCAAGAAGCAGGTATTTGCCGCAGGCGTGAAGTTGTTCCTTTACGAGGCTGGATCTACGCTCACGTACTACACGTGGGTCACCTCGGCAGCTATCTATGCAATCGGCGTCAGGGGCATGGATCCGGGCCAGGCGTTCGTGATGAGCGTGATAGCACAGGTGGTCTATATCGCTTTCCTCCCGGTCTCCGGCTGGATCTCCGATCACTGGGGAAGGAAGATCACAACCCTTATCTCCCTGGTGGGTATCGCAGCCACGGTATTCCCGCTCTGGGGCCTGATGACCAGCGAGCCATGGACGTTGCTTGTTGCCCAGACAGCAGGACTGTTGCTGGTCGCCTTTATTACAGGTTCCAAGCCGGCAGCGATTTCAGAACAGATTCCCACCCGTTACCGCACCAGGATCTTTGGCGTTTCCATCTCCCTCGGCGTGGCTGTCTGTGGCGGTACGGCGTCCTACCTCAGCACTTGGCTTTACTCGATTGGCAGTGGCTGGATCTTCAACCTCTATGTCATCGCAGTTGCGGCGGTATCCAGTGTTGTGGTCCTGAAGTGGAAGAACAACACCGGCGTTCCCCTGGATCAAATCTAGTACTGCCCACATCACACAGTTCCCGGCGGCGCCACTGGCACGCCGGGAACTGCCGTATCCGGAAGGAATCATCATGATTACCACCCTCCCCGCGACCGCAGCCGCGGCTGTCCGCTCTTCGATGGATAAGCGGAGCATCGAGATCAGAATGCAGGAAACCCCGCGGCTTCGAGCCGGCGAAGTGCTCGTAGCAACGGAATACTGTGGTTTGTGCGGGTCCGATCTCCACATCTGGAACGGCGACGATGGGTACGGCTGGGTTCCGTGCGGTACCGTTCTGGGCCACGAGATTGTGGGGACGATCGTCCAGAGCGAGGACCCCGGCGGCCTGAAGCCAGGGACCCGCGTGGTGGCCATCGCCCAGTCCGGCTGCGGGGACTGCGCCGCTTGTACGGCTGACTACGCGAACGGCTGCCCGGATAAGGTCACTTTGGGCCTGACGCGCGACGGGGGCGCCGCACGTTTCGTTCGCATCCCCGCATCCCAGTTGCTGGCCGTACCCGACGCTGTGCCCGCCCGGACGGCGGTGCTGACAGAACCTCTCTCGGTTGCCGCAAGGGCGGTTGCAAGCCGTGGGCGCGTGACAGCCGAGGACACCGTAGTTGTCAGTGGTCCCGGCACCATCGGGATCCTGTCCGCAGTGGTCTGCCAGTATCTCGGTGCCCGTGTGGTGCTCAAGGGGATGACCCAAGACGTGGCAGCACGGGCCGGTCTCGCCGAACAGCTGGGGCTGGACCTGGTGGATACCCTTCCCCCCGGTTTCAAGCCAAACGTGTGGATCGAAGCTGCCGGAGCCTCCGCGGCCTTGGCCGATGCTGTCCGTGGGCTTCCTGTCCAAGGGCGGTTGGTGGTGGTGGCACTGTATGGAGCGCCGCCGGTGTTGGCAGCCAACGATGCCGTGCGGAAGGAACTGGACATCATCACCAGCTACAGCTCGCACCGCCCGGACTACGGGCTGGCACTGGACATCCTCCAGACATATCCCGGGTTGGGGGAGCTGCTGGTTGAGACGGTGCCGCTCAGCAACATAGCCGTTGCCTTCGACAAGGTGGGCCGGGGCGCTGCGCCGAAGATCGCCGTCGAACCCTGATGCCTCGTGAACGCAGCAAAAGGGCGGCCGGAATGTTCCGGCCGCCCTTCCTGGGTGTGTGGCTGCTAACTGAACGTGCCGTCGATGGTGAGTCCGCCGTCGATCTTAATGACCTCGCCGTGGATGAACGACGCGTCCGGGGAGAGCAGGAAAGCGATCACGTTCGCGATTTCTTCCGGCTCGGCAAGCCTCCCGAGGGGAGTCCGTCCCAAGAGAACCTCTTGGTTCAATGTGCCGTTGCGCAAGCCGCTACGCACCATCTCCGTATTTACGTAACCGGGAGCGACTGCATTGACGCGTATCTTATGGACGCCCCATTCAACGGCCAAGGTCCTGGTCAGTCCCAGCATCCCGGTCTTGGCGGTGGCATAGGCAGATCTCCCCGGCAAGCCAAAGGTGGACCCTACTGACGCGATGTTCACAATAGAGCCACGGCTCGATTTGAGGAGTGGAAAAGCCGCCTTTGCCGTGAGCATTGAACCCGTCAGATGAATGTCCAGCAGACGCCGCCATTGTGCGATGTCCAGCTCCTCGGCAGGCTGGCGAAGGATGTTTCCGGCGCAGTTCACCAAACCGTCCAGCCGGTCCGTTTCGCCCGCGACGGCACCCAGGAGGGCTTGGACGCTGATCTCGTCAGCCACGTCGACGCCGAACCCAAGGTGGGGGGAGGCCGCGGGAGAAAAGGAATTGAGTTCTTCTGCCAGGTCCTTGGCCGGCCCCTCGTTGAGATCGGCCACGAGGACCCGCCAGCCGCGGTTTGCCAGGGTATGTGCCACCTTGGCGCCGATTCCTTGTGCCCCGCCAGTGATCAGGGCCGTCTGTTGTGCGTTCATGAGATGCTCCCTTGTTAGGTTTTGTGCCTCAGAGCTTGCTGAGGCGGAAGGTTGGATCAGGCTCTTGGAAGGTGGCGTCCGGCGCTCCTTCGAGGCTGCCCAAGGCTGTGGTGGAACGCCCGACGGCGAGCGCGCCCCAGGCGGCGGAACGCGCCAGCGCTTCGGTGAAGGCTGATCTACGATGATGTGCTCCGGTGGGCCCTCCGTGGTCGAGGGAGGTTTCGCTGAGGAATCCGGCAAGTGCTGCGTCGCCAGCACCTGTGGTATTGACCACGGGGGTCTGTGGCGCCCGGGCCCACAGGACGCCATCCGGGCCTAGCCCGATGAGTCCATCTCCGCCCATGCTGGCCAGCACGGTGCCGGTGCCCGCGTCGCCGAGGGACCGTGTTGCTTGGACTCTGTGGGTGAGGCTGCTCATGGGATCAGCGCCCTCGCCTAGTCGTCGGCCAGCGCGTGCCGGACCTGGCCGGCTACGCGGGCGGGCGAGAGCCCGTATTTGTCCAACAGGTAGCTGTTGGGAGCGGACTCGGACCATGCGTCCGCAAGTCCCAGCCGAGTGACCGTTTTGCCCAGCGTGGTGCTGGTAACCAGCTCACTTACCAGCCCGCCCAGTCCTCCAATAATGCTGTGTTCTTCGATAGTGAAGATTGGTGCAGGGCCTGAGAGGGCAGATAGCAGAGCAGCTTCATCCACGGGTTTGAGGCAGGGAACGTGAACCACCCGGGCTTCGATTCCTTCTTCGGCGAGCAGAGCTGCAGCATCCATGACACGCGAACTCTGGACACCTGTGGAAACCAGAAGTGCGTCATTGCCCTCGCGCAATACATGTACTGTTCCCGGCGTGAATGCATGGCCCGGACTGAAAATGTCGGAAACGGCGTCCCGTGCCAACCGCAGGTAGACGGGACCGTCGTGGTCTGCCGCCCATCGGATAGCTGCTTCGGCTTCTATTGCGTCGGCCGGGGCGATCACGGTCATGCCCGGCATTGCACGCATGATGGCCAGGTCCTCAATGTCCTGATGGGTCTTCCCGCTGCTGCCGTTGAGGAGGCCGGAATAGGAGGCGGCGATCTTGACGGGTGCTCCGGTCTGGGAGACCAGCATGCGGATGGGGTCCAGAGCGCGGTGGGTTAGGAATACCCCAAAGGTGGATAGCCATGGACGGAAACCCAGAGTGGACAGGCCAAAGGCAACGCCCACCATGTTCTGCTCCGCGATGCCGATTTCGAAGAACCGGTCCGGGAACGCGTCGGCGAACAGGTCAGCTTTGGTGGACGTGGCAAGATCGCCGTCCACCACTGCAACTCGGCTGTCCGTCCTGGCAAGATCTACAAGGGTCTGGCCCCATACGTCGCGTTGCGCCTTCACTTTGCTTCTCCTTCGAAAACCTGGCCGAGTTCAGCGGCTGCGCTGGCCAGTTGTTCCGGTGTGGCAATGCCGTTGTGCCACTTGTAGGTGCCCTCGGTAAAGGACACGCCCTTGCCTTTGATGGTCTTGGCTAGGATGACGGTTGGCTTTCCTGAACCCCGTTGCTCACGGACGCGGTCAAAGGCGTCGTGAATTGCGTCGAAGTCGTGCCCGTCGATGCTGATGACGTTCCAGCCAAAGCACGTGAAGACTCCGTTGAGGTCTACGCCGGACCACGGGTTTGAGCGGTCGAACCGGTCATCGTCTTCGGAGACGGGCCATCCATACTGCTGAAGTCCGTTGAGGTCGATGACCGCCGTGAGATTGTCAAGCTTGAAGCGACGTGCCGTGTGGACTGCCTCCCACACCATTCCCTCTTCGAGTTCGCCGTCGCCCAACATGACCCACGTGTGGAAGTCCGTTCCGAGTTGCTTGGCGGCCATTGCCATGCCGGCTCCGGCCGATAGACCCTGGCCCAGGGAACCGCTGGAGCTGTCCACGCCGGGGGTGAGCTTCATGTCCGGGTGGCCTTGAAGTCGCGATCCGCCCTGATCGAAAGTGGCCAGTTCCTCCACAGGGAAGTAGCCGCGGAGTGCCAGGACCGAATACAGGCCAATGGCGCAATGTCCTTTGGAGAGGATGAAACGGTCTCGGGCGGGGTCCTGCGGATTCCCGGGGTCAACAGAAAGTTCGTTGAAGTACAGGGAAACCAGCAGGTCCATTGCGGACAGCGGGCCGCCGATGTGGCCGGCTTTGGCATCCGCCACGGTCTTGATGACGTGCCAGCGGCCAGCGGCTGCAAGCCTCTGGAGTTCGGCCGTTCCGGTCTTGGTTGCTTGCGTTCTTGACATGACATTGTCCTCATCGATCGTGTCAGCAGGTCTACCGCCCATTATTGCCGTGATACGGACAATTTGTCCAGAAAATGATAATTAATGCAGGGGTTGGGGCAGGCTTCGCACAAGGATCTTCACTGCTCCAGTGCCTGACCGCGCCTCGGCAAAAGCCTCTTCCACCGATTCCAGGGGGTATTCAGAGATCGGAATTCCTGCCAGTGGAAGTTCATGGTGGCTGATCAGCCGTACGGACTCGGCGAAGTCTGCGGACTCGTAGACGCGCACCCCGAGGATTTCCTGTTCGGCAAAGGCGAGCTCGCGCAGGTCTACCTCGGCCGATCCGTGGTGCACGGCCACAATCACAATCCGCCCCCGCACTGGCGCCACCTTGGTTAGAAGGGGCGTGACGCTGTGATGCCCTGCGCAATCGAAGACAACGTCGGTGGCGGTCTCGCCATGCTCCTTGGCTACCGGGACGTCACTTGGCCCGAGCGCCCGGAGGCCGAGCGCCTCAACTACTTCCCGGCGTCGTTCGCTTGGCTCCACGACAGTAACGTCAGCCGCACCTGCGTGACGGGCGGCCAGCGCAACCAGGATTCCGATGGGTCCTGCGCCGAAGATCAGCACGCGCTCGCCTGCTGCGAGCCTGGCCCTCCGAATGGCGTGAACTGCTACTGCGAGCGGCTCGGCCAGGGCTGCTTCCTTGGCGGGGACATTTTCGGAGAAGGGAATGACGTTCGCGGCAGGTACGGCGATCAATTCCGCCATGGATCCGGGCGTATCGATGCCAAGCAGCCTCAGGTTTCTGCAGACGTGCCACAGTTCCTTCCGGCAGGCGCCGCAGGTGTCGCAGGGCAGGAGGGGGTTGACGGCCACCGTGGCGCCCTCAGTCAGTCCGCTGTCCCCTGGATTCTCAATGGTGCCGGTAATTTCGTGCCCCATCACCAGTGGAAGAGTAGCTCGGGGGTGGGTGCCGCTCACAATGGGGAAGTCCGAGCCGCAGATGCCGGTGAATGAGACCCGAACAAGAACTTCGCCCGGCCCTGCCTCCGGGCGCCGTAGTCGCTGCGTGCCGAACTGCTCTGGGGCCTTGAGGACGGCTGCCCGGATATCCGGGATGGTTTCAATGGTTGGTGTCGTCATCGACTGCTCCTTCGGGTGCACGGCATGGTTCTTGACCACTTCCCTTCAAGTTATCAACTGGCGGACATAAGTTCCACTGATTGATAAAAATCAGTTGGCGACGCCGTTGTTGCATTGGTCATGGGCCTTACGTATCGTGAGTCATGATGTGTGTCCGCTAGGTGAGAGGTTCCAATGACGGAAGCAACGGATCCCAGCGGTGGAATGAACCTCGTGACCAAATCTGCGGCAGTCCTTCGCGCGATCGCTGAGGCAGGCGAGCTGACTGTGAGCGAACTCGCTGAGCGCACAGCTGAACCCGCAAGCTCCCTCTACAGGCTGCTCTCGACGCTCCAGGCGATCGGCTGGGTGGAGGATGGGTCGCGCCGCGGCAAGACCCGGCTCGGCCTCGATTTTGTTCGGCTCGGAGCAAAGCTGGAAGCCCAGCTGGACCTGAGGGACCTGGCGCGGCCAGAGCTTGAGAGGTTGCACGCTGCCACTGGCCAGACATCGTTCCTGTGCATCAGGCGCGGCCTCCGGGCCGTGTGCATTGACCGAATCGATGGCCTGGATGTCCAGATCCACAACCTTAGATTGGGCGAGTCCATGCCCTTGGGCCAGGGGGCCGCGCCCAGGGCTATCCTCGCCTTCGAAATCCCCGAGGTGGTCCAACGCTATTTGAGGGACCTGCCTGAGGATGAACTGTTCGGCCCGGTGGCCCATAACGCAGAGGAACTTCGCCGACTCCTAGCGGAAACGGCGTCCGCCGGCGTTGCAGTGGCGCACAGCGATTGGGGTCAGGGGATTGGCGGCGTTGGTGCGCCAATCTTCAACCACACTGGTGCCGTTGTAGGAGCGCTGTCCATCAGTGGCCAGACCCACAGGGTGTTCCACAGCGACTACGACCCCGTCGCGATGGTCCAATCTGCTGCCGCAACCGTAAGCCGGGCGCTTGGTGCGATTCAGTTGCCGGAGGCTCATCTGCCGGCCGTAGAAAGCGGGGCCGTCTAGTGGCAGCGAAACCCATCAAGGTGATGGCCAACAGTGCTGACCTCCTCAACGCGCTGGCCGACAACGGACCCATGAGCGTGGTGGACATCGCCGAGGCAATTTCCATGCCGCGACCCAGCGTGTACCGGTTGCTTGACGCGCTCGAACACGTGGAACTGATCGGAATCCGGGAAGATGGCAGGGCTCAACTCGGTACGCAGATCCTTCACCTAGCAAGTGCTTCCCTGCAAGGGATTCCGGAGGTCTCCGCAGCCCGTCCCGCCATGGCCCGCCTCAACGAGCTCACGGGCCAGACCGTCTATCTCTGCGCCGTAAGGAACCAACTCGTGACCTGCCTCGATTGGGTCAAAGGGACCAAAGTGACGCTGCTGCTCCTCAACCCCGGCGGCACCCTCCCGCCGCACGCAGGTGCAACGTCGCGGGCCATCATGGCATGGGATGACCAACTCAGGCACAGCGTCACAGCGTCGGCTCCGCTGCAGGCGATCACGCCGAACACCCTCACCACAGCAGAGCAGGTTGAGGCTGACGCAAAAATCATCCGGGAACGCGGCTTCAGTGTGTCTGACCAGGACGTCACCGTCGGTGTCGCCGCACTGGGAGTGCCGCTGTTCGATTCCCATGGCGTATTACGCGGGGCACTGTCAGTTGCCGGACTTCGTGATGACGTCCTTCCTCGGCAGGACGAATTTATTGCATTGCTGCAGGAAGCGGCGAAGGAAACAGCGGCCAAACTCTAGGATCGATCCCAGCTGACCACCACGCGGGCAGCCCCCGCTTCCGTCCGCTCCACGTTGACTACGATCTGCGATTCTTTCGCGCCCATGTCCCGGATCTGCTGCTTGTAATCCTCGACGTGCTCCAGCAATGACTCTTCAGTCCATTCGCCGGGACGCATTCTCGTTGAGATCTCGACCGGCTCTTCCGGGACCAGAATTTCGGCAGGTTGCCGCTGAGGGGTCTTGTCCGGTTCGGGCTCTCCCGGTGGCACCAGCATGCGGAAACCGAAAATTCCACCGGCTATGCCAGCGACGAGACCGGCGGCAATTAGCCAGATGGCCCGTCCGGGTCCGCGTCGTTTGGAACCGGGGCCGGGGAGGTTTGCTGCTTTGGTGGAGCTTCGTCGTGCCATGGGGAATTCAACTTTCCAGTCGGCGTTCGGTAGTCCGTGCATTAGTGGGCCGTAACCCGCCACTCCATCGTAAGCATGCTGAGGACCCTTGGTAAGGCGCGATCCCGATGGTTCCCTCCCCCGAGTAATCAACGACGCCGCCATAGCCGCTCACTGCACGGTTGTCCGGCATTTCCTGCCTGTGGCTAGAACTGCCTAACGGGAAGATAATGAAGGCATAGCACGGCAAGCAGAGCTCGTGCTGATGTTCTGAGCATCGACGCAAGGTTGGCGGCCCTGCTTGTGTGGTGAGGAACTCCGATGTCGTTGTCGGAAGAAGAACGCAGGAGCTTGGAAGAGCTGGAGCGGGATCTCGCTTCAACGGATCCCGATCTCGCCTATGAGCTGAAGTCAGGCCGCCCACGAGGCGCGCTGGCGCGTGCTGTTCTGGGCACTCTTGCCGTCTTGGCCGGTTTCGTGATGGTTATCGCCGGGATCATTAGCCAGCTGGTCATTTTGGGCGTGCTGGGGTTCCTGTTGGCCAGCGGCGGCGCTTACTGGCTCTTTGCCGGGAAGTCGCTACGGAGACGGATACAACGGCACGACGACGACCCTGCACCGTAGCGGGTCCGGCACCTTTGGTGGCGTGACTAGGGAACCGGGGGCACCGGCGGCTGGACCGGGGTCTCCGGCTGCTTGGCTGGCTCAGGTTCGCCCGGGGGCATCATCATGCGCCAAGCAAAGACTGCGCCCGCACCCACCAGGGCCGCAACGATGGCGGTAAACCATACGGCACGGCCGGAGCTGCGTTGAGTTGTCTTCCGGCTGAGCGCTTGGGTTGCCTTCTTCACTGCTCTGGTTGCAGTGCGTTTAGCTTCCTTGGCAGCCTTCTTGTTACCGGTCAAAGTGAGCATGACGCCATGCACCACGGACGGCACATCGGCATGGTTGATCCGGGCCAATGCCCACCTCACCACCGCATCCGTCTGGGACGACGTGCCCTCAGCTGCATGCGTTACCCACTCCCGTGCCAGATCCTGGGCGGCGGGGATGATGGTTTGCGCTTTGTACATGCCGAACCCCTCACGTAGTTAGATGGCTTGGTGCCAGCCTACGCCGGAGCCGCTGCGACCAACAGGTGCCCCCGGCGTGCGCTCCTTCCCGGGTACTCCTGCCTGAGCCCCGGCGCGGCCTAGCCATCACGCGGCCGCCCCGGGACCACATTGGCCGGGAGGTGGGGTAACTGGGAAGGAACGTCGAGTATCAGTTCCGGATTACTGCTGCCAACTCCACCGGGTTTTCAAGCCCGGCCCACGTGCCGTTCAGGGTCAGCTCGCTGTGCAGTTCCGGGGCAGCGGCCGAGTTGGCGGAAGCGTCCGCTGCCACGTCCACTACCCGCGCCACCTTCAAGCGAAGCTCGACGGCATCAATGATGGTCACGCCGCTGCCGGATACCGGCGCCGAGGCACTCAAGGCGGGAACGCCGCCGTCGAGCTTTCCGCTGCCCTTCACCGTGACCGTGCTGGGCCGGGGCTCAGGCTCGCCGTCCACAAACTGTTCCGCCTCCTGCTGGCCGGTGAGGATTGCGGTGGCGAGAGCCTTGACGTAAATGGGATCGGCGCAGGCGTCGTACACCCAGCGCTTGCCGAGGACGGAGTGGTCCATGGTTCCGAGCAGCCACTCCTCAGCGCCGGACAGTTCGTAGCCGCGGTAGCTAAGGGGAACCTGGTAGACGCGCTCGCCAGCGGTGACCACGTGGGTCTCGATTCCGACCTCGCCAGCGGGATCGTCAAAGCGGTAGGCGCCGATGAGCTCCGGGGAGCCATCCTGGATGAACCAAGGCTGCTTTGGGAGGTAGTCAGCGATGAGTTCGAGCTTGGAAGGGGACAGGGTTGCCTTGTGAATGATCGCCATGGTCCCAGCCTAGGGCAGGGCCACGGTGTAGCGTCCTGCCCACGGTTGTGGCAGCTACGCGCCCGGCTTGGTTGTTAGTGAACCCCGGGCGGCGCCCACCATTCCCTCGACGGCGCGGGCAAGGTGCGTGCCGCGATCGTTGACACCATCCCAGCGGACCAAGGCTTGGGCGTTCAGGCCATCCACCATGCCGAGAATCTGCCAGGCGACGGCCGCGGCGTCCGAAACGTTGAACGCTCCGGTCGCGTTCCCGTCCTCGACCACTCCCTGGAAGACCTTCTGCCAAGCATCCATTTGCTCGCGGACCGAGGCGGCCAGGGTTTCGTTGCGGCGTCCCAAGGTCCAGGCCTCCACCCAGATTGCCGTGACGTCCAGCCTGCTGTTGTCCAAAAGGGTGTCCACCAAGAGGGCGAGTCGTTCCGACGGTCCCGGTTGCAGGCTCAGCAAGCCTGCGACTTCCTGTGTTTCCGCAGCCACGATGGTGGCGAAAGTGCTGGACACGAGCGCGTCCATGTTGGGTTGGTAGTGCGCCACCAGGCCTGAAGCGACTCCTACCCGGGCGGCAACATTGCGCAGCGTCAGGGCTGTAAGCCCGGCCTCGAGTGCGATCTCGCGGGCGGCCTCTGTGATTTCTGCGGCGCGCTCTGCCGGTGACTTCCGGACTGCGCGCTTCTGTGGAGTGCTTGACATCAATGACCAGTCTAGATTACCTTTTCAGCATTGTTGATCGTGTGATCAACAAGAGATTTGCACTGAAGACGAAGGAGTCACCCATGGCTTGGAGAATGCCGGCCGAAACCGCACCGCATGAGCGCACTTGGATGGCGTTCCCCCGCACCGGCCTGACGCTTGGCCACGACGCCGCCTCCGCCGAAGAGGCCTACTCGGCCTGGACCGCCGTCGCCCATGCGGTAGCCGAATTCGAACCTGTCACCATGGTGGTGGACCCGAGCGAGCGCGAACGCGCCGCCCGCATGCTGGGCAGTGGCATCGAACAGATCGAGGCACCGTTGGACGAGTTCTGGATGCGCGACGTCGGACCCACCTTCGTCCTCGACGACGAACGTCCCGGCGTGCTTGGCGCCGTGGACTGGATCTTCAACGGCTGGGGTGCTCCGGCGTGGTCCGAGTGGCAGAAGAGCGCCGGAATGGCCCGCTTCGTCGCCGGGAAGGCGGGCGCCGAGCTGGTCAGCTCGCTGCTGGTCAACGAAGGTGGCGCCATCCACGTGGACGGCGAAGGAACCGTGCTGGTCACCGAAACCGTGCAGCTGGATCCGGGCCGGAATCCCTATGCCGACAAAGCGGCAGTCGAAGCCGAACTGGCCCGCACCATCGGAGCCACCAAGGTCATTTGGGTACCCCGCGGACTGACCCGCGACTACGAGGACCTGGGCACGCGCGGCCACATCGACATGGTGGCCACCCTGCCCACCCCCGGCCGTATCTTGCTGCATTCCCAGACCAACCCGGAGCACCCGGATTACGAAGTCAGCCGCACGCTCCAGGCATTCCTGGAAACCCAGACGGACGCAGCGGACAAGCCGTTCGAGATTGTGCCGCTGCCTGCGCCGGAAACTTTGCGCGACGAAGACGGCTTTGTGGACTGGAGCTACGTCAACCACCTGGTGGTCAATGGTGGCGTCATCGCCTGTGGCTACGGTGAAGAACGTGCCGATTCCCTCGCGGCCGAGATCCTGGCCGAAGCCTACCCCGGCCGCCGCGTGGTCACCGTGGACGCCCGGCCGATCCTGGCCCGCGGTGGCGGCATCCACTGCATCACCCAGCAGCAGCCGCGCCTCAGTGGAGCGCAACGCGCTGGAGGTGCAGCGTAATGGCTCGGTTCGACGTCGTAGAAGCGTCCATCGCGCAGTTGCGCGCTGCGCTCGAATCAGGCGAGGTGACCAGCGAGGAACTCACCCAGGCATACCTTGACCGTATCGATGCCTACGATCGCAACGGCATCAAACTCAACGCCATGGTGGTGATGAACCCGGAGGCTTTGGCGGACGCCCGGGCCTCGGACGAGCGCAGGGCGAAGGGCGCGGTGCGGGGGCCGCTGGACGGGATCCCCTACACAGCCAAGGACAGCTACTTGGCTAAGGGGCTTACGGCAGCTGCAGGTTCGCCGGCCTTTGAGCACTTGGTAGCGCAGAGCGATGCCTTCACCATTGAACGACTCCGCGACGCCGGAGCGGTGCTGCTCGGCCTGACCAACATGCCGCCGATGGCCAATGGCGGAATGCAGCGCGGTGTGTACGGACGTGCTGAAAGCCCGTACAACGCTGAGTACCTGACGGCAGCCTTCGGTTCCGGCTCCTCCAACGGTTCCGGAACCGCGACGGCGGCCAGCTTCGCGGCCTTCGGCCTGGGTGAGGAGACCTGGTCGAGTGGCCGCGCACCGGCGTCGAACAATGCTCTTTGCGCCTACACGCCCTCGCGCGGTGTCATCTCGGTGCGCGGCAACTGGCCGCTGGTACCCACCATGGACGTCGTAGTCCCGCACACGCGCACCATGGCGGACATGCTGGAACTGCTGGATGTCATTGTTGCCGATGACGCTGAGACGCGCGGTGATTTTTGGCGCGCGCAGCCGTGGGTTCAGCTCCCGAAATCGTCCGAGGTCCGCCCGGAGTCCTACCTGACGCTTGCCGTGGAAGACGCCGACGGCGGGCAGCTGGCATTGCGGGGCAAGCGCTTCGGGGTGCCGCGCATGTATATCAACGCAGACCCGGACGCCGGGACCAGCGAGCAGCCGGGCATCGGTGGCCCCACCGGGCGGCGCATCGAGACGCGGGCTTCCGTGATTGACCTGTGGGAAGCCGCCAAGCGGGACCTTGAGTCCGCTGGCGCTGAAGTAGTGCTGGTGGACTTCCCCGTGGTCTCAAATTACGAGGGCGACCGACCGGGCGCGCCTACCATTGCCACTCGCGGCTTGGTCAGCACCGAGTACCTCAAACGTGAAATCGAGGACCTTTCGGCCTGGGCATGGGACGACTTCCTGCGCGCCAACGGTGATCCCGCCCTCAACAGGCTTGCCGATGTGGACGGCGCTGCGATCTTCCCGCACCCGAAGGGCGCCCTGGCAGACCGCTACACCGGATTCGACGACCACATCTCCGCTTATCCCCGGCATGTCCGCGAATACGGCGTATCCAACTTCACCGAGATCCCCGAGCTGGAAGGCGGAGTGCGCGGCCTGGAGGAGACCCGCCGCATTGACCTCGAGGAGTGGATGGACGGGCTCGGACTGGACGCAGTCCTGTTCCCGGCGGCTGCGGATGTGGGTCCTGCCGACATGGACGTCAACCCTGCCTCCGCAGACCTGGGCTGGCGCAACGGCGTGTGGGTGGCCAACGGCAACCTCGTTCCCAGGCACCTGGGCATCCCCACCGTTACCGTACCGATGGGAACCATGGCGGATATTGGCATGCCCGTGGGCCTCACCTTCGCCGGCCGCGCGTACGATGACACGGCCTTGTTGACGCTGGCTGCCGCCTTCGAAGCAACGGGTTCGCGGCGGACCACGCCGCCCCGTACGCCCGCGCTGTAGCTTTGCTTATGCCAGCGTTCCTGCCCGGTTGCTTTCCCGCTGTCACCGTAAGAAGGCTCCGACACCGGCGGGTCGGTGTCGTTTTGTGCCCGACGGGGGAACTAACCGGGGAGGAACGCGGACGCCGATGCGTGGCCGGGCCCCGGCTCTGATTACAATCAAAGGGACGTCGACCACTGAGGGAACCATGAAGAAACTCACCACTGTCCTGATCGCTGCCGGGCTTATTGCCTCGGCATCCGCCTGTTCCGCGCAGCAGCAGCTGACCACCGCGGAAACCTGTGACCGCGTTGGCGTCGCCGCAGCCAGTATTCCGCAGAACCCGAGCCAGACGGCCTCGAACCGCGCAGCCAACGCCATCAGGCCTATCGAACCGGTGGCGTCCACCGAGATGAAGCCTGTAGTTACAGCCATCCTTGAGTACCTGGACGAGCAGGCCAAGGAAGAACCGAACGAAGCAAAGATGGGCGAGCTTACGTCGGCCTTCCAGGAAGCCGGCGCCAAGTTCGGCGAACTGTGCCGCGGCTAATGACGCCCGCGGCCTAGCCGAACTTAAGTGTGAAGGGGACCGCTTGATCAACCGGTCCCCTTTTGCATGCCAACCCTCTCTCACTTCCCAGCCCTTATAGCGGGACGCTCTCTCACTCTTCTGAGAAGAGTGAGAGAGGGATCGGCTCAAGGGCGTGGGACGTGAGAGAGGGACGCGCCCTCGTAGTTGCAGTCGAAGTCCACGTAGATGGAGCCCCAGCCTTTGTCGGCCTCCTCCTGCTTGTAGGTGTCCTCCACGGGCTGCCAGAACACCCATGCGTCGGGCTCGAGCTCGCGCAGGTCATTGACCATGCGGCCTGCGATGCCCAGTCCGTTGGTGATGTTGGAGCGGTCCCAGCCGCTGGTGGAATCGCCGAGCGCCGGGTTGCGATTCAGTGACCGGCTTTCGAAAGGGCCGGGCAAGGCGACACTATGAGCCCCTTGAAGCGGCAACAAGGCACTCGAACACGCTCGGTCGTGGTCAATCAGAAGTGGTCGCAGTGTAACCCTTTGTGAGGTCCTCCAGTCTGGGTGTATAGATGTATACAAGTACACTTCCTAGCCGAGGCGGCGCTATATGGCGGATCCACAACCACGCAACACAGGGGCACATCTTGTCTACGGCGAACTGAAACGTCAGATTCTTAGCCTTGAGCTCAAACCGGGTGAGCGCATCTACGAGCCCGCCATGGCCACGGCCCTTCAGGTCAGCCGGACGCCCCTTCGTGAGGCTATCCGTCGCCTGATTTCGGAGAGCTTGCTCGAGCAGCAACCCACCGGGGGAGTGATGGTGCCGGCGCTGGATGAGAAGGCGATTTCAGAGCTTTACGATGTCCGCGCTGCCTTGGAATCCCTGATGGCACGGGAAGCGTGCGCCAATGCGAGTGCCGCGGATCTTGAAGAACTTCGGGGGATCGTGGCCCGCAACGCTGCGATGGTTCAGTTCGCTGATGAAGCCATGAAATACGGGGTTGCCCTGCACGCCGCCATCGCCAGGATCGCCGGAAACTCCTGGGCCCAACGCTTCCATGGGCAGATCGGAAGCCACGTTGAACGCTACCGGTACTTCACCAATAATGCCCCCGAACGTCGCGATGAAGCACTCGCCAATCACCGGCTCCTCGTCGAGGCCATTGCATCCAAGGATCCGGAAAAGGCCGCGAAGATTGCCTTCGACCACGTCATCGGCGCGCGTGATGAGACACTGCGAGTCATCTCAGGCACTGGCCTCGTGGTCGAATGATCGGCGAACTCGGACGGCGTTCATCCACCGCACTCCTCATCCACTCGGCGCTCATCCAAGCAGTGACGTTCCTGGTCCGGCCCGCCACCACGTACCGCGCACTTGAACTGGACGTCCCTGGATTCGCGCTGGGCCTTCTCGCCGCGAGCTATGCGGTGTTTCCCTTGTTACTCGCCTTGCCCATCGGCGGGCTGGTGGACCGCCTGGGTGAGCGTCGACTGATGGCGATCGGGTCCGCCGTCGTTCTGGGCTGTTCTGCGTTCCTGCTGTTCTGGGGGACCTCAGTCCCGGCACTCGTGGCCGGGACAGCGCTTCTGGGAGCGGGTCAGTTGGCCTGCGTGGTGGGGCAACAGGCTGTGGTGGCGAACAACGCGGCGTCGTCGCGGCTGGACTCTGCCTTCGGGTACCTGACCTTCGCCGCATCGCTGGGGCAAGCCTTGGGACCGCTGGCCATTTCCATAGTGGGCGGTGCTTCTGTTCGCCCGAACACGCAGGCAATCTTCCTGCTTGCGACGGCAATGAGCCTGGTGCTGTTCCTGACAACATTTGTTATCTCCGCCAAGGTCAGCCGCAGGAGGCGCACCGCCAAGGGCGGGCCGAAGGGCAGTGCGGTCTCGCTCCTCCGGACGCCGGGTGTGGTCCGCGCGTTGGCAACCAGCGCCACTGTCCTGGCAGTGGTGGACTTGACGGTCGTGTACCTGCCTGCACTCGGCGCGGAACGTGGCCTGACCGCTGCAACCGTAGGCCTCATGCTGACCGTCCGCGCCCTGTTTTCCATGGTTTCCCGGCTGGGACTTGGCAGCATGTCCCGCAAACTGGGCCGGATGAAGCTGCTGATCCTCAGCCTGGCCATCTCCACAGTTGCCCTCGGCGTGGCAGCCATTCCGATGCCGGAGTGGTTGCTGTTCGCCGTGATGGCGTTCCTCGGCCTTGGCCTCGGGATAGGCCAACCACTAACCATGTCCTGGCTCTCGGCGCAAGCACCCGAAGGCCAACGCGGGCGGGCGCTGGCCTTACGGTTGGCCGGAAACAGGGTGGGGCAGGTGGTCCTGCCCAGCGCTATCGGCGTTGTGGCGGTGGGCCTCGGCGCAGCGGGTGTGTTCCTGGCATCCGCGGTTGCCGTGGGCGGAACCATGTTGTTGTTGCGGGGCGTACGGCTGGACGACTAGCCAAGCAAATATTTTCCACTTAGCCGTCATCTTCCGCCCGCTCCCCACACTGCTAGTTAAGCGGAAAGTGAGGGGGGCAGTTCTCAGTGGAGGAAAGCACTGTGGTCAAAATGATGGATCCGGATGCCTTGCCAGTGCGTCGCTACAAGGCGTGGGAGTATTTCCTGCCGGGCGACGAGGTGGTAGTGACAGTATCCGATGAAGGTACCCAGATCGGGGTGGTGGCGGATGTCATGCCTGATGGCACCGGACTCTGGGTCTACCTCGACGGCATAGGACGTCGATTATTCGACGCTGCGGACGATGTGATTATTACCAGATACAGCAGCCCGGCATGAGTACTCCGAGAAGACTGGGATGTGGAGACTGAAGAGAGAATCTCTGCGCTGGAGCACAGGATCGAATACTTGTTATCCGGCCCCCTTTGACAGCCCCTTACACGGTTTGCGCTGCCTACTCCGCGAACAGCGCCGCCAAATCATCAGCCGTCAACGAGCCACCGGCCAAGGCATCGCCTTCCATCACATCCGCGAACAGCTGTGACTTCTTGGCCTTCAACGCCATGACCTTCTCTTCGATGGTGTCCTTCGCCACCAGTCGGTACACCATCACGTTCCTGGCCTGCCCAATGCGGTGTGTGCGGTCCACGGCCTGGGCTTCGGACGCCGGGTTCCACCACGGATCCAACAGGAACACGTAGTCGGCCTCGGTCAGGTTGAGCCCGAAGCCACCGGCCTTCAGCGAAATCAGGAACACCGGAGCGGCGCCGTTCTTGAACTCGCTCACCACATCACCACGGTTGCGGGTGCTGCCATCGAGGTAGCAGTATTCCACGCCCTCGGCATCCAGCCGTTCGCGGACCTTGCCCAGGAATCCGGTGAACTGGCTGAAAATCAGGGCGCGGTGACCCTCGGAGATAAGGTCCTCCAGCTGTTCGAACAGCACATCCAGTTTGGAGGAGCGAACACCGGACAACGACGAATCCACCAACGACGCATCCAGGCTCAGCTGCCGCAGCAACGTCAACGACTGGAAGATGGTGAACCGGTTCTTGTTCACATCATCAATCAAGCCCAGGATCTTCTGCCGTTCGCGCTGCAGGTGAGTCTGGTAAACCTTTTGGTGCCGCGGGTTCAGCACCACTTCAAGGATCTGCTCCTGCTTGGGCGGCAGATCCTTGATGACTTGCTCTTTGGTGCGGCGCATCATGAGCGGACGCACACGACGCCGGAGCTTGCCTAGTTGCGCCGAGTCGCCGTTCTTTTCAACCGGCTTTTGGTAGTTCTCCGCGAACCGTTTGGGGCTCGGGAACAGGCCCGGTGCCACAATCGACGTCAGCGCCCAGAACTCCATGAGGTTGTTTTCCAGCGGCGTTCCTGTGATGGCCAGTTTGAAACGGGCCGGCAGTTTGCGCGCGCACTGGTACGCCTTGGACTGGTGGTTCTTCACGAACTGCGCTTCGTCCAGCATCAGCCCGGCCCACTGGAAGGACGCGTAGGCATCGTAATCAATGCGGAACAGCGCGTAGGAGGTAATGACGACGTCGGCGCCCGCCAACGCTTCGGCCGGTGCCATACCGCTCTTGGCAAAGGTCTCACCAACAGTCCGGACCACGAGCCCGGGAGCAAAGCGCTGCGCTTCAGCCGCCCAGTTGCTCACTACACTCGTGGGTGCGACCACCAGGAAAGGAGCCCGCGGAACCACCTCGGAAGCATCACCTTGAGCGGCGGCAGCAGTCTCCGCAGCCAGGTCCTTCGCCGCACATATCAGCGCAATGGCCTGCACGGTCTTACCCAGGCCCATGTCGTCAGCCAGCACGCCACCGAGGCTGTGCTTGTACAGGAAGCTGAGCCAGTTGAATCCCTCGAGCTGATACGGACGTAGCTCAGCGTTAAGGCCAGCCGGGAGCGGAAGCCCGGTCACGCCGTCGTCGAGCAGTCCACCAACGGCCTCACGCCAGGCTGCGGCCTGCTCATCCACAATGCCGAGTTGGGCCAGTTCGTCCCAGAGCCCGGCCTGGAAACGGCTGATCTGCAGGGTGCCGTCCTTGTTGTCCGGGTTGTCCTGCAGGGAGCGGGCTTCGTCGATCAACGCGCGGAGCTGGTGAAGTTCGGGGAGGTCCAGCGAGAAGTAGGCGCCGCTGGGCAGCAGCATGCGGCTCATTCCGGCGGCGAGCGCAGAGAACACAGCAGCGAAGGAGACGGGTTCGCCTTCCAGCGTGATCACGATGCCGAGGTCGAACCAGTCGCCGCTTGCCGTTTCCTTCGTGGAAATGGACACCACAGGCGCTTCAGCGGCCTCACGGTAGTCGGCGATGTCGCCGGACGTTTCAACCACGACGTCGGGCAGGTCCTTGAGCGCGGGCAGCACCTCTTCAGTGAACGCCAGCGTGTCCAGGCCACTGAGCTCAGCGGAGGCCGCGATGCGGGGTGCACCCCAGCCACCCGTGGCTGATTCGGCCAGTGCGGGGACCACGTCCCACGGACGTCCGAGTGACTCGAGGATCCGTGCTTCTTCAAGGTCATCGCGGTAGCCGCGGTCGTCCGGGTGGCGCCACAATGGCTGCGCGGTGACCAGGGTGCCGGATTTGTAGTGCCATTCCCAGTGCAGCCGGACCTTGTGATCGTTGCCGTAGTTGGCCAGCAGGGACAGTGTGGGGACAGCCAGCGTGGGCAGCTCCACCGATTCATCCGCGGCCTGCACGGGCGTGGATTGCCGCAGCTTCGGGTAGAACGAGGTCAGGAACCGGCTCTCATCCTCGGCCGGGATCTGAAGCGTGTCGCCGTCCATGACGAACTCCAGCAACTCATCACTGATGCCCCCTTCCATAGGGGCGAGGGTGATGAGGTTCTTCTGCTGGGGCACGCCCGGCAGGGAATCCCCGGAGTGCGTGAAGAAGATTCCGTTGGCCGGCTTGCCCAGGAAACCCACGGATCCGGGATCCACGGCTTCCCCACCCAGGGTGACTGACGGCGCGAGCTGCAGGCCGCCGTCGGGCGCTTCGTGCTTTGCGGTGTCCGGATCGGTGGCCAGGCGCGCCAAACTGAGTCCGACGACGGCGGGTTGCGTCTCGACGCGGACAGGCTCGCTACCAGCGGAATGAATGAGCGGGATGCCGGCTTTGGTGGCTTCGGCGAGGAGGGTCCAGAGGTTTTTGGCGGCGAAATCGTTCAGGCTCAGCCACATGGCTCCGGAGGGTTGCTGTCGGCCGTTGCTTGAACCGTGGGCAGCCAGGAAAGTCTGAAGCCACTCGACGTGGACCTCGTTGAATTCACGCCGGAAGCTGACGTAGCTGAGGTTGTTCCAGGAGACGTCGCCGCGGATCCATTTACCCTTGGCACCCATCATGACCGGGCGCGCTTTGAGCTGGCGGACACTGCGCATGGGATCGCGTCGGCCTGTGTAGGAGAAGTGGGCCGCCGGTTCCTCAATCTCGAACTGAAGCGCCAACTGGATGCCCGCAGCGCTGGGCGCTGTGCCGGGCTTGGTGATCAGCCTGTTGAGGGCTTGTTCCCAAGCAGGACGTGCCGACCCGCCCTGTTGGCCCGAACCCACCCTGGAGGTCTGAATTCCGGGCGCTTGGGAGAGGAGCTGGGCTCGGATGGTGGGGTGGTCTTCGGCAGTGAAGAGCAATGCGGCCACATGCTTGCAGTCCTTACGGACCGGGCAGTTGCAGATACCCACCGTGCAGCTCCAGCCGCTGGGCTTACGGACCAGTTTTGCCGACGTCGAATACGGTTGCGGACCGGTGCCGCGGACCTTGCCCATGAGGAGGCCAGTTGCCGCGTCGAAAGAGATCCCGTTCACGCGGCTGCCCATGGCATAAGCCAGTCCGGCCGCGAGCGAGCGGTCCGTGATGGCAGGAGTCTGAATGGCCAGTTCCCAGTTTTCGTCTGTGTGGGACGGCATGCGTCGGGCTACTTTCGGCAGGAGGATAT
This sequence comes from Arthrobacter sp. Rue61a, assembly GCF_000294695.2. Classification (NCBI taxonomy): domain Bacteria; kingdom Bacillati; phylum Actinomycetota; class Actinomycetes; order Micrococcales; family Micrococcaceae; genus Arthrobacter; species Arthrobacter sp. Rue61a. Next base: position 4,059,706 of record NC_018531.1, on the reverse strand, counting down.
CTGTTCAATCTTAGTCAGCAGAAAACGGCTCCCAAACTTCGCCCTCCGTTAACCTCTTCCTCGATTGCCGCGCCGCTCCCGCGCGTACGTTGAAAGTGTCCGGAGCACCATCAGCTTTCAGCAGTGAGGATTTCCCATGACTACCAACGAGTACCCCGTCGTCCTGAACAAGACCAGCTTCCAAGCCGGCAGCGCGGATGTAGTGGATTCCAACGTCAACGTCGTGAACCATATGTACCAGGAGCTCCTCAACAGCGACGAAATCGCCACCCCCGCACTCAACAGCTACTTTGTGGATTTCTATCTGACCCAGGCGTTGGCCGGCGGCTTTGCCCAGTACGTCTTCACCGCACCGGAGCGCGAAGAAGTGGATGCCTACATCCGCGCAGGCCTTGAGGGCCTGGGAGCCACCCGGCACCTGGACCTCTTCAACCGCACCGCCGCCGCGTTTGACGCACTGAGCGAAGACGAAGCAGAGGCCTACCTCGACGGCGACCTGGACGAGTCCGAAACTCCGCCTGCGGCTGTTGTTACCTTGGACGAGCTCGACGGCGAGTTCGAGGCTTTGCTGGAAGAAGAGGACATCATCGAACTCAACGCTGCGTACCTCCGGGGCCAGTCCGAACTGCTGGTACTTTCAGATGAAGAAATCGAAGCGCACATCGCCGAGCGCGTCGCGCTGATCCCGGACCTCGCCGAGCGCCAAGCCGAAGCCGACGAAGAGGCCCTGGCCAACGCTCCCGAGTTCGAGGTCATCATCCGCGAACTGTGCGATGTAGCCGGCTATGCCCTGGAAAAGATCACCATGGGCGATCCCAACTACGAGCACGACGGCGTGAAGACCCTCGCCTGGCACTTCTCCACTGACCACGGCGACTACATCATGGTTGAAGACGACGACGAGGCCTTCATGATCCACCCGGAGACCAAGGAAATCATCGCGGCTGTGGAGTTCGAAGAGTCTGGGGAATTCGCGGACGCGTAAGTCTTCTCTGCCGAGATCGCCGGAACGCTGCGGAATCGCCGTAGCGTTCGGGCGATCTCGACGCGTTTCCGGCGATTTGGGTGGCACGCGTGAGTAGACTCGACCGGTGCGTGCGTATTGGGAACTGGCCAAGTCATCATTCCGCCGCCATTCCACCTACCGTACGGCCGCCGTCGCCGGCGCTTTTACCAACTCGGTTTTCGGGCTCATCCGGGCATCGCTTCTGCTGAGCGCCATCACGACGGCGGGCGGCGCCATCGGGGGATACTCGGCAATGGAGGCCGCCACTTATGTGTGGTTGGGCCAGGCTCTCCTGGCGCCTTTGGGGCTCTTCGGCAACGCTGAGTTGGCTGGTCGCGTGAAGTCGGGGGACGTCGCCGTCGATCTTTCCCGGTCCGTCAACCTGACCGCTTCCTATTGGGCGCAAGACCTGGGCCGTGCCGCCTTCGACGTGCTGCCGCGCGGGTTGCCGCCACTCATGGTCGGAGCCCTGGTAACCGGCCTGGCGATGCCGGGAACTCCCGAACCTTACCTGCTCGGATTCGTGTCCATCCTGGCTGCCGTATCCCTGAACTTTCTGGGCTTCTTCGCCATCAACCTGCTGTCCTTCTGGGTGCTCGAAATCCGGGGGTTCTGGATGCTGTACATGGTGGTGATGAACCTGTTGTCCGGGTTCCTGGTCCCGGTGACGTGGTTCCCTGGATGGCTGCTCGATTTTGCCCGGGCCACGCCGTTCCCGTCGATGCTCCAAACCCCGGTGGACATTCTCGCGGGAAGGACCGACGGCGCCGAGAGCCTTGCGTTGGTTGGCGTGCAATTTCTGTGGCTGGCCGTGCTGCTGGTCATTGTGCAGATGATGGTTCGCTTCGGTTCGCGGCGGTTGGTGGTGCAGGGTGGCTAGTCCCCGCGTTACCCGGGACCCGCACGCCCGGGTCACCAACCTGGTCCTCCTCAAACTCCTGGTCTCTGCCCGGCTGCGCTCACAACTCGCATACCGCGGCAGCTTCCTCTCCGACGTCGCCGGCCAGGTCCTCTTGGGGGTGACCGAGTTCGTGGAGCTTTACGCGATCGTCCACAACGTCTCCACGTTTGGGGGTATGACCCTGGCCCAGACACTGGTGGTGTTCGGGCTCGCGTCCGTTGCCTTCGCCCTCGGTGACCTGCTGATGGGGGAGACCGACTCCATGTCCGAGACCATCCGGTCAGGGAAACTGGAGGTGCTGCTGGTGAGGCCCCTCCCTGTATTGCTTCAGCTCGCAACGTCCGACTTCCAGTTGCGGCGGGTGGGCCGATTGCTGTTCGGAGCGGCAGCCCTGGTGGTGGCGCTGCTTCTGGCGGACATCCAATGGGACCCCGCGAAAATCCTGCTGGCCACCATCACGCCGCTCGCGGGAGCTGCCATCTTCTGTGCCCTGTTCCTCGGTGCTGGAGCAATGCAGTTCTGGATTCTGGACGGCAGGCAATTTGCCAACGCCTTTACCTACGGCGGCCGCTACGTTGCCTCGATGCCCGGAGCGGCGCTGTTCTTCCCGATCCAGATATTCTTCACGTTCGTCATACCCGCAACGTTGGTGGCCTATGCCCCCAGCCTGGTCATCCTCGACCTCGATGGCCCCGCTGGGATCCCGGCCTGGACGGGCTGGCTCGGGCTGCCGGCCGCCGTCGTCCTCAGCGGACTCATGCTGCTCCTCTGGCGGGCGGCCATCAAAAAGTACACCGGCGCAGGAGGCTGACATGCCCATCATCGAAGTGGAAAATCTAAGCCGGGAATTCCAGGTCATGGAATCTGCCGGTCGCTTCCGGCGGCGGAGGAAGGCCGTACACGCGGTCCGTGGCATCGACTTTACGGTGGAGCCGGGGGAAGCGGTCGGGTACATAGGAGCCAACGGCGCGGGCAAGTCCACCACCATCAAGATGCTGACAGGCGTCCTGGTGCCAAGTTCGGGGCGCGTGACCGTCTGCGGGTTCAACCCGGTGCCGCAGCGCAAAGCGCTGGCCCGGAAGATCGGCGTCGTGTTCGGGCAGCGCTCGCAGCTGTGGTGGGATCTGCCCCTGCAGGACTCGTACCCGATCCTCGGTGCCATGCATCGCATGTCAGAGGCGGACTGGAGGCCCAGGTTCCGTGAACTTGCCGATCAGATGGATTTGGGAGAGTTCCTTTCCACGCCGGTCAGGCAGCTTTCGCTGGGCCAGCGTATGCGGGGCGAAGTTGCGGCTGCCCTGCTGCATCGCCCGGAGCTGGTGATCCTGGACGAGCCGACCATTGGCTTGGACATGATCAGTAAGGAGAAACTTCGCCAGTTCCTGGACGCCGAGCGCCGCGAGAACGGCACCACGCTGCTGCTGACCACCCACGACATGAGCGACATCCAACGTTTGTGCCAACGCGTCTTGGTGGTCGACGACGGCGTCATCGCCTACGATGGTCCGCTCACGGGTTTGGCTGAGGTGGCCGGAGCCGTGCGCACCATGGTGGTGGACCTCGCCACCCCCGTGCACTCGGCTGCGCTCTTCTCACTACCCGACGGCGCGGTACACCAGAGCATTGAAGCCGACGGAATCAGGCACAGCGTTTCTTTCGATCCACGCAGGCTCTCAGCGGCAACAGTTCTGGCAGCCATCTCAAGCGCAGCCGAGGTAGCAGATCTATCCCTTCACGAGCCGGATATCGAGCACCTGGTGCGGCAGCTCTACGGGAGCGCACGGCGGTAAGTTGTTGGGCGGGAGCGGGTGCTGCACCGGACCCGGTGAGTTCGCTGGAAACCTGCGTGCTCGCCCGGAACCTTTCGGCGATGCGGCAGGGTTCCCACGATCTCGGCGCGTTAGGTGGTCTTCGAGCGTCGGAGCTTAACCCAGCCCCAGATGATGCTTGCTTGCCAGCAGACAAGCAGACCGATCCAGATCCAGTCCAGACCGCGGCTTGTCGCATGGAGGACCATTGCGATGAGACCCAAGGTCCACGCCACCTCTTGTATGGCGAGGAATCCTATGTTCGGCGGATTCTTCGTGCTTGCCCGTTCTGTCATGTTTCTCTCCCCAATGAGTGGCTTGCAGGCTAGCTGTTCTGATCCAGCGCCTTGGCGAGGTACCCGAGCACCTCGTCATCGACGTCGTCGATTTTCTTCAGCCGCACGCGGCGGTCGAAGAAGTCTCCCTCACGTACCTTCACCGCTTCGAGCCTGCCTTCGGCTGGTGCATCCAAGCGCAGGGCGATATCAACGGTGGTGTTGTTGGTCCGGGTAACTTGGGCGAACTTCCGCCGGGGGCTGTGAAGCGACACGTAGCCCTTGCGCATCTGGATCTCGACACCCTCGGTCTCGGCGGACCAGGCCAGCAAGGCATCCGCTATTGGGCGCAGCCGGGGATGGTTGACGTATTGGCCGTCGATGAGTTCGTCGGCGTCCCGGAGCATGAAGTCGGGGTAGCCGAACAGCTCCCACGAGACTGCGTACTGCGCGTAGCCTGTGATGCCGTGCTCGTCGCGCATCCAGTCGCGGAGCTCGCCGTCGTTCTTCACTCCTTGTCTGCGGCCCTGTTCAGCCCACCAAAGGACGTCGTGGCCGGACTTGCGGAGAAGCAACGCCTGGTTGCTGTCCACCATGGTCTGCCACGTCTTCGCTGCGGCCTTGAAATCAGAAGTCTCGCCCATGCCTCGATCGTAGCCGGGCCGTTTCCATTGCCGCCCCCATGTCGCGGGAACCCTGCGAACGCGTGCGCAAACTTCCGGTGCATTCGCACCGTTTCCGCAGCCTCGGCATCCTGATTTCCACATAGCGGGGTAGCCCCCTTCAGCGACTCGAGGTGTTATCGCCATGCTGAACCGATGGATCCCATATCAACTGAAAACACGGTCAGGTCGGTCCGATCACTACCTCTGCGCGGGTACATGTGGAGAACAGACGAGCTACTCCGATTCGGTCTCAACAGTCGAAATATCAAGGCCCTGGTGGACTCCGGCGAACTGCTTCGCTTGAGATATGGCTGCTACATCCGGGCCAATAAGTGGAATGCCCTGGGTCCACGGAGGAAGGCCAAAGAGCGGATTGTGGCACACGCCCATGGGACGCTGACAACGTCCACAGGTGGTTTCGTCTATAGCCATTTGTCGGCGGCACGACTCCACGGCCTATTCGTGTGGGGTGTTGATGACAAGGTTCATGTCCTGCATGCTGCCCGGCCTTCCTCCGACCGGTGGGGCAAGGATGTTCGGGGACACACAGAAAGCTTCACTGAGGACGACGTGCTGGTGGTTCAGGGTCTGCGGGCGACCACCCTTGAGCGCACGATGTTTGACTGTGCCAGGATGCTTAGCTACCCGAAAGCGCTGGTGGTCATGGACCATGGTTTACGCCTCGGCGCCGACATCCGTGCACTTGCCGACCGGGCAGCAGTCTCCGCCGGAAAACGCGGTGTCCGCACGCTGCGCAAGGCCTTGGACAACGCGGATCCACGCTCTGAATCTGCGGGCGAAACGCTAACCCGGGAGTTGATTAAGAGGCTGCGTATCAAGCCCCCACAGCCACAATTCGAGGTACAGTCCCGCCTGGGTCGTCATCGCATGGATTTCGCTTGGGAAGAGGAAAAACTAGCTCTGGAGTTCGACGGAAGAACAAAATACTTCGACTTCAACCCAACAGATGAGGTCATTTACCAAGAGCGGCGACGAGAAAAGGCTCTCATAGAGGAGGGCTGGCGATTCATCAGAGTCGAGTGGAAGGACCTTTTTCAAGAACGCCTCTTCAAGGAGCGCATCCTTCGGGCGTTCAGGTGATGTCTCCTGAGCGCGAGTTCGCGGGAACCCTGCGCGCTCGCACGGAACCTTCCGGCGACGTGGCAGGCTTCCCGCGATCTCGCGTCCCGTCAGTAGCCCGAACCCGCAGCGCCTTTGATCATCTCCCCGGTAGGGCTCACCAAGTACCAGACGCCGCCCACGCCCTGGCCGGTGACGTCGCCGGGAGCTTTGTCCTTGGCGTAGTAGTACAGGGGCATGCCATTGAGCGTCACGTGCTTCTTGCCGTCCGGTGAAGCAATGGTTCCCACAGTTCCGGTGACTCCTTCAACAGCGGGGGTGTCCGACGTCGTGGTGAAAATAGGCCACGCGTCCAGGCAGGCCGCTGTGCAGGCGCTGGTTCCCGAGTCCTTGACGTCCTTTGTGAAGAAATAGAGGCTCATGCCTTTGCGGTCCACCACGATCTGCCCGGCGCTTGAGGCCGAAACCTTCATCTCAGCACCAGCTGCAGTGCTGGCTGCCGGAGCGCTGGAAGTCGCTGCTGCTGAGGAAGGTGCAGCGGGGGAGGTAGTGGCGGGTGGCGGTGCGGAGGTGGTGGTGGTTCCAGGACTTCCGCCACACCCGGCCAAGGCAGCGGCCAAAACCAACACACCGAATCCAAAAGTGAGTCGCTTCTTCATGTCTAGCTCCTTTGACGAGCCGGCCGGAAAGGACCGGCGCTAACCCCTACGACGCCAGTGGGGGAAGAATGGTTCAAGGGTCTGAACCTTTTCCATTCGCGCGTCGTCGTATAGGCGAAGGGGCAGCGGAATGAGGGAGGTGGCTATGCCGTTGGACGAAGACGTGGTGGCAGCGATCTACCGTGACCATGGGACGGCTCTGAAACGCTTCGTTCTCAGCTGCATGTCGGACACCCACCAAGCCGACGACGTCGTTCAGGAAACCATCCTCAAGGTATGGCAGCACGCCCCTCAGATCACGGGAAGCCTGCGCAGCTACCTCTTCCGGACGGCCCGCAACGTGATCATCGACAACTACAGGAAGGCGCAACGCCGCCCAGCCGAAGCCGGCGAGCAAGACCTCCCGGACCATCCTGCGACGGAGCGTGTTGATGAACTTCTGAACCGGGTCCTCATGGAGGAGGCGCTGCTCCGGCTCAGTCACGAACACCGCCAGGTTTTGGTGGCCCTCCACTACCAAAGGTTCACCGTCAACGAGGCCGCACTGCAGCTGAACATCCCGACGGGAACCGTGAAATCCCGGGCTTTCTACGCGGTGAAAGCCCTCCGAACGATCCTTGATGAAATGGGGGTGGAACGATGAATGGCAACTCCGTCCACCAGTTGCTGGGCGCCTACCTGCTGGGTGGGCTTGAGCCCGGGGAGGCGCGAACGTTCGAAGACCACCTCGCCCAGTGCGCTGAATGCCGCAACCAGTTGGAGGAACTGGCAAGCCTGCCTGCTTTGCTCGACGCCGTTCCGGCCGCCGACGCTGTGGCCCTCACTGTCGCTGGAAGCACCAACGCGCTCTCACCCTTGGAACCGATTCCTGCAACGCTTCCCGAGAAGGTTCTGGTGGACTTGTCGGTCCGAAGGCGGAAATCACGACGGCGGTGGGCGGCTTTGGTAGGCGCAGTTGCCGCTGCTTGCCTTGCCATTGGCGTCCTCGCCGGACCGTTACTGAATCAGCCGCCGAAACCGGACGCCAGCTATTCGGTTCAGTCAGGGGACGGGCTGCAGCTGACCGTGGGCATGGTGAAAAAGAACTGGGGCACTGAGCTCGAGGTGGAGGGCCGGTCCATGCCGCTTGAAGGGACCCTGTACTTGTGGGTGAAGGGCCGGGACGGCGCCGAAGAACGAACCTGCGGTTGGACAGCCACGCCAAGCGGACGGATCAAGATCACGGGTGCCACGCCTGTGCAGTTGGCTGGCATCGCTGGTGTTGAGCTTCGTGATGAGGGGCAGAAGACGGTGGCCTCGATTTCGGTGCCGTAAACCTTAGTGGTCCGTGACCTCGGTGCTTTGGGCGCGTAGTTCCGCCACTAGGGCCTGGTCTTCGCAGGCCCGGGCGAACGCCTCAATGCGGCGTTCAATCTCCCGGCCCAGGAGCCAGCTTCCGATCCTCTCGGCCAACGGCTTCACCAGGGCCGGGCGACACGAAAAGGTGTACTTCCAGACTGCCCGGGTGCCGCCGTCGTCCGGTGTGAACCGCCAGCCGCCGCCGAAGTTCTCAAAGAACCAAGGACCGGACACCATGGTCATACCCACATTCCGTGGAGGTGTGTAAGAGACGTACTCACTGACCATCTTCAAGCCCATCCGGGAGACGGTTCGGGTCCTGACGCCCTTGCCGGCCGATTTGGCCCCGTCCAGAAAGGCTTGGGCCGAGATGAACGGATCCCATTTGAGCCTGAACTCACCGGTGGTCTGGGAAAGGGCGAACGCGGTCTCGGGATCCAGCCGGATCAGCCGCTCGGCGCGTACCTGCGGCATCAGGACCCCTGCCCGGAACCCAGCACCAGGAACACCATGAAGGCAACTCCAAAGACGTTGACTGCCATGATCGCCAGTCCGATGATTCCTGTGATGCGGCCCGCGTTCATCCGGCCGGCGCGGAACACGGCGATCAACCCACTCACCACGGCAACCAGAGCCAGAAGGACCGCCACGCCCGCCAGGATCAGTGCGCCGAACCACCAAGCGTCGTTGCCTTGGTTGTAGCGGCTTATTGATGAAGCAATGGCTGCAATGCCCAACGGAATGCTCACCATGGCCGCGACCGGGGAGAGGACTGCGGCGACAATGCTCGTGATTCCGGCACCCAGGCCCCGTGTGCCGGAACGTCGTGGTTGCTGGTAGTAGTCGAGCGGTGGCTGATAGCTCATGGTTCCCCCAAAGTCCGTTGGCTAACGCTTGCGGTACGTGAGGTCAAAGATCATGCGCCCGGCTTCGTGGGCTTTGTTCTCAAAGCTTGTCCGGATCCGGCCATCGAACCGCGGAGCCCAGCCGCCTTCTTCATCAACGCCCTCGTTCGGGCCTGTGTGCTCGGTGCTTACTGGCGCGCGGCCTTCCCTGACTGGCGCTCCGCCAACAACAGACTCGACGCCGGACTGCCACACTTGCGTCAGCGGGCTCTCCTCGCCGCTGCGCTCGCCTTCGTGCATGTTCTCGAACTCTGTGGACCCTGCCAGCACTTCGCGGACGTGGACCGCGTAGTTGGACCAGTCAGTGGCGATGCGCCAGTAGCCACCCTTGACGAGTGCCTTGGCAGCCACCGAAGCGAAGGCAGGCTGGATGAGCCGGCGCTTGTGGTGCCGTGCTTTGTGCCACGGATCCGGGAAGAACACCCAAAGCTCGCTGACGGACCCCTCCGGGAGCATCGACTCAAGGACCTCAGGGGCGTTGGCTTCCACCACGCGCACGTTGGTCAGCCCGCGGCTGTTGATCTTGATGATGGTGTTGGCCAATCCCGGGGTGTAGACCTCCACCGCGAGGAAGTCCTTGTCCGGGTTCTGTTCGGCCGCATGAACCACGGCGTCACCCAAACCCGAACCGATCTCTACGATCAGGGGTGCCTTGCGTCCGAACACTGCCTCGGCGTCGAAGGTGTAGTCCGGGTGGACGGAGGTGTTGGCCACGTGGCGTGGCACCTGAATGGCCCAGCGCTCGGCATGCTCTTCCCAGGCGGCCTGCCGGCGCCCCTGCAGGCGGGTGCCGCGGCGCACGAAACTGACCGGTCGGCCACCATACGTGCCGAAGGAGGCCTGGCTGCCGGGCGTGACTGGGCGCGGGGAATCTGGGGTTTCACTCATCCTTTCCAGAATACTTGGGTTCGGCGGAGTCGTTCGGCTGTGCCTTGCCAAGAGTGCACCAGGCGTGCCCATAGGTCTTAAGTAATGAAGAACTCCCGGGCGAAAAGGGCGGCCATACCCAGTACTTCGATTCCTGCAATGCAAAGCCCGAAGGCGCCAAACATCCAAGCGATGGTGCGCTGGCCATCCGCGTCGCGGTGTTTGGCCAGCTTGAGACACCTCAGACCACTAATCACTGCCACGGTCCAGCAGGTGGCTGTGGGGACCGTGAGAATGGACTGCGACGCGGCTGCGTAAGACGGGGACTCAGCGCCAAACGCGAAAAGCATTCCCACAGGGAAGACGATCATAAAGACAATCGGCGCCCCTATGGCGAGTGCCAAGCTCCAGAGGCCTGCTCGCAGGCCAGGAGGCTGCGCAGGCTGAGGTCTGGACGATGCCACTGTGCTGGGCGTTGACGAGTCAGGGGATGGTTCGGAGGTTTGGTTCATGCCCTCAACGTTATGGATCGCGATTCGGCGTCGGCAGGGAAAACCTCGCGTATGTGGATAACTGCACGGGAGGTCGTTGAAGGGTCACATCCCGCCCAACAAACCCGGATCAGGAGCGGCTGACAGAATAGGACGGGTGACCTCCTCCAAGATGCCCGGCTACCCAGAGAAATCCGTCCTGCCCGAGATTGCGGCCGATGCCGAGATCGATGACGAACCAGCAGCTGACCCTACGCAGCTCAGCGGCAAGCGGGGCCTCGTCTTCTTGGGCATCTGCCTGGTCCTGATTGGACTGAATCTCCGGACGGTCTTTTCAAGCTTCTCCGCGGTCCTGCCGGAAATAACGTCCGACGCCGGCCTCCCGGGCTGGTCGTTGGTGGTCCTCACCACGGTGCCGGTCACCTTGCTTGGCCTCTTCGCCCCGCTTGCGCCCATCCTCGCCCGCAGATTCGGTGCCGAACGGGTGCTCCTCGGAGCCATGGCGGTCCTCACAGCGGGTTTGCTGCTCAGGCCGGTGGAGATCCCGGGAGCCGGGCACTTGTCCGCGCTCCTCGCCGGAACCGCCGCTTGCGGTGCTGCAATCGCCTTATGCAATGTCCTTCTTCCCGGCGTGGTCAAAAGGGACTTCCCGCACCGCCTGGGCCTGATGGGCGGCCTCTACACCACTGCAATCTGCGCGTCGGCGGCACTCGGAGCGGGCTTCACCTATCCGGTTTTTGCGGCAACCGGCCACTGGACTTCGGCGCTGTGGTTCTGGGCGGTGCCTGCCGCCGTCGTACTCATGCTCTTCCTGCCGCTGGCAATCCGGCAACCCTCCGTGAAGCACCAGGCAGTCCACGGCGGCGTGAACGTGTGGCGGTCCGCCGTGGCGTGGCAGGTGACGATGTTCATGGTGCTGCAGGCCATGATGTCGTTCAGCGTGTTCGCCTGGATGGCGCCCATCCTGCGCGACCGGGGGGTCGACGGCGGAACGGCCGGGCTGATCGTGTCGGTGTCGATCGTGCTGCAGATGCTCGGATCCCTGTTTGCTCCTGCGCTGGCCACACGGTTCAAGGATCAGCGGATCATCAATATGGTGGTGGCGCTGATGACCGGCGGCGGTTTCGCGCTCACCATCTTTGGGCCCACCGAACTCATCTGGGTATGGACCGGGCTAAACGGGCTGGGCCAGGGATCGTTGACCGCCGTGGCCCTCACTATGATCATGGTCCGCACGCGCGACGCCCGCACGGCCGCGCACCTGTCCGGAATGATGCAGGGCGTCGGCTACGGAGTGGGTTCGCTGGGCACGTTGATGGTTGGCCAACTGCATCAGGCAACGGGCGGATTCGCAGCGGCCGGAATCCTTTTCCTGGTGGTCGGTTCCCTGGCGGCCTTCTTCGGATACCGGGCCGGCCGCGACCGCTTCGTTTAACGTTGCGAGGCCCACTCTGCATCCCAAAAACCCAGGGAAGAGCGCAGAGCGGGCCTCGCAACGAAAGCCGGAGTAGCTAGACGGTCAGGTCCTTGCCCTTCGTCTCCGGGATGGAGAAAGCGAAAGCGATGCCCACCAGCAGCAGGATTACCGCGTACACGTTGAACAGCTGGGCCTGCCCGATGCTGCCGAGCCAGGTCTGCAGGTACGGAGCCGTGCCACCGAAGGCCGCGACGCAGATGGAGTACGGAACTCCGACGCCGATGGTGCGGATATGCGTGGGGAACAGTTCGGCATACACCGCTGGGACGATCGCAGCGCTGCCCGCGATGAAGAACAGCATCACGGACATGGACACTGCCAGCTGCCACGGGGAGTCCTTGAGCAGCCACGTCATGGGGAAGTGCAGCAGTGCGGCGCCGGCAGCCGAAGCGATGATCACAGGTTTGCGGCCGATGCGGTCCGACAGTTTGCCCCAGAACGGCAGGGCTGCGATGAACACCACGTTGGCGACCACACCTGCCCAGAGAGCTTCTCCGCGGTCCATCTTCAAGGAGGTTGCTGCGTAGCTCGGAGCCACCACGCCCCAGATGTAGTAAACGACGGTCAAGCCAACGGTCAGGCCGATAACCTGCAGCGCCTGCTTGCGGTACTTCACGATCTGCGGCCAGATGGGCAGGCGCTTCTCGTTGGGAGCCTCAGCTTCGAAAGCTTCGGTTTCCTTCATCTTGGCCCGCATGAACAGGGCATAGACACCCAAAGCACCACCAATCAGGAACGGGATGCGCCAACCCCAAGCGCTCATGTCGTCCTTGCTGAGGGTTGCGGTGAGGATGGCCCCCAGCAGCGTGCCTGCGAGGATGCCGGCGGTTCCGGAGGTGTAGATGAGGGTGGCCCAGAAGCCGCGGTGTTCCTTGGGCGCCATCTCGGACAAGTACGTTTGCGACGACGGCAGCTCGCCACCGTGGGCGAGGCCCTGGATGAGCCGGGCGATCAACAGCATCACGGAGGCGAAGGCGCCAACGGCAGCGAAGGTCGGTGCGATACCGATGAGGAGGCTGCCCACCGCACCCAGTGCCACTGCCACGGTCATGGACGTTTTGCGGCCGATTCGGTCACCGATCCAGCCGAACACGAACCCGCCGAACGGCCGGGCAACGAACCCGACGGCGAAGATCGCCAAGGTGGACAGCACGGCTGACGTCGGGTCGGCTTGGCTGAACAGGGCACTTGCGATGAACGGCGAGAACGTGGCGTAGATTGCCCAGTCGTACCATTCAACGGCGTTGCCGATGCCGGTGCCAACCAGCGTGCGCATGTGGGATTTGTGGACCTTGACGTCGGGGGACGTTCCTACGGTGGCGGTCATGTGGTTCTCCAAGGTGGGGCGGGCTGGGAGTGGGTTTATTTGCCGGCGAGGGCGGCGATACGGGACACGGCGAGTTCGGCATAGAGCGCGGCACCGTCGGTGAGCACGCCGTCGTCGAACATTGCGTAAGGCGAGTGGTTGAACGGCGACGTCGTGTGGTCGGCGCCGGGGGCAACGGCACTGAGTCCCACGAAGGTGCCTGGGACTTCAGCGAGGACCCGGGAGAAGTCCTCGGAACCGCCCAGGGGAGTGGCCATCCGGGTGTGCCGGGACTCGCCGAACATTCCGGCGATGACCTTCTCCGCAGTAGTGGTCTCATCCTCATCATTGATGGTGAGGGGGTATTCCTCCTGGTAATGCACATCCGCCTCCAAACCGTGGGCTGCGGCGATGCCATGGAGCAGCCTGGGTACTGCTTCCATCATCTTCCGCCGCGACTCTTCGGAGAAGGTCCGGATGGTGGCTTCGATGCGGGCGGTTTCGGGGATGACGTTCCGCTTGGTTCCTGCGTGCAGGACGCCAACTGTGAGGACCACGGGATCGAACATGTTGAACTGGCGCGTGACCATGACCTGAAGTGCGGTGACCATCTCAGCAGCTGCCGTGACGGGGTCTTTGGCGGAGTGGGGGGCAGAGCCGTGGCCCCCCGCGCCCAGCACCGTGACGACAAGTCCGTCGGAGGAACTGAGCATGACGCCCGGTTTGGTGACGAACTGGCCATGCGGTTCAAGTGAGGAGAACACATGCATTCCGTAGGCAGTGTCGGCGCGGCGGCCCGCTGCATCCAGGACGCCTTCCTTGATCATGTAGCTCGCGCCGTCGAAGCCCTCCTCGCCGGGCTGGAACATGAGGATGACGTCCCCTGCCAGCTGATCCCGGCGCTCGGCCAACAGTGTGGCAGCACCGGCCAGCATGGAGGTGTGGAGGTCGTGACCACAAGCGTGCATGGCTCCATCCACGCGGGAGGTGTAGTCCACACCCGTGGTTTCCTGCACGGGGAGTCCATCCATGTCGGCGCGCAACAGCACCACGGGCTTCTCAGCTGAAGCGTGGGCGGCACCGCCCCGCAGAACGGCGGTGACCGACGTCGTTTCCTGGCCCAAGGTGATCTCGTACGGAAGTCCGTCCAGCGCCTTGAGCACCTTTTCCTGGGTGCGGGGGAGCTGCAGCCCGATCTCCGGTTCGCGGTGGAGGTCGTGACGGAGGCGGACGATGTCCTCCTGCAGTTCCTTGGCATCAGCGGCGATAGTCATAAGTTCTCCTGGTCTTTCTCGGTGACGTGTTCCTTATGCCATTCTGTGGTGATGTGATTCACATGCGCCTAAACAACTGTAAATATGCATTTATACTCAACTTTCGGCAGGAATCATGCACCCTTCTGGAAGAATGGGCTCATGGAGCTCAGCGAAGAAGACTTGCGCCTGGTCAACGCCCTGCAGATTTCACCGCGGATCAGCTGGTCCGACGCCGGAGAAGCGCTGGGTGTCCACGCCACCACGCTGGCATCCCGCTGGGAGCGCCTTAGGGGAGCCGGCGCAGCATGGACTACCGCCCACCTCATGGGTGATCCGAAGGACATGTGCTTGGCCATGGTGGACATCGACTGCGAAATGCACCTCAGGCCGGACGTCACCTCAGCTGTCGCCCAGCTTCCCGAGGTCATCACCGTGGAAGAGGCTGCCAGTAACCGCGACCTCACGCTCACCGTGATCACGCAGGACCTGGGACAGTTCAGCACCGAAGTGCTGCCGAAACTCAAGGAAATCCGCGGGCTCACCAAGTACCACACAGCCCTCTGCACCCGTATTCACACCAGCGGATATGCGTGGCGGCTCAACGTCCTCACCAAAGCGGAGCAGCAGGCACTCCGGGCGTTGGCCGGACCTGAATCTGCGAACCCGTCAGCCCACGACGCGATGGTGCTCCCGCTCCCCGAGAGCCACCTGGCCCTCATCCCGTTCCTCGCCCGGGACGGACGCGCCACAGCGGCGGAAATCGCCAGAGCCCTGGGGCGCAACCCCGCCACGGTCCAGCGGCAACTGGGCAGGGTCCTGAGTAGTCGGATGTTGTCCTTCCGCTGCGAAATCGCCCAACAATTCTCCGGCTTCCCCATCACGGTTCAATGGTTCGCGAACGTTCCCGCAGGTGAGCACGAAGCCGCAGCCACAGAGTTGCGGGCCATCAGGAACATCCGCTTCTCCGCATCCACCACGGGCCGCACAAACTTCACCATGATCATGTGGCTGCGCTCGCTGGCTGACGTCATGGAAATGGAGCTCACCATCCAGCAGCGGATCCCGGGGATCGAACTCGTGGAGAGCGTGGTCATGCTGAACACGGCCAAACGCGTGGGGTGGATGCTGAACCCGGACTCGACCGCCACAGGAAAAGTGGTGCCGCCCTACGGAGAGCTGCTGCCAGCCGGTATTTAGGCGTGCTTGGTAGCCCTCAAGACTGTGTCCAAGGTTGTGCCCGACTCGCCGTTCGGTCCCGAGGCAGGACGTGACCGGTCTGTGAGGACGTTGACGAACCACGGCTCCCGATCCAGCCGCAAAGCGCCTGCCAGCTGCTCCGGCGTGAAGAACATTCCGGTCTCGTGGTGATGGCTCCATGAGGGGAGACCGTGCGGGTGATGCCCCACTACCAGCAACGTTCCGCCGGGTGCCACGGCCGCCGCCGCTGATGCCACGGAATCCCGCCACGGCAGGAGCGGCGAGTGCAGAAACTGGGCCGAGACCAGATCGAAGACCGGCTCAGGCTCCCACTCTGTGAGGTCCTGTTGCTGCCAGGTGATCCTGTTGTCCACACCGCTTTCTGCTGCATGCGCGGCTGCCCGTTCAAGCGCGACGGCGGACACGTCCATTGCGGTGACGGTCCAGCCTTGCGTTGCGAGCCAGATGGCGTCAGCGCCCTCACCGCAGCCCAGGTCCAGCGCCTTGCCCGGCTTTAGCTCCTTGGCTTCTGCGACCAGCTGCGGATTCGGGTTTCCGCTCCACACCTTGGGGCGCTCGCGGTACATGCCGTCCCACATGTCCACGGCATTGTCGGCGTCCTCGTGGAGGTTCAATCCGCTCTGCTGAGCACCTTCATGGGTGTGCTGACCGTGGTGGTGAGTGCCGGCGTCGTGCGTGTGTTCAGTCATAACCCAAGCGTGCCGTGACGCTGCGTTGAAAGGCAATGCCTGTTGCTATTCCGGCAAAGTCCACCGCTGGGCCCCGGCTCCCGATGCTCCAAGTTCGTCTGACGGGTTCTGCAACGTGCAGGATTTCAGGCTTAGGCAGCCGCAGCCGATGCACCCGTCGAGGTCGTTGCGCAGATGCTGCAAAGCCGCGATCCGCTCGTCCAGCTCCTTGCGCCAGCGCAGGGACAGTTTGGACCAGTCGCGCTTGGTGGGTGTCCGACCGTCGGGCAATGAGTCCAAGGCCTCGCGGATGTCCTTCAGAGGTAGGCCCACCCGCTGGGACGTCTTGATGAAGGCGACCCGCCGCAGTGTGTCCCTCCGGTATCGCCGCTGGTTACCGGCTGTTCGCTCCGCTTCGATGAGCCCGTTGCGTTCGTAAAAGTGAAGGGCCGACGCCGACACTCCACTCCGCTCGGACAGCTCACCGATAGTGAGGGGCCGGTGGGTTTCGACTGGCGGCATGAAGTGCTTTCGGTGGCCGGAGCGGTGGATTGACCTCAACATTAGTTGAGGTTCTAGGCTGACGTCCATGACCTCTGACACCTCAACGGCCGGGATACTGCGCCGCCCATACCTCCTTGCCACCGTGGGAGCTTGCGCACTCGTGTTCCTGAGCGCGTTCGAGTCCCTTGCGGTGACCACCATCATGCCGCTCGTCAGTCGCGACCTGGACGGAGCCAGCCTCTACGCCCTGGCCTTCGCTGGACCACTGGCTACGGGCGTGATGGGCATGGTGGCCGCGGGGAACTGGTCAGATCGTCGGGGTCCGGCTGCGCCGCTGTACTCCTCCGTGGCCTTGTTCGTGGTTGGCCTGCTGATCGCCGGAATGGCCGGAACCATGGAAATGCTGGTGCTGGGAAGGCTGGTCCAAGGTCTCGGTGGTGGCGCGATGACCGTGGCCCTCTACGTACTGGTGGCCCGCGTATACCCGCCGGCACTGCACCCCAAGATCTTTGCCGCATTCGCCGCATCCTGGGTGGTTCCTTCCTTGGTGGGTCCCTTCGCCGCGGGCGTCGTTGCCCAGCTGAGCAGCTGGCACTGGGTGTTCCTCGGCGTTGTGGGGCTGGTTGTTCCGGCATTGCTGATGGTGGTGCCAGCTGTGCGGGGGATGAATTCCGAACCCGCTGCAGAGCCTGTTCCCTGGGCCTTCGGTCGCATGGGATGGGCTGCGCTCGCGGCCATTGCCGTCCTGGGGCTGAACCTGTCCGCAGAGGTACCGGGCGTGGGCGGGGTGATTGCCGTCGTCGCGCTTGTCATTGCTTTGGTGGCGGTACGCCCATTGGTTCCCCGCGGGACCCTCACTGCCCGGCGGGGGCTGCCCAGTGTGATCCTGGTCCGCGGCTTGGCGTCGGCTGCGTTCTTCGGCGCCGAAGTGTACTTGCCGTATTTGCTGACTGAGCGGTACGCGTTCACGCCCACGTTCGCGGGACTCACTCTGACCGGTGCTGCCCTGGCGTGGGCCGGGGCGTCGGCCATCCAAGGGCGGCTCGGTGACCGCTTGGCTGACGAACGCGCCGTGAAGATCGGAGCTTCCCTGGTGCTGATCGCCGTGATCTCGACGCTCGTGACGGCCGCCCTGGCGCTGCCCGCCGCCGTGGCAATCGTTGGTTGGATCCTGGCCGGTGGCGGCATGGGGCTCATGTACCCGCGGCTCTCCGTGATGACGTTGGCGCTGTCCACTGAGGAAAACCAAGGCTTCAACAGCGCGGCCATGTCCATCTCCGATTCCCTCGGTGGCGCGCTGTCACTCGCTGCTACAGGGCTGGTGTTCGCTGCATTTACTGCCAGCCCCTTCGCTGCGGTCTTTGCGCTGACGGCCGTGATCGCCGTCGTCGGGGTCGTCATTGCGCCGAGGGTCGCGGCGCGCATTGCGCCACCCGAATCTTCGAGCGCTGAACCCGAGCTCACGCACCACTCCTGACCCGTTGTGAGGCCTGCTCTGCAGGGTATTGCCGCGCGGAAGGGTGCAGATCGGGCCCCGCAACGCGAGGGTGTGAATTGTGAGGCCTGCCCTGCAGGGTATTGCCGCGCGGAAGGGTGCAAAGCGGGCCCCGCAACGCGAGCCTGACCTGACCCGATGCGGGCCCGCAGGAGAAACACTGCTAAGCTAGGAACACTTGATGTGCGGTGACGCCCTGAAGCAGGTGGCCTGAAAGGCTACGCGGCGGGGCATTTTTCATGTGAGAGGCACATCCTGCGTCGATGAACGCGTTCTATTTGGTCCCGGCCACCGCTGTTGAAGCGAACCGGTAGACCACCTGACTTTTCCTCGGCGAACCCCTGGCCCAACCGGCGTCGGGGGCCGATGTCCGCAACTGGACACCGCCCGAAAGACATGAAGTTTATGACTACTTTTGCTGCCCTTGGCACGCCCAAGCCCATTGCTGAATCCCTCGCCGCAGATGGCATCGAAGAGGCATTCCCCATCCAGGTGAAGACCCTCCCGGACACGCTTGCAGGCCGCGATGTCCTGGGCCGTGGCCGCACCGGCTCCGGTAAGACCATTGCTTTCGCTATCCCGCTTGTGGCCCGCTTGGCCGAGCGCGAGGCAAAGCACTTCCGCAAGCCGGGCCGCCCCATGGGCCTCGTCCTTGCACCGACGCGTGAACTGGCAACCCAGATCAACGCCACCATCGAGCCGTTGGCCAAGGCCATGGGCCTGAACACCACGGTCATCTACGGCGGCATCTCCCAGGCACGCCAGGAAAAGGCGCTGCGCGCCGGCGTCGACATCGTCATCGCCTGCCCGGGCCGCCTCGAAGACCTGATCCGCCAGCGCATCCTGACCCTCGAAGCCGTTGAGGTCACCGTGCTGGACGAGGCAGACCACATGGCAGACCTCGGCTTCCTCCCGGTGGTCAAGAAGCTCATGGACATGACCCCCACCCAGGGTCAGCGCCTGCTCTTCTCCGCGACGCTGGACAACGGTGTTGACAAGCTGGTCAACCGTTACCTGTCCAACCCGCTGACGCACTCCGTGGACGACCCCCAGGCCGCTGTCACCACCATGGAACACCACGTCCTGGTGGTCAACGACCAGACCGTCAAGAAGCAGCTCATCGTTGAACTGGCCTCAGGCGCCGGCCGCCGGGTCCTCTTCATGCGGACCAAGCACCACGCCCGCAAGCTTGCCAAGACCCTCACCGACGCCGGCATCCCCGCCGTCGACCTTCACGGCAACCTGTCGCAGAACGCCCGCGACCGCAACCTTGCAGAGTTCTCCAACGGTGACGTCCGCGTCCTGGTGGCCACCGACGTCGCAGCCCGTGGCGTGCACGTGGACGACGTTGAACTCGTCATCCACGTGGACCCGCCCACAGAGCACAAGGCCTACCTGCACCGCTCAGGCCGTACCGCCCGCGCCGGTTCCGATGGCACCGTTGTCACCCTGACGCTCCCCGAGCAGCAGAGCGACGTCAAGAAGCTCATGAAGGCTGCCGGCGTTGACGTTTCGTTTGAACGAGTCACCGCAAGCTCACCCTTGGTTTCAAAGCTCGTGGGCGACATCGCGGACAAGGTTGATCCCCGCACCCGTGCGGCCCTCCTCGCTGCGAAAACCCAGCAGGGTGGCGGCACGTCCACCGGCGCCAATGCCCAGCGCAAGCGCGCACGCCGTTCCACGCAGGCTGCTCCCACCGCTGGTGGCCGTGGCGGTCGCAATGGACGCGGCAAGGTTGCGGCTGAGCCGGTTCGTACGGACACCAACCGTGCGGATCGCCGTGCAGCAATGAACGACGACGTCGCCCGCAGCTCACGCGGTCGCGGCAAGTCGGGTGCCACTCACCGCAACGACGTTCCCGGCGCGCAGGGCCAGAACGGCCGCAGCGGCCGTCCGGCTACAGGCCAGCGCTCAGCTTCGGCTCCGCGCACGGCATCCACCACGAGTACCCGTACCGGCGGGAACAAGGCCGTTTGGTCTTCCGCGACGGGCGCTACGTCCGGCGGATCCTACGGTTCGGGTGCTTCCGGCAACTCCGGTCGCGGTGGCTCCGGCGCAGGTCGTCCGGCACGCAGCGGTCCGCGTCGTGCATCGGCTCCGGCCTCGAACGAGCGTCGCGGCCGCTAATACTTCACGTTGTGAGGCCCGCTCTGCACCCTATTCCTTAGGTTTAGCGTGCAGAGCAGGCCCCGCAAGTCACCAGCCTCGGGCGCGCCACTCGTCAAGGTGTGGCCGCTCGGCGCCGAGGGTCGTGGGCAATCCATGGCCCGGGTGCACCAGGGTTTCGTCCGGATAAGCGTCGAACAGTCGCTCCGACACGTCGTTCAACAGAGAAGTGAAACGTGAAGGATCGTTCTGTGTGTTGCCGACGCCTCCCGGAAACAACGAGTCTCCACTGAAAATGTGGGCCGGCCCGTCCGGATCCTGGTACACGAAAGCGATCGAGCCCGGGGTGTGTCCACGCAGGTGGACTGCCGTGACCTCGAAGCCATCGAACTGCTCCACGTCGCCGTGACCGAGCCGGACGTCCACCGGAACCGGCAACGCATCGGCGTCGTCCGTTCCTGCTGACGTGCTTGCGCCGGTGACGGCGACCAACTCCGGCAGCGCCCGGACGTGGTCCCAGTGCTGGTGGGTGGTGGCAATCCTGGCCAGTTTGGTCGGGACCGAGGAATCAGCTGCACCGTCGTGGAGAAGCTGCTGAATGGCCGGAAGGTTATCGGCGGCGTCGATCAACAACTGCGCACCCGTGGACTTTGAGGTCAACAGGTACACGTTGTTGTTCATCTCGCTGACGGAGATGCTGCGGATGGTGACGTCGCGCAAAGAGTGAATTAGCGAATCCATGCGATCAGCCTACGGGGTCGGCTTCGCGGCCCTGTGACACCCAGTTGGGGTCGGCGGAGCGTGAACCCACGACGGCGGCTGCAGCTTGGTCGAGCTTCTCAAGTTGTGCTGTTCCCAGTTGCAGGGACAGTGCCCCCAGGTTCTCGTCGATCCGGTGCGGTTTGCGCGTGCCGGGGATGGGGACCACAGAAATCCCGAGGCGCTGACCTTGGGTGAACAGCCAAGCCAGGGCTACTTGGGCCGGAGTTGCATCCAGCCCGCTGGCTACCTCGCGGACCGCCGCCACTACGGCCTGGTTCGCATCAAGTGCCTCATCGCCAAAACGGGGAATCTTATGGCGGAAGTCATTTTCCCCAAGGTCGCTCGCGCTGACGGTTCCCGTGAGGAACCCGCGGCCAAGCGGCGAATACGGCACGAATCCAACGCCAAGCTCCTTGGCGGCAGGAACAACGTTGAGCTCTACATCCCTGCTCCAGATTGACCATTCACTCTGGACCGCGGCAATGGGATGGACAGCGTTGGCCTGCCTGAGCTCCTCGGCTGTCACTTCGGACAGTCCGAGGTGCCGGACCTTGCCCTCTCGGACCAGCTCCGCCATGGCCTCCACGGTTTCCACTATCGGAACGCGGAGGTCACGGCGGTGCATGTAGTAGAGGTCAATAACGTCAGTGCCCAGCCGGCGGAGGCTCGCTTCCGCCGCTTGCCTGATGTAGGGCGCATCCCCGCGGACTCCCGTGTACCCGTCCGCGGGGTTGCCCTCAATTCCAAACTTTGTGGCTACTTGGATTTCTTCGCGGCGCTCCTTCAAGAGCCTGCCCACGAGTTCCTCGTTGCTGCCCGCGCCGTATACATCTGCGGTGTCGATGAAGGTGATGCCCGCGTCCACCGCATGTCTCAGCGTTTGCAACCCTTCTTCGGGCTCGATTCCGCCGTAGACCGGGGTGAGGGCCATTCCGCCGAAGCCGAGTGGGCTGACCTTGAGGCCGTTGCCGAGTTGAACTGCAGTCATGAACTTCTCCAATGCGCGTAGGTGTTCCAGAGTGCCCTTTGATGGCATGAACTCCACGGACGCTAAGGGTATTCCTGCAGGGCCCGACTCCTGCGCTTACCCTTGCCCTGCGCACCTCCTTGCCCGGCCATTTCGGGGGTTCCCTGCTAGAAGTGCCGGGCGCGCGGCACGTTTCGCAGGGAACCATCGAAATGGAGGGCCGGGGCAGGAGGGATAGGGCAAGAGGGCATGCGGCAGCGGGCGCGCGGCCACGCGGGCATGCAGGGGAAGGAACGAGCGGGGGAGTGCTTGCTACTCGGCCTTGGCTACAGCTTTCTCGGCAGGCAACGCCTTCAGGCCGGCAGCACAGCCCACGATTCCCGCGATGAACAGGAGCTTCAACGGACTCGCGGATTCCACACCCGTGATCATGGCCCAACCAACGGTCAGCGCAGCTCCGATACCCACCCACACTGCGTAGGCAGTGCCGAGGGGGATTCGTTTTACTGCGATACCCAGGCCGAGCATGCTCAGCACAGCAGTGATGGCAAAAACCACAGTGGGCATGAGTTGCGTAAAGCCGTTGGACAAGCCCAGAGCTGTGGCCCACACGGCTTCGAGCAGCGCTGAAGCCAAGAGGATGACCCAGAAGATTCCGTTGTTCTTGCTATTCGTCCTCATGGCTATGCCACCACCTTCAGGCCGACCACACATGCGCCGATGCCGGCCAGCAGAAGGAGCCGGGCCGTCGTCGCACGTTCAACTTTGGTGACCATCGCGTACGTTGCCGTCAGCACGACGCCGACGCCAACCCACACTGCGTAGGCCGTGCCCGCAGGAATGGATTGCATCGCGATGGCGAGCCCACCCATGCTGGCGATGACAGACACCAGGAACACAACGGTGGGGACGGGCTTGCGGAAGCCCTTGGAACGGTGAAGCGCTGCGGCCCAGACGGCTTCGAGTGCTCCGGAAAGAATGAGAATTAACCACGACATGACATTTCCTTTGGCCAGTCTTGTCGCGTGCCGGGTACTGAACCGTCGTCCGGAGGTTCCAGAGGGGAACCTTCATTTCAGGCTAGCAACTCCCGCGCGGGGTGGCCACTTCTGGTGGTTAACGTCACCAGCTCAGGCGTGCGCGGGCTCCACATGGTCAATGGAGATCACTGCAATAAATCCGCGACCCGAGATCTCCGGGCTGCGGGTATCCGAACCGACCACGGCGTCGTAGCGCGACAACTCCACAGGTTCGCCAGTGCTGGGTGCTGCTTCGCTGGTTGCCGCTTCGCCGCCGTCGGACTCTTTCTCCACAACCGCACCGGGCGCAACCGTTGCTTTACCCTCAAGCAGGATGGCCAGCTGGCCCTCGAAGACCGGGTGCGCGCGTTTCTTGGAGATCTCAACGATGGACGTGTAGCCCTTGAAAGCGCCGGTGCGTGCGATGACGTTCAAATCGCGAATGTCGCCGGTGGGAAGAGCGGCCGATGACGCTGCCTCACCGGAGAACCTGAACGGACGGTACTTCTCCAAGGGGTGCTCCGCGCCGTCCACAGTGAGGAGGAGCAGCTCGCCGTCGATGATGGTGATGACGCGCTCCATCCCGGGGAACGTGGAGAACTCGCCCGCTTTGGAAACGTCCGCGATGCTGACGCGCCAATCCCAGGCGCCATCCTGCGCCGAGGCCGCCTTCGGGTGGCTGG
The DNA here is from genome assembly GCF_000294695.2 of Arthrobacter sp. Rue61a. Lineage (NCBI taxonomy): Bacteria > Bacillati > Actinomycetota > Actinomycetes > Micrococcales > Micrococcaceae > Arthrobacter > Arthrobacter sp. Rue61a. Next base: position 4,036,250 of record NC_018531.1, on the reverse strand, counting down.
CGAGTTCGCGCGTCACCCCGCCCCCGTTGCGCCACGGTTCGGGATGGATGTCGGCAAAGCGGATAATCTCCATCCGACCAGCCTAGTGGTGGACACAGCTTCTGCGCTGGCAATGCGGCTTGCTAACGTCATATGTGGAAAACGTTGTGACTACGCCTGGAGGCGCGGGTATGTTCGTCAAAGTGTGTGGCTTGAGCACGCCGGAATCCGTGCGTGAAGCGGTGGACGCCGGTGCTGACGCGGTCGGTTTCGTGCTCACCTCCAGCCCCCGCCAAGTCAGCCCGGATCAGGTGCGAATTTTGCTGCCGCTGGTGCCGGAGGGAGTTCACGCCGTGGGCGTTTTCCGGCACGAGGATGCCGCCGATGCTGTGGCTACTGCACGCGCCGCCGGGCTCGAATGGGTGCAGCTGCACGGTCACCGGACTGCCGAGGACGTCACAACAGTGCACGACGCCGGGATGCGGCTCATCCGCGCCGTCACCATGGGTGCCTCCCAGGACGAGTTCGCGGACATGGGCGAAGAAATTTTCCTGATCGATGCAGCAATACCGGGCTCGGGGGAGGCTTGGGACTACGCCTCCGTGCGGGCGAAGGGGCTCGACGGCCGGGAATGGCTGCTCGCAGGAGGACTGGAACCCGGCAACGTGGCCTTCGCTGCAACTGCCGCAGGTGCTTGGGGCGTGGACGTGTCCTCGGGCGTCGAGGCATCCCGCGGGGTGAAGGACCTGGCCAAGATCCGCGCCTTCGTCCAAGCCGCCAAAGCCGCTGGCCTCTAGGACGCTCTCTCACTTCCCTCGGGTTTGGCGTGGACGCTCTCTCACTTCCCTCGGGTTTGGCGTGGACGCTCTCTCACTTCCCTCGGTCTAACCCGTGATGACGTGAGAGAGCGATGGCTTCAAGCTCCGATTTAGTGAGAGAGCGATTGCTTCAAGCCCCGATTTAGTGAGAGAGCGTCTGACTGTCACTGGCACCCCTTAGACTCACTCCCAAGAGCGCGATTCACCTCGAAACCACGGAAGCCAGGAGCTAAGCAATGAGCACGGAACAGTACACCCTGACCATGAGCCGCGAATTCGATGCTCCCCGCGAGAAGGTTTTCGAGGCTTGGATGGAGCCGGACAAGCTAACCCGGTGGTTCGGCCCTGCGGAAGTGGACGCTCCTCGCGAGCAGATCATCGTCGAGCCTCGGGTTGGTGGCATCTGGCAGGTAGTTATGGTGTGGTCGGATGAGAACGGCGAGCAATCTGCCCCGATCGAAGCCACTATCTCCGAGCTGAACAGCCCGGCTCTTTTGGTGGCACAGGCCAAAGCCGCCCCGGACGCTGACCACGAGTACGAGGAAATGCACCTTGAATTCGAGGACCTCAACGGCCGTACCCGGATGAATCTCAAACAGGGTCCGTTTGCTTCCGAAGAGTGGGTGGAAATGACTCGCGACGGCTGGGGCACCTCCTTCGACAATCTGGATGCGCTCCTGGCTGGTTGAGTCGCTGACCTGGGCCTACTGGGTGGCGCTGTTGTAAGTCAGGGAAGATTCAGGGCAGACCCCTAGGCTTTTTGTCAGGCCGGCGGGGGAGAATGAGGACTATGAAAACGCTCCTTAACATCATCTGGCTTGTCTTCGGTGGGTTCTGGCTGGCCTTGGGTTATTTCGCGGCCGGCATCATTTGCTGCGTGCTCATCGTCACCATCCCGTGGGGCATCGCTTCGTTCCGGATCGGTGCTTACTGCCTGTGGCCGTTCGGTCAAATGGTGGTTGAGAAGCCGGGCGGTGCCGGGGTGTTTGCGCTCCTGGGCAACGTGATCTGGCTTCTGGTTGCCGGCATTTGGATCGCGATAGGTCACGTGGTCACGGCGTTTGCCATGGCCATCACCATCATTGGCATCCCGCTGGCCATCGCCAACCTGAAGCTCATCCCGGTTTCGCTCATGCCTCTGGGCAAGCAGATCGTGCCTACCAACCAGCCGTTCGTCAGCACGTACCGTTAGGAAGCAGCAACCGTTCCGCTGCGCAGATCGAAACGGAACGTTCGTTCCAAACGCACGCTCCCGCCGTCGGCCTCTGCCGTGAACACGAGTTTCAGTGTGCCTTGCTCCAGGTCCGACGCGGCGATGGTGTAGGTCGGTGTGAAGTAGAGGACATGCTCGCCGGGCAGCAGGTCTGCGGGTGGGAAATCGCTCGCGTTGTTGTGCGGTCCGAGAAGTACGACGCCGGTAGCTGGGTCAGTGCCCAGGTTGCGGACGCGCCCGGTGAAGGCGAGGATGTCCCCGGCTTTATATCCAGGGATGACAGGCCCGTAGTTGAGGTCCTGGGCTTCCCGGGTGCCGAGAACCTGATCTCCGGCGTAGCCCTGCCCGATTTCCTTCCACGTTTGGACATCCCATACACCGCCGCTGTTGGACGGGATCACATGGAAGTCTCCGGCGTTTTGCCACACAGTGGGCCTGCCGGGCGTGATGGATCGCAGCTCCATGTCGAAGACCAGGCCCGAGGATTCCGGACGAGTCAATTGAAGTGCGGAAAGCTGTGCCACCAATTGTTCGGCAGGTATCGAAGCGAACACGATCTCCCTGTACCCCTGCCGTTCGTAGAGCACTCCGATGTTCCCGTTGGGGAGACGTGTCACTGTCGAATAGGCCGAGCTTCCGGAGCAGACCGTCAGCTTTGCCGGCCAGGTGGCACCGTTGTCGGGGGAGAGGCTCAGTACGGTGTTTCGCCGCAGATGAGGGTCCTGGTTGTTGCTCGCGAGAAGCCAGGATGACGTCTCCGGCGCCGCGAAGGCAATATGCGGCAGGCCGTCGAAGCGTGTCAGGGAACCGTTGTCGCTGGGATCGGGTAGGTCCGGAACGGGCTGCAGCGGGCTCCACGTCTGACCGCCGTCATCGGACACGGCTGCCAATCGGGACGGTGTTGCCCGTGAATGCAGCAGCAACCTGCCATCGTCCAGGCACACTACTTTGTTCTCGTTCGGCCCCACACCGGTGGTGCCCGGACCGATCAGGTTCCCCAGCTTCCACGTCTCGCCGTGGTCGTCGCTGAACGCAGAGGCTGCCATGATGGCACCGCCCACCAACAGCACATACTGTTGCACCAGCCGGCCCACTAAAGGACCGGAATGGATCTGGATGCCCTGCCCGGCGGCCGCAAAAAGGCCTGTGATGTCGCCGGTCTTGAGCTGGGTGGTAAGACGACGGTGATGCCAGTTATGGCCGTCGTCGTCCGAGAAGCTGATGTCCGCATGCTGCACGTCCTCATCCGGCTCCATACCTGCGACAGCCTCGAAGAAGCCCGCGTGCGTTCCGGCTGCGTGGAACATGAAGATGCGTCCGATGATGGCGTCCACCAGCAGGCTTGGATCGCCAAAGCCGTGGAGCCCCGAACCCCTGCGGACCACCTGCTGTGGCTCCCACGTGACTCCATGGTCGTAACTGCGACGCAGGAGGAGGTCGATGGGGTTGGGTAGATCGTCCAGGTTGGGCCGGCCGTCATAGGCAGCCAACACTGTGCCCCGCATGCTGACGGCCAGAGCCGGGATGCGGTACTGGCGGTAGCCACCCATGCCACGGACAGCCAGGACGTGCTCAACGTCGGGGACAGCTGAGGGGATATAAGGGCGTGCGCAATCCGGGAGGTAGGAGGTCACACCTCTATGCTAGCTGGAGCCCGGCATTCCCTGATAAGCGCCGCCTGGCAAGACCGCAATCAAGGGACTGCGTCCCGGTTCGTTGGGGAAGCCGATCACGCCAGTTCGCCGGCCAGGTTCTTCCGTGCCGCGGCCAGCCACAGTGCCTTGGCACGTTCGCCGTGGAACAGTGGGTCCAGCCGCAGGAGACGGCGCACGACGGCGGCGCGCCCCTTGGCGAACTCGTCGTCGCTGACGCTGGCGTAGTCTTCGCGGACGGCGGCGAGGTACCGAGCATAGGATTGCTGGTCCCCGCCGAGCACGGAGAGGTCGGCATCGCAAAGAAGTGCACCGGCGTAGTCGCCGGTCTTTGGACTGTGAGTGGCGGTGAGTCGGACCAGGCGGACCACCTCAGCTACCTCGTGAGGTGCCAAGCCGGCGGCCGTGAGGCGTTCCTCTGCCAAGAGCGCAGACCGTTCTTCGTCCTGCCCGGCCACGCCTTCATAGACGGCATCGTGAAACCATGCCGCCAAGGTGACTGTCAGCGCAGGCTTTTCCGGCTCCGTCAGCACGTCCAAGGCCTCAAGAACTGCCATGAGGTGGGTCCGGTTGTGGTACTTCCTGCCGTCCTCGCCCCAGCGTTCCAGCAGCTCAAGGCCCAACTCTTCGTGGCCTGGGTATGCGCTGTTCCAACGTTCCATCAAAGGTACTGTCAATGCCTTGCTCCGTTCACGAGCCGGGATGCGCAGTCCGCTGGCGATGAGCTTGCGGACCAGGATGCGGGCCTCCACAGGGATGGCGCCCGCCGCGACGAGATCATCGTATCGGCGTTCGGGGACGTCGTAGTGGTCTGCGTCGAAGGCTCGCTCCGGAACTCCGGCGGAGGCTGCGAACTCGTGCAGCTCCTCCAGCGACGTGTCCGAAACGAGGTGCGAAAAAACGGTTCCATGAGCTGGCCACAGGGGCGGATCGACGTAGATGGCCATTGCCAAAGTGTACCCATGTGATCCTTCCCAGTTGCCGGCCGTCGGGACGTCTACCGCCGTGCTGCCGTCCCGGAAGTACAGGCTTCAATGCCCGCGCTGATCACGGCAACTGGGAAGGAGCGCTGCGAATCTCAGTGCTGTGCCGGCAGGATGTTCTGGTTCCCGCGGAACACGTTGTCGGGGTCGAATTCACGCTTCACCAAGGACAGCCGGCGGTAGTTCTGCTCGCCATAGGCCGCCATGATCCGGTCCTGGCCCTCGTCACCAATGAAGTTCAGCCACACGCCGCCCGTGGTGTGCGGGGCAATGTCCTGCCGGAACTGCTTGACCCAGGCTTTTGCCTCCTGCCCGCCCTCCCGGGTTTCGGACAGGCCGAACGGGTGGCTGACCCAGGCGGCGCCGCGGTGTTGCAACGGCGTGTTCGCGGCAGCCGGTCCGGCCACGGCTCCGCCCCATCGGGCCACCAACTGCTGCGAGTGTGGTCCAGGAAGGCGTTGCGCTGAGTCCACCAGGAGATCCAGGGCGTCGTCGCTGAGCTCGTTGTGATAGTCGGCGCTCCAGTAGTTGTAGAGGTCCGGTGGGTCGTCAATCATGCACTGGAAGTCGGCGTATCCCATGGGTGAGACCAGATCCACCGAGGGGCCGAGCTCTTTGAACGGTTTCGCGTGTTCTTCGCCGGCCTCAACATCGCCCGCGTAGATGTAGGCCATGCCGACGGCGAGCTTGCCCACCATTTCTTCGGGGACGAACTCTTCCGGCGGGGCGGTGAGGTACACCAGGGCTGTCCCCACGGCGTCGGGCGCTTCCAAAGCGAGCCCCCGGAAGGCGCGCGACAAATCCGCGGCATCTTCCCCGGGGAACAGCATGAGACCGGCCATCACGGTGGGTCCGAGGTCGTGCAGCTTGAACGTCAAGGAGGTAGCGACGCCGAAGTTTCCGCCGCCTCCGTGGAGGGCCCAAAAGAGCTCGGGGTTCTCACCCGGGCTGGCGGTCACCCTTTCGCCGGAGGCCGTGACCAGATCGACGGAGAGGAGGTTGTCGCAGGCGAATCCGTACGAGCGCTCCAGCCATCCTGAGCCCCCGCCCAGCGTGAAGCCCGAAACTCCCGTGGTGGACGCGCGCCCGCCGGTAACGGCAAGCCCGTGTTGCTGGGTTGCGCGGTCGAACTCACCCCACGTCAGTCCGGCGCCGGCAGTGGCGGTCTTCATCTCGGGGTCGATGCTGATCGACTTCATGGGGCGGACGTCAACCACCAGCCCGTCATCGTTGGTGGACATACCGGCCACCGAATGCCCTCCCGAGCGCACAGCGACGTCCAAATTATGGTTGTGCGCATAGCTCAGCGCCTCAGCAACCTCGCCGGGATCAGCGCATTTGGCGATGACAGCCGGCCTGCGGTCGATCATCGCGTTGAAGAGTTTTCGGGCGTCGTAGTAGTCCGGGCTGTCCGGCCGAATCCATTCCATGGGACGTTCCTTCGGATATGAAACTCTCCCCTAGAACAGGGTACGACCCCCGCGTCCCGGTGGACCATGGGTAACGCAAATTACGACGACGGCGGCGCACCACTTCCCGCCGAGCGCAGCCGCTACGAACGCAGCAGTCATATTTCGTTTGCGGTGGAACATGGAACACTGATCCGCAAATACGGAACTATGATGCATCTATGCCGCAAATACGAATTTCCGAGGCCGCACGCTTCCTTGGTGTCAGCGACGACACCGTGAGGCGATGGACGGAGAACGGAACGCTCACTGCCAGCAAGGACGCAGCGGGGCGACTCGCTGTGGACGGACTTGAGCTGGCAACACTTGCCCGCGACCAGTCCCATCTCCCGGACGATCCCTCACGGGCGGCAAGCTCGGCCCGCAACCGCTTCGTCGGCCTTGTCACCGGGATCACTGCGGACAAAGTCATGGCCCAAGTAGAGCTTCAGTGCGGCCCGTTCCGCGTGGTGTCGCTGATGAGCAGCGAAGCCGTCCGCGAGCTCGGCCTTGAACTTGGCTCGGTGGCCACAGCCGTGGTGAAGGCCACCACCGTCATCATCGAAACCCCGCAGGGAAAGAGCATCATATGAGCATCATCCCTAAGCCTGTCTTCGCAGTGCTGGTTGCCGGCGCCATGGCCGCAAGCCTGGCCGCAAGCCTGGCGGGCTGCGCCTCGGGCACCACAACTCCGTCCACGGGCTCCGGCAACCCGGAGTCCTCGGCGTCCGGAGAGATCACCGTTTTCGCCGCGGCATCCCTGAAATCCACTTTTACCCAGTTGGCCAAAGACTTCGAAGTCCAGCACCCGGGCAGCAAAGTAACTCTCAGCTTTGCAGGCTCCTCCGACTTGGTCACACAGATCGCCCAGGGTGCCCCTGCGGACGTCTTCGCTTCGGCCGACGGCAAGAACATGAACAAGCTCGCCGACCAGGACCTCGTGGACGGCACCGCAACCAACTTCGCCACCAACGTCCTGGAGATCGCCGTCCCACCCGGCAACCCGGCGTCGATCTCTTCCTTCGCGGACCTCGCCAAGCCCGGCGTCAAAGTGGTGACATGCGCCAGTCAGGTTCCCTGTGGCGCTGCAACAGAGGCTGTGGAGAAGGCCGCCGGGACAACGTTGAGCCCGGTCAGTGAGGAATCGTCAGTGACCGATGTCCTCGGCAAAGTCACCTCGGGCGAGGCCGACGCAGGTCTGGTGTATGTCACAGACGTCAAGAGCGCCGGCGACAAGGTCAAGGGCATACCTTTCCCGGAATCGGACGAGGCCGTCAACACTTACCCGATTGCCACGGTCGGCACCAGCAAGAACAAGGAACTCGCAGCCGCATTCATCTCAAACATCACCAGCGAAGCGGGCAAGAAGGTCCTCAGGGACGCCGGCTTCGGAACGCCGTAGCGCAGGGCACATGACCAAGCGCAGCGGCTACCACGGCATTCCGCGGTGGATTTATGTCATCGCCGCCGTGGGCGGACTTCTCATGGTGCTTCCCTTGGCGGCGATGCTGCTGCGGGTGAATTGGCCGCAATTCATTCCACTTATCACCTCGGAGTCGTCCCTCGCCGCGCTGGGGCTGAGTCTGAGGACTTCCGCGGCCAGCACTGTGCTGTGCGTCGTTCTGGGAGTTCCGTTGGCACTGGTGCTTGCCCGCGGTGAGTTCCCCGGACAAAGGCTCCTCCGCTCCTTCGTCCTGCTGCCGCTGGTGCTGCCGCCCGTCGTCGGCGGACTCGCTCTCCTGTACACGTTCGGGCGGCAGGGGCTCCTTGGAAAATCCCTTGAGCTGGCCGGGATCCAGATCGCGTTCTCCACCACCGCCGTGGTTCTGGCGCAGACTTTCGTAGCCCTGCCGTTCCTGGTGGTCAGTTTGGAAGGCGCCCTGCGATCGGCGGGAAGCAGGTACGCGGCTGTCGCGGCGACCCTCGGGGCGCGGCCCACCACCGTTCTTCGCCGCGTCACGCTCCCGCTGGTTCTGCCAGGGCTCGCGTCCGGCGCCGTGTTGTCCTTCGCACGCAGCCTGGGCGAGTTCGGCGCCACATTGACGTTCGCCGGCAGTTTGGAAGGCATCACCCGCACGCTTCCGCTCGAAATTTACCTGCAGCGCGAGACCGACGCCGATGCCGCAGTGGCCCTTTCCTTGGTGCTGGTGGCGGTGGCAGTTGCGGTGGTCGGGCTCAGCTACGGGCGTCGGCGAAGCAGCACCCCTGTGGAGGTGCAAGCGTGAGCTTTGAGCTGCAGGCCACCCTGCGTGCCAGGAACTTCGACATGTCCTTAAGCCTCGCTGACGGCGAAACTGTTGCCATCCTTGGACCCAATGGCGCCGGAAAGTCCACGTTGCTGGGCGTGATCGCGGGTCTGCTGCGGCCGGATGCGGGCTCGGCGCGAATCGGCGGCAGGCAATTATTCAGGCTCGACGACGGCACCCACCTTTGGAGCCCGCCCCACCTGCGGGGGACTGCACTTCTGGCGCAGGAAGCGCTCCTGTTTCCGCATCTGAATGCCTTGGACAACGTGGCTTTCGGGCCGCGCAGTGCGGGGGCGTCGAAGGCTGCCGCGCGGGAAACTGCCCAGCACTGGCTGGCCGAAGTCGATGCCCTGCCACTGGCCGACCGGAAGCCCACCCAGTTGTCCGGCGGGCAGGCCCAACGCGTGGCGGTGGCGCGTGCTTTGGCCGCTGAGCCCGAGCTCCTCCTCCTGGACGAGCCCATGGCCGCGCTGGACATTCACGCGGCGCCCTTGCTCCGCCGCGTCCTCAAGCGGGTCCTTCGAGGCCGAAAAGCCATCATCGTCACGCACGACATCCTGGACGCCTACATGCTTGCCGACCGCGTCATCGTGGTGGAGAAGGGGCGCATCGTGGAAGAAGGACCCACACGTGAGGTACTTGAACGGCCCCGAAGCCACTTTGCTGCGGGGCTCTCAGGACTCAACCTGGTCACCGGGACCGTTGCGCCTGAGGGAATTACGACGCCGGATGGACGGCTTTTCGCCGGGCAACACGATCCGGAGTGGTCACCCGTGCCCGGCCAGGCAGGCGTGGCCGCGTTCCCGCCGTCGAGCGTTTCCGTCTTCCTGGGCGACGTGCACGGAAGCCCGCGCAATTCCTTCCCGGTGACCGTCACGGACCTGGAGCCGCACGGTGACCAGATCCGCGTCCGCGCCCACGCGGGGCAATCCGCGCAGTCGTTGTCAGCCGACATTACGCCTGCGGCATCCGCGGACCTGGGCCTGGTGCCGGGCCTGGAAGTCAGGTTTGTGGTGAAGTCTGCGTTGGTGTCGGTCTACCCGGCCTAAGGCCAAGGGCTACTCCCGGTACATCCGCTCGGCGTACGACGGACCGTAGTAGGACTCAAGGTCTTCCAACGGGGTTTCGGGCTGTGTGTAGGTCTTGGACAGCATGGCGATGCTGGGCAAGCCGTCAGGGTCCCAGGTTTCCGGTTGCCACAGCCCGCTCCGCATGAAGGCTTTGCCGCAGTGGGTGAACACTTCGTCCACGGCAACTACTACAGCCGCGCGCGGCCGGTGCCCCTTGACTATCATGAGCTCAAAGAAGTCGGCGTCGCGGACGATTTGTGCCGTTCCGTTGATCCGGAGCGTATCCGTGCGGCCCGGCACTACGGACAGTATGCCGACGTTGGGGTTCTCCAAAATGTTGTGGAAGCCGAAGGCGAGTTTGTTGCCGGGGCGTTCGGGTATGGCAATGGTGTGCTCGTCCAGTACCTGTATAAAGCCGGCTGGGTCTCCCTTGGGTGAGGCGTCCACTCGACCTTGCGCGTCCGTCGTCGAGATCACGCAAAAGGGGCTGGCAGCCAACCATTGGCGGTCGAAATCGCTGAGCGAAGTGCGCACCTTTTGGCGCACGCGATCAAGGGGATGGCCAATCAGTGCTTCGAGTTCTTCCACGCTGGAGATGGGGTTCATGGCCCCAGCCTACGTGCCTTGATTTCGGTGGGCTCTGGACACGGGTTTCGCCGTGGGCAAACATGGAACTCAGTGGGCCGAAATCAAAGTTGAGCGTAGTAGACTCAACTTTGAAAGTATTGGTTCATCTCCAGAAAGGGAGCACTCTTTGGACGTCAAATTCACCACCAAAAGCCAGGAGGCCCTTTCTGCGGCCGCCATGAATGCCTCGACTGCTGGCAACCCCCAGCTCGAGCCCGCCCACCTCTTGAAAGCCCTCATGGACCAGCGTGAAGGCGTTGCCGTGGCACTGCTGCGAGCAACCGGGGCAGATCCTGATGCCGTGAGCGTGCAGGCCAGCTCTGCCATCAAAGCGCTGCCGTCGTCCTCGGGCAGCTCGGTCCAGCAGGCGCAGTTGTCCCGCCAATCCATGCAGGCCATTCAGGCAGCCCAGAACGAGGCCGACAAACTCGGCGACTCCTTCGTCTCCACCGAGCATCTGCTGCTGGGACTCTCGGCCGGAAGTGACGCCGTCGGGAAGTTAATGCGCGACGCCGGTGCCTCCCATGAGGCGCTTCTCGCCGCCCTGCCGGGTGTCCGGGGCGACAGGAACGTCAATTCCCCGGATCCGGAGAACACTTTCCAAGCCCTGGAGAAGTTCGGTACTGACCTCACTGCCGTGGCCCGTTCGGGCAAGCTGGACCCCGTCATCGGGCGCGACAGCGAGATCCGGCGCGTCGTCCAGGTCCTGAGCCGCCGCACCAAGAACAACCCCGTGCTGATCGGTGAGCCAGGCGTTGGAAAAACCGCCGTTGTAGAAGGCCTTGCCCAGCGCATGGTGGCCGGCGATGTCCCGGAGAGCCTGCGCGGCAAAACGCTGATCGCCTTGGACCTCGCGTCCATGGTGGCCGGTGCCAAGTACCGTGGCGAGTTTGAGGAACGCTTGAAGGCTGTCCTGGAGGAGATCAAGAACTCCAACGGCCAGATTGTGACGTTCATCGACGAAATCCACACGGTTGTGGGTGCAGGCGCCACGGGTGACAGTGCCATGGATGCAGGAAATATGCTCAAGCCGATGCTTGCCCGCGGTGAGCTGCGCTTGATTGGTGCCACCACCCTGGACGAGTACCGCGAGAACATCGAAAAAGACCCTGCCCTGGAGCGCCGCTTCCAGCAGGTCTATGTCGGGGAGCCCAGTGTCGAGGACACCATCGGCATCCTCCGCGGCCTGAAGGAGCGGTACGAGGCACACCACAAGGTAGCCATCGCCGACTCCGCTTTGGTCGCCGCCGCAACACTGTCCAACCGGTATATCTCGGGTCGCCAGCTTCCGGACAAGGCTATCGACCTCGTGGACGAGGCCGCCTCGCGGCTCCGCATGGAGATCGATTCCGCACCGGAAGAAATCGACCAGCTCCGCCGCGCCGTGGACCGTTTGACCATGGAGGAGCTGGCCCTCCAAGGGGAGACTGATCCTGCTTCGGTGGAACGGCTGGCTGCGCTCCGTGCGGACAAAGCCGATAAGAACGAGGAACTCAGTGCCTTGAACGCGCGCTGGGAAGCTGAGAAAGCCGGGCTCAACCGGGTGGGCGATCTCAAAGCGAAAATCGACGAGTTGCGCTCCGCCGCGGACAAGTCGCAACGCGAAGGCGACCTCGAATCGGCATCGCGCATTCTTTACGGCGAATTGCCGGCCCTGGAACGGGAGCTAAGTGCCGCTGCTGAAGAGGAGTCAGCCCGGAGCGATTCGAAACCGGAACTGATGGTTGCAGAGGACGTGACCGCGGACGACATCGCGGAAGTCATTTCAGCATGGACGGGGATCCCGGCCGGCCGCATGCTCCAAGGCGAGTCGCAGAAGCTGTTGCACATGGAAGAAGAGCTTGGAAAGCGCCTTATCGGCCAGACCAAAGCTGTCCAAGCTGTGTCTGACGCCGTGCGCCGTGCCCGTGCCGGAATCAGCGACCCCAACCGTCCCACAGGATCGTTCCTGTTCCTGGGGCCCACCGGCGTCGGTAAGACGGAGCTGGCCAAGGCCTTGGCGGACTTCCTCTTTGACGACGAACGCGCCATGATCCGGATCGATATGTCCGAGTACAGCGAGAAGCACTCGGTCGCCCGCCTTGTCGGTGCCCCTCCGGGATACGTGGGCTACGAGGAAGGCGGCCAGCTGACAGAGGCTGTCCGTCGCAGGCCCTACTCCGTAGTCCTGCTGGACGAGGTGGAGAAGGCCCACCCCGAGGTCTTCGATATCCTCCTGCAGGTTCTGGACGACGGCCGCCTCACCGACGGTCAGGGCCGCACAGTGGACTTCCGCAACACCATCCTTGTGCTGACGTCCAACTCCGGAAGCCAGTTCCTGGTGGACCAGTCGCTGGATGCAAGGGCCAAACGGGAAGCTGTTATGGCGGTGGTGCAGGCATCGTTCAAGCCCGAGTTCCTGAACCGCCTGGACGAGATCGTTCTCTTCGATCCGCTGTCCGTTGAGGAACTCGCCCGGATCGTGGAGCTGCACGTCGCCGAGCTGAGCAACCGCCTCCGGGATCGCCGCCTGAGCCTCGAGGTCACGGATGGAGCACGTGCCTGGCTGGCCATGTCCGGCTTCGATCCCGCCTACGGCGCACGACCCCTTCGCCGGCTGGTCCAGCGTGAGATCGGTGACCGTCTGGCCAAGGAGATCCTGGCCGGCGAAATCGTGGACGGCGATACCGTGCTGGTGGACGCCTCGGCTGACCTTGATGAGCTCACCATTGAAGGGCTGGAGGCGCTGGAAGGTCCCGACGGCGGCTTGCCGGTGGGCTCAGGGCTCACGGTTCGCCGGAAGTAGCGTTACTGGTTACTTCGCGAGGAGGTCTTCCGTGATGGTGTTCCCTGAATCCACCACGATGAAGCAATCAACGCGGCGGTCGCCCCGATCCCAGCTAGTGGTGCTCGGGTAAACGTTCTGCTGGAGCAGCACGTAGTTGTCGGACGCCGCGTTGAGCTTCACGTCCTTGCAAACCTCGCGCCCTTTGTCCCTCAGGGCGTTGGTGCCGGGAAAGGACTCGTCAGCACCGTACGTGTGGACGGCGCCCAGTTGGGCCGAGTGCTCGGTGTCGCAGGCCACGGCCCTGGCTTTTGAGGCGTTGGCATCAAAGTCGGCAAAGCAGTCGCCCACTTGGAAGTCCTTCGCCTCGGCGTCACGGGGCAGCGGACCGGCGGTGGGAGCTGCGCTGGGCGAGGATACAGCTGCTTCCGGGCGCGTACCCAGCAGGTTCAGCAGGACCCAAATCACAACGCCAATGAGAATGAGGACGCCAACCACGATTCCGCCGATAACCCAACGCTGTCGCTTGACCGGATCCCCATGAGGCTCAGGCTGCCCTTGGGTCGCAGGATCTCCCTGCGGCCCGGGCCGCCATTCCTGGCCCAGATAGGACTGCTGGCCCGGATAGGGCTGGTCGGGGTGCGGCTGTTGGCCCGAATAGGACTGGCCGGGGTACGGCTGCTGGCCGGCGTAAACGGGAGCCTCGGCGTTTTCCGGTGGGGCTGCGTCCGTGGGTGGCAATGCGGGGTCCGGCTGGTTTGCCGGGTCGGGAACAAAGTCAGGGTCCAGTTCGGGGGCGGGATCCGGTTGAAGGCCCGACGGCGGCGCCCAAGGAGCTGCTGGCGGTTGCTGGCCCGGTGCCGGTGCCGGTGGCGTCTTGGGCGCAGGAGGCGCTCCATCCTCGCCTTGTTCGCGTGGTGAACCATCACGGGGTGAAGTGTTGTCCTGGCTCATATTCCGGGGTGTGCCTTCCTGCTGTGGAGCCGCATTGAGGCAGACTCTACCCAATTTTCGCTTCTCTTGTAGGTGTATTGGCCTGCTTTCGACTGTAGTCGGCCCCGACGCGGGGTGGTGGTGGCGCGCAGGCACCTCCGAAAGCATGTAATCTAGACATACGACAAATTGACCAAACATTCCGGGGCCTCACCGATAGCCAAGGTGACCACCTCCGGTCCAAGTACAAAAGGGGGTCACGCCATGGGGCGCGGCCGTCAAAAGGCAAAAGCTACCAAGCAGGCTCGGGACATTAAGTACTACTCCCCGAACACTGACTATTCGGCACTTGAGCGGGAGCTCACGGGTCCGTCCAGTCGTGTAAAGAGCCACTTCCCCGACGATCCCCCGGAGCCGGACTATTCGGCCTACGAGGACAAATACGCGGAAGATGACGACGACGAGGTAGACACCCGTCGGATCGGATAGCTGTCGCAACCAACAGGTGCCTTTGGCGCTGAGTTGCGGACCGCCGTCGTACATCAAGGTCATCGCGCATTTCCGGATGCCGTATATCTTTTGAAAAAGGGCCTTCAGGCCACGCCATTCATTGGCGTACCCTGGGGGCCCTTTTTTGCGTAGGCTGGAGTTCGAGCGCATCGAAAGGGAAATCCATGCCGGAGGTCGAGAGATATCAGCAGGGAACACCGTGTTGGGTGGACCTGTCCTCCACCGACATTGAAGTTTCCAAAAAGTTCTACAGCGACCTTTTTGGTTGGGAGCTTGATGCCATGGACGCAGGAAATGGCATGACCTATTACATGGCCAAACTCCAGGGCCGATACGTCGCCGGGATGATGCAGCAGCTGCCCGATGCCCCGGCGGGCATGCCTTCCTATTGGGCGAACTACATTGCCGTTGATTCCGCCGATGAGGCCGCCCAGCGCGTGGAAGCCGCTGGGGGAACCCTCCTTTCCCCTCCTGAGTCGGTGCCAAACGGCAGCGGACGTATGTTCTTCGCCACAGATCCCACCGGTGCCCAGATTGGCTTCTGGGAGGCCGGCAACCATCCGGGATCAGGCTTGGTCAATGAGCCAGGAGCCATGATTTGGAACGAACTGCAGACGGACGACGTCCGGAAGGCCGTAGCGTTCTACGAGGCTGTGACGGGTTGCACCAGTGAGACCACGCCGGCCGGTGACCTGCAGGAGTACACGAGCCTGCTGGTGGATGGAAGACGCATCGCCGGTGCGCTCAAGTTGCCCATTGAAGGGCTGTCGCCGTTCTGGATGACGTACTTCAACGTGACGGACATTGATGCCACGGTGGAGCAGGCCGTCGAGTTGGGCTGCCACGTCATCGCCCCGGCATTCGATGTGCCGGGGGTTGGGCGAATGGGAGTTCTCATGGACCCGGCAGGCGCAGCATTCAGCATCATGACAGGACTCGCAGCATGACAGCGCGCAAGCACTACGCCAGCGGTGAGCCGTGCTGGGCGGACCTTCAGACAAGGGACGTCGCGGCGGCTAAAACCTTCTACGGACAAGTCTTCGGCTGGACTTTCAAGGACCTGCCTACGCCGGACGGACGCAGCTATGCCCAAGCCTTCGTCAAGGATCACCTGGTGGCTGTGATCGCCCCGCAGAACCCCATGCAGGAGGCCGCCGGAACCCGGGGCCAGTGGAACGTCTACATTTCGGCCACTGACACGGAGGAAATCGCGGAGGACGCGGTCCACGCGGGAGGGAAACTTCAGTTTGGTCCGGAGGCTGTCGCGGATACGGGTGTCTTGGCGTTCATCGAACCTCCGGGCGGCGGAACCACGGGTATCTGGCAGGCAGGAACTCATGTGGGCAGTCACTTGTTCAACGAGCCCGGCGCATTGGCCTGGGCGGAACTGTTGACGCCCGAGCCGCAAGCCGCCGTCGCGTTTTTCCAGCAGCTTTTCGGGCATGACGTGACCGAATATCCCCAGGACGACGGCGGCAGCTACAGCACGCTGATGGTCAAGGGCGACGAAGTGGCTGGCATCGTTCCTGCCGATGAGGGCGACGACGCCGGCTGGCAGATCTACTTCGGCGTCGCGGATCTGCGAAAGGCCGCGGACGCGGCAGTGGTCGCCGGGGGAGAGCTTCTGGTGGAACCGGAGGACAAGCCCGAAACAGGGTCCTTGGCCACCATTCAGGATCCGCAGGGCGGGGTCCTGAGCCTGATCCAGGTCTAGGAAGAGCAAAAGAGCGGCCGGGCAGTTTGTGACTGCCCGGCCGCTCTCTACAAAGCGGTACGCGCTTAGGCGTAGGCGTTCACCAAACGGACAGCGCCGCCGTCGACGCCCTTGGCACCCTGGACGTAGTCCGGGCCGGTCTTGTCGATCGAGTCGCTGTCTGCCGAGACGGTACCCATCACCCAGGACGGCAGGCCGCGGTCGTTGAGGCGGGCAACAGCTGCATCGGCTGCTTCGGCGGAAACAATGGCAACCATGCCCACGCCAAGGTTCAGTGTGCGCTCCAGGTCGGCCAGCGGAACGTTGCCCAGCTCAGAGACCAATTTGAAGATGGCGGGCAGTTCCCAGGTGTTGCGGTCAACCGTGGCCACGAGGCCCTGCGGGAGGACACGGGCCAGGTTGGCTGCCAGGCCGCCACCGGTGACGTGGCTGAAGCCATGAACTGCTGCGTCGCCCGTGACCGGGAAGGTGCGTGCGAGGTCCAAGCAGTCGGCTGCGTAAACGCGGGTGGGCTCCAGGAGTTCTTCACCCAGCGTGCGGCCGAGTTCGGAAACCTGGCGGTCCAGGGCCCAGCCGGCGTGGTTGATGACGCGGCGGACCAGGGAGTAGCCGTTGGAGTGCAGGCCGGAGGAAGCCATGCCGATGACGACGTCGCCTGCGCGGACGCGGTCCGGGCCGAGCAATGCGTCGGCTTCGACGATGCCTGTAGCGGCACCTGCGACGTCGTACTCGTGCTCACCCAGGAGACCCGGGTGCTCAGCGGTTTCGCCACCCACCAAGGCGGTGCCGGCGACGGAACACGCAGCAGCGATACCGCGGACGATGTCCGCGATGCGCTCCGGGACAACCTTGCCGCACGCGATGTAGTCCGTCATGTACAGGGGCTCAGCACCCACCACAACGATGTCGTCCACCACCATGCCAACCAGGTCGAAACCGATGGTGTCGTGGATGTCCATGGCCTGGGCGATAGCGACCTTGGTGCCAACGCCGTCCGTGGACGTTGCCAGCAGCGGCTTCTTGTAGGTAAGCAGCTTGGAGACGTCATACAGGCCAGCGAAACCGCCGACGCCGCCAATCACCGACGAGTTGTGGGTCGCCTTGATAGCGCCCTTCATGAGTTCGACTGCACGGTCTCCCGCTTCGACGTCGACACCCGCGGAGGCGTAGGTGATACCGGAGTTGTTCTCAGCGGCAGGGGTTGCGGAGGTCATACAGACTCTTTCTTGTCGGCGTCGGTCAAACGATCAGCGTCGGTAAGCAGGTTTTCGAATTCGGCGTCAGGCCCGGGATCGCAACCCGTGGCGCCCGGCTTCTCGGCAGGGTCCTCGGTGTCGTCCACGGACGTGTCTTCTGCAGCAGGCAAGCCGCCAAGGTCGGTGCGCTCCAGCAGGTTCTTGCCCAACTTGTCCGCGTGCGGCAGCTCGATGGGGTATTTGCCCGTGAAACAGGCGGTGCAGAGGCGTTCGCGCGGCTGCTGGGTAGCGCCGATCATGCCGTCCTCGGAGATGTAGGCCAGCGAGTCAGCGCCGATAGCCTGCGAGATCTCCTCGATGGTGGCGCCGTTGGCGATGAGTTCCGCGCGGGACGCGAAGTCGATGCCGTAGAAGCAGGGCCACTGAACCGGGGGAGATGAAATCTTGACGTGCACTGCTGCGGCACCGGCTTCACGGAGCATCCGAACGATGGCGCGCTGCGTGTTGCCACGGACGATCGAGTCATCAACTACAACAATGCGCTTGCCACGGATGACGGATTCCAGAGCGTTGAGCTTGAGCCGGATACCCAGCTGGCGCAGCGTCTGCGACGGCTGGATGAACGTGCGGCCCACGTACGCGTTCTTGACGAAGCCGTGTGCGAACGGGATGCCGGACTGCTCTGCGTATCCAACCGCCGCGGGGGTACCGGACTCGGGAACCGGAATCACGAGGTCTGCCTCATGCGTGTTTTCGCGGGCCAACTGGCGGCCCATCTCAACACGGGCCTCGTACACGGAGCGGCCGGCGATGGCAGCATCCGGGCGGGCGAGGTAGACGTACTCGAAGACACAGCCGGCGGGAGTCGCCTCGGCGAAGCGCTGCGAACGGACGCCGTCCTCATCGATGGCAATGAATTCGCCGGGCTCGATCTCGCGGATGAAGCTCGCGCCAACGGTAGCCAGGCCGGCTTGCTCTGAGGCGACAACCCAGCCGCGCTCCAGACGGCCAAGACACAGCGGGCGGATGCCGTACGTATCGCGGGCTGCGTAGAGGGTTCCTTCGTCCATGAAGACGAAGCAGAAGCCACCCTTGATCTTGGGCAGCAGCTCCAGAGCAGTCTGCTCCAGGGTCTTGCCCTCTTCGCCCTCAAGGAGAGCTGTCACCAGTGCGGTGTCCGAGGTGTTGCCCTGCTTCATTTCACCGGTCAGCTGGCCGTCGTTGCGCTCGAGGATCATTTCCCGGAGCTCAGCGGTGTTAGTCAGGTTGCCGTTGTGAGCCAAGGCAACCGTGCCGGTTGCTGTTGCACCCAGGGTTGGCTGCGCGTTGGCCCAGTGGCTTGCACCGGTGGTGGAATACCGGCAGTGGCCCACGGCCAGGTGCCCGGTAAGGGTGTTCAGGGTTGTCTCATCGAAGACTTGGGACACAAGGCCCATGTCCTTATAGACATTGATGCGCTTGCCGTCACTGGTAGCGATACCAGCCGATTCTTGTCCGCGGTGCTGCAGCGCATACAGCCCGTAATAGGTGAGTTTTGCTACTTCTTCACCGGGAGCCCAGACCCCAAAGACGCCACAAGCGTCCTGAGGGCCTTTTTCGCCGGGGAGAAGATCATGAGAAAGTTTTCCGTCGCCACGTGCCACTGGTCGATTGTCTCATGTTGTGGCCGTGGTACGTTCCCCCGCGGGCTATGTGACCCTGTGAACGGGCGCAGAATAGGCGTGTTCCCGCGAAAATGCGGCGTGTCTCACATTTGCTGCCCTGCGAAGAGGCGGGCCAAGCGCCTGACTTAGCGGACGTCGTCGTTCTCTGGTCCTTCATCCGGAACCGAGTCCGGAACGGGCTCCACTACGGCGCGCTGGGTGCGCTTGACGCTGAGGCGGTCCAGGATCAGGGCGAGGATGGAGAAAAGGATGACGCCGCCGCCGGCGCAGACAATCAGGAAGAATCCGAACACAGTGCCGGCATCAAACGCGGGGTCGGCCTGGCGCCCGTAGGCGATGATCGCGGCCACGATTGCACCAACCACGGCCCCCAAAATCATGAAGGGTACAAACTTGGGCGCCCGGCGAACGGTGATCTCGCGGCGGGCGGAGTTGGGGGTGGTGTCCTCTGAAGCCATGCCTTCAAGCGTACCGTTCTCCGCCGATGTGACAGTTAATGCCAATGTTCGTGGTGAACATTGGCATTAACTGGCAACTCGGCGGGGTGTGCTAGCTGCCGCGGTACGTCGAGAACGCGAACGGGCTCAGCAGGAGAGGCACGTGGTAGTGCTCGCCGGCGTCGGAAACTGTGAAGTTCAGGTCCACTTCCGGGAAGAACGTCTCGGTACCGAGGCCCTCGTAGTAAGCGCCCGTAGCGAAGTTCAAGCGGTAGGCGCCGCCCGGAATCCGTTCGGGGCCGAGCGTCTTGATACGGCCGTCGGCGTCGGTTTCGCCCTTCGCCACCAGGTTCCAGTCGTCGCCTTCGCGGACGTAAAGTACGACGGCGACACCCGCCGCCGGGCGTCCGGAACCGGTGTCCAGAATATGGGTTGTTACCTGTGAAACGCTCATGCGTTGACTCCTTCGCTGATCAGTCCGGAGAGACGCAACAGTGCGATCTCGCGGAGCTGGCCGGCCACGATCGTGTCTTCTTCTTCGGGGGTGTGGGTGATGCGTTCCTGGAGGGTGTTGAGGATTTCCTCGGCGCTGCGACCCGCAGCGCGAATCAGGAAGACCCTGCCGAACTTCTCCTCGTAGGCGCGGTTGCCCTCGGCGAGTGCGGCTGTGGTGTGGTTGTCGCCTGGGTCCACGCCGGCCTGTTCCGAGCGCGACATCGCGGCCTCGGTGGTCTGCGCCTTGGGGCGTTCGCCGATCCTGGGGTGGTGGGCCATGGCTGACTCCACCTCGGCCGCGGTGAAGGGCTCGGCGGCGCGCTGCGCTTGCCCTAGCAGTTCGTCGACGCTGGCGTACGGACGCGCGTCAACGATTGCTTCCACCCAGCGGCTGATATCCAGGCAAGGGGTCAGCGTCTTGATGGCCTGGTCCCGTTCAACACTGTTGAATACTGCAAGCTCCATGCTTGTGTCATCCTCATGCAAAATGCTGGCATCCATGGTGTGGGCTATGCGGAACTCCTGCTGGTACAGGAGGAAGCCCGTGCTTCAAGCTTCCGCATCATGGAACTGTTATTTCAGCATACGTAATTCAGTTAAGCCGAGTGGGCGGGCTGGTGTCAAGAGCCTACAGCGCTGTGACGGCGCGTTCGAGCCGTGAGGTAGAGGCGATGCGCCGTGATTACCAACGCCAGCCAGGCGATGCCAATAGCCCAGGCTGCCAAGACATCCGTCAGCCAATGGTGGCCCAGGTAGACCCGGCTGAGGCCCATCGTGAAAGCGAAAGCCGCGGCCAGGAGCACCGTGATAACCCTCGCCTTGGTGGTCTTGAGCCTCAGGATGATCAGGTAGGCCACGATGCCGGCTATCACCAGGGAGTTCAAAGAGTGGCCGCTGGGGAATGATGCGGAGTGCTCGTAAGGAGGAATTGCGTCCGCGATGTCCGGGCGGCTGCGGCCGAAGATCGGCTTGCCCAAGACGGTGATGATCAAGGATCCCAGACCTGCTGCGAGCATTAGGATGACAGGAGTCCATGACCTCCTTTTGGTGGCCAGGAAAATCATGATGCCCACGGCGATGAGGGGCATGCCCACGGTGCCGCCAATATTCGTGTAGGCGGTGGTTGCCGCGTCCAAAGCGGGAGAGCGCACCGTCTTGGCCGCCGCCAGCACGGGATCATCCAATCCGGCCACGCCGTCGGCTTCCGTCACGGACTCGTAGACCTCACCAAACACCAGGGCCAGGGACAGGGCAACGGCAAGTCCCACAATAAGGGTGATGATCAGGGCTGCATACGGCCCGAGCAGGGACGTGACTTTTTCGGCGCCTCCGGCCAGCACCCGGCCGGCAGGGGACTTCCAGCGCGTCAGGTCCTGCCCGGCGACGAAACGGTCCTGGCTTACCTCGCCCCTGACGCCTTGCTCCGGCGCCTCTTTTCCTTCAGTCGTCACTCGCGTCCCCTATCCGTGGCGGCCTCAGTATTGGTGAGTAACCTTAGCAGTTGGGGCTTGGGGGTTCCTGGGCTTTGCTGGCATCAGGGCAGTGATTCGCCCACTTTCACCAGCAGTGTCTGTTCCTGCTTGAGCTCCGCGCCGGTGTCGCGGAGCGGGCGGAGCTGTGGAACCGACCGACCCGTCGCGGGGTCCACCAAGGTTGAGTGCGCTTCGTCGGGACCGAAGGCGTTACGTTCGCCCCACTGCCGGAGACTGAGGATGAGGGTGAAGAGGTCCCGTCCCGCGCTTGTTAGCTCGTACTCGGTTCGAGTGCCCCGGTCATTGGGGATCCGAGTGAGGACGCCCCTGTCTACCAGGAGGCGCAGGCGGTCCGAAAGGATGTTCTTCGCCGCGCCCAGCGATCTCTCAAATTCTGAGAAGCGACGCTTGCCGTCCAGTGAATCCCGGATGATCAGCAGGATCCATTTGTCGCCCACAAGGTCGGCCGCCCGGGCTACCGGGCATTCGGGATCGGTCCACTCGATACTACTTGGTTGCAACATGAAACCATTCTGCCATAGTCTCAAATGGTTGCATATCGAAACCAAAATAATGGAGAAGGTGCCATGAGCAGTGACCAACTGACGAAATCCACGCAAGGAATCAGCCGTACCCTGGTGCTGTTCCTCGCGGGCGTCGCAGGATTCATGGTGTCGAACATCTACTACGGCCAGCCACTCTTGGAGCGCATCAGCGCCGACATGGATATCTCCGTGGCGAGCATCGGCTGGATCGTGGCGTCATCCCAAGCCGGATATCTCCTGGGGCTTGTTCTCCTGGTGCCATTGGGGGACATGGTGGACCGTCGCAAACTCATCACAGTCCAAGTGGCTGCCAGCGCAGTCGGCGCCTTTGCCGTAACCCTTGCTTCATCCCAAACAGCCTTGCTGCTCGCCTTCGCGCTCCTGGGCCTGGCCTCATCCGTAGTGCAGACCATCGTCGCGTACACCGCCGCATCCAGTAGCCCCGACCAAAGGGGCGGAAGCATCGGTACTGTTACTGCCGGCGTCGTAAGTGGCCTCATCCTTGCACGGACCGTAGCTGGCGGCATGACGGAGTTATGGGGGTGGAGGTCGGTTTACGTGTTCGCGGCGGCGGCCGGGGCGGTCCTCGCCGTCGCCGTCTTCCGCGCCCTGCCGCCGGACAGCTGCGCCCGCGGCGAAGTGCGCTACTGGCAGGCTGTCACGTCGGTTGTTGTCCTGACCCGCCGCAACCCTGTATTCCGGACCCGTGCGCTCATCACCATGCTCCTGTTCGGGTCCTTTGGAGTGCTGTGGAGCGGTATGTCGTTGCTGCTCAGCGGGCCCGCGTGGAACCTACCGCCGGGCATTGTTGGGCTCTTCGGGCTGGCTGGCCTTGTGGGAATACTGGCTGCGTCCAAAGCTGGTGCTGCGGCAGACCGCGGATGGGGACAACGGGTCACGGGTTTCAGCTTGGTGGCGCTCCTGGGCTCGTGGCTCACGCTGTCCCTGGGGAACTGGTCATTGCTCTGGTTCATCGCCGGCATCATCGTGCTCGACGCCGCTGTGCAGGCCGTTCATGTCAGCAGTCAAACCATGATCGTGGCGGGCGCTGAAGAGTCCGCCAGCAGCATCATTGGCAGCTACATGGTGTTCTACTCGGTGGGCAGTGCGCTGGGCGCCGCCGCCGTTGCCCCGGTGTTCGATGTCTGGGGATGGACCGGGGCCAGCGTTCTTGGGGCAGGATTCGCGCTGCTTGCGCTCGCGGTTTGGGGAACGGACCGGCTGAGGCGCCACAGCAAGCATGCTGGGGGTGTTGGTTAGCTCCGCACAGCGGGCTGGGGCAGAATGACCTCAAGCAGCTGAAGGAGTTCGCACATGCCAGACATTCTGACGTCCAGGTTCCTGTTCGGTCCCGGCCCGAGCAATTGCTACCCCGAAGCCATGTCCGCCCTGGCCTATCCCGTGCTCGGCCACCTGGATCCGGTGTTCATTGAACGGCTCGACCATACCTGCGAAGGCCTCCGGACTGTGTGGGGTACGTCCAATGCGCGGACTCTTCCGCTGAGTGCCACGGGCTCCGGCGGCATGGAAGCGGCTTTCGTGAATACCGTGTCCGACGGCGACGTGGCAGTGATCGCTGTCAACGGACTTTTTGGGGCGCGAATGTGCGAGGTGGCCCGGCGATGCGGGGCAACGGTTGTCCGCGTTGATCATGAATGGGGACAGCCCGTAGACGCTGACCGCGTACTCTCGGCACACCCTCATCCGAAGGTGATCGCTGCCGTTCATGCCGAGACTTCCGTGGGCGTGCTCTCCGACATCGCTGCGCTCGGTGCCGGCAAGGGCGACGCGCTGTTGATTACTGACGCCGTCACGTCCATCGGCGGTTTGGAGCTCCGGGCAGACGACTGGGGGATCGACGTCGGATACGCCGGAACGCAGAAATGCCTGGG
The DNA here is from genome assembly GCF_000294695.2 of Arthrobacter sp. Rue61a. Lineage (NCBI taxonomy): Bacteria > Bacillati > Actinomycetota > Actinomycetes > Micrococcales > Micrococcaceae > Arthrobacter > Arthrobacter sp. Rue61a. The sequence goes on along the minus strand of NC_018531.1, from coordinate 4,012,592 downwards.
TGTGCCGCCAGGATTGTCGCCGTTCACGGTGTCCGACCGCGCCTTTGAGCGCCGGGTCAAGGATCCGCGCTCCTGGTATCTCGATATCGGGCTGCTCGGCGGGTACGTCGGCGCGGCCAGCGGTGCCCGGACGTATCACCACACTGCGCCCGTCACCATGATTGCCGGCCTTGAAGCAGCCCTGGACCGCATCCTGGCCGAGGGGCTGGACGTTGTTCAGGCCCGGCATCGCGCTGCTGGTGCGGCCTTGCAGGAAGGGCTGCAGGACATGGGGCTGGAACTGTTCGCCGCCGAGGGTTCCCGGTTGCCGAGCCTCACCACGGTCAAAGTGCCCGACGGCGTCAACTCGGCTGCCGTCCGCGCTTACCTTCTGGAAAACTTCAGTATGGAAATCGGCTCGGGTGTCGGTGAGTTCGCGGACACTGTGTGGCGCATCGGAATGATGGGCCCGAACGCGAACAGCGCTTCCGTGACCCTGGTGCTGGGCGCCCTGAAAGAGGCCATCGCCAAAGCCTGACGCTCTCTCACATCCCGCGTGTTTGGGTGGGACGCTCTCTCATGTCCAACGTGTTTGGGTGGGACGCTCTCTCACGTCCCGCGTGCTTGAGCGGCACGCTCTCTCACATCCCGCGTGCTTGGGCGCGACGCTCTCTCATGTCCCGCGTGTTTGGGTGGGACGCTCTCTCATGTCCCGCGTGCTTGGTCAGCTGGCCGGGATTTCCTTCGGGTCGCAGCTCGCGGACTTAACTGGAACTGTGACGTCGAGGTAGGCGGGGAACTTTGATCGGACGCTCACCGTGGCGCCCACGGCATCAGTGCTCCGTGTGACCACCCACCCTCCGGGAACAGGATCGGTTCCGTCGAAGGCAGGAAATCCGTGCTTTTCGAGGACAGGATCGGCCGCAGCGAAGAGATCCTCAAAGTTTCTGGATGGATCCACGATGTCCGCGCTGCTTTTCATGCTTTGCGGGGAGAGCATGCATCTTCCGTCTCCGGCGAGGCTCATGCTTGCCGGGCCGTCGACGGACCAGATGATGTCCGGCATCTTCGTTTCCAAGGCGGCGACAAGTTCCTTGGTCAGAGCGTCGTACCTGGCGATGCTCTCAGGGACAGGAGCAGGTTCGGAAGTAATGGGAGGCGCCTTGCTGGGTTCCCGTGTGCTTTCGCCGGGGGCGCTGCACCCGGCAGCACCAACAGATCCCATGACGAGGGCAACGGCCACCGCGAACGGGCGCGCTGATGTTCGAAGCATGCAGCGGTTCATTTCTTCCCCGGTTTCATTTAGTGCTCGACGGCGGATCTCACCGAATGCTGTCACGCTGCGTTGCGCTCGGCGATGGGGAGAACAACCCTTTGCAGATGAGAGAGGGTTGCGGTCAAGCGCGCGGGAGGTGAGAGAGGGTTGGCCGGAAGGGCGCGGGAGGTGAGAGAGGGTTGCGGTCAAGGGCGCGGGAGGTGAGAGAGGGTTGCGGTCAAGCGCGGGGAGGTGAGAGAGGGTTGCGGTCAAGCGCGCGGGAGGTGAGAGAGGGTTAGGTGTCGCGGGTCAGGATCCAGGTGTTGGTGCCGTCCTGACGCTCGAAAGTCACTGTGGTCACCAAAGCCTCGATCAGTGCCAGCCCGCGGCCGGACTCTGCGTCCGAGTCCGGCATGGAGGCCTGCATGTCATTGGCAAATGGTTCGCGGGCGTTGAACGCACTGACCCGTGCCACCAGTCGGGTAGGACGGACGCTGATGTCGACGTCGATCTCCACAGGTTTCTCCGCCACGGGAAGCGCGTGCTGCACGATGTTCGCGGCTGCCTCGATGACGGCCGTAGCGAAGGTCATCCGATCCATGTCCGGCACGAAGGAGGCGTCGTCCCACAGGGCGTCCAGCTCGTTGTGGATGGCCTCGATAGCTTCCTCGTTGGACGGCCCATGGAAGCCCCGGCTGGCGATGACCTCAGTCATCGCCGAACGCAGCTTCTGCGGTGGGGTACGCCGTGAGTACCCTGTCCATGTTGGTCAGTTCCAGAACCATCTTGACCTGCGGCTGGACCCCGGCGATCCGGAGGTCGCCGCCTGCCTGCCGTGCGGCCTTGAGGCAACCGATCAGGGCGCCAAGCCCGGAGGAATCCATGAAGTCGGTTTCTGCCAGATTCACCACCACACGGCTGGAGCCACCGGCAACAACCTCGGCCACTACTTCGCGCAGCTTGGGAGCGGCCACCATGTTCAGCCGGCCCACGCCCTTCACCTCCGCGTAGGAGTCGTTGACCTCATAGCTAAACTGCATCTGCATTCCTCTCCTCGGGGCGCTCCGGCCCGACAACTTCGGGCACGAAACCTTTGTACAAAACTGCCTTGACCAGCACGCTCAGGACCACAAGGTCGAATGCAACCCACGCTACGTTTACCAGTGTGCCTAAGGGCTCGGACATTCCGGCGAGTAGCCGAATAAGGCCAACAATCAGCGCCACTGCCAGCAAGACGGCCACGATGATCTGTGGCCGGATCAGGCTCCAGCTGGGTCCGCCGCTTTGCCGTGCCTTGGGGGTGACCGCAAACCCGAGGGGACGTCCGAACCAAACGTTCCGTGCCGCCGTCGTGCAGGCCTTGATCCACGTGGGGAACAGGGCAAGGCTGTACTGCTGTCCGCGCCAGGTGGGAATCCCATGCCCGGCCACCAGGAACAGCAGTTGGTTGACCACCATGAACGGGATGAAGCGGATGAAGAAGTCGGAGCTGATGCTGTTGACCGGCAGGATGCCGAGCGTCAGGTAGATGATGGGCGCCGCGAAATAGACCACGGCAGCGAAGCCGCTCAGGTACGTCCACATCGTGGAGAAGTACATGAGCCGTTGGCCCCACGTGAGCCGGCGCTGGACCAACGGGTTCTCGCGGAGGAGGACCTGCATGGTGCCCTGGGCCCAGCGGAGGCGCTGGGTCAGCATGGTTTTGACGTCCTCCGGAGCCAGCCCGTTAGCGAGGATTTCGTGGTGGTACACGCTCTTCCAACCCAGGCCGTGCAGGCGCATCGCGGTGGCCATGTCCTCGGTGACGGAGATGGTGGCCAGCGGCATGATTGGCTGGGCCTCGTCGGTGCGTTCCACCGAGATGGCGTCCAGGACAGCGTGAACCGACTCGAGCGCACCCAGCGGGGACCAGTCGCGTCCGGACATGCGGTCGACGGCGTCAGTCGCCACAGTTGTCACGCCCGACTCGCCGACGTGGGCGAGTTCCATGGCAGCGATCTCTTCGAGGTCCGATTGGAGTGCTGAGAAGTCGGCGGCCACCAGGGTGCGAACGGCGTCGTCCACTTGGCGGCGGACCCGGTACGTGATTTCGCTGAGGGATGCCCCGGCTTCGAGTTCCTTCTGCGCTGATTCCGTGGCGGCTTCCACCTCGTTCAGCATCTGCTCCACGAGGGGGTTCTCGGCCTCGGGTGATCGCCGTGCCTTCTTAATGGCGGTGCGCGAGGCAGCGAGGGCTCGCCGGACGCTCTTCTCGGTGGCTTTGACGTAGCCCACAAGGCCCAGCTGCATGAGGGCTTCCCGTCGGAGAATCGCATTGGACCCGCAGAAGAATGCAGCGTTCCAGCCGTCCTTGCCCTGCTGGATGGGGCCGTAGAACAGGGGAGCCTGGCTGCCGAGGGGGTCGTCGGCGGGGACGTTGATGAAGTACTGCGGGGTCTGGACCAACGCCACCTTGTCGTCGTTGAAGTAACCCAACGTCTTGTCCAGGATGTCCGGCTCGGGGATCTGGTCGGCGTCGAGAATCAACAGGTACTCGCCGGAGGTGAGCATGAGCGCGTTGTTCAGGTTGCCGGCCTTGGCGTGCCGCGGCATGTCCGGTGTCCAGTCCGCGCCGCGCGTGACGTAGCCAATCCCGTTCGATTCGGCGAGTTCGCGCATCTCGGGGCGATCGCCGTCGTCGAGGATCCAGGTACTGTGCGGCCAGCGGATCTCCTTGGCCGCCAAGGCCGTAGTCATCACCAGGTCCAACGGCTCGTTGTAGGTGGTGATGAAGACGTCCACCGTTGCGTCGGCTGGGGGAGGGGGTGGCGGTTTCCGGAATTTGATGTTCCACACGGTCAGGCCGAACAACATGACATCGATCAGGCTGTACGTCTCGGCAATCACCAATGGAACAGCGATCCACCACGCTTCCCAGTTCAGCGAGGCCATCCAACGCCACGCTACGTAGTTGACGCCCAAAATGACCGTCAGCACCACGATCAGCCGGGTCCAGAAACGTGTCACAAATCCCCCCTTTTGCGGTTTACAGTCCTGCGTTTGGTTTTCGGCGTACGACGACGGCGGTCACGTCGTCTTCAGCAGTTGCCGCCGGTGCCAGCTCCAGCAGAGCGGCGCAGACATCGTCCGAGGTAGCGCCGCTGCGCGCCACTTTCTCCACGTTCCGCTGAAAGTCCTCCAAGGAATTGTGGGCGTCGAGCACGCCGTCGCTGACGATCACCAGCGAATCGCCAGGCTCCAGGTCCAGCTCAGAAGCGGGCCACTGTTGATCGTCCAGAATGCCGACGGGTGGTCCGGCAGAGACCAGCCTCCGCGCCGCCCCTTCAGCGGGAACGTGCAGCGCAAGCCCATGGCCGGCGTCGATATAGCTAAGTCTTCCCGAGGCGCTGTCCAGCCGCGCGTGGAACATGGTGACGAAGGAGCCGGACTGGTCCAGGTCGGAGGTAATGGTGGCGCTGGCGGATCCGAAGGCAGCGTCGATTGCAGGGGTGTCCGCTACTGAACGCATCACGGCGCGGACCGTTGCTGCGATGAGTGCGGCACCCATACCCTTGCCCATGGCGTCCGCGAACGTGAAGTGCATGCCGTCGCGGGTCTGGTACCAGTCATAGAAGTCCCCACCAACGCTGCGCGAAGGGCGGAAGGCGCCAGCGACGTCGTAACCGCTGAGGCGGACCGTTTCGCGCGGCAGGAGGCTCTGCTGCACCACTGCAGCGCGGGCGAGTTCGTCGCTCTGACCGGCGTCCTCGGCGGGGGTGGCAGGCGTCCGGGCGGCGCGACGGAACAGGGCGCGGATGCGGGCCTGGAGTTCCTTGGGGCTGAACGGTTTGTTGATGTAATCGTCAGCGCCGGTGTCCAGGCCTGTGAGCCGGTCGATCTCGTCGGCCCGGGCGGTGAGCATCAGGATGTACGCGTCCGAGAATTCGCGGAGACGACGGCAGACTTCCATGCCATCGATGTCCGGGAGGTTGATGTCCAGCGTCACCAGTTCGGCGTTGGTTCTGCGGACAGCCTCGACGCCGGAGAGACCGTCAGGGGCTTCGGTCACCACAAAGTCGAGCTGCTCCAGTACGAGGACGAGGAGGCCGCGGATGTCAGCGTCGTCTTCAACAACGACAGCGTGGCGCACGGGTGTGGGAGAGACCATGGCTCCATTAACTAATGCTGCTGGGTATTTGTCACGTTTAGTCACGACACATGAAACGCCCGCTCACAAATGTGGGCGGGCGTTACACGTTTTGTGCAGTTATGTGAGAGAGGGTTTCCCTCAAGCACGCGGGATGTGAGAGAGGGTTAGACGCCCAGCTCTTCCTTGAGCGCCTGGACGTGGCCCTGAGCGGCAACCTGGTACTGGGTGAGCTTCACGGTGCCTTCGCCGTCGAGGACAACGGTGGAGCGGACCAGGCCTTCGACGATTTCGCCGTCAACCAGCTTCTCGCCCCAAGCACCGTAGGCGAGGGCCACAGCGTGGTCTTCGTCAGAGAGCAGGGGGAAGGTCAGGGCGAACTCGCCGGTGAACTTTGCGAGGTCCTCCGGGCCGTCCGGGGAGATCCCGATAACGTCGTATCCCTTGCCCTGCAGGCTGGCGAGGTTGTCGCGGAAATCGCAAGCCTCGGTGGTGCAGCCGGGGGTGGCTGCCTTCGGGTAGAAGTACACAATGACGTTGCGTCCGCGGTAATCGGACAGCGAGACCTTGGTGCCGTCGGCGTCGAGAAGCGCGAAATCAGGTGCTTGCGTTCCGACGAGGAGTTTCTGGGTCATAGCGATCCTTTACGTTTCACCGGCAAACAGCCGGCCTTCATTTCAAACAACAGCGGTCATGCACATTGCGGGGCGTTGATCTTTTACAACAGCGAACTTAGATGCTGTATTCCGCAGGTCCGCGCACTGTGGCATAGGGCCCTGGCACGAACTGGTAGCCGCCACCACGGACGGTGGCGACGGTGTGTCGGGCGGAGCCTAGCTTCCGCCGCACCCTTCCAACATAAACGTCGATCGAGCGAAATGCCGCGCCGGGGAGGTCAAATGACTCCAGAAAACGTTGCAATTCTTCACGACTGATGGCCCGGGAGCAGTTGACCACCAGGTAGCGCAGCAGCTTATATTCCATGCCAGTAAAGGAAACCGGCTCGCCATCCAGCAGCACTACTTCAGCGGCGAGGTCCACCGCAAGTTGGCTGCGGCGGCTCGCCAACGTTACGGGCTCGACGGCGGTGCTGTCGCCCTCTGCTGCGCGTCCCCCTCCGCCGGACAAATCACCCTCGCGTGCGCTGGTGAATTGTCCGTTCGAGGGTGAACCGCCCCGAGTGCGGGCCTCCAAACGCGCCTCCGCGAGGGCATCGGCGAGCGTAACTGTGCTTGCCTGCGTCCCGTTGGTACCGGCGTCGGCGGCTTCCTGCGGAGTGCCGCCCCAGGAAGTGTCGCCGACGCCGGAGTGCTCTGCCCCGGTGGCGGGCCAGATACGGACTTCCGCATCCGGGGCAAGTTTCATTGCGCGGGCCAGCACAAGGCGTGCTGCCCGCTCCCAGACCTCAGGATCGATCTCGTCGCCCTCGGCCGGGTTGACCCAGAGCGCCAGACCGTGTGCGGTCAGGCCGTTCCGTTGATTCAAGCCGGCCCGCCGACCCGCGAGGCCGCGTGCTGCGGGTCCTCGCGACGGCGGTGGCCCGTAGGCATTGACTGCCATGACGGTTGACCTAAACGTTGCCGCGGCGGAGCAGCTTGCCGCCGGGGTTCTGGCCGTCGATGGGGGTTCCGCGCAGGTAGGTCTTGCGGACGACGCCGGCCAGCGGACGGCCGTCGTACGGCGTGATCGGGTTCTTGTGCTTGAGCTTGGTGACGTCCACAACGAAGGCTTCGTCCGGGGCGAAGATGGAGAAGTCGGCGTCGTAGCCCAGGGCGAGCTGGCCCTTGTTGTGCAGGCGGGCCAGGGCGGCGGGCTTCTCAGCCATCCACGAGACAACCTGTTCCAGCGGGATGCCGCGGTGACGGGCTTCGGTCCAGATGAGGGACAGGCCCAGCTGCAGCGAGGAAACGCCGCCCCAAGCAACAGCGAAGTCGCCGTTTTCCAGGTCCTTCAGGTCCAGCGTGGAGGGGGAGTGGTCCGAGACGATGCAGTCGATGGTGCCGTCCTGCAGGCCCTTCCAGAGGAGCTCGCGGTTGGAGGCCTCGCGGATGGGCGGGCAGCACTTGTAGGCCGTGGCGCCGTCGGGGATTTCTTCGGCCATGAGCGTCAGGTAGTGCGGGCAGGTCTCAACGGTGAGGTTGACGCCGTCGCGCTTTGCTGACGCGATCATCGGCAGCGCGTCCGAGGAGGAGAGGTGCAGGATGTGGGCGCGGGCGCCGGTCCAGCGGGCACGTTCGATGACCTCGGCGATTGCCTTGTTCTCGGCGCCGCGGGGGCGGGAGGCCAGGAAGGTTTCGTAGTGGTCGCCGCCGGGGTGCGGGGCGCGGTCGATCGCGTGGGAGTCCTCGGCGTGGACGATCATGAGGGAATCGAAGGACTTGAGTTCCTTCATGTCCTCTTCCATCTCATCTGCATCGAGGTGCGGGAACTCGTCCACGCCGGAGTGCAGGAGGAAGCACTTGAAGCCGAAAACGCCTTCGTCGTGCAGCGGGCGGAGGTCGCTCTTGTTGCCCGGGATGGCACCGCCCCAGAATCCGACGTCAACGAACGCCTGGTCCTTGGCGACCACGCGCTTCTGCTCCAGGCCGTCCACGGTGGTGGTGGGCGGGATGGAGTTCAGCGGCATGTCGATGATGGTGGTCACGCCACCGGCAGCTGCGGCACGGGTGGCGGAGGCGAAGCCTTCCCACTCGGTGCGGCCGGGCTCGTTGACGTGGACGTGGGTGTCCACCAGGCCGGGGATGAGGGTTTCGTCGTCCGCGAGTTCAATGACCTCGTTGCCCGTGAGGCCATTGCCCAGGGGTTCGATGGCGACGATGATGCCATCGCGGATGCCGACTTCGCGGGCTGCGATACCGGCGGTGGTCAGGATGCGCTGGCCCCGGATAACGAGGTCATAGGCGCCGATTGCTTCAGACATTGAGGTACTCCTTGTTTTCGGTCCGTTCCGCCAGGTACACGCCTATGTGCTTACCTAATTGTTCAAGCAACGGACCTGCTTCAGCGATACATTTTTGGACATCTTTTTCCAGATCGGTTAGTGCATGCACCGTGTGGAAGCCGGCATCCGTGAGTTGTTCCCGGCTCAGGGTACTCCTGCCGCACACTGCGATCACGGGAACCCCGTTCCTTTGTGCCGCCCGCGAGACTCCCATGGGAGTCTTGCCGAGCAGGCTTTGCTCGTCCAGGCTGCCTTCTCCGGTGATCACCAGGTCGGCGCCCTTGAGCCTGCGCTCGAGTTCAGTGAATTCAAGCACGACGTCGATGCCCGGCCGCCGCTCTGCCTTCAGTGCCGCGATGGCAATGTAGCCAACGCCGCCTGCCGCTCCGGCACCTTCGGCTTTGGCCGCAAACTTGGCGTGCTGCCCGGTTGTGGCTGCGAGGACGTCGACAAAGTGGCTCAGCGCCGCGTCCAGCGAGGTGACGTCGTCCGGCGTCGCGCCCTTCTGCGGACCGAAGATGGCTGGGGCTCCGCTGGCCCCCAAGAGGGGATTGTCGACGTCGGACGCCAACACGAACTCCGTGGCCTCAACGCGGACGTCGAAGTTGGAGAAGTCGATGGTGTCCAGCTCGGCCAAGGCCGCGCCGCCGCCGGGGAGCTCGTTGCCGTTCTTGTCCAGGAACACGGCGCCGAGGCCCTGCAGGACTCCTGCACCGGCGTCGGTGTTGGCGCTGCCGCCCACACCCAGGATGATCTTGCGGCAACCGAGGTCCAGCGCGGCCCGGATGAGTTCGCCCGTTCCGATGCTGGTGGCTGTCTTGGCCGCCTCGGACGTGGGGCCGTCCGGGAGGAGGGCGAGACCGGAAGCTGCCGCCATTTCGATGACAGCTTCCTGGTCCCGCACTGCAAAGTCGGCCTTCACCGGCTCGCCGAGCGGGCCGGTGACGGTGGTGGTCCGGCGGGTGAAGCCGGAGCCGATGGCGGCGTCGATGGTTCCTTCGCCGCCGTCGGCCACCGGAATGCGTGTTGCTTGAATACCGTGGCCGAACCCCGCCAGCAGTCCTGTTGCCAGGTGCTCGGCGACGTCGGGCGCGGACAGCGAGCCCTTGAATTTGTCCGGGGCGATGACAACACGCATTCCGGTGCCTCCTTCCTTTACTTACTTACGCTTTGGTCAGGATCGCGGTGGGTGCGTCCGCCGCGGTTTCTGCCAACTCTTCGAACTCGTTCACGCCGCTGATCTCAACGCCCATGGAGATGTTGGTGATCTTTTCCAGGATCACTTCAACAACCACGGGAACCTTGAACTCGCCCATCAGTGCCTTGGCCTTGTCGAAAGCGGCAGGCAGATCGTTGGGGTCCTCAACGCGGATGGCCTTGACGCCCAAGCCCTCGGCAACCTTGATGTGGTCCACGCCGTAGCCGTTGGTCTCCGGGCTGTTGATGTTCTCGAAGGCCAGGGAAACGTTCTGTTCCATGTTGAAGCCGCGCTGGCTCTGACGGATCAGGCCCAGGTAGCTGTTGTTCACCACAACGTGGATGTACGGCAGGTTGAACTGTGCGCCAACGGCCAGTTCCTCGATCATGAACTGGAAGTCGTAGTCACCGGACAGGGCAACAACCGTGGCGTCCGGGGTTCCACGAACCACGCCCAGTGCGGCGGGACCGGTCCAACCCAGCGGGCCGGCCTGGCCAGCGTTGATCCACTTGCGGGCACCGAACACGTGCAGCATCTGTGCGCCGGCGATCTGCGAGAGACCAATGGTGGACACGTAGGTGGTGTCGCGGCCGAAAGCCTTGTTCATCTCTTGGTACACGCGCTGCGGCTTGATGGGCACGTTGTCGAAGTTCGTCTTGCGGTGCAGGGAACCCTTGCGCTCCTGGCACTCGGCAACCCAACCCGAGTAGTCCGGCAGGGTCTTGGCAGCCTGGCGTTCGCGAGCCAGCTCCAACAGACCGTCCAGCGCCGCACCGGCGTCGGACGTAATGCCCAAGTCAGGTGAGAAAACGCGACCGATCTGGGTCGGCTCAATGTCGATGTGCACGAACTTACGGCCAGCCGTGTAGGTGTCCAGGCCGCCGGTGTGGCGGTTGGCCCAACGGTTGCCGATGCCGATGACGAAGTCGCTCTGCAGGAACGTCTCGTTGCCGTAGCGGTGCGAGGTCTGCAGGCCAACCATGCCGGCCATCAGCTGGTGGTCGTCCGGGATGGCGCCCCAGCCCATCAGGGTGGGGATCACGGGAACGTTCAGGATCTCGGCCAGCTCAACCAGCTGGGCCGAAGCGCCGGCGTTGATGATGCCGCCACCGGCAACGATCAGCGGGTGCTGGGCTGCGGTCAGCAGGTCCAATGCCTTTTCCAGCTGCTTGCGGGAAGCCTTGGGCTTCTCCACCGGCAGGGGCTCGTAGGCGTCGATGTCGAACTCGATCTCAGCCATCTGAACATCGATGGGCAGGTCCAGCAGAACCGGGCCCGGGCGACCCGAACGCATCAGCTGGAACGCCTTCTGGAACGCGCCGGGAACCTGGCCCGGCTCCAGGATGGTCATGGCGAACTTGGTCAACGGCTTGGCGATGGACTCGATGTCCACAGCCTGGAAGTCTTCCTTGTGCAGTTTGGCAACGGGTGCCTGGCCGGTGATGCAGAGCATGGGGATGGAATCTGCCCATGCTGCGTACAGGCCGGTGATCATGTCCGTGCCTGCGGGGCCCGACGTGCCGATGCAGATGCCGATGTTGCCATCAGCTGCGCGGCTGTAACCGTCAGCCATGTGGCTGGCGCCTTCAACGTGGCGGGCCAGCGTGTGGCGGATGCCGCCGTGGGCACGCATTGCGGAATAGAAGGGGTTGATCGCTGCGCCTGGCAGGCCGAAAGCCTCGGTGGCGCCTTCCTTTTCCAGGATGGCGACTGCCGCGTCAACGGTGCGCATCTTAGCCATGGTGTACTCCTTGTTTTTTGCCCTTGCAGGCGAAGTCTGTGGTGTTTTTGGGTGTGGTGAGGGAGCCGCCGTCGTTTAAGTACGACGGCGGGTTCCCTGCTTTGTGTTGCTTGTTGCCTTTGGGCTTACTTACGGCCGCTGAGCTGGAGGACCTGCTTGAAGAGGCCCGAGTGGTCGAGGCCGCCGTCGCCCTGGTTGACGGTTGCGGCGACGAGCTGAGCGACGACTGCGCCGAGCGGGACAGCGACGTTGGCTTCGCGGGCTGCGGAGGTGACGATGCCGAGGTCCTTGTGGTGGAGGGCCAGGCGGAAGCCGGGGTCGAAGTTGCGGTCCAGCATCTTCTGACCCTTCTGGTCGAGGACCTTGGAGCCGGCCAAGCCGCCGCCCAGGACCTTCAGTGCTGCGTCGGTGTCTACGCCGTAAGCCTCGAGGAAGGCGATGGCCTCGCCGAGGACCTGGATGTTGACGGCTACGATCAGCTGGTTGGCTGCCTTGACGGTCTGGCCGGAGCCGGACGGGCCGACGTGGACGATGGTCTTGCCCACTGCGTTGAGGACTTCCTGTGCTGCCTCGAAGTCTGCAGCTTCGCCGCCGACCATGATGGACAGAACGGCGTCGATTGCGCCCTGTTCGCCACCGGATACGGGAGCGTCGAGCGGGCGGATGCCGGCTGCGACTGCGTCTTCGGAGAGGCGCTTTGCGACGTCCGGGCGGATGCTGGATGCGTCGATCCAGATGGTGCCCTTCTTCGCGTTGGCGAAGACGCCGTCCTTGCCGCTGACTACACCCTCAACATCGGGGGAGTCCGGGACCATGGTGATGACGACGTCGGCGTCCTTGACTGCGTCCGCGATGCTCGTGGCACCCTGGCCGCCCTCGGAGACGAGCTTATCGATCTTGTCCTGGCTGCGGTTGAAACCGGTGACCGTGTGGCCGGCCTTGACGAGGTTGATGGCCATGGGGAGGCCCATGATTCCGAGTCCGATGACTGCAACGTTGCTCATTGTGGTTCTCTTTCTGAAAGTCTTTTTAGCTCAGGTGTGCTGGATGCTAGGGCGGGTGCCGCCGTCGTTTGCTAGTTGGCGTTGGCGCGCTGGCGGATGGCCCAGCTGAAAGCCGATTCCTGCGGTTCCTTGTACTCGAGGCCGATGTAACCGTCGTAGCCGAGTTCGCGGCTGCGGGCGATCCATTCGCCGAGGGGGAGCGTGCCGGTTCCGGGAGCGCCGCGGCCGGGGTTGTCGGCGATCTGGATGTGGCCGAAGTCCTTGGCGTGGTTCTCGATGACGGATTCGACGTCGTCGCCGTTGACTGCCAGGTGGTAGAAGTCGGCGAGGAGCTTGATGTTCTGCGCGCCGGATTCTGCCTTGACGCGGGCGATGACCTTGAGTGCGTCTTCGGCGGTGAGGAGCGGGTACTTGGGTGCGCCGCTGACCGGTTCGAGGAGGACGGTGCCGCCGATGCGGGCGACGCCTTCCGCTGCTGCGGCGAGGTTCTTCGCGGCGAGTTCGTCCTGCTCTTCAGGGGTGAACTCGTCCTGGCGGTTGCCGTAGAGGGCGTTGAAGGCCTTGCAGCCGAGGCGCTCACCGATGCCGGCTACGACGTCGATGTTGTCCTTGAACTCGGAGCAACGTCCCTTCCAGGAAACCAGGCCGCGGTCGCCGCCGGGCATGTTGCCAGCGTTGAAGTTCAGGCCCGTGAGCTGAACACCGGCGTCCTTAATGGCGGTTTCAAACTCATTTACTTGTGCGTCGGTGGGGACGGAGGTCTCGAAGGGCCACCAGAACTCGACGGCGTCAAAACCGGCTGCCTTCGCGGCGGCGGGGCGCTCGAGCAAGGGCAGCTCCGTCAGGAGGATGGAGCAGTTCACTGTGTACGTCATCGTAGGTCCTTCCGAGGAGGGGCTTGGATCTATCTTCCGTTGCTTGGCTGCTGCCTTGGCGCTGGCCTCAGTTTCCGCTTTGTGGAATTTAGATTCTGCTTTATGAAAAGTTTAGGGAAGGTGGGGGTGGGAGTCAAGGGGGTGGGGATTTGGGATACCAAGGGTGTCGCAGCTGAGGGGTGTCGCCGCGTTGCATGGCGGGTCTTTGTCCGGTCGTGCAAAGTACCTTCGCTGGATTTCGGGACGACCATTAGGGAGGACGCGCTGACTACCCTTACTTCCTGTGTTCTTGGGTAGTCCGTAGGATTGCCATCCTGTCAGTTAGAACTTCAGCCGTCCCGCCACGTCCGCCGAGCGTCGGAGACGACGCACCTGACCAAGAAACTCCACCCGCAGCCCTGGTTGGGGCTGCGGCCTTTATTCCTCTGATGAAGTACGCCGGGCTCTACATGACATATGCGTTGTTATCGGCAATCAGGGTTCGGGCAGTCAATGCCCCGATAGGACTAAGCCGCGGGAGGGACTCGACACTCGGATCGAAACATTGGGCAGCTATCAAGGAAATCGTCGATGGTTCAGCGAAAATGATGACGGCTCATGGATTCTGGGGGATGCCATCGTGGAATGCCGCCAGTCGCCATAGATTGCTCCATCAATCTCCGAAAGGCAACAGCGTGACTTCCCCCTATCCTGACCAGAACACTCCACCACAAGACGGACACAGCACGCCACCGTATTATCCCTACGCGTCAGCTCAGAATCAGGCGCCGTTCCAACCACAGGCCACCGCGCCCCAATACTCGGCTCAGCCGCCAGCTCCGCAGCAGTCGCAGTTCTCAGCGCAGCCTCCGATGCCTCAGCAGCCGCAGTATTCGGCGCAACCCCCGCTAACGAACCCGTCCTATGGGTACCCGCAGCCTAAGTCTAAAATCGCGGCAGGATTGCTCGGTATCTTCCTGGGCGGATTCGGTATCCACCGCTTCCACCTCGGCTACGCAACTATTGGAATCATCCAGCTCGTGCTCACGCTCGTGGTTGGCATCTTTACCTTCGGGCTGGTCGGGCTCTGGGGCGTGATCGAGGGCATTATGATCCTTGCCGGTGCCTCCTACTTTCAGCGGGACGCGCAAGGCGTTCCCCTGCGCGACTAAGCGGGGAGTGGACCAATGACTGACATTATTCATGACCGGCCCGAGCAACTGGAACAGATCCGGGCAGGACTGCTACAAGGAGAAATCGTCTACGCCGTTTACGACTGTATCGGTGTAGGAACAGGCTTTGTAGGCATCACCAACATGCGCGTGATCCTTCAGGACAAAAGCTTTGTCGGAAACAAAGTCGCAGTCGTCTCCGTCCCATACAAGAACATCCGCTCAGTCTCGATGCTCTCAAACAAATCAATGATGGGCAGGTTCGCGTCGACTTCCAGCATTGGCATCGACACCGGCGGGACTGTTAAGGAAGCGGACTTCCGCGGTGATGACAAGGCAAGGCACGCCCACGACCTGATCCTTTGGAACATCCTCACCAACAACTAACGGACTCTCGCTGTGGAAGCCGACAGGCCATGCCTGACCGCCCCCACACCTGGCGTACGCAACCGAAACGGAACTTCAATGAGCACTGACATCACAGACCCAACGGACGGGCAAACCACCATGAGCCCGTACGACAAACAAGTATGGGATGCCCTCAACAAGCACTGGCAACACCGCGACAACCGACGCGGGTTACCGAACTGGGCAAGCAATACCCTGACATACACAGGAAACGCGCTTGGCAGTGCCGCGACCGCGGTCGCAGACGCTGTACCCGAGAGTGTGAGGGAACCCATCCGCAGAGCAGGGAACGCCGTCGCGGATAAGGCCGCACGCCCAGCGTTGGAAGGTGCCGCAGCCCTGCTCGAGCTGGTCAACGACTGGGCCCTGGAGCTGAATGACCCAAGAAATGTGGAAAAGCTCGCCCGTAAGAAGGGCACAGAAATCACTACCTTCGCCGAACTAGGCGACCAAGACTTGAAAACCTGCGACCGCCTGCTGACCTTCAACACCCTCACGTGGCGAACCGCGGGCGCACTGGAAGGCGGCGCCATGGGCGTCCTCGCACTGGTCCCTGTTGCCGGGTTCCTGGGTGCAATGACCGCAGACATCCTCGTCATCCAGGTTCTCAGCACGTCGATCGCAGCCCGAATCGCGTACTCCTATGGGTATGACGCCAAAGACCCCGATGAACAGGCCTTCATCCAACGCCTAGTGCGTCGATCTTTCATTGCCCAGGCGGTCAAGACTGAGCCATTGCGGGAAACGGCCCGCGCTTTCAGCGCGGTCAAGGACCGCGTCCGGTGGTCCGAGAAACTTCGGGCCGACCACCGGGTGCTTGTTGGGGTCGAAAACCTCCTGAAACACCTTGGGCCGGCAGGTGCAAGGGTCCCGGTACAGAGCGTGGCCAAGGCGCTACCGTTCCTCGGCATCCTGATCGGGGCAAGCACAAATTCAATGGTGCTCGGCAGTGTGGCAGCAGACGCCCAACGGTACTGTCAGACCCGCTTCCTCTGTGAAAAGTACGGGCTGCCCCTACCTGCAGCGCTGACGACCGACCCCGACGACGACTTCGAACCGGAGCTTGGTGTCACCGTCTAGACACTGGCGCGATGCAGCACCCTTCCAGTGCCCGGCAGTGAAACCTCCGGAGGGAGCTCGACTATCTCGGGAACTTACACTGACGCAGGCATAGGAAGGCGAGGCTTGGGCGTTCGAAGACGGTTGCTCTCCCGTAACGGTGAAGTCATCCTTGCGATAGCCGTAGAGATCATTCCGACGCCGGCACCGTTGTTTACTTGTTCCACAGCGTGTGGTCAGTCTGACGCAGGGCGGCGTCAATTTTCTTTTCCAGGAGCTGTGCCGCTTTCCCATCCGTAGTCGAAGCCCAGCACAACTCCAAGCATGCCCGGTCAATCGCAGCCTTTGCCCATTCGAGAGTTCTCGAAACCGTCCCGGCTTCCAGTTGCACGAGCTGTGCTTTTAGCCAAGCTGAATCAGCAAGGGCGCGGTCGAATGAAGCCTCGCCTAAACCACTGGCAGCGCCCTTTCCGCTGCTGTATACCTGTAGCCGCCCGCGAACTCCTTTGCCTTGTCGTTCGCCTGCTCGACCAACATAGACAATTTGCCCGGTGACCATTTCCCGGGCAATGTACACACCGGGACTTCTCGTTGCTTCCTTTGCGGCTTCGTCAAAAGGCATCCAACGAGACCAGTCGGCATAGCCTCGAAGATCGAAGTCGTGCTCTCCTGTCACGTCGCCCTCAGTTGTTCGAAATGGGAAGTATGGGCTCAATGAGAGACCATGGCACCGAAAATGATTCTGATTCCTCACCAGTGGCCAGTTGCACCAAGACGAAGATGCCCGAGGTTGAAAGGCCTCCCGTTGCATCGAGGATAGCTGCTTGCATGATCTGTAGCGCCGCAAATGGCACAAACCATTTCTCCGAGGCACCGTTTAGCAGCCGATAGGGTAAACGTGGGTACTGCTCCGAGAAACGTACGTTCGGCAAGAAGCGAGGATTCCCCTCGATTCCTTCATGTTCAGTAAGGATCTGGATCGCCTCAACACTAACGTCTGTGGATCCGACATTACTGATGTTTACGCAGAGTTGCTTCGGCAGACCTAGCAAGGTTTCGTTTTGGCTCAGAATTTCGAATGGCAGCGTGGTCCAGGCGGCACCACCGGTCTGTAGTCCGCACGAGATGTCAACTCGAACATCGCGTGTACGTCCGGATTTTTCTACCGCATCCTCAATGAGGCCTTCCAGAGTTGATTCGGTGAGACCGCGAAGTGCCTCGACGCCGCCCTGTGGTTCGTTTTGCTTTTTCCACTCCTCAAGAGTTTCTACGGAATAGTCCTGCGGACTCACTCGGTCGATGGTGGTGTGATGGGGCTGGCAAAGCAGGATCAGGTTGGGAAAGGCAGCGCGTTCCTCATCGGTCATGTTGACGTCGTACCGCGGGGCGGTTGGTTCAGCCCCCCTGATGTGTGCAATTTGAACACCCACGATGGGCTTACCTGCCACCTCTTCTATTATCGGTTTCAAACATCCCGGGAAATAGCAGTTGCCGACGGAGAGCCGGAAGAGAGCTTTTTCTGTTCCGGACGAGAAGCTATGCGGGTTACTCACGCTGGAATACTCTCACGTCTATGGGTTGGTAGCGCGATCGCCTTCCTACGGTCAGGACCCTGCGTCGGCCGGGGGAAGTTGCCATCACCGTGAGCAACGACTTTTTCCGCGGGGAGGAGGAGAGGGAGATAGGTTTTCGCTCAACCATACGTTCCCTGGATCCCGAGCGGACAGTCCTTTATCTGCCAGCCAGCGACGGACTGGATCGCACGACGCTACGGCTGATGGGCGAAGCCCTCAACGAGCACCCAGGCATAAGTGCGGTCTACTCCATCGGGGGCGGCAACGTCGGCACCCTGCAAGCGTTCGAAGCGGCAGGTCGGAAGCCGTCTGTGTTCATCGGTCACGATCTGGTCCCCACCTTCAAGTTGTCCGATTACCAATGCAGAAGCCCGTGGCGGCGAGGCCCGCACCGAGTGCCCGACTCCGTGGCGTAATTGCGGCTCGCTCGCAAACGTCGATAGCGGACCGATCCGTCAAGCTGGCCCCACCCCTGGCTACGATATCGATTTGCCCTTACTCCACTGCCAACTTCATAACTGCCCATACATCCCGAATTTGCAGGTGGCAGTTCTTGCTGGAATGTCAGTGAGGGTTTACAACGACGAGCTTCCGCTGCTTTCTTCCGCTGCCAGATGCGATCACATCTTCGATCTGAGCTAGAGGGAATCTGCTGGAAGCTGCAATCTCCTCCAGGGAAATCCCCTCGGAGGACAATAGAGCGTTCGCTTGCTCCAGAACGGAGGGCGACTCCGGTGGGCCTAGGGGTCCAGGCTCAGGAAGCCCCATGGCCGACAGGTGCTGATTGGCCCTCCGATACAGCGCGTCCGACCAGATGCCGAGCCGATGAGCGCGGAAACAGAGCGCTCTCAGGCTTACACCCCACTTCTTCTTGGCCTCATGCATTCTCTCCCAATCCATACGCTTAGGAAGGTCTCGTATGATCTCGACTTCAGGCATTAGAAAGCTTGCTGCAAAGGCATGAGCCTGATTTTCAACGAGTTTGGAACCTGGGGCAACGCCCTCATGCATCACCAAATGCCCCAGTTCATGGGCGGCATCGAAGCGGCTGCGGGCCTTGTCGTCTTTCTGTGGGGAAAGTAGGACTAGTGGGCGGTGCCCAGAGTTCGTGGAAAAAGCATCTACGGCCGGATCAACAAAGTCCGGAAGTCTAAGCGACAAAACGCCGTTGGCTTCAAGTAGCCTCACTACGTTTGCAACCGGACCCGTCGGAACCTTCCACGCCTTCCGTACCTCTGACGCGGCGGCAGAAACATCTGTATCGCTGGGAGACTCGGGCAAAAAGAAGGAAGGCAAGTTCACTTCAGGCAATTCAACGTACTGCTCCAGCACGTCGACGACCGCCAAGGCTGTCTCGGCAAAGGCAAGCGCTTGATCACGGGTCAAAGCAGGCGTCGCCCGCAAGGACCGGAAATGCGCTTCAGAAGACGGCAAGCTAGCGATCGGCCGTCCCAACTGCAGATACTCGACTGGTACACCGAGAGCCAGTGCGAGTTGCACCATTACTGGCCGAGTTGGCCGGCTTTGCCCTTTTTCGAACTGGGTCACCGCGGCGGGCGTGACGCCAGCGTGCGAAGCGAGAGTTGTTCGCTGGAGGCGCTTTAACCTTCTCGCCACCGCCAGTCGCTGTCCATCGAAATCAACGACGGTGCCCCCTGCACGGCGCCTGCGTGCAGCAGTCAGTTGGTCAGATTCTTGATTCATGACTGTTCTTCCTTTGAAACCAAAGGCTTCATCCGGATAGTGGGCTTCGGCTCTTCGAGGCTGTCAAAGTTTGCCGCGTCTGTCGGGAGCGCTGGCAAAGGAGCTGACCTAATGGAGGACCTGCCCGTTTCGTCCCACCATAGGGGCGGGCTTACAGCGACCCAAGGGCTTGGCCCGAGGACCGGTATTCCCAGCCAGCCAGCCGTGAGTCCAGAGGTTTCGTCGCCGCTCCACACGAGAAAAACATCGGAGAACGTGTTGGAAGCTTCGTTGCCTGATTGCGGTGTTGTCTCAAATAGCGCAGTCTGGCCGGCTGTTGACGTCACTGGGCCTTTGATGAGGGTGTTGCGGGCAGATGCATTCAATCGCGAGTAGCTTTTGGTGGTCCATTTAAAGTCACGTTCCCAAGCGGGCGTTCGGCTGCCCGTTCGGGGTGCCTTGAGGATATGGATGTCTACTCCGCTGGCTGTTATCAATAGGGATCCTTCTGGATTGGTGGCTCGCGCTCGGCCCTCCCCCCACGGACCTTGCCCCTCTCGTGAGGCCCTTAGCGCCCGTTGCTGAATGTTGTCGGAAGACAAGACGCCGAAGGCGCGGGCAGTGTCGCCGAGCGAAGCGGGCTCATACCTGTCCATGTTGATTGACCAGACATCCGAAATTGTTGTGGTGAGCCACTCCATCAAGCCTGATCCTCGAAGGCTCTCGGTCAGCGAATCAAGGTACCTGCGTGCTTCTGCATCCCATGAGTACATACAGTAAGTAAAGCACAATGCCGATAGTCTATGTATCTATCAGTGAAATGTAGCAACCACTGTAGAAATCTGCGAAAAATCAAGCAAATCGCTTGCTTTCCGGATTGTGGAGACCTACTGTTGGGTTCAGTTGCTCCTCGGGATCAACGACCTGGCGCCCGGATCGGGTGTCTTTCCACATGAATGGAGTACAGGAATGGGAACCAATAAGAGGGTTGTGCAGAAGCGGAACGACGGCCTGTTTGAAGTCAGGAAGCCTGGCGCGCAGAGGCCTTCTGCGGTTGCTGATACGCAGGCAGCAGCTGTCGTCCGAGCCCGTCAGATCCTGGGCAACAGTGGGGGAGGGGAAATGCAGGTGCGGGCGCTGAACGGAACCATCCGACAACAGGACACGATTCGACCGGGCAGCGACCCCCGCTCGAGTAGGGGCTGATCAGGGATGGCTCGAGGCAGCCAGCTCAGCGAGCTCTTTGCGGTGACGATCTATTTGCTTGATGGTGCCATGGACGTCAGGCGGCACATACGACGCTCGTACAGGGAACGCGAGGAGTTTACGGTAGCGGAAGTTTCCGTAGCCGGTCGGGCTGGCATGCTCCTCAAGGGAAGCGTTCAGAGGGAACGTGCGAAGTGGTCGGAGCCCCTGGGGGACTGGATCGATGACCAAGAGGTTTCGTCAGTCGGCCAGTCCACCGCGGCCGCTATCCTCCTTCTGCCCGCGCGAGCGGCAAGGAAAACGTGGGCGCTATCGTTCGGCATGGGCCTCCATGCTCTGGAGCCTTCCCGAATCGTGACGGGAATTGGGCGAAAGCTGGCAGTCAGGCAAGCAGATCCAGACCATTTGAAATCGGTCACCCATTCGCGTTTGGATCAGCGGGCGTTGGTCTCGCGGACGTCCATTCCGGGGGGTGATGACCTCACGGCCTACGGCGTCGGAGGGCTAGCTGACCTGATCTCTCGTGTTGTTGCTCCCGCTGAACTCAGCGGAATGCATGCAAGGCGGATCAAGGGAACCGGCCCAATAGAAATCAGAGGGGCCGACGCAGTCAAGCTCCCGATCGCCAGGGAACCTAGGCTCATGCTGGAAGATCTCGACGCCTTAGAAAATCTCCTATTGATGAAGCCGCAGCCCCGACTCAGGGAGATCGAACAACTTCAGGCCGTGAAGCGGTCAGATGCGCGCTGGGAGCTTCTCCAAGACGCGCTGGACTCTGCTCTGGGTGTCGATGGTCAAGAGGACATTGGGCTTGCGTGGCCCACGGAAGCAGCAGACGTTGCTGTGCCGATCAGCCACTTCCGCATTTCTGGTGCCCCGCGTGGTTTCAACGATGGCACTCTTCGGGAACCGAGTCTGGACACGCTACTTGAGCCCCTTGCTGAGCTTCCTGCCGGTCAAAGGGTGCGACGTCTCGATTCCATGAAAGTACAGGCAGTCGCCGATGACGAGGATCCGGTCAGTAGCGTCCTCCCGGCAAAGCGGTGGATTGTCTTTGAGACAACTCTCGCCAACGATGCCGGCCGATACTGTCTGCATGACGGCCAATGGTATGAGCTTGACCGTCAGCTCAACGAGCGCCTGGCGGCAAAGACTCAGTCAATTTTCGATCGGCCATCGCCTGTTCCGAACCTGCCGCGGTGGCAAGGAGGAACAGAAGCAAACTACAACCAGCTGGCAACGGAAAAGCTTGGAGGGGTAAACCTTGATGCCAAGGGCATCATTTGTGATTCCAATGCCGATGGCTTTGAGGCGTGCGACATCCTGACCCCAGATCAAGTTTTCATTCATGTGAAAAGAGTCGACAAAAGTTCCCCCCTCAGCCATCTTCTCGCACAGGCCGCGGTATCAACGCAAACGCTGCTTCAGGACGCCTCGGCAAGGAAGGCACTAAGGGACAGAGTCCTAGAAGCTGGTGGCGACGTATCCTGGGTCCCCGACCGTCCCCGCAAAGTCGTTATCGTGATGTGCCGAGACCGGCCGGTCACGGCCGACAGCCTCTATGCATTCAGCCGGATGCGACTAGTAAGCCTTGCCGATGAGTTTCGACTCTGGAATGTGGATCTGTCAGTACTGTGGGTCGAACGGACCGAGTCATGACGAGCTGGCGTGGACCAACGACCGGGTTGACTAGATGTCCGCCAGTTGCGCTGAGAACGAGAGGGAAACAGGCCAGGATGCGCGCAGCAGGAGCTCCCGAACGTGGAATCGCCGCCAAACAATTCGGGGAGTCCCAGCAGAAATACCCGGCAGCCCTCGCAGCTGCCGGAGCTGGCAACACCACCGGCAAGATCAACGCGAACCCCGCACAACGCGCCCGCACTCAGGCACAACACCTCGGCCGCTAAGCAAGTCACCGAACACAACTGACTAAAGCCTGGCGACCTAGTAGAACCGAAAGACACCATCGAAGTGACACCGAAAAAAGACGCACGGCTCCGTCGAATAATTGCAGCGGACGAAGTGGCTGCAGAATCCCTCGTTCAGAGTATGGCCACGTCCTTGGCCAACCTTGGCCCGGGGGAAACACTTCCTGATCTTGTTGCTCGCGGACCCGAAGCCATCCGGGAGAACGTAGAAGCGATTGCCAAGGCGGTCAATCAAGCGGATGCCTTTGACGTCATTGAACTGATGAGGAATCACGAAACACCAATGGTGCTTGCGGGACGCCGAGAGAGTCTCGCCGGACAACTGCCTGCGGCCGTTGAACTGGTTGCCCTGATTCTGCTGGCGCGAGGGAGACGTCTGCTGCCAGGCGTCGATCCGAAAGGTTCTCAGCCCTCTCGCTTAGTCCCGAACCTTCACGAACGCGCGCACACAATGCTCAGCGTTGGGCAATTCATGCTGCTCTCGGAGGGCGAGTCACAGAAATTTGGGCCCCTTACGACACTGGCTGCCACATACGTGGGCCACGAGCTCAACGTGAAGTTCAAGCAGTATGCACACATACATGAAGCAATCAATGAAGCATTGTTCAGCAGCAAGCACTTGGGGACGCTTCTCCTTGACAGCATTGGCTTCACTTATGAAGATTTCCTGGCTGTACGTACGACCATCGATACGGTCTACTGGGACCGATTGAATTCAGCGGGAGAAACAGTTGGTCAAATAGCCCATGAATGGAGGGCCGGCGGGGGCAAGAATCAAAGCTCGGCCAGAACTGAGGAGGGCAAGGCTGCGCTCTATGACTTCATGGTCTTCCCAGGCGAACGCGCCAGTTTTACTGCTTCAGAGATCGCGCATGGTTCAGATGTGCCAGAAGACCGAGTGCAGGCGATATTCGATCTCTTCAGCGTATCGTTCGCAGGCGAAAGGGATCCTGTCGCTGCAGTCCAGTCGTTTCTGGCAGGCGATAACCCCTTGCGGGGTGCGTCTCTAATTGGCGACGGCGCAGGCAGTTACGTGGGTCTGGGCGTTCCTATCGGAACAGATTGTTTGCGACTGGTTGTCGAAGCGAAGCTGAAGGAAAAGTCCGGCCGTTGGAAGCGATATGAGAAGCGCCGCTTGGGCGTAAGTGAGCAATTTTCCGTCGAGTATTTGACAACGCTGCTGGGAGCCGATGCCACCCACGTTAACCTCAAGTACTTCAGGCCGAATCCAGGAGTGAACCTGGAACGCCTGTCCTCGACAGCAAGCGAGATTACGTCCATAGCCGAGCAGACCGAGTCCGACGTCTTATTCCTCATCGAAGACGTCGCAGTTTGCGTCGAAGTCAAAGGACGAAGCATGTCGCACCAAGCACGAGGCGGGCACGTTCAGCGCCTAACCGGCGACCTGCGCTCTACCGTTGGGGATGCAACTGACCAAGCTCTCCGCCTGGAGGGGCTAATTCGCGCCAACGGCGGGCTCTGGCTTGAAGACAAGACTTGGTTCGACCTGTCAGGAGTCCGAGAGATACGGTCAATCGCCATCTGCCTCGACGACATTGGCCCTCTCGGAACGGCCCTCGACGAATTGGTTCGCGGTGACGTAATTAAGACTGACCGGTTTCCTTGGGTTGTTTCCCTATCCGATCTCGCCATCATTTCGGAAGTGCTCGATCGCCCAGCCGAGTTTCTTCTTTACCTACGCCGACGCACCGAGTCGGAGGTCTCACTAAAATTCTGGGCCATCGATGAGCTCGATCTTTTCATGCTGTTTCTTTCAGGGAATCTATATGTTGAGCCAGATCCGGACCGAACGAGCGAAGAGTTTCTTGGTGTTCGGCGTCCATCCGGTCAAGACAGACGGCGCTATCGAGATAGCGCCGTCCCGACGCGCGTAATGACCCACACGGATCCGCTCGATGCATGGATCTATTATCAGGAGGGCTCGACAGAGGAGCCCGTGGCCAAGCCTAGGTTCAAATCCCATCCAAAGCTCCTTAGTCTTGTGGATTTTCTGCAGGATGGGAAGAAGCCAGGATGGTTTCGCTTTTCAGCAGATCTGCTGAATCTCAGTGGTGAAGCTCAAGACAACCTAGTCGAACAGATCCAGTCATTGATCACCGCTACTAAGAACGACAGCGAACCGCACAGCCTCTTCGTAGGTTTCCCTGGCGCTTGGGGGTACCCAGCGCTTTTCGTTGGCACACAGCCGGCGGGCATGACCCATCAGGTGGCAAGCGACCGCCTGGCCACGTACGGGACAACGAAGAAATACCAAATTGCATCAGATCGGGCGCTCATGGTCTTGCTTGATCAGCGCGCAAATATCCGGTCGGTACGCTACGACAACTCGCCACCAAGTGACAGGCCAGAACTTGATGCCCTGGCCAAATCCATGGGCCTTCTGCCTGCAGAATTTACGGCCCGACCGATACCGCCTTCTGCTCGGAGGGCAACAAAAAGGCTAAATCCTGGCAAGAGAAAGAAGAGCCGACGCTAGGGATCAAGTATTACCTGGGTCCCTCGGCCAGCCGTTCCCAAGCTTGCCAGCATCCATCCCGTGGCGTGGTACATTTAGTGGACCTCGCACGGGATGCTGGTGTTACTCAACTCTTTGAGTCCTGCCAGCACTTCGTGCCCTAGTAGCTCAGAGGATAGAGCGCCTACCTGAAACGTAGTTCGAGGTCGCGGGTTCGAATCCCGCCTAGGCTTCCTGACCCCGGTCGATGACCGGGGTCAGTTTTATGAGGCAGACTTTGCCCGCTGACGCTATCTTCATGTTCTACCAAGGTTTGATCACGACCGTGTCTATGCCTTGGCAAGTTCTGTATACCGTCCGCAGCTGGCCTGGATAAGGGGATCTTCCTGGCCGGTTGCCGGGGAGTCCAAGCGACTTCGGGCTCCTTGCCGGGTCATGCAGAAGGCCCTGCCGATTCTGTCCCACGAGAGGCCGTCGGACCGGGCTGCGGCCACGGCCCCATCGAGGCGAAGAGCTAGCTGCCGCCCGTATCAGGAGCCGCTACCTATGGATCCTTCGTAGCCGCTGCGGAGTTCCTGCTCTGTCAGTGTTACCGGGCTGCGATGGCCGAAACTGATGGTGTAGATAAGCTGGCCGGAAGGGACATTGTCCACCGCCCAGGAAAGCACACAGTTTTTGGGCTCCGGCGATTGCTTTCCGCTTTTGATCCTTCCTACGGCGACAACTTTGCCGTTGTTGCCCGTGATTTCCACGGCTGTATCCAAGGCAAGATCCTCGTATCCTCCCATTGGGGAGCAATTGTCATTGGACCGGTCGTACACATTGTGGAGATTCCGTTTGATGCTCGTCGTGGATTCGATAGTTAGTGTCCCGGAAGCAGTGAATGGTGGGACATAGGTGGACGTCGCTGTCGGTGTGGGTTTGCTTTGTCGCGCAGCATTGAGTGCACTGCATCCTCCAATGACAACAATCAGCGCAGCCACCACTGATCCGAAAACCAATATCCGTTTGCGCCGAAGAGTTGTGGCGGGAATCCGGTTCACGCTGCAAGCACCATCCAGCCAGTCGCTTGTTCGCTGGAAGCCGGCGGATCTTATGTGCCTGTCGGCCGCCTCGGGCGTGTCTGCGGTTCTAGCTGTGAATACTGTCAGGCCATTTCCGTCCCGAATGCTTAATTGCCGTGTGGGTGTTGCTGTGGTTTGACGGGAGAAACCGTCAGGTCCGGGAGCATTCAGTTCTCCCAGTGTGGCTGTGTATCCTGTTTCGTCCATGTCTGCCTGTATTCGGTTTTGCTTTGTTCGCGAAGGGGACGGAGAAAGCATGCCATATGGGCAGCAACGCCTGCTCATATGTCTTCAAGGCAAGATCCAGGCGCGGTGAGCCCCTGGCACAATGTTCTTCTCATCAAAGTCGATTTGGGGGCCGCTCGTCCGAAGGTGGCCTGCCCCTGATCGTCAGTCCAGCTCGTGCCCCGTCCTCCGACTAAGCTGAGGAGCGTCGCTGGGCATGCCGCGGCAATTATGCAGAAGCCGCAGAACTGCTCACGGAAGGACAATCGAATGGCTCGGCCGACAGTTCAGGACGTCGCCAGGACGGCGGGAGTGTCCGTTGGCACTGTGTCGCGCGTCTTGAACGGGAGCCCGGCTGTCAGCGCGTCGGCCAAGGAGAAGGTCAACGCCGCCATAAAGGAGCTGAGCTACCGCCCTCTGGCCTCGGCGCGGGACCTAAGAAGGGACCGCACCATGCGCGTCCTGGCCTTGGCCAAGAACCTAGACTCCCTCGTAATCAGCGAAGTCTTCCGAGGAGTAGGCGACGCCGCCGCCGACTACGGCTACGTGAGCCTCATCGCAGCAACCGACGGAGACCGGGACCGCGAACAGCAACTCGTGGACATGCTCCGGAACGGCTCAGTGGATGGCCTGGTGATCTTCTCGCCCACGATGCCGGACGACGAGGTCAACTCAGTCGCCGAGCAACTAAGCGTCATCCAGGTCTGTGAAATCGTCGACGCCGAAGCAGCGTTCGGGGTGTCCATCGATGACCGCCAAGCAGCCTACGACATCACCAAGCACCTGATAGACACGGGTGCGAAGAAGCTGGCCATGCTCGCCCATAGGGGTGCCCTCTCGGGGCGACTCAGGGAAGAAGGTTTCCGCCAAGCGCTCACGGAGCAAGGTCTGGAGTCGGACCAGATCCTGTTCGGCGAGGGTAACTTCGGTTTCCATGCGGGTAGAGCACTGACAAAGAAGCTCCTGGAAGCAAAAGACCTCCCCGACGCCGTTTTCTGCGGCACCGACGTAGTCGCAGCCGGCTGCGTTCGAGAACTCACCGACGCCGGCCTACGAGTTCCCGACGACATCGCCGTAGCCGGTTTCGATGACTCTGCCCAAGCAGAAATGTGCGTCCCGGAGCTGACCACGGTGAGGCAGCCGGCCTATGAAATGGGCCGAGTCGCCTTCGCTGAACTCTTGGAGCGGATGACCGTCGAGGGCTCACACCGCAAAGGAAGAACCTTCCTCCCGCACGAACTCGTCATCCGAGACTCCACAAAATAAAGAGGGTTGACAGCCCTCAGTGGTCCCTGTCACACTACTTTGGAATCGATTCCACGGCCGCGAGGCCGATTCTTTTGACCACGTTTGGAATCGATTCCATGGATCACAAGAACCACCGGCAAAGAAGCCACCCTCAGCACGCGGGCCAGCCGAAACGCGCACTGAACGCCACCGCCCACAGACCCAAAGGAGCCACTTGTGGACTTGAACCGACCTGCTCTCCCGCTCCAGAACAAAGCCGCACGAAACAGAAAAGCACTGGCAGCGACCGCAATCGCCGCAGCCCTCCTCCTCAGCGCATGCGGCGGGGGAGCCACGCCCCAAGGTGCGGAACAAGCGGCAGCTGCCGATCCGGCGTCGGGCGCTAATGCCAGTGGTGCCGTCAACATCTGCGGTGTCAAGGACGCGAGCGGCATCTACAAGGGCACTGCGGAGGCGTTCACCAAGGCGAATGGCAAGGTCACGGCCAAGTACACCGAGATCGGTGCCACCACGGATGAG
Source organism: Arthrobacter sp. Rue61a (assembly GCF_000294695.2). NCBI lineage: Bacteria > Bacillati > Actinomycetota > Actinomycetes > Micrococcales > Micrococcaceae > Arthrobacter > Arthrobacter sp. Rue61a. Next base: position 3,984,932 of record NC_018531.1, on the reverse strand, counting down.
GCGCGCACGCAGATTGTGCAGCGGCTCGAGGGCAAGTCCACCGAGTGTGACCTCTTCGTCACGGACGTCATCTGGACCTCCGAGTTCGCCTCCCAGGGCTGGCTGCTGGATCAGACCAAGTTGGTGGAAGCCAACAAGGATCGGCTCATTCCCTCCACAGTGGAAACCACAAAGTACCAGGACAAGTACTGGGGCTCGCCGTTCTTCACCAACGCCGGATTGATCTACTACCAGAAGGACAAAGTAGCCAAGCCCGAGTCCTGGCAGCAGCTCTACGCGGAAGCCGCCAAGGCTCCCGGCAACGGATACGTCTACCAGGGCAAGCAGTACGAGGGCCTCACGGTGAACTTCCTCGAAATGCTCTACAGCGCAGGCGGCGAAGTCCTCAACGACCAGGGCGACGTCAAAATCGACTCCAAGGAAACCCGCGACGTCCTCAACTTCATGAGCGAGGGCCTCAAGAACGGCTCGGCGGACCGCGCCGTCCTCACCTACAACGAAGACCCGGCCCGCCTCGCCTACGAGTCCGGCGACTTCGGATACCAGCGCAACTGGCCGCACGTGTACCGGCTGTTGAACGCGACACCGCTGGCGTCGAGCTTCGCCGTCGCGCCGTTGCCGGCATGGGAAGGCGGCAAGGCTTCCGGCGTGCTAGGCGGCTGGAACTTGGCGATTTCCGCCCACTCCACCAACCAAGCCGGAGCTGTAGCGTTCATCGACTTCGCCACCAGCCCGGACTGGCAGAAGCACGTGGCCATGGATTACTCGCAGGCCCCGGTCAACGAAGCTGCCTACTCCGATCCAGCGGTTCTGCAGAAGATGCCGTTCGCCACGGAACTCCTCGCCTCGGTAAAGGGTGCCAAGCCGCGCCCGATCTCCCCGGTCTACCCGCAGATCAGCCAGGCGATCTACAAGAACGTCTACGCCGTCCTCTCCGGCACCGCCTCCACCGAGGAGGCCGTGCAGAAAATGGCCGAGGAAATCACCACCGCCAAGGCGAGCTTCTAGTCATGGCCATAAAGACAATCCCGGCAAGCCGCGGCCCAGCGAAGACAAGCGGCCGCGACCGCGCCGAACGTAAGCTCGCGTTCCGCATGACCGCCCCGTCGCTGGTCATCATGGCGCTGGTTGCGGCGGTCCCCATCGGCTACGCGATCTGGCTCTCGCTGAACCAGTACAGCGTCCGCACCGCCGGCCTGTCCCGCTTTGTCGGACTGGAAAACTACATCAACGCCCTCGCAAACCAGGAGTGGTGGGCTGCGTTCGGCCAGACGTTCCTCTTCGCGGGCCTCTCGGTCAGCCTGGAACTCATCCTCGGCACGGCCATGGCGCTCCTGCTCAACCTCGCATTCAAGGGCCGCGCCGTCCTACGCACCGTGGTTCTGCTGCCGTACGCGATCATCACGGTGGTCAGCGCCATCACCTGGCAAACGATGTTCCAGCCCAACATGGGCCTGGTCACCAACGTCCTCTCCACCTTGGGGCTGCCGGGCGGCGATGTGGTGTGGCTCGGTGAGCACGGCTACGCGATGGCCGTGATCGTCATGGCCGACGTCTGGAAGACCACGCCCTTCGCGGCACTCATCATCCTGGCGGGCCTGCAGGTCATCTCCGCCGAAACGTACGAGGCCGCGGAACTCGACGGCGCCAGCAAATGGCAGACCTTCGTGAACATCACCCTGCCGCTGCTACGTCCGGCGATCGTCCTCGCCGCGATCTTCCGCACCATGGACGCCCTACGCGTCTTCGACCTGCCGTTCGTCCTCACCCGCGGCGCCAACGGCACCGAATCCATGTCCATGCTCGCCTACACGCAACTGCGCGAAAACCGGCTGGTGGGCGAAGGCTCGGCGCTGTCCATCCTGACCTTTCTCACCGTCATGGTGGTCTCGGTCATCTACGTCCGCTTCGCCGGCGGCAACATCCGCGACGTCGCGAAGGAGGAACAATGAGCACGCTGACTGCAGAACGCCCGACGCCGGAACTCGCCAAGCGCCCCAAGGCGCCGAAGCGTCGCTTGCGTGGGGAATCGAAACTGCACCCCCTGGTATGGGTGTTCGTCATTGCCGTGATGGGCTTCTCGCTCATTCCGTTCTACTGGCTGGTGAACACCTCCCTTAAGAAGGGAGCGAGCCTGTCCCAAGGCGAGCTCTTCCCGAGCCAGCCGACCCTCGAGAACTATCTGGTGGTCTTCCAGAACCCCGAGTTCCTCCTGGCCTTGCGCAACTCGGTGATTATCGCCGTCGTGACTACAACAGTGGCGCTGGTCTTCGCGTCCTTCGCCGCGTATGCGCTGGCCAGGCTGAAGATGCGCCGCAAGGCGATGATCCTGACGCTCATCCTCTCGGTCACCACGTTCCCGGCCATCGCCATCGCGGCTCCGATGTTCTCCATCTGGCGCGAAATCGGCCTGTACGACACATTGCTGGGCCTCATCATCCCGAAGCTGACATTCGCGTTGCCGCTGGCGATCTACACGCTGACGTCCTTCTTCAAGGAGATCCCGCGTGAGCTGGAGGAATCCGCGTACATGGACGGGGCCACACCGTTCGTCGCCTTCCGCAAGGTGATTTTGCCGCTGGCCGTCCCGGGCTTGGCGACCACGGCGATCCTGGTGTTCATTTCCGTCTGGAACGAATTCCTCCTGGCCGTCACCCTGACCACCTCGCCGGAAGCCCGTCCGGTGCCGGTCGCGATTGCGTTCTTCAGCGGCACCAGCGAGTTCGACCAACCCCTGGGCACCATCAGCGCCGCGTCGGTGATCATCACCGTCCCGCTCGTGATCCTGGTGCTCGTGTGCCAGAAGCGCATCGTTTCCGGCATGACGGCCGGCGCCGTCAAAGGCTAACCCCAAACCTAGAAACCCCAGAAAGAACAGGAACAACGTGAGCATTCAGCAGCAGGCCCCGTCCGGAACCCTCAAAGTGGGAGTTGTGGGCATCGGTTGGGCCGGCCAGCAGCACCTCAAGGCGTACAGCAACATCGACGGCGTCGAAATTGTCGCCGTCGCCGGCATGGAAGCCGACCTTCTTGCCCAGCTGAAGGAGGAATACAGCATTCCGCATGCCTTCGCCCGCTGGGAAGACATGATCGAGCTTGAAGGCCTCGACGCCGTCAGCGTCGCCGTGCCGACGTTCCTGCACGCGCCCATTGCGATTGCGTCGCTTGAGCGGGGACTGCATGTGCTGAGCGAAAAGCCCTTGGCGCGCAACGCCGTCGAAGGTCAACAGATGGTGGACGCCGCCCGTACGGCTGGCCGCGTGCTGGACGTCGCGTTCAATCACCGCCGCCGCGGCGACATCCAGGCGCTCAAGGAAGTGATCGACGCCGGCACGCTGGGCCGTCCGTACTACGCCAAGGCATCGTGGCTCCGACGCCAAGGCATTCCGATGCTGGGCAGCTGGTTCACCAACCCGGAACTCGCCGGCGGCGGTCCGCTGGCTGATATCGGTGTCCACGTGCTGGACTACTCGCTGCACCTTCTGGGCGAACCCAAGGTGCTTGCCGTCTCGGCCTCGACCCATTCCGAGCTAGGCCCGCGTGGTCTCGGCGGCAACGCCCGGTACACAGCCTCGAACTCCAGCCATAAATTTGAAGTGGAAGACTTCGCGTCTGCGTTCATCCGGCTGGAAGGCGGCGGTACTTTGATCTTGGAAGCAGGATGGGCCACGTACCGCGACGAGAAGGACCTGATGGACTTCACGGTTTACGGGACCGACGGCGGAGCGGACTTGCGCTCGGTCGGCGCCTCCGAGAACCCGGTAGCGGACGTTCACGTCTTCACCGAGAAGGACGGCGAGAACGCCGACTTCGAAGTTGTGGCCGAACCCGGGCGAGCCCACCAGGCCGTCGTCGACGATTTCATTGCCGCCGTGCGCGGTGGCGAAACTGTATGGGGAAGCCATGACGGCTCACTCGCCCTGAGCCGTGCCCTGGTGCTCGATGCTTGCTACAAATCCGCCCTCGAACAACGTGAAGTGGTGCTCTGAAATGTCTGATGCGAAATTGAAGATTGTCGTCTGGAACGAGGCCGTGCACGAGGCCCGCAACGAGCCTGCAACCATTGGCGAGATGTACCCGGAAGGAATCCACGGCGCCATCGCCGCCGGGCTGCGTGGCTTCTACCCCGACTCTGAAATCACGACGGCGACACTCGCCGATCCCGAACACGGACTCTCCGAAGAGGTGCTGGAGCAGACCGACGTGTTGCTGTGGTGGGGGCACATCGCACATGGGGAAGTCGCTGATGAGGTGGTGGAACGCGTGCAGCGCCACGTCCTCGGCGGTATGGGCTTGTTGGTTCTCCACTCAGGGCACTTCGCCAAGATCTTTACTCGATTGCTGGGCACCACGTGCTCGCTGAAATGGCGCAACGAAGGCGAACGCGAACTCGTATGGACGGTCAAGCCCTCGCACCCGATCGCAGCCGGCATTGAGAGCCCCATCGTGATCCCCAAGCAGGAAATGTACGGCGAACTGTTCGACATTCCCGAGCCCGACGACCTGATCTTCATCAGCTCCTTTGAAGGCGGCGAGGTGTTCCGCTCCGGCGTGACCTTCTCGCGCGGCAAGGGCCGGATCTTCTACTTCAGCCCCGGCGACCAGGAATACCCGGTGTACCACCAGCCGCAGATACAGAAGGTCATCGCCAACGGTGTTGGTTGGGTGGCGCAGCCCGGTGTTTTCCGGGAGGCACCCGAGGTGTCCAATCCTGCGCGGGGCTGGTTCGAGGAAGCTTAGGCGCAAAGGGCTTCCACCGCTGAATCCTCTGTTCCACACTGGATCTATCTGCTTGTACTGAGCGGTGGATCGGGGCGGGCCGAATCGAGGGAAGGCTATGCAGAAAGCGCGTGTGGCGGCCGTGCTGACCTGGATTTATGCGGCGGCGTTCGGGATTCCTGCGATTCCAGTCAGCATCTACCTCCTCCAAAACGGGTATCTGCCGATGTTCATGGACCTGTTTCCGATGTACGCGGGGCCGTGGGACGGCCTGGAAGGCTGGGTCTTCGTGACGCTGCTGATGGCATTCCTGGTGGTGGTCTTGGTGGCGTCGTGGGCGGCCTGGCTCGCATGGAAGGGACGCCGGTCCGGGCTTGTTCTCGGGCTGGCTCTCCTACCTGTCGAAGCGGTGTTCTGGCTAGGCTTCGACCTACCGTTCCCGTGGTTGTTCGGTGTGGCCCGCGGGTTGCTGTACGGGCTTGCCTTGATGTCCCAGCGTCAACGTCCGGAGGGGCGGCTGGCAGGTTAGACGGAAGTTGGACCCTTGTTATGCTCCACAGAAGCGAGCGGCCTTGGGGGACTAGCGCGGAGCTCGAAGTTCTTGGGCAACACTACGCAGATCAACAAAAGTTCTTCGGATTAGCCCAAACCGTACCCAGCCAACGTAGGTGCCGTTTTGCCGTGCGGACCGTCCGGCCACAGAAAGTGATTGGCCGGTTCTCACTTTGGGACGCGTTTACTCACGAGCTACGTGCCAACTGAGGCTGCTGCGGCGGCGGTCAAGAGGACTCCCTGCAAGAGATTACTAACGAAGAACGCGATTACAGCAGTAACTACAAAGAATGCCGCCGCTGTTAGTGACAAGAACTTCACCATCGAACCCGATCTGTTGACGTAGTGGTAACCCGATTAAGGATGCGATGTGAATCCAGCCCTAGGTGGCGAAAAGCCCGAAATTGAGTGCTGGAGATGGGCCTCTAGGTGCCCAAAATGTGGTCATCTAGGTGGTGGAGGGCTTCAATTAGGCTCCCAACTCAGAGATGAACTTCTCAATCCGTTCGAACACGTCGGCTTGAGCTTGCTGGGAGGCCCGCCAATCTTCCGGGATTTGCAGGGAATGATCGGCACCGGGCACCTCAAAGAACGTACCGGCGCTCTCAGACTTACGTCCGCCGTCCCACAGCTTGTCCTGCGAACCACCGACAAACAGGTCGTCCTTCGAGGTTGCGCCGATGGTGCTTCTGACCCGCTCATCCGTGAGCAGGGGCGTTAGCCAGATACCGGGGATAAGGGTCTCCTCCGCCCAAGGGATACAAAAAGTGCTGAACGATTTGGCGACAACCAAACGTTGTTCGGCATCGGGAGAGGCAGCAAAGGCATTCTTGGCGGCAGTTGCAGCAAATTTATGAGGGTCCGTGGTGGGCGCATCGTCCGGAGTCCATCGGACAGCCTGAACATGCCAACCCAGTGAACCCAACATTTCACCTATCCAAAAGAGGACCGGGCCCTCCACCGGATATCCGGAACCGGGAAGCAGAACAGCCACTTTGCTTTTCTCCGGGTGATCGGTGGAGGGTTTTGACCAGGTGAAAGTTTCCATAAGGCATGCTAACGGGCGACCGATGAAGTGAGCCTGACCGCTGGAGATCAGCCTGCGTGCTCCTTTTCCCGATCGAGCGAAGACTCGGGGGCACTCCGATAGAAGTGACCGTAACGGCGTAGGCAAAGATATGTGCCGATGAAGGTGACCAAGCCCAGAAGTGGACCAGCCCAGGCGACGATTGGTGAGCCGCGCAGGAACAGCGCCACCATCGCGAATGCCGTAGCAGTAATGACGATCGCCGGTCTTTCCGGGGCGAGGTGGTACTGGACCTTCCGGCCGATCTGGCCGTAAAAGAACCCCACGATCAAGGGGAAGACGATGAAAACGCCGCCCACAATCAAAAGCCACGGCATTGCTGTCATGGTGGCTACGCCAATGGTTAGCCCGTAACAGCCAGCCAACGTCAGCCAATAGCTGTTGGCGCTTTTGCGGTGGATCTTGTTCATGTTCAGGCGCCCCCAATCGTCGAGGGCCCCAGCATAGCCGTTCCAAGGCGGAGCCCTAAGTCATGCCATCAGACGCTGACGCAGCACCACCTAGTCAACCCCTATTCACCACCTAGGGGCACCCAAATGACCCCTAATTTCGCTCCGATCACCACCTAGTTCCACCTTTTCACCCTGTGGGCCTTCCGCCCACCCATAGTGTCCTTCTCAGAACGCAGCCCCGGATCAACCGCCGGGATGGCTGCAAGGGAAGTGCACAACAATTGGGGTTGGGGAATTGAAGCTGAGTCAGCAACAGAGCATTGCCGCCGCTGTGGATCAGTGGATCACCGGCATTCCGGGACGGATCCCGGGCCACGCTATTTTCGTTGAGAATCCAGAGCACACCGAGTACGCGAAGACGCTTGCCGGCGAAGGCTCGACGATCCTGGTCTTGAACGGGGACAAAGCGGATGGGGACATCGTCCCGGTTTCGGGGTCGTTTGACGCTGCCGGGGAAGAGCTCCTGGTGGACGGAAAACTCGCCTTGGAGATCCAGGACTATATAGCCATCCCCTTCGTGAACCTGGTCGGCGTGACGGTGGTCAGGCTGACCACTGAGGAAGACTGGCAGGCATTTTTCGATGACGCGGATGAAGCCCTCCGCAGTGGCAACTTTGTGCAGCAGCTCACCGAAGTCAACGCCGTGCTGGCCGAACGTGGACTGTTGAGTGGGGCCGGGAATCGCAATCTTCTCCTGACGCGGCTCCACATCACCTGGGACGGTTCCATCAGGACCGGGCCCTACGGAACCAAGATTGGCAAAATAGGGGACTCACTGCCTGACTTACGAGTCCGGGCCGTCCCTCTCAGGCCCGAGTCCGCTGTGGCCGCGGTCTACTACCCCGGGGACAGTAGTGACTCCCTCGCGACCAAACCTTGGATCCCGCGTTACCTTGCCGCGCTGGATGCTTGGAAGTTTATTCCCAGAGAAGATCGGGCCAACACGCAGCTGGTGGGTTTCGGCGTCAGCCTTTGCGGCGCAGCCCTCAACGATGGTCTGCCGTCAGCAAGTGCTCCTTTCATCCTCAAATCGGGAGCCGAACACACCCTTTTGGACACGAAGACAGGCCGGTTATTCAAGATCGGTACGGATGCTGCGGCCATCATCGAGGCCGTCTCCAACCTGAGGGATATCAAGGGGGCTGCCACGATGGTGGCACCTGCGATCAAGGTTTCAGCAGGCGTAGCCGAGGGCGCTGCCAGAGCGGTCGTCACGCACTTTGAGCAACTCGGTATCGACATCATGGGCGCACGCTGATGACCGGAGTTCCTGTTCTCCCCACCCCCAGAACACAGCTTCCTCTCTGGGTTCCGCTAGTTACCCAGCACGACTTCAACGAGGATAGCTACACGGCTGTCAGCGCTGAAGGCGTTCATGTCACCTTCGCCGATGGCGGGCAACGAATCTGCGCGAAAAGCGGTCTCTGGAACACCAACCTTGGGTACGGTAACCGCCAGATAGCGGAGTCCATTGCCAAGGAACTCAACGCGGCCTCCTATCTTCCGCTCTTCCGCACGTCCCACCGCAAAGCGATCGAGGCTTCAAGAGCACTCTTGAGCCTGCCTGCACACGACTTCCAGCGAGTCGTCTTCTCCACCTCCGGCGGAGCCGCCAACGACGCAGTAATGAAGCTCGCGCGCCACTACTTCGTCCTGAACGGGCAGCCAGAGCGGAAGCTCATCGTCGGACTGAGCGGTAGCTATCACGGGCTGACGTATGGAAGCCAAGCCCTCAGCGGCGATGACCTCGGACAAGCCGTGTACGGCGTGGATCAGCGGAGCATCCGCCACATCAGATTCGACAACGACGGTGCGGAACTGGCTCGGCTCATGCAAAGGGAAGGCCACAGGATCGCTGCGGTCATCATGGAACCCGTTCTGGGTTCAGGCGCGGAATCGGTCCCGGCGGCCTTCATCGAAGAGGTCATCAAGCACAGGGACCACCACGGCTTCCTCATCATCGCGGACGAGGTTGCCACCGGCTTCGGCAGGGTAAATGGCTGGTTCGCGTCAGATGAATGGGCGCAACAGCCGGATGTGATTGTCACGTCCAAGGGCCTGACCAACGGCACCAGTGCATGCGCCGCCCTCCTGATAGCCCAACGGGTGACGCAACTTTTTGACCAAACCGAGTCCGTCTTTGTTCACGGAGAAACCCAAGCCGGAACTCCGGCAACGTGTGCCGCCATTCTCAGCACCATCGCCGAGATGAAGCGATTGGACCACAAGATCCTGACCAAGCAGGTGGCGTCAGGCCTCAACAAGCTCATAGAAGAACTTCAGGGCACCCCCGGCGTTGGTAACTCCTCGGGTCGCGGCTGCATGCGGGGCCTGAAGCTCCTCTCCAAGAACGGCGTTCCACTCGGATCAAACGGAGTTTTGGCGGTGGTCCGGAGCATCCATCAAGCCGGGGCCATAGTGCAACCAGGGCCGGGAGGGATCCAGCTCCTGCCAGCACTTATTTACACCGACGAGAACTTTGAGGAACTGCGCACCGCAATAGAAACAGGCTTGGCCACCGCCGAATGCGACGGAGTTTTCGAATGATCGCCGATCACGCGGTGAGAACCCGCTGCGTCATCGTCGACGACGGGACGGCACCCAAGTACCTCGGCAACCTCACTCGTGGCCGAACGGGCGTGGTGGTGGACGGCGCACTCAAAGAACACCGCGACAAATTCTTGGACAGCGACCTCAAAGGAGCGCCGGTCCTGGAATTGACCGCAGCACCCGTCACGGTGGAAACCCTGCGAAAGGTGGGCAGCTTCATCCGCGAAAACGGGCTGCAGACCGTCGCAGGGCTGGGCGGTGGGTCAGTTCTGGATGCGGTGAAGCTCGCCGCTCTTTTCACCGCAGACCCCAGCCTGGCAATTTTCGCTGAACGCCACGCCAAACGCTCCGGCCTGTTGGTGTTGCCGCCCATCACGGACCCCAAAGAACGTCCCAAGACCATTCTCATGCCGTCCACCGTAGGGACCGGCGCGGAAGTCAGCGCTGTAGCGTGCCTGGACACCGCCGTCGGACGCCGCCTGATTGCCTCGCGGAACCTGGCGGGTGACGTTGCCATGCTCGACGCCGGGCACCTCGCCACCCTGCCCAGACATCTGGTTTTCGAGGGCCTGCTTGAAGCGTTCCTGAGGGTGGCAGGGACCATGGTTGGCAGCCGCCACAGCATCTTCGACGACGACGGCTATTCCCTCATCCAACGAATCGTCCGGTTGGGGCAGCGGCTGACGTTGCACGATGCGCCCGAGCTGCGGCTGACCGCGGCCCGCCTCAGCATGGAGACGCACACAGGTTGGTCGCTGATGGGCCGCAATCCCTACGGGGCGAAGCACTGGTACCTCGCGAACGAGCTTGCTTACGTGTCCGGTGCGCGAAAGATGACCGCAACGGCCTGCGTGATCGGTCCTATCTGGGAGGAAATCGAGAACGGTGCAGCAGCGTGGGGTAATAGCCAGCGCCTCCAACAGCTCTGGTCCGCGGTCACCCAGGAAGTCCCTGACCTTGACCCCAGCCCGGCTCTTGGCGTCAACCAGCTGATGTGGCGATGGGGCATCGCCGGGCTCGAGACGATCAGCGAGGAAACGCTGGTACGAACCAGGGACGCCACTGTCCGGAATTGGGGCGCAGCGCTTCCGATGCTGCGCGGCATCAGTGCCGCGCAGATTCAGCACGTTCTCACCGCAGCTGCGGGTGGAGACCACGTCTTGTCAGGCCTCAACGGGCGATCTGCCAACGGCAAGGGAGAGGAGGTGAACACATGAACAGCAGCACAGCACTCAAAGCCCTGGACCTCAACATCCAGGAGCTTGAAGCCATGGACGTTCCGGACGACTGGGACGAACGAATCAAAGGCATCACGGCAGGACTGGCGTTGGTGGGGATCGCAGTCGCCATCACCTGACCGCGTCCCACACCAGCCGAGACACACCCAGAGGGGAGGTGAAAGCGAATGCAAAATCAGCTCAACATCTCCATCCAGGAGATCGAGTCCATGGATACCCCGGACTTCAACAATTGGTTCATCGGTGTATCCCAAGGAGTTGCCATCGGCCTGATCGCCGTCAGCATCACCTAAAGCTCCGATGCCCCCCGCATGCCGAGAAACGAGAAAGGAGGAGTCAATGATCGCAACCTCGAACCTTCAGCTGACCATCGAAGAGCTGGAAAACCTCGACACCCCGGACGATACACCGTGGTACATCCGCGTTGGTGACGTCATCATCATCGCCGGCATCGTCGTCGGCCTCGCCGCTACCTAAGCCAGTTCACGCGGGTGGTGCCAAGTTCGGCCACCACCCGCGTGAGCTCCAGACCGAATTCCAACTCCCGGAGAACACGAGCTGATGAACATCGCACCAGATAAGACCGCTGACGCCATCCTTCGGGTCCTGGGACACGTCGATCCGCCAGAGGATCTGTACAGCGCTTCAGGATCCCGCCTCTACGACCAGATCACCGCCAACGACTTGACCGAGCTCCCCGAAATCCTTGCAGCCGTGCGCAAAACCTCGGGCCCCATCCTTGAACTTGCTGCAGGATCCGGACGGATCACCCGGCCTCTCCTTGCCCTGGGTCGTCCGTTGGCCGTCGTCGATTCTTCACCGGAAATGCTCGCCATGCTGAAGGAAAAAGCAGGCACCAAGGCCTTCAACCCGCGCGGTGTGGCGTTGGAGCTGATGGAGGCTGACATGTCCCGCTTCGAAGTCGACGGCGGATACGGTTGCGTGGTTCTCGGCGCCAGTTCCATCACGCTCCTCGAGCCGGCGGGCAGGCGTGAATTGTTCCGGAGAGTGCGCGACTGCTTGACGCCGGACGGTCGCTTCCTCCTAACGGTCTTGAACGCGGACAGCCATGAAGCGTCGGTGAACAACGACGGCACTGCAATTTCGGCGCTTGGGGACGACGCATTCCTCATCACCGCGGAAAGCCGGGACCCCGTCAACGGAGCGCGTCACGTGACCATGGTCCATGTCAGTTTCAGCGTGGACGGCACTTATCGATCCTCCGCATACGCAAGCGATGTCGCCTTTCTGAGCAACAGTCTCCTTGAGGAGGAGATCACTGCCGAACGTCTCAGTATCCTTGAACGCTTGCCGGTTCGGATAGCGTCGCCGAGCCCTGGTTTGAACGACGTGGAGCTGTGGGTATGCGGCAAATGAGCGTAGATCCGGTGCGAACGCTCCATCCTTCCCTGGGACTGGTGTCCGAAGCGTCAGTCTATGTACCGAACGAGATGGGCCTGTGGCGGACGGTGGGGCAGCTAAGCAATGGCGCGCCCGGTACTCGGATCGCTTCTGCAGTAGGGGCCTTCGACGTCTCGAGGCGTGCGTCCCTGACAAGAGGGGCGGGCGAAGCGGTGGAACGGTTCGCTTTGGTTCCCGTGCCGGCAGATTCCGAGTATCTGCTGGCCCGAAAGGGAAGCGCCGACACGCAAATCGACTTTGTCAGTGCCGGGCTCGGCCACGTGTCCGCCCTTGCCTGCGACGTCCCTTGGTACCGTGCCGTTGACCTGCTGACGGGGAAACCCACGCAAGTGCCCGCGCCTGTGGTGGACTACACCCCCGGCCGTGGCGAGTCGAACTCGTGGGATGCGTTCTTTGATCCCTCACCCAACGGTGCGGCGTCCGGGCCCTCTGAAGCCTTTGCCCAGACCTCGGCCATCGCAGAGGTCATGGAGCGAGACGCCTTTCTAGCAGCTTGGCGCCACAAGATTCCGTTGCAAAAGTTCGACGCAAAAAGCATGCCCGTCGCGGTGCGTCAGGGGGCGGAGGCCCGGGGCCTGAGCCTGCTCCTCGTTGCTGCGCGGGCTGCCGGCGTGGAGCCCACGCTTGCCTTCATTCCGAACAACGGGAGTCCGCTGCTGACTGCCGTATGCATCATCACGGAGGAAAAGGGACCCGTTTGCTATGGCGCTGTGGGACTCAAAGCTGCCTCCGACCCTGTAAGCGCCCTCAAGGGAGCGCTTCAGGAAGGGCTGCAAATCCGGGAGCTCTTCCTCACCCGCGCACAGTCCGCGGACCCAGCCTCCGCCGATCCAGCCTCCGCCAGTCCGGTCTCCGCCCCTTCTGTCGCCACCGTGACTGATGACGACTCCCGTGCACACTTCTGGACCACTGCACCGGCAATCGCTGAGTTGCGCCGGTGGGTTGGATCCTTCCAGCCGTCCAACTTTCCCAGCAAGCAACCCGAGCCCGATCTCGATGCTCTGGTGAAGCACCTGGCCGGACGGAACGTCCGCTCCCACTGGGTCAACCTCACACACAGGCTTCCTGCAGCAATCCGGGAATTGGGTTGGGTTGCCGGCAAAGCTGTCTGCCCCGGGGCCATTCCCTTAACCATGGACGAGACCAAGGACCTGTTCGTGATGCCGGGCAGCTCCTCCACCCCGCATCCGCTGATATGAGGAAGCCAGGAACATCGGCACAGGGAGTTGCCGAGTGGCCGGTGCAGCTCGCACCGTCGGCTTCCATCGACGCACCGCTGCAGGAAAACGGGCCGTGGATAGTCGCGGTCAATGGTGTGCCGAAAGCGCGAGTCTCGTCCGACGTCGCCTGCGTTCTGAACGCCGTGGACGGTGCCATGCAACCGGCCCAGCTCGCTCAACTCTTGGGGCCCGCCTGGACGCCTGAGGACGTGGAGGGGATTGTGCGCCAATTGGCGCACACAGGAATTTTCGACGCCGGTGCACAGCCCGCTCAGGCTCGACGGGTCCAGTTCAGGGCACCCCTGACAGTGCAGTTCACCCTTTTCAATCCGGCACCACTGCTTGAGGCTTTCCGCCCGGCAATCACAGCAATGGTTCGGCCTGGTGGAGCCGTCGTGGCTTTGTTGCTCCTGCTCAGCGGCTTAGTGGGCGCGTTCATAGCCGGGCCCAGTATGTGGCGTGTCCTCGCAACGCCTCTTCCTTTGGAGGCCTATCTGTATGTGGTGGCGGCGATGTTTGTGTCCACGCTGCTACACGAGCTGGGACATGGCATGGCGCTGACCTACTTTGGCGGGACACCGCGGCGCATCGGGATCATGCTGTTCTATCTGTCGCCGGCGTTCTTCTGCGACGTGACCGACGGGTGGCGGTTGAGTTCCAAGAAGCAGCGGGTACTCGTGGCTCTCGCCGGTCCTCTGGTGCACGTCGCACTGGGGAGCACCGCCATGACGGTACAAGCGTTTCTTCCGGAGTCCCCCATCAAGGACGCAGCCGTCCTCTACGGGATGATTTGCTACGCAGTGGCAGTGCTGAATCTCTTCCCCTTCATCAAATTGGATGGCTACGTAGCACTGATGTCCGCGGTGGACATTCCCCATCTCCGGAAGAAATCGATCGCTGCGTTGGCCGACGTTGTCAGCGCTCGCGTTCTCGGTTCCCGGCGCGCTGACCCCAGCCGGCGCAATGACCCTAGCCAGGGACTCCTGCCCTGGTTCGGGCTTGCGAGCTTCGTTTCAGGTATTGCCTTCATGGTGATCGGATTCCAACGACTCGTCCCGGTTTTCCTCCAGCTTGGTTACACAGGGCACCTTGTTGTTCTCGGAGTCCTTTGCCTCCTGCTGGCGATGGCCCTCAGGAGCGTGGTCCGGTTCTTCCGTGCGGCAGGCCGGAATGGAAGCCCGGCGTGGAGGCGGATCCTGGTAGTCCTGCTGGGAGCCATTACCGTCGGAGCACTCCTTGCGCTGGTGCCCGTGAGGCCCACGTCCATAGCTGGCTACACCTACGCAGACGGCCAACTACTGATTGTGGCGCCTCTTCAAGGCACAGGCCAGGCCTTCGAACCCGGCGATCACGTCACTCTGCAATCGCAAGGAATGATCATTCACGAGAATCTTGGCCAGGCCACCCTCGGTGACCAGCCGCCGTCGAACTCCCTGGCGCCGCTGGACACCATCGCCCCGATTGCGCTGGCCGGCAACAACCTGCCAGTACTTGCCTACCCGAGCCAGCTGGAATCCGGGATCAACCTTTCTTCCTCCGGACGCGCCGAAGTGAAAAGCCAGCGAGAAACGAGCTTGGGGGAGTGGCTGTGGGATGCGGCCATCAATTCGCCGCTGTGGCCAGGCCCATCCGGGCAAGCTACCGAATCCACGAGAGGGCACCAATGACAATCCACGCCAGTTTCGAGGCGTTCAGCAAGAGGAGAGGCTCACGGTTCGCGGTTGAAGAACTGACGTTCGACGTTGCGGCCGGACGTGTTGTGGGTCTGATTGGTCCGAACGGGGCAGGGAAGAGCACGGCGCTCGCAGGGCTCACCGGGCTGTTGGAAGCAACGTCCGGGCGGGCAACCGTATTTGGCACTGACTACCGGTCACTGCGGAGACCCGCCACCAAAGTTGGCGTGAATCTGGACGGAATGGACGTGGAGCCCGGGTTGACGGGACGCCGACACCTGAAGATCTGCCAGCTCGCCGTCGGGGCTGACCCGGGGAATGTGGAGCGGATTCTTGAACTGGTGGACCTCGCAGCCGAAGGAAACAAGAAGGTCCGGGACTATTCGCTGGGCATGCGGCAACGCCTGGGAATTGCCTCCGCATTGGTGGGTAGCCCAGAGATGCTTGTCCTTGACGAACCCGCCAACGGACTGGACCCCGAGGGCATCCAGTGGCTCCGGAGGTTCCTCCGGGACTTCGCCGCATCAGGAGGCAGCGCCCTCGTCTCAAGCCACCAGCTCATGGAGTTGGAGCAGGTTGCGGACGAAGTTGTGATTCTCAAGCAAAGGGTGCTGTTTCGAGGCACCATCGAGGAAGCCAAGGCCCTAGGCGCGGGCAGTCTGGAATCCGCGTACTTCAAGATTCTGGAGGGTGCCCGGTGAATAGAGTTGCTCTCCGTTCCTTGACCAGTGGTCTCCGTTCAGAGCTCCTCCGGTACTTCAGCGGATATTCGGTCTTGGGCGTACTGGCATTCACCGCACTGATCCCATGGTTTGTTGCGAACTTCCTCGGCTGGCCGGGTAATTCCGGTGCGGTATCGGCGGCGGACAACGTTCAAGTCTTTTGGGCCCTGGCAGCGAGCATTGCACCAGTGGCTACTTTCGCGGGGAGCTATTTGGTAACCCGGGAGTCCTATTACGGGACCCTTCGGCGAAGTGTGGTGATGTCAGGGCTGAAGCAAGTGCTGATATCCAAATACTTGGCCGCAGTAATTGTCGGACTTGCCACGGTCATCAGCGGGATCGCAATCTGGGGCGTGAGCATAGCGTTTTCACTGCCTTCTGATGTGCGGGCCGAACTGCTGACTGCCGAGTCATGGAAGGCGTTGCCTGGCGTGGTGCTTGCCTCAGTTATGGGTTCCCTGTGGGGTTGTTCGCTCGGATGGATCATTCGGCACTACTACGCGACGACGATACTCACCTTGCTGGTACCGCTAGCCCTTGAGTTGCCTCTCCTTGCAAGCGCCGCTGAGATAGCACGCTGGCTTCCCTCCAGCGCTTTGGCGGGTATTGCGTCACTGCCCTTCGAGGGCTTAATGGATCCCCTTCCAGCCTTCCTTGTATCACTGGGGTGGATCCTCGCAGCGGGCTTGTGCGCTGTGCGGCTTCTTCGCGGTAAGGAGTTCTAAATGGTTCACGTGGTGCCCGCTTTCCTCTCTGAGCTGCGGCGGCCGTGGTTGTGGCTGGGATCAGCCGTCGGTGCCCTGCTGGTGGTAGGGCTCATCGCCGTACTCCTTGGCATGGCGGGTCTGGAATCTCCAACATCTCCGGGGATTGAGGTTCTTCGGCAGGCAAGCATGTCCCTCATGCTCACAGGAGCCGCAGTGGTGGGATCCTTTGCATTCACTTCGGACTATCGGGCTGGATGCTTCACACGCCGGGTACTGCACTTCCAACGAGGTCCCGCATTCACTGCCCGGGCCGCCAGCACTGCCCTGGCGGCCCTTCTGGTGGGAGTGACCATAGGCGTGCTGTTCGGACTGTCCGGAGAAATCCTGGATGGAGCATGGGGATTCAGCTTTCATGCAGTCCTTGCGTTTGCGGGAACGGCCTGCATGGGGTCGCTATGGGGCTTTGCCATCGGTTCCCTTATTCGCAGCCACCTGGTGAGCCTCTTCGTGGTGCCCCTGAGTTTGGTACTTCCGGAACTCCTGGCCGGGTGGTTGGGAGATGCCGAGCAGTTTTTCTTCCCGGTTTTAGCCGCTGACTGGGCGGACCAACTTGCTGTCCACATAGCCGCATTCGGTTCTTTCGTTGGAGCTGTGAGCTGGCTTTTAGTAGTTACAGCGGTTGCATTCTTGGTGTTTCTCAAGCGGGATCTGGCATGACACTTCATCTACTTCAACTAAGGAGTACACAATGAATCGCATCCCGTTGACTTGGCTTTTTCTGGCATTGGTTCTCGGTGCCTATGCCGTGTCAATCTTCATCTCAAATCAAGATCAGACGTGGTGGTCCACGGCTTCCGGCATCATCTTGGCCGCTGCATCCTTGGTCATGTTCTGGAAGTTCAGTCGGGAGCTCAGGAACAACCGCCAACCTTGAGCAATTCGGAGCAACTGTGGCTCGGCATACCTGTGGCGAAAGTACCCGGCCCGGCAGCAGAGGCCCGTCCCGGAGGCGACCCTCATCGGGCGCCTCCGGGGCGGGCTTCGTTTGCCAGGTTTGAGCTACGCGTTACCTGCCGGGCTTGGCTGGCTTCACCACCATCGCCGAACCTCCACCACGCCGATCCGGCTCGGCGGCTGCGGTCAGCGATCCGTCCGGGTTGAACTCGATGGCGGTAGCCGCTCCGATCTCGGCAGCAGAAGTGAAGGCGTCACCAGCCGGAACCAGATCATGCCCCAAGGACTCCAGCGCCGGACCGTAAGCGTCAATAAACGCAGGCTCGGAGCTGATGGTCGCGCCATTCCGGGGTGCAGCCCGCGGGGCAGCCAAAGCCTCGGAAACAGTCATGCCCAAGTCGACGCGGTTCAGGATGGTCTGCAGCACGGTAGTGATGATGGTCGAACCCCCTGGAGAGCCCAGGGCCAGGAACGGCTTCTCATCTTTCAAAATAATGGTCGGCGACATCGAGGACCTTGGCCGCTTGTTCGGTTCGATCCGGTTCGGATCTTTCGGGTCATAGACCGTGCTGAAGTCGGTCAGTTCGTTGTTGAGCAGGAAGCCTCGACCCGGAACAACGATTCCCGAACCGCCGGTCTGCTCGATCGTGAGCGTGTACTCAACCACGTTGCCCCACTTATCTGCCACAGTCAGGTTCGTGGTTGAGATGTTCTCTGTATCCGTGTCTTTGGCGAGCGGTGCCACGGCAGCCGGGCACGCGCCGTCGAACGTTTTCAGGTCACCGGGGGCCACGGGCTTGGTTGCCGCGGTCGTCGGACTGATCTCGCAGGAGCGTTCCTTGGCGAACACGGGGTTGAGCAACGTCTGGGTGGGGACATTCACAAAAGCGGGATCGCCTACATAGGCGCCACGATCTGCGAAGGCAAGCGAGCTGGCCTCGATGTAATGGTGCAGGGCATCGACAGGTTTCATGCCTTTGAGATCGTAATTCTCCAGGATGTTCAGCGACTCACCCACCGTGGTGCCGCCACTGCTGGAAGGTGCCATGCCGTATACGTCGTAGCCGCGGTACTCCACCTTGGTAGGGGCCTGGTCCAGCACCTTGTAGTTGGCCAGGTCCTGCACCGTCATGGAGCCAACGGGGACGGGGAGCTCGGTTGTGGCGGTTTTCGGCGGAGCCTGTACAGTCTTGACGATTTCCTCGGCGAGCGGGCCGCCGTAGAAGGCATCAGTCCCCTCCTTAGCCAGTTGCCTGTAGGTGTCGGCCAGTTCGGGGTTCTTGAACACACTTCCGACGGCGGGGGCGTCGCCGCCGGGAAGGAACAGGTCACGGGTAGAGGTAAACGCATCGAATCGGACCTCGTTGTCCAAGGTTTGCTGTCTGAACGTCTCGTCCACCACGAATCCCTTGTCAGCCACCTTGATGGCAGGCTTGAGGGTTTCACGGAGATTCATGGTTCCCCAACGCTCCAGGGCCCGCTCCCAGGTTGCGGGCGTGCCGGGCACTCCCACGGAAACGCCGCTGGTGACGAGTTCCGGCGTGAAACGGTAGGGCTTTCCCTCGGGGTCCGCGGGGTTGATAAAGGCATCCTGTGTGATGCCCGCTGGTGCGGTTTCACGTCCGTCAATGGTCCCTACCTGCTGCGTCTTGGCGTCGTAGAAAACGAAGTAGCCGCCGCCGCCGATGCCGGCGCTGTAAGGTTCGGTGACGCCCAAGGTTGCTGCTGCAGCGACGGCTGCGTCGGCTGCGTTGCCGCCTTTCCTCAATACGTCGATGGCGGCTGCAGAAGCTTCGGGATCAACGGTGCTCACGGCGCCGCCGTAGCCTGTGGCCGTGGCTGTCTTGTCTGTTTCGCGGGGATCGGCGAAGGCCGGACTGGCCATCGCGCCGCTCGTCGCGGTTAGTGCCAAGGCTGCCGTGACCGCAGCCAAGTGACGTCTCACATGTGTCATGGTGTCTCCCAGAGTTGTTCCAGACGATGATGTGGGTGGACGGTCCGGTCACCCTATCTCGCGGTTTGGCGAGGAACAACGGTTGATTCTTGAAGCAGAATCGGCAATCAGGTGGTGCTGTGGACCCGCCGCGCAGCGATGACTCGAATGCCTACGCCTGCCAGCCCAAGAGCCAGGGCCAACAACACAGTGGGTACGGCTCCGCCGTCGGGACCCAGGGCTGCCGTGAGCACTTCCCTGCCCATCAGCACCATTTCAGGGATATCCCCAGCTATCACCCGGGTCCCAAGAACTGACTGGACGGCTGTAAAGACAGCGGGGATTACCCACAGGAAAGCGAGGTTTAGCACCCAAACAGCCAAGCGGCCAAGGGGCCTCACACCGCACCAAGCCAGCGCGCAACCCACAACAATCGCTGGAAGCCAGTGGGCAATGGAAGGGACCGCGATGGGTACATTCGTGTGCCCAACAACGCCAACCACCCATTCAACGGCCCAGGATGTGAAGGGGACCGCCATAAGTCCGCCCCCAATGGTTGTTGCCACTGTTGACTTCGAAGCGATCAGCAGAAGAGCGACGACCGCGGCGAGGATGGAGCAAATGACGCCGGCCATCAGACCCGCACGGTAATACTGCGCCAGGGTTCCGCGCATCAACCCTTGGCCGAGGAGTTCGAATGACTGCACGGTGGCAGCTACTTGGACCAAGAGCAGGCCAACTATCGCGCACCATGTGACGAGTCGGCGTCGAACGGGGGACCAGACACGTATCGCAAACCCCGCTGCTGCGCCGCCCGTTGTCAGGAGAGCGACGATGGTGAGCACCTCATATTGGCTCAGGGGCAGGAGTGCCAAGGGCATCTGGCCCGGCATGACCTGCGTAGCCCAGAGGTTCTGCAGGGGCAACCGGGCACCGGAAATCCACCAAGGGACGAGGCCCAACGCTGCGGCAAGGATGCCAATCAATAACCCCAGGGCCGCACTGCTCGCGGCACCGCGTGGACGCTTCTCTGACTCGTCAGTCCGCTCGGTAGCTATCTCGGCATGGCTCACGGAAGCTCCTAGGGTACGGCAGGGGTATGAAGCCCTAGAATACTGCGCCGAATGGAATAACCTGCGGGACGTTGCTGCTGCAAGGCGGGCCGTCATCACTAACTTTGAGCGATCCGGCCCAGGGGGATGGCCTAAAAACGGCGTGTTGGCCCGAATCCACCATCAAAGTGGGTGGTGGCTGCACAGGTGAAGATCAAACAACCAGCTTCAGCGGCCGCTGCCCCAACTGCACCGTGATCTCCTGTCCCCACGATGCCGTCAGCCGGTCATCTTCCATGCCGTCGCCGAACACCACCAGCTGATCGGAAGCCACGGTGATTCTGAGTATTTCGCCGGCTTCCAAGACACCTTCGGTCAACGAGGCACCGGTGACCGGGGAGGGCCAGGCTTCGCGGACAAACCATGCGAGCCGCGGATCGGTGGGTCCAGGCAGTGCCCGCCCTCCACGTTCCAAAGCAATGGAGGCGCACCAGCCGGTGGCGCCTGTGCCGGTGGAGACGATGAGGCCCGACGACGACTGCCGCTCTGTTTGCCCGCCCGGAACCGTGAAACTCGGCGCTGTGATGGAGTACTTCGCCGATTGGTGCGAGGCGTGCCCGACGAAAACTTCGTTGAGCGCCGAAAGCTGCTGACCGTCGTCGAGCGTTGCCGTCACGGTGGTGAGATTTTGGCAGCGGAGCCGCCCAAGGTCGCCGGCACCCAGCAAAGCGGCGGCCGCTGCGGGCGTGTGCCGGACCAGTACGCCCGGGTTTGCGCCTGGCTCAGGATCGATGCCGATCACCGGCTGGCCATTCAGGTACTTGGCAACATTCGCCACGAGTCCGTCCTGTCCCACCACGGCGATGATGTCCTCGGCCGTGAGCAGGAAGCGGCTCAGGTCCGCCCGTTCTACTTCTGCCTGGTGCCAATCGGAGGGTACTGCCGCCCTGATGGTTGCGAGAGCGGAGGTGAGCTGATCGTGCCGATCCTGCACGTCCTGGATGCTGCGGCCACGCGTACGGAGGAAGAACTCGGCTTGGCCCCGGGTGGCGTGCCGGTCCAGAAGTTCCTGGAGTTCTGTTCGTCGGTGGACGATGACGATGCGCGGGGTTGCCATGACCGGTCCTTACTTGGTGGGTTCTACAGTAGCGGCGGGTTCCTTGAACAGTCCGGCAAGTGCTCCGCTGAGCAGGTCCGGAGTGACGGTCAGGTTCCCGATATTCGGGAGGCTGCCAGCTGCATCCTTGAGTGCCAACGCCAGGAGTGTGGCCTGTTCCATGCCGCGGTAGACCTCCATGGTTGCGGCTTCGCGGGCTGCAGCTGCTTCGCCAACCAGCCGGATCTGGTTGGCTTCGGCGGCGGCGCCAATACCCTTCCGTTCAGCAGAGCCTTGGGCCTCAATGAGTCCCGCGGCTGCTTTCTCTTCAGCAGCGCGCCGGGCATTTGCGCCTTCCTGGGCCACCAGATTTTCGCGGCGTACGGCCAGTTCGATTTGGCTAGCCATTTCATTTTCGGAGATAGTGCGTTCACGTTCGACGGCGACTGCCCGCCTCTCGTATACGGCCCGGTCCGCTTCGGCCTGGAGTTGTTCACGCACCGGCGTCTGGAGGGCGCGTTCGACGTCGGATTCGGGACGAACTGCGAGGACCTGCACCCCGAGGATTTCGATGCCGGTGGACTGAAGCCTTGCATCGGCCCGCAGTGCTTCGGTGAGGACGAGACGCAGCTGGCTGACTCCGCGTTCCAGCGCCTCGGCGAGTGTGGTGGTGGCGATCTGGTCGATCGCGTGGCTTTGGCACAGCTGGCCGATGATGGTGGACACCTGCTCACGTCCGGTTGCCGGCGCCTTGCCCGCAGTTTGCAAGCCGAAGTCGAGGCGGGTGGAGACGGCCACGGGATCGATGAACCGGTAGGTCACGTTGGCCTGAACACTCACGTCCTGGTGGTCGCGGGTGATGGCGTGGAAGAGCGTGGGCAGTTCCTGGTCATCTACGGGGACCTCGCTCAGTACCGAGTTCGCGGGGCGGAACCAGAATGCCTGGCCAACTCCTTGGTGCCTGACCGTCCCCTTCTGGAGGTGGACGACGTAACCGGTGGGGCTGCCAAGGAAGTGGCTGATCCAGGGGTAGCGCTTGATGTTGGCCATGATGTTCTCTCTTTCATTTGATTATCGTCAACTTGACGATAATCAAACACTAGAGTGGATCCAGCTTTATTGTCAAGATGACGATAATTCCCTACGATTACTTCATGCCTGAATCCCATCCGGCGCCTGAGCGCTTCCCCGTGACAGTTGACGTCATCGCCCTGACGGTCCGCGACGGCGAGTTGAACGTCCTCCTCATCACCCGCCTTATTGAGCCCTTCCGCGGCAAGCTCGCTCTACCGGGTGGCTTCGTGCTCGCGGGCGAGGACCTCCTCGAAGCGGCTGGTCGGGAGCTCGCGGAGGAGACCGGCGTCGAACATCTTCCGGGTCACATGGAGCAATTGGGGAGCTACGGCCCGAAGGGGCGCGACCCTCGTGGCGACGTCCTGACCGTGGCTCATCTGCTGCTGGCGCCGGACTTCCCGGTGTTGTCGGCCGGTAGTGACGCTGAGCAGGCTGCGTGGTACCTGGTTCGTGATGTCCTCGATGGGAAGCTTGATCTGGCCTTCGACCACGCGCGGATCCTCGCCGACGCCTTGGAGCGGGCAAAGTCGAAGCTCGAATACTCGCCCCTGGGCGCGGCATTCTGCGGCGAGGAGTTCACCATCGCCCAGCTCCGCTCCGTCTACGAGGCTGTGTGGGGCACGCGCCTGGACCCGCGGAACTTCCACAGAAAAGCCACCGGAACGCCCGGCTTCCTGGAAGACACAGGGCGGATGACAACGGGCGACGCCGGACGGCCGGCTGCGCTGTTCAGGCTCGCCTCCGAGGCACGTCCGACGCCGGGTCAGCCCACCCGCGCCGTACTCAACCCTCCGCTAATGCGCCCGCGGGATTGACCGGCCGCTATGTACCCAACTACCTGTCCCTCAGTTTGCCGGCGTGGGCGAGGATGGCTGCGGCTGTGGACTCGGGGTTCGGGGTCGAGATGATCCACGTGCGGTTGGGCGTTTCGATGACGATGGCTGGTCCGCCGACCAGCAGCCCCCATGTTTTCCGGCCCAAGTAGCGAATGCCAAAGCCCTCGGTCAGGGAGCTGGATGGGGCGGGGGAGGCATCGACGATGTCCTTCAGTGGGACCGTCCGGGAGTAGAACGGCCGGCATCTGACTACCAAGGTGCGTTCTGTGGATTCGATGCTCACGGTCATACGCAGCACCAGCGCTGTCAAAAGGAGCATAAGAACAGCCAGCGCCAGGCTGATGAGCAGGACGCCGCTGGGAATAGCAGTCGCAATGATGAAGAAGCAGGCCACACCCACAACGCTTGAAATGACTTTCTGGGATCCGCGGCTGATCCTAGCCTCTGAAATCACTGAAGATGTTCCTTCGCAAGCCGGCTCATCTGCGCGAGCCTACCCCGCAAAAGAGATGCTGCAAGTCAACCGGCCGCGCTGCGAGCCGCTTGGGTTAGGCGTGGAGTGGTTCCTTACCGGTGATCACACGGTTCAGCTGGGCCTGGACGTCGCCAGGTTCGCCGCTGGCGTCCACCACAGCAAAGTCTTCATATTGAGGCAGTGAACGGTATGCGTCCCTGAATGCCCTCAGATCGGCAACTGTCTCCTCATCCGTGCCGCGCGCCATAACCCGCTCATGGGCGATGGTGGGGTCTGCGTCGAAGTGGACGTGCAGGTCAGCAGCCGGGAGTTTCTCCAGCAGCCATGGCAGCAGCCGGCCGCGACGCAATCCGTTGGCCTGGCGTAAGGCCAGCTGGCAATGGAGGTGGCGGTCCATGACCACCAGGCCGTCGAATTGCCGGGCGCGCGCGTGGTTCACCAGCACGTTGAACACGCGAACGCCGGTTTCGATGAAGTCCGCGACGCGTGGCGGCACCTTCCACCCATACCGCGCCGATAGGAGCGACATCCTTCGGCGTGCAGCGTGATTACTGAGCAGCAGGGCGCTTCGTCCCTCAGCCAGAGCTGAATCGACCAAGGCGCGGGCCGCCGTCGTTTTTCCTGAGCCGTCAATTCCCGTCAGAACAATGAGCATGAGCCCTCCCTTCGTCTTCTGTACAACTCGTTCCCTGTACAACGCGGGGAGGGCCTCAGTTAGTGCCGGATGAGGCGCGGATCACAGCTCAGGGGCTGCTCACGATGCAGGCCGCCACATGAACCGGGGCTGCTCGCGGTTCAGGAATGCGCTGATGCCGATCCCCATGTCCGGGCTGTCGGGCATCGCCGACCAAGCTGCCGCCCATTCCTGATCAATGCCGGCCGCAGGCACACTGTCCGTCAAGTCCACCAGCCGCTTCATGGAGTGCATGGAGAACCGGGAGCGGCTCCGCAAGGAACGGACAAGCGCTGCGCACTTCTCCTCAAAGGATTCGGAAGGCATGACGTCGGCAACCAGCCCGAGCGCTCGAGCTTCAGGAGCGCTGAACGTCTGTCCGGTGAGCAGGATGTACTTCGCGTTGGCATGTCCCACTAACCGGACCAGCCGTTCGAGGCCGGGCCGTGGGTAGATGATGCCGATCTTGGCCGGGGTGAGCCCTATGACGGCACGCTCGTTGGCGATGATGAAGTCGCAAGCCGACGCGATCTGCCACCCGCCGCCCATGCAGGCGCCATCCACCAGGGCAACGGCGGGCTTCGACAGGGCTGCGATGGCCGAATCTGCCCTGCTGAGGTGATCCGCCGTGGAACCGTCCGGCTGGGGATCCAGCAGCACCGAGGCTAGTTCACTGATGGACGCCCCGGCGCAGAACGTATCTCCGGCGCCGCGCAGCACAACCACCGCAACGTCCGGATCGGCGTCCAGTTGAGGCATCAGTTCCTGGATCTCCAGGCACATGTCCTTGGTCAGAGCGTTTCTCTGCGCCAGGTTGGAAATCTCCACACTGGCCACGCCGTCAGCGATCGCGACAGAGATTCGGCCTGTCCGGGGACGCGCTACGTCGGAAACCGTGCTCATCGCTGCGCTCCAATCTTTGCTGGCCCGCACACAACGCGACCCTCGCGCTCAAGCCGGGTGACGTCGTCGTGCGTCATTCCGCGTTCCATCAGTACTTGGGCGGTGTGCTCGCCCAGCAGCGGAGGCGGCGAAAGGATTTCGCTGGCCTCGCCGTCCAAACTGAGTGGGCCGCGGAGCAGGGGGAGCTCGGACCCATCCGCGCGTTGGCGGCGCTGCACGAGTCCCAAAGCGGCAACCTGTTCCGAGGCGAGGGCCTGAGTGTAGTCATAGATAGGGCCGCAGGGGATTCCGGCGTGGCTGATGAGGGGAACCCAGTCGGCCGCGGACTTGGCGCTGAGAGTACTTTCAATGAGCTCTGACAGCGGGTCCCTGTTGGCCGAACGGTCCGCTCCGGTGATGAACCGGGGGTCCTCGACGGCTGCGGGAATGCCGAGCAAGTCGCAGAACGCCCGCCATTGCTTGTCGCTTCCCACCGCGATGTTGATGGGCTCCGTGGCCGTGGCGAACATGCCATATGGGGCAATGACGGGGTGATTGTTGCCCTGCGGCGTAGGTGCTTCTCCGAGGCTCAGGGCTTTTTGTCCCTGGAAGGCTGAAAGGTTCAGCGCGGTCTCAAGAAGGGAAGTGGACACCCGGCTGGGGCGCTCGCCGTTTCGGGCCCCCAGAAGCGAGGAGACGATTCCGAACGCGCAAATCATTCCCGAGGTGATGTCCACGATTGGCACCCCCACGCGATAGGCCGAGCCGGGTCCGGGCCCAGTGACGGACATCAGCCCGGACATTCCCTGGATCACCTGGTCCAGTCCGGCGTCGTCCTTGAGCGGACCGGTGTTGCCGAAGCCGGTGACGGATCCAACCACGAGTCCCGGGTTGAGTTCCTCCAGCCGTGCTGGAGTGAACCCCATCTTTTCCAGGGTGCCGGGCTTGAAGTTCTCCACCAGGACGTCCGCGTCAGCGATCAGGCCGGCGAGGATGCCACGCCCCTCCGCCGAGTAGAAGTCGATGCACACCGAAACTTTATTGCGGTTGACGGAGTCAAAGTAGAGGCTGTGACCGTCCTGGAACGGAGGCCATTGGCGGGCGGTGTCACCCCCGTTGATGCTTTCCACCTTGATGATCCTGGCACCCATATCGGCCAGGAGGGCGGTGCAGTAAGGGCCGGCAAGGGCGCGGCTGAGGTCGATCACGGTGATTCCGCGGAGTGGTTTGAGCACTGTGTTGTCCTATCGATGAAGGGTTCTAAGAGACTGGACGGAAGCACCAGGGCGCCAACAAGGACGAGCCGCCTGACCACCACCGTGTCGATGGTCATTGCAGCCATCCACACGCCAACGCCGGCATCCGCTGCGAACATGGGCACTTTCTCCAATCAAGCTGCATTGGTTCACTGGATGAACCGTTGGTTCATTTTGGGAAGTCGCCTGTAATGTAGGGCACGGAAAGAACTCGGTCAAGCGGGAGTGTGGATGAGTACTCAGAGCGTGGTCACGGCAATTCGGGTCCTGGAAGCGGTCTCAGACAATCAGCCGGCCGGCCTTTCCGAGCTGAGCCGTGAAGTGGATGTGCCCAAGGCGACGGTGCTGCGCATGCTCCGGACGCTTGGCGAGCTGGGGTGGGTTGCGCAGTCCGAGGCTCAGGCCGGGAAGTGGGTCCTGACCAACCACGCCTTTGCCGTTGCCAGCCGCGGAAGCAGTGGTTCGGTTATCCGCGATGCCGCCATGGGTCCACTGAACGCGCTGCAGTTGGACACCACCGAGACCGTGCACCTGGCAGTTCCGGACCGCGGCTACATGCTGATCATCGAACGCCTGGACACCCCGCATGTCCTCCGGGCGTTCCTGCCCCTGGGGTCAAGGCTCCCCATGCACGCCTCCTCCACGGGAATCGCGTACCTTTCGGCAGCCGACGACGCCTTTGTGGATGAGTATCTGGCCGGCCAGCTTGAAGCCTTGACGCCGCAGACCGTGGTGGACGCTGCCCAGCTTCGCGTGATGATCGCGGACACCCAGGCCCGCGGATATTCCATCAATGAGCAGGGGCTGAGTACGGGGATCACCTCGATCGGCGTGCCTCTGTTGGGTTCCGGCGGGGTCGCTGCAGGCTCCATCTCCATCTCCGGGCCATCGAGCAGAATTGTGCCCGCCAAGTATCAGGAATATGGCGAGGCTGCGGCAGGAACTGCCTTGGAGATCAGCCGGGCCCTTGGAGCGTTCTCGACAAAAGCGTACTAAGTTTCCTGTCGAACTCCTTCGCCGCGGGGCAGTGCACGCCTATCATGATGCTATGTACGTGCCTCTCCCGGGCATGAGTTCTGTTTGAACGCATTTCCGTGGGGGTACGTAAGCGATATGGAGGAGTAATTCTCCGATCGGTGCCCGTTGGCATGGGTGGCGCTTCAGAAATGGAGTACCAGCGGACGCCTTCCTGAATAGACAACCGTTATTGAAGGGATGCGTAGCTCAATGAATACACTCTTAATAATCGCCGGTGTTATCGCGATCATCTTGCTCCTCGTCGGCGGATTCAACCAAGCCCTCAGTTTCCTCCTGTGGGTGGGAATCATCCTGTTGGTGCTGGCCCTTATTGGCTGGGTAGTGGGTCGTGGTCGGTCGCGCGCATGACCACTGATCCGAGCGAGGTTGCCGGTTTCGCGCAAGTTCGCGATGGAACAACCACCCCGGGACATCCCATTCCCAGGGACCCCGGGGCGCCGGAATCGAGCAGCCAGGTACCAGTGGGTGATTCGTCGTCGGAAAGTCCGGAAGACGCCGTCGACGCTGGTCCCAGCGAATCAGCCAACCCGCCCGGGCCGGCCGAAGAGAAGGACGAAAAGACCGCGGACAACCGTGGTCTGACAACCGAAACAAACCCTACGGATTGATTCGGGGAGACGCGGCTGCGGCAGGGAGAAATCCCGGTCGTGGCCGCGTTTCTTTGGTCTTCAGCAGGTTTGTCAGTATGCTTACTAATAGCTGGGGATGTCAGTTCAGCGATTGGGGTAGTGATGCGGATCGGTTCTCTTATCGGGCTGTTCGTGGTGGTGTGGCTCATTATTGGGGCCGTGGCAGCGGGTCAGCGGGGTTACTTCACGGCTCCGCCCGCGCAGTGCTCGCAGTTTGCCACCATCGCCCTGAATATTGTCGCGGGGCCATTGAATTACACAGGATTGGATCCCCAGGGTGGTTGCGAAATTCCACAACCATCGTGAGTCGATGATTTTAGGGGCTGAACAGTAACGCTTTCACTCTCAAATCGCTAAGATTACTGACTAATTTCGTCAGGGCATGGACATGCCACCAGCTGCACTTATAGGTTCGAAGAGTTCCATAAACACGTTCACCGCTTTGGAAAGGACAGGTCTCATGGACAAGCAAAATGCCACACCGGAAGAGGAAGTGGGAGGCTACGGCACTCCTACGGCAGAGCAGGAAGCCGGCGGAGGGCAGGCCCAGCCCCGCGTGGAAGAAGACATCGAGGAAGCCTCCCTCGGAGAAGGCACCGGCGCGCCGAACCTCAGCCACCTGGATCCTGAGGATTCGGACAGCTCCGGCGAACCAGGCGCGGGCCGTTTCGGCGGAACCGACGAGCAGTACTTGGCCGAGCAGTCCACCCAGCCCGACGGCAACGATGATGGATTGCCGGACGGCAGCGGCAACGACCTGCCACAAGAAGAGTCTCCCAACGACGATGACGATGAAAGTTTCGACGCCGGCTAAGAGCTTTGGCTGGCGCGCTTTAGACAGGCGCGCCACTGGTTAAGCAGCCAGCTGGCTGGCGCGCCACAAGCAGTACCGCGTAAGCACCCGAGACACGATCGAAGGAGCAACCTATGGCTACGGTCAATAAGTCAATCGAAGTGAATGTACCTGTATCTGTTGCCTACAACCAGTGGACGCAGTTCGAGACCTTCCCTCAATTCATGAACGGGGTGGAGGCCGTAGAGCAGATCGATGAAACGGGCCTTCACTTCTCAACCAACGTGGGCGGCGTGAAGCGCGAATACAACGCCCAGATCATTGAGCAGGTCCCCGATTCCTTGGTCAGCTGGGCCAGCGTGGACGGTCCCCGCAACGGGGGAACGGTGAGCTTCGAGCCCCTCGACGCAGGCAGCACCCGGGTCAACGTGGAGATCGTCTGGGAGCCGGATGGCCTCGCGGAAAAGGCGGGCTCTGCCCTTGGAGTAGACAGCCTGCGTGTTGGTGCCGACTTGGACAAGTTCAAGAAGTTCATCGAAGCCCAGGGGCATGAAACAGGTGCCTGGCGTGGCACGGTGTCCGGTGGAGATGTTGATGACACGGGCGAACCCTTCGGAAACGGGGGAGTGGCGACAGCCGAGTTCCCGCCAGTCGATCCGGATCTCTCAGCGCCCGCGGCCGACGTCTCAGCGCCCGCGTCCAACGAGGGTCCTGCCGAGCCGCCGCAGCCGCGCACTCCTGGTCTCTAGTAAGGGCTCCAGCTCTGGCGCCAGGCTCCGGACTGGCTCAAACTGGTTATAGAAGTAAAAAGTAGCTCCAACGAGGGCCGGCCATCACAACGGGCCGGCCCTCGTGGCATAAGGAAAATCAACGGCAGAGGGAGTTCTGGCAGTCATGGCAACGTCCAGCAATATGGAAGTTGAGCAGAAATTCGACGCCGAAGCGTCCACGCCGCTGCCTGACCTGAAAGCGATCGACGGGGTAGGGCGCGTGGGTGAACCCGCAACCCACAGCCTGGAAGCCATCTACTTTGACACGCGTCACCTGGCCCTTGCTTCCCGGGGAATCACACTGCGACGCCGCACGGGTGGGCCGGACGCCGGCTGGCACCTGAAGCTCCCGCACAGTGCGGGAAAGCGAACGGAAATCCAAGCACCGTTGGGCAGAGCCGATACTGTCCCGGTAGAACTAATGGACCGCATCATTGCCTACACCCGGGGTCACGCAGTGGCTGCAGTTGCAACACTGACCACGGAACGTACCAGCTACTCCTTGTATGGCAACGATGGCCACCGGATGGCCGACTTCGTGGACGACTCGGTCCAAGCCCAGTCCGTAATCGGTGAACCTCGTCAGCTGGAATGGAGGGAGTGGGAGGTGGAGCTGGCACCGGACGAAACCGACGACGGTGACGATACCTTGCTGAGCACCCTGACACAGCAACTTTCCGACGCCGGAGCAAAGCCGAGCGAGCGCACCTCCAAACTGGCCACAGCACTGGGCGACTCGTGGCCCGCTTCGAAGCGAACGGACCGTGAAGAGCCCAGCGGAAACGGTCCAGCCGTGATCCCGGTGCTCAATTATCTGGACGAACAAGTTGCCGATCTGCTCCTTCAGGACTCCCACGTCCGCCTTGCCCGGGACGACTCAGTCCACCAAATGCGCTCCCAAATCCGCCGCATCCGTGCAGTGCTGCATGGTTACAGCGCGCTGTTCGAGCAGGCACCGGTGAAGGACTTGGAGGGGGAGCTGAAATCGCTTGCAAAGACCCTTGGCCGGTATCGCGATGTGGAAGTCTTGCACGAACGCTTGAAGAACAGCCTTGATGAATTGCCGGGGAAGCTCGTCCTGGGTCAGCTCCACAATGAACTGGAAGAGCGCATGGCTCTGAGGGCCGAAACTGCGATGTCCGCCATCAGGAACCGGCTGAACAGCCCCCGCTATTTCACATTACTGGACGATCTGGAAGCTTTCATCGACGTTCCACCCTCTACGTCCAAGGGTTCCGGGCCGGCCAAGGAGACCACGGCAAAGCTCGTTAACAAAGCCGGCAAAAGGCTCCGCAAACGGCACGACGAAGCGGTGAGTGCCGCCGTCGGGCCTCAACGCGATAAGGCGTTCCATGAAGTCCGGAAGGCCGCCAAGAAGCTGCGCTTCGCCGCGGCGGCGGTGGAGAGCATTCACGGCAAGCGTGCCGTGAAGCTGGGGAGTGCGGCGCATAGGGTTCAGTCGATCCTTGGCGACCACCAGGACAGCGTGATGGCGCGGGCGGAGCTGCTGAAGCTCGGATCGGCGCCGGACGTCGGCAGCGGTGCTTTCACATATGGCGTGCTCCACGCGATGGAACGCACCACCGCCGGCGCGCAGCAGCAGGAGTACCTGAAGAAAGGCAAGAAGGCGCGGAAGCTACGCCTCAAAAACTCCTAGGGCTTTACTTCTTGAGGAACGCCAGCAGGGCGTCGTTGATTTCGGCCCCGTGCGTCCAGAGCAGCCCGTGCGGTGCGCCCTCGATTTCCAGGTACTCGGCGCTAGGCAGGGCGTCCTTGAATCGTCGGCCCGTGACGTCGATCGGCAGGATGTTGTCCGCCGTGCCGTGGACGATCAAGGCCGGGACATCGATCTTGGGGATGTCTGCGCGGAAGTCCGTGAGCCAGGTGGGCTGGGCGGCCACTGATGCGAAGGCCCCCGACTTGCTGGCGATGTTCCAGCTTGCATCCACGGATTCCTGGCTGAGGCGTGCTGTGCCAAGGAAGGTATCGCTGTTGTAGAAGTTCTTGAAGAAATCGGTGAAGAAGGCATAGCGGTCTGCTGTGACGGCGGCCGAAAGGCCATCGAAGACCTCCTGGGGAACACCGTCCGGGTTGTCATCGGTCTTCAGGAGGAACGGCTCCAGCGAACCAAGGAACACAGCCTTGGCAACGCGGGCCGAGCCATACGTGCTGATGTAGCGCGCAACCTCGCCGGTACCCATGGAGAAGCCCACCAACACGGCGTCGTTCAGGTCCAGGGTATCCAGTACGGTCTTCAGGTCAGCGGCGAAGGTGTCGTAGTCGTAGCCTTCAGTCGGTTGGCTGGACTTGCCGAACCCGCGGCGGTCGTACGTGACGACGCGGTAGCCGGCGTCGAGCAGTGCTGCAGTCTGCTTCTCCCAGGAGGAACCGTCCAACGGATAGCCGTGGATCAGGACCACTGCCTGGCCGGTCCCATGGTCTTCGTAGTAAAGCTCAATCTCAGTGCTGTTTTCGTTTCCGACGGTGATGTAAGCCAAACTCAAGTCCCTTCGATGCGGTTCAACACGAACGTTTCCAGCCTACTGTCCGGGGGTGACGCTGGCGCGGTCCCTGTCCTGGTGTTGGCGGGACGCAGCCACGGCATCCATGTTGTCCTCAGCCCACTCCTTCATGTCGAAAATGATCGGGAGCAGGGACCGGCCAAGGGGTGTGAGCTCATAGTCCGTCCGCACCGGAACAGATGCAGTGACTTCACGGTGAATCAGTCCGTCCCGCTCCAGCGAGCGGAGCGTGGAAGTCAGCATTTTCTGACTGGCTCCCGGAATGCGCCGGCGCAGTCCACTGTGCCGCTGCGGCCCTTCCTCCAAGGCGAGCATCACCAACGTCACCCATTTGCTGCTGATGGCTTCCAGCAGTTGGCGTGCAGGGCAGAGCTCCAAGGAGGCGTTGTAGTGGTGCTGTGCTCTGCGCCGTGTCTGATCAGCTGTGAGTGTCATGCTCCTCATCATTGCAGGTACTTTGAGGTGCCTTGGGCACAATAAAGTGCGTTCTTACGCTGTACGACGTACCCGGGTGAGGATCGAATCGGGGGTAAAAGCTTCCCCCGATTCGAAAGGAACACCATGCCCTCCATCCTCCACATCAACGCTTCGCCCCGTTACGCGAACAGCGATTCTCTGCGGCTCGCCCGCCACTTCATCGACTCCGTTCAGGCTGCTGCCTCGGAGACCTTCGAGGTGGAGACGGTGAACCTGTTCGACGACGGCGCGTTGCCGGCTTTCGGCCGGACCGCGGCCGCGGCGAAAATGGCTGTCTTCACAGGTCAGGACCAGACACCGGAACAGGTTGCGGCCTGGGAAGCCGCCCGCGCAGTCTTTGACCAATTCGCAGCCGCAGACGCTTATGTCTTCAACATTCCCATGTGGAACTCGGGCGTGCCCTACGTGCTGAAGCAGTGGATCGACATCATCACCCAGCCCGGCTGGAGCTTCGGGTTCGACCCCGAAAGGGGCTATAGCGGACTCATGGAAGGCAAGCAGACCGTCGCCATCCACACGAGCGGTGTTTATGCCCCGGGGGTTCCGGCAGCTTTCGGCTCCGACTTCAGCAGCAGCTACGTTGCTGACTGGTTGAACTTTGTGGGCATCGAGGACGCTACGCACGTCCGCTTCGCCCCGACAGTGCTCAACGCGGACGTCGAAGGCACTCGCATTCTTGCCGAGAATGAACTCAGCGACGCCGCACTGCTGTTCGCGGGGAAGCTCCAGGCTGTGGGGCGGTTGCAGTTCGCCACAGACTAAATCAGCGAGAACTCCCTCTAGTTGCCCGCAGCAACCAGACGTAAACTGGCCTTCGGTTTACATCGCTCGGGCTCGGAGACCCCATGCTGTGGAAGGTTCTTGTTCGGTTCCTGCGGCCGCATCAGCGGCTGCTGATCGCCGTCGTCATCTTTCAGTTGGCGCAGTCCATCGCGTCCCTGTACCTGCCGACGCTGAACGCGGACATCATCGACAACGGCGTCGCCACCGGTGATACCGACTACATCCTGCGCATGGGCGGACTCATGCTGCTCATTACCTTGCTGCAGATCGCCTGTGCCGTGGTTGCCGTGTATTTCGGTGCGAAGGCGGCCATGGGGATGGGCCGTGACCTCCGGGATGCCATCTTCAGCAGGGTGGGGGAGTTCTCGGAGCAGGAGGTCACCAGGTTCGGGGCGCCGTCCTTGATCACCCGATCCACCAACGACGTCCAGCAGGTACAGCAACTGGTGCTCATGTCCTGCACGCTCATGGTCGCGGCGCCCATGCTGAGCATCGGCGGCGTGATCATGGCGGTGCGGCAGGACTCGCAGTTATCGTGGCTGATCGCAGTGTGCGTGCCGGTGTTGCTTGTGGCTGTCGGGCTGATCGTCACGCGGATGGTGCCGCTGTTCCGGAAGATGCAGGTCCGGATCGACGCCGTCAACAGGGTCCTCCGCGAGCAGCTCACCGGCATCCGGGTGGTGCGGGCCTTCGTCCGGGAGGATATGGAAGCCACACGGTTCGGCAAAGCGAACGGCGACGTCACTGACGTTGCGCTCCGGGCCGGCCGTTTGATGGCGCTCATGTTCCCTGCGGTCATGCTGGTCATGAATGTTTCCAGCGTGGCGGTGATCTGGTTCGGGTCCTTCAGGATCGAGGACGGCTCCATGCAGGTGGGCACGTTGATCGCGTTCCTGAGCTACCTGATGCAGATCCTCATGTCCGTCATGATGGCAACGTTCATGGCCGTGATGATCCCGCGCGCGTCCGTTTCCGCCGACCGCATCGGCGAGGTGCTGGAAACAGACTCAAGTGTCCAGCCGCCGTCGAACCCTGTCACGGGCGGCATCCGCCGCGGCGAACTGGAAATGCGCGACGTCGGATTCGCCTACCCGGGTGCCGAACAGCCGGTGCTGAGCGGGCTTTCGTTCACCGCCCGGGCGGGCGAGACCACCGCGATCATCGGCAGCACCGGCGCGGGCAAGACCACTTTGGTGAACCTCATGCCGCGGCTGTTCGACGCCACCTCCGGATCCGTACGAATGGACGGCGTGGACGTCCGAGAGCTGCACCCGGACCTGCTGTGGGGGCACATCGGGCTGGTGCCGCAACGGCCCTACCTGTTCTCCGGGACGGTCCGCAGCAACCTTCACTACGGCAAACCCGACGCCACTGAGGATGAATTGTGGCAGGCGCTCGCTGTGGCCCAGGCCCGGGACTTTGTTGAGGAAATGGACGGCGGCCTGGACGCCGTCATTTCGCAGGGCGGCACCAACGTGTCCGGCGGCCAGCGGCAACGGCTCGCGATCGCCCGTGCCCTGGTGAAGCAGCCTGAGCTCTACATCTTTGACGACTCCTTCTCATCCTTGGACACCGCCACTGATGCCCGGCTCCGGCAGGCCCTCAAACGCCACATCAACGGAGCCACGCTGGTGATCGTGGCGCAGCGGGTCTCCAGCATTGCGGATGCTGACCAGATCTTGGTGCTCGACGACGGCAGGATCGTTGGGCGCGGAACGCACGACGAGTTGCTGGAGACTTCCGAAACGTACAGGGAAATCGTGTCCTCCCAACTCGCGGCGGAGGAGGCGGCATGAGTTCTGTGTCAGCTGGCCCCCGCGGTCCCCAGCGGCCGGCCATGGGGCCGGGCAGGGGTGGTCCTTTCGCCGGTATGAACATCCCGGCCGAGAAGGCCTCGAACTTCAGTGCCTCCGCCCGCCGTTTGTTGGGAACGCTGCGGCCTGAACGATTCTGGCTGATCCTGGTGCTGGTTTTCGCTGTGGTCAGTGTTGCTTTGTCCGTGATCGGACCCCGGCTGCTGGGTGAAGGCACCAACCTGATCTTCGCCGGAGTCGTCTCCAAACAGCTCCCCGCTGGTGCCTCCAAAGCCGACGTGATCGCAGGGCTGCGCGCCTCAGGTGAGGACAGCAAAGCCGACATGCTGAGCGCCATGACCCTCAAGCCCGGCGTCGGAATCGACTTTGGTGCGTTGGCCTCGGTGCTGCTGTGGGCATTGGCACTGTATGTCCTGGCCTCAGCGTTCGGCTGGATGCAGGCGTACGTGCTCAACGGCGTCGTTCAACGGACCGTGTACCGCCTCCGTGAGCGGATAGAAGCGAAAATCCACCGGCTGCCCCTGCGCTATTTCGACTCCATCCAGCGCGGCGAGCTGCTGAGCAGGGTGACCAACGATGTAGACAACATCTCCCAAAGCCTGCAGCAATCCATCAGCCAAGTGGTCTCGTCCCTGCTGACCGTGGTGGGTGTGTTGGTGATGATGTTCCTGCTCTCGCCGCTGCTGGCACTGATTGCCTTGGTAACTATTCCGTTGACGCTGGGGACCACGCTGCTGATCGCAAAACGCTCGCAGAAGCTGTTCGTGGCGCAGTGGAAGAACACCGGCGAACTCAACGGCCAGATCGAGGAAACCTACACCGGGCATGCGTTGGTGAAGGTCTTCGGACGGCAGAACGAGGTGCAGGAGAAATTCCGTCTCAAGAACTCGGAGCTGTATCAAGCGAGCTTCGGGGCGCAGTTCGTGAGCGGTCTGATCATGCCGGCCATGACGTTCATCGGGAACCTGGTCTATGTGGGGATCGCCGTGGTGGGCGGTCTGCAGGTGGCCTCCGGTTCCATGCAGTTGGGCGATGTTCAGGCTTTCATCCAGTACTCGCGGCAGTTCACCATGCCCCTAGCACAGCTCGGCTCCATGGCGAACATGCTGCAGTCCGGGGTGGCCTCGGCCGAGCGTGTGTTCGACCTGTTGGATGAGGAGGAAGAGTCGGAGGAGCCTGAGCCTTCCGGTGCTGGTCCTTCGCGCGGGCGGCTCGTGTTCGAGAACGTGTCCTTCCGGTACTCCCCGGACAAGCCGCTGATCACAGACCTCAGTTTGGTTGCCGAGCCGGGTCAGAGCATCGCGATTGTTGGGCCGACAGGAGCGGGAAAAACCACGTTGGTGAACCTCATGATGCGTTTCTACGAGCTGGACTCCGGGCGCATAACCCTGGACGGCGTGGATATCGCGTCCCTCTCGCGGCAGGAGCTGCGCTCGCGGATGGGGATGGTCCTCCAAGACACCTGGCTGTTCGGCGGGACGATCCGCGACAACATTGCCTATGGACGGCCAACCGCTTCCGAAGCGGAAATCATGGAAGCCGCGCAGGCGACGTATGTGGACAGGTTTGTTCGGTCCTTGCCCGAGGGATACGACACCTTGCTCGACGACGAAGGCGGAAACGTCTCAGCCGGGGAGAAGCAACTGCTCACCATTGCCAGGGCCTTCCTGTCCCGCCCATCGGTGCTGATCCTGGACGAGGCCACAAGCTCGGTGGATACCCGGACTGAGGTGTTGGTGCAGAAAGCCATGAACGCGTTGAGGTCTGACCGGACGAGCTTCGTGATCGCCCACCGCCTCTCAACCATTCGGGACGCCCACCTCATCCTGGTGATGGAAGCCGGGCAGATCGTGGAGCAGGGGACGCACTCGGAGTTGCTGGCCTCGGGTGGGGCGTACTCCCGGCTGTACGAGGCGCAGTTCGCGGCGCCGGTATCCGAGGTGTGAGGCGCGGTCCGCGGCGTACGCTTCTGGCCCATCTTTCGACGCCGGCGGGTCGGTCTGCGACTGCCGTGGGTTGATTTTGAGGTACTGATGGCTCAAAGAAGGGCTGGAAGCCACGCGTCTAATCCCGTCGGCGGGCCAACGCGTAGGAAGGTTCGCGCAGTCGCCTCGTCCAGCCGTACGTTCCTGCTGTTGGAAGCGGATTGAGGACCGGATCAAATCGTTCGGCGGTGTCTTCTGCATGGTCGGCAAGGCTGAGGGCTAGAGTGCCGAACCTGTTCCATGGACCCAGTGGGCTGCCGTGATGGAGTTCAAGGATCCACGTCTCATCACCCAGAAGTGACCGGAAAGCACTCGGTTCCACGGGCAGCTTGGCGGGGCCGCCGATGGTCCTCGCTGCTATCAGAACGGGGCCTGTATCTGACCTGTAGGGCATCATGCTGGAGAAAACCGCCGACGCTGCATCCCGCCTCAGCCGGAGGATGAACCGGCCAAGACCTATCGGCCCGGTGGTGGCGAGGAGCGTGTCGGACAGTTTGTCCTGCTCAGTGAAGCGCACGGCCAAACCGATGATGTCCGGATAGGCGTCCGGCAGCCCGATGGAGCGCGAGAGCCGTGCGTCCACCACGTTGCTCCCCGCAGTGTCCATCCAAGGGATTCCCGACGGCTCCCGCGGACCGGCGTCCCTTTCCAAGGTTCCCACCAGCCGGATGCCCTTTGGGTGGATCGGCCTATGCGGACGCACAACTTTTATGGCCCGGAAGAGCGCAGCGAACGCGGATCCGGCCAAGGCTTGTACTTTGCTGCTGACGGTATCCACCTGATCACCCTATGCGGGGAGGCCATCGAATGACAGGGTGCTGACCTTCGCGGACGCGGGGTGGAGGTCCTTATGGCAACCTCGATGGCCTCAGCACGTTCGCGTCCCCGGCCTTAGTCGGGTCGAGCGGCACGGGGCTGACCAGTACTGCGGGGCCTCGGTGCAGCAAGCCGCCCGCGATCACCTGGCACCGGACACCACCACGCCCGCGCATGGCCTTGTGAGCGCCGGGGGCGAGCATTTCATCCATCCAGGCGCAGGGGTGGGCAGGTCGCCCGGCCTTAAGCCGACCCGTGTCTCCGCCGGACTCAAGCGTGAACTCATGGCCAAGCAACGGGGCCAACTCAACTCCTCGCAGCACCACGTTTCTACGGGTGAGGAGGGGATCAAACGGTCCGGCTCCGAGCTCAGCTGCGATGGACTCAAGAGCCTCCACCGCGAACAACGTCACGGCAGCGTCCATGTGTGCGGCTTTGCCGAAGAACCTGTCGCCAACAATGCCTTTGCCCGCAACCAGTTCCGCGTGCTCGGCGTCCGTGGTGAGGACGTCTGCAGCTCCCTCGCGGGCACGGCCGAAGTAGGCGTGGGCCGGCGACACCAAAAGGTGCAGCACCTCGACGTCGTACCTGTAGTCAGCGGTCATCCCTCAACGCTAGCCCCGATGCGCAACCATTGCCTCTACATGTAAAGGGTGCTTTACTTTCAAGATGAGTAAAGCTTCCTTTACATCCAGGCGGGCGCCGTTCCATCACTACGTCTTGGCGATCATCCTCGGCGCCATCCTCACAATCGCCATCTCTGTCCTGGTGGGTGCATCAAATCCGGATGACTTCTGGCTCGCTGCGGGGATTGGAGCCCTTTGTGCCGCCTACCCGGCTATGTCACTGGGAGCCAAGGTCTTCGTGTCGAACCACACGGTCACGCGTGATATGCATGGCGAGCAGAGTGTTGAGTTGCAGTGGATGCGCCAAGCCGCAGCGGGTGCGTTCCTGGATATTCTGGTCGCCGTGCTGGTTGCTGTCCTGGTGCTGGTCATCGGACGCATCACCGTGGATGCGGCGCCGGTCCTCCTGGCTGTCGTTGGCTTGAGCGCGGTGGACGCCGGGGTGCGTTACCTCGTAATCCGCCACCGGGCTCTGAAGTG
This sequence comes from Arthrobacter sp. Rue61a, assembly GCF_000294695.2. Classification (NCBI taxonomy): domain Bacteria; kingdom Bacillati; phylum Actinomycetota; class Actinomycetes; order Micrococcales; family Micrococcaceae; genus Arthrobacter; species Arthrobacter sp. Rue61a. Next base: position 3,945,626 of record NC_018531.1, on the reverse strand, counting down.
AAGAACAACCTCGCCGAGCGCCGGGCCGGACGCAACTGGACGCAGGCTGACTTGGCTGCCGCGCTCGGAGTTTCCCGGCAGACGGTGATTTCCATCGAACGTGAGAAGTTCGATCCCTCGCTGCCGTTGGCGTTCCTCATTGCGCGCACCTTCGACTGCGCCATAGAGGACATTTTCACTGCTGATTGACACACTGTGTCCTGCGCCGCAGCGCTTTGAGGGCGGCCCGGATACTGTGGCACGGTGAACTTTGCGGAGGCCGCCGACGGCGCTGAACTCGCCTGGACGTCTGAAGGCGAGGGCGAACCAATGCTCCTGATCGCCGGACAGGCCACGTCCATGGACGGTTGGGGCCCGACGGCGGAACTTCTGTGCCGCTCTTACCGCGTCATCCGCTTCGACCACCGGGGGATTGGTCGGAGCGGGAAGGGTGACGCCGAGCGCTACACGACGCGGCTTCTCGCCCAAGATGCTGTTGCTGTCCTTGACGCCGCGGGTGTGGATTTAGCACACGTGTACGGTCATTCGATGGGAGGGCGGATTGCCCAATGGCTGGCCATCGATCATCCGCAAAAAGTCCGCACTCTGGTTCTTGCCGCAACGAGCGGTGGAAAGTGGCCCGACGCCGGAACCCTTCCGGATAAGGCGGCCCTGGAAGCCTTGACCAGTGGAGATATGTCCCGTCTGGAGCCGCTCTTCTTCGATGCGGAGTGGGTCATGAACAATCCCGCAGCGACGCATACGTTCTTCAACTCCCATGCTTCGGCTTGGGCCAAAGCGCGCCATTTCACGGCCAGTCGCGAGCACGATGCTTGGAGTCGGCTCAGCGAAATCCAAGCACCCACGCTCATACTCCATGGAACTGAGGACGCGCTCACGCCCTTGCCCAATGCCCTGCTTCTTCGCGAGCACATCCCACGCTCCGTCCTGGTGAGGGTTCCCGGTGCAGGGCACGGCCTTCACTTGGACCACCCGGAGACGGTCGAGTGGATCCGGCAGTTCATCGCGAGGAAGAACGCTAGGGGATTGCGTCCGTGAGTCCTGCATTCGAAAGGTGGCTGTCGGATCGGGCATCAGGTTCGAAGACTCGCGTGTCACTGGAGTCTCCAAATCGAAGCCGTCCGTAACTTCGGCGCTGTCCGGCAGCCCAGATTGTCCGGTTCCGACGCGGTGGAGGGCCTTGCCCATCAGCTCTCTTTCGAGTTGGTAGAAGGCCAGAGTGTTGGCGCCTTCGCCTGGCCCTGCGAAGAGGGACGCGATGAGGTGGCCGCCGTCGTATCCGAATCCGCCGACACCGCGGCCGTCTAGTATTTCTTGTAACGCGCTGCGGTTAATGTCGCCTTTGAGCAGTCCAGCGGACTATGGAGCCCGACGACGGCGGACGCAGCTCCGCTTCCTTGCAAAGCTTGGATCGCGGCTGCTCCAGGTGCGGTGGTACTGCAGGTCGTTCGGCGTGTTCCTTCTTACCCGCCGAAGAGCTTTCGGCCGATCTTTGCGAAGACACCCGGTTCCTTGGATGGGTCAATGATCTCCGGTTCGACGGAGAAGTCGGTGCCGTTTTCGGTGACGGGAAGGCGTTTGTTGGCCCACTCGACCGTTTTCAATTGAGGGTTGTAGACGGGCGGTGTGACGCCTTCGGCGCGGAACACCGTCCACATCCACTGGGGTATGTTGTCCAGGGTTCGCGGGAACGCCTTCAGGTCCTGGAACAGAGTCAGCGCGTCCGCCGGACGATCCGGGATGGTTGTTTCCTGGGCGGGTCTGAGGACCTCAGCGTCGAAGGTTTCGAGTTTGCCCTCGGAGTCGGGGTAGAGGTAGGCCTTGCAGCTCGTCCATGTTCCAACGCCCGGGACATACGAGCTACGACGGATATCTTTGAGCCAGTAGTCCATGGATTCGACCGAGAAATCTTGGAAACTATGGATGAACCCCCATACACCGTTCTGGAGGATATCCTCTGTTCGTCGACTCCAGGCTTGGTGAATGATGGTATGGCTGATGATTGCTTCTGCTCCGAACCCCAGACCACCTTGGGCGAAGGCCTCAGTCCGCAGCCTTTGGAGGCCGTTATCCACTTCGACCCCAGAAATCCGCGTTCCTGTCATCATTCGAATGCCTCCTCAGAAAGTGCAAGGTTGGAGAAATATTCTGAACTTTTCTCTCCGGAGTCGAACCAGTGAGTGACTTTCAATTCTTCCGGCAGCCCGGGTTTTGGTCTTGGGACGGCTTCTACCTTTAGGTGTAAGTCTAGGGGTTGTCCTGTGTCGACGCGGTGGAGGGCCTTGGTCATGAGGTCTCTTTCGAGTTGGAAGAACGCCAGGGTGTTGGCGGATACGTTGGGGGTTCCGTGGCCTCTGTTTTGGAACATGAGTTGTGCCAGGAGGTTGGCGCCTTCGCCTGGTCCTGCGAAGAGGGACGCGATGAGGTGGCCGCCGTCGTATCCGAATCCGCCGACACGGCGGCCGGCGAGTATTTGCTGCCACGCGCTGCGGTTGATGTCGCCTTTGAGTAGTCCGGTGATGTGTGCTTCGACGCTCTTGGGCTTGGCGAAGTCATCGGTGATGATCGTGAAGTGGTTCTCCAGGCCGCCGTCAGTTTTCGCGACCACGTTGTAGGTGACGTTGGGCATCCGCTTGCCGTTCAGGGTCGCCCTCGGGATGGCAGGGGCACTGTAACGTTGCCCGCCGGTGAGGCCGCTTAGTTCCGTGGCGCAGGTGGCGTCGGAGTCGAGGATCGCTTGGGCCAGGGCGCTGGCCTTGTCCATGGTCTCGCGGTGCCGGTCCACGATGGTCCGTTGTGCGTGCCAGTCATCGTTGCCGCCGATGACCTCGTCCAGGGCCCGGACGTCGGCCCGGAGGGTGTTGATGCGTTGTTTCAGTTCCCTGGCACGGTCCGCGTACGCGGCCAGGACCGAGGCGGCGTTACTGGTCAGGTTGGCCAGATCCTGGGAGCGGGCGAACACGGGATTGAACCCGGCCAGGACCTGCCCGGCTTCGGGGGCCTCGTACGCCCCGGAAAGACCTGCCCAGGTCCTGGCGGCGTCGTTGACCCCGGAATAGACGTCGTTCCCGGAGACTGCCAGCGCCCGCGCGTGGGTCTCGAGGGCGTCGGGGTCCGGCAGCGGCGGGAGCCCATCAACACTGATCCCGGACGCGCCCGGACCGGCAGCACAGACATCTGCGAAATCCGCGCTCATGGGACGGCGTATGTGGTTAGGTCCACGGACGTTCGGGCGGACCGGTCAATGGCAGCCATGGATTCTCCCCAATCGAAGTGCTCGGTCGGGCCAAACGATAACCACGGAAAACGGGCTCTAGGTGCTCCAAAAGCCCACCCCTAGTCCAATTCGCGCCAAATTAGGTGGTGAAAACACCAACCCCTAGTCCTGAATGGAACTGTCTAGGTGTTGAACGGGGCGGGTTGAAATGAGCACAAAAATTAGCCATGGACGGGGGCACATAGTGGCAGCCGACGACGACGGGTGGCCGATTCTTGAAGGAGCCCGCGGCCGAGGTGGGCGTCGCTTCAGTCCTGCGTGCCGTCGTCGTTGTCCATCTCACCAAGGTGCCGGACCAGTGCGTCCACAATGGGCAGCTGCCCTTTGACGAGCTTGGTCCGGGCCACGGTTTCCTCAACCCATCGGGCGTCGTCGATCTCAGGGAAGTCCTTAACGGCACCGGAGCCCTTGGGCCATTCCATGGGAAAGGTGTTGCTGACAATTTGCTGGGGTTGGAAGTCGCTGGCTTCGGCTGCGAACGCAGTGATGAGTTTGCCGGAGGGCTGCCGGAAAACACCTAATAATTCGTAACTGGCCGTCGGCGGTGGGGTGCCGATTTCTTCGGTAAATTCCCGTTTCGCAGCCGCCAAAGCGTCCTCGTCTTCGGGGAATTCTCCCTTGGGAATTGACCAGGCGTGGTCATCTTTGCGGGCCCAGAAGGGTCCGCCCATGTGGGCTATCCATAGCTCCAATTTCCCGGCCGTGTTTCGTCGGTGAAGGAGGATGCCGGCGCTGCGAATGCTGATGTGCCCTCCCGGGTTTTGGTGATGCCCGCAAAATTCTCGGTCACGTCAAGGCTACTCGTGGAGTGGGTGCCGTTATCCAATTGATGTCGCATAAATGATTCTGCTTGGTCGTTTTGCTTCCGACAGGGCCCTTGCTACTTGATAATCGAGGTCAGGCGTTCCTCGGGGGTGGAACGTGGTTGCGGTCACCGGTAACAGCCGGTGACGGTTCTGGGCGCATCAGCAGGAGGAAACAGCTATGGCATTTTCAGTGAGGCTCCTTCCACATGGGGGACGAAAAGCAATGGGGTTGGCCGTGGTCGTCGCGGTCGGTTTATCGATGTTCACAGGAATAGGCCCATCGCATGCGGCGGACACCACGCCCATGGCTGAGGACCCTGGCCCGGTGGGTAGCTTCGCGTGGAAAGGGTTCAACTGGCAAAAGCGCTTTTGGGGCGGGGCGCCCATGTATAACGCGAGCTGGGATGCCAACAATGTGAGTAATCCGGACGCCAACGGGTATGTCAAACTTTCCATCAGCAACCCCACGGGGTCGGCGCCGAAGGGTGCGGAGTTCCAGTCCACGCGTGAAGGTTTCGGGTATGGCACTTACAGCACCACGGTGGAAAAGGATGTCAGCTCCCTTCAGAAGGAAGTGGTGTGGGGCTGCCTGTTCACCTACGACCCCAATGCGGTGCCTGGTTATACGGAAATCGACCTTTGTGAAGCCTCTGCCTGGGGTGGGGGCGCAGCCTACGGCGAAGACTGGCCTGTGACCCAAGGGCATGGGTATTGGTTTGACGCCACACTGCCGCCTGGGCAGGGAAACAACACCGTCACTTTTGACGTCACCAATGCCCCGCTTCTCACCCACAGGATGGTCTGGGAACCGGGCAAGCTGACCTATGAGACGTTTGCGGGGGAAGGCTACGACGGCACATTGCTCAAGAGAACCGTTTTGGAGGGTTCCACGGTCCCGCTTCCCGCTAAGGAACAAATTCACTTCAATCTCTGGGTAACCGGCGGAGGAGGCGGAGATGCCGCACACGTGGCTCCTGAAACGGTCACCATCCGGGACTTCTCCTTTGTTCCCGCCAACCAGGGTCAGCTCACAGCACCAACACCCACCATCTCAGGCACGGCAGCCGTCGGCTCAACGTTGACCGCCGCGCCGGGAACCTGGACCACCGGCACCGCCCTGGGCTATCAGTGGTTCCGGAACGGCACGGCAATTGTCGGTGCAACCAGCGCCACCCGGGTCCTTGCCGCCGCGGATCAGGGCACCAGCCTGACGGTCCGCGTCACGGGAACCAAGGCCGGCTACGCAACTGCCGTCAGGGAGTCTGCTCCCACAGCGACAGTAGTAGCCGGGACTTTGGTAGCGCCCACCCCGATTATCACGGGAACGCCGACAGTGGGATCAACGCTTACGGCCAATCCTGGTACATGGACATCCGGGTCCACCTTGACGTATCAGTGGCTTCGCTCGGGTGTGGCAATCCCCGGGGCCACGGCCCGTTCCTACAAGCTGGTGAGTGCTGACCAGGCTGACGCAATGAGCGTGCGGGTTACCGGCACCAAAGTCGGCTACACAACGGTGGTCAAGTTCTCGGCCAGCACGGCCTTGGTGCAGTAGGCCAGTACGGCGAATACAACAAACCCGCAATTGTGTCGCGCTGGAGGTAGCGACACAACTGCGGGTTCGTTGCCTCATCTGGTTTTTCCGTGCCTACTTTTGTGCCCGGACCGGAACGATCCTCTTAACGGCAAGTCCGAGAGCCAGCATGGCAAAGGCAGCCAGCGCGAACCAGAAGAGGTCTCCGGCTCCAGTCAATGCAAGCGTTCCTGAGCCCATCCCGGCTGCTACTGCCCCTGACACCGGGGCTACGGGGTTGTTGTACATGAGTCGGTTTACCAAACTTTCTTTCTGTTGAGTGCTGCATCCAGGTACGCCTTGGCGTGGACAGCCTGGAGGAAGATATCGATGACGGTTTCGTACATGGTTGCGGCCAGGAGCATGTACCTCCAGCCCCGGAAACGCACAGTAACTATGCGTTCCAGGATGAAAATGCCGGTGACGGTAATCCAGAAGGGTTGAAGGTTCAGGCCCATACCGGAAATCAACGCGAACAGGAGGGAACCGAAGTAGGCCAGTGTCACGAGGACACCGATCATGGAAAGAAACTGGCGTCCCCAGTAAGGCCTTGTTACCTTGGTCCATCCGTATTGCACGCAATTCTCCACCGCGCCGCGCTTCCAACGCAGCCGCTGTGACCACAGTTCACGCCAGGTGGGCATGACTTCCGTGACCAGTGTGCAGTTGGATGGAGACGCGATGCGGTAGCCCAGGGTCAACAGGGCAAAAGAGAGTTCGTTGTCCTCGGTCAGCACCGAGGTGTCATAGACGCCGCCGTTGCCGTTTCCGGGAGGGAGCTCGCCCTTCAACCGGGCGGCCACGACGTCCCGCAAAGTCTTGACGCGGAAAAGGGCCGCCGTGCCGGTGACTACCAGGCACTTGCCGTGAAGTCGCTTCACATCCCGTGCGTAGCGGGCGTATTCGTTGCGCTGCAGGTGGCCCACAAAGCCGCCTCCCGGACCACCGCTGAACACTCCGCCAACAGCGCCGAGCAGTTCGTCAGCCAGCAGGTTCTTGGTGGCGTTTTCGATGAAGTCGAGGGCAAGTTGCGAGTCGGCGTCTTGGACCAGGACCAAGTCCTCTGGGTCGGCATCAGGGAGGAGCTCGCTGAGGGCGAAGTTCAGGGCACCGGCTTTCTTGTCCTTGTTTCCCACGGTGCGCATAACTTCGGCGCCCTGAGCCAGGGCAAGCTCTTCAGTGTCATCGGTGCAGTTATCTGCCACCACGATCACACGGTCCGGGCGATGAGTCTGGTTTTTCAAGGAGAGCAGCGTCTCGGTGATTCCGGCAGACTCATTGTGTGCCGGAACCAGGACGGTGACCACCCCGCCTGCCGCGCGGTGGGATCGTCGCGGCCTGGCAGCCGTGATTTCCGTGAGCATTGTGATCCCTCCGTTCGTGCGTTGACGCGTTGACTCACTAAGAGTTCCAACGCGAACGCAAGATCAGGGGAGGGAAACCGTCAAGGAAAACTCAAGGTTTGCTCAGGACTTTCCATAAGGCGTCACGAATCGGGTTCGAGGACCACTGGTGCACAAAAGGAACCCGGACTTGTTCGAATCTCCCGCCGTACAAGATGGGGGGGAGGCAAACAACTGCGGGAGATGCGCGCGCTTAAACGCAAGAGGACGACGTCGGGAGGTCCCGGCGTCGTCCTCTTGCGTAGTGCTTGAGCTGCTTAGCGGTTCAGGCTGACCGTGAAGGTTTTCGGTCCGCTCAGGGTGACTGCGATTCCGCAATTTTCGGCGGCAGCGCGGTGTGAGAGGGACTCGATGGCGGCATCGATGGTGTGGTCGATTGCCGACTTGTCCCAGATTTTCAGCGTGATGGAGTCAGTATGTGTCGTCATTGTCAGTACTTTCACTCAGGCCGTTGACAGCCCCAAGCTTCTTCGCAGGGGCCGCATCCTCGTCGGTGAGGATTGCTGATTCAGCTTGTATGGGAACGAATTCCCTCATTCATGGTTCATGCTGCCCACCACGGTTGACAAGTAAATCCGGCTAAGTGTGACCGATTACACGTTCCTCATGACTCCGTGTAACCCGTGACTCCGTCCCCGCCTCAGCGACTCAAGCGGCGGGCAGCAAGTCCAGTGTGTAGACCACCAGCTGCACCTTGGGTGCGGGCCGTTCCTTCTCACGGTCGGGCCGGCGGACGTAGCCCAGACGCCGCAAGTCCAGCGGTTTGTACATTCCTCGGACAGCCTCCTGGATTCGAGTCCAGGTCAGGAGCGATTCAGCCGGTGGCCTTCGCCAATCTGACGATTATGGCCCCACAAATCCGCAAATTTCCTAACGAAGCCGGACAGTCATTTCCTGTCAAACCCTTGACCGGGCGCTTGAGGCACTGGTAAACCTTGTGAGCGGAAAGCGCTTTCTGGCATCGTCCAGCCACCTCCCACTCTTTAGGCGTGGCTCTACTTGACGCGTGTGTGAAACGTTCCAAACATGGGAGCGGCAGACCCACTGCCGCCCTGCATCAAAGGAGATGTTCTTTGGCTTACCCCTCGAAATGTTCCTACCGCAGTACCCGTAGCCGTGCATGGAAGGCCGTCCCCCTGGCAGCCTCGGCGTCACTCGCCGCTGCAGCCATAGCGCTGACGGGCGTCCCGCTGGCTCAAGCAGCCCCCGCCCAACTCGCGCCGGCAGCGCAAACCGGACTCCCCGGTGTCGTGCCTGCCGCGAAGGATCCCTCCGCCCTCAAGCGGCAAGTGGAGAACCTGGACCGGGCGCCGGTGGCTGTCCTGACTGACCAAGGCGTCACAGTGAGCTGGCGTATGCTCGGCCTGGACAAGGACAGCATCGGCTTCCAAGTCCTGCGCGACGGCGTCAATATCACCCCGGAACCCATCCGAAATGCCACGATGTTCGTGGACCCGGATGGCACCGCCGAATCCAGCTACGTCATCAAAACCGTCGGCAACGGGCAGGGGCAGGACAAACTGACCCAAGCGGTAACGCCGCTCGCGCAGAACTACCTGGCCATCAAGCTGGACAAGCCAGCAGACGGAGTCACCCCTGACGGAAAGCCGTACAGCTACTCGGCGAACGACGCCACGGTGGCGGACCTCGACGGCGACGGGAAGTACGAGGTCATCCAAACGTGGGCGCCATCCAACGCCAAGGACAACTCCCAATCCGGCTACACGGGGAACGTCTACGTGGACGCCTACACGCTGGACGGCACCAAGCTGTGGCGCATCGACCTGGGCCGAAACATCCGCGCCGGCGCTCACTACACGCAGGTTCTGGCCTACGACTTCGACGGCGATGGCAAGGCTGAGGTCTCCCTCAAGACAGCCGATGGCACCCGCGATGCTGCAGGAACGGTGATTGGAAACGCCGACGCCGACTTCCGCAACAGTGCCGGCTACGTTCTGTCCGGTCCCGAATTCCTGACAGTCTTCAAGGGCGAGACAGGCACAATCATGGACACTGTGGCCTACGAGCCCCCGCGCGGCTCTGTCACCGGCTGGGGTGACAACTACGGAAACCGCGTAGACCGTTTCCTGGCCGGCGTGGCTTACCTCGACGGCGAGCACCCGTCCATGATGTTCAGCCGTGGCTACTACACGCGCACCGTCCTGGTCACGTACGACCTCGTCAACGGCAAGCTCGTGAAGCGCTGGACCTTCGACTCGAACCTCGCCGGCGATGAATACAAGGGGCAGGGCAACCACAACCTGTCCGTGGCCGACGTGGACCAGGACGGCAAGGACGAGTTCGTCTTCGGCTCCATGACCATTGATGACAACGGCCAGCCGCTTTACAACACCAAGCTCGGCCACGGCGATGCCATCCACACCAGCGACCTTGATCCGTCCAGGCCCGGGCTGGAGACGTTCGCCGTCCACGAGAGCATGAGCCAGAGCGGCAACCGCGGAGCAACCTTCCGCGACGCCGCAACCGGTGAAGTCCTGTGGAGCATCCCCGCCGCCAGGGACACCGGTCGCGGTGCGGCAGGCGACATCGATCCCCGCTACGCCGGGGCTGAAGGATGGGCCGTAGGAGGTACGGCTGCCTGGGATTCCCCCGTTGGCCAGTTGGTATCGGCCAAGGGCGAGCTGATCTCCGAGAAGATCCCTGCCGCGAACTTCCTGGCATGGTGGGACGGTGACCTGCTCCGCGAAGTGGTGGACCACGACTACGACGCAACCTTGTCCCGCGGCGTTCCCACCATCTCCAAGTGGAACTGGGAAACCGAGTCCAGCGATCGGCTGCTGACGGCAGAGGGTGCACGCAGCAACAACACCACCAAGGGCAACCCGTCGATCCAGGCAGACATCCTGGGCGACTGGCGCGAAGAGATCGCCTGGCCGTCCACAGACAGCACTGAGTTGCGGATCTACACCACCACCGCACCCACCGAGGTTCGCCTCCGGACCCTGATGCATGACACGGTCTACCGCACAGCTGTGGCACGGGAAAACGTGGCCTACAACCAGCCCCCGCACCCGAGCTTCTTCATTGGTGAGGGCATGCAGGCTCCGGCGATTCCCGCCGTCGTCTACACGGGTAAGTAGCGTACACGGGGAAGCAACCGGCTCCCTGTAAGGGAAGTCCCTGCAACACGAGACTGCTCACCAAGAGAATGCCGCCCGGGTCGCTTGACCCGGGCGGCATTTCGGTGCGTAGGGCTTACCGCTGTCCTGGCAGCCCGCCCAGCGGTGGGATGAAGCCTTCGCCGCGGCCCTCATCTGCCTTTCGCTCAGCTGCGCTGCGGGTGTCGCTGTCAGCAGTTTCGTCGGAGTCGCCCTCCAGGTCCACCAAGCCGTTGGTTTGGTCGAACACGTGCGTTGCGGGGTCGATCACCGGCGTTGAATCCGAGGCTGCGCTGGCGCCCGTGGCGGCAGCAGCTCCCGTCGTCGGGGTAGCGGTAGTCGCGGTCCCAGGAGCCGGAGTTGCGGCTTCGGGCGCCTGCTTTTCGATGTACTCCTTGAACTTCTTCAAGTCTGACTCAGCCTGCCTTTCAACAATGTGCAACTTGTCGCCCAGGAACTCGAGGACGCCGTGCGGTTCGTATTCCAAGGACAGATGCAGGGATGTCTGGCTGGGGCCGGCTTCCTTGAAGTCAACCCAGCCGGCATTCTTGGCACCTTCCACGGCGGCCCATGCCACCGCGCGGTCAAGGTCCTGCTGAACGATCTTGGCTTCCCAGCGGCGATGGACGCCTGCAATTTCGGCCACCCACTCCAGCCGGTCTTCGCTGAGCCGCGTTACGCGTTCCACTCCGCCCATGAAGTGCGGAAACTCCTCGAACTTGGTCCACTGCCTGTAGGCCGTACTAACCGGAACGTTGACCATGATTGTCTTGTTTACTTTCGTGGTCACGATGTCCTCCTCCTGCTCGACTCGGTATTGATCAGCATGCTTACATTATCGAGCTTTTTGGAGGGTAATAACAGGCCCGGTTAGCCCCAACGCTCTCTCACATAACGGACCCTTCCGCCCAACGCTCTATCACCTGGTGAGAGAGCGTCGGCGGAAATGGCGCGTTATGTGAGAGAGCGTCGGGAGGGACTGCGCCCGGCCGGGCCCTAGGAGATCACCCGGCCATCCTGAATCAGGTACTTAAGATGCTCGGAAATGTCGGCCAGCACCGAGATGTCAGCCACCGGGTCGGCGCCCAGGACCAGCATGTCGGCATCTGCGCCAGGTGCGATCACGCCAAGTTCACCTTCGCGCTCAAGCAGCAGGGCCGCCGTCGTGGTTGCGGAGCGGATGGCGTCAATAGCCGGTTGGACCTTGCCGAGCAGCCTGAACTGTTCATTCTGGTGGCGATGCATTCCGCCCAGGAGGTCCGAACCGAAGGCCATTTTCACCCCGGCTTCGTGGGCGCGGGCAATTGCTTCGAGTCCGCTGGTGAGGACGGAATCCACCTTGGCCCACATTTCCTCCGTGAGCCCGAACTCCTTGCCCTCTTCCTTTAGCGCCCAATACGTGACCAGTGTGGGCACCAGGAAGGCGTCCTTTTCCAGGAACAGCTTCAGGCTCTGGTCGTCCAGGAGATTGCCGTGTTCGATCGAGCGGACACCGGCTTCAAGGGCGCGGTTGATGGCGCGGGCGGTGTAGGCGTGGGCGGCAACGTAGCGGTTGGCGGCCTGGGCTTCCTCCACCGCGGCGCGCATCTCTTCCATGGAGTACTGGGTGGAGTCGATGCGATCCGTGGGGGAGGAGACGCCGCCGGACGCCATGATCTTGATGTGGTGGGCGCCCTTGCGGATCTCGTCGCGAGCGGCGGCACGGACCGCGTCCACGCCATCGGCTACGCGCCCGATGCCGCAGCATCCACGGCCGTTGGGGTCATGGTCTTCGCCGGGCAGGCGCATGTCGCCGTGACCGCCGGTCTGGCTGAGCGCGTGTCCGCAGAAATGGATTTTCGGACCCTCAAGCAGGCCCTCTCCTTGAGCCATGGCCAGCCCGAAATCGGCGCCGGAGAGATCGCGGACAGTCGTGAAGCCGCGACGCAGCATCTGCCCCATGATCCGTGCCGTCTGCGCGTAAACATAGGACGCCGGCGTGTAGGTCAGTGAACGGAAGTCGGCGCTGGATGCGACCACGTGGACGTGGGCATCGATCAGGCCGGGGATGACGAACTTGCCGGTGCCGTCGATCACCCGCGCGCCGGCTGGCGCCTCGGCGTTCGGACCGACGCTGCTGATCTTGCCGTCAACGCTTACGACGTCGGCGGTGGAGTAGGTGCCGGCCTCAACGTCCAGGACACTTGCGTTGCGGATGACCAACGGGGTGGTTTCTGGGGTGGTGCTCACGTTAAACGGTGTCCTTCGCGGGTGCTTCGGGGGATTCGGTGGGATGGGCCTCAAAGGCCTGGACGAGTGCAGACAGGTTCGCATTGATGACGTCGACGGCGGTTTCCACACTTTGCTGCGTGTACTTGCCTTCCGCGTCCAAGAGGGCGAGGACGCCCACAACGTTGTGCTGTTGGTCGAGGACGGGCACGTTGATGACGGCGCCGCAGCCGAGCTGCTGAATAAGTTGGGAGTCGGAGAAGACTTCCCGGAGGGCTTCCAGATCGGGGGCAAGGAATGGCTTCTTGTCCTCGATGACTGTCCCCAACCAGCCGGGGGAGATCTCCACCGTTTTCTCGCCGCCCACAGGGTATTCGGCCGGGTGGCTGGTGAAGAGCCGCTTGAGGCTGGAACGCTGCGGGATCCACTGCAGGGCAGTAAACAGAATGACTCCTGGTTTCTGCTGCATGGCCCGGAAGGTTTGTTGAAACACTGCGTCTGTGATCATCGCGCTCACTTACTTCCTGCCGCTGCCGGATCATGCTCGGCACGGGCGTTGATGTCCTCCAGTGACTTGCCCGCGGTGGAGGCACCGAAGATCACGACGCCAAGGACACCGATGGTCAGAACCACTGTGGTCATGGTGAACACTCCACCGAAGCCAAGGGATGCAGCGAAGATGCCGATGATGGACGGGGCCAGGATGCTGCCGATGCGGCCTACCGCGCTGGCCAGGCCGACACCCGTGGCGCGCATCCATGTGGGGAAGAGCTCCGGAGTGTACGCGTAAACACCGGCGTAGGTGCCATTCAGGAAGAAGGACAACGTTGCGGCTGCCACCAGGATCATGCCGGAGTCGTTGGATTGGCTCAGCCAGAAAGCGCTGATCGCCGATCCCGCCAAGTACAGGGCGATGGTGTTCTTGCGGTCAATCCGGTCACACAACCACGCGGCGGAGAAGTAGCCGGGGATCTGCGCCAGGTAAATGAGGATCGAGAACTCGAAGCTCTTGGTGATGGTGATGCCCCGGCCTACAAGAAGGGTGGGAATCCAGGAGAAGAAGCCGTAGTAGGAGAACGTGATGACAAACCAGATCAACCAGATCACCGCAGTGCGGCGGCGCATTGCCTTGGACCACATGAACTTGAGGGCGTTCCATATGCTGATCTTCTGCTCGTGCTTGGTGATCTCTTCCTCCGCGGCCGGCAGGGGTGAGAGTGGTTTGCCGGTTGCCTTCACAACGCTCTGCTCAAAGCGATCCACCACTTCCGTGGCCTCGGCTATGCGGCCACGGCTGATGAGATACCGCGGTGATTCCGGCAAGCTGCGTCGCCACCACAGGAGGAGAAGGATGGGGATGGCGGTGATGACCTGCGCCCAGCGCCAGCCGTCCTCGCCCAGCGGGACAACAAAGCGGCCAATGAGGGCGGCGCCAACGAATCCGAAGGAGAAGAACCCGGCCAATGTTCCGATGAACCAGCCGCGACGCTTCGGGGGAATGAACTCGGACAGGAACGGCGCGATGATCACGCTTTCAGCGCCTGCGCCCAAACCTGCAAAGATCCGTGCAATCAGGAAGATTTCGAAGTTGGGGGCCATGGCCGCCACCACTGACATGAGGCAGTAGAAGGCCAGGGCCCAGAGCATGACCTTCTTGCGGCCAAAGCGGTCGCCCATCCAACCGGCCAGGATCGCGCCGAAGAAGAAGCCGAACGGGGCCGCCGAGCCAACCAATCCGAGGCTGGCGGTGTTGAGGCCCCACAGTTCCTGGATGCGCGGGAGCAGGAATGCGACCACTGCCCCGTCCATACCGTCGAACGAGTAGCCGAGGCCTCCGATGAGGAGAAGCTTGTAGTGTGGTCGACTGAGAGCCAGACGATCCAAGCGTGCTGTAAGAGACATGGTGGTTCCTGCCAAAGTGGGCCAAGTTGTACATTTTTAGGAATATGCACAAGTCTGTGCAGAAGCGATGTATCGAAGTTACGGCCAAAGTGTGAGGTAGGTCAATAGGTGGAAGAAGATTTCGACTCGTCAACGTTGACCGAGTGGCTGGACAGCCGCGTCCAGGGGCGTAAGCTCGCGGCGCGCCAAATGCAGGTGATTGGCATCCTCCGTTCACAGCCCCGGCTTGCGTCCTACGGCTCTGTCAGTGACATCGCCGCCGTGGCCGCATCGAACGCTTCCACCGTGACCAGAACCGCGCAAACACTGGGATTCAAGGGCTGGGCGGACTTCCAGTTTGAGCTCCGGTCGCGGTTCCTGGCATCGCTCAGCGCAGTGGAAGTTGCGGCCGAACACAACGGCCACGTGAGTAGTCCTGCGCAGGCTGCGGTGTCCACTGACCGGGCTAATTTGGCCCATTTTGAGCGCACATTGGACGCCGAAACCCTGCACAATATTGCGAAGGCGATCGCCGGTGCGCGGCAGACCTTCATAGTGGCAGCAGGAAGCTACGCCATCCCTGGCAAGGCCCTGGAGCACAACGCGATCATCGCCGGGTACAACGTCCGGCTCCTTGATGCCGATGTCGCAGCCCTCACCAATGCCATTGCACGGCTCGGTGCAGAGGATCTGGTCATAGCCATCAGTCTCTGGCGGGTTTACGACAGCACCATGCGGGCCGTCGAGATCGCCCACAATCTGGGCACGCCTATCGTTTCCATCACCGACAGCGCGGGCTCGCCCGTTGCGGTGCATGCCGACCACAGGATTGTGGTGCCCACGGAGGGTGCCGGCTTCTTCCCGTCCCTAACAGGTGCGGTGGCCGCGGTCCAGGCGATCGCCGTCGAGCTTGCCTCCCTCGATCGCGAGAGATCCAACCAGAACATCGCCGCCTCGGAGCGGACCTGGGACCAGATGCGCATCATGCATCCACGGTCCACGTCCTAGCTTCGCCAGCGAAATGTCGCTTCGGAAACCCGTTGACACCATTCAGCGTCGGAGATATCGTACAACCAAATGGTTGTAGATCAGCTCCGCAGAAGTCTCTCCGACGACGAAACAGACCGCCTGTTCCAAGCACTGGCCGATGCCACGCGCAGGGACATCGTGGCCAGAGTGACGGCTGGAGAGTACTCCGTCTCCGGTCTGGCTGCGCTCTACACCATGAGTTTCGCGGCCGTGCAGAAACATGTTGCGGTCCTGGAACGGGCCTCCCTGGTGACCAAGGAGAAGCGTGGGAGGGAGCAGATTGTGCGGGGGAACCATGAGGGGCTGCAAAAAGCCCGGCATCTGTTGGACCAACTTGAACTGATCTGGCGGCAACGTGCCAGCCGGATCGCGGACATACTCGCCGAAGACGATGAAAGGGATCTGCCATGACTGTTGTCAGCGTAGACAAGGATGTTGAGGCCCTGAGCTTCAGCATTGTTGCTGAATTCGATGCCGACGTGAAGCGCGTCTGGGCTATCTGGGAGGACCCCCGGCAGCTGGAACGCTGGTGGGGACCGCCCACCTGGCCGGCAACTTTTGAGACCCACGAGTTTACCGTCGGGGGAAAGGCCGCCTATTACATGACCGGCCCGGACGGTACCAAAGCCCGCGGCTGGTGGCAGTTCACCACCATCGACGCCCCGGACCACCTCGAGTTTGACGACGGCTTCGCGGACGAGCACGGCGCACCCGTGGAAGAACTGGGTGTCACCCATGCCACCGTGAAGCTGGAGCCCTTGGAAAACCGGACACGAATGACCATCACCTCCACCTTTGAGTCCGAAGAGCAGATGCAAAAGATGGCCGAGATGGGAATGGAAGAAGGAATGCGCGAGGCGATCGAGCAGATCGACGCCGTGCTTTCGGAACCGGCCAACGCCTGACTGCTGAACCACACGCAAAAAGATGCCGACGACGGCGGGTGCCTCCCGCCGTCGTCGGCGTATGGTTAAGTCCCGGCTGCCTCTCGGAACGGACCAGTGTCATGGCGCGAATGATCATCATGGGCCCTCCTGGTTCCGGCAAGGGCACGCAAGCCGAGCACATCGCACGGCGTTTCGGCATCCCGGCCATCTCCACCGGGGATCTGTTCCGTGCGCACGTCCGGGACAAAACCGAATTGGGCGTAGAGGCCAGCGGGTACATGGATCACGGAGAATTCGTGCCGGACCACGTCACCACAGCCATGCTCCGGCGGCGGCTCGAGGAAGAGGACGCCAGCGAGGGGTTTCTGTTGGACGGCTACCCGCGGACGGTCATCCAGATAGGCGCGCTGGACGAGATGCTCGCTGACCGCCAGCAGACCTTGGAGGTAGTTCTCGAGCTGACGGCACCGGACCATGAGTTGGTGTCCCGGATGCTGCTCCGAGCGCAGGAGCAAGGGCGTGCCGATGACACCGAACCGGTGATCCAACGCCGGCTGGAGCTGTATCGGGCCGAGACGCAGCCGGTGCTGACGGCGTACTCTCAGCGCGGGATTCTGCTCACGGTTGACGGATCCGGCGAGCGGGAAACCATCACGAAGGCCGCGGTCGCCGCGTTGGAGGGAGCGCTGGCGGGTTAGCCGGCAAGTGCTGGCCGCTGGCAGGGTTAGCCACTTGCAGGATTTGGGAGCCCGGCAGTCGGAAGCTCCGCTGCGAGGGAGCGAAGATACGCGGCGAATCCTTCCGGCGCGCGGGCATATGTCCGGCCCGAGGTCACAACACGGATAGTGTCCGTGGCGGTGACTGCGAAACCGTGGCGGCGGAGCCGTTCCACCAGGACGCGGTCCTCGTGGGCGCGGAGCCCAGGGAAGCCGCCCGCACTGAGATAGGCCGAAGCGCGGATGCCCAGATTGGCACCGTAGATGTGCTGGTGGTCCTCCCGGAAGGGGTGGAGTTCCAGCCATCGTCGATGAATGGCCGGGTCCATGTCCGCCGGGTCGGGCTCCACGGATCCAAGGATGGCGTCCGCTCCCATGGCGGCCAGTTCCACTTGCCGTGTCAGCCAATGTGGCGGGACGGCCGAATCGGCATCGGTGGTGGCAAGCCAGATACTGGCGGTCCCGTCAACATCAAGGCATTCCAGTGCGGTGCGGAAACCCAGGTCACGGCAGGCACCCGTGCTCCGCAGCTCCACGTCCACCACGCTGAAGCGCGCGTCGCCGGCAACATGCGCGGCGGTGATCTCAGCCGAGTTGTCGGTGCAATGGTCCAGAACCACCACGATCTTGACTGCCATGTCCCGGTAGTCCCGCTGCAGCACGTCCGCTGCAGCCTTCAGCGCGAGCAGGGCTTTGCCGATGTGCTGGTCTTCGTTGTGGGCGGGCATCACTACCGCCACGCTCTTGATCTCCCGCTGTCCAGGCATGGCTATTGCGTCCCGTCCGGGGCAAGAAGAACCTCCAGCATGAAGTCCTTCTCGCGGTAGAGTCCGTGCGTTGGCCAGCCGAGTTGGCTGCGGGCCATCGCATGGACGCCGTCGGCATCCAGCTGCCAGCCGGAGATGGGGTGCCGCCAATGGCACAGGAGCAACGTGCCGCCGGGCCGGGTGGACGCTTCAATCCGAGCCAGTAATTCGCCGAGCTCATCCGGTGAGAGGTAGTAGCCCGTCTCGGACAACACCACCAGATCAAATGTTCCCTCAGGCCACTCGCCGGGCATGGTCAGGTGCCGGGTATGCGCACCCGGAATTCGTGAAAGCCGCTCAGCTGCCTGGGCGAGTGCTGCGCTGCTGGCGTCCACTCCCAGGAACCGCTGGCAGCGCTGCGCGAGCTCCTCACAGAGGGTGCCGATGGAGCAACCCAGTTCCAGGCCGGATGCATACGATTCCTCCGGTAGGGCTGCAAGCGTCAGCGCTCGCTTGCGTCGCTCGTACCAGCTGGTGGTGTAGCTCCAAGGGTCATCTGCTCCGGCATGAACCTCATCAAAGATGCGCTCCGCGTCCGCGGCGCTGTTGGTGCCGGCCTTGGAAGGATGCCAAGCGAAGGTTTCCCATGGCCTGGCGAAGTGCTCCAGGAAAGTGTCCGAAAGGAGTGTCTCATCACCGGGCTGATCGGAAAGCGGCTCCGTTTGCGAGGCGTGGGCGCCCATGGCCTTCGTCTTGGCCCGTTGCTGCTCCGGGCTAAGCGGCACCCGTACCCACGACTCCCACGTCGCGTCTTCCGGACCGGCCCATAACCAGTACCAGATGGGGTATTCCAAGAGACCGTGGCCGCCCTGCATCGCGACCTCCGCGGCGACGGCGCCAAGAGTGTCATGGTCCGTGTGCCCGTCGTGGCGGTAGGGGGCCACGATTGTCACTTCCTCGTCAGGCCGCCCGATCTCGGCAATCGTTGCCTGTATGGCCTCAGCAATGCTCTCCCTGCTGGCCGCCAGTTTCCCGTCCGGGAGCTCCAAGAAGCGCCACGTGGCGTTGGGAGCCAGCCCGGACACTGCCGTTCCGAACTCTCTGAGCCTGACAGCGGCAAGCTGTTCCGGCGTCGTGGTTTGCGAGTCCGGGTGCGACGCTTCGCCTGCCGTGCACAGCAGAACCTCCACTGCCGCTCCGGCGGCATGAAGTTTGGCCAGGAAGCCGCCGGCACCCAGGGTTTCGTCGTCAGGGTGCGCGGCCAGCACCACAAAGGCCGTGGCCGCGAGCTCTTCTGCGCTCAGCGGCAGCTCCGGCAACGCCGCAACTCCGCTGGTAGCCCATTCCGACTCCGACGTGCCGGTGTCCGTGTGCGAGAAAGCTACCATCCGCGGTCCCCTTTCAGAGCCAGTGCACCCAGTTGGGCATCGTCCCGCATGGCGTGATGCTGCCTGATGTACAGAGACAGGTCCGCCATGCGCTTGCCATACGCTTCGTCGAAAGCCAGCGGCCCGGGGCCCAGGTTCTGCGTCACCAAGGTTTGGACACGCTCGACGGCGGCGGCAACAGTTCCGCGGACACGGAGGGCCTCGCTCCAGGCGCTCGGGCTGCCCTCGTCAGAGCCCTCCAGCTCGCCGGCGTCGATGCGTTCAGCTGTCTGTGCGAGGTAGCTGGTGGTTGAGCTGATGATCCGGTCAATTTCGCCTAAGTGAGCCAGTGCCACTTGGTCGGGTTCGCGACCGTTGGCCGCGGCCTTGGAAAGTGCGGTGGCATAATCGCGAGCCACTGCGGTGGCGCCGCCGAACCAACAGGCAGCCACACCCATCCCACCCCAAGCGAAGCCCGGACGCTTGAAATACCAGCTTCCTTGGTTCACGGGCTGTGCCGCGACTTGGTCAAAGTGGACTGTTCCGCTGGGGATTTCCTTCAGCCCCCGGCTGGTCCACACTGGCGTTTCGCAGGAGACCCCTGCGTCCTTCAGGTTCACGGCGAAGGCAGACCTGCTGCCGTCTTCTGCGTGGGCGGTGATCACGGCGCCGTCCAGCTGCGCGGCGAGTGAGCACCACGGCTTGGATCCGTTGAGGACGTAGGAGCCGTCAGCGGTGCGCTTGGCCTCGAGCTTCATTCCGGGGCCTTCCGCTGCGAAGACTCCCCATGTTCCTTCGTGTTCGCCGTCAGCCCCGGCTTGAACTCCGGCTTGGGCGAGGATCGCGAGAGCGTCGAGGTGCGGTTCGAGTACCCGCCCGGCGGCGACGTCCACGGCTGTCACGGAGGCCAACAGTTCCCACAGCTTGGCGGTGTTTCCCTCGCCTGGCTTTGGGGCAGTCCGTCCGATGTCCTCGGCTATGGTCAGCAAAGTAGGCACGTCGCCCACTGATGCCCGCACTTTTTCGAGCACGGGTTCCAGTGCTTGCAGCTGCGCGGGTTCGGAACTGAGGCGTACGGGCTGGGCTTCGGAATAGCTCATGATGCCAAGCCTAAACTAAGGAACCTTAGGTTATGTGTGCGTAAACCAAACGAACGACGGCGGGAGGTTCCCGCCGTCGTTCGCTTTGCTTTGTTTTGCGGTGCTAGATGATCAGGTTCATGGCGTTCCAGCCGGAGCCGACCAGGCCGCGGGGGAGCCAGCCTCCTTGGCCGTTGCTGGGGTAGAGCCAGAGGGCACCCCCAGCGTCGCGGGCCAGGAGGTCCACGTTGCCGTCGCTGTTGAAGTCACCGGGGCCCACGATTGCGGTCATGGCGTTCCAGCCGTTACCCACTGTGCCAGGACCAAAGAAACCGGCAGAGGTGCCGCAGGGATACGGCGTGGCGTAACCGGTGTACAAACGCAAGGACCCGGCTCCGGAAGTGGACGACGGCGGGAGGTCCCACCCGGAGCCGACAGCCGCGGGGGAGCTCCAGGCCCCAACGTGCGCCACCCCCGCCAAAGTTCCCATTGGTCCCAACATGAAGCGCACCTTCACAGCTTTTGTCACGCTTGTCACATCTTGTTGTCATTAACGGTGACAAGTTCCGTAGCTTGGAAGGGTCAGCAGTCCCGAGCTAGGAGAACCCATGCCGCAGCCCAATCAATCCGCCACAGTTCCCACCGACTCCCACAGCCCGCCGGGAAAGACGCCCACCTTCCTCAGCAACCTTGGCGCAGACCTCCCCGCGTCACTTGTCGTCTTCCTTGTCGCTCTACCGCTTTCCCTCGGCATCGCCGCAGCCTCAGGTGCTCCCGTCATGGCCGGTCTCATTGCCGCAGCCGTCGGCGGCATTGTCGCAGGCACCCTGGGTGGCTCCCCACTGCAGGTGAGCGGCCCGGCCGCCGGACTGACCGTCGTCGTTGCCGGTCTTGTAGACGAGTTCGGCTGGCAGGTGACGTGCGCCATCACGGCTGCTGCCGGCGTCGTGCAGCTACTCATGGGTGTCAGCCGCATAGGCCGGGCGGCCCTGGCAGTGTCGCCAGTGGTGGTCAAGGCGATGCTTGCCGGCATCGGCATCACCATCATCCTGCAGCAGATACACGTGCTGCTCGGCGGTCAGGCCGCTGGATCGGCCATCGAAAACCTCACTGCGCTTCCTGCAGCAATTACCAACGTTGAGCTCCACTCGGCGCTCCTGGGCCTGGCAGTCGTCGCAATTCTGCTGACGTGGAAGTTCCTCCCCGCGGCAGTCCGGAAGATCCCCGGGCCGCTTGCTGCCGTCGTCGCGGTTACGGCACTATCTGTTGCCGTAGCGCCGGGCGTTGAGCGCATCAGCTTCAGCGGATCCATCTTCGACGCCATCGCCCTCCCAAGCCTGCCCGAGGGCAATTGGCGCGCGGCCGCCATGGCCGTCATCACGGTGGCCCTGATCGCGAGCATCGAGTCACTTTTGTCAGCCGTTGCCGTGGACAAAATGGGCGGCTCGCGCACCAACCTCAACCGCGAACTCGTCGGCCAGGGCTCCGCGAACGTCGTTTCCGGCATGCTTGGCGGCCTGCCCGTCACGGGTGTGATTGTCCGCAGCGCAACCAACGTTGAAGCCGGAGCCGCAAGCCGCACATCGGCCATCCTGCACGGCGTCTGGGTTCTGGTGTTTTCTGCACTCTTTGCCGGCCTTATCCAACTGATCCCGTTGTCGGTTCTGGCTGGCCTGCTGTTGGTCATTGGTGCGAAACTCATCAAAGTCGCCGACATCCGGACCAGTCTCCGCACCGGCGATCTCCTGGTCTACAGCGTCACGCTGGTGTGCGTCGTGGTCCTCAACCTGCTCGAAGGCGTCATTATTGGCCTCGCACTTGCTGCTCTCTGCGTGCTCTGGCGTGTGCTCCGCGCACAGATCCACGCGCATGCTCCCTCTGCTGAAGCGCTGCCGTGGCGCGTCACCATCGCCGGCTCGTGCAGTTTCTTCGCGCTGCCCCGGCTCAACCGCGTCCTCCACTCCGTGCCCGAAGGCCAGGACGTCGTGGTGGAACTCAACGCCGACTACCTCGATCACGCCTTCCGCGAAGCCTTGGTCGCGTGGCAGAAGCAGCAACGGAATTCCGGCGCCTCCGTGATCCTTGAGGAGCACGGCACCACTGCCTTCAGTGACGCCGAGGACAACACGCCACAGCGCCAGGATCCGCGCGAGTTCCCGCTGCCGCCCCGTACTTCATGGCAGTCGCTTTCTGCGCGGGTCAACCAGGCGGATGATGACGACGACGGCGGGCAGCCGCCGCTGCGGTCCATCCTCCTTGGCATCGACAAGTATCACCGGCGGCACGCAGAAAAAGTCCGGCCGTTGGTTCAGGACCTCACCGACGGTCAGAACCCCGACACTCTGTTCGTTGCATGTGTGGACTCCCGGGTGAACCCCAACCTGATCACCAGCAGTGGACCGGGCGATCTCCTCACGCTCCGAAACATCGGCAACGTGGTGTGCAATGACGGGCGCGATGCCTCGATCGACTCCGCACTGTCCTTCGCCGTCAAGGGCTTGTCCGTGGACTCGATCGTGATCTGCGGCCACTCCAACTGCGGCGCGATGAAGGCCGTCATTGCCGATGCTGAGGGGGCTTCGCCTGACATGGGCGACGGTTTCGATGAGTGGCTGGAACACGCGCGGCCGAGCTACTCTGCCCTGCTGGCCGGTCACCCGGTGGCCATTGCTGCCTCCGCTGAGGGCTACAGCCGCCTCGATCAGCTGAGCATGGTGAACGTTGCCCTCCAACTCCGGAAGCTGGAACAACACCCGGTCACCGGCCCGGTCCTGGCTTCCGGCCAGGTGCAGGCCACTGGCTTGTTCTATGACATCTGCACGGCGCGCGTTGTCTTGGTGACGCCGGAAGGCATCGAGCAACTGGATCCGAGCATGGCAGTCCGTTCCTGATTCCGCCGGTGGGCGGCCACCACCCACTTTGAGCTGCATTCAGCCCCGAGACGCCCCTCAGACGGCGTGTCGGGGCTGCTGCAGTTTCGTAGTGGGTGGTGGCGGTACGTGCGCAGCCGCGGGTTTCAACCAACGAGCGCCGGGGTACGGGGATTAACGTCAGCAACGTGCGGAATACTGGATTCGGAACCACGATTTCCGGCAGGCGAGGCTGCCGTGTGAGGAGGTGGCGGGAACGTGAACGCCGAGAACAACGCGTTCAGGCGGAAGCTCGAGCGGGGTGCGGAACTGCGGGCAGTCCGGTCTTGGGGCGGAAATGCCGAGGAAGACGCGGAGCTTGAGGCCGCGGATGCCGAAGAACGCGAGAAACGCCGAAAGGTAGACGACGCCGCCCGCGTTGAGTACCTCATCCGGGACGCCATGAACCAGGGAAAGTTCGACAACCTGAAGTACGCCGGCAAGCCAATTCCCGGCTTGGGGGAGCACTACGACCCCGATTGGTGGGTCAAGGGTCTCATTCAGCGCGAACGGCTCAGCGGGATCGGTCCGCCCGCCATTTTGCTGCGGATCGAGGACTCGGAGCTCGACGCCAAGCTGGATCAGCAGTACACGGACAAACAAGTCCGGGACATCCTTGAGGACTTCAACAAGCGCGTGATCGAGGCCCGTCGGCAGCTACAAGGCGGCCCGCCCGTGATCACCAAGCTCCGCGACGTGGACGCCGAGGTGGAAAAGTGGCGGGAGCGTAGGGCCGCAGCTGCACCTCCCGAGCCGGAGCCCGAGTCTCCGGGCAAACGAACGTGGTGGCAGCGGATCTGGAACGGCTCCGGGTGAGGGGCACAAACAGCGGACGACGGCGGAACCCAAGTTCCGCCGTCGTCTGCTGTTGTGCGTTGGGGTCTTTAGGCGAAGCTGTCTTCCTTGGCTTCGGGGGCGGCTGCAGCCGGCTTCCGGCTGATGAGGGCCGACAGGTGGGCGTGCTGCTGGCGGAAGTGGCCGTGGGCGGTGAGGCCGAACTCGTAAGCGGACTCGGCGTGCTGGGTGAGGTCTACACCAGTGACTTCGTGCTCCAACGGGACGCGGAATCCTATGGTCTTGTGAATCGCACGGCCGATGAGCAACGTGCCCACACCGGAGAGGGCGATGGTTACTAACACGGCAACCGTCTGGGCTACGAGCTGCTGCGGGCCACCGCCGTAGAGGAGGCCGCCAGCCGTGCCGTCGGTGGGGAAGGCGATGAAGCCCAAGGACAGTGTGCCGATGACGCCGGCGCCGAAGTGCACGCCCACCACGTCCAGGGAGTCGTCGAAACCGAACCTGTACTTCAGGTCAACGAACACTGCGCAGGCGGCGCCGGCTACCAGGCCCAGGCCGAGAGCTGCAACAGGGCTGATGTTGGCGCAGGAAGGGGTGATCGCCACCAGACCGGCCACGACGCCGGATGCCGCACCCAGGGAGGTGGGGTGTCCGTGGCGGATCTTCTCGACAACGAGCCAGCTGAGCATTGCAGCCGCCGGTGTCACCAAGGTGTTGACCCAGATGAGGCCGGCCTGCTCTGCCGTGGTTGCTGCACCGCCGTTGAAACCGAACCAACCGAACCAGAGGATGGCCGCGCCGATCATGATGAACGGGACGTTGTGCGGGCGGTGGTTGGGGTCTTTGGCGAATCCGTGACGCTTTCCCACGATCAATGCGAGGACGAAAGCGGCGGTTCCGGAACTGACCTCAACCACTGCGCCTCCGGCGAAGTCGATGACCTGTCCGAAGATGTCCGTCAGCGCACCGCCTGCGCTCATGAGGCCACCGCCCCAGATCATGTACGCCAAGGGGCAGTAAACCACGGTCACCCAGATGGGTACGAACAGTGCCCAGGCGCCGAACTTGGCGCGGTCGGCGATGGCACCGCTGATGAGGGCAACGGTGATGATGGCGAACGTGGCCGCGAAGCCTGCCTTGATGAGATCGGGGGATCCCATCAGGTCCTGCAGGCCGAAGTGTGCAAAGGGGTTGCCGAACAGGCCGAGGAAGCCGTCGCCGGTGGTCATCGAGTAGCCCCACAGAACCCACACCACACCAACGATGCCGGCCGAGATGAAGCTCATCATGATCATGTTGAGCGCAGCCTTGGCGCGGGTCATGCCACCGTAGAACAGGCCGAGGCCGGGGGTCATGAACAGCACCATTGCCGCCGACAACATCATCCAGACGTGTTGCGCAGAGATCTCCACCTGCGTTCCCTTCTCATTGAGCCTGTCCGAAACGGGGCCGTTGTTCCCGGCCCACGCCAACCCCCCGATCAATATTCGGTGAGCTATGTTTCCGACTCAGAAGAGCTAAGTTGCAGCTAAGTTACAGAAATCCCTCGTTCGTGAAGATCACGTCACTGCCATGTTTCAGGAATGTTAACGACGCTTCTCGCGTGGCCCGGCGGGGTAGCCTCCGCGACGGCTGGCGATGATGATGACCAAGGCGATCGCTGTGGGCAAGGCGGCGGCCAACGGGACCAGCTGGGCACCTACTGTGGTGAGGGCAAGAGCTCCATAGACAGCCCCCACAGCTATACCCAACTGAATGGTCACCACGGTGAGGCCGTTGGCAGCATCCTTGTGCTCACCACCAGCACGGAGGATCGCGGCCTGGTTGTAGATGCCCACCGCACCGAAAGCGATGCCCCACAGCGTCATCAGTCCAAAAGCCCCCACCCAGGTGCCGCCGAGCGCAGGCAGCAGGGCGAACGCAAGCGTCAAGAGTCCGACGGCGGCAATCACCGAGGTGCGTGGGCGCGAGTCAGCTGTCATGCCCGCAATCCAGATACCTACCAGGCTGGCGATTCCCACCACGGAGAGGGAGATGCTGGTGGCGGATTCCGGTAATCCGGACGCGAGAAGGAACGGGGCTACATAGGTGAACAGTGTGAAGTGGGCCAGCAACAAGAGTGGCCAAGCGACGGCCACAGCAATCACGCCCGGCAGTTTCATGGCTGCGCGCAGGGAGGGAGTCTTCTGGCTGGCCTGGTCATGCGCGCCCGGGAGAAGCCAGAAGGCCATCACTGCCAGGAGTGCACCGACTCCGGCAAGGACCATGAACGAAGCCCGCCACGTCATGAGTGAACCCATGAGAGTTCCGATAGGAGCGCCCACCGCCAGTGCAATGCTGGTGCCGCTGAACACAACAGCCATGGCCTTGCCCACCGAATAAGCGGGAACGATACGTGCCACGTAGGGTGCCATGCTGGACCACAGCATGCCGTGCGCGATACCGCCAAGGAGGCGTGCCCCGATCGCCCAACCCAACGTGGGGCTGAGCGCGAGGAGCACATTGCTCAGGGCAAACGCCAGAACAGTGGCGATCAGCAGCGTCTTGCGGGGCACTCTTCCGGCCAGAAATCGGGAGAGCGGCAGGGCCGTGAAGACGATGATGGCAGCGTAGACCGCAGTCAGCGAGCCCACAGCCGACTCGTCCACACCGAGGTCCCGGCTGATTTGGGGAAGCAGGCCCGAGGGCAGCAATTCGGTGGTTACTGCGGTGAAACCCGCAGCCGCCAACACCAACAGTCCGCCCCACGGGATCTTCTTCGGCTGCTGCGTTTCAGCACGCGACGCCTCGGGTGATGGCGTTCCGACGACCACGGGGTCCTGCTTCAAAGATTTGCTCCTCTGGGATGAGTCATTGTTGTTTCATAGGGGTCCCTACAACGTTATGCAGCCACGGCGATGCAAGGGAGTCTCTGTCAGAAACCCCCTCCGCTAGCAACACACTTTGAACGCCAGCCATTCCTCACGCAGACTGGCCCTGTGAAGCCCTTTTTATTGCTGGCCACCCGCGCCGAAGAAGCCGCAGCCGATGACGAGTACCTGGCCTATCTCCGGTACTGCGGACTGAAACCGGAGGAACTGGTCCGTATTCGGCTGGAATCAGCGCCATTGCCGCCCCTCGACCTGTCCGATTATTCCGGCGTGATTGTCGGCGGCAGCCCTTATACCTCGAGCGATCCTGTGGAGGAGAAGAGTGCAGCCCAGATCCGGGTTGAGAAGGAACTCTCCGGGCTCCTGGACCGGATCGTGGCCGAGGACTTCCCGTTCTTTGGTGCTTGCTACGGCGTCGGCACACTGGGCGTGCACCAGGGCGCCGTTATTGATCGCCGCTTCGGAGAGCCGGTAGGAGCTACGGAGATCACGCTGACGGCCGAGGGAGAACGCGATCCCATGCTTCAGGGTGTCCCGCACACCTTTGAGGCTTTCGTCGGACACAAGGAAGCGTGCAGCCAACTTCCCGAACACGCTGTCCTCTTGGCCAGTTCAGCTGCGTGCCCGGTGCACATGTTCCGGATCAAGAACAACCTGTACGCCACGCAGTTCCACCCCGAACTGGATGCCGACGGACTCATCACGCGCATCAACATCTACAAAAACGCCGGATACTTCCCGCCCCACACAGCCGATGAACTCATCGAGACGGCACGCCGATCATCCGTGACCGAGCCCATGCGAGTACTGCGGAACTTCACGGAGCGCTACGCCCGCTAGCCCCCTCGAGTTGTGGGGCCTGCTTTGCGCGCTTTCGCGAAGGAATAGTGCGCAGATCGGGCCTCGCAAGGTGGGGTGGTTTGTTGTGGGGCCTGCTTTGCGCGCTTTCGCGAAGGAATAGTGCGCAGATCGGGCCTCGCAACCGGGGTCACCGGGCCGTCAGCTGCGGCGGCGCCGGAACGGTGGGCGCCGGGGACGGTGGTGGAGCCGGCGCCACGAAGGGCCCGCTCGGGTAGAGTGCCACGGCTTCCACCATGTAGTTGGCCCACTGCGGACCGGCGATCATGTACCCGTCCAAGGACTTGTAGAACTTGCCGTTGATGGTGACGTTCTGGCCCGCGCGCTGCTGTCCCGCCGTCGTGTCCCCGAAGAACGACGCCGTGGCGAGCGTGGTGGTGTAGCCGGCTACCCACGTGGCTCCGTTGTTGTTGGACGTGCCGGTCTTGGCGGCAACAGGGACCTTGGTGTGGACTTTGGGTTCGATCCACACGCCGGAACCCACCTTCATCACATCCTGAAGGACGGCATTCACGCCGCGGGCCACGGCCGGTTTCACGGCGTCCCGGCACTCCGGCGTTTGGGCTTCGTACTCCCTTCCCTGGAAATCGCTGACCTGGGTGATCGCGATGGGTTCGCAATATGTGCCGTCATTGGCAAACGTGGCGTAGGCGCTGGCCAAGACCAAGGGGGCAACACCAATGGAACCCAGGAGGTTGCCGATCTGGTGCATGTTCACCGGGGCGTTATCCAAACCGCTATGCAGTCCAACGGTGTCCACCATTTTCTGGATCCCGCAGAAGTCCAGTTGGGCCGCGGTGGCGAACGTGGCCGTGTTGATGGAGTTGTAGAGGCCGTAGTTGATGGGCATCGGCCGGTAGTAGCCGTCGTCGTTGTTTTGAAGGTCGTCGTCGGCCCCAAGGTTCTGGGCCTTTTGGGCGGTGCTGTAACCGCCAAGGACCTTGCCGCAGCTCGAACGCCACGGGAAACCTACCGGGTACACCCTGCGCGAGGCGTCAACCACGGCGGTGGGGTGCTTGCCCTCGTTGAGCCACTCAGCGTAGATGAACGGCTTCATGGTGGAGCCGGGCTGGAATCCTCCCGCACCGTTGAGGTCGTAGCCGTTCTCATCTTTGGCATCCACGTTGAAGTTCAGTTGGGTATCGTATTTTCCTTCCTGGGGTACGAACACCGTGTTTTGGGCCATCGCCAGGATCTTCCCGGTGCCAGGCTGCACTGTGGTCATCGCGGCGCCCCACTTGTCCGGGTTGGCTCCGGCGGATGCATCCACTTGTTGCTGGGCGAGGTTCTGAAGACGACTGTCAAGTGTGGTGGTGATGGTCAGGCCGCCGCGATAGAGAAGCCGTTCACGTTCCTCCACGGTTGAACCGTACGCCTCATTGTTCAGGATGAGATGGGAGACGTAGTCACAGAAGTACGTGGCAAACGATGTGCCCGCACAACCTTGCAGGGAAGGCGTGATGTTGAGCTCGATGGGCGTAGCCACCGCCACTCCGTGATCCACCGGTGTGATCTTGCCCTGTTCCAGCATCCGGTCCAGCACCAGATTGCGCCGCTTGAGCGCAGCTTCCGGATCGGCAATGGGGTCGTAGATGCTGGGTCCATTCACCAAACCGGCCAAGAGGGCCGCCTGGGGCAAGGTCAGGTCCATGGCGGAGGTGCTGAAGAAGTAACGGGACGCGGCCTCGATGCCGTAGGCGTTCCGGTTGAAAAACACAATGTTCAGGTAGCCCTCAAGGATCTGGTTCTTGCTGAAGCGCTTCTCCAGTTCCAGGGCAAGCTTGATTTCGCGCAATTTGTCGCCCACGGTCTTCTGGCCGCTGAGCACCACATCTTCCGGGCGCCCTTCGGACAGGCGTGACTCGTTGAGCACGTTGGTGACGTATTGCTGGGTCAGCGTGGAGGCGCCCTGACGGGTGCCCTGGGTCAAGTTGGAGCTGAGCGCCCGCAAGATGCCATGGGCATCCACACCAGTGTGCTCGTAGAAACGGCTGTCCTCGATCGCGATGATGGCCTCTCGGATGAACGGAGACATCTCCTCCAAAGGGACTTTCACCCGGTTCTCGGCGAAGAAGGTGGCAATGAGCGTGCCGTCTGCAGCGACCACGTTGCTGGAAAGTGAAGGGGAGTCGATGTCGAGTTCGGCCGGCAGGCTTTGATAGAACCCCACGGACCCGCCCAGCGTGGTACTGGTGAACGCAACCACGGGGGCAAGGAATCCTGTGATCAGCACCCCGCAGAGAGTGCTCACGAAGAAGAACCCGAAGACCCTCAAAAGGACCTTGCCCAGACCTGTCTTTGGACCCTTGTTCCGTGCCATTTTCGTGCCACTCCCTAGGGATGTCAGGCTGAAAAGTAGCTACAGAATACGTCCGCCAACGCTGTGGGGCTATGGTTTGGACGCCCAAATATGGTCCCAAATCGGACTCAATCCAGCGGTAGCGTAACCCTCACGCTGGTGCCCCGCCCAACGGCAGAGTCGATGTCAACTGTCCCGCCGGCGTCGTGGACTGCTATGGACATCAGCAGCAATCCGAAACCGTGCCGCCGGCCACTGGGGGCGGCGTGAATCTCGAATCCGCTGCCATCGTCCGTGATGGTGAGCTGGATGCCGTGGTAGACGGCGTTGAGCCGGACGGTGAGCTCGCTGGCGTTGGCGTAGTTGAGGGTGTTGCTGAAGGTCTCCTGAGCCACGTGATAGAGAAGGGCGGCGGCTGAGGAGGAGATCTCGATGCCGTGATGCGGTGTGTGCCAGTGCACCGTGACGCCCTCGCGCCGGAGCGGTGCAGCCAGCCGGTCGATGCATCCTGCGACACCCAGCGTGTAGAAATCCACGGGGTGTTGGTCCTGGATGATGCCTTTGACGGCTACCACCTCGGTTAGTGCTGATGCCTGTTCCATTGCTTCCCCCACATCGTTGTGTTTCATATCTGGAATTCGTTGCCGAAACCCCTTGGTATTGGTGCTTCGCCTGTTTCCAGCGTGGCGCTGCTATATCAAGGAAGCTTTTCGATTGGCTCAAGTTCCCATCAAGTTTGTTGGGGAGGCTTGCGGGCCCCCTGCATGGTTATTTAAAGCGCCCGACGACGGCACTTGGGTGCCGTCGTCGGGCGCTGCTTTTGTCGTTTAAGACAGGGCCGTGAGCACCAGCTGGCAGGCGCTGGGGATCGGTTGGATGATGTCGACGGCGGTTGCCTTTGCCAGCCGTCGGGCGGTGGCGCTGAGTGGGCCGCCGGCGATGATGACTGCCTCAGCCTTGTCAGACTCCGTGGCTGTCGTGACGGCCTGCGCCAACTCCTGGAACTGACGTTCAGGGTCTGCCGCCAAGACCAAGGGTTCTGACAGCGTCAGGCGGACACCGGTGAACTGCTCCTGGAACCCATGGTCCGCCACCAGCTTGCCCAGGGCGTCCGTCAACAATGGCGTGCTTGTTGCCATGCCGAAGTGACGGAGCGCGCCGTGGGAGTTCTGTGCCGCGGCGTAAACGGAGCCTTGTCCTATGCCGATCACCGGGATGTTGAGTTCGTCGTCCAACTGTGCCCGCCCCGGATCACCAATCGCTGCAACGATCACAGCGGCCACCCGTCCGCCGTCGGGCCCGGAAAGGTAGTTGCGCACAGCATTGCGGACGTGCGCCTCAGACTCGGACAAGGAGACCGGATCCACGATCATGGAAGGCCCGGCGGCTGCGGTAATGCCCACAACCCGGAGACCATGCGGCGCCAGGCTTTCCTCAGCCAGGTCCACCATCATGGTTGTGGTGTTGCCGTTGGTGTTCGGATTGACCAGAAGGACGGTGTCCGGGCTGGGAACGCTAGTGTCCATAGATCGCAGCTTCCTCGTCATCGCCCGGTTCAGCGTCCTCTTCCAGGGGCTTGTTGAAGGTCTCGGGCGGGAATTGGACCACGATCGCCAGGATGACGAACAGCACTGCCAGCGTGGTGAACATACCCGGCAACCCGGCGGAGTCGAACACGGCCCCGGAGATGAGCGGGAACAGGCCTCCGGACAAAGAACCCGCTGCCAGAATGATGGACGTACCGAAACCACGGGTGCGCGTGGGGTAGAGCTCCGGAGCAAATAGCCAGATGGTGGTGTTCAGGATGATCACCGAGAAGTTGAAGAGGACTCCGAAGATCACAACGAGAACGATGTCGGTGGCAAGGAAGGCCATTGACAGCCCGGACAAGCAGCCAAGAATTGCGGCCGCTGTGAGCACTTTCTTCCGGGGCAATCGGCTGGCGAGGTAGGCGGCTGTGCAGGCACCAAGCAATGAACCGGACTGCATGATCAGCGTGAACCAGAGGCTCGTGTTCACGGCATAACCGCGCGACACCAGGATGGTGGGCATCAGCGTCAGCATGGAGATCTGGGCGGCGTAGGACATGCAAACGGCAACGCACAGCAGCACCGTACGCTTGAGGAGCTTGCCGCGGAGGGCATCCTTCCAGTGCCCGGACGATTTCACCACCACAGGATCGGGTACTGCTGTGATGTATGTTTCCGGATCCTTAATGGGGCCGGAGAGCTTGTTGCGGGCAAGGCGGGTGATGACTAGGTTTGCCTCATCGATTTTGCCTTGGGATGCCAGGAAGCGCGGCGTTTCCGGGACGTACCTTCTGAAGAACATCACCAGCAGGGCGGGGATGAACAGCAGGCCGAAAACCCAGCGCCACCTGTCCGGGCCGTCGAAGAGCGTGAAGACGAGGATGCCGAAGGCCGGTGCCAGCATGTTGCCCAGACCCGCCGCGGTGACGTTGATTAGTCCCACTGCGGTGCCGCGGTGTTTGGCGGCGAAGAACTCCGCCATCATGATCACGGCAACGGCTATTTCACCACCGAGCCCGAAACCGACAATGAAGCGGCCTGCGGCCAAAATGGGATAGTTCGGAGCAACGGCGCAGAGCAATGAACCGCCGGCGAAGATGATGAGGTTGATGACCAGCATGTGCCGCCGGCCGTATTTATCGACGATGAGGCCCGTCGCGAGCCGTCCAAGTGCGGTTGCCGTAAACGTCATTGTGTTCAGCAAGCCGATTTCGGTGGCGCCCAATCCCCACGACTGGCGGAGGATGGGTCCGGTGATGCCTACGGCATTTTGTTCGAGGGCGTCGAAGAAGACGCCCAGCAGGATCATGAAGACAATTTGGCGATGTGCGCCAGTCACCCCTATCCGTTGATACGCGCCTTCGATTTGTTTGGCCAGGGATCCGGTCCGCGGTGTTGCAGCCTCCTGGGCAAGGTCTTTTTCCACAGTGCGCTCCTATCTGAGCTCTGAAGGGTTCATTCATTGCCACGCGAATGGTTCCGTCATGCGGAATGCGAATATCACATGAGGGAATGTGATGGAGATTACACTTTGGGATACCAAAAGGCCATGGTTGGCGTGTAAACAGAATGTGACCGGAAGTTCATCGAGGGGTGGGGTCTGCTGCTTTATGAGCCTCTTTAGAACGAATACACCCGAAAGAGGTTGATTTTCGGGCATCGTCGAAGCCAAAGAGGTCTGAAAGTCGCCGCCCTCAACCGCCAAACCTCACTCAAGACAACCCGGGCAATAGTGGCCTGTGAGCCCGTTAGTATGCCAGCGCCTCACAGGCCACCTGTGAAGGTTTAGGCGCTGCTTTCGCCTGCCTGCAGCGCCGCCTGCTCAATACGGGCACGGTGGGCTGCCCATTCTTCCGTGGATCGGCCCGGGATGTTCGGATCGCCCGGTCTCTGCCCAATGTTGCCGTCAATGAGTTCGCGAATAATGTCGGCGTGCCCCGCATGCCTGGACGTTTCCACGCACATGTGGACCAGGATCTGGTGGAGAGTGACGTTCTTCTTCTCATCCGACCACCACGGCACAACGCCGGGAGCGTCCAAAGGGAGGGACTCGATGGTCTGGTCGCTGTGCTTGGCGGAAAAATGGTGAAGCTCCAGGATTTCTTCGCGGCTCTCCGTTGCCGGAACCCACATGTCCGAATCCGGTGCTGCATCGTCGGCAAACCACTGGAGCTCCCTGCCGCTGGGCCGGCCGAAGGTCTCACCGAAATACCCCAATTCCACACTGGCCACATGCTTCACGAGGCCCAGCAGATTGGTGCCCGTGGGTGTCATGGGCCGGCGGGCATCGTATTCGCTCAGCCCATCCAGTTTCCCGAGCAGATCGGTCCTACGGAGGCGCAAATATGTGAGCAGCGTCGCTTTTTCATCCATGGTCAGGACTCTACCGAAGAGGTCCGGGCGCCGGGTTCGCGGGAAACGTGCCAACCAGTCCGATGAGCTCCAGCGTTGTCGCAGCATTCCCGCGATTTCGCTTGTCGCTGCCCCGGGGCGAATGCGACAGTGAACCATGGCCACGGAGGACGACGTAAGACGCATCTGCCTGAGCATGCCCGGAGTCACTGAGCGCCCCAGTTGGGGGCAGCCGGCATGGTTTGCCAAGACCCTCATGGCACGCATGTGGGAGGAGGGCGTCGGCACCGTCAAGACTGAGGAACGGGAAGCGCTCGCAGCCATGCGGCCCGATACCTTCTTCTGGACTCCGCATCACGAGCAATCCCCGAAGCTGATGCTCATCCGGCTGGATAACATCGACGTGGACGAGCTCGACGAACTGCTGCAGGAGTCGTACAGAATCGCCGGCGGGCGCGCAGGCTAGACTCGGCCGCATGGGGGAAAACAACAAACTTGGGGAACAGAGCACACCGCGGCCTGCCCGCAAACCGGCAGCCGTCGTCGTGCCTTTGCTGGGGCTGATCGCTGTGATCGTGGGGCTGATCGTGGCGTGGACCAACCAAAGCACCAGCTTCGGCTGGTTCGCCTACGCACCGTTGAGTGACACTGTCTTCGTCGGGAACGGTGGAGCCATGGTCAGCCAAGGCACACAGCTCGGGCTCGCCGTGACGGTCCTGGGCTTGCTGGTCCTCGCGTTCTGGGCGGGGCGCGCTATCGGCCGCCGCCGCTGAGTTCGCCGGAAAACGGCGAAATCGCCGGGAAGCCTTCAGCGAACTGGCAGCTTTCCGGCGATCTCGGCGCAAATCAGGTGAGCTTCACCTGGCGGTTCATGTCCTTGTACAGCAGGTAGCGGAACTCGCCCGGACCACCGGCGTAGCAAGCCTGCGGGCAGAACGCGCGCAGCCACATGAAGTCGCCGGCCTCCACCTCAACCCAGTCGTTGTTGAGCAAGTACATGGCCTTGCCTTCCAGGACGTACAGGCCGTGCTCCATGACGTGGGTCTCCGGGAAGGGGATCACACCACCGGGCTGGAAAGTGACGATGTTGACCTGCATATCGTGGGCGAGGTCGCTGGAGTCCGTGAAACGGGTGGTCTTCCAGACGTCGTCCGTGTCCGGCATGGAGGTGGGCTCCACGTCCTTCTCGTTGGTGACGAAGGACTTGGCCTCGAAGCCCTCAAGGCGCTCGTAGGCCTTGCGGATCCAGTGGAAGGAGACGATGTCGTCGGAGACGTTCTCCAGGCCCCACTCAGCGCCGGCAGCGAGATAGGCGTAGCCGCCCTCTTCGAGGTGGTGCAGTTCGCCGTCGAGGGTCAGGTTGACCTGGCCCTTGGTGACGAAGATGACGCCTTCAACGCCGGCCTCGAACTCGGCCTTGGGAGCCCCGCCGCCCGGGGCGATTTCGACGATCAGCTGGGAGAACGTGGTGGCGAAGCCGGAGATCGGCCGCGCGATGATCCACGAACGGGTGTTGGAGAACCCCGGCAGGTTGCTGGTGACGATGTCCGTCATGACGCCCTTGGGGATCACCGTGTACGCCTCGGTGACGATTGCCCGTTCGGTGGTCAGTTGGGTCTGCGGCGGCAGACCGCCCTGCGGGTAGTAGTACTTGCCCATGCGAAATGCTCCTATCAGTGCGAAGTTGGTTGCGCGAGCCGCGGGTGCGCCAGTGCGGTCAGCTGTGAAAGTTCGACGCCGGCAAGCGCCTTGACCTCGTCGGTCCCCACTGCGCCGCACTGGACGCCGCGGAGGACGAAGCCGGCCAGGGCGCGGGCGGTGGCGGGCTCATCCATGACGCCGCCTTCGGTGCGCTCCACGTAGTTGCGGAGGCGCAGGGCCGCGGCAGGGAGGCCTTCGCGGTAGAAAGCGTACGATGCCGAGAATCGGCTGGGCAGTTGGGCTGCGTGCAGGTCCCAACCCTGGTAGTAGCCGTTTTCCAGGGAGCGACGAACCAACCGGCCGTGGAGTTTCCAGGCATCTTCCACGGCATCGCCCACGGGGATGATGTTGGTGGAACCGTCGGAGAGGCGGATGCCCGTGCCGGCGACGGCGAGTTGCATGACTTCCTTGGCGAAGTCGGCCACCGGGTGCTCCATGGACTGGTATTCCGCGGAGATTCCCAGTGAAGCGCTGTAGTCGTAGGTCCCGTAGTGCAGGGCGCTGATGCGGCCCGGAACAACGTGGGGGAGCTGCGCCACAGGGGAGGTTCCGTCAGCACCGATGATGAGCTGCGGTGTTTCCACCTGCACCTCAAAGCGGAGCCGGCCAGCGGGAAGCCCGTGGACTTCTTCAAGGCGGGACACCGCGAAGTCCATCGCCTGGACCTGTGCCACCGTGGTGACCTTGGGCAGGGTGAGGATCAAACCGGAAGGTAGTTCGCCTGCCTCAGCCAATGTGGAGACGAACAGGTCCAGCGTCTTCAGCCCGCGGGCCCTGGTGGGCGCTTCGAAGCACTTGAAGCGGATGCCGATGAACGGCGGAGCTGTTCCGGCCGCAACCGCGGCGGCAACAGCCTTGGCGGCAGCAACGGCGTCGGCGTCTTCTGCCTCATCGCCGCGGTCTCCGTAGCCGTCTTCAAAGTCCAAACGGAGGTCCTCGATTGGCTCGGCAGCGAGCTTTGCGGCGACGCGCTCCGCAACAGCGGCAGCCAGATGGGGCTCCTGGCCCAAAAGCTGACCCAGCTTTTCCAGACCGCCGTGAGCTTCCGCCGTCGCCAGTGCCTGTGTGCCCCAATCAGCCACAAAGGTGGGCGTGAAGCGGTCGGCCGGGATGTAGACGGTGTGGATGGGCTGGCGTGAGCCGTCGTCGCCCGGGTAGTTGCGGTCAAGCAACTGGTCCGTCGCCTCGAGCTGGGACTCGATGTGGGCCAGATCGGATGAAGAGAAGGAGCCCATCTCAGCCCACCAGCTCGTACGCGGGAGTGGTGAGGAAGTCCGTGTAATCGTCGGACAAACAGATGTCCTCGATCAGCTTGGATGCCGGCTCGTAGTACTTTGTGAAGTTCTCGTCGCCGAACTCGATGCGCAGGCGCTCGGTCTCTTCGCCCAGGATGCGGGTGACGAGTTCGCGGGTCACAGTGTTGCCCGTGTCTGCGAGGACGGACTTGTTGCGGATCTGCTGCCACACCTGCGAGCGGGAGATTTCCGCTGTCGCTGCATCTTCCATGAGGTTGTGGATGGCAACTGCGCCGCTGCCGGAGATCCAGACGCCCGTGTAGGCGACGGCGACGTACAGGTTCAGCCGAAGGCCGGCCTCCGTCACGGTACCGCCGGCAGAGGCGACGTCGATGAGCTGCTCGGCCGTGACGTTCACCTCGGGGCGTTGCTTATCGAGCTGGTTGGGACGGTCACCGAGCACGGAGTCAAAGACTTCGCGGCAGGTGGGGACCAAGTCCGGGTGGGCAACCCAGGAGCCGTCGAAGCCGTCGTTTGCTTCGCGGGTCTTGTCGGCACGGACCTTGTCGAAGGCGGCGGCGGTGACGTCCGGCTGCTTGCGGTTGGGGATGACGGCGGCCATGCCACCCATGGCGAAGGCGCCGCGCTTGTGGCAGGTCTTGACCAGCAGTTCGGTGTAGGCGCGCATGAACGGTGCCGTCATGGCAACAGTGGCGCGGTCCGGGAGGACGAACTCTTCACCGGCATCACGGAAGTACTTGATGATGCTGAAGAGGTAGTCCCAGCGCCCGGCGTTCAGGCCCGAGGCGTGGTCGCGGAGTTCGTAGAGGATCTCGTCCATTTCGAAAGCTGCAGGGATGGTTTCGATGAGCACGGTGGCGCGGACGCTGCCTTGGGGGATGCCCAGGAAGTCCTGTGCGAAAACGAAGACGTCGTTCCAGAGGCGGGCTTCCAGATGGCTCTCCATCTTGGGCAGGTAGTAGTACGGGCCCTGGCCGTTGAGGAGAAGCTGCTTGGCGATGTGGAAGAAGTGCAGGCCGAAGTCCACCAGCGCACCCACGGCGGGTTCGCCGTCGACCAGCAGGTGGTTCTCCTCCATGTGCCAGCCGCGCGGGCGGGCCACAACAACGGCCAGGGGAGCGTCGGTGCGGAGGCGGTATTCCTTGCCTTCGGGCGAGGTGTAGCTCAGGGTTCCCTGGGCGGCGTCGCGGAGGTTGAGGATGGCGTCGATGACGTTGGGCCACGTGGGCGTGCTGGCGTCTTCGAGGTCCGCGAGCCACACCTTGGCGCCGGAGTTCAGGGCGTTGATGGCCATCTTGGCCGGGGTTGCCGGGCCGGTCATCTCGACGCGGCGGTCCTGCAAAGCTGCCGGTGCCTCGGCGACCTTCCAGTCGCCGTCGCGAATTTCCTGGGTCTCCGGGAGGAAGTCCAGCCGGCTGGTGTCGGCAACCTTCTGACGCTTGACCTGCCGGGCCTCAAGGAGCTCGTTGCGGGTACCGGCGAAGCGCTTGTGCAGTTCCTCGATGAAGGCCAGTGCCTTGGGGGTAAGGATTTCCTCGGCGCGATCGATCGGCCGGGGATCGGTGACTGTGATAGCCATGTGAGCGGATTCCTTTTTCTAGAGTGCGCTGGCGGCGTTGGCGTGCGCAGCGTTGGCTACGGCGGTGGCCACATCGGCGGCAACATGGGGATCGAAGACGCTGGGGATAATGTAACTCGCGTTGAGCTCATCGTCAGCTACCCGGTTGGCAATTGCCTCGGCAGCGGCCACCAGCATGTTCGGCGTGATGTCCGAGGCCCCAGCGTCCAACAGGCCCCGGAAGAAGCCGGGGAAGGCCAGCACGTTGTTGATCTGGTTCGGGAAGTCGCTGCGGCCGGTAGCAACCACGGCTGCGTGCTTGGACGCGACAACGGGGTCGATTTCCGGCGTCGGGTTGGCCATGGCGAACACAATCGCGTCCTCGGCCATCGAAGCGACCTGCTCTTCGCCGATCACGTGCGGGGCGCTGACGCCGATGAAGACGTCCGCTCCCTTGAGGGCGTCGTGCAGGGTTCCGGAGAAGCCTTCTTGGTTGGTGTTCGCGGCGATCCAGCTGCGGTGCTCGTCGTTGTATTCCTCGCCGGAGTGGATGGCGCCGGAGCGGCCAGCGGCGATGATGTGCTGCGCGCCCTGGGCCTTGAGGAGCTGGATGATGGCCGAGCCGGCAGCGCCGACGCCCGAAACCACGATCTTGACCTCGGACAGCTTCTTGTCCACAACACGGAGGGCGTTGACCAGGGCAGCGAGGGTGACGATCGCGGTGCCGTGCTGGTCATCGTGGAACACCGGGATGTCGAGTTCTTCGCGGAGGCGGTTCTCGATTTCGAAGCAGCGCGGTGCGGCGATGTCTTCGAGGTTGATGCCACCGTAAACGGGGGCCATGGCCTTGGCGATCATGATGATTTCTTCGGTGTCCTGGGTGTCCAGGCAGACGGGCCAGGCGTCAACGTTGGCGAACTGCTTGAAGAGCGCAGCCTTGCCTTCCATCACGGGAAGGGCAGCGGCGGGGCCGATGTTGCCCAGGCCCAGAACGGCTGAACCGTCGGTGAGGACGGCGATGGTGTTGCGCTTGACCGTCAGGTTGCGGGCTGCGGCCGGGTCCTCAGCAATGGCCATGCAGACGCGGGCGACGCCGGGAGTGTAGGCACGCGAGAGGTCGTCACGGTTGCGCAGGGCTACTTTGGGGACGACTTCGAGCTTGCCACCGAGGTGCATGAGGAAGGTGCGGTCCGAGACGTGCTGGACGGTGACGCCGTCGAGGGCGTTCAGGGCATCCTTCACGCGGCCTGCGTGGTCGTCGTCCGTGGTGTTGCAGGTGACGTCAACAACGATCGTCTCGTGGTGGGA
This sequence comes from Arthrobacter sp. Rue61a, assembly GCF_000294695.2. Classification (NCBI taxonomy): domain Bacteria; kingdom Bacillati; phylum Actinomycetota; class Actinomycetes; order Micrococcales; family Micrococcaceae; genus Arthrobacter; species Arthrobacter sp. Rue61a. Next base: position 3,906,097 of record NC_018531.1, on the reverse strand, counting down.
TTCCGTGACGTCCAGTGCGGTGATCGCTGCACCGGCTGCGCCGACGGCTGCTGCCAGTTCACTGGTAGCTGTGAAGCTCGACGGTGCGGCGACGCGCAGGGTGATCGAGTTTCCGGGGCTCGGATTCGCCATTGAAATTCCTCCTGTAAGGCCCGTTCCCGGGCCGCCGTTCCAAACTGAATGTTTTCGTATTATGGATATTATTATCTACAAAGTGGAAACACAACCCCCTGCTTGGTCATGTTTGGCGTCATCGCGCAGGTGCGGGTTGTGCTGTATGTTGGGTGTTCTAAGCAATTCTTTTCACGATGCGGATAAGAGTTGTCGGAATCTGAGTCATTGGAGACAAGGGAATGGCTGAAAAAGCCTCCGGAGGCGTGCAGTCCGTTGAGCGCGTCTTTGAACTGCTGGAACTGATCACGGACGCAGGCGGCGACGTCACCCTGAGCGAACTTTCGTCGTCCACGGACCTCCCCCTGCCCACCATCCACCGCCTGCTCCGCACGTTGGTGTCCCTCGGCTACATCCGTCAGCTGCCCAACCGCCGCTACGCTTTGGGCCCTCGGCTCATCCGCCTGGGTGAAGGCGCCAGCAAGCAGCTCGGAGCCGTGGCCCGGCCGCAGCTGAAGACCCTCGTGGAGCGCCTCGGCGAGACCTCCAACATGGCCGTCCTCGACTCGGACATGGTCATCTACGTGGCCCAGGTCCCGTCCATGCACTCCATGCGCATGTTCACCGAGGTTGGGCGCCGCGCCCACACGCACGACACCGGAGTCGGAAAAGCCATCCTCGCCCAGCTGGATGACGAAGTTGTCCGCGGCATCGTGGCCCGCACCGGCATGCCCACTCCCACGGCCAAGAGCATCGGCGACATCGACTCCCTCCTGGCAGATCTCAAGCTCATCCGCGAACGTGGCTACTCCATTGACGAGGAAGAGCAGGAGCTCGGCGTCCGCTGCTTCGCCATGGCCGTGCCTAACGCGCCCACGCCCACCGCGATCTCCGTGTCCGGACCGATCACCCGCGTTGACCAGAGCTTCGCTGACCGCGCCGTGCCCATGCTGCGCGAGGCTGCCATGGCGATCTCCGCGGAGCTCAACCAAAACTAGCTTTCCCACTTCGCCGAGTTGGCATTTGATGGCAATGTTCTTCACGAACATTGCCATCTTTTGTTATGTCGGCGAGGGTTTTGAGCGGGTGGCCTTCTTCAGCATGGAGTTCACCACGATCGGATGAACGGGCCGCACGACGCCGAAGTACAGTCTCCCGCGCCACCCTTTAAGTTCGACGGCGGTAGTCACCCTGATCAGTCGGCTCACAGGATCAACCCCGACGGCGGCCGCGAAGTTCAGGTGCTTGTCCCGGACAAAGATCAGGGCTTCTTCGCCCGACTGGTCGGTCACCTTGAACGTGTCCTGAGGCGCCCTGGGAATTCCGATCAAGGGCACAAGCGCCTGACGCAAGCCCATTGCCCCGGCGACCCAACGGGGCATGGACTCCAAGGAGAACAACCGCTCCGCCCATTCCGTGGGGTCCGTGCCGGCGCCGTTCGGGAGAGTGGCCAGGCAAACGTCCGCATAGTCCGGCCTCGGGATCTCGCGGAAGGCCAGCGAGTGGAAGCAGGGCGCTTGGTTGGTCATGGGCTTCTCGGTCATGGCCTGATCCTACGGTGAGTGCTGTGCGATCCTGAGTGCTGTGCGATCTTGGGTCCTGGGCGAGGCGAGTGCTTGCGAAGGCGGGCTCCCCGTGCGGGTGAGTGCCGGCGTCGTACATGCCCCGAGGGGCGACCCTCCCCCCGCGAGGCGACAAAAGGCGGCAGTGTCCCCCAAGGAAAACACTGCCGCCTGCTGTCATCCGCGCGTGCGGAAGCTAGTGCTCTGAAGCGCTGGATGCCTTGAGTGGGACTTCCTTGCCGTCGGCGTCGATCAGCTTGCCGTTCTCAAAGCGGTCGCCCTCGCTGAGGCACTTGATGTCCTCTTCGCTGACAATCCGGTCAGTGCCCGCCACGAACACCGACTGGTTGTCCGAGTTGCCGGCCTTGAAGTGGTTGAAGAGGATGTTCAGAAGGATGGCCATGACGGCTGCCGAGCTGATGCCGGAGTGGAAGATCGTCGAGAACCAGGACGGGAACTCGTCGTAGAAGGAAGGTGCCGCGATGGGGATCATGCCGAATCCGATTGAGGCCGCCACGATGATCAGGTTCATGTTGTTCTTGTACTCCACCTTGGCCAGGGTGCGGATACCGCTGGCTGCCACCGTACCGAAAAGCACGACGCCGGCGCCGCCCAGGACGGGCGTCGGAACCGCTGCGACTACACGGCCCAGGATCGGCAGGAGGCCCAGGACCACCAGGATGAGGCCGCCGGCGCTGACAACGAAGCGGCTCTTGATGCCCGTGATGGCAACGAGGCCAACATTCTGTGCGAAGGCACTCTGGGTGAAAGAGTTGAACAACGGGGAGATGGCGCTGGAGAGCATGTCGGCGCGGAGGCCGTCGCCGATGCGGCGGGAGTCAACCTTGGTGTCCACGATCTCGCCCACTGCGATGATGTCGGCCGAGGTTTCGGTCAAGGTCACCAGGATGACAATGAGCATGGAGATGATGGCAGCGATTTCAAAGGTGGGAGCGCCGAAAGCGAAGGGCGTGGGGAAAGCGACGATGTCACCCTGGCCCACCTTGGAGAAGTCAGCCATGCCGGCGATGAAAGCGATGATGGTACCGATGACCATGGCCAGCAGGATGGAGAGTCGGGAAATGGCGGCGTTGCCAACCTTGCTGAGGAGAAGGACCACGCCCATGGTGGCTGCTGCGAGGCCGATGTTGGCCATGCTGCCGTAGTTGTCAGCCTTGGCGTTGCCGCCCATGGCCCAGTTGGCCGCCACCGGCATCAGCGTGAGGCCGATGGTGGTGATCACCGTGCCGGTGACCACAGGCGGGAAGAACTTGATGATCTTGGAGAACAAGGGAGTGATCGCCAGGCCAATGAGCGAGGCCACGATCACGGAGCCGAACACCGCCTGGATCCCGCCGCCACCTTGGACGATTGCCACCATGGTGGAGACACCGGCGAAGGAAACACCCTGAACCAGCGGCAACTGCGAGCCGAACCACGGGATGCCCACCGTCTGAAGGATGGTGGCCAGGCCGCCCACGAACAAACAAGCGGCGATGAGGAGGCCGATGTCCTGCGAGGACATGCCTGCGGCGGCACCGATGATCAGCGGGGGTGCAATGATTCCGCCGTACATGGTGAGGACATGCTGGAAGCCGTAGGCGAAGGTGCTTCCGATGGAGAGTCGCTTGTCCTCGGGCCGTTCCGGCTTGTTCGTCTGCGAAGCGGTGGTATTCGCAGAGCGGGATTTCTTCTTGATGTTCATGGCAGACTTTCTGGGTTCATGGCAGACGTCTTCGTCTGGCTAACTGTGTCTGGCTAACAAATCTTTGGGTTGTTTTTGGGGTTGGGTTTGTGTGCAGGTCCGGCCTTGACGGGGCGCCGTTGGGGGGACCTGCACACAAACCCTTGAGATGGTGCGGGTTTAGTCCGGCTTAGTCCGCGTTTGGTGCGGGTTTAGCAGAAGCCGGCGATGCCGCTCCATGCCACCGGTGCAGCCTCGATGTTCTCGCGCTGGACGGTTGCTTCGATGAGGCCGTACGGGCGATCCGCGGCGAAGAAGACCTCGTTGGGGTTGTCCAGGCCGAACGGGCTCAGGTCAACCAGGAAGTGGTGCTTGTTGGGCATGGAGAACTTGATCTCGTCCACTTCGCTGTGAGCTTCCAGGACCTTCTTGCCCATGTCGAACAGCGTCTGCTGCAGTGCGTGGGAGTAGTTCTCGGTGAAGCCTTCAAGCAGGAGTGCCTTGATGTCCTCGTAGCTCTTGTTGAAGTCCGTGCCGGCGAAGTCCAGGTTGGTGTTGTAGCGCCAGCGGGCGGATACGTCGGTGGCCAGGATGCGGTCGGTGGTCTCCGGCAGGGTTGTGTACTTGTCGCGCGGGTAGCCGACAAAACCGGACTGCGTGGTCTTCAGGACGGTCAGGTCCTTGAGGCCGCTGATGAGGTGTGTGGTTGCGCCATCACGGACGACGACGGCGGTACGCACCTCTTGTCCGTTGCGGACGAAGCTGTGGTCGTGTCCCTCGCCGTGGGCCTGGATGCGATCCCAGCTGTAGGCTTCGGCTTCCCAGCGGCCGCCGGTGACCCAGTCGAATCCGCCAGTGAAGTGGTCTGCGAGGCGAAGCAGGAAGGACTCGGGTGAGCCGATGCCTTCACGGGCAAAGGCGTAGACCGTGTTCTTCTGAGTGTCGGTGGCAACGACGTGTCCGTTGTCGCCTTCGAGGTGGGCCGCCTGGAAGTCGCCGCGCAGCTGCGAGGTGACGTTCAAGTCTTCGATGTGGTGGCGGTCAGTATCCCGGGTGACCTTGACGACGCGGACTTCTGCTTTGCCGTACTGGTTTTCGCCGAGGACGATGTTGTTGCTCATGGTCATATCCCAACTTCTGTGAGGTGGAACCTAGGTTCCATCAATGAAATTAAGCGCGTGTTTCCACTGCGTTTCTGGTGGAGCCGACCCAACAAAAAAGAGCCGACATCCATTGATGCCAGCTCATTACGACCCTGCCTGCTGCTCTCAGGTTACGTGACGTACGCCACGAACTCATTCGAGAGTAGCGCACTAATTCGACTTGTGTATACGGGTTCCGGCGGATCGTTATGAACCATCCAAATGTGACCGGGGCAACTCAGTTTGGCTTCTCGGGGGTCTTGACGCTTGCTTTGACGCCTGCCTACACTTTCCACATAACAATAAAAGTTTTCCGAAGAGCGGAAACTGCTTGCATGAGAAAGAGGAGGAACAGATGGACTCGAAGGATACGAACAACGTCGTGGAATTCCCGGCGCCGGGTCAGGAGCTGTACCTGCCTTTCGGTGCGACAGATCCGGACTTCTACATTCCGGCCGATTGTGACCGCAAAGCCGGCGGGTTCTCCCGTTGGCTGCGCGCACTCCCGGTGTTCGGCCGGCAGCGCCCCTAGGATCTTTCCGTCCTCAGCGGCCCCCCTTTCCTCGCAAGCTCGGACAGGGAACCCTGCCGCTGCGGGAATTTTCAGGAGCGCGGACTCTGCGCAACAGAGCCAAAGAGGCGGGCGATACCTGGGGAGGTATTGCCCGCCTTTCCGTTGCCCTTGCGCCTCTTCCTCTCCGCCACCGTTTCGTGGGTTCCCTGCTCACTATGCCGTGCCCACGGCACTGTTGGCAGTGAACCCCCGAATCCGGCGCTAGCTTGTTCCCCGCAAAACTCTCAGCACCCTGGTCTTGAACTCCTGTTCCTTGAACAGTTGCTGCCACTTGATGCGAATGAACCTCCAGCCAAGCTCGGTCAAGGCCTTTTCGCGCAGCCGCTCCTGGTAGATCACCTCGTCAGTAGGGGCGTAGTCGAAGTACTTCACCCTCCCATCGAACTCCAAGGCAACCTTCCTTTTCTTCCATGCAAAGTCCAGCCGATGGCGACCTTCCGGTGACGCGACCTCCACCTGCGATTCGGGAAGTTCGATCCCCAACCGCTGGAGCAACTCCCGGGTGAGGGTTTCCCCGGGGGACTCTGACCTTGCATCCGCATTCTCCAAGACCCGGCGAAGAGTGAGCACTCCGTTGCGGCCGGCCATCAACGTGCACATTTGCTGAAGCTTCACAGGATCTGCGCCCTTTCTGAGAGCATGGTCCATCAGGACCAAGGCTTGTTTGTAGCTCAGCATCCGGCAGCAATCCACCACGGTTTGTTCCACGGTGGTGCAAGGCATGCCCCTCACAAAAACAACGTCGCCAGGCACCGCCAGCGAACGTGTGTGCGGAACAACATCCCCGCCGTGTGACGTGGATGAGGTGGTTGTCTCCGTGGTGATGTGGATTTTGTCATCCACGTTCCATAGGAAGAGGCCATGGAGGCGCGCGGCCGAGGTGTGGCTGTAGACCAAGCTTCCGGCCGACGTCGTAAGTGTCCCGTGTGCGTGCGCGGCGATGAGTTGCAGACTGCGGATCCATGGCTTTTGGGCTGTCCAGGTGCTGCCTCTGATATAGCAACCGCGCCGTAGGCGCACCAGCTCGCCGGAACGGACAAGCATGGCAATTCTTCGATGGTGGATCCCCGCTTCATACAGCTCGTTGGTTCGCCACAAATCCATTCCCGGGGGCAGTTGGTCATGAGTGCTGTTGGTCATGAGTCAAGACTGGAACGAGCGGGAAAGCCGGCACAGGGGCGGGTTTGTCTATGTGGAGAACCCGTTCAGATGGTTCCCTGCTCAGGATGCTGTGCGCACGGCATCCTGAGCAGGGAACCATCTAAACCAGCGGCATGGCGGATGTGGGCTTCCCGTATGCTGAGTCGACGACCACCTACGGGCATTTGGTCGTCGCGGCCCTGACCGGACACGGGCCGCAACATCTCGCTCGAACGGCACCGGCTACAGGCGGCGCACGGCAGAGATCGAGAATCCGACGCGCATCGCCGCGCCGTGCCGGGCAATGTCCCGGCTGAAACCCTGCCAAGGCAGGTGGCGAAAGAGCCGGCTGGGGAGACGGCACCGAGGCAGCTCAATGTGGCTGCCCTGCAAAAGGAAATACAAGTCATGAAACTCAAGGTCTCAATATTCGTGGCGGTGATGGCGTTGGCTCTTTCCGGGTGCACAACGCCTGAGCCGCAGCCCACGCCGTCGGTAACTACCTCGGCACCCATACCGTCCAGTAGCACTACCCCGACCCCGACGGCGACGGCGACGGTCACCCCGACGGCGACCGTCACGCCGACCCCGACGGCGACGGTCACCCCGACGGCGACGGTCACCCCGACGGCGACCGTCACCCCGACCCCGACGGCGACGGTCACCCCGACGGCGACCGTCACTCCGACCCCGACCGGCGACGGTCACCCGACCCCGACGGCGACCGTCACGCCGACCCCGACGGTCACCCGACCCGACCCCGACGGCGACCTCGGGCACCCTCTCCAACCTGGCTCGGATTCCCTGGGATGGTGGACCAGGGTACTGGACCAAGTTCCCGGGTGCGGCCAGGCTGAACAACCCCAACCTGTTCCCCGTGAGCGTCTTTTTCGGGAAACCGGAGCACGCCGCCCGGTTGAAGGACCTTGGCGTAAATGTGTATCAGGAGGCAGAGCACGATGGCTCCACGATGACGTCCATCACTGACACCGGAATGCTCGTCATCGCCGGTCAGGAGTGGACACGTTCCGAGGTGGGCGCCAACGACGGCGTTGTCGCCTGGGCGACCTTTGACGAGTGCGACATGGGCTTGGGTTGTTCCGGGAGCAATACCCAGGAGAACTTGCAGCAGATGACCAATCTTGTGGAGAAGATACGCGCGTATGGTGACGGCCGGCCCATCAACGCCAATTACAGCAAAGGCATCTTGGGGACGTGGTGGGCCAGTGGGACCATGGACGATTTCTTGGCGGCCGTGGATTTCGCTTCCGTCGATAACTATGCCTATACCAGCCCGCCTGTGGGAGATGCTTTCAGAGCTTCCCCTGCGTGGCCCGAAGGTGCCAACCCGGCGGTCAGTGCAGCGTATGGCTGGCAGGTTGACCGGATGCGGTCCTTCCAGGCAACCCCTGGCGAGAAACCGAATTGGCTGTTCGTGGAATCGGCTCGGCCGTACCTGGGTGAGTCGAACGCCAGGACCATAACCCCGGAGCAGATGGAGGGTGCCATGTGGTCCGGCATCATCCACGAAGCGCGCGGTATCAGCATCTTCCAACACAACAATGATCCGGCGTACGGTAACTATTCTTTGGTGGACATTCCTGATGATCGCAGGGCGAAGATCAAGGCCGCGCTGGCAGGGATCCAAGCGTTGGCTCCTGTCCTCAACACACAAAGCTATGAGTGGAACGCGGGAGCTGCGGGCACTGACACCATGCTCAAGGCCAAGGACGGCAGCGCGTACCTTTTCGCAGGCATCGGGCTAAACGGTGCTCCGGGCTCAAAGACGTTCACGCTTCCCGCCGGGATCACCGGTAACCAGGTGGAAGTGGTGGGCGAAGGCCGGACTATCCAGGTAACGGAAGGCAAGTTCACTGATTCGTTCGCGAACGAGTACACGCATCATATTTACAAGATCACGATCTAGCTGAGCCGAGCAATTCGATGGTTCCCTGCAAAAAGTGCCGGGCGATCGGCATCCTGAGCAGGGAACCATCGAATCGGGCGAGGCCTCAGCACGCCAGAGCTACCCCGCCACCAGCTTCCGCGCCGCGGCCGAGTGCTCAGCGATGAGCCCGGCCACGTCCAGCCCGGGGATCGCGCCGTCCACCACGCGCCAGGAACCGCCCACCATCACACGGTCGGCGCGGTCCGCTCCGCAGAGCAGCAACGCAGCGACGGGATCGTGGCTGCCGGAGAATCGCAGCTCATCGGGCTTGAACAGCGCAAGGTCGGCCTGCATCCCCGGGGCTAACTGGCCAATGTCGGATCGACCCAGCACCGCAGCGGACCCACGGGTCGCCCAGCCGAGCGCCCGCTCCACGGGAACGGAGGCGCCGTAGCGGAGCCGCTGCAGATACAGGGCTTGCCGAGCTTCGAGGATCATGTTGGAAGCATCGTTCGACGCCGACCCATCCACCCCCAGCCCCACAGGAACACCTGCGGCCTCCAGTTCCAAGACGCGCGCGGTCCCGGAGGCGAGGCGCATGTTGGAGGTGGGGCAATGCGCGACGGCGGTGCCCGCGGCTCCCAGCCTGGCGATCTCGTCGTCATTGAAGTGGATGCCGTGTCCAAGCCAGGTGCGGGAGCCCAACCAGCCCACGGATTCCAGGTAGTCCACGGTCCGCAGCCCGAACATGGAGCGGCAGAAGTCTTCCTCGTCGATGGTCTCGGCAAGGTGGGTGTGGAGCCGGACATCGAATCGTTCGGCCATGGCTGCGCTCTCGGCCATGATTTCCTTGGTCACCGAGAACGGGGAGCACGGGGCAAGGGCGATCTGCACGACAGCCCCGTCACCCGTTTCGTGGTACTGACGAATCAGCCTTTCGCTGTCCGCAAGGATCGCCTCGGGTGACTGGACCGTGGTCCTGGGCGGCAGCCCGCCGTCGTCCTCTCCCAAGGTCATGGACCCGCGGGTCAGCGTGGCTCGCATCCCCATGGCCCGGACGGCGGCCACTTCAATGTCGATGGCGTCTTCCATGCCGTCGGGGAAGAGGTAGTGGTGGTCGGCGGCGGTGGTGCAGCCCGAAAGCAGCAGCTCGGCCAGCGCGACCTGCACGGCGAGCTCAAGGCTCCGTGGGGTGAGTCGTGCCCAGACGGGGTAGAGGTTTTGCAGCCACGGGAACAGCGGTGCGTTGGCCACCGGACCCCAGGCGCGGGTGAGGGTTTGGTAGAAGTGGTGGTGCGTGTTGATGAGCCCGGGAAGGACAACATGCGCCGAGGCATCGAAGACGGCACATGGCACAGACGGCTGCCCGCCTGAAGGCACCAGTTCAATGATGGTGCCGGAGTCGGAAACCACCAAGCCGCCGCCGGCGTCGAGGTCGTTTGCGGTGAAGATACCCAGCGGGTTCTTGATCCAAAGGGGGGTCATTGCAGGTTCCTTGTCTGGTCGGCGTGTACGCGTTCCAGCTCAGTTAGGCCCTGTCTGCTGATCCAGGTTTCCGGCCCCGCCATAGAGCGGTCCGGTCCCCTCAGCGTAAAATGCACGACGGCGGCCGTCAACGCCTGCGGGCGGGCTGCGGTCACATTCGGGCACCAGGACCGCTGAGTAAGTAATTTCGCATGACGAAATTAAATTTTCAAAAAACTATGGCGCGGCTCACAAACCTGGTGCTACGCTCTAACTGCCAAAGGCGGGCACCCGGACCTCGGGAAGCTATCTACCAGGCGCAACTTAACCTTCATCGCACATGCTGAAGCCTGGTAACCAAGCTAACTGGAGCTCCTCTCTGTAGCGCCCCCAAACAGGTCACCTGGCTTCCTCAGCACTAAGGAAGTCGCAACATGAGTACAACCGTCACGGCCGAGCAATTCCTGGCCACATCCATTGAGCTGGCAACAGCCAATGTCCTCAACAGTGGAGGCCCCTTCGGCGCCGTCATTGTCACCGCGGACGGACGAGCCTTCGAAGGCGTCAACCGCGTCACCGCCACGAACGATCCCACCGCCCACGCAGAAGTCACGGCCATCCGTAATGCCTGCCGCGAACTGGGAACTTTCGATCTCAGCGGAGCAACCCTCTACACCAGCTGCGAGCCATGCCCCATGTGCCTGGCCTCTGCACTCTGGGCACGCGTTGACCGCGTGTTTTTTGCCGCAGACCGTCACGACGCCGCATCCGTCGGCTTCGACGACGCCGTCTTCTACGAGTACTTCGAGAACGACAACCGGGACGCGCTGATGCCGGTAGCCAAGCTGGAACTGGGCGACCCCCAGGCTCCGGAGGCCCTCCAGCCGTTCAACACATGGAACACGCTTGATTCCAGGATTGATTACTAGGGCCCGGTGGCTGACATGGAAAGCCTGGATACCGCAGAAATGCAAGAAGCAGCTGAAAAGCAGGCTGCGCTCTTCCCCAACGGTGGCAAGAGCGCAGAGCCCACAGCGGCAAAGCACACGGCAACCGGCCTGGCAGATGGCAACAAGAAGCCGCCGGTGTCGAACTCCTTCCTGGATAAGTTCTTCCAGATCTCCAAGCGTGGCTCCACGTTGGCCCGCGAATTCCGCGGCGGCTTGGTCACGTTCTTCACCATGGCGTACATCGTCATCCTCAACCCGCTCATCCTGGGCGGCTTCTCGGCAGAAAACGCCCCTACGGACGTTGCCGGCGGCTGGCTCTCGGCTGCACAGGTTGGCGCCGTCACCGGCCTGACTGCCGGCGTCATGACCATCATTTTCGGTCTGGTGGCCAACCTGCCCTTCGGCCTTGCAGCCGGTCTGGGCATCAACTCCTTCCTTGCCGTCGCGGTCATTCAGGAAGTCACATGGCCGGAAGCCATGGGCCTGGTGGTCATCAACGGCATCCTGATTGTCCTCTTCGGTGCTACCGGAGCCCGGACGGCGATCTTCAAGGCAGTCCCCAAGGAGCTCAAGGCCGCCATCACTGTTGGCATCGGCCTGTTCATTGCCTTCATCGGCTTCGTTGACTCCGGCTTTGTCCGCGCCACCACGGGCGGTCCGCCGGTTCAGCTCGGAGACAACGGCTCCATTACCTCCATCCCCACCCTTGTCTTCATTGTTGGACTGCTGACCATGGGCATCCTCGTGGCACGCAAGATCCAGGGCGGCCTGCTGATCGGCATCGTCGCTACCACCGTCCTCGCCGCAGTTGTCGAGGCTGTGTTCCACATTGGCCCAGGCAGTGCCGACAACCCCGGCGGCTGGCACCTCAACGTCCCCATCTTGTCGAGCCAGCTGGTTTCGGTCCCGGATTTGAGCTTGGTGGGTCAGTTCGATCTCTTCGGCTCATTCGCCAGGATCGGCGGATTGGCTGCCACCATGTTGGTCTTCACCTTGGTGTTCACCAACTTCTTCGACGCCATGGGGACCATGACCGGTCTGGCCAAGAGCGCAGGCGTGGCTCATAAGGACGGCACGTTCCCCAAGCTGAAGTCGGCCTTCATCGTTGAAGGCATGGGCGCAGTGGTGGGTGGCGCAACGTCCGGTTCGTCCAACACCGTGTATATCGATTCGGCGGCGGGCATCGGCGAAGGCGCACGGACCGGCTTGGCTTCGGTGGTTACCGGCTTGCTGTTCCTGGGTTCCATGTTCTTCACCCCGCTCACCTCGGTGGTGCCGCTGGAAGTAGCTGCTGCAGCACTTGTAGTGGTTGGCGCGATGATGATGGCGCAGATCCGCGAGATCAAGTTCACCAAGTTCTCCATAGCACTCCCGGCGTTCCTGACTATCGTGACCATGCCGCTGACGTACTCCATCGCCAACGGCATCGGTGTCGGATTCATCTCCTTCGCCGTCATCAGCGCGGCGTCGGGCAAGGCCAAGAAGGTCCACCCGCTCATGTGGGTGGTCACGGCGGGCTTCATCATCTACTTCGCCCGGGGCCCCATCAATGCCCTGATGGGCGTCTAGCCCACACCTGCCCGGTAACCGGGCGCACCCCGCACCGGCGGGCACAATTCCGGTACTCCGATCGACGGTCCGTCGGTACCCACCGCACGAATAGGCGTCCGTCGTCGTCGTCCCTCTCAACAGGCACGACGGCGGGCGGCGGCCCTGATGATTCAGGGAAGGGCGCCGACGCTCCGTCAGGGAACGGGGGCAGGGAGATGAAGCCCTTGCCCCCGTTCCTATGAACTCTTACTGATTGAACTTTTACTGATTACCCGCGACTCCCCCTCAACATCCTCTGGAAATGAGAATATGAGGCAAGATCGCGCACTGCTCCGGCCGGGCCTCCTGGCTGGGACACCTGGAATAAGGATGTGTTGCCATGCTGGATCTGATGCCTTCGCTGGGCAGCTGGCGGCCTGCGGTGTCTGGCCAACTGTGTGCTGTGGCCACGATCGTGGGGACTGGCGGCTCCGTGCCGCGGCCCATGGGGACCTCCATGATGGTTTCCGAAAAAGGCGAAATCCTGGGCAGCTTGTCCGGCGGTTGCGTGGAAGGTGCCGTCGTTGAGGCGGCCCTGGAAGCAATGCGCGACGGCGGCCCTCGCCTTGAGTCTTTTGGCTACAGTTCCGAGGACGCGTTCGCCGTCGGACTCACTTGTGGAGGAGAGCTGGAAGTCCACATCCAGCCGCTCATGGCTGGATCGCCCGAACTTTCCGTGTTTGCTGAAGCGAAGCGCCCTGCGGCCCTGATCCGTCGGCTCGATGCCGGCGGCGGAGTCATGGTGGTCAATGATCCTGCGAGGTTCCGTGCCATGGAATCGGAGGAACTGGCCAAGCTGGTGGGGGACCACCCCGCCACGCTCTTCGCCGCCGCGGCCCAAGTAGAGCCGCTGCTCCAAGGTGGCCGAGCCGGTTTGGTCCGCCTCGCCGCACCCGAGGGTTGCATCGACGGCTGGGTCACCACCGAGAGATTGGCTTTGCCTCCACGCGAAGAAGTGCAGCCGGAACCGATCACTCTGTTTGTGGAAAGCCGTTTGCCCGCTGCGCGGATGTTGGTCTTCGGTGCCAACGACTTCGGTGCAGCCCTGCTACCCGCCGGGCAACTCCTTGGATACAACGTCACCCTGTGCGATGCCCGCCCCGCCTTCGCGACGCAAAGCCGCTTCTCAGGAGCAGACCAAGTGGTTACCGATTGGCCGCACCGCTACCTGGAATCCGAAGCCGCTGCAGGACGCATCGACGCCCGCACCGTGGTGTGCATCCTGACCCACGACCCCAAGTTCGACTTCCCCCTGCTCGAAAGCGCCCTTCGATTGAACCTGGCGTACGTCGGCGCGATGGGTTCGCGTCGCAGCCACCGCCAACGGGTGGACGCCTTGCTTGAGGCAGGCACACCGCCGGAAGCCTTGGAACGCCTCCATTCACCCATCGGATTGAACCTCGGCGCCGTGACTCCCGCGGAAGTAGCGGTGTCCATCACGGCCGAAATCATCGCCGAGCGCGGAGCCGGCACAAAAGGCACTACACCCGGTTTCCCTTCCCTGAAGGACAGCACCGGCCCGATTCACCCGGCACCTCAACACCTCACTCAGGAGGACTCATGGACATGAACACCATCGAGGCCGTGGTCCCCACCACGGACCCGGCACAATGGCGCGACGGCGATGCCTGGCTCGCCGGAGGAACGGTCCTCTTCTCCTACGGCAGCACCGTCCTCAAACGGCTCCTTGACCTGGGCCAAGCCGACTGGCCCGCCATCACTGTCACTGACCAAGGCCTCGAACTGGCCGCCACCTGCACGGTCGCCGAGCTCTATTCCCTTCCGCTGGCCGCAGAAACAGCCAACCGTGAATGGCCGGGCCTGGCACTGATCCGCCCGTGCTGCGACTCGTTCGTGGCCTCGTTCAAGATCTGGAACATGTCCACGGTGGGCGGCAACATTTGCACGGGCCTGCCGGCAGGGCCCATGACATCGCTTTGCGCCGGACTCGACGCCGTGGCCACCATCCTCAGACCGGACGGCAGCAGCCGGGACGTCCCGGTGGCTGACGTCGTGACCGGGGATATGCAGACCGTCCTCGCGCCGGGGGAGTTGCTGCGCAGCATCCATCTGCCCGCAAGCGCGCTCTCAGCCCGGGTCGCTTTCCGGCGCTTGTCGCTGAGCAACCTTGGCCGCTCGGGCGTACTGCTGATAGGCCGGCTCGACCCCGACGGCGGCCTGGTCATCACCGTGACCGCGTCCACCAAAAGGCCGGTACAGCTGCGGTTCCCCGCCGGGCAGGTTCCCGACGCCGGGACGCTGGCTGACGCCGTCGGCGATTCCATTCCGTGGCCGCTGTACCACGACGACATCCACGGGCTGCCTGCCTGGCGGCGGGACATGACCTTCAAGTTGGCCGAGGAAATCCGGGCCGAACTGCTGGGCGAATCAATGACTGTGTCCGGCGATTTTTGGCCGCCGCACGCCACCTCGCCCCAGCCGTCAACCCAGCCAGCCGCAACAACCATCAAGCAGAAGGAGGCCCGGAATGGCAATTGAGATCAATGGCGCTGCCTCGCAGGCCACACCCCGCCCCGGACAATGCCTCCGTACCTTCCTCCGGGAGGAAGGCAACTTCGGCGTCAAGAAAGGCTGCGACGGCGGCGACTGTGGTGCTTGCACCGTGCACGTTGACGGCACGCCCGTCCACAGCTGCATCTACCCTGCAGTCCGCGCGGAGGGCAAAGCGGTCACCACCATCGAGGGCCTCGCCTCCGCTGATGGGCTGCACCCTGTGCAGGAGCAGTTCCTGGAGAGCCAAGGCTTCCAGTGCGGTTTCTGCACCGCCGGCATGATGATGACCGCGGCAACGTTCGATGACGAGCAGCGCGCCAACCTGCCCCGCAACCTCAAGGGCAACCTGTGCCGCTGCACCGGCTACCGCTCCATCGCCGACGCGGTCTGTGGTCACGGAGACGACCACAAGCACGACGCCGGTGCGGACGTTTCGGGGGCGCAGGCACCAGCCTCTGTGGAAGCGACCCCCGGCCAGCTCGGCGACAACGTCCCCGCACCCGCCGGCCAGGCCATCGTCACCGGAACCGCCCGCTACACCCTTGATGTTCCGGCGGAGCAACTCCCGGGCCTGCTGCATATGAAGCTGCTGCGTTCGCCGCACCCGCATGCCCGGATCGTGTCCATCGACAAGGCGCCAGCTTTGGCAGTTCCCGGCGTCGTGGCGGTCTTCACTCATGAAGATGCGCCGCAGCTGCTGTTCTCCACGGCCCAACACGAGAACTTCGCCGACGACCCCGACGACACCCGTGTCCTGGATAACGTGGTGCGGTTCATCGGGCAGCGGGTTGCCGCGGTGGTGGCCGAAACTGTGGGTGCTGCCGAGGCCGGTGCCCGTGCATTGGCCGTGCAGTACGAACTCCTGGAGCCGGTGTTCACTCCGCAGGAGGCCATCCTTCCCGGCGCACCGGCGATTCATGGGGAAAAGGACGGCGTCTTCTCCCGCATTTCCCGCCCGCATCACAACGTGGTGGCCGAGGTCCACGCGGAACTGGGCAGCGTGACCGACGGCTTCGCAGCTGCAGACTTTATCCATGAGCACACATACCAGACGCAGCGGGTCCAGCACGTAGCCATGGAAACCCACGCGTCCATTGCCTGGCTGGATGAGGACGGCCGTTTGATGATCCGTTCCTCCACGCAGGTCCCCTTCCTGGTGAAGCGGACGCTGAGCCGGGTGTTTAACCTGGCCCCGGAGACCATCCGCGTGGTGGCAGGGCGGGTCGGCGGCGGATTCGGCGGAAAGCAGGAAGTTCTCACTGAGGATCTTGTAGCCCTCGCGGCCTTGGCCCTTCGCAGGCCGGTGCAGTTGGAGTTCACCCGCACCGAGCAGTTTACGGCCACCACCACCCGGCACCCCTTCACCATTCACCTCAAGGCGGGTGCCAGCCGCGATGGGTACCTCACTGCCCTGCAGCTGAACGTCCTCACCAACACCGGCGCTTACGGAAACCATGCTCCCGGCGTGATGTTCCACGGCTGCGGCGAGTCCTTGGCCGTCTACAAGTGCGTGAACAAGAAGGTGGACGCGCACGCGGTTTACACCAACACCGTGCCCGCAGGTGCTTTCCGGGGCTATGGGTTGAGCCAGATGATCTTCGCGATCGAGTCCGCCATTGACGAACTTGCCATCGGCATCGGCATGGATCCGCTCGAGTTCCGGCTCAAGAACATGGTCCGGCCCGGCGATCACATGCTCTCCACAACACCCGAGCCCGAGGAAGACGTTCACTACGGCAGCTACGGCCTGGACCAGTGCGTGGCGTTGGTGCGGGACGCGTTGGACCGTGGCAAGGAACGCTACCGGGCTGCCGGGCTGGATGATCTCGGGCCGGACTGGGTGGTCGGGGAGGGCTCAGCCCTGTCCATGATCGACACCGTCCCGCCCCGGGGCCACTTCGCCCACACCCGGGTGAGCTTGGAAGCGGACGGAAGGTTCGCCGTCGACGTCGGTACTGCCGAGTTCGGGAACGGCACCACAACTGTCCATGCGCAGCTGGCTGCCACCGCGCTGGCGACGACGGCGTCCAAGGTGACCGTGCGTCAGTCAGATACCGACCTCGTGGAGCACGACACCGGTGCGTTCGGTTCAGCCGGCACGGTGGTGGCCGGGAAGGCGACGCTCGGGGCGGCGCTGGAACTCGCTACGCGGATCCAGACGGTTGCGGCGTCGTTGACGGGAGCCGCCCTGACGGATTGCCGTTTGGTGGACGGCGCGGTTCAGTGCGGTGATCGCACGGTGCAGCTGAAGGAAATCGTCGACGCCGCACGGTTGCAAGGCGTTCGGCTCGCCACGGACGGCAACTGGGGAGGAACGCCGCGGTCGGTCGCGTTCAACGTGCACGGCTTCAGGGTTGCTGTTAATACGGGAACCGGCGAGCTGCGGATTCTGCAAAGTGTCCAGGCCGCTGATGCCGGCGTTGTGGTGAATCCGCGGCAGTGCCGCGGCCAGATCGAGGGCGGCATTGCGCAGGCGCTCGGTGCGGTGCTGTACGAGGAAGTGAAAGTGGACGACGCCGGACGCGTCACCACGGACATCCTGCGGCAGTACCACATCCCGTCGTTCGCGGACGTGCCCAGGAGCGAGGTCTATTTCGCCACTACCAACGATTCCACCGGCCCGCTCGGTGCCAAGTCCATGAGCGAGAGCCCGTTCAACCCCGTGGCTCCTGCGCTGGCAAACGCGATTCGCAACGCCACCGGGATTCGCTTCGGTGAGCTACCCCTCGCGCGGGACAAGATCTATCTGGCGCTCCGCGACCGCACCCTGATTCCCAACTGACTCGCATTAGTGGTTGTTCCCAGCCCTGGGAACAACCACTAATGCCAGCTACTTGGGTGAAACTGCGAGTTCCATGAACACACTGTGCGGGTCCAGGGTGTAGTCACCAAAGGGCGGGCATTCCGTGAATCCGTGCCGGGCGTACAGCCGGCGCGCGGGGGCGAAGTACTCCTCGGTGCCCGTTTCCAAGCTGAGCCGCTCGTAACCCAGCCGGGCAGCTTCGGCCACGATGTGCTCCAGCATCAGGGTGGCCACGCCGCGTCCGCGTGCGGTGGAGGTGGTACGCATCGACTTGATCTCCGCATGCCCCGGGGCCAGCGTCTTCAGCGCCCCGCATCCCAACAAGACCCCGTCCTCGCGGGCCGTCCAGAACGTGATCGACTCGTGCGACAACGCTGAGTGATCCAACGCATGGACGCTTTCTGCCGGGGAGGTCGCGAACATGTCGGCCAAGTGCTCGCTGAGGAGCCGGTGGACATCAGGGCGTGCGGGATCATCAGTTTCGATGCGGATCATGGACCCTAACTTACCCGCCGCTACCCGTCCAAAAGATGCAGTTGATCCTTCGTGTCCAGGTCTTCGCCGGAGCAGAGGTCGCTGCAGTCCACCAGGTCCACCAGCCCGGGATGGGCTTTGAGGAATGATCTCGCACCCGTGTCGCCATTGGCCGCTGCCGCGGCTTGCTCGCGTAGCCCGACGTCGAAAATCACCGGGTGCCGACGCTTCAGGTGGCCGGACTCATCGGGGTAGGCGGCTGCGGTGACCCTGCCGGGACGGTGGCTGCCCAGCAACCTGCTCACCGCCGTCGGGGTTAATCCGGGCTGGTCCACCAACGCAACCATGATGCTGTTGCCTGCCGTGGCCGCGTCAATGCCGGCGCGGAAGGACCCGGCCATGCCCTTGGCCCAGTTCTCATTCTCCACAACCAGGTGTGTGCCTAAATCGGTGCTTCGCCGGACATGGTCGGCTTCCGCGCCAAGTACCACCACCACCTCGCGGCAGCCGCCGTCGAAAAGCGTATCGGCGAGTACCTCCACCAAGGTCCGGCCTCGGAAGGGGAGCAGCGCTTTGGGGCCGCGGCCCAAGCGGGTGCCGGCACCCGCAGCGAGCAGCACGCCCGTGGTCGGGGCCATGCCGGAGTCAGTCATATCCTCACGATACGCGCGGGGTTCCATGCGGTCTCTAGCTCCTAGCTTGCTTTCTGTTACATCTACCTAAATCGGTTGCAGATTACCCATGGGTAGGTCTTTTGGTGGCCGGAAATGGCCATTATTGTCGGTGGGGGAGCTATGCAGTCAGCTCGAATACGCAACGACGCGTGGAAGAACAGGGGAACATGGCGGGCAGTTTCGAGATTCTCAAGGCAGGAACCAACACATTCCGATTCCGGCTCACAGCCGAGGACGGCACGGTTGTGGCAGTGTCGCCACAATTTCCAAGTCTCAAAGCCGTTGTGGCCGGCATCAACGCCGTCCGCGAGAACGCGGCAACAGGCTTTGTGGTCGATCGGAGGAACCTGGGCACGTAAACCCGGGTAAGCAACACCAACAAAACGACAATTGGCGGCAATGTTCTTCACGAACACTGCCGCCAATTTGTGTTGATGCGGGTTGTTAGGCGTCGCCGCCTGCTCCGCCGGTGGTGCCGGCGTTTACATCCAGCAGCTTGTAGCGGTCAATGGCGTACGACGGCGCGCCCTCCTCCACTTCGCCCCTCGCCGCCAGCAACTGCAGGGTTTTGGCGACGATGGAGTGGGTGTCGTTTTTGAAGTAGCGGCGTGCGGCTTGGCGGGTGTCGGAGAAGCCGAAGCCGTCTGCTCCGAGGGAGGCGAAGTCGTTGGGGATGAATTGGCGGATTTGGTCGGGGACGGCTTTCATGTAGTCGGACACGGCGATGACGGGTCCGTTGGTGTCTTTGAGTTGTTCGGTGATGAACGGGGTGCGGGCGGGTTGGCCGGGGTTGAGGAAGGCGTGTTCTTCGGCGGCGAGTCCGTCGCGGCGGAGTTCGTTCCAGGAGGTCACGGACCAGACTTCGGCGGCGACGTTCCAGTCTTCGTTGAGGATGCGTTGTGCTTCGAGGGCCCAGGGGACGGAGACGCCGGAGGCGAGGATGGTCGCGGTGGGCCGGTTCCCGTTCCCGGTGGTTTCGGGGGCGTCTGCGAGTTTGTAGATGCCTTTGAGGAGTCCGTTGATGTCGAGGTTGTCGGGTTCGGCGGGTTGGGTGATGGGCTCGTTGTAGACGGTGAGGTAGTACATCACGTTGCGGTCTTCACCGGTGCCGTCAGTACTGTCGGGTCCGTACATTTCTTCGAGGCCGTGGCGGATGATGTGGCCGATTTCGTAGCCGTAGGCGGGGTCGTAGGTTTTCACGGCGGGGTTGGTGGAGGCCAGGATGGGGGAGTGCCCGTCGGCGTGTTGGAGTCCTTCGCCGGTGAGGGTGGTTCGTCCTGCGGTGGCGCCGATGATGAAGCCGCGGGTCATTTGGTCCGCGGCGGCCCAGAAGGAATCTCCGGTGCGTTGGAAGCCGAACATGGAGTAGAACACGTAGATCGGGACCAGGGGTTCGCCGTGGGTGGCGTACGCGGTGCCGGCGGCGGTGAAGGCTGCGACGGCGCCGGCTTCGTTGATGCCGGGGTGGATCAGTTGCCCGGCGGGTGATTCTTTGTAGGCCAGGACGAGGTCGCGGTCCACGGAGAGGTAGTTCTGGCCTTTGGGGTTGTAGATTTTCGCGGTCGGGAAGAACGCGTCCATGCCGAAGGTCCGGGATTCGTCCGGGACGACGGGCACGAACCGGGCGCCGAAGTTTTTGTCCCGCATGAGGTCTTTGAGGAGCCTCACGAAGGCCATGGTGGTGGCGGCTTGTTGTTTCCCGGATCCGCGTTTGGCGACCTCGTAGGACTTCGCTTCGGGCAACACCACCTCGGTGTGTTTGCGGCGGCGTTCGGGCACGAACCCGCCAAGTTCTGCCCGGCGTTCCATCAGGTATTTGATTTCGGGGGCGTCCATGCCGGGGTGGTAGTACGGGGGCCGGTAGAGGTCCGCGTCGAGCTGGTCATCGCTGATGGGGATGCGCAGGTGGTCACGGAAGGCTTTGAGGTCTTCCATGGTCAGTTTCTTCATCTGGTGGGTCGCGTTGCGGCCCTCGAAGTGCGGGCCCAGGCCGTAGCCCTTGACCGTTTTGGCCAGGATCACGGTGGGTTTGCCCTTGAACTCGGTCGCTGCCTTGTACGCGGCGTAGACCTTGCGGTAGTCGTGACCGCCGCGCTTCAGACCCCAGATCTGTTCGTCGTCCAGGTCCGCGACCATGTCCTTGGTCTGCGGGGACTTGCCGAAGAAGTGTTCACGGACGAACCCGCCGGACTCGGCCTTGTAGGTCTGGTAGTCACCATCGGGGGTTTCGTTCATGATTTTCACCAACGCCCCGTCGGTGTCCGCTTCCAGGAGCGAGTCCCATTCGCGGCCCCAGACGACCTTGATCACGTTCCAGCCCGCACCGCGGAAGAACGCCTCGAGTTCCTGCATGATCTTGCCGTTGCCGCGGACCGGTCCGTCCAGGCGCTGGAGGTTGCAGTTGATCACGAAGTTCAGGTTGTCCAGGTTCTCGTTCGCGGCGAGCTGGAGCAGGCCACGGGATTCGGGCTCGTCCATTTCCCCGTCACCGAGGAACGCCCAGACCTGCTGGTCCGAGGTGTCTTTGATGCCACGGTTCTGCAGGTACCGGTTGGACTGGGCCTGGTAGATCGCGTTCATCGGGCCGATACCCATGGACACGGTGGGGAATTCCCAGAAGTCCGGCATCAACCGCGGGTGCGGGTACGAGGACAGGGCATGACCGGCCTTGGACTTTTCCTGACGGAACCCGTCCAGATCCTCTTCCGTGAGGCGGCCTTCCATGAACGCCCTGGCGTACATGCCCGGGGACGCGTGGCCCTGGAAGAACACCTGGTCCCCGCCCGAGGGGTGGTCCTTGCCGCGGAAGAAGTGATTGAAACCCACCTCATACAACGTCGCGGCACCGGCATAGGTGGAAATATGCCCGCCGACACCGATATCGGAACGCTGCGCACGGTGGACCATCACCGCGGCGTTCCACCGCATGTACGCCCGGTACCGGCGCTCGAACTCCTCGTTGCCCGGGAACTGAGCTTCCTGGTCCACCGGGATCGTGTTCACATAATCAGTGGTCGTCACCATCGGCACACCCACCGACCTGGCACCGGCACGCTGCAACAACGAACGCATAATGTACTGGGCACGCTCGGTACCCTGCTCCGCGATCAACGCATCAAGGGACTCAATCCACTCCGCGGTCTCTTCCGGATCACGATCAGGCAGCTGGGCAGTCAACCCGCTGAGGATGTGTGAGGTCTCTTCTCCTGCAGCCACGTCCAACCTCTCTTCATTGAATGTCTGGGCGCTTGCTCTGTGGGGGCGCTCATCGAATTTCGTATTGTGAGAATAAAATTCTGCAATTCGAGATTACGTCTGCTGGTTGGGCAGCGTCAACACGGATTGCGTAACCAAAACAGTCAACTGGCAAAGCACTGCTCAAGCAACAGAATGTGACCCTGCATACATGGGGAACCTTGACGTTACGTGACCTGAGTCATAGAGTGCTTTCACTATTCAATAACTAGATTCCGCATTGTGGAATCAGTACGAAGTGGAGATCCACGATGCAGACGACTTCATCAGTCGGCGTCACTGAGACTCCGGGAGACAAGAACGCAGGTGGCCCCAACCACCCGGTGGTAGGTAACACTGACCTCTGCGCCATAGCTTCCGAAGCCGCAGGCCGTACCATCAGCCCCAGCCTTTACAACATTGATCTCGCCCCCACCAAGGCCAAGGGCCGTAAGTGGACCAGCTACAGCATCTTTACCCTCTGGGCCAACGACGTCCACAGCCTGGGTAACTATGCCTTTGCCATCGGACTGTTCTCCTTGGGGCTGGGTGGATGGCAGATCCTGGTAGCCCTGGGCATCGGCGCCATCCTCCTGTTCGCTCTCTTGAACTTCTCCGGCTTCATGGGCGAGAAGACCGGCGTTCCTTTCCCGGTCATGAGCCGCATCAGCTTCGGCATCCGGGGCGCGCAAATTGCCAGCCTTGTCCGTGGCGCCGTTGCCGTGGCGTGGTTCGGCATCCAGACGTACCTGGCTTCCGTGGTTCTCCGCGTCATGCTGGTCGCCATGGCCCCGGGCCTCAAGGATCTGGACAGTAATTCCATCCTTGGGCTCTCCACCCTTGGCTGGCTCTCCTTCGTGGCCCTCTGGATCGTCCAGTTGGTCATCGTCAGCTTCGGCATGGAAATGATCCGTAAATACGAGGCCTTCGCCGGACCCATCATCCTGGTCACCATGGCCGCGATTGCCGTGTGGGTCTTCATCGAAGCCGGCGGTGCCATCCAGTGGAGCGGCATCAAGGGTCTTGAGGGTACCGAGATGTGGCTGACCATCTTCGCCGGCGGCGCTCTCTGGGTTTCGATCTACGGAACGTTCGTGTTGAACTTCTGCGACTTCACCCGTTCCTCCGCTTCCAAGAAATCCATCGTCAAGGGCAACTTCTGGGGCATCCCCATCAACATGCTCGTCTTTGGCGCCATTGTGGTGGTCATGGCCGGCGGTCAGTACAAGATCAACGGGACCGTCATCGAGAGCCCCTCGGACATTGTGGAGAGCATCCCCAATACGCTCCTGCTGGTCCTTGCTTGCCTGGCACTGCTGATCCTGACCATCGCCGTGAACCTGATGGCCAACTTCGTGGCTCCGGTCTACGCCCTGACCAACCTCTTCCCGCGGCACTTGAACTTCCGCAAGGCGGCATGGGTCAGTGGGACCATCGGTCTGATCATCCTGCCGTGGAACCTCTACAACAACCCCATTGTCATCGTGTACTTCCTGGGTGGCCTTGGTGCTTTGCTCGGCCCGCTGTTCGGTGTGGTTATGGCCGACTACTGGCTGGTCCGTCGCGGCAAGGTCAACGTCCCCGAGCTCTACACGGAAGATCCCAAGGGTGCCTACTTCTACAAGCGTGGCGTCAACCCGAAGGCCATCATCGCCATGCTCCCGGCAGCCGGCCTCGCCATCGCCATCGCCTTCATCCCGGGACTGGCCGCGGCGGCTCCGTTCGCCTGGTTCATCGGTGCCGGCGTCGCAGCCCTGACGTACTTCGCTGTCGCGGACAAGAAGCAACTCCACGAAGACGTCTCCGGCGAGCCGATCGCCGTCGCCAGCACCCACTGACATCACCCAAGATCAAGGCCCGCCCGTCCTCCCGGTCCATCGGAAAGAGGACGGGCGTCGCCGTTGAGAGGAAAACCATGCGCATCCTTGTCGCAAACGTGAACACCACCCAGTCCATGACGGATTCCATCGCCGCCCAGGCTCGTGCGGCAGCTGCCCCCGGCACCGAAATCATCGGCATCACCCCGCGCTTCGGCGCCGACTCCTGCGAGGGCAATTTCGAAAGCTACCTCGCTGCGATCGCCGTCATGGATGCAGTGGTGAACTACCCCGAGCCGTTCGACGCCGTCATCCAGGCAGGCTATGGCGAGCACGGACGTGAAGGCCTCCAGGAACTCCTGGACGTCCCGGTAGTTGATATCACCGAGGCAGCAGCCAGCACCGCGATGTTCCTTGGACACAAATACTCAGTGGTCACCACGCTGGATCGCGCTGTTCCACTGATCGAGGACCGCCTCAAGCTCGCGGGCCTGGAAGCACGTTGCGCTTCTGTCAGGGCCAGCGGCATGGCCGTGCTGGAACTTGAGGAATACCCGGAGCGTGCTGTTGAAGCCATTGTGAGCCAGGCGGAACAAGCGGTCCAGCAGGACAAGGCCGAGGTCATTGTTCTCGGCTGCGGCGGAATGGCCGGTCTCGACGAGCAGATCCGCCAGCGTACGGGCGTCCCCGTGGTGGATGGAGTTGCCGCCGCGGTCACCATCGCCGAGTCACTGGTCCGTCTCGGGCTGTCCACGTCCAAGGTGCGAACCTATGCGACGCCACGCCCGAAGACTGTCATAGGCTGGCCGATAACCCCAGCCCAAGCAACTCCAGCCCAGCCGGCAGAAGCCGCACGCTGACGCTCCACCGCACCACCCGAAAGGCAACCACATGACTGACTCCAGCCCGCCCGCAAACTTTAGGGTCGCCGTCGTGACCGGGGCCGGTTCGGGTATTGGGCGGGCAGTTGCCCGGCTCATGCTCGCCGAAGGCTACCGGGTGGCGTTGGCCGGTCGCCGTGAGGCGCAGCTGCTCGAAACCGCAGGCGACCATTCGGAAGCGTTGGTGGTTCCGTGCGATGTCACAGCGCCCGACGACGTCGCCCGCCTTTTCGCGGAGGTTCGCCAACGCTGGGGTCGGGTTGATGTGCTGTTCAACAATGCCGGCATTTTCGGCCCGGCCGGCGATGTGGGTGAGATCAGTGTGGACGACTGGGAAGCAACGTTGAGGGTGAATGTCACCGGTTCCATGCTGTGTGCGGCCGAGGCCGTGCGGAGCATGAAAGCCCAGGAGCCGCAGGGTGGCCGCATCATCAACAACGGATCCATCTCAGCGCACTCGCCTAGGCCCAGGTCCGTGGCTTACACAGTTACCAAGCATGCGATGACGGGTCTGACCAAGAGTATTGAGCTGGACGGGCGGGAGTTTGGCATCACCGCCGGGCAGATCGACATCGGCAATACGCGCACCGAGATCATGGACACCATCGGCGTGGGCTCCGGTGCTCTCCAGGCCGACGGCAGCCGCAAGGTGGAGCCGATGTTCCCCGTGGAGGACGCTGCCCGTGCCGTGTTGATGATGGCCAACATGCCGGCGTCGGCGAGTGTTGGATCCTTGGTGGTGACCGCTGCCGGCATGCCCTTCGTGGGTCGCGGCTAGGGAGTCCGCACTCCCTCAACGGGAGCCCCGTACCGCCACCACCCACTTTGAACTTGAATGCCCGCGGCACGCCTGACAAAGGGTGTGTCGCGGGCATTTCTGTGCTCAAAAGGGGTGGTGGGCGCCCGCACCCCAAAGCTCCAAACCAAATGTGACTTTCCGTATTATGGAAATGCAATTCCCCCTTGCGGAATGGTGTGAGCAGGCTTACATTTGAAAAACCCCCTCAAAATGTGGGGCTGTTCCCAACTGATTGGTTCAGATCAATGAAGATCCCAGACCCCGCGGCGCTGAAGGCGAGTTCGGCCCCGCAGAAGAAAAAGCGGCTGTATCAGTCGCTCTTTTTTCAAATCCTGATCGCCGTCGTCGCAGGTGTACTCATCGGTCATTTTTGGCCGACCATCGGGTCCGCCCTCCGGCCACTGGGTGATGGATTCATTCAACTCATCAAGATGATCATCGCCCCGCTGATTTTCCTTGTGATTGTCACAGGCATCTCAGCAGTGGGCGACGTCAAGGCGGTCGGAAGGGTCGGGGTCAAGGCGCTCCTGTACTTCACCGGCGCCACCCTCTTTGCCCTCGTCTTCGGGCTCATCGTCGGAAATATTGTTCAGCCTGGTGCTGGCCTTAATATCGACCCCGCTACGCTCTCCCAGGATGCGCTCAACGCCAAGACCGGAAACGCGCCTCCCAAGGACGCCGCAGCGTTCATCCTGGATGTCATTCCCGTCAGCGTGATCGGTGCTTTTGCCAACAACAGCCTGCTTCAGGTGCTGTTCTTCTCCGTCTTCTTCGGTGCTGCGATTGTTGTCATCGGCCGCGAGCGTTGCATGCCGGTCATCAGCCTGATGGAGACCGTCCTGGAACTGATCTTCAAGATCATGTCCTGGATCATGAAAGTGGCTCCCATCGGTGCATTTGGTGCCATGGCATTCATCATCGGCCAGTACGGTCTGGGCACGCTCAGTACCTATGCTCTGCTGATAGCCGCCTGCTACGGCGCAGCGATTGTCTTCATCGCGTTGCTGTTCCTGGTGGCTTGGAGCTTCGCCAGGGTTCCGCTGTGGTCATTCCTCAAGTACACCCGCGAAGAATTTCTGCTGGCACTCGGAACAGCCTCCACGGAAGCTGTCATGCCACGCATCATGACCAAGCTGACCAACGCAGGCTGCTCCCGTGCCACCACCGGACTGGTGGTACCTACCGGCTACTCCTTCAACCTGGACGGCGCGGCGATCTACCTGTCCATCTCGCTGCTGTTCCTGGCGCAGGCCTTCGGCCACAACCTTGATCTGGGCCAGCAGTTGGCGGCCCTGGGCGTCCTGCTCCTGACTTCCAAGGGCATGGCCGGTGTGCCGGGTTCGTCCTTCCTGGCCCTCTCCGCCACGGCAGCAGCGCTCGGCATCTTCCCGGTGGCCGGCGTTGCGCTTCTCCTCGGAGCCGACCGCCTCATGGACTCCATGCGTGTGGTGGTGAACCTGCTGGGCAACTGCGTGGCAACGTTCGTCGTCGCCAAGTGGGAGGGTCAGTTTGACCGCAGCGTCATGGTCCGCGCCTTCAACGGTGAGATCACCAACCATGACTCGGCCGTCATGCTTGGCAAGGAAGAAGTCTTCGAAGAGCAGGAACTCCAGCGCATCAGCGAGGGCCAGGAACCTTCTCCGAAGTTCCGCGGCGGCCCCGCGGCGGACGATATCCCGCAATTCGAAATGAGCAAGCGCGGGCAACCATCCAACCCGGTCTGCCCGGACTAGTACAGCCAAAGCATGAGGCCCCTCAAGACGGTTCTTGAGGGGCCTCAGCTGTATAAGAACCCCTAAAGGGGCAGCAGCTCCGAGAGGTCTGCACGCAAACCGGACGCAGTGAGCTTGTGGTTCGAAACCGCGTCTGCCCACGCAATCCGTCCTGTCACCAGCGACAGCCAAGTGGCGGCGTCGCACTCGATCACGTTCGGGGGAGTGCCGCGCGTGTGGCGGGGCCCCTCCACGCATTGGGTGACGCCGAACGGCGGCACGCGGACCTCCACGGAGTTGCCGGGCGCGCGGGCGGTGACTTCCTCCAGGGAGTAGCGCACCGCCGTCGCAATGAGAGTGCGCGACGGCGGCGGCCCGGAAGCGCTGCCCGGCTCACCATCTGAAGGCTCGACGGCGGCCTGCCAGGCTGCCAGCGCAGCGCGGCCCTCGGAAACATCGACGCGGCGTCGTGCAACAGCCATACGTTTTCTCCTCAGAAGTACTAGTCGAGCAGGGCAGAGACGGCGTGACCCAGCCGGATCTTGCCTACCTCGTGTCCGCCGCCGAGCACGGGCTCAACCACCCGTTCCAAAACACCGGAAACCGCCGGAATGTCCACGGCTCCACTCACTGCCAGAAGGGTCAAGCCCACCAGGGACGTGGCGCGGAGGTTTCCGTCGAGTATCTTCACGGCTACCGTGGCGCCGGTGGGGGTTGCCAGGACCAGGACGCCCTCGGCCCCGATCTTGGCCAGGACTTCCAGTTCTTCCATGACGATGGTGTTGGACTCGCCCTTCCCTTGGACGGCCCAGGGGTAGTCGAGCATGGATGTGGCGATGGTGGCAGCACGGGCATTGGACGATTTGTCGCCGGGGGACTTGGCCAAGCGGGAGTAGGCGCGGGCCAGGCCGGTCAGTGAGATGGCAGCAACAGGTGCGCCGCAGCCGTCGATGCCCAAATGGGAGATCGTTTCGCCGCTGTATTCCTCAATCACCGAGCGCACGCGCTGCTGCAGCGGGTGGTTTGGTTCAAGGTAGCTGCGCAAGTCCCAGCCGTTTTCGGTGCAGGCCCACAGGAATGCTGCGTGCTTGCCGGAGCAGTTGAATGCCAGTTTCGATTGTCCGCGTTCGGAGCGAACCAGCCAGTTGCGGGCCGTTTCGTCCTGGGGCCAGGCGGCAGGGCACTGGAGGTTTTCCTCCTTCACGCCTGCTGCTTTGAGCATCCCCTCCACAACGTCCATATGATCCAGGGAACCGGTGTGGCTGCCGCAGGCGACAGCAACTTGGGCGCCACGGAGGGGCACGCCGGATTGCATGGAAGCCAGGGCTTGGAAGGGCTTGAGCGTGGAGCGGGCGAGAATGGGAGCGTCGATGTCACCAAGACGGGTGACCACCGAGCCGTCGCCGGCAAGAACCACGGCCGCGCCGATGTGCCGGGACTCAATAAAGCCACTACGTTCGATCACTGCCAGTTCTACCGCGGACTCAACGTTGAACGTTTCATGCGAACTCATGGGCATACAGCCAAGTCTAGGGGCGTACGGGGTCCGGTGAATGACACAGCTTAGGCCCCGCGCCCTTCACAAAGTACCCTTGAAGACTGTGAAGGTACTCGTCATTGGCCCAGGCGGCCGCGAACACGCCATTGTCCGCTCTCTGCTTGAAGATCCCAACGTTTCCGAGGTCCACGCGGCCCCGGGCAACGCGGGCATCAGCAAACTCGTTCCCACCCACGCGATTGACGGGAACAACCCGGAAGCCGTGTCCGCCCTCGCCACCAAGCTGGGCGTGGACCTGGTTGTCGTAGGACCCGAGGCGCCTTTGGCTGCCGGTGTGTCCGACGCGGTCCGCGAAGCCGGCATTCCCGTCTTCGGTCCCAGCAAGGAAGCCGCCCAGTTGGAGGCTTCCAAGGCGTTCGCCAAGCAGATCATGGCTGAAGCCAACGTTCCCACGGCTATGGCACGCGTTGCCACCAACGCTGACGAAGCTGCCGACGCCTTGGACACCTTTGGTGCCCCGTATGTAGTTAAGGACGATGGCCTTGCCGCAGGTAAGGGAGTGGTGGTCACCAAGGACCGAGCGGAAGCCCTGGCTCACGCCCAGGCGTGCTTCGACGCCGGTGGAACCGTGGTCATCGAGGAATTCCTTGACGGCCCAGAGGTTTCCCTGTTCGTCCTCTGCGACGGCCGCACCACCGTCCCGCTGTCCCCGGCGCAGGATTTCAAGCGCATCTTCGATAACGACGAAGGTCCCAACACCGGCGGCATGGGTGCGTACACACCGCTCGAATGGGCTCCGGAAGGCCTGGTCCAGGAAGTCATCGACCGCGTGGCCCAGCCCACCGTTGATGAGATGGCCCGCCGCGGCACCCCCTTCGTCGGCGTCCTTTACTGCGGACTTGCACTGACCTCCCGCGGCACGCGCGTCATCGAGTTCAACGTCCGCTTCGGCGATCCCGAGACCCAGGCAGTCCTGGCGCGCCTCAAGACCCCGCTCGGTGCGCTGCTGCTGGCAGCTGCCAAGGGCGAACTGGACACCGCAGAAGAGCTGCGCTGGTCCAAGAGCACGGCAGTCGCCGTCGTCGTTGCTGCCGAAAACTACCCGGACGCGCCCCGGACGGGTGACCGCATTCGTGGCCTGAAGAAGGTTGACGAGCTGGACGGTGTCCACGTGGTTCACGCCGGCACCAAGCTGGACGATGAAGGCAAGGTGGTCTCCGCCGGAGGCCGCGTCCTGGCGGTTGTGGCGCTCGGTTCCGATCTGGTGGAGGCGCGCGAGAAAGCGTACGACGGCGTTGAGCTGGTTCAGCTTGAAGGCTCACAGTTCCGTACGGATATCGGCGGCAAGGCCGCACGCGGCGAAATCCGCGTGCCGTACACGGCCACCGGTACCATCCCGAAAGTGCAGGCCTGAGCATGACTGAGGGTATCCCCACCGGCGGCTTCGAAACCGAAACGCTGGAACTTCCGGGCTGGAAGCACGTTTACTCCGGCAAGGTCCGCGACCTCTACGTCCCGGCCGATGAAGCCATCACGGAGAAGATCGGCCAGGAATGCGTGCTGGTTGTGGCCAGCGACCGCATCAGCGCTTACGATCACGTGCTGAGCAGCGAAATCCCGGACAAGGGCCGCGTCCTGACGCAGCTGAGCTTGTGGTGGTTCGACCAGCTGGATGTTGAGCACCACGTGCTGGCGTCCACTGTTGAGGGTGGCGTTCCGGAGGCCGTGGAGGGCCGGGCCATGATCTGCAAGAAGCTGGACATGTTCCCCGTGGAGTGCATCGCTCGCGGTTACCTCACCGGCTCGGGCCTGGCTGAGTACAAGGAATCCCGGACGGTGTGCAATATCCCGCTGCCGGAGGGGCTGGTTGATGGTTCGCGCTTGGAGAAGGCACTCTTCACGCCTTCCGCCAAGGCCGAGGTTGGCGAGCACGACGTCAACATCACGTATGACGACGTTGTGGCCATGGTGGGCGACGACATCGCTGCCCGCCTCAGTGAACTCACGCTGAAGATCTACACCCGCGCCGAGGAGATCGCCCGCGAACGCGGCATCATCCTGGCCGACACTAAGGTGGAGTTCGGTATCGACGCCGCCACTGGCGTGATCACGCTGGGCGACGAAGTTCTTACCCCGGACTCTTCGCGCTTCTGGGATGCGTCCACGTATGCGCCGGGCAAGACGCAGCCTTCCTACGACAAGCAGTACGTCCGTGACTGGCTGACCTCCGCCGAGTCCGGCTGGGACAAGTCCTCCGACACTCCGCCGCCTGCGTTGCCCGCCGAGGTGGTTGAGCGCACCCGCGCCCGTTATGTGGAGGCTTACGAGAAGCTCACCGGGCGCACCTTCGCCTAGTAACCCAACTGGGGGACAGCACATGCTCCACTGAACGGTCAGTGGGAGTGTGTTGTCCCCCAGTTTTGGGTTAATCAGGCTTCCGAGTGTTCTTTCGCGGCCCGACGCTCGGCGAGGCGGATTTCCAAGACCGCGTCCATGGCCTGCTGAACCCTGTCCGAGGCCCCTGCCGCGCTGAAGTCGTGCTGCGCCTCTTCCAGGAACTGAAGCGCCTCAGCGGCTTCCCCGGCTGCTTTCAAGGACTTGCCAAGCAAGAGGGAAACTTCGCCGGCGGTGTGCCGCGCCAACACCTTACGGTCGGCGTAAATCTCGCGGAGCTTCTCCACTGCTGCAGGAATATCCCCGGTCAGGTACAGCCAGCGGGCGCGGATAAAAGCGACCTCCAGCTGGTCCGTCTTGTTGCCGCCCACAATGGACAGCGCCAGTTCTGCACGCTCTATGGCGGACAACGTTTCCGGTTCCACAATCCCTGAGGACAGTCGAACCGCTGCGGACGCCTTGTTGAAGCGGGCCCACAGCTCAATGTCGTTGGCGGGGGAGAGGAGCTTGGCGGCTCGCTCGTGGTGCTTGATGCCTTCTACATAGTCGTGGCGCATGAAGGCGACGTTGCCGACCACCCACGCGACTTCGCCGGCCAGCTGCGACATGGAATGCTCGTCCATGTGCTCGATCATCGCCAGGCAATACTGCCAGGCTTCGTCCAGCTTGCCGCTTTCGGCCAGGGCTCCGATCAGCGCGCGGTGCGCACCGATGATGAGGGTGGAACCCT
Source organism: Arthrobacter sp. Rue61a (assembly GCF_000294695.2). Lineage (NCBI taxonomy): Bacteria > Bacillati > Actinomycetota > Actinomycetes > Micrococcales > Micrococcaceae > Arthrobacter > Arthrobacter sp. Rue61a. The sequence continues at coordinate 3,874,462 of NC_018531.1, read as the reverse complement.
TGGGCAGTTGCTCGCTGAGCTTTACGGCTTGCTTGGCATGCTCGACGGCGGTGGCCAGCTGTCCTTGTCCGTGACACACCGCGGCAAGCATCTGCCAGGCGCGCACTCCCAGGCCGGCGGATTCGGTGGCCATGGGGTGTTCCAGGAGGTGCTCAACGATTTGCTGGCATTCCTTGAGTTGGCCTTGCTTCATCACGCACTCGGCCTGCATGTACGTCATATTCCACCAGGCGCTGTTGTTCTTGGCCTCGAGGGCAATCTGCGCGGCGGTGGCGGCGTGGCTGGCGGCCAGTTGATAGTCGCGAAGGTCCCAGGCCTGCCGGGCATAGAGTCCGGCGAGGACGTACTCGGCATCACTGACGGAGACTGGTTGGCTCCACGCTTCAAGTGCTTTGGGCGCCAGCTCCAGCCTGCGGGCCAGCTCCTCGATGACCTCGGCCGTAGGCTCGCGGCGACCGGTCTCCAGCAGCGAAATATAGCTCGGTGAATACAGGTTCTTGCCTAGCTCTGCCTGCGTCAACCCACGTTCGAGCCGTTCGGCACGTAGCTTCTCGCCGAATCCGTTTCCCACGGGTCCCTCCTACAGGTGTCTTTTGACCAAAACCTTGACAGTCTCTGTGGAAAACATTTTACAATGTATGTCAACAGGGACCGTGCAATTTCCGTAACGAATCCGACTCGCATTGGGGTACAACATGTTCAAGAAAATCATCGCGTCAGTGGCCGTGGCGGGCGCACTGACGTTCGCGGTTGCGGCTCCCGGGGTAGTCTCTGCTGCTCCCGCGGCAGATTCCAGCACAGTAAGCGCCATCGGTAACTGGCCGGACCCCATGCGGTCCACCACCACGGTGCCCAAGAAGGACAAGGCCGAGACCGAACCGACATTCAGCACGATGTCCATCGGCAACTGGCCCGACCCTATGTAAAACAATTGTAGTAAAAGAAACCCCGGAGTGTGACGAACCCAGCTCCGGGGTTTCTTTTTGCCTTTTTTGTGATGTGTATTGGCGACACCCGAATTCGCTCAGGAACCTCAAGTGGGGTGGCGCTGCCCGGATGTGAGTCGCGCGCGGGGATGCGTTGCGCGTGTCTTGAGGTGGCGCGGGGGTGGTTCGGGCAAACAAAAATGGCGCCGATTTCTCGACGCCATTCTCGTGTTTGGTCGGGATGACAGGATTTGAACCTGCGACCTCTTCGTCCCGAACGAAGCGCGCTACCAAGCTGCGCTACATCCCGATCCGCTGCGAAAGCAACTGTTCAAGAATAGCCGAAACGTCCCGTGATGCGAAATCGAGGGGGTGGTGTCGCTCCTCACAGCTGCCACGGAGCCGGAGCTACACCAACGAGTCCCGCCACGCACCGTGCAGCTGGGCAAACCGTCCGCCACCGCTGATCAACTCGGCCGGCGTCCCATCCTCCACAATGCGTCCGTCGTGGACCACCAGCACCCTGTCAGCCGTCTCCACAGTGGAGAGGCGGTGGGCGATGATGATCGCCGTACGGGCGGAGCTGCCGCCCACGACTCCCTCCAACAGATGCGCGAGGCCCTGCTGGACCATGCGCTCAGAAGGAATGTCCAAGGAGGACGTTGCTTCGTCGAGGATCAGCACGGCTGGTGCGGCCAGGAAAGCGCGGGCGAAACCGATGAGTTGGCGCTGCCCGGAGGACACTCGTCCACCACGTTTGTTGACGTCTGTGTCGTAACCTTCGGGGAGGCTCGTGATGAACTCGTGGGCACCCACTGCTGCAGCGGCAGCCTCAATCTCGGACCGTGACGCCTCAGGCCGACCCAGTGCAATGTTGTCCGCCACTGAGCCGCTGAACAGGAACGCTTCCTGCGTCACCATCACCACTGCACGGCGGAGGTCTGTGGTGGACAGGTCCCTGAGATCCACACCGTCAAGGGTGATGGCCCCGGAGGTGACATCGTAGAAGCGGGCCACGAGCTTGGCCAGCGTGGACTTGCCCGCTCCCGTCTGGCCAACCAGTGCAACGGTCTGACCGGCAGGGATGTGCAGGTCCAGTGTGGGAACAACAACTTTGCCATCGCTGTAGCCGAACGTCACGCCCTTGAAATCGATTTGGCCGCGCGAACTTTTCAGCGGTACCGGGTTCTTGGGCGGACGGACTGTGGGCACCTCTTCGAGGAGACCGGATACCTTCTCCAGCGCTGCCTGGGCGCTCTGGAAGGAGTTGTAGAACATGGCCATTTGGTCCACCGGCTGGAAGAAGCGCTTAGTGGAGAGGATCAGTGCCAGCAGGACACCGACAGCCAGGTCCCCACTCAACACGCGGAAGCCGCCAAACAGCAGGACCACGGCCACACAGACATTGCCGATCAGCACCAAGCCCGGCTGGAAAATGCCGTTCAGGTTGATGGAGCGGACGGTGTTCTTGCGGTAGTCCTCAGCCAACTCGCCGTACCGGGATGCATTCTCGCGTTCCTTGCGGAAAGCCTTCACAGCGCGGATGCCGGTCATGGTCTCCACGAAGTGCACGATCAGTCGTGCCGACACAACACGCGACTCACGGAACGCGATCTGCGAATGCTTCTGGTACCAGCGGGCGAGGAAGAACATGGGCACGCCGGCCGCGAGGACTATCAGTCCGCTTTGCCAATCCAGGGCAAAAACAGTCACAGCGGTGAACACCATGAACAGCATGCCGGAGGCCAAGGAGCTGACCCCGGAATCCAGGAGTTCACGCAACGCCTCAAGGTCCGAGGTTTGCCGGGCGATGATGCGGCCCGAGGTGTACTTCTCGTGGAACTCGAGGCTCAACCGCTGGGTGTGCCGGAAAACCCGCAGGCGCAAATCCAGAAGCATGGCCTGGCTGAGCCGCGCGGTAGAGGTCACGTAGAGCGCCGTCATTCCCGCGGTTGCGATTGCCGCAGCCAAGTACAGGGCGCCCGCAAGCACCAGAGGCCCGTTGTCCCCTGCCTGCAGTGCGGGGAGGGCGTTGTCGATGCCAAAGGCGATGAGCGCCGGCCCGGCTACCCGGGTGAGTTGGGAGATCACCACCATCACGATCGTCAGCCAGAAACGCAAGCGCACCGGGCGGATGAGTGAGGCAAGCAAGGTGAGCGACCGGCGTCGTACGGCTTTGCTGTCCGCTTTGGTGAGGTGCGTGTTGTCCTCGTTGGCCGTGCCAAAAGTTGTGGCGCTCATCGGCGGGCCTCCTCAGCTTCTTCGAGCTCGTCCAGTTCGGTGTCCAGGTCCTTCGGGCCTGCGTCCAGGCTGGCGATGACATAGCGGTAGTGGTCGTTCTCGGCCAACAGTTCCGTATGGGTTCCGACGGCGGTAATGGTTCCGTTTTCGAGCAAGGCCACCCGGTCCGCCAAGGCCACGGTGGAGGGGCGGTGCGCAACGATGAGAGTGGTGGTCTCGCGGAGGACCTCGCGCAAACGGGCTTCCACGCGTTCTTCCGTGTTCACGTCGAGGGCGGACAAAGGATCGTCAAGGACCAACACCTTGGGCTTGGCGGCGATGGCTCGGGCCAAGGCAATCCGCTGCCTTTGGCCACCCGAAAGACTCAGTCCTTCCTCGCCGATCAAGGTGTCCACGCCGTCCGGCAACGAGTAGGCGAACTGTGCCTGTGCCACATCCAGGGCTTCATCCAGGGCTGCATCGCTGGGATTCGGGGCGCCCAGGAGGACGTTGTCCCGCACCGAACTGGAGAACAGCGTGGTGTCTTCGAACGCCACGGCCACGATCTTTCGTAGCTCGTCAATGTCGTAGTCGCGGACATCCACGCCGTCGATCGTCACTGCACCCTCAGTCACGTCATACAGCCGGGGGACCAGCTGGAGCAGGGCGCTCTTACCGCTACCCGTAATGCCCACCAGTGCCATGGTCTCGCCGGGGCGGATATCCAAGGTGACGTCGTGCAGGAGGGTACCGCCGTCGTCGAACCCGAAACCTGCGTGCTCAAAGCGCAAGGCGCCCTTAACGGTTTCGGGAACCGTGGCCTGGTCCGGGGAGGTGATGGTGTTTTCCGTGTCCATCACCTCGAAGTGGCGGTCCAGCGCGGTCTTGGCGGTCAGTGCCATGGCCAGCAGCATGCCCGAGAACTCCACAGGAGTGGCCACCACCGCGGCTGTGGCAAAGAACGCCACCAGCGCGCCGATGCTCAGTTGTCCGTTAGCCACAAGCATGATGCCCACCACCAGGCCGACGCCCAGCGCCAGCTCCGGCAGCAAGGTGACCACCAGCGTGAACCCGGCTTGCTGCTTGGCCTTGGCGATCTCGGTCTGGCGAAGTTCTTCAGCCTGGCCGTTGAAGTTCTCAAGGGCTTCGCGGCTCCGCCCAAAAGCTTTCAGGACGCGGATGCCGTGGACGGATTCCTCCACAGTGGTAGCGAGATCGCCCGCTTGGTCCTGGCTGAGGCGGGTGACCAAACTGAAGCGGCGGCGGAAGCGGAAAGAGTTGATCATGATCGGCACGGCCGCTGCAAGGAAGATCAGTGCCAGCTGCCAGCTCATGGAGAACATGACGCCGACGCCGATGATCACCGTCAGGGTGGTGACCACCAACATGATGGCGCCGAACGCCATCCAGCGGCGTAGGAAGCTCAGGTCCGTCATGGCGCGGGACAGCAGCTGGCCGGAACCCCAGCGGTCGTGGAACGCGACCGTCAGTTGTTGCAGGTGGCCGTACAGGCTCACGCGCATCCGGGTTTCCACCGTGGTGGCGGGGTTGATGACGAACTGCCGGCGCAAGGCCACCAGCCCGGCTTCGGCGATCCCCAAGGCAAGAATCACGACGGCGGCAATCCAGACTGCGTCCGTGGAACCGCCGGGCTGCAAGGAGTTGTTGACAAGGACCCGCAGGACCTGCGGGATGGTCAGCGCGACGATGCTCGCCAGCAGGGCGCAGATGAGCCCCATGAATAGTCGGGGGAGGATGGGCCGCACGTGAGGGTACAGGCGGCCGACGGAGGTGAAAAATGACGTTTGCTTGGACATGCCCGCTTCTCAACAGCTGGATCTTCAGATGGTGCGGAGGTAGTTTCCCGTAGCAACTACCCTATGCCATGGCGTGATTCGTTTCACAGGACCGCGCAATGAAGGTGAAATGTTTGACCCAGTTATTAGGGATCGTAATGATGCCTGCGGTTCAGTTGCGAGGCGACAATTCGAGATAGGCGTACCTTGGCACTGTCGTATGACAGTGCTCTGTGTTAGCTTCGTACTATGTTGTTAAATCGTAGTTTGCCAGTCCGCCATCTGGGTTCCCTGGAGGTCAGCGCTGCGGGCGCCGGGTGTATGCCGCTCACCATGAGCTATGGAGCAAGCCATCGGGGCGCCGCTGGCCCCGTCATTCAGGCAGCCCTTGATTCGGGGATCACTCACTTTGACACCGCAGATATGTACGGCTCCGGAGCAAATGAGCGCATTGTGGGCGCGGCTCTGGGGCGTCGCCGCAACGAAGTCACTTTGGCGACGAAGGTGGGGATCAAGTCAGCTGCGGGGATTCCCTATGGTGTAGATGGCCGTCCGTCCTACATTCGAAAGGCTGTCGAGCGAAGTCTCCGTAGACTCCGGACTGACCGCATCGACCTCTATTACCTGCATCGCGTGGACCCAAGAGTCCCCATCGAGGATAGCGTTGGTGCGCTAGCGGAGCTGGTGCACAGGGGTCTGGTGCGCGAGGTTGGCGTAAGCGAAGTCAACGGTTCACAGTTACGACGCGCTCACGCAGTGCACCCAATTGCGGCGGCGCAAATGGAGTGGTCCCTATTTGAGCGAAATCTTGAGGCGGATCTGCTACCGGTAGCGCGGGAGCTGCGGATATCGATTGTCGCATACGCCCCCCTTGGTCGAGGAATGCTTGCCGCCTCGTCGTCCCGCCCTCAACAGCTGGCGGCTTTCGATATTCGGCGAACCCTTGGCCGGTGGCAAGGAGAGAGCCTTTCGCGTCACCTCGCCGCCATGGATGAGCTTAGCGGGTTGGCTAAAAGCAGCGGGGCGACCACGGGGCAACTTGCTCTTGCATGGCTTTTGCATCAAGGGCTCGACGTGGTTCCCATCCCCGGAACCACGAAGCCTGCCCATGTGAAAGAGAATGTCGCAGCCCTGGACCTGAGTCTCGATGTTGCGCTTGTTCGGCGCGTCGCCGAGATTGCAGCGAACGCTGCCAGGTGAGGAGGTTATCCACAGGGCGCATAGCAGAGTTCTGTTTTAAACCAGATTGCTGTGTTAGCGTCATTCTCTCCTGTTCATCAATCATGAGGAGCTGCTTTGTTTATGGCTAAGCCAGTTCAGTCCCCGCCGGATCGTTTGCGTCGGCACGTCGCCGTCTCTAAGGAGGAGGCGACGCTTCAGTTCGATCGGACGGTTAGCCGTGATCTTGTGCACCGGAGAGCGATAGCCGAGGTGTTCGTCACCGATTCGGCCCCCGGTCCTCCCGGTAGAACTTTTGTGGGGGTGCAGATTCCTAGGGGGCATCGCATGAATCGGGGGAGTGGACGGGCAGCGGCTGTTTTGGTGCTCGAGGCACTAAGACAGGCCAGCATCTATGTCGCGCACACGGAGCTGTCTGTACCGGCGGATATGGTGTTCGTGTTCAGCCGGATGGACTTGCGCTTCGCGGATGCGGCCAGTCTCGACTTCCAGGGAAATCAGCTGAGCTCGATGATTGATCTATCTGCGGAGCTGGAGTCGCTTCCGAACGGTCGACCGAGGCGAATGGTTTTTGCCGCGCGCTTGATCGTGGATGATCAGATCCTCGTCGAAGCGGATGGTGATGTGTCGCTCGTCACTAAGGAGGCTTGGCCATTGCTGCGGGCTCGTGCCGGCGCTGAACTGACAGATGCGGATGAGCCTCCTTCGGCGTTACCAATCAGCGAATCCTCCATCGCCGATGTGATTCGGAGCCCTGAGGATGCCGGTGGCCATCGCTTTGAGGCGCGAGTCCTTGTGGACGATCAGCATCCCTTCTACTTCGATCACCCGCTGGATCACATTCCCGCCGCGCTCCAGGTCGATGCCCTCGACGAACTGTGCATCCACGTCCTCTCCAGGAGAGCCACCTCATGCGAAATGTTCACTCTGAGGAGTCTCCGTATGGACTTCAGGGGATTCGCCGAACTCTCAAGCCCAGCTTTCGCGAGCGTTCGTATCGAGGACCCGTCGGGTACCTCGGGAGGGGACGCAACCACCCTTATTGCTGAAATCCGACAGGGAAAGAGTGTGGTCACTATGGCCACCCTCGAATACGCCCTGGAGCAGGTGTCGGTCGATGCCTAGTCAAATACCCGAGTCCATCCACACGATCGTCTATGACTTCGGCGGTGTAGTAACAGCGCCTTTGATTACGGGAATTCTCAGCCTCTCCCAGCGCATTGACCGAGAAGTCGAATCCATTGTCGCCTCGATGTCAGCCCCCATCGAACGCGGCAGTCTGGGGCCACTCGCAGCACTTGAGGCGGGAGACTTGACCGAAACGGAGGCCGTCTCGATCTTCTGTAAGCGTCTTGAGCTAACTCCGCGAGACCTCCACTGAGACGAAACGTTCGGCGAAGTTTGGCTTCGTACTTTAGGGATCGATCAGGCGACACTTACGCAGGCTCAAGCGCTAAAGCGGGCGGGATACAGAACCGGACTCGCGACCAATAACGTGAATGAATGGCGGTCGATCTGGCTCGGATTGATCGACCCTCACCTGTTCGACTTTATTGTTGATTCTTCGGAGGTTCGCCTCAGAAAGCCGACGATGGAGTTTTACCTCGAGCTTGCCCGTCGCGTAAACGGCACACAGGGGGTGCTCGTCCTCGACGATGAACCAGTAAATATCCAGACCGCCGATCGAGCAGGCTTTGGGACATTACTCTGGGGTCCCGACTCAACCAGGTCCCGGCGCGACCTCGAACGCCTTCTGCCGTGACAGCGGAGACAGTCCCGGACGAAGTCGAGGTAATGGTCGTCGGGGCCGGGCCCACGGGCCTCACGGCAGCGATCGAACTCGCGGGCCGTGGGATATCCGTCTGCGTCATCGACAGTCTCGCCGCGCCTAGAACAGAGAGTCGCGCACTCGCAGTCTGGCCACGGACCCGCGATGTCCTCACTAGCCTGCAGGTGCTAGACGACGTACAGCAGGACTCCGACCTGTTCCTGGATCAAGTAGCCTATGAGTTGGGTGATGCGCGAAGTGTTTCCATCAAGCTCCCGACCGATACCATGGCGCAGATTCTGCCCCAGCCGGTCCTTGAGCAAGCTCTCATCGAACGACTTGGGGATCTAGCGGTTTCCGTACATTGGGGTACCCGGCTTGTTGACGTTGTGCAACACCCGGACGGCGTCAGTGTGACCATGTCCAGCCCAGGGCAGAACGAACACGAGGCGTGCGTCAAGTTCATCATCGGCGCCGACGGCGCGTCCAGCAGCGTTCGCTCCCTGCTGGGCATCTCCTATGTAGGACACACGATCCCGGCGTCCTTCCATCTCGCCGACTGCACCCTACAGGGGTTTCCGAACGACAACGTTTTTCGCAATTTCGTGTCCCAGGCAGGATATGTCGCAATCTGCCCGCTTCCGGACGGAGGGCATCGAATCTTTGCGCGCAGCGAGCACACCGACAGTCGGACGGAGATGTCACCCGCCGAGATGCTGAAACGTGCAGGGCTCTCCTCGGTGGGAGTCAGATCCACGGAATGGACGAGCGACTTCAGGATTCACGAACGAGTCAGTGAGACGTTTCGCCAGGGCAATGTGTTCCTCGCCGGGGACGCCGCGCATACCCACAGCCCCGCTGGCGGACAGGGTATCCAGACCGGAATCGGGGACGCCCACAACCTCTCATGGAAGTTGAGCGCCGTCCTGCGCGGCATTGCTCTTCCGTCACTCCTGGACAGCTACGAGACCGAGCGCCGCCCAGTGGCCCAAGCCGTCATCGATCGCTCATCAGTTCAAGCCAAACTCTGGGACACGTCCACGCCATGGAAACGAAGGCGCAATTCGTTCGCCTTTCGGGCCGCAAACCAGCTAGGGGTAGTCCGCGCGCGATTAATTCCTGCGCTGCTTGGATACGCGGACGCCTATCCGCCCTCACCAGCTCAATCATCCCGATCCAAGCAGTTCCTACACCAACGGCACCGGAGTCCAGCGTTCAAGACAAATCTCCAGCTCGTTGCGGAAGGTTCCTGGTCCCCTGAGGAAATTGCCGAAATTGGGCGACTTCAGGCACGCCACGAACTGCTTGGTGACAACGTCATGCAGATATCGGACCCAGTTCCCCGAACGCGACGGGGAATTGTCTGTGTCCGCCCTGATGGATATGCCGCATTCCGCGTCGGGGACCTTGTCAACCTCGAACGCGGCCTCGACCAGATCATCCGATCCTGGGCCAACCCACGACTTCTCAGGGGATAAATTTATGAAAACACCTTCAATAAACATCTGCGCAGGGGCTGTTGTGTATCCGCCCGTGGAAACAACACAACTAACGGAATACGCCGGCGGACCAACGACGGCTACGATTCCAACTGCTCATTTCGCTGGAGCCCCACTTCTGGCGGTCGCCGCGGCCCGAGAGGCACTTGAACGTGGCGGCATCGGATCAGAAGATATCGTTTGCAATGCGCATGCGTGGGTGAACTATCAGGGACACGATCTCTGGTCGCCCCAGCACTTCATCGCGCAGGAAATAGGTGCGGTGCATTCCCGTTCTTCGGGGGTTTTCGATGTGTGCAATGGCGGAGAATCCGCCATCGAACTCGTGGCCATGCGCTTACTAGGGTCTTCTGACGTGAGGCCCCATGATGTCGCTCTCACTACGACTGCCGACTTGTTCCGGGAACCGGCGTTCAACCGGTTTTCCTCCGACTTGGGCGTCTGGTACGGCGATTCCGGCAGTGCCTTGGTGCTTGGCTTGGAGAGAGACATGGAGGATCAGGCCGTTCAGCTGTTATCAGCCCGAAGCACGTCAATGCCAATCGCTGAAGCGATGCACCGCACCCGTGAAGGTTTCTTTGATTACGCTGCAGGGAGTGATCGTTCCATCGATGTGCGAGCCACTAAGGCTCAATTCCTCGCGGAAGGCGGCGGTGCGAGCTTCTTGACGTCAATGGGCGGTGGCGTTCGATCGGTCGTATTGGGTTCACTTAGCGATGCCGGAATCAGCCCGCACGACCCAAGGGTGAAACACCTCTTGCTGCCGCGTATCGACCAGTCGACGATCGACAGGGTCTACTTGCCGCCTCTCCACGGGGTGACATCTGCTGCATACAGGTCGCTCCCGCGGAACAAGTACGGGCACCTCGGCGCTGGTGACACACCGGTGAACATCGTTGAGTTTGTTCAGGGTGGCGATTATGACGCCGGCGACATCGCCTTGTTCGTATGTGCGGGCGCAGGGTTCACCGTCTCATGCCTCTGCGTGAGGCTTCCAGATCCGTCCTTAGTGGCGCGGTCATTCGCGACTGTGAACGACTTCATCCCAGCATAAGGACCAGGAGCCAAATGAACATTGATATGTCCAACAAAACACTGAACACAGTCGTCGTCCGCAGAGGGCTTGGCCGGCTGGGGGCAACGCTTATCGCTTCGTTCTGGGTAGCGCTGACTATCGTTGGCGCCCTTGGCGCTTCCGACATCGAGAAAACGCTCGGAGACGTCGGATGGGCGCCCAAAGGCGCTCAGTCTGAACTCGTCGCAAACGGACTCAAAGATGGATTTGTGGGCACCGGTCTAACGTCACTAACTGCTGTGGTGACAGATCAGAAGCACAGTTCGCAGGAACCGGAGTTCGAACGGCGAGCTGCTGAGGTTGCCTCGTTCATCGGCGCCAATCTTAACCTCGAAGTCACTTCTCATATCGGCTATGCAAGCGCGGGGAATAGTCGCGACGAGTTCGTGAGCAAGGACGGACACACTTCGCTAGTGCAACTGGGCTCGTCTCTGGACGCCGACACTATGGCTGACAGAGTGCTCGGAGCTCAGAGCAAGCTTGACGAACGGTTCGAGAATCAGGGCCTCACCGTGCAACTCGTCGGAACGCAAGCGTTTCTAACCGAGATGAGTACAGCAAGCATGGCCGGTCTTGGTCAAGCCGAGATGCTTGCATTCCCACTTATTGTTATCGTCCTGCTATTGCTTTACCGAAGTGTCGCCGCAACTCTGACATCGCTGGTTGCCACCGGCACAACGATTATGCTCACCCTCGGCATCGTCAACTGGGTCGGAACTCATTGGTTCGACATGTCGGAGTTCACGCTGAACTCTGTCACGATGCTCGGATTGGGGATCTGTGTCGACTACACACTCTTCATCGTTCGACGATTCCAAACCGAACTTCAGTCCGGCCAGTCTGTTGACGCTGCCCTTAAGACGACGATGCGAACTTCCGGGGAAGCCGTGCTCGCGTCCGGCGTCACTGTAGCTCTGGCGATGTCGGCGCTGTTCCTGATTGACTCCGCCGTGATCCGTTCCATTGCGACCGGGGTGGTTGTAGTGGTCATAATGTCCATGCTCGCGGCTACCATACTGACACCTGCTCTGCTACGGCTGCTTGGTACGAAGATCAACTGGGGCAAGATCCGCTTTCCTCGACGGAAGATCCGTGCAATTTCCACACGAGCAAACTTCGCGACTCGCCTAGCCATGCGCCGACCATGGCTGGTTGTTGTTGGATCGGTGGCTATCCTGGGTGCACTCATTATCCCAGCAGCGCACATCGCGGTGGGCAGCGCAGACGCATCGGTCGCTCGGTCGGACGCTCCCGTTCGTGTTGGGTTCGAACGCATTGCGGACAAGTTCTCTGTTGGAGCTACCGCTCCGATACAGGTCCTAGTCGACGCTGAAGGGGTCGGAGTCTCACATCTCCAGATGGCACAGATAAGCAATTTGGTGACCAAGATTGACTCAAGCAACCATGTCGAATCGGTGCGGGAGCCACTTTCAGTGTTCTCCGCACTCAATCCAGATAACCCGCTGGCGGCCACGACCGAATCGTCGTTGGCAGCGTTGCCTGAGCGCGAACGTCAGGCCCTGGGCACAATGCTGTCCTCGGACGGTGAGCGCATGCTCATTACAGTTTTGCCCGATGGGGCAGCAACCAGCGAACAAGCCCGGCAGGCTCTCTTCGACGTCCGGAGTGCAGTATCGGAGAACAAGATCGATGGCGCTAGCGTGAATGTCGGAGGTGAGACGCAAATGAATGAGGAGGCAACGGAAGTCATTGCCGAATCGCTGCCCGTTGTGGTCGCGATCATGCTCGCGATCATTCTCCTCATCATGGCCATAGCATTCCGGTCGATCCTGATTCCCCTCCTGACCGTCGGGCTGAACATCCTAAGCGTCGGTGCCACCTTCGGAATTCTGGTGATTATCTTCCAGAACGGTATTGGCACAAGCATGCTTGGCTTCACTCACCTAGGCCACCTCATTAACTGGGTGCCTGTGCTGCTGATTGCCCTTCTCGTTAGCCTTGCAACGGACTACCAAGTGTTTATTTTGACGCGAATCCGTGAGTACGTAAGGACCCCGGGGACAAGCATTCGTGACGCAGTATCGTTGGGTTTGCGTGACACGGGTCCTCTCATCACCGGCGCCGCTATGCTCATGGTGGTCGTGTTCGGGGCCTTCGCGTTTACCGGAGTGGTCCCCATCCAGCAATTTGGATTCGGCCTGGCAGTCGGAGTCGCAATCGACGCGACCATCGTTCGTATGTTGCTCGTTCCGGCATGTTTGTCTTTGTTGGGCAAGGCCGCGTGGTGGCCGGGGAATCGACGAACAGATGGTGACGAGCTGGGGTTGGAAACCAATACCGCACATATGACTGAGAGGTCTCATGTGGGACAGTAGAGTGTGATGCTCCGCGCTTGGAGCCTCGCGTAAAGCGGGGCACCAAGCGTAGGAGCTCACACCAGAAGGCTCCGAGCATTGGGGTCAATAGACTCAAAGAGGGGATCAGAATGACTGTGGAGGTGCCGGATCACATCGCCAACCGGCTTGGGAGCTACCTGAAGCTCGCAGATCAAGCCGTTGCTGGGGCAAAAACCAGGGCCCTGCGACCTCACGGTGTCACTGTCCCGCAATATGTAACACTGATGGCGTTACATATTCTCCCAGAGCAATCAATCGCGCAGCTAGCCCGTACGGCGTCCGTCACTCCCCAGACAATGTCCACCATCCTCAACAACTTGGAGGATAAGGAGCTGGTAACGAGAGAGAAGTCTCCGTCCCACACACGAGTAGTCCTACTAAAACTCACTCCTGAAGGCCATCGAGTGGCGCTTGCCGCGGACGAAGCAGCGCATGAAGTGGAACAGCTAATAACCAACGCCTTATCGCCGTTGGAACTGGGGAGAACCAGGGAAACACTCAGCCGCGTTGTTGAAGTCCTGAAGGCCTCAAAAGTCGCGTAGTTTAGCTGTCGGCGTTCTGGGCGGCCGCCGCCGCGCTCTGCACCATCAACGCCGGTAGCGGCAAGCACATCGTGCGTGAACACACGCTGCACCGTGACTCAATGCGAAAATTTCCGACGTTAGGCACAGCAGGTGCCTCAAGTAGGTCCCGGGCCTGAGGGACTTGTTAACGTTCACGTGAGTGTGAGCAGCACTGCTTCCGGGCGGCAGGCGATGCGGACGGGGGCGAAGCGCGACGTGCCGATGCCGCCGGAGACGTTCACCGGCGTCGTGAAGCTGTCGCTTTCCCAATCGTGGAGGCCCTTGGCCCGCCAGGTGGGGAGGTCGCAGTTGGCGACGAGTGCGCCGTAACCAGGGATGCAGATTTGGCCGCCGTGCGTGTGGCCGGCGAGGATCAGGTCCGCTCCGGCTTCGGTGAAGTGGTCCAGCACGCGCTGGTACGGAGCGTGGATGACTGCCACCTTCAGGTGCGGGCGGGCATCCTGGTTGACCGTTCCACGGGGCCAACCGGCATAGCGTTCGCGGTTCAGGTGAGGATCGTCGACACCCGAAAAGTCGAATCGCAGTCCGTTCAGCACCACTGACTGGGCGCGGTTTGTGAGGTCGATCCAGCCGCCCATACCGAACGCCGAGCGGAGCTTGGGCCAGTCCAAGGCGATGGGGTCGGTTCGCATCCGCGACGGACCACGGAAGTAGCCAACCGGGTTCTTGATCCGCGGGGCGTAGTAGTCGTTGGAGCCCGGAACGAAAACGCCGGGGAACTCCAGCAGTGGTCGAAGTGCCTGGATCAGGGGATCAACGGCTTTGGCGTGGCTGAGATTGTCGCCGGTGTTAACCACGAGGTCAGGCTTCAGATCCGCCAGCGATTGCAGCCACTGCGTCTTCTTGTCCTGGCCCGGGACGAAGTGGATGTCGCTCAGGTGCAGGACGCGGAGCGGCTTGGATCCCTCCGGAAGAATGGGCAGGGTTTCGTGACGGACCTCGAACTGGTCCTTCTCCCACCAACCGTATGCGGCCGCTGCTGCTCCCGCTGCTGTACCGACCGCAGCTGTGACGGCGAAACCGCGCCCGACGGTGCGGACGCGGTTTGCCAATGAATCACTGAAGGACATGCCTAGTCCTTATTGCCGTTGTTACCGTTCCCGCTGTTGCCGTTTCCGGTGGCAGGCGGCTTGGGCGCCGTCGACGGGGTGGTATTGGACGGGGTGTTGTTCCGTTGCGGGGTAGGAGCACCCGTCAGGTTGGACGGCGGAGCCTGGAACGGGTTGGTTCCGTACGCAGGCGCCACAGCAAGCATGTAGTTGGTGAACTGCGGACCAGCGATCATGTAGCCGTCGATGGCCGGGTAGAACTTGCCGTTGACCGTGAGGTTGCGTCCCGGACGAAGCTGATCGCCCAGCGGGTCACCGAACCAGGAAGCCGTAGCCAGGCCGCTGGTGTAACCGACAACCCACGTGGAGCCGTTTGAGTCGTTGGTACCAGTCTTGGCTGCCACGGGGAAGTTCTTGGAGTTCAAAGCCGGACGGATCAAGGACCCCGAGCCTTCATCCAGAACCTTGCCCATGGCGTAAGCAACGCCGCGGGCAACTTCAGGCTTCACGGCATCCTTACAGCTGGAGGACTGGGCCGGCAATGAAGCACCGGACTGGTCTTTCACCGAGGTGATGGCGATCGGCTCGCAGTACTTGCCGTCAGCGGCGAAGGTTGCGAAAGACGCTGCCATGGTCAGAGGTGCGGTCTGCGTTGCACCAATAAGGTTGGACAATCGGGTCATCTGAACCTGCGGGTTCGGATCCGTGATCTTGCCCGTGTCATCGCGGGCAGGAAGGCCGCCGTGGATGCCGGTGGCATCAACGATGCCCTGGATTCCACAGAGATCCACTTGGGCTGCCGACGCAAAGGTGGCTGTGTTGATGGAGTTCTTGAGGCCCCAGAGAACCGTCATATTCCGGTAGTACTGCGGCTCGGCGTTTTGGAGGTCGAAGCTGCCCTGAACGTTACCGTCGTAGAAACCGTCGGTCGGAGTGGGACAGGTGTTCCTCCATGGGAAGTTCTGGGGATACTTGCGAACCGCCGCGTTGACATTGGTCTCCATCGATTTGCCCTCGTTCAGCCACTGGGCGAACGTAAAGGGCTTCATCGTGGAACCAGGCTGGAACCCGCCGATGCCGTTGAGGTCGTTCCCGTTCTTGTCCAGGACGTCCACGTTAAAGTTCTGGGTCTGATCGAACTTGCCCTCTTGAGGCAGCCAAACAGTGTTCTGGGCCATGCTCACGATCTGGCCGGTGCCCGGCTGGACGGAGACGATGGACGCGCCCCACTTGTCCGGGTTTGCGCCCGCCGTCGCGTCAACCTGCTGCTGGGCGACGTTCTGGGCTGTCGGATCGAGGGTGGTCTGGATGGTGAGGCCGCCACGCTGGACGCGCTTAATCCGCTCCTCCGTGGTGTCACCGTACGCAGGGTCGTTGAAGAGCAGGTGCAGCACGTAGTCACAGAAGTACGGCGCCATGGTGGCGTAAGCGCAACCCTGGCGGGCCGGGGTGACCTGCGTGGTGACGGGGGTGGCAACAGCTTCGTCGTACTGTGCCTGGGTGATCTTGCCCTGATTGACCATGGAGGCCAGCACAAGGTCGCGGCGGACCTTTGAGCTGTCAGGGTTGGCGATGGGATCGAAGGCCGACGGGCTGTTCACGAGGCCAGCCAGCAGGGCGGCCTGCGGAAGAGTCAGGTCCTTGGCGGTGGTGCTGAAGAAGAACTTGGAAGCAGCCTCGATGCCGTAGGCGTCACGGTTGAAGAAGACGATGTTGAGGTAACCCTCAAGGATCTGTTCCTTGGAGAACTTCTTCTCCAAGGCGATGGCAAGCTTCATTTCGCGAAGCTTGTCGCCGACGCCCTTGCCGCCACCGTTGAGCTTGACGTCCTCTTCCCTGTCAGCCGCGACGAGGGATTCGTTGATGACGTTGTTCACGTACTGCTGCGTGATGGTGGACGCGCCCTGCTTGTTGCCGCGGGCGGTGCTTACCAGGGCTCGCATGATGCCGGTGGTGTCAATGCCGCCGTGCTCATAAAAACGGCTGTCCTCGATAGCGATGACAGCGTCCTTGATGAACGGGCTCATTTGATCCAGCGGGACCCTGGTCCGGTTCTCTGCGTAGATCGAGGCGATCGGTGAACCGTCCTTCGCCAGGATGGTGGTGTTCTGGCTGGGCGGATCCACCTGAAGTTCCGCCGGCAGAGTGTCAAAGAACTGAATTGAACCACTTGCGGCACTGCCCGAAACGGCGGCTGCGGGGACCAAAAGGCCCGCCACCAGGACGCCACAAATCGCGCTCACACCAAGGAAGCCTAGAATCTTTCCGAGGGTGGTGGCAGTGTCGAATAGTGGGTTCTTGCGAGTCACCATGTTTTCCACTTTACCGGCAAGGGCTAGGCTTTCTGTCATGACCAAATGGGAGTACGCCACGATTCCGCTCATTATTCACGCTACGAAGCAGATCCTGGACCAGTGGGGCGAGGACGGCTGGGAGCTTGTCCAGGTTGTCGGTGGCCCCGATGGCAAAGGCCTTGTTGCATACCTGAAGAGGGAGAAGCAGTAATCATGACAACCCCCGCAGAAACCACGTCTGCCGCGGAATCCGGCGCCCCGACGTCTGCTGTTGAGCAGCGTCTGGCAGAGCTCGGATTGACCCTTCCCGAGGTCGCCGCACCCGTCGCCGACTACGTGCCGGCAATCGTCTCCGGCAACTACGTTTACACCTCCGGGCAGCTGCCATTTATTAACGGCAAACTCGAAGCTACGGGCAAGGTGTCGCTCGGCGAGTTGGGCACGTCCGATGAACCCACCGTCGATCCCGCAGACGCCAAGCGTTATGCAGCTCTCTGCGCCATCAACGCACTGGCCGCCGTCAAGAGCGTTATCGGCGATCTGGACCGCGTCACCCGCATCGTCAAGGTTGTCGGTTTCGTATCCTCCGAGCCCACCTTCACCGGCCAGCCCGGCGTGATCAACGGTGCGTCCGAACTCCTGGGCCAGGTATTTGGCGACGCCGGCAAGCACGCACGCTCCGCCGTCGGCGTTTCTGTCCTGCCGCTCGACTCTCCCGTAGAAGTCGAGCTCATCGCTGAATTCAGCTAAGGAACCGGTTCAACCAATTGCCGCAGCTTGCCCGCCGTCTGTTCGTACTGCCCCCGGAACTTGAAGGGGCAGCACGAAACTGGCTTGAGCTTGGCGAACGGACCCCCAGGGCCGCCCGCTACGCCTCCTCTGTTGTGCTGTTGCGCGACTCGCCCACCGGCTTGGAAACCTGGCTTGGATACAGGCCGGGTTCCTCGCCGTTGGGCGTTGTCGCGTTCCCGGGCGGATCCTTGGACCCGTCCGACGACGACCCCGTAGGTTGGTTTGGCCCGTCACCCCAGCATTGGGCTGAGCAGATGGGAACGGACGACGTCGGACTCGCCCGCCGTCACGTGGTGGGCGCCATCCGCGAACTCTTCGAAGAAACGGGTGTCCTGCTCGCAGGCCCGGACGCTTCCTCCACTGTTGAGGCGAATTCCACTGCCGACTGGATGCGCGCCCGCGAAGCCGTGGCCGCGCAGGAGAAGTCCTTCACGGAGATGCTCTCTAAACGCGGGCTTTCAGTCCGCACCGACCTCCTCAAGCCCCTGGTGAACTGGCTCAGCCCGGACTTCGCGCACACGCGTTTCAACACCCGATACTTCGCCGCCACCGTCCCCGTGAACCAGCAACCCACCATCCTGGGTAGCAAAGGGGTTTGGGGTCGCTGGGTTACCGCCGCCGAAGCCATCGCCCTCAGGGACACCCCGGCACTCGGCGACGAAATAGGCCAGGAAAACACCGTGGGCCTCACCCTCGGGCAGCTCTTGGTGCCGGGCTCCGAAATCATGCTCGAAAAAATGGCCAACGCCAACGGCTGCATCGCGTACCTGAGCTACAAACGCAAAGCGCACGTGTACCAGGCAAAACTGGTGGACGAGGGCGGATTCCTGATGCTCGAGGTCGAAGCCGCCCGAACCGTAGCAGGCGAGCCCCAGCGCGAGCGCTGACCCTTCCTTCGACGCTCTCTCACTTCCCTCGGGTTTGGGACGGACGCGCTCTCACTTCCCTCGGGTTTGGGGCGGACGCTCTCTCACATCCCTCGGGTTTGGGACGGACGCTCTCTCACATCCCTCGGGTTTGACATGAAAAAAGCCGCCCCGGCAAACACCGGGGCGGCTTTTTTGTGGCTGTTTAGCGGGAGCGCTGGCGGAGGCGCTGCATGTCCAAAATCACCACGGCGCGGGCTTCCAGACGGAGCCAGCCGCGCTGGACGAACTCGGCCAGTGCCTTGTTGACGGTTTCGCGGGAAGCGCCCACCAGCTGGGCCAGTTCTTCCTGCGTGAGCTCGTGGGCTACCAGGACGCCGTCGGTGGCGGGACGGCCGAAGCGGTCCGCCAGGTCCAGGAGGGCCTTGGCTACACGGCCCGGGACGTCCGAGAAGACGAGGTCGGAAAGGGAGTCGTTGGTGCGGCGAAGGCGGCGGGCCAGAGCCTGCAGCAGCTGCGCGGAAACCTCGGGGCGCGTGCGGAGCAGAGCGTTGAGGCTCTCGTTCTTGAGGCCGGCCAGCCGGGTTTCCGAAACGGCTGTGGCCGTTGCGGTACGCGGGCTGGGGTCAAACAACGCCATTTCGCCGAAGAGCTCACCCGGGCCGAGAATGGCCAGGAGCGACTCGCGGCCGTCGGGGGACGTGCGGCCGAGCTTTACCTTGCCGGAAACGATGAAGTAGAGCTGGTCACCCTGGTCGCCTTCGCGGAACACCGACGCTCCACGTGAAAGGTCCACCTCGGTGAGTTCGTCCGTCAGCAAGCGGAATGCGTCGTCGTCAAGGGTGGCGAAGAGGGGTGCGCGGCGCAATACCTCGATGTCCATGAAATCTCCTGAATATAAGTTTCGGTCGTGGCGCTCAGGCCATTGTTTCAGAATTTTTAAGCTTCTGTGACGTACTTGGCACGTGAAACGCTGAAATGGCGCGGCTTTTCGGTCCATCCTGCCCCTGCTGACGCCGTTCACAGGGGTAAATGCGCCTCCTTATCGTGACCGGACTAACGGTTGGTTGTCAGGGTGGACATCTAGAATTGGCGCTACCCGGCTATGAGGAGCATTGGTGTTTGGCTTGACGATATTGGATTTGGCATTGATTCTGATGCTGCTCTCCTACTTGATCTATGGCCTGCGCAACGGCTTTATGGTCACGCTGGGTGGAATCGCAGGATTCGTCGTGGGCGCCATCGCGGCCTTCATGGCCGTTCCGCTCGTCAGCGGCTGGGTGACCGACAGCGGTTGGAGGCTGACCGCCACGGTGGGTGCCGCCGTCGTGCTTATTGCTTTGGGGCACGGCTTGGGCACCATGATCGGGCGTAAAGTCCGCCACACCGTGCGAATCAAGCCACTGCATGCGGTGGACCGGTTGATCGGTGGCGTGGTGAGCGTGGTGGTGGCTGCGCTGGTGATGTCCATGTTGGCGTTCAGCATCAGCTCGCTGGGTGTGCCGTTCGTTTCGCAGCAGTTGGCTGAGTCCCGCGTCATTCGCTACATCGACGATCTGACTCCCACGCCCGTCAAGAGCACTATGGCTCAGCTGCGGTCCACGGTGATCGGCGACGGAATACCGAAGCTCATCGAGGGCATCGGGCCTGTCACACCGGTGCCTGTTCCCAACGAGTCAACCGACACACCTGCCCTGAACCAAGCCGCCGATTCTGTCCTCAAGATCGCCGGCACCGCGTTCGAGTGCGGGCAGAACCAGACCGGATCCGGATTTGTTGTCTCGCCCGGGCGCGTCGTCACCAACGCGCACGTTGTGGCGGGCGTGTCGCAGCCTGTTGTGGAAGTGCCCGACGGCGGCGCGTTGCCGGGTCGGGTGGTTTACTTCGACTCCCAGCGGGACATCGCGGTGCTGGCCGTGGACGGACTGCAGTCCAGCCCGCTGCCCTTGAGTGCCGACCTGCCTGCCGGCAGCTCCGCCGCTTTTGCGGGATACCCGCACGGCGGCCCCTTCCAATCCAAGCCAGCCACTGTCCAAGGCATTTCCACCATTCTGGTTCCGGACATTTATGGCAACAATCCTTCTCCCGAGCAGGTCTACAAGCTGGCGGGCGACGTCCAGCCGGGTAACTCGGGTGGGCCGCTGCTGACCATGCAGGGACAGGTGGCCGGCCTGATCTTCGCCAAGACCACCACCGATGCCGCTCTCGGCTTCGCGCTCACCATGGCGGACCTTGAACCCGTGGCTGCGCAGGCTCCCGGTCTCAGCAACCCTGTCTCGGCTGGTCAGTGCACCCGTAAGTAAGTCAGTGCACCCGTAAATAGGTCCTCTCCCGCATCGTGGGTGTTTTCGCGCCGCTGCCGCTCACGTAGCGGGCACAATTCCCGCGCGCTCCTGCACCGCTATAGATTGGGAGCCATGACTGAAGCTACTCCCGCCACCGAAACGGGTCGCGGCACCATCCTTGTGATCAACGGCCCCAACCTGAACCTGCTGGGCACCCGCGAGCCGGAGAAGTACGGTACGTCCACTCTGGCCGACGTCGAGCAACTCGCCATGACTGCGGCAGCTGCCCACGGCTTCACCGTTGACTGCGTTCAGTCCAACCATGAGGGCGACCTCTTGGACGCCATCCACGCAGCGCGAGGCACCGCCGTCGGAATTGTGATCAACGCCGGCGCCTACACGCATACTTCCGTGGCGCTTCGTGACGCCCTGGCGGCTGTGCAACTGCCCGCCGTCGAGGTGCACATCACCAACGTGCACCAGCGCGAGGAGTTCCGCCACCACTCGTACCTGTCCGGTGTGTGCAACGCGATCATCGTCGGCGCGGGTGTCCTCGGGTACAAGCTGGCCATCGAGTACCTGGCCGATGCGGTCTGACGCTTTCCTCTGGTGCGAGAGGGATCCCGGGAACCCTCCGTTATCTGCGAGAGGGATCCCGGGAAGCCCGAGGGATGTGAGAGAGGGTCCGGTTCAAGCCCGAGGGATGTGAGAGAGGGTCAGAGGGCCGTAAACCGCAGCAGGATGGCATGCTCCGGGTTCAGGACCGGCATGGGAAGACCTACCTCACCCAGGAACCGTCCCGAAGCCGCAGCCCCGGAATCCACCCACGGCGCCGGCTTTGCCTCAGTGAACGTGTGCCCGTAGTCGGCGTCCCCGGGGGCAGGGAAGATCGACTCCACCCGGTAGGTCCGGCACGGATCCAACCCCGGAATGGTCACCCGTCCGGGTAGTTCGCTAAAGCCTGTCCGGGTTTTCACCACGGCGAAAAGAGCAGCCGTGGCACCGGACGTTGGAGCGTCAGCCACCACGCCGTGCACCATCAGGGACTCGTCCGGCACATCGGCCCGCACCATTCGGCCACTGTGAATAAGGCCACGGTGTTCCTTGTACAGTCCGATGAAGCGCTTGAGCTCCTCACGCTCCTCCCCGGTGACGGAACGGACATCCCACTCCATGCCGAAGTGTCCAAACAACGCCGTGATGGCGCGGAACGAGAGGTCGTGCGTCCGCCCGGTGGTGTGCGACGTAGTGGGTCCAATGTGTCCGCCCACCAGTTCCGGCGGGACCACCATTCCGGTCCATCGTTGGATGGTTTGCCGTTCCAAGGCGTCGTTGCAGTCGGAAGCCCAGATCCGGTCCGTCCGCTCCAGGATCCCAAGGTCCACACGGGCGCCACCGGAGGAGCAGCTTTCGATCTCAACCCCTGGGTGGGCTGCATGGAGCGCATCGAACAGCCGGTACGCGGCAAGGGTTTGCTCGTGCACCGAAGCCTGGCCCGCATGCCCGTGCTCCAGCAGGTCGCGGTTCTGGTCCCACTTGAGGTAGCTGATGTTGTTCTCGCGCAGCAGGGCGTCGATCCGATCGTAAATGTACTGCCACGCATCCGGGTTCACGAGGTCGATCACATGCTGCTGCCGCCACCCGAGGGGCAGGCGGCCGCCGTCTTTGTAGGAAACCGCTGAGGGGCCCACGATCCATTCGGGATGAGCCCTGGCGATGTCGGAGTCCAGATTGACCATTTCCGGCTCCACCCACAGCCCGAACTCCATGCCGCGTGACGTCACGGCATCAATCAACGGAGTCAGGCCGCTCGGCCAGAGGGTCTCGTCAACGTACCAGTCGCCCAGCCCCGCGTGGTCGCCGCGGCGCCCGCGGAACCAGCCGTCGTCGAGCACGAAACGTTCAACTCCAAGATCGGCAGCCGACTCCGCCAACTCGATCAGGGTGTCCAGTTTGTGGTCGAAATACACCGCTTCCCACGTGTTGAGGACTACTGGGCGGGCTTTACCGGAAGATGCACCCACGTGGTGCGGCCGTGAACGGAACCAGGAGTAGAAAGCCTCGGAAATTCCGTCCAGTCCCCGGTCTGAGTAGGCCGCAAACAGTGCGGGAGTTGTGTAACTTTCGCCGGGCTGCAGGACCACTTCGGCGGGTCCCAACAGCTCGGAGCCACCCACCATGGTGCGGCCATCGGCAACGTTGTCCGCGAACTGCTCGTGGTTGCCGCTCCACGCCAAGTGCGTCGCCCAGACCTTGCCGTGCCTGTTGCCGAAGCCGGCTGTTCCGGCCGCAAGCAGGAGCGAGGAGTCATGTCCGGTCCGTCCATGGCGGCCCGTGCGGACCCAGGTTCCCTGTTGAATGGCCCTGCGCTGGGGGTGGCGCTCACGGCACCAACGACCCGTCAGGTCCAGAAGTTCGACGGCGTCCGGCGCCACCGGGAGCATGGTCGCCAACTCGTCCACCTGGAAAGGCGACGTGCCATGGTTGGTTGCGGAGTGCTTCACTTCGAGGAGTCCGCCCGGGTGCAAGGTGAGGTTGCTGGTGACCGTGATGCCGGCGTCGGGATCGGCCTGGACAATCACCGCTGTGGTGCCGTCCGACGTCGCACTCACGACGCGCAGGCGCACCGAGAAATCAAAACCGGGCACGCCGTCCGTGAAGCGGTGGCCTCGAAGTCCCGGCCGGCCCTGCCACGACGACGACGCCTGGGGAAGGAGGCCCGCGGGCACGTTCGCGTCAATGGACGAAGGCGGGATTGGCTCGTTGAGGATGGCCAAGTCCGGGAGGGTGTCGCCCAGATCGGCTCCCCAGTGCGCTATCTCAGCCTCTCCACGGTGGGTGCTGATCACCAGGCTGGTACCTGCGGAACGGAGATGGAGCGGATGCATGTATGAAGTCGCTTTCAGAATTGGATGGGCGCCGGGCCAATTGGGGCGTTGTGAGGCCCGCTCTGCGCACTTCGCGAAGGAATTGGCGCGTAGAGCGGGCCTCGCAACGGGTGGGTTTACTTGAAGAGATCGTTGACTTGGTTGTTGGCCTCAGTCAAGGAGGAAGCAGGCTTCTTGCCGGAGAGCACGGCGTCCATGGCCGGCTTCATGATGCCGTCAACCTTGGCGGCCTTGTCCGCGATGGGGAAGAGGAACGTGGTGCCGTCCTTCACATGCGTGGTGAAGGCGGAAACGTCGGTGCCCTTGTCGGCGAAGGCCTTGGCGGCTAGCTCGGAGGAACTGGCGATTGCAGGGAAGACAACAGCCTTGCTGGCCACAACATCCTGGCAAGCAGTGGAGCCGAGGTATTCCACCCATTTGACGCTGGCCCCGGGGTTCTTGGTGCCGGCCCAGATGGAGTCGGCCAAGCCGTTGAACATGGAAGCGCGCTCGCCGTTGGGGCCCTTCGGGGTGGGGGCAAAGGCCGTTTCGATGCCCTTGTAGGTCTTGTACTGGCCAATCAACCAATCCCCATTGGTGTTGATGGCGGACTTCCCTGCGCCGAAGCTGTCCGGCATGCTGGCGCCGACGGTGGTCTCGAGCTTGGGCATGTAACCCTTGTCCACCAATCCGGCCCACCAAGCGATGGTCTCCTGGAAACGGGGGTCGTCGTAGTTGAACTTGCTGCCCCACGGGTTCTTGTCCGTGGCGGTCCAACCCGTGGTCGCCGTCAGGAAGCTCCACTCCGTCTGCCCTTGTCCGGAGCCGCTGCCGGTTAGGCCGAGGCCGTACGTCGCCACGTTGTTCTTGTCGAACCCTGCCTCGTCGCCGCGCTTACCGTTCTTGTCCACGGTCAGGTGCGCGATGGTTTTCTCGTAGCTGCCTCCGTCTTTCGGGTTCCAATCAAGCGAAGCCATCTGCTCCGCGGAAATCCCGGCTGCATCCGTCATGGCCTTGTTGTAGAACAGGCCCACGGTGTCCCAGTCCTTCGGGAGGCCGTAGCGCTTGCCGTCCTGACCCACCCAGAGCTCAGGGAGGCCCTTGGTGTAGGCGTCCAGCTTGATGCCGTCCTTCTCCACGGCCTCATCCAGGGAGAGCAACTGCTTCTTGGCTGCGTACTCCGGGTATTTGGAGAGGTGGTTGGTGAACACGTCAGGTGCGGTGCCGGCCACGAAACCGTTGGTCAGCGTGGTCCAGTAGTCGTCCCAACCGCGCTGTGTGATCTTGACCTTGATGTCCGGGTTGGCCTTGGTGAAATCATCAGCGCATTGCTGGTACGCCGGGAGCTGGTTGGCGTCCCAGAGCCAATAGTTGATTTCACCCTTGGCCTCGGACGAGGCAGGGGAGGAGCCGCCACAGGCGGACAGTGTCAGGGCGATGGCGGCGGCAGCAGCGGCGACGCCGAGGGTTTTCTTCATAGCGAACCTTTCGAGGGTGTGACTTTCACAGGGGGGTACGGGTTACTTGATTCCGGAGAATCCGATGGAGTTGACCACCTTCTTGCCGAAGGCGATGAACAGCAGGAAGATCGGCAGGGCTGCAACAAGGGTTCCGGCCATGAGCCCGGACCAGTCGAGGGCGCCTTGCGGGGACTGCGATTTGAAGACGCTGAGGCCTACGGTGAGCACCCGGACGTTCTCGTCCTGGCCCACCAGCAGCGGCCAGAAGTATTCGTTCCACTGGCCGATAAAGGTCAGCAGCGCCAGGGTGGCGATGGGGGCGGCGGCGTTGGGAAGCACAATCTGGAAGAAGATGCGCAGGTGCTTGGCGCCGTCGAGCATTGCCGCTTCCTCAACCTCGCGGGACATGCTGAGGAAGAACTGGCGGAGGAAGAAGATGGCGAACGGGGTCATGAACAGGAACGGCAGGGACATGCCGGCCATGGTGTTGAGCAGGCCGAGGTTCTTGATCATGAGGAAGTTGGGCAGGGCCGTGAAGATCGGCGGAACCATCATGGTGGTCAGGAACACGGCGAATACCTTGTTACGGCCCGGCCAGCGCAACCGTGCGAAAGCGTAGGCAGCCATGGCGCTGAAGAACACTTGGCCGGCTGTGGTGACGGTGGCGAAGATGACGGAGTTGCGGAGGTAGAGCCAGAAGTTTATGGCTGCACCGGAGCCGCCGTCGGCAATAGCCTCTTCGGTGGTTTGCAGCCCGAGGACGCGCTTGAAAGCGCCCCAGCTGAAGTCGGCCGGGAGCAGGTTCCCGGCGTTGGAGGCCAGCGCACTGTTGCTGGACAACGCCGTCCGCAGCATCCAGAGGAACGGGGCGATGGTCACGGCGAGGGCGACGGCGACCAGCACCCAGGCGCCGATGCGTCGCCAATTGAGGGGCTTCTTGCGGTCATTGCGGGGCAGGGTTGAGGTTGTCATGGCGGTTCCTTAGTCCAAATCCGGCTTAGTCCAGGTCCGATTCATTGCCCTTGAGGAACTTCATTTGCACGAAGGCCACCAGGGCGAGAATGACGAACAGAATCACGGACAGTGCGGAGGCGTACCCGAAGTCGGACTCGCCGAAGGCTTTTTGGTAGATGTACATCTGGATCACGCGGGAGGCGTTGACGGGTCCACCGTTGGTGGTGACGGCTACGGTGTCGAAAACCTGGAAGGAACCGATCACGGTCACCACCAGCACCAGCACCAACACCGGGCGGAGCAGCGGCATGGTGACGCTCCAGAACGTCCGGGTGGGGGACGCACCGTCGAGGTTTGCTACCTCGTACAGGTGGTTGGGGATGGATTGGAGGCCGGCGAAGATCAGCAGGGCCGTGTATCCCATGTGCCGCCAGACGTTCACGAACGCGATGGTGGGGATGGCCCATTGTTCGCTGCCGAAAAAGGCCACACGGGGGAGGCCCACCCAGCTCATGATTTCGTTGACGATGCCCAGTTGGTAGTCGAGCATCCAGAACCAGAGGAGGGCGACGATGACGTTGGCCACCAGGAACGGCAGCAGGAGGGCGCCGCGAATAAAGGTGGATTTAGCTACCCGATGCATCAGCAGGGCAAGGCCAAGGGCGATGACCGTTTGGAAGCCGATGTTGAGGGCCACGTACTGGAGCGTGACGCCCATGGCGTTCCAGAACAGTTCGTCGGCAAAGATCGCGGTGTAGTTATCGATCCCGATCCACGTGGGCTCGCCCAGGATGCTGTACTCAGTGAAGCTGAGGTAGATGCCGCGGATGGTGGGGATCAGAAAGAACGCCACGAAGCCGATGACGGCCGGGAAGATGAAGAAGAGAGCGATTCTTAGGTCGCCGAGGCGGCTGGTCATGCTGCGTTTGGCGGGCTGGGGCTTGCGTCCGTGGATACTCCCGGAGCGCCCCGGGGCCCCGCCCGGTTGCTTGGTTAGCGTGGTCATCGTCGACCCTTTCCTGACTGTGATATGGGTAACAACTGGATAAGAATCTACACGAGTAGATTTGGATGATGCAAGAGCTGACGCAATATTTTGGTGAGAAATGTTCGTAACTGTTCTTTCTGTTGACTCGTGTAGATCGCAGTGGGAGACTCGACACGGAATCAATGGAGGACATAGCCGCGGCTGCTTTCAGTAGCTTCAAGGAAGGTAAACAATGACGTTTTCGATCGGTGTTGTGGGTGCAGGGCAATTCGGTAGCCAATTCGCCCACTTGTTCAAGCTCCACCCGGGCGTCAGCGCGGTGTACGCAATCGACGAACTGCCCGAGCGAGCCGTTGCAGCGCAGGAGCGCTGGGGACTGGACGGCGTGATGGGCAGCTTCGATGAGCTGTTGGAGTCCGACGTCGATGCTGTCGCCATCTTCACGCAGCGGTGGACGCACGGGCCTCTGGTTGAGCGCGCCCTGCGGGCCGGGAAGCACGTCTATTCAGCAGTGCCAATGGCGATCTCCGAAGAGGAAATTGAACGAATCATCGAGGCCGTACGTGAGACCAAGCTGGTCTACGCGATGGGTGAAACCAGCTATTACAACCCCGCCACTGTCTTCGCCCGGCAGCAACATGCGGCGGGAAAGTTCGGCCGCATTTTCTACACCGAGGGCGACTACGTCCATGACATGGACCTCGGGTTCTACGAGGCGTATCAGTACAGCGGGGGAGAGCGGTGGAAGGAAACCGCCAGCTACCCGCCCATGCTCTACCCGACGCATGCCATCGGTGGCGTCCTCGGCGCTGTGCCCGGGCACGCGGTCAGCGTCAGCTGCATCGGTGTGAAGGACCACCGCGGCGATGGCGTCTTCGACAAGGACGTCAGCATGTTTGCCAACGACTTCTCGAACGCCACGGCACTTTTTGAAATGAACGACGGCGGCGCGATGCGCACCAACGAGATGCGCCGCGTCGGGTACCCCTCCCATATCCGGGAATCACGCTTCCGTTTCTTTGGCACCGACGCCAGCTTTGAGCAGCTTGCTACCACCACGGTGTGGCAGGACAAGTCCACGGTGGAAGACGTATCGGAGCAGGTGGAAACCAAGCCCACTATGTCCCTGGATGACCCCTCCCTGGCAGACGTGGCGCCGGAACTGCGGGATGCCTTCATCTCGGGGCTGGCTCCCGTGCATGACCAGTCCCGGCTTCCCCAAGAGTTCATCGGGGCACCCAACGGGCATGAAGGAAGCCACCAATTCCTGGTGGACGACTTCGTCACGGCGGTCAACAACCGCAGCCTTCCTCCAGTCAACGCCTGGGTGGCAGCCCGGTTCACGTTGCCGGGAATCATCGCCCACGAGTCCGCCCTTCGCGGCGGGGAGCGCCTCCCCATCCGCGACTTCGGTGATGCTCCCGTGGAGTAGCTAGCATTTACCTCATGACAACTTCAGCGGTACAAACCTCGCGCGGCCCGGTCACACGCAAAGACGTGGCCCGGTACGCCGGGGTGAGTACCGCCGTCGTGAGTTACGTGGTGAACGGTGGGCCCAAGAACGTGGCCCCGGCAACGGAAGCCAAGGTTCGGGAGGCCATCCGTGTCCTCGGATACCGACCCAACGCCGCCGCCCGTGCCCTCAAGCTGGGTTCCAGCGAGACCATCGGCGTGGTGGTGCCGGACAACACCAATCCATTTTTCACGCAGCTGGCCCACGCCGTGGAAGAGGCTGCGTCCGAACTGGGGTACGGGATGGTGCTCACCAACTCTGACGGAAGCCTGACGCGCGAACGCAAAAACATCCGCACCCTTGCCGCCCGGCAGGTGGACGGTGTGTTCCTGGCCAGCTGTGTGTTCGATCCCGATGTCACGGAACTTGAAGCCTCGGAGATCCCTTCCGTGCTCTTGAACAATGCAGGCTCGCCCCCTGAATTTAACAGCGTGGGTGTTGATCTCCAAGCCGGAGCGCGTGCCGCGGTTGAACACCTCATTGGCCATGGGCACACAAACATTGGCTTGGCTATCGGCACCAATACCGGCAATCAGCTGGATGGCCGCGAGGTAGGCTGGCTGGCCACTTTGCATGACGCCGGGTTGCCGGACGGGCCCATGCTTCACGGACCCTTCAGCCGTCCGGGCGGGTACGAGGTAGGCAAGCGCTTCCTCTCCATGGCCAACCGGCCCACGGCGATTTTTGCCAGCAACGACATGCAAGCCATCGGTATTCTCAGGGCACTTCACGAGGCCGGTGTTCGGGTACCCGAGGACCTTGCATTGGTCTCCTTCGACGGATCACTCGACGCCGAATACAGCTGGCCCGCCCTGACCACCGTTGCGCAGCCGGTCAGGGCGATGGCCGAAGCCGCGGTGCAGGCACTGGTAGGCAAGGGACGCGGCGATGCACTGCAACATCAGATCCTGCCCACCGAGCTGATCATCCGTCAGTCCTGCGGCTGCACATAGCCCGCCTGGTCCCGGCGGGTATGACGACGGCGGCTGGTCCGGTTACGAGTCCATGCTCGCGTAACGCTCCGGGCGTGCCAGCACCTGGCTGATCTGGGCCGTGCCTGCAGCAACAGCGAGCCTGACCAGCAGGAACCCCGCCGCGAACACCCCGCCGATGGTCAGGAACACCACGGGCTGGGTCAACAGCACTGCGCCGGTCAGCGGAAGGACCAGGAGGGCGGCTGCGGCAGCTGAAATACCCGCTACCAGGAACAGCGGCGACATGACGGCTTTGACCCTGGCGGCCACCATGAGTTTCTGCGGCATCCCCACGCGGTCCAGTGCCACCAAGGTTGAAGCCCGGTCCAGAACTGCCGCTGCTTGGTTCACGCCCGCAGAGCAGGCAACCATCAGGAACGAGCCCAGCAAGGTGATCATCACTCCGGTATTGATGTCGCGGACAAGCAGCGTAGTTTCAGCGTCACCGCCGGTTCCCATGGTGTCCGCCACCGCCATGCCGACGCCCACGAACACCCCCACAAAACTGGTCATCGCGACGCCCCCAACTTGCCGCCACGATTCCTTGGGGCTCTCCAGGACGGTCCTCGCGGCCAGCAGTTGCTCAGGCCGTTTGGCGCGCTTGAGTTGCGAGGACGCCCGCAATCGCAGGATCCAAGGCCCCATGAGGTTCAACGCCAGCAGCGCCAAGCCAAAGCAGCCACCCATCACAGCGATGATCACAATGAACGCGCCGAAGCTGCTGAGCATACCCATCGCCACCACTCCAATGACCACCACCACAGCCGCGATAAGACCGCGAACCCAGTGTGCGCCGTCGGCCGTTTGCCTGGTACGGACGCCCAACGGCGTCACCACAACTTTCCGCAGCCCCAGCGCAGCGCTCGCCGCGGCAAGCACACAGACTGCCAGGACGCAGCCGAGAATGGATGGCACCGACAACCATGCATGGCTTCCGATTGCCTGGCCGCGGAACTGGATCAACCCCAGGAACGGTGCGATGCAGGCATAGAGCCCCGCACCCGCCAAAGCTCCCACGGCAGCGAGGACAGTGGACTCTATGACGGTCATCCAGACCACGGTCGCGCTGTTGGCGCCAAGCAGCCGCAAGGAGGCCAAGCGGTCATCACGACGGCGTGCGGCGAGTCGGGCGGCCGAGGCGCCGAGCGTCAGCAAGGGAATGATGAGCAAGACCATCGCAACGACGGCCAAGGCTTGGTACGTGCCTGCGATGGTGTCAGACCAGGACCAGAAGACCTGTGAACCTCCGGCTACCGTGAGCAGGAGAGCCGTGACCGTCCCGAAGGCGAGGATCGGGAGCCCGGCATCGCGAAGACCGGATTCCCGGAAGCTGCTCCAGTTGCTTCGGGCCAGATACGGTGTGAGGCGCAGGGCCATGGTGAGACTAGACATTGAAGGCACCCTTGAAGTTGGCGGTGGCCGCCTCTGCCGGGCTGGAGGCGGGCGCAGCCTGGCTGGACGATTCTGCCTGGCTCGGGGCCGAAACGGGGCTTCCGCTATCTGACACGATCCGGCCATCGCGCAATTCCACAACGCGCCGGCAACGGGCAGCAACGTTGGGATCGTGGGTGACCACCAGAAGAGTCCGGCCGTTAGCGGCCACCGAGTGGAGGAGCACGTCCAGGACTTCCTTGGAGGTCGCCGAGTCCAAAGCGCCGGTGGGCTCGTCGGCGAAGACAACCCGGGCGCCCGTGACCTGGGCGCGGGCAATGGCCACGCGCTGAACCTGTCCGCCGGAGAGCTCGCCCAAACGACGCTGCTCCATGCCGGCAAGGCCCAAGGCCGCCAACCATTCGGCGGCCCGGGACTCGGACGTTGCACGGTCTGTGCCGTTGAGCATCAGGGCAAGGGCCACGTTCTCCAAGGCAGTGAGCTCCGGCAAGAGCATGCCTTGCTGGAATACGAAGCCGAACTCCTCACGACGCAGGCGGGACAACGCAGCGTCACCCAAGGTGTCCAGCCGCATTGGCGCCGACGGCGTGTTCAAGGTGATGGAACCGGCGTCGGGCCTCAAAATCCCGGCGAGGCAGTGCAGAAGGGTGGTCTTACCGGAACCCGAAGGACCGATGATCGCAATGGACTCTCCGGCATTCGCTATGAAGTCGACGTGGTCCAAGGCGATGCTGCCGGGGTAGTGCTTGGTGAGCTGCTGGGCGTGGAGGATGGCGTTCATATATCCAGCATCCCCGCGGGCCCTATCCCACGGCGTCAGTCTCGCGGCTGAACTCTGCCGGCTGGTCTCCACCCGCGGTATGAGATCCAACTACGTAGCTGCGAGCTACTTGGGTTACGCCTCCGCGATCCGCAGCTTGGCAACATTCTCGGCCAGTACGCGGCGGGCATCCTCGCCCAGGAGCGAGTCCGTGATCAGCTCGTCAACCTCTTCCAAACGGGTGATCGACGCAATGCCCACCACGCCCCACTTGCTGTGGTCGGCCAGGATAACGGTGCTCCGGGCGGACGACATGAAAGCGCGGTTGGTTTCGGCTTCAAGCAGGTTGGGGGTGGTGAAACCGGCGTGCGCATCCATGCCGTGGACTCCCAGGAAGAGCACGTCCAGGTGGAGCTGCTTCAGCGAGGACGTAGCTATCGGCCCCACCAGGGCGTCCGACGGTGTCCGTTCGCCACCGATCAGGATCACCGTGGATCCGAAGCGTGCCGGGCCTGATGAGGAGCCATGGTGGAAAAGATCTGCAATGCGCACCGAGTTGGTGACCACAGTGATGCGTGGACCATTGACGAGTTCCTTCGCCAACGCCCACGTAGTGGTGCCGGCGCCCAGGCCTATTGCCATGCCTTCCTGGACCAGCGACGCGGCTTCCACCGCAATGGCGTGCTTCTCCGCAGTCAGTTGCGTGGACTTCAGTTCGAAGCCGGGTTCGTGGGTGCTCGCATCGCCGGGAAGCTTGGCTCCGCCGTGAATGCGCTCAACGCGGCCGGCTTCCTCGAGCGCTTCGATGTCGCGGCGTACGGTCATGGGGGAGACCCCCAGCAATTGCGCGAGGTCCGAGACCCGCACTACGCGTTCGCGCTGGACGGCGTCGATGATGGCGGAGTGGCGTGCTGCCTGAAGCATCAGGGCCTTTCTGGGGAACCTCGTCAAACATGGGGCTGAGTCTGGCACCAGTCTAGGGCGGGAGGCTTCCAGAGCACGGCAGGCAAAGCGCGGCGGCGTCGCCCAACTGCTTAAACGCACGACGACGCCGCTCGCCTCGGGAGGTGAGCGGCGCCGTCGTGAATTGCTTACTTACGGAGTGATTCAGCGATCTGCGTCATGATACCGGGGTCGGCCAGGGTGGTGGCGTCGCCGGTGTCGCGGCCTTCCGCGATGTCCTTGAGGAGGCGGCGGACGATCTTGCCCGAGCGGGTCTTGGGCAGTTCCGGAACGATCAGCAGCTGCTTGGGCTTGGCGATCGGCCCGATTTCCTTGCCCACGTGGTTTCTCAGTGCCAGCACGGTTTCGTCGCCGTTGTTCACGGCGTCACCGCGGAGGATGACGAACGCCACGACGGCCTGTCCGGTGGTCTCGTCAGCGGCACCCACCACTGCCGCTTCAGCGACGGACGGGTGGCTGACCAGCGCGGACTCGATTTCGGTGGTGGAGAGGCGGTGGCCTGAGACGTTCATGACGTCGTCCACGCGGCCCAGGAGCCAGACGTCGCCGTCTTCGTCCTTCTTGGCACCGTCGCCGGCGAAGTACATGGCCTCGAACCTGGACCAGTAGGTGTCCTTGAACCGCTCCGGGTCGCCCCAGATACCGCGCAGCATGGAGGGCCACGGTTCGCGGACCACCAGGTAACCGCCTTCGCCGTTGGCCACGGACTGGCCGGCTTCGTCCACCACGTCCACGGCGATGCCTGGCAGCGGAACCTGCGCCGAGCCGGGCTTGGTGGCCGTGACGCCGGGCAGCGGGGCGATCATCTGCGCGCCGGTTTCGGTCTGCCACCAGGTGTCCACGATCGGGGCGGGGTTGTCTTTCTTTTCGCCGTTCTTACCGGCGTTGGCGCCGATGACGTCCCGGTACCACATCCACGCTTCGGGGTTGATGGATTCGCCCACCGAGCCGAGGACGCGGATGGAGGAGAGGTCGTACTTGTCCGGGATGTCCCGGCCCCACTTCATGAACGTCCGGATCGCAGTGGGCGCGGTGTAGAGGATGGAGACCTTGTACTTCTCCACGATTTCCCACCAGCGGCCCTGGTGCGGGGAGTCCGGGGTGCCTTCGTACATGACCTGGGTGGCGCCGTTGATGAGCGGTGCGTAGGTGACGTAGGAGTGGCCGGTGACCCATCCGACGTCGGCGGTGCACCAGTACACGTCGGTTTCCGGGTGGAGGTCGAACACGGCTTTGTGGGTGTAGGCACCCTGGGTGAGGTAGCCGCCGGTGGTGTGCAGGATGCCCTTGGGCTTGCCGGTGGTGCCGGAGGTGTAGAGGATGAACAGCGGGTGCTCGGAGTCATGCCCGACGGCGGTGTGCTCGGTGTCCGCTTTATCTACCGTGTCGGACCACCAGAGGTCGCGGCCTTCCACCCAGTTGACGTCCTCGCCGTTGCGCTTGACTACGACCACGTTCTGGACGGTGTGGCCTTCTTTCGAGAGGGCTTCGTCCACCGCGGGCTTCAGGGCGCTGGGCTTGCCGCGGCGGTAGGTGCCGTCGGCAGTGACAACGAGCTTTGCCTCGGCGTCCTCGATACGGGAACGCAGCGCGTCCGCGGAGAAGCCACCAAACACCACCGAGTGCACGGCGCCGATCCTGGCGCAGGCAAGGAGCGTGATGACGGCTTCGGGGATCATGGGCAGGTACACGGCCACGCGGTCGCCCTTGGCGACACCGAGGGTTTCGAAGGCGTTGGCGGCTTTCTTGACCCCTTCGGTCAGCTCGGCATAGGTGTAGGTGCGGGTGTCGCCGGGTTCGCCTTCGAAGTAGATGGCAACACGGTCGCCCAGGCCGTTCTCCACGTGCCGGTCCAGCGCGTTGTACGCAGCGTTGATCTCGCCGCCCACGAACCACTTGGCGAACGGCGGGTTGGACCAGTCAAGGGCCTCGGTGAAGTCCTTATCCCACGTCAGCAGCTCACGGGCTTGCTTGGCCCAGAACGCGGGACGGTCCGCCTCCGCCTCTGCATAGGCGTCAGCACTCGTCACCGCATTGGCGGCAAACTCCGCCGACGGTGCGAATTTGCGGTTCTCGTGGAGGAGGTTTTCAAGCGCCTCGACGTGTGGGGCCTGACCGTTCTGAGCCGTTGAAGCTGCAGCGGTGGCCGTGGATCCGGTGGTGTCCTGGGACATGGTGAACCTCATCATTCATCGATCTTTGCTGCGCGGATCCTGCCGCAAGGTCCCCGCCCGGGCCGTCGTCGGCGTCGAGCGCGTTCCCCGAAAGGTCCGCAGAGTGCTGTCCGCCATCAACACTATCGCTTTGAGAGGTCCTACGTGTGCGTCATCACAAAGCCGGCAGCGAGCGGCGCGGATTTAGCGACGAATGGCGTCCGGGGCGGCTAGGAACCGTTTACATGACGACGACGGCGGCCCGCGCCAGCCGCTGCGGGGGTGGCGACCGCGGGCCATCTCTGTAAGGAACCTTGGAGTTTGCTGTGGGCGAAGCTGTAAGGCCGTTTTCAGCTAGAACCCTGTCAGTGGGGTGGCATAGGCTGAATAAGTCTTGGGACGCACTTCTGGCGTGTCCGGTTCTCGGCGGAATCCCGCGGAGGTCACCGGGCCGGACTGTCCAAGACGCCGCCGTACGAAGGAGAAATAGATGAACCAGCTGAGCCCAGGCCCGCACGACTCATTGCCGACGGGACCGGACACCGCGGCTGGAACGGCTGCAGCTGCGGGTGGTACCGCTGCCGGGAAGCCTGCGCCGGGTACGTCCGGAGCTCCTGTCATGAACGACGCATCCAAGAACGACGCTGGTAGGTATGACGCCGTCGCCGGGCCTTTCACCATCCGGGACCTTACTGTTTTCGGCTCCACGCTCCTGATGTTCGTGGCCTCGCTTCTGCCGATGTTCGGGGAACTTTACAACCTCTGGAACCTTGGAAACCTGTTCTTCCTGCTGCTGGGAATCCTGCTGCCGCTGGTTGTGGTGGCACTCTTCGTTGCCCGCAGGCTGCAGCCGGGGACGGTCATCCGTATTGGCTCGCTGTCCGTTGACCAGTTCGCGTCCGTCACGGCCTCGTTCGCCTTCCCTCTGTTCTTCCTCACCATTGCCAACTCGTTCAATGGCAGCGTCCTGTTGGGTTTGGTCGGTTCTGTAGGCCTGCTGGCCGCGACGGTCCTGGCCCCGCATCTTCCGTGGCTTTCCGCCGATTTCAAGGGCCGTGCTGAAACGCCCGCGCACAATGTTGCGCGCGAGGCAGCTGTGCCCAGCCGCAAACCGGCTGCTCCCAAAGAACCTAAGGCCCCCAAAACGCCGAAGCCATCCGACACAGCCGGTTCAACGCCCGGATTCCAAGGGGCGGCGCACGGATACCAGGCTCCGGCCGCTCACGTTCCTGCCGCTCAGGCTCCGGGCGCGCATGTTCCTGGTACAGCTGCGGCAGCAGCCTCCACTGGTGCTCCCGGTGCGGGTGGCCCCGCAGGTGCCGGTGCCGCAACCGGTGCGGGTGCCGTTGCAGGCGCCAGCCCCTTCGCTCCGCCGGCCAGCTACGGAACCACGCCGTCGCCGGCAACCGAAGCACCCGCCGTCGTGCATTCAGCTGACGCCAAGCCTGCCGACACCGCTGGCCCTGAAACTGCGGGCCCTGCGACCGCTGGTGCTGCGATCGCTGGTCGTGAAACCGCTCCTGCGCCTTCGGGTGCAGGTGCCTCACCCGCCGTGCCTTCCCCTGAGCGGGCCGAGCCCGCTGAAGAATCGGGGGCAAAGGACGCCCCGAGTTCTGCAACCGAACCGGCCACCACGCAGCACGCTGCACAGCCCGCCACCACTCAGCACGCTGCGCAGCCGGCTGCCGCGGCCCAACAGCCGTGGGCTGCCACCATGGCAACGCCCATAGTTTCCGGTGACACACGGAGGGTCAGCGACTCGATCGGCGCTACCGTGGACCCGGCCAGCCGTCCGGAAGAATCCGATTCTCCCCAGTATGAGGCCTTCTGGTTCGCCGTCGCCCAGCCCCGGACTGCCTATGACGAGCACAGCGGAGCTCCCGCCTTCACCATCGAACCCGGTGGATGGGTCTTGGCGCTGGAGGACCGCGGCCATGAATTCCTGGTCCAGGACACCGACGGCAAGGTCGGGGTTCTTCGGGAGCTCAGCAACATCGAACGCGGCTAGGCAGGGACGCCGTGGCCATCGCTGAAGCTGGTTCGCTGCTCGCGCTCAAACGCCGGGCGCGCAAAATCAACAGGGTTCTCGCTGAAAAGTATCCCTACGCTCATGCGGAGCTTGATTTCAGGAACCCTTTTGAGCTGGTGGTGGCCACGGTCCTGTCGGCCCAAACCACTGATGTGCTGGTCAACCAGGTCACCAAGATCCTGTTTGCCCGCTACCCGGATGCCCGCGCCATGGCTGAGGCGGATCCCCTCGAGTTGGAGACAATACTCCAGCCGACGGGCTTCTTCAGGGCTAAGGCGCGGAACGTCCTGGCACTCAGCACACGGCTTGTGGATGAGTTCGACGGCGTGGTCCCTGGACGTCTTGAAGACCTGGTGACGCTCCCGGGCGTCGGGCGCAAGACCGCAAACGTGGTTTTGGGCAATGCGTTCGGCGTTCCCGGGATCACAGTGGATACGCATTTCGGCCGGCTTGCCCGCCGTTTTGGGTGGACGGCTTCGGACGATCCGGTGAAGATCGAGTTCGACGTCGCCGACTTATTTGAACCCCGGGACTGGACCATGCTCTCCCACCGAGTGGTGTTCCATGGGCGGAGGGTCTGCCATTCCAGGAAGCCTGCCTGCGGTGCTTGTCCGGTGGCGAGCCTCTGCCCGAGCTACGGCGAGGGCGAGACGGACCCCGTCAAGGCGGCCAAGCTGCTGAAGTATGAGCTCGCGCCGGGAAACGAAGCTTTGCTGGAACAGCTCCTGGCCGAGACGCACAGGGCAGCGGAGATCCGCATGGAATCGCAAAGGAGGCCCGGGTGACCGCGCTGGAGGAACTGTCCGCACTGGTAACCCGCTTTGAAGACGGTCAGCAGCAGCACTCGGCCCTCTGGGAGAAGCTTCCCGTCACCCCCGAAACCAACCGGGCTGCGGCGGTCCTCATGCTTTTCGGCGTGCTGGACAACGTCCCTGCCGAATCCGGGCGTCCTATCGCGCCGGCGGACCTCGATGTCTTGTTGCTGGAACGGGCACACACCCTTGATGACCATCCGGGTCAGGTAGCGTTCCCGGGCGGCAGCGTGGACCCCGAAGACGAGTCTGTGGTGGCCGCGGCGCTTCGCGAAGCCGTGGAAGAAACCGGCCTGGATGCTGGTGGTGTCCGGGTTCTCGGAGTCATCCCGGAACTTGGCCTCATCCGGAGCAACTTCCGTGTGACGCCGGTGCTGGCATGGTGGGATGCCCCGTCACCGGTGCGCGTAGTGGACTACGCCGAATCTGCGCAGGTCTTCAGAGTGCCGGTTCGCGACCTTCTGGATCCCGTCAACCGTGTCACTGCCACCATTTCGCGGTTCGGCCGCACATACACAAGCCCGGGCTTCACCGTAAATGGAGTGCTGGTGTGGGGCTTCACGGGGATGGTCCTTAGCGGCCTCTTCGACGAATTGGGCTGGACCGTACCTTGGGACAAGGACAAGCTGCGCGACATCGACCTTTGAGACATCGACCTTTAGTCGGGTCCTTGCCTCACTGGTTCTTTGCCTCACTGGTACGCCGCGTTGGGGAGCGCCTATGCCGCCTTGCGCGCCGCCGTCGAACGGTCCACGATCAGTCCTGTTGCGGCGTTTTCCCGCACGGCGTTGATCCCGGCAATCACGCCCTCGAGGTGTGTAAATGTGGGTGATTCGGCCACGAGGGTTCCGTCGGCCGCCGTCAGGCGGAACCGGTATCCTTCGTCGTTGTCCTTGAGAATTTCAAACCTGCCAGCCATCGAAAATGCTTCCCCCTTAATGCGTCCTTGCACACTATGTGGACCGACAAAACTATCCACATAGCGAAAGTATCCAGAACCGGGGACCATTCAAAAGTTACTTGGCGGTACCGGTCATTGGCGGGTCATCCCGGCTCATATGGCGAGATGTGACTGGATAGTCCCGCCGCTTCCGGCTATGTTCCGGCTACTTCGCCTTGTCATAGGAATCGACGACGGCCACACTCACCGGAAACTCCACTGGTATCCGCCCGAACATGAGTTCCTTCGCCGCTGTCGCCGCTTCTTCGATGGCGCTGATGCAGGCGTCCACGGCGTCATCGGGAGCGTGAACCATCACTTCGTCGTGCAGGAAGAAGACGAGTTCCCCGGCAGCTGAGCCTTCGGCGCGCAAGGCACGGAGCCGACGTCGTAATTCCGCAAGCCAGCATGCCGCCCACTCAGCAGCCGAGCCTTGGACCACGAAGTTGCGCGTGAACCGGCCCCGCGACCGGGCCAGATTATCGGCGCGCCGTTGTTCTTCGGCGGTGGTGGATTGCTGGCTCCGCAGCCAGCCCGCCGACGGCGGCGGGCTGCTTCTGCCCAGCCGAGTGGTTACTGTGCGGCCCGCTTCGCCCTCACGAGCTGCCTGTTCCACGAATCCGACGGCGCGTGGGTAAGTGCGCGTCAGCTGCGGCATGAGCCGGCCCGACTCGCCCGTCGTAGCGCCGTAGATAGCGCCCAGCAACGCGATCTTTGCCTTGGCGCGGTCACCGCCAAAACCTTGGGCTGCGATACCGGCGTACAGGTCCTTGTCGCGTGCTGCCTCTGCCATTTTCGTGTCCTGGGCCAGTGCCACGAGGACCCTCGGCTCCAGCTGCGAGGCATCGGCGACAATGAGCTTGTGACCCGGATCCGAGTGGACCGCTGCCCGGATGTTGCGCGGGATCTGCAGTGCCCCGCCGCCCCGCGAAGCCCAACGGCCGGACACCACCCCACCCACCACATACTCGGGATGGAACCGGCCATCACGGACCCATGCGTCCAACCAGGACCAACCGTTGGCGGTGTGCAGGCGGGAGAGCTTCTTGTAGGCGAGCAGCGGCTGGATTGCCGGGTGCTTCGACTCCTGAAGCTCCCATTGCCGGGTGCTTTTCACCTCGATCCCGTTGCGGTGCAAAGCACGCATGAGGTCCTGCGGGGAGTCCGGATTCAGGCTGGGGGAGTTGAGGATGTTCCTGAGCTCGGCGCAGAGAGCCTCCAACGCCGGTGGCCGATGCCCGAGCGGCGGCCTGGGACCCAGGACATCGGCAAGGATCTGTTGATGCAGCTCTTCGCGCCAAGGGACGCCCGCGTGTTGCATCTCGACGGCGATGATGGCGCAGGCCGATTCGGCAGCGAGGAGCAGCTGAAGGCGTTGCCTTTGCTGATGTTCTGTTGTGACTTGTGAAACCGCGTGCTGCTGGGCCGCGAATTCCTCCCTGAGTTCAGCCAGCCCCGCTTTGGGATTCGACGGTGCAAGGTCCTCGAAGAGCGCGCCTTGATCCGCGGGCGGTGGCGGTGGCTGGAGGACACGGGGCGGTGTTGAGTCGTCGTCCTGCGTGAGCTTGACGGCATGCTTGGCATAGTCCGTGTGGGCCGTGAATTCCGAGTGGGCCAGAATAGCCCCGCATAGCGCCAGGTCGTGGCAACGCTCCAGCTCTATGCCATGGGTCAGCAGTTCGGAACACCAGTCTTGGGCGCGGTGCCACACCCAGCGGGGCCGCTGGACTTCGAGGTCGCGCACGACGCCGGGCAACTCACCGCGCGTAACGACGCGGGCGTCAGCGGTAGCTTTTCCGGCGGGGGAGATCCTTTGTATGGCTGCGCCGTCCTGGTGGGCGGCGAGCAGCAAATACATGGTGTCCATTCTGCCCTGTGCGGAGGCATGGTGTGATGCGCCGGCGTTGTTGTGGCCTCTGCGGCGTGGCTTTGGCGTGGAGCGACTGTTCCTCCACAGCTACGCCGGCACCGCGTGTTGTGCACATAGGGGAATCCGTGCCTTATCTTGCCCGGCCGACTCGAACAGTGTGGATGCCATGAGCAAGCGAGATCGTCGGCATAGGCAAGGCAGCAAGCAACACAGGCAGAGCACCAAGGGAGCAGTTCAAGGGGACGCGGACGGATCCTGGGTGCCACGTGATGCCGTTGGGATCTTGCTCGTTTCCGGCGACCCCTACCTTCAGGAGGAGGCCAAGCGGATAGTCGCCGCTGCAGGCGGAAGCCTGAGAACGGCTCTGGAGGTGGCGGACGCCGTCCATGGGTGGGATACCGCCGATGTCGTTTTGGTGGGCAGCGATATTCGTGAGCTGCCGCCGAGGCGGAGGGCTCCCACAGTGTTGCTGGGCAAAGCCTCTGAAAGTGATGGGTTATGGCGTTTAGCCGCGGCGCTGGGGGCTGAGCGGGTGGCTGTCCTGCCCGAGGCCGCCGCCTGGCTGGCCGAACACCTCAGCATGTCCGGTTCCCCTGACCCCGGAGGCGCGGTCATGGGGATCATCGGAGGCAGCGGCGGGGCAGGAGCTACCACCACGGCAATCTGGCTTGCCCAAGCTGCGGCCGGGCATGGCGTCAGCACCGTCCTCATCGACGGTGACCGCTGGGGTGGAGGTCTTGAACTCGCAGTTACGGCTGACGAGATTCCTGGACTCCGGTGGCCGGACTTCGCCGAAACCCGCGGCAGCATTGATCCGTCCCAGTTCCGGGATTCGCTGCCCATGGCTGGCGGCTTCGCCTACCTGTCGTGGCCCGGAACCCGCGAATCGGTCCAGATTCCAGCGGCTGACGCCGTAGCTGCCGTGGTTGACGCCGCACGCCGGAGCTTCGAACTCATCCTGGTGGACATCGGACGCAGTGGGGAGGGACTCGGGACGCTCGCATGGGACTGCGACAGGATTCTGCTGCTGACCATGGCCCACCTCAAATCCGCGGTAGCAGCAGCGCGCGTCCTCAACGAACTCCCGCCCGTTGATGCCGGACTCCTGGTCCGCGGAACCGGCACCACGTCCGTGGATGCGCCTCTGATCGCCGAGACACTGGGATTGCCGCTGCTGGGCGTTCTCCCTGAGATGCGCGGCGTGGCGGCCGGGACCGAACTTGGACGACTGCTGGAACTGGGACGCCGGAAACCAGTCCGCCGTTTCGCAAGTTCTGTGCTTGAGCTGAACGGCGCCACCCAATGAGCCGCTTCGCCGAGGTAACCCGCCGCAGTCAGGGCCGCAAGCTGGACTCTCTCCTTCTTGAGACGGTGCGGGAATCAGTGCTCGCAGGGAGCGGACCCGTAACACCGTCTACCGTCGCAGCGGCAGTGCAGGCCAGCGGCAGATTATTGGGTACCGCCGGAGCGTTGGAGGCTGCGGAAACCATCAACGCGGAACTGAATGGACTGGGACCCCTCCAGCAGCTCGCCCAGGATCCTGCCGTCACTGACATCTTTGTCAACGGCCCCGACTCGGTCTGGTTGGACCGCGGGAATGGCTTGGAACGTGCATCTGTTCACTTCGAATCTGAGCAGCAGATCAGGTCGCTGGCCACCCGCTTGGTTTCGGCCGGAGGCAGGCGATTGGACGACGGTTCCCCCTGCGTGGATGTCCGACTCAACGGCGGCTATCGGGTGCACGCAGTCCTCGCGCCCATATCGACAGCAGGGACCCTGCTGTCCATCCGTATCCGCCGGGAAGAGGTATTCACTCTCACCGAGTTGAGGAAAAGTGGCATGTTCCCGGAGCATGTCGAGTCGATTCTCCGGGCCATCATGGCGTGCAAACTGAGCTTCCTCATCAGCGGTGCTACGGGCTCAGGGAAGACCACCCTGCTCTCCACCATGCTCGGGTTGAGCCATCCGGCGGAGCGCTTAGTGCTCATAGAGGACGCCGCCGAACTCAACCCCGTCCATCCGCATGTAGTGACGCTGGAGTCGCGACACGGAAACCTAGAGGGTGGAGGGGCACTGGACCTGGGAGAGCTGGTTCGGCAAGCCCTGCGGATGCGGCCCGACAGACTGATCGTAGGAGAATGCCGTGGCGCTGAAGTCCGCGAATTGCTGACCGCACTCAACACTGGCCACACGGGCGGCGGTGGCACGATCCACGCCAACACTGCCGCGGCTGTGCCGGCGCGATTGGTGGCTCTCGGCGCCTTGGCAGGCCTCAGCGCCGAAGCCGTGCGGTTGCAGGTCTCCAGTGCGCTGGACGTCGTGATTCACGTGGACAGAACCTCGGCGGGACGGAAAGTGGCATCCATCGGTGTAGTGACCGATATTCGGGAGGGCCAGAAAGTGGTTCCTGCCCTTAGCTCGAGCGTGTCAGGAATGACATATGGACCAGCATGGCCCGAACTCGCCTCCCGGCTTGCTCTGGAACCGTTTGAGGTGGACGAGGCGCCCCAGGAAAGGGAAGCGCCGGCAGGTGAGCCGACAGTTGGCCCCGGGTCACTTCCAATGGGAAGGCACAGCAACGGGGTCGCCCCGTGACAGGTGTCTTTGTCCTTCTTGTGGCGCTCGCAGCCTGGCTGCAATTAAGCGGCCATCGGGACAGCAGCCGACGTCTTCGGACGAATCTAGGGGAGCCGACGGGCCGGATGAGAGGCACCCAAGCTCTTGTGGGAGTGTGGCCTGGACGTTCACATCGGCGACACCGGATTGAGCCGTTGTCGCTTGTGGTGCTGGTGCAACAGCTCGCGGCACTCCTGCGCGGAGGACGGGGAACTTCCCGGTTGTGGGAAGAGCTGTGGCTTGTCCATGGTTCACCGCACATCACGGCCAGTGGTGCGGGTGCGGCAGCGGGCGCGGGCACGGGGGCGGGTGCGGCACCGGAGAAAGGGAACGCCGGGTTGTCCCGTGGGTCGCTGGAAGTACTTGCGGCAGCGCGGGCAGCGTCCACCGTGGGAAACTCTCCTGCAGAAGCCATCCGTGGCGCGGCCGCAAAGGTCTATTCGCCACGCCAAAGTTCTGAGCGTCGCGTCTGGATGGAATTGGCCGCGTGCTTGGACATCGCCGAGACCAGCGGTTGTCCGTTGGCCGATGTCCTCACCCGATTCGCAGCCCAACTGGAAGCCGAAGAAGACTCCGAGGCTGCTCGTCAGACGGCGCTCGCAGGTCCCAAGGCTACTGTTCGGCTGTTGTCGTGGCTCCCGGTATTCGGGCTCGGACTGGGGATGGCCCTGGGCGTGGATCCTTTGGGGATCTTGCTGAACAACTTCCTGGGTGTCGCCACGTTCGCGGCCGGACTCCTCCTGACAGTGGCGGGCCGGATTTGGTCCTCGCGGCTGGTTGCTTCTGCTGCTGGAGGCCACTGATGTCCGGAGCCCCGGTGCTGTTGATGATCGCGGTCATGGCGCTGGCCGCCATCCTCACCTTCGCGCCACCCTCGCGGATGAGAGCGCGTTTGCAGCCGTTGCATCCTCGGACCATGGACGCTGAACCGCTTCACGAGCCATCCGGATCAACCCCTGACGTAGTGACTGACGGACTTCGCGATACGGCAATGATGCTGGAGTTGGTGGCCTCGATGCTCGACGCCGGAGCTGGAATCGGGCGGGCCCTGGAACTTATCGCAAAGTGTGCCTCACCCCCCATCAGGCAATCGCTCCGACCCGTTGTTGCCGCACTGGCCATTGGTGCCGACTGGGAGACTGCCTGGCGGACGCCCACCAGGCAACCGCCCGAAGTGGTCCGCCTCAAGGATGCTTTGGCCTTCGCAGCCCTGACGGGTGCGCCGTCGGCTTCCATCCTCTATGCACAGGCTGCGAGGGAACGGCGAGAGCAGTTCCGGGCCGCGGAGAAGCGGGCGGCTGCCTTGGGCGTGAAGCTTGTGGTTCCTTTGGGTCTCTGCTCCCTTCCGGCGTTCATCTGCCTCGGCATCGTCCCCGTCCTGATCGCCATGCTCCCCTCAGGCTGAAATGCGCAGAGATAAGAGATACCTGAAGGGCGGAGAGGAACGTTTCAGAAACGCCCGGTACATCCAGTGCCGGGCGTTTCGTGCTGAAGACTCGGTGCTTCCATAGCCACATCTTTCCCTCCACATCGGGCCGGAAAGGCGGGGTTATCCACTTGCTGGAATCGCCATATTCCGGGCCACTCCAAGTCACGGAAGAGTCGAGTCTGTCGGCAGACCCGCCGCCACTC
Organism: Arthrobacter sp. Rue61a; assembly: GCF_000294695.2. NCBI lineage: Bacteria > Bacillati > Actinomycetota > Actinomycetes > Micrococcales > Micrococcaceae > Arthrobacter > Arthrobacter sp. Rue61a. The sequence continues at coordinate 3,829,849 of NC_018531.1, read as the reverse complement.
TTGAAAGGAACCCACCATGAAAACATTGTCCACTGCGCTTCCTGACGTTCTCGGTGATATGCCCCGGGATCGACCGGCTCCCGTTGTAGTCCCGAAGGCTCCCTCCGCTGAACCGGTGACAACCCGGCAGTATGAGCTCTCCGAGTACGAGCTTGAACATGACGACCTCGAGCGATTCGATCTCGAGGACGAAATCGGGCAGTTCCAACTGGGATTTGACGATCTTGAGGAGTCCGAGGACGGGCCACTTACGGACGATGGCTTCTGGGCAAGGACAAGGCTCATCGGCTCTGAAGCGGGCATGGCCACCGCCGAGTACGCAATCGCCACCCTTGCCGCTGTTGGGCTCGCGGGCCTGCTTGTGGTCATCCTTCGGAGTGAGGAGGTCCGCGGCTTCCTGCTCAACCTGATCCGTACGGCCTTGTCCTTGCCATGACGGAAGCGCTGCCTGCCCGCGGGAGAACGTCCCGGAATGAAACGGAACGGGGCGCTGTCACTGCGGAGTTCACCGTCGCCTTGCCGGCCGTTGTGTTGCTCCTGGCATTCCTGCTGGCAGGCGGCGCCGCGGGTATTACCCAACTGCGGTTGGAGGAAGCGGCGAGGGCGGGGGCGCGCGCATCGGCCAGGGGTGAGACTTCCAGCTCTGTGGAAGGCATCGTCAAGCGACTTGCCGGGGAGGGCGTCAGCTCGTCGCTGACGAACGACGGCGAGTGGCTGACAGTAACTGCTTCGGCACCAGTAGGCGGAGCCTTAGGCCCGTTGGTCCCATGGACTCTGAGCGCCTCGGCGTCAGCGCCGGTAGAATCGGGTACCCCGTGAGAAAGTTCCGGAAAAACACCCAGCGTGAGCGAGGATCCGGAACCGTGCTCGCCCTGGCATTGGGGGCGGTGGTGATGGTGCTGCTCCTTGGACTGCTTCTCCTGGCACAGGCTGGCGTGATGGCATCCCGGGCCGCGTCGGCGGCTGACCTTGCAGCTCTTGCCGGAGCAGATGCTGCCCGCGGCCTGACCTCCGGTGACCCATGTGCCGTGGCAGCAGGCGTGGCCGGGAAGCACGATGCGAAGCTCACGTCCTGCGCGGTAGCAGGCGGGGACGTGGTGGAGGTCGGCACTGAGCTGGCACATCCCTTCCAGTGGGGCGTCGCCACCGGACACTCCCGGGCGGGACCTCCTCCGTAGCAAGGCCAGGCACACCGGCTTCGTGCAGGACGGGTTGGTGCCAGGGAATCTAGCTGGCGTCCTTCAACAAGACGTCCAGGAGCGTGATGGCGGCTGCCTTGTCCAAGGGGTTGTTCTTGTTGCCGCATTTAGGGGACTGAACACAGGACGGACAGCCGGCATCACACTCGCAGGCCTTGATGGCTTCGCGGGTGGCAGTCAGCCATATCTTGGCTTTCTCAAAGCCCCGCTCAGCGAAACCGGCACCACCGGGATGGCCGTCGTAAACAAAGATGGTTGGCACGCCGGTGTCGGCATGCAGTGCTGTTGAGACGCCACCGATGTCCCAGCGGTCACTGGATGCCACCAGGGGGAGGAGCCCTATGGCAGCATGTTCGGCCGCATGCAGCGCACCGGGGAACTCCGCTTCCACCAATCCGGCTCCGTGCAGCGACCGGTTGTCCACCACGAACCAGACGGCTTTGGTAAACAGGTCCCGGGCTCCCAAATCGAGAGGTTCCTCCCCGAGGATCTCGTTCGAAATCAAGGCCTTGCGCTGAAAGGAGACCACCTGGGTAGTTACTTTGACGTCGCCGAAATGCACGGTGATGTCACCCCACTGGACCGAGCGGGACGTTTCAAGGACTTCGATCTGGGTCACATCCCGTGCCGTGGTGTAGAAGTCCGGATTTACCCGGCGCACCATGACGCAGTGATCGGCTTCGTTGAGGTCTTCCACCAGGTAGCTGTCGCCTTGGTGGACATAGATGGCACCCGTGTGGGCCTGATAGTGGGTTTGTGGCGAGTCCATGGTTCCCAGAAGGGAGCCGGTCTCGGCGTCGACGATGCTCACCGGTCCACCTCCGTCCGCCCGGAGGTTCACCATCCCGGCAGCACTCTCCGGGTGGGTCCAGAACCACCCAGCCGGCCGCTTTCGGAGGTATCCCTGGACCACCAAGCGGTCCAGAAGGCCCTCAGCTGTAGGCCCGAAGAGATCGAGTTCCGCAGGTCCGATCGGCAACTCGGCGGCCGCCGCGCATAAGTGCGGGCCAAGGACGTAGGGGTTGCCCGGATCAAAGACGGTTGCTTCCACGGAAACGTCAAAGATGGCTTCCGGGTGGTTCACCAGGTAGGTATCCAGAGGATCGTCGCTGGCCACGAAGGCGGCAATGGCGTCCTGCCCCGCCCGCCCTGCGCGGCCAATCTGCTGAAAGAGCGAGGCCCGTGTGCCGGGCCAGCCTGCCACCAGTACGGCATCCAGGCCCGAAATGTCGATGCCGAGTTCCAATGCGGATGTGCTGGAGACTCCCAGCAGCTGGCCGGACCTCAAGGCCTGCTCCAAAGCCCGACGTTCCTCAGGCAAATATCCGGAACGGTATGCGGCCACCCGTCCGGGAAGGCTGGGATCCACTTCGTCCAGCAGTCTCTTGGTGATGGATGCAATGGACTCGGCGCCGCGACGCGACTTGATGAATGCGATGGTCCTTACTCGCGAGGAAACGAGGTTGGCCAGGATGTCCGCGGTCTCAGCTACGGCCGTCCTCCGCTGCTTGGCGCCGTTCTCACCTTTGACGTCCGTCAAGGCGGGCTCCCAGAACGCCACTGTGGTTGAGCCGTGAGGAGAGCAGTCTTCGGAAACTTCACGCACGGGAGCGCCGATGAGCCGCCCAAAGGAGACCCCGGGATCGGAAGCTGTGGCGGACGCTGCAATGAATACCGGCTCGGGGAAGGACGTCCCCGCCCCGTAATAAGCGCAGATCCGGCGGAGGCGCCGCATCAAGTTGGCCACATGCGAGCCGAAGACACCGCGGTAACTGTGTGCTTCGTCAACGATCACATAGCGCAGCCGTCGGAAGAACCGGGCCCACCACGTGTGGTTGGGGAGGATGCCGAAGTGCAGCATGTCCGGGTTGGCCAGGATGAAATTGGCGTGGTCACGGATCCAGCGCCGGGACGAGACGTCGGTATCGCCGTCGTATGTTTCTGCCCGGACAGTAGGCAACTTCAGCGAGCGGATCGCTGCGAGCTGGTCTGCTGCCAAGGCCTTGGTGGGGGACAGGTAGAGGGTGACTGCGCCGTCGTCGTGGATCTTTCCGGGATCGGACAGGACCCGCAGCTCGGAACGGTGTATCGCATCCAACGCGGGCAGTTGATAGGCGAGTGACTTTCCGGAGGCAGTTCCGGTGGCGATGACTACGTGCTGTCCGGAATGGGCCAGATCTGCCGCCTGGATCTGGTGCCGGTACGGCTGGTGGATGCCGAGGGTACCGTAGGCTGCCACAACGTCCGGGTGGACCCAGTCGGGCCAGGGCTCGTTGACCGCCTTCCGGGCCGGGATGGTGTGGACATGGCGCAACTGCTCAGGGTCCGGTGTCCGGCCCAGCAAGGAGATCAAGGAATTCGGTGCAGCCACCGAATCATTCTGTCACTGTGCTGGCACGCCAGCGGCGGCGCCCTGGAGCGCCGCCGTCGGGCTTGGCTGTTAAACGGAAGTTTCTACGCTCCTGACAGATCCGATCCTTCGGTGCCGCTGGACATCATGAGGACGTGGCACACCACGTCCCATCCCAAGTGGGAGTAGAGCTTTTGGCCGTCCAGCGATGCCAGGAGCAGTCCGTTTTCAACATCGTGCGCAAAGGCTTGGGCCGCGAGGGCCTTCATGATGAAGCTTCCCAGGCCACGGCGCTGGAAATCGGGTTCAGTGACGATCTTGTCAAAAACAGCGGTGCCGTCGACGACGTAGACCCGGCCGCTGGCAGCAACCCGTTCACCGGAGTGAACCACCGCATGATGGACGCCGTTGGATTCCGAGGTTGCAAGTTCAAGGTCATCGTCAGGAAGCCAAGGGTCCTCGGAATCCTGGGTTTCCATGTCCACGATCATCATGGTCTGTGAGGCTGACGTCACCGTGAGTCCGCGCTGTTCAGCAAGGTACTTGTACCGTTGGACATCGTTGGTGAGGACCGTCAGGATCCGGGTTGGGGCTTCTGCGGTCTTCTCCGCCAGGGCGGCGAACTCTTCATCCGAAGGGTCATGGGCGAAATACTCCCAATCACCGGTTTTGTCGGCGCGAAGCGCGGCAGGGAAACGTCCCTCTTGGCGGGATTCATAGCCGCGGCAGCCGGACCAACCGGCTACCCAGACTTCCAAGAGGTGCGCAATGTCTTCAACCAAGGCGTCTGGACTCATGTAGAGAGAGTATGCCAGCGCACCATGAAGCAACAGAGCCATGTCAGCCCCGGGATGGTTGCTTATGGAATTGTGACTTACCGCTGGCTGCCCTGCCCCGAGCGACCCCGAGCGACCGGATTCTACTGCACCAAGTACCCTTTAATAGTGGCTCTGAACCGAATTGTCCTCTTCTATGGCTTTACCCCGATCGCCGACCCCGACGCCGTGCGTCTATGGCAGCGTGCCCTGTGCGAAAAACTGGGCCTCACAGGCCGGATCCTCATCTCGAAGGACGGCATCAACGCCACGGTGGGCGGCGAGCTCAACAATATGAAGCAGTACGTGAAGACCACACGTGAATACAAGGGTTTTCACGACATCGACTTCAAGTGGTCCGAGGGAGGCGCCGCAGATTTTCCGCGCCTCAGCGTCAAAGTGCGCGATGAGATTGTGTCGTTCGGTGCGCCCGGTGAGCTGAAGGTGGACGCCAACGGCGTGGTGGGCGGCGGAAAGCACCTCCAACCCGAGGAACTGCACGCACTGGTGGATGCCAAAAAGTCCAGTGGCGAAGACGTAGTGTTCTTCGACGGGCGCAACGCGTTCGAAGCCCAAATCGGCAAGTTCAAGGACGCAATCGTCCCGGACGTGGACACCACCCACGATTTCATTAAGGAACTCGATTCGGGCAAGTACGACTCCCTCAAGGACAAGCCCGTTGTCACCTACTGCACGGGCGGTATTCGCTGCGAAGTGCTGTCCAGCCTGATGGTCAACAGGGGCTTTAAAGAGGTGTACCAGTTGGATGGCGGGATCGTCCGCTACGGCGAGACGTTCAAGGACAAAGGTCTCTGGGAAGGCTCACTGTACGTTTTCGATAAGCGCATGCACGTCGAGTTCAGTGAGGAAGCAAAAACCATCGGTGAGTGCGTCCGCTGTTCCGCGCCCACCAACAAATTCGAGAACTGCTCAAACCTCAGCTGCCGTACGTTGACCCTGTACTGCGGGGAATGTGCCTCCAGCCCGGAAACGCTCCGCTGCCCGGGAGGCTGCGAAGCCGCCTGACATCCGAGTCAGAGCCGGCTCACCCGATAGGCGAAGTTGGCGTCCGACCTGGAACCCACCGTGATGGACAGTATGGCGTCCTTCTCCAGCTGGACCACACTCACGCGGGCATTGGCGCACCCAAGGGTCAGGTCAACCAGCTCGGCCTCGCCCAAGGCCACCTTGAATGTCACCCGTCGGGTGCCCCGGCAGGCCAGTGTCACCGCGTACGTCCCACCCGGCAACTGCACCGTTTGCTCGGACTTGGACTCGCCGGGGTTGAGGTAGCCGTTGCTTGAGTAAAACGACTGCCCCTGGGACTCGGGCAAGGCCATCTTCGCCCACTCTTCCAGCGCCTCGCCAGTGACGGTCTCCTCCAGTGCCGGATCCGGGGGGAGAACCACATCGCCGGCTGTGGAAGTAGGGCTGGCGTCCGGCCTTCCGCCGTCGTCATAGGTATATTCGCAGGCCGACAGGCTGCCGCTCAGCACAACAAGGATGACGACGGCGGCCCTCGCCGGCCGCTGTGGCATCACCGAGCGAGCTGCCTTGCTGCCCATGCACTGACTTTACGCCCGTGCTGCCACCGGCTGAAGGCCTATCCGGGCAGGTGCCGGAGCAATCCTAGGCGGCCGCGGAAACCACGTGGTAGGCGAAAATCAGCGGAGCGTCGACGCTGCTCGTCGAGATGCTGAGGGGACCGGCTCCGGGAACCTTGATCTTCACCACATCAAGGCTTCCATTGCATGCTGCGGCGGCGTCCGTGATCTTGTTGCCGCCCGAAGAAACTGCAAAGTACGCTTTGCCGCCCCCATCGCACGCCATGGTGAGTGTGTAGCTTCCTGCCGGAACATTCGCGGATTCCTTGACCAACGGGTCCCGGTTGAGGATCTTGCCGGAGTCCTCCAACACCACGCCACTCGCCGCGGGGAGGACCTTTTCCTTCCAGGCAGGAACGTCGGCATCTTCGATATTGACCGGTGCCTGGCAGCCGCAGACTCCCAGCAGCGCCGCAGTGGTGATGGCAACAAGGCCCGCGCGGCGCCTTGTGGAGGAGAAGTTGAGCATGAATCCAACGCTACCGGGTTCCCGCGGGGAGCTTTGTCCACCCATCGCGATTGCCCGCCCGCCGCCAGTATCCACATAGCGCGATTCCAGGATCCAAAAGCGCAGTGCGCCGCCCCTACACTTGCAAGGTGACTGACACAGCTTCCTCCTTTACCTCCGGCAACACTGACGATGCTCCCCGCAGCGACCGACCCGAACTGCTTTCGGCGCTCGCCGCGGACCTTCGTGCGCTCTCCTACACGGTGGATGGTGTGGCTGAACTCCTGGGGACCTCCGCCTCTGAAGCGCTGGGAAGGGACCAGCTCATCCCTGCTCTGCTGGCCAGCGAGCGGCTCATGGACTCCCAGGACCCCGCCCTCCGATCGCCGGCAGTTGTCGTTCGCCTCTGGTTGTTGGCTGTTCCGCAGTCCGTGGCAGACATCGATTCCGCGCTCCCCGGCATTCGTTCGCAAGGACTTGCGGAGCTGGGGCTGGTCACAGTGGATTCAGGGGTGGTCAAGGCCAAGGTGGACCTGCGCCCTTACGGCTGGGACGCCAACACCGATGGCAGCGGCGGCGCGGAACTCTGGGTCGCCAGCGACCTCGCAGCCCACCAGCAGCCGGGGGTGCTGAGGCATGACCATGTCCTGGGGATTGGACGTGCCTCTACAACGCTGGTCCAATCCACGTTCGGGAAGCACACCAAACGTGCGTTGGATGTGGGGACCGGATGCGGAATCCAAACGTTCCACCTGCTGCACCACTGCGAGCACGTCACCGCCACGGATATCTCCGAGAGGGCACTCGCGTTCACCCGCTTCAACCTCCTGCTGAACGCCGCTGAACTGGAGCTGGACCCCAACCACCTGGAGGGCCGGGTGAGCCTGCGGCTGGGATCGCTCCTTGAGCCGGTGGCAGGGGAACAGTTCGGTCTGGTGGTATCAAACCCTCCGTTCGTGATCACTCCGCGAACGGGTGGCGAATCGTCGTCGGAGCAGTTCACATATCGCGACGGAGGGCTCCCCGGCGACGACATCGTCGCCTCCCTCGTGCAGTCGCTCGCTGAGGTCCTCGAGGCCGGCGGTACGGCTCAAATGCTGGGTAACTGGGAGGTTACCTCTGGTACCGATTGGAAGGACCGGCCCCAGGCATGGCTCCGCGACTCAGGTTTGGACGTCTGGTTCATCCAGCGGGAGCAGGTGGGTCCTGAGCAGTACGCGGAGACATGGCTTCAGGACGCCTCGCAGAATCGCGAAGGCCAGCAATACAAGGAGGCTTACGCCGCCTATCTGGATGACTTTGCTTCGAGGAATGTCCAAGGCATTGGCTTCGGCATGATCTGGCTGCGCCGTCCGGAGTCACCGTTCGGGGCCATCGTCAGCCGCTTCGAGGAAATCACCTATCCGATCGAGCAGCCAATCGGGCCGCATGTGGGTGCAGCCGTGGAACGGGCCGACTGGGTGGCGGCACATTCGGTCCCGGAGGCACACTTGGTGGTAGCCGAGGACGTTACAGAAGAACGGCATCAACGTCCCGGGGCTGTTCATCCCGGCGTCATCCTCCTGCGGCAGGGCGCCGGCCTTCGCCGGACCAATCTGCTGAGCACTGAACTCGCCGGGTTCGTCTCCGCCTGCGACGGCCAACTGTCGGTCCGGCAAATCGTCTCGGCCTTGGTATCGCTCCTTGGTGGGGGAGATGACTTCGATGAACAAGCTTTCCGCGAAGGGCTTGTCCGCGACGTTACCAACCTGGTCCTGGAGGGGTTCCTCCTTCCGGACCCGGCGCAGGTCAGCGCATGATCCGGGGTGCCGCACCACACTCATCAACTACCGGACCTCCGGGAAGTGACCCTGACTACACTGATGAAGTGACTGCGAACAACGAAGCATCCCAAGCGTCAGGCGACGTTCCTCGGCGGAAGCGTGCCGAGAAGACGATTGAGATCACGGATCCCAAGGCTATCCGTGCCTTGGCGCACGCCGCCCGGATTGAGGTGATCTCTGAGCTCTACGCCACACAGGTCAGCCACACAGCCACCGAACTCGCTGCCAGAACGGGTCTGACGCCCAGCGCAATGAGCTACCACCTCCGGGCCCTGCAGAAGTGGGGGATCGTGGCGCCTGCGGAAAACGCCGGCGATGCCCGGGAGCGCCGCTGGAAGGCGGCTGGAACGGACTTCACTATCTCGGGAGGCAGCGTCGCCAGCCCCGAGATCGCCGTGGTGGACCTTGAACTCGATGCCTTCCGGCGCCGGGCCTCGGCCTTCGCCAAAGCCCGCGGTGAGCGCCGGCAACGGGGAGAGACGGGAGAAGAGCCGGCAGCGGTGGTCCTCTCCAGCAACCTGCTGTATCTGACCAACCCCCAGCGCAGGGAACTCTTGGACAGAATCCGCGCAGTTCTGCGGGAGTACGAACTCGAGGATCCCACCCGGATACCGGAAGGTGCTGAACGTGTGGCAACCTTGTGGTCAATGATCCCGGACGACCGCGTAGCGCTCGGTCAGTAACAGCCCGCCCGGGTCTTCGATTGTCCGTCCTGGTTCCGCGCCAAAACGCAGGATTCTGCAAACTATGGTGAACTAGGCCAATATGGGCACCAGCCCAATTACACATTTTTTCTGTAGGAGCACCGTGCCCAGCAAGGCAAAAACCGGCAAGAAACTCGTGATCGTGGAGTCTCCCGCCAAGAGCAAGACCATCGCCAAGTATCTTGGCGAGGGCTTCATCGTCGAGGCTTCGATCGGCCACATCCGGGACCTCCCGCAGCCATCGGACCTCCCTGCCGAACTGAAGAAGACCTCGCTGGGCAAGTTCGCCGTCGACATCGAAAACGACTTCAAGCCGTACTACGTTGTCTCCCCGGACAAAAAGAAAAAAGTCGCCGAGCTCAAGGCCCAGCTGAAAGACGCTGACGCACTTTATCTCGCAACTGATGGGGACCGCGAAGGTGAAGCCATCGCGTGGCACCTCTTGGAGGTCCTGAAGCCCAAGGTTCCCGTTTACCGCATGACCTTCGGTGAAATCACCAAGGAAGCCATCCACAGGGCCATGGATAACCTGCGCGATGTTGACACCGCTTTGGTGGACGCCCAGGAGACGCGTCGTATTCTTGACCGCCTTTATGGCTACGAGATTTCCCCTGTCCTGTGGCGCAAGGTGGCCCGCGGACTGTCGGCCGGCCGTGTCCAGTCTGTGGTGACCCGCATGGTGGTTGACCGCGAACGTGAACGCATGGCTTTCCGGGCAGCGTCCTACTGGGACCTCACGGGCCAGTTCGGTTCAGACTCGGGTTCTTTCAAGGCCAAGCTTGCGGCCGTGGACGGTTCCAAGGTTGCCAGCGGCCGGGACTTCAACGACAACGGGCAGCTGACGTCCTCCGCCGTGGTGCACCTCAACGAGGAACTGGCCACATCCTTGGCTGCAGGCTTGGAAAACGCCGAATTCCGCGTCCGCTCCGTAGATACCAAGCCGTACACCCGCCGCCCTGCCGCGCCGTTCACCACGTCCACGCTGCAGCAGGAAGCCGGCCGTAAGCTCCGCTTCTCGTCAAAGAGCACCATGCAGGTTGCCCAGCGCCTGTATGAAAACGGCTACATCACCTATATGCGTACAGACTCGTCTGCCTTGAGCGATGAAGCACTCACGGCAGCCCGCCGCCAGGCTTCGGAGCTTTACGGTCCCGAGTACGTGCCCCAGAGCCCCCGCGTTTACGCCAACAAGGCTGCCAACGCCCAGGAAGCGCACGAGGCCATCCGTCCCGCGGGAGACTCCTTCCGCACTCCCGCGCAGGTTGCCAAGCAGCTGAGCGGCGACGAGTTCCGCCTGTACGAGCTCATCTGGAAGCGCACAGTGGCCTCCCAGATGGCTGACGCCAAGGGTTCTACTGCCACCATCCGCCTCGGCGCGGTAGCCGCCGACGGCCGCGACGCCGAATTCTCCGCCTCCGGTACGGTCATCACTTTCCCCGGCTTCCTAGCAGCCTATGAAGAGGGCAAGGATGAGAGCCGCGGCGACGAGGAATCCGATGAAGCGCGTCGCCTCCCGAACGTTGCCAAGGGCGATTCCCTGACGGCTTCGGACATCCTGGCTGTCGGCCACGAAACATCGCCGCCGCCGCGTTACACGGAAGCATCGCTGACCGCTGAGTTGGAAAAGCGGGGCATCGGCCGCCCGTCCACCTACGCCTCCACCATCTCCACCATCCAGGACCGGGGCTACGTCCGCAAGCAGGGCTCCGCCTTGGTTCCCAGCTGGATCGCGTTCTCCGTTATCCGCCTGCTGGAGCAGCACTTTACGGACTACGTGGACTACGAGTTCACGGCTGACATGGAAGGCGACCTGGACAAGATCGCCAACGGCCAGGCCGTGGGCGCCGCCTGGCTCAAGCACTTCTACTACGGTGAGGACGCAGACCCCGGACTGCTGAGCATCGTCAACAACCTCGGCGAAATCGATGCCCGCGAGATTAACTCCGTGCCCATCGCCGAGGGCATCACGTTGCGCGTGGGCAAGTTCGGCCCGTACTTGGAAAGCTCCATCCCCACCTTGGATGCGAAGACCGGTGAAGTGGTTGAGTCCGCACGGGCCAACGTCCCCGAGGAACTCGCCCCGGACGAACTCACGGCGGACAAAGCCAAAGAGCTCATGGAGACCGCGGCCCCCGAGGAACGGGTCCTGGGAACCGATCCCCACACCGGCCACACCATCGTTGCCAAGAACGGCCGCTACGGGGCTTACGTCACCGAGATCATCCCTGAGATGACCGAGGAACAACTGGCCAACCAGCCGGTGGAATATTACAAGAACGGCAAGCCCAAACCTCCCAAAAAGCCCGTGAAGGCAAAGCCGCGCACCGGTTCGCTGTTCAAGTCCATGACCGTGGATACGGTCACCCTGGATGAAGCCCTCGCGCTCATGAGCTTGCCCCGGGTCCTCGGCGAGGACGCGGACGGCAACCCCATCACAGTGCAGAACGGCCGCTTCGGCCCGTACCTGAAGAAGGGCACGGACTCCCGCTCCATCGGTTCGGAAGAGGAAATCTTCACGATTACCTTGGAACAGGCGTTGGAGATCTACTCGCAGCCCAAGCAGCGCGGCGCCCGTGCCTCCGTGCCGCCGCTGGCCGAGTTCGGACCGGACCCCGTTTCCGAGAAGAACATTGTGGTGAAGGAAGGCCGCTTCGGCCCATACATCACTGACGGCGTCACCAACATCACCGTCCCGCGCTCAACGTCACTCGAAGAGCTGACCCGGGAACGCGCCGTCGAACTTTTGGCAGAAAAGCGTGCCAAGGGACCGGTCAAGCGGACCACCACCCGCAAGGCGCCGGCCAAGAAGGCAACAGCCAAAAAGTAGTCACCATGACGGCCGGGACAGCACTCGCGAATTGCGTCCCGGCCGGCATCGTGGTCGAGTAGAACCATGACTGAACAGACGGTTTCACCGGACAACGAACCCTTGAACGACCTCGAGGCGAAGCTCGCCTCGGCCGAACAGCCGGACGCGAACCCGGTGGACGTCATCCTCGCTTTCCTGAACAACGAGGTCTACCTCGTCAGCTCGGAAGCTGTGGATGGCCCGGACTCCTCAGTGGAGCCCCTGGTGCTCTCCAACGCCGACGGCCAGCCCGTTCTGGCCGTATTCAGCCACCCGAGCCGCGTCGATGAGCGTTTCCTCGACGCAGCCCCGCACGTCCTTGGCACCATGGGGTCAGCGATCCTCGGCAACATCGGCGATGAACTGGGCATGGTCATCAACCCCGGAAGCGAATTCGGCTTCGAAATCGACCCCGAGGGCATCGCGAATATTCGCCGCGACTTCAAGCGCGCCGACGAAGCCGGGGAGTCCGCCGAATAGGGCCCGCCCAAGCTGTCGGTAACCATTCCGTCAGCGAAACGTCGTCGCCAAGTTGCTTCACGGGCTTCGAATCGGTGAATAATGGCAGAATGCGTCTTGGCGTTCTCGACATCGGGTCCAACACCGTCCACCTCTTACTGGTGGACGCTCATCCCGGCGCGCGTCCGGTAGCTTTCGCTTCCCACAAGCGCCCGCTTTCGCTGGTGCAGTACCTCGACGGCGATGGCAACATCAACGACGCCGGGCAGCACGAGCTCATCGAGTTCGTCCTGGAGGCCTGGGAGTTCGCGGCCAGCCACAAGGCGGAAGACCTCCTGGCTTTCTGTACCTCGGCCATTCGCGAAGCAACCAACGGCCCCGAGGTTCTGGCCCGCGTCAAGCACGAAACCACGGTGACCCTCCAGGAACTCACCGGCAGCGAAGAAGCCTCCATGACGTTCTTCGCCGTACGCCGCTGGTACGGATGGGGCGCAGGTCCCATCCTTGACCTGGACATCGGGGGCGGCTCCTTTGAAATGGCATACGGAACCGATGAACTCCCTGAGTACGCCACATCCGTTCCCCTGGGCGCCAGCCGTTTGACGCGGGACTGGCTGCACGACGATCCGCCTACCGCGAAGAGCGTGAAGGAACTGCGGCGCTACATCCGGTCAACGCTGAAACCGGTGGTCCGCGACTTCCACCAGTTGGGCCGGGCCAATCTGGTGGCCGGCACGTCCAAAACGTTCCGCTCCTTGGCACGGATCGCCGGCGCAGCGCCCAGCGCTGCAGGACCTTACGTGAAACGCGAGCTCCACGCAGCAGACCTGGGGCTGTGGGCACAACGGATTTCCGCCATGACGGTGGAAGACAGGTTGTACCTTCCCGGCGTCTCCGATGCCCGCGCCCGCCAGTTGTTGGCAGGCGCCCTGGTTGCCGAAGCGGCCCTTGAGCTCTTCGAGTTCCCCAAGATGGAGATTTGTCCCTGGGCCCTTCGCGAAGGACTGATCCTGCGCCGCCTGGACCAGTTGGTCTTTGAGGAAGCCCTGGATCCGGCGCCCCATGTGGGGAAGCGCAAGAAGGACAAGTCCAAGAAAAAGGCAGCCAAGGAAGCCGGCAAGGTTTCCGAGCAAGAAGAAGAGCCCCACCCGGGCTTCAAAGAATTCCCGGTCCCTGTCAACACACCGTCCCCAACACCCATCCCAGCCCCCGTGGCAGGCGGGCTGGCCTCCTGAGATGAGCAACGACGTCGAACCTGAAGTGAATGACCGCCAAATTCCCGTGGCGCTGTCCAGCGCATCCGTGTACCCCCTGAGCGTCCACGACGCCTTCGCAGTGGCGCAGGACCTGGGCTATGAGGGTGTTGAGGTGATGGTCACCAACAATGCGGTGAGCCAGAACCCCGACGCCCTGGTCCAGCTCAGCCACCGGTATCACCAGGAGATCGTCTCCATCCACGCACCTACGCTGTTGTTGACCCAACAGGTGTGGGGTACGGCGTGGAACAAGATCGAGAAATCCTGCCAAATGGCCGCGGACGTCGGATGCGACACCGTGGTGGTCCACCCGCCGTTCCGCTGGCAGTCCAACTACGCGGAGAACTTCGTGGAGGGCGTCCGTGAAATCGCCGCGCGGTACCGGGTGCGCATCGCCGTGGAGAACATGTACCCGTGGCGGGTCCGTGGCCGGGAGGCCGTGGCGTACCTGCCGCACTGGGACCCTTTGGGCCAGGATTACGACGACGTCACGTGGGACTTCTCGCACGCCGCCACTGCCGGGGCCAACAGCCTGGAAGCCATCAAAGCACTCGGGAACAAGCTCCGGCACGTCCATCTCACCGACGGCTCAGGATCCGGCAAGGACGAACACTTGGTGCCCGGCACCGGAACGCAACAGTGCGCTGATGCCCTGCAGCACTTGGCAGTAACGGGGTTTGACGGCGTAGTCGTGGCCGAGATTTCAACCCGCAAGGCAAAGGTAGCGGGGGAGCGCGAGGAAATGCTCGCCGAAACCCTGCGTTTTGCCCGTCAGCACCTCAGCGTCCCGATGCTGCGAAGCGTAGACAACTAACCGCCGTCGAGCACCGCACGCGCTTGTTCGCCCGTCCCGCCGTTGAACGGTGTGTCAGGCGAACAAGCGCGGGTTTCGTGCGGTCCGCGCTCGTTAAATGCGAAAGCACCGGCGGCCGAATCGGGAAATGGGGGAAAACCCGCCCGGCCACCGGTGCTGCTGGCGGACATCCCCATGCCCGCCTTCATCACTCGCACCCTCAATGAGGTAACTACTAAGTTACGGACCAAGAATGAGTGCTGCCTGCAATAACCTTGGGAGCAAGCTGGGAATCTGGAATTCGTTAGACCCCGTCCAAGGCCAACTGCAATGATGGACCAATGAGCAACCGAATCGCATTCCTTGGCTGTGGATCCATGAACGAGGCAATCCTGGGGGGCCTGCTTGCCGCAGGGACGGACCCGTCAGACATCGTCGCCACTGTCCGCCGTGCAGAACGCGCCGATGAACTCGCGCAGCGCCACGGGGTTATGGCCATCGCAGGCGAGGAGGAGCCGGACAACAACAAGCTTGCCAGCAAGGGCTCCAGCATGGTCATCCTGGGCGTCAAGCCGGTGGGCATCCTGGACCTGGCGCGGGAGATCAGCCCCGCGCTGGGGAAAGACACAATTGTTGTCAGCGTCGCAGCGGCAGTGTCCATCGCCCAACTCGAAGCTGCGCTGCCCGACGGACAGCCGGTGATCCGCACCATGCCCAACACGCCTGCAAGGCTGGGCCGCGGCGTCATATCTGTCTCCCCGGGTACTCATTGCACGCCCGAGCAGCTCGAAAAGGCGAAGAAGGCGTTGGCTGGCGCCGGCACCGTGGTCCAGATTCCTGAAGAGCAGGTGGACGCGTTGTCTGCGATCAGCGGTTCCGGCCCGGCCTACGCGTTCTATCTGGCCGAGGCCATGGCTGCGGCCGGAGTGGAGCTGGGCTTGGACGAAGAGCTGTCCGTGATGCTTGCCCGTGAAACCGTTGCCGGCGCGGGCTTCATGCTGGCGGAACCGGGGGCCAACCCTTCTGCCCTCCGCATCGCCGTCACCAGCCCGAACGGCACCACCGAGCGGGCCATCGCGGCCTTCGACGACGGCGGCATCCCCAAGATCATTGCTGACGGCGCCCGCGCGGCAGCAGCCCGGGCAGCAGAGATCACCAAGCAGCTCGGCTGAGCTCCAAGAGACTACGGCCGCGCTGCGAAGCGCTCCAGCAGGTCCACGTGTCCGGACACGATCAACATGTCGTGGCCGGACACTTTGGTTTCCGGCCGGGCGTACGTGAAGTCCTCGCCCGGGGTTTTTACGCCGACGATCGTCACGCCATATTTTGAGCGCACCTTGGATTCCTCCAGGGTGAAGCCCACCGTTTCCTTGGGCGGGTACATCTTAACGATCGCGTAGTCGTCGTCGAACTCGATAAAGTCCAGCATTCGCCCGGACACCAAGTGGGCTGCGCGGACACCGGCGTCGGCCTCCGGGTAGATCACATGGTTGGCGCCGATCCTTGTGAGGATTTTGCCGTGCGAGGGCGTGATGGCTTTGACCCAGAGGTGCTGGATGCCCAGGTCCACCAGGTTCACAGTGATGAGCACGGAGGACTCGATGGACGTACCA
The DNA here is from genome assembly GCF_000294695.2 of Arthrobacter sp. Rue61a. Taxonomy (NCBI): domain Bacteria; kingdom Bacillati; phylum Actinomycetota; class Actinomycetes; order Micrococcales; family Micrococcaceae; genus Arthrobacter; species Arthrobacter sp. Rue61a. The sequence goes on along the minus strand of NC_018531.1, from coordinate 3,813,937 downwards.
ACACCCACCACCGCGGAGCTGAATTCCTGGGCGCCGAGCTGGCGGAGGGCATCGATGTTGGTGGCATCGGCTTCCACGACGTGGGTGAGCACGGGCGCCCACTTTTGGACCAAGGTGCGGTCACGTTCGATAGCCAGGACTTCACGGCCCTGCTTGACCAGCTGCTCAGCGGTGGCGGATCCGAACCGGCCGAGGCCAATGACCAGCACTGGTGAGTTGTGGGCGGGGCGGTTGGCGGCCCCTGTGGTACTAGCCAATGATTGGCCTCTCTTCCGGGTAGTGGTACAGCTGGCTGCGCTGGCGCAGGGCCAACCCTGCCGCGAGGGTTACGGTGCCGACACGGCCGGCGAACATCAGTGCGGTGAGGACATAAACGCCCGACGGCGGCAGCTCGGCACTGAGGTTTGTGCTCAGTCCCACGGTGGCAAAGGCGGAGATGGATTCGAAGAGCACGCGGTCCAAGGAAGCGCCGCTGATGGAGAGCAGCAGGAATGCCGCCACGGACACAAGGGTGGCTCCTGCGACGATCACCGAGATGGCAACGCGCATGGTGCCTTGTGGAATGGTGCGCCCGTAGACCTTCACGTCGGCGTCGCCGCGGGCTTCAGCCATGATGGCCAGGAACATGACGGCGATGGTGGTCACCTTGATGCCGCCCGCCGTGGACGCCGATCCGCCACCGGCAAACATGAGGGCGTCGGTGAGGAGCATGGTGGTGGACTCCATGTGGTTTTGGTCCACCAGGTTGAATCCGCCCGAGCGGGTCATGACTGAGGCGAACAGTGAATGGATCACTTTGTCGCCCATATCCATGTGGCCGATGGTCCGCACGTTGTCCCACTCCATCAAGGCCCACAGGACCGTGCCTGCTGCGAGCAGGATGAAGGAGACCTGGATGGTGAGCTTGGTGTGGAGGTTCCACTTTTTCCAGTTGAGCCCGTTCTGCTGGAGCACCATCACCACAGGGAAGCCGAGGCTGCCCAGAAAAACCCCCAGCATCAGGGGGATCAGGATCCAGAGGTCGGTCTCGTAGGGGACGATGCCATCTGAGTGTGGAGTGAATCCGGCGTTGTTGAACGAGGAAATCGCATAGAAGACGCCGTGCCATACGGATTGCCAGAAGTCTTCGCCGAGCAATATGAAGCGTGGAATCAGTGCCAGGGCCAGGGCTGCCTCAATGACCACCGACGTGACGATGACGATCCGCAGGAGCGTACCAACCTCGCCGAGCCTGCCCGCGTTGTTCATGGCTTCCTGCGCGATGAGCTTGCCGCGCACACCCAGCCGTTTGCTGACCATCAGGGCCAGCAGGGAAGCAAGGGTCAGGGTGCCGAGACCGCCAACGAAGATGCCCACGAGGATGACCAACTGACCAAAGAAGGTCCAGTGCGTGGCTGTTGAAACTACTGTCAGTCCTGTGACACAGACTGCGGAGACGGCCGTGAACATGGACTGGTGCAGGGGCGTGACTGTGCCGGCCGTGGAAGCGGCGGGCAGGGACAACAACCCGGTGAAAATCAGGATCACCACGGCAAAGACGGTCAACGCCAGACGGGCAGGTGAGGTGTTGGCAATGTTGTCAACGAAGTCGCGCACGCGCGTAAAGATCCAGAGACCTTCCCGCTCCTGCTGGTTGGGTTGCCAGTTGGTCGGGCTCGTGGACCGCGACTGGCTTTGAGACATGGCGCTCTTCCTCGGTTGAACAAGCTTTCCTGAGTAGTAAACCACTATTCCTGCGGCGTAACCGGGCGGTAGGCTCCTCGGGGCTCAGGTAGCCTGTTCTGGATGAACTCACGGCTTGGAACAACAGCTTCCAGCATTACGCGGTCCGCACTGCCAACGACGGTGGTGTGGGATCCAGCTATGACTGCCTACAACTTTGGCCCGGGCCATCCCATGGCACCGCAGCGGCTAGAACTGACAGCCCGGCTGGCTGAATCGCTCGGCCTGTTTAACCACAACCATGTGGCCGTCGAGGCACCCGCGGTGGCTACCGACGTCGAACTTTTTTCCGTGCACAGCCGCGACTATGTGGAGGCCGTGCGCCGCGTCAGTGCGGACCCTTCAGCCCCCGAGGAGGAGCGCGGACTGGGAACCGAGGATGATCCCGCCTTTGCCGGAATGCACGAGGCCAGCGCCCGCCTCGCCGGGGGCTCGCTGCTGGCGGCTGAAACCATCCTTTCCGGCCAATCTGTCCGCGCCGTGAACTTCAGCGGCGGAATGCACCATGCAGCACGGGAGCGGGCCAGCGGCTTTTGTGTTTACAACGACGTCGCGCTGGCAATCCAAAAGCTGCTCGACGGCGGCGTGCAACGGGTGGTGAGCATCGACGTTGATGCCCACCACGGCGACGGCACGCAGAGTATTTTCTGGAACGACCCCCGCGTCATGACCATCAGCCTGCACGAAACGGGTCTCACCCTTTTCCCCGGGACCGGCTTTGCCAATGAAACCGGCGGGCCGGATGCCCCGGGAACAGCGGTCAACGTGGCACTGCCTGCCTTCACTGGCGACGCGGCCTGGTTGCGGGCTTTCCACGCGGTGGTCCCTCAGCTTGTGGGTGCGTTCCAGCCCGAAGTCATCGTCAGCCAGCACGGCTGCGACTCCCACCGGGACGATCCCCTGACGCACCTCAACCTCAGCGTTGATGGACAGCGTGAGGCGGCTTCCGCCGTCGCCGGCCTCGCCGCCCGCTACTGCGATAACCGCTGGATTGCTACCGGCGGAGGGGGCTACGACGTCACCGGTGTTGTGCCGCGTGCCTGGAGCCACCTGATCGGGATGGTGACGCAACGCCCGGTGCCGCTGAAAACACCCGTGCCGGAAGCATGGCGGAGCTACGTGAAGGAAACGTACGGCGTGTGGGCCCCGGAGTCGATGAGCGACGACGTGGACGTCTGGTGGCGCTCCTGGGAGGTGGGCTACAATCCCGCGGACGAGGTTGACCGGACCGTTATTGCCACACGCAAAGAGATCTTCCCGCTCTATGGCCTGGATCCCTGGTTCGACTGACGTTTCGGTGTGTTCGACTGAATTCCCGGACCCGTAGCGCCACGAAACAGGGATGCCAATCGGCGTATATGTCGCTAGGGTGGGAGGCATGGTGACTGACGACGTATTTGCCGTCATAGCTGAGGCAACCAGGCGCGACATCCTGGTCTCCCTCCGCTCTGGGGATAAAGCTGTAGGCGAACTGGTGGAAGAACTGGCTGCGAGCCAGCCCACCATCTCCAAGCACTTGAAAGTGCTCCGTGAGGCTGATCTCGTCAGCATGCGCGCCCAAGGCCAGAAGCGTTTCTACGCCCTGAATCCCAAGCCGCTCGCCGGCGTCGCCAGCTGGCTGGAAACGTTCGACGTCGGCACCCCGGCGCCCGCCGTCGTCGCACCTGCTGAGGCCCCTTCTGATACGGCGCCCGCTGCCGCCTCCGCCGCTCCAGCCGTCGATACCGCTCCGGAGGTCCCAGCTACCCGGGCGGACGCTGTGGGCCAGGCCGTCAAGGTTCATGCGAGCGGAAACCCCGTCTCGCTGGATCTGGCATCGGATGACACTGTTCCGCAGCAGATAGGCCGAACCGTGGGCCGGGCCGCCACTAAGGCCGCTGATCTTCTGGCCAATCTCCCGAACCTGCCCAACCTTCCCAAGTTCGGCCGTAAGCGATAGTCGGACTCGACTTAACGTGATCCTTCTCACATTGTGAGTTTTTGTTAATCTGCCGTTTCCTTGAGTTTTCAACGATTTCCTACAGTTGTGTTAACTCCGCGATCCGGGTCACATTGCCTTCGGATGGAGATCCCACCTCCCTCGGTGCAACCATGAGCGGGACTGATCGTCTCGCCGCTGGCCGGCCCACTGAGGATAGGAAGACGCATGGATTCAAGGCTCGAAGCTGTCCGCGACACTGTGTTGGCGCGGAACCCGGGGGAGAAGGAATTCCACCAGGCCGTCACTGAGGTCTTTGAAAGCCTTGGCCCTGTTCACGACCGTCATCCTGAATTTCTTGAAGGCGCCGTGCTGGAACGCCTGTGCGAACCCGAGCGCCAAATCATCTTCCGTGTCCCCTGGACCGACGACGCCGGCCGCGTCCACGTAAACCGTGGATTCCGAGTGGAGTTCAACTCCGCACTCGGCCCGTACAAGGGCGGACTCCGCTTCCACCCCTCGGTGTACCTGGGGATCGTAAAGTTCCTTGGCTTCGAGCAGATCTTCAAGAACGCGCTCACCGGCATGCCCATCGGCGGTGGTAAGGGTGGCTCGGACTTCGATCCCCGCGGGCGTTCCGACGCCGAGATCATGCGCTTCTGCCAGTCCTTCATGACTGAGCTGTACCGCCACATCGGCGAGTACACTGACGTCCCGGCCGGCGACATCGGCGTGGGAGGCCGCGAAATCGGCTACCTCTTCGGCCAGTACAAGCGCATCACCAACCGCTATGAATCCGGCGTCCTCACGGGCAAAGGCATCTCGTGGGGCGGCTCCTTGGTTCGTCCCGAGGCCACCGGCTACGGCACCGTGATCTTCGCCCAGGAGATGCTCAAGACCCGCGGCCAGTCCTTCGATGGCCAGCGCGTCGTGGTCTCAGGTTCGGGCAATGTGGCCATCCACGCCATTGCCAAGGCGCAGTCCCTCGGTGCCACCGTGGTGGCTTGTTCCGACTCCGCCGGTTACATCGTGGACGAAGCCGGGATTGACGTCGCGCTTCTGAGCCAGATCAAGGAAGTGGAGCGCGGGCGTCTTACCGAGTACGCCGCACGCCGGCCGGGCGCCAGCCATGTTGCCGGTGGTTCGGTGTGGGACGTCAACGGCACCGTGGCGCTGCCGTGCGCAACGCAGAACGAACTCGACGGCGATGCTGCCGCCAAGCTAATCAGTAACGGCCTGATCGCCGTCGCTGAGGGCGCCAACATGCCCTCCACCCGTTCAGCTGTGTCAGTGTTCCAGGACGCCGGGATCCTGTTCGGACCGGGCAAGGCCGCCAACGCCGGTGGCGTTGCAACCTCCGCGCTGGAAATGCAGCAGAACGCCAGCCGCGACTCCTGGTCTTTTGAGCACACGGAACAGCGCCTTACGGAGATCATGGTGGGCATTCACGATCGCTGCGCCGCCACTGCCGATGAATACGGTGCACCCGGAAACTACGTGGTGGGCGCCAACATTGGCGGCTTCGTCAAGGTAGCCGACGCGATGCTCGCCCAGGGTCTGATCTAGCACTTTTACCCAACTGAGTAGCAGTAGAGGCCGTTTTGAGCGTTCAAAACGGCCTCTACTGCTACCTACATGGGTGCTGTTAGCGCTGGAGTAGCCGAACGTGGTCCGGGTTCAGGTCGGAGATCTTGCTGACACCCAGGAGCGCCATGGTACGGGTCATGTCCTTCTCCAGGATTTGGATGGTGCGGTCTACGCCTTCGCGTCCTCCAGCCATGAGGCCGTAGAGGTAGGCGCGGCCGATCAGTGCGAAGTCGGCGCCCAAAGCCAGGGCAGCTACGATATCTGCGCCGCTCATGATGCCCGTGTCCAGCATGACTGCGGCCTTGCTGTTGTCCGCCTTCAGCGCTGCAGTAACTTCCGGGAGCAGGTGGAACGGGATCGGGGCGCGGTCCAGTTGGCGTCCGCCGTGGTTGGACAGGATGATGCCGTCGGCGCCGTGATCCACTACCTTGCGGGCGTCTTCCACAGTCTGGATGCCCTTGACCACCAGCTTGCCCTTCCAGGTTTCACGGAGCCAGTCGAGGTCCTCGTAGGTGAGGGTGGGGTCGAACATGGAGTTGATCAGGTCCGCCACGGTGCCGGTGTAACGCGAGAGGGAGGCGAACGTCAGGGGCTCGTGCGTGAGGAAGTTGAACCACCATGCCGGGCGGTAAGAGGCGTCCAGCACGGTCTTGATGGTCAGTGCCGGCGGGATGGTCATGCCGTTGCGGACATCGCGGAGGCGGGCGCCGGCAACTGCCGTGTCCACGGTGACCATGAGGGTGTCGTTGCCGGCTTTGGCGGCACGCTCGATCAGTTCGAGCGAGCGGTCGCGGTCCGTCCACAGGTACAGCTGGAACCAGTTGCGGCCGTTCGGGGCGGCGGTGGCAACGTCCTCGATGGACGCGGTGCCCATGGTGGACAGGGTGTAGGGAATGCCCGCAGCTTCAGCGGCCTGCGAACCCGCGTACTCGCCCTCGGACTGCATCATGCGCGTGAAACCCGTGGGTGCGATGCCGAACGGGAGCCGTGACTCCTGGCCCAGGATGTCGGTGCGGAGATCGATTGTGGAGACATCGCGCAGAATGCCCGGGCGGAACTCGATGTCCTGGAAAGCCTGCCGTGCCCGGCGCAGCGTGATCTCTTCTTCGGCAGCACCGTCGGTGTAGTCGAACGGTGCTTGCGGAGTGCGGCGCTTGGCGATGTCCCGCAGTTCCCAGATGGTGCTGGCACGCTTCAGGCGGGCGGTTTTGCTGAACTCGGGCTTCTTGAACTGCATCAGCGGCGCCAGGTCCGAGACCTTGGGCACGCGGCGCTTCAGGGCCGGTGGCAGTACGACGGCGGGCTGCGGCTGGGGCGCCCGTGCCACGTTTTGATCGCTGCCGGCATTGGCGGGCGCGGCGGTGATCTTGGGGTCGAGGGTGTCGGTCATGCGGTTCTCCCTTGAATTCTGTGGTCCTGCCAGTGTGGTCTAACCACACTGTAAGCCATGTGGTTGGACCACATCAACTAGTATTCCGTTATGCGTACCCACGAGCTGGTCCTGCAATGGATCGAGAAGCAGCTGTCTGACGGAGACCTCACCTTGGGCGGACGGCTGCCGGGGGAGAGGGTCATGGCCGAGCAACTTCAGGTTTCCCGGACCTCGGTGCGCGAGGCTGTGAGGATCCTTGAGGCCATGGGCGTGGTCCGTGCAGGCGTTGGCTCGGGCAAGGATGCTGGAACTGTGGTGATTGCCGAGCCCGGCTCTGCCCTGGGCTCCACCCTTCGGCTGCATGTGGCCACGCGCCACCTGCCTGTGGCCGACATCGTGGAGACCCGCGTGCTGCTGGAATCGTGGGCGGCAGAACGGGCTCACGTGGGCGTTCCGGCGCTGGAGGAAGCCGCGGAGCTGCTGGATCAGATGGATGCCGCCCCGGACATCGACACTTTCCTGGCCTTGGACGCACGCTTCCACGTTGCACTGGCCCAAGCGGCCGGCAACTCGGTGGTCAGTGCCATGATGGCCTCGCTGCGGGGTGCGATCGAAAACTATGCAGGTGAGCTGACGGGAAATCTTCCGGACTGGAGCGCCACATCCACCAGGCTTCGTGCTGAACACCGCGCCATACTCGCCGCGGTCAACAACAACGACGGCGCCGAGGCAGCTGAGCTTGTTGCCGCACACATCCAAGGCTTCTACAAAGAGGCCGGCGTCGGCTCAAACCCTCCGCCGAAGTGACAGTTGATGACAATGTCCGCGCCGAACATTGTCATCAACTGTCAGCTCGCGGGCTCGAGGGCGGGGGCCGCAGTGCTCTTGCGGATCTCCACCCTGGGTGAAAATTCGTCCTGTGCCTGCGTGGTGGCCTCGCCTGCCTGCTGAATCTGTTCCCGCATCCTCCGCCAGGCCAGGCTTCCAAGCTCGTTGATGGGCACGGCCGCCGTGGTCAGCGGGGGAGTGGTGTACTTGGCGAACGGGATGTCATCGAATCCGGTCACTGAGATGTCCTCCGGGACGCGCACTCCGCGCTCATGCAGGCCGCTGAGCAGGCCCATGGCTACGAGGTCGTTGAATGCCAGGATCCCGGTTGCGCCGCTGGCGATGATGTCTTGGGTGGATTCGTGGCCCGAGTCGAAGTTGGAGCCGCCGTGGAGCATCTGAAGCTCGATTTCCGGGTGTTCCTTGCGGAATTGGTCCAGCCCCACCAGGCGTTGGCGGTTGGATGCACTGTGCTCGGGGCCGGAGAGGAATGCCAAGCGGCGGTGACCCAGGGTGACCAGGTGCTGTGCCAGTTCCTGGATGCCCTGCCCGTAGTCCACGCTGAGGCTCGGAGTGTTGGTGGCAATGGTGGTGCGGTTGATCAGCACCAGCGGGTGCAGGGTGGGCGCCAACTCCTCCAGTTCGGCATCGCTCATGCGGGGGGCGCAGAGGACCACGCCGTCACAGCGGCGTCGGGCCTCGCCCGCAAGGATGGCTTCCTCGCTGGTGACTTCCGAGGAATCGGCAATGAGGACGCGGTACCCGTCCTGGGCAGCGGCGATGCTGAGGCCGCGGAGGATCGCCTGGAACGTAGGGTTGGCCAGGTCCGGAACCACGATGCCGATGGTGTCTGTCTTGCCGAGCGCGAGGCTGCGTCCCACCGGGTTGGGCTGGTACTTCAGTTCAACGGCGGCGGCCCTAACGCGGGCGGCAATGCCCGGATCCACGGCGGCATTACCGTTCATGACGCGCGACACTGTGGCGTGCGAGACGCCCGCCTTCTCCGCGACATCGGCAATGCCGACCCGCCTGTTGGTGTTCCTGCGTGCCATGTGGCCCCTTCCCATTGCCTGCCTCCCGCATGCTCCGTCGTTGGAGCAGTGGTTGACGTGACCACCAGAGTCTTGATACAAAGCTTATAACGCTCTGAGAAAACGCTTTCTCATGATTCTTCCCATACGAAGCCGGGCCGTCAAGCGGTTCACTCCTGCCTATCTGAAAGGGGCATCCAACATGGTCAACGTCGACTCAACCGAGACCCAGACCGAATCTGCCGCAACCACCGCCCAGCCCCAGGCCCCCAACCGGACCCGCATAGCCCTCATCGGAACCGGCGGCCGCTCGGAGATGTACATCCGGGCCATCTATGGACAGCATTCGGACGTCGCAGAACTTATTGCGCTCTCCGACGTCAACCAGGGCCGCGTGGACTTCTACCAGGACTTGATCAAGGAACTCGGCGGAACAGAGCCTGTGACTTCTTTCGAACCTGGCCAGCTCACCAGCTTCATCCAGGCCAATGACATCGAACGCGTCATTGTCACGACGCCCGACTACACCCACGCGGACTACATCGTTGAAGCGCTCGAGGCGGGTGCCGACGTCGTGGTTGAAAAGCCCCTGACTATCGACGTCGACGGCTGCCGCCGCATCACCGACGCCGTCGCAAAGACCGGCAGGAACGTGGTGGTGACGTTCAACTACCGCTACTCTCCGCGCAACACCGCGCTGAAGGAAGTCATCCAGAACGGCGTGATCGGCAAGGTCACGTCCATCGACTTCAGCTGGGTGCTGGATACGGTGCACGGCGCTGACTACTTCCGCCGCTGGCACCGTGAAAAGAAGAACTCCGGTGGCCTGCTCATCCACAAGGCTTCCCACCACTTCGACCTTGTCAACTGGTGGATCAACGACGTCCCGGAGCGCGTTTTTGCTTCTGGTGGCCTGCGGTTCTACGGCGACAAGAATGCGGCCGAAAGGGGACTGGGTGCCCGTCCTGAGCGTGGCACCGTTGACGGCCTTGAGCACGATCCGTTCCGCTTGGACATGCGCGAAGACGAGCGCCTCAAGGCCTTGTACTACGACAATGAGAAGTTCGACGGCTACATCCGCGACCAGGATGTCTTCACGGAGGGCATCACCATCGAGGACAACCTTGCCCTCGTGGTGGACTACCAGGGCGGACCCACGCTGAGCTACTCGCTGAACGCCCACAGCCCGTGGGAAGGCTATCGCGTCACCGTGAACGGCACCGAAGGCCGTGCGGAACTCGAAGTGGTGGAGCGCGCCGCCGTCGAGTCCAGCACCGACAAGAAAACCGTGGTGGACCCCAGCGCGACGCCCATCGAGGAAGAGGACGCCGTGCGCCGGAACGGCGAGCGCTTGGTGGTTCAGCGTCACTGGGAGGCTGCGTACGAAGTTCCGATCGTCAACGGCGAAGGTGGCCACGGTGGCGGCGACAACCTGCTCCTTTCGGATCTGTTCAACGGCCCGGGCGTTGACCCGCTGGGCCGCCCCTCCGGCTACATCGACGGCCTCCGCTCTGTGTCGGTGGGTATCGCCGGAAACCAGTCCTTGGACACCGATCTTCCCGTCCTCATCAGTGAACTTGGCCTCGGCGCTGATCTCAGCCGCGGCCAGGCCTGACCGTTCACTACCTCAAGCAAGGAAAAGACCATGAGCAGGATTTTCGTCACCGGTGGTTCCGGCAGGCTCGGCCGCAGCGTTGTGGCCGGACTCGCGGAGGCAGGCCATAAGGTGATCTCGGTTGACCGCGACGCCATTCCGGCGGAGCAGTTGCCGGCCGGGGCCGAGCAGTTCACCGCAGATCTTTTGGCGCCGGGGGAGGCGGAGCGGCTCATCCGCGAAACAACGCCCGACGCCGTCATCCACCTCGCTGCTATTGCCGTGCCTTTCAGCGCGCCGGAGGATGTCATTTTCAGCACGAACACTCGGCTCGCCTATGCCGTGGTCAGCGCGGCCACCGACGCCGGTGTCCCCAAGATCGTGACGGCAAGCAGCCCCACCGCCCTGGGCTATGGCTCACCGGCGGGGTGGCTGCCGCCGTCGTTCCCTTTGAACGAGCAGACGCCCCCCAAGCCGTGGAACGCCTACGCGCTGTCCAAGCTGATCGCGGAGCAGACCGTGCAGATGTTCGCTGCCGCTCAGGGCAACAAAATTCGGTACGCGGCGTTCCGTCCGTGCTACGTGATCTCCCCGGAGGAGTGGGAAGGGGCGCTGACGCAGCAAGGGCACACGGTGCGTGAGCGGTTGCAGGATCCGGCGCTTTCCGCTCCGGCGTTGTTCAACTACGTGGACGCGCGGGACGTAGCTGACTTCCTGGACGTGCTGCTGGAAAAGATGGACTCCATCCCCAACGGCGAGGTGTTCTTCGTGGGCGCGAAGGATGCTCTGGCCGCGGCGCCTTTGGCGGAACTGTTCCCGCGGTTCCTGCCTGGCGGCGGCCCCCTGACCGAGCACTTGACCGGCACCAGCCCGGCGTTCTCCATCGATAAGGCCCGGGAACTTCTGGGCTGGGAGCCACAGCGCACGTGGCGCACCGAACTTACGCCGCCATTCGAGGGCGAAGACACAGCATCTGAAGAAGAAACCCAAGCAGCACTCAACGACGAGAACCACGCCGGGCTGGTCCCGGCGGGAGCAACCAAGGAGACACCATGAACTTCGACGGCGTACTGTTCTTCCCCGTCACTCCCTTCGCCGAAGACGGCACCGTAGATGTGGCGCTGCTAAAGGAGCACATCACTTCCCGGCTTCCGTTCGGTCCGGGCGGCGTGTTCCCCGCGTGCGGCACCGGCGAGTTCCACGCCCTGTCCATCGATGAGATCCGCACCGTGGTGACTGCCGCCGTCGAGGCCGTCGCGGGAGCCGTCCCCGTAGTTTCGGGTGCCGGGGGTCCTTTGGGTCACGCCATCGCGGCGGCCAAGGTTGCCGAGGAAGCCGGTGCGGACGCCCTCCTGGTGCTCCCGCCGTACCTGGTCACCGGCCCCGCTGACGGTGTGGTGGCCTACGTCGAGGCCATTGCTGCCGCGAGCAGCCTGCCCGTGATCGTTTACCACCGCGGTACTGCGAAGTTCACTGCGGATGCCATCACACGCCTCACGGCCAACCCGAAGGTGGTTGGTTTCAAGGATGGAATCGGCGACGTTGGTTTGGCGCAGGAAATCGTGTCCGCCATCAACGCCAGCGGCCGCACGGACTTTGCACTCTTCAATGGCCTGCTGACGGCCGAACTGACCCAGGGTGCCTACCGTGGCCTCGGCATCCCGCTGTATTCCTCGGCAGCGTTCGCCATGGCTCCGGAGATCGCCAAGGCCTACTACGACGCCTACGTTTCCGGTGACGAGGAACGCCGCCACGCCTTGCTTGAAGGTTTTTATGCTCCGTTGGTCCGTCTTCGTGACCAGACACCGGGCTTTGGTGTTTCCCTCATCAAGGCCGGGCTGCGGTTGGCCGGGCTCCCTGTAGGTTCGGTCCGGCCGCCTCTGGTGGACCCCACCGAGGAGCAGCTGCTGGAGCTCAAGTCCATCTTGGCCAAGGGCCACGAGCTGGCCGGCAGCTGATGTCGGCCCGCATTACGGGCCTCACCACCCGGCTGATCACGGTCCCGCTGCTGCGCAGCTGGGGTGCGGAGGCGCCCGAGAACCATGTGATTGTCACCGAACTGACCACGGACGACGGCGGCACGGGCCACGGCTTCTCGTGGACGCCCACCATTGGTCCCCACGCGGTGAAGGCCCTCCTGGATCACGACATCGCACCGTTCATCCTCGGATTGGAAGCGAACGCGGAGATCGTGTGGGACCAGCTCTGGAAGAGGCTTCACGAGGCCGGCGGTGGCGGCCTGACCACCATCGCGGTGTCCGGTGTTGACCTTGCCCTCTGGGACCTGAAGGCCCGGCAAGCTGGTACATCCGTCACAGGACTCTTGGGTCAGCGCCAAGAATCAGTGGAGGTGTATGGCTCCGGCGTGAACCTGCACTACACCGTGGAACAGCTGGTGGAGCAGGCTCAGCGATGGGTTGCTGCAGGACACAACGCGGTGAAGATCAAAGTGGGCAAGCCCGAGCTTCGGGAAGACGCCGAACGAGTTGCCGCTGTCCGGCAGGTCATCGGCCCGGATCGGCTGCTCATGATCGACGCCAATCAACGCTGGGACCTCGCGCACACGTTCCGTGCCTTGGATGTTTTGGGGGAGTACGGACTGGAGTGGTTGGAAGAACCGATCCGCGCCGACGACCTCTGGGCCTACCGGCGCCTGCGCAAGCACTCGCCCGTGCCCATTGCTTTGGGTGAGAACGTCCACACCATCTACCGCTTCCGCGACTTCATCGAAGCCGAAGCCGTGGACATCATCCAGCCCAACATCGTCCGGGTGGGCGGCATTACGCCGTTCCGAAGGATCGTTGAGTTGGCTCGCGCCAACAGCATCAGGGTGGCGCCGCACCTGCTTCCGGAACTCTCGGGGCAGCTGGCGCTGACCCTGGCGGAAGCCGTGAGCGTGGAAGACGTGGAGGATGCCTCGTTCGAGCAGCTCGGAATCCTGGCCGGCCCCTCGCCGGTTCGGATCAGCAACAATACCGGCAGAAGCCTGCTCAGCAGCACAGGCCGTCAAGGGCTCGGCTTCGACTTTACCGGCAAGCAGTCCGCCCCAGGGAGTACCGCTTCTGAAAACTCCGCTTCTGAGAACAAAGGAAACCTCATTGAGTACAGCAACTCTTGACCTGACAGCCATCACGGCCGCCGCGACTGAAGCTGCAAAGGTGACCGCAGCAGCGTCCGACGCCGAGCGCGCAGCCTGGCTGACCGCCGTCGCCGACGCCCTGGACGCCAACGTGGCTGAACTGGTGGCCATTGCCGATTCCGAGACAAGCCTTGGCACCGTCCGGCTCACAGGCGAGGTAGCGCGGACCAGTGGACAGCTGCGGCTGTTCGCAAACGTCATCACGGAGGGCTCGTACCTTGAGGCCGTCATTGATCACGCCGACCCTTCCTCCACTCCGCCCAAGCCAGACCTGCGCCGCATCCTGCGACCGATCGGCCCCGTAGCCGTATTCTCGGCGTCGAACTTCCCGTTCGCGTTCTCCGTGGCAGGAGGCGATACCGCGTCCGCGCTGGCCGTTGGCTGCCCGGTGGTAGTCAAAGCACACTCGGGACACCTCCGCCTGTCCCAGCGGACCGCTGAGATTGTCAGCGAAGCCCTGGCCAAAGCCGGAGCCCCGGAAGGCACATTTGCGTTGGTCAGCGGCCGCGAGGCCGGCACGGCACTCGTTCAGGATCCCGCCATCAAGGCCGTGGGCTTCACCGGCTCCATCCCGGGCGGACGCGCATTGTTCGACCTCGCGTCGTCCCGCCCGGAACCCATCCCGTTCTACGGTGAGCTGGGCAGCTTGAACCCCGTGGTCATCACGGCGGACGCCCTCGAGGAACGCGGCCAGCAGCTCGCCGCGGGATTGGCCGGCTCGTTCACCATGGGCGCCGGACAGTTCTGCACCAAACCCGGGCTGGTGTTCATCCCGGCAGGCACGGACTTCGCATCGCACCTCGCCGAGGCCAGCAAGGACAAGCCAACGGCGGCCATGCTCACCGAGCGCATCGCGGAAGCCTATCCGGATGGGCTCCGTAACGTCGCAGACCAGCCGGGTGTCGCCGTCGTGAGTGGCACGGTGGAGCAGGACAGCCTGGCGGACGGCGCCGCGCCCGTGGTGTTTTCTACGAGTGCCGCGAACGTCCTGGAACGTCCCGAAGAACTCCTTGAGGAGTGCTTTGGTCCAACTACGCTGCTCATCGAGTATGCCAACCAGGACGAACTGTCCGCGGCCCTCGCGAAGGTTCCAGGCAGCCTCACGGGCACGGTGCACGCCCAGCCGGGTGAAGACGTGTCCGCCTTGGTGGAGCAACTTAGCGGCCTGGCCGGCCGGGTGCTGTTCGACGGCTGGCCCACTGGTGTTGCCGTGAACTGGGCACAGCAACACGGCGGTCCGTACCCGGCCACCACATCCCTGTTCACCTCCGTGGGTGCTACGGCGGTTCGCCGCTTCCAGCGCCCGGTGGCCTACCAGGACGCTCCGGAGACTGTGCTGCACCCGGCACTGCACGACGCCAACCCGCTGGGCATCCCGCGGCGCGTCGACGGCGTGCTGACGCTCGGCTAGCGCACCCAGCCGCACCCAACTGCGACTCAGCTGGGTAGGCATACACGAAAGGGGCGGGGTCACCATCACGGTGGCCCCGCCCCTTTCGCGCTGGGTGCGAGAGTTACGGGCGCAGCGTCAGCGGACGACGGCGGCCGTCGACTTGGGTGGTCGGCCAGCGGTGGTCTGTGGTCAGGACGCGCAGGCCGGAATCCGTGAGCAGCACAGTGTCTTCGATCTTCACACCGGGCCCGGACGGGTTCCACGTGAAGGGTTGGTTGAGGACGATGGTGTCCGTGACCTCGGCAGTGACCCGGGGATCCCGCCCCGCATAACCGGCCGGGCCGCCCTGGTGGTGAAGCGTCCACTGGTCCTCGCCGAAGCCATGCCGGGCATAGGCCAGCTTAATCTCAGTGAAGACCTCGTTGAGCTTCGCACCGGGAACCGTGGCCCGGAAAATGTCCGCCTCAACAGCGGCGATGCGGGCCTCGGCGTCGAGCTCCTGGGGAGTGCCGGCGTCGAACGCTACCCAACGGGTCACATTGGC
Organism: Arthrobacter sp. Rue61a; assembly: GCF_000294695.2. Classification (NCBI taxonomy): domain Bacteria; kingdom Bacillati; phylum Actinomycetota; class Actinomycetes; order Micrococcales; family Micrococcaceae; genus Arthrobacter; species Arthrobacter sp. Rue61a. The sequence goes on along the minus strand of NC_018531.1, from coordinate 3,798,809 downwards.
AACCAGCCCGTTGCGGCGGGCGCACACCACCGCCATGGCACGGCGGCCGATGGGGGAGTGAGTGGCCAGGGGGTGCCGGAAGGCGCTCCGGCCGGCCCCGTTGCAGAGCAGGACCAGCGGCTCGGCGCCCACCGCGACAATACGGGCAGCCAGCTCCGACACCAGCTGAAACTCCGTGGTTTCCGGGGTCGCAGCAGTGAGGACATCGGTCATGGCGTTCGCCGCGTCGGCGGATAGCGCTGCATAACGGGCTGCCTCGGCCGGCAAGAGTTGTTGCCGGGCCGCACGCAGTTCGGACGTGACGGCCGCTTCAACCAAGGGGTTGCCGTCCACTGCCAGGCCGGCCGCTGCCGCGTGCAACTGTCCATGCCATGGAACGGTGTCCAAACTGACGCCGTCCGGTAATTCTTCCGCGGTGATCCGTCCGGCCTCGTTGTTGAACGTGACCAGGTGGTCGCCGGAACGGTCCACCAGGAGGGCCGCGATGGGGTCACCGGCAAGGCTGATGTGCACGCGGCTGCCGTCCAGGTACCAGGTGAGGGCCGTGTTGGATGTCAGCAGGAGCGAATCGCGACCCGCAGCGTCCAGGATGTCCAGTACCCGCCGGCGCTTTACTGCGCGGTCGGCAACGTTGCCGGGTGCTGTCCGGGCTGTGGCGGGTGTTGTGAATTGAGTAGGCGTGGTCATGCCGTTTCCCCCAAAGTAGTCATGAGCTGTTCGATGTCTTGTGTTGCCAGGAAGCCGTCCGTGATGAGCACGGTCACCGACCTGTGGACAGGGTGTCCGGTGTCGGCGGCCACTGGGGCGTCCCACGCCAGCGATAGCCCGACGCCGGGATAACCCGAATGCCGCACGAACCACGGGTCCGGGGCTTGCGGTGACGCGAGGAAGACGAGTGTTGCGGGGTGTCCCAGCCCGGGGTCGCCGGTGACATGTGCGGCGCCCGAGGTTCCGGCGTCGAACGTCCCGGACCATGCCAGCCACGGCGCCACGCTGCCGTGCACGGCGTCCTCGCCGCGCGCGTCCGGGGTCCAGATGGTGGCGTCGCTGACTTTGGGCAAGCGCCAGAAGAAGCCGCCGTAACCGCCCAGCGGACGCCCGTTGGAACCGGGGCTGCCCAGCAGCACAGCGCGTCCGGTGGCGGACTCCAGCGTAAAGTCCAGCGTCAGTTTCCATGCGGAATGTCCGACGGCGGCCCAGCGCCACTCGCGCTGCTCGCGGAGGACAGGTGTTCCGTCCGGTGCCAGCCAGCTCAGCTTTTCCCGCCGCTGACCGTCAGAGTGCTCCGCGGATTCGGTGACGATTCGGCCGTGGTCCTTGCGCCAGACATAGGCCCCGGCCTCGCGGGTGAAGGTCCGCCCACCCCAAAAGTTGATGCCGTCCACGTCCTGGAGGGCGACGCCAGCTCCGAGGTGCCACACGTGGTCCTCAGGGACGTGGTCGGTGACCACAGTGCCTGCAAGGGTGCGCACGGGGTGGAGGTAGGGCCGTGGCGAAGACGTTGCCCGGATGTGGGTTCCGTCTCGGAGGGTAGCGACGGGTACGCCCTTAATGTCCAGGGTGGGTCCGCCGGATGCAGTCCAGGGCGCTCCGAGCTCCGCGAACGTGGCTTGGCCCAGCGCTGCACGTTTGATCAGGGATTCAATGCCGTGGACCACGGGATGGGCCGAGTCTCCCTCGCCCTCCCATGTGACGAAGTCAGGGTGGATCGGCCGGGGCGAGTCGGCTGTGCGAATGGCTTCAAGCACGGACACGTAGGCGCCGGCACCACTCAGCGGGCTGAGCAGATCCTCTTCCGAGCGGGCAGCAATCAGGTTCTCCAACAAGTCTGTTCGCCCGAAAGTCTCGCTTCGCGTCCCGTCCGGGGTTGTGATCTCCAGACGGTCCTCGGTGTAGAAAAGGGTGAGTTGCCCCCGTGTCCCGTAGACCGTGACTGACGGCGCGGACTGCACAGGCGCGCAGAGCGTCAGGGCGCAGGTCAGCACAATACCTCCCGCGGTCCGGACCCTCACCACGGACGTGTCGTCACTCTCGGTGTCGTTGGCCCGGTAAAGGTCGGTATCCACGGATTCAACGTCCGCCACGGTCCGGGCACCGGCAAGCCGCAGCCCGGTAGCCACTGCGTGCGCCAAGGCGTTGGTGGCTACCCCGTCCACCACATCCGTCCCATTGAGGCTGCGTTTGCCGGCCCAACGGGAGCGCTTGAAGTACGACTTGTTCCGCAGCCACAGCCCGGTGGCGCTAATGCCGCGGACGTCTCCGATGTCGCCGGATGCCACCAGAGCCTCTATTGCGGGAAGGGCCCCTGAACCAAGGCTCTGGAAGCCCACCTGCACTAACCGGCCCGCGCTCGCGGCCGCCGCCATGAGGTCCTCGTATTGCGCCATGGACGCCACCGGCGGCTTTTCCAGGTAGACGTTGGACCCGGCTTTGAGGGCGGCGAGGGCAAGCGGCGCATGAGTTTGAATGGGTGTGGAGACGATGACGACATCCGGGGCGGTTCCCGCAGCCAGGAGCTCGTCGAGGGAAGCGAAGACCTCCACATTGGAGCCGAGCGTCCCGCCCGCCGGGGGTTGTGGATCGGCCACCGCCACCAGTTCGAGGGCGCCGTCAGCACTGAGGCGGGCAAGGTTTTGGAGGTGTCGTTCGCCGAAACCGTGCACGCCAACCAGTGCGATGCGGGGGAGCCGGGCGTTGCCTTCCGCTGTGGTGGCGATCGAGGGTTGTGTCATGAGGCTGTCCTAGCGGGAGCAGGTGCGGGGGTACTGGTAGCTTGACGGGACTGCAGGGCGGCGGTGAGGAAGGCCGCTGCCTCGTCCTGCATGGCTGGGGTGAAAACGTGGGGCTCCTGCCAGAAGCTCCCGGTGTAGCGGGCAGGCAGGCGCTCCAGGAGGCGGTTGTGGGCATCACGCATTCCCTGTTCGGGGAAAAGCTGGTCCGCCAGGCCGTACTGAACCAGGACCTTGGCTCTGGAACGCGCGGCCAGGTCCGGCCAATCCCCCAGCTTGGCCAGCCCGGGGGTGTGCAGCAACCAAGAGTGTGCGTCCAGGTAGGCGGGCAGGAGCGACGCGAAGGTAGTCATCATGCACGTCACCACGTAACTGCGGATCAGCGGGCTCAGGGCAGCGAGCACCAGCGCCCGACCACCGCCGCCGGAGAAGCCCAAGCAACCGAGCCGATCCGCATCCACGCCCGGCAGCGAGGCAAGAATGCCCAAGGCTGCGAGGTCGTCATGCGCCACGGTCCCGGCAACGGTGGTCCCCATCAGCGTTGCGGCTTTCGCCACGGTTTCTTCGTGGGCGGCAGCCGCTGCGTTGTACTGTTCCGCCGCGGAAGGTTCGACGCCGGCCTCCCGCCAGAGTGCCTGCTGGCCGCTGACTGCGTTGGCAGCCCGCCAGGGAAGGGGTTCGAGTCCGAAGCTTCGGCTACCCCACATGAAAGCGTCGTGCGTAAGGACGGCGAAACCCTGCTGAGCCAACCATGTGGCGAGTGCCCGGCCGCCATAGAGCTTTGCCCTGACATCGAGGGGCGGCAACGCATGCGACGCAGAACCGGAGGCGACCGCCGAGGAGGTCACGTCGTCGCGGTTTTCCAGGCTACGGGGGAACGACACCAGCCGCTGGGCGCCATAGGCCTTGATGCCGCCGTGGCAGTGCAGGGCGAGCAACCCCGGCAGCGGACCGGTAACGCCGGCTGGACGCACCAACCATGCGGATGTCTTCGGCCCGAAACCCAACTGCCAGGACAAGTGCGTGGTGATGACGCCGTCGTGCTCATTTTCTGAGTGGACGGTGTACGGAAGCTCGCTTATTACGGCAGGAACTCCGAGTGTGTCAGCAAGCTGCTGGGCGTCCGCGGACTCAGCCACGTGGCGTCGTCCCACGTAGCAGGGCCAGTCCTCGTACCTGGCCAGCGCACTGGGCCGGGAGGACGAATCTGCCATGTCAGCCCCGCTCATGGCAGGCGTAGTCGGTGGGAAACAATAGTGTCCTGCCTTATCGATGCGGGAGGGTGTGCGGTAGCGCACGCCGGGCTTCTTCAGCGTGGGGAAATCGATGTGGGCGGTTTCGCAAGAAAACGCTTTCTCAAAAATTAGCAAAAGGCTGTACAAGGGTCAAGAAAACGTTTACTTTGATACGGAGCCGCTGATCGCCCGGACTTAAATCCAGGCCTTCAGGGGGTAGCGCCAGCAGATCGGCTGCATCCCGGACGGCAAGCACCACCAAGACTCGAACTCCGTGGATGGCCACGATGACCAAAGGAGACCACATGGCCGCTGTACTACGCACGGGGACGCCGCAAGGCGTTCGCGCTCCGGCGAGGGGGAAACAATGAGCGCCATAGGCGAACTCTCCACCATGACCCGTCGCAAGGGCCCCATGACCAAGGAAGAGAAGAAAGCAAACGGCCGCGACAACAAGGCCGCCTACATCTTCCTCTTGCCGTGGTTGGTGGGCTTGGTGGCCATCACTGTTGGACCCATGCTCATGTCGTTGTACCTGTCCTTCACGGACTACAACCTCCTGCAGCCGCCGGAATGGGTGGGGCTGGATAACTTCATCCGCATGTTCGGCGACGCCCGTCTCCACAACTCGCTGCGGGTCACCTTCACGTATGTACTGGTGGGTGTACCCCTTCAGTTGGGTGTGGCCCTGCTGATCGCACTGGTCCTGGATAAAGGCCTGCGCGGCCTTCCGTTCTACCGGTCCATCTTCTACTTGCCGTCCCTGCTGGGCGGATCGGTGGCAGTTGCCATCCTGTGGAAGCAGATCTTCGGCACCACCGGCCTGGTCAACCAGATCCTGGCAATGGTTGGCATTGAGGGTCCAGGCTGGATCTCGGACCCCAACACCGCTCTTGGCTCCATCATCCTCCTGCACGTCTGGACTTTCGGCAGCCCGATGATCATCTTCCTGGCCGGCCTGCGCCAGATCCCGGTCATGTACTACGAGGCCGCGAAGGTTGACGGTGCCACCACACTGCAGCAGTTCTGGCGGATCACCCTCCCGATGCTGAGCCCCATCATCTTCTTCAACCTGGTGTTGCAGATCATCGGTTCGTTCCAGTCGTTCACGCAGGCGTTCATCGTCTCCGGCGGCAACGGCGGCCCATCCGACTCCACCATGTTCTTCACCCTGTACCTGTACCAAAAGGGCTTCGGCCAATTTGATATGGGATACGCCTCAGCGATGGCCTGGTTCCTGCTGGTCATCATCGGCGTCTTCACCGCCATCAACTTCATCGCTTCAAAGTATTGGGTGTTCTACGATGACTAAACTCCAAACCCTCCCCGCCGCCTCCGGTACCTCCGCAGGAAAGGGCGGCAAGTCCGGCAAGAGCCCGCGGCGCCGCGAATCACCAGGCAGCCTGGCCTTCAGCCGCAGCGCCCGCATCAAAGGCCTGGTCAAGCACGCCATCCTGATCATTGTGGGCGCGGTGATGATCTACCCGCTGCTGTGGATGGTGGTTTCCTCCCTCCGCCCCAACGACCTCATCTTCCGCGAACCCGGCCTGTGGCTGGAGAGCCTGGAGATGAGCAACTACACCGATGGATGGTCAGCGCTGACCCACCCATTCGGGCACTACATGGTCAACTCCGCCATCGTGGTCCTCGGCTCGATTCTCGGCAACCTGATCTCCTGCTCCATGGCCGCCTACGCCTTCGCCCGCCTGCAATTCAGCGGCAAGAAGATCTTCTTCGGCATCATGCTGCTGACCATCATGCTGCCCTTCCACGTGGTGATCGTGCCCCAGTACATCCTGTTCTCCCAGATCGGCTGGGTGAACACCTTCTGGCCGCTCATCGTCCCCAAGCTCCTGGCCACCGACGCGTTCTTCGTCTTCCTCATGGTCCAATTCATCCGCGGCATCCCCAAGGACCTCGACGAAGCCGCACGCATTGATGGTGCCGGCCACCCCAGGATCTTCCTCCGTGTCATCCTGCCCCTGATGGTCCCGGCCCTGGCCACCACCACCATCTTCACGTTCATCTGGACCTGGAACGACTTCTTCGGTGCCCTCATCTACCTCACGGACCCGGACATGTTCACCGTCCCCGTAGCTTTGCGGGCCTTCGTCGACTCGCAGTCCGCCACCAGCTGGGGATCGCTCTTCGCGATGTCCATCGTGTCCCTGCTCCCGGTGTTCCTGGTGTTCCTCTTCGGCCAGCGATTCCTCATCAAAGGCATTGCCACCACGGGCATCAAGTAGATCCATCGTTCCTGCCACGAGCGTCACGTCACGAGGGGGCGGCGGGTGCCGTCCCCTCCGGTGGGCGCGCCCTCCGGCTATGTTGCCCCTCCGGTATGCGCCGCGCCTTAGGCGAGTGCCGCCGTCGAGCTATTCACCAATCAAGGCAAGTTGCATCTTGTAATACAAGATTGTGACTTGTATCATAAAACCCAACGAGAAAACGCTTTCTCAGTTCGCATCAAGATCAAAGAAGATCGGAGACCACAGTGCCGGTAAGTCCAAAGGGTGAAGCAGTCGCCCCCGCAACCGCCGCAGAAACCCGCGCGTCAGCGCCGAAGGCCAAGCGCAGGCTACGTGCCTCCGCCCTCGTGGCGGCAACAGCTGCCGCGGTCCTCGCACTCACCGCCTGCGGTGGCGGCGGAGGATCCGAAGCCAAGAGCGCCGATGGCAAAGTGGAACTTCGCTTTGCATGGTGGGGCGGCGACAAGCGCGCCCAAGTGACGCAGGCAGCCATCGCGGCCTTTGAAGCCGAGAACCCCAACATCAAGATCAAGCCTGAGTACGGCGACTGGAGCGGCTACTGGGACAAGCTGGCCACCCAGGTCGCCGCCAATGATGCTCCGGACATCATCCAGATGGACGAGAAGTACATCACTGAGTACTCCACCCGCGGTGCACTGCTGGACCTCTCCAAGTACGACATTGATACCTCCAAGCTGGACGAAGCCGCTTTGGAAGCCGGCAAGGGCGAGGACGGCCTCATGGGCATCGCCGCAGGCATCAACGCTGCCACCATCCTGGCCAACCCGGCAGTCTTCCAGGCCGCAGGCGTCGCACTTCCGGATGACAAGACCTGGACGTGGGAAGACTTCGAACGCATCGCCGCCGAGGTCACTGCCAAGTCGCCCAAGGGAACGTACGGCGCGGCTGCCTACGGCACGGATGAAGCCTCCCTGGGTGTCTGGCTGCGCCAGAACGGCAAATCCCTGTACACCGAGGACGGCAAGCTGGGCTTCGACCCGTCGGACATTGCCGAGTGGTGGGCTTTCCTGAAGCAACTCAGCGAGAAGAAGGCCGTCCCGTCTGCATCCGAGGTTGTTGAAGCCGAAGCAGCACCGCTCGACCAGAGCGGCCTGGCAACCGGTAAGAATGGCCTGGCATTCTGGTGGTCCAACCAGCTTCCGGCCCTCGAAAAAGCTGCCGGCGGTGAACTGCAGGTCCTGCGCTTCCCCTCCAAGACGGGCAAGGCCGCTGATGCGAAGCTTTGGTACAAGGCTTCCCAGTTCTGGTCGGCGTCATCGCGCACCAAGCACCCTGAAGAGACCGCCAAGTTCATCGACTTCCTGACCAACAACGTCAAGGCCGGCGAAGCACTCCTGGCAGACCGCGGCGTTTACCCGAACTCGGAGGTTCGCGAGGCAATCGCACCCAAGCTCGCAAAGGCCGACGTCAAGGTTGTCGACTTCATCGACCAGATCAAGGGAGAACTTGGCGAAGCTCCGGCCGCACCACCGAAGGGTGCGGGAGCCATCCAGGAAATCGTGAAGCGTTACACCTCGGAGGTCCTGTTCGACAGGCTCTCCACCGAGGAAGCCGGCAAGAAGGCCGTGGACGAGATGAAATCCGCCATTAGCTAGCTTTCCAGCGACGGGAACCGCGCCCCGGGTTGGTCCTTCAGGATCAACCCGGAGCGCGGTTTTTTCGTGTGCCCGCCAGTCAGTTGAGTCAGTCTTCCGCGATGACGGCCACGGCTCCGGCGGGTACCACTCCCGTAAAGCGCGCGCCGCTGAGCAGTTCGCCGCCGTCGGCCTTTACCGTAACGTCCTCCTGGCTGTGGTTGATGGCGAACAGGAACGTGCGGCCGTCAGCGGCCCGCCGTCGCGTAAGTTCGACGCCGGCAGACACCTCGGTCACGGCCCTCACCCCTGCTTCCTCCACGAGTCGCGCGGTGAGGGAGTCGATGCCATCGGCGTCGGGAAGCGTGGCGAGGTACCAGGCAGAACCCGTTCCGACGGAACGCCGCGTCAATGCCGGCACCTCGCCGAGCGGGTAGTCGGTGAACGTTGCCAAAATCTCCGTACCCTCGGCCGCGTGGACGTGCTCGCTCCACACGGACCCCACCGTCCCATCGCTCAACGTGACCGACGTGCCGGGGAGAAGTGGGTGGAACTCCTCACCCCGAACGCCCAATAATTCGCGGAAAGCGCCGGGGTAGCCGCCCAATCGAACGTGGTCCCGTTCATCAACAATGCCGCTGAAGTAGCTGATCAGTACTGTGGCGCCACCCTCCGCGGCTGCCGCAATGGAGGCGGCCGCGGCGTCCGTTACGGAGTACAAAGTGCACACCAGGATGAGGTCGTAACCGGACAAATCCGAGGACGGGTGGACGAAGTCCGCGGTGATTCCGCGCTTATACAGGGAGCGGTGGAATGCCCGCATGGTGTCCAGGTATTTCAGCGAATTGTTCGGGTGCGAATCCAACTCCGAAGCCCACCAGGCCTCGTAATCGAACACGATCGCAACACGGGATTCCACCCTCGATCCCTTGACGGTCTCCAGCTTGGACAGCGCGTCGCCGAGGTCCACCACGTTCCGCCACACCTGGGTGTCGCGGCCGCCGTGGGGAACCATCGCTGAGTGGAATTTCTCCGAGCCGGCCTTGCTTTGACGCCACTGGAAGAACATGACGGCGTCGGCGCCGCGGGCTACGTGCGTCAGCGAGTTTCGAAGCATTTCGCCGGGCATTTTGGGCTGGTTGTGGGGCTGCCAGTTGACCGCCGACGTCGAGTGCTCCATGAGGATCCACGGCTCGCCGCCCGCCACGCCGCGCGTGAGATCGGCGCTGAAGGCCAGTTCGATCTCCCGCTCGGGGTCAGCCGCCACCAGGTAGTGGTCGTTGGCAACCACGTCCATGTCCTTGGACCAATCGAAGTAATCCAGGGCCTTGGTGGCGCTGGAAACCATGAAGTTGGTGGTCGCCGGGATGCCCGGGGTGACTTCGCGGATAACGGCCAGCAGCTCGCGGTAGTAATCGATGAAGGCCCAGGAATTGAACCGGGCGAAGTCCAGTTGCTGCCCGGGGTTCAGCGTGGTGGGAGCTGCGCCTGGCGGGATGATCTCGTCAAACGATGCGTAGTGCTGGGACCAAAACGCCGTTCCCCAGGCCTCGTTGAGGGCCTCGATGGAACCGTAACGGCGTTCCAGCCAAGCGCGGAAAGCGGCGGCGTCTTCCTCGCCATGGAACTCGCCAACGTGGCAGCCAAGTTCGTTGTCCACGTGCCAGAGTGCCAAGGCCGGGTGGTTCTTGTAGCGTTCGGCGATGACCCGCGTCATGGCGGTGGCGTACCTGCGGTACACGGACGACGACGGCGTGTAGTGGCGTCGCGAGCCACGTTCCAGCCGGATTCCTTCCGCGGTGACGGGAAGGATCTCGGGGTATTTGCGGGCCAGCCAGGCAGGGGGAGAGGCTGTGGCGGTCGCCAGTGCAACCTTGATCCCGGCCCCGTGGAGGTTGTCCATGACATCGTCCAACCAGCCGAAATCGTAGTTCCCTTCAGTGGGCTCCAGGAGACCCCAGGAGAATATGCCGACGCTCAGGAAGTTGACTCCGGCTTCCTTCATGAGCTCGATGTCCTCGAGCCGGATGTCCTCCGGCCACTGCTCGGGGTTGTAGTCACCGCCGTAAGCGAGGCCGTGGATGCTGTTCCAGACGGATGGACTGCGTGGGATTTCGGGGGAGGTCAAGGGGACTCCTTCGTCAGGTTGGCCGTGCTGGTACTGGTGGTACTGAAGGTATGAGTGCAGCGTACCGGTCAAATTGCGATCTTTGGAAAACGCTTGCCCAGATTCTTGTTTAGGGATATTGTATCGATTCAGAACGAGTGTAAGCGAGATCACTGCCACGTTGTAGAGAACTCGGAAGCTTGCACCAACTGAGCAAGGAGGCTCTCATGATCGATAGAAGGAAATTCCTCACCACGGTGGCTCTCGGCACTGCATCTGCCGCGTTCCTCTCCGCTTGTGGCCAGTCCTCGTCCAGTGGACAGACCGGTTCCGCGGAGAACCCCGTCACCATCACCTACACCTGGTGGGGCAACGATGACCGTGCCGAGCGCACCCGCAAAGCCATTGCCCTGTTCGAGTCCAAGAACCCGGACATCAAGGTCAACGGCAACTTCTCCGACTTCCCCGGCTATTGGCAGAAGCGCGCTACCGAAGCTGCCGGCGGTGGACTGCCGGACGTCATGCAGTGGGACCTCTCCTACCTGCGTGACTACGGTCAGCGGAACCAGCTCTTGGACCTGGGCACCGTGAAGATCAACACGGACGCTTTCGACAAGTCCCTCCTTCCCTCGGGCCAGATCCGCGGCAAGACTTACGGCATCCCCACCAGCACCAACGCCTTCGCGGTCTACTACGATCCCGCCAAGCTCGCTTCCTTGGGCATTGCGGAGCCGGACGGTACCTGGAATTACAAGGAGTTCAACGCCTTCCTGGCCGAGGTTGGCGCCAAGGGCAACGGCACGTTGTTCGGCGGCACCGACTACACCGGCATCTGGTGGAACTTCAACATCTGGCTGCGCCAGAACAACATCCAGGCCTTCACCGAGGACGGCAAGCTTGGATTCTCCAAGGACGATCTGAAGAAGTGGTGGAACCTCACCGCGGATCTGCGCGGAACCGGGGCGATTGTTGGCGAAGACAAGGCCACCCAGTTGCTGCCCAAGTCCCCGTTCGGCTCCAACGTCACCGCCACGGAAGTTACGTGGGACAACTTCATGGCCGGCTACCTCGCTGACAGCGGTGCCAAGGAACTCAAGCTGGTTCCTGTTCCGTCGGATGACCCGGACAACCTGGGCCTGTTCCTGAAGCCGTCAATGCTCATGGTGGCCAGCGCCAAGACCAAGTACAAGGATGCTGCTGCCCGCTTCATTGACTTCATGGTCAACGATCCCGAGGTCGGCCAGATCTTCAAGACCTCGCGCGGTGTCCCGGCGTCGAAGACCCAGCGCGACGGCACCACCTTCGAAGGCACGGACAAGCTCGTGGTCGATTACGAGAAGTCAATCGAGAAGTACCTCAAGGACGCTCCGGAGCCGCCCATCGTTGGTTTCGGCACGTTGGAGTCCACATTCAAGCGCGTCACCCAGGACCTCAACTACGGCAAGCTCACCGTGGACGGCGCAGTTGATGCGTGGTTCAAGGAAGCCGAAGACCTCATCAAGCAGAACGCCTGATACAGGCTTCATAACTGACGGACTGATCTCGTGACTCAAAGCCCAACCCTGAGCAGGCGCACCGCCTCCGCTCCCACGCAGCCGCGTAAATCGCGGCGGCGCGGGGCGGACGCCCGCGCCGGCTACACGTTCCTGTTGCCCTGGCTGCTGGGATTCATTGCCCTGACCGTGGGCCCGATGATTTCCTCGCTGTACCTTTCCTTCACCAACTACAACCTCTTCGATGCCCCCAAGTGGATCGGCTTCGATAACTACGTCACCTTGTTCCAGGACGAACGGTTCCTGCAGTCGGTGGGTGTGACCATGCAGTACGTGGTCTTCGGTACCCCTCTCAAGCTCGCGGCGGCGTTGGCGATCGCGATGCTGCTCAACAGCAAACGCAAGGGCCAGGGTTTCTACCGGTCCGCGTTCTACGCCCCCTCCCTGATCGGCGCCTCGGTGTCCATCGCGATCGTCTGGAAGGCCATGTTCGGCGATTCCGGCCCCGTGGACCAAGGCTTGTCCTTCTTCGGGATCAACCTCGGCGGTTGGGTGGGTAACCCCAACATGACTATGGGCATGATGATCCTGCTGACCGTGTGGCAGTTCGGCGCCCCGATGGTCATCTTCCTGGCCGGCCTGAAGCAGATCCCGGTGGACCTCTACGAGGCAGCCTCGATGGACGGCGCCGGCCCGGTGCGGAAGTTCATGAACATCACCTGGCCCATGCTCTCCCCGGTGATCTTCTTCAACCTGCTGATGGAAACCATCCACGCGTTCCAGATCTTCGCCTCGGCCTACATCATCTCCAACGGCGAAGGCGGCCCGGCAGGATCCACCCTCTTCTACACCCTCTACCTGTACTTGCGCGGTTTCTCCGATTTCCGGATGGGCTACGCCTCGGCGATGGCCTGGCTCCTGGTGATCGTGGTCGGCATCATCACGCTGATCTTCTTCAAGACCTCCAAGTCCTGGGTCCACTACAGCGGTGATGCAAAGTGACAACCATGGCAACCCCCACCCAGCCCCGAGCAACAACAACCACTCCGGCGCCGGTCTATAACCCGAAGTCCGAGTCCACCTTGGCCAAGCGGATCAAGAGCACCATCTTCCACATCGTGGCCCTGGCCTTGGTGGCGATGGTCCTCTACCCGGCCCTATGGATGATCTCGGCCTCGTTCAAGCCGAACTCCGAGATCGGCGGCGCGAACAATGCGTTGTGGTCCAACAACTTCAGCTTCGATAACTTCGTCACGGCCATGGAAGGCATCGGCGGGGTCTCCACGCTGACGTTCTTCACCAACTCGCTGATCCTGGCCGTCGGCGCGGTGGTGGGAACCGTGCTCTCAGCGAGTATCTCGGCCTACGCCTTCGCCCGGATCAACTTCCCCGGCCGAGGACTGTTCTTCGGCATGATGATCGCCACCTTGCTGTTGCCCTTCCACGTGGTGATCATCCCGCAGTACATCGTGTTCCAACAGCTCGGTCTCGTGGATACCTACGTGCCGCTGCTGATCGGCAAGTTCCTCGCCGCAGACGCGTTCTTCGTGTTCCTCATGGTCCAGTTCATGCGCGGCCTGCCGGCCGAACTCGACGAAGCAGCGCGCATCGACGGCGCCGGACACGTCCGCATCTTCGGGTCCATCATGCTCCCGCTGATGAAACCGGCCCTGATCTCCACCTCCATCTTCTCCTTCATCTGGAGCTGGAACGACTTCTTGGGCCCGCTGCTCTACCTGAACACCCCGGACAAATACCCGCTCCCGCTGGCGCTGCGGCTCTTCGTGGACCAAACCCAATCCTCGGACTACGGTGCCATGATCGCCATGTCCGTCCTGGCGCTACTCCCGGTCTTGGTCTTCTTCCTGGTCTTCCAGCGCTACATCGTCGAAGGCGTCTCAACGCAGGGCCTCAAGGGCTGACGGACACGGAAGAGAGTACTGAAAAATGAGCACTATGAACGCCACAGGCAAGCCGTCCGGGAACCCCGGGATTCCGGTCAACCGCTTTGCCCTCTTCGCCGAGACCATCCTGGCGGGAGTCATCGTGCTCCTCCTCTCCATCCCGTTGGTGACGGCGCCGGCTGCCTACGCGGCCGGCGTCGCGCACCTGGAAAGGCACCTCAGCGGCAGGGACGATTCCCTGCGAAGCCTGTGGGGCAATTTCCGCCGTGCGCTGCCCGGCAGCTGGAAGATGGGAATCACGACGGCGGTAGCCGCCGTCGTGATTGTCCTGAACCTTTTGCTCGCACTGGTGGGTCAACTGCCCGGCCGGGCAGCGATCCTGCCCGCCACGCTGATCCTCGCCGCGGCAGGCGCCGTGCTGTTCCTGCGCATCACCGCCAACTGGAGCGGAAGCGTGACCTGGAGCGGCGACGCCGGCCAACAACCCGCCGTCGTTCCCGGCCCGCAACGGTGGGCTGCCGCCTATGCCAGCGCCAAGGCTGATGCGGTGCGCGACTGGACCGGCTCGCTCCTGCTGCTAGCCGCAGTCTTCATGGCCGTGGTCTTCGTCTGGATGCTGCAAGCCCTCTTCGTCATCGTCCCCGGGACCCTGGTCCTGGCCGCAGCCGCCGTCAAGATCCGCTCCCATCGCTAAGAATTCCCAACCAACCCGCTGAATCGAGCAGAACACTCCGTGTCGCCGCGCCCGTTCCCACTGCGCCCCAAATCCACCACACCGCGTGCCCGCTCCGCGGAAAGCTGGCATTACCCGCTGAGGCACCATAACTACCGGATCTTCGTCACCCTCTCCCTTGTGGGGAGTGGCGGGGTGTGGATGCAGCGGCTCGCCCAAGACTGGTTGGTGCTGCAGCTAACGGGGAGTCCGGCCGCCGTGGGCCTCGCAGTTGCACTCCAGTTCCTGCCCATGCTGGTGGTGGGTCCCATCAGCGGCATCCTGGTGGACCTTTTCCCCAAACGCCGTATCCTCCTGATCTGCCAGTCCGTCGCCGCGTTGCTGGCCGCCGGCCTCGCCGTGTGGAACGCGATGGGCGGCACGGATGTGTGGGTGGTCTATGCATCCTGCATTGCCTTGGGCGTCACCAGTGCGATCGATGGGCCTGCGCGGCAGGTGTTCGTCAACGAGGTGGTGGGTGACGCAGGGCTGCCGGCCGCCATCGGCTTGAACAGTGCGATTGGTCAGTTGGGGGCCATGGCAGGCCCGGCACTGGCTGGTGTGGTCATCGCCCAGGCTGGTCCGGCTGCGGCATTCGCGGCCAACGCTTTGATAGGGGTTTCGGTCCTGGTGATGATCGCGTCCATCAGGCCCGGCGAACTGCACCACGCTCCCGAAGCGTCTGATCCCACAGCCCGGAAAGGCCAGATCCTCGCCGGCTTCCGTTTCGTCCGCGCCCGTCCGCCTCTGCTTCTGACCATGCTGCTCGCGGGACTGCTAGGCGCTTTCGGCATGAACGGTCCTGTAGTTCTCGCAGCTTTCGCAGACGGGGTGTGGCACAGCGGACCTGCCGGCTTTGGGCTCTTCAATACTGTCAGCGCCGTGGGAGCACTGGCAGGCGCGTTGGTGGCAACAAGGATCAAACGCTTCGGACGGAAAGGGATTGTGGCCAGTGCCGGGCTCTTCGGCCTGACGCAAGGGCTCGCTGCTGTGATGCCCACGCAGGAGTGGTTCGTGGTGATGCTCATCGTGGTGGGCTTCATGACCCTGGTGTTCCTCACAAGCGCAGCCACGGCGGTGCAGCTCGAGGCCGGCGCCAGCGTGCGCGGCAGGGTTCTGGCACTGTATTTCCCGCTTCTCTTGGGCGGTCATGCGCTGGGTGGCTTGCTGGCAGGGTGGCTCACGGAGGACTTCGGCGTCCGCACGGGGCTCGTGGTCACGGGAGCGCTGGGCATGGTCTCGGCGGCCGTGATCGGTTTCCTGCTCTGGCGATACTCGGCCCGCCGTCGCTCCTAGCGGGCCGCTGGTAATTGCCAAACACCGTGACTTCGCGTTGCGGGCCCCGTTCTGCAGGCTATTCATGGCAAATATCATGCAGGGCGGGCCTCACAACGCGTCAGCGAGCACTCATCTGCCTGAAACCAAGCCCTCGATCTCCGCTACATCCAACGTTCCGTCGCTGATCCACACGGTGTTGCTGCGGGTGATGGAGTCACCGGCAGCCAGTTCTACGGCGGTGTCCCATGCCAGTGCAGAACCGACCGCCGGGTAGTCGCTGCAGCGCACGAACCACGGGTCCGGCGACTCGGAAGGTGCGCCAAACACCAAAGTGGCAGGGCCGCCGTCGAACTCTCCCGTCCAAGCGAGCCACGGCGCCACTGAACCGTGCACGGAAGGCTCGCCCTCGGCTGTGGAGGAAAAGACGCGCGGGGCGGCATTGGCAGGAAGCCGCCAGAAGAATCCGCCATAGCCGCTGCCGGCGGCACCGTGCGAGCCGGGACTGCCCAGCGAAACATCCACGACGGCGGTGAGCCGGGTCTGGATGTCGAGTCGCCACGTGAGCGCATCAAGGTTTGTGCGCTTCAGTGAGCGGCGTTCCGTGAGGACCAGGCTGCCGTCGGCTGCGAGCCAGTTGAGGCCAAGCGTGGTGTGGTCTTTTTCCCGGGCGATGCTTGCCGTTTCGATCCTGCCGTGGTCCTTCACATCCACGTACTTCCCCGCGGTTCTGCGGTAGCTGCGGCCGCCCCAGAAATTGCTGCCGTTGACGTCCTGCAGGGCGAATCCTGCGCCGAGGTGCCATACGTGGTCTGAGGGCAGGTGATCCGTAACCACCACGCCGGCCTGTGTGGATACCGGGTGCAGGTAGGGCCGTGGGGACAGATCCGGCTCGAGGGTGCTTCCAGTGCGGAGGACGGCGGCGGCGTTGGCAGGGGTGGCGGCAGGGCCGGCGTCGTCAGGTGCGAAGAGCGCCTCGGCACCAGAGGTGACCGGGCGTGCCCAAGGGAGACCCAACTCGGAGAAGGTGGCGTGGGCGCGCGTGGCGCGTTCCAGGATGTCTTCAATGTTCGGAATCACTGCGTGGGCTTGCTCGCCCTTTCCTACCCATTTCACACATTCTGTGGGAATCAGCGCAGGTGCCTCTGCTGTCCGGATGGCTTCCAGTACCTTCATGAAGGCGCCGCTGTGGTGGAGCGGGCTGAGCAGTGGCGTGCCTTGGGACAGGTGCTGGAGGAGGTTCTCGGTGAGATCGTCTCGACCGAAGGTGTGAGCGGTTTCGCCCGCTTCGGTGCGGACCGTCACCCGGTCCTCCGTGTAGTGGAATACTGCCGTACCTTCGGTGCCGTGGAGCGTAACGTACGGTTCCACGGATTCGCTGGCGCAGAGCGTGAGGGCGCAGGTGATGGGCAAACCGTTGATGGTCCGCATGCGGATCACTGAGGTGTCGTCCGCTTCGATGTCATTGGCGCGGTAGAGGTCGGTTTCCACGGATACGAGATCCTGTGCCTCCCTGGCTCCGGCGATGCGGAGTGCGGTGGCGATTGCGTGGGCCAGCGGATTGGTAGCAACGCCGTCCACCACATCCACGCCGTCGAGACTACGTTTGCCTGCCCAACGGGACCGCTTGTAATAGGCGCGATCCCTGACCCAGCGGCCCGTAGCGGAAATCCCCTTCAGGGCACCGATGCCGGGGAGCTCTGCCGTAGCTTCCCCGCTGGCCAGATTCTCCAACGCCGCCAAGGCATGGGATCCGAGGCTCTGGAAACCGATCTGAACGCTGCGGCCAGCTTTAGCCGCCGCTTCCTGGAGGCGGAGGAAGTCGCTCATCGAGGCAACCGGGGGCTTCTCCAAGTACAGATCAGCCTCGGAAGCGAGCACGGAAAGGGCCAGTGGGGCGTGGGTCTGAATGGGAGTAGCCACGATGATGACGTCCGGTCCGTGCTCGCCGGCCAGCAGTTCGTCCAGATTGGCGTGGATCGCCGTGGTCTCAGGCAAAGCTCCGGTCGCCGGCGGATGAGGGTCGGCCACGGCCACGAGGTCCACGATGCCCTGCTTGCTGAGCCGCTCCAGGTTGCGGAGGTGGTGCGTGCCGAAGCCGTGGACCCCCACTAGGGCGATCCGGGCGGGGGCAGTTACCGCGGCAGGCCCGGTTGAAGCTGCAGTCCCGGTTGAAGGGGCAGGCCTGTTGGGTGTTGGGCTGCTGACGGACTCGGTGGAAGCGGTGTCCATGGCTCTCCTCGGGTGGCGCGGCAACGATGGCGCGTGACGCCGTCGTCTGGGTCTTCACAAAAGTGTTCGGGCGGGTTTAGGCTACACCTGAGCAAGCGCTTTCCCGGGACGAATACGTTTAGTTTAGCTCGACTGACTTCAAAATGTAACGATTCAAACCAGCCAGGCCGAAAACCTGTGATGACGTAGGATGTCCTCTACCAGAACAACCCGCAGCGCCTGAATCAGCCCAGTAAGACCCACCTGAACCGGAACGGACCATGCCCCTTTTTGACCTTCCCCTTGATCAGCTCCGCAACTACACCTCCAACGCCGCGGTACCAGCCGACCTTGAAGAGTTCTGGGACCGGACCATCGCCGAGGCCCGAGCCTTGCCGTTGGACGTTGTCTTTGAGCCCGTGGACAACTACCTCACCGTGATCAACACCTTCGATGTCACGTTCTCCGGCTTCGGGGGAGACCGCATCAAGGGATGGCTGCACGTACCCTCGCAGCTCGAGCCGGGGGAGCAGCTTCCCGTAGTTGTGGAATACATCGGTTACTCCGGAGGGCGCGGCCTGGTCAACCAGAACACCCGCTGGGCCCAAGCCGGTTACGCGCACTTCGTCATGGACACGCGCGGGCAGGGCTACGGCGGCGTTTCCGGAGACACCCCGGATCCACACCCGTCGGCCGGTGGGATTAACTACGCCGGCCTCATGACGCGAGGCGCTGATCACCAGGACAATTACTACTTCCGACGGGTCTACGTGGACGCCTTCCGTGCGGTAGAAGCGGCACAGAGCCATGCCGCCGTCGACCCTTCCAAAGTGGTGCTGGCCGGCGTTAGCCAGGGTGGCGGCATCACTGTTGCTGCTGCCGGGCTGACGGCTGGAAGGCTCGACGGCGTCATCGCCGCGCTGCCCGACGTCCCGTTCCTGCAGGACTTCCCTCGCGCGATCGACATCGCCCCGCGTGGTCCGTACCCCGAGATTGCCGGGTTCCTGGGCCGGCACCGGGAAAGGTATGAGCCCATGCTGGCAGTGCTGAACTACTTCGACGGCGTCCACCTCGGCCGCAACGCCACAGTGCCGGCGCTGTTCTCGGCTGCGCAGATGGACGATATCTGCCCTCCATCAACGGTGTTCGCAAGCTTCAACAACTACGGCACAGGCTTTGGCGGGGTTGAGAAGGACATCGAGGTGTACCGCTTCAACAACCACGAGGGCGGCCAAGAGCACCACTGGATCAAGCAGTTGCAGTTCCTGCGCAAACTCCTGTCATCTTGATGGACGCGATTTGCCCGCGGTGAAGAACCGCGGTTATGGTGTGGCTATGACTAAGCGTTGGTATGCGTATTTTTCGTTGGCTCTGGAGGGGCCCGCGTCTAACTGACACGCATCCAACTTTCCTTCAGAGCCAACAGGGCAGAGATTATTCTCTGCCCTTCGCCATATCCGGCGGGTTCTGAAAAGGGGCCCGCTCCGCATCCCGGAACAGGACCCAGAAATGACCAGCATCGCCGCAGAACCCACTGAATCGCTCCACTCCGCTACCGCCGCGGACGCAGCACAGCCCGCTACCTCCAACCTGCGGGTTGCACGCTTCGAGCCACTTCCGGCCCCGCAGGACCTCATCGCCGAGTTGCCGCTGGATGCCCGCTCAGCTGCCGTCGTCGACCGCGGCCGCGATCAGGTCCGCGCCATCATGGACGGGGTAGACGATCGCCTTCTGGTGATCGTGGGCCCGTGCTCCATCCACGACCCCAAGGCCGGCCTCGAATACGCCCGCCGGTTGGTCAGCCAGGCGGAGAAGCACAAGGAGGACCTGCTGGTCGTCATGCGGACCTACTTCGAGAAGCCGCGCACAACCGTTGGCTGGAAGGGCCTCATCAACGATCCCCACCTGGACGGCAGCCACGACATCGCCGCTGGCCTGCGCGCGGCCCGCGGCTTCCTGAAGCAGGTCACCGCGTTGGGTCTGCCCACGGCCACCGAGTTCCTTGAACCCATCAGCCCGCAGTACATGGCGGACCTCGTCTCTTGGGGCGCGATCGGCGCCCGCACCACCGAAAGCCAGATCCACCGCCAGCTCGCATCCGGGCTGTCCATGCCCATCGGCTTCAAGAACGGCACCGACGGTGATCTCCAAGTGGCCATCGACGCTTGCGGCGCCTCCGGCGCTGAGCAAGCCTTCCTGGGAATCGACGACGACGGCCGCGCTGCTCTCGTAGCGACGTCCGGCAACCCGGACACCCACGTGATCCTCCGCGGTGGACGCAAGGGACCCAACTACTCTGCTGCAGATGTCGCAGCCGCTTCCGCCAAGCTTGCTGCCAAGGGCCTGAACCCGCGCTTGATCGTGGACGCCAGCCACGCCAACAGCGGCAAGAGCCATCACCGCCAGGCCGAGGTTGCCTTGGAAATTGGCGCACAGCTCGAAGCTGGTTCTTCCTCGCCGATTGCCGGCGTGATGCTGGAGAGCTTCCTGGTGGGCGGCGCGCAGAACCTCGACGTGGCCGAGCAGCTTTCCGGGGAGCAGGAGCTCGTGTACGGCCAGAGCGTCACGGACGCCTGCATGGAGTGGGATGTCACGGCTTCGGTGTTGGAGCAGCTCGCAGCGTCGGCCCGGAAGCGCCGTGCGGTGGTTGCGGCGTAGATCCGCTGAGTGGGTTCCCTGCGCATCATGCCGTGCCCACGGCACGACGCGCAGGGAACCCACGAAACGGGCGGGACCGGGGCTTACCCGGGCCTCCAAAGTTGCTGGGAGCTCTTTCACATTGGCCCCATCAGCCTCTAGAGTATCTAGCACATGGTTGTTTGATGGCTCAGCATCGGCACACCGCCCCACTGGGGGTGTCCTACTGTCTGAGAGCAAAGGAATATGGGAAATGTCCGCGGAGACTAACTTCTCGAATGCGCGTTTCATGACGGTGGCCGAAGTGGCCGACGTCCTGCGTGTTTCCAAAATGACTGTGTATCGCCTGGTCCACTCAGGGGAAATGCCCGCCGTAAGGTTCGGCCGTTCCTTCCGTGTTCCTGAAGAAGCTGTTGCCCAATACCTCAAAGGTGCTGTGGTGGACGGGCAATCCGAGACCGCCTGAGGCCAGCCGGGGTCCGTCCCGCGGACGGTGGTCATGGGGTGCCCCTTTGAAGCGGTACTCTGTTAAGGAACGTTTTACGTCAATGTAAGAATCTGTCAGTTGTACTGTCTGCTTCCGCGGATCTGTTCCAACAGACAGGAACTTCTAGTTTGTAAGGAACTTTCGTGGGTTCAGTTATTAAGAAGCGCCGCAAGCGTATGGCCAAGAAGAAGCACCGCAAGCTGCTTCGCAAGACTCGCCACCAGCGCCGCAATAAGAAGTAGAGATACTTCATCAAGCGTGAATGCCCGTTGCCTCTCGAGGTGGCGGGCATTTTTGCATCCCAACCCTCTCTCACGTCCCTCGGGTTTGGGGCCGTCCCTCTCTCAGGTCCCTCGGGTTTGGGGCCGTCCCTCTCTCAGGTCCCTCGGGAAAAGCCCGAACTGACTGCAGGATCCCGCCGTGCGACCCGCAGGGCCCTCTTAATCTTTTGGATGGCGGACGAAAAGTTGTCGGCTAGGTCGTCCTTGCCGAATTTGAGGACCGTCCAGCCGGCTGCTTCAAATGATTTGTCACGTCGCCGATCGCGAAGTATCTGTTCCTGCTCAAGGTGATGATCGCCGTCGTACTGCATGGCTACTCGCCGATCACGGTAGCCCAGATCCGCGGACGGGGAGAACGGATCGTTTGGCCGGAGTTGCACTTGCAGCTCCGGTTCTGGGATGCCGGCGTCCAACATCGCCAGCCGGAGCAGCGACTCGGGCGCAGAATCGGCGCCAACCCGCATGAGGTCGAGCGCTTCTCGTGCCCGAACCACGCCTTGCAGATTCTTGTGCCTGCCAACCATTTTGCGAAGAGCCTCCAGCGACGTGAACGGCTTGTCGCGTCCTTCGAAGTTCGGCCGGGGCATGCGTATGAGTTCATCACCCATGCAGACGAGCTCAGGGACGGGCAGGCGTCGCGCGAGATCCAACCAAGTCCGCGACCGTGTGCTCATCCTGATGCCTTGGACATACTCGACCTCGTCGTCGAAGGCTACTACTGTGTGTCCGATCACGCCCTTGCGCCGCACTGACGGCAGGTGCCTCGGCTTGCTCAGATGCAATTCATTGGAATCCGCCAGCCAGGGCGGCAGGCATGCACCATGGAGCCTGGCGGCCGTCACATGGGAAATCCAAGCGCCGGGACTTACAACCGACAGCGATCGGGCAGCCGCAGAAAGCTCGAAATTCCAATCGGCAGGCCGGTAAATACCCCGGCTAACTCCATCGACCTTGATGCGATTCCAGAGGTAGGACTGACTAAGGCCCGCAGCCTCCGCCTCGTCCAAGGTGAACGGGCCGGCGGTCAGTCGGGGAGGAAGAGCAGTGGCATTTTGCATACCGGCATTCTTGCCCAGAAATGCTAAAGCCATCGAAAGTTATCCACAGGCTTGTTATGGCCCAAGTGGGATGTGAGAGAGGGTTGGGGTCAAGCCCGTGGGATGTGAGAGAGGGTTGGGCTCAAGCCCGAGGGATGTGAGAGAGGGTTGAGGTCAAGCCCGTGGGATGTGAGAGAGGGTTAGACGCGGGGGCCGCGGAACTTCGAGAATCCGCGCCACAAACCATACACAGCTCCGCCGACTGTGGCGGCTTTGAGGCCAAGGGTTGCCGCACGGCGTCCCGAGCGGAAATCGTAAACCGGCCAGTTGTTCTCACGGGCGTGCCGCCGCAGCTTTGAATCCGGGTTGATGACCACGGGATGACCTACCATGGTGAGCAAAGGAATGTCGTTGGCGGAGTCACTGTAGGCCCAGCAGTGGTCCAGATCCAGACCCTCTCGATCGGCCACGAGTTGGACCGCAATTGCCTTTGCAGGTCCGTGCAGGATGTCGCCCACGAGCTTCCCTGTGTACACGCCTTCGTCCACCTCGCCCACGGTTCCCAAAGCGCCTGTCAGGCCGAGCCGGGTGGAAATAACAGTGGCGACCTCGATGGGTGTGGCCGTCACGAGCCACACCTTCCGGCCGACCCGAAGGTGTTGTTCTGCCAGCGCTTTGGTTCCCGGCCAGATCCTCGACTCGATCATTTCGTCATAGACCTCTTCGCCCAAGGCTTTGATGTCAGCCACGGTAATGCCGGCAGCAAGGGTCAGTGCAGAGTCGCGCACCGAGTGGACGTCTTCCATGTTCTCGCCGCGCATGACGAACTTGAACTGCTTCCAGGCGAACCCGGCGGCCTGGGAAAGCGTGAACGCTTTTCGTTCATACATTTTGCGCGCCACGTGGAAGAGGCTGGCGCCCTTCATCAACGTATTGTCGACGTCGAAGAATGCGGCTTCGCCAGCGTGCTTCTGCGCGATGTCCTTTTTCGCCGCGTCCTTCTGCACGGTGTCCTTCTGCACCAAGGCATCTGCGACCACGGCGGCGTTCTTCTCCTCGGGCATGCCTTGAGTCTAGTCAATCGCCGGGGCCCGCGTCGGGAACGCACGGGCGAGCGCCGAAAGGGGTGGGATGTGAGAGAGGGTTGCCGGGAAGGGGGTGGGATGTGAGAGAGGGTTGCCGGGAAGGGGGTGGGATGTGAGAGAGGGTTGCCGGGAAGGGGGTGGGATGTGAGAGAGGGTCGGTGGGGCGGTTACCTTTGAGACATGGCAATTCCCGACGTCGTCCTCCTCACCAAAGCTGACTGTCACCTCTGCACGGAGGCGCGTGCCGCCGTCGAGCGTGTCACGAAAGGCCTTGGGGTGCAGTGGACCGAACAGAAGATCGACGGCGACCCACAACTGCAGGAGCGCTTCGCAGAGGAGATTCCAGTGGTGCTGGTCAACGGCATCCAGCGCGATTTCTGGAAGATCGACGAGGAACGGCTCACCCGCACCCTGAAGAAAGTCCTGGAGGGCTGAGGGTGGGGTTACCCGCAGGTAATGGCTTTTGTTGAGTCCGGCGGGGGGTCATAGAGTGGAACAACAAAGCGACGCAATGGAGAATACCGTGACTGCGCTGGAACCGTCCCCGGAAGCCACAACCGGGGATAACGAACCTGCCACCAAGCAGATCCCGCCCGCGGCTGTGGCCCGGATGACTCTCTATTTGCGCGCGCTCAACTCTCTGCTGGCCGAAGGCGTTGAGCGGGTTTCCTCGGAAGCCTTGGCCGAGGCCTCGGGAGTCAGCTCATCCACCCTCCGCAAAGACCTTTCCTATGTGGGCTCTTACGGGACCCGCGGCGTTGGCTATGAGGTCCAGTACTTGAGCCGCCACATTGCGGCAGCCCTCGGCCTGACCCACGACTGGAAGGTCGCGATTGTGGGTGCCGGTAACCTCGGCAAAGCCCTTGCCCGGTATGGAGGCTTCGAGTCCCGGGGCTTCGACGTCGTAGCCATCTTTGATGCCGACCCCATGGTGATCGGCAACGAGGTGGGATGGTTAAGGGTCAGCGACTCCGCCGAGTTGGAGCGCGTCCTGGAACGAACCCACACCAACATGGTGGTCCTGGCGTTGCCTGCAACGGTGGCCCAAGCCGTGTGCGACCGCGTGATTGCCGCCGGGATCCGGAGCATCCTGAGCTTCGCTCCGGTGCTGCTGCAGGTCCCCCCGCACGTCAACCTCCGCAAGGTGGACATGGCAACCGAGCTGCAGATCCTTGCCTACCACGCACAACGGGCGCAGACTCCGGGCCAGGCTGTTTAGCCTTCGCCGGGTCCGCGCCCGCGTCTAATACTTGGAAGTCGGCGTGTTTAGCGGCCGTAAGGGTTCTGGTACGGGTTGCCGAACGGCTGCGCCTTACGGAAGTAAGGAGCCGACGCCGGCAGGTACAGCATGACAATTGCTGCAACACCCAGCAGGATCACGATGAGCTGCAGGATGCCGTAGGTGGGACCGAACTGGAACAGGCTGGTAAGGCCGAGGACTGACAAGGCCGCGAAGACTGTGCCTAGGATCCGTGCCCAGTTCTTGCCCTTCCGGACGGGGAAGGCAACCAAGGCGTAGAGGCCCAGTGAAAGGATCGCCCCGATGATGGCGCCGACTGCGATGGCAGCCCGGATGCCTTCAGCGGATCCCTCAGGGATCTCTGTATTCTGCTGTGCGGCCTGTTGGAACATGACATCAATGATGGGATCAGCTCCGGTGAAGGCCAAGACCAGAGAGCTGATGGCGGACAGCAGTCCGGCCGCGACGATCATCCAGAACGCGTAGTTAACCATCGGCGGGATGGTGGTGGGTCCGGGCTGCTGGCTCGGCCAGTTAGTGCCCTGGCCGTACTGCGGAGCCACAGGGGCCTGGCCGTAAGGAGAGGCCTGCTGTCCGTACTGCGGTGCAGCAGGAGACTGCTGTCCGTACTGGGGTGCAGCCGGTGACTGCTGTCCGTACTGCGGCGCAGCGGGAGACTGCTGTCCGTACTGCGGCGCGGCAGGCTGACCGTACTGAGGTGCCGGGGGCTGCGGGGCAGAAGGCTGGGTGCCCTGCTGCTCGGGCTTGTTGTCGTCACCCGGGGTTGACGGCGGGTACGGAGGGTTGCTCATGGCATTCCTTTGCTTGTTCGACTGCTGGTGCGGCCGCCGGGATCAGCAAATCGACCCTGCCCCCAGCGTGGTTTTGCTACCACCGTACCTCCCGGGTCCGACGCTGCAGACGATCACACGCTGGTATTTCCAGCTCACAGGAAAAATCATCAAATCGGCTTACGCCTTCATGATGAAAGCCGCGGGAATCCGGAGGATCCGGGCCGCGGCCTTCAGCCTGCATTACCGCCGATCACGCACGACGACGGCAGTTGGGTCAGTGCTATGCGTGGCCCTTTACTGCCTTGAACCAGAGCTGCGAATTGGGCATCCACATCAGGACGACGGCGACTGCGCTGACCAGGAAGCCGAACCAGTTGCCGCCCAGGCCCATCCCGGAACCGCCGCCACTTGCCGCTCCGAAGATGGCCAGCAGCAGCGAAACGCCGGCCAGGATGGTCAAAGCGAGGCGAGCCCATTCTTTGCCTTCCTTCATCTTCATGGCCAGGACCACCTGGGCGGCGGCAACGGCCAAAGCGAGCAGGAGGAGGATGAGCGCGATTGCCGCGATACCCGGGGCGAAGGCGAAGGCTGCGATCACGGCGAAGAATCCAATAAGCCCGAACAGCAAGCCCAGGAGTCCGGAGATCACCCAAATAAAGTAGGAAACCTTCAACTCCGTCGGTAGGCCTTGGGTCTTGAACATTCCCGAGAACCCGCCCTGAGGCATGACGTCGTTGAAACTGCGCGGTCCGTCGGTGGGCATTTCGAAGTGGAAACCAGGCTGCCCGGCTGCAGGTTGGCCGGGCCCGGGCTGGGGTGTGCCGGGTTGTGAATACTGGCCTGGTTGAGACGGTGGCTGGTAACCCTGAGGGGGTTGGTAGCCCTGCGGAGGCTGGTAACCCGCAGGAGGAACATTGCCGGGCTGCGGAGGCTGGGAGCCGGGCTGCTGTGGCTGTGGTGTTTCGTCTGGGGTACTCATGGCATCACTTTAGACCGCGGGTTGAAGGATGCATAGGAAATTCGGAGCCAACTCGCAGCTAAATGCAGGCTCTTTGCCGAACAATTGCGGGGTGACTTCCCTGCATGCGAAACGGCGCCCCCACAGCGTGAACTGTGTGGGGCGCCGTTTGGCTGCGTCGGCCACGGATCAGTCTCTTGTTCGTCGCCCTCCGCGTTGTGCGGCGGGGATGACGAACAAGGGCGGGACTCGTGAACCGGCACCAGGAGCAGCAGGACTATGCGGCAGCCGGTGCGATGAAGGCGAGCTCCAGGTTGATGACTACCTTGTCGCTGACCAGGACGCCACCGGCTTCGAGGACGGCGTTCCAGGTGAGGCCGAAGTCCTTGCGGCTGATGGTGGTTTCGCCGGAGACACCTGCGCGGGTGTTGCCGAACGGATCCACGGCTACACCGTTGAATTCGGTTTCGATGGAAACTTCCTTGGTCACGCCTTTGATTGTGAGATCGCCCACGAGGTCGAAGCTGTTGCCGTTGGCCTTGACGTGGCGGGACACGAAGGTGATTTCCGGGAACTTCTCCACGTCGAAGAAGTCTTCGCCCTTGACGTGGCCGTCGCGGTTGACGTCGCCGGAGTCGAAGCTGGCGGTCTGGATGGTGGCGGTGACCTTGGAGTCGGCCAGTGTCTCACCGACTTCCAGAGTGGCAGCAGCATCCTTGAACTGGCCGC
Source organism: Arthrobacter sp. Rue61a (assembly GCF_000294695.2). Lineage (NCBI taxonomy): Bacteria > Bacillati > Actinomycetota > Actinomycetes > Micrococcales > Micrococcaceae > Arthrobacter > Arthrobacter sp. Rue61a. Next base: position 3,772,051 of record NC_018531.1, on the reverse strand, counting down.
GGACCTTGCTGATGCCTGCGTGGCGGACGGTGAAGCCGATCTCGCTGTGGGAAGCGTCGAGGGTCCAGGTGCCGGTGGTGACGGAAGCGGGGAGAGTCATCATGGTGTTGCTCCTATATCAAGTGGTGGGTACTGCGTGCTTGCCCGGTCGAGCTCATTGCTTGAAGCGTCAACCGAGCTTCGTACCCAGTATAAACATGCATATGCATCTTTTATTCCAACTCCACGGAACATTTCGGGAAAACTTTGAGTTCTACTAGCGGTAGAAGATTTCGGATCGCCCCGCTTCTTTGAGAAACTGGTAAACATGCCCCAAGCAACTGTCCATCTGCTTCGCCATGGCGAGGTCCACAATCCCGGCGCCGTCCTCTATGGCCGGCTGCCGGAATTCCACCTCTCAGAGCGTGGCCGGGAGATGGCCCGGATGTTGGCGGACCACTTCACGGCCCGCGCCAGTGAAGGTGCCAAGATTGTGCATTTGGTAGCCTCGCCGCTGACCCGCGCCCAGGAAACAGCCATGCCGACATCCGAGGCGCTGAACCTGGACATCACCACGGATCCTCGCATCATCGAAGCCGAGAACCACTTTGAGGGACTCCATCCCACCAAGAGCGAGTTCCTCAAGCCCAAGCACTGGTTCTACTTCAGGAATCCCCTGCGGCCTTCCTGGGGCGAGCCCTATAAAGAGCAGGCGGCCCGCGTTCTGGCGGCTGTGGAAGACGCACGGGTGAAGGCGATCGAGCTCGGTGGCGACGGCGCTGAAGCCATTCTGGTGAGCCACCAACTTCCCATTTGGTCAACCCGTTTGACCGCTGAGGGCCGCCGCCTCGCGCACGATCCCCGCAAGCGTGAGTGCACCCTCACCTCCCTGACATCCTTGACTTTGGACGACGACGGCAAGATCGTGCGCGTCGAATACACCGAGCCTGCTGCCGTTCTGCTCCCCGGCGCGGCGAGCACCCCGGGGGCATAGAGCATGGACAACAATCTTTCGCGCCGCGGCGTGCTGACCGCCGGCGGTGTCCTCCTCGCAGGACTGACCATGGGCCTGTCCGCGTGTGCCCAGGAAGACTCCCTTGCAAAGCAAGCCAAGGCTGGCGACAACAAGAACTACGTGGCCGGCGATGGTTCGGTGACGGAGTTCGCCAAGGCAGATCGTGCAGCCCCCGTGGCGCTCAAGGGCACTCTGTTTAATGGGCAGACCGTAAAGCCGGAGGACCTGCAGGGCAAAGTCACTGTCCTGAACTTCTGGTTTGCCGCATGTGCTCCGTGCCGCATCGAAGCCCCCCAGCTTGAAGCCCTGCACCAGGACTTCAAGGACCAGGGAGTCCAGTTCTTCGGCGTCAACCTGCGCGACGAACAAGCCACCGCTGAGGCGTTCGACAAGACCTTCAACATCACCTACCCGAGCTTCAATGACAAGGACGGGGCTGTGCTGCTGTCCGTGTCCGGCATTGTGCCCCCGGGAGCAGTTCCCACCACCTTGGTCCTGGACAAGGAAGGCAAGGTTGCCTCGCGCGTGCTCGGCGAGATCGAGAAGAGCACCCTGAAAGCCCTCATCACCTCCGCAGTGGCCGAGTAGCACCCATGAACAGTCCTTTCGCCGAGACGATCCTCAACGGATCACTGCTGCTGGCTGTGCCGGTGGCGTTGCTGGCCGGACTGGTCTCGTTCCTTTCGCCTTGCGTGCTGCCGCTGGTCCCCGGTTACCTTGGATACGTCACGGGACTGACGGGCGTCGACCTCCAAAAGCAGCGGCGGGGCCGCATGCTGGCCGGCATCGGACTGTTTGTCTTGGGCTTCTCGGTGATTTTCGTCCTCCTGGGCGGTGCCTTCGGCCAGCTTGGGACGTTGCTGACGGGTCCGCAAAACGCCTGGATCACGCAGCTGTTGGGCATCCTGGTGATCATCATGGGCGTGGTGTTCATGGGCGGCTTCGGCTGGCTTCAGCGTGACGCGAAGATCCACGCCAAACCGCCCGCAGGCCTGTGGGGTGCGCCGCTTCTGGGACTCACGTTCGGCCTCGGCTGGGCGCCCTGTATTGGTCCCACGTACTCCGCGGTACAGTTGCTGAGCCTGTCCGGCGGTTCGTCGGCGGCCAAGGGAGCACTCCTGGCGTTCGTTTACAGCCTGGGCCTTGGCATTCCATTCCTCCTGATTGCGTTGGCCGTCCGGCGGGGCATGGGTGTCATGTCCTTCTTCCGCAAGCATCGGCTGGCCATCCAGCGGATCGGCGGGGGCATCCTGATTTTGCTCGGCATTCTGATGGCCACCGGTGTGTGGGGAACCTGGGTGACCGAGTTGCAGTACTGGTTCCAAAACGATGTGAAGTTGCCAATCTGATGAGCGAGTCCGTGAAAGCCAAGAAGAAGTCACCAGCCGCTGAAAACACAGCGGACGGAAAACTCCAGCAGGCCAAGTCCGAGGCAGCCCTGCCCGCGCTCGGTTTAAAAGGCATGCTGCGGTGGGCCTGGACCCAGCTGACCAGCATGCGCACGGCCCTCTTCCTGCTGCTCCTGCTCGCAGTGGGCGCCGTGCCGGGTTCCCTGTTCCCGCAGCGGCCTGCCAACCCGTCAGTGGTCACGCAGTACATCAAGGACAACCCTTCTTACGGCGAGCTTCTGGATGCCCTGCAGCTGTACGACGTCTACTCGTCGGCCTGGTTCTCGGCCATCTACATCCTGCTGTTTGTCTCCCTGATCGGCTGCGTCACACCGCGTGCCATCGCCCATTACAAAGCCATGAAGTCGCAGCCGCCGCGCACCCCCAAGCGCCTGTCGCGCCTGCCTGAGTACGGCACCTTGGCCATACCCGCCGACGCCGGGATCCCGGCGTCGAAGGCCATCAACGATGCCGCCGGGCTGCTCAAGAAGCGCGGCTACCGCGTGGAGGTCAGGGACGTCGACGACGCCCTGCCGTCCTTGGGTGCAGAACGCGGCTTCCTGAAGGAAGTGGGCAACCTGGTGTTCCACACGTCCTTGATCGGGGTGCTGGTGTCTGTGGCCATCGGTGGGCTTTACGGATACAGCGGCCAGCGGATCTTGGTGGAGGGCGAAACGTTCGTCAACACCTTGGTGGGCTACGACCAATTCACGCCGGGTACCAACTTCCAGAGCAGTTCGCTCCAGCCGTACTCGATGCAACTGGATAAGTTCGAGGCCAGGTTCGACCGCGAATCGCCGGGCAAGGCCGGGCAACCCATCGACTACACCGCAGAAGTGACCACCAAGGAAACTCCGGATTCGCCGGGCAAGAAGGAAACGCTCAAGGTCAACGACCCCGTTTCCCTCGGAGGTACAAGCCTCTACCTCACAGGAAACGGCTACGCCCCCTTGGTCACGGTCCGCGACGGCGAAGGCAATATTGCCTTCCAAGGTCCCGTAACGGCCAAGGTCCAAGGCGACAACTACTATTCCTCCGTGGTCATCAAGGTCCCGGACGCCAAGCCGGAACAGCTCGGCTTTGTTGGCTTCTTCCTTCCCACGGCGTTCGTCACCGAGGACGGCATTTCCTTCAGCGGTGCCCCGGAACTGATCAACCCCCAGCTGAGCCTGAACTCGTTCTACGGCGACCTCGGACTGGACAAGGGCGTGCCCCAGAACGTGTTCGAACTGGACGTCAAAGACTTGACGCAGCTCAACGGCCGCGACCTCGCCGCCGGGGGTATCACCCTGACCCCGGGCGCCACAGTCGACTTGCCCGAAGGCAAGGGCAGCATCACGTTCGATGGCGTCAAGAAATACATCGGCGTAGACATCCACCACAACCCGGGCCAGCTGTACGCGTTGATCTTCGGTTTCCTTGCGGTGGCCGGTCTGGTCATGTCGCTGTACATTAACCGCCGCCGCGTGTGGGTCCGCACCGGAACCCACGCGGACGGCCGCACCATGGTGGAGTACGGCCTGCTGGCACGTGGTGAAGACCACCGCCTGGCCGGCGAAGCAGCAGCCCTCCGCGAGATCTTGGCCCGGGAATGGAACATTCCTGATACCGCCGCAACAACAGCAGTCTCTTCCTCAACCTCGAAGGACCAGTAATGCCCGTCATCAACGAAACCCTGGGCCAGTACAGCGAGCTGTTCATGCTGTTGGCCGCCGGCACGTACACCGTGGCGTTCATCGCCTTTGCCTGGGACCTGGCGAAGAGCAGCAAAATGCTCCGTGCAGTGGACCAGAAGGCCGCGGCAAACACCGCCGGCGAGAAGGTCACGGTGGCTGCAGGCCGGGTCGCCAGTGGCTTGGAAGGTCCCGACGCCGGTGGGCCGGCTGGCCGTGCCGAGCGTCCGACGTCGGGCCTCACCGTTGAGGGCGGTACCGCCGCAGGTGACATGAAGTACGCGGGCGAACGCCGCGCACCTGCCCGGGTGGCCGTGGCGCTGACGGTTTTGGGCGTCCTCATCCACGGCGCAGGCGTGGTTACCCGTGCTTTCGGTGCGGGCCGCGTGCCGTGGGGAAACATGTACGAGTTCCTCACCACAGGTGCTTTTGTTGCTGTGGCCGTCTTCCTGGTGGTCCTCATCCGCAGGGATCTGCGCTTCCTGGGCACGTTCGTGATCGGGCTGGCCATCATCATGCTGGTGGCCGCGTCCGCTGCTTTCTGGACTCCGGTGGGGCACTTGGTTCCGGCCCTGCAGAGCTACTGGTTGATCATCCACGTTTCCATCGCGGTTCTGTCATCAGCCCTGTTCACGCTGACCTTCGCCATGTCTGTGCTGCAATTGCTGCAGTCGCACCGCCAGAAGAACCTGGCTGCGGGCCGTACGGACAACCTGGGCTTCATGCGCCTGGTTCCGAATGCGCTGAGCTTGGAAAACCTGTCCTACCGAATCAATGCCATCGCCTTCATCGGTTGGACGTTCACCCTCATGTTCGGTGCCATCTGGGCCGAAAAGGCGTGGGGCCGTTTTTGGGGTTGGGACCCCAAGGAAGTGTGGACCTTTGTGATCTGGGTGGTCTATGCGGGCTACCTCCACGCTCGGGCCACACGAGGTTGGACTGGAACCCGTGCAGCGTGGTTGTCGATCGTTGGCTACGCCTGCGTCATCATCAACTTCACACTCGTGAACACTGTTTTCAACGGCTTGCATTCTTATTCGGGACTTTAGTTCCAGATCCCGCCCTGAGCAGGGGCGTTACTTCCCAAGCTCATACTCACGCCTCGACAATGACAATTCGGTGTAGCAATTAGCCCTTTTGCCCTGTGAAGGCAGGTGCTAACTTGATCAGGACCCGCTTGTGATGCAGACCGCTAGCGACGCGCCGTGACCTTTTCGAGGTAACCATGAGCTATGTTCTCGCCATTGACGTCGGGACAAGTTTTACAGCCGCAGCCCTTGTTAAACCCCAGCAAGGACCCGCTCCGACCCCTGAAATTCTTTCGCTGGGATTGCATGGCAGCGCCGTGCCCTCGGTGCTGTTTTATGCCGACGACGGCAGGATCCTGGTTGGCGAAGCGGCCGAACGTCGCGGCTTGGACGACCCCCAGCGCATGGTGCGGGAGTTCAAACGCCGGATAGGTGACTCCGTTCCCCTCGCTGTCGGTGAGAGCTGGCTGGCCCCAGAAGACGTGTATGCCACCATGGCCCGTTGGGTGGTGGACAAGGCCGAAGAGCGCGAGGGAAGCGCGCCGTCGTCGATCATCATGACGTACCCCGCAGCATGGGGGCAGCACCGCACCTCCCTGGTCCTGGCAGCGCTCAACATGGCGGGTCTGCAGGACATCACCCTGATCAGCGAGCCGGAAGCGGCAGCCCTTCATTACGCCTCCCAAAAGCGTGTTGAGGACGGCAGCATCATCGCGGTGTATGACCTGGGCGGCGGTACTTTCGACACCGCCGTCCTGCGCAAGGCCGGAGCCGGGAACTTTGAACTACTGGGCCGTCCGGACGGCATTGAAACCCTTGGCGGCGCCGATTTCGACGCCGCCGTCCTGCGCCACGTGATGGGTCATGTTGGTGACGCTGCGGTGATGGATCCGGGTTCTCCCGGGACGTTGGCCGCCCTGTCCAGGTTGCGGCGGGAATGCCGGGAAGCCAAGGAAGCGCTGTCCCTGGACAGCGAAGCCAGCGTTGCTGTCTCCCTGCCCGGCACCCAGCTGTCCGTGAGGCTGGTCCGTTCCGAGTTCGAGGCGATGATCGAGGCCCCGGTCCGGGACACAGTGGACGCCCTTGAACGCAGCCTGGGGAGCATCAACCTTGGAGCCCAGGACCTGAGCGCCGTGCTGCTGATCGGCGGATCGTCCCGGATTCCACTCGTGGCAGAGCTGATTTCCGTGGAACTGGACCGTCCCATAGCCGTGGACGCCGATCCCAAATCGTCCATTTGCCTTGGTGCTGCCGTAGCTGGTCTGCGTTCCAGCGGGGCGGGTGCCGTGGATGCCGCGGCCGGCGCTCCAACCCTGGCTTCCGCGTCCAAGGATTCCGTTGCTGGCGGGAGGCCGCACGTCCCGGGCCGGGTTCCGGCATTCAGCCACCCCAAGGCGGCGTCGGCCAAGCCCGGTCGGCACGCCCCACGGCCCCGGGTCCGCATGGCAGCAGCAGCCGCTGCGGCCGCAACCGCGCTGACCATCGCCACCGCCACGGCAGCACAGAGCCCCGAAGGCACCGGACTGCTGGCAACCGTGTTCGGAAACCAAGCGGCCGATGTCATGCGCGACGGCGGTGCGCAAGCTTCCGGTGCGCAGGCTTCCGGTGCGCAGGGCGGCAGCGCTGCAGGAGGCGCCGCCGGTTCGGCGCCCGTGATGGGAGGACCGGCTGCGGGGCTCGAAGCGAGCGCCAAGGCCGGGGTCACGAGGGCTGGATCCAACGGACGGGCTCCGGTCAGGCAAGGAACAACGAATTCGGGTGCAGCGAACGCGGGGACAGGCAGCGCGAGCACCGGTTCAGGGAACACTGCAGGGGCGGGCGCTGGCGGCACCACCGCTGGTACAGTCGCCGGCGGGACAGGGGGCACCACCGCGCCGGCCGCCCCGGGAACGGGGACCACCGTGCCGGGCACCCAGGCCCCAGGCACGCAGACGCCGGGCACTCAGACTCCAGGCACGCAGACGCCGCCAACAACCCCGGCCCCTGATCCCACAGGAGGTGCCGCGAGCGGACCAACACCCGATCCGAGCACTCCGCCTCCCACCACACCACCGGTGGTGGTTGAGCCCACGACGCCACCGGTCATCGAGCCAACAACACCGCCTACCACTCCGGCAGAGCCAGTTACTCCACCACCATCGCCGGAACCCCCTGCACCGCAGCCCGAGCCCACAGTGGTCCAGGACCCTCCGCCGCCGTCACCGGAACCAACTCTGCCGCAGGAGACCGCACCGCCGGTCACCCCGGACCCTGCACCTTCACCAGCGGAAACCAGCCCTACTCCGGATCCAGCGCTGCTCTCGGCGGTCTAACCCATGACGGGACAGGACCATACGCCCGGGCACTTTCGGCCCGCGGCAGACGATCACCCCCAGAACCAGACCACAGAGACCCGGGGCACAGATATTGCTCCCACGCTGACGGGCGCGACTGCGGCAGTCCGCGAGCTGCTCTTGGCATTGTCCGTGGGGTTCTCCGTCCCGTCGCCCCTGCCTGACAGCCTGGGAGACCACCACCTGGTGGACCATGGAGGGCTGGACTCGATCATTGCCGCAGCCAAGGACGCCGGGCTGCTCTCACCGGACGGGTCCGTGGTGGGTACTGCACGGTACGCCCTGCTGAAGGGAACACCCACTGCCCGCATCCGCGCGCTTCAGAAAGAACTGGTGGACAAGACTCTCCAGGAGGGTCAGGCGTTGGGGGAGTTAGCCCGGGACCTTGCGAGGAGTGGGTTCAAAAACCCCCGTGTTGTGGCTGAGCTCGAAAAGGCTGCGGACGCTGTACTGGAAACCGACCCAGCACAGGCCGCCGAGCTCTACTCCGAAGCCCTCATGGCAGGGGGAACAGAACTGGCCACAGCTGCCAGGCGCGCCCAGGCCACCGCGGCCACCGGTGACCTGGACTCCGCAGGCAGGATCGTGGATCGACTCCTCGCGATGCCTGAGCCGCCCGACCTTCGCCTGGGAGTGGATGTGGCGGCCGCGGTCTGGGCGCAGCGTGGAATGTTGTCTCGGAGCGCCGATACTTACAGCTGGCTGGGATCAGACAGGATCGACGGTTCGGCCCCGCTCGCTGCGGTGGCCATGATCGGTTCGGGAAATTCTGTGGGTGCCGAAGAGTTGCTGGCAGTTGCTCCGCCGAGTGGTTCGCCGACGCTCCTGGCAGTGGCTTTGTCACTGACGCAGGAAGGGCTGCGCCAAACCTTGGGGCCCGCACCCGAACTTGCGCTGCCTGAACTCATTAGGGCCTCGGACATGATGAACGCGGCAGGTACCTCGATCCCCTTGCCGGAGACACCCAGCGCGCTGGCCGCCTTATGCGCCCTGCACAGCGGGGAACCGGGGGTAGCGGACACAGTGCTCAAAGCCGCGCTGGCTGGAGGCCAAGGCGGCGATGCTGCCCGTCCCCGGCTGTTCCTGCTGCGGGCATGGTCTTCCATGCAGCAGGACAACGCCGACGAAGCACGCCTGGCCATCAACGAGGCCGTCAAGGCCAACCACTGGCCCTTGGCGCCCCGGGATGAATTCTTGTTGGCGGCCTTGGACGTAGGCCTGGCCAGGCGGGGCAGTGATGTGCACGAGCTTGTGCTGGCGTGGGACAAGGCCCGCGAAGCGATGATGCACGTCTCCGTGGATCTCTACAGCCTTCTGCCGTGGGGTGAACTGATGATCACCGCGGCGCGATTGCGGGAATCCAGGAGAGTTTCGCATTATGTGGAGGGTGCTTGGGACTTGCTGGGAAGGCTGGGCAACCCGCCCTTGTGGTCAGTGCCGCTGCACTGGGCGGCCGTGCAGGCGGCGTTGCTGAGCGAGGACCCGGCCGGTCTTGCACCGCACGCGGCAGCCTTGGTGCGGGCATCGGAACACAGCCATCTGGCGTCCGTGCTCGCCGCTGGAGGCAAGGCCTGGGTGTCTGTCCTGGCTGGCCGCTTCGAAGCGTCCGACGTCGAAACAGCGGCCCGCGGGTTGGCCGCCGTCGGGATGCCCTGGGAAGGCGCACGTTTGGCGGGCCACGCCGCAGCGCATGCGGACGAACGGCGCGACATGGTGAAACTGCTGGCTTGCGCCAGGGACATCCACCCCCAAAGTGCGGCTCCGTCCGGCGGAGCTTCAGAGCGGCAGGAGGATGTCCACACCGCCGTCGTCGCCCCGCCCGTCATGGACAACGGGGGTAGTCCCGGGAACCCTGATTCTTCAGGGCTTAGCGCCAGGGAACGGGAAGTGGCCCGGCTCATCCTGGAGGGCAAGACCTACCGGGAAATCGGCGAGGCCATCTACATTTCGCCCCGCACGGCAGAACACCACGTGGCACGCATGCGCCGGCGCCTGGGCGCCGAAAACCGCTCTGAACTCCTGGTCCGTCTCCGCCTGGCGTTGGGGGAGGGGTACCCGCCTCCGTAGCGGCAACCCCCTCCACCCCCTAACGCAAAACCACACCATCCCCTAACGGTGAGGCAGTCGGTAGGGGGACCACCCCCGATGCCCGGTCCCCAACCGCGGCAATAGTTTGGATTCAAGCCCGGCAAAGGCGCCGGGCGAATCATTATCCATCACAGAATTTGAGGGAGCACTCCAATGCCTACACTCGCACAACAGCTCGTGCAGTTCCTGATGAGCCTGTTCAACGATCCTGAAGCAGCCGAAGAATTCGTACGGGATCCCGAAGCAGCGCTCGCAGCGGCCGGCCTCCGTGACGTCTCTTCGGCCGACGTCGACGCCGTTCGCCCGGTGGTCCTCGACTACGCACCCATCAACGCCCGCTCGTCCTTCGACCGCGAATACAACACCGGCGGCAACCACGCATCGACGGGTGGCTGGGGTGGCCGTGACGACGATGATCATGACGGTGGCGGACACGGCGGTGGCGGTGGTGGCTGGGGTGGCCATGACGACGACGATCATGGCGGTGGCGGACACGGCGGTGGCGGTGGTGGCTGGGGTGGCCATGACGACGACGATCATGACGGTGGCGGACACGGCGGTGGCGGTGGTGGCTGGGGTGGCCATGACGACGACGATCATGACGGTGGCGGACACGGCGGTGGCGGTGGTGGCTGGGGTGGCCATGACGACGACGATCATGACGGCGGCGGACACGGCGGCGGCGGTGGCGGTGACTGGGACGACCATGCACATGCCGTCCAGCAGCTGGTCCACGTAGTAAACAACTACTCGTACACCACCACGATCGACGACCGCGACACGATTACTGACCAGTCGGTCAACCAGAACATCTGGGCCGACGGTGACGTAGTCCAGTTGTTCGACAATGAGGCCGTCATTGCTTCCGGCGATGGTGCAATTGCAGCCGGCGACGATGTTCGGGATTCCGGCAACACCACTACAACAACCACTACAACAACGACGAACACCGACGATCATTCGTTCAACATCAATGAATCGGGCCCTGGCGACGTTGAGGTCGGCAACACGGACATCGAGATCAAGGATTCGTTCAACGACAACTCCGATAACTCCGTGACCAAGGACTCCTACAACACGGACGTCGACGTTGACGTGGACATCGAGGACTCCTTCAACGAGGACAACTCGGTGGACAATTCGCACACCAATATCCACAACACGGATTCGTTCAACAAGGACTCCTACAACAACGAGACCGAACTGGAAGTCGGCGACGTGGACGTGGAGTACACGAACATCGAGAACTCCACCATCATCAAGGACAACGAGGTGGATCTGGAGTACACCAACGATCACTCCACCAACGTGGAATTGGAAGACGTGCAGGTCAACTACGACTCCACGGTGATCCAGGACAACGAGCTGGAGATCGACAACTCCAAGGAAATCGATGTCGAAGACGTCCAGGTCAACTACGATTCCACGGTTGTCCAAGACAACGAGTTGGATGTTGAATACACCAACGTGGAGGACAACACGGTCATCGCCGACAACGAACTCGACGTGGATGTGGAGTACAACGACATCGACGATTCGATCGTCGTCGCCAAGAACGATGTGGAAATCGACTAGCACCAACGAGTTCCACACGATGTAACAACAAGAAGCACAACGCGTTACCCCCAGCAGTGCCCGGCAGGCGGCAAACCGTCTGCCGGGCACTTCGTGGCCTCATCGGTGAGGCTGGCAGAGCAAAGGACAGACCGTGGCGGAAACAGGACGCATGACCACCTTGGTGGAGCAGGGCATGGCGCTGGTGGGAGACCGGAACGACCTCCGTCGCCGACTGGAAAACACCCTCAACCGCCTGCGGGATCCAAGCGTTCGCGTGATCGTGGTGGGTGAGTTCAAACAGGGAAAGAGCCAGCTCATCAACGCCTTGGTGAACGCACCGGTCTGCCCCGTTGATGACGACATCGCCACCTCCGTCCCTACCGTCGTACGGCAGGGGGACCCGGCGTCGGCCGTTGTCCTGGTTCCCAGGAAGGACGGTACCGGACCCGAGGCTGAAGGTGAGACCGGCGGATCCGAGAACGGCTTGGAACGGCAACCCGTACAGCTGGAACAACTCGCGGAATACGTTTCCGAAAAGGGCAACCCGGGCAACACGAAGAACATCGTGGCAGCCGAGGTTTCCCTGCCCCGGAAACTGTTGTCCGGGGGCCTGACAATCGTGGACTCTCCGGGCGTTGGCGGCCTGGGCTCAACACACACACTGACCACCTTGACTGCGCTGCCCTCGGCGCACGCCATGGTGTTCGTCTCCGATGCTTCCCAGGAGTTCACCGAGCCGGAAATGCGGTTTCTGCGTCAGGCGATGCGCATCAGCCCGAACGTCCTGTGCGTATTGTCCAAAACGGACCTTTACCCCGCGTGGCGCCAGATCGCGGACCTGGATCAAAGGCACCTGGCTGACGTCGGGCCCGATATTCCGCTGTTTCCGGTGTCCTCGGAACTTCGTCTGCATGCGGCGCGGCTGCAGGACCCGGAACTGAACGCCGAATCAGGGTTCCCGGCGTTGATCGGCCATGTGCGGAACAACATTGTGGGCGGGGCGGCCAGAATGCAACGCAGATCCGTGAGCAACGACCTCTTGTCCGTCACCGATAACCTCAGGCTCGCCCTGCAGTCGGAACTTGGAGCCTTGGAAAATCCGGCAGGAACTCCGCAGATGATCGCCGGCCTGAATGCGGCCAAGGAGGATGCCGATGCGCTGCGCAAACGCTCCGCGCGGTGGCAGATAACGCTCAACGATGGCATCGGTGACCTGATCGCCGACATGGAGTACGACCTGAGGGACCGGCTACGCAGGATTCAACGCGAGGCCGAAACAGCCATTGAGCAAGGCGATCCTGGACCCGCGTGGGAGCAGTTCACGCAATGGCTGGAACAGAGCACGGCGGCAGCGGTTTCAGATACTTTCGTGTGGACCAGCGAGCGTGCTCAATGGTTGGCCACACAGGTTGCGGAGCACTTCTCAGAAGAGGAGGTGGCCCTCCCCGCATTGAAAGTGTCCGATACCGGCGGCGTGCTGGACCCCGTGGCCGATATTCAGCACATGGAAGACGGCCGGCTGGGGCCTCTGCAGAAGGTGCTGATAGGGATGCGGGGGTCCTACGGCGGAGTGCTGATGTTTGGCCTGCTGACCGGCATTTTCGGTATGGCCCTCATCAACCCGCTGTCCGTTGGAGCAGGCCTGATGTTGGGACGCAAAGCATTCAGGGAAGACAAAGAGGCCCGACTCAAGCAACGGCAATCAGAAGCCAAAGTCCTGGTCCGAAAGCACGTGGATGATGTGGTGTTCCAAGTGGGCAAACAGCTCAAGGACAGGCTGCGGATGGTCCAGCGGGCCACGCGGGACCACTTCACGGAGATTGCCGAGGAGCACCACCGTTCCCTGACGGAATCCGTGGCGGCCGCGCAGAAAGCGGCAGCTACGTACGCGGTGGAGCGGGACATGAGAATCAAAGAGATACGGAACCAGCTCAAAGCCGTTGACGCCCTGGCCAAGTCCGCTCAGCAGCTGCTCGAAGAGCCGCCCGTCTCCCGGCCCGACACTGGATCCCAGCCCGGCACCACCTCCCTCCCCGGCGCCGCGACCTCGCCGATCCCGGCAGGATGATGGACACAGGCATTGCCGGAGCCTCGGACCTGCTCCGGCAAGCAAGGGAGATCTTCCACGGCGACGCAGCGGCTCTCGCGGTGGTGGACGAACTCGAGGGCAGGCTGGAAGGGCCTTTGCGCATAGCCGTGGCCGGGATGGTGAAAGCCGGCAAATCAACGCTTCTCAATGCGATCATCGGGGAGGAAATAGCGCCCACTGACGCCGGGGAATGCACGCGGATTGTTACGTGGTACCGCTACGGACACACGCCCAGGATCACGCTCCATCCCATCATCGGGGAGCCGCAAGCACTCCCCGTCACCCGTGAAGATGGCCGCTTGGTGTTCAATTTGGGCCAGGTCCGGGCCGAGGATGTTGAACGGCTGGTGGTGGACTGGCCAACGGCCAGCCTGCGGGAGCTGACGCTGATCGATACCCCGGGAATCGCCTCGCTGTCCCACGACGTGTCAGGCCGGTCTACGGAATTTCTCCTCCCCGAAGACGCCCCCATGGCCGCCGATGCCGTCATCTATCTCATGCGGCATCTCCACGCCTCCGATGTCCGGTTCCTGGAATCCTTCAAGGACACCGCCGCGGGCCAATCCGGGACAGTCAATGCCTTGGCCGTCCTGTCCCGCGCCGATGAGATCGGCGCAGGAAGAATCGACTCCCTCATTTCCGCCGCAGTGATCGCCGATCGATACAGCCGGGACCAGAACCTCAGGCCCCTTGCCCTGGGCGTCGTCCCGGTTGCCGGCTTGCTGGCGCAGAGTTCGCGGACCATGCGCCAAGGCGATTTCGAGGCCATGCAGCTTTTGGCGCAGATGGACAGGAAACAGAGGGAAAGGCTGATGCTGTCAGCGGATCTCTTTGTCCGCGCCACCGAACCCGAAGGACTCGGTCAGGCAGCAAAGACGTCCCTTGTGGAGAGGTTCGGTCTGTTCGGGATCCGCCTTGGTGTTGCCCTGATCCGGGGCGGTATCAGCAATCCTACGGAACTGGCCCATGAGCTCTCACGGCGCAGCGGCCTTGGCCAGCTGCTCGATAACATCGCCTATTTGTTCCAAACGCGCGCGGACGCACTCAAGGCGCGTGCCGTCGTTGTGGGTTTGGAAGCCTTGCTGCGCAATTCGCCACGGGACGTCGCGCTGCTGCTCGAAGCTAACTTGGAAAAACTTCAGGCGGGCGCCCACGAGTTCCGGGAATTGAAACTCCTGGCAACCCTGCGGACTGAGGGCTCAAGCCTGACTCCGGAGCTGTCCGCGGAAGCTGAGCAGCTGGTAGGTGGACGCGGCAGCACGCCTCCCCTGAGGTTGGGCTTGGATCCGGGGGCAAGCCCGGAGCAGATCAGTGAGGCGGCACGAAACGGCCTGAACCGTTGGCGGTTGATCGCGGAAAACCCGCTCACTGAGCCGGCCGCACTGGACGCTTGCCGCGTGGTGGTCCGTAGTTGCGAAGGGATGTTGGCCGCTATCCCCGCCGTTCGCTAAGCAACCAGTTGGTGGTTGACGGGAGGAACAGCAGGATCAGGCCGGCCGCGGCCAGGATGAACTGGGCCGCCAACAGCACTATGGTCAGGGTCCCGTCCGTGCCTGGGGTCACCACAAAGTCGGCAGTGATGACCGTGACTACCGCATGCAGGAGGACCAACGGGGCCAGTGCCCAGCGAGCCCAGATGCGGCGTCTGAACAGGACCGCCAGCAGGATCGCTTCCATGGCCACCACCAGCGCAAGCATGGTGAGGCTGCCAAGGAACACGACGGCGGTGGCCCCCTCCAGAGCGTCGGCGTCGCCGTCGGGAACCATGCCTGAGATGACGCCCTTCAGGCGTTCGAAGTGGGAATCACGGCCGAGAAAGCCTGTCACCACTACGGCGATTCCGGCCACGAAGCTCGCCACCCACAGGGAGCGGGACAACCGTGCGGCTCCGGGAGGCCGAACAACCGCCGCTATGGGCGGGGGAGTGGAGAGGGAAATGCCTGGTCGTGGTGGTGGTGCGGAGGGTGATGTGGGCCCGCTGGCTGATGGTGTGGAGGAAGGTGACTGCCGTGATCCATCAGCTTGCTGGGCCATGTTTCCCTACTTCAGCTCGTCGGTGTCATGGGGATCCGGCTCGGTGCGCTTGACGTCGCCGGCTTTGAAGCCATTGTTTTTTGCGTCGCCGCTGCCGTCGGTTGGCTTGTCCCTAAGTTCGCGTTCCTTGGCTTCATGGTCCGCCTTGAGCTTCTTCAGGCGATCGTCTTCGGCCTGGTTGCGGCGCCGGGTTTCCAGGTTGCGGAGGAATTCGGGGTCGTCGTCCGGGGCTGTGGGCTGGCGGCGGACGGGCTTGGCCGTGGGCTTGCCGTAAGGCCGGCCGAAGATGAACCAGAGGATTGCGCCCAGCAACGGCAGGACGATCATCACAATGATCCACGCGGGTTTGGAGATCCCGCGTGTTTGGTGGCCGTCGGTGCGAATGACGTCCACCAGGGCATAGACAAAGATGACTAGAACTATGACGACGCCTACAACCCGGAGCATGCACCAAGTCTAGTCGCCGGAAGCCAAACACTGGACGCCCGTTTCCGGCTGTGATCAGAGTGCAACCATCCGGGCGGCTAAACTTGGATGGTGGCTTTCCTGAAGTATTCCCTCATCCGTCTGGCGCTGTTCGCGCCGTTGCTCGTGCTGTTCGCTTTTTTGGGGGTCGGCTGGATCCTTGCGGTCATCTTCGCGGGGCTGATTGCTTTCGCCATCAGCTACCTGTTCTTCCAGAAACAGCGCGACGCCGCCACTGCAGCCATGCGCGAACGTTTCTCCGGGCGGGCCAAGCCCATCCGCACCGCCGGCGAGGTTGAAGACGCCGCCGCCGAGGACGGCCTGGTGGAGAAGAACCCGGATATTGCCGTTAACAACGACAAACGCCCAGGCACCCTCTAGAAGTTTTTTGTACAGATAACGCCCCTAAGAGAGCTTCTTAGGGGCGTTATCTGTAAGAGACTCGAACGGAAGACTCAGAAGCCGCGGCTCAGGATCAGTCCCAGCGAGAACAGCAGGCTGTAGCCGAGGTTGATCAGGCCCGTCTGCTTGAGGACCGGGATGAGGCTCTTGCGCTTCTTGCCGTTCACCATGAGCCACGCCGGCATCAGGCACGCAGGGATCAGCAGCAGGACGATCAGCATCCATGGCTTGGTGGGTGCCAGGACGATGACCAGCAGGATGGCTACGGCCAGCATCAACACGTAGCTTTCGCGGGCGTGGCGGTCACCCAGCCGGACGGCCAGGGTCCGCTTCCCGGCGGCCGTGTCCGTGGGGATGTCCCTGACGTTGTTGGCCATCAGCAGTGCGCAGGCGATGAGCCCCGTACCGATCGCACCGATGACCGCTGCGAGGCTGACCTGGCCGGCCTGGGTGTAGGTGGTGCCGAGGGTGGCCACGAGACCGAAGAACACGAAGACAAAGACGTCGCCCAAGCCCAGGTATCCGTAGGGATTCTTGCCGCCGGTGTATCCCCACGCCGCCAGGACACAGCCGATGCCTACCAGGATCAGCCACCAGGTCTGGGTAATGATCACCAGGATCAGGCCGCAAATCATCGCCGCCCCGAACAGGGCAAACGCAGCCCACTTAACTTGCTCCGGTTTCGCGGCGCCGGAACCAACCAGGCGAAGGGGACCCACTCGGTCCTCATCGGTGCCGCGGATGCCATCGGAGTAGTCGTTGGCGTAGTTCACGCCGATTTGAAGCAGGAGAGCCACGAGTGCCGCGAGGATCGCGTTCGGCAGCCGGAAAGCCTGAAGCTCGTACGCCGCTGCCGAACCGATGAGGACCGGCGCGATGGCCGCGGGCAGTGTGCGGAGCCGGGCTCCTTGAATCCATTGTGCAGCTGTCGCCACGTGTAGTACCTCGTGTATTTCGCGGTTGATCGTTAGTCAGGCTCGGGGGAAGAACTTGTCTATTGTCCCTGATGCAGATTGGAAAGCAGGTCAATCATGGCCATGCGGTCCGGCTTTCCGTTCGGAAGCATCGGCATTTCCTTGTTTGCGAGCACCGTCTTGGGCGCCAGGACCCCCAATGCTTTCTCACGGCGGGCAGTGAATCCCTTCAGGCCCTCGGGCGAAGGATCGGTCACCGCAACATAGGCTGCCACGGCCTGGCCCCACTCGCGCGACGGGACGCCGGTCACGAAAGCCGCAGTGACGCCGTCGAGCTCTTCCAGCTTGCCCTGGATGTATGCGGCCGAGGCCTTGACGCCGCCGGTGATGATCACGTCATCGGCGCGGCCCAGCACGGTGAGTTTGCCGTCGTTGGATAGCTCGCCGAGGTCGCCGGTGATGTACCAGCGGACGTCGCCTTCCTCGACGAATGCTGCCTTTGAGGCGCGGGCGGCGTCCAGGTAACCGGCCGCCACGGTGTCGCCACCCAGCAGGATTCGGCCTTCCAGTTCGCCCTCACCGATCCGGACCTCGACGCCGTCCAGCGGCTCGCCGTCGTACACGCACCCGCCGCAGGTCTCGGCTGAGCCGTACGTCGTCACAACCTTGAGCCCTTCGGCGTGGGCGGCGGCAAGGAGTTCAGCCGATGCTGGGGCGCCGCCCAGCAGGATCGCGTCGAAGCGACGCAGCACGGCAAGGGTTTCCGGCGTGGGGGAGTCCAGCAACCGCTGGAGCTGCGTGGGTACCAGAGACGTAAAACGGATCTTGTCCGTGAGTTCCTCTGCTGCTGCAGTGAAGGCCTCGGGCGTGAAGCCGTTCGACTGGTCCATGACCCACGGACGCGTGCCCGCATACAGCGAACGGACCAGCACCTGAACCCCGGCCACATACTGCAGGGGGAGTGCCAGCAGCCATTGGCCTTCGCCGCGCAGGGCCACGGCAGTGGACACTGAGGAGGCCGCGAGGGCATCAACGGTGAGGATGGTTGCCTTCGGCGTCCCCGTGGAACCGGACGTGCGGACCACCACTGCTGCGTCGTCGACGCCGGTCTCCACCGGAACCGCCTGCGGCTCGCCGTTTTCGTCCACCACGATTTCGACGGCGGGGCCCTCGCCATGGAGGGCGGCCATCAGGGCTTTCAGTACAGGATCGATGTTCACGGTGGTCCTAGAAGTAGTAGGGGAAGTTGGACCAGTCGGGGTCGCGCTTCTGGAGGAACGCTTCTTTGCCCTCCACGGCCTCGTCCGTCATGTACGCGAGGCGGGTGGCTTCGCCGGCGAAGACCTGCTGCCCGGCAAGGCCGTCGTCAGCCAGGTTGAAGGCGAACTTGAGCATGCGGATGGCCTGCGGTGACTGGCGGGCGATGTCCGCGGCGTACTCCAGGGCCACTTCCTCGAGCCGCGAATGGTCAACTGCCTCGTTCACAGCGCCCATGCGGACCATGTCATCGGCAGAGTATTCACGGGCGAGGAAGAAGATCTCCCGCGCGGCTTTCTGCCCGATCTGGCGGGCCAGCAGCGCAGAGCCGTATCCGGCGTCGAAACTTCCCACCGTGGCGTCCGTTTGCTTGAACTTGCCGTGCTCGCGCGAGGCGATGGTGAGGTCGCTGACAACGTGCAGGGAGTGACCGCCGCCGGCTGCCCATCCATTGACGACGGCGATGACCACTTTGGGCATGGTTCGCATGAGCCGCTGGACTTCCAGGATGTGGAGGCGGCCTGCGCGGGCGGGGTCGATAAATTCAGCCGAGTCCCCAGCAGCACCTTCTACTTGGTAGCGGTATCCGTCACGGCCACGGATCCGTTGGTCCCCGCCCGAACAGAACGAGTGGCCGCCGTCCTTCTCGGACGGGCCGTTGCCCGTGAGCAGGACCGTGGCGACGTCGGGTGTCATGCGGGCGTGGTCCATGGCGCGGTAGAGCTCGTCCACGGTGCCCGGGCGGAACGCGTTGCGGACCTCTGGGCGGTTGAAGGCGATCCGGACCGTGGGAAGGTCCTTGACTGAGCCGTCCGTTGAACGCTCAACCTGCCGGTGGTAAGTCATGTCTTTGAAGTCGTCGAAGCCGGAAACTGTGCGCCAGCGTGAAGGGTCAAAGACGTCGGAAACCTTGGCAGGGAGTTGGTTGTTCACAGTCCGAGTCTAGTAATGGCCTTAGCTGATGCAGAACTCGTTGCCCTCGGGGTCGGCCATGGTGTGCCATTCGTGGGGGCCTTGGTTGGCGGTCCACAGGTGCTTGGCGCCGCGGGCTTCGAGCTGTTTCCGCACGTCATCCTTGTCCCGTCCCTCCAAGCGGACGTCCCAGTGCACCCGGTTCTTGACGGATTTTGGGTTGGGATCCGTTTGGAAGAGGATCCGCCGGCCGGTGTTGGGGTCTGTGTCTTCGGCGGGGACGATCGCGCAGCCCTCTGCCCACACCAGCTTGCCGTTGTGTGTGATGGTCTGGTCTTCGGTTGCGTAGCCTTGCTCGATCATGGACCGGATGAACCCCTCGTCCTGGGGTTCCACGTTCCACTCAAGGGTCTCAGCCCACCAGTCGGCGAGTTCGTGCGGCTTCTTGCAGTCCACTACTACCTGGATGTTGAGTGTCATGCTCTTCAAGCTATTCCCGACGGCGGGTGGCTGGGTAGGGTTTTGCGGTCACCTTCAGTCCGGGTTGCCCTAGTTCGGGAGGAGTTCCGGGGGGATGGCGTAGATGAGGACCACGGCCATGAGGTTCTTGGCGGCGTGGACAAAATAGGAGAACATCAGGTTCTTGCCCGTCCACACATAAACCGCCACGAGCACCACGGCCATGCCCAGGTACGGAGCCAGCGCAGACATAGCCAGTCCTTCGCGGCCCACCACATGGATTGACGCGAACACCACCACGGAAATCACGCAGCAGAGCCAGATGTTCAGGTACTGCGACAACTTGCCGATCAGCAGATGCCGGAAGAGGTACTCCTCCACAAACGGTCCCAGGATCACCAGCAGCGGCACCATCAGCCAGGCCGGCACCTGTTGCAGCAGCCCTTGGATGCCCAGTTGATTCTCGGAGCTTTGCGCCGTCCCGAATGCCGCAACCAGAACGGCCGTGAGAATCAGCATCACCACGATGGCCAGCGGAACCATGGCCAGGGTGAACCATGGACGGGTTCCCAGGATTTTGAGGTCCCGCCCGGCTACGCGCCAGGCAGACGCCACGGCGAATATTCCGACGCCGGCATAAAAGATCGCGTTGACGGCATAGGACGCCGTGGCCGGGTCCGTAAACAGCTGCAGCATCAGCCGGTTGAGCGTCTCGCCAGCCAGCAGGAAGTAGGCGGTGAAGCCAACATATGCGGCCACGGCAATGGCGTCCAAGGCGGTGAATCTGTACAAAGGTGCCTTGGTGGATGGAGTGCCCATGTGACCAGCCTAGCTTTGCCGACTGGCACTTGCGTGGCTACACTTTTCGGTATGCCTAACTTTTCGTTTCGGCGCGCCAAAGACGTCCGCCGTTTCGCTGCTGTCCTGACCGCGATCTCACTTGCCCTGGGGGTCTCCGCCTGCGGAGGGAACTCATCCGCGGGGGGTGATGACAAGCCCGTTGTCCTGACCACGTTTACTGTTTTGGCTGATGTGGCCAAGAACGTTGCGGGGGACAAGCTCCGCGTGGAGTCCATCACCAAAGCCGGAGCTGAGATCCACGGCTACGAGCCAACGCCGGGGGACATCCGCAAGGCCGCCCAAGCTGACCTTATCTTGGACAACGGACTCAATCTCGAGGCCTGGTTCGCCCAGTTCGTGGAGGACTTGGATGTGCCGCACGCGGTAGTTAGTGACGGGGTGGACGTTATGCCCATTGCCGAGGATTCCTACCAGGGCAAGCCGAACCCGCATGCGTGGATGTCGCCCAAGAATGTGCAGATCTACGCTGACAACATGGCCAAGGCCTTCGCCAAGCTGGATCCTTCCCACGCTGCCGAGTTCGAGGCCAACGCCAAGGCTTACAACGCCCAGCTCCAAACCGTGCAGGACGAGATGGTGTCCAAGCTCTCCGTCCTTTCGGAGAAGCAGAGGGCGCTGGTCACCTGCGAAGGAGCATTCTCCTACCTGGCCCGCGATGCCGGCCTCAAAGAGGTGTACATCTGGGCTGTGAACGCGGAGCAGCAGGCTACACCGCAGCAGATTACGCGGGCCATCGAGTTCGTCAAGGACAACCAGGTTCCGGCGGTGTTCTGTGAGTCCACGGTGTCCGACGCACCCATGCAGCAGGTTGTCGGAGCCACTGATGCCAAGTTCGGTGGGGTGCTCTACGTTGATTCCCTCTCTGAAGCGGACGGGCCCGTACCCACCTATCTGGACCTCATGCGCCATGACGCCAAAGTCATCACCACTGCACTCACCGGAGGAACGCCGTGAGCACTCCCGCGATCGCTGTTGAGAACGTCACCGTCCACTACGGTGAGGTCCTCGCCTTGGACTCTGCGTCCCTGACCCTGGACCATTCGCGGATTTGCGGCTTGGTCGGTATGAACGGCTCCGGCAAGTCCACCCTGTTCAAGGTCATCATGGGCATGGTCAAACCGGATTCCGGCCGGGTGCTCATCAACGGGCAGCCGCCGGTGAAGATGCGCAAGGAAGCCGGCATCGGCTACGTTCCCCAAAGCGAGGACGTTGACTGGGCCTTCCCGCTGTCCGTCCGGGATGTGGTGATGATGGGCCGCTACGGGCACCTGGGATTCACGCGCCGGCCCCGCAAAGCGGACAAGGACGCCGTCGAGCATGCTTTGGAACGCGTGGAACTGAGCGAGTACGCCGACCGGCAGATCGGGCAGTTGTCCGGCGGGCAGAAAAAACGGGCCTTCGTGGCCCGGGGCATCGCGCAAGGTGCCACCATGATGCTGCTGGATGAGCCGTTCGCGGGCGTGGATAAGCGGTCCGAGGCCACCATCACCAGGCTACTCCGCGAGCTGGCCGAGGACGGCGCCACCATCCTCATCTCCACTCACGATCTCCACGCCCTGCCGCAACTTTGCGATGAAGCAGTGTTGCTGATGCGCAAGGTCCTCATGCATGGAAGTCCTGATACCGTGCTCCAACCGGAGAACCTGGCCATGGCCTTCGGCCTCGACGTCATGAACAGGGGCTAGGCCGTGGAATTCCTCCTTGAACCTCTCAGCTACGACTTCATGGTCCGGGCGCTTGCAACTACGGCCATCGCCGCCGTGGTCTGCGCGGTCCTGAGCTGCTGGCTCGTCCTGATCGGCTGGTCCCTCATGGGCGACGCCGTCTCACACGCGGTGCTTCCCGGCGTCGTCCTCGCGTACATCGTGGGTGCGCCCTTCGCGCTGGGTGCGTTGGTGTTCGCGCTGATCGCGGTGACGTTGATCGGGGTGGTACGGAATACCAGCCGCGTGAAGGAAGACGCGGCGATCGGCATCGTGTTCACCTCGCTGTTCGCGCTGGGCCTGGTGCTGATCTCCGTGACCCCGAGCCAGACTGACTTGAACCACATCATCTTCGGGAACCTGCTGGGCGTCAGCATCCCGGACCTCATCCAGGTGGTTGTCCTGGGCGTCGTGGCGTTTGCGATCCTGATCCTCAAACGACGCGACCTCACGCTCTACGCGTTTGACCCCACGCACGCCCACGCCATCGGCTTGTCACCCAAACGGCTGGGCGCCCTGCTCCTGGGCCTGCTGGCGCTGACCTCCGTGGTAGCCCTGCAGACCGTGGGTGTGGTGTTGGTGGTGGCCATGCTGATCATCCCGGGTGCCACGGCCTACCTGCTGACCGACCGTTTTTCCCGGATGCTGGTGATTGCGCCCGTGATCTCGGTGGTGTGCTCCGTCGCCGGCATCTACCTCAGTTATTACCTGGACACGGCGTCGGGGGCCATGGTGGTGCTCACTCAAGGCGTGGTGTTCGCCGTCGTGTATTTGTTCAGCCCACGGCAGGGGCTCATCGGTACGCGGCTGGCGAAGGCCCGCCGGAAGCGGGCCGTCGCCACGGTGTAGCGACCGCTACCGTACGCTGACGGGTGAGCGCTTCACAGTGATGTCGCCATAGGCGTTGCGTGCGCGGATTTCCACCGTGTCCGTGCTTTCACCGGGTCCGCCGGTGGGTTCGAGGGTATTGCGCACGCGTCCGTACTTGGTGCTGAGGTCCAGCCAGGCGGCGGTGCCTTCACGTACGCCGACGGCGAGCGTCCCCGCGGCGGTCTGGACAGTGAGGCTACCGGCGGTCACTTCGCCCACGGTGATGTCACCGTTGGATGCTTTGACGGTAGTGGACAGGCCAGCCCGTTCAAGGGAGACGTCGCCGTTGGCTGCGCTAACGCTGAGCTCACCGGAAGCCTGCGAGATGTAGGTGCTGCCGTTGCCGTTTTTTACGGTGGCAACTCCGTCAATGTCCCGGATGCGGATCTTGCCGGAGCCGGTCTTGATCCGGGACCTGCCCGAGGCGCGCTCCACAGTGACGTCGCCCATGTCTGTGTGGGCACGGAGCTCGCCGCAGTAATCGATGCGGATGTGACCCAAGTCGGTCTTCAGGTCGGCGGTGCTGAATTCGCCTTCGCAGCGGAGATCGCCCATTCCCGACTTCAATTCCAGGCTGCTGCCGACGGGAACTTCCACGGTGACCTCCACGGCGCCGCCGTCGCTGAACCAGGTGTGGCGGAATGGGGGGTGAAGCCTGACCTGCAAGCGGCCGTCCGTGTAGTCCACCGTGGTCTGCTCAGCCATTCTGACGTCCAGGCTTCGCTTGGGCTTGCGGGGGCGGATAGTGACCTCGGTGTCCTTGCGGTCACCGGCCACGATCCAGATATCGGCGCGGACAGAAACATCAACCACGACGGCGATTGGCTGGGGAGTCTGGAAGGTTGCCATTAGCGTGCCCATCCTGTGAAGTTCTGCTCGCCGGGTTCGCGGAGGGAGCTGCGTTTGCTCGAGTGGCCGCCGTTGAGCGCCTCGCCGACGGCCCGGACCAGCCATGAGTTCACGGAGAGGCCGTCCTGGCTGGCTGCTTCTTCGACTTGCTGCTTGAGATAGTCGGGAAGCCGGAGCGTGGTGCGTGAGGTGCTGGCGCCGTCGAGATCCTCGGCCGCTACGGTGCGTGCCGAGCGCTCGTTGACTGCCTCGAAGTCCCCACCCTGCGGGCTGCTCACCACGAACTCGGGGTCGCGGCCGCGGAGCCTGAGCTCCACCGAGCCGGGAGCGAGTTCCAGCGTGATCTCGCTTGCGGCCTCCGAGAGCGCCTCCAAGAGGACCAGCCTGACGGTGGCTTCGAGGCCTGCCGTGAGGCGTTCGCTGAGGGCGCGGGCTTCCGGCCCTCCTGCTTCGGCGGCAGTGTCCAGCTGGTGTTGGACTGAGGATACGTACTGGTTCAGCTGCATGACACCATTATGACGCCACACTGGTGTCACATCAATACTTTTTTGCGCTGAATGGCACCAGCACTGGTGTCTCGGGTTGACTCGGTCCTTTTTGCCGGGCAGTCTTGAGCGATGAAGTCTTGAGCGCAGCCCCTCTTCCCGGCTGCATCCCCAGTACCCACACGGCTTTCTGCCATCCACTGCGGACTTGCGAGGATCCCTCTTGACTGACCACCTTCACCTTTCCGGCGTTTCCCACGGCTACGGGGACCGCGAACTTCTCCACGCCGTAGACCTGACGATTCACCACGGCGAACACGTGGCAATCGTCGGCGAAAACGGCGCGGGCAAATCCACCCTGCTCCGGCTCATGGCGGGCGTTGAAACGCCCGACGACGGCACGGCAGGTCTGTCCGGTAACCCCGGCTACCGCGTGGGTTACCTCGCGCAAACCCATGGACTCGCTGAGTCGCTGACCGTAGGCGATGCCATCGACACTTCCTTGGCTTCGCTGCGTTCCTTGGAGGCGCGCATCCTGGACCTCGAAACCGGCCTCGCCGATGCTGACTCCGAGGAACTGGAGCTCTACGGAAGCCTTCAAACGGAATACCAGCTCCGAGAAGGCTACGCCGCCGAGTCCCGGGTTGAAGCAGCGCTGGACAAGCTGGGGCTGGGAGGCTTGGACCGCCGTCGAACGCTTGGATCCCTGTCCGGCGGCGAGCAGGAGCGGGTAGCCCTCGCCTGCTTGCTGGCAGACCCGGCCGAAGCGTTGCTCCTGGATGAGCCCACCAACCACCTGGATGCCAACGGCACCGCCTGGCTCGAATCGCGGCTGGCTGCGCACCGCGGAACCGTGGTGGTGGTCTCCCACGACCGTGTCCTGCTGCGGAAAGTGGCCACCACCATCATCGAAGTGGACGCTGACCGACGGTCCGTGAACCGCTACGGGAACGGATACGAAGGCTACCTCCGGGAGAAAGCGGCAGAACGCGCCCGGTGGGTCCAGGAGTACGAGCAGTGGCTGGACGCCATGGCCGCCGAACGCCTCCAAGCCGCCACAGTTGCGGACGGCATGGGCTACGGCCGCAAGCGCGACAACGACAAGATGGCCTTCGGCTTCAAAACAGGCACGTGGCAGAGCGCGGCAGCAAGCAAAGTCCGCAACGCCCAGGAACGGCTCCGCAGGCTCGAGGAGAACCCAGTGGACAGGCCGCCTGTGCCACTGAAACTGGCAGCACCGCTTCGGGCGGCGGCTCTGGCCGTTTCCGAACCCGCGCTGGAGGCCCGCGGCGTCAGCTCTCCCGGGCGGCTCCAGCCCACCCACCTCAGGGTGGAAGCCGGACAAAGAGTGCTCATCACCGGGCCCAACGGGGCCGGTAAGTCCACGCTGCTGTCCATCCTTGCCGGAACACTCGAGCCAACCACCGGGACCGTCACAGTGAGCGGCAACGTGGGTTACCTGCAGCAGGAACTGGAGGTGCCGGCCCGGCCGGGGCTGCGCCTGCTTCCGGCGTTCGCTGCGGGGCTGGGCGGAAACATCGACGAACATGCTGAGGGCTTGCTGCGGCTGGGCCTGTTCCGGCCCGCTGAATTCCATGTTCCCGTGGGAGGTCTCTCAGCCGGGCAACAGCGCCGGCTCGCCATGGCCCGCCTCCTTCTAGGCGGGTACGACACCATGATCGTGGATGAGCCCACCAATCACTTGGCGCCAGTGTTGGTGGAGCAGCTGGAGGCTGCGCTCGCTGTATTTGCGGGGACTCTGGTGATCGTGAGCCACGACCGCGCGCTGGGGGAATGGTTTGACCGCTGCGCGCGTGCCGACATCGCAGGCGAACACCGCAATGGTCCGGTCGGGGCGGGCGGACACTGGGTCAGGTACGGGATGCAGGGCGGCGAACTGCTGTAGCTGGCGAGCGGCTGTTTGCGAGCGGCCGTGGTGAGCCGCCTGCAAAGTGATCGTTACCCCCTGTCCTGCAAGCGGAAACGTGGCATCGAGTGTCCTGAAACACGGCCGGAGCACCATGGAAGGAAGCCGGCCGAAAGGAACTTCCGTGATCGCCAAGAACCTCTTCCTCCAGGGCATCTACCCCTTCGAAGGCATCGGCATGGAAAAGCCGGTCCCCCTCCACAGCGAGCTGGCGCACTTTGTCCCGGACGGCGTCGTGAACCAGACGCTGTACTTCCGCGGCGGCAACTCCAGCCCCGAACTCATCACCGTGGTCCTCATGCGCGACGGCGTCCCCATGCGCTACTTCCCCATCGGGGCCAAAAGCGATGTGCACGTTCCGCTGAGGGTGGTGGAAGACATCGATGGAGGTTCCATGATTGAGCTGTTCATCGTTGCGCCCGCCGGCGTGAGAGGTTCCGTTGTGGTGGATCTCGGGATGGTGGAGCACTGATGCGCCGGCGGCTGGTGGTGATCGGAAACGGGATGGCCGGTGCCCGGGCTGTTGAGGAAATCCTGGCAAGGGGCGGTGCCGACGTCTTCGACATCACCATGTTTGGCGATGAACCGTATGGGAACTACAACCGGATCATGCTCAGCCATGTGCTGTCCGGCGAGGAAAGCGATGCGGACATCTTCCTCAATGCGCTGCCCTGGTACAGGGAGAACAACATCACCTTGCACGCGGGTGTCCGGGTGGATCGCATCGACAAGTTCAGCAAGCACGTCTTCGCCGCCGACGGTCGCGTGGAGCCGTACGACGTCCTGATCATCGCGACCGGCAGCCGCTCACACCTGCCACCCATGGGCGGTGTCTACGCACCCAGCGGCGCGGTCAGGCACGGTGTCTTCACGTTCAGGACATTGGACGATACCCGGAAAATGATTCAGTTCGCCCACCACGAGGCCCACCACGATCACCGGCGCAAGGCAGTGGTGATTGGCGGCGGCTTGCTGGGACTGGAAGCGGCCCACGGCCTGCAGGCCAACGGCCTGGACGTAGCTGTTGTCCACTCAGGCGGTCACCTCATGAACGCCCAGTTAGGGCCCGACGGCGGTGCAATACTGCGGCGAAGCGTCGAGGCGCTGGGCATCGAGGTGCACACAGGAAGCCGGACCACGGCGATCCTCGGTTCAGACCAGCTGAGTGGGGTTCGGCTGCGCGACGACACTGAGATTGACTGCGACATGGTGGTGGTCACCGCAGGCATCAGACCCAATGTTGATATCGCCGTTGTGAGTGGGTTGGCAGTGGAGCGCGGCATTGTGGTGGACGACCAACTGCGCGTCATGGATGAAGATGACATCTACGCAGTAGGGGAGTGCGTCCAACACCGCGGTGAGGTGTACGGACTGGTGGCGCCCCTCTGGGAGCAGGCCGCCGTACTGGCAGACCAGGTCACGGGGATGGATCGGTCTTCGGCATATCTGGGTTCCAGGACCGCCACCAAACTGAAGGTAGCCGGCGTCGATGTCGCTTCAATGGGCCTTTCCGGTCCTGAACGGGACACGGACGAGCACATCGTGTTCTCGGAACCCGGCCGGGGTGTGTTCAAGTCCATCGTCATCCGGGACAACAAAATGGTGGGCGCCACCCTGCTGGGCGATCACCGCAAGGTGGCTTACCTGACCCAAGCTTTCGATCAGGGGTTGCCCCTTCCGGAGGAGCGGCTCTCGCTGATGTTCGATCTCGGTTCGCCGGGTGAAGAAGAAAGTGTGGCCGAACTCGCGGACAGCGCACAGGTCTGCAACTGCAACGGGGTTTCCAAGGGGGCGCTCGTTGCGGCGGTGCGTGGCGGGTGCGCTTCGGTGTCCGCGGCCATGGATGCTACCCGGGCCGGTAAAGGCTGCGGCTCGTGCAAGCTCATGGTCACGCAGGTGGTGGAGTGGGCCGCAGGCGGGGCTGTGGAGGAAGACTTGGCCGCGGGCTACTACGTTCCCGGTATTCCTTTGGACAAGCCTGCTTTGATGGCCGAGATCCGGGCACGCGGGCTGCGATCCGTTTCCCAGGTGTTTGCGGCGCTCGCCCCGGGCAGTGTTGAGGATGCCAAATCCAAGATGGCGCTGGCTTCGCTTATGAAAATGATGTTGGCCGATCTGTACATCGATGAACGCGACGCCCGGTTCATCAACGACCGCGTGCACGCCAACATCCAGCGCGACGGCACATTCTCCGTGGTCCCACAGATGAAAGGCGGGGTGACGTCTGTTCAACAGCTCCGGAGGATTGCCGACGTCGCGGAGAAACACAGCATTCCCATGATCAAGCTGACCGGCGGTCAACGGATTGACCTTTTGGGAGTCCCGAAAGAGGACCTGCCACAGGTCTGGGCTGACCTGGACATGCCGTCCGGATACGCCTACGGAAAGAGCTTTCGCACCGTCAAAACCTGTGTTGGCAAGGACTATTGCCGGTTTGGGACAGGTGACTCCACCGGTCTGGGCATCTCTTTGGAGTCCCGTTTCCAAGGAATCGAAGCGCCTGCCAAGCTGAAGCTCGCGGTCTCCGGGTGTCCACGCAATTGCGCCGAGTCCTTGGTGAAAGACGTCGGGGTGGTGGCTGTGGAAGGCGGACGCTGGGAGATCTATATAGGGGGAGCGGCCGGCGCCCACATCCGGAAAGGCGACCTACTGGTTACCGTGGATACACCGGAAGAGGTCACACTCTTGGCGGGCCGGTTCATGCAGTACTACAGGGAAAACGCCAACTGGCTGGAGCGGAGTTACTCGTTTGTTCCGCGGGTAGGCATCGACCATATTCGCAGCGTCATTCTGGACGACTCCGAAGGGATCGCCGCCCAATTGGACGCCGCCATGCAGGCGTCCGTTGACAGCTACGTGGATCCCTGGAGCGAACGGGATGATCCGCTGACGCCCGGTCAGTTCCGGACTTCCTTGCCATTGACCGTCCTCCCGCAGGTGCCGGTCCGATGAGCGCCCGGTCCGTTCCGGCAATCGAAGCGAATACGGTCTTGGGGTCCGTTGACCAAATTCCCTTCGGGGAGGGCAGGGCCTACGGAGTCGACGGCGAGCAGGTTGCGGTGTTCCGGTTACGGGACGGCACGCTGCGCGCCGTCGGGGGCGTCTGCCCCCACAAAGGCGGCCCGATCGCTGACGGAACCATCGACCATAACGTGGTCATCTGTCCCCTCCATCAGCACGCCTTCGAGCTGATGACAGGTTGTTCCACCACGGGGGAGAAATCTTTGCGTTCCTACAAAGTCTTCGCAGATGAGGCCGGGAACATCGTGCTGACGCATGACTGAACAGCGGTTATCTACAGCCCCCTTGTTGCCTGCGTCACGGGCATTGTGGTTAATCCCGTAAGATAGACGGGTTGCGCGAAGCTTCGGCGTTCTGCGTTCTTTGTCACACTTCGAACCCTCAAACGAGGAAAAGCTCGAATTATGTGTGCCAAAGCCGCCTGTGTTCCGGCACTGGCGTAACACCTACAGCAACACCCCAACCCACAAGGAACAGCTGTGCCGCAAAGTACTCCCACAGATCTCCAGAGCCCCAAGGCCTCATCCGCAGCCTCGGACTCCAACCTCAGCGCCGAGGGATATCAGAAGACCCTGAGCCGCCGCCACGTCACCATGATCGCCATGGGTGGCGCAATCGGCGTCGGCCTGTTCATGGGCGCCGGTGGCCGCCTCGCCTCCACCGGCCCGGCCCTGATCTTCTCCTACGCCATTGCCGGCGTCATCGCTTACCTGCTGATGCGCGCCCTCGGCGAGCTCATCATGTACCGCCAAACCTCCGGCTCCTTCGTGAGCTACGCCGGCGAGATGTTCGGCAAGAAGGGCGCTTTCCTCTCCGGGTGGATGTACTTCATCAACTGGGCCATGACCGGCATTGCCGAACTCATTGCAATCGGCCTGTACTTCCAGTTCTTCTTCCCCAACGTGCCCATTGAACTGTCCGCCATCGCAGCGCTGGTGCTGCTGGTGGCCGTGAACCTGTTCAGCGTCAAGGCGTTCGGCGAATTCGAATTTTGGGCCTCCTGCCTCAAGGTCGCGGCCATCGTGATCTTCCTGGCCGTTGGCACGTTCATGGTTGTCACCAACGCCAAGGTGGGCGAGGGCAACGCGTCCGTCGCAAACCTCTTCCACGAAGACGGCGGCATGTTCCCCAAGGGCGGCCTGGTGATGATCCTGGTCCTCAACGCCGTGATCTTCGCTTACAACGCCATCGAGCTCGTCGGCATTACCGCTGGTGAGATGGAAAACCCGGAACGCGAAGTTCCCAAGGCGATCCGCGCCGTCGTGGTCCGTATTGTTGTCTTCTACGTCGGTTCGGTGACGCTGCTCGCGATGCTGCTGCCGTCCGACCAGTACGTGGCCGGCACCTCGCCGTTCGTTACCGTGTTCGGCCAGATGGGCCTTGGCTGGATGGGCGATGTCATGAACATGATCGTCATCACCGCCGCGCTGTCCTCCTGCAACTCGGGCCTGTACTCGATCGGCCGCATCTTCCGCACCATGGCCAACAACGGCCACGCACCGCAGTGGCTCACCAAGATGTCCACACGCCACGTGCCGTACGCGGCCATCCTGGCGATCGGTGGCGTCTACCTTGTAGGCATCCTGCTCAACATCTGGCTGGGTGGCTCGCACGCGTTCGACCTCGCGCTGAACACCGCATCCATCGGCGTGATCTTCACGTGGGGCTCCATCTTCGCGAGCCAGATTGCCCTGCGGAAGAAGCGCGGCAACGTCTCCAGCCTGCCGATGCCCGGTTCACCGTGGACCAGCTGGTTGGGCCTCATCGCTTTGCTGGCCATCACCGTGCTGATCGGTTTCGACTCCATGACGGACAAGGAAACCGGTGAGGTCTTCCTGCTTGGCCTGTGGACCCTCGCCACCATTCCGTTCTTCGCCCTGGTGCTGTGGCTCGGATGGCAGAAGGTCAAGAACAACGAGCCCAAGAGCGAGCTGTTCAGCTAACTCTTCCGGTTCACCCCTCTTCCGGTCCATAACTCGACGGCGGGCGCTTCCCTTGGTGGGGGCGTCCGCCGTTCGCGTTGTGGGGCCTGCTTTGCGCCTTTTGGGTGGGGTGAGTCGTGCAGAGTGGGCCTCGCAACGAGCACCCCTGGTGTTGTGGGGCCTGCTTTGCGCCTTAAGGGAGGCGCGAGTCGTGCAGAGTGGGCCTCGCAACGAACGCCCCTGTGTTGTGGGGCCTGCTTTGCGCCTTTTGGGTGGGGTGAGTCGTGCAGAATGGGCCTCGCAACGAGCACCCCGGTTGGGAGTGTCGGGGGTCGGGTCTAGGCTCAATATATGGAACACACCACCACCCTGACGCAGCACGTCAACGCAAGCCCGGAGAAGGTTTGGGCCGTCATCTCGGACATTCCCGGCTCGGCCGGAACGCTCTCCGGCATCGAATCCATCCAGATGCTCAGTGAGGGCCCGTACGGCGAGGGCACCCGCTGGAAGGAAACCCGCACCATGATGGGCAAGCAGGAAACAGTAGAGATGTGGGTGTCCCAAACAGACCCTCCGCGCAGCACCACGGTCAAGGCGCTTCAGGGAGGCGCGGACTACACCACCCGCTTCACCTTGAACGACCGCGACGGCGGCACGGACCTGACGCTGACCTTCGGCGCCGAGATGATCAATCCTTCGCTTATCAGCAAGGTGGGCATGGCCTTGTTCGGGAAAATCGGGATGAGCATGACCCGCAAGGCCCTCAGTAAGGACCTCGCCGAGATCGCCGCCAAAGCGGAATCGCTCTGATGGTGGCTGTGAAGGTAGCGGCCCCCAAAATCTCGCCGGTGCGGTTGGATGAACTGCGTGACGACGACGCCCCGGACTTCCAGCGCGGCGAACGGTACGACGGCGTCCGGCTCACCCGCGTTTCTGCCGACGGCGAGGAACTGAGCGGCGCGGATTTCATCGAGTGTGAGCTTAACGGTGTGTCCTTCAACGAAGCCCAATTGCGGGGAGCTACGTTCCGTGAATGCATCCTCGCGGAGCCGTACGCCCCGGTCTTCATGGCTGCCCGGAGTTCCTGGCAAGACGTGGAGATCAGCAATCCGAGGTGGGGCTCAGCCGAACTTTATGAGGGGAACTGGCGGTCAGTCCGCATCGATGGCGGCAAGCTGGACTACGTGAACCTTCGAGGCTCCAAGCTCATGGATATCCAAATCTCCGACTGCATCATTAACGAGCTGGACCTCGGCGGTTGCACGGGAACGCGGTTGGCGCTGAAGAACTGCACCATCGGCACGTTGGATGTCACGGGCGCCAAGCTAAAGGACGTGGATCTGCGGACCTCGGAGTTCCGTGGAATCAACGGTCTGGCGGGGCTGGCAGGAGTGGTGATCGATGACTATCAGCTGAGCCTCATGGCACCGCTGCTCGCTGGACACTTGGGAATCAGGGTGGTTTGATCCGGGCTGGGGCCGGTCTCCTCTGATCTGTAACTGAGGGCTCAGCTGTTGACCGGCCCGCCCTGCCGTGTAATCTTTATAGAACGAACGGTCGGTATATTATTCCGGACCGGTCCCTTTCACTTCGCGAAGGATGTTCTCATGGTCGAGGCTTTTCTTGTTGGCGGCGCACGCACGCCTGTAGGTCGCTACGGTGGGGCACTGTCCTCCGTCCGCCCGGACGATCTCGCAGCATTGGTGGTCCGGGAAGCGGTGGCGCGTGCCGGCGTCGATCCTGACTCCATTGACGAGGTGATCCTCGGTAATGCCAACGGCGCGGGCGAGGAGAACCGGAATGTGGCCCGCATGGCCACCATCCTGGCCGGACTTCCCCTCCACATCCCCGGCATCACCGTCAACCGACTGTGTGCCTCGGGCCTTAGCGCGATCATCATGGCCAGCCAGATGATCAAGTCCGGCGCGGCGGACATCGTGGTGGCCGGTGGCGTTGAGTCCATGAGCCGGGCCCCCTGGGTGCAGGAGAAACCGACCACGGCGTTCGCCAAGCCCGGCCAGATATTCGATACGTCCATTGGCTGGCGCTTCGCCAACCCGCGCTTCACCAAAGGCGAGCTCTCCCGTGACGGCAAGATGACCTACTCCATGCCTGAAACGGCCGAGGAAGTGGGCCGCGTGGACAACATCTCCCGCGAGGATGCTGATGCTTTTGCTGTCCGCTCCCACGAGCTCGCCTTGGCCGCAATCGCCGGTGGGCGCTTTAAGGACGAGATCGTTCCCGTCACGGTGAAGACCCGAAAGTCGGAGACCGTGGTGGACACGGATGAGGGTCCCCGCGAAGGCACCACCATGGACGTACTCGCTGGGCTCCGCCCGGTGGTTCACGGCGGATCCGTGGTGACGGCCGGCAACTCCTCCACGCTCAACGACGGCGCCTCGGCCATCATCGTTGCTTCCGAGGCCGCCATCAAGAAGTTTGGTTTGACCCCTCGCGCCCGCATCGTCAACGGCGCCTCGGCTGGATGCGAACCGGAGATCATGGGCATCGGCCCGGTCCCGGCCACCCAAAAGGTCCTGGCTCGCTCCGGCCTCACCGTGGATCAGCTGGGCGCCGTGGAACTCAACGAAGCCTTCGCCACCCAATCGTTGGCGAGCATGCGCCGCCTCGGGCTGAACCCGGACATCGTGAATAACGACGGCGGCGCCATCAGTTTGGGGCACCCGCTCGGTTCCAGCGGCTCGCGAATTGCGATCACCCTGCTGGGCCGCATGGAGCGGGAACTGGCCTCAACTACCGGACCTAAGCTCGGATTGGCGACGATGTGCATCGGCGTCGGACAAGGTACCGCGATGCTGCTGGAAGGCGTGTAATGGCGCTGGATCCGAAAGACTTCTCCACACTTCTCATCGAGGACCGCGGGGACCGCCTCACTGTTCTGCTGAACCGTCCCGAGGTCCGTAACGCGATCGACCAGACCATGGTGGACGAGCTTCACCTGGTCTGCGCTGAACTTGAGCGGAACCCGAAGGTACTGATCATTGCCGGAACCGAGGGCGTTTTCGCCTCGGGTGCGGACATCGGACAGTTGCGCGAACGCCGCCGGGACGACGCCCTGCAGGGGATCAACTCCACGATCTTTGTCC
The DNA here is from genome assembly GCF_000294695.2 of Arthrobacter sp. Rue61a. NCBI lineage: Bacteria > Bacillati > Actinomycetota > Actinomycetes > Micrococcales > Micrococcaceae > Arthrobacter > Arthrobacter sp. Rue61a. Next base: position 3,737,713 of record NC_018531.1, on the reverse strand, counting down.
GGATCGCCAAGTTGCCCATGCCCGTGATCGCCGCCTTGGACGGTTACTGCCTTGGCGGGGGAGCCGAGCTCGCGTACGCTGCCGACTTCCGCATTGGAACTCCGAGCGTCCGCATCGGGAACCCTGAAACCGGTTTGGGGATCCTGGCCGCAGCCGGTGCCAGTTGGCGGCTGAAGGAACTGGTGGGCGAACCTAAAGCCAAGGAAATTCTCTTGGCCGGTGCCGTGCTCCGCGCTGAGGAAGCCTTGCGAATCAGCCTGATCACGGAGATCCACGAAGCACCCGAGCTCATGGATGCGGCACACAAGCTGGCGGACAGGATCGGACGCCAGGACCCTCTGGCCGTGCGGATTACCAAATCCGTGTTCCACGCCCCGGCAGAAGCCCACCCACTGATCGATACCCTTGCCCAGGGAATCCTCTTCGAGTCCCAGGCCAAGTTTGATCGCATGCAGGCTTTCCTGGATAAGAAGTCCGCGAAAGCTTCGCAAGAAACCGCCCTACCCGCCGCTGACACCGCCGCCGCACCCGACGTACCCACGCAAGACAGGACCCAGAAATGACCGAAGCTCCCGCCATCCCGCACGTCGTTGGAGTCCTGGGCGGAGGCAGGATGGGCGCCGGCATCGCGCATGCCTTCCTTACCAAGGGTGCCACTGTGATCGTGGTGGAACGCGATCACGAGGCAGCGGCCGGAGCGCAAGGTCGCGTTGCTGATGCCGTTGCCAAGTCCGCGGCCCGCGGTACCTTGAGCGAAACCCCCGAAGACGTTATGTCCCGTTTCAGCACCTCCACGGACTACGAATCCTTCATCCACTGCGGTCTCGTGGTGGAGGCCGTGCCCGAGGATTACGATCTCAAAGTCACAGCGCTGAAGGCTGTGGAGGACCACTTGTCCGCGGATGCTTATCTGGCGTCGAACACGTCCTCGCTGTCGGTCACGGGGCTAGCCAACGAGCTTCGCCGCCCCGCGAACTTCGTGGGGCTGCACTTCTTCAACCCTGTGCCTGCGTCAACCCTCATTGAGGTGGTGCTGGCCAAGGAAACGTCTCCCGAACTGGCTGAAGCAGCGAAAAACTGGACTGAGGCACTTGGCAAGACCGCCGTCGTCGTCAATGACGCTCCTGGCTTTGCGTCCTCAAGGCTCGGCGTGGCAATTGCCCTTGAAGCGATGCGCATGGTGGAAGAGGGCGTGGCGTCGGCGGAAGACATCGATGCTGCCATGGTCCTCGGTTACAAGCACCCCACTGGTCCGCTCAAGACCACGGACATCGTTGGTTTGGACGTCCGGTTGGGCATTGCCGAGTACCTTCACTCCACGCTGGGCGACCGCTTCGCTCCGCCGCAGATTCTGCGGGACAAAGTGGCGCGCGGCGAGCTGGGACGCAAGACGGGCAAGGGCTTCTTCGACTGGACCGACTGACGGCTGCGCGGCGGTTAGGCTATCCGGGTGACTTCAATCGAACCCATCACCCTGACCGGAAAATTCGTGACGCTGGAGCCGTTGAGCCAGGAACACCACCACGGCCTGGTGGACGCTGCCCGCGACGGTGATCTCTGGAAGCTCTGGTACACCTCGGTCCCTACGCCCGAGGGCATGGCTGCCGAAATCGATCGCCGCTTGGGGCTGCAATCCCAAGGGACCATGGTGCCTTTTGCCACCAGGTCCAACACCACGGGCAAGCTCATCGGCATGACGACTTACATGAATATCGACGCCGAGACGCCTCGCTTGGAGATCGGATCCACGTGGAATGCCGCGTCGGCGCACGGTACAGGAACCAACCCGGATTCGAAGCTGTTGCTCCTGCGCCACGCGTTCGAAACCCTGGGCTGCCCGGCCGTGGAGTTCCGCACGCACTGGATGAACCAGCAGTCCCGTGAGGCTATCGCCCGGCTCGGTGCCAAACAGGACGGCGTGCTTCGAAACCACTCCCGCAGCAAGGATGGTGCCCTCCGCGACACCGTGGTCTTTTCCATCCTCGAACACGAATGGCCGGCCGTCCGGAATGGGCTGGAATTCCGGTTGGAGAAGTACAGCGCGTAACTGGTTCGCCGAGGGGTGAGCTTTCGGCCTTATCCGGTCGCGTAAGCCTTGAGAACTAACCCCTCGGCGTGCTGTCAAGGTCTTTCCCCATCACACCCGTAGGCGTAATCTAGCCAACACATTGCCCCGGGTGCGCGGCCGACTGGTGGGCGAGCCGCGACTTCCGCGCATGCGGAACCGGAGCCCCATCGAGCGGTAAAAAAGGGGATTCACAATGGCAACTCATCAATTACGACGGCGGCACACCGCTTTTGCGGGCGCGCTTGCGGTCCTGGCGCTCACCTTAGGATTTACGGCAAGTCCGGCTACTGCCGCCCCGCCGCCACCGGTGGACTACGTTGCGCTCGGTGATTCGTATACGGCGGGGACCGGGGCCGGCGGGTTGTATGCAGACGCAATTTGTTGGCAAAGCGAGGGCGGCTACGTGGATGTGGTTGCCGATACAGGCCGCGTGAACCTTTTGGCGAACGGGGCGTGCCATGGGGCGCTCTTGTTTACTCTCGACGAGGTTCCCATTCCATCGGTTTCGGCCCAGATTAGCGGCCTGGGGAACGAGCTTGCTGCTGCGGAGCTCGTCAGTATTACGGCAGGCGCCAATGACATTGGGAGTGGGGATGCTCTGGTTGCTTGCCTCACGCAGACTCTCATCATCTGCCAAGGTGCCGTGAATAATGCCATGTCCCTCTTGCCGGGCCTGGAGTTGACGCTTGCGGAATTTTATAGGGACATCGCCGAAGCCGCGCCAAAAGCAACCATCGCGGTGATGGGCTACCCACTGCTCTTTGATCCCATCAACGGTGTGCCCATTGTTTCTGTGGAGCACCAGATTGAGGTCAACCGGGCCGTCGCTGCTCTCAACACGACCATTGCAGCAGCGGTGAAGGCGAGTGAGGTCAATGCGGTGTTCGTTGACGTGACCAAGCGATTCCGCGGGCATGCGGTCAACTCAGCTGAACCGTGGATTGTGCTGGTCCCGGCTCCGGTGCCCCCGTTCAATCGCCTGCCGGACGCCAACTTCCACCCGAATCCGGCCGGCCATCAGGCCTACGCCGCAGCCCTACTCTCCACAATCAAGCCCGCCCAGCTGGCAAAGCGCTAACCCGTTCGCCGAGGGGTGAGATCTCGGGTGTAAGAACACCCGATAAGCCCGAGAGCAAACCCCTCGGCGAGATCAGGGCGAGATCGCAACCAAGTCACGCCGGAGCACCCGTCACAGCGCAACGCTTTCGCCGGCCAGGGCACTCCTCACCGAGGTCCAGGACTTGAGTACCTCCAACACGGCGGGATCGCGCTCAGCCAGGATTGCTTGTTGGTACGAGTCTTCCAGCAGCGAATCGACTGAAACACGTGCACCGGTGGAAGCGCTGAGGATGGCCGCCTCCACCATGGCCAGGCTCATGATGTTCTGGTGCACACGTCCCATGGGCGTGCTTCCGGTGCGCACAGCGGACACGAAGTCCCGCAAGGAGCCGGCAATCTCCTGGCCGGGGTCCTCAGAGTACCCGGCATCCGATGGAACGGAAGATACTGGTTCGTTGTCGCCGTCCCAAAGGACAGTTCCGTGCTCGCCACCGATCCGCCACGACGCATTCCATGATGTTTCCTGTCCAGGGCTGCACCAGCTGCCCGTGAACACAAAGCGCTCGCCGCCGGTCATCTCGAAGATGGCCGTGGACCCTGCGTCTCCGCGGTACCAGCTCCACGAAGGGTTGTACTCCTCGCAGAACACTGAGACGGGGTCGGCGTCCAGCAGGAAACGGGCCATATCGAACTGGTGGATGGCCATGTCCAGCAGGAGTGGGTGGTCCATGGCGTCCCGGAAACCGCCGAAGTGCGGGGCCTTGAAGAACTCAGCGGACACAATGCCAACGGCACCCAAAGTTGACGATAGGTGTTTGGCGGAGAACAAGTGCTTGTTGTACCGCCGGGACTGGCTGACCATGAACAGCTGACCATGGAGCTCGGCGGCGGCCGCCAAGGAAAGCCCCTGGGCCACAGTGGAAGCTACTGGTTTCTCACCGAGGACCGGCAAGCCTGCGGCCAGCGCTTCGGTGGTGACCGGATGATGCGCGGCAGGAACGGTGACGTTGATGACGGCCTGGGCTCCGACGTCGGACGCCACTGCTGCTGTACCGGCACCGACCGGGAGGTCGGGACGGCCCAGGGACGCCGCCGCTTCGGTGGCGGCCGAAAGGTCAAGGTCAACGATGCCCGCGAGTTCCACCAACGGCGACGATTCCACCGTCCGCAGCCACGCGCGGCCCATGCCCCCGGCGCCGACTACCACGACGCGAAGGGGAGTGCCGTCGTCGGGAATGGTGGCGAAATGCGTGCTCACGCGTTGGCTCCCTGGTAGCTCTTGCCGTTGAAGAAGTCGCCGGTCTCGTAACGCAGCAGTTCCGGTACAGCGCGTTCCGGACGATCGGTGATGGCCCATTCCACGGCGTTGGCGATGACCCGCCGCACGTCCTTGTGGTGGTAGACGGGGTAGTCCTGGTCGCCGGGGCTGAAGAAGAAGATTTTGCCGTGACCGCGGCGGAACGTGCAGCCGGAACGGAACACCTCGCCGCCGCTGAACGAGCTGATGAACACCAGTTCCTCGGGGGTGGGGATGTCGAAGAACTCGCCGTACATTTCCTGCTGCGGGATCTCGATGGGGTGCGGGATGCCTTTGGCGATGGGGTGTGTGGGGTCCACGGTCCACACGAGTTCGCGGTCCTGTTCCGAGCGCCAGCGCAGGGTGCACGAGGTGCCCATGAGCTTGGTGAAGATCTTGGACCAGTGCCCGGAATGCAGCACAATCAGGCCCATTCCGGCCAGGACGTGCCGGTGGACGCGCTCCACGATCTCGTCCTCAACGTCGGCATGTGACATGTGACCCCACCAAGTGAGGACATCGGTGTTGCCAAGGACTTCCTCGGTGAGGCCGTGTTCCGGTTCATCCAGGGTTGCGGTCCGGACCTCGACGGCGGCACCCAGGTTCTCCTCGATGCCCGCCTTGACGGCGCCGTGCATACCATCCGGGTAGAGGCGTGCCACCAGTTCGTCGCGCTTTTCGTGGCGGTTCTCGGACCACACAGTGACGCGGATGGGCTTGCTTTCAGTCATGATTTTCTCCTTGAAGGTGTGGGAGGGCGGTCTACTTGACCGCACCGCCGGTGGTGCCGGCGGCGATGTATTTTTGGGCCGCGACCAGCAGGACGATGGCCGGGATGGAGGCGAGTACCGCCGTCGCCATGACCGAACTCCAGTCGTTCACATAGGCGCCGATGTACTGGAAGATGCCCAAGGTGACGGGTCGGACGGCTTCGGTGGTGGTCAGCGTCAGCGCGAACAGGAAGTCACTCCACGCGAACAGGAAGGTGAAAAGCCCGGCGGTGATCAATGAGTTTCGGCTGAGCGGCAGCACGATCGACCAGAACGCCCGGACGTGTCCGGCGCCGTCCACCCGTGCGGCCTCGATCACCGAGGCCGGCATGCCGTTCATGAACGCCCGGATGATGAGGATCGCGAACGGGATGCCGTGGGCCGAGTCAGCCAGAATCAAACCTGGAATGGAGTTGAGCAGGCCCAGATCGTTGTACGCGGTGTACAGGGCGTTGGCCACCACGATCCCCGGAATCATCTGGCTGATGAGGATCGCGAACAGGACCACTCCCGCGCCACGGACCTTGAAGTAGGCCAAAGCGTAAGCGGCCGGGGCGGCGATGGCCAGGCTCAGCGCCACGCTTCCGAGCGAAATGATGAGGCTGGTTCCCAGGTTGCCCGCTTGCTCGTTGATGGCTGTGGCGTAACCGGTGAAGTCGGGCTTCAGCGGGAACCACGAGGTTTCCAAGGTGGTGCCGTTGGGTTGCAAGGAGGCGTTGACCATCCAATACACGGGGAACAGCATGATGGCCAGGAAGAAGATGGCCAGTGCCGTGTAGCCCCAGTTCTTGCGTCCCGTAGCTCGTGGGTTGTTACGCCGGAGCGTGGGGGCTTTCAGTGTGGTTGTCATGCTGTCCTCACTCGTCCACTGCGCGTCGGCTGGCCCGCAGGTACAGCACTGCGAAGACCAGGGAGATGATGACCAACACGTTGCCCAGGGCCGCGCCTTCACCGAACTTGAATTCGTGGAAGGACAGGTTGTACGACTGCGTGGCGATGGTCTGGGTGGAATTGGCCGGCCCGCCGTTGGTTAGTCCCAGGATGATGTCCAGCACTTTGAGCGTGTAGACGACACCGAGCACCAGGACCACGCTCACTACTGGCCGCAGCATGGGCCAGGTGATGTGCCGGAAGGCCTTCCACCCGGTGGCACCGTCCAGGGACCCGGCCTCGTACAGTTCGTCCGGGATTTCCTGCAGTCCGCCGTAGAGGATGGTCATGTTGAACGGGATGCCGATCCAGATGTTCACACCCACCACCGCGATGAGGGCCAGTGAGGTGCTGGTGAGCCACGGAATACCGGTATCGATGATGCCGAGGTCTCCAAGGAAGCGGTTGAGAGCGCCGCTGTCTTTATCCAGGATCCACCGCCACACAGCACTGGAGACGATCAAGGGAAGGAGCCAGGGAAGCAGGAGCAGGGACCGCAGGATGCCGTTGAGCGGGAACTTGCGCTGGAAGAAGATCGCCAACGCAAGGCCGATCACGAACTGGCCCACAATCGAGCCGATGGTGAACAAGACGGTGTTGAGCAGGGACGTTGAAAACAACGACGACGACAGTACAGTCACGTAGTTGGCGAACCCTACCCAGGGGGCTTCTCCGGTGAAGAACGTGGAGGTGGTGTATTCCTGAAAACTCATGACCACGTTCTTGACTACGGGATAGCCGAAGAACAACGTCATGTACACCACTGCGGGAACCAGGAAGAGCCACTGGAAGAGGCGCTCGCGGCGTTGTCGGGTGCGGCGTCTGGGGGCTGGCTGTCCGGTCCCTAAGCCGTGAGTTTTGGCGGCCCCGCCGGTAGTCTGCCCCTTTGAATGAGGTAGATCAGTTGCTAATGACATGGCAGCTGCCTACTGACCTTGGGCTTGCTTGAGTGCGTCGGCCGGTGAGGCGTTGCCCGTGAGTGAAGACTGAATGGCTGTGTAGATCTTGGTGGCCTGTGCGGGCCATTCTTCTCCGAGCTGGCCGGTGCGTGCGCGGGCAGTCTTGATCAGTTCGGTGAACGTTGCGAGCTTGGGGTTGTCGCTGGCGAACTTGTCCGAGAGCGTGGTTTTGGAGGGGATGGTGTTGCGGGCTGTGGCCATGGCGAGTTGGTTCTCGTCGCTGTTCAAGCAGGCAACCATCTCTGCTGCTTTGGCTTGCCGGGCCTTGTTGCCAGTCTGCGGAACCGTCCACACTTCGCCGCCGAGCGGAGCCACCGACGTCTGCCCGGCTTCCCGTACCGGAATTTTCACTACGCCGTACTGAAGGGTGGGCTGCTTGTCCAAAGCAGGAATCTGCCACGGCCCATTGACCATCATGGCGGCCTTGCCGGCCAGGAACTGGTCCTTCACATCAGCCTGGGTCCAGTTGAGGGCAGAGGAAGAGACGGAGCCGCTCTTGACCAGGTCGGTCCACAGCTGGAGCGCCTGCTCGGTCTCCTTGGTGTCGATCTTCTTCTCATCGCCGCCGTTGGACCACATGACAGGAAGGAACTGCCAAGTGCCTTCATAGGTGGGGTTGGCGTTGAATGCCAGTCCGTACTGGTCTCCTGCAGTGAGCTTTGCGGAGGCCTCCTTGAGCTCATCCCAGGTAGTAGGGGGAGTGACGCCGGCCTTGGCCAGGATGTCCTTGTTGTAGAAAAGGGCGATGGTGTTCACCGTGGGAGCCAGACCATACACCTTGTCTTTGTAGGTGCCCGCGCTCAGCACGCCTTCAGCAAAGTTCTCCGTGCTGACCTTGAAATCGGCCAGCGGAGCTAGCGCACCTGTGGCCGCGATTTGCTGCAGGTCCGGGTTGTCCAACATGAGGACGTCCGGGAGTGTCTTGGAGGAGGACTGCTGGAGAACCTTGGAAATGAGCGACTTTCCGGGGACGGTCTCCCGCTTGACGGTGACGCCCAGCTGGGTGCCGCACTTGGTCAGGGCATCGCCGATGAAGGACTTGTCCGGCTCGTTGTTGTAGTAGTCCATCACTGAGATTTCCGTGACGGCTTCGGTGGAGGATGCGGCTGTGGAGGAACCGCAGCCGGAGAGGGCCAACGGCAGGCCGACCATGGCGGCCATAGCCAAAGCGAGTGGACGGGATGTCCTTTGTGCTGACTTCATTGTCTGTTCCTTTTCTGGGAATCGATTTATCGATGCGTATCGACGATGCGTATCGATGAGTTCGGAAACGGAGGTAAAGCGGGTACGTAAAGAGGGGACTTAGCTGCCGTGGGGTGGGCGGAGCGTGCTTGAACGGTGCGTGATGACCGTGGGTACCAGTTCCAAGGATTCGTGTGGTCCCTGGTTGTCGGCTTCGAGGAGGTCGCAAATGATTTTCACTGCCCGCCGGGATACTTCCCTCGGGCGTAGATCAATCGTGGAGAGTGGCACGGGTTGTAGTTCGGCCAGGGTGGGAGAAGCGCTGCCGATGATGGAGACATCCTTGCCGGGAGTCAGTCCACGGGCGGCGAGGGCACGGCGCAGGATGTCTTGAATGGTGCGGTCCGGTGCGATGAAGGCTGGCACGCCGTCTGTGGCGGCCAGTGCCTTGTCTACGGAATCCGCGATGATGGCAACATCCGCGCCTCCCGGAAAGTGCTGAACTGCCACTCCCAGGGATTCGGCGGCCCCATCGGCTCCGCGCATGAACCGGTCAACGTAATTGACGTGCCGGTTCACGACGGCTGGCTGCCATTCGATGATCGAAATGACGTTGTGGCCGGCTGCGGCCAGGTCGCGGACGCATTGCTCGCCTGCCATTTCGAAGTCTGCGTCTATGCAGACCAGGCCGGACGGATCCCGGGGGATGCCGATCAGCAGCACGGGGACGTTGAGCGTCCGCGCGACCGGGAGCCGTTCATCCTCGTCTTCCACTTGCATGAGGATCAGGCCGTCGCAGATCTGCTGACCGACAACACGGCGGAGCCCCGCGGCCCCTTCGTCTTCGGTGACCAGCAGGATGTCGTGATCGAACTGCCTCGCTGTCGATGCGATCACGGAAACGAATTCCATGAGGGAGGCCATTTCCAGTTCTGGAATGAACGGAATGACCAGCCCGATGACGCGCGTCCTGCGCCCCGCCAAGGCGCGGGCGCCGGCATTCGGCTGGTACGTCAGTTGTTCGATCGCCGCCTCGACCTTTTTGCGGGTCTTCTCGGAAATCGGCCGCTTGCCGCTCAGTACATAGGACACCGTGCTTTGAGCTACTCCGGCGGCCTGGGCAACGTCCTTGCTGGTGGGCATGGCCTGACCTCCTTGTGCTCTCTGCAGAACAGTTCCTGTGGCTTGTCGATGCGTATCGTCGATGCGCATCGAGAACGAGTATGACATGGGTCACTCAGCCTCCGCAAGACCCACCCCCCACCCTCTCTCACATCCCGCGTGCTTGCGCGCGACCCTCTCTCACTTCCCGCGTGCTTGCGCGCGACCCTCTCTCACTTCCCGCGTGCTTGCGCGCGACCCTCTCTCACTTCCCGCGTGCTTGCGCGACCCTCTCTCACTTCCCACACCAAGGCGCCAATGTGCTTAGCTACCTCCTATGGACGGGACTACTTCAGCTCACCACGGTGTCCATTGGGACGGCGCCGTGAACGCGTGGCGCATCGCCGGGGATGTGTATCGCATGGGTCGCCATGAATGGGTTACCGAAGCCGGTTGGCAGCAGATGTACGACGACGGCGTCCGCACCGTGATCGATCTCCGCGCCTCGCGCGAGCGGCGGCAACGCGACACCGATCCCGAGGTGCCGGACGAGGTGAAGGCGCGGATCGACGTCGTGCATTGCCCAACGGAAGATCCGGACCATAGGGACTACAGCGAGCTTTTTGGCCCGTACCTCAAGGACCCCGCGCAGTATGCGGATTACCTGGAATTGTTCGGTGAGAAGATAACGGCAGTCTTCAAAGTTATTGCGGCCTCACCCGGCAAGGTGGTGGTTCATTGCTCCGCGGGTAGGGACCGCAGCGGAGTGATCGCTTTGCTCCTGCAGCGATTGGCGGGGGTTGGTGATGAGGAGATTGTGCGTGGATACGAGCTCGCGGCGCGGGGCATCAACGAGCGGCATCGCACGCACGGGGCGCCGCATGCGCACGATCCGTATCTGTCCGAGGAGGACCTTGAGGCAATGCTGACCCGGCGGCGAGCCAGCCTGCGCGAGTTCCTTGCTTCGATCGATGTAGCCGCGTATCTGAGGTCCAACGGCGTTTCCGAGGCGGAGTTGGCGGCAGTCAGGGCCAAGCTCGGGGTCACCAGCGCTGCTAACATGCAGAGTTGACTCGTCTCCGAAATGAATGGATCCGCAATGACTTCCGGTGCCCGCGTCACCATCGTGACCCGAACCAAGAACCGACCCATTTTCCTGGAGCGCGCCTTGGACGACATCTTTGCCCAGACGTTCCAGGACTTCGAGCTGGTGATTGTCAACGACGGCGGCAACCCTGCCGACGTGGACCACCTCATCTCCCAGCGGTCGGAAGCCGAGCGATCCCGCGTTACGACGCTTCACCACGCTGAATCGGCTGGCATGGAGGGGGCCTCGAATGCCGGTCTCAAGGCAGGATCCGGCGAGTTCGTGGTGATCCACGACGACGACGACTTCTGGGCCCCTGAATTTCTGGCCCGAACAGTGGCCTACCTTGACGACCCCGCGCACGCTGCCGAAAGCGGCGTGATGGTGCGGACGGAAATCGTCATCGAAGAGCTTGTGGACGGCGCGATCGAGCCCATCCGCCGCGAAATCTTTTGGGCTGACATGCGGCAAATAACGCTCGCTGACATGCTCAAGATCAACCGTGCCGTTCCCATTTCGTTCCTGTACAGGCGCAATCTTCACGACCACGTGGGCTATTACAACGAGAACCTGCCCGTGGTGGGGGACTGGGAATTCCACCTCCGCGTGCTGAGCCACTCGCGCGTTGGATTCCTCGACGGCGAACCTCTCGCCTTCTGGTCGCAGCGGCCCCAATCCGATGGCCACCACAGCAACAGCATCTTCGCTAAGGTCGCAGAACATGCCCAATACGATGCCTTGGTTCGCGACGACTATCTCCGTGACCAGGCCGCGCAGGGCGGACTTGGCACCATGCTTTACCTGACGCGGGTGTTGTCGGAGCAAGAAGAACTCATTGTCGCGCAGCAGCGACGCCTGGACGAGTCCGCTGCCAAGCTCGACCACATCCTGGAGCGTCTCGAGGCGCTGAGCCAGACCGTTGTTGTACGGACGAGTGTGGGGGAGTTCTTGAAGAAGCCCATGCTTTTGATGCGGAAGCTGCTCAGGCGGGGCTAATCGTCTGCGAAGCGTTTTCTCACTTCACAAATATGCGGCGTTTAGTATTACCCGTTCCCTGCATTAGGATCGCGAGGGGCCGCCATTTGCGGCCCCTTCGTTCGCATGAAACATGGGGGACCCATGAGGGGTTATTCTCGCGGCCGTTTTCGGCTCGCAATCACACTACTAGCGGCACTCGTCCTGGGCGCCCTGCCTGCCGGGATCGCATCCCCGGCGTTTGCAGCAGCTACGGGAAGCATTTCAGGAACGGTCACCGTACCGGCGGGCGTTGACGCGTCCAAGATAACTGTCTTCGCCGGCCCCGAAGTCGGGTATTATCAAACGGCGAATGTGGCCTCGGACGGAACGTTTACGGTTAGTGGACTTCCCGCAGGCAACGTCTGGGTCAACTTCAACTACCCCTTCCAGCCGTCGCCGGTGGTGAATGCTCACTATTCAACCTCTCCGGATGGTTCAAAAACGCTCGTCAACGTTTCACCGGGTGCCACCACCACGGGCATCAACCAGACCCTGAAGCCAGCAGCCTTCATTTCCGGAAAGGTCTCCGTTCCGGCTGGCTCTGCTGCCTTTACCGGTCAGGTCAACGTCATCAAGGGTCCCGACTACGCGAACAGCGGCTACGCGGGAAATGCGTTTCTCCAAAGCTCGGACTCCGGAAACTATGTGGTGGGTGGCCTCGCGCCGGGCACTTACAAGATTCAGTTCCAAGCCCAGAGCGGGTGGGCGAACATGTGGCATGGCGGTGTTGCGGGAGTCGGCAGCTCACAGTCAGTAACGGTTACTGAAGGACAGCAGCTCGCTGGTATCCAGGACACTGCCGTTGCGGCTGCCACTATCGGCGGCTCCATCGCGGGTGCCCCCGCCCCTGGCCCCACTATGAGTGGTCCGGGCATGAGCATTACTGCCATTGCTCAAGACGGCACTGTTGCAGCGTCAACGGTCATGGAAACCTCCCAGACCACCTACGCGCTGAAGAACCTGCTGCCTGGCACGTACACGGTTCAGTTCAACCGGACCAAGGGTTTCGTGTCCAAGTACGAGGCACAGCTTTATAAGGACCTCCCCGAGTCCGGAGGCGCTGCTAACGCAACGCCGGTGACCGTAGCCGCCGGACAGACCCTGAACAGTGTCAACGCAACCGTTCGCCAGGGCGGAACTCTTACCGGAAAGATCCTGGGATCCACAGGAGCTCCCCTGAGCGGCGTGCGAGTTAACGTTTACACCAAGGACGAGTCGCTTGTGACTCGGTTTTCTTACACCGCAGCAGACGGTACCTTCAATGTCACTGGCCTCACCACGGGACTCTACTTTGTGTCGGCTGAGCCCGAGGGGGCTGGCCCGATCTACTCCGGAAATGTCCTCAACGCAACGAACGCCAGGTCTGTTTCCTCGTTCGTAGGCCAGAACACAAATCTTGGGACACTGAGTTACGCGACTGCAACGCAGGGTACCCGGGGCTTCGACGATGTTCCCCTCGGAGCTCAGTTCCAGGATGAAATCCTTTGGTTGGCCAATGCGGGAATTTCCACGGGTTGGGAAGCCAATGGGTCCAGGACCTATCAGCCGCTGACTCCGGTAAACCGTGACGCGATGGCCGCATTCATGTACCGGTTGTTGGGCGAACCTGAGTTCACCCCGCCTGCTGTGTCACCGTTCGCTGACCTCCCCACAGACGCCAAGTTCTACAAAGAGATCACCTGGCTGGCAGACAAGGGCATCACCACCGGTTGGGAAGAGGCTGACAAGACCAAGACCTACCGGCCGTTGCAGCCCGTGAACCGCGATGCCATGGCTGCGTTCATGTACCGTTTGGCTGAGCAGCCTGAGTTCACTGCCCCGGCGACTTCGCCGTTCGTTGATCTTCCCGTCGGGGCGCAGTTCTACAAGGAGATCACGTGGCTCGCAGCCCAGGGCATCTCCACGGGTTGGGCCGAAGCCGGTGGCAAGGCGTTCAAGCCTTTGCTCCCCGTGAACCGTGATGCCATGGCCGCATTCATGTTCCGCTACAACACCAAGTTCGGACCCTCGTAGCCATACTGCGTGTGTCAGCAATGTGAAGGGTCGGTCTCCCACTATGGAGGCCGGCCCTTCGTTGCGTCCTCCAAAGCGGAAAAATTCCTGCTGTACTCCACCGGGCATTCATGTACCCTGTATATATTACCGAACGGCCGGTCAGTAATGTTGGCTCCAGTCAGCAATGACCGTGCCGATTTCACGTGCCTTGGAAGGACCCGTCGACGATGACCACTACCGCAGTCGCCCCGGAAACCACAGCCGTTGCAACCGTCCCCAGCTACGTCCAGGATGCTTGGTGGACGCCGGCACCCGACGCCAAGAAAGTCCCGGTCCGTGATGCCAGCACCGGAGAGGTCCTGGCCAACGTCAGCACCGACGGACTGGACCTTGCCGCCGTCGTCAATCACGGCCGCACCACCGGGCAAACTGAACTTGGGAAGCTGACGTTCCACCAGCGCGCGCTCAAGCTCAAAGAGCTTGCCATGTACCTCAACGGGCGCCGCGAAGAGCTGTACGAATCCTCTTCGCAGAGCGGTGCCACCAAGATCGACAACATGATCGACATCGATGGCGGCATCGGCGTGCTCTTCACGTTCGGCTCCAAGGGCCGCCGCGAGCTGCCCAACTCGCAGGTTGTGGTGGACGGCCCCATGGAGACTCTGTCCAAGGACGGATCGTTCGTCGCCGAACACATCTACACCCGGATCCCCGGCGTTGCTGTCCAAATCAACGCGTTCAACTTCCCGGTCTGGGGCATGCTGGAGAAGTTCGCTCCCGCGTTCCTGGCCGGCGTCCCCACCATCGTGAAGCCGGCAACGCCCACAGGCTACGTTGCCGCTGCGGCGGTCAAGGCAATCGTCGAGTCCGGCATTCTTCCGGCAGGCTCCATCCAGCTGATTTCCGGTTCCGCCCGCACCATCCTGGACGAGCTCGACTACCGCGACCTCGTTTCGTTTACGGGCTCGGCATCCACTGCCAACTCGCTGAAGGGCCACAAGAACGTGGTCCAGGGCGGCGTCCGTTTCACGTCCGAAACCGACTCCCTCAACGCCGCAATCCTCGGACCCGACGCCGTTCCCGGCACCCCCGAGTTCGACGCTTACATCAAGGCGGTGGTCACCGAGATGACCGTCAAGGCCGGCCAGAAGTGCACGGCCATCCGCCGCGTCATCGTCCCGCAGGAGCTGACGTCCGACGTCGCGGCTGCCATCGGCGCGCGCATCAACGAGCGCGTCGTGGTTGGCGATCCCCGAGCCGAGGGCGTCACCATGGGCGCCTTGGCGTCGTTGGAACAGCTCGCTGACGTTCGTGCTGCCGTTCAGTCCATGCTCGACGCCGGCGGTGAGCTTGCGTACGGATCTCTCGATTCGCCGTCGGTCACCTCCGTCGGCGGCACCGTAGGCGTGGTGGAAGACGGCGCATTCATGTCTCCGGTGCTCCTGAGCTGGGCAGACGCCGAAGCCGAAGAAGTGCACTCACTGGAGGCGTTCGGGCCGGTTTCCTCAGTGATTGGGTACTCGGACCTCACCGACGCCATCCGCTTGGCGGCCCGCGGCTCCGGCTCATTGGTGGCATCTGTATGCACCAACGATCCTGCTGTTGCGCGGGAACTGGTGCTCGGCATCGCTGCTCACCACGGCCGCGTTCACATGCTCAACCGTGAAGACGCGCGCTCATCCACCGGCCACGGATCACCGGTACCGCACTTGGTTCACGGCGGTCCCGGCCGCGCAGGTGGGGGCGAGGAGCTGGGCGGTATCCGCTCCGTGATGCACCACATGCAGCGTACGGCCATTCAGGGTTCGCCGAACATGCTGACCGCGGTTACCGGTCTCTGGCACACCGGCGCGGACCGGAACTTCACCGTGGAGACCGAGGGCGAGCATCCCTTCCGGAAGCACCTGTCCACGCTCCGCATCGGTGATGCCGTACGTTCGGACCTCCGTGAAGTCACGCTTGAGGACATCGCTGCCTTCGCGAACTCCACTGGCGACACGTTCTACGCGCACACCAATCAGGAAGCCGCTGAAGCCAACCCGTTCTTCCCCGGCATCGTGGCCCACGGCTACCTCCTCCTGAGCTGGGCTGCCGGACTCTTTGTTGAGCCCGCTCCGGGTCCCGTCCTGGCTAACTACGGCCTGGAGAACCTGCGCTTTATCACCCCGGTTGCCGCCGGCGACTCCATTCGGGTCACGCTGACGGCCAAGAAGATCACGCCTCGCGAGACTGATGAATACGGCGAGGTGGCTTGGGACGCCGTCCTGACCAACCAGAACGACGAAATCGTGGCCACCTACGACGTCCTGACCCTCGTGGAGAAGTAACCCTCTCTCACATCCCTCGGGTTTGGCCGGGTCCCTCTCTCACATCCCTCGGGTTTGAGCGGGACGCTCTCTCACATCCCTCGGGTTTGAGCGGGACGCTCTCTCACATCCCTCGGGTTTGGCCGGGTCGTTCTCGCAGATCCCTCGGGTTTGGCCGGGACGCTCTTGCAGATCCCTCGGGTTTGAGCGGGTCCCTCTCGCAGATCCCTCGGGTTTGAGCGGGTCCCTCTCGCAGATCCCTCGGGTTTGGCCGGGTCCCTCTCGCAGATCCCTCGGGTTTGGCCGGGACGCTCTTGCAGCAACGACAAAACGCCTTTCCGCTTCAATGCGGAAAGGCGTTTCGTCGTTCCGGCCGAAGGCAGCCATGAGGAACTTCACGACGACGGCGGCACCTGGCTTCGTCATGCCCGCCACCGGGGGTGTGAGAGAGGGTTGGCCGGAAGGGTGGGGGATGTGAGAGAGCGTCAGGCGGCTGTGTGAAGCCCGTCGAAGGCCATGGTGATGACGTCGTCGGCGAGCTTCTCCGGGGACAGAGAGCCGCCCGGCTTGTACCACTCCACGATCGAGTTGATGGTGCCGAACAGCAGACGGGTGACGGTGCGGGGATCGATGTCCTGGCGCAGGGAGCCGTCTTCCCGGGCAGCGGCAATCAGCTCGGCCACCTTGTGGTCGAAGGCGCGGCGGCGTTCCAGGGCGTCGCGTTCGATCTCCGTGTTGCCCCGCAAGCGCAGGAGCAGGGTCACGAACGGCAACCGGTCCACCAGCACGGCAATGGTCTGCCGCAGCACGAACTCCAGCCGCGCATCAGCAGGACCGGACGTAGCGGACGGCTCCTCGAGGATGGCTTCCAAGCCGCCCAAGGCGTGGTCCAGGGCGAGCTTCAGCAGATCGCCCTTGGACGGCACGTGGTGGTAGATGGCTGACTTCGAGATCCCGAGATTTTCGGCCAGGATGCCCATGGACGTTGCGTCGTACCCGTGGCGGTTGAAGACGTCGACGGCGATGCGGAGCACCGACTGCTGGTCATAACCGGGCCGTCCGCGCTTGGTGGTGGTCTCAGTAGGCATGCTGGCATTTTCTCACGATCTCAGTGGTGGACGGCGCTCAGCCTTTGGGTCGCATGTCGTAGATCCGGCGAAGCTTGCCATTGGACCGTTCAAGTGAGCCGGGCTCTACAACGTCAACTACGCAAGATGACCCGACGTGAATCTTGATCTGCTCACGCAAGGTGTGTGCCGCCGTCGTGCCTGCCTCGGACGGGACGTTCTCGCGGCGCTCGATCTTCACAGTCAGCGAGTCCATGCGCTTGCCTTCGGGGCGGGTGATTTCGAGCTGGAAGTGGGGGCTGAGCTCGGGGATGCGGAGCGCAATTTCCTCGATCTGTGACGGGAACAGGTTCACGCCGCGAAGGATGATCATGTCGTCGCTGCGGCCGGTGATGCGGCCCATGCGGCGGTGCGCGGGGCGTGCGGTGCCGGGGAGCAGGCGGGTGAGGTCCTTGGTGCGATAGCGGATGATCGGCAGCGCTTCCTTCGTGAGGGAAGTGAAAACGAGCTCGCCGGGTTCGCCGTCGGCGAGGACCGTGGAGTGGTCGAACGGGTCGATGATCTCGGGGCGGAAGTGATCCTCCCAGATGTGGCAGCCGTCCTGCGTTTCAACAGCTTCGCCGGCCACACCAGGGCCCATGACCTCGGAGAGCCCGTAGATGTCCGAGGCCTTGATGTTCATGGTGGTTTCGAGCTCGTGGCGCATCTCTTCGGTCCACGGTTCGGCGCCCAAAACGGCATACTTGAGCGACGTGGACGTGGGGTCGATGCCTTGGTGTTGCATGGCGTCGGCGATGGTGAGCAGGTACGTGGGCGTGGCCAGGATGGCGTCGGGCTTGAAGTCCTGGATGAGCTGGATCTGGCGTTCGGTTTGGCCGCCGGAGATGGGGATGACGGTGCAGCCGAGCGCTTCAGCGCCTGCGTGCGCGCCGAGGCCGCCGGTGAACAGGCCGTATCCGTAGGCGTTGTGAACCTTCATGCCGGGGCGGACGCCGGAGGCGCGGAAGGAGCGCGCCACCAGGGTTGCCCAGTTGGCGAGGTCGTTCTTGGTGTAGCCAACCACGGTGGGCCGGCCGGTGGTGCCGGAGCTCGCGTGGATGCGCGCAACCTGGTCCTGCGGGACGGCGAACATGCCGAACGGGTATTCCAGGCGCAGGTCTTCTTTGGTGGTGTACGGGAACTTGCCGAGGTCGCTCAACTCGCGGAGGTCGGTGGGGTGTACGCCCACCTCATCAAACTTCCGCTTGTACAGCGGCACGCGATCGTAGGCGTAGGCCACGGTGTGCTGGAGGCGGGTGAGCTGCAGTGCCTCCAGTTCGTCGCGGGAGATGGTTTCTTCACGGTCCAGCACGGGGGCAGCTGCCGTGGAGGTGGCGGGGGCGGCCACAGTGTTCTGCGTCATGGGTTTCCTACTTCTTGGAGATGGTGCGGCTGCGGCCACGGAACTCAGCGATGAGTTCCCCAGGCGCCTCGGGGGAGGGGGCTGCATCGGGGGATGCCGCATAGATCTGGATGTCGTACAGGCCGCTTCGGCCGGTGCTCGCGCGGCGGTTTGCGACGGCGGTGATCACTTGGCCTTGGAACGCCGGCTTGATGAAGTTGATGTCGACGCCGGACGCCACCGTGATGTTGGCGGCTTGCTTGGGCGTGGGGTTGGCCGGGTTGCAGGCCAGTGCGAAGGCGGTGTCACCGAAGGCGAAGATCATTCCGCCGTGTGCCATGCCGAATCCGTTGAGCATTTCCTGGCGGAGATGCATGCGGATGGTGGCGTGGCCGTCGTCGAGCTTGAGGACCTCGATGCCCATCCATTCGGACGCGTAGTCGTTGGTCAGGATGTGGTGCTGAGCACCGGAGAGGGTTGTTTCAACCATGCGTCATTGCCTCCAGCTTTATTTACCGAATGTTCATTAGGTAATCCCAGATCGCGCCACGTGTCAAGACTGGACCACGATTCACCCGTAGCTAGTAGCCTCGGAAGCATGCCCGAAATTGAGCTTCCCATCATCACCGACCGACTCGTCCTGCGGCGCTTCGAAGCTGAAGACCTCGAACGGTTCCACGGATACCAGTCGCTGCCCGAAACAGCCCGGTTCCTGTTGCGCAACGAGCTGACCAAAACCAAGTCCATGGAGGTCCTTGGCCGGTACGCAAACTTCGAATTCAACCAGGAAGGAGACTGGGTTTGCTTGGCAATCGAGCATAAGGACAAGCCCGGCCTGCTTGGCGAGGTAGTACTGAAGTGGTTGGAGGGCACCGGGCAGGGCGAGCTGGGCTGGATCCTCCATCCCGAGGCCCGCGGCCACGGGATTGCCACGGAGGCTGCGGAAGCCGTCATGAAGCTGGCGTTCGAGAAACTGGCCTTCCATCGCATCGAGGCCAAGCTGGACGCCCTCAATGACGGTTCGGCCGGCATTTGCAAGCGCCTGGGCATGCGGCTTGAAGCAACGCTGGTGGACAACTGGCATTACAAAGGCCAGTGGGCCACAGAGAACATCTACGCGATTCTGGATTCGGAGTGGCGCACACGGCACCATCCATGGACGCGGACCATCAGCTGACAGGCCACGTCTTGTGATGCTTCAGCTGCTCGGTCAACTGTGCTTCAGGCAGTGGCCGGCTGAAGTAGTAACCCTGACCGCTGGTGCACCCGATGCTCAGCAGGTACTCGGCCTGCTCGGCGCTTTCGATGCCTTCCCACACAGCAGCCAGCCCGCACGCGCGGATCAGTTGCAGAACAGCAGCCAGCAGGGCGGGCTGGGACGGGTCGCTGCCCAAGGCGGAAAGCAACGTCCGGTCAACCTTGACCGTGTCGACGGGCAGCTGGCGAAGGTAACTGATGGAGGAATAGCCCGTGCCGAAGTCGTCAATTTCCAATCCCACACCAAGGCGGCGCAGGCTATTGAGCGTGTAACGGTCCAGATCGTTGCCCTGGATGACGGCACTTTCGGTCAGCTCCAGGACCAGGAGCGACGGATCCAGGTCGGCTGAAGCCAAGGCTTCGCGAACGTCTTCAATGAACTCCAGCCGCTGCAGGTCCGCCGCCGAAACGTTGATACGCATGCTGAAGTTGTGGCCCGCCGTCAGTGGGTCGCTGCGCCATTGCTTTAACTGCTCGACGGCGGTGCGGAGCACCCAACCGCCCAGATCGGAAATCATTCCCGTTTCCTCGGCGATGGGGATGAACTCGTCCGGCATGATGATCCCGCGGGTGGGGTGGTTCCACCGGACCAGTGCTTCCACACCTTCAATTTCGCGGGTGTCCAGCCTGATGATGGGCTGGTAGTAGAGCACCAGCTGGGAACCGGCGATAGCCTCTTTGAGCTCGCCCACCAGCTGGTTCCGCATTTGCCTGGCGAGCAGCATGTCAGCGGCGAACACCTTGAGTTTGCCGCGCCCGTCCGCCTTGGACTCGTACATGGCAATGTCCGCTTCCATCATGAGCTCCTCGGCCCGCTGGCCGGGGTCGGCCATACGGAGGCCCATGCTGACCCCGCAGCGGAGATGTTGTCCCTCGATCTCCATCACCCCCGCCACGGCAGCGAGGATTCGGCTGCCAATGGCGCTGGCCTCCGTGGGCGTCACCTCCGTCAGAAGGACTGCGAACTCGTCGCCGCCCATGCGGGCAACCATGTCCTGTTCCCGAACCGCGCCACTGATCCGGTTAGCTACCGTTTCCAGGACTTTGTCACCGATGGTGTGGCCGAGGGAATCGTTGATGGCCTTGAATCCATCCATATCCAGCAGGAGGATCGCCGGCCGTTTGTTGCCTTGTCCGCCGTTCGCTTGGGCCTTGGTCAGGGCGGTTGCGAAAGCGGAGCGGTTGTTCAGGCCGGTCAGGGGATCGGTCATCGCCATGCGCTGCATTGCCAGGTGCGCCTCATTGAGCTGTTGTGTCCGGGCCTGCACCCTTTGCTCGAGCTCTTCGTAGACGATCTGGAGATCTTCGGCCAGGAGGTTGGTGCCCATGATCACGGCGTCAATCTCATCGCGCGCGTCGGAGACTTGGATCCTGGTGTTCAGGTCGCCCGCCGCCAACCTGACAATGCCTTCAAGGAGCAGCCCTAAGCGGGGGTCGTTCGCGGAGTACATTTCTGCTTCAGACATGCTCACCCCCCGTGCGGCCCGCCCCGGCGCTCGACGCTTTGCCGAAGATACTCGCGAACGGCCGCGCTGCGCTCAGGTAGGGCCGCTTGGTCGAAGAGCTTTGCTGCTTCTTCGAAGGCAGCCAACGCTTCGTCAATTCTCTCGGATGCCAGCAAAGTCCGTGCGAATAGAAAGTGCGCTTCGGCGGATGTTTGGGTGGCCAGAATGGATGAACGCGCGCAAAGGGGTTCGAGGATGGCCAGGGCTTCCTGCATATCACCGATGAGGGAATTCCAATGGGCGCGGACCAAGGACATTTCCAGATGGTCCCGCTCGGAACCGCCCACGATGTCCGTAGCGAGCTCTGCCCTCTCGATGCAACGAAGGGTGGCCGCGTCACCGAGTTTTGCTTGCAGGCGCATTTCCGCAGAGGCACGGTTGAAGCGTGCCCACAAATCAACGTCCTTTGACGGCGAAAGTCTCTCGGCGGCCAGATCGTGATAGCGGCCGCCGTCCATAACGCGGTCAGCCAGGAAAGCAACGTTACCAATCACCCAGTAACCCTTACCCGCTGTGTCCTCATCAACGTCATCGGTAATCAGGGTCTCCAGAACAAGGCATTCCCGCCACGCATCATCCAGCAGTCGGCTCTCGGCCAACGCCGCGATAAGGGCGCGCTGGGCCAGGACCTGAACGTAGAGGAGATCCGGGTCAGTGGCAGCAAGTTTTGCCGCGTCGGCCGCCATGGTTGCTGCTTCGGCAAGCCGGCCGAGACCTTGGAGCCCAATGGCCACCATTGTTTGTGCCTTCGCCCCAAGCTCGGGGGAGGAAGCGGTAAGGCTGTGATCATTGAGGGTGGACGCAAGCGCCAGGAATTCCTCGATGCTTCCCTGATCACGGAGGCACTCCGCCTGCAGGTAACGCATGTTCCACCAGGCGAGTTCGTCTCCGGCGTCCCGGGCAAGTTCAGCGGCCTCTGCTGCCAGCCTGAAGGCCTCGTCAAAGTCCCGCGCCTTCCATTTGGCGCGTGCATTGAGTCCGGCAACAAGGTGGGAGGCCAGGTGGGGACTTTGCATATGCCCATTATCCATGTCATTGCGGAAGAAAAGCTCGTATAGTTTGCCCCGTGACTTTATTCAAGTCACAGTCAACAAATTCGCATCAGTACGAAAGGGCATAGCGGATGAAGAAATTTGCGGCAACCCTGCTCATGGCGGCGGTTCTGGCAGTAACAGGATTCGCTGCTCCGGCCAATGCCGAGCCTACGCAGGACAGTACGGCAATCGGCTGGTGGCCGAACAGCACCACCACAGGTAAGACGAACACCACCAGCATCGGTTGGTGGCCGAACTAAACATTGGGGGAGCGCCTCTCAAGGCCTCTTGAGCTAAATTGATGCCCCGGGCTGATGCCCGGGGCATCAGTTTGTTTCGTTCCGTGTCGAGCATTAGTGACCGCGGTTTAGATTTCTGAGGCCTGGCCTTGACACAGATGTCACAGCCACAAAGCAGCACCTTCCCAGCTACGGTCCTCCCACCGGCAGCTCCACGGACACCGTGGTCCCGGAGCCCAGGGTGGAGTCGAACACCATGCGTCCCATGTGGCGGCCAATGATGTCGTTGGCGATCGCCAGCCCCAGTCCGCTGCCGGGCACGGCCGCTGAGGTGGCGTTGGATGCCCGGTAGAAGCGCGTCAGGATATGGGGGAGATCGTGCTCCGGGATACCCAGGCCGTTGTCGGCAATCCGCACAAGGGCTGAGAGCCGGCCGTTCTCGGTTGCTGACATGGCACTGGTGATGCCCACGCTGCCGCCCTCGGGAGTGAACTTGATGGCGTTGGCCACGATGTTGGTAAACACCTGTTCCAGCTTTGCTTCGTCTGCCGTGACCTCAATGTCCTCGGTGGCCTCCGTGAAGGACACGGAAACGTGGCGGGACTCTGCCAGCGGACGGAGCGTTGCCACCACCACTTGGAGGAGTTTGT
The DNA here is from genome assembly GCF_000294695.2 of Arthrobacter sp. Rue61a. NCBI lineage: Bacteria > Bacillati > Actinomycetota > Actinomycetes > Micrococcales > Micrococcaceae > Arthrobacter > Arthrobacter sp. Rue61a. Next base: position 3,714,809 of record NC_018531.1, on the reverse strand, counting down.
CGATATCAACCGGTTTGAGGTCCAGGTTGCTGCCGTCCTGCATGGAGACCGTGAGCATGTCCTCGATGAGCCTGCGTAGGCGGTCCGAGTTCCGGGCGATGACATCCAGCATTTTCCGGATGCCCTCGGGGACCGGGCCCCCGGAACCGTCCTGGATCATGTCCAGGTAGGCGGTGATGGACGTCAGCGGTGTTCGCAGCTCGTGGTTCACGGTGGCCAGGAAGTCTGTCTTGGCCTTGTCCAGTTGCCTCAGCTGGTGCAGGACGCGCTGTTGAGCGCTGATGAGGTGGCCTTGGATGAGCCCGTGGGCTACGTTCCCGGCAACGTGTTGCATCAAGGCGATCTCGGGACGGGTCCAGTCGTGCCGCTTTTGCACAGTGGACAACAGGATGATGCCCAGTGCGGAAGCGCCTTCGCCAACGGGAAGCAGCACGGTGGAAACGGGTTTGAGTTCCCCGGACCAGTCCAGCAGTGCCTTGGCGATCTTTGAGTCGGGGTTTTCCCGGTGGTCCACCACGGCGAGGACGTCTGCTTCGGCCCACAGCCTGTTGGCAGTTTCGGTGATGATGTTTTCGCTCTCGCCGAGTCTGGCGGGCAGCAGCGGAAGGCCTGGACGGTTCCATTGCGCCCGGATGCTGGGGACTCGTTCATCGCGAAAAGTGGCGAACCAAACGTGGTCCACGGCCAAGGCCTCGCCAAATCCGCGAACCACATGCTCTGCGATCAGCTGCGGGTCATTGGTCTGCCGGATTGCCGCCGAGACGTTCCGGAGGCTCTCCCGGAGTGCTTCGATTTCGCCGCGTGAGCGTGCGCGTTCCCTTGACCGGCCGATCAGGGTTTCAACCCTGTGGACGAGCTCACCGGCACGCACCGGGCTGATGACGTAGTCAGCTACACGCCAGGATTCCACTTCCTCAAGGTCCACGAACTCCTGCGCATCCAGAATCAGCAGCACAGGAACTCCGGGGCTGCCGAGTCCGTGGGCGAGGGAGTTCTCCGCCACCACCACTGACGGGCGGTGTTGCTGGAGATGGATGGCCATGGAAGCGGTGTCCTTGACAGCAAAAACCTGGAAGCCCGCTGCATCGAGCGCGGACGTAGTGGCCGCCAAACGGTCATGGTCTGAGTCGGCCACGACTGCCGAACGCGAGGCATGCTGTTCACCGGCAACGGTCTCGCCCACTGAGCCCCTTCCGTTCCAACATTCGTCCGTGGTAATTCCGGATTTGGCAACACCCTATCAGCGGCACCGCGGCCAATGGCGGCCTAACTGTAAATGGGCCTTTTTGAGTCGTGGGACACATCTTTACTTTGGCTCCAGGATTAGACAGCCTTGGGGGAGTGAGTGCGGGGGATCCGGTCCGGTGTCCCCAGCAGCTTTCCTGAACTGTGCGAGGAGAATTGTGGACCACCCAGCTACACCGCAAGACCATCAACAGGTGATGTTCGATCTGGAACTCGAAGAGTCCGGGATCCTGCGCCTGACGTGGCCGCGTGGCGCCAGGATCAAGGAAGCGGATGCCCAAAGGGCCATGGACAGGGTGAATGAACTCTGCGGTGCGGACCGGCACCCCATGATTGTTGATATGGCGACTACGGACGATGTCACCAGGGGCGCACGGTCAGTGTTTGCCAAGCCTTGCCAGGCTTCCCGGATCGCCCTGTGGGGTTCGTCCCCTGTGGACAGGGTCATTGCCAACTTCTTCCTGGGCATCATGAAGCCGCCGTGCCCTACCAAGTTCTTCACATCCGAAACAGAAGCCTTGGAGTGGCTGGTGGAGGCTTAGCGCCCCATATATTTGGAGAATGTTCTCCGCGCTGAGGAAGTACCTGCTGATACCCCGCCTCATCAGGCTGTCGTCGGCCGCGCCCAAGGACCCGCTCACGGCGTGGGACCAGTATTGGGGCAGGGTCCGTTCAACCGGTGCCTCGGGCGATGTCCTGTGGGATTCGGGAAGCGCCCATGAACTGCATGGCTATCTCCCCACGCTGGAACAGTTGGACCCGGCCTTGCCCATAGTTGATGTGGGGTGCGGCAACGGCAGTTTCACCCGGCTGCTGGCGCAGCATTTCCCGCATGCGTTGGGGCTTGATTATTCCGCCAACGCGGTGGACCGTGCCCGGCATGAGGCGGCAGGGATCACGACGGCGTCGTTCGCTGTGTGCGACATGACGGCACCTGGCGCTGCGCAGATCGTGGCAACGGCTTTGGAAGCGAAGGGCTGGGAGGGGGACGCGAACGTGTTCATCCGCGGGGTTCTGCACGTATTGGACCGCGGCGACCGGGCGGCTTTGGCCGCAAACCTGCTGCCCGTCGTCGGGACCCGCGGTGGCGTGTTCCTGGCCGAGACCAACTTCCCCGGTACCCCTGTGGATTACGTCAGCCACCTTGGAGCCACTCGTAACTCCATCCCGGCGCCGCTTGAGGGGGCTATCCGGGGACTGCCGATGCCTGGCCGCTTCGGTGCCGCGCAACGTGCCAAGGCCTTCCCGACGGCGGACTGGAACCTCGTGGAGGAAGGTTCAGCGAGCATCGAGACGCGCCCGTTGAGTAATCCGTCGTCCCCGGACCTCATCCCCGGCTATTACGCGCTGCTCCGCGCCCGCTAACCCAACTAAGTCGCACAGCCCAACTAAGTCGCATAGCCCAACTGGGTCGAAGATCAGGCCGTTCTCAGGGCTGAGAACGGCCTGATCTCCTATCCAGATGGGTGCGGGTGCCTACTACTTGAGGCCGGCGCCCGGGAGCAGTTCCGTGGCGCCGACGGAATCGGCTATGAACGCGTAGTCCCATGCGCGCTCGCGCCACTGCACGTACCGGCCCGACGCACCGCCATGGCCACCGTCCATTTCGATCTTCATGACGATCGGCTCGGAACCCGTGGACGCCGAACGCAACGCCTGGACCCACTTGGCCGGCTCGACGTACAGCACACGGGTGTCGTTGAACGACGTCACGGCAGCGATCTTGGGGTAGGGCACGGCCCCCACATTCTCGTACGGAGTGTAGGACTTCATGTACGCGTAAGCCTCGGGATCTGTAATGGGGTTGCCCCATTCCTCCCATTCCAAAGCGGACAGCGGAAGCTCGGGGTCCAGGATGGTGGTCAAGGCATCCACGAACGGCACCTGCGCCACCACGGCAGCGTACTTTTCCGGGGCCATGTTAGCCACGGCGCCCATGAGCAGGCCACCCGCTGATCCACCCATGGCGGCGATGCGCGAAGGGTCAACCCAACCCGAGCCAGCCAGCCAGTCCGTGGCCGCGATGAAGTCCGTGAAAGTGTTCTTCTTGGTGAACTTCTTGCCGTCCTCGTACCATTTGCGTCCCAGTTCGCCGCCGCCGCGGATGTGGGCGATCACCATGACGATTCCGCGGTCCAGAAGGGACAATCTGGCAACGCCGAAGCCTGGATCCATGCTCAGCTCGTAGGAGCCGTAGCCGTATACCAGCCCGGCGGCGGTGCCATCCTGCTGTACCGAAGCGTGACGCAGCACCGACAACGGGACCTGGGTGCCGTCGTCGGCCGTTGCCCATTCGCGGGTGGCCACGTAATCCGAGGCGGAGTAGCCGCCCAGCACGGGGCTTTCTTTGCGCAGCAGCAACTCGCCACCGGGCTGTTCTGCGGTGGGCAGGACGAAGTCGTAGACGCGCGACGGCGTGAAGTACGAGGTGTAGCCCATGCGGATTACGGGGGATTCGTAGTCGGAGCCGGATACACCCGCGGTGTAAAGCTCTTCATGGAACGCGGGCTCCACAGGCGCGCCTTGAGTCGCTGTGCCCAGACCCGCCAGCGGGAGAACCTGCACGCGCTCGATGGTGTCCTTGCGGACGGACAACACCAGGTGCGTGGACGTCACGCCAGCGCCGTTGACGCGAACGTCGTCGGAATGCTCGACGACGGTACGCCAGTGCTGCTCGGCCAGCGGCTTGCTGAGTTCAGCCGGGTCCACCAGGCTCACCATCGAATTAATGGCGTCCTTGTTGTGGGTCAGGAGCAGGGTTTCCTTGCCGTCCAGGAGGAAGGGTTCGGCCTCGTAGAGAATATGATGCTCGCGGGAAATGACGGTGTGGAGGCCGGCGTCGTAGTCTTCGAAACGGAGCAGCCGCGTCTCACTGAACTCGGAGCAGCCGATGCTGAGCACCAGGTGGCGGCGGTCGGAGGAGAGGTCGAAGCCGAGCCACATGGCGACGTCGTCCTCCTGGTACAGGACCTCATCCTCAGCCACGGGCGTGCCCAGGATATGGGACTTCACTTGGTAGGGGCGCCACGAATCATCCACCACTGTGTAGAAGAGGCGCGTACCGTCCGGGGAGAAAGCCACTCCGTAGAAAATGTCCTCGATGATGTCCGGGAGGAGTTCACCTGTGCGCAGGTCCTTGATCCGGAGGGTGAAGCGTTCGTCTCCGGAGTTGTCCACCGCGTAGGCGTACAGGTTGCCGTCGATGGTCACGGCGGCACCGCCCATGCTGAAGAACGGCTGGCCTTCTGCTTCGATATTGCCGTCCAAAAGTACTTGCTCGCCGGGAAGTTCAACGCCTGCCTCGACTGACGGGGGAGTCCAGTCCGCCACAGGATCGCCGGTGTCCCGGGCCAGGACACGGCACTGGATGCTGTACTCCTTGCCCTCCACGGAACGGCTGTAGTACCACCAGCCATCCTTGCGGGCGGGCACGGAAAGATCCGTCTCTTGGGTGCGGCCCTTGATCTCCTGGAACATCGCTTCGCGAAGCGGTTCCTGATGCGCCGTCAGTGCCTCCTGGTAGGCGTTCTCTGCCTTCAGATGGTCCACCACCTCGGAGGATTCCTTTTCCCTGAGCCACTCGTAATTGTCCACGAAGACATCGCCGTGGTGTTCGCGGCGCGTGGGAATCTGCTTGGCGACAGGAGGCTGGAGAGTGGGTGCCTTGGCAGCGGTGGTGGCAGGCACGGAAGAAGTGTGGCTCATGTGGCCACTCTATAGACGGGCTCTGACACAGAACCAGCTATTTCGCTCAGAGCGGCCGGGACCTTCGGATCAGCGTCACGACTTTGCCAAGGACACCCGGTTCCGGCCGGAGGCCTTCGCTGCGTACAGGGCGAGGTCGGCTTCACGCAGGAGTTGTTCGGTTCCGGCACGGTGACCGTCGGTAAAGGCCGAGATGCCCGCACTGATGGTCAGGACGCCGTCGGGATCGCCGGAATGCTCGATCCGCAGCTCCTGCACCGCGGTCCGAACACGCTCCATCACCGTCCGTGCGTCGGCGGCCCGTTGATCGCGCAGGAGCAACAGGAATTCTTCGCCGCCGAACCTGTAAACGCCATCAGACTTCCGCACCTCACCGGCCAGCGTTGACGCGATGGAAATCAGTGCAGCGTCGCCCGCCTGATGACCGTAGATGTCGTTGTAGCTCTTGAAGTTGTCCACATCCACCATGGCCAGGCAGTAGTCCAGATCCGGCGCGCCTCCGCCGTGCAGTGTGCCCAGGTCCTCGGCCAATTTCAGGCGGTTGTGCAGTTTTGTCAGCGGGTCCGTCCGCGCCTGTTCAGTCAACGCAGAACGGTATCGGGCGAGGTCAGCGTGCAAGGAGGTGATGCGTTGGGCGGCCAGGAGGCGGATGTGGAGGCTGAACGGATCCAAGGGTTTGGTGACGTAGTCATCAGCTCCGGCTTCCATTCCGGCCAAGACATCTTTCCGGGAACCGTGCGAGGTCACCAGGATCACGTAGGTATAGCGATCTTCCTCGGCCGCCCGGATGGCGCGGCAAAGATCCAGCCCGTTGAGGCCGGGCATCATCAGGTCGGTCACCACAGCTTCAGGGCTGTGTTCCTTATAGAGCTGCCACGCAGAGTCGCCGTCAACGGCCACGATGCACTCGTGGCCGGACTGCTCCACGGCGGCCTTGGTAATCATTCGGGAGATCTGGTCATCGTCGGCGATGAGGATTTTCATGGTGTTCCCTTTAAGTCTGCTCCGGTGAGGGTGCGTTCGAGTGCCTGGTTCACACGCGTGAGTTCAGTGTCCAAGTGGCCCAGCAACAGCGCTCCATCGGCTCCCAGTTGCGGTCCTGCATCGCGTCCGAGCCGTTCCAGATCCTTGCAAAGGCCGGCAGCTCCAACCGCTCCTATGTTGGCTGCCGCGCCCGCGAGCTTGTGCGCTGCCGCCTCCACAGCTGCGGCTTGACCGGTTGCCAGGGCAGCGCGCAACGTCTCCAAGGCACTTTGGGTATCCTGCCGGAAAGCCCTGATGGCCTCGGGCAAGAGACCAAAACCGTCGGCGGGTCCCAGCTCCCGCAGGATCTGCAGCCGTTCCTCGTCAAGAACAACAACGTTCGACGCCGGTGCTTCCGCCGGCTGTTGTGCGACGGCCGCCGAAGCTGCGGCGTCCACCCAGCCACCCGCCGTCGACGTTTGCTCTTGTTGCGGTACCCACCGGGCGAGGACTTCAGCGAGTTTGGCCAGATCCACGGGCTTGCTGATGTAGTCGTCCATGCCCGCAGCGAAGCAGCGCTCGCGGTCCTCATCCAGGGCGCCGGCCGTCATGGCGATGATGGGAATCCTGGCGGAGTGACCGTTGCGGGCACGGATGGCCTTGGTTGCGTCGAAGCCGTCCATGACGGGCATGTGGCAGTCCATGAGCACCGCCGCGTACGTGCCGGATAGTGCGGCGGAAACGGCCTGCTCGCCGTCGTCCACAATGTGCACTTCGTAGCCGAGACGGTTCGCCATGCCACGGGCCACTAGCTGGTTGACTTCGTTGTCCTCCGCTACCAGCAGCTTCCCGAGCCGCGGCACAGGATCGGCTGTTTCAACGGGGTGATTAATCGCCGGCGCTGAAGGTGCGCCGGTAGTCTTTGTGGCCAGCACGCGCAGGAGACGGTTGTAGAGCTCGGAGCTGCGCACGGGTTTGGTGAGGTATTCGCGGATTCCCGCCGAGGTAAGGTCGCTCCTTTCCACCTGCATGGTGGAGGTCAACAGGATGATCCCCGGCCCGCCGGAACCGTTGCTCTCGTTCTTGATGTTGCGGGCAAGTTGAAGCCCGTCCGTGTCGGGCATGCACATGTCCACAACGGCGATGTCGTACGGGTGGCTCGATGAAGCCGCAGCCCGGTATTCGTCCAGTGCAGAGGCAGCGTCGGCAACCGAGACGGGGACCATGCCCCAGCTGGCCAGTTGGGTATCGAGCACCAGGCGGTTGGTTGCGTTGTCGTCCACCACCAACACCCGGCGTCCGGCCAACGTGGCAGGCAAGGATTCCGTTTCAGTGGCGGCCGGGCCAAGAGGCAGTTCAAGATCAAACCAGAAGCGGCTGCCCACTCCAGGCTCACTGTCCAGGCCGATCTTGCCACCCATGACTTCAGTGAGGCGCCGTGAGATGGCCAGGCCCAGTCCCGTTCCTCCGTAGCGGCGTGTGGTGGAGGCGTCCGCTTGGGCGAAGGATTCGAAGAGCCTCTGATGGTTTTCGGCGCTGATGCCAATGCCGGTGTCCCTTACCTCGAAGCGCAGGGATGCCTTGTTCGGGTCGTGGGCAAGATTTGGGTCGTGGGCAAGAACGGAGACCTGGACTTCCACTTCACCGTCGGGAGTGAACTTGACCGCGTTGGAGGACAGGTTGAGCAGGATCTGCCGGATGCGCCCGGCGTCGCCCATCAGGCGAGCCGGAACGTCCGGGTGGCAGTAGGAAATGAGTTCCAGGTCCTTGCCCTGGGCAGCTTCCACAACCAGTCCTGCTACTTCTTCCACCAGCTCCCGGGGGTCGAAGGCGTTGATGTCCAGGTCCACTTTGCCGGCCTCAAGTTTGGAGAAGTCAAGGATGTCGTTGATCAGTGTCAGCAGGACCTCGCCCGCACCCTTCACTCCTTGCGCGTACTGCCTCTGGCCTTCGCTGAGGGGCGTGTCCATCATGAGCGAGGTCAGGCCGATCACGGCGTTGAGTGGAGTCCGGATCTCGTGGCTCATGGTGGCCAGGAACTCGGACTTGAGGCGGCTGGCCTCCAAAGCTGCTTCGCGGGCTGCGAGGAGTTCCTTCTCGGCGGCTTTGCGTTCGGTGATGTCGCGGGAGATGGTGGCGACGCCGCGGATGCCGGATTCGCCCCGGACGGGCGAGAGCGTCACGGACACGGGGATAACCTTGCCGTCGCCGCGTTGCCGCTGGCTTTCGTAGTTCTGCACGTGGCCGCTTTGGGCGGTGCTCTCCAACGCCCGGCGTTCGTTCTCCACCAAGTCCTGCGGAACAAAGAAGTCTCCCTGCCGGCCGATTGCTTCAGAAGCGGGGTAGCCGAAGATGCGCTCGGCGCCGGGGTTCCAGCTGGTGATCATGCCGTCGGGGGTTTCGCCGATGATGGCGTCGCCGGAGGAATTGACGATTGCCCCCAAACCCTCAAGCTCGGCGGTGCGTTGGGCCACCTTCGATTCGAGTTCGCGGGTCAGCGTCACATTTTCGACGACGATCAGAACCTGCCGCACGATCACGAAGACAATCACCACCAGCCCGGTGACCAGCAGGATGCGGTCCTCCCCGATGGGACGGCTGCGCGAGAAGAACACGGCACTGAACACGGGCAGATAGGGAAGCAGCTCGAGGGCTGCGGCGTAGACCCGCCCGTCTTCTTGCGGGGTGCCTGATTCCGGGAGCAAGGGACTGAGCCCCACCAACAGAAAGGCGAGCACCCACCCCAGCGCCAAGGGGGATCCCGTGACACCGGAGATGCCTTGGAGCGTGAAGCTCATATACGCCAGGTCTGTAATGGCGAGGACCCAGAAGCCAATTCCCAGGCTCAGCCAAGGAAGCCGGCGGCCCCGGGCTGCGCGCATGGTCAGGACGATCACCACGGAGACCATGAAAACGTCTGCGATGGGGTAAGCCATTTGCGTGGCCTGGGCAAAAGCGTCCTGGCCCGTGGCTCCGGCCAAGGGGCCCAGCACGGAGCTCCACGCAATGAAGAACGTGGAGCTAGCCACCACTCCCGCGTCCAGGATGGTGCGGCGCAGTGGAATGCGCCGCCCCTGGCCCCTTAACAGCAGCACCAGTCCGATGGACGTGGGCAGGGCGTACCAAACAAAGCCGATATCTGCGAAGGAGGGGAACGGGTACTGGTGGTTCAGGGTGATGCCATTGATGGTCCACACCGTTTGCCCGGCGCTCCAGATAGCCAAGCCCGCAACGATGAACCAGCGGCCCGGGTTGTTGTCCTGGCGCTTCCGGGCAGCGAGGGTATAGGTGGTCAGCGCGGTGAGTGCAGCGAGAAGGATGGCCAGGTCGCCGGCCAGTTGCGCCGTCGTCGTGCCCGCTCCGCTTGCCAGACCGTACGCAAGCAGCACCAAACAGACGCCAACCGGCACCAGGAACAGCGGTAATTTCTGCTGCAACGACGAGCGCAAAGGAAGAACTCCGTGCTTCACTCCTGCCACTGAACCCCCGCCTTCAAAAGTGGCCCCACCAAAGCGAACAACGCGTCTATCCTGCGCTGAGGAGAGCATACGCCGAAAAAGCCCGGGTGAGCAGCAGATCAAGCAGTTTTAGCCCATGCCGCTTGGTGCACCCGGCCGGAGTCCGGTTCGCTTCTATAGTTGCTGTTGTTCATGATTGCCCCGGCGCTGCCCTTGGATGGAAGCGCGGACGCATACCTGTGGCGTCCCAGGCGCCAGGAAAGGCCAGCGGTGCTTGCCCGGAAGTATTCCACGTGGTGGCTCAAAGCGTTGTTCATCGCCTACCTCGTTTCGTTGGCCTTCGTTGTCTTTTTGCCCGCGCGTGAAGCAAGCACTGTCACAGGCTTTGTGGGGGTCATTGCCGGCTGGCTTTCTTTTCTCGGTCTCCCACCGGATGCGGCCGGCATTGGAGTGGAGTTCGTCGCGAACATCGTCTTGTTCGTCCCGTTCGGGGCGTTCGTCCGTCTTTTGAGACCAGGGCTGTGGAGTTGGTGGACGTTGGCCCTTCTCGCGGCTGCTTCCTCGGGGACTATTGAGGTTCTCCAATTGGCGATACCTGGCCGGGTGACCGCCCTGTCCGATGTCATCGCGAACACGCTCGGGGCCCTGGCGGGCCTGGCAGTAGCGAAGAGGCTGGCGTAGCCCCCGGCGGTTGGTTGCCGGGAGGTGCTTCCCGGATCGCCTTTTCGAACTACGTCTGGAGAACGAATGTGAGCGTAGCCCTTCTGACTACGTCACCTGTTGCACTGCGTCCTGGGTGCCGTAACGTCGGCTCACTATGAGTATCCACCCGTGGGTGGTGTCTATTCCTCAAGGGCGGGAATTCGGAAGGCGCTGCGTTCCAACCGCTGGATTTCATTCCGAGCTGAAAGAAGAGCAATGAGCCACGAAGTTACCGTTTCCAAGTCGCATTCCCGCCGCACTGTAGTTAAAGGCGCTGCTTGGTCCATGCCGGTTATCGCTGCCGCAGTCGCCGCCCCTGCGGCCGTGGCTTCAGTGAGCACCTTGAGTCTTGCCTTCACGGCTTCGTCCACCTCGCTGCTCAGCCTCAGACTGCTGGACGGCACTAGCTTGCTCCAGGCCCAGTCACTCGTCACCGTTCCCACCATGCTTACTTTCACCAACGGTCCAGGTGCGGTGACGGAGGACGCTCTTGTGACGGTGTCCGTTGCCCGTCCTGCGGGCATCAGCATCCCCGTCGGCCGGGCTCGCGGCTTTGGCGTGTATTCCTTCGACGGGACAGCCACCACCGCCAGCCAGCGCACCACGGTGTACCAGACCGCACCGTTGGTGGGACAGTTCGGCTTCCCGTCCACCACATGGACCAATAGTGTGCCCGTCACCGTCGCGAGCAACGGCACGCTGAATCTCCCGATTGTTTTCGGATTGGCGGGCACCAGTACGGGCGTGTCAGTCAGTTTGCTGGCTTCTTTCGCTGTCACAGTGACCGTGGTTATTGGCGGCCGCACCCTTGTAGCTACCAGCAGCATCTCCGTTCCTGTCGGTGCGGGCATCCTCTAAACGTTCTTCGCAGATGAGTTCCGAGTCAGCGAAGGGCGTCAGTCGCCGTCGGCTGCTTCGCTCACCATGGGTTCACGTCGTGCTTGCGTTGATGGTTGTGTCCTTGGTCCAAGGTTTTGTTGTGAAGGTTTACTCCGTACCTTCAGGGTCCATGGAGCAGACACTCAATGTAGGGGACCGGGTGCTTGTGAACCGTACTGCCTACATCGGCTCCGCACCCGAGCGGGGTGACGTTGTTGTCTTCAGCAAGCCAGCCGGATGGGGTGCTGCGCCCCAACGCGGTGCCCTGCGCACAGGCGTCGGCTGGTTTGGTGAGCTGACGGGGATCGGTCCCGCCAACACGGAGTACCTGGTCAAACGGGTGGTGGGGTTGCCGGGCGACACCGTGGAATGCTGCGATGTTGGCGGCCAAGTAACAGTCAATGGTGCGGCTGTTGCGGAACCATACATCTTCCAAGACCTCGGGTTCATCCGCGATGAGCTGGACTGTTCGACGGCGGCCAGGTCACCGCGATGCTTCGGTCCGATCGTTCTGGGTGAGGATCAGTACCTTTTCTTAGGCGACCACCGCTCCAATTCCGAGGATTCTGTCTCCGCATGCCGCAACGTGGGAGCGCCAGCCGGTTGCGTCAAGACAGCAAGCCGGGCGGACATCATTGGAAGGGTTGACGGTTTCCTGTTTCCGTTCACTAAGTGGGGAAGCGCCGACACCCTAAGCGCCAACACCCTCAGCGGCGCTGCTCAGTAGCCGCTGCCGCTCAGTAGCCGCTGCCGCTCAGAACCCTTTGTCGAGCGCGTGGGCCGTGACGTACGCATCCACTTGATCTTTGGCGAGTGCCGCTGTGACATCGGCGATCGCGGTGGTGTCAGCCAGGACGATCGACTGCCCGTCCGGCGATGTTCCCGTGCCAAGGGTCGGAAGGGTGAACATCACAGTGTCTTGCGCCCGGACGTCCTTCATGGACAAGGCAAGACTGCCGATTGCCGCGGCATCGAAGTCCTTGTCCACGCTGACGAACGGGGACACAGCGGAGACCATATTGCTGATGGTGACCGGGTTGGTCAGGGTTTCACGGGCAATGACCTTGCCGATGATGGCCTTGAGGTATGCCTGTTGGTTGCGAACGCGCTGGTAGTCGCCGTCGCTGAACGCTTTGCGCTCGCGGACAAAGGCGAGGGCTTCATCACCGTTGAGGGTCTGCTTGCCGGCGTCGTAGACTTGCCCTGCCTTGGGTCCTGAGCTTGGTGCGAACGGAATCCTGACGTCCACCTCAACCCCGCCAAGGGCATCGGTAAGACCCTTGAAGCCTTGGAAATCGATCATTGCTACGTGGTCGATGCGCTGCTGAAGGAGCGACTCGACCGTCTGAACCATCAGCGGGACGCCACCGTACGCAAGGGCGGCGTTTATTTTTGATTCTCCCACTCCGGGGATATCTATCCACAGGTCCCGCATCAGGGATATCGCGTAGGTCTTTTTCCTGTCGGCGGGAACGTGCACCAACATCAGGGTGTCCGCACGCTGATCGGTGGCCGTGTTGGCCTCCACATCCGCGTCTGATGAACCACGCGAGTCGCTGCCCAGGACAAGAATGTTCATTGCCGTGTTGCCTTCGGCCTTCTGGGGCCGGGTGGATTCTTCCGGGAAGGCATTGTGGATCTTGGTAGAGCCGGAGTTGAAGCTTTGCATCAGATTAAAGACATAAGAGCCCGCAACAAGGCCAAGCAAAAGAACTGCAGCTGCAAAACCAAGGAGCACATTCCGGGCGGTCTTCTTACCCTTCTTTGTGCGGTGTGATCCGTATTCCGCGGAGGGGTTTTGGGCATGGTTGGAGAGTGTCATGAATTCCTTGGTTGTTGCAGCCGCAGCGAGGGCTTGGGTTGGGCTCAACGTACTGTGACGGAGCCGGGGCAAGCCGATCGCTGATCCGTTTGGCCCATGCCCGAGGATCAGCTTTTCCCGGGAGTACGACGGCGGCCTGCCGCCTCCGCGCCCGTCTTTAGTGCCGCCGTCGTACTGTCCGTGAGCGTAACCATGCGCCGCGGCGCCCAGCCCGCACCAAAAGCAAGTAGTCCATTTCTTGGAAACTGCGTAATACCCAAGTAACCGTTAAGGCCAAAAGCAGGAAAGTCGAGTAGTTCCTACTCGTGCGACGGGCATGGCCCTTTCCTACTATTGAAATTCCTAGGGTTATTGCAATTCCGTTCCTCCGGCTCAGCGGTGGACCGCACCCCCCCATCTATTTGTGGGTGGTGCTCCTCCCAATACGTTGCTGCGCTTCTCTCACGCGGGCCCACTGGGCCTGTCACGCGCGGTCCAGAGCCATGGAGTCCCGGGGTTTCCCATGAACATGAATGACTTAGATCTTCAGACGTCCCTGTCAACCAAGAGCAATGGCGATGTTCGGCGGCCGCAGTCCAGTAAATCCAAGCTGTTGATTGCCGGCGCAGTGCTCGCGATATTAGCGCTGATCCCGCTGTTTTTTGGCGTCGTCAACTGGGCGACGCAGCCTGCGGGTGAGCAAACTGTTTCAAATGAACAGGTGCCATTTACAAAAGACGACAATGCTAAAGCACCTGCGGCTTTGCCAGTCCAAGATGCCGAAGCGGAGGTAGCGCCGGAAGTACAAGCAGCTCCGGCGGCTGAAGTGCCAGCAGCTCCCGCTGCCGAAGCACCCGCCCCAGCTCCCGAACCAGCCGCACCAGCTCCCGCTCCTGTCGAGGCCGCCCCTGCTGCCCCGGCTGGTGACCCCAATCTCTACACGGTGGTATCCGGGGACACTGTTGGTGCCATAGCGTCGCGCTACGGCGTGGATGTCACTGCGATGTTGGCTGCCAATGGCCTTAGCGCCTACTCGGTGATCGTGCCGGGACAGGTTTTGAAGCTCACCGGACCGCCCATTGCGGTGATCGCACCGGCGCCGGCTCCCGCAGCTCCCGCCGCCCAAGCTGCACCTGTTGTCCAAGCACCGGCCGCGGCCGCTCCCGCTGCTGCCGCCCCGGCTCCGGCACCCGCACCAGCTCCCGCACCTGCTGTCAGGACCATCTACGTAGCAGGAGCCGGCGGACAATCAATGGTGGATGCCTGCATCGGGCCGATTCATTACACGCCAACCAACGCCTACGCCACGTTCATCACGGAGCATGATTTCTGCGGAGGCTGGGGACGGTTCTCCGGAATCGGCGTCGGCGAGACAGTCTCCATCCCGGGCTACGGAACCTTCACTGCCACCGGCAGGGGCCAGGTACCCAACCCGGGAAGCACCAACGATGTGGCAGCAGTCTTCGGTGGGTTCCCCGCAGTTGTCCTGCAGACCTGCATTCCGGGCACCAGCCAGATGCTGGTGATTGCCCTCAACTAGTGATGACCAATTAGGCCGGCGCCGTCAGGCGCGCGAACCGGAGGATGCCTAGGATGGCCGGGGCCAGCTCATCCTCCATCTGGTGGTAGACCTCTTCCGCTCGTCGGTAGGGGTCTACCACGTCGTTGTCTGCAGGATCGGGTGGCAACGCGAGGTGGCGGACCGAGGCCGCCCTGCTGGGAAGTGCACGCCAGAATTCCGTGATGTCGCTGGCCTGGGCAGTATCTCCGCGGTTCTCCAGCACAGCCAGCATCCGGGCAAATTCCCGGACGGTGAAGGTGCGCTTCAACAGGGACGCATCCAGCTGGAGAACTTCGCCGCGGTGCTTGGACGTCATGGCCAGCACCAGATCGGTTTCTTTGAGGATCTTGGGGGTCAGTTGCCTGGCGGCAAAACCGTCGGGGCTGCCGTGGAACGTGCTGATGATTTGGGCTGAGAGCGGCTGGATTGGCTCACCCACCATGGCCCGCGTTCCGGCGCTGCGGACCTCGAATGCTCCGGGGCTGACCTGGTTGAGCCCGGTCTGCAGCAGTCGTTCGGCCACGGGGGAGCGGCAGATGTTCCCGGTGCAGACGGTGAGAATCCTGAAGGGCTGGGGCGATTCCACGTAAGGCTCTTTTCTAGCGTTGGCTGGGGACAGCTGAGGTCCCACCCCAAGTTAACACGGCGGGCAGCGCGGATCTTGTCAACAACGCGGAGCCGCGGAATCAAGTCCAAACCCGGGAACGAACGCTTGACTGAAATCACCCGCTCCGCATATTCTGAACGAACGGTCGGTAATTTATTAGGAGCAACCATGGCATCGCAGAATCTGCAGTCAGTGCCCGCTGAGCTGTCCCCGGAAGAGCAGGAGCGGGAGGCAGCCGGACAGGCGTATTTTGATCGCATTATTTCGGAGGACTCGCGCATCGAACCGCGCGACTGGATGCCGGCGGCTTACCGCAAGACTTTGCTGCGCCAGATCTCGCAGCACGCACACTCGGAAATCATCGGCATGCAGCCGGAAGCCAACTGGATCACCAGGGCACCGAGCCTGAAGCGCAAGTCCATCCTCATGGCCAAGGTCCAGGACGAGGCCGGTCACGGCCTGTACCTCTACTCGGCCGCCGAAACCCTGGGCCAGTCCCGGGACCAGATGATGGAAGACCTGATCGCCGGCAAGGCCCGGTACTCGTCCATCTTCAACTACCCCACCATTTCCTGGGCGGACATGGGGGCTATCGGTTGGCTTGTGGATGGTGCCGCCATCTGCAACCAGGTGCCCCTGTGCCGTGCCTCGTACGGTCCTTATGGGCGCGCAATGGTGCGCATCTGCAAGGAAGAATCGTTCCACCAGCGCCAGGGTTTCGAGATCCTGCTGGAACTCGCCAACGGTACTCCTGCGCAGAAGCAGATGGCCCAGGACGCAGTAAACCGCTGGTACGCGCCGTCCCTGATGATGTTCGGCCCGCCGGATGACGATTCACCCAACTCCAAGCAATCCATGGCCTGGAACATTAAGCGCTTCAGCAATGACGAGCTGCGCAGCCGGTTCGTCGGCATGATGGTGGAGCAGGTCCGGGTCCTCGGCCTGACCCTCCCTGACAAGGACATCCGTTTCAACGAAGAAACCAAGAAGTGGGAGCACGGACCCTTGGACTGGAACGAGTTCAAGGAAGTCCTGGCCGGCCGCGGTCCCTGCAACTCGCAGCGCGTCGAGCGCCGCCGTGAGGCACACGAAAACGGTGCCTGGGTTCGCGAAGCCGCAGTGGCGTACGCCCGCAAGCAAGCACAGAAGGAACACGCAGCATGAGCCCCCACGGCAACCCGGAAGCACCGGCCAGCGCCGCCAGCGAAATCAACCGCGAAGCCCCCAAGGTTGCGGCCACCACTGAAGAGCACCAGGAATCCCCATGGTCCCTCTGGGAGGTTTTCGTGCGCTCCAGCCGCGGCCTGTCCCACGTGCATGCAGGTTCCTTGCACGCTCCGGATGCGGCCATGGCCCTCCGGAACGCCCGGGACCTGTACACCCGTCGCAATGAAGGCGTCTCCATTTGGGTTGTCCCGGCGGAGGCGATTTCCTCCAGCGATCCCGACTCCAAGGGTTCCTTCTTCGAGTCCCCGCAGGGCAAGGATTACCGCCACGCAACGTACTACACCAAGAGCGAAGGCGTGAAACACCTGTGAGCACTAAAGATACTGACTTCGCCATCGAAGGCCACGGCGACATTTCCGTTGGCGTCCAGGGAGCCGGTGCTTCCGGCGACGGTTCGGCAAGCGCCACGCGCATCACGCCCGGCAACGCATTGCGCCCTGAGGATATCGCGCTGGAAATCAGCCGCGGACAGGTCAAGCCCAGCGAAGATGTTGCAGAGTTCGCGCTGCGCATCGGCGACGACGGCCTGATCCTCGCCCAGCGGCTGGGCCACTGGATTTCCCGTGCTCCCGAGCTCGAGGAAGACATCGCCCTCGGCAACATCGCGCTGGACCAGTTGGGCCACGCAAGGTCTTTCCTGACCTATGCCGGTGCTGCCTGGGGCAAGTCCGAGGACGACCTCGCGTACTTCCGCCGCGAGCACGAATTCCGTTCCGCACACCTGTTTGAGCAGCCCAACGGCGACTTCGCGGTGACTATCGCCCGGCAGTTCATCGTGAGCTTCTACCAGTTCGAGCTCTACACCAAGCTCATGGAGTCCACGGACGCCACCCTTGCAGCCATCTCCGCGAAGGCCGTGAAGGAAGTGGATTACCACCGCGACCACAGCGCGCAGTGGGTGCTTCGCCTGGCCGGCGGCACGGACGAGTCCCGAGCACGAATCATCCAAGGCTTCAAGCTCGTATGGCCGTATGTGGACGAACTCTTCGAGGACGACGAGCTCACCACGCGCCTGGCCGAGGCCGGTGTCGCGGTTCAGCCCTCCAGCCTCCGCGCCGAATTCGATCGCCTTACCGGTGAGATCATGGCTGAGGCCGAGCTGGAAATCCCCGGCGTCCCGCAGTCGCTGGGCGGCGGCCGCAAGGGCAAGCATTCCGAGTTCCTGGGCTACATCCTTGCTGAAATGCAGGTCCTGGCCCGCGAGCATCCCGGCGCGAGCTGGTGACCAGCATGACTACCCTGTCAGGGACGCAATCAAAGACCGCTGAGCAGCGGGCCTGGGACATCGCCTCCACGGTCTGCGATCCGGAGATCCCCGTCCTCACCATCGAGGACTTAGGGATCCTCCGCGGCGTGCGCGTCGTTGACTCGCCTGAGGCGGCCACCACTGGAAACCAGCACGACGGCGGTGCCTCACGTACCGCCGTCGAGGTCACCATCACGCCCACGTACTCGGGCTGCCCCGCGATGGACGCCATCGGTGACGACCTGCGGACAGCCTTCCAGAAGGAGGGCTACGCGAGCGTTCACGTGAACCTGGTTTTGTCGCCGGCGTGGACCACTGACTGGATGACCGAGTCCGGCAAGGCCAAGCTGGAGGAATACGGGATCGCTCCGCCCAGCGGCATGGCTGCCGCAGGTGGCCACTCCGGTCCTGTCCGCCTGAGCCTGGCCGTGAAATGCCCGCAGTGTTCGTCGTTGAACACCAAGGAACTCACCCGCTTTGGTTCCACGTCCTGCAAGGCGTTGTTCGTCTGCCAGGACTGCAAGGAACCGTTCGACTACTTCAAAGTCCTCTAAGGAATTCCATGACCACCGAAACCCAGACGGCCAGCCGCCGTCGTGCGTCTTTCCACAACCTGACCGTCTCGGAAGTCCGGCGCCTTACTGACGATGCCATTGAGGTCACGTTCGGGGTTCCCGCCGAGCTGGCGGGGCAGTACGACTACCTGCCCGGCCAGTACGTTGCATTGCGTACCACGCTCCCGGATGAGAGCGGCGAGCCGCACGAGGTCCGCCGCAGTTACTCGATTTGCGCAGAGCCGCGCAGCTTTGAGGACGGCAGCAGCGAAATTCGCGTGGCCATCAAGAAGGACCTGGGCGGCGTTTTCTCTACGTGGGCTAACGCCGAACTCAAGGCCGGCGACGTCCTGGACGTCATGAGCCCGCAGGGTGCGTTCATTTCGAGGCACGGCAAGGACGGCGCCTCGGTCCAGCACAACGTCATGAACTCCATGAACCACCCGGAGGAGCTGGCCGGGGAGCCTGGCAGCTTCGTGGCCATTGCCGCCGGTTCGGGCATCACGCCGGTGATCGCGATCGCGCGGACGCTCCTGGCAGCCAACCCGGAAACCACGTTCGACCTCGTTTACGCCAACAAAGCTGCCATGGATGTCATGTTCCTGGAGGAGCTGGCGGACCTGAAGGACAAGTACCCGTCGCGCCTGGCGCTGCATCACGTGTTGTCCCGCGAGCAGCGCATCGCACCGCTGATGACCGGCCGCATCGATTCCGAGAAGCTGCAGACGCTTCTTAGCAGCGCCATCCGTGCCGAGGACGTGGACGAGTGGTTCCTGTGCGGGCCGTTCGAACTGGTCCAACTGTGCCGTGACACCCTCGCCTCCCGCGGCGTGGAGCCCGAGCACGTGCGCTTCGAATTGTTCACCACTGGCCGCCCGGACCGCCCCGAGGGCAACGCCGGCCGCCCGGTTGTGGAGGACGAGTCGCAGGACTCGTACAAGATCACCTTCAAGCTCGATGGCCTGACCGGCGATGTCGCCAGCCCCACGCACGCCCGCGAATCCATCCTCAACGCCGCGCTGCGTGTCCGCCCCGACGTTCCGTTCGCGTGCGCCGGCGGTGTCTGCGGCACCTGCCGCGCCAAGCTGATCACCGGTACGGTGACCATGGATGAGAACTACGCCCTTGAACAGGACGAGCTGGATAAGGGCTACGTCCTCACCTGCCAGTCCCACCCCACCAGCGAAGAAGTTACCGTCGACTTCGACGTCTAAGGAGTCCCCATGATCGAGCTCTCCATTGCCAACGGTATTGCCGAAATCGTCCTCAACTACCCGGACAAGCTGAACTCGCTCAACGAGGACGCGCTTGCCCAACTGGACAAAGCGTACGACGACGCTGCTGCCGCCGCCTCACGCGGTGAGGTGCGGGCGCTGCTGCTTCGCGGAGAGGGCCGCGCCTTCTGTGCCGGCCGCGACATCTCAGGCGTCACACCGGAGACCGACGACGCCCAGGCGTACCTCGGCGGACTCGTCGAGCCACTGCTGAAGAAGATGGCCGCGTTCCCGGCGCCGACGTTTGCCGCTGCTCACGGTGCTTGCCTGGGGGTTGGGCTGGGACTGCTGCTCGCCACGGACGTTGTGTACGTGGCGGACAACGCCAAGTTCGGCTCACCCTTTGCCAAGCTCGGTGCCACGCTGGACTCGGGCGGGCATTGGTACTTCACGGAGCGCCTGGGCATGCATCGCACGCTGGATCTGATCTACACGGCGGATCTCATCTCCGGCGCGGAAGCCGTGGAGCAGGGGATGTTCAGCCGCGCGATGCCGGCAGATTCATTGCTGCCCGTGACCCGGGAGATCGTGCAACGAGTTGCTCTTGGGGCGACATCGGCGTTCAATGCGTCCAAGGAACTCGTGGCCCACATCCGTGACCAGCGCCTGGGCCTCTGGGCTTCCATGGCGGAGGAGAACACGGAGCAGGCACGGCTGTGCAAGACCGACGACTACGCCGAAGGCTTCCGGGCGTTCCAAGAGAAGCGGGCGCCCGTTTTCAAGGGTTAGTTTAGACAAACTCTTTGAGGAGCTTATACCCGGCCAGTTTTCCTTTAAAGGAGATGACCGCCATGTCACTGTCCACAGTGCTCACGTCGGTCAGGGCACCATAGGTCAGTGATGGAGCAGGGCTGCCGCTCTTGAGGCACGGAAAGGCCGTACGCGAGCCGGCTGCGATCCCACCACCCGGCTGATCCTTATTGGGGCCATTAAGCGGCATGGTGTACGTGGTTTCCTCCCAGCAGACAAAACCGTCTTGGAAGCTTGCCCCACGGAATTTCCCGGTGCGGGTGTCCACCAGGGTTGAGTCCGCGTAGTGGCCCGTAATCACGAAGTCGCCATGGCTTGCTGACGGTATGAGGCCGGTGGTTTCCCAACTGTGTACCTCCACCGGCTTGGATTCCCATGCGGCCTTGCCGGTGAGGGGATCGTACCCCACCACTTTCGAGTGGCTGCCCCGGTATGTGCCGGCGGGAAATTCGATGTGACCGTCTACGTACTCGCACCGGACGGGATATCCATCCCCGCCGCCCAGTTTGGAAGCGGCAGTGCCCAGGGTTTTGGCGCACTCAAGCTGCGTGCCCTCAGCCGTCCACAAAACCCGCCCGCTGGAAGCCCGGAGTCCAACGGTTTTGGTAGTTTCACGCAGGTTCAGCGAGAAGCTTTGTTCCGTAAATTTGTCGGGAGAGAAGTTCGTAGGGTTGATGCCAACGGAGCCAACATAAAGATCGAGTTTTTCGGAGTAGTTGAAGTGCCAGCCCATGTCGGTGGTGGCGCCCTTCCCAAAAACGGTTTCTATCTCTACTTCCCACAGGACCTCGCCGAAAGAGACGTGGGCAAGCGTTTCAATGCCGTCAGCCACCACCGAGTACAGTTGCTTGCCGACAGGCCGAAAATTGCCGGGAAGCGGATTAATCTCGGCACCGGCCAGGTCCTCACCGGATTCAAGGTCCACCCAATGTTCTACAGACTGGGAGGTCTCGTCGTAGGCGATAAAGCACATTTCCTGAAGGTCGTCGCAGGCAAAGGGGCGCGTGCTGACCAGTTCTTCCCTTCCGCGGTAAAGTTCCTTGCCGGTTCGTAGGTCGAAGGCCACGGGGGAAGTCCACCACGCCACGCCGCCATCATCCGCGGGGGGAGCTGCAGCCTGCAGGAAGATCGCCGCGCTCCTTCCTCCGGCGGTTCTGGTGACAGCCGGTTCAAGGGGAACGCCGACTGCTTCGAGTCCCGGGTGAACAGGCTGGGTCCACAACTGTTTGCCATCCGCAACTGAGAACGCATGGGCATTCACACCGGTTGGAGTCTTCGCGTAAACCAGGGCGACGCCGTCGGCCACCACAGGCTGACCGATGGGATCGAGCGCAACTTCCCATGCCGCCGTCGCGGTTTCTGCATTTCGCGCTGCTGGAGCCGTGCTTGCAGGTGGCGTAGTTGCAACGGGTGCCGGCGGAAAAGGAATCATGGTGCACGCCGACAGCAATACCGCGGCACCGACGGCCGTGACCCCGAATCCCACTGACTTCAGTCGGCCAAAGAGCCGCGCGGATCGGGATCGATTCATGGTTCCCCCAGGAACATCAATGGTTCAGCACCTGCAGGGCGTAGTTCCAAACCTGAAAAGGCCATCAAGTGGTGGCTCAGAAAGAGAATACAGCTCCACTACCCGCCGGAAAGAGCCACGGCCTAAACTTAACCACACGTATGTAACGCGTCGTCTCGCGGGGCAGCGTGCTTCGAACGGAGAATGCCATGCTCCAGGCGATCATGTGCAAATTGAACCTCCACCACCGCTGGCACGTGGAATCCGCGGAGGATGGCAGCGGCCGGTACAGGCGCTGCACACGCTGCGGTAAGTACGACCGGGACTGGGACGGCAGCGGCTTCATGCATTGAGCACGGGCGAGGCCCGCCTGGACCCCGCCCATGTTCGCGTTACTGCCCGCCAGCCAGCACCTTTGTCAGTTCCTCGTTGGAGAGTTTCATCCACGCCGAATCTGTGGAGCCCTGCAACGCGGCTTCCGGGCTCTGAGTTTGAACCCACCACTTGGCCTCGAAGACGTGCTGGTCCAGCATTACCCGGTCGCCCTTGTTGTAGACGGTGCTGGATGACCACGCCGGGTACGTTCCGGCTGGAACTGTGATTTGCGGCTTGGGCCGGTCGCCGGGCAGGACGGGGCCGATCAGCTTCCATGGTGCCGCGGCCCGGTCCGGGATGGGGTCGTTGGGCACATCATCCTTGGTCCACCACTTGGCCTCGTAGACGTTCCCCTGCCAAACGATCCTGTCCGCTTGAACGTACGTGGCCACGGGAGACCAGACCGGGTAAGGGCTGGTGGCGGGGTCGTCCACTACGGCAGTGGCAGTGGTTGTGCCTGTCGGCAGCACCGGGCTGGGGGAGGCAGTTGCTTTGGAGTCAATGTCTGCGCCCAGCACGTCGGAGAAACGTGCGGCACCCTGCGGCACGCCGCTGCAAGCGTCGGACACCACGGTCAGGGTGGGATAGTTGGGCCCGCATTCGGCATCCCGGTTCAAGGACCACATGGACATCCGCCCGATGCCTTTGCCCTGTGCGAAGTCGTGCAAACCTTGGGCGTCGGACAGAGTGAACACGTCAGCCACGATGTCGTTTTGGCCGATCATGGGGGTCAAGCCAATCTTGCGCCATAGGGTCTGCGCACCAAGGTTCTGCTGGGCTGCCGAGTAGACGTCACCCAACTGGGCGTGGGTTGCTTCGGCTGCTGCTATTGAGGCTTGCAGCATGGACTGTCCTGGCACTCGGCTTTCGCCGTAGTCCATGGTCATGATGTTCACACCGGCCAGTTCCACTCCGCCGGACAGCATCTGCTCGACGGCGGCTGTCCCGTCCGCGGTCAGCCCCGACGGAGCCACGGGTAACGTCAGCCACACGGATAGGCTCTTGCCCTCGGCCTGCCTGTCCTTCTGTACTGCAGTGATGGCTTTGGCTTGCCGTGCGATGGCTGCCTTGTCCGTCAGAGCCGTGCCCTCAATGTCCAGGTCAATGGTGTTGAGGTCGTATCGGTCAACCACGGTTGAGTAGGCCTGCTGGAGCCGGCCGTCGTCGGTGCATGCAGTGGCGAGTTCCTGGTTGGATAGCCCACCGAAGGAGACGGCGATATCGCCGCCGGTTTGGCGGAGCCGGGCGATACGCCGGTCCAGATCAAGGTCCGAGGCCGCTGCGTCCAGGCTGTAGAAGGTGCCCCAGGACGGCGTGCATCCATCCTTCGCGTCCGCCACGATGAACGATAAAACCACTGATTTTGTGTTGTCGCTGACCGGTTGCTCGAATGCGTAACGCGGTGTTGCCGTCACATCAACGTATCCCGCGAAGGACGATGGTGACGCTGCCGCGGCACGGGTATCGGTGTAGTTACGCCAGGAAACGACGCCGGCCCCTACAACTGCCGCTATGACGGCCAGCAGCACGGAGAGCCGAATCCAGGACAGCTTTCGTCCAGGAAAGTGTTTCGACATGGTTCCCCCAAGATTGAGACCTGAATTTACAGCGAGCAGACGCCAAGCCATTGGATGAGGCCAAGAATCGTTCCATCAATTTCCGTAGACCAACACCGGAATCGTAAGGCTGCTGTTATCGATTACTATAAGGGCAATCGGCGATGCTTTTGTTACAGAAGTCGGACGTTCAACCGGCTATCGAGCCGGAAGTCGCGGTTCACAGTCTGATGGGGAATTATGACGGACCAGTTGGTTGATTTATCCGATGTTGCGCGGGATTCCAAGGAGCTTCCCGCTGAGCGTATGGAAAACGCGGGGCGAAAGCGGCAATGGGGGTCGGAGCGGCGGTCTGAGCCGTTGGCCATTGTTCACCCAACCCCCACTTCACGAAAGATCGTGCTCGGCAGGCTTGCCATACTTGTGACGGTGGGGGCTTGGCTTTATTACGTGGTCTCCACCATCATCAGGCAGTTTGTTAATAATCCGAACCCGGGTTTCCGATTCGGATTTGAGTCGATCTCTTACCTGATTGTTGTCACGTTCCTGACGTTCTCTGCCCTGATGTATCTCATGGCACGGCAAGGGGCACTGTACCGGTTCAAGGAACACCGCAGGGTACCTCGTGGGGAACTCGATAATCACTTCGCCAACTACAAAGAGGCAGTGACGGTATTGGTGCCGTCCTACGCCGAAGAACCCCAGGTGGTCAGGGGAACGCTGTGGTCAGCCGCCCTTCAGGAGTTCCCGGATCTGCGCGTGGTGTTGCTGCTGGACGATCCGCCACACCCTACCGAGCCGGAAAAGATTCACCGCCTTGAACAGACCCGGGCGCTGGCGGGTCAGATCTCAGCTGCGTTGTCGGCTCCGGCAGCACGCGCCAACGAGGCCCTTGCTACCTTCCGGGAGAGACACGCTTCGCCCCTTGCTGTGCATGCCCCGGGTGCGGACAAAGCCGATGAACTCCAACTCCTGATCACGGAGTATGAGGCAGCAGTGGAGTGGCTGGAGGCGATGGCTGAGGCCGAAAACGTGGAAGACCATGTGGACGAGTTCTTCGTGGACTTGGTGATCATGGGATTGGCGCGTGAACTTCGCTTGGTGTTGTTGGCGCTGGAAGCCGCAAAGGCTCAAAACACGGCCCCCAACCCGGAGCGGATGGAACAGCTCTATCTGAGGCTCACGTGGATTTTCAACGTTCGAACTGAAACTTTTGAGCGTAAGCGGTACGCGAGCCTTTCCCACGAGGCCAACAAAGCCATGAACCTCAACGCTTACATTTCGCTGATGGGCAAGCGGTGGAGGCGGGAAGAAACCGCTGGAAGTGTTGTTCTTCGTCCGTCCTTGGTTCCGCGTGATGACGATCTGCTGGTCCCGGACAGTACCTATTTGCTGACTTTGGACGCCGATTCCCTCTTGCTGCGGGACTATTGCCTGCGGTTGGTGTATTTCCTGGAATCTGCAGGTAACGAGCGCGTGGCCGTGACCCAAACGCCCTATTCTTCGTTCCGTGGTGCTCCGACCCGTATTGAGAGGATCGCCGGTGCCACCACGGACATTCAGCACATTCTTCATCAAGGCATGACATTCTACGGAGCCACGTTCTGGGTGGGCGCCAATGCGATTATCCGCAAATGCGCCCTGGAGGACATCGTTGAAGTTGAGACGGTGGGCGGATTCGAAATTCGCACCTATATCCAGGACCGAACGGTCATCGAAGACACCGAATCCAGCATTGACCTCGGCACCCACGGATGGACCCTGGTCAATTATCCGGAGCGTTTGAGTTACAGCGCCACACCACCCGACTTCGGCTCACTGGTGGTGCAGCGTCGACGCTGGGCAAACGGCGGTCTGCTGATCCTGCCCAAGCTCTGGAACCAACTCTCGCAGCGGCGAAGTCAACGGCAGCGGATACTCTTCCGCGAGGTTCTCCTGCGTGTGAACTACATGGCGTCAATTACTTGGGCCAGCTTCGGGCTGCTCTTCCTGCTGGCATACCCCTATGACAGCAGGCTCCTTAGCCCCGCAGTCTTCATTGCAGCACTGCCGTACTTCCTGTGCATGGGCTCCGACCTTCGCGACTGCGGGCACCGCTTCAGCGACATCTTCCGCATTTACGGCTTTAACCTCATCCTGCTGCCGGTCAACCTCGCCGGCGTTTTGAAGTCGCTCCAGCAGGGCCTCACAGGCGACAAGATTCCCTTTGTCCGAACCCCCAAGGTCAAGGATCGGACAGCTGCCCCCGCCATCTACGTCCTGATTCCCTACGCCATCGTCGCGTTCTCTGTGCTGACGGTTTGGAGAGACGCCCAGCAGGGCAATTGGGGCAACGTCGCCTTCGCCTCACTGAATGCGGTGTTGGCCATGATGTGCATCCAGGCGTACATCGGCCTGTGGAACTCCGCGGTGGATGTTGTCTTGGGAGCGGTCAACTGGCTTTATGTCGCACCCAAGCCCAAGCCCAAGGCGAAACCTGAGTCGTTGGTGGTTCCCAAGACTGCCGAAGAGGTGGATTGGGAATCCATCCTCTACCACGGCGACCGCAGGCTGAACCGGGACCTTCGCGGCGGCACCGACCGCCGTCGTCGAATTTCACTGCGTTGACCTAAAACACTGCGCTGACTATAAAAACAGGGCCCTCTGCCATTATGACGGAGGGCCCTGTTTCTGCTCTAAGCGCTAGTCAGACCAGATACCTCCGTCGAGCAGCGCAACTGCGCTGTCGAGGATGCCGTCGCTGGTGTCCGCAACAGCAATTTCCACGGTGACAGGGACGCCTGGTTGCACAGGAACGGAGCACGTGAGGGCGGTGGTCATTCCGTCCATGGCGGTGTTGAATCCGCTTGCTCCGGCGGTGTTGTCGAGGTAATAGTTTTGGTTCGTGTGATCGTTGACGTTGTTTACGCTGATCGGGGTTTGTGTCCCCGGTACCAAAGCGCAGTTGGTGCCGTTGACAAAAACGCCCATGACGTCGTTGTAATTGCTGCCTACATACTCCGGGTATTCTTCGCTGGCGAAGAAATACCGAACGTGGAGGGTGTCACCGGACGGAACAACTTTTGCCCAATACGAGGCTGCATCGAACGTGGGCAGACCTCCAATGAATTCGGACAATGTGGTGTTACCAGGGGTTCCCAAATCGCTGGATGCCTCCTGTCCAGGTGTTCCCACAGAGTTCTGCATGTTGCCTGTTGACAGGATCCACGCAGCTCCACCGGGGCCGTAGTCAGTGGCCCGGCCCCACTGGGATGAGTCTCCGGCTCCGCCGTCTTCCTGTACGGCGATGCCGTCGCCAAAGACTTCCTCGGTGACGTCGTCCACAGGCGGGGTGACGGGCTTGCAGAGGTCGCCTTGCCATAGGACAAGGTTCTTGGTGAGTTCCTTCTTCCACTCGTCTGTCAGCTTCATGCCAAAGACCTCTACGCCGGCAATCACGCCTATCCGCCCTGCCAGTCCCACCTCGTGGGCGCACGTTTCAGGACCGGTGGCATACTTTGCATAAGCGTCGAAGCCACCCGTGAGGCCCGCAATTCCGTACAACTTGGCAGTCAGTGTGGGGCCGATGGTTACAGAAGACTCGCTGGTCAACTGCGGTCCTTGGAACGTTGCCTCAGCGTTGCCGCCGTACTCAGCTACAGGCTGGAAGTTGCCGTCCTTATAGGACATACCAACCGTGGTGGTCGCAGACGCCGCCGCCGTGACGAACGTATCTGCCGTCCATTCGCTCTTGGCCTTGAGATCAATGGAGGAAATGAACTGGATTTCCACAGGTACAGGTCCCACTTGGACGTGAGCCCAGGTGTTGACGGTTCCCAGGTTCTTCTCGGCCGTTCCGGTCAAAGTACCCGTTGCCCTGGCTGTCGTTTCAGCGGACAAGCCCGTGTCCAGTGTGAACTTAGCCTGCTTAAGTGAGGCCCAGTGGATATCTACTTCCGCGTTGACATCGGAACTGACGCCGAATTCGCTGCTGAGTGCCAGCGTGCCGGTGCCCTCTACATCCACCGTCTTCCACGCTGTACCGGTTACGGATTTACTCAGGGTGTCGGAGAACTTGAAGGTCTTTTCGAAAATGGGCAGGGACACATCACTGGCTGTGGCCAGTTCATCTGCCGGGATTCGCCCGCCATTGCGGTTGAAAGGAGCAACGGATGCCTGGGCGTTGTCGATCACTTCGACGCCGTCGGCGGGAAGGAACTCTTGCTTAACGATGGTGGTGGTTGGCGTCACCAGGCCGTTGGTGTCGTAGATGGCGTCAGGCAGAGTGGCCTGCTGAACAACGGCTGATTGTTTGCCGTCGGGGGCATTAGTCACCTGCTGGACCCGAACCAGCATCCCGTCAGGGGTGAATTCAGAGAATCCGGATACAAGTACGTTTCCGGGATCGATATCCGGGGCACCCGCTCCTACGGAGTTGAAAGTGATGGTGGTATCGCCCTGAACGTACTTCTGTGCCAACGCGGCGCTGTCAATGATGAGCGTATCCGGCGAAGTGACCACGCCATCCTCGGCTGGTGGCAAAGACAAACGGTAAAGATAGGCCGCCATGGCATCACGATTGATGGGCGAAAGGGGACGGTAGGAAGCAGTACCGTCTCCGTTGTCCCAACCCGTGGCGATTCCCTTCGCATGGAGCCAGGAAATCTCAGTGTAGAACTGAGTGGTGCTGCTGATGTCAGAGAACGGAGGCGTTGTTGGCGCTTGGAAATCAGGCTTATTTTCAAAGCGATAGAGGAAGGCCGCCATCGCATCCCGGTTAATCGCGGATGTGGGCCGGTACTCCCGTTTGCCGTTTCCCACGTCCCAGCCAGTGGAGATTTGTTGCTGATGCAGCCAAGCCATTTCCTTGTAATGCTGCTGGCCCGGACTGACGTCTTGGAACGGAGAGGTGCCGGGAGCCGTGAACTCAGGGCTGCCTGCAAGCCGGTAGAGGAATGCCGCCATGGCGTCACGGTTGATGGCAGTGAGGGGGCGGTATGTTCCATCGGACCAGCCGGTGGAGATTCCCTCATTTGCCAGCCACGACATTTCTTTGGCAAACATCATGCCTGCGGGTACATCGGTGAAAGTAACGGCCTTTTCGGTTTCACCAGCGGCGGTAGCTGCTGTCTGGCCCGTGAGGACCAACGAAGCACAGAAAAAACCAACCATAACGGTACGGCTGGATCGGGAAAAGCGTTGCCTTTTTTGATACACCGCAGGGGGTATGGGCATGGTGGGGTCAGGCGATCTGCTCAAGGGGCGCTCTCTCATAAAACGTCATGTGCCCGTCACCAATTGCCTCACTGGTGACGGACCTGGGTGCGAACGGAAATTTATGTGTTGCTTTAGTTGCAATACTGAGCTATTGCGGTGGGTTGGAATCAGCGTCTTTTCACGGGATGTGTAAATCTGCTGGTGCGGTGATCATAAAGGCTTTTTAGTAAATAAGTCCATCAGTTCGGCGGATGTGAATTTCCAGCAGCCGGCAAGGTTGCGGGTCAGCCCGGGCATGCCCTGCGTCCGTTTCCGCTACGCGGCTTGAGTCACGGAAGCTTGAACCCGGAGAGGACGCCCTCCTGGGCGAGGACGGCAACGCCGGCGTCCGCCGTGGGGATGTCGCGGAGTGTGCCCGTGGTCAGCGCTGGGACGGCCTTTGCATTCCTATCGCAGGGAAACAGCATTGACCCCCCGGTTCCCAGGTTTCCTTCGGGTTGAACGGGGAAAGGTGCGTCGGCTGGCAGAGGGTACTTGGCCGCTTCCGAGCAAAGGAACACGTCATCGCTCGTCGCCGCCCGGCTCGCTCCGCTGAGGGTGTCCACCATGGTCATGCCATCAGGGCCGCCGGTCAGCACCACGTCTCCCCGGCTCGGTGAAGGAACCAACAAATCAGCTGCTGCCTTGATGGGCGTGGATGTGGTCTGCCACTTTGCCTCGCCTGAGACCGGGTCATAGCCCACTAGCTTGCCTTCAGCATTTTGGTAAGTTCCGCCTGGCACAGCCATGGTTCCTTGGTTGTATTCGCAGCGAACGGGGAACGCATTGCCATCCATAAGCGTGGTTTCGGTCTTTCCCACACCGCTGGAACACCATTTTTCGGAACCCTCAACTGTCCAAAGTTTCTCCCCGGTAGAGGCACGGAAACCTACAGTCTTATGCTTGGTCAGGTCTACAGTAAAGGTTTGTTCCATGAGTCTGACGTAGTCAGTTTCCGTGGTGGGATTGATACCTACAGAACCGATGTAGAGGTCTAGTTTTTTGGAGTATTCAAAAGACCATCCGAGGTTGGTAGTTGCTCTTGGTCCGAAGAGGGACTCAACGTCAGCCTCCCAAAGCTTGTTGCCGGCGGATACTCTGGCGAGCCGTTCTTTGCCGTCTTCCACCACGGAATAAAGTCCGTCGCCCACCAATCTGAAATTGCCGGTAAGGGGATTCACCTCCGGACCCGTCGAATCCGCGCCCGTACTCAAGTCAACTCTGTGCTGTGTTGTCAGGCGGGTTTGGGCGTTCAACGACGTGAAGCACATGTCCTTCTCATCGTCGCAGGCGGCCGGACGGGACTCGACCAGCTGCGGGTCTCCCCGGTAAAGCTCTTTGCCGCTTTTCAAGTCGACGGCCACCGGAGCGGTCCACCACGACGTGCCGCCGCTAGTGCTTGGGGCGGCGGACTCCTGCAAGAACACTGCGACGCTTTCGCCTGTGGAGGTCTTGGTTACGGCAGGAGCCAGACTAACGCCGGGGGCTCCAATGCCGGGATGAACCGCTTGGGTCCATAATTCCTTCCCGTCAGTGACGGAGACGGCGTGGGCAGTCACACCGCTGGCAGTCTTTGCGTAGACCAGCGCGACGCCGTCGGTCACTTCTGGTTGGGCTATAGGGCTGAGGGCTACTTCCCAGATCGCAGCGGCGCTTGTAGTGCTCCGGTCCAGCACATTGGTGGACGGAGAAGGAGTTCCGCTAGAGGCAGGAACAGTGCATGCCCCCAGGATTAGTGACACCCCGACGGCTACGACGGCGAGTGCAGCAGATTTTTGGCGCGTAGGCCCATTCACGGCAGACGTCCGTGAGTACATTGATTCCCCCAAGATGCGTTTACGTCCAATACGGTCAGTTAGCGGCCGTCAAAGCAAGAATACTCGTAAGCATGCTTCCTTCCGATATATTAAATTTGTTGCGGCTCCGTTGCCGTGCTTTGTAAAAATGGGGATTTCATGAAAACAGTTTTCCGTCATAGCCGCGGGGTAACCAGGCGGGCTCTGGCAGCCGTCGTCGTTCTGAGTTTCGGGCTTTTACTCGGCGTGCTCCACGCGCCAACGCAAGCGAGCGCTTCTTCCACTGCTAATGCCGTTACAGATCTAAACCTGCTTTACTCGAACCGCCCATCGGTTAGGGCAATGTTTGATGGCATCAACAAGTACCGCAAAGCAAATGGTCTGAGCCCGGCTGTGCTGACGCTTGCCGGGACGGATCAGTCACAGGGATGGACAAATGATTGGCAGCGTCTCGGGATCCGGCCTGCTGACACAACGGATGATTTGCCGGGCCTCCGCTGGGCAGGCTACTTGTCGTATGCCTGCATGAGCGGTCAAGAGTCCGAGGCCGTTAAAGCCTGGATTGAGTACAACGGTGACTCCATGAAAGGGGCATCGCCCGAGTCCGCTTACGCTTTGGGGGTAGGGGTGGCCCCCGGTTTGCATGGAAGCCTCAGGATGCAGGTGGTTGGTTACGAATTCACCGGTTCTGCTCCGTCAACGGTCTTCACCACAGTGGATGAGTATTTCGCCTATGTCGATGCCGCCAATGCATTCACTGCGCCCGCTGCTTCCCCGTTTCAGGACATCAAAACCGACCAGCAATTTTACAAAGAAATGACATGGCTTTCCGCAAAGAGTATCTCGGCGGGCTGGAAGGAGAACGACGGATCTTCCACGTATCGACCGCTCACGTCGGTCAGCCGTGAGGCAATGGCTGCGTTTATCTACCGGATGGCCGGCTCACCTCCATGGACACCACCTCAGACTTCCGCCTATGTGGACGTTCCGACCAGCCACCCGTTCTACAAGGAGATTGCGTGGCTTGCCATGTCCGGCATTTCAACCGGATGGGAGAATCAGGACGGCAGCAGCAGCTTCCGGCCAGGCCTACCTATTTCCCGTGACGCGATGGCTGCGTTCCTTTACCGGGCATCAGGCTATCCGGCCTACACTCCGCCGGCCGTGTCCCCTTTCCAGGACGTAGCCCCGCAACAACAGTTCTACAAGGAGATGGCCTGGCTGTCCGCACGCGGCATTTCGACGGGTTGGACGGAAAACACCGGGCAGCGGACATATCGTCCCCTGACTTTGATCACGCGTGATGCAATGGCGGCGTTTCTTTATCGAATCGCGGACAAGGCCCGCTAAGGCGTCGCAGCCGTCTGTCATGCAGCCCAAGTCGTCGTGTCCTGCCCTGAAGCAGTGGTGCCGGGGCCATAATCTGAAGCAGTGGGTGACTTCGGAGGAGGCGCTGTGAGTAAACGATCAGTTGTGCGGGGGGCGGGCGGCACCAAGGTCGGGGGTATTTGCTTGGCTGTCGCAGCTCTTTTGACATCATGTACACCAGGGCCGGCTCCCTCAGCTCAGGAATCCACGAAGGCAGCATTGGTTGCTCCGAGCAC
This sequence comes from Arthrobacter sp. Rue61a, assembly GCF_000294695.2. Taxonomy (NCBI): domain Bacteria; kingdom Bacillati; phylum Actinomycetota; class Actinomycetes; order Micrococcales; family Micrococcaceae; genus Arthrobacter; species Arthrobacter sp. Rue61a. The sequence goes on along the minus strand of NC_018531.1, from coordinate 3,682,761 downwards.
AACAGCAACCACGGAACCTAAGAGCGCCACTACCAAACCTAGCGTGCCCAGTGCCACCTACAGCGGCGTTGCATGGGATGTGGCTTTCTCCTTCGACTACCCGGCTGCGTGGACAGTGACAGATTCCGGGGCGGCGAAAAAGCTCCAAGGCGGACCCTTCGTCATCTCAGATGAGGCAGGAGTGGAGGTCGCCTCGCTCGCAGTCTTGCCGGTTCTATCGGTTGATCCATGCACGGGGGTTTGCGGTGATGTGGCGGTTTCATACCTTGCGGAAGTCCCTGGGCAAGGATCACTGAACGGTACACCGTATTCTGTTCAGACCAAGGCGATGGACCTCACAACCCGCAAGGATCTTCAGCAGGCCAACCGCTGGAGGGACAATGTCCGGCTGATTACTGGGGTTGCGGGCAAGCCCGCAACGCAGGCTGAGGAGGATCCCTTTCACTTCACAACCTGGGCCGGCATTCAGACCACGTCAGCCAGCGACTCAACCCGTCCGATAATCTTCGGCGCCTACCGATATTTCGGAACGCTGACCGAGGCGAAGGCCTACACCGCGTCAAGGGAGCACTTGCAATTGCAAAACATGATGAGTTCACTTCAGGCCAAACCGGCTACTTGACCTTGAACACGAAAAGCGGGTCCTGCTCATGATGAGCCGGACCCGCCGTCGTCCTTCCGCTACGGGTGACCCGGGCGGGTCTCGCAGGCGATGCGGTCACCGTCGCTGTCAAGACCTGCCACGTCGCCGTACCACGGGAAGTAGTAGTTGAACCAGTCCTGGGCCTGACGCCAGGTGGCAAAGTCCGTGCAGTTCTTGGTGTTACCCGGATTTGCCGGTGGCTGCGGTGTTACTGGCGGCGGAGGCGTAACCGGGGGCTGCGGCGTCACAGGTGGCGGGGGAGGCGAACAGTTGCTGCCCGTGATCCCGCCGGTGCCGCCATTGACGAACCGGTACATGAACGCGGCCATGGCATCACGTGCCACTGGCTGGACCGGGTTGTAAGCGCGGCAGCCGTAGCCGATGTCCCAACCTGTGGAGATGCCCTTGGATGCCAGCCAGGTGATCTGTTGGTAGAACTGGCTTCCAACCTGGACGTCCACGAACGGCGAGGTGCCCGGTGCCGAGAAGGCGGGATTGCCGCCGAACCGGTAGAGGAAGGCAGCCATGGCGTCACGATTGACTGCGCTGAGCGGCCGGTAGGTCTTGGTACCGTCCTGCTCCGTCCACCCCGTGGAGATGCCGCTTGCTGCCAGCCAGGTGATTTCCTTATAGAACTGGCTTGATGGGGTGATGTCGGCGAAGGGGGATGTTGCCGGGGGAGTGAAGGCCGGCTTGCCGGCGAGGCGATACAGGAAAGCGGCCATGGCATCGCGATTCACGGCGTTCAGCGGCCGATAAGTCCGGCTACCGTCCGATTCCACCCAACCGGTGGAGATGCCCTGCGAAGCAAGCCAGGAGATTTCCACGTTGAATTGCGTTGATCCATTGACGTCGCTGAAGGTGATGGGGCCCGGATCAACGGGGGTGGGTTCAACAGCGATGGTTGGTACGGGGACCAAGCTGGTCCCGCAGCCACCCTGCAGCGTGGACGAAATCGCCGCGGATTCAGCCGGATCAACGGCCAACTGCCAGCGGTACTTCACCAGCACCCAGTCCGTGATGTATTCGCACGCGGTTCCGGTCAGGGGAGGCATCCACTCGGCGGGATCGCGGTCGCTCTTGGACTGGTTGACGTTGTCCGTCACGGCCTCCAAGGCTACGTCCAACGTGAGGTCGTTGGCGTAGTTGCGCCGCTGTTCAGCAGTCCAGGCGCTAGCGCCGGAACCCCAGGCTTCGGCGAGTGGGACCAGATGGTCTATGTCGACGTCGGACGCGTTTGTCCAGGTGCCGCCGTCGTACCAGGAGTTCCACTGGCCCGTGGTTACGGTGCAGCCCGAGCCGAAGGTCACAGGCGTCAGCGACTCCTGCTGCAGCACCTCCGAGCGTGTGTCGCAGCCGTCGCTGTCGGCATCTATCCAATGCTGAAAGAGCTCGCGGTCGTAGCCGGTGTTCGTTTCAGAGGTGACAGTCAATAACGAGAAGAGAGTTGAAACGCTGGCCGTCTCTGAGGCCATCGCGGTTTGCGGCGTGAAGACAGCCGCCGACGCGGTCAGCGAAAGAATCGCCAACCACGAAAGTGCCTTGGGCATCTGGGTTCCCCATATTCGATTTTGTGCGCTCTGAGCAGCGCATTCTCTGGGATGCTACCTGCGGAAACGGACAATGAGGTGACCTTATGACCGTGGCGGGGGCATAGTTTCCCTAAAAGTGATAACGGTCAGCTGCTGCCGAATTTGGTGTGCTAGCTGAGTCGGTTGAAGATTGCGCTACGGACGGTTCTTGCCCATGACCAAGCTGGCGAGACCTGCCAATCCGCAGACGAAACACACCACTCCAACCGGGCCGGCCCACCAGGCACCTACGGGACCGAGGATGAGAACGACGCCGACACCCACGCCGAGCACTCCGCCACCGAACCGCCACGCGGAACGCCATTTGGTATAGGACTCGTATCCGGAAACCCCATACTTCCGCCGCTGTCCGCCAGTGCTTGGCCGGCGCCTCGCGCCTGGCGGCCGCGAGCCGGACTGATCAGGTCCGTCAACAACCCGCCCGAACTCGTCCACCCATTCCCCGGTTCCCACTTCGGGGCATTGAGCGTTCACGCTCTGTTCCACTGCGGCAAAGTCCGCTGGGTGGCCGCGGTACATCACCTGGGTGAGGCTCACATCGAAGTCCACTCGACCGTCGGCCCAGCAGGCGTCGTAGCGAACAAATCGCGTCGGCCGGCGAAGCCATCTGGAGGGCTTGTTGAAGGCCGTTGCACGCACGGCGACGGGACGTTCCACGGTCTCGGGCATAGATCGATAGTTCCACATCAGGAACTGAGCCGCGGTTTCCGCGCGCTGCCGGCCCTCAGGGACCAGATGAGCAGGACGGCCGAGCCAACCGGGGCGAGGAAAGCGGACATCGCAACCAACTGAAGGCCGACTACGGATGCTGCAAGCCCCATCAAAGCGACCACGGCGATTCGGCCGAAGCGGCCGGCCACCACCAGGCGTCCCAACGGAAGTGCGATGGCGAAACCCAAGAGCGTTGCTGCAACAAGGATGGCATTCCACTGCGATGCGTGGCCCGCCCCGAGGAACTGCGCGAACCCCTGTACCGCCATGGATGCGCATCCAAGAAGGACGGCCCACGGCGTGGTTGACCCTAGCCGTGGTGCCAGCACCCGCCCGGCAAGTATTAGCAGGGGGATGCTTGCGAATGCACCGTAGGCCAGTCCAAGGTTCATGGCGTGGGTGGAGTCAGTGACCATGGGCGCCCACGTACTTCCCGTGACGGCAAAGACGGCGCACGCCAGCCCGACTACGAGCAACGCCAGCGCCGCACCGCCCACAGCACGAGGGCTGGGTGCGACCACTTGACGGCGGATCATGTGCGTTGGAGCCGCAGCTACTGCTGCGGCCGGACGTCCCTGCCGTAGGGCCACAAAAAGCAGCACGACGGCGCCCAAAGTGCCCATCATGGGTGGCATCAGCATGAGTGCCCCGAGAGCAAGCGCCATAGGTGCGGCCAGGAGAACGGCTAGCGTGACGCGGATGGGAAGCGACCGCCGGCTGGCCAACAGGGAGTCTAAAGGAACTGCCAGGCACGCGGTCCCGGCAGTCCAGCCCAGGATCATGAACAGCAGCGTCGAGGATCCGAACCAGCTAAAGCCCTGATTCATGTCAGCTTCGTCAAAACGCACAGACCAACTCGCTGCGGCGGTCACAGCCAGAGCCCATGCCGGCACCGCACCTACCGCCGTGAAGCGGGCAACGCCGGCGGGCAGGCGACCGTTCAGTCGCAGAAGCACGACGGCGGCAAGGCTCGCCGTGAGCGGGCCGACGAAACCCGTCAGGACGAGGTGGGCAGATCCTGTCCACGGGACATGGAAAGTGTTACTGAAAAAGAGGGCCATGCCGCCCAGGAACGCGAGCAAAGATGCAGTTGCGCACCCAACGGCCCAACCTCTGGTTGCTGAAAATCGGCGCGCTTGCGCAATTGAACCCACATATCGCCTAACTTTTTGGCGGAAACCGCCCCCCATTGATCTCCTGCCAAAAGGCAGTGGTTCACATGCTAGCCGGAATGTACCCCTAGCGGCACACCGCCGGAATTTCATCCAGCGAGCGAATTTCGGCATTGCCTCTGCCGCCGGGTTGATATTCGCACCACTCCTCAGCGAAAGCTTGTGCAGCCACCCGAACAATAGGGGCGGATGCTGCTACAACGAGGATGATGGCCAAACCTGCCCATACCCAGGTTCTCCGGGCGGTGACGCTTCGTCGCATCATCACGAATGCCAAAGCCAAATGTTCGGTGCCCGACGCTACCAGACCACCGCCCAACTCGGTTCTGTATAAGGCAGCTCAAACCGTCCCGTAAGCGGTGGCCCGACAGGCGGTTGCGCGTTCGAAAGCCGATCGGCTTACGTGCGCGTCTCGCCGGCGGAGTTCATGACGCGCTTCATGCCGTTCGGGGATCCTTGAGCGTCCATGAGGGAGGCGTCCCTCAAAAGTCTTCAGGTAGCACGGTATCCGATTCTCGGATGAGGTATGCGTCCAGTTCCGGTTCGGCTAGGATTTTTCCGGCTGTGGCGCCATCACACCCGATGATGAGGCTTCGAGCGTATATGTCTTGACCGACACACCAGTGCAGATCATGCGGCCACCAGTACATGGGAACGCGTCCGCTGTCGCTGATCGGAACCATAGCAGTTCCCTTTTCATCGATCAGCTTGCCCGAGTACAGGACCATTCCCCGGCGGGCTGGGGAGAACTCGATCACCGAGTTGCCACCCTCCCCGGCATAACCTTCCCACGTTGCGAAGTTGTAGCGACTGGAGTCGATGTCGAGCACGCGTATCAGAGCTTTGGCGAGGCTCGGGTGCGGGTTGCCCATGTCGGGTTGGGCATAGTTGGCGGGCATCGCTTCGGGGCTAACAGCCACCTCACCCCATTGCATCCATGGGCTCGTCTCCAGCCCACCACGTGTTGCCACGTCCGACCACATGACCACCAAGCCGGGTGCAATCTCCACCGGATTGAGAATGCGAACGTACCGCTCGTAGCCAGGCGGTACGAACGCTGTTACTTGTTGGCCGTCGCGGTCGAGGGACGTCGCTAGTGACTCGGCAAGCTGATGATCCGATTCATGACGCAGGGAACACATTCTGCCCCCTCCTTCGACGTCACACTACCCTTAGCTCCGCCCGCAAAACTGCCCGGTGAAGGTGCCCTAAACGCTACACGCTAACTCCCGTAGTAGCCCCAATCCTCGAGCCTGCCCCTCACCATGTAGGTTCACAGCGAGCCTGTCAGGTGTTAGGTGGAAACCGCCCCGTCATTTCGCCCCGGCAACGGCATCTATATCCTTGATAGATGAGTGAAGTTGCGCATTCCACCGTCGCCTTTGAAGGGCATTTCGCCAGGGAGCTCCCGGAGCTGGCTATTCCTTGGCGGGCGGAGGAAGCTCCTGATCCGCAGCTTTTGACGCTCAACCAGCCACTCGCCGTCGAACTTGGTTTTGATCCTGATTTTCTCCGGAGCCCGGAGGGCGTGCGGCTGCTGGTCGGCAACGCCTTGCCGGAAGAGGCAACTCCGGTAGCCCAGGGCTACTCCGGTCACCAGTTCGGCTGGTACTCACCGCGGTTGGGGGATGGGCGCGCCCTTCTGCTGGGTGAGATCGCCGGCGCTGACGGGAAGCTTCGCGACGTTCATCTCAAGGGATCGGGGCGGACGCCTTTTGCCAGGAACGGTGACGGTCTGGCGGCGGTTGGTCCCATGATGCGGGAGTACATCGTGAGTGAGTCGATGCATGCCCTGAACATTCCCACCACCAGGTCGCTCGCGGTTGTGGCCACCGGGCGTCAGGTTCAGCGGGAGACCCTCCTGCCGGGGGCCGTTCTGACCCGGGTTGCCGGCAGTCATCTGCGGGTGGGCAGCTTCCAGTACGCCAGGGCTTCCAACGATATGGACCTGCTTCGTCGGCTTGCTGACCATGCGATCGAACGCCACCACCCGTCGTCGGCTGGTGAAAGCAACCGCTACCTTGCGCTCCTCAAGGGCGTCATCTCAGTCCAGGCGAAACTTGTGGCGCAGTGGATGCTGGTGGGCTTCGTGCACGGTGTCATGAATACGGACAATATGACGGTGTCCGGCGAAACCATCGATTACGGTCCGTGCGCTTTTATGGAGGGTTTCGATCCGGGAGCCGTGTACAGCTCCATTGATGAAATGGGACGTTACGCCTACCGTAGCCAGCCTGTGGTTGCGGAGTGGAACCTTGCCCGTTTCGCCGAATCAATTGCCGCTTTGATCCACGAGGATGAGGAGCAGGCGGTGGCCCTGGCTGTTGAGGCGCTCAATGGATTCCGCCAGGAGTACAGCGCCGCGTGGTTCAGCGGCATGCAAGCCAAGCTTGGGCTGCCTGAGGGAATTGACGACGGCGTTGCCTCGCCTTTGGTGGATGACCTCCTGAAGCTGGTTCAGGAGACGCGCGCGGACTACACCTCGTTTTTCCGAAGCCTCGGAAAAGCGGCCCGCGGGGAGGTCGAACCCGCGCGCAGCCAAATTCTGGATCTGGCCGCGTTCGATTCCTGGTTGGAACGCTGGCAGGCACTTAATCCGGATGCCGATGCCATGGACCAGGTCAACCCGATCTATGTTCCACGGAACCACTTGGTGGAGGAAGCCCTTGCTTCCGCAACTGAAGGGGACATAGGTCCGGCTGAGCGGTTGCTGGCCGCTGTATCCGACCCGTACAGCGAACGTCCTGGCTTGGAAAAGTATGCCGAGCCTGCGCCGGAGAGCTTCGGACCCTACCGGACCTTCTGCGGCACGTAAAGCTGCTGGCGGGTAAAGCCGCCGGCCAGCGAGCCAGCCGTGCCGGGCTGGTCGCCGGCCGGTTGGCCTAGCTCCAGACGGCCCGAACAACCATGTCCGCACCTGCAGACAAATGATTTCCTGTGTGTCCTGCATCCAGTACGCACAAGTCTTCTGTGCCGGAGGTGCTTGTTGATACGAGGCATTCTGCTGCCTTGAAACTTAGGAGTTCCACTGGCAGGCTGTCGCCTATTTTGAGTTCACTCATGATGCCCTTTTGCTGGTCCGGGTATCTTCTAAAGTGTCTCTAGCCCGGTTGGTGGGGGAGAGAACTTTCCCCTTGGAACGCCGGACTTCATCAGCGGATAACACCATACTGCCCTGATGGGCGGACATTCGTCTACGCGGGATGAGTCACGATCAGTTGAACTTTGTGTGGCGCACGATTGCCAGCAGCGCTTCCCGGAGGTCCTCCGAGTCGAGATCGATGGCTGACAGCACGGTGTTTTCTTGGCGGTGGGATTGCTCCAGCAGCGTCAGACCCACGTCGGTAATGAATATCAGCTGGCTGCGTCGGTCGAATCGATTGGGCTGACGGCGGATGTAACCCCGCGATTCCAGCCTGGTGAGCAGCGGGCCCATGGTTTGGGCTTGGACGCGGACGCTCCGGGCAAGTTCCCCGGGCGTGATGGGCCCTGCCGCTGCCAAGGCGTCAAGGGTGAGTACCGCCGGATAGGTCAACCCCAGCGGGCGTAGTTTGTCATTCCATGCCAGCTCCACGAGCCGCGCAGCCGTGGACAGCAGCCGGCTGGTTGGCCATCGCTCCATATCAGGCATTCTGGCACCCCCATGCTTTCCGAAATAGTCAGCTTCCTTACTAAGGCTACATCAGCTGCTCTTCGGTGACGCTTGGGGCACTGCACTGGCCGGTTTCGCAGTAAGGCGGAGTCGCCGGACATAGTGCGATGATCTCAGCGTCCCGCGCCTTACGTTTTAGATGAGACTGCTGAAGATGTCCCATCCGTTGCCGATCTGGCCTTGCTTGAACAGCGAGTAGCGTCCGTCAATGCCGATGTTGTCGTAGCGAAAGAGATCTCCGTCGTGGGTATAGGCGATGAGCTCACTGCTGGAAATGTTGTACGACTTCTCGGAGGGGCCGGCGCTGCTGATCTCGGCCATTTCGTCCCAACCGTGGCCTACCAACGATGGTCCGGCCCAACCGCCATGTCCGTCAGAGGGGTACTGGTAGAGGAAGCCACTGCGATCGCGGGCGAAAATGTCCGCTGTCCCATCACCGGTGGAATCGCCGGCTGCAATGATTTTGTCGAAGACTTGCCAGCCGGCTCCTACTTGTGAAGGCGCGAGCCAGCCGCCGTCGCCGCTACTCGGGTAAAGATGCAGGTTTCCCGAACGGTCACGCGCTAGGACGTCGTTGAGGCCGTCACCGTCGAAATCCCCAGGCCCAACGATCGAATCGAAGATGCCCCAGCCGGAACCAACCTGTTTGGGTGGGAGCCAGCCTCCCTTACCGTCGCCGGGGTAGAGATGTAGGTTACCGGCGTTGTCCCGTCCCAATATGTCGTTATGCCCGTCTCCATCAAAGTCACCGGGGGAGAAGACGATATCGAAGATGTTCCACCCCGTTCCTACCACCCTGGGTTCATCCCAGGAGCTGGGGAACTGGAGGAGCTCCATGCCAGGCCCCCAGTAAACCCAGTGCGGCTCGTACGTCCGGGGGTAGAGGACAAGGTCCCCACCGTCGGTTCGGCCCAGCAATTCAAAGTTCCCCCGGCCTGTCCAGCCCATGGCCCGGCTGGATGCTTCGATGGGACGCGTCACTCTGCTGTAGAAGACCTGTGGTACCGCACATTGGGTGTGGACGTTCATGGAGATACGCTTACCCCGGTCCTCGGGGATGAGTTTCAGGAATTCCCCTTGCCGCTCGGCTGGTAGGGGAACGCCGTTACTGAGCCATTCAAGAACAAACCCGTTCGGGGCTTCCTCAGTTTTGCACTTCTGAAACTGTGTTATCCCCAAGGTCAGCTCGGACCCCACAAAGGGCAAGCCCACTATGGGCGGTATGTACGACGATGCCTGTGGCGCGGACTCGACGCCGTCTTTAGCTACGGCCGGCGGTAACCCAGCCACCGTTGAACTCAACAACACCGCGGCAAGAACAGCCGATTTCACTGCAAGTGCACGAAAAGTTCCCATGATCCCCCAAGCCCCACCCATTTCAAGCGCTAATTTGAGCCGAGCCTAGCATTCATGTTGGGCAGATTTTGATGCCTCGGTTCCACGAAAAACGGGTCGTGAGGGATTGTCAGGAGAGCTCAAACGCAGGACGACCGCCGCCCCGCTCGGCGCTGTGCACATGCAGGGCGTGGCGCATGGCTTGGCGGTTGTCTTCGGCGAATTGAGGGTGGCCGGCCACACGGTAGAGGTCCGCTGCCCACTGAAATTCATCCGCGGCGGCACGGAAACGGGCTTCGTCGAAAAGCCGCCGCCCGATGTGGTGGCGAACGTACGCCTCCTCTTCCGGTGACTGGACTGTTCGGAGTGCTTTTTCGTGGAGAACTGCGGCGTCGTGCCAGCGGTATTGGCGTTGATTGATCTGGGCCAGGACCAGCAACAGCTCTCGGCGGTCAGGTGTATGAGGCAGCAACTTGAAGCCTTCGTCCAAGGCTTCGGTGTCCCGGCCAAGTAGCGCCAGATACCTTACGCGCTCCACCGGAGGGCACTCGCCTGCCAACGCAGCTTCCAGGGCTTTGCGGTTGATCACCACGTCGCGGAACGTCGCAGGATCAGTACGCCAAAGACTTGCAGTATCTTCCACCGTGATGTGCCCCCCATAGGCTTGTTATGGAGCCAACTGAGTCGCAGCACTGCCAATCGCAGGCTGCCGGAACTTCCATAATCTCATGAACGCTTGGGCCCGCAAGCTCGCTCCGATGGGGCTGGCCTCAGTGAAGCTGGCTGTCGGCTGGCGTAGCCCGCCAGGAGTGAAAAGGGACGGTCAACCCTGCACGTGTTGGTGCGCAGGTGAACGGCCCGGCGACGGTCACCAGGTCAGATGCCAGCGGCACAACACGTACTAGTCGGAGTTCGTTGCTGCCCGAAGCGGCCCTTATGGTGAGGGCGTCGCCGGAACGGCTGACCCTCATGCGGACCCGCCCGCCGTTCCAATCCGGAACAGGCGCCAAGGACCAGTCCGAGAAGCGGTTGGTGACCACCGCGCCCACTTGAGCGGCGCCGTCGGCGAATTCGACGCCCGCCTTGATCCAATGCTCGGCGCTGATGCGGACAAAGATGCCCGCTTGGTCGAACTGTTGGGAAAACGCGGCCGTGAACTCAACCTCCATCGCGCTGTCCTGCGGGAAGGGGGCGAGCAGCGCGTGCTCGGTGTCGTGGATGAATCCGTAGGACGTGACGCGCCAAGCGTCACTGCTTTCGGCTGCAGTCACCAGGAGGTCACCTGCCTGCTCGACGACGGCGGCCGGCTGGTTTGTCCACTCGCCGCGGTTCCAGGGGATATCGGTAATCACAGGACTCCTCAAATGTTTCGGTATGCATGCAGCTGCGTTGTTTCAGGCATCCGGTGTTTGGATCAGGGTAATCGACTATGGCGTTCCGATTCCAAGGACGTGGGAATGGTGACCCGTATAGCGTTTAGGGCACCTTCACCGGGCATTTTTGCGGGCGGGTCTTACGGGAATCCAGTAGCCCTTGAACGGCGGGACTTCGATGCGCGTTTGATGTGGCCCGTGGGGACCGTCTTACGGGCGCGAAAATGCGGATGCCCCTGACTAGGTTCTCGTAACCCTCCAATCCGGGGACCACCTGGAGATTCACCGCTGATCAGGGCGGCAGATAAATGACATGGAGTCCGGCCAGCTGTCCCGGTCGCATACAATGCTGACAAATATCGAACTCATGGGGGAACAATTGAATAAGTTTTTTCCGGCCACCATCACTGTCGCCGTCCTAGCATTGACCGGTTGTGGCGGCGGAGGCTCCGAGGCCCCAGCGGAACCCACTCCAGAAACCACCAAGGCTGTCTTTTCGGCCGATCAGACCTGCGACCAGCTCTTCGACAAGGGTGACGAAGGTCGAATGTTCGGAGCGGTAGCCTTCTTGCAAAACCTACCGGACCCTGTCACTGAGAACGACCAAACCAAGGCAAAAACTATTGTCGCTGACCTTGAGTACGTGGCTGGCACCGCCAACGATGAGATGAAACCTCTCATCATTGACATGGCTAAAACGCTGGACGGCTTTGCCTCAGCTGAGGGCGCCAAAGTGCACGTCAACGTTGATTCCTTCAAATCGGCCGGAAGCAAACTTATCGACCTGTGCCCAACTCAGGCGGAAGCCTATGGGGATGAAAAATTGAAGAAAGAAGCTGCGGTCAAAGCAAAGGCCGACGCAGATGCAGCGGCCGAGACCAAAGCTGAAGCCGACGCCGCGGCCAAGGCCAAAGCGGCCGCCGATGCCGCAGCCGCTAAAGCTGCCGCCGATGCTGAAGCCGCTGCCAAGGCCGGAACGGTCAGCCAACAGAACGCTCGGGGGAAAGCTGCAAGCTACCTCAAGTTCTCTGCATTCTCGCGCACCGGCCTCATCGGACAACTGGAGTACAACAAGTTCTCAACTGCAGATGCAACGTGGGCGGTTGACACCATGAAAGTCGACTGGAACGAGCAAGCGGCCAAGAAAGCCGCGAGCTACCTGAAATTCAGCTCCTTCTCGCGTTCCGGGCTTGTCGACCAGCTAATCTACAACGGCTTCACTCCTGAGCAAGCCGAGTACGGCGTGAGCACTACCGGGCTTTAGCGATACGACCCAGTTGTGGCTGTGCCGGCCGATGCTGGAACTGGGCCAACCGAGTAGCGATGTTCGAAACTGTTCCCCAGCACGCTAAGGGATAACCGGATTCTGTGGGGCGTCCTGCGGGGGACCGGCCTACGCGCAACGTAAAGGCTTATGGCTGCGAGGATCGACACATGGATTACGTGATCACCGCTGAGATACCCGCCGCTGACGAGCTCATGAAGTTGTATGGCTCGGTGGAATGGACCGCTTATACCGACGACCATGCAACTCTTGGCGCCGCCGTTGATGGTTCGTTCTGCGTCCTTACGGCGAGAAACACAGTTGGTAAGTTGGTCGGGCTAGCGCGGACAGTTTCTGATGGTTACACGATCGCCTATATCCAGGACATCCTGGTATCGGCAGAGTACCAACGACTGGGAATCGGCGGAGCACTGCTGGACGAATTGCTGCACCGAACCGAGCGGATCAGACAGGTAGTCCTGCTCACGGATGCTGAGCACGCACAGCGCGCCTTTTACGAGTCCCGAGGGTTTACAGAGGCACACGACTTTGCCCCGCACCAGCTTCGGTCTTTTGTTCGTTTTCGTTGATCTCTTAGCGGATTACAGCGTGCCGACATTGGGTGTTCTAGTTTCAAGAAAATGGGACGTCAGGTTGTGTTTGGGACTGGCATCGGCGCCGTATCGAAGCGAGGGTCTGGCGGGCTCAGGTCCGACAACCCGCCACGCCCAAGCCATCAAATTGGGGTGCTTCCTTTTGAAGACGTCCCTGATCTTTTCGTCGGCCGGCTATGCCCAGGATTGATCCCGGTTGATGCATGCGCCTTCGATGTAAATTGAGGTCACCCGGTTCTTCATGCCCATTGAAGCCAAGTTGACGCGTTCTCCACCGTAGGTAGCCCATGCCTCGCCCGTGCAGTTGGGTCCGTCGTAGATGTTGGCTCCGCCTGGGGTGTTGTTGATGAGTGACGCTGCGTTGTTGTTGACTTGGACTCCCCAGCCGTTCGCGCCGGCGGGGCCATCGGTGAAGAGCTCGTTGCTCAGGCCGGCATCACTGTATGCGAAGTCAGCCCGTGCTCCTTCAAAGTTGCTGTTGAAGTACAGGCACACACGGTTTGCCGGGCAGGCTTTGCCCGTACCCGAGGCATTAGCCGCAGGTACCCCCGCTAGCAGGGACGTTGCAGCGAGTCCTAGCAGAGCGCCGGCGCTTGCGATCTTTGAGGCGAGTTTCATGGTTCTTGCTCCTTATCGGGAATGTAGGTGGCCGTCCGGTTTCGCGGAAGCGTGTCTGCGTATCTTCGCGCACGGCTGAGGTGTTCGCGATGGGGTGAACTACCCACGATGTCTGCTCAGCGCTGATGAGTATGGGGCCAACAAGTCCGGGGGGGGGTAAGTGCAGCTGTAATAGGATCGGCCTTGCGGCGAAAGGGAGACCACATGACAGCGGGTTCCATCCTCGAGTACATCGAGCAGTACGACGGTGACGTACGGGAACGGCTGATGACCGTGTACAAACTGATCCGGTCGGCGGTGCCCGATGAAGCTGAAGAATCGATCAGTTGGCGCATGCCGACGTTCAAGCTCGGGACCGAGCCTTTGTTCTTCTTCACTGCAACAAAGAAACACATCGGTTTCTACCCGACCCCGGACGCGATGGAGCACTTCTCGACAGAGTTGGCTGGCTACGGAACCACTGACCACCTTGTTCAACTGCGCCACGACGCCCCGCTGCCCCTCGAGCTCATCCGCGAGATGATCGCGTGGCGGCTGCAGCAGCTGCCTTCTGACGCGGTCTAGATACCCGGCAAACCCTGTACGGGTCTGCCGGGCATCGTGCCTGGGCGGCTACTCCGCATACTGGATGCTGGTCAGGAGGGCCTTAAGGTTCCTGTATTGCTCGGTTTCCATCCACGCTTCAGCATCTTCCGCGGACATTGATACGTCGATGTGTGCAGTCGCAGAGGCTGCTCCGTTGCCCATGATGAGGAAGCTGGAGGCTGAGGTGCTGTCGGGGCCTTCAGTCATGAGAGGCTCTGCCACTACACCCATGAAGTACCGGGTCTCTGTGGTGTCGAAGGGGTATTCATCCCTGAAGAAGGCGAAGTGGGAGGCTCCGTATCGGCTGTCGAAGGCGGTGAGCTTCTGTGAGTCGAGGATGGTGCGGTTCACCGGTCCGCCCACCACACCACCGCCTGCACCGCTGTAGATGCGCGCTACATTGTCGCCGGTCTCGTCGTAGACCTGGGCTACGACAAAGTGATCATCGTCAGCGTAGTGGTCCTCTCCGAATACGGGTTCTTCTTCAGTTTGTGCCGTCCAACCTGCCGGCAGCAGGAAGGAAATGTGCCCGTCGGGGAACGTGAACAAGCCGATCTGCGGGTAGCTTGGCGAGACGTGCGGCGTTGAAGGTTCGGCGGGGGTGATCGGTGTTATCTCAGGTGCGGTGGGGGTGCTTACCGGCGGAACGCTCGACGGCGGAATGGTTGCGGGCGGTGGCGAAGCGAGGGGCGGAGCGGGAACAACAGGGTCGATCGCCACGGCAGGCGCAGTAGGTGCTGCCGGAGCCGGAGCGGTTTCTTCCTGCACGGGAATGGGAGCAACCGGTGCCGCCACAACGGGTACCGAAACATTGACCAATGCCGGTTCACTTAGCTGTGGCGGAGTGCCTTGTTCAGAAGCCGGGGCAGCGAGTGTTTCTTCCAATGGTGCTGCAGGGGACAGGGCAAGGGTGTTGGCTTCTTCTGTTGCAGATGTGAATGAACTACTGGCTACCGGGGTGGATGATGCGCAGGCGGCGAGTGTGAGTGCCAGGGTCAGCGTTACCAGGGTGGCGTACTTGGCATTTCCGGATCGGCGGTACTTCATTTTGGGTTCCTTCCCCCACGGAGTTATTGAGCAGAACTGGGTGCTCATACATGTTGTTTCCGGCAAGGGACCATTGATTACACGCGAGGCCAAGAATCTTTGGGAAGAGCGTGCTTCCCTTCTCACGGGGCCTATGCGGCGACGGCGCGGGCGGCGCAATGGGCACAACTGCCCTCACGGTAAGTTCACTGCCCAGCCACGAGGATGATTTACTGACATGACCGTCACATACTCCTGGGGGATAGGTATGAAGGCCTTGGCTGCCACTTTTTTACTCACGTCGCTGGCGCTCACAGGCTGTGCTGTCACTGTTCCCGGCGGCCCTCCAACAGCGACAACTGCGCCATCACCACCATCCGGTGCAAAGATCTACGCAGGTCTTGATCCGGCGGGTATTGAACAGATCAAGACGTCCAGGACGGCAATTTTCGACATGAAGTTCGGGACGCTCACCAAAGAGAGTGTCGGCCTGGAAGACGGCACCAACCAGGCCCCGGATGTCTTGATGTCCGATGGCGTGATGGAACTGAAAATCGAAGCGCCTACAGGTCTGATAAGAGCCGAGACGGATCGGCTCCGGCTCAACGGCATGAATAGCGGCCCGGAATTTCGTGAAATCACGTACTTCCTTAAGACCGAATCGTTGAAGGACTTCATTGCTCTGATCCGCGACGGCGTGGACCGCTACGGAATTCCGAGCGAATCAGCAGAGGACTGGATCGAATCTGTGTCCAGCCGGCCGGAGGACAAGAGTGACTTTGCCCTGGCGCCGGGCACTTCCACAGGCCTTCGGGTCCAGTATGACCTCCGCTACGACGGTTCAAAGGACGTGCAAGTGATTATTGTGCACGTTCACCCCGTCTAGCCCGTACCTGTCCCTCGCCAAGATTTTCACCAGGAAGAGAGCACCGTGGAACCCCACAGCCCGTACCCGCCGAATTATTTCCCGCACCAGCCCGGACAGGTCCAAGTTCCGCCGTTGCCTGCATGGGCAAGGACGTTCCGGACAATCCTCCTCATCCTCGCTGGCGTTCTGGTGGTCCTGCTGCTGCTTCTCATTGCTGTGGGCACCGGATCTATCGATATGTATACCGAAGACGGCCTTGGCGCTTTACAGGCTGTCATTTGGCTTTGCCTGGGAATGCTCCTGCTGGCAATCCCATACGTGATCGCCAGCGTCATCTACGCTGCTCTGTGGGCCACCAAGCTGCGCGGCCGAGGTTACCGCCGGTACCCGGCGACTACCTGGATCTTGGTTGCAGGCCCCATTCTTGCTGCGTTGCCTGCATTGGCCCTCATCGGGCTGATCACGGCTGACCCCAGCATGTTGTGAAACTGTAATTAGCTGACAGTAAAGGAAGAACGGACCATGACTTCGGACCGCGAGCGGCACAACGATGCCGTATACGCCGAGCACAAGGCGGCAGTCGCAGCCGGGGAAAAGCGGGTACTCCGCAACACCAGCACCGGCGAGTTGCACAGCTACCCGGCCGACGAGATTGGCTTTACTCCAGGCAGCGGTCAAGCTCAGGTCAGCACTTGGTGGGGAATGGGGATCCTCGCGGTCTTCGCCGCCCTGATCACTGTCCTATCGGTGGTGCTCTTGCTGGCCCCGCTGAAACAGGGTCAGGGTCCGATGTGGGGCGCGCTGTTCTTGACTGCTCTGGCTGGTGCCTTCACGTTCTATGCATTCACGCTGGCCCGCCAGGAATACCGGGCGACGCAGCTCCGAAAGCTGCGCGGGTCACCGAAGCCGGGCTCATCCGGCAGGGTAGACATACCCTCGAATCATTAGTTAAACGTGCCTTGGGGGACACCGGAATGCGACGTGGAACAAAAATAGGCCTAGCCGTGCTGGCATTGCTTACGCTCACTGCAGCGAGCTGCGATGACAGGCCATTCACCCGCGACTATGCCCGGTCCATTCCAAACTCTGCTATTCAGGTGGGCGAGTACACGGACAGGACCTGGGAGTACGTGGATGGGGCTGGCACCACCAGGGAACTCGATAAGTGCGAGGACTTGAGCCCGTGGGATGTCGCCTACAGTTGCGCCTCACCTGACGGATCGGTTGTGCTGACTTTCAATGAATCCAAATATGGTATAAAGAAGCCCACCCTCCTCATTGGCGACGAGGAGGTGCCTCTTTACTGCACCAACAACGGCTTTGCGGGTGACAGGCTGCGATTCTGCATACCGGTCTCGGACCCTGCCGTTCCGCCTCAGCCGGTCCCTCGCCGGGATAAGTCATAACCGCGCGTACGGCACTGCGAATCAGGAGCGGTACGCGTACGACGGCGTTGCTGCCGCCGCCTCATGTGGCGACCGCGCCGGTTAGACGAGCAGTCTAGGTTGTCCTTCGGAATCGCGTCCCAGCCGTGCAAACAGCATGAGCACCAGCGCGGTTCCGGACAGGACTCCGTCCGCAATGCCTGCGGGAAGAAGGAAGATCATCAGCGCCAGCGTGACGACGCAATTGGTCAGTGAAAGGCCAAGCCCCCATAGACGGTTGCGCAGAAGGCCGATGGCGCCAAGAACACGGAGTGCAGCAAAGACTCCGCTCATCGCCATCATGAGATACAGGTTCTCCTGCAGGTACGGCAAAGCGAAGACATCGGCTCTTTCAACAATCAATTCCTGAGGGACACCGATGGCGAGAAGCACAAGCAGCCCGATGAATACGAGCCCCTCCATCAGGATGCCCTGAGCCAGAAGCAGCGCACCCGCCCACCGGTAATGCCGCCGTCGAGTTTCTTGCAAGAAGAGGTGCCGTTCTGTCGCCACCGCCGGTCCAGACAGTGTCGGCATCAGGAAGCCGCACTTTCCGCTGGCGAGCACGGGGCAGGCGTTTGGGCGGATGACATGGGGAAGGGCTCGCAGACTGGGAGAGGAGGAGCGGGGGAGCCAGGTTGTGAGCCAGGGCATCCCGCCACGCAGCCACCCAGCAGCACGCCGGTAGTGATCACAGCGCCAAACCCCCAAGTCATGGCTTTCAATCTAGCAGCGCCCCGGCAGCGTCAAGAAAGTGGTTATCGACTAGGCGCGCCTTGTTGGGGGCGCGTCGTTTTTCTCCGAGTCCCTCTCCTGTGAGGGTTCCGGCGCTTCGTGGTGACCACGGCGTTCGGCCCGGTGCAGCCCAGCGAGCATCATGATGATGACACCCACCCACATGACGGCCGCAGCCAAGACAAAGCCCATCAGAACCAGAGCCTGCATGAGCGAATTCTATCCATACCCTCGTCAACGAAAGGCAGCGACATGCGGCCGCTAAAACTCAAGGAAAATGGGCCCTCACAGCAAGTAGTGGGCTCTCGGTTGAGGCTGAAAGACGAGTACCGACTACTCGTGCGCGGAGCGCCACCACTGGTCTTTACTGAACACAGCGGTTCGGGAAGTGCCACCAATAAACCCCCAATATTTGGTGGTTGCACGATCCGCAGGCCGGGGCCGGACACGGTACCCAAATACAGTTGTCCGGCCCCTCGCCCAACCGCTGACCGGCTACGGTTCATGACTTGATTCTGCGGTTAATGTTTCGTAAGGTCCGGCCCCAAAGAATCAGGACGGGCACACCCATGCTAGGTTTTCTCCATCGTTTGCATTTGGGGGTGCATCTGTAGCTCCCTCCCCGGAAGACAGAGGCTCGGGCATGGGATCTAAGAAATCGCGTCGTTTGGCGGCAACCGTTGTAGCAACTTGTTTTGTGACCGGGCTACTGCAGGGGCCGGCTTCGGCAACAGTACCTACTTCCGTGTCGTTTGAACTCAAAGATGTTTCACCTTCAGCAGTGAGTGGTTCGGGGCAGCAGTTCACCGACGTACCCACAACGGCTCAGTTCTTCAACGAAATCCAATGGATGGGCTCGAAGGGTATTTCTACAGGGTGGGCCCAGGCAGACGGTACTCGTCTGTACCAGCCGCTCCTTTCCGTTAATCGGGACGCGATGGCAGCTTTCATGTACCGGCTGGCGGGATCCCCGGCGTTCACGGCTCCCGCTATCTCCCCATTTGCCGATGTTCCTCCCGCAGCGCAGTTCTACAAGGAAATCACCTGGCTGGCAGCGCAGGGCGTCTCCACGGGATGGGTCGAATCAGACGGCTCCAAGACCTACCGCCCTCTTCAGCCGGTGAACCGGGACGCGATGGCAGCTTTCATGTACCGTTTGGCGGGATCTCCTGCCTTCACAGCTCCCACGGTGTCTCCGTTCGCCGATGTTCCTCCCACAGCGCAGTTCTACAAGGAGATCACCTGGTTGGCGTCCACCCGTATCACCACAGGTTGGTCGGAAGCTGATGGCTCCAAGACCTATAGGGCGCTATCGCCTGTGGCCAGGGATGCCATGGCGGCCTTCATGTATCGGTACGACGAGATGAAGAACCCGCCGCAAACAACTCCCCTGGAGCTTGGATCAAGCTGGCCGTGGGCTGGCGTGGGGGAGCCATACTATGGCTCGTTATCGGCTTCGGGTGGGACATATCCATACACGTTCTCCATCTCGGGGGCGGTCCCAGCCGGCCTTACTTTCAACACGTCCATCGGGCAGCTTAAGGGAACACCGTCCGCGGCAGGAACCTCGGCTCTGAAGGTCACCGTCACAGATGCCAAAGGCGTCAAAAAGACGGTTGACACCCTCTTCGGTGTTTCTCCCTCGCCTCTGGCGAACATCAAGTCGGTGACTACAGGAAATAGCTCCGTCTTTGCTGTCGGGCAGGACGGCCGCGTCTGGGCTTGGGGTTTGAACTACGAGGAGAGATTGGGCTTGTCCACTCTGGCTACAAACACGGCGGTTGTTTCGGCTCCTTTCCAGATTCCTGGTCTGACCGACGTGCAGAGTGTCACGGTGAACAGGGGTGGCACCTCTACCACTGTCTTTGCTGTGAAGAACGATGGCTCCGTCTGGGCTTGGGGCAGCAACAAAGAGGGTCTGTTCGCTGACGGCACCACCAAAGATGCCACAACCCCGGTACGGATTCCCAACCTCACAGGGGTCAAGAGCATCGCCACGGCCATACCTCCATCCGGAGTCGGCAGCACCGTGTACGCCACCAAAATCGATGGAACTGTGTGGGCGTGGGGTGCAAACGGTTACGGCCAGCTGGGTAACGGCACAACGACACCCAGCACAACGCCGGTGCAGGTAAAAGGCCTTTCAGGAGTCCAGAGCATTTCAATTCCCCGCGGAACCGTCTATGCCCTGAAGACCGACGGAAGCGTTTGGGCGTGGGGCGACAACCGTGGCGCCGGCCTCGGGTCAATCCAGGTGGACAACATGGGAATGAACCTGTCCTATTCGCCAACCCCGGTTCAGGTGACGGCGTTAGCGGGGGTCAACTCGCTAGCCATGATCGACGATAATATTGTCTTCGCTTTGCAGAACGACGGCACCGTTTGGGCATGGGGCTATGGGTATAGCGGAGAACTTGGGAATGGGACCAAGGACTACACACCCAAACCGGTGAAGGTCCAAGGCCTGACCAACGTCAAGGCAATTTCCGCGAGTACGTCATGGCTCGGGGGCGGAGGTGCGGGCCACGCCCTCAAATCCGATGGCACTGTATGGTCGTGGGGTTCGAATGAGGATGGCCAATTAGGCAACGGCGTCGCAGGCGATTCGTCGGTTCCCGTTCTGACGGCAGGGCTCTCGGGTGTACGTGAGTTCGCATCTTCCACGTACGGGGCAGCAACGTTTGCGATCACTACGGGCGGGGCAGTCTGGTCGTGGGGCGGCAACTCGTCCGGTCAGCTGGGTGACGGTACAACCACTCCGCATGGTTCATCCGACCCATCACTCTTGCCCAAGCTAATCGCTGGCTTGCCCCCTGTACAGAGCATCAGCTTCAACGGCGGTTCCGTATTCGCGCTCACCGTTGATGGTCCTGTATGGGCTTGGGGACAGAACGGCTTTAGCCAGCTCGGGACCCGCGACCATACTGAAGTACTTGGCCCGGTTCAGGTTGGCTGGTAAACCCGGCGCACTGTTTCATCGTGGGGACGATTTCGCACACCTCAAAATTACTTAGAAAGTAGTACTCAAGTGAACCCCTGGGGGTGACGCGCACGGCGCCCGTGACAGGCGAGGCTGGATGCCAGGGGCGCACGGTGTGCCCTGGGAGAGGCACGGTTGAAGAGGTCTGTTAGGAAGTTCCTCGTGGGGGTCACCGCGGTTGGTGCGGTATTGGCGGTCGGCTTGGCGACCACCACCGTGGTGAATATGGTGGCGAGCGAGGGGGAGAGCCACAGGATCGAGCAATACGGGCAGAGGGTGTCGGTGGACGGTGGCGAGATGAACGTCCTTGTCACCGGTGCCGGGCAGGAGAACGTGGTGCTCTTGCCGGGGTTCGGCACGTCGTCGCCCGTCCTGGATTTCGGGCCGCTGGTCAAGGACCTTTCCCCGGACCATCGGGTGATTGTGGTGGAGCCCTTCGGTTACGGACTAAGCGATGGCACGGACAAAGACCGGACCACGGAGAACATCGTGCAAGAGGTTCACGGGGCGCTCGAGGCTCTGGACATTGACCGCTACACGCTGATGGGTCACTCCATCGCAGGCATCTACGGCATCGAATACGCCGCCCGCTACCCGGACGAGGTGACCGCGTTCGTGGGCATCGATACGAGCGTCCCCGGACAGCCGGGCATGGACACGCAGTTCCCCACGGGCCTGATGTCCGCGGCGAAGAACCTCGGCCTGCTCCGCATCATGACCGCTGCCGCCTACGCCAACGACACCTCCGGGAACTACACCGAACACGCCCGTGAGCAGATGCAGATGCTCACCAACCGGAATTCCCTCTCACCCACGTACCTGAACGAGATGGGCCACATCCAGAGCAACTTCGAACGGGCGCTGGGTATGGGCTTCCCGAAGGAGCTGCCGTTGCTGCTGTTCGTGGTCGCGGAGAACAAGCAGACCCCGGAGTGGCTCGAGCTGCACCACCGCCAAGCCGCGAGCGTCACCGATGGCACCGTGGTGCCCCTCCCCGGCGAGCACTACCTCCACCACACGCACGCGGGAGAGATCGCTGACGGGGTGAGGGAGTGGGAGGCGGGGAGGGGGTAGGACTCACCACGCCGGTGCTGCCGCGCCGTTGTCCCCTGAGGCCTACTCGTGCGCACGCCGCCGGTGTTGGTGCTCGTTTCTAGGGAAGTGGAACTCTACCCGTCTGGGTCGCCGGGCGGGGTTTGCATGAAATCCCGGGAGAGTATTACTCTCTTGCTACTGAAACCGGCATGGGCTGCAGGGCCCGGGGAGGAGGAGCGCATCACCGCTGACCAATCCAAGCACTATGTCCCGTTTCCGTTGAAAGCCCCTCCCGAGGGGCTTTCCCTTTGTCCAGTAGTACTGCGCTGGCAAGAGATGTTGTAAGTATGCTTATGATATTTGCTAGTACGGAAATTCCGCTTCATACGGTCACAGTCCTCGTTCTCCCTCGTTGTGAAGAGTAGTGCATGTTCAGTTTTCGGCCGCTGGCCCGTATCGCCTCTGTTTTGACCACTCCGCTCGCCCCGGAAGATGTCATGGCGCTGTTCAATCCGGTCTATTCGTCTCGCCAGTTGCGTGCAGTGGTCACGAGGGTGGTCCCGGAGACTGCTCAGTCGGCAACTATTTTTTTCCGGCCCGGCAGGGGCTGGCATGCCCACCTTGCTGGTCAGTGGGCCAGGGTCGGGGTGGAGCTCAATGGGGTGCGTCAGTGGCGTTCCTATTCCCTGAGTGCGCCGGCGGGCGAAGACCCGGCCATCACAGTTACCGATGTTGGTTCCGTGTCCGGAGCCCTGGTCCGCGAGACAAAGGTCGGTGACGTTCTCTTCCTGGCCCCGCCTCAGGGCGATTTTGTCCTGCCGGAGCACCCCCGGTCCCTTCTGATGCTCACTGCGGGAAGCGGCATCACTCCGGTCATGTCAATGATCCGAACACTTGTTCCGAGCCGTCCCGACGCGGACGTTGTACTCATCCATTCCTCGCGTGGGGAAGGTGACAGTATCTTCCGCGAGGAAGTGGCTGAACTTGCTGATCAGTTTCCCAATTTCCGCCAGGTGCAATGGCACACTCACGGTCGTGGACGCATGGACTTTACATCTACAGCCGATCTCGAAGAATTATGCCCGGACTGGCGGGACAGGGCCGCATATGCCTGCGGCCCGGAGACTTTCCTGGATGATGCTGAGGCACTGTGGAAGCAAGCAGCGGCGGCTGAGGCCATCACCGCGGGAGGGAAAACAGACAGCGGAGCGGGGCAGGGATCGCTCACCATTGAGCGGTTCAGTACCGAGTTCAAGGGAGGCAGCGGCAGCGAAGGTGGCTTGGTTACCTTTGAAGCTTCCGATCGTGAGGTCATGGCCGACGGCGGCGTCCCCCTCCTCGACGTCGGCGAGGACGCTGGTGTCCTCATGCCCAGTGGATGCCGCATGGGCATCTGTCACAGCTGCCTGACTCCGCTGCTGTCAGGTAGCGTCCGGGACCTGCGCACTGGTGAAGTGCATGGCGCACCCGGCGAACTCATCCAAACGTGTGTTTCGGCAGCCGCCGGGCCCGTCAACCTCGAAATCTGAGGAGTACAACCGCATGTCAGTAGTTTCAGCCAAAGGCCCAGCCACCGCCGTCGGGCTCAAGACGCGGCCCGGAGCTCTTGCCGAGGATGGCAGGCCAACGGTGCGTCCACCGGCAGCCGCGCACCTGAGTGACGAGCAAGTGGCTGAACTGGGCCGCGAGCTCGATGCCATCCGTGACGACATCCTGGGCAAGCGCGGCTCCACCGATGCTGCGTACATCAGGCGAATGATCAAGATTCAACGGGCGTTGGAAGTCTCTGGACGTGCCGCGCTGCTGGTCAGCAAGAATAAGACCGCATGGATCACCGGCACAGCGCTCCTCAGCGTCGCCAAGATCCTGGAGAACATGGAACTGGGCCACAACATCCTCCACGGCCAGTGGGACTGGATGCGCGATCCGGACATCCACTCCACTACCTGGGAATGGGACTTCGTTACTCCGTCGCGTTCGTGGCAGCACACGCACAACGATCTTCACCACCGCTGGACCAACGTGGTGGGCAAGGACCGCGACGTCGGATACAACCTTCTGCGCATGGATCCCGATCAGGAATGGAAGCCCTTCAACCTGGGCAACCCCCTCTACAACGCCCTGCTCGCGCCCGTCTTCGAATGGGGCATAGCCATCTACGACCTGGAGATCCCCGAATACAAAGAGGGCCTGAAATCCAAGGAGGCCATGAACAAAGACCTCAAAGCGCTGGGGCGTAAGGCTGCTAAACAGTTCGCCAAAGACTACGCAGCCACTCCCGCGTTGGCCATGCTCACAGGCTCCGGGAAGCAAGCCCTCTACGGCACACTGGCTGCCAACGCCATCCGCAATGTCTGGGCCCACGCCGTCATTTTCTGCGGCCACTTCCCCGAAGGAACGGACACGTTCACCGAGGAAATGGTGGAAGGCGAAACCCGCGGCGACTGGTACGTACGTCAGATGATCGGATCCGCCAACATCTCAGGGCCCCGATTTATGCACCTCATGACCGGAAACCTGTCGCATCAGATCGAGCACCACCTCTTCCCGGACCTTCCGTCCAACCGCTACGCCGAGATCGCCCCGAAGGTCCGGGACATCTGCCAACGTTACGACCTGAAGTACACCACAGGGCCCCTGCTGAAACAGGTCGGCTCCGCGTGGGCCAAAGTCTTCAAGCTCGCGCTACCACCACGGCGGTAGGGAGGCACCCTCCGTCCACTTGGCGCTGCAAAAGCCCTCGAACCCTGGGGCGGACACTCTGGGGCATTGCATCTGTGAATTGGTGACATAGTTCAGGCCATATTGAAGGTCCGCCCCGTTGGGCCTCGTATTCCGGCCCTAGCCACTTCTACGATAGATGGATGTCCACTGAAGCCAAGAAGCACCGGTTCCTGACTGTTGAGCAGGTTGCCGAGGAACTGAACGTGTCCGTGAGCCAGATCCGGGCGTTGTTGAAGTCAGGTGAACTCCGTGGGATCCAGGTCGGTGGCCGGAGTGTGTGGCGTATTGCTATCAGCGATGTTGAGGACTACATCACTGAGGCCTATCGACTCACGGCGGAGCGGATCATTGCGGGGGAGCTGCCCGAGTAAATGACCGGTGCTACACCGAACACCCTCCGCCCATCGCTGCCTGGCGGACCAGTCGCCGCAGCCTAACTGATCGCGGCGTGCTACCGCGCCCATGGAACCGTGCCTACCGTGGCAGCAGCATCGGACAGCGAAGAAGCCGAGCTGTACCGGTCCCTGAAGAGGCTCCTTCTGCAAGCAGACCCCGGAGTGGCTCGAGCTGCACCATCGCCAAGCCGCGAATGTCACCGACGGTACCGTGGTGCCCCTCCCCGGCCGTAAGGGAGTGAGAGGCGGGGCCGGTGTAGGTGCACACCCTCCTATCAGCGGCGGGCCGAGCGTACGCTGGGGCCATGGAGCGCGAAGTCAGGACCGTCTCTTTGAACACGGGGATCAGAGTGCCCTGTTTCGTGCAAGGGAATCTTGAGCAAACAGCCGACGACGGCGTCGCGCCGCTGCTGCTATTGCATGCGTGGAGTGAATCCTGGCGGAGTTTCGGACGGCTGATTGCCTCGCTTCCCGACCTCACTATCGTGGCACCGGACCTTCGCGGCCACGGCGGCGCCGATAAACCCAGCGGCGGGTACACGCTGTCCGAGGTAGCAGAGGATATTGCCGCAGTGCTGGAGGCTCTGGGCATAGCACGCGCCAATGTACTGGGTTCCTCCAGCGGGGGCTACGTGGCTCAGCAACTGGCGGTCATGCGTCCGGATCTGCTGGCCTCGCTGGTCCTGGTAGGAAATCCACTGAGCCTCCATACGAGACCGCCGTTTGCGGATGAGGTGGATGCACTGACCGATCCAATCTCAGAGGACTGGGTTCGGGATTCTTTGTCCTGGTACCGATTGCTGCACACAGTGCCTGCAGCCTACATAGAGGAGCGGGTACGGGACGGTCTGTCCATGCCTGCGTCCATCTGGAAAGAATCCCTGCGTGGCTACTACCAAGCCCTCCCGCCGACGGAAGCAAGCAACATTTCAGTCCCCACACTCATACTCTGGGGCGCCCACGATCACCTTGTGCCGCGACAGCATCAAGAAACCCTGGCTGTCCGAATCAAGGGCGCACGATTGAAGATCTACGAGGACACCGGTCACCTCGTGCTGTGGGAGTGCCCGGAGCGAGTGGCAGAGGATGTGAGGAGCTTTCTTGGAGAGCTACTCAAAGGCGGGTAACTTCGCGGATCTTTTGGACGTCCGCTCTCTTTGCATTACCTTCTGGCAATACCAGCCGTTGTGCGTAGATTCCGTCTTCTCGCCCAGCATTAGCTGTCCAAGACATTGTCCAGCAAAGCCAAGTCCGCATCGGCGGGATGATGACGCATCTAGTTGTTGTGAGCGCCGCCGAGCTTGTTAACTACAACGGATGGCGTGATGCGTGCGCAGCCGTGCAACGAACGGCCTACGGTGAGAGCCAGTCACAAGAAACGACAAGACGAGTTGCATATCCTCGATGGCAAGAACCGCTGGGGCCTGGTGGACCACTACACCGCGTTCTGGAAGGGCCCTCGCGGCCTTGCCGTGGTTATCAGTCCGGACGGGCTGCACTGCCGCAGGAAGGCTATGCACTCGGCGGGCAGACCGTGGCCCGGCTGGCGGGAATCGTTAGCTAGCTGCTGCGAAGGCGTCCAGGGTCTCTTTGATCTTGGACGCCAAGTAGGCATGCCCGGCGGTGTTGACGTGCCATCCGTCAGTGAATGCGTAGCCGGGGCTGTTCTCGGTTGTCATCCAGCCGTCCCCAAGAGGATTGATGAAGAAGGCGCCTACATCAGCTGCCGCCAGATAGGCCACTTGGTTGACGTTCTTCAGGCTGGCACCATTCGGCATCGGCGCGGCTGGCCCGATGATGACGATCTGGGCATCCGGCCAGTACTGCTTGACGGATGCTACGGTCTCTCGAATTTTCGTTCCGAGTTCAATAGACGTTGCAGGGTAGTCGTTCTGGCTGCCCTGGAACACAACGAGGGACGGCGTCACAGTTCCTGCTGCCCCGAGCCTATCTACCCGCTCTTTGTAGGTGTTCTTGTCCGTGCGGTCAACTCCACCACCTGACCAGAACCCGGTACGTCCAACAGCATCAACAGTGACGTTCCAGCCGTAAGACTGCCCCAGCATGTAGGCGTACCCCTGTGTCTTCATGTCATCAGCACCGTACCCCTGCACGTATGAGTCGCCCATGATCAGCACGGAAGAACCAGCAGGAACCGGAGCGAAAACCGGGGCCGTAGCGGCGACTGCCGTCGGCTGGTTCGAATAGTACGACGCGACTGTGTCTGATACGGGCGGTGGAGGCGAAGCCTGCGCTGTTGCCAATATAACTGCTGCTCCTACGGCCACAGCTGCGACTACGGTCGCTACCGAGCCGACCAGCAGCCGGCGCTTAGTCCTACGACGCAATCTGTCCCCCAAGTATTTTCATATGGTTTGACCCCAATTCTGTGGCCTCCTCAGGAATGCAACATAGACCGGAAATCTGAGGCTCTCTGTCCCGGCAGGCGCCGTCCGGCATCGCGAAATTGGTTTGTGGTTGCCTAATCCTGCTCAATGCTTGGCCGTATCAGCCAAAGCCTCGGCGAACTGTGGCGTCAGGGCTCGACTGGCATCCACGGTGATGTGAAGGGGGTCCTGGTAGAGCAAGACGCCGCCTTTGTTCATGGAGCATTTAGTCTCATCGCAGAACAAGTCGCTCAAGTCAAGGACAGACGCTCCCGTCGCGGACGCAACTTCCTCAATTGCAGTCCGTGCCGGCTGCTGCACCGCGTTTATCTCTGCCCGAGGTACCGTGAGGCTACAGCTGCTAGTCGCCAAAGCGATCACGGAGCAGTGTCCCGGAACGTCTTTATACCCGGCGAACGTGGGATGCGGAAGCGCTTGAACTAGGACGACCTGATGCCCGGCTTCTCGGAGGGCCGATACCGTCCTGCCCAGGCCATTCTCCAAGGCTTCGGACCTGCCTGCGGGTGACGCTTGTACGGAGTTGAGATTGGCACCGATTGCCATGTTTCTCTCGAACCAGTATCCCTCCGTGCTGGCTATGACGACAGTCCCATCTTCCTCTGCTTTCAGCCACGCCAGCGTGGACTCATAGTAGTCCCGGCACAGCTGATCAGGGCCATCGAACGTGTCCCCCACTTGTCGGAATACGTCGAGAAATGGGCATCCTCCGGCCGTTCGCATCGAGAACGGGCGATCTGCTTCCTTTGACGCCTGTATCAGGGGGCCGCTGAACTGGCTGGCATTCGAGTCTCCGACGAGATACACCGCCTGTCCATTCGTGGCATCATTCCACCGGCAGTCGCTGTAGCCTGGGTTTCCTGCAGGACCGTTGGGCATGGTCGCAAACGACATGCATTTCGACCAGCCGGGGTGCAGCGCTTGAATTGCTTGCACCTTTTCGAGGCCCCACCCTTTGGCGGACCCTACGAGCACCAGCCCAGAAAGCAGGATGGCAGGGGCGACCACAAGTGCGGCTACTCGGATGAAGCCCACCTTGGACAGGCCATTCATATCGCGAATCGGCTGCTCTACATAACGGTAGGAAATTATCGCCGGTAAGAGGGCTAATAAAGCTGCACCCGCTTTAGCGAGGAAGCTTCCGGGAAAAATGATTGACGCGAAGACGATCATGGGCCAGTGCCATAGATACCAAGAATAAGACAGGTCGCCCACCCAGACGAAAGGACGGGCGCTCAAGCCTTGGCTAAGCGGGTTCAGTGCGTTGGCGCCACCGTGGAGGAGCAGAGCAGTCCCAAGGACGGGGAGTAGCGTAGCTGGCCCCGGAAAGGGTGTGGAGTCGCTGATCACGTACATGGAGGCCGCGAGTAGGCCCAGCCCGACGATAGACGCGGCTATTGCCGTGTTCCTCGAACGCGGCTCCCGGAGGGCGGGGATGATCGCGACGAGAACACCCGCGCCAAACTCCCATGCACGAGTCAGCGGGCTGTAGTAGCTAGTCAAGAACGGGTGCAGTGGGGGCTCCCAGCCAGCTGCCACAGCCATGGCGAGGCCTGCAGAGAGTGCGGTAATAGCGGCGACACCAGCAATGGGAAGCCCGCGTCCCCATCTAAGCCGGCGGCCAAGGACCAACACGCCTAGGAGGAAGAATGGAAAGACCACGTAGAACTGTTCTTCCACGGATAAGGACCAGATGTGCAGCAGCGGATTCATTTCTGCTGCCGGTTCGAAATAGCCGCCGGTAGCCCTAAAAATGACAGCATTCGCGGCTAGGGCGATCCCTCCGAGCGCTGTAGCGGCCGTGGTCTTCTGTTCTCCCAAAGGAGACTGAAGTAGAGCGGAAGCAATAAGTGTCACGAAAAGAACGAGTGCCAGTGCAGGAGTAAGGCGCCTGAAACGCTTGCCGAAAAACCTTCGAAAGTGGATGCTGCCAGTTGATTGGAATTCGCGCAGCAGCATGCGCGAAATGACGAATCCGGAAATAACAAAGAAGACGTCGACGCCGACGAAACCTCCCGGGATCGTGAGCCCTGCATGGAACAAGACAACGACGGTAACTGCGATAGCGCGCAAGCCCTGAATATCGGCCCTTCGTCTGCCCGAACCTAGGGCTGCCGCTGCTCGAAGTGATCGTCTAGTAGTCAGCGTCGACTGCGCCATTGTTCCCCCATTTGAGCCTGATACTGCGGCCGATTCTACCCGTTTTCGATTGCACTCCCGACCTTGCAACCAAATGGTGACAACATCTGCCCTCCATTCAGAGGCGGGCGCTGCCGCGAGTAACTCGGGGTCTTCCGATACGGTCTATGAGACCGACTATGTGCCCTCACAAGGCGACCATTGTTGCGTGAGATGCTCAGACTCGCTATGGCAGGAGTTTTCAGGCTCACCGAGCGGCTTAACCCCACCGTCGCTACATGTCCGGATACTCCCTGCCAGGGCCTGACTCGTGCACCCTTGTAGCCAGCGGTTGGGCGCGCTGCTAAAGAGTCGTCGCCCTGTCAGTGCGGGCCAGTAGGCCCTCAGCAGGCTGGACTCGTAGTTGATTTCCGCGGCGAAGAACCTCGGACTGCTCCGCATCATGACCGCCCGACACCTCCGACACTTACACCGACCACGCCCGTGAGCAAATGCAGATGCTCACCAACCGGAACTCCCTCACACCCACCTACTTGAACGAGATGGGCCACATCCAGAGCAACTTCGAACGCGCCCTAGGTACGGGCTTCCCGAAAGAGCTGCCGCTGCTGCTGTTCGTGGTCGCGGAGAACAAGCAGACACCGGAGTGGCTCGAGCTGCACCACCGCCAAGCCGCGAGCGTCACAGACGGCACCGTGTTGCCCCTCCCTGGCGAGCACTACCTCCACCACACGCACGCGAAGGAGATCGCTGAAGGGGTGAGGGCGTGAGAGACGGGCGGGTTTAATGGCCTGTTAGAGCAAGAGTAACGATTGCGATGGTTGCTACGAGAAGTATCGCAAGCCCCACGTACGCGGGCCATTTGGGTCCTGTTTTGTGTGGGTTGATGTCTACGTATGGCAAGAGGTTTCGTGTCCCTTCAAAGAGCAACATTGCTAATTGGTGCGATGATTTTTTTGGAGTCTGCACAAGTGCACAGCCCTGGGGTTAGTGGCAGCGGCACGCCTCTGTTTGGGCAACATTTGATTTGAGGCGTGCCGCCTGCATTATCATAAGGCTACTTTCCAAGATTCCTATATGTTTCGGGGAGATCCCAAAGGCCACCCGAACTTCCTAATGTCGTGGATCGGCAGGCTCGTGGGGGAGTGACTTTGCACTCGTTCCCTTGGGTCATGAAGTCCGAGGTTAGGACTGTCACCCTGCGTACAGGAATTAGCGTGCCCTGCCTCGTCCAGGGACACCTTGAGCAAAGAGTCGACGACGGCGGCGCGCCACTACTGCTGTTGCACGCCTGGAGTGAATCCTGGCGAAAGTTTTGATCGATTGCTTGCCTCGGTGCCGTCGCAGTTTCTGATTGCACCTGACCTGCGCGGACATGGTCATGCGGACAAGCCCGAGATGGGGTACTCACTCGTCGAAGTGGTGGCGGACGTGGTTGCGCTGCTGGGTGGTTTGGAGATTACGCGGGTACAGGTCCTGGGTTCCTCCAGCGGAGGATACCTGCGCAGCAGCTGGTCGTTCCGCATCGGCGCTTGTGGCATCACTGATCCTGGTGGGAGCACCACTGAACATGCGCGGGAAACCGCCCTTTGTGGACGAAGTGGAATCGTTGATAGATCCGATTTCCGAGAGCTGGGGTGCGAGAGTCTATGTCCTGGCACCGCCTGCTGCACTCAGTGCCCGTTTCCTACATCGAAGACCGTGTGCAGCTCGGCCGCGGCGTGCCGGCGGCTACTTGGAAAGCGTAGCTTCGAGGATTCTACGAGGCCGTTCCGCCCATTGAATCGGGCGCCGTTTCAGTTCCTACGCTTATCCTATGGGGCGCCCATGATTACTTGGTTCCGCGACACCATCAAAAGACCGTCGCCGAGGGCATCCCCGGTTCACAGTTGAAGGTGTATGAAAAGACCGGCCGTTTAGTGCTTTGGGAATGCCCGGAGCGGGTGGCGGAAACGTGACTGCGTTTCTTAAGGAATTCCTCCAAGCTGCGTGACCTCGCGGATTGTCTGCACTTGTTCCTTTAGTCGCGTCTCCTGCGCGCGTCTGCCAGCATCGTAGAACCACCACTGAATGTTGCCTTCTGCCGCGCTAGCGGCCTCGATGACTTCTTCGGTGTCTTGACCCTCATTGATTACGTACCTCGGCATGCTTCCCCCATTTGTAAGCGCAACCACCAATGTCCTCATTGTCTAGGTCTTCAGTGGAAACGAGCGGCTCCGTCAATCAAGTGTAAACACCTGCCCGCACCGAGCTAGGGCAAGGACTTGAGGTGGGCAGTGTCGCCCCTATAATAGGTCCACTAATTAGGCCTTCGGCAATAGTTCGCCCTCAACTTCGCAATTCAACGGCAAATTTATGAGGTTTTTTCATGACTAAATGGGGGACGCTGTGCGAAAAGCTGTCATTGCTGCTGCCGAGTTGGGACCTCGTTTCCTGCCTGCAACGAAGGCGATGCCGAAAGAGATGTTACCGGTTGTACACGTGCCGGCCATCCAGTAGGTCGTTGAGGAGGAGGTCAACGCCGGGCTTACAGATGGTCTTAGGATTACCGGACGCAGCAAGCGGACGTTGGAAGATCATTTTGACCGTGCCCCAGATCTTGAGCGGACCTTGAAACTAAGGGCGACAATCAGGATTGGGTGCTGTCCAGCACGCCTCGGACTTGGGCCCGGTACCAACGTAAGGCAAAGCGAGCCAAAGGGGCTAGCCACGCAGTTCTTTGCGGCCGACGGCATGTAGGGGACGAACCATTTGCCCTTCTCTTGGGAGATGACCTGATCGACGAACGGGATGAGCTCCTAACCACGATGATGGTTGTTCAAGGCAAAACCGGTGCTTCGGTCGTTGCACAAATCGAGGTGGAGTCGTCGCAAATCAGCACTTATGGTTGCATGGGTATCTTCGTGAAGAGGGAGAACAGTACGTTCGCGTGAATAAACTCGTTGAGAAGCCCAACGTTGAAGATGCCCCATCTAACTTGGCAGTCATCGGGCGTTAATCGTGCACCCAGCGGTCTTTGATGTATTGGATACGACGGAGCGTGGGCGTGGAGGCGAGATTCAATTAACAGATGCCCTTCAAACTCTGGGGACAACTGACGGCGAGGGCTCAGGCGTCTTCGGCGTGGTATTCCCCGGTCGGTTCGGTAGGACTTGAAGGCCTGGATGAAGGGCTTTTATTGCCTAGGGACCGCGATACGGCGGAAAGGTCACTGATGCCTGGGCCTAGGCTTCCGCCAGTCTCGGTGCACCGATTCGAGCAAGCAGGCGTGCTGAAACTATTCCAATGACCGCCCCACAAGTATTTGTGACAACATCTGCGACACTCGCATAGCGAGCAGAGATAAATAGCAACTGCCCGAACTCCATGCACAGCGAAGCTGCCAGCCCGATGGCGGCTAGGTGCCACCAAGATTTTTTGGAAAGCGCCATGGCGGCAAGAAAGCCGAGTGGAATGAACATCACAACGTTGGCAAAAGACTCAACAAAATGATAGTCAATCCAGCGGGGTGCACCGAGTCCATGAAGATACTTTAGGACTATAGTAAGTGTGCCTAGAATCGGTTTGTCTACGGGTGCAGGCCAAAAACCGACCAGCGCAAGGCTTGCCAAATATGCCGTCAGGGCTATTCGCCATGGAAATGGGTTTTTCAAGCGCGCCCTCACGAAGTTCGAATAATTGCCCAGGCACTGACGCTGATGGCCGCTACAGCCAGTAGTCCAAGCAGTGCGTATTGCGGGAATTCCGTGGGCAACTGATGGCTCCGCATCCTGGGGATGCACAGTTCAAAATGCCACCTTCGCCTTCTCCAATGTCGCCCCATGCTTCCTATGGATACCACAGGCGACTTGTTTGGGGAAATAAAACCAAAAAATGAGGGTGGTTTGCCAACAAGAATATTGTTGGCAAACCACCCTCACGTGGTCCAGTCCTATTAGGCAGAAACCTCGGTGCTCTTCGCACGACGGCGAGCTACCACGACGGATGCCGTGCCGGCTGCCAGCGCGCCTGCGCCCACGAGGGACCACAGGACGAGGCTGGAATCAGCACCGGTGTTAGCCAGCGGAACGCCGCCTGTGTTTGCCAGGTTAGTTCCAGTTCCGGTGGTGCTGCCCGTGTTTGACAGGGCCGCGCCGCCAACAACTACCGTCACGGGTCCGACAGTTACGCCAGAGGTGTTGCCGGTAGCGGTCAGAGCATACGCTCCGGGTTCGTTGATGACGATTGAAGCGGAGAAGGCGCCATTCCCATCAGCTACAGCAGGAATAGTGGAAGGTGCCAGCGGAATGCGTCCGGCGACCGCGAGACTGCCTGCGGAAACGCTGCCGCCACTGGCGGCAGGCGTTCCTGTCGGCGTTACCGTGATGGTGATGCCTTCGCCCGGCGTAAAGCCGGTGCCGCTGAAGATGAATGCTTCGCCCGGTGCCACGGAAGCATCGGAAACTGCGACGCTGGTGTTCGGAGCCGGGTAGTTGGCGTTGTTTGCTACGGCCGGTACTGCGCCGAGAAGTGCGATGGAACCTGCGAGCGTGAGTGCTGCAAGAGATTTCCTCATGTGTGTCCCCCCTGAGACCTTTTGGTACGACGTGGTGTGTGGAGATTTCCGAGACCCTACGAGACCGTAAGAGAAACCTCATGTGCTGCCCACATAGAACTTACCATTCAATGCTCGCAAGCAGCAAAGAAAATCCAGAGCCGTTACAAAGGATTAACGTGTAAGTCTTCTCCTATTCACAGGAACTGGCAACCGGTGTCTTGATGACGTCCTTGACAAGCTGAGTCGTTGGTGTGACAACCAACTGAGGCTCAGAATGTTGAACGATGTGACCGAAATTGAAGATTAGCGTAGTACTTTCACCTGGTGCCAGCTTGATGGTTGATGTGCCGACGGCTCGCTGCCCGTGCCGTTGCGCTGCAAACGGTATTTGTAGTCCGTCCTTGACAACAGTGTCAACATTCGCTTGGGCCGGTCCGTACGCGACGATGTTCGTCTGTACCGTGCCCGCCGGAACCCCGAATACACCACCTCCAGTGACGTATTCCGGGAGGGAGACTGCAGCATCCTCTGGGGCCGTGTTGGTGCTCGTGACGCTCAATGCGACTTCACGGTAGCCGTCGCGGGTGCAGTCTCTGACGACCTGAACGTTCCGCTTAATCCAATAGTCCATTTTGGCCCCGGTGCCATCATTGAAGTACACGCCGAACTGGGTGGGCACAACGCTTGAACCCGAGACGAGTCCACCAATTGAATACTTGCCGATAGTGGCTTGTTCGTCCTTGGATCCGGACCATAGCAGGATTCGCCGCTCGTCGATTCCCTTAGAAATCGCCTCCATGAGATTCTTTGGGTCGCTCCTTCCATCCGAGATAGCTGCGAATATTTCTGCGGCCGCTCCAGCGAAGTAGACGTCTTGGAGGTTTGGATTCTGGATTTTGGCGTAGGCATCAGACAACAGCGTTGGAACAACATTCTTACTTGTGAGTTCAGACGGGAGATCATCACCAAACTGCTGAGTAAGCGCCTGCGTTAGCTCAACCGGCCCCGTCGCGTCGAGGATGAAACTCAGCGCGACAGGATCGATGGAGAGGACACCGTCAAGGCGTTCCCCATTTTTCTTCTCCCACATGGTCTGAGCTGTGCTCGCTGTCGTTGCGAAATCGGGTGTCAGGTTGACGTCCTGCATAAATTTGCCCATACGCGCGGAATAGATGGCCTGCTGTTCCCCGTCAACGGAGATCGGCGGAAGGAAGGCGCCAAGCTGGCCGGCTGTCGTTTGAGACCCCAGAGAGAGTTTTCCTTTATCAACGCTGAGAACGGCGAGAGCGCCGGGTATACCCCCCGTAGCCCTGGACTCCGCGTTGTTTTGAAAAAGTAGTAGATAGCGCCGAGGGGTGTCTGCTCCCATCATTGCTGGGGCTAAATTGGCGGCGTCCGAGGCAGAATCAAGCCCCTTGCTCAGCCCTGTAAGTTCGTTCCGCGCAGAGACGAGCGGATCGGAGATCTGAGGTAGGAGTGTTGACTCATCGATGCGGTTTAGACGCTGGGCAGACTCCCTGACTGCGTGTGCGGCTGACTGCACGCTAGGTGCGGCGGCTTTGAGAGGAGCGAGGTCGATTCCGGCGGAGCTAGGAGTCAATGTGTTCCAATCCAGTGATCGGAACACCTTCACAAGCGGGGCCGCCCCCAGCCGCGCTACATCGTCCGCAGCGGACGAGACTTCGCTGGCCGCTTGTAGGTTTGGTCCTATCCAAGGAAGAACTGCAGCCACTTTCCACAGTGGATCCCCTGCGGCGCTTCTGGCCGACCCAGTGTGGGCCGTAAGTGCTTCAACCGTCCTGGACGCACCTTCAGCGTCAGCGGAAGCGATCTGGGTCTTGAGCGTAGGGAGCAGCTTTGTGGCTGCTGTTAGCTCAGACTTAATCAACTCCGCTCTCGATCCCAGCCAGGCAGCAGCGGAAACGGCTGCGATCAGGATGAACGCCGTCAATCCCCCAGCGATTGCAAAACGCCGACGGCGTCGCGTCTTAGCACGTGCTGATTTGGCACTTGCGGTCTTTGTGGACTCCGGCTTTTTCCCGCTCCTGGCGCTCATGCCTACGGCCGTCCGAGGCCACGGTATTGCCAGCCCGCCGAACGCCACTTAGCTGGATCAAGCACGTTACGGCCATCCAGAATGCGAGGGATTGCCACCGTTTCCTTAAGAACGTGCGGATCAAGTTCCCGGTATTCCTGCCACTCAGTGAGAAGCAGCACAGCGTCTGCGTTTTGTGTGGCGGCGTCCAAGTCCTGCTCATATTGGAGTTCAGGAAACCGCCGAGACGCATTGGATAGCGCCTTTGGATCAGTGACCGTCACTACCGCGCCTTGCAGTTGGAGCTGCGCAGCGATGCTCAACGCCGGAGAATCTCTTACGTCGTCGCTTTCGGGCTTGAATGCGGCGCCGAGTACTGTAATGCGCTTTCCAAGGAGACCGCCCCCGCATAGTTCACGTGTCAACTCCACCACTCGGCTTCGGCGACGCATGTTGATCGCGTCCACTTCGCGTAAGAAAGTCAGGGCTTGATCAGCTCCGAGCTCCCCAGCGCGTGCCATGAATGCGCGGATGTCTTTAGGCAGGCAGCCACCTCCGAAACCGATACCAGCTTGAAGGAACTTCCGACCGATTCTGTCGTCCATACCAATGGCATCAGCGAGCCGAGTCACATCAGCCCCGGCGGCCTCGCATAGCTCAGCCATTGCATTGATAAAAGAAATCTTCGTTGCGAGGAAAGAGTTTGCAGCTGTCTTCACCAGCTCGGCGGTTGGCAGATCCGTGACGAGTCTCGGCGTACCGTTGGAGAGAGGCGTGGCATAGAGCTCATCCAGGACGAGGACGGCCGGATGCTCCTCGGAACCGTCTGCAACGCCGTAAACGAATCGGTCGGGCAGCAGCGTGTCAGATACGGCGTGTCCTTCTCGGAGGAACTCAGGATTCCAAACTAAGTGTGCTTCCGGCTGACGTGCCTCAACTAAGGACGAAAGTCGGGCGGCCGTCCCGACGGGGACCGTAGACTTGCCGACGACGACATCCCCTGGTGCCAGATAGGGGAGAAGGCCTATGGTCGCCGCATCAACAAAAGTGAGGTCTGCTCCATTTTCCCCCTTCTTTTGAGGGGTTCCCACGCAGATGAAATGAACGTCCCGCCCACCTGCAGCCGCCATGTCTGTGGTGAATGTCAGTCTTCCGGTTTCTTGGACCTCTTCAAGAAGGGCTTCGAGACCCGGCTCGTAAAATGGCGCCCTGGCAGCTGAAAGCTCGGCGATTTTCCGCTCGTCAACGTCGATGCCTACCACGTCATGACCCAGCTTCGCCATGCAGGCCGCGTGAACGGCGCCGAGGTAGCCGCAGCCTATAACTGATATACGCATAAGTGGTTCCTTCCAAAGTTTCAGCCCTGTTGGGCTAGTAAGCACCAGTGCCGTGGAATACTGCGCGAGCGGTGCGGAGAATAATGACTAAGTCGCCGGCAAGGGACCAATTCTCAACGTAGTAGAGGTCCAGCCTCACTGAATCCTGCCAAGACAAGTTAGATCTTCCGCTGACTTGCCAAAGTCCAGTTAGTCCTGGCTTGACCAACAAACGCCGGCGGACATCGTGTTCGTAAGCCGCAACCTCTCGAGGAAGAGGAGGTCGGGGACCAACCAAGCTCATTGAGCCCATGAAGATATTGAAAAGTTGCGGTAATTCATCAAGGCTATATTTCCGTAGGATGCGACCAACCCGAGTAATTCGCGGATCATCCTTAATCTTAAAGAGCAAGCCGCTTCCCTCGTTCTGACCTTGAAGTTCCGCTAAGCGAGCCTCCGCATCGACAACCATCGACCGGAATTTGAGCATTTGAAAATGCCGTCCCTCGATGCCAACCCGATCTTGCTTGAATAGAACGGGACCTTTGCTTTCGATCTTTACGAGAGTCGCGATCGCCAACATAAGTGGCGTGGTGAAAGCAATCAGAAGACCCGAAACCAAGATGTCAAACAGCCGCTTGGCTACGCGCTGCCCACCTTCCAATGATGGTGTCGTGACATGGATCAACGGCAAGCCAGCGACTTGCTGGGTGTGGATTCTTGGGCCCGCAATGTCGGTAAGAGCGGGGGCCATGATAAGTCCAACGTTCCTAGCTGCCAGTTCCCACCCAAGATGTCTTATTGTTTGGGGATGCAGCTGCACGCCAGCAGATACGGCAACAGCGTCCGCCTGGCAGCTGTCGATCGCGGCCAGGACAGACTCAGTGTCGGTTCCGTTTCCTAGAACCGGGAGCCCCGAATCCTGCTCAATGCCTGTCCGAGCTGCTGCCCCAGGCGTGTAGGCGGCGACAGGCAGGTATCCGGAATGTTTAGCACTGTGTAGCGACGCTGCGAGATGGGCAACAGCACTGGGGCCGCCCAGAAGCAGGAGTCGGGACATGCTTTTGCCCTTTTGCCTCGCTACGCTGAGGTGCTGGCGAAGAAGCCACCGTGCAAGGAGTAAGCCGGCCAACCCCACTGGTAGTGCAATTCCTACATAACCTCGAGCAGGCTCAATTCTCAGAACATAGGAGAAAATTGCAATAAGTCCGAATAACCAGAGAGAAGCGGCGGCCACCCTCTTGTACTCGTCTGGACCGGCACCAAGGATGCGACTTTGCCGGCTGTTCCACGCCCCAAGCATGAACCACCAAACGATGGCAATTGCGGCTGAAATCCAAATATAATTTGGCTCTTCGCCGGAAATGACGAAATTAGGATCTACCCCGAAGCGAATTACGTAAGCGCCTACAACAGCCCATATGATGACGAAAGCATCTACAATCCGAAGTCTCCGGGATGCCTCAAGCTGCCAATCCTTTTCCCGACTCAAAGAGCCCCCATTCCCTTCCGGAACTGCGAACTAACCAATGGCTACGTACGGACGTTCTCAAGATTTGAGCGATACCATTCAACCGTTGACTGTATTCCGGCTTCCAAGTCGATGGATGAAGTCCAGCCTGCATCTGTAAGACGCGAAACATCCAGGAGTTTTCGAGGCGTACCGTCAGGCTTGGACGTGTCCCATTCAATTTCACCTGAATAGCCGACAGCTCGCGCAACAGTCTGGGCCAACTCCTTGATAGTCACGTCCGTCCCTGTGCCGACGTTGACCTGCTCGGGGCCGTCATAGTTCTCGAGAAGGTGCAGGCATGCTGACGCCATGTCATCAACATGGAGAAACTCCCGGCGCGGTGAGCCAGATCCCCAGTTAGTTACCAA
Organism: Arthrobacter sp. Rue61a; assembly: GCF_000294695.2. Taxonomy (NCBI): domain Bacteria; kingdom Bacillati; phylum Actinomycetota; class Actinomycetes; order Micrococcales; family Micrococcaceae; genus Arthrobacter; species Arthrobacter sp. Rue61a. Next base: position 3,643,702 of record NC_018531.1, on the reverse strand, counting down.
TGTGGCTCCAGACGAGGCTGCTTCATCGTAGCGCCGGATGAGTGCTGGCAGCACGTGGGAGCCTGTCGGTGAAAAGTTGTCGCCGGGGCCGTACAGATTCGTAGGCATGGCTGATATCCATGGCAATCCGTATTGGCGGCGGATTGCTTGCACATGCATAATTCCCGCAATTTTTGCAATGGCATACGCATCGTTTGTGGGTTCGAGATGGCCTGTCAGCAGCGAGTCCTCTCGGATTGGCTGTGCGGCAAACTTCGGGTAGATACATGAAGAGCCAAGGAACAGTAGACGTTCTGTTCCGTGTTCGAGAGCGGCATCCAAGACGTTGACTTGAATCCTCAAGTTGTCACTCAGGAAGTCCACTGGGTGGGTTTGGTTCGCGAGAATGCCCCCCACTTTTGCCGCTGCCAGTACGACATAACGCGGCTTGACCTGAGAGAAAAACTCGAACACAGCATCGCGATTCTTAAGATCGAGCTCCGAGGAACTTCGACCCACCAAATTCGTGAAACCCTCAGATGACAGGTGTCGCCAGATGGCCGACCCCACCAAGCCACCGTGGCCGGCGACGTAGAAGGTGCCGTCCCTGTCGAGGACGCCCGGCTCAAACGCAGACGATTCGGACATCAGTTCTTCCAGCTTTCAAGGTCGACGGTGTCGATCCAGTGATTTCCCGCATGATTAAGTGCCTCGATGTCAGCATCGACCATGATTCGTGCGAGTTCCGGCGTCTGAACCGTGGCTTTCCATCCGAGCTTCTCGTGCGCCTTTGAAGCATCTCCGACAAGGGCGTCGACCTCGGTGGGACGCAGGTAGCGTTCGTCGAAACGTACGTACTTTTCCCAGTCCAGGCCCGCATGGTCAAATGAAATCTGCAAGAAGTCCTGCACGGTGTAGTTTCCGCCGGTAGCGAGAACAAAGTCCTCCGGTTCGTCGGCTTGCAACATTCTCCACATGCCCTCCACGTACTCGGCTGCGTAGCCCCAGTCACGTACGGCATCGAGGTTGCCCATATACAGAAGGTCCTGTCGACCAGCCTTAATGGCCGCAACCGCTCGCGTGATCTTGCGTGTTACGAATGTTTCGCCGCGCCGAGGAGACTCATGATTGAAGAGAATGCCGTTCACCGCGAACATGCCGTATGCCTCACGGTAGTTCTTGGTTACCCAGTAGCTGTAAACCTTGGCTGCGCCATATGGCGACCTGGGATAGAACGGAGTGTCTTCATCCTGGGGTGGAGGAGTGGCCCCGAACATTTCTGAAGACGAAGCCTGGTAGAACCTCGTTTCGATACCAGACATACGAACCGCCTCAAGGAGACGAATCGAGCCGATTCCTGTGGTGTCACCAGTGTGTTCCGGCTCGTCGAAAGAGACTCGGACATGTGACTGGGCTGCCAGGTTGTAAACCTCATCCGGCTGAATTTCGGCCATCAAAGTCACAAGGCGTGCCCCATCACTAAGATCACCGTAGTGAAGGAACAGCTTTGCCCGCGGGTCGTGGGGATCTACGTAAAGGTGATCAATGCGAGCCGTGTTGAAGGTGGAAGCACGGCGGATGAGACCGTGAACTTCGTATCCTTTCGCGAGGAGCAGTTCCGCAAGGTAGGAGCCGTCCTGACCTGTGATACCGGTGATGAAGGCACGTTTAGTCAACGCAGTTCCCCCTGAGTCTGTGTCATGAGTCCAAAATGTTTAGCGGCCTCTGGACGCCACGCTGGTTGTGGCGTCCGATCATTGGGTGGCCGAACGCCGTCAGCATACCGGTTTTCGACAGCCACTGCGTTACGGTCACGTTTCGTTGCGACGTCTTATACCAACAAATCATGACAAGGCTAGTCAATTGATACACTTGTCCTACGCGGGAGATGACTCAGCACTCCCGCAAGTCTCGATGTGTTTCCATGCATCGGCCGGGGTAATCATTGCAGGGGGTCCAATGGAAAAGGTCAAGTTTGCAGGCGTGCCGTTCGCGACTTCCACGCCAGACCAAGCGGTCGACGTAATAATCAGTAAGGTCAAGGCCGGAGGCACAGCCCTTGATATCCACTTTCTGAACGCGTACAGCATTGCTCTCGCCGAAACAGATAGTGGATTCAGGAAATGTGTCTCCGAGGCTGCACTGAACTTCCCTGACGGGAAACCGATCTCAGTATTACAGCGAAGACTCCACCAGGTTCGAGGCCCAGGGCTCTTCGAGGCAGTCATGGATCGCGGACGAGAAGTAGGGCTTCGCCACTACTTGCTTGGGTCCACTGACGAAACGTTGCTAAAGCTCCAACGCAGTCTCGAGTCTCGTTACCCGGGCGTGGAAATTGTGGGAAGCTTCAGTCCTCCATTTCGGAAGCTCACTCCTGAGGAACTGCAGGCACAGGATGACCAGATCAGGGCCTCGGGGGCGGAGATAGTCTGGGTCGGGTTGGGAACGCCTAAGCAAGACTACGAGGCTGCGAGACTTGCCTCTGTCGGTATTATGTGTGCCGCCGTCGGTGCGGCATTCGATTTCTCTGCTGGAACAAAAGCCGTATCACCTAAGTGGGTTACAGCCATTGGGCTGGAATGGGTCCATCGTCTTCTTTCGGAACCTAGACGCTTGTGGAAGCGCTATGCGTGGGGTAACGCCGTGTTCTTGTATGCGGCCACGAGAAGCAGCCTGACACGGTGAAGATTGCCGTCGTCCACAGTTTTTACTCTGGCGCTGTTCCGAGCGGTGAAAATAATGTAGTCGAGATGCAAGTGGAAGCACTTCGTTCCAGCGGGCACGAAGTTGAACTTGTAGATGTGCGAACCGACCAGTTGTCAGATAAGCCACTATACAAACTCAGGACCGCCGTTAATATCATTAGCGGCGGTGGTGAAAGCCCACTCGAACGACTGAACAACTTTTCCCCGGATGTTGTTCACGTCCATAACTTGTTCCCTAACTACTCTACTCATTGGTTGGGTACCTGGGATGGCCCCCTTGTTGCGACAATTCACAACTTCAGGCCTGTATGTGCCGCGGCAACACTCTTTCGTGATGGACAGACGTGTACTAAGTGCCCTCAGTCAGGTCACCACAACGCAGTCATTCATGCATGCTATAAAGACTCAAAAATTGCGACGCTGCCACTGGCGATTCGATCATCGCGAGGCTTGACTCATGACCCTGTTCTCTCACGCGCTGATGAGTTGGTTTTCCTCTCGGATCGAGCACTGCGTACATACCGCGAACTAGGGTTGTCGCCTGAAAATTGTACGATAATACCTAACTTCGTTAGTGGAGATAAGAGGACGGGAACGCCAGGGGCGGGTAAGCACTGGATTTACGCCGGGCGCCTCACTCAGGAGAAGGGCATAACCGATCTGCTTCGGAATTGGCCCTCCGATGAACTCCTGAGCGTTTTTGGGGATGGCCCGTGTCTCGAAGAAGCCATGGACCTTGCAGGATCGAATGTCACGTTCTCTGGTAACGTACCCCGGGCGGTATTGCTGTCTGAGTTGAGCGCAGCTAAGGGGCTAGTTCTACCGAGCAGTTGGGCTGAGGGGCTTCCGACGATTTATCTGGAGGCACTCGCAGCAGCACTCCCAGTCGTCGCTAGGGCGGGCAACAGCGCGGCAGACGACATATCTTTGCACGAACACGGGGTTGTATACAGCGATCCTGAAGATGTGAAGGAGGCAGTGCAAGTAGTGAACGATGGGCGCGAGCTCTTCGCAGAGCAGTCACTCGCTCGCTATAAGCAAGCCTATACTCCCGATGCTTGGGTCGATGGAGTCGTAGCGGTTTATCAAAAGGCGATCAGAACCAGAAAGCGGACGGACTATGCGACTAGGCATTAATAATCTGAACGATCTTAGTCGGTATGTGTCAGCAGATAGACGAGCAAATCCCAGAGACCCGAAAGCCCAACTGGGATTGCTAGTTTTGAGAGTCTGCCAGTGGCTAATGGGTGACAACACCCGCCCTAGAAAAATATCTCTGCCGTTTATTGCAATCTACCGAATCATTTCGGAAATTGTGTTTGGGTTTGAGCTGCGGCCTAAGACCTTTATTGGTCCAGGGCTCACTATCTACCACGGTTTTGGGCTTGTGGTGAATGATCATTCAGTCATCGGATCTGGAGTAATCCTCCGCAACGGTGTCGTTATCGGGAACAAGGTTCCGGGCGGTCCGTGCCCGACGATAGAAGATGGTGTTGAAATTGGTGCCAATGCTGTCATTATTGGCGGGGTCCGTATCGGTCGCAACTCAAAAATTGGTGCCGGCTCGGTCGTGACCAAGGACGTTGCGGCTGAGTCGGTCGTTGCGGGCAACCCAGCCCGTGAAGTTGCCAGAATTGCCACCTGATAGCTTCTCCGCAAGCTTGGTACGAGAGATGAACGAGCCTGAATGCAGTCTACCCAGACGCGAGTGAAAGCCCCCACGCCCGGCCCGCAGCGTGGTGGGTTCCGCAAACTTGTTTCCACGGCAACTAGCACGGGTATTCTCACAGCAGGCATCGTCCTCCGTGTATTAAGCCTTTTTGTATTGACTATTCTTCTGGGTAGAAGCACGGGTGCAAACGAACTAGGTGCATTGTCATTGCTTCTAGCTGGTGCGGCACTGATGCAGTCAATATCAGTGGGTGGCCTGGCGGGCGCTGCCGTCCATAAACTTCTGACTTCCGGTGATAATGTTAACTCCGCTCTGCTCGCACTAGTCTCATCTAGACTAGTCTTGATTTTTCCAACATTTTTAATTGGAACTCTACTCATTGCCTCAACGGAAATAATTGATAGCCCAGTTGGAATCGCAGTCTTTTTTGCTGGCTATGCCATTGGTGCCTTTGATGTCGGGGAGCTCGGAAAGTCTGCCAAAGGTCACTTTCTGTCCATGGGAATCGCTCGCATATTGGCGGTTATCGTGGTTGCGGCCCCGAAGTTCATCGCGGCAAATCAGGGTGACCTTGCGGGTGTTCTAATTTGGCAGGGATGTGAGGCAGCGTTGTGGCAGCTTGTGGTACTGCCAGGATCCGGCTTCAAGCTTCGCCTGCTAGGTTCGGCCTTCCGGCAACTGAAATCTGGCTTTGAGCAGGTCTGGACGCTAAGAAGCCTTTGGCTGGGGAATGTGCTCTCATCGCTTGCGCAGCGCATCGATATCTTCATTGTCGGTGCCCTGATAGGCCAATCAGGTGTTGGGCAATATTCAACTGCAAGTCGTCCAGTGGAGGCTTCTGTAATTCTTGCGACGAGCATGGTCACGGTCCTCTTCAATGGCCTCGTTCGTTCCAGTCACACCCCGTCAAGATATGCCAGGAACTGTCGTAAAAGTGGCCGCATAGTAGGATTGATGGGTTTGGTAGCAACATTATTACTCGCCTTTGCAGGGCCACCATTGATCGAGTGGCTGTATGGGCCGGAGTTCTCAGCGGCAGCTGCACTGATGCCGATTTATGCGATATCGACATTTTTCGTCTTCCAGCGGCAATTTCTGAGCCGACTTATTATCATCGAGAAGGCCTACAACGTTAGCCTTGTAAACAACTTAACGATGCTGCTCTGCAGCGCCGGGTTAAATTTTGCGCTCATCCCATACTTTGGTGTGCTCGGTGCCGCAATAGCTGCCGCTGTCGCCCACCCACTCTCCCTTGGAATGAGCATGGCAACAACCAAGCGGGGCCGGCGTCTTCTCGGTCTCGCGTTCGGTGGCCTGGTGCTTTCCAAAAGACTGGTTCGGCTCACTGCGCACCGCGCAATAGATGAAAGGCAATAGACGTTGACAGCAACGGGCAGGATGTTCGAGTTACTTCGACGACAGAAACGGGCCGTCTTCAGCAAGGCAAGCCACCTGGCGCAGGCGAGACTGGGGGCAGGTCTATACTTCCTCCTCACAGGCGCCTTCGGCGACGAAAAAACTGCTGTCATGCAGGGGAACCATCTTCACTTTAGTGGGGAGCGTCTGGGAAACCATCGCATGTTTCTGCGTCGTTCAGTCCACAGGATTGAGAAGGGGCTGATCTCCCGTCCCATGCGGAAATCTTTCGCTGCTGACTACATTGAGGGCACTCTTGAGACGTACGTGAATTTGCGCAACGCAGAAACGGAAGACAAAGGCGAGCTTCAGTGGGCCCGCGACGTACTGGCAAGATACTTTGAGTCAACCCTTCAGTCGACGGACGATCGCATAATCCGTGCTCGGAAGCGCTGGCACGGGACTGATCATGCCCCTTCCATCGTTTCGGACGATCTATCGCCCTTCCCGTATCACGCGATCAGTTCGGAAAAAGCGTTCGACGAAGTTTCCCGTGTCGCCATGAACCGAAGATCGGTACGTTGGTTCAAGCCGGACGTCGTGCCGAGAGAAGTGGTTGAAAGAGCCGTGCAAGTCGGCTTGACTGCACCAAGTGCGTGTAATCGTCAGAGTTACCGGCTTGAGTTAATAGGACAAGGAGACCTTCTCGACGAGGTAGCCTCTATTCCTATGGGCACTGCTGGTTTTGCCCAGCAGATACCCCTGCTCGGGGTCCTGATAGGGCAACACCGAGGGTACGAGCATCACCGAGACCGACATGCAATCTACGTCGACGGCGGTCTATTCAGCACAGGATTTATTCTCGCCCTGGAAAGCCAAGGCGTCAGTTCCTGCTGCATCAACTGGCCCGAGATCCCTTCGTTGAACAAGCGAATGTCTGCAGCCTTGGGCCTGCAGAGAGATGAAAGGGTTGTCATGTTGATAGCCATTGGATATGGGATTGATGGTCAAGAGGTTCCGAGGAGCCACAAACGGAATATTGGGACGGTATTGTCATGGCGCTAAAAACCATTCTGATAAGTGGCGCTGAAGTTGGGGATAAGTTCCTTGGAAATCGCGGAGCCGAACATCTTCTTAGAACGTCCGCAAGCCGCCTGCGGAGCATGGGCCTACAGCCAGCGGTAACCTTCGGCAAGGTCGATGCATCGTTGTCAGCAGAATTGGGTCTGGTTCAGTATGTTGGTAATCCGCGAATCGACAAGGTGGACAAGTTTCTTCCGCGGTTCAAAACATCCAATTTTGTCAACATCAAAGAGCTGTCTGGCGTTTTGGATGCTTCAGGATTCGCGCTTGGTGACGCTTGGGGAACCGAGACGGCAAAATGGTTGAAGCGGAAATATCAACAGTGGGATAGCCACGGCGTACCGGTCATCGCCTTGCCGCAGGCGTACGGATCTTTCACAAGTCCGGAGCTAGCGAAGCTCTGCCGCGAGGCGCTTGAGATCTGCCAATTGGTTTATCCACGGGACAGAACGTCGGCGGAACACCTGGAAAATTTGGGGCTAGGTGCTAATCTTTGCGACCCTGTCCCGGACATCACCATCGGCGAAGAGCTGCAGGGCACAAAGTCGCAGAGAGCGGAGCGAATGGTTCTGGTACCAAACTGGAATCTAGCGGAGCGCGGCGATAAAGGTGCTTACAGCGCCTCACTCCTCGAGAGCATTCGTTGGGCGCACCGCCACAAACTTGAAGTTGTAGGGGTTCTTCACGAGGGTTCTCGCGATCTAAAGCTTCTGCAGCAATTGCAGTCTGAGGAGACAATCCGCATAGTAGCTGACCTCACAGGATGGGAAACAAAGCGCTACATCGCAGAGTCCCAGGTCGTGGTTTCTGGTCGTTACCATGCCGTACTGGCCGCACTGACAACAAGCACGCCTGTCCTAACACACTCGTGGTCCCACAAATATCGGGAAGTGCTGAGCCAATTCGGAGTCGAGGAATGGCTGGCAGATCCGAGCGACCCTAGTTCAGTTTCGAGACAACTCGACCAAATTTCGGCATCTGGCAAGACGGTGAAACTAAGCGATCACAAGCAGCTCCTGAGGTCCTCCATTGATGCAATGTGGGGCCAGGTTCAGAACCTGCTCAGCTCATCTTCGAAGGTGACACTTTCGTGAGCGGAAACGGTGACCACAGCACACCCGTTGTCTCTGTGATCATGCCTACTTTCAACGATCGGCAGGTAATCGGCGACGCCATTCAGTCGATAGTGAACCAGACGTTCGACTCTTGGGAGTTGTTGGTGGTCGACGATGCATCAACAGATGGGACGGCCGATTTCGTGGCCAAGAACTTCCAAGATCCCAGAATCTCCGTTATTCGTATGGAGTCCAACTCAGGATCGGGCGTATGCCGCAACCGAGCCATAGCCGCGGCACGGGGGGATTTTGTGGCGGTCATGGACGCAGATGACATCTCCTTACCGCAACGGCTAGAGCTCCAGGTCGATCAGTTGAGACTTGACCCGGATCTTGGGGCTGTATCAGCTCAGGTACTTGAGTTTGGAACATGGGGTGGACCTGTGCCTGGGTCGTGGCCAACAGATAGCTCGAATATCAGGGATCGACAGCTGGCTAAGAAGATGCCGATTCCTCATCCGGCTGCGATGTTCCGGCGGCAACAAGTAATAGATGTTGGCGGATATGACGAGGCGTGCCTGCGTGCACAGGATTTTAGTCTGCTCTTGCGTTTGGGAAATATCAAGTTGGCAACTTTGGATACGCCTCTTGTCAAGTACCGGACAAATAGACCGATCGGTCTTGGATACGTCATACGGAACGATTGGTACGCAGACTTGGCGCGACGCCGAAATAGTGCCCAGCTGAATGGCACTCGGCTCGACGAACTTCCGACAGAAGTCCAAAAATCGATCCGGGGCCTCGCGGGCTCATGCAAGAGCTGGTTGATCCGCAATACTCGGGAGCAGTGGCAACTCCTCCGTCTCAAGCGGAATCCGAACTTGCGCCGGACACACTCCGACACAAGCTGGGGCAGTTGATGACTGCCTTCCTGAGCACCAGTCCGGGGCGACTTGCCCGAAGTCGATATCGGGCGGAATGGCCTTCGTCACCAGCGTTCGCCATTTGTGAGTACACATCTCTGGGGCTGAGCGAACTAGTTACGAATCCGTTCAGTGGTCATCGGGTGTCGTCTCATGCCGAGTTGAGCCGGGGCATCCACGTAGAATTGCTGTCGACACACTGCCGCCACATGGCTTTTCCATTGCCAACTTTCAGTTATCAACCCAAGGGGACCCGGTTTGAACATTCGTGACTATGTGCGAATTCTCCGTCGCAACTGGATCTTGATCACGGCACTTACTCTCTTGGGCCTTCTCGCGGGTGGAGTCTTAACCGTGATTTCCAAGCCTACGTACACCGCCGAAACTCAACTATTCGTTGCGATTCAAAACTCAGGCACCGTTCAAGAGTTGCAGCAAGGCAACAACTTCAGCCAGGCACGGGTTCAGTCATACGTTCGCACGATCGATTCCCCGCTTGTGCTTCAACCCGCAATTGATTCCCTTGGCATCGACGTCACGGCGGAACAACTGGCGTCTCGCGTTACGGCTTCTACCGAACTCAACACCGTGCTAATCAAGATTTCAGTCGCTGACGAGTCCGCAGTTCAAGCGGCTGCGCTAGCGCAGGCCGTAGGTGACAGCCTAATTCGGACCGTGGACACTTTGGAGAAGCCTAAGACCGGAGGCTCCTCTCCAGTTAGCTTGTCCATAATAAAACCAGCGAAAGCTCCGCTGGCGCCTTCGGCTCCTAATGGCCGATTGAACGTGATTTTGGGGCTCGTGGTGGGGCTTGTCCTTGGAGTAGGTGCAGCGCTCTTGCGTACGGTTCTGGACAACCGCGTTCGAACGGAAGCGGACCTGCGGAAGGTGACAGATGCTCCTCTCTTGGGCGGCATCACTTATGACCAGGACGCCACTAAAAAACCGTTGTTGACACAGGCAGCGCATCAAAGCCCTCGCGCCGAATCCTTCCGCCAACTTCGCACAAATCTTCAGTTCGCTAACGTTTCGGGTCGGGCAAAGTCTGTCTTGGTAACGTCGTCGCTACCTGGTGAAGGAAAGAGCACCACAGCGATCAATCTTGCTATCGCACTTGCGCAAGCTGGGCAGTCTGTTTGTTTGGTGGACGCGGACCTTAGGCGGCCGATGGTCAGCGAATACCTCGGTCTTGACCGAAACGCCGGCTTAACCACATATCTCGTAGGCAAGGCCGACGTCAACGACCTACTCCAGCCCTGGGGAGACGACCAGTTGTTTGTCCTGACGTCTGGTGAAATCCCCCCTAACCCCAGCGAACTATTGGGCTCCGAAGGCATGAGGCAATTGCTGTCACGTCTAGAGAGCGTGTTCGATTCCGTAGTAATCGACGCGCCGCCTCTCCTACCCGTTACGGACGCGGCTGTCCTTTCACAGCATGTCGGGGGCGTAATGGTCGTCGTTGGCTCCCACAAGCTCCGGATCCATGATCTGGAAAAGTCCTTGAACGCGCTTGAGCTTGTTGGATCCACCGTACTCGGAATGGTGCTTAACCAACTCCCCTCCAAGGGGCCCGACGCATATGCCTATAGTTACTACAGAACCGAAGTGGAGCCTGCGGGGCGCAGGCCGATTTCAGAACGAGTAACATCGCCTAAAGGCTCTTAGCCCCCGCAGAGCTGCGTCAGTGGATGCTTGCTAACTTGAGAGTCCATAAATTTCACAAAGGCCCGCCGTCCGTATGGAAGGCGGGCCTTTGTGTGAGCATGCAGGCCCTGTGTCTCGACAGCATGGCGGGCGGCAGACGTTCCTGCAGAAGGCCTGCACTGAGTCCAGCCGACATCACGTCAAGAATCGTGCTCCAGTAACGTGCGGGGACAGCCCAAAAGGATTTGAGCGGGGCGACATCACGCTGTTCGCAGTTCAGGAAGATGTCCCGCATCGTTGCTGCCGTACAAGCCTAGTTCCGGGCGCGTGGAGTCCCGGAAATCGTGTTCCGCCTAGCGTCTTCTATTCTCGGACTTCCGACGCCGTGAGACGGTTCCGGCTCACTTTCTGGTTCTAGAGGTAGGCCCAGAGACGCCCCGATAATCAAACCAAGCGGCAGCATGATGAAGGGGTAAACGATCACATTGTCGGTGATGGCGGCTGACAGGACTGCCACCAAGGAGAGTAGTGCCGACCAGTGGATTGGGTCTCCGGAGCGCCTTATTCGGGCCGCGATGCGCGTCAGTAGCATAACCATACCGAGCCCGAAGAGAACTAGTCCGACCCAACCGAAATCGTGCAGTATTCTCAAGTACTCGTTGTGCGGATGACCAATGTTGCGAAATAGCGGTGTTATGAGGGCTGAGGCGGAACCTGGGCCATGCCCGAAGACAGGCGCTTCCTGGGATGACTTGTACGTAATATCCCATAGGACAGCACGGCCAGACGTATTCAGTTCGACCCCACCGACTGTAGCCCCGCCGTCGCCTTCCAAGAAACGTTCTCGAAAAGGTTCATAGAAGTTGAAGAGCCAGTACGCGAGACCACCGGCCGCGACGGCCATTCCCAGTGAAGCCAATAACTTCAAGCCCTTCCTAGCCCGCAATGCAAGGAACATGAGCATTGCAATGGCGATAACTGTTGCTGTTCTCGACAGGCTGAGAGCTATCGCGCCCGCTACGAGGAACGGTGCAAGGCGTACGATTTTTCTTCGGGGTGTGTTGGGAATAAGCACAGCCAAGAAAATGAGTCCGACTAGGCCGAAAGCTCTCTCACTAAATAGCCGAAAACCCGCCAAATTGGTAACTATGAAGGCGCACGTGACTATCAAACCCACTAGCCGCATCCTGTGGCCGATTGCCTGCGCTCCCGCTCGGCTAACCTGCACCGACGTGAGGCCCGCACTTGCGACAAAGATAGTATAAACGGCAACGTTCTGCAGGCCTTCTGCGGACGGCTCCATCGCCAGTGCAATGAGGGCAACCACAACGAAGGCGGTTAGCGGCCACGGAATTGTGGCTCTGCCACTGCCGCTCTTTTGAGAAGTGCGGCCGAGAATGATGATTGGTGATAGGAAGGCGCAGAGCAGTGCAGTCGCCAGAGTTAGTGCCCCCGATAAGCTTAGCGGCCCGGCGCTTACTCGAGTAAGAGAATCAACGATTAGTAACCAAGCCACGCCGAGGGTCAGCAGAGTTGGAACCTTCGTCCTTGAGCTCTGCTGCAGTTGGTTCCTTCCCCTTCGACCCGTATCTCTCGAGATTGCGCGTCGTGCATCCCCCGCCACGGCTTGTGTCATGTCTTGGATTCTACCTGTGCTGCGGATTGCTTTTCTCTTCCCCCAAGTGGGCAGAGGCCGTATGTGACCTCACCGTCGCACGCTGTTCGAGCGTTTAGACGAACATCGTGTGGACGGAGTGAGATGACAACTAGCCTCGGAAACCAAGAATTTACCCAAATGGCTCTGGTTGTGATGCGCAGGAAATCTCTGGCTTATGGAGGACAACTAGAGTCGGTCTCATGTCGCATCCTCGGTTCATGAGCCTCAGTAAAGAGACGCGGCGGCAAGCCAAGCACCGGCAACTGCGGCTAGTAGTTCTCGTTGGTTTGGTTGGCCTGTCGCTTGTTACAGCGTTCTTTGTAGTGATAGCGCTCGCCTAAAGCGAGTCGCCGGGAGTGTTGATCTGGCTGGGGAGGGATGCTCGGCGACGGCAGGCTAAATCTCGGGCACCGTTGTCATGAACTTGCAACTTTGGAAGCAATCGCCAGCGACGCTGAAGCGACGTGTTGTATCCGTCCTGCGAGCGACTCCAGCCAAGTATCCGAGAACGGAAATGCTGGTGCACGTTGGTAAACAAGTGTCATTAGCCCGAATTGCTTGTCGCCACGATGTCCTCAGCGGCCACACCTGCGGCTAGCAGGCTTGCTCGGCTGGTGCTCGGGCGTCCACCGCAGGAAAGTGATTTGGCTGGTGGTCTTCGGAGGCTGGTACTACCTGGATCAATGGTTCGCCGTGGTAGAAACAGGCGATTGCCCATGCAGTAGAGGTGGTGGTGTCGCCTCGTACGATCACCACGTCCGGCTTGCCTAGCGAAAAGTAGGAGTCGAGCCCGCTCATGATGCTGGCCATGATGTCCCGGCCGGATGGCCATCCCAGCCCACTCAGCATTCCGGCCGCACCCACACATCCAACAGACCACCCGTTTCCACCACGAATCGCCACACCCACGCCGCGGGGGAGAGCTCCGGCTCCGTACCCACCATATGAACGTCAGCAGCGATGCATTGCTTCATCAGGGTGCCGGCCCGCTGGACGTGGTAGTCGGAGGTCACAACGGTCACGGAAGTCCATCCGTGTTCTGCCGCAAGGTCGCGCAGCCGCAACGCTTCGCCCCTGGTGTTCAGCGGGTCCGGACGGAAGCAGTCCAGGTGAGTGGCGCCGTCGTGCTCTTCACAAAACTTGTCCGAGCCGACGTTGGCTGGCAGCCCGGTGGTGACAACCACTAGGTCCTGGATGCCCAGCTGCTCCCGCAAGGCGAGGCCCACCGGGAGCCGTTCGTTGCTCATGCCGCCCAGCACCACAATGGCGTCGGTCTTCTGGGGAGTGGCGCGGGGCGGGTTGTGGAAGAGCTGGAAGGCAGCGACCAGCCACAGGACACCCGCCAGGACGCAAGCCACCAGCGTCCAGGCGAGCTTTCGTTTGAAGGTCACCGGGTATCTACGTCCTCGAACACCAGGAAGGTTTGCGTGTCCAGGATCCCGTCCATGGACTGCAGCTGATCGAAGATGACTCGGCGCAGGTGGATGTTGTCTGTGGCGCGGACTAGGAGGATGACGTCGAAGTCGCCGCCCACCAATGCGATGTGGTGAATCTCCGGGATGGCGCGGAGCTGCTCCTTCAATTCGCGCCAGGAGTGCTGCTGAACCTTCAACGTCACGTAGGCAGAGGACCGAAGGCCCGCCTTGATGGGATCCACTAGCGCCGTGAACTTGGTCAGCACGCCCTCGCCCGTGAGCCGGGCGATCCGGGTGTACGCGTGGGCGCGGCTGATGTGGACGTTCTCCGCCACCTGCGTAATAGACATGCGCCCGTCGGTGGTCAGCTCGCGGATGATGTCCCGGTCCACGCTGTCCAGCGGTACGGCGGTCTGCTCCGCCTCGGCCTCGCTCACTGGCTCTCCAATTCGTCTACAACACAGGCACGTTACCCAGCTCACAATTGCAATTCGTCTTTCAGAATACCCAGTTTAGGCAAGGGCTTCCATGATTCGGCGGAAAGCTGGATACGAAACAGAGCCGGGGAACATACTGGAAGCACATAGTGGCTAGAGAAGGACGGACCAATGACGATCCACGCAGATCACTCTGCGCCGGAAACGGCTGTAGAGGACCAAGCTGCTGACGTTCGGACAAAATTCGGCATCAGCGTTGAGGACTACATGCTCCCCGCCCGGCACCAGATCCAAATGGTGAACCCGGACGGCACCCTCCGCTCCCATGACGAGCAAGGCACCGAACCCGGCCACGAATACCCCACACCCGGCGATTCTGAACTGATGGCCGCTTACGAGCAGCTCGTCGTCGGACGCCGCGTCAACGATCAGAACTCTGCGCTGGTCCGGCAGGGCCGCATGGCCGTCTACCCCTCAAGCCACGGCCAGGAAGCCTGCCAGGTTGCAGCTGCCATGTGCCTCAGCGAAGGTGACTGGCTGTTCCCCACCTACCGCGACGCCGTCGCCGTCATGACCCGCGGGGTGGACCCCGTTGAGGTGATGACCATCTTCCGCGGCGACTGGCACGGCGGCTACGACCCCAGCGCGCACAACGTCGGCATCCAATGCACCCCGCTGACCACCCAGCTGCTCCACGCCGTCGGCGTCGCGCACGCTGCCAAGCTCCGCGGTGAAAACACTGTAGTGATGGCCATGTGCGGCGACGGCGCCACGAGCGAAGGCGACTTCCACGAGGCACTGAACTTCGCCGCCGTCTTCCACCTGCCCGTCATCTTCTTCGTGCAGAACAACAAGTACGCCATCTCCGTACCGCTCAGCCACCAGTCCGTGGCGCCGTCGCTGGCCCACAAGGCTGTTGGCTATGGCATGGCCGGTGAGCGCGTTGACGGCAACGACCTCGTCGCACTGCTCGCCGTGATGGACCGGGCCGTGAAGCTGGCCCGCGAAGGATCCGGCCCGCTCCTGATCGAAGCCCACACGTACCGGATGCAAGCCCACACCAACGCCGACGACGCCACCCGCTACCGTCCGGACAGCGAAGTTGCCGAATGGCAGGCCAAGGATCCGCTGACGCGCATGAAGTCATACCTCACGGATAAGGGCCTGCTGGACGATTCCGCCAATGAGCGGATCGCTGCGCATGCCGAAGCCGTGGCCACCCAGCTCCGTGAAGGCCTGGGGGAGGACGTTCCGGTGCAGCCGCTGGACCTCTTCAAGTACGTCTTCGCCAAGCCCACCCCGCAGCTGAAAGAGCAGTCCGAACTGCTGGCCAGCGAACTCGCCCGCGCCGAAAGCGCCAACACGGGAACGGAGAGCGCAAAATGACCGTCACCACCAGTGCCACCGGCACCACCACAGCCAACGTCAGCGCAGCCACCGCCAGCGCCGCCGCTTCCGCCGCGGCCACTGCCGAGGCCACCGGCCCGCAAAGCCTCACCATGGCCAAGGCACTGAATACCGCCATGGCCGACGCCATGCGCAATGACCCGTCCGTCCTGGTATTCGGCGAGGACGTCGGCATGCTGGGCGGCGTCTTCCGCATCACCGACGGCCTCATGGCCGAGTTCGGCGAACAGCGCTGCTTCGACACCCCGCTGGCAGAATCCGGCATCGTCGGCATGGCCGTAGGAATGGCCATCAACGGCATGCGACCCGTCATCGAAATGCAGTTCGACGCCTTCGCCTACCCCGCCTTCGAACAGATCGTCAGCCACGTAGCCAAAATGCACAACCGCACCAAGGGCAAGCTCAAAATGCCCATGGTCATCCGTGTTCCTTACGCCGGCGGCATCGGGGGAGTGGAACACCACTGCGACTCCTCCGAGTCCTACTACGCCCACACTGCCGGCCTGAAGGTCTACACCCCGGCCACCGTGGCCGACGGCTACCGCATGCTCCGCGAAGCCATCGACTCCGACGACCCCGTCATGTTCATGGAACCCAAGAAGCTCTACTGGTCCAAGGACCAGGTGGACTTGGGTGCCCTGCGAGCAGAGCACGACGCCGGCACCTCCACCGAGGGCCGCGCAGCTGTTGCCCGTCCCGGCACGGACGCGACGCTCATCGCCTACGGCCCGTCGGTCCCCACCGCGCTCGCCGCTGCCGCTGCCGCCGCCGAAGAGGGCCGCTCACTCGAGGTCATCGACGTCCGCACTCTCGTCCCCTTCGACGACGAAACCGTCTGCGCGTCCGTACGCAAGACGGGACGCGCCGTCGTGATCGCCGAAGCGCACGGATTCGCGTCCGTGTCCTCCGAGATCGTGGCCCGCGTCCAGGAACGCGCGTTCCACTACCTCGCCGCTCCCGTATTGCGCGTGACCGGCTTCGATGTCCCGTTCCCGTCTCCCAAGCTGGAGCACTACTACCTGCCAAGCGTCGACCGCATCCTCGACGCCGTCGACGACCTTCAATGGGAGGACTGACCATGAGTTCAGATATGCAGGTCTTCAAACTGCCCGATCTTGGGGAAGGCCTCACCGAGGCCGAACTGGTGAACTGGCTCGTCGCCGTGGGTGACGAGATTGTGGTTGACCAGCCCATCGCCGAGGTTGAGACCGCCAAGTCCATGGTTGAGGTGCCCTCGCCTTACGCCGGCACCGTCGCCGAGTTGCACGGTGAAGCCGGTCAAACGCTCGACGTCGGCAAGCCGCTGATCTCGATCGCTCGCGCTGGTTCTGCGGCGAGTTCGCCCGCTGCCGCGCCTGTTCCTGCTCCGGCTGGTTCTGTGGATCCATCGCCGGTGTCCTCGGGTCTTGACGTTTCGTCCGCCGTGGAAGCTGCTGCCGAGACGTACCGGACCGAGGAAAAGGCGGGCTCGGGCAATGTGCTGATTGGTTACGGTACGCCCGGGGGAGCCACCGGTGGCCGGACCCGACCGCGGAAGGCGAGTGCTTCTGTTGTTGCTTCTGCTGTTGCTGAGCCTGCTGCTGTGCCAGAGATGGAGCCGGCTGTGGCCGGAACGCGCATCCCGGGCAAGCTCAGTGCCGTCATCTCTCCGCTTGTCCGCAAAATGGCACGCGACCACGGTGTTTCCCTCGACGCTATTGAGGGCTCGGGCGCCAGTGGATTGATCATGCGCAGGGACGTGGAGGCTGTTATTGCTTCGCCCTCGGTTGCTGCTGTGCCTTCTGCTGCTGCCATTCCTGCTGCTCCCGTTTCTGCTCCTGTTTCTGCGGGTGCCGTTGATAGCCGTACCGGTTTGTCTGTCTCTGCGCGGACGCCTGTCCGTGGAGTCCGCAAGGCCGTGGCCGCGAACATGACCCGCAGCCGCTCGGAAATCCCTGAAGCCACCGTTTGGGTGGACGTCGATGCAACCGCACTGCTGGAAATGCGTGCCGAGCTCAAGAAGCGCGCACCACACGATACCCCTGGTCTGCTGGCCTTCATCGCTCGTTTTGTCACGGCTGGGTTAAAAAAGTACCCGGCCCTGAACACCCGCTTTGAAACCGCGGGGGACGGCTCTCAGGAGATCGTCGGGTTTGAAGGAATCAACCTCGGCTTCGCCGCCCAAACCGACCGCGGGCTCGTGGTCCCGTCCGTACGGAACGCGCACCAGCTGAGTGCCCGCGAACTGGACGCAGAGATCCGCCGACTCACCGCCGTCGCCCGTGACGGAAAGGCGACCCCCACGGAACTGGGCTCGGGCACGTTCACGCTGAACAACTACGGTGTGTTCGGCGTGGACGGCTCGGCCGCGATCATCAACTATCCCGAGGTCGCCATGCTCGGCGTGGGCCGCATCATCAACAAGCCCTGGGTAGTCAACGGCGAGCTTGCCGTTCGCAAGGTCACCGAGCTGACCCTCGCCTTCGACCACCGCGTGTGCGACGGCGAAACCGCGGCCGGCTTCCTCCGGTACGTTGCCGACGCGATCGAGAACCCTGGCGGCGCGCTCGCAGACATGTAACCCTCTCTCACATCCCGCGGGTTTGGGCGGGTCCCTCTCTCACATCCCTAGGGTTTGGGGGGTCCCTCTCTCACATCCCGCGGGTTTGGGCGGGTCCCTCTCTCACATCTCATCTCTAGAGCGAACAGCAGAGACCACGAGCCTTCGGGCCGTGGCCTCTGTTGTATGTCTTCCAACTCCGTACGCTTGGATGATGGGAAACCAGCACAGAAACGTCGACGCCGTCCGAGACGAGATCACATCCGCAATTGCCGAGGTGCGGTCAGTCGCGCAACTCGAGCACGACGTGCAGCGCCAGCGCACCCTGTTTTTCCCAGTCTCGTGATCCACCACTAATACAAGTCATTCGGTTAACAGGAGAGACCACGAGCCTCCGGCCTGGCGTGCAGGACGCGCAAAGCACATTGTGCGCGAACAACCATTGACGCCGCACTTGCATTTTGCAAGTATGGGCCGCATGAGCCTCTTCATCACTTGCCCTGTTGACAGCGTCGAGCGCGCGACCGCTTTCTATACCGCCCTCGGCTGGACCCTTAACACCGAGATGTCCGATCACAACGTGTCATGCTTCGCGATCGCACCGGAGCAGTACGTCATGCTCGGCAGCCGCGAGATGTACGCGAGCGTCGGCGGCGCCGAGGAACTGGTCGGAGGACCCGACACCCCCTCGAAGGTTACGGTTTCCTTCGACCTCGGCAGACGGGAGGCGGTGGACGAGCTCATTGAACGCGCCCGTGCCGCCGGCGGCCGGATCGGTGACACCGACGACTACCCCTTCATGTACCAGCGTCAATTCGACGACCCCGACGGCTACCACTACTCGCCGTTTTGGATGAAGCCGGACGTCGATCCGACCGCGTGAGCAATCTCGCCGCGGCCCTCGACGTCGTCGGAGCGCGGTGGGCCCTGCTCATCGTGGAGCGGCTCCTCGACGGGCCACAGCGCTACGGCGATCTGCAGCGCGACCTCGGAGTGCCGACCAACATTCTCGCGACCCGACTGCGCGAGCTCGAGGCCGCTGGCGTACTGTCCCGCCTGCCCCTCCGGCACAACACGCGGGCCTACGCGCTGACCGATAGGGGGCTCGCCTTGCGGGAGGCGATTGATGCGCTGGCTCGCTGGGGCCACGAGGAATGGCCTGGGTGAGACATAGAATCGCGATGCGCTCCGATCTACCGCATCACCTGATCAGTTGCCGGGACTGAACACGATCGAGTCGAAAACGGCGCGTGCCTCTCTCGTCAGCTCCGGATTGATCGATTCGTGGAATTGGACCACCCAGCTCACAGCGCGCTTGCCGTTCAAGTCCATCACCCGGTAGGTTTCGCGCTCAGCGGCGCTCGAGTACCAGCGTGTGCATTCGTTTGAGAATTCAGAGTGGATGCAGAATTTGCCGCGGTCGCAGGCTGCGATGTCCACGTCGCCCTTGACGAAGTGGTCGAACTCGAAGCCGGAGTAATCACCCACCTTGACCTTGACGGGAGGGGTGCTCGCTGTTGACGTCTGCGCCGTCAACGCGTCAACGAAGTCCTTAACTGACGGATCGATCTTGACGAGCGCGCCCTCCCAAGCGCATGCGTCCGTCGGCACATACTCGGCGGGCCACCAACCCACGAAGACCCCCCATTCATCAGGGTGATTCGGGTCGTCCTTGGCCACACCATCGCCGTCGTCAGTCGACCAACCGGCTGGGACGGTGATCTCGAAAGGCGCCGAGTAGCCCTTGACGAGGACGCGGTAGGTGCCGGCGTCGAGGTCGCCACTCTCCGGCAGCAGTGGGACTGTTCGAGGGGCGCCACCGTCCGGCTGTGCCGGGGCCGTGCGAGCCTCCGTTGTCGAAAAACTTGTGGACGGGAGGGAGACGTCGTCGGGCTTGGAGTCGCACCCACCGAGACATCCAATGAGTGCGATAACCAGCAAGGGTAAGAGATAGCGCCATCGCTGAGTGGCCAGTTCAAGGGGTGTCATGGAGCTCATCGATCCACCAAGCCGCTTTTGGGTACTGCGATGCCCCGCAGCTCAGTGGCCTCGCGGGCGGCCCCAGATGGGATGCCGTCGCCACAAGTCTCCTCCGGCACAGAACCCATGACAATAAGAGTTGTAAGGAGATCAGTTTCGACGAACTCACGCTGGGGGTCACCGCCCCCATTGACGGTCCATTCGGCCGCACGTTCACCTTCGCCGACCCCGACGGTTACCACGTGACGCTTCACGACCGGTCTTAGCCGCTACAACCGCGACGGCGTGAAGGTCAGGCCGTGAAGGCTCCCGGCGTGGTACCCAGAACACGACGGAAATGCCTGGTGAGGTGCGACTGGTCATGGAAGCCAGCCTCAACCGCCGCAACAGAAGCCGGGCGGCCATCGAGCAGCAGACGTCGGGCGCGGTCCACGCGGCGCCCCGTGACGTAGCGGTAAGGGGCGATGCCGTAGGCCTTGGAAAATGCGCGCACCAAGTGGCTCGGGTGCGCACCCAGTAACTGGGCCGCTTCGGCAATGGTGAAGGACTCAAAGAGGCGGTCATCAAGCATCTCGCGCAGCTTGCGGGCCAGGGGAGCGTCCCGCGTCGGCGACGACGGCGTTCCCAAATGGGAGCGGACCGATTCTCGCAGAGCCAGAACGCCGCATTCGGCCTCCATCACATCCGCCGGCAAGGACAGCGCCGCGTGGATGCCGGTCACGGTTGCCACCGTCTGCGGATCCACCAGCAGCGGTTGCGCCACTGCCGCCTCTGCTGCTTTGGCGGGCAGCCAGTCTTCACTCAGGTACAGGACTCGCTTACGGAATGATTCACCTCCGACGGCGGAGCGACCGTCGTGCGGGGGTAGCAGGGTGATTGAGGCGGGAACTGCCTGATGCTCGGTGCGGCCGAGGTCGTAAGTCACTGCCCCTTTGTCGATCAGAAGCACCGTCCAGTCGTCGTGAGTATGGGACGGGTACCTGTGATCGTCGAACGTTGCATGCAGCACCTCGCGCACGTAAGGCACGGCCGGATGCCATGCGTGCACTGAGTTACCCATGCAAGAAATGTACAAGACCGCCATTCCTGCCTGCGGCCATGCTTGGGTTCATGCAAGAAAACTCGACAGCAGTCATTGATTCCCCTTCCTCCGCGACCGTTCGCTTTGACACGAAAGTGGTGGTGGTCCTCGCTGATGATCTTCTGCCCTGGCAAGAGCTGAACGTCACAGCATTTCTCATGAGTGCCATCGCCACCAGTGCCCCGGGTCTGACGGGGGAGCCGTATCAGGACCGAGACGGGAACGGCTACCTTCCCATGCTTCGCCAGCCCGTTCTGGTGCTCACTGCCGGGCAGGAACTCCTGGCGGCAGCGCGGGAGCGGTCTCTTGCTCGGGAGATTCCCATTGCCCTGTACACGCGAGATCTTTTCTCCACCGGCCACGATGAAGCCAACCGGGCAGCGGTGGCGGCGGTTGCTGCCCAGGACCTTGACCTCGTGGGAATTGCCCTCCGCGGCCCTCGAAACGTGGTTGACCGGATCGTGAAGGGCGCACGAATGCACGCGTGAAAATGTTGGGCTCCCGTCAAAGACCTCGAAAGAAAGTGCTGATCATCCATGACTGATTTGGTACGCAACATCAATGCCGCCCTTGATTCGATCTCGGCGCACTGGCAGCCTCACAGGCTGACTAGCATCAACGATTACGACGTGAAAGTTGTGAAAATTCAGGGTGAATTCGTTTGGCACACTCATCCCGATACCGACGAATTGTTCATGGTCATCAGTGGGAATCTCACCATTCAGCTCCGTGACGGCGATGTGGTGCTCGGGCCGAACGACATCTACGTGGTCCCCAAGGGGACCGAGCACTGCCCCAAGGCTGAAAACGAAGTCCAGGCCTTGCTGTTCGAGCCAAAAGGTACGGACAACACAGGTGATGCGGGTGGTGACATGACCGCCGCCCTCCGCGAACTGGGCTGACCCCCCCCAAAGGTTCCCCGCCGGCGTCGAGTAGCCTTGCACGCAACCGTCCCGAAACAGAAGGAAGTGTCGCGATGCAGCAGTACGTCGTTCTCCAAGTGATCCTGAAAGAGAAAATGTGGGGCGCCGGTTCGGGCAACCTTCCCTCCCTGGAAAAGGCCATCAACGATCAAGCCGCCAAGGGCTACAGGCTCCACACCATAACCACTGCCAGCAGCGGGAGTAAGGGAGTGATCGGAGGCGGTGACCGTATTCAGGCGACCATGGTGTTTGAGCGCATCGGCTAGGTCCCTCCCCGTCCGAGGCAACTGTCGCGGAAGCTGTCAAAATCGGCGACGTCCGGCCGTCACCGCCGACGGCAGCTTACAAATTCCCGCGGTCAGCTGGTGGTACGTGACCCGCATCGAATCACTGGGCTAACTGACAATCACCGGACCAGCTACATGCACGCTGTATCAGAAGGCCGGAACTTCCTGCGGAACGTATGAGTCTGCAGTAGTGCCGTTTCCTAGCTGTCCCAAACCGTTCTCTCCCCAAGACCAGAACCTGCCATCGCTGGTAAGGGCATAGGACGTGTAGAGGCCTCCAGTGACAAACTGGACACCGTTTAGCTGCTGCACGCGAATCGGCACGTTGGTGGTGTTGCGGGTACCATCTCCCAGTTCTCCTGAGTTGTTGTTGCCCCAAGCCCAGAACTCATCTGCCCCGTTCGATGCGAAGACGCTATAGACGTTCGCTCCAATGTTTTCGATGCCACTCAGCCCGGGGATTTGAACGGGGACATCGCTATGTCCCTGGTATGTTCCGTTCGCCAACAGGCCAAGCCCGTTGTGACCCCAAGCCCAGACGGTTCCATCGTTGCGAAGGGCAAGGGCGCCATAGCTGGTGCCCACCATGTCCCGCACGCCGTCCAGGCCGGAAACCCTGACCGGTACCAAGGAGTTGACGGTTGTTCCGTTGCCAAGCTGGCCCTCCCCGTTGTACCCCCACGCCCACACTGAACCGTCGCCCTTGAGCGCGTAGCCCGAATTTCCGCCGCCCGAGATCTTGGTGACATCCGTAAGACCCTGCACCTGAAGGGGCGTATGGCCTGTCCCCAGAGTGTGGCCTTGCCCTTGCTGGCCTTTGGTGTTGTTTCCCCATGCCCAAACAGTGCCGTCCGAGCGCAACGCGTAGGCTGTGTTTCCGTTAGTGGCGATACTCCTGACGCTGTTCAATCCCTGGACCTCGAGTGGAACCGATGAATACTGCCCACCACTTGAGTTGCCAAGCTGGCCGTAATAGTTGCTTCCCCAGGACCACACTGTTCCGTCGCTCTTGAGAGCGTAAGCGTTGTATCCGTACGCTGCTACCGCTGTCACCTTACGAAGGCCCAAAACCTGAGCGGGCACGTAGGTGGCATAGGCATCGGAGCCTGTCCCCAAATTTCCGGAGGCATTGAAACCCCATGCCCAAAGTGTCCCGTCCGCTTTCAAAGCGAAGGCGCTCTCAATCCCAGCGGCCACTCCGATGAGCCCGGTTGGTACCGGGTCGGATGGTTTGATGACCGGGGTGCCTTGGCAGGGGTTTGCTGTGAAGAGGGGCCATGTGTTGGTTGCGGTGGCTTTCCATTCGCCGAGGTCGAAGCCGAGTATTTTGATGCCTGCCAGGACGCCGAGTCGGCCTTCGACGCCGAGTTCCAAGGGGCAGGTCCAGGTGAGGTCCTGTCCGCTGGCGGTGGTGACGGTGATGGTGGTGGTCGCGTACGGCCCCATTCCGAAGGTGATCCCGGCAATGCCGTAGAGCTTGATCGTGGCATCAAAATCCAGGGATGCTCTTGCGGTCAGTGAGGCGGAGGCTTTGTAGTCGTTTTCGATTCCTGCGGTGGTGGGTTTGTCGTTGACCAGGCTGAATGCGCCGTTGTTGTATTTGAATCCGTGGTTGCTGGTGACGGTTTGGGATGAGGAGAACACCACTTCGGCGTTTCCGTCCAGGGAGAAGTTCGCGTTCATGGTCGCGTTGCTGGTCACTACTACCGGGACCGGGCCGGCCATGAACGTGAACGCGGAGTTCAGCTGGCCGAGTTTGGCGGTGGCCTGGCCTTTCAATGATCCCTCTACCGTGAGGGAGTGTTCGGCCTTGATGGAGGGGGTGATGACTACGGAGACTTCCTTCAAGCTCAGGAAAGCGGTCTCTAATGTCATTTTCGCTGTGGCCTTGGCCGTCACTGACGACTTTAGGGTCACTGACCCGTCACCGGTCAAGGGTGCGTCGGGTTTGCCGAACTCGCCCTTGACGGTCCTGGTCAAGGCCATGGACTTGTTGAACACCTCCGCAGAGGCCGCCGCGTACGGCCGGACCATATCTGGTGTGAGTGCGGGGCTGGACCGCGTTGCGGTCGGGGCGGCGTCGGGTTCAACGACGACGTCGGGCGCGGGGATGAACTCGGAGCTCACCGGGGTGGCGGTCACTTCGAGCAAACCTCCGGTGGAGACCACGGCCTCGGGCACGGTGGCCGGTTTGGTCTTCACCAAGGTGGTCCCGCCCGGGTCCCTGACGACCTGGACCACCCGGACGAGCAGCCCGTCCGGGGTGCCGGTGGTGATACCGGAGACGAGTACGTCGTTGGGTTTGATGTCCGTTGCTTGATCCGAGGGCAGGACCACCGTGTTGCTGGTGACTTGTGCGGTTTGGAGTTGGGCCGGTTCCAGGATTTCAACGTCGGGGGCTACCGTGACGGTCCCTGCGGCAGGGTTCTCAGGGTCGGCGGGTTCTTTCTGTCCTGCGTACCGGTACAGGAACGCGGCCATCGCATCACGGGCGATCCCGTTCAACGGCCGGTATTCCCGCACCCCGTTACCAGCATCCCAGCCCGTGGAAATCCCGGACGCGGCCAGCCAGGTGATCTCGGTATAGAACCCGCCACCGGCAGGGACATCCGTAAACGGTGAGAGCATCGGGGCGGTGAAGGCTGGTTTGTCCGCGTACCGGTACAAGAACGCGGCCATCGCATCACGGGCAATCGGGGACAACGGACGATACTCACGCTTCCCGCCACCAACATCCCAGCCGGTGGAAATGCCCTTGGAGGCCAGCCAGGTGATCTCCTTATAGAACGCTGCCCCAACCGGAACATCAGTAAACGGAGACACCGAAGGGGCTGTGAACGCGGGGGACCCGGCATGCCGGTACAGGAACGCGGCCATTGCGTCCCGGGCAATGGACTCCAACGGACGGTACTGCCGCACCCCTGACCCGGCATCCCAGCCCGTGGAAATACCCGATGCGGCCAACCACGAAATCTCCGTCGCGAACTGCGACTCGGCCGGCACATCCGAGAACGACACCACGTTCTCCACCACCGGATCCGCAGCCACCGCCGCAGGCACCACCAACAACCCCGGCGCCACCACCACCAACACCACAGCAACCAACCACGCCACACCACGACGAAACACCGCAACCCCCACACACCGGCGACACCCAGACAACACTCAGAAAACCAACTAGACGACATCCCTCACAAGCAAAGCAACAGCAAATCCCCAAAAGTCGTAGGGATTGCTCAATGTGGCGTTCAATGCGTCAACTGTTACCCGCTTTTGGCGGCAGCCAAACGACCCAGCCATTGCACGGTGTAATAAACGGTTAGGTCATCCAGCGCAAGTCAAAAGTCTGCTTACAATCTCCTGGGGGTCAGCTGGTGATCTCCAGTTGCCTGCGACCAGCCAGCTTTGGCTTTTTCGCCTTCCCTAGGATGCCCAGAAACATGCTTGAGAGATTCCGCGCGCCATCGCTTAGAACCTTCGGCGTCGCCGTGACAACACTCCTTTTCAGCGGAGGACTGGCTGCACTTCCAGCAGTCGCCGACGAGAGTGACATCGTTTCCAGTACGACGCAGGCCATGCAGCCTGCTCTCGAGATTGCTACCGACCAGTTCATCGTTGGACTGAGAGAAGACAACGCGGGAGCACAGGCTGCGGAAACGGCAGGCAATGCCGTTAGTCAGGCTGCAACAAAACTAGGCGTGCTTGCAACGAATTTGCGCGAGAGCGCAACCGGGGGACACATCGTCAAACTCGATGAAGCCCTTCCTGCGGATGAGGCTGAGGTCTTTCTCGACGCTCTAAGGTCAGATCCGGCCGTGGAATACGCGGAACCCGACGCCATTATGCAGACGGCAGCCGACCCAAATGACGGGCTTTATTCCCTTCAGTGGGATCTGTGGGAGGACTTCGCCGGACTTAGAGCTCCGGGTGCGTGGGAGTACAACCGTGGTCAAGGTGTGGTGGTGGCGGTCGTGGACACGGGCATCACAAGTCATTTTGAACTCGATGGCAACGTACTGCCTGGCTACGACATGATTTCCAGCTCCCAAGCCGCCCGCGATGGGGACGGCCGGGACGCTGATCCGACAGACGAAGGCGACTGGATTTCGGCGAACCAATGCTATTGGGGCAGCCCACAAGGTGTATCTTCTTGGCACGGAACTCACGTGGCAGGCACGGTCGCGGCCATCGGCGGGAATGGCAAAGGTGTAACGGGCGTAGCGCCCGAAGCCAAGATTCTTCCTCTTCGTGCTCTGGGCGCCTGCGGCGGGTACACGTCGGACATCGCCGATTCGATCGTATGGGCCGCGGGTGGTGTGGTGTCTGGTGCCCCAATCAACCCCAACCCGGCGAGAGTCATCAACCTTAGCCTCGGTGGCATTAGCCCCTGCTCCGCCAGCTACCAAAACGCGATCAATTTTGCTTACAACTCCGGGGCGGCTGTAGTTGTTGCTGCTGGCAATTCCAATAGGCCGGCAGCCGATTCGAGCCCAGCTAACTGCCAGAACGTGATTACAGTTGCAGCCAGTGGAAGGAACGGTGCCAGAGCTCCGTACTCCAACTACGGTAGCGCCGTGGATGTCACAGCTCCCGGTGGGGACATTAGTTTTGACGTTCGAAATGGAATCCTTTCGACATCGAACTTCGGGGCGACCACCAGAGAAGACCCCGCCTACGAATTCATGCAGGGAACATCCATGGCAGCCCCACATGTTGCAGGTGTCGCGGCTCTGTGGTTCTCCGAACTTGGTGGCATGACCAACCCTGAGTCTTTAGAAAGACGGCTGAAGGCGACTTCTCGGCCCCTTCCTGGTGGATGTCCGGCTGGCTGCGGATCGGGCTTGGTAGATGCAGCGGCAGCCCTGGACATCTATTTGCCAAGCTGGGTCATCCCATTGCCGGTACTCTTCACAGATGAAGACGGAACTTTAGGCGATAGCTTCACGATTCCGGAGGTGACCGGGGTTGAATACTTGGTTGGCGGAAATGCTGTCGCGGCTGGTACTTACCCGGGCACTGGGACGGTGACGGTTGCGGCTAGAGCCCTCAAGAAATATGTGCTCGCGGAAGGTGCCGTTTCTGAGTGGGCCCATGAGTTCAAGGCGACCCCGTTTGTGGTGACCCCGGCTCCGGTGACGTTTACGGATGTTGATGGGACGAAGGACGACACGTACACGATTCCTGCCACAGAAGGTGTTGAGTACCTGGTCGGCGGGAACGTTGTCGCTGCAGGGACGTACCCGGGCTCCGGCACAGTAACGATCACCGCAAGGGCTATGACGGATTACGTCCTCGCTGAAGGTACCGTGACTGAATGGTCGCAGCTCTTCAAGACCACCCCGGCTCCGGTAGTGTTCGCGGATCTTCCCGTCGGTGCTCAGTTCTTTGACGAGATTTCGTGGTTGGCTGCTCAGGGAATTTCCACCGGCTGGACGGAGGCCGATGGTTCCAAGTCGTTCCGTCCTGTTCAGGCAGTGAACAGGGATGCGATGGCAGCGTTCATGTACCGGCTTGCCGGTTCACCCGCATTCAACGCTCCGGCAGTGTCTCCGTTCGCGGACATCACGCCCAGCACACAGTTCTATAAAGAGATCACGTGGTTGGCGTCCCAAGGGATTTCGACGGGCTGGGTCGAAGCGAACGGTTCCAAAACATTCCGGCCGGTACAACCTGTGAATCGCGACGCTATGGCCGCGTTCATGTACCGCTTTGCCGGGAAACCGGCGTTCGTGGATTCCCAGGTCTTCGTTGACGTGCCGCCGGGCGCACAGTTCCACGCCGAAATCAGTTGGTTGTCCGGTGCCGGCATCTCCACTGGCTGGACCGCTGCGGACGGCTCCAAAACGTTCCAGCCACTCGTCCCAGTGAACCGCGATGCCATGGCAGCGTTCATGTACCGGTACCACCAGAAGTACATGAACAACTAAGCGGCGGTAGCCGCCTCTTCGCATGAAAAGAGCGACGCCGGAGGTCAGGTTGGGATTTCAACCTGGCCTCCGGCGTCGTCATCTGATGGTCTGGACAGGTGCGAGAGAGTTCTAACCCATCAGCAGATTTACAGCGGTGAGCCTTGCACCCCGAACGCAACTGGTCTGGCCCGGTTTTCGTATGTCCCGTCACCTAACTGTCCAAATTCGTTCCAACCCCACGCCAAAGCATCACCGTTTCCCAGTACGACGTAGGCACAAGCGGATCCGGCGGAAACGGCAACTGCACCGGTGACACCTACCACGGGAGTGGGGAGGTGCCGCTCCGCGGTATCCCCACTTCCAACGGCACCCAGTTTGTTATAACCCCAACCGCGGACTGTCCCGTCTTTCATGAGGGCGTAGCCGTTTCCGTCGCCACCCTCAAGAGCTGCGACGCCGGACAGGCCGGCAATTGTCACGGGCAGTGAACGCCAGGTTGTGGTGCCATCGCCGAGCTGCCCCCAGCTGTTGCTTCCCCAAGCCCGCGCCGTGCCATCCGTTTGCAGTGCATAAGCAGTGCCGTTTCCAGCCGAGATGGATTTGACGCTGGCGAGGTTGCTGACCTTCACAGGAGTCAGTCGCTCAGTCGTCGTGCCATCGCCAAGCTGTCCTGAGCCGTTGTCACCCCATGCCCATACCGTTCCATCACTCTTAAGTGCATAGTTCGAACTTGACCCTGCAGCGATGGCCTTAATGCTTGAAAGCCCCGATAGTGGTTGCGGCACGGGACGAATCTCTGCATGCATGGCGTCCGCCCCCATTGTGTACAGGCCCCATGCCCACACCGACCCGTCCTTCTTGAGCGCAATGGCCCCGTAATAGGTCGCCGCTACATCGATCACGTCGCTAATTCCTTGGATGCGGGCAGGTGTTGAGCGTGAATCGGTTGTTCCGTCACCGAGCTGATTTGTGGAATTGTCACCCCATGCCCAAACAGTGCCATCCGACTTGATGGCGTAGGCAGTCTGATAACCGGCGGCCACGGATTTGACCCCGCTGAGGCCAGGTACGGGTCCCGGCAGACTCCGCCAAGGCATGCTGCCTGCCCCCAGTTGGCCGGAGTCGTTCCTGCCCCACGAACGGACAGTTCCATCGACCTGAACCTCATAACCGACTCCCATGTACCCTCCCGTCAGGTATCGCTGACTATTCCCCTCAGTCGGCTCGGGCTCCGGTGTGGGAGTCGGGGTCGGGGTGGGGTTTGTTGGTGGGGGCTGGATGACAGTGGTGCCTTGGCAGGGGTTTGCAGTGAACAGGGGCCATGACTTGGTTACTGTGGCTTCCCACTCGCCGAGGTTGAAGCCCATAATCTCGATGCCTGCCGTCACGCCGAGCCGGCCTTCGACGCCGAGTTCCAAGGGGCAGGTCCAGGAGAGCTGTTCCCCGCTGGCAGCGGTAACGGTGATGGTGGTGGTCGCGTACGGCCCCATTCCGAAAGTGATCCCAGCGACGCCGTAGAGCTTGATGGTGGCGTCGAAGTCCAGGGATGCTCTTGCGGTCAGTGAGGCGGAGGCTTTGTACTCGTTCTGGATTCCTGCGGTGGTGGGTTTGTCGTTGACCAGGCTGAATGCGCCGTTGTTGTATTTGAATCCGTGGTTGCTGGTGACGGTCTGGGATGAGGAGAACACCACGTTGGCGTTCCCGTCCAGGGAGAAGTTCGCGTTCATGGTCGCGTTGCTGGTCACTACTACCGGGACCGGGCCGGCCATGAACGTGAACGCGGAGTTCAGCTCGCCGAGTTTGGCGGTGGCCTGGCCTTTCAATGATCCCTCTACCGTGAGGGAGTGTTCGGCCTTGATGGAGGGGGTGATGACTACGGAGACTTCCTTCAAGCTCAGGAAGGCGGTTTGTAGTGTCATTTTTGCTGTGGCCTTGGCCGTCACTGACGACTTTAGGGTCACTGACCCGTCACCGGTCAGCGGGGCGTCGGGTTTGCCGAACTCGCCCTTGACGGTCCTGGTCAAGGCCATGGATTTGTTGAACACCTCCGCAGAGGCCGCCGCGTACGGCCGGGCCATATCTGGTGTGGGTGCGGGGCCGGTTCTGGTTGCGGTCGGGGCTGCGTCTGGTTCAACGACGACGTCGGGCGCGGGGATGAACTCGGAGCTCACCGGGGTGCCGGTGACTTCGAGCAGCCCTCCGGTGGAGACCACGGCTTCGGGCAGGGTGGCGGGTTTGGTTTTCACCAGGGTGGTTCCGCCCGGGTCCCGGACTACCTGGACCACCCGGGCGAGCAGCCCGTCCGGGGTGCCGGTGGTGATACCGGAGACGAGGACGTCGTTGGGTTTGATGTCCGTTGCTTGATCCGAGGGCAGGACCACCGTGTTGCTGGTGACTTGTGCGGTTTGGAGTTGGGCCGGTTCCAGGATCTCGACGTCCGGGGCTACCGTGACGGTCCCTGCGGCCGGGTTCTCAGGGTCGGCGGGTTCTTTCTGTCCTGCGTACCGGTACAGGAACGCGGCCATCGCATCCCGGGCGATCCCGTTCAACGGCCGGTATTCCCGCACCCCGTTACCAGCATCCCAGCCCGTGGAAATCCCGGACGCGGCCAGCCAGGTGATCTCGGTATAGAACCCGCCACCGGCGGGCACATCACCGAAAGGAGAAACAGAAGGGGCGGTGAAGGCTGGTTTGTCCGCGTACCGGTACAAGAACGCGGCCATCGCATCACGGGCAATCGGGGACAACGGACGATACTCGCGCTTCCCGCCACCAACATCCCAGCCGGTGGAAATGCCCTTGGAGGCCAGCCAGGTGATCTCCTTATAGAACGCTGCCCCAACCGGAACATCAGTAAACGGAGACACCGAAGGGGCTGTGAACGCGGGGGACCCGGCATGCCGGTACAGGAACGCGGCCATTGCGTCCCGGGCAATGGACTCCAACGGACGGTACTGCCGCACCCCTGACCCGGCATCCCAGCCCGTGGAAATACCCGATGCGGCCAACCACGAAATCTCCGTCGCGAACTGCGACTCGGCCGGCACATCCGAGAACGACACCACGTTCTCCACCACCGGATCCGCAGCCACCGCCGACGGCACCACCAACAACCCCGGCGCCACCACCACCACTAAAGCAAGCAACCACGCCACACCACGACGAAACACCGCAACCCCCACACACCGGCGACACCCAGACAACACTCAGAAAGCTAACTAAATGACATCCCTCATCAGCGAAGCAACAGAAAGGGCTCAGATGTCGTGGGATTTGCCTTTTGTGGCGTCCAAGAACGTCAGCCGATGACCATGATGGGATGGAGCACTTAAGTACTGGTGGCGTCCTGTACTTCACCGACGAGTTCTTCGATGATGTCTTCCAAGAACAGCACACCAGTGGTGTTCCCGGCAGCATCGAAAACCCGTGCGACGTGGGCACCGCTGCGGCGCATGGTGGCCAGTGCGTCCTCGAGTTCGCTGCCGCTGTAGGCGGATGCGAGTTTGCGGATTCGTTTGGCGGGCACCGGTTGGTCGAATTTTTCCCGGGTGGTCAGGTCCATGACGTCTTTGAGGTGCAAATAACCGGTGGGCGTACCGTCGTCGTCGGTGAGTATGTAGCGGGAGTAGCCGTGCTCGGCCACCGCGCGCTGGATGTCCGCCGGCGTTGAAGTGGCTGGCAGGAGTACCATCTCGCCGATAGGCACTTCGACATCCGCCACGGTTTTGGACGTGAACTCGAACGCCGCGGTCAGCGTGCCGCTGGTGTCGCTCAGCATCCCGTCCCGGGTGGACTGCTCCACGATGTTGGCTACTTCATCCAAGGTGTATGCGCTGGTGGCTTCGTCCTTTGGTTCGACCTTGAACAGGCGAAGGATGGAGTTCGCTATCCCGTTCAGGGTCCAGATCACCGGTTTGAGGATCCGGGCGACCATCACCAATGGCGGCGCCAGAATCAGCGCTGCGCGGGTTGGGACGGAGAACGAGATGTTTTTCGGGACCATTTCACCGAGGACCACGTGCAGGAAGGTCACCAGCAACAGCGCGGCTACGAAGGCGATGATGCCAATCGCTTCACCGGACAGTGACGTCAGCCCGAGAGGGATTTCCAAGAGGTGGTGGATAGCCGGTTCAGAGACGTTCAGGATCACCAAGGAACACACGGTGATGCCCAGCTGGCTGGTTGCCAGCATCAGTGTCGCGTGCTCCATGGCCCACAACGTGGTTTTGGCCGCTTTGCTGCCAGCCTCCGCCTTCGGTTCAATCTGTGACCGGCGGGCCGAAATGACGGCGAACTCGGCGCCGACGAAGAAAGCGTTCACCACCAGGAGCACCACCAGCCAGATGATGCCGGGAAGGTATTCACTCATGGGTCAGCTCCTGCGTGAGGTTATCGACGATGCGGTCATGAGGACTTTTTGGGGGTGCCTGTGACTCGTCAGGGGTAAAGCGGATCCGTTCCACATGGGTGCCTACCACGCGCTCAACCCGCAACGTTCCGTCCGTGACGCGGACTTCGTCCCCGAGTTCGGGGATGCGGTCCAGTTCGTCCGTAACGAATCCGGCCACCGTGTCGTACTCCTCGCCGTCAGGAACGGCAATGCCGGTCCTGTCCAGGAGCTCATCGGGCCGGAGGGAAGCATCAAAGGTGATGGAGCGACCGGTCCTGACCACACCCACTCGGGCGCGGTCGTGCTCGTCTTCGAGTTCGCCGACGATCTCCTCCACCAGGTCCTCGAGGGTGACAATGCCGGCGGTACCGCCATGCTCATCGGAAACAATCGCTACCTGCAGGCCTTGCTTCCGGAGCAGGCCAAGCAACGAATCGACACCCATGGATTCCGGAACCCGCAATGGTTCGATCATCAGCTCTGCAGCGGTCACCTGGTCGCGTTGATCCAGGGCGACGGCGAAGGCCTGCTTCACGTGCAGGACACCGAGGACCTCGTCACGGTCACGACCGATAACGGGAAAGCGTGAGTATCCGGTTGAGGTTGCGAGGGTAACAATGTCCTCGGCGGTGTCGGTGGTATTTACGGCGGCCATCCGCACCCGTGGTGTCATGACATCCGCGGCGGAGTGTTCGGAGAACCGCAGGGTCCGGTGCAGTAGGACGGCGTGGTCCAGGTCAAGGGACCCTTCAAGCGCGGAACGGCGAACCAGGGAACTGAGTTCTTCGGCGCTACGGGCGCCGGAAAGTTCTTCCTTGGGATCGATGCCGAACGAACGGATGATGCTGTTTGCTGTGTTGTTGAACAGCAGGATCACCGGTTTGAACATGGCTGTGAACAGTGCCTGAAAGGGCACAACCACCTTGGCTGTGGCCAATGGCAGGGCCAGAGCGAAGTTCTTAGGCACGAGCTCGCCGATCACCATGGAGAAGATGGTGGCCAGGAAGATTCCGGCAACAGCGCCGATTCCGGGAACCACGGCCTCGGGAAGGCCCATCGCGAGCAGTGGGCCGCTGAGCATCCGGCTGATGGCCGGTTCGAACGTGTAACCAGTCAGGAGAGTGGTCAACGTGATGCCGAGCTGAGCACCGGATAGATGCGTTGAGGTGATCTTCAGCGCCTTGATGGTGGGTGCAAGGCGCTTCTCACCGCGGGCTTGGCGAGCCTCAAGGTCGTTGCGGTCAAGATTGACCAGCGCGAATTCGGAGGCAACAAAGAATCCGGTACCAATCGTCAGGACGAGGCCGATACCGAGCATGATCCATTCATACATTCGGGCGCCCCTCTCCCGTGATGGCCGGCGTGCCGGTCAGAAGGTCGAGGGGCCAGGGCATATGTGAAGGAGGGTCATCCATAGTGCCAATAAGTCTACGGACTGTTTATTTCCCGATGGGCTCTGTGCGCCGTGGGCAGAATCAGGACCAAGTTGGTCGGGACTAAGACATGTAGATAATAAGTAACCTGCCTATAGTTATGGCAAGAGCAATAGGAGGAAGCGGAGATATGTCTAGGCGATGGCGACTGGCTATTCTGACGGCAGCTGTCATTCTGCTAACGGGCTGCGGAGTCAGCGTTCCGGCTGATCCCCAGGGCACACTCGACCGGGTCAGCGGTGGCGTGCTCAGGGTAGGCGCTAGTCCCAACGGCGACTGGGTGAAGCTCCCGTCTTCCGGCGAGCCCACTGGGACCGAAGCCGAACTGGTGCGGAGGTTCGCCGCGCAACTGGATGCCAGGGTGGAGTGGAGCACGGGCACCGAACACATCCTGGCCGAACGCGTAGAGCACGGCGAACTTGACCTGATGATCGGTGGCCTGCGCGAAGACACGCCATGGGAAAAGCACGCAGCGCTGACGCAGCCCTATACCGAATCCGTGGACGACACCGGGAAAAAGCATAAGCACGTGATGCTGGTCGCCAAAGGGGAGAACGGTTTCCTCCTAACACTGGATACGTTCCTCAAAGAGTCGGAGGGCACCAAGTGAAAGCCACCCAAAGCCGGCCCGACAGCGCCAGCTCACGTTTCGGCCACACCGAACTGCCTGAAGAGCAGCACCAGGCGCTACGCAAGGCGATCCGCTTCGAGTGGATCACCGTGGCGTTCCTGGCGGTTTCGACCGCCATGATCTATCTCCTGCTGGGAAACTCCCAAGCCATGAAGGCCGCGTGGCTTGAAGACGTCCTGTCGTTCCTGCCGCCCCTGTCTTTCCTGATTGCCGCCCGCGTGATCCGCAAGCGCCCCACCGAGGAGCATCCTTACGGTTACCACCGTGCCGTTGGCGTTGCCCACGTCGTAGCGGCTGTGGCCTTGTCCGTCATGGGCGCGTACTTGATTGTCGACTCCGGCATCAGTCTCTTCACGGCAGAGCACCCCACCATCGGAGGGTTCGACTTCTTCGGCCAGACGATCTGGCTTGGCTGGGTCATGATTGTTGCGATGCTCCTCACCGCAGGCCCGCCGGTGTACTTGGGCCACAAGAAGATGAAACTGGCCAAGACCCTGCACGACAAGGTCCTCTATGCGGACGCCGACATGAACAAAGCAGACTGGCAGACCGCTGTCGCCGCTGCTGCCGGAGTTGCGGGCATCGGTATCGGCTGGTGGTGGGCGGATGCTGTCGCCGCCCTCATCATCTCCGCGAGCATCCTTCACGACGGCGTACGCAACACCAAAGCAGCAATCACCGCCCTCATGGACAAACGTGCCAGGACTTACGACGACGCCAAACCTCACCCCTTGGGCCATGAGATTGACGGCTACCTCAGCGGACTTGACTGGGTAGAAACAGCAAAATCCCGGATCAGGGACGAAGGGCACGTCTTTCACATCGAAACGTTCGTTGTCCCGGCAGGAGACATGCCCACTTTGAAGCAGCTGGAATCAGCCCGACAGGCATGTATTGACCTGGACTGGAAGGCGAAGGACATGGTTCTGGTTCCCGTTTCTACCCTGCCGGAAGAGTTCCTGCCCGGCCTTTCAGGAGAACACTGAACCTTCATCTACACGCAGAAATGGCCGGCACCAACTTTGTGGTGCCGGCCATTTTGCTTGGGGACTAGCTTGCGTTGAACTTTGCGTTGTAGCGGTACATGAACGCTGCCATCGCATCGCGGTTGACGGCGTTCACCGGGCGGAACGTCTTACTGTTGTCCGCTTCTGTCCAGCCAGTGCTGATGCCTTGGGCTGCCAGCCAAGTGATCTCTTTGTAGAACTGGCTGCCTGTGGGCACATCGGTGAAGGGCGAAGTAACCGGGGGAGTAAAGGCCGGTTTACCTGCCAAGCGGTACATGAACGCTGCCATCGCGTCACGGTTTACCGCCTGAACGGGACGGTAGGTCTTGCTTCCGTCGGCTTCGGTCCAACCGGTGGAAACACCCTTATCAGCGAGCCAAGTGATTTCCTTGTAGAACTGGCTGTTTGTGGGTACATCCGCGAAGGGCGATGTAGCTGGCGGCGTGAAGGAAGGCTTGCCAGCCAGCCGGTACATGAAGGCTGCCATCGCGTCACGATTGACGGGGGAGAGCGGTCGGAACGTCTTGGAGCCGTCCGCTTCCGTCCAGCCGGTGCTGATGCCGGCCGTAGCCATCCAGGTAATTTCCGTGCTGAATTGCCCACCCGCAGGTACGTCGGTGAATCCGGTTCCTGCGTTGCCTGCCGTGGCGAAGCTCAGTGTGCCGATGTCAGTGTTAGTACCCACTGTGGTGGCTACGTTCGACGCAGCCCCTTCCGTTTTCACGTTGCCGGAGAAGATGGTCCCGAGCGAACCCGAAGGCCGGGTGGGGATCATGTTGGCCGAGACCAGGTAGCTTCCCGTGCTGAGACCTGTCACTTTGAACGTGCCATCGGCGATGGTGTTCGCGCCGCGAGTGACCAGCGAACCCTCCTTGGTGTAAACGCGGACAGGAACATTGTTCAACGGCTGGCCATCTGTGCCCACAATCTTGCCCGTGAGCGTGCCACCCGTCTTCGCCGTGCTCGTTAGCCCCGTCTTGGCTTCACCTGTAGCCACCGTGACCTCAGTTGCCGAAACTGCACCCAATGACTCGGCCTTGTCCTTGTAGAAAGACGCTTCCAAGTCGGTGGTGATGCCGCTCGCGCGGTTGAATTCGATGGAGTAGGTGCCTGCAGGCAGCTTGGTGAACGAGAATGTTCCGTTGTCTGCGACCGTCGTCCCGCCGACGCCGCCTGGTCCAGTCGCCGTCACATATTTCATCTGGCTCTGGGAGCCTGCAGGGATGGCGAGGGTACCTGAAAGCACCGCACCTGCAAGGAGGGTTTCGTTAGCGACGGACACGATTTGTCCGGTGGTAACACTCACAGCCGCGGATGAGCCGGAATCCAGCTTTTGTCCGAGCCATTGGTGGACAAGGTTTTGGTCCTGGGAGTAGAAGTCCAGCTTGTAGGAGCCGGCAGCCAAGCCGCTGATGGTGAATGCTCCAGAGCTGTCCGGCACGGCGCTGCCACCATAGGCATTGGTTTCCGAGTTTGCTGCCGATACACGGACGCCAGTGCTCGAGAAACCTGAGGGAACGATCACCTTGCCTTTTATTTGGGCCCCCGTTACCAATGTCTGGTTGATACCTGTTACCGGTGTGAGAGGCGGCACCTGAATGAGGGTGGCGGTGTCGAAGGTCGCTCCTGGAGGCCCGTAATAGGCGTCAACAATAGGGCGGAAGCCTTCTCCTCCGTTCCAGTAGATATGTGCCTTGTAAGTAGCGGGTTCGAGACCTCCGATGCTGAAGTCGCCGTTGGCTTTGACATAGCCGTAACCGTACTTGCCGGAGGGTACGCTCGAGAGGCTGACACTGACCTTGGCAGCGTCAACTCCGCTGGGCACAGTGATTTTTCCTGAGACGATGCCAGCAGCAGCCAGGGTAATGTTCTGGCCCGTGACGTTGCCTTGCTTGGGCACGTTGACAAGCGTGGCTGAGGACCACTGCTTTCCCCCGAGGAAGCTCGAAATGATCGGACTCGGAGTTGCCTCGTCGCTCCAATAGAAATTCAGCTTGTACTGTCCGGCAATCATGTTGGTGAGCGAGTAGGTGCCGTCCGCGTTCAGTGAAGCCCTGTACGAACTGTATTCACCGTCCCGCGTGGCCTCCACGGTGATCTTAGTGGCGTCGACGCCGGCCGGAACCGTCGCCTTGCCGCTGACGGTCGCGCCCATGTTCAGAACGGCAGAGACGTTGGCTTGTGCCTGCCCTGTGGTCAGCGAGATGGTTTGGGCCGAGGAAGCCAGTTCCTTGTCGTCATACCATTCCGAGACATTGACCGGTGCGCCACCACCGTCCCCGTAGGCGCTGAACTTCACCTTGTAGGAGCCAGGCTCCAGCCCATCCAGGGTGTAAGTCCCGGACCCGCTCCAGATTCGGGCTTCGTCGACGTAGAGATCGTCTTTGTAGGCGTCGATGATGATCATGCTGGCATTGAGACCAGCCTGCATCTGCACGCTTCCGCTGATGCTTGCAGTTCCCGCAGCGACGGCGGCCGGTGCACCGGAGAACGATGCTGCGAGGAGTGATAAACCGGCCACGGGCACAAGTAATTGCCGCGAAAGTTTCGATTTTTCCAAGAGTGCCCCCATATATTTGATTTTCGACGCCGAGTCAAGTCAAGTTGTTGCGTCAGCCACATGCTATTTCTTATACGGCGGGCCTGTCGATCATGGGGGAAAATAGTGCAATCATTACGCCGCATTTGGGAGTCGACTTTCGGTAGTCACCGAATGGCGCTTCTTAGTGTGACTTTATTGGTCGCAACACCCTTGATCATGCTGCCGGGCGGCTTCCACAGGTTCGTTCTGCCAAAAATCGCCATTTTGTTGCTCGCGTTGTGCCTGGGTCTCCTGGCCCCGGCAACGTCAAGACCTGGGCGTCCTACGGTGCTGATTTTGGCAGCCATAGTGGGGACATATGTCATTGCGGCATTGAGTTCCGGCGATCTGTCAGCTGCCATTGTTGGACGGTGGCCGCGGTACGAAGGCCTGCCTGTCCTGCTCTTATATGTGGGCTTGTTGGTGGTGGGAGCGCGTGTCTTGGGTGGTTCCTCCGCTTCAACAAGCAGGCGGTACCTGGTGCATGGGCTGTGCTTCAGCATGCTCGTTTTGGCGCCGATCGCAGTTGCCGAGGCGGCTGGCCTTCGACCCCTTGGTGGTGCCGATTACATACGACCCGGAGCGACGTTGGGTAATGCCACAGATCTGGGCTTGGCGGGCTTGGTCGCTTGCCTGCTGCTTCTGCCCCCGGCGTTATGGTCCAAGAATAAATTGGCGCAAATAGGAGCGGCTGCGGCAGGGGTTGTAACCGTCACTTCGGGTTCCCGTGCTTGCATCCTCATTCTGATTATTTGCGGAATTATGCTCTTTGGATTCAAAGCCTTCCAGTTGTTGAAATCGGGAAAGCCCGTCCATGCGATCGTCGCCCTCCTGGGATTCGTAGGCGTTGCCGCAGTTTTGTCCTGGTCCATCCCTTCAGTTGCGGAACGTTTGTTCAGCATGGAGACCGTTACGGGCCGCGTGTATCTCTGGGAGGCATCCCTCCAGGCTCTGTCCGGCAACGTGTTCCTAGGGCTTGGGGCAGGGCAATTCGTGGACGAACTGCCTTCTCATCTATCTGATGCCTTCGCCAAAAATGTCGGAACTGAGTTCCCCGCGGACAGCCCGCACATGCTCCTTCTCCAGCTGGTAAGTGCGGGTGGATTGTTCTTCCTTCTCTCCGTTGCTGCAGCTGTGTGCATGGTCTTAGTGGTTGGCGTCGGGCGTATCCGCACCTCGCCGTTGAATGAACACAAACTATTTCTGATGGGCGCCCTGACAGCCACTTGCGGCTACGGGTTCGCACTCATGACCCACTTCACCTCACCGGGAACCACCGCGGTGGTTTGTGTCCTCGCTGGTGCCATTCTTGGGAATGCTCCGGTGCAGAAAGAGGCGATCGACAGTCCTCGCGGTAGGGCTTCTGATGTCGCTCGCATATCAGCAGTTGGGCTGGCGCTGGTGGGCGCCATCGTTGCTGGTGTCGCGGCAAGTGCGGAGATACCCATGAAGTCAGGTACTGACTTAGCCGCCGCGGGCGAAATCCCGAGAGCTACTGAGGCGTTTGAAGCAGCCAAGGCACTCAGGCCCTGGGACCAGGACGTGGATCTGCTTGCTGCCCAGGCATTCGCCGTCAGGGCCGTGCAAGGAGATAGCCCAGCGGCAGATGCCGCAGTCACGTGGGCGAGTGCCGCCGTCGAACGTAACCCGACTTCCATGGAGGCGATTACTGCGCTTTCCATCGGGCAACTGGGGACCGGAGATGTTCAGTCCGCGCAGAAGACGCTGGACATGCAGATCGAGCGCTCGCCGTGGACATCGGAGCCCCACCTCCTACGGGGACTCGCCAAAGCCAGCGGCCAGGATCTGGAGGGTGCCATTGCGGATATCGAACGTGCTGCGGCGCTGACCCCCAAGCCGGAACGAGCACTGAACATCCTCTCGGAGCTGTACGTTGTGTCGGGTCAGCCCGAAAAAGCCGCTGAAGTTGAGGAGAAGCTGGCCAGGGTTCGGTAGACCCGAAATTGGAGTTATTGAACAATAACGCTATCTTTTTGATTATCTGCTCATCAGCAGATGAAAATGGGGGCGGAATTCCGCCAAGAGTGCGGAAAGTAGCCATAAGTGCGCCATAAATACAGACGGAAGCTTCTTGCTTCCGGAATCAGTCTTGCCCTAGCGGCTTTCATGATGACCGGAATGCTTCCGGCAAACGCGACTCCCGCAGATCCTGCAACTGTCCCGGCGGCCTCACCTCAAACCCAGCCGGACGCCGTGGTCCAAGA
Organism: Arthrobacter sp. Rue61a; assembly: GCF_000294695.2. NCBI lineage: Bacteria > Bacillati > Actinomycetota > Actinomycetes > Micrococcales > Micrococcaceae > Arthrobacter > Arthrobacter sp. Rue61a. The sequence continues at coordinate 3,603,383 of NC_018531.1, read as the reverse complement.
TAGCGGCCCATCATTCCCGGCACCGGCAACGTCTCCTTTCGCAGACATCTCCACGTCCCAGCAGTTCTACGCCGAGATGGCGTGGTTGTCCAAGGCTGGAGTCAGCACGGGCTGGTCCGAGGCCAACGGGTCAAAGACCTACAGGGCGTTGCAAGCGGTTAACAGGGACGCGATGGCGGCCTTCATGTATCGGCTCTCCGGCAGTCCAAGATTCGTTCCGCCCGCAGAGTCCCCTTTCGCTGACGTGTCTACGTCCCAGCAGTTCTATAAAGAGATGGCTTGGCTTGCGTCCAAGGGCATCAGCACCGGCTGGACTGAAGCAGACGGTTTCACCAGAACCTACAGGGCGCTGCAGCCTGTAAACCGCGACGCCATGGCAGCGTTCTTGTACCGCCTGGCAGGCAGTCCGGACTACACACCGCCGGCAGTCTCGCCGTTCGCCGACGTCGCCACCTCCCAGCAGTTCTACAAAGAGATGGCTTGGCTCGCCTCTACCGGCATCAGCACCGGCTGGACCGATGCCAATGGTTCCAAGACGTACCGGGCGCTGCAGGCTGTAAACCGCGATGCTATGGCAGCGTTTATGTACCGCTTCCACTTGAACACAAGCCCACTGACCATTGCGAACAATAACTTGATGGATGGCATCGCCGGAGTCAGGTACCTCGAGCAGCTCACTGGGGCCGGAGGATTTGGCTCCTTGGTGTGGAACGCAACGGGCCTTCCCCAAGGTGTCACTCTTTCGACTACAGGTGTGCTGTCCGGTTCTCCAGCGGCCACAGGCGACTACCCGGTCACTGTCACAGCCACTGATGATTCCGGAATGACGCTGTCGCGGACCTTGAACCTCAACGTCCCGGAAGCCGCACCTGAGGAGTGCGCAGGCAAGCCCTGCGAGATCCTGGTGCCTCAGGAAAACACCGTCCACGTCCCCGGGGACAACATCGTTGCCATCAATAGGGACCCTGAATCGAACCAGATTGTTTCGGTGGAGCTTACGGCCGTCGATGTGACCGTGGGCCAGGTGCTGACCCTTGACCCTTGGGCCAACCTCGAATCCGGTGCAATCCTCAACGTCGACGACGTCCAGATGACCGCTGACAGGACAATTTTGGTGTCGGTCTCCTCGGCCAACCTTTCCGCGGCCTACTCCGAGGGCACCGTGCACTTCACGGATGAAGCAGCAGTAACCACTTCACTTGGAGAATCTGAAGCGCTCTCCACGCCCTTCGCTGCAAAGGAACCAGTCCAAGCACCGAAGAAAATACAGTGTGAAGGCGGAGCGACAGCAGACCTCAAGGGCCTGTCTGTTACGCCTAATATGAAACCTTCGCTCTATGCCGATTGGAAGCCCTTCTTTGGCGGTCTTCATCAACTCCAGGCAAACGTCGAAGGATCCATCACAGTCAACCTGGGAGCAGCAGTTTCCGGGGAAGGCGTCTGCACAGTGGCGGGTCCCGAGGTCAAGGTGACCGTCCCCTCAGGCGCAGGTGCCATCGTCATGGTGGCCCAGCCGTCCCTGACGTTTGAAGTCAACGGCAAGCTGGACCTCAGCACTTCCGTAACCCTCAAATGCGGTACGTCTTACCAGTGGCGGGATGGCCAGGAAAGCCGGGCCGCTACGTGTGGCACCGAGCACGAGCCGCTGGGCCTTTCCAGCGACTCAGGCATCGAAGCGACCCTCACGGGCGCAATCGATACACGCGTCACCTGGGTGGAAATCGTCGGTATTACAGGGCAGATCAACGCGTCCGTCTCTGCCGCGTACCACCCAACCGAGGACCCCATGGCCGAGCTCAAGGGCCGGGTCGGATTCGAACTTGGTGCTTGCCTTGTCTGCTTCTTCGACGGCGGACCTCACGTGACCATCTACTCCGGCACTATCTATGAGAAGACCATCGCCTCCTGGTCCACGAAGCCCCCGGCCCCCGGCACTCCTGACGCGGAAGTAACCCCGTCGGTTGAACCATTGAAGGTATTGTCAACGTCGTTGCCCAGCGCGACAGTGGCGAAGGCATACAAAATAGGTCTCGCTGCCAAGGGAGGGACCCAGCCCTACACCTGGACGATAACCAAGGGCGCCCTGCCGGCAGGTCTCGCCCTGAATTCGGGGACCGGCATAGTGTCGGGTGTTCCAGCTGCCGTAGCTACCGCCGAGATCACTGTTACAGCGACGGACAAATCGGGGCTTGTGGCGTCGGCTCCGCTGACATTAGTGGTGAAACCAACCCCACCACGTGGCGACAAAGTCCTGGTATACGCCGACGGTGATGAGGGGTACGGCATTGCAAACGTTGCGAAAACTCTCCGGGATTCCGGAGCAGAGGTTGTGGAGGCAACGGCTCTCCCTGCTGACCTTAGCGGCTACAAGTCAATCTGGAATCCCTCACGCTACGGATGGACTGAAGCTGACGAGCGCAGGGTTGCCAGCTTCGTAGCCGACGGGGGAGCGGCCTACCTCACAGGTGAACGTCCGTGTTGCGAGGCCCTGAACGCCAGCGTTCAGAATGTCTTGCGTCATGTTCTCACCGACCAAAACGTAGTGGTGGGCGGGATGGGCGACGTGCAGGGACCCTTCACCTTCAATCCTGCTGCCAGCAACGAAATCACCAAAGCGCCCAACGTGCTCACCAGCTTTGACCCGGATTCACCCGGTGCCATCAGCGGATTGGCAGGTGTGGACGCCCGAAACGTCTTCGCGCGGAGTGAGACCGTGGCCATCGGAGGGGTTTGGGCTGAAGGGGATATGAAGGCCGGGAGAGGTCGCGTAGTTGTCTTGATGGACATCAACTATCTCGCGGACGACGCGAGGACGCCGATCGTCCAAAACATCCAGCATTTCCTTTCCAAAACACCCTGATTTTTCTTCAGAAACGGCCGGCTTTGGTTCCTACCAAGGCCGGCCGTTTTTGTTGCAGCAGGAGACTAGCTTGCGTTGAACTTCGAGTTGTGTCGGTACATGAAAGCGGCCATGGCATCACGATTGACGTTCTCATGCATGGGCAACGCTGCTTGAAGGCTACCTCGCAACGCAGTGGAGTGTCCTCCCTGCGAACCACCTGCGATGACAAACCCGGTACGCTGGAAGCTGTTTTTTGCGTCCAAACACCGGAGTGTCGTGCGAGTTGTAGTTCTTGGGGATATTGGTCAGCCCGTCTATCACGTGGGCGACGAGGCTATGACCCATGCCGTGGTGGACGAACTGCGCGCCAGAGGAGTTTCGGACATTGTGCTGCTCTCGCGCGATCCGGAGCAGAGCACCCGAATCTTTGGCACCGAGTCAGTGAAGACCTTGGAGTTCCCGTGGCCTCCTCACCGACGCGAGACGTACCTGCGTGAGATCCGGGCCGTTCTCGCGGGCGACATGACTGCCCTTCCCGCCGAGGATCAGGTGCATGCGCTCATAGAGACCTTGAAGACGTGCGACGGCGTGGTGATCGCCGGCGGCGGGAACATGACTTCGCCTTACGGCTGGCTGCTCTACGAGCGGGCGGCTGTTGGAGCCATTGCCAATGCTTTGGGTAAGCCGCTGGTCATTTCCGGACAGACTGTTGGACCCGTCCTCACGGGACCCGACTACGACACAGTGGTCGAGCTTTTCCGTTCAGCGACGCTCTCCAGTGTCCGCGAGCAGACCTCCTGGGACCTGATGCGGAATGCGGGCGTGCCCGCGGGCCTGACGCTCGACGACGCGAGCTTCTTTGAGGTGGACCATGCCCTGCCGGCCGCCCTTGAATTGGACCAGGTCACTTACAAGCCTCGAGCGGATCGACCTTTTCTGGTAGCCACTTTCGCGCCCGGTACCGGCGCCATGGACAGGGACGCTTTCAACCAGCGCATCGCTGAGGTGCTGGACAGAATCGCCGACGCCGGCAATCTGGACGTTGTGATGATTCCCCACATGTCCCACCCGGGCCAAGCGGACATCGACATCGAAACCCACCAGGACATCCGGCGGAGGATGACCACGGAGAACGTGATGGTCTGCGGCCAGCTGTCCGCAGAGGAGTCCGCGTCGCTGACGATGCAGGCCGAGGTTGTGGTTGCAAGCCGGTACCACCCGGTTGTCTTCGCACTGTCTGCAGGCGTTCCTTGCCTCGGCATCGCCGTGGACTACTACGGCGAGGTGCGCATCGGCGGCGCACTGGCCAACTGGGGCCTCGGCCACACCATGCGTTCCCTTAGGCACCTTGCCACTCCGGAATTCGACGCCTTCGTAGATCAGTTTTGGGCCAGCCACGGCCATATTCGTTCGTACCTTAAGCAAATGAGCCCTGCGCAAGGCGACTTTCAACGCGCCTGGTGGGACTTCGTCGTCGAAACCCTGAAGGGCTCACGACCGGAAGCTCCGGTTCTTGTCAGCCCGGAGCCGGCCTTTCTGGAACTCGCATCCGGTGAGCACCCGGCAGTGGCCCAGCTGACGGCCAACAACGAACTGCACATTGGCCACCAGTCGGTAGAGCTCTTTGGCCTGACAAACCTCCTGGAGGACACCCGTGGAAGCCTCAGCGCAATGGAAGCGGTCCGGGACGGGCTGCAGGACGAGCTGAACCAAGTTACCAGCGCGCTTGCAGCCAAGGAATCTGAAGGCCACCACCTCCGGATCGAACGCGACCATCTGCAGGAGAAGCTTCAGTTGTTGGAGTCGTCCCTGCTAGTGCGTGCGTGCCGAAAGCTCCGGCTGCTGCCGCGCTAAGGAAGGCCGCCAGCCTTCCAGCATTCGTACGGGTTCCATGGGTAGAGTAGAGGCCTGAACATCGCCGGATTGCAGTGGATACGGAGCACGAATTGTCAGCTTGGCTAGAACTCGGACCGGACAACTACGTCTTGGAAACCGAGGGATCGTTACTCAACACCGGGCTTGTGGTGGGCTCTGAACTCGCCATGGTCATCGACACCGGCTGCGGCCCGCGCCAGGGCCGGGAGATCCTCGCTGCAGTTCGCGAAAAGACCCAGCTTCCGCTGGTAGTGGTGAACACCCACGCGCACTACGACCACTTCTTCGGTAACGCAGTATTCGCCGACGACGGCGTCACAGAGTTTTGGGCGCACGCCAACTGTGCGGCGGCTATAGAACGCGACGCCGACAACCAGCGACGCTTCGTGGCCACCAACGAACCTGAGATGGCAGCGGGGGAGGGCGACGCCGTCGACATCGTTGTCCCTAACGCGCTGGTCCACGACCAGCCTGTCCTGGTGGACCTCGGCGGAGTTACCGCCACCCTCTTCTACCTCGGCCGCGCGCACACCGACGGCGACCTGCTTGTTGGCACGAGTTCCACGCTGTTTGTGGGCGACCTGGTGGAGCAGGGCGCGCATCCGTCGTTCGAGGACTCGTATCCGGAGGAATGGGCGGATGCGCTCCGGCACATCTCGGCCCTGCGTCACCGCTACGAATTCCTGGTCCCCGGCCACGGCAAACCGGCCAGCGATGAGTTCGTGAAAACAATGGCCGACACCATGAGCACCGCGGTGCGGCAGGCAACGCAGTCCATTCGGGACATGCCATCCGACGCTACTAAAGCAATTCCTGTGCTTCCGTACGGACCGGAACAATCCCGCTGGTTTATCAAAAGGCTTCAGGAAACCAATGCCCAAGGCCGCACTTCGCTGGCTACCCCGGACTTCGGGCCGGAAAAGACCGGTTTCTATCCCTCATAAACAAGGTTCCTTACAAATTTGTCATCTTCTTTACTCCTAACCATGGACTAACGGCTTAGTCCCGTCCTAGGATGAAGGCGACCATTGGTTCGCGACTACCTGGGGGTGTCGAGATGAGGGGTTCACGCGTTTTTCCGCGTGCTACCAGCATTCTCCGCTCTGTCATGGTCGCGGGAGCCGGTACCGCAATCTGGATGGCTCTTTCCGCAACAGCGGCAAGTGCAGACACCGGAACCACTGACAAACCCCTTCTGGGCAGTGTCACGTCCTCAAGTTCAGTCAGCATTCCGGTGCCGAATGTACCCCTGCCGGCCGTTGTCAAAGGATTAATACCCACCAACCAGATCAACGTCCACGTGCCTGCCGTGACGCCCATTGTGGAGCACGCAGGCGGCACTGTAGATCACGTGGTTTCAGCCGTGCCAGTGGTAAACCAAGTGGTGCCTTCTGGCACTGCGGGAACCCTGGTGAACACGGTTGTGGTTCCGGCCACTGGCACCGTAGATGACGCCGTCAACGTTGTTGTTCAGCCGGTCAATCAAGTTCTGGAACCCGCTCGGCTGGAACCCGTCACGGACGTCGTAACACCGATTGTGGACCCGATTGTCGGCGTGGTGGACACCGTGCTGACGCCCGTCGAAGCCATAGTCCCGCCTGTTACGCTCCCGCCGGTTACTGTCCCGCCAGTGGTTGCACCTCCGGTGGTAGTTCCGCCGGTTACAGCAGCTGTGGCCGAGATCCCAAGTGTGCCCGGCACTGATGCAACTGTTGTCCCCGCGACGCCGGACGCCGGCGCAGTGGCGACTACCGGCGTCGTACATTCCACGGGCGCAACGGTTCCCGAGCCCAGCAAACTGGACCTCCGCACGTCCCCGCAAGGGATTGCCGCTGATGCTTCAGCGTTGCTGACGCCCACCCGAAATTTCGGTCCGACAGGGATAACTGCGGTGCTCGGCGGCGCCTCCTCAACCGCCGATCCCGCGGCACCCGCGAAGCTTCCTTCCGACCGTGCAGTAGTACCGGGCAGCCTCACGGGGGCTGGCTCCGGGAACTCCCAAAACGGTCCGCCCAGCCCCGCAGCAGCATTCCTGCAGGGTGCCCTGATCATTCCCGTAGACGCTCTTCCCGGCCTGGCATCGGCCGACAATGCACAACATCCCAAGCCGGTGTGCTTCGACCCCGGCTCCTCTCCTGACTAATTCCCCAGCCGGCCGCACAGCTCTTTGCGGCAAACGGTCATTCGGGCGATCCGTCACTCGGACGTCCTTGGGAACAAGGCATTCAGGAGAGAACCACAATGAACACGACCATACGCAAGTGCCTCATAGGCACATGCTTTGCCGGGGGCATGATCGTCCTCAGCGCGACTGCGGCGAACGCCGCGGACACCAGCGGCAAGGATGGACTCCTTTCCGGCACGCAGGTGGTAGCGCCAGTAACAACGCCGATCAGCCTCGGCGGAACATCACTTGGACTGTTGGGGGATTCAGCAGCTACGACGTCCGCGCCGGGAACTGCTGGAAGTTCCGGCTCCGCTGCAGCACCGGCTGCCAGCACCAACGGTTCCAACAGCATCGGCACCGGAACGCAGCTAGTTGCTCCGGTAACGGTGCCCGTAAACCTGGGCTCGTCGTCAGTGGGTCTGCTGGGGGGCTCCACTGCGGCGAGCTCAGCCACACCTGCCGCTCCGGCACCTGCTGCTCCCGCAGCGGCCGCTCCGACAGCAAGCACCAGCGGTTCCGACGGTATCGCCTCGGGAACCCAAGTTGTTGCGCCGGTGACGATCCCCATCACGGTGGGAGCGACATCCGCCGGTGTACTTGGCGACTCAACTGCTACATCAGCTCCTGCCCCGGCACAGGCTCCGGCTCCGGCCCAAGCTCCGGTGCAGGCAACGACGTCGGGGGGAGAGAGTATTGCGTCCGGCGCTCAGGTAGTGGCTCCGATTTCGGTCCCTGTTAACATCGGAGCCACTGCCGCGGGTGTCGGTGGTGACTCGTCGGCCACCTCCGGCTCGGGTTCTTCATCCGGTGGTACTGCTCCGGCGACTTCGGGTGCTTCGGGTGCTTCGACTTCCGGTTCGGATGGTGTTGGTTCGGGGACTCAGGTTGTTGCTCCGATCACTGCTCCGGTAAACCTTGGTTCGACCTCGGCTGGTCTGCTGGGTGACTCGTCGGCCACGAACACTGGTGCTGGTTCGACTGGTACTTCGGCTCCGGCTACGTCGGGTGCTTCCACCTCCGGTTCTGACGGCATTGGTTCGGGAACCCAGGTTGTTGCTCCGATCACGGCTCCGGTAAACCTTGGTTCGACCTCGGCTGGTCTGCTGGGTGACTCGTCCGCCGCGAACACTGGCACCACGGGCGGAACTGCCCCGACGGGTACGACGCCAGGCAGCACCACTTCCGGGAACGACGGACTTCTTTCCGGCACTCAGGTGATCATCCCGATCACGGCCCCTGTTACCGTTGGTTCCACCTCCGTGGGAATCGGTGGTGGCTCTACCGGCACTGTGAACCCGCCGGTTGTGAACCCTCCCGTCGTAAACCCGCCGGTTGTGAACCCTCCCGTCGTAAACCCGCCGGTTGTGAACCCGCCGGTTGTGAACCCGCCGGTTGTGAACCCTCCCGTCGTGAACCCGCCTGCAGGTGGTGGCCTTGACGCTGGTGGAGAAACTGGCATCAACACTCCCGTCGCAGGCACCACAAACACCACGTATGCCTCGGTTGGCACCCAAGCCAGCAGCGTAGTGGTCCCGAGTGCCACGCAGGGTGCGTTGACCGCGGCAGCCTCCACCGCCGTCGGAAGTGCCAACACCTTGGCCAACACTGGACTCAACGGTCAGTGGGTTCTCTGGGCAGGCGCCATGCTCCTGATGGGGTTGGTGCTCGCAGCAGTCGGTCGCCGCAAGGCAGTAGCTAACCGCCGCTAAGCCCGGGAAGCAATCTCACTTCGCATGTAGTTGTTGCGGCTCCGGTTCCCCGGAGCCGCAACAACTGCGAGCCAGCTCGTTCCAAAAGCTCACCAGTTACCCACGCAGCCCGTCCCACGCAGCCAGTACCAGCCACCCGTCCCAGCACCCACGAACCACCACGTTCGTCGGCGCACCCGTTAGCGCTGATCGCCCCTGTTACCTCTGGTGCGGTTGGCGGCAAAGGGTGCGGGCCTGACCACGAAAGGGTGCGCCCGGCGGCGAAGTGTGCGCATGGCGCGAAGTGGTGCGAGCCAGCTCGTTCCAAGCGCTCACCAGTTACCCACGCAGCCGGTACTAGCCACGCGTCCCAGTAACCCACTAACCCACGAACGGCGCACCCGTTAGCGCTGATCGCCCCTGTTACCTCTGGTGCGGTTGGCGGCAAAGGGTGCGGGCCTGACCACGAAAGGGTGCGGGTGGCGGCAAAGGGTGCGGGTCTGACCACGAAAGGGTGCGGTTGGCGGTAGTGGGTGCGGGTCTGACCACGAAAGGGTGCGCCCGGCGGCACAGGGCGCGCGCCCGACCACTAACGGGAACGCGAAACGTCATCCGACCCGACCACCAGCCGCGACGGTCATAGGATGAAAGGGATGACCACCACCCAAGCAGACAAAAACTTCACCCTTCGCAGCGTCGCCCTTCCGGCCTTCGGACCCGCGCTGCTGTTCTGTATCGGCGAAGGGGCGGTCCTGCCGGTTATTGCGCTCTCGGCGCGCGAGCTTGGCGCTTCGGTGGCGGTTTCAGCGTTGATCGTGACACTGATCGGGCTGGGCTCCTGGATCTTCAACATCCCGGCGTCGATCATCACGGAGAAGTTCGGCGAACGATGGTCGATCGTTGGAGCCGGAGCTTTGGGCGCGGTTGCCCTCGGCGCAGCCGCGTTCGCGCCGCAGGTCGACCACGGACTCTGGCTGCTGGCTGCGTCCATGACCTTGGTGGGCATGTCGGCCAGCGTCTTCAACCTAGCCCGTCAAAAGTTCCTTACCGAGGCCGTCCCGGTCATGTTCCGCGCGCGAGCTCTTTCAACACTGGGTGGCGTGACCAGGATCGGCATCTTCATCGGGCCATTCGTGGGCGCCGGCGTCATGCAGTTCGCCGGAATCAGTGGTGCTTACTGGGTGGGCTTCGCGGGCATGATGGCGGCGGCTGCTTTGTCTCTCACCATCCCGGACCTGGTAGCCCCGGGAACGTCCGACGGCGGCCCTCGCCCTCCGGCGTCGACGTTGCGGAGCGTCGCGGTTTCACACGCCGGGGTGTTCCTTTCTGTGGGATTCGGGATCCTGCTTCTCAGTGCTCTGCGTGCATCACGACAAGTGGTCATCCCGCTGTGGGCGGACCACCTGGGGCTCGATGCCACCCATGCGTCCTTGCTCTTCGGCTTGTCCGGGGCAATCGACATGCTGGTGTTCTATCCTGCCGGGAAGCTGATGGACAGGAAGGGCCGGCAATGGGTGGCCATTCCCTCCACGCTCATCATGGGGACGGCATTGATTCTGATTCCCTTCACCGCCGGATTCGTACCATTGCTCTTGGTCGCCCTGCTGATCGGGTTCGGCAACGGCATCAGTTCGGGGCTCATCATGACGCTCGGAGCTGACTTCTCACCGGACAACGGCCGGAGTCACTTCCTCGGGATATGGCGCTTCATTGCCGATTCCGGCGCCACCGGAGGGCCCGTGCTGCTGTCCGGGTTGACGGCTGCAATCTCGTTGTCGGCGGGCGTCTGGGCCACAGGCGTACTGGGGTTCGCAGCGGCTGTTGTGTTCGCCGTCGCAATTCCGCGGCTGAAGCACCGGCGTAACTATTAGCTTTTACCCTTCGTGTTGACCTAACTGCTGAGATAGATTCACAGGGAATTCGCAGGAAAGTCCAAACTTTGGCTAAACTCATGCTGGCCGCAGTATCGCGGCCATTTTTCCGCGCTCTTGGGGGCGTTTGAGCAGAGGGCGCTGTTTATGCAGATCCGACGGAGAGCCAGTGTGCGCTCTCAAGTAATTTTTGCCGGCATTATCGCAATGGTAGGAGCTGCCCTCCCGGCCCTTCCTGCTGTAGCGAATGAGACTCCGGTGCCTGTGCCCAGCGCGGCACCACGGACAATGTCCACCGAGTCCTCGGTCCTCCCTACGGACCAATTCATTGTGAAGTTCAAGGACCGGGCAAGTATCCAATCACTGGACCGGAAGTCGTCCTTGAATCGGGCCGCTGGGACCCTTGGCGTCCCTATTGAAGCTGTCCGTACGCTAGCCACGGGTGAAGAAGTGGTGAAGACGGACAAGAAGCTCGGTGGCGAAGAAGCCGGTGAACTGGTTTCCGCCTTGGCCGCAGACCCCAGCGTTGAGTATGCCGAGCCAGATGTCATCATGAGGCCATTCGCTTCCGCGCCCAACGATCCTTTGTACTCATATCAGTGGGCACACAGTAGCACCGACAGTGGCGGGATGCGTGTCCTGGGGGCATGGGACGTGAGCCAGGGAGCCGGGAGCGTGGTTGCGGTCATCGATACCGGCATTACTGACCACACCGACTTGAACGCCAACATTCTGCCTGGCTTTGACATGATTCATGATCCCCTCGTTGCAGGTGACTCCAACGGACGCGATTCGAATCCGGCAGATGAGGGCGACGCCACCTACTACGGGGAGTGCGAGCCCGGATGGCCCGGTTATTCATCTTCGTGGCACGGGACACATGTGGCCGGTCTTGTGGCTGCTGTTGCAGGAAACAGCAAGGGCGTGGCAGGCGTTGCTCCCAAGGCAAAGGTCGTTCCGGTGCGTGCGCTGGGCATCTGTGGTGGATACGCTTCCGACATCGCAGATTCGATCGTTTGGGCGGCGGGCGGAACAGTTACGGGAGCCCCAGCGAACGCGAATCCAGCGAACGTCATCAACCTGAGCCTCGGAGGCCTGGCGCCTTGCTCCACGATCTACCAAAACGCTGCAGATTTTGCACGAAGCAAGGGCGCCTCAGTGGTGGTGGCTGCAGGTAACGAAGGCATCGACGCATCCAAGGTCAGCCCTGCCAACTGTAAGAACGTGCTGGTGGTCGGTGCGAGCACACGCAATGGCCTCAAAGCGTCGTACTCCAACTTCGGAATCAACGTCGATGTCGCCGCCCCGGGCGGCGACATGACCAACTCGGGCCTCGACGGAATTTTGTCCACCCTCAACGACGGAACGGATTCCCTAGGTTCCGAGGGATACTCCGTTATGGAGGGCAGTTCAATGGCCGCTCCTCAGGTAGCGGCAGTAGCAGCCATGATGTATTCAAAACTGCCTGCTTTGACCCCCGCGGATGTTGAGCAGAGGCTAAAGGCCTCGGCTCGGCCGATCAACGGCTGTGGCTGCGGCGCCGGTTTGGTTGACGCCAACGCCACTCTCACCAAGGTGGCAGCCGAGGCTGCGCCAATCACGGCGGGCACTCCCACAATTTCCGGTGAGGCTGCTGTTGGCAAGTTGTTGATTGCTGAACCTGGCAACTGGGGTAACACCTACGAAGCCACCTGGAATTATCAGTGGAACCGGTGGGGAACACCCATCCCCGGAGCAACCGGAAACGGTTACTGGTTGACAGAGGATGATCACCAAGCCACCATCACGGTCACTGTTACTGCCACCAAGAAGTTCGTACCGGCCGTCTCCGCAACCTCGGAGCCGACAGTTCAAGTGGCTCCCGGAACCTTGTTTGGTAGCGTGCCTGTTATCACGGGCTCGGCCTACGAGGGAAGCACCCTAACGGCCAACCCGGGTACGTGGGGCCCGGCCCCTGTGGACTTGACCTATCGGTGGACCCGCAACAAGCCAGGCACCACTGGTGAGCACGTCTCCAGTGCCTCTACCTACACCTTGACGAGCGAGGACATTGGCAGCACGCTTTCGCTACATGTCATGGGTAACAAGACCCCATACCGGCTGCTGGAGATGTCCAGCAAGCCAACGCCTGTTGTAGTTGCCGCTGACAAGGCTGTTACGCCTGAAGCCGTAGTGTTCACCGAAGCTCCGTACATGGGCAACGATCGCTACACTATTCCGGAGTCAGAGACCATGGACTACCAGGTAGATGACAAAACGCTCCAAGCCGGAACTCACCCCGCTCGAGGACAGGCCAAAATTACAGCCGTTCCGAAGAGCGGTTATGCAGTGCTCAACGGGGCGACTTCAGAGTGGAAGGCCTACTTCAGCGCAAAGGGGCCGGAATTTACGGCGCCTGCTGTTTCACCCTTCCGGGATGTGGCGACCACCCAGCAGTTCTATAAGGAAATGTCCTGGCTTGCAGACCGTAAGATCTCTACCGGTTGGGTAGAGGCGGACAAATCCGTCTCATACCGGCCGGTGACACCCATCAACCGTGACGCAATGGCAGCATTCCTTTACCGTGCGGCCGGCTCGCCGGACTACACACCTCCCGCGCAATCCCCATTCAAGGACGTTGCAACCACGCAGCAGTTCTACAAGGAGATGGCATGGTTGGCAGAAACCGGCATTTCATCCGGATGGACTGAGAACGGGGCGCGTTACTACAAACCGCTGACCCCCATCAAACGCGACGCGATGGCTGCCTTCCTGTACAGGTTGGTCAACAAGCCCGACTATGAAGCACCGATGAATCCACCTTTCAAGGACCTCGATTCAGGCCAGCTGTTCTATAAGGAAATGGTCTGGATGAGCGTTGCGGGGATTTCCTCCGGCTGGCAGCTAGGGGAGAACAACTACTGGTACCAGCCGATGGAGCCCATCAACCGCGACGCCATGGCAGCATTCCTGTACCGCTTGCCATAGGTGCTCGGCCGGGTTGCTGGTGAGTAACCCCCTGTGAACAAAGAACGGCCGCAGAATGACCCCGTGAGGTTGTTCTGCGGCCGTTCTTCTTTCAAAGAGGATCAGGAAGCCACGGCTCCCGTTGAAACACTGCGCGGGGTCTTCCAAGCCCGGTCAGGAACCTTGCCGGTAACCAGTGCCACGGCAATCACCAGCAGCACCAGCCCCCAGGTCGCATTCGCAACGTCCAGCGCAGACCTCATCACCACGAACGGGGGGACGATGGCCAAGACAGTTCCGGCAGCAATGCGCCACATAGCCGGCCGGACCGCACCCGGTGCCAGAGCAGTGCTGGCCAGTTCCAGTCGGACAAGCGGGGTGGAGACCAACAGCACCGTCGCCCAGGCAGCCACGTAAAACAGCGGCCGGCTCAGCCACCACTCGGTGCCGGCGGGCTCCGGGAATGGCAGGCGAAGGACCAGAGCGATCCCAAACATGGCGATGATCAACGGCAGGTGCCACAGATAAATGGTCATCGCCCGGCTGCCCACCACGAACATCACCTTCTGTACCCAGCCGACACGGACACATCGCTGCAGCACAGGATAGGCGGCCTTCACCAAAAGAATGTGTGCCAGACCTACCAGGATCAGGGGGAACATGGGCGGGTTCTGGCTGGTCAGCATGTCCACGGGATACGGCCCGGCGTGCGTGAGCGGAACCATCGCGGCGTAACAGCCGGCAGCGGCAAGAACGAGCTGCCACTTGGCGAAGCGGTCAAAGAAGCCGTCGGCGTAGAAGAAGCCCAGCTGTTGCAGCAGCCCCCACACGAACACCATGTTCAGCAGCCCGATCGGGTTCGAGTCGAAGCCCCACGGGTTGCGCTCCAAGCCCAAGCGAAGAACATCAACCACGACGGCGCTCGCGGCCAGCGCTGCAATGGTCCGGTATGGCGCTGCTTCGTGGAGCTTCGCCATAGTGGGAACCATGGCCTGGCAGATAAGGTACGCGGCAAGGAACCACAGCTGCACTCCGGCGCCCGCGGCGATAACGGCAAGCAAGTCGGCAGGGACACCGGCCGCCGTCGCGCTCCACAGGGCAATTGCAAGGAAGATGTACAACGCAACCGTGGGCCGGACCAGTCGCAGCACCCGGTTCCGGAGGTAATCGCCGGCGTCGCCGCCCTTGCGTTGCAGGCTGCGCCACGACGTGAGCGAGGCGAAACCGCCCACGATGAAGAAAAGCGGCATGACCTGGCCGAACCAAGTTCCTTGCGCAAACCAGCTTAGGGACGTCAAGGGATTGCCCACGCCGATGCCGGACTCGTCCACGCTGATCCCCATCATGAGCAGGTGAACAGCTACCACGGCAAACATGCAGGCGACGCGGATGAAATCCACCACCAAATCGCGGGAAGCGGGGACGGCGACAATAGGGGCGTTGCTCCTGCGCGAAGCGGACCTAAGCGTTGATGACATGGAATCTCCTGAGGCTCAACAGTGTTTGTCCATCGATTGGAATAACTGTAGCGCATGAAGAACGGGCAGTCGACGTCATTCTCAGAAACGTTGCTGCATCCGGGTCAGGATAGGCATGGTCGGGCGTAGCCTTTGAAGAGAACCTCATCCTGAGTCTCTTTCCGGCGCACATGGCGCATTCCATGAATCCACCCCCACCAATGAAGGGCAGTGCTGATTGTTATGCACATCAAAGAATTCTGGGACCAGCTTTCTCCGCACACTCAGCAATGGCTCATGGACAACCCGGGAACCATGATTGTGCCGCGGACCGTTACCGCGATCATCAACGGGGAAACGGGGGAGAGTGAAGGTGTTGACGCGCATGGTGGCACACACCTCACGGACGAGGATCGACACTTCATCCACGAGCAAGCCCGCGCGCGGCAGGCTGTGTCTGCGGAAGAACCCAAGTTCTTCGACTCGGTTGGTCCGGAGGACTAGGCTCTCGGACGTTCGCGCCCTTTAGCGCCGATTGCTCCCGTAACCACTGGCGCGTGGGGCGGGTATG
This sequence comes from Arthrobacter sp. Rue61a, assembly GCF_000294695.2. Classification (NCBI taxonomy): domain Bacteria; kingdom Bacillati; phylum Actinomycetota; class Actinomycetes; order Micrococcales; family Micrococcaceae; genus Arthrobacter; species Arthrobacter sp. Rue61a. Next base: position 3,587,966 of record NC_018531.1, on the reverse strand, counting down.
GGTGCGCCGGGGTCGTGTGTGTGGTGCGTGGGGCGCGAAAGGGTGCGCCGGGGTCGTGTGTGTGGTGCGTGGGGCGGGAACGGGTGCGCCGCCGCCGGCACGCCGCCGCCGGCACGACACGGCACCGCACCAGACAGCGTTAGCCCTTACGCGCCGCCAGGCCGAACAGCCACGTGCCGCCAAGTGCTGACAGGTATCCGGCGATCACAATGAAGGCGGTGCCGGCCCAGAAGTAGTCGATGGTGCTGTCTGTGCTGAGGTCGGGCACCTGCAGCAGCGAGTATGCCGCCACTAAGCCGGCGATCACGAGTGCCGCGACGGTGAGCCACACCCACAACCGGGAAGCGGCCCAGTGCTCGCCGTACCCCTTCCATACATTCCAGCTGTTGCCGGTGCGGAGGATGAGCCAGCCCGCCGGGAGCATGACGGCGGCAACCACCAGGAAAGCGGCTACGACGTCGGCCGGACGGTGCCATTGGTTGATGAGCGTGGAGACGCCCGTGGCCACGGCGAAGGTGCTGCCAAGGAAGCCGGCCAAGGGTCGCCAGCGGGGCGAAACCATGAGGAATACCGCAGCTGCAGCGGATGCGGCGAGCGTGGTGTGTCCGGAAGGGAGTGAGTTCAGCTCCAAGGTTTGGACGCCGCGGTCGGGCCTGTCCGGGATGAGGAGCTTGAGGATTTGTGTGGCCGCGTTGGCGGCGATGCATGCTGCCACTGCGATTCCGGCGGCGGTCCAGCGGCGGCGGGCGACTGTCACGAAGAGCACCATGATGGCCGCGATGGCCAGCGAGAGCATGGGGAGCATGTCCAGGAATTCGGTGGAGGCCCTGCCGGCTGTTCCGCCCAGCACGGTGGCTTCAACCAGTGCGGACTCGTCAATGAACTGACCGGCGGTGGTGCGCACAAAGAAGTAGTACGTCGCCGCCAGGCCCACGGCGCTGGCAATGGTGGCGAGGCAGAACAGAAAGCCTGTGCCGGCGCCTGCGTCGCGTCCTTGAAGCGGCCGTTTGCTCGACCTCCCGCTGGTGCGGAATTGCTGGGAACTCATTCTGACTAGACTGCCACAGTTCTCTGGGTGGCCCGTGTGAGTTCGCTCGGCGCGTGGCGGCCGGAAGTGAGACCCTCGCAACATTCCTGTGATGCTTGACACGTGTTAGGTGGCAGGTTTAGGCTTCCTAACACGTGTTAGGGAAGGAAATCTACATGTCGGGAACCAATGGGGCTTTGCGTGAATTCACACGTAGAAGTGCCCTCACAGCCCTCGGCGCCGGAATTGTTGGAGTCACCGCGGCGTCGTGGCCGCGCCTGACCGGGGCCGACATTCCAGGCCGAGGAGACAACAGCCTCAGCATCGCCATCATGGGCACCGCCGCAGACGCCGCCGCCCGCCAGAAGGTCATCGACGCCTTCGCCAAGGTCCACCCCGAAATCAAGGTGAAGGTCCAAGCGATCCAAGCCGTGGACTGGAAGGACTTCTTCACCAAGATCCTCACCATGGTGGCAGCAGGCACCCCGCCGGACGTCGTGTACGTGGCAACGGAAGGCGCCCAGCTCTTCGCCGAGAAACTGGCCCACCCGCTGGACGAATTCCTGCGCCGCGACGCCGACCATATGAAGGAGTACTTCGCGGACGTCCACCCCAGCCTGGTGGAAGCGTTCATGTACAAAGGCAGCCTGTTCCAGCTCCCCATCGACTGGAACGCGGCCAACATGTACTACAACACGGCGTCACTCCGTTCGGCGGGGCTGGAACGGCCATCCGACAACTGGACGCACACGGACTTCCGCAGCACACTCGCTGCAATGAAGAAGGCCAAGCCGGCCGACTTCACCCCTTACTACTGGACCAACCGTCTCTTCGGCGGAGTGGTGCCGTGGCTCTACGCGAACGACACCAGCTTCCTCAAGGAAACCAAGTCCCCGGGCGGCGAATGGTTGTGGGACGGCTTCTATGCCAACGACCCCACGCGCAGCCTCCGCTCCGGCGGCTACCAGTGGCTTGAACCCAACGCCGATGATCCCCGGGTCTTCGAATCCTTCGACTACCTCCGCGGACTGGTCAAAGACGGACTGGGTGTGCGGCCCGAGGAAGGCGGCGGCAGCGCGCTGATCGGCCTCTTTGCGTCCAACAGGATAGGTACGACGCCGGCAGGCGGCTATTGGGTCCAAGGCCTCCACGAGGCGGGGATGACAGAGAGCGATTTCGACGTCCAGTTCTTCCCGAAGTGGCGGACCCAGCGCCACCAGTTCGGCACGGCAGGGTACGCGATCATGAGAACCGCCAAGGACAAGGACGCCGCCTGGGAATGGGTGAAGTTCAGCTCCAGCCGTGAAGCCATGCAAATCGTGTTCCCCACACCGAACACCACGCCTGCGCGTCGTTCAATGGTCAACGAGCAGCTCTACGCGGGAACAGGTCCGCGGAACTGGAAGGTCTTCTACGACACCTTGGACAGGTTCCCCACCACAGGTCCCATTCCAGCGCCACCCCAGCAGGCCGCCGTCGAAACCGCCCTCATGAAAAACGTAAGCCTGGCTGTGAGTGGAGACGAGCGTCAACTCAAGGACGCCCTCAGTTCCATGCAGCGCGACCTTGAACTGGCCCTGAGGAGGCAGCCATGAGCACCGCAACCAGTACGCCCACGGGGACGGGGAGCGAGCCGGGACGGAAGCCGATCCACAAACACACGCAGCCGTCCAAGCGCGGCCGGATGCAGCAACGCTGGCTGCCTTGGGCCTTCTTGGCGCCCACCATCGTGGGCATGGGCATCTTCACCCTGTTGCCGATTATCGCCTCGATCGCGTTGGCATTCTTCCGCTGGGACATCATGTCGGCACCAACATTCGTGGGCTTCGACAACTTTGCCGAGGTAGTCCAGGACCCCACTGTCAGGGTGTCGTTCATCAACACGATCGTGTTTGTGATTGTGGCTGTGGCACTCCAACTCGGACTGGCACTCGGCCTGGCGATCATGGTGCAGGAGAAACTCCCGGCTTGGCTGAGGGTGTTCTTCCGCTCCGCTTTCTTCTTCCCGCTGATCCTGTCCGCGGCATCGGTATCGATCTTCATGCGCTACCTCTTCAACGAGCAATTCGGCGTCGTGAACTGGTTGCTGTCCATTGTTGGCATCCCAGCGGTTCCGTGGCTGACGACGCCAACCGGGTCCGCCGCCGTCGTCATTCTTGTCTACGTGTGGCAGAACTTCGGGTTCTCGTTCCTGCTGTTCATCGGTGGGCTGGCCTCCATTCCGGTGGAGACGTACGAGGCCGCATCGATCGACGGTGCCACGGGCTGGCGCAAGCACTGGTTCGTCACCCTGCCGCTGCTGAGCCCCACCACCCTGGTGGCCTCGGTGATGGCGATCATCAACGCTCTGCAAGTGTTCGACCAGCCCTACGTGCTCACCCGCGGTGGCCCCGGCGACTCGACCCGCACAGCCGTCATGGTGATTTTCGAGTCCGCGTTCCAGCGCCTTGAGTTCGGTCAGGCATCGGCGATCGGTGTGATCCTGACGCTCATCATCATGGCCATCACCGCCGCACAGTTCCGGCTCAGCAAACGATTCGTCTTCTACCAGTAAGGCCCGCCATGACCACCATTCAAGAACGTGTCACCACCACGGCGCCTGTAGTCACGCGGAAGAAGCGCGACTGGTCAGTGGCCGTCCGCGTCGTCGTCTTGCTGATCGCGTCCGTCTTCGTCCTGGGCCCTGTGCTGTGGACGCTGTCCACCTCGCTGCGTCCGCCGTCGGAATCCTTCCAGCTGCCGCCCGCGTTCCTGCCGCTGAACCCGGACCTGACCTCCTATGAGCAAGTGTTCAAGCAGCTCAACATCGTGGCACTGGTAGTGAACAGTGCGCTGGTGACGGGTCTGATCGCGGTAGGGCAGATGATTACCGCAGCACTGGCAGGGTACGCCTTCGCCCACCTCAAGTTCCGGGGACGCGGCGCGCTGTTCTCGATCGTGCTGGCCACCATGATGGTGCCCGCGCAGGTCACGATCGTTCCCGTGTTCATGCTGATCCGCGGCGTCGGACTCTCCGACACGCTGCTCGCGCTGATCATTCCGGCCATCCCGACGGCGTTCGGCACCTTCCTGATGCGCCAGTACTTCATGGGGTTGCCGGGCGAGCTCGCCGAAGCGGCCGCGATCGACGGCGCCTCGCCGTGGCGGACGTTCCGTTCCGTGTACGCACCGCTGGCCATGCCGGGCCTGGCGATCGTGGGCATCCTGGCGTTCAACTTCCACTGGAACGAGTTCTTCAGGCCACTCATCATGACCATTTCCGAGCAGAACTTCACCCTTCCGCTGGGCCTGGTCTCACTCCAAGGCAACCTCGGCACCGGAAGCATCTCCGTGGTCCTGGCCGGCGTTGTCCTCTCCATGATTCCCGCGCTGGTGGTGTTCATGTTCGGCCAGCGCGCGCTGCAGGACGGACTCACCGCAGGCACGGGCAAGTAACTTTCCGCTCTTTTGAAAGGGGTTCCGTTGACGGACCTTGCACTGTTTGATTCCCTGTTGGCTGCCTCGACGCACCCGGATCCCGCGTTCCCGCGCTTCCACCCGCGTCCGGCACAGGGCTGGATCAACGATCCCAACGGCATCAGCTACATCAACGGCCGCTATCACGTGTTCTTCCAATACAACCCGGACTCCGCCCGGCACTCGCAGATCCAGTGGGGGCATGTGAGCTCTCCGGACCTGGTGCGTTGGGAAGAGCACTCCGTAGCGCTTTCGCCTCAAGCAGGCGGGCCGGACTCCGCCGGATGCTGGACGGGCGTGGTGACCTCCGATGATGGCGTGCCCACCGCGGCCTACTCCGGGATCAAGGACCATGGCGGCCATTCCCAGGTGGTGATTGCCCGAGGTTCCTCCGACCTTGTGACGTGGAAGCAGGACGGGCACGTTGCTGCGTCGATGCCCGCTGATCCGCTGGTCACCGCTGTGCGCGATCCCTTCATTTTCCGCTTCAACGGCGCCCGATACGCCATGCAGGGAGCGGGCCTCTCCGACGGGCGCGCGGCCTTGCTGTTGTACACGGTTGAGGACATGGATTCCTGGCAGTACCAAGGGATTTGGCTGACCACTGCTGATCCCGTGGCAGCTCAGCACACGCCCGCCGAGATCTGGGAGTGCCCGCAGCTGGTGCAGGTACCTTCCGGCGAATGGGTCATGATGTTCTCCCTATGGCTCTCCGGCGACGACCACGAGCACGCCAACGGGGTAGGGCATTTGATTGGGTCCCTGACCTCGGATCCCGCGACCGGGCTGCCTGTGTTTATGCCCTCTTCCGGGGGAAAGTCCGATCTTGGCCGCGACTTCTATGCCCCGCAGATCGTGCAGCTCTCTTATGGTTCGGCTGACGCTGCGCCTGGCTCTGCGCCTGCTGCGTTGCTGTGGGGGTGGGCCAACGAAGGTCCCGGTCGCGACGGTCGCCGGGGCCGCGCTCAAGAAGAAATTGACGACGCCGGGTGGTCGGGTGTGTTGACGCATCCCCGCGTTTTGTCCGTGGTGGACGGGGCGCTCGCCGTTTCTCCCGCGCCCGAGGTTGAGGCGTACCGGGGTGCTTCCGTGGTTACGGGTGCTGCTGGTTCTGTTGCGTTGCCGGGGTTCGCCGAGGTCCTGGTTCGCGGTGATGCCAATTCAGTATCCGGAGCCGTGGAACTGCTGCTCGGTTCCGGCACCGATGCGCAGGTGGTCTACTCGGGTTCCTTGGCCGCGGGGGAGGAGCTGCGAATTTTCCTCGATGCTTCCCTCGTGGAGGTTTACCGCGCCGGTTCCGTGGCTACGACCCTCCGGGCCTACCCGGCTCCGGGGGAGGAATGGCAGCTTACCTTGCCCGCCGGCGCGACTGCCGACGTATGGGAGTTGACGCTCCCCGCCTAAGCGGCAGGCCGTCGTCGTGCGTCCGTTGCGAGGCCTGCTTTGCAGGTTATGGGTGTGTCGAGGGGTGTAGAGCGGGCCTCGCAACGAGGGGGCTGCGTGTTGCGAGGCCGGCTTTGCAGGTTATGGGTGTGTCGAGGGGTGTAGAGCGGGCCTCGCAACGAGGTGTTAGCGGGTGGGGGCGGGTCCTGTGGACTCGCGCACCACTAGGCGGCAGGGAACCATCGTTTCGACGGTGGTTCCCTTTCCTGCTGTGTGGGTGCCCTCGCCCGCGCCCTCGATAGCGTCCAACAGCGTGGTCATGGCGGCACGGCCGATCTCCCGCAGGGGCAACGCCATGGTGGTGAGGGCGGGGATCATGGTGTCGGCGATCCGGGTTTCGTCGTCGTAGCCCATGATGGACAGGTCCTCGGGAACACTGAGTCCCAGACGCGCGGCAGCGAGGGCAACTCCGATGGCCAGGCGGTCGTTCGCGCACATGATGGCCGTGGGCCGATCAGCCGGGGACGCGCCGTCGAGCAGTTTCATGGTGCCGCGGTAGCCGGCGTCGATATCCCAGCCGGCCATGAAGATTCGGTCCTCACGGATCGGGGCGTCGGCCGCGGTGTGCGCGTCCCTGTAGCCCTGAACGCGCAGCGGGGCTGCGGGCGAATCCTCCGAACCGGCAAGCAGTGCGATGTCCCGATGGCCCAACTGCAACAGGTGTTCCGTGGCCTGCCTGCCGCCGGTGACCTCGTCCGGGATGACGTGATGCAGCTGCGGCTGGGGATGGTCGTCGTAGCAGTTGGCCAGGACGGACGGGACACGGAGCATCCCTTGAGGAACCTCGATGGGCTTCAGGCCAACGGTCACATACATGAGCCCGTCAACCTGCCGGTCCAGGAGGGTCTCAACGGCGCTCGCATCCCTGGCGGCGTCGCGCTCCGTGTCCATGACCACAGTGACGAATCCCCGACTACGGGCAACATCGTCTGCGCCACCAATGATGTTGCCGTCAAAGGGGCTGACCACTACTTCGTCGGACAGGATGCCGATCACACGAGAGCGCTGGTTCCGCAGGCTCAGGGCAATAGCGTTGGGGGAGTAGTTCAATTCCAGTGCAGCCTGCCGGATCCGGTCCTGACTTTCCTTGGCCACGTTCCCGTCGCCACGTCCATTCAGAACCAGCGAGACCGCGCTCCTGGACACACCCGCCCTCTTGGCGACGTCCAGTGCAGTGGCCTTGCGGTTCATGGAAGTCCTTCCGTCCTTTATTGTCAGCAGTCTACCTAACGCGTGTGAGGATCCGGTGGGGTCAAGCCGGGTAACCCAACTCACGCAACGCGGCCCCCATGAAATCCAAAGCCTTGATAGTCCCTGCGACGAAATAGAGTCCCCATGCCGCGAGGATGACCACCAGTGGCCACAAACCCCGCCGTGGAGCCACCTTGTGGATTACCACCGACCGTCCAATGACATAGGGGATCCCTCCCAGAAAGGACCATGCCCAGTGGAATGGTCGCACGACGCCCGTTCTTAGCAAGCGTCGGGTATCAAGCAGGGCCAGCACCACCGTGGAGCAATAGGTGAAGACCAATCCACCCCAGATCAGGAAGTAGCCAGTACTGATGATCGTGGCGGGGTCCAGAGTGAGGGTGCCGTTCCGGGTGTAGGTACGGATCTCGATATGCCACGTCAGCATGAGTAGCCCCGGCAGGAAAGGCAGGACGGCAATAAGCCAGATGTACGGATTCATAACGCTTTGGCCTTGGCGAAGCATCGGGCGCTGAATCGCTGGACGTGGGACCCCTGCAGGTACCACGTTGTCTACCCACTCGGTACCGTTCCACCATCGGAGGCTGTGGGGGTCCCGAGCATCTGCATACCACCCGGGCACTGTCACGTCTGGACCGAATACCCCAGCTGGGAATACACGGACTGCATGAAGTTGGCCGTCCAAATCCCGGTAATGACCATGCTGATAACAAACACGGCAATGGTGGCCCAAACCGGCCAAAGCCCGCGCTTAGGCGCCACCTTGTTCACAATCACTGAGCGGCCGATCACGTACACAAGCGCGCTAAGGAACGCCCACGCCCAGTGGAAAGGACGGACGACGCCGGACTTGAGGAGGCGCTGACGGTCCAGGTACGCGAAGAAAACCGAGAGGCCATAGAACAGGAAGCCTGAACCCATCAGGAGGAAGTATCCGGGGGTGTACATCGCAAAGGGGTCAACGGTGGTAACGCCCTCCGGGGTGGTGATCATCCTGAACTCCGGCTGCCAGGTGAACAACAGCAGGACGGAGACCAGCGGCATCAAAGTGATCGCCCAGATGAACGGGTTGTACACCGGAGTTTGTGGGTTGAGCTCAGGGCGCGGCAGCTGGACCGGTTGTTGGAACTGGGCGGGCGCCTGGAACTGACCGGGCGCCTGGAACTGACCCGGCTGTTGGAACTGGGCGGGCGCCTGGTGCGCCGTCCACGCGTGTCCATCCCACCACCGGACGCTGCGCGGATCCGAAGGGTCCGGGTACCAGCCGGGAGGCGTCGTCGAACCTGGCATTGATTGAGTCATAATTCCCCCGCAATGAGTCGTGATTCTGAGAATATCGCGATTGCGGTCTCTCGCTTGCCACAAGCCCCTCCACAGACGTCGCGTGGCGGTGTATGGATTGAACATGAGCTTCTTCGACGACTTCCCCGAGCCGCCAGCCCAGCCGCGTCAACCGCAACCGATCCGACCCGGGTGGTTCGGTCCGCCGTCGGACGAGTTGCCCGGCATCGCGCACGGCGGGTTTGTTCACAAGAGCGCTCGCACGGTGATTGTGCTGAAACTGGTGGAGGTGTACTCCACGGGTTGCGTGTTGGACGTGGTGTGGTCCGTGCTGCGCGGCAACGAATCGGACCAGGAATGGCGGGAGATCGTGGAGGAGAGCTACAACCATCCGCGATCAAGCCTGGACACCAGGACGGGACTCCAACTGGGTGTCGCCATGGCAGATGGACGAAAGGCCGTGGCTGCTGTCCACGGACCGTCGGCCTTCGAAGATACTGACGATTTCACCGGGCCCGTGCTGACAACCCTTGGAGGTGGCGGAGGAAGCAATAACGCCGAGTTTGTCCAGTTCACGGGCCGATACTGGCTGTGGCCGCTGCCCGTGGAGGGGGATACGACGTTGGTGGCTCAGTGGGATGCGCTGGGGATTCCGGAAAGCTCACTCGTCCTGCCCGGACCGGACCTGGCCCAAGCGCTGGAAAGTGTGCGCAAGTACTGGACTGAGTAAGTTTTCCACATAGCCGGATTGGCCTGGATTGGGGGCGGGAGGCCGCCGGTACAGTGGCAATATGCCTGCACTTCCCTCCCTCGAAGAACTCCTCGATTCCGCCCACGTAGTCTCGCTGCCCATGCGCGTGAAGTTCCGCGGCATCATGGAGCGCGAGACACTCCTTTTAAGGGGACCGCTCGGCTGGGGTGAGTTCTGTCCGTTTCCCGAATACGACGACGACGAATCCTCCCGCTGGCTGGCCGCCGCCTTGGAAGCTGGTTGGCTAGGTTTCCCCGCGCCATTGCGGGACAGAATACCGGTCAATGCCACGGTTCCCGCTGTCCCGGCAGAGCGCGTACCGGAGGTGCTGGCGCGCTACGGCAGGGTGGACGCCGTCAAGATCAAAGTTGCCGAGCGGGGCCAGGAATTAGCGGACGACGTCGCCCGGGTCAATGCAGTGCGCGAGGCCCTTCCCGACGCCGCAATCCGGGTGGATGCCAACGGGGGATGGGACACGGACCAGGCCGTGGAAGCCTTGGGCAAACTTTCCACGGTTGAACTCGAGTATGCCGAACAACCCGTCCCCACCATCGACGGCCTGGCCAAGGTCCGCCGTCGGCTCGCCGCCGCCGGCACGCCAGTACTCATCGCCGCGGACGAGAGCGTACGCAAAGAAGAGGACCCTCTGCGTGTTGCCCGGGCAGGCGCCGCTGACCTCATCGTGGTCAAGGTCGCACCACTCGGGGGAGTCGCACGGGCACTGGACATCGTGAACCAGGCCGGGCTGCCCGCCGTCGTGAGTTCTGCCTTGGACACCTCGGTGGGCATCCGTGCGGGGCTGGCACTGGCGGCCGCCCTGCCGTCCCTTCCCTACGCCTGCGGTCTTGGCACCGTCTCGCTGTTCGCTTCGGACATCACACTGGACCCGCTGGTGGCCGACGACGGCGCCATTCAGTTACGCGATACAGTCGCCGATCCCGGGCTGCTTGAGCAGTACGCGGCACCGGGGGAGCGCCGGGACTGGTGGCTGGACCGACTCCGCCGAGTGCACACCGTATTGGCGAGAAACCAGCACGGTTTGTTCACCGGGTCTTAACCAGAGAGACCTCTCAGATTTGGTTTCCGCTGAAAGGCTCAGCGGGAACCCCGTACATCCTCTGGAAGGTCTTCCCCCATGTCTGAAACCACCGGACGCACGTTTCCGCTGCTCCCCATGCTCGGCCACACCAAAGGCAAGCGCAGCGCCGTTACCTGTGCTTTGAAGTGCGACAACGCCTGCTCGGGCGATGTCTGCAACACCAGCGCCAACGGCTACTTCCGCGACATCGCTTCAACGGCCATGTCCCGCCGCGCCGCCCTGGGGCTCGGTGCCGCAGGTGCGCTCGCCGTCGTACTCGGTGGTGCCGTGTCTGGTGGCGACGCCGCCGTGGCTGACTCGGGCAACGGACTCTCTGACGCTGCAAAGAAGGGCTTCGACAAGTCCAAGCTCAAGTTCACCGCCATCAAGCCGGTAGACGCAGCAGTGGATGCCTTCACTGTTCCGGAGGGGTTCGACTGGAAGCCGATCATCCGCTGGGGCGACCCCCTCTTTGCCGACTCCCCGGCTTTCGACCTGAACGCGCAGACTGCTGCAGCACAGGCCCGCCAGTTCGGTTACAACAACGACTACACGGACATCCTGCCTATCCCGGGCTCTAAGGATCGCCGTGCCGTCCTGTTCACCAACCACGAGTACACCAACGAGAACATCATGCTGCCCGAGGGCTTCGACCCCGCAGAGGCACGGGCCATCGGCCGTGCCGGGCATGGCCTCGCCGTGGTGGAACTCGAGCGCAAGAACAAGAACAAGCCGTGGAGCTACGTTCAGGGCGCACCCCTGAACCGTCGCTTTCTCACCGACACTGTCTACGAGCTCACCGGACCCGCAGCAGGCACCAACCTGGTCAAGACCATCGACGACCCCGCCGGCCGCTGGATCAAGGGCACGCTGGGCAACTGCGCAGGCGGAACCACCCCATGGGGAACCATCCTCTCCGGAGAAGAGAACTTCAACGGCTACTTCGCAGCCCCTGGCACCAGCGACGGAGACAAGCGCTACGGAATCACCTCGAAGGCAACCACCCGTCAGTGGGAACTTGACGAGCCGCGCTTCGACACCCGCAACTCCGGCTACGCCAACGAAACCAACCGCTTCGGCTGGATCGTGGAAGTAGACCCGTTCGATCCCACCTCCACCCCCAAGAAGCACTCCGCCATGGGACGCTTCAAGCACGAGGGCGCCAACGTCATCGTCTCTCCCTCCGGACGGGTAGTGGCGTACATGGGTGACGACGAGCGCTTCGATTACCTCTACAAGTTCGTTTCCAAGGGCAAGTACCAGGCCGGCGACTCCAAGGAAGCCCGCAAGAACAACATGAACCTCCTCTCCGAGGGTGACCTGTATGTTGCGAAGTTCACAGGGGACTCGCCTGCGGACATTGACGGCACGGGCAAGCTCCCCGCAGACGGTGCATTCGACGGCACCGGTGAATGGCTGCCCCTGGTGGTCAACGGCACCTCCGCTGTGCCGGGCATGACCGTTCCCGAGGTCCTTGTTTACACCCGTTTGGCTGCCGATAAGGTTGGCCCCACCAAGATGGACCGTTGCGAAGACGTTGAGCCCAACCCGCGTACGGGCAAGGTCTATGTCGCCTGCACCAACAACACGGACCGCGGCAAGCCGGGCAAGGAAGGCGCCACGGAGGTCAACCCCCGCACGCTCAACCGTGACGGTCACGTTGTGGAGATCACTGAAGGACGCGAGCAGACGGGCACCAAGTTCAACTGGAACCTCCTGTTGGTAGCCGGCGATCCCAGCAAGAACACCTCCGCGTACTTCTCCGGATTCCCGGCCGACAAGGTCTCGCCCATCTCCTGCCCGGACAACGTGGCCTTCGACTCCGTCGGCAATCTCTGGATTTCCACGGACGGCGCCCCCGGCACCATTGGCTACGCGGACGGCCTGTTCAAGGTCACCCTCGAAGGTCCCGAGCGCGGCAAGGTGGAGCAGTTCCTTGCTGTCCCGCGCGACGCCGAGACCTGTGGCCCGATCATTCACGACGAAGAGCGCACTGTGTTCGTATCAGTCCAGCACCCTGGTGAGGACGGCTCCTTCGCCGCGCAGAACTCCTTCTTCCCGGACTACGTCCCGGCTGGCGCCACCCCCGCTGCCGGTGCCGCACGGGCACCTCGCCCCTCGGTGGTCCAGGTCTTCCGGAAGTAACGCCTGGCCCTCCCGTTTCTGACGAATGCTCTCCCACCCGGGCTCCCCGGGAGGGAGAGCATTTCGTCTTGCCGACCCTCTCTCACATCCCACGTGCTTGTGGCGTGACGCTCTCTCACATCCCACGTGCTTGTGGCGTGACGCTCTCTCACATCCCACGTGCTTGTGGCGTGACGCTCTCTCACATCCCACGTGCTTGTGGCGTGACGCTCTCTCACATCGGGTTCTATGGTGGCCTGCGCCTTGGCGGCGTAGGGTCGGTTGGACCATGACTGAACAGCAGCCGTACGATCTGGTCCAGCAGTATCCACACTTCGAGCTGCGCCGCTATCCCGCGCATGTACTCGCGGAGGTGCAAGTCCACGCCGCGTTTGATCGTGCCGGGAACGAGGCCTTCCGTTATCTTTTCAACTACATCAGCGGCAGCAACACCAGTAGACAGAAGCTGTCCATGACTGCGCCGGTCATTCAGGAGAGTGGAACGTCGGAGGAACTGGTCATGACGGCACCGGTCCTACAGAGCGGCCCCATTCCGGGGGTCGATCAGGACTACGTCGTTGCCTTTGTCCTGCCAGCCGGACTGACAGTAGAGACTGCTCCTGTACCTGACGAGTCCAGGGTCAAAATCCGTGAGGTGCCTGGGGCGTTATCTGCTGTAGCCCGATTCACAGGCAACGGATCAGCCGCGGCCTTTCAACGCCATACTGTAGCGCTGACGGAGGCCCTTCAGCTGGCTGATCTGACACCCATCGGTTCGCCCAGGTTCGCGCGTTTCGACCCTCCCTTCAAGCCTTGGTTCCTCCGCCACAACGAGGTAGTTCTGGACGTGAAGGAACCCTAACGGCACCGGGGTGAGAGACCGTTGGCCGGAAGGGCTGGGGATGTGAGAGAGGGTTGGCCTGAAGGGCTAGGGATGTGAGAGAGGGATGGCCGTTGGGGGCCGGGATGTGAGAGAGGGATGGCCGGAAGGGCTAGGGATGTGAGAGAGGGATGAGGGGCCGGGCGGCGCCAATAGACTGGAACGGTGACTTCCCAGGACTCTCTGACATCCATCGGCGCCGCACGGATCGCTGTTACAGCACTGCTCGACGGCGGTGTGCGGCACGTGGTGGTAGCGCCGGGTTCGCGCTCAGCACCCATGGCCTACGCCTTGGCGGAAGCGGAAGCTGCGGGCCGCGTCCGGCTCCACGTCCGCATCGATGAGCGCGACGCAGGGTTCACCGCGCTGGGCCTTGCCCTCTCCACTGAGGCGCCGGTTGCCGTGGTGACAACCTCCGGCACGGCGGTGGGCAATCTTCTGCCGGCAGTCATGGAGGCCAACCATTCAGCTGTCCCGGTGGTCGTCATCTCCGCAGACCGGCCGGAAGAACTTCACGGGACCGGGGCGAACCAGACCACCATCCAACTGGACCTTTTCGGCGATCACGTCAGATTCGCCGTCGACGTCCCGGCCGGTGACCACCCGCAGAAGGCTGTTGCCACCGCGCTCTACGCTGCCACCGGGGCCCTCGAAGATACACCTCCGGGCCCTGTCCAAGTGAATCTCGCCTTCCGTGATCCCTTGGTACCGGCGGACGGCGACGCCCTTCCGGCCGCCGCGGGACACGGCGTGTTCCACTACGACGCCGGTCCCCAAGCACTGAACCTTCCGGCAGCATCCGGCGAACTCGCTGAGCGACGCACCGTGGTCCTCGCGGGCCATGACGCCGGTCCCGTAGCCGAGGCCTTTGCCCGCGCCCATGGCCTGCCCCTGCTGGCCGAACCTTCGTCCAACGCGCGCTTCGGGCCGAACGCAGTAGGGCCTTACCGGGTATTGTTGGCACACTTCGGTCCTGATTCCCCGACGCCGATCGAACGTGTGGTCCTGTTTGGTCGCGCTACTCTCTCCCGCCCGGTGGCTTCCCTTCTGGCGCGTGAGTCTGTTGTGTCTGCTATCTACCAGCCCGTCCCCGTTGCTTGGTACGAAGAGGGCCGACGTCGCGAAACCCCTATCGAAACTCTTCCCGAGCTCGCCGACTTCGCCGGCCGTGGCTCCGCCGAATGGCTCGATTCCTGGCTCCTCGCTGGTGCTGCCGCCCAGCATGGCCTGGATGGTGTGCTCGCGGGGGAAGACCTCGCCAACGGTCCGTCCGTTGGGGCCACGGTCTGGGAGCATTCCCGCGGGCAGTTGGTGCTCGGTTCCTCCAACGGGATCCGCGACGTCGACCTCGCCGGCCAACCCCACCCCGAACCCATCGCCACCGTGTACGCCAACCGCGGCCTGGCCGGTATTGACGGCACCATCGCCACAGCCACAGGAATCGCCTTGGGCAGCGGACGCGAAACCACGGTCCTTCTGGGCGACGTCACTTTCCTCCATGACGCCGGCGGACTGCTCCTCGGCCACGGCGAGCCCGTGCCGGATCTCCGCATCGTGGTGCTCAACGATTCCGGCGGTGCCATCTTCAGCCTCCTCGAACACGGTGCGGTGGAGGACTCAGGCGCCTACGGCACCGCCGTCGAGCGCCTCTTTGGTACCCCGCACTCAGTGGGCATCGGGGCACTCGCGGCGGCGTACGGCGTCGGGCATCAGACGGTGAGCACGACGGCGGAACTCGCCGCGGCCCTCAAGTCGCCGCTGAAGGGACGCACCATTGTGGAAGTCCGCGTAGACCGCTCGGGCTTGCGGGCACTCCATGCCCGGATCAAGGAAGCCGTCTCGGCCGCAGTGGGCCAAGTCCTTACGGCCGGCTAGCCCCGCTCCGCCTACCCGCACCCGTTGCCGCTGTTTGCACCCGTTCGCGCTGGTGCGAATGGCGCGAAGGGGTGCGCCGTGGTTGAACGAGGGGTGCGCCGGGCGTGTGCGGGTGCCGGGGTGGTGCGGGGCGTGTGTTGTGTGTTGGTCGCACCCGTTGCCGCTGTTTGCACCCGTTCGCGCTGGTGCGAATGGCGCGAAGGGGTGCGCCGTGGGTGAACGAGTGGTGCGCCGGGCGCGAAAGGGTGCGCCGGGCGCGCGAAAGGGCGTCGAACGCAAAAACGGGAGGGTGACACCCCCATATGGGTGTCACCCTCCCGTTTCGGTGGCGCTAACGACTGTGCGCGGCCAGTGCCACAAAGGGTTACTCGTCCACCACGTCGATGTGCGTGGGGTCGAGGACGCGGCGCAGGAATTCCTTGGTGCGCGGCTGGGTGGGAGCGCTGATGACGTTCTCCGCAGGCCCTTCTTCCACCACAACGCCGGCGTCCATGAACACCACGCGGTCAGCAACTTCGCGGGCGAAGCCCATCTCGTGCGTGACCACCAACATGGTCATGCCTTCCTGGGCCAGCTTGCGCATGACGGCCAGGACATCGCCCACGGTTTCGGGGTCGAGGGCAGACGTCGGCTCATCGAAGAGCATGAGCTGCGGGTCCATGGACAGTGCCCGGGCAATGGCGACGCGCTGCTGCTGGCCACCGGAGAGCTGGTCCGGGTAACGGTCAGCCAAATGGCCCAGGCCGACGCGTTCCAGGTTGCGGCGCGCGACGTCCCCGGCCTCTGACTTGGACCGCTTGAGCACCTTCATCTGGGAGATGGTGCAGTTGTCCAGGACGCTGAGGTGCGGGAAAAGGTTGAAGTGCTGGAACACCATGCCGACGCTCTGGCGCATCCGGTTGAGGTCCACATCGGGGTCCGTGGCCTCGAACTTGCCCACGTTGATGGTTCCTGCGTTGGGCTGCTCCAGCAGATTGACGCAGCGCAGGAGGGTGGACTTGCCCGAACCCGAAGGTCCGATCAAGCAAACAACCTGGCCCGGTTCGACCGTCAGCGAGATGCCTTTGAGAACTTCGTTGCTGCCGTAGGACTTGCGCAGATCCTTGATATTGACGCCGGCGGCGCGAACGGTGGCCGTGCTCCCATTGGAGTTATTCATGACTGTCCTGCCTATCGCTTGGTCCGCGCGGAGCGGCTTTCGAACTTCCGTGCCAGGAGGCTCAAGGGGATGGTGATGACCAGGTAGAAGGCACCGGCCACAAGCAGCGGCGTGAGGCCTGCGCCGAGGCTGGAGATGCCGTCGCGGCCAAACTTGGTGAGCTCGTACTGGGAGGCGGTGAGGCCCAGGACGTAGATCAGCGAGGAGTCCTTGGTGAGCAGGATGATCTCGTTGGTCAGTGGGGGAAGAACGATCTTGAACGCCTGGGGGATGACGATTGACACCATTGCCCGCCAGTGAGGCATGCCCAGCGAACGCGCGGCTTCCATCTGGCCCTTGGGCACGGCCTGGAGGCCGGCGCGCAGGGTTTCAGCGATGTAAGCGGCGGCAACCATACCCAGTGAAACCATCACGATGATGTTGACGTCCCACTGGATTCCGAAGGCCAAGGGAACACCGTAGCCGAACGCGATGAAGACCAGCAGTGCCGGAACGCCGCGGAAGAACTCGATGTAGCCCGTGGCAAGCCAGCGGTACAGCGGGAAGGAGGAAAGCTTCATCAGGGCGAGCAGGAGGCCGCCGGAGAGGCCCACCACAAAGCCCAGGAAAGTGTAGATAAGGGTGTTCTTGAGGCCCACCAGGAAGATATCCGGGAACATGGGGCCGATCTTGGCGAAGTTGAAGACGCTGGTGCCAACCGTCTTCCAGTCCACGGCAATAATCACGGCGGCCACGGCCACAACAAAGATTCCGGCCTGGACGTACAAACTGACTTTGGCTCGTTGACGTGCAGTCATTGCCATGGGGTTCTCACATTCATGTTGCGCAGGTGGGGCCCCGAAAGGACCGTTTCAACAGATCGTTTCGGGGCCCGCCTGCGTGGATCTTGGAGGAGCCGGGGCTCGGACTACTTGGTGGCTTCGCCGAACCAGGTGGTCTCGAATTTCTTCAGCGTGCCGTCGTCGGTGATGCGCTTCAGCGTGGCGTTCACGGCATCCGCCATGGCGGTGTTGCCCTTCTTGATGGAGATGCCCAGCTTCTCGCCCGTTGCGTAGTCTTCAACGCGCTTGAGGTTGGAGTCGTCCTTGATGGCGTAGCCAAGTACGGACTGGTTGCCGACGGCGGCGTCAATGGTGCCAGCCTTGAGGGCCTGGACCAGGAGGCCGGAGTCTTCGAACTGCTGGGCGTCGATTCCCTTGTCCTTGGCGTACTGGGCGCCGGTGGTGGCCTGCTGGACGCCAACCTTCTTGCCCTTTGCGCCATCGAGGTTGTCGATGCCGGAGGCGGACGTGGCCACGAGGGTCAGGTCGTCGTCCAAGTACGGGGTGGAGAAGTCCATGACGTTCTTGCGGACGTCCGTGATGGAGATCGAGGAGATGGAGACGTCGCAACCGGTCAGTGCGGTGCCGGTCTCGATTGCTTCGAAGGAGCTGTCCACTACGTTGAGTTCGGCCTTGACGTCCTTGGCGAGCTCGGCGGCGATGTCCATGTCGAAGCCAACGATCTTGCCGTCCTTCTGGAATTCGAAGGGCTCGTAGGGAACGTCCGAGCATACGGTGAGCTTGCCGGCGTTGATGAGCTTGAGGCCCGACTCAGAGGACGCGGCCGGGGTGGAGGAACCACCACAGGCGGTCAGGGCCAGTGCGCCTGCTGCGAGCACGGCGGCAATCTTGGTGCCGGACAGAACCGAACGGGAGATCTGCATGTTGTTTACCTTTTGTTGCGGTGGATGCTGAACTGAGTCGGTTTTAGTGTAGCGCCGAACGTGAGATGTGCATCACAGGAAACGAAGTTTCACTATTGGATAACAAGTTTACCCACTTATCAACCCCGCAAGCAGCGGCCCTGTCTGGAATCCCAGATTCAGCGCTTGATGCCCAGCGCTTCAAGCATCGGCCTGAATTTGGCCCACGTTTCGGCCAATTCCGCCTCGGGCTGTGAGCCCTCAACGATGCCGCAACCTGCGTACAGGCGCACCGTGTTGGCGTCTTCGATGACCGCGCCACGCAGTGCGATGCCCCATTCGCCGTTCCCCGCAGCATCGAGCCAGCCGACTGGCCCGGCGTAGGGTCCGCGATCCAGATGTTCCAGTTTGCGGATCAAAGCCCCGGCCACCAAGGTGGGCGTTCCGCAGACCGCCGCGGTGGGATGCAAAGCATTGATCAAGGCCAGGCACGTGGGCACGTGACCCTCGATGTCCGCGAGCTCAGCCTTCACATCGGAGGCCAGATGCCACACATTGGGCAGCTCAAGGATGAAGGGCTCGCTATGGGAATTCATCGCTTCGGAGAAAGGAGCCAGTTGCCGCGTCAGAGAATCAATGGCGATCTCATGTTCGTGCCGCTGCTTCTCCGAACCGGCCAGGACTCGTTCCGCATATTCCATGGGGGAGCCGTCCATACCGTCCGCATCACGGCGATCCAAGGTTCCTGCCAACACACGCGCTTGTGCGGTGCGCCCCTCCACCTGAATCAGCATTTCCGGTGTGGCACCCACCAGTCCGTCGACGCCGTAGGTCCAGCATTCGCGGTACCTTGCGGCGAGCTGACGAAGCACCTCCGCGGCGTTGACGCCCTCGGGAAGGTTGGCCACGACGTCCCGCGCCAACACGAGCTTCTCCAGCTTCCCGGCGCGGATTTCCTCCACACCGTTGGACACGGCCTGCATCCAAGCGGCCTCACTCAAGGAGCCACGGCTGAGGTGACCGGCGGAACCGTCCGCCGCAATAGCGTCCGGTGAGAGTCCGACGTCGGGCCCTCCGCTCGCTGAACCGTCGCCGTTAGGCTCGGGCTCGGTCAGCCAGCGGTCCACCGAGGCGAGAACGCTTGCCTCGGTGAGGGGGCCGTCGTCGAACGTTAGCTGGGTGGCCCAGGCGCGGCCGTCGCGGATGCCAACCACAAGCTCGGGGAGGATCAGGCGGGAAACGTGGGGGGAGGTTTTGGAGAAGGCGAACGAGCCGAAAGCCACCGGACCAGTGCCTGGAACATCCACATGATCCGTGATTTCCGCCTCAAGAATGAGGTGCCGCCACCAAATGTCGGCTTCAAGGAATCGTTCGGGGCCTGTGGTGTTGAAGCGGGTCAGTTCGCCATAGCCCACCAGGCCGGCCTCGCGGCGGGACCAGCAGAGGACGTCGTCCCGCACCAGAAACGACGGCAGCCCCCCGGAGGATGATTCGACATCGAGGGGGACTGTCAAGGTACGGAGCGTGCTCGTCATGATGGAACAACAGTACTCCCGCGCGCAGCCAGAATCTGAGCCGACTTCTACAGCGCAGCAAAGTCGGCTGAATGTCTGAGACAATTACAGGGTGAACCGAGCATCCTTGGAAAAGCGTCCGGACGAAGTTGCGACGATGTTTGATGATGTCGCCCCAAAATACGATGTCGTCAATGATGTCCTGTCCATGGGGCAGACGCGGCGTTGGCGCCGGATCGTGGTTGATGCCATGGATGTGAAGGTAGGCCAGAAGGTCCTGGACCTCGCCGCCGGAACGGGAACTTCCAGCGAACCCTACGCCGACGCGGGCGTGGACGTAGTGGCCTGCGACTTCTCCCTGGGCATGCTCAAGGTGGGCAAGCGCCGCCGCCCGGACATCGACTTCATTGCCGGTGACGCAACCAACCTGCCGTTCGCTGACAACAGCTTCGACGCTTCCACCATTTCCTTCGGCCTCCGCAACGTGGTGGAACCCCGCAAGGCCCTTGAGGAAATGCTGCGCGTCACCAAGCCCGGCGGCCGCCTGGTCATTGCCGAGTTCTCGCACCCCGTGGTTCCCCTGTGGCGCAACCTCTACACCGAGTACCTGATGCGCGCTCTCCCGGCCATCGCCACCAAGGTGTCCTCCAACCCGGACGCCTACGTGTACCTTGCCGAGTCCATCCGCGCCTGGCCGGACCAGGACCACCTGGCCCAGTGGCTCAGCGATGCCGGCTGGACGGACATCACTTACCGCAATCTCAGTGGCGGCATCGTTGCCGTGCACCGTGCGCAGAAGCCCGACGAGCACCGCGAAAGTGTTCCAGTGGCAAAGCTTCGCCGCCAGATCAAGCCGCGCCACCAGGCCGGCTGACCTCGTACTGCCTGCTTATTTAGGACGACGTGAAAGTACTGATTGTTGGCGCGGGCCCGGCAGGGTCCACCGCCGCGTATTACCTCGCCCAAGCGGGCGTCGATGTCACGGTGCTGGAAAAGACCTCTTTTCCCCGTGAAAAAGTCTGTGGCGATGGGCTTACTCCGCGCGCTGTCCGCGAAATTCAGAAGCTCGGACTGCCCCACGCTGTTTCGGAAGGGTGGAGGCGCAACAAGGGCCTTCGCCTCATTGCCGGTGGTCGCACCATCGAGCTGCCCTGGCCCGAGGTAGCCGACTTTCCCACGTACGGACTGATCCGGACCCGCCTCGGTTTCGACGAGGATCTGGCCCGTCACGCCCAGTCCGCGGGCGCCGTCGTGCTTGAACGCCACAGTGTCACCTCCGCGTTGACTGCGGACGACGGCCGCGTCATTGGCGCCCGGGCTTCCATCCTGGACGAGTCCGGGCGAAAGACGGGCGAAACGCGCGACTTCCACGCCGACGTCGTGCTCGCTGCGGACGGCAATTCGACGCGAACCGCTGTGTCGCTGGGCATGCACAAGCGCGACGACCGTCCGTTGGGCGTCGCCGTCCGTACTTACTTCACGTCGCCGCGTCACGACGACGACTGGATGGAAGGCTGGCTGGAACTTCCCGGCAAGTCCGGTAAGCCGCTGCCCGGATACGGGTGGGTGTTCGGCGTCGGTGACGGCACGTCCAATGTTGGCCTGGGCATCCTGAACTCGTCCAAGGAGTTCGGCAAGCTCGACTACAAGCAGGTCCTGCGCGAATGGACCGCCGGCATGCCTCCCGAGTGGGGATTCACGCCGGAAAACCAAGTGGGGGAGATCCGCGGCGCCGCGCTGCCCATGGGCTTCAACCGCACGCCGCACTACTCGCCCGGACTGCTCCTGCTGGGCGACGCCGGCGGCATGGTGTCCCCGTTCAACGGCGAGGGCATTTCCTACGCTATGGAATCGGCCCGATTCGCGGCCGAGTTCCTGATTGACGCTTCGTCGCGCTCGGCTTCCGCCGGTTGGTCCACGCACGACGCCGATGCCCACCTTTCGCGGTACGCGGACTATGTGCGGGACCAGTGGGGATCGCACTTCACGCTTGGCCGTCTATTCGCTTCCTTGATTGGGAAGCCCGCCGTGATGAAACTGGCGCTGCGCACGGGTATGCCCATTCCTGTCCTGATGCGTTTTGTGGTTCGAATGCTCGCGAACCTCACGGATCCGTCCGCGAAAGGCTTCGAAGACCGCGTGATCCGGGTCCTCGAGATGCTGGTTCCGGCCACCTCCAACACTTCCCCTGCCAGCGCCCTTACGCCGGTAGGCACCGACTCCGCGGTTTCCGCAACAACTAGTTAGGGTTAACCCGTGACGAACTCTGCCGAACACAGCTGGACGCATGCCGGACACGGCTTGCCGCAGACTGTTGAGCCTGCTCCCAACACCACTGCGATCGCAACGGGGCTCCAGCTGCCCGCCGGTTTTGCCGCCATTGCCGGTGATGCCGAGCTCGGCCCTGCCATCACCACCAACCTTGCCCGGGTGGAGAAAAAACTCCGCGAAGCCATTTCCAACTCGGACCCCTTGGCTGACGCGACGTCGCGCCACCTGGTTGAAGCCGGTGGTAAGCGCATCCGTCCGCTGCTCACCCTGCTGTGCGCCCACCTTGGTGATGCTTCACGCCCCGAGGTTGTCCAGGCAGCTGTTGTGGTGGAATTGACGCACCTCGCCACGCTGTACCACGACGACGTCATGGACTCCGCTCCCTTCCGTCGCGGTGCTCCCACGGCCCACGAAGTATGGGGCAACTCGGTGGCCATCCTTACCGGCGACCTCATCTTTGCCCGCGCCTCTATCCTGGTGTCAGAGCTCGGTTCCCGTGCTCTGGGTATTCAGGCGCGTACCTTCGAGCGCCTGTGCCTTGGCCAACTCCACGAAACTGTTGGACCGCGGGAAGACGAAGATCCCGTAGAGCACTACCTGTCCGTCATCGCAGACAAGACCGGCTCGCTGGTAGCAGCATCCGGTCAGTTGGGTGCGATCTTCGCCGGTGCCGACGAGTCCTACGAGGACCTGCTGGTGGAATACGGCGAGAAGGTTGGCGTGGCGTTCCAGCTTGCCGACGACGTCATCGATGTGACCGGCGTCAAGGTCAAATCCGGCAAGTCCCCGGGCACCGACCTCCGCGAAGGTGTTCCTACGCTGCCTGTCCTGCTACTCCGCCGCGATGCTGCTGCAGGGGATGCCTCCGCGATTGCTTTGCTGGAACTCGTTGACGGCGACTTGAGCTCCGACGAGGCCCTGGCTGAAGTTGTTGCCGGTCTGCGCGAACACCCCGTCACCGAGGAATCGTGGAAGATCGCCCGCCAGTGGTCCGCCGAGGCCGTTGCGGCTCTGGAGCCGCTGCCCGAGGGCGTTGTGAAGGCGTCCCTGACCAACTTCGCCCACGCGGTGGTAGACCGCAGCAGCTAGTTTTCTGTTTGCTTTGCCGCAGGCGTCCGGCCCTTGAGGGGCTGGGCGCCTGTTTTGTTGGCTGCCCGTGTACCGCAGCTACCTACTTTGGGTGGCATGGGGACTGCATGGCCCTCGTTTTACGGCGTGTCCGGCTTTCTTGGCTTCAAAGTGGGTGGTGGCCGCACAGCCGTTTCGGCGCCACCCTGGTTTAAAAAAGGAATGGCCCCGGTTCGTTGCAACGTTACGAGTCATACGCTGCACCGAACCGGGACCACAATCTCCGTTCGCATCAGACCCACCGGAGGCATTTAGTGGATCCGTGAAAAGCTTATGACAATCCTGTCATATATGCAACTTTCCGCGTCAACGGTTTTTTCGTTCACGCAGCGTGATTTACAGGACGGCGTTGGTCCTCCATCACCTACTCAGACTTTGGGAAGCCCGGGACGCGCCTGCCGCAGGGTGTGTCGCTGCATTCAAGACCTCAAAGTAGGTGGTGGCGGCCCGCGGGAGTTGTCCACATAAGGAACTTCTCAACAACTGCAGGCTTTACTCGCCGCATGCTCACGAATGCAGTCAGGGACGGCCGAGTGACCCGCCTTCATCGTGGCGTCTACACGTCAAGAAGAGCGGACCCCGACGTCGTTGCCGCCTTTCGAGCCGATGGCCTACTTACCTGCGTTTCAGCAGCTCGCTTCTATCGGCTTTGGACCCTTGGCGACCCCGGCTCTCTCCATTTGAGCTGCAGTACGGGCCAAGTGAGACGTGGTGTAGTCCACCACGGAGCCTGCCTGCACCCGGCACACTCGTATCTACCAGTTGCAGGGGTAGCCGATGTCCTGATCCACTCCCTCAGGTGCCTACCGGAACTTGAAGCACTGGTCATGGTGCAGAGCGCAGTTAGCCAAGCACTCCTGTCTACGGATTTCCTGAGATCGAAGCTTCCCGGCAACCGGAATGGCAAGGTCCGCGAGATCGTGGGTTGGGTTCTCCCTCGTGCCGACTCCCTCTTGGAGGTGTTGGCCCATACACACTTCACCCGGGCAGGTCTCAGAGTCCGTATGCATGTGGACGTACCAGGTGTGGGAGAAGTGGACTGTCTGATCGAAGACTGCCTGATTGTAGAACTCGACGGCGGCACCCACCTGGAGGGGAAACAGGTCAAGAAGGACCAATACCGGAACAATGCAGGCATCCTCGGCGGACTCATGACCCTGCACTACTACTATGCAGACGTAGTGCATCACCCTCAGCGGATGGTGGACGAACTCCTAGTGGTTCTGCGCAACCGGGAGACCGGCCGTTTCGGCCCGTTCCGATACATAGCCGGCCGACCGCCGTCGTAATCCTTCGCGAGAGGGGAACAAAAACAGCCCCTTCCCAACCCGGAATGGGTGAGAAGAGGCTGCTCGAAACCTGGAAAGTTAGTCTTCGTCGTTAAATGCCCACTCGAACATGTCGAACACGAACTCGGAGAACGTGCCCTCTTCGCTCTTCCACTGGCCGCGGGCGTTGTTGCGGCGCCACACGATGGGGTCCGGGATGCTGAGGTCGGCGGTGCGGAAGCCCCAGGTGAACTGCTCATCCTCGTCCTCAAGGAACATGAGGAAGCCTTCGTCATCCACCTCGAGTTCCTCGGGGTCCCAGAAGTAGTGGTAGGCCTCCATGAGGTCCTCGCAGCCACCGATGGCGAGGTAGAACTCGCGCAGAACCAGCGGGATGGTGAAGGAGTGATCGGCGAGGGCGTCGTCCAGTTCATCCGGCGTGAGGCCGTCTTCTTCCTGCCATTCATCCTCGAGATACTTTGGGACCAGCGCGCGGAACTTCTCGAGGAACATGTCAGTCATGCTCTTATCCTAGCTAATCCCGGGCACCCGAAATTGCGCCCCCACCGGTGCCTGCGCGATGCCATCCGCGCACAGCCAGGGGGACATACCAGCCGCGGCGCCAGGCGGTCACCCGGAAAGTGAAGACAACACCGGCAATGACACAGGCCGTAAGCCCGCTGAACAGGCCAAGGTGCCACAGCAACGTGGTCAGCCCCGCGCCCACGAAGGCGGGCAGCGCATAGATATCGCGGTTGTTGAACAGGGTTGGAATCTCGTTGGCCGTGATGTCACGGAGCAGACCGCCGCCCACTCCCGTGGTGACGCCCAACAGGATTGCGGCCACCGGGTTCATGCCCGCACTGATGGCCTTCAGGGTGCCGGTGATGCAGAACAAGGCCAGCCCGCCGGCGTCGAACAGGGTCAGCAGAGAGGTGAAGCGCTGCACGGAGGAAAACAAGTAGTAAACCAGCAGCGCAGCCAACAACGGCGGGGCCAGGTACGCGGGGTTGGTAAAAGCGATAGGGGGACCGGCGTTGATCACGATGTCACGGATTACGCCACCGCCCAGCGCCGCGATGGAAGCGAGCAGCACTGAGCCAACAAAGTCGAACTGCTTCCGGGCGGCCAACAACGAGCCCGACACTGCAAAAAAGAACACGCCGATGAGGTCAAGCCAAAGAAGAACAATGTCAAAGGAAATCAAGTGGACTGGTTCTTTCTTAACGTGCTTAACAACAGGTGCTGGCTCAACGTTACGCTAGCTCCCATGAACAGCCCTGTTTTGATCGCTTGCGCCCACGGAACCCGCAATGCCGAAGGCCAAGCTGCCATCCGCCGTGTGATGGCAGAAATTGAGACCCTCCGCCCCGGCTTGCGCGTGGTTGAGGCGTACGTTGACGTGCAGGAACCGGAGCTGGGCGGAGTGGTGGAGGGCCTGCCGGAGGGGACTGCCGCCGTCGTCGTGCCGCTCTTGCTCTCTACCGGCTTCCACATCAAGGTGGACGTGCCCAAAGCGATCAAGACCCGGCCCGAGGTAGTGGCCGCAAGGCCGTTGGGCCCTGACCCGCGGCTGGCTGAGCTGTTGGCCACGCATTTGCGGGCGGCTGGACTGACCGAGAACGACGGCGTGCTGCTGGCTGCCGCTGGATCCTCGCTTCCGGACGGCTCGGTGGATTCGGAAGAGCAGGCGCGACTGCTCGGCGAGCTGTTGCCGAACAAGGTGCGGGTCGCCTATGGCGCCAGCGCCCAGCCGACAGTGCCCGACGGCGTCGCCTCCTTGCGTGCCGAACTCGCCGCCGACGGTGGGACAGGCAAGGTCTTCATTGCCTCATACCTGTTGGCTACCGGTTATTTCCACGACCAGCTGGCGAAGGCGGGCGCGGACGTTGTTGCGGCACCTTTGCTGCCGTCTCCTGTGTTGGCGGAGATCGCGCTGGAACGGTACGACGCAGTGTTGGCTAGCCGCTGACCACAGCGGTTAGGCATCCTCCGGGGTCCAAGTGGCCTTCTTGACTTCTTCGCGGAACCAGTCCGGGATGTGTACCTCTTCGCGGGGGAAGAGGTACAGCTCCTGGGCATAAGTGTCAGCGGACGGTTCACCGAGTTCCCAATGCGGTCTATCGTCGTAATTGTAGGAAGCCTCCCAGCCATCGCCGGTGGGCGTAACAATGAGGCGCATGGAAAACCACGTTCCCCTACTCGGCTTGTACATAGCTTCTCGAAGTTTCTTGGCCGCTAGGAGAACGCTGTCTTCGGTGCGCCTGCGTTTTACCTCTTTGTCACCTAGGTAAGCCTTTGCGGTGGCGCTTGCCCGGCCCCCTATCTCAGAGCGGACATACGCAAAAGTGTCCCACTCAATGTCCAAAGGCCGTGTCGTCCAAAGTCCTTCCGCGATGGTTCTCTCGAGTTCTCGAGTTGTTTCGAAAGTGTCCTGTGAGGTGGTTCCTTGCGTCATTCTGGAAGCCCTAGTCGGAATCCGGGGTCCATGTGGCGCCCTTCATTTCTTCTTTGAACCAGTCGGGGATGTGTTCCTCGTCGCGGGGGGAAGAGGTACAGCTCCTGGGCAAAAGTGTCGTTGACGGGATCACCAAGCTCCCAGACTGGCTTCTCCGTGTAGTTGAAACTGGCTTTCCAGCCATCGCCGGCTGGCGTGATGCCCAGAGTCATAGAAACCAGGTGCCTTTGCCTGGCTTGTACATCAACTCCCGTAGCGTCCGCGCCGCTACGACAACGCTCTTGTCGATGTGCTTGCGCTTCATCTCGGTGCCATCCAAGTAGGCCTTAGCAATGGCACTTGCTGTTCCGCCTACTTCTGAGCGGACGTATGCGAAGGTGTCCCACTCGATGTCGTTTGGCCGCGCAGCCCAAAGCGCTTCCGCAATGGTTCTCTCGAGTTCTCGAGTCGATTCGAAAGTGTCCTGTGAAGTGGCTCCTTGCCTCATTCTGGAAGCCCTAGTCGGAATCCGGGGTCCAGGTTGCGCCCCGCATTGCTTCCTTGAACCAGTCGGGGATGTGTTCCTCGTCGCGGGGGAAGAGGTACAGCTCTTGGGCGTAGGTGTCGTTGACTGGCTCGCCGAGTTCCCAAACGGGCTTTTCGTCGTAGTTGTAGCTGGCTTCCCAGCCGTCTCCTTTGGGAGTGACTTTCAGAGTCATGGAAAGCCAGGTTCCTTTGCCGGGCCTGTACAGCACTTCCCTAAGCGTCCGGGCTGCTATAAGAACGTTGTTGTCCACGTGGATGCGTTTCACCTCGGCACCGGCTAAGTAGGCCCTTGCGATGGAGCTTGCCCTGCTTCCGATTTCGGAGCGAACATATGCAAACTCATCCCATTGGATGTCTTGGGGCCGAACGGCCCAAAGTCCTTCAGCAATGGTTCTCTCGAGTTCTCGAGTCGATTCGAAAGTGTCCTGTGAAGTGGTTCCTTGCGTCATTCTGGAAGCCCTAGTCGGAATCCGGGGTCCAGGTGGCACCCTTCATTTCTTCTTTGAACCAGTCAGGGATGTGTTCCTCGTCGCGGGGGAAGAGGTACAGCTCCTGGGCAAAAGTGTCGTTGACGGGATCACCTAGCTCCCAGAGGGGCTTCTCCGTGTAGTTGTAACTGGCTTCCCAGCCATCGCCGGCTGGCGTGATGCTCAGAGTCATAGAAAACCAGGTGCCTTTGCCTGGCCTGTACATCAACTCCCGTAGCGTCCGCGCCGCGATGACAACGCTCTTGTCGATGTGCTTGCGCTTTATCTCGGCGCCATCCAAGTAGGCCTTAGCGATGGCACTTGCTGTTCCGCCTACTTCTGAGCGGACGTATGCGAAGGTGTCCCACTCAATGTCCAAAGGCCGTGCCGTCCAAAGTCCTTCCGCAATGGTTCTCTCGAGTGCTCGAGTTGTTTCGAAATCTTTTTGGCTCTCTCTCCCTGCCGTCATGATCGCTTCTTTCCTATCAGGTTGGGGAATTCCCTGCTTATCAGGCCTTCCCCGTTTTCCCATGCATTGACTTCAAATAGTGAGGGAGTCTTCAGTCCCGGTGTGCGAATAATGTCTATTTCCAAATCGATCTTAGGCGGCGGTACTTCGAGCAACTTGTCGCGGAGCTGCATCTCTATCCTGTAGAAGTTCTTCCGGTTAACGGAGCTTCGGTTCAGTTCCTTTAGCATGCCAACGGTGTTGATGCGTTCGCCGATTCCGTCGAAGAGTCGCGCGATGAGGTGGCCGCCGTCGTAGTCGGGTGGAACGACGTCGGGATCCCAGTCGCCTATCTCGGCCATTGATTCCCTGCCGACCTGTCCTTGGATGTATGGGGACCTTTGGCCGTCCCCGAGTTCGAGCCCCTCCACCTTGACGTGTTCCGTATGTCCTTCTCCATTGGTCTTGAACGTCACGTCACCTTTGACGCCCTCCACCTTGTACGTCATGTCCGGCAGCGGGTTGTTCAGGTCAGGGTTCAGTTTGTCCTTGACCTTGGTGATGACAGCTTCTTTGATGGTCCCGTTCGCATCCGTAATGAAGGTACCGCGGCCGGGCACCCGGTATTCGGTGTTGGGTGCGAAGCCTTCGGTGACTTTGGTCCAGGGAGTCCTGGGTCCGGGAACCATGGAATCGGGGACACGAACCACTTGCTGCACTGCAGGGTTCGAGGCATCGTGGAGCGGCGAAGGTTTGAGTTGGGCGATGACTTCGTGATGCTCCGCGGCTCTGCCGAGGGTGCCCATCGCCGGGGGACGGTAGGCGGCCTGGTCCAGGCGGTCGATGCCGTGAAGAACCTCCTCTGCCAGACCGCCCAAAGGACCACGGCCCACCCCGGAGATGCCGTCCGCTACACGGACTGCGCCAGCACCGTCGTCGAGGTGGTTGAGGAGGTTCGCGGATCCCTGCAACGGTGGTTTGACCAGGCTCTCCCAGGTGACAACCTTGACCGTAGTCATCACGTCAGTGATTTTTGCTACCGTCACTGAACGGAGTTCTCCTACTTTGGCAAGGCCTGGCAGTGTGCCGGGCAGACTTGCTAGGTTACCCGCACTGGCGAGACGCAGACCAAGTCGTTCAGCGAGGGATCCGGCCTTCAGGACGCCAGCCGTACCGAAGGAGACAACGAAGGCGCCAACATCCGCTGAGTTGCGGGTCAGGGCATATTCCCATTCGCCCTTTGACCATGCGTCCGCCTGGAATAAGTCCGGAAGGACCTTTCCCAACTGCTCAGCCGCAGCGTCCTGCTCCTACTGTTTCCCTGTGATTGCCCGGTCCAGCCAGATGCCAGGGGCTACAAACATGCCCACGTTCCAGAGCATGCTGCCCACACCACTCCAGGCGTCACCGAAATTTTGGGTGGTGAGGCCCAATTCCTTAATCTCGGGTTTCCACGCCAGCGACAACGGAGTCAATGAGTAGGCGCCGCCCACCAACTCCCACCCCGAGTCCAACAGGCCCTGCCCAGCACCCATCAAGCCCCGAAGTCTGGCCCGATCCACGGGTGCGCCCCAGGGGAGATCACCTTGTGCGCCCAATGCATCCAAAGTCCCGGCATCAACAGCATGAACATTGGATCCATCCGGCTTCGCCTGCGAATCGTTGATGTTCACATAATGTGTTCCGCCGTACTGGGCAGCGATCTTATTGGCACAGTCCTGCTCGGCTTCCATGAACCGAGCCTTGATGTTGTTAAGTTCAGCGAGCTGCCGGTTCTGCTCACTAACGAGCTCAGGAGCGGTGGCCCACTCGTCGCCCTTGAGCTCAATGCGTGAACTGAGATTTCCGGAATCGCTCCTCAGGGCGTCGCTTCTCGTTTTGATGTCGCGGCAAGCGGAAGCGAAAACCGACAGGGCAGAAGCGACCATTGAAACGCCGCTATTGAGATCATCCGCCATGGTGGTAACTGGGGAAAAGGCCGCCAGAAGCTGTGGCTTCTCGGGTGTATCGAATGTCCCGGCCAAGGCGTTCCAGCCCGAGGCAGTGACCTGAACTGATGCCTCATACTTCGCCCCGGCAGTTGAAAGGGCAGCAGCTTGTGCGTCCAAAGCTTCCGGGTTGGGTATCACGGGCAACGCTGTGAGGTCGAGGCCCGGGACCCCACCCCCTGGCGCTACACAAATCTCGTTGAAGGTAGTCATGTTGTCCCTTTAGCCAAGCTCCGCCGGGCGGTGACCTGCCCGCAGTGGCATGGCGCCGCCGTCGGACGCGCTGTTACCGGACGCGCTGTTGCCGGCCGCGATGGCCGAGGCCTGGGCCTGCTGCGCCATGACGCCGTCTGCCTGAACGTACGCCATGAGGGCGTCGTTGGTTCCTTGGACGATTGCTGCGGACCTGCCGGCAATGAACTTGACCTTGAGTGCCAGTGACTGCTCTACGAATTCATTGAGCGCCTGAGCTACGAGACCGGTGCCGAGTGTGGCCCCAGCATCGGAAATGGCGGTCCCCATACCCTTCGCCGCTTCGTTCTGCGCGTCGATATTAGAAGCCGCCGTGGTCAGCACGCGTGGGTGCCTGCGGTGTCAATATTCCAGTTGAGCGTCATCGTTCCCCCAAATAGCGTCCTCGGACTCGGCCGATACCTCAACGACGCTACAACGATTGGACGAATCCGTCTTGTCACACGTTCAATCCCACAGAGGAGCGTCACGAAAGGGGCCACAAAGCCACAATATGAACCTGCATAAGAAGCCCGCTGCAACAAGGCCGATGAAGCCTTCGTGACGAAATGTTTCCCTAGGTGACTTCGCGTTTCCGGACCTTTGCTGGCGAAAACTGGCCAGACCTACAGTCGATGTATGACAGATACAGCTGTAGCCGGTGCGTCGGCTGAGACCACCAAGCGTCCGGCACGCACCCGCCCTGCCGCCAAGCCCCACGGCCAGTGGAAGGTTGACGGCACCGCGCCCCTCAATGCCAACGAGACCTGGAAACAGGAAGACAACGGGCTGAACGTCCGTGAGCGGATTGAGTCTGTCTACTCCAAAGAGGGCTTCGATTCGATCGACGGCACAGACCTTCACGGCCGCTTCCGTTGGTGGGGCCTCTACACCCAGCGCAAGCCCGGGATCGACGGCGGCAAGACCGCAACGCTTGAACCGCACGAGCTCGAAGACAAGTACTTCATGCTGCGTGTGCGCATCGACGGCGGTGCGCTGACCACCGAGCAGCTTCGCGTTATTGGCCAGATCTCCGTGGACTTCGCCCGCGGCTCGGCCGACCTCACGGACCGCCAGAACATCCAGCTGCACTGGATCCGTGTTGAGGACGTGCCGGAAATCTGGCGCCGCCTCGAAGGCATCGGACTGTCTACTACTGAGGCTTGCGGCGACGTTCCCCGCGTCATCCTCGGATCCCCGGTCGCGGGCATCGCCAAGGACGAGATCATCGATCCCACGCCGTTGATCCACGAGCTGGCCGAGCGTTTCATCGGCGACCCCGAGCTGGCTAACCTGCCGCGCAAATACAAGACCGCCATCACGGGCCACCCGTCCCAGGACGTGGTGCACGAGATCAACGACTTCGCCTTGGTTGGCGTCGTCCACCCCGAACTCGGCGCGGGCTACGACCTCTGGGTTGGCGGCGGCCTGTCCACCAACCCCCGCTTGGCCGAACGCCTGGGTGTGTTCGTCTCCGCTGACGTTGCCGCTGAAGTATGGCTCGGCGTCACCAGCATCTTCCGCGACTACGGTTACCGCCGTATGCGCACCAAGGCCCGCCTGAAGTTCCTCATGAACGATTGGGGTCCTGCCAAGTTCCGCCAGATCCTTGAAGACGAATACCTCGGATTCAAGCTTCCCGATGGCCCTGCAGCTCCCAAGCCCACGGCTCCCGGTGACCACATCGGCGTTCATGAGCAGAAGGACGGCAAGTTCTTCATCGGCGTGACCCCGACTGTGGGTCGCACCTCCGGCGAGGCACTGGTTACGCTGGCTGACACGCTGGAGAAGCACGGAAGCTACCGCCTCCGTACCACTCCTCACCAGAAGCTGGTCATCCTGGACGTGGCCAAGGAGCAGGTGGAGCCGCTCATCGCCGAACTGGATACCTTGGGCCTCTCGGCTCGTCCGTCCGTGTTCCGCCGCGGCACCATCGCCTGCACGGGCATCGAGTTCTGCAAGTTGGCCATCGTGGAAACCAAGGTCACGGCGGCTACGGCCATCGCTGAGCTGGAGCGCCGCTTGGCCGACCTCGTGGAGACCAAGCAGCTGCCGTCGGCACTGTCCCTCCACATCAACGGTTGCCCGAACTCCTGCGCACGTATCCAGACGGCCGATATCGGCCTGAAGGGCATGATGCTGCCAACGCCCGACGGCGATCCCACCCCGGGTTTCCAGGTCCACCTCGGTGGCGGGCTGGCTAACAACGAGCGCGAGGAAGCCGGTTTGGGACGTACCGTCCGCGGCCTCAAAGTCACGGTGGAAGACCTGCCCGATTATGTGGAGCGCGTGGTCCGGAAGTTCGTCGCCGTGGGCGCAGAGGGCCAGACCTTTGCAGAGTGGGCACACTCGGCAGATGAAGGAGATCTCCAATGACAGATCCCGTCACCATTACCAACCTCGCCAGCTCAGCAGCCCGTCCGTTGCTGCGCTCCCATGAAGAGCTCAAGGCCTTAGCTGAATCAGGTGCTGCTGAGCTGGGCTGGAACGCGCCGGCTCGGGACGTCATCGCCTGGGTGGCCCGCAACTTCGAACTGCCCACGGTGACAGTCGCCTGCTCCATGGCCGATGCCGTCCTGCCGGCTTTGGTCGCGGACCAGCTTCCCGGCGTCGACGTCTTGTTCCTGGAAACCGGCTACCACTTCAAGGAAACGCACCAGACCCGCGACGAAGTTGCGGCCAACCTGCGCGTCAACGTGGTGGACGTCCTTCCGGAAAGCACCGTGGAACAGCAGGACCGCCTTCTGGGCAAGGACCTGTTCGCCCGGGACCCCGCCCAGTGCTGCGCGCTGCGCAAGGTTCAGCCGCTGCGCCGCTCGCTTGCCGGCTACGAGGTGTGGTTCACCGGTGTCCGACGCGATGAAGCCCCCACCCGCACGAATACTCCCGTGGTCACCTGGGATGAAGGCTTCGGCCTGGTCAAGGTGAACCCGATGGTCGACTGGACCTTCGATCAGCTGATCGAGTACTCCGAGGACAACATCCTTCCCGTCAACCCCCTCCTGAGCCAGGGCTACCCGTCCATCGGCTGCCAGCCCTGCACCCGCAAAGTGGCCCCGGGTGAAGACCCCCGCGCCGGCCGCTGGGCAGGATCCGACAAGACAGAATGCGGACTACACACATGAGCACGTACACAACAGAGGAGTCCACGGTGGAAGTTGCAGCGGCAGTTGACGCCCCCTCAGCCGAGCGCCTCTCCAGCTTGGACACCCTCGAGTCCGAAGCCATTCACATCATCCGCGAGGTTGTTGCCGAGTTCGAGAAGCCCGCGCTGCTGTTCTCCGGCGGCAAGGATTCCGTGGTCATGCTGCACCTGGCCACCAAGGCGTTCTGGCCGGGCAAGGTTCCCTTCCCCGTCCTTCACGTGGACACGGGCCACAACTTCCCGGAGGTCATCGACTTCCGCGACCGCACCGTTGAGCGCCTGGGCCTGAAGTTGGTTGTTGGCTCCGTGCAGGAGTTCATCGACCGCGGCGAGCTTGCCGAGCGCGCCGACGGCACTCGCAACCCGCTGCAGACCGTTCCGCTGTTGGACGCCATCCAGCGCAACAAGTTCGACGCCGTGTTCGGCGGCGGCCGCCGTGACGAGGATAAGGCCCGTGCCAAGGAGCGCATCCTCAGCCTCCGCGACGAATTCGGCCAGTGGGACCCGCGCAACCAGCGCCCCGAACTGTGGAACCTGTACAACGGCCGCCACACGGTGGGCCAGCACGTCCGCGCGTTCCCCATCAGCAACTGGACCGAGCTGGACATCTGGCGCTACATCGAGCGTGAGAACATCGAGCTCCCCAGCCTCTACTACGCTCACGAGCGCGAAGTTTTCGCCCGCGACGGCATGTGGCGTGCTGTGGGCGAGGTTTCCCAGCCGCTGCCCAACGAGGATGTCATCACCAAGCTGGTGCGCTACCGCACGGTGGGAGACATGTCCTGCACAGGTGCCGTCGAGTCAGACGCCCGCACTGTGGCCGACGTCGTTGTTGAAGTCGCTGCCTCCACCCTGACCGAACGTGGCGCCACCCGAGCAGATGATCGCATCTCCGAGGCAGCCATGGAAGACCGCAAGAAGGACGGCTACTTCTAAATGAGCACCGAAACATTGGCTGCCGGGCTGGAAACAGCCCTGCCCACAACCCTCTTCCGTTTCGCGACCGCCGGCTCGGTGGACGACGGCAAGTCCACTTTGGTGGGCCGCCTCCTTCACGATTCCAAGGCTATTCTTGCTGACACGCTCGACGCCGTTGCCCGCACCTCTGCGGACCGCGGCTTCGGCGGGGAAAAGGGCGGGATTGACCTGGCCCTCCTGACCGACGGCCTGCGTGCCGAGCGCGAGCAGGGCATCACCATCGATGTCGCCTACCGCTATTTCGCTACGGACCGCCGCAGCTTCATTCTGGCGGACTGCCCCGGCCACGTTCAGTACACCAAGAACACGGTGACCGGCGCGTCCACTGCGGATGCCGTCGTCGTACTCATTGACGCCCGTAAGGGTGTGCTGGAGCAGACCCGCCGGCACCTGTCCGTGCTGCAGTTGCTGCGTGTGGCCCACGTCATCGTGGCGGTGAACAAGATCGACCTGGTGGACTTCAGCGAGCAAGTGTTCCGCGACATCGAAACTGATGTTCAGAAGGTTGCCCGCGAGCTCGGCCTGGGTTCCGATGGCGTTGCTGATCTGCTGGTGGTTCCCGTTTCGGCGCTCGACGGCGACAACGTTGTGGATCGCTCCGAGCGCACCCCTTGGTACACCGGACCTGCACTGCTGGAGGTCCTCGAAACCCTCCCTGCCGCTGATGAGCTTGAGGCAGAACTGGAAAGCTTCCGCTTCCCGGTCCAGCTGGTCATCCGGCCGCAGGGCGCCCTTGCTCCGGATGCTGTTGCTGCCGGGCTCGATGTAGAGGCGTACCGCGATTACCGTGCCTACGCCGGCCAAATCACCGAGGGCTCCGTGAAGCTCGGCGACGAAGTATCCGTCATCAGCCCGGGTCACGAGCCGCGCACCACCACGGTTGTTGGCATCGACTTTGCCGGCCAGTCGCTGGAAGAGGCCGCTGCCCCGCAATCGGTGGCTGTCCGTTTGGCCGACGAGATCGACATCGCCCGCGGCGACACCATCGCTGCAGCCGGGACGGTCCGCGAAAGCACCGCTGACCTGTACGCATCGCTGGCATGGCTCTCGCCGAAGCCGCTCCGCGAAGGCCAGAAGGTCCTGGTGAAGCACGGAACGCGCACCGTTCAGGCGCTGGTCCGGAACGTCACCGGCAAGCTGGACCTGGCTACGTTCAACGTGGAGCCGGCTTCCAACCTGGAGCTCAACGACATCGGACACGCGCAGCTTCGCTTGTCCGCTCCGTTGCCGCTGGAGAACTACCTGCACCACCGGCGCACAGGCGCCTTCCTGGTGATCGACCCCATCGACGGCAACACCCTTGCCGCTGGTTTGGTGAAGGACCACCCGGGCGACCATGAAGACGAACGTTACGTCATCTAGGGTCACACGTAGTCACAAAACCGCAGCTTGTTCGCGACTCCTAACGTTGTACGGCGGGATCAGCGAGCAAGCTGCGGTTTTCTTTTTGGGGAAGGACCCATGCCACATAACACCACGCTCAGCACCCATCTGGCTACCGGCAAGGACCTGGTTTTGGACGGCGCACTTGCCACGGAACTGGAGGCCCACGGTTGCGATCTTGAGGATCCGTTGTGGTCGGCCAAGGTCCTGCTGGAGCAGCCGCACCTGATCAAACAGGTCCACAGGGACTACTTCGACGCCGGTGCCTCCGTTGCCATCACAGCCAGCTACCAGGCGACTCCGCAGGGTTTCGCATGGCGTGGGCTGGGCGCTGAAGAGTCGCTGGAGTTGGTGGCGTTGAGTGTCCGCTTGGCCGATGAAGCGCGCCGGGAAGCTTTGGCAGATGGCACCGCGAATGGGCCGCTTTTGGTGGCCGGATCCGTTGGCCCATACGGCGCTTACCTCGCTGACGGTTCAGAGTACCGCGGTGATTACACGCTTTCTGCCGCGGAATTCAGGGACTTCCACCGGCCTCGCATTGCTGCGCTGGTGGAAGCCGGCGCGGATTTCCTGGCATGTGAGACGCTGCCGTCATACGCCGAAGCGGAGGCGCTGGTGGCGCTCGTAGCGGAGTTCGACGTCGAATCCTGGTTTACGTTTACGCTGCGGGACAGCGGCCACATCAGCGACGGAACACCGATCGGCGACGTGGCTGTGCTGCTCAGCGCGGAACCGCGCGTGACCGCCGTCGGCGTTAACTGTGTGCCGCTGGAGCTCGTAACGGACGCGCTCGGCACTCTGCACCGCTTCTCGAACAAGCCACTGGTCGCGTATCCGAATTCGGGGGAGAGCTACGATGCCGTGACCAAGACGTGGGCTCCATCGGCGGGCGTTCAGGGCAGTGGAACCTTGGCGGGCAACGCCCCGGATTGGCAGGATCGCGGCGCCCGTCTCATAGGTGGCTGCTGCCGCACAACTCCGCGCGACATTGAAGGCCTGGCAGCGAATATGACGCCACGTGAACCTGCGTGAACCTTGGTTTCTGCGGGATTGAAGCGGAAATATGACAGTCCCTACTGTGAATGCATGACCTCTCCGGAATGGTCCTTGCTTGCCCTCGACGGGCGATGTCACGGGGCCTGATCTTCGCCCCAACTCGCATCCAACATCTCCTTAGGACCCCCTCATGTCGAACACCCCCGAGTCACACAAACCTGATTCCGGTACCACTCGCATTGTCGCCGGTGAGACCGCACCCAAGCCCAAGCGCCGCCGCACCCTGGAAATCGGCTTGGCCGTCGGCCTGGTGCTGCTGATCGGTGCAGGCGCCGCAGTCGCTTCCGCTGTTTCGCAGAACAACCAAGCTGCACCGGCTCCCACCACCACGCCCGCGGCTGAGCTCAAGCTCGGCTACTTCAGCAACGTCACCCACGGCCCGGCGCTGGTAGGCACCAGCAAGGGCCTGATCGCCAAGGAACTCGGCGAAACCAAGCTCAGCACCCAGGTCTTCAACGCTGGCCCCGCCGCGATCGAAGCCCTGAACGCCGGCGCCATCGACGCTACGTACATTGGCCCGAACCCGGCCATCAACTCCTTCGTCAAGAGCAAGGGCGAGTCCATCAGCATCATCGCCGGCGCAGCATCGGGCGGCGCCCAGTTGGTGGTCAAGCCGGAGATCAACTCCGCGGCCGACCTCAAGGGCAAGATCCTCAGCTCCCCGCAGCTTGGCGGAACCCAGGACGTGGCCCTCCGCGCTTGGTTGGGCGACCAAGGATTCAAGACCAACACCGATGGCAGCGGCGATGTGAACATCAACCCCACCGAAAACGCCCAGTCGCTGAAGCTCTTCCAGGACGGAAAGCTCGACGGCGCGTGGTTGCCTGAGCCTTGGGCCTCCCGCCTGGTGCTCGAAGCCGGGGCGAAGGTCCTGGTTGATGAGAAGGACTTGTGGGAGAACGGTGACTTCACCACCACCATCCTGATCGTGAACAAGAAGTTCGCCGCCGAACACCCCGAGACCGTAAAGGCTCTTCTGAAGGGTCACGTTGAATCCGTGAACTGGCTCAACTCGGCTTCTGCTGAGGAGAAGGCAACCACCATCAACGCGGTTCTGAAGGACACGGCAGGCAAGCCGCTGCCGGCCAACGTGATTGAACGCGCTCTGCAGAACATCAAGTTCACCACCGACCCGCTGGCCGGAACGTACAACAAGCTGCTGGAAGACGGTGTGAAAGCCGGAACCACCCAGCAGGCTGACATCAACGGCATCTTCGATCTCCGCACCTTGAACGAGGTTGAAGGCAAGAAGACCTCAGCTGCAGGTCTTGGCCAAGACTAAGCAGTAACGGGCTGGTCCGCTTCCCCTCTTCTTCATGGGGGAGCGGGCCGGCCTTTGGCCACATCAGCTCTACCAATCAACACGAAGGACGGGACCATGCCAGTCGTACTCGAGAACCTGGGCAAGCGCTTCGGCGATGGCGCCCCGGTGCTGGACGACGTCAACGCCACCATCGCTCAAGGCGAATTCGTCGCCCTCCTCGGTGCGTCCGGCTGCGGTAAGTCCACCCTGCTGAACATCATGGCGGGACTGGAACCGCCGACGTCGGGCGCTCTTGAAGTGCCCAGCGACGGCGCAGCCTTCATGTTCCAGGACGCGGCCCTGTTCCCTTGGCTGACGGCGCGGGGCAACATCGAGTTGGCTTTGCAGCTGGCGGACAAGTCCAGCACCAAGGCGAGCCGGCGTGCCCGCGCAACCGAACTGCTGGAACTGGTGCACTTGGGCGGCGCGGGGGACAAGCGTCCCCACGAGCTGTCAGGCGGCATGCGGCAACGCGTGGCTTTGGCCCGTTCCTTGGCACAGGACCGGCAACTGCTGTTGATGGACGAGCCGTTCGCCGCCCTCGACGCCATCACCCGCGACCTCCTCCACGACGAGCTTGAGCGGATCTGGAAGGAAACCGGCCGGACCATCGTGTTCGTTACCCACAACGTACGCGAGGCCGTCCGTCTCGGCCAGCGGGTGTTGCTGCTCTCCTCGCGTCCCGGCCGCGTTGTGGCCGAATGGGACGTCACCGAGGAGCATCGCACTGATCCGGGACGTGCTGGGGAGCTCACCGGAACCATCACGCGCCGCCTTCGCGAGGAGATCCGCCGCCATGCCAAGTAACCCCATCACCACCGAAGAGCGGACCCTTCCCGTGACAGATTCCAAAGAGCACATCACCTCGCCGTCGCTGAAGGGCAACGCCTCGGAACTACGCGACCTCGAAGCCGGCCTGGACAACCTCCAGTCGGATAGCGGGCGCAAGGCCGGCATCGAATGGAAGCGGGTGCTGCTGCCCGTTGCCGCCCTGGTGGTCCTCATCCTGGCGTGGCAGTTCTACGTTTCGCTCGAATTCAAGCGGCGCGACCTCGTTCCCGGACCCTTGGACGTCCTCACCCAGTTCGTCACGATGTGGGGCGAAGGTAAAGTCCAGGAAGCAGTGTGGACGTCTCTGCAGCGTGGTGTGATCGGCTTCCTGATTTCGGTGGTCATCGCGACGCCTGTAGGGCTGATCCTGGCTCAGGTGGCTCCTTTGCGCCGTGCGTTCGGGCCGCTGATTTCCGGTTTGCAGGTTCTACCGTCTGTGGCTTGGGTTCCTGCTGCGATCATCTGGTTCGGCCTCACCGACGCCACCGTATACTTCGTTGTTTTCATGGGCGCCATCCCGTCCATCATCAACGGGCTCATCTCCGGTGTGGACCAGATCCCGCCGCAGTACCGCAGCGTGGGCACGGTCCTTGGGGCCAACCGTCTCCAGATGGCGCTGCAGATTGTCCTGCCGGCCGCACTTCCCGGTTACATCGGCGGTCTGAAGCAGGGCTGGGCTTTCTCTTGGCGATCCCTCATGGCCGCTGAAATCATCGCGGTGGGCGGCACCATCGGCTTTGGGCTGGGCTCGTTGTTGGATCAAGGCCGACTCTTGTCCGACATGACCATTGTGATGTCCGCGATCCTTCTGATCCTGTTCGTGGGAATCTTGATCGAGCTCCTGGTGTTCGGGCCGATCGAAAAGCGCTTGCTGCAGCGCCGGGGTTTGCTGGCGGGCAGCAGCCGCTAGACCTTGGCGGGTTCCACCACTTCGCGCCTCCAGCACTCCTTCGCGCCGGGCGCACCCTTTCGGCGTCGGGTCCGCGCCCTTTCGCGCCGTTTGCACCAGCGGTTACGGGGGCGTTTGGCGGGAAACGCTGCGAGTCACGCAAACGCAGCGCAAAAGCCCGACGGCGACCTCCCGCCGTCGAGCCTTTTCTTACCGAGGTCTGGTGCTCCTGAGGGCGGGCTGTTACTTTTCGGAGAGCCTTCAATTGGGGGAGGCGGTTTTAGGGTTCATGTGAGAGGCGGCCTGATGCTCGTGTCCCGGAGGCTCCTGGTAACAAGCGCAGCAGTTGGCCTCATGGCGGTCTCCGCGTGCGGGAGTCCGTCCGCGAAACCGGATCCCGAATCCGTGGCCTCCATACAAGCCGTCATCGAGCAAGCCATCGATCGTAGGAATCATCAGATTGTATCCGGGCTGGCGCCAAGCACCGACGAGATTGACCACTACTTCGCCCCGTCTGCCGTGGCTGCAACGGAACAGGAATATCTGAAGCTTCGCAGGAAGGCCGAAGACCTTCTTCGCCATGGGGTTGCCTTCACGGACAGCAGGTCGGAAGTAACCATCAAGGAGTTGACGCTCGTTGATGGTGGGGCGCACGCCATCGCGTCGGAGCTGACTCATTTGTCGCATGCACCAGTGGCTGGGGTGACGGGACCTGACGAGGGTTACGTCTACGAGCAGAAGTTTGAGTTAGTGAGGGTGGGAAGCGAGTGGAGAATCGAGAGCGCGGGACCAACCAACCCGGAGCCAATGCCTCCCACCACAGTCGTTGATCCACGAAGTGAAGCAGCAGCGGGCGAGGCCCACGCGAAGTAGCGCACCCTTTCGGCGTCGGGTCCGCGTGCTTTCGCGCCGTTTGCACCAGCGGTTACGGGGGCGTTTGGCGGGAAACGCTGCGAGTCACGCAAACGCAACGCAAAAGCCCGACGGCGACCTCCCGCCGTCGGGCTTTTGCGTCACGGTACCGCGGCGCTAGAGACCGGCCAGGAGGTCC
Organism: Arthrobacter sp. Rue61a; assembly: GCF_000294695.2. Lineage (NCBI taxonomy): Bacteria > Bacillati > Actinomycetota > Actinomycetes > Micrococcales > Micrococcaceae > Arthrobacter > Arthrobacter sp. Rue61a. Next base: position 3,547,062 of record NC_018531.1, on the reverse strand, counting down.
TTCATTTCCTGGATCTCCTGCTCCTGTGAGGTCACGATGTCCTTGCTGAGCTGGACGGCGTCGGGGTTCTTGCCTTGGCTTGTCTCGGTCTTGGCCATGGTGACGGCGCCTTCATGGTGGGCGATCATTTGGCTCAGGAAGAGCTTGGCCGCCTCCATGCCTTGGGAGCCATCGAGTTTCAGCAGCTCGGCGTCGCTCAGCATGCCGTCCATGCTGTGACCACCGTGGCCGGACATGGTGGACGACTCGTTCCAGCTCTTGAGCCAAGCCGTCATCTTGTCTATTTCCGGTGCCTGCGCTGCTTTGATCTTTGTTGCCAGAGCGATGACAGGCGCAGGGATGTCCTTCTTGGCCAGCATCGCGTCGGACATTTCCACTGCTTGGGCGTGGTGGGGAATCATCATTTGGGCGAACATTGTGTCCGCCGCATTGTGCTCGGAGGTGCTGCTGTTGGCAGACGCGGTGGTGTTGCCGTGATCCATGCCCGGCATCGAATCGGAAGCGGGATTCGAAGCACAGCTGGCCAATGCGATCAGGCCTGCAAGAGCGGCCCCTGGGACAATGAAGCGCTTTTTGTTCATCAGTGAATGGTCCTTTGCCAATTCAGGCGGCACGGTGGTCGGCCGCCAAGGGTAAGCAGATGGGCCCCGAAAACGTGGGACCAGGTATGGCGAAGTCGGGCCTGCATGCCGTTGGCCCGTTCCAATGCTTACGTCCTGCTGATGCTGAGTTGCCCGGGTGTGGGCGCGTCTGGCCGATAGGACCAGAAAGGCGGGGGTTCTTGGTGTCCCCGGGTTGCGGAGATGATGGCAACGGCGGTACCTGGAGGCGGCGCAGCCAAGGAGCCGGTTTTCAAGGAAGGGATGCAGTTGGCGTTGTCGGCCTGGACGCAGGAGCAGCCTCCAGACGTGCACCTGTCCGCTTCCGCAGGCGAAGGCCCATGGAGAAGCTGCGAAGAGGCGTGCGCGTGAGGTGATGAATCAGGGGCTACTTCCGGAGACACAGAGTCGGCCGAGTGAACGCCATGGGATCCGCTGACCACATGCATGCCAAAAATGCCCGCAATCACAGCTGCCACCAGAAGCAGGAGCGAGAGCCGTCCGGAGATGGTGGAAAGAGCTCGAGGGAACACTAGCCTGTTCACGATGCTCTTCCACCTCCTTTTCGTCCAACAGCAGCATACCCCCGGAGGGTATAGCCTTCAAGGATTCGGCTTTTCGGCTGCACCATTTCGCACGCCTGTATGCCCTCGTCCATACGCTGCGCTATTGCCCTCGGCGGCCTAGAATCGTCGAATGGGCCGTCTAACGTTCAGCATCAACGTCACTTTGGATGGTTGTGTTGACCACCAGGAGGGCATCGCCGATGACGAGACGCACGCCCACTTCACACGACTCCTGGACCAGAACGGCGCAATGCTCTGGGGCCGCACCACCTACGAAATGATGGAAGTCTACTGGCCCTTGGTGGCCCGCGGGGAAGTGGACGCGCCCCAGGCGTTGCGCGAGTGGGCGGTCAAACTCGAAGCCAAGCCGAAGTACGTCGTCTCGGCGACGCGGAGCGACTTCCCTTGGACCAACAGTCATCATGTCGCCGGGGAGCTGCGCACGGCGGTGCAGGAACTCAAGGACAGGACTCCCAACGGGGTGCTCGTGGGCAGCGGCAAACTCGCCACAGAGTTGGACCGATTGGATCTGATCGACGACTACAAATTCCTTATCCACCCCATGATCACCGGCCACGGCCCCACCCTGTACCAAGGCGGACTGCCCGGCACCCGGCACCTCGATCTGATCTCCGCGACGCCGCTCAGCAACGGCGTGGTGGCAATGCACTATCGACGCGCTGATTGAGGAATGAGCCGGCACGGGTCAGCGTTGTTCCGGACATGCACAAGAAACGGATCGGCTTCCTGTCCTTCGGCCACTGGGCGCGGGTCCCTGGCTCGCTCGTCCCAACGGCTGGCGAAGCGCTCAAGCAAGGAATCGAGCTAGCAGTTGCCGCGGAGGAGCTGGGCATAGATGGCGCCTTCTTCCGTGTCCACCACTTCGCCCGGCAACAGGCCTCGCCCTTCCCGCTCTTGAGCGCGATCGCCGCGCGGACCAGCCGCATCGAAATGGGTACCGGCGTGATCGACATGCGCTACGAGAACCCGCTCTACATGGCCGAGGAAGCCGCGGCTACGGACCTCATCAGTGACGGCAGGCTCCAGCTTGGCGTGAGCCGTGGTTCACCCGAGCCCGCCCGGAATGGTGCCGCGAACTTCGGGTACGTCCCAGCCGACGGCGAGGACGGCGGCGACATGGCCCGCCGCCACACCGCCCTGTTCCGCAAAGCCATCGCAGGGCACGGTGTCGCCGAGGCGGATCCCCATTACGCCGGAGGGGCCACAGGTTTGCTGCCTATCCAGCCCCAGTCACCAGGCCTGCCACAGCGGATCTGGTGGGGCGCCGGAACCCGGAAGACGGCCGTCTGGGCAGCCGAGCAAGGCATGAACCTCATGAGCTCCACTCTTCTCACGGAGGACACGGGTGTGCCCTTTGACGAGCTGCAGGCCGAGCAGATCCATATGTTCCGCGAGGCCTGGGCCGCTGCCGGGCATGACTTCGAACCGCGAATCTCTGTGAGCCGCAGCGTGATCCCCATCGTGGACGACATCGACAACCACTACTTCGGCCTCCGTGCCCAGGCAGACAGCCAGGACCAGGTAGGCATTCTCGACGGCGCGTTGTCCCGTTTCGGGAAAAGCTACATCGGCGAGCCGGACGCGTTGGCCGAGGAGCTGGCCAAAGACGCGGCAGTCCAGGCAGCCGACACTATCCTGCTCACAGTGCCGAACCAGCTGGGCGTGGACTACAACGCCAAGCTGTTGGGGAACGTCGCGAAACACGTTGCCCCGGCTTTCGGGTGGAGCGCCAACGACCAAAAGTCGCTTCAGGTCCCGTTCGATTAGGCTCGGGGCTAAAGTGCGGCTCAACCGACGTGCCGTACCGATGTTTACCGCACCATGACGGACCAAAGGACGAGCAAATGACGCTTCACGAGGCCATTCGGGCGATCCTCCTCGAGCGTGGCCAGCCAATGACAACCACCGCGATTGCAACACAGGTCAACGCACGCAAGTCGTACGTGAAACGGGACCGTTCTCCGGTCACCCCATTCCAAGTTCACGGACGGACCAAGAACTACCCGAAACTGTTCATTCAGTCGGGAAGCACTATCAGTCTTGCGGAATGGCTCGGATCGTCCTGGGACCTAAGGAACGAGCCGAGATTGTCAATTTTGGAGCCGTCGGTTGATGCGTCCGTGGTTTCTTCCGCGATCGAAGAAGAACTACTCAGTTCCGATAGCTTCAAGCCGGCCGGGGAAATTGACCCTACGGTCCCCGATCGTGCTGGGCTGTATGCCATCCGAATCCGGGATAAATCAGCACTCCCTGCGCCATTTGCAGGTCTGAGCGAGCGTAGCGCCCATGACTTGCTGTATGTCGGAATCGCTCGGACGAGCCTGAAGACTCGTCTCCTTGGCCAGGAACTTCGGGCGAAGGGGCACGGTACGTTCTTCCGAAGCGTTGGTGCGGTCCTCGGCTATCGTCCTGTAGCCGGCAGCCTTATGGGGAAAGCGAACACCCGGAACTACACTTTCGCCCCCGTCGACGAAGTGGCGATCATCGCCTGGATCAATCAGAACCTTCTCGTGAACTGGATCGTGTTGACCCGCGACCATAAGGCAGAGGAGCGGGCTCTTCTTCGTAAGCACCTGCCACTCTTCAACATTTTGGGTAACCCGGCAGCCCTCCCAGAACTGTCGGCCTTACGGGCCGACTGCGTCCGGATCGCCAACTCGCCGGTGTGAAGACCCGAAGACGAAGAGTGCCGGGTGGTCCGATGCCCGCCCCGAGCAAGGCAGATGAGCCACACTCGACGCCTGGTCCAGTTTCATGCAGCGAACACGGAGCCTCAGTAGGGCAGGTAATGTTGCTGGCTGTGCGTGATTACGCGCAGGAGACAGGAACACTTGCGGAGTCCCTTCAACGAGGACGGGACTCACGCCGAAACAGGGGTTGACCGTGGACATTCAGAACCTACTTGAGGACATTGTCGGAGCAGTTCAACCCCACATCGGCCAAGGATCCGTGGCTAATTACATTCCCCAGCTCGGGGCGGTGGACGCTCACCAGTTCGGGATCTCGGTAGTCACCCGGGATGGCGACGTGTTTTCGGCCGGGGACGCCCACGTGGAGTTCTCCATCCAAAGCATCTCCAAGGTCTTCGCCCTCGCCTTGGTGCTGGCTTCCGATGGCGACCGCATCTGGAAGCGGGTGTTCCGCGAACCCTCGGGTAATCCGTTCAATTCCTTGGTCCAGTTGGAGAGCGAGGAAGGCATACCCCGCAACCCGTTCATCAACGCCGGGGCGATCGTGGTGACGGACCGGCTCCTTAGCCTGACAGGCAACGCCGCCCATGCCGTGCGTGACTTGATGCGCCAAGAGACAGGCAACGCAGGCGTTGACACTGATCACCACGTTGCCGGCTCGGAGCTGGCCAACGGTCACCGCAATGCCTCGCTGGCGCATTTCCTGGCAAGTTGCGGCAACCTGGAAAATCCGGTGGACGACGTTCTGGACTCCTACGCAAAGCAGTGCGCCCTGGCCATGACCTGTGAAGACCTGGCGCTCGCAACCCGGTTCCTGGCCTCCAACGGTTTGGGGGGAGACGGAACCCTGTTGCTGTCACCGGCGCAGACCAAGCGGATCAACGCCGTGATGCTCACCTGCGGAACGTACGATGCCGCGGGAGAATTCGCGTATCGCGTGGGCCTTCCGGGCAAGAGTGGCGTGGGCGGGGGGATCGTGGCCGTGGTTCCCAACAAGTGCGCCATCAGCGTGTGGAGCCCTGGCCTGGGAAGGTCCGGGAATTCCGTGGCAGGCGTGGCCGCGCTGGACGAATTCACTACGCGTACTGGCTGGTCGGTCTTTTAGGCGCATTATTGAGGGATGACCCCCAAGGTTGGAAAGACACCAAAGCCGGACAAGCCAGCGAAGGCGCCTAAACCGGACAAGACAGCCAAGGCACCCAAAGCCGCGCTGGCACCGGGAACCCAGCCCACCGCCGTCGAGTTCCTGGCACGGCTCCAAGTGCGGCAGTCGGACGTCGAGCAGGCCAAGTACCAGCGGTACTTCAAGACCGGCCAAGGCGACTACGCCGAGGGTGATTTCTTTTTGGGCGTCCGCATGGGCGAGGTTTTCACTCTCGGCAAGGAGTTCGCGGCCATGCCCCTGGATGAGATCGAGAAGCTCCTGGAGCAGGACATCCACGAGGCAAGGGCTGGTGCCGTAAAGATCATGGCCCTTCAAGCGCAGAAAAAGAAGACCACGGAAGATCGCCGCAGGGAACTGTACGAGCTCTATCTGCGCAGGCACGACCGCATCAACAATTGGGACCTGGTGGATTTGGGTGCGGGGCGCGTGGTGGGCGGTTGGCTGATGGATAAGCCGCGAGACCCGCTGTATGACCTGGCCCGGTCGGAGAACATGTGGGAGCGCCGGACAGCCATCGTCGCGACGTCGGCGTTCATCCGAGAGGGCCAGCTGGACGACACCTTCGCTATTGCCGAGATCCTGCTGCACGACAAAGAAGACCTCATCCACAAAGCGGTGGGCGGTTGGGTCCGCGATGCAGGGCGCAGCAGCCGCGAACGTTTGCTGGCTTTCTTGGACGAACACGCCGCCACCATGCCGCGGACGGCGCTTCGTTACGCGATTGAGCACTTGGGCAAGGAGCAGCGGGCCTATTACCTGAGGCTTAGGGACAGTGTTTCTCCGAAGTAATCGGGGAATTATGTGACGTTGGATTACCCAGCGTTACCGGGTGTTTCCGAGCCTTTGAAGCATGTTACGGAGCCGCCCTACAGTTTTTTCATGGCAATACAGGACATTTACCCCACCGCACTGCGCCTTCTCGGCCGCCCGGTGCTGGTTGTGGGCGGCGGGCCCGTCGCGGAGCGCCGCGCCAAGGGACTGCTCGACGCCGGTGCGAAAGTCACCGTGGTCGCTCCCGTTGCCACTGAGGCACTTCGCGGACTCGCCACCTCCGGCCTCCTCACGTGGGAGCAGCGCGAGTACCGCACGTCAGACGTCGACGGCGTCTGGTTCGTTCAGACCGCCACAGGCACTGCCGCTGTGGATACCCAGGTAGCGGCCGACGCCGAGGCCCAGCGCATCTGGTGCGTCAACGCCTCGGATCACGAAGCATCAGCCGCCTGGACACCCGCCGTGGCCGTGGTGGACGACGTGAAGATCGCCATCAACGCCGGGGGAGACCCGCGCCGTGCCATGGCCCTTCGCAACGCCGTAGCCACGGCCCTCGAAACCGGGGACCTTCCGCTCCGCCGCCACCGCAAGCCGGATGCTGCCGGCAAGACGCCCGCAGGCTCTGTCGCTTTGGTAGGTGGAGGCCCTGGCGACTCGGGACTCATCACAGTTCGTGGCCGACGCCTGCTGGGCCAGGCCGACGTCGTGGTTGCTGACCGTCTTGGCCCGCGTGAGCTGCTGAAAGAGCTTGCCCCGGACGTCCGCGTCATTGAGGTGGGCAAGACACCCGGCCACCACCCGGTGCCGCAGCTGGAGATCAACCAAATCCTCGTGGACGAAGCCCTGAAGGGTAACCGCGTGGTGCGCCTCAAAGGCGGCGACCCTTACGTCCTGGGTCGCGGTGGCGAGGAAGCAGAATTCTGCCGGCAGAACGGCGTCGAGGTTGAAGTCGTGTCCGGTGTGACATCGGCAATCTCGGTTCCTGCCGCTGCGGGCATCCCGGTGACGCACCGCGGGCTGGCCAAAGGCTTCAGCGTAGTGACCGGCCACGGAGAGCTGTCCGAAGTCCCCGCACGCCCTGATCACACTGTGGTGTTGCTCATGGGAGTGGCGCAATTGCGCGATTCCGCGGCTGAGCTGGCAGGCTCCGGTCTGCCTTTGGACACACCAGTAGGTATCGTAGAGAACGGGTATTTGCCGGATCAGCGCGTCACCATCGGCACTCTGGGAACCATCGCGGACCAGGCGGAAGCCGTCGGCGTGGCCAACCCGGCGGTCATCGTGATCGGCGATGTGGTCCGTGTCAGCCCCTTTGCCCCGCAACACTTCAAGACCGCTGACTACAGCACTATTACCCCAAATCGTCCCCGCGTCCGCAGTAACTGAGAAGAAGAAGGAACACAGCCGTGTCAATTAGCACCCCCGTAGGTTCTGCGGACCGTCCGCTTCGCGTCGCCGTCATCGGCTCCGGCCCGGCCGGCGTGTACGCAGCGGACATCCTGACCAAGAGCGAGGCCGTCAAGAGCGGCGAACTCACCGTCAGCATCGACCTCTTTGACCGTTACCCGGCACCGTACGGCCTCATCCGCTACGGCGTTGCTCCGGACCACCCCCGCATCAAGGGCATCGTCAATGCCCTGCACAAGGTCCTGGACCGCGGCGACATCCGCTTCTTCGGCAACGTGGACTACGGCACGGACATCTCCATCGAGGACCTCCGCAAGCACTACGACGCCATCATCTTTGCCACCGGCGCTATCAAGGACGCGGACCTGAACATCCCGGGCATCGAACTCGAGGGCTCCTTCGGCGGTGCCGACTTCGTCTCCTGGTTCGACGGACACCCGGACGTTCCCCGCGAATGGCCGCTGGAGGCCACCGAAATCGCTGTCCTCGGCAACGGCAACGTAGCCCTGGACGTAGCCCGCATTTTGTCCAAGCACGCCGATGACCTGCTGGTCACCGAAATCCCGGATAACGTTTACGCCGGGCTCAAGAGCTCACCGGTCACTGACGTGCACGTCTTCGGTCGCCGCGGTCCGGCCCAGGTGAAGTTCACGCCGTTGGAACTCCGCGAACTCTCGCACTCCAAGGACGTAGACATCATCCTCTACGCCGAGGACTTCGAGTTCGACGAAGAGTCCGACCGCCAGGTCCAGACGAACAACCAGATCAAGACCATGGTTGGCACGCTTACCAACTGGATCGCCGAACAGCCCGAGGACCTCTCCGAGCTCAAGGCATCCCGTCGCCTGCACCTGCACTTCCTGCACAGCCCTGTGGAGATCGTTGACTCCGCCGAAACCCCGGGCAAGGTTGCGGGCATCAAGTTCGAGCGCACTGAACTGGACGGCACGGGCAACGCCCGCGGCACCGGCGAGTTCATCGACTACCCGGTCCAGGCCGTGTACCGCGCCATCGGCTACTTCGGCTCGGCCCTGCCGGACGTCGAGTTCGACCACAAGAAGGGCGTTATCACCAACGACGGCGGCCGCGTCCTGGACGCCGACGGCCAGCACGTGCCGGGCCTCTACGCAACGGGCTGGATCAAGCGTGGTCCGGTTGGCCTCATCGGCCACACCAAGGGCGATGCCTTGGAAACCGTCACCTACCTCCTGGAAGACCGCGAGAACCTGCCGGTTGCCGAGGTTCCCGCAGCCGACGCAGTAGTTGAACTCCTTGACTCCCGCGGCGTGAAGTTCACCAGCTGGGAAGGCTGGCTGGCACTGGACGCCCACGAGCTCGCACTCGGCGCAGCAGCAACCGAGGCCGGCACCTCCCATGGTGTTGAGGTCAAGCGTGAGCGCATCAAGGTTGTGCCGCGCGAGGACATGGTCAACATTTCCCGTGATGGCGTAGCCGCGCAGGTCTAGTCGTTCCCTTGCAGGGCGGGGTCACTCATTAGAGTGGCCCCGCTGTGCTTTAACCCCTGGGTTTAGCGCCCGGCGGTACCCTGAAGCATGGATGTCGTCGTCATCGAAACGCCCCAGTTGGGGGACCGGAGCTACTTGGTGCACGACGGCAGCGTTGCGTTGGTAATCGACCCCCAACGTGACATCGACCGTGTAGAGGGCGCGGCATTGAAGGCCGGTGTCCGGATCACACATGTGGCAGAAACGCACCTTCATAATGACTACGTCACCGGCGGGCTCATTCTGGCGGAAAAGCACGGCGCTGAGTATCTGGTGAACGCTGCCGACGAGGTTTCGTTTGCCCGAGTCCCCGTTTCCGATGGCCAGGTCCTCCGCGTCGGCCGCCTCTTGGCCAGCGTGGTGGCCACTCCGGGCCACACCCACACGCACCTCTCATATGTGGTGCGGGATGACACTCACGACGGCGGCACGGAAGCTGTGTTTTCCGGCGGCAGCTTGCTCTACGGTTCAGTGGGGCGCACGGACCTGGTCTCGCCCCACGACACGGCGACGTTGGCCCATGATCAATACTCGTCGGTCCGGCGACTGGCGGACTCGGCGCATCCTGAAGCGGCCCTCTACCCGACCCACGGCTTCGGATCATTTTGTTCCATCGGCCCCGCGAGCTATCAGGAATCATCGACGATCGGCGAGCAAGCAAAGTCCAACCACGCCCTGACGGATCCCAACGAGGACCATTTCGTTTCTGAGTTGCTGGCGAACATCACCGCCTACCCGGCGTACTACGCCCACATGAGCCCGCTGAATGCCGCCGGCCCGGACCCGGCAATCCTTGACGTCCCGGACTCCGTGGACGCTGAGGAACTGGGCCGACGCTTGAGGGCAGGGGAGTGGGTGGTGGATCTGAGGCATCGCGTGGCGTTCGCAGACAGCCACCTCCAGGGCAGCGTGAGTTTCGAGTACGGCCATGGGGAGAATTTCACCAGCTACCTCGGCTGGGTGATCCCGTGGAACCAGCCACTCACGCTGTTGGGACCCTTGGAAGAGGTTGAAAAGGCGATTCGCGACCTGGCGAGGATCGGAATCGACAGCCCGGATGCCGCCGTCGGGCCTCAATCCACGGTTCTGAACGTTGGCGCGTTGGCCCCCGACCATCCGCGGGCAAGCTACGGGCACGGGGACTGGAGCTTGTTGCTCAGGGAACGGGAACCGGCAGACGTGGTGCTGGATGTTCGCCGACCGGACGAATACATGGCCTCCCATATCAAGGGAGCGCTTAACATTCCGGTTTACGAGCTGCTCGGCAGGATCACTGAGCTGCCGGACACCAGGATCTGGGTGCACTGTGCCACGGGATATCGGGCAAGTGTGGCAGCGAGTCTCCTGAACCGGGCAGGGCGCGAGGTGGTGCTGATCAATGCGAGATTCAGGGATGCGGCCGGGACCGGAATTGAAACGGTGCCGTAAGACGTTGCCGCCCCGCTGAACCGTGGTGGGGCAACAACGGTGTTGCGGGTTTGCAACGTCATAGCCCAGCAGACGTTACCGCGGGCCCTGGTCCGAGCAGTAGTCCAGATTCCGGTACACGCTGGCCACGGCGGCATCGGGATCATGGGCCTCCAGGGCGTCCACCAGTTCGTCGTGGCCTTCACGGGGGATGCCGTTGAAGCCGCCCTTGCGCTGCTGCCGCAGGAGGTCGTTGTGGAAGACGCCGCCGAAGGAAACATACAGCTGGTGCAGCAGCGGATTCCCTGACGCCAAGGCAACGCGTTCGTGGAACTCCCAGTCGGCGCTGGCCCACGTGGGGTAGTCCTCGGCCTGCCAGGCGTCGTGCCTTAGGGCAAGGAGTCGGCGCATTTCGGCGAGGTCATCCACTGTGGCGTGCTTGGTGGCCAGGCGGGCCGCCTGGGTGTCCAGGCCGAGCCGTACTTCCACGATGTGCTCTTGGGTGTGCTCCAGGTACATTCGCTGTGCAGCCCCGGACATCTCGCTGTTGGCCCTGACGTACGTGCCGTCCCCGCGCCGGACCTCCAGCATGCCCGAGTGGGCCAGTGCTTTGATGGCTTCGCGCAGGGTTCCCCGCGAAACGCCCAGCGAGGACATGAGCTCGGGCTCGGCAGGAATTCGCTCCTGAAGCGGCCATTCACCGGACTTGATCATGTCCCGCAGCTTGGCGGTGATCTCCTCGGCAAGGGCCGGGCGATGCGAAGGGGTCAGGGTCATGCTGTCCTCGGTCCGGTTTTGGTGGCAGTGCGCTTACTCGTGAGCAGGTGGCAAGTGACCATGAGCGCCACGGCCACGATGGACAGCAAGCTCAGGGGCAGCACCCAGCCGCCAGTGGCGCTGTGGAGAAGTCCCATGCCGAAGGGGCCAATTGCCGCAATCAAGTATCCCAGCGATTGGGCGATGGTGGAAAGGGCGGTGGTTTCCGCCGTCGAGCGTCCGCTGCGGCTGATGATCACAAGAACCAGCGGGAAAATGCCCAAACCAAAGCCGAACAGCACGGCGGGGACAACGGCCAATGACGTCGGCAGCCAGAGCATGGCGGCGATGGCCACCAGCGTTGAACTGCTTGCCAGGTACAGGGCGGGGCGGAGCATGCCCGGCCGCGAGCCGAACGCGAGCAGGATCATGCCCGCTGCCACGGAGACCAACTGCATCACACCGAACTGCAGGCCACTTTCGGAGGCGCTGAGACCCTGCGATGTCAGGATGTAGGCGAACCAGCTCATTACGGCATAAGCCAGGAAGGCCTGGAACGTGAAGATCGCGGTGATCAGGATGCCCAGGCGGGTGCGCAGGAGGGGCCACATGGAAACGCGGGGGCGGTCAGTTTTGGTGGTGTTCCGGTGCGTGTGCAGAACCACCGGCAGGAAGCCGAGAAGCGCAGCGACGCCCAGCAGGCCCCAAGCAGCCAGGCCAATGGACGGCGAGCCGAGCTCCTGGGCCAGCGGAACGCTGACCACTGCGGCGAAGGTGGCTCCGCCTGACATGGTGAACGTGTACAGGCCGGTCATCATGGAGGTGCGCTCGGAGTAGTGCTCACGGATGAACGACGGCATGGCCACGTTGCATACGGCCAGGCCGGACATCGCCAGGACGGTGCCTCCGAGGAGCGCACCCGTTACTGGAACGCCACGCACCAGCAAACCGCCGGCCAGCAGGGCCAAGGCGATGGCGATGGCCTTCTCGACACCCACACGCCGGGTCAGCCAGGACGTTCCCATGCCCGCAACCGCAAAGCACAGTAGCGGGATGGAAGGCAGAATGGACGCCACCAGAGCGCCGTAACCCAACACCTGCTGCAGATCGTGGAACAGGGCAGCGGCGCTGGTGATGCCCGCGCGCAGGTTCAGGCCGATGAGCACCACGGCAATAATGCCGACGACGGCGACGACGCGCGTCTTGGGGACTGCGGAACTTGCCGAAGGCGCAGGGGCAGCCTGGGCTGGGCTAACTGTAGGGATGTTTCCGGTGCTGGGGGTAAGAGGAGTCGTCGCGGCCATATCTAAAGGTTAGACGTTTGACGTCTAATGTCTAGAGTTTTGTGGCGAAGCTCTCCGCGCTCACTTCGAGAGGGGTTTACCGCGGGTTGCGGGAGCCCAGTCGCTGCACAGCCAGGGCGAGCCAAAGCTGCACGCGGTCCTGCGTTTGCGAGGGGTCGTAGCCCGTCAGTTCGGTGATCTGCGCCAAACGGTAACGCACCGTATTTCGGTGCAGGGTCAGTGCCTCGGCGACGGCGGCCACTGACCCGTTGTGGTTCAGGTAGCTTTCCAGCGTGGCCACCAGTTCGGCCCCGTGGGCGGCATCGAACTTCCGCAGCGGCGTGAGGGACTCGCTGGCCATGTCCGCCAAAGGAACATCCTCGCTGGCGAGCAACAGTGACGTCAGGCTCAGGCGTTCCGGCTCGTTGACCGGCAAGCCGTGCGCCAGGGCGTCGCGCGCTTCAAAGTAGCTCCAACGCAAGCCGTTCGGCTTCGTGTAGGCGCCGCCGATACCAATGACGGCGTGGATGCCGGCCTCCTGCAGGTGGTCGCTGAGGCTCTTCGCCAAGGCGGTGGCCGAACTGCCGTCGTCGCTGATGACGGTGACCAGGTCCTTTCCGACGACGGCGCTGACGCCGGCTTCCAGCGCTTGGGGCAGAGAAATGCTGACCAGCTGCTTGTGGTGTGCCACGGACTCCGCAACGAGCACCACGTTCTTCCGGGTGCTGTTGATGCCGACGCCAGCCAAACGCCGGGCGGCTTCAATGGTTTCCAAGGTGCCGTGAATGACGTCGTCCAGCACCTGACCGGCCATGGCTCGCTGGGACTGGCGCTGCTTGACCATGTTGTTGAGCTCAACGCTGATGAGGTTTTGCGCGTAGCTCACGATTCCTGAGTCCACGAACGGCTGCCGGAGCCAGAGCGTGCAGGCGTCCCTGCGGCCGGTGGGAATCGGATACGAAGCCCAGCCCTCCGCCGTCGGAGCCGGTTTGCCGGCCACGCTGTTGTAGAGCTGCGCGCTGAACTGGGTGAGCACCACATCGGTACGGAGCATGCTGCCCAGTTGCTTGAGTAGTTCGTTCAGGCCGCCACCGGTGAGGAGGGAGCGAGCCAGGATCTGGTGTCCCGCGAGGAGCCGCTCCAAGTTGGAGTAATGGTCGGCGGAATGCGACTCTGCCACGAGTTTTCCGATGGCGATGAAGGGGGTCTCGTAGGGGACTTCAACAAGCGGCAACCCCCAGCGGTTGGCTTCTGCGATGAGCGCTTCCGGAACGGACTCGTGGGTGAGGCCGATGCCGAAGCCGATCCCGACTGCTCCGGCGCGCTGGGCCTGGCGGACGAAACGGCGCTGGTCGGCAGCGCTCTTGAGGCGCAGCCCGGTGGTGAGGACCAGTTCTCCGCCGCTGAGGAAGCGCTGGGGATCTTCCAGCTCAGTCACGGCAACCCAGCTGATGTCCTGGTTCCATGTGGTCTCGGCAAGGCCGGATTGGCGGAGTTTCAGGGAGGGGACAGCGACGAGCGAAGCGAGGGACATTGCCATGCTTAAAGCGTAACCCGGCATTGGTCAAGCGCACTAAGTGGGGGGTCGTTGTGTGTGCAGCTGGCTATTCCTTGGACCCCCTCCCTGGCATAGGCTCTGATCAGCTAAATCCATGCCCAGACTCCGAAAGAGGGTTGCACACCGTGGTTCAAACCTTGCAGAACTTCATCAACGGCGAATTCGTTACGCCGGCAGGTACGGGTCTCCTGGACATCGTGAACCCCGCCACCGGGGAAATCGTTGCCAAGTCGCCCATTTCGGTGCAGGCCGATGTGGACGCCGCCATGACCGCGGCCAACCAGGCCTTCAAGTCGTGGAAAAAGGCCACCCCGGGCCAGCGCCAGCTGATGCTCCTCAAGCTCGCCGACGCCGTCGAGGCCAACAGCGACGAACTCGTGGAAGCCCAGCACCGCAACACCGGACAGGTCCGTTCCCTGATCGCCTCCGAGGAAGTTGCCGCGGGCGCCGACCAGCTCCGCTTCTTCGCCGGTGCAGCACGCATCATTGAAGGCAAGTCCGCCGGTGAATACTTCGAGGGCCACACATCCTACGTGCGCCGCGAACCGATCGGCGTCGTAGCCCAGGTTGCGCCGTGGAACTACCCGTTCCTCATGGCCATCTGGAAGATCGGCCCCGCCCTGGCAGCAGGCAACACCGTTGTCCTGAAGCCCTCTGACACCACCCCCGAATCCACCTTGGTCCTGGCCCGCCTTGCCGGCGAGATCTTCCCGGCCGGTGTCCTCAACGTTGTCCTCGGTACCGGCGAAACCGGCGCCATGATGGTTGACCACAAGGTTCCCGGCCTGGTTTCCATCACCGGCTCCGTCCGGGCAGGCATCGCCGTGGCCAGCGGTGCAGCCAAGGGCCTCAAGCGTGCACACCTGGAACTTGGCGGCAAGGCTCCGGCCATCGTCTTCAAGGACGCCGACATCAAGAAGAGCGCAGCGGCCATCGCCGAGTTCGCCTTCTTCAACGCCGGCCAGGACTGCACGGCCATCACCCGCGTGCTCATCGAGGACTCGGTCCACGACGACGTTGTGGCAGCCATGGTGGAGCACACCAAGACCCTGCAGACCGGTTCCCAGAACGACGAAGACAACTACTTCGGCCCGCTCAACAACGTGAACCACTTCAACGCCGTCACCTCCGTGGTGGAGAACCTCCCGGCGAACTGCAAGATCGAAACCGGTGGGCACCGCGCAGGCGAGAAGGGCTTCTTCTTCGAGCCCACCATCATCTCCGGCGCCAAGCAGAGCGACGACATTGTGCAGAAGGAAACCTTCGGTCCGGTCATCACCGTTCAGAAGTTCAGCACTGAAGAAGAAGCGCTCGAGCTGGCCAACGACGTCGAATACGCTTTGGCGTCCAGCGTCTGGACCACCGACCACGGCACGGCCATGCGCATGAGCCGCGACCTTGACTTCGGTGCGGTCTGGATCAACACCCACATCCTCCTGACGGCAGAGATGCCGCACGGTGGCTTCAAGCAGTCCGGCTACGGCAAGGACCTCTCCATGTACGGCGTCGAGGACTACACGCGCATCAAGCACGTGATGAGTGCATTGGATGCATAACTCAGTTGCATAACGCGTTCGCGTAACCCGTACGAATTTCCCAGAAAGGCAACCACCTCATGACCACCACCGCGAACGAACTCTCGTACCGCATCGAGCAGAAGCGCAACATCAACGGCGCCTTCCCCGGCCCCAAGTCGCAGGCACTGGCTGAGCGCCGCTCCGCCGTCGTTGCTGCCGGCGTCGCCTCGGGCGTCCCCGTCTACGTTGAAGACGCCGACGGCGGCATCATCCGCGACGTGGACGGCAACTCCTTCATCGACCTCGGCTCCGGCATTGCCGTGACCAGCGTCGGCGCGTCCGACCCCGCTGTCGTCGCCGCTGTCCAGGAAGCTGCTGCGCACTTCACGCACACCTGCTTCATGGTCACCCCGTACGAGGGCTATGTTGCAGTTGCCGAGCAGCTCAACCGCCTCACCCCGGGCGATCACGCCAAGCGCACCGTGCTGTTCAACTCCGGCGCTGAAGCCGTGGAGAACGCTGTCAAGGTTGCACGCCTGGCTACCGGCCGCGACGCCGTCGTAGCTTTCGACCACGCCTACCACGGCCGCACCAACCTGACCATGGCGCTGACTGCCAAGGCCATGCCGTACAAGACCAACTTCGGCCCGTTCGCGCCCGAGGTTTACCGCATGCCCATGAGCTACCCGTTCCGTGAAGAGAACCCGGAAATCACCGGTGCCGAGGCCGCCAAGCGTGCCATCACCATGATCGAGAAGCAGATCGGTGGCGACCAGGTTGCCGCGATCATCATCGAACCCATCCAGGGTGAGGGCGGCTTCATCGTTCCGGCCGAAGGCTTCCTCCCGGCACTGTCCGAGTGGGCCAAGGAGAAGGGCATCGTCTTCATCGCTGATGAGGTCCAGTCCGGCTTCTGCCGCACGGGCGAATGGTTCGCCGTTGACCACGAAGGTGTTGTCCCGGACATCATCACCATGGCCAAGGGCATCGCCGGCGGCCTGCCGCTGTCCGCAATCACCGGCCGCGCCGACCTGCTCGACGCCGTCCACCCGGGCGGCCTTGGCGGCACCTACGGTGGCAACCCGGTTGCTTGCGCAGCAGCACTCGCAGCGATCGACACCATGGAGCAGCACGACCTTAACGGCCGCGCCCGCCACATCGAAGAGCTCGCCCTGGGCAAGCTCCGCGAATTGGCAGCCGAGCTTTCCGCAGGCGGGGGTTCCGTGGTTGGCGACATCCGCGGCCGCGGCGCAATGCTGGCCATCGAGCTCGTTCAGCCCGGTTCCAAGGAACCGAACGCTGAGCTCACCAAGGCAGTTGCCGCCGCTTGCCTCCAGGAAGGCGTCATCATCCTGACCTGTGGCACCTACGGCAACGTGATCCGCCTGCTCCCGCCGCTGGTCATCAGCGACGAACTGCTCATCGATGGCCTCGAGGTCCTCGCCGCAGCCATCAAGGCCCACGCGTAACTCTCAACGCTGCAGACAAGGAGGGCCGGGTTCACTCGTGGACCCGGCCCTCCTTTTGTTTTCCGCTGAGTTCGCGGGAACCCATCGAATTCGCCGGAGGTTTCCCTGCGATCTGGCAGTTTTCCCGCGATCTCGACGGCGGAACGCCCCTAGGTGCCCAGCGTCAGGTTCTTTTGGTGGCCGTGTCCGTCAAGCTGGACCTCAAGGACCAGGGGATTGGCGCTGACGAGGGCAACTCCAGGAGCGGAGTCCACAAGCGTTGCCCACGAGCCGTCCACCGTAATGCGCACAGATGGCTGTGTCCGGGACGGATCAGCCACGGACAAGGTGAGTTTGTCCCCGGTCTGGTGCGCGGCCAAGGTACACGGCCCTGAGCTCGTGTATCCGCCCGCGGTACCGACTGCGAAGAAGTTGGCCATGACCAGCTTCTCCTTGGCTACCTCCACCATCTGGACCTCCGCCGAGTTGGCCAAGACCATCACGTCTGGGCTGGCGGACTGGGAGAACGTTGTTGAATGGCCGGCTGCCGGCAGGATCATGTACGCGTAGCCGGACCCCGCCGGATCTACGCCGTGGCGGTGCGTGACAGTCACATAGTCCCTTGTGGTCGCATCCGTGGTGCCGCCGGTATCTGCCCCTGAATTGATGTCGAACCAGCTGCCCGTGCGGCGGACCACCGAAACTTCAGCTGTCCCTGACACGCCTGGAGCGTCAAGGAAAACATAGCCCCCGTGCCCTTCAAGGTGCAGGGACCGCTTGAGCTGCACGGCCGCGTCCCCGGGTGCCATGCGGCGATTCCTGGAATCGGTCCGCAACGCAGGCACGGTTCCTGCCGCGAAGGATCTGTTCTCGACCGTTGTCAGGACTGCGGCGCCTCCCGTGCCGATGATTCCTGCGCCCAGGCAGACCACGGCGTCGTCCAGGAAGAACCACGACTTTCTTCCAGACAGTGTCTTGTTGTGGTTCAGATGGTCCATGCCAACAAGGCCCCAGCGACCATCGACGGTAAGCCCACCGGCGAAGGCTTGGAATGCGCGGGGGATGCCGGTTCCCGCGGCACCAGCCCCGCTGGCCCTGACCTGGTCAGTGACGGTAGTGCCAGGGAGAGCATAGGGATCCACGGTTGGCCAGAAGTCGGCACTGAACTGGGAGGGGTCCTGGCGGGTGTAGAGGAACGTCATGCCATCACCCTGGTACCAGCCCAGGTTGTTCTCGCTGTTGCCCCATTCGTAGCGGCCGATGCGCTTTGAGGAGAGGTTCACTGTGCAACCCCACTGAGGACGGTGGTGCACCAGGCGGTCTTGGTCGGCGAACATCCGGCTGTACACCGGCGCCGGGGCGGCAACCACGGCGGAATCGGAGAGAACCCCAAGGGACAGCAAGGACTTGGCCAGGCTCTGGGTTGGATGCCCCACGAGTTTTTGGTCCGCGCAGCGTTCCAGCCAGCCCTTGGCCAACGCCAAGAACCGGGAACGATACGGCTCCTCGCAGCCCGGCGCCAATAGCAGGACAGCTGAGATCAGCCCGAAGCCGCTGACATAGTCCGGTTCCCGCTGACGGGAGACGGCCCGGCCACGAATGGTGTCCATGATCCGCCCGTCCCACACGAACGGGGCGTAAGTGTCCTCCACCGCGTCCAGGAGTACAGTGCGCTTGGGGTCGTTGATCGCCCAGCTGCTCCCTCCGAGCATGGCGATGATCTCAGCGATGCCTGCTAAAGCCACCACGCCGTAAGTGCCCGCGTAGGGGAGGTATGAGTGCTGAACGTAGGAGCCGTCGGCGTAGAAACCGTCACCACTGCTCACGTAGGTGAAAACGCTGTTGGTCCCGCCGCGGACGGTGTCGCTCAGGGCGTCCCTGCCCAAGGCAATGTCACCAACATTGTTGTCCAGGATGCCCCGCATGCAGCACGCCAGGGACTTATCCACCCGGTTGGCCCCGGTCTCTGCAAGGGATGTAGCACGGCCACGCCAGTTCGGATTGGGAGCGAACCAGCGGACAGCTGCCAACAAGGACGTCCGCAGGGCTTCGGGAACTTCAGCATGCAGGAGTGTCAGGATGTCCACGGTCTTGCGGGGGACGCCGATCTCCCAGAACCACCAGTTGCCCGCCGCCTTGGTGGAAGGCTTATACGCCGTGCTGCTCAGAAGTTGCAGGCCCGCCACAATGTCAGCCGCCAGTGCAGGATTGCCCGCAAAGGGATTGCCCGGTACTGCATATCCAAGCGCCATGTCGTAGAGCCGGTTGAAGTGGAGGCCCATGTTTCCGGTAGCGGCCGTGGACTGTCCGATGCCCGTCAGCGGAATATCGCTCCACAATGACGTCCTGGCCGTGGTCTTATCCATGGACGTCCACCATTTCTCGGCGGTCTTGCCCATTCCCTCAAGCTGGGCCGCCAGTTCCGGTATGTCCGCGGCGCTCCGGCCCCCGGTGAGAACCAACCGCCGTCGATCTATCAGTTCCTGCAAGCTGGCGTCGGTCGAGGCAAAGGATGGTCCTGCTTGGGAAAGCAGGACTCCGGCAAGGGCGGCAGCCCCTGTCGTGCGGAAAAGGGTCCTGCGGCTCATGGTGGGTCCAGTGAAGTTCAAAACTGCTCCGTTCGTGCAACCCAACTGGCTGGCAGTAGTGGTTGTTCCCAGCGCTGGGAACAACCACTACTGCCAGTTACTTGGGTGGCAGGGGGTGGGGGGACGAGATTGCGGTGAAAGTTTCCGCAACCTTATGTCCGCTTCCAGGACCCCTCAACAGAAATGAACAAAACTGCTCAGGCGTAGTTGGAGCAGCCTTCACGCCGAATTCGCGGGAAGGCTGCCAAACCGCAGGGATAGTTTGGGCGTCCTCGCAGCTTTCCCGCGCCCCCGCACCTCTCCCGCGATTTCGAAGGGCCAGGCCTAGGCGCCGGCAGCTGCCAGGCGCGCCTTCTTCTTCATCACGGAGTTCTTCCGGGTGGTGCGAAGCATGTCGATGGTCAGCAACACCAGTGCCAACCACACCACGCAGAAGCCGATCCAACGGGCAGTGGTCATGGTCTCGTTGAACACCGTCAAGGCCACGATGAACTGAAGGACCGGCGCGAAGTACTGCAGCAAGCCGATGGTGGTCATGGGAAGGCGGCGGGCTGAGGCGCCAAAGAACAGCAGTGGTACAGCAGTAATGACACCGGAGGCCACCAGCAGCCAGAAGTGTCCTGCGCCCAGGGTGGTGAGAGTCTGGACGCCTGTCACTCCGAGGACCACCATGGTGATGCCGGCGAAGGGAGCCAAGACCACGGTCTCGACGCTGAGGCTGGTGAGGGCGTCAACCTTGGGACCCACACGCTTTTTCACGAAGCCGTACAGTCCGAAGCTGAACGCAAGGATCAGGGCGATCCACGGGAGTTGACCGTAGGAGAACGTCAGCACACCTACAGCAACGAAGCCAATGCCCACAGCTGCCCACTGCAGGGGACGCAGCTTCTCCTTCAGGACGAAAACGCCGAGCAACACCGAAACCAACGGGTTGATGAAGTAACCCAGGGACGTCTCAACCGCATGGCCCGTGGTGACGCCGAAAGTGTACGTGAGCCAGTTGATGGCGATCAGGACCGCAGCCAAAGCGAGGGGACCGAACACCGAACGATCCTTCACCGCCGCCCACAATGTCTTCCAGGCCCGCGTGACCGTGATGAGCAGCGCACAGAAGAGCAAGGACCAGACGATGCGGTTGGCCACAATTTCCATGGCACTGGCGGGCATCAGGACGAAGAAGTACAACGGAAGCAGGCCCCACAGACCGTAGGCGCCGATGCCGAACAGGATTCCCGCCGTCGACTCGCTCCTCACGGGCTTGCCGCCGGCCTTACCGGAACCGCCGGTACCTCCACCGCCGCCCCCGGCTGTCGCCGTCGTTGGCTGGCTTGAAGCGGGAGAGTTAGCAGTGATCTGTTCCGGTGTCGACACATTGTCGCCAACGCCGCTTGAGCCCGCAATATTCCGCAATCTTTATCAATTTCTGTGACTCCTGCCATATAGGCAGCTGGGCGCAGGGTGGACATTTAGAATTGGAATCTGCGCGCCCCAACAATGGCGTGGCTCACTGCTTCGGAAGGGCTAACGGTGTCCAACTCAGCCGCAACAACCCCCAATCGTCCGCTTCGCGTTGCAATCGTTGGCGCGGGACCTGCAGGCGTCTACGCCGCGGACATCCTGACCAAATCCAACGAGGTCAAAGACGGACACGTGGAGGTAAGCATCGATCTCTTCGAGGCATATCCGGCGCCATACGGCCTGATCCGCTACGGCGTGGCGCCGGATCACCCACGGATCAAGGGCATCGTGAACGCGCTGCACAAGGTTTTGGACCGCGGCGATATCCGCTTCCTGGGCAACGTGACCTACGGCAAGGACCTCACGCTCCACGATTTCCGCGCTTTCTATGATGCCGTGATCTTCTCCACGGGTGCCATCAAAGACGCAGACCTGAGGATCCCCGGCGTCGAACTGGAGGGTTCCTTCGGGGGAGCCGACTTCGTTTCCTGGTACGACGGGCACCCGGACGTCCCCCGTGACTGGCCACTGGATGCCAAGGAAATCGCCGTGATCGGCAACGGCAACGTGGCCCTGGACGTCGCCCGGATGCTGGTCAAACACCCCGAGGAACTCTTGGTCACGGAGATTCCGGACAACGTTTTCGCGGGGCTGAAAAAGTCCCCGGTCACCGACGTCCACGTCTTCGGCCGCCGCGGCCCGGCCCAGGTGAAGTTCACCCCGTTGGAGTTGCGCGAGTTGTCCCACTGCAAGGACGTTGACATCGTCCTGTACCCGGAGGACTTCGAGTTCGACGACGCTTCGGATGAAGCCATCAAGACAAATAACCAGATCAAGACCATGGTCAACACCATGACCAACTGGCTGGTGGAGGAGCATGCGGAGTCGGAGCAGCCCTCGTCACGGCGCCTGCACCTGCACTTCCTGCACAGTCCCGTGGAGATCCTCGACTCGCCTGAGACTCCCGGCAAGGTCTCAGGCATCAAGTTTGAGCGCATGCAGTTGGACGGAACGGGCAACGTGAAGGGCACCGGAGAGTTCATCGAATATCCGGTCCAATCCGTGTACCGCGCCATCGGCTACCACGGTTCCCCGCTGGAGGAACTGGAATACGATGCTCGCCGCGGTGTCATACCGAACGACGGCGGTCGCGTCCTGGATGCCGACGGCAAACCCGTGCCGGGAATCTACGCCACGGGCTGGATCAAGCGCGGACCCGTGGGGCTGATCGGCCACACCAAGGGCGATGCTTTGGAGACCATAGGCTTCCTCCTCGAAGACCGACTCAATCTGCCCCCGGCGGAGAACCCGGACCCGCAGGCGATCATCGACCTCCTCGAAGAACGCGGGGTGGAATACACCACGTGGGAGGGCTGGAACAGGCTCGATGCCCACGAGGCTGCCCTGGGTACTGCCTGGACCTCCAGCGACGGTAACGGCAATGGTGTGGTCCGCGAGCGCATCAAGGTTGTTCCGCGAAAGGAAATGATCCGGATCTCCCGCGGCTGACAATCTCCTCAACGCGAACTAGACTGCAGGGTACTGTGCCGCCCATCACATGCCGCCCACCACATGCGCAGGACGCCAGGGAGTTCGATGAGGAATCCAATCCATCCGCCGGTTCCAGGCAGCGATGCCGCGGAGCTGCTGCAGAAGCATGCCCTGGTTGGCCACGAACGGCTGGACTCCCTGCGTCTTGGGGCACCGGAGGACATGGTCGGATTACGAAGCTTGGTCCGTGAATCCTGGCAACGCTCGGCAAGCCTGCAGGCCAACCCAGATGTCGCCGAGGCGCCGCTTGCGATGGACCGGGATGAGCTGGAGGAGTACCGCAGGCAGCACCCTTTGGCCACCATCATGCCGGTTATTAAGAAACTCCTGGTTCAGCCCAGCCACGACAGTGGTCTGTTGGTGGCAGTGGGCGACGACGTCGGACGGCTCCTGTGGGTGGACGGCGATCCTGTGATGCAACGGCGCGCTGAAGGCATGATGTTCGTGGCCGGTGCTGACTGGTCCGAGGCTTCCGTGGGTACCAGCGCACCCGGTACCGCCTTGGCTCTTGACCGGAGCATCCAGATCTCCGGCGCCGAACACTTCAAACGGTCCGTCCACCCATGGAGTTGCACGGCGGTTCCCTTCCACGACCCCGATTCCGGTGCGGTGCTGGGCGTCGTGGACATCACCGGCACGGAAACAGCCGTTGCCCCGCACACCCTTTCCCTGGTGGAGGCAACCGTTGCGGCCGCGCAGGCACAGTTGCGGATCGAGCGTCTTCAGCTTGCCGCAGCGGTCAGGGACAAGCCTCGACGCCGGAGCGCGGCTGCCGCCTCCAGCCACGCGCTGTACCGGAACAGTCTCCAACTGTTGGGCCGCGACCAAGCCCTGCTCAGCATCGAGGGCCGGACGGTTTCCCTGTCTGCCAGGCACAGCGAGATCCTGGCGATCCTCAGCAGCCATCCCGCCGGGCTGAGTGCTGATGACTTGTGCGCCCAGCTGTATCCGGGCGACGGTTCTGCCGTCACCCTCCGCGCGGAGATGGTGCGGCTCCGCAAGGTCATCCACGAGCTCAGCCCGGACGCGGTCCCCGGGTCCCGTCCGTACCGCCTGCCGGTTGAGCTCTTGTCCGATTCCGGCCAGGTGCTTAGCTGCCTTCAGCGCGGCGCCCACCGTATCGCCTTGGAAATCTACAAAGGTGCGCTCTTGCCACGTTCGGAGGCGCCCGGCGTCGTGCAGTTGCGCGAGCGCGTCTCTCACCTGCTGCGCGAGGCACTGCTTAGCGACGGCAGCGTTGATTCGCTCCTCAAGTACGCTGAGCTGCCCGAGGCGAAGTACGACGTCGACCTCCGCCTTGCGCTCCTGAAGCTGCTGCCGCCTCGCTCACCCAAGCGCGCCGCCGTCGTGGCAGACCTTGAGCGGATCGAAACGGAACTGAAAGCGTGAGCTGACTCACATGGTTGCAACGTAGCTGCAACCTCCCCGCTCCTAGGCTCGGATCAATGGCGACAGCCACCGTGATTCGCAGCAAAGGAGCTAGCAATGACTGTTTACGCACAGCCGGGTGCCGAGGGTTCGAAGGTCACGTTCAAGGACCGTTACGAGAATTGGATCGGCGGCGAATGGGTTGCCCCGGTCAAGGGTGCCTACTTCGAGAACATCACCCCCGTTACGGGCAAGGCTTTCTGCGAAGTTGCCCGCGGCACTTCCGAGGACATCGAGCTGGCCCTGGACGCCGCCCACAAGGTTGCACCATCATGGGGCAAGACGTCGGCCACGGAACGCGCAGCCATCCTGAACAAGATCGCCGACCGTATTGACGAGAATGTTGAGCTCCTCGCGGTCGCTGAAACGTGGGACAACGGCAAGCCCGTCCGTGAAACCCTCAACGCCGACATCCCGTTGGCCGCAGACCACTTCCGCTACTTCGCCTCCGCCGTTCGTGCGCAGGAAGGCCACCTCTCCCAGCTGGACGAGGACACCACGGCCTACCACTTCAAGGAGCCGCTGGGCGTTGTCGGCCAGATCATCCCATGGAACTTCCCCATCCTCATGGCCGTGTGGAAGCTGGCTCCGGCGCTCGCGGCCGGCAATGCCGTGGTGCTCAAGCCCGCAGAGCAGACGCCCACGTCCATCCTGGTCCTCATGGAACTCATCGGCGATCTCCTGCCGGCAGGCGTGGTGAACGTCGTCAACGGCTTCGGTGTGGAGGCCGGCAAGCCGCTCGCGTCCAGCTCACGCATCCGCAAGATCGCGTTCACAGGTGAGACCACTACGGGCCGGCTGATCAGCCAGTACGCGTCCAACAACCTCATTCCCGTCACCCTTGAACTTGGCGGCAAGAGCCCCAACATCTTCTTCGACGACGTCGCCGCCCAGAACGATGCCTTCTACGACAAAGCCCAGGAAGGGTTCACGCTCTTTGCTTTCAACCAGGGCGAAGTCTGCACGTGCCCGTCCCGCGCCTTGGTCCAGGAAGGCATCTACGACTCCTTCATGACGGACGTCGTGGCCCGAACCAACAAGATCATCCAGGGAAACCCGTTGGACACTGACACCCAGGTTGGCGCCCAGGCTTCGAATGACCAGCTGGAGAAGATCCTGTCCTACATCGACATCGGAAAGCAGGAAGGCGCCAAGGTGCTCACCGGCGGTGCCCGGGCTGAGCTTTCCGGTGACCTGGCTGGCGGCTACTACGTACAGCCCACCATCTTCGAAGGCCATAACCGGATGCGGATCTTCCAGGAGGAGATCTTCGGCCCGGTAGTGTCCGTGACCAAGTTCAGCGACTACAACGACGCCATCGGAATCGCCAACGACACCCTTTACGGGCTCGGCGCCGGAGTTTGGTCTCGCAATGGAAATGTCGCCTACCGCGCAGGCCGGGAAATCCAGGCCGGCCGCGTGTGGGTCAACAATTACCACGCCTACCCGGCCGGTGCCGCCTTTGGTGGCTACAAGTCCTCAGGTATTGGCCGTGAGAACCACGCCATGATGCTGGACCACTACCAGCAGACCAAGAACCTCCTGGTCAGCTACAACGAGAACAAGCTCGGCTTCTTCTAAACCCGTCCTGTTCATCGATCAAAGGAGATCGTCAATGTCCACAACCATGCAAGCTGCAGTAGTTACGGAATTCGGAACCGACCTTACGGTCAAGGAAGTGGAAAGGCCGACGCCGGGTCCCGGCCAGGCGCTGGTCCGCCTCATCACCTCCGGGGTATGTCATACCGACCTCCATGCCGCCGAAGGCGACTGGCCGGTCAAGCCCACGCCGCCTTTCATTCCCGGACACGAAGGTGTCGGTGAAGTGGTCGCCCTCGGTGAGGGCGTCACGGACGTTGCCGTGGGCGATCTTGTGGGAAACGCCTGGCTGTGGTCCGCCTGCGGAGACTGCCAGTACTGCCGTACTGGTTGGGAAACCCTGTGCGAGTCTCAGCAGAACGGTGGTTACAGCGTTGACGGCTCGTTCGGCGAGTACATGCTGGTTGACACGCGCTTTGCTGCCCGCATCCCGGAAGGCTCGGACCCGGTGGAAGTCGCGCCGGTTCTGTGTGCCGGGGTCACGGTCTACAAGGGACTGAAGATGACCGAGGCCAGGCCCGGTCAGTGGGTCACGATCTCCGGCATCGGGGGACTGGGGCACATCGCCGTGCAGTATGCCGTGGCAATGGGTCTGCGCGTGGCGGCAGTGGACATTGCCGACGACAAGCTGGCGTTGGCCAAGGAACACGGCGCGGAACTGACGGTCAACGCCTTGCATGAGGACCCGGCGGAGGTCATCCAACATGAAACAGGCGGCTGCCACGGTGTATTGGTGACCGCTGTCCACCCCTCGGCTTTCGGGCAGGCGATCGGCATGGCGCGCCGCGGCGGAACCATCGTGTTCAACGGTTTGCCCCCGGGAGACTTTCCCGCGCCGATTTTCGAGATCGTCCTCAAGGGCCTTACGGTCCGCGGCTCGATCGTGGGAACGCGGCAGGACCTCGAGGAAGCACTGGAGTTCTACGCCCAGGGAAAGATCAAGCCGACGGTCTCCACCCGTGAGCTCTCCGAAGTCAACGCGGTCCTTGACGAGATGAAGCACGCCAAGATCGACGGCCGAGTGGTCCTGAAGTTCTGATGAACAACATCAGCCTGGAAGCCGCGGTGACGCTGCCCGGGGAAGATTTTTCCCGTGTGGCGCTCACCGCGGTGTCCGTGGAACTTCTTCGAAAGCTCTGGGATCAGCACGGGCCGCTCATGTTCCACCAGTCCGGTGGTTGCTGCGATGGCTCCGCACCCATGTGCTACCCGGCGGGGGAGTTCCTGACCGGTGACTCCGATGTCCTCCTGGGCCGCTTCGATATCGGAGCCGGAGTACAGCCGCAGCCCTTGGAGTTCTGGATGTCCAAGGAACAATTCAACTACTGGTCCCACACCCACCTCACCATTGATGTGGTTCCCGGCAGGGGCAGTGGCTTCTCGGTTGAGTCGCCGGAAGGGAAGCGTTTCCTGATCCGATCCACACTTATGGACTGGGACGTTCCGAGCAATTAGGTGGTTGGGCTGGTGTGATGGAGACTACTCGCATTCGTCACACCAGTCACAGCCGTAACGGGGATCAGGGACTCGTCTCACTATCTGGGATAAATATGGCCGTCCATTGGCCGGACACTATTCTTGATGAGTCCTATACCACTCCCATCCAGAATGTGGCATTTTTATGAACATTTTCAGGACCAAGTCGATCGAGCAGTCGATCGCCGATGCCGACGAACCCGGTCGCAAGCTCAAACGTAGCCTGAGCACCTGGGACCTCATGATCATGGGCGTCGCCGTTGCTGTCGGTGCCGGGATCTTCTCCGTGGGTGCCAAGGCTGCTGCAAACTTTGCCGGCCCCGCCGTCACCATCTCCTTTGCCATCGCCGCTGTCACATGTGCGCTGGCCATCATGTGCTACGCCGAATTCGCCACGGCGATCCCCGTGGCAGGCTCCGCCTACGTGTTCACGTACGCCACCATGGGCGAGGTCCTGGCATGGATCATCGGCTGGAACCTCATCCTTGAACTTTTCACCGCCGCAGCCGTGATCGCCAAGTACTGGGGCATCTACCTCAGTACGGTCTTCGGCTTGATGGGCGTTGAAATGCCGCCGTCAGTCAGTGTGTTCGGCATTGACCTCTACTGGGGCGCTTTCCTGATCGTCGCGATCTTCACCGTGCTGCTGGTGCTGGGGACAAAGTTGTCCGCCCGCGTCGGTAACGTCTTCACGCTGATCAAGATCGGCGTGGTTCTGTTCGTGATTGTTGTTGGCTTCAGCTACGTGAAGTTCTCCAACTACACCCCCTTCATTCCTGCCTCTGAGCCCACCGACTCCGGTGCTGCCGACGTCATGAAGCAGTCCTTCTTCGGCTTCCTGACCGGGGCTGCCCCGGCCCAGTACGGCACCTTGGGTGTCTTCGCTGGTGCCGCCCTGGTGTTCTTCGCCTTCATTGGCTTCGATGTGGTGGCAACGTCCGCCGAAGAGGTCAAGAACCCGCAGAAGACCCTGCCCCGCGGCATCTTCGGTGGCCTGGCCTTGGTTACCTTGCTCTACATCCTGGTCTCCCTCGCGCTGACCGGCATGGTGTCCTACACTCAGCTGGCCGAGGTCAAGAACCCCACGCTGACCACAGCTTTTGAAGCCGTGGGCAACACTGACGCCGCGAAGGTCATTGCCTTCGGTTCTTTGGTTGGTTTGACCACCGTGATCATGGTGCTCCTCATGGGGCTGTCCCGCGTGGTCCTGGCCATGAGCCGTGATGGGCTGCTCCCACGCTCGCTCTCCAAGACCAGTGAGAAGCGTTCCACCCCGGCCCGGCTCCAGATCATCTGCGGTGCGGCAGTGGCCGTAGTTGCCGGCGTCACCAAGGTGGATCTTCTCGAGGAAATGA
This sequence comes from Arthrobacter sp. Rue61a, assembly GCF_000294695.2. NCBI lineage: Bacteria > Bacillati > Actinomycetota > Actinomycetes > Micrococcales > Micrococcaceae > Arthrobacter > Arthrobacter sp. Rue61a. The sequence goes on along the minus strand of NC_018531.1, from coordinate 3,518,914 downwards.
TCAACATCGGAACGCTGTCCGCGTTCGTGATGGTGAGCCTTGGCATCTTGGTTCTCCGCAAGAAGCGCCCGGACCTCAAGCCTGCTTTCCGTGTCCCGTTCGGCAAGGTCCTGCCGTGGGTCTCCGCAGTCCTCTGCTTCTACCTCATGACCAACCTGGCTGTGGAAACTTGGATCTTCTTCGCGATCTGGCTTGTCATCGGCATGGTCATCTACTTCTCCTACGGCCAGCGCCACTCACGGCTTAACGAGAAGTTCGCCGCTGCGAGGGCCTCCGTCAATGGCGGCACCACGAGCACGCAGCCCAGGGGCGACGAGGACGAAGACACGTTCACCAAGGTGTAGACAATGTGAGCAGCTTGTCAGACAGCTGCACAATATTGCTGTATCGGCGCCCGGGAACCATCGGTTTCCGGGCGCTTTTGCGTGTTCGCACCAGCACCAGCACCAGCACCAGCACCAGCACCAGCACCACCGCCTGCGCCGGCATGAGCCCGGCTAAGGCGCCGCATGGTCACTGACCCACCCAACCAGTGGCCTTAGCACCTCCCACCTGGCAGCGATCCGGTCCTTGGCTGCAGGCGTGGACAACCAGTCAGGCTGGCCCACCTCAACGCCCGCGGACAAGGATTTGTGCTTGAGCAGCTCAGCGCGCGGATGGTCTTGGTCGAAACCACGCGGAACGGTCTTGAGCTTCTCGCCCTCAATAGCGAACCCTTCGGCAGCGACAGCTTCAACAATCTTCTGCAACTCCAATCCACTGTCAGGAGCATCCACTGCGGCCCGGAAACGTGCCAGCTGGGCGGGGGTGTGGGAGTGGTATCCGCCACCAATCAGAAGGCCGTCGGCACTGATTTGGAGGTAGTAGCCAACACCCTCCTGGCTGGCGGCGAAGGCGCCTTGCGCTGTTTTGTAGGGTGACTTGTCTTGGGAGAAACGGATGTCCCTGTTGGGCCGGAAGATCTTCGCCGGCCCGAACTGCGGTTCCAGCTCCGAAAGGAGAGCTGCAAGCGGTTCCTTTACCTCGGCGTCGTACGTTGTTTTGTGCTCCAGCCACCACTCCCGGTTGTTGTTGTCTTCAAGCTCTGCGTAGAAACGGAATGCGGCAGTAGGAATGCCCTCGAATGTGCTCATAGAAGGATCCTAGGGACGGCGATACAGGCTCAGCCATAGCCGAGGAGGGCTATGTGGAAAACAAAAGGAACACCCCGCCGCGGAGAAGCCGCAACGGGGTGTTCCTGGAAATGCAGTGAATCAATGACGCTTAGAGCTTGTTGGCTGCTTCGGCGTCGGACTCGGTCTGGCCTGCACCGAGGTTGGCGCGGAGCTTGGCGCCGAGCTCGGAGTCAACGTTGGTCCAGTACTGGATGGCGCGTTCCTTGATGTCGGCGTTCTTCACGCCGCCAACGGCACCGGTGATGGTGTCCAGGAGGCGTGCCTTGGCGGCGTCATCGTAAACCTCGCGGTACAGGGTACCGGCCTGGCCGAAGTCGTCGTCCTGAGCGTGCAGGGTGTGGGCGGAGAGGGTGAGCTCGCCGTCGTTTTCCCAGCCACCGGCCGGTGAGGTGGGCTCAACAGCAGCCGGGCCACCTACCGAGTTCGGTGCGTAGACCGGGGTGGAGGGGGAGTTGAACAGGTAACGACCCTGGCCGTCCTGGCTGTAGTTGTTGACCTGGTTCTTAGGCTGGTTCACCGGGATCTGTGCGTGGTTGGTGCCCACGCGGTAGCGGTGTGCATCTGCGTAGGAGAAGATGCGGGCCTGCAGCATCTTGTCCGGGGAAGCGGCGATGCCCGGTACGAAGTTCGACGGCGCGAAGGTGGCCTGCTCGATCTGCGCGAAGTAGTTCTCCGGGTTCTTGTTCAGCTCCATGGTGCCCACGTGGATCAGCGGGTAGTCCCCGTGCGGCCAGACCTTGGTGAGGTCGAACGGGTTGAAGCGGTACGTCTTGGCGTCCTCGTAGGGCATGACCTGGACGTGCAGTTCCCAGGAGGGGAAGTTGCCATCGGCAATGTTCTCCTGGAGGTCGCGGATGTAGAAGTCCGCGTCCGAGCCGGCAAGCTGCTCAGCCTGGTCACCGGTGATGGTCTTGACGCCCTGGTTGGACTTGAAGTGGTACTTGACCCAGAAGCGCTCACCGGCGGCGTTGATCCACTGGTAGGTGTGCGAGCCGTAGCCCTGCATTTCACGCCAGGAGGCCGGGAGGCCGCGATCGCCCATGAGCCAGGTGACTTGGTGAGCGGATTCGGGGGAGAGGGTCCAGAAGTCCCACTGCATGTCAGCGTCACGCAGGTGGCTGCCCGGGAGGCGCTTCTGGGAGTGGATGAAGTCCGGGAACTTGATGCCGTCACGGATGAAGAAGACGGGCGTGTTGTTGCCAACGAGGTCGTAGTTGCCCTCGGAGGTGTAGAACTTCACGGCGAAACCGCGGGGGTCGCGCCAGGTGTCGGGAGAACCGTTCTCGCCTGCGACGGAAGAGAAACGGATCAGCATGTCCGTCTCAACGCCCGGCTGCAGGAAGGCTGCCTTGGTGTAAGCCGAAACGTCCGAGGTGGTCTTGAACGTACCGAATGCGCCGCCGCCCTTGGCGTGCACTACACGCTCCGGAACCCGCTCGCGGTTGAACTGCGCAAGCTTTTCCACCAGGTAGTGGTCGGTGAGGATGATGGCACCGTCAGCGCCGACGGACTTCGAGTGCGCGTCGGAGGTAACGGGGGCACCTGACTGAGTTGTTGAAATGGCAGTCATTGTTCTCCTTTTTTCTTATTTCTGAGTTACGGAAGTTACGGGAAGCTGTTGTTTGGACTGGCAGTCCTGGCAGATGCCCTGGTAAAGGACGTCCGCGATCTGGATGGTCATGGGCTTGGAATTCTCATCCCAGTGCGGCGTGAGGCACGGTGCGTGTCCCACGGCGCAATCCACGTCCTCCACCTTGCCGCAGCTGATACAGACGGCGTGATGGTGGTTGTCACCCACCCGGGTTTCGTACAGCGCCGGGGAGTGCGGGGGTTCGAATCGGCGCAACATCTGCAGGTCCGTGAGGTCGCTGAGCACTACATAAACGGACTGCGCCGTCAGTTCAGGAAGCTCTTTGCGGGCAGCGGCAAGAATGCCTTCTGCCGGAGAGTGCGGATGGTGCTGGACTGCGGCGAGCACTGCCAGCCGCTGTTTGGTCACACGCCGGCCATGGGCATGCAGGGCAGCTGCCCATTCTGCTTGCTCGGTGGTGTGATCTGTCATGCATTCATTGAAACACTTATTTTGAGGAGTTCACAATAAGGCAAGGCTAACTTCTGGTGAACGGAGCAGATCCTCCATGGGATTTACGTCCTCGGCGGCAGAACGGCCCAAGGCATGGACCCGCAGCGGGGTGCCTGTTGTCTCCGATTCAAGGGCCACGCAGCTGAATCCACTGAGACCGCCAGTCATGGGGAGCCCTGCCAGAACCGACCCCATCGCCAGCAGCTCCGCCGGCAGGATGTCACGAACGGACGCCACAGACCGGACAGGTTCGATCACCGTATGACGCGGTCCCGTTTCAACTGCCCGCACCAACGGACCAACGTCAGAAGAGGGCTCGACGGCGGTGCGCGCCCCGGGTAGGGAACTCACGGCGGCCTCGGGCCGGCGCCGTTGCAGCGCCTCACGGATCGCTGCATCGGTAGCTTCCAGATCGTGGTCCGGCTCCCCAATACGGCGGTGGGCAGGCAGCGACAACTGGAGTCCCGGCGTCGTGGTTTCTCCGTCCCAGCGCCCGAAGAAGTGGAACGTAGGTGTTGAGGACTCGGCCACTGGTTCGCCAATGGCGGAGCCCAGTGGGTGCCAGCGGTGGGCAAACATCACGGCGCAGCGGGTTGAACCCAGGACGTCGTGGAGCGCGGCGCGCACAAGGTTGTGGCAGAAAAGCCAGTCGGACGCCGAAGCTTGTGCGAATTCCGTGGACGGGTCGGACAGCCTGATCAGGATGTGCCCGGCCGTGAGGGGATGACGTGGCCGTGCGATTTCCCAAAACCCCGAACGGTACAGCAAGCGACGCTCCAAGCCCATGTCAACTCCTTCCCCGGGGTGAGCCTACCAAGCCGTAGTCGCACGTAGCGAGGTTGCGGGAGGTTGCTGCAATGCTCGTTAAGGTAGGACGGTGGCGAAACTACTGGCTGACATCACCCCCTTGAAGGAGAGTCCCGCATTCAGGCGACTCTGGTTGGGGGCATCAGTAGCCGCCATCGGCACGCAGTTGACGCTGGTGGCTGTCAGCTTGGAGGTCTATCGGCTCACGCAGGAGAGCTTCTATGTGGGCCTCTTGGGAATCTTCGCGCTGGTTCCTTTGGTGTTCGCCGGGCTCTACGGTGGTTCCATTTCGGATGCCTACGATCGCCGCAAGGTTGCCCTCATCGCCTCGCTTGTCCTCTGGGCGACCACGGCCGGGCTCGCTTTGCAGGCATGGCTGGAGATCGGCAACATCTGGCTCCTCTACGCATTGGTGGCCATCCAAAGTGGAGCCCAAGGCATCAACGGTCCCGCCCGCAGTGCCATCATCCCGCTCCTGGTCCGCAAGGATCTGCTTCCCGCGGCCAACGCCCTGAGCATGCTGACGTTTGGCCTGTCCATGACGGCCGGGCCACTCCTGGCCGGCGTGCTCGTAGCCACCATCGGCTTCGGGTGGACCTACACCATTGACGTCATCAGCTTCACATTCGCACTGTGGGGCCTCTTCAAACTCCCACCCCTCCCACCGTCCAAAGACGCCGTGCGGCCAGGGCTGCGCTCCGTGGTGGAGGGCTTCCGGTTCCTCGGCACCCGGCCCAACGTGCGCATGACCTTCATCATCGACCTCATTGCCATGATCTGTGCCCAGCCCCGCGCACTGATGCCGGCCATTGGGGCGGTGATGATCGGCGGAGGCGAAACCACCGTAGGTGTGCTGCTCGCGTCCACAGCCGTGGGCGCTTTCCTGGCCGGCCTCTTTTCCGGGCCCTTGGGCCGGGTTCGCAAACAGGGCAGCGCCGTGGTGTGGTCGGTGATCGGCTGGGGCGCATCGATTGCCGGCTTTGGTCTGGTGGTGCTGCTGGCCGGGGATGCCGGCCGCGACGGTGTGACGCTCTGGCTGATCCCTGCCGCGCTGTGCTGCGCCCTTGCCGGTATCTCCGACTCCGTCAGTGCCGTCTTCCGCACCACCATTCTCCAGGCGGCTACGCCGGACCACATGAGGGGGCGGCTTCAGGGCGTGTTCATTGTGGTGGTGGCCGGAGGGCCCCGGGTAGGGGACATGTTGGCCGGGGGCGTCACCCAGTTCCTGAGCGAAGGCGGCGTGCTGCTCCTGGGCGGCCTGTTGTGCATTGTGATGGCGTGGCTTGCCTCCCGCCTGCAGCCCGGATTCGTCGCGTACGATGCCAAGCACCCGGTGCCATGACTCTGCCGGCCACCGCCAACGTAGGCTGACAACGGAACAGTACGGTCGGCGTCGGCGTTAATCCGTACAGAACCCCTGCAAAAGCCGAGGAAAGCGACAAGAACAACCGTGCATAAACACAACAATGGACTCAAGACCGCGGCGCTCTTCGGTGTGCTGTGGGCGGTGTTGTTGGGTTTGGGCGCCATCATCGCCGCCGGAACGCGCAGTACCACGCCCATCTGGATCATGGCCTTGATCGGTGTGGCCACCACGGCGTATGGCTACTGGAACAGCGACAAGATCGCCATCCGTTCCATGGCCGCGTACCCGGTCACCGAGGCGCAGGCACCGCAGCTGTACCAGATCGTTCGAGAACTGTCCGTGCGTGCCAACAAGCCCATGCCGCGGATCTACCTCTCACCCACCATGACACCCAACGCCTTCGCCACCGGACGCAATCCCAAGAACGCTGCCGTGTGCTGCACGGAGGGCATTCTCCACCTGCTCGACGCCCGCGAACTCAGGGGCGTCCTGGGACATGAACTGATGCACGTGTACAACCGTGACATCCTCACCTCGTCCGTAGCTGCTGCCGTGGCCGGCGTTATCACTTCCGTGGGTCAGATGCTGCTCATCTTCGGGAGCGGAGACCGACGCAACGCCAACCCGCTGGCCACCATCGCGATGGCCTTGCTCGCGCCCTTCGCGGCGTCACTGATTCAGATGGCCATCTCCCGCACCCGTGAATTCGACGCCGATGAAGACGGCGCGGAGCTGACCGGCGATCCGTTGGCGCTCGCCTCAGCCCTGCGCAAGATCGAATCCGGCGTCAGCCAGCTGCCGCTCCCGCCGGACCAGCGGCTGGTCAATGCCTCGCACCTGATGATCGCCAACCCGTTCCGCGGCGGCGGCATACGGCGCATGTTCTCCACGCATCCGCCCATGAAAGAACGAATCAGCCGATTGGAACGGATGGCCGGGCGCCCGCTGTTGTAACTGGCTTAAACGTCCCTGGCCCGCTTTTCCGTGGTTGAACAACCACGGAAAAGCGGGCCAGCGACGTTTAAGCGTGGACTAGCTGCGGAAGTTAACGAACTGCAGATCGGCCTCTTCGAACTTCTTGAGGATGTTCATGGTCTCCTGCAGGTCATCGCGGGACTTGGACGTGACGCGGAGTTCGTCGCCCTGGATCTGAGACTTGACGGACTTCGGGGCTTCATCGCGGATGATCTTATTGATCTTCTTGGCGATGTCCTGGGCGATGCCCTCCTTGATGGAGCACTCCAGGCGGAACTCCTTGCCGGAGGGGAAAGGCTCTCCCTGGTCCAGGGACTTCAGCGAGATGCCGCGCTTGATGAGCTTGGACTGGAAAACATCCAGGACAGCCAGGACGCGGTCCTCGGAGTTGGCCTTCATGAGGATCTTTTCGCCGCTGAAGTCGATCTCTGCGCCGACGCCCTTGAAGTCGTATCGCTGCGCGATTTCCTTCTGGGACTGGTTCAGCGCGTTGGCAACCTCTTGCTTGTCTACCTTGCTGACGACGTCGAATGTGGATTCGCCTGCCATGACTCTCCTTAGGTTGGGGGCCCTGTGAGGGCGGGGTGGTCTGGCATCCAGCCTAGTACGGAAGGCGCCACTTGGGACTGTGGAGGACTTTCACAGTTCGCTCACAGCACACGCAGGGTTGGAACTGAGGCAGCAGGTTGAGAGTTGTACCAGTTGGAAGAACGCTTCGTCGGAGGATCAGCATGAGCAGCAAGGCCGTCCAGTCCATCAGCAAATCCGCGTCTGCAGCAGCCGGCTCCATCGGCACGGCAGCAGTTGCCGCAGCGAGTGCCGTGGCGGCCGCGGCAGTGGCAGCGTCGATCGTCCTCAGCCCTGTTCCCGATGCCACCACGCGAATGGACGGTGTGCACGCAGATTTGCTGCGGGCCGTGCAACTCAACCAGATCACTGCCGAGCAGGCCGAAAAGTTCGAAGCGAAACTTGCCGGCAGGATCCTCGGGGAAGCCTGAAATACCGCGACATCCCGGGCATCCCGCCCCGATTAGATTCTTCGCAGAAACTTCTGTAAGGTTATCTCTGCCTTCGGTTACCGGATCTAAAAGAAACGGTCTCCGGAAGTGATCTTCTTTTGAAGTTCGGCAGATTACCCGAGCGGCCAAAGGGGGCTGACTGTAAATCAGCTGGCAACGCCTACGGGGGTTCGAATCCCTCATCTGCCACCCAAGGAAAATCCCCGGAACCACTGGTTCCGGGGATTTTTTTGTCCCTAGGGACGCGCGTGGCGGCGACGGGAGCTTCATGTCCGCGGGAGTGTGCGGCTGTCACCCACTTTGAACCGGAAAGCCGGGTGACACGCCGGAAGCCACGGCGCGCCACGCCACGTGAGTCCTCGAAGTTGGTGGTGAGCGTACGGCCAAACCAGAGGTCGCCTGGCAACCCGTTACGGGACGCTGGACTAAGCCTCGTGCCCCTGCCTGGGCGCGGTGGCTTGCCTAAGTTCCGCGATCTCCATCCGCAGCGCCGCGATCTCCGTCACCAGATCGGCCAGCTCGGCCCTGACTGGTTCCTCCGCTGCGACAGCCTTGACTTCTGCTGCTGCCGCCACGCCTTCGGCATTCTCTTCGATTCGCTGCAGGAGCCAGGAAGCGATGGAGGCTGTGACAATACCCAGAACCGCGATCCCGCTCATCATGAGGGCTGCTGCGACGATCCTGCCGATGGGAGTCACGGGGTAGAGATCGCCATAACCCACGGTGGTGATGGTGGTGATGGCCCACCATGCAGCGTCCCCGAACGTGACGATCTTGGCGTCGGGGGCGTTCTGCTCCACGTCCAGCACGGCCAGAGCCCCGATGAGGATCAGCATGGCTGCCGCGCCTGCAACGTAGGTGGCGACGCGTCCGCGGAGGGTTTCACCAACGGTGCGTTGCAGGACGGACAGCAAAGTGACCAGCCTCAGCAACCGGAGTGGCCGGAAGAAGGGGAGCACCACGATCAGGAGTTCGTGCAGGTTCCAGAGGAACCACCGCATCCGGTCTTCGGCAAGCCAGAGGTTGACGAAGTAGTCCAATGCGAAGATTCCCCACGTGATCCAGAGGACAACCTCGAAGGGGGCTGCCTCGGCGCCGCTGATGCGACCGATAACCTGCCACGCGTAAGCCGTGAGGAAAATCAGTGCCGTGGCCATCAGGGGCCATTCGACGAGGTCCCGGTATCGCGCTTGAGTCATAGGGGAATACTAGCTACCGCGAAGACCCTGCCTTTACTGGACTGGATCAGGCGGCCGGCGTCTCCAGCCAGTAGCCGTCCAAGTGGTGAATCAGTTGGCGGCCCAGGCCACCCTTGAGTTGGATCCACAGCGTGCTGCGGTCATCGGTCATGCCATCGATGGTTCCCTCGATGCGGTTGCCGCGGGCATCTTGGAGGACCACATCCTGGTGGCGGGAGAGTTCCGGCCAAACGTCGCCTTGCGGCCTGGTGGTTTGCAGTGTGCTCAAAGGTTCCCCCTTTAGGTGTTCGATCAATATGAGTTTCAGATATTGTGCATGGCTTTCATGAACCGGCGGTAAACGTTAGTGCAATCGTTGGACATAAACGGCCGTTGCGCTAAGAGCCGGGTCCACAATGCGGGCGCCATATTCCCTCCAAAGTTACCGGCGGGTAACATTGGATCATGCACCTGCTTCTTCGTACCCTCATGCTGCTGTTCACGTCATCCAAGCGCTCAAAATTGGGCGTCTGGGAAGAATCATCGCTGCCCTTGCGGGTTCTGCCCACCGACATCGACATCGCGATGCACGTCAATAACGGCATGTATTTCTCCTTGATGGACCTCGGCCGTTTCGACCTCATGGTCCGCAGCGGCATCTGGACAAGGATGCGCAAGCGGGGGTGGAGTCCGGTGGCAGCAGGGGAGACCATCGCCTTCCGCAAGTCCCTGCAACTGTGGCAGCAATACACCATCGAAAGCCGCATCATTGGGCTGGATACCAAGGCCATCTACTTTGAGCAGCGCATGGTGGTGGACGGTGAAATCTATGCCCGGGCGCACATCGCCACCCGGTTGGTCCATAAGGGCAAACCCGTCACGCAGGAAGAAATCATCGCTGAGTTCGGAGCGCCGCCGGCTGACCTGGAATTGCCCGAGTGGATCCACGAGTGGCGGGAGAACAACGCCCTCCCCGGAGCGCGTCGTCCCGCCCCGCACGTCTGGAGCTAAACCCCTACGTCGCGTCGCTGCAGCGCCACGGCTCCGAGCACAATGAGTGCTGCCGAGATGCCGTACAGGCCCGCGGCGGCTCCCCAGTCAGCACCGTTGGCCACTGGGGAGTTGCCGTACGCCCAGTGGTAGGGCGACAAGTTCAGCAGCCATTCGACGTCGGGACTTTGCCGTCCCACCGCGTTGAAGACATACCCGAGAACGGCCACGGCGGCGCCGGCCGCGATCCCGTACACCTTCCGGCCGCTGAGCGCACCGGCGCAGAGCGCGGCTGTCCCGCTGAGCAGCGCCAGTGCGGCGAACAGCAGTACCGCTCCGGCGAGATGACCGACGTCGATGCTGAGTTGAGAGGGTCCGTTGAGTCCCAGCACCAGCAGGAAGACGAGCACCGAAAGCAGGGCAATACGAACCAGGATCGCCAGGGCGCGTTCGAGGACTACCTGCACTCGTGTGACGCTGTGCGCGAGCGTCAGTTCAAGCAATCCGGATTCCTCGTCGCCACCCACAGCCGCGGCGCCCCAGCCGATCGAGGCCATGGACATCAACAGGAATCCGATCAGCCCGAACATGGTGGCTTGGGTGTAGCCGGGCCCGGACGCGATTTGGTCGTAGTTCAGGGCTTTGGTCATTTCGGGCGGCAGCGCATTGATCAGGTCCTGCATCTGTGCGCTGCCTCCGATCGAGGGATACAGCGGCAGGTACAGCATGCACGCCGCCGACAAACCCAGCGCCCACGCCAACGTTGAACGCCACGAGTCGGTCAGGGCCTTGGTGAACAGGGGCAGAATCCTAGGCACGGTGCGCTCCTTCCGTGTGGCGGCCGGGTGTCCTGCCATTCCCAGCGGACTGGCCATTTTCGGTGGTCTGGCCAAGCCTTGGAGGCTGACCAAGCCCTGGCGGCTGGCCGGCATAGAGAGTCAACACGGCTTCCTCCAAATCGGGTTCTTCGAGGACCAGGTCCGTGAGGTTCAACTTGGCCAGTTCCTGGACCAGCGGCTGGACGTGGCCGGACAGCGTCGCCACCGCCTCGACTGTTCCGGCAGTGTGCCCGTCGGCCTTGAGCTCCCGTACTGCCACATTGGCGACTCCCGGCACCCTGGCCAGCAGCGCGCCGACGTCGTGCGGATCCGTCCTGGTGCTATTGAACCGTAGCTGCCGGACCGCTGCCGTCCTGAGCTCCTCCACCGTGGAAACGGTGACGATTTCACCGTCGCGGAGGATGGCCACTGCGTCGGCGGCTTGTTGTACTTCGCTGAGAACGTGCGAGCTGAGGAACACTGTTGCGCCATCATCCACGGCCTCGCGAACCATCGCATGGAACACCTGCTGGACTAACGGATCCAGTCCGCTGGTGGGTTCGTCGAGCACCAGGAGTTCAGGTTTGTGCATGAAGGCCTGCAGCAGTCCCAGCTTCTGTTTGTTCCCTTTGGAGAGCTTCCGGGTCTGGCGATCAAGATCAAGGTCCAGCCGCTCAGCGAGCTGCTTGACATGCTGAGGGTCCACGGGGCCGCTGATCGCCGCGAAGTGTTCCAGCACGCGGCGGCCGGTGGTCCGGTTTTCCAAATGCAGTTCGCCGGGAAGGTAACCGATCCTGCGGCGGAGGGCCGTACCTGCCTGCCGGGGATCCTGTCCGAGCACCGAGATGGACCCCGCGCTGGGCCGGATGATGTCCAGCAGGCAGCGCATGGTGGTGGTCTTGCCCGCACCGTTCGGCCCGATGACGCCGAATACAGTCCCTGATTCCACCGCGAAATCCAGTCCGTGCAGGACTTCCCGGGGTCCGAACTTCTTGCGCAAACCCTCGACGACGATTGCCTGGGTCACAGGGCATGCTCCCTTCCGGCGTTGCTGGTGCTTTGCTGTAATACGTCGCGGGCCGCGTCCAGGAATCGCGAGTCCGTGTAAAAGCCGTGTGTGTAAATCTCCAGGGCGGGCAAGGTGAGCTGCCGGAGAAGCTCGGGGCCGATGCCGTGGGGCTCGGGGGCTACAGTTCTCAGTGTCCGGGAGAGGTGCCTGCCCAGCATGAGGATCGACAGGCTGTTGGAGGCGATGACGACGGCGGTGGACCGGACGTCGTCGAACTTCCGGATGGTGCCGGCCTCGATTCCGGCGTGGATGATGTCCTGGGTCTGCCTCACGACGGTGTCGAAAAAGGCGTCGCCGGCTTCCGACTCATCGCTCAGGACGCGGCGGATGTAGGCAATTTCGTCGGAGTACTGGTCCGGGTGGTTCAGGTAGTCCTGGATCAACTGCCGTGTGGATCCCGGGTCCGTTTTCTCGCGGCCTTGGGTTGCTGTTTGGGCGAGGACGTGCTGATCACAAGCCTCACGGAGCCCGGCTTTGTTGCCGAAATGGTGAATGACCAGGCCCGGACTGACACCGGCAACTGCGGCCACCGCCCTGACTGTGGCGCGGGAGAATCCGTCGCGGCCGAACAGCCCGATCGCGGCGTCGCGGATGCGGGCCCGCGTGGTGAGATCCGCTGCGTTTGAACGCATGTTTCATAGACTAAACAGCTGTTCAGTCCGGATCAAGAGAGTGCACGGTGCGCGTTTATTCCCGTTGACGCGGGAAGCGAACAGGGCGCCCCTCCACGGGACTTAGCAAGCGGTGTCGCGTACCGTGGAAGCATGGCTACAGTTGACATCACTGGAGAACAGTTCGCATCGACCATCGAGGACAACGACATTGTCCTGGTGGATTTCTGGGCTGCCTGGTGCAGCCCGTGCCGCCAGTTTGCCCCCACGTACGGGGCAGCCTCGGAGAAGCACACCGACGTCGTGTTCGCGAAGGTAGACACCGAGGCCGAGCAGCAACTCGCCGCCGAAGCCGGGATCACGTCCATACCGACGCTCATGGCATTCCGCGAAAAGGTTCTGGTCTTCTCGCAGCCGGGAGCCCTCAACGGTCCGCAGCTTGAGCAGGTCATCGAGGCCGTGAAGGGCCTGGACATGGAAGAGGTCCACGCCCACGTTGCCAAGGCGCGCGCCGAGGCCCAGGAAAACTAAGAACAAACGGCGGGCCCGAATCATCAAGGTCGCCGGAAAGCATCGAGGTCGCCGGAAAATTCCGGCGACCTCGACGTGTTTAAGGTGTTCTGGCAGTCTTGCGGCGATCAGAGCCGTTCGAGCTTGACCGGCTCGGCGAGCAGTGCGCTGAGGGACTCGTTCAGGTCCTGGACGGCGATGCCCTTGGAGTGCTTCTCCAGGAGCTCTTCGGATTCCCAGCGTTCCGTGAGGACGAGCTTTTCCTCGGTGGCTTCGGTCAGTTCGTAACGGATGCAGCCGGGTTCGTTGACGACCTCGTCGATGGCGATTTCCAGAGCGAGCTTCACGCGGAAGAATTCGCCTTCGTTGGGGATGAACGTGGCCTGCAGGTCAATGGGTGCACTCATGGCTCCAACCCTACCGGCAGGACACGGTGCTGCTGGAGGTGGTTACGGTTCTGTTGCGAGCAGTCCCTTGGTAGCGTTCCGTCATGTTGTCCTATACCGCCGGAGACACTGACGTCCCGCTGCTCGAAGAGACCATTGGCGCTAATTTTGAGCGCATCGCGTCCCGGTTTCCCTTGCGGGATGCGCTGATCGAGGCCGCTGCTACTCCAGGCGGTGACGCCCGCAGGTGGAGCTACCAGAAGCTGAACGACGACGTCGATCGCCTCGCCCGCGCGCTGCTCGCCATGGGCGTGGCCAAGGGTGAGAGGATCGGCATCTGGAGTCCCAACTGTGCCGAGTGGACCATCCTTCAATACGCCACGGCCAAGATCGGCGCTGTGCTGGTCAACGTGAACCCGGCGTACAGGACTCACGAGCTGGAGTTCGTGGTGAAGCAGAACGGCATGAGAATGCTGGTGGCCGCACCAAGCGACAAGAACAGCGACTACGTGGGCATGGCCAGGGATGCGGCCAGCAACTGTCCCGAGCTCCGGGAGATCGTCTTCCTTCCGGGGGCGCCGGAACTGGGCCTCACCTTGGGCGTCCCGGAAGCCGACCATGAACTCACGTATGCCGAACTCCTGACCCGGGCGGACGGCGTCGGGACTTCAGCCCTGCGGGACCGCATGGGCGAACTTGACCCGTACGATCCCATCAACCTGCAGTACACCTCGGGCACCACGGGGTTCCCCAAGGGGGCCACCCTGACGCACCACAACATCCTCAACAACGGTCATTCGATCGGCCGGCTCCTGAACTACACCGAACATGACCGGGTGGTGATCCCGGTACCGTTCTACCACTGCTTCGGCATGGTGATCGGGAATCTCAACGCGCTGAGTTTCGGTGCGGCCACCATCATTCCGGGCCGCGGGTTCAACGCGTCGGCGGCGTTGGAAGCGGTGCAGGACTTCGGCGGGACATCGTTGTACGGCGTGCCCACCATGTTCATCGCTGAGCTCGCGTTACCGGATTTCGCTTCCTACGATCTCTCCACGCTGCGGACAGGAGTGATGGCCGGTTCCCTGTGTCCCATCGAAGTGATGCGCCGGGTCATCGATGAGATGCACATGGTGGATGTTGCCATTTGCTACGGCATGACGGAGACCTCGCCCGTGTCCACCATGACCCGTGCGGGGGACACGCTGGAGCAGCGGACCAGCACGGTAGGCCGGACCATGCCGCACCTTGAGAGCCGCGTTATTGACCCCGGCTCCATGGAAGTTGTGGAGCGCGGTGTCATCGGCGAGCTCTGCACACGGGGCTACTCGGTGATGCAGGGCTACTGGGGCCAACCGGACAAAACCGCGGAGGCGATCGACGCCGAAGGCTGGATGCACACCGGTGACCTTGCCCGCATGGATGAGGACGGCTACCTGGTGATCGAGGGCCGCATCAAGGACATGGTGATCCGCGGCGGGGAGAACATCTACCCGCGCGAGATCGAGGAATTCCTGTACCTCCACCCGTCCATCCAGGATGTGCAGGTCATCGGCGTCCCGGACGAGAAGTACGGCGAAGAACTGATGGCGTGCATCATTCTCAAGCCCGGGTCTCCTGCCCTGACCGCCGAGGAGCTGGCGGAGTACTGTCGCGGAAAGCTGGCCCACTACAAAATCCCGCGCTACGTTGACGTCCGCGAGTCCTTCCCCATGACGGTGTCCGGCAAGGTGCGGAAGGTGGACATGCGGCAGGAAGCGGTCTCCCGGCTCCACCTCTAACTAGTTCGTGTTGCGGCTGATGGTCCGGATACCCACTACAAGTCCGACGGCGGCCGTCACCACTGCGGCCACGAGTCCCCACATCGTGTCCATGCCGATGCGCCCGGCAAACAACTCCCGTTCAGCATTGACCAAGTAGGTCAGCGGATTGAACAGGCTGGCCACCTTCATCCACCCCGGACCGGCCTCAATGGGGAGCATGATGCCGGAGAGGATCATCAGCGGGAACAGCAGGGTTTGCTGCACGCCCCAGAAGATCCATTCCTTGTTCTGCGAGACCAAGGCCAGTGCATAGGACAAAGCCCCCAGCCCAATGCCGAAGACGCCCAGGATCACCAGCCCCAACACCACGTGCAAGGGGTAGAAAACGAAACCAAAGGGGATGCAGACCACGGAGATCAGCAAGCCTTGCAACACCAGGGGAGCCCATTCCTTCAGCGCCCTGCCAATCATCAGCGAAGAACGGGACAGTGGTGTGGCCAGGATCCTTTCATAGGAACCGGTCATGAGTTCGTACTGCAGGTTTGAACCGGTCATGGAGGTGCCGAACAGTGCGATCATCACCACCACTCCGGGAAGGAACCATTGCAGCGTGGACTGCCCACCGAAGGCCGGAGCACCTACTGCAGAGCCCAGCAACGGCCCAAACAAACCCAGGAACACCAGCGGTTGGATGAGGGAGAAGATCAGTGAGAACGGATCCCGCATCGGCAGCAGCATCTCGCGCCAGAACACGAACCATGTATCGGTCACTACGCTGCGCGGTCCGCGTTTTTGGGCAGTGACACCCGGGGCAACGGCTTGTTCGATCATCAGACTTCAGCTCCTTCCCGCAGGCTGCGGCCGGTCAATTCCAGGAAAACGTCATCCAGCGTGGGCGGTTTCAACTCCAGTGACTGGGCGGGAGCGCCGGCGTCGTGCATTTCCTTCAGCAACCCGGGCGCCAGTTGGGCGCCTTGGGCCAGCCGGAGGCGGAAGCGGACCACGCCGTCGTACGCGTTTTCCTCCATGTCGCCCTCGGCGGCGGCACGGCCCAGCAGGCCACGCACTTCCGACGCCGAACCGGCGGCGACCTCCACTGCCAAGAGGTCACCGGCGAGGTTCGCTTTGAGCCGTGAGGCGGTGTCGTCGGCGATGATGGTCCCGTGGTCGATCACGATCACGCGCTCGGACATGGAGTCGGCCTCATCCATGTAATGGGTGGTCAGCACAATGGTGGTCCCGTGTTCCTCGCGCATGCGCATGATGTGCTCCCAGAGGTTTGCACGGTTCTGTGGATCCATGCCGGTGGAAGGTTCATCGAGGAACAGCAAGCCAGGGGAGTGCATCAGCCCGAGGGCCACGTCCATGCGTCGTCGTTGCCCGCCGGAAAGTTTGATTACTGTGCGCTTGGCCAGGTCGCTGAGGTCCAAAGATGCCATGAGGGTCTCGGCGCGGGCTTTGGCGTCTGTGGTGTTCATTCCGTAGAAGCGGCCCTGCATGATCAGTTCGTCGATCACCCGGTAGCTGTGCCCGCCGCCATTGCCTTGGCCGATGTAACCGATCCGGGCACGCACGCCGGCGGGGTCCTTTTCGACGTCGACGCCGGCCACAGTGGCCGAACCCGACGTTGGTTTCACCAAAGTGGTCAGCATCCGCAGGGTGGTGGACTTGCCGGCGCCGTTCGGGCCAAGGAAGGCAACCAGTTCGCCCGGGGCGACGTGGATGTCCACGCCCTTCACGGCCTCGACGGTTTCCTTCTTAACGGTGAAGGTCTTAGTGAGCTTGTTGGTGTGGATCACGGTCACTCCAGGGACGGCTTGTGATGGGCTCCTAAGCGCCACGGTATACCCGCCGGAAATGACCGTCCATGCCCCTGCGGACAGCTCCCGTCCGCAATAAAAACTCAGTGTCCGCGGTGATCCTGAACAGTCATGCGCGGCCCGAACGTGGGTTTGCGGAAGCCGCTCAAATACAGCATGCGGACCAGTCGCTGCCTCTGACCGCGCCACGGTTCCAGCAACTCGATCATGCCGGCGTCGTCTGTTTTTTGCCCAGTCAGGGCGTACCCCACATAGGCGGCCAGGTGGTAGTCGCCCACGGAAATCGAATCAGGGCAGCCGTGGGTCCGTTGGACAACTTCAGCGGCGGTCCAGATGCCGATGCCCGGAATGGTCTGCAGTTTGGCGCCGGCCTTCGCCGGGTCCAGCTCAGCAAGACGTTCAAGCGCGACGGCGGATTGCAGCGCCCGCATGACTGTGGCCGATCGTTGTGGTCCAACCCCGGCCTTGTGCCACTCCCACGAAGGGACGGACAGCCACTGCCTGGCGGTGGGAGGAACGAGGAGTCCGGCAGGGGCCTTGCCCGGGGCAGGCGTTCCGAAGCGGTACATCAAATACCGGTAGCCGCGCCTTGCCTCCAAAGTGGTGACCTTTTGCTCCAAAATGGTGGGCACCAAGGAATCAACCACCCGCCCGGTGGAGGGCAGCCGCAGAGCCAGGTTCCGGCGTCGTGCCTCTGTAACCAGCCGCGGAAGAGTGGCATGGAAGGCAGGCTCGTCGAAAGACGACCAATCGTCCTCGGCGCCCAGCAGCCTGGGCACGCCGGCCACGGCGTCCTCCGCTCCGGGTCCCCATGCCTGGGCGTCCACGAAGGAATCCACCCCCAGGCCACCTCCTGAGAGGCGGAGGGTCACCGGGCCGGAAGGAGTAGTGAACGCCATCCAAAATCCGCTGGTGTGCGCTGCGAAGGACGGATCCGCGTTGCCGCGCATGAGCGGAAACATGGTCTGGTCCAGGCGGAAGGAACCGCCCGGATGCCACCGGACGGCCGCATCCGCCGCGGCCGCAACAACGGGCGGGGCGTCTGCGATGGTCATGTTTTTATGGTCCCACGCCCGGCTGACAATCTGCAGACAGAACCCCTTACGGCAGGCGCCGGCCGGGTCTAGACTCCGTGATGTGGCGTGGGTGGGCCGCGCCATATCCCAGGACAAATCCCAGGAACAAGGAGCGCGAATCATGGCCGCCATAGTGCATTTCGAGATTCCGACGGACAACACAGACAGGGCCAACACTTTCTACGAGAGTGCGTTCGGCTGGAACCTGAGCCCTATGCAGGGGATGGACTACACCATCGCCCTTACGGCACCTTCCGATGAGCAAACGGGTACGCCCAAGGAACCCGGAGCCATCAACGGAGCCCTGTTCCCGCGCACGGATAATCTGAAGACCCCCATCCTCACCATCGATGTGGACGATATTGATGCCGCGCTCGGACAGATCGAGTCGGCAGGTGGCAGTGTGGTCCAGGCCAAGGATGCTGTACCCACCATGGGCTGGTACGCCTACTTCAAGGACACCGAGGGCAATGTTTTGGGTGTGTGGCAGAACGACACCTCCGCCGGGACCTGAGCACGAACTGACTCGGGTCAAGTCCCATAGCGACCACGCGGTAACTTTGTACCTATGAAGTACGCCCAGTCCGTGTTGGACCTCATCGGCAATACGCCGCTCATCAAGCTCAACCACGTCACGGAGGGGATCAAAGCCACCGTCCTCGTGAAGCTCGAATACGTCAACCCCGGCGGATCCATCAAGGACCGGATCGCCGTGAAGATGATCGAAGAAGCGGAAAAGGACGGCAGGCTCAAGCCCGGCGGAACCATCGTTGAGCCCACCTCGGGCAACACCGGAGTGGGCCTGGCGCTCGTGGCCCAGCAAAAGGGCTATAAGTGCGTTTTCGTGGTGCCGGACAAAGTGGGCGAGGACAAGCGCGCAGTCCTGCAGGCCTACGGTGCCGAGGTTGTGGTGACGCCCACGTCTGTGCCTCCCGACAGCCCGCAGAGCTACTACGGCGTTTCCGACCGACTGGTCAGGGAAATCCCGGGCGCCTTCAAGCCGGACCAGTTCTCCAACCCTGCCGCCCCCGGCAGCCACTTCGAATCGACGGGTCCGGAAATCTGGCAGGACACCGACGGCAGGGTCACGCATGTGGTCATCGGCGCCGGAACCGGTGGCACCATCACCGGCACGGGCCGCTTCCTCAAGCAGGTTTCGGCTGACCGCGCAGAGTCCGACGGCGGCCGGGTCAAGGTCATCGGCGCCGATCCGGAAGGTTCGGTCTACTCAGGCGGCACCGGCAGGCCGTACTTCGTTGAGGGCGTCGGCGAGGACATGTGGCCCGACAACTACGATCCCTCCGTACCGGACGACGTCATCGCCGTATCCGACGCTGACTCCTTCTCAATGACCCGTCGCCTCGCGCGGGAAGAGGGTCTCCTGGTGGGCGGTTCCTCGGGGATGGCCGTGGTTGCCGCACTGCAGGCAGCCAAGGACCTGGACGAATCCGCCGTCGTAGTGGTGATCCTGCCGGATTCCGGCCGCGGCTACCTCGCCAAGATTTTCAACGACCAGTGGATGCGTTCCTATGGCTTCCTTTCCGGCGGCGAAGAGGCGTCCGTGGGCGAGGTCCTCAAGTCCAAGACCGGCGAGATGCCGGACCTGGTGCACATCCACCCGAACGAGACCGTCCGCGATGTCATCAACATCATGAACGAGTTCGGCGTCTCCCACATCCCGGTCCTTTCACAGGAGCCGCCCGTGGTGATGGGCGAGGTCATGGGGGCCGTGGACGAGCGGAGCCTCACCAGCAAACTGTTCCGTGGCGAAGCCAAGCTGTCAGACAAGATCTCCGAACACATGGGGGACCGGCTCCCCGTGATCGGCTCCCTGGAAACCATTTCCGCCGCGCGGGAGCTGCTATCCGACGTCGATACCGTCATGGTGACCTTCCTGGGTGCTCCGGTGGGCATCCTGACGCGCCATGACCTCCTGGCGTACTTGAGCAACTAAGCCCGCGCGCTTGATCAAACATTCAACCGAACCAACCTTGAACGAACCTAGAGGAGCTTCCATGTCTGCCAGCAACAACGCCGGGTTCAACACGCGCGCCGTCCACGCCGGACAGGCCTTCGAGCCGGTGACCGGTGCTGTGGTGCCCCCGCTGCACTTCAGCTCTACATACGCCCAGGATGGCATCGGGAACCTGCGCTCAGGATATGAATACGGCCGCGGCGGCAACCCGACTCGCGACGCCCTCCAGGAGCAGCTCGCCGCCCTCGAAGGCGGTACCGCTGCGTTCTCCTTTGGTTCGGGCCTCGCAGCCGAGGATTCCCTGATCCGTGCCATCGCGCGCCCCGGCGACCACATCGTGCTGGGCAACGACGCCTACGGTGGCACCTACCGCCTCATCAACCGCGTCCTGGGCGACTGGGGCATCGGCAACACTCCCGTGGACATGGCCGACCTCGACGCCGTAGCCTCCGCTGTTGCAGCCAACAAAACGCGCATCGTGTGGGTGGAGACGCCGTCCAACCCGATGATGAAGATCACGGACATCGAGGCACTCGCCGCCGTAGCGCACGACGCCGGTGCCCTTCTGGTGGTGGACAACACTTTCGCGTCCCCCTACTTGCAGACCCCGCTCGCCTTGGGTGCCGATGTTGTGGTCCACTCCACCACCAAGTACATCGGCGGCCACTCCGATGTGGTTGGCGGTGCCATTGTGGTCAAGGACGCTGAGCTTGCCGAGAAGATCGGGTTCATCCAGTTCGCCGTGGGCGCCGTGTCCGGCCCGATGGACGCCTTCCTGACCACCCGTGGTTTGAAGACTTTGGGCGTCCGCATGGACCGCCACAGCGAGAACGGCCAGGCTGTGGCTGAATGGCTGCTGCAGCGTCCCGAGGTTGAAGCCGTGCTGTACCCGGGCCTCCCGGACCACCCCGGGCACGAGCTCGCCGCCAAGCAGATGAAGAAGTTCGGCGGCATGGTGTCCGTGCAGTTCAAGGGCGGCGAGGCCGCGGCACGCACCGTTGCTGAATCGACGTCGGTGTTCACGCTTGCGGAGTCCCTGGGCGGCATTGAGTCCCTCATGAACTACCCCTCGGAGATGACCCACGCTTCGGTGAAGGGTACCGAGTTGGCTGTTCCAGTCAACCTGTTGCGCCTGTCCTGCGGCATCGAAGAAGCCGAAGACCTGATCGCAGACCTGGAACAGGCTTTCGCCAAGATCGGCTAGCACCATCGAATCCGGCCCTTGTCCGCTCTCCTCACCGCTCTGCGGCGAGTGGGGCGGACAAGGGCCGGATTTCCTCATGCCGGTCCTCTTGGCTAGCCGGAGATTCCTTCGCGTCCGTCTTCTTCACGGCCGGTCAGGCGGCGGCGGAACGTGGTGTCTTCGGCAGACGTGACTTCCAGGTCGTACCAACCGTTCAGGGTTTCCCAGCCGATCTTCTTAGTGTGCCCCGGCTTGAGCTTCACGTTGTCCTGGCTGTCCGCGTACTGCAGTGACTCCAGCTTCAGGGTCACGGGTTCGGTGCCGTTATTCCGCACTTCCAGCTCCACGGCCTTGTTGCCGCGGCGACCGTTCACGGTGACGTCGACGCCGGACGCTGCGCCCGCCGTCGTGCCCTTCAGTTCGTACTGGTACCGGTTAGGGCCGGTGACGACGACGTCGAAGGCGCCGGAAGCTGCAACGGGGAGGTCCACGGTCTGGTTGCCGAGGACATCGGCGTGCCGTGGCTCGGTGACCTCCCCCGCGTAGCCGTAGATGGTGAAGTGCGTGGAGCTGGTGCCGCTGTTAGCCAATGCCAGGGCAATGCTTCCGCGCTGAACCTTGGCCGAGACCTGCGGCCTGTAGGGGAGAGGGCGGGCCGGACGGGTTCCTTGTTCCTGGAGGGGAGCTACCTGGACGGCCGGGGGATTCGGGCGCCAGCGGCTGATCTTGGCGGGAACAGCGGCCGGGTGGTCCAGCGTCGGCGGAGTGCCGGGCGAAGCGAAGTTGAAGACGCCCGTCAGGTCACCGCAGACTTCCCTGCGCCACGGCGAGATGTTCGGTTCCTCCACGCCCGTCCAGCGTTCCAGGAAGCGGAGCACCGAGGTGTGGTCGAAAATTTCGGAGCTTACATAGCCGCCCACGGTCCATGGTGAAACGACGGTCATGGGCACCCGGGGCCCCAGGCCAATGGGCCGCGCCGTGGTCCAGTCAGTGGACTCGCCTGACGTTGGTCGCGGCTGGACGGGCGGTGGGACGTGGTCGAAGTAGCCGTCATTCTCGTCGAAGTTCAGGAAGATGGCGGTGCTGTCCCAGGTGTCCGGGTTGCTGGCCACAGTGTCCAGGAGTCGGTAGACGAAGTTGGCACTGCCCACCGGGGTGGAGGCGCCAGGGTGCTCGGAATCGGCCGCGGACGGCACCAGCCAGCTGACCCGCGGCAAAGTACCGCCGGTGATGTCTGCGCTGAGGCGCTCCAGGAGGGTATCGGGACGCCCTCGCCACATGGCTTTGTCGAAGAGCGCCCTCTCGGTATCCGTGAGGGCGGCGCGGCCCTGCTCCAGCTGGGCGAGGAGGCGATCCTGTTCGGCAGGGGATTTCCCGGAGAGCTGGTCGTAGAACTCCTCGGTGGTGCGAAGGTTTCCCTCCACCGATGCGAGCATCTTGCGTCCGATCGCTTTGAACGTTTGGAAGTACTCCACTGCGTTGTCGGTGAAGTTGTCCCAGTCCTGGTAGATCTTCCACGAGACCCCTGACTGTTCCAGGCGCTCAGGGTAGGTGGTCCAGCCGTAGCCGCCGTGATCGTAGCCATAGGCCGCGTTGGTCACGGCGCGCTTGGTGCTGCCCGGCTCGTTACCCGTGGTTCCGCTCCAGAGGTAGTTGCGGTTGGGATTGGTGGAGCCGTTAACGGAGCAGTGGTAGGCGTCGCAGATGGTGAACGTATCTGCAAGCTCGTACTGCAAAGGGATGTCCTGGCGCTCGTAGAAGGTCATGGTGGAGGCGCTCTTCGCGGGAATCCATTTGTCACACCAGCCGTTGTTCCACGCCGTCGTGGTGCCGTTGAAGGAGTGGTCCAGATCGCCCAGGTACTGGATATCGGAGCCCGGCCGGCCGGCCAGTTCCGCGGCCTTGCGAAGTGAGAACGGCAGTACGGTCTCCCCGGTCGCGCGGGGCTGTTCGAACATCGACTTGCCGTTGGGTAGCCGAGTGAAGGACTTATCGCCGTATCCCCGGACGCCTCGGAGCGAGCCGAAGTAGTGGTCGAAGGACCGGTTTTCCTGCATCAGCACGATCACGTGCTTGATGGACTGCAGGCTACCCGGCGGGACCGGCTTGGCCATCGCAGCCTGCACTGAGGGTGGCAGCAGGGATCCCGTGGCCGCAAGCGCCGTCGCTGCAGCCGCGGTACCGAGGAAGCCGCGACGGGAAAGACCGCCGCTCCTATGGGTTGAACGATTCACCAATTCAGGGTTGTTCGATGACATTCAGGGGTGCCTTTCGTGGTCAGAGTTGACTGGGCAAGCGTAGGCATGGAGGGTGAACCGCTGATGACACTGCGGCAAACCAAAGGGGTGTGTCGTTCGGTGGCCGTGGAAGTAACATCTAGCTTTCTTTAGAGAAGTCAGCTACTTTTGAGCGCATGCCTCTTCGTTCCGACTGGTCCGCCCGCACGTGCAGCCTCGCCCGTGGCCTGGATGTCCTCGGCGACCCTTGGGGAAGCCTGGTCCTGCGCGAAATCTTCTTCGGCAACGGCCGATTCGACGCCATTAAGCAACGCCTCGAAGTGGCCGACAACGTCCTGAGCAAACGCTTGGGTTGGCTCCTCGACGCCGGACTGCTCGCCCAGAGGCCGTACCAGGACGGCGCCAGGACACGACAAGAATACGTCCTCACGCCCAAAGGCGAGGACGCGCTGCCCGTGCTGAACGCCATCATCATCTGGGCCGAGAAACACCTGAACGCTCCCAGCGAGGTCTCGCATATGCGTGTCATTCACACGGACTGCGGACAAGCCACGTCGTCTGCTGACACGTGCACCAACTGCGGCACCCGACTCACCGCGGCCAACACCAGCTGGCACAGCTTCACA
Source organism: Arthrobacter sp. Rue61a (assembly GCF_000294695.2). NCBI lineage: Bacteria > Bacillati > Actinomycetota > Actinomycetes > Micrococcales > Micrococcaceae > Arthrobacter > Arthrobacter sp. Rue61a. Next base: position 3,495,247 of record NC_018531.1, on the reverse strand, counting down.
CGCAGCGACCATCCACTCCCACTCGCCGTTGCACCCCTTGAAACCCGAACAACAGCTGAAACCCGAACAACAGCTGAAACCCGAACAACAGCTCCCCCCGAAACGGAGATCCCCGCATGACCGCTCCCGACGTCACAGGGACCCCGCCCGAAGAAACACGGACCCCTTCGGTAAAGACGGGCAAGCGCCCACGCCTCCACCCCGCCTGGATCGTGGCCGCGGTTGCCTTCCTTGCCTTGGTTGGAGCGGCAGGATTCCGTGCAGCCCCCGGTGTGCTCATGGTCCCGCTGCAGGAGGAATTCGGCTGGTCAACCACGGTGCTGTCCTTGGCCGTCAGCATCAACCTGGTCCTGTTCGGCTTGACGGCTCCGTTCGCCGCGGCCCTGATGGAACGCTTCGGCATCCGCAAGGTCACCTCGTTGGCTCTGTGCCTGATCGGGCTCGGCTCAGCACTGACGGTCTTCGTGAACCAGTCCTGGCAGATCCTGCTCACGTGGGGGCTGCTCATTGGACTGGGCACCGGTTCCATGGCCCTGGTCTTCGCCGCGACCATCGCCAACACCTGGTTCGCCAAGAGCCGTGGCCTGGTGATCGGCATCCTGACCGCCGGTAGTGCAGCCGGCCAGTTGGTGTTCCTGCCCTTTATTGCGGCGCTTGCCCAGAACCCGGGCTGGCGCGGTGCATCTTTGCTCATCGCAGCGGGTGCGCTCGCAGTAGTCCCGCTGGTGCTGCGCTGGCTGCGGAACTCACCGGCCGACGTCGGGGTGTTGCCTTACGGTGCCGAAGAAGCTGCAGCTGCTGAACCTGGCGCCAAAGATGAACCTGGCACCAAAGCCGCCGACGCCGGAACAACCGCGACGACGCCAGGCAAGACCGCCGCTGTGGTTGCCTCGCCAGGCTCAGGAGATTCCGCCAACGCCGCGATCCGTGCCCTGCAGGTCCTCAAGCGTGCCAGCAAAGTCCGGACGTTCTGGGCGCTGGCTGCGGGTTTCGCAATCTGTGGAGCCACCACCAACGGACTGATCGGCACGCACTTCATTCCGTCGGCGCACGATCACGGCATGCCCGAAACCACGGCGGCAGGTTTGCTGGCCGTCGTCGGAATCTTCGACATCGTGGGGACCATCGCGTCGGGTTGGCTGACTGACCGTTTCAACCCCAAAGTGCTGCTTGCTGTGTACTACCAGTTCAGGGGGATCGGACTGCTGGTGCTGCCGCTGCTGCTGGGCTCGTCCGTGGAGCCGAGCATGATCATCTTTGTTGTGGTCTACGGGCTCGACTGGGTTGCCACCGTCCCTCCCACCGCAGCTATCTGCCGCTCGGTATTCGGTGCCGATGGTTCCGTGGTGTTCGGCTGGGTATTCGCAGCCCACCAGCTCGGGGCTGCCGTGGCGGCACTCCTGGCCGGCTTCATCCGCGATGCCACCGGGCACTACAACTACGCTTGGCTGGGCGCAGCTGCCATGTGCACGGTGGCGGCGGTCATCAGCGCCACCATCCGCAAGGACGCAGCGAAGAAGGAGCCCGTGGCGGTTGCCTGACGGCGGTTGCGTGGCCCGCTCTGCGCGCTTCCGAGCACGAATAGCGCGCAGAGCAGGCCCCGCAACGGGGGAGCCTAGCTGGTTTCGCTGATCCGGAACGTGAGCGTTCGCGCTTCCGGACGCAGCGCGTACTCCGGCCAGACGTCCGGTCCGCACGCCCTGGACCCGAGCCCGTGCTGGGCGGCATCGAGGTACAGGAAGCTGCCCTGACTGCTTGGCAATTCGTGCGGGTGTGCGGCCGCCGAGATCTCCTGCGCTGTGTGCCGGGAGAGCGTGAAACCGGGCAGGCGACCGCGGGAGTCCGGGACGGCATCGAGCTGCAGCCAAGGAGCGCCGGCCGTGTGAAGATCCAAGGAACGGACAGCACTTCGGTGTCCCGATTCCTGCGGCTTGGCGTATTCCACCGAAAGCTCATCGATGCCGGCTGCGTAGCGGCCCACAAGCGTCGCGTGCATGCTATCCGGGTACGACTCACGGGGGCCGGTGCCGAACCAGGACGCACCGTCCACTGATCCGGGCAGGTCAAAACGCACCCCGACCCGGGGCCAGATGATGTCCCATCCCGCGCTCGGAACGATGTCCAGGCGGAGCCACAGCTCACCGCCCGATAGTTGCCAGGTCTCCTCCACAGAGACCCAGTGTGCGGCGTCGGCCGCGGCGTATCGGGTACGGGTCACTACGCCGCTGTCACTGGCTGAGACTTTCTCTACCCGTGCCGTGAGCCGGTCCAATCCAGCGGCCCGCCAGACAGTTTCCATGGACGGAGCGGGAGTGCCGTTGCCGTTGTTGAGCCAAGGATCTGCGAGGTCGTAGCTGCCGCGGCCGGCGCCGGCGTCGTTGTCCGTGGGGGCCCGCCACAACTCCAGCCGCGGCCCGGACACCGGAAGCCCGCCGAGCGAGACCAGACGGCCGTCCTCGAAGACGCCAGGGCCCAGCGATACTGTCCCGGCCCCCGATGAAGCGGCCTGCCCCACGGATGCCACAGGGCGCGGGACTGCAAGGCGCGGACGCGATTCCAGTTCCAGTTGCGCGGCAGAGATGACATGCCCGGCTTCGGCCCATACGGTGTCCTTGCGGAGCACCGCCTCCACGGTCAGCCAGTGTTCGCCACTGGCCACAGCGAACTCCGGCAACTCGACAAGCGCCGAGGCCCCTGCTGCGAGCGACGCGCCTGCTTGAGTCACGACGTCGAGCTCTCCGGAGGAACCAAGGACGCCATCCACTTCCGTACGCCAGCGCAGTACGACGTCCGATGCATCAGCCGTGTGCCGCAGGTTGGCTACGGAGACGAAACGGCGCGTGCCGCCGTCGTGGGTTTCAGTGCTGAAGCCCAAGCGCAGGGGAGCGACGATCTGCTTGTACTCGAAAAGCCCCGGGCTGGGCGTGGAATCGGACAGGACCATGCCGTCCATCACGAAGTTGCCGTCGTGGACCACCTCCCCGAAGTCGCCGCCGTAGGCGAAGAACTCCATGCCGTCGGCCGTGGTGGTGCGGATGCCGTGGTCCCGCCACTCCCAGACGAACCCTCCGTGTAGCCGCGGGTAGCGGTCCACCAGGTCCTCGTACTGATCCATGGCGCCGGGACCGTTACCCATGGCGTGGACGTATTCGCACAGGATGAACGGTTTGCTGCGCTGCCGTGCGGACTCCGCCGCGGAGCAGCCGAGCAGCAATGAGCCGGAGTCGTCCCGACCGATCGCCTCGGTTTCCGGAACCGACGAGTACATCCGCGAGTAAACGTCCGTGTAGGCACCCGTGTAGTCACCCTCGTAGTGGACGGGCCGGCCGGCGTCGCGGGCGTGCGTCCATGCGGACATCGCGGCGAGGTTGGAGCCCGTGCCGGACTCGTTGCCGAGCGACCACATGACGATGGACGGGTGGTTCTTGTCCCTCTCCACCGTCCGCTCCATGCGGTCAACCAGAGCTTCACGCCACGCGGGATCGTCGCTGGGATTGCCCACCCAGCCGTGCCGTTCAAAGCCGTGCGTTTCCAGGTCGCATTCCAGGATCACCCAGAAGCCCAGCTCGTCCGCGATGTCCAGCAAACGGGGATGCGGAGGGTAGTGGCTAGTGCGGATCGCGTTGACGTTGAACTGCTTCATCAAGGCGAGGTCTGCGCGGGCGAAGTCCTCGTCAAACACACGCCCGCGGTCCGGATGTGTCTCGTGCCGGTTCACGCCGTGGAACACCACGCGGCGGCCGTTCACCAGGAACTGGTCACCCTTGATCTCCACCGTTCGGAAACCCAAGCGCAGCGAAACGGTCTCGCCTTCACTTGCCACTGTTGCGTTATACAGGCGTGGAACCTCCGCGGACCAAGGTTCGACGCCGGCAATCGCCACCGGGGCGACGTCGGCAGGGGTGTTCCAGACGACGTCGACGTCGAGTTCCGGAACTGACAGCCGAACCGGGTAGGCGGCCTCGTCGGCCGTGATCTCGGGGTCAATGACGCCTGAACCGGCGGTGTAAGACGTACGCAACCAGACGTCGTCGAGACCCTTCTTGGGGCGGGCCTGGAGCGTGACGTCGCGGAAGATGCCCGGCATCCACCATTGGTCCTGGTCCTCGACGTAGCTTGAGGCTGACCACTGGTGGACGCGGACAGCCAGCACGTTATGTCCGGGGCGCACGGCCTCGGTGACGTCGAATTCCTGGGCCAGCCGGCTACCGGTTCCCACGCCGATTTCGTTGCCGTTAAGCCATACCTTGTAGCGGGATTCGACGCCGTCGAACCTCAGCACGATGCGCTCTGCGTCGTCCCAGTCCCCGGGAAGATCGAAGCTTCGGCGGTAGTCGCCGGTGGGGTTCTGGTCCGGGACATGTGGTGCGTCGGTAGGGAAGGGGAACTGGACGTTGGTGTAAATGGGGCGCCCGTAGCGGCCCTCACCCTCCAGGACCCAGTGCGCCGGAACCGGGATCTGCTCCCAGCTGGAATCGTCCAAGGCTTCCTCGGCGACGCCTTCCACGGCCTCACCAGCGGGAAGGACGCCGCGACCGCCCGGGGTTCCGGGAGCGCCGGGGAGAAGCCGGAAACGCCACTGGCCGTTGAGGGAGAATGTTGGCGCGTCTGTGTGCAGCCAGGAACGGGCCGCGAGTCTCTTTCCGGTGCCGGGACCGGTGTCAGTGATGTAGTGGGAGTTGATGGTCATTACTTAACGGCTCCTTCTGTCAGTCCACCGCGCCAGAAGCGCTGCAGGACAACCATGGCGATGCTGAGCGGAATAATGGAAAGCAGCACTCCGCCGGTAGTCAGTTCATAGAATTCGGGCAAACGGTCAACCTGGCTGAGCCAGTTGTTCAGGCCGAGGGTGATGGGGTAAAGCTCGGAATCGGACAGCATGACCAGCGGCAGGAAGTAGTTGTTCCAGATGCCCACCAGCTGGAACAGGAATACGGTGACCAGTGCCGGCGTCAGAACCTTGAGCCCAATGGTGTGGAAGATGCGGAGCTCTCCCGCGCCGTCGATCCTGGCGGCCTCGATCAGCGAGGTCTCCACAGTGGCCTGGGCGTAGATGCGGCAGAGGAACAGGCCGAACGGCGAGACAAGCGAGGGGAGCAGGACACTCCAGTACGTGTTGGCCAGGCCCATCTGGCTGAACAGCAGGAAAAGCGGCAAGGCCGTGGCTGTGCCGGGAACCAGCACGCCGCCCAGGATGGTGCCGAACACCAGGTTGCGTCCCTTGAACTCATACTTGGCCAAGGCATAGCCACCGGCCGCCGCAAAATACGTGGCCAGAAGCGCGCCGACGCCGGCGTAGATCGCCGAATTCAGGAACCAACGGCCAAAAATGCCGTCGTCGTAGCTGACCACACGGCCGATGTTTTCCCACAAAGAGAACGTGGGGGCGAACCAGAAGCCGTTGGTGGAGAAGAGGTCTTCCGTGGACTTCGTGGAGGCAACGAAGACCCAATACACGGGGATCAGGAAGTACAAGGCGACCACCACCAACAGTGCGGTGACAATGATGGTGGACGACCGCCGTAGTCCGGCTGAGCGGTCCGGGCCTGCCGAAGCTTTGCTGCGGACGGGCGTGGTGGTTGGCTTCGTGGCTGTGGCGGTCATGAGGACTTCCTGTTCGTCAGTGCGAGGAAGGCGAAGGAAAGGGCAAAAGCGGCCACGGCGATGATGACCGACTGGGCTGCCGCGACGTTGTAGTCGTTGTAGGCAAAAGCAGTTGTGTAGGCGCTGAGGTTCGGCGTGTATTGGCTGTCGATTGCCGGAGCCACCGTCTTGAGGACCTGGGCCTCGGCGAAGAGCTGCAGCGTTCCGATGATGGAGAACACCGTGGTGAGCATGAGGGCCGGACGGATCAGGGGGAGTTGGATGCTCCGGGCAACGCGCCAGGTGGAGGCACCATCCACCTTGGCGGCCTCGTAGAGTTCCACCGGGATGGCTTTCAGCTGGGCCACGATAATCAGCATGTTGTAGCCCGTGTAACTCCATGTGACGATGTTCGCGATGGACCACAGCACGCTGTTCGCGCCGAGGAAATCCGGGGTCAGGCCCACAATTTTCGCGACGTCAAACAACGGGCTGAGCCCGGGCACGTACAGGAAGGACCAGAGGATGGTGGCGATAACTCCCGGTACGCCGTAGGGGAGGAAGTAGGCGGCACGGAAGAAGCCCGGCCATTTTGCCGACGCCGATTCGAGCATGAGAGCCAACGCGGTGCACAGGACGATCATGACGGGCACCTGGACCACACCGAACAACAGCATTCGGCCAATGGATGCCACGAAGCTGCCGTCTGCCAGGGCCTGGGCGTAGTTGCTGAACCCTGCGAATTCGCTGGTCACCCCGGCCTCGCCGAACAGTCCGCTGCGGGTCACCTTGGTGAAGCTGGACATGATGGCCACAACAATGGGCAGCAGGAAGGTGAGGACGAAGAGTCCCAGGAATGGGGCGAGCAGGAGCCAAGGTGCGCGTGCGGCAGCGCCGTTTCGCTTGCCGGGGCGGCTTGGTGCGGCGGGGCGCTGCACGGTGGGTTCGGTGCGGGTGGTCGTCATGCCGTTTCCTTCCGGATGCTGAGGCCCTTGTTCTTGAAAACGGTCATGATCTGCTGCTCCGAATCAGCAACGGAGTCCACCAATGTGGTCCCGAAGGCCTTCTTGCGGAAGCCGTCGCTGAGGATGTTGAAGGACTGCTGGGTTACCGGCCACCAGGACCAGTCAGGGTTCTGCTGTTTGGTAGCGGGGACGAAAACTTCCTCGTTGTAGCGTTGGCCGCCGAAAAATGCCGAGGGTTGCTGCCGCTCCGTGCCGATGAAATCGGGGTTGGGTGACCAGCCGATGCCGCTGTGTTTGATCTGGGCGTCGATTCCTTCTGTGGACGTGGTCAGCCACACAGCGAATTCGACTGCTTCTTTGGGGTGTTTGCTGTTGGCCAGGACTGCTGCCGTGGAACCGCCGAGGTAGCTTGAGCCGAAGCCAGTATCACCCCAGGTGGGCATCGGTGCTGCGAGCCACTTTCCTTCGGAGCCGCTGACACCCTGAACCAGAGCATCACCCCAGCTGCCGGTTATGGTCGAGGCAATGCCGCCCTTGCTGGCAGCTGCAAACCAGCCCGGGGAGAAGGCGCCGTACGCTGTGGTGACGAGGTCGTCGTCGATCGCTTTGTCGAAGAAACGCGCGGTGTTGAGCGTGGCGTCGTCCGTCATGTTGATCACCCAGCCGTCTTCCTCGGGGCGCAGCCACTGCGCGCCGGCCTGCGCCGCGAAAGAGGCAAACGGAGAGGCGTCACTGATGGGGAAGCAGTCCAGGTAGCTGTCCACGGAGCGAAGTTCTACGGCCAGCGCAGCCCATTCGTCCCAGGTTTTAGGAGCGACTCCGCCCACCTTGTCCAGGATGGCCGGTTGGTAGAACATGCCCATGGGGCCGGCGTCCTGGGGGATGCCGTAGACACCCCCGGTGTAACTGACCTGCTTCCACAAGGTGGGGTCGTATAAGTGGGCGTGATCATCGGCGCCGTAGCGGGACACATCAACCAGGCCATTTACGAGCATGAACTCCGGGATGGAGCGGAACTCCACCTGGGCCAGGTCCGGTCCGCCTCCTGCTGCCAGGGCCGAGTAGAGCTTCTGATATCCGCCGGAGTTGCCGCCCGGAATCCACACCACGTCCACGTGGATGTTCGGATTGGCTGCATTCCAGACGTCGGCAACTTTCTGGAAATCCTTGAGCCAAGCCCAGTAGGTAAGTCGCACGGGCTCGCCGGCGGCGGGGATGGTCGGCGCAGCGTTGACGGACTGTGTTCCTGGAGTTGCGCACCCGGTCAGCAGGCCCATGGCTGCTGTTCCCAGGCCTGCGCCCAAGAGTTGTCTTCGCGTGAATGGGGTCATTAGCCTTCACCTCTTCGTGTCAGGTTGACGATGCCGCGCGCTTGGATTCGTAGGTCCGGCCGTGGCAAGTGTGACAACGGTAACAGAAAATTCGAGTGGGTACTCGAATTTCGCAAAGAGGGTTCCAAGACGCATGTACACTGGCTTGCCATGACCACAAAGGACGTGGGCCGCGCAGCGAGGCGGGGTCCGTACGCGAAATCCGAAGAACGGCGCCGGACCATTCTGGACGCCGCCCATGAGGTGTTTGCTGCCCACGGCTACCGTGGTGGATCACTGCAGGACGTTGCCGATCGGGTGGGGCTAAGCCAAACCAGCCTGCTGCACTATTTCCCTTCCAAACGCGATCTCCTGATGGCAGTCCTGGAGCGCCGCGACGAAATCACGGGCGACGCCTTTCCGGACGACATGGAAGAAGGCCTGGTTGACTCGGTGATCCGGACGGCGCTCTTCAACGAGAACATCCCGGGCGTGGTTGAGTTGTACACCGTTCTGTCCGCGGAGTCGGTCACCGATTCGCACCCAGGACGGGTCTACTTCACCGAACGATTCGAACGTCTCCGAAAGAGCTACGCGCGGCGGTTTGCCGAGCTGGCCGCAGAGGGCAGGCTCCGCCCCGGGGTCGATCCTGGTGAAGCTGCCATGTCCCTGGTTGCCCTGTGGGACGGGCTTCAAACGCAATGGCTGCTGGCCCCCGACGAGGTGGACGTGGTCAAGGGCCTGCGTGGCTATTTCAAGCTGCTGGTGCTCCCGGAACCCGGACCCAACGAGGGACAGCCCGGGACTCAGTCGGGCTAGCCGCGGAAAGCCCCGATGCCCGTGATGTGTTGCCCCAGGATCAGGGTGTGCACCTCATCTGTGCCCTCGTACGTCCGCACCGACTCCAGGTTGTTGGAGTGGCGCAGCGGTGAGTAATCCAGCGTCACACCGTTGCCGCCCAGGATGGTGCGGGCCTCACGGGCGATCTTGATGGCCTCGCGGACGTTGTTCAGCTTGCCCAAGGAAATCTGCTGGGGTTGAAGATGACCGGCGTCCTTCAACCGGCCCAGGTGAAGGGCCAGCATGGTGCCCTTCTGGATCTCCACCAGCATGTTCACCAGTTTCTCCTGCGTCAGCTGGTAACCGGCCAAGGGGCGGCCGAACTGGAGTCGGTTCCCTGCGTACTCCAGCGCAGCTTCGTAGGAGTCCCGGGCAGCTCCCATGGCTCCCCACGCGATGCCGTAGCGTGCCTCGTTGAGGCACGAGAACGGTCCCTTAAGTCCCATGGCACCCGGGAGGACGGCCTCAGGACCCAGCCTCACGCCGTCGAACTTCACATCGCACTGAATGGACGCACGCATGGAGAGCTTCGGCTCGATAGGCGTCGCGGTCACCCCGGATGTTCCGGCGGGAACCAGGAACCCGCGGATTCCGTCCTCGGTTTTGGCCCACACCACCATGACGTCCGCGATGGACGCGATGCCGATCCAACGTTTGGCACCTTCCAGGACCCAACCGTCGGCCGTTTCGCGGGCAAAGGTGGTCATGGATGACGGGTCCGACCCCGCCGTCGGCTCCGTAAGGGCGAAGCAACCAATCAGTTCGCCGGCCGCCATCCGTGGCAGCCACTGCTCTTTCTGCGCCTCCGAGCCCCACTTGTGGATCGCCGTCATGGCAAGGGAGCCCTGCACCGAAACGAAGGTGCGGATCCCCGAATCACCCGCCTCCAGTTCCATCGCTGCAAGACCATATTCGACGGCGGTCCGGCCGGGACAGCCGTAACCGTCCAGGTGCATGCCCAGGACACCGAGCTCGCCCAACTCCGGGGCGAGTTCGCGCGGGAAATGAGCGTCCTCGTACCAGCGGGCGATGTTGGGTCGGATCCGTTGCGCGGTGTAGTCGCGGACCCGGTCGCGCAGGGCAAGCTCGTCCGCGGTCAGCAGAGAATCGAGGGCAAGGACGTCGGAGGTGTTCGTCATCGAATCGCTCATTCCAGCATCCTAGGCGCCGAACACTGCCTTCCGTCGCGGTTACTCGCCGCGGACCACCCCAACCTCGGCCCGGTCACCCGTGAAGTAGCCCCGGGTGGAGGGGGCGAAGCGGCACACGACGGCCAAAACAACGCCCAAGGCCAGCAGCAGCACTCCGCTGACGAACGCCCCGCCGATGCCGAAGATTTGGGTGTCCCCGTACGCCGGATCCCACATCTGGACTGCGGAAATGAAGAACGCCGCTGTGAGGGACAGTGCGCCGAGGAACGGCAGGATGCCACGGAACCACAGGTTCCGGGCGGAATCCCGGAGCGTGGAACGGAAGAACCAGACACAGGAGAAGCCGGTCAGTGCGTAGTAGAAGGCGATGAACAAGCTGATGGCGCTGATGGAGTCCGAGAGGAGGTTCTCGCTCAAGAAGCTCATGGCCACGTAGTACACCACGGCCACCGCACCCATCACCTGGGTGGAGAAGCCCGGGGTCATGAAGCGCTCGTGGACCTTGCCGAACCGGGGAGGCAGTGCACCGTGGACACCCATGGACAGGGTTCCGCGGGCTGTCGGCAGGATGGTGGTCTGTGTGGAGGACAGGACGGACGCAAGCACAGCCACGATGATCAGCCAGCCCCAAGGACCCAACACCACGTCCTTCATAGCCAGGAACACGTCATCCTGGTTTGCTTCGTTGCCCAGACCGATACCGTCCGTACCGATCGTGGCATACATCATCACCAGCAGCGCCACGGAAACATAGATCGCCACCAGAACAGAGGCTGAGATGACGGCGCCACGTCCAGGCGTCTTGGCAGGGTTCTCCGTCTCCTCGTTCAGCGCCAGGCAGGTATCCCAGCCCCAGTAGATGAACAGGGCAAGCAGCACGCCGTGAACCACGGCGCCGGGATCGGCAAAGGCGCCGGCGGGGTTGAACCACTCGAAGTCGAAGGCCTGGCCCTCAGGCGCGCCCCCGGCGATCCGGAAGATGATGGCCACCGCGAAGATGCCCAACGAAATGTACTGAATGTAAGTCAGCGTGCGCTGGACATGCTCGCCCAGCCGGATGCCACGATGGTTCACGTACGTCATGAACACGATGAACAACACACCAGTAGCCGTCACCAGCCACGTGTTGTCGGCCAGGGAACCGTCACCGATCAGCAGCCACAAATACTTGCCCGCGATCTGCGCCAGGTTGGCCAGCACCACCACTCCCGCGAGTGCCACGCCCCAGCCACCCAGCCAACCGGCCCACGGCCCGAAGGTCTTGCGGGCCCAGAAGAACGTGGTGCCGCAGTCCGGCATGGCGCTGTTGAGCTCACGGAACGCGTAGGCAATGAACAGCACCGGGATGAAGCCGAGGATCAGGATCAGGGGAGTGTAGTTCCCATTAACGGCCACAATGAGCCCCAGCGTTGCCGCCAGCGAGTAGACGGGCGCGGTGGATGCAAGGCCCAGCATGACGGAGTCGCCAAGGTCCAGGATCCCGGCGTGGAGGCCTTTGGGAGGTACGACGGCGGTACGGTCGCCGCCCGCTGAGCCGCCACCCGGCGTCGAGGTTTCAGTGCTCATAGTGCAGCTCCGTAGGAAGTAGCAGGGGGCGCGACAGGCGCCGGGGCGTCGATGGTATTGGGAACAAAGCGGCAAAAGTAGTCCGTGATGGGTCCGTCGGATTCGCGGATGCCACAGCCCACGGATTCGCCATCCACTACCCAAAGACCCAGGACAGGGTGGTTCCCGTCGAAGTCGGGGAGGGCGTGGTACTGCTGAAAGCACCAGCCTTCACGGCCGTAACCACCTGGCTGTTGGATCTCGATGCCGGGGGCGTGAATTCGGATGTTGTCGCCCTCCCGCCCGTGCAGCGGCTTGGCCACCCATTCCTTGAGGGGACCCGGATCGCCGAGGTAGGCAGGCAGCAGGTTCTCATGGTTGGGGTAGAGGTGCCATAGCGCAGCCAGCAAGGCTTTGTTGGACAGCAGCATCTTCCATGCCGGCTCAACCCAGCGGGGGTTGTGGGCACGTTGCAGAAGCCGTTGCCCGAACGGTTCCTTCATCATGAGCTCCCACGGGTACAGCTTGAACATGGTGCTGATCATGAAGTTGTCCAGGTCCACAAACCGGTTCAAGTTGGGGTCCCAGCCGATATCGGACATGTTGATGCCGATGGTGGTCCAGCCGCCCTGGCTCGCGACGTCCCGCATGTAGGCGGCAGTCATCCAATCCTCGCCGGATTCCTCCGCCTCCGAGTGGGCAACGTGCAGGGTGCTCATGCCGGTGCGGAACTGCAGCTTCTTCCATTGGCGGATCAGGGCCTCATGGATTCCGTTCCACTGGTCCTTTTCCGGGAAGACGTCCTGGAGCCAGAACCACTGGGCCACAGAGGCTTCGATCAGGCCCGTGGGGGTATCGGCGTTGTACTCCAGCATTTTCGCCGGACCGCCGTTGCCGTCATAGATGAAGTCGAAGCGACCGTAAATGTCCATGTCCGCGGCCATCAACGACTCGGCAGCGAGTTCCAAGGCCTGCTGCCCGATGCCGATATCGCCCATGGCCCCGGTGGCCAAGTACTTCGCGGCCTCCAAGCACATGATGTGCATGTCCTCGGCCGTCTTCTCGAGGGTCTCCACCTCGTCCTCGGTGAATTCGTAGTAGGCCGATTCGTTCCAGTATTCGATTTTCCGGCCATCGGGCATGGTGGTAGTGGAAAATACCAGGCCCTGTTCTTCGATCTTTTGCTTCCAGTCCGGCCTGGGCGCGGAGGGCAGTCGACGCACGCCTAACCTCCCGAGCTTCCGCCGCTTTTGGAACTGCTGCCGAAGCCGCCTCGGCTGACCGTGCCGCCCTTGGTGCTGTACCCCGTGGAGGACTTTGCCCCCGTAGGCACGGTCTTGGTGTAGCTCGGGTAGGCGCTGCGGTTCTGCCCCACGGCAGGCACACTGGCACCCCGGGAATAGAAGTACCAGGCGTATATCCCTGAGCTGCGGCCCGCCGAGCTGCTGTTGTCGCACTGGGTGTCATCAACGCGTTCGCCGGTTTCGTCATTGAAACAGACTTGTGCGTAGTCGGCTTCCTGCTCATTGCTGGCCACGATCGCCGTAATGGTTCCGGCCAGAAGGGCGGTCACGCCCAGGCCCACCACCAAGGTGCGGCGATGCGAGCGCTTCTTCTTCTTTGCTGCCTCGGCCTCGCCGCGTTCGCGTTCTTTCGCGAAGGGGTCAACCACGGGGAGGGGCTGGCCGGGCTGGGGTGCGCCTGCCCCGGCAGGGGGTGCCCCGGCGGGGGATTTCTTCCTCTTCCTGGAGCTGCTTTGGGCGGGGTCGTTTTCCACGGGCGTGAACAGCTCAGGATGGAGCTCCGGCTTGGGCACCTGCCAGGGAGGAGGCTTGGGCTGATTATTGCCCGCTCCGAAGTCGGCGTTGTTGTCCCTGCTGCCGCCGTTGTTGCCGGCTGCGTCAGGGCTGTCTTTCGGGCCCATGGTATCCCCCTGGATAGACCGTTGAAATGTCCGGCGGCACGCCGGACCAGAATGCTCAGAGCAAGCCTAGTCGTTGTGCGCGGTGCAGGCACGGGTGACAGCGGTATATGGGGATAACTCCCCATATTCGGAACCGTGTAAGGATGTAGCCATGGCGGGACCTGAAGCACATAACAGCGGCGACGACGGCGTGCTGCTGCGGCTTCCCCCGGTTCGCGGCATTGGCACCGGCCGGGTGGTCACGGGCCTGGTGCTGGCAGTCCTGTTGCCGCCGGGCATTGAACTGGTGGTCACGGTCCTCGGCTTCCGCAACTTCGCCATGATCATGCTGTTGCAACTGGCTGTGGCTGTTGCGGTGGCTGCCATCGGCGGTTTGTGGCCGGCAGTGGTGGCCGCCGTTCTGGGCAGCGTCCTCCTGAACTATTTCTCCGCGGACCCTGTGGGTTCCCTCTCCATCGCCGACCCCACCACTTTGTTTACCGTGGTGGTTTTCCTTGCTGTGGCCTGTGGTGTGGCGCTCGCAGTGGGGCTTGCCAGCCGCCGGGCACAGGAAGCCGCACGCTCCGGGGCGGAGGCCACGGCGCTCAGTGAGCTCGCCCTGCGCATCCTTAGCTCGGATGGAAGCCTGGAAACCTTCCTTGAGAAAGTGCGCAGCAACCTGGGCATGGAAGCGGTGTCGCTGCTGGGTTCCCAGTCGCCGGTCGCCCCCGGATTGGCAGCAACAGCCGGCGCCCAGACCGAGTGGCGTGTCCTGGCGAGTGCCGGGCCGAATCCGCCGGTGACCCATGCCGCCGCCGACCATGCCGCCGTCGTCGATCCTCACTACACGCTGCTGCTGCGCGGCGGTCCTTTGTCAGCCCAGCACCAGCGGATGCTGGCCGCCTTCGGTGCTTTCGTGGTGGCCGTCCGGGAGAGGCAGCAGCTGGTGAAGAGCCGGCGGGACAACGTGAGGTTGGCCGAGGGCAACAAGATGCGAACGTCCATCCTGCGCGCTGTTTCGCATGACCTCCGGACTCCGTTGGCCGGGATCAAGCTCGCTGTCAGCAGCCTGCGCCAGGAGGACGTGAGTTTCCCGCCGGACGTGGAACGGGAGTTGCTGGAGACCATCGAGGAGTATGCGGACCGCCTGGACCATTTGGTGGACAACCTCCTGGACATGTCGCGAATCACGGCGGATGCAGTCAATCCGCTGTTGACCGGCATTGTGTGGGCTGAGGTGCTGCCGCAGGCGTTGAGGGGAGTTTCCAAGGAACGGCTGCGCAATGAACTGCCGCCCAACCTTCCACCTGTGCAGGCCGACGCCGGAATGCTTGAGCGGGTGGTGGCCAACATTGTGGAGAACGCCGTGAAGTATGCGCCCGACTCCGATGTGGTCCTGACTGCCCGCACCGGCGCCGGCATCACCTTGGGGGACCGGCCCGCCAGCGAACTGAGAATCGTCGATCACGGCAGGGGAGTGGGGCATAAGGAAGTGGTGGATATTTTCCAGCCGTTCCAGCGTTTTGGTGATTCGACGTCGCCTGCGCCCGGGGCCGGAATCAGTGCCGGTGGCGGAATCGGTTTGGGACTGGCCGTCGCAAAGGGCTTCAGCGAGGCCATGGGCGGCAGGCTCGCTGCGGAGCCGACGCCGGGCGGCGGCTTGACCATGGTGGTCACCTTGCCGCTGTGGACCGGTGGGCCGCAATGACGCTGGTGCTCATCGTTGAGGACGAGGCCCGCATTGCCCGGGCCATGCAGGTCACCCTTCAAGCCAACGGTTACCAGGCGCTGACTGTGGGGACCGGCGCTGACGCGCTGCAAGCCACTGCCAAGCAGCCGGTGGAAATCGTGGTGCTGGACCTCGGCCTGCCGGACATGGACGGCGTGGAGATCATCCGCCGCATTCGCGGCTGGAGCAGTATGCCCATCATTGTGCTGTCCGCCCGGCACGCCTCGGAGGACAAAGTTGAAGCGCTCGACGCCGGTGCGGACGACTACGTGACCAAGCCTTTCGGTTTGGATGAGCTGCTTGCGCGGCTTCGGGTCGCCTCCCGCCGGGTGGTTACCGAGCACGAGGAACCCACGCTGGCCACCACGGACTTCATGGTTGACCTGGCCGGTAAGAAGATCGTCAAGGATGGCTCGGAAGTGCGCCTGACGCCTACGGAATGGAACATCCTGGAGCTGCTGGTCCGCAATAAGGGGAAGCTGGTGAGCCAACAGCAAATCCTTACCCAGGTGTGGGGGCAGGCGTACGCGAAGGAAACACAGTACCTGCGCGTATATATAGCCCAACTGCGCCGCAAGCTGGAGCGCGATCCCGCTGAACCACGCCACCTGCACACGGAAGCCGGCATGGGCTATCGTTTTGATCCTTAGTCCTGGCTCCGCCCGTCCGTACACTGGTGTCCATGAACACCGCATCCCTCCTTGCCGTCTGCCGTGTCCACCAGTTGCTGCCCGACCCCCACGGGGAGCGTGGGAGTCACCGGCATAGACAAGCGCCCTGTAGAGGGGGCAATCAAGGTTCACAAACTTGGCCTTCACGGGGATGTGCAGGCCAACCGGGTTGATCACGGCGGCGAAGACCAAGCCCTGTACGCATATTCACAGGCGGATGCGGACTACTGGTCCGGCGAGTTGCAGCGGGAGCTGCCCGCCGGTCTCTTCGGGGAAAACCTGCGCGTGGCCGGAATCGAAACCACCGGCGCTGTGATCGGCGAACGCTGGAGGATTGGCCTGGATGTGGAACTGGAAGTCACGTCACCGCGTGTCCCGTGCGCAACCTTCCAAAGGGTGATCGGTGAGCCCCAATGGGTGAAGCGCTTCACGCAGGCCGGCCGTATCGGGACCTACCTCAGGGTGATCAAGACAGGCACCATCTCAGCGGGAGACCACATCCACCGCACCTTCGTCCCCAAGCACGGCATTACGGTGGGGCAGTGGTTCAGCGAGCCCAGCCCCGAACTGGTACAGATTCTCTTGGATGCCGAGGCCGACGGAGAGATCCGTTTGCAGGAGGACTACCGTCCGGTCTTTGAAAAGGTCATGCGGAGAAACGGGCTCCAGGGCCTTTAGCGGGGGAGCGAAGAGCTTGTGTGAACAAGCTCACCCGGGCTTCAGGGGCTCTCGGGTCGCGGTGATGGGCCTCTGTGCCCTACACTTGAAATATCCCCCACTCCGGAAATCCCTTTATCCTGCCCAATTCTTGAGGCAGGACTGGTAAGTGTTGGGGCCCGCAAATGTGTGCGGGCATTTTCATAGGGAGAGCCGGCTAAAGAAAACGCTGTACAGACTGCTGGGATAGCAGCCAAGAGATGCAGCGGGAAGTCCTGCCATGGGATTGCGATAGCGCCGGACTTCTTGCGAAAAGCAGGGCACCTTTTCCTGTTTCTCGCGACGAGTAATGCGGCCAAGCCCAACCGGGCCGCGCCGACTGCCCTATGGATGAGGAATTTCCCCCTATGACCGAAAATCTCAACGAAAACTTCGACGCTGAGTCCGCTGATGTAGCGACCACCGAGTCCGCTGATGTAGCGGAGACCTCCGCTCCCGCCGAAGCTGAAGCACCGGCTGCTGCCGCTGCCCCCGTCGAGACCGTTGCAGCTGAGACTGCAGCCCCCGCCTTCACCGAAGCTCCTGCCCCGAAGGCAGAAGAAGAGGAAGAAGAAGGCGTCCGCTTCGTCGATCTTGGCATCGACGGACGCGTTCTGGCCGCCCTGCAGGACGTCGGCTACGAAAAGCCGTCCCCCATTCAGGCAGCCACCATCCCGCTCCTCCTCGAAGGCCGCGATGTTGTAGGCCTCGCACAGACCGGTACCGGCAAGACCGCAGCTTTCGCTGTTCCTGCCCTGTCCCGCCTGGCTGAACTTCACGACCTCAACGGCCCGTCCCGCAAGACCCAGGCGCTTGTTCTGGCTCCGACGCGTGAACTGGCCCTCCAGGTTGCTGAGGCATTCACCTCCTACGCCAAGCACATTGATGACTTCACGGTCCTTCCCGTTTACGGTGGCTCGGCTTACGGCCCCCAGCTCGCCGGCCTGCGCCGAGGTGCACAGGTTGTTGTCGGTACCCCCGGCCGCGTGATCGACCACATCGCCAAGGGTTCCCTGGACCTGTCCGAACTCCAGTACCTGGTGCTGGACGAAGCTGACGAAATGCTGCGCATGGGCTTTGCCGATGACGTTGAGCAGATCTTCCAGCAGACTCCTGAAACCCGCCAGGTTGCCTTGTTCTCTGCCACCATGCCGGGCCAGATCCGCCGCATGTCCAAGCAGTACCTGAACAACCCGGCTGAGATCTCGGTGAAGTCCAAGACCACCACCGGCGCCAACACCAAGCAGCGCTACCTCCAGGTCATGGGCCCGCACAAGCTGGACGCCCTGACCCGCATCCTTGAGGTTGAAGAGTTCGACGGCGTCATCGCCTTCGTGCGCACCAAGATGGCTACCGAGGACCTGGCCGACAAGCTCAAGGCCCGCGGTTTCCAAGCTGCCGCCATCAACGGCGACATCCCGCAGCAGCAGCGCGAACGCACTGTGGACGCGCTGAAGGAAGGCCGCATCGACATCCTGGTTGCTACCGACGTCGCGGCCCGTGGCCTTGACGTTGAGCGCATCAGCCACGTCATCAACTACGACATCCCCCACGACACCGAGTCCTACGTGCACCGCATTGGCCGTACGGGCCGTGCAGGCCGTTCCGGCGATGCCATCCTGTTCATGACGCCGCGTGAGAAGTACCTGCTGCGTTCCATCGAAAAGGCCACGCGCCAGCCGGTGGAGCAGATGCACCTGCCCACAGCTGAGACCGTGAACACGTTGCGCCTTGGCAAGTTCGCCGAGCGCATCACGGAGACCCTCGAGTCCGAGGATGTCGCAGCGTTCCGCGACCTCATCTCCTCTTACGAGGAAGAGCACAACGTGCCGGCCTCCGAGATCGCTGCAGCCTTGGCCGTCATGGCCCAGGGTGGACAGCCTTTGCTGGTCAAGGAACTGCCTGCCGCTCCTGAGTACCAGAAGCGCGAGCGCTCCAAGGACGGCTTCGGTTCCCGTGGCCCGACCCGTGCGCTCACCGAGGGCAACGCCACCTACCGGATCGCCGTCGGACGCCGTCAGCGCGTCATGCCGGGTTCCATCGTTGGTGCCATTGCCAACGAAGGTGGCATCTCTTCCGCACAGATCGGTGGCATCGACATCCGCTCGGACCACTCCCTGGTGGAGCTCCCGGCAGACCTGAGCCCCGAGCAGCTGCGCGCACTGTCCCGCACCCGCATCGGTGGCGAGCTGATCAACCTCGAACTGGATAACGGACGCAGGCCCAGCGGCGACCGTGGCGGTTACTCCGGTGGCGGCGCTGGTGGACGCGGTGGTTACGGCGACCGCGAAAACCGTGGCGGCGGAAACTTCAAGGGCAGCGGCGGCTTCAAGAAGGACTTCCGCAAGTCCGACGGCGAGCGTACCTCTGCT
Organism: Arthrobacter sp. Rue61a; assembly: GCF_000294695.2. Classification (NCBI taxonomy): domain Bacteria; kingdom Bacillati; phylum Actinomycetota; class Actinomycetes; order Micrococcales; family Micrococcaceae; genus Arthrobacter; species Arthrobacter sp. Rue61a. The sequence goes on along the minus strand of NC_018531.1, from coordinate 3,476,482 downwards.
GATCGTGGTGGACGCTCCTACAGCGACCGTTCAGAGCGCACCGCAGGCAGCTTCGGCGACCGCGATCGTGGCCAGGCCAGCGGTTCCCGCTTCGGTGGTCACGGTGACGGTGCCCGCAAGCCCCGCACCGGCGGCGAAGGCAGCAACCGCGATTTCAACCGCAAGGGCAAGTGGTAAACACTTCCTTGGTGGTAAACACTAAGTAGTTCCCGTCAGGGGGTCGGCTTTCGAGCCGGCCCCCTGATGTGTTTAATGCTTCCCTCCGGGGCTTGTTGGCTGCGCGCGCCGTTGTGCGGCGGGGATTTCCCACAGGAGCGGGTTCCGTGGGGCCGTGCCCGGCCGTACGATCGAGGCACGGCTGACAGTCGGCAGAAAAGACAGTCGGCAGAAAACAGGAGGGTGCTCCATGGGATTGCTGGACAACGTGAAGAAGAACTTGGGCTTCGGAGGCAAGGGCGCAGACGAGAGAAGCGGAGCAGCTCCGTTTGACCGGACTGCGGAGAGGCAAGCCGCGGAGGATGCCGCCGCCGTCGAGGTTTCCGCTGCCGACAAGGCTGCTGCGGAGACCGCTGCCGCACAGGCAACCCAACAGCAGGCAGCAGCAGACGCCGCAGCAGCCCAGGAGGCCGAACAGGAGGGCTTGGAACCTGAGGCCCCGGAAGTCCAGCCGCAAGCGCAGGAGGCCGCCTCTGAGGCCGCGGCAGGGACGGGTCAGCCGGGACCGGTGGCACCGCGGGTCACGGAGGTTGTGGTGGAGCAGGGCGACACCATGAGCGGGATCGCGGCGCAGTACGGCGTGGACCTTGGAGCCCTGATCGCAACCAATGCGGACACCGTGCCGAACCCGGACCGGATCTACCCCGGGCAGGTGCTCCGGCTGCCCTGAAGCCTGCCGCTTCGAAGCCGGAAATAGATCACGAAGGCCGCGTCTTCGCAAATTGTGTCGGCGCTGTTTTTCCGCGTTTTTTCGCCGATTTGTAGCTTCTGAAAACGTCCGGTAGAGTATTTACTCGTTGCCCCCCTAGCTCAGTGGTAGAGCGCGTTCTTGGTAAGAACGAGGTCACCGGATCGATTCCGGTGGGGGGCTCTGGATGAGGGCCTGTGTCAAGGCGGTTTTGACCGGCTTGACACAGGTTTTTCTCATTCGTGGCGGTGTAGCTCAGTTGGTTAGAGCGCACGACTCATAATCGTGAGGTCGGGAGATCGAGCCTCCCCACCGCTACAGAGCAAGACCCCGCAGCTTCGCCTGCGGGGTCTTTTTTCGTTCCGTGGGACAGAATGGGTCCATGAGCCGAATCGCAATCATTGGCGGCCACGGGAAAGTGGCCCTGCATCTGTCCCGCATTCTTAGTGGCGAAGGTCACGACGTCACGTCTTTCATCCGAAATCCCGACCATGTGGCAGATGTCACGGAGACCGGCGCTACTGCTGAGGTGCTGGACGTGGAAAATTCGACGACGGCGGAACTCGCCCAGGCGTTCACCGACCATGACGCGGTGGTCTGGTCAGCCGGCGCCGGCGGAGGGAATCCTGCCAGGACCTATGCCGTGGACCGCGACGCAGCCATACGATCTATGGACGCGGCAGCCGAGTCCGGCGTCAAACGGTATGTGATGGTCTCCTACATCGGCGCTGCCAAAGATCACGGTGTTCCCGAGGACCACCCGTTCTTCGCCTACGCGGAGGCCAAAGCGGCGGCAGATGAGTACCTGCGCAGCACTGACCTCGACTGGACGATCCTTGGCCCGGGAACTCTGACGGATGAACCTGCCACCGGCCTGATCGAAACGGATCCAGCAAACCCCGGCAACGGCACAGAGACCTCCAGGGCCAATGTTGCCCTGGTGACAGCGGCCGTCCTGGAGCTCCCGGGGACCATCCACAGAACCATCAGGTTCAAGGATGGAACCGAGGATGTAGTGGATGCCCTCACGGAGTACTGACCCAGCGGAGTACTGACCCCGCACCGTCTGCGTACGGGGACAGTCCTGCGGACCGGGATATGTTGGTAGGGAACTTTTTCGGCTTGGCCTGGGGAAGTGCCGTACACCATCAGGGGAAGCAGGAAAATGGATCAGTTGGCGCTCATCGTCGGGTTGTTGCTTGCAACGGTGGTGGCAGTGGGCCTGGGAGACAGGCTCCGGCTTCCCTACCCGGTCCTGATGCTGATCCTGGCTGTTGCGCTCACCTTCATTCCCGGCTTCCCTGAGTTTGAGATTTCGCCCGAACTGATCCTGCCGATCTTCCTTCCGCCGCTCCTGTTCGCTACGGCGCAGAAGAGCTCTTGGGCGGTTTTCCGGGTGCGTTGGCGGACCCTCCTGTTGATGGCTGTGGCCCTGGTGGTGGTGTCCACCGCGGTGGTAGCCGGTGCTGCGTGGCTCATGATCCCGGGCATCGGCATCCCGGCGGCCATTGCTTTGGGTGCCATGGTGGCCCCGCCGGACCCCGTTGCCGTGGAGTCCGTGGCGGGCCGGGTCCACATGCCGCGCCGGCTCATCACGGTCCTTCAAAGTGAAGGGCTCTTCAACGACGCCGCGGCAATCGTGATCTTCCAAGCAGCTGTGGCCGCAACGATGTCCGGCAAGGAAGTGGGCCCGGAAGTCATTCCGCAGTTTGTCATCGGTGCGGCGCTGGCTGTCGTCATCGGGATCGCGATGGGTTGGCTGACCAAGTTCATCACCAAGCTGGTAACCTCCATGGTCGCCCGCAGCGCCGTGACCTTGGTGGTTCCTTTCGCCGCCTACATCCTCGCGGAAGAGCTGCACGCTTCAGGTGTGGTGGCCGTCGTCGTCACCGCTTTGGAACTGCAGCGCCATACGCGGCCGCAGGACGCCGCTGAACGCATCACGCGCACCGCCTTCTGGGACGTGGTGGAACTGCTTGCTACTGGCCTGGCCTTCGGTTTGGTGGGGCTGGAGATCCGGCACGTCATCCGGGACGAAGGAACGGCGATTTTCGGGATGATCGGCATGGCCGTAGTGATCTGCATCCTGGTATTCGTGGTGCGTTTCCTATGGCTGGGCCTCCTCGCCCTCACAGCGCGGAAGCGCAGAAACCTGTTGCAACCGACGTCGCCCAAGGAAGTGTTGATCCTGACGTGGTGCGGCATGCGCGGCCTGGCCACCCTGGCGCTGGCACTGGCCCTCCCCATGACCCTGCCGGATGGCAGCGACTTCCCGGCACGCCACGAAATCCTGGTCATTGCGTGCGCGGTACTCCTGGCCACTTTGGTCCTCCCCGGCCTCACGCTTCCGTGGCTCATGCGCGTTCTGGATGCGACCGAGGACGGATCACATGAACAGGACGCCGCCAAGGTCCTTGCCAAGCGCGCCCAGTCCGCTGCTGTGGCTGCGTTGAAAGACCACGACCTCATGAAGGAACTCCCTGCCGAGAAAGTGACCCTGGTCAAGGAAAAGATGCGCCGCCTCCATGCGGAGCTGTTGGACGGCACGTTGCGGAACGAAACCGTCGCCGAGAAGCGCAAACGTGGACGGGAACTATCCATCGCCGTTCAGACCATCGCCCTGGATGCTGCCCGCCAGGAAGTGGTGGCAGCCCGCAACGAGCCAGGCACCGATCCGGAAGTGGCTGACAGGGTACTCCGGCAACTGGACCTGCGGACCATGTCCATGCCGGATTAGGGCAGCGCTGAGCCGGGTCCGGGCCAGGCCCCGGATAAGGTCCTGGCCGAATCAGCCGGCGGCCACGTGCTTTGACAGGGAGGCCGGGTAAAGATCCAGCGCGTGCTCTTCCACGTAGTCCAGGGCATGGCGGATCGCGCCGAGGGAAACAATGCCGTCCCCCAGGGCGGAGGTTGCCAGGCGTGGGGGAGTGAAGGTGAAGTCCGGGACTTGCTTTTCCATGGTGGGGATCAGGGCATTGGCGGACGCTGCGACGGCTCCGGCAATGACCACCAGCTCAGGGTTGACCAAAGTACTGATGGAGCCAATGGCCCGGGCCATGCGGTGCGCCACGCGGTTGAGGACGCCGAGGGCTGAGTGGTCGCCGTCCGCGGCCGCCCTGAATACCATCTCTGCGGTCAGGGCTTCAGGATCACCGCCGCACAGTGTCGTCAGCTTGGTTTCCGTACCGGCATCGAGGGCTTCCCGTCCCCACAGTGTTGCGTAGTGGGCAATGCCGTAGGTGTCGCCCACGCCGTCCACGTTGTCCAAGTATCCCAGCTCGCCAAAGCCACCAAGCTGCCCGTGGAGCAAACGGCCGGACTCGAGGATTCCGGACCCCAAACGGTCGCCGGCGAGCATGACCACAAGGTTGTCGACTCCCTGCGCACTGCCCTGCCACCGTTCTGCGAGGGCCGCGAGATTGGCATCGTTTTCCAGGAGCACATGCCAACCATGGCGTTCGGACACGATCCGGCGGACATCGAAGGATTTCCAGAATTCCTGGGCAGTGAGGACCTCGCCGTCCCGGCTGACCGGGGCAGCTACGCCAACAGACACGGCTAGAACAGAGTCGGCGGATACGCCCGCCTTGTCCAAGGCGTCGGCGGCGATCTTGTCCAGCACATCTGCGCGTTCATCGGCCGGGACGTTGTAGGCGCGGAAGGGCATCGTGACCTGGGACAAGGACGTCCCTGCCATGTCAGCCACTATCGCGGTGATCTTGGTGGCGCCAATGTCGATGCCGATCACGCTGGCCGCGCTGTCGTCGAAAACGAAGCGCCGCGCAGGCCTGCCCTTGACGTAGTCACCGGCTCCTCGTTGGTTCTCCAGTTCCTGGAGCCATCCGAGCCGGACGAGTTCATCGCAAATCGAGATGACGGTGGCCCGGGAGAGTCCAGTGGCGGCCATCAGCTCGGTGCCGGTGACGACTCCGGCGCCGCGCATGGCCTTGAGCATTGCGCTGGCGTTGACCCGCCGTACCAGTTGCGTTGACGGTGCAGTCCCGGTCTGCATTCGGAGCTCCCATTTCTCAGCCGTCCATCGGAACGATAGGACGGTCTCTCTAAATTTAGTGCATAAATTTAGATGACGACGCATTTCGCCAAACGCTTGACCCTGTGGCGGACATCACTCACCATGGTTAGCGATAGGTCGTAAATTTACCGCCTATCTAAACTTCGGGTGGCGATGCACACGGTCCGCTACACGATGGCAATGCGGCCACTGAGGTCCGCAATACGAAAGGGCTACGGTGTCTGTGAAAATGACACGCAGGAAACGCTTCGCAGCAATGGGCTTGGGCTTGGCACTGTTTGCCGGCCTTCTCTCCGGCTGCACCGGGGAACCGGGCACATCAGGGGATTCGGGTAAAGAGACCATCCGTTTTACGTTCAGCAAGCGGGAGGCCATCGGCTTCATGACCAAATTGGTTGCTGATTACAACGCTTCTCAGGATGAAACAGAAGTGGTACTCGATACGTCCGGCGTCGACGTCGTATCTGCGAGCTTCGTTCGCGGCAACCCGCCGGACATCGCGCTTGCCAACTACAACATGGAGACGTCCCGCTTCGTCCAGCGCGGTGCTCTGAGCGACTTGTCCGGTACGGAGGCAGCGTCCCACATCCGCGAAGACCTTCAACCGCTGATGGAACAGTACGGTTCATACCCGGGGCGGACCAGTGCCCTCCCGTACTCGGTCATGGCGTCCTCCGTGATCTACAACAAGGAAATCTTCGCCGCCAACAACATTGCGGTCCCCACCACGTGGAGCGAATTGATCGCCGCGTGTGAAGCGCTGAAAGCCGCTGGGGTGACGCCGTTTTATGCCACGTGGAAGGATGACTGGACCATCGCCCAGGGGTGGTTCGACTACTCTGTGGGCGGCCAGGTGGACACCATCGACTTCTTCAAGAAGCTCGATGCTGAAGGCGTGAACGTTGGGCCGGAGTCTTCCGTGTCATTCCAAAAGGACTTTGAGCAGCCCGTCGAAAAGATGCTGACGCTGGCAAAGAACTACGTGAACAAGGATGCTGCAAGCCGGGCCTACGGCGACGGCAACCTTGCCTTCTCGCAGGGCAAGGCTGCCATGTATCTGCAGGGACCGTGGGCGTTCAGCGAGATCGCCAAGACCGCCCCGGGCCTGTTGCTCGGCACCTTTCCGCTGCCGATGACCGAGAACCCCGAGGACTTGCGCGTGCGCGTCAACGTGGACCTCGCCGCCTGGATCCCGGAGGCCTCCAAGCACAAGGACGCTGCGCGTGGGTTCCTTGAGTATCTGTACCGTCCCGAGGTGATCGATGCCTACAACAAATCACAGCTGGGCTTCACTCCCACCAAGGACTCTGCGAACGTCCCCGACCCCCGGATTGAGGGGATGGTGCAGTACTACGACGACGCCAAGGTCTATCAGGGCCCCTCGGTGCTCGTTCCCCGCACCATCCCGATCATGAACTACACGCAGGCAATCGTGTTCGGCGCGTCCCCTGCATCCACCCTCCGCACCCTCGACGCAGACTGGGCGCGCCTGGCGTTCCGCCAGTAGTGCAGACCATAGGGAGTCAGATACATGTCCACCATCACCACCCCAAACGCATCCAAGCAGGGCAGCCCAATGCAGCGCGGGAAGAGACGCGTCGAGCCGATCTTCTACCTCTTCCTGGTGCCCAGCCTGATTCTGTTCACCTTGGCCATCACGATTCCGGGGATCATCGGCATTTTCTTCAGCTTTACCAACTCCATTGGAATCGGTGACTGGGACTTCGTTGGCCTGACCAACTACATTGCGATCTTCAGCGATCCCGCCATCCTGCAGAGCTACCTGTTCACTTTCGGCTTTTCCATCGTCACGGTGATCGTGGTCAACGTTGTGGCGTTCCTGCTGGCCGTCGGGCTTACCTCGCGCATCCGGATGAAGTCGCCACTGCGAACCATCTTCGTTATCCCGATGGTGGTTTCCGGCATCATCATCGCCTACGTTTTCAACTTCCTGTTCTCCAATTCCTTGCCGGCGGCGGGGGCTGCGGCCGGGATCCCATGGCTGGAGAGCAGCTTGCTGGCCAACCCCGACCTCGCGTGGATCGCGATCGTGCTGGTCACCGCCTGGCAGGCGGTTCCGGGGGCTCTGCTCATCTATATCGCGGGCCTTGTCGCTGTGCCCGGTGATGTGTACGAGGCTGCGGAAATCGATGGGGCCAGCAAATTCCAACAGCTGCTGAAGATCACGCTGCCGCTGGTGGCCGGGTACGTGGTGATCAACATCATTCTCGGGTTCAAAGGCTTCCTCAACGCCTACGACATCATCGTCGGGCTGACGAACGGCGGCCCGGGGACCTCTACCCGGAGCATCGCCATGACTGTCATCTCCGGCTTCAACGGCGGCGACTACGCCTACCAGATGGCCAACGCGACGATCTTCTTTGTGGTCGCCATCCTCATCTCTCTCGTACAGCTCTCGCTGACTCGCGGACGGAACGCACTCTAATGACCAACCAATCCACCCTCGCTATTGAGAACTCGCCCTTGGACACCGCCGCCGCCGGAACCACCCGACGCCGGGCTGCGTCGAAGGTGGAGCGGGTCAACTGGTCCGCAACCACCATCCTCGTGTTGTGCGCGGTCACTGTGCTGCTACCCCTGTATGTCACGGTCTCCATGGCGTTCAAGACCCAAGGGCAGGCCGTGGATGGCAACGCCTTCTCCTTCCCCGCCCCGTTCAGCATGGACGGCTTTGTCCAAGCCTGGACCCTGACCAACTTCCCGGTGGGGGCCGCGATGTCTTTGCTGGTAACAGCCGGGACAGTCCTTGCCACCATCGTCTTGGCCGCCTTCGCCTCCTATGCGATCGTGCGCAACTGGGAGCGGCGGCTGTTCAGGTATTCGTTCTTCTATCTTCTGGGAGCAATGTTCATTCCCTTCCCCGTAGTTGCGTTGCCGCAGATTCAGCTCACGGGCCGCCTTGGCTTGGACAATCCGTTTGGCGTCATCCTGTTGGCCACCATGTTCCAACTGAGCTTCAGCGTCCTGCTCTTCACCGCCTTCCTCCGCTCCATTCCGATGGAACTTGAAGAGAGCGCCAGGATTGACGGCGCAACCACGTGGCAGACCTTCTGGAAACTGATTTTCCCGCTCTTGGCACCGATGAGTGCCACCGTGGGGATCTTCGCGTTCCTCTATGCATGGAATGACTTCATGATGCCGTCGCTGATTATTTCCGATCCGGCACTGCAGACGCTTCCCGTGCGGCAGAACCTTTTCCAGACGCAGTTCAGCAACAACTACCACGTGTCCTTCGCGTCCTACCTCATGGCGATGGCACCGGCGATCATTGCGTATCTGTTCACGCAGCGGTGGGTCATGGCCGGAGTGACACAGGGTGCCGTCAAGGGCTAACCATTGTTGACCTTCCCGGGACCGCGTTTCATACTGGTCCAGGAGATAAATTTAGATACTAAATCAAAGGAGTTTCGTGAGCACTTCCGCCACTCAGGCACACCGAACCGACGCCGACCGCATGTCCGATCCGAACTGGTGGCGCCAGGCGGCCGTCTACCAGATCTACCCGCGCAGCTTCTACGACGCGAACGGTGACGGACTCGGTGACATCAAGGGCATCACGGCCAAAGTCCCCTACCTGAAAGAACTGGGGATCGACGCCGTCTGGCTGAGCCCGTTCTACCCGTCGGCGCTCGCAGACGGCGGCTACGACGTGGACGACTACCGCAATGTGGACCCGAAGTTGGGAACCCTTGAGGACTTCGACGAGATGGCCGCAGCCTTGCACGCCGCAGGAATCAAGATCGTGGTGGACATCGTTCCCAACCACTCTTCCGATCGTCACGAGTGGTTCAAGGAAGCGCTGGCGTCCCCCAAAGGCTCCGCGGCCCGCGAGCGCTACATCTTCCGCGACGGCCGCGGCGAGAACGGTGAGCTGCCGCCGTCGGACTGGGACTCTGTCTTCGGCGGACCCATCTGGGACCGCATCACCGAGCCCGACGGCACTCCCGGCCAGTGGTACCTGCACATCTTCGCCAAGGAGCAGCCGGACTTCAACTGGGAGAACCCGGAGATTCGCGAGGACTTCCTGAAGACGCTGCGCTTCTGGTCCGATCGCGGCGTGGACGGTTTCCGCATCGACGTTGCCCACGGCATGGCCAAGGACCTTTCCGAGCCGCTGCCCATGAAGGCTGATTTGGAAGCCAAGGCCCATGGCACGGATGGTTTCACCGATGGATCGCACCCGTTCTGGGACCGCGATGAAGTCCACGAGGTCTACGCGGAGTGGCGCAAGCTGTTCAACGAGTACAACCCGCCCCGCACCGCTGTTGCCGAGGCCTGGGTCCATGAGTCCCGCCGTGCCCGCTATGCGAGCCCTGAAGGACTCGGGCAGGCGTTCAACTTTGATTTGCTGCAGTCCGATTTCGATGCTGCATCGTTCAAGAAGATCATCACGGACAACCTGGTAGCTGCCAAGGAATCGGGCGCATCCTCCACCTGGGTCTTCTCCAACCACGACGTAGTCCGTCATGCCACCCGGTACGGCCTGCCCAAGGGCGGCTCGGTGGCCCAGGGAACCAATGCGGCACAGGACATCACGGGCGGAAAGCCCAAGGGACAGGACGGCAAGGGCTGGCTGCTGGCCGGCGCACCGGCGGAAGAGCTCGACGTCGAACTCGGCTTGCGTCGTGCACGCGCCGCGACGCTCTTGCTGCTCGCGCTTCCTGGTTCTGCTTACCTGTACCAGGGTGAGGAGCTCGGCTTGCGCGAAGTCTCGGAGATTCCTGATTCCGAACGACAGGACCCGTCCTTCTTCCGTAACCCGGGCGTCGAGATTGGCCGCGACGGTTGCCGCGTGCCGCTGCCGTGGGCCGCAGAAGGTCCGTCATACGGCTTCGGTGCGGGCAAAGCACACCTGCCGCAGCCGGAATGGTTCAAGGACTATGCAGTGTCCGGGCAGGAGAACGTGGAAGGCTCCACCCTGGAGCTCTACCGAAAGGCACTGAGCCTGCGCAGCGAACTCCAGACCGACGAGGAACTCGAGTGGGTGGAAACAGGGAACCAGGACGTGCTGCACTTCAGCCGGCCCGGTGGCTGGCACACGGTGACCAACTTCGGCAGCAAGCCCGTGGAACTTCCGGAAGGAAACGTCGTAGTGGCCAGCGGCCCGCTGGAGGATGGCAAACTGCCTTCCGACACCACCGCGTGGATTGTCAGCAACGCGTAAGCGCTGCGGCAGAATACTGAAGTTATGACTCATGCGAACGGGCGGGGACGCCTCATTTACGGCTGTATGGGACTCGGTGGCCCTTGGGACGGTACGTCCTACGGAGCTTCGGAGATCGATCAGGCCGCTGCAGTGATCCAAGCTGCACAGGGGATTGGCGTTGAGCTTTTTGACCATGCGGATATCTATCGCAGCGGAAAGTCCGAGGCTGTATTTGGGGAAGTCCTGGCCCGTTCGCAGGGGCTGCGCGAAAAGATTCAGCTTCAGACCAAGTGCGGGATCAGGCTGGGGGAGCGCGGGCTGGATACGCATTACGACCTCAGCCGTGAAGCCATCCTCGAACGTGTCAACCAGAGCCTGAAGCGGCTCCAGACAGACTACGTGGATACGCTGCTCCTGCACCGCCCCGATCCGTTGATGGACCCGCGTGAGGTGGCTGACGCGGTCGGGCAGTTGGTGGCGGAAGGCAAGGTGCGGCAGGTGGGGGTGTCCAACATGTCCGGCGCGCAGATCGCGTTCCTGCAGGACGAGTTGGAGATTCCCATTGTGGCGAACCAACTGGAAATGAGTCTGCTTCGCCGGGACTGGCTGGAGAGCACTGTGCTCGTCAACCATGCGGAGGGGCTGGAGTACAGCTTCCCGCACGGGACTCTTGAGCACTGCATGGCCAAGGGTATTGAACTGCAGGCGTACGGTTCCCTGGCCCAAGGGCGTTATACAGGTGCGCCGTCTGCGGAGTTCTCGCCGGCTGAGTCGGCTACCGCGGACATGCTTGAAAAACTGGCGGCGGATAAGGACACCACGCCGGAATCGGTATTGCTGGGTTGGCTGATGAAGCACCCGGCCGGGATCTCCCCTGTAGTGGGAACTACTAACCCCGTGCGCATCAAGGCATGCGCCGATGCCGCAGCGGTTGCGGCGGATATGACCCGTGCCGAGTGGTACGGATTGTGGGTGGCAGCGCGGGGAAACAACATCCCCTAACGCTGTTTTAACCCAACTGAGTCGCAGTTCGGGCCCTTTTGAGCACTTAAAACGGCCTGAACTGCGACTCAGTTGGGTCTACAACAGCAACACATGGGCGCTCCTAGGAAGCTGCCAAAGGAGCCACTACCGAGTAGGTGCTCGAATCACCGTGGAGTGCCTGGCTCGGCTTGCCATCGATGCCCACCGGAATATCGCCCGCGATGGTGACGCGGTTGAGCTTGCGTGGCTGGCCGTCGTAGTTGTCCGGTGCGTAGTGCTGCGTGATGCGGTTATCGAACAGGACCACCTGGTTGGGCTCCCAGTTCACCCGGACTACGTTCTCCGGACGGGTCACGTATGCCTGCAGCAGGCGGATGATGTCCTTGGACTCAGTGTTGGACAGGCCCACAATCCGGAGCCGCTGCGCGAAGCCCCCAATGAACAATCCGCGCTCGCCGGTCAACGGGTGGACCCGCACCACCGGGTGGGCGGTTTCGAACTTCAGGCGGGTGAATTCTTTGCGGCGCTCTTCGGCGTTGGAGTGCTCAAGGTTCTTGGGCACCGAGTAGTCGTAGTCATTGGTGTGGATGGCCCAGAGGGTGTCCGCGAAGTTCCGCAGCTCCTCCGGCAGGTCCTGGTACGCGCCGGCAGAGGAAGCGATCAGGGTCTCGCCACCATAGGCCGGGAGGTCGATGCTGCGCAGCGTGGAAGCCTGCGGCGGGTTCACCACGAAGGTCACATCCGTGTGCCAGTTGTTGGCCGAGCCGTTCTCGCTGTCCACGGGCAGGACATTCTCTTCTCCCTCCACGGACGCAACCGTGGGGTGGGCCTTGGTGAGCGGGCCAAAGTGGCTGGCAAACTTCACCTGGGCTTCGTCGCTGAGGATGTTCGCCTCGCGGAACACCAGCGCCTTGTGTTCGTTCAACGCAGCCCGGATCTGGGCGACGGTTTCCTGGCTAAGGTCTCCGCTGATGTCCAAGCCACGGATTTCGGCGCCGATGCGGGAGCCGAGTTTGGCGAACTCCAGTTTGGTTTCGGTAATGACGGTCATGGTTCTTTCCTTACTTGTTGTGATGGTTGCGGCACGGGCCGCGGGTGGGTCTAGGAAGCAGCGGCGCCAACGGCGGTCCGCCAGCGGGAAAAGTGCCGTTCAAGGGCTACCAGCAGGAAGTTCACGCCAAGGCCCAGCAAGGACACCGTGAGGATGCCCGCGTACATGTCCGGGATCAGGAAGCTGCTCTGCGCATTCACGATCAAGTAACCCAGGCCAGCCTTGGCGCCCACCATTTCGGCAGCAATCAGCACAAGGATGGATGCCGTGCCGGCCATGCGGATGCCCGTGAAAATGGTGGGAACTGCGGACGGAAGAATCACCTTCTGGAACAGTCGGAAGCTGTTGAGCCCCAAGGAGCGCGCGGCCCTGATCAACAGCGGGTCCACGGTCTTCACGCCGGCAATGGTGTTGAGGAGAACCGGGAAGAACGCTGCGTACGCCACGATGCTGATCTTGGACTCCTCGCCGATACCCAACAGCAGTGTGAACACGGGAAGTAGAGCCAGTGCCGCAGTATTGCGAAACAGTTCCAGCAGCGGGTTCAGGACCGAGTTCAGGCGACCGTACCAAGCGATCAGCAGGCCCAACGAGACACCTGCCACCAGTGCGGCTCCGAAACCGGCCACGGAACGGGTGAGGCTGGCCGCGATGTGGCCTTGGATGGTTCCGGCTTCGAACAGCTTGCCCCATGCCAGGAGCACTTCGTGGAGCGGCGGGAGGAACACCCGGGTGGACGGGCTGGCCAGATACGTCGGTCCGAGCTCCCACAGCGCCAGGAAAGCCAGGACCGCCGCGGACTTCCACAAACCTGACCCCACGGCCCCGGCGACGCGTCGCGCTATGCCGGGTGCCGGCGTCGTAGGCTCTGCAGCTGCCGCTTGAGTAGCGGAAGGTTCGACGGCGGCACCCGGTTCAGTGGCGCTGCCCGCCTTGGACGCTACGGATTCCGCGTGCGTGAGTGTGGTGGTCATCAGGCGGCGCTCCTCTCAGTGGTGGTTGCCGGTTCGTCCGGTGCGCTGCCGTCCGGCAGGATCTTGCGGTGGCCGGCGTCCTGGGCGCGGCGGACTTCGTCGTGCAGGAGCGTCCACACCTGGTGGCGGTGCTCCACGAAGGCGGGGTTGGAGCGGATGTCCTCGTCACCGTCGCGGTCCGGGATGTTGATGTCCACGATTTCCTTGAGCCGGCCGGGGCGGGCGCTCAGCACAGCCACGCGCTCGCCGAGGTACACGGCCTCATCGATGCCGTGCGTGATGAAGACGATGGTCTTCCCGGTGGCCTTCCAGATCCTGAGGAGCTCATCCTGCAGCTGCTCGCGGGTCTGGGCGTCAAGGGCTGCGAATGGTTCATCCATCAGCAACACATCCGGCTCGTAGGCCAGGCTGCGGGCGATGGCAACGCGCTGCTTCATGCCGCCGGACAGCTCATGGGGGTAGCGGTCCTCAAAGCCCGCCAGCCCCACCAGTGCCAGGTACTCGCTGGCTTTCGCGGCCCGTTCCCGTCGGTTCAGCTTCTTGCCGTCCGGCCCTACGCCTTCAAGCCCGATCGAGACGTTCGCCGAGGCCGTCCGCCAGGGGAACAGTGCGTACTGCTGGAACACCACGGCCCGGTCCTTCCCTGGCCCGGTGACGGCCTTCCCATCCACCAGGACCTCACCGGAAGTCGGCGTGGAGAGCCCGGCCAGCAGGTCCAGGAGTGTGGTCTTTCCTGACCCGCTGGGCCCCACCAGGGTGAGGAATTCGCCGTCGCGGACGTCCAGGCTCAGGGAATCGATGGCAGTGAGGCGGGTGGCGCTGGTGGTTTTGGTGGCCCGGACCGTGAACTCTTTGGTGACGTTCCGGAGGCTGATTTTCGCGGTCATGGCTATCCCTTCTTCGCTGCAGCGAGTTCGTTGAACTCGTTGGTGTAGTACTTGGAAGGCGTGAGCTTGTCCTTGACGATGCCGGCGGAGCTGAGCCAGGCCTCCCAGCGGGTGAAGTCCTTGTCCTGGATCACGCCGGCGTCCGGGACGCCAGGGCTCTTCCAGAACTTCAGGTTGGCCGTGCTCTCATTGCGTCCGCGGCTTTCGATGATCTTGGTGAAACGGGCAATGACTTCATCGCGGGGCGTCTCGGCTGCCCACTTGATCGCTTTGGCAACGCCCGTGGTGAAGGTTCGGGTGGTGTTTGGGTTCTTTTCAATGAACTCGTTGCGGAGCACGATCTGGCCGCCCGCGAACGTTCCGAACAACTCCACATCGCTGAACAGCGAGCGCAGTCCGCCTGCTTCGAGGGCCCTGTCCTGCAGTACGCCACCGAGCGTTCCCGCGTCCACCTGTCCGCGGCGGATGGCTTCCTCGGTATCGTTGGGTGCGAGCGGGACGAGCTGGACCTGCTTGATTTCGTCCTGGCTGAGTCCGTTCTTGGTCAGCCAGGTGTTGATGACGGCTTCGTGGTGCGCGCCCAAGGTGTTGACCGCGATCTTCTTGCCGATCAGGTCGCGCGGTTCCTTGATGGTGCTATCGGCCTTCACGTAGTAACCGCTGAAGGTTTTCTCGTCCGAGCCGTAGTAGTTGGTCACGGCCTTGACGGGAGCGCCGGCTTCGATGAGCTTGACCACCGCACCGGAGAACGCGCCTCCGAAGTCGGTCTGGTTGGTGGCTGCGGACTGGATGTCCTGCGGGCCACTGGTGGTGTTGCCCACCCAGTTCAGTTTCAGGTCGCCGAGGTAGCCCAGATCCGCCGCAAGCTCGGGAAAGGTCACGTTGTTGGCTGAGCCTTGGTACCGGAGTTCCTTGACCTCGTTGCCGGTCTGGCTGGCTTGTCCGGCTTCGGCTGCACCGCCGCAGCCGGACACCGTCAGCGCTAGTACGACGGCGGCCGCGACGCTCAGCAGGGGCAGGTGCAGTTTCATGGGAGCTACTTTCGATGGATTGCAGGGTGTTGGGTAAGGCCGGCTCACGTAAGGGCTTGGGATCCTGTGCAACGGCTTGGGAACGATGAAAGCCCATTCCGACGGCGGCTGGGAAGTGCCGCGGTAACTCCCGGAAACGCTGCGAAACAGCCCGAAACGGGACGAAATCCGGGGCCTTTTCCGGCAACCCGGGGACACAAAGACGCAGTGTTGAGCCTTGTGAACAACAGCGACAACTGGGCCGGATATGACTGGCGGGTACCGTCGTCGGGCGTTCATACTGCGGGACCCCACAGTCATATGGGGTTTAGTTCGTATTGATCCTCACAAGCGGGCGGAATTCTTCGCTGTGCAGGGCGCTGGCCGGATACGGTAGATACATGACGTCTAGCATCGCCGCCGAATCAGTTCGGCCTACCCGCAATATTCCCGCCGATATCGCCCGTTCCTGGCTCCTTGTGAATGCCATGAAGACGGAGCTTTTTGACGAATCCGCGGGTTCACGGGCAGACGCCATCATCCTTGACATCGAAGACGCCGTTGACCCTTCCCAGAAGGACATTGCCCGCGAAAACGTCATCAACTGGTTGACCGCCGGTGGCAGGGCCTGGGTCCGTATCAATGACGCCACCAGCCCGTTCTGGGCCGACGACCTCGCCGGATTGCGCGGTACCCCGGGCTTGCTCGGCGTCATGCTGGCCAAGACCGAATCCGCTGACCAGGTCACGGAGTCCTACCACCGCATGGACGGTAAGACTCCGGTGATCGCACTGGTTGAGTCAGCCCTCGGCATTGAGGAAGCCAACCACATCGCACGCGCGCAGGGTGCTTTCCGGCTTGCTTTCGGCTCCGGCGACTTCCGCCGCGATACGGGCATGGCGGCCACCCCGGAGGCCATGGCGTACCCGCGTGCAAAGCTCGTTGTCGCAAGCCGCGTAGGTAACCTGCCGGGCCCCATCGACGGTCCCACCGTGGGTACCAACCACCCCATCCTGCGTGAGCAGACCGGTATCACCGTGACCATGGGAATGACCGGCAAGCTTTGCCTGGCCATCGACCAGACCACCGTGATCAATGAGGTCATCAGCCCCACGCCTTCGGACGTCGCCTGGGCCACGGACTTCATGAACGACTTCGAGGCTAACGGCCGTGTCATCCGCGATGGTTCCGACCTCCCGCGTTTGGGCCGCGCCGAGAAGATCATGAAGCTCGCAGTCGCCTTCGGAGTCCAGCCTTCCCTGTAAGCATGCTGGTCCACGGAGTCGCTTGGGACTCTACGTCCCCCTCGTTGCGAATTTTCACACCGAACGCGGAGTTCACTGATGTTGCGTTGGCCCGGGGCTCAGCCCTGGGCCTGCGCGTTATCCCTGGCTTGTGGTGTCTTGGCCACACCAAGGTTCACGGTCCGGGGGAGCGCACCCATGTTCCCTGCCGTAGTGGTTCTCCGGCCGAGCGTGGAAAGCAGTGCGGGGCCTGCTTTGCGCGGGACGACTCCCGGCTGATGCACGATTTTCACCGGGGCACGTCCGTTCCCACCGGTCTCCGGGCCTACCTGATGCAACCGCACTGGCTCTATGTGGCCACGTTCGCGAACGGTGCCACCAAAGTGGGGACCGCCTCTGCCCCCCGCAAGTGGAACAGGCTCGCTGAGCAGGGCGCTGTGCACGCCTCCTATGTAGCGCATGCCGAAGACGGCCGTGTTGTTCGCATTCTCGAGGACATGGTGACGCGCGAGCTCGGCCTCGTCCAGCAGGTCCGTTCCGCTTCCAAAGCCGCGGGACTCGTGGAGCCGCGTGCCGGCGTCGAGCTTCTGTCGTTGAATCGTCAGCACGCCGGTAGGGTGCGCGAGTTGCTCGGTGGCTTGGCCATGACTGGTTACGCCGTTGTGGAGGAAGAGTGGGACCGGCCGGCTTTGGCTGAGCGGCTCTGTGTTGCGGGTGCCGAAGGCGGACGCCGCCATCCGTACCCGGCAACGTTCGACGGCGGCGGGCACGGTTTGCGGATCCACTCACTGTCCGGGGCGGTGGCCTTGGCGGGCCTGCCGGACGCTTCGGGTAGCGAGGTGGAGGGCAGCTTCGTGGCTGACCTGGGCGCGTTGAAGGGCCGCAAGATCGAGTTCGGCCCCCACATCACGGAAATTCCGGCGCTGCAGGACTCGCTCTTCTAGCCTTTTCCCCGCGAGGGGCGACATCTCGGGGGTAAGTTCGCCCCTTTCCCGCGAGAGCTAACCCCTCGCGAACCCACCAACCACGCCCCGGTAGACTTGGACGGTGCTAGAAGAATTTTGGGCCACCGCCTCCACGTCATACAAAGCGTTGGTTTTCAGCGCCATGGGGCTGATCGCCGTCGGACTCATCCTGTCCATTGTGGGGAACACGTCCGGTAACCAAGGCTTGGCCATTGCTTCGTTGCCCATCATTGGTGTCGGGCTGCTGCTCCACGTTGCAGGGCTGGTAGTGCGGGGCCAGAAGATCCGCAAAAGCTACAAGAAGTAACTCCTTCACCTCAGCAGCGCGCTGCACCCGCGCTCCCTCGGCCCGATAGGGTTGGAGCATGAGTATTAATCCGGACCTGCAGGGCCGAAGCTACCCTGCCGCAGAGGTATACGACGTCGGCCGAGAAAAGATCCGCGAGTTCGCCAAGGCCGTGAAAGCCAGCAACCCCGCGCACTTCGATGTTGAGGCTGCCAAGGCCTTGGGCCACAGCGACCTCGTCGCCCCGCCTACGTTTGCCATCATCGTCGCCCAGCGTGCTGACGCCCAATTGGTCCAGGACCCGGAGTCGGGCATCGACTTCTCCCGGGTGGTCCACGCCGACCAGAGGTTCACGCACCACCGGCCGATCGTCGCCGGCGACCGCCTTGTGGCAGAACTGCACGTTGACGGCGTCCGGGCCATGGGCGGGGGAGCCATGATCACTACACGTTCCGAGATTTCCACCGAGGCGGGCGAAAAGGTCGCCACTACAACGTCGTCCATCCTGGTCCGCGGAGAGGGACAGTAACCATGAGCCCTACATTCGAAGAACTGACGGTCGGCCAGGAAATCGGCACCCGCAGCATCGACGTCACCCGCCAGGACCTGGTCAAGTACGCAGGAGCTTCGGGCGACTTCAACCCGATCCACTGGAACGAATCGTTCGCAACCTCCGTGGAGCTTCCGGGCGTCATCGCCCACGGCATGTTCACCATGGGTGCCGCAGTGCAGTTGGTGAGCGACTGGGCAGGCGACCCCGCCGCCGTCGTCGACTACCAGACCCGCTTCACCAAACCCGTCCTCGTCACGGATACCACCGGCACCGATCAGGCAGGCGCGGTCATCGACGTCACCGGTGTGGTGGGAGCGCTCGACGACGATGCTCGCACAGCTCGCATCGACCTCACCGTCGTTGCGGCCGGACAGAAGGTCCTCATGAAGTCGCAGGCGGTTGTGAAGGTCTCTTGAACCGCCCGAACACCACTCATAGCAGCAAACCGTGCGCCACACCGACTGAAATGTCGCGGTGGCGCGCCGCTGTTCTTGCCTCCTACGCAGCCAGTGGCATCGCGTTCGCAACCTGGGTATCGCGCCTGCCAGCCATCCGCGACGGACTGAATCTCACTCCGGGCGGCATCGGCCTCTTGCTGATGTGCATGACGGTGGCGTCGTTCATCTCGATCTCAGCCTCGGGGCTGATTGTGCTACGGCTCGGTCCCAAACTGACCACGAGGATCGGCAGTTGCATGGTGGGTGCGGGTCTTGTCACCGTGGGTGTTGGCACCTCGATTGCAGCCAATTCACTGGTGGTGGCAGCAGGCTTGGTAGTCCTTGGCTTGGGCACCGCCAGCTGGAACACTGCGTCCAATGTGGAAGGGGCGTCGCTGGAACGCGAGTTGGAGCGGCACATCATGCCGCACCTGCACGGCGCGTTCAGCCTCGGAACGGTGGCCGCTGCAGGCTTCGGCGCCTGGGCAGCCGCCATCCACATGCCCGTGTTCTGGCATTTCCTGATCTCGGGCGTTGTAGTGACTACTTCGGTTGTCACCGCTGGTTTCTGGTTCCGCGCGGAAAAGACCGCTGCAGCCACGCAAACTTACCGGCCCGTACAAACGGATACCTTCCAGGATCCCTCCACCGGGCCGCTGCCGATCATCACCTCCGAATCAGCCCAGCGAGACGCCAGCGAGGCCACAGCTCCGCTGGACAACAAGCGGCTGGTTGCCCTTGCCTGGCGTGACCGCCGGACTTTGCTCATTGGAGTTCTTGTCCTCGGCTTGGCCTTGGCCGAAGGAGCCGCCGGGGACTGGGTTGCTCTGGCTCTGGCCGACGGCTATGGGCAGTCTGACGCGGCGGGCGCTGTCGGCTACGGACTCTTCGTCACGTTCATGACCATCGGCCGCTTCACCGGGACTGTCATCTTGGATCGTTTTGGGCGTGTGGTGGTGATGCGCTGGTGCTCGGCTACCGCCGTCGTGGGTCTTTCGCTTTTCGTATTTTCTCCGGTCCCGTGGCTCGCGTTCGTGGCGTTGGCCGTATGGGGCCTGGGTGCCTCACTCGGGTTCCCCGTGGGGATGTCCGCGGCTGCCGATGATCCCGTTCACGCTGCGGCCCGGGTGTCCGTGGTATCCACCATCGGCTACGGTGCTTTCTTGTGTGGTCCTCCGCTCCTGGGGCTGCTGGCTGAACATTTTGGCATCCTGCATTCGCTGCTGGCGCCCTTGGTGCTGCTGGTGGTCAGCTTCTTCCTGGCACCCCTGGCCGGCCAAAAGACGGGGAAGTCCGCGCAGCCCAACGAAGCCCGTTAGGCTTGATTGGTGACCCAAACGCTGCTTTCCGAACTGACCACCGCTGCCGTTGGCGGCCCCGCGGGCAACTATGTTGAGGCCCGCACCGAAGCGGAGATTATCGACGCCGTCCGGTCGGCTGACGCTGCAGGCGAAAAACTCCTGATCATCGGCGGTGGGTCCAACCTGCTGATCTCCGACGACGGCTACCCCGGTACCGTCCTGAAGATCGCCTCCGAGGGTTTCACCGTGAACTCCGAAGACAGCTGCGGAGGCGTGTCAGTGGTAGTGCAGGCAGGCCACAACTGGGACGCCCTGGTAGAACACTCCGTGCTGCACGCCTGGTCCGGACTGGAAGCACTGTCCGGAATTCCGGGAGCCACCGGAGCCACCCCCGTGCAGAACGTCGGAGCGTACGGAGCAGATGTTTCACAAACCATTGCCGCTGTCCGCACATGGGACCGCGAACGCAACGCAGTGCAGACATTCACCAACTCCGAGCTCAAGTTCGGATACCGCGACTCCATCTTGAAGCAGACCACCGTCGAGGGATCGCCCCGCTATGTTGTGCTGACCGTGGAGTTCCAGTTGCCGCTGGGACGAATGAGTGCCCCCATCAGGTACGGTGAGCTGGCCCGCGTGCTGGGCGTAGAGGCCGGCAAGCGGGCGTACTCCAACGATGTGCGGCGGGAAGTCCTCCGGCTCCGCGCGTCCAAGGGCATGGTCCTGGACTCAGAAGACCGCGACACCTATTCCACGGGTTCGTTCTTCACCAACCCGATCGTGCCTGCGGAGCGTGCGTCGGTTTTGCCGGAGAACGCGCCCAAGTATCCCGCTGGTGACGACGGCCTGGTGAAATTGTCCGCTGCCTGGCTGATCGATCAGGCTGGATTCGGTAAGGGCTTCGGGCTCGAGGAATCCAGTGTCTCCGGCGGACGGGCTTCCCTGTCCACCAAGCACACCCTGGCAATCACCAACAGGGGTTCAGCCTCCGCCGCCGACATGGTGGCCATCGCGCGTGAGGTGCGTTCCGGCGTCGTCGAACGTTTTGGCATTGAACTGCACCCGGAACCATTGCTGATTGGCGTCAGCCTCTAGCGGGCTTGGCTTTCACCGCTTCGCGAGGGGTAAGCTCTCGGGACTTTGGGCGTGCGATACGGCCGAGACGTCGCCCCTCGGCGAAGGGACCCAACTCAGCGTGTGCGGCGCTCGGCGATCGGCAACACCTTGTTGAGCAGCAGGAACGTAAGCCCGCAGCTGACCGATCCCAATAAGAAGATCTGGCTGAACGCGATACTCTGCGGCGACGGCCCGCTGGGCATGAACAGGCCGGCAGTGGCGAAGCCGACCAAACCCAGGAGCAGGACGATCGCTCCGAGCAGGAAGCTGCGGACCTGTGCTGCAGCTGCCGGATAAAACCAAGGTTCGGGCGCGTCGTCGTCGCGATCGGCTACTGGCTGGGTGGCGGCAGCGGTTCCGATGAGCAGCGCGGCCGCCGCAGTTGCCACCAAGCTGACTGTCTGGATGGCTTGCATTGAAGGGGACAAGCTGACGCCCGTCCCAACAGCCACGATCAGCCCTGCGCCCAGCCCGACGAGCGTGCAGAACCAACCGGTGGTAGCCAACCACCGGCTCATCGGCCGCACAAACGGAGCAAGATCACCAAAAAGCATGAATCCATCCTAGGATCTGCTGCTGGGTGACGGCTGGGAGGCTCGGCAAGGTTCCCTGTGCTCGCTGGTCCTTTTACGATAAAGCATGCCTGCCGAGAGAACGAACCCCGCTCCGCGCGTCTTGGGCCGAATGCGGCTCGCCAGCCAAGGCCTGTTGGGCGACGGCTTTCCTGGAGTTCCGGAGGCGGTCCGGTGGATGACAGCCATGCAGGCGCAGGATCTTGGCTCAGCCTTGTGGGCGGTTGGGCAGCGCGTTCCAGGCACGGCTGCATCGGACGTCAGGGCCGCCCTTGACGCCGGGACGGTGGTCCGCTCATGGCCCATGCGCGGGACGCTGCATTTGCTCGCGCCCGAAGATCTTCGCTGGATCCTGGGCATCACGAGTGACCGATTGATGAATTCGACGGCGGGCCGACACCGCGAACTCAACATCACGCCCGACGACATCAGGCATTGCCGGGACATAGCTTTCAAAACCGCCGAGGTCCTCAAAGCGGAGGGGGCGCCAGGAGCAAGCAGGGAGCAGCTGTTCCAGGCGTTCGAGGAAGCCGGCCAAATCACCAAGGCACGACGGGGGATCCACCTCTTGGGCAGCCTTTGCCAGCGCGCCTGGTTGGTCCAAGGACCGATGGCGGGGTCCAACGGCAAAGTGGGTGTGCAGCAACTGTTCGTGCCGTTCGGCGAGTGGATTCCGAACTCGAGGGAACTGGGACGTGAGGAAGGCATCGCCGAGCTTCTCTTTCGCTACGTCCTGAGCCACGGCCCTGCCACCATCAAGGATTTTTCGTGGTGGAGCCAGGTGCCCCTTACAGAGGCGCGTGCCGCCCTCAAGGAGGTACAGGACCGCCTGGTTGAAATGCAGTTCGGAGGCACCGCCTATTGGCTCTCGCCGGACACGGCAGCAATGCTCGACGACGGCGTCCCCGGCTCGCGCTCGTTGCTGGCGCTCCCGGGTTTCGACGAATTCCTTCTCGGATACCAGGACAGGAGCCTCGTGCTGGCTCCGGAGCATGCGGAGTTGGTGGTGCCGGGCAAGAACGGAGTGTTCAAACGGATCATGGTGTCCGGCGGAGAAGTGGTGGGAACGTGGGCCAGGACCGTGAGCGGCAAGACCATAGGCGTCGCTCCGGAGCCGTTCGCGGGGTGGTTGGGTCCGGCCGCTGAGCGCTCGTTCCAAGCTCAGGGACGGGCCTACCTGAAGTTCATGGCAGGCTGAGTTGGAGCCTCACGAACGCGTTGGCGGCCCGCAATTACGTTGCTGGCCAGCAACGTAATTGCGGCAGCACAACGAGTTTGTCCACATATGATGCCCGGCAGCTCGTTTCACAGCCCGCCCCGGACACACGATGGGCCGATGCAACGCAAAAAACTAGATGTATTGATCGCCAGCCATTGGCCGGACGCCGTCATTGCCACCACCACGGATCTCGCATTGAGAGGGCTGAGTGACCGGGTTTTGACCCTGGGCGTACGCTCCGGAATGCTGATCAGGCTCCGGCGTGGTGCCTACATTCGGACACTGGATTGGCGAACACAGAAACCGTGGGAGCAAGACCTGCTGCGGATACAGGCACATCATTCCAATGTGGGCCGCAGAAGCGTCTACAGTCATGCAAGTGCCGCCCGGCTGCATGGGTGCTCTCCGTGGGGTGCGGGTTCCACGGTTCACGTCACCGTGCCGTTTTCACCTGCCCAGGCAAGCTCTGGTGAGGACGTCACAGCCCACGGCGGCCATTTGGAGCCGTCGGAAATGGTTGAGTTACAGGCGTCGTGGCCCCGGCCCGTACGTGTCACCAGTTTGGAGCGTACTGTCGTTGATTGTGCCCGGACCATGGACTTGGAAAGGGCTGTGGTTATCGCAGATCAAGCGCTCCGCCGCGGTGCGAATCAGCTGCTGCTTCAAACCTATGTGGACAGCGGCCGCATCACGCGGGGTGTTCGACGAGTGCGCCGTGTCCTTGAAGCGATGGATGCCAGATCCGAATCGGTGGGGGAGACCCGGACACGGATTCTGCTGAGCAGGCTTGGCATCCGGGACGCCGTCCTTCAACTCGAGGTGGAAACCCCGCTCGGGCGATACCGGGGAGACTTCGGCTGGGAGGACCGTCGAGTGATTCTTGAGTTTGACGGCCGCGCCAAGTATTTCGACTACGCACCTACTGACGAGGTCCTTTTCAACGAACGTCGTCGGGAAAAGGCCCTTGCGGGCTCTGGCTGGGAAGTTTTCCGGATTGATTGGGAACAACTCAGCAGGCCGTGGGAAGTGGAACGGAAGCTAAAAGCGGCGTTGGAGCGGAGGCCCTATTATCGTGGAAAAACCGCTGTCCCGAGGCCAAGTAGCAACGGAACAGCGGGTTAGAGACGTGGCAGGACTAGAGCTTGCCCGTCACGATGTTGAGCATGCGGCGGAGCGGCTCGGCTGCACCCCACAGGAGCTGGTCTCCCACGGTGAAGGCGCTGATGTACTCCGGGCCCATTTCGAGCTTGCGGATACGGCCCACCGGGATGTCCAAGGTTCCGGACGCTGCCACAGGGGTCAGGTCCGCCATGGAGGCTTCCTTGGTGTTGGGAACAACCTTGGCCCATTCGTTGTCCTTGGCCAGGAGGTTCTCGATTTCCGTCACGGACAGGTCTTCGCGCAGCTTGAGCGTGAGGGCCTGGGAGTGTGAACGCATGGCGCCGATGCGGATGCACAGGCCGTCCATGGCGATGTGGTCCTTACCTGCGGTGCCGTTGCCGGTGCCGAGAATTTTGTTGGTCTCTACTCCGGCTTTCCACTCTTCCTTGGACTGGCCGTTGCCCAGGTCGGCATCGATCCACGGAATGAGGGAGCCGGCCAGGGGCACGCCAAACTGGGTGGCGTCAACGCCGGTGCGCTGGGCCGCGAGGACCTTGTGGTCGATCTCGAGAATGGCGGACGCGGGATCGTCCAGTTCGCTGCTGACCTCGTTGTTGAGGGTGCCGAACTGGTTGAGGAGTTCACGCATGTGCCGGGCCCCGCCACCTGAAGCCGCCTGGTACGTCATGGAGGTGCCCCACTCGACCAGGTTGTTCTTGAACAGGCCGCCGAGGCCCATCAGCATGCAGGAAACCGTACAGTTGCCGCCGATGAAGTCCTTCACACCACCGGACAGTCCGGCGTCGATGACATCGCGGTTGATGGGGTCCAGCACGATGATCGAGTCGTCGTTCATGCGCAGCGTGGAAGCAGCATCGATCCACAGGCCATCCCAGCCGCGGTTGCGGAGTTCGCCGTGGACCTGCTTGGTGTAGTCGCCACCTTGGGCGGTGACAATAATCGGCAGCTTGGCCAGCGTCTCAATATCGAACGCATCCTCGAGCTTGCCGGCCCCATCAGCGAAGGACGGGGCGGCACCTCCTGCGTTCGAGGTGGAGAAAAATACCGGGTTGATGTTGGCGAAGTCGTTCTCGTCCTGCATGCGCTGCATCAGGACGGAGCCGACCATGCCACGCCAACCGACCAGTCCAACGGACGGATTAGCTGCTGTAGTCATTCACCAAGTCTAAACTTTCGGAGCACACCGCCGCTGTTGGTTACGTCACGCAGGTCAAGCACGACGACGGAACTCGCCACAGCGGCCCGCAAGCCGCCCGCCCGGGCTAGTGGCCGGCGTCGGGCTCTTGGAGAAGTACGGCCTTGCGCTTGCGCAGGGCGAAGAACGCCCCAAAGGTAAATACCTGTGTGACAACGATCAGCACTATGATCCCGGCAATTTTGTTGCCACCCAGGATCATGGTGAGCCCCACGATGGCAGAGATCAGGGCGAAAAGCGGCAGCAGCATGTAGCCCAGCACGAACAGGGTTTCGGGTTTCTTCAACATGCAGGCTTTCCTAGCTTTCTGTCCGGCGCCATGTGGTGAACCGGTAGTTGGTGCCGTTCTTGGCGGTGAGCCAGCCGTCGGCGGGGGCTACGGCGTCGAAGGTCCAATCATCACCGAGCTCGGGGGCATAGGTGTCACCCTCCAGGTCTGCGTCGATGATGGTGATGACCGCCAGGTTGGCGATGCCCATGGATTGTTCAAAGATTTCGCCGCCGCCGATGATCCAGACCTTCTGGCCACCCGGTGCGAACTGCGATTCCAGCAGCGCGGCGTCAAGGGAGGAAACCACGACGGCGCCCTCCGCCTCGGGCGTGGACCCCCACTCTGCGTTGCGGGTCACCACAATGTTGGTGCGGCCCGGGAGCGGACGGTACTTTTCGGGGAACGACAACCACGTTTTGCGGCCCATGATGACCGGGTGCCCTGTGGTGAGCTGGCTGAAGTGCTTGAGATCCTCGGGCAGGTGCCACGGCATGGCGCCGTCCTTGCCGATGACACCGGACTTTGTCTGCGCCCAGACCAGCCCGATCCCGGTCATGCTGGCCGCGGTTTCCTGGGTGAAGATAACTCCGGGAAGCTGAGCCGGAACGTCTGAAGATGAAGTGCTCATACCGCGATCGGAGCCTTGATGGTGGGGTGGTGGCGGTAGTCCACAACCTCGAAGTCATCCAGCGTGTAGTCGAAGATGGAGTCCGGCTTGCGGAGGATTTTCAGCTGCGGGTATTCATACGGTTCCCGGCTGAGTTGCTCGGCAACCTGGTCCACGTGGTTGTCATAGACGTGGACGTCTCCGCCGGTCCAGACGAATTCGCCCGGCTCGAGCCCCAGCTGCTGCGCCACCATGCGGGTGAGCAGGGCGTAGGAGGCAATGTTGAAGGGGACGCCCAGGAAGGTGTCCGCGGAGCGCTGGTACAGCTGGCAGGACAATTTGCCGTCCGCAACATAGAACTGGAAGAACGCATGGCACGGCGGCAATGCCATGTCCTTGAGTTCGGAGACGTTCCATGCGGACACGATGTGCCTGCGGGAATCCGGGTTGGCTGCCAGATTGGTCATGAGCTCGGAGATCTGGTCGATGTGTCCACCGTCGGGGGTGGGCCAGCTTCGCCACTGCACGCCATAGACGGGACCGAGCTCGCCGTCGGCATCCGCCCATTCGTCCCAGATGGAGACGCCCTGGTCCTGCATCCACTTCACGTTCGAATCGCCGCGCAGGAACCACAGGAGCTCCACCGCCACGGACTTGAAGTGGACCCGCTTGGTGGTGATCAGGGGGAAGCTTTCGGCAAGATCGAACCGCAACTGGCGGCCGAAAACGCTGCGCGTTCCGGTTCCGGTGCGGTCCGACTTGTGCGTGCCGTTAGCCATGACGTCGCGCAGAAGGTCTTCATAAGGGGTGGGGATGCTCACGAGTCCAGCTTACTTGCCAGCCTGCCGCGAAGCAGATCTATGAGCGTTTCGTCACCCAAACCCGCTTCCCGCGCCATTCCTATCAATTCGTCGACGGCGGCAATCACCAGAGAGTCTCCACTTCGCTTGCATGCCGTCGGAACACCTAGACGCGCTTCGCCACCACTCAATTTTGGTGATTTTGTCCCCTAGTCGTAGCAAAGACAGCACCTAGTTTGCTCTTTTTGACACCTAGACGGCTTCTGATGGGGGAATCTGGGCTGGCGTGGTGACCACGCCGCAGGGGCTTCGGCCCGCCACACGACCGACCACTTCACTTAGGAGATTCAATGGCCATTTTTGATATGGGTGCCGAGACGCTCGGGAATCTGAGTAAGCAAACGGACGCGTCGCATCAGGATCTCGGCGCGTTGGTGCGGCGTTTCGTGGATGCCGTGACCCCGCTGGAGGGCAAGTTCAGCGGCGCTGGCAAGGCCGCGTTCGACTCCTTCAAGAACCGCTCGGATCTGGTCGCGTCCGAGCTGAACACCGCCCTGGCCGGCATTGTCCAGGGCCAGTCCGGGATGAACACCGCTTTCACCCAGGGCGACCTGACAGCTTCGGATAACGCGCGCCGCGGGCCAAAGCTTCGAGGACGATTTTTCAGCGCAATGCCTCGATCACTGGCTGGATGAATGTAGGGATCGGTCATATACACGCGGCGTTGGATCTTGGACAACAGCAGAAATCCACGTTTTTCCTAACAAGGCTGGCCGCTTGGATGTCTTCGATGAGGAACATCTCGAACGAATGAGCAACGGCCGTTGGCACCCCGGCGGCAAGCCCGTCGGTGCACAGACTTGGGCACAACAGCTCCTTAAATACCCCCGGACCGTGGAAAACATTCCAGCGTGGATGTGGGATATCTTCCGGGCCGAGGGCGTCACGCCGCCGATCTACAACCCCGAGTTCAACTCTGTGGATTGGAAGAACCGGCGCCGCCCTGTGAGGGAGCGCGGAACGGACCTCTCCGTCGAACCAACAATTATCGATCCGTCCAAAGAGCCAGGCTTCTGGACGAATCTCAGCAAGAAACTCTTCGGCAGCTAGGACGGCCGAGGTCATCGTCCGGGTGTTCGAACCTTGCCGACCCTGTTGCAGGACTGCCTCGGCGGCAGGGAAACCACGTGACAGCCTGCAACAGTTCGGCATATCGACATCGGAGAACGAAACTCCCCGCCGCCCAGCTAGTCGTCGAAAGGCTTGACCTGCTCCACGGACACAATCTTCCGTTCGGACCCCCGCGCTACCTGGCACACGATGACCTCACCCGGCGACAGATAGGGGTCTGCGGAAGGAAGTAGGGCACGCAGGGTTTGCGACATGTGCTGACCCAGCTGCTTCAGCGCCGTGGGCAGGGCGGGGCGATGCGTGCACACGGCGATCGGCAGCTGCTTGTCGAACAAGGCCTCAACTGCGGCAGCCGTCTTCTTGGGGGAGCGCTGATGGGTGTGCTCGGTGAGTGCTTCCACCAGTTTCACCTTGACGCCGCTGGCCTTGGCGTAGGGGGCGATAGTGGCCACACAACGGGCCCAGGGACTGGTCACTACCCGCTGCGGCTTCCACACTTCCAAAAGGCGCTGGACAGCAACTGCCTGCCGCTGGCCCGTGGCTGCCAAGGGGCGATCGCCCTCGGCTTTGGTCCATGAGGACCGCGGCTTCGCCTTGGCATGGCGGATCAGCACCAACGGCCACGTGTCCAATTCCCCGCGGACATGGGCCTTCTCGAGGTATTCCAGCGGCTCCACGTCCGACGGGTTGCTCAGGAAGCTGGCTGCCCGGTCCGGGCTGCACCACATGACGCTGTCCACTTCTTTGCCGTCGGGCCGAAGCTGCGCTCCATTGACCTTGACGGCCCAGTAGCGGACAACCTTCAGTCCGGCAGCCACATGGTAGTGAATCGCCGGAAGCGGGATGCCCAATGGGGCCTGGAGCCCGATCTCTTCCCACACCTCACGTGCGGCGCACTCCGGAACTGTCTCGCCGGCGTCGAGTTTTCCTTTGGGCCATGACCAATCGTCGTAACGGGGACGATGGATCAGGAGGACCTCAAGAGCGCCTTTGGTGACGCGCCAGGGAATGGCGCCGGCGGCTACAACGGCCACCGGCTCGCCGGGGTGGTCTGTTTGATCCGCCACGGGGGTATCGCTGTTCAATTCGGTCCTTACCGCCGGGCCGCAGCGCGCTGGCGGGAGCGGGAAGCCAGGAGCCAGGACTGCATGTCCAGCAACGGCTTGCCCTCGTCGTCCAAGTGGTGCCTGGTCCAGTGTCCGTGATTGTCCAGATGCCAGCTGGCCGTCCCGTCGTCAACATAGCGACGCATCAGGTCCATGACGGTGGCCGTGTCTTCCTTGCTGGCCAGCTGCACCAGTGCCTCCACCCGGCGGTCCAGGTTGCGATGCATCATGTCGGCGGAGCCGATGTACACCACGGGCTCGCCACCGTTGCCAAAGGCAAAGACGCGTGAGTGTTCCAGGAAGCGGCCCAGCACGGAGCGGACCGTGATGTTCTCGCTGAGGCCCGGCACTCCCGGGCGCAGCGAGCAGATGCCGCGCACTACGACGTCAACCTTCACGCCGGCCTGCGAGGCGCGGTAGAGGGCGTCGATGATGGCTTCGTCCACCATCGAGTTGACCTTGATCTGCACCAAACCGGGGACGCCGGCACGGGCGTTGCGGATTTCGGCTTCGATTCTGTCCACCAAGCCGGCACGTACCGAGCGCGGTGCTACGAGCAACCTCTTGAACGTTGACTTCGGGGCGTAGCCGGAGAGCTGGTTGAACAGCTTGGACAGGTCTTCGCCCACTTGCTCGTTGGCGGTCAGCAGGCCAAGGTCTTCGTAATAGCGTGCTGTGCGCGGGTGGTAGTTGCCGGTGCCGATGTGGCAGTAGCGGCGCAGCCCGTCCACTTCCTGGCGCACCACCAACGACAACTTGCAGTGGGTTTTCAAACCAACAATGCCGTACACCACATGGACGCCTGCTTGCTCTAGCTTTCGTGCCCAGGAAATGTTGGCCTGCTCGTCAAAGCGGGCCTTGATTTCCACGAGGGCCAGAACCTGCTTGCCCGCTTCCGCAGCATCAATCAGGGCATCAACGATGGGGGAGTCACCGGACGTGCGGTACAACGTTTGCTTGATGGCCTGCACCTTGGGATCCGCTGCGGCCTGCTCCAGGAAGGCCTGAACGGAGGTGGAGAAGGAGTCGTAGGGGTGGTGGAGCAGGATGTCCCGGCGCCGCATGGCGGCAAAGACGTTGGCGGCCTTGGACGTCTCGGACTCGTTGAGGTACCGGGACGTGTGTGGCACGTGCTTGGGGTAGTGAAGGTCGGCGCGGTCAATGCCGCTGATTGCGGACAGGCCGCGGAGGTCCAACGGCGCGGGGACGGAGTACACCTCGGATTCTTCGACGCCAAGTTCCCGGATCAGCAGGGCCTTGATATTCGGGTTGATGTCCGTGGTGACTTCAAGGCGGACCGGCGGGCCAAAACGGCGCCGCAGGAGTTCCTTCTCCAGAGCCTGCAGCAGGTTCTCGGCGTCGTCCTCTTCTACTTCCAGGTCCTCGTTACGGGTGACGCGGAAGGTGTGGTGCTCCAGGACTTCCATGCCGGGGAAGAGCTTGTCCAGGTGGACAGCGATGACTTCTTCCAGGGCAATGAACCGGGCCACGCGGCCCGGGATGGCACCTGCGCGCGGTCCGTCCACGGAAATGAGCCGGGGTAGCTGATCCGGAACCTTCACACGGGCAAAGAGTTCCTTGTCGCTGATCGGGTTGCTCACGATCACGGCAAGGTTGAGGGAAAGACCCGAAATGTAGGGGAAGGGGTGCGCCGGGTCCACTGCCAGAGGCGTCAGGATGGGGAAGACCTTCTCCTGGAACATGATGCTGATCCGGTGGCGGGCATCCTCATCCAGTTCATTCCAGTGCATGATGTGGATGTGCTCGTAGGCCAGGGCGGGACGGATCTGCTCGGCGAAGACCCGTGCGTGGCGTTCCTGCAGCTTGTGGGCTTCTTCGCTGATCTGTTCCAGCACCTCGATGGGGCTCAGGCCCGCAGGGGAGGGCACGGCGAGCCCGGTGGCGATGCGGCGCTTGAGGCCAGCCACGCGAACCATGAAGAACTCGTCAAGGTTGGAGGCGAAGATGGAAAGAAAATTGACACGTTCCAGCAGGAAAAGGTCAGGATCTTCGGCGAGTTCCAGCACACGGGAGTTGAAGGCCAGCCAGCTCAGTTCGCGGTCCAGGAAACGGTCCGGGGTGATGTCGCCCTCGGGCTCCAGGCTCGGTGCGAATTCCGGAATGTCGATGCGGTCCTGGGTGGCTCGCGATGCCGGCACTTCCGATGATCCGAAGCGCGGGGGCAGTGTTGCGCCCTTCGAGGTGGATCCGGCGGTGCCGACGGGGTCCGGCTGCATGGGGTTCTCCTAAGCTCAGGACGGGGTTTCCTCCCACATTACAAGCAATTCCGGCGCTCGAATCCAAGATGTCACCTGCTTTCCGGCAACTGATCCCGTCAGGTTAATTTTTGGTTAAAGGCCCATACATCACATCGGTGTCCCAGCGAACAAAGCCAAGTTTCTGATATAGGGCTACTGCTGCCTCGTTGTCAGCGTCTACGTAGAGCATCACGGCATGCAGGCCCTGGTCCTGAAGGTGCTTGATGCCGGCAACCGTCAGGGCGTTGCCCAGGCCCAATCCTTGCGCCTTCGGGGTCACGCCAACCACATACACCTCGCCGATTGCCGGGTGCGGCCCTTGCCGGGGGTGGACCTTGGTCCAGTGGAAACCCAAAAGCTCACCCTCGGCATTCACGGCCAGCAGGAAGCCAGCGGGATCGAACCAATCTTCAGCCTTGCGCGCCTCTAGGTCCGCCCGCGTCATGGAACCCTGCTCGGGGTGATGGGAGAACGCAGCACTGTTGGCTGTCAGCCACGCCTGCTCATCCTGGCCCGGGACGAAGGCGCGGAGTGAAACGCCGTCCGGGAGTCCGGCGTCGGGCAGTGCAGAGGTTGAAGACATCAACCGCATTTTCCACAGTTCGCGCACCGGACCGTAGCCGAAGCGCGTGGCCAGCTCGGCGGCGGCCTCGTGGTTGCCGTGCGACCATGCACTCAATCCGCCGAGGCCCCGTTTGCCTTGCAGTGCGTCCAGCAGTCGACCTGCAACGCCCTGGTTGCGGTAGCTCGGGTGGACAGCCAGTTCCAGCACGCCGCTTTCGTCGCCATTTTCAACGACGACGGCGACGCCAGCCAGGTCTTCGGCAGTGGCGGGATCGGAATCTTCGTCCGGGGCGTACAGGACGAAGGACAGAACAGAATGATCCCCCGCGTCCGCACCGCGCAGCGTGACCAACGTCTGCTCGGAGAAGGGAGGATTCCCGTCGGACTCTCCGGCAGCAGCGGCAAGGGTCTTGACGTCCCTGAGAAGTTCGGTGTCCAAGGCTCCGGCAATGATCAGTACGGGCCAGTTTTCCGGGTGCGCGTGACTCATGATGCAAGGCTATACGCCCGGCGCAAGCCCCGGGATTTGATGTCACTGGAAATGGGAGGTAGTGTCGTTATCTCGTTCGGCTTTCCGGTTTGTCCGTAAGTCAGCACAGGGGGGATCCACCAGTGGGGTGGCCTCGATACGTTCGACCCGTATGTCCTCCACCAAGAAACGAAGAAAGAGGCCAGGATCCGTGTGGATCCTGGCCTCTTCTGTGTTTGCCCTGTTGGCCGCTTAGGCCTCGGACAGCTCATCGTCCGGGAGGCGGACAAGGGTGAGCCGGTAGCCGACGTTGCGGACCGTGCTGATCAGGTTTTCGTGGTCCACGCCCAGCTTGGCGCGAAGCCGCCGGATGTGGACGTCCACTGTCCGGGTGCCTCCGTAGTAGTCGTAGCCCCAGACTTCAGTCAGCAGTTGTTGGCGGGTAAATACGCGCCCCGGGTGCTGGGCCAGATACTTCAGGAGTTCGAATTCCTTGAACGTCAGGTTCAGGGGCTGGCCGCTGACCCGGGCGGTATAGCTTGCTTCGTCAATCACGACGCCGGCTGCCCGGATTTCGGTCTGCGTCTCCTCTTCGCCCGGCACAGCACGCGCCATGGCCAGCCTGATGCGGGCCTCGACTTCCGCGGGGCCGGCGGAGTCCAACACGATGTCATCTACTGCCCACGCGGACGAGACAGCAGCCATGCCGCCTTCCGTGAGGATCAGCATGAGGGGTGCGCTCAGGCCGGTGGCCTTCAACAACTGGGTCAATGAGCGGGCGCCCACCAGATCCTTGCGGGCATCCAGGAAGACGATATCCGTGGGATCAGTTTCCAGCAGAGCGGTGGGTTCTGCCGGGAGGATATGCACGCGGTGGTTGAGCAGTTCCAAGGCAGGCAAAATGTCCACCGAAGAGCCGGGGCTGTTCGTTAGGAGCAGGATGTGCGACATAGTTCCTCCAATGGGCTTTACGCGCATCATCGGGCGTCGAAACCGGAGTCTCACCGGTCGGTCACAGCGCGCGGGCCGCCTCTGCCCGTTGTAACGGGATCAAGGCCAACACAGTGCGCCGTTGAAGTCTGAGTATACCCACCAGTGCCCTGCGACACAGGGATTCGTGACGGGCCAACGCTGGAATTACGACATATTGGGCCGGCTTAAGGCAGGATTGTCGAGAGGTCGTTAGGCGCATCGGATTGAGGTCGGGCACACAGTGAAGTCTTGGAGCATCGGGGTATTCGGACTCGTGGCGCTCGCAGCCATCGTGGCCAGCACCTTCGTTTCCCGGGAAGCCATGGTGTGCGTAGGCATCGTAGCCTCCGCGGCTGTCGGAATCGGCTGGCCGCATTTCCTTGCCGTCCCGGCTAAGAAAACGCTGGCCGCTGTCATTGGTCTTGCAGGCGCGGGATCGGCTGTCACTGCTGCCTACAGCCCGGCGCCCGGATTCCTGGACGGTACACCGGCGTTCGCTGCCCTGGGCGTGATGGCTGTGTTCGTCGTCCAGCTCATTAGGGGCACGGGACAGGCCCAACGACTGGAATCCACTCTTGGCTGCTCTGCCGGTGTGCTGCTGAACTGCCTTGGCGCGGGTTGGATCGCCAGTGCGCGGTTCAATGGCGTCAAAGAGATGGTTCTTGTGGCGGGCCTCAGTGCCGCGGCGGCCTTGTTGGTGGGAATCATTCGTTGGCCGGACCGCATCGTGGCTCCGCTCGGCGTTGTGATGGCTGGACTGATGGGTCCGCTCGCTGGTCTCGTTTTCTCGGATATCGCTGTGCTTCCCGCCGCTTTGGTGGGCGTAGTGGTGGGATCCGTCTTGGTGTGCTTCCGGCGAATGACCACGCTCCGGAGGGGCCGCCTCAACATCCCTGCCGCCATAGGAATGGGCGTAGCGCCTGTTTGGGCTGTGGGGGCCTTGGCTTACTTCATAGACAAACTACTCATCTACTAAAGGTTAGGATTGCATCATGTCTGTACTCGCATTTGAAATTTTCTTCCTCGTTCTCCTTGGCCTGGCCAGCGTCGCCATGGCTTGGTTTGCGGGTTTTGTCGTATACCGCCTTTTCAAGGGCCAGAAGTAACCTTCTGATCCTGCAGCCCACCAGAGGTAATCGTTGTGCCTATTGAGATCCCAACAGATCTGACGCCCGAACTTGTCCCTCTTTCCTGGCTCATTGGTGAGTGGGAAGGCCGCGGCCGGCTCGGCAGCGGAGACGAGGATTCCGAGCATTTCGTCCAGCGCGTGTCCTTCACCCACAACGGGCTCCCGTACCTGCAGTACCGGGCCGAGACCTGGCTCAGTGACGATGCCGGCGAAAAGTTGCGGCCGTTGACCGTTGAGACCGGGTTCTGGGCCTTGGAACGGAAGCTGGAAGAGGGCGACGGCGGACCCGGGCTGATCCCGGCGGACATCGTCCCCGTCCTCAAGACAGCCGACGAGGTCGAGGAACGCCGCAACAAGGAGGGCGGCTTCGACATTTCGGTGTCGATCGCCCACCCCGGCGGAATTACCGAGCTCTACTACGGCCAGATCAAGGGACCCCAAATCCAGCTGAGCACCGACATGGTGATGCGCGGAAGCCACTCCAAGGAGTACACCGCGGCCACCCGGATTTTTGGCTTGGTTGATGGCAACCTCCTGTGGCGCTGGGACGTCGCTGCCAGCGGCAAGGCTCTCGAAGCGCACGCCTCGGCATTCCTCCACAAGGTTTCCTGACCCGAGGCCTCACTGTTCGTTCCACAGCAACCAGCAAAAGGAGCAGAAAGTGACCAACCTCAAACCGGAGGGCTACAGCGGGCTTAAGGCTGTCTTTTTCAATGGCACTCTGAAGCCATCGCCGCAGCTCAGCAACACCGATGGCCTGATCAAAATCAGCCGGGACATCATGGAGAAGCAGGGCGTCACCACGCGCCTCATCCGGACGGTGGACCACGACATCGCCAGTGGTGTCTATCCCGACATGCGCCAGCACGGCTGGAAGACGGATGAATGGCCGGAGATCTATCCCGATGTCCGCGACGCCGACATCGTGGTGATCGCAGGCCCCATCTGGTTGGGCGACAACTCGTCCATGACCAAGAAACTCATCGAACGGCTGTACGCCCATTCGGGCGAACTGAACAGCAAAGGCCAGTGGGCGTTCTACCCCAAGGTGGGTGGCTGCCTCATCACGGGCAATGAGGACGGCATCAAGCACTGCTCCATGAACGTGCTCTACAGCCTTCAACACATCGGCTTCACCATTCCACCCCAGGCGGACGCCGGGTGGATCGGTCCGGTCGGCCCCGGACCCAGCTATCTTGATGAAGGTTCGGGTGGGCCGGAGAGTGATTTTACTAACAGGAACACCACGTTCATGACGTGGAACCTGCTCCACATGGCCAAGCTCCTGCGGGATGCCGGGGGAATTCCTGCCTACGGCAACCTCCCGGAGGAATGGAAAGCGGGCACCAGATTCGATTTCGAAAACCCGGAATACCGCTAACCACGGAATACCGCTGAGCCGCAAGGACTTCTACTACATATGACTTACAAGAGCCCCCTGTTGTCGCGCCCCGGTGCCGTTGAAGATACCGGCCTGGATGCCGGCGTCGCGGCCCACTACGGCGAACCGCTGCGCGAGCAGCGTGCCCTGGCAACCGGTACCGCCGCCGTCGATCTTTCGCACCGTGGCGTGGTGACCGTGACTGGCCCGGACCGGCTCAGTTGGCTCAACACGCTCTCGTCCCAACAGCTCACCAACCTTCAGCCCGGTGTTGCCAGCGAACTGCTGCTGCTCAGCGTTCAGGGCCGCATCGAGTTCGACGCCCGCGTTATTGACGACGGCGGCACCACCTGGCTGATCGTGGAGACCGCCGAGGCGGAGCCGCTGGCCGAGTGGCTGAACAGGATGAAGTTCATGCTCCGCGTCGAGATCCAAGACGTCTCTGAGCAGTGGGCCGTGGTGGGTGCCACCAAGCCGTTGGCGCAGCTGGCCGGCCGCTTGGTGTGGGAGGATCCATGGCCACACGTCAGCCCCGGAGGGTATGCGTACAGCATCGTCCCCGAGGAATCGCATCCCGGCCTCGAACGCCCCTGGTACGAGTACCTTGTTCCTTCCACCGAGTTGGAACAATCCGTGGAAGGCCTCGCCTTGGCAGGTGCCATGGCAGCAGATGCTTTGCGGATTGCTGCCTGGCGGCCCCGCCTCGGGGCAGAGACTGACGAGAAGACGATTCCGCACGAACTGGACCTTTTGAGGACCTCGGTACACCTGAACAAGGGCTGCTATAAGGGCCAGGAAACCATTGCCCGTGTCCACAACCTCGGCCACCCGCCGCGGCGCCTCGTTTTCCTGCAGCTTGATGGATCACAGCACACACTGCCGGCCGTTGGCAGCGTTGTATTTGTCGGGGAGCGCAAGGTGGGTACTCTGACATCGGTGGCGCAGCACTTTGAAATGGGACCCGTTGCTTTGGCCGTGATCAAGCGGTCCGTTTCGGCGGAGGAAACCCTGACGGTGATGGACGGCGAGGAGCCTTACATCGCGGCCCAGGAAGTGATCGTCGCCCCCGACGCCGGCCAGGTTGTCGGGCGCCAGACCGGATTCCTGAAGGGACCCCACCGATGAGCCAAGCTACAGGCCCCGACGACGAAACGTTGGCCCTGGCCCACGCCTTGTTTGATGCTGCCCGCGAAGGTGACACAGAGTTGCTGCGAGGCTACTTGAACGCCGGCGCTCCTGCCACAATGACCAATGCCGCTGGCGACTCGCTGCTGATGCTGGCGGCCTATCACGGGCACGAGGAAGCCGCGCAGCTGATCCTCCATCACGGTGCTGACGTCAACGCCGCGAATGATCGCGGACAGACCCCACTCGCCGGGGCGGTCTTCAAGGGATACACCGGCGTGGCCCGGGTCCTGCTGGATGCTGGAGCGGATCCCGACGCCGGAACCCCCACCGCGCGCGAGGCTGCCGCTATGTTTGCCAGGTCAGAGATCCAAGAACTCCTGGGCTAAGCAACTAACGCGAGGAGTGCCCGGTCGCACAGCGGCCGGGCTTTCTTGCGTCTAGATATTCCACGTGGAATAGTTGTTGTGGAATATTTGATCGGAAGGGGCTGGGTGTTGTGCCTAAGGTCGCTGAATTGACTCCGCTTGGAGTCGCCTCACTGGCTCTCCTCGCAGAAGAACCCATGCATCCGTATGAGATGTACCAATTGTTGATGGCCCGTCATGAAGACCGCCTCGTCAAGGTCCGCCCCGGCACGCTCTACCATTCCGTGGGTCGACTCGAGGAAAACGGGCTTGTCGAGGCCACAGGAACGGAACGTGAAGGCAACCGTCCCGAGCGAACCACGTACCGGATCACCCCCGCCGGACACGAGGCCCTCGGCGCACGTCTCCAGGCCATGCTCTCCACTCCCGTCAACGAATACCCCGTCTTTCCGCACGCAATAGCTGAGGCTCACCACCTTCCAGCTGCAGTGGTCATGGAACTGCTGGAGGAGCGGCTGGTGGCCCTCGGCGCCGATCTCGACTTCCTGGTCCATGCGGAGGCAACCGTGACGGCCAAGGGGCTGGACCGCAAGTACTGGATCGACATCACGTACCAACAGGCAATGCGCCGAACGGAGATCGCGTGGATCCGCGATCTCCTCGAGGAGTTGGGCAATGGGCGCCTGCCCTGGGATGAACCCCTGCCAACTCCAACCGAACTTTCACACAAGCCGAAGGAATCCCTTGGAAAACGTAGCTAAGCCATGGCCCGCGCTGTGGTCACTCGTGGTGGGCTTCTTCATGATCCTCATCGACACCACCATCGTGTCGGTCGCGAACCCGCGGATCATGGAAGGGCTCAACACGGACATCAACGCCGTCATTTGGGTCACCAGCGCTTACTTGCTGGCCTACGCCGTGCCCCTGCTGATCACGGGCAGGCTGGGTGACCGCTTTGGCCCCAAGAACCTGTACCTGATCGGTCTGGTCGTCTTTACGCTCGCTTCGCTGTGGTGCGGACTCTCCGGCGACGTCACCATGTTGATCGCTGCCCGCGCCGTTCAAGGCCTGGGTGCCGCCATGATGACTCCCCAAACAATGGCCGTCATCACGCGCATTTTCCCGCCGGACCGCCGTGGTGCAGCCATGGGGCTGTGGGGCGCCACAGCTGGCATGGCCGTGCTGATTGGACCGATCCTCGGCGGCTTGCTGGTGGACAGCCTTGGCTGGGAGTGGATCTTCTTCGTCAACGTCCCCATCGGGATCGTGGCCTTCATCCTGGTGACGCGTTTCGTACCGAAACTGACCACGCATAGCCACACGTTCGACGTCGTGGGCGTGGTGCTTTCCGCCGTCGGCATGTTCCTGCTGGTCTTTGGCATCCAAGAGGGCCAGACGTACAAGTGGGGGACCGTCACGGGGGTCGTTTCCGTGTGGGGTTTGATCATCACGGGGCTCGTGGTTCTGGTGCTGTTCGTCGTCTGGCAGTGGCTTCTTGAACGCCGTGGCGGGGAGCCCTTGCTGCCGCTTGGCCTGTTCAAGGACCGTAATTTCTCCCTGGGCAACACCACCATCATGGCCGTTGGGTTCACGGTGACCGCCTTCCCGCTGCCCACTATTTTCTACTACCAGACGGTGCGGGGCTTGACACCTACACAGTCCGCTTTGCTGATGATCCCCATGGCCGTTATTTCGGGTGCGCTTGCCCCGTTCGTGGGTAAGCTCATTGACCGCGCCAACCCGCGTTGGTTCGCATCCTTCGGCCTCGTCTGCCTGGCCGGGGCATTGTTCTGGACGGCATCGCTCCTGGGGCCGGACACTCCCATCTGGATGTTCCTGCTGCCCAGCGCCCTGCAGGGTGTTGCCAACGCTTTCATCTGGGGGCCGGTGTCCAATGCGACCACCCGCAACCTGGAACCACGCCAGGCAGGGGCCGGTTCCGGCGTTTTCAACACCACACGCCAGATCGGTGCTGTGTTGGGCTCGGCGGCCATCGCTGCCCTCATTCAGTCGCGACTCGCGGCAGAGCTGCCTGCGGCTCCCGCCGGTGCTCCCGTAGGCGAAGCCTCCATGAACGGCGTACTGCCGGAGGCGCTCCATGCAGGATTCTCGACGGCGATGAGCCAGTCCATCTTGTTGCCCGCCTGTGCGATTCTGCTGGGTGCCGTGGTGGCGTTGTTCTTTGGCAAGCCCAAGTCGGTGCAGGGTTGGGGCGGGAAAGTCACTGGAGAACCGGCCGTGCCGGAAACTGTCCGGAAGTAGCGTTTGTTCGGTGTCAGGACCAGCCCATTTTTGGGCTGGTCCTGCCAGGATTTAGAGAAGGACGAGCCCTCTACCGGACCAAAGCTGGGCCGGTTCGGTTCTTAGTCAGCCCAGGAGTACGCTCGCGTGGAGCCCGCCCGTGGCAAAGCCCAGGCTGCGGGCCATCGCGAGCGCCCCGGTGTTGCTGACGTCGGCCTTCCACTGGAGGGTCAGCCCGGATGCCAGGGCCTCGTGCGCGGCGATGGACGCGGCCAGCGTGCCCAGGCCCCGCCGTCGCCACGGAGGGGCAACCAGGACGCCCATGTTGGCCAGGATGCCTTCCCATTCGGAATAGGCGCCGCAGGCCACGGGCGTGGGCTGTTCCTCTTCGGGGTGCATGATGGTGAATCGATGTTCGAGCCCTTGGAGGCCAACTTCATTGACGTCATCCGGAGGGCACAAGCCTTCCAGCGTGATCGCTTCGGGGTTGCCTGGCGAAACCGTGAGTTCTTCGGAGGGCTGCTGGAGCGGCAGATCGTCTGCGAAGAATAAGGCGGAGGATCCAAGCCCGTGTCCGCCGTGGGACCGCGTGATGGTCAACAGCGTCACATGCTGGGCGAGCTCCGTATCGGGGATGGACGCCGCA
This sequence comes from Arthrobacter sp. Rue61a, assembly GCF_000294695.2. Lineage (NCBI taxonomy): Bacteria > Bacillati > Actinomycetota > Actinomycetes > Micrococcales > Micrococcaceae > Arthrobacter > Arthrobacter sp. Rue61a. The sequence goes on along the minus strand of NC_018531.1, from coordinate 3,436,394 downwards.
GCTTCCAAGGCCCACTGTGGCCCCACGAGCGCAGAGACGCCGAAGAGACGCAGGAAAACCAAGGCCCGCGCAGAATCATCCACACGGGTAATGCGGCTGCCCAGCTCGCCCGGGTCCGCCGCGGAAGTGGTGAGCCTGGCGGCAGCGGTGGCGAAAGCGTCGTCGTCGAGCCCCAAACGTCGAGCCCACGCCAGCTGGATAATGGCAGCAGACGTGGGCTCTAGAGTCATGGATTCAGCCTAGCCGACTAGCCGAAGAGCACAGACGCTTCGTCGTAGCGGTGTTGCGGCACTGTCTTGAGCTTGCCGAGCGCTTCCTCGAAGCCCACGTGGGAGATGTCCGTACCCTTCAGTGCCACCATGGTGCCCCAGCGGCCTTCCACTACGGAATCGATGGCAGCCATGCCCAGGCGCGTCGCCAAAACGCGATCGTAGGCGGTGGGGACGCCACCACGTTGGATATGGCCGAGGATCGTGGCCCGTGTTTCGATGCCCGTGCGCGCCTCAATCTCGGGTGCCAGCTGATCGGCGATGCCGCCAAGGCGGGGACGGCCGAAGGTATCCAGGCCGCGCTCGGAGTGCGGGGACTCCATGTGGTCCGGAACAAAGCCTTCAGCAACCACCACAAGCGGCGCACGGCCACGGTCGTGGGCTTCCTGGACCCATTCGGTGATCTGCTCGATGCTTGCCTTCTGTTCCGGGATGAGGATGGCGTGGGCGCCCGCTGCCATGCCGGCGTGCAAGGCGATCCAGCCGACGTGGCGGCCCATGACTTCGGCGATCATGCAGCGGTGATGGGATTCGCCGGTGGTGCGGAGCCGGTCGATGGCCTCAGTTGCGATCTGCACGGCGGTATCGAAACCGAAGGTGTAGTCGGTGGCGTCGAGGTCGTTGTCCACGGTCTTGGGGACACCAACAATCTTCAGGCCCGCGTCGGTGAGGCGCTTGGCTGCTGCCAGCGTTCCCTCGCCTCCAATTGCAATGATGGCGTCAATGCCCAGGCGTTCCATGTGCGCCTTGATGACGTCCGGGCCACCGCCGTTTTCGAAGGGGTTGGTGCGGGAGGTGCCCAGAATGGTGCCACCCTGCTTGGCAATACCGCGGACCATGGTGCGGGGGATGTCGATGACATCACCTTCAACCACACCACGCCAGCCGTCGCGGAAGCCCACAAACTCCTGGCCGTGGATGGCAATACCCTTGAGGACTGATCCCCGGATCACTGCGTTGAGGCCGGGGCAGTCGCCACCGCTGGTAAGAATGCCAATTTTCATGTTTGCTCACTCATGGCTTGGAGGAATACGTGCAGAGCGCCACGCTGAGCTCCCAATGATTGTAGACGCGCATGTGGGGTGGGACACAAACGGTTACTTTTGCCCACGACCGTGCGGTATTGGAAACCTGGCTGAAAACAACCAAACGCCCCGCCGGCCGGCGGGGCGTTTCGGCTCGCTGTCTCCAGTAATTACCGGGAACGTTGGCTGATGAAGGACTCGAGAGCGATCTTGTTGTTCTGGTCCGGCAGGATGAGCCAGCCGAGGATGTAGGCCACGAATGCGGGGCCAGGCAGCAGGCAGAAGAGCAGGAAAGCGACTCGGACGTACGCCACGTCTACCTTGAGCTTTGCTGCGATTCCTCCGCAGACGCCGCCGATCCAGCGTTGCGGACCACGCTTCAGGCCGAAGCCCCTGACGATGCTGAAGAACTTGTCCATGGCTACACCCTTCCCTGTTGCGGTTGCTTTGTCACGTTGTTGCTTCCACTCACTTCGCCGGGCTCTTTGGTGTGCCGGAACCCTTGCGGGCTGAGAGGAGTCCACCGACCACCAGGGCTGCGCCCGCGCCGATCATCAGGCCGATCAGTACATAGGTACCGTTCAGCGTGACCCAGCCGAGTGTCGAGATAACAATCAGGGCTGCGAGGGCGATCACAATCAACCCCCACACCACTGTGCTGATTCGCGCCTGCCGGGGTTCGTCGTCGTCCGTGTGTTCCACCTTGAAGCTGGGTTCCAGCGGCGGCGTGAGCGGGATCTGCTGGAGTCCCGGCTTCGGCAGGGCCTCATTGGGACGGGTTTCCCGGGGCAGGGCCTCAGTGGGGCGCGTTTGCTTGGAGACCGGCTCGGTTGGCTGCGCTTCGCGGGCCTTGCCTGGCTCATTGGTGTTCATGTCAGTTTCCTTCCTGGATGGTCACGTTGCTGAACGTGCCGTCAATTTCCACCACGAGGTTGGCTCCGGGCTTTTCGGTGTTGTACAGCGTCCTGTCATCCTGGAGCCGGCCGCCACGATCCGTGCCGCGCTCGTTCAGGTTGCCGAACGTCATGTCCGCCCTGACTTCCACGGGGACGTCGTCGGGAATGACCACCGTGACGTTGCTGGCGGTGGCGTCAACCGGAATCAGGACTTCGGACACCAGGGGCGGGGTCATGGTGATGTCGCTCAAGTCCACCAAGCCCTTTGCGCCGGTGATATCGATGCCTTCCTGTGCCTGCGCCACGCTGGTGGGGGCCCAGTTCACATCACGGAAGGTGAAGCGGTCGCCGTTCCTGGGGACCACGTTGAAGATTCCACCAATGATCAGGGCAACCACAGCCAGGAAGCCAAGGAACCCAGACGTCCGCCCACGCAGCCCCGCGACGAGGATGCCCAAACCCAGGACGGCGGCACCTGTGGCCCACACGACAGCGTTGCCAGAGTTGCCCAGCTCAATGACGTTACCGGCATCGAGGGCTTTCAAGGTGCCCCCGGCAAGGAGCGCTGCACCGGCTGAGACTGACACGATCGCAGCTCCCGGGCCTTTGCGCGTCGGGGCAGCGGGCTTGGGCTGCCAGCCGCCTGGGGGAGTGGGACCGTACGGCGGACGCGGGCCGGAGGGTGGGGTGGGGCCGGTGCCGGAACCGTACCCGCCGGTGGGGGCGTACGAGCCGCCGGCTGACGGTGCTGCCCCGTAATGTGGCTTGGTGCCTTGCTGGCCTGCGCCGTAGACAGGTACACCGGTGTTGGACGTTGCCGTGCTCCCGTAGGTGGCAGGGGCCCCATAGGACGTGGGCGTCCCGTAAGCTGCTGTGCCGCCGGGCGCGGAGTAGTTTTGCGGGCCCACAGGCGCAGTTCCCTTCGAAGCTTTGTTGCGTTGGACCAGGAAGTAGATGAGGTAGAAGACGCCGCCCATCCAGAACAGTGTCCAGAACAGGCCGGGGAGTCCGTCCCAGCCCCAGCCCCAGAAACCGCGGCCCAGGCTCGGCAATCCGATGATGGTGGTGATCAACGCACCCGTCATGCCCCCGGACCAGCGGCCCGCGGCGGCTTCCTGCACATGGATACGGCCGTCAGGCTCGGGCAGGAGCGCCCAGGCCACGCCGTACAGCAGCACGCCAACACCTGCAAAGAGTGCCAGGACAATGAAGATGCCCCGCACAATCAGGGGGTCGATGCCGAACCGGTGGGCCACACCGCTTGCGACGCCGCCGATCCAACGGTCCGGCCCCCGGCGCACGCCCTGGTTGCGGATCCAGTCGAAGAAGTTCTGCTGGGACGCTTGGGGAGCACTGCCGGCTGGCGGGTAGCTGCCGCTGGTACCTGTTCCCGACGGGGCGCCGGATTCTCCAGGTGTCCCCGAAGGCGCCCCGGACGTGGCACCCGAGGCGCCGGTGGAAGCGCCGGTGTTGGCGCTGGAGCCGGATGCGCCGGCGGTGCCAGGCGTTCCGGGTTCCTCTGGGTTCATGCTGTTCGCGTTCATACTTCGATCCTGCCGCCCGGACCACCCTGCCCTCTACTGGGGGATACCCTGAGTGATCCCTGAGCGACCCCCGAACAACGCCGGTTTTCGGTCCGGGGCACCCTGATCCGTGTTTGGATTGGTACATGACAACCGCTGTACAACGCCCCACGCTGGTCCGCAGCAGCGACCGCATGATCGCGGGCGTTTGCAGCGGTTTGGCTGATCATTTGGGCTGGCCGGTCAAGTTGGTCCGCCTTGGCATGATCCTTGCCTGTTTCGCCGGTGGAGCAGGCGTGGCCTTCTACGCGTGGCTGTGGACAATGGTTCCCACCGCGGATGAGAACGCCAAGCGCAATGCCCGTCGGCCGGCGTCGCCCATTGCTCCTGCGGTGAGCCTGCCGCCTGCGTCCGTCCCTACCGCTGGCTCTCCTGCGGCGCCAACAGCTTACGACGCCGGAGCCTGGCCTGCGGTGGCCGGCGCACCTCCGGTGTTGGGCTCAGTGGTGGGCGTGGATTCTGCTCCGGCGAGTGATTCCATCCGGGGAAACGGTTCAGTCGCCGGTAGCGGTCCTATCCTCACTGCAGGCGCCGTGCCTGCCGCCGAACCTTCCGTCTTTGGCAGCGCCTCATCCTCGTGGGACTGGGCTGGATCCCGAGATCGGGATGGCAACGGCAGTGGAAGTACATTGTCGTCCTGGTTCTCGTTCCGCAAGATCCAGTACGGTAAGGAAATCTTGCTCGGAGCGGCACTGCTCCTGGTGGGGGCAATCCTGATCGCCCGCCAGTTCGGCGTCGACGTCCCTCTGGGCACGCTCATTCCGGCCGCCGCCATCCTGGGTGGCGCAGCGATTGCCTGGATGCAGCTCGATGAGACCCGGCGAGCAGGCTTGGTGGACAAGACGAAGGCCGACCAAGCAGGTGGATGGACGCGCCTGGCAGCCGGCTTGGCCCTGGTGGTGGCCGGCGTCTTGGTGATGGTGTCCGGTTCGGGATCATGGGAGCAGACCTGGCTGGCATTGCTGGCCTCCGTTGCTGTCCTGGGCGGAGTTGCCTTGGTGCTGCTCCCGTGGGGGCTGAAGTTCTGGAAGGACCTCGAAGCCGAACGGGCCGGCAGGGTCCGTGAAACGGAGCGTGCGGAGATCGCTGCCCACTTGCACGACTCCGTACTTCAAACCTTGGCGCTCATTCAACGCAGGGCGGGTTCCGAGCAGGACGTGATCCGGCTTGCGAGGGCCCAAGAACGTGAACTCCGGACCTGGCTGTTCAGTGATCCCGCCAAGGAGTCCGGGCTCCTGGCAGACCGGATCAAGGCTGTCGCCGCCGAAGTGGAAGACTCCCATGGGCACGCCGTGGAGGTTGTCACGGTCGGAGACACTGAGATGACGGACCGGCACGAGGCCCTGGTCCAAGCAGCCAGGGAAGCCATGCTCAATGCCGCCCGACATGGCGGCGGAACGGTATCCGTCTATCTGGAGAGCACCGCCGGTAGTACAGAGATCTTCATCAAGGACCGCGGCCCGGGGTTCGACCCTGATGCTGTCCCGGATGACAGGCTGGGCGTGAAGGAGTCAATCATCGGCCGCATGAAGCGGCACGGGGGCACGGCGGTCATCAACAGCAGCAGCGACGGAACGGAAGTCCGCTTGGCCCTTCCGTCAGTCAGTGTGGACGCCCACGAACAGCGGAATGGAGAAGCGAAGTAATGAACAATAGCCCTGAGAGTGGTTCCGGACGCAGGGTACGTGTGGTCATCGTGGACGACCACACCATCTTCCGCTCAGGATTGAAGGCGGACCTCGACGAACGCATCAACGTTGTGGGCGAAGCCGGAACCGTGGAACAGGCCATCGCCGTCATAGCCGAGAGCCGCCCCGAAGTGGTTCTCCTGGACGTTCACCTTCCGGGCGGACTGGGCGGTGGCGGCCGTGAAGTCATCGCCGGCTCCGCCGCACTGCTTGCCACCACCAGCTTCCTGGCCCTGAGTGTGTCCGACGCCGCTGAGGACGTGGTCTCGGTTATCCGTGCCGGCGCACGTGGATACGTCACCAAGACGATTTCCGGCAAGGAGATTTCCGACGCCGTCATCCGGGTGGCCGATGGCGACGCCGTCTTCTCGCCGCGACTGGCAGGTTTCGTGCTGGACGCTTTCGGGACCGCTCCCGCTGACATCGCTGACGATGAACTGGACAAGCTCTCCGCCCGCGAACTGGAAGTCATGCGTCTCATCGCCCGGGGTTACAGCTACAAGGAGGTGGCCAAAGAGCTGTTCATCTCCATCAAGACGGTGGAAACGCACGTGTCGGCAGTTCTGAGGAAGCTCCAGCTTTCCAGCCGACACGAACTCACCAAGTGGGCTGCGGAGCGCCGCCTCCTCTAACGCTCTCTCACATCCCGCGGGCTTGGGCTGGGCGCTCTCTCACATCCCGCGATGGCATGCGGTCCGCCATCACCTACTTTGGATCCCTGCTACCCCAACACGCCGTGGGGTGGGCGAGCTGTGGGTCTTGGTGTGGCCGAAGTGGGTGGTAGCGGCACACGTCGGAGCCGCAACCAGAGGTGGAGCTTCCTGACCTTCTGTGGAAACAGATCAGCCCTTGGGCAACCTGTTGCGGTTGCCCAAGGGCTGAATCAGCATCAAAGAGGGTCAGGAAGCCACGCTCCGGACCGAAGGAAAGCTACTTGGCCTTGCCCAGGAATTCCTGCATCCGGCGGACACCCTCGGCGAGGTCTTCGTCGCCGAGCGCGTAGGACAGGCGCACGTAGCCTGACGGGCCGAACGCCTCGCCCGGGACCACGGCAACTTCAACTTCGTCGAGGATGAGCGTGGCAAGTTCAGCGGAAGTTTCCGGGCGGACGGGACCGTTGGAGGTCTCGAATTCCTTACCCAGCAGGCCGCGGACGTCCGCGTAGACGTAGAAGGCACCGGTCGGCGTCGGGCAGTCAACGCCTTCGATCGCGTTCAGGCCGGCAACAATGGCCTTGCGGCGGCGGTCGAAGGCAACCTTCATCTCGTCGACGGCGGTCAGCGGACCTGTGAGGGCTGCTGCGGCTGCGATCTGCATAATGTTGGAGACGTTGGACGTCGCGTGCGACTGCAGGTTGGTGGCGGCCTTGATGACGTCGGCAGGGCCGATCATCCATCCCACTCGCCAGCCGGTCATGGCGTAGGTCTTGGCAACGCCGTTGAGGATGACAACTTTGTCGCCCAATTCCGGTGCAGCAGTGGCGATGGACGTGAACTCAACACCGTCGTACGTGAGGTGCTCGTAGATCTCGTCGGTGACAACCCAGAGTCCCTTGGACGCTGCCCACTTGCCGATCTCCGCAACCTGTTCCGGGCTGTAGACGGCGCCGGTGGGGTTGGACGGGGAGACGAACAGCAGGATCTTGGTCTTGTCCGTCAGTGCGGCCTCAAGCTGCTCGATGGTTACCAGGTAGCCCTGCTCCGGTCCGGCGAAGACCTCAACGGGCACCCCGCCGGCGAGCCGGATGGCTTCCGGGTAGGTGGTCCAGAAGGGGGTGGGAATGATGACTTCGTCGCCCGGATCCACCAGCGTTGCGAAGGTGTTGTAGACGGCCTGCTTGCCGCCGTTGGTCACCAGGACCTGGGAAGGGTCAACCTGGTAGCCGGAGTCCCGCAGGGTCTTCTCGGCGATGGCCTTCTTCAGCTCGGGGAGCCCACCTGCGGGGGAGTAGCGGTGGTACTTCGGCTGGCTGGCTGCCTCAATGGCGGCCTGGACGATGTAGTCCGGGGTGGGGAAGTCGGGCTCGCCGGCACCAAAACCGATCACGGGACGTCCCGCGGCCTTCAGTGCCTTGGCCTTGGCGTCAACGGCAAGGGTGGCGGACTCTGCAATGGCGGAGATTCGCTGTGAAATGCGGGCGGTAGTTGTTCCGGCAGACATCTATGTACCGTTCTTCGCAGGCAGCTCGTGGGCTGGATGATGGGATTCGACGTAAACTACCTTATGCTGTTCTGCGGAGCTCCCGGGTGCCTGCAGAACTTTGTGACTGATAATGCTGGTCACAGGCTTTTAGGGCTGGGAGGTCCGGAATCGGGCCGGTTCGACTATCGCGAATTTCTTGCGTAGACTGGTTCACCGGTGTTGAAAAGCACCACAGGCTGAAGTGCGGCCTGAAACATGGATTCGATCCATAGGGTAGTGGCGCAATTGGTAGCGCAGCGGTCTCCAAAACCGCAGGTTGCAGGTTCGAGTCCTGTCTGCCCTGCGCAAGCTGTTCCGGCGGAAACGCCGGGGCACGCGCAGCAACCATGGCTCTGATCAGAGTCGGGTCAACGACTTTGCAAGGTGAGTGAGGACCAGGTGACCGAAACAGCTGCCAGCAGCTCGAAGGGCCGTCCCGCCAAGAAAGCCGATCGCGGCTTCTTCGCCCGTATTGCACTTTTCGTCCGCCAGGTCATTGGTGAACTGAAGAAGGTCGTTGCGCCCACCCGCAAGGAACTGATCAATTACACGCTCGTGGTGCTGGTGTTCGTGGCCATCATGATGCTCATCGTCAGCCTGCTGGACATCGCCTTCGGGACGGGAGCCAGTTGGGTCTTCGGTGGCACAGGGGCTGTGGACCAATAAGCGGATCTGTCCGCAAACTGTGTGAAATTCTTTGATACTTCAGGGATTTTGCGGGGTTTGCGGAATTGAGCCATTTAAATAGGCATGTTAGGCAATGAGGAAGCAGGAGACCAAGTGTCTGAGCAGGAGCTCGAGGTAAACGAGACTGAGCTGGGCGGAACCGCCGAGGACTCAGCCGACGCCACGGCAATTGTCGTGGAAGAGTCCGAGGTTGATTCTGCTGCGCCCGAATCTGCCGACACCGACGATTCCGAAGAGGACTTCGAAGCTGACGTAGACGCCGAGTCCGATGACGCGTCCGACGCCGACGACGCTTCCGACGAAGCAGACGCTTCGGAGGAGTCCGACGGCGACGACCTGGCAGTTGCTGCTGCTGCAGCGCCGGCCGATCCGGCTGAAGAATTCAAGGGCAAGCTGCGCCGCCAGGAAGGTGACTGGTACGTCATCCACTCCTACGCCGGTTACGAGAACCGCGTGAAGGCTAACCTCGAGACCCGCATCCAGACCCTGGACATGGAAGATTACATCTTCGAGATCCAGGTGCCCATGGAAGAGGTCGTCGAGATCAAGAACGCGCAGCGCAAGGTCATCAACCGCGTCCGCATTCCCGGCTACGTCCTTGTCCGCATGGACCTGACGGACGCCTCCTGGGGCGCGGTCCGCCACACGCCGGGTGTCACCGGCTTTGTGGGCAACGCTCACAACCCCGTCCCGCTGCGGCTTGATGAGGTCTTCTCCATGCTCGCCCCGGTCTTCGAAGAAGAGCAGGCAGAGCAGGGCAAGCCCGTCAACAAGCAGAACCAGGCTCCCGTGGCCGTCGACTTCGAGGTCGGCGAGTCGGTCATCGTCAAGGAAGGTCCGTTCGAGACCCTCCCGGCTACGATCTCCGAGATCAAGCCCGAGTCCCAGACCCTTGTGGTTCTGGTCTCGATCTTCGAGCGCGAAACCCCGGTGACGCTCGCATTCAACCAGGTCACCAAGATCTAGCTGATTCCAAAATTTCGCTCCAGTCCTGCCTGCTTAGCAGTTCGGGAGCGGCCGGCCGCCTCGCCATGGCGGCCACCAACCTGGGACGCGCTCCTGTGTCCCAGGAAGCTATTGAGAGAAGGACCCTACATTGGCTCCCAAGAAGAAGGTCACCGGCCTCATCAAGCTGCAGATCCAGGCAGGTGCCGCTAACCCGGCTCCGCCGATCGGTCCTGCGCTTGGCCAGCACGGTGTCAACATCATGGAATTCTGCAAGGCGTACAACGCTGCAACGGAATCCCAGCGCGGAAACGTTATCCCGGTTGAAATCACGGTTTACGAAGACCGTTCCTTCACCTTCATCACCAAGACCCCGCCGGCCGCAGAGCTCATCAAGAAGGCTGCAGGCGTCGCCAAGGGTTCGGCTACCCCGCACACCGTCAAGGTTGCCAAGCTGACCCAGGCACAGGTCGAGGAAATTGCTTCCACCAAGATGGAAGACCTCAACGCCAACGACATCAAGGCAGCTGCTTTGATCATCGCAGGCACCGCCCGCTCCATGGGCATCACCGTAGAAGGCTAGTAACCTTCGAGGGCCCTTGTGGCCTTCACCCGCCGGGCAACCGGCATCTGAAACATTGAAATGTCGCAGGATCCTTGCCGGATCCGCGGCTTGTGGCAGGGCCCAGCGCGGTCCGCAGACCACAACTGCACAAGGAGAAATAGCAGCATGGCAAAGCGCAGCAAAGCATATGAGGCAGCCGTAGCCAAGATCGAGGCAGACAAGGTCTACGCCCCGATCGAGGCCATCACCCTCGCGAAGGACACCAATCCTTCCAAGTTCGACGCAACCGTTGAGGTCGCTTTCCGCCTGGGCGTTGACCCGCGTAAGGCTGACCAGATGGTTCGTGGCACCGTCAACCTGCCTCACGGCACCGGTAAGACCGCCCGCGTCCTCGTTTTCGCAACGGGCGACAAGGCTGAAGCAGCAATCGCTGCCGGCGCCGACTTCGTTGGTTCCGATGACCTGATCGAAAAGATCGCAGCCGGCTGGACCGACTTCGACGCCGCAGTGGCAACCCCTGACCTCATGGGCAAGGTTGGCCGTCTGGGTAAGGTCCTCGGCCCGCGTAACCTGATGCCGAACCCGAAGACCGGCACGGTTACCCCGGACGTCACTAAGGCTGTCAACGACATCAAGGGCGGCAAGATCGACTTCCGCGTCGACAAGCACTCGAACCTGCACTTCATCATCGGCAAGGTGTCCTTCGACGTCAACAAGCTGGCTGAGAACTACGCAGCTGCACTGGAAGAGGTGCTTCGTTTGAAGCCGTCCGCTTCCAAGGGCCGCTACATTCAGAAGGCTACCGTTGCCACCACGTTCGGTCCGGGCATCACCGTTGACCCGAACGTCACCAAGGTTCTCGTCGACGCGTAAGCTTCGCGAGCTCTTGCTCTGATAAAGGACCGTCCGGCTTTTGCCGGGCGGTCCTTTTTCTTTGCCTTTTCCCTGTTCAGCGCCGAAGGAGCGCCGTAGGCTGTGGTGCGTGTCGTCGTCGAACTCTTCCGCAAACGGCAGGTTGTCCGTGGACAGAATCCCGGTCCCCTCAAATCCTGACGCCGAGGGGGCACCCGAGTTCCTCTCCTTCCACGAGCTCGATGTCGCCCACCACCTGGAACTGTGGGGGGACCTGGACCGTTGCTCCACACTGGCCGAAGCTGTCCTCTTCTGGCAGGGCAATGACTACGAAGAACGGCACGTGTTCCTGGCGCGCCTCGACGGAGTGGTGGTGGGCCGCGGCACGCTGACGTTACCGCTGAGCGAAAACACGACGACGGCGGGTGTGGACGTCCTGGTGGACTCCGCCTATCGTCGGCGGGGCTTTGGGTCGAAGATCCTCGCTGTGCTGGAAGAACAGGCCCGGGAGCGGGATCGCGTGTCCTTTGATGCGTTTTGCTCTGAGCCAATCAGGCTCCTCGTCCCGGGTGCCGGGTTGTTGGAGGCAAAGTCCGGTACTGGCGGCGTCCCGCTGGATACGGCCTCCACGGCTTTCGCCTTGCACCACGGCTATTCCCTGGAGCAGGTGGAAACCAACAGCACGCGGCCCCTTCCGGTCGAGGAAGAGCTCCTGCGGGAGCTGGAAGAGCAGGCAACAACGCGGGCAGCCGGCTACAGCGTGATCGGCTGGAAGGATCGCTGCCCGGATGACCTAGTGGACATGTTCGCCAGGCTAAAAAGCGTCATGAGCACTGAGGTGCCTATCGCAGGCCTGGGCTGGGAGGGCGAGGAATGGGATGCCAACCGCGTCCGTCTTGAGGAATCCACCTGGCTGGCAGGCGGGGTTGCTTTCACTGCGGCTGTTGCTCGACATGACGCTACGGGGGAGCTGGCGGCCTACACCGTCCTCACCCACCGCGAAGCCACCCCGGGCATGGTCTACCAGGAGGACACGTTGGTTGCTCCCGGGCACCGCGGTCATCGCCTTGGCATGCTGGTCAAGATTGCCAATCTTCGCCGTGTTCAGAAGTTGTGGCCGGCCGCCACGTCGGTGATGACGTGGAACGCCAATGAAAACCGGCATATGCTGGCCATAAATATCGCCCTAGGATTCAAGCCTTCCGGCTTTGACGGCGAATGGCAGAAACGGCTGGAATGACTGTAGACGAGGCGAAGACCGTTCACATCGAGCAGCTGTGGGTGCCTGACACCCTGGACAGCCCCGACGCCGCTGATTTCCTGGACGCCGTTGAAGTGGGGCGCCGGGTACGCATGGAGACCTGGGGGAGCGACGACCTCGCCTACACGCCCTTGGAAAAGCTGTTGGAGTTATCCGACCCCTATGAGCGCCAAGTTCTTCTGGTGGCAAAAGTAGAGGGCGTCATTGTGGGCACGGTGGACATTGCCTTGCCATTGGCGGATAACCTTGACCTGGCTGAGTTCACCTTGGACATCCTTCCCGAGTTCCAGGGGCAAGGAGTCGGCCGTCAGTTGCTGGAGGCCGCGGAGCAGCTCGCGCGGGCAGAGGGACGAACCATGGCCTTGGTGGATACCAACCATCCGGCAACGTCGCTCACTGAGATACCCGAGGATCAGTTGATTCCGGGGAGCGGCGCTGGTTTTGTTCCTGTGAGCAGCAGGGAGGTGGACTTCGCCAAGCGGGCCGGATACACCCTTCAGCACATCGAACAGTTCAGCTCATGCGTCTTGCCCCTGGATTCCAAGCTTGTGGGAGACCTGCAGCTCGAAGCCGAAGAAGCCAATGGGGGCAGGTACACGCTGCACCACTGGACGGACCGTTGCCCCGAGCCCTGGCTGGAAGCCGTGGCCGCGCTGGAAAACGCCGCTGGTGAGGTAGTCCGTGACGAAGGGGACGAAGACGCGCCTGAAGTTGAAGCGAGCGGAATGGTTTTCGACGCAACCGTACTCCGCGAAACTGAGGACGCAGCCTTGGCGCAGGGTCGGCGCACGGTGGTGACCGCCGTCGAGCATGTTGAGAGCGGGCGGCTGGTGGGCCTGACAACCATCAGTGTCCTTGCACACCGCCAGGACGTGGTTTTTCAGGACGATACGCTGGTCCTGCAGGAGCACCGGGGTAACAAGCTCGGCTTGTTGATCAAGGTTGCCAACATGGAACGGCTGAGTGAGCAGTTCCCGGACGCCCGGGTCATCTATACCTGGAACGCCCCCGAGAACAGGTACCTCCTGACCGTGAACAAGCAGCTGGGATTCACCACTGCGGGTGTCACCGGACTGTGGCAGAAGGAACTTCCGGGCAGGTTGTCGGGCGCCACGTCATCCGACTAGGCAGGGGCCGATTTGGTTTGCCGAACACTCTCCCGTAACCTTGAAGTACCAAAGACCGTCGGTTGATGGGAATCCACTCTTTCGAGCACAGCTCAATTCTGTAGCTGCGCCCCTGAGGCAAAAGTGAATTCCTTGACGAAGGACCCTGAACATAGGGCGGCCGGCGCAGGTGAACGAAGCAAGTCTCCGCGGATCAAACTGTGTTGAGCCAAGCCCCGTGCATCTGCGCGGGGCGTTTTTTAGTTTTAGCTCTCGAGCGGGGACCCGGAAGACCGGCTTTATTCCCCGGAAGGAGGGTTATGACAACGCCTAGCAAGATCTCCGCAGTTGCAGAGATCACCAACGATTTCAAGGAATCGAACGCGGCTGTCCTGACCGAATACCGCGGGCTCACTGTTGCACAGCTCAAGGAACTGCGTGTTGCGCTCGGCCAGGACACCAAGTTCTCGGTCGTCAAGAACACCCTGAGTGCCATTGCAGCCAAGGAAGCTGGAGTTGAAGCATTCAACGATCAGCTCGCCGGCCCTACTGCAATCGCCTTCATCAAGGGTGACGCTGTTGCTGCTGCCAAGAGCCTGACGGACTTTGCCAAGGCCAACAAGCAGCTGGTTATCAAGACCGGCGTCTTCGAAGGCAAGGCATTGGACGCAGCAGGAGTTGCCGCACTGGCAGCCCTCGAGTCCCGCGAGCTGCAGCTTGCACGTGTTGCTGGTGTCCTCAAGGCTCCCGCATCCGCTGCTGCACGCATCATCGACGCTCTGCGCCTCAAGCTTGAAGAAGAGGGCGGCGCATCTGCACCGGCCGCTGAAGAAGCCCCGGCCGCTGAAGAGGCTGCTGCTGAAGAGGTTGCGGCTCCGGCCGAAGCCGCTGAAGCTGCAACCGAAGAGAACTAAGTTCTCCCCTCAATCAAACTCTGGTGCATGGACAGGCTTAGCCCGGATCTGCACCAACTAATGGAAGGACGCCACCATGGCGAAGCTCAGCAACGAAGAGCTCATTGAAGCTTTCAAGGAACTGACCATCATCGAGCTCTCCGAGTTCGTCAAGCTCTTCGAAGAGACCTTCGAAGTTACGGCTGCTGCTGTTGCAGTTGCTGGCCCCGCTGCCGGCGGTGCTGCTGAAGCTGCTGAAGAGAAGACCGAATTCGACGTCGTTCTCGAAGCTGCTGGCGACAAGAAGATCGCAGTGATCAAGGAAGTTCGCGCCATCACCTCCCTCGGCCTCAAGGAAGCCAAGGACCTGGTTGACAGCGCACCGAAGGCTGTTCTCGAAGGCGCCACCAAGGAAGCTGCCGAGAAGGCAAAGGCTCAGCTCGAAGAAGCTGGCGCAACGGTTACCCTCAAGTAACTCGTCTTGCTTGTGGAAGCCCCGTCCGGTTCGCCGGGCGGGGCTTCCTGCGTTTAAGCACTCAATTGCTACTTAGTTGGGTTCGCTGATGTCTGCGACTACCGCGCCCAGGGCAGCCGTGAGTGCGTCCGCGTCCACGAAAGCACTCCGGCCGTGCGCTCCGGCGCCCATGGAGATGCGACGCCCGGTAATGGTGGCGTCGGCGTACACAGGCCAGGGCGTGGTGCTGCCCAGCGGAGTGATGGTCCCGCGCTCGTAGCCGGTGGCGGCCAAGGCCACGTCGGCATGGGGGAGTGAGAGCTTATTGACGCCCACCAGGGCTCGCAGCTTGGGCCAGGAGATCTGCCGGTCCCCCGGAATGAGCGCAAATAGGAAGCTGCCATCGCGGTGCTTGACTACCAATGACTTCACGATGTCCGCGGGGCTGATGCCCAGGATGCCGGCAGCCTCTTCCAGGCTGCGGGCAGCCGGGCGCTCGACGACGTCAACATCCAGCCCGCGCGCGGCGGCGTCGGACAAGAAGCGTTCGGCACCGTCCATCCCGGGTGCGACCGATTCGTCAGCCATCAGTCGCGGTACAGGAGGAGGGCTTCACCCTGGCCTCCGCCTCCGCACAGCGAGACAGCCGCTTTTCCGGTTCCCCGGCGTTTGAGCTCGTGGGCCGCGTGGAGTGCAAGCCGTGCTCCGGATGCTCCGATGGGGTGGCCCAAGGCAATGGCGCCGCCATGAATGTTGCACTTCTCCAAGGGGTAACGGAGGTCCTTGAGCGACTGGACGGCCACAGAACCGAAAGCCTCATTGATTTCGATGAAATCCAGGTCCTCTGCCGTCCAGCCGGCACGCTTCAACGCCTGGGCGATGGCGTTCGACGGCTGGGAGTGCAGCGAATTGTCAGGTCCTGCAACCTGCCCGGGCTTGCCTACAACGGCAAGGTAGTCCAGCCCGTTGTCCTTGGCGAAGCGGCGACTGGTCAGCACCAGTGCGGAGGCGCCGTCGGACAGGGGAGAAGAGTTCCCGGCAGTAATGGTGCCGTCGGTGGCGAAGGCAGCCTTCAGTGGAGCCAGCGTCTCAACGGTGGTGTTGGGCCTAACGCCTTCATCCGTGGTGAGTACCAGGGGATCGCCCTTGCGCTGCTTGACGCGTACCGGCGCGATTTCGACGTCGAAAGTTCCGTCCGCGATGGCGGCAGCGGCGCGCTGGTGCGAGGCCGCCGCGACTTCGTCCTGGGCCTTGCGGTCGATGCCGAGCGTGACGTTCTTCGTTTCCGTGGACAAGCCCATGGACTGTCCATCAAAAGCATCGGTGAGGCCGTCATGCGCAGCGACGTCCAAAGCCTGGATGGCTCCGTACGTCCATCCCTGCCGGGATCCGGGGAGCAGGTGCGGTGCGCGGGTCATGGATTCCTGGCCCCCGGCAACAACCACGGTGGCGTCGCCGCTGCGGATCATGCGCGCGGCATCAATGACAGCCGTGAGGCCGGACAGGCACACTTTGTTGATGGTGACGGCAGGGATGTTCCAGCCAACACCCGCGGCGATGGCGCTCTGCCGAGCCGGATTCTGACCCGCACCTGCCTGAAGGACCTGGCCCATGATCACAGCGTCCACCTGTTCGGCTTTGACCCCACTGGCTGCCAGGGCGGCGGTTATGGCGTGTGCGCCAAGGTCGACGGCGGTGAATCCCGCTAATTGCCCGTTGAGCCGCCCCTGCGGGGTACGGGAAGCAGCAAGGATGACAACGTCATTGTCGTCAGCGGAGTTGGTCATGGTCTCTCTTCCGATCCGGGAGTGGTGTAGCAAGGTTATCGCGGAGCGCGCGCCAGCCTACCTCTTCAACAATTGTGCCCTTCTCCACATTCCTTGGCGGATCTGCCCGGCATTGGTGCCTGCAGCAACGGTGCTTGCAATCACGGACGATCTGGGGTAGACAGAAAGGCTGCTTTGCCGTATCGTAGATATTTGCGTCTTCCCTGTTAACCTTCAGCCTTCATATAGCGGTGGGCTTTACCTCTCAGCTGCGTCATTGACGTGCCGTTCCGAAACGTGCACTGTCATAAGCGGACTGGGTCCGGGTCATATAGCGGAACCGGAACAAGTATTCTGCGGAGCACTCTGCGGGATGCAAACGGGGGAGATCTGAAAACGCCTGAAGGTCTGTGGAAGGATCCCTCTTGGTCGCCTCGAGCACCTCTAATAACGAAACCGCTAACACGGCAAGCACCGATGGTGCCACCCGCCGCCTCTCATTCGCAAAGATTCACGAACCGCTTGACGTTCCGAATCTTCTCGCCCTGCAGACAGACAGCTTTGACTGGCTGGTCGGAAACGAACGCTGGCAGGCGCGGGTAGCGAAGGCTGTCGAGGAGGGCGACCTCAGCGTCGCCACTACCTCCGGACTTGCCGACATCTTCGAAGAGATCTCCCCAATCGAGGATTTCCAGGGCACCATGTCCCTGAGCTTCTCCGAGCCGGAGTTCGCTGACCCGAAGTACACCATGGCCGAATGCAAAGACCGTGACGCCACTTACTCGGCCCCGCTTTATGTCAAGGCCGAGTTCATGAACAACAACACGGGCGAAATCAAGCAGCAGACCGTGTTCATGGGCGACTTCCCCCTCATGACTGAAAAGGGAACGTTCGTCGTCAACGGCACCGAGCGCGTCGTTGTCTCCCAGCTGGTCCGTTCACCGGGCGCCTACTTTGAGCGCACCGCTGACAAGACCAGTGACAAGGACATCTTCACCGCGAAGATCATCCCGTCCCGTGGTGCATGGTTTGAACTCGAAA
Source organism: Arthrobacter sp. Rue61a (assembly GCF_000294695.2). Taxonomy (NCBI): domain Bacteria; kingdom Bacillati; phylum Actinomycetota; class Actinomycetes; order Micrococcales; family Micrococcaceae; genus Arthrobacter; species Arthrobacter sp. Rue61a. Next base: position 3,419,182 of record NC_018531.1, on the reverse strand, counting down.
TCGACAAGCGCGACCAGGTCGGCGTACGCCTCGACCGCAAGCGCAAGCAGTCGGTCACCGTTCTCCTGAAGGCCCTCGGCTGGACCGAAGGCCAGATCCTGGAAGAGTTCGGCCAGTACGACTCCATGCGTGCAACGCTGGAGAAGGACGCCACCGAAACCCGCGAAGACGCGCTTTTGGATATCTACCGCAAGCTGCGTCCGGGCGAGCCGCCCACAGTTGAGGCTGCCCAGTCCCTGCTGGACAACCTGTACTTCAACGCCAAGCGCTACGATCTTGCCAAGGTTGGCCGTTACAAGATCAACCGCAAGCTCGGCATCGACCGCTCCCTTGGTGACAAGGAAGCTTCGGTCCTGCACGTTGAAGACATCGTTGCCATGATCAAGTTCCTCGTTGCGCTTCACGCCGGCGAGAAGACCCTCATGGGCAAGCGCGACGGCGAAGACCACGAGCTCCGCGTCGACGTCGACGACATCGACCACTTCGGCAACCGTCGCATCCGCGCCGTGGGCGAACTGATCGAAAACCAGGTCCGCACAGGTCTTTCCCGCATGGAACGCGTCGTCCGCGAACGCATGACCACGCAGGATGTCGAGGCCATCACGCCGCAGACACTGATCAACATCCGTCCCGTTGTGGCAGCCATCAAGGAGTTCTTCGGAACGTCCCAGCTGTCGCAGTTCATGGACCAGAACAACCCGCTGTCGGGTCTGACCCACAAGCGCCGCCTGTCGGCACTTGGCCCGGGTGGTCTGTCCCGTGACCGTGCAGGCATGGAAGTTCGAGACGTTCACCCGTCCCACTACGGACGTATGTGCCCCATCGAAACCCCTGAAGGCCCGAACATTGGTCTGATCGGTTCGCTGGCATCTTACGGCCGCATCAACCCGTTCGGCTTCATCGAGACGCCGTACCGCCTGGTTTCCGAGGGCGTCGTTTCCGATGAGGTCCAGTACCTCACTGCTGACGACGAAGCAGAGGTCCTGATCGCACAGGCCAACGCTCCCCTGGATGCTGACAAGAAGTTCTCCGAAGAGACCGTCCTTGTCCGTGCCCGTGGTGGTGGAGGCGAGCCCGTTCTGGTTCCCGCCGCAGACGTTCAGTTCATGGACGTTTCCCCGCGCCAGATGGTGTCCGTGGCAACGGCCCTGATCCCGTTCCTTGAGCATGACGATGCCAACCGTGCACTCATGGGTGCCAACATGCAGCGCCAGGCCGTGCCGCTGGTCCGTTCCGAGGCTCCTTTCGTGGGCACCGGCATGGAGCGCGCAGCAGCCGTCGACGCCGGTGACGTTGTCATCGCGAAGAAGGCAGGTGTGGTCACCGAGGTTTCCGCCGAGCTCGTTGTCATGATCAACGACGACGGTACTGAGACCAACTACCGCATCAACAAGTTCGCCCGCTCCAACCAGGGCAACTGCTACAACCACCGTGTCCTGGTCAACGAAGGCCAGCGCCTGGAAGTTGGCGGCATCATCGCTGATGGTCCCGCAACGGACCAGGGTGAGCTCGCCCTCGGTAAGAACCTGCTCGTGGCATTCATGTCATGGGAAGGCCACAACTTCGAGGACGCCATCATCCTCTCCCAGCGCATTGTTGCTGAGGATGTCCTTTCCTCCATTCACATCGAGGAGCACGAAATTGATGCCCGCGACACCAAGCTTGGTGCCGAGGAAATCACTCGTGACATCCCCAACGTGTCCGAGGAAGTCCTTGCAGGCCTGGACGAGCGCGGCATCATCCACATCGGTGCCGAGGTTGAAGCCGGCGACATCCTGGTCGGAAAGGTCACCCCTAAGGGTGAAACCGAACTGACCCCGGAAGAGCGCCTTCTCCGCGCCATCTTCGGTGAGAAGTCCCGCGAAGTCCGCGACACCTCCTTGAAGGTGCCCCACGGCGAATCCGGTACGGTCATCGGCGTGCGCGTCTTCGACCGCGACAACGACGACGAGCTGCCCCCGGGCGTGAACCAGCTGGTCCGCGTCTACGTTGCAGCCAAGCGTAAGATCACCGACGGCGACAAGCTCGCCGGCCGTCACGGCAACAAGGGTGTTATCTCCAAGATCCTTCCGATCGAGGACATGCCCTTCCTTGCAGACGGTACCCCGGTGGACATCGTCCTGAACCCGCTTGGTGTTCCGGGTCGAATGAACGTTGGACAGGTTCTGGAAACCCACCTCGGTTGGGTTGCCAAGACCGGTTGGAAGATCGAAGGCGAGCCGGAGTGGGTCAAGAACCTCCCGAACCTGCCCCGTGAAACCGGCCAGACCACCGTTGCCACACCGGTGTTCGATGGCGCCCGCGAAGAAGAAATCACGGGCCTGCTTGACTCCACCAACGTGACCCGCGATGGCGACCGCCTGATTGACTCCTCCGGCAAGACCCGTCTGTTCGACGGCCGCTCCGGCGAGCCGTTCCCGGACCCGATCTCCGTCGGTTACATGTACATCCTGAAGCTCCACCACTTGGTGGACGACAAGATCCACGCGCGCTCCACCGGCCCGTACTCCATGATCACGCAGCAGCCGCTGGGTGGTAAGGCTCAGTTCGGTGGCCAGCGCTTCGGTGAAATGGAAGTGTGGGCGCTCGAAGCTTACGGTGCCGCTTACACCCTTCAGGAACTCCTCACGATCAAGTCGGATGACATCCATGGTCGTGTGAAGGTCTACGAAGCCATCGTCAAGGGCGAGAACATCCCTGAGCCTGGCGTTCCCGAGTCCTTCAAGGTCTTGATCAAGGAAATGCAGTCGTTGTGCCTGAACGTGGAAGTTCTTTCCACTGACGGAACCACGATCGAAATGCGTGACTCTGATGACGCAGTCTTCACGGCTGCGGAAGAACTGGGCATCGATCTGTCTCGTGCAGAGCCCAGTTCCGTAGAAGAGGTCTAGCAGCTGTTCCGGCGGACAGCCTCAACAACTGTCCGTCGGAACAACTCCCTCTTCCCGTAACCAAGACTTCAGAATTTAGAGAACAAGAGAGAACAGGGACCATATGTCCAGCGAATCCTCCTTCGGCCTCATGCAGATCGGCCTCGCCACCGCGGAAGACATCCGCGGATGGTCTTACGGTGAGGTCAAGAAGCCGGAAACCATCAACTACCGCACGCTCAAGCCTGAGAAGGACGGCCTCTTCTGCGAGAAGATCTTCGGCCCGTCCCGCGACTGGGAATGCTACTGCGGCAAGTACAAGCGCGTCCGCTTCAAGGGCATCATTTGCGAGCGGTGTGGCGTTGAAGTCACCCGCGCCAAGGTGCGTCGTGAGCGCATGGGCCACATCGAGTTGGCCGCGCCTGTAACCCACATCTGGTACTTCAAGGGCGTTCCTTCGCGCTTGGGCTACCTTTTGGACCTGGCACCGAAGGACCTTGAGAAGGTCATCTACTTCGCCGCCTACATGATCACCAGCGTTGACACGGAAAGCCGTCACGCCGAATTGCCGAACCTCCAGGTCGAGCACGACCTCGAGAAGAAGCAGATGGTGGACAACCGCGACAGCGACATCGCCACGATCGCCCGCGACCTTGAAGACGAGCTTGCCCGTCTTGAAGGCGAAGGCGCCAAGGCTGCCGACAAGAAGAAGGCCCGCGACTCTGCTGACCGTCAGATGGCGAACGTCCGCAAGCGTGCCGACGCCGACATCGAGCGCCTTGAGCAGGTTTGGGACCGCTTCAAGAACCTCAAGGTCGCTGACCTTGAAGGCGACGAAGGCCTGTACCGCGAACTTCGCGACCGTTACGGACTGTACTTCGAGGGCTCCATGGGTGCCGAGGCCATCAAGAAGCGCCTCGAGACCTTTGACATGCAGGCTGAAGCTGAGTCATTGCGCGACACCATCCAGAACGGCAAGGGCCAGCGCAAGACGCGTGCCCTGAAGCGCCTGAAGGTTGTCAACGCGTTCCTGACCACCAACAACAGCCCGCTCGGCATGGTTCTCGACGCTGTCCCGGTGATCCCGCCGGAACTGCGCCCGATGGTCCAGCTGGACGGTGGCCGCTTCGCGACCTCCGACCTCAACGACCTCTACCGCCGCGTGATCAACCGCAACAACCGCCTCAAGCGCCTGCTTGACCTCGGTGCTCCGGAGATCATCGTCAACAACGAGAAGCGCATGCTTCAGGAAGCTGTTGACAGCCTCTTCGACAACGGTCGTCGTGGCCGCCCCGTTACGGGTCCGGGCAACCGTCCCCTGAAGTCCCTGAGCGACATGCTCAAGGGCAAGCAGGGTCGTTTCCGCCAGAACCTCCTCGGCAAGCGCGTTGACTACTCCGGTCGTTCGGTGATCGTCGTCGGCCCGCAGCTGAAGCTGCACCAGTGTGGTCTGCCCAAGCAGATGGCCTTGGAGCTCTTCAAGCCGTTCGTGATGAAGCGCCTGGTTGACCTCAACCACGCACAGAACATCAAGTCGGCCAAGCGCATGGTTGAGCGTTACCGTCCGCAGGTTTGGGACGTGCTGGAAGAGATCATCACCGAACACCCGGTGCTGCTCAACCGTGCACCTACCCTGCACCGCCTCGGTATCCAGGCCTTCGAACCCCAGCTTGTGGAAGGCAAGGCAATCCAGCTTCACCCGTTGGTTTGTGGCGCCTTCAACGCTGACTTCGACGGCGACCAGATGGCAGTCCACCTGCCGCTGAGCCCGGAAGCCCAAGCCGAAGCACGCATCCTGATGCTGTCCTCGAACAACATCCTGAAGCCGTCTGATGGCCGTCCGGTGACCCTTCCTTCGCAGGATATGATCATCGGCCTGTACCACCTGACCACCAAGCGCGTCGGCTCCGCCGGCGAAGGCCGTATCTTCTCCTCGGTTTCGGAAGCCATCATGGCGTACGACGCCCGTGATCTGCACCTGAACTCCCAGGTCAAGATCCGTTTGGACGACTTCGTGCCTTACGCAGGATGGGAAGCTCCGGAAGGTTGGGAGCCCGGTCAGCCGGCTCTCGTTGAAACCTCCCTGGGCCAGGTCATCTTCAACCAGACGCTGCCTGAGGATTACCCGTGGGTTGAGGCTGTTGCGGACAAGGGCGAACTGTCCCGTATCGTCAACGACCTCGCAGAGCGCTACCCGAAGGTTGTTACCGCGGCAACGCTGGACAACCTGAAGGATGCCGGCTTCTACTGGGCCACCCGTTCGGGTGTCACGGTTGCCATCTCTGACATCGAGGTGCCTACTTCCAAGCCTGCCATCCTGGCCGGTTACGAGAACATGGCCGCCAAGATCCAGGGCCAGTACGACAAGGGCCTGATCGACGACGACGAGCGTCGCCAGGAACTGATCGAAATCTGGAACAAGGCAACCAACGAAATCGCCCAGGCGATGCGTGACAGCCTGTCCCCGATGAACACCATCAACCGCATGGTGTCCTCCGGTGCACGTGGTAACTGGATGCAGGTCCGCCAGATTGCGGGTATCCGTGGTCTTGTGGCCAACCCGAAGGGTGAGATCATTCCTCGCCCGATCAAGTCCTCCTACCGCGAGGGCCTGTCGGTTCTGGAATACTTCATCGCCACGCACGGTGCCCGTAAGGGTCTGGCCGATACCGCTCTCCGTACCGCCAACTCGGGTTACCTGACCCGTCGTCTGGTGGACGTTTCGCAGGACGTCATCGTCCGCGAAGAGGACTGTGGTACCGAACGCGGTCTGGTCACCCCGATCGCCGTGCCGGATTCCAACGGTGAGCTCGTCCTGGACGAGAACGTCGAGAACAGCGCCTACGCACGTACGCTGGCTGTCGACGTCGTCGATGCCCAGGGCAACGTCCTGGCTGCCGGCGGCACCGACTGCGGCGACGTCGTTATCGACCAGCTGCTGGCTGCAGGCATCACCGAGGTCAAGGTCCGCTCCGTACTCACCTGTGAGTCCAAGGTGGGTACCTGTGCACTCTGCTACGGCCGTTCGCTGGCCACCGGCAAGACCGTGGACATCGGCGAGGCCGTGGGCATCATCGCCGCACAGTCCATCGGTGAGCCCGGTACACAGCTGACCATGCGTACGTTCCACACCGGTGGTGCTGTTTCCGCTGGTGGTGGCGACGACATCACCCAGGGTCTGCCCCGTATCCAGGAGCTCTTCGAAGCCCGTACTCCGAAGGGTGTGGCACCGATTGCTGAAGCAGCCGGCCGCATCACCATTGAAGAGTCCGAGCGTCAGATGCGCTTGGTCATCACTCCGGACGATGGTTCCGAAGAGATTGCCTACCCGGTGCTGCGCCGTTCCCGTCTCCTCATCGAGGATGGCGAGCACGTCAGCGTCGGCCAGAAGCTGATCAACGGTCCGGTGGACCCGAAACAGGTTCTGCGCATCATGGGTCCTCGTGCTGCACAGAAGTTCCTTGTGGACGAAGTACAGGGCGTTTACCGCAGCCAGGGTATTGGTATCCACGACAAGCACGTCGAGGTTATTGTCCGCCAGATGCTGCGTCGCGTTACCGTCATCGAGTCCGGCGACTCCGACTTGCTCCCCGGTGAGCTTGCAGAGCGCGCCCGCTTCGAGGACGAGAACCGCCGCGTCGTGTCCGAGGGCAAGGCACCGGCATCCGGTCGTCCGGAACTCATGGGTATCACCAAGGCTTCCTTGGCTACCGAGTCCTGGCTGTCGGCTGCTTCCTTCCAGGAAACCACCCGCGTCCTGACGCAGGCGGCCATGGAAGGCAAGAGCGATCCTCTGCTCGGCCTCAAGGAAAACGTCATCATCGGTAAGCTCATCCCGGCTGGTACGGGTCTGCCCCGCTACACAGAGGTCACTGTGGAGCCGACGGAAGAAGCGAAGGCAAGCCTGTTCACGGGCCCCAGCGCTTTCACCGACTTCTCCTATGACGCCCTGGGTGGCGACGGTGCTCCCGAGTTCCACGCCATCCCGCTGGATGACTACGATCTCGGCAACGACTTCCGCTAGAAGCGGCAGTTAGCGCTTTGACGGTCAGGCCCCGCACTCGCGAGTGCGGGGCCTGACCCGTTAACGCCGCTTTTCGGGAGGAAGCCGGGGGAGTGGAGGACGACGGCGGCAGCCGGCTTCCGCCGTCGACCTCCATACACCCGATTAAGGCGCCAGATCAAGCCGTGCTAGACTTTTGGTAATTGTTCTGTGTGGCAGTGGATGAAGGCCGCCGCAGCATCATTTTGGTTTTGTTCTCATGGTGCTGGGTGGAGCCTGTTTCCGGGTTGCGGGCAACATGCGCAACGAATGCCGCACTTTTGCACGCCTACCGGAGTTTCGGCCGGCTGCACGAGCAACGCCAAAGTTCCCACGTTTACACTGGCTGGCGCCTGTGTGTGGGGGCAGAGATCAAACAACGGAGAACACGAAAGTGCCTACGATTAACCAGCTGGTCCGCAAGGGCCGCACGCCGAAGGTCTCCAAGACCAAGGCTCCCGCGCTGAAGGGCAGCCCGATGCGCCGCGGTGTTTGCACCCGCGTTTACACCACCACCCCCAAGAAGCCGAACTCGGCTCTTCGTAAGGTTGCACGTGTGCGCCTCAACGGTGGCGTAGAAGTTACCGCCTACATCCCCGGTGTTGGCCACAACCTCCAGGAGCACTCCATCGTGCTCGTCCGTGGTGGTCGTGTTAAGGACCTTCCGGGTGTCCGCTACAAGATCGTCCGCGGCGCACTCGACACCCAGGGTGTCAAGAACCGCAAGCAGGCTCGCAGCCGTTACGGCGCAAAGATGGAGAAGAAGTAATATGCCTCGCAAGGGTCCGGCCCCGAAGCGGCCGCTAGTTTCCGATCCCGTTTACGGCTCCCCGTTGGTCACGCAGCTGATCAACAAGGTTCTTGTCGACGGCAAGAAGTCCACCGCAGAGCGCATCGTTTACGGTGCACTCGAAGGTGCACGTGCCAAGTCCGGCGGCGACCCCGTTGCCGCTCTCAAGAAGGCCATGGACAACGTCAAGCCTTCCCTCGAGGTGCGTTCACGCCGTGTTGGTGGCGCTACCTACCAGGTTCCGGTTGAGGTCAAGCCGGGTCGCTCCACCGCTCTCGCTCTGCGTTGGCTCGTGGGCTACTCCAAGGCCCGCCGCGAGAAGACCATGACCGAGCGCCTCCAGAACGAAATCCTGGATGCCTCAAATGGTCTTGGTGCCGCTGTGAAGCGTCGCGAAGACACCCACAAGATGGCCGAGTCCAACAAGGCCTTCGCACACTACCGCTGGTAAAAACTTTCCGGACGCCGCCGGCTCACTGAGCCGGCGGCGAACGTGTAGTCCATCCGAAAGGGAGACCCCGTGGCACAGGACGTGCTTACCGACCTTAATAAGGTCCGCAACATCGGCATCATGGCCCACATCGATGCCGGCAAGACCACCACTACCGAGCGCATCCTGTTCTACACGGGTGTGAACCACAAGATCGGCGAGACGCACGACGGCGCTTCGACGACTGACTGGATGGAACAGGAAAAGGAACGCGGCATCACCATCACGTCTGCCGCCGTGACTTGCTTCTGGGACAAGAACCAGATCAACATCATTGACACCCCGGGCCACGTTGACTTCACGGTTGAGGTTGAGCGCTCCTTGCGCGTCCTCGACGGTGCAGTCGCAGTGTTCGACGGCAAGGAAGGCGTGGAGCCGCAGTCCGAGACTGTTTGGCGCCAGGCTGACAAGTACAACGTTCCGCGTATCTGCTTCGTCAACAAGATGGACAAGCTGGGTGCTGACTTCTACTTCACCGTAGATACCATCATCTCCCGCCTTGGTGCCAAGCCGCTGGTTATGCAGCTGCCCATTGGTGCTGAGAACGACTTCATCGGTGTTGTTGACCTCCTCGAAATGCGCGCCCTGGTTTGGCCTGGCGACGCTAAGGGTGATGTCACCATGGGCGCTTCCTACGAAGTGCAGGAAATCCCGGCGGACCTCCAGGCCAAGGCCGAAGAGTACCGTGCACAGCTCGTTGAGACTGTGGCCGAGGCTTCCGAAGAGCTCATGGAGAAGTACCTCGAAGGTGAAGAACTCACCCTCGAAGAGATCAAAGCCGGCATCCGCAAGATGACCATCAACTCTGAGCTCTACCCGGTGTTCTGTGGTTCTGCCTTCAAGAACCGCGGCGTCCAGCCGATGCTTGACGCTGTTGTTGACTTCCTGCCGAACCCGCTCGACGTCCCGCCGATGATCGGTCACGATCCCCGCGACGAAGAGAAGGAACTCACCCGCAAGCCGTCTGCCGACGAGCCGTTCTCGGCCCTCGCCTTCAAGATTGCTGCGCACCCGTTCTTCGGTCAGCTGACCTTCGTCCGCGTGTACTCCGGTCACGTCGAGGCTGGCGCCCAGGTGGTTAACTCCACCAAGGGCAAGAAGGAACGCATCGGCAAGCTGTTCCAGATGCACGCCAACAAGGAAATGCCCGTCGAGGGCGCTACCGCCGGCCACATCTATGCAGCCATCGGTCTGAAGGACACCACCACAGGCGACACCCTGTGCGATGCGAACAACCAGATCGTCCTCGAGTCCATGAGCTTCCCGGAGCCCGTGATCTCGGTTGCGATCGAACCCAACACCAAGGGTGACCAGGAGAAGCTCTCCACGGCCATCCAGAAGCTCTCCGCTGAGGACCCGACCTTCCAGGTCTCCCTCAACGAAGACACGGGCCAGACCATCATCGCCGGCATGGGCGAGCTCCACCTGGACATCCTTGTGGACCGCATGCGCCGCGAATTCAAGGTCGAGGCAAACGTTGGCAAGCCGCAGGTTGCTTACCGCGAAACCATCAAGCGCGCCGTTGAGCGCCTTGACTACACGCACAAGAAGCAGACCGGTGGTTCGGGTCAGTTCGCAAAGATCCAGATTGCGATCGAGCCCATGGACACCGCTTCCGGCGAGCTGTACGCGTTCGAGAACAAGGTCACTGGTGGCCGCGTTCCGCGCGAATACATCCCGTCCGTTGACGCTGGTATCCAGGATGCACTGAACGACGGCGTCCTGGCCGGTTACCCGGTTGTCGGTATCAAGGCCACGCTGATTGATGGCGCGTCCCACGATGTTGACTCCTCGGAAATGGCGTTCAAGATCGCCGGACGTATGGCTTTCAAGGAAGCTGCACGTAAGGCGAACCCTGTTCTGCTTGAACCGCTGATGGATGTTGAGGTCCGCACACCTGAGGAATACATGGGTGATGTTATTGGTGACCTGAACGCCCGTCGTGGCCAGATGCAGTCCATGGAAGACGCTGCAGGTGTGAAGGTTATCCGTGCACACGTTCCGCTGTCCGGCATGTTCGGCTACATCGGTGACCTCCGGTCCAAGACCCAGGGTCGCGCTGTGTACTCCATGACGTTCAACAGCTACGCGGAGGTCCCCAAGGCAGTAGCCGACGAGATCATCCAGAAAACCCGCGGCGAGTAATCTCCCGGTAACGGATGCAATTCCGGTATCGGGAAGGCATCTGAGCGCTTGAGGCGGGGCTGCGGCGACAGCCGCGGCCCGGCCACTGCGCAAACAGGCTCGAGGAACTACCATTGGTTCCTGAATCTGCAATTTCACCAAAACCAAGCCCCCAAGTAGACTTGCTAAAGTTTCTGCCGCGAAAAGCGCGGCCGAGGAGCACTTCACTTGAAATCGTTCTAGGAGGAACCTGTGGCAAAGGCAAAGTTCGAGCGGACTAAGCCGCACGTCAACATCGGCACCATTGGTCACGTTGACCACGGTAAGACGACGCTGACTGCCGCCATTTCCAAGGTGCTGTACGACCAGTACCCGGATCTCAACGAGCAGCGCGACTTCGCGTCGATCGACTCTGCTCCGGAAGAGCGCCAGCGCGGTATTACCATCAACATCTCCCACGTGGAGTACCAGACCGAGAAGCGCCACTACGCACACGTAGACGCCCCGGGTCACGCTGACTACATCAAGAACATGATCACCGGTGCTGCCCAGATGGACGGCGCAATCCTCGTGGTTGCTGCAACCGATGGTCCGATGGCTCAGACCCGTGAGCACGTTCTGCTCGCCCGCCAGGTTGGTGTTCCCTACCTGCTGGTCGCACTGAACAAGTCCGACATGGTTGATGACGAAGAACTCCTCGACCTCGTCGAAATGGAAGTTCGTGAGCTCCTGAGCTCGCAGGGCTTCGATGGCGATGAGGCTCCGGTTGTTCGCGTTTCCGGCCTCAAGGCTCTGGAAGGCGACCCGGTTTGGGTCAAGTCCGTCCAGGACCTGATGGCAGCTGTCGACGAGTCCGTTCCGGACCCCGTACGTGACCGCGACAAGCCGTTCCTGATGCCGATCGAAGACGTCTTCACGATCACCGGTCGTGGCACCGTTGTTACGGGCCGCGCCGAGCGTGGAACTCTCGCCATCAACTCCGAGGTTGAGATCGTTGGCATCCGCCCGATCCAGAAGACCACGGTTACCGGTATCGAGATGTTCCACAAGCAGCTCGACGAAGCATGGGCCGGCGAGAACTGTGGCCTCCTGCTCCGCGGTCTGAAGCGCGACGATGTCGAGCGTGGCCAGGTTGTCGTCAAGCCGGGTTCCATCACCCCGCACACCGACTTCGAGGCTAACGTCTACATCCTTTCCAAGGACGAAGGCGGACGTCACAACCCGTTCTACTCCAACTACCGCCCGCAGTTCTACTTCCGTACCACGGACGTAACCGGCGTTATCACCCTGCCGGAAGGCACGGAAATGGTTATGCCTGGCGACAACACTGAGATGACCGTTGCGCTCATCCAGCCGATCGCTATGGAAGAGGGCCTCGGCTTCGCTATCCGCGAAGGCGGCCGCACCGTTGGTTCGGGACGTGTCACCAGCATCATCAAGTAGTCTCTACTTGTAGATCGGTGACGCTCCGGCCCAGCCGGTAGTTAGTTAGAAAGAACCCCACCGCTTCGGCGGTGGGGTTCTTTTTGCTATAGTTAATCTATCGAATGGATAAAGGCCGTGCACTTGCCGCGTCCGGCATAACCAAGGAGCTTCCATGACTGCATTCCTCTTACTGCTGCTCATCGTCATCGTGGGCGCGGTTGGCTATGCGCTGGGGGTGGCAATGGGGCGCCGGGGGACTTCAGACGATGCTTCCGTGGCGCCGGACAAGGCCGCCGCTTACCAAGCGGGCTACCTTGCCGGTCACGTGGCTGGCTGGCGGGACGCGGAAGCCAAGGGGCAGGACGTGAACAGGGCAGCCGCCCGGACGGCCCAGCAAGCCCCCATAAGCTCCCCGCCGGCCCCCGTAAGCTCGCCGCCGGCCCCCGTAAGCTCCCCGCCGGCCCCGGTGTACCTCCAGCGGCCCGTACAAGCACCGGCTCCACCCGCGATGCCTCTGCCGGACGTCCGGTCGCCTTTCCGGCCGCCTTCCCCGCAGCCAGCGAGTCAGCAGGCCAGGCCCCCAATGCCTCCGCCGGCCGCCCGGCAGCCTGCGCCATATCAACAAGTTGCTTCCCCGGTTCCGCCCCCGCCGGTAGTACGGGAAACTCCTGAGGCTGCTGCTGCGCGCAAGGAGAAGCGTGACCAGCAAAACATCAACATCACGCTTTACGTTGCCAGCCTCCTCCTCGTCGCAGCGGGGGCGCTCTTCGTGGGCACGAGCCTTCCTGCTCTCTTCCGCTTCGTAGGCATCTGGTTCATCACTGCGCTGTTCTACGTGTCAGGTATGGTCATCCACGCGCGCGTAGCCCGCCTCAGGCCGGCTGCCGTTGCCTTCGTTGGAACAGGCTTGGCGCTCATACCCGTTACCGGGCTGGCCATGTACAACTTCGTGCTACACAACGGTCCTGCGGCTTGGCTGGTCACGTCGTTGTTGGGGACAGCGGTTTATGCCTACACAGCCGTGAGGCTGGACAACAAAGTCCTGGCCTTCTTGTCCCTCAGCTTTGTCGTCTCAACGGCGTGGTCCGGTGTTTCCGTTCTTGGGGGCGCCTTGGTCTGGTATTTCACGGCACTCATCGGAGTGGCCATTCTCCTGACTGTTGTTGCCTTGCTGAATCCCAGGTGGCTTCCTCCGTTGTACGTCCGTCCGCTGATGGTGCTGCACCCCTCGTTGGTTCCTCTGGTGGCCGTGGCCGTGACCCTCACACCGCATCTTTTGTCCAAGGGGGAGTACGCCTGGGTGATGTTGATGTGTGGTGTCTACTTTGCTGTGATGTTCTTCGTCCCGCAGGCACGGTACAGGGTGCAGCATCTTTATGCTGCACGGGCTGCACTGACACTGGCTTTACTCGGAGTGGTATGGGACGTCACCGCTGATGTGAGTTCGGTGATGTTGGCTGCGGCAATCTGCCTGGGAGTCCAATCCTTGGGAGTCGCCTACGGTGGTAAGAGGCTGCTGCCGCACTCCTGGTGGTATGACGCCGTCTCATGCCTGGCGTTGCAGCTAGTCACCTCGGCAGTACTCACGGTGGTGCTGGAGTTTGGAGCGTTCGACCTCCCCAACTACGTTCCTCTGTCCTTGACGATGCTGACTGCCATGGTGGTTGTTTGGAAACTGGGCCAAGGCATGGAGTTCGCCCCCGTCGCAGTGCTGGGGGTGGCTGGTGCGCTGGGCGGCCTGCTGGGTGCATGGACCGTCTCGGCACTCTTGGCGTCCGCCGCACTTTATTGGTTCTTGCGGGCGTTGATCAGGCCGGCTTCTTATCGCCAGTACTTGATTCTTGCGGGGCGGATCGCCATCACCTTGGCTGTACCCACCGGGGTGGCAGGCATCTTTACGGGAAATCCGGACCGGACTGCGTACTCTCTGATAGTGCTCGTCGCCGGAGCATCTGTGCAGCAACTGCTCAGTGCCGGGCTGGAACGCGGGGGAGTCCGGTTGTTGGCCCCGCAAGCCTCCGTGGCTGGCTTTGGCGGCGCCGCAGTGGCCGGGCTTCTTGCCTTGCCGGCGTTCGATGCCGCATCCGGTCGCCCGGCTGTTGCTGCAGCTGTTCTGGTTGTCCTGTTGGCAGGCTTGGCCTCAGGCCTCCTGGTGTTCCCGCAATCTCATCGGGATCCAGGCACCCGGGATGCGTGGCGCCCTTCGGTGGCTGAAGTAATCGCTCCGGCCACTGCGGCTATTGCCGGCAGCATGGCAGCAGCATTCGTGTCCTGGACGCAGGCAAATGTTGTCCTCCTGGCCCTGCTTGCCTACCTTGTCGTAACAGCCGTGCGCATTTCCCCGACCTTCCATAGACAGTGCTATTGGTGGCTGGCTCGGATAGTCGGCACCGTTTTGGTGGCATCGGCCTACGGGGACGCGATGCGCGATGGCTGGAGTATTCGCCTCGCCGGTGAAATTGCGTCCGTGGGACTTGTGGTTGTAGTGGCAGCTGCGCTCCAGCTGATCCTTCCCCTGCGTGCGGGCAGCCGCCGCCGCAACCCGCGTGCTTCCGTGTTCGACGCCGGTGCTGTGCTTGCCCTCATGGCCGCAGCCACCACTTTCCTTACTGTCACCACGGAGTTGGGAGGGTGGGGCGTCAGGGACAGCTGGCAACCGGGAGTTGCAGCGGTTACAACGGCCCTGGCTGCCGTCATTGTCAGTGCGATTCTGCGAGACCACGCCGCCGCGTGGATCTTCGCCCCCGCCGCTTTGGTGCTCCTCCTGGCTCTTCGCTTGGGGGATATCCGGGACGTCCAAATTTTGCTTGGCATCTTTGCGGCCTACGGCGGTTTCATGGTGGGTGTGATCCGCCACCGATTGATCCGGGGTGGCTACTTGCTGGCGGTCCGGGTGCTTGGTGGCGCCTTCATTGCTGTGACAGTGGCCGATGTCACGGAGTCGCCGGCAGCGGTGTCCATCAGTCTGGCGCTGGTATTCGTGGCGCAGCATGTGCTGACTTTGGTCCTGCGCAGGCTTGGCGTCGATGTCGCCTTCCAACAGGCAACGGTCCGGGCCACCTTGGGTGCCCAACTCTTGCTGCCGTTCGTCTACTTGCTCGCAGGAGATTACGACGGCGGTGGCCGCTGGGTGGTCATGCTTCAGTTGGCCCTGGTCCCGGCTTCCGCTGCGGTCGTCTGGCGGATCCTCGGTACACGCGGATCCCGATACTTCGGTGTCGCGGCTATAGGGGCGGGCGTCATCGCAGCCGGGCCGGCACTCTTGTTCCCTGCATCAACGTGGCTGCACCAGCCACTGCTGGACAAGTCCCAAGTACCTGTTGTCCTGCTGGCCCTTGCAGTCGCCATGATTGCTGCCAGGGCCGTGTTCGGGCCCGAAAAGGCGGCTGCCGGAGTAGAGGTTGCTGTCACGGAGCGGTGGTTCTGGCTCAACTCAGCCATGGCGTTCACCGTTGCCGGCGGCCTGCTGACCTTGGGCGTTTCCTATTCCCTGGCTGGACTGTCTGTGTTGGTGCTGGCCGGTGTCTTGTTCGCGGTCTCGCACTTTGAACGATTGCCCGCTCTCTACGCGGCAGCTGCTCCGGCAGTGCTGGTAGGGGCGGTTCCCGCCGTCGACGGTTTGCTGCAGGGGCTGCCTACGGGCGTCTGGAGCGACTACGCCGCTTGGATCTTTGGCGGTGTGGGGACCGCGGTGATCCTCTATTCACTGAAGATGTTCGGCGGACCGGCCATCAGCGGGCAACACTGGCGACGGAACTCGCTGTCTGCCGCAGCGGCCTTGGCTGTTGCTTCATCTGCGGCGGTGGGGCTGGGGCATGACGAAACGTCCATGCTCGGCTTCGTCCTGGTGGTCGCAACCGGGGTATTGGCCGTGGTTGAGGTGCCGCACGGCAAGTGGCTGGCAGCTGAGCTGGCGGGGCTGATCTCTGTTGCAGCCCTCCAACGGGCAGTGCTGTTTGTGGACGGTTCCAGGCCTGATTGGTTCTGGGCCGCGCAATGGTATGTGGTAGCTGGAGCCGTTATAGCAGGGCTGCGCTATGTCAAGGGGCAACGGACGGACGGCCTGCCCCGGCTTTGCATTGCCGCCGGTGCGTTGTCCTTGACGTCTTTGGGAACCATCTTCGGCGGAACGTCGTCTCAGCAACTGTACGTACTTGTGGCACATGTTCTGCTTCTGGCCGCAGGCCTGCTTTTGGCAGAACGGTTGCTGGTGTGGTGGGGTGCCATCGCGGTGGCGCTGAGCGTCATGTGGGCGCTGCGCTCCTACGCCTTCGCCATGCTTGCCCTTGTAGCCTTGGCGCTGATCGTGCTGGCCGTATGGCGTTTGAACCGGAAGCCGCCAAGTAGTACCGGTGGCCCGGGCCAAGGCGGAGATCCGAGTGACGTCCCTCCTGCGCGTACCCATGACGGAATCCGATAATGTTGCAGTCTACGGAGAGGAGTGCACCATGGAATTCCTGATTTTCCTGGCAGTCATTGCGGCTATCGGCGGCGGCGTGTTGTGGGGTCGAAAGAACTTCAAGAGCGAGATCGAACGCGCAAAGCGGATTCGGCGCGCCAACAAGAACAAATAGGGCGACGTTCCGAACTGCAAGGTTCAAGTTAACTCAGGCGGGCTAAATATGCCGGTGGTGGTGGCGTGCACGACCCAGCGCCCGGTACCAGTAAAAGGAATCCTTCGGAGTCCTTTCCTGGGTCTCGAAGTCCACGTGGATGAGGCCAAATCGCTGCGAGTAGCCCGCCGCCCACTCAAAATTGTCCAGCAAGGTCCAGACGTAGTACCCGCGAAGATCCACATCCTCGGCGATGCCGCCAGGCCCGGTTGCTGTCAGTGCATGTCCTATGTGTTCGGCCAGATACGTGATGCGGTTGGTGTCCTGGACAGGTCCATCGACGTGGCCTGGTTCAGGAAAGCTGGCTCCGCCTTCCGTGATGTAGACAGGGGGGAGAGCCTCCCCATACCGGTCTTTCATTTCGCGTAGCAGCAACGCCAGGTATTCCGGTGCAACAGGCCAGCCAAACCCTGTGGTCTCATATTCCTGGTAGGCGGCCAAATGGAAAGGGACCTTGGACATTTCGGGCGACCTTCCGGTGGGGATCTCAGCCGGACCGGGGCCTGCCGCCACCTTCACGGGGTAGTAGTAGTTGAGCCCGTAGAAGTCCAAGGGTTGGCTGATCAGTTCAAGATCACCGTCATGGACTGTACCTAATGAGCGGAACCACGGCTTCATGGGCAAAGGTGGTTTGGGGTATTGGCCAAGCAGTATCGCGTCGGCATAGATGCGGTTGAGGATCAGGTCCAGCGCCTGCGTCATCAGCCTGTCGGCAAGGCTGTTGCTGGCCGGCTCGACGGGGCTGTGCATATTGGACACCCCGATTTGCCCTTTGACTCCTGCGCTCCGGAGAGCCCGCACGGCCATCCCATGTCCCAGCAATTGATGATGCGCGGCAGGCAGTGAGTCGAACAGCAGTTCCCTGCCAGGGGCATGCACCCCCAACGCGTAGCCCTGCACGGTAACGGAAACGGGCTCGTTCATGGTGACCCAGTACTCAACGCGGTCACCGAAGCGCTCAGCGGCGGCTTCACAATAGACTGCGAAGCGTTCCGCGGTGTCCCGGTTCATCCACCCCCCGGCGTGCTCCAACTCCAGAGGGGTATCCCAGTGGTACAACGTGGCCATGGGGGAAATGCCTGCAGCCAGGAGTTTGTCGATCAGGCGATCGTAGAAGTCCAGGCCACGCTGGTTGACTGCACCCTTGCCTCCGGGCTGGATTCGCGGCCAAGAAAGCGAAAAGCGGTAGGAATCAACGCCCAGCTCTTGCATCAAGGCGATGTCTTCATCAGCACGGTTATAGTGATCGCACGCGACGGCGGGGGAGCCGCCGTCGACTATTGCTCCCGGCTTTTCGTAGAACGCATCCCAACCCGACGGGCCACGACCATCAGCGGTCAGGGAACCCTCAATCTGGAAGGCGGCAGCCGCAACACCCAGCGTGAACCCCGGGCGCAGGCGGGCGGCGAGATCTTCCACTGAACCTGAATCCCGGGCGTTCATGCCCCCATCATCCTCACAGGATGGGGGCCGGGCAATGGCTCCTCAGGGTCGATTGGCCTTTACACCATATTTCCGCCATACTGGATGAGTTGTTCAAGCGCTTCTTCGTGTCCCGATCCGGATAATGCCGGGTGTCAGGGTCCAGGCTGAAGCCCAAACATAACCCTGAACCCCATGATTGCGGTCGAGTTTGCGTGGAAATCGCGACACGCCCGACCGCGGGGGTCGGTGCGCCGGCAAGGTGAGGAACCCGGATTACTCCGGATTCAGCTTGTGCGGCGTGTGGTGGTAAATCCTCAAACGCTTCGGCGGCCACATCAACAGGTAAGTAAACAGAGCAGCCCTAACTAGAGCAGCACTAGCTGAAAGAGAGTCAGGCGACATGGCGGGACAAAAAATCCGCATCCGGCTGAAGTCATATGACCACGAGGTCATTGATGTTTCAGCGCGGAAGATCGTTGAGACGGTCACGCGCGCAGGCGCAACGGTAGTCGGCCCGGTGCCGCTGCCGACGGAGAAGAACGTTTACTGCGTTATTCGCTCTCCTCACAAGTACAAGGACAGCCGTGAGCACTTCGAAATGCGTACTCACAAGCGTCTGATCGACATCATCGACCCCACGCCGAAGGCTGTTGACTCGCTTATGCGTCTCGACCTGCCCGCTGACGTGAACATCGAAATCAAGCTCTAGGGAGGTGCTGAGAGACTATGACCGCAACCCGTAACGTAAAGGGCCTGCTGGGCACGAAGCTCGGCATGACCCAGGTCTGGGACGAGAACAACAAGCTCATCCCGGTAACTGTCGTCCAGGCTGACTCCAACGTCATCACCCAGCTGCGCAACGCAGAGGTAGATGGCTACGTCGCCGTCCAGATCGGCTACGGCCAGATCGACCCCCGCAAGGTCACCAAGCCGCTGGCTGGTCACTTTGAAAAGGCTGGCGTAACTCCTCGCCGCCACGTCGTCGAACTGCGTACCGCAGACGCCGCATCCTACGAGCTGGGCCAGGAGCTCTCTGTTGAGATCTTCGAAGCCGGCCAGAAGATCGACGTCGTCGGCACCTCCAAGGGTAAGGGCTTTGCCGGTGTTATGAAGCGTCACGGCTTCCACGGCGTTGGCGCTTCCCACGGTGCCCACAAGAACCACCGTAAGCCTGGCTCCATCGGTGGCGCATCCACCCCGAGCCGCGTCTTCAAGGGCCTGAAAATGGCCGGCCGCATGGGCGCCGAGCGTCACACCACGCTGAACCTCACGGTTCACGCCATTGACGCTGAGAAGTCGCTGCTCCTTATCAAGGGTGCCGTCCCCGGTGCCCGCGGCCAGGTCGTACTCGTACGCACCGCCGTGAAGGGAGCCTAGTTAAATGACTAGCACTGTCAAGGTAGACCTGCCTGCAGAGATCTTCGACGTCCAGACCAACGTGCCCCTGCTGCACCAGGTCGTCGTCGCACAGCTCGCTGCTGCACGCCAGGGTACCCACAAGACGAAGACCCGCGCCGAGGTTTCCGGTGCAGGTCGCAAGCCGTTCAAGCAGAAGGGCACCGGCCGCGCCCGTCAGGGTTCAATCCGTGCTCCTCACATGACCGGCGGTGGCGTTGTCCACGGTCCGACCCCTCGTGACTACAGCCAGCGCACCCCCAAGAAGATGAAGGCTGCTGCACTCCGCGGCGCCCTGTCTGACCGCGCCCGCAACGGCCGCATCCACGTCATCGCTGAACTGGTAGCCGGCACCAAGCCGTCCGCCAAGGAAGCACTGGCTTCGCTGCGTGCAGTCTCCGAGCGCAAGAACCTGCTCGTCGTAATCGAGCGCGCCAACGATGTTGCTGCACTCTCCGTGCGCAACCTCGCAGGTATTCACGTTCTGTACGCAGACCAGTTGAACACCTACGACGTACTCATCTCCGACGACGTGGTCTTCACCAAGGCTGCTTTCGAGGCGTTCGTCGCTGACAAGGCCAAGAACGAGGAGGCCTCCAAGTGAGCGTAACCACCATCAAGGACCCGCGCGACGTCGTGCTTGCACCCGTCGTTTCGGAAAAGAGCTACGGTCTGATCGACGAAGGCAAGTACACCTTCCTGGTGGACCCTCGCTCGAACAAGACCGAGATCAAATTGGCCGTCGAGAAGATCTTCTCGGTCAAGGTTGACTCGATCAACACCATCAACCGTGCCGGTAAGCGCAAGCGCACCAAATTCGGCTGGGGACAGCGCAAGAGCACCAAGCGTGCAATTGTCACCCTCAAAGAAGGCACAATCGACATCTTCGGCGGTCCGCTCGCGTAGCGGAGACCACTTTAACGAGGAAATAAATTATGGGAATCCGTAAATACAAGCCGACTACCCCGGGCCGTCGTGGCTCGAGCGTAGCCGACTTTGCTGAAATCACGCGATCGACTCCGGAAAAGTCGTTGCTGCGTCCGCTGCACAAGACCGGCGGCCGTAACAACTCCGGTAAGATCACCACCCGTCACAAGGGTGGTGGGCACAAGCGCCAGTACCGTCTGATCGACTTCCGTCGTCACGACAAGGACGGCATCAACGCCCGCGTTGCCGAAATCGAGTACGACCCGAACCGTACGGCTCGCATCGCACTCCTGCACTACGTTGATGGCACCAAGCGTTACATCATCGCTCCTAACAAGCTGTCCCAGGGTGACTTCGTCGAGGCTGGTCCTGACGCTGACATCAAGCCGGGCAACAACCTGCCGCTGCGCAACATCCCGGTTGGTACCGTAATCCACGCAGTTGAACTGCGTCCGGGTGGCGGCGCCAAGATGGCACGTTCCGCAGGTGCTTCGGTACAGCTCGTTGCCAAGGAAGGCCGCTTCGCCCAGCTGCGTCTGCCCTCCGGCGAAATCCGCAACGTTGACGTGCGCTGCCGCGCAACCGTCGGCGAGGTCGGCAACGCCGAGCAGTCGAACATCAACTGGGGCAAGGCCGGCCGTATGCGCTGGAAGGGCGTTCGCCCGACCGTCCGTGGTGTAGCCATGAACCCGGTTGACCACCCGCACGGTGGTGGTGAAGGTAAGACTTCCGGTGGACGTCACCCGGTTAACCCGAACGGCAAGCCCGAGGGCCGTACCCGCCGTCCGAACAAAGAGAGCGACAAGCTTATTGTTCGTCGCCGCCGTACTGGCAAGAACAAGCGATAGGAGCCTGGACACATGCCACGCAGCCTGAAAAAAGGTCCTTTCGTTGACCAGCACCTCTTTGTGAAGGTCGCACGGGAAAACGATAAGGGCACCAAGAACGTCATCAAGACCTGGTCCCGCCGTTCGATGATCATCCCCGACATGCTCGGGCACACGATCGCCGTACACGACGGACGCAAGCACATCCCGGTGTTTGTCACTGAGTCGATGGTCGGGCACAAGCTCGGCGAATTCGCTCCCACGCGGACATTCCGCGGCCATGTTAAGGACGACCGTAAGGGCAAGCGCCGCTAGGCGCCTGACCTTACGTCTTAGACGAGAGAAGGAAAGCAATGGAAGCCAAGGCTATTGCGCGTCACATCCGCGTAACGCCTATGAAGGCCCGGCGCGTCGTCAACCTTGTTCGTGGTAAGCAAGCGAATGAGGCTCTGGCAATTCTGAAGTTTGCCCCCCAGGCAGCTTCGGAGCCGGTATTCAAGGTACTTCAGTCGGCAATGGCCAACGCACGTGTCCTCGCGGACCGTGACGGCGTTGCATTCGACGACAGCGACCTCTTCATCACCGAAGCATTTGTTGATGAAGGCCCGACCATGAAGCGGTTCCAGCCGCGTGCCCAGGGCCGCGCCTACCGCATTAGGAAGCGGACCAGCCACATCACGCTGGTTGTCGCAACCCCGGAGAAAGAGGAGGCTCGCTAAGTGGGACAGAAAGTTAACCCGCACGGGTTCCGACTCGGCATCACCACCGACCACGTTTCGCACTGGTTCGCTGACAGCACCAAGCCCGGACAGCGCTACAAGGACTTCGTCCGCGAGGACATCAAGATCCGTCAGCTCATGTCCACCGGCATGGAGCGCGCCGGCATCGCCAAGGTCGAGATCGAGCGCACCCGTGACCGTGTCCGCGTGGATATCCACACGGCACGCCCGGGTATCGTTATCGGCCGCCGCGGCGCTGAAGCAGACCGCATCCGCGGCGAGCTCGAAAAGCTCACCGGCAAGCAGGTTCAGCTGAACATCCTCGAGGTCAAGAACCCCGAGATGGAAGCACAGCTTGTTGCCCAGGGCATCGCTGAGCAGCTCACTTCCCGCGTGGCTTTCCGCCGTGCGATGAAGAAGGCCATGCAGTCCGCACAGCGTGCGGGTGCCAAGGGTATCCGTGTTGCTTGCTCGGGTCGTCTGGGTGGCGCAGAAATGTCCCGCTCGGAGTTCTACCGCGAAGGCCGTGTGCCCCTGCACACCCTCCGCGCGAACATCGACTACGGCTTCTACGAAGCCAAGACCACCTTCGGCCGTATCGGCGTGAAGGTCTGGATCTACAAGGGTGACGTAACTGCCAAGGAACTGGCTCAGCAGGCAGCTGCTGCTCCGTCCCGTGGCCGTGCAGGAGACCGCCCGGGCCGCCCGGGTGGCGACCGCCGTCGTCGTAACGACCGTCCGGCAGCTGAGGCAGCACCCGCTGCCGTTGAAGCACCGGCCGCTGAAGCTGCTGCTCCGGCAGCAGAAGGAGGACAGGCTTAAATGCTTATCCCACGTCGAGTCAAGCACCGTAAGCAGCACCACCCGGGTCGTTCCGGCGCTGCAACGGGCGGCACCAAGGTCAGCTTCGGTGAGTACGGTATCCAGGCTCTCAGCCCGGCATACGTAACCAACCGTCAGATCGAGTCCGCTCGTATCGCGATGACCCGCCACATCAAGCGTGGCGGTAAGGTCTGGATCAACATCTACCCGGACCGTCCGCTGACGAAGAAGCCTGCCGAAACCCGCATGGGTTCCGGTAAGGGTTCTCCGGAATGGTGGGTCGCAAACGTCAAGCCGGGCCGGGTTCTCTTCGAACTCTCCGGTGTCAATGAAGAGGTAGCTCGCGAGGCCCTGCGCCTGGCAATCCACAAGCTCCCGTTGAAGGCACGCATTGTGCGTCGCGAAGGTGGTGAATAGAAATGGCAGTAGGGTCGAAGGATCTCGCACCCGCACAGCTGGACGGTTTCGACAACGAGCGTCTCGTTGAAGAACTCCGCAAGTCCAAGGAAGAGCTGTTCAACCTGCGTTTCCAGTCCGCCACCGGACAGCTGGAGAACCACGGTCGCCTGCGCGCGGTAAAGAAGGACATCGCACGCATCTACACCGTTCTCCGTGAGCGCGAGCTGGGCATTCGTGCCGAGGTTGCCGCACCGGTTGTGGAAGCCAAGGAAGAAAAGAAGTCCAAGAAGGCTGCCAAGGCTGAAAAGGCCGAGGTTGAAGCTGGAGAGGACGCCAAGTGAGCGAGAAGGAAACTGTGACGGAAGCAGCAGCCAGCGCTGAACAGCGCGGTTACCGTAAGACGCGTCGCGGCTACGTTGTCTCTGACAAGATGGAAAAGACCATCGTTGTTCAGGTTGAAGACCGCGTGAAGCACGCTCTGTACGGCAAGGTTATTCGCCGCACCTCGAAGATCAAGGCTCACGACGAAGAGAACACCGCCGGCATCGGCGACCTCGTTCTCATCTCTGAGACCCGCCCGCTCTCCGCTACCAAGCGGTGGCGTCTGGTGGAGATCCTCGAAAAGGCCAAGTAAATCCAACGCCGGGCTCGCCTGGCAGTGATTCACTGGAGAGGCCCGCATTCCCTTGGGAATGCGGGCCTTTCCGCTTCTCCCGCCGTTTCGGTTTTAGGCCGCTGACGTGCTAGGATATTGAGTTTGTATGGCGCCACTTGTGCGTCGTCCACTACCTCGTAAACAATCGTGCCGCTGCATACTGCCCCGCGCAGAGTTTTCTGCAAGGGAAGCTGATGCTTGTGGCACGGGCGTTTAGGCCTGTTCTGGCAAAATCCAGGCAGGTCAAGAGACACCCCGATCAACCGTTCCGCAAGGCTCATTCCGTATGCATGATTTCGGTCTGAGAACCGGCGCGACGCAAGGAGTAAAAATTGATTCAGCAGGAGTCGCGACTCAAGGTCGCCGACAACACGGGTGCTAAGGAAATCCTTACCATTCGCGTTCTCGGTGGATCCGGTCGTCGCTACGCAGGCATCGGCGACGTCATCGTCGCCACCGTCAAGGACGCTATCCCTGGCGGCAACGTAAAGAAGGGTGACGTCGTCAAGGCTGTCATCGTTCGTACCAAGAAGGAACGCCGCCGTGCGGATGGTTCCTACATCAAGTTTGACGAAAACGCAGCTGTGATCCTGAAGAACGACGGTGACCCCCGCGGTACCCGTATCTTCGGCCCGGTTGGTCGTGAACTTCGCGACAAGAAGTTCATGAAGATCGTTTCGCTGGCCCCGGAGGTGCTTTAGTCCATGGCTAAGATCAAGAAGGGTGACCTCGTTCAGGTCATCACTGGCGCCAAGCAGGAACGTGGCGGCGACCGCGGCAAGCAGGGCAAGGTCCTGCGCGTATTCCCGGACACCAACCGCGTGCTGGTAGAGGGAATCAACCGCGTCACCAAGCACTCCAAGGTCGGTCAGTCGCAGCGCGGCACCAAGACCGGTGGCATCGAGGTTGTTGAAGCCCCGATCCACGTTTCCAACGTTGCTTTGGTTGACCCGTCCACCAAGAAGCCGACCCGTGTTGGTTTCCGTCTCGACACCGTTGAGAAGGATGGCGCTACCAAGACCGTCCGTATCCGCGTGTCCAAGGCCACCGGGAAGGACATCTAATGACTGAGACTCTCGAGACTCCGGTAAAGATCGTTCCGCGTCTGAAGACGAAGTACGCAGAGACCATCAAAAAGTCACTGCAGGACGAATTCAGCTACGCGAACGTCAACCAGGTTCCCCGCCTGGTGAAGGTTGTAGTGAACATGGGTGTTGGAGATGCCGCTAAGGACTCCAAGCTGATCGACGGCGCTGTCCGCGACCTCACCCTGATCACCGGCCAGAAGCCGCAGGTAACCAAGGCCCGCAAGTCGATCGCACAGTTCAAGCTGCGCGAAGGCATGCCCATCGGTGCACACGCAACTCTGCGTGGAGACCGCATGTGGGAATTCGTGGACCGTCTTGTTTCGCTGGCACTGCCGCGTATCCGCGACTTCCGCGGCCTCAACGGCAAGCAGTTCGACGGTAACGGCAACTACACCTTCGGTCTGACCGAGCAGGTTATGTTCCACGAAATCGACCAGGACTCCATTGACCGCGTTCGCGGTATGGACATCACGGTTGTTACCACCGCCAAGACCGATGACGAAGGCCGCGCGCTGCTCAAGGCGCTTGGTTTCCCGTTCAAGACCGAAAACTAACTACGTGACAGGTCCGTCCGCGCAGGCTCTTAGGAGCAAGCGCAGCGGAAACCGGTACGAGGAAGGGCTATAGCCCAAATGACTATGACAGATCCTGTCGCAGACATGCTCACGCGTCTGCGCAATGCAAACTCGGCATACCACGACACCGTGTCCATGCCGTACAGCAAACTGAAGGCACGCGTTGCTGACATCCTGAAGGCAGAAGGCTACATTGCCGGCTGGAAGGAAGAAGACGCCGAGGTTGGCAAGAAGCTGACCATCGACCTGAAGTTCGGTCCGAACCGCGAGCGTTCCATCGCTGGCGTCCGCCGCATCTCCAAGCCGGGCCTCCGCGTTTACGCGAAGTCCACCAACCTGCCGCACGTGCTGGGTGGCCTGGGTATCGCAATCCTGTCCACCTCTTCCGGCCTCCTGACTGACAAGCAGGCCGGCAAGAAGGGCGTGGGCGGCGAAGTCCTCGCGTACGTCTGGTAACGGGAAAGGAAGAGAATAATGTCACGTATTGGACGTCTCCCCATCACCGTTCCTGCCGGAGTTGAGGTCAAGCTCGATGGCTCCGTCATCAGCGTCAAAGGTGCCAAAGGCGAGCTGAGCCACACTGTGGCCAGCCCGATCGAGGTTACCCAGGAAGAGAACACTCTCACGGTCACCCGCCCGAACGACGAGCGCAACTCGCGTTCGCTGCACGGCCTGACCCGCACCCTGATCGCCAACATGATCCAGGGCGTTACCGAGGGCTACGAGAAGAAGCTTGAAATCGTTGGTACTGGTTACCGCGTTCAGGCCAAGGGTTCTGACCTGGAGTTCGCTCTGGGCTACAGCCACCCGGTCAACGTCTCTGCACCCGAAGGCATCACCTTCGTAGTAGAGGGTCCGACCAAGCTCTCTGTTGCGGGTATCAACAAGCAGCAGGTCGGCGAGGTTGCTGCCAACATTCGCAAGCTGCGCAAGCCCGACCCCTACAAGGGCAAGGGTGTCCGTTACGCCGGCGAAGTCATCCGCCGCAAGGTCGGAAAGGCTGGTAAGTAAACCATGGCCATCGCAATTAACAAGAAGCGTTCGAACAAGAGCAAGTCTGCTGCACGCAGCCGTCGCCAGCTTCGTATCCGCAAGCGCATCACCGGTACGGCTGTACGTCCTCGTCTGGTCGTCAACCGTTCGGCACGTCACGTATTCGTCCAGGTTGTCGATGACAGCAAGGGTGTAACCGTGGCTTACGCTTCCACCCTGGAAGCTGACCTCCGCGCATTTGACGGAGACAAGACTGCCAAGGCCAAGCGCGTCGGCGAGCTCGTTGCCGAGCGTGCCAAGGCTGCAGGCGTCGAAGCTGTTGTCTTCGACCGTGGCGGTAACAAGTACCACGGCCGTATCGCCGCCGTCGCTGACGGTGCTCGCGAAGGTGGGCTGGCACTGTGACCGTTGAAAATAACGAAAAGGACACCCAGGTGACTGAAGCTGTAGCTGCTGAAGCAACTGAGACCGCACCCGCTACCGATGACCGCCGCGGCGGACGTCGTGGCGAGCGCGGCGACCGTGGCCAGGGCCGCGGCGACCGTGGTGGCCGTGGTGGCCGCGACGGCGGTCGTGAGGCTGAGAAGAGCCAGTTCGTAGAGCGCGTTGTCACCATCAACCGCGTTGCCAAGGTCGTCAAGGGTGGTCGTCGCTTCAGCTTCACCGCTCTCGTCGTCGTCGGTGACGGCAACGGTATGGTCGGCGTCGGCTACGGCAAGGCCAAGGAAGTTCCCGCGGCTATCGCAAAGGGCGTTGAAGAGGCCAAGAAGTCCTTCTTCCGCGTTCCCCGCGTTGGCAGCACCATCCCGCACCGTGTGCAGGGTGAGGCCGCTGCAGGTGTAGTCCTGCTGCGTCCGGCTTCCGCCGGTACCGGTGTTATCGCCGGTGGTCCGGTCCGCGCGGTATTGGAGTGCGTGGGTATCCACGACATCCTCTCCAAGTCGCTCGGTTCCTCAAACGCGATCAACATCGTTCACGCGACTGTTGCCGCTCTGAAGCAGCTCGAAGAGCCCGCTTCCGTGGCTGCCCGCCGTGGCCTGCCGCTGGACGAGGTTGCTCCTGCTGCTCTGGTGCGCGCGCTCCAGAACCAGAAGGCAGGTGTTTAGTCATGGCTAAGAACCTGACTCCCTCCGACGCCAAGTTGGAGATCACCCAGATCAAGGGCGTCATTGGCGCCAAGCAGAACCAGAAGGCTACCCTTCGGTCCCTCGGCCTGAAGCGCATCGGACACACTGTTGTCCGTAACGCTGACGCCGTGACCGTTGGAATGCTGAACACGGTTCCGCACCTCGTGAATGTAGAGGAGGCGAAGTAATGGCAGAGAACAAGACCGCCGAAGAGACTGCTGAGAAGCAGCACGCTCTGAAGGTCCACCACCTGCGCCCCGCCCCGGGTGCCAAGACCGCCAAGACCCGTGTTGGTCGTGGTGAAGGCTCCAAGGGTAAGACCGCTGGTCGCGGTACCAAGGGTACGAAGGCCCGTTACCAGGTAAAGGCTGGCTTTGCCGGCGGCCAGCTGCCGCTGCACATGCGCCTGCCGAAGCTGCGCGGCTTCAAGAACCCGTTCCGGGTTGAGTTCCAGGTTGTTAACCTGGAGAAGCTCAACGAGCTGTTCCCGGAAGGTGGCGTAGTCACCGTCGAGTCCTTGGTTGAGAAGGGTGCCGTTCGCAAGAACCAGCCCGTCAAGGTGCTGGGCACCGGCGACATCACCGTCAAGGTTGACGTCACCGCCCACGCATTCTC
Source organism: Arthrobacter sp. Rue61a (assembly GCF_000294695.2). Lineage (NCBI taxonomy): Bacteria > Bacillati > Actinomycetota > Actinomycetes > Micrococcales > Micrococcaceae > Arthrobacter > Arthrobacter sp. Rue61a. Next base: position 3,391,261 of record NC_018531.1, on the reverse strand, counting down.
TTCCAGCGCTGCGGAAAAGATTGCCGCAGCAGGCGGAAGCACCACTGCTCTCTAAGAGTCAGTGGGGCAAATGCCCGTTGTAAAGGATCCCGGTATGCGGGGCTTCGGCCCTGTATACCGGGATTTTTTGCGTGATTGTGGACTCTCGATTATTCCGACGGCGTCACAAGCGGTTAGACTCGGTTGTTGGGTTTCATTGATCCCATCCACATCCTTGTACTTTCTACTCAGGAGGACGCTTGCTAAGCGCATTCGGCCGGGCGTTTCGGACGCCTGATTTGCGACGCAAGTTGTTGTTCACGCTGGGAATCATCACAATCTTCCGCTTGGGAGCTTTCATCCCCTCGCCTGGTGTGAACTACCAGAATGTCCAGCAATGCTTGAACACCGGTGACACCTCGCAGGGCATCTACCAGCTGGTGAACTTGTTCAGCGGCGGCGCGTTGCTGCAGGTCTCAGTGTTTGCCTTGGGCATCATGCCCTACATCACGGCGAGCATCATCGTGCAGCTGCTCCGGGTAGTCATTCCCCGGTTCCAGCAGCTCTACGAAGAGGGTTCCTCCGGTCAGTCAAAGTTGACGCAGTACACCCGGTACCTCACCATCGCCCTGGGCCTGCTTAACGCCACCACCTTGGTGTCCTTGGCCCGATCCGGCCAGTTGCTGCCGGGCTGTGCGCTGCCCATCATTCCTGATGAGAGCATCATGACCACCATCCTCATCATCATCACGTTGACGGCCGGCACCGGCCTCATCATGTGGATGGGCGAGCTGGTCACCGAAAAGGGTGTGGGCAACGGCATGTCGCTGCTGATCTTCACCTCCATCGCTGCAAGCTTCCCCGGCTCGCTGGGCTCCATCTGGGAGTCAAAGGGTCCGGGCACGTTCTTCACTGTCCTTGCCGTCGGCCTTCTTACGGTCGCCTTGGTGGTCTTCGTGGAGCAGTCACAGCGCCGCGTTCCGGTTCAGTACGCCAAGCGTATGATCGGCCGCCGCACAGTGGGTGGCACCAGCACCTACATCCCCATCAAGGTGAACATGGCCGGCGTCGTGCCTGTCATCTTCGCGTCCTCCATGCTCTACCTGCCCGGGCTGATCTCGCAGTTCAACCAGCCGGCTCCAGGGGAGCAGATGGCCCCGTGGGTTGAGTGGATCAACAACAACCTCACCCGTGGCGACCACCCCATCTACATGGCGCTCTATTTCGCCATGATCGTTTTCTTCACCTACTTCTATGTAGCCATCACCTTCAACCCTGAAGAAGTGTCGGACAACATGAAGAAGTACGGCGGGTTTATTCCGGGCATCCGGGCGGGTAAACCGACCGCGGACTACCTGCAGTACGTGCTTTCCAGGATCACCTTGCCTGGAGCCCTCTACCTGGGCTTCGTCGCGTTGATTCCTTTGGTTGCACTCGTCCTGATCAACGCCAACCAGAACTTCCCGTTCGGTGGCACGTCAATTCTGATCATGGTGGGTGTCGGCCTGGAGACCGTCAAGCAGATTGATGCGCAGCTACAACAACGTCACTACGAAGGGCTTTTGCGATGACGAGAATGCTGATCATTGGACCTCCCGGTTCGGGCAAGGGTACGCAGGCTGAGCGGATTTCCGAGCGCCTCGGCGTAGTCGCCATCTCCACCGGCGACATCTTCCGTGCCAACGTAAAGGGCGAAACCCCTTTGGGCATTGAAGCGAAGAAGTACATGGATGCCGGTGACTTTGTTCCGGACAGCGTCACGAACAACATGGTTCGCGATCGCCTGGGCCAGAGCGACGTCGAGAACGGCTTCCTCCTGGATGGCTACCCGCGCACCACCGCGCAGGTTGACTACCTTGACCAGATCCTCGCCGAGGGTGAGCAGGAGCTCGACGTCGTGCTCCAGCTGACCGCCGACGACGAAGAGCTGGTAACCCGCCTCCTCGGCCGTGCCAAGGAAACGGGCCGTTCGGATGACAACGAAGCCGTCATCCGTCACCGCCTGGATCTCTACCACGAGCAGACCGAAGCCGTTGTGGCCAAATACGCCGAGCGTGGCATCCTCACGCAGGTTGATGGCATCGGCGGTATCGACGAAGTTACCGACCGCGTGCTGACGGCGATCGAGTCGGCCAAGGCCGTTTAGTTCGTTCTCCACATAGCCGGGAGACCAGCTATGCGGAGCAAGGGGTGTGTCCCGTACCGTGAGTGCGGGACACACCCTTCTTCGTTTCCACGATGCATTCCAATTTCGGCCACGCTCCCCGGTGCGGGAAAATGGTCGGAGCAGGGGGCCCGATCGGCCTCTACAGCAAACCTTCCAGAGGAGATCATGGCGTTCGGTCAGCCCCGCATTGAATACAAAACCAACGAGCAGATGCGCACCATGCACCAGGCCGGCCTGGTCCTGAGCCGTGCACTCGACGCTGCCGTTGCGGCGGCCAAACCGGGCGTCACCACCAAGGACCTGGACGACGTCTTTGCTGCAGTCTTGAACGACGCCGGGGCGAAGTCGAACTTCCTCGGCTATCACGGCTTTCCTGCAACCATCTGCACCTCGGTCAATGAGGAAGTGGTCCACGGCATCCCGGGTGGCAGGGTCCTCAACGACGGCGACATCATCTCCATCGATGGCGGCTGCATCGTTGATGGCTGGCATTCCGACTCAGCCAGGACCGTGATCGTAGGCAACGCCGACCCGGAAGACCAGCGTCTTTCCGACGTCACCGAGGCAGCAATGTGGCGGGGCATAGCAGGCCTCGCTAAAGGCAAGTTTGTGGGGGACATCGGAAACGCGATCGATGACTACGTGTCATCCGTCCCCGGAAAGCCGTTGGGCATCCTGGAGGACTACGTGGGCCACGGGATTGGCTCGGAGATGCACATGGCGCCCGACGTCTTGAACTACCGGACCAGCCACCGCGGCCCCAAGATCCGGCCCGGCCTGTGCCTGGCCATTGAACCAATGTTGGTTCGTGGCGGCATCGAGACCGCCACCCTCGACGACGACTGGACCGTGGTCACCACCGACGGCAAGCGATCCTGCCAGTGGGAGCACTCGGTAGCTGTTCACGAAAAGGGCATCTGGGTCTTGTCAGCCCCGGATGGAGGAGCCGAGCAATTGGCGCCGCTCGGCGTCGTGCCTGTCCCTATCCCGTAAGAATTGCAAAAGAAGAGCTGGGCTACTGAAGTAGCCCAGCTCTTCTTATCCCCGGAAAGGCTGTTAGGCCTTCAGCTTGGGCTTTACATCCTTGGTGTAAATGCCCTCGAGGGTCTTCTTCAGCTCGTTCATGGTTGCTTGGACGTCTCCTTGTTGCGTCAGGATCTTGGCCGCTGACTTGGCCATCTCCTGGTCAGCTCCGGGCAGGAACACGCGGGCATTGTCTTGAACCTTGGTGGCGGCGAGCTGGTCCATGGCGGTCTTGATCTGCGGCGTGGCTGCAAGAACGGCCGACATGTCAGCGGAAAGCCTGGTGGGCATGTAGCCGGTGGCTGCCGAGAATGCCGCAGTGTTCTCAGGTTCGGTCATGAACTTGAGGAACGTCGCAGCAGCCAGCTGCTCTTCCTTGCTGATGCCGCTGGGGATGCCCAGGCCCGCACCGCCTGTGGGGCAAACGCTGCTGGGTGCCTCCGGGCCGCCGGGCAGGAACCCGACGCCCACGTTGAACTTGGCTGCCTTCAGGACGCCAAGCAGTGAGCCAGTGGAGGAAATCGTGGACGAGGTGATCCCCGCGGCAAAGTCGTCCGCTGCCTCCTTGGACGAGACGCCGGCCCAACCATCCTTATAGATGGAGTCCTGCGCCCACTGCAGCGCGGCGACGGACTGAGGAGAATCGCACGTGATATCCCAGTCCTTTGACCAGCTTCCGCCCCAGCCCCACAGGTTGTTCTGCAAGGTCCAGCCCGCGTAGCCAGCCAGGGCCGGGTAGATGTAGGCGTACTGCGCACCCGACGTCGCCTTCAACTTGGGTGCCCACTCGGCAAATTCCTGCCACGTGGCCGGCGCCCGGTCCGGAAGGCCGGCGGCCTTGAAGTGGTCCTTGTTGTAGTAAAACAGCGGGGTGGAACGGCCGTAGGGGAGCGCCCACTGCTTGTCCTCGTACTTGTAGTCATCCACCAACGACTTCTGGAAGTCGTCGATCTTGATGTCCAGTTGCTTCACCAGGCCATCGATGGGGATGATGCTGCCGTTCGAGTAGTAGCGGAACCACCAGACATCCGAGAGCACCACCAATCCGGGGAGGCCCGTCTTGGCTGCCTGGGACGTCTGGAACTTCTGGGCGATCTCTTCGTAGTTGGCGCCGGCCGTCACCAGGTTCACCTTGATGTCAGGGAACTTGGCATGGAACTTCTCGATGATCGCCTTCTCCACATCCTGGGACTTACCAGGGTGGTTGGTCCAGAAGTCGATGGATGCGGCGGGCTTTATGCCGCTGAAGTCGATAGTTGCGGTGTCGACGGCGTCTGCCGTGCCCGCCGTCGACGGTCCGCCGCAAGCGGCGAGAGCCGCAGCTCCGGCGCCGAGGCCCGCCAGGCCCAGGAAATGTCGGCGGTCAAGGTTGGTGCGCATGGTGTTTCCTCTCAATAACTTACTTCGATGCGAATGGTGCGGTTGGAGAAAATCAGCCGGTGACACTGCCTTGGGTCAGCCCGGCAACGATGTATCGCTGGAGTGCTGCGAACACCAGCAGGATGGGAACGATCACCAGCACAGCGCCCGCCATGAGGATTCCCCACCCGGCGCCGTTCCCCTCAGAGTTCTGCAGCAAAGTGAGGCCCACGGGAAGCGTCATGGTTTCAGGGCGGTCAGTGATGATGAGCGGCCAAATGTAGTCGTTCCATTCACTGACCACGGTCACCAGCGCCACCGTCGCGATGGAAGGAACAGACACCGGGACAATGATCTGCCACAGCCGGCGCCAGTGGCCGGCGCCGTCGATTTCAGCTGCTTCAAGAATCGACGGCGGTAACGTGAGGAAGTGCTGGCGCAGCAAGAACGTGCCAAACGCCGTCCCCAGGCCCGGAAGGATGATGCCCCACAGAGTGTTCTTGCCGCCCATGCCCGCGATGAGGATGTAGTTGGGCAGGATGGACACCTGCGCCGGAACCATGAGCGCCACCAGAATCAGCACGAAGATCACGTTCTTGAACGGGAAACGAACGAACACCAACGCGTAAGCCGTCAGGATCGCCAGGATGACCTTGATGGACGAACCCACCACCGTAACGATCAAGCTGTTGGCGAAGAACTGCGCGAACGGAACCGTGGTCATCGCCGTGGCGTAATTCTCCAGGTTCAGGGACTCCGGCAGGATCTTGAGATCCATCGTGACAATCTCGCCCGGTTGCTTGAAGGAACTCAACACCATCCAAAGCAACGGCAGGAACACCACAAGCGTGGCGATGATCAGGGGCACGTAACCGGTTGCCACGGTCCGGATGAGGTTGGCTTTGGATAATGGTCGCGGCGGCTCATGCGGCGCCATCTCCTGCATGGTCTCCTGTGGAGAACCAACGACGACGGCGGGTGGAGGCGTGCTCATGAATAGTGGACCTTTCGCTCAACGAACCGCAGTTGAAGAACAGTGATGATCAACAGGATGGCGAAGAGAATCACCGATATCGCGGCCGAATAGCCAGCCCTGTTGTAAGCCCCGAACGCCTGCAGATAAGCCTCGTAGATCAACGTGCTGGTGCCGTTGCCGAGCGGAGTCATGATGCGGATAAGGTCGAAAGCCTGCAAAGAGCTGAGCATGGTGGTGATCAGCAGGAAGAATGTGGTGGGGGAAAGCAACGGCAAGGAGATATTGAAGAACCTCCGTGCGCTGTTGGCCCCATCCAGAGCCGCAGCTTCCATCACATCGCGCGGCAGGGACTGCAAGCCGGCCAGGTACACCACCGCGCAATAGCCCAAGTTCTTCCAGACGTACACGATGATCACCATCACCAAAGAGAGCTGAGGATCATTGATCCACTGCGGGCTCTGTTGGCCAAGGCCGCGCAGGACCCAAGCGAGTACTCCATAGCCGGGGTCAAAAATGAACAGCCACACCAAGCCAACACCCACGCCGGACAACACGTACGGCGCGAACACGGCCGACCGGGCGAACGTGGTGCCGCGGACTTTGGAGTTCAAGGCCAAGGCAACCAACAGGCCAAGGACCATCGAACCGCCAACCGTCACCAGCGTGAAAATCGCAGTAGTCCCAAGGACTTTGGACGCGTCCTCACCTGTGAAGAACGTGACATAGTTCTGCAAGCCCACCACCGTGGCCGAAGCCGAACCGAGCGTCCAATCCAGAGTGGAGTAGTAAATGTTGTTGATCAGCGGCCAATAGGTGAAGGTGCCGATCAACACCAAGTTCGGCAAGGCCATGGCAAGGAACACCAGGAATTCCCGGCGACTGCGGGCGGACCAGCGCTTTCGGTCCGGTCCGGCCTTTGCAGGCGCGGCGGGTGGGGCCGGAGGTTCGATGCCCGGCCTGTCTGCAGGCACGGTGTTGCTGCTGTGAATCTGTCGGGTAGTCATGAGTCACTATCGGTTTTGGGCGAATGTGGAGCGCCGCCTCCCGGAGCGGGGCAGCGAAGACAGGGCTAGCTCACCACACCCACAGAGGCCCTCCGGACCAAAACGGGGAGCCGTAGCGATAGTTGGCTTACACTTCCTAACCCGTTTACTCAGCGTTACTCGCCCGTTCGTATTTGAGGCTCGGCTCCCACTTCGTGGTCGGGTCCGTGCCCTGCGGGCGAACTGGACCCCTCTGCGCGCTCGGTCGTGCCTCCCTTGGACGCGCGCTGCCGGGGTCCAGCCCGCCAGCAGTCCTGTGGGGGCCGAAGGTGGAGAATGGAGCCATGAATTCGATCACCGATGTTGCTGGCATACGGGTTGGGCATGTGCAGAGGGTGGGGGAGGGGTGGTTGTCCGGGGTTACTGTGGTGCTTCCTCCGCCGGGGACTGTGGGGTCTGTCGACGTGCGCGGGGGTGGACCCGGGACGCATGAGACCGATGCGCTGGATCCGACCACATTGGTTTCCACTGTGGATGCCGTGGTGCTAACAGGTGGCAGCGCGTTCGGCTTGGCCTCGGCTACCGGGGCGCAGTTGTGGTGTGAGGAGCAGGGGAGGGGATTCGCTGTTCCCGGGACTGTGGTGCCGATTGTGCCGGCGGCCGCCATCTTCGACGTCGGACGGGGCGGCGACGTGAAGGCCCGACCCGGTACAGACATGGGTTACCAGGCAGCCGCCGCAGCCTTCGCCTCAGGCGACCACGCCGCCGTCGAACGTGGAAACGTGGGTGCCGGTACGGGGGCCGTTGTTGCGCGTGGCCACTACAAGGGCGGGGTCGGTACGTCGTCCATCACTCTCGATGGCGGGGTGATCGTCGGAGCCATTGCCGTGGTGAACGCGATGGGGGCGCCGGTGTTTGGCCCTGCGGACCTGCAGCCCTCTGCGCGCTCGGTCGTGCCTCCCTTAGAAGCGCGCCGCCGGGCCCCAGGCCCGCAGGATCAGCCGGGTGTGCCGTTCGCGACACCGCCGCAGGGGCTCAACACCACGTTGGTGGTGATTGCGACGAATGCCGTACTGGATGTGGCCGAGTGCAAGCGGACTGCATCTGCCGGGCATGCGGGGCTGGCCCGGGCCTTGGATCCGTCCCATACGTTGGCGGACGGAGATACCGTGTTCGCTTTGGCGACTGGCGCCGTCGGGCTTGACCGTAGCACTGAGCAGGCACGGCAGGTGTCGCTGATAACGCTCCAAAGCGCCGCGGCGGAAGCCGTCCGGCTGGCCATCCTGGATGGCATCCTGGCGGCCGAAAGCGTGTCGACGGAGGCCGGTGACTTCCCCGCCTATCGGCAAGCGGGGGAGTGACGGCTGGAGGTACGTGCGCTACCATAGACGGATTTAACTTTCCGGCCACATTGGCGTAGAGTTATTTGTTGGTTGTCTGTGCAGCCACGCCCTTTTTAGTGTCGTGGTTCCAAGAGGGCCAAGCAAACAAAAAACGTCCGCTGGATCTTCGGTGCCTAACTGGAGGACGGCGGCAAACAACAGTTAGCGGAGGATATGGCCAAGAAGGACGGGGTCATTGAGATCGAGGGCGTTGTGACTGAGGCGCTGCCCAATGCGATGTTTCGTGTTGAGCTCACCAATAAGCACGTCGTTCTCGCACACATCTCTGGGAAGATGCGACAGCACTACATTCGAATCCTCCCCGAGGACCGGGTAGTGGTTGAGCTGAGCCCATACGACCTCACACGTGGTCGTATCGTCTACCGCTACAAGTAAATTGCTGGGCGGCAAGGCAATAGTGCCTAAGCCGCTCCAGCAGATCAACTGCAAAACACGCAAAGGAACGCCATGAAGGTCAAGCCGAGCGTCAAGCAGATCTGCGACAAGTGCAAAGTGATCCGCCGTAACGGCCGGGTCATGGTGATCTGCGAGAACCCGCGCCACAAGCAGCGCCAGGGCTAATTCCCCTTCCGGGAATCTGCGTCCGCAAGGACAAACCTGGGCTGCTAGCCCACGCAAGTAAATAAAGGCAGCACAAGCTGTGCCAGGACTGCATTACAGAGCCTGGTCAGCGAACCCCCGGTCGGAGGCTGGGGCCACACTGAACGTGTGGGTGTACTGCCTACGACCTCCGGTTTATTCAAGGAGTACTGCCACTATGGCTCGTCTCGCTGGCGTAGACATTCCCCGCGAAAAGCGGTTGGAAATTGCGCTTACTTACATCTACGGCGTGGGCAAGACCCGTGCACACGAAACCCTGGCTGCCACCGGCATCAGCGCTGACGTTCGCGTCAAGGACCTGACTGACGCCGAGCTGGTCCAGCTGCGTGACTACATTGAAGGCAACTACAAGGTTGAGGGTGACCTTCGCCGCGAGGTAGCCGCTGACATCCGCCGCAAGGTAGAGATCGGCAGCTACGAAGGCCTGCGCCACCGCAAGGGCCTGCCCGTACGCGGACAGCGTACGAAGACCAACGCTCGTACCCGCAAGGGCCCGAAGCGCACCGTCGCCGGCAAGAAGAAGGCCGGACGTTAATCCCTCGGGATTGATCCGGTTTTCCCCCGATAACTTTCTGTAGGAGAAACAATGCCCCCGAAGACTCGTGGAGCGGTTCGTAAGCCGCGTCGCAAGGATAAGAAGAATATCGCGCTTGGCCAGGCGCACATCAAGAGCACCTTTAACAACACCATCGTGTCCATCACGGACCCGAACGGTGCTGTAATCTCATGGGCTTCCGCCGGTGAGGTTGGCTTCAAGGGCTCCCGTAAGTCCACCCCGTTCGCTGCCCAGATGGCTGCCGAAGCTGCTGCAAAGCGCGCTCAGGAGCACGGTCTGCGCAAGGTTGACGTATTCGTCAAGGGCCCGGGATCCGGACGCGAAACCGCAATCCGTTCGCTTCAGGCTGCTGGCCTCGAGGTTGGCTCCATCCAGGACGTCACCCCCAGCGCCCACAACGGTTGCCGCCCGCCGAAGCGCCGCCGCGTCTAATTAGGTCTTCCCTGCCTGACCGGCCGGGCCTGCTATGGATGGTTTCGATCATCCATCAGCATGGCCCGGCTGGTCAGGCTGGAAACCGAAGCCGATTTCCACCACCTGTGTTGCGTCATATAGCGGATGCTCGCCGAAAGGAAACCTAAGTGCTCATTGCACAGCGCCCCACCCTGTCTGAAGAAGTTGTATCCGAGAACCGCTCCCGTTTCATCATTGAACCGCTGGAACCGGGCTTCGGCTACACCCTCGGAAACTCCCTCCGCCGTACCCTGCTCTCCTCCATCCCCGGTGCCGCTGTAACCAGCATCCGGATCGATGGCGTGCTGCACGAGTTCACCACGGTTCCGGGTGTCAAGGAAGATGTCACCGAGATCATCCTGAACATCAAGAACCTTTCGGTTTCCTCAGAGCACGATGAGCCGGTTGTTGCTTACCTGCGCAAGCAGGGCCCCGGAGTCGTCACCGCCGCGGACATCGCTCCGCCGGCCGGCGTCGAATTCCACAACCCGGATCTGCACATTGCCACACTGAACTCGAAGGGCAAGTTCGAACTCGAACTGACCATCGAGCGCGGCCGTGGCTACGTTTCGGCAGCTCAGAACAAGTCCGGCGACTCCGAGATCGGCCGTATTCCGGTTGACTCGATCTACTCGCCGGTCATGAAGGTAACTTTCCGCGTGGAAGCTACCCGTGTTGAGCAGCGCACCGACTTCGACAAGCTCATTGTCGACGTCGAGACCAAGCAGGCCATCGCCCCGCGCGATGCTGTTGCTTCCGCAGGCACCACCTTGGTGGAACTGTTCGGTCTGGCTCGTGAGCTGAACACCGCAGCTGAAGGTATCGAGATTGGCCCGTCGCCGACGGACGCTGCCCTGGCAGCGGACATGGCTCTGCCGATCGAGGATCTGGACCTCACCGTCCGTTCCTACAACTGCCTCAAGCGTGAGGGCATCCACACCGTGGGTGAACTCGTTGCCCGCTCCGAGGCTGACCTGATGGACATTCGTAACTTCGGTGCGAAGTCCATTGACGAGGTCAAGGCAAAGCTCGTGGAACTGGGTCTGTCCCTCAAGGACTCCCCTCCCGGTTTCGATCTCGCAGCCCGCGCCGCAGCCATCGAAGAGGACGACGCCGCGTTCAGCGACGACGAGCTCTAAACAGCAGATCTTGGCCGCCGGGTCCAGTGATGGACCTGACCGGCTTACATAACAGGAGAAATAACTATGCCTACCCCCACTAAGGGTCCGCGCCTCGGAGGCGGCCCGGCTCACGAGCGCCTGATGCTCGCGAACCTGGCAGCTGCTCTCTTTGAGCACAAGCGCATCACCACCACGGTCACCAAGGCCAAGCGCCTGAAGCCGTACGCAGAGCGTCTGGTCACCTTCGCCAAGCGTGGCGACCTCGCTTCCCGCCGCCGCGTTCTCGGCCTGATCAGCGACAAGGGCGTTGTCCACGAGCTGTTCACCGACATCGCCGGCGCCGTTGCTAACCGCGATGGTGGCTACACCCGCATCACCAAGATCGGCAACCGCAAGGGCGATAACGCTCCCATGGCTGTCATCGAGCTCGTTCTCGAGCCGGTTTCCCCGAAGCAGGCCGTTGTTGCTGAAGCAACCGCTGCCGCTGCCAAGGCTGCTCCGGCTGCCGAGGAAGAGGTCGTGGAGACCGAAGAGGCTCCTGCCGTTGAGGCAGAGGCTGCTGAAACCGAAGAGGCTCCGGCCGCTGAGGCAGAAGCTGCTGAAGCTGAAGCTGCTGAAACCGAAGAGGCTCCGGCCGCTGAGGACAAGAAGTAATTCACTGAATTCTTCACAGTAGACTTAAGTCTATGAACGAACGAAAACCCGCTGCCCCCGTTATGGGGGGCGGCGGGTTTTTGCGTGTCCGGCTTGATCTTTCCTACGACGGCGGCCCTTTCAGCGGGTGGGCTCTGCAGCCAGGTCTCCGGACCGTGCAAGGATCCCTTGAGGAAGCTTTGGCGCTTCTACTACAGCGACCGGTTCGCGTGACGGTTGCAGGCCGGACGGACGCCGGCGTCCACGCCCGCGGTCAAGTGGTTCACCTGGACCTGACGGAAGCCGAGTGGCTGTCACTGCCGCGCGGGCACGAGCTCGATCCCGCCGTCGCGCTTTTACGCCGACTCCGCGGCGCTTTGAGCCGCATTCTCGGCGATCTGACGGGGTCCATTGAAGTGCACGACGCCGGTCTGGCGCCGGAAGGTTTCGACGCCCGCTTCTCAGCGTTGTGGCGGAGGTACAGTTACCGGATTGCCGACGGTCCGGAACGTTGGGACCCTGTGCTGCGGGGAATCACTTTGTGGCATAAAGCGCCTTTGAATGTGGAGCTCATGAACGAGGGCGCCTTTGCGTTGCTGGGCCTCCAGGATTTCCGTTCTTACTGCAAACCCCGCGAGGGAGCCACGACCATACGTGAGCTGCAGCAGTTCTCGTTTGACCGTGGAAGCGACGACGTTATTGTTGCCACCGTTCAGGCCGATGCGTTCTGCCACAACATGGTGCGGTCCCTGGTAGGTTCCGCCTTGCGAGTGGGGGAGGGGTTGGAAACTCCGGGTTGGTTGCACTCACGTCTTCTCGAACGCAAACGCGATGCCAAATCTGTGCTTGCTGCTCCGCATCCCTTGGTGCTGGAGGAAGTCGCCTACCCGTCCGATAGCGAGTTGCTGGCGCGGGCCGAGCTGACGCGGGCCCGGCGAGAGTAGACCATACCGTCGAAGAACTACAGAGGCTGACCGTCCTCACGGCGCGGTCCGTTTTCAGGGCGGGGTCCATTCTCGGGGCGAGGCGGTTCTTGCACCCAAGGCATCTGTGGACCGGCAGGCATAGCGGCTGCGGCGGCCGGCTTGGGCCGTTGGCGCATCGCCCGGGTGAGGAAGATAGCCATGACGGCGAGGGCGAGCACGAGGCCTGCCAGTGTCACGATCATCCACAGCGGAATCTCAGGACCGGTCGACGTGACGGCGGTCGGGTTCTCAACGGCAGCCGCAGGGGCTGCGGACTGTGACGCCGGCTCAGCCAACTTGACTCCATTTGCTGTCAGGAATTCCCGGAGCGTTTCCGTGTCGGTGATGTAGTTAGCCTGTCCAGCCCCTTGGTACACGTAGGCGGAATTGATGCCAATGACTTGTCCCTCCTCGTTGACTGAAGGCCCTCCGGACATCCCCGGGGTGATGTCGGTGTCGATCTCCGTGCGGGGAACACCTTGCGTTGAGTAACTGCGTGAGCTCACGGCCCCGGATCGGTACGACGGCTTTTGCCGTTCCACATCCGAGGTTGAGCCAACGAGATCAGGAAAGCCAATAGAGGTGACCTTCTCGCGGACTTTGGGTGCCTCCGGGCCTATCGACAAAGCGGGGGTGTCTTTCATATCGGCAATGCGCAAGAGGGCGTTGTCGCCCTTCTCAAAACCTTGTTTGGCGATCAGCTGCGCTGTAATGGCGGTTTTCCCGCTGAGAACTCCGCCATCGATGCCCGAGGGCTGATCAATCTTGATGGATGGCTCGCCCAGGCTCATGGGCCAGTCAACGTCCTCAGCCCTGACCCCCGTCAAGCCCTGCTCTTCAATGACGTTCGAGTAGACGCTTACACGAAGTCCGTCGTCAGCCTCGACGCAGTGGCCGGCAGTTGCCACGTGCCCTGTGTCGCTGACGAACCATCCCGTGCAGTACGCGTAGACGGTGGTCCGGTACGTTTCGGTGGTTCCGTCCTTGAAGGGCACCTGAACGGAAGCGCTCCACGCAGTGTCCACCCACACAATGGACTTGTCGATGGTGTCCGCGTTGATCTCGGCTGCTGCAGGCGACGCGGCCAGAATCGGTGCTGTTAGCAGTGCCGCCAAGCAAGCCGGTATAGCGAGTTTCTTCTCCGGCTTCTTGACCGTCTCTGACCTTTTCATGATCATTCCCTAGGCTTTGATATGGGCAGACGTTGGGCGGATCCCAGGCTGTACGTGGAGTGTAGAAGAGTGGTTCAGTGCTTGGCACGAGTAGGGCGTACTCGACTTCCGTGAGGAGTGCTACCTGAACCCTCCGGCAGGTACTCGTTTGACCAGAAGTGGCTACTGGCTGAATGGGTCTGTTGGAGGACCCCCTCCCGGCTCTGGGTACCGGAAGGGGGCCGATGTGGCCGCCCGTGGTCTGGGATCCGCGAACGGCCGGTATTTAGGGCAAGAACACCAGAACCCTAAAAAGTGCCGGCCAGATTAGTCATCACATTGAGGACGGCCGGACCCATGATGACGATGAACAGCACTGGCAGGATGCAGAACATCAAAGGGAACAGGACCTTCACAGGCAGCTTCATTGCCTGCTCCTCCGCCCTTTGGCGGCGTTTGATACGCATTTGCTTGGCCTGGGTCCGCAGGACGTTGGCTATGGCGATCCCATAGGTATCGGCCTGCACTATGGCCCCGACGAATGCCCTGAGGTCGTGGACATCCACACGTTCGGCCAAAGCCACGTATGCTTCCTTGCGGCTGCGTCCCGCCTGCATGTCCTGCAGTGTTCGGAGCATTTCCATGGCCAGCGGTCCCGAACCATTCTGCCCGGCCCGGGCCATGGCCCCTTCAAAACCAAGGCCGGCTTCAACGGAGATGAGCATCTGGTCCAGAGTGTTGGGTAACTCAGTTTGGATTGCCTTTTGCCGTTCGGCAGCGCGGCCGTGGATGATCAGGTCCGGGATGAAGTACACCAGCAACACTGCGGCCAGGTACAGCAGGAAACCCTGGCCCGAAGGGGCTCTCAGGAAGAACAACAGACCCACGAGGCCTGCTGCCAAGGCCAACGCTGGTTTGAGGATCAGGAGGCGTCCCAGGGGCATTCCCGCTGGTCGGCCCAATTTGGCCAGCAACTTGTCCAGCCAGATGGTGTAGCCCTTTGGGGTGAGCTTTGCACCCAGACGATGCAGGTTGAATGCTGACGGCTGTGCCCCCAAGTCAGTGGCCATTCCTGCGCTTCGACTCAAGTTGGTACGGACGGTTGCGAGGCCAGTACGGTCTACTGAAATGAACGCCCATGCCATAAAGGCGATGGGAACTACGATCAAGGCGACGGACGCCCATGCAATAACGTTCATGGTCACTCCCTAGAACTTGATCTTGACGACGCGGCTGAGCCAGAAGGACCCCAACGCAAGAAGGACGACGGCTACCACGAGCATGATCCAACCCACGGGGTGCGTGAAGAGAGGCTGGATGTACGTCCCGTTGGCGAGGCTGAGGTACAGAAACATGCCGGTCGGCAGTGCTATGAGCACATACGCTGACAGCCGACCTTCAGCGCTGAGGGCCCGCACTTGGCCTTTGATTTGTGATCGCTCGCGGATCGTTTCAGCCACGTGGTCCAGTACTTCAGCCAAGTCGCCGCCCACTTCACGGTGAATTTCGATGGCCTGGGTGGCCCAGAGGAAATCCTCGCTGTGTAGACGGTTTGCTGCGTCCAGGAGTGCATCGCGGAGGTCACGTCCCAGACGGACTTCTCCTACGATCCTGGCGAATTCTTCCTTGGTAGGTGACTGTGCCTCCAGAGCCACAGCATCGACTGCCCGCAGCAAGCTATGACCGGCCCGCATGCTGCCGGACAGCATTTGCAGCGTGTCGCCCAGTTGAGCTTCGAACTGCGCCCGGCGTCGGGACGTCATGACGCTCAGAACCATGCGTGCGCCGATGGGCACTAAGATTCCGAAGAGTATTGCCACCAAGAGACCGCCGAGGATGAAGCCTACGACGGCGCCAGTGAAGGTGGCGCAGATGACCAAGAGTACGTAGTCCGCCGGCCGCATCCTGGAGCCGGCCTGCTCAAGGAGAAGCCTGGTTCCGGAAGCCCTGCTGGCCGAAACTGACCCATCTACCAATGCGACAGCAGAATTTGTCATCCGGGTCAGCACTGAGTCCTGGGTGCCGGCGTTTGGACGCCGCCGGGACAATGCAATCGTTGAGTTCCTCGACCTGGGGATAAGGAATAGCCCGATCGCCAGGGCCGCGATTCCGAGGATTACCCCGCCGATGAGCAGCAGGGGACTGGTTGCGGTGATCATCGCTTTCCACCGCCAGCTGCCATCGTTCCAAAGACCGCTGGTGAAATATGGATGCCCAAGTCCGCAAAGTGGTCTACGAACCGTGGCCGCACACCGGTCGGAACCGGTTTCCCTAGGAATCGCCCGTTTGCGTCCATCCCTGCTGAGTAATCGAAGATGAAGGCATCCTGCAGGGTGACAACATCACCTTCCATGCCTTGGACTTCCGTCACATGAGTGATGCGGCGGGTGCCGTCGCGCAACCGCGAAATTTGGACAACCAGGTTCACGGCGGACGAAATCTGCTCTCGAATTGCGCGGAGAGGTAAGTCCATGCCGGCCATCAGTACCAACGTTTCGAGGCGTGCGATGGCGTCGCGCGGAGAATTCGCGTGGACAGTAGAAATGGAACCATCGTGGCCGGTGTTCATTGCCTGAAGCATGTCCAGTGCCTCACCGCCACGAACTTCGCCCACTACGATCCGGTCGGGGCGCATGCGCAGGGAATTCCGCACGAGATCCCGGATGGCGATCTCACCCTTTCCTTCGATGTTGCTTGGTCGGCTTTCCAACCGGACAACGTGCGATTGCTGGAGCTGCAGTTCCACGGCGTCTTCGATGGTGACGATGCGTTCATCTGAAGGAAGAAACGATGACAGGACGTTCAAGAGCGTTGTCTTTCCTGTTCCTGTACCGCCCGAGACGATGATGTTCAGCCGGGCCTGTACGCACGCGTGAAGCAGTTCGGTGATCTCGGGGCTCATGGTTCCCAATTGGATGAGATTCTGGGCCGTTAGCGGCACGCGGCCAAACTTTCGAATCGTGAGCGACGATCCATTGACAGCGAGCGGAGGAATAATCGCATTGACTCGGGATCCGTCCGAGAGCCTTGCGTCCACCAGTGGAGAGGACTCGTCAATGCGGCGGCCAACCTTGGAGACAATCCGCTCAATGATTCGGCGAAGATGCTCTTCGGAGCTGAAATGAACATTGGTTAAGTGAAGTCTTCCGGCAATCTCCACGTAGACCTTGTCGGCACCGTTCACCATGATCTCTGTGACATCCTTGTCGTCAAGGAAGCGTTGAAGCGGCCCAAGACCAAGAACGTCGTCAGCGATCTCCTGGACCAGTCGTTGTCTCTCCTGGGATGTCAGCGGAATGTCGTCTTCGTCAATAACGGCACGGAGTTCCTCTTTGACGTAGCGGTGGAGTTCCGCCTCATCCAGTGTGGTGTCTGAAATTCGGGAACCCATACGATCAAACAACGCTGAACTGGTGCGTTCTTTGACTGCTGACAACGCTTGGCTTGAGTCCTCGGTAGTTCCTCCTGCTCCCGTTGAATCGGCGATGTAGTCAGGGGTGTGGGTTGCTGGCCCGGCCCATGGATCTCCCAATGTTGACGTGCCGGGGGTCTCAACTTCCAGCCCCCGAGCGGTCTGAAGGCGCTTTGCGAGGTTCACTTGACTACCGCCCTTCGGTGCAGCTGCTTGTGCGGCCGTTCTTCCCAGCCCGGCTTGAAGCGATCAACGAGCTGACGGAGACCGCGGAGCGTGACATCCTTCGTCCCGTCTTGAAGTACGGGGATGCCCCTATTGGTTGAGTAGGGGAGTGAACGGGACCGCGGCAAAGTGACATCCACCGGGCACCCTATGGTGGCTTCCACATCAATCAAGGTCAGCCCGCTGCGCTTGTCCGCGAAGTTCAGGACAACGTGGCGCTGTTCGGGGACCAGCCCGATCTCGTCAAGTATTTCGAGACCGTTCCGAAGTCCTCTGATGCTCGGGATATCCATTCCACATACCCACACGACGTCGGAGGCACGTTCTAGGGTCGCCAGGACGTGCTCACCAAGACCCGGTGCGGTATCCACAATCACGTAGTCGAATTCCCTGGCCAGTTGTTCAAGGAGATGCCCCACCTGTTCCGCGGAAATCTGCTCGATTTGGGAGGGGTTACGGGGCGCACAGAGGGCATAAATACCGGCGGGATGAACTGAGAGATATGACTTCAGCACCATGCTGTCCTGGACTGCCGCACCGGTAACCGCATCCGCGATTGTCCTATCCGGGTCTATGAGGAGCCCGGATGCGACGTCGCCGAACTGGAGATCCAAATCGGCGATGACAACCCTCATGGGAGAGATTCGCCCCAGCCCAATAGCGAGGTTGGTTGAGATAGTCGTCTTGCCCACGCCGCCCTTGGGCGACATGACGGCGATAATCCGCCCTCCCTGTGGCCCTGCGTCTACTTGTGCACCCAAGCCCCTGCGACGCCCGGCAGCCGCGAGGCTGGCACGCTCCAACAGCGCCCGAATGGTGCCCGGATCCGCGGAAGGCTCCAACAAGTCACGGATGCCTGCGCGCATTGCCGGGAGTGCGACTTCCGCTGCATCCGTCGAAGCGAGCACTACGCTGATCTCCGGATACTGAAGATCGAACAGGCTTGCCAATCGGATTGCGTCGTCAGCCTGTAGCCCGGGCCCCAGGACAAGGACTTCCAGCAGTTGTCCGGACAGCACCCGGAGGACGTCGTCCGGGCCCTGCGGCAAGTAGTCGGCAATGATGGACTGCACATCGCCATGCATGCCGGCCGCGGCTTGGCGGACGCGCTTTTCGAAATCTACATCAGCCGTGATGACTAGAAAGCGGCTCATTGGAGTACCTCTGCCTTCTTGATGGTGACGCGTGCGCTTTCCTGGGCCTCGGCGGGTTCTTTCGTCAGCCAGATATCCCCGTACTTTGCTCCGTAAACGATCTTGGTGGCGTCCACATCGCTGCGGGCGAGTGTCACGATGAATGAACCCTCCGGCAGCTGTGTGTTGGCCTGCTCCGAGCTTGCTTGCGCGGTGTTCGAGTTCCTGGCTGTGGCCCGCTGAACGCTGGTAACGAGCACTTTATGGAAGACGAGCTGGGCTGAAGCGTCAGTGTCGGATTGCCCGTTCTCGCCCACCAGCACCACGACGCCTACGGTGTCGCCGGCGGCCAGTCGCCCGCCTACAACGCGCTGCGCATCAAGTTGTACTGAAACTTCTTGAAGTCCGTCGGGGACAGGGACTGACCCGGGGGCCGCCAGGCTGTTGGGATCCACCAGGCGGTTTCCCAGCAGGGCTTCACCAGGCATGAGTTCTGCCCCCGCGACTTTGCCCTCCATTCCGGAGAGGCTCTTGAGGGCACCATTGGGTACCGAAGCCGCGGGTAGCGAAGCAAGCTTTACAGCAGACTTGATCTGCTGAAGATCGGCTCCCTCGGGAACCTGACTTTGGATAACAAGGACATCAACGGGCTGGAGGTCCTTTTGTGCCCGCGCGTCTGCTGCTTGAACGTATGTGACCAGTAGCAGCGTGCCGACTATTGCCAGCACGACTGCGACTATGCCTCCCAGTAGGCGAGTTTTCACTTTGATTCTCCTTAGTGCAATGGAGTTTTCTCCCAGATTGGTTACTACTCGGTGAGTTGGACGCCCAAGGCGCCGTACGTGGTTGGGCCGCCCAGAGTTGCGGCCTCCGTCAGACTTACTTTCTTGATGAAGGTGCCGTACAAACCTGTGTCGCTGTTCTTGAGACCCAGGGACTTCTGAAGCGCAGAGGCATCGGAGGTCATGTAGCTGGATCCGCCGCCCGTGAGATGCCACCCCCGGAGAGAGATCTGCGCGAAGGCCTCGATCTTGAAGGACTTCTTGTAGGGTGAGGAAGCGCAGGGGTTGGTTCCCGTACCCTTCTTCACTGGGCAGGCTGTTTCGAAAATCGGAATGAGAAGTTCCACAGGCTTGCCGGCTTTGAGCTTGGTCTCCCAGGACGCGAAGGCGGCAGCGCACGTCGAATCGAAATCATTGCCCTCGTTGGCCTCCAACCAGGGATTGTCAATGTCTATGTGCACCGTGCAGGTGGAGCCTGGGTGTTTGAGCCAGCCGAAGCCACCGGGAAGCTCGAATCCCGATGAAGACTGGTGCTGGCATGCGTAGTCCGGGTCGTCGGAAAGCGTGGTGCCGTGAACCGGGAAGAACTGTAGGCCTTTGGTGAAGCTCGGGTCCGCCTCGCATTGGGAGAACGTCAGCGGGATGGCATCGGTAGCTGAGAATCCGCCGAATTTAGCTTGGGCCGAGGCCTGGATGTTGGCTGTCTCGACGCCCAAGGCTCGCGCGAACACCAGAGTGAAGTGATTGTCGCCGGAGGTGTTGCGGGATTGGGTCGTGACATCAACGGTCCCGGTGCCCAGATTTACCGAGGCTTGTGGCGCATTGCTGACACCGTCGAGTGCATTCAGGCCCGCCAAGGAGGTTGCTGCTGATGTGGGTGCAGCACAGTCGGCTGAAGCGGCGTTCTGTGCACAAGCCTGGGCGATGCCTATTGCTGATGAGTCGGCACCGTTCTGCAACTGAGCGTGCTCGGAGTACATCATGGCAACATCTACGGCGAAAGCAGTCATGCCCAGGAGGGCCACCATCAGCATGGCGGTCATGGGAGCAACAGCGCCGCGCTCGCGATCATCGTGTTTCAGCCGCCGCATCGCATGACTCCTGTCCCGGAGATATCCAGTTCGGCCGGCATCCCGGGCACCAGTCCTGGAAATCCAGTCATCCACGGCGTGCTGTAGGAGATATTGACCTCCACGTTGCACGGGCTTGTGCCCGACGACGTGACGGTGATGTCGCCCGGAGCCAAGTCCACGGTGGGCGCGGCGGCCACACCAGCCGCCTGCGCGTCGCCGACGCTGTAGGTGGAATCTGATTGATGAATAGCTGCGTAGCGGGCTGCTTCGCGAGCGGCCTCAGACAAGGAAATCTGGATGTTGAATGCCCGGCCGAACTCAAAAATCCCCAGTACCAAGACGAGGAATATCGGCAGTACAAGTGCAAATTCAACTGCTACCGCACCAGACTGGCTTTTAGCGGTAGAGGGCTTTCTGTTAAAGAGCGTTTTACTCTTCCTACCTTTGGATCTCATAGCAACTCCCAGAAAACGATTCCGGGCCGGCTGCAGCCGATGAGTGTATCGGAGCAGCCGGCCCGGGTTTCGATATGAAGCCGGCCTTTTGCGTGTTAGACCAGGGCCTTCTCGACTGTGTCGAAGCCCTTAAGGACGTCCTGCCCCAGGAGGACGACGGTGCCAACGATGAGAGCGGCGATCAGAGCCACGAGCAGACCGTATTCAACAGCCGTCGCGCCCTTCTCCTCGTTGGTGAAGCGATCCTTGACGCCGGCGATGAACGAGATAACGGAAACCATGAGAGATGACATTGGAAAATCCTTCCCAGAATTAATATGGCAAATGATGAATGACGAACTCCGAATTGAAATTCGTCCGACTTTCGAACTGCCCCCATGTAGCCTTTAGCGGTTCGGAATTCGATGAGATAAGAATTCACCAGGGCAGGCAGAAGCCACAATGCGTAGTCGTACTCGATTTCATGGGCCACTCATTACTTGGTGGCGCACTGCGGAGGCCGTGAGTACTCAGTTTCGACGGCCATAACAGGCGGAAACTACTTGGTTTGCGAAGCAGTCTTATTAATTGCGGTGCACAGTGGGGCCTGAGTAAGGGCGTACTTACCTTTGGTTAGTTCATGAGCAGGGCCACGCCCAGGGCAGCGACTACCATTGCAGGGCCGTGAGCCGTCTCCACGGGTTTTTCGGCTGATCGCACGCGCAACATCAGGACCGTGAGCACCCCGCCCACCACGAATCCCAGAAGCCCCCCGAAGAGTACTTGGCCCCAACCCAAGTACCCCAAGTACAGCCCTAGGGGCGCTGCGAGCTTCACATCGCCCATTCCGAGGCTTCCCGGCGAAAAAAGTCCCAGAATTAAGTAGCCGGCGAACAGGATCGCTCCTCCGGCGAGAGCTCGAATCAAGTCCGCCCATCCTGGCGTGAGGGCAGCGGAGGCAAGGAGCAGGACCAATCCGCCCCCAAACAAAAGTAAAACCAGTGCGTTCGGCAGCAAGTGGACGGTGAAATCAATCCGCGAAAGCTGAACGCCAAGCAATGCCAATAAAAGAAATGCCGGCAACTCCGGAGAAAACCCAAAACGCCACGCCAGTAAGCCAAAAAGCAGCGCGGTGACCCCCGCCGTCGTGATCCGGACCTTGAGGGCAGGCGCGCCGCCGAGTCGCGGCAGCGTGCGGGCGATCACTAGCTCGGCAGTAGGGCTGAGCAGCAACCCGAGGAGCGCAATGAGGAGCGGGACGCCGGGGCCATCGTTCATGTTTCTCCCTTAGTAAAAGTGCGCTACCCCTGGGGGCGGTCACCCCATTTTGACCCGGGCGCCCTAGTGACGGTATTGTTTAGAGTCGTTGTGCGTGTCCTATCTCGATGACACATGCCTTCCGGGGGATCCAGTTGCAGGATCGCTAACTCCTGAGGCATTTCGAGATCTTGGGATAACTGGTACATAGAGCCCTCACCTCTGCTCCGGTAGCGCATACATAGTAGGTGCACGCCTTATTGCGTGCCGCCTAAAACATGAACGCCAGAACAAGAACGAGGCAAAACCGTGCGTACGTACACCCCGAAGCCCGGCGATATCAACCGCCAGTGGCACGTCATTGACGCCACCGACGTTGTCCTTGGTCGTCTTGCCAGCCAGACCGCAACACTGCTGCGCGGAAAGCACAAGCCGACCTTTGCGTCCCACATGGACATGGGCGACTTCGTCATCATCATCAACGCTGAAAAGGTTGCCCTCACCGGCGCCAAGCTGGAGCAGAAGCGCGCATACCGCCACTCCGGTTACCCGGGCGGCCTGACCTCCGTCAACTACGCCGAGCTGTTGGAATCCAACCCGGTTCGCGCTGTTGAGAAGGCCATCAAGGGCATGCTCCCCAAGAACTCCCTCGCCGCTCAGCAGCTGGGCAAGCTCAAGGTCTACGCAGGCCCGGAGCACCCCCACGCTGCACAGCAGCCGAAGACTTTCGAAATCACCCAGGTCGCCCAGTAGTCCTGGCCACCAACCAACTTTTCATTACAAGGAGAACCGTGGCTCAGAACGAAGAACTGACCGCCGAAGCCGTCGAGGCTGAGGAAACCCTCACCAGCTACACCTCTGAAAGCACATCTGCTGAAGATGCGCCCAAGAAGGAGCGCCCGGCACTGACCGTTGCCGGTGCAGCTGTTGGCCGCCGCAAGGAAGCCGTTGCACGCGTTCGCGTTGTGCCGGGTTCCGGCAAGTGGACCATCAACGGCCGCACGCTGGACAACTACTTCCCGAACAAGCTGCACCAGCAGGACGTCAACGAGCCCTTCAAGATCCTTGATCTCGAAGGCGCTTACGACGTCATCGCCCGTATCCACGGCGGTGGCATCTCCGGCCAGGCCGGTGCACTGCGTCTCGGTGTTGCTCGCTCGCTGAACGAGATCGACGTCGACAACAACCGCGCCACCCTCAAGAAGGCCGGTTACTTGAGCCGTGACGCCCGCGTCATCGAGCGCAAGAAGGCTGGTCTCAAGAAGGCACGTAAGGCTCAGCAGTACTCCAAGCGCTAAACACGCTTACAAGCGCTTTCAGCGCTTACTCGAAAGCCCGTTCCGCCGTTTCGGCGGGGCGGGCTTTCGTCGTTTAACAACCCAGGCAGGGAGTCAGGAAACGCACCGCAAGTGACCTGTTGAACCGGTGGTGTCCTGTCGTCGTCTAAACTTGACCCGATGTCTAGATTATTTGGAACAGATGGCGTCCGCGGTCTCGCGAACGGATTGCTCACCGCTGAACTGGCTATGCAGCTCGCGCAGGCGGCCGCCGTCGTACTCGGCCATGACCGCACAACTGATGGCAAGCGGCCGCGCGCCGTCGTCGCAAGGGATCCCAGAGCCAGCGGCGAGTTCCTTGCTGCGGCCGTGGAGGCTGGGCTTTCCAGCTCCGGCATCGACGTCTACGACGCCGGTGTGCTCCCCACCCCTGCCGCGGCTTACCTCGTGGCGGATCTCGACGCCGATTTCGGCGTCATGTTGTCGGCCTCCCACAACCCGGCGCCGGACAACGGTATTAAGTTCTTTGCACGGGGCGGTCAGAAGCTCCCGGACGATGTTGAGGACGCCATCGAGGCGCAGCTGGGTAAAGAGCCGCAGCGCCCGGTAGGCGCCGACGTCGGACGCATCCAACGGTTCTCAGACGCCGAGGACAGGTACATCGTGCACCTGCTCGGCACGCTGCCCAAGCGCTTGGAAGGCTTGAAGGTGGTCCTCGACTGCGCCCATGGTGCAGCGAGCGGCTGTTCACCCCAGGTGTTCAAGGACGCCGGGGCTGAGGTCGTAGTTATCGGAGCAGAGCCCGACGGCCTCAACATCAACGACGGCGTAGGTTCCACCCACTTGGGTCCGCTGAAAGAAGCTGTGGTTAAACACGGCGCGGACCTTGGCGTAGCCCATGACGGCGATGCCGACCGCTGCCTGGCAGTTGACCATGAAGGCAACGAAGTGGACGGCGACCAGATCATGGCGATCCTGGCGCTGGCACTGAAGGAAGCCGGAAAGCTCAAGGACAACATCCTCGTGGCCACGGTCATGAGTAACCTCGGCCTAAAGATCGCCCTTCGCGATGCCGGCATCACTATCCGGGAGACCGGTGTTGGTGACCGTTACGTCTTGGAGGAAATGCGCGACGGCGGGTACAACCTTGGCGGCGAACAGTCCGGCCATGTGATCTTCTCGGACTTCGCAACTACAGGTGATGGTGTCCTGACCGGGCTTCAGCTCGCCGCGCAGGTCGCCCTGACGGGCCGCAGCCTCAAGGACCTGTCCAGCGCCATGACAAAGCTTCCGCAGCTCATGATCAACGTCAAGGACGTTGACAAGGCCCGGGCCGCCACCGATGAAGGCGTTGCCGAGGCCGTTGCCGCAGCGGAGCTCGAACTCGGTGAGACGGGCCGTGTGCTGCTCCGCCCTTCAGGCACTGAGGCACTGGTCCGTGTCATGGTGGAAGCCGCTGACATGGAGACGGCCGAGCGCATCTGCAAGGGCCTTGCTGCCGTGGTCAAGGAGCGTTTGGGCGCTCCCAGCGAATTGGCAGTCTAGGAAAGCTCACTTTTTTGGCCCGCTGTCCTGCTTGAGTAGAAGCAGGACAGCGGGCCTCAGTGTTTAAGGTTCTAGAGGTAGTCCGGCGCTGCTTCGAGCCCGAAGTACTCTTCCAGGGTCGCGATGCCCCGCGTGGCCATGTCGGTTGCCGCCTCCACGCCGATGTAGCGCAGGTGCCAGGACTCGTAGAAGTACCCGGTAGTGTCGTGGAACATCCACGGATAGCGGACCACAAAGCCGAACTTGTGGGCATTGGCTTTCGCCCACACTGCGGCGGGTTGTTCGGCGAAGCATGGTTGGAAGCTGCACGCTCCGCCACCATCGCCAATGTCGAAGGACCACCCCGTCTGATGCTCGGAGTGCCCTGGGCGGGCGGAGGCGCGGTCCGCTGCCGCCTGCCCGGTGCTCGCTACGTACCCGTTGTACGTGGCCACTTGGGTGGAATAGGAACGGTAGCCGGAGGCCAACGTCATGATGATGCCCTCCGAGGCTGCTGCCCCGAACATCTTCTCTGCCGCGGCCGCCGTCGTGCTGTTAAGCAAAGCCGCTTCGCCGCTGACGGCGAGCTGTATGTTCGGCTGGACCAAATCTGCCGGAACGAAGTCCTGGGGAGCCAAGGGCCGGTGCTTGTTGACCACAACCCAGGGACTCGTGGGGTCCGTCAGCGAGTGCTGCGGGGCAACGGAACTCGACGGGGCGGTGCTGGACGGTTCAGCGCTGGGCGCGGGTTCGACGGGTGCAGGCTCGGTGGCTGTGGCACCGGGGGTGGCGGCGGAAGGCGTTTCGGAGGCCGAGGGAACCCCGCTGGCGGCGTTGGCCGCAACAGGGGAGGGTGCAGTGTTGTCCGGTGCGCAGGCGGCGAGGGCCGCCATTCCTGCACCTGCGGTCAGCAGGCTCGCGAAAGCGCGACGGCTCGGCATCGGCTGAGGATTGTTGGCCACGCTAGACCTTCCTCAGGAGCATGCGGCGGATGGAGTGGTCTGCGTCCTTGGTGAGTACCAACTGCGCACGTCCGCGGGTCGGCAGAACATTCTCCTCAAGGTTCGGCTCGTTGATGCGCTTCCAAATGCCGCGTGCCGTGGACTCAGCGTCGTCGTCCGACAGTGTGGCGTAGCGGTGGAAGTAGGACTCGGGCTGGGCGAAGGCTGTGGTTCTCAGCTTCCGGAAGCGGTCCACGTACCATTCCTCAATGTAGGAGGTTTTGGCGTCGACGTAGATGGAGAAATCGAAGAAGTCGCTGACTGCGAGCCCCTGTTTGCCATCCATTCGTGGACGGGCGGGGGCCAGGACGTTGAGGCCTTCAACGATCAGCACATCGGGGCGCCGGACCACGACTTCCTTCCCGGGCACGATGTCGTACGTAACGTGGGAGTACCACGGGGCGCGGACTTCCTCGGCGCCGCCTTTGACTTCCGAGACGAAGCGGAGAAGGCCTCGGCGGTCGTAGGACTCCGGAAATCCCTTTCGCTCCAGCAGGTGCCGACGCTTAAGCTCCGCCAAGGGGTACAGAAAGCCATCAGTGGTGATGAGCTCCACGTTGGGAGTCCCTGGCCAGCGCCTGAGCATTTCCCGGAGCACACGGGCGATGGTGGACTTGCCAACAGCAACCGAACCGGCCACACCGATCACGAACGGCGTGCGCTGGGTTTGTTCGCCCAGGAACGTGGTGGTGGCTGCGTGGAGCTGATGCGACGCCTCGACGTACAGATGCAGGAGGCGTGACAGGGGGAGGTAGACCTCCCGGACTTCCTTCATGTCCAAGGGGTCGCCGAGGCCGCGGAGGCGGAAAATGTCCTCTTCGTTGAGGGGCTGCTCCATCTGCGCTGCAAGCCGGGACCACGTTTGACGGTCCAGCTCTACAAACGGGGAAGCGCCGTCGCCATTAGCTTCGGTGCGTTGCAAAGTCACGCTCATGATTCTGCCCTCCGCGGGGCTGATCAGGAAATGCGCGACGACCGGCAGGTGAATTGTGAGTGATGGAATGCGCCGGGGCGGTCAAGGAGCTGGGATGTCCCACATCAGTTGTTTGCACTAGCCGCTAGGCTTGTACCCATGTGTGGAATCGTAGGCTATGTTGGCAATTCGTCTCGCAAGGCAGCTGGATACAGCGCTCTTGACGTTGTGGTGGAAGGGCTGCGCCGTCTGGAATACCGCGGCTATGACTCCGCCGGCGTCGCAGTAGTGGCTGATGGGACCATCTCGTCCCGTAAAAAGTCCGGCAAGCTGAGCAACCTGATCGCAGAACTGGAAGCAAGTCCCGTTCCCGAGTCCATGACCGGCATTGGCCACACGCGGTGGGCTACCCACGGCGGACCCACCGACCGTAACGCGCACCCGCACCTCTCCGACGGTGGCAAGCTCGCGGTCATTCACAACGGCATCATTGAAAACTTCGCTGAGCTCAAACAGGAACTGCTGGGCAAAGGCGTCACCTTCGAATCGGAAACCGACACCGAAGTTGCTGCCGCCCTCATCGGTGACATCTTCCGCAACCAACTCAATGGCGACGGCGGCAACCTCACCGAGGCGATGCGCCTGGCCTGCCAGCGACTCGAAGGCGCTTTCACCCTTCTCGCAGTCCACGCAGACCAGCCCGACGTCGTCGTGGCTGCCCGCCGCAACTCCCCGCTCGTTGTGGGCCTTGGCGATGGCGAGAACTTCCTCGGCTCCGACGTTTCCGGCTTCATCGACTACACCCGCCGCGCAGTGGAACTGGGCCAGGACCAGATTGTCACCATCACCGCGGACTCCGTGGAGATCACCGACTTCTTCGGCGCTCCCGCCGAGGGCAAGGCATACCACGTTGACTGGGACCCTGCTTCTGCCGAAAAGGGTGGATTCAGCTCCTTCATGGAGAAGGAAATCCACGACCAGCCGGACGCCGTAGCGCAGACCCTCCTGGGCCGCTCGGACCTCAACGGCAAACTCACTCTTGACGAAGTCCGCATCGATCCGGAGCTCCTCAAGCAGGTGGACAAGATCATCGTGCTGGCTTGCGGTACCGCAGCCTACGCCGGCCTCGTGGCCAAGTACGCAATCGAGAATTGGTGCCGGATCCCCACCGAGGTGGAGCTCGCCCACGAGTTCCGCTACCGCGACCCCATCGTTGATTCCAACACGCTGGTGGTTTCCATCAGCCAGTCGGGCGAAACCATGGACACGCTGATGGCTGTCCGTTACGCCCGCGAGCAGGGCGCCAAGACCATCTCCATCTGCAACACCAACGGTTCGACCATCCCGCGCGAATCCGACGCCGTGCTTTACACACACGCAGGCCCGGAAATCGCCGTTGCGTCCACCAAGGCATTCCTGGCGCAGATCACTGCTGCCTACCTGCTGGGCCTCTATCTGGCCCAGTTGCGCGGCAACATCTTCTCCGGACAGATCAAGGATGTCCTGGCGGACCTCAACAAGATCCCGGCCAAGATCCAGAAAATCCTGGACAACGCAGGGCCCTTGCGCGAACTCGCGCGGAGCATGAAGGACGAGAAGTCCGTCCTGTTCCTGGGTCGCCACGTTGGCTACCCGGTTGCCCTAGAGGGTGCCTTGAAGCTCAAGGAAATCGCCTACATCCACGCTGAAGGTTTCGCTGCCGGCGAGCTCAAGCACGGTCCGATCGCCCTGATCGACGACGGCCAGCCGGTGTTCGTTGTGGTGCCGTCTCCGCGTGGCCGGGACTCCCTGCACTCCAAGGTAGTCAGCAACATCCAGGAAGTCCGCGCACGTGGTGCCCGTACCTTGGTCATCGCTGAAGAAGGTGACGAGTCCGTCAAGGATTACGCAGAGCACGTCTTCTACGTACCGGAGACTCCCACCTTGCTGATGCCGCTGCTCACCACCGTTCCGCTGCAGATCTTTGCTGCTGAATTGGCTGGCGCCAAGGGTTACGACGTCGATCAGCCGCGTAACCTCGCCAAGAGCGTGACCGTAGAATAACGCCATGATTGTTGGCATTGGCGTAGACGTCGTAGACATCGAGCGGTTCGGCCGGCAGTTGGAACGGACACCCGGACTCCGGGACCGTCTGTTTGTTCCTGCCGAGCGGGAACTCAACACCCGGTCCTTGGCAGCACGTTTTGCTGCCAAGGAAGCGGTGGCCAAGGTTCTGGGCGCTCCGGCGGGCATGAACTGGCAGGATTGCTGGATCGGCCTCGACGAGAACGGACCTACCGTCCAGGTCAAGGGAACGGTGCTTGCCGTGGCCGAGGCCAAGGGCGTCAAGCGCTGGCACCTGTCCATGAGCCACGACGGGGGAATCGCCACGGCGACTGTCCTCGCCGAGGGCTAAACGGACTTATAAGCAATGATCAGCGCCTTCACCGGACAACAGATCAGGGATGCGGAACAACCGCTCCTGGCCTCCGGTGAGGGCGCTGTTCTTATGCAGCGGGCGGCTTACGGGTTGGCCCATGCGGTGGCTCGTGAGGTCAAAAAGAGGCGAAAGCTTGCGGGTGCGAGCGTCACGGTGCTGGTCGGCAAGGGCAACAACGGCGGCGATGGCCTCTTCGCTGCGGCTTTGCTGGCCCGACGCGGAATGCGCACGACGGCGGTCCTCGCCGCGGCTGAAGTCCATGCGGAGGCGCTGGCTGCTTTTGTTGCGGCCGGAGGGCGTGTTGTGCGGCTGGAGGCCGCGAACGCGGAAGAGCTCGCAGTCCTGTGCGCCGGGGATGACGTCATTATTGATGCCCTGCTCGGGACCGGCGCGCGCGGTGGGCTGCGGGACGCCTCTGCCGAACTGGTGGCCTCGCTTCAAGAGCTGCGTCCTCGCTTGGTAGTGGCTTGCGACCTCCCCAGCGGACTGGACGCAAACACCGGCGAAGTGCATTGGCCGGTGCTGGATGCGGATGTCACCGTGACATTCGGCGGCATCAAGGCCGGGCTCATGGCAGATCCGGGTGAAGGCTGTGCCGGACGCGTGGAGCGGGTTCCGATCGGTATCGAGAAACAGCTGGAACACAACAGCCCCGAGCTTCGGAGGCTCACTGCCTCGGACATCGGCGCTTTGCTGCCCAACCCCGGCCGGCGCGCCCACAAATACTCCCGGGGCGTCCTTGGTGTAGTAGCGGGTTCGGCGCGTTTTGCCGGAGCGGCTGTCTTGAGCGTGCACGCGGCTGCTCTCGCCGGCTCGGGCATGGTGCGCTACCTCGGACCCCAAGCAGCAGCTCAACTGGTTCTGGCCCGAACCCCGGAAGCCCTCTGGGAAACGGATGATCCCGGCCGCGTCCAAGCATGGTTACTAGGGTCCGGGGTCGCCGGCGAGGAACAGCTGGAGCGGGCGAGGGATGCCGGATCGTCGGCCCTCGCCGACGGGTTGCCGGTGATTGTGGATGCAGGAGCTTTGAGCCTCCTGCCGGATCGTTGCCCGCCCCATTGGATTTTGACTCCCCACGCCGGTGAGATGGCCACGTTGCTGGGTTCGCTTCCTTCTACGGGCGAGGTAAAAGTCACCCGCGACGACGTCGAATCCCGGCCCCTGCACTTTGTGCGTCAGGCCGCCGAACAAACCGGAGCCACCGTGCTCCTGAAGGGTGCCACCACTCTGGTGTCCTCGCCGTCGGGCGTTGTCTTCAGTCAATCGGATGGCACCGCTTGGATGGCGACAGCAGGCAGCGGCGATGTTCTGGCCGGCGTTCTGGGCGCGTTGCTGGCGCAGGCGGCTGAATCGATCAATGATGACGACGGCGCGTATGCCCGCTTGGGCTTGAAGCTCGAGGACCGCTGGGCCGCCCTCGCCGCGGTGGCGGCGAGCGTCCACGGCCGGGCAGGAGCCCTGGCGTCCGCAAATTTTGACGGAGGACCCCTTACCGCGTCGGCGATCATGGCAGCTGTACCACGCGTCATTGGTTCGCTCAACGCGGAATACGACCGAACAAGACCGTAAGGTTGCTGTCGGTGTCTGGGGGCATGAGTAGGCTTGCAACAGTTGTTCGCATCATCAAGAGGAGAACGCATGGAAGTCTGGCCTGGATCGGCTTATCCGCTGGGTGCCACCTTTGACGGCACCGGAACCAACTTCGCGCTGTTTAGCGAGAAGGCCGAAAAAGTAGAGCTTTGCCTCTTCGACGACGACGGCGCGGAGGTTCGCGTCGCTGTTACCGAGGTAGACGGTTATGTGTGGCACTGTTACCTGCCGCAGGTTCAGCCCGGGCAGAAGTACGGCTACCGTGTGCACGGGCCTTACGACCCCGACGCGGGCCAGCGCTTCAACCCCAACAAGCTGCTGCTGGATCCTTACGCCAAGGCCATCCACCGGCAGATCGACTGGGACCCTTCCCTGTTCTCGTACAACATGGGGGACCCGGATTCCCGCAATGACGAGGACTCCGCGCCGCACATGATGCTGGGCGTGGTCATCAACCCGTTCTTCGACTGGGACGGCGACAAGCTCTTGCGGATTCCGTACCACAAGTCCGTGATCTACGAGGCACATGTCAAGGGCCTCACCCAGATGCATCCGGAAGTGCCCGAGGAGCAACGCGGCACGTATGCCGGCGTCGCCCACCCGGCTGTTATTTCCCATCTGCAGAAGCTGGGGATCACGGCCATCGAACTCATGCCGGTGCACCAGTTCGTCAACGACGGCATCCTGCAGGACAAGGGCCTGAACAACTACTGGGGCTACAACACCATCGGTTTCTTCGCGCCCCACAACAGTTACAGCTCCAAGGGTGATACCGGCCAGCAGGTCCAGGACTTCAAGGCCATGGTGCGGGCGCTGCACACCGCTGGTATCGAGGTCATCCTCGACGTCGTGTACAACCACACCGCCGAGGGAAACCACCTTGGACCCACCCTGTCTTTCAAGGGCATTGACAACTCCGCGTACTACCGCCTGGTGGAAGACGACCAGAAGTACTACATGGATTACACCGGCACGGGCAACTCGCTCAACGTCCGCAGCCCGCACTCGCTCCAGCTGCTCATGGATTCGCTGCGTTACTGGGTCACCGAGATGCACGTTGACGGATTCCGTTTCGACCTCGCCTCCACGCTGGCCCGTGAGTTCTACGATGTGGACAAGCTGTCCACCTTCTTCGAACTCATCCAGCAGGACCCGGTAGTGTCCCAAGTCAAGCTCATTGCTGAGCCGTGGGACGTTGGACCTGGTGGGTATCAGGTGGGTAACTTCCCTCCGCAATGGACGGAGTGGAACGGCCAATACCGCGACACCGTCCGCGACTTCTGGCGCGGGGAACCTTCCACCTTGGGCGAGTTCGCTTCCCGGCTCACCGGCTCGGCGGACCTCTACGAACATTCCGGGCGTCGCCCTGTGGCGTCGATTAACTTCGTCACCGCACACGATGGCTTTACCCTGGCCGACCTCGTCTCCTACAACGAGAAGCACAACGAGGCCAACGGTGAAGACAACAACGACGGCGAATCCCACAACCGTTCCTGGAACTGCGGTGCGGAAGGGCCCACGGATGATCCCACGGTCCTTGGCCTGAGGGCGCGTCAGCAGCGCAACTTCATAGCCTCGCTGTTCCTGTCCCAGGGCGTTCCCATGCTTCTGCACGGAGACGAACTCGGCAGGACCCAAAACGGCAACAACAACGGTTACTGCCAGGACTCAGAGTTGACGTGGATCAACTGGGACAACGTTGACCAACCCCTGATCGAGTTCACGGCGGCGGTTAGCGCACTCCGGGCCAAACACCCCAGCCTGCGTCGCAGCCGATTCTTCGATGGGCGCCCGGTGCTCCGTGGAGAAGGCGAGCGTCTGCCGGACATCGTATGGCTGGACGCTGACGCGAGCACTATGACGCCGTCCGATTGGGACGAAGCTTTGGGACGCTCCGTGGGCGTGTTCCTCAATGGAGACGGTATCCATGGCCGGGATACACAGGGGCGACGCATCACCGACGTCAATTTCCTGTTGTACTTCAACGCCGACCAGGACGAAGTAGGCTTCCGGATTCCTTCCGATGAGTATGCGCCTGCTTGGGATGTCATGATCGATACCGCTGGAGAAGGTGCTGAAGCCGGCGTCATCAAGCCCGATCAGATCCTCATGGTAGGCGGCAAGTCCTTGGTGGTACTTCGCGCCCACAGCACTCCTGAGATTGAACCCGATCACTCGGTGGCAGCCTCCCTTGCAGCTCTTACGCAGACAAGCACTCCGGAAACGGCATCCATCACCGCCCCTGCAGTGACGTCCTTGCCGTTCGACTACAAGGCGGACGCGCCGGCTGAGTCCAAGGACGCCGGCGACCCGAAGAAGGCGGACTCGTGAAAACCCCCGTTTCGACGTACCGGCTCCAAATTCGCCCGAGCTTCACGTTGCAGGATGCGGCTGAGCTCACCGGATACTTGCGCACCCTGGGAATCGATTGGGTCTACGTCTCACCGATCCTCACCGCGGAGAAGGGTTCGGATCACGGCTATGACGTCACCGATCCCTCCACTGTGGATCCCTCAAGGGGAGGGCCCGAGGGGCTTTCCGCACTGTCCGCGGCAGCGAAGGACAAGGGTCTGGGCATCCTGGCCGACATCGTGCCCAACCACATGGGTGTTGCTTCGCCCAAGCAGAATGCGTGGTGGTGGCAGCTGCTGAAGGAAGGCCGCGGTTCAAAATACGCCGAGGCTTTCGACGTCGACTGGGACTTCGGCGGCGGGAAGATCCGCATCCCTGTCCTGGGCAGTGACGACGACCTTGACGAGCTGAAGGTGGTGGACGACGAACTGCGGTACTACGATCACAGTTTCCCGTTGGCCGAAGGAACGTACGCGTCCGGGGATAGCCCGCGCGAGGTCCATGAGCGGCAGCACTATGAGTTGGTCGGCTGGCGCCGGGCCGACGCTGACCTGAACTACCGCCGGTTCTTTGCTGTTAACACCTTGGCCGGAGTGCGCGTTGAGGTTCCCTGGGTCTTTGACGAGTCCCATAAAGAGATTGTTCGCTGGTTCCGTGAAGGCCTGGTGGACGGGCTGAGGATCGACCACCCGGATGGGCTCGCCGATCCCGAGGGATACCTCGCAAGGCTGCGCGAAGCGACGGCGGGCGCTTACCTTTTGGTGGAAAAGATCCTGGAACCGGGGGAGCAGTTGCCGGAGACCTTCGACTGCGAAGGCACCACCGGGTATGACGCCTTGGCCGACGTTGACCGTCTTTTTGTGGACCCAGCGGCTGAAGAGTACCTGAACTCCCTTGATGCCCGTCTGCGGAACGCGGACGCCCCAGCGGATTACCACGCCATGATTCATGCGACCAAGCGTCGGATCGCGGATGGCATCTTGCGCTCGGAGATCCTGCGTCTTGCCCGCCTTGTGCCTGAATCCTTGGAACTGCCGTTCGCCAAGGTGGCCGACGCCCTGGCTGAAGTCATCTGCTGCTTCCCTATCTACAGGACATATCTGCCCTATGGCGGGAAGACCCTCGTAGAGTCCGTGGAAAACGCCGCCAGGGAGCGCCCCGACCTGGCAACTGTCCTCAGCCAGCTTCAGCCTCTCCTGTTGGATGAATCCAGCCTGCTGGCCCAGCGTTTCCAGCAGACATCCGGCATGGTGATGGCCAAGGGCGTGGAGGACACCGCGTTCTTCCGCTACACGCGGCTTGGATCACTGACGGAAGTGGGCGCTGATCCCACGGAATTCTCCATCCCCAGCGGAGTCTTCCATGAGCGCATGGCCCGAAGGCAGCAGCTCTTGCCGCTCTCCATGACCACCCTGAGCACGCACGACACCAAGCGGAGCGAGGATGCACGGGCCAGGATCTCGGTCATCTCCGAGGCAGTACCGGAATGGGAGCTGTTCCTTGGCACCGTTCAGGAGCTCGCCCCCATCCCGGACGGACCCCTCTCCGCCTTGGTCTGGCAGTCAATCGTCGGCGCGTGGCCTGCAGATCGCCAACGACTGCAGTCCTACGCCTTGAAAGCGGCCCGCGAAGCCGGGAACTCCACCAACTGGACCGACCCCAACCAGGAGTTCGAGCGTAAGTTGGCTACCGCCGTCGACGCCGTTTTCGACGTCCCCGAGGTTGCCGCCGCGCTGACGAACTTCGTGGAAGAACTCGAACCCTACGGAACGTCCAACTCGCTGTCCGCCAAACTGATCCAGCTGACCATGCCCGGCGTCCCGGACGTCTACCAAGGGACGGAATTCAGGGACGGTTCACTGACGGACCCCGACAACCGGCGGCCGGTGGACTTCCAAGCCCGCATCGCTGCCTTGGCGGAGCTGGATGATGGCGCCAAGCCCGCGTTCACGGATGAATCCGCCAAACTCCTGGTGGTTTCCCGCGCACTAAGGCTGCGCCGTGACAGGCCTGAGCTGTTCGCCGGTTACCTACCGGTCGCGGCCCAAGGCGCTGCAGCGGGACACGTGGTGGCTTTCGACCGCGGGGCGGACCGTCGCGGAGCCCTCACCGTTGCCACACGCCTGCCCAAGCGGCTCGCAAGCGAAGGCGGCTGGCGGGACACGACCATTGAATTGACTGTGAACTGCCGGGATGAACTCACGGGAGCTACATACGGGGCCGGTGCTGTTCCGGTGGCCACCTTGCTGGAGCATTACCCGGTGGCCCTGTTGGTGCCCACGGCCTGATCGCTGGACTGGCCTGATCGCTGGACTGGCCTGATCGCTGGACTGGCCTGATCGCTGGACTGGCCTGATCGCTGGACTGGCCTGATCGCTGGACTGGCAACATCGTCACTGCAAAGCACGCTTAAACACGTACAGGGGAGCTTGATGCTGGAGCACGCTGCTGGAAAAAACCGTTACGACGTTTGGGCGCCGAACGCTGGTTCTGTTCGGCTGCTCGCCGACGACCGGGAATACGCCATGGAAAAGCATCACGACGGCGCCGCCTCCGGATGGTGGCGCGCGCCGGCTGATGTGGTGGCAGAGGAAACCGACGGGGTTCGGTACGGCTACGTACTGGACGGGGAGGGTCCGTTCCCCGATCCGCGCTCACGGAGGCAGCCGGACGGGGTTCATCAGCTGTCCGCGACCTTCGATCCCTCCGTCCATGAATGGAAGGACAGCGAGTGGAAAGGGCGGAACCTCAAGGGTTCCGTGATCTACGAACTACATCTGGGCACCTTCACTCCTGAAGGCACGCTGGATGCCGCCGCCGGGAAACTGGACTACCTGGTGGACCTCGGCGTCGATTTCATTGAACTGCTGCCGGTCAACGGGTTCAACGGGGTTCACAACTGGGGCTACGACGGCGTCCTTTGGTATTCCGTTCACGAGCCTTACGGCGGTCCGGCCGCGTACCAGCGCTTTGTGGACGCGGCACATGCAGCGGGCCTTGGTGTCATCCAGGACGTTGTTTACAACCACCTCGGGCCGAGCGGCAACTATCTGCCCAAGTTCGGCCCGTACCTGAAATCGGGAGAGGGCAACACCTGGGGTGATTCCGTAAACCTTGACGGCCCCGGCTCGGACGACGTTCGCCGCTACATTCTGGACAATGCAGCGATGTGGCTCCGGGACTACCATGTGGACGGACTCCGACTCGACGCTGTGCATGCTTTTCGGGACGAGCGCGCCGTGCACATCCTCGAAGAGTTCGGGGCGCTGGGAGACCAGATTGAGGCCGAAACAGGTATACCCAGGACCTTGATCGCTGAATCCGATCTGAACAACCCTCGGCTCATCTACCCGAGCCAGGACAACGGCTACGGTTTGGAAGGCCAATGGAGCGATGACTTCCACCACGCCGTCCACGTCAATCTCAGCGGGGAGACCACCGGCTACTACTCGGACTTCGACTCTCTGGCAGTGCTGGCAAAAGTCCTTGAACATGGATTCCTCCACGACGGAAGCTACTCCAGTTTCAGAGAACGACACCATGGAAGGCCCATTCGGCGTGACTTGGCCCACCCGTCAGCACTGGTGGTCTGCCTCCAGAACCACGACCAAATCGGCAACCGCGCCATCGGTGACAGGCTCACGGCTACGTTGTCCTACGGACAGTTGGCCATCGGCGCTGTGCTGACCATGACATCCCCCTTCACGCCCATGTTGTTCATGGGTGAGGAGTTTGGGGCCTCCACCCCGTGGCAGTTTTTCACGTCCCACCCGGAACCAGAGCTGGGCAAGGCAACAGCCGAGGGGCGGATCAAGGAGTTTGAACGCATGGGATGGGATCCGGCAGTTGTTCCTGATCCGCAGGACCCGGAGACGTTCCAGCGTTCCAAGCTCAAGTGGGATGAAATCGGCGATGGGGACCACGCACGCTTGCTGCAGCTCTACAAGGATTTGGCACAGCTGCGCCGCAACACCCCGGAATTGGTGGAGGGCGGCTTCGGTGAGACTTCCGTTGAGTTCGACGACGACGAACACTGGCTGCAGTTCACCCGCGGCACCGTCCGGGTGGTATGCAACTTCGGGGACGACGCACTCGAAACGCCACTGAGCGGCTCCGTGCTGCTGGCCACCGACGGCGAAGTAGCCCTGGAAGCCGGGACGCTGACGCTTCCCGGCGCTAGCGCCGCCGTCGTGCGCGTCCAGTAAGTCCATGGATCGAGGGTGACGGCGCCCACAATGCGGACAGCGCCGTCACCCCGGTTTATGCAGTGGCAGGATGGTACGTATGACTTATTCGGCTGCGGAAAACCGCTACGAAACCATGCCCTACCGCCGCGTCGGACGCAGCGGACTCAAGCTACCCGCTATCTCGCTGGGCCTTTGGCACAACTTCGGCGACGACAAACGATTCGACGAACAGCGCGCCATCCTCCGCCGTGCATTCGACCTCGGCGTGAACCACTTCGACCTCGCCAACAACTACGGACCGCCGGACGGATCGGCCGAGACCAACTTCGGGCGTCACCTGAAGGACGACTTCAAGCCGTACCGTGACGAACTGGTCATCTCCACCAAAGCCGGTTACTACATGTGGCCCGGCCCTTACGGCGAGTGGGGATCCCGCAAATACCTGATCTCCAGCCTGGACCAGTCGCTGGAGCGCATGGGCCTGGACTATGTGGACATCTTCTACAGCCACCGTCCCGACCCCGAGACGCCGCTGGAAGAGACCATGGGCGCCTTGGACTACGCAGTCCGGTCCGGCAAAGCACTTTACGCGGGCATCTCCTCCTACACCCCGGAGCAGACCCTCGAAGCCGCACGGATCCTGAAGGAGCTTGGCACCCCGCTGCTGATCCATCAGCCCAGCTACTCCATGCTGAACCGGTGGACCGAGAACGGCTCACCCAACCTCTACGAGGCACTGGACCAAGTGGGCGCAGGATCCATCGCGTTCTCACCGCTCGCGCAGGGCATGCTCACCAACCGGTACCTCAACGGCGTTCCGGCGGACTCCCGCGCAGCCAAGGAACGCTTCCTGTCCGAGTCCGCGCTGACGGAAGACAAGCTGGACCGCGTGCGCGGCCTGAACGCCATTGCCGAGGGTCGGGGGCAGACCCTCGCGCAGATGGCCATTGCGTGGATCCTTCGCGATCAGCCCAAGGGTTCGCCGGTGACATCCGCGCTTGTTGGTGCCTCCAGCGTGGCCCAGCTTGAGGACACTCTCAGCGCGATCAACAACCTGAAGTTCACTACAGATGAGCTGACTGCGATTGACGAGTTCGCCGTCGAGTCGGACATCAATCTGTGGGCTCAGAAGTAACCTTCAAGAACTGACATAAACAGCGGAAGCCGGTAGGGAACAAAACCGGCTTCCGCTGTGTTGGTTACAATGCAAGTGTGCGCCGAATGGCGCCGTGCCAATTAGCCGTGCCCTGGACTCAGTCAGGGATGCGCCTGGCACCTGAGGTTATTTCTCAAAAGGAGTTCCGTGTCTTCACATCCGATTCGTGTTGCCATTGTCGGTGTAGGTAACTGCGCCGCATCGCTGGTCCAAGGTGTTCAGTACTATCGCGACGCTGACCCCAAGGCCACGATCCCGGGTCTGATGCACGTCGAGTTCGGCCAGTACCACGTCAACGACGTCCACTTCGTTGCTGCTTTCGACGTCGATAGCAAAAAGGTTGGGCTGGACCTCGCAGACGCCATCGGCGCCAGCGAAAACAACACCATCAAGATTGCCGACGTTCCCGCAACCGGTGTGACTGTTCAGCGCGGCCACACCCTTGACGGTCTTGGCAAGTACTACCGCGAAA
This sequence comes from Arthrobacter sp. Rue61a, assembly GCF_000294695.2. Lineage (NCBI taxonomy): Bacteria > Bacillati > Actinomycetota > Actinomycetes > Micrococcales > Micrococcaceae > Arthrobacter > Arthrobacter sp. Rue61a. The sequence goes on along the minus strand of NC_018531.1, from coordinate 3,352,685 downwards.
CGATCGTCGAGGCTCCGGATGAAGCCGTTGACATCGTCGCTGCGCTCCGCGAAGCCAAAGCCGACGTCATGGTCTGCTACCTGCCCGTCGGTTCGGACCAGGCAGCCAAGTTCTACGCCCAGTGCGCCATCGACGCCGGAGTTGCTTTCGTCAACGCCCTCCCGGTCTTCATCGCCGGCACCAAGGAGTGGGCTGACAAGTTCACCGAAGCCGGCGTCCCGATCGTTGGCGACGACATCAAGAGCCAGATCGGTGCCACCATCACGCACCGCGTCATGGCCAAGCTCTTCGAAGACCGCGGCGTCACGCTGGACCGCACATACCAGCTGAACGTCGGCGGCAACATGGACTTCAAGAACATGCTGGAGCGCGACCGCCTCGAGTCCAAGAAGATCTCCAAGACCCAGGCCGTGACCTCGAACGTAGAAGCCGAGCTGCACGCCGACGACGTCCACATCGGACCGTCCGACTACGTTGCCTGGCTCGATGACCGCAAGTGGGCCTTCGTCCGCCTTGAGGGCCGCAACTTCGGTGACGCTCCGGTTTCCCTCGAGTACAAACTCGAAGTGTGGGACTCCCCGAACTCTGCCGGCGTGATCATCGACGCCATCCGCGCTGCGAAGATCGGCTTGGATCGCGGCATCGGCGGTCCGCTGCTTTCCGCCTCGAGCTACTTCATGAAGTCGCCGCCGGAGCAGTTCAACGACGACCTCGCCCGCGACAAGGTTGAAGCCTTCATCCGCGGCGACATCGAGCGCTAAACCACCACGGTTTGAACAGACGCCCTTCCACTGATGTGGGAGGGCGTCTGTCGTTCCCGGACGCTCTCTCACATCCCTCGGGTTTGAGCCGAACGCTCTCTCACATCCCTCGGGTTTGAGCCGGACGCTCTCTCGCATCCCTCGGGTTTGAGCCGGACGCTCTGTCAGGTCCCTCGGGTTTGAGCCGGACGCTGTCTCACATCCCTCGGGTTTGAGCGTGACGCTCTATCACTTTCCTAGAAAGAGTGAGAGAGGGTTGGCCGGAAGGGGGTGGGATGTGAGAGAGGGTTGGCCGGAAGGGGGTGGGATGTGAGAGAGGGTTGGCCGGAAGGGGGTGGGATGTGAGAGAGGGTTAGAAAAGGCCCGTAGGGTTGCCGTCCGCGTCGACGTCCATGCGCATCGCGGCCGGTTCCTTGGGGAGGCCGGGCATGGTCATCACCGCGCCGGTCAACGCAACGATGAAGCCGGCACCCGTCTTGGGAATCAGTTCGCGGACGTGCACGCGGAATCCCTTGGGCGCGCCAAGCCTCGAGGCATCGTCAGTAAACGAGTACTGTGTCTTGGCCATGCACACCGGGAGTCCTGACCAGCCGTTCTTCTCGATCTCGGCGAGACGCTTGAGCGCGGGGACTGAAAACTCCACTCCGTCGGCTCCGTAGATCTCCTGCACAATCGTGCGGATCTTGTCCTCAACACCGAGTTCCAGCGGGTACAGGTGGTGGAAGTTGGACGGGGCTTCCAAAGCTGCTGCGACTTTGGCCGCCAGCTCGTCACCGCCATCGCCTCCGCCCCCTCGGCCCCAGACATCAGCGACGGCTGCTTCCACGCCTTCTGCAGCGCACCAAGCGAGGAGCCACTCAAGTTCCTCGGGAGTGTCTGATCCAAACTTGTTGATGGAAACAACGGGGGAGATACCGAACTTCGCCACGTTTCCCACGTGCCTTTTCAAATTTTCGACGCCGGCGGCGACAGCCTCGACGTTTGGTTCGTTGAGTTTCTCCTTGGGAACGCCGCCCTGCATCTTGAGGGCGCGGATTGTGGCAACCACCACGACGGCGGATGGTGCCACCTCGGCGATGCGCGCTTTGATGTCCATGTACTTCTCGGCACCGAGGTCTGCGCCGAAGCCGGCCTCAGTAACCACGATGTCGGCAAGCTGCATGGCGGTGCTGGTGGCGATCAACGAATTGCAGCCGTGCGCAATGTTCGCGAAGGGACCGCCGTGGACCAAGGCGGGGGTGCCTGCGATGGTTTGGACGAGATTCGGCTTGATGGCGTCCTTCAAAAGCATGGTCAAGGCCCCCTCCACGCCGAGGTCCGAAACGGTGACCGGGGTGCGATCGTAGGTGTACCCGAAGGTGATGCGTCCCAGCCGTTCCCGGAGGTCGTCGAGGTCTGTGGCGAGGCAGAAGACCGCCATGATTTCCGAAGCCACCGTGATATCGAAGCCGTCTTGCCGGGGCACTCCCTGCATGGGCCCGCCGAGTCCGATGACGACTTCCCGCAATGCACGGTCGTTCATGTCCAGCACGCGCTTGAACGTCATGCGGCGTGGATCGATTCCGAGTTGGTTGCCCTGGAAGATGTGGTTATCCACGAGTGCCATGAGGGCGTTGTTTGCGGACGTGATGGCGTGGAAGTCGCCGGTGAAGTGCAGGTTGATGTCATCCATGGGCAACACCTGGGAATAGCCCCCGCCCGTAGCCCCGCCCTTCATGCCGAGGATGGGGCCCAGGGAGGGCTCGCGCAGGGCAATAATCACTTTGTGGCCAGCGCGGGCCAGGGAGTCCGCGAGTCCCACAGTGGTGGTGGACTTGCCCTCGCCTGCCGGGGTGGGGGACATGGCAGAGACCAGCACCACCTTGCCGGGCGCCTTTCCCCGGGGGAGCACCAGCTTGGCCGTATTGATCTTGGCCTTGTACGGCCCATACAGCTCAAGGGCATCCACATTGATGCCCGCGCGTTCGGCGATTGCTTCAACGGGAAGCATGGTGGCGTTGTGGGCAATTTCAAGATCGCTCAGGACCTTGTTTTCAGACATCGTTGTCCTTCGGCTCTGCCCGCAGCGGGGATGCTGCTGCTGGGGTTCTTACGCTGTGCGCGACAATCTATCAGCCCTGGAGCGGATCCTGGCGAAGACTCAGCGCCTGGGAACCAGCAGGCCGCTGACGGCCTCCCGGTAGCTTTCCAAGGTGATGGCGGCTGTGCGCTGCCACCCAAAGGACTCGGCGTGGGTGGCAGCGAGGCGGCCCATGTCCTCCCGGGTTTGGACGTCGTCGTAGAGGTCTTCCAGGGCGTCCGCCCAGTCGGAGGGGTGGTGCCCGTCCACCAGTATGCCCGTTCGTCCGTCCGAGATGGCGCGGGAAAGACCACCAACGTTGGTAGCCACAACGGGAGTACCGCACGCCTGTGCTTCCAACGCCACCAAACCGAAGGATTCGCTGAAGGACGGCATTACCACGACGTCTGCGGACCGGAACCAACTGGCCAGCTCCGGTGCCACAACAGGCGGCCGGTGAGTGACGACGTCGGCCAGTCCGGCGTCTTCAATAAAGTGTTGGAGGTTGAAGTCCTTGGCGCCGCTGAGCGAACCCAGGATTGTCATTTCCAGATCGATGTCCGGACGGCGTTTTCGGAGGATACCGGCTGCCTTCACAAAAACCTGCGGGCCTTTGAGCCGCTGGATCCTGCCGGCAAAGAGGATATGGAAGCTGTCCGGCCTGACACCTCGCAAGGAACGGGACTTCCGCCGAAACGACGGCGTGAACACCTTCAGGTCCACCCCGGGCGGGGCAACGTCAATCCGGTCAAGGTCTGCCCCGTAGTGGGAAACCAGTTCGTCGGCCTCCGCGGGGGTGTTGGCCACCAACCGGGCAGCGCCGTCCACAATCCGTTGTTCGCCTTCTTCCCGGCGCCGTGGCTCAGGCCTTTCCCCGGACTCCAGGACGAGGTTTTTGACCTTTGCCATGGTGTGCATGGTGTGGACCAGCGGAACGCCCCATAACTCTGACAGTTCAAGCCCTGCGACGCCGGAAACCCAGTAGTGGGAATGGATGGCGTCGTAACGGCCGTGGAGCTGTTGGAGGCGGATTCTGTCGATTTCCTCCACCATGTGGTGCAGGAGCTCCGGCAGTTCTTCCTTGGGCAGTTTGCGGCGCGGACCTGCCATGACGTTATGGACGCAAACGCCCGGTCCGGGGTGTTCGACGGCGGGCTGGCCGGCTTTGGTGGAACGGGTGAAGATCTCTACCTCCACGCCGGACTCGGCAAGCGCCATGGCCAGCGCCCGTACGTAGACGTTCATGCCCCCGGCATCACCCGCGCCGGGCTGCTCCATGGGGGAGGTGTGCAACGACAGGAACGCAACACGACGGATCAACGGCACCCGGTCCTCCTCACGATCACAACAAAAATCAGCTTTGCCCTGCAGAAAACACTACTCCTGCCCCCGAGTTCCCATCCCGGCAAACTCCGCTATGTGGACAAGGCTGCTAGCGTGGCGGCTGTGAGCCAAGAACAAACCTTCCACATCCGCAAAGCAACGCCTGACGACTGGGCAGGCATCTGGTCCATCCTGGAGCCCGTGATCCGTGAGGGCGAGACTTTTACCTGGGACCGCGATACCAGCGAAGAAACAGCCAGGACCAAATGGATCAAGGACGCTCCCGGCCAGACCTTCGTGGCGGTGAACCGGGACACAGGCGAGATCCTGGGAACAGGGGAGTTCCACGCCAACCAAGCGGGCGGCGGAAGCCACGTTGCCAACGCCGGGTACATGGTGGGGGCCAACAACTCGGGCCAGGGAATTGCCAGGGCATTGTGTGCCTACTCGCTGAACGAAGCCAAGGCCGCAGGGTTCCATTCCATGCAGTACAACGCCGTGGTGGAGAGCAATGTAAGAGCGGTGTGGCTATGGCAATCCATGGGGTTCAAGATCCTGGCCACGGTTCCTGAAGCCTTCGACCACCCGGAGATCGGCTACGTGGGCCTGCACGTCATGTACAGAAAGCTCTAGGTCCACAACTGGCTTAACTCAGGAAAAGCGGCCTCGTACCCCTCCAGCAGTTGCCGTCCCAAGGGGACTGAACCCACCAGCGGGTGCGCGGCAAATGCTTGAACGGCAGCCTCGCGATCGCCGGCAACAACCGCACGGATGGTTAGCCGTTCCACCTCCTTGACGTGCTGCATCAGGGTGAGGAACGGCCCGTCCGGCCGTTCCTGCGGAAGCGGCAACGCGCCGTCGGGCGTTACCTGGCAAGGAACCTCGACGACGGCGTCCGCCGGCAATCCGGGAACGGCCACCTCCGCCGCTGGCGCAGGAGCAGACACCGGTGAGTTGGGCACGTTGAGAATCAGCTGGGCGGTCCCGCCGCCGGACAGCGCCCGCATGACGGACAGGGCAACGCGTTCGTAGCCGCCGCCTGCGAGATCAGACTCGTCGCGTTGCTCCCCGTGGGTCCGGGCTTCGGCCAGGTAGCCTTCCTCGCGGGAGCGTCGGGCGGCATCCCACAGCCGATACGGATGCGGATCCTGAAGAAGGCTTGGGTACAGCGAATTTTGCTGTTGGTGGATAGACGTTCCACGGGTTTCGCTTTGCTGTCCGATGGCTTCGGTGGCCTGTGCCGTTTGGTAGTAGTAGTAAAGGTATTCGTTGGGCAGGCAGCCGAGTTTTTCCAGAGTGTGCTGCCCGAACAACCGCCCTTCCTCCATGGTCTCCAAGGCAACGCGGTCGGACAGCAGACCGGGCAACAGGTCCCGTCCAGCAGGCGCCAACCGATAAAGCCACCCGAGGTGGTTCAGGCCGTAGTAGCCCACGCCGTCGAGGGTTCCTTCGTTGAGGGGCGCACCGGCAGCGCGGGCAGCGCGCTGGACCAGGCCACCGGCCGAGTCGCAGATGCCGATCACCCGGCGCCCCAGGATGGGAACCAGCGCCTCGGTGACCATGCCAGCCGGATTGGTGAAGTTGATGAGCCACGCATCGGGGCAGTGGCGACGCATCGCCGCAGCGAGTTCCAACATGTGGGGAATGGAGCGGAGAGCGTACGAGATGCCTCCTGCGCCTGTCGTCTCCTGACCCAGCAACCCCAATCCCAAGGGAATCTGTTCGTCAGTGATCCGCCCGGCGGTGCCGCCCGGACGGATCGCGGCGAACACCATGTCCGTCCCGGTGAGTGCCTGCCCGAGGTCCGTGGAAACCACGACGGCGGGAGCGGAACCTTCGTCGGCGGGCATGTCGCGGAGTACCGCCTCCATGGCAGCGAGCCGTGAGCCGTCCACGTCAAAGAGGACGAGTTCATCTACCAACCCGGCAAAGGGACCCGCACACAAGGCGCGGTACACAAGGGGAACCCGGAATCCGCCGCCGCCGGCGATCATGAGCCGCATGATCCGAGTCTATGCAGCCCAGCACGTGCAGCGTAGTCTGCCGTGCATGGACGCTATGCCCCAGCGACGATTCGATCCCTTGGCCGCCGTGCGGTCGGACGGGGACCACCAGTGCGATCTCCTCCTGACAGGAACGGTTTTCCAGGACATCATTTTTACCGGACTTCCGCACGCTCCCGAACCCGGCACGGAGGTGTGGAGCGAAGGCATGGGTAGTTGCCCGGGAGGTGTTGCTAATCAGGCCATTGCCGCTTCCCGGCTGGGCTTGCGGACCAACCTCGCGGCGACCTTCGGGGACGACGGCTATGGCGATTACAACTGGCAGATCCTGGAAAGCCAGGAACACGTTGACCTCTCGCTCTCGCAAAGAGTTCCCGGCTGGCACTCACCAGTGACGGTATCCATGTGCGTCAACCAGGACAGGTCCATGGTCACGCACGGCCACCCCGCCCCGATCAGTTCCTCGGAACTGATTGGGAAGCCACCCAAGGCGCTCGCCGCCGTCGCCGATTTAGGCGAGGAGATGGAACCGTGGATGCTCGCAGCGAAGGATGCAGGCACCAAACTCTTTGGCGTGGTGGGCTGGGACCCCACCGGGCAGTGGTCCGAGCGGCGGCTGGACCAGCTGGCCAACTTCCATGCCTTCCTGCCCAATGCTCCCGAAGCGATGGCGTTCACCGGAAAAGCTGACCCGTGGGCGGCGTTGTATTCGCTGGCTGACCGCGTCCCGGTGGCCGTGGTAACTCTTGGCCCTCAAGGCGCGGTGGCAGTGGACTCGGAAACCGGGGAAGAGGAATGGGTGCCGTCACTGCCCGTATCGGCTTCCGATCCCACCGGTGCGGGGGACTGTTTCGGGGCGGCCTTCATTGTGGGATGCCTGGCAGGGTGGAGATTGGGGGACAGGCTACGGTTCGCGAACCTTTGCGCCTCTTTGGCGGTCCAGGAAGTTGGTGGCTCACTGGCAGCACCGGGTTGGGGCGACATCGCCGACTGGTGGCAACGGGCGAACGCGCGGAAGGAACGTCAGTCGAGTCAATGGTTGCGGCGCTTCGCCTTTTTGGAACCGATCGTGAAGGACATCCCGGCGGAGGCCCAACGACGAGCCCGGGCCACCATCGCGCATTTGTCGGACGCACAGTAGGGGCGCGGGGTGCCCGCAGTTAACCCGAGTTCACTGACAGCACTAGAATCTCTAGGGTGACTTACGAAGCAGCTGCAGATATCGGTATCGGGTCGAAGGCCTCCATAGCAAAGTCAGCGGTGCTGGAACGCTCCGCCGTGATCGACCTCGACGCCGTGCGGCACAACGTTCGTCAGTTCGTCGGTATTGCCTCCCCGGCCGCTGTTATGGCCGTGGTGAAGGCAGACGCTTACGGCCACGGTGCTGTACAGGTTGCCCGGGCAGCCCTCGACGCCGGAGCTGCCTGGCTGGGCGTCGCCCACATTTCCGAAGCGCTCGCCTTGCGCGCCGCCGGTGTCGAAGCCCCGCTGCTCGCCTGGTTGCACACCCGCGAAAGCAACTTCCAAGCGGCAGTCGCCGCCGGCATCGACGTCGGAATTTCCGGCTGGGAGCTGGAAGCCGTGGTGGCTGCAGCCCGGGAACAGGAGCGCCCGGCGCGTGTGCACCTCAAAGTGGACACCGGTCTGGGCCGCAACGGCTGCACCATCGCCGACTGGGACCAGTTGTTGGGCCAGGCCATGGAATACCAGGACCAAGGCCTCCTGCGCGTGGTGGGCGTTTTCTCGCACCTCGCAGTTGCTGACGAGCCGGAACGCCCGGAAACCGATGAGCAACTGGCCGTTTTCCGCGAAGCCCTTGCCATGGCCGAGGACGCCGGCGTGGATACCGAGGTCCGGCACATTGCCAACACGCCCGCAGCACTGTCCCGCCCGGACTCCCACTTCGACCTGGTCCGCGTGGGCCTGGGCATTTACGGATTGTCGCCCTTTGACGGTGCAACGTCTGCTGAACTTGGCCTGCATCCCGCCATGACCGTCCGGACACTACTGTCCAACTGCAAGAAGGTGCCCGAAGGCCAGGGTGTTTCCTACGGACTCAACTACCGGACCAGGGAGGAAAGCACGCTGGGCCTGGTGCCGATGGGCTATGCTGACGGCGTCCCCAGGATTGCCACCGGGGGCCCCGTGCGGGTGAACGGCATCAACTACCCGGTAGTCGGCAGGATTGCCATGGACCAGATGGTCATCGACTTGGGACCGCTGTCCCCTGAAGCGGCGGCAGGCCTCAAGGGCGCGGAGGCCGTGATGTTCGGCAACGGTGCCGACGGCGGCCCCACCGCGGATGATTGGGCGGCCGCCGCCGGAACCAACAACTACGAAATCGTGACGCGCATCAGCCCCCGGGTCCCTCGCAGCTACGTCAACGAAATGCCCGCACAGCCGCACGCGCCGGCGGTCGTCAGCGGCCAAGCCGAAACGGCAGCGCTGTGAGCAATCCACAGTGGGAGCGCACGCTGAAGGTCACGACGGCGGAACAGACGCACGCGCTCGCAGCAGCTCTAGGTGAGGTGCTGGAGGCCGGGGATCTTCTGGTCCTGACCGGCGAACTGGGTGCAGGCAAGACGACGTTCACCCAGGGACTCGGCGAGGGTCTGGGCGTCCGTGCCGGCATCATTTCGCCCACGTTCGTGCTGGTCAGGATCCACCCCAATCTTGCCGATGGCCCCAGGCCGGGTGGTCCGGACCTGGTCCATGTTGACGCGTACCGGTTGGACTCGGCAGCGGAGATCGATGACATCGATCTTGAGAACACCATGGACACATCGGTCACCGTTGTGGAGTGGGGCCGGGACCGTGTGGAGCACCTCTCGGACAGCCGTTTGGAGGTTGACCTGCTCAGAGCTGTCGGTGGGGAAAGCACGGCAGCGGCAACGGACGGCGACGTGTTGGACTTCGATACCGATGACGACGACGAGCCCCGCACTATCGTTTTCCGGGGATTCGGTCCCCGTTGGGCCATAACGCCGCAACTCCTTGAAACTACTGCCCTGGTGGAAGGCAATTGATGCTGATCCTGGCTATTGATACTTCAGCGGTTGCCAGCGCGGCCCTGATTTCGGACGATGCCATGGAAAGCGTGGTGGAATCCTTTGCCACGGAGGACACCCGCAGCCACGCCGAAGTGCTCGCTCCCGGGATCCAGAAGCTTCTGGCTGGCGCGGGGGTCACGGGCGCGGACATCGACGCGATCGTCACCGGCGTGGGACCTGGCCCTTTCACCGGACTCCGCTCCGGCATTGCGACCGCCCGCACCCTCGCTTTCGTGTGGAACAAGCCCTTGTACGGGCTGATGAGCCTGGATGCCATCGCGTTGGAAGTTGCGGAGTCCACGGCGGCCACCCCCGAATTCCTTGTTGCTACGGATGCCCGGCGCAAAGAGGTGTACTGGGCCCGTTATACATTGGACGACGGCCAGCTTCCGGAACTTGTGGACGGCCCCCATGTTGGTTTCGCCTCCGAGCTTCCGGACTTGCCGGTGTTCGGCGCAGGCGCAGGCTTGTATTCCGATGTCTTGAAAGCGGATGAAGATTTCGCCACCACGCAGCCGGATGCGGCGTCGCTGGGCCAGTTCGCTTTGGCCAAGCTCACGGCCGGACAGGCGTTGTTGGACTCCACTCCGCTGTACTTGCGCGAATCGGACGCCCAGGTGCCCGGACCCAGGAAGCGTGCGTTGTGATGGGAGGGGCACTGTGAAACTGTCACCCAAGCTGGAACTCGCCGGGGTTTCCTTGCGCGACATGACGGAGGCCGACATCCCGGCGGTGGAGGCCTTGGAGCGCCGGTTGTTCCCCGTGGACGCGTGGCCCCTGCAGATGTTCTTCGATGAGTTGGCCCAGCCCGAGACCCGGCGCTATGTGGTGGCCGAGGTTGCAGGGGAGATCGTGGCCTACGCCGGATTGATGTGCATCGAGCCGATCGCGGACGTCCAGACGATCGCCGTCGTGCCTGAATTCGAAGGCAAGGGAATCGGCTCGGCCATCCTGACGGAACTGATTGATGAAGCGCGGCGCCGCCGTGCGGCAGACGTCCTGCTGGAAGTCCGGGCGGATAACCCCCGCGCCCAGCAACTGTACTTGCGCTTCGGCTTCGAGCAGATCCACGTGCGTCCCCGCTATTACCGGGACGGTACTGATGCCCTGATCATGCGTCTTGAACTGAACAAACATGAGTCCCAAGAAGGAGCCACAGCGTGAGCCGGCCATTTCCGGAACAGCAGAAGCAGCCGCTGGTGCTTGGCATCGAGTCATCCTGCGACGAGACCGGTGTTGGAATCGTGCGGGGTACCACCCTTTTGACCAACACCGTGTCCTCGTCAATGGATGAGCATGTCCGCTTTGGCGGGGTCATCCCGGAGATCGCTTCGCGCGCGCACTTGGACGCCTTTGTGCCCACCTTGCAGGAGTCACTGCAAGAGGCCGGTGTCACCTTGGAGGACATCGACGCCATAGCCGTCACGTCCGGCCCGGGCCTGGCCGGTGCGCTCATGGTGGGTGTTTGTGCCGCGAAGGCGCTGGCCGTTGCCACCGGCAAGCCGCTGTACGCGATCAACCATTTGGTGGCACACGTTGGGGTGGGACTGCTGGACGGCAACCGGGTTTCGGAAGGAAAGCACGACGCCGTTGCTGCCGCCGGCTTGGGTGCAGGCAAGCTCCCGGAGAACCTCGGGGCATTGCTGGTATCGGGTGGGCACACGGAAATCCTGCGCATCCGGAGCATCACGGATGACGTGGAACTCCTGGGGTCAACCATCGACGACGCCGCCGGTGAAGCCTATGACAAAGTGGCCCGCATCCTTGGCCTCGGCTACCCGGGTGGGCCTGCAATCGACAAGCTGGCGCGCCAAGGAAACCCCAAGTCCATCCGTTTCCCGCGCGGACTCACTCAGCCCAAGTACATGGGTACGGCGGAGGAGAAGGGGCCGCACCGCTACGACTGGTCTTTCAGCGGCCTGAAAACAGCGGTGGCCCGGTGTGTTGAGCAGTTCGAAGCCCGTGGCGAGGAAGTCCCCGTGGCAGACATTGCAGCAGCGTTCCAGGAAGCCGTGGTGGACGTCATCAGTTCGAAGGCAGTCCTGGCTTGCAAAGAGCACGGCATCACGGACGTCCTGCTCGGTGGGGGTGTGGCAGCGAACTCGAGGCTCCGCGAGTTGACTGGGCAGCGTTGTGCCTCCGCCGGGATCACGCTGCATGTTCCGCCGCTGGGCCTGTGCACGGATAACGGGGCTATGGTTGCTGCGCTTGGTGCCCAGCTGATCATGGCCGGCATCAGTCCCAGTGGAGTTTCCTTCGCGCCGGATTCCTCCATGCCGGTGACTACGGTGTCAGTGCCCGCCTGAGCTTCTCCATCAGGGCAGGCGCCATGGCCGAAACTAGTCGTCGGGACCGACCCCTCGAGCTCGCAGCCGGATGCTCGATCGGCTCTGCGGACCGTGCCGCTGCGGCTGGTGAGTGGGGGGAATGTCCTACTGCACAGTCCGAGCCTGGCACTGCTTGAAGGTGTTGAACTTGCGCTTGACGACGTTGCGGCCTTTGCAGTCCTCTTTGTCGCAACCCGAAGGTCTGCCACCAGTGGATCAGCGTCGTTTCCGATGGCCCACTTCCGGCATCTTCGCCAGGATCAGCAAAAAGCTCTTCGGAGCATAGTACGAACGACACCAGTCATGGGTGGACGGCTAAGTTCAGCTAACACTTACGCCGGAGTCAGAGGTGCCTGGTCCGTGGAGCTGAACAAGCCCATGCCCAACGTCACCTACAACGTCGTTGTCCAGGTCGACGGTGGTCTGCAGAACACGTTCACTATCAAGATGGACAGTGACGGGCACCCCGTATCGGCCAAGGGCCATGTCGTCTCAACCCTCGTCGGCGACGCGAACCGTAACGGCTATCAGCAGCGCAAAGCCGGTTGGCTCGGCGGCCCCGGCTACGACGGCGGGCATGCAGCACCGTCCGCTCTGGGGTTCATCGGTGAAGGCGCAGGTGTTTTCCCTCAGCACGAATGGCAGAATCGCAAAGCCGGCACACCCAACGAAATCGACCAGGCGAAACAACTTCATCAGCAAGAAGCTCTTCGGCGCCTAGGACGAAACGAGACCCGTCGAAGGCGTCCTGCAAAGTGCAGTCCCCGTAAGTCTCGTCAATCGCGTCACCTGCCTCTGTGGCAATTCGCCTAAGCGTCAGGCCCCTTGCGCATCTGTTGCACGAGGTCCATCACCACTGCTTGCAGGTCTCCGTTGTGTTCTGCGGCGACGCGGCGCTGGCGCTGGTAGCTTGCTCCGCGCTGGATGATCTTCAAGACGTCGGCCAGTTCTTCCGAGCAGCCGAGCTTGGCTGCCACGGGTTCCAGCCGCGAGACGGTTTCCGCGAGGTGCTCCGTGACCAACTGCTCGTTGCCCTCGGCGTCGAGGATGATGATCGCTTCCATGCCGTAGCGTGCGGCACGCCATTTGTTCTCCTGCACATGCCATGGGGGCATGGTGGGGATGCTGCCGCCGGCGTCGAGGATGGAGGAGAACTCGTCCACCAGGCATTGCGTCAGCGCAGCGATGGCGCCTACTTCTTCAAGGGTGGCCAAGCCGTCGCAGATGCGCATTTCAATAGTGCCCAGGTTCGCCACCGGCCGGATATCCCAACGGATTTCCGACGTCGCATCAATGACACCTGTGGTGAACATGTCCTGGACGTAGGACTCGTAGGCTTCCCATGTTTCGAACTGGAAGGGAAGCCCGGCAGTGGGAAGCTGCTGGAACATGAGTGCGCGCTGTGACGCGTAGCCGGTTTCTTCTCCAGCCCAGTAAGGGCTGGAGGCGGACAGGGCTTGGAAGTGCGGGAAGTAGTTGACCAAGCCGTCCAGAATGGGAAGGACCTTGTCCCGGTGGTCGATGCCCACGTGGACGTGAACGCCGTAGATCACCATTTGGCGTCCCCACCATTGGGTCCGCTCGATCAGTTTGGCGTAGCGCTCCTTGTCCGTTACGGGCTGGAGCAGGGGAGGGCTGAACGGGTGGCTGCCTGCGCAGAATACTTCCACGCCCATGGGATCGGTGACTTCACGGACGGCGGCGAGGGATCGGCTGAGGTCCTCTTTGGCGTCCTTGACGGTCTCGCAAATGCCGGTGACCAGTTCCACCGTGTTGAGGAGCAGCTCGCGCTTGATATGGGGGTGTTCGTCGTCCTCGTTGAGGTCGGGGTGGTTCGCTGCGACGCCCTTCAGGACGTCGTTGGCCACTGATACCAATTCCCCGGTGCGTGCATTGACGAGCGCCAACTCCCATTCCACACCCAGTGTCGATTGCCTGGATGGCGCAAAATCAATCTGCACGTAGTCCCCTCATTGTCTTGTCTCTGCCGGGCACGGTTCCCCGCTGTGGGGCCGCCAGCGGTCGGATCAAGTCTAATGCAGCGGGAACACAGGTTGCTGCTGGGGCCTTACGGGAGAGGGCCGGTCATTTGCTATTGAGAATGCTTCTCAATAGAATAAACGCATGCATCTCACAGTCGTCAGTTCACTGGACAGTCAATGCCGGGAGTCAGCCGCTGCCAGGCTCGGCCAAACCCACACCAACTCCGTGGTGGTCCTTCACGATCTGCTGGATGGCTCCTTGGTCCTGCGTCGCGTCTACCGGGACGGTCAGCTGTTCGAGCGCGAAACCACACAGCTGGAGCATGGTTGCCTCAGCTGCACTGTCAGGTTGGACGTAGTCCCGACGGCGGAACGTCTCGCCTCATGCGGTTTCGACCACGTAGTGCTGGGCCTCCCGCCCGGCGTTGCGGCCGGGATGGCCGTTACCGAGCTGCGGCGTGGCCTGAGTCGCCCGGCTGTGATCGACAACGCCGTGCTGGCCCTGGACCCGGTAGACCTGGACGACCATATATGGGACCGTCACACGCTGTTCGAATCCGGTTTCACCTCCATGCCCACTGATGAGCGCACCAGCGGAGAATTTCTGATCGGCGAGTTCGGGCAGGTGGACACCGTCATGGTGCACCCTGGATTGGGGGCTGTGCTCACCGGTGATCCTCGCGAAGGTTCCGCGCAGTGGCTGCTCGGTGTCGAACTACTCGGCCAGCTGGCGTCCCATGCCGGCGTTGTTGGCGCCGCTGACGAATACCGGCCGGGCTGCTTCGACGACGCCGAGGCAGCGGCCCGTAACCGGCCCGGCGTGGTGCGGGTGCCCGTCATTGAAGCGGAGGGTTCCTTCCGCACGGTGCTGCACAGGGCGGGCCGTCCGCTGCATCCGGGACGTTTCCGTGAAGCACTGCCCCAATTGGCGGCTGGAACGCACTGGCTGCGTGGCCGTCTTTGGATCGCATCCGCGCCGAAAACGCGGATCGCCGTCCAAGGTATTGGGCCGCGGGTCTGGCTCGAAAGTACCGGGAAATGGCTGGCGGACTCGGCCGAACCTGGCCAGGCACACGCCGGAAAGACGGGTGCCGACGTCGACTCTGTCCTGGACTGGCACCCCAGCCATGGCGACCGTGGAACTGTGCTGGCGATCACCGGCCGTTCGGAGGACATCGACGCCCGGGAATTTCGCGACCTCCTGGACAGTTGCCAACTCACCCAGGCTGAAATGAAGCAGGACTTCGGCGTCTGGGACGACCCCCTGGAACTCAGCGACGCCCTCTAAACCAAACACCCAACCAAAGGAGAAACACCATGAAGGTCAGGAATTCGCTGCGTGCCCTCAAGAAGATCCCCGGTGCGCAAATTGTCCGCAGGCGTGGACGCACGTTCGTCATCAACAAGAACAACCCGCGGATGAAGGCGCGGCAGGGCTAACCGCACGTCGGTGATAAATGGGCGTGTTTAATGGGGGAATGCCAATCCTGAACAAAGACATGTCCCTGTGCATTTCGCTTGCGGCCCGGCCCAGCAATATCGGGACCAGGTTCCACAATTATTTGTACGATCTGCTCGGCTTGAACTTTGTCTACAAGGCATTCGCCCCGGCGGACATCACCCTTGCAGTGGCTGGCATCCGCGGCCTCCCGATCCGGGGCGCCGCGGTGTCCATGCCGTACAAGGAAGCCGTCATCCCGCTGGTTGACGTCATGGACCCGTCGGCCAAGGCCATCGATTCGGTGAACACCATCGTCAACGACAATGGCGTGCTGACTGCCTACAACACGGACTACATCGCCATTGCCCGGCTGCTGAAGGACCATCAGGTTCCCAACAGCCACAGCGTGCTCCTCCGCGGTGCAGGCGGCATGGCGAAGGCCGTAGCCGCAGCACTTCGGGACGCCGGGTTCACCGCCGTCACCATCGTGGCCCGCAACGAGGACACCGGCCGCGCGCTGGCAGATCTCTACGGCTTCGCTTGGCAGGATGACGTCAACGGCTCCACAGCCGATCTCATCATTAACGTCACGCCGCTGGGAATGGCTGGTGCGGATGAAACCGCCCAGTCCTTCGACGACGCCACGATCGCCGCTGCACAGGTGGTGTTCGACGTCGTCGCCTTGCCTTCGGAGACGCCCCTTATCTCCGCCGCACGCTCCGCCGGTAAGCCTGTGATCACGGGTGCCGAGGTCATCGCCATCCAGGCTGAGGAGCAGTTTGTCCTCTACACGGGTGTGCGACCTAGCGCCGAGCAGGTCCGGGAAGCCTCGGAGTTCTCGCGCCGCTGACGCTCTAGGCCGTCACCGGCTCCACGACAACAGCCACTCTTTCCTCGCCGATCCTGGTGAGGACCAGGGTGGCTGTTTTCGCATCCTTGCCTTTGACGGGCTTGGCAGGCAGCAATTGCTTCCGAAGTTCTTCCGGCGTCACGGCAGTGCCGCGCTTCTTGATGTCCAGCACAGTGATGCCCTGGTTTTTCACCCAGGCCTTCAGGGCCTTGACGTTGTACGGCATCACCTCAAGCACCTTGAAGGCGCGGGCGAAAGGGGTGTCGTGAAGCTCGGGGGCGCAGATGTAGGCGATGTGCTCGTCCACGAGGTGCCCGCCCAGCCTTTCGGCGACGTCGGCCACCAGTCCTGCGCGGATCACCGCACCATCCGGTTCGTAGAGGAAGCCCTCAACGGGCCCGACGACGGCTACCGGACCGCCGTCGAAATCCGCGCCGCTGGTGATTTCAGCGGCGCCCTGGTTGCCGATCACCAGCGCGGCCCGACGCACGCCGGGGCGCGCCACAGCGTTGAACCAGAGGGTCACTTCGGTGACGTCTCCGCCCACTGAGACCCACTGGGCTTCACAGCCTGGGGGCACGGAGTCGTGGGGAATGCCGGGACCCATCTTGACGCCGATAGCGCGGCCGGTCGCCGCCAGACGTTCTACGAAGGACAGCGGGGGAGAGAAGGCTTCAGGATCCCAAATCCGCTTGGTTCCGGACGTGGACGTGGTTCGGCGGGCAGGATCCAGCCATACCCCGTCCATCCCGTCCAACTCTACGGAGGTTGCATCCGCATGCACCACGGTGGCATGCGGGAAGGGCATGAGATTGATGGTGGCGCAGGCGGCAGTGGTTTCATCCATCTCAACGGCGGTCACGGAAATGTCCATTGACGCCATCGCCATGGAATCGGCGCCAAGGCCGCAGCCGAGGTCTGCAACGTGCGAGATGCCGGCCTTCGCAAAGCGCTCCGCGTGCCGGGCTGCGACGTTCAATCGCGTGGCCTGTTCCAAACCGGCTTGGGTGAACAGCATCTGCCGGGCAAACTCGCCGAACTTTGCCTCTGCGCGTGTCCGCAGCCGGGATTGCGTGAGCACCGCGGCCACGAGTTCGGGGGAGTGACCGGCCTTCCGAAGGTGCGCGTTGACGCTGAACGAATCGGCCTCCCGGTAGGGCCCCAGGGAGGCAAGAAGTTCCCATCCTTCAGTGGTCAGCAAGGGGGCGATCTGTTCCTGCGGTGCGTGAGGCATGGGATCAAGCCTAACGGCGCGGCACTTGACAGCGTGACCGGCTAATCAGCCCGATAAGGTTGTTTTCATGGAAGACAACGCAGCCCCGCACCCCTCAACCATGGCAAAATTCGCGCGCCCCGCCCTCATAGCAGGGGGAGTGATCGCGGTGGTGTGCATCGGCCTGCTCGTCATTATCTTTGCGTTGGATTCCTTCAATGCCGCCACCTACTCCGTCGCTGGCAAAAGCGTCAATGACGCCACGGATGAAGCGCGAGGCATCCGCGAACTTTACAGCGGAGCCAGGACCGGTGGAATCATCACGCTGGTGATCTCCGGCGTCATGGCCGTTGCCGCCGCCGTGGTGCTGTATCTGAACCGTGGCAACGCTCCGCTGGACGAAGACGATGACGGCGAAGACTACGATCTGGACGACCTCACCGGCAGGTGACGAACGTTCACCCATGACGAAATGCTGGCACTCACCTTGACCGAGTGCTAACGCTTACATAGAGTCTTGTTAGCACTCTCCCCCGGAGGGTGCTAATCACGCCAAGCGTCTTCCGGCACCGCGACGACGGTTGTACGCTCCGGCACCCTAGTTCTTAGTCCATGAATCAGCTCATGAAAAGGAGAGTCCGAGTGTCGGTCTCGATTAAGCCTCTTGAGGATCGTATTGTTGTTCGCCCGCTCGAAGCAGAGCAGACCACGGCTTCCGGCCTGGTAATTCCGGACTCCGCACAGGAGAAGCCGCAGGAAGGCGAAGTTGTTGCAATCGGCCCCGGCCGCTTCGATGACAACGGCAACCGCGTACCGGTTGACGTAGCTGTTGGCGACGTCGTCATCTACTCCAAGTACGGTGGAACCGAAGTCAAGACCGGCGGCAACGAGTACCTCGTTCTGTCCGCCCGCGACGTCCTTGCGATCGTCGTAAAGTAACTTCCCGGAGCCCCGCACCGCCGCCGCGTTGGAATCATTCCAACCCGTCAGCGGTGCGGGTTTTCTGTCTTGAAAGGACACAACCATGGCAAAGCAGCTTGCTTTTAACGATGCTGCCCGCCGGTCTCTTGAGGCCGGTATCGACAAGCTCGCCAACACTGTCAAGGTGACGCTTGGCCCGCGCGGCCGCAACGTCGTGCTGGACAAGAAGTGGGGCGCTCCCACGATCACCAACGACGGCGTGACCATCGCCCGCGAAGTTGAGCTTGACGACCCCTACGAGAACCTTGGCGCACAGCTGGCCAAGGAAGTAGCCACCAAGACCAACGACGTCGCCGGTGACGGCACCACCACGGCTACCGTGCTGGCACAGGCGCTGGTCAAGGAAGGCCTCCGCAACGTTGCTGCCGGCGCAGCTCCGGGCGAGATCAAGCGCGGCATCGAGGTTTCCGTCGAAGCCGTCGCCGCCCGCCTCCTGGAGAACGCCCGCGAAGTTGAAGGCACCCAGGTTGCCAGCGTTGCAGCCATCTCCGCGCAGAGCGACGAGGTTGGCGAACTGCTGGCTGAAGCATTCGGCAAGGTTGGCAAGGATGGTGTGATCACCATTGAAGAGTCCTCCACCACCCAGACCGAACTGGTCCTCACCGAGGGCATGCAGTTCGACAAGGGCTACCTTTCCCCGTACTTCGTCACCGACGCTGAGCGCCAGGAAGCCGTCCTTGAGGACGCCCTCATCCTGATCAACCAGGGCAAGATCTCCTCGCTGCAGGACTTCCTGCCGCTGCTGGAGAAGGCCCTGCAGGCAAACAAGCCGCTCTTCATCATCGCTGAAGACATCGAAGGCGAAGCCCTTTCCACGCTGATCGTCAACCGCATCCGCGGCACGCTCAACGTTGTTGCCGTCAAGGCTCCGGGCTTCGGCGACCGCCGCAAGGCCATGCTCCAGGACATCGCCACGCTCACGGGCGCCCAGGTTGTTTCCCCGGACCTCGGCCTGACCCTGGACACCGTTGGCCTGGAGGTGCTTGGTACCGCGCGCCGCATCACGGTGACCAAGGACAACACCACCATCGTTGACGGCGCCGGCACGGCCCAGGACGTTGCCGACCGCGTTGCACAGCTGCGTGCTGAGCTCACCCGGACGGACTCCGACTGGGACAAGGAAAAGCTGCAGGAACGCCTGGCCAAGCTGGCCGGCGGCATCGGCGTGATCAAGGTTGGCGCAGCCACCGAGGTTGAGCTGAAGGAAAAGAAGCACCGCATCGAGGACGCAGTTTCCTCCACGCGTGCAGCCCTCGAAGAAGGCATCGTTTCCGGTGGCGGTTCCGCTCTCATCCACGCCCTCAAGGCACTGGACGAGTCCCCGGCCGTGAAGGCGCTCGAAGGCGACGCAGCAGCTGCTGTGGGCATCGTCCGCCGCGCCCTGGTTCAGCCGCTGCGCTGGATCGCCCAGAACGCAGGCTTCGACGGCTTTGTTGTTGTTGCCAAGGTTTCCGAGCTCGAAGCCAACCACGGCTTCAACGCCAAGTCCGGCGAGTACGAGGACCTGATCGCCGCTGGCGTGATCGACCCCGTCAAGGTCACCCGTTCGGCTCTCCGCAACGCCGCTTCCATCGCTGCCCTGGTTCTCACCACCGAGACCCTGGTTGCCGAGAAGCCGGCTGAGGAAGAAGACGCACACGCAGGCCACCAGCACTAACGGCCTGTTTTACAAAGGCCCCGGTCACGTTGACCGGGGCTTTTGTTGTCTGCGGCTTTGCGCGGGGCGGCTATTGTGAGCGTACGACGGCGGCGGTAACCTGACGCTAATACGGCGGCTTGGGTGCGTCACCGGGGTGCATCGTCGCCGCAAGGTGAGCCATGACGATGCCTGCCACAGCCTTGGACCTGGGACGCTCGGCGTTCTCCGAGCATCGCTGGAGCGATGCTCTGGATTGCCTCGCCCGCGCGGATGCCGAGGGTGGTCTGCCTCCCCAAGACATTGAGCTGGTGGCATCCGTGGCGATGCTCCTGGGTAAGGAATCGGAGGGCGTCGCCTACCTGACGAGAGCCCATGACGAGTACGTGACCGTGGGGGATATGGCAGGGGCGGCCCGCTGTGCAGCGTGGCTGGTCCTCTACCTCATGAACCTCGGGGAACAAGCGCGGGGTTCCGGCTGGTTGTCCCGTGCCAAGCACATGCTGGACGGAATGGTAGACCCCACGGAAGCCGAGGGCTACGTCCTGATCCCGACAGCACTGGGAGCACTGTATGGAGGGAATCCGGAGACCAGCAACGAGCTCTTCAGCCGCGCTTTGGCCTTGGGACAGCGGTTCCACGACCGTGACCTGACGGCGTTGGGGCAGTTGGGCGTTGGGACTGCCCGGATCAACTTGGGATTCCCCGATGAAGGCCTCGGTTTCCTGGACGAAGCGATGGTCGCCGTAAGCGCCGGGGAAGTCTCGCCCATCCCCTCGGGCATCATCTACTGCGCTGTGATCGGAAGCTGCCGCCTGACCTTGGACGTGCAGCGCGCGCACGAGTGGACGGCTGCGCTGGCACGCTGGTGCGGGCAGCAGCCTGACATGGTCATGTTCAGCGGGCAATGCCAAACGCACAGGGCCGAGTTGTTCATCCTCCATGGAGCTTGGGAGGAAGCCATGGCGGCACTCAAGATCGCCCAAGACCGTTCTCGACACGGCGACCCCGAAGCGACTTGGGGCGCCTGGTACTTTCAAGGCGAGCTCTTTCGCCTGACCGGCCTTGAAGAAGAAGCGGCCTCGGCCTATGCCAAAGCCGCCGAGACCGGCTTCGAAGCACTGCCGGGGTTGGCCCTCATGCTCGTCAGGCAGCACAAGGCAGCACAAGCCCAATCCATGGTGCGACGAGCGATGTCCGGCGCGGATCCTGCCAACCGCCGTCGACTGCTCCCTGCTGTGGTGGACATCGAGCTTGCCGCCGGCGATCTTGAAGCGGCACGCGCAGCGGCCGACGAATTCGCGGCACCGGTCAGGGACGCGCGCAGGCCCTTGGAACAGGCTATCGCTGCCCAGGCTGAAGCCAACGTGCTGCTCGCCGAAGGAAATCCCCATGCGGCCCTGGCCGCGGCGAGGAAAGCATGGCGTCTTTGGTACAGCCTAGAGGCCCCCTTTGGCGCCGCCAGCTGCAGGGTGCTGGCGGGCCGTGCCTGCAACTTGCTGGGCGACCAGGACTCTGCTGCGATGGAGTTTGAAGCCGCAAAAGCAGAGTTCGCCGATCTCGGGGCAACTCCGGCAGCAGCAGATGTTTTGGAATTGACTGGCGAAACGAGCGTGGACGCATCTCCGTTGACCAGCAGGGAACTGGAAGTCCTGCGCCTGATCGCGGGCGGCAATGCCAACCGGACCATCGCCCGCGAGCTTTACCTCAGCGAAAAGACGGTAGCCCGGCACGTCAGCAACATTCTTTCCAAGCTCGCGGTGCCCTCCAGGGCGGCCGCGACCGGCTACGCCTTTGAGCACGGCCTGATCCACTGACCCTCAGTCATCTCCTGCGCAGAAATACCCATGCAGCGTGTACTGAAATGCGTCATTCTGCCGACGCGGCGTAAGGGGCTGGACTCATAGCTTGGCGTTATGAACATTCCACTGCTTGCCGGCACCGTATCCACAGTGCTTTTTGCAGCCAGCATGCTGCCCATGCTTCTCAAAGCTGTGCGCACCAAGGACCTTGAGTCCTACAGCGTCGGCAACATCGCCACCACCAACGTGGCCAATGCAGTGCATTCGTTCTATGTCTTTGACCTCCCGGCGGGCCCCGTTTGGCTGCTGCACTCCTTCTACATTGTTGCTTCCGCCCTCATGCTCTTGTGGTGCCTGCGCTACCGGAAGGTCCCTGACGACGCTCTCAATGAACCAATCGGAGAACCAGTAACTGAAGGGACAGAACAATGAACGCCAACCTGGAATCGACAGTGGACACGATCATCGTGGGAGGTGGGCAGGCAGGGCTCGCGCTGGGATACTTCTTGGCCCAGGAAGGCAGGACCTTCCTGATACTGGATCAGAACGGGAGGCCGGGGGAAGCCTGGCGCCAACGCTGGGACTCGCTGCGGCTCTTTACGCCCGCCAAGTATGACGGCCTCCCAGGAGCGCCTTTCCCCGGTGACCACCTTGCGTTCCCCACAAAGGATCAACTGGCTGACTATCTGGAGGACTATGTGCGCCGCTTTGACCTCCCCTTCGTCCCAAACGTCCTCGTGGACCAGATCAATCGTGTCGGAGACGTGTTTACCGTGGCAGCGGGAGATCGCAGCTGGCGCTGCAACAACGTGGTGATTGCTACAGGAGGACACCATCTGCCCAAGAAGCCGCAGTTCGCAGGAGATTTGGATTCGGAGATACTGCAACTGCATTCAGAGGACTACAGGAATCCCGGGCAGTTGAAGGATGGCCCCGTCCTGGTGGTGGGGCTGGGCAATTCAGGAGCTGAAATAGCCCTTGAAGTTGGCAAATCCCATGCCACTCAACTGGCGGGACGCCCCAGCGGTGAGATGCCTATGCGGCATGGCCGGACGGCTGCACGCTTCGCCCTTCCCATGGTGCGGTTCCTCGGTTTGCATGTCCTGAATCTCAACACACCCATCGGTCGCAAGGCGGCTCCCGGATTCAAGTCGATGGCGGCACCACTAATCCGGACCAAGACCAAGGACCTGGTTGCTGCGGGGGTGCACCTGGTACCGAGGCTGGCCGGGGTTTCGGAGGGCCGGCCGGTCCTGGACGATGGGAGTCGTGTGGAAGCTTCGAATGTCATTTGGTGCACCGGTTACCACGAGGACTACTCGTGGGTGAAACTCCCGGTCTTCGATGCCCTCGGTGAGCCCCAACAGACACGGGGAGTGGCCCACGACGTTCCGGGCGTTTATTTCATCGGTCAGGAGTTCCTTTTCGCGGCAGCCTCGGCAACGCTTCCCGGAGTCACCAGGGATGCCCGCTACCTTGCCAGCCGGCTCGCTGAACGGAATCCAGGCCGTGCAACGGAACCAGTATTGAAGCAAAACGCAGCGGGCCAGGCAGCCTCATAAAACGTGTAATGGGTCACGTTGGAGGGGGCGCGCCGAACGGCAACGCTAACGAGGCAAAGAAGTATCAGCACAGGTCACGCACAGGTTGGGCTGGCAGAATGTATGGCTGGACCTGTGCTGATGGGGCTTCGTATGGCGGCCAGGGACACCCTCCACCATGGGTTGCGCGGCTAAATCCGCGTAATATTGATGCTTTGTGCCACAAGCTTTGAGGAACTGCCTAACGTGACGACGCCAACGATTCCAGCCCCTGCCCACCACGGTAAGCGGGCTGCCGGACCCGTTGCGAAGTCTAAGTTCCGCCCCGAAATCCAAGGCCTTCGATCCCTCGCAGTCCTCATGGTGGTCAGTTACCACATCTGGATCGGCAGGGTCTCCGGAGGCGTTGATGTCTTCCTCCTGATCTCAGCGTTCCTCATGACCCTCCAGTTCACGGGACGTTACAAACAGGGCCGCCCCATGGACCTCCTGCGGCACTGGCTGCACCTGTTCAGGCGGCTCCTGCCCGCCGTCGTCGTAGTTCTGGTGGGCACGCTCGCAGCAACCTTCGCGTTCCTGCCGGCCACGCGCTGGGTTGAAATCGTCCAGCAAACCTGGGCTTCGCTGTTTTACTTTGAGAACAGGCTGTTGCAGGAGTTGGCAGTTGATTACTACGCCACCGACCACAGCATGGCGAGCCCTGTGCAGCACTTCTGGTCCTTGTCCATCCAGGGCCAGGTGTTCATTTTGTGGCCCATCATCTTTGCAACGGTCGCGCTGGTGTGCCGCCGCTTTGCCCTCCGCTACCGCGCCACGCTGGTGTACGTCTTCGCGATCATTTTCCTGGTCTCGTTCATTTACTCCATCATCTTCACTGCCAACAACCAGGCAGTAGCGTACTTCGATACCTTTGCCCGTTTGTGGGAGTTTGCTTTGGGCACGTTGGTGGCCTTGATCCTGCCGGCCCTGAACTTCTCCAAACCTGTCCGTGTGGCCTTGGGCTGGATTGGGGTGGCAGCGATGCTCACCTGCGGCATCCTTCTGCAGGTGCAGACTGCGTTCCCTGGATTCGTGGCCTTGTGGCCCACGCTGGCTGCCGTCGCGGTTATCGCAGCCGGTCAGACGGGGAGCCGTTTCGGCGTGGACAGGATCCTGAGTTCCAAATTCCTGGTCCGGCTCGGTGACAACTCCTACGCCCTCTACCTCTGGCACTGGCCCATTCTGGTGATTGCCTTGGCTTGGAGCGGCAAGGATCACGCCGGCTGGCTTTCGGGCACGGCCATTATTGCGCTGTCACTTGTCTTGGCTTTCCTGACCACCAAGTACATAGAGAAGCCCTTCCGTGAGTGGAAGTGGCCGGAGATGAAGCGCCGCCGCTCGGTCATCGCGATCGTGGCCTGCCTGGCAGTGGTGTCCGCGCCCCTCCTCGCTTTCCAGTACAGGTTGGACGTGGACCAGCAAGCTGCGGAGGCGCGGATGGTCTTCGATAACCCCGGTGCAAAAGCCCTCCTTCCCACATATGTGAATGAAGTGGCTCCGAATGCGCTCACCCAGCCCACCGCGGAAAGGATTGGGAGTGACTGGGCCAACCTGTCCGACGGATGTTCGGGCGACATTAAGCCGGAATCGCAGCTGCTTCAGGACAACTGCCAGCAGAACGGCGTCGGGGCCGACGCCACCAAGACAGTCCTGGTAGTTGGCAGCTCCCACTCCCAGCAGTGGCTTGCCGCCCTGGAAGTGTTGGCGGAGCAGCATCATTGGCGCGTCTACTCGTTGCTCGCCGGAGCCTGTCCCTTCATGACAGAAGACCCCGAGTCCGAGCCGGGCTGCAACGAGTTCAACAGTGAAGTGCGCAGCCACATCCAGGACCATGCGCCGGATGCCATCTTCATGGTGGGCACGGCGGCTGTGTCATCCTTGCCCGACGAGCGACTGACCCACGGTTTCGAGGACCTCATTCCTGAGGTCACGGGGCTGGGCATCCAGGTGGTGGCGGTGCGGGATAACCCACGGTTTACTTACAGCCTCACGGACTGCACGCTCGCCAAAGGCGTGGACAGCCCTGATTGCCGCCCGCTGAAGTCAGACGTCCTGGCCGAACCCAGCCCTTTTGACGCCGTGAGGGGTAAGTACCAGAACCTGTTCCTCTTGGACATGACAGACCTGATCTGCCTGGGAATCTACTGTCCGCCCATCATCGGTAATACGTTCGTCTACCTGGACGACAACCACCTGACCAAAACCTACGTCAAGAGCATGGCGGGCATGCTCGATGAAAGGTGGTTTGCCGCGACAGGGTGGCAACAATGATGGATACACGCGCAAGCGCCACGTCCCCGGCGGCGGGCAAGGAAGGCACGACGGCGAAACCCGGCTTCCGTCCGGAGGTCCAGGGCTTGCGTGCACTGGCAGTGCTCATGGTTGCGGCCTACCATATCTGGCTCGGCAAAGTTTCGGGCGGCGTGGACGTCTTCCTGCTCATCTCGGCTTTCCTGCTGACGTTGTCCTTCACGCGCAAGCTTGAAAGTCATAAGCCACTCAGACTCTTGCGGCACTGGCTCCACGTGTTCAAGCGGCTGCTGCCCGCCGTCGTCGTCGTCCTGCTGGCGGTCTTGGCCGGCACTTGGGCGCTGATCCCGCAGAGCCGGTGGCCTGATGTGCTCACGGAGGCGTGGGCATCCCTCATGTACCGGCAAAACTGGCAGCTTGCCGCGTTCGCCGTGGATTACTACGCCCAGCAGCACGTGGACGCCAGCCCCCTGCAACATTTTTGGTCGCTGTCCGTGCAGGGCCAGGTGTTTATTCTGTGGCCGCTGATCTTCGCCGGAGTCGCCCTTCTGCAGCCGCAGCTGGCCAGGCTGTTCCCGCAGCGGAAGGCCGTAGCCCACCGGCAAATGCTGTTCATCGCCTTCGGTGCCGTCTTCGTGGCTTCGCTCGTGTTCTCCATCGAGCAGACCGCCACCAACCAGGCGTACGCCTACTTTGATACCCGTGCCCGCCTGTGGGAGTTCGCCTTGGGCTCACTGCTGGCCCTGGCCATCCCGTATCTGAAACCAAAACGGAGGCTCCGCGTTTTTCTGGGATGGGCCGGTATTGCAGCGATGCTCGCCTGTGGGCTCATGCTCACCGTGGACCGCTCGTTCCCGGGGTTCGTAGCCCTTTGGCCCACCCTCGCAGCCGCCGCCGTGATCGTCGCCGGGCAAAGCGGGAGCCGGTTCGGTGCCGACCGTCTCCTGAGCTCGCGTCCGCTGGTCATGCTGGGAGACAATTCGTACGCCCTGTACCTGTGGCACTGGCCAATGCTGGTGTTCTTCCTCCTGGCCTC
Source organism: Arthrobacter sp. Rue61a (assembly GCF_000294695.2). Taxonomy (NCBI): domain Bacteria; kingdom Bacillati; phylum Actinomycetota; class Actinomycetes; order Micrococcales; family Micrococcaceae; genus Arthrobacter; species Arthrobacter sp. Rue61a. The sequence goes on along the minus strand of NC_018531.1, from coordinate 3,326,391 downwards.
CGGCACCAAGCAGCCGAGCCTCCTCCAAGGTCTGGGAATCATGGCGGGTTCCCTGCTGCTCGCGGTTGCCACCACAAGGTATGTGGAAGTACCCCTGCGCAGCTGGAAGTGGCCAGACGTGCGGTCCTGGCGGGCCGCCGTCGTGATTGTCTCCTGCGGTGCGCTGCTGGCACTGCCGGTCACGGCTTGGCAAAGCGCCATCACCGCGGAAGCTGCAGCGATTGCTGGTCAGCCCCAGGAATTGACGCCGGGTGCTGCCGCGTTGTCCCCGGACTACTCCGGTCGGCCGAGCGAAGAGGCCCTGATCATCCCGGCGCCTGCAGCCATGAAGGATGAGTGGGCGAACGTCGATGGGCCGTGCACCGGGGACAACGTGCCCGGCGATCCTCTGCTGGAGGGCTGCCTGCAGAATGAGGAACCCGATGTGGTCACCAAGAGAATTGTGGTGCTCGGTGATTCGCACTCCCAGCAGTACACGGCTGCCCTTGGTCCGATCGCCAAGGAACACGGTTGGGAAGTGGTGACGTTGCTCAAGGGTGGCTGCCGTTTCGGTGCCCAATCTCCGGAGAGGCCCGATTTTTGCAACGAGTTCAACAAGGCTAGTGCCGCTTACGTCATGGAGCACAAGCCTGATGCCGTGTTCACCGTAGCTTCGCTGACGCACGTCGAGGCCCCGTTCGAGACCGAAGTGCCCGGGTACCTCGAAGGCATCAAGCCGTTCACAGACGCAGGAATCGATGTAGTGGGCGTCCGGGACAACCCGCGTTTCGGCTTCAACATGCCTGAATGCGTCCAGAAGAAGGGCAAAGATTCGCCCGACTGCAATGTGCCGCTTGAAGAGTCCCTGGCGGCGTCGTCACCGTTGGACGATTACGTCGGCAAGGTGGAGCGGCTCTACCTGATGGACATGAGCGACTTCATCTGCGAGCAAGGGACGTGTCCGGCTGTGGTTGGGAACATCTATGTCTACAAGGACGACAACCACCTCACCAAGACCTACGTGCAAACCATGATCCCGATGTTTGAAGAACGGCTGCTGGCCGCCACCGGTTGGTCAGCCAGCTAGGTTCCCGCTCTCCGGCGGTTTCAAACGCACGACGCCGGCCTGCCGCCAGTGGGATTGCTCACAGTCAGGCGTCGCGGAATATGGCGATAGGCGCGGAGGTTCTAGTATTTATCCAATACCTTCTGCACAGGTAACTTCTGCACAGGTACCTCATGCACAGGCCAGTCCCGTAATGACGGGCTGGTCATCAGTTGCAACCCCTACCAGTTAAGCCCCCGGAACCCAGGTAAGAGGCGCACACTCATGACCCAGCCCGAACACGATCCCTTTGGCTTTGTCGGCCTGACCTACGACGACGTCCTGTTGCTCCCCGGCCACACGGATGTCATCCCGTCCGACGCGGACACCTCATCACGCATTTCCAAGCGCATCTCGGTACAGACTCCGTTGCTGTCCGCAGCCATGGACACCGTCACCGAGTCCCGCATGGCCATCGCCATGGCCCGCCAAGGTGGTTTGGGCGTGGTTCACCGCAACCTGTCCATCGACGACCAAGCCGAGCACGTTGACCGCGTCAAGCGCAGCGAATCAGGCATGATCACCAACCCGCTGACCATTGGCCCGCAGGCAACGCTGCAGGAACTGGACGAGCTGTGTTCCCGCTACCGCGTTTCAGGCCTTCCCGTAGTGGACACCGATGGACGCCTGTTGGGTATCGTCACCAACCGCGACACCCGCTTCATCCCGGAATCGGAATTCCCGCTGCGCAGCGTCAGCGACGCCATGACCAAGATGCCGCTCATCACCGGTCATGTGGGCATCAGCCGCGAGGAAGCCTCGCACAAGCTGGCCACCAACAAGATCGAGAAGCTCCCGCTGGTTGATGAGCAAGGCCGCCTGATGGGCCTCATCACCACCAAGGACTTCACCAAGGCAGAGCAGTACCCATTGGCCACCAAGGACGACGAAGGCCGCCTCCGCGTGGGTGCCGCCATCGGTTTCTTCGGTGACGGCTGGGAGCGCGCCATGAAGCTCATCGACGCCGGCGTTGACGCACTGTTCGTCGATACCGCCAACGGCCACTCCCAGGGCGTGCTGGACATGATCCGCCGCCTGAAGTCGGATCCCATCGCTGCGCACGTTGACATCATCGGCGGCCAGGCTGCCACCCGTGAAGGCGCCCAGGCACTGATCGACGCCGGCGCCGACGGCATCAAAGTGGGCGTGGGCCCGGGATCCATTTGCACCACCCGCGTGGTTGCCGGCGTGGGCGTGCCGCAGATCACCGCCATTTACGAGTCCGCGAAGGCAGCAATCCCTGCCGGCGTTCCGTTGATTGCCGACGGCGGCCTCCAGTACTCGGGCGACATTGGCAAGGCACTGGTTGCCGGAGCCGACACCGTGATGCTGGGCTCCCTCCTCGCAGGCTGTGAGGAGTCCCCGGGCGAGCTCATCTTCGTCAACGGCAAGCAGTTCAAGAGCTACCGCGGCATGGGCTCCCTGGGCGCCATGCAGTCCCGTGGCAAGAACACCTCCTACTCCAAGGACCGCTACTTCCAAGCGGACGTTTCCGGCGACGACAAGCTCATCCCGGAAGGTATCGAAGGCCGCGTTGCCTTCCGCGGCCCGCTGGCTTCGGTGGCTTACCAGCTGGTTGGCGGCCTCCGCCAGACCATGTTCTACACCGGCGCTCCCACCATTCCGGAGCTGAAGGCACGCGGCAAGTTCGTCCGGATCACGCCCGCGGGACTCAAGGAGTCCCACCCGCATGACATCCAGATGACTGTCGAGGCACCTAACTACGGTTCCCGCTGATCAATTACCTCAACTGTTCCCCGTGGAAGTTTCCACGGGGAACAGTTGTTTAACAGGACGCCGCATCATTGTCGGTCCCTAAGAATAGGCTGGGCACATGTCAGAAAAGCCCGCGCAACCGCGGCACCCGGAATCGATCCGGCTGAATTCAAGCCAACCGGGCAAGGCGCCGCCCCGCAAGCTGGCTCTGCGGCCGTACGCACGCGCCGTCGGACAGGTCCTGAAAGTGAGCTTCAAAGCCTCACCTGGGGCGGTCATCATGAAGGTGGCCGGATCGCTGATTTCGGCCACGCTGCCGCTGGTCACCACCTATTTCGCTGCGCTGACCACCACAGCGCTGGCCGCCGGTTACGCGGGAGACTCCGACGCCGGCCCCCGGGCCATCCTGTACGTCATCATCACTGCGGCGCTGGGCTTGTTCTGGGGGGCCTTCAGCAGCGTTGACCGCTACATCCAGCAGCTGATGAGCTTCAAAGTGGGTGCCATCGTTGGCGACATGATGTACCAGCGGTTTCTGGCGCTGGAGTTCTGGCGCTACGACGACAAGGAAACGGTGGATCTTTACGACCGCGCCAAGCGGTTCTCCGATTCGTATGCGCGCGTTCTGGACCGGATAGCGGCCATCTTCACGCAGTTCGTCTCCGTGGTCCTGGCCATCGGTGCCCTGCTGCTGGTCAGTTGGTGGATCGCAGTCATTGTGCTGGTGGCTATCGTGCCCAGTGTCTACCTCCAGTTCAAGCTGTCCCGGGAACAGATCGCGCACTGGAACACACAGGTTGATTCGCGGCGGCAACGCCGGATGATCGAGCAAAACCTGCTTCGGCCCCAGCACATTGCGGAGATGCGCCTTTACGGGATCGTGGGGTACCTCATGGACCTCAGGTCGAGGCTGCGGGATGCTGATGAACGCAGGCGCCTGGACTTCCAAAAGCGGTACATTCCCAAGCAGCTGGCCGCAGACTCCCTGCAGTACGGAGCCGAAGTTGTGTCCCTGATCTGGGTGGTTGGCCAGATCATCGCCAGGGCACAGCCGGTGGGCCAGTTCCTCTATGTCCAACAGATTGTGAGCCGCGCGCTCTCCACCGCCAACAGCCTTGTCTCGTCGCTGAGTTCAATCGATGAGGACCTCGCAAACCTCAAGGACTACGAGCTTTTCATGGCCCTTCCTGTGCCCAGCGGGAAAGAAAAGCCTCTGCCCGCGTCGCCCAACACCGTGGAGCTGCGGGACATCCGGTTCAGCTATACGGGGAGCGACATTGAGGTCATCAAAGGCATTTCCATGACCATCAGGGCAGGTCAGCACATCGCGATTGTGGGGGAGAACGGCGCCGGCAAATCCACGCTGATCCGAATTTTGGCGGGACTGTACCGGCCCGATTCAGGCCAGGTTCTGCTCGACGGCGTTGACCTCACCACGATTGACGTCACCAGCTGGCACCGGCACCTCGCAGTGCTGAGCCAGGAGTTCCTGAAATATGAGTTCGCCACCGCGGCGGAGAACATCTACCTCGGCGATGTGGACCAGCCCCGGGACGATGACCGCATCCGGCGGGCGGCCTCGGACGCTGAAGCGATGGAGTTCATCAACAAGCTGCCAAACGGCCTGGAGAACCATGTCAGCAACTGGATGGAGGACCCCCGCGGACGCAAGGGAAGCGGGCTGTCAGGCGGCCAATGGCAACGGCTCGCAATGGCACGTAACTTCTACCGCGATGCCTCGTTCATGGTCATGGATGAACCCACATCAGCCATCGACGCTTTGGCGGAGCACCGCATCTTCACCCGGCTGTTCGCGGACCGTAGCAGCACCATCATCGCCATCAGCCATCGCCTGGCCACCATCGAGAAGGCGGACATCGTGTACATGCTGGAGGACGGGCGCATTGCGGAGCAAGGAACACACAAGGAACTCGTGGCATTGAGGGGCCGGTACTTCCGGATGTTCGAATCCCAGCTTTCGGTGGATGAGACCAGCCAGAACAGTCCCTGAGCGCCCATCTGCGCTGTGTAGGCGTCCGCTGTGCCCGCGTCCGCTGTGCCGGTGCACGGTGGGGCAAAACCGGGGCCTTGGTTGAGGTGGGATAAACTCGAGCAGTGACTTATGAGATTGAGATTGGCCGTGGCAAGCGTGGGCGTCGTGCCTACTCCCTGGATGACATCGCGATCGTCCCGAACCGCCGGACGCGTGACCCGAAGGACGTCTCTGTCTCGTGGCAGATCGACGCCTACAAGTTCGACACCCCCGTAATTGCTGCTCCCATGGACTCAGTGATGTCCCCGGATACAGCCATCGCTTTTGGTCGCCTCGGCGGCCTGGGAGTCCTTGACCTCGAAGGTCTCTGGACACGTTACGAGGATCCCCAGAAGATACTCGACGAGATCGCAGACCTAGCCGATGAAACCAACAGCCCCGCCGTCACGCGGCGCATGCAGGACCTGTACCAGGCACCCATCCAACCTGAACTCATCAGCTCCCGCTTGGCCGAGATCCGCGCCGCCGGAGTGACCGTAGCCGGGTCCTTGACCCCGCAGCGCACGCAAGAGCACTACAAGACCGTAGTGGCTGCCGGCGTCGACATCTTTGTCATCCGTGGAACCACGGTTTCAGCCGAACACGTCTCCAAGAATCACGAACCCCTGAACCTGAAGCAGTTCATCTACGAACTCGATGTTCCCGTGATTGTTGGCGGAGCAGCCGGCTACACCCCTGCCCTTCACCTCATGCGCACGGGCGCTGCCGGCGTCCTGGTGGGCTTCGGCGGCGGTGCAACCACCACTACGCGCCGCGCCCTGGGTATCCACTCGCCCATGGCTTCGGCTATCTCCGATGTGGCTGCAGCACGCCGCGATTACATGGATGAGTCCGGCGGACGCTATGTCCACGTCATTGCCGACGGCGGCATGGGCAGCTCCGGCGACATCGTCAAGGCGATCGCCATGGGCGCCGACGCCGTCATGCTTGGCAGTGCACTGGCGCGTGCCGAAGAGGCGCCGGGCCGGGGCTGGCACTGGGGTCCTGAAGCACACCACCTTGAATCGCCCCGCGGCGATCGCGTCAACGTTGGAACGGTTGGCCCGCTGGAAGAGGTCCTCTTTGGGCCCGGCCACCACACCAACGGAACGTCCAACCTGATTGGCGCCTTGCGCCGTTCCATGGCGACCACCGGCTACTCGGACCTCAAAGAGTTCCAGCGTGTGGACGTCGTAGTTTCGCCCTACGCAGGCAACTGATACCAGGCGCTGAAAGCCCCTGTTGACTACCGATTCCCGTCGGAGCCAACGGGGGCTTTCTTCATCGGGGCAGTTCTCCCCATCGCGGCTCCCTTCATTGCCCCGTAGTCTGACGCCGAAGAAGTTTTTGCTGGCAGAAAGTGGGGGAGAGAATGGCGCCGGGCATTTATGGGGCAGACGTTGCCCAGCTAAGGTCACTGTCCAAAGTGATGGGGGCATCGGGTAACACCCTGTCCAACCTTGAGCTGAACATCAATGGCGTCGTCGCCTCCACTGCCTGGCGGGGCGCCGACGGTGAGCGCTTCCGGTCCGAATGGTCCGGAAAGATGCGGCCAATGCTCCATGGGGCCAGCGAGTCACTCCGGACGCAGGCCAAGGCACTCCTTGCCCAAGCTGATGAGCAGGAGCAGGCAAGCCACGGATCCACAGGCTCATCTGCCTCTGGTTCAGGTTCAGGTTCGGGCTCGGGGCCAGGTCAAACGTCCACTCCGTTTTCGCCCGTTGTGGATGCCAACGGCAACACTGTCTACCAAGCGCTGAACTTCACAGCCTCCGGGGCGGGATTCGTCAGTGACCTGCTCTTGAACAAGATGAGCAAGGCGAACCTCCTGGTGCGTCAGCCGTGGAGCCTGTTGGGCGCACAGTTCGGACAGATGCCGGGTGTCGGTTATCTGAAGGGCACCCAGCTCCTCAACGGCCTATCCATGGTGGGACGCGCGGCCGGCGTCTTAAGCGTCATCGGGGGAGTGGCACAGTTCGCTGACGGCTACATGCGCGGCGACGGCTATGCCATGGCTGATGGCGGCATCACAACCGTACTGGCGGCCGGAAGCTTTATACCCGTAGTTGGCCCGTTCTTTGCCGGTGCCAGCCTTGCCTGGGCAGGCATGGGCTTCCTGGCCAAGGGTCTCGGCTACGATTCCACCTCGGAAATGGTGGTAGACGGCGCCAAAGCCGTTGCCGGGGCCGTGGAAGACGGCGCCAAGGCGGTAGCGGATGGCGCCAAGAAGGTCTGGGGTTGGCTCGGCGGTTGACCGGGCTTCCTAAGATAGCGTGGAATCAGACAACCAACATGAGGACGGCATGACAGAGACGGCGAACCTGGAAACCCTGCGGCTGACGGACCATGAGCTTTTGGCGTTGCTGGCCATGCGCCCCACCCGGGGCGCGGAGAAAACACGCGAGCTGTTCCGTCTCTCGGGGGTGGCGGACAAAGACGTGCTGGAACAGGCCGGGATCACCACTCTGTTGGTGCGGGGGCTGGCTGAAGTGGACGGCGATGACATCGTGCCCGTTGACCGTGGTGCCATCGTGGCGGCAGTAGTCTCCAGTGCTGATGAATGGTTGGAAATGGCTTTGGTGACCCCCAGCACGGATCACGTGTTGTTCACGGCGGGCTCAGACCAGGGCTCCGTTCTCCTGAACCTCAGCCGCTATGGCGTACACGAGGTCCAGCCCATCGATTCGCGCTCGGGAATGCTCCCGCTGGGGATCGAGATTGCCCGGCACTACTTGGTGGATGGCCCGGATGGTTTGCCGGCCGCGGCCATGATCAAGCACCACCGCGCCGATGGTAAGCCTGTTACTGCGCACCTGAAAGCGGGTGTGGACGGCAGCTGGACCCTTGCCACAGGCGACGAGGAAAACCCTCCTCACCGTCCTGTGCCGGCAGACCAAGCCTTCGACGAATTCGCGGCGGCCTTGACCTTCGCATGAGCCAGCAGTTCCCGTATCCAGAACAAACACCCCACCACGTCCCTTTGGACTATTGGATCGCCTCCGGTCCTGCCCTGATGGCGCCCAGCTCTGCTCCGTCGGTCCTGAGGGACATGGCATGGAACAGGGGTCAGTACCTTGGGCTTGCCGTTGCCTGCCTCGGCGCTGCAGGCAGCATGCTGGGGGCCGCCCTCCTGGTGCTGCTGCTCGCAGGGAACATCGGCGTTGTTATCGCTTTCGCTTGCGTGGGCCTTCTACTGGTATGCATCGCCGCGGGACTTCGAAGCACGCTGAACAAGGTGCCCCGGATCCGTCCTGTGTTGGGCTCGCGGGCCCCCGGTAAGTTCTCCTCCGGCCTTTGGTTTGCAGCCTTCCTGTCGCTGATCTTTGGAATTGGGCTTTTCCCCGTTGTGAGTCCGTTGCTTGAAAGAGGGCCCGGCCACGTGCTTGGTTTCATTGCGGCTTATGCCCTCTTGCTGCTGGCGACCGTGAGCCTGTTCGCCGCGCCGGCTTATTTCTCCCAACACGCCCGGGAACACTTCCGGGCGAGGATCGGGGCCGACCCGGAGCTCCGGCGATCCCTTGAAGCGATGTCCCTGACGTGGCGCGATCCTGCGGGCAACAGGCCGTTCGGGCCACTCTGATCCCAGACCCCGCTCTGGCCATGGCGCTCCGGACATAGCGCTCTGCCCAAAGCGCTCTGCCCGAAGTGCTCTGCCCAAAGTGCTCTGCCCAAGGCGGCAAGCAACAAGTAGGGTAAGGGACTACCAGCTGGTTGCGTTTGAGGAGGGGTCCGATGAGCAATGTCGCAGGCGGTCCGCAGGTGAATTCTCCGGGAGCACTGAGCCCGGAATCCCGTGCCGCATCGATCGAAGTCCTGAAAGCCACTGCCCAGGCGGGCAAAGAGCTCGACATCCTGATTGTCGGGGGAGGCGTAGTGGGAGCCGGCGCAGCCCTGGATGCCGTGACGCGTGGCCTCACAGTGGGCATCGTCGAGGCCCGGGACTGGGCATCGGGCACCTCGTCCCGATCGTCCAAGCTCATCCACGGTGGACTGCGGTACTTGGAGATGCTTGATTTTGGCCTCGTCCAGGAAGCACTACAAGAGCGGGGGCTGCTGATCCAACAGATCGCACCGCACCTGGTGCGCCCGGTCCCCTTCCTGTATCCGCTGACGCGCCGTATTTGGGAGCGTCCGTATGTGGGCGCAGGCATCATGCTCTACGACACCCTGGGTCTGACCTCCGGCCACAGCCGGGGCGTCCCCATGCATAAGCACCTGTTCCGACGAGGAACCCTGCGGGCAGCTCCTAGCCTCAAAGAAGATGCCTTCGTTGGGTCCATCCGTTACTACGATGCCCAGGTGGATGATGCCCGCCTGGTGGTCAACCTCGTAAGGACTGCGGCGCACTACGGTGCCCACGCAGCGAACCGTGTCCGCGTGGTGGATTTCCTCCGCGAAGGGGAACGCGTCGTCGGGGCAAAGGTTGAAAACCAGGAAGACGGCAGCGTCTTCGAAATCAGGGCCAAGCAAGTGGTCAACGCTACCGGCGTATGGACCGACGAAACGCAGGCAATGGTGACGGACCGTGGTCAGCTGAAGGTCCGCGCATCCAAAGGAATCCACCTGGTGGTGCCGCGGGACCGCTTCCAGTCCACGGTGGGATTGATTCTGCGCACCGAAAAGTCAGTGCTCTTTGTGATCCCCTGGGGCCGGCACTGGATCATCGGCACTACAGATACCGACTGGACGCTGGATAAGGCACACCCGGCAGCTTCCAGCAAGGACATTGATTATGTGCTTGAGCATGTCAACAAGGTCCTCAAGCGTCCGCTGACCCGTGAGGACGTGGAAGGCGTGTACGCAGGCCTACGCCCGCTGCTGGCCGGTGACAACGACTCCACTGCCAAGCTGTCCCGCGAGCATGTTGTGGCGCACCCGGTGCCGGGACTCGTCGTCGTGGCCGGCGGGAAGTACACCACCTACCGCGTCATGGCCAAAGACGCCGTGGACGAGGCAACCCGGGCCATGGACGAGCGTGTTCCGTCCAGCTGCACTGAAACCATTCCGCTCCTGGGAGCGGAGGGATTCAAAGCGGCGTGGAACCGACGCGGGAGGTCGGCCGAACAGGCTGGCGTGCACGTTGCACGCGTGGAGCACCTGCTCAACCGCTTCGGATCCATGACACCGGAAGTCCTGGATATCATTGCCGGCCGGCCGGAACTGGGGGAGCCCCTTCCCGGAGCGGATGACTACCTGGCCGCAGAAGTCGTCTACGCAACCACCCACGAGGGCGCACGTCACGTTGACGACGTTCTGACCCGCCGCACCCGGATCTCCATCGAAGCATGGGACCGGGGTGTGTCTGCCGCGCCCGTAGTAGCTAAGCTGATGGGAGAAATCCTTGGCTGGAGCGAGACTCAGCGCGAGAGCGAAATCAAGCACTACCTGGCGCGTGTGGAAGCTGAACGACTCAGTCAGCAGCAACCCGATGACGAATCGGCTGATGCCGCGCGCATGGGAGTGGATGACATCGTTCCCCTGCGCTGACCAGCTCAAGGAATTGAGGCCGGGAGGCCACATGGAGGGAACACAACTTGGCTGAACCACTTGACCGGTACGACGCGGAACTAACCACCCCGGATACGGTCATCCTTGAACTTGTTGCCCAGGACAAGATCGATGCCGCAGCACAACTGGCTGAAAGGCTCCACGCGGCAGGCAGGATTTCCAATCTTGAGGGCTTTCTGGAGCAAGTGCATTCACGGGAGCACCAGCTTGCCACCGGCCTTCCGGGAGGCATCGGACTACCGCATGCACGCAGCGAATTCGTGGACAGGATCTCCATTGCGGTTGGCGTGACCAAGTTTGGCCACGCCTTGGACTTCGGCGCCACCGACGGACCGGCCACCCTGGTGCTCCTTATCGCGACACCGGCCAGTTCCTTCTCCGACCACCTCGAGGTTCTTGCCACCCTGGCGCGTTCCCTTTCCAAGGAGTCGTTCCGGGAATCCCTGCGCCGGGCACACGATCCCGAGGTCATCTCCGAGCTCATCAACTCCAGCCTGGTGTTTTTCGACCACTAGAGATTGGGGCAGGCCCTTTCGTGTCGACTCCGTCGCCACGTAGGGACCCTGCTGCCCACTCTAGGGCAGGCCCTTTCGTGTCGACTCTGTCGCCACGTAGGGACCCTGCTGCCCCACTCTAGGGCAGGCCCTTTCGTGTCGACTCTGTCGCCACGTAGGGACCCTGCTGCCCCACTCTAGGGCAGGCCCTTTCGTGTCGACTCCGTCGCCACGTAGGGACCCTGCTGCCCCACTCTGGGGCAGGCCCTACACGTCGTTTCGTTGTTCTACAGGCGGACGAAGTACGGTTAAGGGGTGTTGAAAACCGCGTTGAAACCCCGCTGGATCGCAGGACTGGTCTTTGCGCTTCTGTTGTCCGGGGTGTTTGTGCTGCTCAGTCAATGGCAGCTCAGCCGGTCCGCCCAGCACGAGCCCCCTGCGCCGTCCAGCATCGAAGAAGTGAAGCCGCTGGTGGACGTCCTCCGGCCAGGCCAGTTCTTCCCCGGTTCGGTCTCGGACCAGATGGTCACCGCCACAGGAACCTACGATCCCGGCAAGCAGGTCCTCGTCGAAGGCCGCCTCTACAACAACCAAAAGGGCTTCTGGATCGTCTCCGCCTTTGCCGTCAACAACGCTCCGACCCTCAAGGGTGCCGGTGCCTCGCCGCAGACGTGGATCCCGGTCGCCCGCGGCTGGGTGGCTGACGCCGCCCAAGCCGGCCCGCCGCCGTCGGGAACCATCACCGTGACGGGTCGCCTCATCCCGTCCGAAGCGCCGCTTCCAAACGTCGACGCCGGCCCGGACCGCGCGTCCGCAGTCTCAACGGCGGAACTCATTAATAAGTGGGAAGTTTCCAGTTACCAAGGTTTTATCGCAGCGACTTCGGAAGTCTCCGGAGGCGTGCCAATTCCTCTCGGTGATGACGTCAAGGCACTCAACATCCCGCCCCAGCCCCCTGCAGAGCAGGTCAACTGGCTGAACCTCTTCTATGCGGTGGAATGGGTTGTCTTTGCCGGGTTCTCGATCTTCATCTGGTGGCGCCTGGTGAAGGACGACTTCCGGCGCGACTTGGAAGAGGACGAGTTTGACGACGACTTCGACGATGACGACTTGGACCGGGCAGACCACCCCGAGGCAACCACAGAACCTACAAACCCAGAGCCAGAACAAAAGGTGCAGCAATGATTGAGCCAAAACCGGCCATCCAGCCCGAACAGTCCGGACCCAAGCCCAAGAAGCGGCGCTTCGGCGGGACGGAAGCGCAAATTCGTTCGGCGTTGAAGTTCTACAAAGTCATGGCGTACCTCACGGGTGCCATGCTTCTCCTGCTGTGCGCTGAATTGATCGCCCGCTACGGCTTTGGCGTCTCGCTCTTCGCCGGCGGCACGAACGCAGTTACGGGCCAGCCGTTTGGCTTCGGCTTTGCTGAGTCCGAACCCAAGGGCGTCATTGGCGGCTTCAACATCTCTACCTCGATTCTGATTGTGCACGGTTGGATGTACGTGGTTTACCTGGTCTCCAACTTCCGCTTGTGGTCGCTCATGCGCTGGCCGTTCTCCAAAATGATCCTTTTGGCCCTGGGTGGAGTCATCCCGTTGCTGTCCTTCATCGTGGAGAAGAAATTCCACGCGCAGGTGGAAGCGGAACTCGCAGCCAATCCGCAGGCGTCCAAGCGTTACTAGCCGTCACGGCGTCCCGGTGTGAGATGCCTAACGGCGGGGCCGTTTTGCCCCTCTGACGCCTCTGCCAACGTGCACCGGGGCGGCTCGGCAAAGTAGTCTTGTCTGGTGACTACTCCCACCGCACCCCAAACTTCCCAGAAGCCGGTGCTGGTTGTTGACTACGGTGCCCAGTACGCGCAGCTGATTGCCCGCCGCGTCCGCGAAGCGAATGTGTATTCGGAAATCGTTCCGCATACCTTCACCACCGAGCAGCTTCTGGCCAAGAACCCGGCAGCCATCATTCTCTCCGGAGGGCCCTCCAGCGTCTACGCCGAGGGCGCTCCGAGCGTCGGCGCAGATCTTTTCGAAGCCGGGGTGCCCGTTTTCGGCATCTGCTACGGCTTCCAGGCCATGGCAAATGCCTTGGGTGGCAAGGTGGCCCAGACGGGTCTCCGGGAGTACGGCGCAACCGAAGCACTGGTTGTAGGCGACGCCCGCTCCATTCTGGATGGCGTTCCCTCTTCCCAGAACACCTGGATGAGCCATGGCGACTCCGTTCACGAAGCCCCTGAGGGCTTCGAGGTGCTTGCCTCCACAGCTGGTGCGCCGGTGGCTGCTTTCGCCAATGACGAGAAGCGCCTCTACGGTGTGCAGTGGCACCCCGAGGTCAAGCACTCCGTACACGGCCAACACGTCCTGGAGAACTTCCTGTTCAAGGGTGCGGGCCTGAGCCCCAACTGGACCACCGGCAACATCCTCGAAGAGCAGGTGGACCGTATCCGCCAGCAGATCGGCGACTCCAAGGTCATCTGCGGTCTCTCCGGTGGTGTCGACTCCGCAGTGGCCGCCGCTCTCGTCCAGCGCGCCGTCGGCGACCAGTTGACCTGTGTCTTCGTGGACCACGGCCTCCTGCGTGAAGGCGAAGCCGAGCAGGTTGAGCGCGACTTTGTGGCAGCCACGGGTGTCAACCTGTACGTTGCCAACGAGCAGGAACGTTTCCAGTCCGCATTGGCCGGTGTCAGCGATCCCGAGACCAAGCGCAAGATCATTGGCCGGGAATTCATTCGCGCCTTCGAAGAAGCGGAACGGGCCATCATCGCCCAGGCCGCTGCCGAGGGTGAAAAGATCAAGTTCCTTGTCCAAGGCACGCTGTACCCGGACGTCGTCGAGTCCGGCGGCGGCGAGGGCGCTGCAAACATCAAGAGCCACCACAATGTGGGCGGGCTCCCGGAAGACCTGCAGTTCGAGCTCGTTGAGCCGCTGAGGGCACTGTTCAAGGACGAAGTTCGTGCTGTTGGTGCCCAACTCGGCCTCCCGCAGGAAATCGTTGGCCGCCAGCCATTCCCCGGCCCCGGCTTGGGAATCCGCATTGTGGGTGAAGTGACCAAGGAGCGCCTGGACCTGCTGCGCAAGGCCGATGCCATCGCCCGCGCCGAGCTGACAGCTGCCGGTCTGGACAATGACGTATGGCAGATGCCGGTAGTCCTTCTGGCTGATGTCCGCAGCGTAGGTGTTCAGGGCGACGGTCGGACCTATGGTCACCCGATCGTGCTGCGTCCGGTCTCCTCCGAGGACGCCATGACAGCAGACTGGTCGCGGTTGCCGTATGACCTGCTTGCCCGGATCTCCAACAGGATCACCAATGAGGTGGACGGAGTTAACCGCGTGGTACTGGACGTCACCAGCAAGCCCCCGGGAACCATCGAGTGGGAATAGCATTTTGAGTGGCCGGCTTCCTTCGGGAGGCCGGCCACTGTGTTTGAACCTGGGATACTTCTTTGGACGCAACTGCGGCCACCTGTGAAATGACGGCGAATTTCGCGTTGGAACAGCGTTGCGGAGCAGCCTGACCGAGGATTCCCGCTACCCTCGAAAGTATGCCGGTATGGTCCAAGGCGTCTAAAGCTAGTACAGAAAAGAAGGCAGAAGTCGTGTCAGTAGGTCAAGGCCAGGAAGAGGGCTCCGAAGAGCTCCGCAAATGGCTGTCTGGTCTCAAACCGGTCACCGGGGCAGACACGATGCTGCGCTTCGTCAAGACGCCTGAAGGCGCCATCGATCTCAGCAACGCTCACCCTTCCGGGCTGGCACAGTTGCTGGCAGGGCGCCGAACACGCCTGTCCACGCTCATCAGGGACCGCCAACAGTACTTGGTGGCCGCCAGGGCTGCCCGCAACATCCGTTCCAAAATCTTTGAGCTCAGCAACGACCGCGGCATCGAGGCCGGGTACCTGTCCGCCGGAACTGTGGTGTGGACCTCGGCCGTGGGAGGCAAGCCGCAGCGCGTCTCCGCTCCTGTGATGCTCACGTCCATCGTCCTCACGGTCAGGCCGGGCGAAGACGACTTTGAACTGCAGCTGACAGAGCAGGCACGCATGAACCCCGCTCTGGTGCGCCATCTGAAGACAGTTCATGGCATCGTCTTTGACGTCAACGCTGTGGCTCGCATGGCGTACAACACCGCCCGGCTTGATCCCCAGCCGGTTCTGGACCGTTTGTCCACGCTGATTCAGCCGATTCATGGTGCAGAGGTGGAGTTCAACCTGCTGGTCACTACGCTGGCTGACCTTTCAGGCAACCTTGATGATCCGTGGATCAATATGAACAACCCCACGGTCGCGGCCCTCTCCACTGCTGCCAACGGCGGCGACATTGAGCCGGAGCCCATCAAGGCGGGCAGGTTCCCCAGCCTGGACCTCCGCGATCCGGCGGATGAACTTCTTTTGCTCGATGCCGATACGGACCAGCAGTACGTGGTGGACGCCGTTCGCGCCGGGGATTCACTGGTTGTCAGCACTCCGCCCGGGAGCGGGCAGACGCAGACCGCCATCAATGCCATCGGCGCGTTGGTCAGTGAAGGCAAGTCCGTGCTGGTGGTGGGGGACAGGCAATCCAGTCTCGCGGGTCTTTCCGCCCACCTCGAATCGCTTGGCCTCGAGTCGATGCTCTTCAAGCCTGGTAACGGCACCACTCCCCAGCAACTCAAGGGTCAGCTGGTCAGGGCCATCATGCGCAATGAAAAGGCGCTTGAACCGCAGCTTGGCAACCTTCACCAGACATTGACCGGACACCGTCATGCCCTGATGGACCATGTGGCCTCGCTGCACAATGTCCGTGAGCGCTGGGGCTGCTCGCCCTACCAGGCAATGCAATCGCTCGCTGAGCTGACATCCATCCACCCGGCGCCCTCCACGACGGTGCGCTTGAAGCGAAGCGTCCTGGACAACATCAAGGACCGTGAAGAGCTCGCGGGCCGCCTGCGCCGCGCTGCCGAGCTTGGCAGCTTCAGCCGGGCCTCCACCTCCAGCCCTTGGTATGGCGCCCGCCTGGTCACTCGCAAGGAGACCGAGGAAGCGCAGCAGCTGGCCCGCTCGGCCGAGGAGAAACTCCCGGTCCTGCGGGATCGAATGAAGCAGGTTTCCGACCACGCCGAGATTCGATTGGGCGAAACCTTCACCGAGTGGGGTGCCCAGCTTGAACTGCTGATCGCCGTGCGCGGAAGCTTGGACAAGTTCACTCCGGACATCTTCGACCGGCCGGTGCATGACCTCATCTCCGCCACTGCCAGCTCTGCCTGGCGCCGTGAGCGGAACCTTGAGATGCCTTCCATGCAGCGCTCCCGACTGCGGCGTGTGGCCAAGGAGTACGTCCGGCCCGGCGTCCACATCGCGGACCTCCACAGTTCCTTGGTCCTGGTCCAGGAGCAGCGGGCTCTGTGGGCAGGCTACGCAACAACCCAGCGACACCCGGCGGTGCCCTCCGGCCTAGCCGACCTCGGTGCGCTCTACCGGGAGCTTGATGGCGAGCTCCGCCGCCTTGGCGATGCGCTCAAGCACACCTCCGATGCCGGTTCGTTGCACGAGACACCGTATCTGCAACTCATGGAACGGCTCGAGCGGCTCGTCGCAGATACTGCCACGCTGGAAACCCTTCCCGAGCGGACGCTCTTGGTTGAGGAGATGCGCGAGCACGGACTCGGCGAGTTGCTGGCCGACCTTGCTGCCAGGGAAGTCCCGGCGTCGTCGGTAGCCGCTGAACTGGACCTGGCCTGGTGGCAGTCGGCCTTGGAGGCCATGATCAGCGGTGATGACTACCTCGCCATGTCTGACGGTGATTCGTTGCGCCGCCTCGAAGCGGAATACCGCCTTGCCGATCAGGCACACATTGCCAGCGGCGCCGCCCGCCTTCGTTGGCAGCTGGCCGAAAAATGGCGTCAAGGGCTTCTTGAGCACCCAAGGCAGGCGGAGTTGCTCCGTGCCCTGTTGAAGGACGGACGTGTGACGTTGCCGGCCCTGAGCGCCCAAGCGCCGGATCTCGTGCCCTTGTTGGTCCCTGTCTGGTCCGTCAGCCCGTACCTGCTCACCGGCGTTCTTCCGGCCGAGCAGAAATTCGACGCTGTGGTGGTTATCGACGCCGAATCCACTTCTCTGCAAGCTGTTCTCCCTGCGATTGCCCGAGCACAGCAGGTGATTGCCTTCGGTGATGCGAAAATTGCCAATGCGCGCACTTTCAGCGTCGCCGTGGAACCGCCGGTTGCCGGGGTGGCTAGCCACGAGAACGTGGACAGTGCGTTCAAAGCCTTGGCCAGGGTCCTTCCCACTTGGCAGCTGAATTGGGTTTATCGCGCGGTGGACGAGGATTTGATCCTCCAGTTGAGCAAGAACTACTACGACGGCGGTCTGCGGCGACTGCCCGACGGCAACTCGGTCACCGGCCTGGACCGTTCGATCCACGTCGAGTACATACCGGATGGTACGGGGCTTCCCGGGGCGGATCACGAGGGTGTCGAGTCGGTCACCGCCGAGGTTAACCGCGTAGTGGACCTTGTGTTCGAACATGCCAGGCTCCGGCCCCGTACTTCCTTGGCGGTAGTGACCGCAAGCTTGCGCCATGCTGCCAGGATTGGCGAGGCCATCAGGCTCCAGCTGCCCAACCACCCTCTGTTGTCCACCTTCTTCGGAGCCGGACCCGAGTCCTTCCGTGTGGTGGACCTTGAGCGCGCCCAGGGCTTGGTGCGTGACCACGTGATCTTCTCGCTGGGTTATGGACGCACTCCGCACGGCCGTGCGCTTCATTCCTTCGGCCCGCTGTCCACCGATGGGGGGCGGAACCGCTTTGCCCTGGCGATGACCAGGGCCAGGCGCTCCATGCACGTCCTGACGTGCTTCCGGCCCGAGGATCTCGACCTTGATCGCTTGGCCCATGGTGCAGTGGACTTCTATGAACTCCTGGACCGGGAGCTCTCCGGGAACAGCAACCTCGGAACACCTGCCTCCCGCGCTGTAGCCAGTGAGCAGGCGCTTGGTGAGGATCCGTTGGTGGCCGACCTTGGAGAACGCCTGCGTGCCCGCGGAGCCCGAGTCTGGCATCTCTACGATGGCGTGCTGGATATAGCAGCGGCGGCCGACCCCGTCCATACCATTGGCCGGGAGGGTGCTGAAATCCCCACCCCCGTTGCCATCGAATCCGATGGTACTGAACGCTACCGGCGGATGAGCGTCCGTGAACGGAGCCGGTTGCGGCCGCAACTGCTGGAGCGCATGGGCTGGCGCTACATGTCGCTCTGGACGATTGAGGTCTTCACGGATCCTTCGTCTTGCGCGGACAGGATTGGTTCGTACCTGGGGCTGGAGAACCACATCGCCCAGTCGGCCTCCGCCCAGCATGGTTTCCTGCACTCCGATGGTGAACAATTGAATGCGGGCGATGCACAGCTGCCGTTTCCTTCCGGTTCGGTGGACCGTGCAGACGGCGAATTTCAGGCCGATGTCCGTGAGGCAAATGACGTTGCCGAGATAAACAGCTCTGCAGAAGATGTGAAAGAAGCACCACTGATGGATCAAGACACAGGCACAGAAGACCGTGCTTCGCAGGAATCCGGTGAGCCGGGCAATACTGAAGCCGAAGAGGCTGCGGATCCAAAGACCACGGCAGCCAAGACGGGCTCCAGCGGCATTCTTCCTACAAAGGCCGCTGAGGATGATCCCCGGCGATGGGGTGACGATTCCGGCTACGACCATGAGCAGTGGCTGAAGGAACAGAAACCGCCACACTGGGGCTGAACAGCTGGCTATGACTGAGCAGCTCATGAGGGGCTGACCAAAACAAAGAAGAGCTTGCCTTGCGTTGATGCGCCGGCGAGCTTTTCTGCTTGTTGGGGATCGGCCGCCACCACTACCAGGCCATCGGTGTCACCTGTCCCCAGCCATTCGCCCGGCTTGCCGCCCTGTGCCGATGTCCAGAGGACGGGCACCGGGCCTGCGAGGACTTGGCTTTGCCTGGACTCGTCGTAGGAGCCCGCTGCGGTGAGGACCACCGTGACCAACTGGCCGGGAGAGAGGAGCTGGATGGACGAGGGGTCGGCCATCCGGAGTGGGACCGCTGCCGTGCCCACAGGAGCTCCCGTCAGGAGGCCCGGACCCAGCAGGCTCGACTCCGTAGGTATCTGCCCCTTGCCGAGAGGGGAGGCTAGCTGGCGGCCGACAAGAGTGCCGATGCTATTCAAAGCACCGCTAAGTGCGAGGTCAGGTGGCACCCCAACGCTGGTGAGATCGGATTCAGTGAGGCTGGTACCCGTTGGGAGGTCGCGAGCTGCGACTACGACGCTCACACGCTGCTCCGATGCGGGAGTGAGCTGCTGGACTGCGATGCCGGCAGCCACGCACAGCAGAAGCGCTACTGCCAAACGGCGGTTTCGTGTGATCCAGGAGCCAAATCCGGCCCGCTGGCCCCGTTGACCAGCACGATCTCCGGGACGATTGCGGCTGAAGCGCGCAGTATTCCCGGCACGGGCCCGGGACAGGCGGTTGGGCGAACGGTTCAGTGGTGGCCAATTGCCGGCTGCTGCTGAACGCTCGGCGCGGGAGAGAAGAGCGCTGCGTGACGTAGATGGCATGCCGCTACGTTAGCCAGCTTCCCGGACCCGCAAACAGTGGTCCGGTGCGCTATGTGGAAAAGCGCCTAGCTGGCTGCGGCTGCGGTTGCCGGTGCTGCTGCGGTGGCAGCCGGGGCGGCTGGTGCGGCCGAAACCGTACTGCCCTTGGCGTCGCGCGAGTCTGTCCGGTAGAACCCGGAGCCCTTGAAAACGACGCCGACGCTATTGAACTTCTTACGAAGCGCACCATTGCATTCGGGGCACTCCGTCAAGGAGCTGTCAGAAAAGGACTGGACGATGTCAAAGGCATGGTCACAGTCTTTGCAGGCGTATGCGTATGTGGGCACTGAGTTCCTCCTTTAGGACAAAGTTCAGGTCCTGTGCAGCATCAGCGGAGAAGTTCCTCTTTAGCAGTCGCAGGGCCTGAGTGCCAATTCTATCATCGGTCCAGGCGGCACGTACCAGCGGATGTGCCAAGGTTCACATGGCGGGCCGGAGCGTCAGCCGGGCTTCGCGGCGTCGTGGAGTTGGACGATGCCCGACGGGGTCAACACCTGCCGCACGGGACGATCAAACGCCTCGGCGGGAATGGATCCCGAAGGTAACAAATCGTCGTCGTAAAGTACCGCAATGGTGGGAGGCCGCCCGCCGGAAGCGTCGAGGCCTTGAAGAAGGCGGTCGTAGTAACCGCCGCCTTGGCCAATCCGGTTGCCGTCCCGGTCCACGGCCGTGGCGGGCATGAAGATTCCCGCGGCTCCGGCTATCACTGAACTTTCAATGCGTTCACCCTCGGGCTCGTCTATGGGCGCATAAGAGGACCTGACAAATGCCGTGGAAGGTGTCCAGTAAACCCAACTCAATTGCCGGCCGGGCTCGCAAACGGGCAACAAAACCCTGTGCCCTGCCTCGTGCAGCGATCGGATGAGGGGAAGGGTGGGTGGCTCGAAAGCTACACCCAGATACACGGCGAAGGTCGCGGCAGTGCCCGGGGAGACCCTTGCTGCCCAGGTTGTCCCGTGCCGCGCAAGGGACTCACCTGCACTTGCTATGTGCTCCGGAGTGAGGGTTCGCCTGTGCAGCCGCCGGCTGCTCCGGATGTCTTCCTTGGAGGGCATCTGTGTCCATTCGTAAGGTCTTTGCATAACAGCTAATCAGCGGAGGCTGTCCACTCCGGAAATCAAAAGTGCTATCAGCGCGGCGAGGGGTTTAGCGGTTGATGTGTTCCGTCCGTTACATTAGTCCGGTGACTCTAGAAAACAACGCTGTCCGTAAGGCCGTCATTCCCGCAGCGGGCCTTGGCACCCGGTTCCTTCCCGCCACGAAGGCGATGCCGAAGGAAATGCTGCCCGTAGTGGACAAGCCTGCCATCCAGTATGTCGTCGAAGAAGCGGTCAAGGTAGGCCTGCATGACGTCCTGATGATCACAGGACGCAGCAAGCGAGCACTGGAAGACCACTTTGACCGTGTCCCGGCTCTTGAGGCCACCTTGGCGGAAAAGGGCGATACCGCCAAGCTTGAAGCCATTCAGTCCGCCACCAACCTCGGTGACATTCACTACGTCCGGCAAGGCGACCCGAATGGTCTTGGCCACGCTGTCCTTCGTGCGAAGCAGCACGTAGGTTACGAGCCCTTTGCCGTCCTGCTTGGCGATGACCTGATCGACGCCCGCGAAGACCTGCTGAGCGAAATGATCGCCGTTCAACAGAAGACCGGCGGTTCCGTGGTTGCCCTCATCGAGGTGGAGCCCTCCAAGATCAGCGCTTATGGTTGCGCCGATGTTGAGGACAACGGCGAGGACGGCTACGTCCGCATCAAGCAGCTCGTTGAGAAGCCTTCCCCCGAAGAAGCACCGTCAAACCTTGCCGTGATCGGACGCTACGTCCTGCACCCGGCCGTGTTCGAAGTCTTGGAGAAGACCGCCCCCGGTCGCGGTGGAGAGATCCAGCTGACAGACGCCCTTGAGGTGCTTGCCGCCGGGGAAGGCGAAGGCTATGGCGTCTACGGCGTTGTCTTCCGCGGCCGCCGCTACGACACCGGTGACAAGCTCAGCTACCTCAAGGCCTGCATCGAGCTTGCCTGCGAACGTGAAGACCTCGGTCCTGAACTTCGTGAGTGGCTGCCCAACTTCACCGCCGCACTTCCCAAATAACCCACGATGTACGGCTCTGCGATCTGGCCGGTGACGCTGGAAAGCGGAGACCTGCTGCTTCGGCCTATCCGTTACCGCGACAAGCGGGAGTGGTCCGAGGTCCGTTCGCGGAACAGTGAATGGCTTGCGCCGTGGGAGGCGTCCAACCCGGCTCCGGGTGGGCGCCTCCCCAGCTACCGCCAAATGGTGGGTTCCCTGAATGAACAGGCCCGTCAGTCATCCGCACTGCCCTTTCTCATTGTTGAGCGGACCGAGGGCTTTCGGGAACCAAGGATCGTCGGGCAACTTACGGTGTCCTCCATCGTCTGGGGATCGGCCATGATGGCCACCCTGGGTTATTGGGTCGACAAGGACCGCGCCGGGCACGGCATTGCTCCAACTGCGGTTGCGATGGCAACGGACCATTGCTTCAGGGTGCTGGGATTGCACCGAATGGAAATCAACATCCGTCCGGAGAACTCACCGAGTTTGAGGGTGGTGGAGAAGCTTGGATTCCGCGACGAAGGCTACCGGGAGCGCTACTTGCACATCAACGGCGAATGGGCTGATCACCGCTCCTTTGCACTGACCGCCGATGAAGTTCCAGAGGGACTCCTGCGCAGGTGGCTCCGAGGATAAACCGGCAGGTCATCGGCCGTTTTGCACGTATCTCCAGTCATTTGCGGACTCGCCGACGACACACCGGCCGCAATGCCGCTGCACCCGGCGATTTGCTTCTACGGTTTTGAATGTGGACTTCCCTCTCAGCAGCTCGGTGATACTAGTGGTCACTGTCGCGCTGTGGATGGTCTGGGTGGCGCCCTACGTTTTGCGGAACAGGCGGCAACAAGTCCAAACGGCCGCTGTTCCAGCAGAGGCATTTGATGACGAACCAGACGAAACGCAGGCAGGGGTGGTACTGACTTTGGCACCTCAGCAGGAGAAACCGATGGAGACCATGCACAGTAAAGCACCGGCGTCGCCCCAGGAATCCCGTGCGGCCGAGCCTTCCTTGGCGAATGCGCCAACGACTCCCTTTACTATCCGTTACGCCCGGGTCACGCTGGCATTGGCAGGCCTTGCGTTGTTGATCACTGCAGCGGTTTCCGGCGTTCTCAGAATTCTTGGGATCGGTTCAGTCTGGTTGCCGCTGGTGTCCATCATTGGTGCGGTACTCGCCGTCGTGACTTTGCGGAAGCTTGCCCTGAGGGATCTTCGTGAACGGCGGGCGCGTCGTGCTGCGCAAGCCTCGCCCATCCCGACTCCTGCGCGGTACTTGCCGAAGGAACCTGCCGTGGAATCGAAGGAAACTACGGTTTTCGACGCCGAAGCCACCAGCCGTGAGGCTGCTCGCTTGTCCGCGGTGGAACTACGGCAAGCAGCGCTGGCCGTTGCCGTTGCCGCGGGAGACAAATCCGCTGAAGCTGCCAAGGATTCGAAGGGTGCCAGTTGGCAACCCGTCGAGGTCCCGAAACCCACGTACGTCGCTGCAGCCAAAGCGCCCCGTCCAGCTCCTGAGCCCCTGGATCTGCCCGAGGCACCAAAGCCGGTGGGCAAACCTGTCTTGAAGCAAAACGTTGACCAGGCGGAGACTTCAACTGCTGTGGTGGCATCCGCAAAGGGCCACAGTGCCCTGAGCAACTTGGACGATGTCCTCCAGCGTCGCCGCGCCTAACAACCCATGACTGCGCTATGCGTAGCAGGTGGCACGGGCCAGGTAGGCCGTGAGGTTGTCCGGCTTGCCTTAGCTGCAGGGCACCCGGTTTCGGTCCTTAGCCGTCATGTGCCGCCTGTCGGCTCCGCGAAGCATAACGACGGCGTCACTTACTTTGCGGGCGACGTCACCACGGGAGACGGTTTGGCTGCCGCGGTGGCGGGTGCCGACGTCGTCATTGATTGCCTTGAGGGGCAGCTCGGTAAAGCCCGGAAGCAATTCGCTGGTGGTGGCGCCAGGCTCCTTGCTGCAGCCCATCTCGCTGGTGTTCGTAAGGCTGTGGCGCTGTCCATCATCAACTGTGACCTGAGCTCCTCTGCCTACTACGCCTCCAAAGCTGGCAAGGAACGGAAATACGACGAGTCGTCATTGCAAACCGTGGTGGTCCGGGCGACGCAGTTCCATAGCCTGGTGGCGATGATCTTCGCGGCCGGTGCAAAGGTGCGGCTGGTCCCCACTTTCAACGGGGCCAGGTTTCAGTCGATCTCGCCTGTAGATGTTGCAGCGGCGTTACTTGAGGCAGCCGCGGGTGATGGGCACGCCGAGCAGCATCGCGTGGTGACAATAGCGGGTCCGGAAGCCCTCACCATGCGGCAGATGGCGGAGTCCTGGAAGATGGTAACGGGCGAGCGGGGCATGATCGTTGAGCTGCCCTTGCCCGGGCCGATGGGTGATTTCCTTCGCGCCGGCCACAACCTAACTTCAGAGCCGCCGTACGGCAAGGAGACGTTCGTGTCGTGGTTGGAAAAGCGCAGGGAAAGTTTGTAGCCTAGGGACACTGGTCGGGCAGTTGAGGCTCGGTTCAGGGGCTATAGCTCAGTTGGTAGAGCGCTTCGTTCGCATCGAAGAGGTCAGGGGTTCGAATCCCCTTAGCTCCACACTTTTAGGCCCTAGAATCCGCGGAAGTATCCACCATGTCGGCTGAGCGAAACATGCGCTGCGCGGATGAGGTTGGACCGTGATGCCAAACACCGGTCGGTTGTCTGTTGCAGGGCAGGGAGCGCTTGGGTGGCGTCGTCGAAGTGGTCTTCCCGGATCATTGATTCGATGGCACGGCATTGGTGCTCTGTTTCCAGGGCGCCGACCATGGCGGAGCTGATCTTCAGGCTGAGAAGCGCCGTTGTGGTCTCTGCCGCGTCTCGATCGTCCAGTGCGTGCACGATCCGTTCCACCCGTTGCGGGAGCATCGAAAGGTACTTCGCCAAGAACCGCAGTGCAGGTTGCGGGTTTCCTAGCTCGTCGGCGAGGGACTGGATTCTGCTCAAGTCCCATTCGCTGGGGGCGAGCTTACGCGGTGGCTTCATCCCTGGCCCCTAACGTGCTTTCCGGCGCTGACTTGCTGGGGTCTTTGGTCCAGATGGAGGCGAGCATTCCGATGACCAGGATGGTGGGTGCGCCGTACATGAGGGTGTTCATGACGATGGGTTCGCGGAGGGTGCGGATGGCGTTGCCGACGTAGGGGATGGTGGCGATTTGTTTGTCCACGGTTTTGCCTTGGAGGGTGGCGATCCAGGGGTCGATGCCGTTGTTGGCGTCGCCTTTGGTTTGGACTGCTACTCCGCCGTCGGCGGTGGTGGTGATTTCGGTGATGCGGTGGGTTTCCACCCGCTGGTCTTCGACGGGGATGTGGTAGGTGATGATGTCGCCCACCTTGATGTCCGTGACGGGGGCGGGGACGGTCACGACGACGTCGCCGGGGTTGATCAGCGGCGCCATGGAGCCGGTGAGCATGGTTGAGGTTTGGTAGCCCAGGATCCGTGGTCCGATCGCCAGGAACAGGAACACCATTGCGCCCAGGACCAGCATGCCCGCACCAATTCCCCTGGCTACCTTGCCGGCGACCCGACGGAATGCACCTGGTTTGCCGTTGGCTGTTGTTGCGGCCGCAGCTTCCGTAGGGATCACGACGGCGGCAGTAACCTTCCCGGCGGAACGCCGGCCATGGACTGCGGGAGTTGAGATGGTGCTCAGTGCGCTCATGCCTGGCGTTCCTTTCAATTTCGTTGTGCTTTTAGTTTGTGCGGTTCGGCTCAAGGGAAGCTGCGGTAGGGTCTCAAGACTTGCTCAGGAAATGGACCGAGGACCGGCCTGAAGGGCAAACAGGCCGGCCCCCGGGGCCTTGGAGGAGCTCCAGGGCTCCTTCTGTTTCTGCGGCAGTGCCTATTTGGTGGTTTCGGTGCGTTGGGTGCCGGTGAAGGCGAAGGCGATGGTGGATGCGGCGCCTTGGAAGTCGTTGTTCGCAGTGGTGGGGAACGCGGTGGTGACTTTGAGGTTGTCGGTTTTGGCCGAGGCCAGGGAGGTCAGGTTGTTCAGGGCCTTGTTCGCTGCGATGACCGGGCCGGAGGCCAGGACGGTGGTTTTGGTTCCGGTGCAGTTGTAGGGTGCAGCGGCGCCGGTCCATGCTACGGAGCAGTTTTCGATGGTCAGCTGCAGGCCGTTGGTGGCGTCCGTGGTGAGCAGGGATGCGGTGGCGCCGGCGGAGGTGGTGAGGGTGACGTTGTTCAGGTCCGAGTTGCCGGTGTTGGCCAGGGTGACGAGCTTTTCGACCTTGTCGCCGGGCAGCAGGCCCGTGACGGGGACGTTGAGGGTGTTCGCGGGGCCGGGTGCGCCCAGGGCGATGGTGACGGTGCCTGCGGTGACGGCCTGGGAGGCGGAGGTGGAGGAGGTGAACGCGCCGTAGGTGCCCATGCCGGCGACGGCGGCTGCGGTGCCGACCAGTGCGACGGAAGCGAGGATCTTGCCTGAGGTGGTCTTGAGGCTGATGGCCATCTGAGTATGGTCCTTTCGGGAGGCCACCGCGGGTCCGGCCGGCCGTTCTTTTTCAGCCTCTCTGGCTGACAAGAACTACTGTGCCGGGCCCGGATCAAGAACCAATCCTGTGTTCGGTCAACAGTTCCTCAGGAAACCCTCAAGACTCCCGCACCGGCAGAATCCTGTTCTGAACTCTCCTAAAAACCTGTGGAATGTGCTCTCATGGAAGACTCAGGGAGTCGAGGATTTAGCCCGGGGGAGCGGCCGTGAGCAGTCATAGTGAACCACTGACACCACGGCGGAATTCGCTGCGCTCAAGCGTCCTCATCCTTACGGTATTCACAGCCGCACTCAGTTGGTGCATCGCACTCCTCGGAATCGTCAACAGTCCCGCTGGTGTTATTTTCTTGACAGTCCCGGCGCTGGTATCCCTCGGAGTTGTTGTTGTCGTGGCCAAACGGCGCAGACGTACGCCGGCCCGCCACCTCGGCATGCCGGCTCCGAACGGCAGGACTGCTCTGAGAGCGCAGAGCAAGTCCGTGCTGATCCTCATGAGCTTCACAGCAGCACTCAGTTGGTGGATCGCGATCGTCGGCGTCAGTACAGGAGCCGGTATGTTCTTTCTGCGGCTGCCTTTCCTGGTAACGGCTGCAACAGTGGCGATGTGGCTCTACGTCAGGGCCTGGAAAATCACCCGGATCTGAAAGGATGCCCCCGCCAATACCCGCTGTCCTGGAAGTAGGCTAGCCGTGAGTCAACCACTGGATGAGGGCCCGTTCTTTCACGGCACTAAAGCTGATCTTCGGGACGGCGAACTGCTGAGGCCAGGCTTCAGGTCGAACTACCGTCCCGAGGTCGTGATGAACCATATCTACTTCACCGCTCTTCGGGACGGTGCGGGATTGGCTGCCGAGCTTGCGGCCGGTGACGGGGAACCGCGTGTCTACGCGGTTGAGCCCACCGGCTCATTCGAGGACGACCCTAACGTGACCGACAAGAAATTCCCGGGCAACCCTACCCGGTCATTTCGCAGTAGCGCCCCGCTGAAGGTCATTGGTGAAGTGTCCGACTGGACTCGTTTGACTCCTGAGGCGCTTCAAGAGTGGCGGGAGCGCCTAGCGGCAATCGTTGCGGACGAACGCGGCGAAATCATCAACTAACGGGTCTGATTCCGGTTCTTTGAACTCATCAGAATCATCGACGATTGAAAATCCGCCAGGATCGTGCACCGAGGAGAAGCGCGACGACGCCGATGATGGCGGGGACGATGAGCCAAGCCCAGCTGCTTGTCCATCCCATGCCTACAGAATCGGGTGAGGAGAAAGCGGTGACGTCGACGAAAAAGAATGTGGCATGGGCTTCCATGGGCGTATTCGCATCGACGGCGGCAACCATGCCGAAGGTGAAAGCCAAGAACAGGGCGGAATAGACAAGCAGGGCCAACCCGGCGGTGATGATGCCGATGGACCACAACGGCCGGCGGTCATCGTCGACGGCGTATTGCCGGGCGAGCGTTTTGGGCGAACCCAGATCTCGAAGGCTTGATGGTGTATCCCGGGGGTCACCGGCTATTGCCTGCCGCAATTCCTTGACCGTTGCCCGGCGATCCTTGCCTGTTAAGACTGCTTCAAGGTGCCAGTCGAGGCGGGTGAGGTACATATCGGTTTGTATCCGGTCGCGGAGTGACCTGCGGGGCGATGCGGCAGATACCAAGTTTTTCATGTCGTGGGGGAATCCTTTTCTGTGGCTTTCTGGACGGCAGACGCTACGAGCTGCCACTGCTTCCGGGCGGATGCTTGTGATGCTTTTCCGTTGCCTGTCAGGGCAAAGTACTTCCGTGGCGGACCGTTGGTTGATGCGACCATCCTGGTGCTGACCAAGCCGTCGCGCTGAAGCCTGCTGAGGACTGGATAGACCAAACCGGTTGTGACATCCAGGCCCAGGTCGGCAAGCCGCTCGACCAGTTGATACCCATAGGATTCCTCCTCGGCGATCAAGGTGAGCGTAAGTAGTGGCAGGACCGAACGCACCATCTGCGCATCCTGCTGTGCTTGAATTCTGGACATACTATTAGTGAAACATTAATAGCTGCCCTTGACTAGCCGCCACCCGCGAGTCGAGAGTCCATTGTTTCCTGGCTCGAGCCTGTATATCGTTAACTATCGTTCAGTATCGTTCGCGACATACCGAGGTGAGCCTGATGCATAATTCATTCCCCGCAAACGGATTTATGGGAAACAACCTTGACGGCATGTGGCAGGCCGTAGAGGAGTTTAGGTCACGGTTCGAGAAGCGCTCCGGCACCCGGGCCGGCCGGGGCGAGCTGAGGACAGCAATTCTGGCCCTCCTCGCTGAGCGCCCCATGCACGGCTATCAGATCATCCGTGAAATTGAGGAGCGGAGCGGTGGAAGTTGGAAGCCAAGCGCAGGCTCTGTCTATCCCACCCTTCAGCTGCTGGCAGATGAGGGTTTTGTCAGCACGGAGGAATCCAATGGCCGCAAAATCTACTCCCTGACGGAAGCGGGCCGAGAGGATGTTGCAAGTGCCGAAACGGCAGCGCCATGGGAGTCCGGAGCCGGCACCCACGGTTTCGCTGCGCTGCCGAAGGCCGGGGTGGAGCTTGCCCAGGCCGCGGCCCAGGTGGGGCGCACGGGAACGCCTAAGCAGGTGCAGGAGGCTGTGACAGTGTTGGAAGACGCCCGCCGCCGGCTGTACTCGATCCTCGCCCAGGACTGAAAGGGGTGACGTCGGTACAACGCGACCGGACGGATCCCCTGGCAGGGGAAGCCCGAGCCCGTTACCGTCGAATCCTACGATTTGCGGCGTGGCAGTTGGCCCAGACGTGGTGGTTTGAGCTGTTTCTGCCTCGGCTGGGTTTGCGCAGGCTTACCGAACGCAATCGACCCGCGAGGATGCGACGCTTCGCGCAGCGTTTCCACGGGCTCGCCGTGGAGCTTGGTGGCCTGATGATCAAAGTGGGCCAGTTCATGTCGTCCCGGTTGGATGTGCTCCCGCCGGAGATTACTGCCGAACTGGAGGGCCTTCAGGACGAAGTGCCGCCGGTTCCGTTCCCTGCCATACGCGCTCTCGCCGAGGCGGAGTTGGGGGCTCCCTTGGAAGCTGTGTTCGCGTCGGTCGAGGAAACGCCCATCGCAGCAGCATCCCTCGGGCAGGCCCACCGAGCGAAACTCCTCCCCGGCAACGCGGAGGACACGGGCCTCAGCAGCGTGGTTTTCAAGGTGCAAAGGCCGGGCATCGATACCATCGTGGACGTCGATCTGGCCGCCCTGCGACGCGTGGGAGGCTGGCTGAGCCGTATTCGCATCGTTTCGCACCGCGCAGATGTGCCCGCTCTGATCAAGGAGTTTGCGCAGACCAGCCTGGAGGAGATCGACTACCTGAACGAGGCAGCAAATTCGGAGCGCTTTGCTGCTGACTTTGTCGATGACGCCAGGGTGACGGTGCCGGGGGTGGTCTGGGAACGGACCACGCGCCGGGTGCTCACGCTGGAAGATGTCACAGCCATCAAGATTACAGATGCGGAGTCGCTTCGGATGGCCGGGATTGACCCGGCGTCGGTTGCCCCTGTCTTCGCTTCGGTGATGTTTGACCAGTTGTTCACCAACGGCTTCTTCCATGCCGATCCGCATCCCGGCAATATCTTTGTCACACCTCATGCCGGCTCATCCGAACGTCCATGGAAACTGACGTTCATTGACTTTGGAATGATGGGTGAGGTCCCTGCGAAGACCAGAAGGGGACTGCGGAAGCTACTGATTGCGGCTGCTTCGAGGGATGGAAAAGGTCTCGTAGCCGCTATCAGCGATGTTGGCGTCCTCATGCCTTCGGCTGACACCGCTGAGTTGGAGCGGGCCATGACGCAACTCTTCGCTCGCTTTGGGGGCATGGGCTTTGCCGAACTTCGCGATGTGGACCCGCGGGAGTTCCGTGACTTTGGGGCAGAGTTCGGCAGCGTGATCAGGTCGCTTCCGTTTCAGTTGCCGGAGAATTTCCTGCTCATCATCCGCGCCATGTCGCTGACGTCGGGGGTGTGCAGCTCACTGGACGCCCGATTCAACCTGTGGGACTCGGTGGAACCTTATGCAGCACAGTTGCTGCGCGACGAGCGCGGTAATCTCATCAATGATGTGGCATCCCAGGCGTTCGACGCCGCCGCGGTCGCCTTGCGCCTGCCGAAACGGCTGGACGGGCTGGTCACCCGACTCGAGGAAGGGTCACTTCAGGTAGACAACCGGCGCTTGGAGCGACAGATTGCGCGGCTCATTCGCATAGCGCGGCGAGCCGTGGGTGCTGTGATCTTCGGAGCGATGCTGATTGCCGGCTCCGTGGTCCGCACCGACGACACCGTGCTCGGAAATGTATTGATGATCGCGTCAGTGGTTCCGTTGCTCTACGGCTTGTGGTCCGGGCGCCGGAGCCGCTGACAAGAGGCGACGTAGAATTGCCCTGTGACTGAGATCCCCGCACCACGTCCCGAGGCCTCCGGCAGCATGTCCGGCCCCATCCTGGTAGGCGTGATGCCCGGGCAACAGCCTGTGGTCGTCGAGCAGGCAGCACACGTGGCCGCCCGCGCGCGCTTGCCGCTGGTCTGCGCATATTCGGATGTCACGGTGTACCCCGTCGATGGGACAACTGGCGGGCAGGCAGCCCCGATTGATCCGGATGGCGTTGCCGGAGCACAAGGGATACCGGATTCACTGACGGGCACCATTGCCGAGCAACTGGCTGGCCAGGACATAGGTTGGTCCATCGTGCCGCTTGCGGGCGAGCCCGCACGCGCCTTGGCACGTCTGGCCGCGGAAATTGGTGCCTCCATGATCGTGGTGGGAACACGGGAGCATAAGCTGACGGCCGCGCTCAAAGAGCTGACGTCGGGTTCCGTGGCCCGGCACCTGTTCCATCGCCAAGAGGTGCCTGTGCTCGTTGTCCCCGTGAACCCTCGGGTCCCGGACGACGATGACGACGACTGAGGCAAAGAAACCGATCCATCTTCACTGGGGTTTCATCGGCATAGTGGCGGCCGGCGGGGTGTTTGGAGCGCTCGCCCGGTACGGCCTTGGACTGGTGATACCAGCGCCGAATGCCTGGCCGCTTCCTACCTTGGCCATCAATCTCTCCGGCGCGCTGGCGCTGGGCGCCTTACTGGAGGGACTCTCCCGCAGAGGGCTCGACGTCGGCAGTCGCCGGGTTCTGCGGCTCGCCTTGGGTACGGGGTTCCTGGGCGCTTACACGACGTACAGCACCCTGGCTCTGGACGCAGTCCACCTTTTCACGGCGGATGAAGCACTTGGAGCTGCCGGCTACCTGGCAGCGAGCTTGCTCGGCGGAGCCGCGGCCACTACCGCGGGCATATGGTTGGGGGCGTGGCATCATCGCCGCGCAACGGGCAAGTCGTGACCGTCATACTCCTTGCACTCGCGGGCGGAGTCGGCGCAGCGGTCAGGTTCATGGTGGACGGTTTTGTCAGGCAACGCCTCAAGACTGCCCTCCCGTGGGGAACTATCCTGATCAATGTCACAGGTTCGTTGGCGCTTGGGTTCCTCGCCGGACTGGTGATGCGCGGCCAAGCGGCCGAATCCCTGTTCTTGATCCTGGGCACAGGCTTCCTGGGCGGATACACCACGTTCAGTACGGCGAGCCTGGAGACCATCCGGCTGATTCAAAGTGGAAGGACTGGCCTGGCGCTCATCAATGGATTGGGATCCATGGCAGCAAGCGTTCTTTCCGCTGTGGCCGGTGTGGGGATCAGCCTTCTGCTGCCGTGAGCAGTGGCCAACCTCACCACCAAAAGTGTCATGGGCCGGCTGTAGGATCGAGCCATGGCTAAGAAGACTTTCAATGAGCTGTTGTCCGCCCAGGTCGCCAATGAGTTTGCGGCCTCCCAGCAATACATCGCCGTGGCTGTGTATTTTGATGGCGAAGATTTGCCGCAGCTGGCCCGTCACTTCTATCGCCAGTCACTCGAAGAGCGCAACCACGCCATGATGATGGTCCAGTACATGCTGGACCGGAACGTGCACGTGGAGATTCCGGGCATCAATCCGGTCCGCAACAACTTCGCCAATGCCAAGGAACCCATCGCGCTCGCTTTGGAGCAGGAAAAAGAAGTTACCCGGAACATCGAGGAAATGTTCCGCGTTGCCCGCGCAGAGGGCGATGCCTTGGGTGAGCAGTTCATGCTGTGGTTCCTGAAGGAGCAGGTTGAGGAAGTCGCTTCCATGACTACGCTGCTGAACATCACCGAACGGGCAGAGAACCTTTTCGACATTGAGAACTACGTTGCCCGCGAAACCGTAGGCGACGGCGGACACGACGCAGGCGCCCCATCCGCCGCGGGCGGCGTCATCTAACTGCCCGCCTCCGGCACTTCACTACAAGAGGCCGCTGAATGCTTAGCTTCCGGCGGCCTCTTCGCTTTCCATGCTTGTGTCCGCATCGGAGCGGCCTAGCAGGGATAAACGGCTGGCGATGCGTGCCAGATCCACCGGCAGGACGCTGTCGCTTGCGTCAATGTCCCAGTCGAGTGGTCCTTCTCCTATCAGGAACAAGGTGATGTCCTGGTCGTAGAGCACATCCACCACGTTGCTGAACCGCTGCCAGGCCGGCGCGGATGCAGCATCACCTTCCGCTGGGACGGGGACGTCGTCAATGACCCACGTTTTGTGCGTTTCGGCCAACGCCAGAAAGTCCGCCGTCGAGGTCAGCCCGCTGCACAGCTCCTCAAAACCGACCCACAGGAGCTCCGGGTCCGAGTTCTTGACCACGATTGGTTGGGTGGTGGGATTCAACACCCGGCTTTGTGAGGGCGGGGGCCGGAAGAGGCCGAGACGTCCCAGCTGCCGCGGTGTACCGGGGGAGACGATGCGTCCCGACCGGAAAGCACCATGACCCGGGCCGGTATCACTCACCGGATAGCGACGAAAATCCGAGGCGCCATTGATCTCCACGAGGTCCATCATCTCCTTGATGGCCTCGATGGTGGGCAGGAAATGGTCATGCCACAGGGGATTGGGCAGCAAATCATCCGGGGCGTAGTTGGACGTAACCACCAGGAGGACACGACGCTGCGCGGCGGTCCGCAGCAGACGGGAAATGAACATGCCATCACCGATGTCGTGCACGTGGAACTCGTCAAAAAACAGCACCTCCACACCGTCCAGCAGCGCGTCCACTGACTGCTGGATCGCTGTTCCGTTACCGGCCTCCGGGCCATGTGTGCCGCTGTGGAGCTTGCGGAAGAAATCGTGGAAGTGGACCCGCCGTTTCCGCGCATCCAGCCGTCCGTAGAAACTGTCCATCAGCCACGTTTTACCGCGGCCCACAGGTCCGTGGAGGTAGAGGCTTCGTGGTGACTTCCGCGGAAGCGCCCGACGGCGGCCGGTAACCTGCGCACCAAAGGCCGCCAACCGCTCGGCTGCTTGCCGCTGACTGGGTTCAAGCTCAAAACCCGACCGCACGGCGTCGTGCGCCATGCCCTCAATCAAAGTCCTCGCAGGGTTCCGCGAGATGCGCGAGGCGGGCTTAAAGGTGGGCGTCACAGCCAACCTTTGCGTTTGAAGATGACATACATGAGCAAGGCGGCGCCGAACATGAGGCCAACAGCCAAGGGATAGCCGAACTCCCAGTGCAGCTCAGGCATATGGTCGAAGTTCATTCCGTAGACGCCCGCCACGAAGGATGGAGCGAAGAGGATGGCAGCCCAGGAAGAGATCTTCTTGACCTGCTCGTTTTGGGCGGCGCTGGCCTCGTTCTGACGGTTGGCAGTCAGTGTGCCATCGAGGGTGAGGGCGTTCTGAAGGAGATCCCGGAATGAGTTGGCCCTGGAGATCACGCGTTGGACGTGGTCCTCGACGTCCCGGAGCGAGCGCTGCAGCTCGATGTCGACGCCGTACTTTTCGAAGCCCTTCTCCAGCAACACCATCATGTCCGGCAGGGGATGAATGGCACGCTGGAACTGGATGACTTCGCGGGCGAGCTCATAGATACGGCGTGAAACGGCGCTGTCGCCGCTGAAGAGTTGGTCTTCAATTTCGTCGATGTCGTTTTCGAGGCCTGCAACTACTGGAGCATAGTCGTCCACCACTTGGTCCAGGAGGGCGTAGAGCACTGCTTCCGGGCCGTGGCGGAGAAGGTCCGGGCGCTCCTCAAGCCGCTTGCGCACACGGGCAACTCCGCCGGTTTCGGCGTGCCGGATGGTCACAACGAAGTTTGGTCCGGTGAAGACGTGCAGTTCGCCGAACTCCACAGTTTCGGTTTCGTCCAGGTAGCGGGCCGGCCGCAGTACCGTGAACAGGTTGTGGTCGTAGCGTTCAAGTTTGGGTCGCTGGTGCGCCGAGACGGCGTCTTCCACGGCGAGTTCGTGGAGCCCGAACTCTTGGGCCACGGCGGCCATCTCCTCCTTGGTGGGACGATACAGCCCGATCCAGGCCATGCCGCCGTGTTCCGCGAGCATCTCAAACGTCTGTTCGAGGTTATGCGGGGTGGCAGTGCGGACGCCGTCTACATATACGGCGTTGTCGATAATGGTCACTGGTTGAACGCTACTGCATGGCTCCGATGATGGCGCCCGCGATGGTCATTGCCACGATGTCGTGGCCGGAATCGATCACGGTTACCGCTGATGGGCGCCCGGCGAAGCCGTTGTGAATCACATGGCCGCCGGCACGGAATATCACGGCCAGGATCAGCGCGAAGAAACCGCCGGCCAGGAAGGTATTGAGGTCCAACGCGCTGATGAGGACAGCGAGGAGAATGCTGGTCAGTGCTGCTGCCACCATCATGGGAAGCCAAATGCTTGCGCCGCCTTCGATGTTCTTGAGGTCCTCTTCGGTCTTGCCGATTGCCTGCATCCACCTGCGACCGAGTACGGCCGGCATGTACCAGACGAAGCCGATCACCATGCTTGCAACAAAGGCCAGAAGTACGGCGAGCCAGTTGATCTGGGAAATGTGTGAGAGCCAATCCATGCCTAAAATCCTAGTCCGTTCAAGCCTCCGAGCCGGTGCTCCGCCCCTCCTGCCGGGGCCGTGTTGGTGTTGCCGCCATCCTCCCGATGAGTGGCTCCGTGCGGTACGGGATATGGGTGTGCAGGGCAAGCACTGTTTCGGTCCTGATGACTCCCTTGGTGCGGAGCACCGAGCGCAACGCTGACTGCAGGTTGTGAGTGTCCGTTGCTACCACCCGGCACCACAGATCGCCGCGGCCGGAGATTTCATGAACCTCCAACACCTGGGGGATCAGGCGCAAGGCGCCGATGACGCCGTCGAGTTCCCGGTGGGTGACTTCAATGGTCACAAAGGCGACGACGTCGTACCCCACCTTTTCGAGATCTACCTCCCGGCCGGCGGCTTGCAGCACGCCGGAACGGAGAAGGCGCTTGACCCTGCTTTGGGCCGTGTTGCGTGCGATGCCCAGTTCGTCGCTCAACTCGGCGATCTGGATGCGGGGATCTTTGATGAGTTCCAAGAGGATCTTCAAGTCCATGGGGTCAAGGGTGTTCAAATGGTCACTCCAGCTCACTTGGATCGTGTTACTTTGCGTGTTTTGCTCAATCTTCGCATCCTTAAGGTTCTCTGAGATCAGAGTTACTGCATTCTATTGCCATCAATACTTAGCCGGGCTGCGCTTCCCACAAGGAAACCAACAGCCCGGCCACCGAGTCCGAAGGCATGGAAATGACTGTCTTGAGCGAACTCCGCATGCGCCCGGCCACAGCCGAGCGCTGGGGATGGGATGCCTCCACCACCGCCAGGCTGGTCTTGGCCGGGGTTGTGATCTTTACGCTGCTGGTTGGCGCCAACATCGCCACGCCTTTGTATCCCTTGCTGCAAGCCAGGCTCGGCATGTCTTCGCTGGGAGTGACGGTTGCCTTCTCGAGCTATGTACTCGCGCTGGTGGGGGTTCTCATGGTGGCGGGTCATTGGTCGGACCACATTGGGCGGAGGGCAGCGCTGGTGCTGGCCGTGCTGGTTGGTTTGGTGGGTGGCGTGATTTTCGCGAATGCGGACTCGCTTGTCACGTTGTCCCTGGGCCGGGCGCTGCAGGGCGTGGCCGTAGGACTCGCAACCGGAGCCAGTTCGGCGGCCTTGCGCGAACTGCTGCCACAGCGGCCCGACTGGGCTTCCCGCTTTACTCTGCTTTCCTCTGCCGGGGGCGTTGCTGCAGGTCCCGCAATCGGTGGCGTCTTGTCGCTCTTGCCCGACCCCACACGAACTCCGTACTACATCCACTCGGCGGTATTGATAGCAGCGCTCATTCCGTTGTGGTTGCTGAAAGCCAGGCCCGCCATCGCGCCCGCGGAAGGGCCCAAGCCCCTCAAGGTCCTTGCCCCGCGGAAGCCGTCCATCTCGCAAGACGCACGCGGAGCATTCTGGATGGCAGCGGCCACCGGATTCCTGAGTTTCGCGGTGTTCGGTTTCTGCCTTTCCCTGGCACCCGGATACTTCGCCAGCGTGGTCCACGCCGATTCACGGCCCCTGATCGGTCTGCTTGCCGGTGTCACTTTGGGTGCCTCGGCCTTGAGTCAGTTGCTGGGTGCACGCGGAAAGTTCGTCGTCCCCGTGGCACTTGCCGTGCTGGGCGCCTCGGTGGTTTTGGTGGGAGCTGCGGCGGCGTGGTCAAGCCCTTGGCTGCTGGTAGCTGCCAGCATCACAGCGGGAGTGGGCCAAGGAATTGCCTTCAGGCAGGTCTTCAACGAGGTGGCCGGGAAGGTGGAAGCTGCCCGCCATGCACAAGTCATCAGCACCGTGTACGTCATCACGTACCTGGGGAGCGCTGTTCCGGTGATTGGGCTGGGACTGGCAGTCTCGGCGCTAGGCCTGCAGACCGCCGTCGTGGGTTTCACGGCTTTGTGTGGCGCGGCAGCCCTGGCGCTCGCGGCTGTGTCTCTTCGGAAGGCCTTGCGGGACTGAAACCCGATGCCCCGGCTCTTACTCGGGCAACGGTCCCCGGTTGCCGGGGATGTGCTGGAACACCATAGTGGTTTCCGTGTGGCCGACCACGGGGTCCGTGGCGAGGTTGTCCAGGAGCCAGTTACGGAGGTCGTCGGTGTTGGCGACGGCAATGTGGAGAAGGTAGTCCACTGAGCCGGTGGTGTGAAAAGTGGAGATGACCGCCGGGAGCTTGGGGACCCGCGCAGTGAAGCGGTCAATTTGGTCACGGTCATGGGCACGCAGCCGAACAGCGATGAGAGCCTGAACAGAGCGGCCGATGGCCGGCAGGCTCAACACAGCTTCGAAGCCCTCGATGATTCCGCGTTCAGAGAGCGCCCTGGTGCGCATCAGGGCCGTGGACGGCGCGATTCCCACGAGTTCAGCCAACTGCTTGTTGGAGATCCGTGCGTCGTCCACCAATGCTGCGAGGATTCGTTCATCGATCGCATCCAGCGGCTCTGCGCTGCCCGTGCTTGACCGAACATTCTTCGTGGGGTTGCTCACGGATCCTCCTGAAATTGCCTTTCGTCCATCCTAATCCGTGAAATCTTCAGGTGACTATCGCTTCGCGGGTGAGCGACGACCTCGCCGCCGGTCCAACCGCTGGAGCGGCTCACTGAGCAGCATCAACAGCAGGGGCCAGTTTCCGGCGCCGGGAATGACAACGGCCAGAACGAGTGCTGCAAGGAAGAGCCCGGACACGATCCAACTTGCTCGAATGCCCATCACGGCGTCGTCGTCAGCCATGTCGTGGAGGTCAGGGTGGGACCGGAGGTAGATGCGGGCCAGAAGAAGCATCAGGCTGGTGGCGAACAAGGTTCCTATATAGACCAGTGGCTGTGCCCAATCAGACTCCATCTGGGTGGATAGTGACGTCGCAACGGGCATCACCACAATGGTGAACATCCATGCCACGGTCAACCACAACAAACCCGCGTCCACCTGTTTAACGCTGCGAAAGAGCTTATGGTGGTGCACCCAAAAAACTGCGATGAGGATGAAGCTCAGGGCAAAACCGAGAAGGGCGTATTGTTCCTCCGCCAACCACTCAGCCGTAGTGCCGTCATGGTCCGCCAGTTCACCCACGCTCTCCATGAGCGGCAAGATCAACAACGTCAATGCAATCGCCACCACGGCATCCGTAAACGCCTGCAAACGCTCCGGTGACGACAGCTCCCGGTTTTTCGTGACCTGTGTCATGCCTCCGATTGTAGGGGCAGACCGCCTTGAATCAGCGGGAGTGGCGCGGTGGGCGGTGAACAATCAAAGTGACTGCCGCCGTCGTGATGGACAGCGCAATGACACTCAACGCCAAAGCCGGCCAGCCAAATGCCTGAAAGGCCAGGCCGCCTGCCCAACCGATAACGCTGGAACCCAGATAGTAGGACAGGTTGTACAGGGATGCTGCTTGAGCGCGGCCTGTGGTTGCAATGGCACCGGTCCACCCGGAGCCGACGCTATGGGCGGCGAAGAAGCCACCCGTAAAGATCACCAGCCCGGCCAAGGTGGCTGTCAGGTTCTCCACCAACGTCATGGCCAAACCTGCCGACATGACGGCGATACCAGCCAGCAGGACGTTCCGCCGGCCAAACTTGGCGGTCAGCCCGGCCGCCCACCGTGAGCTGACGGTTCCGGACAAGTACGCCAGGAAGATCAGGCTGACAACCGTGGCGGGTAGGCCAAATGGTTCGGCATGCAGCCGGAAGCCGAGGTAGTTGTAAACGGCAACGAAGCCACCCATGAGCAGGAATGCCTGCAAATACAGCGACAACAGCTTGGGGTTGCTGGAGTGCCCGCCCAAAGTTCGGAGGGCCCCGCGAAAACCTATGGCCGGTGCCGGACTGAAACGCCGCTGCTTGGGAACAAGGACCAGGAACAAGACAGCGGATACGGTGGCCAGCAGGGAGACAGCGAAGGCTGCGGCACGCCATCCCCAGAGTTCTCCAACGGGGCCGGCCACCAACCGCCCGGCCAAACCGCCCAGTGTGGTTCCGGCAACGTAGGTGCCGGCTGCGAGGGCAGTGTGAATCTTGGTGACTTCCTCATTGAGGTAGGCGATAGCGATCGCGGGAATGCCGCCCAGGGCCATGCCTTCCAAGGCTCGGAGCCCCAGCAGCACGGGCACGGTTGGCGCAAGTGGAACCAGCAGGCCTAGAAGCGTTGCGGCGGCTATGCCGATGGCCATGGCACGGACCCGGCCTATCCTGTCGGCCACAAAGGACCATGGAAGTACGGTGACAGCCAGGCCCACAGTGGCCAGGGAGATGCTCAGGGCAGCTTCAGCTGCCGTGATCCGGAGGTCGGCGGCCATGAGCGGAAGCACGGCCTGCGTGGAATACAGCTGAGCGAAGGTCGCGACGCCGGCAAGCGCCAGAGCGGCCAGGACGCGGCTGTAGCCGCGGGATCCTTTGACGTGTCCATCCCAGGAATCGGTGCTGGCCATGGAGGTAGCTTTGCTCACCGAGCCAGACTAGGACGGAGCTGACCCTGCGTTCCAATGCATAGGTCATCTAGGATTGATGCCTCAGTGCATGAATACTTCCTGCGAACAATGGAGCCTCATGGAACCCGACCACCAGCAACTCGTACAGCTTCTTCCCCTGCTGCCCGTCCTTGCTGAGCTCGGCCGAACGGAACACATGACTGAAACCGCTGAGATCCTCGGCATTCCACAGTCGACCGTGAGCCGGGCAGTGGCCCGGGCCAGTGCCATCGTCGGGATGGACTTGCTGATCCGCGACGGCCGGGGGATCCGGCTTACGCCTGCAGCCCGGACTCTATTGCCCTACATCGAGGCAGCGCTGGAGGATTTCCAAGCCGGGCTGGACAGGGTGCGGCATGAGTCGGACGTTGTCCGGGGTCGCATTGGGGTTTCGTTTCAACACACTTTCGGTGAAGCGACCCTCCCTCTGCTCATCAGCGCCTTTCGCGGCCGCCACCCGCACGCGGTGTTCGACCTCTGGCAGGGTCCCCGCGACGATTGTCTGAAGCAACTGGCCGACGGCAGCATGGATTTCGCTTTGACGGCACCGATTGCGCCGGAGGGGCGGGGTATTCACGCCCTGCCGCTGTACCGCGAACCCTTGCGCGCAGTGTTGCACTACCGCCATCCTCTGGCGCACAGGTCAAGCGTTCACCTCTCCGAACTCCGGCAGGACCCCTACATCACACTTCCGGAGGGGGTGGGCCTGCGGGCGCTGGGTGAGGCGCTCTTGCGGGAAGCCGGCTTCCGGCCCCGGATCGCCTTTGAAGTCCAAGAGTCCACGTCCGCGCGCGGATTGGTCTCCGCCGGGTTGGGGTTCAGCATCCTGCCGCCGGCGGGGCCCGGATCGGGGACGGGCCAGTTCCTTCCGGAGGCCGAACTTGGCCTCGTTGAAGTGGCCATCGAATCGGACCTGGCGTTCCGGCAGATCGGCATCGCCTGGCGGGAGCGAAGCTTCGAGCCGGACGCCGTCAGACTGTTCAGGGAACTCGTGGTCAATGAGGGCGGGAATCTGCTCGCCGAACTTGTCAGAGCCCGTTCAGGAACTCCCTGACCACGTCCTTTGCCGAGCCCTCCCTGGCCTGCTGCCAGCCGGTCCCTGCCCACAGGTTGAGGCGGTGGGGATCTCCCGCCGCGGATGACGCAGCCCGAACGGGGCTCGTCAGGTGGTGGATGGCGGGATAGCCCTCCGGAGCGTCACGATGATCGCGGAGGAACTCGTTAACCAGCGAACGAGCCCATCGTCCTGTGAAAGCCCGGGTCATTGCCGTGTCCGTGAAGGCAGGGTCGCCCAGGGCGTCCTTGTGCGGCTTCCGTGCACCGCTCTCGTCCGTGCGAACCAAGGCGGTACCCACTTGCGCGGCCGCCGCGCCGGCCGCGAGCACATCACGCAGCGCGGCGCTATCCATGATGGCGCCCGCCGCTATCAGCGGAAGTCCGACGGCGGCACGCACCTGGGTTACCAGTTCCGCCGTCGTACGGGCTGAAGGTTCCCGTCCGCCAGGCAGAAAGGCTGCCGTGTGTCCGCCCGCAGAGCTATGTTGCACTGCGATGGCATCAGGGCCTTCCTCAGCAGCAGCAAGAGCTTCCTCCACACTGGTGACACTGGAGATGACCTGGCTGCCGGCTTTTTGAAGGGCCCGGACCACAGGCTTTCCCGGGAGGCCAAACGCGAAGCTTACAAACTCCACCGGGTCGGCCAGCAGGGCGTCGATCTTGTCCTGCCACGCATCATCGTCATCAAGCCGAAGGGGAGGCAGGGTCACGCCGTAGCGGGCTGCCTCCGGTTCAAGTTCGGCCCGGTACGCCTCCAGATGTGCCCGGGCCTCCGGGCTGGGCGGGAGCTGACGTGGGTTCGGTACGAACACGTTCATGCCAAACGGAATGTCGAGTGCCCGCGTGGCAGCGATTTCGGCAGTCATGGCTTCGGGGCTCTTGTAACCGGCGGCGATGAAACCCAGCCCGCCACCCTCATGAACTGCTTGCACCAACGCCGGTGTAGACGTTCCCCCGGCCATGGGAGCTGCAATAAACGGTGTACCAAACAGGGATTCAGGCATGTGCGGTTTCTCCTCCGGACGCTCCAAGCTAGTCTTTCACGGTGAACAATCTTGACTCGGTCCAGCATTCCCAAGCTTCCGCGGAAGCCGTGAGCGGTACCGTCATCGGCCTCGACATCGGCGGCACAAAAACCCGCGGCGTTCGGTTCGAAAACGGCACGCCGGTCCGTGATGAGAATGCAGGCAGTTCCAACGTCCAGAACGTCAGCCGGGAGCAAGCCGCAGCCAACCTGGCTGAATTGTTCGGCAAAATCGGTGGCGGTCAGATCGACCAGGTGTACGCAGGCTCCGGTGGGATAGACACCGATGAAGACGCACAGGCGCTCGCCGACCTCATCGCACCCCATGCTCCCGGTGCCCGCATTACGGTGGTTCACGATTCACGCCTGCTTTTGGCAGCCGGGGGAGCGAACACAGGCGTCGCAGTAATTGCCGGCACCGGCTCAGCCGCGTGGGGCAAGAACGACGCCGGCGAGGAAGCCCGGGCCGGTGGCTGGGGCTACCTCCTGGGGGATGAGGGTAGCGGTTACTGGCTGGGACGCGAGGCTGTCCGGCACAGCCTGCGCCGGATGAACCAAGGCAAGGAGCCTGATCGGCTCAGCCGGGCATTGTTGGACTCCGTCGGTGTGGACGAACCCGGCAAGCTGATCGCACTGTTCCACTCCCCGGATACGGGCCGCCGCTATTGGGCACAGCAGGCCCGGTTGGTGGTGGAAGCCGCCGACGCCGGTGACGAAACCTGCCGGGCATTGGTGGACCAGGCGGGTCGTGACCTGGCTGACCTCGCCGAACAGGCCGTCCGCCAACTTGGCCTCGACGGTCCGGTGATACTCGGCAGTGGACTCGGCATGAATGTCCCGCGGCTGCAGGAAGCGTTCAAAGCCAAGTTGGCCGAAAGCGGCATCACTGATGTGCGTATTCTTCAGCAGGACCCCGTGTTCGGCGTCCCCCGGCTTGTAGCGGAACAGCGACTCTAGAACTTAGCCTCGGGTTCGTGGGCGCAGCTTGACTCCCGGCAGCGGCGGGGCGGGAATGCGGCCGGCCTCCGGTCCCGCATCAGGACCATGGCCTGGCACGAAGCCGAAGCGCGAGGTCGCGGCAGCGTCGTCGTCGAGCAGTCCTTCGGCTTCCCACTCCTCGCGCGCCTTTTCCACTTCCTCGTGCGTCCTGCCCACGAAGTTCCACCACATGAGCAAGTCTTCTCCGAACGGTTCGCCGCCGAGGAGCATGAAGCGGGTGTCCGGCTGCGCTTCCACCAAAAGGCTGGATCTTCCGGCGCCCAAGTAGGCCAGTGGACCGGCTTCGATGTCCTGGCCATCGATGACTACATGGCCATCCAGGACCAGTACGGCGTGCTCAAAGTCCGGCCGCAGCGGAAGCTCAAGGGACCCCGTACCCGTGATGTCGGCTCCAACGATAGGGCTGAACATCGTGGCGGGGGAGCGCTGGCCCGCGAACTCGCCCACCATCACGGTGGCGGTAAAACCTTCACCGACCGCTACCGGCAAGTCTTTCACTTGTTCGAATGACGGCGCACGGTGCCGGTGCTCTTCCGGTAGGGCTACCCACAACTGGAGTCCGCGGGACACGGGAATTTCCTCAACCAACGGACTCGACCCGGCATCGGTGGTTGCCGGGAGGACGGAGAACTCGGAGTGGGAAATCCCGTGGCCTGCAGTCATGATGTTCAACTCGCCAGGGCGGACCACTACATCGCTGCCCACGCTGTCGCGGTGCCGCACGGCGCCTTCCATGGGCCAGGTGACCGTTTGCAGTCCGCAATGCGGATGGGGGAGTACGCTCATGGCCACCCGGTCCGGGCCGAAGCTGTCCAGGAAGCACCAGGCACCCACGGTGGGCAGTCCACGCTGGGGCAGCGTCCTCATGACGTTCATGGCGCGCACCCCGCCCAAAGGAACCTCACGCTCGGGCCACAGCTGAACGCAAGGACCTTGACCTTCCGGCGCCGCGGGGCATACTTCCTGGGCGGGGGAAGTATCTAGATTGGTCATGTGATCATCACCTGTGCATAAATGTTGGAAATTGAGCTAATCTGTTCCACGTGAACAACGCCCTGCTGAGCTACCACGACGCCGTCCTTTACCGTTCGGGTGAACCGTATCGCATCCTCGCCGGAGCCATCCACTACTTCCGTGTGCACCCGGACCTGTGGCAGGACCGGCTGCGTCGGCTCAAGGCGATGGGCGCCAACACGGTGGACACGTACGTTGCTTGGAACTTCCACCAGCCTAAGCGCGACGAAGCTCCGGACTTCAGCGGCTGGCAGGACTTGGGCCGGTTCATGGACCTCGCAGCCGAGGAAGGGCTGGACGTCATCGTCCGCCCCGGGCCCTACATTTGTGCCGAGTGGGACAACGGCGGCTTCCCCTCATGGCTGACAGGCATTCCCGGCATCGGCCTTCGGTGCATGGACCCGGTGTTCACCGCTGCCATCGAGGAGTGGTTCGATCACTTGCTTCCCATCGTCGCCTCACGGCAGACCTCCGCGGGTGGTCCGGTGGTGGCGGTACAAATCGAGAACGAATACGGCAGCTACGGCGACGACCACGAGTACATTCGCTGGAACCGGCGCGCGCTGGAGGAGCGCGGTATCACTGAACTCCTTTTCACAGCAGACGGCGGCACGGACTACTTCCTCGACGGCGGCGCGGTGGAAGGCACATGGGCGACAGCGACGTTGGGAAGCCGCGGCGACGAAGCGGTAGCTACGTGGCAGCGACGCCGGCCCGGCGAGCCGTTCTTCAACGTTGAGTTTTGGGGTGGCTGGTTCGACCACTGGGGCGAACACCATCACGGGCGGGATGCCGAAGACGCCGCATTGGAAGCACGCAAGATGCTGGATCTGGGCGGTTCACTCTGTGCCTACATGGCCCACGGCGGAACCAACTTTGGCCTCCGCTCCGGCAGTAACCACGATGGCACCATGCTTCAGCCCACGGTCACCAGCTATGACTCTGATGCGCCCATCGCTGAGAACGGCGCCCTGACTCCCAAGTTTCATGCCTTCCGTAAGGAGTTCTACCGGGCACAGGGCGTTGACGACCTGCCCGAACTTCCAGCTGACTTGCTGGCAGACGCGCCGGTA
Source organism: Arthrobacter sp. Rue61a (assembly GCF_000294695.2). Lineage (NCBI taxonomy): Bacteria > Bacillati > Actinomycetota > Actinomycetes > Micrococcales > Micrococcaceae > Arthrobacter > Arthrobacter sp. Rue61a. The sequence continues at coordinate 3,281,831 of NC_018531.1, read as the reverse complement.
CTCCCGGCGCAGTCCCTGCCGTTGAGCCCCGGACCGGAGCTGCTGGAGCTCGTCCGAGACGCCGGCAAGCCGGTCAGCAGCGTCAAACCGCTCAGTTTCGAACAACTGGGACTCGACGGCGGCATGGTCCTCTACTCCTCCGAAGCCATACTGCCGGGCCGTCCCGATGCCCCCACAGAGAGCCGGTTGAAGATCACCGGCCTCAATGACCGTGCCTACGTTTGGGTGGACGGCACCTTTGCCGGTGTCCTGGACGACGTCAACGGCTCTGAAGGACTGCCTGTCACGGGCACCGGCATCGCTGCCAAGCTCGAAATCCTCGTGGAAAACCTCGGCCGCATCAATTACGGCCCGCTGACCGGTCACGGCAAGGGAATCCTGGGCGGCGTCCTCGTCAATCAGCGCTACACCTTCCACTGGACGCAGACACCTGTTGACCTCGCAGAGTGGGGTCCGGAAGACCTGGAGGGACTGGCTGGAAGTGACTTTGAGGTGGGGGAACCAGCCGACACCTTCATTGCCTTGCCCGATTCCGGGAAGGGCTTCGTTTGGCTGAACGGCTTCCTTTTGGGCAGGTACTGGGAGAAGGGCCCGCAGGTTACCCTCTACGCACCCGCTCCGTTGCTCAAAGCCGGCCGCAACAGCATCAAGGTGCTGGAACTCGGGAAGCCGGGGACCGTCGTCGAACTTCGCGAGGCGCCTGACCTAGGTCCCGAAGAAGCGGGTCCGATCAAGGCGGCCGAACTTCCGTAAGGATCCGACCCGAGGAATTATGCTGGCTGCATGACCCTGGAGTTCGATACCCGCCCAGCCGCTTACGCCGTGATTGTCCAAGATGAGAAGATCCTGCTGGCGTACTGGAAGCAGGACGGCAAGGAAGGGTGGACGCTACCAGGTGGAGGCCTGGACCTGGCCGAACACCCCGTGGACGGCTGCAGGCGTGAAGTCCTTGAGGAAACCGGCTACGAAGCGCGCATTGAACGCATGCTGGGGATCGACGTTGGCCACTGGCCGGGCGAGACGCGGCCGGACGGCTCCGTGAAGGACTTCCAAGCACTTCGCCTGGTGTACGAGGCCACGGTGGTGGGTGGCGAACTCACTCATGAGGTGGACGGCAGTACAACCCACGCCGCCTGGATTCCGCTGCAGGACGTTGGGAAGCTCAACCGCGTGTCCCTGGTGGACACGGCACTGCGCCTGCACATCGAGCGCCCCTCTGACGGGAAGCTGCGCCCCGCAGAGGGAAGCTGAGCTGGAAGGCCTAGCCAAAAGTGCGCGATGTTGGATACGCTGATAATCGTTTCCGGCACACCAGCTGCCGGTCTTGATGCCGAGGAGGTGGATTTGATGATTGCCGCGATCTTGCGCGCCCCGCACTCAGTTGCGGCGCGCCGTCATCAGCCCACCATTCCTGTCCCGGCATCAGCCTGCCGAAGCTAGGCGGCCGGGCCTCATCAGAGGCATTTCATTGAACACTTACGCTTCTTCAAGCAACCCTTCTTTTAGTTCCACCCAGCAGTCACAAGGACCAGCGCAGCTACAAGGACCAGCGCAGTTCGGCTTCACCGATAAAACTGCGGATCTTTTCCGTGCCCATGCCGCGCCGGAAGGCCAGGAAACTGCCATCCCCGGCCGCATAGTCCGCCTGGACCGGAATCGGTTGCTCGTGGCATCCGCCAACGATCTGCTCCATCTGCCCTACCCAAGCTATGGGCATGTACCGGCCACGGGGGACTGGGTGTGGCTCGGCCACAACACCGCCGGTGAGCCCGCCGTCGTCGAGGTCCTTCCCCGGCATTCGGCGCTGAGCCGTAAGCGGGCCTACGAGGCATCCTCCGAGGAACAAATCCTGGGCAGCAACATCGACATTGTTGCGGTGGTGGTGCCCGTGGACCGTCCCCTGACCCATAACCGCCTAGAGCGGACATTGGTGGCTGCATGGGATTCCGGTGCCACGCCGCTTGTAGTGATCACCAAGGCCGACCTCGCTCACCTCGCGGATGACGTCGTAGGGGAGGTTATTTTGCAGGCCGCAGGCGTTGATGTCGTCACAACGTCCGCGGAGCAGGGCGACGGCCTGGACGAATTGATGCAGCACATCCCCGATGGTGCAACGTTGGTTTTGCTTGGTCCCTCCGGTGCCGGGAAATCAACGCTCATCAATGCCCTCGCGGGTCGTGAGGTCCAGCAGACCGGCGCCGTCCGGGCCGGCGACGGCAAGGGCAAGCACACAACCACCTCGCGGGAGCTGGTGCCCTTGGCCGGCGGCGCGGTGCTCATGGATACGCCAGGAGTCCGTGGTTTTGGGCTCTTCGACGCTGACGAGGGGATGGAAGAGATGTTCGGTGATCTGGACGATCTGTTCTCCCGGTGCCGATTCACGGATTGCGCCCATCAGGCAGAACCGGGATGCGCTGTCCAGGAGGCGCTCGCGGAGGAAAACCTCGATCCTCGGCGCTGGGCCAGTTACCTCAAGCTGCAACGTGAACTCGCGGCCCTGGCCAGGAAACATGATGCGGCCGCCCGCCGCGCGTACCAACGGGAATGGCACCAAAAGGTGATGTCAGCGGACCGGGGCCAACGCGCAGCGGAACGATACCGGCACGACCAAGCTGCGGAACGGGCCGGGAAAGGCGGCAAACGACGGAAACGCTGAACATTGCCGATTCATTACGGAACTCGTGGCGGCGCTGACATCGTCGGTGGTGCTGGCTACGCTGGGTGAAGATTGCTTTGCAGCCAAGTAATAAGAGTGCATATGATCATCTGGCTCTACCGATGTTCTCCACCACAGATAGGTAAGCCCGGGTATGGCCGAAGCCATGATTGAGTTCAAGAGCGTCACCAAGCAATACCAGGGCGGGCAACCGGCGGTGGACGCCCTCACCATGTCCATCGACAAGGGCTCCATCACTGTGTTCGTTGGCCCGTCGGGCTGCGGTAAAACGACTTCCCTGCGCATGATCAACCGGATGGTGGAGCCCACCAGCGGAACCATCACTGTTGCAGGCGAGGACGTCTCACAGGTTCCTGCGGCGAAGCTCCGCCGTTCCATGGGCTACGTCATGCAGTCCTCGGGCCTGCTGCCGCACCGTTCTGTGCTGGACAACATCGCCACCGTCCCGCGGCTCAACGGCGTTTCCAAGGCAGCGGCACGGAAACGCGCTGCGGAACTGCTCGACGTCGTCGGGCTGGCTTCCGTACTCGGCAAACGGTACCCGTCCCAACTCTCAGGTGGTCAGCAGCAGCGCGTGGGGGTTGCCCGCGCGCTCGCTGCTGATCCGCCGGTGCTGCTGATGGATGAACCCTTTAGCGCCGTGGATCCTGTGGTCCGTGACGAACTGCAGCAGGAACTTCTGCGTTTGCAGCGGGAATTGGCCAAGACCATTGTCTTTGTCACGCACGACATCGACGAAGCCACTGTTCTCGGTGACAAGGTGGCAGTGTTCGCCGTCGGAGGCAGGCTCGCGCAGTACGCCGCCCCGGAAGAGATTCTTCGGGCGCCTGCCAACGACTTCGTGGCCTCCTTCGTGGGACGCGACCGCGGTTTCCGGCACCTCGCGTTCAGTGCGGCAGACTCCGTGACCCTTCACCCGGTGACCATGGTCAGCCCATCGGATGGCCATCACGCGGGACGGGCGTCGGGCGAGTGGGCCTTGGTGGTGGATGAAGACTCACGACCACTCGGGTGGTCCTCACCGCGTGACGGCGCCGGGCTGATCCCCGGAGGTTCGCTCTTCCGCAAGGGAGATACGCTGCGGCGCGCGCTTGATGCGGCGTTGTCGTCGCCGTCGGGCCTTGGCGTCGCGGTTGACGACGACGGCCGGGTGGCCGGAGTCCTGAAGGCGCCAGAAGTCCTGGCACTTATCGAAGAAGTCCGCCATCACAGGGAGGACGCCACCTGATGGAGTGGTTCCTTGCCAACAGTGGCATGGTCCTGGGACTGGCCGGGCAGCACATGGTGCTCGCCATTATCCCGATGATCCTTGGCCTGCTGATTTCCGTTCCCCTGGCCCAGCTGGCCCGGCGCAACAGCACGCTCAGGTCAGTGGTGGCTACGGCCACGTCGTTGCTCTATACCATTCCGTCCCTGGCCCTGTTCATCATTCTTCCCACCATCCTAGGCACGCGGATCCTGGATCCGCTGAACGTGGTGGTGGCGCTGACCATCTATGCCGTGGCCCTGTTGGTCCGGGCGGCGATGGATGCGTTCGACTCCGTGGATGACGACCTCCGAAACGCTGCCGTTGCCATGGGTTTCAAACCCCTGGCCCGCTTCTTCCAGGTGGACCTGCCGCTGTCTTTGCCGGTGCTGTTCGCCGGGCTTCGCGTGGTTTCGGTCAGCAATATCTCCTTGGTGAGCGTGGCGGCACTGCTGGGAGTGGGCAACCTTGGAGTTCTGTTTACGGATGGCCTGCAGCGCACGTTTATCACCGAAGTTGTGGTTGGCATCATTGCCATCCTGGTGCTGGCACTGTTGATGGATGCTGTTCTGGTGGTCTTGGAGCGGCTCTTGACGCCGTGGTCCCGAGCAGCAGGGGGAAAGCCTTCACGTCCGGACGCCAACGCCCTGCTCACCGAACCTAAAGCCGGACCTGCGACGCCGCACGCGGCCCTCCGCCCTGACCCGGGAGCGTCGGGATGAACATCTTTGCCGAAACGATCGCGTGGCTGACCAACCCCAAGAATTGGGCTGGAAGCGGCGGGATCCCCACCCGGCTGCTGGAGCACCTGCAGTACAGCGGACTGGTGCTGCTCATCGCCGCAGCAATTGCTGTGCCCATTGGTCTCTACATTGGCCACACCGGCCGTGGCCGGGTGGTCGCGGTAGCTGTCGCCGGAGCATTGCGTGCCCTCCCGACGCTTGGTTTGCTGGTTCTCTTCGCATTGCTCGCCGGCAGTGGCTTGATGCCTCCAGTGTGGGCGCTGGTCATTCTGACGGTGCCGCCGCTGCTTGCCGGGACGTACGCCGGCATTTCCAACGTTGATGCCACGGTGGTGGACGCTGCCCGGGCCATGGGCATGACCGAACTTCAAATCCTGTTCCGCGTGGAACTGCCCAACGGACTGCAGGTGATGTTCGGGGGCATCCGCACCGCGGTTCTGCAGGTCATCGCGACAGTCTCTGTGGTTGCCTACCTTCCGTTGGGTGGGCTTGGCCGGTATCTGTTCGACGGCCTCGTGCTGCAGGATTTCCCGAGGATGCTCGGAGGCTCTCTGCTCATCGCGGGGTTGGCCATCGCAGTGGACCTGGTCCTGGCCGGCGTACAAAGGCTCGTCATCTCGCCCGGCCTGACCCATGACTCAAGCGGCCGCCAGAAGGCAGCCGACGATCTCACAGCCACGGTTCCCGCCGGGGCTGCCGTTCAAGGAGGTACATCATGAAAAACCCCGTCCCCATGACTCTTACGCGCCGTGGTCTCGGCGGCCTTGCCGCTGGACTGGGTGTGGCCCTCGCGTTGAGCGCCTGCGGCGGCAGTCCCTTGGCCACGCCTTCCACCTCGGCGCCCAGCGGTTCCGCCGCCGGAGGCTCACTGGTAGTCGGTTCGGCAGACTTCCCGGAGAGCCAGGTCATCGCAGAGATCTACGTCGGTGCCCTCAACGCGGCTGGTCTCGCAGCCACGTCCAAGCCGAACATCGGGTCGCGCGAGATCTACTTCAAGGCTGTCCAGGACGGCTCCGTGGACCTCGTCCCGGACTACTCCGGCAACCTTCTCTCCTACGTGGACACCGAGGCTACCGAGGTTTCTGCCGAGGACGTCTACAAGGCACTCCCGGGCAAGCTTCCAGACGGCCTCGCAGTCCTGGAGCCGGCCAAGGCCGAGTCCAAGGACGCCATGGTGGTCACCAAGGCCACGGCGGAGAAGTACCAGTTGAAGTCCATCGAGGACCTGGCCAAGGTCTGCAAGGACTTCACCATGGCTGCACCGGCCACGTTTGAGACCCGTGCCTACGGCTTCCCGGGGCTGAAGGCCAACTATGGTTGCGAGCTCAAGGGCCTGCAGCCCTTCAACGACGGCGGTGGCAACCTGACCCTCCAGGCTCTCCTGGAGGACAAGGTTCAGGTGGCGGACATCTACACCACCACGCCGTCCATCGCAGATAACGACCTCGTCGTCCTGGAAGATCCGAAGAACAACTTCAAGGCACAGCAGGTCCTGCCGTTGGTCAAGGAAGCCAAGATGACGGACAAGGCCAAGGAAGCGCTCAACAACGTTTCCAAAATCCTCACTACGGACGACCTGATCAACCTGAACCGTGCAGTCAGCGGCGACCAGAAGCAGTCGCCCAAGGATGCCGCAGCCGCATGGCTGAAGGACAAAGGCATCGTCAAGTAGTACCTGAACAAAACCGCGTACGACGGCGGTGACGGACCCGCGCGGGACCGTCACCGCCGTCGTCGTATCTGTGAGTTAAGTCTCAGCTGAACTGCATCACCCGTGTGGCATATTTGAGGGATGGCGAATTTCAAGCAGTCCACCAAGCTTCATAATGTCCTCTACGACATCCGTGGACCGATTCTTCAGGCCGCCCAGCAAATGGAAGCGGAGGGTCACCGGATCCTCAAACTGAACATCGGAAACCCGGCACCTTTTGGTTTTGAAGCGCCGGACGCCATTTTGGTGGACATGATCCGCCACCTGCCGAACGCCCAAGGCTACAGCGATTCCCGTGGAATCTTTTCTGCCAGGACCGCCGTTTCGCAGTACTACCAGACGCGCGGCATCCAGAACATCCACGTTGACGACATCTACCTCGGCAACGGTGTCAGTGAGCTCATCACCATGTCCCTCATGGCACTCCTGGACGACGGTGACGAAGTGCTGATTCCCACGCCGGACTACCCGCTGTGGACGGCTTCCGTCGCGCTGGCCGGTGGCCGTCCCGTGCACTACCTCTGCGACGAAGAGTCCGGATGGCAGCCCGATCTTGAGGACATGGAAGCCAAGATCACGCCGCGGACCAAGGGCATTGTGGTGATCAACCCCAACAACCCCACCGGCGCCGTCTACCCGGAGGAGACCCTCAAGAAGATCGTCGCGTTGGCAGAGAAGCATGGATTGGTTCTTTTTGCTGACGAGATCTACGAGAAAATCCTGTACGAAGACGCCGTCCACATCAACCTCGCGGGGCTCACCGGTGATGACGTCCTGTGCTTGACGTTCAGCGGCCTGTCCAAGGCCTACCGCGTCTGTGGGTACCGCGCCGGCTGGATGGCAATTTCCGGGCCCAAGAAGGATGCCGCCGATTACCTTGAGGGCATCAACCTGCTGGCCAACATGCGCTTGTGCGCCAACGTACCTGCACAGCACGCCATCCAAACCGCGCTCGGCGGCTACCAGAGCATCAACGATCTCATCCTTCCCGGCGGCAGGCTCCTGGAGCAGCGCAACAAGGCCTACGACCTCCTGAACGCCATTCCCGGAGTCAGCACGCAGCAGGCGCGCGGTGCCCTGTACCTGTTCCCGAAGCTGGACCCGGAGGTCTATCACATTCGGGATGACGAGAAGTTCGTCCTGGATCTGCTGAAGGAACAGAAAATCCTGGTGTCCCATGGGCGTGCGTTCAATTGGGTTCGTCCGGACCACTTCCGAATGGTGACCTTGCCCAACGTCAAGGACATCGAAGAAGCCATTGGGCGCATGGCGGACTTCCTGTCGAGGTACCCGGGCAACTAGCCTGAGGTCCATAGCCGCGCCATGAGGGCGCGGCCGGGCAGAAAGGCATGCCAATGGTTGCTGCAGTTGAGTTCGCCAAAAGTCCGGCCGAAGTACTGAGGGTTGGATCGGGGTTTTCGCTGGCAGGCGTGGATCCCGAATCCACACCCGGCTACACCGGTGTGAAAGCTGATGGCAAGGCGTTGCTTGCCGCGCAGGACGCGCGGCTGGCGGAACTGCAGGAAAAGCTCTTCGCCGAAGGAAAGTTCGGCAACCCCAAACGGCTCCTGCTCATCCTTCAGGCCATGGATACTGCGGGCAAGGGCGGCATTGTCAGCCACGTTGTTGGCGCCATGGACCCGCAAGGCGTACAACTGACCGCCTTCAAAGCGCCTACGGACGAGGAAAAGTCGCACGACTTCCTCTGGAGAATCGAAAAACAAGCCCCTGCCGCCGGAATGGTGGGGGTGTTCGACCGCTCGCAGTACGAAGACGTGCTGATCCACCGTGTCCATGGCTGGGCGGACGCTGCCGAACTGGAGCGCCGGTACGCCGCGATCAACGACTTTGAGTCACGCCTGACCGAGCAGGGAACCACCATCGTCAAGGTCATGCTCAATATCAGCAAGGACGAACAGAAAAAGCGTTTGATCGCCCGGTTGGACGATCCCAGCAAGCACTGGAAATACAGTCGCGGCGACCTCGCGGAACGTGCGTACTGGGATGACTACATGGACGCCTACAGCGTTGCCTTCGAGAAGACCTCTACCGACATTGCCCCATGGCACGTGGTGCCGGCCAACAAGAAGTGGTACGCACGCATCGCAGTCCAGCAACTGCTGCTGGATGCCCTCGGCGGTTTGCAGCTGGACTGGCCCAAAGCTGACTTCGATGTCGCCGCTGAGCGCGCCCTCGTGGTGGAATCCTAGGCTGGGGTCCCGCCGTCGCTGCTGGCGTCGCGGGCCGTGGCCAGGCGCTTACGGGCGCCCTCAAGCCAGTCTTCGCAGCGTTTGGCCAAGGCCTCGCCACGCTCCCAAAGGGCCAGTGATTCTTCCAAACTGGCTCCGCCTGCCTCCAAACGTCCCACCACCGCCACGAGTTGCTCGCGGGCTTCCTCGTAGCTCAGTCCGTCAAGGGATTCAGGATTCGGCGCTGTTTGGTTGTTCTCGGTCATGATGGTCCTTTGTGCTTGTGGTGGTCGACGACTTGTGGGTGCCCAACGGGAGTTGTCAGTGTTCGACGAGCTGACCCGCTCCAGTGGATACAGCCCTGAAACGGCCCTCGGCCACCCGGATGCTCAGTGGCGTCCCGTCCGGCGCTTCATCCGGGCTACTGACAACGTGGTGCCCCGCCTGGTCCTCGCCCACAAGTTGAACAACGGCATAGCCGCGGTCCAAGGTCTTTTGTGGCGATAGGGCACGGACTTGGGCACGCAAGTGGTGGACCTGGTCCAACGCCCTGACCACCGCTGTACTGACCGCAGAATGCGTCCTGCGCTGCAGGCGGTGGATGTCCTCGGAGCGGGCATCCACCATTGAAGCGGGAGTGGCCAATACCGGCCGGGACCTTAGAGCGTGGAGACGATCTGTCTCCCTGTCCACCATGCGGCTGATACTTCGGCGGAGATGGTCCCTGGCCTGTCGAACCATGGCCAGTTCCTCGGCGACGTCCGGGACGATGCGCTTGGCGGCATCCGTGGGTGTTGACGCCCGGAGGTCCGCTACATCGTCCAGGATGGGACGGTCGGCTTCATGGCCGATGGCGCTGACGACGGGCGTGGTAGCTGCCGACACGGCACGAATGAGGTCTTCATTGCTGAACGGCAGGAGGTCTTCCAACGCGCCGCCACCGCGGGCCAGGACAATGACATCCACGTGCGGGTCGGCGTCCAGTCTTTTCAAGGCCGCGATGATTTGTGAAACAGCGGTGTTACCTTGGACAGCTACTTCGCGGACGTCAAACTCAACCGCCGGCCAACGCAGGGCGGCGTTGCGCATGACATCTTTCTTGGCGTCGGATTCCCGGCCGGTGATGAGGCCGATACGGTGGGGGAGAAGGGGCAGCTTCCGTTTCCGGGAATCCGCGAACAGGCCCTCGGCTGCCAAAGCTTGGCGCAGCCTTTCGATCCTTGCCAGCAGATCTCCCAGGCCCACCGGACGGATGTCTTTCACTGACATGTTCAGGCGCCCGGTCTTCACCCAGAAGTCCGCCTTCACCAAGGCGACCACGCGCGAGCCACGCTCCAGGGGTACCTTCTGGCGGTCAAGTACCGTTGACCAGACGGATGCAGGAAGTGAAATCTCCGCGTCAACATCACGCAGTGTCAGAAAAGCGTTACCACCCCGGCGGTTCAGTTCAATGACCTGACCTTCGATCCAAGCAGCCGGCGCCCGCTCAATGTGTGCCTTGAGCTTGCGGGACAGCAACTGCAGGGGCCAGGGGTTGTCCGGGCTGGTTTCGGCGGCAGTACCCGGCAGCGTGGATTCCGGCGTTGCTTCAGCGGACATGGGTGGCCCGTACCTGGTTCAGTCGCCGTGCTTGTTCCTGCATTGTCATTGTCCTCGCTTAAGGGTGCGGCTGTGGGTGCTAACCGGCCTTCCAACTCTATCCATAGCTTGGGCAACACCTCCGACATTTTTTCTGTCATGTGGACAGACCTAGGATGGTGGCATAGCCCCCGAGCCCGAGGATGACCTTGCGTACTTTTGTCTCAGCATTGGGAGTGATCCTCGCTCTACTCCTCACTGCCGTAGCCGTTCCTACCGCGTGGGTCGACCAGAACATCGTCAAAGAAGAGGGCTTTGTCCGGATGGCGGGTGCGCTGGGCAATGATCCGGAATTCCAAAGCCGGCTCGCCACGGCCGCTGTTGGTACGTTCGAGTCCTCAGTGGATCTTCCAGGACCTATACAGTCCTTGGCGGCCGATGCACTCCGCAGCGCTGCATCGGGCATGCAATCGTGGAGCGACTACCCCCAAGCGTGGGAAGAGACGGTGCGAAACAGCCACAAGCTGAACTTCGGCGCGGCGAAGCAAGCTGAGGAGGCCGCCACCACCACTGCCCTGGTCCTTGATATCAGCCCTTTGGTCAGGCTTATTCGCGATCACTTCGCGGAGGCCACCCGAATTCGGATTGATGTTCCATCGGAAAGCTTGGTGTCCTTGGGGGAACCTTCCCACCGTCAGCTGGTGGAGCGGGTGGCGGCCTTTGCGCCCCTTTGGTGGGTGGCCGCCCTCGGTGCTGTGCTCTCCGTGCTCCTGGCGCTTGTTGCCACGCGTCGGCGTTCCCTGGTGCTGGTTTTCCTCGGACTGGGAGGCTTGGCACTTGCTGCTCTCTGGACGGCCGGTGCGGATCTTGCAGGGGGAGTGATCGGCAACCTGTCCAGCGCAAACGGTGTGGCTGAACTGTTCAAACAGGAGTTCCTTACGGCAGCCAAAACAGGGTTTGGGGAATGGATTGTGATCGCGGCGGTGGCGTCGGGCGCAGTCTTTGTGGCAGGCGTCATAGGCTCCGTCCTGTCAGGGCGACGAGGGTCACGTTCGGCCAGCAGCTAAAGTCCGGCCCGATAGCAGGGAGGCAAAGTCCGGCCCGGTAGCATGGAGGAATGACCAGCACAGCAGTTTCCATTCCTATGCCCACGGTGCCCCGTAGACGCCGTTCCCCGGAAGAGGTTCAGGCAGCGGCGCCCGTCACGGGCCCCAAGAAGGTTCTGTTGGCGGCCCCCCGGGGTTATTGCGCCGGTGTGGACCGGGCCGTCATTGCTGTGGAGAAGGCCCTGGAGCATTACGGCCCTCCCGTCTACGTACGCAAGCAAATCGTCCACAACGTGCATGTGGTCAGCTCCCTGGAGGAACAAGGGGCGATCTTCGTCGAGGAGACAGATGAGGTCCCCGAAGGCGCGTTGGTGATCTTCTCCGCGCACGGCGTCTCGCCGGCAGTGGTGCAATCAGCCGAGGATCGTGGACTGCGCACCATTGATGCCACGTGCCCTCTGGTGACCAAAGTCCACAAGGAAGCTGTGCGCTTCGCCAAGGAAGATTACGACATCCTCCTCATAGGCCACGAGGGTCATGAGGAAGTCGAAGGAACAGCCGGCGAGGCACCGGAGCACATTCAGATCATCAATGGTCCCCACGAGGTAGACAAGGTCACCGTCCGCGATCCGGAGAAGACCATCTGGCTTTCCCAGACAACGCTGAGTGTGGACGAAACCATGGAGACTGTTCGCCTGCTCAAAGACCGGTTCCCCACGCTGCAGGATCCGCCCAGCGATGACATTTGCTACGCCACCACCAACCGGCAGGTGGCTATCAAGAAGATCGCACCACAGGCTGACCTCGTGATTGTTGTGGGTTCGGCCAACTCGTCCAACTCCGTGCGCTTGGTTGAAGTAGCCCTCGAATATGGTGCCAAGAGCTCGTACCGCGTGGACTTCGCCAATGAAGTGGACGAGTCGTGGTTCGAGGGCGTTGCCACCGTAGGTGTGACTTCGGGTGCGTCTGTTCCCGAGGTGCTCGTCAAGGATGTCCTGCGACTCTTGGCTGACTACGGTTACGGCGAGGTCCAGGAAGTGGTGACGGCAGAGGAAGACCTGCTTTTCTCGCTTCCCAAGGAACTGCGGGCCACCCTGAAGAAAGCCGGCGACGTCACACGCGCCCTCGGCGGCCGTGGAAACCGTCCGACGTCCTAGCAAATAGTTGGTATAGCTGGTCCGGGATGGGTTGTGTTCACCTTAGTGAACACAACCCATCCCGGACCAGACACCTTTAAGCCGGCTTTAGCTCAGGCGGCTGATTCGCGGTCTGCGCTGTCCTCATGGTCACGGGCGGAATCCAGCTGATCGCGGGAGTCGACAGAAAGAAGTTCCGGTGCTGCCAACGCGCGGGGAACAACTTCAACGGACATCGGCGCGGCAAGTCCGGCGTCGTCCATGGTGTTGAGCTTGCGCGCCGTCGGGAGCACCCGAGCCTCGAGCGTGCCCACCATGGCGTTGTAGCGATCCACGGATGTCTTCAATGAGCTTCCCAGCTTGCCGACGTTCTCACCCAGCGTGCCCATGCGTTCGTACAGTTGCTTGGCGAGCTCGAACAGCTCATGGGCGCTGTCGGTGAGGACGTCCTGTCGCCACGTGAAGGCCACGGACTTGAGGACCGCCAGCAGGGTGCCGGGCGACGCCAAGACCACGTTCCTGGACAAAGCGTGTTCCAGCAGGGCGGGGTCGGCCTCAAGGGCAGACGCCAGAATGGACTCTGCCGGAAGGAAGCAGATCACCAGCTCGGGGGAGTTCCCAGGAATGTCCCAGTACTTCTTGGCCGCCAGGGCGTCGATGTGGGCTTTGAGAGCCTTTGCATGCTGTGCCAGCAGCGTCTTGGAGTCATGGTTGATGGCCGGACCCACAGCCTCACCGAAGGATCCGTCTCCGTGGAGTTGTTCCTGCGCAGCGAGGTAGGAAGCCAAGGGCACCTTGGCGTCCACCACCAGTTGCTTGCCACCGGGAAGCTGGACCACCAGGTCCGGACGCAGCGTGTTGTCGCTGCGTCCGGAATGAACCTGCTCGTGGAAGTCCACGTGCCGGAGCATTCCCGAGGCCTCCACCACCCTGCGGAGCTGAACCTCGCCCCACTGGCCGCGTGCGCTGTTGGAACGGAGTGCTGAGGCCAAGGCGTGCGTTGACCGCAAGAGCTGTTCGTCGGATGAACGCGCATCCTGCAATTGCTGGGCCAGTTGGCCGTATTGCTCCACCCTGTCCCGTTCGAGGAGCGACACCTGTTGCTGCACCGCCGTGAGCTTTTCGGCCACTGGAGCGAGCGCGCGCAGAACACTGCCATCGGAGTTCCTTGCTGCGCTCAGCTCGCGGTTCTGTGTGAACAAGAGCCGCCGCTCGGCGTCGGCTGCTGCCAGCTGTGCGGTCACCTCTGAAAGCCGCGACGAAACGGCGTCGAAGTCTTCTTCCAAGCCAGCGCCCCGGCGTCGGAAGACAACATAGCCGGCCGCGAGACCAACCGCGGCGCCAATCAGCAGCATGAGCAGGGCCGATACCAATCCAAATCCATCCATGTGGCAACCCTGTCACAGGGGTACGACAGTTTTAGCGAGGCTGCAGCCGCGGGCGTCGGTTGGGGGAGGGAACAACCGCGGACACGGTTCCAACGGGTAGAATCAATGCTCGTGGCTCTTACTATTGGCATCGTCGGACTGCCCAACGTCGGCAAATCAACTCTTTTCAACGCACTGACCCGCAATCAGGTGCTCGCTGCGAACTATCCGTTCGCTACCATCGAGCCCAACGTCGGAGTGGTCAACCTTCCTGATCCCCGTCTTGCGAAGCTGGCAGAGATCTTCGGTTCGCAGAAGTTGCTTCCCGCGCCCGTGTCCTTCGTGGACATTGCCGGCATCGTGAAGGGCGCATCCGAGGGCGAAGGCCTGGGCAACAAGTTCCTGGCCAACATCCGCGAAGCAGAGGCCATCGCACAGGTGGTCCGCGTATTTGACGATCCCGACGTCATCCACGTCGACGGCAAGGTTGACCCGCGCTCCGACATGGAGACCATCAACACCGAGCTGATCCTCGCCGACCTTCAGACCATCGAAAACGCGATCCCGCGTATCGAAAAAGAGGTCAAGATCAAGAAGCGCGAGGCCGCTGAGCTTGCCGCTATCAAGGCCGCCCAAGCAGTTCTGGAACGCGGTGACACCATCTTCTCCTCGATCAAGAGCGATAAGCTGGAGATGGGACACCTCAAAGAGCTGGGCCTTCTCACAGCCAAACCGTTCATCTACGTCTTCAACGCAGATGAAGGCATCCTCGGCGATCAGGAAAAGCAGGACGAACTGCGAGCCCTCGTGGCGCCGGCAGATGCCGTGTTCCTTGACGCCAAGCTCGAAGCCGACCTCGTGGAACTGGACGAGGAAGAAGCCCGCGAGATGCTGGAAATGAACGGCCAGAGCGAATCCGGCCTGGATCAGTTGGCACGTGTAGGTTTCCACACTCTTGGCCTGCAGACCTACCTCACGGCCGGTCCCAAGGAAACCCGCGCCTGGACCATCCGCCAGGGCGACACCGCGCCTCAGGCCGCCGGCGTGATCCACTCCGACTTCCAGCGTGGCTTCATCAAGGCCGAGGTTGTCTCCTTCGACGACCTCATCGACGCCGGTTCCATGGCCGAGGCAAAGTCCCGTGGCAAGGTTCGCATCGAAGGCAAAGAGTACGTGATGGCCGACGGCGACGTGGTGGAGTTCCGCTTCAACGTCTAACCCCATGAGCCGCGACCCGAACCCTCAATCCGCAGGGGAAGGCCATCAGCACAACTCCGGCACCGGTGAAGCAACTGGTGAGGCCCCACCGGGCGCGAGTGTGAATGGAAGTACACTTCCAGCGGTGACCAGGATGCCTCCAGCTCACTGGTCGTTCTGGTCGTACCTTTGGCGGTATTCCCTGCGCATAGGCCTTCCGGTTATTGCCTTGGGAATGTTCTTTGGGTACTTGGACAGCACAGGCTACGAATTACCTACGGATCCGGAGATGGTAGCCAACATAGCCGTCTTTGGCGTCATGTTCGGGGGCCTTAGCCAGATCATTGCATTCGTTGTTGCCTTGGCTGCTTTCATCATTGAGAGGCCTGCCCGTAGGCAGTGGGCTGCTTACCGGGGAGCGGGTTGGACCACCTCGCAGTGTCGGTCCGCCTACTCGCTCCACAAGCGGGAGGCGGCCGCCCTCAGGCTCGATTCACGCCTACGTGAGCTCGGGCTAGCCCCTGTCCAGCCCCAGGCTGCTCTGACGCCTTCGCCGCAAAAGAACCTCTCTAAAATGGATCGGTTGTGGGCTTGGCTTGCCATTCCTCTGTGTGCATTCCTGGTCTTCGTCCTGGTGGGTCCCTGGTTGGACACGAAAGACGTCCAGACCCTTCAGTGCGAGGTGGTGTCGGCGGAGCCGGGAACCAACTCAGGCGGAACGCGAGGGGGAGCCTCTACAGCCTCAGTCTTGGTGAAGACATCGAATTGCGGGACGTTGGGGATATCCCGGGGCGTTAGCTTCGACAACCGGGACGAAGTCGCCTCGAGTTTCACGATCGGTGCGACGTATGGCTTCGACGTTGGGTGGTACAGCCGCACGTTCTTCAAGAACATCATTCAATCAGTGCGTGCGTATCGGCTCATTGCGTAGAAGTTCGACAAAGCACGATGTCGAAGGGCTCCGGTTCAACAGAACCGGGGCCCTTTTTTCGCGCCAATGTCGTCCTGTCCTGCTGTCAGACAGCGAATATTACCACCGGGTAGCGTTTGACTTGAAATCCCTGACAATTTAGGCATCTGGAGGTTGCGGAACGGTTACAGTTTGGCCAGCAAGTCCCAACATCCGGACACAATGTGGGTAGGCTTACACACACATGTAGGCAACGTCACAGTAGGAAACTGTGCCTTTGCCTGGGGGAAATCACGAATTTTCCCTGCTCAACTCCACGACACATAGGAGGCGGAATGCGTTTCTCGCGCACTTCCAAAGCTCTAGGCGTAGCGGCGATCATCGCCCTCGCAGCTACCGGTTGCGGTGGCGGCGGCAGCAACGACTCCGGTACATCTGCGGGTGACCCGAACAAGGTCATCATTGCCGACGGCTCGGAGCCGCAGCGTCCGCTGATGCCGGCCGATATCAACGAGGTTGGCGGCGGAAAGATTGCAACTCTGATCTTCTCCGGCCTTGTCAGCTATGACCCGTCCGGAAAGCCGGTAAACGAGCTGGCGGAGTCCATTGAGGCGCCCGACGCACAGAACTTCACCATCAAGATCAAGAAGGACCAGAAGTTCACCAACGGTGACGCCATCACGGCTAAGACGTTCGTGGACTCTTGGAACTACGGTGCAGCAGCAAAGAACGCGCAATTGAGCGCCACCTTCTTTGAGAGCATCAAGGGTTACGACGAAGCAAGTGCAGAGGGTTCCACTGTGGACACGTTGTCCGGCCTCAAGGTCGTCGACGACACCACGTTCACCGTTGAACTCAAGCAGCCGGAATCTGACTGGCCGCTGCGTCTCGGTTACACGGCGTTCATGCCGGTCCCGGCGGCGGCACTCGCAGACCCCAAGACCTACGGCGAAAAGCCGGTAGGCAACGGCCCGTACAAGATGGCGGAAAACGGTTGGCAGCACAACGTGCAGATCCAGCTCGTCCCCAACCCGGACTACAACGGTCCTCGTAAGGCAAAGAACGGTGGCGTGACGTTCAAGATCTTCCAGAACGATGACGCCGCATACCAGGATCTCCTGTCCAACAACCTGGACATCCTGCAGGTCATCCCCACCAGCGCGCTGAAGAACTTCAAGTCTGACCTTGGCGATCGCTTCATCGAGAAGCCCTACGCCGGCAACCAGACCATCGCCATTCCGGAATACCTCCCGGAGTGGAGCGGAGAAGCCGGCAAGCTCCGTCGCCAGGCAATCTCCATGGCCATCAACCGGGAAGAGATCACCAAGGTGATCTTCAGCGGCGGCCGCCAGCCTGCCAAGGACTTCACTGCTCCCGTCCTGGACGGCTACAGCGACAGCATCCCGGGCTCGGACAACCTGAACTTCGACGCCACCAAGGCCAAGGAACTCTGGGCCAAGGCAGACGCCATCCAGAAGTGGGATCCGAACACTGCCTTCACCATTGCGTACAACGCTGACAAGGGCGGTCACAAGGCTTGGGTTGAGGCTCTTACCAACCAGCTGAAGAACAACCTCGGCATCAAGGCAGAGGGACTTCCGTTCGCAACGTTCAAGGAAGCCCGCGATCTTGCTACGACCGGCAAGTTGACTGGTGCAATCCGCGCCGGTTGGCAGGCAGACTACCCGTCGCTGTACAACTTCCTCGGCCCGATCTACAAGACCGGCGCTGGCTCGAACGACGCCCGCTATGAGAACCCGACGTTCGACAAGGCCATTTCCGATGGACTGTCCGCACCGTCCGTGGCTGAAGGCAATAAGGCCATGAACAAGGCCCAGGAAATCCTGCTGCAGGACCTGCCGGCTATTCCGCTGTGGTACCAGGTATCACAGGGTGGCTGGAGCACAGGCGTCACGAATGTTGACTACGGTTGGGACGGCGTCCCGCTGTACTACAACATCACTGGCAAGTAACCGCGAAACGGCGGCGGAGGTGCTCAGCTGAGTGCTTCCGCCGCCGTATCACGTTGCAAATCAATGACGCCCAACTCCGGTTGGGCGTCCTTGTGCAGACCTTCGCTTGCCTTGGCTTGGAACGTTTGCACATCAGACGAAAAGGTTCTTCGATGAACAACTCCGCTGCACCCATGGACAGGGTGCCTGCTGATCGGGGTGTGATGCGCTGATGGCGACATACATCCTCAAACGCTTCCTCCAGTTGATCCCCGTTTTCCTTGGGGCCACGCTGCTGGTCTACTTCCTGGTGTTCAGCCTTCCTGGCGACCCCATTGCCGCACTGTTCGGCGACAAGCCTGTCAATGAGGCTGTTGCTGCAAAGCTGAGGGCTCAGTACAACCTGGACCAGCCCTTCATCATCCAGTACCTGCTCTATCTCAAGAGCATCTTCACGTTCGACCTCGGCCAGGACTTCTCCGGCCGCCCCATTGCCGCCGTCCTCGGCGAGGTATTTCCTGTGACGGCCCGCCTTGCAGTGATGGCTTTGATCTTTGAAGCAGTCTTCGGCATTGCTTTCGGGCTCATTGCCGGTCTGCGCAAGGGCAAGCTCTTTGACGGAACCGTTTTGATCGCCTCCCTGATCGTTATCGGTATCCCGATCTTCGTCCTTGGCTTCATACTCCAGTTCTTCATCGGTGTGCAGTTGGGGTGGGCGAAACCAACTGTCAGTGCGGCCGCAACCGTACAGGATTTGATCCTGCCGGCAATCGTCCTTGGGTTGGCTTCCTTCGCGTATGTTCTCCGCTTGACCCGGACCAGCGTCATAGAGAACATGAACGCCGATTATGTCCGGACAGCGACGGCTAAGGGACTGTCCCGCTTCAGGGTTGTCAACGTCCACATTCTGCGTAACTCCCTTATTCCAGTGGTGACATTCCTGGGCGCAGACTTGGGCACGCTGATGGGTGGCGCGATCGTCACGGAAGGCATCTTCAACGTTCCCGGCGTGGGCAACAGGCTCTATCGTGCCGTCTTGTCGGGTGAGGGACCCACGGTGGTCTCCATTGTCACGGTGTTGGTTTTGATCTATTGCCTCTCCAACTTGCTTGTTGACCTCCTATACGCCTGGCTTGACCCGAGGATCCGCTATGACTCCTGAAAGTAACCTGACCGGGCAGCACACCGCCCGCCGACACATCGAGCACTTTGTTGCCGACCTTGACGAGACGCCGCTTCAGGCCACGGACAAGGTCAAGGAAGACAGCGCTCCTTCAAGCCTGTGGGGTGAGGCTTGGAAGAACCTTCGCAAGCAGCCGTTGTTCATCATCTCGGCTGTGATGATTCTGGCCGTTGTAGTGGTATCCCTGTTCCCGGGCCTGTTCTCACAGATCGATCCGTCCTCTGAGGCGTGCCAGTTGGCCAACTCGGATGGTGGACCAACGAGCGGACACCCGCTTGGTTTTACCCAGCAAGGTTGCGACGTTTACGCCCGCGTTATTTTTGGTACCCGCTCGTCAGTGACGGTGGGTCTCTTCACTACCATCGGCGTGGTTCTGTTCGGCGGCGTTGTGGGTGCCCTTGCCGGCTACTACGGTGGCTGGGCTGATGCCCTGCTGGCCCGCCTGACGGACATCTTCTTCGCATTGCCCCTGATCCTGGGCGCGATCGTCATGATGCAGCTTCCCGTGTTCCGCGCCAACCGCACGGTGTGGACCTTGGTGTTGATCCTGATTGTCTTTGGCTGGCCCCAAATCGCGCGAATCACCAGAGGCGCTGTGATTGAGGTCAGGAATGCTGACTTTGTCATGGCGGCCAGGTCCTTGGGCGTTTCACGTTTCCGCTCACTGCTGCGCCACGTCCTGCCGAACTCGCTCGCGCCGATCATCGTCGTGGCCACGATCTCCCTGGGCACCTTCATCGTCGCAGAATCAACCCTCTCCTTCCTTGGTATTGGGCTGCCGCCGAGTGTCATGTCCTGGGGCAATGACATCCAGGCCGCCCAGGCATCATTGCGATCCAACCCGATGCCCTTGCTCTACCCGGCCATTGCTCTCTCCATAACAGTCTTGAGCTTCATCATGCTGGGCGATGCCCTCAGGGATGCCCTGGACCCCAAGGCGCGTAAACGATGAAAGGCGAAGCCATGAACTCTTCAGTTCACATCCAGGAAGAAGTCGCTGGCTCGGAGCGTCCGCTGCTGGAGATCAAGAATCTCGCGATCAACTTCACCACCAGTAATGGTGAGGTCAATGCTGTGAGGAACGCCCACCTCACGGTCATGCCTGGGGAAACTGTGGCGATTGTGGGGGAGTCAGGCTCAGGGAAATCGACGTCAGCCCTGGCGGCCATCGGGCTGCTTCCCGGGAATGGCCGAGTTGCCGGCGGCGAAATTCTGTTTGACGGCGAAGACATTGCCCATGCCAGCGAGAAGCGGATGATCGAGCTTCGCGGCAATTCCATTGGGATGGTTCCGCAGGATCCCATGTCCAACCTGAACCCCGTCTGGAAGATCGGATTCCAGGTCAAGGAGACGTTGAAAGCGAACGGGCTTCCTTCCGGACCCGAGGACGTGGCCAAGGTGCTTTCCGAAGCCGGTCTGCCCGACGCCACCCGCCGCGCCAAACAGTACCCCCACGAGTTCTCCGGAGGTATGCGCCAGCGCGCGCTCATTGCGATTGGGCTTTCGTGCCAGCCGCGCCTCCTGATCGCGGATGAGCCGACTTCTGCCCTTGATGTTACGGTCCAGCGGCAAATTCTGGATCACTTGGACAAGATGACCTCCGAGCTGGGAACGGCTGTGTTGCTCATTACCCACGATCTCGGCCTCGCAGCTGAGCGCGCGGACAAGGTAGTTGTCATGTACAAGGGCCAGGTTGTGGAGTCCGGCCCGTCTCTGGAACTTCTCCGTAACCCCCGGCACCCCTACACTAAGCGGCTGGTTGCTTCGGCGCCGTCCCTGGCGTCACGTCGTATCCAGGTTGCCAAGGAGCAGGGTATCGAGTCGGAGGAGCTGCTGGCTCCTGTTGAGCCCGTCGTCGTCGAGACGGCTCTGCCGGAGGAGGTTCTGAAGGTCCAGGACCTGACCAAGGTCTTCAAGCTTCGTGGAGGAATTGGCAAGTCCACAGACTTCACCGCCGTGGATTCCGTGTCTTTTGCTGTCAAGCGTGGAACCACCACGGCGATTGTTGGCGAGTCGGGATCCGGCAAGTCCACAGTGGCACAAATGGTCCTCAACTTGCTGGAACCGACGTCTGGAAAGATCATCTTTGACGGCGTGGACACGTCCACGCTCGGCAGTAAGGATCTGTTCAAGTTCCGTCGCCGGGTTCAGCCGATCTTCCAGGACCCGTATGGTTCCCTCGACCCGATGTACAACATCTTCCGCACCATTGAAGAGCCGTTGAGGACCCACAAAATTGGCAACAAGGCCAGTCGTGAGAAGAAAGTACGCGAGCTTCTGGACCAGGTGGCGCTGCCGCAGTCCACCATGCGCCGTTACCCCAACGAACTCTCCGGTGGCCAGCGCCAGCGCATTGCCATTGCGCGTGCCTTGGCCTTGGATCCGGAAGTCATCATTTGTGATGAAGCGGTCTCCGCACTGGACGTCCTCGTTCAGGCCCAGGTGCTGAACCTCTTGGCTGACCTGCAGGACAACCTCGGCCTGACGTACCTGTTCATCACCCACGACCTTGCGGTGGTGCGGCAGATTGCGGATCACGTCTGCGTCATGCAGAAGGGCAAGCTTGTGGAGACTGGCAGTACGGATGACGTGTTCGACAACCCGAGGGAGGCCTACACGCAGGCGCTTCTGGACGCCATCCCGGGTGGTTCACTGCTGTTGCCCCCAGAGGTGGCCTGACCGGCGTCGTAAGTTTCATCAGCCGGTCAGCCTCAGAGCCGGTGGTTCCCCGGAAGGGAACCACCGGCTCTTGCCGTTAACTACGTGTTGTGAGGCCTGCTGCGCACGTCATAAAGCTCGCGAAGCGTGCAGAGCGGGCCGCGCAACGCGCAACTACGTATTGTGAGGCCTGCTCTGCGCGCAAAAGGGCTCACGAAGCGTGCAGAGCGGGCCCCGCAACGCGCGCTCTACTGCGCAGGTGCAGATTCAGGTGCAGATTCCGGTGCGGAGGCGGCGCTGTCCGGGCGTGCCGTGAGGCCAAGCGCAGTGAATTCGTGAGCCAGGGCGGCGCCCAGCTTTGCATGCCCGGCCGGCTTCAAGTGCACGCCATCCTGGAGATCCACAATCGCGTTGTAGCGGGTGAGCCAATCGCCCGCGCTGACGAACGGTATGGCGTGCTTGGCGGCGATGCGGCCCAGGAGGGCATCTATTTCCGTGCGGCGTCCGCCTCCGTTGCTCACGCCCCTGGCAAGGGTTCCAATCATGGCCAGCGTGGTGCCGGGGTAGCGCTTCTTCAGGGCGGCGAGAAGCCGCTCGGCGTTGCTGGTGATCTGGGCGTCGGTGGCACGTTGTGTGGCGTCGTTGCCGCCACCTTGGATCACGATCAGCGGCGGGTCGCCGAAGGGCAGCACCCAGTCGCCGCGTTGCAACGCATCGATGTAGTTTCCTGTCTTGCCATTGCTGGCCACGTACCCGGTGCCGCCCATGCCTACGACGTGCAGTTTGTAGCCCATGGCTGCGATGCCCTGCTGCGGCCAGGAGTCCTTCGGCATTGACTGGGAGTCGCCGATGAGTACCGCCGTGTGGCGCACGTCTGCGAGAACCACTTCGCTGCGGTTGTTCGCGGGGTTTTTGTACAGCGAGCCCACGGGTAGGTTCAGCGAGCTGGGGGCCGGGGCGATCCTGAGCGGTTTATCCGCGGCCGATGTCTGCGCGGGCCCGGGCGCGGTTGAGCCAGAGGGGGCGCTGATTGGTGCTGGGCTTGGTCCGCAGCCCACCGAAAGAACGCCGATGGCGATCAATGGTGCGAGCAGGCGGAACACGGCCGGAGCGTTTCGCATCGTTGTTCTCCACATGGCACTGGTTCTGCAGCCCATCATGGTGCACGGGGCATGGAAAATCCAGCATCTGGACTTGCGTTTACGTAACAACTCGAAAGTGTGAGCAGCGCCACATTGAAGCACTGAATCGCTTGCTTTTTAGGCTGAGAAATGCAACTGCGTTTAGACTGGATGCAGGTGCCCTGTGTCCCGGGGTCTTTTCGCTGTGTGTTCCGATCAAGTCGATCAGGTATGCGCGCGGATACAAACAGCTGACTTCACCACTGAAACGAGTCATTAACGCATGTCTGAAACCATCACCAACACTGCGTCGCGGAGCGATCTGCGCAACGTCGCGATCGTCGCACACGTTGACCACGGCAAGACCACCCTGGTCGACGCCATGCTCAAGCAGACCAACTCCTTCGCTTCCCATGGTGAGGTTGAGGACCGTGTCATGGACTCCGGTGACCTGGAGCGCGAAAAGGGCATCACCATCCTCGCGAAGAACACCACGGTTGCCTACAACGGCCCGTCGTCCAACGGCGAGACCATCACCATTAACGTCATCGACACTCCTGGCCACGCCGACTTCGGTGGCGAGGTAGAGCGCGGTCTCTCCATGGTTGACGGCGTCGTCCTTCTGGTCGACTCCTCCGAGGGCCCCCTGCCCCAGACCCGCTTCGTGCTCCGCAAGGCCCTTGCCGCGCACCTCCCGGTCATCCTCCTGGTCAACAAGACCGACCGTCCCGACGCCCGCATCGACGAAGTTGTCCACGAGTCCATGGACCTGCTCCTGGGCCTCGCTTCGGACCTCGCCGACGAAGTTCCGGACCTGGACCTGGACAAGGTCCTCGAAGTTCCCGTCGTCTACGCCGCTGCAAAGGTTGGCCGTGCGTCCCTGGACCAGCCGGACAACGGCTCGGCTCCGGAGAATGAGGACCTCGAGCCCCTCTTCAAGACCATCATCGAGCACATCCCCGCTCCGACGTACAACCCGGACGGCGTGCTGCAGGCACACGTGACCAACTTGGACGCATCGCCGTTCCTTGGCCGCCTCGCCCTGCTCCGCATCTACAACGGCACCCTCCGCAAGGGCCAGACCGTGGCCTGGGCGCGCGCCAACGGTGAGCTCAAGAACGTCAAGATCACCGAACTGCTGGCCACCAAGGCTCTGACCCGTGTACCTGCCGAGTCCGCCGGCCCGGGTGAAATCGTTGCCGTCGCCGGCATCGAGGACATCACCATCGGTGAAACCCTCACGGACGCCGAGAACCCGCAGCCGCTGCCGCTGATCACTGTGGACGATCCCGCGATCTCCATGACCATCGGTATCAACACTTCGCCGCTGGCCGGCAAGGTCAAGGGCGCCAAGGTCACCGCCCGCCAGGTGAAGGATCGCCTGGACAAGGAACTGATCGGTAACGTCTCCATCAAGGTCCTCCCCACCGAGCGTCCCGACGCTTGGGAAGTCCAGGGACGTGGTGAGCTCGCGCTGGCCATCCTGGTTGAGCAGATGCGTCGCGAAGGCTTCGAGCTGACCGTGGGCAAGCCTCAGGTTGTCACCAAGACCATCGACGGCAAGATCCACGAGCCGATGGAGCACATGACCATCGACGTGCCGGAAGAGTACCTCGGCTCCGTCACCCAGCTCATGGCTGCCCGTAAGGGCCGCATGACCAACATGGCCAACCACGGTACGGGCTGGTGCCGCATGGAATTCATCGTGCCTGCACGTGGCCTGATCGGCTTCCGCACCAAGTTCCTCACGGACACCCGCGGCGCCGGTATCGCAGCTTCCATCTCCGAAGGCTACGAGCCGTGGGCCGGCCCCATCGAATACCGCACCAACGGTTCCATGATCGCCGACCGCGCCGGTGTTGTTACGCCGTTCGCCATGATCAACCTGCAGGAACGTGGTTCCTTCTTCGTGAAGCCCACCTCCGAGGTTTACGAAGGCATGATCGTAGGCGAGAACTCCCGCGCGGATGACATGGATGTGAACATCACCAAGGAAAAGAAGCTCACCAACATGCGTGCAGCTTCCTCTGACTCCTTCGAGAACCTGACGCCGCCGCGCGATCTCACCCTCGAAGAGTCCCTCGAATTCGCCCGTGAGGACGAATGCGTTGAGGTTACGCCGGAAGATATCCGTATCCGCAAGGTCATCCTGGACTCCAACGAGCGCGCCAAGGCCAACCGCGCCCGCGCCAAGTCCTAGCCTGTACTGGTCTGAACCAGTCAGGAACAGCTGAATGAAGAGAAGAGTCGCCGGTTCGGTCCGTGGCATTGCCACGGCCGTGCCGGCGGCTCTTTTCGTCGCCTTGGCCGGTACGGTTTTGCACCGGCAGACCTTGCTTTGGTCCGGGGTGGAGATCTCATGGGGCGTGGCCGCTGCGCTGCTGCTGCTTGCCTCTGTGCAGTTGTGGCTCGCTTCGTGGTCCCGCTCGGTAGTACCGACGGCGGTGGCAGGCGTGGTGAGCTATGCCGCCGTCGGCTTCCTGTCCTCAGCCGGTGCGGCCAAGCAGTTGATACTTGGTGACGCGGTGGGCAACGTGTGGGTCTTCGGCATCGGCGTAGTGACGTTAATCATGCTTATGGCTGTTAAGCTGCTGGTTGTTAGTCGGATGCGACGCGGACGGACTGACGCCGCGGCGGTGGCGGGGGAACCTCTTTCGCCGCGATAACCATTGCCAACGGAATTTCGACGTCGGCAGTACGGGTCCGTACGGTACAGGAACCTTCCGTGGTTCCCACCAGATAGCCCAAGGCGTCCGTCAACCCGTCCTCGATCCGGTAGCGGACCACCACCCGGATGCCTGGTTCTGCGTCGAGAAGGAATTGTCGGGGCGGCAAATTCGGGGGAGTCACCGTTTCATACTAAGACGCGGGCTAGGTTGGCGTCAGCGCACTGTTGGATAATAGGCTCGGAAGTTGAGTGCCCGGCATGATGCCGGCCGTATTACCCCGGCTATCGCCGGGACAAACCGTGGAGAGGTCTGGGACGTGACGTACGTAATCGCGCAGCCGTGTGTAGATGTCAAGGACAAGGCATGTATTGAAGAATGCCCTGTCGACTGCATTTACGAAGGTGAGCGTTCCCTCTACATCCACCCCGATGAATGTGTCGACTGTGGTGCCTGCGAACCCGTGTGCCCGGTTGAGGCCATCTACTACGAGGATGACACCCCGGAGGAGTGGGCCGACTACTACAAGGCCAACGTGGAGTTCTTTGACGATCTCGGTTCCCCGGGCGGTGCCGCCAAGATCGGCAACACGGGCAAGGATCACCCGTACATCGCCGCGCTGCCCCCGCAGAACCAAGACCACTAGGCGGTAGTTTCTTTGATTTCCGCGGCGCCGGCTTTCGGCCTGAACCTGCCTGACTACCCCTGGGAGGCCATGGCGCCGTATGTTGCCACGGCCGCCAAGCATCCCGGCGGTGCAGTGAATCTCTCTATCGGAACGCCGGTGGACCCCACCCCCGGGCTGATCCGTGAGGCTCTGGCCAACGCTGCCGACGCCCACGGCTATCCCACGGTTCACGGTACGGAAGCCTTGCGGCAGGCCGTTGTGGACTGGTTCGCCGGTCGTCGCGGCGTCCCGGGGCTGGATCCCAAGGACGTCATGCCGACGGTGGGTTCAAAGGAGCTGGTGGCTTGGTTGCCGTTCCTGTTGGGTTTGAGCGCCGGGGACGTCGTTGTGCGTCCCACCGTCGCGTACCCGACCTACGACATCGGAGCCTCACTGGCAGGTGCCACTGCCGTTGCAGCTGACGACTTGGATGAACTCGATCCAGCCACCCGCGCTAAAGTGCGCTTGATCTGGATTAACTCACCGGGCAATCCCACGGGCAGCGTCCGGGACGTTGAGTCACTCCAAAGGATCGTAGCTCAGGCCCGTGAGCTCGGAGCGGTCGTGGCCTCTGACGAGTGCTACGCGGAGCTGGGCTGGGGCGAATGGGATGCCCAGCGCGGCGGGGAAGCCGTCCCCAGCATCCTGGATCCCCGGGTTTCCGGTGGTTCCACGGATGGCCTGCTGTGTGTCTACTCGCTCAGCAAGCAGTCGAAC
This sequence comes from Arthrobacter sp. Rue61a, assembly GCF_000294695.2. Lineage (NCBI taxonomy): Bacteria > Bacillati > Actinomycetota > Actinomycetes > Micrococcales > Micrococcaceae > Arthrobacter > Arthrobacter sp. Rue61a. The sequence goes on along the minus strand of NC_018531.1, from coordinate 3,255,067 downwards.
CTTGCCGGGTACCGTGCCGCGTTCGTGGCCGGAGATTCGGCGATCATGGCGAATCTGGTCAACAGCCGCAAACATGCGGGCATGATCGTTCCCTACCCTGTGCAAGAAGCCATGCGTGTTGCGCTGGGAGATGTCGGCCATGTCCTGGCCCAGAAGGACCTGTACCGGGGGCGACGCGAGAGGATCGTGCCGGCGCTTGAAAAGTTCGGGCTGACAATCCACGAATCCAAAGCGGGACTCTACCTCTGGTCCACGGCCGGCGAAGCCACCTGGGATACGGTGGCGCGGTTCGCTGAACTTGGCATCGTGGTGGGCCCGGGCGTTTTCTACGGCGATGCCGGCAACGGATTCATCCGGGTGGCCCTCACCGGAAGCGACGAGCGAATTGATGCCGCCGTTGAACGGCTCACCACAGCCTCATAACAATGCTGTGACTTGCACCACTAATAGCGTCATTCCGCCAGTAACCGGACGGCACGGATTAGTTCCGTAGGGTTACTGGCGGTAACTTTTTAACTGACTATCAATGGTGGCCTTCACTAAGAAAGCACTTCGGTCGTTGGAGCCCTGCAACAGTAGGGTCGAAGGCGGCGGCACCAGAAGTTGGTTGGACAAGCGTTCGATAGAGGCCCAAAGGCCTCATGAAGGGGACTCCATGACTGAGACCACCAGCGCGACACTGCGCCATGCCGGCGGCGAACTCGAACTGCCGCGCATCAAGGTTGTAGAAGGAAACGAAGGTTATGACGTTTCCAAGCTGCTGAAGCAGACGGGCGCCGTTGCCTATGACCCCGGCTTCATGAACACAGCGGCCACCACCTCGGCCATCACCTACATCGACGGCGACGCAGGTGTCCTGCGCTACCGCGGTTACCCCATCGAGCAGCTCGCGCAGCACTCGAGCTTCCTCGAGGTTTCCTACCTGCTGATCTACGGCAACCTCCCCACCCCCACGGAGCTGGAGGAGTTCGATCAGCGCATCCGTCGCCACACGCTCCTGCACGAAGAGCTCAAGGGCTTCTTCGGCGGGTTCCCGCGCGACGCCCACCCCATGCCGGTTCTCTCCTCGGCTGTTTCGGCGCTGTCCACGTTCTACCAGGACTCGCTGGATCCCTTCAACGCGGAGCACGTGGAAGTTTCCACCATCCGCCTCATGGCCAAGCTGCCGGTTATCGCTGCCTATGCGCACAAGAAGTCCATCGGCCAGCCGATGCTCTACCCGGACAACTCCATGAACCTTGTGGAGAACTTCCTGCGCCTTAGCTTCGGCCTTCCCGCCGAGCAGTACGAAATGGACCCGGTGGTCGTCAAGGCCCTCGACCTCCTGCTCATCCTTCACGCCGATCACGAGCAGAACTGTTCCACGTCCACCGTGCGACTGGTGGGCTCGTCCAACGCGAACCTCTTCGCGTCGGTGTCCGCCGGCATCAACGCCCTCTTCGGCCCGGCGCACGGTGGTGCCAACGAGGCCGTACTGAAGATGCTCCGCCAGATCCAGGCCGACGGCATCAAGCCCGAGGACTACATGGAGAAGGTCAAGAACAAGGAAGACGGCGTCCGCCTCATGGGCTTCGGACACCGCGTCTACAAGAACTACGATCCCCGCGCCAAGATCATCAAGGCAACGGCACACGAAGTTCTGGGCAAGCTTGGCGGCAACGACGAACTGCTGGACATCGCCATGCGCCTTGAAGAGAAGGCACTGGCCGATGACTACTTCATCCAGCGCAAGCTGTACCCGAACGTCGACTTCTACACCGGCCTCATCTACAAGGCCATGGGCTTCCCGGAGAAGATGTTCACCGTCCTCTTCGCCATTGGACGCCTCCCGGGCTGGATTGCCCAGTGGCGCGAAATGATCAACGACCCCCAGACGAAGATCGGCCGCCCGCGGCAGCTCTACACAGGGGAGCCGGAGCGCAACTACCCGGCCAACTGATACGGCAACAGCGTCAATAACGACGGCGGCCGCCCACCTCGCGAGGTGGGCGGCCGCCGTCGTTGCTTGCCGTGTTTGCGGCGGATTAGGCGTTGCTCGCCGCGGCAGGCTCGGCAGCGTTGTAGCCGTAAGGGTTGTTCTTCTGCCAGCGCCAGTGGTCCTCGCACATCTGGTCCACGGTCTTGGTGGTGGACCATCCAAGGTCAGCGAGGGCGGACGAAGCGTCGGCCCAGAAGGCGGGGAGATCGCCGGCGCGGCGTCCGGTGATCTCGTACGGAATGGGCTGGCCCACGGCCTTCTCGAAGGAGCGCAGTACTTCCAGAACGGACGAACCGCGGCCGGAGCCAAGGTTCCAGCGGCGGACGCCGGCGCGCTCGGCGATGTAGTTCAGGGCTGCTACGTGGCCGTCTGCCAAGTCCACTACGTGGATGTAGTCACGCTGGGCGGTGCCATCGGGGGTGTCGTAGTCGCCACCAAAGACCATGAGCTTCTCGCGGCGTCCCACGGCTACCTGTGCGATGAAGGGGACAAGGTTGTTCGGGATGCCTTGGGGGTCCTCGCCGATGCGGCCGGACGGGTGTGCGCCCACGGGATTGAAATAGCGCAGCAGTGCGATATGCCAGCGGTCATCGGCGTTGCCCAGGTCCGAGAGGATGTCCTCGATCTGTTCCTTGGTGCGGCCGTACGGGTTATTGGCGCCGATTTCCATCTTCTCGATGTAGGGGATCGGGTTGTGCTCGCCGTACACGGTGGCTGAGGAGCTGAACACGATGGAGCGCACGTTGTGCTTGTCCATGGCGCGGAGCAGGTTCAGGGTGCCCACGATGTTGTTGTAGTAGTAGGCGAGGGGTTCCTGGACGGACTCTCCCACGGCCTTCAGTCCCGCGAAGTGGATCACGGCGTCGATCTGGTGCTGGTCGAACACGGCCTCAACTGCGGGCTCGTCCACCAGGTCCACTTGGTGGAAGGCGGCGGTCTTGCCGGTGAGCTCCGACACCCGGCGGAGGGATTCCTCGCTGGAGTTCACGAGGTTGTCGAGCACAACGACGTCGTGGCCGGCTTCCTGAAGGGACAAAACGGTGTGGGAACCGATGTAGCCGGTGCCACCCGTGACAAGAATTTTCATGGTTCCTACGCTAGCGGAAATCGGAGCCACGCCGCTCTCTGTTGAGCGGTGTTGAAGCACGTTCGTGCTAAAAAATACTGGTGCCCAAAATTGTTGATGCCGAAGCCCGGCGCCTTGAAGTTGTCCAAGCTGTCTTCCGGATCATTGCCAGCGACGGCTTGGAACGGGCATCCCTCAGGGAAGTAGCTGACGAAGCGGGGCTGGCTGTTGGCTCGGTGCGGCACTACTTCGCCAGCAGTGATGAACTTCTGGTTTTCTCCTTCGGGGCAGTCATTGATCGCATCGCCGGGCGTCTTGAGGCGGCGCTCACGTCCGTCGAGGAAGCATCACCGGAAAGCCCTGAGCAGCACAACGCCGTGCTGAATCTCCTGGGACAGTTCCTGCCCTTGGACGAGGAGCTGGCGGTAGACGCGTGCGTCTGGATGGCGTTCCGGCACGCCGCCAGGATCAAGCCCGTCCTGGCCGACGAAGCCGAGCGCAGCCACCGCGCTGTGGCCGCCATCGTCGGTCGCCTGATCATGATCCTGAGCCCGGGCGGGGCTGACGCGCAGCAAACCCTGGTGACTGAAGCTGAAAGGCTCTTGGCCACCATGGACGGGCTCTGCATGCACGCGCTGCTGCAGCCCGAGTGGATGACCGCGGAGATGTGCAGCGACGTCCTCACAGCCCACCTGCGATCCCTGGGAGCCGTGCCAGTCCACCGCTAAACCATCCTGCAGCGCCATTACCGTCCGCAGCCATCGGGAATAGACTGGGACATGTCGGGGACCTGCCAAGGGAGGAATTCGCATGCACGAGTCAGGCGGCCCGGGATGGCGCATCACTATGGATACGTCCGGGCCGATGCTCATCGCCCTGTACTTGCGCGATGTAGCGGGACTGGATGGCGCCGGCAAACCGATGCTCTCCCACGCTGCTCCGAAAGTCCGGCATGCCGACCACAAGCATCTCACCTCTGACGTGGGGGGCTTCCCGGCGCTCAAGACCGAGTGGGAGGCCTGGTGGGAGAGCCTGGTGAAGTCCTATCCCAACCCGGCTCCTGAGCTGGCACCGCCAAGCTTCAAGGCCTTCGGCAACTCGCCGGCACTGCAGCGCGTCCTGCAGGCACATTTTGGTTCAGCGCTCGGATGGGCCACGGACAGGATTGACGAGTACGCCCATCTTGAGGCAGCCCGTGAAGCCAACGGCGTGACGCACGTCCTGAACGAAATGGTGGAAGACAGGCTCCTTGAAGTCGGCCGCAGTTCCCGCGACTTCGAGCTCACCATTATTGAGCTGCCACTCAGTGAACCCCGTGCCTGGTATCTGGAACCGAGCACCATGATCATGAGCCACCGCCTGCTGTCCGAGCCTGACGTGTTCCGCAGTTACGTCCAGCCTGTGGTTGAGCTGCTCGCCTGAAGGAATTCCAGCAGGGCTTAGGTGGTAGGTGCCGATACGGTGATCGTGACGCCCTCGGAGGCCGCGGCAGAGGGTTGCCAGCCGTCGCGTTTTTGCCTGTTCCACGTCTGGCCTGCAAGGTCCACCTGCGTGATGGACAGGGTCTTGGCGTTTGCCACCGCCCAGTGAGCCACAGCCCAGGCCTGCGTTCCACCGATCTCCAGCTGAACCGAGCGACCCTGAATGGTGGCCGCTTGGGTGCCGAACGCCGTCGTGAATTCATCGACGACGACGGCAGGGTCACCGGCCGCCTCCGGCATGCGCAACTCGCAGTTCAAAGAAGCGGTGGAGTGTCCGGTGAGAGCGGAAGCGAAGGCCCGGCCCATGCCCTCATGCTGGGCGTAAGCGCGGGGGAAAGCGGAACGTTGGACCGCTTGTGCTGCTTGGGTGATTTCCATGGATTCGTAGCCGGCCACCTTGACCAGTCCGTCAAAGAACGCGTTGCTTGCATAGACGGGGTCCATGACTTGTTCTTCGGTTCCCCAGCCTTGCGAGGGCCGCTGCTGGAACAATCCGCGGGAGTCCGGCCCGGCGTCGTCGCCGTAATTGATGTTGCGCAGCCTTGATTCCTGCATGGCCGTGGCCAGGGCAATGCTCGCTGCCCTGGGTGGAAGTCCGCGCTGGACCGAAATCGCGGAGATGAGCGAAGCGTTCGCAGCCTGGTCCGTGGCAAGCTCATGGCTTTCAGAGCCGACAATGGCAAAGCAGCGCTCCGTGACCAGGGTCTCGGAGCGCTGCAGCACTGCGACTATTGCGTAAATGGCACCTGCTACGAGGGCCAAAGCCAGCACCGCAACCATGGCGCGGCGGAACCGGCGCATTGATTCTCCCCTGCTAGTTGGCGTGGAGAGCCTCATTCAGCTCCACGGTCTGGCCCTTGCGGGGAAGTACTTCCACGCCGCCGGTGGTGGAGTTGCGGCGGAAGAGCAGGTTGGGAACGCCGGAGAGTTCCACGGCCTTGATGATCTTGCTGGTGTCCTCGCCGTTCTCGTCCTTGGGGCCCGGAACGCGCACACGGGTACCGGCGGTGACGTACAGGCCCGCCTCCACCACGGAGTCGTCGCCAATGCTGATGCCTACGCCGGAGTTGGCGCCGAGCAGAACACGCTCGCCCAGTGCGACCTTTTCCTTGCCGCCACCGGAGAGCGTGCCCATGATGGACGCTCCGCCGCCGACGTCCGTACCGTCACCGGCCACGACGCCTGCCGAGATGCGGCCTTCCACCATGGAAGTGCCAAGGGTTCCTGCGTTGAAGTTCACGAAGCCTTCGTGCATGACCGTGGTGCCTTCGGCGAGGTGGGCACCCAAACGGACGCGGTCGGCGTCGGCAATGCGAACACCGGAGGGGACCACGTAATCGACCATCCGCGGGAACTTGTCCACGCCGAAGACCACAACGTTGCCGCGCTTGCGCAGGCGGGCACGGGTCAGTTCGAAGCCGTCCACAGCTGCGGGACCGAAGTTGGTCCACACAACGTTGGGCAGCTTGCCGAAGACGCCGTCCAGGTTGATGCTGTTCGGCTTGACCAGGCGGTGGGAGAGGAGGTGCAAACGCAGGTAAGCATCGGCAGTGTCTGCGGGGGCGGCGTCGAGGTCGATCTGTGCAAAGACAACCTTCTGCTCGGTTCCGCGGTCGGCGTCCTTGCCTTCCTCGGCAAGTGCGGTGAGCGCAGGATCGGCATTGTCCACGTCGCGCAGGGTTTCGGCGGCGACACCAAGCGCGGGTGCCGGGTACCAGACGTCCAGCACGGTTGCTTCCCCGGAAGCCGAGGTGGCGATGGTGGCGAGGCCGAAGCCATAAGCCGATCGGGGGTTGGTGGGCGCGGTTGCGGGCACAGCAGAGGAAGCAGTTTCAGTCATGCGCCAAGTCTATCCAGCAGGCAGAGGTCGGTTAAAACCCGTCTCATGCCATAGAAGTCGCAATTGCGGGCATTAGGCTGGACGGGTGACCCTGAACCCTGCTCCCGCCCTCCTTGACCTGCGCCAGGACGTTGCCGTGCTGACAGCCGCGCTCATTGACTTCAACAGCGTGTCCGGCAACGAGACCGAACTCGCCGACGCCGTCGAGTCCGCCCTTCGTGCCATCCCGGCCTATACCGTGACCCGTGACGGCGACGCCATCATTGCGCGCACCGAACTTGGCCGTTCCGAGCGCGTCATCCTGGCCGGACATCTGGACACCGTGCCCCTTCCCACCGTGGAGGGCTCACTGGGCACCGTTCCGGCCACGTGGGAGTCCGGGGTTCCCGGTGAAGGCATCCTGTACGGGCGCGGGACCACAGACATGAAGGGTGGCGTGGCGGTGCAGCTCGCCCTCGCGGCAACACTGTTCGACGACGGGCGGCAGCCGGATAAGGACGTCACCTTCGTCTTCTACGACCATGAGGAAGTGGAAGCGGTCAAGAGCGGCCTCGGAAGGTTGGTCCGCAACCACGGTGACCTGTTGCAGGGCGACTTCGCGATCCTGCTGGAGCCAACCCACGGCACGGTGGAAGGCGGCTGCAACGGCACCAGCCGCTTCGAAGCCACAACCATCGGCGAAACAGCCCACTCTGCACGCGCATGGATGGGCGTCAACGCGATCCACGCCGCAGCCCCCATCCTGGCGCGGCTCGCCGACTACGAACCGCAGACCATCAACGTGGACGGCCTCGATTACCGTGAGAGCCTCAACGCGGTGAAGATCAACGGCGGAACTGCCGGCAACGTGATCCCGGACCGCTGCGTGGTGGAAATCAACTACCGTTTCGCTCCGGACAAAACACCGGACCAGGCCGAGGCCCACGTCCGGGACCTCTTGGAAGGATTCGACGTCGTCCGTACGGACGCCGCTGCCGGCGCGCGTCCCGGACTCAACCACCCGGCCGCAGCCTCCTTCGTTGCCGCAGTCGGTGCCGAGCCCAAGCCCAAATACGGATGGACCGACGTCGCGCGTTTCAGTGAGCTGGGCATCCCGGCAGTGAACTTCGGACCCGGCGATCCGCTGCTGGCTCACAAGGACAACGAGCACGTGGACGCCGAAGCCATCCGTGAGTGCCTCCGTGCACTGAGGACCTGGCTGACACCGTAGTCCCGAAATTCCCCCAGCAAAGAAGAAGGTCCGCAGCTTGGTAGCTGCGGACCTTCTTCGATTGTGGAGGGTTACTTCTTCTCCGGGTTTTCCGCGCCAGGCACGACGTTCTGTGCAACGGGGTCGTTGCCAGTACCTTCAAGGCCGGTCCGAATTGTCATCGGAGCCATGCCGCCGGCGGCCTTCTTGGAACCGCGGCGTTCAATCATGATCGCAATCCGTGACACCGTCAGGTTGATCAGGATGTAGATCGCAGCGCCCACAAAGAAGGCGGGGAACAGGAAGTCAGGGCCGAGGAAGTCGGCCATGATCTGGATTTTCCGCAGCAGTTCCTCGTAGCCCACGATGTAGCCGAGCGAGGTGTCCTTAAGCAGAACCACCAACTGGGCAACCAAAGACGGAAGCATCCGGCGCACAGCCTGAGGGAACTCGATGGACATCCGTGACTGGAAACTGCGGAGGCCGATGGCCAGACCAGCCTCGCGTTGTCCCTTGGGGAGAGACTGGATGCCTGCGCGCAGGATCTCAGCGAAGATGGCGGCGTTGTAGAGAACCAAGCCAACAACCACGGCCTGGAACTGACCTGTGGCGAAAACCAGCAGGACGAACAACATCATAAGGACCACGGGCATGCCGCGGAGGAACTCAAGCACTACCTGCGTGGGTATCCGGATCCAGGGAATCAAGGAAATACGCAGCAGGCAGAGCGCAATGCCCAAGGGGAATGCGATCACGGCTGCCACAGCGGCTGCGGCCAGCGTGGCGAGGATGCCTTGGCCGATCAGGCTCCAGACATCGGGTGCCATGGGGCCGTAGAAGATCTCCCAACGGTCTGCGTCGAAGATGCCTTGCTGCGCCAGCGTTGTGACGGCGATGGCGAGGATGCCGAGGATGATCAGAATTCCGGCGGCGGAGCCCAGGAGCGAATACAGGCGGGCCTTGGGCCCGGGGACGTCGTACAGGACCGATGTCATCGGGCAATCGCCACCTTTCGTTCAACAAAGTGCGCCAGAAGTCCCAAAGGAACCGTGATCAAGAGGTAGAAGAAAGCCACCCCAAGGAGGATCCAGAGGACTTGGTTGCCGTAGTCATTGGAGAGCTGGCGGCCGTAACCGAAAAGCTCCAGGACAAAGAACGCGCCGGCCACCGAGGAGTTCTTGACCAGTGCAATCAGGATGTTGATCAACGGAGGAATGACGGTGCGTACGGCTTGGGGGAGGACGATGAAGCCCAAAACCTGTGTGAAGGTCATGCCTACGCTGCGGGCAGCTTCCGCCTGGCCAACAGGCACGCTGTTGACGCCGGAACGGACGGCTTCGGCGATGAAGGCTGCCGTGTAACTGCTCAACGCGATGATGGCCGCGACTTCGAACTGTTCGAACTTAACGCCCAACCGGGGCAAAACGATGGCGGCGAAAAAGAAAATGATGGTCAATGGGGTATTACGTGCCACTTCAACATAGAACATGCTGAAACCGCGAAGTGCTGCCACGGGGGAAACCCTCATGGCCGCCAGGAGTGTGCCGACAATGAGGGCAATGATTCCTGAAATTACGGAGAGATAAAGGGTTCGGAGAAATCCGTCCCAATATTCGGGGAGGCTTGCTATGACGGCGTCCATGGCTTCCTTTGGCTGCAGCTAATCAGGGAACAGGGTCCTGGATTCGTCAACTGCCGCCGTCCCGATGGGCGGCGGCAGTTGACGGGTCCCGACTAGCTAGTAGCGGTTGATGGCAGGAAGTTCAGGGGCAGTCTTGATGACCTTGCCTGCAGTGGCTTCCCAAGCCTTCTTGTACGTATCGTCCTTGGCGAATCCCTCAAGCTGGTCGTTGATCCAGTTGCGGAACACGGTGTCATCCTTCTTCAGGCCGATGCCGTAAGGCTCCTTGGTGAAGGTTTCATCCGAGGCGAGCTTGAAGGCGTCCGGCTCCTTGTCGACGTAGCCGGCGAGGATGACGTTGTCGGTGGTAACGGCGACAACCTGCTTGTTACGCAGGGGCTCCAGGCAGGCGGTGTAGGTGGCCGCAGGGACAACCTCTGCGCCGTACTTTTCGGCGATGGTCTTGGCCGGGGTGGAACCCGTGACGGAGCAGACCTTCTTGCCCGAGACATCTTCAGGCTTGGTGATGGAGGTATCGTCCTTGTTCACCAGCAACGCCTGGCCTGCTTCGTAGTAAGGGCCGGCAAAGGCGACCTTTTCCTTGCGGGCATCGTTGATGGTGTACGTGGCGATCACAAGATCGACGCGACCCTGCTCGATGAACGACTCACGGTTCTGGGAGACCGTCTCTACCCACTCGATTTTGTCAGCCGGAATACCAAGCTTTGCGGCGATTGCCTTGCCCATTTCGACGTCGAAACCGACAGGCTTGCCATCCAGGCCCTTCTGGCCGAACAACGGCTGGTCGAACTTGGTCCCGATTTTGATCGTCTGGGCCTTGTTCAGCTTCTCCATGGTGGTGCCGGCTTCAAAGCTTGCCGAGGCAACCGGGGGAGTGGTTGTGCTGCCGCCGCCGCAAGCGCTCAGCGAGAGTGCAAGCGCAGCCGATGCGGCCACCAGGAGTGACTTCCTCCGGGTAATAAGAGACTTCATGATGTTCCTTTCATTGGATGGCCGCCTTACGGCCGGGGTGCGGGCGGTAAGGAGCTAGTGGGTCAAGAGCTTGGACAAGAAGTCCTTGGCGCGAGTGCTCTTCGGGTTGGTGAAGAATTCCTCGGGAGTTGCGTCTTCCACGATCTGACCGTCGGCCATGAACACCACGCGGTCAGCGGCCTTGCGGGCGAAGCCCATTTCGTGCGTGACCACGATCATGGTCATGCCTTCCTTGGCCAGCTGGATCATGACGTCCAGTACTTCGTTGATCATTTCGGGGTCCAACGCGGAGGTGGGCTCGTCGAACAGCATCACCTTCGGCTTCATGGCAAGAGCACGGGCAATGGCCACACGCTGCTGCTGGCCGCCGGAGAGCTGGGCGGGAAGCTTCGGTGCTTGGTGCCCGACGCCTACGCGCTCAAGGAGGGCCATGGCCTCCTTGTCAGCCGTGCCCTTGGCCACCTTCTTAACCTTGATGGGGCCCAGCGTGACGTTCTCAAGAATCGTCTTGTGGGCGAACAGGTTGAAGGACTGGAACACCATTCCGACGTCGGCACGCAAGTGCGCTAGGTCCTTGCCTTCTTCGGGGAGCTTCTTCCCGTCGATGGCGATGTCGCCGTCGTCGATGGTTTCCAAACGGTTGATCGCACGGCAGAGAGTGGATTTACCGGAACCTGAAGGTCCGATAACCACCACGACTTCACCCTTTTGAACCTGGAGGTTGATGTCCTTGAGGACGTGCAATTGACCGTAGTGCTTGTTGACGCCGTTCAGGGAGACGAGGGCATCGCCGGACGCTTGAGTAGTCATACGACGAATCTAGCGAACAAAGAAGCAAATATGACCACGGTCACGGCAACTTCCTGAAGATCGTGACTGAACAGAAACCTGCTCCCCAGCGAGATACCAGACTGCAATGCAAGAAGCGGGTCGCAGCGACGGAGCATGCCGTCATCCGCGCTAGCCTTGGGCAATGAGCATCAGCCAGCACCCCATTCCCCACCCGGATGCCAACGGTCGCGTCACGGGCACCCACGTGCCGCTCCCCTCGGAGATCGCACCCGCCAAGCACAAAGGCTCCCTTGAGCTCCGACGCAAACAAGCGGACACGGGAATGTCGGACCAGCATTTGCTGGATACCAGTGGTGCCGGGCAATTCATCCACACCGATCCGTGGCGTGTCCTGAGGATCCAGAGTGAGTTCGTGGAGGGCTTTGGAGCCCTGGCTGACCTGGGACCTGCCGTCAGTGTGTTCGGTTCGGCGCGGACCAAGCCGGGAACCGAGTACTACGAGATGGCCGTGGACGTGGGGCGCAAACTCGCTGAAGCCGGGGTCGCGGTGATCACCGGTGGCGGCCCCGGATCCATGGAAGCTGCCAACAAGGGTGCCGTGGAAGGCAACGGAGTCTCAGTGGGCCTGGGCATTGAACTGCCATTTGAGCAGGGACTCAACCAGTGGGTGGACCTGGGCATCAACTTCCGGTACTTCTTCGCCCGCAAGACCATGTTCGTCAAGTACGCGCAGGGCTTCGTAGTGCTCCCCGGAGGGCTTGGCACCTTGGATGAGTTGTTCGAGGCAATGGTGCTTGTCCAAACCCGCAAGGTGACCTCGTTCCCCATCGTGCTGCTCGGTGTTCGGTTCTGGGGACCCATGCTTGAGTGGATCAGGGACACCCTGGTGGCAGAAGGCATGGTGTCCGAGAAGGACCTCGACCTGATCCAGTTGGTGGACGACCCCGCCGATGCCGTGCACCGTGTCCTGCACGGCGCACCACTTCCGCCTACCACCAACGGAAACCAGCAGCGCCCGGAGTAGGCGGCCGTTTCTGGCACGATGGACCCTGTGAGCTTTTTCCTGGTGTTTCTCGCGATAGTCCTCGTCGGTGCGGCGCTGTATCTCGGTGCCGGGATCGTACGGGGGCGTTCGATCGGATCGGGACTTGATCAACCGGTCCCCAACCTGCCCGCTGTCCTGCTGCCGGAGAATGCCAAGCCCGCAGACATCGACTCCTTGAGCTTTGCCCTGGGGCTTCGCGGGTACCGCATGGATCAGGTTGACCAGGTCCTGGAGGAGCTCAGAGACCAGCTGCAGGCCAAGGACCGCGAGATCGAACGACTTGGCGTCTTGGTACAGCAGCCGCGTCGTGAGGGCGGCGAAACCGGTCGGACCCAGCCGTGAGCTCACGAACCCCCACGGATCGGCTTTCCCACGGGCTCTCGACCGCGGCAGTAAGAATGGCTGGATGGCCTTGGTGGCTGCAGGTTTCCTTGATTTTTGTGGTGGCCAGAATGGTCAGTGCATGTATCTTCATGGCGGCTGCCATTCACCAGGGAACAAATCCTTGGTTCCCGCCGGCCCCGGATTACTGGAACTTCATCACTATCTGGGATGGACGCTGGTACCAGGAAGCTGCCGATAACGGTTACCCCTCGATCCTGCCCGTAGACGCGAATGGTGTGGTACAGCAGAACGCATGGGCGTTCTATGCGCTCTTTCCCTTCCTGGCCCGGGGTCTCTCGGCAGCCACGGGGATAGGAACCTTCCCGGCGCTCACCATCATCGCCATGCTGGCGGGTGTGGGCGCAGCTTTGGTGATTTACAAGCTCTTCCGCGAGTTCGCAGGCAAGCGCGCCGCACTCTGGGGCGTCGTCTTCGTCTCTACTTTTCCCGTGTCGCCGATCCTCCAGGTCCCGTATGCCGAGTCCTCGAATCTGCTGCTGTTGTCCGGCTCCTTGTTGCTGGTGGTCCGCCGCCGATATCTGGCCGCAATTCCGGTTGTGCTCCTGATGTGCTTGTCCAGGCCGACGGGGGTACCCTTCGCAGCCATGATGGGCTTGCTGCTGATTTGGCGTGTATGGCAGCGCTTCGGGCGGTCCAGGACGCTATCGGCCCAAGCTTCGGTCCGTGATGACGACGAGACGACGTCGGTGCGCGGCTTGCTTTCACTGGGCGCACTGGTGCTTGCAGCGGGCATCGGAGCTCTCGCATGGCCGGCCATCGCTTGGGCTACTACCGGTGAATTTACTGCCTACACACGGACTGAAACAGCATGGCGGGGGCACGATCTTGTGCCCTTCAAACCATGGTTCGACACGGGTCGGATGCTGTTTGGTCCTGTGCTGGGCGTGCTGGCCCCCTTCGTCTTCGCCGCTCTTTTCGTGCTGGTCATGATGTCGAAGCCCGTCAGAGCCCTCGGAGCAGAGCTGCGGCTGTGGTGTGCCTGCTACATGGGATACCTGCTGGTCTTCCTGCATCCTCAGACCAGTACGTTCAGAATGCTGTTGCCCCTTTTCCCGCTGGCACTGGGCGTGGCATTGCTGTCCAAGTCCAAGGCGTACCGGGCAACCGTGGTGGTGATGTTCGTCCTCCTCCAGATCGTCTGGGTGGTGTGGCTGTGGGCGTGGGCTCCGCTCCCCGGGGGCGGGGACTATCCGCCCTGACGTGGACCTTTGCTGCGTGAAGGGAGTATGTACAAAGCCCGGACAAATAGGTGTTTGATTCGCTACGGACGGGTAATTACGGGATAATGGACTAAGAGCAAGGACAAAGCACCGAAAAGTGCCCGGCCAAGGCGGCCTCCAAGCGGTGCCGCCGGCTGCAATTGCGACGCGGAACCAGCCCGGCCGGGTTGGCGTGACTTGGGACAAATGGAGGGGATTTTCCTAATGGCGGCTATGAAACCACGTACCGGCGACGGCCCTATGGAAGTTACCAAAGAGGGACGCAGCTTGATCATGCGTGTGCCGCTCGAAGGCGGAGGACGACTCGTTGTCGAGCTCAACGCTGCGGAAGCGGCCAACCTCAAGGAATGCCTCGTAGGCGTTACTGAATAGGCGTTTTGAATAGAGTTACACAGCAGGGCCCGGCAAGCCGAGGCCCTGCTGTTGTTTAAGCTGTTCTCGTGCCACTGAAGGGCGATCTATTTCTTGACAGCCACCAGAAGCCCGTCGCCCGTCGGCAGCATCGCGGATGCCAGCCGCTCGTCGTCGCGAATTGCCTTTACGATCTGACGCAGGACCACGGTGGTGGCGTCCCGCGCCGCCGGATTGGAGACACGGTCCTTGTCCAAAGCATCGTTGATGACCAAGGTGCCTCCGGACTTCAAGAGACGGATTGCCTGTTCCACGTACTTGGGGAAGTTTGGCTTGTCGGCATCGATGAAGACGAGGTCGTACGCGGAGTCGGTCAGGCGAGGCAACACATCAGCTGCGCGGCCTGAGATGGTGCGGGTACGGTTGGCCGGACTGCCCGACTCCAGGAACGCTTCCCTGGCGGCTTTGAGGTGTTCGACGTCCACGTCGATGGTGGTCAGCACAGCATGGGGGCTTAGTCCACGCAGCAAGCAAACCCCGGACACTCCGGCACCCGAACCGACTTCCACCACGGTCTGGGCCTTTGAAGCGGCAGCGAGCACTGTCAGCACTGCACCCACACCGGGGCTGATAGGGGTAACACCGAGTTCAAAGGACCGCTCCCGGGCGCGCAACAACACGTCATCCTCAGCCGGCAGATCTTCTGCGTAGGACCAGCTGCTTGACTTGTCGGCACTCATGAAGGGGTTCGCTTTCCGCGGGTAGGGGTGTTTGTACCAAGACTACTGGGTCCGCACCGGTAAACCCGCTGCAGGGGAGCTCCTCCGAGCCTGTGTCCGTCACCGAGTTCAGCCTTGCGGAGAAATGGCCCGCCAGTCAGGAAATTCCCAGACAAACTTGGGATGATAATGCTCCGGTCATCCATGAGGTGGGCGGCACCGAAGATTCGGTGTACCAGAGTTTGAGGGGAGTGGACGATGCCGGCATCGCATGCTGCGCCAGTCCAAACAACGGAAAGCCTTGAGGCCGTTACTGATTGGGTCATGCCCAGCTGGGAGGAAGTGGTTTCGAACCACTCCGCCAAGGTGTATCGCCTCGCCTATCGCCTGACCGGCAACAAGTTCGACGCCGAGGATCTCACCCAGGAGGTCTTCGTCAGGGTGTTTCGTTCACTTGAGAATTTCAAGCCGGGAACCCTGGATGGCTGGTTGCACCGCATCACCACCAACCTGTTTCTGGATCAGGCGCGCCGCAAGAGCCGAATCCGCTTCGATGCGCTCGCCGAGGATGCCGAATCCCGTTTGCCCGGTCGCGAGCCCGGCCCGGAACAGAGCTTCGAGCACAACAACCTTGACCTTGATGTCCAGCGGGCCCTGGAAGAACTCCCACCGGACTTCCGCGCCGCCGTCGTGCTGTGTGACCTTGAGGGCCTTTCGTACGACGAAGTCGCCGAGGCGCTCGGTGTGAAGCTGGGGACCGTCCGATCCCGCATCCACCGGGGGCGCACCATGCTGCGCGAGAAACTTGCCCACCGCGACCCCCGTCCGGCAGAGGCCCGCAAGCCGCGGTTGAAGATGCCCCGCATCGCCAGCATTCTTTAGGGTGTCGATGCCTCGACGTTCACTTCGTCCGGGAGCCCTTTCCCGACGCAGATTGGCTGCGCTGCGCCATCCGCGCACGCCGGAACACCTCCAGGACTGCGCGGAGTGCCGAATTGCGATCCGCCGGGAGCGGCAGTACCTTGAACGCCTTCGTGGAGCGGCTGTCCCCGAAGCAAGCCAGGATCTTGCCGCGCGATTGATCCAGCACACCGAACGCCTGGCCAACGAGCCGGCCCCAACGTACTCAACCTCCACGCCGCAACATCCGTTCGGTCGCTTCCGGGGCCTTCGCATTGCGGGCATTGCCGCGGGTACCTTGGCGGTCAGTGCAGGGGCCTTGGCGGTCTCGGCCTACGTAATCGCCGGTGATGAGGATTCGCGCGTCCTCGCGGGACCATCTGACCTTGGCGCGGTTGCCGGTGCTTGGACAGGTAGCCCTGCAGAATCGATGGTTGGCCCCGCTTTTCGGGCCGGCAGCACGGTCAGCTTGAGCCCTGCGCAGTTGGAGTCACTGCGGGACGAAGGATGGGCCTGTCCTGAGCTGTCCGGAATGGGCTTCCACGTCGTGTCCGCCCAAGCCACCATGCTCAACGGCAACCCTGCTGTGGAGATCAGGCTCGAAAGCAACGGTCACTACGCCACCATTGTGGAGGAACACCTGCCGGCTAATGGATCCGGACCCGGGCGCTCCAGGTCGGCGCAGCTTTCTGTCACGCAAGGAATCCCGTGGAAGGCTGTGTACACCATGCCGGCGGCCGTCATCAGCTATGCTTCCGACCTCCCGGCGGACAGTGCAGACGACGCCGTCCCGGAAATCGTCCGGGCGGGGGAGTCCATGGCGTTGATTTCCGCCGACGAAGATCCTGAGGCATGGTACAAAAGGGTGCTGCGAGGCCTCCAAACCTTGCTGCGTCCTGCTGGTTTAGGAGCGGCACCACAGACAAGGTAATCTTCGTATCGTGCTTGGAATCAACGGCCCGGAGTTCATACTCCTTCTGATTATCGGCGTACTCGTCATCGGTCCCAGCCGTTTGCCCGAATACACTCAAAAGCTCGCCAACCTGGTTAAGGAAGTGCGCCGGATGGCTTCCGGCGCCCGCGAGCAGATCAAAGAAGAAGTCGGCATCGACATCGATGAGGTCGACTGGAAGAAATACGATCCCCGTCAGTACGATCCCCGTCGCATCATCAAGGATGCGCTCCTGGACGACGACACCAAGCCGGTCAGTGCCGGCGCCCCCGTAGCTGCTGCTGCAGCAGCAGGTGCCAAACCCAAGGCCCCTGCGCGTATCATCGAGCGGCTTGCCGAGGGCGAAGCCGCCCCGTTCGATACCGAAGCAACCTGAGCCGAGGCATCTGCCAGACCAGGGAAGGGCCGCCGGTTCAGCGCGGCTGGATTCCCAAAGGCATGCCGGACAGCCCGCGTGGCCGGGTTGCCAAGGCTGCAGCAACACCCTCCATCGCTTTGGCGGCGGCCGTTTCGGGTGCGGCCAGAACTACGGGTTTCCCGGCGTCGCCGCCCTCCCGCAAGCGGATGTCCAGTGGAATCTGGCCGAGGAGCGGAACCTCGGTGCCCACAGCAGCGCTCAACCGTTCAGCCAGGATGGCACCCCCGCCACTTCCGAACAATTCCATGCGCCCGCCGTCGGGCATTTCCAAGTAGGACATGTTCTCGATGACACCGGCCACCTTCTGCCCTGTCTGGGTGGCGATGGTTCCGGCACGTTCGGCGACGTCCGCAGCAGCTGCCTGCGGCGTGGTGACCACCAGGATTTCCGCGTTGGGCAAGAGCTGCGCCACGGAAATCGCGATGTCCCCTGTGCCAGGGGGAAGGTCCAGGAAGAGGGCATCGAGATCGCCGAAGTAAACATCGGTGAGGAATTGCTCAAGGGCCCTGTGCAGCATCGGACCGCGCCACGCCACCGGCTGGTTGCCCGCAACGAACATGCCGATGGAGATGACCTTCACGCCGTAAGCCACAGGCGGAAGGATCATGTCGTCCACTTGGGTGGGCTTTTGCGTGATGCCCATCAGCGCGGGGACGGAGAAGCCGTGCACATCGGCGTCCACAATGCCCACGCGGAGGCCCTGGGCGGCCAGTGCACAGGCCAGGTTGACGGTGACGGATGACTTGCCCACGCCGCCTTTTCCGCTGGCTACGGCGTACACCTTGGTCAGGGACCCAGGCTTGGTGAAGGGTATGCCACGCTGTCCACCGGGGCCGCGGAGCTGTTCCTTGAGGGCTTCGCGCTGCTCTGGGGTCATGACCTTCAGTTCCACGTCCACGCCTGTGACGCCTTCTACGCGGGTGAGGGCGTCGGTGGCGTCCTTTGTAATGGTCTCGCGCAGGGGGCACCCGGCGATGGTCAGCAGAACGGCAACGTGCACGGCTCCGTCATCATCGGCAGACACCGACTCCACCATCCCGAGTTCCGTGATGGGGCGCCGGAGCTCGGGATCGATGACGGTTGCCAAGGCAGCGTGCAGCGCCTCGGCCGATGCGGTGGTCATATGGTCAGGCTCGGCTTTCGGGGTTTCCCGGCGATGGTTTGCCGGTGGAATGTTGTGGACCTGCGGCCCTTGGCGGGCGGACCTTCGGAATCTGCTGTGTGCGGGGCCCGCGCGATTTGTCGCGCTTCTCCTTCAGTTTCTCCTTGACCTTCTCACCCGGCGATTCCGTGCCATCAGCGGAGGCTTCGTTCTCGCGGAGCTCTTCCTGAGCATCGATGATGTCTTCCAGCAGGCTTCGGAGCTCAGTCCGGACATAGTCACGGGTTGCTACCTCACGCAAAGCAATGCGGAGCGAGGCCAACTCCCTCGTCAGGTACTCGGTGTCGGAGAGGTTGCGTTCGGCACGCTGGCGGTCCTGCTGGAGCGAGACACGGTCGCGGTCATCCTGCCGGTTTTGGGCCAGCAGGAGGAGCGGCGCCGCGTAGGAGGCTTGAAGGGACAGCATGAGCGTCAGCAGGGTGAAGCCCAGCTCCATGCGGTCGAATTGCCAGTCCGTGGGTGCGAACGAGTTCCACGCAAGCCAGAACACGCAGAACACGGTCATGTAGACGAGGAACGTAGGCGTGCCCATGAACCGGGCGAAGCCCTCCGTGGCGTTTCCGAAAGCATCCGGGTTCGGTGAGAACTTGGGCAGGATGCGTTGGCGACCACTCAAGGGCGTGTCAAGGCTGCTGCTCGAGCGTCCTGAGGACTTGGGGGATCGGGTGGCGTTGTTATCAGCCAATGCGGCCTCCAAGTTTCCTTATAGGGGCGTCGTCCTCATGGGCGCGCCAGTCATCCGGCAACAGGTGATCCAGCACGTCATCAACAGTCACCGCCCCCACAAGGCGGCCGTCGTCGTCCACGACTGGAAGTGAATTCAAGTTGTACGTGGCCAGGGTCCGGGCAACTTCGGAGATGTGGGCCTGGTCCGAAAGGGGCTCAAGATTCTTGTCCACGAGGTTGCCCAGCGGTTCCGGCGGAGGGAAACGCAGAAGCTGTTGGATATGAACCACGCCCAGGAAGCGTCCGGTGGGGGTCTCCAAGGGAGGGCGGGCGATAAAGATGGATGAGGCCAGCGCGGGTGAGAGCTCCTCACGCCGGACATGCGCCAGGGCCTCGGCCACTGTGGCTTCCGGCGGCAGGATGACCGGGACCGGTGTCATGAGGCCACCGGCGGTGTCTTCGTCGTACTCCAGGAGGCGGCGGACGTCCTCGGCCTCCTGGGGTTCCATGAGTTGGAGAAGTTCTTCGGCCTGCGCTGAAGGAAGCTCGGCCAGGAGGTCGGCGGCGTCGTCAGGATCCATCTCTTCGAGGACGTCAGCGGCGCGTTCCACATCAAGTGCGGAGAGAATCTCCACTTGGTCATCTTCCGGGAGTTCCTGGAGAACATCGGCAAGGCGCTCATCCTGGAGCTCACTGGCCACTTCAAAACGCCGTTTGTCGCTCATTTCCTGAAGGGCTTCAGCAAAGTCGGCAGGTTTCAGGTCTTCGTGCGTGGCAACGAACTGCGTAGCGGCCTGGGGCTCGTTGTGGGCGCCGGTCTGGGCATCGGCCCAGTCGATGATCAGGGTCTCGTTGCGGCGGAGCCTGCCAAAGGGGGACAGGGAGTGGCCGCGGCGGACGAACAGCTTGCTGACGAACCAGTCCTTGGACCGGTGCTGGTCCATGGCAATGTCCTCGATCGTCGCGTCTCCACTGCCGTCCGCCAGCGTCACGCGGCGGTCGAACATTTCAGCGACCACCAGTGTTTCGGCACCGCGCTGCTCGAAGCGCCGCAGGTTGACCAGGCCAGTGCAAATGATTTGCGTCTGGTCGATGGACGTAATGCGGGTCATGGGAACAAAGACGCGCTTCTTGCCAGGAACTTCAACCACGATGCCCACCACATGGGGAGCACCACGGGTGCCGCGGGAGAGCACCACGACGTCGCGCAACCGGCCAAGACGATCGCCCAGGGGGTCGAAGACGTCCAAGCCGAGCAGGCGCGCGACAAAGACGCGTGAGGGATGTGTGCTCATGTTTACAGGCTACCGAGTCTGCTCTCTTTTAGCTGAATTCCAGCCACTACACATGTCCATGAGACACAATGGGGCTATGTCAAACATTTTTGGTGCTCCCAAAGCCGTTGAGGAATCCCGCAGTGTCCCCCAAGGCGACACCGTGGGCTCGTACACCTCGTATTTGGATGCCCAGAAGGCGGTGGACTACCTCGCAGACCAGCAGTTCCCTGTTCAGCTGGTGTCGATCGTGGGCAATGACCTCAAAATGGTGGAGCGCGTGACCGGCCGCCTGAGCTACCCGAGGGTGGCTTTGTCCGGCGCCCTGAGCGGCATGTGGTTCGGCCTCTTCGTCGGCGTCATGTTGTCCTTCTTCACTCCCGCCGGCGGCCCGTTCTCCATCATCACTTCGGTGCTCATGGGTGCGGCTTTCTTCATGCTGTTCGGCATCGTCACCTATGCCACCCAGCGCGGGAAGCGTGACTTCACCTCCACCAGCCAAGTGGTTGCCACCAACTACGATGTCATCGTCGCTGTGGAGGCAGCCCACGAGGCCCGCCGTTTGCTCCACCAGCTGCCGATGAACCCGTCGCAGGCAGCCGCACCGCAGGCCGCCAACTACAACCAGCAGAATGCGCCGTTCCAGCAGCCCGGCCAGGCGCCTGAGCGGCCTTCCACGTGGAACGATCCCTACGGCCAGCGTGGCCCCGAGTCCAACGGTTCCAGTACTCCTGAGGGACAGAACGCCCCAGTGGACCAGTCCGCGCAGAACCCGGCACCGGCAGCTGTCCGTTACCCCGACCTCCCGGACGGTCGTCCGCAGTATGGCGTCCGTGTGACCGACGGCCAGAGCCAAGGGCAGAACACCCCGCAGGAAGAGGGACATCAGTCCACCTCCGAGGGGTCGACCAAGCAGTAGGGCTTCGCCGGAGCAAAAGGCTTCCGTCAAGCACAAGAAAGGGAAGGCCACCGGATCTGTCTCCGGTGGCCTTCCCTTTCTGTTGTGGTGGCAACGGCCTGCGCTTAGCCCTGGGCTTCCTGGTAGATGCCGGCCATCCAGGACTCGACGTCGTCTGCTTCGCGGGGCAGCGCGGCGCTGAGGTTGACGGGTCCGTCGGCGGTCATGAGGATGTCGTCCTCGATGCGGACGCCGATCCCGCGGTACTCCTCGGGGATGGCGAGGTCTTCATTCTTGAAATAGAGACCCGGTTCGATCGTGAAAACCATGCCTTCGGTGAGGATTCCATCGAGGTACAGTTCCCGTTTTGCCTGCGCACAGTCGTGGACGTCGAGGCCCAGGTGGTGGCTGGTGCCATGCGGCATCCAGCGGCGGTGTTGCTGGCCCTCCGGGCTGATGGCTTCCTCGACGGATACGGGCAGCAGGCCCCATTCAGCCAGGCGTTCGGCCAGGACCGTGGTTGCCGCGGTGTGGATGTCGCGGAACTTCACGCCCGGCTGGGCGGCTGCGAAACCGGCATCGGCGGCGTCGAGCACGGCCTGGTAGACCTTGCGCTGGACGTCGGTGAAGGTGCCGGTGGCGGGCAGCGTGCGGGTGATGTCAGCTGTGTAGAGGGAGTCTGCTTCCACGCCGGCATCGAGGAGAAGGAGCTCGCCGGCGTTGACGGTTCCGGAGTTGCGGTTCCAGTGCAGAACCGTGGCGTTGTTGCCGGACGCGGCAATGGTGTCGTAGCCGAGTTCGTTGCCTTCCTCGCGGGCGCGGGCGAAGAAGGCGCCTTCAACTACCCGCTCTCCGCGCGCGTGGGTCAGCGCGCGGGGAAGGGCGCGGACTACGTCAGCGAAGCCTTCCACCGTTGCCGCCACGGCAATCTTCATCTGCTCGATTTCCCAGTCGTCCTTGAGGAGGCGCAGCTCTGACAGTGCTTCGCTGAGCTTCTCGTCCAGGGCGTCGAGTTCGCCGAGGTCCAGGTTCTCGGGGTCCTTGGCCGTGTTGTAGCGGGCGGTATCAACCAGTGCGTCGATGTTCTCGTCCACCTTGCGGACCAGTCGAATGGAGATGCCGCCGATTTCCGGGGCGCCCACGTTCTTGGTGATTGCCATTTCGAGCTCAGAGATGTGCGCGGTGGGCAGGCCGAGCCGGGCTTCGAATTCTGCGAGCGTGGGGCGTGCACCGATCCAGAACTCGCCTGCGCGGGAGTCAGCGTAGAACTGTTCTGTGTCCCGGCCGGCCAGCGGACGGAAGTAGAGCGTCGCGGTGTGGTGACCGCCGTCGTCGCCCTTTCCTTCAGCTACGGGCTCCAGGATCAACACGGCGTCGGGCTCGTGGTCGAGGCCCAGGCCAGTGAGGTGGGCGAAACCGGAGTGGGGACGGAAACGGTAGTCGCAGTCGTTGGATCGGACCTTCAGTGGACCGGCCGGGACAACGAGCCGTTCGCCCTTGAACAGTTCGGAAATAGTACGACGGCGGCGCGCGGCATGGTCTGCAACGGCGTCACGCGCAGGGGTCACCTGCGGGGCGGGCGCCCAGTTGCTGGCCATGAATGCCTTGAAGGCATCGGATGTGGGCCTTTGCGAGCGGTTGTTGACGCGCTCTTGCAGTGGCTGGGAGGACGAGTTCTGGGTGTTTTCGGCATCGTTCACCGTTACATCGTCCCACCAGTTTCGTGGAGAGGCCAACGGCGCAACACTCCAAGCACGCCCGCATCCCATAGGCTGGGAAAGTGAGGATAGACCTGCATGCGCACTCAAATGTTTCCGACGGAACCGAGACACCGGCCGGAGTGATCATCTCTGCCGTCTCGGCCGGTCTGGATGCCGTGGCGCTGACCGATCACGATTCCACTGATGGTTGGGAGTCCGCTGCCGCTGCTGCCAGGGAACATGGCATTGCGTTCGTTCCTGGAATGGAGATCTCCTGCCGGACGGAGCAGGGAATCAGCGTCCATTTGCTCAGTTACCTCCACGATCCCGCCCATGCCGGCCTGCTGGAGGAAATCACCAAGTCCAAGGACGCCCGGCTCACCCGCGCCGAGCACATGGTCACATTGTTGTCCGAGGATTATCCGTTGACGTGGGACGACGTGATTCACCATGTGGCTCCCGGTGCCACGGTGGGCCGCCCGCACATCGCCGATGCCTTGGTGGCTGCCGGTGTGGTGGCGGATCGCACGGAGGCTTTCACGTCCATCCTCACTTCACATTCGCGGTACTTCGTGCAGCACTATGCACCCAACCCGGCGGTCGCCGTCGAGCTTGTCCGCGCGGCTGGCGGCGTCCCCGTCTTTGCCCACCCTGTGGCCTCATCGCGGGGACGCATTGTGGGGGAGAAAACCTACCAGGACATGATTGATGCCGGACTTCTGGGACTTGAGGTTGAACATCGGGACAACCCGGAGGAGGGCCGGACATTCCTTCGCGGCTTGGCCGCCGAACACGGTTTGCTCATGACGGGGTCCTCCGACTACCACGGAGCGGGCAAGCCTAACCTGTTGGGCGAAAACACTACCTCGCCCGCAGTCTTGTCACGGATAGAGGAGTTGGCAACAGGCAGCACGGTCATTCGGTGAAAGGGGTCCGCTGATGGATCTGCAGTTGCTCGCATCCGTGATCGTCACGCTGTTCGTGATCATGGATCCACCGGGTACCGTGCCGATTTTCATGTCCTTGACGGCGCAGATGTCGGCCAAGGATCGTAACCGCTCCGCTTTCCAGGCCCTGTTGGTGGCCACAGGTGTGATCGTGGTGTTCGCGATCTTTGGCCAGTCGATCCTCAACTACATGCACATCTCGCTGGCTGCCCTGCAGGGTGCCGGTGGCCTGCTCCTGGTGCTGATCGCGCTGCAGCTGCTGACGGGGTCCACCAGTGGTGAAGAGAATGCCGCCAAGTACAAGAACGTGGCTTTTGTGCCACTGGGAACGCCGCTCATGGCCGGACCGGGCGCGATCGTTGCCGTCATGGTTTTCGTGCAGCAGTCCAGCCAGCTCGCGGAGTATCTGGCGGTGGGGCTCGGCATCGCTGTGGTGCTTGGCTCGCTGTACTTGGCGATGCGCTTCGCGGGCGTCGTGCAGCGGGTGCTCGGGGAAAACGGAGTGGAGCTGGTCACCCGGATTGCCGGCCTGCTGTTGTCAGCCATTGCCGTCCAAATGATCGCGGACGCAGTTCAGGCCTTCGTGAAGGGCGCTGCCTGATCCAGGCTGGCGTCCGGCAATGAGCCGCTCCGGCGGAAGTCGGCCTTGGTGCCCAGCCGTTTTCGCATGACTTCGATGGCTTGTTCGTTCTGGTCGACGCACACAAAGTTGCGGCCCAGTTTGGCTGCCACAGCACCGAGGGTCCCTGAACCAGCGAAGAAATCGAGGCACCAGTCGCCCTCTCGGCTTGATGCGGAGACAATCCTGCGTACCAGGCCCTCCGGTTTTTGGGTAGGATAGCCGGTCTTTTCGCGGCCGGTAGGCGAAACGATGGTGTGCCACCAGACATCCGTGGGCAGCTTGCCGAGCTCGCGTTTGGCGGGGGTGACCAGTCCGGGTGCCATGTACGGTTCCCGGTCCACTTCGGCGTTGTCGAAGTGATACTTGGTGGGGTTCTTGACGTACACCAAAATGTTGTCGTGCTTGGTGGGCCAGCGGTTCTTGGCGCGGGCGCCGTAATCGTAGGCCCAGATGATCTCGTTGAGGAAGCATTCCCGGCCGAAGATGGAGTCCAGCATCACCTTGGCGTAGTGGACTTCCCGGTAATCCAAATGCAGGTACAGGGTGCCGTCGTCGGCCAGCAGCCGCCAAGCCTCCACGAGCTTGGGCTCCAGGAAGGACCAGTAGTCGCTGAAGGCGTCGTCGTAGCTGTGCAGGGCGCCCTTGATGGTGTCGTAAGAGCGGCCCTTGAAGCCGACGCGGTCGCCGTCGCCGTCCGCGTTGCGGACCATGCGGGTTTCCTGGCGGCGTTGGACCCGGCCCGTGTTGAAGGGCGGGTCCACGTAGATGAGTGTGAAGGCGCCGTCCGGCAGCGTAGGGAGGAACTCCGCGTTGTCCGCGTGCACCACCAAGTTGCCGCCGTCCGGCGCCCAAACAGATTCAGTCATTGAGGTTTTTAGGCCTCGGTGCTGCCGGACTGGGCAGCTGCGGTCTCACCGGAGACCACTTCGCCGTTGCGGCGGCGCGTGCGGGTCCGGCGCGTGCGGGCCGGCTTCTCCGCGTTGTCTGCGGTGGCAGTGCGGGTTTCCGAGGCACCGGCAGCGGGGGCTGCCTCGCCATCAGAAGTACGACGGCGGCGCGTACGGTTGCGACCGCCCTCGCCCTTGGATTCGCTGGACTCGGCGTCACCGGACCTGCCGGAGCGTCCGCGACCGCCGTCACGACCGCCGTCGCGCTTGCCGTCACGTCCGCCATCCCGGCCTGAGCCGCCGGAGCGTGCATTCTTCTTGCCGGTTTCGCCGAGGTCCTCAAGGACTTCGGCGTCAACGCCGGCGAGGACGCGCTTGTTGCGCGGCAGACGACCCTTGGTGCCCTCGGGAATGTCCAGATCCGTGTACAGGTGCGGCGACGAGGAGTAGGTTTCAACGGGCTCGGGAACGCTGAGTCCCAGGGCTTTGTTGATCAGGCCCCAGCGAGGCATGTCGTCCCAGTCAACAAACGTGACGGCGGTGCCCTTGTTACCTGCGCGGCCCGTACGTCCAACGCGGTGCAGGTAGATCTTTTCGTCTTCCACGCACTGGTAGTTGATGACATGGGTAACGTCATCAACGTCGATGCCGCGGGCTGCGACGTCGGTGGCTACCAGGACGTCAACCTTGTTGTTGCGGAACGCGCGGAGGGCCTGTTCACGGGCGCCCTGGCCGAGGTCGCCGTGAATGGCTGCAGCCGCGAAGCCGCGGTCAACGAGTTCCTCGGCAACTTTCGCGGCGGTGCGCTTGGTCTTGGTGAAGATGATGGTGCGGCCACGTCCGCGGGCCTGCAGGATGCGGGCCACAACCTCGGTCTTGTCCATGCTGTGTGCACGGTAGATGAGTTGGCGGATGTCGCGCTTGGTCAGGCCTTCATCATTCGGGTCGGCTGCCCGGATGTGGGTGGGCTGCGTCATGTAGCGGCGAGCCATAGCGATGACGGGGCCGGGCATGGTTGCCGAGAAGAGGAGCGTTTGCCGAACCGCGGGGGTGCCGGCGATCAGGGTCTCGACGTCGGGGAGGAAGCCAAGGTCCAGCATTTCGTCGGCTTCGTCAAGGATCACCATCTTGACGTTCTTGAGGCTCAGGTGCTTCTGCTTGTAGAGATCGATCAGCCGGCCAGGGGTGCCCACTACGATTTCGACGCCCTTCTGCAGGGCATCAATCTGGGGTTCGTAGGCGCGGCCGCCGTAGATGGTGGCGATGCGGGCGTTGCGCTTGCGTGACGCGGCCTGGAGGTCGTTGGCTACCTGCACGGCAAGCTCACGCGTGGGGACGATGACCAGTGCCTGCGGTGCGCCCGGGACAGCGAGCTTGGCGTAACCTGCATCATCCCTTCCGGCGACGCGCTGGAGGGCGGGGATGCCGAAGCCAAGCGTTTTTCCGGTACCGGTTTTGGCTTGGCCGATGATGTCGTGGCCGCTCAAGGCGACCGGCAGGGTCATTGCCTGGATGGGGAACGGGTGCGTGATTCCGGCGTCGGCCAAAGACTCAACGATGTCGGCGCGGACGTTGAAGTCAGCGAACGACTTCTCTTCGATCTCGTGGGGCGTCTCATCCGAGATGATCGTTTCCTCGGGTTCGATGGATTCGGTTCCGGTGGAGTCCGTCAGGACTTCGTGGGTATGCAATTCACTCACAGGGAGTTTCCTTATTCATTTGGGCATTGGCGCTGCATGCTCAACGGCGGCGGCGGAGCCGTACCGGAGCACGAACGGGCGCGCAAGCAAGTCCAGTGGAAGCCGATCGCGGGCTATCTAAGTACTGGCACTGGTGACCAGTTGGTACATCTCAAGATCGCGTAGGGGCGGGCTTGTTGAGTTCAAAAATTAACTGAATCAACGACCGGGCATCCATTACTACAAGCCCAGTCTATCCTCTGGGGGCCGGAAAGCCCGGATCGTCGGCAGAACGGCGTCAGGGCAGCAGCTCGAACCTGATCTCCCGGCTGGCGATATCGGCCTTCAGCAACCGCACACGAACCTCGGTTCCGGATTCCATTTCGCCGTCGCACCGGGCCGTTACAGCAGGGTCTGATATTTGTATGACGCCAAAGGGCCCGTTGCCGTTGCTGCCGCCGTTGTTACTGCCATTGCCGTTGGCAGCTTTGAAACCGGCCCCATTGGAGGGCTTGGACCCCGAAATGACTACAGCGTCGAATTCCTGGCCCACGTGGTTGGCTACGAGGGCTGCTTCCACAGTGTCCAGCGCCGCACGTTCGAGGCGTCCGGCCAATTGGTCGGAGGCCGCCATGATCTCCGGCAATGAAGGGAGTGCCTCCCGAGCCCACTGCGGGATGTCGTGGTTGTTGCTGAGCGCCTCGCAGATCACCAGGACAAAGCGATCGATGAGCCGGCGCAGGGGTGCCGTGGCGTGTGCATACGGAGCCCCGATGGCTGCTTGGGTCACGATTGCCGGCAGCTCCCCGTCAAAGGGGGTGTAACCGGCGCCCCGGAACAACATACCGGCAGAGTGAAGGATGGCCAGCTGTTGGGGATCGGATGCGTCCAAGGTCCTCAGGTACTCGCCGTAGGTGACTTGGCCGTCCCAGGGCTTGCCCAGAGCGGAGGTCTGGCGCTTGAAATGGAGCAGTGACCGGTCATCAGGAGCGGGCATGGTGCGCAGGATGCCCACTTTTCCGTCGAGCATCATCTGCGCGGCGGCCATGCCGGTCATGAGCGAGATCTGCGCGTTCCAGTCCTCAACCGGGAGGGAGGGGGCAGCCGCGATCCTGTATCCGCCGCCGTCGGTTGCTTGGACGATTTCCTGTTCCGGCATGTTGAGGCTTGCGCCGCCGCGCCGCCGTTCCAGTTCAACACGCTTGATTCCCACTTCTTTGAGGAGCTGAAGTACGGGCGGGGCCGTACCGTCGTCAATCTGCTGCTGAGCGCCCTTATAGCTGAGTTTGGCCCTGCTGCGAACGGCGGCGCGGGCAACGGTGACAGCCAACACTTCAGCTTCCGCGTCCAAGTCGAAGTCCCACACGAACGCACTGCAGTCCTGATCGGCCAAGAGGCTGCCGGCGTTCTCGCTGATGACCTCCGGATGCAGCGGGATCCGCCCGTCAGGAGCATAGAAGGTCTGCCCGCGGTGACGGGTTTCGTGGTCCAGTGCCCCACCCGGTTCCACGAAAGACGGGACATCGGCGATTGCGTAGAGGACCTTGTAGCCGTCGCCGGCACGGTCAATGAACAGGGCCTGGTCCAAGTCCGTGGACGTCGCCGGATCAATGGTCACGAATGGTACGTGCCGCAGGTCCTGACCCGGCAACTCAAGGTCCGCGACGGCTTGCCGTGCTTCTTCCACAGCTTCTGCCGGGTATTCGCCAGGGAGTTCCAGCTCTGTCCTGAGAGCGGCAAGCGCCGCGGCGAGCTGGTCCGAGGAGTCGTCGACGTTGGGCGCTATCCGATGATGTGACACGAAAATCAGGGTAGCCCGAAACCGGCGGATAGTCTTGGATGTCCCACCCAAAAAGCCCGCTACCCCAAGGGGGCAACGGGCTTTCCGTGCGGCGGTATGGACCGGGCCGGCTGTTTAGTTTGCCGGCGTCAGGGTGAAAGTAGCTGCCTTGTCGCCGAAGTCATCGCTGATGACCACTGTGGTGGGGCCGTTCTTGATGTCGAAGGCAATGACTCCCCGCTGCATCTCTCCGGCGGCAACATCCCCGGAAGGCAGTCCTCCCAGACCTTCCTCCACGTAGATCTCCTCGCCCTTGGCGCCGTCCGCGTCGAAGGCCTCGAAGTTCGAGGGTGAGGCGTAACTGCTTCCAGCTGTGGCCTCCCAGGAAACCTCCAAGAGGAGGAAGCCTCCCTTGGTCGGTTTCATGTAGGACATCCCGGGAATTTCGGTGGTGTAACCGGAGTTCAGGAGGCTGACCTTCACGGTGTTGCCCTCGGACATGGTGACGGTTAAGGAACCGTCATCAGAGGCAGTGCCCGACGACGGTGCCGGTGCCTCCTGGGAGGCCGACGGCAGGACCGGGGCATCGGTGCCTGCACCCTGGACTGCAGCAGCAACAAAGGTCAACGACAACACCGTGGACACGATTCCGACAATCAGGCCCGCGAACCAGACGACAATGGTGATGATCCATGCCTTCTTCTTGTTCTCCGGGTAACCCGCAAGCGGACGGCCCTGCTTGTCCCGGGCGTTTCCCGTCAGCGTGATGATGAGGTCAACGATGGACCAGATACCGAAGCCTCCGGCTGTGAGCAGCTTCGCGATTCCGGTACCGATCTTGCCCAGATAGAAGCGGTCCACACCGAAGCTACCCAGGAGCAGGGCCAGGATCCATGTGGTCATGAAGGACTTCGCCGGAGCTCCCACCGGGGTTCCGTAGGGGCCTGAATCCGGTCCGGGCTGGTAGCCCGGCTGTGCCCCACCCTGGAACTGGCCGCCGTAAGCGTAGGGTGCGGCAGGCACCTGCGGAACTCCTGACTTGGCGTCGTTTTGAGGCGCGGGTGGGTAACTGGGGTGACTCATTGAAAATCCTTCAGTGAAGTGGGTGCGAGGAGGAGGACATGCGCTATGCAGGGCAAGAGGGCAGTCAACTCACTTCAAGTCAGCCTAGTAGGAATGGAGCTCGAAGCAGGAACGGAATCCCCGGGAGCCGGATGGCCCACCAGGGATAGTCTTGATCCATGGGCATCTCCCCGGACGCTGCAGCCTCTGCCGGGCAACTCTCCGCGGAGTTGCTTGGAGCCATGGCATATGGCGAGCTATCCGCTTTCGGGCGCCTCTCCCTGGATTCGCGCTATGCCCCCACCCTCCATGACAGGTCTGTGTTCGCGAAGATCGCCGTGGGCGCCTACGGCAACTTTGCGCTCCTCAATGACCGGTTGTCGGAGATGGGCGTCGATCCGGAACAAGCCATGCTGCCGTTCCAGCGCTCCTTCGATCATTTCCATGAGCGCACCAAACCGGGGGACTGGTTCGAATCTGTCATGAAGGCGTACGTCATCGATACGGTGTCATCGGACTTCTACAGGGCCGTATCGATGTTCCTCGACCCAACAACGCGGCATTTCGTTGAACGCGTCGCTTCCCCTGACCAGGCCACGGAAGTCCTTCGCGTCCTGATCAGGCGGGCCTTGGCTGACGACCCGCGCCTGGCCTCGCGCCTTGCATTGTGGGGTCGCCGCTTGGTGGGGGAGGCTTTGACGCAGGCGCAGCGCGTCGGCATGGAACACCCCCTGCTGGGACCATTGCTGAAAGGCGGCGGGGATGCGCGTGCAGCGGTCAGGAGCTTAACGACGGAACTCGCCGATAAACACGGGCGCCGGATGACAGGCCTTGGCCTGACCGCGTAGCGGCTAAGACCGCTTGAATTCGGCGGGAAACTACACGGTGTCCAGTGCTTGCAGCAGCGACTTGGCTGCCGCCGTCGGGTCCGTTGCCTCGGTGATGGCACGGACCACGACGATCCGGCTGGCTCCCGCTTCCACTACCTGTTCGACGTTGCTGAGGTCGATGCCACCAATGGCGAACCAAGGAAGTGTCACAGCATTGCCCGAACGCTTTTCCGCTTCTGCGGCATATGTGACCAAGTCCAGCCCCACCGCCGAGCGGCCGGGTTTGGTAGGCGTTGCCCAGACCGGACCCACGCAGAAATAGTCCAGTCCCAGGGGGCCCTGGGAGGTGGCGACTGCCGCATCGATTTGTTCCTGTGTGTGGGTGGAAAGACCGATGCCGGTCACGTTCGGCAAGAGGGTTCGCGCTGCCGTCAGGGGCAGGTCCTTTTGACCGATGTGGAATACAGGAGCCCCGGAAATACTGGCAACATCGGCCCGGTCGTTGACAGCCCAAAGCCGTCCGTGCCGTTGTGCGACGCTCCGCAAAACGGCCAGCAATTCAAGCTCCTCGGCAGCTTCCAGAGTCTTGTCGCGGAGCTGGATGATGTCAACGCCTCCAGCGAATGCGGCGTCCACAAAGTCTTCGAAATCGCCCTGCCGTTGACGGGCATCAGTGCACAGATAGAGGCGGGCGGAGGCGAGGGCGTCAGGCTGGGTCATGGAAACCAGAGTAGTTCCTCTAAACTGGGCACGTACTGCGGGAGCCGCGACATTCGTCATATGACTGTCCGGCTGAGAGGGCTTCAGCGCCGACCGCTTGACCTGATCCGGCTAGTACCGGCGTAGGGAAGGAAACGAATGGCAGGTCCCCGCCATACCCCCATCCAGACAGACGTGGCCGTCATTGGCGGCGGCATCATAGGCCTTGGCATCGCTCATGAAGCCCGGCGACTTGGCCGTTCAGTGGCGCTGATCGATCCCGTCCCGGCCTCGGGTGCAACGTTCGCCGCCGCCGGAATGCTTGCACCCGTCAGCGAACTGCATTATCAGGAGGGAGACCTCCTGGAATTGATGGTCGAATCTTCGCGGCTGTGGCCTTCCTTCGTGGACGGACTGCACGTGGGTGGAGAGGGCAGCGGATACCGCACGACGCCGACCCTCGCCGTGGGTGCCGACGCAGCCGACCGCAGGGCGCTCGCAGACCTGAGGTCCGTACAGCTCGCAGCTGGATTGGGAGTTGAACCTCTGGCCCTGCGGGACGCGAGGCAACGCGAGCCGCTCCTCAGCCCACAGATTTCCTGCGCTTTCGATATTCCCGCCGACCACCAAGTGGATCCGCGAAAGCTCGCCGCATGCCTCCTGGCTGGATTAGCAAACCATTCACCTGACGACGGTTCCTGGGTGTCCGGGGCCGATGACGGATTCGCCGTTCCTTCCCCGGCACGCGGTGTGCTGAGGGATGACGGGCGGGTCACCGGAGTGGAACTCGAATCCGGAGTCGTGGTCCGCGCCGCGGAGACTGTGGTGGCCAACGGGCTGGGGGCATCCCAACTGTCGGGGCTCCCTGAGGGACTGAACCTTCCGGTGAGGCCGGTCTATGGCGACATCCTCCGGCTTCGCGTCCCCGACAACCTCCGGCCCTTGGTCACGTCCACTGTTCGGGGGATGGTTCGAGGCGTTCCCGTCTACATAGTTCCCCGCGATGACGGAACCGTGGTGATTGGGGCGACGCAACGCGAAGACGGATTGTCAGCGTCTTCCAACGCGGTCTCTGCCGGCGGCGTCTACCAGCTGCTGAGGGATGCCCAAGCCCTGGTCCCCGCAGTTGCGGAATTGGAACTCCTTGAAGCAACCGCCCGCGCCCGCCCTGGAACCCCGGACAACGCCCCCCTGCTCGGACGGGTCAGCGGTCCCCACGGTGACACTGACGGCTTGGTGATCGCCACAGGTTTCTTCCGCCACGGTGTGCTCCTGACTCCCGTGGCCGCCAGAATCGTGGGCGAACTCATCAGCGGCACAACGGACCCTCGATGGACTCCGTTCCTGCCTGATCGCTTCGCGGGCAACGCTTCAGTTCCCCAAGTTCTTACACCAGCAGCACACGCTCCCACCAAGGAAACAGCATGAACATCAAACTCAACGGAACCGATCACGCAGTCTCCGATGACGCATCCGTCAGCACCCTGGTCACAGCGATCACCGGCCGCGCCTTGGACCCTCGCGGACAAGCGGCCGACGGCGGCAAGCTGGGAGTCGCGGTCGCACGTAACTCCGAGGTGGTGCCCCGCAGCCAATGGGCCGTGACGGCGCTGGCCGACGGAGACGAACTCGAACTCGTAACAGCAGTCCAAGGAGGCTGAACCATGACAACAGCAAACATTGACGTTCGCACCACTGACGTTCATTCCACTGACGCGCTGGTGATCGACGGTGTCGAATTCGGTTCCCGGCTCATCATGGGTACCGGAGGCGCGCCGAGCCTCGATGGCCTGGGATCAGCGCTCCTGGCGTCGGGGACCGAGCTCACCACCGTGGCCATGCGCCGCTATTCCCCAGCCGAAACGGGATCGCTGTTCCAGCTCCTGGTGAACCACAACATCCGGGTCCTTCCCAACACTGCGGGCTGCTTTACTGCCAAGGACGCCGTGATGACTGCTGAACTGGCACGGGAAGCCCTGGAGACCGATTGGGTGAAGCTGGAAGTCATCGCCGACGAACACACGCTCCTGCCCGACGCCGTGGAACTGGTGGATGCAACGGAACAACTGGTGAACCGTGGCTTCAAGGTTTTCGCCTACACAAATGACGATCCCGTGCTCGCGCTCAGGCTCGAAAACCTGGGTGCCACCGCTGTCATGCCCCTGGGATCACCCATTGGAACAGGCCTCGGCATCCTGAACCCGCACAACATTGAACTCATCGTGTCCCGGGCCTCCGTACCCGTGGTCCTCGACGCGGGAATCGGAACCGCCTCCGATGCCGCGTTGGCCATGGAGTTGGGCTGCGACGCCGTCCTGCTGGCCACTGCTGTAACCCGGGCTCAGAACCCGGTACAGATGGGGGAAGCCTTCAAACACGCTGTGATCGCCGGTAGGCTGGCCAAGCAGGCAGGGCGGATTCCTCGGCGGGAGCATGCGCTCGCATCCTCGGCGATGGAGGGCCGGGCAGAGTTCCTCTGACCTGGGTTCTCCGAAATAGAAGGGGCAGTCATGGCAGCCAAGGATGAGCAACTGGCTGAGGCAGCCATCAATGCTGCCCTCGGAGACCTTCCGGACTGGAAGTATCAGGAGGGCCTGGTGACCGTCTACAAAACTTCGACGGCGGCGGACGCGCTTGCGCTCATTGCGGCTATCGGACAGCTCGCCGAGGAACAACATCATCATCCGGATCTGGAATGGCGCTACAACAGGGTCTTCCTTCGCTATGTGTCCCACGATGCCGGTGCGCAGGTGACCAAACGTGACATTGCCGCGGCCGCCGCGGTGAGCGAAGCAGCAGCGGTCTTGGGTGCCACCGCACAGCCTGAGCGCTATCCGGCGTCGCAAAGTGGGTTAAATCAGTAGTGACAGTGGCTTAAAACAGTAGTGACCGTCACCCCGTAGGTGACGGTCACTACTGCTTAAGGCTCTAAAGCCGCAGCGCCTTGGTGAGCGCCGCAGTGTCGTGTTGGGTCCGGGTCCGGCCGAGGAAGAGCACCACGGCAACCGCCGCAGCAGTGCCGAGCACAATAGGCAGGACCCACGGAATCCAGGTTGCGCCCGGCTGGTAGCCCAAACCTGCGCTGATGAAGGCGATCCAGCTCAGGGTGCCCACAGCTGCTGAGACGCCGGCCGGCAACGCGATCCCGTACTTGCCGTGCCGCTTGTCGTTGGCCCACACAATGAAACCGGTGGCAATGGTGGCCAGAACCACCACGACGAGAGAAAGCATGAAAACTCCTTAGCGGACGGACGAGACGTGGGAAACCTTAGAGGGCGCCGAAACCTACGCGGCGAACTTCCTCGGCGCCGATCTCCACATAGCCCAGGACGTTGCCGGGAACGATGATCTGGCGGCCTTTTTCGTCAGTAAGACGGAGTTCGGAGCCCTTGGTGACGGCCTCGGCCACAATTTTGGCAACGGCGTCAGCATCCAAGGCGGATTCGAGCACGATCTCACGGCCAACGTTCTGAATGCCGATCTTTACTTCCACAGCAAGGCCTCCAAGCCAATCAAGTGTTAAGTCAGTCCTCTATTTGTAGCCTAGGACTCTTTGGGGAATCGACTGATTCCGCGCCAAGCTAAACGATAGATCAGATCGCTGGCCACATCGAGGTCCAGGTTTCCGTCCGTTTCAAGCCAATACCGCGCGCTGACCTGCGCCATTCCGGCCAAACCACGCCCGAGAAGCTGCGCTTCAAGAGGGGGCAGTTTGGTGTCTTCGGCTATGACGTGGGCCACGGCGTCCGCAAACGTCTTGTTGAAAGTCTCCAAACGCGAGCTGACGTCGGGATCATTAATCAGGTCCGACTCGAAGACCAGGCGATGGGCTTGGTCGTCGTCCGCGATGAACCTGTAATAGGCGCGCATGACGGCCTTGACGCGTTCCTTGTTGTCCGTGGTGGAGTTCAAGGCATTGAGCATCAGCTGCGTCAGGGTAGCCAGGTGGCTGTCCAAGAGGGCCATATAGAGCTCGCGCTTGGACGGGAAGTGCTGGTACAGCACTGGTTTGCTCACGTGCGCTGCTTCTGCGATTTCGTCCATGGCTGCCCCATGGAAGCCGTTGGAGACGAAAACTTCCAATGCCGCGTTCAGCAACTGTGCGCGGCGCTCATCCCGCGGCAACCTTGGTGAACGCGTAGAACCTGCCCGTTCCTGCTTGGCTGGTGCCCCATCGCTTGCCCGTGTGCCGTCAGCCACAGTCTGCCGCCTTTCCTTTGCAGTTATGACTACTCTACCGGTGGGTAATATGACCGGGCGGCATCTGCAGGCATACATTGAGGTATGGCCTCAATAGTTGCTGCCCACTCCGCTGCGCCCGCTGTCCTTCCACCCCTCGTTGAACCGGCCGCCGAACTCACGCCGGCCGAGGTGGAGCGGTACTCCCGGCATCTCATCATTCCCGAAATCGGCGCCCTGGGCCAACGCAGGCTTAAAAATGCCAAAGTCCTCGTCATAGGTGCCGGAGGACTTGGTTCGCCTGCTTTGTTGTACCTGGCCGCCGCCGGCGTGGGAACGCTCGGCATTGTGGATGACGACGTGGTGGACCTCAGCAACCTGCAGCGCCAGGTCATCCATGGCGTACGGGACGTGGGTTCGCCCAAGATCGAATCGGCCCGAAGCGCGATCGCCGAGCTCAACCCCTTGGTGGACGTTGTCCTGCATGACATCCGGCTCGACGCGTCCAACGCGCTGGAGTTGTTTGCGAAATATGACCTCATCCTCGACGGTGCGGACAACTTCGCTACCCGTTATCTCGTCAATGATGCCGCTGCCATTCTCGGTAAGCCCTATGTTTGGGGCTCCATCTTCCGCTTCGACGGCCAAGTAAGCGTCTTCTGGGCCGAACACGGGCCCACGTACAGGGATCTCTACCCTGAGGCGCCTCCCGCCGGCTCCGTGCCGTCCTGTGGTGAGGGCGGCGTGTTCGGCATGCTGTGCGCGGCGGTTGGATCGCTCATGGTGACCGAGGCCGTAAAGCTGATCACCGGCGTCGGGCGTTCATTGCTGGGCCGTGTGGCGCTCTTTGACGCTTTGGGCGGGAGCTGGCGCGAGATCAAGGTCTCCAAGGACCCTGAAGCCGAACCCATCACGGAACTGACCGACTACGAGGCTTTCTGCGGCGTGACGCCACTCGCGGCCACGGACGAGGAGCACACTGTGTCCGCCAAAGACCTCGCAGGAATGCTGGCCGAACGGGAGTCGGGGGAGCGGGACTTCGAACTCGTGGACGTCCGTGAATCCGGCGAGCACAGCATCGTGAGCATCGATGGCTCGGTCCTCATTCCGCAGGGCCGCATTCTCTCCGGCGAGGCGTGGGTGGAGCTGCCGCAGGATAAGGACATCGTGTTCCACTGCAAGGCCGGGACACGCTCGGCTGCTGTCCTTGAGGCGGCACAGAAGGCGGGGTACACGCGCGTCAGGCATCTCGACGGCGGTATTCTCGCCTGGGTGCGGGACGTGGAGCCGCAGAAGCCCGTCTACTAAACGTAGGGGTCGGGCCGCCCAGCCTTCCAGGGAGGGGCGGCCTCAAAAACAGTTAGGCGCTTTCGGAGCGCAGTTGCTCGTGATCCACCGGGCACTCCGAGGCGGGGGCTGCAGCCTGGGGCTGTTCCACCTGGATGCCGTAGAGGGCCTCGAGCGCTGCAACGTAGTCATCCTGCTGGCCGTTGGCTGCGAGTTCGCGGGCCCGGACCGTCGGGATGTGCAGGAGCTGCTTGACCATCCGGCGCAGGGCGAACTCCACCTCTTCGGCAGCAGCGGTACAACCGTGGCGGGCGCGGACTTTTTCCATTTCCGCGTCCAGGACGTTCATGGTGTGACGGCGGAGCGCCACGATGGCGGTGTCCACGGAACGGGCTTCGCGTTCGGACTCGAATGACGTGGCAGCGCCGTTGACGATTGCGCTGGCCTGCGAGAGTGACTCTGCCTGTTCCTGGGGAGCAGCGAGCCGTACGGATTCAAGCGTCAGAAGTTCAACGCCGTCGAGTTCTCCCACGGCGGGGTCGAAGTCATGGGTGAGGGCGAGGTCGATCGCGATCAACGGTTTGCCCGAATTCGCCCGGACACGGGCAAGGTCTGCGGCCTCAACCCGGTTGTCGGATCCGCTGCAGCCGATCATGACGTCAGCCGCGGCAACAGCAGCGGGAAGAGTGTCGGCGTCGAGCGCCGTACCGCCGCGGGTGGCTACGAAGCCTTCGGCGCGTCCGGATGAAGAGTAAACGGAAATATCGGTGCAGCCGCGCTCACGGAGAAGTGACATGGTAGCGCCGGCATAGGCCCCGGTTCCGAAGACCACAACTTTCTTGGTGGTCCAATCGTCGTTCTCGGCGAGATCGGTGGCGAGGTCCAGTGCGACGGAAACAATGGAAAGCCCGCGCGAGCCGAGGGCGGTCTGCGCGCCTACATCCTTGGCGGTCTTGGACGCTGCCTGGAAGAGACGCACCAGGCCGGAGCTGGCGGTGCCTTCCTGCTGGGCGGTGATCAGGGCCCGACGAACCTGGCCGGCGATTTCACGCTCACCCACCACGGCCGAGTCCAGCCCGGCGCTGACTGCGAAGAGGTGCCGGGTGACATCCGGGCCCGTGTGGGTAGCAAAGGAGCGGGAGACGAGTTGCTCGTTAAGGCCGCTGAGTTCGCTGATCTGCGAAACAAGGGCGGAACGGGCCGCCTCAAGGTCAGCCCCGTTGGCAGTTTCGCCGTAAACCTCGTAGCGGTTGCAGGTGGCCAGGACCACTGCACCGGAGACTACTGAGGAGTCCGTCAGGGCTGCCGAGGCAAGCTCAGAGGAACCGTTGCTCAACTGAGCGACAGTTTCGAGGTCGATGTCGGCGTGTGTAGCCACCAATGAGAAAAGAACCACAGCACCCCAATCATAGCTTTTTCGTAGCCCGGTAGAACAATGTGGCGCCGTGGTGATCCACACGCAAGTGAGTGATCCCGGCCACAACGGCCCGGGCGGGGCGCGACGTGACAGCTTGTCGTTATCTTTTGCCCCGGATTTTCGGCACAATCGAAGGCATGACTTCTAGCGCGGCAGCATCCAACAGTACGGCCTCCAACGCCCCGGCGGGAACCCTCGGCGACAACCACCCGCTGAAGGACGGTCGCACCTCGGACTCGCCGCTGATCACGGCCTACCGCGGTGGCACGCCGTCCCGCAGGCCCGTCTGGTTCATGCGCCAGGCCGGCCGTTCCCTGCCTGAATACCTGAAGGTGCGCGAGGGCGTTGCCATGTTGGACTCCTGCCTTCGCCCGGAGCTCGCTGCCGAGATTACCCTTCAACCCGTTCGACGCCACGATGTTGACGCCGCCATCTTCTTCTCCGACATCGTCATTCCTTTGAAGCTCGCGGGTGTCGGCGTGGACATCGTCCCCGGCGTGGGACCCGTTTTGGACAAGCCGGTCCGGACAGCAGCTGATGTTGCCGCCCTTCCCACGCTGACGTGGGAAGCCCTGGAGCCCATCCGGGAAGCTGTCCGCCTGACGGTGGCCGAACTGGGTAAGACGCCGCTGATCGGCTTTGCCGGCGCGCCGTTCACCCTTGCGGCTTACATGGTGGAAGGGAAGCCTTCGCGTGACCACCTTGGCCCGCGGACCATGATGCACGCGGATCCCGAGACCTGGGCCGCGCTGGCCAACTGGGCTGCCGATACCTCCGGAATGTTCCTCCAGGCCCAGCTTGAGGCAGGCGCGTCGGCCGCGCAGCTCTTTGACTCGTGGGCAGGATCGCTGGGCTTGGCTGACTACACCAAATACGTGGCGCCGGCATCTACCCGCGCGCTTGACCACGTACGTGGACTCGGGGCGCCGTTGATCCACTTCGGCACCGGCACCTCCGAACTGCTGGTTGCCATGCGCGACGTCGGAGTGGACGTCGTGGGCGTGGACTACCGGCTGCCCTTGGACGAGGCCAACCGTCGGCTCGGTGGCACTGTTCCGCTCCAGGGCAACATCGACCCCGCTCTTCTGTCTGCCCCGTGGGAAGTCCTTGAAGCCCACGTCCGCGAAGTCATCGCCGCTGGTTCCCACGCCCCGGGCCACGTACTGAACCTCGGCCACGGGGTTCCCCCCGAAACAGACCCCACAGTCCTGACCCGCGTCGTGGAGCTCATTCACTCCATCCCCGCGGAGTAGGACTCATGCGCAGGGGGCACACAAAGCCCGAGGCACATGATTCACGGCCAACAGCCGTGGTGGTTGGCGGAGGCATCTCGGGCCTGATCGCCTCACGTGAACTGGCAGCGGACGGTTGGGCGGTCACTGTCCTCGAAGCAAGCAACGCTTGGGGCGGCTGCGTGGGAAGCCATGTTGTTGCCGGGCTGCAGCTGGACAGCGGGGCGGAGTCGTTCGCCACCCGGTCCACAGCTGTAGCCGACCTCGCGCGTGAGCTTGGACTGGCGGACCGCATCGTCGCCCCGCATCCGGGTGGCGCCTGGGTGCAGCTTCCCAACGGCCCGCAGGAGCTCCCCAAAACGGGGGTGCTCGGGATTCCTGCGAACCCCTGGGACCCTGAAGTTCGGCGATCCTTGGGGCTCGCGGGAGCAATGAGGGCATCCTTGGACCGTTGGCTCCCGGCCTCTGTGGGAACGTCCTCGGACGTCACCAGCGTTTCCTCTTTGGTCCGAACCCGGATGGGCAAAAGGGTTCTTGAACGGCTTGTTTCTCCGGTGGTGGGTGGCGTTCACTCTGCCGACCCTGCCCTCTTGGATGTGGACATGGTCGCCCCGGGGCTGCGCGCGGGGCTCCGCGCCCATGGATCCCTCGCTGCCGCTGTTGCGGCTCAACGCAGAACGGCTACCGCATCTACGGCGTCCGGCCCGGCGAAGGCGGGTTCCGCCGTCGCGGGCTTGAAGGGTGGGATGAATACCCTGGTGGTCGCGCTGGTATCGGACTTGCGGGAGCGCGGGGTGTCATTGCTGACCGGCAAGCGTGCCGAGGACGTCGTCAAGACGGAAGACGGTTGGCGGGTCACCGCCGGAAACGACACGTACGACGCCGACCGGCTGGTGGTTGCGCTTGACGGCCCAGCCGCCGTTGGGCTGCTGGAGAAGTCGTTACCTGAGTTGTCCAGCCTGCGTCCCGCCCCCGGACCGCTGGTGAGCCTGGTGACGATGGTTGTGGATTTGCCGCAGCTTGATGGCAGGCCGCGGGGGACAGGGATCCTGGTGGCTCCTGAGACCCCTGGGATCAAGGCCAAAGCCTTGACGCATGCAACGGCAAAGTGGGATTGGTTGGCTGACGAGGCTGGTCCCGGAACGCATGTCCTGCGCCTTTCCTATGGTCGGCGCGAAGAGGGGGGTGGTGGAGCGGACCTCGTACTGGATGATGGGTCTCTCCTGGCCGCCGCCCTGGAAGACGCTTCCGCGCTGTTGACCGTTCGGGTATCCCGGTCGGACATCGTGGACTGGGATGTGGTGCGGTGGGCGGGCGCATTGCCGTTCGCCGCCGTCGGTCATAAACAGCGTGTGGCGCAAGTGCGCAAGGTGTGCGCCGCTGCGGACGGTCTGACCATGGTGGGCGGCTGGTTGGCCGGAAACGGCCTTGCCGCAGTAGTGGCTGATACGCGGGCGCAACTTGCCGCGGTAAGCGCCAACGGACCATCCATTGAGTGATTTGCATCACTTCTACGTCTTGTAGAACTGATCCGTTTCGACTTAGCGGCTGACACGGGGCAAACTTGAACCATGAGCCACACTTCTGCCGAATCTGTCACTAAAACTGCTGAAACCGAAGAACAGTTCTACACACTGTGGACGGTCTTCAAGCGCTCGGCCGACGTCCTGCGCAGCGGCGATGCTGCACAGGAATTCGAAGCCCTTGCCGAGAAGCTCGCGGAAGGCGGCGTGATCCTTCGGGGCAGCTATGACGTCTCGGCCATGCGCTCGGACGCAGACATCATGGTGTGGCTCCACGGGCCCAAGCCGGAGGACCTGCAGTCCGCTGTCCGCTCCATCCGCCGCAGCAAGCTCTTTGCGGGAACCGAAATCGTTTGGTCCGCCATGGGCGTGCACCGTGAAGCCGAGTTCTCCAAGAGCCACGTGCCCGCCTACGCGCGGGGCGTAGAGCCCAGCACTTGGCTCTGCGTCTATCCGTTTGTGCGCTCCTACGAGTGGTATCTGCTTCCCACGGATGAGCGCGGCAAGATGCTCCGCGACCACGGCCTGCTTGGACGCGAATTCCCGCAGGTCATCTCCAACACCGTGTCCTCGTTTGCCCTGGGCGACTGGGAATGGATCCTCGGCCTCGAAGCACCTGAACTGGTGGACCTCGTGGACCTGATGCGCCACCTGCGGTCCACCGAAGCGCGCCACCACGTCCGCGAAGAGATTCCCTTCTACACCGGCCGCCGCGTCACGGCTGCCGAGATTGCCGAGGTCCTGGCATGACCGAGCTTGTTATCACCACTGAAGCGAACGCCATCACTGAGCGTGGACGCCAGGAAGCCAAACAGTACGACGCCGTACTGCTCGCATCCTTCGGCGGTCCTGAAGGCCAGGACGACGTCATTCCCTTCCTGCGCAACGTCACCCGTGGCCGCGGCATCCCGGACGAGCGGCTCGAAGAGGTCTCGCACCACTATCGCGCTTTCGGCGGTATCAGCCCCATCAATCAGCAGAACCGCGAGCTGAAGGCAGCGATCGAGGCTGAACTGGCGCGGCGTGGCATCGAACTGCCGGTCCTCTGGGGAAACCGGAACTGGGATCCCTACATCGCGCCGGTCCTGCAGGACGCATACGACGCCGGACACCGCCGGATCCTGATGCTCACCACCAGCATCTACTCCTGTTACTCCAGCTGCCGCCAATACCGCGAAGACATCGGCATTGCGCTGACCGAAACCGGTTTGGACGGCAAGCTTGAGGTGGACAAGATCCGCCAGTACTTCGACCACCCCGGCGTAGTCCAGCCCTTCCTGGAAGGAACCGCCGCCGGATTGGAAGAGATTCGCGGCAAGCTGGCCGCTGCCGGCGAAGCTGACCCGGATTCGAAGATTCGGGTTCTGTTCGCCACCCACTCCATCCCCACCCGGGATGCTGAAGCCGCAGGCAGGTCCCAGGACGAGCCTCGCGAATTTGCTGAAGGGTCCGCCTACGCAGCCCAGCACCTTGCCAACGCCCAGGCCATCATGGACGCTGTGGCACCGAACGTTGCCTGGGACCTCGTGTACCAGTCACGCTCCGGTGCCCCGCACATCCCTTGGCTTGAACCTGACATCAACGACCACCTCGAGGAAATCGCCCCCGAAGGCGTGCGCGGCGTGGTCATCGTTCCCCTCGGCTT
Source organism: Arthrobacter sp. Rue61a (assembly GCF_000294695.2). NCBI lineage: Bacteria > Bacillati > Actinomycetota > Actinomycetes > Micrococcales > Micrococcaceae > Arthrobacter > Arthrobacter sp. Rue61a. The sequence goes on along the minus strand of NC_018531.1, from coordinate 3,212,608 downwards.
TGTCAGCGACCACATGGAAGTTGCCTGGGACCTCGACACCGAGGCCTTGGAAACGTGCAAGAACCTGAGCATCGAGGCCACCCGCGTTCCCACGCCGGGCACGCATGCGGCTTTCGTGTCCGGCCTGGTGGACCTGATCTGCGAACGCACGGTGGAGAACAACATTGCCGAGCGTCCCCACGTCACGGACCTTGGCCCGTGGTACGACGTCTGCCGTCCCAACTGCTGCGAGAACTTCCGCGGAGCAAAGCCCGTCATCGCCGAAGTTGGCACCAGCATCGGGACCGGCCATGACGCCTACCCCGCTTCGGAGGCTGCCAAGTGACAGTCCGCATCGGAACCAGGGCTAGCAAGCTTGCCCTGACGCAAACGCAACAGACTGCGGACCAGTTGGCTGCCGTGGGCGGCTTCCCGGTGGAGCTGGTGCACATCAAGACCGAGGGCGATGTGAAAACCGGATCCCTGTCCCAGATGGGTGGCACCGGAGTGTTCGTCGCTGCACTGCGGGATGCCCTGCTGGCTGACGCCTGCGATGTCGCCGTTCACTCGCTGAAGGACCTGCCCACGGGTGCCGCACTTGGCCTGAGCATCGCGGCAACCCCCAAGCGGGTGGATGTCCGTGACGTGCTCTGTGCCCGTGACGGTATGACACTCGCCCAGCTGCCGGGCGGCGCCAAAGTAGGCACAGGCTCGCCTCGGCGTGCCGCGCAGCTTCGGGCTGCACGTCCGGACATCGAAGTACTCGATATCCGCGGAAACGTGGACACACGCCTTGGACGCGTCCCCGGCCTCCCGGGTAACACCACCGATGAGGTTGTTCAAGGCAAGTCCTGCGACCTTGACGCCGTGGTGCTGGCCGCGGCGGGCTTGGAACGAATGGACCGGTTGGACACCGTCAGCGAGTTCTTCGAATCCGACGTCATGCTTCCCGCCCCCGGGCAGGGAGCATTGGCCATCGAGTGCCGCACTGAAGACGCCCCCAGCGTGGCCGGTTCCGCCGAAGGGGCCGACGGGGTGCTGGCACAGGCCCTTGCTGCACTGAACGACCACGACACCCGCCTCGCCGTAACGGCCGAGCGCGCTGTTCTGGCCAGGCTCGAAGCCGGTTGCGCGGCCCCCGTTGGTGCCTACGCCTTCCGTAAGGGCAGCATGCTGCACCTTGAGGCAGTGGTCTGCGCAGTGGATGGCACCAAGACTGTCCGCGAGAAGAAGGCCACCGACGGCCTCACGGAGGTTGGCGCCACGTTGCTCGGCATCGAAGTGGCTGAGCTGTTGCTCGCCGCCGGCGCCGCGGAGATCGCGGACCTTGCCGCGTCCTGAGCCGCATGAATCGAACGGGCTGACCGGTCGGCGCGTCCTGATCACCAGGAGCGCCGACCGCGCGCGCCCCTTGGCATCGCTCCTCAGTAGCTTTGGGGCCGAGCCACTGGTGTTGCCGCTCATTGATTTCGAGAGGGCCGGAGACCAGGCTCCCCTTGATTCAGCCTTGGACCGTTTGGTGGCTGGCAATTTCGATTGGCTGGTGATCAGCAGCATCACCACTGTCCGGGTTCTCCTGGACAAAGCTGCGCAGCGCGGCGTCGACCTTGCGGACCTCGTGCCATCGGGAACAAAGGTGGCCACCATTGGACCCTCGTCCCGGCAGGTCCTTGAATCCGTTGGTCTCACCGTTGCTTTGTCGCCTACCGATGTCCAATCGGCCGAAGGTCTGCTTGCTGTGTGGGAGTCATCCGGTGGACGGGTTTTCCTGCCACAAGCAGATATCGCGTCGCCCGGCCTGCGGGAAGGCTTGACCGCCAGAGGCGCGGACGTGACCTCCGTTGTCGCCTACAACACAGTCGATTACCCAGCCCGTCCGGAACTCCGCCTAACAGCGGAGCTTCCGTCCGGCGTCGTAGTTTCCCGGGGCGACATGCCGCCGACTCTCAGCCCGGACGAGGCACGGACCGCAATGGACGTCGGGAGCCTGGACGCCGTGGTGGCTGCTTCACCCAGCGCTGCGCGTCGCATCGCCCACATATTTCCTGCTTTGGGCACCTGCCGCTTCATCGCCATCGGGCGTCCGACGGCGGCAGAGGCCTCCCGGATCGGCCTCACCGTGGCAGCCACCGCCAAAGAACCAACCCCGGACGGCATCGTGGCCGCCTTGGAATCTGTTTTCGCCAACGAAGGGAACCCGCAATGAGCTTTCCGAACCATCGTCCCCGCCGCTTGCGCACCACTCCCGCAATGCGCAGGCTCACCGCCGAAAACCGCCTGGCGCCCGCGGACCTGATCCTCCCGGCGTTCATAAGGGAGGGCCTCACAGAGCCCAGCCCCATCAGCTCCATGCCGGGAGTGGTCCAGCACACCACCGAGTCCCTGAAACGGGCGGCCGCAGAAGCCGTGGAGTTGGGCGTGGGCGGCATCATGCTGTTCGGTGTGCCCGCCGTGCGCGACGCGCAAGGCACCGCTTCATTGGACCCGGATGGCGTCCTGAACAAGGCCATCCGCGACGTCAAAGCCGAGGTCGGCGATGACCTGGTGATTATGGGCGACGTTTGCCTCGATGAGTTCACGGACCACGGCCATTGCGGCGTCCTCGATTCCGAAGGCTACGTAGACAACGACGCCACGCTGGAGATCTACGGCCGGATGGCTGTTGCCCAAGCGGACGCCGGAGCTCACGTGCTGGGGCCCTCGGGAATGATGGACGGACAGATCGCAGTCATCCGTCAAGCGCTGGAGGAGTCCGGGCACAAGAACACAGCAGTTCTTGCCTATGCAGCCAAGTACGCGTCAGCATTCTATGGCCCGTTCCGTGAGGCCGTGGATTCCCAGCTCAAGGGTGATCGCCGGACTTACCAGATGGACGCGGCAAACCGTCGGGAAGCCATCCTGGAAGTTGAACTGGACCTCGAAGAAGGCGCTGACATGGTCATGGTCAAGCCTGCCATGAGCTACTTGGACATCCTGGCCGACGTCGCAGCCATGAGCCCGGTGCCGGTGTCGGCCTACCAAATCTCGGGCGAGTACGCCATGATCGAAGCGGCCGCCGCCAATGGCTGGATCGACAGGCGGGGTGCCATCACCGAATCCGTCCTCGGCATCAAGCGTGCCGGAGCGGACACCGTCCTGACCTACTGGGCCTCCAAACTCGCAGGCTGGCTGAAGGAGTCCTAATGACCGCTGTTCCTGCCGATCCCACAGCGCCGGTGGCGGCCCATGAGATCCTGCTCGGCCTGAACACTTTCGGCGACGCCGGGGTGGACGCCGATGGAAACCCGAAGGAACATGCGCGCGTGCTGCGCGAGCTGCTCCAGGAAGCGAAGCTGGCTGACGCCGTCGGACTTCATGCCTTTGGGGTGGGGGAGCATCACCGGCGCGATTTCGCGGTGTCCGCACCTGAAGTCTTCCTTGCAGCGGCGGCCGCGGTTACCTCACGGATTCGCCTTGGCTCGGCCGTTACCGTGCTCAGCTCCGATGACCCCATCCGGGTTTTCCAGCGCTTCGCCACCGTGGATGCGTTGTCCAACGGCAGGGCGGAGGTAATGCTCGGCAGGGGTTCGTTCGTGGAGTCGTTTCCTCTGTTTGGTTTGGACCTGGCGGACTACGAAGTCCTGTTCGAGGAAAAACTGGAACTGTTCGATAAAGTTCGCTCGCAGAAACCGATTCATTGGGAAGGCCGCACGCGTCCCAACGTCAACGGGCTGCAGGTATACCCCAAACTGCAGCACCACTTGCTGCCGGCTTGGATCGGTGTAGGCGGTACACCCGAGTCCGTGCTGCGCTGTGCCGAATATGGCTACCCCATCATCTTCGCCATTATTGGGGGAGAACCCCGCCGCTTCGCGCCGCTGGTCAAGCTGTACCGTGATGCGATGGCCAAGTACGGCCATCCGATGCGGCAGATCGCAACGCACTCACCGGGGTTCATTGCTGACACGGACGAGGCCGCCCGCGAGGAACTCTTCCCGCATTGGCTGGAGCAGCGCAACCGGATAGGTTCTGAGCGCGGCTGGGGTCCAGGGAATCGCGGAGAGTTTGATGCCATGTGCGGCCCTGAAGGTGCGCTCTACGTTGGCTCCCCGGAGACCGTTGCCCGGAAAATCGCCTTGCTCAAGCGGAACCTTGGTGTGGACCGCTTCGACCTCAAATACAGCAATGGAACATTGCCGCATCAATCCATGATGCGCTGCATCGAGCTCTACGGCAGCGAGGTGGCCCCCCGGGTTGCTGAGCTGCTGGCCGACGCCTCATAAGACTGCGCCCGGCCAAGCTTAAATCACTGAAAGAATAGGAACCATGACGTCAAACACCCCTGTGTCCGACCAGCTGTTCGACCGCGCCCGGTCCCTGATGCCCGGCGGCGTCAACTCGCCGGTTCGGGCCTTCGGGTCAGTGGGCGGTACTCCGAAGTTCATGGTGTCCGCCAAGGGTGCCTACCTGACGGACGCCGACGGTAAGGAATACGTAGACCTCGTCTGCTCCTGGGGGCCGGCGCTGTTGGGCCACGCCCACCCCGCCGTGCTCGACGCCGTTCACGCAGCTGTGGACCGTGGCTTGTCCTTCGGAGCTTCCACCCCGGATGAAGCCAACCTGGCTGCGATCGTCAAGGACCGGGTGTCCGCCGTCGAACGCTTGCGGATGGTGTCCACGGGAACCGAAGCCACCATGACTGCCGTCCGCCTGGCCCGTGGTTTCACCGGCCGCAACCTGATCATCAAGTTCGCCGGCTGCTACCACGGGCACCTTGACGGATTGCTGGCAGCCGCAGGATCCGGCGTCGCCACGTTGGCACTGCCCGGCTCTGCCGGCGTCACCGAGGCCACTGCCGCTGAGACACTGGTCCTGCCCTATAACGATCTCGCTGCCGTCGAGGCTGCATTCGCTGCGCACGGCAAGAACATTGCTGCCGTTATCACCGAAGCAGCTCCGGCCAACATGGGCGTCGTTACCCCGGGTGAGGGCTTCAACGCGGGGCTGTCCCGCATCACCAAGGAACACGGTGCGCTCCTCATCCTCGACGAAGTCCTCACCGGCTTCCGCACCGGCTACGCCGGCTACTGGGGACTGACCGGCCGCCAGGAAGGCTGGGCTCCGGACCTGCTCACGTTCGGCAAGGTCATCGGCGGCGGAATGCCGACGGCGGCACTCGGCGGCCGTGCCGACGTCATGGACTACCTTGCTCCCGTCGGCCCGGTTTACCAGGCCGGGACGCTGTCCGGAAACCCCGTGGCCATGGCAGCGGGTGTCGCAACGCTGACGAACGCAACTCCTGAGGTCTACGCCTACGTTGATGCCCGATCCCTGGAACTCTCCGCCGCGCTCTCCTCTGCCCTTGATGCCGCGGGTGTGGACCACTCCATCCAGCGGGCAGGCAACCTGTTCTCCGTCGCGTTTGGTACCTCTGCCCACGGCGTGCACAACTACGACGACGCGCAGCGGCAGGAAAGCTTCCGATACGCCCCGTTCTTCCACTCCATGCTGGACTCCGGCGTCTACCTTCCGCCATCGGTCTTCGAAGCCTGGTTCCTTTCCGCTGCCCATGACGACGCAGCGATGAACAGGATCGTCGATGCCCTCCCTGCAGCAGCGAAGGCCGCAGCGGGCGCATCGGCCTAGTTTTTGGTGATGCCCCGGCGCCTGCTTGAAGCAGTTGTCCGGGGCATCGTTGCTTGTCACGGGGTAGGCTCGTAGGTGGAAACCCCACCCCCAACGAATTCACGGTTTACCATGCGCAAGTTCCCGTCCATTGCTTCTTTGAGTGTCAGCATTGCCACCGCCGGAGTACTTCTGGTGACGGCCTCGGGATGTTCCAGTGGCCCATCCAACTCCGGCCAGGCCTCGGCGGAGGGGACGCCTTCTGTATCTCCTTCTTCGCCGACAGCCACGCCGGCACCTACATCCCCGCCGGCGACAACCACGCCGTCTGCCGTTCCTTCCCCGCCTCCTTCCGCCGCACCGGCCCCGGCGCCGAGCACACCGTCACCTGCGGAGCAGCAACTCGCAGCGCTCAGCCTTGAGCAGCGGGTAGGACAACTGTTTATGGTGGCGGCCAAGGCCAGCGGCGCGGAACCGGGCACCATGGAAGCACTGACGAAGTATCACGCCGGCAACGTTTACCTCAGCGGACGCAGCAAGGCTGGAACTGCCCCGACTACAGCTGTCGTGTCGTCGTTGACCGGTACGGTCTCGGCTGCCACAACAGGTGGGGTACCCCTATTTGTGGCGACGGACCAAGAAGGAGGATACGTGCAGGTTCTGTCCGGTCCCGGGTTCTCCACTATTCCGACCGCAGTGCTCCAGGCGTCCTCCGGGGCGGCCAAGCTCCGCACGGATGCTGCAACGTGGGGGAAGGAACTTCGTAGCGTAGGCGTCAATGTGAACCTCGCGCCGGTCCTTGATACAGTGACCAGCCCGGAGTTTTCCCCGTCAAATGCCCCCATCGGCCATTTTCAGCGGGAGTACGGCTATGACCCTGCCAGCGTCTCGCTCCTGGGCAACGCCTTTGCCGATGGCATGAAGGACGCGGGCGTCGCTCCCGTGGTCAAACACTTCCCGGGCCTTGGCCGGGTGGTTCCCAACACCGATGTCAGCAGCGATGTCCGTGACACGGCCACCACCCGGAACGATCCTGCGCTGGAGCCGTTCCACGCGGCCATCAAATCAGGCACCCAATGGGTCATGGTGTCCAATGCTTACTACGATAAGATTGACGCCGCCAACATCGCACCGTTCTCGCCCACCGTGATGGAAACCATGCTCCGTGCTGACGCCGGCTTCACGGGGATCGTTCTTTCAGACGATCTCTGCAGTGCCGCGCAGCTGGAAGCATGGTCCGATGCCGAGCGCGCCCTGAACTTCTTCGGTGCAGGCGGAACCATGCTGGTGTGCGCCGATCCCACGAGCATTCCGGCCATGCACCGGGCGGTGGCGCAGAAGGCTACGTCAGATCCTGCTTTCCGGGCCAAGGTGGATGCTGCAGCGTTGACAGTGCTGCGGGTCAAAGCCGCTCACTAACGGCTCCAAGGCAGTGAGCACAGCAAAGAACCCCGCCTTCGTTTGGAAGGCGGGGTTCTTTGTAACCTGTGCTTTGTCCTGCTTAGAGGACGTCCGAAAGGAAACCTTGAAGGCGTTCCGTCCGGGGATCGGTGAACAGCTGCTCCGGAGGACCGGATTCAACCACAACGCCGGCGTCCATGAAGGTCACGATGTCCGAGACATTCCGGGAGAATCCCATTTCGTGGGTTACCACCACCATGGTCATGCCTCCTTGGGCCAAGTCCGTCATGAGGGCAAGCACGCCCTTGACGAGTTCCGGGTCCAGCGCGGAGGTAGCTTCGTCAAAGAACATCACCTCGGGCTTCATGGCAAGCGCGCGGGCAATTGCCACACGCTGCTGCTGTCCGCCTGAGAGGTTGGCTGGACGCGAGTCCGCCTTGTGCTTCAAACCCACCAGGTCCAGCTGGGCCAGGGCCTCATCGCGCGCCTGCTCCTTGGACATGCCGCGGATTTTGCGCAATGCCAGCGAGATGTTCTCGGCCACCGTTTTGTGCGGGAACAAGTTGAACTGCTGGAAGACCATGCCGATGCGGCGACGCAGTTCGTCCGGGTTGTCCTTCAGCACCGATCTTCCATCCAGCAGGATGTCGCCCTGGTCGGGTTCGATGAGTCGGTTCATCACGCGGAGCAGCGTTGACTTGCCCGAGCCGGACGGGCCGATCACGGATGCCGTGGTGCCCTTCTCGACGTGCAGGTCGATGCCCCGCAAGACGTGATTGCTGCCGAACGATAAGTGGATGTTCTTCGCCGTCAATGTGCCTGATGCGAATTCACTCATGCTTGGGCTCCTTTTCCAACGACGGCTGCTGCCTCGTCCGGTTCCTTCTTCTCCGGGCGGCCGGCACGCATGCGTGCATCAATCCAGTTCACAAAGTGCGTGAGCGGGATGGTCAGCGCCAGATAGAAGATGGCCGCGGCGACGTACGGCGACAGGTTGCCGCTGTTGGCAGCGGCGTCCTTGCCGATCTGGAAGATTTCACGCTCGGTTGCCAGCAAGCCAAGCATGAACACCAGCGACGATTCTTTGATCAACGCGATGAACTGGTTGACCAAAGCCGGAAGCACGCGGCGGATGCCTTGGGGCACCACCACCAGACGCATGGACGAGCCGTAGCTGAACCCCAAGGCGCGGGTTGCTTCCAGTTGGCCCTTATCCACGCTCTGGATACCGGAACGGAAGATCTCGCCGATGTATGCGCCGGACATCAAGGACAGAGCCGCGATGGCCATGGGGTAAGGGCTGGTGGAACCCGTAAGCTCGCGAATGATAGGACCGAAACCGAATCCGATCACCAGGATGGTCAGCACCGGGGGAAGCCCGCGGAGGATGTCCGTGTAAATGCGGGCTACCCACCGTGCTGCTGCGTTCCGGGAAATCCCCATCAGGGCGAGCAGCATCCCGAGCGCGGTCCCGATGATGCCCGAGACGACGGCCAGGACGATGGTGTTGGGCAGGCCGACGGCGAACATCTTGGGGATGACTTCGCCCATTGCCTCCCAGTCAAAGAAGGTCTCGGCTAGTTGATTGAGGATATCCATGGAACGCCTTGGTTACTTGGCGGGGAGCTGGACGGCCTTGCTGCCCGGCTTCCAGCCCTGGGGGGTCTGCTCGGCGGCAGTCGGACGGTCCTTGTACCATTCGGCCGTGAGCTTGGCCCAGGTGCCGTCAGCGATGACTGCATCCAAACCGGAGTTCAGGGCGTCGATCAGCGGCTGGTTGTCCTTGTTCACGGCGTATGCGGTGAAGTTCTGGGTGTTGACAACCTTCTCGGCGATCTTGGTGTTGTCGCCTTCCTTGACCTGGCCTTCAGCCTGCTGCGAAGGTGCAACCCAAGCGTCGATCTGGCCGTTCTTGACGTTGCCGTAGACAGTGTTGTAGTCAGGGAAACGGACAGGCTCGATCTTCAGGGTGTTGGTCATGTAGTCATCCTGGACGGTGCCCTGGACGACGCCGATGCGGAGGCCTTCCTTGACGTCGGCGAAGCCGGTGACCTTGGAGTCGCTCTTGGTCACGACCGCCATGTAGCCAAAGTCGTAGCCATTCGTGAAGCCGACTGTCTTGCGACGGGCGTCCGTGGTGGAGATCGAGGAGGATCCGACGTCGAACTGCTTGTTGCCCACCTGGGACAGAAGCGCCGAGAAGTCGGTGGACGCGAACTCGACCTTGAGGCCCAGCTTGTCACCAATGGCACGCAGGAGTTCGTTGTCGTAACCGGTGAAGTTACCGGACGGATCAATGAAAATGTTCGGCGGGGCATCGGAAAGGGTGCCCACGCGCAGGGTGCCGTCGGTGATGAGGCCCAGCTTGGACTTGTCGATCTGATCCAGCGCCGTAACGTCAGCGGTGGTAAACGTGTCCAGCGACTTCTGGTCGCTGCCGGCGAGGGCGTCGGTGGGCGAGCCGCTGGGCTCGGAGGTTCCTCCGCCGCATGCTGCCAGGGAAATCACCAGGGCTGCGGCCACGGGGGCAACAGACAGCCACTTAGGGGCTTTGAATTTCATGAAGAAATCACTTTCATCGGGTAACGGAGACGTTTCGCGGTGGGCGGGGAATGCGGCAGCAGAACAATGGTTGGCTGCCCTAGCAGACTTCAACCCGCCAAACTTAATTATGTCACCAGCCCAGTAGCGCGCTGTGAATCGAAGAAGTGACTGCCAGCACTCAAATTAACCGAACAAAGTTCCCGCCAAACGCCGGCTGGACTCCGGACTATTCCGGCAGAGAAGCTTCGCGTGGAATCTCCGCGCGGCCAGTCCCACATTTTGGGTTCCCGAATTCGTTGTGACTTGCGTCGCAAAAAGTAACGCTTGGCGTGCTTCCTGTTCTAGAAGCCGCCCCGGCTGGCATCCTCAGGCGGCAGAACCGGCCACTCACCCTCGATGACGGCGGTGGGCTTGCTCCGACGCAAGTACTGCTGGAAATCAGCAGCCTGGGACGCCGCCCAGTCTACTTGCAGCTGATGCAGCGTGGACGCAGGCATCTGCAACTTGGGGAACTTGCCGGCCATGGCATCCAGAACGCGGAGCGTAGCGAGCGCATCCGCCGCGGAGGTATGTGCGTTTGTCAGGTCCACGCCGTATTCCTCGCACAAAGCGGTGAGGGTGCGCTTCCCCTTGCGGTACCGGTCCACTTGCTTGTTCATGACATACGGATCCAGCACGGGGAAGCGGCTCAGTTGGGGAACGCCGTAGCGGGCAGACTCCGCCGCCAACACGGTGAAATCGTAACTGGCGTTGAAAGCAATGACGGGAGTGCCGTCGTCGAACAGTCCTTGGAGTACCCCGGCGACTTCGCGTGTGACCTCTGCTGCCGGGCGGCCTTCGGCGCGGGCCTTCTCTGTGGTTACGCCGTGCACCTCGCTGGCTTCGAGCGGAATCTCCACACCGGGATCTGCCAACCACTCGTGCTCTGCGATGAGCTCCCCGTGAGCATCCACAACTGTGATGGAAGCGGTGACGATCCGCGCTGACCGCGAGTTCTTTCCGGTGGTCTCGAGGTCGAATGCGGCACGGGAGAGGGTATTCCAGGAACTCATGTCTTCAAGCTACCGGCTGGGTCCGACACTCTTTGGGCACGACACTCCTGCCGTTACGCTGAACACATGCGGATGGAGTACGTGACGGCTGTTCTGGCCGTTGTGGACCTTGTTCCATCGGGTTCGGCGGTCGCCTATGGTGACGTCGCAGAGCTTCTTGGAGCCGGCGGTCCACGGCAGGTTGGGACTGTGATGAGCCACTACGGCAGCTCCGTCGCATGGTGGCGTGTCCTGCGGGCAAGCGGGGAAGCGCCTACCGGTCATGAAGCAGACGCCTTGCGGCACTACCTGGAAGAATCCACTCCGCTGCACGGCGCCTACGAGGCATTCCTGAGGACGGGTGAAGGCCGTTGGCGCGTCGATCTGACAGCCGCCCGATGGGCGCCTACAGAACCTGACTTTGACCAACTTGATGTGATCTCTGACCAGTTGGAGCGTCAACTCCATAAATTGTCGGTGCCCGATGATGAAATGACTGTGTGACCGCCACTCCTGCCAAAACCCGCCAAGCACCGGCAGCCCTCCGCCTGCTCCCGCCGCGTGAGACCCACTACGCGGCACCCGTTTTGTCCCCGGACCAATTCGCAGTCGTTTCCCTCCCGCAGGGGAGCGGCCCCGTCCTTGTCCCCGGAGGACCTGGCACCGGCAAGTCGACTGTGCTCGTGGAATCCGCAGTCCGCCGTGTTCGTGAAGACGGCCTGGATCCGGAACAAATTCTCGTTCTCGCTCCCGGGCGCCACGCCGCCGCTGCTTTGCGCGACACCTTCACAGGGCGGCTGGACCGCAGTCTCAGTACGACGCCGGCACGCACCTGGGCGTCGTACGCCTTCGACGTTATCCGGCGGGCAAAGGCCGAAGGCATCCTGCCGCTGACGCGGCCACCGAAGCTTTTGTCGGGCCCCGAGCAGGACCTCATCATCAAGGAGTTACTGGAAGGCCACTCCCGCCCGGGATTCCAGCTGCCTTGGCCGGAGGATCTCACCGCAGCACTTCCTACCCGCGGCTTCCGTCACGAGATCCGGCAGTTGTTCGACCGCATCATTGAATCGGGACGCACCGCCGAGGACTTGGTTGGGCTGGCTTACGAGTGCGGACGGCCTGACTGGATGGCGGCGGCTGAGCTGTACAGCGAGTACAGGGATGTCCTGGACCTCCGCATGCCGGAGGCCTTTGACCCCGCCGGGATCATCACCACGGCGCGGCAAATTTTCCAGGACTCACCGGAGTTCCTCGCCGCCGAGAGGCAACGTCTCCAACTCATCCTCGTGGACGACGCCCAGGAATCGAATCCGGCAGTATTCGAACTTCTTGCCGACATTGGAGAAGGCAAGGACGTCGTGGTGACCTACTCACCGGACACGGTAGTGCAGGGTTTCCGCGGCGCACGCCCGGACCTGGTCTCAGAGTTGCCATCGCTGCTGGGCGGCACGCAGCAGAAGGTTCTCGAACGCCCGCTGTCGGTGACCCACAGGCACACGGCCGAGGTGGCTGAGGCGTGGACCCGGGTTGCAGGCCGTATCTCACAGCGTTCCGGTGGTCAGCTGGCCAGGCAGATGGAACAACCGCAACGTCCGGAAGGCACGGGTCAGGCGACTACCAGCGATCATGGTCGGGTTGAGGGCCATGTTCTCCCATCGGCCGTGCACGAGCTGCGCTATGTGGCGCAGCGCATCCTCGAAGCGCAGCTGCGGGAATCCCGGGAGTTCAGCGACATCGCGGTGATCGTCCGGAACGGCGGGCAAATTTCGCAGTTGCAGCGCTACCTGAGTGGCCAGGGGATTCCGGTGCGCGTTCCCGTGGCAGACTCAGCTGTCCGTGACGAAGTCGCCGTGCGGCCGTTGCTGGAGGCTTTTGCCATTGTCCTGGACCCCGGAAAACTGACGCCGGAAACTGCAGTTTCCCTCCTGACGTCCCGCATCGGCGGAGCCACGGCCATCGAGTTGCGGAGGCTCCGGCAATCCCTGCGTCGCGAGGAGCTCTCGGGCGGTGGCGGCCGCTCCAGCGACGCTTTGCTGGTGGAGGCTCTGCTTCAGCCCGGGGCTTTGGCCTCATTGGGGATTGAAGGCAGTTCTGCCCGCCGGCTCGCCCGCATGATCGCAGCCGGTACAGCGGCCGCCGTCGAGCCCGGGGCCAACGCGGAATCTGTTCTGTGGGCTTTGTGGCATGCCACCGGACTGTCTTCCCGCTGGGCGGAAACGGCCCTTGAAGGCGGCAACGCCGGGGCCCGCGCCGATCGGGACCTTGACGCCATGATGGCTCTGTTCCATACAGCCGAACGCTTCGTGGACCAACTGCCCGGTTCCGGCCCCGAGCAGTTTCTGGACTACTTGTTGAACCAGGAGCTGCCTATGGATACCCTCGCCGCGCGGGCACAGTTGGAGGCCTGCGTAGAGATCATGACTCCCGCAAGTGCGGCGGGGCGGGAATGGCCGGTGGTGATAGTGGCGGGTCTCCAGGAAGGCGTGTGGCCCAACACCCGATTGCGTGGAGAGCTGCTGGGCAGCACAGTCTATGCCGACGCCGTGGAACATGGAGTGGACTACGCCCTGAAGCGCGGGCCCCTGAGCCGGCTCCGGGACATTCGCTACGACGAACTCAGGAGCTTCTCTACAGCTGTATCGCGCGCCCGTGAAGTATTGATCTGCACGGCAGTGTCCTCTGAGGATGAACAACCTTCCGCTTTTCTGGACTACGTGGCGCCGCTGGGTTCCGGTGAGTACAAGCGCGACTACACGCCTGTTGATCGTCCCATGACGTTGAGGGCCCTTGTCGCGGAACTGCGCCAGCACGCCCAATCGGAAGACGCAGGTACCGGAATCAACGGAACCGCGCATGAAGCCGCCCGCATACTGGCCAGGCTTGCCGGCACGGAACCAGCCGTTCCGGGTGCCCATCCTGACTCGTGGTGGGGTTTGGCGGCGCTGAGTTCCTATGAAGTCGTGGTGCCGGCTGGCGGCACCGTCTCCGTCTCGCCGTCCAAAGTGGAAGCGGTCCATAAGTCCCCGTTGGACTGGTTCGTCCAAGCAGCCGGAGGGGAAGCTGCCACCGATTTTGCGCGCAGCCTGGGCACCTTGGTCCACAGCATCGCGCAGGACCTTCCCGATGCTTCGGGAGCCGAGTACGTTGCTGAACTCGTACGCCGCTGGCCCACTTTGGGTATGAAGGACAACTGGGAAGGGAAGCTTGATTTTCAGCGGGCGGAACTCATGGTTCGAAAGTTGGCCCAGTATGTGCTCATCATGCGCAGCGAGGGAAGAAGCCTTCTGGCGGTTGAACACGACTTTGAAGTTCAGCTGCCGGATATCGCCGTGAATGCCGGTGGCACAGGTGATCCTCATGCTCCTGATGAGGAGGCCGTCCGCCACGCCGTACTCCGGGGTCAGGTGGACCGCCTCGAAATAGATCCGGAGGGCAGGCTCGTGATCGTGGACCTCAAGACCGGCAAGCGGCAACCCGGCAAAGCTGAGGTTGCCAAGCATCCCCAACTAGGTGCGTACCAGGCCGCAGTTCTCAGAGGCGCCTTCCTGGATGCTGGAACGCGGGAGGAAACGAACGACGCCGGATCCCTTGCCGGGTCCGGTCATGGCTTCGTCCCCGGCGGTGCTGTGTTGGCCCAACTTGGGACGAAGACAAAGAGTCCCGCCGTGCAGCAGCAGGATCCATTGGATTCGACGGATAACTGGGCGGAAAGCCTGGTCAATGAGGCGGCCGCGCTGATGGCCGGTGCGACGTTCGAAGCTCGTCACGACCCCGGCAAGGGTGGGCATGGCGGCCATGGATGCCGACTCCCGGATATTTGCCCGTTGTGCGCCAGAGGAAAGCAGGTCACCGAATGACAACCGAGCTCCTGGACGGCTTCGCCTCCAGCCCCCTGGGTGTAGAGGTAGTTCCCGAGCCAAGGTTTTCACCTTCTGAACTGGCCGGCATCCTTGGCGAGAAGAACCACCCTACGCCTGAACAGGCAGCCATTATTGCCTCACCTCTTTCGCCCCGTCTGGTGATCGCCGGAGCGGGTTCTGGCAAAACGGCCACCATGGCGGACCGGGTGGTGTGGCTAGTGGCCAACGGCTGGGTGCGTCCTGAAGAAGTGCTCGGCGTGACGTTCACTCGCAAGGCAGCGGGAGAGCTGGCGAGTCGGATACGGTCCAAGCTGGCTACCCTCCAGCGGATAGCGGCGGCGGACGACGGTAGCATTGGCTTCCCGGAGGGACTCCTCGAAGCCGACGACCTCGAACCTAAAGTGTCCACATACCACTCCTATGCAAGCGGCATCGTGTCGGATTACGGCCTTCGCCTGGGCATCGAGCGGGATGTCGTCTTGCTGGGGGGAGCGCAGTCCTGGCAGCTGGCCAGCGAAGTCGTTGAAGCGTATGACGGCGAGTACCAGCACTTCACTGCCGCCAAATCCACACTCGTCACTGCAGTGATCCAGCTGGCCGGTGAATGCGCCGAGCACCTTCAGGATCCGGGGGAAGTACGGGACTGGGTCTTGGAGCGCGTTCAGACCTTTGAGGAGCTTCCCTATGTAGCCGGGGCTAAGAAGAATCCAACGCAGGCAGCCGGCGAACTTGCGGCGATGCTCCGGACACGCGGCAGCGTTGCCGACATGGTGGTCCGCTACCAGGAAGCGAAGCGTCAGCGCGGTGTCCTTGATTTCGGTGACCTCGTGGCTCTTGCGGCCCGGATTGCGAGCGACATCCCTCTCGCTGCCACCACCGAACGTGCCCGCTACAAAGTGGTGCTCCTGGATGAGTTCCAGGACACTTCCCACGCGCAGCTTGTTCTGTTCTCGCGTCTTTTCGGACAGGGTCACGCAGTGACCGCGGTAGGCGACCCGAACCAGTCGATATACGGATTCCGCGGCGCTTCTGCAGGGCAACTCTTCCACTTTGTGCAGGAGTTTCCCGTGCGGCATGCGGACCACTCCGCCGACAATGAGTCCTACTCCGTCGCGCCCACCTCTTACCTGACCACTGCCTGGCGGAACGGCAGAAACATCCTCCAAGCCGCCAACACCATCGCAGCGCCCTTGAACAGGGCGGCAGCATCGGAGGGTCCGGCAGGGGACAGGAAGACAGCCGGTAATGTCTCAGTCCCCGCGTTGGTACCCAGCCCTGCAGCGGTGGATGGGAGCGTAGTGATCGGTCGCTTCGGCACGGATGAAGACGAGGCCACCGTCATAGCCCGCGATGTCCGGCGCTACCAAAGAACTGTTTTCGAGGAAGAGAAAGACGGCACCCCGGTCAAACCCACCATGGCGGTCCTGTGTCGCCGACGGGCGCAGATGGAGTGCCTCCGCCGCGAGTTCGAACTCCAGGGCATTCCCTACGAGATCGTGGGACTCGGCGGCTTGCTGGACACACCAGAGATCGTGGATCTGGTGGCGACGTTGCGGGTCCTCGCCGATCCAGGACGTTCCGATGCTCTTATGAGGTTGTTGGCCGGGGCACGATGGCGGATTGGTCCGGCAGATTTGATGGCGTTCAGCGACTGGTCCCGTTTCCTTGCCCGCCGCCGGTCTGCTCCGGAAGCCCAGCCTGAATCTTTTGACGACAACGAAGAACCCGCAGGCGTAGTGGTTGAAAGCGACATCACCGATGCCGCAAGCCTCGTGGAGGCCCTTGACTTCCTTCCCCGGCCGGGCTGGACTTCAGGGCATGGGCGGAGCCTGAGCGCTGCCGCCCTGGATCGACTGACCAGCCTTGCCTCGGAGCTCCGCTCCCTGAGGAGCTACATCGGCGACGACCTCACCACACTTCTGGGCGAGGTGGAACGAGCAATGCTCCTGGACATCGAGGTGGCTGCCAAGCCCGGAATCAGCATCCACCAGGCACGCCGCAACCTGGATGCTTTTCAGGATGCAGCGGCCGGGTTCCTGCAGACATCACAGCGCATCGACCTACTGGCGTTCTTGTCCTGGCTGGAGGCTGCGGCCTCCGAGGAAGGGGGCTTGGACGTGGCACCCGTCGAGACCAACCGGGAAGCGGTGCAATTGCTGACCGTCCATGCTTCCAAGGGTTTGGAATGGGACGTTGTCTTTGTCCCCGGCCTCAACGCCGGCTCGTTCCCCAGCAACAGGGATTCGCGGTGGAGCACCGGCGCCGCGGCCTTGCCGTGGCCCTTGCGGGGTGATCGTGCCGACCTTCCCCAATGGGACCTGGATCAGCCCGACCAAAAGGGATGGCTGGACGCGGAGAAAGACTTCAAATCCGAAGTCCAGCATCACGGTGAGGCCGAAGAGAGAAGACTCGCCTACGTCGCCTACACCCGGGCGAAGTTCGTACTGTGGGCTTCCAGCGCTGCCTGGAACGGCTCTCGGTCGGGAATGGCCGGCATGTCTGCCTTTCTCTCTGAACTGGCACCCCTTGCCGCAGTAGCTGCAGTGGAAGACGGTGCTGCCCGCATGCAGTCGCTCGCCAGTGCGGTCATCCATGCGGAATCGGTGGCCGAGGAGGCCTTGCCTGAAGAAAGCCCGTTGACCGCAGCGCTTGAGGTTGCTCAATTCCCCTATGACCCCTTGGAAGGGCCTTCAGACCCACGGACCGGTGCCCGCCTAAGGCTGACTCCCGGCAGACGTTCTGCCATGGACCGGGCCGCGGCCCTGGTCCGCGGATACATCGAGGAACCCGGCCGTGCACCCTCAAATGACCTGACTGGTGTGGCCGGGAAGTGGTCCCAAGAGGCAGAACTACTGTTGGATCGCCAACGGCAGGCTAAGACCGTTCAGGATGTCCACCTGCCCAGCCATATTTCTGCCTCCCTCTTCGTGGACCTCGGCGCTGACCCTGCGGCCGTTCTGTCCCAGCTGCGCAGGCCCGTTCCCCGTGAACCAGGCATTTCGGCGCGCAAGGGCACTGCCTTCCATGCATGGGTCGAGGAGTACTTCGGAACAACCGGCATGCTGGACCTCGATGAAGCGCCCCGTTCGGACTCCCACATCGACGAGGCCTACGGCTTGGATGACATGGTGGCGGCTTTCAAGAAGTCCGAGTGGGCCCAGCGCGCTCCTGCTTTCGTCGAAGTACCTGTGGAGACGCGGATTGGCGACGTCGTAGTCCGTGGACGCATCGACGCCGTGTTCCGTGATGCCGACGGCCGCTGGCAACTCATTGACTGGAAAACCGGACGACGCCCCGCAGGTCAACAACTGGCGATTCGGGCGGTGCAGCTGGCCGTTTACCGGCTCGCGTGGGCCAGACTTAAAGATGTGCCCCTCGAGGACGTCAGCGCAGCGTTCTACTATGTGGCGGATGACGCTGTTGTGCGTCCGCACGATCTTGGCAGCGCCGAGGAACTTGAGCTGATTGTCGCGAAGGCGCTCAAGAGCAGTCGCTGAGTTACCGGGACATCTGGAGTCCGGCCACGGAGTCTAGGAACGTTCGGCCGCGTGAAGCGGGGTCACGCTGACAACCCTGATGGCCGCAGTGGAAGTGTCGTCATGGAGTGACCTCGTGCCTGAGTCGCCGTGTTCAGGGCTCTCTGACTCCGCATCGGGGATAGCCGCGACGCTGACGGCGGGCCTCTCTGCCGGTGAGTCCGACGCCCTCAGCTCAGCGGCCTCGTCCTCAGCGGCTTGTGCAGCTTCTTCATCGCGGCGCACTTGCTCGTCGATGTCATCGGCGAGTGTCTGGAGCATTGACTCGGCTTCTGCCGTCATGCTCTGGTGCCCGGCGGCCATGGCCTTGACCAGGTACTGTGCCAGGGCGAACTCGGCCAGGAGAGCGGCCCGGCGGAGTAGGTGGGCGTCAGGGACGTCGCGGCGGGCTTGCGTGTAGTGGTTCAAAACGGCCTCAACAAACGAGGCTTCGTTGGATGCCACCAACCAGGCGAAGTCGTCGGCAGGATCGCCGATTCGGAGATCGGTCCAACCCGTCAGGGCCGTCACGGTGTCATCCTGCACCATCAGGTTGTCTTCATGAAGGTCCCCGTGGACCACTGAAGGATTGAAGCGCCAAAGTGCAACGTCTTCGAGGGCGTGTTCCCAGCGGCGCAGCAGGGTGGCCGGAATCTTGCCCGTGGTTGCTGCTTGGTCAAGCTCGTTAAGTTTGCGTTGCCGGAACTCATTGGCCGAGTAACTGGGAAGGTCGGCGTTGGTGACCAAGGTCAGTGGCAAGTCGTGAATGGCTGCCAGGGCTGCTCCGACTTCCCGGGCCAGGGCAGGACTGCCGGCTGAAAGTTCTTCGATGGAAAGCGTGGAGCCTTGCATGTGGGCGTAGACGAACGTCGTCAAGGCTCCTTGCCGCACCGTGCCGGCGATGGTGGGCACATGAAAAGGCAGCTCAGCGCGGATGGCCGGGGCGAAAGCCCGCAACACCATGAATTCGGTTTCCAGGCGCGTGCTGGCTTCCGGATGTCGCGGTGAGCGGACCCGCCAGCGTTTGCCTTCTGCGTCGAGCAGCGACGCTGAGTCGAAGTCTGCGTCGTCGTCGGGGGAATAGGCTGCGGCCGTCGGCGAAAGGCCAGGCACCGCCGCGGTTGCTATGGCGGCCAGTTCGAGCGGTGTTCTTCTCACGTTCTCCACGGTAGATTGAGTGCGGCCCGTGGCCATGATGCAGTGCGGCGAGTCTTCAGATCCGCAGCAAATACCCTTCAAATGTGGGGGAAAGCACGGCGTAGCTGCCCAAGCGGGTGATCCCCTGGGGTGGTGTCCACAACAGGGGACCTTTCCAAATGTTTTTTGTCGGTACGAGTCAGTACGGTAGAGACATGAGTTATACGGAGTCGCCGGCGCTTGCCAATCACCTGATGGAGACCGTTCTTCCCGTCCGCCCTGCCATGGTGGATCGCGGCTCGGGCGTCCGTATGAAGCCTGGGATGGTTGAGGATCTCGTCGCTTCCGGTACGGCCAAGGCCATGGTCATTTCGCAGCGCAAAGCGCTGGTGACTGCTGACGGTCTCTGGTTCGGGGATGCCGCTCCGCTCTGGGACGCTCTTAACGCGTCGGGTGGCGGTGCTGTTGCTGCCATCTACCTGGGCACCACCTTGACGTCGTCATCATTGCCGGAAGGCACGTCCGTTGTGCTGTTCACTGTCGCGGAACCGCCGGCGCCGGGCACCGCCACGGTCCCGCTGGGTGCTGAATGGGCAGGCTTCCGGGATGTTGCGGCGCGTCTGGACGCCAAGGACACCGCTTTGTTCATTGAGGCCAGCGCAATCTCCAACTGGCATGCAACCCACACGCATTGCCCGCAGTGCGGCACGCCCACGGACATCGAAGCCGGGGGCTGGGTTCGGCGCTGTCCCAAGGACAACTCGGAGCATTACCCGCGGACGGATCCCGCCATTATCGTCACGGTGGTTGGCCCTGATGGCCGGCTTCTGCTGGGCGGCGGAGGGCCCGTGGACGCCAGGAACTACTCGACGCTCGCAGGATTCGTTGAGCCGGGTGAATCGCTGGAGCAGGCTGTTGTTCGGGAAATCGGGGAGGAAGTGGGTGTCCGTGTGACGGCCTGCCAGTATCTCGGTTCACAGTCGTGGCCGTTCCCTGCCTCCCTCATGCTGGGATTCACCGCCAGAACCAACGACGCCGTAGCGCGGCCCGACGGCGTAGAGGTCACCCGGGCTCGGTGGTTCAGCCGCGAGGAGCTGCAGGAAGCTGTGCTGAGCGGTGAAATCACCATCTCAACGCGCTTGTCCATCGCGCGTTCATTGATTGAGCATTGGTACGGCGGCGTCATCGAAGACCTCCAGCCGTGACCGAAGGAATTTTCGACGGCGGAGGCTCACTGGAGGAGCGCATACTTAGCGGCCTGGATGAAGAGCAACGCGAAGTAGCCAGTACTTTGACGGGACCCATGTGCGTCCTCGCGGGGGCAGGCACGGGAAAAACACGCGCCATCACTCATCGCATTGCCTATGGGGTCCACTCCGGGGTGTACAGCCCCCAGAGGCTTCTGGCCGTGACCTTTACCGCCCGGGCCGCAGCTGAGATGCGCAGCAGGCTTCGCGATCTTGGTGTTGCCAACGTTCAAGCCCGTACCTTCCACGCCGCCGCTTTGAGGCAGTTGCAGTTCTTTTGGCCGCAGGCAATCGGCGGCACTCTACCTAATCTGCTGGACCACAAGGCCAACATGATCGCCGAGGCCTCCCGCAGGCTTCGCCTCAGCACTGACCGTGCATCCATCAGGGACCTTGCGGCCGAGATTGAGTGGGCCAAGGTGTCCATGCTGACGCCCGCCAACTACCTGGAGAATGCCCAAGACCGTGGTACTCCCGGAGGTTTCGACCTCACTGCGGTCGCCCGGGTGTTCCAGGCATACGAGGACATCAAAACCGACCGGAACGTCATCGACTTTGAAGACGTTCTCCTCATCACGGTAGGGATCCTCCAGGAGGATCCGAAAGTAGCGGCAACAGTCCGGGAACAATACCGCCACTTCGTGGTGGACGAATACCAGGACGTCTCGCCCCTGCAACAACGGCTGTTGGATTTGTGGCTCGGAGGCCGGAACGAGTTGTGTGTGGTGGGCGATGCCAGCCAGACCATCTACTCCTTCACCGGAGCTTCACCCAAGCACCTGCTGGGGTTCAAAGCACAGTTCCCGGGAGCCACAGTCGTCAAGCTCATTCGTGACTACCGGTCCACCCCGCAAGTGGTGAAGCTCGCCAACGACCTCCTCGGCTCCCGACGAAGCGGCGGCCCGGTGGCAGATGCAGCGTGGGCGCCTCCCCTCAAGCTCGTCGCGCAGCGGCCCTCCGGACCGGAACCGCGGTTCATGGAGTGCCCGGATGACGAGGCCGAGGCAGCCGTGGTGGCAGGCCGAATCCAGGAGCTGCTCAATACCGGAGTCAAGGCCAGCGAGATTGCTATCTTGTTCCGCACCAACGGCCAGTCTGAAGCGTATGAGCAAGCCCTTGCTTCAGCCGGGATTGGCTACCAGCTTCGGGGAGGGGAACGGTTCTTCGCACGCAAGGAAGTCCGTGATGCGATCCTCCAGTTACGGGCGGCAACCCGCGCCGTGGCCGAAGGACCCCAGGAAGCACTGGGCCAAATCGTTCGGGACATCGTTGCGTCACTCGGGTATACGGATGCCGCCCCCCATAGCGGAGGTGCACTGCGAGAGCGTTGGGAATCCCTGGCAGCTTTGGTCGCACTGGCTGATGAGCTTGCCGTCAGCCGCGGAGAGTCCTTCACCCTGGCTGAGTTCGTCAACGAGCTACAAGAGCGATCGGTCGCGCAGCACGCGCCAACCGTTCAAGGTGTGACTCTGGCTTCCCTTCACGCCGCCAAGGGCCTGGAATGGGATGCCGTGTTCCTGGTGGGCCTCAGCGAAGGCCTCATGCCCATTTCCTTCGCAGACACCCCGGAGGACGTTGACGAAGAACGCAGGTTGCTCTATGTCGGCATCACCCGCGCTCGCGAGCATCTGAATCTCTCATGGTCCACAGCCCGAACGCCGGGTGGCCGCGCCAACCGCAAGCCGTCAAGGTTCCTTGACGGACTTCGCCCCAATTCCGTGGCTTCCGCCAACGCACGCAGCAAGACAGGTCCCACCCGACGGAAAGCTGCCGCACCGGCGTCGTGCAAGGTCTGCGGAAGCATGCTGGCAAGTGGAGCCGAGCGGAAGGTGGGGCGCTGTAACCAGTGCCCGCCCACATATGAGGAACAAACGTTCGATGCGCTGAGGCAGTGGCGCAGGGACGAAGCCCAGACGGCCGACGTTCCGGCCTATGTTGTCTTCACGGACGCTACGCTCACGGCAATCGCCGAAGCCAAGCCTTCATCGCTTGAGGAACTGGCTGGCCTGGCTGGGATTGGCCCATCCAAGCTTGAACGCTATGGCGAAGCTGTCCTGGCCGTACTCGCTGAGAGTTCGGAGCTCTGATGACGCGTCCATCCGCCACCGATGCCGGCGTTCCGCACACTACGGACGACGGCGCTCCGGTCGTCGTGCGTCGATCAGCCAGGCGCCGCCGAACTGTTGCTGCATTTTGGGAAGACGGGAAGGCCGTGGTCGCTATCCCGGCGAGCTTCACCAAGTCCCAGGAACGTGAGTGGGTCCGGCGAATGCTGGCCAAGCTGAAGAAACAGGGAGAACGGC
Organism: Arthrobacter sp. Rue61a; assembly: GCF_000294695.2. Lineage (NCBI taxonomy): Bacteria > Bacillati > Actinomycetota > Actinomycetes > Micrococcales > Micrococcaceae > Arthrobacter > Arthrobacter sp. Rue61a. The sequence continues at coordinate 3,189,987 of NC_018531.1, read as the reverse complement.
AAGCGGGTGCTGGCAGGCGCCGTCCCGCCACGGACCAAGCCCTCGCCAATCATGCCGAGCACCTTTCTCGGACGTACCTCGGCGGGCGGGCGGTTCCGACGTCGGTTCGCTGGGTGTCCAACCAGAACTCCCGGTGGGGTTCGGCGACTCCTGCGGACGGCACCATCAGGTTGTCGAACAAGCTGCAACCCATGCCGCAATGGGTCATCGACTACGTCCTGGTGCATGAGCTCGCGCACTTGCTGGTGGCGGGCCACAACGCAGAGTTCTGGAGACTGGTCGAGGCATACCCTGAGACTCATCGGGCAAAGGCCTTTCTGGAAGGCGTTGCCTTTGCTACATCCCGGGGACTCCCGGAAGAACAAGGCTCGGAAAACTCCAGCGTTCCAGCTGGGGACGTGGCTGACTAAGCCCGGACGACGGAATTTACCCGATGACGGTGCCTTAAACGAACAACGGCCGCCATGGAGATGGCGGCCGTTGCAAACTTCTGTTGTCGAGGGCGGAGCCTATTTGGTGGGTGCCTCGGGGTCGGACTCATCCGTTTCCGGCTCTTTGCCGGATCCCTTCTCCGTGGACGTGTCCTTTGAATCCGAAGCTTCTCCTTCATCGCCGTCGGAGGTCTCGTAGCCGCCGCTCAGAAGCTTCTGCAGGGCGTCATCAACTTCGCTGTCACTTGCCTCGGCAAGGCGCCGACGTTCGGAGAAGCCCTTGGGGTCGTCCAGGTCCGCACCGGTGGGCAGGAGATCCGGGTGGTGCCAGATTGCGTCACGGCCGGCGATTCCACGTTCTTCCTTCAGCGTGGCCCACAGCGTTGCTGCTTCCCGGAGCCTGCGGGGGCGAAGTTCCAAACCAACGAGGGACGAGAATGCGTGCTCGGCCGGTCCGCCTGTTGCGCGACGACGACGCACGGTTTCGCGCAGCGCAGTCGATGATGGCAGCACCTTGCTGGTTGCTTCCGCTGTGAGCTCGTCCACCCAGCCTTCCACCAGAGCAAGCGCTGTTTCGAGCTTCTCCAGCGCGGCCGTCTGCACGGGAGTGCGTTCCGGTGTGAAGACTCCCTGGGACAGTGCTTCCTGAATTCCTTCGGGGTTGCTCGGGTCAAGGTCCCGGGCGAGGTCTTCAATGCGGGACATATCGATGTGAATGCCGCGGGCGTATGCCTCAATGGCACCCAGCAGGTGGCCACGCAACCAGGGCACTTGGACGAACAGCCGCGCGTGGGCAGCTTCACGTACGGCGAGGAAGAGTCGAACGTCGTTCTCGGGGAGGCTGAGGCCTTCCCCGAATTTGGCAACGTTGGCCGGCAGCAAGGCCATTTCCAGGTCTGCCAGGGGGACACCGATGTCTGTGGAGCTCACAACCTCGGCTGACAATGCCCCGATAGCCTGTCCAAGTTGCATGCCAAATATCGCTCCGCCCATGTTTTGCAGCATGGACGAGGCGCCACCCATCATGGACTTCATTTCTTCAGGCATTTGCTGGGTGAGCGCATTGGACAAGGCATTGGCGATGCTGTTGGCGACCGGCTCGGTCAGGCGCTTCCACGTCCCCAGAGTCGCTTCGACCCATTCGGCCCTCGACCACGCCCGGCCGATCAGGCCCGTTGCCGAGAGATCAGTCACTGGGTCCAGCCAAAGTTCCGCAAGCCTCAGTGCTTCGTCGACTTCCCTGGTCTGCTGAGCATTGACCGAGGGATCTGTACCGGCAGCAGCGACGCGCCGCGCATTCTCGTGCGCCAGTTGCCAATTCACAGGGCCTTCAGACGTGGAGCTCATCATTGCCTGAACCTGGGCGAACATCTGCTGAAGAAGCTGGGGATCGTTGGGCAGGCCCGCGGCCTTGGCCAGCTCGGCGGGATCGATGTTGCCCATGCCCTGACCGCCCATCAGGTTCTGGAGCATTTCTGCCAGCGGATCCTTGGGGGTGTCGTCGTCGTTGGACGGATTGTTGGGGTTGGAAGTCATGGTGCCGCCGATCGTCGAACTGGCTGGTGATCTCTTTCACCGTACCGCGCGGCCGGAAGGCTGTCTGCCCGGAGGAGGTGCCGTTCGCTGTAGGCAAAGCAGTCCTGCAACGTCAGACCGCGTAGTGTTGATGTTTGGTATGTGCCGCCGCCGCTTTCGGCGGCAGGAGCCATGGATCCGGTCACGCAACGCCGGCATAGAGAGGCCTCAATGCTTACTTCGCCCAGCCCCGAGGGCTCATTGGACCCGCGTCAGACGCCCGACGCCGATTCCACCTCCGCGCCGACGGCACCGCCCCGCGACGGCCGGTACATGATCATGGTGATCTCAGGGCTCCTCGCTCTCGGCCTGGGCATCGGGGCAGCAGCGTTGCCGGTGCCGTATGTCATAGAGTCGGCGGGTCCCACGTTCAACACCCTTGGTAAGGACGGAGACAAACCGGTCATTAGTATTTCCGGCCGCGAGTCCTTTCCGGCGAACGGCAACCTTGACCTGACTACCGTGGTCATGACCGGCGGTCCGAAGAGTCCGGCCACCATCTTTGATGTTTTCCGCGCCTGGGTGGATCCCTCCAAAGCCATCTATCCGGAAGAACTCATCTATCCCAAGGGCACCACGGCCGAGCAGACGGTGCAGCAGGGTGAAATTGCCATGGAGACATCGCAGGAGAATGCGGTGGCTGCGGCGTTGCGTGAGCTCGAGATTCCTTTTGAGCAGCGGCTCAACGTGGCAGGTTTGTCTGAGCCGTCACCATCCGCAGGGAAAATCCAGGAGGGTGACCGTCTGGTCTCCATCAATGGCAAGGCGATCACGTCCATGAGCGTGGTCCAAGCTGAGCTTGCCGCCGGCGCTGGGTCCCCGGCGGTGGTCGGCTTGGACAGGAACGGCACCGCAGTTTCTGAAACGATAACCCCCACCAAGAACCAAGCCGACCGGTACGTTCTGGGCGTGCTGCTGGCCAGCGACTTCACATTCCCGTTCGACGTCAGCATTTCCTTGGACAATGTTGGTGGACCAAGCGCAGGCATGATGTTTGCTCTGGGGATCGTGGACAACCTCACGCCCGGGGACCTCACAGGCGGCAAGCACGTCGCCGGCACTGGCACCATCACCGCCGATGGCGCCGTGGGACCTATCGGGGGCATTGCCCAAAAGATGATCGGCGCCCGTCAACAGGGTGCCACCATGTTCTTGGCGCCGGCATCCAATTGTGCCGATGTCGTGGGCCATGTTCCCAACGGACTTCAGGTTGTCAAAGTGGAAACTTTGGCCGATGCGACCTCGGCCGTGAAGCGGCTCGGATCCGGTCAGGACACGGGGAGCCTTCCCACCTGCACAAACAACTAGACTGACGGTGGAACTTAGCTTCACCGCCACTCGTGGCATAGATGACGGCCCCTGCCACATCCCAGCGGCAGAAAAAGTCAACACGCGCACACCGACTGTTCACTGACACCAATGAGGTACAGAGTTTGTCCCGTCCCGCCAGCTCCAACCCGCCCGGAAGATCACCGCTGAGACGAGGTGCCCTGACTCCGACGCTCATTGTCGTGGCAGTGGCCGTCGTCGGGTTCATTTTCTTCGCCAATGTGTGGACTGACGTCCTGTGGTACCAGCAGCTTGGCTTCTTCGAAGTTTATATCCGCGAAAACCTAGCCAGGATCATTACGTTCCTCATCGGTTTCGCCATGATGTTTGCCGCGGTGTTCTTTGCCATCAGGATCGCCTACCGCTCCCGGCCCGTCTATGCGCCTGATGCCGAGGCCCGGGACAACCTCAACCGCTACCAGGCTCAGCTTGAGCCTGTCCGCCGCGTGGTCATGATCGGCCTGCCCATCCTGTTCGGGCTCTTTGCCGGCAGCGCGGCAGCCAGCCAGTGGCAGAAGGCCCTGTTGTTCTTCAACCAGGAGCCCTTCGGTCAGGCAGACCCATTGTTCAACATGGACATCAGCTTCTATCTGATGTCGCTGCCGTTCCTGGGTTTCATCACAGGCTTCCTGATCAGCATTGCCGTCGTAGCCGGTATCGCAGGCATCCTGACCCACTATCTGTACGGCAGCATCCGTCTTATGGAGCGTGGCATCTTCACCAGCCGTGCAGCGCAGATCCACATCGCGGTAACAGGTGCACTCTTCCTGATCCTGCTGGGCGTTAACTTCTGGCTGGACAGGTACACAACTGTCCAGAGCAACTCGGGCCGCTGGGCCGGTGCGCTGTACACGGATGTTAATGCCGTTGTCCCCACCAAAGCGATCCTTGCTGTGGCTGCGGGCCTTGTGGCCATCCTGTTCATCATTGCCGCGATCATTGGTCGGTGGCGCCTGCCGGTGATCGGTACCGCGATGTTGGTCATCACCGCCATTCTGGCAGGCGGTGTTTATCCATGGGTTATTCAGCAGTTCCAGGTTCGTCCGTCGGAGAACACCTTGGAAAAGGAGTTCATTGATCGAAATATCAAGATGACGCGGGCAGCGTACGGTCTGGACAAGATCGATGTGTCGGCTTACAACGCCACCACCACGGCGACTACGGGTGCCTTGGCAGCGGACGCCCAGACTACTGCCAATATCCGTCTCCTTGACCCGAACCTCATTTCCTCGGCGTTTGCCCAGCTTGAGCAGTACCGCCCGTACTACCAGTTCCCGCAAACCCTGAATGTTGACCGCTACATGGTTGACGGCAAAGTCCAGGACACCGTAATTGCGGTTCGCGAACTGAACCCGGATGGCCTGAGCGCCAACCAGCAGACATGGGTTAACAGGCACATCGTTTACACCCATGGTTATGGCGTTGTCGCAGCCAAGGGCAACAAGTTCACGGCCGACGGCAAGCCGGAGTTCCTGCAGTCTGGCATCCCGTCCAACGGCGTCCTCGGCAATGACACTTCATACGAGCCCCGTATCTACTTCGGCGAAAATTCTCCCGAATACTCCATCGTCGGAGCGCCGGACGGTGCCCCGAACCGCGAGCAGGACCGACCAGCAGGGCGGGAAGGTGGCGGAGAGACGCAGTACACTTTCAGCGGCAACGGCGGACCGAACGTAGGCAACTGGCTCAACAGGATCCTGTACTCCATCAAGTTCCAGTCTTCAGACCTGTTGCTCTCGGACGGTGTGAATGCTGAATCCCAGATTCTCTACGAACGCAACCCACGTGAACGCGTTGAGAAGCTCGCCCCTTACCTGACCGTCGACGGCAACGCCTACCCGGCAGTTGTGGACGGCCGCGTCAAGTGGATTGTTGACGGCTACACCACCAGCCAGTACTTCCCGTACTCCCAGCCGCAGCAGCTGCAGAACGCTACTGTGGACTCGCAAACCAGTGCAGGACGTACTGTCGCCTTGCCGAACAGCTCGGTGAACTACATCCGCAACTCGGTCAAGGCAACAGTGGACGCCTATGACGGCTCCGTCAACCTCTACGCATGGGATGACCAGGACCCCATCCTGAAGGCATGGCAAAAGGTCTTCCCCACGGTCATCAAGCCGTACTCGGAAATGTCCGGCGATCTCATGAGCCACGTTCGCTACCCAGAGGACCTGTTCAAGGTCCAGCGTGAACTGCTCGGCCGCTACCACGTGACCGACCCGGACAGCTTCTACCAGAACAACGATGCTTGGAGTGTTCCGAACGATCCCACCGTTTCGGAAGCCGTCAAGCAGCCGCCGTTCTACATGTCGCTGCAGATGCCCGACCAGGAGAAGCCGGCGTTCCAGCTGACCTCGTCCTTCATTCCTCAAACGGTCAACGGCAGCGCCCGGAACATCCTTTACGGGTTCCTGGCGGCTGACTCGGACGCCGGAAACGTCAAGGGAGTCAAGGGGGAGAGTTACGGAAAGCTGCGGCTCCTGGAGCTCCCGACCGATACACAGGTCCCGGGTCCCGGACAGGCGCAAAACAAGTTCAACTCTGATCCCACCGTCTCTCAGGCGCTTAACCTTCTGAGGCAGGGTGCATCCGATGTACTGAACGGCAACCTGTTGACTCTTCCTGTAGGCGGTGGTCTGCTCTACGTGCAGCCTGTCTACCTGAAGTCCACAGGTGAGACGTCATACCCCACATTGCAGCGTGTGCTGGTGGCATTCGGTGACAAGATCGGCTTCGCGCCCACCTTGGATGAAGCTTTGGACCAGTTGTTCGGCGGTGATTCCGGTGCTACTGCCGGCGACTCCGACAACAATGGCCAGACGCCTACCTCGCCTCCTGGCACCACTCCGCCGCCTGCCGGGCCCACCGACGCCAAGGCCGACCTCAAGGCAGCCCTCGATGAGGCCAACAAGGCTATTCAGGACGGCCAGGCCGCATTGGCCAAGGGCGACTTCGCCGGCTACGGTGCGCAGCAGACCAAGTTGTCTGAGGCACTGAAGAAGGCGATCGACGCTCAGGCCCGTTTGGACGCTACGCCTGCGCCGACAGCGACGCCGGGAGCTACTCCCAGCGCGACACCGTCGCCGTCGCCAAGCAGCTAGCTCTGTAGGCGGCCACAGGCCGGCGCCTGCTCCCTGTCGGGGGCGGGTGCCGGCCTTTCGCGTTAGGGGAGATGCACATCACGTCGCCAGGATTTGGTCTGACATTCACCGGACGGTAATGTTGTTCTTGCGACGCGGGGTGGAGCAGTTCGGTAGCTCGCTGGGCTCATAACCCAGAGGTCACAGGTTCAAATCCTGTCCCCGCAACTGGAGAAAAAGGTCCGGATCAGTAAACACTGATCCGGACCTTTTGTTTTGCCCGCAATCCCTGAAGCCCCCTGCACGCAAGCGGGCCCTCTCTCACGTCCCTCGGGTTTGGTCCCAACCCTCTCTCACGTCCCTCGGGTTCGGTCCCAACCCTCCCTCACGTCCCTCGGGTTTGGTCCCAACCCTCTCTCACGTCCCTCGGGTTCGGCCTGGCCCGCAGAGTTCTGGTGGGAACGGTGGACGCGGTCGCGGCATGATGCGGAAGCGATCCACGGTCTATAGGCATTCGTTCAGGCGCGGGGGAGTGATCTGCGGCACCTTAGATGCCATATGGTCATAAGCACCCTGGAGGGTGCGGTAGAGTTGTTCTTGCGACGCGGGGTGGAGCAGTTCGGTAGCTCGCTGGGCTCATAACCCAGAGGTCACAGGTTCAAATCCTGTCCCCGCAACTGGAGAAAGATCCGGATCAGTGACAACTGATCCGGATCTTTTGTTTAACTGGTCACCGGGGTACCGGTGCTAGCATCAAACCCGGATTTGCTGAGGCAAGAAATGGATGGGACGCCCAATGGTCAATGAAGACTACAAACTTGGAGATGGGCGTGAAGTCCTTCAAAGGGATGGTCCTGTTGCCGTGTATCAGCAGGTGGCTGACGTTCTAACGGATCACGTCAGCCGTCTGGAGCCAGGCTCCCGGATACCTACGGAAGAGTTCCTGATGGATGCCTACGGCATCAGCCGGACCACTGTCCGAAAAGCGATCGAAACCCTGGTCGTGAAGGGTTTGCTGGTCCGAAGGCAGGGCAAGGGGACTTTCGTGATGGCCCAACGTCCTGCGAAGATGCTGAACCGCTTGGCGCCATTCATGGAGACGTTTACTGCGGCCGGCATGAAGACCGTCAAGGGACTCATCGAATACAAGTGGATGGAGAAGGACAAGTCAGTGCCGGCCAAGCTGGTGTCTGACGACAACCTGGTGCTGGTGATCCGCCGCTCCTACTCAAGCGCCGGATGGCCTTATGCCATTGCGGAGATTTTCATCCCGTCGCATATCGGCCGCCATATCAGCCTGGCGGATGCCGAGCGGAACTCCATCTACCAGGTCATCCAGGACAGGACGCTGAAGCCCCTCCACCGGGCAGAAATAACCGTGACCATGCATGCACCGCCCGAGCACCTGGCAGACGCTCTCAACGTCCGAGGGTTCGCCATGGTGCCACGCTTGGAACGGACTACGCTTGGACCTCACGGAGAGGTCTTGGAGTGCACGGTCACCTATTTCCACCCCAAGGGCTTCGAGATCCGCGCAGAAGTGGCGACCGACGTCAGCCCCGGGCAAGATCCGTCAGTGCCTTCCTAAGGCTGGACGAGGAGCGCAAAGCAAAAATGGGCCGGATCCCTTTCAGGATCCGGCCCATTCTGGTTCCGCGAGCACGGCTTTGGGCTGTCCGCCCGATGCGTTCCTTAGAGCTTGTCGAAGTCAGCTTCGTCGACTGTTGCGCCGGTTGACGCCGGGGCTCCTGCGCCGATGGCGGGCTTGGAGCCGCCCGACTTCAAGGCCGCAAGGCGGGCCTCAATCTCGGTCTGCTCTCCGAGGTCTTCGAGCTGGTTGAACTGGGCGTCAAGGCTGGAGCTGGCGAGTTCCTGCTGGCCCAAAACCTTGGCCTCTTCACGGCGGATTTTCTCTTCGAAGCGGCCAACCTCGCTGGTGGGATCCATGATGTCGATGCTCTTGAGGGCGTCGTGCACCTGGGACTGCGCGGCAGCGGTCTTGGAGCGTGCTACCAGTTCGTTGCGCTTGGCGGTTAGCTGGTTGAGCTTGTTCTTCATTTGGTCAAGCCCGGTCTTGAGCTTGTCCACTACCTCAGTCTGGGAAGCAATGCTCGGTTCTGCTGCCTTCGCTTCGGACTCTGCGGTCATCTGACGCTGGATGGCCACCTTTGCAAGGTTGTCGAACTTCTGGGCATCAACAGGATCACCGGCCGAGCGGTACTCATCGGCCTTCCGCGACGCTGCCAAGGCTTTGTTGCCCCAGTCCTGGGCGTTCTTGACATCTTCGTTGTAGTCGGCCTGCAGCATCCGGAGATTACCGATGGTCTGGGCTACGGCTGATTCCGCCTCGGCAATGTTGTTCGTGTAGTCGCGGACCATCTGGTCCAGCATCTTCTGCGGGTCCTCAGCCTGGTCCAGCAAGGCGTTGATGTTTGCCTTGGCGAGCTGCGAGATCCGACCGAAAATGGACTGCTTAACCATTGTGTTGCCTTTCGTCCTGCTCAGTGGTGACACTGAAATCAGTGATCAGTTGTTGTACCGCTTCTATGCGGGGCATGGACCCCGCCTAGTCTGTCTGGCTAGAAGTCGCCTCCACCGCCGCCGTCGCCACCCCAGCCGCCGCTGTCGAAACCTCCGCCGGAATCGCCGCCGCCACCAAAGAATCCACCATCGCCGCCGCCGTCATTGCCGCCGCCGCCCCAGCCGCCTCCGCCGCCGTTCAGGATGGAGTTGATGAGGATGCCGCCGAGGATAGCGCCGCCGAGGCCACCGCCTCCGCCACCACCGCCGAACATTCCACCGCGTCCGTAGCCCTGGTCGGCGTAGCCGAATTGGTCGACGTCAGACTGTGCGAGTTGTGCCGCCTGGGCTGCAAGCGAATGTGCTTGCTGGGCGTAGGTCAGAGCCGTGACGGGGTCATTGCGTGAGATGGAGAGCGCGTAATCGAGGTTGCGCTGAGCCTCCGCCAACCTCGTTCGAGCCTCCGTGCCCACGCCGCCGCGACGAGCTGTGATGTAATCCGATGTGGCGCTGATCTGTGCCTGTGCGGCCATGATGGTTTGCTGCAATGAGGCCTGGGCGCGGCGGGCCTGCTCCTGCTGGTCGCGGATGCCGGACAAGGACTGGTCGAGCGCCTGGTGGGCCGACTCCACTCGACTAAGCGTCGCGATGGGATCGATCTTTCCACCCTGGATCTCGGTCCTCACCTGAGCCAGGGCGGCTTCGACTCCGGCCACGGGACCGGCAAGTTCCGGGTGTTCGCCGGACTGGATCATCGCCCGTGCTTGGGCCAGGTCCTGGCTGGTTTCCGCTACGGCGCCTTCCAACGACGTACGGGCCTCGTCCAGGCTGCCGGCCGTCTTGGAGATGGCATCGATCAACACGTTGGTCTGGTGCAGGCTTTCCTCTGCGGCACGTACTGCCACGGCCGCAAGGCTGTTCTCGCCGGTTGCCAACTTCTCCTGGGCGGCAGTGACGGCGTTCTGCACGAACGCCAGCCGCTCCTTGGCCTGCAGGATGTTGTCGGAGACCTGAGTCAAGGCAGATTCGGCATACTTGGCGCGCAATCCTTCAAGGGATTGCTCTGCGCTGGCGATTTTCGCATCGGCCTCCTTGGCTCCCGCGGTCACGGCTGCCAAGGCTTGCGGAGCGTTCTTTTCAAGCTCGCGCAAAGAGTCAAAGTCAGCCTTCTGATCACGCAAGGATGCCAGGGCGGCTTCTGATCGGCGGATGATCTCGCCGAGCCAGCTCCGCTGCTGCTCTTCGGTGTCAGGGATGTGGTCATCCAGCTGCTGCTGCAGCTTGAAGGACTCAGTCATGTGGCCCTTTGCCTCTTCCAAGGCCTTGGTGAAGTTGCCAATCGCGGAGTCACCGTACTGCGCCTGGGCGAAACCGAGTTCCTGCTCGCTGGACTTGATGGCGTCATCCGCCTCGATCAACAGCGAGCCGCTCTTCTGGCGCAGTTCAGGGATGGTCAGGCCAGCCAAGGGGTCAAGCTGTTCGCCTTGTGGTCCATAGCTGGCGCTGACAGCCTTGGTGCTGCCTTTCTTACGGCGGTTTCGGAGGTAGAGGTAGGTTCCGGCGCCGCCGGCCGCTACAACGCCTACTCCGACGAGTACTCCGACACCAGCGTTTCCGTTGGGCACAGTTCCGCTGCCTCCGCCTGCAGCATCTCCGATGGCTGCGGCTGCATCGATGACTGCCTGAGCGTAGTTCCCTGCACGCAGCTGGGGGTCAATTGCCTTACTGGTTATCGTGTCCCTTTGGGCATTGGTGATTTTGCTATTGTTTGGCTTGCTCAACAAATATTGCCGTGTATCTGTAGCTACGGTGAGCAGCATGGCATTGGAGCCAAGCTTTGCCTGGTCTGCCACGGCAGCGGCCCATTCCACGCGGTCGGCGGGGTCCTCGAACCGTTTGACGAACACAGCGTGCAGCGTCATGGCGTGGTCAGCCCCGAGCTTCTGAATGGCCTCTTGAACCTTGGCTTTATCTCCGCCGAGCACGCCCGCCGAATCCACAATCTTGGTGGTGGGATCGAGCGTCACTGGACTTTCAGCCCAAGCGGATGTGGCCGGGAGGGCCAACATTCCAACCAGGCCAATCACGGCGAGTACGCGTTTAACTATTGACCGCATGTGCAACCCTTCAGCACGTCTGCGACTGGAACAAGGCGTACCAATCGTCACAGAATGCTCAGCGCCCCCACGCATGGTGTAAAGCCGCAGGTCGCTGTGGCAATTCCTCTTGATTCTATGGTGCACCCCATGGCCCGTCCACAGGGGTGAATATGCCACCAGCGAAATATAGGAGAGAGCTGGATTGTTGAGGCGTTGAGGGAGAAATTGAAGGGCCGGACGAACGTTGCCAACCCCTTTCAGGAAGCTCCCAGCGAACGTCCGCTTTTGTTCCAGTTAATGGGTACATAGTTGTTGGAGACGAGGATGAAAGGAACACCCATGACGGAGAACCCAGCGCAGGGCACCGCACCAGAGAACCGCGAGCCGTCAGAGCCGCGGGATACGACGGGGGAGCAGAACGACGCCTCCGCCACCCAGCAGCAGCCTGCCTGGAGTTCCGGGCAAGGAGCCGGGACGGACAACACCACTCCTTTGCCGGCTTTCCAGCAGCCAGCAGCCCCGCAGCAGCCGCAGTACTACGGCGCTCCGCAGCAGCAGGATTCAGGTCACCGCCCGAGCTACCCGCAGCACCAGCCGTTCTATGGCGGCTCAAACCCGGGAGCCAACGGCAGTGCTGGTTCCCAGTTCCACAACGCACAAGGATTCCACACCGCACAAGGTCACAACGGCCCCGGAATGCAGCACACCCCCGGGCACTCTTCAGCGGTAGCAACCAAGCGTAAGCCGGCGTTCGGCGTCGGTACCCTGGTGGCCAGCATGCTCGCGGCGGGCCTGATCGGTGGCGGCGTAGTGGCCGGCAGTAACGCACTATGGGATAACCCGGCACCTGCCGCCTCCACAGGCGGACAGTCGAGCACGGTGATTGTGAACAACAAGGACGACGTCAACGTCATCACCGCAGCGGCAGCCAAGGCCTCGCCCAGTGTGGTGACTATCAAGGCAACGAGTGGCAGTGAAGGCGGAACCGGGTCCGGCATCATCCTGGACGATCAGGGCCACATCCTCACCAACACTCACGTGGTCACCCTCGACGGTGCCACGGCCAATGCCGCCATCGAGGTCCGCACGAACGACGGTAAGGTCCTCAAAGCCACTGTGGTCGGCACGGACCCGTTGTCAGACCTTGCCGTCATCAAGGTGAGCGACGCGTCGGGCCTGGTTCCGGCAACCCTCGGCGACTCGTCCAAGATCAACGTGGGGGACACCGCCGTCGCGATCGGTTCGCCGCTGGGTCTCACCGGCACGGTGACGGACGGCATCGTGTCCACGCTCAACCGCACCATTAGTGTTGCGTCGTCGGCTGTGCCGGAGGGGACTCCGGATGAGAGCCAGGGCGATGATGAGGGCTTCCAGTTCGCACCGCCGAACGGTGGCCAGAGCCAGCGGACTGCCAATGAGGGTTCCATCGCCATTAACGTGATCCAGACCGATGCAGCGATCAATCCCGGCAACTCCGGCGGTGCATTGGTGAACAGCAAGGGCGAGGTCATCGGTGTTAACGTTGCGATCGCCTCGGCGGGCAGCGGAACGTCCGATTCTTCGGCCGGGAACATCGGCGTCGGCTTCAGTGTCCCGATCAACCACGCCAAGCGCGTTGCGCAGGAGATCATCGAGACCGGCAAGGCCAGCCATGGGCAATTCGGTGTCTCTGTTCGTTCGAAGTCGTCCACGGGCAGCGATTCAGGTTTCTCCGTGGGTGCCGAGGTTGCTTCCGTGACGTCGGGTTCGGCTGCTGCCAATGCGGGACTCAAGGTTGGCGACGTCGTGACCAAGTTCGGAGACTACGCCGTGAGCGATCCCAACCAACTGACTGCGGCGGTCCGGGAACAGCCGGCCGGCGCCAAGGTCAAGGTCACCATTCAGCGCGGTGGCCAGACGCAAGAGGTTGAGGTCACGCTCGACGCCGCCCAACAGTAGGCTGCCCAGACGGGAGAACAGCGTTCGACGGCGGACGGCACCTTGCGGGTGTCGTTCGCCGTTTTGACGTACCCGGCACGGCCAGGGGTCAGCGTAAGCATCGCGCGTAGCTGAAACAGGGCTTAACGCTGGGAGTGGTTTTCTGCGGGCAATATGCTTAGCTAGGACGAGCCCACGCGCTGGGCAATTCACGGCCACGCTGTTGCGGTTGGCCGTCCACAAGCATGGAAGGCTGCTTCGAAGACAGTGGAAGAGACATTGAAGATTGTCGTTCTGGTCAAGCACGTCCCGGACGCCCAGTTCGACCGGCACATCACCGGACCTGGCAACACAACCGACCGTGACGAGAGCATTTTGTCCGAACTGGACGAGTACGCCCTCGAGGCAGCGCTCCAATTGGCGGAGGAACGCGGCGGACCGAAGGCCGGGAACGAGGTCATTGCGTTGAGCATGGGCCCGTCCGGTGCGGTCAATGCTGTGAAGAAGTCCCTACAGATCGGCGCGTATTCCGGTGTCCACCTCAGCGATGACGCTTTGGCTGGTTCGGATGCGGCTGCTACTTCGCTGGCGCTTGCCGCCGCTATTCGCCACATCTCGGCCGACGGCCGCCCGGTGGACCTGGTCCTGACGGGCATGGCTTCCACGGACGGCGAGACCTCGCTGATCCCGGCGCAGCTCGCCGAGCGGTTGTCGTTCCCGCAGGTCACTTTTGCCTCCAGCCTTGAGGTGACGGGTGGTCAGGTCAGCGCACGACGTGACGCTGGCGCCTTCTCTGAAACGGTTGAAGCGCAGCTTCCAGCAGTTGTCTCGGTCACCGACCAGATCAACGAACCGCGTTACCCCAACTTCAAGGGCATCCTGGCTGCCAAGAAGAAGAAGATCGCCTCCCTGTCGCTGGCCGACATCGGTGTGGACGCTTCGCAGGTGGGCTTGGCCGGTTCGTGGACGGTGGTGGAGTCCGCAGAGGCCCGCCCACCGCGGACGGCAGGGACCATCATCACCGACGACGGCGACGCCGGCATCAAGCTGGTCGACTTCCTCGCCGCACAGAAGCTGCTCTAAAGGGGACTGCAACCATGGCAAACGCACTTGTTTTCATTGACAACCCGGGAGCAGCTCTCAAGAAGAGCAGCCTGGAGCTCCTGACCATCGCCCGCTCACTGGGGGAGACCGCCGTCGCGTTCACCGGGGAGCTGAACGACGACGTCGCCGCTACCTTGGGTGCCTACGGTGCCACCACGGTTTACCAGCCGTCGGTGGACGATCTCGATAACTACTTGGTGGGGCCGAAGGCCGCCTACCTGGCCGCTGCTGTAGCAGCATCCGGCGCTACCGCGGTCCTCGTGGACAACTCGCCTGAGGGCAAGGAAATCGCGGGCAGGCTTGGCATCAAGCTCAACGCCGGCGTTATTACGGACGTCGTTGGCGTTGAGGCTGACGGTACCGCGCACAAGTCGGTCCTGGCGGGCTCGTACAACACCACCGCGAAGGCCACCACTCCGGTGACGGTTCTTTCGGTCAAGGCCAACAACGTAGAACCCGCGCCGAGCGGTGACGCGACTGCACCGGCCACTGCAAAAGTTGAAGTTCCTGCTGACGGCTTGGCAAACTCTGCTCGCATTGCGTCGCGGACCGAGAAGCCCGCCAGCGGCCGGCCGGACCTCAGCGAAGCAAGGATCGTCGTCGCCGGCGGCCGTGGCGTTGACGGTGACTTCGGCCCCCTCGAAGAGCTTGCCGACGCCCTGGGCGCGGCAGTTGGCGCTTCCCGCGCTGCCACCGACGCAGGCTGGATTGGCCACGATGCACAGGTTGGCCAAACCGGCGTCACGGTTTCACCGCAGCTGTACATTTCTGCCGGCATCTCCGGAGCTATCCAGCAGAAGGCCGGGATGCAGACTTCCAAGGTCATTGTCGCCATCAACAAGGACGCGGAATCGCCGGTGTTCGAGATTGCCGACTACGGCATCATCGGTGACCTCTTCAAGGTTCTGCCGCAGGCCACTGCGGAGATCAAGAAGCGGAAAGGCTGATCCCTTTGCCTACTGACATAACGTCAGCGAAGAGCCCGTTTGACGCCTCCATGGAGCGCGTTGAGCGGGTGCTTTGTTTTACCGCCCATCCTGACGACATCGACTTTGGCGCCGCCGGGACCATCGCGGCCTGGACGGCGGCCGGCGTGGAGGTCAGCTATTGCATCATGACCGACGGCGATGCCGGCGGCTTCGATCCGGTGGACAGGGAACGGATCACCGAACTCCGCGCTGAGGAGCAACAACGAGCGGCTGCCTTGGTGGGGGTCAAGGACATCCATTACCTGCATGAGCATGATGGATACCTTGAGCCGACACATGGCGTCATCAAGCAGGTGGTGAAGCTGATCCGCGAAATACGCCCTGACATTGTGCTGACCATGCACCCGGAAAGGAACTGGGACCGCCTCCAGAAGAGCCACCCTGACCACCTCGCAGCCGGCGAAGCCGTGACTCGGGCGGTCTATCCGGCCGTGGAGAACCCCTTTGCCTACCCGGAGCTGGCTGAGGCCGGGCTGGCTGCCTACAAGCTGCCGTGGTTGTGGTTTATCTCCAGCCCGGAGGCCCGGGAGAACCACTTTGTTGATGTCTCGGAGCAGGTGGACGCAAAGCTCGATGCGATCCGTGTCCATGCCAGCCAACACCCGGATATTGACGGTATGGAGCGGGTAGTCCGGAGCATGATGTTGGCCAACGGGGAGCGTGCCGGCCTGCCTGCCGGGACCAGCGCGGAAGCCTTCCATGTGGTGTCCGTCAACGGTTCCAGCACCATCGCCGGCTTCTGACATTGCCGTGGTGTAACCCGTGTCATATGCTTGATCTCGGTTAAATCATATTTATTCGAGGAAGGCAGACTTTGATGGCGAAGACTGCGCAGCAACCTGTACTGGTGATTATGGGAGTCTCCGGTTCGGGCAAATCGACCGTAGCCGGCGTACTGGCAGGGAAACTCGGGTGGGATCTTGCCGAAGGCGATGATCTCCATCCCGAAGCGAACGTTGCAAAGATGCAGTCGGGACAGGCCCTCAGCGATGAGGACCGCTGGCCTTGGCTGGGCATCATCTCGGATTGGATCCGGGAGCACGTGGATGCCGGAACCCCGGCGATCATCACCTGTTCGGCACTGAAAAAGAAATATCGCGATGTCCTCCGGGGCGAAGGCGTTGTGTTCGTTTTCCTGCAGGGGAGCAAGGACAAGATCTCGGATCGCCTTGCCTCCAGGCACGGCCACTTCATGCCGCCGTCGCTCTTGGAGTCGCAGTTCGACGCCCTTGAGGAACCGACCCAGGACGAGAACTACATCTCCTTGTGCGTTTCCGCGTCGCCGGCAGAGGAAGCCGACGAAGTCATTGAACGGCTCGGTCTCCGGCCTGTAGGTGCCGGTACCGAAGCGACCGCCTCGTGAAGGTCCTGGAAACAGCGACGCAGGTACTGGAATGGACAGCCCACGACACCCAACTCCTCGTGGTGGCCGCGCTGGGCATTGCACTGATCGTGGTGCTGATCGCAAAGCTGAAGCTCCACCCGTTCCTGGCGCTGGTCCTGGGCTCGGCCTTTGTGGGACTGGCGTCCGGCGTGGAGCTGGGCAAGGTCATCACCAACTTCGAGGACGGCGTTGGGGGTGTCCTCAAGGAAGTAGGCCTGCTTATTGCCCTCGGAGCTATGCTCGGAAAGCTGCTGGCTGATTCCGGTGGCGCAAACCGCGTGGTGGACACCTTGTTGGCCAAAGCCAGCGGCAACAAACTGGTGTGGATGATCACGCTCGTGGCTGTCATCATCGGCTTGCCCATGTTCTTCGAAATCGGGCTCGTGCTTCTGCTTCCCGTGATCGTCCTGGTTACTCAGCGGTCCAAGATGAAGCTGATGCGCATCGCGATCCCAGCGTTGGCCGGTCTGTCCGTGCTTCACGGACTGGTGCCGCCCCACCCGGGTCCACTGATTGCGATCAGCGCAGTCAAAGCGGAGCTGGGAACGACGCTCGGCTTGGGCATCCTCGTGGCGATCCCCACTGTCATCATCTGTGGCCCCCTCTTCTCGCGGTTGGCTGCCCGGTGGGTACCGGTCGATGCCCCGGCTGTAGCGGGAGGCATCGACACCCAGCACGCAGCGGACCTGAGCGAAGTCAAGCGCCAGCCGTCGTTCCTGGTGACCCTGCTGACCATCATCTTCCCCGTGGTGCTGATGCTGTTGAAGGCCTTGGGCGGCATCATCTGGCCCAACCCTGAAACGGCGCCGGCAATCAGAATCTTCTTCGACTTCGTGGGCCAGCCCCTGGTGGCCATGACGCTGGCGGTCCTGCTGGCGATCGTGACGTTCGGATACGCCGTAGGCTTCACGGGCAGCAGGATCACAGCCAAATTGGGTGAAAGCCTGGGGCCCATTGCAGCTATCCTCCTCATTGTGGGCGCCGGTGGCGGATTCAAGCAGACCCTGATCGGTGCCGGTGTAGGCGATGCCGTCAAGAAATGGGCCGAAGGCGCCAACATGTCCGTCCTGGTGCTCGGCTTCATCGTGGCAGTGGCCCTGCGCCTGGCCACAGGCTCAGCAACGGTGGCGACAGTGACGGCGGCGGGCATTGTGGCACCGCTTGCCAGCAGCCTGAGCCCGACGCACGCAGCCTTGCTGGCCTTGGCCATCGGCGCAGGCTCCCTGTTCCTGTCCCACGTCAACGACGCGGGATTCTGGCTGGTCAAAGAACTGTTCGGGCTGACCGTTGGGCAGACATTCAAAACTTGGTCCGTGATGGAGACGCTGATCTCCGTGGTGGGCTTCGGCTTTGTGATGCTTCTGTCGCTCGTGTTGTAGCTACGGAAGCAACCGGGTTAAAAGCGCGACGGCGGCTGTCCCTTGAGGGGACGGCCGCCGTCGCGCGTCGAGCGTCAAGAGTCAGGCGCTGAGCCCGACCACCAGGACCGGGTCTGTGGTGGGGGCGCTTGATCCGCCTGCGGGTTCCACGGTAATCGCGACCGAAGAAGCTGAGGACAGCCCTTTCACAACGGCCGGTTTGGAGAGAGTCTCGGCGTCCATGGTGCCCTGGGGTACAGGGGCAGAGCCGTCCTTGGGGAGGGTCCACAACTGGTACACCTTGCCCTCTGGGGCGGGTGCAACGCCATCCATCAGAACCACGAAGGAATCCTTGGCTGATGACGCGGAAATGGTGGCCGTACCACCGCCGGGAACCGGCGCGGACTTCTTCTGGACGTCCTGCGCTTGCAGTACCTGGTTGACGGGGTCGTTCTGCGTCGAGACATAGGCGCCCACTCCAATGCCACCGAGTGCAATGACCGCTGCAGCTGCTGCTCCGACGATCCACCGGCGCGCCCCGCCCGCGCGTGTACGTTCCTCTCGCTTCGCCCTCGCGGCTGCGAGGTCGTCGACGGCGGGACCCGCCACGTCGGGGCTTGCCGCCACGGCGGGGGGCTGGCTGGCGGCATCGTTGCTGATGCGCTCCATAATGTTGTCAAAGAGCCCTGCGGGCGGCGCTTCTTCGGGCGCGAAGCTGACTGCCAGGGTCTCGCGGGCTTCGTGGACCCGCTGCAGGAATTCGGGACCTTCCGGAGCGTCCTTGATGTAGGCATCGATCATTGCCCGTTCGTCGTCGCTTACAGCGTCCAAGGCATAGATTTCCGCCAGTTCGAGGACGCGGCCCTCAGCGAGGTCGGTGGCGATGTCGTTGGCAAACATTCGGCGGATAAAGCCTCCACTGGTGTTTTCGCTCATATCAACCCACCCCCAGGCAGGTCTTCAGGCGCAGTAATCCATCACGGATGCGCGACTTGATGGTGGGTACAGCGGCACCGAGATGCTCGGCGACCTCCCGGTAGGTCAATCCGCCGTAATACGCGAGGCGGACCGATTCGCGCTGAGTGTCCGTGAGCGTCCCGAGGCACCGGCTGACCGCTTCGGCCTCCAGGTTGCTGTCGGCTTCCTCTGCCACCAGGTCCCGGTCCAGGTCCTGGCTCGCTGCGCCGTATTTAGCTTCGCGGTCAGTTGCCGCTTGCACGGCACGGACACGGTCAATGGCCCGGCGGTGGGCAATGGTCATGAGCCAGGCCAGCGGACTTCCCGCACTGCGATCGAACTTGGCGGCGCCCTGCCATACCTGGATGTAAACCTCCTGGGTGGCGTCCTCGCTGAGGTCAGGGTCTATCAGGACGCGCCTGGCCATACCGAAGACACGCCTCGAGGTGAGGCCATAGAACTCGGCGAAAGCCTGCTGGTCGCCTGCTGCCACGAGTTCGAGCAAGCCAGCCAGCTGTGAATTCAGATCAGTCGCAGAGCCGGTAGCTTCGAAGACCGGGGGGCCGGGATTGTTGGGGATGTCCATCACCGTCCAGCATATGTCGTCCCGTTTGAAACCGGCAGCATAACGGGATTGCGTCGAAGGCGCGGCGGTGCAGCGGCTTGCTGTCATCACCCTGGTCTGCAGCGCGCTCACGTAGGCTCCTCAACGAATGTCCAAGGCAGGGACTGTCCTGCCATAAGGTATTCGGTGCTGTGGCTCCGTTGGATGGGCTACACCTTGGCGCCGGCAAATCCGTTCTGCCGCCAGGCTTCAAAGACGGCGATTGAAGCAGCGTTGGCAAGGTTGAGCGAGCGAAGAGAAGGCTTCATGGGAAGGCGGACACGGGCGGTGACGTGCGGATCCTGCTTGAGCCAGTCCGGCAGGCCCACCGATTCGGGACCGAACATCAGGACGTCGCCCTCGCGGTAGCTGATGTCCGTGTAGGAGGTCTCGCCGTCGGAGGTGTAGGCGAAAACCCGTTCCGGCTTGAGTGCAGCCCAAGCGGCCTCGATGTCCTTATGGACGGTAACTACGGCGAGATCATGGTAATCAAGACCGGCCCGACGCAGCTTTGCATCGGAAAAATCAAAGCCGAGGGGCTCCACCAAGTGAAGCTCGGCCCCCGTAATGGCGGCCAAACGGATGGCGTTGCCTGTATTGCCCGGGATTTCTGGAGTGTGGAAGAGGATGCGGAACACCGTCCCATCTTAGTCAGCCCGTGCGGGTATGGCCGCGTTCAGGAAACGGCACAGGGGGATGACTAGTGCATTCCGCGAAGCAGTCGCGCCAGGACGGGCACCACCACGGTGTTCGGCGCCGGCCCCGAACTGAGGAATTGCTTAAGTCCCCTCGCAAGCCCGGCACCGTTGACTACCTCCACGGCATTATGGCTCGACTGGCCCTTTCCGTACTGGTCGATCACAGGTTCATGGAGGTTGCCGTCAGGGCTGTGCAGAACCACCCAGCCGGTGACATTGAGCTCGGGGAAAAGGTCCTGCATGTGGCGGACGATGTGGGCCAGTTGCGGGGGAGCCACCGAACGTCCGCCGTGCCGCAGCGAGTTCCCGTCCCAGGCGTAGGCGCCTTTGGGCAGCAGCATTGAACCGATGAGGGCCAGCCGGTAGCCGGACAGGACGGCGTGGTCGATGTGGTTGTTATCCGACGGCGAGCGCAGGCCGTTGATGAGCCGCGCAGCGGGAATCGCGGGCAGGACCTGCCGGCTGATGAGCTGGACCGTGCGCATCTCGCGTTGGATGCGGGCGTCGGCGCCAAAGATGCCCCTTTTGCGGGGGAGTCCATGGACTTGCTGCGCCGCTTCGGCCGCTGAAATGAGAGGAACCTCGTTGGGGTCGTCAAATGCCGGAACATAAACCGGGGGGTCGCCCGCAGTGTTGCGTTGGGCCTGAGGTCGCTTGACGTTTGTGGTGGCGGAGGGGCCCGGTGCGGCAGTGCCGGAGTAGTCGCCCGGCCTCGGCTGGCTCACGCCTGAGGCTCCACGGGCGTACCTGCGGTCGTACTCGGCCCTGCGTTGGGGATCAATGAGGGTTTCGTAGGCGAGGGTCACGCGTCGGAACATCTCGGCTTCTCCACCGTGATCGGGGTGGGCTTTCCGGGCAGCCTTGCGGTAGGCCACTTTGATCTCCTTGTCCGTTGCGGTGACGGAAACGCGGAGAACCTGATAATGCGAACTGCTGCCCTCGGCCAAGCACGGGCCCTTCTCTAGGGTGACGGTGCGCTTCTGAAGAGGCGCGGTACTGGCAAGTTTATCCAGCCACTATGTGAACGTCGGTAACGGGGCGCGTGGTTCCCGCTGGCATAATTCACGCTGTGAATCCTTCGGCAGCCGAGAACCCTTCCAGTACGCCGAAGAAGATCGTTGTCGCCATGAATCCTGCTGCTTCGTTTGGTCGTACGCGCCATGCCGGGCACCAGGCCGCAGCTTTTCTCCGCGCCGCCGGCCGGGACGTCGTCGTACTCCAGGCCGATGACTACGACGCCTTGCGGAGTGCGGTGGAGCTGACCCTGGCCACCGGCGTGGAGGCCTTGGTGGTGGTGGGCGGCGACGGCATGGTCCATTTGGGTGTCAATGCGCTCGTCGGGCTGGACATTCCCCTTGGCATTGTTCCCAGCGGAACCGGTAATGACGTGGCACGGATGTTGGCTTTGCCGTTGAAGGACACCGCCGCCGCGTGCCGCCGGCTACTGCTCGCGCTGGAAGCAGGCGGGCGCAGGATCGACGCCGGGCGGGTCACCTCTGCTGGTCGGACCACGTACTTCGCCGGCGTCCTTTCCGCCGGCTTTGATGCGGCCGTCAACGAACGGGCCAATTCCTGGCGATGGCCGCGGGGGAAGAGCCGCTACAACCTCGCGATGCTCAGGGAGTTGGGCTCTTTCCGGCGGATCACCTACACCGTGACTGCCGACGACGTGTCGTGGAGCCAGCCTGCCTTGCTCATTTCGGTGGCCAACGGACAGTTCATTGGCGGGGGCATGAAGATCACCCCTGGGGCAGTGCCCGACGACGGTTGGTTGGACATGTTTGTGGTGAAGCCTTTGTCCAGGCTCCGTTTTCTTGCCGTGTTTCCCAAGGTTTTCGCCGGGAAACATACCGGTCATCCCGCCGTGGAGATCAGGCGCGTCCGGAAAGTGCGGCTGGAAGCTGATGGGGTGGTGGCATACGCCGACGGCGAGCGCATCGCTGATTTACCGGTGGTCGTAGACCTCGTCCCTGCCGGGCTGTGGGTACTTGCCTAGTGAGTTTGCGGTGCCGGCGGAGCCTCCATGCCGCGGACGGCTAGACTCGATCGCGGCGATAGGCCGCGTTACTTGGGCGGCGGGAAGAGGGCAGTCAGATTCAAGCAGCGTGGCTACGGCAGCAAGGCAAGGAGACATAGTGGCGAACAACGTTCGACGACGGCTGGCCGGCTTGGTTGCCGCCGGAGCCGCAGGCGTCTTGCTGGCTGCCTGCAGCGTCAACGTGCCGGATCCTGCGGCACCCAAGCCGTCGCCGTCGGAATCCACGCTGGCGACGCCCACCATTACGCCTGGGCACGACGCAGCCGCAGTGGCCGCGAAGGATTTGCCGCTGGCGGCAGGTGGCGCATTGGCGCCGGGGGAGCCTGTCACAGTCTCCACGAGGTTGGAAGAGGTGCCTGGCTGGTCCGTGGTTCATTCCGCAATGCAGGGTGAGACCAGGTACAGGAAGACGGACGGTTGCACTCTCGCAGTGAGGGTCAGCGTCAATCAGGGGCCGCTGGTGGTGTCCGGGGACGATGTGTCCTCCACCAAGGAACTCTTCAAATACCTGGATGCCGGCAATGCGCTGGATAACCTGAAGTCGGCGTCCTTGCGTTGGGGACAGGACTCCGATAAGCCGCAGCACAGTGTTGAGTTCCTCGGTGTGGAATCCTCTTCGGCAACCGGCGGTCAGTCGGCCGTTATCCTGGCAAGGTTGTTCAGCGTCCCCGCATCCTCGGTGTATGTCTCCCTGGCATGTCCGGATGACAACGCCCTGGCCCAAGCGCGTGCGGAGACCGTGGCGCACCTCGTGGTGGTTCCACCGTCCTGACCCCGCCCTCTTTCGGGATCCTGCTAAAGCAACGATTCTTATTTTTAGAGATACCTTTGGTGTATGGGCACGTCCGAACTCCCGTGGATCCGGAAAATCGCTGCTGTTGCTGCCTTGGGCGATGAGAACCGTCGCAGGCTCTATGAGTACGTTTTGAGTACGGGGGACGCGGTCAGTCGGGATCAGGCTGCCTTGGCACTCGAGGTGCCCCGCAGTTCGGCTTCCTTCCATTTGGATCGTTTGGTCCGCGAAGGGCTCTTGCGGGTTGAGTTCAGGAAATCCGCTGAGAAGACGGGGCCAGGGTCGGGGCGGCCATCAAAGCTCTACAGGCCCGTCATGGACGAGGTGGGCGTCTCTGTTCCTGAGCGGCACTACGACCTCGCCGGCCACCTCATGGCCGCGGCGATCACGCGCTCTCAGGCCGGCGGTGTGCCGGCGGCGGAAGCGTTGCGCGATGTCGCTGCAGCTGCAGGGAGCGAGGTTGGACGCCCTGGCGATTTCCTGGGTGCACTCTCGGAACTCGGATATGACCCCTCGCCGGACGCCGCCGGGGGATACCGCCTGCTCAATTGTCCGTTCCATCGCTTGTCGCGGGACCACACGGAAGTGGTGTGCGCAATGAACGGCGCGTTCCTCAGCGGTGCTGCTGCGGCCTCCGGACTCAGTGCCGGCATCATCGTGCCGGATCCGGACCATGGTCCGGGACACTGCTGCGCGCGCATCACTGCCCTTGGTAATAAATCCTGAGCGCCCGGCGTCGGTAGAATTACAAGGTGCCTGTATACCTTGACCACGCCGCAACCACGCCCCTGTCAGCCGAAGCGCTCGCTGTGATGACGCGTGAGCTGGCGCGGACCGGCAATCCTTCGTCGCTTCACGGCGCGGGGCGCCGCGCGAGGCGAGCGGTAGAGGATGCCAGGGAGGCGTTGGCAGCGGCAGCCGGGGCGCACCCATCTGAGGTTATTTTCACCTCAGGCGGGACGGAAGCGGACAACCTGGCGGTGAAGGGACTGTTCTGGGCCAGGCGGGACGAGAACCCGCACCGTACACGCATCCTTTGCTCCGCCGTCGAGCATCATGCGGTCATGGATACCGTCGAATGGCTTGAAAAGCACGAAGGCGCGGACGTTGTGTGGCTCCCGGTAGATAGCGACGGCGCTGTTCGGATGGAGGTCGTCAAGCAGGAAATCCAACGTGACCCTGAATCAATTGCCTTGGTCACCGTGATGTGGGCCAACAATGAAGTGGGCACCATCCAGCCGGTGACGGAGATTGTGGAGCTGGCAAAGCTGCATGGAATCCCGGTCCACTCCGATGCGGTCCAGGCTTTCGGATCGATTCCCGTGGATTTTCGTGGCTCGGGACTCTCTGCAATGTCCGTCTCGGGGCACAAGCTGGGCGGTCCGGTGGGGGTCGGCGCACTTCTCCTGGGAAGGGCCGTGAAGTTGACGCCGGTGCAGCACGGCGGCGGGCAGGAGCGCGATGTGCGCTCGGGAACACTGGATACTCCCGCAATCGCCGCTTTTGCTGCAGCCGCGGAGGCTGTCACTGCCAACGTGCCGGTTGAAAAAGAACGTCTCAGCTTGTTGCGTGACCGCCTTATCACCGGAGTACATGATTCCGTCCCGGGCGCGGTGCTGAGGGGTGCTCCTGGGGACGGACGGCTGCCGGGGAACGCCCACTTCACCTTCCCTGGTTGTGAAGGCGACTCACTGCTTTTTCTCCTGGACCTGGCAGGCGTTGAATCCTCCACGGGGTCGGCGTGCACGGCAGGGGTTCCCCGGCCTTCGCACGTCCTCCTGGCCATGGGCCTCGATGAAGATACTGCACGCGGCGCCCAGCGCTTTACGCTGGGGCACAGCTCCACCGATGCAGATGTGGACGCGCTCTTGAAGGCCCTGCCAGAGGCATGCCTGAGGGCCCGGCAGGCTGGAATGGCCGGTCATGAATCCAGCATTCAAACAGCAGCCACTGTGGCTCGGCAGGGCACGTCGGAGCCTTTCTAGGTCCTACTGCTCACCGGGCTGCAGCTCGTCCAGCGGCACCCCGGGATCCGTCAGCTTGGTGACGTTCACAGGGGTGCGGGTGGAAATCAACGCCTTGATTGGCTTCTGAACCCGGCGCTGGTTGACGCTCATTCCCGCAACTACCATCCCCTCCCTCAACCAAAAAGCGATAAAGCTGCCGTCATCCAGCGAGCCGC
This sequence comes from Arthrobacter sp. Rue61a, assembly GCF_000294695.2. Taxonomy (NCBI): domain Bacteria; kingdom Bacillati; phylum Actinomycetota; class Actinomycetes; order Micrococcales; family Micrococcaceae; genus Arthrobacter; species Arthrobacter sp. Rue61a. Next base: position 3,164,929 of record NC_018531.1, on the reverse strand, counting down.
GGATTACCGGCGTGATTCCGAAGGTCAGGGAGGGAAAGCCCGAGTACTCCATGCTGAGGGTGAACTGGTCCGTATAGAAGTACGGCACCACGTCCAGTTGGGCATCCTGGCCCATCATGGACTTTGCAGCTACCTTGCCGCCGTTGAGCGCGTTGGCCCAATGTTCGCTGCGATGGTGCTCGGCGGTAAACGGGTGGAGTGCGTTGGCTACATCTCCTGCAGCCAGCACATCCGGTGCGCTGGACCTCAGCCCGGCATCCACCAGTATTCCATTGCGGATGGCGAGCCCTGCGGCTTCGCCGAGTGCTGTGTCCGGTACGACGCCGACGGCAACGATCACAACATCGGCGGGCAGCGTTTCGCCGGTACTGGTGCGGACCGCCGTCGCGCTGCCGTTCTGTCCGTCAATTCCGGCAGCGCTGGCCGGAAGGCGGAAGGTGACGCCCTGATCTTCGTGGAGCCGCTGGAAGTATGCACCCAGTTCGGGTCCGATTGCGGCACTCAGTGGTATGTCTTCCAGCCCCAGCAGTGTGACGTCGTTGCCGTACGTGCGGGCTGCTGCCGCCAGTTCCATGCCGATCCACCCGGAGCCGATCATGACCACCTTCTTGCCTCCGTTCTTGAGGAGGTTCTGAAGCCGCACACTGTCATCGAAGGTTCGGAAGGTCATGACTCCGTCAAGGTCCGCACCTGGAAGCGGGATGGTTCGTGGCCGGGCGCCCGTGGCGAGGAGCAGCTTGGAATAGTGAAGGCTTCGGCCATCGGCCAGTACCGCCGCGTGATCCGCGGGCTCGATCCGGCTCGCAGGGTTTTCGAGGAGAAGCTCGACGTCGTTTTCCCCGTACCAGTCATCCGGCACTACCAGAGCAGCATCTGCCTCAGCTTTGCCCAGGAGAAATTCCTTGGAAAGGGGTGGGCGTATATAGGGTGTCCGGTTCTCGGCGGCCACCAAGGTGACGGGACCTTCATAGCCCTCTGCGCGGAGGGTCTTGGCTGCGGTAGCGCCGGCAAGCCCGCCTCCGACGATAACCATGTGTTCGTGTGCCATGTCAGCTCGATTCTAAAACCAATTATTTTGACTTTAGAAGCGGGGGTTGGGCCAGTCAAGGGTTTTAGGGCATGCGTGGCAAGGCGGGCTAGAATAGATGGGCGCGGCGGCTGTTCTCAGCCGGATCAGCGACTCCAACTCCCACATACACAGAAAGCCAGCATGCGAGTACTTGCAGCAATGAGCGGCGGAGTTGACTCCGCCGTGGCCGCAGCCCGGGCAGTCGAGGCCGGACACGACGTCGTCGGAGTCCACCTCGCGTTGTCGCGGATGCCGGGGACCCTGCGCACGGGAAGCCGGGGATGCTGCACCATCGAGGATTCGCGCGATGCATGGCGGGCATGCGACGTCCTGGGCATTCCCTACTACGTTTGGGATTTCTCCGAGCGCTTCAAGGAAGACGTCGTCCAGGATTTCATTGACGAGTACGCTGCGGGCAGGACACCGAACCCCTGCATGAGGTGCAACGAGCGGATTAAGTTCGCCGCCCTTCTGGAAAAGGCCATAGCGCTGGGCTTCGACGCCGTCTGCACCGGCCACTACGCCAAGGTCATCGAAGACGCCGACGGCAACCGCGAACTCCACCGCGCCGCCGATTGGGCCAAGGACCAGAGCTACGTCCTGGGCGTCCTGACCCACGAACAACTCAAGCACTCCATGTTCCCGTTGGCAGACACCCCGTCCAAGGCCGAGGTGCGTGCCGAGGCCGAGCGTCGTGGGCTGTCCGTGGCCAACAAGCCGGACAGCCACGATATTTGCTTTATCTCCGACGGCGACACCCGCGGATGGCTGGCCGAGAAGATTGACATGACCACCGGCGACATCGTTGACGAAACCGGCGCCAAGGTTGGCGAACATCCCGGTGCCAACGCCTTCACGGTGGGGCAGCGGCGCGGTTTGAAGCTGGGTACCCCCGCGGCGGATGGCAAGCCCAGGTTCGTCCTGGAAATCCGCCCCAAGGAAAACAAAGTAGTTGTAGGGCCGGAAGCCCTGCTGGCGATCGACGAGATTCGCGGCATCAAGGTCTCGTGGGCCGGCTTGCCCATTTCCGAAGTTGCCACCGGCGCTGAGTTCGACTGCCACGCGCAGGTCCGGGCCCACGGAGATCCCGTTCCTGCAATCGCGCGCGTAGAAGCCGTTACCGACGAATCCGGCGTGGAGCGTGCCCAGCTCGTTGTCACGTTGACGGATCCACTGAGGGGCGTGGCCCCTGGCCAGACGGTCGTTCTCTATCAGGGAAGCCGCGTCCTGGGGCAGGCAACCATTGATGCCGCCCGTTCACTGCAGCGGCAAGTCCTCTAGGAGCCACCGCTGCGGCAGCGAAAGCTACTGGAAAGTAAATTTTGTGTCTCAAATCACAAAATGAAGGGTTCGTGGCCTTCGAAGTCTGATTGAATCGTGGAATCAAGAGTGTGCGCCGTCACAAATATCCCACGGCGGCGCGCCGAATCCATCGAACAGAAGGTTCATCAGATGGCAATGAACAAGAAGGCCCTGCACGGCGTTATCGCGCTTGCGGGCATCTCCGCGCTCGCCTTGACGGCATGCACGGGACCCTCCGGTGGCGGCTCATCATCCGCCCCGGCCGCCGCAGGCCCTATCGCTTACGGCACTACTGACAAAGTCACCTCGCTGGACCCGGCGGGATCCTACGATAACGGTTCATTTATGGTGATGAACCAGGTCTATTCGTTCCTGCTGAATTCGAAGCCCGGCGGCGCGGAACCCGTTCCCGACCTCGCTGAATCGTCGTCGTTCACGGCGCCGTCGGAATACACTGTCAAGCTAAAGTCCGGGCTCAAGTGGGCCAACGGGCACACCTTGGATTCCAAGGACGTCAAGCACTCCTTTGATCGTCAGGTGGCCATCAACGATCCCGCCGGCCCCGCTTCGCTGCTGACCAACATCGAGAGCGTCAGTACTCCTGATGCCACCACGGTGGTGTTCAAGTTGGAGAACGCCAACGACCAAACGTTCAGCCAGATCCTCAGCAGCCCTGCAGCGCCGATCGTGGACGATGAAGTCTTCCCGGCCGACAAGATCCTCCCGGACGACGAGATCATCAAGGCGAACGCGTTCTACGGCCAGTACACAATCGACAGCTACAAGAAGAACGAGCTGGTCAGTTTCAAAGCCTTCGCGGACTACCAAGGCGTTCTTGGCAAGCCTGCCAATGATGCAGCCACCATCAAGTACTACGCCAGCCCCACCAACCTGAAGTTGGAAATCCAGCAAGGCGCAATTGACGTTGCCTTCCGCAGCCTGAGCGCCACGGACATCGACGACCTCCGCAAGGACTCCAAGGTCAAGGTCCTCACCGGACCGGGCGGCGAAATCCGATACATCACGTTCAACTTCGACACCATGCCGTATGGAACCAAGGCAACTGGCGCCGACCCCGCCAAGGCACTTGCCGTTCGCCAGGCCGTGGCCAACCTGGTTGACCGCCAGGCCATTGCTGACCAGGTCTACAAGGGCACCTACCTGCCCCTGTACTCGAACGTTCCCAGCGGATTCCTCGGCGCCAATGAGGCGTTCAAGGACGCCTACGGCGACGCCGGAAAGCCGAGCCTGGACAAGGCCAAGAAGGTTCTGACGGATGCCGGCATCACTGAACCGGTGGCTCTGAACCTGCAGTACAACCCGGATCACTACGGTGGATCCTCCGGCGACGAATACGCCATGGTCAAGGAGCAACTGGAGAAGTCCGGTCTCTTCACTGTAAACCTGCAGTCCACCGAGTGGGTCACGTACAGCAAGGCCAGCCGTGCCGACGAGTACCCGCTGTTCCAGTTTGGTTGGTTCCCGGACTTCAGCGATTCCGATAACTACCTGACGCCGTTCTTCCCGGAAGGCGGCTTCCTGAAGAACCACTACAACAACCCCGAAGTCAATGAGCTGATCTCCAAGCAGCTGACGGATGCGGACAAGACCAGCCGCGAGGCTGCCATCAAGGATGTCCAAAACGCACTGGCCAAGGACATCTCCACCCTGCCTCTGCTTCAGGGCGCCCAGGTGGCGGTAACCGGAAGCGGAGTGAACGGCGTCGAAAAGACCCTGGATCCATCCTTCAAGTTCCGTCTCGGCGTAATTTCCAAGTAACCGCACCTCTGCAATGAGCAGGGAGGCGGGACACTGATCCGGTGTCCCGCCTCCTTTGCTGACCACCCACGTGGCCGGCACGCATGAGACAACCCCGCGCAATCCACGGGCAGGAAATGCAGGTAACAAATGACAACACTTATTGAGGTCCCCGAGGCTGAGCCCGGCATCGTTGCTCCCAAGAGCAAATCCAAGGGCGGGGGAGGGCTGGGCAGATACATCGTGGTCAGGTTTTTCCTGATCATCCCCACCGTCTTCATATTGGTAACTCTTGTCTTCTTCCTGATGCGGGTCATCGGCGACCCCATCACAGCATCGCAGGGCGGACGGCTACCCCCGGACGTCCTGGCCCAGCGAATACAAGAGGCCGGTTACGATCGGCCCGTCCTGGTCCAGTACTTCGAATACCTGGGCCAGCTCATCACCGGCAACTTCGGCAGTACCATCACCGACCGCAGGCCAGTGGTGGAGGTACTTACCACTTTCGGCGCAGCGACACTCGAGCTGTCGATCAACGCACTGATCGTCGCGCTCGCAGTCGGCATCCCGTTCGGGCTCATTGCCGCACAGCACCGGGACAAGACTCCTGACGCGTTTCTGAGGTTCTTTGCCATCCTCTGCTACGCCACACCCGTTTTCTTCTCCGGGCTCCTCCTCAAACTCACGTTTTCCGTGTGGCTTGGGTGGTTCCCCGTGGCCGGTCGAGCCTCTACGCGGACGGAACTGACCATGAGCGGCCTGGCTGCACCGTCAGGCATTTACTGGCTGGACGCGTTACGCAGCGGCAACTTCGCAGCTCTGGGGGACATCGTCGCCCACGCGGTGCTCCCCGCAGTAGCCCTCGGATTGTTGACCGCCGGCGTCTTCTTGCGCCTGGTGCGCACAAACGTCATCGGCACGCTGGGAAAGGACTACGTCGAGGCCGGGCGTTCCCGCGGCGTCAGTGAGTTCCGCCTGCTGACCAAGCACGCCTACAAGCCGGCATTGATTCCCATCATTACGGTCATGGGCCTGCAAATTGCCCTGATGCTGGGCGGCGCCATCCTTACCGAAACCACGTTTGAGTGGAAGGGCCTGGGCTATCAGCTGGTGCAGTACCTGAACGCGCGCGACTTTGTGGCCGTCCAAGGAATCGTTGTGCTGCTGGCCATCATTGTGGCTGTCACCAACTTCGTGGTGGATATCATTGCCGCGCTCATCGACCCTCGAGTGAGGTACTGACCATGAGCACTTCCCAATTGACCCGACCCAAGCAGCCCTTGTTCTCAAGGCTGCCCGTGATAAGCCACCTGAAGAAAAGCGTAGGACTTCAGCGAGGCATGCTCATCGTGGGCGTTGTCCTCAGTGGACTCTTCATCCTTACGAGCATCTTTGCACCTCTCCTCGCTCCCTATGGCTACTCCCAACTCAGCGATTCTTCCGGTTCGTTTCCCACCCAGGAGGCCCCGAACTCCAAGCACCTGCTGGGAACAACTGTGGGCGGCTACGATGTCCTGTCACGGGTGATTTGGGGTTCCCAAACAGCGGTGACAGTCATCGTTGTGTCTGTGGCGATGTCCCTGTTCCTCGGTGTCGCCCTTGGTTTGCTCAGCGGTTATTTCGGCGGGTGGCTGGACAGGATTCTGGTGGTAGTAGCGGATGCCATCTATGCGTTTCCCACCCTGCTCCTGGCAATCGTGATTTCCATAGTGATCAGCCGGGGGCAATCCAGTTTCTGGGGCGGCATCTTCTCTTGTGCTTTCTCCATAACGGTGGTCTTTGTCCCGCAGTACTTCCGGGTCATCCGGGCAGAGACCATTCGTCTCAAAGCCGAGCCGTTCGTCGAGTCGGCCAAGGTGCTGGGGGCGAGCAGCGTGCGCATCATTGGGCGGCACATCTTCAAGAACGCCACCAGGACCTTGCCGCTCATGTTCACCTTGAACGCTTCCGAGGCGATCCTGACGCTCGCTGGCTTGGGCTTCCTGGGCTTCGGCATCGAGCCCACATCAGCTGCTGAATGGGGGTTTGACCTCAACAAGGCACTGGCGGACACCTCGTCCGGTATTTGGTGGACGGGCGTCTTCCCCGGGATCGCGATGGTTCTCACAGTGCTGGGGCTGACCCTGGTGGGCGAGAGCATCAACGACCTCAATGACCCCCGGATCCGTGGGCGCAAACGCGCGGGCAGGACGCTGCCACCAACACCAGCAGGAACGCCTTCAAACCCGGCAGAGGCAGGCAAGTCATGACCACCAACCTTGGAAATATGTCAGATCACGTCAGCACCGAGCAGCCTGTACTCACCATCGACCGACTCCAAGTCACGTTCGCCACTGATGGCGGGGACGTTCACGCTGTAAAGGACGTCAGCCTGGAAGTTGCAGCCGGTGAAGTAGTGGCCATCGTAGGGGAATCCGGTTCCGGCAAGACGGTGACAGCCAAAACCATCCTTGGCCTGCTTCCGGAAACTGCTGTCAGCTCCGGCGCCGTGGTGATCAACGGCAACAATGTCATCAGCGTCAGCAAGTCCACCCTGCGTAAAATCCGCGGCCGCGATGTGGCCATGGTGTTCCAAGAGCCATCCACTGCCCTGAATCCGGTCTTTACCGTCGGCTGGCAGATTGCCGAAGGCATCCGGGCACATGCACCTGACGGGCGGCGAATCTCCGCCAGGGAGGCCAAGCAACGGGCAACCGAGGCACTCCGCAAAGTGGGCATCCCTGACCCTGAAACGCGGGTGAACTACTACCCGCACCAGTTCTCCGGCGGCCAGAAACAACGCGTGGTCATAGCTGCGGCGTTGGCCCTGAACCCGGGACTGATCGTGGCCGATGAGCCCACCACCGCACTGGATGTCACAGTCCAGGCTGAGATCCTCCAGCTACTGCGCGACTTGAGGGACAACTACGGGACATCTATTGTGCTCATCACGCACAACATGGGTGTCGTGGCGGATCTGGCCGACCGTGTTGTGGTCATGTATCAGGGCGACGTAGTGGAGGAGGCTTCGTCCAGGGTCCTGTTTGCTGAACCCCGGCAGGAGTACACCAGGAAACTGCTGGCCGCGGTTCCGCACCTCGGACGGAACTCGGCATCCGAGGGTGCCCGTGGCCGGCTCCATCAGGAAGGCAAAGTCCTGGTGGAAGCAAAGAACCTCACCATCGAATACCCCGGGCGCTTCGGCAGGCACGGATTCAAAGCCGTGGACGATGTCAGCTTTACGGTGTCCGAGAATGAGGTCTTTGGGCTGGTGGGTGAATCCGGTTCCGGAAAATCCACCATTGGACGGGCCATCGCAGGCCTGACCAGGACCACCGGAGGCAGCCTGAAGGTCCTTGGGTACGAGATGTTGGACTTCAAGGAGCGTACCTTCCGTCCGCTTCGCAAGGAGATCGGCTTCGTTTTCCAGGATCCGGCGGCGTCCTTCAACCCGCACCTCACCATCGGCGAGTGCGTTGCTGAGCCGCTGCTGATCCACACCAAGCCGGGCGCCGCTGAGGCGAGGAAAAAAGTAGGTGAGTTGCTCGAGTCAGTCCAGCTGCCGGCGTCGTACGCGGAGCGCTACCCGCACGAGTTGTCCGGTGGGCAGCGGCAGCGCGCCTCCTTGGCGAGGTCGCTGGCACTGAACCCGCGTCTTCTGATCGCCGACGAGCCGACATCCGCGCTGGATGTCTCGGTGCAGGCCAAAGTCCTGGATCTGTTCAAGGACATCCAGGAGCAGTACGGCTTCGCGGCTCTTTTCATCAGTCACGACCTCGCAGTGGTGGATATGTTGTCCCATTGGGTTGGCGTGTTGTACAAAGGCCGGTTGGTGGAGCAGGGGATCGGCAACCATGTGATGGGATCACCGCAGCACGACTACACCAAGCGGCTCATCGCCTCCCTGCCGGTGCCGGACCCGGATGAACAAGCACGACGGCGGGAAGCGCACCGCACGCTGCTGGGGGGCTAGACCGTTCCCTGGACGTCCGCCTACGCGGGAAGGTACGCCCCTCAACGTGGGGGCGTACCTTGACTTCGCGACCCGTCCGGCCAGCAGGTAACACCCGCGACGACACCGCCCCACACCATAGACTGGGGTGCATGACCGAGCAGAACAATGCCCTCCCCGATGACGCCGATTCCTTCAACCCGGCAGCGAGCTCCCTGGCCGGCCAAGTGGACCGTGCCGTCATGGAGGAGCTGCTGTCCATCCGGTCCAGCATCGACAATATTGACGCAACACTGGTCTTCCTCCTCGCCGAGCGGTTCAAGGCCACCCAGAAAGTTGGAATCCTCAAGGCCACCCACAAGCTTCCCGCCGGAGATCCGGGCCGCGAGTCGGCACAGATCGCCCGCCTGCGGCGCCTCGCCGAGGATGCGCACCTTGACCCTGCCTTCGCAGAGAAGTTCCTGAACTTCATCATCAGCGAAGTGATCCGCCACCACGAGGCAATCGCCGAGGATCACCAGACTTCCAGCCAGCAGGCTTGATCCATGACGGAAATGGATAACCTGCGCGCCAGCGCCACGGCACTGGGGCCGTGGCCCGGCAGCGATCCTGCGGAGGGAACCCGCATCATCCGGGGCGAACTGGGGGACCCCCACCTTCCTTTTCTGCCGGAACTGCCTGACCGCGGGGTGGGTTCGGATGCTGTCGGCCGGACCGGCTCCCTGCTGGTCGACCTCGCACTCGACGTCCAACCGCACGGCTGGCGCTTGGTGGACAGGCCCGGAAAGGACGCCCAGCGCGCCCGCTCGGCGTTATCGACGGACATCAACATTCTGGCCGATATCGCTGGTGCCGAGGACGTCTCTGCAACGGGGTTCAAAGTCCAGTTGCTGGGACCCATGAGCCTTGCCGCCAATCTTCACCTGCACAATGGCGAACGGGCACTGTTGGACTATGGTGCACGAAGGGACATCGCGGAGTCCTTGGCCGTCGGCGTCGCAGAACACCTCAGGCGCGTCTCCGCGGCCGTCCCCGGCGCCTATTTGGTGGTTCAGATTGACGAACCGGACATAGCGTCCGTCATGGCCGGGACCATCCCGACGGCCAGTGGCTACAAGACGCTGCGGTCAATATCCGGAGATGAAGTGACAGGTGCCTGGCGGGTGGTGATCGACGCGATCAAGGCGGCCGGCGTCGTCGAGACCGTGGTTTCCGTACCGGAGATTGAAGCACCAATCGAGCGGATCCTCGCTGCTGGTGCGGACGGGGTCGCCGTGCCGCTGAAAGCCCTGACGACACGCCAGTGGGAGCAGCTTGCCGCAGCGGTGGAGGACGGAAAACGCGTGTGGGCCGGTGCGCTCTCCACCAGCAACCCGCAGGCGCAACTGCCGCGCACCGCAGAAGTTGTTGAAAACATCTGGAAGCCGTGGCGCCAGCTTGGTCTTCCGGCGTCCGGACTGGCGGGACTCCGTGTCACCCCCTCGACAGGACTGGCTGACTTCAAGCCTTCAACGGCCAAGGATGTGCTGAAGAAACTTACCCAAGTGGCTGACGGCTTGGACCAGCTGGCCCAGGGCTGACTGCAGGCAAGTCAGATTCTCTTCTCCCAGCGGTCCGGTTCCGCGTAGCGGGGGAGCGTTGTGCCTGGAGCTGCTCCCGGCAAGTACGGTGCCAAGCGGTAGTCGAAGCGCCCTGCATACACAAGAACCAAGCCTATCTGTGGCTGGATGACCTTGACCTGTATGCGGTGCTTGCCTTCGGCGCTGTCCCACCACTGTTCCGCATACGCGCGTGCGTCAAGTGCTGCGGGCAACGGTATGCGCAAGGGTCCAAGGAACAGCCGGCTGTCTCTGGAAACACCCCGAAGCCGGCCCTCCGGGGTAACACTGACATCCAGGTCCGTGACCATCCGGCGGTGCCGGCCCACGTGGTCCACCAAGCGGGCATTCTGATCGTCCCGGCCAGGCAGGACGGCGCTCGTCGTATCGTGGAACAGCCGTGTTCCCGAGGGGAAATAGATTTCCCGGCGAGCTGTCAGGGCGGGGCGTCCGAAGGGATCAACATGGGCGTGGTTTTCGATCCGGAAGGGAATGCCCTCACCGTATTCAGGGAAGAAAGCCTCCTCGCTCCCTGTCAGTGCCAGCAATGGCCGCAACCATTTTTGGCGGCACCCCACAACGTCAAAGACCCCTTCACCGATTCCATACGAACCGGAGCCGGCCGCCAACGAAAAATACTCCTGGAGCTCCGGGGCCAGCCTGGTGAAGTCCTGACCGAGTGCAAGGTGGTAGATGGGGGTATTCATGGCGGTCCTTCCTTAGCTGAAACGAAAGTTGCACTAGACCTTGGAACTATAGCCTTCCGGCTGCTTTAAGCCGTATGTAGGCGTCAGCGAGCAAGGGAGGGACCTCATGGGGCTCGGCGTCCACCACTTCGGCGCCGAGTTGCCGGAGTTGCGCCGTCACCGCGGCGCGCTCCAACAGCGCACGTTCGGCGGCGGCTGCACGGAAAACCTGGCTGGCCGTGCTCCTTTCTTCTTTCATGGCAGAAAGCAGCGGATCCCGAACCGACGCCACCACCACAACGTGCTGGCGGGACAATTGGGCCACAGTGGGGAGGAGCCCCTCTTCGGGGGCGCCGCCGTCGAGCGCCGTCAAGAGCACCACCATCGAGCGGTGCGCCGAGACTGCCCGCACCTGTGCCGGAACCTGCTGCCAATCGAGTTCGATCAGTTCAGCTTCCAAAGGGGCCATGGCTTGGACGAGTTGACCCAGCAAATTGCCCTTCGATGCAGATTCAACCCGTGCGCGGAGCCTTCGGTCGTAGGCGAGGAAGTCCACGCGGTCGCCTCCGCGCTCGGCCAGCACGGCGAGCAACAACGCCGCCTCAATTCCGGTATCGAGCCGGGGTTCATCTTCGATTCTGGCGGCCGCTGTGCGTGACGTATCAAGCACGATGACCACACGCCGGTCCCGTTCCGGGCGCCACGTCCGGACCACCACGGACGTCCGCCGCGCGGTGGCGCGCCAGTCTATGGACCGGACATCGTCGCCGCGGACATAGTCGCGCAGGGAGTCGAATTCGGTGCCTGCACCACGAATCTGCACGGCGGCCCTGCCGTCCAGTTCCCTGAGCTTCCGGAGCTTGGACGGGAGATGACGCTTCGAATGGAACGGCGGGAGGACCCGCAGTTGCCCGGGCAGGACACGGGTGCGCTGCCGTGCGGCCACGCCCAAAGGCCCCAGCGATCTTATGGTCACGTGCGGGCTCTTGAGGTCGCCGCGACGACGAGGGACCAGAGTGACGGTCATGCGGCGACGCTCGCCAGGCGGGACAACCAAGGACTGTGAAGTGTTGACGGCGCCAGCAGAAGGCTGCCACGTGTCCCGTACCTCGGCCCGCAGCTTGCGCCGCGTGGGGTTGGTCACGGTCACAACGGACTCCACGCTGCCCTCCAGCGTCACGTTTCCAGGCTGATCGCGTTCCAAGGCAAGCTGCGCCGGTGATGCCGCCACCACAAGATCAAGAACCAGCAAAAGCAGTAGTCCTACGACCACGAACAGGACGGTGCTCCACGCCGGAAAAACCACCAAGGGCACCAAACCCAGAAAGGCCAGCAACACGAAACGACCCGTAATGGCCACTCAGGCCCCCTCTGCCAAGGCCGGACCGCAGATCACCGCGGCACCGGGACGGACGCCAGGATGCTGCCCAGGACGTCGTCCACCTGGATTCCGTCCATCTGGGCTTCCGGCCGCAATCCCACCCTGTGCCGAAGGCACGGCAACGACAACGCCTTGACATCGTCAGGGGTCACGAACGACCTTCCAGACAACCATGCCCATGCTTTGGAAGTGTTGAGCAGCGCAGTGGCACCACGAGGCGAAACGCCGAGTTGGAAGGAAGGCGCAGACCTCGTGGCACGCACCACGTCAACGATGTACGCGAGGATCTCCGGGGCCACCGCCACTTGCGCTACAGCCTGCTGGGCGTTGGAAAGCTCGACGGCGCCAGCCACCGGCCGTACGCCGGCTGCGGACAGGTTTCGCGGATCAAAGCCGTTGGAGTGGCGGCGGATGACCTCGATTTCCTCGTCCCGACCGGGCAGCGGCATGGTCAGCTTGAGGAGGAACCGGTCCAGTTGTGCCTCCGGCAGGGGATAGGTTCCTTCATACTCCACGGGGTTCTGGGTTGCCGCCACAATGAACGGACTCGGCAGGGGCCGGGACACGCCGTCCACCGAAACCTGGCGTTCTTCCATCGCTTCCAGGAGTGAGGCCTGAGTCTTCGGAGGAGTTCGGTTGATCTCATCAGCCAGCATGATGTTGGTGAACACAGGGCCCTCGCGGAACGTGAACTCCGAGGTATGCGAGTCATAGACCAACGATCCCGTGACGTCACCGGGCATGAGGTCCGGAGTGAACTGAACACGCTTGGTGTCCAAGCTCAGAGCGGTAGACAAAGCCCTGACCAGGAGGGTCTTGGCCACGCCGGGAACACCCTCCAGGAGAACATGCCCGCCGCAGAGCAGGGCAATCAGCATGCCCGTTACGGTGGGGTCCTGGCCCACTACGGCTTTGCCCACCTCGGTCCTGACATTCAGCAGCGACTGCCGTGCCGGGTCTTCCCCGGGATGACGCTGCCCATTTTCCGGATGCCCGACGGCCTGGGGTGCTCCTTGCTGCGGAGTTCCTTGCTGGGCCGCATCTCGCAGGGCCGCATCTTGCTGCAAGGCGTCGGACGGGGGCGTCGTACCGCCCGCGTAATGGGCATTGCTGTTGGTGTAGCTGTTCGGCTGGCTGTTCATGGGGCGGTCGCTTCCTGTTCGAGTCGTTCGATTTGTTGTGCCCACTGCACCAGTTGTCCTTCGCTTTGCGGCCTGAAGTCGATCAGGACGGACCGCACTTCCGTGGCTGCCAGCGCCACATGGCGGGCTGTTGCGTCCAGTATTGCTTCGGTGGTGGCGTCGGCTCCGAGATTGAAGTGCCGGGCCAACCGTGACAGGGTGCCGGCCCTCAGGTTCTCGGCGGCCCGCCCCACGGCCCGTGAATCCTGGTAAAGGCGTGCCCGGCCTTCTGCTGTTTCGGCGGCTTTGACCACCACGGGCAGCGGCTCGAAAACCAGTGGGCCCATACGCCGGCCACGCCATGCGATGGCCAGCAGGGCTACCAAGCCCAGCCACGGCCCCGCGAATGCCAGCCAGCGGGGTGCGAGCTCGTTTAGCGTGGGGTTCGAATCGGTGGCGGAGATGTCTCCGAGGCCCGGGATGTACCACACGAGGTCCGCGCTGGTTCCCAACGTACGAAGGGCGAGGGCGGCATTCCCCTCTGTGGCGAGGTGTTGATTGTCCATCAGTTCCCTGCTGCCCAGGACAACTATCCGCCCATCGGCTGATGCTGCATACAACCCGGGCCCGTCCTCGCGGATGGCGTAGCAAACCACGCTCCCGGAAAAGACGGAGCCCTGTGCAGACACCCGGCCCGCTGCCTTGGCGTCTTCCTGGTCACAGCCGGGTTCCGTGACCTGTGTTCCTTCCGGAACTACCCCGCCAGGTCCGAACCCTCGATCCAGGCCGTTGAGGGTCCTGAGCCGTGGAGCAACCACCACAACACGATCTGCTGCTGCCGTGATCTCCTCCAGCTGTGAGTGGTCAAGGAAACCCTGTGGGTCATAAAGGAGGACTGTGGATTCTTCCTTGGCTGCCAACGCCTCCAAGGTGTCCTCGAATGTATCTGTCGGAGTGACGGATACGCCGTGGCGTCCCAGGATTTGGGCTACGGCCATGGCCCCGTCCGGTGCTGGGTTCCGCGCGGACAACCGACGGGAATCTGTTGCGCCGGAGACACTGTTGATGGCCAGGAAAGTCACTAAGCCGGCAAGCAGGGTGCCGAGGGCAATCCATACGAGGTGTTTCCGAAACCAAGTTGTGAAACCGCGTCCCGTGGAAAGTCCTTCGGAAGCAGAGTGGTCCGGGGTTTTCCGGTCTATCGTCGTTGTCATCGGGGTACCGCAAATCCGGCGTGGGCGTGTCCGGCGAAGTCGGGCTTTAACGCAAGAAGGTCGGCATCCAGCATGCGGACGGACTCGTAGTCTGCCCGCGTTGCGGCCTGTTCGCCGTACCGCACGGCGTCGAAAACCCGGGCAGCGGCAAGCAGCCTGACTTGGGCTGTACCGAAAACACGCCCCAGTTGATCGGCGGCCTCGTCTGCGGTCCTGCCGGCCCGAGCGTCAATGATGTCCCGTTCTTCGGCCGAGCGGACAAGAGCGCGAAACTGATCGACGACGGCGGCTGGCCAGTTGCCGCCGTCGGCTGCAGTTGCAGCCTTCCTCCTGTAGCCTTCGGCGTCGACAGCTTTGTCCTCGCCGTAAAGGTCCCCGGGCGCTTTTGCCCTCCGGGCGTTCAGTCTGGGCCGAACGATGACGATGGCCGCGACGATGAGCACCACGGCCAGGACCACCATCAACGGAACGGCGATGTTGGGCCCGCCTGCTCCATCACCTTCCAAAGATGCCAGCCAATCCAGGACATCACGCCACACTTGGTCCAACCAGCCGGGAGTCGCGTCGGGATATCGGGGGTTGGACAGTTCCTCAGCGGCCCATCGGCGCGCTTCGTCGCGGTCCGGTGTCACAGGCGGTTCCATCAAAGCCGGCGATGCGAAAACGTCGATTGCGGCTACCTTCATGCCGGAGGATGCTGCCCGGGGGGAGCGGACGGAAACTGCCCGCCGTTCGGTGGCCAGGCGGCCTTTCCGGGCAAGGTGGACGGCCCTCCGGGTATTCCGTCCGGATCGGAACCTGTTTCCATCAGCCGCATCAATTCAACGTCCAAGCCGTCACGACGCATTCGAAGGTCCATGTAGATCAGGCTCGAAACGGACGCTTGAAACGCAAACGTCACGGACCCCACCAAGGCCCCGATCGCCGTCGAGATCACAGTGGTCAGAACCAACGTGGACATCATCGAGTCGGGATCAGGGTGGGGAGCTACTACCGAACCGATGGCCGCGGAGGCCAAGGACACAGGAATTTGGACAATCTGGGCGATGATTCCCACCATGATGGCAACCACCAGCGTGATGCCGAAGATGCGCCACCAATTGTTCTTGGTCAAACGCCAGGATCGGAGCAAACCATCGTAAACGCCGGTCTGCTCCACCACTATGGCGGCAGGGGCCAGCAACAACTTCAGGCCGATCCAAACAAAGACCACAACTGACCCCAGTCCCAGGGGCAGGACGAACAGCAGCGCGGCAGGGCCCATGGCAGTGAACAACAAGATCGCAATCCCGATCACCGCGGCAGCGGCCAGCAGGCCGCCCAGCGTCAGCAGCGCGGCAACGCCAAGGAGCGGAAGGATCCTGGGGCCCGCAAGCTTCCACATTTGTTTGAAGCCCGTCCGACGGTTGAGAACCGAACGGGAGACCGGCACAACCAGAACCCCCTGGAGAACTGATCCCAGGAAACCGACCAGCACGGAAACGCCCAGGGTGCCCGCCATGAAGGCGAAGAAGGGGCCCATCGCATCGGCGAACTCTGCCTCTGAACTGACGGATTCAAGAGACATGGACAACTGGAACATCCCCACCGTGACGATCCCGATGAAGAAGGCTCCGATGGCTTGCACTATCAGCGCAGAGCCAAACATGGAGGCGGCATTGCGGCGGATCGTCTGGAAGGAGCCGTCCAGAATCTCGCCGAACTGCAGCGGACGCAGGGGAATGACTCCAGGCTTTGGGGGAGCGACATAGAGGGGCTGTCCGTAAGGCGGCCCTGGCGGCCATCCCGGAGCACCTTGGCCCGGCCGGTTTTGCCCGCCATCCGGCGGGGCGGTCCATCCCGGGGGCCCACCCCACTGTGGTTGATTTCCCCACTGTGGTTGGTTGCCCCACTGTGGTTGGTTGCCCCACTGTGGTTGGTTGCCCCACTGTGGTGGGTTGCCCCACGCCGGCTGACCGCCCGGCGGCGGATTCTGGCCGTGCTCTGGTTGTGACACGTTTTCCTCCCCAAGAGATCCGGCCCGCCGACTCCCGACGTCCCCCACACGGACCTTCGCCACCAGCCTATAGTCCCGCCGTCGTCCCTCATAGCCTGCCGCCCGGGCTGGCCTCCCTGGGCGCGGTAACGGCAAGGTGCAGTACGGTGGAAGAGCCTTGGGACGCCATGCCGTGCGCCGCGTCCAACGGGACAAAGACTTGGTGATAAGGGAATATATAACTATGAAGGCACGCATTCTGGTAGTTGACGACGACGAAGCACTCGCAGAGATGATTGGCATCGTCCTGCGCAATGACGGCTTCGAGCCAGTGTTCTGCGCAGACGGCGGCCAAGCCTTGGAGGTCTTCCGCTCCTCGAAGCCGGACCTTGTGCTGCTGGACTTGATGCTGCCGGGATCGGACGGCATCGAGGTCTGCCGGCAGATCCGTGGCGAGTCGGACGTCCCTATCGTCATGCTCACTGCCAAGTCGGATACTTCGGATGTTGTTCGCGGCCTGGAATCCGGCGCCGACGATTATGTGCCCAAGCCCTTCAAACCCGCTGAACTTGTAGCGCGCGTGCGTGCGCGGTTGCGGCCGGGCGATCAGAAGGCCCCCGAAACCCTGCGCATCGCAGACGTGACCATCGACGTGGCAGGCCACCTGGTGACCCGGGGCGGCGAGCGCATCTCGCTGACGCCACTTGAGTTTGATCTCCTGGTTGCGCTGGCGCGCAAGCCTTGGCAAGTGTTCACACGCGAACTGCTCCTCGAGCAGGTGTGGGGATATCGCCACGCCGCGGACACGCGGCTGGTCAATGTCCATGTCCAGCGGTTGCGCTCCAAGATTGAACGCGATCCGGAAGCGCCCGAGGTCGTTTTGACGGTGCGTGGTGTCGGATATAAAGCAGGTTCCTGAGTCCCCGGTCGGCAAGACCGGCGCGACAGGCGGGGACCCTGGTCCCAAGACCCCCGATTCGGCCGGTGTCCACCACGTGACCCCGGCAGAGTCAAAGTCTCCTGAAGCGTCCCTTGAGTCATCCGAAACGTCCCCTGAGCAGACCGCCAAAGAGGTCAGAAACCTTTCGTGGCTCCTGTCGCGGCTGCGGATCTGGAGACGGCGCGGCCTGATTCTGGTTCTTCGTGTTTCGCGGCTCGTGGCCATTGGCGTGCGCCAGATCAGGCCGGGGCTGCGGTTCGTTTGGCGTTCGTTGTTGCGGCGCTGGCGCCGATCCCTGGAGTTCCGTACGGTCCTGACCACGTTGCTGCTCGCCGTGACTTCGTTCGCGATTGTGGGCGCATACTTGTCCAACCAAATCGCCAACAACCTCTTCCAGGAGCGGCTGACACAGGCGGAGTCCGAATCGCGCTTTAACGTCAAGCAGGTCCAGGACACGTTCGACGGCGCCCAGGTCACCGACCAGTCGAGCGTCATCACCCTTGTTTATGACACCTTGACCGCAGTGGAGGGCCGGGGGTCGGTCATCCAGCGCAGATATGTCTTCGAAGCGGCGCCGGAGCAAACCAAACCACGTAACCGCTGGGTTGAGTCGCGTGCTTCGGACCAGCTGACGGTTCGCGTCATTCCCCCGGAGCTGCGTAAGGCCGTTCAAACCGGCGGGAAGCAGCAGTTCTGGGCCTCCACACAGTTCCCGGTGGGAAATGAGGACAGGCCCGGCATCGCGGTGGGAAATATGGTCACGTTCAACGGTACGGCCTACGAGCTTTACCTGATCTACGACCTCAACACTGCCCAACAAACACTAGACGAGATCCAGAACGTCCTGTGGGCAGGCGGTGCTGCCCTCGTCCTCATGATCGGTGCCATTGCCTGGTACGTGACCCGTAACGTCGTCAGTCCCGTAAGCCACGCGGCCGTCGTGTCGGAAAAGCTCGCGGCCGGCCAACTGCAGGAACGCATGGTGGTCAAGGGAGAAGACGAAGTCGCAAGATTGGGCGCGTCCTTCAACCACATGGCCGCCAGCCTCCAGGAACAGATCACTCAGTTGGCCACGTTGTCGCAAATGCAACAACGCTTTGTCTCTGACGTTTCCCATGAACTGCGTACCCCGCTCACCACCGTACGCATGGCGGCCGAGGTCCTGTTCGATGCTCGGGAAGATTTTGATCCCATGAACAAGAGATCGGCGGAGCTGCTCTACCACCAAGTTGAGCGCTTTCAGTCGTTGCTCTCGGACCTGCTCGAGATTTCGCGGTTTGACGCCGGTGCAGCCGTCCTCGATGCAGAGCCACAAGACATCTTCCAGGTGATTTCTCACGTTATGGAAGGTGCGGCACCAGTGGCCGCGGAGTACGGTTCGGAAGTCCGGCTGAACGCCCGGCAGAAGAGCATCATCGTGGAGATGGACTCCCGCAGGATCGACCGCATCCTCCGCAATCTGCTGCTTAATGCGCTCGAACACGGTGAAGGCAAACCGATCCATATATCCGTTGCGGCCAACCACGATGCTGTGGCGGTGTCAGTAAGGGACCATGGCATCGGGATGACCCAGGCTGAGGCCGCCAGAGTCTTCGACCGCTTCTGGAGGGCAGATCCTGCAAGGGCCCGGACCACCGGAGGAAGCGGCTTGGGCCTTTCCATCGCAGCCGAGGACACCAAGCTTCACAACGGTTGGCTTCAGGCGTGGGGCCGAAAGGGGGCCGGGTCCAACTTCCGGTTGACGCTTCCGCTGCGGCAAGGAGACATCATTGCGAAGTCCCCGCTTCAACTGGAGCCTGCGGACATTGGATTCCCCGGGTCGGCAAGCGAACGGCAGATGCTGGTACTGGGCCCGGATTCCAGCGGGGCTCCCCAGCCGCCTCAAACCGTCGGCGGGAAGCCCGCGCCAGACGATGGAGTAGCAGGGGAGATGTCGTGAGAATGCTGCGTCCCGGCCGCGCGAGGGCAATCGTCGCGCTGTTGGTCATGCTGATGGTCATGCTGGCGTCCTGCGCGCAGATTCCCCGCTCCGGGCCCGTTGGCAAGAGCAAGGACGAAGGCGCCGGCAATCCCAACGCACCGGTCTTTTTTCCCGCTGCTCCGCGAGCCGGTTCCAGTCCGGAGACTGTGATCGAAGATTTCTACATGGCTGGCAGCGGCTACGAGGACGACTACCCCGTAGCACGTCAGTACCTGACACAAGCGCAATCAGTAACCTGGAAGCCTGACAAACGGGCCATCGTTTTCCGCGAGGCGCAAGTAGTCAAAGCAGCAGGGGAGAACGAATACCTCTACGAACTCGACCTCGCATATTCGGTGGATGCTGACGGCGTCGCAACCCAGTTCCCACCGGGGACCAAGGAAACCATTCCCGTGACGCTTGAGCAGGTCGAGGGAGAATGGCGAATCTCCAAGGTGCCTGATGGCACGGCCATTCCGGAGGAGACGTTCAAAGTCATCTACGGGGCAAATCCCATCTACTTCTATGACCCCACCTTCACCTATGCAGTGCCGGACTACCGTTGGTTCATCAAAAAGAACACGGTCAAATCCATGACCAGCGCCCTTCTTGCCGGCCCGGCACCTTATTTGCGGGGGGCTGTGGTGAGTGCATTCCCATCCGGGATGAAGCTCGCCAGGGAATCCGTTCCGGTGGTCTCCGGTGCGGCGCAGGTGGATCTCTCCGCCAAGGAACTGTTTGACGCCTCTGCGGAAGACCGCCAGAGGATGCAAAACCAGTTGGCGCTGACCTTCCGCAACCAGCCCGATGTCATCAACGTTCAACTTCGTGCGGACCAGGATCTGGTACGCGTGGAAGACAACGGCACAGTGTTGCCGCCTGTGCTGGACAAGTCGGTTCCTGCCCGCCAGATTGCAGTAAACAACGGAGACCTGGTGCGTTATGAGAACAACAGGGTCACCCCACTGCCGGACATTCAGTCGGTTGCCGGTCTCGGACCGCGCTCGCCAGCAGAGTCGCCGGTGTCCCAGACGGCTGCCTTCCTTAACGGCGACAAGACCACTCTCTACTCCATTGAACCGGGGCAACCGGCGCGACAACTCACCACCAGAACGACGCTTACTGGTCCTTCGTTCAGCCCCAACGACTGGGTGTGGACGGCGGGCCCTGGTGCCACCGGGGCCGCAGAGGTTGTGGCCTACAAACCCACAGGCTCAGCCCCGGGTGCCGGGATTCCCAGCGTCACCATGACCCCGGCCTGGCTCACAGGACGAACAGTCAAGGACTTCAGAGTCTCCCGGGAGGGCACCCGAGCCCTGGTCATTTCCGAGGCGAACGGTAAGTCCGCCGTGCAGGTTACGGGCATAGTCCGGAACCCCGACGGAGTGCCTAAGGACCTCACCGTCCCCATCACCTTGCTCAGCAACAGTGCTGCTGATCAAGGCGCCTGGGTCAACGGCTCCACGGTGGCTGTGATGTCCGGTTCGGCCACGTCAACGGTGGTACCCGAGTTGCTGTCCTTGGAATCGGGTGAGCCGCAGCAATTGGCCCCGTGGGACGGGTTGACCAGCATTAGCGTCGGAAACGGAGCTGAGCAAATCTACGGACAGTCGGATGCCGGGATCTTCCAACGTGTCGGAAACGGCTGGGAGCTTCAGCTAAAAGGCCCAACAGAACCGGCTTTCCCGGGCTGACCTCTCCCGCAGCCGTTCTACCTACCAGTCCGTGCGCGTTGTTCGCACAGCGCGTTTATCCACATAGCGTGCAGCGTGCCTTTTGCCGGGATTGGCGCGCGGTCAAGCTGTGAGGGTGACTTTTTCCATACGTGGCACCTACTCTTCGCCAGGCCTATTTTCCTTACTGGGCTTATTTTGCTTGCCGGGCTCGTGGTTCCGTACATGGCAGGGTCGGCAATACTTCGACCCCGATCTACATCCGCCTGAACCTGTCGGGGCACGTCGTCGTGGACCGGATCAACACGTAACGGGCCGGGTCATCGTCGCATTGCAGGGCGCAGTAACTGACCTCCTGGGTGTGTTGGTTCCTGTCGACTGTGTCTGCTGTGAGAAGGAAGACGCGGTACTTTGTGGCAGTTGCGCAAAGAAGGTCCGTCAGTTGTGCAGGCAACCCTTTCGGGCCGAGCAGGAGTCGCGCGCGTTGGTGGATGTCGACGGAACGGCGAAGATCGGGGTGGTAGCAGCAGGTCCGTACAGGGATGAGTTGGCGCGGTGCCTGCTCTCCTTCAAGCACCATGGTCAGTGGCGCCTTGCGGCTGTTCTGGCTTCCTGCCTTAGCAAGGCCGTGGAGACCGCCATAGGTGGCCGGTCAGGCTACTGCCTTGTCCCCGTTCCCACCAGCAGTAAGGCATACCGAAGGCGTGGATTCAGCCCGGTGCACCTTCTGCTCTTCTTCATGAGCGTTCGCCGGATGCTGCCCCATTGCCCAATCCTTGACGTGCTGGAGAAAACTGGCGAGTCACCGTGGTTTATGGCCAACCCGCGAGTTGTCCGAGAAGCGGGCGCCTGGCTCGTTGACGAGGTGCCGGGCCATGAGCCTGCTGAACACGGAGGCCAAAAGGGCCTTGGAAGAGGTGAACGCGCTCGTCGTGTGCGGGGATCCATGAGGGTAGTGCGACGACGGAGCGAAGAGCTGCGCGGCAAGAGGTGCATCCTCGTCGACGATGTCCTCACTACGGGGGCCACCCTGGCCGAGGCAGCACGGGCGGTCACTGCGGCCGGCGGTGTGGTCTCCGGAGCTGTTGTGCTCGCGGCCACGAGGCCACCAGCCTACGCTTACACTGCCGCCAAGGACGACCCCCATGCAGTCATTAAGACTCAATCAAAAAATAAGTGGCTAAAGGATGAATAACGGGTGGCGATGAACTAACGTCGGTTGTGGGTACCAAGAACAGATGTACCTGTCGATAGCGGCTCGGAAAGGGGCTCGACTGTCCGTCAGACAAGCCCCCAACAGCGCCGTTGTCGTGTCACCTGAGTTATTTGGAGGGCACCATGGAGTTCATGATCAGCGGACGAAATCTGACAGTTTCTGACCGCTTTCGCGAATATGCCGGCGAAAAAATCTCAAAGATTGAATCGCTGGGGGATAAGGTCCAGCGGGTTGACGCAAAGGTTTCCAAGGAAACCAATCCCAGGCAGACGCCTGGCGAACTCACCGTAGAAGTGACAGTCCTGGGCCGAGGCCCCGTTATCCGTGCCGAGGCCACAGCCGCTGACAAGTTTGCTGCCTTCGATCTCGCGTACAACAAGTTGCTTGAGAGGCTTCGTCGCGCGAAGGACCGCAAGAAGGTGCACCACGGCCGCCACACACCGAAGGCCGTGAGGGAAGCTACGGCGACACTTGAGCCAGCCAGTGCGAGTGAGCCGCTTTACGTAGAGGCAAGCAACCATCAGGAGTCCGCGCCGCCGGTAGACGAGCGGTCACCGTACGACATCGAGAACGACATTCCGGCAGGCGATTCACCCGTCCTGATCCGCCGGAAAGTTTTCCCCGCGGCATCGCTGACCCTCGATGACGCCGTGGACAACATGGAGCTCGTCGGACACAACTTCTACCTGTTCCTGGACAAGGAAACCAACGCGCCATCGGTTGTTTACAGGCGCAGTGGCTGGACTTATGGTGTGATCACCCTGGACTCCACGTGCGAGCCCGGCGAGGAAGCCGTGGAAGAAAAAATCCACGCCTACCGCTCTGATGATCAGGCCGCCACAGCCAAGTAAAGCCTCTCTATAAGCACGAAGGGACTTCAATGACCGCTTCGCTGAGCCTGTCACAGGCGCGGCGGATCGCATTGGCAGCTCAAGGTCTGGCAAAGGTCCGGCCCACCGGCCCCGTGACGTCACGGACGGTGGGCCGGACCTTTGCCCGGCTCCAGCTTGTCCAGATCGATTCGGTGAACGTGGTGGCACGAAGCCATTACCTTCCGTTCTTTTCCCGGCTGGGAGATTACGATCCCCTCATCCTTCAATCGATGGCTGGCCGGAAACCACGCAAAATGATGGAGTACTGGGCACACGAGGCGAGCTTTATCCGCCCGGAGCACTTCCAGGACCTGCGCGTATGGCAGAAGAGGTCGTGGGTGGGAGCCCACGGCCTGGATCCGACCGTACGTCAGGACATGGAGGACCGTATCCTGATGGCTCTCACCACAGGACGCCCGATGACTGCATCCGAACTGACGGCAAGGCTCGGACACGACGAAGACTCCGAGCGGGACAACTGGGGCTGGAACTGGAACATCGTTAAGCGCGTGTTGGAGCACCTCTTTGAAGAAGGTCGGATATCCGCTGCCTCGCGGACGTCGCAATTCGAACGAAAGTACACCCTCACCTCGCGGGTTATTGCAGGCACCAATCCGACCGAAGTCGACGCTGAAGCGTCCCTTGACCGCCTGATGGACGCAGCCGCCCAAGCCCACGGCATTGGCACGGTAAGGTGCTTCTCCGACTACTTTCGAACACCGCTTAAAGCAGGTGCGGATTCGGTACAACGTTTGGTCCGTGCAGGCCGCCTTGAACCCGTTGTGGTTCGCGGCTGGGACAGGGATATCTATAAACATGTTGACGCCGCACTGCCACGAAAGGCAGCTGGCCGGGCGCTGCTGAGTCCCTTCGATTCGCTGGTTTTCGAAAGGCGGCGGCTTGAGGAGCTGTTCGGATTCCACTACCGGATTGAGATCTACACCCCCGCCGCCAAGCGACGTTTCGGCTACTATGTTCTGCCGTTCCTGCTGAGAGAGGCCATTGTTGCCAGAGTGGACTTGAAAGCCGACCGGGCCACCGGTCAGCTCTTGGTGCGCGCCGCTTTTGCTGAGATGACTGCACCCGCGGATACCGCCGTCGAACTTGCCGCGGAACTGAGACTCATGGCTACGTGGCTCGGCCTCCAGGAAGTGGTGGTGTGGCCGGTAGGGGATCTTGCCGGAGCGCTTTCCGAGGCCGTGGCAAGGGGTGGCAGTGCCCCGGCAGAACACCCCCATCCGGGCAGTCCGCTCAGAGTGGAACCCGGCAACGTGGCGCTGGTCTCTCCCGTAGACTGAAACAGCCAGAATTCGGCAGCATGAGACTGGGAGCAATTTCACGTGGCATCACTAATCGAAAAACTTCTCCGCACGGGTGACAAAAAGACACTCAAGACACTGCGGAACTATGCCGATTCCATCAATGCCCTGGAAGACACTTTCAAGTCCTTCACGGACGCTGAAATCCGCGAGGAAACGGACCGGCTAAGGTCCCGCCACCAAGACGGTGAAACCCTGGAAGCTCTCCTCCCGGAAGCGTTCGCCGCCGTGCGTGAAGCCTCGTCGAGGACCTTGGGCATGCGGCACTTCGACGTGCAGCTCATGGGTGGCGCTGCGCTCCATTTGGGCAACATCGCGGAAATGAAAACTGGTGAAGGCAAAACCCTCGTTGCCACAGCGCCTGCCTACCTGAACGCGCTCTCGGGTAAGGGTGTCCACGTTGTCACCGTTAACGACTACCTTGCCGAGTACCAGTCCGAACTTATGGGCCGTGTCTACCGGTTCCTCGGTCTCACCAGCGGCTGCATCCTGTCCAACCAGGATCCCACCGTACGCCGGGAGCAGTACGCCGCTGACATCACGTACGGAACCAACAACGAATTCGGCTTCGACTACCTGCGCGACAACATGGCCTGGGACGCCGGTGAACTGGTGCAGCGCGGCCATAACTTCGCGATCGTGGATGAGGTTGACTCCATCCTGATCGACGAAGCACGTACTCCGCTGATCATTTCCGGTCCCGCGCAAGGCGACACTAACCGGTGGTACAGCGAATTTTCCAAAGTGGTCCTCCGGTTGCAGCCAGACGTTGACTACGAGGTCGACGAGAAGAAGCGAACCGTAGGCGTACTGGAAGCCGGCATTGAAAAGGTGGAGGACTACCTTGGAATACAGAACCTCTACGAATCCGCCAACACACCGCTGATTGGCTTCCTCAACAATGCCATCAAGGCCAAAGAACTGTTCAAGCGGGACAAGGACTACGTCATTCTCGACGGCGAGGTCCTGATTGTTGACGAGCACACCGGCCGTATCCTTGCCGGGCGCCGTTACAACGAAGGCATGCACCAGGCCATTGAGGCCAAGGAAAATGTCGAAATCAAGGCAGAGAATCAGACTCTCGCCACCGTGACGCTGCAGAACTACTTCCGCATGTACTCGAAGCTCGCCGGCATGACGGGTACAGCCGAGACTGAAGCGGCGGAGTTCATGAGCACTTACAAGCTCGGCGTCGTTCCCATCCCCACTAACCGCGACATGCAGCGGATCGACCAGTCGGACCTCGTCTACAAGAACGAGGTAGTGAAGTTCGATGCTGTCGTTCAGGACATCGCTGAACGACACAAGAATGGCCAGCCTGTGCTGGTGGGCACCACCAGCGTTGAAAAGAGTGAGTACCTCTCTAAACTCTTGGCCAAAGAAGGCATCCGTCACGAAGTCCTTAACGCCAAAAACCACGCCAGGGAGGCGTCCATCGTGGCGCAGGCCGGACGTAAGGGCGCGGTTACCGTAGCAACCAACATGGCGGGCCGCGGTACTGACATCATGCTCGGCGGCAACGCCGAATTCACGGCTATCGCCGAACTCTCCAAGCGGGGGCTGGATCCTGAGGAAAACTCTGACGAGTACGAGGCCGCATGGCCGGCGGCGCTGGCAGCAGCCAAACAGGCGGTCAAGGACGAGCATGAAGAAGTTCTGGACCTTGGCGGACTTTACGTGCTCGGGACCGAACGCCACGAATCCCGCCGGATCGACAATCAGCTACGCGGACGTTCCGGACGTCAGGGCGACCCCGGCGAGTCCCGGTTCTACCTCTCCCTTACAGATGACCTGATGAGGTTGTTCAACTCAGGTGCGGCCGAGCGGCTAATGAACAGCTCCGTGCCCGACGATGTTGCCCTGGAGTCGAAGCTCGTATCCCGTGCCATTGCCTCGGCGCAAGGCCAAGTAGAGGGCCGCAACGCGGAGCAGCGCAAGAACGTCCTCAAGTACGATGACGTTCTCAACCGTCAGCGTGAAGCCATTTACGGCGACCGTCGTCGGATCCTTGAGGGCGATGACCTGCACGAAAAGGTCCAGTACTTCCTGGAAGACACCATCAACTCACTGATTGATGCGGCTACTGCCGAGGGATCAGGCGACGACTGGGACTACAACCAGCTGTGGGCAAACCTGAAGACGTTGTACCCGGCAACCGTGACTGCCCAGGAGATCATTGACGAAGCGGGCGGCAAGTCCAGAGTCACTGCCGAATTCCTGAGGGAGGAAATCCTCTCCGACGCACGGCTTGTTTATCAGGCGCGGGAAGAGGCCATCGGTTCGGAGAGCATGCGTGAGCTTGAGCGTCGGGTGGTTCTTTCGGTCATTGGACGCAAGTGGCAGGAACACCTCTACGAGATGGACTACCTCAAGGAAGGAATTGGCCTCCGTGCCATGGCCCAACGCGATCCGCTGGTGGAATACCAGCGCGAGGGGTTTGTGATGTTCCAGAGCATGATGGAAGCCATTCGTGAGGAAAGCATTGGTTTCCTCTACAACCTCGAAGTTGAAGTAACTCCCGCCGAAGATGTGGTGGTGGCGGACGGTTCTGCGGCTGGCGCGCACACCGAGCATCACGATCCGCAAATCCGTGCGGCGGGCCTCGAAGCACCTGAAAAGCCTGCGCAGCTGCAGTACACAGCGCCCGGCGAAGACGGAGGCACGCAGACACGGATTGAGGGCCGGGCGTCAGGCCGTTCCGGCAACCCTGCTAAGGCAGCAAGCCAGGAACCGCGGAAACAGGCTAAGAAGAAGCGTCGCTGAATAGATTCCATATCGCGGCAATGAAAGGGTGGATCCGGGACTGATTGTCCGGGATCCACCCTTTTCGCATGCCTTCGAAGCAGTTTGTGCCCTTGGAATTATCCAATTTCCAGGGCGGTAACCTGCCAAACTCCATCCAAACGCTCCAGCCTCATGGCTACGGCACGGCATCGCTGCTCTTCGGCCACTACGATGCTTGCCTCGCAGATTGATTCGGATATGGAACAGACTCGAACAGAGCGGACCATGGGACTGCGGTGAGGTTGTGAATTACCCCGGGTCCGGACTGCGTGCTTTCGCGTGAGGGCTGCCCGATGCTGGAGGGACAGGTAGCACTCCTCATTCAGTGAGCGGGAGAGCTGAAGCACTGGACGGGTGCCGGCCAGAACCTCCAGTGCTGCCTGCGCGATGCTCCGGGCAACAAGTCGGACGTCGATGTCCGAACCGCCCGGGCCGCGTGTGGCGGTTGTGCGTTGAGTGCTCCGACGACTTGCTGGTCGGCTCGTTGTTGCAAGGGTCATGGTCATACCTCTGGCGTTCACTACATGAGCTGCAGCGGGGGGACGCTTTGCTCGGTGGCTTCTGC
The DNA here is from genome assembly GCF_000294695.2 of Arthrobacter sp. Rue61a. Classification (NCBI taxonomy): domain Bacteria; kingdom Bacillati; phylum Actinomycetota; class Actinomycetes; order Micrococcales; family Micrococcaceae; genus Arthrobacter; species Arthrobacter sp. Rue61a. Next base: position 3,137,565 of record NC_018531.1, on the reverse strand, counting down.
TGGGATGACACTAGGAATCGGTTGTGAGATATGGACTCTGCCCCTGAGCGGGCTGTCCTGTACGAAGGGCTGGTCCGATAGCCCCTCACTGCTAGCCCGGCGAAGGCGGTTGCAAGACCTGACCCGGACGCAGCACGGCCGGGTCACTTCCGATGATTGCGCGATTGGCGGCGTACCACTTGGGCCAGATCAACGCGACGTCCACGTCGGTTGCGAAGGGTCCCAGCCTGGACGCCGCGATTGACCACAAGGAGTCACCATCCTTGACCACCACGCCGGCCTCGCCCTGTGGCGTCGTTGATCGTGAGGACTGGCGGCTCAGAAGCCCAGGATCAATCACGGGGTGTTGAGGTTGCCAGCGCGGATCATTCAGCCGGGTGCCGGATGTATCGGCGTCGTCGACAGATGGCGGGAGGGAGTCGGCACGATGTGAGGGAGCGGGCGTCCACGCTGCCTGCGCGGGTGCCCCGTTGCCGGCGAACGTACGATGCCAACCTGGCTCCGGTGGGGTAGCAGCCGCTTGAGCTATCCCCGTGCCCAGCAGATTTAGGCTGACGATGGCCATCGCGAGACGCAACATAAAGGCAGGGCTGAATTTTGCGAGGGAGTCGGCATGCTTTCTGTGCCCGGCCCGCTGCAAAAATGAGGCCAGGAAGGCGACTAACAAGGAGAGGGCCCACCAAGACACGATCGCAATCCCCGCAGCGCTGGCAAGGAATCCGAGAAGATGTTCCAACGTAAAGCTTTGATGGTGTCGCTCAGCAGCCTGCCACTGGGCCAGAAGCAGTTCCCCCACAAGACCCAGGGAGAGTCCCAGACCAAGAACAAATGCCGCGAGGGCGGAGTCACTACGCAATATTCGAGCCATTCAAAGTCCCCGAGCTTCATTTGATGCAGTTTGATGCAACTTGACCTATTTTTTCCATTTTGTGCACAGTAGCCGTGATTTGTCCAATCCCGCTTTCCGGATTGGCCATGACTCCTCCCTGCAGCCTAGTCTGACCACATGAGATGGGACTCTCTTTTCAGCGATTTGGAAGCGCAATTCTCGGCCGAGCGAGCCTTGGAGAAGGAATCTGAGATAGCGGATCGAGCCAGGATCGAGCTCGCGGGCATCGAACTGGCCGATCGCCTTCGGGGCTCCGCTGGCACCGAAATCAAAATCGTCATGGTCGACGGCGATGTTATTCGAGGGGAGCTAGGCCATGTGGGGAGCGAGTGGCTGGTCCTGACGGAGGGTGCTCGGCAGTGGCTCGTGCCCTACACGTCTGTCCTTTCCTATCAAGGACTCGGAAGGGTGTCGCTGAGGCCCTCATCGCGGATCCAGCATACGCTGGGGATCGCCTCCGCACTGAGGGCGCTGTCCAGGGACCGCTCTGAACTGGTTGTTCATCTGAAGGTGCGGACAGGTGATGGATACAAGCTGCATGGAGTCATAGACAGGGTGGGGCGCGACCACTTTGACCTCGCAGTGGTCCCGCACGGTGAGGCGCGCCGGGCAGGCAACGTGGCCGCGGTCATGACCGTCCCTTTCGGTTCATTTGCAGCGCTTTGCTCGGCGGGGAGTCAGGACTTCCGGGGCGGCGGCAACTAAGGCTGGTTGGTTTTGGATTTGGCCTCTTGAATCATGCGGCTGGCCTCTGCGTAACGGTCCTCGATGTACTGCTCGAGCATTTTTTCCTCGATGCGCCATTGTCCCCGCCCTCCCACCTGGATGGCTTTCAGCTCGCCGCTTCGAACCAAGGCGTAGGCCTGCGGTGAATTGATTTGTAGTTGTTCTGCGACGTCCGCAAGAGTTAGGAATCGGGGCATGGCTTCATTGTGCCACCGTTGCTGCGGTTTGGTGTAGTTATCCACAGTTTCGGCCTCTTTGGGGTCGATGGCTTTGGACCCGTCCAAGGTGCCCGATAAGAATGAGGAGGCAGGTGCCGTTCACCATGCAGTAACTCACAGCGGGGAGCAGGAAAATGGGTCAAAGTGCGGGCATTGCAGCCCCCAGGATAAAGAAGCCTTCGTGGAAAGATCCCCGGCTTCTTATCGGCGTTTTGCTGGTTCTGGCGTCTATCTCGGGCGTGATTGCACTGGTAGGCACAGCCGACAGGACAACTCAGGTCTACACGGCCCGCGAAGACATTGCAGTAGGTCAGGTGGTCACCGAGGCGGACCTATCCATCGTCAAAGTCCGTCTGGATGACGTCGAATCCAGTTACGTCACAGTCGAGAACGGAGTCGCTGAGGGAAAGGTTGCCCTGCAGCGGGTGGCCAAGAACCAGCTTGTCCCACAGGAAAGCCTGGGGGCGCCCGATGCTTTGAACCGTAAGCCGGTGGCCATTGCAACGGAAGAAGAACTACCCGTGCAGGCCGTTCCCGGCGCAAGGGTTGACGTCTGGATTGCAATGCCGGGCTCCAATAGTGCGTTCGATGAACCGCAGTTACTTTTGCCCAGCGCGGAAATCGCCCTGATGACTCCGGGGTCTACAGCCTTTGGTTCAGCGAAAACGACCGTGGTGATGGTGCTGGTGACGGACGAACAAATGCCAAAACTGCTCTGGGCGCAAGCGAACAAGGCGAAGGTTTCAGTTGTTTGGAACCCTGCGGGCGTAGTCCGATGAGCATTCCTGTCGTTACCGTCGGCTCGGCGCAGGATGTCATAGTCGGCGGGTTGGAGCGACTGCATGGCCCGGTAACCGTGGTTCGCCGTTGTTCGGAGCTCGCTGAACTCATAGCCGCTTGCCAAAGCGGTCTCGCGGTGGCGGCTGTCGTAGCGGAAGGCTGCGAGGAGCTCACCACCACGCTGGTTGATCGTCTCAGGGCGGTCGGTGTCTCCATTGTTGCCCTAAGTGATGATCCAGCCGAGGTCGAACGCCTGCACTCCATAGGCGCAGTGCCTGCTGGCGCGGGAATCGAGGCTGCAGACCTCGCGGCCAAAATATCGGAGGCTGTTGGGCGCGACAGTCCTCGAAGTCAGCTGAGGTCCACTCGGGACACGGGATTTGCAGATCCAGGGGCAGACTTGCTTGTGATGCCTGTGGCGACCCGTGTCGATGAATCGGCTGAGGGGGCCGGCCAGGTAATTTCCGTGTGGGGACCGATCGGCGCCCCCGGCAGGACACTCCTTGCGGTCAACATCGCCGCGGAGTTGGCCGCCGTCGGCAAATCGGTCATCCTCGTGGATGCAGACAGTTATGGAGCCAGTGTGTCGGCGGTGCTGGGACTCCTGGACGAGTCGGCGGGTTTGGCCCAGGCCTGTAGGTTGGCGGACCAAGGACTGCTTGATATTGAAGCCCTCAAAGCGGCGGCTATTCCAGTCTTCATTAAAGGCGGAACTTTTAGAGTACTCACGGGCACCACCAGGGCGGATCGGTGGACTGAACTTAGGGCGGGGGCCTACTCGACGGTTCTCGAGAGGGCCAAGCAACTGGCGGATCATGTTGTGGTGGACGCAGGTTTCTGCCTCGAGTCGGATGAAGAGCTCAGCTTTGACACCCTGGCCCCGCGACGGAACGCCGCCACGCTTCGCAGCTTGGAAATGGCTGACGTGGTGTTCGCTGTCGGGTCCGCGGATGCCATTGGAGTGCCGCGTTTGGTGCGCGGGCTGGCGGACCTCGAGTCAGCGGTTCCGAATGTGTCTCTTCGGGTTGTGCTGAACAAGGTGAAGCGCTCCACTGTGGGCCATTCTCCCCGGGAGCAACTGGAGGATGCGTGGGTCCGCTATGGCCCTGGAACGGGTGTAGATGCGTTCCTGCCGGCTGATGCTGAAGCCTGTGATGCCGCCCTACTATCAGGTTCGGTTTTGCTGGAAGTGGCACCAGAGTCGGCCCTGCGGAAGGCGATAGCAGCGCTCGTATGTGCACCTGTCCAGCAAAATCATAATTCCTTTGGTCGAACTATCAGAGCCTTGCGGCACCTAAAGCGCTAGGCTCGCCATGTGGGCTGCAGAGTCGCAGCAATCAACATGTGATGGAGGCGTTTGTCGATGTCGTCAGGATCCAGCGTGGAGGATCGGTCCGATGCAGCAGTTATCCGTGAAGGGTTCTTCGGTGACTACTATGAGCACCTCGCAGAGGAGGATTCACGCGCGTATTCGCCGGAACTTCTGATTTCGCGGGCGAGGAAGCACCGGATTGCGGCCCAATCCCGCAGGCCCGGTAACGCGGTCGTTGAAATCGCTGCCGAACCTGAGCGAAACGTTGTTTATATCGTCACGGACGATATGCCATTCCTCGTGGATTCTGTTAATGCGGAACTGGTTCGCCAGAACTGCGCAATCCGTTTGGTGATGCACCCGTTGTTCGTGGTCACCCGTGACCGGGTTTCCGGCGAGCTGAGCAGTATCTCGAGGGTACCGTCAAACGTTGGCCTTTCCAGTGGCGACACCGCCGCACTCCCCAGCGTGGCCCATCTCTTGGGCGATGGCGATAACGCATCGCACATGGAGTCATGGATCGCGGTTGAAATTGACCGGATAGGTGATGATGCGCGGGAGGAACTGATTGCAGGGCTGCAACGCATCCTTGGTGACGTCCGGGCCGCGGTCGAGGACTGGCCCAAGATGCGGAGTAAAGCTCTTGAGCTGGCCGAAGCATTGGGTGGCATTACGCATCCTGAGCAAGTCGCCGAACTCAGGCAAGCACAAGACCTTCTGCGTTGGCTGGACAACGGAAACTTCACTTTCCTGGGGTACCGCGAATACGACCTCGTAGATGAGAATGGCGAGGATGTTCTTCAGCTCCGTGAGGACAGTGGCCTTGGCTTGCTGCGCGCAGGCGACACCACGCGTCAGGTCCAGCACCTCACAGACGCAGGCCGAAAGCGCGCAAGGGAGAAGCGTGCCTTGGTGATTACCAAGGCAAACTCGCGCTCCACCGTGCACCGGCCCGCATACCTCGATTACATCGGAGTCAAGAGCTTCGATGCCTTGGGCAACGTCAACGGCGAACGCCGCTTCATAGGTCTGTTTGCCACCAGTGCGTACACCGGATCCGTACGCAGCATCCCGATCGTCCGGGATAAGGTGGACGCTGTCTTGCGGAACGCCGGCTTCCCCGTCGACTCCCACTCGGGCAAAGACCTTCTGGGCATCCTTGAAACGTATCCCCGCGACGAACTGTTCCAGATAGAAATACCGGATCTCGCCGCCACGGCCACCGGGATCCAGCGACTCCAGGAACGGCGCCGGACCAAGCTGTTCCTGCGCCCGGACATCTACGGACGGTTCATGTCCGCGGTGGTCTACCTGCCTCGGGACCGGTACACCACCAGTGTCCGACTCCGGATCGAGCAGGAACTCCGCGAAACGTTCCACGCCGAAAGCATCGACTACGAGGCCCGAATCACCGAATCCGCGCTGGCTCGTGTGTTCTTCAGGATCAGGTTGCCCCGAACAGCCGAGCTGGCGGAAGTTGACGTAAAAGAGCTGGAACAACGGCTGATGCGTGCGTCCCGGTCATGGAGCGAGGGCATTACAGAGGTTCTCCGCGAGCACCGGAGTGCCGCTGACGCTGATGTTCTATCTGCGCTGTGGGCGGAGGCATTCCCGGCGGGATACCGCGTTGACTATGAGGTGGAAGACGCTCTTGAGGACATTGAGCGCTTCGAGAAATATGGCGCAGAGGCAGAACGGGCAGGACGGGTCACCAAGCAAGTCAGGCCCGGTGTCCACGTATATCTTCCCGAAGGTGCCGGCGAGGCTTTGGAAGAGGATGCCCGCGTCAAGCTCTATCTGATGGAGCCCAAGAGCCTCAGCCAAATCCTGCCCTACTTCCACAACCTCGGTCTGGAGGTATTGGATGAGCGTCCTTTTGAGATCGAAACCTCAGATCATCGTGACTTCTTCCTCTACGACCTCGGACTCAAGTACCCCGCGGGAGTCGATCCCCTGGCAACAGGAGAGCTGCTGGGCGACTCCTTCAGCGCCGCCATCACGGGTGCTGTTGAATCGGATAACTTTGACCGACTGGTGCTCCGTGAAGGAATTCATTGGCGTCAAGTGGTGGTTCTCCGGGCCTATGCCAAATACATGCGGCAAATGGGAAACACCAACTCCTTCGGATTCATCGCTGATACCCTCCTGGGCAACCCGGATGTTGCACGTGGGCTTAACGAGCTCTTCTCTGCGCGCTTCGATCCCACTGTTGCGGAAGAACAGCGGCCTGAACGCCAAGCCGCTGCGCGGGCAGCCCTCGCGGAGTCAATAGAGCAGGTGGCCACGTTGGATGCGGATCGCGTCCTTCGCACCTTCGTGAATCTTATTGAGTCGACTCTGCGGACCAACTACTACCAGAACAAGGAATACCTCAGCTTCAAGCTGGACCCCACGTCGATTGACGGGCTGCCTTTCCCACGTCCGATGTTCGAGATCTGGGTCTACTCACCGAGGGTGGAGGGCGTGCACCTCCGTTTCGGGAAGGTGGCCCGAGGTGGCCTCCGTTGGTCGGACCGCAGGGAGGATTTCCGCACCGAGATCCTGGGCCTGGTGAAGGCACAGACGGTCAAGAATGCTGTCATTGTTCCTACGGGAGCCAAGGGAGGATTCTTTGCGAAGAAACTGCCCAACCCCGCAGTGGACCGGGCGGCCTGGATGGCCGAAGGAATCGAAAGCTACAAGACCTTCATCCGGGGTCTGTTGGATATTACCGACAACCTCGTGACGTCGGCGGACGGCGAAAGGCTTGTACCGCCGTCGGACGTTGTTCGGCACGACGGTGACGACTCCTACTTGGTAGTGGCAGCAGACAAGGGCACCGCCACGTTCTCCGACACCGCCAACGGGCTGGCGGCCGAATACGGTTTCTGGCTTGGTGACGCGTTTGCCTCGGGTGGCTCAGTCGGTTATGACCACAAGGCGATGGGCATCACGGCGCGTGGAGCATGGGAATCAGTCAAGAGGCACTTCAGTGAGCTCGACCTGGACACCCAGACCGAGGAATTCACGGTAGTTGGTGTGGGCGACATGTCCGGGGACGTGTTCGGCAATGGGATGTTGCTTTCCCGCCATATCCGGCTCCTAGCCGCATTTGACCACCGCCACATCTTCCTGGATCCCTCACCTGAAGCTGCTGCATCGTTTGCCGAGCGGCAAAGGCTGTTCGAATTGCCCCGGTCTTCCTGGGACGACTACGACCGGACTCTCATCAGCGAAGGCGGCGGCGTTTATTCCCGCCAGGCCAAGACCATCCCGGTCTCGGACCAGGTACGCAAGGCTTTGGGCCTGCCGGACGGAACGACGCAGCTCAGCCCCCCGGAACTTCTTCGTGCAATCTTGCTGGCGCCGGCCGATCTCCTCTACAACGGCGGTATCGGAACCTACGTCAAGGCCAGTACGGAAACCCATGCTGCTGTCGGTGACAAAGCCAACGACGCTATCCGCGTGGACGGTCGGGATCTGCGGGTCAAAGTTGTGGGCGAAGGCGGAAACCTGGGACTGACCCAACGGGGTCGCATCGAAGCCGCTTTGCAAGGCGTCATCCTGAATACAGATGCAATCGATAACTCCGCTGGCGTGGACTGCTCCGACCATGAGGTCAACATCAAGATCTTCGTTGACCGGATGGTGGCGGCCGGCAAGCTCGATTCCGCCGAAAGAGCCAGCTTCCTGGCCGACATGACCGATGAGGTGGGACGGCTCGTCCTCCAGGACAACATCGACCAGAACATCCTGCTCCTCAACGATCGGACCCGGGTAGCGGACTGGAGCCCAAGTTACGAGCGCCTCATGGACTGGCTGGAGAAGTCTGCCGACCTCAAGCGCGATCTTGAGGCACTCCCCACCACAGAAACGCTCCGGTCAAGGTTGGAGCAGGGACAAGGACTCACGTCTCCCGAGCTGGCGGTCTTGGCCGCATACGCAAAGATCGAGCTCGCAGCAGCGTTGCGGGACAGCAACCTCGCCGACGATCCCTGGTTTGCCGGCACAATCCGTGAATACTTCCCGAAGCAGTTGCGGGAGAAATTCGATGCTGAATTGGACACCCACCCGCTGCGGCGCGAGATTATCGCCACTGTAGTCGCCAACGACATCATTAACCTGGGCGGCATCACCTTCGCCTTCCGGGCCATTGAAGAAACCTCGGCCAACGAGGTGGCTGTTGCCAAGGCCTTCGTGGCGCTGCGTGAAATCTACGACCTCGACCCCATGGTTGCCGAACTGAATGCTCTTCCGGCGTCCTTCCCCACCGAGCATTGGAGTGAAGTCCATCTGGACATCCGCCGGTTGCTCGACCGGGCTGTGCGTTGGGTATTGGGGCAGGGGATGGGTTCTCAGCCTATTTCGGACGTCGTGGAGTCCTTCAAGCCCATGTTGTCTCCGCTGAGGGCCAGGCTTCTTGACTACCTCCGTGGTGAGGACAAGGTCCGCATCTCCGGATGGTTGGATAAAGCCCGTGGCTGGGAACTGCCGGACCATCTTGCACACAGGTGGGCTGAGCTGTTCGAGAGCTACGCACTCCTGGACATTGCGCGGATTGCCCAAACCGGAAACGAGGGCGTCGAGGACGTGGCGCACGTCTACTACACGGTGTTCAACCGCTTCCATGTGGATTCTCTGCTGGAACGAATCAGCTCTTTGCCTCGTGATGACCGTTGGCAGGCTTTGGCGCGTGCAGCTCTCCGTGATGACTTGTACTCGACGGTGGCGGATATGACGACGTCGGTCCTCGAATCCACAGAGTCCGGCGGTGCGGCGGAAGATCGGCTCAAGGCCTGGGAAGGTCAGAATGCCGAACAACTGGGACGTGCCAAGACCATGTTTGATGAGGTCAACGCGCTCGAAGCCGACGACATGGCTTCACTGTCGGTAGCATTAAGGCTCTTGAGGTCAATCGTTCGACGCTAGGGTCAGTCCCGGCGTCGCAAATGGAGGTGCAGTGGCAATCTTTACAGACCCCATCAGGGAACACGCTGATTTCGGGCCTGGAGATGCCGAATGGCTGCACCTCCTCGTCGGTGACTGGCAAATGGTCGCTGACTTGGCATTCGCGGACCTCGCTCTGTGGTTCCCGCATCCGGAGTTCGGCTACATTGCCCTCGCCCACGTCCGTCCGTCGACATCACATACGGTGTTCCACGCGGACTTCGTGGGAGAGGGCATCCGCTCGGATCTTCGCCCCCTTGTGGACAAAGCTTGGAACAGCCGATCGATAGAGCGCTCCAGTGAAACAAGCTGGAGCAGCGAGATGGCACTCCGGGTTGAGGCTGTTCCTATGGTGCGCAACGGCAGAACACTTGCGGTTGTGACGTCCCATATGGACCTGTCCAGTTCCCGCATGCCGTCCAGGCTGGAACTCACGTATCGCCAGTGTGCCTATGATCTCTTGCGGATGGGAACGTTGGGCCTATGGCCCGACTTTGCCTCTCCAACGGGCTCGCGTCGAGGAGCGCCGCGAGTCGGCGACGGCCTCATCAGGCTCGACGCCGAGGGCATAGTGCAGTATGCGAGCCCCAATGGCGTGTCAGCGTTCCGTCGGCTCGGCGAGGTCGAATCTCTGGAGGGGCGGTCGCTGGCTGAGGTGACTGCCGGGCTTCTGAAGGACCGGCGAATGGTGGACGAGACATTGCCCCTGGTTGTGACCGGGCGGATGCCCTGGCGCAGCGAGATCGAGTCAAGGGGTGTCAGTCTTTCCCTTCGTGCCATTCCTTTGCGCGACGAACAGCACCGTTTCGGAGCCCTTGTCCTTTGCCGCGATGTCTCAGAATTACGGCGCAGGGAAATGGAGCTTGTTACCAAGGACGCCACCATTCGGGAAATCCATCACAGGGTCAAGAACAATCTTCAGACTGTGGCAGCTCTACTCCGGATGCAATCACGGCGAATGGTCAGTGACGAAGCAAAACAGGGGCTGGAACAAGCCATGCGGCGCGTGGCCACGATCGCACTCGTCCATGAGACCCTCTCCCAAGGGTTGACGCAGAGTGTCGACTTTGACGAACTGATCGGGCGCCAATTCAGGCTGTCAGCCGAAGTGGCTTCACCGTCCCAGCAGGTGCGAACGGAACGTTCAGGCCTGTTCGGCGAATTGCCCAGTGATTTTGCCACACCACTGGCTTTGGTCATCAACGAGCTGGTCACCAATGCCGTCGAGCATGGACTGGAGGGGCGCACAGGAACCGTCTGGTTGCTGGCGGACCGGGCAGATGGCGACGGCAACGACGAATTTTTGACCGTGACCATAGCCGACGACGGCGTCGGCCTTCCGGATGGCCAGTACACCGAGGGATTGGGCCTGCAGATTGTCCGTACACTCGTGACCAGCGAGCTCGGTGGATCCATTCAATGGAGCCCGCGCGAAGGCGGCGGGACCGCCGTCGAAATCGTCCTCAACCTCGCCAGGGCATAGCTCCGAGAGCAATTTCGACTCGATCACAAGAGCAGAAAACAAAGAAAGGCCGCGGACCGGATGGTCCGCGGCCTTTCTTGTGCCGTGAGTTAGGAAGCGCGCCGTGCGCGTGCAGCGCGACGCTTGAGTGCCCGCCGTTCGTCTTCACTCATACCGCCCCAAACACCGGCGTCCTGTCCGGACTCCAAGGCCCACTGGAGGCAGGTGTCTACTACAGGGCAGCGGCGGCAGACGCTTTTGGCTTCCTCGATCTGCAGAAGTGCGGGTCCCGTGTTGCCGACTGGGAAAAAGAGCTCCGGGTCCTTGTCGAGGCAGGCTGCGCGATTACGCCAATCCATGCTGATCAGTCACTCCATTCGTGAGAACTAGATGAGCCTTTTGTGAAAACATTCACGAGAGGCTCCAAAGGAAAGGGGCCCGCATGGGCCCCCTTGGTCGTCTGAGTCAAGCGTTTCATGTTAACGCCTTGTAAACAAGGGGTGTTAGTGGTCGAAATGCTCGGAATCCGTGAGCGATGCATCACATCAGCCGCCAGTGCCCTCACTGCTAGATGACTATGTCCGGTAGTGTGCCAGTGTGTCAAGACCTCCCGTAAACCCAGCCCAACCCGCGTCCGGCCCGGACGGAAGCGACGATTTTGATGCACCGGCGAACAGCCCTGGTGCCGGTCGCCGTCCACTGGGAATTGTCATTATCTCGGTGGTTGTTGGGCTTGAAGCGCTAGCCCTTCTCGGCGCCGCTGCCTGGTACGCCTTCGAACTCTTGAGCGGGGCGCCAGTCCTGACCTTTTGGGGGGCAGTGTTCACCCTTGGACTACTGCTGGCCTTCTCTGCGTGGCTATTCGCCGTGAGCCATTTCTTGTTCCGCGGCTACAGATGGACGCGTGCGGCAGCGTTGGTGGCCCAGTTGTTCGTCCTCACCATTGGTTTTCCTACCGTAACGAGTGGGCTGCTGTTGCCGGGGCTGGCGATGCTTATTCCAGCGGTGGCCGCGATCATCTTCCTTTTTCAGAAGGACGTGGTGGCCTATGCCTCAAGAACCGGGGGCACCACCGCGGCACTCTAGACGGCTCCTGACCGGGGCTCAGTGAGATTGGGACGGCGGAGGAAAGCTTGTGGTGAGTACGGCTTGCACAGGTGTCACCTCTGCGCCGTCGATGAGAAAGCCGCGACCAGGGCACCCTGCGCGACCGACTTCCAACCTCACTCCGAGGAGTTCGGCGTCGTGGGGCGTTGCGGGATTCAAAACCAAACCCGCGCTGGAAGCCTGCGCTTCCTTCGCAAGCGGCAGCTGATGGAGCAGGGCAGGCCCCGGTGTTGCTGTCAGGATGATGCCACGGACTTTGCCCACCACGGCAGCCAAGGCCTGTCGGCCTTGGTGATCCAGCAGATCGGCGTCGTCCACCAACAGGATGCTGTGGGGGTCCAGGGTGTCCGCAGCAACCTGGGACGCCACCAAGGCCCAGAAAGAGCCGGCGAACGCTGCATCGGGCGGGAACGCCCATGGAACCACGGGATTCAGGGTGTGAAGCGATGCCAGAACGGAGCTTTTTCCAGAGCGAGGACCACCGAGGACGGTGCTGACTCCATGTTCCCGCAGAGGCATGGACACGGGGAGGGCTTCGTCTCCTCCGACTCCGATCCAGAGTGGACCCACTGCGTAGCCGGTTGCGAAGTGGGCTCCTGCTCCATGATCGGCCGCCGACCCGGAGCCTGATCCTGATCCTGATGGCAGTCCTTGTGCCTGGGGCGGCGCCACCAAATCATGGAAGTCCTCACTACGGAGAAGCTCAGGAAGCGGCCGTATCCGGAACGGCGGTTCAGACGGCGTCAGATCAGCAAACGGCCAGCGTCCGTTGTCCGGAGCCCCGCGAAACTGAGCCACGGTAGCGTGCTCCTTTGTAAAATTCCCCATAACGACGGCGCGCCCGGGGAATGACTCCACCTCAGGGAGGCGCGGCCAGTGGAACCGCGACTCTTCAGTGGATCCCGAAGGAAAGTAGGCGCGGTTCTGTATGGCGGCAAAAAAGCGTGAGCTGACGAGTTCCCGCTCCCCTGAAATAAGCACAGTGACGCCAAGGGAACAACCGTCACGAACGATGTCCTGCAAAATTCCTTCTGCGTAGGCGAAAGGCCCGCTTCTGAGCGCCGTAGCCCACGAGCACCACCCAGCCACGATCAAGACCAAAGGTGAACTGGACATTCCGGACGTGCCCGCACTTCGTCGATGTTCCATTTCTGTGGCGAGGCGCTTCAAGACCCGCACTGCGAGGTGCAGTTGGTGCAGGCCAACTGCCGCGCCGAGGTGACCCCCGTCGGTGAGATGGTCCAGCGTGCCCGTTGCGTCGAGGATATAGAGGTGCGGTTGGGGTTTCTGAGTCGCAAGCATCGCCGACGCAGCCCTGAAGCACTCCCGCATGCCACTGGAATCGGTGCCGATCATTGCCAGATGGCCGTCTTTGGACGGCGACCACACCAGCGGTTCCACCACTTGGTTCGCCGGCCTGTCGAGCATCGCCAAAGGTCCTACTGCCCAATGGCCTTCCGGGCTGGACGCCAGATCCAAGATTTCAGCTGAATCGGGCAGTTTGTCATGCCAAAGGATCGACGAGGGCAGTGGCGTGGCTACAGGACGCCGGGGGAGTGGTCTGCCAAGCCGGCGCCATGCTTCTTCTACCGTTGAAACCACCCACTCGGGGTCACCATCCGGGAGGGAATCCTGGGTGGTGCCAGTTGTAAGGGCTCCGGAACGCTGCTGCAAAGCCTGCGTGGCTGGCTGCACGGCTGGCCCGAAACCGTCCAGCCTTACGCCAGACACCGCGATATCGGGTGAGCCTGCGATGGACGCCGTCTGGAATTCTTCAGGGTCGCACGAAGCCCTGGCGAGATAGGCTCGCCCCGGAGCCGCTACGCCTATGGTGGCGGCAGCCTTAGTGTGGATGATGTCCATGGACTCGGCCTCCGATTGCACGCGTAGGGCGATGCTTGAGGTCACGTTTGCCCGAATATCGGCAGTCAGTGCTCCCTGGGGTCTTTGGGTCGCCATCACCAAATGAATGCCCAGGGAGCGCCCGATGGCCGCGATTCGCATGAGCTCCCGCAGAGTGCTTGGAGATTCGTCAACCAGCATGCGGAATTCATCAATGACAAGGATCAGATGCGGGATCTTCGGATCGGTGGGCGAAGCCGTCCGCCGATACTGGGCGAGATCAGACACACAGGCAGCAGCGAACAACTCCTCGCGATGACGGATTTCTCCACGGAGGGAAACAAGAGCGCGTTCCAGGTGATGCTTGCTGAGATCAGTCAACAGGCCGACGCAGTGGGGAAGGCCTGCAAGCGGTCGCAAACCTGATCCGCCTTTGAAATCAAAGAACAAAAATGTTGTGCGATCCGGAGAGTCACTCAGTGCCATGGAAGCCACAAGGGTCCTCAAGAGTTCGGATTTACCCGAGCCAGTGGTTCCGGCAACCAAGAGATGCGGACCGTCGAGCTTAAAGTCGAAGATCATGTGCCCGCCGTGCCCCTTGCCCAAGACAGCGCTGAGGCCGTTTTGCCCGGATGCGTCGGCCCACCGCCGGAGCACCCTGCGCTGCCCGTGGGGGAGTAACTCAGCCAGCGAACATTCATCAGGAATGGTTGAGCTTGTTCCGGGTCCTTCACCGAAAGCCGTGGCCCGTGTCTGACGACAGTAGCTATCGAAAACTTCGACCGGCACGAGATCCGGGATGAATGGTCGGCGCTCACCGCACGCCTCCAAGTAGCCCACCGTGCCGGATGGCGAAATTTCGATGCAGACACCGGAGCGTTTGGACTGAGCGCAGCACTTGATCACTTGCCACGCGGCGAGTCGGGCGGCGTTCAAGAGCGCGGACAGGAGTTTTGCTTCTTCAGGGGATGGATCATCAACCATGATGAGCCTGCCGTTCGCGCTGGTGCCTGCCTGCTGCATGGCAGCGAGGGCGGTATCCAAGGTGCTTGCCAGGGTGACGCGGGGGAGGAATCGGGCGCTCAATGGCAACCTTCCGGCCCGGCCCAAAACTATCACTGGCGTTTTGGCAGAGCCGGGAAAACCAACTAGCTGCATCAATACGAAACGAAGTAAGGCGTCCGTATGATCGGGGTGGCCACAGAGCGTCACCACTGGATGTCTGGGATCCAAAGTAATTGGCGCGGCGCCAATGGATGGTGGCCGGAACTGTGAATCGTCGGGAACCAGCCGAATGTTCGCCGCCGTTTGAGTTGTGCCGAGACGGAGCCATGCGCCATCCCGCACAGTGTGGACGCCTGTCGGTGAAGCCGCAGACAGAGCTGGACCGACATCGCCTGTTGCGGGTTCGGTGGCCACCATTTGCGCCTCGGAAGCCCCGTGGACGGCCACAACCATCTCTGCAGCTGATGGCGAGCATCGACGGCGTCGTTCTATGTCCTCTTGGACTGCATGCGCTATGGCGAGTTTGCACTCCCGGCGGGCCTTCCGCCCGGCGGCCAACGGAACGAGAAGGCTGATCGCTGAGATGGCGGTGAATCCCAGGAACATCCAGATTCCCGTGACAAGGGCCAGACCGATGCCGGCAACCAACGGTAGGCCGGCCGACAATGCCACTACGAGACGGTTTCCGGGACGGCTGGCATGAGGTACTGCGAGCGGTTCTTCAACGGAGCGACCCGCGTCGACTGAAATCGATGGAAGGGGACCACTGTCCGTGACGACGGTGAAGGTGGAGTTTCCACATTGCATCGTCGACGAGGAGGTCAACACCTTTCGATTGGTGGGTTGATTGTCCACGAAGACCGGGTTCGCACCCCCGACGGACCTCACGGTCAGGGCTGTGCTGGAAGCCTCCAATATGGCGTGTTCCCTGGACATCCCGGGATCGGACACCGAAATTTCGGCACCAGCCCTGCCGATTCGGTACTGGCCTCGTTGAATCCGGAAGACAGAGCCGGCTCCGGGCCCCGAGTGAGTGAGCAACATCAGCGGCAACGACGCTCTGTTCGCGTTCCGATGCGGCGGAGCGGCATCCACAATGACGGCGCCCGAAACAAGAGGAGGTTGTCCCACCGTAAGTGTGGCAAGGAGTCGTCCACCGACGGAGAGCCGGCGGGTTCCACGAGCAGCCGAGAGAAGCTGCTGCACGTGGGCGCCGGACGTGCCTTCCGGGACGGCGATGCTCAGTTCCTCCGGGTCCGTCGCTTCAGCGGCACCAGGGGCGCGTACCAGTGTGCACTCCAAAGCCATTAGCTAATCCTCTGCGTCTTGGCGGGTATTGTCGGGCTGACAGAAATCACGCTACGGCCCTGCGAATGGAAGCGCTGCGGGAGATATGGCGTATGTGGACAACCCCTGCCCGCGCTCGTACAGCCGCTGCCTTGCCACCGTGGCATGGTGTCTCAGCTAAGATGAATCTCGTTGTCGCGTGTGCTCAATGAGGAAGGACCTTCACCGGTGATAGTGGTTGCGGAGAGCGCCGATGTTTCAGACAAGGCGGTAATTGGTGACGGATCAAAGATTTGGCATCTTGCCCAAGTCCGCGAGCAGGCCGAATTGGGCGTCAACTGCATCGTAGGACGCGGCGCCTATATTGGCACCGGAGTCAAAATGGGGGACAACTGCAAAGTTCAGAACTATGCGCTTGTCTACGAGCCCGCGGTACTGGAGGCAGGCGTCTTCATCGGCCCGGCCGTTGTACTTACAAACGATACTTACCCCCGGGCGGTTAGCCCGGATGGCGGCTTGAAGAGCGCCCACGACTGGGAGCCCGTTGGTGTCACCATTCGTGAAGGAGCATCCATCGGTGCCCGCGCTGTCTGCGTCGCACCAGTCACCATTGGACGGTGGGCAACAGTGGCTGCTGGTGCTGTCGTCGCCAAAGACGTCCCTGATTTTGCCCTGATGGTCGGAGTTCCGGCCAAACGCCATGGTTGGGTCGGTAAAGCTGGTTTCCCGCTGCAACGCAGTGGTGAGAACTGGGTATGCCCGGAGACCGGCGCTACATATGTTGAACAGAACGAGACCCTTCGAGAGGTAGAGGCATGAGCCCCGAATTCATTCCCCCCGCTAAGCCCATCATCGGTGATGACGAGCGCAAGGCAGTAGAGGCCGTCCTGGCTTCCGGCCAACTCGCACAGGGTTCGGAGGTTGCGTCTTTTGAACAGGAGTTCTCGCAAGTACTCCTCGACGGCAGGGCTGCAGTAGCGGTCAACTCAGGCACCTCCGGCCTGCACCTCGGCTTGTTGGCTGCGGGCATCGGTCCCGGCGACGAAGTCATTGTTCCGTCGTTCACTTTCGCGGCCACGGCTAACTCCGTGGCCCTGACGGGAGCAACTCCTGTCTTCGCCGACGTGGACTTGGACCACTACACGCTTGATCCGGCCTCCGTCGAATCGAAGATCACGGATCGCACGGCCGCCATCATGCCGGTTCACCTCTATGGCCACCCCTTCGACGTGGACGGAATCGGCGCAGTCGCTTCCAAGCACGGTGTGAAGGTCTTTGAAGACGCCGCCCAAGCACACGGTGCGGCCGTCAACGGTCGCAAGGTGGGTACGTTTGGTGACTTCGCCATGTTCAGCCTGTACCCCACCAAGAACATGACGTCCGGCGAAGGTGGCATGGTCAGCACAGGTTTGGCCGATGTCGAGCGTCGACTTCGGTTGCTCCGTAACCAGGGCATGGAACGGCAGTATGAAAATGAGCTTGTTGGCTTCAACGCCCGCATGACAAACATCCACGCTGCCATTGGCCGCGTGCAGCTGACCAAAATCAACGCCTGGACCAAGACCCGCCAGGAGAACGCTGCCTTCTTCGACGCAAACATCGAAGGCGTTGTCACTCCCAAGGTGTCTGAAGGCTACGAGCACGTGTACCACCAGTACACCATTCGCATCGCTGAGGACCGCGATGGTTTCGCCAAGGCCCTGCGCGAGGAATACAACGTGGGCTGCGGCGTCTACTACCCCATCCCGAACCACCGCCTTGCGCCTTTCCAGACTTCTGATGACCTGCCCGTCACGGAAGAAGCAGCTGCCAGCGTATTGTCGCTCCCGGTACATCCGTCGCTGAGCCAGGATGACCTTGACCGCATCGTTTCCGCGGTCAACGCCATTGCGAAGGCAGGAAGCTAGTGGCAAATCTGCGTGCAGGCCTCATTGGACTGGGGATGATGGGCCGACACCATGCCCGCGTCATTCGAGAGCTTGAAGGCGTCGACCTCGTGGCCGTCGCTGACTCCTTCGGTGACCCCCACAACGTAGCCAACGGACTTGAGGTTTGCAGCTCCGTTGAACAGCTCATCGAGCAGGGCATTGACATGGCTGTGGCCGCAGTGCCCACCGTGCTCCACGAGGAAGTGGCTCTGCAGTTGGCTGAAGCCGGCGTGCACTGCCTGGTGGAAAAGCCTATTGCCAACGACTCTGTGTCGGGCCGGCGCATTGCCGAGGCTTTTGACTCGCGGGGATTGATCGGGGCCGTAGGTCACATCGAGCGCTTCAACCCGTCACTGCAGAGCCTCCGCGAACGGCTCGGCAACGGCGACCTCGGCGAGGTTTACCAAATTTCGACGCGACGCCAAGGGCCGTTCCCTTCCCGCATTGCAGATGTCGGCGTGGTCAAGGACCTCGCAACGCACGACATCGATCTCACTGCATGGCTTGCACAGAGCAATTTCGTGAATGTCGTGGCACACACGACTTCCCGGAGCGGACGCGAGCACGAGGACATGGTCACCGCCATTGGCCACCTGCAGAGCGGCGTAGTTACCAACCACATCGTCAACTGGCTGTCGCCCATGAAGGAGCGCACCACTGTTGTTCTGGGTGAGCGCGGTGCCTACATCGCGGACACCATTTCAGCTGATCTGACGTTCATTGAAAACGGCACTTTCCAGACTGACTGGGACTCCGTTGCGGCATTCCGTGGCGTGTCCGAGGGTTCATCGACCCGCTTTGCCCTGGCAAAGCGCGAACCGCTGAAGATGGAACACGAGGCATTCCGTGATGCTGTACTCGGAAAGTCCATGAATATTGTCACAATGGCGGAGGGACTCGAGACCCTTCGCGTCGCTGAAGCTGTACTTGAGTCCGCAGAGACAGGCTCCGTGATCTCACTCTAGCTTTGTTCGTTTTTTTTGCAGTTTTGAACGGGAGGCTGGCTACGGGCCAAGCCTCCCGTTCGTTTTTCCGGACAATTGATGCCTTGCTGCCACGAGCTGCCGAATCGGGGAACGATCGTAACGTCGGGTAGCCTTTACCAGTAGACGTGGGCATCTCTGTGCCCGCACGCCAATACACAGGAGAGTTTGTGAACGCTGATCTCGTCGTCGTCGGCTCGGGTTTCTTTGGCCTGACCATTGCAGAACGCGCCGCTACCGAGTTGGGGCTGAAGGTTGCGGTGCTTGATCGCCGCCACCATATTGGTGGAAACGCCTACAGCGAGAATGAGGCGCAGACCGGAATCGAGGTGCACCGCTACGGCGCCCACCTCTTCCACACCTCGAATGAACGTGTGTGGGAGTACGTGAACCGGTTTACCAAGTTCACGAGTTACCAGCACAAGGTGTACACCAGCCATAAAGGCGAGGTTTACCCCATGCCCATCAACCTGGGTACCATCAACCAGTTCTTCCGCTCGGCCATGAGCCCGACGGAAGCAAAGGCACTCATTGCCGAGCAGGCTGGCGAACTGGCGGGAACGGACCCCCAGAACCTCAATGACAAGGGCATCCAACTCATTGGCCGTCCCCTTTATGAGGCCTTCATCAAGCACTACACGGGAAAGCAGTGGCAGACGGATCCGAAGGATCTGCCGGCTGAAATCATCTCGCGGCTTCCCGTGCGCTACAACTATGACAACCGGTACTTCAACGACACTTACGAAGGTCTTCCAGTTGACGGTTACACTGCCTGGATTGAGCGGATGGCAGATCACCCGAACATTGAGGTTGTCCTGAACTCGGACTTCTTCGACGACGGTGAGTACGGTCGCTCCTCTGTCCTCGGTCAGGTGCCCGTCATCTACACAGGCCCGGTTGACCGCTACTTCGACTATGCCGAAGGTGACCTTTCATGGCGCACCATCGATCTCGAAGAAGAGGTCCTGCCTATTGAGGACTTCCAGGGTTGTTCAGTAATGAACTACCCCGACGCCGATGCTGCTTTCACGCGCATCCATGAGTTCCGTCACTTCCACCCCGAGCGGGACTACACCAAGGACGCTACGGTCATCATGCGCGAGTTTTCTCGTTTTGCTGAGAAGGGGGACGAGCCTTACTACCCCGTCAACACTTCTGACGACCGCCAGAAGCTGCTTGCCTACCGCGATCTGGCCAAGGGCGAGAAGTCGGTCCTGTTCGGCGGCCGGCTTGGAACGTACAAGTATCTGGACATGCATATGGCCATTGGTTCCGCCTTGTCCATGTTCGACAACAAGATCAAGCCGCACTTCACTGGCGGCGCCAAGCTTGAAAGTGGGGGAGTGGACGCATGACCACGACAACAAACGAAAGCCAGGAGATCGCTATGACGGCCACTACTGCCGATGAAATCCCCGCTTCCACGGAACAGAACCTGCGGATTGTCCAGCGGGTGATTTTCCCGGCCAACCGTGACCTCGACACGTTGCCGCTGTACGTGGATCCTGACACCAACAAGCTTCACACGAGTGGCGGCGGCGCCGATGTTCAGGCCATTGGCATGGCCCGGAAACTCCACCCGGAGGACATTTTGAACCGCGGCTCCGTTCAGGTCCGCCGTGGTGAGCGTCTTTCTTTCGGGTCGTATTTCAACGCTTTCCCTGCCAGCTACTGGCGTAAGTGGACCATCGCTACCAAAACCGTGCTGCACATCGAAACCGAAGGCGAGGGGACGGTTATCGTTTACCGGTCCAACGCCCGCGGTGCTTCCCAGCGCGTGGATTCGATTCTGGTGGAGGGCCCTTCCACCAATGAATTCGAACTGACATTGGCCCCGTTTGGGGACGGTGGCTGGTACTGGTTTGACCTCATTGCGGGCGGCGACGGCATGACGCTCAAGAGCGCTCACTGGGCTGTCCCTGATGAGGGCCGCCCACAGGGTCGCGTCACGCTCGGCGTAACCACGTTCAATCGCGCCGACTACTGCCTCGAAACCATCAAGTCCATTGACGGTGACGCTGGTCTGCGGGAAATCCTTGCGGAACTTATCATCGTGGATCAGGGCAACAAGAAGGTCGCAGACCAAGCTGGCTTCGACGCAGTCGCGGAGTCCATGGGTGATCAACTTCGGATCATCAACCAGGGCAACCTCGGCGGCTCGGGAGGTTTCGCGCGGAACATGTACGAGATGGTCGTTTCTGACAAGAGCGACTACGTCATGCTGCTGGACGACGATATCGAGCTGGAAACAGAAGGCGTAATGCGTGCAGTGGCGTTTGCAGACCTCTGCCGTAGGCCGACCATCGTTGGCGGCCACATGTTCGATATGTACAACAAGTCCGTCCTGCACGCCTATTCAGAGGTCGTCAACTTCTATCGCTTCCTTTGGGGGCCTGTGGAGGGACTCGGTAATCACGACTTCTCCACTGCGGGTTTGCGCTCCACTCCGCAACTCCACCGTCGCTGGGATGCGGATTACAACGGATGGTGGATGTGCCTGATTCCCAAGACGGTTGTGGAAACCATTGGTCTGTCCCTTCCTGTGTTCATTAAGTGGGACGACGCTGAGTACTCCCTCCGGGGCCGGGCTGCCGGCTTCCCCACGGTGACCCTTCCCGGGGCAGCGGTCTGGCATGTCTCTTGGGCCGATAAGGACGACTCCGTGGACTGGCAGGCCTACTACCACGAGCGCAACCGTCTTATCGCGACCCTCCTGCACTCGCCGTTCCCCAAGGGCGGTCGCATCCTGCGCGAGAGCTTGAACACGGACGTCAAGCACCTGGTATCCATGCAGTACTACCCGGAGCAGGCACGGGTGATGGCACTTCGCGATGTTCTCGCCGGTCCAGACAATCTGCACAAGCAACTGCCGACGACGATGCCGAAACTCCGTGCCATGCGCGAGGAGTTCCCGGACTCACAGGTCAAGACCGACCCTGCAGCGTTCCCCGAGGTCTTCCGCAAGCGTCCCCCCAAGAAGCCCCAGTCTTTCAAGCAGCCAGGCGCCTTGGGACTGCTTCCTTGGGCAGTTAAGACCGTCCTCAAACAGACACTGGCTCCCGTGCGCGGCACCGCCAAGGCTGCCCCTGAGGCTCACGTTGCTCATCAGGACGGCAAATGGTGGAGCTTGGCGCACTTGGATAGCGCCGTGGTATCCAACGCAGACGGCACGGGCGCTTCATGGCATTTGCGAAACCCGAAGATGGCACGCCAGCTGGTGGTTGAGTCCGCCAAACTCCATGCTCAGCTTTTCTCTAACTGGGAGACCCTCCGGGCACAGTACCGTGAGGCCCTTCCCGAGATCACCTCCATGGAGTCGTGGCGGGAAACGTTCGAAGCTTCGGAGCCCAGCAAGTAGCAATGACAACTTCCACTGATACATACGCTGTTCCGGGGGTAGGGGCCGGGCTGCTGGACGTTTACCGGCGCCGGTACCTCCTCAAACTGATAGTCCGTAAGGAACTCCGGGTAAGGTACCGGGGTTCTGTCCTGGGCCTTGCTTGGTCTTACGTCAAGCCGTTGGTCCAGTACGTTGTGCTGTTCTTTGCTTTGGGCATTGTCCTGCGCGTCGGGGATCAGATTCCCAACTACGCGCTGTACATGTTCTCTGGTGTCATCGTCATCAACTTCTTCTCCGAAGCGTTTTCGAATGCCACGAGATCCATCGTGTCGAACGCTGCCTTGGTTAAGAAGATCTACCTGCCACGGGAATTATTCCCCGTTGCCTCAGTGTGGGTTGCTGCGGTTCATTTCCTCCCCCAATTGGTTGTGTTGTTGGCTGCTGCGCTGCTGAGCGGGTGGAAACCGGACATCATGCAACTCATTGGAGCTGCTCTGGGCTTCGTCATTGTGGCAGTTACGGCGACCGGCCTGGGCCTCTTGGCCGGAGCCGTCAATGTCTTCTTCCGCGACGCCGAGAACATCGTAGATATGTTGATGATGATCGTAACGTGGACATCGCCGGTGCTTTATGACTGGACCATGATCCGTCGGCTGGCACCGCCTTGGGTGTTGGTCATCTATCAGCTCAACCCGATCACGGTGGCTGTTGAGTTGTTCCACTGGGCCTTCTGGTATCCCACTGTTGACCGTCCAGTCGAACTGCCTCCACATCTGATGTGGACGGGATTGATTGGTCTCGGCATGGCTGCCCTGTTCCTTATCATCGGCCAACTCGTCTTCCGACGACTTGAGGGCCACTTTGCGCAGGAGGTCTAGATGGGCGCCGCAATAATCGTCAAGGACCTTAAAAAGACCTTTAATCTCCGCCATTCGCACTCTCTCAAGGAGACCCTCGTTTGGCTGGTGAAGGGTCGGAAAAGCGACCTCAGCAAGAAGTTCGATGCACTCCACGATGTGAGCCTCGAGATTCAGCCAGGGGAGACCGTGGCTTTGTTGGGGTTCAACGGCTCAGGTAAATCCACATTATTGAAACTTATCTCCGGCGTTATCCTGCCGGATAAAGGCACGGTCCGTACTAAGGGTCGCGTAGCCGGGCTCATCGAGGTTGGCGCAGGTTTCCACCCGGACCTGTCCGGGCGCGAAAACGTCTTCCTCAATGCTGCAATCCTGGGAATGACTGAGCAGGAAATCAACGAGAAGTTCGACGAAATCGTTGCGTTCTCCGAGATTGAGCAGTTCATCGACACCGAAGTAAAGTTCTATTCCTCCGGTATGTTCCTGAGGCTTGCTTTCGCAGTGGCAGTCCACACGCAGCCCGACATCTTCTTGGTGGATGAGATCCTGGCCGTGGGCGACGAGCCGTTCCAGAAGAAGTGTTTGGCCAAAATCAAGCAACTTTCGGATGAAGGACGGACGCTGGTTGTGGTCAGCCACGACCTCGACATGATCTCGCGTATCTGCGACAGGGGAGTTGTGCTTGCCTCCGGCACGGTGCAGTTCGAAGGCCCCGCTGACCAAGCTGTAGCATGGCTGCGCGATAGCAACTAGCAGGTAATTGCTGTTTGAACCCTACGAGGGACAGCAAAAAGGCCACCGCACATCTTCTCCGAATGATGTGCGGTGGCCTTTGCCGTAGGTGAGTTGCTCTAAGTAGGACGGGGGCGGGCCTGACCGCGCTACTGCATGGGTGCTGGAGGGATCTGCCAGCGCCCCACAAACCAGCGCCCCACAAAGAAGAGCGTCCGCCCCGGTGGGGGCGGACGCTCCTCGGACCTTAGACGCTCTTCTGACTTACAGGCGGTCTAATGCGTTGCAGCCGGCTAGACAGATACCTTTTCGGCCGGCTCCTGAATGACGTGTTCCTCGGACCCTGTGCGGCGATGCCGACGAACATAGTGGAAAACAGTGAACACCAATATCCCGAACCACGCGACCGCCTGGGCAGCGAGGCCCATGGTGAGGCCCGGCGTCGTGAAGGAAATGTCCACTGACTTGGCACCCGCTGGAACGTCCACCAGGATGACCCCCGCTGGGCCCTGCGTGAGCTTCTGCGGTTCGCCATCAACCGTAACGGTGTAGCCGGGCCACGCGAGGCGGGCGAGGGTCAGCTTCCCTGCCCTGCCGTCGCCGGACAGAGTTATGTGTTCATCGTTGCCGTTCCTGACCGCATCCTGGACTGAGACTCCGTCCGAGGCCCAGGAAACGGTGCCGGGGTAGGGCAACGGGTTCTCCCGCTGAAGGATTGTCCGGGTCTCATCCGAGGCCACAATCGACCAGCCAGGGGCAACGTTGAGTTGGTCCGGGGCAATCATGGTCTTCTGGACGGCGACAGTCTCGACTTGAAGGACATCGGCCAACGTAACGTCGATTTCCGGGGACGCCTGTTTGAACAGCTCCGTGTAGGCAAGCGGGCAGGTCTCGCCGCGGTAGTTCATGCACAAGGCATTGACGTATGTAGTGAAGCTGATGCCGCTATACCGGCCCATGCTGTTGTTGACGTCGGCGTTGAGGATCTGATTGCCGTACAGGAGGCGTCCCTCAGTGAATTCCTCGCCTGTGATTTTCATGGTGTTGAAGATCTGAATGGTGTTGCCCCGGTAACTGCTGGTTGAGTCACGGAGCGTGTCTGCATCCACGGGGGAGCCGATTCCGGCTACGGCATTGTTGGGGACGAACTGCCTGGACTGCATTCCAAGCGTGGCGATTGTTCCCAGTACCATCACTGCGGCCAAGCCTCGGTAGCCGAAGCGCTTCCAGCCAAAGACGGCCAGCGCCACCAAGGCCAAAGTCACGGCCAGGGTGAAGACCTGCCATTTGCCGCCCTCGGGAACCATGGACCAGGCGCGGTAGGTTCCAAAACCAAGGATGGCCACGGTAATGAACAACCGCTTCTTCCATGATGTGGTCTTCAAGCCCGCTGAGGCCACCACCGCGACGAGAACGATGACGCCGAGGTACACATACTCGATGAGTCGGATCGGCCAGCGGAAGACCAGCACCTGGGAAGGAGCGAAGGTCAGCAGGAAGTAGATTCCGGTGATGATGTAGATGCTGAAAATTTGACGCGAGCGGTTTCGGAAGCTGCGGAAATCCAGCCACGGAAGCAGTGGCAGGACGAACCACGCCAGGTAACTTGAGGGGACGTTGTCGATGGGTGCCCAGAAGTTGTTGATCCGCGGCCGCATGGACGATGTGCTCATGGTTAGTAGCGACGACATGTCCGGGGAAAGGAATAGGTCATTCAGAATTTCGCTCTGTTGCCGCACTGTGACGGCTGAGCTGAGGGGCAAGGGGAAGTAGACCAGGACAGCGGTCAGACCTACCAGGGCACCGACAATGACGATTGGAATAAGCCGGCGCCAATGCCTCATGAGCATCAGCTCGATGGCGACAGCCGAGAGGACAAGAATGACGCCAATGGCCCCGTAGGGGTTTCCCGCCGTCATCGTCAGGAAGCCCAGCAGGAACGGCAGGAACGGTGACGTGTTGCGGCGCGCGTAGCGGCGGACAGACCACCAGAAAACGGTAATCCATGCGAAGGCCATCAGGCCGCCCGGCCACCGGGCAGCCTCGTAGAAGAGCGTAAAGCCGCTGAAGGGGATTGCCACACCGGCAGCCAGAGCCAAGGGCCTGTTGGAACCGTAGTCGCGGGCGAGCATGAACGTACCGAACGCCAGCAACGCGATGAACTGGACGATGATGAAATAACTCGCCAGAGACAGGTTCTCGAAATTCGAAACGATGACTGAGTTGACTATGTTAACCGGGTTGAAAATACCGTAGCCCACCTCGGCCACAATGTTGCCGCCCACCCATCCGCCGGGTTCCATCAACGGGAACCGGCCGGAGCGTATTTCCTCACCCATATGACGCCACAGGGGGAGGAAGGACTGCATCATGTCGTCCCAGTAGTAGAACGTGGGATTGAACAATCGGGGAATGATGGAGGCGACGGCTGCTATTGCGGCAGTAACAATGCCCCAATGCCAATCGTGCTGCATGAAGTAGCGCCGTCGGGTGACCGGCGGGCGCTGGGCAGTAGCCCCGGAGGTTCCTGCTGTCATGGTCTTAGCTTGCTCCTTAGCGCGCGGCATAAGTGTGAATATTGGCCTGAAGGACTGCCTGGATTACGGGAAGTTCGGGGGCACCCGCCACCACCTGCTACTTGGCCTCCGAGGCCGAGTCCACGGTGGTCTTGGAAGCTGACTGTTGCCGCCACCGGAAGTGAACATAAGCTATGCCGACGCACAGTAGATCCGCGATCGTGAACATGATTCGTGAAAGGGCAGCGATTGCCGTCGCAGCACCGGCGCTCATCATTCCGGCCAGGGCAAGGATCAAGATGGCTTCGCGGGCCCCCACGCCTGCGGGAAGCAGGAATGCCAGCACGCCCAGCGTCATACCAAGAGCCAACGCACCAGTCAGAACCAGGAACGTCGCGAGGTCCAAGGTGGCCTCATGGCCAACCAGGATCCAAAGGTGCAGGCCAAAGCACAGGTACATCAGCACGCCAAGGATGAAGGCCTTGACCATGGTGTTGGCCTGAATTCGTTCGGGGAGGGGCGGGCGGCGGAACACACGCAGGACGATGTTGACCAGGAACGTCACGACGTTTGGGTTCATCGCCAAAATAACAACCGGCAGGATGACGTACAGCCACTGCAGATTGGGCTGCCGTTGGACCAGGATAGGAAGCGCCGAAGCCCCAACCACCAAAGCCGCGCCAATGGTGATTCCGGTGCTCACCAGGGACGCTACGAAGACTTGCGCGCGAGCAATTCCGTTCTTTCGCCCTAGCTCCATCTGAAGTACGAACGCCCACACGGAACCGGGCAGGTACTTGCCGATCTGGCCGACCAGGTAGATCTGGTTGAGCACCAAACCTTGGGGTTCAATGTCTACGGATCGCAGCAGGCTTGCCATGACTACCCGCCACATGTACATACCGAGCAAGACGCCCGGGATAAGCGCCAGCAGGGACAGCAGGACCTGCCACCATTGAAGGGCGAAAACCGTGGCTTGGACTTGCGGCCACTGGACTGCAATGAAGTACACGGCCGCGGCGAATACGATGACCACCAAGGCGCGCCGGGCGAAGTCAACCAGCTTGGCCTTGGTGCTCTTCACCGGAGGCTGTTCTTGATTGAGATCGTTGTCGTTGGAAGGTGTTTCCGCAATTGATCCCGTCATGAGGCGTGCGTCCCCGCGCTGGGAGCCACCGCGAACTCACTCCGGCGGCGGCGCATGGCCACGAGTCCTTTGAACATCTTGACGACGTCGGCAGTCCGGATGGTGGTTTCGCCCGGTTCGTCGTCGGGCGCCAGTGTGACGGGCACTTCTACGATCTTGAAACCTTGCTTTTCAGCGGCGTAGACGACCTGGGTGCTGAAGAGGAATCCGGGGTCATCGAAGCGGTCAACCATGCTTCGAAGCCAGTCGCCGTCGACAATCAGTGTTCCTTGGGAATCGCCAACCTTGGACCCGAGGATTACCTGCCGCAGAGTCTTGAAACCAAAAGTGGTAATTCCGCGGATGAGACTGCGCTCGGTGATCGAGTCCTTGTGGGCCTTCGAACCGATGACGACGTGGGGTTTGGTTTGGAGCTTCTTGTCTTCGTCGAGATCGTCAGTACCGAAGGGAAGATCGTCCGCCGTGAGGAGCACGCGGCTGCCGGAGCTGGCTTCGATGCCCCTGCGGTAGGCGTTTCCCATGCCCTTTTGGCTCTGGAGAACCTTGAACGTCACGTTGGGAGTATCCACCGCGTGCTTGAGGGCGACCTCGAGTGTTTTGTCTGAAGATCCGTTCTCCACGATGATGATCTCGGAGGTGCCACTGGTCAAGTAGCCGGAAAGACGGGCCATTGTTGCCGCCAAAATCCGTTCTCCGTTATAGACGGGGATCACAACGGAGAGATCCGGTTGGCCTGCCTGGTCGAAAGTCAAGACTCTCCTCGGTAGTTCGTGCCGACGAATTCTTGAACGCCAGCCGTAGCCCGCAACGCTGTTGTCACGAGTTCCTTGCAAACCCTCAGTCTAGTTCATTGCTGGATACCTTCTGTGGAAGGGCAGCATCTCCAGTGCTGGGTGCAGACGAAAGGGGTGCACCGGATATTCTCCGGTGCACCCCTCAAAACGGCAAGCTACGTCCGGTCCCTATCAGGGGAGCGATGTGAATCCTTGCCATCCGTTGCCTACCTGGCCCCAGGCGAGCCAGCCGCCCGAGCCATTGCCTGGGTAGAGCCACAGATTGCCGCTGGCGTCCCTGGCGAGGACATCAGCTTTGCCGTTCCCATTGAAATCGCCGGGTCCGAGCAAGGCGGTCATACCATTCCATCCGCTTCCGATCTGGGAGCGGTTGCCCCAGCCGCTGCTGCCATTGCCTGGGTAGAGCCACAGGGCGCCCCCTGTGTCGCGGGCCAACACATCGGTCTTCCCGTCGCCGTTGAAGTCACCTGTGCTGAAGATGGCATTCATGACGTTCCACCCTGCTCCAACCTGAGTCCGACCAGCGGTGAACTTACCCAATCCATCGCCCTTGTAAAGCCACAGGATTCCGGAGGAGTCCCTGGCAAGGACATCGGATTTGCCATCACCGCTGAAGTCGCCGGGTGCCACAACAGCCGTGAATCCGCTCCAGCCGGCACCGGCAACTTCAGGAGGCTGCCAGCCGCCCACGCCGTTTCCCTTGAAGAGCCACAGTTGCCCGGACGCGTCCCTGGCGAGGACATCACTGCGTCCATCGCCGCTGAAGTCCCGCGTTGGAACGATCAGGTTGTAGTTGTTCCACGAGGTCCCGGTGTTGACCTTACCCAGCCATCCGCCGGTGCCGTTACCCGGGTAGAGCCACAATGTACCGGCCGCGTCGCGAGCCAGGACGTCATTCTTCGCGTCCGCATTGAAGTCCTTCCACGTGTTGGCCGGTGCCGCAGGCAAGGTATATGTCTGCGATGCCACCGCAGACTGGTTGCCTGCCGCATCAACAGCGAAGTACTTGACCGTGGTGGTCGCTGTTGGCGTCACGGTCACGGTTGTTGTGCCGGTGGGGCTGGACAGCGTGGGTGTGGAGTTGTTCGTTGTGTAGTAGATCTTCGCTCCGGATTCCGTGGTCAGCGTGACCTTTTGTCCAAGCGTCAGGTTTCCACCCTGTGGGCTGGCTGTCACCGTTGGCGCAACATTGTCCAACACGTACACCTGGGTTTGCGGTGCCGAGGCATTGTTGGCTGCGTCGACTGCTATGTACTTGAGGGTTTTGCTTCCCATGGTGATGGGGCCGGTGTAGAGCGTGCTGGCCGTGGTGGGAGTGGTGCCGTTCTCTGTGTAGTAGATCTTGGCGTCTGCTTCACTCGCTGTCAGCGTGACTTTGCTTGCAGGACCGTACGTTCCGCCTACAGGACTGGCTGTCACTGTGGGAGGAGTCGTGTCAGCTATGAAGACCGTGAAGTTGACGCCTGCAACGGTGGTGTTGCCTGCAACGTCCCGGGCCTCTACTTCAAACCTGTTTGGTCCGTTGGCGATGTCCGCATAGACCTTCGGTGATGTGCAAGCGGTGAAAGCATCGGTTCCCAACCGGCAGCGGAACCCAGCTACATCCGAGGAGCCGGAGGTGAACTGGAACTGGTACCCGGCTCCCACTGTGGCCCCGCTGGCCGGAGCCGTGATGGCAACCTGGGGGGCCGTCAGATCAGCCGTTACGGTCTGCGCAGCAGCAGGGCTGACGTTCCCTGCCGAGTCCGTGCTTCGGATCCTCAAGGTATGGGCACCCGCAGTGGTGAGCGTGAATGTGTCACCCGGTACACATGCCTGGAAGGCAGCGTCGGCAGTGGAGTCAACGGAACATGTGAGTGTTGTTCCTGGCTCAAAAGTGGCGCCCAGAACCGGTTTGCCGTTGACTACTTGACCACTGTTTGGAGCTGTAAAGACCGGCGCAGCAGGTGCGACTGTGTCCACTGTGAATGTCCGTGAAACCGGTACGCCACCGGGTGCAGGCCTCACGGAGAAGGTCTGCTGCCCGTTCGTCAACGCAGTTGACGTGTAGGTGCCGCCGGTGCAGTTCACCCAGGCTCCACCCATGGAACACTCCAACGCACTGCCGGCCGGATCCGCGCTGACGCCGAACGTGGGAGTCGTGTCATTGGTGAATTCGGGATTGGGAGCTTGTGCACCGCTGGCCAGTGTGGGGCCGGAAGTAATTTTCGCCACTGCGCCGCCAAGGATGCTGATGCTGCCCCGGCCTTCGCCCGGAGAAGAGGCCAGCTGCCCGGGATCATCGAGCACCAGAAGTTGACCGCCCCGCATTCCAAGGCCGCCGATCTTGCTGAATCCCAAGGCCCATTGGTTGTCTACGGTGCCGTTCGTGAGGTCGAGCCGTGAGACCTTGTCTGTGCCCGCCGTGGTGCCGCTGCTGGTGCCCGTGTAAATAACGTGGGCGTTGTAGTCGTAGTAGATCGACGCCGCGACGCCGACGTTGTACGAAGTCAATGGCACGTAGTCTGTCATTTCGCCGT
Organism: Arthrobacter sp. Rue61a; assembly: GCF_000294695.2. Lineage (NCBI taxonomy): Bacteria > Bacillati > Actinomycetota > Actinomycetes > Micrococcales > Micrococcaceae > Arthrobacter > Arthrobacter sp. Rue61a. The sequence continues at coordinate 3,107,195 of NC_018531.1, read as the reverse complement.
TGCCAGGGGCGGAAAACGCCCGGAGGCCGGTGGTTTCCAGTACGTAGACACTGACGTATCCGTTGCTGTCGTAGCCCGCCGCCACCAGGCCCAGTGCGCGGGTGGTGACCGACGCAATGGATTCGATGCTTGGGTGCATGATGGTCGGATCAACGATCTTGATGATTGAGCGGGCATTGGCGAATGACAGATAGATGTTGCCATCCGGTCCGTCAGAAACGGCGTTCGGGCGGACGTCGCCATCGAGGACCGTCAGTGTGCTGCTGTACTCGAAGAGGTCCAGCGGTGGATTCCACACGGCCCGTACAAGATGCGAACTTCCAACCGCTGAATCCGGAATGAAGACTGTTTCGTCGCCATTGCCGATGGAGCCGGGGGTGGGGTCAAGCACGATGGAGACCCCGGGGACTTTCGGTCCGGGGCCGGCTCCAGGCAGGCTGCCGCCCAAGCACGTGTCTTCCTCGATGGTGCCCGCGTTTCCGTTAACGGGTTCGGACATGCGGCAGAAACCGGCCACGCTATCTGAAACCCACATGCGGCCGATGGGGTCAAGAACAGTCCCCGCAGGCTTGGTGAGCCCAATACCAATGATCTGTTTCTGTTGGTCCGCATGTGCCGGGGTGCTGGAAACCACCGCGGTCATGCCTGCAACCGTCAGAAGTACGGCGGCCAATGCCGTGGTGACCTTTTGTCCGCGAAGCCGCCATCCGGCGTCGCGCCTCATCTGCTGTCCCATCACGCCACTTCCTTCAACCACTTGGTCAGGACTGCGGCCTGCGGTGCCATGGGCGCCAGCGTGAGTGCTCCCTTAACGATCGGAACGCCGCCAAGCCCATAGAGCGCCGTACTGATGGTTGGGGGATTGTTTCTGGTGCAGGCTTTGACAATGGCAAGGCAAATGTCATTCCTTGTTCCAACGGCGCCCGCTTCAACAGCGACATTAACCGCGGCATTTTCTTCCGCCGCCAAAACCTGAGGCTGAAGGCCCACATATGTCACTACGACATCTGCGAATTTCTTGTATTGAGTGTTTGCCCAAACCTCTTCAAGGCTCGACAAAATGATGAGCGGATTTCCATTGGCTCCGCGACATTCGAATTGATATCGCTTGACTGGTTCGGGTCTTTCGACGCGTGGTTTGTCGGCATCGCCGGCATTCGTCACGCCCAGCCTGAATGGCTCAACATTTTCAACGACCTTGACCGAGCAGCCTGTAAGAACGAGACCGGCTAGGCCAAGCTGGACGATAGCGCGTCTTGGCATGTCCACCGAGGGATCCCCACTTCATTCGGATGCTCCCCAGCTCCGCATGCAGTTGGATTTTCGCCCCAGCCGTTGCCGGCTGCATTACTCTATCTTCTCCCAAATTCCGCATTTGTCACTAGCTAGTACGTCTTTTTCTTCAAGGATTATTCCTGATTGACCTTCGGCTGCCCCGCCGTTGGCCTTCGTGCTGCCGTCAGAGGCCGACACCGACCATGTGCAGCCTTCCGGCGGGGTCTTCCGGAGGTGGAACTTTCCGGGAACCAGGCCGTCGCTCGTCACCGAAGACTCGCCGTCCCCGGCTCTTTCCCCCGACGCCCAGAGTTCGATGATTCGCCCCTGCGGTGCCCTGGGGCATAGCTCACTTGCGGCCCGCAGCATTTGACGGCTGCTTCGGCCGAAGAGCTCCGAAGCGGCTTCGTCGCTGACGCGTGTACAGAGTGCCAATGCGGTCAAATAGGCGTCGAGGCCCTCGGATGGTGCGACACCGGGCTCAGCTAGGGAGATGATCCGGGCTTCATCTTCGGTGGGCTCGAACGGAGCGGGTCCTTCATAGCTCGCAGTGCAGGAATCCATACGGACATATCCGGTGGAAGCCCAAACCTCCGCAAGGCTTGTGTACGTCACGTCCGGAACTGCCTCGTTAAGGCTTGAACAGAGGTACGAGAACCGGCCCGAATCATCAGGTGCGCCGGCGCCTTGTCCGCTGCCATTGCCCGGCTCTGTCGGTTCGGGAGCAGGCGTTGCCGATGATGAAGGAGTCGCCGATGCTGAAGGAGTTGCCGATACGGAGGGAACGGGCGTTGCCGTGGTGGAAGGTGTCGGTGGGCTGGAGCAACCGGCAATGAGCAGTAGCATCGCCGCAGCGGCCGGGTACAGGGTTCGCATGATGACCTCCACCTCCATGGTTGTCAGAACCCGCATGCCGGTCAATGAATTTGCCCGTGAATCGGGTATCGATACCGCTACAAAATGGTGATACAAACGTCGGAGGCCTTGCTCCGGAGACCAAGGCCTTCGACGTTTGGTGGTTGTCAGGCGAACATGGAGTTCAGGGTGTTGATAACAGTGGCTTCTACGCCCGTTGTTCCGCCCCGGAAGTGACCGATGTGTCCGTAAACGGTCATCGAGCCACCCGCGATCCCCGGATGGTCCGGGTCCCAGCCTCCCTCATAGCTGCCCCCGGAAGAATAAGGCGGCAGGAACTGCGCACTGGGTACGTAGTAGCACGACTCGTTTCCGTACCCACCAACGATTACTCCGTTTGCGCCGCCGAACCTTGCCCGGAAGTATGCGGCGTAACCGCTTACCAACTCGCCACCGACGATTCCAATCCTGAGTTGCGGGCTGCCCCCGAACTTCCACACTTGGAAGGGACAAGCGACCGAGGTTTCGTAACTGCCGCTGTCAATTCGACCGATCATGACTTGGGCGTGGCGTCCGTACCAGGCGGGATTGCCGTCCAGGTTGGGGAGCCGTGACACGTAGGCGGCGCGGACAGCTGCCATGTTCCCGGCAGTGGGAGTGATGTCCAGGGGGATCTGGACCTCCTGGTAGCTGGTCTGGAGGGGGCTGCCGATGGACCTTCCGGGTGTCTGCATGGCAACGTCAACAGCAGCGCCGAGCTTAGTGGCGTACTCGTCCCTCAACTCCCAGCTGGGCACTCCCATGGGGTTCTGGTCTCCGGCCGCTCCTTGAAGGAACAAGGCGAAACATTCGGGGTTGGTGTTTTCGATGTAGTTACAGGCTCCGGCGGGAAAATCGCCGTCGAAAAGTGTGCGCATGCCGGCCGCGACCGGGTGGCATGCGTAGTTGAATATCACCGCTGCGGCGTTCCCGTTTGGCTTGCGCGCCACAATGACCGGCACGGTGTTCTCAAGGTAAGGAAGGCCCACCCTGTTGTACGCGATGCTGGCCGTTGTGACCTTGTAATCCAACGTGACAGCTGTCTGCGATGCGTTGAGCGCTTCGCTTGCAGCATCCACAAGGTCGTTCTCCAAGTGCTGGCTGTAGGTCTCCACCATGGACAAGTCCGACAACCCGTAGCACATGAACGGGTGGAGGGTGTCGACGACGGCCGGCCCATTGTGCGTGTGCGTGGACTGGATCAGAATGTCGCCGTTGGACCATCCCGCCAGCGCCAATATCCGCTCCCGGGCACGCTGGTGTATTGACCGGGGCAGGGCAAGAATGTCCACGCTCATGATCAGATTGGGTGAGCCATTTTCCCACAGCACGATGGCCCTGACCCACAGCGATTCGTAGGGTGCACTGCTTGTAGCCTCCCGGCCGCCGTCGAGGGTCCCGTACCCCGCCATATAGGGATTGACATCCAGGGGCGGCGAAATGCTGACCTTGGCCGTTGAAACGGTAAACGCCATGAAAGATCACTCCTTGATTGTGCGCATTGGTGACCTTCGCTTGCCCCCAAACAAAGCCCGTTTCCCGAATGCGCTGAACAGCCAATACGTGAGACCACCTTCATTAGATCACGCAATCCCGCGATTTAGACCTGTCTCCGGCCTAAACATTGTTTGTTTCCTTTACGTAATTTTGCCGAATACGAAAAGGGCCCGCACCCTCCTTTTCAGAGTGTGCAGGCCCTATTTTCGGGAGCCGGCGCCCGCTTGGTCTAACTTGCGGCGGGGGCGAGGATTCTTAGCCCGCCCCAGTCGGTGCCGATTCTGGTGGGTGTGCCCCAGCTTCGATTCTGTCCAACCGGGTAATAACGCAGATCGCCACCGGTCGTCCGCGCCAGGATCCCGCTTGAGCCGGCTCCAGCGAATCCACGGATGGCTCCGAAGCTGTTGATCACGTTCCAACCGACACCTACGGTGTCGGGCGCTTCCTGAATCAGTGTTCCGCTGCCGGTTGACCGGTAGAGCACCAAATCGCCGGCGGCATTCTTCGCCAGGAGATCCATGTTGGTGTCCTTGTCGAAGTCCATCTGGAGGATGGCCAATCCGGCCCAACCGACGCCAATCTGAACACGCGCGCCCAATCCCGTGCCGGACGGGTTACTGATGTGGAACAAGCGGCCTGAGGGGTCGTATCCAACGATGCTCGGCCGGGCGTCGGACTTCTTCCACGAACCGACAGTGAGCGTCCAGTCTTTCCAACCGGTACCGAGGCTGATGGGCGCCCCGTAGCCTCGGCCTTTGAATCCCGGATACATGCTGAGCCGCCCATCGGTCCACTGAGCCAGGATGTCCAAGGTGCCGTCGTTGTTCCAGTCGGCGAGGAAGCCGGCCTTCAGCCCGGTCCACTGCGTGCCGATAAGTTCAGCAGGCAACAAGGAGGTTGAACCTGACCCGGGGTAGCGATACATGTTGCCGTCTTGACGCGTGGCCACCACATCTTGAGCGTCCACGCCGAGCGTGGCCTCAACGTTGACCGGAGCGCCGCTGATCACGTTCGCATCATTCCATCCCACTCCGATGAGGAAGCGGTTGCCCCACGACCCGGACACTGCCGGGTAGTAGTACAGGTCACCGTTGGCGGTCCGGGCTTGGAGCCCCTGCGAACCAGCGCCATTGAACCCGGCCGATGAGCTCACCGACGTCATGGCGGACCAGCCGTTTCCGATTACCCGGCTCGGTTCGGAGAGGAACGATCCCACCCCGTTGGAGCGGTACAGACGCATGATGCCGTCGTTTGTCCGGGAGACGATGTCCTGGTTGCCGTCCCCGTCGAAGTCCAGTTGGTTGAACTGGTGCCCTCCGAATCCGGTCCCGATCAGCACTCCTCCACCGAGGGCGCCTCCGGCCGCATTCACGTACCGGTACAGATTTCCTTTGCCGTCCTGGCCGATAACACCCGGATACGCGTCCCTGGAGTTCCACCACCCCGCGGTGAGCGACATCTCCTGCCACCCCGTTCCCACCAGAATGGGCGCAAGGAAACCGCCACCGGAAGCGCCCCGGAAAACCTGGAGCGAGCCGTCCTGCCACTGGGCGAGGATGTCCTGGACTCCGTCCTGGTTCCAGTCAACGACGTGGACGGACTGTGCAGTTCCCCAACCGGAACCAATGCCTACCGGTCCTGTGATGCGGCCCTGTCCGTCTGCCGGGAAATTGTCCAGACGTCCGGAGGGCATGGCAGCGAGCACGTCCGCCCCGGACCGGATGGAGGGGCTGGAGGGGCGGGGGACTCCTCTAGCGAATGTCCGAAGCTGGTCATAAGTGCCGTTGAAAATATTCGAGTCGCCTTCAAAGGGGCCCGTGCTGCTGTACTGCCACATGGTGTAATTGCCCCAACTGAGAGGCATGGCCCCGGGCGAGTTGGTTGGGTTGTTCCAGTAGGACGCGATCCACAGCGGGTAGTTTCCGAAGGTGGAGTTCCCTACGCAGGTGTTCCACCAGTCGGTGGTGCTGTAGATCACCGGGAATCGACCCGTCAGTGCCTTGACAGTATTGCCAAAGTCGGCCGCCCATTGTCCGAGCTGCGCCTTGGACATGTCATAGCATGTGTTGCCGAAGTAGAACCCGTTGATGGTGCGTCCGGCGTAGGGGTTGTATTCGATGTCCAGGACGGGCGGGAGCGTGTAACCGTCGGCAGTCCATCCGCCACCGTTTGCCACGAAATACCTGGCCTGGTCCGCACCCGATGACCAGTTGGGGATAGCGAAGTGGTAGGCGCCCCGGACCATTCCTACGTCACGGGAGCCGTTGTACTGCTGTGTGTAGTTTTCATTGAGGTAGTAGTTGCCTTCGGACGCCTTGACGTAGGCCCATCGGGAACCTTGGTTCCATTGGGTTTGCCAGTTGACGTTGCCTTGGTGGGCGCTGACATCCTGACCCGCGATGCCGATAGTCGGGCGCCAGTGTCCCGGGTCAGCCGCCATGGGAACCACTGAATTCACTGCTCCGCCGATTGAACGGGCTCCCGACGGGGGCGAAACCGCACTCTGCTGCTTCGTCGCCATGACCCTTGGCGATCGCTGCCCCATTTCGGCGCCACCGGCCGGAATAGCGGCGCGCATGGCCGCTTTCATGGCGTCGGCGTTATTGGCGCTGCCAGGCATTGCCTGGGGTGTTGCGCGCTGCGCTTCGGGTTGTCCTGAGGCCGTTGAGGTTGGCAACGGCGCCTCTAATGGTGAAGGTTCGACGGCGGGCGGCGGCTCTTGCTGACCGGGAACCGGTTCGATGGTCGGCAAATCGCTGCCGGAGGGCGCCGAACCCGAGCCGTCTCCGGCTGGTCGCGGACCCTGTGACGGCGTTGGTTCGCGGGTCTCCGACTGCGGTGCCGGTTGCGGTCCGGACGTCTGCGCCCATGCAGGTGCTCCCAGGCTTGAACTTCCGATCAGGGCGATAGTAAGCGCCAGGCCTACACGTGCCAGTGGGATGCGGCGGACCGGGTCCATCGAAGTAGTTTTCATTTTCACATCCGGCCCTGTGCCGCGGCTTAGCGGCGCATGGTGTGGCTTGTGGACAAGCTCCGGGGCGGGCGCTTGCGCATGAGACCTTAGGCCAGCTCCTAACGGGCTTTACCCTAACATTCCGAAACTGGAGTGACTAGTGGGATTCAGGGTGCTGGCGTGACTGATGATGGGAAGTTATCCACATAGCGTTCGGAGTGACTTGAGGGTCCGAATTCGCTCGCCTAGCGTGAATGACTCGAGATACGCCTCTCGTTTACAGGCTCGTGATCAGGGGAGAGTTGTGGATGCTGTAAAAATCGTCGAGGGAGAAGTCCGGGAACTCATTCGGCGCCGCGGGCTGGATCCGCTGGAACAAGCCGGGGATGTCCGGCTTTTGGTAGAGGCGGCGGTCAACGATTACGACGAACGGGCACTTCTGGGCCCCCTTCCCTCTCTCGGACACCTCGAGACCGCGCGACAACACATCTTTGATGCCGTCGCAGGATTTGGGCCACTGCAGCCGCTCCTGGATGATCCCGGAATCGAAGAGATATGGATCAATGCGCCGCACGAGATCTACGTGGCGCGCAACGGGGAATCCGAGCTGACGGCCATAAGTCTCAGCGAGCAGCAGGTACGCGATCTGGTTGAAAGAATGCTCAAGAGCTCGGGACGCCGGGTGGATCTCTCATCCCCTTTCGTGGATGCTGCCCTTCCGGACGGATCCAGGTTGCACGTAGCAATTCCTGACATCACCCGCAAGCACTGGGCTGTCAACATCAGGAAATTCATCGCGAAGGCAAGCCGCCTTGAGCACCTCGTCGAGCTTGGAAGCCTGACGCCCCAGGCTGCCAGGTTCCTCGGTGCGGCGGTAGCCAGCGGGCTCAACATTCTGGTGTCCGGAGCCACCCAAGCGGGAAAGACCACAATGTTGAATTGCTTGGCCGCCAGCATCGGTTCCCGTGAACGGGTCATCACGGTGGAGGAGATCTTTGAACTGAAGCTTCCGCTGCGCGACGTGGTGGGATTGCAGTGCCGTCAACCGAATCTCGAGGGTGAAGGCGACATTCCTTTGCGAAGGCTTGTCAAGGAAGCGCTTCGAATGCGTCCCGATCGCTTGATAGTGGGAGAAGTTCGCGAAGCGGAAAGCCTCGACATGCTCATTGCGCTGAACTCCGGGTTACCCGGGATGTGTACCGTGCACGCCAACTCTGCCCACGACGCCGTCACCAAGATCTGCACCCTCCCGCTCTTGGCAGGGGCCAATATATCGAGTGCTTTCGTAGTACCCACAGTGGCGTCGTGCATCGACCTCGTGGTGCACTGCGGTCGCCATTCAACCGGGCGCAGGCAGGTGACCGAGATCCTGTCGCTGGGACGCAGGGTGGAAAACGGGATCATTGAATCCTCGGGTGTCTTCGGCATGGTTGCAGGGCAGTTGCATCCCAGGGTCAACTCCATGCCGGCACCGGAAAAGTTTGCCCGCGCAGGCTTCGATGTGGCTGCCCTCTTGGAGTTGAACTGATGGCGGCACTGCTCGGGATCGTGTGTGGCTTAGGGGTGTTTCTCATGTGGTGGTCCACATGGGTCCAACCACCGGCTGAGCCCAAAAGAAAAAAGCCCCGACGCTTGGATCTTCTCCTGATGGCAGCAGGGATTGAGAAAGTCACCGGCACCGGACTCCTTGCCACGTGCGCCGGACTTGGACTGTTCGCACTGCTGGTCTTCTATGTTCTGACAGGATCGCCGCCGGTGGCCCTGTGTTTCGCAATCTTCGGTTCATGGATTCCCTTTGCAATTGTGCGCTGGCGGGCACGGAAGCGTAGGAACTCACTACGGCAGCTGTGGCCGGACATCGTGGACCACTTGCGTTCAGCTATTCGTGCAGGCCTTGCACTGCCAGAGGCGCTGATCCAGCTGGGACACAATGGCCCGGAAGAATTAAGGGAGTTGTTCTTGGACTTCGGGGCCGACTATAGAGCCGCCGGCAATTTTGAGGCTGCAGCGGACAAACTCAAGGAACGCCTGGCTGATCCAGTGGCCGACCGAATCATTGAGGCCCTGCGAATGACTCGTGAAGTGGGTGGCTCCGACCTCGGACGAATGCTGGGGACCCTGTCAGGGTTCCTGCGCGACAGCGCAAGGACGCGCAGTGAGCTTGAGGCCCGGCAGTCCTGGACCGTCAATGCTGCCCGGCTCGCCGTAGCTGCGCCCTGGATAGTTTTGGTGGTCATGGCAAGCAGGCCTGAAGCCATGCTGGCATTCAACTCAGGCATGGGCGCCTTGGTTTTGCTCGGAGGCCTGTTGATTTCAGTTTTCTGCTACTCCGTGATGCTCCGCGTCGGCGCCTTGCCGGAGGATGAGCGGGTTCTTCGATGACCACATCAACAGCCTTCGCCTTGCTGTGCGGCCTGCTTCTAGGAGCCGGGTGCTGGTTGATCGTGGTGCGCCTCCCGTTCATGCGGGGAACCAGATTCGCTGATCGGATCGAACCTCAACTGAAGTCGCAGAATCTTGAATCGCGCCTGCTCCGCACGCCAACACACAATCTCACTCCGTTTGGGCCCTTCGAACGAATTCTTCGCCCCATCATCCGCGACGCCCTTACTTCCATGTCCCGCTTCATAGTAGGCAACACGGCCTTGGCGAAGAAGCTTGCCCGTGCGGGTTCGAAAAAATCAACGTTGGATTTCCGGGCCGAACAGCTTCTGTGGGCCGGGGCCGCTTTCGTGCTCTCTATCGTCGTGGTGGTCGCCGGGGCAAGCGCCGGCCGGTTCAGTCCGGCCGTCTCATGTAGCTCAGTGATCGCCAGCGCGCTGGGCGGCTACCTGCTTCGGGACTATGCGTTGGGTCTGCGGATAAAGAGGAGGGAGTCACGGATGTTGTCCGAGTTTCCCAGCCTCGCGGAGTTGATGGCGCTCGCGGTCGCAGCAGGTGAGAGTGCCATGGGCGCCATGGACAGGGTGAGCCGCAGCTCGAATGGCGAGCTCTCCGCGGAGTTTGCCACGATCTTGGCGGATACCAGGTCTGGGAAGCCGCTGACGGAAGCGCTTCAGGCATTCTCATCGAGGTCGGAACTTCCGCCCTTGGTCAGGTTCATCGACGGCCTGATGGTTGCTGTTGAACGCGGGACACCGTTGGCAGACGTCCTCCGGGCGCAAGCAGCGGACGTCCGTGACGCCGCAAAGCGGGACCTCATGGAGTCAGCAGGCCGAAAAGAAATTGCCATGATGGTCCCGCTTGTCTTCGGCGTGCTCCCGCTGACCGTAATCTTCGCTGCTTTTCCTGCCATTGCGGCTTTGGAGATGAGCCTATAGAGCGCCACCCATGATCCGCCCCAGCTATCCACTCAACTAACCACGCTAAGTCAGCAACGTCTCGAAATACACTGAGGAAGACCATGAAACGAAGTGCAAGCAAACTGTCCGTTATCTCAATCCTGCTCCTCTGCTCATGGTGGTTGTTCGTGGCGATTGCCCACAGGACGACACACCCCAGGGAAGACCACGAGCGCGGTGACGTACCTGGGTGGGTGATGATCACACTGATGTCTGCGATCCTCGTGGCAGGACTTCTTGCCATCGCGACACCGGCATTGGGCGACCTTTTCAATCAAGCGATGAGCAAGGTGGGCAAGTAGGACGCGGGATGGACTACGACGGCGTCGTCGATGACTCTTCTCACTCAGTGCCCACGAATGCCGCACATGAGCGCGGGTCTGCTGCGGTGGACTTCGTCTTGGTTGGTGCCCTGCTGACCTTGTTTTTTATCTCGATAGTTCAACTCACGCTGATGCTGCACGTTCGGAACACACTCGTCGATGCCGCCGCTTCCGGAGCGCGATACGGGGCCTTGTCGGATCGCACGTCTATGGATGCCCGTGCCAGGACCGCGGAGTTGATTGGCGCTGCGTTGAACGGTGATTTTGCCCGCGATGTCACTTCAACGGAAGTCACCATTGAGGGGGTCCGAACCTTGGAAGTGACAGTAAAGGCCCCTCTGCCGGTATTTGGTCTGATCGGCCCCGGTAAATTGTTGGAGGTGACGGGACATGCTGATCTCCCAAGGTGACGCGCGAATGCCACCACTCGCCGCGGTGAAAAATGTGTTCAAAAGCAGGCTGCGCGATGCCCTGTGCTTGCCAGCGGGATGGGCTGGGAAGGTAGGGGATTGCGTTCCACCCCACGAAGCACAAAAGGGCAGCGCCGTGGTGGAATTTACCTTCCTGGCTTTGCTCCTCATGGTCCCGGTGGTCTATTTCGTAGTGACCGTTGGCCAGATTCAGGGCGGGTCGTTTGCCGTGGTGGGCGCTGCCGATCAAGCAGCTAAAGTCTTTGTGACCCAACGGGACCCGGTCATCGCAAGGACAGCAGCGGAGCGCAGCGTGCTTGTCGCTCTCAAGGATCACGGTTATTCGCCGGAGCAGGCCAGCATCGCCATCGAATGTGATCGCGGGGGTTGCTTGTCAGCAGGCGCAACGGTGACTGTCACTGTGCGCTTGGATGTTCCCTTACCCTTGATGCCCTTCGGGGACTCCCTGCGGTTGAACGCAAGCCGACTCAGTGCGTCGGCATCGCAGGTTGTAGGGCGTTACCAATGACAGTAGTTTCATCGAGAAGGCGGGAAGAAGGCCAGATAACGGTTCTTATCGTCGGGTTCGTGCTGTTATTACTCCTCCTGGCTTCGGTGGTCATGGCAGCGTCAGCTGTCTACCTGGAGCACAAGAAGTTGCTGTCTTTGGCTGACGGAGCGGCGCTCGCGGCCGCGGACTCCTACACGGTGGCGCATATCGGCGGAAGCTACGTTCCTTCCACATCGCTGGTGGATGCGACAGTGATCGCCTCAGCCGGCTCCTACCTTGATGCAAGTAACGCCTTTTCCCGGCATGACCACCTGGCTGTTGGAGCGGGTACGGGCAGCGAGCCGGGCGGTACGGCGGTAGTAGTACTCACCGCAGTGGCGCATCCGCCCGTGATCAGCTTTCTACTGCCGGAGGGGATTCTCATTGAAGCGAGGTCAACGGCCCGATCCCGGCTGACTCAGTAATAGGCGGACCCGGTAATGAGAGGTCCCGGTCATGAGATGTCGCGCGGGCACGGGCACAGAGTGGGGGAGCCACCGGGGAGTGCAACGGATAGCGTACGCTGGGATGATCATGGCTGAAATTGATTTTCCCGCGGAAATCCGCGCACTTCGAGCAACGTACAGCTCAATCGAGAACGTCACCGATGTTGATGCACTCAAGACTGAGATCGCTGAACTGAGCGAGCAGGCCGGGGCTCCGGACCTCTGGGATGATCCTGCTTCTGCCCAGGTGATCACTTCAAGGTTGTCGCACCGGCAGTCCGAAGTTGAGCGCCTTTCCAAGCTCGCATCCCGGATTGACGACCTCGAAGTTCTGGTTGAACTGGGCCAGGATGAGGGCGATGAGGACTCGATGGCGGAAGCGGCCAAAGAACTTTCGTCCATTCGCAAGGCGCTTGCGGAGCTGGAGATAACAACGCTGTTGTCGGGCGAGTACGACGAACGCGAAGCCGTAGTTACCATCAGGGCAGGAGCCGGTGGCGTGGACGCTGCCGATTTCGCGGAGATGCTGATGAGGATGTATTTGCGTTGGGCTGAACGCCATGGCTACCCGACCACGGTGATGGACACATCCTATGCCGAGGAAGCCGGCCTGAAATCCGCCACCTTCGAAGTCAAGGCACCCTACGCCTTCGGCACGTTGAGTGTTGAAGCCGGAACGCACCGGCTGGTCCGCATCAGTCCTTTCGATAACCAGGGGCGCCGTCAGACATCCTTCGCCGCGGTGGAGGTCATCCCTTTGATCGAGCAGACGGACTCCATTGAGATCCCGGACAACGAAATCCGCGTTGACGTCTTCCGTTCCTCGGGTCCGGGCGGCCAGTCCGTCAACACCACAGACTCCGCTGTGAGGCTGACGCACATCCCTACGGGCATTGTGGTTTCGATGCAGAATGAGAAATCGCAGCTTCAGAACCGTGCAGCCGCCATGCGTGTGCTCCAGTCCCGGTTGCTTCTGGTGAAGAAGGAACAGCAAGACGCGGAAAAGAAGGCGTTGGCCGGAGACGTTAAGGCGTCCTGGGGTGACCAGATGCGTTCCTACGTCCTCAATCCATACCAAATGGTCAAGGACCTGCGGACGGAACACGAAGTGGGCAACACTTCGGCAGTGCTTGACGGGGATATCGATGACTTCATCGACGCCGGCATTCGCTGGCGTACCGGCAACCGCAACGCAGCGGCCAACTAGCACCCGGGCATTGTGGCCCGGGTCACGTGAGAGTTCGGATTCCGCGACACGCCCCTGAAAGCCGCGGAATAGCGGCTGGCCCGTGCGTATAGTCGAGTGGCCGGTGCTCTCACTTCCCCCATCGAAAGCCCGCGCTCCGGCTGTTGGACTGGGCGACTATGTCATGTCCGGCGGGGTTCTAAGGGCCATGATCAGATTTGAGAATGTCACCAAGGTCTATGAGCAGAATGCCCGACCGGCGCTCGATTCTGTGAGCCTTGAGATCAACCGCGGCGAGTTCACCTTCTTGGTGGGCGCTTCAGGGTCAGGCAAGTCAACGTTCCTGCGGTTGATCCTTAAAGAGGACAAAGCCTCCTCCGGGTCCGTGTACGTCGCCGGCCAGAACGTTGCGAACATTTCGAGCTGGCGCGTCCCTAAGCTGCGGCGCGGAATTGGCGTTGTCTTCCAGGACTTCCGGTTGCTCCCGCAGAAGAACGTCTTCGCTAACGTTGCTTTCGCTATGCAGGTGATCGGCAAGAGTCGCTCGATTATCCGGGAGACAGTGCCTGAGGTTCTGAAGACGGTCGGCCTGGAGGGCAAGGAACGTCGCATGCCCCATGAACTTTCCGGTGGCGAGCAGCAGCGCGTAGCGATCGCCCGCGCCGTCGTAAACCGCCCCGGCATTCTGCTGGCGGACGAACCGACCGGAAACCTGGACCCCATCACCTCGATGGGAATCATGGGAGTCCTGGACAAAATCAATCAGAACGGCACCACGGTAGTCATGGCAACCCACGACGACGACATTGTCAATGAAATGCGCCGCCGCGTGGTGGAACTCAAGAACGGCAAGGTCATTCGCGACGAAGCCAAGGCGCTTTACACATCGATGATCCCCGTGGTTGGCGAATCGCGCCGGCTGAGGGATGCCAGCGGCGAGGAACTCAACCGTGCGCAGGGGGCACAGCTGTGAGGCTTTTGTTTATCCTGGGGGAGATCGGCAGCGGCCTGCGCCGGAACCTCTCCATGGTGATCTCCGTGGTGCTGGTGACCTTTGTTTCGCTGACGTTCGTGGGTGCGGCAGGAATGCTGCAGATGCAGATCAACCAGATGAAGGGCTACTGGTACGACAAAGTCCAGGTAGCGGTCTTCCTCTGCAATGACGGTTCGACGGCGGTGGGCTGCGCTTCGGGGTCGGCCACCAAGGAACAGCAGGCGAACCTTCAGGCCATGCTCGAGTCCCCGGCAATCAAGCCGTACATCAACGATTTCCAGTTCGAGTCGCAAGCTGAGGCGTACACCCACTTCAAAGAGCAGTTCTCCAACTCACCGATAGTGGATTCGGTATCTGAAGACCAGTTGCCGGCCTCCTTCCGGATCAACATGAAGAACCCCGAAAAGTACGAAATCATCAGCGAAACGTTTTCCTCTCAACCGGGCGTTGAGACAGTCAGTGACCAGCGGCAGGTGCTCGAACGCATCTTTTCCTGGATGAACGGGGCATCGGTTGCTGCCATGGGCGTGGCGGCGGTGATGATTTTCTGCGCGGTCTTGTTGATCACCACCACCATCCGGCTGTCGGCGTTCAGCCGACGGCGGGAGACAGGGATCATGCGACTCGTGGGCGCGTCAAAGACGGTCATCCAATTGCCGTTCATCCTGGAAGGGGTCATTGCTGCCGTAGTGGGAGCACTGCTGGCTTCCATCACGCTCTGGCTCATGGCGCACTTCTGGCTCAACGGCGACCTGTCGAGGCAGTTCCTCAATACCCCGTTCATCTCCTCCACCCAGGTCCTGGTGATCGCGCCGGTGCTCATTGCGCTTGGCGCGGGCTTGGCCGGCATATCTTCCCTTTTGACGCTCCGGCGTTACCTGAAGGTCTAGCCGTGAACGCCCTGACTCAACAATCAACAATGCTGACAAGCGAAAAGGACTCCTGATGACCACGTTGGACCCGAACCCCCTGCGCCGACGCCTTGCGTCGGGTCATGCTCGGTTTGTGGGAGCGGTTCTTGCTGTGGGCCTGGCTGTCAGCCTCCTGTCCGGCGCTCCAACTGCTCAGGCGGACAGCCTCGAGGACCAGCAGGCTGCGTTGGAAGCTGAAGCGGCCCGTGTCCAGGCTTCACTCGAATTTGTTGACTCAAACATCGCAAAGGCTGCCGGTGACCTGGTGATCTACCAGGGTCGCCTTCCCGGCGCACAGCAGGCCCTGCTTGAGGCACAGGGCCGGGTGGCGAGTGCGGTCAAGGAAGTCGAGGCACTTGCTGCCAGGGTTGAGCTTGCCCAGCAGAACAAGGCCAAGATCACGGAGCAGTTGGAGAGTGATAAGCAGAAGATCACTGACACCAAGAAGTTGATCGGGCAGATTGCCTCCCAGGCGTACAAATCCGGAGGCGTCCCCACGAATATCGCGCTTTTATTCGGGTCCAGCGAATCCGGCAGCCTGACCGAGTCCATGGATTTGGCTGACCAAGCCATGCGCAGCCAAAACGCGGCGATGACCAAACTCACCCAGCAGAACGCCACCAACGTGAACTCCCAGGCGAGGCTCGTTGCCGTCGAGGAAGAAATCCAAGACCTGAAGGCCAAGGCGGACGCTGCACTTGACCGGGAAAAGTCGGCAAGGGACGAGGCGGCGAGCAAGAAGGCCGAAGTAGACAAGTTGATCGAGGACACCACCCGCCTCAACGGACAACTTCAGGCAGCCAAACCGGGCATCGAAGCCAATCTCGCCCGCGTGAAGGCCGAACAAAATACGGTGGCCGCCGAGATCGTGGAGCGTGACCGGAAGCTGAGGGAAGCATGGGAAGCGGAACAGCGCCGGATTGCTGAAGAGGCTGCGGCCGCGGCTGCTGCTGCAGCAGCAGCGCAAGGTAGGCCTGCACCTCCGGAACCGCCATATTCCCCTCCGCCGGCTGGTTCGCCGTCGGCGTTCGGCCTTCGGCACCCCTTCGCAAGTGCTGTCCCCATCACCTCCGGATTTGGCTGGCGTGCAACGCCACCAGGCACCATTGATTTCTATGGCACCGGTGGTTACATGCACACCGGCATCGACTTCGGTGCGGCATGTGGCACGCCCGTCTACGCAGCGGCAGCGGGCGAGGTCTTCAACTCGGGCTGGAACTCGGCCGACGGCGGCGGATGGCGGGTAAAACTGTCCCATGGTGTGGTGCAAGGCAACTCGCTGACCACCATCTATTACCACAACAGCAGCATTGTCGTAGCCAACGGCCAGCAAGTATCGGCGGGGCAACTCATCGCATACTCGGGCAGCACGGGTAACTCGACTGGTTGCCACGCGCACTTCGAAACCTGGCTCAACAGTGCAGCAGTGGACCCCATGACTCTCCTCTAGCGTGTCGATAGCGCGCAGAGGCTATGCCGCGCTGGCGTACACTAGTTGAAATCCGCATCTAACCAAGGAGTTCTACCGTGCCCAAGGAAAGTGGCCGTAAGGTAGTGGCCACCAATCGGAAGGCCCGGCATAACTACCATGTCATGGACACCTATGAGGCAGGCATTGCCCTCATGGGAACAGAGGTGAAGTCCCTCCGTGAAGGTCATGCCTCCATGGTTGATGGCTTCTGTACCTTCTACAACGACGAACTCTGGATGGAGGGCATCCACATCCCTGAATATCATCAGGGGAGCTGGACCAACCATGCCGCGCGGCGCCGTCGTAAACTCCTGCTGCACCGCGATGAACTGGACAAGATCTCGCAGAAAATTCGCGAGTCCGGATTCACCGTGGTGCCTCTCCAGCTCTACTTCCTGGATGGCCGGGCCAAGGTGGAAATCGCCATCGCCCGCGGTAAGAAGGATTACGACAAGCGCCAGACACTCCGTGAGCAGCAGGACAAGCGTGAGTCCCTGCGCGAGTTGCGGGAACGCAACCGACGCTAGGCAGCGCGTGTCCGGGAATGATCCGCCGGATGAATGCGTTATGATGAGTAGTCCGACAGGAGTTTAAGAACTCTTGCCGGGTTTGGTAACAAAATACGGGGATGATCGGTTTCGACGATGTTAGTCGCGACAGGTGAAGCGGGCCGAGGATGCAGAATTATCTCGTAAACGCTGTCTGCAAACCAATAAGTGCCGAATCTAAGCGCACTGACTTCGCTCTCGCTGCCTAAGCAGTAAGACAGTCCGTCAGCCCGGGGTTGCTATCGCCCCGGTTCCTGGCGTCATTTAGATAGCCACTGCTGTTTGCCTTCGTCATTGAGGTAAACGGGACTCTTAGATGACTGGGCCCGGATCAGCCACCTGTTCGCAGGATGGCTGGGGCCGAGAAAATCCGACGCGAACTGCGCCCGGAGAAGCCCTGACAAAACGACATCGGACGGGGGTTCAATTCCCCCCATCTCCACCCCGGAAAGCCCTCGGATCCTCGTGATCCGGGGGTTTTCTTTTGCCGAATGCACCGTGCGTTCACCTACGGCGTAGCGTGTTCAGGACTACCGGCACCTGCTTGGCAGTTGTACTTGTTGGGGCTTTGCCGAAGGATCGCGGTTAAGCGTGGCTGGATATTGGCAGGAGGCACGTGATGAGCACAAATCCGGCATTCGAAGAGCAATCCGCAGACGACCATGAAGCCTTGGATGCGTACTCCCGGATCGTCATACGCGTTGCTGAATCAGTGACGCCCCATGTTGCCGCGATCGAGATGACAAGTACTGACCGCCGTGGCCGGGTCCGTGGGGGAAGCGGCTCCGCGGTGGTCTTCACCGCCGACGGATATATGCTGACCAACGCGCATGTAGTGGCGGGCATCCAGTCCGGCCGGGCTGTATTCGCTGATGGCAAGCACACTGATGTGGAGCTGGTGGGAGCAGATCCACTCTCCGACCTCGCAGTGGTCCGTGGCCTGAAGTCCACCCCGCCGCCGGCATTGCTGGGCAATGCCGACACGTTGCGGGTAGGCCAATTGGTGATTGCCGTGGGGAATCCGCTGGGCCTGGCCGGTTCGGTGACCGCTGGCGTAGTGAGCGGATTGGGGCGGTCCATTCCCGTGAGGGCGGGGGAGCACAGGCGTGTGATCGAGGATGTCATCCAAACCGACGCCGCCCTGAATCCGGGAAACTCCGGGGGTGCATTGGCCGACACAAGGGGACGAATCGTGGGCATCAACACCGCCGTTGCCGGCCTCGGGCTGGGACTGGCAGTACCAATCAACACCACGACACAACGGATCATCGCGTCGCTGCTGAGGGACGGCCGCGTTCGCCGCGCATACCTTGGCCTGGTCAGCACTCCGATACCCCTCGATGCGAGTGCGGTGGTACGGACCGGCCAGAAGGAGGGTCTGCGGGTGGTGGAGGTCATTCCGGGCTCGCCTGCGGAGTTGTCCGGACTTCAACCGGGGGACGTGGTGTTGCGTGCGCAGGACCGTGCGGTTTCCAGCGCTGAAAGCCTGCAGAAGTTGCTTTTTGCCGACGCTATCGGCGAGCCTTTCCCCTTGACGGTGCTCCGCGAAGGCAAGGCCCTGAAGATCACAGCCGTGCCATCCGAAATGAGTCAGCCGGCCTAGGTGTTTGCCGGCTGAGGCTCCCTGTCTAGCCTTGGTCCTCACGAACGTCCACCACGCCGATGAAACGGCTTCCGACGCCCTCGTATTCGCTGCGTACGTCGCCGAGGAAGAGTTCGGGAAGTTCGTTGTTTCGGTGGGTGCCGCAGAAGACGAAGGAGAAGTCCGGCCACCATTTCTTGGGGCGAACGGCTTCGGAGTAGCCGCACACAGCGCATGTCAGATGAACCCAGACGGGTCGCTTGCCGGTGCGGTTGGCCCGGGACTGTACCAGCCACGCCGGGGGGTTGTCCTGCATCTCCCTGAGCTCGGCCTCTGAGAGGCGGGACGGAATGCCGTGGCGTTGGGCCATTTCCATCGAAATATCAAGGGCCAAGGCGGCATCACGTCTGCTAATCACCATTCAACGATACGGGACTTCCCCGGCGTAGGCTGTGCACATGACTGACGCAGCGGCCCTCCTGCCGAGAACTCCGCTCCAAAAGCGCGTACTTGTGGTGGCGATTGTGGCTTCGTTCATCGCGATCCTTGATGGATTTGTGGTGAATCTCGCACTTCCGGCGATCGGGCGTGAACTGGGTGGCGGCCTGGTCATTCAGCAATGGGTGGTGGACGCGTACTTGCTCACCTTGGGGGCGTTGATCCTGGTGGCCGGCTCATTATCCGACCATTTCGGCAGGGCAAGGATTCTTGAATGGGGCCTCGCCGGTTTCGCGCTGACCTCGGTCATGTGCGGGCTGGCATGGACCGGAGAGGTGCTGGTGGTTTCGCGGGCTCTCCAAGGGATCGCTGGCGCCCTCCTGGTTCCGAGTTCGCTTGCCATGATCATCTCGTCGTTCTCAGGCCCGGCGCAGTCGAAGGCCATTGGGCAATGGTCCGGCTGGACAAGCGCCGCGGCCATTGTGGGTCCGCTCATCGGTGGTGTGGCCGTGGATCTTCTGTCCTGGCGGGTCATCTTCTTCATCAACGTCATACCCGCGGTTGCCATTTGGCCCATGCTTGCCGGTCTCCGGGCGTCCGATGCCACGAGGGACAAGAGCAAGAGCATCGACTACCTGGGGGCTTTCCTAGCCATGGTGGGCCTGGGAGGACCGGTGTATGCCTTCATCGAACAGGGGAGGATGGGATGGAGCAGTGCCCAGGTATGGGCTCCGTTTCTGGTGGGTGTAGTTGCCATGGTTCTGTTCCTGGTTCACGAGTCCAGGACTGCTGAACCCATGTTGCCGCTGAGACTTTTCAGTATCCGCAACTTTGCCTGGGGTAATCTCGCCACGCTGGCCATCTATGCCGCCATTTCCCTGGGCTTCTTCGTGTTGGGCATCTATCTGCAGCAAGTGGGCGGCATGGGCGCCACGGTGGCGGGTATGGCGCTGCTTCCCGGCACAGTCATCCTGATGCTGGGTGCATCGTACTTTGGCGGCCTCGCTGGCAAGTACGGGCCAAGATGGTTCATGACGATCGGCCCCTTATTGTGCGGGGCGGGGTTCCTGATGTCGCTGTCTGTTCAGGACCCGCTCAACTACTGGACGCAGGTGCTCCCGGGGCAGATTGTCTTTGGCCTTGGCCTGGCGACGTTGGTGGCGCCCCTGACGGCCGCCATCCTGGGCGCTGTCCCTTCGGAGGAGGCCGGGATTGGTTCGGCCGTGAATAACGCCGTGGCCCGTATAGCAGGCCTGATCTCCATCGCCTTCGCCGGGGTGATTGTGGGGCCGGCTTTCACTAGGGACGGACTCTACAACGCCTTGCTGGTAACAGCAGGCCTGTTCCTGATCGGGGCGGTGGCGTCCGCCGTCGGAATCCGGAACCCGGTACAGGAAGTCGCGACAACCACTCTCAGCGAACCTGATACAGCCTCCGACGACGGCGGTGCGGCCGGGCAGCGCGGCTGACCTCTGAGGCGCCCCGGCTTAACGGGCCGGAAGAACGCACCCTTCGTGCGTCTCGGAGCTCTGGACCCAGAGGGCCGAGGTGACTTCGTCCGCGAGGTCGAACTCGCGGCCTTTTGCGCCGCTGCCGATGCGCACTACCAAGGCTCCGCCGAAAGGTTTACGGCCCACGACTTCGACCGGTGCGTCCAGGGATATCTCCTCCGAGGCAAGGTAGCGCAGGAGGTCCGGATTTTCGTCGCTGATTCGTGTGATGCGGCCCGAGTGGCCCTGGTCCAGTTCGATCATCCGGTAGGCGTGCGGCAACTCGACTGAACCATCGGCCGACGGAATAGGGTCGCCGTGCGGGTCCCGGACAGGATGGCCAAGCTTGGCAGACATACGCTCTATGAACGTATCGGACACCGCATGTTCCAACATTTCGGCTTCGTCATGGACTTCGTCCCAGCTGTAGCCGAGTTCCTCCACCAGGTACGTCTCAATGAGCCGGTGCCGGCGAACCATGGAGAGGGCGAGCCGCATACCTTGAGGGGTCAGCCTGATGGCGCTATAGGGTTGGTGATCCACCAAGCCCTGGTCCTTGAGCTTGCGTACCATCTCGGACACCGAGGAATTGGCCACCCCCAAGCGCTGGGCGAGCTGGGAGGACGTAATTGGTTTGTCCTGCCACTCCGTGTAGGAGTAGATGACCTTGACGTAGTCCTCAATCGAGGAGGAGGGCGTACTGGTCTTCACACCCTAAGCCTACCGTGGCGTCGTGCCCTGAATTTTGAATGCCCGCCAGGTTTGCGTCATGTAGGGCAACCCGATGGTTTCACCCGGGGAATGACCGAGGTGGTCGTGGAGGTACCACTCCAGGTTGTGCATGACCTTCGCCCGGGTGGCATCGTTGGCGCGGAGATAGTAGCTGCGGGACTTGGTCAATTCCATGATGTCCTCCGGCGTCAGGGAATCCTCCCACCTGGTCAGGTGGGATTCCAGGCCTTCGAACTCCGGACCGACGACTGGCCGGAAACCGGGCTTGTGGACATCGCCTGCATGCATGATGCGTGAAAGGCGGTGAACCCAGGGAACCGAAGTGTCCAATTGATTCCAGATCAACCCCAGGACCCCGTGGGGCTGCAGGATCCGGGCGATCTCCGTGCTCGCTGCGAGGGGCTCGCACCAGTGCCAGGCCTGGGCAACGCTGACGACGTCGAATGCTGAGTCCGTCAGTCCGGTTGCCTCTGCCGTTCCCTCCAACGCGTTGACGTGGGGGTAGCTCTTTCGCAATTGCTCCAGCATGTCCGTGGAAGGATCGACGGCGGTGACCGCCAGTCCGCGTTCGATGAGGAGTGCCGTGAACTTGCCTGTGCCCGCACCGAGGTCGGCCGCGGACCGCGCCCCGGGAGGAACGAGCCAATCCAGAGAGTCCTGTGGGTAGCCAGGACGCACGCGGTCATAGTGTTCTCCGCCGTCCTGGAAGCTCTGGCCGAGTTCGCGCCGACGGGCAGCGTGGAGCTTGGGACCTCGCGGTCCAGCGGGTCCGGGAATGCCGGCCGCACCGTTTGCGGGGCCCGGGGTACGCAGGGACACGCAGAACTCCTTCACAGGGTGGCCAAAAGGTACCCTACGAATTTACCGCAGCGGCCGGGACGCCCGGTTCACTGTGTTCTTAGTCGACCGTGCAGGGAGCTGCGCCCGCAGTGCCCGGAGTGTTTGGCGCCCACTCGGGGTAGCTGCGGTGGTCATTGGCGGGAACCCAGCGGCCCTCGTCCACCACGTAGTCCCAGCCCAGTCCGTCGCGCTTGAGCCCTTGGATGCCTGCTAGCAGCCTGGTGGCGTCCTCCAACCGGGAGCCGACGCCGAAGCTGGCGCGCAAAGAGCCTGAGGGAAGCCCGAGGCGCTTGAGGAGCGGGTGGGCGCAAAAGCGGCCATCTCGCAGGCCCACGCCGTGCTCCGCTGCCAGGTAAGCGGCCACCAATCCGGCGTCGAATCCTTCGACGGAGAAATTGACCACACCGATGGTGTCCAAGGAGTCAGTGAAGATCTTGTGGACTGTCACGCCGTCGATGGCCTCCAGGCCTTCCACCAAGTACGAGCGGATGGCAGCCTCGTGGGCGTGCCACGCGTCCTGGTCCAGGCCTGCGAGCACCTGGGTGGCGCGAGCGAGCGTTGCGGCTCCCAGCACGTTGGGGGAGCCGCCCTCGTGCCGTGCGGGGCCGGCCGCCCAGTTGACGGAGTCCAAACGGGCTTCACGGACCGCGCCGCCACCGGCCAGATGCGGAGTGCCGGCGTCGAGCCAGTCGGGACGGCCCACCACGACGCCGGCGCCGAAGGGAGCGTAGAGCTTGTGTCCGGAGAAGACAATGTAGTCGACGTCTGCTTCGGTGATATTGATCCGGCGGTGCGGAGCGAGCTGGGCGGCATCCACCACGATCCGCGCACCGTATTCGTGGGCCAGGGAAGCAAGTTCTGCGATGGGAAGAATTTCGCCGGTGACGTTGGAGGCTCCGGTCACCGCAAGCAGGCTGACACCGCCCTGGGCCAACTCTCCGCGGAGTTTGTCCAGTGTGGCGGACAGGGTGGGGGCCGCTACGACGCTGCGGTGCGGTACACCCTGCCATGGAAGCAGGTTGGCGTGGTGCTCGATATCCAGGTACAGGACCTCGCCTGCGGGCTTGCCGTCGATCTGCGGAAGGCACCCGGCCAGCAGGTTCAAGGAGTCCGTGGTGTTCCGGGTGAAGATGACAGAATCATCCGGCCGCCCACCGACGAAGTCACGGACGATGTTCCTGGAGTTCTCGTACACCGACGTGCTGATTTGGGAGGCGTAGCCTGCGCCGCGGTGGACACTCGCGTAGTAGGGAAGGACTTCGTTGAGGTACGCCGAGACGATGGTCAACGCCGGAGCCGATGCCCCGTAGTCGAGGTTTGCGTAGCGAACATGTCCGCCCTGAATCAGGGGCGCCTGCAACTCGGCGCCGGTAACAGCCGCCAGCGGCCGTGCAGCAGGGGCTGTTTCTGCTGTGGTTTCTGCGGCGAAGGACGGAATGATGTTTGAGTCGAACGTGACAGTGCTCATGGGACCTCACTCAAGAGGGACCCCCGGAGGGGATCCGCGCTTGCCGCATCCGTTCCGGACCGGCCGGGTCGTCACCCGGGGCACCCCACCGCGAATGGAGGGTTGCCGGCCAGCAAACCGGGGTTTAGCGCTGGCACTCGTGACCTGTAAAAAGGCTAGAGCACGTCCGGGGGCCCATCCAAAGCCGCTGCCGATTGTTAAGCCTTTTGTTACGCGGAAGGCAAAATGCCTGCTTCGTCGAATAAAAAACGGCGGAGACCCCCAAAAGGGGGCTGCCGCCGTCGAAAATTCCGTCGCCTACTGGTTAGACAAGGCGATGAAAAGTTTAGAGAAGGTCGTCCAGGCCGGGGTTGAGCCGCTTGAGGACCTCGGAGTGAAGGATCGAGTTGGTAGCCAGTGCATTGCCGCCGAAAGGACCGTCTTCGCCTTCCAGGGACGTGAAACGGCCGCCGGCCTCAGTGACGATGGGGACGAGTGCTGCCATGTCATAAAGGTTCAGCTCAGGCTCGCAGGCGATGTCCACTGCGCCCTCGGCCACGAGACAGTACGACCAGAAGTCACCATAGGCACGCGTGCGCCAGACGTCTTCGGTGAGGTCCAGGAACTCGTCAAGGTTGCCCCTTTCCTTCCAGCCCGAAAGGCTTGAGTAGGACATGGAGGCGTCTGCCAGGCTGGAGACGTTGGAAACTTTGAGGCGAGTGGCCGAGGCGAGGGACCGCCCCATGTAGGCACCCATGTCCTTGGCAGCCCACCAGCGTTTGCCCAACGCGGGGGCGCTCACGACGCCCACGACGGGTTCGCCTTCGTCCACGAGGGCGATCAACGTTGCCCACACCGGAACACCCCGGACGAAGTTCTTGGTTCCGTCGATGGGGTCGATGATCCAGCGGCGCGAGCCGTGGCCGCTGCTGCCGAACTCCTCGCCCAGGACCGCATCACGTGGGCGCGAGCGGGACAGCTGACCGCGGATTGCTTCCTCAGCGGCCTTGTCAGCGTCAGTGACAGGCGTGAGGTCGGGCTTGGTTTCGATCTTGAGGTCCAGCGCTTTGAAGCGATCCATGGTCTGGGCATCGACTGAGTCAGCGAGGACATGGGCAAGGCGCAGGTCATCGTTGTACGTGGAAACGGGATGGGTCATGCCACCAAACTATCCTGAATCGTTCGCCTCATTGGGGACGTGAAGCCGGTAACGATCAGTTGACGGTGCCCAGTTCCTTGGTCTCTTTCGCTTCGAGTCGTGGGTCTGCACCCAGCAAGCGGCGCAGGGAGGCCAGCCGCGCCACTCCTGATGGGCCTGCATGGCCATCGTTCACCCATGCATCAAGCCCGCAATTGGTGGCGGTGGCACCGTGCTTGCAGCCGCGGTCGCAGGTTTCCGTGCCGGGCTCAAGGTCCGGGAAGGAATGGAGGATCCGGTCCGGGTCCACATGCGCCAAGCCGAAGGAGCGTATGCCGGGAGTATCGATGATCCAGCTGCCGGACGGGGCATCGTCCAGCTTCAGCGCCAAAGCCGAGGATGACGTGTGCCGGCCACGGCCCGTCACCGCGTTGACGCCGCCAGTCGCGCGCTCTGCCCCCGTCAGTGCATTGACCATGGTGGATTTGCCTACACCTGAGTGGCCGAGCATGACGGTGACTTTGCCACCCAGATGTGAGCGGAGCTGGGAGACGGCGTCCTTGTCCAGCCGGGCTGAGAGTCCATCATCCGAGCGGGCATCGATGCCGCCGGCCTCGGAGTCAGCCGTACGGCTGATGATCACGGGAAAGTCCAAGCTCAGGTAATTGGCAAGGAGCTCCGCCGGATCCTTGACGTCCGCCTTGGTGATAAGCAGCAACGGCTCGATGCCGGCGTCGTATGCTGCAACCAAAGCACGGTCAATAAATCCGGTACGTGGTTCCGGGTTGGCCGCCGCAACAACCACAACGAGCTGATCGGCATTGGCTACAACCACTCGTTCGATGGGGTCCGTATCATCAGCGCTGCGGCGAAGGAGCGTCTTCCGCTCTTCCACCCGCACCAGGCGCGCCAGAGTGTCGGGGGACCCGGAGACGTCACCCACCAAAGCGACGAAGTCGCCAGGGACAACGGGATTGCGCCGCAGTTCACGGGCGCGGGCTGCAATCACGATGCGCTCATGTGCGGAATCTTCGCCCACAATAGCCCTGTAGCGCCCGCGGTCCACGGTGATGATCCTGCCTATCACGGCGTCGTCGTGGCTGGGGCGATCCTTGGTGCGGGGCCTGGATCCTTTTTTGCTGGGACGGATCCGGACGTCGGATTCGTCCCAGGAACGTGCGTCACGGCCCATGATCAGTTACTGGCCTCATCGGCATCGGTTGGCTGCAGCATGGCCGCCCACATCTGTGGGAATTCCGGCATGGTCTTGGACGTCGTGGCGATGTCCTCAACCTGTACGCCTTCGACGGCGAGACCAAGGATCGCGCCGGCAGTAGCCATGCGGTGGTCGGCATAGCTGTGGACCACGCCCCCGTGAAGGGTCGCCGGCCGGATCACCAAGCCATCGGCGGTCTCTTCCGCGTCGCCTCCGAGGCCGTTGATCTCGGCTACAAGGGCGGCAAGCCGGTCAGTTTCGTGCCCGCGGAGGTGGGCAATGCCGGTTAACCGGGAGGTCCCGGTGGCCAACGCGCACAGCGCGGCAACAGTAGGTGCCAGCTCGCTGGTTTCGTCGAAGTCGGCTCCCTTAATTTCGGCGCCGCCAGTCACTGTCAGCGTTCCGTCCTGGAAGGTCACCTCTGCTCCCAAGGCGGTCAGGATGGTGCGCCACTGGTCGCCCACTTGTGTGGTGCCGGCAGGCCAATTGGGAATGCGGACGGTGCCACGCGTGGCCAGCGCGGCGGCGAGGAAAGGCCCTGCGTTGGAGAGGTCTTGTTCGATACGCTGGTCAAAAGCCCGGATGCGGCCAGGGGAGACCCGCCAGTGGTTGGGTACGGAATCGTCCACGACCACGCCCACGCTGCGGAGGACCTCCACGGTCATGGTGATGTGGTCCAAGCTGGGAACGGGCTTGCCCACGTGCTCCAGATGCAGGCCCTCAACGAAGCGGGCACCCACCAGCAGCAACGCGGAAACGAACTGGGACGATGCGCTGGCGTCAATCACCAGATGGCCGCCCCGGACCTCGCCGGTACCGTCCACAGCGAAGGGAAGGGACGACGGCGTCCTGCCGCCGTCCGCTGCCACCGGAACGCCGAGGGCGATCAAGGCTTCGATGATGGTTCCCATGGGTCTGTTGCGTGCGTGGGGGTCGCCGTCGAAGACTGTAACGCCGTTACGCAGTGCCGCCAACGGGGGAACGAACCGCATGACGGTTCCGGCCAGTCCGCAGTCGATTGCCGTCTCCGCGCCCGACGCAGCCGGATCCATGGGTGTAATTTCCAGGTCCGGTCCGAAGTGGCCGTCACCGGGTACTTCGGTGACGGTTGCACCCAACTGCCGGAGGGCTTGGATCATCAGTGCGGAGTCGCGGGAATGAAGGGGAGCCCTCAACCGTGAGGGACCATCCGCCAAAGCCGCCAACACCAGGAACCGGTTTGTCAGGGACTTTGAACCGGGGACCGTCACCGTTGCGTCCACGGGCCCCTTGGCATGAGGGGCCGGCCACAAGGGGAGCGTGGTGGCGGCTTTTGTTGATTCGGTGTTAGCGGGGGTGGTGCCTGTCATGCTTCCTTATGCTCCAACTGCGTTGTCTACGGCTTTGCGAACTGCTTTGTCTGCGCGCTTGATCTGCTTGCCTGTCACTTTTTTGGCATCGGCCGCCAAGTGTTCTGCCCGCCAGGCAATGCTCGGCCGGCCTTCTGTATCAACTGAGGCAAGAAGCACGCCGCCCGTGAGGGAAATGTTCTTCAGCAACTGGGCCTTGCGGGCGCTCCGGCCTTCCTTCGTGCTGATATCGGCCGAACGCCACTCGACATAGGAGTTCAAGGCCGACGTGATAGCGAGGACCGTGGCGGCGAAGCGGGAGAGTTTGCCGAGCCCGAGCAATGCTCCGGCGCCCAGCTGTGCACCGCCGATGACGCGCGCGAGTGTCTTTTCGTCAGTTTTGAAGGGCAGGGATTCCGAGGCGCGGCGAAGGACGGGTGAGAGTTGCTTCGCAGTGTCGTCCGCGTTCCTGAGCTTGTCCAGCCCTGCGACGACGAAGCTGGACGCGAGCATGGGACGTGCGAGAAAACGGATAACAGACATGTCTTGCCTCCTGGATGGCTTGCCACATTAGTTCGATGAGTGTTGTGCTCAAGGGGTGCAGTCTGCTCTAGTCTTGCACTTTTGCGGAATATTTACCCAGCGGCAGCCGTTGTGAGTTTCAGGTGCGGCGGAGACCGGACCGCGGCATGGTGATGCCGCCTCGCTGAACGGAGTTGGTTTTTTGACTTTGGTGAAGGACCGCATGGTTCTACCGGAGGTTGGGTTTGGTGCGCAGCCGGATTCGCCCACGCTGACAGTAGACTTGGCAACGATGAGCACCATTGAACCGGCCGCAGCGGCCATGTACCAGGCAGCCGACGCGGACGACGACGCAGCTGTTGCACCCGACGTCGATCCTGCTACGGAGACTCCTGAACAGCGGCGGGAGCGCTTCGAGCGCGACGCGATGCAGTACGTGGACCAACTGTATTCGGCAGCCATGCGGATGGCGCGCAACCCCTCCGATGCCGAAGATCTGGTCCAAGAGGCTTACACCAAGGCGTTTTCGGCCTTTCACCAGTACAAGCCGGGTACCAACCTTAAGGCCTGGCTGTACCGCATCCTGACCAACACGTACATCAATCTCTATCGGAAGCGGCAGCGTGAGCCTCTGCAGTCCAACTCGGACACGATCGAGGATTGGCAGTTGGCCAAGGCGGAGTCGCATACCTCCGCGGGCTTACGGTCCGCTGAGACTGAGGCTCTGGACCACCTCCCTGACTCCGACGTGAAGAACGCTTTGCAGTCAATTCCTGAGGAATTCCGGCTGGCGGTCTACTTCGCGGATGTTGAAGGGTACGCCTACAAGCAAATTTCAGAAATCATGAACACCCCGATCGGCACGGTCATGTCACGGTTGCACCGCGGCAGGAAGATGCTGCGGGACATGCTGGCGGACTATGCCGCCGAACGGGGCTTCAGGGCCCAAACCGATGATCAGGCCGCGGCCGGAAGCAACAATCAGGAGAAAGAGAAATGAGCGACTGCCAGGGATTGGGCGATTGCGACGATACGCGAATGCAGCGGATCTACGAGTACCTCGACGGTGCGTTGACCCGCGAGGACCTCACTGAGATCAAGCAGCACCTGGACACCTGCGAGGAATGTGCCGAGCAGTACGACCTTGAGTGCCTCATCCGCACCATGGTCAAGCGCTCATGCACTGAATCTGCGCCGGAAAACCTCAAGAACTCGATTCTTGACAGGATTCACTCCATCAAAGCCGTGGACGCCTGATACAACTCCGGCGCTCCAGAGCTGATCCCTTCACAGGGGGCAACTTCTCCAGCTCTTAACTGCGAAGGACCCGGAAACCGCATGGTTTCCGGGTCCTTCGCTTTTAAGCCTGTGACGCTAAGCCGATGGCTTAGGTGTTGGGACGCTTGCCGTGGTTCGCGCCGCCGCGCTTACGGTCACGACGCTTACGTGCACGCTTGCTCATAGCTGGCCTCCTTCAAGGATTGATACTCAATAAAGCTGCCCTCCAGTTTCGCACATCAGAGCGCTGCGCCGCGAACCGGGCGGGTGTCGTGCTCCCTCGGAGCAGCCCGTTAGTCAGTTTCGCAGCGAGTTCCTGATCGAGATGCGGGCCTGGTCCAATACAGTGCGCACGGTTTCAAGTGCAATGGGAGTCAGCGGATGAGCGGCGCCGTGCTGGCGCAATTCGACACGAATGTCGTCCCTAAAGGACTGGACCAATAGTTCCGCTTCCTTGAGGATGCGCTGACCTTCAGGAGTGTAGCCCGCTGTCCTGCTCCGAAATGCAGCCGAAGAAGCGCTGGTGCGGGCGGCCTCGGCGGTGGCTGCGAGATCTGCCCGCAAGCCGCGCATATTGGTTCGGATGTCCTCCCGCAGATTGTCGGCGAGCCGCCTGACGGAGGCCGAAATTGTGTCCTCTACATCGGCAAGCTCCTGCCGGCGGCTGTCCAGCTCAGCGCGGCCGGCATCAGTGATGAGGTACTTGGTGCGACGCCCTTCGGCCTCCGTGGCAACGAGGCCTTCCTCCTCCAGCTTTCCCAAACGCGGGTAGATGGTTCCGGCGCTGGGGGAGTAGGTGCCGCCGAATCGCTCGCCCAACTCCTTGATCAGCTCATAGCCGTGCTTCGGACCTGTCTCGAGCAAGGCAAGCAGGTACAGTCGCAGGGCGCCGTGCGCAAAAACCGGGGGCATCAGAGGCCCGATTCCCCGGGGGCCGGGTGGCCGTTTTCCGGTGTGGGCGCCGATCCGTGCATGATGTAGGTCTTCCCGGACATCGTGTTGGTCCGAACCAGCATCAGTTTTTCGTCCGGGCCCACAATGGTGTGAACGTTGCTGCCGGGCTGGGCGTACATCTGGTCGTCGATCACCACGGTACCGCTGGCCGACTTCGCCACGATGTCCAGGCCGACATCATGTGGCAGCCGGATAGTCAGGTCTCCGGAGACGGAATTGGCCCCGAGGTCGTTGGTGTAGTCCTGCAGGTCAAAGCTGAGGTCGCCGCTCACGGTGCTCGCACGGACGTTCTTGAACTTGCCCGAAGCGGTGACTTCGCCTGAGACGCTCTTGGCGGTCAGGACGCCGTCGTGGTTTCTGGCGATGACCTCGCCACTGACTGTATTGACGTGCAATTCGCCGCTGGTGCTGTCGGCAAGGACCGAACCGGAGACCGTGTTCAGACGAGTGCGGCCGCTGATTCCCGAGACCATGCCGTCACCGCTCACGGTACCCGCCTCAACGTCGACGCCGGATGGTAGCGCAATGCCGACGATCACCGAGTTGCTGCTGGTGTTGTTGACGGTACCCATCAGGTTGCGGAACCAGCCCTGCGGTCCTTGGAGTTGGTGGCGTACTTCCAGCCTTCCGTCAACAAGCGTGACCGTCAGAGGGTCGCCCGTGATCTCGCTGATCTCGATGCGGACAAACGGCTCGTCGTGCGTCACCACGTCAAAGCGGCCTTTGACAATGCCCAGTTTGAGAGAGCGGACATTCTCCACATCAATGGTTTGCGGGCCCGTCACGGTCCATAGTTCGTCAGACATGATCCCTCCAAGTTGCGATATATCGCGTTGATAGAAAACACGATATATCGCGTCTAGCCAGGAGGCAATGGTTTGTTGACTAATGCCGGACGGCAGGTCAGGGCTATGACCTGTAAATCTTGCCGATGAGCGAGCGGGCGATGATTACCGCGGGATCGCGGCCGTCGGCAGCGGGCGCCAAATTGGTCCACACCACCAACGTGACGGAATTCGCAGGATCGCTGCCCATGAAAGTGTTGAAGCCTGGAAGTTCTCCGGTGTGGCCGTAGAGATTACCGAACTTCGCGATCCCCAAACCATACGAGGCACTGCGCGGGTCGTCCGGGTTCGTGGGCGTGACGGTCTCAAGCCGCTTTTGTTGCAGTTCAGCGTTCAGGAGCTTTCCGTTGACAAGGGCCTCCCCAAGAGTCTTCAGATCAGTGGCCGTGGAGATCCCCGAACCCGCTGCCCAAGCCCACGATGGATTGACGTCAGTGACGTCGTTGGGTGCGAGCGTGCCGGCGTTGGCTTCCTGCTGCATGGCCTCCGGGAGTGCGGGATTCGTCATGGTCATGACGTTGTCCCCGAAGAAGTAGCCCTGGGGATGGGGTTCGGGAATACTGTTCGACGCGATGTCGGGGAACACTGTTCCCGTCATGCCCAGCGGCTCAAAGATGCGTTCCTTGAACAGTTGCCCCAACGGTTTCCCGGCGATCTTTTCGGCGATGAGGCCCAGCAGGACCGTGTTGGTGTTGGAGTAATGGAAACCCTGGCCAGGCGCAAAGTACGGTGGGTGTTTGTAGGCCAGGGCTAGAAGTTCGTCCGGTTGCCAAGCCCTTTGCGGGTCCGTGTCCATGGCCGAATTGAGCTCGAGGGTTTCCGTGTAGTTGAACAGCCCGCTCCGCATGGTCAGCAGCTGATCGATAGTGATGTTGTCCCCGTTGGGAACGTCGGGCCGGTGCCGGGACACCGGATCGTCCAAGGAAAGCTTGCCCTCCTGGACCATCTGCAGAATGGCAGTTGTGGTCCAGGTCTTGGTGACGGAGCCCACCCGGATATGGTCCTCGGTGGATACTGCGCGCTGGGCGTCGCGGACACCAGTGCCGTAAGAAGCCGTGAGGGTCCCTTCGGGGGTCACCAACAACATCACCGCCCCAGGGACAAGGACTTCCTTCGCGGTCCGCTCGAAGTCGGCGCGCAGGGTTCCGGCGTCGAATGGCTGCAACGCAACCGTGGCCGTTGATGGCGAGGATGTTGATGACGAAATCGTTGATGACGAAGCCGTGGGCGTTGCTGTTGGCGACGTCGCTGAAGGAGAGGGCGGACCGGAACTGCAGGAAACTGTGGCTACCACTGCGGCAACAATGGCCGCGGTGAATGGTGCTCTGACAGAAACCTTCACGATCCGTGTCATGGCTACTCCGGTTGTGCGATATTAAGCCACTGGAACCAGCCGCGGTGCAGGACAAGCCACGCAATTAATCCGTAGCCGGCCTGGCCCGGTGTTCCCCCATTGGCTGCGAGGTCCGTCCTCCACTGCTCATGATTGAGCAAGGGGGAGAACGTGTCAACGTAGTGGTGGTTTCGTCGCGTGGTGACATCAGCGAAGGCAGTGTTCAGTTCAGCAAGCCGTTTGTTGCGGGCGGGATCAAGCGTGGGGGGCGGGCCCACCACAAAGACTTCCACGCTGCTGTGCGAAGCGCCGTCCAGGATGTTGGCAAGATTCAAACGGCTGCGCGCCGTGGATAGGCCAAACTCGAGGTCGCGCCCCGAAAGACCGATCACCAATCGATTCTCATGCGTGTCGCTGAAGCGCCTGCCGGCCTCGTCCTGCCAGCGGGCGGCGAGGCCCTCAGTGCCTTCCATGGGGCAGGGGAGCGGGAAACTTTCCACCACAACGGAGTCCTGGGGCGTGCGGGCCAGCACTCTTCCGAGCCAACCCAATGCGCGGGGATCCCCCAGACCCGCGAGCAGTTCATCTCCTACAGCTGCGATGCGCAGCTTCCTGTCTTCCACGGTTACCTCTTCACACTCGTTACGGTCCTTGCACGGTTTCCGAATCATCGGCCGGTTTGGGAACCGGGTACCTGTCCCATTAAACAGAACTGCCCGGCCTGAGGCGCGTTCATCGCTCCTCAGGCCGGGCAGTTTCGTTTACTTGCGTTCGAACGCCTGCTTGATCAGGGCGTCCTGTTCAGCAGCGTGGCGCTTCATGGAACCGGCAGCGGTGGATGCCGAAGCCGGACGCGACACGAGACGAAGCTTGCGATCAAGCTCCGGTGCCAGGTTCAGGCCCATGAACGGCCACGGACCCTGGTTGGCGGGCTCGTCCTGTGCCCAAACGATGTCAGCGTTCGGGTACTTGGCGAGTTCGGCGTCAATCTCAGCCTTGGGCAGCGGGTACAGCTGCTCTACGCGGATGATCGCAGTCGAAGTGTCGCCGGACTTCTGACGGTTGGACAGGAGGTCGTAGTACAAACGGCCTGAGACCAGGATGACGCGGTCCACATTGGCAGGCTGTACTTCCGGATCAGCAATGACCGGCTTGAAGCCGCCGGTGGTGAAGTCTTCCACGGCCGAAGCCGCACCCTTGAGGCGGAGCAGCTGCTTGGGTGTGAAGATGATCAACGGCTTCCGCGGACGGCTGTAAGCCTGGCGGCGCAACAGGTGGAAGTGCGAGGCGGCCGTGGTGGGGTTGGCCACGATCATGTTGTCCTCGGCGCACATCTGCAGGAAGCGCTCGATGCGTGCCGACGAGTGGTCCGGACCCTGGCCTTCGTAACCATGCGGCAGCATGAGAACCAGCGAGGAGCGCTGGCCCCACTTCTGTTCAGCCGAGGAAATGAACTCGTCAATGATGGTTTGGGCGCCGTTGACGAAGTCACCGAACTGGGCCTCCCAGAGGACCAAGGCATCCGGACGCTCCACCGAGTAGCCGTATTCGAAGCCCATGGCCGCGTATTCGGACAACAGGGAGTCGTAGATCCACAACTTGGCTTGGTCGTCGGAAAGGTTGCCCAGTGGCAGCCATTCGTTGCCGTTGGCGCGGTCGTGGAACACGGCGTGACGCTGGACGAACGTTCCGCGGCGGGAGTCCTGGCCAGCCAGGCGTACGGGTACGCCTTCCATGATCAGGGAGCCAAAGGCTGCGATCTCGCCGAAGCCCCAGTCGATGCCGCCTTCACGGGACATCTGCTCACGCTTCTCAAGGAGCTGCTTGAGCTTGGAGTGAACGGTGAAGCCATCCGGAATTTCCAGGTGCGCCTTGCCGATGCGGGCAAGGGTTTCGGCGGAAATCGCAGTGGAGGCAGGGGAGTTGGTCCCGAAGTCAGCCTGCTGCGCAATGGGACGCTCGATGTCCGAGACAGCAGCGGAGTCCGCCGTGATGATCGGGATCGGTGAAGTCTGTGCAGCGTGCGTCTCAGCGAAGACGCGCTCAAGGCGCTCCTGGTAGTCGCGGAGCAGCTGCTCAGCTTCTTCCTCGGTAATGTCTCCGCGGCCGATGAGCGACTCGGTGTACAACTTGCGAACGGAGCGCTTGGCTTCGATCAGGTTGTACATGAGCGGCTGGGTCATCGAGGGGTCGTCGCCTTCGTTGTGGCCGCGACGGCGGTAGCAGACCATGTCGATGACAACGTCCTTGTGGAAACGCTGACGGAACTCGTAGGCGAGCTGCGCAACGCGCACCACGGCTTCGGGGTCGTCGCCGTTCACGTGGAACACCGGTGCCTGGATCATCTTGGCAACGTCCGTGGAGTACGTGGACGAGCGCGATGACGACGGCGCGGTGGTGAAGCCAACCTGGTTGTTGACGATCACGTGGATGGTACCGCCGGTGCGGTAGCCACGCAGCTGGGAGAGGTTGAGGGTTTCAGCAACAACACCCTGGCCTGCGAAGGCTGCGTCACCGTGGACCATGATGGGCAGGACAGGGAAGGACTCGCCCTGGTCCAGACGGTCCTGCTTGGCGCGGACGATGCCTTCGAGGACGGAGTCAACAGCTTCCAGGTGGGACGGGTTGGCGGCGAGGTAGACCTTGGTCTGCTTGCCGTTGTCCGAGGTGAAAGTACCCTCCGTGCCGAGGTGGTACTTGACGTCACCGGAGCCCTGGACCGAGCGGGGGTCCTGGGTGCCCTCGAATTCGCGGAAGACCTGTGCGTAGGTCTTGCCTGCGATGTTGGTCAGCACGTTAAGGCGGCCACGGTGGGCCATGCCGATGGCAACTTCGTCCAAGCCGTCGTCGGCTGCGTCGGAAATGACGGCGTCGAGCAGCGGAATCAGCGACTCGCCACCCTCAAGGGAGAAGCGCTTCTGGCCAACGAACTTAGTCTGCAGGAAGGTTTCGAAAGCCTCTGCAGCGTTGAGCTTGGAGACGATGCGCAACTGCTCTTCACGGCTCGGCTTGGAGTACGGGTGCTCCAACTGGTCCTGGAACCACTTGCGTTCTGCCGGCTCCTGGATGTGCATGTACTCGATGCCCGTGGTGCGGCAGTAGGCGTCGCGGAGCACGCCGAGGATGTCTCGGAACTTGAGCTGCGGCTTGCCACCGAACCCGCCGGTGGGCCATTCGCGGTCCAGGTCCCAGAGGGTCAGGCCATAGGTGAGGACGTCCAGGTCAGGGTGCTTGCGCTGTACGTACTCCAAAGGATCGGTGTCGGCCATGAGGTGGCCACGCACGCGGTAGGAGTGGATCAGCTGCTGGATGCGGGCTACCTTGTTGATCTCGTCTGCAGGATCAACCTGGAGGTCCGGGCTCCAGCGCACGGGCTCGTACGGAATGCGCAGGGCTTCGAAGATTTCGTCGTAGAAGTTCTGCGCACCGAGGAGGAGCTGGTGGACAAGCTTGAGGAACTCGCCGCTGCCTGCGCCCTGGATGACGCGGTGGTCATAGGTGGAGGTCAGGGTGAGGATCTTGCTGATGGCGTTCTGGGCGATGATCTTCTCGCTCGCGCCCTGGAACTCAGCAGGGTAGTCAAGGGCGCCGACGCCGATGATGGCCGCCTGGCCCTTGGAAAGGCGCGGTACCGAGTGGACCGTACCGATTCCACCGGGGTTGGTGAGGGAGACCGTAGTACCTGCGTGGTCGTCAGCGGTCAGCTTGCCGTTGCGGGCGCGCTTGATGAGGTCCTCGTAGGTGTGCCAGAACTCGGCGAAGTCCATGGTCTCGGCCTTCTTGATGTTCGGAACCATCAGGAGGCGGGTGCCATCGGGCTTGGGCATGTCAATGGCGATGCCGAAGTTGACGTGGGCGGGCTGAACGGCGCTCGGCTTTCCGTCGATCTCGTCGTAGTAGACGTTCATCGACGGGAACTGGGAGAGCGCGCGGACAACCGCATATCCGATGAGGTGCGTGAACGACACCTTGCCACCGCGGGCGCGGGCAAGGTTGGAGTTGATGACCACTCGGTTATCGATGAGCAGCTTGGCAGGAACTGCCCGGACGCTCGTGGCAGTGGGCACTTCAAGGCTGGTCACCATGTTGGTGGCAATAGCCTTGGCAGGACCGCGGAGGACTGAAACGACGTCTTCCTCAGGTGCTGTAGGAGCCTTGGTGCTCTTGGGGAGCTGTGCCGGAATGGGCTGGGCCGTGGTGCCGGCGGCGGGCTTCTTTGCTCCGTCCCGGGCAACCGTGGCGGGTGCCTTTTTCGCCGGGGCGGGCGCCGCCGGTGCAGCCTCCGGGGCAGCGGCGGGAGCGGCCGGCGTCGGTGCCGGTGCTGCCGGAGCTACCACGGGAAGTACTTGGGTAGGGGGATTGGCAGCCGATGCGGCTGCGGAGGATCCGTTGGAAGAAGTGCCGTCACCGGAAGCAAAGGACTCGAAGAGTGGCCACCATTTGGCGTCGACCGAATTCTTGTCCTGTTGGTACCGCTCGTACAGTTCGTCAACGAGCCACTCGTTTCCGCCAAATTCCTCTGGTAGACGGTGGCTGGGCTGCTCTGGCACTTGAAATACGCCTCTTCCATGAGTGTTGTTTTCCCGCTGGCCACAGATGCTCTCCACAACGGTGGGCCAGGGTCCGGGTCCCGCGAACTCAGACCCATGTCAGTCTAGTTAGGATCGTTGGTTAACTGCCAATAGTGGTGACCTAAATCATGTTGCGGCTGACGTATTGGGCATGGCCTTCTTCTTGAAGCGTACGTGACGCCGGCGAAGCGCCCGTGGCCGGGCGGACTGTAGACTGAAGTTCTTATGGACAGTAAATCTAGGTGCCGGCCTGGGAACTGTCGGGGGAGCCAATCTGGCAAACCCGCACAGCGTGCCCGTCGAGCCGGCAATACCCGTTCACATGCCCATCACGCGCCGGCGCTCACAGCCGGTGGTGCCGCAGACCATGCGTCCGCGGGACCCGACCAGCCTCCGCCGGGGAGAATCCCCGAGCCAAAGGCTTCTTCACCCTTGCACGCGCCCACTCTTGGAGTGATGCACTAGGTGGAATGGATTCTTCTCCTTGCCGGCTTTGCTTTGATTCTTGGCACCGGCTTTTTTGTAGCAGTTGAGTTTCCCCTTGTTGCCTTGGACCAAGCAAGCGTTCAGCGTGCAGTCGACAACGGCGACCACGCTGCCGCCCCGCTGCTGAAGTGCCTTAAGTCGCTCTCCACACAGCTCTCCAGTTGCCAGTTGGGCATCACGCTGACCACTTTGTTGACAGGTTTTGTGATGGAGCCCTCTGTCGGGCAGCTGCTTGTTGGGCCCTTCGGCCTGCTGGGCCTCGCCCCTGAGGTGGCGCATTCGGTCGCGTTGATTGTTGCCATGGCGTTCGCCACGCTCCTTTCGATGCTTCTGGGCGAGTTGGTCCCCAAGAACATGGCCATTGCCCTCGCTTTTCCTTTGGGCAAACGCCTGGCGCGCCCCCAGCTGATGTTTACGGCTGTTTTCAAGCCGGCCATCGTGGTGCTGAATGGATTCTCGAACAAGGTGCTGAACCTGTTCGGCCTCGAAGCCAAGGAAGAGATCTCGGGGGCGAGGACCCCTGCGGAGCTTGCATCTTTGGTGCGGCGCTCGGCGGAGCTGGGGACGTTGGATGCCGGTACGGCCAACTTCGTTGCCCGTACCCTGAACTTTTCCGGGCGCACGGCGGCGGACGTCATGACGCCCCGCATCCGCATGGAAACGATCGACGCCGACCAGCCCGTCTCCGACGTCCTGGATGCCGCGCGCAGAACCGGATATTCCCGGTTCCCTGTCATTGGGGATTCCACGGACGATATCCGCGGCGTGGTTCACATCAAGAAGGCGGTGGCCGTTCCTGCGGAGCGTCGGGCCAAGCTTGAGGCAGGCGCGATCATGACTGACGTGCTGCAGGTTCCAGAGACTATTCATTTGGACGCACTCCTTGCTGAATTGCGCGAGGGCAACCTCCAACTCGCCGTCGTGCTGGATGAATACGGCGGCACCGCGGGCATCACCACCCTTGAGGACCTCGTGGAAGAGATCGTCGGCGAAGTCGCCGATGAGCATGACAAGGTCCGGCCGGGAGTGCTGCAGAGCGCGTCCGGGGACTGGTACTTCCCGGGCTTGTTGAGGCCGGACGAAGTGTCTGAGCAGATTCCCAACCTGACCGTTCCTGATGAATCTGCCTACGAGACCGTGGGCGGGTACGTCATGAGCCAGCTTGGCCGTATTGCCAGGACAGGTGATGTGGTGGATACCGTCGGCGGGACGCTGACCGTCACCCGGATGGACGGCCGAAGGATCGACAGGATCTGTTTCCATCACGTGGAGTCGGACGAATCATCACCCGTGGATACCGGAAGCACGCGTCGCGAAGCAGGTGCCGTATGAGTGACTGGGTAGGAATTGTCTGGCTCGTGGTGCTCCTGATTGGCAACGCCTTCTTTGTGGGTGCCGAGTTCGCGGTCATGTCGGCGCGTCGCAGCCAGATTGAGCCACTTGCCGAAGCCGGGTCCAAGCGCGCGCAAACAACACTGCGCGCCATGGAAAACGTCTCGCTGATGCTCGCTTGCGCCCAGCTGGGTATCACTGTTTGCTCACTCTTGATCCTCCAAGTTGCCGAGCCCGCGATCCACCATCTGTTGGCTGAGCCATTGGAGCTGGTTGGTGTTCCGGTTGAACTGGCAGACATCATCGCTTTTGCCATCGCGCTGCTGTTCGTCACGTTCCTGCACGTCACCTTTGGCGAGATGGTCCCCAAGAACATCTCGGTTTCCGTTGCGGACAAAGCCGCCCTGCTGTTGGCCCCGCCGCTGATGTTCATCGCCCGTGTGGTGAACCCGATTATCTGGACCCTGAACTGGTTGGCCAACCACATCCTGCGGCTGATGAAGATCGAGCCCAAGGATGAAGTGTCCTCTTCGTTCACGCTTGAGGAGGTGCAGTCGATTGTTCAGGAATCCACGCGCCACGGTTTGGTGGATGACGAAACGGGCCTGCTGAGCGGCGCTTTGGAGTTCTCGGAGCATACGGCCTCGCACATCATGGTTCCTTTGGACAAGCTGGTGGTGCTGAAGACTGCTTCCACTCCGGTGGACTTGGAAAAGGCGGTCAGCCGCACCGGTTTCTCCCGGTTCCCGATGGTGGACGACGACGGCGAACTCGCCGGATACCTGCACGTGAAGGACATACTGTCCATTCCGGACGAGGGCCGGCGGCATCCCATCGCCGAGGGCCGCATCCGGTCGTTGGCCAACCTTGCGCCTGATGACGAGATCGAGCAGGCAATGTCCGTCATGCAACGTACGGGTTCGCACCTTGCCCGTGTTGTCGGCGCAGCCGGCGAAACTCAGGGTGTCCTGTTCCTGGAGGACGTCATCGAACAGTTGGTCGGTGAGATCCGGGATGCCACCCAGGCAACCGGCATTCGCCGCTACGGTGGTCACCAAGTGCAGTAGCAAGCAATGGATCAGGCTGGCGTCGACCCCCTAGGTCGGCGCCAGACTTGTCTAAATAGGAATCATTCCAAACTAGGGGTTACACTGGAATCTGCCAGTAATTGT
Source organism: Arthrobacter sp. Rue61a (assembly GCF_000294695.2). Lineage (NCBI taxonomy): Bacteria > Bacillati > Actinomycetota > Actinomycetes > Micrococcales > Micrococcaceae > Arthrobacter > Arthrobacter sp. Rue61a. Next base: position 3,067,692 of record NC_018531.1, on the reverse strand, counting down.
GTTTGATTCTCATTTTGAGTAGATCCGAGGTCCTCGTGCGTCGTTCCGCCGCCCGCCTGTCCGTGGCAGCTTCAGCAGCTCTTGCCGCCCTCATGCTTTCTTCCTGCGCCGGTACGGCTGGAGCCAACAATGCATCGTCATCCGGTGCTATTGAGGTAGTCACCTCCACGAACGTCTACGGAGACGTTGTGAAGGCCATTGGCGGGGATAAAGTCAACGTGAGTGCCATCATCACCAAGACAAGCCAGGACCCGCACTCGTACGAGGCAAGCGCCCAGGACAAGTTGGTGATCTCCAAGGCGAAGCTCGTGGTGGAGAACGGCGGAGGCTACGACGAGTTCCTTCACAAAATTGCCGACGAGACCAAGGTCGGACACGAGAACATGATCAGTGCTGTGGAGATCTCAGGGCTTGCGCCCGAAGAGGAAGGCCATGGCACGGAATCCAAGAGCGCCGAGGCCCACAGTGAAGACGAGCACGCGCACGACCACGGTGACTTCAACGAGCACGTCTGGTACAGCCTGGACGCGATGGGCAAGCTCGCCGATGCAGTGGCCGTAAAGTTGGGCACCTTGGACGCGGGGTCCGCATCCACTTTCACGGCCAATGCGGACACCTTTAAAGCGAAGCTCGCTGAACTCAACGGACAACTCGCTGCCGTCAAGGCGGCCAACGATCACGCCCCGGTGGCGGTCACTGAGCCTGTTCCCCTGTACCTGCTGGAAGCAGCCGGCCTGGAAAACAAGACCCCTGAGGCATACAGTGCCGCCATCGAAGAGGAAACCGATGTCCCGGCAGCTGTGTTGAAGGAAACCACTGACCTTGTCAGTGCCAAGTCTGTCCGGTTCCTGGCCTACAACCAGCAGACGGAAGGGCCCCAGACCGAGGCCGTCAAACGGGCCGCGGACACCGCCGGCGTGCCGGTAGTGAACTTCACTGAGACGCTGCCTGACGGGAAAGACTACCTCCAGTGGATGACGGACAACGTGGAATCCATTTCGACAGCACTCAAGAAGTAGCGTTCCCGGAACCCAATTGCGGTGAAGGGCCCCGTAGGCGTCCTAAGATATTCAGGATGGCTGCGGGGCCTTTTGCCTGCCACCACCACACCCGCCAACACCAGCGGCACAACAACTGCGTTCCACGGAGCGCACGGATCGAGGACAACTTTTGACACCGGTAGTGAGCCTCCGCGGAGCCCGCCTGCAGTTCGGCAAGAGGACACTCTGGCGGGATCTCGACCTCGACATCAACCCGGGCGAGTTCTTTGCTGTGCTGGGACCCAACGGGAGTGGCAAGACGAGCTTCCTGAAAGTCCTTCTCGGATTGCAGGAACTCCACTCCGGGACCGTGTCGTTAGGTGGCCACCCGGTGGAACGCGGCAGCAAGCGGATCGGCTACATACCGCAGCAAAAGTCGTTTGCGCCGGACACCCCTCTTAGGGCCCGCGACCTGGTGGGCCTGGGTATTGACGGTCACCGCTGGGGAATGCGATTCGCATCCGGCAACGTCAACCAGCGGATCGACGCGCTGTTGGAGCAGGTGGGTGCCTCAGACTATGCCAAGGTGCCGGTAGGGCAATTGTCCGGGGGCGAGCAACAACGGCTCAGGGTTGCACAGGCGCTGGCCACCGAACCTCAGGTTCTCCTCTGCGATGAACCATTGCTGTCCCTCGATTTGCACCATCAGCAGGGGGTCAGTGCGCTGATCAACAAGCAATGCCACGAGCGGAACAGCGCTGTGGTCTTCGTGACCCACGAGATCAACCCTGTGATCGACTACGTGGACCGGGTCCTCTACCTTGCCGGCGGCCAGTTCCGGGTAGGGACGCCCCAGGAAGTGATGACCACGGAAGTTCTTTCCGAGTTGTACGACAGCCATGTGGAGGTCATCCACACCAACGGAAGGATCGTCGTCGTCGGTCTTCCCGACGCAACCACGCACTTCCATGACGATGCCCACGCCACCGCAGGGGAGGAGTTCTAGATGGATCTTGAGAGCATCCTGCAGACCATTTTCAACTTCGAGAACTATGGTGAGTTGCTGGTCCTTGTCCAGAATTCCATCTGGGCGGGAGCTGTTCTCGGCTTGCTGGGCGGACTGGTTGGTACGTTCGTCATGAAGCGGGACCTTGCATTCGCTGTTCACGGCATCTCCGAGCTGTCCTTCGCCGGCGCAGCGTTTGCCCTGTTGATCGGTGCCGACATCATTTTCGGTTCCTTGATCGGCTCGGTGGCTGCCGCTGTGCTTCTTGGTTTCATGGGAGTCCGGGCGCGGGACAAGAACTCGATCATCGGTGTGATCATGCCATTCGGCCTGGGCCTGGGGATCTTGTTCCTTGCTCTGTATGAGGGGCGCGCAGCGAACAAGTTCGGCTTGCTGACCGGTCAGATTGTGTCCGTGGACTCGGTTCAGCTGCAAGTTTTGGCCGGCACCGCCGTGGTAGTGATGGCAGCGCTGGCGGCAATATGGCGGCCACTGAGCTTTGCCAGCGTAGACCCGGAGATGGCTGAGGCCAGAGGCGTTCCTGTCCGGGGACTGGCCATCGGCTTCATGGTGCTTTTGGGGGTCAGCGTGGCCCTGTCCATCCAGATTGTTGGCGCACTCTTGGTCCTCGCCTTACTGATCACCCCTGCAGCTGCTGCGCTGAGGGTGACTACATCGCCGCGTTTGGTGGTGTTGTTGAGTGTGCTTTTCGCGATGACGGCCACAGTGGGCGGAATTCTCTTGGCTTTGGGCAGTCGCATCCCCATCAGCCCTTACGTCACCACGCTGTCCTTCCTGATTTACGTGGTGTGCCGGATCATCGGCAGGGTCCGCGCCAACAGGGGCCTCAACGGCCGGGTGTCACGGGACCAGCCGGCCGGTGCGCTCTAGAGCTTGCCGGCTGCTTTTTTGGCCGTGCATTCGGGGCATAGCCCAAAGATTTCCACTGTGTGGGCAACCTCGGTGAAGCCGTGTTCAGTTGCCGTGCGGGCGGCCCAGGTCTCGACGGCGGGTGCCTCCACTTCTTCTGCCTTGCCGCAGTTGCGGCAGAGCAGGTGGTGGTGGTGTCCGGTGACTGCACACCGGCGGTAGACGGCTTCACCATCACCGTTCCGGAGGACATCAATGAGTCCGTCGTCAGCCAAGGACTGCAGGATGCGGTACGCAGTGGCCAACGACACGGAGATGCCTTTGTTCTGCAAAAGCCGGTACAGCTCCTGGGTGCTGACGAAGTCATCCAATTCATCCAAGGCTGCGCTGACGGCCAAGCGTTGCTTGGTGACGCGCTGCTCCTTGACGCCGCTGGTGGCCGGCGCTTCATTGCCGGTCGTGGCGGAACTGGTGCCTTGTGGCATTGAAAGACTCACTTCCCTGGGGATGCTGGCAAAGCCCAATTTTACCAGTACGGGAAGCTTGGAAACTGTCAGCGGGCGCCCCTAGGCTGTCTCCATGAAGCTCACCAAGTACACCCATGCCTGTGTCCGGTTGGAGAAAGAGGGAAAGGTCCTGGTGATCGATCCCGGGACTTTCTCTGAAGCAGAGGAAGCGCTGAGCGGGGCCCACGCTGTACTTGTGACGCACGAGCATAACGACCACATCGACCGTCCCGCGGTGACAGCAGCCCTGCGGAGCAACACCGCGCTTGAGGTCCACGCCCCGGCCGGGGTGGCTGCTGCGCTGAAGGAAAACGGCGATGTCTCCGACCGCGTGCATACCGTAGAGCCCAACTCCGCCTTTGACGCGGCAGGGTTCAGTATCCGGACCTTCGGTGGACAACATGCCGTCATCCACGCACAGATCCCGGTGGTAGCGAACATCGGCTATCTGGTGGATGACAACGTATTCCACCCGGGGGATTCGTTCGTTGTCCCTGACGGGATCAACGTCCAGACCCTCTTGGTCCCCATCCATGCACCGTGGTCCAAAGTGGGTGAAGTGGTGGACTTCGTGATTTCCGTCCGTGCACCCAAGGCTTTCCCGGTCCACGACGGGCTGCTCAACGAATTGGGACGCGGCATCGTGGAGGGGCATGTCACCCGGATCGGGGCCCGCTATGGCACCGCTTACGTGCGACTGGCGCCCATGGAGTCCGTGGAGGTCTAGGCGGTCCACACCCCGGTGTTGTGAAAGCGCTCCAGAACTGCTTCGTGCGGTGCGGGATCCAGGCCGTGCGCGGCCAGCCACCCGGCGTCGTTGTAGCTGCCCGCATAGCGGTCGCCGGCGTCGCACATGAGTGAAACGATGCTGCCTTTGCGGCCCTCAGCCACCATCCCGGCCACCAACTGCCAGACGCCCCACAGGTTGGTGCCGGTTGAGGGGCCCGCATGGAGGCCGGTGAGTTTCCGGAGGTGCCGCATGGCGGCAACGGATGCGGCGTCGGGCACTTGGATCATATGGTCGATGACCGCCGGCACGAAGCTGGGCTCAGAGCGAGGCCGGCCGATGCCCTCGATCCTGGAGGGCAGGCCCGTGGCCGCAGCCGCGTCTCCGTCGCGCCACGCCGGGTAGAAAGCCGAGTTTTCGGGATCCACCACGGCCAGGCGGGTGTTGTAGCGGTTGTACCGCAGGTAGCGGCCAATAGTGGCGCTGGTACCGCCGGTGCCTGCACCCACCACGATCCAGTCCGGAACCGGGTGTTCTTCCAAAGAGAGTTGTTCGAAGATCGATTCCGCGATGTTGTTGTTGCCGCGCCAGTCCGTCGCCCGCTCGGCGTAGGTGAACTGGTCCATGTAGTAACCACCGGACGTCCTGGCAGTCTCTTCGGCCACGGCATAGACCTCGGACGCGTGGTCGACCAGCAGGCAAGCGCCGCCGAACTCCTCGATCAGGGCGATCTTCTCGGGGCTGGTGGTCTTTGTCATCACCGCGATGAAAGGCAATCCAATGAGCCGGGCGAAATAGGCCTCGGAAACGGCCGTGCTGCCGCTGGAGGCTTCCACAATGGTGGTGCCTTCCGTGATCCAGCCGTTGACCAGGCCGTACAGGAACAAAGATCGTGCCAGGCGGTGCTTGAGGCTGCCGGATCTATGCGTTGACTCGTCTTTCAGGTACAGCTGGACGCCCCAGTGCTCCGGGAGTGGAACCGCGTAAAGATGGGTGTCGGCCGAGCGGCTGTTCTCTGCCTCGATCTTGCGGATGGCCTCACTGGCCCATGCCCTGTCCTGAATACACGAATTGCTCACCGGATAAGCCTAGGCTGGAATTCGGGCACCGGCAGCAACAGAGCCTGTGCAGGAAGACCGGATGCCTGACCGTCGCCGCAAGAACGAAGGAGAACCATGGCCACGTTGATAAGTGCGTCAGCACTGCACCAGCGACTCGAAACCGGGGAGCGGACCGTACTCCTGGATGTCCGCTGGGTCCTGGGCCGTACTGACGGTCACCTTGACTATCTGACGGCCCACCTTCCAGGCGCCGTTTTCGTGGACCTCCCCACAGAGCTGGCCGACCACGCGCAGCCCGGGCTGGGCCGCCACCCACTGCCAACCCGCGACCACTTTCAGGACTCCGCGCGAAGGTGGGGGATCAACGACGGCGACACGATCGTCGCGTACGACAACAGCGGCAACATGGCCGCAGCACGTGTTTGGTGGATGCTGCGGAACGCCGGCGTTGACGCTGTCTACCTGCTCGACGGCGGCTTGGCAGCCTGGCGCGCGAACGGTTACGGGGTGGAGACCGGCGAGGTGAGTCCCGCCGTCGGGAATGTCACGTTGGGCGAGGGCCGCATGCCGGTCATTTCCGAGAGTGAGGCGGCACAGTGGCACCGCAGGGGCGTGTTGCTGGATGCCCGGGCGGGGGAGCGGTACCGCGGTGAAGTGGAGCCGATTGACCCCAGGGCCGGGCATATCCCGGGCGCACTGAGCGCGCCGACCACAGGGAACTTCACGGCCGAGGGCATGTTCCTGCCGGTGGAGGAGTTGCGGCGGCGCTTTGAGGAGTTGGGTCTGGGCACCTCGTCCAATGTTGCGGTGTATTGCGGTTCCGGAGTGACGGCATCCCATGAGATCGCCGCCTTGGAGATCGCCGGTTACCGTGCGGCGTTGTTCCCGGGATCGTTCTCGCAATGGTCCAACAATGATGCCAACGACGTCGCTGTGGGCAGCGAGCCTTTTGAAGGAGCCGGTGGCCACCCAAGTGGCACAAGCACGGCTGCCGGGAGTAGCGTCGGAGCATGACTCCCGGACGCCCTGTGCCCCCGCCCCTTGCCAAGCCCATTACTTTGGACACCAGTGAATCCAGGACCGGAAGCACGATGGCGGCCGCCTACGGCGCGACGTCTCCGGACAGTGGTTTGGTACCCCTGACGGTGGCCCGCCGCGCACCTAAAGAGGATGACGTGGAGATTGCCATTGAGTTCTGCGGACTGTGCCACTCGGATGTGCACGCAACGCGCGGTGAATGGCGGGTTCCTCCCTACCCGCTGGTCCCCGGCCATGAGATCGTAGGTCGCGTCACCCGTGTAGGCGGCGCGGTGCAGGACTTCGCTCCCGGCGACCGCGTAGGTGTCGGCTGCTTGGTGGACTCATGCCGAGAATGCGAGAGCTGTCTTGATGGATTGGAACAGTACTGCGAGCGGGGCAACATCGGCACGTACGGTGCTGTAGATCCGCGAAACGGCGACTCGGTCACCCAAGGCGGGTATTCGACGTCGGTGGTGGTGGACAGGCGCTTCGTACTGCGCGTCCCGGATGCTTTGGACGCCGCGGCGGCCGCACCGTTGCTGTGCGCCGGCATCACCACCTATTCGCCGCTCCGGTATTTCGATGTGGAAGAAGGCGACTCCGTGGGAGTGGTGGGCTTGGGTGGTCTGGGGCATATGGCTGTCAAGATCGCCAAGGCCATGGGCGCCGACGTCACCGTTTTCACCACCTCCGAATCCAAGTTCGACGCTGCCCGGGCACTCGGCGCCGACCACGTGGTCCTGTCCAAGGATGCGGACGCCATGGAGGCCGCTAACCGGAGCATTGACGTCATTATCGACACAGTGGCCGCGCCCCACGATCTCAACCCCTACTTCCGGACCCTTCGCCTGGACGGGGCCCTCTTCCAGTTGGGACTTCCCGCTGACGACATGCCGCCGGTCAGCCCCGGGTTGCTCATCCGCCGTCGACTCGCCTATGCGGGTTCGTTGATTGGTGGCATCGAGGAGACGCAGGAAATGCTGGACTTCTGTGCGGAACACGGAGTGGTGAGCGACATCGAGGTTGTCGCTGCGGAGCAACTCAATGAAGCCTACGACCGCATGGTGGCCGGCGACGTGAAGTACCGTTTCGTACTGGACACAGCAACTCTTCAGGAACCATCCGAAAGGGCAGACGCATGAGCACACTGTTCACCAAGATCATCAATGGGGAAATCCCGGGCCGCTTTGTGTGGAAGGACCAGGACGTGGTTGCGTTCCTGACCATTTCGCCCATCACCCAAGGGCACACCCTGGTGGTGCCGCGTGATGAGGTTGACTCATGGACGCATGCTAGTCCCGAATTGCTGGCCAAGGTCATGGACGTGGCCCAGCGCATCGGCAAGGTGCAGGAGGATTTGTTTGATGCCAAGCGTGTGGGCGTCCTGATGGAAGGCTTCGAGGTGGACCACCTGCATGTTCATGTGTGGCCTGCCTACTCCACGGCAGACTTTGAAATTCACAACGTGGACCACAACCCGGATCCCGCGGTCATGGAGGCCACGGCAGTGAAGCTCCGTGCGGCGCTCCGGGAAGCGGGCCACGGGGACGCTGTCCCCGAGGACTGACTCCTACACGACTTAACCCGGCGGTGCTAATAAGCGCCGCCGGGTTTTTCATGGCAATGCGGGTGCGGTTATGCGGGTGCCAGGGCCTGGTTCAGCACCGTGCGGATCCGCTTCTCCGACACCGAGTAGGCCGTGCCGAGCTCCACCGCAAAGAGGCTCACCCGCAGTTCTTCGATCATCCAGCGCACGCGGGTTAACTCGGTGCCCGCCCTGCGCCCCGGAAGGAGAGCAGAAACAGCGTCATCGTAGTCATCCTCCAGCGCCTGAATGATCGCCATGTTCAAGCTGTCCCGTTGGACGTTGCCAGGGAGCTTTTGCAGCCGTTTCTCGATGCCCTGAAGGTACCGCGGCAGTTGGCTGAGCTGCGCATAGCCCGTCTGTGCCACAAAGCCAGGAAAGACCAACTGCTCCAGCTGGCTCTTCATATCGTTGAGGGCACTGATCAGCGGCAGGCTTGCATTGGACTTGAGCTCTTTCTGGATCCTGCGGGTGCTGGCCAGGACACGTTCGACGACGGCCGTCACTGTGAACACGGTATCGATCAGTTCTGCGCGGACTACCTCGTACAACGCATCGAACGCCTCCTTGTCCCATGGCAGATCCTGCGGAACCAGTTTGTCGATGGCTGCCAGTGCGCAGTCCGCGATGAGTGCGCTCACGGATCCGTGCGGGTTCTGGCTAAACGTCAGCTTCTCCGTGTTACTGAGGTGCTCCAGCACGTAACGGTCGGGTGGCGGGATCCGCAGGGCAAGCAATCGTATGACGCCGCCACGCATGGCGGCCTCCTGCTCCGGGCGGGTCTGAAATACCCGGAGTGCCACGGACTTTCCTTCGTCCACGATCGCCGGGAACCCGGTGACGGCGTGGCCCTTGACCGTCCGGGTAACCTGGCGCTCCACCGTGCCGAAGTCCCACGTGGTGATGCCGCCGCGTTCGGCAACAATTCCATCGCCTGCGGGCGTTGCGCCCGGGGCTGGCGTTTGACCGTTGGGTGGGCCCGACGTGCCGGTTCCCTTGCCGCCCTTGGCGCGTGACGTCGTCGCGGGTGTGGCGCCGAGCGATTCGGCGATGGCGCGGCGCGTTGCCGGCGCCAGCTTCTCCTGGAGTTCAGCAAGGTCCTTTCCTTCGTCAAGCACCTTGCCCTTGCTGTCCACCACCTTGAAGCTCACGCGCAAGTGAGGCGGTACCGCGTCCCAGTTCCACGAGCCTGGAGGAATGACGTGTCCGCGGAGCCGGCGAAGGACCAGTTCCAAGGACGGCTCCAGTTCATCGGTGGCGGGGTCGAAATCTGCTTCCAGCGCTGCGGTTGCTTGCCGTGCAACGTCCGGGGCAGGCACAAAGTTCTTCCGTATTTGCTTGGGTAGCGACTTGATCAGCGCCGTCACCAGCTCTACACGTTGCCCCGGAATTTGCCAGCGGAACGGGGCATCGTCCAGTTGGTTCAGGAACAGCACCGGGACTTCAGCGGTAACACCGTCGGATGGATTAGGGGCCGAACCGGGCGCCACGGGATGGAACTCGTAGCTCAACGGGAGTTCGAATCCCTTGTGCAGCCAGCTCTTCGGGTATGCGGAGTCGTCCAGCGCCTCGGCGTCTTCGCTCATCAACAACGATTGGTCGAAGTCCAGGAGAGCGGGATCCGTGTGGCGGGCATCCTTCCACCACTTATCAAAGTGCCTCTCGGAGACCACCTCTTTGCCCACGCGTGCGTCATAGAAGTCGAACAGCGTCTGGTCGTCCACCAGGATGTCCCGCCGCCTCATGCGGGTTTCGAGTTCTTCGATTTCCTGGAGCAGGGCACGGTTGCGATGGAAGAACTTATGGTGTGTTTTCCACTCGCCCTCCACCAAGGCATGGCGAATGAACATTTCCCGGGAGAGCTCGGGATCGATGCGCCCGTAGTTGACCCGGCGGTTAGGAATAATCGGCACGCCGTACAGCGTCACCTTCTCATGGGCCATGACGGCGCCTTGCCGCGAAGACCAATGAGGTCCGCTGTACGACCTCTTCACCAGGTCCGGGGCGACTTGCTCGGCCCACAAAGGATCGAACTTGGCAGCAACACGCGCCCACAACCGGCTGGTTTCCACGAGCTCGGCCGCCATCACGAACGCCGGGGATTTCTTGAACAGCGCAGAGCCGGGGAAGATCGCGAAGCGGCTGCCGCGTGCACCGGCGTATTCGCGCTTGCGCTCATCCAGGAGACCGATGTGGCTCAGCAATCCGGAGAGCAGGCTGATGTGGATGCCCTCGTAGTTGCCTACGGGATCAGCTTCGCGTTTGTTGTCCAACACAATGCCAAGAGGTTTGGCCATCTGCCGAAGCTGGGTGAAAAGGTCCTGCCACTCACGAACACGCAGGTAGTTGATGAATTCGTTGCGGCACAGCTTGCGGAACTGGGTTGAGGAGAGTTCGCGCTGCTTTTCCTGGATGTAGTTCCACAGGTTAAGGAAGCCGGTGAAGTCCGACAACTCATCCCGGAAGCGTGCATGCTTTTCCGCGGCAAGCTGCTGCTTGTCCGTGGGCCGTTCGCGGGGGTCCTGGATGGTCAGTGCTGCGGCCAGGATCATGACTTCGCGTACGCAGCCGCGTCTGCCGGCCTCCACGATCATCCGGCCCAGCCGCGGATCCACCGGCAGCTGGGCAAGTTTCTGCCCGACGGCGGTCAGGCCACTGCCACTGCGACCGTTACCCTGCACGTCACCGGCCTTGGGCGAACTCAAAGCGCCGAGTTCGCGCAGGAGCGTGACGCCGTCGTTGATAGCACGCGAGTCCGGCGGTTCCACGAAGGGGAAGTTCTCTACATCCTTGGGGCCGCGCGCAACGCCCATGGCGGTCATCTGCAGGATGACCGCAGCGAGATTGGTCCGGAGGATCTCCGGATCCGTGAACTGCGGACGCGACTCGAAGTCCTCTTCCGAGTACAAACGGATGGCGATGCCCTCGGACACGCGCCCACAGCGGCCCGAGCGCTGGTTTGCCGAGGCCTGGGAGACTCGCTCGATGGGCAGCCGCTGGACTTTGGTCCGGTGCGAGTACCGCGAGATGCGGGCGGTGCCGGTATCGATCACGTACTTGATACCCGGCACGGTCAGCGACGTTTCGGCGACGTTGGTGGCAAGGATGATGCGTCGTTTTCCGCCGGGGTTGAACACCCTGTGCTGCTCTTGCAGGCTCAATCGGGCAAAAAGGGGCAGGACTTCCGTCCCGGCAAGGCGCCGGTTCGTTTGGATGCGGCCGTTGATGGCCTCGGCAGCATCCCTGATTTCACGCTCACCGGAAAAGAAGACGAGGATGTCGCCGGGTGCTTCCTTGGCGAGCTCGTCCACGGCATCGCATACGGCGTCCAGGGGATCGCGGTCCTCTTCAAGTTCGTCGTCCGAGGTATCTTCCTCCCCGCCGGCGGGTTGGGACAACGGCCTGTACCGGATCTCTACCGGGTAAGTTCGTCCGGAGACCTCGATGATCGGCGCTGGATCTTCCTCGCTCCCGAAGTGCTTGGCGAAGCGTTGGGGATCGATGGTGGCCGAGGTGATGATGACCTTGAGGTCCGGGCGCTGGGGGAGGATGCGTTTGAGGTAGCCCAGGATGAAGTCGATGTTGAGGCTGCGCTCGTGGGCCTCGTCGATGATGATGGTGCTGTATTTCCGGAGCAGTTTGTCCCGCTGGATCTCCGCGAGGAGGATGCCGTCGGTCATCAGCTTGATCTTGGTGGAAGCGCTGACCTCACCGGTGAAGCGGACCTGGAAGCCCACCTCCTGGCCGATCTCTACATCGAGTTCAGACGCGATGCGTTCGGCTACTGTGCGGGCCGCCAACCGGCGTGGCTGGGTATGCCCGATCAGGCCTTTGTCTCCAAGGCCAAGTTCGAGGCACATCTTGGGGATCTGCGTGGTCTTACCCGAACCGGTCTCACCGGCAATGATGGTCACCTGGTTTGCGGCGATGGCCGCCATCAGATCCTCGCGGCGCTCGGATACGGGCAGCTCTGCGGGGTAGGAAATATGAAGTGTCATGGCTGCTGTCAGTCTACTGTGGCTGGGGTTCGGCGTCCGCTGTGTCCGTCACAGTCCCGGCTGCCGCACTCAGCCGGTGCGCGAGTTCCATGGCGTAGGTCGTGAATTCAACAGGCTCGAGGATCTCGAAGTCCATGTCCAGCGCGGCCAGATAGGCGGCCGGGGCAGCCAGGTTATCCCATCCGGACCGCAGGATGGTGGCTTCCGGCCCGTCGGCTGTTAGCGTCGCGTACTGGGAATTGACGACGGCGGCCACCTCGCCCAGCGGCGCGTGAAGCCGCACCACGACGTCGAATCTGTAAGGCGAACGGGTGATCGACTGTTGGACGTACGCTGCCAGGTCTTCCGCGGGCAGGGGCCTGGGCGTGTATCTTTTTCGTTCCGACGGCAGGGAAGCGAGGCGGTCGGCCCGGAACGTCCGCCAGTCCTCCCGATCAACATCCCACGCCACCAAGTACCAGCGACGCCCCGTGTCCACCAATCGGTAGGGCTCCACCAGCCGCCGTGCTGACTCGCCGTCGGACTTGACGTAGTCAAAGGTGATTTGGCGCCGGTCCGATATCGCGGCCGAGACGACGGTCAGTTGTTCAGGATCTACGGTGGCCGCATTGCTGGGAAGGGTAGTGACGGCCGCTTTCAGCATGGCGAACTTCGGGCGCAGCCGGGACGGCAGGACCTGCTCCAGCTTTGCCAGAGCGCGGACGGATGCCTCGCCGATGCCTGCCACCGGGCCGGCGGCTACCGAACTCAAACCGAGGGCGACAGCCAAGGCCTCATTGTCATCCAGCAGCAGCGGGGGAAGCTGCGCGCCGGCACCAAGCTGGTAACCGCCCGCGATCCCGGGGGAGGCGTGGATGGGGTAGCCAAGGTTCCGTAGCTTGTCGATGTCGCGTCGGACGGTCCGCTCGGTCACGCCCATCCGATCAGCGAGTGCCGGGCCCGTCCATTCGCGTCGCACCTGCAACAGTGACAGCAGCTGGAGGAGCCGGGCAGACGTTTGAATCATGCAAGTGAATCTAGCCCATGGGCGTCCCGGGTGGGCGTCGGGCAGACATAGGGACGCCCGCCGTTCAGGGGAATCCTGCAGAATTCCGTGAACGTACGGGCGTCGGTTGGATTGGCTTGGTGGACCTTGCAGTCGCTTGGCATGCCCCTAGTAGATGCGGGGGTTCCAGTACGGGCTGCTCGGAGCGTCGAAGGCGCTCCAGGGTTCCTTGGAATTGATGGGCGGGTTGTGCCCGCGTCCATCCTTCAACAGGGCTGAAACGGTAGCTGCGACGGCGGTGATGAGGACGATGAAGAGGATGATTCCGAAGATTTCCATGTCTCAAGCCTGCTCTTGTGGGACTCCAAGAAACAGTGGCAGAAATGCCCCATTTAGATAATTTTCTGCCATACTGGAGGTATGTTGAAATCAGTGGCGGTGATTGTTGTACCCAACTTCTCGGTCTTCGAATTCGGTACGGCCTTCGAGGTCTTCGGCATCGACCGATCTGACCGTGGTGCCGGGGTACCGGCCTTCGATTTCCGGGTGGTAACACCGGAACCGGGTGACGTCCGCATGAAGTCCGGTCTGTCGCTTCATGTGAACCTCGGCCTCGAAGCAGCGGCAGATGCAGACCTCGTCATCATGGCGCCGTTCGGCCGGGACCAGGACGTCCCCGAGTCCGTCATGGATGCGTTGCGGGCAGCACATGCCAGGGGTGCGTGGGTGATGTCCATTTGCTCCGGGGCCTATGCCCTGGCCCGCGCCGGTTTGTTGGACGGACGGCGTTGCACCACGCACTGGCACTATTCGCAGGATCTGGCCAGCCGGTACCCGTCCGCGATCGTGGACGAGAACGTCCTCTACGTGCAGGACGGAACCATCATCACCAGCGCCGGTACGGCCGCGGGAATCGACGCATGCCTCCATCTTGTCCGTGAGGAATTGGGGGCGAACGTGGCTGCTGCAATCGCACGCGACATGGTGGTACCGCCGCATCGCGACGGTGGCCAGGCCCAGTTCATTGACAGGCCCATGCCCCGTTGCGGTTCCGCACCCATGGAGGAACTGCTTCGCTGGATGGTTGAACACCTCGACGAAGAACACAGCGTGAACGAGTTGGCTGCACGGCTCCACATGTCGCCAAGGACGTTCGCCCGGCGCTTCCGCGCGGAAACCGGAGCTACGCCCGCTGCCTGGCTGAACTCGCAACGCGTGCTGCGTGCGCAGGAACTGTTGGAAACCACTGAGCTGAACATCGACGAGATCGCTCGTGTTGCAGGGTTCGGGCATTCTGTCCTGCTGCGCCACCACTTCACAAAAGTGCTGGACACGAGTCCACAGAGCTACAGGCGGGCATTCCGGGGACAGTTGGCAGAAGCCATCTGAAACCCAGCGGCTGCTGCCCGACGAAGGCGGCTGCTCTTAGCGTCGGCTGCCGAGCCGTCCCCGTGACTCCGAACCTTCGGCTTGGGCGCATTCCACCAGTTCCTGCCAAGGCCCGGTTACGGCGCGGTCGGGGAGAGTGGCGCGGCGTTGCCCTGCGCGGATGGAGTACATGAACCGGTCAGGTTCGTTGGGTGTCCGGGCTTGACTTTTGGCTTCGTCCCACGGGCAGGCCTCCACGATCGGAACCCATCGTTCCTTCTCATCGGGAGACACAGCATCCACGCTCCAGACGCGTGTCATCGCGGCGATTCCCCCACTGCGTTGGACGGTGATCTTCATGGCCGGCTGCTTCTCGTTCGACGTTCTGTAGTCAGCCAACCGGCAGGGACCGGAGCAAACTGTCCGGTCCCGCCACCTGACTAAACCTTGACCTTCACAGTCTCCCACGCCTTCAGGACGGCGTCATGCTCAGCTGACCCGGAACCGAAAAGTTCCTCAGCGGTCGCAAGAGTGGTCTTGGCAAACTTTCCAAAAGTACAGGTTGCCGGCAGGGACCCACTGGTCAAGGTGCCGTACCAGATCTGGCCGGGTGCCTCCCAAGCCTTGCCGCCGAGTTCCGAGGCCACAACATAGAAAGCCTTGTTGGGGATGCCGGAGTTGATGTGCACTCCGCCATTGTCAGCGCTCGTCCGCACGTACGTATCCATGGAGTCCGGCTGGGGGTCCTTTCCCAAAACGTCGTCGTCATAAGCTGTCCCCGGTGCTTTCATGGAGCGCAGGGCGGCACCTTGGACCTGCTCGGTGAAAAGGCCCTCCCCAATGAGCCAACTGGCGTCCCCTGCGGACTCCTGCTTGAGATACTGCTCGACGAGGACCCCGAAGACGTCCGACATGGACTCGTTGAGTGCTCCGGCTTGGTTCCGATACGCCAGATTGGCTGTGTACTGCGTAACCCCGTGGGCGAGTTCATGGCCAATGACGCTCACGGACTTGGTGAAGCGCTGGAAAATCTGGCCGTCACCGTCGCCGAAGACCATCTGGCTGCCGTCCCAAAAGGCGTTGTCGTAGAGCTTCCCATAGTGGACCGTTGCATCCAGGGAGAGCCCGGCATCGTCAATGGAATCCCTGCCGAAAATCTCGCCGTACAGCCGGTGCGTGCTCCCGAGGCCGTCGTAGGCCTCGTCCGCAGCGACATCTCCGACGGGTGGGGCACCCTCCTTGCGGACAATGCGGCCGGGCAGGGTTTCCGATGAGCCGGCGTCGAAAATGGTCCGCTTGGGCGGACCCGGTTTGGCTTGGCGTGCGCTTGGCGGTGCCGCGGGGATAGGGGCTGTACGGATGGCCTGCAGGTCCTTGATGTGCAGCAAGGACTCCTTGGCGGCCCGGGCAACCGCCCGAAGCCTTGGTTCATTCCGGGCAGCAATCCTGCGCAGCATATACGGCGGGACAATTGAACACATCACGGTGAAACCCCTTTGGCTATCGGTATGACCAACTGGAATCAGCCTAGGATCAGGGACGGACAATATTGCGGTTCGAGCCCGGCAAGCCCCCAACTGATAGTCGGTAACCGGCACGCAAAAAAATACCCCGCCAGCAGGACTGGCGGGGTATTCGTTGTGCCCTCGATAGGATTCGAACCTACGGCCTTCTGCTCCGGAGGCAGACGCTCTATCCCCTGAGCTACGAGGGCATCCAGGGTTCCCTCCGTTGCCGGTGGGACGTCCTAGAGCTTAGCAGCCACGGAGCCGCAAATGAAAACCCGGCGCCCCTCCGGCGAGCCCGGTCCGGAACCCCGCGGATCAGTAGCCCGCGAATGAGTCGACATGTACCCTGCGCGCTCCTGCACCACGTGCTGCAGCGCGCAGGGAGTCCACGCTCGCCGGGGAGCCCGAGACGAAAACTTCCCGATCCCCGATATCCGGAACCAGCTCCTTGAGGCGTGCGGCATCGATCCTGGACGTACCGGCGTCCACCATGAACTCCGGGGGAGTGGAACCGTCCGCCAGCCGGGCCAACACTTTGGCGCCGGAGGCTTCCAGCTGTTCCACGCACGCAAGTTCATCGCGACCCTTTGCGAGGTACACAACCACGGTGTCGCGGGCGGCGTCGTCGGCCGCCAGCTGCGACAGGAAAGGCGTAATGCCGATACCCGCGGCGATCAGCAGGACCGGCTTCCCGGCGTCGCGCGGTAAAACAAAGTCTCCGCCCACGGCCGTTGCAGAAACGCTGTCCCCGGGCTGAAGCGCAAACAGTGCCTTCTTGGCCGTAGACAGGGGCTCGGCCGTACCCACGCCGAACGTAACCTCGGCCGCGCCGGGCGGGCTGGTGATGCTGAAAACCCGTCGGCGCCCCTTGCCGTCGGATCCGGCATGCGGCAGGTTCAGCTCCATGAATTGTCCGGCGGCAAAGCGCACGGGCCGCTGTGGCTCGAACCTGAATTCAGTACTGGCGGGGGTGAGGGGGCGCGAGCCCTTGAACGTCAGATGGACGCCACCGCGCTGTCCCAGGAAGAACGCCAAAAGATTGCCCAGCAACAGCGCGAGTTCCGGGGAGTTGGCAATGAAACCAAAGTTGTAGGGAACGGCGAAGACAACACCCACGACGGCGGCAAGCGCCAGCTGCTGCCAGCGACGGGGAGGCAGGGTGAGGGGCTCCGAGAGCATGAATCCCACGAAGAACAGCAACGGGCGCTGTGCCAAGGACTGCCACAAGGCCTGGCCCAATGTCATGCTGCGGCTGAGGAGCTCTACCGTGATGATGCTGGTGGCAGCCACGAGGAAAACGGCGGCCATCAGCATTTTCCGAGTGCGGTACAGGACAAGCAGCACCCCGGGAACCAAGAGCCAGAGCATGGCCGGCGTGGCAGCCCACCACGTGGCGATGTTGAGCCCCGTCAGGCCCGTGATGAACGCACCGGCCGCGGCCGGGTTGAAAATATGCCGCCCACGGAAGGCCAGAGCATACTTGGACACGCTGGCCAGCACGCATGCCAAAGCAACCCCCGCCATGTCCATCACGCCAAAGGCCGGCCAGAACAGGAAGTAGATCAGCAGCCCGGTAATAAGTGACGACTCCGTGTGCGGCTTCACGCCGAAGAGCAGCGCGAGCAGCCGGCTGGAGGCATAGGTCACACCCAAGCAAAGCACAAGGTGTACCGCCATCTCCGGGAGCCCGAAGGTCAACCACCCCAGGATGTTCAGGACCATGCTGTAGACAACCAGCACGCCCAGCACCCAGAGAATCAAGCGGTACATGGTGAAGCGGCCCAACCAAGTGTCCAGGCGCGACTTAGCGGCAATCATGTGAACAGTCTCCCCTCAAAACCGGTCGAAAACGCGGCAACACCACTCGACGACACCGAAAGCCATGAGAAATCAAATTCCTCCTCCAGCCGAGCCGGTTCAAGCATGAACAATGCCGTGGCAAGTCCGTCTGCAACCAGGGCGCTCGCAGCCATGGCCCATGTAGCCACCGTGGTGTGAATAGGCTCGCCCGTCGTTCCATCCAGGACATGGTGGAGACCGTCACCCCACGTGCGTCGGTTTGAAGCAGAGGCACACAGTGCGGAGTTGTTCAGCTCCACCGTTCCTATGGCCTGCCGGGGGTTATAGGGATGCTCCAACGCAACGGTGACCGGGTCGCTTCCCGCGTGCAGCATGTCGCCGCTGCCATCCACCAGGAAGTCAGTGTGATCCGTTGCCAACAGGATTTCGCCCAACAGGTCAACCAGCTGGCCCTTCCCGGCTGCTCCGACGTCCAAAACTACCGGCTCTTTCGCGGCCAGGTCCGTGCCTGTCCAATCGAGGACGTCTTCCCACCGCGGCGGGGCGAGGGGATTTCCTGACGGAACAAGAGCGTAGCCGGCGTCGTAACCCAGACGCTCCAAGCTGCTGCCGATGAGTGGGGTCATGGCACCATCGCTGAGGCGATACAGCACCGAATATAGCTTCTGGAGGGCGACTGCATGCTCCGGCAGCGTGATGATGCCCGGACCGCGGGACAGGCCGGACACCAAGGAATCCGGCCTGAACCGCGACCACGTCTTGTCGTATGCCGCGACTGTTTCAAGCACCTCGCGCCGGACGGCGGGTACCAAACTGTCCGGCGTCGAAATCTCCCACTGCGTACCGATCCCTTCGAAGCTGAAGGTGCTCCAGCCAGGGTGCGGCATGGCTGCTACTTGGCCTGGGACTTGATCTGTTCCACGGCTTCGTTGAAGCCGCCGGACGTCAGGGAAGAGCCGGCCACCTTGGAAACGTTGAGTTCGTCGATGTCCTTGCCGACGATCTGGGCTGCGATACCGCTGGCGAACTCCCCCTGGAACTTCTTGGTATTCGGATTGGACGGGTGGACCGTGATGTTGACGGCAGAAACCTTGTCAGCGGCCAAGGTCAGCTCCACACCCACCGTTTCCAGCCCATTGGGCGAGGTGTACGTACCGTCGGAACTGTACGTCCCGTCCTTGTATGTGGCCGCGCCGGTGGAAGCGACGGCAGCAGACGATGAAGTGCCTGCCGATGACGGGCTGTTGGTTGCGGCCTGCCCGCCATCCTGGGTAGCCGGAGTCTGAGTTGCGGGGGCTTGGGTCGTAGGGGCACATGCCGCGGCGGTTCCGATGATGGAGAGGCCGGCGAAACCAACGTAGAGGCTCTTGCGGAGTGGCGTAGTCATGGTTCTGCTCGTTTCAACTGGACAAGAATTCGTCAAGGGTCATTTTCATCAATGGATACTGCGTGTAACGGGATGACCAACAAGGCCACCTCCTACGTGTTCACAACGTTGGATTCAGCGTAATGGTTCAGTCTGTGCTGCCAGAGAGCCATTCCTGTGAGCGGACTGTGTCCATCTATCCACATACGGGAGCCTCAATTCCGCGACTTTGCAGGCCCCCGGTAGGCTAGAAGCGTGACTCCCGAAGAACTCTCTGCTGCCATATCCGCCTGTCTAAAGGACGCCGTCTCTACCGGCGAAATCGCCTTGACGGAATCTGCCGTGCCCGACGCCGTGCGAGTGGAGCGACCCAAGAACCGGGATCATGGAGACTGGGCCACCAACATCGCCCTGCAACTCTCCAAGCAGGCCGGCATGAACCCCCGTGAATTCGCAGGAATCCTCAGCAACCATCTGCAGGGCATTCCCGGCGTTACCGGAGTGGAAATCGCCGGTCCGGGCTTCCTGAACATCACAGTGGATGCTGCCACAGCAGGCGCCCTCGCCAAGGCCATTGTTGAAGCAGGAGCCAGCTACGGCACCAACCAGGCGCTCGCAGGCCGAGTCGTCAATATGGAGTTCGTTTCTGCGAACCCCACTGGTCCACTGCACATCGGACACACGCGCTGGGCCGCTCTTGGCGACGCCATTGCCCGCGTCCTGCGTGCCTCGGGTGCTGATGTCACCGCCGAGTACTACATCAACGACGCCGGCTCGCAGATGAACGTGTTCGCAAACTCGGTCCTTTCCCGCCTTCATGGCCGTGGTGTACCGGAGGGTGGCTACCCGGGCGAATACATCCGTGAACTTGGCGACGAAGTGCTGAAAGCCCACCCAGGCATCCGCGAACTGACAGACGAGGCAGCCCTGCCCGTCATCCGCGCCGCAGCCTACGAGGCACAGATGTCAGACATCAAGACCACGCTGGCTGAGTTCGGCGTAGAGTTCGACGTCTTCTTCTCGGAGAAGGAACTGCACGACGCCGGCGCGATCGAATCCGCCGTCGCCCGCCTTCGCGAACAGGGCCACGTGTTCGACGACGGCGGTGCCGTCTGGTTGCGCACCACCGACTTCGGCGACGACAAAGACCGCGTGATGATCCGTGCCAACGGCGAACCCACCTACTTCGCAGCGGACGCCGCGTACTACCTTTCAAAGAAGGACCGCGGGTTCACGGAGAAGATTTACCTGCTCGGCGCGGACCACCACGGTTACATCAATCGCCTGAAGGCCATTGCAGCCTGCGCGGGCGATGATCCCGAGGTCAACATTGAGGTCCTCATCGGCCAGCTTGTGTCCGTGAATGGCGCCAAACTGTCCAAGCGTGCCGGTAACATCATCGAGCTCAAGGACCTCATCTCATGGCTCGGGAAGGACGCTGTCCGCTACTCGCTGGCCCGTTTCCCGGCCGACTCGCCCCTGACGCTGGATCCCGAACTGCTGAAGAAGCACAGCAACGAAAACCCCGTGTTCTACGTGCAGTACGCTCATGCCCGGTCGCGGGGCACGGCCCGCAATGCTGCGGAAGCAGGCGTGGACCGCTCCGTCTTTGACGCATCACTCCTGGACCACGCTACCGAAAACGAGTTGCTCTCCTATCTGGGCAGCTATCCGTCCATCGTGGCAAAGGCCGCCGAACTGCGTGAACCGCACCGCGTGGCGCGCCACCTGGAGGTCATCGCCGGTGCCTATCACCGCTGGTACGACGCATGCCGCGTCTCGCCGCAGGGCGAGGAACCTGTGCTCGACGTCAACCGCACACGTCTGTGGTTGAACGACGCCACCAGCCAGGTGCTCGCCAACGGACTCGAACTGCTGGGCGTTTCTGCGCCGGAACGGATGTAGGGAAATGAACACAGACGCTGCACACGCTTCTCCGCTCGCTCCCGGGTGGTTGGCCGTTCCTGAAGACCTCAACGCCTTGCAGGCACGTATGTGGGCGGCCGGGGTTGAAAAGAACGACGCCGGCGAGGTCACCATCGACGGCGTGTCCGTCAGCGAGCTCAAGGAACAGTACGGAACCCCGCTGTTCGTCATGAGTGAATCGGACTTCCGTGCCCGTGCCCGTGCATTCAAAGACGCCTTTGATGCCGCCTTCGCCGACATTTGCGGGGGAGTGGACGTCTACTACGCCGGGAAGTCGTTCCTGTGCACTGCAGTGGCCAGCTGGGTGGCTGAGGAAGGCCTTCGCCTGGACACTTGTTCGGGCGGCGAGCTGGCTGTTGCGGCACGCGCGGGAATTGAAGGTCCCAACCTTGGCCTGCACGGCAACAATAAGTCCGACGCCGAGATCAACCGCGCTTTGGACATGCTGCTTGGCAGGATCGTGGTGGACAGCCTCGATGAACTTGAGCGCGTTGCCAAGATCGCTTCCAGCCGCGGCGAAACTGCCAAGGTCATGCTGAGGCTGACCCCCGGCGTGCACGCCCACACCCACGAGTTCATTGCCACGGCTCACGAAGACCAGAAGTTCGGCCTTTCCATGGCCGAAGACTCCACCGAGGAAGCCGGCCTGTCCGCGGCCGAAGAAGCAGTGGCCGCGGCAACCTCCTACGCCAGCATCGAGCTGCTTGGCCTGCACTGCCACATCGGTTCGCAGATCTTCGAGCCCGATGGCTTTGCTGTTGCAGCGGAAAAGCTCCTGGGCTTCCTCGCCGCCATGCAGGCCAAGTATTCCATCGTCATGCCCGAACTGGATCTCGGCGGCGGTTACGGCATCGCCTACACCCCCGTGGACACCCCCCGCCCGGCAGCGGAAATCGCGCAGGCAATGGCCGACGTCGTCCGCTCCAAGTGCGCCGAGCTGGACATCACGCCACCGCGTATCTCCATTGAACCCGGACGTGCCATTGTGGGCAGCACAACCTTCACTCTCTACGAAGTCGGCACGCTCAAAACCGTCCGTGTTGACGCCCCTGAGGGTGAAGAAACGCAAGAGAACGTTACGTATCCGCGCCGCTATGTGTCGGTAGACGGCGGAATGAGCGACAACGCCCGTCCGGTGCTGTACGACGCGGATTATTCGGCAATTCTGGCCTCCCGGAACTCTTCGGCGGCTCCGCAGCTGTCCCGCGTAGTGGGCAAACATTGCGAGAGCGGCGACATAGTTGTTAGAGATGTATATCTGCCCGCGGATGTGGCAGCCGGTGATTTGCTCGCAGTACCGGGTACCGGCGCCTACTGCTGGGCCCTCTCCAGCAACTACAACTACCTGGCCCGGCCTGGCGTTGTCGCTGTACGCGACGGAGCCGCCCGGCTGATTGTCCGCGGGGAAACCGAAGAAGATCTCTTGAACCGCGACATGGGAGTGGCGAATGTCTGAAATGCGAACCTTGAAGGTGGCCCTGCTGGGCTGTGGCAACGTTGGGGCCCAGGTTGCGCGGATTCTGATTGACGACGCCGAGGCCCTCGCTGCCCGCAGCGGCGCCCGCCTGGAACTGTCCGGCATCGCCGTCCGCAATGTCGACTCGCCGCGTGACGTCGAACTGCCGCGTGAACTGTTCACCACCGACGCCGATACCTTGGTCAAGGACGCAGACCTGGTCATCGAACTCATGGGCGGCATAGAGCCTGCCCGATCACTGATCCTGACGGCCATCCAGAACGGCGCATGCGTCGTTACCGGCAACAAGGCCTTGCTCGCCCAGGATGGGCCCACTCTCTACGAGGAGGCCGACAAGGCCGGAGTCCAGCTGTCTTACGAGGCCGCCGTCGCGGGAGCCATTCCCATTCTGCGCCCCATCCGTGACTCTCTGTCCGGAGACCGCATCACCCGCGTACTCGGTATCGTCAACGGCACCACCAACTTCATCCTTGACCAGATGGACAGCACCGGCGCGCAGTTCGCCGATGCCCTCGCCGAAGCACAGCGCCTCGGATACGCGGAAGCAGATCCCACTGCCGATGTGGAAGGCCACGACGCTGCAGCCAAGGCAGCGATCCTTGCGTCGTTGTCGTTCCACACCCGCTTCTCCCTGGACGATGTCTATTGCGAAGGCATCACCAAGGTCAGCGCTGCAGACATCGCCTCCGCCAAGGAAGCCGGCTTTGTCATCAAACTGCTCGCAATTGCCGAGAAGATCGACTCGTCGGACAACGGCAGCGGCATTTCCGTGCGTGTCCACCCCACGCTCCTGCCGCGCGAACACCCGCTGGCCGCTGTCCGTGGAGCCTTCAATGCCGTCTTCATCGAGGCGGAAAATGCCGGGGAACTGATGTTCTACGGCCAGGGTGCCGGCGGCACCCCGACGGCGTCTGCCGTGCTGGGCGACCTCGTCTCCGCTGCGCGGCGCTTGGTGTTGGGCGGCCCCGGCCGCACGGAAACCACGACGGGCCACGTTCCGGCGCTGGCCATCGACGCCTCGAACACCAGCTACTACATCGGCTTGGATGTCGCTGACCAGGCCGGCGTGCTGGCACGGATTGCGCACATCTTTGCGGAGAACGGCGTTTCCATCGAAATCATGCGCCAGACGATCCACCGCGACTCAGCCTCCAACGTTGAGTCGGCCGAGCTGAAAATCGTGACGCACCGTGCATCCGAAGCTGCACTCGCAGCAACCGTCGAGGCCGTGAAGGGCCTGGACGTCATCAATTCTGTAACATCCGTTCTGCGGGTAGAAGGGGTCTAAGTGGCTCACCAATGGCGCGGAGTAATCCGCGAATACGCTGATCGTTTGCCTGTAACGGAAGCCACCAAGGTCATCACCCTGGGAGAGGGCGGCACTCCGCTCGTCCACGCGCAGAAGCTTTCCGAGCTGACCGGCTCAGAGGTGTACCTGAAGGTCGAAGGCATGAACCCCACGGGTTCCTTCAAGGACCGCGGCATGACCATGGCCATGACGGCTGCCGTTGAAGCCGGTGCAAAGGCTGTTGTTTGCGCTTCCACCGGCAACACCTCCGCCTCGGCTGCGGCCTACGCCACTGCGGCAGGCCTCAAGTGCGCTGTGCTTGTACCCGAAGGCAAGATCTCCATGGGCAAGCTGAGCCAGGCCATCGCGCACGGCGCCACACTGCTCCAGGTTGACGGCAACTTTGATAACTGCCTGGACATCGCCCGGAAGCTCGGCGAGGCCTACCCGGTGTTCCTGGTGAACTCGGTCAACCCGGCCCGTATCCAGGGCCAGAAGACCGGTGCCTTCGAAGTGGTGGACACCTTGGGCGATGCCCCTGACATCCACGTACTGCCTGTAGGCAACGCCGGCAACATCAGTGCTTACTGGAAGGGCTACAAGGAATACTCCGCGCCCTTCGAGACCACTAATGGAACACTTCCTGCTGTTTCCACCAAGACGCCCGTCATGTGGGGCTTCCAGGCCGCCGGTGCCGCGCCGTTCGTTGCAGGCCACCCCATCACCGAGCCCGACACGATTGCCACCGCCATCCGCATCGGCAACCCGGCCTCGTGGGAAACCGCAGTTGCGGCCCGTGACGAATCCGGTGGACTGATCGAGGCTGTCACCGATGACGAGATTCTGGCTGCTCACCGCTGGCTTTCGGCAAAGGAAGGCGTTTTCGTTGAACCCGGCTCCGCTGCCGGTGTCGCGGGCTTGATCAAGAAGCATGCCGCCGGCGAGGTTCCGTCGGGCAAAACCATCGTCATCACGGTTACCGGACACGGACTCAAGGACCCGCAGTGGGCCCTCCGCACCGAAGACGGCAGCGACGTGCAGCCCGTCAAGGTGCCGAACGACGTCGTCACTGTTGCCGCAGAACTGGGACTGGAAGAAAACTAAGAGTGGAATCAACGCAGCCCACCGCGACCGATCGTGCACTCGTCGCGGCAGGCCAGCGGCTGACCGTCAAGGTCCCCGGTACGAGTGCCAACCTGGGCCCCGGCTACGACAGCCTCGGCTTGGCCCTGTCCATCTACGACACCTTGACGGTGGAGACCCTCAGCACCGGGGAGCTCGAGTTCGAGCTCTCCGGCGAGGGTGCTGACTCCCTCCCGCGTGACGCCAGCCACCTCGTGGTTCGTGCCATTGACCTCGCCTTGGATCGGCTTGGCTTCCGGCACTCGGGCCTCAAAATCACAGCGGACAACGTCAACCCGCACGGCCGGGGACTCGGGTCTTCAGCCTCGGCAGTGGTTGCCGCTGTCACCGCGGCAAACGCACTGGTCCCGGCAGCATCCCGGCAGGACCGCGATTGGATCCTGCAGTTGACCAGCGAGATGGAAGGCCATCCGGACAACGTCGCACCCGCCATATTCGGCGGACTGGCGCTGTCATGGCAGGACAGCGAGCAGTACAGCAGCACACACGCTGAGGTCGCAGCGGCGGTCATTCCCGTGGTGGCAATCCCCGATTACGAGCTTTCCACGGAAACTGCGCGCGGGCTGCTCCCGGCATCAGTGGGGCATCACGCGGCAGCAATGAATTCCGGACGTGCAGCCCTGTTGATTCACGCGCTCACTGCTGATCCCACGTTGCTGTTGCCAGGCACAGAGGACTACCTCCACCAGAGCTACCGCGCTCAGGCCATGCGCCCCAGCGCCGATCTCATCGCGGCCCTCCGGACTGCGGGGCATGCAGCGGTTGTCTCAGGCGCCGGTCCCACCGTGATGGTGCTGGCCAATGGCGCTGACGAAGCCGCCACAACTGCAGAATTCATCGAGACATTCACGGCGGTCAACACACCCGACGTCGGTTGGCGTGTGATGACGCTGGCTGTAGACGATCAAGGTGCTAGAGTGGAAGTGCACCGCCGGTAAAGCCGCGGGCAGTTCCCTGATTTTGGATCTCGGTGTTTTGCCGTACCTTTCGTCAACTGTGCCAACGTTGGTGGTGTCGTCTCTTTCCGGCCTGTCTCAGGGCCGCAGAAATCTCTCTGTTCCCTGAACGCTACGCCGGCTGTCCGGGCAACTGGATCCAGTGATGACGATCAGTATCCGGCCCTGTTGGCCATAATCCATCAGGCACGGCCCAAATCACCGGCTGCAGATCTGAACTGCAGCCCAGAACAAATCATCGCGTCCAGCTCTCGCTCTGGACGCCGTCGAGGGGGAAGGATCCTTCGTGACAGAAACCACTGAGCTGGCTTCAGCTGTGGACACAACATCTTCTGCTGCTGATTCGTCAACTGCAGCAACCACCAAGAGCAGCGGCCTTGCAGGCCTTAAGCTCGCCCAGCTTCAGGCTCTCGCGAGTCAGCTGGGCATCTCCGGGGGATCCCGTATGCGCAAGGGGGACTTGGTAACGGCCATTTCGGCACATCGCGCCGGAACCTCAACCGCCAAGGCGCCCGCCAAGGCCACCGCGACGGCAAAGGCAACTGCGGCCAAGGAAGCCCGGACCGCAGAGCCCAAGGTTGCAGCGGAAAGCAGCGCACCTGCAGAAGCAGCTGCCGAGGCCCCGGCCCAGGAAGCGCCTCGTGGTCGCGGTCGTGGCCGCAGCCGCCGCGCCACCAGTGATGGAGTGGTAGCAGCTGCTGAAGCCGCTGCAGCACCTGCCGAGTCCGCAACCGCACCGGTTGCTGAAGCTCCGGCCGCCGTTGAGACCGGCGAGGCCGCTACAGAGCGTCGTCAGCCGCGCACCCGTAACCGACGCCGTGGCGAAGCTGCCGCAGCGCCTGCTGAAGCAGCCGAAGCACCTGCCGCCGAGCAGCGCACTGAGCAACGTACTGACCGTGCGGAGCAGCGTGCCGATCGCAGTGAGCAGCGCGAGCAGCGTGCCGATCGCACCGAGCAGCGCGAGCAGCGTGCCGACCGCACTGAACAGCGTGAGCAGCGCGAACAGTCCGACTCTGGCGAGCAGCAGCGCGAACGTCGCGACAACACTCGCGGCCGCCGTGATGACAACAACGACGGCGACGACACCGGCAACCGCAGGAACCGCCGGAACCGTCGTGACCGCAACGAGCAGACCGACCGGAGCGACCGTCGGGGAGGTCAGGACAACCGTGACGGCAACACCCGCAGCGACCGCTTCCGTGATCGCAACGAGCGTCGCCGTGGCCGCGCGCAGGGACCGGACGTTGACGACGTCGAGGTTACCGAAGACGACGTCCTGCTTCCCGTAGCAGGCATCCTCGATGTCCTGGAGAACTACGCGTTCATCCGTACATCCGGATACCTCCCCGGTGCAAACGACGTTTACGTTTCCCTGGCGCAGGTGAAGAAGTACAACCTCCGCAAGGGCGATGCCGTCGTCGGTGCCATTCGCGCACCTCGTGACGGTGAAGACCGCAGCCAGCAGTCGGCCCGCCAGAAGTTCAATGCACTCGTCCGCGTCACGTCAGTCAACGGCAAGACGCCGGAAGAACTCAAGGACCGCGTCGAGTTCGCCAAGCTCGTACCGCTGTACCCGTCCGAGCGCCTGCGCCTCGAGACGGACCCCAAGAAGATCGGCCCGCGTGTTATCGACCTCGTGGCCCCGATCGGCAAGGGCCAGCGTGGCCTGATCGTCTCCCCGCCGAAGGCCGGCAAGACGCTCATCCTGCAGTCCATCGCGAACGCAATCACCACCAACAACCCTGAGGTTCACCTCATGATGGTGCTGGTTGACGAACGTCCCGAAGAAGTCACGGACATGCAGCGCACCGTCAAGGGTGAGGTTATTGCCTCCACCTTTGACCGTCCCGCCGACGACCACACCACGGTTGCCGAACTCTCCATCGAACGCGCAAAGCGCCTCGTGGAAATGGGCATGGACGTGGTGGTTCTCCTGGACTCCATGACCCGCCTGGGCCGTGCCTACAACCTGGCAGCACCGGCCTCCGGCCGTATCCTGTCCGGTGGCGTGGACTCAGCAGCCCTGTACCCGCCCAAGCGATTCTTCGGTGCAGCCCGCAACATCGAGAACGGTGGCTCGCTCACCATCCTGGCAACCGCTCTCGTCGAGACCGGCTCCAAGATGGACGAAGTCATCTTCGAAGAGTTCAAGGGCACCGGCAACATGGAGCTCCGCCTGTCCCGCCAGCTGGCAGACAAGCGCATCTTCCCGGCCGTGGACGTCAACGCGTCCGGCACGCGCCGCGAAGAGAACCTGCTCTCGCCTGAAGAGGTCAAGATCATGTGGAAGCTGCGCCGCGTCCTTTCCGGCCTTGAACAGCAGCAGAGCCTTGAACTGCTGACCAACAAGATCCGGGAGACGCAGAGCAACGTCGAGTTCCTCATGCAGGTTCAGAAGACGACGCTCGGAGCGAAGTCGGACAACGACAAATAGCGTTATCTGGGGTGGGGCCGTCGAGTAATTTTGCCGGCCCCGCCCCTTCGCGTTGCTGCTGACGTACCGCGTACGTCGGCAGCAACGCTACGACAGGCCCGATGCCACTCCCGGGCCGGCAAAATTACTCGACGGCGGTCAGGTCACCTTGGGCGTTGCCGTCACCTTCGCTGGCCGGCTTATTTGAGCGGTTGGTCGTTAAGTCACCAATCGTCGCAACTAGACTTGTCTGCGAGTCGAAAGAGGTTTGAAAATGTTTGAGTCCGTACAGGGATTGCTTGATGAGCATGCTGCTATTCAGGCGCAGTTGAGTGATCCTGCCGTTTATGCCGATCAGTCTGCTGCCAGGAAGTTGGGGCGGCGATCCGCTCAGCTTCAGGGCATTGTGGAGGCTTACAACAAGTGGCGCGGGCTCAACGATGATCTGGAAGCTGCCAAAGAGATGGCTGACGAGGATCCCGAATTCGCTGCCGAGGTTGTGCAGTTGGAGGAACAGATCCCCGCGGCACAAGAGCGGCTGCGCCGTCTGCTGATCCCGCGTGATCCGGACGATGCCCGCAACGTGATCCTTGAAGTGAAGGGCGGCGAAGGCGGCGACGAAGCTGCTTTGTTCGCCGGTGATCTTCTGCGTATGTACATGCGTTACGCCGAATCGCGGGGCTGGAAGACCGAAATGATCTCCGCAACCGAATCCGATCTTGGTGGATACAAGGACGTTGCCGTCGCCATCAAGGGCAATTCGAACGATCCCGCACAGGGCGTTTTTGCCCGGTTGAAATTTGAAGGCGGCGTTCACCGCGTCCAGCGTGTTCCCGTAACCGAGTCGCAGGGTCGTATCCACACGTCGGCTGCCGGCGTCCTGGTGCTCCCGGAAGTTGATGAGCCTGAGGAACTCGAGATCAACCAGAACGACCTCAAGATCGATGTTTACCGTTCATCCGGTCCGGGTGGGCAGTCCGTGAACACCACTGACTCCGCTGTCCGCATCACTCACTTGCCTACGGGCATCGTGGTGGCCATGCAGAACGAAAAGTCGCAGTTGCAGAACCGCGAAGCCGGTATGCGCGTCCTTCGTGCCCGTCTCTTGGCACACCAGCAGGAACAGATCGACGCCGCCAACTCCGAACAGCGCAAGTCGCAGATCCGCACCATGGACCGTTCAGAGCGCATCCGTACGTACAACTTCCCGGAAAACCGTATCGCGGACCACCGCACCGGCTACAAGGCTTACAACCTTGACGCCGTCATGAACGGCGATCTTGAACCCGTGATCCAGTCAGCCATTGAAGCAGACGAGCAGGCCCGCCTGGATGCCATCGGCGAATAACTGCCTGCCGGACAACAACCACAGCAGAGTTCATCCATGACGTTTTACCAAGGTCAGAGCCTCGCGGACGCCGTTCGCGAGGCTACTGCCGTCTTAGCCGAAGCCGGTGTGCCTAGCCCGCGTGTCGATGCCGAGTTACTTGCCGAACACCTGCTCGGTGTCGGCCTTGGCCGCCTGCGTGCCATGTTGCTCGGCGACACGCCCGCTCCGGAAGGCTACGGGGAACTGGTGGAGGAGCGTGCCGGACGGGTTCCCCTCCAGCACATCACCGGCGTCGCGTATTTCCGCCATCTTGAGTTGCGCGTGGGGCCGGGTGTCTTCATTCCCCGTCCTGAAACGGAATCGGTGGTCCAGTTGGTCATTGATCACGTCGCGGGAGTGCCCACGCCCAAGGTGGTGGACCTCGGGACGGGATCCGGTGCCATCGCCGGATCCATTGCCCATGAGGTTCCGGGCGCTGAAGTCCATGCCGTGGAGTTCAGTACCTTTGCCCACGCCTGGGCTGCGAAGAACCTCGAACCGCTGGGCGTGACCTTGGTGCAAGGCGACCTGCGGGATGCCCTCCCCGAGCACAACGGAACGTTCGACGTCGTCGTATCCAATCCGCCGTACATTCCGTCCGAAGCCATCCCCACAGAGCCTGAAGTTGCCCTCCATGATCCGCCGGAGGCACTGTACGGTGGGGGAGCGGACGGCATGGTACTTCCGACGGCGGCGGCGGCCTCAGCGGCCCGCCTCCTCAAACCCGGTGGTTTCTTCGTGATGGAGCACGCGGAGGTCCAAGCAGTATGGATCGCGGGGATGCTGGAACGCACCGGACGTTGGAACAACGTCACCACGCACTGCGACCTGAACGGCAAGGAACGTGCCACCAGCGCGATCCTGGCAAGCCCCTCTCCTGATGAGTGAAAGAATAGCGCTGTGACCACAACCTATAACTGCACTTCCGATGACCAGCGGGCTGAAGGGCTTCAGCATGCCCAACGCGCCATCAGCGAAAAGAAGTGCATCGTGCTGCCAACGGACACTGTCTACGGTATTGCTGCTGATGCCTTTTCGCCGTTGGCCGTGACCATGTTGCTGGCCTCCAAAGGTCGCAGCCGGCAGATGCCTCCTCCGGTCCTGATTCCCCGGGTCAACGCCTTGGATGGACTTGCCGCCGACGTACCCGCCGATGCCCGGGCACTGGCTCAAGCCTTCTGGCCGGGTGGGTTGACGCTGATCCTGCATGCACAGCCGTCCTTGGACTGGGACCTCGGTGACACCAAGGGCACCGTTGCCCTGAGGATGCCTGATGACCAGATTGCCCTGGAACTCCTGGGGCTCACGGGTCCCTTGGCTGTTTCCTCCGCCAACCGGACGGGCCAGGAAGCGGCACAGACAGCCTCGGAAGCGAGACTCCAACTGGCGGAGTCCGTTGAGGTCTACCTTGAAGGCGGTTTCCGTCCGATCAAGGGGACTGCTGCCCTGCCCTCCACCATTGTTGACGCCACGTCTACTCCGTTCCGGGTAGTGCGCCAAGGAGCCATTGAGCTGGAGCGGCTCCGCGAAATTGTTCCGTCGATACTGGGCATTGGCGAGACCCTTGGCGCCGCCGACACCATTCCTGCGGAGGAGCCTGCTGTGGACGACGCGGCGCCTGAAGGAACCACAGCAGCCGGCGCCGCAGAGCATACTGCGGCTGTCGATGAACCTGCTGAGGAAGCCATCGTTCCCCAAGAGAAGCCCACAACAGCGGATGACGCGCCTGTGGAAGTAACGGAAGCCGCCGCCGTCGAGGACTCAACGCTGGAAACGGTGAAGCCAGAGGCCTCAAGGGAAGCCAAGCCCGAATGATTCCGGAGCGCCAACGCGTCCCCGTCCTTGACGTCGACGCCACTCCGTTGCGCGTCAATGAGCTTATTGAGGCCATGGGCGGGCTCATCGCCTCAGGAACAACCGCCACGGTGCTTGGACACAACCTTCACAGCATCACGTTGCTTCATTCGCGCCCGGATGTCCGTTCTTTGTATGAGGGCAGTCCGATCGTCCTCTTGGATGGTGCTCCCGTTGCGATGCTCTGGGGATTCGCCCACAAGCGTCAACTCCAGCCCTTGGGTGAGGGAACAATGGCCTACCGGCTGGGTTCCATGGATTGGATCCCGGAGCTTGGAAAGGTCGAGGGTCTGGAGCGCGTGGCCGTAGTAGGCGCGGGACGCGCGGCCAATACGACGGCGGTCGCCCGGCTGCGCGCTATCGTCCCCGGTGCAACAGTGGACGGTATGCCGGGTGAGGGGTGGGACAGCGCCCTGGAAGACGCGGTGGTGGACTGGCTGACGGACTTCCGACCGCAGTTGGTCCTGATCGGACTCGGGATGCCCCTTCAGGAAACTGTCCTGCACCGTAGGCTCCCGGAATTGCCGCCCGCCCTCTACTGCGCTGTAGGAGGTGCCATTGAACAAGTTGCAGGCATCCAAAAACTGGCGCCACGCTGGCTCGGACGCTTGGGGCTCGAATGGGCTTGGCGCCTGGTCCTGCACCCGGGCCGCGTGGCCTACAGAGTTTTTGTTGAACCTTGGAAGCTGGCAGGCCTGCTGATCCGGCGCCGCTTCCAACCATCCAAGACCAAAGGCAAGTAAATGACGTCCCACCCTGTAGTGGTCGCTGTTGTAGTGACCTATAACCGGCGTGAACTCCTCCAGACAACCCTGGAAGGCATCGCTTCAGGTACCCGGGTACCGGACGCCGTCGTCATCGTGGACAACGCCTCCACGGACGGCACCGCCGAGTTCCTCCAGCAGTACCAAGGCACGGTGACCACTGATGTGGTTACCTTGAACACGAACGTGGGCGGGGCCGGGGGGTTCGTTGTCGGCATGGAACGGGCCGTACTGGACCACCGCGCGGACCACGTGTGGATCATGGATGACGACACGGAACCGCAGCCGGATGCCCTTCGCGAAGCATTGGACGTATCGGAGTCCTACCGACAGGCAGCAGGTAAGGCCCCGGCCTTTATTGCAAGCCGTGTTGTGTGGACTGATGGCCGCGACCATCCGATGAACCGCATGCGGCCGCGGATGGGAGCAAGCGAGAACGAGCGCAGCGCAGCTGCCCGGCTGGGTGCGACCCAAATCCGGACTGCATCGTTCGTTTCGGTGCTGATACGTGCTGAAGAGGTCAAACAGCATGGCCTCCCTATTGCGGACTACTTCATCTGGAACGATGATCTCGAGTACACCGCCAGGATTTCCCGCCGGGGGACCGCCTTGACCACCAACGCCTCCGTGGCCAACCACCACACCAAGGTCTTTGGCGACGCGGGAGCAGATCCGGGCCCCCGCTTCTATTATGAAGTGCGGAACAAGCTCTGGGTCTATACCCGATCGAATGCCTTGGCGCCGTGGGAAAAGGTCCTGTTCACCGGTGCTTCGCTGCGCAACTGGACCCGTACCATCGCGGCCTCGCCCAACCGCAAAGTGCTGTTGGCAGGGTTTTTCAAGGGCCTGCGGCACAGCCTGAAAGCCCCGCGTTCCAACGACCAAGTGCTCGAAGGCATCTACGCGTTGCGCAATGTTCAAGAGCCGGTTCGGTAAGACAAGAGCCGGTTCGGTAAGAGCCACGCAGCTTAACCTCAGCCAAACACGCTGGGTTTGGCGGCTGCGTCACAGGGTGGTCACGACCGTTGGCATTAGTATCGTGACAAGAGTCCACAGAAATCCCGCAACATTCGGCACAGCCGGTGCAGGCATGGCGACGGAGAAGTTCCATTTATCCAAAGACAGAATTCCACACCCTGAGCTGCGCTCAATTTCGCGGCAGTGCGCGCCGGCTGCGTGCAGTGATCCAGGTTTCCCGGTTATTCATCGGGCTGCTCTTTGGGGCCGCGGCATGATCATGTACATGCTGATGGCCCTTACGGCTGCGGTTGTGGCGTATGCCGGGACATGGGGTGCCCGTGTGGTGGGAAACAAGCTCCGTTTGTACCAACCCATCCGAAGCCGTGACATGCACTCAGCCCTGATCTCCAAACTTGGGGGACTGGGCATCTTTGTGGGCTTCTTCGCCGCGTTGGTAGTCGCGAGCAATTCCTTTTTCGTCAAGGACATTTTCAGGCACAACGATGCCCCCTGGGGGATCCTGGCCGGTGCTGTAGTGATCGTCGCCGTGGGGGTCGCGGACGATATCCTCGACATCCGCTGGTGGATCAAACTTCTGGGCCAGGCCGCGGCAGCGTTCATTGTGGCTATCTGGGGTGTGCGGATGTCTGTGGTGCCCTTCATCCCTGAACCGATTTTCCTTGAGTCCGAGGTGGTCCAGATTGTGCTGACGGCCGGCCTCATTGTCACCACCATGAATGCCGTCAACTTTATCGACGGACTGGACGGTTTGGCCGCCGGAGTCGCGATCATTGGTGGCGGAGCCTTCTTCCTCACCGCGTACTGGGTACACCGTAACAACCCATCCACGGACAACTCGGATCTCGCAACACTCCTGATGGCCATCCTGGTTGGCAGTTGCATCGGGTTCCTGCCGCATAATTGGTTCCCCGCCAAAATCTTCATGGGAGATTCCGGGGCAATGCTTATCGGCTTGCTCATGGCTTCCGCCGGTGTTGTGGCCACTGGACAGATCGGGTCCGGCCTCTACGACCGCGCCAACGGTATCCCCACGATCGTTCCTATTTTGCTTCCTTTCGCGGTACTGTCCCTTCCCCTTCTTGACCTGGGGATGGCTGTTGTCCGCAGAACAGCCAGAGGCCAATCGCCGTGGTCGGCTGACCGCGGGCACCTCCACCACAAGTTGGTGGACCTCGGATACTCGCACCGCAGCGCCGTCGTCATGCTCTATGTGTGGACGTGCATTCTTGCCTTCGGCGGTGTCGCCTTTGCTGTGTTCCCATGGCAAATCGTGCTCATCGTGGTCATAGCGGCAGCGCTGGTCATGGCCGCCGTAACGGCGTGGCCCTACTTCACCCGGAACTCCACGCGGCCTGGGGAGTAGTTGTGACGGCCGGTTATGGTCACAGTTCTATCTCATGTAGAATTCTTTCTGCGGACAGTCACTCGCCCGTAACCCCACTTTGAGAATATGGCACCTGTGCCACGAGGATTGGTATCCCCATGACATCCAACGCCGAAACCGGACGCCCGTCCGGTAAACGTGGTGTTGGATCTGTTGGTCAGCCGTCCTCGTTGTGGCTCCGGTTGCTTCTTCTTAGCGCTGCAGCAGCAGTAGCGGCCACGGCCGTCACCTGTGTGATCGCAGCCTTCATCAATGGCGGGCAGGGCGCGCTTTCAGCCGCGTTCGGTGCCGTGCTGGTCATGCTCTTCTTTGGGATCAGCCTCCTGATCGGCCACTTCGTTGGCCGTAACAACCCCTCCGGTGCAGTCGGCCTCTTTGTTGCGACGTATTTCATCAAGGTGGTCGGATTCGCCGTTGTGCTCTTTGTACTCGGCGCTCCGGAATGGCTCCACGACCGTTGGTTCCTCATCGGCGCCGTGGTCACCGTCGTCTTCTGGCAAGCCGCCGAGATCTATGGCTTCAGCAAGGCCCGCCTGCAGATCTACAACGATCCTGCTGAGCAGAAAGGCGGCCCGGATGTCCCCGCGTAAGCGCTATTCACGCCCGGCTGTGACTGATCAGCAAGCTGCCAACCGCAATGAATCCGCGGAAGCCGGAAACGACGGCGGATACAACGCCGGCATTGCCGTCTTCAGCTACATCATTGGCGGGATCATTGTCTGGAGTTTGATAGGCTGGGGTCTGGATAATCTGTGGGGGACCCGCTGGATTGTGCTCCTTGGCGCTCTGCTGGGAGCCGCAGGAGGGTTCTATCTTTCCCATATGCACGGCCTCACCAGACAAAGCTCCTCTTCTGGCGAGAGCAACGCAGACAGCGGTCCGTCCACGGACGGGGACAGTAATGCCAAATAATTTCACAAGGAATGCAGATGCGTCCAACGCGTCCGGATTCCAACCAATGCCCAATGATGGACACAGCAGAGAGGAAACGCGTTGATCGCGCTTGCGCTCCCCGCCCAGGATTCGGGGTCATTCACCCCACCCGGAATCGACGAAATGCACCTGCCGGCAATCCTGCCTTGGGGTGCGCACGATGGCTTCTCCAAGCAGATGTTGCTGGTGATCCTATCGGTCGTCATTATCGCTACATTCTTCATCCTCGCTGCACGTAAGCAGCAGCTGGTTCCCGGCAAGCTGCAGTTCGCAGGCGAGATGGCCTACGGCTTCGTCCGTAACGGCATCGCCAAGGACATCATCGGCGGCAAGGACTTCATCAAGTACGTCCCGCTGCTGTTCAGCCTGTTCTTCTTCATTCTGGTGAACAACATCTACGGCGCCATCCCGGTGATCCAGCTTCCGAGCTTCTCGCACGTAGGCGGCGCCTACGTCATGGCCGGCATCGTGTACTTCACCTGGATCATCATCGGTATCAAGAAGAACGGCCTGAAGTACTTCAAGCTCGCCACAGTTCCGTCCGGTGTTCCGTGGTACATCCTGCCGATCGTGGTACCGATCGAAATCATCTCCAACTTCCTGGTCCGCCCCGTCACGCACAGCCTCCGTCTGTTCGCGACCATGCTGGCCGGCCACTTGATCGTCATGCTCGCCGGTTCCGGCATCGAGTTCCTTATCATGCAGGAGAACGTCCTGCTCAAGGGCGCATCGGTACTGGTACTGGTAGGCGCCGTGGCCATGTACATGCTCGAAGCACTGATCATGGCCCTGCAGGCTTACGTGTTCACACTGTTGACCGCGATCTACATCGAAGGCGCCCTGCACGCCGACAGCCACTAGGCTCCCAAAACTTCCCCTCGCGGGGATGAAGCAACCCAAACAACCTGCCGCACGGGCGGCATCTTGAAAGGAAGAAAAAATGGAAGGCACCATCAACGGCTCCCTCAACCTCATCGGCTACGGTCTCTCGGCCATCGGCGGTGGTATCGGTGTGGGTCTCGTGTTCGCCGCGTACATCAACGGTGTTGCACGTCAGCCGGAAGCTCAGCGTGTGCTGCAGCCGATCGCGTTCCTTGGTCTGGCACTGACTGAAGCTCTCGCCATCCTCGGCCTGGTCTTCGCTTTCGTTCTTTCCTAGTCCTTAGAACCAAGCGAATCCCAAGCACGAGTAGATAGGACGGGTGAAATATGAATCAGCTGATCATCTCAGCCGCCACTGAAGGCGCTGCGGAGGCTAATCCGCTCGTTCCCAACGTCTGGGAAATGGGCGTAGTCCTCGTGGGCTTTGCGGTCCTCATGTACATCGTGGTCAAGTTTGTTGTCCCGATGTTCGAGAAGACCTTCGCAGAGCGCGCCGAAGCAATCGAAGGTGGCATTGCAAAGGCCGAAGCGGCCCA
The DNA here is from genome assembly GCF_000294695.2 of Arthrobacter sp. Rue61a. Taxonomy (NCBI): domain Bacteria; kingdom Bacillati; phylum Actinomycetota; class Actinomycetes; order Micrococcales; family Micrococcaceae; genus Arthrobacter; species Arthrobacter sp. Rue61a. Next base: position 3,031,006 of record NC_018531.1, on the reverse strand, counting down.
GGCGGAAGCTTCTGCAGCTCTTGAAGAGTACAAGCAGCAGCTCACCGATGCCCGTGCCGAAGCCAACCGCATCCGCGAAGAAGCACGCGCCGAAGGCGCCCAGATCCTCGCGGACCTGAAGGCAAAGGCTGCGGCAGAATCTGCGCGCATCACTGAGCAGGCACACGCTGCCATCGAGTCGGAGCGCCAGGCAGCTGTTGTCTCGCTTCGCTCCGAGGTTGGCACTTTGGCCACTACGCTGGCCGGCCGCATCGTTGGGGAAGCACTCACCGACGACCAGCGCGCCGCACGCGTTGTGGACCGCTTCCTTGCAGATCTGGAGACCCAGAGCGCAGGTGCAGCTAAGTAATGGCAGGTATATCGAGCGAATCGCTGACCACAGCACTGGCGCAGCTGGAAGCCAAGCTTCCCTTCGCCTCGCTGCAGTTGGCTAAGGACCTCTTCGGAATCCTGGGAACGGTGGACAGCTCGGCTGGCTTGCGCCGCGCCCTGACTGACCCGTCCCGTTCCGGTGACGAGAAGTCGGCGCTGGTCAAGCAGCTGGTTGGCGGAAAAGTCTCCGCTGATGCTGCTGAGATTGCAGGCGGATTGGCCAGCTCGCGCTGGGCATCGGCACGCGATATCGGCGATGCACTCGAGACGCTTGCTGCCACGGTTGTCATTGCCGTAGCTGAAAACAAGTCGGCCGTTTCTGCCTCCGGTATCACGGGGCTGGAAGAGCTGGAAAACGATCTGTTTGCCTTCAATCAGGCCGTCGCCTCCAGCCACGAGGTACAACGTGCTCTGTCTGAGCCGCAGGCATCTCCCGCGGCGAAGATTGCACTGGCCGAGAAGCTTGTTCCTGGCAGCAGCGAGGAAGCAAAGGTTCTCATCAGCCAGGCAGTTACGCAGCCGCGCGGTGTCAAGCCGAGCAAGCTTGTCGATTCATTCGCCAAGCTTGCAGCCAAGCGTCAGCAGCGCTGGATTGCAACTGTCAGCGTTACCCGTCCGTTGACGGAAACGCAGGCCAGCCGTCTGCAGGCCGGGCTGGATGCCCTGTACGGCCGCGAACTGAAGGTCAACGTCAATGTTGACCCCGCACTGATCGGTGGAATCCGCGTGCAGGTGGGTGACGAAGTGCTCGACGCTTCGGTTATCGCCCGTCTGACCGAACTCCGCCGCCAGCTCGCTGGCTAGCGAAGACAAAGCACAACTTAACTGATATAAAACCCGGTCATCGTGAGCAACGATGATCACGAAAACAGGAGAGCAGGGACTGCAGATGGCCGAATTGACCATCAACGCCGACGACGTCCGTAATGCGTTGAACGAGTTCGCGGCGTCCTACGAACCCGGAAACGCAGAGCGCGTAGAGGTTGGTCGTGTGACCACCGCAAGTGACGGCATCGCCCGTGTTGAGGGTCTTCCCTCGGTCATGGCGAACGAGCTGCTTCGCTTCGAAGATGGCACGCTGGGCCTGGCCCAGAACCTTGACGTCCGCGAGATCGGTGTCATTATCCTCGGTGACTTCACCGGTATTGAAGAAGGCCAGGAAGTTCACCGTACCGGTGAGATCCTGTCCGTCCCGGTTGGCGATGCCTTCCTGGGTCGCGTCGTCGACCCCCTGGGCCAGCCGATCGATGACCTCGGCGAGATCAAGGCCGAAGCCACCCGTGCCCTGGAACTTCAGGCTCCGGGCGTTACCGAACGCAAGTCGGTTCACGAACCGATGCAGACCGGCCTCAAGGCTATCGACGCCATGATCCCGATCGGCCGTGGCCAGCGTCAGCTGATCATTGGTGACCGCCAGACCGGCAAGACCGCCATCGCCGTGGACACCATCATCAACCAGAAGGCCAACTGGGCTTCGGGAGATGTCACCAAGCAGGTACGTTGCGTCTACGTCGGTGTTGGCCAGAAGGCTTCCACCATCGCAGCCGTTCGTCAGACACTCGAGGATCACGGCGCACTGGAGTACACCACCATCGTGGCGTCCCCGGCATCTGACCCCGCCGGCTTCAAGTACTTGGCACCGTATGCAGGTTCGGCCATCGGCCAGCACTGGATGTACGGCGGCAAGCACGTTCTGGTGATCTTCGATGACCTGTCCAAGCAGGCCGAAGCCTACCGCGCCGTATCCCTGCTGCTGCGTCGTCCGCCGGGACGCGAAGCCTACCCGGGTGACGTTTTCTACTTGCACTCCCGTCTGCTGGAGCGTTGTGCCAAGCTCTCTGACGAGCTCGGTGCAGGTTCGATGACCGGTCTGCCGATCGTTGAAACCAAGGCAAACGACGTTTCTGCCTACATCCCGACCAACGTGATCTCCATTACCGATGGCCAGATCTTCCTCCAGTCGGACCTCTTCAACGCCAACCAGCGTCCCGCTGTTGACGTTGGTGTGTCCGTGTCCCGCGTTGGTGGCGCTGCACAGGTCAAGTCCATGAAGAAGGTCTCCGGTACCTTGAAGCTGGACCTGGCTCAGTACCGCGACATGCAGGCATTCGCTATGTTCGCCTCTGACCTGGATGCTGCTTCCCGTCAGCAGCTGACCCGTGGTGCACGCCTGATGGAACTGCTGAAGCAGGGCCAGTACTCACCGTTCCCGGTTGAGAACCAGGTTGTCTCCATCTGGGCCGGTACCAACGGTTACCTGGACGACGTTCCGGTTGAGGACATCAGCCGCTTCGAGTCCGAGTTCCTGGAGCACCTCACGCACAAGTCCTCCATCCTGACCACGCTGGCACAGACCAACGTCCTGGATGACGACACCGCTGCAGCCTTGAAGGAAGCAATTGTTTCCTTCAAGAAGGGCTTCTTCGGCGAAGGCGACAACCACTTGGTTGGCGCTGGCCACGAAGAGCACGCAGCGATCTCCGGCGGCGACGTCGACCAGGAAAAGATCGTCAAGCAGAAGCGCTAGTTTCGATAACCTGCTCTGCCGGGGTCCGCAAGGGCCCCGGCAGGGCAGCACATCGGGAACTTAGGAAAGGATAAGTATGGGAGCCCAGATTCGGGTCTACCGTCAGAAGATCAGCTCGACGACGTCGATGCGCAAGATCTTCAAGGCGATGGAACTGATCGCTACCTCGCGCATCGGTAAGGCCCGCGCCCGCGTAGCAGCTTCACTGCCTTACGCGAACGCGATTACCCGCGCCGTTTCTGCTGTCGCAACTCAGAGCGAAATCGACCACCCGCTGACCACCGAGCCGGAGCAGATCCGCCGCGCCGCAGTCCTGATCATTACATCGGACCGCGGCCTTGCAGGATCCTACTCCGCGAGCGTGCTCAAGCAGGCTGAAGGTCTCACCGAGCTTCTTCACGCAGAAGGCAAGGAAGTCAAGGCGTACCTGGTTGGCCGCAAGGCGCAGGCGTACTTCGATTTCCGCAACCGGTCCTACGCCCGCGTATGGACTGGTGGCACGGACGCACCGGAATTCGAAACCGCGCAGGAAGTCGGAGCTGCACTTCTTGAAGACTTCTCCACTGACTTCGAAGAGGGCGGCGTGGACGAGATCCACGTTGTGTACACCCGCTTCAAGTCCATGGTGACGCAGGAGCCTACGGTCATCCGTTTGCTCCCGCTGGAGGTCGTCGAAGAGGAAGCAGCCTCGGAATCCGAGCTGTTGCCGTTGTACGAGTTTGAACCGGAAACAGAGCAGGTGCTTGACGCACTGCTTCCGCGTTACATCGAGTCCCGCATCTTCGCAGCCATGCTGCAGGCCGCAGCTTCCGAGCTCGCAGCCCGCCAGCGCGCTATGAAGTCGGCCGGTGACAACGCTACGGATTTGATCAAGAAGTACACGCGCCTTCGCAACACGGCCCGCCAGGCCGAGATTACGCAGGAGCTTTCCGAAATCGTGGCCGGCGCAGACGCCCTCGCGTCCTAGCCAGCAACGGATTCGGCTCGAAGCCGCACCTGCACCAAACAGATAAACTTAACCCCACGCCATCTACTGAGTGAAGTGAGAGAGATGACTGCCACTGCTACCGAACACGTAGCTACGGCCGGTGCCACCGGCCGCATTGCCCGTGTTATTGGTCCGGTTGTCGACGTCGAATTCCCGGCTGACGCAATCCCCTCGATTTACAACGCTCTGACCACTGAGATCACTCTCAACGGCCAGACCAAGACCATCACGTTCGAGACGTCACAGCACCTGGGTGACAACCTCGTTCGCGCCATCTCCCTGCAGGCAACCGACGGCCTCGTCCGCGGTACCACCGTGCAGGATTCCGGTGCTCCCATCTCCGTGCCCGTTGGCGACGGCGTCAAGGGCCACATCTTCAACGTTCTCGGCAAGCCGCTGGACGTCGAAGAGTCGGAGATCAAGGCAGACGCCTACTGGCCGATCCACCGCAAGGCTCCGTCCTTCGCTTCCCTCGAGGGCTCTACGGAGATGCTCGAGACCGGCATCAAGGTCATCGACCTTCTCACCCCGTACATCAAGGGTGGAAAGATCGGCCTGTTCGGCGGCGCCGGCGTTGGCAAGACCGTTCTGATCCAGGAAATGATCACTCGTGTTGCCCGCAACTTCGGTGGTACTTCGGTATTCGCCGGTGTTGGCGAGCGTACCCGTGAAGGTAACGACCTCTGGGTTGAAATGGAAGAGGCAGGCGTTCTCAAGGACACCGCCCTTGTATTCGGCCAGATGGATGAGCCGCCGGGAACGCGTCTGCGCGTGGCCCTGTCTGCCCTGACCATGGCGGAGTACTTCCGCGATGTCCAGAACCAGGACGTGTTGCTCTTCATTGACAACATCTTCCGCTTCACGCAGGCAGGTTCGGAAGTTTCCACTCTGCTCGGCCGTATGCCGTCCGCTGTGGGCTACCAGCCGAACCTTGCTGACGAGATGGGTCTGCTCCAGGAGCGCATCACGTCCACCAAGGGTCACTCCATCACGTCGATGCAGGCTATCTACGTGCCGGCTGATGACTACACCGACCCGGCTCCGGCAACGACCTTCGCACACCTCGACGCGACCACGGAACTTTCCCGTGAAATCGCATCCCGTGGTCTGTACCCGGCCGTTGACCCGCTGACGTCCACCTCCCGTATTCTGGATCCCCAGTACATCGGCAAGGATCACTACAACACGGCAGTCCGTGTCAAGCAGATCTTGCAGAAGAACAAGGAACTCCAGGACATCATCGCCATCCTCGGTGTTGACGAACTGTCTGAAGAGGACAAGATCGTCGTGTCGCGTGCACGTCGTATCCAGCAGTTCCTCTCGCAGAACACCTACACCGCCAAGCAGTTCACCGGCGTCGAGGGCTCCACCGTGTCCATCAAGGACACCGTTGAAGGCTTCACTGCCATCTGCGACGGCGAGCTTGACCACATCGCAGAGCAGGCGTTCTTCAACGTCGGCGGCCTGGATGACGTCGAGCGCAACTGGGCCAAGATCCAGGAACAGACCAAGTAGTATGGCTGAGCTCGAGGTTGAGATTGTCGCAGCGGACCACTTCGTGTGGTCCGGTGCGGCCAAGATGGTGAAGGCCCGCACCAGCGATGGTGAAATCGGAATCCTGCCGGGCCACTCGCCCCTTCTGGCCATCATGGCCGCGGGCGAGCTGGCAATCCAGCCGGTTTCCGGTGATCGCATTGCGGTGGTTGTTGACGGTGGATTCTTCTCCGTGGACAACGACCGCGTGGTGATTGTTGCTGACAACGCCAAATTGGGCGAAGCGGCTACAGCGGGGATCCGATAGCACGACCTTGATGGACGATTCCCTCATTCCGTTCATCGCCCTGGCAACAGCGTTTACGTTGCTGATCATTTCACTGTGCCTTTTCGGGGTGCGCCGCTTCAATCTGCGGCGCGCCCTGGGCACGGTCGACGCCTCCATTTGCATGGCTGGAAACAGCTGGCAGATGGGGGTTTGTCGTTATCAGGACAACGAGCTCGAGTGGTTCCGCCTGATGTCCCTCAGCGTCATCCCTAAGCACAAGTTCAAGCGCAGCTCGCTTGAACTGCTTGGCCGCCGCCAGCCCACGGAAGATGAACTCGTCAGGATACAGCCCGGCGTCGTAGTGGTGGAACTGCAGTACGAAGGTAAAGAGTTCATGCTCGCCATGAATTTCGACGCCTACGCTGGTTTGTCCTCCTGGCTCGAGGCCGGGCCGGTCATCGGCGTCGGAACCTGGCGTTAGGCGCCATGGACTTTCTTTCGGACGTGAGTCTGGTGGATGGGCCGTTCCTCTGGTTCAGCATCGCCTGTGGTGCGGCCGGAGGGGCCTACCTTCTCTGGCGTCGACGACGTTCCTGGTTGCTGCTCGTCCTGGCCAGCCTGGTGGTCTCCATAGGCGCTGTGGCGCTGATTCATTGGGTCCTTGTGGACCTTACCGCCACGTTTTCTGAGAATCTGCCTTTTGAGACTCTGGCCTGGGCGGTTCCTGCTGTCGCGGCTGTGCTCCTGTGCGCCGCGCGCTTCCCCCAAAGTTCCTGGCGCGGCCGCTCGCTCAGTGTGGCCGCAGTGCTTGGCGTTGTGCTCCTCTGCGTGGTTCAGATAAATCTCTATTTTGGACTGAACAACACCGTCTCGGACTTATTGGGTACGGCGGTAGCGCGCATACAGCCTCTCGAAGCAAGCCTTAAGCGCGCTGCGGACGCGAAGCCCGGCCCTGCTCTTTCCGCATGGAAAGCTCCGGATTCCATGCCCCGCAACGGCATCATGCGCAAAGCCGGGATTCCCGGTACTGCTTCCGGGTTTACTGCTCGGGAGGCCTATATCTACTTGCCGCCGGCCTATCAGACGGTGCCTCGTCCAAGCCTTCCTGTGCTTGTACTCTTCGCTGGGCAGCCGGGCGGTCCTGCGGACTGGCTGTCTGGTGGCCAGCTCCGCACGCTCCTGGACAAGTTCGCCGAAGCACACCAGGGGATCGCCCCTGTCACCGTGGTGGTGGACCCCAACGGCTCAGCCAACGCCAACACTATGTGCATGGACAGCAACATCGCCTCCGTGGACACCTATCTTTCACAGGATGTGCCGGCGTGGATCACTGAGACGTTGAATGTCTCCAAGGATCACAAGCAGTGGGCAGTTGGCGGTTTCTCCTTTGGCGGTACTTGCGCCATGCAGATGGGAACCTCACACCCGGATGTGTACGCGTCCATCCTGCCTTTCGCCGCCGAGCGGGAACCCGCTCTCGCCAAGGATAGAAACAAGACCATTTCGGACTCATTCGACGGCGATGTTGAAGCTTTCGAATCCAGGACTCCCTTGGTGCTGATGGAGCAGCGCAACTTTGCCGGCAGCGGGGTGTATCTGGTCTCGGGTGAAGCTGACCGCGAGTTCACCGACTACATGCATGAGCTTGCTGACGCGGCAAGAAATGCCGGTTTTGAAACCGAAGAACATGCCATTCCCCATGCCGGGCACTCCTGGGACGCAGTGATACGTGGAATGCCTGGTGGACTCGATTTCCTGGCTGCCCGATGGGGGTTGCCGCGGTGAGCCTTGCCCTGAAGGGTGTGATCGAGCCAGCTATGGGGCAGGCGGGCCGGCATCTGCGGTCCACACCGTTCACTCTGCTGGTTCTTGCCCTTTTTGTGGGCCTCTCGTTGGTATCCGCGAGCTTCCTGACGGGGCCACCTGAGCCTTGGCTTCCGGTGGCAAGTGTGTCGCTGGAGGGTCTGCGGTCGGGGGATTGGTGGTCTATTTGGACATCGTTGTTCTTCACCACCAATCCGTTGGCTTATGTCACGGCCGTTCTCATGATCGTGTTTCTCCTTGGCCCGGCAGAGCGACACCTGGGCTCGCTAAAGACCGCGGGGGTGTTCTTCGGCAGCCAGTTCGCTTGCATCTCGGCGTTCTTCCTTGTGACCCAAGTGGCGCAGTACGCCGATGACGGGTGGCTCTCCGGGATGGCTGATATCCGCCTGATTGGATCCTACGGCGCAGTTCTGGCCACCGCTTTGGCCGCCAGCGCCCTCCTGCCCACTTTGTGGCAGCGGCGCCTGCGCACTGTGGTGCTCTCCATCTCCGTGCTGCTGGTGCTCTATGTAGGACACGCAGAGACGGTGGTCGGCTTCCTGGGCGCGCTGATCGGCTTGCTCACCGGGTGGTGGATGCAAAGCAGCCAAGGTCATCTCCACCTTCACCGGTCAACCAGCCGTGAGGTCAGGAACCTCCTCTCACTGACCATGGCAATCTTCGCTGTGGGTCCTATCGTGACCGCTGCAGCCAAAAGTCCATCCGGGCCTTTGGCTCTGTTGCGGGACGTCATCCTCAACCCCCTACCTACCCTGAGCCAGCTGGAAAGCAACTGCGGGGGCACCATCGATGTCGCTTGCCTTGAGATTGCCCGCCAGGGGTACACAGGTCCGTTCGGCTTGGCTCTGGCGGTGGTGCCGGTGGTCTTGCTCCTGATTTGTGCCGACGGCATGAGGCGGGGACGCCGGCTGGCGTTGGGGATTGCCATCGGCGTGCAGTTGGTGGTAGTCGTCTTGTCCACGATCTACCTTGGCCTCTTCGCCGGTATGCCGCGACCGGTGGGCCGCCCCCATGTGGGAATGCTCAACTCTGCTGTGGTTCACATCATTCCGCTTGTGCTGGTCCCCTTGGCCTTGGCACTTCTCCTTTTCGCGTACCGGGGCCATTTCCGGGTGGTGACTTCGGATCACCTCCGCCGGAAAGTGTTCTGGCTGGTTGGCCTCACCGGGGGAGGGCTTAGCCTGGCTTACACCGTGGTGTGGTTGGCATCGGGCGGCTTGGTTCGCGACGGCGGAATGCTGGGTTTGGCGGCTGAGCTCGCCAGACAGTATCTCCCGGTTCCGCTTCCTGGTGTCTACCGGAAGGTTTTCGCCGAGCGTGACGTAGTGGAAGTCTTCCTCTTTTCTTACTCGGGGACGGTGTTTTGGCTCGTCGCGTTGCTTGGTGTGTGGATGCTTCTGATCCGCGGGCATCACACCGGGGGACTTGACCTTCAGGCGCGCCAAAGGGCCCGTGCCCTGGTGAAGCGCGGCGGAGATTCCTTGTCATGGATGGCTCTCTGGGAGCCGAATAAGTACTGGTTCGCTCCCGACGGCACCGGGGGAGTGGCCTACCAGCAGCACAGCCACGTGGCGTTGACGTTGGCGGGTCCCTTCGGACCACGGCAGCACCATTCGACCACCGCGAAAGGCTTCCTGGAGTACTGCTCACAGCATGCGCTGACACCATGCCTCTACTCCTGCACGGACAAGCTCTGGCCTATGCTGCAATCACGTGGATTCCGCCGCGTCTCGGTTGCCCAAGAGACACGGCTGCGGATAAGGGGCCTGGAGTTCAGGGGCAAAGAGTGGCAGAACGTCAGAACATCTCTCAACCGTGCCGCGAAAATGGGGATCACGGCAAGCTGGGGTCGGTACTCTGACCTTCCGCATGGGGTGCGTGCCCAGGTGAGTGAGGTCTCAGAGGAGTGGGCAGCGCAGAAAAAGATCCCGGAAATGGGCTTCACCATGGGCGGCTTGGACGAGTTGGATGACGACGACGTCCTGTGCTGCGTTGCTGTGGATGACACGGGCTTTGTCTACGGTGTGACCAGTTGGCTTCCTGTCTATGAGGATGGCGCGGTTGTCAGTTGGACGTTGGACTTCATGCGGCGGCGAGGCGATGCCTTCCCGGGAGTCATGGAGTTCCTGATCGCTTCCGCCGTATTGCATCTGCGGGATTCCGTGGAGCTGATTTCTTTGTCCGGTTCGCCCTTGGCCCGGGAAGAGAGCGAAATCGAGCAGCGGGCTAAAGGCCTGGCCGGAATACTGGAGGTGGTTGGGCAGGCCTTGGAACCTGTTTACGGATTCAGGTCGTTGGCTTCTTTTAAGTCGAGATTCCAGCCCGAGTACAGAACGCTGTACATGTATTATCAGGACCCGCTGCATCTTCCTGCAATAGGACGGGCGCTCAGCAGGGCTTACCTTCCGGGATTGTCAGTCCGGCATTCCGCGCGGCTGCTCCGGAGCTTGGTTGGTTGAATTGTCAACACCTATTTGGAGGACCCTTTTGGTATTTCTTCAAACTTAGTAACAAGCCTTGTTGACAAGCTCATATTCCGGCTTGCATTCCTGATGTTAAGACACGTTGACCCCGGCTCGAAAGCCAGGGTCAGCGTGTTTGTTGGACCTGCCACAAGCAAAGGTCAACGGGTAAGACTAGACCACCGTAACGCCGGTTGCCTGGGGGCCCTTAGCTCCCTGACCGATCTCGAACTGAACGCGCTGGTTCTCATCGAGGGTCTTGAAGCCACCGGTCTGGATCTCGGAGTAGTGAACGAAAACGTCTCCGTCCGCGTCATCCGGGGTGATGAAGCCGAAGCCCTTTTCAGCGTTGAACCACTTGACGGTTCCCAGTGCCATGTATTTCTCCTCATTGTGGAACATCAGTCCGATACACCTCGTACCGGGTTTGTTACTCCGCGAGAAGACCTGAATACCATCCAAGCCGGGGCTTGATTGATTCGCAGGAGCTTCACGCTCGCAACTGGTCTTGCGAGCATGAAAACCACCTACACAAAGACTGCTACAACACTTTCACGAGCTATGCCGGAGGTCAACGGTGTTTTGGGCAATTCAGGAAAATTTTCGGTAAAAAGAAGGTAACGTCGGCCTCTGGAATTCATCAGGGCCGTTTTCCCGGTGCACCTAGGACAACCACTGGCCATTGCGCATTACGCCCGTCAGTTCCAGATCCTCGTTTGTTACAACGACATCGGCTCGCAGGCCCCGTCGAAGCCCGCCTATTTCGTCGGAAAGTCCCAGAACGGCGGCCGGAACCGCCGTCGCTGAGCAAATCGCATCGGGAAGCGCGACGCCGGCTGCCACCGTTTTGCTGACGACTTCCAGGAGGGTGGAGGTGCCTCCGGCGATGGATCCTGTGGCATCCAGTGTGGCCACACCACCACTGACGGTGACGGGAGACGGGCCGAGCATGTAGTTTCCATCGGCTAGTCCTGCTGCAGCCATGGAATCCGTCACCAACACAATATTCCCGGCTCCCACCAACTGGAAGACGGTGGCTACCGTGCTGGGGTCCAGGTGGGTTCCGTCTGCGATGAGTTCAACAACTGCCTTTCCCTCCTGGGCCATGCGCAGACACGCAGCAACGGGACCAGGGGCGCGGTGATGCAGGGGAGGCATCCCATTGAAAAGGTGCGTGACCGTAGGGAGTGAGCTCACGCCGTCGAACCCTGCTGACTCGAGCCCCTCGCGGGCGGCAGCCAGCGACGCCGTAGCCGTAGCGTCGTCGCAATCCGTGTGCCCCAGCGACGGTGTGACGCCATGCGATGTCATCAGGTCCACCAAGGCAGATGCTCCCGGAAGCTCTGGCGCATAGGTCATGGTGGCGAGCTTGCCGGCCGCGGCGCCCACGAGCTCGTCCATCAACTCAAGGTCGGGTTCCAGCAAGTAATCAGGATTCTGGGCCCCGCACCGGGCGTGGGAAAGGAAAGGGCCTTCAAGGTGAATGCCCGCTACCAGGCCTTCGTCCACGAGCTTCACGTAGAGTTCAATGCCGCGGAGGAGGTCGGCCCGTGGAGCGGTGACCATGCTTGCAAGGAACGTCGTGGTTCCGGACCGATGCAGAAACTCCACAGCCTTGCGCGCCGAGGCTTCTTCGCCGCTGGGGAAATCGCCACCGTTGCCGCCGTGGCAGTGAACGTCCACAAGGCCGGGGAAGAGATAGCTTCCGCTGGGAATTCCCAAACGGATTGCGCTCTGAAACCCTTCGAATTCTTCGGGATCGAAACCATTGGCCGGTCCCGCATAGGCGATCCGGTCCCCGTCCACGGCAACCAGGCCGTCTTCCACCACCTCGCCGTCGCTGACAAGCGTTCCTCTGATGATCTGATGGCTTGGAGCGGAGGAGGGAAAACGGGATGCGGCAGTCATGATTCTGATTCTAGTGGCCTGCGGCACACACTCTCGAAGACGGGAATTCAGAAGAGCCGCGACTCGCTGTCGTCCACGCCGCGCATGGCGTCATAATCCAGAGTGACGCAATCGATACCGCGATCGTTTGCCAGTACTTTCGCTTGGGGCTTGATTTGTTGGGCGGCGAAGATCCCCCGCACCGGCGCCAGCAGGGGATCGCGGTTGAGCAGTTCGAGATACCGGGTGAGTTGCTCGACGCCGTCGATGTCTCCACGGCGTTTCAGCTCAATGGCAACGGTGGCACCGGCAGCGTCCCTGGCCAGAATGTCTACAGGACCAATGGCTGTGAAGTACTCGCGGCGTATGAGGGAGTAGCCGGACCCCAGAAGCTCGATTTGCTCGGCCAGCAACCTTTGAAGATCTGCTTCGACTCCGTCCTTGATCAGGCCGGGATCGGTGCCGAGCTCGTGCGAGGTGTCGTGCAGTTGCTCGTAGATGTTGATGATGAGGCGATCATCCGTTTTGGCGGACTGAACAGTCCACTGTTCCACCACCCCTTCCTCCACTTCGGTCTCCTCCGGTGAGGTCACCCGAAGGGTCGCAGGGGGGCTCATCCAGTTCAGCGGCTTGTAGGAGCCGCCGTCGGAATGCACCAGCACCGAACCATCAGCTTTGACCAGCAGGAGCCGGGTAGCGAGGGGAAGATGGGCCTTGAGGCGGCCAACGTAATCAACAGAACAACGGGCTATGACGAGTCGCACCCGCCCCACATTACCGTCTCACCATCTGCAACAGCATGGCTGGGGCAGAATGGAAGCATGCCCCGCTCCAACCGTCCTCGTCGCAACGCGTCCAGCACACGCTCCGGCAACACCGGAGGCAAGTGGACGGAACCGACGCCGGAGCTGGACCTTGAGCGTGCGCGTGGGGGAATTGCCAGGCGCGAAAGCGCGCCGGATGGGGACTGGATGGTGCGCACCATGACGGCCAAGAAAGCAGAGAAGCAATACATCTGCCCTGGTTGTTCTACCGCGATCATGCCCGGAATAGCGCACTTGGTGGTGTGGTCGGACAGCCATCTCTTCGGCCAGGCCGCGGGCTTGGCTGAGCGCAGGCACTGGCACACCAATTGCTGGACTTCACGGACGTACCGCTACCGCTGATTCCCTTAGGCTTGATTGCATGACTTTCGACCCCGCCTCGTTCGTTTTCACCCCGCAGGAAGCGCCCTCGGAAATTCGTGCTTCCACGGTCCTCCCTGCCCTGCGCGAGAATGTGGAATTCACCACTGAGGATGGCAAGGTGCTGGTGGGTGAGCTCGCGCTCCCGGCATCAGGAGAAATCACCGCCACGCTGATCACCCTCCACCCGCTGCCCACGCACGGGGGATTCATGGATTCGCACGTTTACCGCAAGGCCTCCTACAGGCTGCCGGCTTTGGCAGGAGTTGCTGTCCTCCGCTTCAATACCCGGGGCACAGCGTCGCCGCGCGGCACCAGCGACGGCCAGTTCGAGGAAGGCCTCGGGGAGCGCTATGACGTTGAAGCTGCAGTCAGGTTCGCCGTAGAACGCGGCCTGCCCAACCGCTGGCTCGTGGGGTGGTCCTTCGGAACCGAACTTGCCCTGATGTACGGGGCGGTGGATCCCGTCGCAGCGCAGGTTGAGGGAGCTGTGCTGCTGTCCCCGCCATTGCACCGCGCCACAGACGTGCACCTTAAGGAGTGGGCAGCCTCCGGGAAGCCCTTGACAGTCCTCGTGCCTGAACACGACGACTACCTGCAACCTGCCGAAGCGGCCCAGCGGTTCAGCCTCGTGCCGCAGGCCCGGCTTGTCGGCGTCGACGGCGCCAAGCACCTCTGGGTTGGCGAGAAGTACGCGGCGCGCATCCTGGATGAAATAGTCGACGACGTCACTCCGGCGGGTGCCGGAGCGGCCGGCCTTCCCCGGGAGTGGGCGGGGTCGGTGGCGAGTGCCTAGCTCGGTGGCGAGTGCCTAGCTCGGTGGCGAGTGCCTAGCTCGGTGGCGAGTGCCGGCCCGGCCGCCGAGTTGCTTACAGATAATGCCCCTAAACATCGCGTTTAGGGGCATTATCTGTTCGAAAACTCGTAGAGAAGGGGGAGGGCTCAGTGCCTGTCTTGCCGGACGATGAAGACTTCCTTCATCAGCAGCATGATCGCTGCTGCTGTGGGAATGGCGATCAGTGCGCCAAGGACGCCAAGCAAGCTGCCACCGGCAATCACCGAGATCACGGCCACGGCCCCCGGAACCGCCACAGCGCGCTGCATGATGCGGGGTGAGATGAAGTACGCCTCGAACTGCAGGTAGGCGAAGTAGGCGATCGCGTAGACCACGGCTGTCTGCCAGCCGGCGGTCAGTGCCACCAGGATGACCACGACAGCGGCGATCATGCCGCCTACCAAGGGGATGAACGCCAGCAGGGCAACCACGAACGCAAGCAGGACGCTGAATGGTATGCCCAGGATCGTCATCAGGATGAAGGCAAAAATAGCATTCAGGAGGGCTACGCAGACCTGGCCAATGACGTAATTGCCCACGGAATCGGTGATCGCTTCGGAGAGCGCCTCAACACGCGGACGGCGGGACCGGGGAGCGAGGCGGTAAGCCCATTTTTTCATGGACGGCAGGGCTGCCAGGAAATACAGGCTCAGGACCAGGACGATCAGCGAGCCGAACAGGCCGTTGGCCACAGTGGAACCGAAACCGACCACGCCGCCGAAGATGCCACCCATCGCCTCGGGATCCTTGACGAACTTGTCCAGTTCAGTGGTGATACGGTCACGCACGCCGAATTGGCTGTCTGCGTTGCGGAAGAAGTCTGAGTCGAGGAAGCCGCGGATCCACTCCGGGGCTTGTCGCACGATCTCCGATACCTGTTCAACGATGGTGGGTATCAGTGTTGCGAAGAAGCCTGCCACTGCCAGGACAAGCGCTGAGACGGAAATAAGAATGCCGGCCGGCCGCGGGACTTTGCGGCTTTCAAGCCAGCGAACCACGGGATCAAGTCCGAGGGCGATGAACAGTGCGGCCACGATCCACAAAATGAGCTGGGTGGTGTTGCTGGCAATGTAGAACACGGCCAAGGCAATGCCGACCCCGGCGGTACCCATGAATCCGACATAAACGGGGTGCTGGGATGACATCCGCGGGCCCGGGGCGCCGAAGCCGTGATCGTCTTCGGGCCGGAAAACTTCGGTGCCCTCTTCGGATTCAGTTTCAGGGGGCATCTCGAAGCGCAGCCGGTCCCGTGCTCCGGGGATGGGCCGCAGTAGTCTGCGGCTGATGGCAGCAAGGCGTCCGGTCCGGACCGGGACGGTCGCAGAAGTTCCCTCGGAAGGTCCACTCACCGCACTTGACCCGGGCTCATCGACGGGACGGGGCTCCATGTGGTCTTTCACGCGGTTTAGCTGCCTTTTCAGTGGTGGTACAGGGTGGACATAGGCGTTTGAAGGCCCTTATGTCATGATCATCGCCACACTATCAGGAGCGCGGAATGGCGCTGCATCGGCGCGGTGACGGGCTTTTCGGGATGTCGGGGAGATCACCTCGATCTGACTCTTTGATAACAAAACGGTTACCCTTGAAGTTCAACGACCGCTGATGATAGGTGATCCTGTGCGTTTGAAGACTGCAGCCTTGCTGGTGCTGCTGGGCCTGCTGACGATGCTGGCCGGTATTGGCCAGCTGACTTTTTGGGCCCCCTCCGAGACCGTAACGGCCTCGGTTCCCAGCGATACCAAAGCTGCCCCGCTGACCGTGATCGACCAAAAGTTGATCGCCCTCCACGACGGGCCGGTGAAGATCAAGATCCAGGGTGAAGGCAACTTCATCGTTGCCACGGGACGCCCGGACGACGTCGAAGCCTGGGTTGGCGAGACTGCCCACAACACGTTGACCGGTGTCTCCGCGGACCAGAAGTCACTGGAGGTTTCCTCTGCGGACGGCGAAGCCACTGCGCCTTCCCCTGCTGGATCCGATTTGTGGGTCAGCACCGAGGACGCCAGCGGCGAGCTGGACTACACATGGAACCCTCCCGCTGATGGTGAGTGGTCCCTGCTGGTAGCCGGCGACGGTACCCAGCCTGCGCCGTCGTCGATTTCCATGACGTTCCCGAACAATGCCACCACCCCATGGGCAGTGCCGCTGATTGTTCTGGGCATCGTCATCATCCTGGTGGGAGCGGCCTTGCCGTTCATCGCCAAAGCGCTCAGTAACCGCCGCAACGAAGGCGACGACGACGAGCCGCGCGACGGCGGAGAGACCACCACGCTGCCTGTCCAGTCGCCCAAGGATCAGTCGCCCAAGGATCAGTCGCACACGGTACAGTCCCCAACGGTTCAGTCACCTGCGGGTGACGAAGGCCGTGGTCGTGGTGCCGGCACCGAAGGTCCGACCCTCCGGATCACCGCACTCGCTGCCACGCTGGCAGCTGTCATGGTGGGCGGCACGGCCATCGCCGCCCAAGCCACCACGACGCCTGAGGCCACCTCAACGTCCTCTGCCGCAGCTACTGCCGACGGCGGGACCCCTGTCATGCTGGAATCCCAGCTGCAGAGGATCCTCGAGCAGGTAGCCAGCACGGTGGATGCAGCGGATGCCGCCAAGGACGCAGCAAAACTGGCTCCCCGGGTAGACAAGATGGAACTTCAGATCCGGACGCAGAACTACAAGATCCGGTCCACGGTCTCCGCCTACGAGCCGCGCATGCCGGTCCGCGCCACTAAGCTTCAGAGCAGCGTTATCAGCACCAAGCGCGACTGGCCCCGTACGGTATTCGCCCTCACGGAGGGCGAAGGAAACGTGGTGCCCCAGGTCCTGACCCTCGTGCAGCTTTCTCCTCGTGAAAACTACAAGCTGTGGGGCAGTGCGCCGCTTCAGCCTGGCACCAACTTCCCTTCCTTCCCGATTCCGCGCAAGGGTACCGAGTCTGTACCGGCGAGTGACAGCACGGGCTTGGCCTACAGCGGTAACGAGGCCTTGGAAATCCTGAGCGAGATGCTGACCAACCCTGAGTCGGCCAACCGAAGCAAGCTGGCCGATGGACAGTCTTCCCCGTACATCGCGGGCGCACTGGCCTATCAGGCGGACACCGTGAAGAACGGAACCAGCGCTAACTTCAAGTTCACGCACACGCCGGTCACCAATCAGACCGTGGTGCTGCGGACAGCCGATGGCGGTGCCCTGGTTGTGGGACGTTTGGACTTCGCCTTCGAAGGTACGCCCAAGGCGGCAGGCGACAAGCTTCTTCTTGAGGATGATTCTGCGGTCTTCGCCGGTGGAAAGGAAACCACGACGGGCATGGTACTGAACTTCGCCGAATCCGTGGCCGTATACATTCCGCCGGCAGGTTCTGCCGATCCCATGAAGCTCGTGGCCGCAACCCGCGGGCTGGTGGGGGCCAGCTTCAAGTAAGGCATATCCATGGCAGGGCAGCGGCTAGAGTGGACGGTATGAGTTCGCCCGGATACCGACCCACTCCAGCCGCTGCCAGCCAGCTCAATCTTCGCGGTGCCGTTGACCTGTCGTCGCTGCGCCGCCCGGCCGCCCCGCCGGTGCCTGCTGCTCCTGTTTCGGGGCAGGGCGAAACGCCTGAGAACGGCACGCCCCCAGCAGGCGAAACCGGCCAAGCTCCACTTCGGGTGGATGCAACCGAATCAAATTTCCAGGATCTGGTGCAGCTGTCTGCGCAGATCCCCGTGCTCTTCCTTCTTTGGTCGCGCTATGCGCCCGAGTCACCCGCCGTCCTCGACGCAGCAGAGCGCGTTGTTGAAGGCTACGGTGGCCGTCTGGTGCTTGCAGCCGCTGATGTGGACGCTTTCCCGCAGCTGGCGCAGGCTTTCCAGGTCCAGGCCGTCCCCACAGCCGTTGCTGTGGTTAAGGGACAGCCCGTTCCGCTTTTCCAAGGGCCCGCTGATGACGAGCAGATCCGAAGCCTTGTGGAGGAACTTCTTAAGGTTGCTGCAGCCAACGGGGTAACAGGCAGCATAGGTGACGCGGCGCCGGGCGAGGACACCGAACCGGCACCACTGCCGCCACTTCACCAGGCCGCCATTGACGCGATCGAAGCCGGAGACTATGCCGCAGCAGCCGTAGCTTACAAGCAGGCGCTCCTCGAGCAGCCGGCAGACACGGACGCCAAGGCCGGCCTTGCCCAGGTGGAGCTGATGGCACGCTTGGAAAAACTCTCTGCACCCGAGGCTGAAAGCCTCCGCGACCTCGCCGCGAAAGAGCCGGACAACGTCCAGGCCCAGTTGGATGTGGCCGACCTGGACATTTCCGGCGGTCACATCGAGGACGCGTTCAACCGCATCATCACGTTCATTGGCAGGAACTTCGGCCCCGAGCGTGAGACTGCCCGCCTGCGCCTTCTTGAGCTTTTTGAGGTTGTGGGCACCCAGGACCAACGGGTGGCAAAGGCCCGTCAGGGGCTCGCGAGGGTTCTCTTCTAGTGACATCCGCGCTGTTCACACCGCTTCAGCTGCGCTCTCTTAGCGTCCCGCACCGTGGTTGGGTATCGCCGATGTGCCAGTACAGTTGCCATCCGGAGACCGGGGAAGGCGTCCCGAACGACTGGCACTTGATGCACTTGGGCTCTTTTGCCGCCGGCGGCGCCGCGTTGATCCTGAGTGAGGCAGCGGCGGTGAACGCGGCAGGCCGGATCAGCCCGCTGGACGCCGGGCTGTACTCAGATGAGCAGGCTGCCGGATGGGAACGGATAGTGGCGTTCGTTCACCGGCATGCCGCCGTCGACTGCAAGATAGGGGCGCAACTCGCCCACGCGGGGCGCAAGGCATCTACGTATTGGCCGTTTTCGGATCGCTCCGGCTCAGTTCCGGAGTCCGACGGCGGATGGGTCACCGTGGGACCTACCGGCGATCCGTTTGATGGCTATGCTGCGCCGCACGTTATGAGTGAAGAGGATATCCACGGCGTGGTGGCTGACTTCGCTGCCGCTGCCAGTCGCGCCGTGGCAGTGGGCTTTGACACTGTGGAGATCCACGGAGCTCATGGCTACCTGCTGCACCAGTTTCAAAGCCCCCTCATCAACACCCGGACCGATGGCTGGGGCGGAAACGAGGAGGGACGGAACCGGCTGATGCTCACCGTGGTGGATGCGGTCAGGGATGCCATTCCCGACTCCACGCCCCTCCTGCTCCGTATCTCAGCGTCTGATTGGGCGGAGGGCGGCGTTGATCCTGACGCTTCTGTTCGTCTGGCCCGCGCCGCTGCCGAACGTGGCGTTGATCTGGTGGACGTTTCCAGCGGCGGCGCAGTAGCGCATCAGCAGATCAGGGCTGTGCCCGGTTATCAGGCAGGTTTCGCCCACCGTGTGAAGAACGACGCCGGTGTTCCCACCGGCGCGGTGGGTTTGCTCACGAGTGCCGCGCAGGCGGAGGACATTGTGGCCAACGGAAGGGCGGATGCCGTTTTCATGGCCAGGGCCGCGTTGCGGGATCCGCACTGGTGGCTCAGGGCAGCCTACGAACTAGGCCATGATATTCCTTGGGTTCCGCAGTATCAGCGGGCCGTCCCCCGCCACGGCTTCTAGGAGCTCCTCAGGTTAGTGTTGGCAAAGGTTAGGCTGTGTTCATGACGGAACCACGCCATGAACCCACGCCCACGTCCGCGCCGCCACAAGCGTCCGCGCCGCCACAAGCGTCCGCTGCGCCACAATCCCCGGCAACGCCGCTGGCTCCCGAAACGCAGCACGTCGACCAGCCGGGGGTTGGCAACCTCCTGTTGCCTTCCGAAGGTTCTGCGGAGAGTACGCCGTTGGCTGCACTTTCCATCCGGGGCTTGGCCAAGCGATTCGGCGAGAAGATCGCCGTCGATGGCGTGAGCCTGGAGGTACCTGCGGGTTCGTTCTACGGGATGGTTGGTCCCAATGGTGCCGGCAAGACCACCACGCTGTCCATGGCTACTGGCCTGCTGCGGCCCGATTTTGGCACGGCCCTGGTTCACGGCGTGGACGTCTGGAAGCAGCCCTTGGAGGCTAAGAAGCTCATGGGCGTCCTGCCGGATGGCGTGCGCTTGTTCGACAGGCTGACGGGCGAACAATTAGTCACCTATTCGGGGTTGCTCCGCGGAATGGACCGTGACGTGGTGGGCTCAAGGGTTTCTGAATTGCTGGCTGCCCTTGATCTTGAAGCAGACGCCGGTACGTTGGTTGTTGACTACTCGGCAGGTATGACCAAGAAGATCGCCCTTGCGTCCGCACTTATCCATGCACCCCGGCTCCTCGTCCTGGATGAGCCTTTTGAATCGGTGGATCCTGTTTCGGCTGCCAACATCAGGGGCATTTTGGAGAGTTACGTCTCCTCCGGCGGCACCGTCATTGTGTCCAGCCATGTCATGGACCTTGTGCAGCGCATGTGCAGCCACGTCGCCGTGGTCGCGGGCGGGCGGGTGCTGGCGGCAGGATCCGTGGATGAGGTCCGGAACGGCTCCACCTTGGAAGAACGGTTTGTGCAGTTGGTGGGCGGCGGACACCGGACGGAGGGGCTGGAATGGTTGCGCACCTTCTAAACCTGAAGTGGCGCCTGCTTCTTAACGGATTCAAACGCAGCCCGTGGCAGTTGGTGGGCATGGCCCTCGGCTTGCTGTATGCACTGGGCGTCCTGTCACTCTTGATCGGCGGACTCATTGCGCTGCGCTGGGTTGACGCTGAGATTGCCCACACCGCTGTGGTGCTGGGCGGTGCAGCCACTGTGCTGGGGTGGGCCATAATTCCCCTCGTCGCTTCCGCGGCTGACATGACTTTGGATCCCGCTCGTTTTACGACGTTCGCTATTCCGCCGAGGCAGCTCCTGGCGGGGCTTGCGTTGGCAGGGTTCATTGGCATTCCGGGCATCGCCACCTTGCTCGCCGCCTTGGGCACGGTGGGTACCTGGTGGCGCAGTGTTCCGGCCGTAGCGGGTGCTTTGTTGGGTGCCATCCTGGGGGCCCTTACGTGCGTGGTTTTGTCCAAGGTGGTTACGACGGCGACGGCCGGCCTTGCCTCTTCGCGACGCTTCAAAGACGTCAGCAGCATCATCGTCTTCATTCCGCTGATGCTGTTGGGGCCCATCATGGTGGGAATCGTGGACGGGGTTCGCGGCAGCGCCGACTACCTGCCCGTGTTGGCCCGCACTGTGTCCTGGACGCCGCTAGGTGCGGCGTGGTCTCTGGGTGGCGACCTTGAGTCCGGCAACGTGGGCGCCGCGGCGCTCAAGTTTCTGATCTCGGCGGCAACCATCGCCGGCCTCCTCCTGTGCTGGCATCTTCTGCTGCAGCGAGCCCTGGTGACCCCTCCGTACTCCGGAGGCTCGGCAAGGAAGGGCGGAAAACTCGGATTGTTCGGCGTACTCCCCGGGACGCCTGCGGGCGCAGTTGCTGCCCGGTCCTTAATCTATTGGATGAAGGATCCGAGGTACGCGGCATCCCTGGTGATTGTTCCGTTGTTCCCCGTTCTCTTTTTCTTCAGCGGATCACAGAGTGGCAGCTATGGTCTGCTGATGCTTTTGGGGCCGTTGACCGCGTTCATGATGGCGTGGTCCATTTGCGCCGACGTCTCGTATGACAACACGGCTTTTGCCCTTCACCTCGCGGCGGGAGTCCGGGGCATTGACGATCGCCTGGGACGGGCTTTGGCATGCTTGGCGATCTCACTTCCAGTGGTGCTGGTGTTCACCATAGGGCCACTCTTCGTCACTGGTGATTGGCAATGGCTGCCCAACCTTTTGGGCTTGTCGCTGGGAACGCTCTTCACCGGGTTGGGACTCTCATCCGTGATATCGGCCCGCTACAACATCGCCGTGCCGTTGCCGGGGGACAGTCCTTTCAAGAAGCCTCCGGGAAATGTCGCCCAGACGCTGGCAGTCCAGGCCGTTGGCATGGGCCTCTTGGCGCTCCTGCTCGTTCCGGAGCTTGCACTGGTGGCTGTCCAAGCGTTCAGCGGCGGCCCCGAGGCCGGATGGATCAACCTGGCCGTCGGTCCTTTACTGGGCGTCATCTTGTTCGTGGTTGGTGTGCGCCTCGGTGGAAAATGGTTGGACGCGCGGGGTCCGGAAATGTTCGCCCAACTCAGCGTGAACCGCTAGCCCCGTAATAACCGTGCCCTAAGGTGGGACATGGGATAACCTCATTGTGAATTAGCTCGAAGACCATAACTACGAAAGGCCGTGACGATGGAAGTTGTCATTCTCCCTGGCACCAAGCAAATCGGTGCGCTGGCAGCCGACGCCATCGAGGCACTGGTGCGCCGTAAGCCCAACGCGGTCCTGGGCTTGGCCACGGGCTCGTCTCCGCTGCCTATCTACGACGAACTGGCAAGCCGCTACGAAGCCGGGGGATTGGACTTCAGTCAAGCACACGGTTTCGCTTTGGATGAGTATGTCGGGCTCGAAGCAGGACATCCCGAGTCTTACCGCGAGGTGATTCGGCGTGAGTTCACCAATCGGGTCAATATCAAGCCGGAGAATGTCCACGGACCGGATGGTGCGGCCGCGGACCTTGAGGCAGCGTGCCAAAGCTATGAAGATGCCATCAAGGCCGTGGGCGGAGTGGATCTCCAGATTCTGGGCGTCGGCACGGACGGGCATATCGGTTTTAATGAGCCCGGATCTTCCCTGGCCTCCCGTACACGTATCAAAACGCTGATCGAGCAGACCCGCAAGGACAACGCCCGGTTCTTCGACAGCATTGACGACGTTCCCCATCACGTAGTCACACAGGGCCTCGGGACCATCATGGATGCCCGGCATGTGGTGTTGGTCGCAACAGGTGCCCAGAAAGCCCAGGCGGTTCGCGATTTCGTGGAGGGCCCGGTAGCTGCCATTTGCGCGGCGTCCATCCTTCAGATGCACCCGCACGCCACGATTCTGGTGGACGAGGCGGCCGCGTCGTCGCTGAAATTGGCCGACTATTATCGGCACACCTATGACAACAAGCCGGAGTGGCAGGGACTGTAGACGGTAAGATGTTTGGCATGACTACGCTTCCTCCGGATCCATTCGAAAACGACCCCATGCGCGAGCTTTCCGGAGCCGGAACGTCCACTTCCACTATTGAGCGTGAGGAAACGCGTCAGGAAGTGGAACCCGGCGACCGCGAGCGGTTTTCGCACTACGTCCGCAAGGAAAAGATCATGGAGTCGGCCCTGACCGGCGAGCCCGTCATTGCCCTGTGCGGCAAAGTCTGGACGCCGGGGCGCGATCCCCAGAAGTTCCCGGTCTGCCCGGAGTGCAAGGAGATTTACGAAGGCCTCCGCCCCGGTAACGACGGTGGAAAAAACGGCGGCCCGGGCAACTCCAAGTAGTGGGTGGGAAGAGAACACCGGCCCACACTGATCATCACCGTCTTTCGGTCCGCTTTGGCGTGCCCGGAAAGCCGGCGATCGTGGTCGCTGCCATCAGGCCGGGGGAGTCAGCATGACAGAAACACTTTTTGGCGGACCATCGCTGCCTCCGGCGTACCCGGAGCGTGCTGCCTGGGGTACGGCGCCCAAGCTCCGTGCGTGGCAGCAGGAGGCGCTTGACCTCTACATGACCCGCAATCCAAAGGACTTCCTCGCTGTGGCAACGCCCGGCGCTGGTAAGACCACTTTCGCGCTGCGCATCGCCACCACCCTGCTGGACAGCGGGGTGGTCAATCGCATCACCATTGTGGCGCCCACTGACCACTTGAAGCGGCAGTGGGCGGACGCCGCAGCAAAAGTGGGCGTCGCCATTGATCCAAACTTCAAGAACTCAGACGGCCAACACGGCCGCGGGTTCGTGGGTGTCGCGGTCACATATGCGCAGGTGGCGAGCAAGCCCATGCTGCACCGCGCGAAGACTGAAGCTGCCCGCACCTTGGTGATCCTCGACGAAATCCACCACGGCGGCGAGGCTCTCTCGTGGGGTGACGGCCTGCGCGAGGCCTTTGATCCTGCTGCGCGGCGCTTGTCCTTGACAGGTACACCCTTCCGTTCGGACACGTCGCCGATTCCTTTCGTTGAGTACGCCGAGGACCGCGACGGTATTCGCCGTTCCAAGGCCGACTACACCTACGGTTATGGCAACGCCCTGCGGGACCATGTGGTGCGTCCTGTGCTGTTCATGGCCTATTCCGGCCAGATGCGCTGGCGGACAAGTGCCGGAGATGAAATGGCGGCGTCGCTGGGCGAGGCTGCCGTCACGAAGGACATCACCTCGCAGGCTTGGCGAACTGCTTTGAACCCCACCGGCGAGTGGATCCCAGCCGTGCTTGCAGCTGCGGACAAACGGCTCGGCGAGGTTCGGCGGACGGTTCCGGACGCCGGTGGCCTGGTGATTGCCACGGATCACGATGACGCCCGCGCCTATGCCGGTCAGCTGAAGAAGATTACGGGCCAGTCGCCCACTGTGATTCTTTCCGATGATTCCAAGGCTTCCAGCAAGATCGAGGAATTCTCCGCTGGGGACCAGCGCTGGATGGTGGCTGTCCGCATGGTGTCCGAAGGCGTGGACGTTCCACGTCTCTCCGTGGGCGTGTATGCCACCTCAACGTCAACGCCGCTGTTCTTTGCCCAGGCCGTGGGGCGCTTTGTGCGTGCCCGCAAGAGGGGCGAGACGGCGTCGGTCTTCCTGCCCTCCGTACCTCCGCTGATGGTGCTCGCCAACACCATGGAGGCCGAACGCGATCACGCGTTGGACCGCCCCGAAAAAGACGAGGACGGCCTTTTCAACCCGGAAGAAAACCTCATGGCGGAGGCCAACCGCGAGGACAAGGCCTCGGACGAGCTCACCAAGGGCAAGTTCGAAGCCTTGGATTCCCAGGCCTCTTTTGACCGGGTCCTTTTTGACGGCGGCGAGTTCGGCACAGGTGCGGATATCGGTTCGGATGAAGAGTTGGACTTCCTGGGAATTCCGGGGCTTCTTGACGCCGAGCAAGTAGGTACGCTCTTGCGTCAGCGCCAGCACGAACAGCAGTCACGGAAGAAGCGCCAGTCGCCCTTGGCAGCTGCGGCTTCGCCCGCGGTTCCCGACCACCGCATGCTGATGGACCTGCGCAACGAGCTGGCCAAGAACGTGGCGGCCTGGTCCGCCCGCACCGGCACGCCGCATGGAGTGGTTCATACCAAGCTGCGTGAAGTGTGCGGCGGTCCCGCTGTTGCCCAAGCGAACGAGGAACAGTTGCAGGCCCGCCTGCGCAAGCTTCAGGATTGGTTCATCGGCAGGAAGTAGCTGGTTCGAATTTCAGCAGTAAACACGGGAGGCGCCGCGGTTGCGGCGCCCTCCCGTGTTTCCAGCCGTTTCAGCTTCAGTCGCGTTCAACCTCGACGCCGGCGGCTTCCATTTCGTCGTAGGCGTCGGTGAGGTCTTCGGCGATTCCGGCCGTGAGTTCAGCGATGACCGTGGTGGTGTAACCGGCCTGCACAGCATCCAGTGCCGTGGCCTTGACGCAGTAGTCCGTTGCGAGCCCCACTACCACCACTTCCTCGACGTCGTGGCTTTGCAGCCAGTCGTCAAGCCCGATCGCGTCTTCATCGAGGACCTCAGTTTCGGTGGTGCCTGCTTTGAGGTCACCGGTGGGGACATCGTCCTCAGGAGCCAGGACGCCCTCGAATCCGGAGTAGGCAGCGGTGAACTGCCCTTTGCGGAAGTAGGCCTGGATGTACTCGGGATCAAGGTCTTCGTGGAGTTCGGCACCTTTGCTCCTGGCCCTGCAGTGCGGAGGCCAGGAATCAACCATGTCCGGGTCATCCGAAAAGTGCTCGCCGGGCTCGATGTGCCAGTCCTGGGTGGCAACGATGTGATCGAAGTGTTGCTGGTTGGCATCTACATACTCCGTGATGGCACCGGCTACCGCGGCTCCCCCTTCGACGGCGAGCGTTCCGCCTTCGCAGAAGTCATTTTGTACATCGACGATGATCAGGGCCCTGGACATCAGTTCTCCTCGTAGATGGTGGGGATGGCAGCTTCGCCACGCTGCAAGCGGTTCACGACGGCGGGCAGCTCTGCCATGGTGGCTGCGTGCCGTTCACGGGCACGGATGACGCCTTCCGGTCCGGTCCATCCGGGCAGCACCTCGCCGTTCTTGACGAATTGGTGGAGCAGGACGCGGTCATTGCCGTCATCTTCCGGGCGGTGACCGATGCCAACGATCTCCTGGGTGGCCCGGCCGCGTTCGTTGAGCTTGCGGAGGGCGTATTTGCGTCCACCAACACTCGCCTTGTTCTTGGCTGCCTTGGCAACTGAAATGAACTCGCCGGCGTCGTTGGTGCGGCTGACCAGCTTGTAGACCATGCTCGCGGTGGGTGCCCCGGATCCGGTGACCAGGGACGTACCAACACCGTAGGAGTCAACCGGCGCCGACTGGAGCGCTGCGATGGCGAATTCGTCGAGGTCCGAGGTGACCACGATGCGGGTGTTGACGTTGCCGAGGTCATCCAGCATTTGCCGTACCCACTGCGCCTGCGCAATGAGGTCGCCCGAATCCAGCCGGACTGCGCCGAGTTTGTCACCGGCCAGTTCGACGGCGGTACGCACCGCCGTCTCGACGTCGTAGGTATCCACCAGCAGCGAGGTGCCTGGACCGAACGCTGCGATCTGTGCCTCGAAGGCCTCCCGTTCGGTGTCGTGCAGGAGGGTGAAGGAGTGTGCGGCTGTGCCGACGGTTTTGATGCCGTAGCGCCGGCCGGCTTCCAGGTTGGAGGTGCTGGCGAAGCCGGCAATCACGGCGGCGCGGGCCGCCGCCGTCGCTGATTCTTCCTGGGTACGCCTGGAGCCCATTTCGATGCACGGGCGTGTGCCGGCCGCTGAGGTCATCCTTGAGGCCGCGGAAGCAATGGCGCTGTCGTGGTTGAGGACTGACAGGATGAACGTTTCCAGGATGCAGGCCTCGGCGAACGTTGATTCGACGATGAGGATGGGGGAGTTGGGGAAATAGGCGTCACCCTCGGCGTAACCCCAGATGTCGCCGCTGAATTTGTAGTCGGCCAAGTAGTCCAGGGTTTCCTGGTTGACCACTTTGTTTAGCTCAAGGAACGCGAGCTCGGCGTCGCCGAAACGGAAGTCTGCGATGCCCTCCAAGAGGCGGCCTGTGCCGCCCACTACGCCATAGCGGCGGCCGTCCGGCAGCCGCCGGGCGAATGCCTCGAACACCGAGCGGCGGTGCGCGGCGCCCGAATGCAAGGCTGCCTGAAGCATGGTCAGTTCGTAGTGGTCTGTGTACAAGGAAGTTGCGGGGTGGTCCCACGACGAGGCTATACTCACGAATTCACTCTAGTGCGAGCCGCCATAGAATGGACAGATGAGCCCTAGCGTTGCGTATGGCACGGACATTGATGAGAGGACGAAAGCTGCGGAGCAGTCGTCCACCGATGTCCTGACAGCCCCTGATATCCCGTGGAACCTTGTGATCTGGAATGATCCCGTGAACCTGATGAGCTATGTGAGCTATGTGTTCCAGAGTTACTTCGGCTACTCCGAGTCCAAAGCCCACAAGCTCATGATGGAGGTCCATAAGAAGGGCCGGTCCATTGTGGCCCATGGCAGCAAGGAACAAGTGGAGCAGCACGCGGTGGCCATGCACGGTTTCGGTCTGTGGGCCACTGTGGAGAAGGCCGCGAGCGGCAACGAAACACCCGGAAAGGGCGGCCGCCAGCGTGGCTAAGGCATTCAAATACGGACTCAAAGGCATCAGCGGATACCTGGAGCCCGCGGAGCGTGACCTCCTGCGCGGGTTGCTGGACGACGTCATTTCCATGTTGGAATCGGACGTTCGGGAGAACGAAGACCCGCTGGCGGCGCTGATCGGCCTGGACATGGACGTCAAGAAGCCCAACGACCGCGCCCTGCTGCGCCTGTTGCCGAACGTCATGAAGGACGACGACGAGGGCTCGCTGGAGTTCCGCCAGCTCACCGAACGCTCTGTTCGGGAGAGCAAAATTGGTGCCTTGAGGGCTGCAGCTTTGGGCCTGGACAAAAACGAGCTTGTTCTGACGCCGGAGGATGCCAAGCGGTGGTCGATGGCGCTGAACGACGTCCGGCTTGTCCTGGCCGAACGCCTGGACATCCGCGATGAAGCGGATGCAGAGCACATCCACAGCATGCAGGACTGGAGCCAGGCGGAGGATGTGGAGAGTTACTTGGCCCTCGTCTACAACTTTACGACGTGGCTCCAGGAGTCCTTGGTGCAGGCAATGATGGCCGCAAGGCAGGCGAAATCCTGATCCGGATGGCGGGTTGCTGCTTCAGCTCTGTGACAAATCAGACACGAGGCGGAGAACACAGTTAATGGCCGGACACCACGGGAAGCCTTATTCTCGAATAATTATGACTTCAGCATCGGGTTCACCAAGCGGCGCGTTGGGCAGCAGCACCCCCACCAGCAACGGGGAACTCATAGGGGCACGTCCGATCGGCATTTTTGATTCAGGCGTGGGCGGGTTGACGGTGGCACGTTCCATCATCGATCAACTCCCCAACGAATCGATTCTTTACGTCGGCGACACCGCTAATGGCCCCTATGGTCCACTGCCCATAGCCGAAGTCCGTGCCAACGCGCTGGGCGTCATGGACGAACTGGTGGATTCCGGCGTGAAGTTGCTGACCATTGCCTGCAATTCGGCATCCGCCGCTGTGCTCCGTGATGCGAGGGAACGCTACACGGCCCGTTATGGCATCCCGGTCATCGAGGTTATCCAGCCGGCAGTCCGGCGTGCAGTCTCTGCTACCCGCTCCGGCAAGATCGGCGTGATCGGAACCTCGGCCACTGTGGGGTCCAGAGCTTATGAGGATACGTTTGCCGCCGCGCCGGACCTCACCATCACTTCCGTGGCTTGCCCGGCGTTCGTGAACTTCGTGGAGGCGGGAATCACCACCGGTCCCGACCTCCTGGCTGCTGCCAATGAATACCTGGAGCCCCTCAAGTCCGCCGGCGTGGACACTGTTGTCCTGGGCTGCACCCACTACCCGCTGCTGACAGGCGTGATTTCTTTCGTCATGGGCGAGGACGTCACCCTGGTTTCCAGCGCTGAGGAGACGGCCAAGGATGTCTACCGTGCTTTGGCCAACCACGGCATCCAGCGGACGGAGGCACAGGCGCCGAGCCACGAATTCGTAGCCACGGGTGATGCCACGCAGTTCGAGACCCTGGCCCGCCGCTTCCTGGGGCCGGAAGTCCTCTCCGTGAAGCACGTGGATCACGTCGCGGCCCAGTACCCCACAGGCAGCCTGGCCCGCATCACTCCGGAGATGCTGGAAGCCGCACGTTCGGGAGCAGGGCTGTCCCGCCGCTCGTACTTCGTCCAGCCGGAGGACACCCTCGCCGGCGACGCTCGCACCACCATGGGACGTGGCCTGTGAAACTGACCATCGTAGGCTGCACGGGCTCGTTCCCCGGTCCTGGTTCGCCGGCGTCGTGCTATCTGGTGACAGCGCACGACGGTGAGCGCGAGTGGAAGATCGTGATGGACCTGGGCAGCGGAGCTTTGGGTGCCATCCAGCGCTATACGGATCTGGAAGACATCGATGCGATCTTCCTCACGCACTTGCACCCTGATCACTGCATGGACCTCTGCGGCCTCCACGTCGCGGTTCGTTGGAAGCCGGGCGGCTGGGGCCGGGATCGCCTGCCAGTGTGGGGTCCTGCGGCTACTGCGGACAGAATGGCCACCGCCTACGGGCTGGACCTCGACCCCGGCATGCACGAGGAATTCGACTTCACCAACTGGACCGAGCTCAAGCCGGTCACGGTGGGTCCCTTCACTGTGACCCCTTTCGCGGTCAACCACCCTGTCGAGGAGGCTTACGCCTTGCGCGTTACTGCCACGGAACCGGGCAAGGACGGCGTTCCCGTTACCAGGATCCTGACGTACTCCGGGGACACGGATTCCTGCCAGGGGCTCGAGGACGCCGCGAGGGGCTCGGACTTGTTCCTGTGCGAGGCGGCATTCGAGGAAGGCAGGGATGACGGCATCAAGGACGTCCACCTTACGGGCAAGCGTGCAGGTGAGGCTGCCATGAATGCCGGTGCCAAACGCCTCCTCCTGACACACATCCCGGTGTGGACCTCCCAGACCAAGGTGTTGTCCGAGGCCAAGCCGGTCTTCACCGGTGACGTTGCAGTCGCCGTCGCCGGAGTCCACTACACGATCTAGCCTCGCACCTTACCCGGCGTCGGGGTGGTGCCTTCAGCTTGGCTAAGCTTGAACCATGACTTCTGAAGCTACAGCCACTCCCGTCATCCGCGCCGATGGCCGGACCCCCGATCAACTGCGACCCATCAGCATCACCCGCGGCTGGTCGAAGCAGGCCGAGGGCTCGGCACTGATCGAATTCGGCAACACGCGGGTTCTGTGCACCGCTTCCCTGACCGAGGGTGTGCCCCGCTGGCTCAAGGGCGAAGGCCGCGGATGGGTCACGGCCGAGTACGCCATGCTTCCCCGTGCCACGAACACCCGTTCCGACCGCGAGTCGGTCAAGGGCAAGATCGGTGGGCGCACGCATGAGATCTCGCGCCTCATTGGCCGCTCGCTGCGCTCCATCATCGACACCAAGGCACTGGGCGAAAACACGATCGTTCTGGACTGCGACGTCCTGCAGGCCGACGGCGGCACGCGCACCGCCGCGATCACCGGCGCTTACGTGGCGCTGGCGGAAGCTATCCGCTTTGCACGTGAGAACAAGCTCATTGCCCGCAACGCGGAGCCCCTGGTGGATACCATTGCAGCGGTCTCCGTGGGCATCATTGACGGTGTCCCGATGCTGGATCTTCCGTATGTGGAGGACGTTCGTGCGGAGACGGACATGAACGTTGTGGTGACCGGTTCGGGCAAGTTCGTGGAAGTTCAGGGCACCGCAGAAGGCGCTCCGTTCGATCGCGACGAGCTCAACGCCCTCTTGGACCTCGCACTCCTCGGCACCACGCAGCTGTCCGCCATCCAGCGTGAGACGCTGGCCGAAGCACCGTGAGCAGCGCACAGGCCTCTGAGGCTCCACGCCTCGTCCTGGCAACACACAACAAGGGCAAGCTGAAGGAACTCCGGGAACTGCTGCGGGGCCAGGTGCCAGGGCTCGACGTCGATACCCAGGTGGTGGACGCCGCTGCGGCAGGTGCCCCGGATGTTGCCGAAACCGGTGTCACCTTTGCTGAGAACTCCCTCCTCAAGGCCAGGGCGGTGGCGGAGGCGACCGGCCTGGTGGCCATCGCCGACGACTCGGGATTGGCCGTTGATGTCCTGGGCGGGGCTCCGGGTATCTTCTCGGCACGCTGGTCCGGCACGCATGGTGATGACATCGGCAATCTGAACCTGTTGCTGGCACAGCTCTCCGATGTTCCGGACGCTTTCCGCGGAGCTGCGTTCGTATGCGCTGCTGCCTTGGCGGTCCCGGGTCCCGACGGCATTGCCCACGAGACCGTGGAGTATGGCCAGTTGGAAGGGACGTTGCTGCGTGAACCCCGCGGCGAGGGTGGTTTCGGCTACGACCCCGTGCTGCAACCCGCCGGAATGGATCGGAGCTGTGCCGAGCTTAGCCCCGCAGAAAAGAACGCCATCAGCCACCGCGGACAGGCGTTCCGTGCTTTGTTGCCCGCCATCGTATCGGCGTTGTCCGGGCCAGACGCCACGTAGCTTGCTCCTGTACGTGAAAAGGCACCCTGCTGCTGCGGGGTGCCTTTCGCGTTTCAGGGGTTCCAGGAGCCTTAGTGCTCGCCGTGCTTGCCGCCCTCGTGTTCCTCGATGAATTCCTCCACGGGGTCCGTGCCTTCGGCAGCGGCCCTGCGCTTTGCCATGAATCCACGGCCGATCTCAATGAAGATGGGGATGACCGAGATCAGAACGATGACGATGAAGATAATGTCGATGTTGTTTCCAACCCACTCGAACTGGCCAAGCCATGCGCCGAGCAGGGTAACACCGCCGCCCCAAAGGACGGCGCCGATGACGTTGAAGAGGAAGAACTTGCGCTTGTCCATCTGAGCCACGCCCACGATCACCGGCACGAAGGTGCGGATGATGGGAACGAACCGTGCCAGTATCAAGGCTTTGCCGCCGTGCTTTTCGAAGAACGCATGGGCGCTCTCCACGTTCTCCTTTTTGAAAAGCCTGGAGTCGGGCTTGTTGAAGATGGCCGGGCCGGCCTTGGATCCTATGAGATAACCGGTCTGGTTGCCGATGATGGCAGCCACGATGATCATGGCGCACATGGCCCAGAGGTTGAACTCGATAGCCCCGGTGGAGACCAGGAGCCCCGCCGTGAACAGCATCGAGTCACCGGGCAGGAAGAACCCCACAAGGAGGCCTGTTTCTGCGAACACAATGGCGCAGACCAGAAGGACCACCCACGGTCCCAAAGGTGAATCGCGGAGGAAGACGTCGGGGTTCAGCCAGTCCGGCAGGAACGAAGCCATAGGCGGCTGTACCGGGCCCGCGCCCCCGAAAGTGGATACGGCAAGGTCGCTTATCGCAGTAAAGATCACCCATCAAGCCTACTTGACGGCCGTCGTCGTATTTTTCCGGTGAGCCGCTTGACTCCTGGTTCACCGGTTGTATGGTTAGTTACATGAGTAATGAACCAGTAAGGCGGTGGTGCTCATGATCGATGACAGCAAACCGATCTTCATGCAGATCGCCGAACTCATCGAAAACGGAATCGTGGACGGCAGCATGGCCGAGGAATCGCAGGTGCCCTCCACCAACGAGTTCGCAGCTTTCCACCGCATCAACCCGGCGACTGCCGCCAAGGGCGTCAATGTGCTGGTGGATTCAGGAATTCTCTACAAACGCAGGGGGATAGGGATGTTCGTCGCTACAGGGGCCCGTGCCCAGCTGGTTGCGCGCCGCACTGAAGAGTTCTTCGAACAGTACGTCAAGCCGCTGACATTGGAAGCCCGGAAACTGGGCATCTCGGCCGAGCAGCTGAACACCATGATTGAACGAAGCTCGGGGCTTGCCCCGGAACCCGGGACCGATAAAGAAAGGAGCGCGGCCCTGTGAACGAGACCATCGTCGAGGCCCGTAACCTGGTCAAGCACTACAAAGACGTCAACGCACTGGACAACGTCACCCTCAGCCTCTCGGCAAACCGAATCTACGGCCTGTTGGGACGCAACGGTGCCGGCAAGACAACGCTGATGTCCATCCTTACGGCCCAGGCTTTCGCCACCTCCGGTGAAGCCCTGGTTTTTGGCGCCAACGCTTACGAGAACGACGCCGTCCTGTCCCGGATCTGCTTCATCCGTGAATCGCAGAAATATCCGGAGGACTTCCAGCCGCAGCACGCCTTCCGCTCGGCTGCGCTCTTCTACAAAAACTGGGACCAGGACTTCGCGGACCGCCTGGCCGAGGACTTCCAGCTTCCCGTCAAGAGGCGGATCAAGAAACTCTCCCGCGGCCAGTTGTCTGCCGTGGGAGTCATCATCGGACTGGCGTCCCGAGCAGAACTGACATTCTTCGATGAGCCGTATCTGGGGCTCGACGCAGTAGCCCGCCAGTTGTTCTACGACCGCCTCGTGGAGGACTATGCAGAGCACCCGCGCACCATCATCCTGTCGTCCCACCTGATCGACGAGGTAGCAAACCTCCTGGAACATGTTGTGGTGATTGACCGGGGACGGATCATCATGGACGCCGACGCCGAAGAAATCCGCGGTTCGGCTGTCACCGTTTCAGGTTCCGTGGAAAAAGTGGACGCTTTCCTGACCGGCCGCAGGATTCTGCACCGCGAAACGTTGGGCTCCCTGGCGTCCGTGACAGTGGACGAGGCGCTCAGCAGCAGCGAACGTGGCGTGGCCCAAGAGCTTGGTCTCGAATTGTCGCCCGTTTCCCTGCAGCAGTTGGTGGTCCGCAAAACCATGGCGGGCTCGGGAGTACCCGGACCCGCGTCGAGAACAGAAGAACTCGCCGACGACACGTTGGAGGCAAGGCGATGAGCAGGACCCTGGCAGTTGCCCGAATGCAACTGATCAATAAATGGACGTACATCGGATGGCCGTTGACCATCCTGGCGGCAGCCTTCCTGATGTCGCTCGCCATCTTCGCACTCATCCCCGTCACCGAGGGCAAAAACGGTGGCGGAAGCCAAGCGCCCCTGTGGTATTTCCTGGTTCTCGGAATCCAAAGCATGACCTTGGTGTTCCCGTTCTCCCAGGGCCTGAGCATCAGCCGCAGGGCGTTCTACCTGGGAACTCTGGGTCTCTTCTCCCTCATCGCACTCGGGATGACAGCGCTCTACCTGCTCGGTGGTGTCATTGAAAGGGCAACCACAGGCTGGGGCATCTACGGCTACTTCTTCAACATCCCATGGGTAACGGATGGTCCCTGGTACTCCACCGCGGCGTTCTTCTTCGTACTGATGATGTTCATGTTCATCATTGGATTCTGGTTCGCCACCATATTCAAGCGCTGGGGAACCACGGGCACCCTGATCTCCACCCTGGGAACCGCCTTGGCGTTGATAGGCTTCGCAGCCCTCACAACATTGCTTGAGTGGTGGGGGCACGTTGGAAGCTGGTTTGCCCAGCAAACACCGCTAACCATCAGCGGGTGGGCCGCGCTGCTGTGCGTCGTTCTCGCAGTCGGCTCCTACGCGACCCTTCGCAGGGCAACCCCATAAGCGCCGACTGTAGCGTTCACCACAAAGCAGGCCGGAAGGGCCGCCCCGCCGCGGAAATCGGCTGGGGCGGCCTTTACCGGCTGTAATCTTGTCCAGTGGCATTGGACTTTACGGCGATCGACTTTGAAACAGCCAACGGCTTCCGGGGGTCGCCGTGTTCGGTAGGCCTCAGTAAAGTCCGCGGTGGCGTTGTGGTGGAGGAAGCCTCCTGGCTGATGCGCCCACCCGAGAACCACGATCACTTCGAATTCCACAACACGCGAATTCACGGCATCCGTGCCGAAGACGTCGCCGGACGCCCGAGGTTCGGGGAACTGTTCCCGGAAATCGGTGCGTTCATCGGGGACGATGTACTCGCAGCGCACAATGCAGCCTTCGACCTTGGCGTGATCCGTTCAGGCCTGGAAGTCTCTGGTCTTGCCGGACCAGCCTACGACTACGTGTGCACCGTGATGCTGTCCCGCCGCTGCTACTCACTGGTGTCCAATTCCTTGCCTTACGCAGCCGAGGAAGCCGGAGTTCCCTTGGTGAACCACCACGACGCCGCAGAAGACGCACGCGCCTGCGCCGGCATCCTGGTGGACATCGCCCGCCGCAACAACGCCAACAGCATCGCCGAACTCTATCTATCACTGGGCCTCAACCTGCCGAAGCAACCGGCCTTCGATCCCGCGCATGGTCTCTCCAAAGCGACCATCTCCGCGCTCGCGGCCAGGACCGGCAGCTCAGCCGAACGAACACTGGAGCGAGCCATGGGCGTCCCCAGCGGTTTCGCGGCGTGGCCGGAGGAGGGGCCCAACCCCTTGCCGAACCCCGCTGCCGAACCTGGACATCCGCTCTTCGGCCAGACCGTGGTGTTCACGGGCGACCTCGCCATCACCAGGCCGGAGGCGAAGTCACGGGCCGCGGACATGGGTGCCCGCCCGGAAAGCCGGGTCACAGCACGGACCACCGTGCTGATTGTCGGTGATGGCTTCGTGGCAGGCGACCTTCGCGCCGGACGCCTGACCGGCAAAGCCAAACGGGTCTTGGA
Source organism: Arthrobacter sp. Rue61a (assembly GCF_000294695.2). Taxonomy (NCBI): domain Bacteria; kingdom Bacillati; phylum Actinomycetota; class Actinomycetes; order Micrococcales; family Micrococcaceae; genus Arthrobacter; species Arthrobacter sp. Rue61a. The sequence goes on along the minus strand of NC_018531.1, from coordinate 2,995,571 downwards.
ACTTCACGCCAAGGGCCAACAAATCGAGGTTGTCTCCGAGGGCGAATTCCTGCAGATGGTGGGCGGGGCATGACCTGGCCGGCCCTTCCCCAACCCCTCAGCCTCCGCCTGCCGGTGCTGCCACACACGGCGGGGTGGATTGGCGGGCCGTCTTCGCCTTCCCGAACCCGGTGAACGAATATGCTGCACGGATCACCGCCAGGCTGGTTGTGGTGGTGGCCGTCGCAACGCTGCTGACCGGCTGGGCTTGGGGCTTGGTGACACTTGCCGTGGTCTGATGGCTCCGTGTGCTGTTTGGTCCCCGGATCTCACCGCTCGCAGTGCTGTCCGTCAAGGTGCTGGCCCCGGATCGGGCACGCCAAGCTCGTTGCCCGTCCTCCCAAGCGTTTCGCCCAAGGCATCGGGGCCGCCTTGACGAGTGCCGCCGTCGTGCTGTTTTTCACCGGTTTCCAGCCCGCCGCTTGGATACTGCTGGCGCTGCTGATCGTGGCGGCTTCGCTGGAGGCATTTGCGGGCTTTTGCCTGGGCTGCGCAATTTTTGGCTTTCTGCAGCGCAGCGGCCATATCCATGAAGCCGTGTGCGAGGCCTGCAACAACGTCACGCTTCGCCGGACGTAGCGGTGAGTCAGCCGGTGGTTACGGCAAGCAACCTGTCCGCCATGCCGCGGATGACCTCCGGGGCTTCCACGGCCTCGAGCCAATCGGCCGGCAGGCAGTCTTCGCCGTAGTACGCGCCCAGGATGTTCCCGGCGATGGACCCTGTGGAGTCGCTGTCGCCACTGTGATTGATTGCCACGGCTATTGCGGTCCGGAAGTGTTCTGCCGGCGTGCTGCCGCTGGTGGCCAACACAGCATAAAGCCCGACGGCGAGTGCCTCCTCGGCGATCCATCCCTCGCCCAACGCTGCGGTCAGTTCGTCGGGGTCCAGATGGGTTGGCTGCAGCGACAACTGGAGGGCCGCTTCCAGCCGCTCCGCCAGCTCCGGTGCCTTGGTAGGGACGCCATTGACGTAGGCGAGGGCCTCCGTAGCGGCGGTCCGGATGTCGCTTCCGGCCACGATGTTGTGGATCAGGAGGCCGAAGGCTGCGGCGCTGAGCCGCGCGGAAGGGTGCCCGTGAGTCAACGACGCGGCGTCGGAACTGAGCTTGTACACAGCCTCCCGGGAAATGTGGGGGATGAGTCCGAACGGGGCCGAACGCATCACCGTGCCGCAACCCTTGGAGTCGGCATTGACCGGACGCGCCACTGTCCCCATCTCGCCCGTTGCCAAACCACTGAGACAGGCATTTCCGGGCGCACGGCGGTGACGCAGGACCTCCTGGCTGTCGATCCACCGCGGTTGCGGCACTGGGGCGGAGGAGGCAACGGCGACGTCCTGGGTGGCGAGCCAGCGCAGGTAAGCCAGCCACAGGCAGGCAATTTCGTCCGCCGCAACGCCGTCGTTGGCCCATTCGAGGGCTTCCACAAGGCCGTCCACGGTATACAACGTCATTTGCGTGTCGTCCGAGAAGTGGCTGGCGCCGTCGAGTTGCCCGAACGTCGTCAGGCCGGCGGAACCATAGCGGGCGCGAATTGCGGCAAGGGAGTCGAACTCCACCGCATAACCAAGGGAATCACCCAGTGCCCCTCCCAAAAGTGACCCGTGGACGCGGGACTCGAAGGAAGGAACAACGGGGGACGTACGCTCAACACTCATGCCAGTAACTTACCGTGCCCGTGAACCGCCGCTGATATGGTGGGGAAGCTGCCCGGCACTGACAAAACTTGGAGAGACATTTTGCGTGAACCTGCTTGGCGACGGACAGGCAAGACACCCGACTACAGGTTTTCCCTTGCCAATGAACGTACCTTCCTCGCGTGGATCCGCACGTCGCTTGCCTTGCTTGCCGGCGCCGTTGCCGTTGACCAGCTGGCTCCGAACATCGCGCCGACGCCCGTCCGGCTGGTCCTTTGTGTCTTGCTTGCCTTGGTCGGGGCGGGGCTGGCCGCACTTTCTTACCGCCGATGGGGACAGATGGAAGCCGCGATGCGTAACGATCAGGCGCTCCCGTTTTCCCGGGTCATGCTGTTCATGACCATCGTGGTGGCCGTTGCGGCATTCGCCTTTGCGGTGCTGATCCTGGTGGCGCGGTAAGTATGGAAGTCCGCGACCCCGGGTTGCAGCCCGAGCGCACCACCCTGGCCTGGCGCAGGACTCTGATCTCCCTTGTGGTGGTGGACCTGTTTATCTGGCGGAGTTGGCTGACATCCGAACCTTCCAACGGGAACGTTATCGCAGGCCTTCCCGGACTTGATTACCAAGGGATCTGTGCACTCGTGGCAGCCGCGGCCACCATCGTGCTGGCGTCCGTGGTGTGGGTTCGCTCACGCCAACTCCACGTCGGAAATTCGGCGGCATCAGCAAGGCTGGTCCTGGTCAGCACGCTGGCAGTGATGGGTCTCGGGGGCACTGCCATCGCCGCCATCGCCTTGGGCGGATAAGCTCAATGGCGGGATTCAGCAACCGCCCAGACTCGGCTGGCAAGATACTCAATGGCCTTGAGCATTCAATGCCCTCGCAGCACCAGCGCCAAACACCAGCGTCCCCCTAGACGAAGCCGGTCCTACCGGCATCCCGGATCAACCGTAAGGACTCATACGACATGACCTCTCCTGTACAGGCCACACCCGAACCCCAGCCGGGACTTGTTGCCCGGTTGTCGGCTGAAGCTTTGGGATCGATGTTCGTTGTGGTCGCGGCAGTGGGAGTCGGGATTTTTTCAAATCCTGGTGCTGCGCCCTTGCCGGCAGCTCTAGCGACCGGCCTCACGGTGACAGCGGCAATGCTGGCGTTCGGTTATGTTTCCGGAGGACACTTCAACCCGGCTATCACCTTGGGCAATCTGATTGCCGGCCGAATCCGTGCCGTGGCGGCCGTTGCATACGTGGCGGCGCAAATCATCGGCAGCGTGGTTGGTGCTGCCCTGATGTACTTCGTGGTAACCACCGTGCCGGTCCTCACGGATGCCCGCGCCGCGTTTGACGTTGTTGCGCCGGGTTTTGGCGACCATGCTTCTGCGCAAACACAGATGGCAGGAGTCCTGCTGGTTGAAGTCTTGGGGTCGGCCCTGCTTGTGGCAGTGTTCCTTGGCGCGACCGCCGGTCGCCGGGCTCTTCCCGCGATGGCTCCCTTCGCCGTAGGCCTTGCCATGGCTGTTTTGCTGCAACTCGGACAGGTCCTGGGGAACCTTCCCTTCAACCCTGCGCGGGCAACAGCGCAGGCATTCTTCAGCTCACCCTGGGCGATTGAGGGCCTTTGGCTCTTCTGGGTGGCCCCGCTGATGGGTGCCGCACTTGCCGGTCTCGCCTTCCGAGGTTTCCAAGGCTTGTCACAGGCCGCCGTCGCTGACACTGACCACTTCCACGGCGGCACCGACGGCATTAACGACGCCTTCGATGCTGATGATGAGCCTGCTGAAGACTCAGAGGTCAAGGAACAAGCCGCTGCAAAAGCTGACATTGCCCCTCCCCGGGCTGTACCGACCGTGCCGGTCACCGATGACGCCCGTGATTTTTTCGACGGTAAAAAGGGCAAATAAACCTTAAGGTATCGACGGCGGACGGCTCGCCTGCGCTTTATTGTCGGTGCCCCCGGTTAACTTGAGAATATGCGGTTACTTCACACTTCTGATTGGCACCTTGGCCGGTCATTCCACGGCGTTGGCATGCTTGATGCCCAACGCAACTTCGTGGACCAGTTGGTGTCGCTGGTGGAATCCAAGTCCGTTGACGTCGTGCTGATTGCAGGGGATGTCTACGATCGCGCCTTGCCTGGCCTGGACGTGGTGAAACTGCTTGATGACGCCCTCGTGCGCATCACCCAGGCAGGGGCCGGCGTCGTCCTGACCAGCGGCAATCACGACTCCGCCATCAGGTTGGGCTTTGCATCCCGTCTGCTGGAACGCGGGGGAGTGCACCTGAGGACCAAGGTGGAGGACATTGATGTACCAGTCCTCTTCCCCCTCGGAGGCGATGAGAATGCCAAGAACAGCACACTGAACGGCCAAGTCGCCGTCTACGGAATCCCCTATCTTGAGCCCCGGCTCGTGGCTGAACGGTTGGGTGCTGAGAACGCCAACCATTTTGATGTGACCCTGGCCGCAGTGGAAAGGATCCGGCGTGATGTTGAGGCGCGCCGTGCATCAGGACCCGTGTATCCGGTGGTCCTCGCGCATACCTTTGCCAGTGGGGGCATTACCTCGGAAAGCGAACGGGATCTGAGCATCGGCGGCTTGGGCGCGGTTCCACTGGATCTCTTTGATGACTTCGCCTACACAGCATTGGGTCACCTCCATGGGCGGCAGGAGCTGGCTCCACATGTCCGGTACTCCGGCTCTCCCTTGGCCTATTCGTTCTCGGAAGCCAAGCACCACAAGGGTGCCTGGCTGGTAGACCTCGACGCCGGCGGCGTGGTCGCTGTTGAGGAAGTTCTGTGGGAAGCCCCCAAAGCCCTCGCCACCTTGCGCGGGACGCTGGACGACCTGCTGGGCGCCGAAGAGCACGCGTGGGCAGAGAATGCTTACTGCCAGATCACGTTGACCGATACGCAGCGGCCGGCACAGGCCATGGAGAGGGTGCGCACCCGTTTCCCTGACACTTTGGTGCTCTCTTTCGATCCCCAGGGTGCTGCGGCGCGGACCTCAACCAGCTACAGCAATCGGCTCGCCGAGGCAGAAGACGACCTTGGCGTCTGCTGTGGTTTTCTGGACCACGTCAGGGACCGCGACGCCAGCGATGCAGAAGAAGCTGCACTGCGCGAAGCCCTTGAAGCTGTCCGCCTGCAGGAGGCCGAACTGTGAGAATTCATCGTTTGGACATCGAAGCCTTCGGTCCGTTTGCAACGCCCCAGCATATTGACTTCGACCATTTGAGCGCCCAAGGACTTTTCCTCCTCAACGGCGCCACAGGGGCCGGAAAGACCAGCATTCTGGATGCCATCTGCTTCGCCCTGTACGGGTCCGTTCCCGGCGCCCGCCAGGAAGGGAAACGGCTACGAAGCGATCATGCGGCGCCAGGTGCGGAGCCTCGCGTGGTCTGTGAGTTCTCCGCGCGGGGTCGCCGTTTTGAAGTGACGCGGTCGCCCGCTTGGGACCGGCCCAGCGCCCGCGGACGCAATGGATTCACTACCCAGCAAGCCAAGACCCTCCTCAGGGAGCGCGTCGCCGGGAGCTGGGAGGAGAAATCTTCCAGGAATGACGAGGTTGGGGCCGAACTTTCGGACGTCCTCGGAATGGACCGGGAGCAGTTCACCCGGGTGGTGATGCTGCCACAGGGAGACTTCGCCGCATTCCTGAGGTCCAAGGCCAATGACCGGCTGGAACTCCTCCAAAAATTGTTCGGCACACAACGATTTGAAGCGGTTGAACGCCAGCTCGTTCACCAAGCTGCCGAGGCCGCCCGTGCCGTGCAGGAGAACGCGTCAGAGCTCAAGCTACTGCTGGACCGCGTTGCATCGGAACAGGACCAGCTGGGCCTTCCCGCCGCTGACACTTCGGCCGCAGGGACGGAACCAGGACAGGAGCCTGAGGCCTGGCTTGCCGGGGTAGAGGCAGAAGTAGAAGCTGAATGGAAGCGGCGGCAGAACGAGGCCGCCGAGGCAGAATCCCTGTCTTCCCGCCTTATGGAGCATTTCCAGGAGGCCCAGGAGAAGTCCCAGCGGCATGGGCGTCTCGGTGCCGCGATGCAGCGGCGGGTCCTGCTTGAACTTGCAGCGCCCCGTGCCTTGGAGAACAAGGAAATGCTGGGGAAGCACCGACGCGCCGCTGTTCTCAGCGGCCAACTGGAAGCAGTTGACTCCGCAGCGCGCAAACTCCACACGGCGTCTGCGCGGGCTGCCGGTCTTCGCGAGAAGCTTGATGCCGCGGGCCTGGATGCAGCAAAGCCCACCATTGCCCTGGAAACCGTCAAGGCGAGTTGCGCAGTCCTTGAGGCCAGGCTGCCAGAAGAACAGCGCTTGGAAGGGATCACAGTCCGCCTGGCGGCCAGGCGTGGTGAACTGGCGGAACATCTATCCGCTGCGGAAGCTGCGGCCACCGTGGTGGACCAGCTGCGCGAAGAAGTGTCCGCCGTGGAGCTGGAGATCCAGCCGCTCGAACCTTTGGCTGACCAACTGGCCGAACGTGAACGGGAGGCTACGGCTGCGGCCGAGTTGGTGGGAATTGTGGCCCGCCACGCAACTGCTGCCAGCGAATTGGATGTGATCACCGGGAAGCATCTGCACGCCCGGTCCGCATCGCAGGATCTCCGGCAGAAGTGGCTTGACGTCCGCGAACTGCGTTTAGCCAACGCAGCGGGGGAACTGGCCGCCGCGTTGGAGAGCGGTAAGCCATGTGCTGTTTGCGGAAGCGAAGAACACCCCAACCCCGCCCAAGCCGTGCGAACAGCACTTTCCCTGGCCCAGGAAGAGGAAGAGGCCAGGGAACGGTTTGAGGCGAGCGAAAGAGCCCTGGGGCTCCTCGCCGAGCAAGTTTCCTCGGCAGCGCAGGTGCTCGCCGGACTGGTGGCACAGGGTGGTTCAGCCGATGCTGCCGCCGCAGAGTCCACGCTTGCAGATGCCCAGGCCGCGGCCTTGGCCGCACGTACGGCGGAAGCCTCATTGGAGAAACTTCGTGTCCGGCACGAGGCCCTCATCAAGCGCATCGTACTCGCGCAGGAAGAGCACGATGCATCCGTGGGAGCAGCGGCGCAGGCGTCGGCGGCTGTCCACGTACTCCAAGAGCAATGTGTTGCCCTCGAAACGGATCTTGCTGGCTTGAGGGGCGACTTTTCGAGCTTGCGCGATCGTTTGGAAGCACTCGAGGCTGAACGCGGCCTCCTGCAGGCAGCTGTGGATGCAGACCGCGAACTGGAACGAGCCGAACAAGCGAGGCAAGACGCTGCCGCATCCCTTGACAAAGCTTTGTCGAAATCCGGGTTCGCCTCGGCCGACGACGCCCGCCGGGAGATCCTCTCTCCCGCCGATGTTGTGGGCCTGGAAAAGGACCTGGCCGATTTCGATGCTGAGTCATCCCGTCTGGATGAGTTGTTTGGCAGTGAGGACCTCGTCCTCGCTGCCAAGGAAGCGAGCATTGGAGAACATCCTTTGGGAGAAGCCGAACTTGCCGAATCGAAGCTTCATGCTGCGAATGCCGCGGACGATGCACGGGCCAAGGCTTTGTCGGCCGGGCTTGCTGGAAAATCGGCGGCCGCTGTTGCCCGTTTTCGGACGGAGTACCAAAGCTTGGCGCAAGCCGGAAGGGAGCCGCGGAACCGGGCGCAGATGCTGGCTGAGCTGGCCGATACCGTGAGGGGATCGGGCGACAACAGCTACCGGATGAGCCTGAACGCCTACGTCTTGGCGGCACGCCTTGAACAGGTGGCCACCGCGGCCTCCGAGCGCCTTGTAGCCATGAGCGATGGCCGGTATACGTTGCAGCACACGGACGCTAAGGCTGCCAGAGGCGCAAAGTCCGGGCTTGGGCTTGAAGTTGTGGACGAGTGGACGGGGCAGCGGCGGGACACGTCCACGTTGTCGGGCGGTGAATCCTTCATGGCGTCGTTATCCTTGGCGCTTGGCCTCGCCGATGTGGTCCAGCAGGAGGCCGGCGGCGTGGATATCGAGACCCTGTTTGTTGACGAAGGCTTCGGCAGCCTCGATGACCAGGCCCTGGAACAAGTGATGGATGCCTTGGAGGGATTGCGCGACGGCGGCAGGGTAGTTGGCCTTGTGAGTCACGTGGGGGAGATGAAGCAACGCATCACCAATCAGCTGCAGGTGGTTAAGGGCAGGCACGGTTCAAGCGTGCGGATTGCCGAAGCGGGTCCGGTCTGAGACGGATCCGATAGACTTAACCCGTTACACCGGGTCGCGCGCATCGGGAGGAGGGACGATGCGCACACTTTAGCGAACCCGGATTAATGGAAAAATCTTCAGTAGTTTCACAGCCTTTGTCACCGGCTCCTTCACGCCCCTCACGCCTGCCGGGGCGCTTTGCGCGGCTGCCGGAATTAGCGGGACCTGGTTTCCTGCCTTTGGGCCTTTTTGCCCGGCTCCCACTTGCCATGTTGACGGTCGGCACCCTGACGTTGGTCACCGCCGTCAGCAACTCCTACGCGATCGGCGGTATGGCGGCCGGAGCGGTTGGCATTGGCTCGGCGTTGGGTGCACCGGTGCTCGGCTCATTGGCCGACCGGGCCGGACAACGGATCGTCCTCCTCGTGGCAGCGGTGGTGAATACGCTTGCCGTTGCGGGGCTCCTCGCCGCGGCATACCTCACCACCGGCTACGGTTCGGTGGGCGATGCAGTCGGTGTCCTCATCGCAGCCTTCCTCGCGGGAGCCAGCTGCCCGCAGGTGGGTCCCATGGCCCGTGTCCGCTGGATGGCGTTGACCACCCGCAATTTATCTTCCTCTGCCGGCAGCGGGGGCAGGAGCGTCGCAGCCAACCGGGCTGACCTGGACACCGCCCTGTCTTATGAAGGCACCGCGGACGAGATCACCTTCGTTCTGGGCCCTGCCTTGGTAGGTGTTCTGGCCAGCATGGTGGCGCCGTGGTTGCCGCTCGCGTTGGCTGCCGTCATGACCATCACCTTGGTTCCTGCCTTTGCGGTCCATCCAAGCCAGCATGCGGTGGTGCCCGCGCCTCGGAAGCCTCGGGCCGGCGTCGTCACTCCCAGTGGACAGGGGCCTTACAGCGAGCAATCCTCTTCGGTGGCTCCGCAGCGGCGTAGCCGTTGGGCCGGAGCCGTGGTGGCCGTTCCGGTTGTCGCGATGGTGTGCATGGGTACCTTTTTCGGTGCAACGCAGAACGCCCTGAGTGCCTTTTCCGCCCAGTACGCTACTGCCGAGATCGCTGGACTCCTGTATGCAGTGATGGGCCTCAGCTCAGCCGTGGCAGCGCTTTCGGTGGCATTCTGGCCGCAACGGTTCAGCTTGGCTTCCCGCTGGGTTGCCGCAGCCTTGGCGATGTCCGTTCTGTCGCTCTTGCTGCTTCTCCCGGCGGGTATCTGGCCCATGATCTTTGTCCTGCTGATACTGGGCATTCCCGTGGGGCCCGTGATGGTGACCGTTTTCAGCATCGGCGGCGTGGTAGCACCGGCAGGGCGCATGGCAACGGTGATGACAGCCCTCGCCAGCGGAATCGTGGCAGGAACTGCGCTGGGCTCTTACCTGGCCGGGCAATTGGCTGAAACGCAAGGCCCGGGTGCGGCGTTTGTCGTCTCCATGGCGGCGGCCGCCGGCCTTTTGCTGCTGGGCGTAGTCACGTCCTTGGTGATGAAGCGCCAGTCTCAGTCGTAGTGGAGCGCTCCGGCGAGGGACGAGGCCATGAGTTCCACCAACCGGAGTGACCGTTCGTCGTCGGGGTCGGCCAAATGCTGCATGCTGATGCCGTCGATCCCGGAAATGAACATGCGCGTGATGTCCTCCAGGTTGGCGGGGACAGGTTCGCCGGCGGCTTCCGCGGCTGCACGGAACAGCTCCAGCGTTGAGTTGACCCAGCCGTCGTACATGGAGCGGTTCATGAGCAAGGCCTGCGGCTGGTCTTCGGCCTCTACGCGGAAGCGCCGAAGCAGCAGTTCGAAAGTTGTGACCTGCTCATGGGGGTTTTCCAGCATACGGCTCCAGATGCGTCTGGCATGCACACCCACCATGTGGCGCAATCCCATTCCAGGATCAGCCACAGGCTCCAGGGCCTTGGCGTAGTCCCTGCTGAGGAAGTTATAGACCTCTTCAAGGAGCTCGTCCTTGCTCCGGAAACAGTAGTGCAGTGCCGCAAGCGGGGCTTCGGCTTCACTGGCGATTCGTCGTGTGGTTGCAGAGGCGAGGCCGTCCTGGGCGATCACCCTTGCTGCGGCCTCGACGAACTGCAGCCGCCTCTCCTCAGCGGGAACCCTGGCCATTCATGCACCTTCTTCTCTTTCAGGCGGTCTCATCGATCGTAGGCGCTATCCGCCGTGGCGTCGTTTCGGCCGTGCCGGGGAGGTGGAAAAGTCCTCCGAAAGAAATTTTACGTCAAAACCTAGTCAAGTGACCCAGTCAAGCGACATACTTCTTTCAGGAACGTTGTCTGCATCACATTTTGGATGCTGTGACCTGAGGAGAACCGATGGAAGATTTCGCTGATCTGGTGATCGTGAATGCCTCGGTCCACACCATGGACCCGGCGGCACCACATCACGTGAGCGATGCCGTCGCTGTCAAGGGCGGCCGCGTTGCGGCGCTGGGCCACCACGCGGTGAGCCCGTCGATTGGCCCCGACACGCAGGTTATCGACGCCGCCGGCGGGGCGGTCATCCCCGGAATCAACGATGCTCACCTGCATTTCGTCTCCGCGGCCATGGCCGCCTACGGCTATACCCGACTGGATCCGGCCGTGGCGCCTGATTGGGCGGCCGTCGTCGACGTCCTGGAGGCAGCACCTGCGGGTGAGGACGGCTGGGTACGTGCCCATGGCTGGGACGAAGCCCTGCTGGGCCCGGCCCAAGGATTCCTGCTCGAAGTCAGGCCGGAAACCCCCGTAGTGGCGTTCGACAGTACAGGGCACCAGTTGCTGGCCAACCGGGAAGCGCTGAGAAGGGCAGGCGTTGACGCCGCGACGCCGGATGTTCACGGCGGCGTGGTGGCGAGGACTTCCGACGGCAGCCCATCCGGCCTGCTCCAGGACGGAGCTATGGAACTTCTCTCGCGGGCAATGCCGCCGGTTCCCGAATCCACCTTGCGGCCGGCTCTGCTTGCCTTGCAGGAGCAGCTGCATGCACTCGGTATCACCTCCCTCACCGATCCTGGCCTGGGTCCGGCAAGCGCCGGACTCATGGATGGTGCAGGTTCGACGGCGGCACTGGAGTTGCTGGGCGATCTCGCCGAGGCGAACCAACTGACGCTGAGGATCAACGTCCTGATGCTCTTCGCGGGAACCGGGGGAGCCAATGCCAGGGCGGTTGAGGCAGGCCTGCGCAGCGGACTTGCCGCTACCTACCTGAACCGCGGTATCAATCCTGAGCAGCTGCGGATCGCGGGTGTCAAAATCTTCGCCGATGGTATCCCCCGCAGCGGCACCTCGTGGATGAGTGAACCGTATGGCAAGGCATGCACGCACGGCAGCCTGGTGATCCAGGGGGCCACTGACGCCGAGCGGGTTGCGGAGCTGCACAGAATACTGGGGCTCATCAACGACGCCGGGTTGCAAGCAGGGGTCCACGCCACAGGGGACGCAGCCGCCGCAGCCGCCGTTGAAGCGATCATCGCAGCAGCTGAGGGAGCCGCGGCGCATTCATTGTCATCAGGGAATCGCCACTACATCATCCATGGGGCCTTCGATGATCTCGGGACACTTCACTCCATGGCTTCCCACGGCATTGGTTACAGCACCAACCCCCTCATCCGCCAAGAGGCCGGTGACATCATGCGCCAGGTCCTCGGTGAGGATCGTTTCTCCCGGCACCAGCCCCTGAAGTCAGCACTGGGAGCCGGAGTTCATGTCAACCTTGCCTCGGATGCTCCCGTCACCAGTACCGATTGGCGGCGAACCGTGGTGGCAGCCGTCCGCCGAGCCACTCGTTCCCAGCCAGGCAGTCCGCAGGATCCGGAGCGGATTACTGGCTTGCAGGCGTTGGCTGCCATGACCACCAACGCTGCCTGGCAAGACCACGCGGAGCACTTCAAGGGTGCTTTGACACCCGGGATGACAGCAGATTTGTGCTTGCTCTCCAACCCTTGGCCGGTGGACGAGGACATTGAAAAGCTCCTCGACACTGAGGTCAGGCTCACCCTGAGCGGTGGCCGCGTAGTCCACCGATCAGCGTAGGCCACCAATCAACCAGACAGAACATTTCTCTTCCAACCATTCGTGATTCAAGGAGCACCATGCGACGCACCATTCCCTTGGCCCTGGCCGCAGTTTTGTCCATGACGTTGGCCGCCTGCGGTGGCGGTTCCGGCCCAGCCACCGCCCCCGCTGCGGACGGGACCACCACCCTCAAGGTGGGAACCATCGGTATAGGTTCGGACGCCGGTATCCGCCTCGCGGCTGACAAAGGCTATTTCAAGGAACAGGGTCTCAACGTCGAGATTTCTGTCATTGCCAACCCGCCTGCCGGTATTGCAGCTGCCCAGAGCGGTCAGATTGATCTCACCTACACTCCCTCCGTCCCGCTTTTGAATGCATTGAGCCAGAACGTACCGCTCAAGATCATCGCCGCAGCCGATGGCTACAAGGACGGGGCTAGTGAGGGGGCGGACCTCAACCGCGTGGATGACACCGGCCTCCTGGTGCAGCAGGGGTCCACCATCAACCGGCCGAAGGACCTGGAAGGAAAGAGCGTCAGTGTTCCAGCCCGCAAGGCACAGCTGGAGGTTACAGTCAGCAAGCTCGTCAAGGACGACGGTGGGGACCCCGCCAAGGTGAATTGGATGGTCCTCGATCCGTCATCGGCACTCCAATCGTTGAACTCCGGACGAGTCGATGCGGCATCCCTGGTTGCCCCATTCACGTCCAAGGCCGCGTCAGAAGGCAACAGGCTTCTGGCCTCGCCCGGCGTCGAGTTCTTTGAACAGGGCGCGATTGGCCTCTGGGTGTCAGGGGCGAACACGGTGAAGTCCAAGGAGAAGGCGTTGGAGGGGTTCAAGGCGGCCATCTACAAGGCGAACGCATACGCCAACGGCCACATCGATGAAGCACAGCAGCTCAGCGCCGAAATCACCAAGACTCCGCTGGAGGTCGTGAAATCCGGTGCCGTGAACTACTGGCCCGAAGAGGTACGCCTCGAGGACATCGAACGCGCCAACAAAAACCTCGCTGAGCTGGGCTTCCTGAGTGCACCTGTGAAGCTGCCGGCTGACGTAATTTTCGGCAAGTAGGCCGTAAGCGACATGGGAGATTCATCATGAAAGCATCCATCCGCCCCTATGCGTTCAGCGCCTTGGGCATCGCCGGAGCCCTTGTCATCTGGCAGGTCCTGGCGACGGCCAACGTGGCAGGAAACGCGCTCCCACTGGCCACAACAGTGTTCACCACCCTCGCGACCATTCTGGGTACAGGCACTTTCTGGTCCGCCCTTGGCGCCACCATTGGCATCGCATTGCTCGCGTTGGCTTTGGCGGCCTTGGCGGGAGTAGTCCTCGGATTGCTGATAGGCAGCTTCGAATCCGTCCGGTATGCCACCTTGGCCGTGTTGGAATTCCTGAAACCAGTCCCGCCGATCGTTATCCTCCCCCTAGCGGTGCTGGTGCTTGGTCCTACTGCTGAGATGGCGCTTTTCCTGGTGGTGTTCGGATGCCTGCTCCCCATCATCATGCAAACCGTTGACGGCGTGCAGGGCACCGACCCCGTGGCACGCGATACTGCCCGCTCCTACGGCATGGGCGAAGGAGAAATTCTGGCACGGGTGGTTTTGCCCAGTGCCATGCCCTACATCGGTACGGCTATGCGGGTGGCAGCTCCTGCCGCCTTGGTGGTCACGGTGGTGGCAGGCCTCCTCGGCGGTGGTCCGGGCCTGGGCCAAAGCATTTACCAGGCACAAGCGGCAGGTGACTACGCCAGTCTTTACGGATTGGTAATTGTCCTCGGTGTTCTGGGTCTGTTGTTCCAAGGTGCTACCCGGTTGGCCGAGCGCCGGGTTCTGCACTGGCATGAGTCCTACCGGGAAGTGGTGCCCTGATGAGAAACGTCGCAATACGAAACTGGGTGATCGGCGCAGGAACTCCGGTGCTGCTGCTTGCGGCATGGTGGTTCCTATCCGCCAACTCCGCCGCTCCTTTCTTTCCTCCGCTGGAAACCATCCTGATCCGTTTTCAGGAACTGTGGCTGTTCGACCACTTCCAGTCCGATGTCCTTCTCAGCTTGGGAAACCTGTTCCTGGGCTTCGCCATCGCAGCGGTGGCCGGCATCGGGGTCGGGTTCGTCACGGCGCTGGTCCCTCCGGCCCGGTGGATGATCGATCCGTTGATCCACTTCCTGCGCGGTATACCTCCCGTGGCCTTGGTGCCGATCTTCATCTCCCTCATCGGCTTCGGTACGCAAATGCGCGTAACCAGCATTGCCCTGGCTGCGTTGTTCCCCACCATGATCGCCACAGTGGACGGCATCCGGAGTGTCAGCAACGATCTCATGGACGTCGCAAGGGTTTACCGGCTCAGCCGAAAGGAACGGGTGCTCAATGTCCTCCTGCCAGCGGCGATGCCCCAGATCTTCTCCGGTCTGCAGGTGAGCCTTCAAGTGGCCTTCATCGTGATGATTGCCAGCGAAATGCTCGGCAGTTCGCAGGGCATCGGAGCCATGACCTTGCTGGCACAACAGAGCTTCATGACCGCTGACATGTGGGCCGGCATCCTGCTCCTGGGTGTCATCGGATTCCTGGTCAACATCCTGTTCAGCCTTCTCAAGCGCAAGGTTTTGTCCTGGTACATCGGATCCCGTCGCATGGCGCGTGCAGCATGAGCGCCCGGCAGGTCCCGGTTCTTCCCACCCGAAACAGAAAGTCCACCATGGCACAGCAACCAGAAACCCGCATCAGTGCGACCACACCGCGGCTGGACGTGGCGCACCTCGCCAAGACCTACGGCAGCGGCGACAAATCACGCACAGTCATCGAAGACCTCACCTTCACCGTGGATGCCGGCGAGGTTGTCTGCATCGTCGGCCCATCAGGGGTTGGAAAGACGACACTCCTGAAATGCCTGGCCGGGCTTCATCCGGCAAGCAGCGGACGTGCAGCAATTGACGGGCGAACCATCAGCGGTCCGCCACCGGAGATGGCGCTGGTGTTCCAGGACTACAACCGCTCGCTCATGCCATGGCTCACCGTGCGGAAGAACCTGGTCCTTCCCTTGCGGCACCTCAAGTTGCCCGCAGCGGAACTGAAGGAGCGCTGCGATAGTGCGCTGGCCGCCGTCGGACTTTCCCATGCCGACAACCAATATCCGTGGCAGTTGTCCGGCGGCATGCAGCAACGCGTGGCGATCGCCCGGGCGCTGGCGTACCGGCCCGAGATCCTCATCATGGACGAGCCGTTCGCTTCAGTAGACGCACAGACCAGGTTTGACCTGGAGGACCTGTGCTTGAAGATCCGGAACGACTTCAACATGACTATTTTGGTGGTCACCCACGACATCGACGAGGCTGTCTACCTTGCGGACCGCGTAGTGGTCCTCGGGTCCCGGCCCGCCCGCGTCCTCAAGGTGGTGGACGTGGAATTGCCGGCACCACGCGATCAAATCACTACTCGCTCCTTGCCGGAGTTCGCCCGGCAGCGAACCGAAGTGCTGTCGCTCATCAAGAGGCCCGCATGACGGGGCAGCGACGGACAGCCGCCAACCGCCGGCCCAATGTCCTGTTCATCATCGCGGACCAGCTCCGGGCCGACCACCTGGGTTTTGCCGGCAACGCCACTGTCAAGACGCCAAACCTGGACGCGCTCGCAGCCAAGAGCGTTGTTTTCGAGAATGCGACGGTGGCCAACCCCACGTGCATGCCTAACCGGGCCAGCCTGATGACCGGCAGGTGGCCCTCCGCGCACGGGACCCGCTGCAACGGCATCACCCTTGACCCGCTGACCCGGACAGTTCCCGGATCCCTTGGGGCGGGTGGTTACCGGACGGTGGGTGTGGGAAAGCTGCACCATCAAAACATGGGCTGGGAGTTCGAGCCGCACCAGGCCGAGGAGATCCGGGCAACAGATCCCCTGTTGCTGGACGCCGTGATCAGCGACGCCCGCCGTCAGGGTCTTTCCCCGGGGTGGGATCAATGGGAGAACCGCGACGCCCACGATGCCCGTTTCATTCCACTCCCGGCAGACTACTACGGCTACCAGCATGTGGACCTCGTGATTGGCCACGGGGACCGGCCCGGAGGACACTACGTGCACTGGGCCCGGGAACGCGGCGTTGACCCCGAAACGCTGGGAGGTCCGGGAAATTCGTCCAGCACGTACGGGGGGTGGGATCAGGTGTATCAGACGGCTATCCCGGCTGATGTGCACCCCACCAGCTATGTGAGCGAGAAGGCGATCGAGCACTTGAAGGATGCTGCCGGCCAGGACCAGCCGTTCTTCATGTTCGTGTCCTTCCCTGACCCGCATCACCCGTTCTCGCCACCGGCAGGCTATTCAGACCTTTACAACCCAAAGGATCTGCCGCTCCCGCTGGGCTTCGAGCAGGACCATTCCGGCTCGCCGGAGCATGTCAGGAACATGATGGAGCACCGCGGTGAGCCGAATATGGACCCAACCATGACATGGGCGGCTACGGAGGAACAGTTCAGGTTCGCGGCGGCCGCCCAGTACGGCCTGATCACCATGATGGACGAGCACATTGGTCGGATACTGGACGAGCTGGACCGCCAAGGACTGGCCGACGACACCATTGTGGTGTTCACCAGCGATCATGGCGATCTCTTTGGGGACCACGGCCTCATGCTCAAGCATTTTGTCCACTACCGCGCCGTGACCAACGTTCCGTTGGTGGTGCACCTTCCGGGCACCTCACCCCGGCGCGCTAAGGCCTTGGTTTCCAGTGCGGACCTGGCCCCGACCCTTCTTGAGCTCGCCGGCTCCAAGGGGTATAGGGGAATTCAGGGACGCTCCCTTGTGCCGCTCCTTCAGGGGGACACCGAGCATCATCGGGACTCGCTCCTGGTGGAGGAAGAGCAACCATTTGGCTTGGATGGACTGCCAGGACCTGTCCGTATGCGAACGGTCATCACCTTTGAGGGCAGGCTGACCCGCTACTTCGGCACCGGGATCACGGAACTGTACGATCATGGCGAAGACCCCGGGGAGCTGGTCAACCGTGCGGGAGATCCTGCTTACGCCGGATTGGAAGACAGGCTGTTGCGGACCATGCTCGAAGAGATGGCAGCCCTTGCGGATCAGGGCACGGCTCCGACGGCGGCGGCGTAGCCATCAGCTCGATGACGGCCGCTGGGTTTGTTGGTCCAGCGCGCCGTCAGTGGCTGTTGCGGTAGCCGGTGGGGGAGTTTCCAAAAGCCGCGCGGAAAATACGGCTGAAATGGGCGGCATCGGTGAACCCCCACCGCGCCGCGATGGCCGTCACAGGTCGATCTGCCAGCACAGGATCCCTGAGGTCCCGCCGGCAGCGTTCGAGTCGGCGTTGACGAATGGAGGAGGCCACCGTGGTCCCGATTTCCTGAAAGAGGTCGTGCAGATGCCGCGTGGAGATGTAGTGTGCAGCGGCTATTGTTCCGGGGGAGAGTTCGGGATCGCCGAGGTTGGCCTCAATGTAGTCGTGGATGCGGCCCAGCAGTAATAGATGTGGATCCCGGCCTGTCTCGATCAATTGATCGAGTTCACCGTTGAAAAGTGTGGTGACCAGGTCCAACGCGTTGTGGACCAACCGCAGCCCATTGGTGCCGGAAAGGGCCTCGAGGTTGTCGGCCAGTTTCACCAGGAAGGGGCTGATGAGTTCGCCCAGGCCCTCATCGCCCGGAATCCGCAAAGCGGTCACATGTCCCATGGCTTCGGCCGGCAAGTCCAACAAGACATGCGGGAACATGAGCACCAAAGTACGGAAGTCGTCGTCGAACGTTAGTTGATACGGGCGGGAGGTGTCGTAGATGGAAAGATCACCGGGGCGGAGCACCGCCTCGCGTTCGTCCTGAATGAGGCGGCCCGATCCTGCGAGCTGGATGCTGAGCTTGAAGAAGCGCCCCGTGGACTTGGCAATCAGCTCCGGTGTGCGCAGGACGGTGTGGGGCCCGGCCGTAATTTCCACCACAGAGATCTGCCCCAGTACTCGCGCGCGCATGATGCCGTGGAAGGTGGCACCTTGGAAGGATGAACTGCCTGGGCCCGTAGCCAACAGGGGTACGAAAGAGCTGGAGATCGCCTTGCTCCACTCTTGGAACGACTCCGCCACGATGGTGTCCACGGTTGCGGGGCCCGTATCAGCCGCGACGGTCATCAAACTCCTTTTCCATGGCCCCCGGCGCCGCTGCCACAAGGGCGGGAATGCCAAGGGCGCGGACGTGAGCTTGCCCACGATTCTACACCGGGGCCTGCCAACGTCCGTGCTTGCGTGCAGCGACAAACACCCTGCCGTGTGAGACAAGTCACGCCGCGGCCCTGCGGTGGAAGATTGCGGAATGACAGACACCGTGCCGCGCAATCTCCCGCGGCACCGAGGCAGGAGCACACTATGAGCGACGACAACCCCGTCAAGGGCAGGGCGGCCGGAGCCGTAGGCACCAAGAGGCGGCTGGGCGTACCGGCAGTAACCTTCATGATTATCGCGGCCTCGGCGCCGCTGACCGTGCTGGCGGGCGGTGTCACCACCACTTTTGCGGTCACCGGTGTCACCGGCGTGCCGCTGTCATTTCTGATCCTGGGTGCAATTTTGGCGCTGTTCGCTGTGGGCTACGCGGCCATGAGCCGTTACGTCACCAACGCAGGAGCGTTCTACGCATACATCGCACAAGGCATCTCACGGCCGGCAGGCGTGGGCGCGTCGCTGATTGCCCTCATGGCCTACAACCTGATGCAAGTGGGCATTTACGGGTTGTTTGGCTTCACGGTCTCCTCGCTGCTGTCCGCACGGCTTGGTGTGAGCGTTCCTTGGTGGATTCCCGTGCTGGTGTGCATCGCAATCGTCGGGTGGCTGGGCGTGAACAGGGTGGACCTGTCCGCCAAGGTGCTCGGCATCCTGGTGGCCCTCGAGTTCCTGGTGGTCATCGTGTATGACGTCATCAGCCTCGCCGTAGCTCCGGAGGGCATCAATGCAGCAACCTTCAGCCCCGAAAGCCTGTTCGTTCCCGGCATCGGAGCCGTTCTCTCGTTCGGCATCGCCGCCTTTATGGGCTTCGAATCGGCCGCTATTTATGGTGAGGAATCCAAGGACCCCAAGCGCACGGTAGCCCGGGCCACCTTCGCTGCCGTTGGGATCATTGCAGTCTTCTATGCAGTCTCTGCCTGGGCCATGACCGTGGGGGCGGGGCCGTCCGCTGTGATTGAGGCGGCCACCACCAGCGGCCCCGACATGATTTTTGCCTTTCTGGGCACTCACGGCGGTGTGCTGCTCAGCGACATCGCCCAGATCCTCTTTGTGACCAGCCTTTTCGCCGCTCTGGTCAGCTTCCACAACGCAGTAGCCCGCTACTTCTTCTCTCTCGGCCGCGAGCGCGTCCTGCCGTCAACGCTGGCCAAAGTCCGGGTGGGCAGCGGGGCACCCTTCGCCGGTTCGTTGGCGCAGACGGTGATTGCCGTCGTCGTGACCTTGGCCTTCGCCGTTGCGGGATCCGGTTCCGAGCTCGGCGAACTGTACCCCGTGCTGACCATGTTCACTTGGCTGACCAACAGCGGGGCCATGGGCCTGGTGTTGCTGATGACTGTGGTATCGGTGGCGGTGATCGGGTTCTTCCGCCGGCAGCAGCATGGGGCAAGCCTGTGGGTCAGGGTGATCGCTCCGGGCCTGGGCTTTGTGCTTTTGGCCATCGTCTTTGTGCTCATCATGGCCAACTTCAACGTTTTGCTGGGACAGACCGAATCGACGGCTGTCACCTTTGTCTTGCCGATGCTGGTCCTGTTGCCCGGAGTGGTTGGTGTCATCTGGGGTTTGCGTCTGCGGCGCTCGCAGCCGGCACTGTACGCCCGGATCGGCCATGGGGCTGAAAGCTGATACCCAGCCACTAGCAAAGGAAGCCCCGGCGAGCGTAACGCTCACCGGGGCTTTCTTGTTGTCTTCCCCTAGGGCTACATCCCCTTGGCCGGATCAAGTTCCGGGCTGTGCCGGCTGATGCTGATCAGGCGGCCGTGGGCACCGAAGGTGAAGTGCACGGGTTCCGTGCCTGCCTCGTCCCAGCCGAAGAGGCTGCCGTGGGACCTGATGGCGTGGGGATCCCGGTGGTCGGCGATGGTGACTGAGCCGCACGGTATGACTTTTTCGCGCCAGGTGAACACGAAGATTCCGGGCCGGACCTGAAAAACGGTGTTCGAGTCCGTGTCCGCCAGTCCGCGCTCCGGACCGGCGAGGCACTGCCACGTGTACCAGGTGGGGCTGAGGTAGATGTGCTCATATGCGTGCGATTCGCTGTAGACCCATTCAACGCGGCGGCCAATAAGTGCGTGACTCTCTGAAATTTCCGCCCCCGTGCTGTGGTGACCATCGAGTGTGCCGGGGCGGAAATCGTGGTGGACGGCGACGCTGGAGGCTGATGCCCTGCCGAGCGCCGCGCCAATGAAGAGGGCCCTGCCGTGCAGCAGGTCCAGGACCAGGGAAACTGCGATTTCGGGATCCGTCTGACTCTGCCACTGGGCGTAGTACAGTCCCTCGGCTACCAAGAAGGCCTCATAGGGGGCGGTTCCTGAATGACCGGCGGCAGCCCATTGAACTTCTTCATCGTCGAAGCTGAACGTCATGGGTCCTCCGTCGTTGCGGACGGAGAACTGTGTTCCTGCTAGGTCTTGCACGGTGGGGGCCTTGTTGGCGTCGAAGCCGGGGGCCAGGCCATCCAGTGGCAGCCAGTTGGAGGTATCAAGGAGATTCAGGCTCATGGGTTCCTTCTCGTGCTCGAAAGAAGGCCGGACGGTGTGTCCGGTCCTTCTTCGAGTATTCGCTTTGCCACGGCTGCCGTCTTGTGCTGTGGGGCACGTCACTTGACCTGCGAAGAAGGGTTCAGGCCAGCTGGCTCTCGATCCGGGCTGCGCTGGCGGCCAGCGCCTTGCCCACGGCGTCGGCGTCCTGGTCCAGGCGGATATAGACGACGGCGATCGCTGCCGGCCGTCCGCCGGGAACCCGGATGGGGGCAGCGATGGAGGAGAGCCCGGCGATCACTTCGTCATGGCTGGTTGCGTAGCCCAGGCGGCGGGCCTCGTGGGCTTCGGCCCGGTAGGGGTTCCCGGCTCCTACCTGCTGCCAGCGTTCTTCCGTCATGGTTGATTGGATGGCTATCCCCGGGGCGCCGGTGGCGATGGGGTGGCGGTTCCCGGGGTGTTGGGCGAGGGCGGCCCCGGAGTGCCGTGGTTCAACGGTCACCAGGTTGACGCATTCCTGGTGGTCCCACACTGCGACGAAAGCGGTCATGTGCAGCGTGTTCGCCAGTTGCGTGAGCTCGGGCAGTGCGGCCGTTTGAAGGTTTCGTGACACTCCGCGGGCAAGGACCGACAGTCCGGGGCCTGGTTGAACGCGTCCGGAGTCGTCGCGCACCAGCAACGAGTGATCCTCCAGCGTCCGCAGGATTCGATAGGCCACGGACCGGTGGACGCCCAGGGCCTCGGTGAGTTCGGCAATGCTGAGGGGGCGTTCGGCTGCGGCGAGAATCTCCAACGCGCGGATACCGCGTGAGAGCGTTTGCGACGGCGGAACCTGCGTTGCTGCTTCCGGTGGACCCTTGACGTCGCTGCGGGGATTCATGCGAACCATTCTATGGTGGCCCAAAGCCCAGGGGTCTGTGCTTTGGGTCACAGGATGTAGTATTCTTTCCTAACTGACCGTTCTGTCGGTTAATGCAAGTCAAGCGCCGACCAGTCACTCTCACCCCATGGAGTTCCAATGACCGCAACTTCCACTGTCGACTCTCCGTCAGGACCCAGCAGCAAGCGCGAGGAGCGCAGGGTACTGGCCGGGACGTTGGTGGGCACCACCATTGAGTGGTACGACTTCTTCATTTTCGCCCAGCTCACCGCCACCCTGTTGGCGCCGTTGTTCCTTTCTCCCTTGGAGAAGTCCAACCCGGGAGTGGCCCAGCTCCTGTCGTTCGCCACGATCGGCATCAGTTTCCTGTTCCGTCCTCTCGGGGCCTTTGTCGCCGGACACCTCGGCGACAGGATGGGCCGCAAGGCCGTGCTTGTCATGACACTGGTCATGATGGGTGCTGCCACTGCGCTGATCGGCTTGCTGCCCACCTACGCAACCATCGGCGTATGGGCGCCTATCCTGCTCATCACGCTGCGCGTGGTCCAGGGGTTCTCGGCCGGTGGCGAGTGGGGCGGTGCTGCACTCATGGCTGTGGAGCATGCGCCGCTTAAGAAGCGCGGACTTTTCGGCGCCTACCCGCAGATCGGTGTTCCGATCGGCATGATCCTGGCCACCGGTCTGTTGTTCCTGCTGCAGTCGGGGATGTCCAAGGAAGACTTCGCGTCTTGGGGATGGCGCGTGCCGTTCCTGCTGTCCGTGGTCCTCATCGTGGTGGGATACCTGATTCGACGCGCCGTTGGTGAGAGCCCTGTCTTCAAGGAGATCGCCCAGCGCAAGGCCGAAAGCAAGGCACCCCTGGGTGAACTGTTCCGCAAGAACAAGAAGGAAGTTGTTCTTGCTGCCTTGATCTTCATCGCCAATAACGCGGCCGGTTACCTGCTGATCGCCTTCTTCATCTCCTACGCCACACGTACGTTGAAGATGCCTACGCCGCAGGTCTTGCTGGCCACCACCATTGCGTCCTTCGGCTGGCTCATCTTCACCATGGTGGGCGGTTGGTTGTCAGACAAGATTGGTCGCGTCAAGACGTTCCTGATCGGTTACGGCTTGGTCTTCGCGTGGATGATTCCCATGTTCGTGCTGATCGATTCCAAGGACATCCTGCTCTATGGAACCGCACTGTTTGTCCTCACTATCGGATTGGGTCTGTCCTACGGTCCTATGTCCGCCATGTACGCCGAGATGTTCCCTGCCCAAGTCCGATACTCGGGAATTTCCATCGGATATGCGCTGGGTGCAATCCTGGGCGGCGCTTTCGCTCCGCTCATTGCCCAAGCTCTCCTGGATACCACCAAGTGGTCCGGATCAGTGGGCATCTACATCATGGTTCTGTGCGTCATCTCCGCAATTGGCGTGATCTTGGCCAAGGAAACCCGTGGCCGTCCGCTGGGATATAGCGTCCACCACTAGAAGCTGCAAAAAAGCATAAAAGACGGGTGCGGTCCCAGGGGACCGCGCCCGTCTTTACGTTTAGATCACGACGGCGGCTACTTACGGCCGCTGGCCCCGGCGCCTTCAAGCTGGCCTACGACGTCGGCGTCGGACAACTGCTCGAAGCGGTCGTAGAACGCGCCAACTGCATGGAACTTGCCGGGCGTGTGCAATGCCATCACAAAGTCGCAGACCCGGGCCAGCGACGTCGAGGCCTCAAGGGAGGCAACCGGCACTGCGGCGATGACGGTGCTGGCACCGCCGGACCGGACGGCTTCCACGGCTGCCCGCATGGTGGCTCCTGTAGCGAGTCCGTCGTCGGCCAGCACCACTGTCTTTCCGCGGAGATCGTGGCCGATACCCGGGTAGCGGTTGGCGCGGCGGATCAACTCGGCCCGTTCATGGGCTTCCACGGAGTCCAAGGCTGACTGGGAAATTCCGTGGGCCAGGACGAGCTCCTTCAAGGGCCTGTTAACGATCCGAAGGACATCGCCCTGCGACCACGCCAGGGCCCCGAAAGCGGTCTCGTCACGCCCCGGAATACCCAGTTTGCGGACCAGCACGGCGCCAAACGGCAGGTACAGTTCCGCGGCCGCGGCTGCGGCTACCGGGACTCCGCCACGGGCCAGGCCCAGGACGATGGTGTCCGGCCGCTCCCTCAGTTGGGGGAGTCCTTCAGCCAGGCGTCGACCGGCTTCCGCACGGTCCTTGAAACGCATGCCCATCTGCTCCACTTCCACGTAATTCGTTGCACTCCCAGCCTACAGTCCACACCTTGCCCGGTGGCGCCCCCACTGAAAGCATGGCCTTGTGAACAAGCCCATCGGATATTGGATCAAGAGGTTGGACGCCGCATTGGAAATCCAGCTGGACGCCACCCTGGCCCGGATCAAACTCACCCGGCGCCAATGGCACACCTTGGGCACGCTGTCGGAGGGTGCCATGCGGCCTGATCGACTGGAGGACATCCTGCAGCCGCTGTGGGGCGGCGATGCCCGGCTACGCGAACGCGAACTTGCGGCCTTGGTGGGGCGGGGAATGATCACCATGATCGACGACAGGCTGGCGCTGAGCGAACGTGGAAGGGAAAAATACCACGAGGCCCAACGCTTGGTGGAAGACGCGCGTCAGGACCTGTCCATGGGCATAGGCATCGACGAGTACGCGATGGCCCTGAGTGTGTTGGAGCGCATGAGCCTGAACGCCGAGCGGCTGGCCCGCTGACGTCAGTCAGGAGTACCAGCCGCCCGCAAAGCTATTTCCGTTCTATACGCCGGGCTCCTACACGCCGAGGAACCCGACGGCAGCTTCCTTGAACGCCCGGCTTGTTATGACATTGGTATGGGTGCGTCCCGGGATCACCAAGGTCTCCACCATGCCGCCACGTTTGCCGGCAATGGAGGCCAGCTCCGGCATGGTGGCTGCCCGTTCGTCTTTCTCCCCGGCCACGAGCAACAGTGGCATGTGAGGGGCGGCCTCCGCAGGATCGAAAGGTTCGCCCTTGATGGCCTCGATGAGCGACAACATGGCAAACAGGTTGTTGCTTGGAAGCATTTGCGCCATCTTCAGCAGGCCTGCCGTGGACCCGTCCTCAATGGGTGTGCCGTCGGCCAGATGCCGCTGTGCGGCCACGAGGTCGAAAGCTGCCAACGGGTCCGCCGAGCTCGGCCCGCCCAGAACGATGCGGTGAACGAGGTCCGGCTGGGTGGCGCCGAACTCCCACGCCAGCCTGGAACCGAGCGAGTAGCCAATGACGTCGAGTCCCGTGGACGGGTCGCCGTCGCGCAGGGGCCGCGCCCCGGCGTCGTTGACTATCTGGAGAAGGTCAGCACGAATGCGGCTGGGCGTGTACGAATCCAAATCCTCAGGGGAGTGGCTCCGGCCATGACCAGGCAGGTCCACGGTGATGACCCGGCGGCCTGCGTCCTGAAGGGTGGTGATCCAGCCGCTGTCCACCCAGTTCAGTTTCGTGGAGGAAGAGAAGCCGTGGATAAGCAGGACGGGGCGCAGGCCGCCGTCGGTGGCCGGCTCGTGGACTTCCACGAACAGCCCGGGATCCGTGCCCTCTACCGTGTGCCTGTGCTGTTCCATGGTGTGCCTGCCGGTCATCATGTCAGTCCTCATCGAGTACGGCGCTCAGGCGGACCCGGCGCTTGGGTGCTTCGTCCTTCGGAACAGTGCCCACGATCCCGGCGGTGTCATCCGGGACCTCGAACACGATCAGCGGCTCGCCAACGTTGATTGTGTCACCGGGCGCACCGTGAATACGCACCACTTTACCCGCCTGCGGGCTGGGCAATTCGAGGGCCGACTTAGTGGTCTCCAGCTCCACGATCGCTTGGTTGCGTTCCACCTGCTGACCGGGCTCCACGAGCCAGTCCAGCACGGTTGCCTCAATGAGGCCCTCACCGAGGTCGGGGAGCGGGAAGGAAATTTCAGCCACGGCGGTACTCCAGTACGCGTTGGATCCCAAAGAGGATGCGGTCGATGTTGGGAATGTATTCGTCCTCCAGGTCTCCGGACGGATAGGGCACGTCGAAGCCGGTCACACGTTCCACCGGCGCCTTGAGCGTCGCGAAACAGCTCTGCGTGATGAGTTGGGCGACTTCGGCCCCCAAACCTGAGGTCAGCGGCGCTTCATGGACGACGACGGCGCGGCGCGTCTTGCCAACAGACCTCGCCAATGCTTCGGCATCGATCGGTTTCAGCCAGCGCAGGTCCAGGACCTCGATGTCGATCCCGTCCTCGGCAGCCAACTCGGCAACCTGCAGGCAGCGGGAGACCATGGCGCCCCACGCCACGAGGGTAAGGTGGCGGCCTTCCCTGGCCACGCGGGCGCCGCTGAGACCGGCAGCGTCGTCCGTGCCGTCGTCGTGTGTTGCCGGACCCGGAACTGCGGAGGCGACGTCCACCGGTCCCTTCTGCCAATAGCGGGACTTGGGCTCCATGAAGATGACCGGGTCCGGGCGGGTCGCGGCGTACTTGAGCTGGTGGTAGGCGTCGTGCGGGGTGGACGGTGAGACCACTTTGAGTCCCGGTACGTGGGCGAAGAGCGCCTCCAGGGACTCGCCATGGTGTTCGGGTGCGCGGATGCCGCCGAAGCTGGGCACACGCAGCGTGATGGGCATGGGCAGGGTGCCTCGGCTGCGGTAGTTCATCCGGGCGATCTGGCAAACGATCTGGTTGATGGCCGGGTAGGCGAAGCCATCGAACTGGACCTCGGGGATGGGATGGAAGCCTGCCATGGCCAGGCCCACGGACATTCCGAGGATGCCGGACTCTGCCAGCGGGGTGTCGAAGACGCGGTCCTCGCCGTGCTTCGCCTGGAGACCGTCGGTGATGCGGAAGACGCCGCCCAGCCGGCCGCAGTCCTCGCCGAAGATGACCGTCTTGGGGTTCTCGGCCAGGATCTCGTCGAGGGCACGGTTGAGTGCTTGCTGCATGGACAGTTGCTGAACGGACCCGGCATCGGTGGCCGTGCTGCACTCAGTACTGCGCGGATCGGTGATGGTCTCAGACATGTTCGGACTCCTCGCGCCACGCGGTGGCTTGGGATTGAAGGGCGGGCGTTGGTTCCTGGAAAACCAGGCCGAACATTTCGGCGCCGGGGCGGGGGCCCAGGTCTTCGATGCCGGTACGGATGGCTTCCTCTTCTTCTTCGGCCTTCCGCTGCGCTTCGGTGAAGAAGGCCTCGTCTGCAATCCCTTCGGCGAGCAGCCGCTGCTTGAAACGCTCCAGCGGATCCTCTCCGGCGTCCAGCCGTTCTTCATCCAGCGTGCGGTAGCGGCCGGGATCGTCGGCGGTGGAGTGCGGCCCGCGGCGGTAGGTCATGGCTTCGATCACCACGGGTCCGTTGCCGGCGCGGCAGTGCGCGAAAGCGGAACGAGTGGCTTCGAAAACAGCTACGACGTCATTGCCGTCCACCTGCAGGGCCGGAATTCCGTACCCGGCAGCGCGCGCCGCGACGGAGCCGCCGGCAACTTGGCGTTCCGTGGGGACCGAGATGGCCCACCCGTTGTTCTGGATGAAGAAGACGACGGGGGCTTTCATGACTGCGGCGAAGTTCATGGCTTCGTGGACGTCGCCCTGCGAGGAGGCGCCGTCACCGAAGTACGTCATGGCAACGCCCGTTTCACCCGCGGCGTGGCCGGAGAGGGTTTGGCCGTGAGCCCAGCCGACAGCGTGCAGGACAGACCCCGCAACCACGGCCTGAATAGGTGCGAACCTGGATTCCAAAGGGTTGTACATGCCACCGTGCCACGTGGCCTTGTGGGTGGACATGTACCCCACCATGTCCAGGCCCATTGCCCGGGCAACGCCCATCTCACGGTAGGTGGGGAAGACGAAGTCACGGGTCCGGTCAACGGCGTAACCGCTGCCCACTTGTGCGGCCTCCTGGCCGAGCTCCGGCGCATAGCCCGGGATGATGCCTTGGCGCTGCCAGGCGACAGCAGAGGTGTCCAGGTGCCGGACGGCTGCCATCAGGGTGTACAGCTCACGGAGTTGATGGTGGGTGAGCGGGGCCGAGTCATCATCGACGGCGGCCAGCACAAGATGTGTAGTCATGGCTGTGACCCTAGTCACCCAATGAAGCTGTGCGCAATCAGCTCAGTTCAAATGAAACACTTTGTACAATTTGGGCACACAAAGAAGCCCTGCACGGTACAAACTGTGCAGGGCTTCTTGATGGCAATGAGCAGCTGGTTACTCGACGGATGTGGAGTGTTTGGCAGCCTTGGCCTTGGCGTTGAGGAAGCAGCCGGCGGCGATGACCAGGATCAGGATGAACGTTCCGATCAGCTGCCCGGCACTTTCCGGGTTGGCGAAGCCCACCACCAGGATGAGGCCCAGCAGGACGAGGCCCACGATGGTGAGGAAGGGGAATCCCTTCATGCGCAGCGGCAGCTCTGTGCCGTCCCGGTCAGCCCTGCGGCGCAGGATGAACTGCGACACCAGCGCGGTACCCCACACTACAAGGCACGTGGATCCGACAAGGTTCAGCAGGGCCGGCAGGATCTTCTCCGGGAACAGCAACTCGAGGACCGTGGCGATGAAGCCGAAGGCAACCGAAATTCCGACGGCGGCAACGGGAACCTTTGAGCCGCTGAGGCGGGACAGGAAGCCGGGAGCTTCCCCGCGCTCTGAGAGGGAGAAAATCATGCGGGAGGCGCCGTAGAGGTTGGCGTTGAGGGCGGACAACAGGGCGACGACGGCTACCAAGGTGATGGCCGCTCCGGCGCCGGGGATCCCCGCAAGGTCCAGCACGCCGGCGAACGGGGACTTCAGTCCTTCCGATCCCACGGGAAGAACGGCTGCGATGACAAACACGGAGCCGATGTAGAAGACCAGGATGCGCCAGACCACCGTGCGGATGGCCTTGCCTACGCTGTGGGCAGGGTTCTCGGTTTCGGCAGCAGCAACGCTGACGATCTCGGTTCCACCGAACGCGAAGATCACCACGAACAAGGCGGCGGCGATGCCACCGATGCCGTTGGGGGCAAAGTCGCCGAACGCTGAGAATCCGGGGGAGGGAACGTTTGGCAGCCAACCGAACAGCAGGGCTGCGCCGATCAGCAGGAAGATGACGATTGCGGCCACCTTGAGGATGGCGAACCAGAACTCGAACTCACCGAAGTTGCGGACGCCCACCAGGTTGATTCCCGTGAAGACCACCATGAAGACCAGCGCAAGGACCCATACGGGGATGACGGGCCAGATGGAGAACAGTAGCCCGGCTGCGCCGATGGCTTCGGCGGCAATGACCACCACCAGCTGGAGCCACCACAGCCAGCCGATGGTTCCGCCGGCGGTTTTGCCCATGGCTTTCTCTGCGTACACGGAGAACGCGCCGCTGTTCGGGTTGGCGGCGGCCATCTCGCCGAGGGCCCACATGACCAGGATGATCAGGGTGCCGGCGACGAGGTAGGAAATGAGGACTGCCGGACCGGCCGCCTGAACGCCTGCCCCCGAGCCGAGGAAGAGGCCCGCGCCGATCGCGCTGCCGAGCCCCATCATGGTGAGCTGGCGCGGCTTGAGCGAATGGCCGAGGCCGGATGTTGGCGCAGGAGCCGCGATGGACTTCGTTGTCATACGTGTCTACCTTCTATGGATTACATGCTGGTTTGGCGTGCTGGCCTCATGGGTTTGGCACGCGGGCGTCGACGACGCAGCAAGAGCCGTGGAATAATTCTCGCAGTTTGTAAGATACATCACTTTTTGCTCTAGCGATGTGATGGGTATGGATCCCCGGGGACAGGAACTTTGATGCTGGTCGATGCGCTTGATGCAAAAATTGTACGTTTCTTCACGGATTCACCACGATCTTCGGTGCTGGAGGCCTCCCGCGTGCTCAGGGTTGCCAGGGCCACGGTGCAGTCCCGGATCGATCGCATGATCGAGAACGGGGTCATCGGTTCATGGGTTCCGCAGCCCGATCCGGCCAATTTCGGATTCCCGGTGGTGGCCTTCTGTTCGGTCACCATCACCCAGGAGATCGGCCATGACGCGATCATTGAAAGCCTGAGTGCCATTCCGGAGATTATTGAGGTCCACACAGTCACGGGAAACTCGGACCTTATGGTGAGGATCGCGGCGCGGTCCAACCCGGATATGCAGCGCGTCCTTGATGCCATGATTGCCACCAAGTCCGTGGTCCGCTGCTCGTCGGTCATCGTCCTGAACAGCCACATCCAGGGCCGCACGCTGCCGCTGATGGAAGCGGCTGCGAAGCCAGTGTGACGTAAAGCATTTTGCTACGTGCACATCGAGTCGTACCATTAGTTCTAGTCAACATGACTTTAACTAATGATCCGGTCTGGACCGGACGGCGATGAAGCGAGGTGAACGCCGTGAACACCAACTCAGCGAACGTCGCCGAGAGGCGTCTCGCACCGCCGTCGTTGGCTATTTCAACGGTGATTTTCGCCCTCCGCCCCAGCGAAAAGTCCGGGCGCCCCACCCTGTGGCTGCCGCTGGTCCGCCGCATTCGTGAACCCTACAAAGACATGTGGGCGCTCCCGGGTGGACCGTTGGCCCATGACGAATCCCTGCAGGACGCTGCCTCGCGGAACCTCCGCGAAACCACCGGCCTGGCGCCCCACTACCTCGAGCAGCTCTACGCTTTTGGCGGCCTCCACAGATCGCCCACCCAGAGGGTTGTCTCCATCGTGTACTGGGCACTGGTGCAACCCACTGAAGCTGCCCTTGCTGACGAATCAGAAAACGTGCGCTGGTTCCGGGCGGACCGGCTCGGAGAACTGGCCTTCGATCACAACGCAATCGTGGACTACGCGTTATGGCGGCTCCGCAACAAGATGGCCTACGGGTCCATCGCCTACCACCTGCTGGGAGAGTTCTTCACCCTCGCCCAAGTCCGCGAAGTCTACGAGGCCGTGCTGGACCGCCAGCTCGATCCCGCAAACTTCCGCAGGCACGTCAAGGCAACACCGGAAATCGAAGAAACCGGTGAATACCTCCAAGGCGGAAAACACCGCCCACCCCGCCTCTACCGCTTCACCGGCACGCCCGGCCTCGGGCCAGACAACAGGAGTACACCATGAGCAGCGTCAACACTGCCGTCCAGCTGATCACTCGCGAAGAAGCCGAGAAGGGCCTCTCCCGCGCAGGGTCCACGTGCAGCCCGGCCTTGGCCAGGGGCCCATGGGAGTATGACCTTGCCGAGTCCCTCGCCGGTGAGCCCGCCTATGGCCCGGGCGCCTCAAGTGACGACGTTGCGCCCAAAGCCACGCCGCGCCAAGGCCAGCTTCCGGAAGAATACAAGAAAGCCACCGACGCCGAACTTGACGTTCGTATCCGGGCCGCCAAAGCGACGCTGGGGGACCGCGCCGTCATCCTGGGCCACTTCTACCAGCGAGACGAAGTCATCCAGTACGCAGACTTCGTAGGCGACTCGTTCCAGCTCGCCAACGCAGCACTGACCAAGCCGGACGCCGAAGCAATCATCTTCTGCGGGGTCCACTTCATGGCCGAGACAGCGGACATCCTCTCCACGCCCCAGCAGGCAGTCATTCTGCCCAACCTCGCCGCCGGTTGCTCCATGGCCGACATGGCAGACGAAGACTCTGTAGAGGAATGCTGGGAGCAGCTGGAAGAAATCTTCGGCACGGAGCCTGACGCATCCGGCCGGGTACCCGTCATCCCCGTAACCTACATGAACTCTTCCGCTGCCCTGAAGGCGTTCTGTGGGCGCAACGGTGGAATCGTCTGCACCTCGTCCAACGCCAAAGTGGTCCTGGAATGGGCCTTCGAGCGCGGCCAGCGGGTCCTGTTCTTCCCCGATCAGCACTTGGGTCGCAACACCGCCAAGGCACTGGGCGTCCCGCTGGAACAGATGCCCATGTGGAACCCGCGCAAGGAATTCGGCGGCAACGACGAACATGCGCTGCTGGACTCCCGCGTCATCCTCTGGCACGGCTTCTGCTCAGTCCACAAGCGCTTCAACGTAGGCCAGATCGAAAAAGCCCGGCTGGACTTCCCCGGCGTCAACGTGATCGTCCACCCCGAGTGCCCCATGGAGGTAGTGGACGCCGCCGACTCCGCCGGTTCCACCGACTTCATCAAGAAGGCCATCGCAGCCGCAACCGAGCCCACCACGTTCGCCATCGGAACCGAAATCAACATGGTGAACCGGCTCGCCGCCGAAAACCCGCAGCACACCATCTTCTGCCTCGATCCCGTCATCTGCCCGTGCTCCACCATGTACCGCATCCACCCCGGCTACCTCGCCTGGGTCCTTGAGGAGCTCGTGGAAGGACGCATTGTCAACCGGATCACGGTGGACGACTCCGTGCAGGACAACGCCAAGATTGCGCTGGAGCGCATGCTGGCTGCCAAGCCGGCCTAAGCCAGCAGGCACATCACACCGCACTAGCCGAATCGAGCCTCACATGACTACCGCGAGCGTTGCTCAAGGGCCTGCCCCCAAACGGCTGATCGTCGTCGGAAGCGGAATAGCAGGGCTGTACTCCGCACTGCTGGCCGCGGAAGCCGGCGCGGAAGTGGTACTGCTGACCAAGGGTGCGCTCGCGGACAGCAACACCTACTACGCCCAAGGTGGGATTTCCGCTGTACTGGACGAGCCGGCCCCCGGTGACACAGTGGCTGCACACATCGCTGACACCCTCAAAGCAGGGGCAGGCCACTGCAACGAAGAAGCAGTACAGGTGTTGTGCACGGAAGCGCGCTTGGACATCGCAGGGCTGGGACGGTTCGGCGTGCAGTTCGACCTCGACGACGACGGCGACCCCGCCTTGGGTCTCGAAGCCGCCCACTCGGCTCCGCGCATCCTGCACGCCGGCGGCGACGCCACCGGTGCCGGGGTGGCGGCCGCACTGATCCGGACAGTCCTGGATTTCCAAGCCGCGGGCAGAATCCACGTCATCGGGCACGCCCAGGTCACCTCGCTCTCGTTGGGCGGACCGCAGGGTGGCCGTGTGGTGGGAGCAAATTTCCTCCATGACGGACGCCACCTCGGCGTCCACGGCGACTCCGTCCTCCTCGCCACGGGCGGGGCCGGGCAGCTTTTTGCCCAAACCACCAACCCGGCGGTTGCCACAGCCGATGGTTTGGCGCTCGCATGGCGTGTTGGAGCCGCGGTTGCAGACCTCGAGTTCTTCCAATTCCACCCGACGTGCATGGTGCTCCCGGCTGAGGCGCGGGAAGCAGAAGGCAACAACGACCCCCTGCTGATCTCCGAGGCGGTGCGGGGCGAAGGTGCCATCCTCCTGGACGCCAACGGGCATCGCTTCATGCCCGCATACCACCCTGACGCGGAACTCGCCCCCCGCGACGTCGTATCCCGCAGCATCGCCCTGCACCTCACAAGGCTCGGCGACCCCAACGGCCACGTGTTCCTGGATGCCACCGTGATTGAGGAAAGCCGAGGAAAAGGCTTCCTCGACAAGCGCTTCCCCACCCTCAGCAAACGAACACGCCAAGCTGGAGTCGACTGGACCAGGGAACTCGTTCCCGTGGCACCCGCCGCCCACTACTGGATGGGTGGCGTGGTGACCGATCTCTACGGCCGGACCTCCGTTCCCGGGCTCTTGGCTGCCGGCGAAGTGGCCTGCACCGGGGTGCAGGGTGCCAACCGCTTGGCGAGCAACTCCCTGCTCGAAGGCCTGGTGTTCGGGCGGAGAGCCGTGGAAGCGTTCCTCTACGGTGACCGCGGCGCCAGAGGCCCCTTGGCGCCTGCGCTCGCGCCTCGTACCGGCGATCGCCTCGCTAGCTCGGCGGCCGGTACGGGCCCTCACGCGACAACGGCGCTGTCGGGGCCTCCGGCGCCGCTGGAAGAGGACTTGTCGACTAGCCCGGGCGGTTGGGCGTTGGCGTTGGATCCGTTCCCTGCTCCTGTTTCCTGGGAGTTTGAGTCTTTGCCTGGGCCGGGGGCTCGGGAGGTTTCTTTTGCGAAGGCGGGGGTGTTTTCGCGGGGGGCTTTACGGCGATTGATGACTGCGAAGGCCGGGGTTTTGCGGACCGGTGGTCTGCTTCGTGAGGCCGGGACCGGCTTGGCTGCTTGGGCGGAGGACGTTCTGCCTCTGAATATTCCTGATTCCCTCGACGTCCGGGAGCATGAGGATTCCAACCTGCTCCTGGCAGCTCAGTTGCTCGTCCATGCGGCACAGGAGCGGCGGGAGTCTTTGGGAGCGCATTACCGCAGCGACAGCGTGACGGAACCAGCCGCCGTCGACGATTTTGACAAGCGTTACACCATGAGCCGGAAAGCGAGCCTCGTCCATGACTAACCTGACCCTCCCCGCAGCCCCCGTCCGGGAGATCCTGGAACGGGCATTAGCGGAGGACGCACCCAGCGGCGACATCACCTCGCAGCTCCTGATTCCCGCCGAAGCCCGGGCAACAGCCGTGCTGAACGCGCGCGTCCCCGGCGTCTTCAGCGGCGGCACTGTGTTCCGTGACGCCATGAAGCTTGTGGACCCGGACACCGAGGTGGAAATCCTGCTCGCCGACGGTGAAGCCTTCGACGCCGGAACACACCTCGCGCGGGTCAGTGGCAGAGCCCGTTCGGTGCTCCTCGCCGAAAGGGTCGGTTTGAACCTGGTGCAGCGGATGAGCGCCATCGCCACCAAGACGGCGGAGTTTGTCCGGCTTGTGGAAGGGACGCGCGCCCGGATCACGGACACCCGCAAGACCACACCCGGACTTCGTGTCCTGGAGCGCTACGCGGTGCGCTGCGGTGGGGGAGCCAACCACCGCTACAGCCTCTCCGACGCCGTGCTGGCCAAGGACAACCACTTGGCAGTCATGACCGGGGGTGATTCCAGCAAGCTGACCGAGCTGCTGATTGCAGCAAAAGCCCAGCTTGGCCACACCACCCACTTCGAAGTCGAAGTGGACCGGGCCGAGCAGATCGAACCCGTGCTGGCTGCCGGTGTGGACACCATCATGCTGGACAACTTCTCCCTTGAAGAGCTCCGGGCAGGGGTTAAGCAAGTCGACGGGCGCGCCATCGTGGAAGCCAGCGGCAACGTGAACATCAACACCGTCACCGAAATTGCCTCGGCGGGCGTGGACGTCATCTCCGTCGGAGGCCTGACCCACAGCGTGAGCGCGCTCGATCTCGGCCTCGACATCGAACTTAAACCCACACAGAACTGAAGGCGTAACCGCCATGATCTTCCTCGACGCCGCCGCCACCACACCGGTTCGCCGTGAGGCCCTTGAAGCCATGTGGCCGTACCTCAGCGGCGAGTTCGGCAACCCTTCCAGTCATCACAGCCTCGGCGAAGCGGCAGCAGCTGCACTCGCAGAGGCCCGTTCCGGCGTCGCGAAGGTCCTGAACTGCCGTGCCGGGGAGGTGACCTTCACCTCCGGAGGCACGGAAGCGGACAATCTCGCCGTCAAAGGCATCGCGCTGGCCCGGCAGGCGGCAGCCCCCTCGCTGAACCGGATCGTGATCAGCGCCATCGAGCATCCCGCAGTGGAAGAGTCGGCCCGCTACCTTGAGCGAGTGCACGGGTTCGCCGTGGACGTGCTTCCGGTCGATGGAGACGGCATAGTCTCCGTTGACGCCCTGCGGGCAGTCATAGGGCCCAAAACTGCGATGGTGAGCATCATGTACGCGAACAACGAGATCGGAACCGTCCAGCCCATTGCTGCCTTGGCGGCAGTGGCTCGGGAACACGGCGTCCCCTTCCACACGGACGCAGTGCAAGCTGCCGGATGGTTGACGCTGGACGTTAGAGCGCTTGGTGTGGACGCCTTGAGTATTTCCGGACACAAACTTGGTGCGCCCAAAGGGTCCGGTGTTCTGTTCACCAGGGGTCGTCTGCGGGTGGAACCCCTGGTTCACGGTGGGGGCCAGGAAAGGGCAAAGCGCTCGGGGACAGAGAACGTGGCCGGAGCCGTGGCGCTGTCCACAGCGCTCAGGCTGTCCCACGCCGAGCAGCCAGAACAGGCGGCGCGTGTTTCGGAGCTGAGGAATCAGTTCATCGGCAGGATCCTCGCCACCGTACCTAACGCGTTGCTCACGGGTCACCGTAAGCAGCGCCTTCCTTCAGTTGCTTCCTTCTGCTTCCCGGGCACCAGCGGCGAGTCGGTGCTGCTTGAACTTGAGCGGCTCGGCGTGGTGTGTTCCAGTGGCTCGGCTTGCGCGGCAGGATCCGACGCGCCCTCGCCGGTGCTGGTGGCCCTTGGCATCGCGCCCGAAACGGCCCAGACAGCGGTGCGCTTCAGTTTCACCTCAACTATCACCGACGCGGAGCTGGAGCAGGCAGCCGCTGCCGTGGAGACCGCCGTCGGGCGTGTCCGGAACCTGGCGTCCCCGCAGGCCGGCTAGCTACATGTGCCGGGCGCGCCGGAAGATCCAGTGGCGCAGCAGGGTGAACCGGACAGCCGTGGCAAGGAACCCGGCCAGGGTAGTGGTCCACAGCTCCTCGGTGACTGTGGCTTCCGGACGGAAGAGATGCAGTACGCCGAGGCTGCCGCCGGTAATGATCAAGGCTATGACAATGACGATCACCCCGCTCAGGTGATCTTGGGTCCGCTTCTTGCGGCCCGTGATCTTGAACGTCAAACGGCGATTAAGGGCCGTGTTCATCAGAGACGTCACAATGAGGGCCACAGCGTTGGCCAGTTGGGGATCGATCCAAGGACGCAGCAAGGCATAGATCGCCAGCGAACTTGCTGTGCACACCACACCGACCCCCGTGAAACGCAGCAATTGCCGGACAACGGGATACTTGAGCACCCCACGGTGCCGTTTGCGGGGGAGCTTCGGGGAGGGAGACGGGCGCAGCTCAGTGGCGTCCGCGGCTGTCTCCATGCCATTAAGCCTGACACACTACGCTGGCAGTTCCTCCCAGGCGGCGCTGGTGACGGGGTTGTGAAGTTCGCCGATTCCTTCCACCCGGCACACAACGGTGT
Source organism: Arthrobacter sp. Rue61a (assembly GCF_000294695.2). Classification (NCBI taxonomy): domain Bacteria; kingdom Bacillati; phylum Actinomycetota; class Actinomycetes; order Micrococcales; family Micrococcaceae; genus Arthrobacter; species Arthrobacter sp. Rue61a. The sequence goes on along the minus strand of NC_018531.1, from coordinate 2,959,301 downwards.
CTCCGGGCTGGATTCGAGCGCACTCTGCGGGGAACCCTGTGAGCACAAGGTCGCCGGGTTGGAGGGTCATGAAGGAGGTCAGATAGACCATGATCTCGTCCACTTTCCAGCCAAGGTCCGCGGAACTAGCAGTTTGCAGCTCCTTGCCGTTGTGCACGATCCCGATCTCCAGGTTTGAGTCATCCAGGCTGGTGACTATCCACGGACCTGCGGGAGTGAAGGTGTCCTGGCTTTTGGCGCTGATCCAGAGCTCGTCGGTCTTCTGGAGGTCGCGGGCTGAGACGTCGTTGCCGATGGTGTAACCAAGAATTGCCGAGCTCGCCGTTTCAAGGGTCAAGCCTCGTGCGGCACGGCCGACGACGACGGTCAGTTCAGCTTCCGGGTCCACGTAACCGACGGTGGAGCTGAGTTGGATCGCCTCGCCGGGGCCGATGACGCTCGACGCCGCCTTGTGGAAAGCCTGTGGCGGCAAGTCGCGGCCAGGTTGCCCGGTGTTATGGGCCATGCCAAAGACGTTGGCAGGTACTGAAGGGGCCAGGAAGGTGAACGCGTCTTGGCTGACCACATCACCAAGCTCCCAGCCCTCCCTGGCAGGACTGTTGGCGTTGGCCCTCGAGGCCCCGAAAGGGGAGTCCACCACGGTCCACCGGGTCCCTGCGGGCGAATCGAACACCGCGGCGTCGTTGGCCACGAAGAATTGCTCGTCCGGTGCTTTGCCGGTTACCGGCAGACCGGTGAACGACTGGCTGGTCATCGAGCGGGGTGGAGCGGGCCGGACGCGGGCGATACGACGGGGAAGGGGCGAAGTCATGATGACATCCTACGTCCTCCCATGCGTTGCGAGGCCTGCTTTACGCCTGAAGACACATTCTTGGCGTGCAGAGCAGGCCTCACAGCGCGTCAGCCACGACGTCAGCTAAGAGGGGCCGATCCGAAGGAAACGCTGAACCGGTCACACCACAGGACTACTGACGTCAGTCCGGCGACGTCGGTCCCGGCCGGGATCACGTAGTTGTGATTACCGTGCGTGGCTTTGATCGCGCCAAGATCCACGTAGCGTCCTGAACGGTATTTGAACCAGTCGCCGCCAGCTTCCAAGCTACTCAGCCACACCTTGACGTCGGGGCCGTCGCTGCTTGCCAGGTTCTCTAGGCGGAGCAGATGGCTTCCATCAGGGAGCTTCAGCAACCGGGCAGTGCCGGTGGTCTCATGTTCCTGGGACAGGAAGGCGCCCGATCCGACGACAACGGGTCCGCCAGGCGCCGGCGCTGCAGGAGTGGGGGTGTCAACCGCAGCCTCCCTGACCTCTGGCGACCCAACCTCTGGCGACTTAGCTTCTGGCGACTTAGCTTCCGGCGACGGGGTCGCTGAGTATGGGACAACAGGAAGGGCCTCATTGAGGCTGCTGCTGGTGAAGAGCCGCCACGGCTGGAACAGGGCCGCCCCGATCACTACGGCTGCCAAGACAACCACCCCTGCCACAGCGGTGAGCGTCTTGTGGGCCCGGATCTGTCTCCGGAGTCCGTTCATGCCCCGCAGTTTGTTCATGCTTCAAGGCTAGGCTTCGACGCCGCGCTGTGGGGGCCCCATTGCTTACAGTACGATGACGCGTTATTCCCGTGCCGCGGAGGAAGAACACAGGAGCCAGGCTTAGAATCCGTTCCATGCGTCTGGCGATCATCGGGTTGGCCCTTCTTGTGGCTGGTGGGATTACCGTTGCCACGGGTGTCCTGCCATGGCCGGAAGTGGCGGTCTTGGTTGACCGGGTGGCGCCCATCCTGGGTTTTGTGGTTGCCATGACAGTAGTTACCGAGCTCGTCAGTGAAGCCGGCGCCTTCCAATGGATCGCCCGTCATCTGCGAGGTTGGGGGCGTGGACGCAGCGTCCTGCTGTGGTTGCTTTTGGCGTTGTTTGCCACGCTCAGCACTGTCTTCCTATCGCTGGATACGACGGCGGTGCTCCTCACCCCGGTGGTGGTCACCGTTGCCCGCCAAGCGGGCCTCCCGGTTTTGCCCTTCGCCCTGACCACAGTGTGGCTGGCGAACACCGCCAGCTTGCTGCTGCCCATCTCAAACCTGACCAACCTCTTGGCGCAGCACAACTTGGGCGGAATCAGTCCGGCACAGTTCGCCCAGCTGATGTGGGCACCGTCGTTGGCCGCCGTCCTGGTCCCGTTGGTGTTCATAGCAATAGTCTTTCGCCGCGAATTGGGCAAGGCGTATGCGCGCGATTCCACCCGGCCAGCACAAGGACCTTCGTCGTCAGCAACCACTGACAAGGTCCTGCTGCTGGTCAGTGCCGTGGTGCTGCTGTTGCTGTTGCCGGCGCTGGTATCCGGAGTCCCCATCTGGATCCCCGCCGCTGTAGCTGCGGCCACCCTTGCAGTGGCGTTCGCCGTCCGGAGGCCCAAGGTGCTCACAGTGACCTTGATTCCATGGTCCCTGCTGCTGTTCACCTGCGGCCTTTTCCTGGTGGTTGAGGCAACCCAATACCTTGGAGCGTCCATTCTGCTGGGCCAGGTGGCGGGGCAGGGGAACGGATTCCTTGAACTGCTGAGGTTGGCCATGACGGGCGCCCTGGGCTCCAACATCGTCAACAACCTTCCCGCTTACCTGCTGGTCGAGCCACTGGCAGGAACCCCGCAGAGGATGGCCGCGCTCTTGGTGGGAGTCAACGCGGGTCCCTTGATCACGCCGTGGGCATCACTGGCCACCCTGTTGTGGCACGACAGGCTGGTGCGGATGAACGTGCTGGTCAAGTGGAAGGGATTCGCGGTCTTCGGCCTGATCGTGGCGCCCCTGACAATACTCGCGGCCATCGCGGCGCTCGCAGTCTTTGGCCCCGGCGGACTGCTCGGCTAGCCCAGATAAAGCTCTCCCACGGGCACGTCTGCAGCCAGGCGGTTGGCTGGTCCGGCCAACGGGCATGCCCAGGCCTCGTTGTAGGCACACGACGGGTTGTACGCGAAGTTGAAGTCCAACACGAACTCTTGATCAGCGCCCGTTCCGCGCGTCCCATGGAACGAGCCCTTGACCGTGTCCAGCAGGTATCTTCCTGCTCCGTAGCTTCCGCCGTCCTTGCCGGCCGTTGAATCCCGGAAGGGCACAAAGATGCCGCCTCCATAGCTCCGTAACCGCCAGGCCGCCAAGGAGCCGAGCCCGGGCAGCTCAAACGTACCGATCCTGGTGAAGGGCACCACGCCGTCAGTCCCCGTTTCGACGTTCATCTCCTGGCCGGTTCCTTCGGGTGACAAGGCGGCGTATATCCGGAAGGAGGGATCGTAGTCAGCGGTTCGCAGCCCTGAAAATGAGGCTTTCATCTCCGCGGTCAGCGCTGAAGCAGGGTGGGTGGCGAACATCAGATCACGTTCCTGGCGCCAGAAAACGTGGGCGTCAAAGGGATTGGTGGCTGCCAGTTGACGCACCTTGTCGTAGAGAGCGAACGTCCGCAGGCGCCAGTCGGCTATATCAACCGCTGACAGGGTGGGAATGTCGTCCTCGAAATAGTCCTTTTGATCGGGAGCCATACCCTCAGCCTAGCCCTGTGCGTGTCGTAGGACGGCCGCCGATAAGCTGTGGTCATGAAGGGCTCCCTGAACCTGCGCTGTATTCCGATGCGGCTCGCCGCCGTGGTACTGGCGGGTTCCATGCTCGCCGCCACAACATCCTGTTCCACCGAAAACAAAGGCCCGCAAGTCACCTCAACCACGGGCTCTCAGCCGAACAGTTCGGAATCGGGGACCGGCACCGCGGAAAGCACGACGCCGGCAACGGGTTCCGCGGCCGGTTCGCCGTCCGCAATACCCGGCCCAGGGGAAACAACAGGCTCCGGCGAAAACACCGGCGCTAGCCCTACAGCTGGCGCGAGCGCTTCGGCCAGCACCGGGCCAAGCCCGGCGGCAACGGCGGTGTCCTGGAAGACATACACGGACCCAGCCAAAACAGTGAGCTTCGAGCTGCCGCAGGAGTGGATTGCGCAGTCGGGGACGCCGGAGGCCGGTTCGTTGGCCCATGCCGTGAAGGTGGAGGTCAAGGATGGCGAAGGGCGCTACATCGCCACGCTCCAAACAGGCCTTCCCCCAGTCGCAGCTGTTTCCTGCCCCGCCGGGCAGGCGCGCCCCTATGTGGTGATCAGCAGCGTGCCCTTGGACGTTCCGCATTCCGATGGCCCGGACACCATTGATCCGCGAGTGGTCTTCCGTGTGGTCCAGGGCTACAAGTTCTTCGGCTCCTACGGCATCACCAACATGGTGGCGGGAGTGGACGGACAGTCCTGCGAACTGCGGAACCGGGTTCAGGGCCCTGCAGGCAAGGGCGACATCTCCTTTGGGGATGTCCAGGCGATCCACGCCTTTGCCGCTGATGAGAAGGTGGCTCCAGCCAAAGCTTTTGACACTCTGGACCTGGCTGCGAAGTATGCGGTCCACGGTTCTGAATTCGCCAATGTCCAGCGGATGCTACTGTCTCTGAAGGTCAATCTGTAGTCCTGTGATTGGCTGACTCATACATACGGCGGCGATGGGGGCTGCCCGCCGCAACCCACCCCGGAGATCAATGGAACGCAACGTTGCTGCCTCGCTCGTTTTCAAGACTGCAGCCAACACCAAGGTGGCCATGGCCATAGCCGTGGCCAACAACCAGGGGTATGACGCAGTGGAGGAAACCCTGTCCATCACTATCGATGGTGCTGATGTTCCTTTTTCTGAACTCAGCGACCACCATGGTGGCCGCTTCCACTATCTGGAGTTCACCGAGCCGAGTGAGGTTTCGGTGGACTACCGCGCAACCGTTCATGGTTTGGGAGAGCCTGATGCGTCCAGTCCGATGGAACTCATCAGGTACGTTCGGCCCAGCCGATATGCGGAGTCAGACCGGCTGCTGCCCACTTCCTATGCCGAGTTCGGCAGCCTGCAAGGTGCCGAGCTGCTCCATGCGGTGCGCAACTGGGTGAATGGGGAACTCCGGTATGTCAGCGGTTCGTCACGGGGAACTGACGGAGCCGTGGAAACATTGCTTCACCGGAAAGGCGTGTGCCGGGACTTCGCCCACCTCGCCATCGCCCTCTTGAGGTCCAAGGACGTACCTGCGCGGCTGGCGGCAGTGTACGCTCCCGGGCTGAGCCCCATGGATTTCCATGCCGTTGCCGAGGCCTACATAAACGGTGCCTGGCACATTATCGACCCCACCGGGCTGGCCCCCCGCGAATCCATGCTTCGGATTACTGCCGGGCGCGATTCTTCGGATACGGCATTTCTGTCCACCGTGGGTGGCAGCTTGACCTTGAAGACACTGAAGGTCAGTGCGTCGGTTAACGGCGAGCTCCCGGTGGAGGACCCCCGGGAGCTCGTCAGCCTGCGTTAGTGTCCGGACTTCGGGTTAGTGTCCCGCGACCGATGCGCGGAGTTTCTCCGTCAGGCGCAGAAGCTCCCGTTGCTCCTCGGCTGTGAGCGCAGGCGCCACCAGGTGGGCGATGTCCCGAACATGTTCGCGGCCGATGGTTTTTTGTAGCTCGCTGCCCGCTTCGGTGAGTGAGAGCAGGACTCCGCGGCCGTCGTCGGGCGCTGTTGTTCGTTCCACCAAACCACGCTTTTCCAAGCGGTCCACCAACCGGCTCAGGCTGGACTGGCTCAGCAGGACTTTGTCATTGATTTCATTGAGCCGAAGCTGGCCCGATGGGCATGTGGACAGCGTGAAGAGGACGTCGTATTCCTTGACGGGGAGGGTCTTGAACGCCGGTCCTGACTGGAGCTTCCGCATCACCGCCACCTGGGAGCGGAACAACGACTCCCAGGTTTCGGCGGCTAGACGAACGGCGGAGGACGCCGAGGGGCTGGACATCAGGCGTCCTGCCCCGCAGTACCGGCAGTAGCGGATTCGCTAACCTTGGCTTCCAGCGCTTCGGCAACGCGTGAGGCGTGCGTCGGTGCGTCGGGCACGTGCGCAGGCTTCATGGCAGCGTATTCCTTGCGCAGGACCGGAAGGACTTCTTCGCCGAAGAGATCCAACTGCTCCAGGACGGTCTTCAGGGGCAGTCCGGCGTGGTCGATCAGGAACAGCTGGCGCTGGTAGTCACCGAATGCCTCGCGGAAGGTCAGCGTCTTCTCGATAACTTCCTGCGGGCTGCCCACGGTAAGGGGAGTCTGCGAGGTGAAGTCCTCCAGGGACGGTCCGTGCCCGTAGACCGGTGCGTTGTCGAAGTACGGGCGGAATTCCTTCACGGCATCCTGGGAGTTCTTCCTCATGAAGAACTGACCACCAAGGCCAACAATTGCCTGGTCTGCTTTGCCGTGTCCGTAGTGCTCGTAGCGCTCACGGTACAGGCCGATCAGCTGCTGGTAGTGCTCCTTGGGCCAGAAGATGTTGTTGGCGAAGAAGCCATCGCCGTAGTAGGCGGCAACTTCTGCGATCTGCGGTGTGCGGATGGAGCCGTGCCACACGAAGGGGGCGACGTCGTCGAGCGGCCGCGGCGTGGAGGTGAAGTTCTGCAGGGGCGTGCGGAACTTGCCGGACCAGTTGACCGTGTCCTCGTCCCACAGCTTGCGGAGCAGGCTGTAGTTCTCGATGGCGAGTTCAATGCCGTCCTGGATGTTCTTGCCGAACCAGGGGTACACCGGTGCCGTGTTGCCCCGGCCGAGGACCAGATCGACGCGGCCGTCCGAGAGGTGCTGGAGCATGGCGAAGTCTTCGGCGATCTTGACCGGGTCATTGGTGGTGATCAGGGTGGTGGCCGTGGACAACGTGATGCGTTCGGTCTGGGCTGCGATGTAGGCCAGTGTGGTGGTGGGGGAGGAAGAGAAGAACGGCCGGTTGTGGTGCTCGCCAAGGGCGTAGACATCCATGCCGATTTCTTCGACCTTCTTGGCGATGGCAACGGACGCTTTGATGCGTTCGTTTTCCGTGGGCGTGCGGCCCGTGGTGGGGTCAGTGGTGATGTCGCTGACGCTGAATACGCCGATCTGCATGATGTGCCTTTCTCCCTGCCCGAGGTCCCGGGCTCTGTAAACAGTGTACCTCAAACTAGATGCATTTGCATGTATCGATACCTGTAACAGGATAGGGCCGGGAATTGTTCCCGGCCCTATCCATGAAGGATATGTCTGTTGGGAGTCCGCTATTCTCCGGGATTGTGGGCCGCGCGACGGCCTGTAACGCGGGGAATCATTCCAGTGGTCCAGTCCTGGAACTCGTCCGATCCGCTGCCGCCGCTGCCGCCAGGGCCGTCGCCGGGTGCCGCCGTCGGCTTGTCCTGGAGGGCTCTGCGCAGATCCTTCTTCTCCCGGCGCCCCTCCACCAGTTTGTAGAGGACCGGAACCAGGACCAGCGTCAGCGCAGTGGAAGACACCAGCCCACCGATCACAACGATTGCCAGTGGCTGGGAAATGAACCCGCCGCCACCGGTGAGGCCCAACGCCATGGGAGTCAGGGCAAACACGGTAGCCAGTGCCGTCATGAGGATGGGGCGCAGGCGCTGGCGCGCACCGTGCGTAATGGCATCGGCAACGTTCATGCCCGGACTGCCATCGTGCGGTTTACGGTACTGGTTGATGAGATCGATCAGCACAATGGCGTTGGTGACCACGATGCCCACCAGCATCAGCATGCCGATCAAGGACGGCAGCCCCAACGGAACGCCCGTCACCAACAGCAGGCCCACGGCTCCGGTTGCCGCGAACGGAACAGAGATCAGCAGGATGAGCGGCTGCACGAGTGACTTGAACGCGGCCACCATAATCACGTAGACGATCGCGATGGCTGCCAGCAGAGCCAAGCCAAGCTGCCGGAAGGACTCCGCCTGCTGTGTAGTGGCACCGCCGATCGTGGCCGTGACCCCGGCGGGCAGCTCCACGGCTGCCAACCGCTCTTGCACGGCAGTGCTGACGCTGCCCAGGTTGGAGCCGGAAGGCGTCACAGTCACCCTTGCGGTCCGCTGCCCGTTGCTGCTGGTGATGGACACAGGGGTGTCCACCTGCTCGACGGCGGCAATTGTCTCAAGTGCCACGCCACCGCGGGCTGTGGGGAGCTGCAGCGCACGGACTGCGGCAATGCTGGTGAAGCGGGTCCCCTCGCCGATTTGCACGGGGTAGTCGTTGGTCTCGATTCGGACCGTACCGGCGGGAACGGGGCTGACCGTGCTGGCGAGGAAGGCGCCAACCTGCTCTTCTGTCAATCCGGCCGCCACAGCCTTGGCCCGGTCAACGCGGACCTGAACCACCGCCTGCGTGGAAGCAAGGTTCGTGGCTACTTCTGAGCTGCCCGGGACGCCTTCCATGGCCTTCACCATGGCATCGCTCGCTGTTTGCAGGTCAGCGGAGTTCGCGGCCCTGATAGTGATGTCCACCGTGGACGACGTGCCGAACCCGCCCTGCTGGGATCCCACCGTGACCTTCCCGGAGGCACCCTCCAGTTTGGCGCGAACCTCGTCTTGAAGTTTGGTTTGGTTCACTTTCTCGTCGGTGACAATGGTGAACGTCGAGTTGGATGAACCGGTTGACGTGAGTGCGGCGAAGCCGGTCTGGGCATTTCCGGAGGTGACCTGCACGTCCTTGATGCCCTCAATGCCCTTCAGGGAATCCTCAATCTTGGAGGCTTCATCGCTGGTGGCCTGCAGGCTGGTGCCGGCAGGAAGGACTTGGCGCACCGTCATGCTGTTCTCACCGGAGCGGCCCAACAGATCAGTGGCCAGCAGCGGCGAGACGGCGATAGTGGCCACCAGCACCAGTGCTGCCGCGGACAACGTGATGACAGGGTGTTTCTGCGTCTTAGCCAGGATTGGAAGGTAACCGCGCTGGAGACGGCTCCGCTGTTCCGCCTCGCGGGCCTTCGCGGCCGCCTCTTTGGCAGATGCTTGTGCCTCAGCGCCCTTTCCGGGGGAGGACAGGAACCAGTAGGCAAGGACCGGAACGATCGTCAGGGAAACCAACAGCGAAGACAACAGTGCGATGGTCACTGTCAAGGCGAAGGGACGGAACAGCTCTCCGGCGAGGTCCCCCACAAACGCTATTGGAAGGAACACGGCCACAGTGGTCAGCGTCGAAGCCGTGATGGCCCCGGCAACCTCCCTGATGGACGTCAGGATGGCTGTCAGCTTGTGTTCGCCGTAGCTGAGGTGCCGCTTGATGTTCTCGATCACCACGATGGAATCGTCAACTACACGCCCGATGGCAATGGTGAGGGCACCCAAAGTAAGGATGTTCAGCGAGTAACCCGTTGCCGAGATGCCGATGAAAGTGATGAGCAGGGACAGCGGGATGGAGACGGCGGTGACCAACGTGGAGCGCACGGACATCAGGAAAACCAGAATGACCGCCACCGCGAAGCCCAGCCCTAGGAGTCCTTCCGTGGTGAGGTCCTTGATGGACTTCTCAATGAAGGGGGCTTGGTCGAAGACCGGCGTGAAGGTCGCGTTGTTGCCGAGCTCCTCTTGCATGGGTCCGACGGCGTCCCGCACAGCATGCGAAATCGCTACCGTATCGCCCTCTGGCTTCTTGGTGACGGACAGAGCCAGAGTGGGCTTGCCGTTGGTACGCGTGATGGAAGTAGGGGCGTCGTCCTCGATGCTGACGTCGGCAACCGCCCCGATGGTTGCAGCACCTTTCGCACCGGCCAAGGGAAGCCCCTTGATGATGTCCAGGGAATCCACGGGGCTGCCGAGCTGGAGGGACAGGGTCTTGCCCTGATCCTCGATGGTGCCGACAGGGACCAGGGTGCCGTTGTTCTTCAGCGCATTGCTGATGGACTGGACGGAGGCCCCTGTAGTTGCAAGGTCCGCGGGGCGGGGCTGGATCAGGATGTGTTGGCTGGAACCGCCAGTCACATCGGCGCCGCGGACGCCGTCGATCTTCTGCAATCGGGGAACGCTGAGTCGCAGGAGATCAGCGTTGAGCTCGCTCAGTGGTTTGTCCGAGGACACTGCCAAATAGACGATGGGGAAGTCGCTGATGTTGCCGGCGATGGACTGGGGCTCAACGTCCGCCGGCAGAACACGCTTGGCGTTGGAAATGGCCCGGTCAATCTGGTTGCGCGCCCGGTCCAGGTTGGAGCCGTACGTGAACACCATGGTGATCTGCGAAACGCCGTTGCGGGACGTCGACGTGGTGGACTCAAGCCCCTCAACGCTGTTCAGTGCTGTTTCCAGCGGCTGGCTCAGCTGCTTGTCCACAACCTCAGGAGAGGCGCCCGGCATGGAGGTCACAACGGTGATCTGCGGAAACTCGATGGAGGGAATGAGTTCCTGCTTGAGCGATCCCATGGTGATCACGCCGAACACCGCCGCAAAGACGGTGATCAGCGCGATCAGGGCCCGGTTTCCCAGGGACAGTTTGGCCAAGCGGAACATTGCATTGACTCCTGCGGTCTACGTAACGATTCGGCTGACGGGAACCGGCCGCAGCCCCGGGTGTGGCCTAGCCTTGGATGGCGTTGGCCACTTCCAATTGCAGGGACCTGGCGGTGCTTGCTTCCAGTTCGGCGGCCAAGTCCGGATTCTCGTTGAGCTTGACGCCGTAGCCCGGCATCATGTCCTTGAGTTTGGACTGCCACCCCTTGAAATTCTTGGGGAAGGACTTCTGCAACAGTTCGATCATGATGGGCACGGCGGTGGAAGCACCAGGAGAAGCGCCCAGCAGAGCGCCAATGGAACCATCGCGGGAGGCAATGACCTCGGTGCCAAACTGCAGGACGCCACCCTTTTGGGGGTGCTTCTTAATGATCTGTACACGCTGGCCTGCGGTAATCAGTTCCCAATTGCCCCCGGCTGCTTCCGGGTAGTACTCGCGCAGGGCCTCAACCTTGGCCTCGTGCCGCTTGGCAACCTCCTTGATGAGGTAAGCGGTGAGGTCCATGTTGTCCTTGGCCACGGCCAGCATGGGGATGATGTTTCCGGGACGGATGGACAGCGGAAGGTCCAGGTAGCTGGAGGTCTTCAGGAAGTTGGTGGAGAAGCCGGCGTACGGGCCGAAGAGGAGGGAGCGCTTGCCGTCCACATAGCGGGTATCCAGGTGGGGGACGGACATGGGCGGCGCGCCGACGGACGCCTGACCGTATACCTTTGCGCTGTGCTGTGAGGTGATGGCGTCGTCCGTGCAGCGGAAGAACTGGCCGGAGACGGGGAAGCCGCCGTAGCCCTTGCTTTCAGGGATGCCGGATGCTTGGAGCAGGTGGAGCGCGCCGCCGCCGGCTCCGACAAAGACAAACTTCGCGTGGATTCGGCCATGCTCGCCGGATTTGGGGTGCTTGATGGACAGGTCCCAGCCGCCGCCTGCTGCACGGTGGATGTTGGTGACGTCGTGGCCGTAGTTGACCTCGGCGCCGCTGCTTTGCAGGTAGCCCGTCAGTTCGCGCGTCAGGGCGCCAAAGTCGACGTCGGTGCCTTCAGCCGCGCGGGTGGCGGCAACGCGCTGCTTGCGGTCGCGGCCCTTGACGATCAACGGGGCCCACTTGGCGATCTGGTCCTGGTCCTCGGTGTACTCCATGCTGCGGAACAGCGTGTTGGGCTTGAGTGCCTCGTACCGGTTCTTGAGGAAGTTCGAGTGGTCATCGCCGATGACGAAGCTCATGTGCGGGACGGTGTTGATGAAGCCCTTGGGGGACCCGATGACGTTGCTGTCCACCAAGTGGGACCAGAACTGGCGGGAAAGCTGGAACTGTTCATTGATGTGCAAGGCCTTGGACGGGTCTACGGAGCCGTCTTTTGCTGCGGGGGAGTAGTTAAGCTCACACAGGGCAGCATGGCCGGTGCCGGCATTGTTCCACGGTCCGGAACTTTCGAGCCCCGCTTCGTCGAGTCTCTCGAACAGGGAGATGGTCCAGGTGGGTTCAAGTTGCTTGATGAACGCACCAAGGGTGGCACTCATGATTCCACCGCCAATAAGGACGACGTCGGCATGTTGAGTCTTGGAAATGAAGGTCACGATCAATCTCCGTTAGCGGCGGCACTGGCTGTCACAGAATATCCCCGCGCAGACTCAATACTGAAATTGCGGGGAATCGTCAAGGCTTTAGCCGGACGTTTGTGAAAACTTCGTTGAGGACGGGGGAAGCCGGGTAGCTTTCCACCTTGTTGGACAACGCCAGCGCCGAGATGGGGAAGGCGATGGGCACAGCCGGTACCGACGCCGCGATCTCTGCGTTGATGGACTGATACTGGGCGTTGCGGTCATCGCCTTCGGGCATGGCCCGTGCGCGTTCTATCTTGTGGAAGACTTCCGAGTCGGCGTATCCGAACTCGGCGCGGGTTTCGCCGAAGAGGGGTCCCAGGAAGTTGTCGGCATCCGCGTAGGAGCCGTTCCAGCCAAGCAGGTGCAGTCCGCGGTCTCCGGCAGACTGGACCCTTTGGAGGTAGCCGTCTTCCCAGTCGATGGGAACTGGTTTGATGTTGAAGCCGACGGCGACGAGTTGGCGGCTCAGCTCGGCGTAGATCTTTTCCGGGGTGGGCATGTAGGCCCGCGTGGCGTTGAGCGGATAGTAGAACTTCAGCTCCTCGCCCTTGTACCCGGCCTTCTTCAAAAGCTCTTTAGCCTTCTCCGGGTTGTACCCCAAGGCCGGGGCGTTGTTGTTGAAGCCGCTGAGCTTGGGCGGCACGAACTGCGAGGCCTGCGACGTGTTGTCGATGAAGAACTTGCGGATCAACGATTCCTTGTCGATCGCCATTTCGATCGCTTGCCGGACCTCCGGCTTTTCCAATGGTGCAACGGCCTGGTTGATCCCCAGGTACATCACTGAGAACGGGTCACGCTGGATGATCTGGACACCCTTCTTGACCAATTGGTCAAAGGTTCCGGACGTCACGAGGTCGTAGGCATCGATCTTGCCGTCCAACAAAGCTTGCTGGCGCGTTTCCGCGCGATCGTAAGGAATGAAGTTGATGGTTGCTATCTGGCCCCGGTCGCCCCAATAGTTCTTGTAGCTGGACAGGGTGAGCTTATGGTCGTCCCACCCGGTGAACACATACGGGCCCGTGCCCACGGGATGGCCGGCGTAGCTGGACATCGCCTGGCCGTTCCGGACCTGGTCAAGGACGTTGGCCTTCTGTGCGTTCAGGGCTGCCGGGGATGAAATGGCGAAGGCCGGGAGCGTCAGGGCCTGAAGGAATCCGGTGAAGGGGCGTGTCAGGTTTATCTGGACGTTGCTGGCCGAGACCACTGTGCAGTCTTTGAAGATGGAGAACACCGGCTGGTCCGAGTAAGCCTTGAAAACGCTCTGGAAGGAAATTCCGGGCGCTTGTTTTCGGAGGTCCTCGGGGAAGGTGAACCAGCGGTTGAAGTTGGCGCAAACAGCTGCGGCGTCCAGAGGAGTGCCGTCGTGGAAGGTCACGCCGGAGCGGAGCGTGAAGTCGTAGCTCAGCCCTTTGTTGCTGTCCTTCCACTCCGTGGCGAGAAGGGGAGTTGTCTGCCCTGTTTCGCCATCTACGCCCACGAGTCCTTCGAGGACCTGGCGGGTGACACGGTAGGACTCGGAATCCGCGGTCATCGCAGGATCAAGGCCCAAGGGCATGGACGCTGTGCCGAAGTTGAAAGTTTCCGAGGGCTCAGCGGCGACGGAATTGCCGGCGGACGACGACGGTGCGGGGCCCGGTGTGCCCGTGCACCCTGCCAGCCCCAACGCCAGTACGGCAGCCCCGATCTGCATGCTCAGGCGCCGCGTTTTGCTGCTTGCCACTCTTGTCCCCTCAAGCCGGTTGGAAGTGCTTTGGCCGGCTTCGGCCAGACCGCATTCCAGTCTAGTTGAACGTCCTGAGTGCGGTTCCCAGCGCAACTCCAGGTAGCCCCCGGCTGCTTGAGGACAGAAATACCCCCGGTTCTGCAACCGGGGGTATTCGTATAACTGTGCGCAAGGGGGGACTTGAACCCCCACGCCCGAAGGCACAGGAACCTAAATCCTGCGTGTCTGCCAATTTCACCACTCGCGCTGGCTGACAATCGGTCCGTCTTACAGGACGGCCGCTGCAATACCGGCCTCCAGTGTACCCGCTACTTGTCCAGCTTGAGATCCCGCCGGAGTTTGGCAACGTGCCCTGTGGCACGCACGTTGTACTGCGCCAGGGAAACCTTCCCGTCAGGATCAACCACAAAAGTGGATCGGATCAATCCCATGTAGCTGCGGCCGTAATTCTTTTTCTCGCCCCAGGCTCCATACGCCTCGGCTACGGTGTGGTCTTCGTCCGAGAGCAGGCGGAAGGTCAGCTGTTCCTCCTCGCTGAACTTGGCAAGTGCTTTGACGGGGTCGGGGGAGACGCCAACAACCTCGTAGCCTGCAGCCTGAAGGGAACCGAGGGTGTCGCGGAAATCGCAGGCTTCCTTGGTACATCCGGGAGTGGAGGCGGCGGGGTAGAAATAGAGGATGGTTTTCCGTCCGCGGAGGTCGGACAAGCTCATGCTTTTGCCGGTTTCATCCTGAAGTGTGAAGTCCGGGGCGTTGTCCCCAGGGATAAGTCGTTCAGCCAAAATGTGCTCCTTGCCAGTGATCGCGATTTCCCAGTTTAGTAGGAGAAGCCGCGTCCTCACCCCATCCGCGCATATACTGTCGGCATGCCAGATATGGAGAGATGGCCCACCACCCGATTGCTTTCAACAGCTGCGCGCCTGGTGGAAATCTCGTGGAACGAAAAATTGAAGTCCATCGGCCTTACGCACGCCGGTGTCATTGCCATGCAGGTGCTGGCTGCCAAGGGGGCCATTACGCAGGCGGCCTTGGCCGAAGTAGCACGGGTCAAGGCCCAGACCATGGGAACCACTCTTGCGAGGCTTGAGCTGCACGGGCATGTCACCCGGCAACGCAGTGATTCCGACCGCCGAAGCCACGTGGTAACCCTTACCGACGCTGGCATTGCAGCTCTTGCGGAAGCAGTAAAGCTTGAGCAGGATGTCTTGTCACCCGTGGCGGTGGACACGGCCCGCCTCCGCGAAGAACTAAGGATCGTTGTCCGGGGTCTGGCCGGGTTGCCGGCGCCGGAGGAGGAATCCCGCGATATTGACACCGACCTGCCTCAAGCCTGAGCAAAGCCTGTGACCTGGGCTTCCCGGTGGGAGCCCATGCAGGGACACACAAAAAGGCTCCGGATCGTAGAAACGATCCGGAGCCTTTCCTTATGGTGCACCCCCCGGGACTCGAACCCGGAACCCATTGATTAAGAGTCAATTGCTCTGCCAGTTGAGCTAGAGGTGCAGCTATTGTTTCGGCTTAGTGGAGGAATTCGCATTCCCCGTTGACCTCCGCAACGACAAATAACTCTACACCACATTTTGGCTGCTGCAGACCACAAAGTGCAATGCGTGATGCACGCCATTTTCTTGCCCCCGAAATAAGGCGTTGAACAACGAAAAAGGCCTTGGAGTGATATTCACTCCAAGGCCTTTTGCTTGGTGCACCCCCCGGGACTCGAACCCGGAACCCATTGATTAAGAGTCAATTGCTCTGCCAGTTGAGCTAGAGGTGCAGCTGTTGATTTTGATCAAGCCAGGGAGCTTTTCTTTCCCCGGCGATCTCCGCAACGACATGTAACTCTACACGACTTCCGCCGAAGAGTGAAATCGGCTGTTTGCCGCCTGCGGCTTCACGGCCCAGCCCTCAGAATCAGCGCAAAATCAGGGTTTCTGTTGTTGCTGAGGACCCACAAGGTGCCGTCGGGAGCGCGGGCCACGTCCCTCAGGCGCCCGTATTCTCCTGTGAAATAGGCCACAGGGGTGCCGGCGGTCTCACCGCTGAGTGGAACTGCCCACAGCCTTTGGCCGCGAAGCGCCCCCGTGTAGGCAATACCGTCCACGATTTCGAGCCCGCTTGGTGAGGCGTCGGACGTTGAAGGCCAGACCACCTTGGCATCGATCAGGCCGCTGCGGCCGGGTGCACCGGTCACTGTAGGCCAACCGTAGTTGCCGCCCGGGGTAATCAGGTTCAGTTCGTCATCCACGTCCGGGCCGAACTCACTGGCCCAGAGGCGTCCGTCACTGTCCCAGGCCAAGCCCTGAACGTTCCGGTGCCCGTAGCTGTAGACCGGGTTGTCGCCGAAGGGATTTCCCGGCGCCGGGCGCCCCTCGGGCGTGAGCCGCAGGATCTTGCCGCCCAAGGCGTTGGTGTCCTGCGGTTGTTCCCGCCGCTGCGAGTCACCCGTGCCGACGTAGAGGAACCCATCCGGGCCAAAGCGGATCCGGCCACCATTGTGGGTTGAGGCCTTGGACATTCCGGAGAAAATCACCACAGTCTCGCCCAGGGCCAACTGACCACCTGGTTCCCCGGTCAGCTTGATCCGAGCGATGCGGTTGTCGCTTGGCGAAGTGAAGTAGGCGTACAGCCAACGGTCCGTTGCGAAGTCAGGTGAGAGAGCCAAGCCCAACAGCCCGCCCTCCCCGCCGGGGTCGACGCCGGGTACCTCGCCAACGGTGGTGGCCTGGCCGTCTCGGATGCTCTTAACTTGAGCGGAGTCGCGCTCGGACACCACAGCTGTACCGTCCGGCAGGAAGACCACCGACCATGGCAGCTGCAGTCCGACGTCGAGCTTCTGAACCACCTCGGGGAGCTGTGGCGATGCGCTCGTCGCCTGGCTGCTTCCTGGGGGCGTAGTTGCAGAAGAGGTTGCCCCGCCCTGTGTAGGCGAACTGCCGGAGATGTTGGATGGGTTGGGTGTTGCCGCGGTGCCCGGCGACGATGGACTGCCTGTGCATCCCGTCAGCGCCAGGATCACTGCAAGCGCAGAGGCAGTCACCAGACGCTCGCGTCGGTCCGAAGAGTGCCTGCCCATGTTCTTGCCTGCCTGGGTTCAGTGCCTGCTGCGCCGGGGTGGGCGGAAACCGGCAGCTTCGGCGTGCGCGGAGGATTCGAACCATACGTCGGCAGCAGCGTCGTCATACCCGGCCGTGTCTTCGTCGTGGTAGGTCATGTCTGATGCGCTGGCCTTGACGGGATACGCATCCCCGGGTGCGCTGGACGAGCCCGTGCCGTAGGGGTGTTCCACGGCCAGGTGGCCGGAGCTCCCCGAATCTTCGGCCGCGGCGGACTCGGCGCCAGGCAGGGTTGGGGAGTGCGCGTCCGTGTACTCGTGGTGGTGGACCGGGCTTCCGCTCTCATCTGTCCAGGAAGATTCCCACTCGGCCTTGTCTGCTGCTTCGTCGGTGCCTGTTGGTACTGCTGCGTCAGTCGCCCCGATTGTCGTTGCTCCGGAAGCGACCGCAGGAGAACCCGCGTCCCAGTCGTCAACGTCGCCGGCGTCGGCCGAATGGACCTTCGCGTCCGTGTCCACCACCGGTTCGTTGACCACTGGTTCTTCAACCACGGGTTCGGCCACTGCGGGAGTTGCGATGACCGGTTCCGCTACGGTCAAGCCCGGTGTTGCGGCGGGCTGAATGTCGGAGGCGATCACTGCCGGTGAATCGTCGACGGCGGTACGCGGCGCGGCGTGCAGCTCATCTGGGGCGGGGGAGGCCCCAGGCGTTTCGTTTGAAGGGGAGGGTTCTGAGGGGCCGGGTTCGGAAGTGCTGGGTTCTGTTGGGCCGGGTTCGTCGACGGTAGGGCCGCTGCCCTCGGCGGCAGCCTTTCCGAGATTGGTCACCCCCGCCAAACCTGCCACGCCTGCTGCGGCTACGCCGGCGTCCGGCAGGGACGCTGTATTGCTCGGCGCCGTCGCTGCAGGGGGAGCGGCCCCGGATGTCCCTGCAGCGCGATCATCAGCGGGCGCTTGGCTTGAGGAAGTACTCCCTGTCTTGTTGCGGTTCATGAGCCACCAAATAATGGCTACGACCAAAACAATGACAATGACCCAAATTAACCAGTCCATGGTTGAGGCCCTTCTGCTCACTGGGGTGAAGCTCGTGGTAATCCTGACGTTACGTGGCTGCTAATGGGCTGTCCAGCGTTTGACCTGCTGATTCACCCGAAAATGATCAGTTTACTTACTGCCTTGAGGTTGAAAATAGATCATGAACGGGTAATTCCCCGGGGTCGCTTAGTCTGGCTCCATGGATTTCAAAAGGCTGCAGATTCTGCGCGAATTGGCAGACCGACAAAGTGTTGGCGCTACTGCCGAGGCCATGAACGTCACAGCCTCGGCAGTCTCGCAGCAGCTGAAAACGCTGCAGGCTGAGATCGGCGTTGTGCTGGTGGAGAAGGTGGGCCGGGGCGTTCAGTTGACTGAAGCAGGACTGGCCATGGCGGCAGCGGCGTCGGACATCGCCACGGCCATGGCCAGGGCGGAGTCCACCATTGACAGTTACCGCAAGGGTTGGCAGACGCGCGTTTCCGCAGCTTTCTTTCCCAGCGCAGCGGAAATGCTGCTGCCAGGAGTGCTGCATCGGGTTTCCGCGGTGGCCGGACTGACTTTCGACGCCCATTTCGAAGATCCGGGAACCGCCCACTTCGCTCCCTTGGTGGCGGACTACGACATCGTGCTGGCACACAGCGTGGATGGGCCGGAAGTTTTCGCCAGGAGGGGCCTGGCGGTAGTGCCGCTTTTGGAGGAAGCGCTGGATGTCGCGATGCCTGCCGGTCATCCCTTGGCAGCCAAGGTCCGGTTAAGCCCCCAGGACGTTGTTGATTACCCGTGGATCGGCGTCCCGGAGGGATTCCCTTTCGATACCGTGCTTCGCCAGATCGAACTCCATGCAGGCAGGCCCGCTCTGAGGGGACAGCGATATCCGGATCTCAGGGTGCTTGAGGCTTTGGTGGGCGCCGGGCACGGCATTTGCCTTCTTCCCCGCTACACGGCCCGGGCAAGCGCGCGTCGGGGGCTGGTCCTTCGCCCGCTCACGGACGTGAAGGCGAGCAGAAGCATTGTGGCCCTGTCCCGGCAGGAGGTTGCCGCACGGGCAACCATTGGCATCGTTTTGGACATGCTCAAAAGTGAGGCTGCGGCCATTGCCAAGGAACTCAACGAGTCACATCCCGGCACTTAGACCCGGACGATCTGAGTCCCTGGCCTTGGTTAGCGGGCAGGACGCCCCGCAATATTCGAAGGTTTGGGCTTAACCCGGTGTGCAACAGCGTCGGCAGTCGCCCGGTAGACATAGACTTTGGACCATGAGTGACACCACCCAGATTGCGACAGACAGCACGCCGGACATTAAACCCCGCAGCCGGGTGGTGACAGACGGCATTCACGCGGCGCCTGCCCGCGGCATGTTCCGTGCGGTGGGCATGGGCGACGACGACTTTGCCAAACCCCAAATCGGTGTTGCCAGCTCGTGGAATGAAATTACCCCTTGCAATCTTTCCCTGAATCGCCTCGCACAAGGCGCCAAGGAAGGCGTCCATGCCGGCGGTGGCTTCCCGATGCAGTTCGGCACGATCTCCGTTTCGGATGGTATTTCCATGGGCCATGAGGGCATGCACTTCTCCCTGGTCTCCCGCGAAGTCATCGCCGACTCTGTGGAAACAGTGATGCAGGCCGAGCGCATTGACGGCTCGGTGCTCCTGGCCGGCTGTGACAAGTCCCTTCCGGGCATGCTCATGGCTGCTGCCCGCTTGGACCTCGCATCCGTCTTCCTTTACGCCGGCTCCATCATGCCGGGCTGGGTCAAGCTGGAGGACGGCTCGGAGAAGGAAGTCACCCTCATTGATGCCTTCGAGGCCGTGGGTGCCTGCGCCGCCGGCAAAATGAGCATGGAAGACCTCACAAGGATCGAAAAGGCCATCTGTCCCGGCGAAGGCGCCTGCGGCGGTATGTACACGGCCAACACCATGGCGTGCATCGGCGAGGCCTTGGGCATGTCCCTCCCGGGTTCAGCCGCCCCGCCGTCGGCAGACCGCCGTCGTGATGATTTCGCACGCAAGTCCGGCGAAGCCGTAGTAAACCTGCTGCGCCTGGGCATCACGGCCCGTGACATCATGACCAAAAAGGCGTTCGAGAATGCCATTGCCGTCACCATGGCCTTCGGCGGTTCCACCAACGCCGTGCTGCACTTGCTCGCGATCGCCCGGGAAGCCGAAGTAGAGCTGACGCTGGACGACTTCAATCGCATCGGCGACAAAATTCCGCACCTTGGGGACCTCAAGCCCTTCGGCCGTTATGTGATGACCGACGTTGACAAGATCGGCGGCGTGCCGGTCATCATGAAGGCACTGCTCGACGCCGGACTACTGCACGGCGACTGCCTCACCGTTACCGGCAAGACGCTCGCGGAAAACCTCGCCTCGATCAACCCGCCGGACCTTGACGGCAAAATCCTCCGTGCGCTGGACAACCCGATCCACAAGACCGGTGGCATCACCATCCTCCACGGCTCCATGGCTCCGGAAGGAGCGGTAGTGAAGAGTGCCGGTTTTGATGCTGACGTCTTTGAAGGAACTGCACGCGTTTTCGAACGCGAGCAGGGCGCCCTCAGCGCGTTGGACAACGGCGAAATCAACAAGGGAGACGTAGTGGTCATCCGCTATGAAGGCCCCAAGGGCGGTCCCGGCATGCGGGAAATGTTGGCCATCACCGGCGCCATCAAGGGAGCGGGACTCGGCAAGGATGTCCTCCTTCTCACGGATGGCCGGTTCTCGGGTGGCACAACCGGTCTGTGCATCGGCCACGTTGCGCCTGAAGCCGTGGATGGTGGCCCCATCGCGTTCGTGAAGGACGGTGACCGCATCCGTGTAGACATCGCCGCTCGCTCCTTCGACCTCCTGGTGGACGAAGCCGAGCTCGAAGCCCGCAAAGAGGGCTGGAAGCCACTGCCCGCCAAGTTCACCAAGGGTGTTCTTGCCAAGTACGCCAAGCTTGTCCACAGCGCCTCCACCGGAGCGTACTGCGGATAATTCCTGCACGGGGCTCCGGCTGTCATGAGACAGCCGGAGTCCGGCAGGCGGACATAGCTGTCCAAATAGTGAGATACGATAGTGGTCAATTGACACGTATCTCACTTAGAGGGAACACTGAACGCATGATCACATTCGTTACCGTCGGCGTCGTCGTCCTTACCAAGCGCGTGGCTTAGCCCGACTGGTAACGAACCGTCACGCGCAAACCCCTCGAAGAGCCGGAAGGCTGAGGGGTTTTTTTATTCCCCGAAGCAAGATCCATCTAATGAAGATCCACTAAGGAAGAGTCCGATGAGCAAAGGATCGCCGATCAGCCCCTCGCTGATGGCTGCAAAGTCCGCTGGAGCCCACAAAGCTCCGGAAAAGATCGACCGTACGGCCGAGGCCGTCGTGGTCGACGCTGCTGCACCTCTCTCTCCTGTACTTGGGCCGAACACCGTTGTACCCCCAACGGTGATGTCCGGCTCGCAAGCAATTGTCCGGTCGCTCGAAGAACTCGGCGTGGACGATATTTTCGGTTTGCCCGGTGGCGCGATCCTGCCCACCTACGACCCCTTGATGGCCTCCAGCATGAATCACATCCTGGTCCGTCACGAACAGGGAGCCGGCCACGCCGCGCAAGGCTACGCCATGGTTACCGGACGGGTTGGCGTTTGCATCGCCACCTCGGGACCCGGTGCCACCAACCTCGTTACCGCCATCATGGACGCCCACATGGACTCCGTGCCGATGGTGGCCATCACCGGCCAGGTCTCCAGTGGAGTCATCGGCACCGATGCCTTCCAGGAAGCGGACATCGTGGGGATCACGATGCCCATCACCAAGCACTCGTTCCTGGTGACTGACCCCAACGACATCCCGCACGTCATGGCAGAGGCTTTCCACCTCGCGTCCACGGGCCGCCCGGGACCTGTCCTGGTGGATATCGCCAAGGACGCCCAGGTTGGCCAGATGACTTTCTCCTGGCCGCCGAAGGTGGACTTGCCGGGCTACCGTCCCGTGGTGCGTGGCCACAACAAGCAGGTCCGCGAAGCTGCCAAGCTGATCGCTGCTTCCAGCAAGCCGGTCCTCTACGTAGGCGGCGGTGTGGTCAAGGGCCATGCTTCTGCAGAGCTCATGGAGCTCGCGCTTGCTACCGGCGCTCCCGTGGTCACTACCTTGATGGCCCGCGGTGCCTTCCCGGATTCCCACCCGCAGCATGTAGGCATGCCCGGCATGCACGGTTCCGTCTCCGCCGTCACTGCCCTCCAGCAGGCCGACCTCCTGATCACTCTCGGTGCAAGGTTTGATGACCGCGTCACCGGCGTGCTGAAGACCTTTGCCCCGTTTGCCAAGGTCATTCACGCTGACATCGACCCCGCGGAAATCTCCAAGAACCGCACTGCCGATGTTCCGATCGTTGGCTCGGTCAAGGAAATCATTCCGGAACTTACCGAGGCCGTGAAGACTCAGTTCGAACTGAGCGGGACCCCGGACCTGGATTCCTGGTGGGCCTTCCTGGGCAACCTCCGCGACACGTACCCGCTGGGTTGGACGGAGCCCGAGGACGGTCTCACTGCCCCGCAGCGCGTGATCAAACGCATCGGCGAACTCACCGGTCCGGAAGGCATCTACGTAGCCGGAGTGGGCCAGCACCAGATGTGGGCCGCCCAGTTCATCAAGTACGAAAGGCCTCACGCCTGGCTGAACTCAGGTGGCGCAGGAACCATGGGATACTCGGTTCCGGCAGCCATGGGCGCCAAGGTCGGTGAACCGGACCGCGTGGTCTGGGCCATCGACGGTGACGGCTGCTTCCAAATGACCAATCAGGAACTGGCCACGTGTGCCATCAACAACATCCCGATCAAGGTCGCCATCATCAACAACTCCTCACTGGGCATGGTCCGCCAATGGCAGACCCTGTTCTACGAGGGCCGTTACTCCAACACGGATCTGAACACAGGCCACGACACCATCCGGATTCCGGACTTCGTGAAGCTGGCCGACGCCTACGGCTGCGCAGCACTTCGTTGTGAGCGCGACGAAGACATTGACGCCACCATCCAGAAGGCGCTCGAAATCAATGACCGCCCCGTGGTTATCGACTTCGTCGTCAGCCCCAACTCGATGGTGTGGCCGATGGTGCCTTCAGGCGTCAGCAACGACCAGATCCAGGTTGCCCGCAACATGACCCCGGAATGGGAAGAGGAGGACTAGGCATGAGCCGTCACACACTGTCCGTTCTGGTAGAAGACAAGCCCGGCGTGCTGACCCGCGTGGCCAGCCTCTTCGCCCGGCGCGCGTTCAACATCAATTCCCTGGCTGTGGGACCCACCGAGGTTCCAGGCATGTCCCGCATGACGGTGGTCGTCGACGCCGACGGCGACCTCATCGAGCAGGTCACCAAGCAGCTCAACAAGTTGGTCAACGTCATCAAGATCGTTGAGCTGACTTCAGAATCTTCCGTACAACGTGACCACATCCTGGTCAAAGTACGTGCGGATGCCGCGACACGTCTGCAGGTTACCCAGGCTGCAGACCTGTTCCGTGCCGCCGTCGTCGACGTGTCCACAGACTCGTTGGTGATTGAGGCAACCGGTACCCCCGAGAAGCTCGCTGCACTGCTCTCAGTGCTCGAGCCGTTCGGCATCCGTGAAATCGTGCAGTCCGGCACCTTGGCCGTTGGACGGGGATCCCGCTCCATGAGTGACAGGGCGCTCCGCTCCGCGTGAGCGTTGCGCCCAGTACCGCAGCACCACTATCAATATCTACGAAAAACCACTCAAGAGGAGTTACGCAAGTGACTGAAATGTTCTACGACGACGACGCAGACCTGTCGATCATCCAGGGCCGCAAGGTAGCCATCGTTGGCTACGGCTCCCAGGGCCACGCCCACGCACTCAACCTGCGCGATTCCGGCGTCGAGGTTGTTATCGCGCTGAAGGACGGCTCAAAGTCGACCTCCAAGGCAGAAGACGCAGGCTTCACTGTCAAGAACGTTGCAGACGCTGCCGAATGGGCAGACGTCATCATGATCCTGGCACCGGACCAGCACCAGCGCTCTATCTACAACGACTCCATCAAGGACAAGCTGACCGAAGGCAAGGCACTCGCCTTCGCGCACGGCTTCAACATCCGCTTCGGCTACATCGAAGCTCCGGCCGGCGTTGACGTCATCCTGATCGCCCCGAAGGCTCCGGGCCACACTGTTCGCCGCGAATTCGAAGCCGGCCGCGGTATCCCGGACATCATCGCTGTTGAGCAGGACGCATCCGGTTCCGCTTGGGACCTGGCGAAGTCCTACGCCAAGGCAATCGGCGGAACCCGCGCCGGCGTCATCAAGACCACCTTCACCGAAGAGACTGAGACCGACCTCTTCGGCGAGCAGGCTGTCCTTTGCGGCGGCGTTTCCCAGCTCGTCCAGTACGGCTTCGAAACCCTCACCGAGGCCGGCTACCAGCCGCAGATCGCCTACTTCGAGGTTCTCCACGAACTCAAGCTCATTGTTGACCTCATGTGGGAAGGCGGCATCGCCAAGCAGCGCTGGAGCGTTTCCGACACCGCAGAGTACGGCGACTACGTCTCCGGCCCGCGCGTCATCACCCCCGAGGTGAAGGAAAACATGAAGGCTGTCCTCGCGGACATCCAGAACGGTGCTTTCGCCAAGCGTTTCATCGACGATCAGGACAACGGCGGCACCGAGTTCAAGGAACTGCGTGCCAAGGCAGAGCAGCACCCGATCGAAGAGGTCGGCCGCGAACTTCGCTCCCTGTTCTCCTGGCAGCAGCAGGACGCTGACTACGTTGAAGGTTCTGCAGCCCGCTGATCCTTCAGTGCAGGCCTAGCGGCTCGCGCACCACGACGCCCGTCCGGGGAACACAGCCGGGCGGGCGTCGTCGTTCGATGCGTTGTTTCTCCACCGAATTTCACAGTTTTCTCCACCGAATAGCCCAGCCGCATGGGCTGTGAACTTCTTCACACCAGCTACCGGTCCGGCCGTAACATCCCTCCCCGGCACCGGAATCCCCGCCCGGATTCGATATTCTGGGCTGGTCCCGGCGCCGTGCCCGGGCCACGCATCCGCTCCTTGTCCAGTTCTGTCCAAAGTTGTCCAAAGTAAGGTGCCACCCCGTGTCAGCCAGCAAACCCGTCGTCCTCCTCGCCGAGGAACTTTCGCCCGCCACAGTCGAGGCACTGGGCCCGGACTTTGAAATCCGACAGACCGACGGCGCCGACCGTTCCCAGCTGCTGTCCGCCATTGCCGACGTCGACGCCATCCTGGTCCGTTCGGCTACACAGGTGGATGCCGAAGCCATCGCTGCGGCTAAAAACCTCAAGGTCATCGCCCGTGCAGGCGTGGGTCTGGACAACGTGGACATCAAGTCTGCGACGCAGGCAGGCGTCATGGTGGTCAACGCGCCGACGTCCAACATCGTCTCTGCCGCAGAGCTCACCGTGGGCCACATCCTGAGCCTCGCGCGCCACATCCCGCAGGCCAGTTCCGCGCTGAAGAACGGCGAATGGAAGCGCTCAAAGTACACCGGCATTGAACTCTTCGAGAAGAAGATCGGAATCATCGGCCTGGGCCGCATCGGCGCCTTGGTGGCAGCACGCCTGCAGGGCTTCGAGACCGAGATCCTCGCCTACGACCCCTATATCACGGCTGCCCGTGCAGCCCAGTTGGGCGTCAAGCTGGTCACCCTGGATGAACTTCTGGAAAATTCCGACTTCATCACCATCCACATGCCCAAGACGCCAGAGACGGTGGGAATGCTGGGTGCTGACGCCTTCCGCAAGATGAAGGAATCGGCATATGTCATCAATGTGGCACGTGGTGGCCTTGTGGACGAGGAAGCCCTCTACACAGCTCTGAAGGAAGGTCAGATTGCCGGCGCCGGCGTGGACGTCTTCGTCAAGGAGCCCAGCACCGACCTGCCGTTCTTCGAATTCGACAACGTGGTTGTTACACCGCACCTCGGCGCGTCCACGGATGAGGCCCAGGAAAAGGCGGGCGTGTCGGTGGCCAAGTCGGTTCGCCTTGCCCTTGCCGGCGAGCTCGTGCCCGATGCCGTGAACGTTGCCGGCGGGGTCATCGCTCCGGACGTACGTCCCGGCATCCCTCTGATCGAAAAGTTGGGCCGGATCTTCACTGCGCTCACCCACGCGTCCCTGACGCAGATCGACGTTGAAGTCGCCGGAGAAATTGCCGCCCTGGACGTCAAGGTACTCGAACTGGCCGCGCTGAAGGGCGTCTTCGCCGATGTCGTGACGGAGCAGGTCTCCTACGTCAACGCTCCCGTGATCGCCGAACAGCGCGGCATCAACACCCGGCTGATCACCACCCCGGACGCTGAGGACTACCGCAACGTCCTGACCATCCGTGGAGCGCTCAGCGATGGTTCGCAAATCTCGGTTGCTGGCACCCTCACGGGTCCCAAGCAGGTGGAGAAGCTGGTAGGCGTCAACGGGTATGACGTCGAAATTCCCATCAGCGAGCACCTGGTTGTTGTGGCCTACGCCGACCGTCCGGGCGTGATCGGCACCATCGGACACATCCTGGGCATGAACAACATCAACATCGGCGGGATGCAGGTGGCACGCCAGACCGAAGGCGGCCAGGTCCTGGCGCTCCTGACCATCGACAGCTCGGTTCCTCAGCAGGTACTGGAAGCCATCAAAGCCGGTATCGGCGCAGAGATGGTCCGTGAAGTGGACCTGGAGGACTAGCACTGATTTTCATCAGCTAAGTTCGCGTGCCGGCGACACACCCTGGCACGCAGGAGTGGCCGGTCTGCTTACAATGGCTGGGTCCGGGATTCGGACCCGGCAGCAGGCCGGCCACAACTTTTTGCACATACAGCCCGGTATTCCTCTGTGTCTTTTGAGGAAGCACGGTGCATGTGTGCGCGCCCGCAATCAAGGTCTCAGGGAGCCCAATGAACGCCGTCCAAAGGTTCATCAGAAGCCGTGTGCTGCTGCTGACCGCGGCCATTTTGATCGTCGCAATGTGCTTGTCCGTCCTCGTCCAGAGCCAGTCGCAGGCTGCTCTGAACAGGACAGTGGACGAGAACTCGCGGGGACTCTACGACATCCTGGTCCAGGCCAAACCTGACCAATCACAAGATGGCGACGGCGGCGCATTGATCCAGCCGGAAATCGCGAACGGCCAAGGCGGAATCAGCTTTGAGCAGTTGGAGAAGATCCGGACCATGGGCCAAACGGCTGTGGCCGCACCCATCAGCCTTGTCTCGCGTGTGTCGCAGAACCTTGAGGCTCCGCGCCTCAATGCCATGGACTACCTGGGCTACAATGCAGGGCTTGCTGGCGCCATGACTGCGGGGGACCCCTCCGCCATGGATTCGGGCAAATGGCCTGCCCCGGAATCCGTGCTGCCCGATTCCCCCAAGAAGTACCGTCTCACAGCCTCCGCCACGAGCTCGGATGGCGTGAACCAACAAACTCTTTTCAAAACCAGCGCTGAAGGCACTTTGGGCAAGGGCCG
Source organism: Arthrobacter sp. Rue61a (assembly GCF_000294695.2). Classification (NCBI taxonomy): domain Bacteria; kingdom Bacillati; phylum Actinomycetota; class Actinomycetes; order Micrococcales; family Micrococcaceae; genus Arthrobacter; species Arthrobacter sp. Rue61a. Next base: position 2,932,094 of record NC_018531.1, on the reverse strand, counting down.
CCTGATCCAGGAGCAGACTGCGGGCGGCTCCAACGTCCGGATCGCGGGTCCCGAAGGCGAGACCGGCGTCAAGTTCCCTGCCCCCGCCTTGGGCTCGGAGCACAACCTCTTCAACCTCTCCGTAGCGCTTCCCCTGGCGCCAGAGGTGACAGAGTCCGTCGTCGCCGTCGACCCTGCCGCGGAGCGGGCATTGCTGGGGTCCGCAGGAGATTTCCTGGCACCGCTGGAGAAGGCCCCGCCGGCAGATGCGCGTGACGCGGGCGCCATCGGACGTCACTTCGAGAGTCTCTTCACCACCGGCCTCAGCATGGACCAGTTGGAAGAAGGGCCGGATTTCCTGGGCGTCAAGCTCAAGTACTGGGCCCCGCTGATGACCCAGTACCAGCAAGCCAAACGCGACGGCCTGCTGACTGATGACTCACAGGCCATCCCGCTGATTGTCCGTTCCGGAACCTCCCTTGACCTGCAGTACTCGGTCAAAATCGAGGAACTTGATGCAAGCGGCAAGGTGGTCAATGAGGTGGGCACCGTAACGCGGTCCCTGGACAAGGATTACCTTCCGTTCGTGTCCAAGTCCCCGTTTGCCCTTGAATGGCCGGGATCCACTGATTACAGCAAACTGCTGGGCAGCACTGCCTCCTTCAGCCAGGGTTTGTACAACCCGGCCACCTGGAGCACTGCGTTTGCCGCCGCTCCGCAGTACCAGGACGGTGACGAAGCCGCCAACGGAGCATCGGAAAAGAGCGCCACACCGGGGGACTGGGTAACAGTCAACCGTCTGCCTGAGAAGTCGTCCTTCGGGGCTGCCGTGGACCAGACGCAGCGTAAGCCGGTTGACGAGCGTTCGTACCGTGAAGACCTGGAAACGGGCAAGAAGCCGGCCACGCCGCTGCCCATGGTGTACGGCACTTTTGACCCTGCAGATGTCCAGGCAGCGGCCGGGGATGTCAACAAGCTGCCCCTGGGTGGCTACGACCCCACTCCCATGACCCTGACAAAAGACGCTGAGGGCAAAGACGTTGAGGGCACGCAACTGAAGCCCTCGCTGAGTGCTACAGGTCTGGTCAGCCAGTCCGCCGGCGCCATCACCGATTACTACGGTCTTGCAGCCGCGCGTGGATACGACAGCAACGCGGATGTCATTGACGCCGTACGGGTCAAGGCGTCAGCTACCGGTAATTGGAAGACGGCACAGCCCGAGGTAGAGAAACTGGCCACGCAAATCCGTGAACTCGGCCTTGAGGCAACTGTTGTGGCTGGTTCCGCCCGTGAAGACGCCAATATTTTCGTCCCCGGTTACAGCAAGGACGACGCCGGCAAGGAGTCACCGCTGGGCACCGTCCAGCAGTCGTGGGTGCGCCAGGACGCGGCCGACGCCGTCACAGGATCCCTCACCGGAACCAACATCACCCTGCTGTTCCTGACACTGCTGGGTGCAACGCTCCTGACGGGTGCTTCCACCGTGAGTTACATCCGCCAACGCAGGAGCGAAGCCGGAATCCTCAGGGCCATGGGTTGGACGCAGAAACGCATCCGTTCCTGGGTCTTGGAGGAGTTTGCCGTGGGCGCCGCAGCCCTCGCGGCCGCCGGTATTATCCTCAGCCTGCTGAGTTGGAATATCGCCACGGTAATCGTCTCCGTGACCATGCTGGTCATCTATTCCGGCGCGGCACTGCTGGCTGCCCAGCAGTTGCGCCACCGAGTGGTGATTGATCAGGAACCGCAGCACGATGAGCGCCTGGTGACCGTGGACTCGCCCCTGACGTTCGCCAACAGGCAGCTCACCACCAACCGCTTCAACTCGATCTCCCTCGCCGTGGCTGTCGGCGTGTTCGGCGCAGCGGTGGGCGCCCTGATCGCACTCCTGATCGACATCCCCCGAGCAGCCGGCGCCAGTGCTTTGAGTGGTCTGGCCGCTGCCAGCATCGCCTTGCCGAGCGTCATCCTCGCGGTCTTCGGTGTGGTTGTTGGCCTCCTCTTGACCTTGGTCACCGGCCGCTTCGAGCTCCACGCCAAGCGGGAGTACCTCGGTACATTGCGTGCCATGGGCTGGAACCCGGACATGCTTGGCCAGGTCCGCTTCTTTGAGAACGCACTTGTGGGCACCGTGGCACTTCCCCTGGGTGTCCTTGGTGCCCTGGGGCTGGGATTGCTCCTGGCTCCCTACGCGGCTCTTTGGGCCGGGCTGGCCGGACTGTTGGCCGTAATTTGCTGGATTCCGATTGCAACGAAAGTAGTCAAATGACTGACAACCTCAACCCCGAGAAGACGGCCACCCCGGAACCCGCGGACGAGTCGCTGCAGACCCGTGCCAACACCATCGTGAGGGCCACGGACCACGCAACTCCCTTGGAACTGAGCCGGGTCACCATCCACTACGGTGGCGATAAAGGCGGAGCCGAGGAAGTCGACGTCGTGGACGACTTCAACCTCACCCTGCACGCAGGTGAGATGCACTGCATCGCCGGGCGAAGCGGCTCCGGTAAGACCAGTATCCTGACGGTCAGCGCGGGACTTACGCTCCCGACGTCGGGCAAGGTCTTCTGGGAGGGCCAGGCGCTGGACACCATGGGCGACGACGAGATCGCGGACCGCCGGCGGGCACTCATTGGATACGTGGACCAGGGCGGCGCCTTGATCGACGGTATGAGTGCCCTTGAGAACGTCCTGCTTCCCGCAGTACCCGACGGCGAAGTTGAACAGCGCACCGAAATGGCCAAGGACCTCCTGGACCTGGTGGGGCTCGGACGCCGCATGCGTCACCGTCCCGCCCAGCTCTCCGGCGGTGAACGCCAGCGAGTCGCAATTGCCCGTGCACTGATCCTGGGAACCCGCGTACTGGTGGTGGACGAGCCTACCGCCAGCCTTGACCGTGCCGCGGCGAACCGCATCATCGGCATCCTTAAGGACACCACCAGCGATGGCATTGCCGTCCTGGTTGCCTCCCACGACCATGAGCTGGTGCGGCTCAGCGATACGCTGACCGAACTTAACTGAGCTATTTCATCCCAAAAAAAGGTAACTTCTTAGAGTGACGTCTCCAGAGAAATCCCCGTTCTACATCACCACCGCAATCAGCTACCCCAATGGCGTGCCGCACATCGGCCACGCCTACGAGGTCATCGCGACTGATGCCATGGCGCGCTTCAAGCGCCTTGACGGCCATGAGGTGTTCTTCATGACCGGAACGGATGAGCACGGACTCAAAATGCAGCAGTCAGCCGAGAAGGAAGGCATCACTGCCAAGCAGCTCGCTGACCGCAATTCGGCCGCCTTCAAGCAGATGAGCCAGGACTTGGGCATCTCCCATGACCGCTTCATCCGCACCACGGATCAGGACCACTACGCCGCTTCCCAAGCCATCTGGAAGAAGATGGAAGCCAACGGCGATATCTACCTGTCCAAGTACGAGGGCTGGTACTCCGTCCGCGACGAGGCCTACTACGTCGAAGACGACACCGTGGTGAAGGATGACGGGCTCCGCTACTCCAAGGAGACGGACACCCTGGTCACTTGGACGGCCGAGGAAAGCTACTTCTTCCGGCTCTCGAACTACCAGGACAAACTGCTTGCCCTGTACGAGGAACAGCCTGAGTTCGGCGCGCCGCAATCCCGCTTCAACGAGGTCATCAGCTTCGTCAGGCGCGGCTTGGAGGACCTGTCCATCAGCCGCACCACCTTCGACTGGGGCGTCCCGGTTCCGGGCGACGAGAAGCACGTCATGTACGTCTGGGTTGACGCACTCACCAACTACCTGACCGGCGTCGGCTACCCGGACATCGAGTCGGAATCCTTCAAGAAGTTCTGGCCCGCCGACGTCCACGTTATCGGCAAGGACATCTCCCGCTTCCACGCCATCTACTGGCCCGCTTTCCTCATGAGCGCCGGGCTGGAACTGCCCAAACGGGTCATGATTCATGGCTTCCTCACCAACAACGGTGTGAAGATGTCCAAATCCCTGGGCAACGTTGTGGCACCGCAGGACTTCGTCGCCCAGTACGGCCTGGACCAGTGCCGCTACTTCTTCCTCCGCGAAGTTCCTTTCGGGGCGGATGGCAACTACAACCACGAGGCCATCGTGGGGCGTATGAATTCGGATCTGGCCAACAACTTCGGCAACCTCGCCCAGCGTTCGCTGTCCATGGTTGCGAAGAACTGCGAGGGCAGGGTTCCCGAACCCGGAGAGTTCACGGCAGAGGACAAAGCCTTGCTGGCACAGGCCGGTGAGCTGCTGGACACCGCACGTGCCGCGTTCGACAAGCAGGAATTCAGCAGGGCCCTCGAGGCCATCTGGACTGTTTTGGGCGACACCAATGCCTACTTCGCAGAGCAGGCTCCGTGGGTGCTGCGCAAGACCGATCTGGAACGTATGAACACGGTCCTGTACGTCACCTTGGAAGTTGTCCGCATCGTGGCGATCCTCGCTCAGCCGGTCATGCCGTCGTCGTCCGCCAAGCTCCTGGAAGTTCTCGGACAGCCGGAAGGCGAGTCGCGTCAATTCGCGGCTGTCGCCACACCGATTGTTGCCGGCACCGAATTGCCCGCGCCTGCGCCGGTCTTCCCGCGCTACGAGGAACCCGCCGAGGCTTAGTCCCTCTCTCACATAACAGCCCTCATTGAGAATCGCTCTCTCACTTCCCGTCGGTTTGACCGCAGGAAGTGAGAGAGCGATTCTCGTTTGGCGTGATGATGTGAGAGAGCGACTTAGGCGGTTGCCAGCCCCTCAACGGGCGACAATCGTGCCGCGCGCCGGGCAGGAACCACGGAAGCCAGGAGCCCGGCAACCACGGCGACCCCAAAAACGGCCGCCAGTTGCACCCACGGCACCGCCGGAACAACAGTGGCTACCCCTCCCAGGGTTGCCTGTGCGCCGAGCCAGCCGTAAACGATGCCCAGGCCTGCGCCCATGATTGCGGCCACACCAGCGACGAGCACGGCCTCGATGGCCAGCATCCCGCGGAGTTGACCCCTGGTCAGTCCCAAGGCCCGGAGCAAGGAGTTCTCGCGTGTTCGCTCCAGGACAGAAAGTGACAACGTGTTGGCTACGCCGATCAGCGCGATGACCACCGCGACCCCTAAGAGGCCTGTGACTACCAGCAACAGGACATCGATAATGCTGTTGAAAGTCACCCGCTCAATGGCCGCACCGCTGACTGTGCGCTCATGAACACCCAGCGTCGATGCGATTTCCTTCTGGATGGCCTGAACCCGGTCCCCGGATACCGAATCGTCCAGTTTCACCCACACCATGCCGGGCGTTTCCGGCAGCGCAGCCGAGGAGATACTGGAAGTCTCCACGAAGGCGGGTACGTGGCGGGTGCGCAGAACCTTGGCGTCGAGCGTAACGCTGCCTGCCGCCGTCGAGATCTCGGCTGGTCCCTCCGGAGAGTCTTCAGGCAGGTATACGGTGCCCGGCGTCGGCTTGAGATTGTTGTCGCGCAGTACTGATGCGGCATCAGCGGCGGAGAGCCCGTAGATGGTAGTGCCGGCGTCGGGCGTGGCTCCGTCAGCCAGTGTTCCCACCGGCTGCAGCAGCACTGCAGCGCTGACGCCGTCGAGCGCTTTGATCCGGGCAACAGCCTGCGCGGGGTCGCTGGCGTCCACTGTTGTCTGGGCGGACAGGTCCACCGGATAGTTCTCCGCCAAGGTGTCGTTGAATGCATGTCTGGACGTAGCCGCTCCGGTCATCATGAGGGAGACCAGCGTGACACCGATCAGCAGCGCAGCGGCCGTAGCGGAGGTGCGGGCAGGGTTTCGCGTCGCGTTGACGGCCGCAAGCTTGCCGGGCACACCGGCCGGTGCGGCCAGACGGCCGGCCAAGGCCACCACGGAGGGGATGAACAGGGTGGAGCAAAGCAGGATGCCCACAAACGAGGCAGCACCACCGAGCAGTGCCACCAGCAAGGAGACAGTCATGCTGCCGTACACCAGCAAGGCTGCTCCGCCCAGCATGGCCACCAGGCCCAGGATCAGGCGTACCTTACCGCGTCGGTTACCCACGGAGGCGTCGTCTGCCGGGCGGAGGGCGGCAAGGGGAGCGACGGCGGTTGCCGCCTTCGCGGGTACCAGTGCAGCCACCACGGTCAGGAGCGTTCCGGCTACCAGGCCGGCGATGATGGCCGACGGCGGTACAGCCAACGTCGCGAACGCTTGCTCGGGCTGGGACTTCGCCCAGGCAATCAAGCCCGTCATCAGGCCGGTGGCAGCAAGGACACCCAGGACTGAAGAAATGAAGCCGACCACCAGGGCCTCCACCATGACTGAGCCGCGGATCTGTGCCCGGCCGGCCCCCAAGCAGCGGAGCAAAGCCAACTCCCTGGTCCGTTGAGCCACCAGAACGGAGAACGTATTGGCCACCACCAAAGTGGAAACGAGGATGGCCACTCCTGCGAAGGCGAGCAGCACCACGGTCAGCTGGTCCTGGCCTGCACTGAGCATGGCCACGGTGGAGGTGACCTTCTCCTGCGCCGTTTCCAGCACGGGCTCGACCGCACCTGCTGCTTCCATTCGGTGCGCGATGTAGTCCTTTGCTGCGGTGGCGTCTTCCCCGGGCTTGAGTACGAACTGCAGCCCCGAATACCCGGCGCCCGCGTCCTGGACAGCGTTCAGTACAGACTCAGAACCAACCAGCTGGGCAGCCGATGCCGAGAAAGGATCGTTGGTAGCTTTCGTCAAGCCCGAAATGGTCACCTTCGCCGTCTTGACGGGTCCCGCGCCCCGCAGCTCCAAGGTGCTGCCGACATTGAGGCCCAGATGGTCGGCAGTCTTGACGTCAACCGTGGCTTCCAAGGCGCTCGATGGCATGGACCCCGAGGACAGCACTGCACTCTCCAGGGAAGCCGGCGCCGCACTGCGCAGGCGTCCGTACTGCTCACCGCCACCAGCCTCGAACGTCACGTAGGTGGAACGCTCCGCATAGCTGTCCTGCACGGCGGGGGAGGAAACCGCCGAGTCCACCGCAGCCTGGCTGAACGGCTCCCCGTTCTTGGACGTAGCCACAACATCCGCGTTCCGGTACGCCTCACCGATGCTCGCGCCCAGCGACGCATTGGTGCTCGCACCCACCATGAGGGTGGCCGAGAGGAACATGACGGACAACATCACGGCAAGCCCGATGGCCACGAACCGCCGGAAATGTGTGGTCAATTGGGAAAGGGCAACACGCAACATGCTTTAAGCCCCCAGCTTGCCAAGTGCAACGAGCACAGAGTCTGCTGTGGGATCGTGAATCTCGCCCACCAGTCCTCCGTCGCTCATCAGCACCACCCGGTCCGCGTAGCTGGCTGCCACGGGATCGTGCGTGACCATGATGATGGTCTGCCCCATCTCCTGGCTGCTCCGGCGCAGCAACGCCAGGACTTCTCCGCCCGCCCTTGAGTCCAGGTTGCCGGTAGGTTCGTCGCCGAACACGACGTCGGGACGCGTGAGCAACGCCCGGGCAACCGCCACACGCTGCTGCTGGCCGCCCGAGAGCTCATGCGGCCGGTGCTTCAAACGGTCCTTGAGCCCAAGGGTGCTGACAACGGTGTCCAGCCATCCGGCGTCGGCAGTGGTTCCTGCCAAGGCGAGGGGGAGCGTGATGTTCTGTTCGGCAGTCAAGGTGGGCACAAGGTTGAACGCCTGGAAAACAAAGCCGATCCTCTCGCGGCGGAGCGCCGTGAGCTGGCGGTCGTTCAGCCCCGTCAGTTCCGTGCCGCCCAGCACAATCCGCCCGGAATCAGCCGTATCCAAGCCGGCGAGGCAATGCATCAAAGTGGACTTGCCGGAACCGGACGGTCCCATGATGGCAGTGAACTTCCCGGCGTCGAAGCTCAAGGACACTTTGTTCAGGGCCGTGACGGTGGTATCGGCGCGGCCGTAGCTCTTGGTCAGCTCATGAGCCTCCACGGCGGGACGGGCCTGGGCGCCTGCCGAGCCTGCGGGGCGATCGGTTCCTGACGGGTGGGGGAGAGACGTGAAAGTTGTCATGGTTCCACGCTATGGTTCAGGGCTGCCCTGCTGGATCGGGCCGCGGGCCCATTGTTCCGGGTGCCTGCTCATACCGTGGTCTGAGACTGGCAGTCGGCCGGTATGAGCCAGCCGGATGTTCCTTCTAGGTGCCAGGGGCTACGACACCGGTTTCATACGCGATGACCACCACTTGAACGCGGTCCCGTGCGCCTAGCTTCGCCAGGATATGCCCTACATGGGTCTTGACCGTGGCCTCGGAAAGGAACAGCCCCGCCGCGATCTCCGGGTTTGACTGTCCCTGCGCAATCAGCTGGAACACCTCGCGCTCGCGGGCGGTAAGGCGCTCGACGGCGGCAGCATGCTCAGTTTGCTCCGGCGTCTGCGTCCTCAGGAGTGGCGCCACGTGGTCAAGTAGGCGTCTGGTGGTAGACGGGGCAATCACGGCGTCCCCGCGGAAAACGGTACGGATGGCCTCGAGAAGTTCCTCCGGAGGTGCATCCTTCAGGAGGAATCCACTGGCGCCTGCCTGGATGGCGGCAAGGGCGTACTCGTCCAGGTCAAAGGTGGTGAGGACCACGATCTTGATCTCAGCCCGCTGCGAACCCGTCGGCTGTGCCGCTGCCTGCTCCAGGATGCGACGGGTTGCTTCAATACCGTCCATCCCGGGCATCCGGACGTCCATCAGGACCACATCGGCCGTGGTGGCACTGAGCGCTTGGACGGCCTCGATACCGTTGCCTGCTTCGGCCACAACTTCGAGGTCGGGCTGGGAATTGATCAGCATGCCAAATCCCGAGCGAACCAATTGCTGGTCATCGACGAGTGCCACCCGGATGGGTGAAGGAACTACAGGCATGGCTCAGGCCTCCGAATAAGGGATGAAAGCGGACACACGGAAACCGCCGCCCTGTTCCGGGCCTGCGGTCAAGGAACCATCGTAGAGCGAGACACGCTCGCCCATTCCCCTCAGGCCGTTACCTCCACCGGCAGTCGGCGGATCGGCAGCGGCGCCCCGGCCGTCGTCGACGACGTCCACCTGCAGGCCGCGGGCCTGCCACGCCAGGGTGACCGCCGCCGTCGCTCTTGGTCCTGCGTGCTTCATCACGTTGGTGAGGGCTTCCTGGATGATCCTGTACGCCGTCAGTTCCGCACCTGCAGGAAGGGCCCTACGAGGTGCACCGCTTTGTTCAAAGGTGACCTGAAGCGTGGCGGCACGGAAACCGAGCAGGAGCTCATCCAGGTCCGAAAGCCGGGGCTGAGGGCGGGTAGGGGAATCGTCGTCGGAGCGGAGGACGCCCAGCAGTCTTCGCATCTCGCCCAGCGAATCCCGGCCCGTGGCCGCAATAGTGGCCAACGCCTCGGTCGCGAGTTCGGGTTTGGCGGCCGCCGCATAACGGGCACCGTCGGCCTGGGTGATGATGACGGACAGGGAGTGCGCCACGATGTCGTGCATCTCCCGGGCAATGTGCGAGCGTTCATCGGCGGCGGCCAGTTTCCGTTCCTGCATCTGCTCCACTTCAAGCCTCCGCGTGCGGTCCTCAAGGGCCTGGAGCTGTAACCGACGTACGCGCGTGAGGTCGCCCAGGGTCCAGCTCACCAGCACCAGCATCCAGATCAACACCGTATAGAGCGCACCGATGGTGAGGCCCAGGATGCCGGACTCAGCGGTGGTTGAAAAGAGTCGGGTGGTAAGCATGACCCCACCTAACAGTCCGGCCAGAAGAACCGTCCGACTCGCCCACGCGGGGCCATAAGCAGCCGTCGCGTAGATGACAAGCGGGACGGCTATCTGTCCGGCTACAGGTTCGGCAGCCACCGCCCACTGGACGAGGCACACCAGGATGACGACGCCGGCCGCAACGGCCGGGCGGGTGCGTCGCCATGCGAGGGGAAGCAGGAGGCTGCAGGACAAGAGGAACAGCCAAGGCCGGTCCGCGACCAGATATACGGGACCGAAAAGGAGGATGAGGAGGCACGTGGCCGTCATATCAACTTTGAATCGGTTGATCCGGAACCATTCGTATATCTCGTGCCTTCTATCCACGCTATGACTCTATGTGCTCGCTCCATGCTCGGGCATCATGCCGTGGTCTGAGTCCGACCCAGGCTGCAGGCAAGAAGGCGTTCGCAGAGTGAGACGATTTTGACCAGCATGTGGATTGCTTGGCTAGATAGAGCTATGAGTGCAACGTCCATCAATCTCGCTGTCATCCCCGGCGACGGCATCGGCCCTGAGGTCATCGCTGAAGCCGTCAAGGTCCTCGAAAAGGCTGTCGCCGCCCAGGGCGTGGCCCTGGAGCTGACCAACTACAAGCTTGGCGCACAGCACTGGCTTGAGACCGGCGAGACCCTCCCTGACGAGGTCCTTGCAGACCTGCGCACCCGCGATGCCATCCTCTTCGGAGCTGTGGGTGCAGCCCCGGGTGACACGCGCATCCCCTCCGGCATCATTGAACGCGAGATGCTCCTCAAGCTCCGCTTCAGCCTGGACCACTATGTTAACCTGCGCCCGTCCCGCCTGTACGGCACCGTCGGCAGCCCACTGGCGAACCCCGGCGAGATCGATTTCATCGTGGTCCGCGAAGGTACCGAAGGTCCCTACGTGGGCAACGGCGGCACCCTCCGGGGCGGTACTCCCCACGAGGTAGCCACGGAAGTTTCCCTCAACACGGCTCACGGTGTGGAGCGCGTTGTCCGCGATGCCTTCCGCCGCGCCAGCGATCGCCCGCGCAAGCACGTCACACTCGTCCACAAGCACAATGTGCTGGTCTTCGCCGGTCATTTGTGGAAGCGCACGGTCGAGGCCGTGGCCCGGGAGTTCCCCGAGGTCACCCACGACTACCTGCACATTGACGCCGCCACCATCTTCATGGTGACCGACCCCTCCCGTTTTGATGTCATCGTCACCGACAACCTGTTCGGCGACATCCTCACCGACCTCGCCGCTGCCATCACAGGCGGCATCGGCCTGGCGGCATCGGGCAACATCAACATGGACCGCACAGCACCGTCCATGTTTGAGCCCGTTCACGGCTCAGCTCCGGATATCGCCGGACAGCAAAAAGCCGATCCCACGGCGGCCATCCTCTCCGCAGTGCTACTCCTGGACCACCTTGGCTACACCACGGCGGCCCGCAAGATCGAAGCGGCAGTAGTCGCCGACGTCGAAAGCCGCACCGGTGAGCCACGCAGCACAGCTGCCATCGGCGATGCCATCGCGGCCGCACTTTAGGCCCATTACTCAGGCGTAAGCTTGTGTTGAATTATTTACCTGCTTCCCTGGTCCATCGCTGAACCACACCCTTTTGGGGGCCCGGTTCGCCCTGCCAGGTAGCTGACTGTGGAGGAAACATGACTCAGACTGCCCACGGCGTCGAATTCAGCCAGCAGCTTTCGGAAACCCCGAAGTCTGCTGAGGAGCGTGCAGCCGTCCTGGCGAACCCAGGCTTCGGCGACTACTTCACCGACCACACCGCCGTCGTCGACTACAAGGTTGATGCCGATGGGAATGGCGGTTGGCAGAATGCCCGGATCGAGCCCTACGGACCCATTTCCCTGGACCCCTCGGCCGCAGTCCTGCACTACGGCCAGGAAATCTTCGAAGGCCTCAAGGCCTACCGTCACGCTGACGGCTCTGTCTGGACCTTCCGGCCCGAAGCCAACGCCGCGCGCCTGAACAAGTCCGCACGCCGCCTCGCCCTCCCGGAGTTGCCCGAGGAGTACTTCCTTGGTGCCATCCGCGAACTCGTGCAGGCAGACAAGGAATGGGTTCCTTCCGGCGACGGAGAAGCCCTTTACCTGCGCCCGTTCATGATCGCCACGGAGGCGTTCCTTGGTGTTCGGGCCGCGCGCGAGGTGTCTTTCCGCGTCATCGCTTCGCCCGCCGGCAACTACTTTGGCGGCGAGCTCAAGCCCGTCTCCATCTGGATCTCCCGCGAATACGCCCGTGCGGGCCGTGGCGGTACCGGTGCTGCCAAGTGCGGGGGCAACTACGCAGCTTCCCTGATTGCGCAGCAGGAAGCCGAAGCGAACGGTTGCAAGCAGGTACTGTTCCTTGACCACTTCAACGATGACGCCGTGGAAGAACTCGGTGGCATGAACGTCTTCTTCGTCATGAAGGACGGCTCTCTGGTCACTCCCGCGCTCAGCGGCACCATCCTTGAAGGCGTCACCCGGATGTCCGTCATTCAGGTGGCCAAGGACATGGGCCGTGAAGTGACAGAGCGCAAGATCACCCTGGACGAGTGGCGTGACGGCGTGGCCTCAGGTGAGATCACCGAAGTCTTCGCTTGTGGCACGGCCGCCGTGATCACGCCGATCGGTGTGCTCAAGGACGCCACGGAATTCATCGGCTCCGAAGACGCGAAGGCCGGGGAAACCACCATGGCTATCCGCGAGCAGCTCTTGGGCATCCAAACCGGAACCGTCGAGGACACCCACGGCTGGCTGACCCGCCTGGTCTAGTACCCGGGTTTCCTGGCACGACTGAAGACGCGCGACGGCGGCCCTTCCACTTGGCAGACAAGCGGAAGGGCCGCCGTTCTGCTTCCCGGACGCTCTCGCAGATCCCTCGGGTTTGGGGCGGACGCTCTCGCAGATCCCTCGGGTTTGGGGTGGATGCTCTCGCAGATCCCTCGGGTTTGCGTCGAACCCTGACTCACCTTCCGGCAGGGGCGTTCGACGCCGGCGATGCTGGCACCTCAGCCGCTTGACGGCGTCGTGCCTTGGGAAGGGTGTGGGATGTGAGAGAGGGTTGGGGTGAAGGGCGTGGGATGTGAGTGAGGGTTGGGGTGAAGGGTGTGGGATGTGAGTGAGGGTTGGGGTGAAGGGTGTGGGATGTGAGAGAGGGTTGGGTTGAAGGGTGTGGGATGTGAGTGAGGGTTGGGGTGAAGGGTGTGGGATGTGAGTGAGGGTTGGTTCAGTGCCAAGATGGGACAGTGACTTCAGAATCAAAGGCGACTTCCGGCAACTCACCCATCAATGGCGACTCTTCCCTCCAGCCCAGCAGTTCCCCCCAGCCCAGCAGTTCCCCCCAGCCCAGCAGTTCCCTCCAGCGCAGCAGTGAGCTCACCCGTTTCCGATTGGCCCCGAACCCGGGTCCGATGAGTCTGGACGGTACCAACTCGTACGTCATCGGCGCACCGGGATCCCCTTACGTCGCGGTTGTGGATCCGGGTCCTGACGACGAAGAGCACTTGGCCGTCTTGGCATCGGCAGGCGTAGTGGACGTCGTACTCATCACTCACCGGCATGCTGACCACACCGAGGCGTCTGCGCGGTTCCATCAGATCACCGGGGCGCCGGTGCGTGCTGCGTTGCTGGAGCATTGCCATGGCGGCGAGCCGCTGATGGGCGGCGAGGTCCTGACCGCGGGTGGCGTGGAGATCCGTGTGGTGGCAACCCCGGGCCACACGTCCGACTCTCTCTGTTTCCATCTCCCTCATGACGGCCCCACCGGATCCGTCCTCACGGGGGACACCATTTTGGGTCGTGGCACCACCGTGTTGGACTTTCCGGATGGTCGATTGGGCGACTACCTTTCAAGCTTGGACAAGCTGGAAGCGATGGGGCCCGCAACACTGCTGCCCGCACATGGGCCTGTGCTACCGGCCTTGGACGAGAAATGCCGCGAGTACCGTGACCACCGTGAGCAGCGGCTCGATCAAATCAGGGCGGCGCTGAATTCCCTGGGACAGGATGCATCGATACCTGCCGTTACCGATGCCGTTTATCCCGACGTCGACCCTTCCGTCAGGTGGGCGGCGGAGACATCCGTCGCGGCCCAGTTGGATTACCTCCGAAGCTAAACGCTGACGGTAGGCTTGAGCCCATGCGTATCGCCCGGTTTGTAGTTGATTCTGATCCCCTTTACGGCGTCGTTGAAGGCGAGCCCGGCAGTGAGGAAATCACTGTCATCAACGGTGACCCCTTCTTCAACGGCGTCGAACGTACCCACGTGAAGCACAAGCTGGAGGATGTGCGGTTGCTCGCTCCGATCATTCCCCGCAGCAAAGTCATTGGCGTCGGCAGGAACTTCGCCGAGCACGCTGCCGAACTCGGCAACGAGGTTCCGCAGCAACCGCTGCTCTTCCTGAAGCCCAACACCTCGGTGATCGGCCCGAACGATCCCATCATCCTTCCGGAATTCTCGGAGGAAGTTTCCTTCGAAGCCGAGCTGTGCGTCGTCATCGGCCGCATCTGCAAGGACGTTCCCGAGGACCGCGCGGACGATGTCATCTTCGGGTACACGTGCGGTAACGACCTCACTGCCCGCGACGTCCAGAAGACGGACCTCCAGTGGGCACGTGCCAAGGGCTTTGATACGTCGGCGCCGCTGGGCCCGTGGATCGAAACCGAGCTGGACCACGAAGACCTGTCCATCCAGGGCCGACTCAATGGTGAACTCCGCCAGGACGGCAGCACCAACCAGATGATCCGCGGCGTACGCGAGCTCGTCTCGATCGTCTCGCACGCGTTCACCCTGCTCCCGGGTGATGTCATCATGACCGGCACCCCGGCCGGTGTCGGACTGGTGAGCGAGGGCGACCGCTTCGAAGTGGAGATCGAAGGCATCGGACGCCTGTCCAACCCGGTGGTCCGCCGCTAGGCACCCCGCCGAAGGCCACAGCTCGACGGCGGCACGCGCCGTTCGCACGAAAGGCGCGTACCGCCGTCGGGCGCTCCCAGCCGGGGAAACCGAAGCGGCGCCAAGCGGTAAAGTTGGAACCACTATGACTACTGCTTCTGCGTCGAACGCTGCCTCCAGCGCCATCCCTGCCGTCAACGCCGAGACTCCGGTCCGCGTCCGTTTTTGCCCGTCGCCCACGGGTACGCCGCACGTTGGCCTGATTCGCACCGCCCTGTTCAACTGGGCCTATGCGCGCCACACCGGTGGCAAGCTGATCTTCCGCATCGAGGACACGGATTCTGCCCGTGACAGCGAAGAGAGCTACCACCAGCTGCTGGATGCCCTCAAATGGCTTGGCATCAACTGGGATGAGGGTGTAGAGGTTGGCGGACCACACGAGCCGTACCGGCAGTCGCAGCGCGGAGACATCTACCAGGATGTCATCGCCAAGCTCAAGGCCGGGGGACACGTCTACGAGTCTTACTCCACGCCAGATGAGATCGAAGCCCGCCACAAGGCTGCCGGTCGCGATCCGAAGCTGGGCTACGACGGCTTCGACCGCCACCTGACGGATGAACAGCTGGCACAGTTCAAGGCCGAAGGCCGCGAAGCCGTCCTGCGTCTCCGCATGCCGGATGAGGACCTGACGTTCAACGACCTCGTACGCGGTGAAATCACGTTCAAGGCCGGCTCCGTACCCGACTTCGCCGTGGTCCGTGCCAACGGCGCCCCCCTGTACACCCTGGTGAACCCGGTGGACGATGCCCTCATGGGAATCACGCACGTCCTGCGCGGTGAGGACCTGCTGAGCTCCACTCCGCGTCAGATCGCGCTGTACCGAGCGCTCTACGCCATCGGTGTTGCCGAGTACATGCCGGAGTTCGGTCACCTGCCCTATGTCATGGGCCAGGGCAACAAGAAGCTTTCCAAGCGTGATCCCGAGTCCAGCCTGTTCCTGCACCGCGAACGTGGCTTCATCCCCGAGGGCCTGCTGAATTACCTGTCGCTGCTCGGCTGGTCCTTGAGTGCGGACGAGGACATCTTCACCGTGGAGCAGTTGGTGGCCAACTTCGACATCCATGACGTCCTGGGCAACCCGGCGCGCTTCGACATCAAGAAAGCCGAAGCCATTAACGGAACCCACGTCCGGATGCTTGCGGCCGAGGACTTCAAGGAGCGGCTGGTTCCCTACCTCCGCGCCGCCGGATTCGTCGGAGAGATCCTCACCCCGCGGCAGGAAGAGATCCTCGCGGAGGCCGCCCCGCTGGTTCAGGAGCGAATCACCCTTCTGGGCGAAGCTCCCGAGATGCTGGCGTTCCTGTTCAAGGCCGATGACGCCATTGACGTTGCGGATGATGCCCGCAAGGGTCTTCCGCAGAACCTGGAGGAAGTCCTGGATGCTGCCTTGGCGGCACTGGAGCCTATCGGGGAGTGGACGGCGGAGAATATCCAGACCGCGCTCAAGCAGGCTCTGGTTGAGGACCTTGGCATCAAACCGCGGGCAGCTTTCGGGCCTGTGCGCACCGCCATCTCAGGACGCCGGATTTCCCCGCCGCTGTTCGAGTCGATGGTGATCCTCGGCAAGGACTCGTCCCTCGCACGCGTCCGCGCTTTCCGCGGCTAACAACGGAAACAGTCATGGCTATCTCAAGCACTTTCGGCACCATCCGCGGTGTCCTCTTCGACATTGACGACACCTTGGTGGACCTTGAGTACGCCATGACAACGGCGCTCCGCGACGTCAGCGAACATCTCCTGCCCGGCCTGGACCAGGCCGGGTGGGTGAAGTTCGGGCGCATCTTTACCCACGAAACTACTCACTTCTACGACCGCTACCTGGCCGGCGAGCTGACGTTCAACGAGCAGCGGCTGCTGCGCGGCAGGGCTGCTTTGGGTCACTTTGGTGTGGAGCTTGAAGAAGGTGAGGAATCGCAGGCCTGGGTAACGGAGTATCACCAGCGCCAGACGGCGTACGTGCGGGCCTTCGACGATGTGGAGGGCGTGCTGGACGCGCTCGATGCCGCAGGCATTCCTTACGGTGCCGTCAGCAACAATGTGCATGATTACCAGCGGGCCAAGCTGGACGGTGCAGGTCTCTCCAGGATCAAGGTTCTGGTGGGTACGGACACGGTAGGTGTGCCAAAGCCGGATCCGGCGATCTACCTCGAAGGCGTGCGGCTGTTGGGCACCGGGCCGGGCGAAACCCTTTACGTGGGCGACAACAGGTTGCTTGATGCTGACGGTGCAACCGCGGCCGGCCTGATCGGCGTGTGGCTCAACAGGACGGGGGAAGTGGTGGAAACATTCACCGGACGCCAAGTGGACTCCCTGTCCCGGTTGCTGGTCACCGCTCCCACTCCGGCCTAAGGGTCATGTGATGCAGGTAACGGCTTTCCGATTTGTGCAGGTGACGAGACTCCGGTAGAGTCATTACTCGTGCTGAGGGGCACGGAGGGAAAAGCTGAGGGAAACCAACGCGAGGAACTCCGGTCCAAAAGTCACTTTGGGATATGGTGTAATTGGCAACACTACGGTTTCTGGTACCGTCATTCTAGGTTCGAGTCCTGGTATCCCAGCTCTGAAAATCCGCGTGAATTCGCTGGAAATTCGGAACCTCCAAGCCGCTGAAGCGATTTGGAGTGAAGCTGAAAGTATGAAATACTCATTCAGCTTGATCGCCGGAAACGGTGACAAAAAGTGCAAGGCCCCATCGTATAGCGGCCTAGTACGCCGCCCTCTCACGGCGGTAACGCGGGTTCGAATCCCGCTGGGGTCACAAACAAATCCCCCGGAACTCAGGTTCCGGGGGATTTCTTTTTTCCACGGTTTTGCCCTCAGGGCCTGCGCCGCCGCTCCTGCGACGGATCGGGCTGGCATGATGATGCTGTGACCGCAAATGATGATGAGGCAACACCCGGGGCTACCCAAGCTGCACCAGGCGCGGCAGCCGCCGTCGAGACCCTGGAAGATGCCCGCGCGGAACTTGCGGCCACAACCCTTCCGCTCGCCGTGCCGGAGGTGCGGGAAGCACGTCAGTGGATCCGAGAGTCACTGGCCCAGCTGGACGACTACGTTATTCCCCGCTACCGCAGCCTCGACGCTCCGCTGCTGGCCGTCGTCGGCGGTTCAACGGGCGCCGGGAAGTCCACGCTGGTTAATGCGCTGATTGGGTATCCGGTGACTCGTGCCGGTGCTATCAGGCCCACCACTCGCCAGCCCATCCTTCTGCATCATCCTCTGGACGCAGGGTGGTTTGAAGGCCACCGGATACTTCCGAACCTGGACCGTATCCGGGGAACCGTGTCCGCGAATCCCATGCCCGCGCATCAGGCAGGTGCGGTTCCCGATGCACAAGCCATCACATCGTTGGTGCTGGTGGGGCATGACCGCGTTCCGCAGGGCATAGCCCTCCTGGATGCGCCCGACGTCGACTCCATCTCCGACGACAACCGCAGGCTTGCCGGACAGCTGCTTGCTGCCGCTGACCTCTGGGTGTTTGTCACCACGGCAAACCGCTATGCCGACGCCGTTCCCTGGCGACTGCTCCTGGACGCAGCTTCGCGGGATATCACCGTAGCCGTGGTCCTGGACCGCGTGCCCGCTGCTGCGGAAGACGAAGTCAGGACTGACCTCCAAACAATGCTTGATCGGCAGGGGCTGGCTGACGCGAAACTCTTCGTCATTCCGGAGAGTGCTTTGGATGGGCTGGGGATGCTGCCGGAGGAATCCGTCATTCCCCTGCGCCAGTGGCTGGGTGCCTTGGCGGCCAATGCAGCCGGGCGTGCAGACGTTGCCAGGCGCACACTCAATGGCGCTGTCAAAGCTGTCAGCGTCCGGTTGGAGGGAATCGCCGGTGCTGCTGCTGCCCAGGATGCCGCAGCCCACGACCTCCAGGCAGCATGCGTTGCTGAGTATGGGCAAGCCCTTTCGCGCATTTTGGAGGCCACTAAGGATGGAGCGTTGCTCCGCGGCGAAGTGTTGGCGCGGTGGCAGGACTTTGTAGGCACGGGGGAGTTCTTCCGGGCACTCGAACAGAACATCGGACGGATGCGGGACCGCGTAGGGGCATTCTTCCGTGGCGAACCCGCCCCCGCGGTGAAGGTTGAAACCGCGATTGAGACCGGGTTGCAGGCGGTGATCTTGGACGAAGCCGCGAACGCTGCCGAAAACGTGGACAGGCGATGGCGTGCGGATGCTGCTGGCCGGGAGCTCCTTGGTTCCGACGATCTTTCGGGCACCAGCGAGGGCTTCGACGCAAAGGCCGCAGCAGCCATCCGATCCTGGCAGGAAGGGCTGATGGAGATGATCCGGACCCAGGGCCAGGGAAAACGAACCCAGGCCCGGTGGTTGTCCTTCGGCGTCAACGGACTCGGCGCTGCGCTCATGGTGGTGGTGTTCTCCATGACTGCCGGTCTGAGCGGTTTGGAGATCGGCATCGCAGGCGGAACGGCCGTTGTTGGCCAGAAACTGCTGGAAGCGGTGTTCGGTGAGGACGCCGTACGTCGCTTGGCCCAGCAGGCCAGGGATGACTTGCACACTCAGTGCCAACGGCTCCTGGACGATGAGAGGCAACGGTTCCTTAGCCGGCTTGAGGAGGCCAATCCCAGCTCCGGAAACAACCTCACCCGGCATGCCAAAGCCTTGCGCCGCCTGGCAGGGGCCGCATGAGCCGCCACAGTCAGGTCCGCGAGTCTTCCCAGTTGCAGCGCCGGCTTGAATCGCTCAACACGGCCCGGGAACTCGCCGAAGGCGTGCTTCCGGAGCAGGAGCTGCAATCTGTCTATGACGTCCTGGAACGTGCAGCGTCCCGGCGGTCATTGTCTGCAGAACACACCGTGGTGGGCTTTTTCGGAGCTACTGGCAGCGGCAAGTCGTCCTTGTTCAATGCAGTATCCGGCAGCGAACTGGCGACTGCAGCTGCGCGACGCCCCACAACCTCGGCGCCTTTGGCGGGCATCTGGGGAGAAGATGGCAGCGGACCGTTGCTGGACTGGTTGGATGTCAAAGAGCGGCATACGCTGCCGCCGGTCCCTGGCCTCGCAGATGAGCACACCGGCCTGGTGCTGCTGGACCTCCCGGACTTCGATTCCACTCGGGTTGAAAACCGGGAGATTGTTCAGCGCATGGTGGGCATGGTGGATGTCTTGGTGTGGGTTCTGGACCCGCAAAAGTACGCCGACGCCGCTGTGCATAATGATTTCCTTCGACCCATGGCCTCCCACGGTGCCGTCACGCTGGTTGTCCTGAACCAGGTGGACAAGCTCAGTTCTGCGGACGCTTCGGCAGTCAAGCAGTCATTGGAAGGGATCCTGGCACGGGACGGACTGGGCCAGGTTCGGGTCCTCAGCGCCTCAGCGCTGACTGGCGACGGCGTCCAAACCCTCCGCGGTGCCATCCGGAACGTCGTGGTCCAACGGGAGGCAACAACACAGCGCCTGGCGGCGGACGTCACGAGGGCCGCCACGGAACTCGCTCGGGCGTCCGGCGAGGGTGAAGCCCGGGGCATCAAGGGAAACGCGAAGGCCCGCTTGGCGTCAGAACTTTCGACGGCGGCAAATGTACCGGTGGTGGTGGATGCTGTTCAGCGATCTTTCAAGAGGGAGTCGGCCAAGAGGACGGGGTGGCCCGTCACCCGATGGCTGTTGCGTTTCCGACCTGATCCGTTGCGGAGGTTAAATCTGGGCAGGGATGACACCCGGCCTGAGTTGAGCCGGACATCGTTGCCTCCAGCGGGCGCGCCGGAGCGAGCACGGACGGATGCCGCCGTCAGGGACTTCGCGGACGACGCATCCACCGGCGCTCCTGGTCCGTGGCGTGCGGCCATCCGTGGTGTGGCCAGGGACGGCCGGGAACAGCTGCCTGATGCGTTGGATCAGGCTATTGCCGGAACTGATCTGAAGGCCACGAAGCGTCCGCTGTGGTGGGTGCTCTTTAATACACTTCAATGGCTGGCGCTTCTGCTGGCCGTTGGCGGCCTTGGATGGCTCGGCGTGTTGGCCGTCCTCGGCTACTTCCAGATGCCTGTACCCGAAGTACCCCGCACGGAGGGATGGCCGTGGCCTACCTTGATGGTCGTGGGCGGAGTGGTGTTGGGTATTGTCCTGGCGATTTCCGGGCGGATGCTTGGGGGCTGGGCTGCCCGCGTCAGGGCTTCGGGGGCTGCAAAGCGTTTGAAGGGCGCTGTGGCAGCGGTTGCCGAGCAGCGGATCGTGGAGCCGGTTGAAGTGGAAATTACGCGGTTGAAGGCTTTCAACGCGGCGCTGAGGGCCGCGCGTTCCGGCTAGAGGGCCTCGGCCGCATCCCTGACTTTGATTAGAGTGCGCAAGTTCCTGGTAGTGGTACTGGCCTTGTAGCGTGCCTTGGCGGAGAGCTTGCTGAAAGGGCTGGCCAGTGTACCGCCGGCGGGGGCCAGCCAAGCGGAGGCCTCCGGG
The DNA here is from genome assembly GCF_000294695.2 of Arthrobacter sp. Rue61a. Lineage (NCBI taxonomy): Bacteria > Bacillati > Actinomycetota > Actinomycetes > Micrococcales > Micrococcaceae > Arthrobacter > Arthrobacter sp. Rue61a. The sequence goes on along the minus strand of NC_018531.1, from coordinate 2,911,085 downwards.
CCCAGCCGCACTTGTTCTACGCCGCCCAGGTTTTCGCCTGCCTCAAAGAGTTCGTCGAGCATTGCTGTGTCGGAGGCGAGGGTGATGTAGCTGTGCGTGGATTTGTCGTCGGCCGGGTACGGGCACGCGTCCACAAGTTCGCTTACCCGTGCGGCGGTAAGGACTACCACCCAGGCGTCGTAGTCAAAGGTTTCCCGCAAGCACTTCTCGAACTGCGCTTTGACGTCCTTGGCGCTGAGTTCACTCTGAAGGACCACGTTTCCGCTGGCCAGGAGGGTTTTGACCTTGGCGAACGGGTAGTCCTTCAGGGCTGACGAGAGATCGGCCATCTTGATGTTGATGCCGCCCACATTGATGCCGCGGAGGAACACGGCGTAGCTGTTCATGTCAGTCGTTGTTCTTGCGCAGGGCTTCGGTCAAAACCCGGGCGGCGTTGCAAACCACTTCGGCGTGAAGGCGGCCCGGCTGGCGGGTGAGGCGTTCAATCGGACCCGAAATAGACACCGCCGCGATGACCCTGCCCGACGGTCCGCGAACGGGGGCTGAAACCGAGGCGACCCCGGGCTCGCGTTCGCCGAGGCTCTGACCCCAGCCCCGGCGTCGTACCCCTGCCAGTACGGTGGGCGTAAAGCGGGCGTTTTGAAGCCCTTCGAGAAGGCGGTCGTGGTCCTCCCACGCCAGTAAGACCTGGGCGGCAGAGCCGGCCTTCATGGAGAGTTGGGTGCCTACCGGAATGGTGTCCCGCAAACCGATGGGGCGTTCCGCTGAGGCCACGCAGACACGCCAGTCGCCTTGGCGGCGGAAGATCTGCGCGCTTTCGCCCGTGGCGTCGCGGAGTTGAATGAGCACGGGACCGGCTGAGGCGATGAGCCGGTCTTCACCGGCAGCGGATGCGAGTTCCACCAGCCGGCTGCCCAGGACGAAACGTCCTTGGATATCGCGGCTCACCAGACGGTGGTGAACCAGGGCCAGCGCGAGCCGGTGAACCGTGGGCCGGGCAAGGCCCGTGGCCGCCACAAGTTGGGCGAGAGTCGTGGGCCCGGCCTCAAGGGCATCGAGTACCTGGGCCGCTTTATCAATGACACCGACTCCACTAGAATTGTCCATGTAATGATATTGCCGTCTCAATATCTGAGATGCAAGTTGTTTCGCTGGCCTATTTTGCCGCAGGGCTGCTTCAGTAGTTGAAGCTGCTTCAGTAGATGAAGAGATCAGTGGATCACGAACAGTTCAATGGATGTGATCATCCAACCGCAGTGAAGGGAGCAAGGCCGTGGGAAAGACACTGGCCGAGAAAGTCTGGGACGCGCACGTGGTGCGCAAGGGTGAGGGCGAAGGAGCCAATGCCCAGCCAGACCTTCTTTTCATCGACCTGCACCTCATCCACGAAGTGACGTCCCCGCAGGCCTTTGAGGGCCTGCGCCTGGCTGGTCGGCCGCTGCGTCGCGTCGACCTCACCATTGCCACGGAGGACCACAACACTCCCACGCTGGACATCGACAAGCCAATCGCGGACCTGACCAGCCGCACCCAGATCGAAACCCTGCGCGCCAACTGCAAGGAGTTCGGTGTCCGCCTGCACTCCCTCGGCGACAAGGAGCAGGGGATCGTGCACGTGGTAGGGCCGCAGCTGGGCCTGACCCAGCCGGGCATGACTGTGGTCTGCGGCGACTCACACACCTCAACCCACGGCGCCTTCGGTGCCCTGGCCATGGGCATCGGCACGTCCGAGGTAGAACATGTCATGGCTACCCAGACGCTGTCCTTGAAGCCGTTCAAGACCATGGCCATCAATGTTGAAGGCACCCTGCGTCCCGGCGTCACCGCGAAGGACATCATCTTGGCCGTCATCGCCAAGATCGGCACCGGTGGCGGTCAGGGATACGTCCTGGAATACCGTGGCTCCGCAATTCGTGCGCTGTCCATGGACGCCCGCATGACCATCTGCAACATGTCCATCGAAGCCGGCGCACGCGCCGGTATGGTGGCTCCGGACCAGACTACCTACGACTACATGCAGGGCCGCCCACACGCACCGGAAGGCGCCGACTGGGATGCCGCCGTCGAGTACTGGAACACGCTCACCACGGACGCCGATGCAACCTTCGACGTCGAAGTTGACCTGGACGCCGACACGTTGGAGCCGTTCGTGACCTGGGGTACCAACCCGGGCCAGGGCGTGTCCCTGTCCGCAAAGGTGCCGTCTCCTGAGGACTTCGGTGACGAGAATGCCAAGGCAGCTGCCGAGCGCGCCCTGCAGTACATGGGCTTGGAAGCCGGCACCCCCATGAAGGACATCCGCGTGGATACCGTGTTCCTGGGATCCTGCACCAATTCACGCATCGAGGACCTGCGCGTTGCCGCCGACATCATCCGCGGCCGTGCCAAGGATCCCAACGTGCGGATGCTGGTGGTTCCAGGCTCAGCCCGAGTCCGCTTGGAAGCAGAGGCTGAAGGCTTGGACAAGGTCTTCAAGGAGTTTGGCGCAGAATGGCGTTTTGCCGGCTGCTCCATGTGCTTGGGCATGAACCCGGACCAGTTGGAGCCGGGGGAGCGCTGCGCCTCCACGTCCAACCGCAACTTTGAGGGGCGTCAGGGCAAGGGTGGCCGCACGCACCTGGTCTCGCCCGTCGTGGCTGCGGCCACAGCTGTCCGAGGCACGCTGAGCTCGCCATCGGACCTTGAGCCCGCTGCGGCAGGCGCACTGACCGGAATCGCAGTCTAGGAGGATCCCATGGAAGCATTCACTACCCACACCGGCATCGGCGTCCCGCTGCGCCAGAGCAACGTGGACACCGACCAGATCATCCCCGCTGTGTACCTCAAGCGCATTACGCGCACCGGCTTCGAGGATGCCTTGTTTGCCGCTTGGCGGAAGGACGAGTCCTTCATCTTGAACCAGGCCCCGTTCAATGCCGGCTCCGTGCTGGTGGCCGGACCTGATTTCGGTACGGGATCATCCCGTGAGCACGCTGTCTGGGCGTTGAAGGACTATGGGTTCAAAGCCGTTCTGTCCTCCAGGTTCGCCGACATTTTCCGTGGCAACTCAGGAAAGCAGGGGCTGCTTGCGGCCCAGGTGGCACAGGACGACATCGAACTCATCTGGAAGGTCCTGGAGAACCACCCCGGGACTGAAATCAAGGTTGACCTGGTTTCCAAAACGGTTGAGTGCGGCAATGTGGTGGCGCCGTTCGAGATCGACGACTACACCCGCTGGCGCCTCCTGGAAGGTCTCGATGACATTGGCCTGACCCTCCAGCATGAGGCAGACATCACGGCCTACGAGGCCACACGCCCGTCCTTCAAGCCGAAGACGCTTCCCGCGAAGGTTCAAGCCCAGTAGCCTCCGACGCCAGGTCGCAACGCTGCGGTTTTCGGACCGGCAGGGCCCCCTCAAAGGGGCCCCGCCGGTCCTTTTTCATTGGCGTGCGCCTGGAGCGTGAAAGGCGGGGTGTCGGGCGGTTCCATTTCGGTTCGGTAAAGCGAGCTTCTATGCTTAGCTGGAGCCTTTGTAAGTTTGGGGGGCGAGTAGTCGTGAGGAAACCGGTATAGATGAGTAGTGTTCTGACAATCCGCGGTGGCGTCCCATTAACAGGACGAGTGACCGTTCGCGGTGCCAAGAACCTGGTGCCAAAGGCCATGGTGGCGGCGTTGCTGGGCAGCGAACCATCGGTGCTGAGGAACGTGCCGGAAATCAAGGATGTCGAGGTTGTCACCAGCCTGCTGCAGCTGCATGGCGTAACCGTCGTAAAGGATCCGGTGACGGGAGACCTCACCTTGGATCCCAAGGATGCCAAGACGGCCTCCAGTACAGCAATTGATGCGCACGCGGGCGATTCGCGGATTCCCATCCTGCTGTGCGGACCCCTGATCCATGCGATCGGCGAGGCCTTCATCCCCGACCTTGGTGGTTGCAAGATCGGCGACAGGCCCATCGACTACCACCTGAACGTCCTGCGCCAATTTGGTGCCGTGGTGGAAAAGCGTCCGGGCGGTATTCATATCTCCGCCCCCAACGGTCTGCACGGAGCCAAGATTTCGCTGCCGTATCCGTCAGTTGGAGCCACTGAGCAGGTGCTGCTCAGCGCCACGCGCGCCGAGGGCATCACCGAACTCATTGGTGCGGCCACGGAACCGGAGATCATCGACCTCATTGCGGTCCTGCAGAAAATGGGCGCCATTATCAGCGTCCAGACTGACCGGACCATCCGGATTGAGGGCGTCAAGGACCTTGGTGGCTACAACCACCGCGCACTCCCGGACCGCAACGAATCCGCGTCCTGGGCATCTGCCGCCTTGGTCACGCGCGGCGACATCTTTGTTGAGGGTGCTTCGCAGCGGGACATGATGACGTTCCTGAATACCTACCGCAAGGTTGGCGGCGGCATGGACATCGGCGACGACGGCATCCGCTTCTACCACCAGGGCGGAAAGCTCTCCCCGCTCGTCCTGGAGACGGACGTCCACCCCGGCTTCATGACGGACTGGCAGCAGCCGTTGGTGGTTGCCCTGACACAGGCCGAGGGCGTCTCCATCGTCCACGAGACTGTCTATGAGAACCGTTTCGGATTCACAGAAGCCCTTGCGCGGATGGGTGCGAACATTCAGGTACACCGTGAGTGCCTGGGCAGTGTTCCCTGCCGGTTCGGACAGCGGAACTTCCTCCACTCAGCAGTGATCTCAGGTCCCACTCCGCTCAGGGGCACGGACATTGACATTCCCGACCTCCGTGGCGGTTTCAGCCACCTCATCGCGGCTTTGGCCGCCACGGGAACGTCACGCGTTACGGGCATAGACATCATCAACCGCGGTTACGAGCGCTTTACCGAGAAGCTGGCCGGTCTGGGCGCCGATTTCGACATCACCACCACCAAGTAGCGGGGGATCCTTTGAAGGAATCGGCCAAGAGCCGTGCAACGTTCATGCTGCTGGCGGGTCTCGCGCGCCCGTTGATGAACATCCTGATGGCCAAGAAGTGGGAAGGTGTGGAGAACCTTCCACCTGGCGGCTTCATCGCAGTACCAAACCACTGCACCGAGATCGACCCCATCGTCATTGGACACATGGTGTACAACCAGAAGCGGCCACCGCACTTCCTCGCGAAGACAGGCCTCTTCAAGGTCCCCGTGCTGGGTGCCCTGCTGCACGCCACCAGGCAGATTCCGGTTGAACGCTCGACGGCGGGAGCGAACCGCTCGCTCCAAGTCGCCAAAGAGGTGGTGGATGCCGGCGGTGCCATCATTATTTATCCCGAGGGCACCTTGACCCGGGATCCTGATCTGTGGCCGATGAAGGGGCACACCGGGGCCGCCAGGCTTGCCCTGCAGACCGGAGCCCCTGTGGTGCCCATGGCCCACTGGGGTGCGCAAGATGTTTTCCCGCGTTATGCCAAGCGGTTCCATGTGTTCCCGCGGAAAACGGTTCGCGTGCTCATCGGGAAGCCCGTGGATCTCAGTGCGTTCAGTGACCGGCCGATGGACCGCGCCACACTGACCGAGGCCACTGAAGTCATCATGGACGCCATCACGGAACTCCTTGAGACTCTTCGCGGCAAAGATGCTCCGGCTGAACGCTGGGATCCGGCTGTCCACAAACAGTCCAAGCACGGCCGCTTCACTCAGGGTGGCTCTCCTGATGCCCGTGAAGGGGAGGACAGCAAATGATCGCAGTGGAAAGCCCCGTCAAAACACCGGACATCGTGGCTGTCTTGGGTGCCGGGTCGTGGGGAACCACGTTTGCCAAGGTCCTGGCTGACGCAGCTGACGCTACGGGATCTGAGCGCAGTATCCGGATCTGGGGACGTCGCACGGAAGTTGTGGAGCAGATCAACTCTTCACACCGCAACAAGCAGTACCTCAAAGACATTGACCTTCCGTCATCCATCACAGCGTCCACGGATGTGGCGGAGGTGCTCCGGGATGCCACCTTGGTGGTCCTCGCCGTGCCCGCCCAGTCCCTGCGGCCGCAGCTGGGGGAATGGAAGCCGTTGCTGGCGCCGGACGCCGTGGTTGTCTCCTTGATGAAGGGCCTGGAATTGGGCACGGACGCCCGGATGAGCGAAGTCATTGCCCAGGAGCTGGGTCTTCCCGCATCGCGCGTTGCTGTGGTTTCAGGCCCTAACCTGGCGATGGAGATTGCCAGGGAACAACCAACGGCGTCAGTTGTTGCTTGCAGCGACGCCGACACCGCTGCTGCCATAGCGCTTTGCTGCACGGCACCCTACTTCCGGCCGTACACCAGCACCGACGTCGTAGGTGTGGAAATCGGCGGGATCGTGAAGAACGTGATTGCACTTGCCGTGGGCATTTGCGAAGGCCGGCAGATGGGCGACAACACTAAAGCTTCCGTCATCACGCGCGGTCTCGCCGAGACGTCCCGGCTGGCGCTGGCTCTTGGCGGAGAAGCACACACCATGGCCGGTCTTGCCGGACTCGGCGATCTTGTTGCCACATGCTCTTCAGCACTCTCACGCAACCACACGGCCGGCAGATTGCTCGGCGAAGGTCTCAGCCTTGAGCAGGTTGCCGAACAGATGACGCAGACAGCGGAGGGCATCAAGTCAGGCCCTGCTGTGCACGAGCTTGCTGGCAAGTTGAATGTTGAAATGCCCATAACGGCTGCCGTCGTGGCGGTGCTTGAAGGCAGAATGTCCGTTGATGACCTGGGGCCGCGACTGTTGGCCCGGGCACTGAAGTCCGAAGGCGACTACTGATGGTGACTGACCACTCCACCCCCGTGACGGGCCGCCCCCGTGTAGCGATTCTCTTTGGGGGGCGCTCCAGCGAGCATGCCGTCAGCTGCGTTACCGCCGCTGGTGTCATGGGCGCGATCGACAAGAACAAGTACGAGGTCATACCGATTGGCATCGCCAAATCGGGGCAGTGGGTTCTCGCTTCGGGCGACACAAGTGAGTGGTCCTTGAGCTCCGCAGCGCTTCCCGAGGTGGCGCCGTCGGGCAGGACCGTAACCTTGGCCGAAGTGGGTGGTGAGCATCAGCTCATCGTGACCGAGCCCAATGCCGTTCCCCAGGAACTGGGTTCGGTGGATGTTGTCTTCCCCTTGCTGCATGGGCCATGGGGCGAAGACGGGACCATCCAGGGCCTCTTGGAGCTTTCAGACACGCGCTATGTCGGCGCCGGTGTGCTGGCCTCGGCTGTGGGAATGGACAAGCACTTCATGAAGGTGGTGTTTGAGTCCGCCGGACTGAGCGTGGGCCCGTACGTGGCTGTCACAGACCGCGAATGGAGCACCGACGCGGAGGCTGTTCGTAAGCGGGTGGACAAGCTCGGGTTCCCCGTGTTCGTCAAGCCTGCCCGCGCGGGTTCGTCCATGGGTATCTCCAAAGTTGACTCGATGGAAGGACTTGACGCGGCCATCGATGAAGCGCGCCGCCACGACCTGAAGCTGGTCATTGAAGCCGGCATCGTGGGCCGCGAAATCGAGTGCGCTGTCCTACAGGGCCGTGGCACGGATGCGCCACGTACCTCCATGCCGGGTGAGATTGCGGTGGCAGTTGGGGAACATCAGTTCTACGACTTTGCGGCCAAGTATGTTGAGGACGGGGCCGCAGCTCTAAGCTGCCCGGCAGATATGCCGGATGAGGCGATCGCACGCGTGCGGGAACTCGCCGCCGTCGCTTTCGACGCCGTGGGAGCAGAAGGCCTCAGTCGTGTGGACTTCTTCTATACCCCGGCCGGAGAGCTGATCATCAATGAGATCAACACCATGCCTGGCTTCACGCCGAAAAGCATGTACCCGCAGATGTGGGCGGCATCCGGTCTGGCCTACGGGGACTTGATAGATGAACTGATCCATCTGGCTCTGACCCGCAAGACCGGGCTGCGCTGACCCACGTACGTGGCAATAGTGGTTGTTGTGCTAAAGACAACTACTCTTGCCCGTCAGTGGGCGTCGACTACTGCGCGGACGGCAAGTTCTGAAGGTCCTCCTGGCCCACACACTTTCCAGTTGCCTTGATCTTGCCAACCGCCGCTGCCAGCTCGGTCAGCACGGTTGCGGAACTGATGTTTGCCGCTTCCAGTTTGACCGGATCAATCAAGATCTCCGTGGCCGGTTCGCGGCCGAACGTGGTCAAGGTGTAGACGGGATCGCCTTCCTTGATCACCCAGTCAATGTCGTTGACGCTCACGCAACGGTCGGTAGTGGGGCCGGGAACGTTCACGCCGCACCGGAGAATGACCTGCGAAGGGTCTCCCCACGCAGCTGTCGCCTGGCTGTTGGTTTTGCGGAGGGCGGCGTCACCGATTTGGTCCGGCAGGGCCACCATCATTGGTGCGCAGGCAGGATTTGCGGCGTCGGCGGCGGCCGTGACGTCCACGGCCGGCGCACAAGCCGACAAAGCGGTGACGGATGCCGAAGCCAAGGCGATGGCCAGAGCAGTCCGGCGAAGGATCTTTCGGTGCATTCATCCAGACTATCCCGCAAGCGCTGGCAGTCAGATTCGCGTTGCCAGGGTCACACTAAGGTCGGAACCCCCACAATGCAGCGCCGCATTATTCTGTCGGTGGATCGCGATAGCGTGGAGCAGTGTCAGGAGAAGAGTCGAGTGCAGTGCGGGAAGAAGAGTGGAGCGCAGTGCCAGAAGAAGTGTGGAGAGCATTGCCAGGAGAAGAGTCGAGCGCAGTGCGGGAAGAAGAGTCGAGCGCAGTGCCAGCAGAAGACGCAGTGCCAGCAGAAGAATTGAGAGCAGTGCCTGCAGAACGGTTGCACGTCCAAGACCTTTCGGAGTCTGAGCTCCTCGCCCGGATCTTTCCTCGCCTGCATCATAGCCCCGGCGTTCTGCTGGGACCTGGTGACGATGCCGCCCTGATCTCAGCCCCGGACGGCCGGACGCTCATCTCCATTGACACTCAAACGCAGGATCAGGACTTCAGGCTTGAGTGGCGTAACGGCTACCGGACCACGGGATACGACGTCGGCTGGAAAGCTGCGGCGCAAAACCTCAGTGACATCAATGCCATGGGCGGCAGTGCCACGAGTCTCGTGGTGAGCCTGACCATGCCACCGGAAACGCCCGTCGAATGGGTTGAAGCGTTTGCCGATGGCCTCTCGGCGGCAATTGTGGGTTTAGGCGCCCAGGACTGCTCCGTTGCCGGCGGAGACCTTGGAAGGGGCCGCGAGCTCGCGGTGACCGTCGCCGTCGTCGGAACGCTGGCCGGTATGGCGCCGGTGCTGAGGTCCGGCGCCAAACCCGGGGACGTCGTGGCGGTTTCAGGGACGCTGGGAAGGGCAGCTGCCGGCTGGGCGCTGCTGGAAAGTGAAATTCCCTTGGACAGCCTGTCAGGTGAGTTGCGGAGCTTGGTGGACAACCAATGCCGGCCGCTGCCACCGCTGGCAGCCGGACCGCTGGCTGCGCATGCGGGTGCCACGGCCATGTTGGATATTTCCGACGGCCTGCTGCGGGACGGCAGCCGGCTGGCCGGAGCCAGCGGCGTGGTCCTGGACTTTGATCCTGCTGCTTTGAAGATTCACGCAGCCCCGTTGGAACCAGCAGCTGCGGTTCTGGGCGGGGAAGCGATGCGGTGGGTGCTCGGTGGGGGAGAAGACCACGGTTTGCTTGCTACGTTCCCGGCAGAAATTCAGCTGCCGCAGGGCTTCACTGCGATAGGCTCGGTGCAAGCCGTTGTCGAGCCGCCAGGCAGTGGCGTCCGGATTGCCGGGCAAACTGCTGACACCGTTGGATGGGATCACTTTGCAGACTAAGATCGCCGCGAATGCACACGCCATGAAACGTTGGCTCGGCAAGGCGGAGGTTGTCCTCGGCAACCACAGCGACCGTCTCAATGCGATCAACATCTTTCCTGTCGCTGACGGCGATACCGGAACCAACCTTTATCTCACTGTTCGGGCAGCAGTGGCTGCCCTGGGTGGAGCTGCGCCGGACACCACCGAGACCGGCAACGACGTCGGCGCCTTGCTGTCCCGCGCGGGGCAGGCAGCAATGGAGCAAGCACGGGGCAATTCGGGCACGCTTTTTGCGGTGTTCCTGTGCGCCGCCGCAGAGCCTTTGGCGGGAAAATCGCGCCTCAGCGCACCCCTGCTTGCCGCTGCCCTGAACAGGGCACAGATCCGGGCTTGGTCTGCCTTGAGTGAGCCTGTGGCAGGCACCATGCTGTCTGTGCTGGAAGCCGCCGCTCACGCTGCCCAAGCGGTGGATGCATCCCAAAGCGGCGACGACAGCAACCATGCATTGGGGCTCTCGCTCGACGCCGTGGTGGAGGCGGCCTACCAAGCAGTTGTCCGGACCGAGGATGAGCTCGCACAGCTCCATGAAGCACATGTTGTGGATGCGGGCGGGGTGGGCATGCTGCTGGTGCTGGATTGCCTCCGCGCTGCCGTCCTTGGTGAGGAACTCCAGGAGGAACTGCTGGATGGTCTCCATGGCTACAAATTGCAGGATCCCCACATCCATGAGCACATGCCTGCCGACGATGGCGTGGAGGTCATGTGCACCATCAACCTCTCGCCACTGAATGCAGCCATCCTTCGCCAGCGCCTCGACGAGATGGGCGATTCCGTCATCATGAGTCAAGTTGGTGGTGCCCAGGGCGCCGATGATGATGACGACGAATCCGGCGTCGAAATCAGCTACCGTTGGCGCGTTCATGTGCATGTCCCGGATCCGGAGCCGGCTGTAGCACTCATACGTTCGCTGGGGGAACCGACTGATATCGCCGTAAGCCAGCTGGCGATACCCCGTGATGACGGGCAGGAACCGGCCACACTGGAACCAGCTGGCGGAGAATCCACCAGCATCAACCAAGCCTCCCCAGTCCCGGGCCAGTCACGGCATGAATTCTGAGCTGGAACTGCCCCTCGAACGCAGAATCGGCAAGCGGTCTGCGGCTGTCATTGATAAGCACTTGGGCCTCAAAACGGCCGGAGCCTTGCTGAACTACTTCCCTCGCAGATACTTGAGTCGCGGTGAATTGACGCCCATCAACAAGCTTCCGCTGGATGAAGAGGTCACGCTGATTGCCCGTGTGCTGTCCAACAGCACACGCCAGATGCGGGCCCGGCGTGGTTCGATCACAGATGTGGTGGTGACGGACGAGGCCGGGGGCGGCGGCGTTCCAGGCACGTTGAAGGTCAGCTTCTTCAACGGGTTCCGTGCGAAGGCAGAACTACTGCCTGGTCGTCGGGCCATGTTCTCTGGAAAGGTGACCCGCTACGGCGGGGCCCTCGGCCTGACCAACCCCGACTTCCTTCTGCTGGACGAGGACCCTGAAGCCGAGGGTTCCGTGGATCCGGAGAAGCTCGCCGCCATGCCCATCCCCGTCTACCCGGCAACTGCCAAGCTGACCAGTTGGTCCATCCACAAAGTAATCACCGCCTTGCTCCAAACCATGGATCTTGATTCCTTGGAAGACCCGCTGCCGGAAAGTATTGTCCGAAGGGACGCATTGCTCAGCGTGGCTGAGGCATACCGTCTGATCCATTCACCTGACATTGCCAAGGACTGGCAACGGGCCCAAGAACGCTTCCGGTATCAGGAAGCGCTAGTGCTGCAAACGGCTCTGGCACGCCGTCGCGCGCAGCTCGCCGCCGAGGAAGCCACTGCGCGCCGGCCGCGCGCGGACGGGTTGCTCAGCAAGTTCGACCAGAACCTGCCTTTTACGCTGACCGCCGGCCAGTCCGCAATCGGAAAGACACTGGCTGAAGAGCTCGGGCGCGATACCCCCATGAACAGGCTCCTGCAGGGTGAAGTGGGCTCGGGCAAGACGATCGTTGCCCTTCGGGCCATGTTGCAGGTAGTGGACGCGGGTGGCCAGGCTGCCCTGCTGGCGCCTACGGAGGTTTTGGCGGCCCAACATTTCCACTCGATCCGCAAGACCTTGGGGCCACTGGCTCGGGACCATATCTTTGGCGGAGCGGGCATGCTGGGAGGAGACTCCACTCAGGAAGCCGTGCAAGTAACGCTCCTCACCGGCTCCATGCCCACCGCGGCACGCAAACAGGCAATGCTGGATGCGGCCTCCGGGAATGCGGGAATCGTCATTGGTACTCATGCTTTGCTGAGCGACAAAACCAGCTTTCAGGACCTCGGATTGATTGTGGTGGATGAGCAGCACCGCTTTGGCGTGGAGCAGCGCGATGCCCTCCGCGCAAAGGCGCGGCGGCCTCCACATTTGCTGGTCATGACGGCCACACCGATTCCGCGCACGGTTGCCATGACGGTATTCGGTGACCTTGAGACTTCCATCCTTGATGAGCTTCCAGCCGGACGTGCACCTATTTCGACGCACGTGGTGGGGCTCGCTGAGAATCCGGGCTGGGTGGACCGCATTTGGAAGCGTTCACGTGAAGAAGTCGATTCCGGCCATCAGGTGTATGTGGTGTGCCCCAAGATCGGCTCGGACGACGACGGCGACTTCAGCCCTGGCGAAGCGGAACCCAGCGATGCCGAGCTCGCGGACGAAGGCCCGGCGCGGGAGCTGGCCTCGGTGACCGCCGTCGTCGAAAGCCTCTTGCAGGAGCCGGCGCTGGCGGGTGTCCCGGTGGCGCCGCTCCACGGCCGGCAGGATCCGCAGGTGAAGTCCGAGACGATGGCTTCGTTCGCATCCAACAACACCAAAGTGCTGGTGTCCACTACTGTCATTGAGGTGGGCGTGGACGTCCACAACGCCACCCTCATGGTGATTCTCGACGCCGACCGCTTTGGGATCTCCCAGCTCCACCAGTTGCGCGGCCGGGTGGGTCGTGGGGGACTGCCGGGCACTTGCCTGCTGGTGACTACGTTGGAACCCGGACACCCGAGTCGGCGGCGGCTTGATGCCGTTGCTTCAACGACCGACGGTTTTGAGCTGTCCCAGGAAGACCTGAAACTCCGCCGGGAAGGTGACATTCTGGGTGCTTCGCAATCCGGCGGGCGGTCCACGCTGAAGTTGCTCCGTGTACTTGAACACGAAGAAATCATTGCCCGTGCACGAACTGACGCCCAAGGCTTGGTGTCGGAGGACCCGGCGTTGGACCATCAGCCGGTTCTTGCCGCCGCGATCGATGAGTATTTGAACCCTGAGAAGGAGGCGTTCCTTGAACGCGGATAGAGATCCATGGATGCTCGCACATGGAGAATCCCTGTGAGCCGGATCATTGCCGGAGTTGGTGGCGGGAACCCGCTGACCAGCGTTCCCGGAACGGCTACGCGTCCCACGACCGACAGGGTCAAGGAAGCGCTGTTTTCCCGCCTGGAATCCTTGGCGGTAATTGACGATGCCAGGGTCCTGGACCTTTATGCAGGATCCGGTTCCTTGGGCATCGAGAGTGCCAGCCGAGGTGCCCGGACCGTGGATCTGGTGGAGTTTGATGCCAAGGCGAGCGATGTCTGCCAGCGCAATGCGGATTTGGTGAATCAGCTCCTGGGCGGCAAGAGGGTCTCGGTGCATCGTTCCAAGGTGGAGTCGTTCCTGGAGCGTGCGGGCGACGCTGACAGGTGGGATCTGGTCTTCCTTGATCCGCCTTATCCCTTGGATGAGCCTGCCCTGAGTGCCGTGCTCGAAAAGTTGGCACCGTACTTGGACGACGCGGCCGTTGTGGTGGTGGAGCGGAGTTCGCGGAGCCCGGAACCTGTGTGGCCCGAGGCTCTGGAATGTTTCGCGGACAAGAAGTACGGCGAGACCAAGTTGTGGTTCGCTGAGCCTGCCTAACGCTTGCGGGTGCTAGGCAGTAATCCTATCCAGCTCCACGCCCGTGAGGACGGTTGCGGGGTGGGGGCCAAGCGCCAGCAGCCGCGCGGTCCAGTCCGGGGACCACGGCTTGCGTGTGCCCACCAGCACTATATTGCCCGGGTAGCGGCCAGCGAACATTCCCGTTTCAGCGAAGGCGGCGACGTCCGGCATGGCCTGGCGCAACGCAGCCACTTGACTGCGTACGAGCGTCAGCGCGGGTTCGTCACCCACGTTGACGATCAGCACCCCGTCGGGCCGCAACCGCGCGGCTGCTTCTTCATAGAATTCCCGGCAGGCGATATGGGCAGGGGCCTCCGGTCCGGAGAAGATATCGAGAATCACGACGTCGAACGTCACCTGCGCGGGAAGTTCGGCCAACGCGTCGCGGGCGTCGCCGATGTGGGTGGTCAACGTGGTGCCTTCAGGCATGGGCAGTTTCTGGAGTACGAAGTCCAAAAGCTCACGTTCCAGCTCAACGGCGTATTGTTCCGAGCCCGGACGGGTCGCTTGGATGTAACGCGCCAAGGTGAGGGCGCCGGCGCCCAGATGCAGGGCGCTGATGGGTTTTCCGGGTTCGGCAGCCAAGTCCACCACGTGCCCGATCCTGCGCAGGTACTCGTAGAAGATCTCCGATGGATCGGCCAGGTTCACATGCGATTGTTCGGCTCCGCCGATGCTGAGGATGAAGCCGCCCTCAATCAGGGTGTCCGTCTCGATGGTGGCGTGCTGTCCTGTGGTTCTGAGGAAGCGGGTAGCCCCATGCTGGCCGGAGCCTGCCGGGTTCAGAGCCGGTCCTTGAGGGTGGCCAGTCGGGCGGCAGCCTCTTCCAGGACGTCCGCTTTCTTGCAGAAGGCAAACCGCAGCAGGCTCCGCGTTCGCTCGGCCCCTTCGGGGTGGCAGAACACGGGGACAGGGATGGCTGCTACTCCAACGAGCCCGGGAAGTCGCCGTGCGAGATCCACCGAGTCCCGAATGCCCAGCGGAGCGGTGTCGACGTTGATGAAGTAGGTTCCGCTGGGGTTGTAGACTCCGAAGCCTGCGGCGCGGAGGCCCTCAGCAAGAATGTCGCGCTTGTGTCGAAGGGTATTGGCAATGCCCGTGTAGAACTCATCGGGTAGGGCAAGTCCCACGGCGATTGCGCTTTGGAAGGGCGTCCCCGAGCTGTAAGTCAGGAATTGTTTCACCGTACGCACTGCCGCCACCAGCTCCGCCGGTCCGCTGAGCCAGCCGATTTTCCACCCGGTGAAGGAGAAGGTCTTGCCTGCGGACGAAATGGTGATGGTGCGTTCGGCGGCGCCGGGCAGCGACGTGATCGGGATGTGCCTTACGCCGAATGTCAGGTGCTCGTAGACTTCGTCGCTCACGATGATGGCGCCGTACTTAGCTGCGAGTTCCACAATCCTGGTCAGTACGGGTTCCGGAAAAACGGCTCCTGTGGGGTTATGCGGATTATTCAAAAGGACGATTTTGGTCCGGCTGCTGAAGGAGTCTTCCAGCTCCGCGAGGTCGGGGAGGAAGTCCGGAGCCAGCAGGGGAGCGGTGACGTGGTTGCCTCCCGCCATGCCGATGATGGCCCCGTACGAGTCGTAGAAGGGCTCGAAGGTCAGGACTTCGTCGCCGGGCTGGATGAAGGCGAGCAGTGTGGCGGCAATGGCTTCCGTTGCGCCAGTTGTGACCAGTACTTCCGTGTCCGGATCCGGGTTAAGCCCGTAGAAGCGCTGTTGGTGTGTGGCAATGGCTTCCCTCAACGCGGCAGTGCCCTTGCCTGGCGCGTATTGGTTGGCTCCCTGGGCGATGGCGGATTGGGCAGCCGCTTTGATTTCCGCCGGGCCGTCTTCATCGGGAAACCCCTGGCCAAGGTTTATGGCACCGGTGGACAGTGCCAAGGTGGTCATTTCCTCGAAGATTGTCACACCCAACGTTCCATCGGGGGAGAGCAGATTGGCTCCCGTAGCGGCCCGCTGCCATGGTGTTGAGTCAGTACCAGCGGTGGTGCCGGCACTCATATCAAGGGAGGGGCTTTTGCCTGCGGATGCCATGTCAGCCATGGTATCCCGGCAAAGCCATGGGGTAGGTTCGTCTCATGAGACGCGCGGTATGCCCTGGATCCTTTGACCCCATTCACAATGGACATCTCGAAGTCATCGCCCGGGCCGCCGGCCTGTTCGACGAAGTCATCGTGGCCGTGTCCACCAACTACGCCAAAAAATACAGGTTCAGCCTTGAAGACCGCATGGAAATGGCGCGGGAAACATTGGCCTCTCTGCGCGGGATCATCGTGGAGCCCATGGGCGAAGGTTTGCTGGCGGAGTACTGCCGTCACCGCGGTGTCTCAGCCATAGTCAAGGGGCTGCGTTCATCTTCGGATTTCGATTACGAGTTGCCGATGGCCACCATGAACCGCCAGTTGACCGGCGTCGAAACGGTCTTCCTGCCTGCGGAAGCGCATTACGTGCACCTTTCCTCCACCTTGATCAAAGAGGTCAACGTCCTCGGCGGCGACATCTCCGAGTACGTCCCCAAATCGGTGCTGAAGAGGCTCCTCGCTGGCGAGCCGCCCACGGAACCCTCGCGCAAGGGGTAGGCTTGATGGGTACCTTGCGCCTTCGCGCGGAGTTCCCAAGCTGAAATCACCGCGCATTCACGCGCGCCCGGCGTCGGTTTGAGTCCTCAAGCGTGATCAGGCTAAGATGATACGTCGGTCATATGTTCTACAGGAGTTCTCATTAAGCGAGATGCAAGTTCGCCCTTGGCGCTGGTAGTCAAGGACCTTGGACGCAGTCCAGGGACCATGCGGACACTCAACGAGCATGTACCTGCGCCAAGTGACCTTGGTGTGGCGCTCATTGGCGTAAAGGAAGGCTCGGATATCGAGCTGGATCTTCGTCTTGAGGCCGTACACGAAGGAATTCTGGTATCTGGAACCGTAGACGTCGAAGTAACCGGCGAATGCGGTCGATGCCTGGATCCCCTTGCGTATGACCTTGAGGTCAATGTGCAAGAACTTTTCTTCTACGAAGGCGTTGAGCTTTCGGGCGAAGAAGACGATGAAGAGCAACGTCGAGTCGAGTACGATCTAATCGATCTTGAGCCGGTGTTGCGGGACGCAGTTGTCACTATGCTGCCGTTCCAGCCGGTGTGCCGGGAAGACTGCCAGGGCCTGTGTTCCGAATGTGGAGCGCGCCTGGAAGACGAGCCGGGGCACCACCACGAGGTCATTGACCCTCGCTGGGCTGCCCTAGCTGATCTGGCTAAGACTGACCGGCAAACCGATTAGTAAGTGTTCGTCTAAGAGAGAAATGAGATAGCCGTGGCTGTTCCCAAGCGGAAAATGTCTCGCGCAAATACACGCGCCCGCCGTGCCCAGTGGAAGGCAACTGCCCCCAACTTGGTCAAGACCATCGAAAACGGTCAGGTTACCTACAGCCTGCCGCACCAGGCAAAGGTCGTTACTGACTCTGCCGGCACCGCGCTGTTCCTTGAATACAAGGGCCGCAAGGTCGCAGACGCCTAATCTGCCGTACAGGCTGACTAAGGATGTCTTCAACTGAAGAGCTTCTGAAGCGTCTCGGTGTCTCGATTGACACCGAGACGCTTCGTCTTGCTCTGACACATCGCTCATATGCGTATGAGAACGGCGGGATTCCCACCAACGAGCGTCTTGAGTTCCTCGGCGACTCCATCCTGGGATTCTCGGTCACCGATTCTCTTTACCGTGAGAACCCCTCGCTGCCTGAAGGTGAGCTCGCCAAGCGACGCTCCGCCGTCGTCAGTACGCGTGCTTTGGCTGGTATTGGCCGGGAGATCGGCGTCGGCGAGTTTATTTACCTCGGTCAAGGCGAGAAGCTGACTGACGGCAAGAACAAGGCCTCCATCCTGGCTGACACCATGGAGGCCCTGATCGGGGCCACGTATCTCTCGAACGACATCGAGACCGCACGCCAACTGGTGATGCGCCTGGTGGGCCCGCTGCTCAAAGATGCCGGTGCCCTTGGAGCAGGAACCGACTGGAAGACCAGCATCCAGGAACTTACGGCGAGCCGGCAACTGGGCGCCATTCACTATGCTGTGGAGGGCTCCGGGCCGGACCACGCCAGGACGTTCGAGGCAGTACTGAACATCGGTGGAACTCCCTACGGCCGGGGCTCGGGCCATTCCAAGAAAGAAGCAGAGCAGGAAGCAGCCGCTGATGCCTGGCGTGCCCTGACTGCCTTGGATCCCACTACTGCCGGTCCTTCTTCCGCTTGAACCCGGATGCCTGAACTTCCTGAAGTAGAGGTTGTCCGCCGCGGCTTGGCCCGGTGGGTTCGTGGCCGTACCATCACCGGTGTTGATGTCCTTGATCCGCGCTCCATCCGACGCCATGCCCTCGGAACAGAAGACTTTATCGGGAATCTTGAGCACGCAACCGTGCTGGACGTCGTCCGTCGAGGCAAGTTCCTCTGGATGCCCCTCGCCATGTCCGGCGTATCCGACACCGAACCCGCGGACGAGCTCCCCAAGGTGGCGCTGATGGCGCATCTGGGAATGAGCGGGCAGCTGCTGATGCAGGACCCCGTGGTGCCGGATGAGAAGCACCTGAAGGTCAGAATCAGCCTCAGCCCGGCGGACGGGATGCCTGAGCAGCTGCGGTTCGTGGACCAGAGGATTTTTGGTGGCCTGTTCGTGACTGCTTTGGTGCCAACTGTCGACGGCGGCCCTGGCGGCCTGGGCGAAACGCCCCTGCCGGAGATCGCCGAGGAAGCATCGCACATTGCCCGGGATCCGCTTGACCCTTACTTCTCGTTTGACGCGTTCTACCGGAAGGTCAAGGGCCGCAAGACCGGCCTGAAGCGCGCTCTTCTGGACCAAGGGGTCATTTCCGGCATCGGCAACATCTATGCGGATGAAGCCTTGTGGCGTGCCCGTCTCCACTATGCCAGGGCCACAGACAAACTTCGCCGGGCGGATGCCGAGCGCCTGGTTGAGGCTGTGAAAGACGTCATGAACGCCGCCCTTGCCGCAGGGGGGACGAGTTTTGACTCCCTCTATGTGAATGTCAATGGCGATTCCGGGTACTTCGCCAGGTCGCTCAATGCCTACGGACGTGCCGGTGAACTGTGTGGCCGTTGCGAGGCAATCGGATTGCACAGCGTCATGAAGCGGGAACAGTTTATGAACCGTTCTTCCTATACCTGCCCGGTGTGCCAGCCGCGGCCGCGGAATGGACGTTGGTAGGGCCAAAACTGTTCCGGAATCGGGGTCGCAATGGCAGACTGTCCCCATGAACAGCTTGGCGCTTCGAATCGCCATCGCAAGGATCAACGCCACCACAATGTGGGTGGCGTCAGTTCTACCCGCCGTCCATCGTGAAAAGGCGTACCAACCTCTCGGCAATCCCGTCACCCCGGACATGCCATGATGGCGCGGCGGTTGGTCATTGCGGGCATCTGCCTTGCTGTGCTGATCGCCGCCGTCGCCGTAGTTTTGGACCAGATGGCCGGGAAGCCAGGGCCGTCGGCCGCCCAAAGCACAACGTCTTCCGCCCCAACCCCAGGCTCCAACGCCACCGCTTCAGGGGCCCCGACCCCGGGTGGTGCCGGGGAGCCCGCCCAGTCCGGTAGCCCGACGTCGGGCGCCGAAGGCAGCGCAGGCAACAACAGCGAGGAGGAGGGTGGCCCGTCCACCGCCAAGCCGCTCGAGGTCCTCCCGCCGGTAACCGCCACTCCCACAGGTTTGCCCGAACCATCTGCCCCCGCGCCACTGATCACCACCTTGCCTGAGCCCGGAAGTGCGGCCGGTGAAGTGGTGGACGGATGGCCTGCCGATATTTTGACGTTGCCCCAAGGAACAACGATCGGTTCCACCTCAATATCGACGTCTGGTGATGTCCTCCAAGTAACAGCGGACGGAATCATTGCCAAACCGCAGGCCGAGGTCCTGGCGTCCTTCCGGCAGTCGTTGGTGGCCCATGGATTCTGGTCGGAGGGAGCCCCCGCAGCGGAAGGAGCTGTTGCCGAACGGTTCGTGCGGGGCACAGACACGGTCACGGTTTCGGTATCGACAACAGGTACCGGCAACTCACGTTTCCAGCTTTTGGGCAGCCTGCACACGGCGGCGGACTAGGGGCAGCGATGTACATTTCACTCTCGGACCGAGGTAAACGGGACAAGCCGGAGGGAACACGAACGGCACTATCGAGCGAAGTGCCGTTCCGTTTGTCTCCGGTCATTTTGTGGTTGGGCATTGTGAGTATGGTGACCGATGTCTCCTCGGAGTCGGTCACCGCGATCCTCCCTTTGTATGTAACCGGATTCCTGGGATTGTCCACCATTGCCTTTGGGTTCATCGACGGCATCAACCAGGGCGCCAGTGCGATCGTCAGGATTGCGGCCGGCTGGGCTGCCGACCGCAGTGGCCACCCCAAACGGATAGCTTTGGCCGGCTACGGCTTGTCCATGATTGCCAGGATTGGTTTTCTCTTCGCGGGCGGGTTCTGGGCAATAGCGGCAATAGTTACCGGTGACAGGATCGGCAAGGGCATCCGTACGGCACCGCGGGACGCCCTCATTTCGGTCTCAGCACAGCCCGAACATCTGGCTCGTTCCTTCGGCGTGCACAGGATGCTGGACAACATCGGCGCCGCGGCCGGGCCGTTGATCGCGTTCTTCGTGTTGTTGATGATTCCCAACGGTTTCAGCACGGTGTTTGTGGTGTCGCTGGCGTTCGCCGTGATCGGTGTTGCTGTTCTTGCTTTGGTGGTGCCTGATATCAAGGCGCGTGGCCTTAAGGGCACGGAGGAACGCGAAGGACGCCGGCTTTTCGCTTTTTCCTGGAGTCACCTGAAGGAACCAGGGCTGGGCAAGCTGCTGATTGCTGCGGGGCTGTTGGGGTTGGTGACCGTTGGTGACGGCTTCATCTATCTGGTGCTGCAGGCACGGGATTCCTTCGCCGTCCAGTGGTTTCCGTTGTTGTTCGTGGGCACAAATGTAGTGTTCCTCGCCTTCGCCATTCCGCTGGGACGGCTGGCGGACCGGGTGGGAAAGATCCCGGTGTTCGTAGCGGGACACATTGCGCTACTGGCAACCTACCTCCTCGCGGCGGCACCTTTCGGGGGGCTTTGGGCGACTGTAGGCTGCCTGGTCCTCCTGGGAGCGTTCTACGCAGCCACAGATGGCGTTCTGGCCGCCTTGGCCAGCCAACTAACCCCTCCGGGAAAGCTCGCCACGGGCATTGCCTCTGCGCAGACAGTGGTGGCTCTCAGCCGGATGATGGCATCGGCAGGTTTCGGTGTCCTCTGGTACGCAGTCGGTGCGCCAACGGCCATGGTGGTGGCCGGTGGGTTGCTCGCCTGCGCTGTGGTGGCCGCCGCGTTCATCCTGCGAGGCGCCCGGGTTGCCCCGGTTCAGGATGCAAGTGACGAGGCATGAGCGGCGGGCTCGCGGAAGGTAAGTTGCGGTGGGGTGCCCTCCTTGCCGTCACGGCACTGGTCCTGGTGGCGGCAGGTATCTACGCGGTGGGCGCATATCAGCGTTTCGAGGAGAGTCGCACTGCGGCCTCGTCCGTGGGCGTCACGGCGAGCCAGCCGCTTCCGGCCGGACCCTTCATTCTTTTTCGCAACACAGCATCAGGCAAAGGCTACGGAAACGCCGCCACTGTTCCGTTGGACTCCCCGGATGGCACCCGGGCGGTGAGTGGACAAGAGTGCGATCGCGTTTACGGAACGCCGGAGAACGTGGTGTGCCTGAAGACAAACCGGGGATTGGTGACGGCATTCGAGGCTGCTGTGCTGGACCGCAACTGGGAGCAGCAACGGGCCTGGCCGGTCCCGGGAATACCCAGCAGGACCCGCATCAGCCCCGACGGTTCCATGATCGCCACCACCGTTTTCGTTTCCGGCCACTCCTATGCCACAGCAGGCTTTTCCACCGCCACCGAGATCAGCCTTCCGGAAGGTACCTCCGGTAACCTCGAGGACTTCGCCTTGATGGTGAACGGCGAAAGGCTTCTTGCCACCGACAGGAACATTTGGGGTGTGACCTTCGCGCCTGGCCAGAGCGATGTTTTCTACGCTACTGCCGCTTCCTCAGGGCGCATCTGGCTGGTGCGGGGGAGCCTGTCCGCCAAGACCCTGACTGCCATTCACGACAACGTTGAGTGTCCGTCCATCTCGCCTGATGGCACGCGGATCGCGTTTAAGAAGAACGACGGCGGGGCGTTGGCAGCCCACTGGAACGTCGCTGTGCTTGAGCTCGCTACGGGACGGGAAACGGTACTCGCTGAGAAGCGCAGTGTCGATGACCAGATCGAATGGCTCGACAACCAGAACGTTCTCTACGGTTTAGCGGACGAAACCATTGACGGGGACAGCAACATCTGGAAGCTGGCAACCGATCCCGACTCGCAGCCGAGCCTGTTCATCGCCCACGCATGGTCACCCAGCGTGGTCCGCTGAAGCTGCTCGAGGTCAGGGGTCCACTGCATGGATCCGCTGGCGCCCGGCCCGGAGTTCAGGGGTTCGGACACCAGCGGAAGCAGTCCCTTTCAGCTAGCCTTCAGCAGACCCGCAACAGCCCGCATACTAGCCCGCCTGTTTGTGTGGGACTGGGCGTCGGGCTCGGTGACGGACTCGGAGTTGGCGTCGCTGTCGCAGTTGCGGTCGGCGTTGGTGTCGGAGTCACTGTCGGAGTGGGTGTAGGCGACGGAGATGGGGCGGCCAGCTGCTGCTGAGCCGGAGCTGCGGAGGAATACACCACGTCCACAAAGTAGTTGGTGGCATTCCAGGAGCTGGTTGGCATGACTCCGCCGGAGCCGTACCGGTAGCGGCCATTGTTCGGGCCAGCGGCAGTGAATACCCCGCTCGTCCATGTCTGGTTGAAGAACCCGGATGTCGACGAGTAGCGGCCATTCGGTGCCCGGTAGGACACCACGTAGGTTTGGCCCGTCGTCAATGCCACTGGTGTGGCCAAGGTGGCAGTTTGCCAGCCTGTCGCCGTCTCATTGGTGAAGGTCACTTGCGCCAGACGGGTGCCTGCCGCGTTCCACAGAGAGCCCACGTGAGTTCCCGTGTTTCCGGCCCCCTTGTAGAAGCGGATTCCCGTCACGTTCCCGGCTTGGGACACCGTGAAGGCGGTACCCAGTTCCACAGACAGGAAGTCAGAGTTTGCGGCGACCTGTGGAACCAGCGACCCGAAAATCGTGGATTGCTGGACGGCCGGGGCCGCAGTTGTAAATTGCCAGGTGGTGGTGGGGAACGCCTGCCCTTGCTGGGACACGACGTTCGCCACGGTGGCCGAAATCGCTGTGCTGTTGGGGAGCGGCGCGCTTGGGGTGAAGGTGATGGTCCGGGCATCGGCAGAAAATGCAGCCGTCCCTGCGACGGACGCGCCGTTCGCGGTCAACGTGAACGAAGCGCCGGGGTTGATGGCGGACGAGAACGTGATGGACGGCTTGACGTCCACAGGAATCCCGGTAGCACCCGGTGCCGGAATCTGTTCTGAGACCGTTAGCTGAGCAGTCGTGACACTAAACACGAGGTCCACCAAGTAGCTTGCAAACGAACGGTCACTCGGGAAGTTGTTTGTATACGAATACATTCCGGAGTCTGGCGCTGTGCGGAGCGGACCGCTGGTGAAGCCGGCGCCGAACCCTCCGTCGGTGTAGGAATATTTGCCACTCGGAGACTTGTATGCGGCCACGTATTCTGTGTCAGCCTGGATGGACACTGGCTGACTGAAGGTCGCAGTCTGCCAGCCGCTTGTTGTTTCGTTGGTAAATGTCACTGATGCCAACAATTGCCCCGCTGCGGTATAGAGGGACCCGGTATGCGTCCCGGTGTTCCCACCCGACTTGTAGAAACGGATGGCGGTGATCTGACCGGCGGTATCGCTGGCGAACCGTACGCCCAATGTCAAAGCCATGCCATCGTCCACTTCGGCGGTGGTAGGTACTACCGTGTCCTGGTACAAGGTGCAGGGGCACACTCCCGGGGTCCGTGGCGGGGGAACGGTAGTGAAGGTCCACGAACCACCGGAGGACATCGGTTGCCCGGACACCGCCGTGGCGGTGAGGGTGGCCGTGTAGGACATACCTGCCGCAAGGGACGCAGAAGGAGCGAAAGTAACCTTCCGTGTTGCTTGGTCGTACGTGGTGGTGCCCGCTACCGCAACCCCGTTGCTGT
This sequence comes from Arthrobacter sp. Rue61a, assembly GCF_000294695.2. Taxonomy (NCBI): domain Bacteria; kingdom Bacillati; phylum Actinomycetota; class Actinomycetes; order Micrococcales; family Micrococcaceae; genus Arthrobacter; species Arthrobacter sp. Rue61a. The sequence goes on along the minus strand of NC_018531.1, from coordinate 2,887,238 downwards.
TCTTCAAGGACAGCGTGACGCTCGACGGCACCGCGGCCTCCGACAACACGGCTGACACAGCCTTATCCAGCGGAACACTTGAGGAACCAGGCAGGGGTGAATGGGAGCCAACCGTGAATGGCGGCGCTGGAATCATGACGATGACGTCAACCAGGTAGCTGGCGGTCGACCGCGAATTGGGAAAGTCCCCGCTGTACGAGTACGCGCCGGCGTCGGCATCTGCCCGAAGCGGCCCAACACTCATGCCCGGGCCGAAACCGTTTGCGGTGGCGGAATAGGTGCCTGTAGGTGTCTTGTAAGAGGCAATGTACTGCGTGTTGGCCGTAATCTGGACCGGCTGGCTGAACATGGCGGTCTGCCATCCGGAGCTGCTCTCGTTGGCGAAGGTCACTGTTGCCAATTGCTGGCCGTTGGCCGTGTAAAGGGCGCCCGTGTGAGTGCCGGTGTTCCCGGCCGACTTGTAGAAGCGGATGCCTGTGACCTCGCCTGCCGAAACGCTCGAGAACCGAACGCCCAACGTCAGCGGAACGCCATCGCGAATCTCGGCAATCCCCGGAGTGACGCTGTCATCGTAGAAGCTGCAGGGGCAGGAGCCGGGGACAGGCAGGGTGGCCGCTGTGGTGAACGTCCAAGTGCCGCCGGATACTACTTGTCCGCCGACCGCGTCAGTACCGGCGATCGTCGCCGTGTACTGCGTACTAAACGCCAACTGCGAGCTTGGAGTGAAAGTGGCGCGGCGGGTCGCAGCATCGTAAGCAGTGGTCCCGGCCACAGGGCCAGCGGACGACCGCAACGTCAACTGTACGCTTGCTGGGGTAACGGGCTTGGAGAACACCGCGCTGACCTTCGTGGCAACCGCAACGCTGGACGACGACGGGATCGGAGAGTGCCCGGACACCGTCAAAGGGGAGTTGTCCACGGTGCTGAAGATGGCGTCGGCGAAGTAGTTGCCCCCGTTGTAACTGGCAGTCGGGAAGCTCTGCGACGTGCTGTAGACGCCTGCTGGTTCAGCTCCGAAGCCACCAGCCACGGTTAGCGGAGCAGCAGTAGACCCGAAGCTCGCCCACTGGAAGTCCTTTATGGCATAGTGCCCCCGTGGTGCCCAGTACGAGACGGTGTACTTCTGTCCGGCCGTGACAGCCACAGGTTGGCTGAACAGCGTGGTCTGCCAGCCGCTGGCAGTCTCGTTGGTAAAGGTGGCCGTGGCCAGGCGCTCGCCGGAGGAGCTCCAGAGCGAGCCTGTATGTGTTCCTGTGTTGGCCGCGCTCTTGTAGAAGCGCACGCCGGTGATGAAGCCGTCAACAGTGGGAGTGAAGCGCAGTCCCATTTCGTAGGCTCCACCGTCGCCGGAGTCCTGAATGGCGGGAACCGTCTGGCCAAAGACGCTGTAGGGTCCGGCGAGTACGAGGTTGCGAGTGGTGGGCGTACCAATGTTGGCGCTATCGTCAATTGCCCGGACTTGGATGGTGGCAGTCGCCAGGCCCTGCTGTATGTAGCTGAAGGTCCAGTTCTGCTTTCCCACGGCAGGGTGCCATGTGTTGCCGCCGTCCGTGGAAACCTCGACGCCGGCTACCACGCCTCCGCTGTCGGCCGCGGTGCCAGTGACGGTGACCTTGGAGCCGTGGGGGATTGTGGCGCCGTTGGCCGGTGCGGTAACAGCAACCGTAGGCCCTGTCCGATCGCTGCTCGGGGCTGCGGCCACAAGACCTGCCGCACGCGTCGCAGGCTGCACGCCCATATCCGCAAAGAGATTGATCTGGGCTTGCCGCATCCTGGGGTCCGCTGCCGCCCCGTTGCCGTCGTGTTCCTGGTCCAGGCCCCAAGTCCATTGCACGCTGCCGGCTGAGAAGACCAAGGCGCCGCTCGCAGCGCGATAAAGCGTCACATTATGTGTCGTAGTTCCGGGCTTGACGGTGTTCCCGTAATCCTGCAGGTATTCGGGTACGCTCCCTACCGTTGTGGAAAGCCGGATGAGGCCGGCCGGACGGAACCCGTTGTCGATGTCTTCGTTGGACTCATAGCCGACTGTGTGTTGAGCCAAGGCTGCCGATGAGCCAGCGGGTAATGACGCCAGGGGGGTATTACGCCATAGCCGGGTCTTTCCTTCCTCGGAGCTAACCGTCACGGGTAGATCGGAGTAATTGGACATGTAAAGGGTCCCGGTCAGCCCGTTCTCCGGTAGTCCGCCGCCGTTGGCTTGTGATGCGAAGCGAGGGTCCCGCCAAGTACCTGTCCACTGTGGGCTGGGGTCGATCTTGCCGTTGGACCAGGTCTCCTTATATGAAGTCAGTGTGCGCCCGGCAGCGCCGTCCACGATGGAAGGTTCGAACCGGGTCTTCCAATACATCTCGTTCCCGGACAGGAACTGCAGGTTGACACCCGCATCGCGGGCCGCCGCGACGTTGGCCCTCTGGGCGCCAGACCAATATTCATCGTGGCCTACAGAGAGGAAGACTTTGTGGTTGAGCAGTAACGAACCGCTGCGGTCCGTATCGAGGCCGCTGATGTAGCTGACGTCGTAACCGTTTTGTTCCAGAAACCGGACCATCGGGTATTCATTGGCAAAGTAAAAATCTCTGCCGGCATTAGCACCGCGGCTGGCCATTGGACGGTTGTAGCTGATCTTGTAGGCCCTGCCGTTTTCGCCGCCTTGGTAAAAATTGGAGCCGCCATAGGTGTTGTAAGCCTGCCACGTCGTATCAGACGTCTGGAACACAACATCCGAGCGGCTCGAGTCAGACCGAACAACGAACGTTATGTGACTTTGGCCGCCAGTGTCGGGTCTGGTTAGCAGCGCCACGTAGACGCCAGAGACGGCCGTAGCCGGTACCTGCCAGGTTGCAGACACCGCCCAATTGCCGCAATCGTATAGCTCGGTGGCCAAGTCCGTTCGGCACTGGGGCTGATTCTGCCGGAAAACCGATGGAGTTACATTCGCGATCTTGCGGGCCCCGTTGCCGCCATACCAGCCCGTACGGTAAATCCCGATGGTGTAAGTTGACGCGTCAGTATCCACCTTGAAGCGTATTGGCTGGCCGGCATTGACGCTCATCTCGGTCGAGAAGCCTTGTATGCTGTCGTCGCCCGGAACCTCGATGTCCCACTCGGACGGAGGACTTCCGGGCTTGGAGTTCTCACAGGCCACGGCGTTTACTACCGGATCACATGGGCCAGCGGCTACCGCTACGGGTGCGCTAAGGGGCAGCAGGGCCGCCGTCATGCCAATCACCAAGGGCACAAGAAATCCCCTGAAGACTCGCTGTGATCGGGTAGCTGAACGACCGGGCATCAGAACTCCTGGAGTGGTACGCCAATTGCTAAGACGGGTCCGCGGTTTTACGCGCGGGCCCTGCTTGCCGCTCCCCAGCCAGGGTCAAACCAAGATCTTCAGTTATGAAACGCAGGGTAGGCGAATGAATGTTCCGAAGATCGGGACCGTATCCGGCAGTGACCGAACAGAAGTTCAAGCCGAAGCCGGATTACAGGAACAAATCCGCCAAGTAACCCTTGGCAGGAGTGTAGGGGTGTGGAATGCCGCCCGCAAGGGCTTCCGCCGTCAGATCCGCGGATTCCGCACAAACCGCAGTAGATTTAGTGGATACAGACACCCGGGCCACCCAGGAGAACCGAAGCGCCTTGCACCTGAAAAGTTTGACTGTCCGCGGATTCAAGTCGTTTGCGTCGGCCACGACCTTCGACTTTGAGCCCGGCGTCACTGCTGTCGTCGGTCCCAACGGGTCCGGTAAATCCAATGTGGTGGATGCCTTGGCCTGGGTCATGGGAGAGCAGGGTGCAAAAACCCTTCGCGGCGGCAAGATGGAAGACGTCATCTTCGCCGGCACCTCAGGCAGGCCGCCTCTGGGCCGCGCCCATGTCGCCTTGACTATCGACAACGCAGACAACGCGCTCCCCATCGAGTACAGCGAAGTCACCATCTCCCGCACTCTCTTCCGAACGGGTGGATCCGAGTACGCCATCAACGGAGCACCGTGCCGGCTCCTGGACATACAGGAACTCCTCTCCGATTCCGGTCTCGGCCGCGAAATGCACGTCATCGTGGGACAAGGCCAGCTGGACCGCGTACTCCACGCGACACCCGAGGACCGGCGCGGCTTCATCGAAGAGGCGGCAGGAATCCTTAAGCACCGCCGCCGCAAGGAAAAGACGGTCCGCAAGCTGGAGGCCATGCAGGCCAACCTCGCGCGCCTGGGTGACCTAACGGCGGAAATACGGCGGCAGTTGACTCCCTTGGGCAAGCAGGCAGAGATAGCCCGCCGTGCCCAAACAGTGCAATTCGACGTTCGGGACGCCCGCGCCCGACTCTTGGCGGACGAGCTCGTTCAACTGACAACCACCCTTGAAAAGGATGTTGCCGACGAAGCGGCCCTCCAGGAACGCCGCCAGGTGGTTGAGGCCGGGTTGGGTTCGGGGAGGCGACGCCAAGCTGCTTTGGAGCAGCAGGCCGCCGAAGCCACGCCGCGACTCAACGCCGCACGCGATCACTGGTACCAGCTCTCCGCAAACAGGGAGCGACTCCGCTCACTCGGATCACTGGCAACAGAACGCCGGCGACTCCTTGGCTCCTCAGAGGCGCCCCCGGATACTGGACGCGATCCCGAGCAACTCGAACGCCAGGCCGCGCGGGTCCGCGAGGAACAAGCTGCCCTTGAACACGACATTCTTGCCAAACAAGCCGCGCTCCTGGAAGCCACGGTAGCGAAGGACTCGGCCGAAGCACTCGCAGCCGCGGAAGACAAGCGCCTGACGGCCATGCTAAGGGCAGCCGCCGACCGCAGGGAAGGGCTGGCCAGATTGGCAGGCCAAGTGGCAGCGGCCAGATCCCGGGCTGAAGCTGCCGAAGCCGAGCGTGGTCGCCTCAGGGAATCCCTCGGTGCAGGTGACGAACGGCGCCGTAAGGCGCAAAGCGAGTTCACTGCCCTCGAAACACAGGTGGCGGGCGTTGAAGACGGCGAAGAGAGCCTCGACGCTGACTACGAGAATGCCAACGAGGTCCTGGATGCTGTCCTGGCGGAGATCGAGGAACTGAAAGCTTCCGAGCGGGAAGCTGTCCGTGAGCGGGACGCCCTGACGGCTCGGCGTGATGCACTTCAACTGGGGCTCAACCGCAAGGACGGGTCAGGAAGTCTTCTGACGGCTGAGGGCGTTCTTGGTTCATTGGCCGCGCTGATAACTATCGAGCCGGGATATGAGGCCGCCATAGCTGCCGCCCTGGGGAGTGCCTCGGACGCCTTGGTGGTCGCCGATACGGACAGCGCTGTAGCAGCCTTGCGTTTACTGAAGGATGACGACGCCGGCCGGGCAGCACTGCTTCTTGCCGGCGGTCCACCCGCCGAGGAAGACGTACGTGCCAACGCCGCGCTTCCCGCCGGTAGTCGCTGGGCAGCCGATGTGGTGAAAATCGCTGATCCCGCTGCTCAAGGTGCGCTCGCACTCTTGGCCCGTACCGCCGTCGTCGATGATGTGGAGGCGGCGGCAGACCTCATTGCGGAGCACCCTGGCCTCAGGGCTGTCACCCGTGAAGGTGACGTTCTGACCTCCCTGACCATCACAGGCGGATCGGCCACCGCGCCGTCACTGCTTGAGGTTCAGGCAGCAGTGGACGACGCCGTTGCCCGGCTCCAGGAGGTCACGGCCCGTCTGGAACGTGGACGCTTCGCCTTGGCCGGAGCTCAATCGCGCCGCGCCGAAGCGCAGGACCGCGCCGACGCCGCCTTGGAGCGGCTGCACGAATCGGATGCCCGGCTGGCGGCGGTCGCTGAGCGCTTGGGCCATCTTAACTCGGTTCTTCGCAGTGCTGTTGGCGAAAGCGAAAGGCTCGCTGCATCCATGGCCAAGGCTGAAGCCAACATCGCTGAAGCTCAACTGGACCTCGAGGTCGCGGCGGAGCGCCTTGCTGCGGCCCAGGAAGCTCCGGATGAGGAACCGGCCACGGATCAACGGGATGAACTGGCTGCCCACGCCAGAACCGCCCGGGCATTGGAAACAGAGGCCCGCCTCGCGCTCCGGACTTCGGAAGAGCAGTTGGGAGCAATCAGTAACAGGGCGGCATCTCTTGAGCGGGCAGCAGCAACTGAACGCCGTGCCCGTGAAGAGGCCGCTCGTCGGGCGCAACGCCGACGCGCCCAGGCGAATCGTGCGGCGGCAGTCGCGTCAGCGGTGGAGCAGACCCTCCGGTTCATCGATATTTCGGTGGATCTGGCCGGATATGATCGTGACCTTGCCGAGCAAAAGCGTGAGCAGCTGGAGAAGGAGCTCACTGAGGTCCGCTCCGGGAACGATGCCCTGGCCCGGGAGCTTGCCGAACTGACTGACTCGGTGCACCGGGATGAAATGGCCCGGACACAGCAGCGGCTCCGCATCGAGGCCCTGGAATCGCGGTCCATCGAAGAACTGGGCCTCTCCGCTGAACAACTCATTGCCGATTACGGTCCCGATCAACCGGTTCCACTGCCACCTGGAGCCACCACCGATAAGTGGGCTGAGCTTCGGGCGCCGGTTGATGAGAACGGCGAGGCCATCATCGAGGGAGTTCCGTTCGTCCGGGCAGAGCAGGAAAAACGGCTGAAGAAGGCCGAACGAGAACTTGCGGCGCTGGGCAAAGTGAACCCCCTCGCCTTGGAAGAGTTCGCCGCGCTGGAAGAACGGCACCAGTTCCTGAGCTCGCAGCTTGAAGACCTCAAATCCAGCCGCAAAGACCTGCTGGACATCATCAAAGAGGTGGATAACCGTGTCCAGCAGGTGTTCACCGAAGCCTTTGCTGATACTTCAGCGCAGTTCGACCACGTCTTTGCCCGGCTCTTTCCCGGCGGCGAAGGAAAGTTGGTACTCACTGACCCTGACGACATGCTCACCACGGGAATAGAAGTAGAGGCCAGGCCCGCTGGCAAGAAGATCAAGAGGCTTTCGCTGCTCTCCGGCGGGGAGCGCTCACTCACGGCAGTGGCACTATTGGTGGCGATCTTCAAAGCCCGTCCCTCGCCGTTCTATGTCATGGATGAAGTGGAGGCGGCGTTGGACGATACCAACCTGGGCCGGCTCATCACCATTTTTGAGGAACTGCGGGAGTCCAGCCAGTTGATCGTGATCACCCACCAGAAACGAACCATGGAAGTGGCCGACGCACTTTACGGAGTCACGATGCGGGGCGACGGCGTCTCCACCGTGATCAGCCAGAGGCTCGGTGCCGGGGCATAGCTTTATGAGAAGGTAGGGGAGTGAACGATTTCCTACCCATAATTCTGTCCATTCTCGCTGCGCTCGTAGTGGTCGGCGGACTCGCGCCGGTACTGATGAAAGCCCGGAAGACCGGCGCAAAGTACCCCGGAACACGTGACGCGAATGATCCCGTCCAGTCATCGGCAGCAGGCGGCGGAACCCTTGTGGAGGACCGCCCGGATGCGGTAAAGGCCCCGGCCCCGACCTTCGACGGAACCGTCGAGGACACGGACGTCCCGGATGACGCCGCCGGGCTCGAGACCATCGCCATCGATACACCGGCGCCGGTGGAGGGTCGCCTGACCCGTCTCCGTGCCAGGTTGATCAAGTCCAACAACATCCTGGGCAAGGGCCTCCTCGCACTGTTGTCAGGCGACAAGATCGACGAGAACGTGTGGGACGAGGTTGAAGAGACCCTCCTGCTGGCCGACCTTGGCACCGAACCCACCATGCAGCTGGTCGATGCTTTGCGGGAGCGCGTGAAGGTGCTGGGCACCCGCAGCCCCGAGGACGTCAAGGCGATGCTCCGTGAGGAGCTCATCAAGCTGGTGGATCCCGGCATGGACCGTTCGTTGAACGTCGAGCGCAAGGGTGACCGTCCCGCCGTCGTCCTTGTTGTTGGTGTGAACGGCGTTGGCAAGACCACCACCGTAGGCAAGCTGGCACGTGTGCTGGTGGCTGAAGACAAGGACGTGCTGTTGGGGGCGGCTGACACGTTCCGTGCGGCAGCGGCCGAGCAGTTGGCCACGTGGGGACAGCGCGTGGGTGTGCCCACCGTCAAATCCGATATCGACGGCGCGGACCCAGCTTCCGTGGCCTACGAGGCCGTGAAGGCCGGCATTGACCAGGAAGTCGATGTGGTCATGGTGGACACCGCCGGACGCCTGCAGAACAAGACCGGCCTGATGGATGAGCTCGGAAAGGTCAAGCGCGTCATCGAAAAGCTGGCCGAAGTGGATGAGGTCCTGCTGGTCCTGGACGCCACTACCGGACAGAACGGCCTCAACCAGGCGCGCGTCTTCGCGGAGGTAGTCAACATCACGGGCATCGTCCTGACCAAGCTGGACGGAACCGCCAAGGGCGGCATTGTTGTGGCCATCCAGAAGTCATTGGGGGTCCCGGTGAAACTCATTGGCTTGGGCGAAGGCCCGGACGACCTCGCACCGTTCGATGCCGAAAGCTTCGTGGACGCACTGCTTAACTAGCGCTGCCTGCCCAACTGACTGGCATTAGCGGTTGTTCCGAGCCCTCAGAGCAACCACTAATGCCAGTCAGTTTTTCGGTTTAAGCGGTTCGCGTGCCGGCAGCCACGCCGCGGCGGTAAGGAGGAGCACGCCTCCTGTGATGCCGAACGCCCAGCCGTAGCCAAGGCGGTCAGCGAGGAGTCCCGCCACGATGGGACCGACGATCGCGCCTGTGTCAGCCGCCATCTGGAAGATGGCGAGTACCTTCCCTCCCGAACGTCCCCGGCCGATAACATCGGCGACGGCGGCCTGTTGCGCCGGCCCCAGCAAACCGGAGCCGAATCCTGCCACAGCCGAAGCTATGAGGAATGCGGGCAGGTCTGATGTGAGGCCAATGACCCCGGTGGCCGCGCCTGTGATGACCAGACCGGGGATCAGCAAGGGCTTTCTTCCCCAAGCGTCCGCGAGCCGCCCGCTGAAGGTCAGCGCCAAGGCGTTGCCAACGGCAAAGATAGCCAGGGCCCAAGCGGCGGTCTCCGGCGCGGACTGCAGGACAGCAACGGCGAACAGCGGGATAGTGGCCATGCGGACGCCGAACGTCACCCAGCCGTTGCCGAAGCTCGAAAAAATGGCGGCACGGTACGCGGAGTCCGCCAGAGCTTCCTTCAAAGTCATTGCCGGGGCAGGTGCTGCGTCCTCCGCCGCATTGCCTTCCCCGCTGAGCATGGTGCGCACCACCAGGGCAGCCACCAACAACGCTCCGGCGTAGGCAAGGAAGGGCACCCGGAGGCCAAAGCCCGCCAGCAAACCGCCTACTACCGGCCCCAGGACGCTTCCGATCAGGAAAGCTGAGGCGTAAGCACCGGACACACGTCCCCGCCGTTCGGGTGGTGCGAGCCGGATGAGCAGTCCCATGGCGGCAACCGTGAACATCACCGAGCCGGCCCCGCCCAGACCGCGGAAGATCAGCAGTTGCCAATAGTCTTGGGCAAAGGCGCAAGCCGCCGTGGACACCGCCACGATCAGCAAGCCTGAGACGTAGACATTCCGTTCGCCAAAGCGTCCGATCAACGCGCCGCCTGCCGGGGCGAAGACCAGCCTCATGAAGGCGAAGATGCTGACAATCACTGCTGCAGCCGTGGCGCCGACGTCGAACGTTGTGGCGAACTGCGGCAGGACAGGAGCCACCAGACCAAAGCCCAACGCGATCAGGAAAGCCGCAGCCAACATCACCTTGATGTCGCGCGGAAGGGGAGCCTTCTCCGGCCTGATCCTTGGAGCTTTGACGGATCTGGGCGACTCGGTCATACGGTACTGGTCCTTCAGGTGGGATGTCTGGGGCTATTGGGGTGCGTGTGGTCGAAAACCGGGTATTTCCTGTGAAGTCCGACGCCTGAAACATATCCGTAACACCGGGGATATGCACCATTTACGTTGGGGAGGTTGTTGTAACGAGCCCGCAATGTAAAACCTGCGCAGGTGAAACACGGCGGCACAAAACTCTTAAGCAGGACGCAAACGGCGTCAGGACAGCGGTTGAACCGCAGATCTAGCAAGAGAGGAACGTGCACCATGGAACTTACCGCAGGTCACGTATGGGTCATGGTGGCGGCGGCGCTTGTGCTGTTCATGACACCTGGTCTGGCATTTTTCTACGGCGGCATGACACGCGCCAAGGCAGCCCTGAACATGATGATGATGAGCTTCATCTCCATCGGCATCGTGGGCGTCGTCTGGGTGCTGTGGGGCGCTTCGATGAGCTCCGGTGAAGGTTTCCTGCAGATCGTGGGTAACCCGTTTGCCACCTTCGGCCTGGAAGGCATTGACACCCCGGATGGCTTGATCAAGGTCGGCTACGCTTCCACCTTCGCCATCATCACGGTCGCCCTCATCAGTGGCGCGATCGCTGACCGCGCAAAGTTCGGCGCCTGGAGCATCTTCGTCCCGGTTTGGGTCACGCTGGTTTACTGCCCGCTGGCCTACATGGTGTGGGGCGGCGGACTCTTCGGCCCGGAAGGCGCTATCGGCAAGGCCCTTGGCCCGGCCATTGACTTTGCAGGTGGCACCGTGGTGCACATCAATGCCGGTGTAGCAGCCTTGGTCCTGGTCCTCATCATTGGTAACCGCCGTGGTTTCGGCAAGGACCCGAACCACCGCCCGCACAACATCCCGTTCGTGATGCTTGGCGCTGCAATCCTTTGGTTCGGCTGGTTCGGATTCAACGGCGGTGCAGCAACCACCGCTGAACAGGGTGGCCTCATCTGGATCAACACCCTCGCAGCACCTGCAGCAGCCATGATCGGCTGGCTCATCACCGAACGCATCCGCGACGGCCACCCGACCTCCCTCGGTGCAGCTTCAGGTGTGGTTGCCGGCCTCGTGGCCATCACCCCCGCCTGTGCAAACGTCAGTCCCATAGGTGCACTCGGTCTCGGCGTGGTTGCCGGTGTGGCGTCGGCCCTGGCCGTTGGCCTGAAGTTCCGCTGGGGCTTCGACGACTCGCTGGATGTCGTAGGCGTCCACCTTGTTTCCGGCATCATCGGCACCGTGGCATTGGGCTTCATCGCCCTGCCCACCGACGGCGTCGGTGGCGGCCTCTTCTACGGTGGCGGCATGGCCCAGATGTGGGCACAGCTCGCGGCAGCCGGTATCGCCATTGCTTTCTCGGCCATCATGACGGCCATCATCGCCTTCGCCATCCACAAGACCATGGGCTTCCGGGTCTCCACTGAGCAGGAGAACGTTGGCGTCGACCTCAGCCTCCACGCTGAGACGGCCTACGAATTCGGTGTCAACGGCCACGGCGGCAGCTTCCAGCCCCTGCACGAGGCGATGACTGGAAAGAGCGATCCCGCAGCAGCCAAGACCCCCGCAGAAGGCAAGGAGAGTGTCCAGGCATGAAGCTCATCACAGCGATCGTCCGTCCCGAAAAGCTTGAAGCAGTCCGGGAAGGCCTCGAATCATACGGGGTCCAGGGCCTGACGGTCAGCGCGGCCAGCGGGTACGGCCGTCAGCGCGGTTACACCGAGGTGTATCGCGGAGCCGAGTACAACGTGGATTTGCTGCCCAAGATCCGCATAGAGGTCCTCGCTACGGATGAGCAGGCAGACGACATCCTGGATGTCCTCATCGCCAGCTCCAACACCGGCCGCGCCGGTGACGGCAAGGTGTGGACCGTGGATGTCTACGAAGCAGTCCGGGTCAGGACCGGAGAGCGCGGCGCAGCCGCAATCTAAGTCCTCACCCACCACAGCGGGCCGGGTACCAGTCAAGGTACCCGGCCCGCTTTTGGTGTATCCGCTGACTTTAGTCCTCGACGTCGGTGGGCCAGTTCGCCGGCCCCGCGCTGCCGGCGTCGTACTCGTCCAAGGGGACGGTACCGCTCTCCCAGGCCCGAAGGACCGGCTCGATGATCCTCCAGCAGTCTTCAGCCGTGTCGCCACGGACGGACAGCAGCGGATCCCCGGTCAGGATGCCCTCCAGCACTTCTCCGTAGGGCAGCATGCCGGGTGCGTTGAGCTCGGCCACCAGACTGGCGCGGTCCAAGGTGAAGATGTCTCCGGGGCCGTTCACGTCGACGTTGAGTTGGAGCACGTCCGGACCGAAACCGATCCGCAGCTGGTTGGGGGAGTCCATACCGGAGAAGCCCTTTGGCAGATGAGGCACAGGGCGGAAGGTGATCACTGCCTCTTTGCGCCGGCGCCCCAGGGCCTTGCCCGATCGAAGGATGAAGGGGACGCCCTTCCATCGCCAGTTGTCGATGTCCACCCTGACCTCTGCGAGTGTTTCGGTATTTCGGGACGGGTCCACACCTTCCTCGGCGGCGTAGTCCGGTACCTTGCGTTCCCCGATGGTTCCCGCTGCATACCGGGCGCGCCGCGTCGAGCTGGTGTAAGGGGCCTTGATGCTGCTGGCCCGCAGGACCGTTGCCACGGCGTCACGAAGGTCCCGTTCCTCGATGGTGGCTGGGGCATCGATGGCGAGGAAAGCCATGATGTGCAGGAGGTGGCTCTGAATCATGTCGCGGAGCGCCCCGGCGGTGTCGTAATAGCGGGCCCGACCCTCGAGTGCCAGGTCCTCGTCGAAGATGACCTCCACTTTTTCGATGTGGTCCCGGTTCCACACTGGTTCCAGGAACCTGTTGGCAAAGCGGAGGCCCAGGATGTTCAGCACAGTGGCTTTGCCCAGGAAGTGGTCCACCCGGTGGATGTGATCTTCAGGCACCAAAGCGGCCAACGTCTTGTTCAACTCATGCGCCGATTCCGTGCCCGAACCGAAGGGCTTCTCCATGACCAAGCGTGTACCGGCGGGCAGCTGATCCCTGTGCAGGACCTCGCAAGCCTTCTGGCTGACGTGCGGGGGCAGGGCGAAGTAGATGGCAATAGGCCCCTCCAACGTCGCGAGCAGCTCCGCCAGGGGTCCGTCCGCCGTGACATCCACTTGGTGGTATTCCGTGCCGGCGGCAACGGCGGCCAAAGCAGCTTGCCCCGTGGCGTCGGCCCCGCGCACGGCAGTTTCAAAGGCGCCCTTGACTCTTTCCTGCCACTGTTCAGGGGACCAAGGGTCGGAGCCGGCTCCGACCAACCGAAGACCGGGAGCCCGGCCCGAAGCCAGTAGCCCGGCGAGTCCGGGAAGCAGCAGCCTGCCTGTGAGGTCCCCGGACGCGCCGAGGATGAGCAACGTTTTTACCGTCGTTTTGCTGGTCACTGTGCCAGCATGCCATCTTGCAGGTGCGACTTGGTACCCTAGATAGTCGAGTCCCCTTGTCGATTCAGATTTGTTGGGTTGAGACATTTTTATTTGGGGGCAATCGTCAAGACTCTGGCGTGCCGCATTGGCCGTCATTCGTAGACCATCGAAAGAAGTGCACGGCGCGTGTTCAATTCACTCTCTGACCGGTTGACAGCAACCTTCAAGAACCTTCGTGGCAAGGGCCGCCTCACCGAGGCTGATGTCGATGCCACCGTTCGGGAGATTCGCCGTGCCCTCTTGGATGCGGACGTTGCCGTATCCGTGGTCCGCGAGTTCACTGGCCGTATCCGCGAACGTGCCCTCGGCGCCGAAGTCTCGGGAGCATTGAACCCGAGCCAGCAGATCGTGAAGATCGTCAACGAGGAACTCAAAGAGATCCTTGGTGGCGAAACCCGCCGCATCCGCCTGGCCAAGACCGGCCCCACCATCATCATGCTTGCCGGCCTCCAAGGCGCCGGTAAGACCACCCTCGCCGGCAAGCTGTCCAAGTGGCTCAAGGCACAGGGCCACAGCCCCATGTTGGTGGCCTGTGACCTTCAGCGCCCCAATGCAGTGACCCAGCTCCAGGTTGTCGGCCAGCGCGCGGGCGTTCCCGTGTTTGCTCCGCACCCCGGTGCTACGTCCGAGCTCGAGCACCCTGCCGGTGACCCGGTAGCCGTCGCCAAGGCCGGTGTTGAGGAAGCTCGCCAGAAGCTGCACGACGTCGTGATCGTTGACACCGCCGGCCGCCTTGGCGTCGACGCCGAAATGATGGACCAGGCCCGCCGCATCCGTCAGGCGATCATCCCCAACGAGGTCCTCTTCGTCATCGACTCCATGATCGGCCAGGACGCCGTCAACACGGCGATGGCTTTTGATGAAGGCGTCAACTTCACGGGCATCGTGCTGTCCAAGCTCGACGGCGACGCCCGCGGCGGTGCCGCGCTTTCGGTAGCGTCCGTGACCGGTAAGCCGGTGATGTTCGCGTCCACCGGCGAAGGCCTGGACGATTTCGAGCTCTTCCACCCAGACCGCATGGCCTCCCGCATCCTGGACATGGGTGACGTCCTCACCCTGATCGAACAGGCGGAAAAGGCGTGGGACAAGGACGAAGCCGCCCGGATGGCGAAGAAGTTCGCTGACCAGGAAGACTTCACCCTGGACGACTTCCTCGCCCAGATGCAGCAGATCCGCAACATGGGCTCCATGAAAAAGATGCTCATGATGATGCCGGGTGCGCAGAACATCCGTCAGCAGCTGGAGAACTTCGACGAAAAAGAGATCGACCGCGTCGAGGCAATCGTCCGCTCCATGACTCCCCACGAGCGTGTGGCTCCGAAGATCATCAACGGCTCACGTCGCGCCCGTATCGCCAGGGGCTCCGGTGTGCATGTGTCCGAGGTCAATGGCCTGCTGGAGCGGTTCGCCCAGGCCCAGAAGATGATGAAGAAGCTCGCTCAGGGTGGCGGCATGCCGGGAATGCCCGGAATGCCGGGCCTCGGAGGCCCCGGTGGCGGACGCAAGGGCGGCAAGAATGCCCCGAAGAAGAAAGCACGCTCCGGCAATCCCGCCAAGGCAGCCCAGGAACTTCGCGATGCCGAAGCCAAGCGGGCAAACGCAGCCTCGGCGGCACCCACGGGTGCGGCTTTCGGCCAGGGCGCAGCAGACTTCGACCCGTCATCGCTCAACCTTCCCAAGGGCTTCGACAAGTTCCTCGGCAAGTAAACGTTGCAACCCGACTGGCTGACATTAGTGGTTGTTTTGAACACTCAAAGCAACCACAAATGTCGGTCAGTTGGGATGTCAGAGCCGTGGAATAGGCTGAACCAATGCATAAGCAGCGCGTAGTCTTCGTCCACGGTTTGGGCAGTTTCGGTTCAGCCGCATGGCCGAAGCAACATGGCATGGCCCTTGCTTATGACGCACTCTTCCTTCGGCGGCACGGCTTTGATGCCGTCACCGAACCTCTGGAGTCCAACGTCGCGGCGGACGTGGCCATCCTGATCAACGCGCTGGTGGACTCCGGCGGCGGCCACGTCGTTGCCCACGAACAAGGCGCTATATCCGCCATGCTTGCCGCCGTCGAGCGCCCCGATCTGGTGCACTCGCTCTCCCTGGTAGAGCCGTCCTGCTTGTCTCTGACCGCTGAGCTTCCGGCGACTGCTTCCTACCGGGCCCTCATGGAACCGCTGTTCGACGTAAGAAACCAGCTCAACGACGCCGACTACCAGCGCGAGTTCTACCGGCGTGCTTTCTCGGCCGAAACCGGCGGGCTGGACACCCCGGAGGCCCGGCGGTCAGCCCGCAGGCTCCGGCTCCAAGCACCGCCATGGGATGCCCCGCTCCATATCGTGCCGGGCGTTCCCACACTCGTCCTCACGGGAGGTTGGGAGCCCTTGTATGAGGAAATCGCCGGCTATCTGCAGGAAACCGGTGCCCTCCGCCGCGTAGCAGCGGGAGGACACCGGCCCCAGGATTCCGTTGACGGAGATCAGGCTATCCGCTCGTTCATCGCGGATGTCGGCCGGGCTATGTCAGTTCAAGCTTCCTGAGCGGCTGACGCCCTGGTTTGCCGGGACCTGAAGCTCCGGCAGGTACACCTTTCCACCTGAAGCCAGGAACTCCTCGCTCTTTTCCCGCATGCCGCTGTACATTCCAGCGATGGCCGCCTGCGATTCTGCCGAACCATACTCGTCACGGATGTCCTGGCTGATGCGCATCGAACAGAACTTGGGTCCGCACATGGAGCAGAAATGGGCGGTCTTCGCCGGTTCGGCGGGCAACGTCTCATCATGGAAGGCCTCGGCAGTCACGGGATCGAGGGACAACGCGAACTGGTCGCGCCACCGGAATTCAAACCGCGCCTTGGAAAGTGCATCATCACGTTCATGAGCCCCCGGATGTCCCTTGGCGAGGTCCGCAGCGTGCGCCGCGATCTTGTAGGTGATGACGCCCGTTTTGACGTCGTCCTTGTTGGGAAGCCCCAGATGCTCCTTCGGGGTCACATAACAGAGCATGGCCGTGCCGTAGCGTGCAATTTCCGTGGCGCCGATGGCCGAGGTGATGTGGTCATAGCCGGGGGCGATATCGGTAACCAGCGGACCCAACGTGTAGAACGGCGCACCCTTGCACAGTTCCTGCTGGCGCTCCACATTTTCACGCACCAGATGGAAGGGAATGTGCCCCGGGCCTTCCACCATGACCTGCACGTCGAACTCCCACGCCCGTTGTGTCAGCTCAGCGAGCGTATCCAGCTCGGCGAACTGCGCGGCGTCGTTCGCGTCGGCGATGGAACCGGGGCGGAGCCCGTCACCCAGGGAAAACGCGACATCGTATTTGGCGAAGATTTCGCACAACTCGTCAAAATGCGTGTACAGGAAGTTCTCCTGGTGGTGCGCCAAGCACCAGCCGGCCATGATCGAACCGCCGCGGGACACGATGCCCGTGACCCGGTTGGCGGTCAACGGCACGTACCTCAGCAGAACGCCCGCGTGGATGGTCATGTAGTCCACGCCCTGCTCGCATTGCTCGATCACGGTATCGCGGAAGATTTCCCACGTCAGCTTGTTGGCCTCGCCGTTCACTTTTTCCAGCGCCTGGTAGATAGGGACTGTTCCGATCGGAACGGGGGAGTTGCGGATGATCCATTCGCGCGTCGTGTGGATGTCATCTCCCGTAGAGAGGTCCATCACTGTGTCAGCGCCCCACTGGGCTGCCCACTGCAGCTTGTCCACCTCCTCGGCGATGGAGCTGGTGACTGCAGAGTTTCCGATGTTGGCGTTGATCTTCACCAAGAAAGCCTTGCCAATGATCATCGGCTCGGATTCGGGGTGGTTGATGTTGTTCGGGATAATCGCTCTTCCCGCGGCAACTTCGCTGCGGACAAGGTCAACATCGCAGTTTTCCCGCAACGCGACGAACTGCATTTCAGGAGTCACAACTCCCTGCTTCGCGTAGTGCATCTGCGTGACGGCCCTACCCTCGACGGCGCGGCGCGGCACAGGTTGCGCGCCCTTCCACTCCGCTGACGCTGCTCCACGCCGAACCGCGGACTTGCCGTCGTCGAGTAGGTTTCGTTCCCGACCAGAATAGGCCTCCGTGTCTCCGCGGGCTTCGATCCACGGTGCACGGAACGGCTCCAACCCCACCACCGGATCGCTGCCCGGGCCTGCTGTTCGGTACACCTGCAAAGGGGGATTGGCTTGCCCGTTGGGGGAGGGCTCCAAAGCGATCTCCGTGACGGGGACACGTATGCCGTTGTCGCGGTCTTCCAGCCACGCCAACGTGTGGGACTTCAACGATTGCGTGACGGGCTCAGGAGCGTTTTCGCTTGCGTTGATCTGGTTTTGGCCTGCGTTGATCTGATTTTGAACAGGGCTGTGCTGTGTTTCTGCGGTGCTCAAGGGAATACTCACTTCCTTCGCCGGCATTACCCGGACAGGTTCAACGGTCGCAGACTGCATCAGTCCGATCTCAGCCCCTGCAAGGGCTCCCGTGTGGTCGTAGACGAAGCTACCACAGCTCCCGGCGGGCTCCCAGTCACATGAGTACAGCAGGCTCTGGCGAGCCACCGCAGCTACGCTTTTGCCATGGCCAACATCATCGAATTCAGTGGACCCGTGCTCGTCTCGGCGGACGAAGAGCGCCGCGGGCTGTGGTCCATCGACGGCAAACTGACGTTTGAACGTCCCCTTGCCTCGCCGGACAAGGTATTGGATGGCTGGGTCCTGCCGGGTTTTGTTGACGCACACTGCCATATCGGACTCGGCGTTGGAGGAGCGGTTGACGAGCAGGCCACGCTTGCCCAGGCACAAGCAGACCTCGTCGCCGGGACGCTGCTGATCCGCGATTGCGGATCGCCCTCAGACACCCGCTGGGTACAGCAGCGATCGGACTTGCCCCGGTTGATCCGGTCAGGCCGGCATATCGCGCGGAGCCGACGTTACCTCCGCGGGTTGGGCCACGAGATTGAGCCCGGCGACCTCGTGGAGACCGTCCGAAAGGAAGCCCGCGACGGCGACGGCTGGGTAAAGCTGGTGGGTGACTGGATCGATCGCGGCGTTGGCGATCTCGCTGCCTCTTTCCCGGCGAGGATCGTGAGGGACGCCATTTCGGCCGCGCATGATGAAGGTGCCAGGGTCACGGCTCACTGTTTCGCCGAGGACACCATCGACGACATGCTTGATGCCAATATCGACTGCATAGAGCACGCCACCGGTCTCCTGCCGCGACACCTTCCCCGCTTGGTGGAACAGTCAGTGCCGATCGTTCCCACCTTGGTCAACATCGCTACTTTCCCGGATATAGCAGCCCAGGCCGGGCAGAAGTTTCCGGAGTACGCGGACCATATGACCCGTCTCTGGGAGGGGAGGCGTGAGCGTGTGCTTGAGGCCTTCGAGGCGGGTGTTTCCATCTATGCAGGCACCGACGCCGGCAGCGTGATCAAGCACGGCAGGATTGCCGACGAAATGAAGGAACTGCACGACGCCGGCCTGCCGCCGGCGGCGGTCCTGGACGCCGCCGCGTGGAGTGCCCGTCCATGGCTGGGAGCCGACGGCATCAGCGACGGGGCGAGTGCCGACGTCGTGCTGTGCAGTACCGATCCACGGCGCCACCTGGAGACAGTGCTCGAACTAAAGCACATCGTCCTGCGAGGCGAGTTCGTACGTTAGGAATAAATTGAAGCTTCAAGTAATTTAGTAAGGTAAGCAGGGTACCGAAAGGCGGCATCCTCAAAACCGGGAGCTTCACATGACCACCACCTCCAGCCAGGATCTTCTTCCCGCCGAACTCACCATGGGCACCGTCATGCTCAAGGTCGGCGACATGAAGGTCATGAGTGACTATTACCAGCGCGCCCTGGGGCTGGACGTCGTGGCCGAGCAGGATGGCGGGCTCTATTTGGGACGCGTAGGTAAGCCCGTTGTCCATCTTGCGCCGGCGGTTGGCTTGCAGATACCGGGGCGGGGGGAGGCTGGCCTGTTCCACACAGCCATCCTGTTCCAGGATCAGCCCTCACTGGCCGCAACCATCGCCACGGCCGCTGAATATGAGCCCCGGGCGTTCGCGGGCAGCGCCGACCACCTGGTCAGCGAAGCGTTCTACTTCACTGACCCCGAAGGCAATGGAATCGAGCTTTACTACGACAAGCCGCGTGAACTCTGGCAGTGGGATGGCAAGAATGTAGTGATGGACAATGTGGCCTTGCCGCCGCAGCGCTTCCTCCAGCAGCACCTGAGCGAAGCTGCCGTAACGGGGCAGCGGGAGGCCGCTGCCGGCGTTGGACACGTGCACCTGCAGGTGGGCGACGTGGAGACTGCGCAGAAGTTCTACGTTGAGACCCTTGGCTTCGAGCGGACTGCAGGCTGGCATGGTCAGGCGCTGTTCGTTTCCGCCGGCGGCTACCACCATCACATGGCGATGAACGTTTGGAACAGTCGCGGAGCCGGACCCCGGAAGGACACGCTCGGCCTGGGTGAAGTCTTGATCGAAGTCCCCGGCAGTGAAGACGTAGCAGCGCTGGCGGATCGCCTGAAAGTTGCGGGTGTGCAGAATCATCACACCGGAGCTGAGCTTCAGTTTGAGGATCCTTGGCGGAACAAGCTGCGGGTCGCCGCCAAATAAGCCACGGCCACCTGTTAAGCCGCGGCCACCTGCTAAGCCGTGGCCACCCGCGCCTGATCCGCTGGCCCCCTCCCGCTGCATTAGGCTGGGCAGTGACGGCACGGAGCCGATATGGATTCCGTGCCGCCGCCCCGTCAGCACGAAGGAATGAGAGTACTTTCCATGGGCTTTGCCGAAATTTTTGTAGCCACCCACGATGAAGCACTCAAACGGGCAGCTGCCCTGGAGAAGGGCGCGGATGTGACCGGCCCGGCCGTCAGGATTGACGGCATTACCGACTTCGAAGTCGAACAGTTGGGCGACCTCGCAGGACAGGCTGTCCACGCCGCCGGAGCTGACTACGAGCTTGCCCTGGTTGATGTGACGAGTGACGCACTTCTGGGGGTTCCCGAAGCCATGGTGCGGGCCCTTGCTGAACTGCTGACTTATGAGAGCGAAGGCGACGCGAACGTTCTCGACGACGTCGCTGCTGCCTGGGCCGCGCAGGACGACATGCCTTTCGATGCCGCCCAGTCACGCCAGTACGTCCAACAGCTCGCTGCCCTCGCGACGGACGTGGAGAAGGCTGAGCGCACGGGCCTCTATGTGTGGTCTGAGTAACCCACCGATCCGGTTTTGGCCGCACGTTCAACCCCGGGGAGTGAGGAAGAACACGCCGCCCCGCGTGGCCTAAGTCGTATTTGCTCCGGGCATCTGGCACAATAGACAGGTACTCGATCGGTGCGGCCCCTCTCTCCGTGCTCGTATCTTGTCCTTCGAACCGTCAAGTATGGCCCGCCCCACGGGTGCAGAACGTCGGGTTCAACCTCGTTTCAGAAACAGGAGTGACCACAAAAGTGGCCGTAAAGATTCGCCTTAAGCGCTTCGGTAAGATGCGCGCACCGTACTACCGCATCGTCGTCATGGATGCCCGCGCCAAGCGCGATGGCCGTGCCATTGAAGAAATCGGCAAGTACCACCCCACCGAAGAGCCGTCGTACATCGAGGTCGCTTCCGAGCGCGCCCAGTACTGGCTTTCCGTTGGCGCCCAGCCGACCGAGCAGGTCGCCGCGATCCTCAAGATCACCGGTGACTGGCAGAAGTTCAAGGGCCTGCCGGGCCAGGAAGGCACCCTGAAGACCAAAGCTCCGAAGGAAGCCTTCGTAGCCCCGGAGAAGGGTTCCGTCATCATTCCGGAAGCCATCACCAAGAAGGCCAAGAAGGACGAAGCCGAAGCTCCGGCCGAGGCTGAAGCAGAGACCACCGAGGCTGAGTAAGTTGCTGGCAGAAGCGCTCGAGCACTTGGTCCGTGGGATTGTTGACAGCCCTGAGGATGTCAAGGTCAGTGCCAAGAACAATCGCCGCGGGGAATCCCTCGAGGTGCGTGTTCACCAGGAGGACCTCGGACGGGTGATCGGCCGTCAAGGACGCACCGCACGTGCATTGCGCACAGTGGTTGCAGCTTTGGCTGGTGGCGAGCAGGTCAGGGTCGACGTCGTCGACACCGACCGTCGCCGGTAACGCGCTCAGCACTACTTGTCTTAGATCCGGCCCCTTCACCGAATATGGTGGAGGGGCCGGATTGCTTTATCCACAATTTACTGTCCGTTGCTGCCCGGCAGCGCGGGCACTACAAGAATTCAGAGGAACCCATGCAGCTCCAGGTGGCCCGGATCGGCAAACCCCATGGCATCCGCGGCGAGGTGACGGTGCAGGTACTCACCGACGCACCCTCCGAGCGATTCGTCGCCGGAACCGAGTTCGTCGTGGAGCCCGCCTCCGCCGGCCCGTTGACCATCCGGAGCGCCAGGTGGAACAAGGACATCCTCCTGCTTGGCTTTGAGGAAATCGCCGACCGCAACGCTGCCGAAGTCATCCGTGGAGCGAAGCTTTTCATCGAAACCGAGGAGCTCAGCGACGAAGATGACGATGAAGGCTGGTACGAGCACGAGCTCGTTGGCTTGGAGGCCCGCGTTGGTTCACAGGTAGTGGGCAAAGTAGCAGCGCTCAGCACCCTGCCGGTCCAGGACCTGCTCACGGTGACGACAGAGGAGGGCAAAGAAATTCTCATTCCCTTCGTTGACGAAATCGTGCCGGAGGTCAATGTGGAGGGCGGGTACATCCTCATCACCCCACCATCTGGCCTGTTTGAGATCAACGACGAGAACGCCAAGGAGCCCAAGGACGGCGCCGGGGATGATGCCTGAATGAGGATCGATGTTGTCAGCATTTTTCCTGAGTACCTCGCCCCGCTGGAGCTGTCACTCATAGGCAAGGCCCGCCAGGACGGATTGTTGGAGCTCAACGTCCACGATCTTCGCACCTTCACCACGGACAAGCACCGGACAGTGGATGACACGCCGTATGGTGGTGGCGCTGGAATGGTGATGAAACCGGAACCATGGGCACAAGCCCTCGAGTCGGTTGCCGCCGCCCGCGAAAACTCCAAGCCGGTGCTGATTGTTCCCTCGCCGGCAGGGGAGAAATTCAACCAGGCCTTGGCATATGAACTCGCAGAGGAAGAGCAGCTCGTCTTCGCCTGCGGACGCTACGAGGGCATCGACGAACGCGTCATTGATTGGGCTCAGGATCACTTCAGGGTCCGGCCTGTCAGCCTCGGTGATTACGTCCTCAACGGCGGAGAAGTGGCCGTGTTGGCCATGGTCGAAGCCATTGGCCGCCTCCTTCCCGGTGTAGTCGGAAACCCCGAATCCTTGGTAGAGGAGTCCCACTCCGATGGTCTCCTGGAGTATCCCGTTTACACCAAACCGTCAGCGTGGCGAGATCACGACGTCCCGCCGATCCTCCTTAGCGGCAACCACGGCAAGATTGCACAGTGGCGGCGCCACGAGCAGTTCCGCCGGACGGCTGAGCGCAGGCCGGACCTTATGGAAGGGCTCGACGCCGGTGTGTTGAGTCGCGCGGACCGGCAGGCCCTCGCGGACCTCGGGTACGACGTCGTTGATGGCCGCCTCCGTGCCAAGCCCGGCGGCGACACCGAAAACTAAGTCCACCTCCCGCCGTCGAACGTTGCTGCAGTTGGCCTGATGGTGGCGACTATGGCAGAATTAACCCTTGTGTCTGCTGGGCTGACACCTGCCACAGGGGGAGTTCAGCCAACAGTCGGACAACCCGGCGACGCCAATCAGTGGCGGAGCTGGACACTAAGAAACTTCGGCGGAGATTTCCGGTTGGCTTTCGTGCCCCGGGCTTGTCCGCCGTAACCCAAAGTGAATGACCTGTGGCGTTCACCAGGAGTGGATTAATGCATATCCTCGATAGCGTAGATGCAGCCTCGCTGCGTAACGATGTTCCGGAGTTCCGCGCGGGCGATACCCTCAAGGTTCACGTCAACATCATCGAAGGCAAGAACTCCCGTGTCCAGGTATTCCAGGGCTTCGTCCTGGGCCGCCAGGGTGACGGCGTTCGCGAAACCTTCACCGTGCGTAAGGTTTCCTTCGGTGTCGGCGTAGAGCGTACCTTCCCGGTACACTCCCCGATTATCGACAAGATCGAGGTCGTCACGAAGGGTGACGTCCGCCGCGCGAAGCTTTACTACATGCGTGCACTGCGCGGTAAGGCTGCGAAGATCAAGGAAAAGCGCGACTTCGCCAAGTAAGTCCTGCGACTTACGCAACGGGTCCAGGATTCGTGCCCGGTAGTTCCGGAGCAATCCGCAACGCAACAGGGATACGAGTCATGGACACATCAGAACGCCAGCCCCGTAAACAGGGCTGGCGTTTTGTTTTGCTCGCACTGGTGTTGGCCGTAGCGATCAGTGGCTTGGTCCGTTCCTTGTGGCTGGATGTCTACTACATTCCGTCCGAGTCCATGGAACCCCTCCTCGGAGAAGGGGACAGGATCCTGGTATCGCGGACGGCCTTCAACGACGAGCCGATTCGCCGCGGGGACGTAGCGGTCTTCGATGGCCGCGGTTCCTTCGCACCCCTGAGCAGCGGACAAGGCCCGTTTGTTGATGCGGTGTCGGCTGCGAGCCAATGGTTCGGGCTGACCGGCAGCGACACCACCTACGTAAAGCGGGTCATCGGGGTTGGAGGAGACCAGGTTAAGTGCTGCGACGCAGCAGGACATCTCACGGTGAATGGCCAGATTCTTGAGGAACCATATTTGTATCCGGGGGATGACCCCAGCGATCAGAAATTCGACGTCGTAGTTCCTGATGGCCGCCTCTGGCTGATGGGTGACCACCGTTCACGTTCTGCTGACTCCCGTGGACTGCTGGGAGCCCCGGGCGGCGGTATGGTTCCGGTGGAACGCGTTATAGGCCGTCCGGTCCAGATCGTCTGGCCACTTGATAGATTTGCAGAGATGCCTCGCTCAGCGCAGGCCGAACCATCATCGAAGAACGGACAGTAAATGCCGGACAAAGCTCCAGAGAATCCCGAGCGGTACGACGACGACGCCCGGTTCTCGGACGGAACGGCAAGTGCCGCCGGCGTGGCGGAGCCCCGCCCGGTTGACGACGTCGCATCTGGTTCGCGAGATGGGGCGGACGGGCCGCGTTCCCGGGATTCCGAAGGTGGATCCCACGCAGCCGAGAAACCGCGCAAGAACCCGGTGTTCGTATGGGTCAAAGAGATTGTCACAGTGGTGGCCATTGCGCTGGTTTTGTCCTTCCTTCTCAAGACCTTCCTGTTCAGGGCGTTTTACATTCCGTCCGAGTCCATGGAAAGCACTTTGGACGTCAACGATCGCATCTTCATCAACCTCTTGGTGCCTGGGCCTTTCGACCTGGAACGCGGGGACGTTGTGGTCTTCAGGGACGCTCAGGCCTGGCTACCGCCCGTGGCCAAGAAGCCGGCCGGACCCATGGACTGGGTGGGGGACGGCCTGGAGTTCGTCGGTTTGGCTGCTGATGACAATGATCAACATCTTGTTAAGCGAATCATCGGGCTCCCGGGCGACAGGGTTTCCTGTTGCGACGCTGAGGGCCGTCTTTCGATCAACGGTGTGCCGGTCAATGAGACGTATATCAACCCGGCAGAAGTACCTTCTCCGCAGCCTTTCGACATCGTTGTTCCGGAAGGAAAGGTGTGGGTGATGGGCGACAACCGAAACCATTCCGAGGATTCCCGGGCGCACCAGGAGGTCAATGGTGGTTTCATTAACATTGAGGATGTTGAAGGCAAGGCCACCGTCATTGCCTGGCCGATCAACCGTTGGACCATCCTCGATAACTACCAGGACGTTTTCCGTGACGTCCCTGAAGGTACCCCTACCAAGTAAGGCAACACCGGCAACGTAATGGCTACAACGGCTACCGGCTCCAAGGGCAAGGCGAAGGTCAAAGCCCAAGCCAAGACGAAGGCTAAATCCACCACTAAGGCCAAGAGCCCGGTGGGTTTCCCTACCCTTGACGTCGAACGATCGTTCTTGTCCTCCGGAGTGCGGTTGCTGGCCGGTGTGGATGAGGTTGGGCGGGGAGCGCTGGCTGGTCCCGTCAGCGTGGGAATTGCCGTGGTCAACCTCGAAAACCACGGCTTGCTGGCAGACGTCCGGGACAGCAAACTGCTCAAGCCCGAGGACCGCGACAGGCTGGAACCACTTGTTCGGGAATGGGCCGTCGCCTCCGCCGTCGGGCACGCATCGTCGCGGGAGATTGACCAAATAGGCATCATTGCAGCACTCCGCCTGGCCGGAACCCGCGCTTGGTTTGAGATCCTGGCCGGCGGCATCACGCCGGATGTCGTGCTGTTGGACGGTAGCCACAACTGGCTTTCGCCCGACGTTCAAGCCTCTCTCTTCGACACACCCGACTCGGGTCCATGGTGCGAAGCGCCTGTCCACACCAGGGTGAAAGCCGATATGAGCTGCCTCAGTGTTGCCGCAGCGAGTGTTCTGGCGAAGGTTGCCCGTGACCGGATCATGGTGGACCTGCATTCGGAGATTCCCTCCTATGGCTGGAACGTGAATAAGGGCTACGCCACCTCTGCTCACCGGGACGTGATCCGGCTGCAGGGCCCAAGCGCACACCACCGGACCAGCTGGAACCTTACTGGGCCTGAGCTGTTGTGACGTTGTCCTGAACGGCGCCGACGCGTCCCATGGCGCGTGCTGCCCGGCTGATAGTGCAAGATGGAACTATGAGCGCCGAGGACCTTGAGAACTATGAAACCGACATGGAGCTTCAGCTCTACCGCGAGTACCGGGATGTTGTTGGTCTGTTCAGCTACGTGGTGGAAACTGAGCGGCGGTTCTACTTGGCCAACCACGTAGATCTTCAGGCTCGCAGCGCCGACGGCGAAGTCTACTTTGACCTGACCCTGCAGGACGCCTGGGTCTGGGACGTTTACCGCTCTGCTCGCTTCGTCAAGAACGTCCGGGTGATCACCTTCAAGGACGTCAATGTGGAAGAACTGCCGCGAAGCGAAGACTTGGCTTTGCCGAAGGATGGCGGCCTTGGGGACTTGGGAGATCTCGGAAACTAGCGCGGCACCTTCCGCGAGTATTCCTCCACAGGCACTGATATGGGCAGGTTTACCCACATAGCGTCGTAACGCTCTGCCGCTGCACTCCGCCAGCCTGAAAGCTGGTGAGCGGAGGTGGTGGTCATGAGAGCAAAAGACCTGCTTGGCCGAAGCGGCGAAGCGCTGGCGGCCGATTTTCTGGAGAACCAGGGAATGCGGATCGTCGATCGTAATTGGCGGTGCCCGGACGGCGAGATCGACATCGTGGCGATCGACGGCGACACCCTGGTTGTTGCCGAAGTGAAGACCCGTAAGAGTTTGGACTACGGGCATCCTTTTGAGGCGGTGGATGCAGCCAAACTGGCGCGTCTTCACCGGCTTTCGTCATCGTGGTGCCGGCAGCACCAACTCAATGCCCCGCGAAGGCGCATCGATGTTGTGTCCGTGATTGACAACGGCGTGGTCGAGCCGCAGCTGGAGCATTTACGGGGTGTTTGCTGATGGGGGTCGGACGCAGTTACTGCGTTGCCCTCGTCGGACTCAACGGCTACATCGTGGAAGTAGAAGCCGACATCGGCCAAACGCTCCCCAACTTCATCATCCTGGGGTTGCCTGATGCGGCATTGAACGAGGCCAAGGAACGTATCCGATCTGCCGCCCGGAACTCCGGCATTCCCCTGAGTAGACGGAAAATCACCGCCAACCTTATTCCGGCCTCGCTCCCCAAGCGGGGCTCTGGATTCGATCTCGCCATCACTATGGCTGTGCTCCGAGCGGCGGACGACATCCGTGAAATCGGCGGGACTGTGTTCATCGCGGAGCTTGGCCTGGACGGCAGATTGAGGCCGGTACGTGGCATACTTCCTGCCGTAATGGCCGCTGTTCAGGCAGGCTACCCCGACATTGTGGTGGCTGAAGCCAACGCTGCGGAAGCGTCACTGGTCCCGGGAGCGAAGGTTCGCGGCTACAAGACCCTTGCCCGGCTTGCCTTCGACTTTGGCGCGGATCCCAAGGACCTCGCCCTCGATTACGACCCCCTGGACGTCGACGAGCCGGGCGAAGACAGCGATGATGCTCTCATCGTGCCGGACCTTTGCGATGTGTCCGGACAGGGCGAGGCTCGCCGTGCCCTGGAGGTAGCTGCTGCTGGCGGCCACCATATGTTGCTGACCGGGCCGCCGGGTGCCGGCAAGACCATGCTGGCGGAACGCTTGCCGGGCTTGCTTCCGGATTTGGCTGATACAGCGGCCATGGAGGTCACGGCCATCCACTCGTTGGCCGCAGTCCAATCCTCTCCGGTGCGGCTCCTGCGGAGGCCCCCTTTCGAGAATCCCCACCACAGTGCCACAGCCGCTGCCATCATCGGAGGCGGCTCAGGGCTTCCCCGGCCCGGTGCCGCTTCGCGCGCACATCGCGGTGTGTTGTTCCTTGACGAAGCTCCAGAGTATGAGCGCCGGGTGCTGGACGCCCTTCGGCAACCCCTGGAGAGCGGAGAGTTGGTCATACACCGCTCGGCGGGGACTGCGGCATACCCTGCCCGGTTCCAGCTGGTACTGGCCGCCAATCCCTGCCCATGCGGCAAAGCTTCCGGCAAGGGAATGGACTGTACGTGCACTGCCATGATGCGTCGCAGGTATTTTGGACGGATCTCAGGACCATTGTTGGACCGCGTGGATATTCAATTGCCGGTCGAACGGGTGTCATTGGCCGACTTTGGCCATGCGGGCGAAGAAGAAGATACCCACACTGTCGCAGAACGGGTGCTGGCGGCCCGGCAACGGCAACTCGAGCGCTTGCTGGCCATGGGGCTCGAGACAAATTCGCAGGTTCCGGGGCGCACCTTGCGGGGAGAACTGCGGTTGTCTCCCGGAACGACCCGGATTCTGGACACTGCGTTGGAACGTGGCACCCTCACTGCCCGCGGCTACGACCGCGTCCTCAGGCTGGCTTGGACGCTGGCAGATCTGGGGCACTGCGATGCGCCGGACATCGATCACATTGGCCAAGCATTAGGCCTGCGCCAAGCGGCGGCCGCGACATGAGCAGTACCGACACGAAGGGATTCACAGCAGTGGCTGTAGTGGGGAAGCAGGACAAAGAACGCATTGCCAGGGCAGCACTGGCCCGCCTCATGGAGCCCCAGGATTCGGTAGGCCTCGCATTGGTGCGGGCAGTAGGGGCCGTGGATACTCTGGGCATCGCAACAGGGGAGCTGGGAACAGGTCCAGACCTGGAACGGGAGATCTCTTCCCTGCTTGCTGACGGAGGAGGGCCATCGTCTTGGGCCGGGCTCCCGGCCAGCCTTCGACGTTGGGCGCCGCGTGTCGCCGACCTCGCGCCGGACCGCGATTTGGAGACCGTTCGTCGACTCGGAGGACGCTTGATCATCCCGGGTGATGATTTGTGGCCGGAGCAGTTGGAAGACCTTGGACTCCAAGAGCCGCTTTGCTTGTGGTGGCGAGGACAGGAGCAGCCGCTGCCCTCCGCCCGCCAAGCCATCGCCCTTGTAGGTTCGAGGGACAGTACCAACTACGGAGCATCCGTCACGGGGGACTTCGCCTATGGCCTGGCACAACGCGGATATACCGTGGTTTCAGGTGGAGCCTATGGTATCGATGCCCATGCCCATCGGGGAGCTCTGAGCGGCGGGGTGGCCGGCGTGCCCACCATCGCCGTCATGGCTGGAGGCGTGGACCGCTTCTACCCATCGGGCAACGAGGACCTGCTCCGGGCGGTGGCCACGCAGGGGGCTGTCATCTCGGAGGTGCCACCAGGATCCGCTCCAACGCGTTACAGATTCCTGCAACGGAACCGGATCATTGCGGCCTTGGCGTCAGTCACGGTTGTGGTTGAGGCACGCTGGCGGTCGGGAGCCCTCAACACAGCCCATCATGCTGAAACCATCGGAAGGGTTGTTGCCACTGTTCCCGGATCAATACATAGTGCCAACTCGGCCGGCTGTCATCGCCTCCTCCGGGACGGGGGAGCTGTCTGCGTCACCGACGTCGGCGAGATTTCCGAGCTTGCCGGCGCCATCGGGGAAACCGGCAGTGAGGAAAAGGACGCCGGCGCCGCTGCGGTGCACGACGGCCTGTCTTTGGAAGATCTCATTCTCTTGGACGCTCTGCCTCTTAGGTCCACAAGCTCGGTGGAGAAGCTGACTGTGGTGGCGGGACTGAGTCCGGATGCCGTGCGCGCGGGCCTTGGCCGGCTGGGGCTGCTGGGGTTGGCGCGCTCGGAACGCGGAGGGTGGAAACGGACCGGAAAGGCCTAGACGCAGAGGAAAAGCATGTTGATACGCCGACTTTGTACCGGCGACTGGCACAGTGGGAAGGGTGGACACGCAACTACTTCCAGGACCCCTTCAAAAGGCAGTCGATGGCTTTCGACGCTACCTGGAGGGCGAATGTGCAAGGTCTGCGCACACAGTCCGTGCCTATCTGTCCGATGTTGAGAGTCTCCTTGGCTTTGCGGTGCAGGAGGGAGTCCAAGAACTCAGGCAACTGGAGTTAGGCTCCCTGCGGCGCTGGCTTGGGGCGCAAAGTGAGGCTGGCATGGCACGGGCCACTTTGGCGCGCCGGGCTGCAACCGCCAGGTCGTTCACTGGCTGGGCGCTCCGGGAAGAACTTATCGAGACTGACCCCGCCGTCCGTCTACAGGCTCCCAAGCGGGACAAGTCCCTGCCAGGGGTCCTTCAGCAGCAGCAGGTCTCCCGGATGGTGGATGATCTGAACACTGCGGCCGCTGACGGTGGGCCCATGGCTCTGCGCAATAGGGCGATGGTGGAACTCCTGTATGCCACGGGAGTCCGCGTGGGGGAACTGGCGGGGCTGGACATCGATGACCTTGATCCCGATCGACGTACTGTACGAGTGCTGGGTAAAGGCAACAAGGAGCGTACTGTTCCGTTCGGCGTTCCGGCAGCCGTAGCCGTGGACGATTGGCTCAGGCGGGGCCGTCCCGCCGTTGTGGGAGCCACGAGCGGACCGGCCTTGTTCTTGGGCGTGCGTGGCAACCGGGTTGATCCGCGCCAAATCCGGGCGGTGGTCAGCGAGCTGCTGCAGGCTTTGGGTGACACATCTGCCACAGGACCGCACGCGCTCAGGCACAGCGCGGCCACTCACCTGCTTGACGGGGGAGCGGACCTGCGGGCGGTGCAGGAAATACTTGGTCACAGCAGCCTGGCCACCACTCAGATCTACACCCATGTATCGGTCGATCGTCTGCGGAAGAGCTACCAGCAGGCGCACCCGAGGGCCTGAGCATGACCCCGCAAGAGCCGCACTGGCGGAAAAGGGCACCGTACGGCAAAATGAAAGCACCACGGGGAAACCTTCAATTCACGGTTGAGGGTTAAATCTGTGCCAATATCGTCTTTAGTACCAAGAAAACTAAATAGCCTGTCAGGGCCCACATGATTTACATGGCATCCGGCAGCAACAGCAAACATCCAGGCAGAGGTCGTTGGGGAAGACGTACCTACAGCTATGGAGGATGGAATGTCTGTTGCAACAACCCGCGGTGTCCTGTTCGTGCACTCGGCCCCGACGGCACTTTGCCCGCACGTTGAATGGGCCATTGGATCGGTCGTGGATAAGCGAACCGATCTTGAGTGGACCCCTCAGCCAGCTGCGCCGGGAATGTTCAGGGCGGAGTTGTCGTGGACAGGGGCCCCCGGTACCGGAGCCCAATTGGCCTCGGCGCTGAGGGGCTGGGCTCATTTGCGTTACGAGGTCACCGAAGAACCCAGCCAAGGTGTGGATGGAGCGCGTTGGTCGCACACCCCTGAGTTGGGTATCTTCCATGCCGTCACGGATGTACACGGCAACATCATGGTGACGGAGGACCGCATCCGCTACGCGTACGAATCCGGCGCAGGAGACCCCTCGGCCGTTTATCATGAGCTGTCATTGGCGCTCGGTGAAGCGTGGGACGAGGAACTGGAGCCCTTCCGCCATGCAGCTGAAGGAGCGCCCGTGCGCTGGTTGCACCAGGTCGGGTAACAGCACCGACCTAAGCGTTTCCCCATAGCAATAGGAAGGGCCCCACCTGCTGGTGGGGCCCTTCCTATGTCTCATTGAGGCGACTGCCTAACCGCGCTTAGACGTTCCGGACTGCGATGACGGCATTGTGGCCGCCGAAGCCGAAGGAGTTGCTCAGCGCCACGATGTCGCCGGCGGGAAGGTCACGGACGGAGGTGACAACGTCGAGGGGGATCTCGGGATCCTGGTTTTCGAGGTTGATAGTGACCGGCGCCTTGCGCTCGTAGACGGCCAGTACGGTCAGTACAGCCTCAACGGCCCCTGAAGCACCCAGGAGGTGGCCCATCTGCGACTTCGTGGCGGAGACCGCCACATTGTCTACATGGGTCCCCAGGGCGGCACGGAGGGCCGTGTACTCGGGCTTATCGCCCACAGGAGTGGAGGTGGCGTGCGCGTTGACATGGATCACATCCTCCGCTTGGATCCGGCCATCGAACATCGCGGCCTTCAGTGCGCGGGTGGCACCCAGGCCCTCGGGGTCCGGTGCCGTGATGTGGTAGGCGTCCGCTGTCACCGAGGTTCCAGCGAGCTCGGCGTAGATGCGCGCGCCGCGGGCGATGGCGTGCTCTTCGGCTTCGAGGACCAGAGCACCGGCACCTTCACCCATGACAAAACCGTCGCGGTCGATGTCGTACGGGCGGGAGGCGCGCTCCGGCTCGTCGTTGCGGCGCGACAAGGCCTGCATGGAGGAGAAGGCGGCCAACGGCATCGGGTGGATTGCGGCTTCAGCGCCACCGCACACCACAACGTCTGCTTTGCCGGACCGGATCAAGTCCAATCCGAGGTGGAGGGCCTCGGTGCCGGATGCACAGGCCGATACGGGAGTGTGCGCTCCGGCACGGGCGCCGAGGTCGAGGCTGACAGCTGCTGCCACGCCATTGGGCATGAGCATGGGAACAGTCATGGGCAGGACCCGGCGCGGGCCCTTGTCCCTGAGCGTGTCCCAAGCATCAAGGAGCGTCCAGACGCCGCCGATGCCTGTGGCAAATGCTACGGCGAGCCGGTCGTGATCGATTTCTTCGATCCCGGAGTCTGACCAGGCTTCACGGGCTGCGATGACGCCGAACTGTGTGGACGGGTCCATGCGCTTTGCCTCAACGCGGCTCAGGACGTCAAGTGCCGGCGTCGAGCACCGGGCAGCAAAGTGGACGGGGAGGTCGTACTTGGCCACCCACTCGTCGCCGAGCGTGCGGGCGCCGGAGACCCCTTTCAGCGCGTTCTGCCACATTGTGGGGACGTCGCCGCCGATGGGAGTGGTGGCCCCCAGACCGGTTATGACTACTTTGCGTGCCATGCGATCACTCTCTGTCGGATAGCCGTCCCACATGCGCTGTTCACACGGGGAGGCAAGAAAATCTATGGGTTACTGCGGCTGTGCCGGGCTCAAGGATAGGAATCCCGGCCCGGCACAGCAGGTGTCAGGACTAGGCCTGTGCGTTAGCGATGAAGCTGACGGCGTCGCCGACGGTCTTGAGGTTCTTGACCTCTTCGTCCGGGATGCGAACGCCGAACTTCTCTTCGGCGTTGACGACGATGGTCATCATCGAGATGGAGTCGATGTCCAGGTCCTCGGTGAAGGACTTGTCCAGCTCCACGGCTTCGGTGGCGAGGCCGGTTTCTTCGTTGACGATTTCAGCCAGGCCGGCCAGGATCTCTTCGTTGCTAGCCATTGTTGGCTCCTTTTCTTGTTGTACCGGCTACTGCCGGAAAGGGGGCAAACCGCGGGTTGCGGCTTGGGTTTGTAAGTCGTATTCAGTTGGCTGATAGCCGGGACGTGTCCCGATCTACGGCAGAACCACTACCTGGGCGCCGAAGACCAAACCGGCACCGAAGCCGATCTGCAGGGCCAGGCCGCCGCTCAGTTCAGGATTCTCCTGAAGCAAGCGGTGCGTTGCCAGCGGAATGGACGCCGCGGAGGTGTTTCCCGCCTGGGCGATGTCGCGGCCGATGACAACAGATTCGGGAAGCTTGAGCTTCTTGACCATCTCGTCAATGATGCGCATGTTGGCCTGGTGGGGAACAAAAGCAGCGAGGTCGCTGGCTTCGATGCCTGCGGCATCCAATGCCTGCTGCGCTACCTTTGCCATTTCCCAGACGGCCCAGCGGAACACTGTCTGACCATCCTGGCGCAACGTCGGCCAGACGTCCTGGGTCGCGGAAAGGATGGCGGGATCGTCGATTTCGTCCGAGTGGCGGGCGGATTCGCCGAGCTTCTTGACGTCTTCCAGGGAGTGGGTCATGCCGATGGCATCCCACTTGCTGCCGTCGGATCCCCACACGGAAGGTCCGATGCCGGGGGTGTCGGATGGGCCGACCACCACGGCGCCGGCGCCGTCGCCGAGGAGGAACGAAATGGTTCGCTCGTGGTTGTCGATGACGTCCGAGAGTTTCTCGGCGCCGACCACCAGTACGTACTCGGCGGCGCCTGAACGGACGAGGGCATCGGCCTGGGCCACGCCGTAGCAGTACCCCGCGCAGGCGGCAGAGATGTCAAAGGCGGGTGCCGGCGTCGCGCCCAAACGGTCGGTGAGTGCAGCGGCAGCCGACGGCGTGGCGTAAGGGTGTGTCACGGTGGACACGATGACGGCTCCCAGCTGGGACGGTTCAATTCCCGCCTGCTTGAGTGCCTCACGTGCGGCGCCTTCAGCCATGTCGATCACGCTGACATCTGCGGCTGCACGGTGACGCGTGATAATGCCGGTGCGCTGGCGGATCCACTCGTCCGAGGAATCGATCCACTGGCAGACGTCGTCGTTGGTGACGATGACATCCGGGCGGTAGGCGCCGATGCCCAGAATGCGGGCGTTTTCGTTGACCGCAGTCTTGTTCAGTACGGGAGTGCTCATGCCTGTCCCTCCAATTCAGCGAAAAGTGCGAGAGCCGCGGAGAGGTCTTCCGGGGTTTTGACGGCAACCGTCTTCACGCCGGGCATTCCGCGCTTGGCAAGCCCCGCGAGCGTGCCTGCAGGGGCAAGCTCGATCACGCCGGTGACGCCGCGTTCAACCAGTGTTTCCATGCACTGATCCCAGCGGACGGGGCGTGAGACCTGTGCGATCAGGCTTTCGACGGCGGCAGGCCCGGCCGTGACCTCCTTGCCGTCATAGTTCGACAACAGCGGAACTGCCGGGTTTTGCGGCGACAGCGACGGCTTGAGGTCTTCAAGGGCGCTGACTGCCGGTGCCATGTGGGAAGTGTGGAAGGCGCCGGCAACCTTGAGGGGTATGACGCGTGCCTTCGCCGGGGGGTTTTCCGCCAAGGCCTTGAGCTGTTCGAACGTGCCTGCGGCCACGGTTTGTCCGGCCCCGTTCACATTGGCCGGAGTGGCGCCTGCAGCCTCAATGGCCGCCAGGACCTCGGCAGGGTCTCCGCCCACAACTGCGCTCATGCCCGTGGGCGTCACCGCAGCTGCTGCAGCCATGCTGTTGGCGCGTTCCCGAACGAATGTCATGGCCTCGGACTCCGTGAGGACGCCCGCGAGGGCTGAGGCCGTGATTTCGCCGACGGAGTGACCGGCAAGGATGACGGGAAGGGTACTGAGTTCCACATCGAACAAGGACTTGGCAGCAACGAGGCCGGCAGCGACGATCAGCGGCTGCGCTACGGCAGTGTCCTTGATGGTCTCTTCATCCGAGGTGGTTCCGTGGGCCTTGAGGTCAATGCCTGCGATTTCGCTCAGTGCGGCCAATTGGCCTTCGACGGAGGGGAGTTCCAGCCAAGGGGCCAAAAATCCGGGGGTCTGGGAGCCCTGTCCAGGGCAGACGATTGCAAGCACGTATCCAGCTTTCCAAATTGCCACGTGATCCACTGGTGTTTTGGTACACCAAGCTCACTGGGTCAGTTTGTAGGAAGTCTACAACGGTTCAGTTCTGTGAACGTGACGCGTGACGTTCCGGGGCGGCTTTCGGTTGGGCCGAAAGACGACCCACTACCAACGCCGTTTGCAACACAAACGCCTCCCTGGGGAGGAGCGGATCCCAGCCTGTCACATCGCAGACACGCTTCAAACGGTAGCGCACGGTGTTGGCATGGACGAACAGTTCGCGCGCCGTAGCCTCCAACGAATGGCCCAGCTCCAAGTACGTTCCCAAGGTCTCCACCAAGCCATTTGAAGCCGCCAGGAGGGGCCTGTAGATGTTCTTGATCAGGGAGCGGCGCGCGGCGTCATCACCGGAAACAACACGTTCGGGCAGGAGGTCGTCGGCAGCAACAGGTCGGGGCGCGGAAGGCCATGCACGGGCCGCAGTGAGCCCCGCGAAGGCGGCTTGGGCGGAACTGCTCGCCTCCAGGAGTGAGCCTGCTTCCGGACCATAAACCACGGCTCCCGGGGCAAAAAGCTCGCTGAGCTTGACGTAAGCTGTGTCGCGGTCCTGTAAGCCGCCAAGGATCAATATGAGCCTGTCACCCTGGATTCCCACCAGTGCGTCCTCGGCGAACCGCCCGGCGGTGCGGCGTAGTTCGCTGACATAGCTGGCGCTTGGCTCCGAGGGCGAATTTCCCACCATTACCGTGAAACGCTCTTGGGCTTTCCAGCCGAGGGCCGCGATTCTGGACCTCAAGGCATCAGTGTTTTCGCCTCGCAGAATGGCGTCAACGATCAGTGCTTCCAAGCGCGTGTCCCAGGATCCGCGGGATTCCGCGGCCCTCGCGTACACATCGGCGGCCGCGAAGGCTACCTCCCTCGAATAGCGCAGCACCGCTTCGCGGAGGGAAGGCTGGTCCGACTCCGGAGCGATCACGGGAACCTGGTCCTCGACGACTTCCACCACGATGCGGATCAGTTGCAGCGCCTTTTGCAGGCTGATGGAGCGGGTCAGTTCGGTAGGAGCGTTTCCGAAGACGTCTGTGAGGATCCACGACGGAGAACTGGGCCGCTCATACCACGTCACGAAGGCGGCAATGCCGTTCTGGGCCACCAGGCCCAAGGCCGAGCGTTCATCCGAGCTCAGGCGGCCATACCAAGGCAGCGATTTCTCGAGTTGCCTCATGGTGCTTGTGGATAGTTGGCCCACGTTGGCGCGGAGTTGCCGCAGTGTCTCGGCCTTTTCGGGTGACAATGCCTGGGGTGCTGCCTTGCGCTTGGTGGTTGTTTTGCTCGGCTCTGCCATGGAACGAGCATACGGCCCATCCCCGGCAAGCTCCATTTGTGAGAAGGCTACAACTCGTGTTGTTGCTGATCACGTCCTTGGGATGCATGTCCCAGTCAGGTTAAAGCCCGACGGCGGCCCTCACCTTTCGGTGAAAGCCGCCGTCGCGGATACTGCTGTTCCTGTGGGGCTTGCCCGCAGTTTGTTATGCGTCGCCGCCTGCTCCGCCGGTGGTGCCGGCGTTTACATCCAGGAGCCGGTACTTTTCGATCGCCTTTTCCAGCGCACCAGCTTCAACTTCTCCCTTGGCGGCGAGGAGTTGGAGGGTTTTGGCGACGATGGAGTGGGTGTCGTTTTTGAAGTAGCGGCGTGCGGCTTGGCGGGTGTCGGAGAAGCCGAAGCCGTCTGCTCCGAGGGAGGCGAAGTCGTTGGGGATGAATTGGCGGATTTGGTCGGGGACGGCTTTCATGTAGTCGGACACGGCGATGACGGGTCCGTTGGTGTCTTTGAGTTGTTCGGTGATGAACGGGGTGCGGGCGGGTTGGCCGGGGTTGAGGAAGGCGTGTTCTTCGGCGGCGAGTCCGTCGCGGCGGAGTTCGTTCCAGGAGGTCACGGACCAGACTTCGGCGGCGACGTTCCAGTCTTCGTTGAGGATGCGTTGTGCTTCGAGGGCCCAGGGGACGGAGACGCCGGAGGCGAGGATGGTCGCGGTGGGCCGGTTCCCGTTCCCGGTGGTTTCGGGGGCGTCTGCGAGTTTGTAGATGCCTTTGAGGAGTCCGTTGATGTCGAGGTTGTCGGGTTCGGCGGGTTGGGTGATGGGCTCGTTGTAGACGGTGAGGTAGTACATCACGTTGCGGTCTTCACCGGTGCCGTCAGTACTGTCGGGTCCGTACATTTCTTCGAGGCCGTGGCGGATGATGTGGCCGATTTCGTAGCCGTAGGCGGGGTCGTAGGTTTTCACGGCGGGGTTGGTGGAGGCCAGGATGGGGGAGTGCCCGTCGGCGTGTTGGAGTCCTTCGCCGGTGAGGGTGGTTCGTCCTGCGGTGGCGCCGATGATGAAGCCGCGGGTCATTTGGTCCGCGGCGGCCCAGAAGGAATCTCCGGTGCGTTGGAAGCCGAACATGGAGTAGAACACGTAGATCGGGACCAGGGGTTCGCCGTGGGTGGCGTAGGCGGTGCCGGCGGCGGTGAAGGCTGCGACGGCGCCGGCTTCGTTGATGCCGGGGTGGATCAGTTGCCCGGCGGGTGATTCTTTGTAGGCCAGGACGAGGTCGCGGTCCACGGAGAGGTAGTTCTGGCCTTTGGGGTTGTAGATTTTCGCGGTCGGGAAGAACGCGTCCATGCCGAAGGTCCGGGATTCGTCCGGGACGACGGGCACGAACCGGGCGCCGAAGTTTTTGTCCCGCATGAGGTCTTTGAGGAGCCTCACGAAGGCCATGGTGGTGGCGGCTTGTTGTTTCCCGGATCCGCGTTTGGCGACCTCGTAGGACTTCGCTTCGGGCAACACCACCTCGGTGTGTTTGCGGCGGCGTTCGGGCACGAACCCGCCAAGTTCTGCCCGGCGTTCCATCAGGTATTTGATTTCGGGGGCGTCCATGCCGGGGTGGTAGTACGGGGGCCGGTAGAGGTCCGCGTCGAGCTGGTCATCGCTGATGGGGATGCGCAGGTGGTCACGGAAGGCTTTGAGGTCTTCCATGGTCAGTTTCTTCATCTGGTGGGTCGCGTTGCGGCCCTCGAAGTGCGGGCCCAGGCCGTAGCCCTTGACCGTTTTGGCCAGGATCACGGTGGGTTTGCCCTTGAACTCGGTCGCTGCCTTGTACGCGGCGTAGACCTTGCGGTAGTCGTGACCGCCGCGCTTCAGGCCCCAGATCTGTTCGTCGTCCAGGTCCGCGACCATGTCCTTGGTCTGCGGGGACTTGCCGAAGAAGTGTTCACGGACGAACCCGCCGGACTCGGCCTTGTAGGTCTGGTAGTCACCATCGGGGGTTTCGTTCATGATTTTCACCAACGCCCCGTCGGTGTCCGCTTCCAGGAGCGAGTCCCATTCGCGGCCCCAGACGACCTTGATCACGTTCCAGCCCGCACCGCGGAAGAACGCCTCGAGTTCCTGCATGATCTTGCCGTTGCCGCGGACCGGTCCGTCCAGGCGCTGGAGGTTGCAGTTGATCACGAAGTTCAGGTTGTCCAGGTTCTCGTTCGCGGCGAGCTGGAGCAGGCCACGGGATTCGGGCTCGTCCATTTCCCCGTCACCGAGGAACGCCCAGACCTGCTGGTCCGAGGTGTCTTTGATGCCACGGTTCTGCAGGTACCGGTTGGACTGGGCCTGGTAGATCGCGTTCATCGGGCCGATACCCATGGACACGGTGGGGAATTCCCAGAAGTCCGGCATCAACCGCGGGTGCGGGTACGAGGACAGGGCATGACCGGCCTTGGACTTTTCCTGACGGAACCCGTCCAGATCCTCTTCCGTGAGGCGGCCTTCCATGAACGCCCTGGCGTACATGCCCGGGGACGCGTGGCCCTGGAAGAACACCTGGTCCCCGCCCGAGGGGTGGTCCTTGCCGCGGAAGAAGTGATTGAAGCCCACCTCATACAACGTCGCGGCACCGGCATAGGTGGAAATATGCCCGCCGACACCGATATCGGAACGCTGCGCACGGTGGACCATCACCGCGGCGTTCCACCGCATGTACGCCCGGTACCGGCGCTCGAACTCCTCGTTGCCCGGGAACTGAGCTTCCTGGTCCACCGGGATCGTGTTCACATAATCAGTGGTCGTCACCATCGGCACACCCACCGACCTGGCACCGGCACGCTGCAACAACGAACGCATAATGTACTGGGCACGCTCGGTACCCTGCTCCGCGATCAACGCATCAAGGGACTCAATCCACTCCGCGGTCTCTTCCGGATCACGATCAGGCAGCTGGGCAGTCAACCCGCTGAGGATGTGTGAGGTCTCTTCTCCTGCAGCCACGTCCAACCTTCCTTTAGGCGCATGCATCGCCGCCTCAAGTCCGGCAGGGTAACTGCCCGTCGTGAACGCGTCGTGTGCGACATCTCTGTTTCAACAGCCCGGTCGGATGCGCCGGGCAGGTCTTGTGAGCGCTTGGCTGCTTGTGGAAATTCCCGGGGCGATCGCCCTGCAGCCGTAGCGCTCATGGCCACTCTAGCTTTCGCGGCGTCGCGATGCGTAGCCGCGGGGCCCGAGGGGCGTTGTATGTCACACCCCGGCGGCCTCCGTGACGCAAAGCACGCAATCCTCATGGTGGCGAAACACCGTGTGGAATGCGGAATATGGCCGCTGGCTGGGACAATAGCTTGAAGCACACGCCCAAAGGGTGTTGGCTGTTAGTAATGGAAGTCACTGCAAAAGGAGGAAACGTGAGCGAGGCCGACGCCGCCACATCGGTAAATGTGGCGGAAAGAATGGGTTTCAAAGATGGGGATCTGATTCAGGAACGCGGCTACGACGACGACGTCGATTTCGACTTGCGTGACGACATCGAAGATGTCACAGGCTCCGAGTTGTTGGATGAAGATGATCATGACGTCGTAGATGCTGTTGTTTTCTGGTGGCGGGATGGCGACGGTGACCTTGTTGATGCCCTGATGGATTCGCTTACCAACCTGAAGGAAGGCGGGGTTGTTTGGGTGCTGACTCCAAAGTCAGGCCGTGACAACTACGTGTCTCCGGCGGACATCCAGGATGCCGCCCCGACCTCCGGTCTGCATCTGACCACATCGGCAGGTGTTTCAAAGGACTGGAGCGCCACGCGTTTGGTGCCCAAGAAGAACAAGTGACGGAAGTCCAGCAGGCGCCTGCCTCAGGGCTCGTTCCCCAGGCAGGACAACTCGCACCGGATTTTGAACTGCTGAACCAGTACGGCGAGCCAGTCCGTTTGGCTGACTTCCGGGGCCGCACCGTTGTTGTGGTGTTCTTTCCTTTCGCCTTCTCCGGGATTTGCACGGGGGAGCTTTGTGAGATTCGCGACAACATAGCCGCCTTCAAGGATTCGAATGCCGCGGTCTTGGCGATTTCGGTCGACAGTAAGTTCGTGCAGCGTGCCTACGCTGAGCACGAGCAATTTGGCTTCGAGCTCCTGGCGGACTTCTGGCCGCATGGAGCGGTGGCGCAGAAGTACGGCATCTTTGATGAAGCGAGTGGAATGGCCTTGAGGGGGACGTTCATCATCGACGACGCGGGCATCATCCGCTATGTGGTTGTTAATCCGCGGGGTCAGGCAAGGGACTTTTCCGAATATCGCCGGGCATTGTCGTCGTTGGCGGATCAGTAGTCATGAACCATCCCAGGCCCGGAGTTGGCATGACTGGATTTGCCAGCATGGCACCCGCGGCGGTGGCGCAACTGGACCCCAGGGAGCTGGAAGCACTTGGGCTTGCCGTGGATCTCCTGGGTGGCAAGCGTTTGGCGGTACTCACCGGTGCCGGCTTGAGTACCGATTCCGGAATTCCTGATTACCGTGGCCCAGGTTCTGCGCCCAGAAACCCTATGACCTACCAGGAGTTTATTGGCGGGGAGGCCAATCGGCGGCGCTATTGGGCGCGGAACCATATCGGCTGGTCCCACCTTCGGCATGCTGATCCGAATGCCGGCCATGTCGCAGTCGCGCTCCTGGAGCGCCGCGGCCTGATGACCGGACTCATTACCCAAAATGTTGACAGGCTCCATGAGGACGCCGGAAGTGTCAACGTGGTGGACCTGCATGGCCGTTTTGACCAAGTGATTTGCCTCAGCAACGGGCATACCTTCAGTCGGCGTTTGATTGCCGCCATCCTGGAAGAAATCAATCCTGGTTTCCTGGAGGAGGCGCTGAAGTCCGGAGTGGTAGAAATGGCCCCCGATGCCGACGCAATAGTTGAGGACCCTGATCTCATCACATCGTTCGTCATGGCTGTGTGTCCGATCTGCGGAGGAACGTTGAAGCCGGACTTTGTCTACTTTGGAGAGAACGTCCCCAAGGATCGGGTGGCCCGCGCCTACGAGATGGTGGACAACGCGGAGGCCCTGTTGGTGGCGGGATCATCGC
This sequence comes from Arthrobacter sp. Rue61a, assembly GCF_000294695.2. Classification (NCBI taxonomy): domain Bacteria; kingdom Bacillati; phylum Actinomycetota; class Actinomycetes; order Micrococcales; family Micrococcaceae; genus Arthrobacter; species Arthrobacter sp. Rue61a. Next base: position 2,845,879 of record NC_018531.1, on the reverse strand, counting down.
TGACGGTTCAGAGCGGTCTGCGGTTCGTGCGCCACGCTGCAAAAACGGGGAAACCAGTGGTCATCATCAACCGCGGAACCACCCGTGGCGACGACTTTGCCGAGCTGAAATTGGAACTGGGCGTAAGCGGCGCATTGGACTACCTTGCGCGCGCTTTACCGGATATTCCGGAGGCACCAGGGCCGATTGGTGTTTCCGGCGGTTGATCATGTAGAGTCATTGTTCGTTGGTTGAAGCGCTGAGGAAGTTACGAAGCACGGAAGCCGCGATTTGGGTCTTTAGCTCAGCTGGTAGAGCGCCACGTTTACACCGTGGATGTCATCGGTTCGATCCCGGTAGGACCCACCAAGAAAAACCCCGTCATTTCAAGTCAAAAGACTTGGTTGGCGGGGTTTTTGTTTGCCTGCCCCTTTCCTCCGGTGGGTCTTGAATGTCAGACCCCCACCCTACGGTTTCATCCATGGAGCACGTATACATCCGCACGGCTGCGCAAGGCGCCCCTGCAGTCGTTGTGAGGGGCGGCCGCGAGTGGCGCATTGTGGTGGAACCTGTCCGCTGGTTTGAGCGGGTCGCGTGGTGGGAGGAGTCCCGCCGTATGCCGCGAGGACAGGGGCGGGTCGACGTTGAAGTCTGGCAGGTCCAGGTTCGCTTGGGGAACAACCCCCGCTCAGGTACGGCGACTTGGGAACTGGTCCGGGATGGCTCCGGTGGGGGCTGGTGCCTTAGGGGCGAGGAAGTCGCCGCGGCGTAGTCTCCTGCCCGGGAAATGGATGAGCTCTCCACCACGACTATTGGGGGATGCCGCGGTGGAGAGCTCGAAGATGAATATACAGAGAACTTTCGGGTTTGGAAAGTGAGGCCCCGCTGAGGGCGGAGATGGGGGCATTACACACGCCTTACTCCCGCATACTCATTCCACTATGATGAGAATTGTTCAGCAGAATGAACAACCGAATTGCGATGCCTAAGGAGAATCATGGCCGATTCCCGCACCTCCCGTTCCGAAGGGCTGGGCGCTTCGTCGCCGGCGCCTGCCGTCACCCGCGCTGCGGCTGTATTGGAGGTGCTCGCTGAGTCCCCAACGGGCCGGCTGACGCTGAGTGATCTCTCGCGTGAACTCGGGATCCCCAAGTCTTCTACGTCGAACCTGTTGCTGGCGCTGGAAGAAGCGCGCCTCATTACCAGGCAGGGTGCGGACTTTGCCTTGGGAAGGAAGCTTGTGGAACTGGGTGCCGCATACCTGAGCCGACTCGACGAGGTGCAGGAGTTCTATAAGTACTGTGAGCAGGCGCCTACGCTGTCCGGAGAGACCGTGAGGATTGCGATGCTCGACGGCGACCACGTCATCTACCTGGCGCGGTATGAGGGCCATCCTGCGGTCAGGTTGACCTCGAACATCGGTGACAAGATGCCGGTCTCGCTCTGCAGCGTCGGGAAGGCGCTGATCGCCCAGTTGCATGATCACGATATTGACTCGATGTTCCCGGATGGCATGCAGCTGCCCACTATGACGGCCAATTCGCTGAAGACCGCCGAGGAACTCAAGGCCCAGATTTCCGCCATCCGCAAGCAGGGCTTCGCCTTCGAGGATGAAGAGTCCACGGTTGGTGTGGTGTGTCTGGCCGTGCCGGTGCCGACCCACGGAGCTCACGGCCCAAGTCTGGGTTTGTCGGTGACCGCGCTGAAGGCCACGTACTCGGAGGAGCAGGGCGCCCTGATGGTCAAGGAACTCAAAGAGCTGGCGCGTTCCTTGGGGAATCCGATGGGCTAGGAACCGGAGCACGTCTAAATAAATCTGATTACAATCTTGGCAGTACGTTCAACAAGCTGTACGCTGTTCATCATAGTGATCTTGGCGGTGATGCCATCACTATCTCGCTGGGCCAACGGGGGCCCGGGGTGATTTTGAGGGAGTGCTTGTGATAACTCGTGCAAATGAAACGCTCGCGGCCGAGGCTGACGACGCTGTAGTTGAGCCGGAACAGCTCCGGCGGGCTACGCTGGCCAGCTCTGTCGGCTCCGCGCTGGAGTACTACGACTTCTACATTTATGGCTTGGCTTCGGCCCTGATCTTCGGCCCGTTGTTCTTTTCCCCGCTCGGCCCGGACGGTGCTCTGATTGCTTCGTTCGCCACATACGGCGTTGGCTTTGCTGCACGTCCGTTCGGCGGTTTGATCTTCGGCTACATCGGGGACAGATTCGGCAGGAAGATGGTCCTCATCCTGACCATCGCGCTGATGGGAACAGCCAGCTTTGCCATTGGCCTGCTCCCCACGTTCGAGCAAGCCGGCATGCTCGGCGCTGTCCTGCTGGTGACGCTGCGAATCATTCAGGGCCTGGGGGCCGGTGCGGAGCAGGCCGGCGCCACGACGCTGATATCTGAAGTGGCTCCGCGTCGCCGTCGTGGGTTCTTCGCATCTCTGCCGTTCGTCGGCATCCAGCTGGGCACGCTCCTCGGTGCCGGAACTTTCGCGCTCATCACGATGGCGGACAAGTCCGTCCTTCAGGGCTGGTTGTGGCGCGTGCCGTTCCTGGCCAGTTTCATTCTGATCGCCGTGGCCATCTTCATTCGCCTGAAGCTCAAGGAAACGCCCGCGTTCCAAGAGTTGGAAAAGCACAAGAACGTGGTCAAGAACCCCATTGGTGCTCTCTGGAAGCACTCCAAGAAGAACGTGTTGCTGGGAATCGGTCTGCGCATGGGCGAGAACGGCAACTCTTCGATCTACTCCGCGCTGCTGGTGTCCTTCATGAGCATGCCGGCGGGTGTCTTCGCCGGGAACAACTCCATCGGTCCTGTGGGTTTGTTGATCGCGGCCGGGTTCGCCGCCGTTATGGTGGTCACGTTCGGTGCCTTGTCCGACAGGTTCGGTCGTGTCCCGGTGTACCGGTACGGGGCACTGTTCCAAGCAATCATCGCGGTTCCGGCGTTCTATCTGGTGACCTTGGGCAACGTCACCTTGGTATGGGTGGTCATGGCCGTAGGCATCGCAATCGGTGTTCAGTCCATGCTGGGCCCGCAGTGCCCGCTGTTGCCTGAACTGTTCGGATCCCAGTATCGCTTTACGGGTGTCGCTATGAGCCGCGAGATTTCAGCGGTCCTGGCAGGCGGTCTTGCGCCCTTGCTCGGGGCGCTCATGTTGGCCGCCACCAACCACTCCTGGCTGGTCCTGGCCATCTACTCCCTGGTCCTTGCGCTCATCTCCTTCGTCACAACCTTCTTCACCCCGGAGACGGCAGGCAGGGACCTCGTCAGCACGGAAGACGCAAAGTAGGCCGAGGCAACACCCAAACCTGAGGCAACGCCCTAACCCGAGGCACCATACAGACCACACGCCTGGCAGCGCGGTATCCCTTCATGCGGAGGGTGCCGCGCTGCTTTGCGCTTGAACACAAAATGTCCTCCGAAGCTGGTGGAAATTCACCTGTGGCAGTGCAGAATTGGTGCAGCGAATGAGGAGGGTGTCGATGACGGCAACCAAGGGCCTTGCATCACCGGAAAGTCCCGGGCAGGTCCGGGCCGCCAGCGGGGGTACCAAGTTTCGGCCCGAGATCCAGGGCCTAAGATCTTTGGCCGTTCTCATGGTTGTCTCGTATCACATCTGGTTCGGTCGCGTTTCCGGCGGCGTGGACGTGTTCCTGCTGATTTCAGCGTTCCTCATGACGCTGCAATTCGTCAGCCGCTATGAGGACGCACGGCCGGTATCACTGGTGCGGCACTGGCTGCACCTGTTCTGGCGGCTGTTGCCCGCCGTCGTGGTGGTCCTGCTGAGCACTTTGGCGGCTACGTACGTGTTCATTCCCCGCACACGCTGGATCGAAATAGTCAGCCAAGGATGGGCTTCGCTGTTCTACGTCCAAAATTGGCTGCTCCAGCGGCAGGTGGTCAACTACTATGCGGCGGACCACAGCTTGGCGAGTCCTTTCCAGCATTTTTGGTCGCTGTCCATCCAGGGGCAGGTTTTTATTCTTTGGCCGGCCATTTTTGTTGCCACGGCCTGGGTGTGCCGCCGCTTAAGCCTGCGGTATCGGGCCGTGCTTCTTGGAATCTTCGGGCTGATCTTCGCAGTATCGCTGGCGTATTCGATCTACTTCACGGCGGCCAATCAGGAACTGGCCTATTTCGACACCTTTGCCCGGTTGTGGGAGTTTGCGTTGGGCACCCTGGTGGCACTGTTGCTTCCCTATCTTCGGCCCGGTCTCGGGCTGAGTAGCGTGCTGGGGTGGGTGGGCATAGCCGCAATGCTGAGCTGTGGCGCTGTTCTTCAGGTCCAGACCGCGTTTCCGGGCTTCGTGGCGCTGTGGCCGACCCTCGCAGCGGTGGCTGTCATCGTCGCGGGGCAATCGGGCAGCCGCTTCGGAGTTGACAGGATCCTTTCTTCCAAGCTTCTGGTGGGGCTGGGCTCTACTTCATATGCCCTTTACCTGTGGCATTGGCCGCTGTTGGTGATCACTTTGGTGTGGATCGGCCAAGACCATGCAGACGCGATCACCGGCACCTTGATCGTGGGTGCGTCGCTGCTGTTGGCGTTCCTCACTACCCGGTTTGTTGAGCAGCCACTGCGTGCATGGCGATGGCCGGAAGCCAAACGTTGGCGCCTGGCGCTGGCGGTGCTTGTTTGCTTGGCCGTCGCTGCAGCACCGATGGTGCAGTTTGGTTTCCAGCAGCAAGCGGAGAAGAACATCATCGCCACGCAGGATGCTGACGACAACCCGGGGGCCAGGGCGTTGTTGCCTGGCTATGTTGACCGTGTTGGCGAGGGCGCGCGGACACTGCCAACCCCTGAGCAGCTTCCGGAAGACTGGGGAAGGCTCGATGGCGCATGTATAGGGGATCTCCGGCCAGCGGACCCGGTGCTGTTTGCGGAATGCCAGCAGAACGACGTCGGCGCTGACGCCGAGAGGACCGTCTTTGTAGTGGGTCAATCGCATTCCCTGCAGTGGCTCGGGGCCATCGGCCCCCTGGCCAAGGAACACCATTGGCGGGTTCAAGCCATCACGTTTGGAGCCTGTCCCTTCATGACCGAAACGGACGAGGTGGGGGACGAGTGCAACACCTTCAATCGGAACGTCCGGGAACACATCCGTATCCATCAACCGGATGCCGTTTTCCTTGTGGGAACGGCGGCGGTCCCCGACTCACCGGACGAGGACCTCACATGGGGGCTCGACGAGCTGGTGGGTGAGATCACTGATCAAGGTGTGGAAGTCATCGCCATGAGGGACAACCCGCGCTTCTCATTCAGCCCCAGTGAGTGCGCAATGGCTTCCGGCGTGGATGACTCACGCTGCCGTCCCGCCCAGTCCTCGGTTCTCGCCGAAAGCAATCCCTTGGACCAGTTGGAGGGAACTTTCACGGGGTTGTCCATCCTGGACATGACGGACCTGATCTGCGACGGCACGGCCTGTCCGGGCATCGTGGGCAACGTTTATGTTTACCTCGACGACAACCACCTCTCGAGCACTTATGTCAGGACCATGACCGACACGTTGTCCGAGAGGTGGTTTGACGCCACAGGTTGGTAGTTGCCGGCTTAGTAGAAGTGGACCGGATCAACCAGATGGGGGAGTTCGCCACCGTCCAGGAAGGTGCGCAGGTTGCTGCAGAAGCGTTCGGCGATGAGCCGGTTCTCGGCAGCACTCAACGCAGAAGTGTGCGGGGACACCAGGACCTTGGGATGGTTCCACAAAGGGCTGTCCTGTGGAAGGGGTTCCACCGCGAAGACGTCAAGGCAGGCATACGACACCTGGCCATTGTTCAAGGCCTCGAGCAAAGCGTCCTCATCCACCACTGTTCCCCGGCCCACGTTGACGAACACGGCTCCGGGTTTCATGGCTGAGAAAATGTCCTTGTTGAACAGCTTCTCCGTGTACGGCGTGCCGGGAAGTGTATTGATCACTGCGTCGGCATCAGCCACCAGGCCGGGGAGACCATCATTGTTGGTGACCTCCTCGATTCCCTCAATGGTTTCCACAGTGCGCTTGGTTCCACTGACGTTCATACCCAAGGCCCGGGCAATTCGGGCAGTCTCCAAGCCAATTTCGCCGAGGCCTGCGATGACCACCTTTGAGCCGTTGACAAGTTTGGTGGGTGTTCTCAGCTCGGGCCAAACCTTGGCGGCTTGATCTTGTGCCATCTCGGCGCTGCGCTTGAACCCGTTGAGGATGCCGAAGGCTGAAAATTCCGCCAAGGGCAGGGCATGGACGCCCGCGGACGTTGTCACGCGGAACTTCTGCAGGGTTTCCGTGTCGAGTCCGGAAGCCTTGACCGCGCCACCCGCTCCCGCTGCCATGGCATGAATCCACTGCAAGTGCGGGTTGCTCGCGGCGATGCGTGCCAAGCCGGCTGGACTTTCGTTGGGGAAGCCGTACAGGACCTGCGCCCGGTTCAGCATGTCCCAGTAGCGTTCCTCCTGCTCCGGAGTGCGCTTGAACTCCGGATCGCCCGCGTGATCTGCGGGAAAGCGTTCAGGCGGAAGAAGCTCGGGATGGTAGAGAACTGTTACGGAAGGATCTACAGCGCGGATCAGCTCTACGTGCTCTGCTTCGAGCGGTACAGCGATGGCGATGGTAAGTTCATCAGTCGTCATGGTGTTCATCATACTGAATGGAGGCTAGGATATTGAACAGTAATCTCGTAGATGACCACAAAGAAGTGAGGTGTTACCTACCATGACCAGCAAACGCGTGGGCTTCGTTGGCTTGGGACTCATGGGAGCGCCCATGGCCTCAAACCTGGCGGCAGCCGGCTGGAACGTCACCGCCTGGAACCGATCCGAGACCGTTTTTGAAGGCCTTTCCGGCGTCCGGCGCGCAGCAGCCGTGGCGGAGCTGCGGGACGAAGACACCATCATCTTCATGCTCCCCGATCTGCCCTTCATCGAGGAAGCCGCAGCGGACCTGCTCGAATCATGGCGGAACAAGGCACCCCGGCCGGGCACCGCCGTCGTCATCATGAGCAGCGTCTCGCCAACTGCGGTCCAACTGTTTGGCGAAACTGTTCACCAGGCATCCGGCGGCAACGCCGCGGTGGTGGATGCGCCGGTCAGCGGCGGTACCGCCGGGGCGCAACGCGGAAGCCTCGCCATCATGGTGGGGGCCACCGAAGGCCAGTTCGAAGCTCTCCAACCACTCCTGGAAACCATGGGGACTACCGTCCGGCGCATGGGGCCGCTGGGTTCGGGGTCGCTCGCCAAAGCGTGCAACCAACTCATCGTCGGAACAACGACGGCGGCCCTCGCCGAAGCGGCCGAACTCGCGGAACGCGCCGGCATGGACGTGGAGGCACTCTTTGAGGTCCTTTCCGGAGGGTTGGCCGGAAGCCGGGTGCTGGAAAACGTTGGCCCACGCTTGGCCGCCAAGGACTATGCGCCTACCGGGCCGGCAAAGTTTATGCACAAGGACCTCGGCTTCGTGCTCACCAGCGCACAAGCCGTTGGCTCCGCCGTCCCCATGGCATCGGCGGCAATCGACCTTTATGCCGAACTCAAACGCCAAGGACTCGGAGATCACGACCTCGCCGTTGTCCGTCAGACCATCGCAAACCTAAGCCTTTCACCAGCCGCGACGTCGAACAGCAACTGAACCGGCGCAACACCAGAAGGAATGAAGAACAAAACTATGAGTGGACTTTTCGATCTGACCGGGCGGGTTGCCTTGGTCACTGGTTCAAGCCGGGGAATCGGCAACGCCCTGGCCAGGGGCCTCGCCGATGCCGGAGCGACGGTGGTGCTCAATGGGATCAGCACTGAACGCCTGGAGAAAGCCCACCAGGCCATGGCCGCTGGCTATCCGGTGGGCAGGGTCCACAGCCGGGCCTTCGACGTCACGGACGCTGGATCCGCCGCTGAGGGGGTGGCCTGGATCGAACAGAACGTCGGGCCTTTGGACATCCTGGTGAACAACGCCGGAATTCAGCACCGTGTCCCCATGCTGGAGCTCGACGTCAAAGACTGGGACCGCGTCATCACCACCGACCTCACCAGCGCCTTCCTGGTAGGCCGGGAAGCGGCAAGGCATATGATCCCCCGAGGTCACGGCAAGATCATCAACATCTGCTCGGTCCAAACGGACCTGGCACGCCCCACCATCGCCCCCTATGTGGCTGCCAAGGGCGGTCTCCGCAACCTCACCCGCGCGATGACCGCGGAGTGGGCCGCCTCCGGTTTGCAGATCAACGGAATCGCGCCGGGGTACATCCACACGGAAATGACCCAAAACCTGGTGGATGATGCTGACTTCAACTCCTGGATCCTTGGCCGGACCCCGGCCAACCGATGGGGCACCACGGCAGACCTTGCCGGCCCCACCGTATGGCTCGCCTCCCAGGCCTCGAACTTCGTGAACGGCCAGACGATCTTCGTCGACGGCGGAATGACGGTGGTGGTCTGATGGGCATCAACCTTCCAGCTTCCGGCCCCGCTGTAGTTGCCCACGGCAAAGGTGACCTCCGGATTGAGGACGTCCCGCTGGCCACTCCGGCAGAGGACGAATCGATCGTGGAGATCGCCTACGGCGGGATCTGCGGATCAGACCTTCACTACTGGCTGCATGGCGCAGCGGGGGAGTCCATCCTCAAAGAGCCCATGGTCCTGGGCCACGAAATCGTTGGCGTGGTGGTCCAGCAGGCGGCGGACGGTACCGGCCCCGCTGAGGGGACCCCAGTGGCCGTCCACCCGGCAACCCCGGCACCCGGCAATGTTAGATACCCCGAGGACCGGCCCAACCTCTCCCCGGGCTGCACCTACCTTGGCAGTGCTGCCCGGTACCCCCACACGGACGGCGCGTTCAGCCGCTACGCAAACCTTCCCTCAAGGATGCTGCGCCCTCTTCCGGAGAACCTGAATCTCCGCACTGCCGCCCTGGTTGAGCCCGCCAGTGTCGCTTGGCATGCTGTAGGCCGCGCGGGAAACGTCGAAGGAAAAACGGCGCTCGTGATCGGCAGTGGTCCGATCGGTGCCCTGGCGGTCGCTGTCCTGAAGCGTGCCGGCGCGGCCCGGATTGTCGCCGTCGACATGCATGACAAGCCCCTGGAGATTGCGCGCGCCGTGGGGGCGGATGACGTCCTCAAAGGCGACGATGCGGAGGCTATCGCGGCGGTGGACGCAGACGTGGTCATTGAATCATCAGGCAGCCATTTTGGACTGGCCTCGGCCATCAAGGGTGCTACCCGTGGCGGCAAGGTGGTGATGGTGGGACTACTGCCATCCGGACCACAGCCGGTGTTCATCTCCCTCGCCATCACCCGCGAGCTGGAACTCCTTGGCTCGTTCCGCTTCAACGACGAAATCGATGAGGTCATTGCTGCCCTGGCCGATGGTTCGCTGTTCGTCGACCCTGTGGTGACGCACGAATTCGGCCTGGCCCAAGGCCTGGAGGCTTTTGAGGTGGCGAAGAACTCCGCTGAATCCGGAAAAGTGCTGCTGAACTTCCAGCCGTAGCTAGTTTTTGGCTACGGGGACGAAGACGCGGGGCTGGTCATTCCAGCTGGGTGCCAGCTCCGCGATGGTCTGACGCATAATCTTTGCGGCGGCGTCGCGCGCCAGGGAACCGTCTCCGGCGTCAATCGCATGGGCCACGTCCATATGCCACTGAAGCGCCTGCTTTTGGGGGTGTTCAGGCATGAGCCCGTGGACGGTTCGGCCCGTGAGGGTCTCCGTGACCTGGCCGATCAAGTTGGCGAACATCTCGTTGCCCGAGCCCGAGAGGACCAATGCATGGAACCGGATGTCGAGGTCCAGAAACCGGGCCATGTCACCGGCATCGCCGGCTTCCTTCATGGCCAACGAGATGCCCACCAACTCCTGCCGAAGACTTTCGGGCGCGTTCCCGGCGGCCAGTTCTGCTGCGACAGGCTCGACGGCGGAACGCAGCTCGGCGAGCGACCTCAACTGGGCGCCACGCCCCTCGCCGGCGAGACGCCAACGAATCACCAAAGGATCGAAAGGATTCCATCGATGGGCCGGCAGAACCCGGATGCCCACACGCTTGATGGTCTCCACAAGTCCCAGCGATTGCAGCACACGGACAGCTTCACGGACCACGGAGCGGGAGACTTTCAGTTCGTCTTCCAGATGCTCCGCCAACATGACGTGGCCGGTGGGAAGGGCACCACCGACGATCCTGGTGCCCAGGTGCTCTACGGCGCGGTGGTGGAGGCTGGTTGACATAGAGGTAAGCATAATGGCGCGGAGGCGTCCTGCGCGCAGCTGGAACCGGGGCGGCATCATAGACTGTTTATGACGCGGCACCGTTCCAAAACGTGGGCGCCGCTTTCCCGCCCAAGGTTTAAATACGTATGGTTTATTGCAGCCCCTGGTTTTGAAATCGCTTCCTGCGTGCCCTATCGGGAAACAGAGGACTGTTTGTACACGAACGAATTGGAGTTTTGATGTCAGCACACATCGGTGTCACCGGCCTTGCGGTGATGGGCGCCAACCTGGCCCGCAACCTCGCCCGCAACGGCTTCACCGTGGCTCTCCACAACCGCTCCGTGGAAAAGACTGACGCCCTGCTGGAAAAGCACGGCACGGACGGCGACTTCATCCGCACGGAAACGCTGCAGGAACTCGTCGATTCCCTCGAAAAGCCCCGCCGTGTCCTGATCATGGTCAAGGCAGGCGCTCCCGTTGACAACGTGATCGAGCAGCTGGAACCGCTGCTTGAAGCCGGCGACATCATCATCGATGCCGGTAACTCGCACTACGAGGACACCCGCCGCCGCGAAGCCGCGCTGGCAAAGAAGGACCTGCACTTCGTAGGCGTCGGCGTTTCCGGTGGCGAAGAAGGCGCGCTGAACGGCCCGTCCATCATGCCCGGTGGCTCGCGCGAGTCCTACGACGCGCTCGGCCCGCTGCTGGAAAAGATCTCCGCAAAGGTCGACGGCGAACCCTGCTGTGCATGGATCGGCACCGACGGCGCCGGCCACTTCGTCAAGATGGTCCACAACGGTATTGAATACGCCGACATGCAGGTCATCGGTGAAGCATTCGATCTCCTCCGCTCCGGCGCTGGTATTGAGCCCGCCGAGCAGTCCAAGATCTTCGCTGAATGGAACAAGGGCGACCTTTCCTCCTTCCTGATCGAAATCTCCGCCGAGGTCCTGGGACACGTTGACGCAAAGACGGGCAAGCCGTTCGTCGACGTCGTGGTGGATGCAGCAGGCCAGAAGGGCACGGGCCGCTGGACGGTCATCTCCGCCTTGGAACTCGGGTCCCCGGTCTCCGGCATTGCCGAGTCCGTGTTTGCCCGCGCACTGTCCTCCCAGACGGAGCAGCGCAAACTTGGCCAGGAACTGCTGGCCGGCGAAGAAGCCTCTGTGGAAATCCCCGAGACCTTCGTCGAGGATGTCCGCCAGGCGCTCTACGCCTCCAAGCTGGTCTCCTACGCTCAGGGCCTGGACATGCTGACCTCCGCTGCCAAGGAGTACGGCTGGGACCTCAAGCTGGACGAGATCGCTTCGCTGTGGCGTGCAGGCTGCATCATCCGTGCAGAGCTGCTCAAGGACATCACCAAGGCCTACGCAGCCGAGGAGAAGCCCGCCAACCTGCTGTTCGCGCCGGCTTTCACCAAGGCCATCGCCGAGGCACTTCCGGCGTGGCGCCGGGTTGTGGCCACCGCCGTCCAGCTGGGCATCCCGGTACCGGTGTTCTCCTCCTCGCTGGCATACTACGACGGCCTGCGCCGCAAGCGCGTTGCCGCTGCCCTGATCCAGGGCCAGCGCGACCTCTTCGGTGCACACACCTACGGTCGCGTGGACACCGAGGGTACGTTCCACACCCTCTGGGGCGAAGACAAGTCCGAGATCTCGGCAGTCGACACCCACTAGCAGCACCTGTCCGTAAGGCCGGTTCCTCCCAGATACTCTGGGATGGACCGGCCTTTGCCGTAGTGAATTGTTTGCCGTTCCCCTTATGAACTGAAGGAGACCACCCATGGCATCCCGTATCGCGTTTGTCACCGGGGCCTCCACCGGGATCGGCTTCGACACGGCCATAGCACTCAGGGCAGCCGGTTTCACTGTCTATGCAGGCGCACGCCGTGCGGACAAGATGGAACCGCTGAAGCAGCACGGCATCACTGTCATGTCCTTGGACGTCACCTCGGAAGAATCGATGGCGTCTGCGGTGGGGCTGGTTGAAGCGGCCCACGGGCGGATCGATTTGCTGGTCAACAATGCCGGATATGGCTCCTACGGCTCACTCGAGGAAGTTCCGATGGCTGAGGGCAGGCGCCAGTTCGAAGTCAACGTCATAGGCCTGGCAAGGATGAGCCAACTTGTCATTCCCGGGATGCGCCTCGCCGGCTCGGGCCGGATCATCAACGTAACCTCCATTGGCGGCAAAATATATGAACCATTGGGGGCTTGGTATCACGGGACAAAGTTTGCGGTGGAGGGGTTGAGCGATTCCCTGCGGCTGGAGCTTAAGCCACACGGCATCGACGTCGTCGTTATCGAGCCGTCGGGAACGGATAGTGAATGGGGCACCATCGCGGGCGAGGGCCTGTTGACTATATCGGGTGGTGGACCTTACAAAGAACAAGCGCACATCGTGGCTGCAGCACTGGCCTCCACCTCCGGATCAGGCCACGTGTTGTCGACGCCGGCGCGTGTTGTAGCAAGAACCATAGTTCGCGCCGCAACGGCAAAACGCCCCAGAACCCGTTACCCGGTGGGCAGGGGGGCCTGGAGCGTCCTGGCATTGCGAAGGGTTCTTCCGGACCGCGCCTTCGACGCTGTCTTCTGGAATTTATACAGAAGGCTAGCCGGCTAGATCCGGTACTCGATGTAGTACTCAGCCGGGTCCACAGCGGGCTTCGTTTCGGACCTGGCGTCGCGGTGCCGCCACGTGGCTGGGATGCCTGTGATGATGGACTCCGGTGGTGCGTCCTTCACCACCACGGCGTTGGCGCCGATGGCGCTTCCCGCACCGATGGTGATGGGACCCAGGACCTTTGCGCCGGCGCCGATGGTGACGCGGTCGCCGATGGTCGGGTGACGCTTGACCTTGGCCAGTGAACGGCCGCCGAGCGTGACGCCGTGATAGATCATCACGTCCTCGCCGATCTCAGCGGTCTCACCGATCACCACTCCCATGCCGTGGTCAATGAAGAATCGCCGGCCAATGGTTGCACCGGGATGGATCTCAATGCCGGTAAGGAACCTGGCCAACTGGGAAATCAGGCGGGCAGGAAAACGGAGTGCCGGATTCTGCCAGAGCCGGTGAGTCACCCGGTGCGCCCAAATGGCGTGCAAACCGGAATAAGCGAAAAAGTTCTCAAAAGAGCCTCGAGCCGCCGGGTCGTGTGACCGGGCGGCATCGAGGTCTTCCTTAAGCCTTGCGAAGAAGCTCACAAAGACCTTTCTACAGGAAATGAAGGTGTGCGGGCTAAGTGTTAGCCACGGATGTCGTCGAACAGGACCGTGGAAATGTAACGCTCTCCAAAGTCACAGACGACGGCGACGATCAGCTTGCCGGCGTTCTCGGGACGCTTGGCCAGTTCCAGTGCACCCCACACGATGGCGCCAGAGGAAATACCGCCAAGGATGCCTTCACGGGCTCCGAGTTCACGGGCTACGCGGACTGAATCTTCCAGCGTGGCGTCCAGGACTTCGTCGTAAACGTTGGTGTCCAGGATTTCCGGAACAAAGTTGGCGCCGATTCCCTGGATCTTGTGCGGGCCGGGGGCTCCACCGTTGAGGATCGCGGAGTCCTTGGGCTCAACAGCCACGATCTGCACGCCCGGCTTGCGCTCCTTGAGGACCTGGCCAACACCGGTGATGGTACCGCCGGTACCCACGCCGGCAACAAAGATGTCCACTTCGCCGTCGGTGTCTTCCCAGACTTCCTCGGCGGTAGTGGTGCGGTGGATCGCCGGGTTGGCCTCGTTGGCGAACTGCTGCGCCCAGATGGAGTTCTCCGTGTTGGCGACGATTTCCTGTGCCTTCTCGACGGCGCCACGCATGCCTTCGGATCCGGGCGTCAGGACGATTTCTGCACCGTAAGCGCGCAGCATGACGCGGCGCTCGGTGGACATGGTCTCAGGCATGGTCAGGATGACCTTGTATCCGCGGGCTGCACCCACCAGTGCCAGGGCGATGCCGGTGTTGCCGGAAGTACCTTCGACGATGGTTCCGCCGGGCTTCAGGGCGCCGGACTTTTCGGCAGCATCAATGATGGCCACGCCAATGCGGTCCTTGACGCTGTTGGCCGGGTTGTAGAACTCAAGCTTGACTGCAACCGTGGCGTCGAGGCCTTCTGTGAGCCGGTTCAGACGGACCAGCGGGGTGCGACCGACCAGCTGCGTGACGTCGTCGTAGATCCTTGCCATGAAAATTACGCCTATCTCTGAAGAGGGAATGCTGAGGTCAGCCTAACCAGCAGGGTCGAAACCCTGCTAAGCAGTAAGCCATGCAGAGTAATATTTCCGGGCCTTTGCCAGCTTCGGGTTAATGATCACCTGGCAATACCCCTGATAGGGGAACTTTGCGTAGTAATTCTGGTGGACTTCCTCGGCCTCATGGAATTCGGGAAGGCGGCTGACCTCGGTCACAATCGGATCGGACCAGAGGGCCTGGGCGCGCTCAATGGCTTCCTCGAACAACACTTTTTCTTCCGTGGTTGTGTAGAACATCGACGAACGGTACTGCGTCCCCACGTCATAGCCCTGACGGTTCAATGTGGTGGGGTCGTGGAGGGCGAAGAACATGTCCAGGATGACTTCCTCCGGAACTACGGTTTCATCAAATGTCACCGCGACTACTTCTGCATGACCAGTGGTGCCGGAGCAGACCTCGTAGTAGTCGGGATTGCGGACGTGGCCGCCCGTGTAACCGGACACCACCGAGCTGACGCCGCGGGTCTTCTGGTAAACGGCATCAAGGCACCAGAAGCAGCCGCCGCCAAGTACGAAAGTTTTCATGTTCTCTTCAATGGATCGGAGGGCCTGATGATTCCCGCTTCACCTTACGGGAGAATTACGGCACCGGGGAGGTGCCGTGGGAGCGGCGACTGCCTGATCAGGCTCAGTAGGGAAGAAATCGGCCTCAGTAGGGAAGAATGAGAGCATGGAAGCAGTAAACACCGACATTTCGGATGCGGATTCCGTCGAAGAAGCCGAAACAGTTGACGCCAGCGGTGATCCTACGCTCGGTCAGGTGTTGCTGGCTGTCGAGGAACTCTGGCCGGAGTCCTTGGCTGAAGACTGGGACGAGGTGGGCCTGGTTGTCGGACGGCCAAACGTCCCTGTCACCAAAGTCCTCTTTGCCGTTGACCCCACGCTGGCCGTGATCGATGAGGCCGTGGAGTGGGGGGCCGAACTGCTCATCACCCACCACCCCTTGCTTCTCAAAGGGGTCAACTCCGTGGCGGCCACATCCGCGAAGGGCCTTGCGGTACACCGATTGATAGAGGCCGGGACTGGTCTGCTGACCGTGCACACGAATGGTGATTCAGCCGTTGGTGGGGTTTCCGATGTCCTGGCTGACGCCTTTGGGTTGGAGAACGTTACGCCCTTGACGGCTGCAAGCAACGGATTGCCGGAGGAAGGTATTGGCAGGGTAGGCGACCTGCCTGATCTCGAGACGCTCGGTGATTTCGCTGCCCGCGTCTTTGAAATGCTGCCCGCCGTCGCAGGCGGAGTCCGGGTGGCTGGAGACAAAGACGGCCTGATCCGGCGCGTTGCCGTCTGCGGTGGTGCGGGGGACAGCTTGTTCGATGCCGTTCGGGCCAGCCACGCGGATGTGTACGTCACAGCAGACATGCGGCACCACCCGGCATCCGAGGCGCGCGAAGGTGCCACCAACGGCCGGCCCTACCTGATCGACGTTTCGCACTTTGCCAGTGAATGGCTGTGGCTCCCTGCTGCCGCTGAAGCGCTGGGCAACGTGCTCGCGGACCAAGGCTACGACGTCGAGATCCGCGTCAGCAGCACCAACAGCGATCCCTGGGACTTCATACTCACTCCCGGCGGGGACTAGAGTCTAGAAAGATACGGACAGCCCTGACAGATAGTGGCGGTCCGGCCGGACCTGATCCCCAGGCCCGGTGGCGATTAGCGGAGGTAAGCGTGGCGAAAGCAGCACCGGCAGAACAATTGAAATTGCTTGAACTGCAGGGACTGGATGCCAAGCTCAGGTCGCTTGCCGGCCGCCGGAAGGTCCTGGAAACCGATCCACGCATCACTGACCTCACGGATGCGTTGAATGTAGCCAACGGCGAACTCGGCGCTGCCAAAATTGCCGTCCATGACGCCGAGACCGAACTTCGCAGGGCAGAAGCCGATGTGGAGCAGGTAGCAACCCGCATTGAACGGGACGAGACCCGGCTTAACAGCGGCACCGGCCTGTCCAAGGACCTGGTGGCGCTGCAGAGTGACATTGCCTCACTCAACAAGCGCCGCTCGGACCTTGAAGACGTTGAGCTCGAAATCCTGGAACGCCTGGATACATTGCGCGAGCGTCAGGCCGCTCAGCAGTCGATCGTGGACGATATCCAAGGCTCGTTCGGCAGCATCCGGGCGGAGCTGGACGAAGCCATTGCCGAGATTGCAGCCGAGGAAACGGTGGTTCGTGGACAGCGCGCCGCCTTCGCGGAATCGCTGGACGCGGGAGTACTTGCCATCTACGAGAAGACCATTGCCAAGCGCGGTGTCGGCGCAGCCCGTCTGTTCCACGGCAAGTCCGAAGGCTCCGGCATGATGCTCAGCCCCGGCGACCTTGCCGAAGTCAAAGCTGCAGCAGAGGACGAGATCGTGTTTTGCCCGGACTCAGGTGTCATCCTGGTCCGTTCGGCGGAGTGGAACTGACGCAGCCCAACGCCGGTTGGACACTCAGGTGGTGAGGATGATGTTGAGCGCGTGCGGCTTGCGGGCCGTGCCCTCAACAAGTTCCGCAGTCCAAATCTCCCGGGCAGCCTTCAGGAGCTGATCCGGGGTTGCCGGCGCTTTGCCGCGCCGGGTCAGCAGGTGGCGGCCCAGTTCGCCGCGGGTGTGTTTGGCGAAGTGACTGACAACCGTGCGCTTGCCGTTCGCTTCGTTGAAGACGTTGACGTTAACCGTCTGCGTCGCCGGGGGAGCCCAGGCAGCGGCATAGGTGCTGGAACGGCAATCCACCAAGAGTTCGCCCTCGGCGCGTGAGGCGAGGGCTGCGTTAAGCTGCGGCTTCCAGTAGGAGGCGAGGCGCCCGACGTCGGGCAATGCCGTTCCCATCGACAGCCGATAGGCGGGCACGTGGTCGCCGAAGCCTATGGCGCCCCACAGGGCGGAAACCACCAGGATGGATTCGCTCGCCTTGCGGCGTTGCGTTGGCGTCATGCTGTTGTAGCCCAAGGCGTCGTACAGGACCCCTGAATAGACCTGATGCGCGGGAGCGGCTGGTTCGGCATGCAGCCGGGTATTACGTTCGACGTCGTCCCGCAACGAGGCACCGACCCCCAGCAGCGTCAGTGCATCCTCGTGCGCGCTCACCATACCCAGTGCTTCGAGTACTTTTGCCCGGTAAGGGTTCAGTTCGGGGAAGCTGAGCGATTCCCAGTTTATGGCGGGACCGTTGGCAGCGGGGGTCTTGCCTTCGGAAGGCGGCAGCAGAATCAGCACCAGTCGATATTACCGGGGACTTTGCCTGGCCCCAACGCCGGTAGACTGGACGGCGGATGGGTCGACCAGGCGGTCGCGCGTCACGGAAGTGACTCGAGGAACGTCCGGGCTCCGAAGAGCAGGGTGGTGGGTAACGCCCACTCGGGGTAACCCGCAGGCCAGTGCCACAGAGAACAGACCGCCTGCGCGTCGTGATGTTTGCATCGCGGGGCAGCAGGTAAGGGTGAAACGGTGGTGTAAGAGACCACCAGCTCCCCGGGTGACCGGGGAGGCTAGGTAAACCCCACCCGGAGCAAGGCCAGACAGGACACGTTTGAGGGCTGCTCGCCCGAGTGTCCGGGTAGGCTGCTGGAGGGCGTCGGCAACGGCGTTCGTAGATGGATGGCCGCTACTCCCTTGCTGGTAACGGCAGGGGATGACAGAACCCGGCGTATCGGTCGACCCATCCATTTATGACTCCCGGATTTGTGCCGTGTGAGTGATTTCACGCCCTGGGGCGGCCTGCAGCCCTTCCTTCCGCCCTAGAATGGTTACTGAACGTAGATGTTCTGCCGCCGGGACTGCGTTCGCAGCCGGCGGATTTTCTTTGCTCTCGTTCAAGGCGCTGTGGGTGGACCGAAGCCCGCTGGCGCATGTGCCGCAGGATCACTCCGGGCGGCCGCTGCCATCTGCATACGAGGACGTATGTGGTTGACCCAAGGAAGGTAGTTCTGTGAGCCAGACGTCAGATTCTTGTCTTGATAAGTGGATGGGCCGGGAGGCTCTCGCCGAGGCCATGATTCCCGTGATCGGCCGGTTGTACCGGGAAAACAACGTGGTCACCAGCATCCACGGCCGGAGCCTGATCAACAAGTCCACCATGAACATCCTGAAGGCCCACCGCTTTGCGCGCCGGATGAGCAACCACGAGCTTCTGCTCGAAGAGACCGCACCGCTGCTGAATGCCCTGTCCGAGCTGGAACTCGGCGCAGCCGCCATTGACATTGCACGTTTGACCGAGAAGTTCCGGGCCGAAGGCAACGGCGCCTCGCTGGATGAGTACCTGCGTGCCGAGCTCGCCGAGATCGTGGGAAAGCGTGGCGCCGACAACCGCACCAGCACCGACGTCGTTCTCTACGGCTTCGGCCGCATCGGCCGCCTCCTGGCGCGCATCCTCATTGAAAAGGCCGGTGGCGGACACGGTCTGCGGCTCCGCGCCATCGTTGTTCGCAAGGGCGCTGAGAACGATCTGGTGAAGCGCGCCAGCCTGCTGCGCCGCGACTCCGTGCACGGTTCCTTCGAGGGCACCATCCGCGTGGACGAGGAAGCCAACACCATCACCGCCAACGGCGTGCAGGTCCAGGTCATTTACTCGGACAACCCTGCCACTGTGGACTACACCGCATATGGCATCAAGGATGCCTTGGTGGTGGACAACACCGGCCGCTGGCGCGACGCCGATGGCCTCTCCCAGCACCTGCAGAGCAAGGGCGTTGCCCGCGTCCTGTTGACGGCACCAGGCAAGGGCGACCTCAAGAACATCGTCCACGGCATCAACCACAAGGACATCTCCGATGACGACAAGATCGTCACCGCGGCATCCTGCACCACCAACGCCATCACGCCGGTGCTGAAGGCTATCAACGACAAGTTCGGCATCATTCACGGCCACGTGGAAACGGTTCACTCGTTCACCAACGACCAGAACCTGATCGATAACTTCCACAAGGGTGACCGCCGCGGCCGTTCGGCAGCACTGAACATGGTCATCACGGAGACCGGTGCCGCCAAGGCTGTAGCCAAGGCGCTGCCCGAGTTGCAGGGCAAGCTCACGGGCAACGCCATCCGCGTACCCACCCCGGATGTCTCCATGGCCATCCTGAACCTCAACCTTGAGAACGGCACTACTCGCGACGAAGTCAACGACTTCCTCCGCGAAATGTCCTTGCACTCGGACCTTCGCAAGCAAATCGACTACATCGACTCTCCCGACGTGGTGTCCACTGACTTCGTTGGCTCGCGTCGCGCCGGCATTGTTGATGGCCTCGCAACGATTTCCAACGACAAGAACCTGGTTCTTTACGTCTGGTACGACAACGAGTTCGGCTACTCCTGCCAGGTTGTGCGTGTCATGGAAGAAATGGCAGGTGTGAACCCGCCGTCCTTCCCCGCGCGTGACGTGATTGCTCCCATCGCGGTGCTTGAAGGGGCAGGAGCCTAGGCGCTCCGAACTATTGGCGGGTTTCCCGGCTGAGTCACTGGTATCAGCCGGGAAACCTGATCAAAATGGGTTCATGGAAAACGAATCAACGTTGGAACATGAGACCACGCTGGAGCACGCCCTGGACGTAGCGAAGGCCAACCACAAACAAGCCCAGAAACTTCTGGATCAAGCCATCGCAGCCAACGCGGCCGGTGACGTCACGGATCAGCGCGTTGAACAGTTGCGTGGCCTCCTTGCGGTGGCAACGGAGGACCTTCAGCGTGTAATGCGTGAGCAATAGGCCGCTGAGAAAGCCCCATGCCCGCAGTGTGACTTCTCCTACACACTGTGGATATCGGCTCTGACTGTCGGGGCCCTGTCCTACGCTCATAGGACATTGCCTGCCCCACTGGATGGAGTCTCTTGAGTACCACATGGTCTGCCTACAAGCGCGCCCGGAGAAGGTCACGTCAAGCGTGGGCCATTCTTGGACTGGCGGCCGCCACCATCGTGGCAGGGCTGTCCTGGTTTTTCACCACCGGACAATTCAGTACCGCTGAACCGTGGGCAGTCGGCCCAAGCGAAGCCCCTGTCTACAAACCCGGTTGGATGAAACCCCTTCGCGGTGCGGCGCCCGTTACCCCGGAGAGGGCAAGCGACGCCCTGGAGCGGCTCCCGGTCAAAGGGCGGGCGGCAAAAACGGACTACGACAGGGCCGCTTTCGGTCAAGCCTGGGCGGACGCTGACCGTAACGGATGCGATACACGAAACGACATCCTGCGGAGGGACCTCTCGGGCGTCGAATTCACGGAGGGTTCATCGTGCAAGGTCGCCGGTGGTAGCTTTCACGAACCCTACACAGGGGCACAAGTGACCTTCCAAAGAGGCCAGGACACCAGTGCCGCCGTTCAAATCGATCACGTGGTGGCCCTCGCCGACGCGTGGCAGAAAGGGGCCCAGCAGCTCACTGTTCAGCAGCGGCAAATGTTCGCAAACGATCCGCTGAACCTGATCGCCGCGGACGGTCCCGCCAACGTCAAGAAGGGTGCAGGAGACGCCGCCACGTGGCTGCCGGCCAACAAGAATTTCCGCTGCCATTACGTCGCCCGGCAAGTCTCGGTGAAAGCGGCGTATCAGCTGTGGATTACGCAGGCCGAAAAGGATGCCATGAAGCGGGTCCTGTCCTCTTGCCCGGACCAGCAAACCATCTACAGTGCCAGGTGACCGTGCCCCAGTTGCCAGGTGCCGCCGTCGTCGATCCGTTCCAGGACCACGCGCTGGAGTGAGGTTTCCCGCGGAAGCCTATCCAGGTTGTCCAGTCCCCGTTGCCTGAAGGTGAAATAGACGGCATCCGTAGGGGCATCAGTGCAACGGTCCAGCGTGAAGCGGCGGGCAAACGAGGCAATGTTGCTGTCCGGCAGGCGCTCAATCAGATACGGGTCCAGCATCCAGGAATCGCACGTCGCCTTACGGGCAGGTTTGTCGGGGAAATACCGGGGGAAGAAAGAGCTCGCCTCGGCAAAGCTGGCATCCACCAACGTGGGGGAGAGGCCTCCATCTTCGGGGATATGGACGCCAAGAACCCAGTCTGAACCCTGGCCGTCGGTTGGAACCAAATGGAACTGCAGCCGGCCAAGCCGGAACAAATTGCCGGCCATGTGCAGCGTGAGCCAGCTCCACGTGTCCAGCCCAAAATGGCCGTGGACTCGTCGGTTGATACGGAGCTGTAAACCCAGGTCTGCCAAGGACGCAGCCGACACAGCCGGACTAATTCCGAGATCCAGGTGGTATGCGTGAACTGACGGTGCGAAGCGGAGCAGGGCTTCGATCCAGACCGTCTCCGCGGCACCGTCTGCCCGGATGCTGTCCACCGGAAAGGCCCCAAGCCTCTCCTGCATCGCCTCCATTGCCTGAAGAACAGGCTCATCCGGAGGCGTCTCCAAAAGGTGCGCGCATTCAGCGGCATCTTCGCCGGTGATGTCCAGGAGCTCGAAAAGCTCCGCGTGAGGGCTGGTGGCCATGGCTTAGTGCCCAAACGGATCGGGATCGACGCCAGGCATCCAGGTCAGTCCAGGAACACCCCAGCCGTTCTTCTTGGCCTGCTTCAACGCCTTCTTGGAGTACCGGTCCACAAGGCGGTTCACGTACAGTTTGCCGTCCAGATGATCGAACTCGTGTTGCAGGATTCTGGCGAACCAGCCTGTCGCTTCGAAATCCAAGGCGTTGCCGTTGCCGTCAAAACCCTGAACCCGTGTCCATTCAGCCCGTTGCAAAGGGTAATACTCGCCGGGGAAGGACAAGCAGCCTTCAACATGCTCGTCGGGATCCGGAAGAGCGCCCGAGACCTTGGAAAGGGTCAGCACGGGGTTGACCACCACGCCCTGCTCCGGGACGTCGTCGTCGTTGGCGTACTTGTAGACAAAGAGGCGCTTTCCCACGCCGATCTGAGGGGCGGCGAGCCCAACCCCGTTGGCAGCGTCATTGGTCTCGAACATGTCTGCGATCAAGGCGCGGAGCTCGTCGTCGAAAACCTCCACTTCGCTTGCCCGGCGATGCAAAACAGGTTCGCCCCAAATAGTGACTGGCAGGACGGTCATGTCAGTTTTTCCTTCGTCTAGCGCTGTAGTCCGGAGCGGCCTTGGTCCGCTTTGAGGTTAAAAGCAAAGGCCGCACCGGATAACCGGTGCGGCCTTTGTGGAAACCGGCTCTGGAGCCAATCTCGGTGGGGTGAGCTACGGGGGTTGAACCCGCGACCTCCTGGACCACAACCAGGCGCTCTGCCAACTGAGCTAAGCCCACCATGTGCCTTTTTGGTCTGAACCGTTTGACCGGCTTTCCTTCAAGGCAACGACAAATAGCTTACCTGCTGTTTTGGGGTGCAAAGTCCACTTTTGCCGGTTTTGGCGAAAAAACCTTGAAAAATGGCGCAGATCACACCTTTTCGCTGGATCCCAAGACCTCCGCAGTGGCGATGATGTCCTTGGAAATGCGCTGCGCCGTGGCGGTGTCGGGTCCCGGCGCCGGAACGAAGACAGCCTGGCGGTAGTACCGGAGTTCGTCGATGGAATCCTTGATGTCGCCCAGGGCGCGGTGACCGCCATGCTTGGCGGGGGACTGGAAGTACGCACGCGGGAACCAGCGGCGTGAGAGCTCTTTGATGGTGCTGACGTCGATCACACGGTAGTGAAGGTGCTCCACGATGTTGGGCATGTCCCTGGCCAGGAACATGCGGTCTGTTCCCACGGAGTTTCCGCCCAGCGGAGCCTTGCGGGGATCCGGGACCCACTTCTCGATGTATTCAAGGACCTGCGCTTCTGCCTCGGCCATGGTCTTGCCGTGGGGAAGCTCGTCCAGAAGTTTGGAGCGGGTGTGCATGTCCCGCACGAAGTCGTTCATTTGTTCCAGCGCGGCGTCGTCCGGCTTGATGACGACGTCCACGCCGTCGCCCAGAATGTTGAGCTCGGAATCCGTCACCAACGCGGCGACCTCTATCAAGGCGTCGTTCGTGAGATCCAAGCCGGTCATTTCGCAGTCGATCCAGACGATGCGTTCATTAGTAATAGGCACGCGCCCAGCCTATCTCTCAGTGGCTTCCAAGTGCTCCGATGGTACGATTTTTGAGCGCGGCAGTGTCGTTTCATCCTGTTGCCGAACGCCCCCATGACGCAGAATTTTGACCCGAACCAGCGGGTGAACGATTGGATGACGACCACATGACGGTGCCAGTACCCGCCGCCCAGTTGGCAGGGACAGCAAAGCCGTCAGCCGGCGCTGTTGCCAGCGAGGTGGATAACGCACGTTCGCCATTGATCGCCGGTTTCGTTGGTTCGATGTTCCTGGTGTTCGGCTCATTGGGCGTTGGTTGGCTTGCTCCGGTCTCCGAACTTCGTCGCCTCCCGCTTTTCATCTGGATGCGCACTGAAGGTGTTGGCGTCGCACTGTCCATAGTTTTGCTCGCCATCGGTGGCATGTTGCTCGTCCGTGCCTGGCTAAGGCTGGGGCAGCGGGTCCGGGTGTGGGGATTGGAAGCCCGAAAAGCCACGCTGCAGGCTGTAGCGGCCTGGGGCCTGCCCATGATGTTTACCGTTCCCCTTTTCAGCAGGGACGTTTACGCGTATATCGGCCAAGGCCGGTTGATGGTGGAAGGCATCAATCCTTACGAAAACGGGATCTCGGCCCTGCCCAACTACTTCCAGCTGGGCGCCGACAAAATGTGGACTGAAGCGCCGGTTCCCTACGGTCAGCTGTTCCTGTGGATCGAGCAGCTTGTAGTGTGGGTGACCAACGTACAGCCCGAAGCCAGCATCATGCTTTTCCGGCTTGTTGCCGCCGCGGGTGTCATCCTCTGCATAATTTATGTGCCGAAGCTGGCGGAACTGCACGGCGTGAATCCTCACAGGGCCTTATGGCTGACGGCGGCCAACCCGCTTTTCCTCACGAACTTCATTGCCAGCGTCCATAACGACGCCCTGATGATTGGGCTGGCGTTGGCGGGCCTGTACTACTGCGCCACCCGCCGTGTCATTCGGGGGCTGGTATTGGTCACGCTCTCCATTTCGGTCAAGCCGATCACGGTGGTATTCCTCCCCTTCATCGGACTTCTGTGGGCCAGCAAGGATGCCTCGTGGCCGCGCAAATTCCTCTACTGGTTCCTGACTGCGGCCCTGAGCTTCGGGCTCCTCTACGCCTTGAGCCTCGTCAACGGATTCGGATTTGGGTGGATCAACGGTCTCTCAGCTCCGGGAAGCGTTTGGATCTGGTACGCGCCTGTCGGTCTCATCGGAATGGTTGTTGCCGTGATCTTCAATGCTTTTGGCTTGGACGGCTGGGCCTTGGCAAAGTTGGTTTACGACGCCGGTAAAGTACTGATGGTTGCAGCGGTGGCTTGGCTGATTTTTCGGGGCGACTACGATCGCCTGATGCGCCGCCTTACCCTGGCCTTTGCGGCGATCGTCCTACTGGCGCCCATGATTCAGTCCTGGTACGTGGTGTGGCTGATACCGCTTTTCGCCGTGACCGGCATCCGCAACGACTGGCAGGTGAAGGCCCTCTACTTCATCGTCTCGTTCTTCATGGTCTACGCCATCTCAGACCAGCTGGACGTGTTCCCTTACCTTCAAAGCGAGGACCTGGGACTTGCCATCATCCTGGCGCGTTGCGCTGCAGCCCTCATTGGGCTCCTGTTCGCCATCTACCTGATCTTTGTGGATCCGAAGACCAAGAGCTTGTTCCGTGTGCGGGACGAAGCCGGTCTTCGCCCCATTATCTGAGGCTCGCCTATCTGAGGTTCGCCGGAGGCGGAGGTTCGCCGGAGGCGGAGGCCGGCTGCATTCCAGCTCAGCCTGACGGCAGCAGCCGCAATGCCTCGCGGGTGGACAACGGACTCATGGTGGTCGCGTTGTTGGCAGCGAATGTCCTGACCCATTCAGGATCTATTTTGCTGTATTCACGGAGCGCCCATCCGATGGCCTTACGGATGAAGAACTCGTTGTCCCTGAGGTTCCAGGAGATGATCGTTGCCAACAGGGCGGGATCAGTTTTCGACTTCGCCCCCAGTTGAGCAGTGATGGCCGCCCGCCGGATCCACATGTCGTCGTCCCGGGACCATTGCAGCAGTATCGGGGTCATGGTGACTCTGTGGGAAAGCAGGAGCGCGCAAATCCGATGTGAGACCCCGTCCACGAGGTCCCACCATGCACCCGTGCGGATGATTTCCTCGTATATGGGCAGCATCTGCAGGTCTTCCTTGACCATGCGCAGGCCCGTCAGGTCGATGGCTGCGTACCGCTCTTCACGGGCCTCCGCATTGCGCCACAGCTGGAGGACGGCCTCCTGCAGCTCAGCCGGCGTCTTCACCGGAAACTGCTTCGCGGCTTCCTTTACTATTCTGCGTACCTCCGGGACCCGGACACCCCAAGAAGGCATATCGGATTTCAAATAAGCCTGGGCTCCGAGCCCGCGTTCGGCATCACCGGCCGAGCGGAGCGTTGATCGGATCGACTGCACGAGGTCGTTGATGGTCATGTCACAACTCTATGACGGAGGAGGGGCGGAATCCTTTGGACGAGTACTGCATTGTGGCCCTCGCTCCTGCTGTACGGCCGCCGTAGAGTGGGCGTATTCAAACAGAGGTCCCTGCACGGTCAATTAATCCCTGCACTCATGTCGGCAACAACGGAGGAATCTCGATGTCAATGCTGAAATCACCGGACCAAATCGCGATGATGCGCGAGGCCGGTCGCGTGGTGGCCAATGCCCTGTCCGCCGTGCGGGAGCAAGCTGAAGTGGGTGTCTCATTGAAAGCGCTCGACGACGTCGCCGCCGCCGTAATCTCCGATGCCGGCGCAAAGCCAGCCTTCCTTGACTACCACCCACGTTGGGCGGCGGTGCCGTTCCCCGGTGTGATCTGTACCAGCGTTAACGACGCCGTGGTCCACGGGATCCCGAACGGATACGTACTCGAGGACGGCGATCTGCTCAGTGTTGACTGCGGCGCCTTCCTGGAAGGCTGGTGCGGCGATGCGGCGGTCAGCTTCGTCGTAGGGACGGGAAAGCCGGAGGATCACGAGCTGGTGGAAGCGACAGAGGCCGCACTGGCGCGCGGTATCGACGCAGCCCGGGTAGGCAGCAAAATGGGCGACCTTGCCTATGCGATCGGTGGAGAAGCGAAACGTGCCGGATACGGGCTGTTGGCTGATCATGGCGGGCATGGCATAGGCCGGACAATGCATGCCGAACCTCCCGTCCCCAACCTCGGACGGCCCGGCCGGGGCATGAAGCTCGAAGAAGGCCTGGCTATTGCCATTGAGCCCATGTTGATCCTGGGCGGCAAGGACGATTACTACCACGATGAGGACGAATGGACTCTTCGTTCGGCAAACGGGAGACGCGCCGCCCATAGCGAACACACTGTTGCCATCACGGCTGAGGGGCCGATGATCCTGACACTGCCGTAGCCGGGGTTTCCCCGCTTATCGGGCCGCTCCGCCTTTGTTAGGCACGACCTTTTCCAGCCGCACTACGGGTCGGCCCGGAACTGACTCGGACACTGGGCTGAAGCCCGCAGCCGTGAAAAGGGAAAGTGAGCCGTGAAACAGGTCCGAAGCCGCCGCTTTGGTCCTTTGAGCCGTGTCCACCGGATAAGCCTCAATGATGTCTGCACCGTTGTTGAACGCATGTTCCACCGCCGCAGCGAGCAGCACGGAGGACACGCCCGTGCGCCTGTGGTTCGGTGCGACGACGAAGCAACTGACCGCCCACAGATCGAGCCGGTCCGTTATGACCGGATCTGCCGCTGCCCTGAGTACCTGGGATCGCTTCAGACGCGGATAATTCGCTCGCGATTCCACTGCGCACCAGCCGACCGGACGGTCATCCCGGAACGCCATGACGCCCGGCGCCGGACCGGACTGGAACGCTGATTTCAACAATTCCCGCCGATCACCCGGCGACGTGCTGGCCCACTCTTTTCCGGTCAGGGCGAACCACCGGCACCAGCACCGGGAGGGTTCGCCCTTGGTTCCGAACAATTCTTCAACAGCCGCCCACGTAGCAGGAGTTGTCTCGATTCTCGAAGCAGCAGGGTTGTGTGCCATGGTCCCAGAATAGGTCTGAGCCGCGGGGCTGGTCCCGCAGACTCGTGATACCTGGTGTGACGGTCAAACGCCGGCACCCACCAGTTCCCCTGTTGTGCTGTTGACCAGCAGAGGACCGCTGCCATCAGGATTGTCGACGTCGGTTTCGATGGCCTCGTCTTCCGGAGGAACGTGCTCGTGGTCATCGGAGTCCCACTCGTTGCTGCGGTCGGGGGTACCGGGTGTCTCCACTGACGGTGCATCGGCGGGGGCTGCGGTGCCGCTCATTCGGGTGAAGTTTGCAGAACCCCACATGAGGTCATGCCCCACTGATTCGGCGTCGATTTCGGCAACGTGATAGACGCGGCCTTCATGTTCCCATTGCCGCAACCGAAGCTTCCCCACGACGAGGACCCGCTGACCCTTTTTTACGCTGCATCCAACGTGTCCGGCAAGATATCGGAAGGACTGAACCGTGTACCAGTTAGTGTTTCCGTCCACCCAGGTGTTGGTGGCGCGGTCGTAGCGCCGCTCCGTTGTTCCCAGCCGGAACGATGCGGTGGACGTGCCGCGCGTAGTAGTGGAACTCTTGACCTCCGAGGCTACGAAGCCCCGGACGGTGATCATGTCATTCATTGTGGTCCTTCTGGATATAGGGAAGCGCCTGTCCGGCTCTTTCAGCTTTATCCAGAGAAGTCCGGGAGGGGAGTGTCATTTACGCCTATGTGAATAACCCCGGCTCTGCGACGGCTGTGGAGGAGAAGAGCCGGGTCCCGTGAAGGTGGCAAGCAGCTTGCCGATCGCACTGTAAACTCTTTGTGGCGCCAGCGACCCATGGTGGTGACGGCGCCAGTGCGCCCCAGTAGCTCAGGGGATAGAGCAGCGGCCTTCTAATCCGCCGGTCGGGGGTTCGATTCCCTCCTGGGGCACAGAACATCCCCCTTGGAGCAATGTCCAAGGGGGATGTCCCTTATGGCCCTGAATCCAGAAATTCTTTGAGATTTTGGAGAACCAACCGCCAAGTAGCGGTGGATTGCTCCACTTCTTTCTCGCTCGAATTGTTGCCTTGCCTGATGGTCACCGTTGTTCCGTCGGCTTCCTCAGCCAGCCTGTACTCCACGGTGTGGTGGTTTTCGGGAACGTCAGGAAGCCCTGAAGCCGGACTGTAATGCGTGGTCTTCAGCAACTCCGGGGGATCGAAAGCAAGGATTGAGCCCTTGTCCTGGTACGGCTTGCCGTTGTATTCGCCGGAGTACGTAATCGCATCGCCCACCCGCCAGGTGGTGGTGATCTTGGTTCCCAGGAAGTACTGCCGGATGAGGGCAGGGTCAGTGAGCGCTTCCCAAACCTTTTCACGCGACGAAGAGACGGTGATCTGTGCGACCGCATCCCGGATTTGTCCACTCATAGTGCCGCTCCACCTTTTTGTGCTGCCTGCTGATCTTCCTTTGGGAACACGCTGAACCTCGTCTGGGAAACGCTACGCCGGTCAGCACGCCACGTGAATGGCACTCCACTGTGGATGGCAGAATGGCTACGTGATGAGCAGGCGAACCGCACAGGCAAACAGCAGGGCAGCAGACGCATGGAAAGTCCGCGTCGCCGGACTCTCGCTGATCATCGCGGCCGCGTTGACGATGACGGCCTGCACACCACCGGCCACGTCATCCTCCGGTCAGCCCGCGTCACCGTCCACCAGCCCGGAAGACTCCACCAGCCCGGAAGACTCCACCAGTCCGGAGGCCACAACCAGCCCGGACGCTTCCACCATTCCGCAAGCGACCGCCCCCGCTGATCCCGCTGTCGTGGCGACCACGTCAGCGGTGGAGTCAACGCTGAAAACCTTGGCCGCGGGCAACCCCAAGCCCGACCGTGAAACGTTGCGTGCTGCCCTGGTGTCAGCAGGCATCCCCGAAGCCAATGTGGAGGTTTCAGTAAGCCGTACGCCCACTGGTCTTGAGGTTGACGCCATGGAAGCTGCAGCACTGGCGGGGGAGAGCTGCGTTATGGGGCAGATCCGCGACGGCGGAGTGGTGGTTACGGTGTTGCCCGTACTGGCCACCGGAAAATGCTTCGTGGGAGACTCCCGCTAGTTCACCGCAGCGCCCGAATGTGAGTTAAGTACGCCTACCCATTAGATTTAAGGGCATGGCGGAATTCATTTACACGATGACCAAGGCTCGCAAGGCCGTTGGCGACAAACTTATTCTGGACGATGTCAGCATGTCGTTCTTCCCTGGCGCGAAGATTGGCGTCGTGGGCCCGAACGGTGCTGGTAAGTCCACCATCCTGAAGATCATGGCCGGACTGGACACCCCGTCAAACGGCGAAGCCCGCCTGAGCCCCGGCTACACCGTGGGCATCCTCCTGCAGGAACCGCCGCTGAACGAGGAGAAGACGGTCCTTGGCAACGTCCAGGAGGGCGTTGGCGAGATTTACGGCAAGATCCAGCGTTTCAATGAGATCTCCGAAGAAATGGCCAACCCGGATGCGGACTACGAGACGCTACTGGACGAGATGGGCAAGCTGCAGGAAGCCATTGACGCTGCGGACGCCTGGGATATCGATTCCCAGCTGGAGCAGGCCATGGACGCGCTGCGCTGCCCGCCGGCTGATTCCGATGTCACGGTCCTCTCCGGCGGTGAGCGCCGCCGCGTAGCGCTGTGCAAGCTTCTCCTGCAGAAGCCTGACCTCCTGCTTCTTGACGAGCCCACCAACCACTTGGACGCCGAGAGCGTACTTTGGCTGGAGCAGCACCTGGCTCAGTACCCCGGCGCTGTACTTGCCGTGACTCACGATCGTTACTTCCTGGACCACGTAGCTGAGTGGATTGCAGAAGTCGATCGCGGCCACCTCTACCCGTACGAAGGCAACTACTCCACCTACCTGGAGAAGAAGAAAGCCCGCCTCGAGGTCCAGGGCAAGAAAGACGCAAAGCTTTCCAAGCGCCTTACCGAGGAACTTGAGTGGGTGCGCTCCAACGCCAAGGGCCGCCAGACCAAGTCGAAGGCCCGCCTGGCACGCTATGAAGAAATGGCTGCAGAGGCCGAGCGTACCCGCAAGCTGGACTTCGAAGAGATCCAGATTCCGCCGGGACCGCGCCTGGGTTCCTTGGTCATCGAAGCCAAGAACCTGAAGAAGGGTTTCGACGATCGGGTACTGATCGAAGACCTCTCCTTCTCGCTGCCCCGCAACGGCATCGTCGGCGTCATTGGGCCCAACGGTGTGGGTAAGTCCACACTGTTCAAGACGATCGTCGGCATGGAGCCTTTGGACGATGGTGAGCTCAAGATCGGCGAGTCCGTGAAGATCTCCTACGTGGACCAGTCCCGTGGGGGCATCGATCCCAACAAGTCCCTTTGGGAAGTTGTCTCCGAGGGCCACGACTTCATCCAGGTCGGTCAGGTTGAAATGCCTTCGCGGGCCTATGTTTCGGCGTTTGGTTTCAAGGGCCCGGACCAGCAGAAGAAGGCGGGTGTTCTCTCCGGTGGTGAGCGTAACCGCCTTAACCTGGCACTGACGCTCAAGCAGGGTGGCAACCTCCTCCTCCTTGACGAACCTACCAACGACCTCGACGTCGAAACCCTGAGTAGCCTTGAGAACGCCCTTCTCGAGTTCCCGGGCTGCGCTGTAGTGGTTTCGCACGACCGTTGGTTCCTGGACCGGGTTGCGACCCACATCCTGGCTTACGAAGGTGACGACGAGAACCCGTCCAAGTGGTACTGGTTCGAGGGCAACTTCGACTCCTATGAGGAGAACAAGGTTGAGCGTCTCGGTCCCGATGCCGCAAAGCCGCACCGCGTGACCCACCGTCGCCTGACCCGCGACTAAAGTCTGATCGCCTCAGCCACGAACATAGTAAGGCCGGTCCCGTCAGGGACCGGCCTTACTACTTAACGCGTCTTATCGCGTCGCCGGCAGGCGGCTCGTCAGCACCTATGGAATCCGGACCATGCCTTCCTGGGCAACGGTTGCCACATGCTGTCCGTCACGGTTGAAGATACGGCCTGTGGCGAGTCCCCTGGCTCCTTGGGCGCTGGGGGACTCCTGAACGTAGAGCATCCACTCGTCAACACGCACGGGCCGGTGCCACCACATGGCGTGATCGAGGCTGGCGACGCTCATCCCCGGTGTCATCCAGGCAAGGCCATGCTTTCGGAGAATGGGCTCCAGCAGCGTGTAGTCACTCGCGTAGGCCAGGGCTGCCCGGTGCAGGTTGGGGTCATCAGGCAGGGGACCCATGGTCTTCATCCACACAGCGTTGGTAGCTACGTGATCTGTTGGTGGGGACACATAGAGCGCGGGGTCGATGTGGCGCACGTCGAAGGGCCGCTCCGAGGACATGTGCCGTGCCATGGGGTGGTCGTAGTGGGACAGCAGCTCGGCGGTGCTGGGCAAGGATTCGGGGTCCGGGATGCCTTCGGGCATCTGCGCCTGATGGTCCAGGCCGCTGTCTTCCACCTGGAACGAAGCGATCATCGAGAGAATCGGCACACCGTCCTGGTAGGCATGTACGCGGCGGGCCGAGAAGGATCGGCCGTCACGCAGCCTCTCCACCCCGAAGGTGATCGGTTTGTTGGCGTCACCGGGACGCAGGAAGTAGCCGTGCATGGAGTGCGCCACCCGGTCCGGCTCAACGGTCCGCATTCCGGCCATCATGGATTGCGCCAACACTTGGCCCCCAAAAACGCGATGCCGTGGCTGCTTTTGGGACGGCCCCAGAAAAATGTCCTCGTTGGTTCGGGCGCCGTCGAAGTCACCAAGATCCAGCAGGCCAATCAGCACTTCCATGGGGTCTTCTGCGGGTGCATCCACGTCGAAGCCAGCGTTCGTCTCAGTCATGGTTCGACTTTAGACGGCACCCCAACCCCTCTCAACCGGAGACATGCCGGTAGAGTCGATGATGTGACAGACGTCTTGACCCAGTCCTTCCGCTTCGCCGATCCTCGTGACCTCGCTGACCTGCGTACTTTCGTCACCCGGGCTAAGAGCATTGACGACGGCGCTATCCGGCTTCAGGCCGCGGGCAATGTCCTGGCCTCCTACGTGTGTGTCCTGAGGCCCCGCATTCTGGGCGAATCGACGCCTACAATCCTTGGCCTGCGAACCATGGCCCTCGCTGAGCCTGCCCAAGCCGACGTCACCGTGACTCTCGCGTCGGTCATGGACCGGTTGGCCCGGTCCGGGGCAGAAGATGTGGAACTGCCCATCCCGCCGTCCACCGTTTCTGAGTCGTGGGCGGGCGTTGGTGCGCCACGGAACGGCTGGGAAGCCCAAGGGACAGTTCTCGACGCCGACCTCAAGGCAGCCGCGGAAGCCGGCATTGCGGAGGTGGCTGGTGTCGTTCCCGCTTTGGCAGGAGCAGCGGTGGTCAACACCGCGAGGGCGGCAGTGTGGGGCCGGGGGCTGCCCGGCCTGGATGAACTGCCGGCAGGTGCGGCCTTCGCCGCTTTCGCGTTGGGTTTCCTGGGCGAGGGCGAGCAGAAGGTCTTCCGCAATGGCCGCTGGTTCCGCCTGAGCGGTCCCCGCGGCCATGTGCTGGTCCGGACCGGAGCAGGTTTGGGACTGGGTTTCTAGGCCCTAGGCCTCGGGGCCGGCCGATGGGCTGTTGATCATGGTCAGAGCTGCCCGTTCCATGTAGTCCCACAGAGTGCCCTCATGCAACGGTGAGAGCTCCAGGGAGTCCACAGCCGTCCGCATGTGGAACAACCAGCGGTCCTTGGCTTCCGGAGTCACCCTGAAGGGCATGTGGCGCATGCGGAGCCGGGGATGGCCCCGTTCTTCGCCGTAGGTGGTGGGACCACCCCAGTACTGTTCCAGGAACATGAGGAAGCGGCGCTTTGCCGGCTCCAGGTCCTCTTCCGGGTACATGGGCCGGAGCAACGAATCCGTGGCAACGCCGTCGTAAAAGACATCGATGAGCTTGACGAACGTTTCATGGCCGCCAACTGCTGCGTAGAAGCTGTCCGTGTAGGCGGGCTGGCTAAAGGGGTCGTTCTGCATCAGCTGGCGTCGGGGCCCAGCCCCCGGCGCTGGTGTTTGCCCGGCTTCGGTGTTACTCATTGGACTTCTCCTCGGCTTTGGTGACGCGCGGTGCGCCTGCTGTCACGGGCGCAGCTGCCGCAGCGCCGGGCGCATCGGTGGTGTCCGGTGTTTCCAACGGTACGTAGTCGCCCTGTGAGCGGTTGCCCACGCGGAGGATTTCGCCGTTGCGCAGGTACCAGATGGCTCCGTCCTCAGCGCGGACCCGCGTAATGCGCAGGCCCACCGATTCAACGGTACCAATCACTTCGCTGGTGACGATCACATCGCCGATCCCGTACTGGTCCTCAATGGTGATGAAGATCCCCGCGAGGAAGTCGCGGATCAACTGCTGGGCGCCGAAGCCGATGGCAACACCCAGGATGCCGACGCTGGTCAGCAGGGGAGCGACGTCTACGTTCATGTATTTGAGGACGTAGATGATCACGATCACCACCACCACAACGCTGACCAAGCTTGTCAGCAGTGAACCGATGGTCTCGGCGCGCTGTGATCGTCGTTCATGGTCCAGCGCACGGATGGCGGGTTGCACCCATTTGAAGTGCGGCTTTTTGAAAAACGAACTGCCCGCGGACACACGTCTTGTGATCCGCAGGATGATGAACCGTGCAACGATCCACACAGCCAGGCCTACACCCACTGTGATGAGGATCGACATGAGATCGATTTTTTCGGGTTCGATGTTGATGGTTTCCGCCAGGGGGATGGAGGTCAAGGTGGAATAGCTCCTTGTCGTCGGCCCGTGTTCGCCGGGCGCGGAACACTCTGTCCACCTACAACCCTAGCGCCGTAGCGTGACGGTATGCGCATCCTGGTATTGGGCGGTACCGCCTTCCTGTCAGCAGAAATCGCCCGGCAGGCTGTAGCTGCCGGGCATGACGTCACCTGTTTAGCGCGCGGAAGTTCAGCAAACCCGCCCGACGGCGTCGCCTGGGTCAGGGGCGACCGCGCCGCTGGTGCCGCGGCCTTCGCGGAGGTTGGGGGCGGCTGGGATGAAGTGGTGGACGTCTCACGGGATCCCGTGCAGGCCCGTGTGGCACTGGACGTGCTGGGTCCGGCCGCCGCTCATTGGACGTTCGTCTCAAGTTGCTCCGTGTACGCGGATGCCTCGGTTCCTGGCGCAGATGAGACCGCGGCACTTCTGGAGCCCTTGCCGGAAGGTCAGGCAGGCACCCCGAACACGTACGGCGAGTCCAAATCAGCGATCGAGCAGATGACGCTGGCCTCGGTGGGAGCGAAGGCGCATATCGTTCGATCGGGTCTCATTGGCGGACCGGGGGACGGTACTGACAGATACGGTTACTGGCCGGCCCGATTCGCTGCGAACACTGACACGGTGCTGGTACCGGACATCCCGGATGACGCTACGCAGATCATTGATGTCCGGGACCTGGCGGCGTGGATCCTGCAATCCGCTGAGGAAGGATTGACGGGGACCTACAACGCCCTGGGAGACGTGGTGCGGTTCGAGGACTACATCGCCGAGTCGAGGCGTGCTGCTGAAACCGCAGTGGGTGATGGAGCGGCTCAGGATGTTATCCGGCCTGACGAAGATTGGCTCGTGCGCCACGGCGTCGACTACTGGGCGGGCCCGGATTCTCTGCCACTGTGGTTGCCGGCGGACCACGATGGCTTCCAGGCGCGGACAAACCAAGCGGCACGTGAGCGGGGCATGGTCTTGCGGCCGTGGCAGGAAACGCTCATGGCAACGCTCGAGGATGAGAAACAGCGGGGTCTGGAAAGGGTACGCAAAGCAGGTCTGAGCCGTGACACCGAACAAAGGCTCGTGGCACTGTGGCGGCTTGAGGAGCGTTAGGCTGCTGCCGCCGTCGTGGTTGGCTCGTGGAGTACCGGGAAGTTGACGCTGCGGGCGATGAAGCAGACCTGGTTGGCTTCATGATGTAGCTGCGGTACAAGGCTTGCGTGGGCGGGATCGGCAATGGTGACGTGCGGCTTCAGGGTGACACTATCGAATTGGCCGCTGCCGTCCCGGTTGAGCATCATGAGGCCTTCGGCGTTGTCCTCATAGCCGGTGACAACCACGCCGTGTTTGACCGCCACGTGCAGGAAGGACAACATGTGGCATTGCGAGAGCGCGGCAAGGAGTAGTTGCTCCGGGTTGTAGCGTGCCCGGTCGCCGTGGAACGTGGGGTCGGCTGATCCCTTTAACGTGGGCAACCCGCTGATCTCAACGTCGTGGTCCCGGGAGTATCCCCGATAGCTGGCCGTACCTTCGCCGAGGTTTCCAGTCCAGCGGACGGTAAGAGCGTAGTGGTGTTCGTTGAGGCCCATGCGGACAGTTTAGCCATGGAGCGAAAACTGTCCGCATGGGCCCGATGGAACCGCAGGGCTTAGACGTCCGCTGCCCGTGCACGCAGGGCACGGGCCACGCCGTCGCGGTTTTCCAGCATCATGCGGCGCAGAGCTGCACTCTCCTCCGGGAGTCCTGCCAGGAACTCGTCGGTACGGTCTACCGTGGCCTGCGTAGTGAGCTGTGCAGGGTAAAGACCCACCACGATCTGCTGGGCCAAGGCGTGTGTTCGTTCCTCGACGATTCCGGGCACTGCTTCGAAATACTTCTCCGCGAAAGGCTCCAACAAGGCAGTGTCCGCCACACGCATGAAGCCGGCCACAGCTGAGGCTTGCAAGGCGTTGGAGAGGTCTCCCTTGACCACGATGGAATCCCAAGCTGCTGCCTTGGCCTCCGGGGTGGGGATGGCCGCTGTGGCTAGGGCTGCGGCGTTCTGGCCGTTGGAGGTGTTGTCGCGGGCGAGTTCTTCGTCGATCCGCGCCTGATCCTGCCGTCCGCCGGCGACGAGGGCCGTGAGGAGTTCCCAGCGCATGTCCTGGTCAATAGTGAGGCCTTGGAGGGTCTCCATACCCTCCAAGAGGGCCTGGATACGGTCAAACTGTCCGGCGCTGCGTGCCAGCTGAGCGAATGACTTGGCGAACTGCAGCTGGGCATCCGATCCCGCCGCAGCGGACGAAGCGAGCTCCCACAGTGTGTCTGCGGCCGCGATCGTCGAGGCAAGCTTGTGCTCGGCTGCCACGTAATACGTCAACGTGGTGGCGAGTTGGCGCAGCTGGACCAGGATCACCGAGGAGTCCGTTTCCGAGGCGATGTTCGCCAGGATCAGTTCCACGTAGCCGCGGGCAGGGGTTTCGCCGTCGCGGGCAGCGTCCCAGGCCGAACCCCAGACCAAGGTGCGGGGCAGGCTGGCGGCGAAGTCCTTCAGGTGGGCCTTGGCGGTGGCGAGGGAGTGCTCGTCGAGGCGGACCTTAGCGTAGGCGAGGTCGTCATCGTTCAACAGGATCAGGTCCGGCCGGGAGAGTCCGGCAAGGGCGGGGACTTCGGTGCGGGGCCCGTCGACGTCGAGTTCCTCGCGGTGGGTGCGCTCCAGCTTGCCTTCCCCGGAGAGCGTGTAGAAGCCGACAGCGAGGCGGTGCGGGCGGAGAGTGGGCTGTTCGTCGATTGCGGTTTGCAGGATCGCGAAATCGGTGATGTTCCCATCGGCGTCGACGGTCAGCTCCGGGGCGAGGGTGTTCACTCCGGCGGTTTCAAGCCACAGCTTGCCCCAGGCGTCCAGGTCGCGGCCACTGGCGGCTTCGAGCTCAACCATGAGATCCGCGAGCTCGGTGTTCTTCCACGCGTGCTTGGCGAAGTATGTGCGGACACCGGCCATGAACTGTTCCGGGCCCACCCACGCCACCAATTGCCGCAGTACGGAAGCGCCTTTGGCATAGGTGATGCCGTCGAAGTTAACCTCGACGTCTTCAAGGTTGTTGATCTCGGCGAAGATCGGGTGCGTGGTGGGCAGCTGGTCCTGCTTGTAGGCCCAGGACTTTTCCACGGAGGCGAACGTTGTCCAGGCCCGGTCGAATTCCGTGTTCTCAACAGCGGCCAAGTGAGACATGTATTCAGCAAAGGACTCGTTGAGCCAGAGGTCGTTCCACCAGCGCATGGTCACCAGGTCCCCGAACCACATGTGCGCCAGTTCGTGCAGGACGGTGATGGCACGGCGCTCAATCTGAGCGCCTGTGACCTTTCCGCGGAAGACATAGCCTTCCAGGATGGTCACTGCACCGGCATTTTCCATGGCTCCGGCGTTGAACTCCGGCACGAAGAGCTGGTCGTATTTCTCGAAGGGGTACGGGAAGCCGAACTGTGCCTCGAAGAACTCGAAGCCTTGGCGGGTCAGCTCGAAGATGTTGTCCGCATCGAGGTACTGCATGAGGGACTTACGGGCAAATACTCCCAACGGGATCACCCGGCCGTCGGAGCTGGTGACCTCGGCGCGAACTGATTGGTAAGGTCCGGCGATCAAAGCCGTGACGTAGGAGGACAGGCGCGGGGTGGGCGTGAATTCCCATACGGAGCGGGCGCCGCCGTCCTCACCGGGCGCGGTTTCGGACGGAACCGGAGTGGGCGAGTTGGAGATAACGTCCCAGTGCGACGGCGCAGTGACCGTGAACGTGAAGCTTGCTTTCAGGTCGGGCTGCTCAAAGACGGCGAACATGCGCCGGGAGTCCGGAACTTCGAACTGCGTGTAGAGGTAAACCTCACCGTCAACAGGGTCAACGAAGCGGTGGAGGCCCTCGCCGGTGTTCATGTAGGGAGCATCGGCCACCACCACGAGTTCGTTGTCCGCGGCCAGGTCCGGGAGCTGGATTCGGACGCCGTCAGAGACTTCGGCGGGGTCCAGGTCGGTGCCGTTCAACGTAACGCTGTGGACCGCTGCCGTGATGGCGTCGATGAACGTTGACGATCCCGGTGCCGCGGAGAACTTTACGACGGTGGTGGAGCCGAAGGTCTCTGCTCCCTGGGTCAGGTCCAAGGTGACGTTGTACGACTCGACGTTGAGCAGTTCGGCGCGGTTAGCGGCTTCTTCGCGCGTGAGATTCAGGCCTGGCAAGTGGTGCCTCCGGAGATTTTGGGATGGCCGGTCCGTCATGGCCGGTCGCTGGTGTGAAGCCATTCTTTCACTCCAGGCCGGGAAGGCAAGGAGTGAGCACCACAGTGTCGCCCCACGGAGTAGCGTTGGATTATGGCATCGTTCCGGGACACTCTCGATTTCCGCGCACTGAGGTTTGCGGTTGCCTTTCCGCTGCTGCTTGCCATCGGGTTCGTGGTGTGCGCCCAGATGCTGCGCAACGATCTCCCCAACCCGGTAGCCGTGATGTGGAACGCCGACGGCGGGACGTCCTTCGCGCCTTTCGGTGCCTATGTAACCGGCGGCGCCGGCCTCATCATTTTCTGCGGTTGGG
Source organism: Arthrobacter sp. Rue61a (assembly GCF_000294695.2). NCBI lineage: Bacteria > Bacillati > Actinomycetota > Actinomycetes > Micrococcales > Micrococcaceae > Arthrobacter > Arthrobacter sp. Rue61a. Next base: position 2,807,224 of record NC_018531.1, on the reverse strand, counting down.
CGGTCTTCCTTCAAGCTGTTTCGATTTCCCGGCCGGTGGTGATGCGGCGCGTCATGATGGGCGTGGGCCTCATGGTGAGCCTGTTCATCACCACGGTGTTGGCGGCCGGCCTGGTGGGCCAATCCGGGCTGGCGGATGCCCGAGAGTCCCACGTTGACCCGATCGTGCTGGCCATGGGCAGTGGTGCCGCCGTGGCCTTGGGTGTCGTCATGATGTTCGCTTTCAAACCGGACCCGCGATGGACACGGGAAGATGATGTCGCCCTCCAAGAAGAGCTGCGCCTTCTGGAAGACCCCGATCTTGCCCGCGACACCCTCCGCTTGTGGGTGCATGCCCGGAGCTCTGTGTTCGTCATGATCATCGTGTCGGCGCTGTTCCCCGCTGCGCTGATAGCGGTGGCGGTCCCATGGCTCGGTGCCTTGGTGGCAGTGGCAGCGCTGATTGGTGCAGGGTTCCTGTTCGCGCGGGTGCGGGCGGACAGGGGAGGGCTGCAGGTGTTCGCCGGCGGGATAGTGCGCGTCCTGACGGTACCCGCCGTCGACATCGCTGCGGCAGCCCCGGCTGACGTAAAGGCCGCAGATTATGGCGGGTGGGGGTGGCGGCATCACGACGACGCAACCGCAATGCTGGTCAGCAGCGGCCCGGCCGTCGTCGTAAGGAAACTTAACGGAGGCCGGGTGGCACTCAGTGCAGGGACCCACGCTTCCGCGGACAAACTCGCCGGGGTTCTCAACAGGGCCGCGCACCGGGCCCACGGCGACGGACCGGCCCAACAACCCGGGTAGCGGTACCCTAGGTAGCGCATCCCTTATCGCCGCGCCCCGGCCATATGCCGTACCCGGCGCGCCAGAAAGAATGGACTTCCTGTGACAACACCCCGCGTCCACATTGCCACCGACCACGCCGGCATGGAACTCAGTGCCCACCTGGTCAGCCACCTCACGGCCAAAGGCTACGAAGTGGTGGATCACGGGCCCAAGGAGTACGACGCCCTGGACGACTACCCCTCGTTCTGCATCAATGCCGGCCTTGCGGTGGTGGCGGACCAGAAAGCCGGTGTGCACGCTCTCGGCATCGTGCTGGGCGGCTCAGGCAACGGGGAACAAATTGCTGCCAACAAGGTCAACGGCGTCCGCGCTGCGCTGGCTTGGAACCTCTCCACAGCTAAGTTGGCCCGCGAGCACAATGACGCCAACGTCGTAGCTGTTGGCGGACGCCAGCACACCGTTGAAGAAGCCACTGAGCTCATTGAAGCCTTCCTGCAGGAACCGTTCAGCAACGACGAACGCCACGTTCGCCGAATCGGAAAAATCGCAGTGTACGAAACCACCGGCGAGATCGTCGAGTAGTGCCCGAGGGGCATTCGGTCCATAGGCTGGCCCGCCAATTCCAGGATGTTTTTGGCGGCCGGCCGTTGGACGTTTCCAGCCCGCAAGGCAGGTTCGCTGCCGGCGCGGAGCTACTCACCGGGCACATCATGGTGGACGCTGCTGCCCATGGAAAGCAGCTCTTTCTCAGGTTCGACCACCAGCTATTCCTTCATGTCCATCTGGGCCTCTACGGTGCATGGAGCTTTGGCGGTGACAGCTCCTTTACGGGTGCGTCCAGCATCGGGGCTCCGCGTCGTATCGGCGAACGGGAAAGCGGCTCAGCTGCCGACGACGGCAAGTACTCAGGGCCGCCCGCGCCGGTAGGCGCCGTCCGTGTCCGCTTGGTCTCAGACCATGGCTGGGCTGATCTCCGTGGTGCCACGACGTGCGCGGCGATCACCTCTGCCGAGGCCGCGGCCGTGCTGGACCGGTTGGGGCCCGATCCGCTACACAACCGCCCGGGGGACCGGGATGAGTTCATTCGACGCCTGCGTCGACGCAAAACGGCCGTAGCACTGCTGATGATGGACCAGTCGGTACTGGCCGGTGTCGGCAACATCTATCGGGCCGAGGTGCTGTTCCGGCAAGCGGTCGATCCGTGGACGCCGGGGAGCAGCATCGATGTGGAAACCGCTGGCCGCCTCTGGGACGACACCGTGGACACCATGTCCGACGGCGTCCGTGACGGACGGATTGTTACGACGCCATCCACTCTGTGGACCGGCGGCGGTGCTGCAGCGCCCGACGCCGATGCCCACTTTGTGTATAAGCGTGACGGCATGCCCTGCCGGGCCTGCGGAACGCTGGTGGGGATGACGGAAATCGGTGCACGCAAGCTGTACTGGTGTCCCGGCTGCCAAATATAGGCTTTTTCCGAACGTTGCGATGAAGCAAGAAGGGCCCCGATCCATGGATCGGGGCCCTTCTTCGTGGAGGGGACGACGGGAATCGAACCCGCGTAATCAGTTTGGAAGACTGAGGCTTTACCATTAAGCTACGTCCCCAGGACGGATATCCTTGTTCAGGACATCTTCCCGGTGGCTGTTGAAGCCGGGTACAACTAAACCTAATTCCGGCGGCAGTGTCAAATGTGCATTCTTGGCTTACTTCCCCGTAGACTGTCCTGTGCATTCGGGGTGTAGCTCAGCTTGGCTAGAGCGCCTGCTTTGGGAGCAGGAAGTCGCAGGTTCAAATCCTGTCACCCCGACTCTGTGTTTGTGTCCGCTTCAGGGACACGACAGAACCCCATACCCACAAATTCAGGAGTACTTAGACTGTGAAGAGCGCTGTCGAGAACCTCACCGCAACGCGGGTCAAGCTCAACGTTGAGGTTCCCTTTGAGGAACTGAAGCCGAGCATCGATGCCGCGTACAAGACCGTTGCTTCGCAGATCCAGGTTCCCGGATTCCGCAAGGGCAAAGTTCCCTCCAAGCTGATCGACCAGCGCGTTGGCCGTGGCTACGTTCTGGAGACCGCCATCAACGATGGCCTCAACGGCTGGTACCAGGCTGCAGTTCAGGAAACCGGCGTACGCCCCCTGAGCCGTCCCGAGGTTGAAATCACCGAGGTTCCGGACCCGTCCGCAACCGATGGCGAGCTCAAGTTCCAGGTTGAGATCGATGTCCGCCCTGAGATCGAGCTGCCCGACTACGCCGGCATCAAGGTTGAGGTTGCCGCTGCTGAGTCCTCCGAAGCTGACGTGGACAAGTCCCTGGACGAACTGCGCGGCCGTTTCGGCACGCTGAAGTCCGTTGAACGTCCTGCCAAGAACGATGACTTCCTGACCATCGACATCACCGCCACCATCGATGGCGAAGACATCGATTCCGCTGCCGGCCTTTCTTACCAGGTCGGCGCCGGCACCATGCTCGAAGGCCTCGACGAAGCCGTGACCGGCCTCTCTGCCGACGAAGAAGCAATCTTCGAGACCACACTGGTTGGCGGCGACCATGCCGGCGAATCCGCGCAGGTGAAGGTTGTTGTCAAGGCTGTCAAGGAGCGCGAGCTCCCCGAAGCGAACGACGACTTTGCTCAGCTCGCCTCCGAGTTCGACACCCTTGCCGAACTCCGTGAGGATCTCGCCAAGCAGGCTGCCGACTCCAAGGTCGTCGAGCAGGGCGTTGAAGCTCGCGACAAGGTTCTTGACAAGCTCGTTGAGCTGGTTGAGGTTCCGGTTCCGGACTCCGTGGTTGAAGAGCAGATCGAAGCTCACTTCAACCCGGAGAACGCACACGGCGAAGGTGACCACGACACCGAGGAGCACCGCGCCGAGGTCAAGGCCAACACCGAGCGCGCCTTCCAGAACGAGATCATCCTCGACGCCATTGCGGACAAGGAAGAAGTAGACGTCAGCCAGAACGAGCTGATCGACTACATCGTCACCACCGCAAGCCAGTACGGCATGGACCCCAACCAGTTCGCACAGATCATTGATCAGAGCGGCCAGGTTCCCATGATGGTTTCCGAGGTTCGCCGCCGCAAGGCCCTGGCCGTTGTGCTGGGTCAGGCAGAGGTAGTCGACTCCGAGGGCAACAAGGTTGACCTCACCGACTTCGTCCGCCCCGCAGGCGAAGCAGCAGCCGAAGAGGCTGCAGCTGGTGAAGCGAACGAAGAAGCTGACGTTGTCGCAAGCGACGACCCCGCAGCAGTGAAGTTCTAGTTCACGACTTCAACCGGCCCCGGATCTCTGATCCGGGGCCGGTTTGCTTTAAGGCTGAACTTCGACGTTGAACGCAGACGTGCGCCGTCAGCGAACAGTGCGATTTCGGCGAACAAATCGCCCGTGAAAACGGTTAGTGTCCAAGTAGTGAAGTTCAGTGAGGTCACTGGCACCAGCGAGAGGTAAGTACTTATGTCACAGCAATCAGAGGCTCCCCGGATGGCAACTGTCGATCCCGCAGCCCAGGACAACTACATCTACAACCGCCTGCTGAAAGAGCGCATCATCTGGCTCGGCTCTGAAGTCCGTGACGAGAACGCCAACGCCATCTGCTCGCAGCTCCTCCTCCTCTCGGCCGAGGACCCGGAGAAGGACATCTACCTGTACATCAACTCCCCGGGTGGTTCCGTGACGGCCGGCATGGCTATCTACGACACCATGCAGTTCATCCCGAACGATGTGGTCACCGTGGCAACCGGTCTTGCAGCGTCCATGGGTCAGTTCCTCCTTTCCTCCGGAACCAAGGGAAAGCGTTACGCCACACCCAACGCCCGCATCCTGATGCACCAGCCCTCGGGCGGCATCGGCGGCACGGCCTCGGACATCAAGATCCAGGCGGAACTCATCCTGCACATGAAGAAGGTCATGGCTGAGCTCACTGCGGAGCAGACCGGGCAGTCCGTGGAAACCATCCTCAAGGACAACGACCGCGACAAGTGGTTCACGGCCACTGAAGCCCTGGAATACGGCTTCTTCGACAAGATCTCGGCGCACGCCGGTTCTGTTGCAGGCGGCGGCGGAACGGCCAACCAGTCGAACTCCGAAAACTAACCGGCACAAAGAACCACTGAAACCCCAGGAGTAAAGAACATGAACTACAACTTCGGATGGTCTGCCGGTAATCTCCCGTCCAGCCGTTACGTCCTGCCCCAGTTCGAGGAGCGCACGCCCTACGGCTTCAAGCGCCAGGACCCGTACACCAAGCTGTTCGAGGACCGCATCATCTTCCTTGGCGTCCAGGTTGACGACGCGTCCGCTGACGACATCATGGCCCAGCTGCTGGTCTTGGAATCGACTGACCCGGACCGGGACATCACCCTGTACATCAACTCTCCGGGTGGCTCATTCACTGCAATGACGGCCATCTACGACACCATGCAGTACATCCGTCCGGAGATCCAGACGGTGTGCCTGGGGCAGGCGGCCAGCGCGGCTGCCGTGCTGCTCGCCGCTGGTACGCCCGGCAAGCGTCTGGCCCTGCCGAACGCCCGCGTGCTGATCCACCAGCCGGCTCTCTCGGGTGGCCAAGGCGGCCAGGCTTCGGACCTCGAGATCCAGGCCGCAGAAGTCATGCGCATGCGCACCTGGCTTGAGGACACGTTGGCGCACCACTCGGGCCGTACGTCCGAGCAGGTCAACAACGACATCGAGCGAGACAAGATCCTGACCGCTGCGGACGCCCTGAGCTACGGTCTTATCGACCAGGTTCTGGACTCCCGTAAGATCAAGCCCCAGGCAATCGCCCGGTAGCGCACGGATTACGACGCCGGTGCGGTTCACGAAATATGGACCGCACCGGCGTTCTGTTTCCACCCAAGCAGCCCATTGTGACCTAGAGTGGATGTTGTCACGGTGGTGCCAACCGCGGCGTGGCCGCACACTTGAGTACGGCGCGGAGCCGCATTACCCGCATGCAACGAAGGGATTCCCACATGGCTCGGATTGGCGAGAGCACGGATCTGCTGAAGTGTTCGTTCTGCGGAAAGAGCCAGAAGCAGGTACGCAAGCTGATTGCCGGGCCCGGTGTCTACATCTGCGATGAGTGCATCGAGCTTTGCAACGAGATCATCGAAGAGGAACTTGCTGAAGTTTCCGATCTCGGTAGCTTCGAACTGCCCAAGCCGCGTGAGATCTTCGACTTCCTGCAGGAATACGTCATCGGCCAGGAGCCCGCCAAACGCTCGCTGGCAGTAGCGGTCTATAACCACTACAAGCGCATTCAGGCCGGCCATGCCCCAAAGGCCGGAAGCCTCGGCGAAGGCTCCCACCACGAGGACGTGGAGATCGCTAAATCAAACATCCTCCTGATCGGCCCAACAGGCTGCGGTAAGACCTACCTGGCCCAGACACTGGCCCGTCGCCTCAACGTGCCGTTCGCCGTTGCTGATGCCACTGCGTTGACGGAAGCCGGCTACGTTGGCGAGGACGTAGAGAACATCCTGCTCAAGCTCATCCAGGCTGCTGACTACGACGTCAAGAAGGCCGAGCAAGGCATCATCTACATCGACGAAATCGACAAGATCTCCCGGAAGAGCGAGAACCCGTCGATCACCCGAGACGTATCCGGCGAAGGTGTACAGCAGGCTCTCCTGAAGATTCTTGAGGGCACTGTGGCTTCCGTTCCCCCTCAGGGCGGCAGGAAGCATCCGCATCAGGAGTTCATCCAGATCGACACCACCAACGTCCTCTTCATTGTGGCCGGTGCCTTTGCCGGGCTGGAAGACATCATTGGTTCGCGATCCGGGCGCAAGGGCATCGGATTCGGTGCACCGCTCAACGAGGCCCGGGACAACGTGGATACCTATGGCGAAGTTATGCCGGAAGATCTGCTCAAGTTCGGCCTCATTCCGGAATTCATTGGGCGTCTGCCTGTAATCACCACCGTGTCCAGCCTGGACCGGCCGGCACTGATCCAAATTCTCTCCACGCCAAAGAACGCCCTGGTGAAGCAATACCAGAAGATGTTCCAGTTGGACGGCGTGGAGCTGCAATTCGATGACGACGCCTTGGATGCCATAGCGGACCAGGCGCTTGAGCGTGGCACAGGTGCTCGTGGCCTCCGGGCCATCATGGAAGACGTGCTGCTGCCTGTCATGTTCGATCTTCCCAGCAGGGACGACATCGCAACCGTGGTGATCACGGCAGACGTGGTCGCCAAGAAGGCTCAGCCCACCATGATCGCCCACGACGTCGTCGCGAAGCGCCGGAATAAGTCGGCTTAACCTCCTGTTGGCCTAAACGAGACGTGGTTCCCAGGATGTAGTTCTCAAGGGGCCGACGTCGTGCCATTACACACCCCTCAGAGGAGTTCCCTGTGCCCGAACAGACTGCGCCAGAACAGCTTGCGTCCGAAGAGAACGTCAACAAGGCTGACTTCTGGTTCGACCCCGTATGCCCCTTCGCGTGGATCACGTCCCGCTGGATCGGTGAGGTGGAGCAGGTGCGCGGCATCGAGACCGAATGGCACGTCATGAGCCTTTCAGTACTCAATGAGGGCCGCGACCTCCCCGAAAATTACCGGGCCATGATGGACGACAGCTGGGGTCCCGTTCGGGTCATCATTGCCGCCCAGGAGCTCCACGGCAGCAGCTACGTCAAGCCCTTGTATGACGCCATGGGGGAGCAGATCCACCACGAGGGTAACAAGGACCGCGCTTCGGTGATCCAGAAGGCCCTCGCCGAAACAGGACTTCCCGCTGACTTGGCACGCTTCGCGGACTCCGATGAATACGATGCCCAATTGCGCGCAAGCCACGAGGAAGGCATCTCATTGGTGGGCCAGGATGTTGGAACTCCCGTGGTAGCCGTTAACGGCACGGCGTTCTTCGGTCCTGTCCTTACCCGGATTCCCCGGGGTGAAGAAGCAGGAAAGCTCTGGGACGCCACGGTGACTTTGGCTGCTTACCCCCACTTCTTCGAGCTGAAGCGCAGCCGAACTGAAAGCCCTGAATTCAACTAGCGGTTAGCTTCTACTTCAGGAACCTTGAGGTTCTTCGGTCGGCGAGGATCTTCCCGTTGGTCTGGCATGTAGGGCAATACTGAAGTGAGGTGTCCGCAAAGGACACCTCACGGACGGTATCTCCACACACCGGACAAGGCTGGCCGGTCCTGGCATGCACCCGGAAATTGCTGCGCTTGGTGTCCTTAAGCTCGCTGGACGGCTTGCCGGCTGCCGCGTTGACGGCACCCACCAGAACCTCCTGCATGGCCGCATATAGCCTGGCCACCGTCGCCTGGTCCAAAGACTTGGCGGTGGCAAAGGGGGAAATCCTGGCGGCGTGGAGAATCTCGTCGCTGTAAGCGTTGCCGATGCCAGCGATCACGCTCTGGCTGCGCAGCAGGCCCTTGATCTGCTGTGAGCTCGATCCGAGGATTCCTGCCAGCGCGTCCAGGTCAAAATCGGGGCTGAGGGGCTCCGGTCCCAGCGTGGCTATTCCCGGAACGTCCTGAGGATCCTTCACTACGTAGATGGCGAGGCTTTTCTTGGTTCCCGCTTCCGTCAGATCCACGCCGATATGGGCGTCGTCGGCAGGCCGGTGGAGCAGGAGCCGTGCTGAGATGTTGCTCTTGCCCATGCGCAAACCGGCTGAGGACGGGTGTTCGGTATACCTGACCCACCCGGCCTTGGCCAGATGGAACACGAAGAACAGGCCGTCAGCGTCGATGCACACGAATTTTCCGATGCGCTTGGCACCAAGAATGGTCCGGCCTTCAAGGGCTGTGTAGGGGGGATCCGCCGTCTTGAGTGCAGAGAAGGAGTTGATTCGGACCTCGGTCAGCACAGCTCCGTGGAGTTGGGTGTCCAAGTACATGCACAGGCCGTGCACTTCGGGGAGTTCCGGCATGGTCAATACTCTGCCACAGGATGCTCTTCCACCGCAGGAGAACTACAGGTTTGTAGTTCTTTCAAAGCCCTTGTGCATCGTCCTCGGCGGGACAACAATAGTTCTTACCCACTTCGAAAGAAGAGGGACACGGAAACCAAAGATTCAGTGATTGCAACCAACGCAGCCTTTGGCAAAGTTGGAAGCAACTTACCAGTGATGAGGTAGGAAGACCTGAAATTCCAAGGATTCCGCCAGACTGTCAAGACATCACCAGACAGCCGAAAAGTCGAAGCCCCACCAACGGCAAAACGCTGATGGGGCTTCCCCTTTGCCCAAAATCCCTGACTGGGAGGACTCTGGCTACGACGCGGGCTGCTCCTCGGCAGGTGCCAGGACAACATCGCTGACCGTCAGTTCGCCTTCGCCGGACTGAAGAGTGATCTCCTGCGCGTTCGCGGCTGCCTTCAAGTCACCCAGGCCGGCCTTCAACTGGGCTACCAGCACTTCCGAAGCAGTAATGGATGCCGAGAGCACCTCGGTACGCTGCTTCACCTTGGCCTCGGACTTTGCCTTGCGGATGCCGCTGAGTGCTACGCCCACGGTGCCGAGCATGGTGGTGTCACCATCGGTGATCTCCAAGGCTGCCGGCCACTCAGCACGGTGAACTGATCCGGTGCGCCACCAGCCCCAGACCTCTTCGGTGGCGAAGGGCAGGAACGGTGCGAACAGGCGCAGGAGGGAGTCCAGCGTTGTCGCCAGCGCGGCAAGTACGGATGCCTGCTCGGCTTCGCCGGCGGCACCGTAGGCACGGTCCTTGATGAGCTCCACGTAGTCGTCCGTGAACTGCCAGAAGAACGACTCAGTGATCTGGAGTGCGCGGGCGTAGTCGTAGTTCTCGAAGGCCTTGGTGGATTGGGCCACGACGTCGGAAAGCTGCGCCAACAGTGCACGGTCCAAAGGATTGGTGAGCACCGAAAGGTCGGAGGTCACCACTGAGTTCTCGGTGGCGCCGAGGTTCAGCACGAACTTCGAAGCGTTCAGCAATTTAATGGCGAGGCGGCGGCCGATCTTCATCTGGGCGATCTCGTAGGCCGTGTCTGCACCGAGCTTTGCTGACGCTGCCCAGTAGCGCACGGCGTCCGAACCGTACTCGTTCAAAACATCCGTGGGCACAACAACGTTGCCCTTGGATTTGGACATTTTCTTCCGGTCCGGGTCAAGGATCCAGCCGGAGATGGCCGCGTGCTTCCACGGAGCGTTCTTCTGCAGGGCATCCGCGCGGACGGCGGAGGAGAAGAGCCAGGTGCGGATGATGTCGTGTCCCTGCGGACGGAGGTCGAAGGGGTAGACCTTGGAGAACAGGTCCTCGTCACGGCTCCAGCCGCCCACAATCTGCGGGGTCAGGGAGGACGTAGCCCAGGTGTCAAGTACATCGGCGTCACCTGTGAAGCCATTGGCCTGGTCACGCTGGGATTCCTCGAAACCGGGCGCAGCGTCCGCGGCAGGATCTACGGGAAGCATCTCGTCCGAAGGCAGGATGGGGTTGTCGTAGTCCGGGTTGCCCTGGGCGTCCAGCGGGTACCAGACGGGGATGGGCACGCCGAAGAAGCGCTGGCGGGATACGAGCCAGTCACCGTTCAGGCCGGCGATCCAGTTCTCGTAACGTGAACGCATGAAGGCCGGGTGGAAGGTAATTTCCTGGCCACGGCCGATCAGGCGTTCGCGGCGTTCCTCATCGCGGCCACCATTACGGATGTACCACTGACGGGAGGTAACAACCTCAAGGGGCTTGTCACCCTTCTCGAAGAAGTTCACCGGGTGGGTGATCTTCTTGGGTTCGCCGTCCAGCAGGTCCGCTGCTTTGAGCAGTTCAACCACTGCTTCCTTGGCGGAGAAAGCGGTCTTGCCGGCGATCGCAGCGTAGGCTTCCTTGCCGGCGTCGGTGGTGATCCATTCAGGGGTGTCTGCAATGATGCGGCCATCGCGGCCCATGATGGCGCGCGTGGGCAGCTGCAGCTCGCGCCACCAGGTGACGTCGGTCAGGTCACCGAAGGTACAGACCATGGCGATGCCGGAGCCCTTGTCCGCTTTGGCGAGGGGGTGCGCTTTGACCTCGAGCTCGACGTCGAACAGGGGCGACTTCACGGTTTTGCCGAAGAGCGGCTGGTACCGCTCGTCGTCGGGGTTTGCCACCAGGGCCGCGCAGGCAGCCAGAAGTTCGGGGCGGGTGGTCTCGATGAAGATCTTGTCGCCGTCTTCGGTGAAGAAGGGGTAGCGGTAGTAGGCGCCGGCAACTTCCCGGTCCTCTAGCTCGGCCTGGGCAACGGCGGTGCGGAACGTTACATCCCAGAGTGTGGGTGCTTCGGCCATGTAGGCGTCACCGGCCGAGAGGTTCGCGAGGAAGGCGCGCTGGGACACCGCACGCGAAGTGTCGTCAATGGTGCGGTAAGTGAGGTCCCAGTCCACCGACAGACCAAGGGTCTGGAACAGGTTCTCGAAGACCTTTTCGTCCTCAACGGCGAGTTCTTCACACAGTTCGATGAAGTTCTGGCGCGAAACGACGTCGAAATCGCGCTGGTTCTTGGCCGGTTGTGCCGGTGGCGTGTAGTCGGCCTTGTAGGGGATGGCGGGATCGCAACGCACACCGTAGTAGTTCTGGACGCGGCGCTCGGTGGGCAGTCCATTGTCGTCCCAGCCCATGGGGTAGAAGACGTTCTTGCCGGTCATGCGCATGTAGCGGGCCTGGACGTCAGTCTGGGTGAAGGAGAACATGTGGCCCACGTGGAGCGAGCCGGATGCCGTGGGCGGGGGAGTGTCGATCGAGTAGACCTGCTCCCGGGTGGTGTCCGGGTTGAACTTGTAGGTTCCTTCACTCAGCCAGCGCTGCGTCAGGGCAGCCTCAAGGCCCTCCAGGGCCGGCTTGTCGGGAACGTTGATGGGGGCGGTGGCGGGCGTGTCTGTACCCTGCGTTGATTCAGCCATGGATCAATTGTTTCATGGCCTGGCGTTACAGCCCGCCCGTTGGAGGAGCTGCGCCCCGGATAAGGTAGTGCCATGACTTTGGCAGCGCACAACACGCCTTCCGGACAGAATGCAGGAAACAACAAGACGGCAGTCGTCACCGGTGCAAGCACTGGGATCGGCGAGGCCACAGTGAAGGCGCTGGTTTCCGCCGGATGGAAGGTCTTCGCCGTTGCTCGCCGGGCGGACAGGCTCGGCGCCTTGGGCGCCGAAACCGGTGCGGTGCCGTTCCCGGCTGACATCACGCTCGACGACGACGTCTCGGCCTTGCTCGCGGCCGTCACCAAGGCCGGAGGTGCTGACACCCTCATCAACATCGCCGGCGGTGCACGGGGTGCGGACACCATCGCCAACGCTGACACGGAAGATTGGGATTGGATGTACCAGGTCAACGTCCTGGGCACCATGAAGATCACCCGGGCCTTCCTGCCGATGCTGCGGGAAAACGGCGAAGGAACTGTTCTTAACCTCACCTCTACAGCCGGACTGTCCGCCTACGAGGGCGGCGCAGGCTACAACGCTGCCAAGTTCGCCCAGCACGCCATGACCAACGCGCTTCGCCTCGAAGAGGTGGGCAACAATGTCCGGGTCATTGAGGTTGCCCCGGGGCTGGTGCAGACAGAGGAGTTCGCGCTCAACCGGCTCGGCGACAAAGACGCCGCGGCCAAGGTCTACGCCGGGGTGGAGAAGCCGCTGACCGCAGAGGACGTGGCCGGCGTGGTGGCGTACTCCGTTTCGCTGCCTCATCACATCAACCTTGACCAGATTGTTGTCCGCCCTGTGGCCCAGGCAGCCAACCACAAGCTGATTCGCAAAGAGGGCTAAGGCCCGTCAGCCGGCCGGGACTGCGAGCGTGGCCATGATCGCCGCATGGTCCGAACCGGGTACCCGGTGGACGGCATAGCCGCTGCTGCTGATGCGGGATGAGGTGACCATATGGTCGATCACGATGCCCGGAAGCGGGGGTCCCTCCATGGGCCACGTGGGAGAGAACCGTGCACCGGAGGCCGTCCCGACGTCCACGAGCTTGGTGCCTTGCGGGCCATCAGCGAGCAACGCCCGTAACTCGGAGTGATCATAGGTGGAGTTGTAGTCACCCATCAGCAGGTGATTCCCCGGGCTTGACGCCTGGCGGGCGATCTTGACGAGGTCGCTCCGCCACTGGTCAATCCGCTCATCCACCGGCGGGAGGGCGTGAACGTTGGTGAGGTTCAGCGTGGCCTTGGACCCGGAACCCGGGTCCGAGACGAATACGCGGGTGACATCATTCCGGAAGGGCGTATCAGGCAGGAGCCCGTTGGGCTCGAGCGGGAACACCGAATATACGGCGCCACCGGAGGCATCGTCATGTGGTTCGCTGACCCGGTTCGGCAGCATCCGATCCAAGCCCTCGTATTCCAGGCGATCCTCCAGTCCCTGCGTATGTTCCTGAATGGCCAGGAGCTGGACGCCGTTGTCCCGGACCAACTTCACGATTGCCGCGGCGTCGGCCTCCCCGTACTCAGAGTTGAGGCTCATCACCTTCAGCGCCACGGTTGGTGTACCGGCAGGCAGTGCCTCCGGCTTTCCGGCGTCAATCGGAAACAGCCAGAACAACTGGACAGCCAACAGGGCCGACGTCGCGATGATGACCCAACGCCGCCGCCCCACCACAGCCAGCATCAAGGCAAACGCAGTAGGAAGCACCATCCACGGGGTGAAGGACAACAACTGCACCACCACCAAGGGCCATTCCGCAGGGATCGCCCGGAACATGGACACCCCGGCCACGGGCAGCACCGCAAGCAACGCCAATACCGAACACACAACTGAAGCACTGCGCGGCGCACGGCGGGTTTCCATCATGGAAGGTGCGGGGTGTGTCATGGGCTCGAGTCTATGCACCGCCACGTGCGACGGACTCCACCCAAAGGATGAACCGCAAGTAGAGCCGGGCCCTCAGCTGCCGCTAGACTTGGAGGACCAGCTTTGACCCGGCCATCACCGGTGAGCTTCCGGAAGAACGGCACTGACCACCTGCAAAGTGGCAAGCGCCCGGTAGAACCGGACGGGTAAGCCCGTTACAGCAGTAATGAGAGGCCGGCACCGGCAGTCCTTCCTTACCCGGGGAGGCCAAGGTTCCGGTAAGTGAGGTGGTACCGCGGTACCGGTGGTGATGCAGATCAACGCCGAAGCCGTCCTCGCATCCTGACAGTCAACCAGCTATCACAGGATATGAGATGACCCACTACCCCAAGGCCTCAGCGTCTTCGTCCGGCACACCTGGCGTGTCCGCTTCCGTGAAGTTCCCGGAAATCGAAGAGCGCATCCTCAAATACTGGGATGAAGACGGCACCTTCCAAGCCAGCATCGACCAGCGCGACAGCGACCTTCCCGGCGGGGCAGCCGGCAGCAACGAGTTCGTCTTCTATGACGGCCCTCCCTTCGCCAACGGCCTCCCTCACTACGGCCACCTGCTCACCGGCTACGCCAAGGACCTCGTGGGCCGCTACCAAACCCAGCGCGGCAAGCGTGTAGAGCGCCGCTTCGGCTGGGACACGCACGGCCTTCCTGCTGAGCTCGAAGCCATGAAGCAGCTGGGCATGACGGACAAGACCCAGATCGAAGCCATGGGCATCGACAAATTCAACGACGCCTGCCGCGCCTCCGTGATGAAGTACGCCAACGAGTGGAAGGCCTACGTCACGCGCCAGGCCCGCTGGGTGGACTTCGAGAACGACTACAAGACCCTCAACGTCGAATACATGGAATCGGTCCTCTGGGCCTTCAAGCAACTGCATGAGAAGGGCCTGACCTACAACGGTTACCGCGTCCTTCCGTACTGCTGGAAGGACGAGACACCCCTGTCCAACCACGAACTTCGCATGGACGATGACGTCTACAAGAACCGCCAGGACCAGACGGTCACGGTAACGTTCCCCGTCAAGGCAGGGGAGTCCGAACTCTCCAAGGCTTTGGAAGGTGTGCAGGCGCTCGCCTGGACCACCACGCCCTGGACGTTGCCCACCAACCTGGCGCTCGCCGTCGGGCCTGACATCTCCTACGCTGTCCTGCCCGCGGGCCCCAACGGTGTCAAGGCTGCTTCCGCTGAAGCGCCCGTCACCGGCAGCTTCCTGCTGGCCACTGACCTTGTGGGGTCATACGCCAAGGATCTGGGGTACGACGACGCCGCTGCCGCAACAGCCGCTGTTGTGTCCACGCACACAGGCGCCGACTTGGCAGGCCTTGAATACGAACCGCTGTGGAACGACTTTGCCGACACTGAGAAGTACGGCACGCAGAATGCCTGGCGCTTCCTGGTAGCCGACTACGTCACCACCACTGACGGTACGGGCATCGTCCACCAGGCTCCGGCCTATGGCGAGGATGACCAGAAGGTCTGTGAAGACGCCGGCATCCCCGTGGTCCTGTCCGTCGATGAAGGCGCCAAGTTCCTGCCGCTGTTCGCACACGGTGAGCTCGCCTCGATCGTCGGCTTGCAGGTCTTCGAAGCGAACAAGCCCATCACCCAGGTGCTGCGCGCCGATGGCCGCCTTGTCCGCCAGGCCAGCTACGAGCACAGCTACCCGCACTGCTGGCGTTGCCGGAACCCGCTGATCTACCGTGCCGTGTCCTCCTGGTACGTGGAGGTCACCAAGTTCAAGGACCGTATGTCCGAGCTGAACCAGGAGATCAACTGGATCCCGGGCAACGTCAAGGACGGCCAGTTCGGCAAGTGGCTGGACAACGCCCGCGACTGGTCCATCAGCCGTAACCGCTACTGGGGTTCGCCGATCCCGGTGTGGCAGTCCGACGACCCCGAGTACCCGCGCACTGACGTGTACGGATCGCTCGCCGAGATGGAAGCCGACTTCGGTCGCCTGCCGGTCAACAACGAAGGCCAGGTGGACCTGCACCGCCCGTTCATCGACGAACTGACCCGTCCCAACCCGGACGACCCCACAGGTAAGTCCACCATGCGCCGAGTCGAGGACGTCCTGGACGTCTGGTTCGACTCCGGATCGATGCCGTATGGACAGGTGCACTACCCGTTCCAGAACGAGGAATGGTTCGACACCCACAACCCCGCGGACTTCATCGTGGAGTACATCGGCCAGACCCGTGGATGGTTCTACATGCTCCACATCCTGTCCACGGCGCTGTTCGACCGTCCGGCGTTCCGCAACGTCATCAGCCACGGCATCGTGCTGGGCTCCGATGGGCAGAAAATGTCCAAGAGCCTGCGCAACTACCCGGATGTTTCAGAGGTCCTGGACCGCGACGGTTCCGACGCCATGCGCTGGTTCCTCATGTCCAGCCCCATCCTGCGCGGCGGCAACCTTGTGGTTACCGAACAGGGCATCCGCGACGGCGTGCGCCAGGTCATCCTGCCGTTGTGGAACGTGTACAGCTTCTTCACGCTGTACACCAACGCCGCTAACGCAGTGGACGGGACAGCTTCCGGCTACGAGGCGAAGCTGCGCTACGACGGTTACGCCGACACCTTGGACCAGTACCTTCTGGCGAACACGGGGGACCTGGTCCGAAACGTGACCACCAGCCTGGACAGCTACGACATCTCCGGTGCCTGCGATGAACTGCGCAGCTACCTGGATATGCTCACCAACTGGTACGTCCGCCGCAGCCGCCAGCGTTTCTTCGACGAGAATGTGGACGCTTTTGACGCGCTCTACACAGCCCTCGAAGCGGTGTGCCGTGTATCAGCTTCGTTGCTGCCACTGGTGACGGAAGAGATCTGGCGCGGACTGACGGGTGGCCGTTCCGTTCACCTGGCTGACTGGCCTGACGCTTCGCTGTTCCCGTCCAACCCCGGACTGGTCGAAGCCATGGACCGCGTCCAGCAGATCTGCTCCACCGGCTCCAGCTTGCGCAAGGCCGCGAACCTGCGGGTCCGCCTGCCGTTGCAGGAACTGACGGTGGTGGCACCGGGTGCAGACGCGCTGGAAGGCTTTGCCGCCGTCGTCGCTGATGAACTGAACCTGCGTTCGGTCCGCTTGCTGGACGCCGCCACGGCTTCGCCAGAGGAGTTCGGCATCGAGCAGAAGCTTGTGGTGAACGCCCGTGCCGCTGGCCCGCGCCTCGGCAAAAACGTGCAGCAAGCAATCAAGGGATCCAAGTCCGGCGACTGGTCAGTCAACGACGCCGGAGTTGTGGTGGCAGGCGGCTTGGAGCTCGAGCCCCAGGAATACACGCTGGAGACTGTCGTGGCAGAAACGGCCGACGGCGGCAGTTCCGCAGTCGCTGTTCTCCCAGGTGGCGGTTTCGTCGTCCTGAATACCGAGGTTACTGCCGAACTTGCGGCCGAGGGGCTGGCCCGTGACATGGTCCGCGCCATCCAGCAAGCCCGCAAGGACGCCGGACTCAACGTGAGCGACCGTATCCGGACCTCCGTGGAAGCCGCACAGGATGTGGTGGATGCCTTGGAAGCCAACTCGGAGCTCGTCAAGACCGAAACGTTGACGCTGGAACTGGAGGTCCTGTTGGCCAGTGTCGACGAACCGCAGGTCACGGTCGCAAAGGCAGGTGCATGATCATGACTGACGAATTCTCAGTTGAAAGCGTCTACGCCGAACTTTTGGGCCGCGCTCCGGAGAACAAGATGGAACCGCGTCTTGCTCCGTTGTTCCGCGCCATGGACGTGCTGGGGGAGCCGAACAAGGCTTATCCGATCATCCACATCACCGGCACCAACGGCAAAACGTCCACGGCCCGCATGATCGAAGCCGGACTTCGTGCCCACGGGCTGAGTACAGGCCGCTACACCAGCCCGCACCTGTCCAAGGTAACTGAGCGCATCAGCATTGACGGCGAGCCGGTGCCGGACGCTACGTTCGTGCGCATCTGGGACGAGATCCGCCCTTACCTGGAAATCGTGGACAGCGAGCTTGTTGCCGATAACCAGCCGCGGCTGACCTACTTCGAATGCCTGACCATCCTGGGCTTCGCGGTGTTCGCCGATCAGCCTGTTGATGTCGCCGTCATGGAAGTTGGCCTTGGGGGCATCACCGATGCCACGAACGTCGGCGACGGCCAAGTCTCAGTCATCACTCCGATTTCCTTGGATCACACGGATCTTCTGGGCGACACCACCGAGGACATCGCTTACGAGAAGTCCGGCATCATCAAGCCAGGTGGCTTCCTGGTGAGTGCCGCTCAGCCAGTGGACGCTGCGCAGGTCCTGTTGGAGAAAGCCCGCGAAGTGGACGTGCCGTTCCGCTTCGAGGGCGTTGAATTTGGTGTCGAGTCCCGCAGCGTTGCTGTGGGTGGTCAGGTCCTGACCATTCAGGGACTCGCTGGCCGCTACGAAGACCTCCTGCTGCCGCTGCATGGCGCCCATCAGGCTGAAAACGCGGCTGTAGCCGTTGCGGCCTTGGAAGCATTCTTCGGCGGAGGAGAGAAAGAACTCGACGCCGAGGTACTCAAGGAAGCCTTTGGCACCGTGACGTCACCTGGCCGACTCGAAGTTGTGCGGACTGCCCCCACCGTCGTGGTGGACGCTGCGCATAACCCCGACGGCATTCGCGTCTCGTCAGAAGCGATCCAGGAGGCCTTCAGTTTCAGCAAGCTGGTGGTTGTGGTTGGCGTTCTGCGGGAAAAGGATGCCGAGGAAATCCTGAAGACGCTCAAGGAATCACTGGGGGGCCTCGCCGAGGAATTTTGCTTTACGCAATCCAACTCCGCCCGCGCCGTTCCTGCAGCGGAATTGGCCGAGCTCGCTGTCGACCTCGGTTTCGGCGAGGACAATGTTCACATCGCCGAGAAGCTGGACGATGCCCTGGAATGGGCTATCGAACGTGCCGAATCCAACGACGACCTCGCTGGCGGTGTCCTGGTGACGGGTTCCATCACGGTGGTGGCCGAGGCCCGGATCCTGCTCGGAAAGGCAAGTGCCTAGCATGGCGAAAATGACTAAAGCGCAGCGCGAATGGCGCCCGGGCATGCCTAAAAAGCGCCGGTCCACCAAAGTGATGTTCGCTTCCACCGTGCTCCTGCTGGAAGCGTTCGTCGCGTTTTTCGGCACGCTGGCAGTCTTCGGCCTGAGGCGCGGGGAAGTTGACCCCGGCATCATCCTGGGAGTGGGCATTGCCCTGAGCGTTGTGCTTGTTCTGGCGTGCGCCGTACTTTCCAAGCCGTGGGGCATCGCAGTTGGCTGGGGGCTGCAGCTGGTTCTGATCCTGACGGGCTTCGCCGAGCCCACCATGTTCATTGTGGGCATTCTGTTTGCCATCTGCTGGTGGTACGGGATCAGGGCAGGAATACGGATTGACCGCGAGGTAGCCCAACGCGACCGCGAGCAGGCGGAATGGAACGCGGCTCACGGGGACCAAGCCGGCCCGCAAACCCCGTAAACTGGCTGGGAAAACCACCGAACAACCGCATTGGAGCATCTGTGAGCATTGAACGGACCCTTGTCCTGGTCAAGCCCGACGGCGTAGCCCGCAACCTGGGTGGGAGCATCCTCGCCCGGATCGAAGCCAAGGGCTACACCCTGGCTGAGCTGAAGAAGGTCAACGCCACCCGCGAGCTGCTGGAGCAGCACTACGAGGAACACGTGGGCAAGCCGTTCTACGAGCCTCTGGTTGAGTTCATGCTCAGCGGGCCGGTCATTGCGGCCGTCTTCGAAGGCCACCGCGTGATCGAAGGCTTCCGCTCGCTGGCCGGAACCACGGATCCGACGACGGCGGCACCGGGCACCATCCGCGGCGACTTCGGCCGCGACTGGGGCTTGGCAGTGCAGCAGAACCTCGTGCACGGCTCGGATTCCGTCGACTCTGCCGAACGTGAAATCAAGATCTGGTTCGAGGGCTAAGCAAACCCCACCGAGATAACAATTAAGGCCAATGTTCTTCGTGAACATTGGCCTTAACTGTTATCTCGCGAGTGGTGGTTCTACGCTGTCGACGGCACGAAGAGGTGCATGAAGGAGAAGAAGATCGTGGTGATCACGGCCACGTACAGCAGCGCCACGATGATCCAGCCCGACCCGGACAGAAGCTTGACCAGTGCGGGTGGCGATTTGATGACCCCGCTGGTGATGTTGCGGATGGTCACCCAGACAAACAACGGGATCATGGCCGCCCACACCACCATGCAGAACGGGCACAGCACGTGGATGACGTAGAGGGCCTGCGACCACAGCCATACAACGAAGGCAAAGCCGAGGGTCACACCGGTTTGGAGGCCCAGCCAGTAACCCCGTGAATACTTGGCTCCCGCGAGGATACCCATGGCTGTAGTGATGATGACCGCGAAGGCAACGATGCCGATGAACATGTTGGGGAACCCGAACACGGAACTTTGCGGTGTCTGCATCACTTCGCCGCACGAGATAAACGGATTTACATCGCACACTGTCACATGATTGGGGTCCTTGAGCACCTCAAGTTTCTCCAGAACGAGGGCGCCGGACGCCAACCAGCCAACCACTCCAGTGATCAGCAGCAACCACGCGAAAGGCTTGTCACGCACCGTACTGGGGAGGGAGTCCGGCTGCGTGGACACGTCCTCCATAGGGCTTGCGGCTTGTTTGGCCAGGTTTTCCCTGGCGGTGCTTGGCATCGCGGATGTGGTCCTTTTCAACGATCGGCCCGGCAAGCCGGGAAGGGCTCTTGGGAGGATTGTAACTCCGAAGGCTGGGCGCCGGCCCCAGCTTGCGCGCGAGCTCCACGACACAGCGGCCTTCCCTGCGAATGTGCGGGGGTGTGAGAGAATGAACATGGCCGGAAGTCGATCCACATTCGAATTTCGGTCCGGTGACTTTGTTCCCAAGACCGCCAGTATGAGCTGGGCATGCCCGGATCACGTGATCCTCGGTAGGCCCGCCATGACAATGGACGGCACCTGGTTGTGGCAGCAGAACAACGGGTTTCAGAATAGAGCCGCCGGCCTTCCAGGGCTGCCGCACCCCAATGATGGTGCGAACCGGAAGGCATACTGCCGACTTCTGTCAACGCCTGCGGGTTTTGACAATATTTGCTCCACTGGGCGCCGGATGTGGCGGCGTCGCTGGGGCAGGAGTGTTGCCACATATGGATAATGACCAGGTTGTAGCCGTTAATGACGAGGCAGCTCCCGCGGAAACTGCGGAAGCGCCCAAGAAAGCCACTAGGACCCGGCGCAAGGCAGCGCCGAAGGTTGCTGCTGACGTAGAGGCGCCTGCGGCTGACACGCCCGCGCCGGAAGCGGCCCCTGAGGCCACCAAGGCGCCGGTGCGCCGCACCCGTTCCCGCAAGAAGGCAGAGCCTGCAGAGCCTTTGCCCGGTTTGGGGGACGACACCACTGCCGCGCCCGAAGCCGCCGCGGAAGCCGCGCCCGAAGCGATTGCTGAGCCTGCCCCCGAAAAGCCGGTCCGCCGTCGTCGTACTACCAAGCCCAAGGCTGAGGCAGTCGAGGCGCCCGCAGCTGCGGAAGCCGTAGAGGAAAGCACGACGCCGGAAAAGGGCTCCCAGCCGGAGGCACCTGCCGCCGATGTAGCATCCGAGGAGTCCGCATCCGAAGAGGCAGCGTCCGAAGAGGCAGCTGCCCAAGACGCCGCTCCTGCTGCGTCCACCTCGCTGTTCATGGAGCCGGTTTCCATCACTTCCATGATCTTCCAGGCCCCGGACCTCACCACTGTTCCCCGCGTTGCACCGGTGGAGGAGAAGGCCGAGGAGCCCGAAGAAGAAGAAAGCGAAGCCGCCGCTGAGGGCGAGCTGGAGGACGCCGGTAGCCGTCGTCGTCGCAGGAGCCGTGGCCGTCGTGGACGCCGCGGAACAGAACGCGATGAGAACGAGGCCGAGGACGGCACCGAGTCCGAAGACGAAGAAGCTCCGGCAGCCGAAGCCCTTGAAGAAGGCGTCACGTCGCGTCGCCGGCGTCGCCGCCGCCGCGGAGACCAGGATCTTGAACTGACCGGCGGCTCGGACGATGATCCGCCCAACACCGTCACCCGTGTCCGCGCACCGCGCCCCATCACGGAAACAGCCCCGTCCAACCGCGTTACCGGCGTCAAAGGTTCCACCAGGCTTGAGGCCAAAAAGCAGCGTCGCCGCGAATCCCGCGAAACCGGACGCCGCCGCCAGGTCATCACCGAGGCCGAGTTCCTTGCCCGCCGCGAGTCGGTGGACCGCCAGATGATCGTCCGCCAGCGCGACGACAGAATTCAGATCGGCGTCCTGGAAGACGGTGTTCTGGCTGAGCACTTCGTCTCCAAGACCCAGCAGGATTCCCTGATCGGCAACGTTTACCTGGGCAAGGTCCAGAATGTTCTGCCTTCCATGGAAGCTGCCTTCGTGGACATCGGACGTGGCCGCAACGCGGTCCTGTACGCCGGTGAAGTCAACTGGGACGCAGTCAATCTTGAAGGCCAGCCACGCCGGATCGAGAACGCCCTGAAGTCCGGCGACTCCGTCCTGGTCCAGGTGACCAAAGACCCCGTGGGGCACAAGGGGGCCCGGCTCACCAGCCAGATCTCCTTGCCGGGCCGCTACTTGGTCTACGTACCCGGTGGTTCCATGACCGGCATCTCCCGCAAGCTTCCCGACGTCGAACGCAACCGCCTCAAGCGCATCCTGAAGGACCGCTTGCCGGAAAACGCCGGTGTCATTGTCCGCACAGCCGCTGAGGGGGCGTCGGAGGAAGAGCTGACGCACGACATCAACCGTCTGCGCGCCCAGTGGGAAGGCATCGAAGGACAGGCCTCGTCCACCAAGGTCCTGGCCCCTGAACTGCTTTACGGCGAACCCGACCTCACCATCAAGGTGGTCCGTGACGTCTTCAATGAGGACTTCTCCAAGCTGATCGTCTCCGGTGACGACGCCTGGGACACCATCGAGGCCTACGTCACGTACGTTGCCCCTGATCTGGTGGGCCGCCTTGAAAAGTGGACCAAGGACCAGGACATTTTCGCTGCCTGGCGCATCGACGAGCAGATCCACAAGGCGCTGGAGCGTAAGGTCTTCCTGCCGTCCGGTGGTTCGTTGGTCATCGACCGCACCGAGGCCATGACCGTGGTGGACGTCAACACCGGTAAGTTCACCGGCAGCGGCGGAAACCTCGAAGAAACGGTGACCAAGAACAACCTTGAAGCGGCTGAGGAAGTGGTTCGCCAGCTCCGTCTGCGCGACATCGGCGGCATTATCGTCATCGACTTCATCGACATGGTCCTGGAATCCAACCGCGATCTCGTCCTGCGACGCATGGTCGAGTGCCTTGGCCGCGACCGTACCAAGCACCAGGTGGCCGAAGTGACGTCGCTGGGCTTGGTCCAGATGACACGCAAGCGTATGGGTACCGGCCTCCTTGAGGTCTTCGGTGAGCAGTGCGAGCATTGCGCCGGCAGGGGCGTTGTCACCCACGACGAGCCCGTTGAACACCGCCGCGCCAACGTGGTTGCCGCCGAGCACCACCGCCCGCACGCCGAGGCACAGCAGCCTGCAGCGCGGACGGAACGCAAGCGCCGCCGCGGCAAGGGTGGGGGACAGGCCATCGCCGAAGCCCCCGCGCAGGTCCATACGACGACGTCCGCCCCGGCCGCACCTTCGGCTCCGGTCGAAGCACAGGATCCCGCCCGGCAAGCCAAGGCTGAGGCAACCCGGGCTGCCCTGGCGACGATTGCCGCTGCAGCGCACGCCGCCCACCTGCACGACGACGAAGTTCACCGCGCAGAGGAGCAGGCAAGGGCGGCGGGCCACGAGCCGGCCGCCAGCCCCGCATCCGGTACCGCCGCCAGCGGCGAGGCCGGAGCAACTGCCCGCGAAGCAGAAAAAAGGGAAGCAGCAGTCCAGGAAGCAAGGTCTACTCCGGTCCTGCGTTTCGGCGGCGAAGAAGTAGCACTGCCGTTCGTTGAGCACCACGAGGAACCGCAGGCCGCCAAGCCTGCCATGAGCCTGGACCTCCTGGCCGAGGCGTTCTCGCACCTCGGCGCTGCTCCGGCACCTACGGAAGAAGCCGCGCCGGTGGTCGTGCCGGAGCCTGCTGATGCCCCGAAGGCTGATGTGCCGGCCCGTGCCGAAAAAGCTCCCGAGGCTGTTCAGGCTTCGAGTAGTCGTCGTGGCCGCCGCAACCGGAGTGCCAGCCGGGCCCAAGGCGCGGCCAATGAAACCAGCGTCGAGCACCATGAGGTGACGGCCTCGGCCCCCCGAGGCTCGGCCCATGAGGCCAAGGTGCCCGCGGAACAAGCCGAGAAGGCATCAACCGACGAGCCCATCATCCTCGGAGTTGGAGTTCCTGCCTCCGAGCTCTAAATCCGGACAGCACCAGCTGAGAGGGCCCTGCACAATCTGCCAACGGCGGGCTGTGCAGGGCCTTTCTTGTCCGCGCAGGCCACGCATTCCATGCATCCGTGGTCACATCCCGGTCGCGACGTGGTCCGGTTCCCGCGCCACGTCGCTTCCCGGCTAGGCTTGGGGACTGACACGGGGTGCCGGGCGTTGGGCCAGGCTGAGATCCAGACCCGTTGAACCTGTCCGGTTAGCACCGGCGAAGGGATGTCCTCATGACTGCATCACCATATTCAGCTGTGTACCCACTCGACGCTCCCAACCCGGGCCGGGCAACCCCACGCGTACTGAGTATTGCCGGCTCGGACCCTTCCGGCGGCGCGGGAATTCAGGCGGACCTGAAGAGCATCGCAGCACTCGGCGGTTACGGAATGGCTGCCATCACGGCTCTCACCGCACAAAACACCATGGGGGTCATCGCCGTCCATGTTCCTCCCGCGCAGTTCCTCCGACAGCAACTGGACGCCATCAGCAGCGACATCACCATTGATGCCGTCAAGATCGGAATGCTCGGCGATGCGACCGTCATAGACGAGGTCCGCGGCTGGATCGAAGAGGTGCGTCCCGCCGTCGTGGTCCTGGACCCGGTGATGGTGGCCACCAGTGGCGACCGGCTCCTGCGCGAGTCAGCGGAGAAGGCTTTGCGTTCGCTGCTGCCTCTGGCCGACCTGATCACCCCGAACCTTCCGGAACTTGCCATGTTGCTGGGGGAGCCGGAGGCAACAGAATGGGAATCGGCGCTGGACCAAGGCAAACGGCTGGCAGCGGAGTACGGAAACACGGTCCT
The DNA here is from genome assembly GCF_000294695.2 of Arthrobacter sp. Rue61a. Lineage (NCBI taxonomy): Bacteria > Bacillati > Actinomycetota > Actinomycetes > Micrococcales > Micrococcaceae > Arthrobacter > Arthrobacter sp. Rue61a. The sequence continues at coordinate 2,782,520 of NC_018531.1, read as the reverse complement.
GGTCAAGGGTGGCCACCTGCCGGGTCCGGTATGTCCTGATGCACTGGTGAACACCAGTGGGATGCTGTCACGGGACGTGATCGAGATAACAGGTCCCCGGGTCGAAACGCGGAACAGCCACGGAACCGGGTGCTCCTTGTCGTCCGCCTTGGCTACAGTCCAGGCACGCACGGGTGACTGGGAAGTTTCACTGCAGGAAGCGAAGTCTTGGTTACTGGGGGCTTTGACAACCTCTGAGGCCCTCGAGGTGGGGCAGGGGAACGGGCCCGTGCATCACTTCCACCACCTCCAGCAGGCATCCAAGCCGGGCGCCTTCGCTGCGACCTTGTGGAAGGAAGCCGGTCCAGAGCTCGAATCCATTTACGGGCTTCCGTTCATTCAAGGACTTCAATCGGGCGAACTCCCGGAACGTGACTTCAACTACTACCTCGCCCAAGATGCGATCTACCTCAATGGGTACTCCAGGGTGTTGGCGCGTGCGGGGGCCCTGGCCCCCACGGAGGAAGAGCAGTTGTTCTGGGCCAAGGCATCACAGCAGTGCCTGGAAGTTGAATCGGAGCTGCACAGGAACTGGCTGAGCACCAGGGAGGCCTCCACGGCCACCGGCCCGGTCACCAAGTCCTATGTGGATCATCTACTGGCAACGTCGGCTTCCGGCAGCTACGCGGTGGTGCTCGCGGCGATCCTGCCCTGTTACTGGTTGTACGCGGAGGTGGGTCGGCAGCTTCATGCATCGTATGTAGACGCCGGAGCCCCCGCAGATCACGCCTATGCCGAGTGGCTGAAGACCTACGCCGACGAGGACTTCGCTGCCGCAACCCGGAAAGCGATCAATTTCACGGATGCTGCGGCCATTGCGGGTTCGGAGATGGAGCGGGCCGCCATGATGGACGCTTTCATCCAGTCCTGCCGTTATGAGACGGCGTTTTTTGATGCTCCGCGGTTGTTTGCGCAGCCTTCCATCGGCCGCGGCTAGCCCGCTACCACGGTGCATTTGCGGGCAACTGCGGAGACACGTCAGCGCGTCGCTGCCTGAATCGGGTTAATCTCGCCGAAAACCTGTAGGCTGTATGGGCACGGTGCCGGGAGAGTCCGTTACAACTCGTGACGCAAGTCACGAGGTAGCCTCCGGACCCGGCCTCATTTGCAGCTGAAGGTCAAACTAGCGTAATCTTGATCTTCGGTGCTTACGCCAACACTTGGGTTATGCCCCTTGGAATTGTTCATGGGATGACTCGCGGACTTCGATCAGAAGTCCACGGCGTTGAGGCACAGCGCGAACCAGGCCTGATTCCGGTTGAAGGTTCCGCACGCAAATTTTGTAATAAACGTCGAGAGAAGTGAGTACCCAAGTGGTGTACGCGATTGTCCGCGCAGGCGGCCGCCAAGAAAAAGTTTCCGTTGGAGACTACGTAACGCTGAACCGCGTCCCCGGTGGAGCCGGTAGCACGCTTGAGCTGCCCGCATTGCTCCTGGTTGACGGCGAGAAGGTCACCTCCGCAGCTGCGGAACTGGCCAACGTCAAGGTCACGGCTGAGATCCTCGAGGACCTCCGTGGTCCGAAGATCGTCATCCAGAAGTTCAAGAACAAGACCGGCTACCGGAAGCGTCAGGGTCACCGTCAGGAACTGACCAAGATCAAGATCACCAGCATCGCGTAACTTCCGTTACCCGCTGTTCAGGTTTTTCAGTTTCCCCAGAAATTTAGAGGCAGGCATTTCACATGGCACACAAAAAAGGCGCGAGTTCCACTCGCAACGGTCGTGACTCCAACGCACAGTACCTGGGCGTCAAGCGCTTCGGTGGTCAGGTAGTTTCCGCCGGCGAAATCATCGTTCGCCAGCGTGGAACCCACTTCCACCCCGGTGCAGGCGTAGGTCGCGGTGGCGACGACACCCTGTTCGCTCTTCAGGCCGGTGCGGTTGAGTTTGGTACTCGCCGCGGCCGTCGCGTAGTGAACATCGTTGCTGCTGCAGCTGCAGAGTAACAACAAGTTCTGAACCGGTGGAGCGGGCCAAACGGCCCGCTCCACCGTTCTTTTAACCGCATTACAATCGACTAGGGCGCCTCAGGCGCACTGGTTTTTGCAACAGCGCTGGCAACAGCAACAAACGCTGTAAGACAGCAACTGAGGAGATCCACGTGGCGAGCTTTGTAGACCGGGTAGTCCTGCACGTATCCGGCGGAACCGGCGGCCACGGCTGTGTCTCCGTAAAGCGGGAAAAGTTCAAGCCGCTCGGCGGCCCCGACGGCGGCAACGGCGGCAACGGCGGCGATGTCATCCTTCGCGTGTCCGCCCAGACCACCACGCTGCTTGATTACCATCACGCTCCCCACCGCCACGCCACCAACGGCGGCCCCGGCATGGGCGACTGGCGCGGCGGCAAGAACGGCGAGACCCTGATTCTTCCCGTGCCTGATGGCACCGTGGTCAAGACCAAGGACGGCGAAGTCCTGGCTGACCTCGTTGGCGAGGGTACTGAGTACATTGCAGCCGCAGGCGGTCAGGGCGGCCTCGGCAACGCATCCCTCTCATCGCAGAAGCGTCGGGCTCCGGGCTTTGCCCTGCTGGGCATCGAAGGTGAATCCAGTGACATCGTCCTGGAACTGAAGTCCATCGCAGACATCGCATTGGTTGGTTTCCCGTCCGCCGGTAAGTCCAGCCTCATCGCAGCCATGTCTGCTGCCCGGCCCAAGATTGCCGACTACCCCTTCACCACGCTCATTCCCAACCTTGGCGTGGTGCAGGCCGGCGACGTCCGCTTCACCATTGCCGATGTCCCCGGCCTGATCGAAGGCGCCAGCGAAGGCAAGGGCCTGGGCCACAACTTCCTGCGGCACGTAGAGCGCTGCGCTGCGCTGGTTCACGTCCTTGATTGCGGAACCCTTGAATCAGACCGCGATCCTCTCTCCGACCTCGCCATCATTGAGGCGGAACTGGAGAAGTACGCCGTGGACATGAGCTACGCCGGTGTTGACGGTGAAGTAGTGCCGTTGAATGAACGCCCCAAGTTGGTAGTCCTCAACAAGGTGGATCTTCCCGACGGCAAGGATATGGCCGAGTTCGTCCGTCCGGACCTCGAAGCCCGCGGATACCGTGTATTTGAAGTATCGGCAACAAGCCACGAAGGTTTGCGTCAGCTCGGCTTTGCCATGGCTGAGATCGTCCAGGCAGCACGTAACGCCGTTCAGGCCGCGCCTCCCAAGGTGGCACCTCCCGTCCTGCGTCCGCGCGCCGTCAACGAGTCCGGCTTCAAGATCCGCCGCGAGGAGAAGAACCTCGAGCCGCTGTTCCGCGTCTTGGGCGAAAAGCCCGTGCGCTGGGTCAAGCAGACTGACTTCACCAACGAGGAAGCCATCGGCTACCTTGCCGACCGCCTTGCCAAGCTTGGTGTGGAAACTGAACTGTTCAAGGTTGGCGCCAAGCCCGGCGACACCGTGGTCATCGGTGAAGACGATGGCGTGGTGTTCGACTGGGAGCCCACCATGATGGCCGGCGCCGAACTCCTCGCGACGCCTCGCGGGACCGACATCCGCGTTGCGGACATTGGCGACCGCCCCACGCGTTCACAGAAGCGCGACGAGCAGATCGAACGACGCGAAGCCAAGGCCGCCGCGCGTGCCGAGCTTGAAGCTGAACGCAAGGCAGGCATCTGGACTGAGTCTGTCAGTGGTCGCCGAGCCCAGGCAGTGAAGGAAAGCCACCTGGATTCCGGTGATGACGACTAAGACCGTCGACGCCCTGGACACCGCTGAGGGACTCGAGCGTCAAGCTCTGGCCACCGCCAAGCGGATTGTGGTCAAAGTGGGGTCATCCTCGCTGACCAGCATCAAGGGTGGCATCTCCGAGAAGTCCCTCACCGGGCTGGTCAATGCCCTCGCTGAAAAGCGCAATGCTGGTACGGAGATCATCCTGGTGTCCTCGGGCGCCATCGCTGCCGGGCTTGCCCCCTTGGGTCTCGCCAAGCGACCCAAGGACCTGGCCACCCAGCAGGCAGCGGCGAGCGTTGGGCAGGGATTGCTGATGGCCCGCTACACGCAGGCTTTCAATGCACACGGCGTGACAGTCAGCCAAGTGCTGCTGACCGCCGATGACCTCATGCGCCGGACGCAACACACCAACGCCTTCCGGGCGTTGGACAGGCTGCTTAATCTCGGCGTGGTGCCCGTAGTCAACGAGAACGACACCGTGGCCACGCACGAGATCCGCTTTGGCGACAATGATCGCCTCGCTGCCTTGGTGGCACACTTGGTTCGTGCCGACGCGCTCGTGCTGCTGTCCGACGTCGATGCCCTCTACGACGGCCCGCCGTCCCAAGGCGCCCAACGAATTCCTTTGGTCCGCGGTCCGCAGGACCTGGAAGACGTGACCATTGGCAAGGCAGGCAAGGCCGGCGTCGGAACGGGCGGCATGATGACCAAAGTGGAAGCGGCGTCCATTGCTGCCGGCTCGGGTATCCACGCTTTGGTCACGTCAACGGCCAATGCCGCCGCGGCCTTGGCGGGCCAGGACGTGGGAACGTGGTTCGCCGTGAACGGCAATCGCAAGCCGGTTCGTCTCCTCTGGCTGGCGCACCTGGCGACCGTCCATGGCCGTTTAATGCTCGACGACGGCGCAGTGAAAGCAGTGCGCGACCGGCACAGGTCACTCCTTCCCGCGGGCATTTCGGACATCAGTGGTGATTTCGAAGCCGGCGACCCCATTGAGATGGTTGCCCACGACGGAACGGTGGTGGCGCGCGGTTTGGTGAACTACTCTTCCGAGGAACTCCCGCGAATGCTGGGACGCACCACCCAGGAGCTGGGCCAGGCCATGGGCCGCGGTTACGACCGCGAAGTTGTTCATGTTGACGATCTGGTGCTCCTGAGGGCGTCGCGCTCATCTAAACTTGGAGCATGACTGAAGCGCTGACCCCTGACGCCCCTGTGATCTCCGACGTTTCCGGTACCTCCGGCCAGACGCCGGAGAACCCTGCGGCAGGCGGCGCCCCGGTGTCACCGGAAGATGTCCAGGCTGCCGTTCACGCCATAGCGGACCGCTCCCGTAAGGCTGCCCGCCGCATGGGACAGGCAAACCGCGCATGGAAAGACCGCGCGCTGCGTGCCATCGGAGCTGCCTTGGTGGAGAACCGGAAACACGTATTGGAAGCCAATGCCAAGGATGTTGCGGTGGGCCGGGCCAACGGCACCTCAGCGGCGCTCCTGGACCGTTTGACGCTGACTGCCGCCCGCATCGACGGCTTGGTTGCAGCTTTGGAGAACCTGGCCGGCTTGCCCGATCCCGTGGGCAACGTGGTCCGTGGACAGACGCTGCCCAATGGACTCCGCTTGCGCCAGGTGAACGTTCCCATGGGCGTTGTGGCCGCGATTTATGAGGCACGCCCGAACGTCACGGTGGACATCGCCGGCCTGGCGCTCAAGAGCGGCAACGCTGTGATCCTGCGTGGCGGATCCGCTGCGGCCCACACCAATGAGGCACTGGTGCGGATTCTCCGCGAGGCGCTCGATTCCGTTGGTTTGCCTGCGGACGCCGTGCAGACAGTGGATCAGTACGGCCGCGAAGGAGCAAACGTCCTGATGCGCGCCCGTGGCCGTGTGGATGTCCTCATTCCCCGCGGTGGACGCGATCTCATCCAGACAGTTGTGACCAACTCTTCCGTGCCTGTCATTGAAACCGGCGAAGGAAATGTCCATATCTTCATCGATGAGTCCGCGGGTGAAGAGATGGCCGTGGAGATCCTTCTCAACGCCAAAACTCAGAGGCCCAGTGTCTGCAACACCGTAGAGACACTGCTGGTGCATTCCGGTGCTACGGTGCTGCCTGCCGTTGCCAAAGCACTGCGTTCGGCCGGAGTCACCCTCCACGTTGATGATCGGATCGCTGCTGCTTTGGGCAAGGACGTGGAAACCGTTCCCGCTGACGATGACGATTGGGCCACCGAGTACATGGATCTCGATCTCGCCGTCGCCATGGTGGACAGCCTGGATGAGGCAGTGGACCACATCCGTACATGGACCACGGGCCACACGGAAGCGATCCTTACCAACAACCTGGCCAACGCCGAGAAGTTCATCGCCGACATCGATTCTGCTGCCGTCATCGTCAATGCCTCCACCAGGTTCACTGACGGAGGCGAGCTAGGCCTCGGAGCCGAAGTGGGCATTTCCACCCAGAAGTTGCACGCCCGGGGTCCCATGGGCCTCACGGAGTTGACCACCACCAAGTGGATCGTCCAGGGTGAGGGCCAGATCCGCGGCTAGCAACGCGGTAACATAGAACAGAAGTCCGGAACGGCGGGGAGTCCCGCCGTCGAAAATCCTTTGACCACCAACTAGGGGAGAAGATGCTGTTTCAGCAGATCGCCACGTCCATTGCCGCCCAAACGGAAGGCGGCCACGAGGAACTCGCTCCGTTGTGGGCCGAGCCGTGGGTCTTCGGCGTCGTGATGTTCGCCCTCATGCTGGTTCTCTTGTTCGTCACCCTCTCCTACACCAACCTTGGCAACCGTCACGAGGCCGTTGAAGAGCACTCCGATCCGCACCGCCAGCACCCGAACAAGCACACGCACGGCCAAGGCCACTAACATTATCGCCGCAACACCGCGTGGGGAGACGGGGCGCAGGCTCCGGCTGGGCGTGATGGGTGGAACATTTGATCCCATTCATCACGGCCACCTTGTGGCTGCCAGTGAAGTCGCAGCCAAGTTCGGCCTTGACGAAGTGGTTTTCGTTCCAACCGGCCAGCCTTGGCAGAAGTCGCACAAGCTGGTCAGCAGGCCTGAGCACCGCTACCTGATGACGGTCATCGCCACGGCATCCAACCCCAGGTTCACGGTGAGCCGGGTGGACGTTGATCGTCCGGGGCCGACGTTCACCATTGACACCCTCCGCGATCTCCGTGCAGAGCGGCCTGACGCCGATCTTTTCTTCATCACGGGCGCAGATGCCTTGGCGCAGATCCTTTCATGGAAGGACGTAGACGAGTTGTGGTCTTTGGCCCACTTCGTCGGCGTCACGCGTCCCGGACATGAACTGCACGATATGGGCAGGGACGATGTCAGCCTGTTGGAAGTCCCTGCCATGGCCATCTCCTCCACGGATTGCAGGACCCGGGTGGGTGCCGGAAATCCCGTCTGGTACCTCGTACCTGACGGAGTGGTGCAGTACATCGCCAAGTATGGACTGTACGCCGCTCCTGCCAACGCAGCGGATCTGACACCCGCACTGTCCGGATCAGACGACCAAGCACGTACTGAATGAGTTTTGAATGAGCAGCCAGGACCAGCGACCCATCCGCAGCAGGCGTGAGCTTCGTCGTGCCCGGGAAGAGCACCCCGAGGCCCAGCAGGCGGATACGTCCGCGCCTGACGACGTAGAAAACCTTCCTGACGCAGACCGCCCTAACGGCCGCAATCGTCGCGCCGCCGATGTTCCGGTGGACGCCGTAGGGCCGGCAGCCCAGGAACGGTCCTCCCAAATCCGCGCCCGCGATCGTGCGGCACTGCGCACTATCAAGGAACTGGCCGACAAGGAGGAGCAGCTCGCCGGCGGGGGACCGCCCACACGTCGCCAGCTGCGCCTCCAGCAACTTCAGGCTGAAGTCGCCACTTCCATGAATCCCATTGTTCCTGCGGCCACCAAGGACACAGCTCGTGAGGAGGCTGCGGGTTCCAAGCCGGCGCCCGCCAACAAGGGCTCCCGTGAGAATGCCCCTGTCGCTTCCGTGCCCACGAAGGAAAATGCGGGAATCGGCCATTCTCCTGCGGAATCCGAAATGTCCGTGGAGCAGGCACTTGCAGTCCGGCAGTTGATTGCCGCGCAGGCGGAGAACCAGTCGGCCAAGCTGGAACACATTGCCGAGCAGGACCCGTCCGCTGTAGACCCTGAGGTTCTTGCGCAGCAGATCGCCCTTGCGGAACGTGCTGCCGTGTTGAGCAAGCGTGCCGCCGCCAAGCAGAAGCTCGCGGAGAAGACTCAGGCGGAATCTGCCAAAGGAACCTCGGATTCAAAGGTGGACGGCAAGTCACCGGCCGCTACGGCAGGCCCGTCCACCGCCAACAACCTCGCGATGGTGACTCCACTGGAGTTCGTCAAGATGCCGGGGGTTGAACGCCCCGTCATGAAGCGCCCCAGTACCACGTTTGTACCGTTGATCACTTCGGCGGGGCCCAAGCTCGACTCCGAACAAGTTCAGGTCAAGAAACCGGGGTCGCGTGGCCGCGCCGGGGTTCTTGCCCGTGCTGAAGCGGTTGCGAAGTCGGCCGGGAAGCGTCCTGTTGCGGCGGCGGAGGCAAGCGAAGAATCGCAGCGGCCTCCGGTTTCCGCCAGTGCGGCGTACGGCCTTGAACCTCTGGACGCCAACACCGCCGGCCTGGCCCGAGCGCAACGCAACAGGTTGCTGCAGTTCGGTGTCCTGGCGTTGGGCATCGTTGTACTTATTGTCGGCATCATCATGATCACCAGCAGCTAATTCCGCTGAACAGTTAGTTTTCGCTGAACAATGGCAAACGCCAAACATAGGCCACTGGCCACAACAAGGAGTACCCGTGTCTGCACATGAACAATCCATCACCCTCGCCCGTCACGCTGCGCGTGCCGCGGCAGACAAGCTTGCTGAAGACATTGTCGCCCTGGACGTCAGCGAGCGTTTGGCGCTCACTGACGTCTTCCTGATTGCCTCCGCTCCCACCGAGCGTCAGGTAAACGCCATCGTTGACGGTATCGAGGAAGAGCTGATGAAGCAGGACCTTCGTCCTGTACGCCGCGAGGGCCGCTCGGAAGGCCGTTGGGTTCTCTTGGACTACGCTGACATCGTTATCCACGTCCAGCACTCTGAAGACCGGGTCTTTTATGCCTTGGAGCGCCTGTGGAAGGACTGCCCCGTGGTGGACCTTGAACTGGGGGACGACGCTTCCGCCAAGGCTGTTTCCGCAGAGGATTCCGAGCGCTAGGAACTGCCGGAAACCGAAATATGTCCGATTTGGAATTTTCGGAAATGCTGTTCTAAGATATTTGAGTTGCTTCGGCGCGGATGATCGAAAAGCTGAACGCGAAGCAGCAAGAATACGGGGCTGTGGCGCAGCTGGTAGCGCACCTGCATGGCATGCAGGGGGTCAGGGGTTCGAGTCCCCTCAGCTCCACCATCAAGGTCCTGCCTGCTTCATGAATTCCATGGAGCCGGCAGGACCTTTTTCGTGCAGGAACAAACCCCGGCGCACCCCGCAGGCTCTGGCTAGTTGATTGAGTCCGGGCGTAACGCCGGCAGCATGAACTCCCACATCTGTTCGATCCTCAGCAGCACGTCTTCACGTGATGTCAGAACGTCCGAGACCATTTGAACGCCCGTGAAGGACGCAACCAGATACCTGGCGAAGGCCGCCGCGTCCAGGTCGGAACGAACGGTGCCGTCGGTTGCGGCTTGCCGCAGCAGTTGCTCGGCCGTGGTGATCCAGTCGTGGTAGGGACCTGAGACGTCTGCGTCGAAAGCGGAGGCTTCAAAGGTGAGCCGAATTCCTCCTTGGACCACGGGTTCATCCAGCAACTGCTGCCCGAACATCCTGCAGAGTCCTATGAGCTTGTCCAGAGCGGGGGCGCCTGAGGCAGCTATGTCCGATCCCGCCGCCAGGACGATTGCGTGCTGCTCCTCGATGACGGCCAGGGCCAGGTCCCGTTTTGACGTGAAATGGAAGTAGAGCGCACCTTTTGTCACGCCTGCTCGTTTGGTGATGTCAGTCAGGCTGGCGTTTCCGTAGCCTATTTCCGCGAAGACCCGGGCAGCACCTTCTATGACGGAAAGCCGGGTGTCTTTCGCACGTTGCTGCATGGGTGGTGGGGGGCCTCTCGGGTCAGGCAGGGACGGAGGATCGTGCCGCCGTCGAGACTCCACCACGCTATCATCGGCAGCCTGAAGACCTAGCCGGGCTGAAACCGACTGAACGGTTTGGTTTTGCCCGAAACAAATTCTAGACTTCAGGGGGAGTCGCGCCTCTTTGTTGGGTGGCTTCAGCGCAGCCGGTTTTGGGGGGAGGTGCGGTGGAGTAATCCAACGCACCTCGGCTGCGGATCGTCGCAGGGCGTTGTGATGCAGCTCATGTTCCGACGATTTCGCATCTCGTGGGATTGTGGTTAGTATTGACGAGTTGCTTCGACGGGAAGAGAAATCAAACCGCTTGTAGTCAACAAATTCGGGGCTGTGGCGCAGCTGGTAGCGCACCTGCATGGCATGCAGGGGGTCAGGGGTTCGAGTCCCCTCAGCTCCACTCCGGAAGAAAGACCCCGCTCATTGAGCGGGGTCTTTCTGTTTGTCCATTGTTGGTCAGTCAGGCCTTCTCAGGAGGACGTGCGAATTCAGCGCCGCTGACGAACTCGACTCCTTGGAACGGTTGATCGCCTACCACGTGGGCGTTGTGGCCCGGGGGAATGGTGTAGGAATCGCCGGCTGAAATGCTGATCTTGCCGCCGTCATTGGTTTCTACCTCCAGGCTTCCGGAGACGCAGAATCCTACATGGCTCAATTCGCAGGAGTCGGTGCCAACCACTGGTTTGATGCAGTCGGCCCAGGTCCAGCCCGGTTCAAAGGTCATACGGCCGATCGTGTAGTCTCCCACGGTGACGAGGTCCAGGACGGTTTTGTCGGGGCGCCTCGTTTCGTCGGGGGAGTTGTGGGACTTTACTTCAAGGTTCGTGACAACATTGACACTCATGGTTTCTCACAGAGGAAGGGGAGCCCGATGATGAGTGGATCCCGGTGCCTGGCTCCAGGGGTCGCCGTGACCTGTGCCTGCCGCCTCGGTGTTCGTCGCCAACCGAAGGATTGACAGGTGTTTGCGTCGTGCAAGCACTAGGTTCCTCCCAAGCCACCTTAAAGTCGAGACAGTTGAGCATGAAAGCGAGAACCGCATCGTGACGGCAATGGATGTTGAAGCGCTCTTGGGTACGTTGAGCAGGCTTCCTGACGTCGAAGCGGACAATCTGCAGGCCTTCGATGCCACAGACAGGCTGCTTCTGGAGACAGCGGCGGATCTGGTTGGCCCCGACGCCAAGGTGGTGGTCATTGGTGACCGCTACGGCGCCCTGACCTTGGGCGCCTTGGCTGGGCTCGGCGTCGGGCATGTCAGGGTTAGCCAGGACCTTTTCACCGGAAGGCTCGCGCTGAAACGCAATGCCGTATCTGCCGGCTTGGACGGACGTTTCACCGAGCATGAGCTGGACCGGGATTTGCTGGACGGCGCCGGTGTGGTGCTTTTGCAGTTGCCTAAATCTCTGGCTGAGTTGGAGGAAATCGCCGACGCCGTTGCCAGGTTTGCGCCGCCGCATGCGGTCCTGCTCGCCGGAGGTCGCGTTAAGCACATGTCTCTTGGCATGAACGAGGTCCTGGGACGGTTCTTCTCATCAGTGCAGCCGCAACTTGCCCGGCAAAAGTCCCGGGTCCTGATGGCACGGGACCCCAAGACAACGCCTGACGAGCGCCCGTTCCCGGTGGTGGAGTCCGTGCCGGAACTGGGAATCACTGTGTGCGCGCATGGGGCTGCTTTCTCCGGGGCCCGCCTGGACATAGGCACACGCTACTTGCTGACGTTTTTGGACCGCATGCCAGCATCCCGGTACGCCGTGGACCTCGGCTGCGGAACAGGGATTCTCGCCACGATGTATGCACTTCGCCACACGGATGCCCGGGTGATCGCCACCGACCAGTCCGCGGCGGCCGTTGCTTCAGCCAGGGCCACGGGGGCCGCAAACGGGCTGGGGGAGCGGGTGGAAGTGATCCACGATGATGCCATGTCCACGCTGGAGCCGGACAGCGCTGACCTCATCCTTCTTAACCCGCCGTTCCATCTGGGTGCCAGTGTGCACGCCGGCGCTGCGCTGAAGATGTTCCAGGCCGCCGCCCGTGTCCTTGCCCCTGGAGGAGAGCTGTGGACCGTCTACAACAGCCACCTGCAGTATCGGCCCGCGCTTGAACGGCTTATCGGGCCGACGGTGGAGGAAGGCCGGAACCCGAAATTTACGGTAACGCGCAGCCGGAAGGCCTAGGCAGCGTCATCAAGCGGCTGCCCGAATGGTGGTCGCATACAATTCAGTGTCATCGTTACCAAGCCCTGATGCCGGTGTCAGCGTGTGCTCGTATCCGTAGCGGCGGAGGTATCGTACGATTCAGACAAAGACCGACTTTAACTACGTTAATCCCAATGACGAGGGGCATCAGTGACTGAGATCCGGCAGCCGACACCAAGGCGCGGAACTAACCTTCCCCGCATGGGGGACTTCAATCTGACCGTCATTCTGGAGGCGATCCGGCGGTCGTCGGGCGGACTCAGCCGAGTTGAGTTGGCTCAGATTGTGGGTCTTTCCCCGCAGACGATTTCCAATATTTCCCGCCGCCTCCTGGATCAGCAGCTGATTGTGGAGGCCGGCAAGGAAGGCTCGGGTCCGGGCAAGCCCAGGACCATCCTGCGCCTGAACCCCGCAGGCATGTACGCGGTGGGCGTGCATCTGGATCCGGCCGTCATCACTTTTGTTGTTCTTGACCTGTTGGGCGACGTCGTCAGGCATTCGCGCATGGCTACTCCGGGCGGTGACCCGGCCGGCGTGATCACCAGCATCGCCGAACAGATCAATGTCCTCATCGAAGAGTCAGGCGTCGATTCTTCAAAGATCGCCGGACTCGGCGTTGCTGTCCCCGGCCCGATCGACCTCGACGAAGGCTCCGTGGTGGAGCCGCCGCTCCTGACGCGATGGAACCGCGTGCGCATCCGCGAGGCCCTGGCCGAGGCCACCGGCATGGAAACGCTGGTAGATAAAGACGTCACGAGCGCGGCGGTGGCCGAAACGTGGGCTGGTGGCGCCAGTGGGGCCGGCAGCTTCGTGTTCATGTACATGGGAACCGGCATCGGCTGCGGCATTGTGCTCAATGACGAAGTAGTCCGGGGGACTTCGGGCAATGCCGGCGAAATCGGCCACATTGTGGTGGACCCCAACGGCCCGCAGTGTGATTGCGGATTGCATGGCTGCGTCAAGTCTTCCTGCATCCCGCAGGTGCTGGTGGCCGAGGCCGTAGCCGCCGGTGTGCTTGAAGGGCACCGGGAAGGGGCGGACGGTCCTGAGGTCCAGGAACGCTATGCCGAGTTGTGCGACAAAGCTGATGCGGGTGATTCCAAGGCCATTGCCGTTCTGGATAAGTCCGCCACACTGGTGGCACGTGCCGTTTCCATCGTGACCAACACCCTGGACGTGGAGCGGGTCGTCTTCGGCGGTCCATTCTGGGGGCGCATGTCCCCGTACTTCCTGGATCGCGTTCCGGATTTGCTGGACAAGAACAACGCCGCCCGCATGATCCACGGCCTTGAGGTTGTGGGGACCGGTGTGGGTGAAGACGTTGGCGCCATCGGTGCTGCTTGCTTGGTTTTGGAGCACATGCTGGCACCGCGCGCACAAAGGCTCCTGTTGGAAGGCTAGTTCGACGCAGGATAACTGAATAACCATAAGGCTCGGCCACGTCGCATGTCCGTTCACGGTGAAGTATGGGGGCTGTAGCCACGTTCGACTGAATGGAGCACCATGCGCCGCCCAGTGAAAAATGTGCCAGTGAAGTATGTCCCAGTGAAGTTTTCCGCCGCCATTGCTTTTTTCGCCGCCGTCCTTGTGGCAGCGACGTCCTGTTCGCCAACGCCTGAGGCTGCGGAGAGCAACACCCTGAAGATCGTTTATCAGAAAACCGATTCCTTCACGGCGCTTGATGCCGTCATGCAGGACGCCAAGAAGGAATTTGAAGCCGCGAACTCCGGGGTGACGGTGGACCTCCAGCCCATCCAGGCCAACGACGACGATTACGGGACCAAGCTCTCGCTGGCCCAGCGTTCCGCTGACACGGCGCCGGACGTCTTCTATGAGGACACTTTCAAGGTGCGTTCAGACGTCGACGCCGGTTACCTCCTCAGGTTGGACAGTTACCTTGAGAAGTGGGAGGACTGGTCTGCGTTCAACGAAGCGGCCAAGGCGGCGGGCCGAGCGGATGACGGCGGCATCTATGCGGTCCCGCTGGGCACCGACACCCGGGCCATTTGGTACAACAAGGCCGTATTCCAGAAGGCCGGGGTGCCCGTGCCGTGGCAGCCGAAGACCTGGGACGATATCCTCACCACCGCCCGGGCCATCAAAGCGTCCGACCCCAGCGTCATCCCTTTCAACATGTACGCAGGCAAGGGGACCGGCGAGGGCACGGTGATGCAGAGTTTCTACGAGCTGCTCTACGGTACGGACAGCACCTTGTATGACGAGAAGGAGAAGAAGTGGGTGGTCGGCTCGCTGGGTTTCACCGACTCACTGGCGTTCCTGAAGACCCTCTATGACGAAAAGCTGGCCGTCAGTCCAGCCGAAGCCTTGGACGCGAACGTCTGGAAGAAGGTCTTTGGCGAATGGTTCCCCCAAGGAAAACTGGCAGCCACCGTGGAAGGGTCCTATACGCCGTCGTTCTGGCAAAAAGGTGGCGCGTATGAGTGGGCAGGTTATGAGCAGGACATGGCTGTAGCCATGTTCCCCACGCAGAAGGGGCAGGCGCCCGGGGGCGTGAGCATGTCCGGCGGATGGACACTGGCCGTGGGGGCGAAGAGCAAGAATCCCGAGCTTGCCTTCCAGTTCCTCACTACGGCGCTGAACAAAAAGAACGCGCTGGCCTACGACATCAACAACTCTCAGATTGCCGTCCGTACGGATGTGGCCTCGGAGCCCCAGTATCTGGCGGCGAATCCGTTTGTGAAGGATGTTTCGGACTTGGTGAAGGTGACGCATTACCGCCCGGCCACCGCTGACTACCCCAGGATCTCTTCCGCCGTCCAGGTCGCCACGGAGTCCGTGATCACGGGCAAGCAGAGCCCCGAGGATGCCGCTGCCGAATATGATGCCACCGTCCGTAAGCTCGTCGGTGAGGACAAGGTCCTGGAGAAATGACGATCCGCCGCTACCTGCGGCTCCTTCCGTTAGTCCCGTCCATTCTCCTGCTGCTGTTGTTCCTGCTGGCCCCGGTGGTGTGGTCCTTTTACGCGTCCTTCACCGATGCCTCGTTATCCGGTAAAGCTGCCAGGAACCCGGAATGGGTTGGCATTGACAATTATGCGCGGATGTTCGGTGACGGCTCCTTTCCGTTAGCGGCTTGGCTCACGGTGGTGTTCGTCGCCGCGTCGGCCGTGCTGGGCCAGAACGTGTTGGGCCTGCTGATCGCACTGCTGATGACACGGTCGCGGACGGTAGTTTCGTCGTTGGTGGGTACGGCAGTGGTCGCGGCGTGGGTGCTGCCTGAAATCGTGGCCGCCTTCGCCGCCTATGCCTATTTCAACCGGGACGGGACCCTGAACCAGATGCTGGGAATCGTGGGTGGTCAGGGCCCGGACTGGCTGTATTCCTTTCCGCTGGTGGCGATTGTCCTGGCCAATACGTGGCGCGGGACAGCCTTCTCCATGCTGGTGTACCGGGCAGCGCTGGCAGACGTTCCCCGCGATATTTCTGAGGCAGCACTTGTGGATGGGGCCCGAGGGTGGCAGCGGCTTGCCTTCATTACACTGCCGCTGATCCGGAGCAGCATCGCCACGAACCTGATGCTGATCACGCTCCAGACACTGGCGGTGTTTACCCTCATCTGGGTCATGACGGCAGGCGGACCCGCCAACGCCAGCACCACGTTGCCGGTGCTGGCCTACCAAGAGGCGTTCAAATTTGGTGACATCGGCTACGGCACGGCTGTGGCGTCCGTTCTGATCCTCCTGGGCATGGTCTTCGGTGCGGTGTACGTCCGGCTCCTGCGGGAGGAGCGCCCATGACCACCAGCCGACTGCGGGCGCCGCTGGGGACGGAAAGCACGACGGCGGGTGGCAGCTCCAGGTCCAGGGCCAGGCTGGGGGCGAACATAGCCCTTGCTGTGATTGGGATGAGCTTTGTTGCACCTTTGCTCTGGCTGCTCTTGGCCGCCGTCGATCCTGAAGCCGGTTACCAGACTAAGGTGCCGTCAACGCCGTCGATGGACAATTTCCGTGCCGTGATGACTCCTGAGCTGTTGTTTCAACCTTTGGCAAACAGCTTGATGTTGTCGGCGGGGACGGCTGTGGTGAATGTTCTTGCTGCTGTGCTTGCCGCATACCCGTTGTCCAGGTATCAATCACGGTTCAACAAGCCCTTCATGTACACGGTCCTGTTTGGGACGTCGTTGCCGGTGACGGCCATCATGGTGCCTGTCTATGGCCTGTTTGTTCAGCTGCAGTTCTTGGATTCCATGGCTGCCACCATTTTCTTCATGGCAACAACTACTTTGCCCATGGCCATCTGGATGACCAAGAACTTCATGGATTCGGTTCCTCTTGAGTTGGAGGAAGCGGCGTGGGTGGATGGAGCCTCCACGATGGCGGCGCTGCGACGCATCGTGCTCCCACTGATGAGGCAGGGGCTGGGCGTGGTGTTCATCTTCGTTTTCATCCAGGCGTGGGGGAACTTCTTCGTCCCCTTTATCCTGTTGCTGTCCACCGGCAAACAACCGGCCGCGGTGTCCATCTTCAGCTTCTTCGGCCAGCACGGAGCTATCGCTTATGGCCAGTTGGCCGCGTTCTCCATCCTGTATTCGGTCCCCGTGCTGGTGCTCTACGCGCTGGTTTCCCGTGGCATGGGGAATTCGTTTGCCTTGTCCGGAGCCATGAAAGGCTAGCTGGAGCCCATGAAAGGCCGGCCCCGCTCCATGTCAGGTTTGTCGTCTGCGTCAGTCGATGTCTTCGATGATTTCGCCGTAGGGTATGGATTCGTCCAGGTGGGCTTGGTGGCCGGTCGGGCCCCTGTTGAAGGTAATGCGTACTCCGTGTCGTTGGTCCGCTGCGGACTGGAGGAGAACCGGCCGTACGGCGTCGATGACGTGCTGGTCCTGGGAGGCGAGGTAATTCTGATAGGCGGCTGGTAGCTGATGCATGGCAAAAGGATAGACCTCGGAAGTCCACATGGGGAGGGGTCCCCATTGCGAACCCGTTCCGGGAAGGCTTGGATGGAGTGGCCGTTTCACATCAACGCCAGCGAGGGGACCACGAGTGCAACAGACCACAGCCATGGCCGGAATCGATGCGCCGGACATGGCCCGTGCCCAGCAGCTTATAGGCAGCATCGTCCGCAGCTTCGAAAACAAGGTGGTGGGCCAGGCCAGGCTGCGTGAGACCTTGGTTATCGGCCTGTTGACGGGTGGCCATGTCCTGTTGGAAAGTGTGCCGGGGCTGGCTAAGACCACCGCGGCCCAAGCCATAGCGGAGTCGGTCAGTGCAGAGTTCCGCCGGATCCAGTGCACGCCGGACCTGCTGCCCAGCGACATCGCCGGCACGCAGATCTTCGACGCCGTCAAGGGTACCTTTGTCACGCAGTTGGGCCCGGTCCATGCCAACATTGTGCTGCTGGATGAGATCAACAGGTCCAGTGCCAAGACCCAGAGCGCAATGCTGGAAGCGATGCAGGAGCGGCAGACGTCCATTGGTGGAGAGTCCTACCCCCTGCCTAAGCCTTTCCTGGTGCTCGCTACGCAGAACCCCATCGAGCAAGAAGGGACGTATCGTCTTCCTGAAGCGCAGATGGACCGGTTCATGCTTAAGGACGTCCTGGACTATCCGAGTCCAGCGGAGGAAGCGGAGGTCATCCGGCGGATTGACGCCGGCGTGTTCAGCGCGGAGCAGAGGCCTCCGGCAGCCGCTTCCCTTGACGCCGTAGTGGAGGTTCAGGAACTGGTGAGGCGGGTCTACATCGATCCGGCTATCGTGCGCTACATCGTCGGACTTTCCTATGTCACCCGCAACGCTTCACAGTATCTGGAGCCCCGGCTGGCCCACGTCGTCGAATTTGGCGCCAGCCCGCGGGCGAGCATCGCCTTCAGCCAGGCAGCCCGCGCCATGGCGCTGCTCAAGGGGCGCGACCACGTCATTCCTGAAGACGTCAAGAGCCTCGCTCATCGGATCCTTCGTCACCGGATCATTCTGGGATTCGATGCTGTGGTTGAGGAGATTTCCGTGGAAACCGTGATCGATGCCGTGTTGTCGTCCGTCCAGACCCCATAGCGGAGCGGCACGTGCCCAGCCTCCTCCGCCGCGTCAAGTCGAAGATGTTCATCTTCGCCCACCGCAGGACACTGACCCTTCTTGACGGCGAATACGGATCGGTCTTCAAAGGCCGCAGCCTGGACTTCGATGAACTCCGCGCATATGTGCCCGGCGATGAGGTCCGTGACATCGACTGGAAAGCGACGGCACGGCACGGATCGCCGCTGGTGAAACGCTATGTGGCCGTTCGCCGCCACACAGTCCTGTTACTGGTGGATACCGGAAGGAACATGGCCGCCCAAGCATTGTCCGGGGAGTCCAAGAAGGACATCGCTGTTCATGCTGCCGGAGTCCTGGGGTACTTGGCTTCCCGGCACGGTGACGACGTCGGCCTCCTGCACGGTAACGCCGAGGCGTCCAAATACGTTCCGCCGCGCAGTGGTGAGGAACATCTGGAGCGGCTGCTCCGTGAAGTGGATGCGAGCGCTGCTTTGGACGGTCCAGCCAGTGGAATTGCGGAGCAACTGGACTATGTTCTGAGGTATCTGAAGGGACGTTTGCTCATTGTTGCCGTTGCGGACGAGTTCCTGCCCGATGCCCGCACAGAGAGCCTGATGCGCAGGCTGCGTGCCCGGCACGAGGTCCTGTGGCTGACCGTCCGTGACGCCGAACTCGCTGCTGAGCCCGGGAGCCGGCTGCAAGACAGCATTGACGTAGGCACAGGACAAACAATTCCTATGCCCCTGGCCGTGGACGCCAAGGTACGTGCGGCCTATGCTGCGGCAATGCTGGAACGCGGACAGCTGCGGCGGAATGTCTTCCACCGGCTGGGAATTGCCGAGGAACACGCAACCGGCAGCGCCGATGTGCTCACTGCTGTCTTCGCGCTCCTCGAAAAGCACCGCTCAGGGTCCTTCACTTCACGGTCCTCGTCCAAGGGCGGTACTCGTGCAGGATGAAAACGGCTTCTATGCTCCCTTGCAGTACCAACCTCAGTGGCTGTGGCTTGGACTCATGCTCGTACTCCTCATCGGAGCCTGGTACGCCTGGATCCTCCGCCCTGTCCGAAAGAAGACCCCGGACCACAGCAAGGCTCCACTCCGTCAGGTAAGGAGCGCTCAGGACCTCGAGACGCTCCGGACCACCTGTCTGACGGCAATCAACGCCACCACCGTAGACGCCGACGCCGGCCGCCTACCCGAGCGCGACGCCCACCAAAGACTCAGCTTCCTCGTGCGGGAGTTCGTCGGCGCGGCCACGGGCCTGCCAGTTACCTCCATGACCCTCGAGGACCTCCAACACCACCACCTCAGGGAGTTGGCGGCAGGGATAGCCGGCATCTACCCCAACGAATTCGCCGCCACACCAGTCCATTCAGTCAGGCAATCCGCAGAGGCCGCACGTCAGGTGGTCTCGTCATGGAACTGAGCCACTGGTGGATTCTTCCCCTGGCCGCAGCAGCGGTGGCGGTCACAGCCTGGCTGTACCGCCGCCGTCGTGGTCCGGCAAGGACCAGACCCATCGCGCACGGCGAGCGGCTCACTGACCTCCCCCAATACCAACAGGCCTTACGCCGGCACCGTACACGCCTGGCGCTAGCGGTGGTGTTGGGCGCAGTGTTCCTCGCCGCCACCGCCACGGCAGCCGCAAGGCCCACGCAACGGACCGTGGAGCAGCCGGAAATCAGGAACAGGGACATCGTGCTCTGCCTGGATGTTTCGGGCTCCATGACCAGCACGGATGCTGCACTAGCTTCAGTGTTCCAGGGCCTCGCCAAGGAGTTCGACGGCGAACGAATCGGCATGGTCATCTTCGACAGCAGCAGTGTGCAACTCTTCCCGCTCACCGACGACTACCAGTACGCCGCCGAACAACTCACCCGCGCCAAGGAGGCCCTGGACAGCGGTGCCGGGTCCTTCTTCGACGGCACCTGGAACGGGGAAGGCTCCTCGCTCATCGGCGACGGACTGGCATCCTGCATACAGAGCTTCCCCGACACCGACACAGGGGATGCCAAGCGCTCGAGGTCAGTGGTGCTGGCAACTGACAACTTCCTCTCCGGGGAACCGATTTTCACTTTGGACGAGGCCACCGCCTTGGCCACCGGTAAAAGCGTGAAGGTGTACGCCCTCAACCCCGGCGACATGGACTACGGCGAGCAACCAGACCAGCCCGGAGTGCAGCTCAGGGCAGCGGCTGAACGAACAGGGGGCAGCTACTTCACCTTGGATAGCCCCGATGCCGTGCCGGGCATCGTCCGGAAAGTGCAGGAAAGCGAGGCCACAAGCTACCTTGCAGCACCCCAGGCAGTGGTGGCCGATGCCCCGGCCTGGTCACTGGGGATTGCTTTGCTCGCCGGATCGGGCATGCTGTTGCTCGGATGGCGGCTGGAACCATGACCTTCGCCCCCATCATCCCCTGGCCCTTGCTGGCCCTGGCCTTCGTCGCCGTGCTGGGCTTCACTTCATGGACACTCGTCAGTCGTGAGCGAAGCCAGCCAAGGCGAACCTGGAGGCCGGAAGCTCTGCGGTGTGCCGCCGTCGTACTTCTGTTGCTTGCCGCTTTGCGTCCCGGCTGGGCCGGTGGCCAAGCCGAAACCGCAACCGCAGATCTGGACGTGTTCTTCGTCGTGGACACCAGCACAAGCATGGGCGCAGAAGACTACAACGGAACCGGCCCCCGGCTCGCCGGGGTCAAACAGGACGTCATGGCCATCGCCAAGGAACTCGCCGGAGCCAAGTTCTCCCTCATCACCTTCGACAGCAAAGCCAGCGTCCGTATGCCGCTCACACGGGACGCAACAGCTCTCCAAACGGGCATGACCACCTTGCAACCCCAAAACAGCAGGTATGCCAAGGGAAGCAGCGTGACCGGAGCGGCGAAACTCCTGAACGAAAGGCTCGCTGCCGCCAACCAGCAACATCCAGGGCGCCCGGCACTGGTCTTCTACGCCGGCGACGGTGAGAACACCAGCGCCGAGGCACCGGCTCCCATGGACACCGGCAACGTGGCCGGGGGAGCGGTGCTCGGGTACGGAACCGGCGAGGGCGGCCGCATGAAGGAATCCGCGGACCCCGACGCCGGATATGTAAAGGACAAAACCACTGACAACCCACAGGACGCAATCTCGCGAATCGACGAAGGGCAATTGAGTGCCATCGCCGAGCAACTCCACGTCCCCTACGCCCACAGAACAGGCAACGAGCCGCCATCCGACATGCTCGGCCAAGCCCGCCCCGGCGCCATGACCGTCATGACGCACGACGCCCCGGGCCGCGTAGAACTTTACTGGCTGCTTGCCTCGGCCGCTTTCCTCATGGCAATCCACGAACCGTTGCGGCACTTCACCGCCCTGCAATCGCTTCGGTCAGCCGCGCGGAAGGAACCAACCACATGAACGGCAACGCACGACGGCGGCGAAACCGGCTTGCGCTCTGGTCAGCACCACCCGCACTCCTGGCGCTCGCAGTTGCGGCGAAGTTGCTAAGCGTTGGTGTGCTGGGCGCCTCTGCCGAGGAGTCTTTCACTTCTGGTGAGCCGGAGGGCGTGGCCAGTGCGGCGTCGTGGCTGAAGTTGGCGAACGTCCTGGAGCCACACAAAGCACTATTCGCCTCAGGGGATGCGCACGTTGTGGCGGGCCACTTTGCTGCTGCGCGGGAGGACTTTGCCTCGGCCTTGCAAGCCGGGGCGGGGACCGATGAATGCAAAGTGCGCGTCAACCTGGTGCTGAGCATCGAGAAGCTGGGGGATACCGCCAGTGATCGGGACGCCGCAGCCCGGCTTTTCAAGGAAGCCTTGGCTGCAGCAAAGGCCGCGCCGCCGGCGTGCCACACGGAAGGTCCGGCGAACGCCGCCGGAGAGGGCAGCAAGCTCCACTCCGCCGCGGACAGGCTCGCTGGCAAGATCGCCGCGGACGAGTCGCGAACTGATGATCCATCCACTCCCAACCAGGAAACATCGCCGGCCCCGAAGCAGGAACAACTCCAGCAGCTCGAAGAGAACGCGCAACAGGCCCACCGTGAGCGTTCGGAGGGTCAAGAACGTGGCGAGTACCTACGGGGGCCGGACACATCCCCGGGTGTGGACAGGCCATGGTGAAGCTTCAGGCGAAGAATATTCGCAAATCAACTGACACATCATTCCAGGCGTAACAGCCGCGGCTGCGTCCTGATGGAGCCACGACGACTACCTGAAGGTGACCGGCCGCCGTCGTACGCCTTAAAACCCTTTAGGACTCCCACAGGATTTCGTCGTCCACCACGCCGTCTTCATCAGCGGCCACCACCAGCAGCTCGTCCGTGAAGTGTGAGCCGAGCGTGAAGTCCAGCACGAAGTAGCGCTCCGGCTGGCCAGGGTAGATGGCCACATGGCCTAGTTTCAGGGCTTTCAGGAAAACATCGTTGGTGAGCTGGCCCTTGTCACTGACACCGAACACCGATTCGAGTTGCTCTTCCTTGAGCTGTGAACTGTGGAAGTGCAGGAACTGTTGAGGGTTGGTGCCGTCCTGATCGAGCTCGTCGGCGATCATCTCCCTGACCTGGTCCACGAGTTCCGGTAGGAAGCGCAACCTGTAATCCACCTTTCGCATGGCCGCCTCATCGAAGTGGTCGTGCGCCGTGACGTTGAGGTCCAGCTCCAGCTGATTACCGCCAAGTTCGTGTCTCGCGACGAAGCAATGTTCACGCCCGTGGTTGAGCTCGATCTCCCCAAAATGTTTGCTCGCTACCTTGCCCATGTGATCAATCTAACCCCATCAACCGGCGGGTTCCAGCACTTGGCGCCAATTCACCTCTGGAGCTTGCGACCCTTGACAGGAGTGGGTTTCAGGGGGTGAAGACCACTCTTTCCCGAGATGTCCCTGAGGGTGTCGGCAAGCAATTGTGTGAACAACTGCACTTGGGCTGTGCGCTTTTCATTGATGAGCAGCGCGAAGATGTTCCGCGCCAGCCGGATGTCCGGTACGTCAAGGACCACGACGCCGGGTGGCCGGTTCCGGAGCGCCAGTTCCGGTACCAGCGAGGCGCCAAGCCCGGCCGCGGTCATCTCCAGGCTCGCGTGGAAGTCATCGCTGTAGGCCACCACGCGGGGGTGCAGGTTGCAGCTGGCGAACAGTCGTTCGATCACCAGGGCATCGCTGGTGCCCGGGTGGTGGACGATCCATGGCATGTCGGAGAGGTGTGCCGCCTCGATCTCGGCATCCTCACGGATTTTCCATGATGCCGGCAGCACCACCCGGAAGTCGTCGTCGCCAATCCACTGGCGTTCCAGTGAGTGCGGCCAGGCCAAACCGGATTGCCCCACCTGGTAGACCAGCGCCACATCCAGTTCGCCGCCGCTGCGCAGGCCTTGGATGGTTTGCGCCGGCTCAGCCACGGAGACGCGCAGCTCAATGCCCAGCCCGCTCCATCGCTCATTCCGCAGGATGTCCGGCAGCACATAGGTGGCTAGGCTGGGGAAAATGCCCAGTCTCAGTTCCTGTGCGGGGGAGTCGTTGGTCCTCGAGGCCGCCGCCATGAGGGCCTCAACGTCCGTCAGCACCTTCGATGCGTGCCTGGTCATGGTGACCGCGGCCTCCGTCGGGATGACGCTGCGGGCTGACCGTTGAAAGAGTTCGACGCCGGTATCGCGTTCCAGCGCTGCCATCTGTTGGGATACTGCCGAAGCTGTGTAACCGAGTTGGGCGGCAGCGGCGGCGAAGGAACCCAGCCGGGTGACCTCCATCAAGGTGCGGAGATGGAGAAGGTTGACCATCAGCCGATTTTAGCTGTTCGCCACGCCACATTTTCAAAGTGTCACGACACGCCGTATCCGGGCGACACGCTGGAGATTAAATGTGGCTAAGTAGTCCACAGGGTGTGGATGACATCTCTCAATTCGGCGGAATCACGGACATTTTGAGAGCCCTTGCCTGTGGACGAGCGGTGGATTGAATGACATACTTGTAATACATCATCTTGGGGTTCCGGCGAGGCGCTTGCACTACATGTAGTATCGATTTACGGATTGAGCGGGAAACCAGCACAAGACTAAATAAGCGTGTTGGCTGCCACAGCAGCCCGCGGGCCGGTATCGGATTCAGAAACTAGTTCCGGTTGAGCCCGCCAGATACGAAGAGCGACAGACTTCAACTAAGGGGACAGGGATCATGACCGTTACGGTTTACACGAAGCCGGCCTGTGTTCAGTGCAACGCAACCTACCGGGCACTCGACAAGAAGGGTATTGCCTACCAGAGTGTCGACATCTCCCAGGATGCCGAGGCCCTCGAGCGCCTGAAGGCCTTGGGCTACATGCAGGCTCCGGTTGTCGTGACCGAGCAGGACCACTGGTCTGGTTTCCGCCCGGACAAGATCGAGGAACTGGCCCAGGCTGTTTCCTCCGTGGCCTAAGTTTCCATTCAAACTTCGCCACCACAGCACACTAAGAATTCCTATGTAGTCGAGGTGACTCCCATGGCACCGCTGGCAGCGGCAACCGTACGCGATGCTGCGGAAGCTGTGACCACGAGGAGTCACCTCATCTACTTTTCCTCGACTTCCGAGAACACCAAACGATTCGTCCGGAAACTGGGCAGGGATGCGGCACGTATCCCGCTATATGCCCAGGATGCTCCGCTTCAGGCCCTTGAACCCTTCGTCCTTGTACTGCCCACGTACGGCGGTACGAACGGCGAGGGTTCCGTGCCGAAGCAGGTCATCAGATTTCTGAACGATCCGCGGAACAGGGAACTGATCCGCGGTGTTATCGGAGCTGGGAACACCAATTTCGCGGACAACTATTGCGCAGCGGGAGACATCATCTCCGTGAAGTGCAAAGTGCCGCATCTTTACAAATTTGAACTCATGGGGACGCCGGAAGACGTTCAGCGGGTCAACGAAGGGCTGGAAAAGTTTTGGACACAACTGTCGCAGAAACAGAAGTAACCGGGGGCGCTGTGGACACGGTCAAGAAGCCGCTGCCTGAGGCTTTCAAGGGCTTGGGTTATCACGAGCTCAACGCCATGCTGAACCTGTATGGCCCCAACGGCGAGATCCAGTTCGAAGCGGACCGTGAAGCTGCGCACCAGTACTTCCTGCAGCACGTGAACAACAACACGGTGTTCTTCCATGACCTGGAAGAGAAGCTCGACTACTTGGTGAAGAACCAGTACTACGAGCGCGAAACCCTCGACCAGTACACGATGAACTTCATCCGTGATCTCTTCAATCGCGCGTACAAGAAGAAGTTCCGCTTCGAGACCTTCCTCGGCGCCTTCAAGTTCTACACGTCCTACACGCTGAAGACTTTTGACGGCAAGCGTTTCCTGGAGCGCTACGAAGACCGCGTCTGCATGGTTGCCCTGCACCTGGCACGCGGCGACGAAGACCTGGCCAACCGCCTCGTCGATGAAATCATCGACGGCCGCTTCCAGCCGGCAACCCCCACGTTCCTCAATGCGGGCAAGGCGCAGCGTGGCGAGCTCGTCTCCTGCTTCCTGCTCCGCATCGAAGACAACATGGAGTCGATCGCCCGCGCCATCAACTCCGCGCTCCAGCTCTCCAAGCGTGGCGGCGGCGTAGCGCTTTCGCTCACCAACATCCGTGAGCACGGCGCCCCGATCAAGCAGATCGAAAACCAGTCCTCCGGAGTCATCCCCGTGATGAAGCTCCTCGAAGACAGCTTCTCCTACGCCAACCAGCTCGGTGCCCGCCAGGGTGCAGGTGCCGTGTACCTGCACGCCCACCACCCGGACATCCACCGCTTCCTGGACACCAAGCGTGAGAACGCAGACGAGAAGATCCGCATCAAGACGCTCTCCTTGGGCGTTGTGGTTCCGGACATCACGTTCGAACTCGCCAAGAAGAACGAGGACATGTACCTCTTCTCCCCGTATGACGTCGAGAAGGTCTACGGTGTTCCGTTCTCCGATATTTCGGTGACCGAGAAGTACTACGAGATGGTTGACGATTCCCGGATCAAGAAGACCAAGATCAGCGCCCGTGAGTTCTTCCAGACCCTCGCGGAGATCCAGTTCGAGTCCGGCTACCCGTACATCATGTTCGAGGACACCGTGAACCGGGCCAACCCGATCGACGGCAAGATCACCATGAGCAACCTGTGCTCGGAGATCCTGCAGGTTTCCTCGCCGTCCATCTACGCCGAGGACCTGAGCTACGAGACCGTGGGCAAGGACATCTCCTGCAACCTCGGTTCCATGAACATCGCCAAGACCATGGACTCGCCGGACTTCGGTCTCTCGATCGAGACGTCCATCCGTGCCCTCAGCGCTGTTTCGGATATGTCCTACATCAACTCGGTTCCGTCCATCGCTCAAGGCAACGCCCAGAGCCACGCGATCGGCCTCGGACAGATGAACCTGCACGGTTACCTGGCCCGCGAGCACGTCCACTACGGTTCCGAAGAGGGCCTGGATTTCACCAACATTTACTTCTACACGGTGCTGTTCCACGCTCTGCGCGCTTCCAACCGACTCGCTATCGAGACCGGCCAGAAGTTCGGCGGCTTCGAGAAGTCCACCTACGCAAGCGGTGAGTTCTTCGATAAGTACACCGAGCAGGAATGGGTTCCGGAAACGGAGCGCGTCCGCGAGCTCTTCGCTGGCCACCACATCCCCACCCAGGATGACTGGCGCGAGTTGAAGGCTTCCGTCATGGAGCACGGTATCTACAACCAGAACCTCCAGGCCGTGCCGCCCACCGGTTCCATCAGCTACATCAACAACTCCACGTCCTCGATCCACCCGGTGGCCGCCAAGATCGAAATCCGCAAGGAAGGCAAGATCGGCCGCGTCTACTACCCGGCTCCGTACCTGACCAACGACAACCTGGAGTACTACCAGGATGCCTACGAAATCGGCTACGAGAAGATCATCGACACCTACGCCGCTGCCACGCAGCACGTGGACCAGGGCCTGTCCCTGACGCTGTTCTTCAAGGACACCGCCACCACGCGTGACATCAACAAGGCGCAGATCTACGCATGGCGCAAGGGCATCAAGACCCTCTACTACATCCGTCTCCGTCAGCTCGCGCTGGAGGGCACTGAGGTGGAGGGTTGCGTTAGCTGCATGTTGTGATCAACCTCTATAGGTTGATTAACGGTGGCCTTGGCTACCCTCATAACTAAAGAGTACGACGGCGGGTTTCCACCCGCCGTCGTAGGCTTATCTCAAGAAAACCATCGCTTAAAGGGGATGAAATGACCGAAAAGGTCAAGCTGCTGACACACGTCGAGGCCATCAACTGGAACAAGATCCAGGACGACAAGGACGTGGAAGTCTGGAACCGCCTGGTCAACAATTTCTGGCTCCCGGAAAAGGTGCCGCTGTCCAACGACGTCCAGTCGTGGCACACGCTGACGCCGGATGAGCAGCAACTCACCATGCGCGTGTTCACCGGGCTCACTCTCTTGGACACGATCCAAGGCACGGTGGGCGCTGTTTCGCTGATTCCGGACGCCATCACCCCGCACGAAGAAGCTGTGTACACCAACATCGCCTTCATGGAGTCGGTGCACGCGAAGTCCTATTCGTCCATCTTCTCCACCCTGTGCTCCACCAAGGAGATTGACGACGCTTTCCGCTGGTCCCTCGAAAACGAGAACCTGCAAAAGAAGGCCCAGATCGTCATGGACTACTACCAGGGCGACGATCCCCTGAAGCGCAAGGTGGCCTCCACACTGCTGGAGAGCTTCCTGTTCTACTCCGGCTTCTACCTGCCCATGTACTGGTCCTCGCGCGCCAAGCTGACCAACACGGCCGACCTCATCCGCCTCATCATCCGTGATGAGGCCGTGCACGGTTATTACATCGGCTACAAGTTCCAGAAGGGCTTGGAGAAGGTTTCCGAGGCCCGCAAGCAGGAAATCAAGGACTACACGTTCGAGCTTCTCTTCGAGCTGTACGAAAACGAAGTCCAGTACACGCACGACCTCTACGACGGCGTCGGCCTGGCCGAAGACGTCAAGAAGTTCCTGCACTACAACGCCAACAAGGCCCTCATGAACCTCGGCTACGAGGCCATGTTCCCGGCTTCCGTCACCGATGTGAACCCGGCCATCCTGTCGGCCCTGTCCCCGAATGCTGACGAGAACCACGACTTCTTCTCCGGCTCGGGCTCCTCTTACGTGATTGGCAAGGCTGTCAACACGGAAGATGAGGACTGGGAGTTCTAAGTCCTCCTCCTTGTGAATTGCATGCTGCCTCCGCCGTCCTGCGTCGGGGGCAGCACCATTTAACGGTGCTTAATCAACAACAGGGTCTGAGTGCAGAGTCACCGGTTCCCTGTCCTTGGCGGCAAGGCTCCACACAGCTCCTTGAAAGGTGGCTGTGTGGATGTGCCAAGCGAGGTCTGCCGATCTTTGCCAGCCATAGGCCCAGTGAGGGCTGAGCTGGAGTTCGCCGGTTGCAGGGCGCCGTGCAGCGTTGCCCATTGCTTTCCACAGGGCTTCAGCCTGGGTCCATTGCTCGATGCCGATAGTGGGTACCCCGGTGACGCGGCCCAGCCATCTGAAGGCTGCGTTCCGCCTCTTGGGCGTTTCCACATCCACGCCAACCCAACTTCTTGCCCGTGCCGCGACAACAACGTTCTGTGTGTGCGAAACCGACCAGCCTGACTTGCAGTCGGCGCAGAACCAACGCTCGTCCATAGCCCGGATGACGTGGCAGGGTAGCGACACATCATCCGGGCATCGGGTCGACTTCGCCGCCTCAGCGAGAAAGCG
The DNA here is from genome assembly GCF_000294695.2 of Arthrobacter sp. Rue61a. Lineage (NCBI taxonomy): Bacteria > Bacillati > Actinomycetota > Actinomycetes > Micrococcales > Micrococcaceae > Arthrobacter > Arthrobacter sp. Rue61a. The sequence goes on along the minus strand of NC_018531.1, from coordinate 2,753,752 downwards.
GGCGCCGGAGCGGGACCTGTACCGCCCAAAGTCGTCCGTAGGTGATCGGCCTGTCCAACGAATCCAAACATCCACCACTGGTCAGGTCGCGATGGTGACGGACTGGAAGCTACCTCCGGCCTCACAAGTGGAAACCAGCGTCCGGTTGACCTCTCCGGCCTTGCCGCTGGGTGGTACCAGTCCTTCAGGGCTGGACGCAACGACGCCGGCGGTGCCCGGGATGAACTTCTCCTGGCTCATCCACACTGCTTGTGCCACACCCAACAGGCCTCCTGAGGCGCCCGCATCGCCGAAGATGGCCTTGGGTGTTGAGACAGGTCGACCGCCCAGACCCATGGCCGCCAACGCCTCTACTTCCAATGAATCCACTGCATCCCTCCCGCACGCTGCGGCCACCACCGCGTCAACTGTTTCAGGAGGATTGCTGCCGAGGGCCAGCCGGAAGGATCGCACCCAGGCCTCGGACCCGCGGCGAAGACGACTGGGGCCGCTTCCGTCACCGGTCATGCCAAAGTGTTCGATGCGGCCAAGCACTCTCCCGGGGTCAACGCTGTCTTCGCTTTCCAAGAGGATGGCTACGGCTGCGCCGGAGATGATTCGACCCGTGTTCGAATAGGGGAGGCAGGCAGAACGTGCAAGGTAACCGGGGATCGGAGCGTAGGCGGCGAGCATCGCGTGAGGGGCTTCGTCCGCGGCGAGGACGATCATCCGGTCCACAACGCCGTTCGAGATGAGGTTCTGGGCGAAGTGTAGCGCAGTGATGGCCCCTGTGTTGCCGGCACAAATGGTGGCCGTGGGTCCTTGCAGTTTGTTCAGCAAAGCGACATGCCCGGGAGCGGCGTTCATGACCGTGTTCGGGAACAGCAAGGCGTTACCGCTGCCCGTGGTCAGGAGCTCACGCTCGAAAGCCTCAACGGTGGAGATCGGTCCCGTGCCCGTAGCGAACAACAGCCCGGTGCTGGTCGACTCAGCGCGTGAAAGACCGCGCTGCTTCAAGAGCTGGCTGACGGCCAGCGCCGACCTCCGTCCCAAGGTGTCCATGTGACGCAGGTACTTCGGGTCAATCCCTTTCTTGAGTTTGTCGGCCGGAATATCGCCAAACGGGAAGGAACCGAAGCCGTCCACCTCGACGGTGCCGTCACCGTAAACGGGCCGGCCCTCGAAAAGGGCAGTCTTCACTTCCTCAGTAGTAACCGCATCCCCGGCCAGGGCGCCAATGCCGGTGATCACCACTGGCCGAACGGTCTTAGGGGCGCGCGGGGAAGCGTCCTTAGTGTATTCCCGGATGGCGAGTGAAGCATTGTTGCCGCCGAACGCAAAGGAGTTGGACAGCACGGTTTTCAATCGCGCCCTCTGTGCCGTTTCAGCCACAATGTCCAGCCCTGTAGGTGAGCGCAAACCGTCGGGTGTGACGGTGGGTGGCATCTCCTGGTTTTGGATAGCGAGCACGGATGTCACGGCTTCGATGGCTCCGGCAGCACCAAGGGTGTGCCCGATCATGGACTTCGTGGAGCTGGCCGGGGGAGCAGCACCTTCGCGGAGATGGGTTATGGCTTTGGCTTCAACGCTGTCGTTGGCCGCCGTCCCGGTTCCGTGACCGTTGACATAGTCCACATCTTCCACCGTATTCCCGGCCATGTGCAGGGCTGCATGCATTGCCCGCAGGGCACCGCGACCCATGGGATCCGGTGCTGTGGCGTGGTAGGCGTCGGCACTGAGCCCATACCCGGCGATTTCGGCGTAGATCGCAGCGCCCCGGCCCACAGCTGAAGCCTCGCTCTCAAGGACGAGGAAGCCGGCTCCTTCACCCAGGTTGAGTCCCGAACTGCGGGTATACGGTGCGCAGTGAAGGGGATCGAGTGCCTTCAGGCTGGAGAAACCACCGAAGGACAACAGCGCGAGAGGGTCAACGCCGCCGGCGAGAACCATGTCAGCGGCATCCGATTCGAGGAGCTCGATCCCGTAGGCGATGGCGACAGCACCGGCAGCGCACGCGTTGGACTGGACACTGCGTGGTCCGAACAACTGGAATTCGGAGGCCAGATGGTCCGCAACGCTGTGGAGAGGATACTGGCGCAGCAGGCCCGTGTTGGCTTTACGCAAGCCGTCCTGGATCCACTGGCGATGAAACTCTTCCCCGCTTCGCGCCCCGCCCAAGGACGTACCCAATGACAAAGCAATTCTGGTCCGGTCAACAGGGGCCTGGTTGGCCCCGGCATGGGTCAGTGCCTCGGTTGCAGCGGCTGAAGCCAGCCTATGGCAGCGGTCAACGTAAGTGGTCCGGGACGACGGCGGCTCTGTTTCCATTTCGGATTCGACCTGGCCGCCCATTGAACTGACCAGGCCCTCGGTGGGAACTACGGTCGTTCGGACGATCCCTGACTTTCCGTTGGAAATGGATTCCCAGCTTTGTTCTGCGTTCGAGCCCACTGCCGCCCTGAGGCCGAATCCGGTAACAACTATTTTCATGGCTTAACCGATCGGTTCGGTCCAGGAGACCGGATCAACTGAGGGACGGGAGATTGTGGTCAAGGTGACTCCGTCCGCTAGCAGCTCCAGGCCCGGCACGTTGAAGGGGGCATTCAGGAGGGCAAGGGCGAACCCTTGAGGTTGCCCGGCGGAGGGAAGCACGTGGTGGATTCGGCCGACTTCGGTATCCCCGGAGGTAACGCTCGTTCCTGCTGCGGGAATTGAGGTTACGGCGTTCACGGCGACCAGTGAGCGTACGGCAGTCTCCTTATTGAGCTGGTCGCTGCCGAGGAATTCGTCGTCACGGTCCGCTGAGAGCATCCAGAGGGCGGCCGCTTCTCGGACCGTCAAACCGTCGAATTGTTCCGGGTAGAGAGGGTGACTGACCTCGGCCTGGGCACGCTGTAGTGCTTCGGTGCCGACGCGTTGGCCCCCGAACTCCGTGGCGGTGGTCAACAGGAACTCCAGCAACGTGCCACGGTCCGTGTTCGGGGCGAGAACCAGGTAGCCGTATTCGGCGGTGGTGCCGGTACGGATAATGGTGGCTGGCTGCGCTGAAACCGGTAACGTCGCCGTGCAGCTTTCGCCAAGGAGGACGCCCGCGATTTCTTCGTCGGCGAAGTTTTGGACAATTTTCCATGCCACGGGTCCTTCCACGGCTACGACAGCCGTGGAGTCGGACAGGTCGGTGACGCGGACGGACTCCAGGCCGCGTTGCTTGGCAATGATGGTGATGTCGACGTCGATGGGCTGGTCTGCGATCAGCAGGACGCGTTCCTCTTCGACGTAGGCCGCAACGTGGCCCGCAACTGAAGCGTCTTCCCTGAGCACCAAGGATTCGACGACGCTCCCGGGTTGGGCGAATTCGGTGCGCTTGGCGAGCAGGAAGGAAACGAGTTCCGCCCGCTGCTCTCCGGCGATTTCGAGAACAAACTCACCGGTGGGGTAGACGGCGGCGGTGGAACGAATTGCCTCGTAGTCAGTGATAGCTGTCATGACGGATTCTCCTTGATGTTCGTGGTGGGGCTTCCCATTTCCTGAACGGAAAGAAGCCATGATGTGGTGGTGGTGTCCCCGGCCCTGGCGAGGAGGGACAGCAGAAGGTATTCGCCTGTGGACCTGATCAGAATTTCGGGATGAGTGCCTTGATCGTTTTCGACGACAAGCCACGTGGTTCCACCCAGGCCGATAGCCGCTCTCCGCACTGACGCCCGCAACGGAAAACGGTCCCGGGCCGCCGCCCACCAGAGGTCGGTGTTGGTATCGGTTTGAAAAAGTATGGGCGCCCGGTTCTTGGCCTGTATTTGGGCGTTCGGTGTGACGTGCGTGACCTGTTCAGCACCTTTGACGCCGTCAACGACGATGCGGAGCGCTGTCAGATCGTTTCCTCGCTGCTGGATTTCCCATCCGGAACAATCTGCTGGGCTGCCGATGAGGTGTGGTGCTCGGCCCCCGCTTCCCCATTCGATGCCTTGCTCCGGATCTTCGCGCGCTCCTTGGCCCGTGACCCACAGACCGGAGTTCCACGCCGTCAAGGGCCCAAGGGCTCTTAGTTTCGGAAACGGCGCCGCAAGGACCTTCGTTTGGCCGGCAGTCCACGAAACGATCCCTTGGTCGGGCGAGACGAGCAACGACCCGTTGCTCCCCACGGCCTCGAGCACGTCGGTACGCGACGTTTCCGCAGCAGCCCAGGTGATTGGGTTCCAGCCCTGGTCGGGTCCGGAGGGGACGGCGTGAAATACAGGCGTTAATGACGGGGGAAGTTCCACATTGTCAGGCACCGGTAAGGCCTCCGCACCGTCGAACAAGTCCACGTCGTACAGGATGGAACCGGCCTCGGAGGAAGCCGCCGGAAGGTGCGCACCTTCGACGCGCAACTTCCCTTCCGAGTGCCAGGTGGCGGCCAAAGCAATCCCGGAGGCCGTGTCTGTCCAGAGGGCTGATGCGCCGTAGCTTTGATCGTCGAAGACGCTTTCGGCGGCTTCGAAGTCTGTCCGGTCAGGCGGCCAGAGTCCTCGGACGATCGGTCCACCTAAAGTGCTTTGGCGGCCTTCCGTGGTGAGGTGGAACTCGCCCGAGCGCAGGTTCACCCATGGAAAGGCCGTTACCCTCTGCTCACTTTGATGGTTCACTACGACGCTGACCTTGTCGCCGAGCAGGCGGATCTCACGGGTGATAGGCCCCAGCCAGGTCCTCCAGCCGTCGGGGAGTTCTTGGCAGGTGACGTTCAGGGCGGCGGGCCGGCGCCAGTAAGGTGCCCCATCCTCTCCGACGGGGAAGTGATCCGTCAGAACCGGGCCCGGATGCCGTGGGTGGTCAATTGTCAACGTCCCTCCCGAGTCGAGTGAGATAGTGAACTCGCCCAGCCGCCGGGAGCCGAGCGAAGGACTCTCGGGGCGGTTTGGAGCGGAACGTTGGGGGGTTTCCGGCCAGTCGAAGAGGTGGCCGTTGTGTCGCGCGTGGACGATGGCTCCCGACGACATATCGACCTGGACGTCAATGATGTCCTTCTTCACGGGGAAGGTGTACGTCAGCAGTGTGGCGCCGTCCTGGACAGAGACGCCGTCCATGAGGTCTTTGCCGCGGGCTGAGCCCATGCTGCGCCAGGAGTACTTCGAAAACATGTCCTGCGGGGAGGCGTCGGCAAATGATGTTCGAAGCAGATCTGACACGACGCCGGGAAGGAAGCTGATGAGTTCTATGTAGCCGTCCTCGTCAGGACTGACGATGCCTGCTGTCCTGAAGCCGACCCGTCCGTAGAGCGGGAAAGCTTTTTGGTTGGCTGGATCCACTTCAAGGCGGAGGGTCCGGACACCGCGTTCGACCAGCTTGATAAAAGACTGCATGAACAGCTCGCCGGCCAGGAAACCCATCCGGTAGCCCGGGTCGATGAGGAACATTCCGGAAAAGAGTTCGTCGTCGCCGGCGACCCGCCTGCCCGATACCTTCAGATAGCCAATGGTGCCCACGATGTTTCCGCGGTCTTCCCCCACCATGAATAATGCTGCGCAGCGTTCCTGCAGCACCGCATTGACGTCGTCGCCGGTAAGTGGCGAGCCGCTACGGATGGTTCCGTAGTTGTTTCGGTTGTATAGCTCCGCGACTCGTGCCGCGTCCCGTTCCGGGTCGTAGAGCCTTACTATCGGTTTCACGTTGATGGGTCCGGGTCTATCCGGGCCAGCGCCAGCGACCCGGAGGCCACGATCTTGCCACTGACTTTAATGTCGACGCTGAAATCCGCAAGATTGGCGTGGCTTACGCCGGCCCGGGCTTGGATGTTCAGCACGTCACCTGGATGGACCGGGGTGACGAACTTGAATTTGCGTACGGACGCCAGGTAGCCAAGGACGGGGCCGTCTTCCCCTGCGGGGGAGCCCAGCAGGAGCCCGCAAAGTTGCGCCGACGCTTCAATCATGAAGACGCCAGGGTAGACGGGGTTGTTGGGGAAGTGGCCTTGGAAGACCGGGTCCGAGATCGTGATGTTCTTGATTCCGGTGGCGGACTTGCCGTAGTTGAGATCTTCAACCCTGTCCAAGAGAACCATGGGGTGGCGGTGCGGGAGCCGGGACAGGATGTCACCGGCCTGCAGGGTGGTGGACATTGCCCCGCCCCTAGTCGTCGTCGCTGTTGGCAGCGATGAAATCGGCAATCTTGTTGATTGACCCGAAAACTGTCCGGTCTTCGTCGGTGATGTAGACACCAAACTCTTCTTCAACCAAGCTCACGATTTCGAGGGTGTCCAGACTGTCGAGTTCGAGTCCTCGCCCAAAGAGCGGTTGGTCGTCTTCGATCTGGTCACCAGTAATGGGTAGTTCCAAACCTTCGGACAGGAGGTTTTTCAGGCGGGCGTTGAGTTCGGTCCTCTTCCGCGCGGAGGACAGAGTGGCTTCGTGAATGTCGTTCATTGGGAGTTCTCCTTCAGGAGGTCAGGCCGCCGTCGACTGCGAGGACCTGGCCGGTGATGTACGAGCTTTGGTGTCCTATGAGAAATGCCACTGCCGCAGCGATCTCGTGGGGTTCGCCGATTCGTTGCAGCGGGATGTGCTGCGTGTATTCGCGGCGTGCTTTGGCATCCATCTGTTTGAGCATGTCGGTATTCGTGAATCCGGGTGCCACAGCGTTGACCCTGATGCCGAAGGAAGCCATTTCCTTGGCCATGGATTGGGTCAGGGCGTTGATTCCGCCTTTGGTGGCGCTGTAGTTGGCTTGACCGGGCTGTCCGCTGATACCCGACGTGGAGCTGATCAGCACGATTGAGCCGCCTGTTTTCCTCAACGCCTTGACGCTCTCACGGCAGACAAGGAATGCGCCGGTCAGGTTTGTGCTGATGACGCGGTCCCAGTTGTTCAATGACATCGTTGCCAGGAGACCGTCGGCGGTGATCCCGGAACTGTAAACAACGGAGCGGATGCGTCCGAAGTCCTTGAGAACCGCACGGAAGGCCGCCCGGACGTCGGCTTCGACCGACACGTCGACACGGACGGCCAGGGCCTTACGTCCCAATTCCTGTATGGCTTCAACTGTTCTTGCAGCGCCCTCGTCGTCTTGCCGGTAAAAGATCACGATGTCGTGACCGGATGCGGCAAGTTCCAGGGCACAGGCTTTGCCGATGCCTCGGGATGCGCCCACCACCAATGTGATGGGGCTATGTTCGACGTCCAACATACGTGTCCTCCACGATCTGAACTGTTTGAGTTTGGTTCCGTCTGAGACGGGAAAGTGATTTGGCTGTGCCCAGGTAAACCCAGGTCCCGAAGCTGTCCGCAGCTTCAAGGACCTGGTCCCACCGGACCGTTTGCCTGATGCCGACGTAGAGTTCGTTGGAGACTTCCATGGCGGTGTCCAGCCGGCCGGGTGAGGTGCAGCCCAGCATGGGTATGTCTCCAGCACGGAAGGGCGCGCGGCTCAGTAGTTCCTGCCATTCGGCCATCACCGGTTCCATCAGGCGGGAGTGGAAAGCGTGGCTGACGTTGAGCTGGGTTGATTTGGCGCCGAAGTGTTTCCGGGCGTCCTCAATGTCATCGACGGGACCGGAGAGAACTACCTGACGTTCGCCGTTGACTGCGGCTACGTCCAGACCGAACGTAGCCGCGGAGGTGATGAGCCCATGTCGTTGGTCTTCTCCACGGACAGCGACTGCCAACATCGAACCCTGCCCCGGTGCCGAAGCCATCAAATGACCACGCCGCCTGGCCAGTTTGATGCCGTCCGCCAATGGTATGTATCCACCGGCAATGGCCGCTGAGAGCGCCCCGATGCTGTGTCCGGCTACGGCGTGGGCCAGGTTGCCGCCCACTTGGGTCCACACCCTCCAAGCGGCGATGCTGGCTGCGACGAGCGCCACTTGGGTGTTCTCGGTCTTCCCCAGTTGCTCCGGTGACGAATCCCAGGCGAGCTCCCGGACATCCAGACCGAGCGCATCGGAGCATTCATCAAAGACTTCGTCGGCCTCCGCGTAGTTCCTTGTCAGGGTCCTGCCCATTCCCGGGCGTTGGCTGCCTTGGCCCGGAAACATTGCGACGGTAGACTCGAGGCCTCCCCACGGGTCCTCGTTGCCGGTCACCGTATGCGCCGACCGATTCGCCAGGAACCCAGAGCGATGAAGACGGCAACCATTCCAAGCAGAACAGAGATCGCCAGCGTGTTCGTCACGGCGAGATCCCCGACCGAAGCTGTGATGCCGTAAAAAGTCTGGACTGCGTCAACGGCCTGGTCCTGGTTGTCTGTCAGCGCTTCAAGTGCCTGCGATGTGTACGGCTGCCTGATCAACATGGCTGATTGCGCGAAGGGGAGTGAGTTCAGAACATTAACCACCCCGGAAGGCAGGGTTCCGGCCGGGATGTAAGCGCCGGCAAGGAATCCGATAATGGTTCCCACGATCGTGCTCAAAGCTGAGAAGGCGGTGCTGGACTTGATGAAGGTGACCACGAAGCTGGACAGCGCCGCAAACGCAGCAGATGACACCAGGACCACGGCGGCGCACTGTCCGAGCTGGGCCCAGGTCATCAACGGTTCACCGCGGAAGAGGATGTACAGCTGACCCACGAGGATCACTATCGCCGTCATGATCACGGAGATGACGAAGCTGGCGATCAAGTATCCGAGGATCATGTTCGTCCGCCTGATGGGGGAGACGAGGAAGTCTCGGAAACGGCCCGTTGACGCATCGTCAACGAAGACGTTGAGGGCGGCCAGCCCGGTGGTGAGCGTGGTAATCATAGTGATGCCCGCAAAGACCCACGCATTGACGAATGCGTTGATTTCCGCGCTGCTTGCATCAGGGAATTTTGCCTGCAGGTTGTCTACTTGCAGGTTGCCGAGGAACAGGGCGTAAAGGGCGATGAGAATCAGCGCGGAGAGCAGGGAGAAGAACACGCCGGCTCTGTCGCGGAAGAAGATCATCAGGTTACGGCCACTGAGAATCATGACGCTGTTCACGGTTCGCTCCTCTTGGATGTCAGGGCAAGGAATACGTCATCCATGCGTCCGTGGCGGAACTCGAAGTCGTGGACTCGTTCTGCGCCCACATTGAGCAGGTGCCGGGCCTGCTTCGAGTTGTCTACTTCAACTCGATAGACATCGTTATCGAGTGTCCAGTTCAGATCGGCGGTCTTGCAGTACTCCGTGAGGAATGCGTGGTCATCCGTGGTGACGGTCAGGATGCTGTTGCTGTGTTGTTCACGCAACTGCGACGGTGTGCCCTGGGCGACCAGCTTTCCGGAGTCGATGATGGAGACCTGGTCCGCCACCTCGGTTTCTTCCATGTAGTGGGTCGTGAGGAAAACGGTCAGACCGTCGTCGTCGCGAAGCTTGTGAATGGTCTGCCAGACTTGCTCCCGGCTCTGCGGGTCCAAGCCGGCTGTCGGCTCGTCAAGGAAAAGGATCTCAGGCCGGTGGATGAGAGCCCGGGCGATGTCAGCCCGGCGCTTCTGGCCGCCGGATAGGCGCCCGTAGTAGGGCTTCTCAAGGAATGATTCGAGGCCGATGAGGCTGGCGAGTTCACCGATGCGCTGAGTTCGTTCGGACCTCGAGAGCCCATAGAAACCTGCTCGGATGTCGAGGTTTTGCCGGACCGAGAGTGTCGGATCGAGCAGCGACTGCTGGAAAACGACGCCAATTTTCCGTCGGATCTCGTCGTCGTTCTTACCGACCGTGAGACCAGCGACCTGAATGCTTCCGCTGTCGAATCCGAGAGTGGTGGTGATGCAACCGATGGTTGTGGATTTGCCGGCACCGTTGGTTCCCAGGAAAGCGAAAATTGATGCGCGCTCTACTTCCAGCGACAAATCCTGAACGGCATGTAACGAGCCGTATCTCTTGTTAAGGTCTCTGATTTTAATGACGTTACTGGTCACGCATAGCCCCACCTGTGTGCCTTGAAACAGGTCTGCGGGGCAACAAATGTCGTCCCCATTCGACAAAGTAACCACAACGTACCCGATGGATTCGCACCCTGCAAACCGGAGCATTGTGGCTATCGGATCGAGTCATCCGCGGTTCGTGAGCGCCTCCAGTCCGCTGCCTTGCGCGCGGGTCATAGAGCCGGAACTAGTTGTTTAGTGCAAATGAGCTAAGGGCGCGTAGTTCCACAGGCACTCCGCTCGCGTTGCATCTTCCAACTGCGGATTTCCAGAAAATGACACGGAAAAGACCAATTCTGTGTTATCGACATGTTTGTGCATTAGCGGATGTCATCTGCTGCTGTATTCGGTTGGGGAAACCCTCCGTGTGGCAGGTTCCAGGCGCGCATCAAGCGGCCTATGCAGGGAGATGGTCACCGTGCCTGCGCGGGTCATCATTGGCTCAGCGCTTACGGATGCCATGCAGTGGTGCCATCCAATTAATTTCTGGTTGCGGTGTGAGGCGAGATCTCAATCAAATTACTGAGAAGCGTAGGCTCCAATCAGTCAATTGCATGACAATCAGTGAAAATATTTAGAAGCAGGACTTTGCAATTAGGATTCACCATTTCATACGGTTAGCTGCTGAGAATATGCGTCCACGACTAAGGCCGATCGGGCGCGGGTTGGAAGGGCTCTGAAAGTGCTCGGTCATGCGGTGCAATGGACGGGACCGAAGACGTCATAATCGCAGCCTTAAGATGCGCCTTATGAGGTGAAAACCGGCTCCAGGAACGGTTCCGCAATCGATCTGCTGCATGATCCTCTGTCAACAGGACGTCTCATCAAGCCCTATTCCGTTCCTGGCGTGGTTTGTTTCGATACTTTCGGGCTACTAAATGGTGGCCGTTGCATGAACAGCAGATGCCGGGACGTGGGGAAGGTAAACACAGCTCATATAGGGGATTTTCGTGACGGGGCATCTCCGTGACAAGCGCCAACTCTTCGTTAGGCGGTTTCAACCGGGGGGCTCGTGGCTCTGAACCGTCTCACCCTTGTCCGCGTCTTCATTTGAGGGGAGCATAAGTGCCATCTTCGGGAGGTTGACCGTGACTCAGCTGGGTAAGTTCGAAAAGTACTTGATTGAAGAGTTCTACGATGACTACCGGTCGGGGGATATGTCGCACAAGACATTCACCAGACGGGTGGCGTTCATCATGGGCAGTATGACCGCGGCTGCGGCAGCCATGACTTTGGTGGGCTGTACTCCTGACGAAGTGCCACGGACCACCGATCCGATGCCCATACCCTCGACCACTTCTGCTGCAGCATCTCCGGGGACGGCCACCACGGCGGTTCCCAATGCCAAGAGTCCTTTGTCCGTTCCAGAAGGCGCGGCGGGTCTGGTTACTGCCACAGTGAAGTTCGACTCCGGGGGGACGGAAATCAGCGGTTACCTTGCCCGGCCTGAGGAAAGCCAGAGGGGCCCCGGAGCCCTGGTCTGCCACGAAAACCGAGGGCTCACACCGCACATCCAGGACGTCGCCCGGCGCTTCGCCAAGGAAGGGTACGTGGCGCTGGCACTGGATCTGCTGAGCAGGGAAGGCGGCACAACGAATATGGATCCGGACGCTGTCCCTGGCGCTCTTACGCAGGCAGGCGCCCAAAGGCACGTGGACGATTTCAAAGCCGCCTTCGAGTACCTCAACGGCCAGGAATTCGTCGAAGAAGGCCGGATCGCGATGGTTGGCTTCTGCTTCGGCGGTGGGATCACATGGCAGGCTTCCACGGAAATCCCGGGACTCAAAGCAACCTCGGCCTTTTACGGTCCCGCACCGGACTTGGCCAAGGTGTCCGGAATCAAGCCGGCAGTATTTGGTGTGTATGCCGAAAACGACGCACGCATCACCGGAGCGATGCCCCAACTTCAGGAAGCATTGGACGCTTCAACGGTCAAGCACCAGCTCAAGGTGTACCCGGGCGTGGACCACGCGTTCCACAACGACACAGGTGAGCGCTACGTGGAGGCCCAGGCAACAGCAGCGTGGAACGACACCCTGACGTGGTTCAAGGACAACGTCTAAACCCCTTAGCCCTGTAGCCGCGCAGCCTCACTTGCCAACTCCGCTTCCAAGGTCTCGATACTCGGCAGGCTCGCCACCAGCTCATCGGGCAAGGAGTCGGCAAGGGAAGTTTTCCACTCCGCGATGCCCACGGGAGCGTTAAACCCGCGCAGTGCATACTCCGCTACCACGCTGTTCTTCTCCTTGCACAACAGCAGGCCGATGGTGGGTTTGTCGTCAGGGTGGGCCATGAGATCGTCCACGGCGGCCATGTACATGCCAAGTTGCCCGAGGAATCCAGGCTCGAACTTGACGGCCTTGAGCTCAATCACCATGTAGCAGCGCAATTTCAGGTGGTAGAAGAGCAGGTCCGCGAAGAACTCGTCCCCCGCAATCTCCAACCGCACTTGCTCACCAACAAAGGCGAAACCTTGGCCCAGCTCCAACAGGAATTTCTCCACATGCTTCACCAGCTGCAACTCCAGGTCCCGTTCTGTGTGCCGATCACTCATGGACAGAAAGTCAAAGACGTAGGGGTCCTTGGTTGCCTGCTGCGCGAGGTCCGAATCCGCAGCGACCATTGTGGCGGCAAAGTTGGTGATGGCCTGCCCTGATCGCTCGTGCAAGCGCGTTGAAATCTGGTGCGTCAGCACGTTGCGCGACCATCCGTGCTGGGCAGCCGCCGCGGCGTACCAAAGTCGCGTGGCGGCGTCGTCGAGCTTTTCCAGCAGTGCGATCTGGTGGTACCAAGGCAATGTTGCAAGCGGCGCTTGCAACATGGGGAAGTCCGGCCATGCTTGGGCGAAGCTCTTCATGTACCTCAGGTTTCTGGGGGAGAAACCCTTCGCTTCCGGGAACCGTGTCCGGATGTCGGCGGACAATCGGGTGACTACTTTGGCGCCCCAACCTTGCTCGGATTCACGGTCGGCGAGCTGCCGGCCGATGCTCCAGTAGGAATTCAACAGCTCGCTGTTTGCGGCTGCCAGCGCCCGGGTCCTGCCGACGCGGACCTCCTGAGCCACCGTGTTGAGCAAGGTGGGATACCAGTCGGGCATGGACGAAGCAGCGGGGACGCCAGGAAATGAGGCCTCGGTGGCGAGCTCTTGGGACGGCATGTTGCTCCTGTCGGTTGCTGTTGTCATCACGCTAGGGGGAGTCACTGACAAAATAGACGGGTGAGTGAAGCCGGTGAATTCGTGGACCACACCTTGCAGATGGAATCCACGTGGGAGAAAGCTGCGGAGGCCAGTGAGCGCCTGGGCGGGAGCCTGAAGGTGTACGGGGCATCGGTGGGGGCCGTGCGGGGAACGGTGCGGGACGCACTGAAGCGGTACAAGAATCTGGACCACGACGACGTTACTGCCTTGAGCTCGGAGCTGTGGGCCGAGCCGATCTTTGAACGGCGGCTTGCGGCGGTGGTTCTGCTGCAGAGCAAAGTAAGCGTCCTGCTTAACACTGACCTCACCCGTATTGAAGGCTTCATGAGGCAGGCCGGCACCCCGGGAGCTGGTAGACCCGCTCGCCAAAGATGTCGTTCGCCCGCTCATGGCGCAACTGGCGGGGCTCGCGAAGGAACGCGCTGAACGCGTCCTGGAGCGCTGGGCTGACGATCCTGACCCCGAACTTCGGTATGCAGCGGCGCTGGCGACAAGCACCGACACCCCTTGATAAGCACCAGCGACCCGCCTAGCGTTTCCCTCAACACATGCCAGTGAATTGAGAGGCAGATTGTTCGATGAAGTCGCTATGGTTGGACCGCACATCTCATTTCACGCCCGACGCAATCCCCGATGAGAAGCACTTTGACACGATTGTGGTGGGCGCCGGCCTCACCGGAATGGTGGCAGCGTTGCTCTTGTCCCGGTCCGGGCAGCGCGTGGTGGTCTTTGAAGCACGGACTCTCGGTGCGGTGACCACCGGCAACACCACCGGGAAGCTCAGCCTCCTCCAAGGTGGAGCGCTTTCGGCCTTGCGCGGCCAGTATCCCCTTAAGGTGGTGCAGGCCTACGTGGAAGCCAACAAGACGGGACAAGCCTGGCTCACGCAGTACATGGAGCAGCAAGGCGTCCCCTTTCAGCGCAGGACCGCGGTCACCTTCGCAACCACCGACGACGGCGGCCAGCGGCTCCGGAAAGAGGCCGCAGTTTCGCGGGACGCGGGTTTGGATGTCCATTTCAGCCGTGATCCCGGATTGCCGTTCCCGGTAGTGGAGGCGCTGGAGCTGGAAGACCAAGCGCAGATCCACCCCATGGATGTCCTTGAGACCCTGGCCAGCGATATCCGGGAACACGGCGGGCTGATTGTGGAGGGGGTGCAGGTTCAGAATGTGGGCTCTGAGCAGCCCTTGGAGGTCTCCACCCGCAAAGGCACGTTCACGGCAGACACCGTAGTGCTTGCCACGGGAACACCGATTTTAGACCGTGGGCTGTACTTCGCCAAGTTGGAACCCAACCGTTCGTATGCGGCGGCCCTGCGCGTTCCGGGCAGCATTCCGCAAGGCATGTACCTGTCCATTGACGCGCCTACCCGCTCCCAGCGGACCCATCCCACCACGGACGGCGAGCTGCTCTTGGTGGGCGGTTACGGGCATACGGCCGGCCGCGCAACCTCGCCGAAGTCGCACCTCGATGACCTGCTCGGATGGGCAACCCAGCATTACCCCGGAGCAGAGGTCACCCACACGTGGTCAGCGCAGGACTACCAGGCCACCAACCTGATGCCGTTCTTCGGCAAGCTTCCCCGCGGCCACGGACGGATCTTCTTCGGCACGGGCTACAACAAGTGGGGGATGAGCAACGGCGTGGCGGCCGCCCTGTCCGTCACCTCGGATATCCTGGGCGGCCAGTCCGACTGGGCGAGCGTCATTCATCACCGGGTTACTTCGCCCTTGGGCGCGCTCCAGGCTGTTCGCCTCAACGCGGGTACCACCAAACGGATGGTCGAGGACAGGGTGAGAATCAAGGCAAACCCTGAAATCACAGATCAGACCCGTCCCGCAGAAGGAGCCGGCGTGGTGGGGCTGTATAAGGGTGAACCAGCGGCAGTGTCCACTGTGGACGGCAACGTCTGCATGGTTTCGGCGAGCTGCGCGCACCTGGGTGGAATTGTGAGCTGGAACGACGCCGAAAAGTCGTGGGACTGTCCCTTGCACGGTTCGCGTTTCACGCCGGAGGGAAAGTACCTTGAAGGACCCGCGACGCATCACCTGCAAAAGTCGCCGGTCAAGAAGAAGGATTAGCTGAGCCGATCGACGCGCCGTTGGGCTTGGTCCGCGGCGCGGCGCTCCTGTGTGGCTGCCCTGACCGCGAGCTTCTTGGCCGATTCGGCGGACTCCACGTCACGGGTAATACCGATGAGTTCGGCTTCAAGGGCGGCCAGATGCTTCTTTGCTTCCTCGATCTCTGATGTGAGGTTTGTTCGGCGGTCGGCCAGTTCTTTGACGGCGCCCCACGCTTTGGACGCTGCTTCGTCTGCTTCCTTGGCCGCTTGCTCGGCTGCCTCGAATTCGCTGCGGGCCTCTTTCAGTGCGGCCTGTTGCTTGGCTGCGCGTCGGTCCGCCAGGGACGTGGCTTCATCCTTGCGTGTCTTCGTTTTCGGCGGGGACGATTCCCGGGCCGTTGCAGAGGACGCCTTCTTTGTGGTCCTCCCAGGCGTTGGTTGGGCGGCCTTTTCGCTTGAGTTCGCCGTTTCTTCGGGGCCCGCCTCGTCCTCAGGACCTGCCGCAGCGATGGCAGCTGTAAGGTCCACTGCCTCGAAGCCGCTGCCACTGAGCCCCCGCACCAGCCTGCCCGTTCCTACGGCGGCAGCGGCCCCGGCGTCGGCCATGGCTGCCCTGAGTGTCTGCTCAACGTCGGCCGCCGCGGCTGCACTGATTGGAGCTCCCATTTCGGAAGCGAGGTCCTTGGCTGCATTCACGGCGGTTGTCAGTTGGCCTTGGCGTTGCTGCCCGAGTTCACGGAACGCTGCCGCGTCGCCCTGCTCTTGGGCGGTCCGAAGCGAAACGCCAAAGCGTACGACGCCGTCAATCACCTCGGGCTTGTGAACGGCCAGCATGTTGATGGCCCATGCACCGGCGGCCGGCTTGGGCAGGCTGCCGATCTCTTTGGCCAGGTCTTTGTGGCCGGCATCCTTCGCTTTGCGAACCTGCGCGGCTCGTTCTGCCGTGAAATCACGAGGTGTTACGGCGTACAGCTCCTGGGCGGCGTCGCGGAGGTCCATGGACTTATCCTAGGGTTTCCACTGGCTCGGGGTTCGCCATGGCCGTCGAGGGGACCGAGTCTTCACCGGCGTGATGCTTAGGGTAGCCTAAGTCGAGTGGATCAGATCATGAGTTTGCCTTTCGGCGTCGCACTCGCGGCGCTCTTCGCGATTGTCATGATCCGCGTCAATGTCACCTACTGGATCGGGCGGGGAGCCGTTGCCGGATTCGCGCACACCCGCTTCGGTGGTTCTTTGGAACGACCCAAAGCAGCCCGGGCCCAGGCCTTGATTCAGCGCTGGGGACCGTACGCCGTCGTTCTCGCCTTCCTGACCATTGGCCTCCAAACGGCCATCAACCTTGCGGCCGGTGCTGCCCGCATGCCGCTCCGACGTTACTTGCCCGCGGCGGTGGCGGGTTCTGTCATCTGGGCATTGCTCTACGCCACCATTGGTCTGGCTGCTCTGGAGGCGTGGTTGGCGGTAGCAGCGGCATCACCGATCGGGGCTGCGGTGGGAGTCGCGGCCCTGGTGGCCGTCGTTGTCTGGGTTGTCGTGTTCCAACGGCGTCGGGCGAAGGCCAAATCAGCGGATACAGTGGTCTGAGTTCTACAGCTGGATCGGCGAAAGGCCTGGGTTGACTACTGCATTACCGGAACTGGCAGACGGCGATTTTTACTACGAATCCCTGGGCGAGGGCCGCTACCGGTCCACCATCCACGCCCAAGGCGCGTGGAATCCCCACGAACAACACATGGCTCCAGCCTCGGGCATCATCGCCGATGCCCTGGTCCGCCATGAACCACGGAACGATGTCCGCCTGGCGCGGATCAGCTACGAAATCCTCGGGCTGATTCCCGGCGGGGATTTCCAGGTCACCACCTCGACACTCAGGCCGGGACGAACCATTGAACTTATCCAGGCAGAGCTTTCAGCGGGAGGCCGTGTGGCCATCCGTGCTGCCGCCTGGCGCATGGTCACCAGTGACACCAGCGCCGTATCCGCAGTGGAAGACGAGCCCATGCCGGCCCCGGACGAATGCAAGCCGTGGGATGGCGCAAGTGTGTGGCCCGGGGGTTACATTCGCTCCTTGGAGATGCGACTCGCGGAGGGACACCGCCCCGGATCAGGGAAGGTGTGGATACGGACGTCCCACCCGCTGACCGACCAGGACGACAGCACTGAGCTTGCCCGCCTGATGGGCTTGGTGGATACCGCGAACGGCATAGCGGCCCGCGTTCCCCCGGGTGAAAACAGCTACATTTTTCCTAACGTCGATCTTCAGATCCACATGTATCGCGCTCCGTCGGGTGAATGGTTGGGGCTGGACAATAAGGTCTCCTTCGGAGCCGACGGCATAGGCCTGACATCCACCGTGCTTCATGATGTCCACGGACCCTTCGGCCGGGCTGAACAGATCCTGACGTTGAGGAAGAGTTGATGAGCGACTCGGAAGCAGGGCCGCGCTGGCTAACGGTTTACCGCCAGAAAGAAACCATGGGCGCGGCGGGAGACCTTGATTTCGCTCTGGAGCTTCTCCAGCGTGCCCGCAACGGAAATCTCGGCCCGTGTCTGCGCCTGTACCGTCCCCAGCCTACGGTTGCTTTCGGTCAACGCGACGCGAATTTGCCTGGTTTTCACGCAGCCGAGGAAGCGTGCCGGGAGCTCGGTTTCGAGCCACTCATCCGGAAGGCCGGGGGCCGCGCCGCGGCATATCACCAAGGAACCTTGGTGATCGATCATATTGAGCCGCACCCGGACGCGATAGTACGCGCCAAAGCCCGTTTCGCGGAATTTGGTGAGCTCCTGGCCGGCGCGCTTCGCAGCGTCGGCGTCCACGCCGCAGTAGGCGAAATTCCAGGGGAGTACTGCCCGGGGGAGTTCAGTGTCCACGGCGAAGACCCCGATTTCCCTGCCCACAGCATAAAGCTCATCGGCACGGCCCAGCGTGTGGTCTCCGGAGGGTGGCTTTTCAGCTCAGTGATCGTGGTGGAGGACTCCAAGCCCATCCGCGACGTCCTGACGGCGAGTTATGCCGCGCTCGGTCTCGAGTGGGACACCGCGACTGCCGGTGCCGCGAATGACCTGCTGCCGCATCTGGATGTCACTACTGTGGAGGATGCCGTGATTGAGGCTTACCGTGGCTACGCAGACATCGTCGACGGCGACTTCCGGACTCTGCTGGGCTAGTCGCCACAGCTCCGTTGAGCGTGTAGGTGCCCGGGTTTAGTCTGAGGTAGACAGGTATCCCGAGCACGCGGATCGCGGTAGAACAATGAGCCGGAGAAAGCGCCCTATTGAGGACTCTGACGTAGACATCAGCGTCAGCGCGCCCAAGAGATCCGCCGCGGGATTGCCAAGTCTGAGCGAAACACTTCCGCATGCCATGGCTGACATGGGCCCCTCCCGGGCATGGAAGACACTGCGGGCCGTCAATCAAAAAGACGGTTTCGATTGCATGAGTTGCGCCTGGCCTGACCCGCCGGAACGTAAAGCGGCTGAATTTTGCGAGAACGGTGCCAAGGCCATCGGCTGGGAAGCTGAACCACTCAAAATTCCCACGCAGTTCTGGGCCGAAAACACCTTGAGTGCCTTGGAGTCCAAGTCTGAGTATTGGCTTGGTCAGCAAGGCAGGTTGGTGGAGCCGGTCTTTAAGGCTGCAGGGTCCGATCATTATGTTCCTGTCAGTTGGGACCGGGCATTCGAAGTAGTGGCCCGCGAGCTGAACGGTCTTGAGAACCCGGACCACGCGACGTTCTATACGAGCGGAAGAACAAGCAACGAGGCCGCGTTCCTTTATCAACTTTTCGTGCGGGCGTACGGAACCAATAACCTTCCCGACTGTTCCAACATGTGCCACGAATCCACGGGTGTCGCCATGGGAGCGACCGTCGGAGTCGGAAAGTCAGCCATCACCTATGCGGACTTTGCCCAGGCTGACCTGATCATCATCATGGGTCAGAACCCGGGAACGTGCCATCCCCGGATGCTCACAGCCCTGGAGGAAGCGAAGGAAGCAGGCGCCGGGATCGTGGCCGTGAATCCCTTGCCTGAAGCCGGGCTGATTAATTTTCGGAACCCACAACGTCCCCGTGGTTTGGTGGGCAAAGGCACCGACCTGGCGGACCAGTACCTGCAGATCCGCCTTGCCGGGGACATGGCACTGTTGCAGGCTCTGTCCAAGCGTGTCCTGGACGCCGAGAGGGCTGCCCCCGGAACAGTGCTGGACCGCACGTTCATTGATGAGCATTGCCAAGGCTTCGTCGGGTTCGCGGCCCATCTGGCCACGCTGAACGAACGCGATGTCCTTACCGCGACAGGGCTCACCAGCGCGGACATCGATGATTTGGCCGCCAGGTACCTCCGCGCTGAAAAAGTCATCATCACGTGGGCCATGGGCATCACGCAGCATAAGAAAGCTGTCCCCACCATCAAGGAGATCATCAACCTGCTTCTGTTGCGCGGCAACATCGGCAAACCCGGTGCAGGGCCGTGCCCCATCCGTGGACACAGCAACGTTCAAGGTGACCGGACCATGGGCATTTGGGAGAAGATGCCGCCACGGTTCCTGGAGGCAATCCAGCGGGAGTTCGGATTTGATCCGCCACGGAATCCTGGCGTCGACGCTGTGGACAGCATCAAGGGCATGCGGGATGGCGGGATCAAAGTCCTGATCGCGTTGGGCGGCAACTTGGTGCACGCGATTTCAGACACCACGGTGGCTGAAGCGGCATTAAGGAAAACCCGATTATCAGTCCAAATCTCAACGAAACTGAACCGGTCTCATGTGGTGGTTGGTGAGCAGGCCCTGATCCTGCCAACGTTGGGGCGGACGGAGATCGACAGACAGGGCGGCGTAAAGCAGTTTGTCACCGTGGAGGACACCGTTTGTGCGGTGCATCGCTCAATGGGTCCGCTGGAACCCATAGCCCCGAACGTCTTGTCCGAAGTGGCCATCGTCAGCCGCATGGCCCAAGCTGTCCTGGGCGATAAAGTGCCGGTTGACTGGGCCGGGCTGGGACGCAACTATGACGCCATCCGGGATCACATATCCCGCGTCGTGCCGGGGTTTGAGGATTTCAATGCCCGCATCCGCGAGGAGGATGGCTTCGTCTTGCCTCACGGGCCAAGGGACAGCAGGACATTCCCCACAGCAACGGGCAAGGCCATGTTCTCCGTCAACGAGCTTGAAACCATTGTGATTCCGCGGGGCCGCCTGCTTCTCCAGACGATCCGGTCACATGATCAGTTCAACACCACCACGTACACCTTGAATGATCGCTACCGGGGCATAAAGAAAGGCCGCATGGTCCTCCTGGTGAATCCATCGGACCTGGCCGAGTTGGGTTTCGAGGACGGCGGTTACGTGGACGTTCACAGCGAGGCCGACGACGGTGTGGACCGTGTCTTGCCCCAGTTGCGTTTGGTCTCCTATCCCAGTGCACGGGGCTGCGCCGCTGCGTACTACCCGGAGGCGAACGTCCTTGTGCCGTTGGATTCTACGGCCGAGGAGAGCAACACTCCGGCCTCGAAGTCTGTCATGATCCGGCTTGAGCCGGCTGCCGCCCCGGTGTACGAAACGGCAGCCGGCCATCGCGGGTGATGCCGCGGACCTGGCTGCGATGGGTACTTAGTGGCCCCGTGCAATCCATTCATCCAGATGCGGCTTCTCTGCGCTGATGGTGGTTGAATCACCGTGTCCGGTGAGGACCACGGTTTCCTCAGGCAGTGGGAGGAGCTTGGTCCTGATGGACTCGATGATGGTGGGGAAGTCGCTGTACGAGCGGCCCGTCGCGCCGGGTCCGCCCTGGAAGAGCGTGTCCCCGCTGAACAGTGTTTCTTTGCTGGGCAAGTGGAATGAGACGGACCCTGGTGAGTGACCGGGAGTGTGGATCGCTTTCAGTGTTGCGTCGGCAACGGTGAACTCGTCTCCGTCAACGATTGCCACATCGGGGTCGATTTCGGGGAACACTGCCCGCCACAGCATCCAGTCGTCCTGGTGCAGATGGATGGGAGCTTTGACGAGCTCGCAAAACGCGCCCGCGGAACTGATGTGGTCGTCATGGCCGTGGGTTAGCAAGATGGCTTTGACCGTACGGCCGCCAACTGCCTCGCGAATGGCTTCGGGGTTGTGGGCGGGGTCGATGACGATGCATTCGGAGTCGTCGCCGATGATCCAGACGTTGTTGTCCACGTCCCAGGTTCCGCCGTCGAGGGAGAATGTCCCTGAGGTGACGACGCGGTCGATGGTGATGTTGCCGGTGCTCACAGCTCTACCACCGATCGCAGGACGGCGCCCTGGTGCATTTTGTCGAAGGCATCTTCTACCTGGTTGATGGTGATGCGCTCCGTCACGAACGCGTCCAGGTCCAGCTTGCCCTGTTTGTAGAGGTCCACCAGCATGGGGAAGTCACGGGAGGGCAGGCAGTCGCCGTACCAGGAGGACTTGAGGGAACCCCCGCGGCCGAAGACGTCCAGCAGTGGCAGTTCCAGGGTCATCTCCGGGGTGGGTACGCCCACCAGGACAACGGTTCCTGCGAGGTCGCGGGCGTAGAAGGCCTGCTTGTATGTTTCGGGACGTCCGACGGCGTCAATCACCACGTCTGCGCCGAAGCCGCCTGTCAGGGCCCGGATTTCTTCGACGGGGTCGCCAGCGGATGAATCCACGGTGTGTGTCGCGCCGAGTTCTTTGGCGCGCTCGAGCTTCTTTGCGTCGATGTCGACGGCGATGATGGTGGTGGCGCCGGCGAGCGCGGCACCGGCGATGGCTGCTACGCCCACGCCGCCACAGCCGATGACGGCAACAGAGTCTCCTCGTTTGACCCCGCCGGTGTTGAGCGCGGCTCCCAAACCTGCCATGACGCCGCAGCCGAGCAGTCCGACGGCGGCGGCATCGGCATCGGGGTCTACCTTGGTGCATTGCCCCGCGGCCACCAGGGTCTTTTCGATGAACGCGCCGATTCCAAGGGCAGGTGACAGTTCCGTGCCGTCTTCGAGCGTCATTTTTTGGGTGGCGTTGTGGGTGTTGAAGCAGTACTGGGCTTGGCCGCGGTTGCAGGCGCGACAGTTGCCGCACACTGCGCGCCAGTTGAGGACGACGCGGTCGCCGGGGGCGACGTCGGTAACGTCAGGGCCGACTGCGCTGACGACGCCGGTGGCTTCGTGGCCGAGCAGGAACGGGAAGTCGTCGCTGATTCCGCCGAGTTTGTAGTGGAGGTCGGTGTGGCATACGCCGCTGGTGAGAATGTCCACCAGGGCTTCGCCGGGTCCGGGTTCGGGAACCAGGATGGTTTCTAGGGTTGCGGGTGCGCCTTTGGAGCGGACGACGACACCTTTGACTGCGTGGACCATGGAGATGTTCCCTTCGGGCTCTAGGAGAGCAGGCCCCTTAATGAAGCAGGGCCCGCTACGGATTCCCATTCTGTCTATCACAGGTGGCAGACAGTGCGTGGATTGTTCCGTGCGGGCCCAACAGCGGCAGTGTGGGAGGCTATGCGGCCAAGCGGTTCTCGACCTCGGCGGCTGAGGGGTTGGTGGCCGCAGTTCCGTCAGGGAAGAGCACGGTGGGGACGGTGCGGTTGCCTCCGTTGAGCTGCTCGACGAGTTCGGCGGTGCCATCCACTTCTTCGATGTTGATCTCGGTGTAGCCGATGCCCTTGGCGTCCAGCTGCTTCTTAAGGCGGTTGCAGTAGCCGCACCAGGTGGTCGAGAACATGGTGATGGTGCCGGAGTCGGGAGTGAAGTCCACAGAGCTCTCCTCAGTGTTGGTCGTTTGCGCGGGATGGTTCGTTGCTATCAACGGTAACCCGCGTCGGAATAATTCCCGTTCGGCCGCGAAGCCGGGTTACGTCACATGGTGCGCTGGTGCGTTCTTGGAGGAGAGGGCAGACTGTTGCCATGTGTGGACGTTATGTGATGGCCCGTGCGGTGGGAGACCTGCTCGCCGATTTCGACGCTGAGCTTGAGAACGAGATTGCCCTTGAAAAATCGTGGAATGTGGCCCCGACGGATGCCGTTCCCATCGTGTTGGAGAGGCTCATCGATGAGGACGTGAAACGCCAGCTCCACGTAGCCAAGTGGGGTTTGGTGCCCTCATGGGCCAAGGACCCCAAAGGTGGTGCCAGGCTCATCAACGCGCGCAGTGAAACGTTGCTGGAGAAGCCGTCCTTCAAGAAAGCCGCTGTGGCCAGGCGTTGTGCGGTTCCGGCGGATGGCTACTACGAATGGAAGAAGGGCGAGGGCAAGAACAAGCAACCGTACTATGTGCACCCGGGGGACGGCCAGGGTTTGGTCTTCGCGGGCTTGTACGAGTGGTGGCGGGACCAGTCAGCATCCCCTGATGATCCGGGCCGTTGGTTGCTGTCCATGTCCATTCTGACTGCCGACACCCCAACAGCAGATGAGGCGCGAACAAGGCGCAGTGCCTCAGTGTTTGACGAACTTACGTCACTCCATGACCGGGTTCCGTTGCCCATGAGCACTGAGACGATGGAAGCGTGGTTGGATCCTAGGGAGAAGGACGCCCAAGGCTTGGTGGACATGGTCCGTTCCAGGGCACACGACGCGGCGGCCGGTTGGACGCTGGACGCGGTAGGGGCCGCCGTCGGAAATGTCCGTAACAACTCGCCGGAACTTATTGAACCGGTGGAAGGTCTCTTCTAGGAGTCAGAGGGCTTCGGTAACCGGCACGCCGGATTGGAATTCCCGGCCGTCGGCTTCGCTGAAGCCTGTCATGACGTGGCCTTTGCTGAGCCCGTGGATGGCAGACATCGGGAAGTTCCCCGTGATGACGTTGCCGGAGTGCTCCACGCCCTTGATGTCGTAGTTTTCCTCGGCACTGAGGGAGTGGTTGAAGGAATAGAACGAGATCGCCTCGCCGTTCATGAACTCGATGCCGAGCCTGCGCTGTGAGGAATAGTCCTCGCTTGCAGCAACAAGGCCCACGACGTAAGCGCCGGAGCCTGGTATGTTGCCATCGATTTCGAACCGTGCCACGAGGTTGTCGTCTTCGGCGGAGATGTTGACCTGCTTCAGGAGTGCGTCATTGGTGCTCATTCCACAATCCTGCTCTGTGGACCGGCTGCCGTCCACCCCTTGGGTGTCATCCTCACCCTTATCCCTCCAGGAGGCGCCGGAGGCTTCTGGCTACGGTGGCGCCGTCAATGTCCTGGCCTTTGCGGGCGGTCAGCAGGTGCATGGCCAGGCCGTCGCCGTAGTCGGACACTGCTTCGGCCCGGGCTCTTGCTTCAGTTATGCCCATGGCTTCAAGCAGTTGCGCCAACGCCGATACCAGCCGCTCATGCCCGGCTGCCACAACATCGGGCTGGTCGAGGGCAAAGGCGAACCTGGCTCGGGTCAGTTCGGCGTTCTCATGCGCGAGTCCCATGACCGCTCCGGCGATCTGCTCCGCCAAGGCGGCTACCGACGTCGGGATTTCCGTTCCACCGCGCTGGAGCAGGAGGCGGTCCCGTTCTTCAACACGGTCGACGGCGGCCCCCATCAGTGCTGCCCGGTTGCGGAAATAGTTCGAGGTGGTTCCGACGGCGACGCCTGCGTGGGCGTCTACGGCCCGGTGGGTGAGTCCCTTGAGGCCTTTGGCAGCAACCACGGCAAGGGCAGCGTCGGCAAGTTCTGTTCGGCGGTCCGGCATGGCGAAAGTCTAGCTTCAACCCCTATCACTACTACAAATGTAGTAGTACAGTGTGGCCATGGAAAAAGTGGACATCATTGGTGGAGGAATCGCCGGGTTGGCGCTCGCAGGACGACTCGACCCCGGCCGGTTCGACGTCACCGTGTATGAGCAGCGGACCGAACTCCCGTCCGTTGGAACTACCTTGGCCATGTGGCCGGAAGCCCAGCAGGCGTTGGCTGAGTTGGGGATACTCGGGGCCGTGCGGAGTCGCGGAGCCATTATCAAAGCCGGCGCACTTCGCCGTCCCTCGGGAGAGGCCCTGCTGTCCATGGAAGGTGAAGGGCTGGTAGGAGTGTCCCGCCCCGAACTGCTGAGACTGCTGGACACGGCGGTACCAGCTACCGTGCGCCGGGTAGCGCGGAGAGTGGATCGCCTGCCGGGCCATTCCGGGTTGACCGTGGGTGCCGACGGAGTCAACAGCATTGTTCGGCGGGACTTTTGGGGCCGGCGAAGTACGGCCAGGCCAACGCCGTTCCTTGCCGTCAGGGGCGTCGTTCCAGGAATCCCATCCCCTCAAGACGTAGGTGAATACTGGGGGCGCGGTCAGATTTTCGGCCTGGCACCTGCCGGAGGTGGAACCAACTGGTACGCCTCCTTCCGCTCAGACCTGGGCCCGGACAAGGTGGACGTCGCAGAGGCGCTTGAAGTGACCCGGGACCGCTATGCCAACCACGCACCCGCAGTGAAGGAACTCCTCGCCCTGGCCAGCCCCGAAACATCGCTTGCGCAACGCATCTGGACCACCCCGGCCCTCGGCCGCTACGCACGTAGGAACGTCGTGCTGGTAGGGGATGCCGCTCACGCAATGACCCCCAACCTGGGCAGGGGCGCCTGCGAAGCGCTCATCGACGCGGTGACCCTGGGGGGCCTGCTGAATGAACTGCCCACGGAGGAAGCGCTCGCCGCCTTTGGCAGGAAGCGGGTTATGCGAACACAACTTCTCAGGCTGGCTTCTTCCCTCATGGGGAGCGTGGCACTCGCACAGGGCGCACAACCATGGCGCGACGCTCTGCTGAAGCAGGTGGGCAAGAGCGTAGCGCGAACCCGGGAAAGGACCGGAACTTCGAAGTAGGTTTTGTGGGGGCGTCGGCGTAAACTGGATTTATTCGAACATACTTTCGAATAAGGTTTCCGGCGTAAAGAGGTGTGGATATGGGGCTGTTCAGCGAGTCTGTCGGAGTCATCTGCACCGACACAGGCCAGCCACAGGAAGTCCGCTGGAAAGGCACCCGGTACACAGTCACCAATGAACCGGTCCGATGGTACGAAAGGCGCCAATGGTGGCTTGAAGAGAACCGCGCACCACTGGGGACCGGCGCCGGATTGGTCGACCACGAAATCTGGCGTGTACAGCTCCTACCCACCGCAGCCGACGCCGAAACCAACCATTCCATCACCCTTGACCTCGTCCGGCACGTGGGCAGCGGACGCTGGAGACTCCTGCGCATCCACGACGCCGCACCAGCACGCGCCGAAGAACCCGAAGAAGCAGCGTGAACCTTGAGCTTTACCCACCTGCACGTCTCCACAGCCTTCAGCGCACACTACGGCGTCTCCTGGCCCGATGAACTTGCCCAAACAGCTGCAGCAAACGGAGCCACTGCGCTCGCCTGCACAGACAGGGACGGCCTATACGGCACCATCAAACACCTCAAAGCATGCATGGACGCAAGCATTGACCCCGTCGTAGGGGTGGACCTGGCAGTATTCGACGACGACGGCGACCACCGCACCCAAGTCGGGGGCCGCGTCGTCGTACTCGCCCACGGCAACAACAACGGCGCCGGGTACAGGGCACTCTGCCGCCTCATATCCGACGCCCATGCACGCACCTCAGGAAAAGCCGGGGGAGCAGTCCCTGCTGCAGTCACACGGGGAGAACTCGCCTCAAGAACCCTTGACCCCAAAACCCTCAAACCAGTCCTGACAGTGCTGATAGGACCCGACTCCGACGTCGGCCTTGCCATGGGGGGCCGCAAATACCTCAGGCCCAGAACCCTCTTCAAACAGTGGATCGACGCCATGCCCCCCGGCACCATGGTCGCCGAAGTTGTATCCCACCTCAGCGCCCCGGGAGAGCCGCTCAGCACAGCCCACGCAGTGCGCATGCTCAAACTCGCCCTCGAATACAACATCCCCGCAATCCTCAGCAACGCAGTCCGCTACTGCGCCCAGGACGGCGCCGCCACCGCAGACGTCCTCGACTCCGCACGCACCCTCAAATCCCTCCCGGAACTCTCAACAGCACCCCCGCTGCAACCAACCGGGATGCTCCAACCAACCGGGCAGGGCTGGCTGAAGACACCGCAGCAAATGCTCCAACTCGGTAAAGAAATCATGAACGCCGCAGGCCAAGGAAAAGCCGACCTCACCAAACTCCTCGCAAACACCGAAGCGCTCGCAGACAAATGCCGCATCAATCCTGTCCTCGATATGGGATGGAAAAAACCCGTAGTCCCCGAGGCCTCCATCATCGGCATCGACGCAGACCCCATGCTTGAACTCACCCAACGCTGCGAAGCCGGAATCACCAGAAGGTTCCCGGGCATCAACGGAGATGCTGAAAAACACCTGCGCTCGCGGTTGGAGCACGAACTCGGGATCATCGGCAGGCTTGGCTTTGCCTCCTACTTCCTTACCGTGGCAGAAGTTTCACGGATGATCCTGGATATGGGGGTCCGGGTTGCCGCGAGGGGATCCGGTGCCTCAAGCCTGGTCAACTACTTGATCGATATCAGCCAGGTTGATCCGATCCGCCATGACCTCATCTTTGAACGCTTCCTATCCGGCCGGCGGTCCACCCTTCCAGACATTGATATTGATGTGGAAAGTGCTGAAAGGCACAACGTCTACCGAAAGATCTTTGACCGCTTTGGGGCCGAACGGGTCACCCTGATGAGCATGCAAAACGGCTACAGGGCACGTGGTGCAGTTCGTGATGCCGGCATGGCCTTGGGGATGCCGGACGATGAAGTCGGTGAGATCGCCAAGCAACTGTGGAGATTCTCTGCACGCAAATTCCGTGAGGCCTTGGTTGAGAAGCCCGAGCTGCGTGATTTTGCCGGGCGGGTGGAAAGGGGAGCCTTGGAGGAGAACCAACAGCTGGACCTGTTGGTTGACCTTACCGAAAGGCTGGATCGCCTTCCCCGGCACATCTCCATGCATCCTTGTGGAGTGATTCTGGGAGATGCCACACTGCTGGATCGAACACCCGTCCAGCCCAGTGGCTTGGGCCTGCCCATGAGTCAATTCGACAAACATGACATGGATCCCATGGGCATGCTCAAACTCGATGTCCTGGGAGTGCGCATGCAGAGTGCCATGGCCTTTGCGGTTCGGGAAGTGATTCGGCTGCATCCTTCCAAAGCTGAAGTGGTGGCAGCAGGCAGGCATCCAATCGAGCCGGGCGGGGATGGTCCTGACTACATTGCCCCTGACGGCAGGATCGACCTCAATGCCGTACCTTTCGACGACGAACCCACCTATGAGCTGATACGCAGTACCCACACGCTTGGTTGCTTCCAGATCGAATCGCCGGGACAACGGGAACTCATTGGAAAGATGGCTCCCCGGGAATTCAACGACCTCATCATCGACATCTCGCTTTTCAGGCCCGGACCCATGAAATCCGACATGGTGCGACCCTTCCTGGAACACCGGCACGGCTTTGCTCCTGAGATATATCCCCACCAGGACCTCAAGCCAGTCCTGCAGGAAACACACGGGGTGACTGTTTTCCATGAGCAGATCCTGAAGACCTTCCACGTCATGACCGATTGCGGTTTGGACAGGGCCGACGAGTTTCGTCGGGCCCTGGGCGACGAAGTGCAGGAACCGGGAGTGGAGAAGTACTTCCGAAAGGAAGCGATCAAGAAATACAGTCCCGAAGTGGTGGACAAGGTCTGGGGAACCCTGAAAGCCTTCGGCAGTTTTGGTTTTTGCAAAGCCCACGGTGCTGCCTTTGCTGTGCCCACATATCAGTCTGCCTGGCTCAAGGCCCATCACCCCGAGGCCTTCCTCGCCGGGCTGTGGGAACACGATCCCGGGATGTATCCCAAGCGACTGCTCGTTGCTGAAGCCCGCCGGCTAGGCATTCCCATCCTGCCTTTGGATATCAACAGGAGCCAGGCTGAATACCGGGTGGAGAAAATCCAGCAAGGCACCAATCATGGAAAGCTCGGAATCCGCTTGAGCCTCACTGGGATCTATGGGCTATCAGGCGCAGAACTGAAGCGGATCGTGGCCGGGCAACCGTACGATTCCCTGGCAGACCTCCGGGCGCGGGCGAGGGTGAGTAAACCAAACATTAAAAGACTGGCCCAACTTGGCGCCTTTGATGCCTTGCACAAAGACTCCGGTGGAAAAGCGAACCGGGCCGACCTCGTACAACACTTGCAAGCACTCCAAAGCAACCCTTCCAAAAAAGCCACCGATGTCATTGAGGGACAACTGGCGTTTGCCTTGGGCGATGTGGAACTGCGGAACCTGGCTCCGGAACTGCCTGCGCCCACAATGGTGGACAACGTCAGGGCGGAACTCGATCTCATGGCTGTGGATGTCAGCGAGCACTTGATGGAAAGCCACCGGCCACTGTTGGAGAAGTTGGGAGTCACTACGGCTGACAAACTCCTCAGCCTGCGCAATGGGACCGAAGTCCTGGTGGCGGGGGTCCGGATAGCGACACAAACCCCGCCCATGCGGGGCGGGCGGCGCGTTGTCTTCATCAGCATCGATGACGGCACAGGTTGTGTTGACTCTGTCTTCTTCCATGAAGCCCAGGAAGAATCGGGGCCCCTCTTGTTTGGTACCCGCATGCTGTTGATTCGTGGAACCACCAGAAGGACCGGTCCCAAGGGAATCAGTCTGAGTGCCAGCAAGGCATGGGACCTCAGCCGGCCCGAAGCATTGCCATATTCCGAACTCTTGCCTGCCGAAGTTGGTCTACCGGATGAATACACCCACCACGGGCCCCTTCATGGCATCTCCAGGAACCTCGCCATCACTGGCCTGGGAAGCTGAACGCGCAGCAGAATCCTTCCTCGGGCAGCCGAATCCGGCCCCGGCGCGCTGCTTTGGCCGCCTTCGCTGAAGCGGATACGATTGACGGTGGCTGGCTGTGGTCCCCGTACGCCACAAGCTATGAAGCCTTAACTATGAATAGGAGACACCCGTGTCAGATGCCCAACAGATCACCCTCATCGTCGATGGCGAAGAGACCAAGGTGACGGAAGGGACTACCGGCGCGGAACTCTTCTTCGAGCGCCGCGACGTCGTTGTAGCCCGTGTCAATGGTGTACTCAAGGACCTTGACCAAGTCCTCACCGAGGGTGCAGACGTCGAGGGCGTCACCATCGATTCCCCTGATGGACTCAACGTTCTCCGCCACTCCACAGCGCACGTCATGGCGCAGGCCGTCCAGCAGTTGCGCCCCGAGGCCAAGCTCGGCATCGGCCCGTACATCACTGACGGCTTCTACTTCGACTTCGACGTCGCTGATCCGTTCACCCCGGAAGACCTGCGCACGCTGGAAAAGATGATGCAAAAGATCATCAACCAGAACCAGAAGTTCGTTCGCCGTGTAGTCACCGAAGAAGAAGCCCGCGAAGCGATGGCCAACGAGCCCTACAAGCTGGAGCTGTTGGGCAAGAAGAACGACGCAAGCGACGCGGCTGAAGGCGTCAATGTCGAGGTCGGCGCGGGCGACATCACGATCTACGACAATGTGGATCGCAAGAGCGGCGAGAGCATCTGGTGCGATCTTTGCCGCGGACCGCACCTGCAGAACACCAAAATCATCTCCAACGCTTTCGCGTTGACCCGTTCATCTGCGGCATATTGGCTCGGCAACCAGAACAACCAGCAGTTGCAGCGCATTTACGGCACCGCGTGGCCCACCAAGGAAGCCCTCAAGGCATATCAGGAACGCATAGCTGAAGCTGAGCGCCGCGATCACCGCAAGCTCGGCGTCGAACTGGACCTCTTCTCCTTCCCGGATGAGCTGGGCTCCGGCCTCCCTGTGTTCCACCCCAAGGGCGGCATCATCCGCAAGGCAATGGAAGATTACTCCCGTCAACGCCATGTGGACGCCGGTTATGAGTTCGTCTACACCCCGCACATCACCAAGGGACACCTCTACGAGGTTTCAGGCCACCTTGACTGGTACAAGGACGGCATGTTCCCGGCGATGCAGGTGGACGCCGAATTCAACGAAGACGGCAGCGTGCGGAAGCCTGCGCAGGATTACTACCTGAAGCCGATGAACTGCCCCATGCACAACCTGATCTTCCGCTCCCGGGGCCGATCTTACCGCGAACTTCCGCTGCGCCTTTTTGAATTCGGTTCGGTGTACCGCTACGAGAAGTCCGGGGTTGTGCACGGGCTGACCCGTGTCCGTGGCATGACACAGGATGACGCCCACATCTACTGCACCCGCGAGCAGATGAAGGACGAGCTCACCACCACCCTGAACTTCGTCCTTGGCCTGCTCAAGGACTACGGCCTGGACGACTTCTACTTGGAGCTCTCCACCAAGAACGAAGAGAAGTTCGTTGGTGACGATGCCGCCTGGGAGGAAGCTACACGCACTTTGTCCGAGGTCGCAGAGGCTTCTGGTCTGCACTTGGTACCGGACCCGGGTGGAGCAGCATTTTACGGCCCCAAGATCTCCGTTCAGGCAAAAGATGCTCTGGGCAGGACCTGGCAAATGTCCACCATTCAGCTGGACTTCAACCTGCCCGAGCGTTTCGAATTGGAATACCAGGCTGCCGACGGCACGCGCCAACGCCCCGTCATGATCCACCGGGCCCTTTTCGGTTCCGTGGAACGCTTCATGGGTGTTCTCACCGAGCACTACGCCGGGGCATTCCCTGCATGGCTCGCTCCTGTACAGGTAGTGGGCATCCCCGTCGCCGAGACGTTCAACGACTACATGTTCGACGTCGTCGGCCAGCTCAAGGCTGCCGGAATCCGTGCCGAGGTGGATATCTCCTCGGACAGGTTCCCCAAGAAGATCCGCACAGCCAGCAAGGACAAGATCCCGTTCGTCCTGATTGCCGGCGGCGAGGATGCGGAAGCAGGTGCGGTGTCGTTCCGTTTCCGGGACGGCAGCCAGGACAATGGAGTGCCCGTGGCCGAGGCGGTCCGCAGGATCGTTGACGCCGTCAAGAACCGCGAGAGCTGACGGAACGGACACAGAGACGGTGCAGGAGAACACAGGCGCGGCAGCTGACCTTCCGAGCGATGCCGACGTCACCGATGACTTCGGATTGGCAGGCGTACCGGACGCGTTTCAGCGCCTGTGGACTCCGCACCGTATGGCCTACATCAAGGGCGGGCAGGATCAATTCAAGAACAAGGACGACTGCCCGTTCTGTGTAGGACCCACACGCTCAGATGAGGAATCCCTCATCGTCTATCGGGGACGGACCTGCTATGTGGTCCTTAACCTGTTCCCGTACAACCCAGGTCATTTGTTGATCTGCCCCTACCGGCACGTTCCCGACTACACGGACATCACAGTGGAGGAAACGGCCGAGTTCGCCGATCTCACCCAGACGGCAATGCGGGTGCTGCGGAAAGTTTCCAATCCGAGCGGCTTTAATCTGGGCATGAACCAGGGCGTGACCGGTGGTGCCGGTATTGCAGCGCATCTCCATCAGCACGTGGTTCCGCGCTGGGGCGGGGATGGAAACTTCTTCCCGATCATCGCCCAGACCAAGGCCATCACGCAGACACTCGATGAGGTCCGCAAGCTTGTGGCCGAAGCCTGGCCGGGGGAGTCGAATGCTCAATAGGCATGCGCGCGGCTTTTTCACTTCACTCTTTACTCCTCTAGCGCGATGGCTGCTGAGGATCGGTGTGTCTCCTGACGCCGTGACCATTGCAGGGACCGCAGGCGTGATATTGGGCGGACTCGTCCTCTACCCGTTGGGCTTTTTGTGGTGGGGTTCGGTTGTGGTCGCCTTCTTCGCATTTTCAGATGTCGTAGACGGAATCATGGCGAGGCTTCAGGGGCGCAGCGGCGGCTGGGGCAATTTCCTGGATTCCACTTTGGACCGGCTTGCCGATGGTGCGATATTTGCCGGCCTGACTATCTGGTTTTTCACCGGAGGTGAGGATCCGGCGATAGGTTCTGCAGCAGTCATCTGCCTGGTTCTTGGAATGGTTGTTTCCTACGCCCGGGCCAAAGCGGAGTCCTTGGGCTACCAAGCGAGCGTCGGGATCGCAGAGCGTGCAGAGCGCTTGGCGTCCGTGCTGCTCGTCACGGGGCTCACGGGATTGGGTCTGCCGCCGGTTGTATTGTTCGGGACCCTGATCCTCCTTGCCTTGGCAAGTGTGGTGACGATCGTCCAACGGATGACCGCCGTTCGCCGACAGGCCATGGCCGAAGCCGATGGAACTGCTGCAGCATAAACGCCGTGGGTCAACGCTTGCCGGGGGAACTGGTTGGCAAACCAAAATCGTTCCTCTCCGGTTGTGCACCTGTCCTACCAGAGCCCGCTTTATTGCCCTTCGAGGCAGTAATGAATGTACTGCCACCATGCAAGGTGCGACTACTATTACTAGTACTTGGTCACCTTGACCTGAAACCCGGTGTGCGCTGATTGCGGTCGTGTGGCTGCGCGCGCCTCCGGCAAAACGGTCGTTTATCTACCCATAGGGGTTTTTGTGTCTACACCAGATGTAAGCAACGAAGCCGGTTCGTCCGCGAACAGCGTCACGGGCAGCAACCGCGTTAAGCGGGGCATGGCGGAGATGCTCAAGGGCGGCGTCATCATGGACGTCGTTAACGTCGAGCAGGCCCGCATCGCCGAGGATGCCGGTGCCGTGGCTGTCATGGCACTCGAGCGTGTCCCGGCCGATATCCGCGCCCAGGGCGGCGTGTCCCGCATGTCCGATCCCGACATGATCGATGCGATCATCGCCGCCGTGTCCATCCCGGTCATGGCCAAGGCCCGCATCGGCCACTTCGTCGAAGCCCAGGTCCTGCAGTCCCTCGGTGTTGACTACATCGACGAGTCCGAGGTCCTGACCCCGGCGGACTACATCAACCACATCGACAAGTGGAACTTCACCGTCCCGTTCGTCTGTGGTGCCACCAACCTCGGTGAGGCTTTGCGCCGTATCAACGAAGGCGCGGCGATGATCCGTTCCAAGGGCGAAGCCGGTACCGGCGATGTTTCCAACGCCACGGGCCATATGCGCAAGATCCGTTCGGAGATCGCCAAGCTCGCTGCCCTGCCCGAGGACGAGCTGTACGTTGCGGCCAAAGAGCTGCAGGCCCCGTACGAGCTGGTCAAGGAAGTTGCCGCCACCGGCAAGCTCCCCGTGGTCCTGTTCACCGCCGGTGGCATCGCCACCCCGGCTGATGCTGCCATGATGATGCAGCTCGGCGCCGACGGTGTATTCGTTGGCTCCGGTATCTTCAAGTCCGGCAACCCCGCAGAGCGCGCCGCCGCCGTCGTGAAGGCCACCACGTTCCACGATGATCCCGATGTCATCGCCAAGGTCTCTCGCGGCCTGGGCGAAGCCATGGTGGGCATCAACGTCGACGATATCCCGCAGCCCCACCGCCTCGCAGAGCGCGGCTGGTAAGCCGCACTTAAGTCTCGGACAGCGGCAATCCTCTGCGTGCTATTCCCCGCGCCCCGTTGGCAGCTAAGTAGCTGCTCAGGGCGCGGGGCCCCTTTTACGCACACTGCCGGATCGCCCCTGCCCTCAGCTTGAGGTGCTTGAGGTTATGAACGACGCCGGACGGTCGCCTTATGAGGTGAGCGTCCGGCGTCGTTGTGTTTAGTTGAGGCCGCGGCGCTTTAGCAGGGGTTCCAGCTCGGCGTCATGGCCTCGGAATGAGCGGAAGGATTCCAGCGGATCGCGGCTGTTACCCCTCGATAGCAGCTCGGATCTGAACCGGTCCCCGTTGGAGCGGGTAAGGCCGCCGTTTTCCTTGAACCATTCCACAGTGTCGGCGTCCAGCACCTCGCTCCAGATATAGGAGTAGTAGCCCGCTGCGTAACCCGAACCGGCGAAGATGTGTTGGAAATACCCCGTGCGGTACCTCGGCGGGATCAGCGGGTGCGTGATTGCCGCATCAGCCAGCGCCTTGGCTTCGAACGCGAGAACGTCCTCCGGGACTTCGGACTCGGACAGCACGTGCCACGCCACGTCAAGGAGCGCCGCCCCGAGATATTCGGTAGTTGCGAACCCTTCTCCCCACAACAATGACTCATTGAGTTTGTCCACGGTGTCCTGGGGGAGTGCCTCCCCCGTGGAGTAATGGCGTGCATAGTTGGCCAGGACCTCGGGCCACATGATCCACATTTCGTTGACCTGGGACGGATATTCCACGAAGTCGCGCGGTACGGACGTTCCGGAGAACCGTGGATAGGTGACATCGGAAAAGAGCCCGTGCAACGCGTGGCCGAATTCGTGGAAAACGGTACGGACCTCGTCCAAGGACAGCAATGTAGGCTCGCCGGGAGCCGGCTTGGTGATGTTGAGGTTGTTGATGACCACGGACTGGGTTCCCAGCAGGCTGGACTGTTCCACGAGGGAATTCATCCAGGCACCTCCGCGCTTTGACTCCCGGGTGTAGTAGTCGCCCAAGAAGAGGCCGAGGCCGCTGCCGTCTTGATCACGGACTTCCCAGACACGGACATCCGGGTGATAGCCTTCAAGGTCTTCCCGCTCACTGAAGGTAACCCCGTACAGCTTGGTCGCCGCATGGAAGACCCCGTCGTTGAGTACGGTTTCAAGGCTGAAGTAAGGCCGGAGTGCTTGCTCGTCCACCTCGAACTTCTCCTGGCGGA
Source organism: Arthrobacter sp. Rue61a (assembly GCF_000294695.2). Classification (NCBI taxonomy): domain Bacteria; kingdom Bacillati; phylum Actinomycetota; class Actinomycetes; order Micrococcales; family Micrococcaceae; genus Arthrobacter; species Arthrobacter sp. Rue61a. The sequence goes on along the minus strand of NC_018531.1, from coordinate 2,718,183 downwards.
CCCGGGCTGAGTAGTACGCCCAATCCCACGGCTCAAGTTGGTGGCCGGCGGATTCGGCCAAGGCTTGTGCTTCCGACTCAGCGTTGCTCAGGGCAGCCCGAGCGAGCCGGCCCAGCATCGCCTGTACTTCGCTGAAACCTGGCGCAGTCTGCTGGTCCACTACCAGCTCAGCGAAGTTGGCAAACCCCAAAAGTGTGGCTTTCTCGGCCCGCAAACGTGCAGTAGCTTTCACCAGGTCGCGGACATCCAAGGTGCCGCCATCGGCGCCGCGAGCCAGGGACGCTTCATACAGGCGACGGCGGATGGTTCGGTTCTCCAGTGACGCCAAGGCGGGTTGGTTGCTGGGTAGGATCAGCGTCAGTAGGTACTTGCCATCATGCCCGGCAAGCTTTGCAGCTTCTGCAGCGGCGGAAACCATTTCGGGCTGCAGCCCGGTCAGATCTTCGGCGTCGTCAAGGAGCAGGGCGGCGGACTTCATGCCTTCCTTGACGCGCTGGCCAAACTCGGTGCCCAAGCGGGACAGCTCCGCGTTGACTTCACGCAAGCGGTGCTGCCCGGCGTCATCGAGCTGAATTCCGGACTGTCGGAACTCCTTGAGGTACTCCTCCACCAATCGGGAGGCTTCCGCATCCAGGCCGATGGTTTCTATGGCGGCAAACCGCTCGAAGAGCGCGCGGTTCATATAGACAGCATCCTGATGTGCTGAGAACTTGGGTGACAACTTTGTCTCAAGCGCTTTGATGGCCTCTGAAGCATCCGCGGAAACGAGAGTGAAGAACGCTGCCGCAGCCCTGTTGAGGAGAAGTCCGGACCGCTCCATGGCCAAGGCTGTGTTCTCCAAGGTGGCGGGCTCCGGGTTGTCCGCGATCCGCGAAATTTCCTGGAGATGCGAAGCCAAGCCCACCTCTACGGCCTCGGCGTAGTGCTCTGCTGAAATGCCGGCGAAGGGCGGAAGCCCGTAAGGCAGCGGGCTGGAACTCAAGAGTGGATTGGTCATGAAGCGACTCTTTCACGTAAGAATCGTGTCCTCAAGAGCGGCACGCCCTGTTCCTCCGGGCTTCCGCCGTAGGATGAAAGTCATGGGCAAAATCACATTTTCCGCGGCCTGGTACCGTCCTCAGAAGGCGGCACTCGTGCTGGGCGCGATGGCGCTCACCCTGTCCTTGAACGCCTGCGGTGTCATTTCCGAAACTGAAAACTCGAACCGCAGCAGCGCCGCTTCGGCCCCGGTAACGGAAACCCCGGCTCCAACGCGTACACCTGCGCCAAACCCGACTCCGGGCAGGGGGCCCGCTTGCCCGGAATTACGCTGCACCTCCATCACGGTGACAGGCGACATGCTGGTTCACACCCAGCTCTGGCAACAAGCTAGAGCTGACGCCGCGGCGGCAGGTCTTCCCGGCTACACATTCGTCCCACTTCTTGAAGGACAGCGTCGCTACATTCGCAACAGCGACCTCGCCATTTGCCACCAAGAAACGCCCGTTGCTTCTCCGGAAGGGCCGTTCTCTGCCTACCCGTCCTTCAACGTGCCGCCGCAAATCATCACTGCTTCCAAGGACGTCGGCTACCAGGCCTGCACTACAGCGAGCAACCACACCATTGACCGCGGGACCGAAGGTTTGCTCCGGACACTGGATGCTTTGGATGCAGCGGGCCTGAAGCACACGGGGTCCTACCGCACGGAAGCGGAGTCCAAGGAAATACTGATGCTCCAAACGGACGCAGCCAAGGTGGCCGTCATCATTGGAACGTATGGCCACAATGGGCAAATCCCGGAATACCCGTGGCTGGTGGACGAGCTGGACCCGGCGGCCATGATCGCGAAGGCGACCCAGGCGAAGGCACTTGGGGCTGACATTGTCCTTGGCGTCATGCATGCCGGGGACGAGTACGCCAGCGAAGCCAATGCCCAGCAGCAGGAGGTTGCTCACGCGTTGGTGGACAGCGGACAGTTCACCATGATCTACGGACACCACACCCACTCGGTGCTGCCTATCGAGAATTACAAAGGCACGTGGATCGTGTATGGGCTGGGCAACGGCGTCACTGAATTGTCACCGTGGTACGTCGCCAATAACGAAGGGCTGCTCGTCAGGGCACAGTTCAGCCAAAACGCTGCAGGTACTTGGGCTGCTTCGGATCTCGCCTGGGCTCCATCAGTCATCGTTCGCGATCCCTATCGCTGGTGCTCGGTAGCCAGCGACGCACCCCAGGGAGTCTGCGCTACACCTGCGGCCGACGCTGAGACCTACCAGCGAACCAAAGCGGTGGTTGAGTCCATGGGCGCAGCAACTGCAGGCGCACACGAACTACTGATCACCAAGGAAAAGTAACTTCTACCTCGGCCGGCGGGCGGCGTGTTCCCGCGCAAGGCGCGCGTAACCGTCGTCGGGCCTTCCAGGCACGAAAGTACCGAATTTACGTTCGGCCGCCGTGCGGATCAGGAAGTCCGCAATGGCCGGGTTCTTCGGCAGCAATGAACCGTGAAGGTAGCTCGCTACAACGTTGTTGTAGCGGGCGCCCTCATGCCCGTCTTTGCTGTTGTTGCCCGCGCCCTTGGTGACAGTGCCGAGAGGCTCGACGCCGGGACCCAGGGTAGTTTGCCCGCTGTGGTTCTCGTAGCCCAGGATGTCGCCAAATTCGGCAGACTTCATGGTCACGTTGCCGATGAGTCGCTCGTCGGTTCCGTGGGTTTCGACGTCAAGGATGCCAATACCGGGAATGACGGGCCCTGTGCTGGTCTTGAAGAACTTGCCGAAAAGTTGATACAGCCCACAAATCACCAGCATGGGGGCACCTTCGTCGGCGAGCTGCTTCAGCTGTCCGGCGCGCGCCTGGAGGTCGTCCTGGATGACCAATTGGCCGCTGTCCTGCCCGCCGCCGCCCACAATGATGTCCACGTCGTCGGGGAAGTCGTCGCCCACGTTGTACTCAAGCAACTCCGGGGTGTAGCCATGCCACTTAATCCGTTGCTTAAGGACCAGGGCGTTGCCCCAGTCACCGTAGATGTTCATTTCCCGCGGGTAGAGCTGGAGAACGCGGATGGTGCCCTTGCTGGGCTGTGAGTCAGGCGTGGGTTGTGCTTCCGAGGTCATGAGACCACCTCAACTATGGTGATTTTGGCCAGTTCACGGCGAATGGCGAGCATGGAGGTGTACGTGCAGAAGATGCGTTTGGGCTTGCCCCGCGAGCCGTCTATGAAAGCCCGAAGAGCTGCGGTGATGTCAGGTTCCACGACTCCGAAGTGCACGTCGTCGTACTGGAGGCGCAGCGCCATATCGTAGGCGCGGACACCGGTGAGGACCTCAACGCCGTCTTCCCGCAGGGAATCGAACTCAACGTCCCAAAGCCAGGACATGTCCCTGCCGTCGGCGTAGTTGTCGTTGATGGCAATCATGGTGGCGTACCCACCGGCAGGGAAGGACTTCAGTCCGAGACGGAACCCGCTGGGGTTCTTCACGAGAACCAGCTCCAAGGGCTGTCCATCCACCGTGAGGCTTTCACCGCGGCCGAACGCGGGAGCAACTTCTCCCAAAGATTTCACGAGTTTGGGCGTGTCAACGGGGCCGGTTCCCAGGATGGCCCGCGCCAGCGACAATGCCGCCGCAGCATTGAAGATGTTGTAGACGCCGCGCAGTTTCATGGTTGTGGTGACGGTTTCGCCGTCGAACTCAAAGTCAGCGTCCTGGGCACCTACCCGGCGAAGTACGACGTCGGCAGCCGGCAGGTCTACGTCGTCACCGGTTTCTGCGGCAACCGAGGTTCCTGACGGGGAAGGGCCGATCGCCGTGGTGCGCATCTCGTCGTCGTTGGGAAAAGTGCTGCGCAACGATTCGTCGAGACCGAAGTACCTGATCTCGGGGTGGTGTACGGCGTCCAAGGTGTTGAGGGCGTTGGCAATCCGGGCGACACGGGGGTCCTCCCGGTTGAGGACCACCGTGTCAGTGGTCTTGGAGGCGATGTGCTCCAGCAAACGGGCGGTCTTGTCGATTTCACCGAAGCGGTCCAATTGGTCGCGCAGGACATTCAACAGGAGGCTGAAGCGGGGCTCCACTTTATTGACGAAGTGCACGGCGTGGGCCTCGTCAAGTTCCAGAATGGCGATGTCCGCGTCGAGGCGTCCACGCCAATCCACGTCGCCTAAGAGTGAGGCGGCTACGCCCCGGGTGAAGTTGCTGCCGCTGCGGTTGGTGAAGACCTTCAAGCCTTGGCTCTCAAGGAGTTCAACCACCATCTTGGTGGTAGTGGTTTTACCGTTGGTGCCGCTGACCACGGCTACGCCAAGGGGGAGCGACGCCAGCGTTCGCTGCATGAAGCCGGGGTCGATTTTCTCGACTACCAAGCCGGGGAAAGCTGAGCCTCCACCCCGGAGCCGGGACAGTGTGCGGACCAGCTTGCCGAGGGGGACGCTGAAGGAAAGCATGCTCTGTAATATATCCCAGTCAGGGCATGGAACCCTGACTGCCGGTAATGCCTGGTGGCCGCAAACGGCGTAACGGAAGGCTTGGGCCACTATGATGGTCGAATGACCAACCCCCTTTCCGACGCTTCGTCACGCGTGGGTTCAGGACTCCGGATCGGCGTGCTGGCTCTCCAGGGCGACTTCCGCGAGCATATCCACGCTGTGGAGGCCGCTGGTGCCACCGGCGTGGGTATCCGCCGCCCGTCAGAGCTCGACGACATCGACGGCCTGATTATTCCAGGCGGCGAATCCACCACCATTGACAAACTCTCCCGGATCTTCGAAGTCCGTGACCCCCTTCAAAAGCGCATCGCGGAGGGACTTCCCGTCTACGGCTCCTGCGCCGGCATGATCCTGTTGGCCGATGAAATTGCGGACCCGGCTACGGACCTGGACGGAAATCCCCAGCAGACTTTTGGCGGATTGGATATTACTGTCCGCCGAAATGCCTTTGGACGCCAACGCGAGTCCTTCGAAACCGACCTCGATTTCAAGGGGTTGGATTTCAGTGCGGGGGAGTCCGGTGTGGATCCCGTTCACGCAGTATTCATCCGCGGCCCCTGGGTGGAACGCGTAGGTCCAGGCGTCGAAGTCCTTGCCCAGGTTGACCCCGACCACGCCAGCCACACGGCTACTTTGCATGGAGTGGCTAGAATTGTTGCAGTGCGTTCCGGCCAATTGCTGGCCACCTCCTTCCATCCGGAAGTGACGGGAGAGAAACGCGTGCATGAACTCTTTATTCGAATGATCAGAGGAGAAGCGTAAAGCATGTCAGGCCACTCCAAATGGGCGACCACCAAGCACAAGAAAGCCATCATTGACGGCAGGCGTGCAAAGTCGTTCGCGAAACTGATCAAGAACATCGAAGTTGCTGCCCGCATGGGTGGCCCGGACCTCGCCGGCAACCCAGGCCTGGAACTCGCCGTCACCAAGGCCAAGAAAACCTCGGTTCCCAATGACAACATCGACCGTGCCATCAAGCGTGGGGCAGGCCTCACCGGCGAAGTGGTGGACTACACCGAAATCATGTACGAGGCCCGCGGTCCGCAGGGCTCGGCTTTGTTGATTGAATGTTTGACCGACAACAAGAACCGTGCTGCTTCCGAGGTACGCCTGGCAATCTCCCGCAACGGTGGCACCATCGCCGATCCCGGTTCCGTGAGCTACCTCTTCGCCCGGAAGGGCGTTGTGGTGCTGCCCAAGAACGGCCTCAGCGAAGACGACATTCTGATGGCGGTCCTGGAGGCTGGAGCCGAGGAAGTCAAGGACAGCGGCGAAAACTGGGAGATTCACTCCGAGCCCTCCGATCTTCAGGCCATCCGCGACGCCCTGAAAGAAGCGGGTATCGACTACGAAACCGATGAAGCCGAATTCGTTCCGTCCATGCAGGTGGACCTGGACGTTGACGGTGCCAAGAAGTTCATGAAGCTCGTGGATGCGCTGGAAGACCTGGACGATGTCCAGAACGTCTACAGCAACGCGGACCTCAGCGAGGAAGTGCAGGCTGCCCTCGACTCCGAGTAGTCGGGTGCAGCGCAGTTACTTTGACAGCTAACAGGAAGGCCCGGAATTGACTCTTCGCGTATTGGGAGTCGATCCGGGCCTTACCCGTTGCGGCATCGGTGTTGTGGACATCGAGAAAAACCGCAGGGCCACCATGGTGGCCGTGGGTGTGGTTGGCACGTCGGCGGAACTCACGCTGGACAAACGATTGCTGGTCATCGCCCAGGCAATTGATGAGTGGCTCGACCGTCACGAGCCGGATGTCGTCGCCGTCGAACGCGTTTTTTCGCAGATGAACGTGAGCACGGTAATGGGTGTGGCCCAAGCCTCAGGCGTCGTCATCGCTGCGGCCGCACGCCGTGGCATCCCCGTCGCGTTGCACACACCGTCGGAGGTCAAAGCCGCGGTAACCGGCAGCGGCACGGCCAACAAGGATGCCGTAACCAAGCTGGTGACCAAGATTTTGCGCCTGGATGCTCCACCCAAGCCCGCTGACGCGGCGGACGCCCTCGCATTGGCACTAACGCACGCCTGGCGTGCAGGCAGCGGAATGGGCGCCGCATCCGGCAACAGTTCCCTGACGCCGGCGCAGAAGGCCTGGGCCGACGCCGAAGCAAAAGCGCGCCGCAAACGGTGATTGTCGGCTGCTCTTGCTAGGGTATTCGTAAATATGTTCGGATAGTCCGCTTTGGCCGCAATATTACGGCGACGGAGCAGGCAGTATTTCAGGAGCCGGGTCTTGATCAGTTTTCTCCGTGGAACCGTAGCCCACGTTGGTTTGTCCACCGCTGTTATCGACCTCAACGGTGCGGGTATGAGTGTCTATGCCACACCGCAGACCTTGAGCCACCTCAAGACCGGAAGTGAAGCCAAACTCTTCACCTCCATGATCGTCCGGGAAGACTCCCTCACGTTGTTCGGTTTCGCGGACGACGACGAACGCGAAGTCTTCGACGTCCTCCTCAGCGTCAGCGGGGTTGGCCCGCGGCTTGCCCTCGCCGTTCTTGCCGTGCATGAACCCGAAGCTATCCGGGTTGCTGCACACACCGGCGACAGCAAGACATTCACCAAGGTGCCGGGTATTGGTCCGAAGGTGGCCGGCCGTATCGTCCTGGAACTGGCCGGGAAGTTGGTCCCGCACGGAACCAGCACCGGCACTGCTCCCGCCGCAGCCCCGAACGCCGAATGGAAGCCTCAGGTAGTCGCCGCCATGACCAGCTTGGGATGGTCAGAGAAGGACGCCAACGGCAGCATCGACAAAGCCATGGCTGATTCGCCGGAACTCGTGGACGCCGGAAACGTGGCCCAGATACTTCGCGCTACGCTGCGCTGGCTTGGCCAGGACGGGGCGCGCGCAGGAAACCGCGTAGGCAGCCGTGGCTGAGCCATCACTCGTCAGCGGGGGAGAAGAACCGGAAGAGCGGGTCATCGAGGCCGCTCTCCGTCCCAAGAACCTGCACGATTTTGTGGGACAGCACCGGGTCCGCAAGCAGCTTGCTTTGGTGCTTGAGGCCTCAAAGATGCGAGGCCGCAGCGCCGACCACGTGTTGATGTCCGGGCCTCCAGGACTCGGCAAGACCACGCTTGCCATGATCATCGCGACCGAAATGAACGCACCACTGCGTATCAGCAGCGGACCTGCCATCCAGCACGCCGGAGATCTCGCAGCCATCCTTTCCTCGCTCTCGGAGGGCGAGGTCCTGTTCCTTGACGAAATCCACCGCATGTCCAGGCCCGCAGAAGAAATGCTGTACATGGCCATGGAGGACTTCCGTGTGGACATCGTGGTGGGCAAGGGAGCGGGCGCAACTGCCATTCCCTTGGAGCTGCCGCCCTTCACCCTGGTGGGCGCCACCACCCGCGCAGGTCTTCTTCCGGGGCCTCTGAGGGACCGATTCGGTTTCACCGGGCACCTTGAGTTCTATTCGGTGGCCGAACTCGAGCTTGTCCTCCGGCGCTCGGCAGGGCTCCTGGACCTGAAGGTGAACTCTGCAGGCTTTACGGAGATTGCGGGCCGTTCCCGGGGAACACCCCGCATAGCCAACAGGCTCCTCCGCCGGGTTCGCGACTGGGCCCTCGTTCACGGCATTGAGCAAATCGACGCCCGTTCGGCGTCAGCAGCCTTGGATATGTACGAAGTAGACGAGCGGGGCTTGGACAGGCTGGACCGGTCCGTTCTGGAAGCCCTGATTACCAAGTTCAACGGTGGTCCCGTCGGCTTGTCCACCTTGGCCATTGCCGTGGGTGAGGAACCCGAAACGGTGGAGACCGTAGCTGAGCCTTTCTTGGTCCGCGAGGGACTTTTGGGAAGAACGCCGCGGGGTCGCATCGCCATGGCGTCCGCTTGGACGCACCTGGGCTATGCAGTCCCGGCAGGAGTCTTCGGCCAAGAGACGCTTGCCCTGTTCGGTGAGGACGAAAACCACGCCGAAAGCGTAGATACTGTCGGTTAACACGCTGTGTTCAGCTTTTCCCACTAGACTGGTATGACGCTCGGCACGTTCGAGTCCTTGATCCATGCCCGCTACGGGGATCTGCCAGGGACGTTGCCGTGAACCAAAACGTAAGTACAGAACGGAACTTCCCTGTGGATCCAATGACCATATTGCTGTTCGTCATGCTTGGACTCTTTGTCTTCATGATGTTCCGCCGCAACAAGAAGACCCAGCAGCAGCAGGCTGAAATGCAGTCCAAGTTCGCTCCGGGTGTCGACGTCATGACCAGCTTCGGTCTCTTTGGCCGCATCGTGTCCATCGACGAAGCTGAGAACAAGGTTGTCATCGAGCTTTCGCCGGGCAACCAGGCTACGGTTCACCGCCAGGCAGTCACCAAGGTGGTCGAAACCACCCCCGAAGAAGCGCCGGTTGTTCCGGACGACGCTTCTTCCCTGACCGCCGCGCAGACTGAAGCTCCTGCCGCCGTCGAGACCCCGGAAGAAACCATCGCGCGCCTCAACAAAGAGGACAAGAAGGACAACTAGCACCGTTAGTCGCGGCGACACCGCGCAAGGCAACTTCTACGGCAGCGGAGAGCCGCCGGCAGACGCTCACAAGCGTCGGCCGGCGGCTGTCCGGCGATAACAGGAAGATCGATAATGGCACGGACCGGCCCCAAAAACTCAGCCCGCAGGGTGCTGACCTGGCTTGGAGCAATTTTCGTTGTACTAACAGCTGTCCTGGCTGGTGGAGTAGTAACTGGCAATGCCAGTTGGGCTCCCAAGCTTGCTCTGGACCTTGAAGGCGGAACCCAGATGATCCTGGCCCCCAGGGTGGAGGGTTCCAGCGAGATCAATGAAGAGCAGCTCAACCAGGCAGTTGCCATCATCCGGCAGCGAGTTGACGGCTCGGGTGTTGCCGAAGCCGAAATCAGCACCCAGTCGGGCCGCAACGTGGTGGTCAGCCTTCCGGGAACACCTTCCAAGGAAACCCGCGACCTGATTCAGGCTTCTGCCGACATGAACTTCCGGCCGGTGATCACCTACGGTGACCCGGCGGCTGTCCCGGCCGAGCAGCGCACTCCGGATGACCAGCTGCCCAAGCCCACCGCGGAGCCGGCCAACGCCAGCGACATCAACTGGGTAACGGCGGATATCGTCAAGGAATTCGAGGCGCTGGACTGCGTGAATCCCTCCCCGGAGAAGCGCGAGCGTTCGGATCCTGCCAAGCCGTTGGTAACCTGCGAGGCAGCCACCGCCCAGACTCCCGCGATCAAGTACATCCTTGGTCCGGTGGAAGTCAGGGGCCAGGACATCAGTGATTCCACCTTCTCCCAGGTCCAGGGCGCACAGGGCTCCGTGACCAATTCCTGGGGTGTGAACATCGTCTTCAACGCGGATGCAACGGCGAAGTTCAAGGCAGTCACAGAGCGGCTCAACCAGTTCTATGCTGCAGCACAATTGCAGGGTTCTGATGATCCCAAGTCCCAGTTCGCGATCGTCCTTGACGACAAAGTAATTTCGGCGCCGCGCGCCCTTGCTGTCATCACCGATGGAAAGCCGCAGATCACGGGCAACTTCACCCAGGCTTCCGCCAAGGCCCTGTCTGACCAGTTGCGCTACGGCGCCTTGCCCATCAGCTTCGAGATCCAATCGCAGGAGCAGATCTCTGCCACCCTGGGTGGCGACCAGCTTCGCCTTGGTCTGCTCGCAGGCATGATCGGTTTGTTGCTGGTAGTTGTGTACTCGCTGTTCCAGTACCGTGCCTTGGGTCTTGTCACCATCGCTTCCCTTGTGGTGGCGGGTGTCTTGACCTATCTGGCCATCGCCATCCTTGGATGGACGGAAAACTATCGTCTCTCCCTGGCAGGCGTAGCAGGTCTGATCGTGGCCATTGGCCAGACTGCGGACTCTTTCATTGTCTACTTCGAACGCATCAGGGATGAGCTGCGCGAGGGCCGTGGACTCGTTTCCGCGGTGGAGAATGGATGGAAGCGCGCCAAGCGAACGGTGCTGGCTTCCAAGGCGGTCAATCTCTTGGCCGCAGTTGTCCTCTACTTCGTGGCTGTGGGCAACGTCCGTGGCTTCGCGTTCACGCTCGGCTTGACGGCAGTTGCCGACCTCATTGTGGTGTTCATGTTTACGCACCCCACGCTGCAGCTCCTGGCGCGCACTAAGTTCTTCGGCGAAGGTCACAGGTTCTCCGGGCTTTCCCCTGACCGTTTGGGCGCAGTTCCCCTGTACCGGGGGGCGGGGCGCCTCCGTACGCCTGAGGAAAAGCCTGCCGTGGTTCGCGCACGCAACACCGGTGCCGCAGCCGAAGCCGAACGACGCATGACCATCGCCGAGAGGCGCCTTGCCGAGAAGGGCCAGCTCACTGGTACTTCCAACGGCACCAAGGAGGAGAAGTAATGACGACGAGCTTCGCAACCTTCGGCCATGAGCTCTACACGGGCAAGCGCTCATACAACTTCGTAAATTCGAAGAAGATTTGGTTCATCATTGCGGCCGTCGCCGTAGCCCTCTCTATCCTCATCCCGGTGGCCAAGGGTGGTTTCAACCTTGGCATTGAGTTCCGTGGCGGCTCGGAGTTCACCGTTTCCAACGTGAGCACCACCGACGCGAGCCTCGGCGAAAAGGCCGTGCACGACGTCGTTCCCGGCGCCATTCCGCGCGTCGCGAACGTTGCCGGCAACACCATGCGGATCCAGACGGACCAGTTGACCGACGACGAGACGAACCGCATCAAGGACGGCCTCACCAGCGCCTACGGAGTCACGGAAAACGAAGTGACCTCCAACTTCGTGGGTCCCACCTGGGGCCAGGATGTCACCCGACAGGCGCTCATCGGCTTGGTGGTGTTCGTTGGTTTGGCGGCTGTCTTGATGGCCCTGTACTTCAGGACCTGGAAGATGTCGTTGTCGGCGTTGGTGGGCATGCTGGTCACCATGTTTATTACAGCGGGCATCTACGCCCTCAGTGACTTCGAAGTCACGCCGTCGGCGATTATCGGATTCCTGACGGTCCTCAGCTACTCGCTGTACGACACCGTGGTGGTGTTCGACAAGATTCGTGAAAACACGGCGGATATCACCACGTCCACCCGCCGCACGTTCGGTGAAGAAGTCAACCTGGCGATCAACCAAACTCTGGTCCGCTCCATCAACACCATGATGGTGGCCGTCCTCCCGGTAGCAGCAATCCTGTTTATCGGTGCAGGCCTCCTGGGCGCTGGCACGCTGCGGGACCTTTCCCTGGCGTTGTTCGTGGGCATCATCATTGGTACGGCTGCCACGATCTTCATTGCGGCGCCTCTGTACGCGTGGCTGCGCCAAGGTGAGCCGGAACTCGTGAAGCAAGCCAAAAAGGTTGCGCACCGCAGGACTGAAGCCACAGTCTAGGGCCTGTTCAACCCCGTTGTTTCGCCGGAAGCCGGCCTCCGCATCAGTGCGGAGGCCGGCTTCTTGACTTGCTTGAGTCATTGTCATGTGCTGCCCGGTTGCAGAAGCATTCACCTGCGGGAATAGACTGGGAGAATTAAATCGGTTGTGAGGGGTACTTCTGTGGAAGAACGTGCGACGTCGGCACCACCGGCGGGCGGGGATGACGGCCGCAAGGCTGTGGCAGTTCCGGCAACGAGTGTGCCGGGACGGACTGCAGCTGCGGTGCCGGTTGATTCTCCCGGCGTGCGTCCCACCTTCCCGGGACGGCGGGAACGCACACGTTCACGCCTGGCCCGCCTGACCGGACGGGGCATCGCCCCCTACTCGCCCATCCTGGAACCCCTGCTGCGGACCGTCCGGGCGAACAATCCCAAAGAGGACTTCGATCTGATCCAACGCGCTTTCGCGGTGGCGGAGCAGAGCCACCAGGGACAAAAGCGCAAGAGCGGTGATCCGTACATCACCCACCCGGTGGCCGTGGCCACCATCCTGGCTGAGCTCGGCATGACCGGGACAACCCTGGCGGCAGCGTTGCTTCACGACACCGTGGAGGACACCCCGTACACGCTGGCTGACCTGACGCGCGACTTCGGCCCTGAAGTTGCCATGTTGGTGGACGGCGTCACCAAGCTGGATAAAGTCAGTTTTGGTGAGGCTGCCCAGTCGGAAACCGTCCGCAAGATGGTCGTCGCGATGGCCAAGGACATCCGTGTCCTGATGATCAAGCTGGCGGACCGTCTCCACAATGCACGCACCTGGCGATTCGTTTCCGCGGAGTCGTCATCGCGCAAGGCCCGCGAAACACTGGAGATCTTCGCACCCCTGGCCCATCGCCTGGGCATGAATACCATCAAGTGGGAATTGGAAGATCTTTCCTTCGCTGCGCTGTACCCCAAGGTGTATGAGGAAATCGTACGCATGGTGGGAGACCGGACGCCGGAGCGGGAAAAGAGCCTCAGCGTCATCCGTAACCAGATAGCGGATGACTTGCGGACGGCACGCATCAAGGCGACCATCACGGGCCGTCCGAAGCACTACTACTCGATTTACCAGAAGATGATCGTCCGGGATAAGGACTTCGACGACATCAACGACCTCATGGGTGTGCGCGTCCTGGTGGATTCTGTGCGTGACTGTTACGCGGCCCTCGGGACGCTGCATTCGCGGTGGAACCCCCTTCCGGGACGGTTCAAGGATTACATCGCCATGCCCAAGTTCAACATGTACCAATCACTGCACACCACCGTGATTGGGCCCGGCGGCAAGCCCGTGGAGATCCAGATCCGTACCCACGAGATGCATCGTCGGGCAGAGTATGGCGTGGCAGCGCACTGGAAGTACAAAGACCAGCCCAACCGGACCGCGCAAGGACCGGGCAGCCCGCGCGACGGCGACATGGGCTGGCTGCGGTCGCTGGTGGACTGGCAGCAGGAGACCTCCGATCCCGGAGAGTTCCTGGATTCGCTTCGATATGAGATTAATGCCCGGGAAGTTTTCGTTTTCACCCCCAAGGGTGAAGTCATGGCCCTTCCAGCAGGATCAACACCTGTGGACTTCGCGTATGCCGTGCACACGGAGGTTGGCCACCGAACCATCGGTGCCCGAGTCAACGGCAAGTTGGTTCCGCTTAACAGCGAACTCAATCATGGCGACTGGGTGGAGATCTTCACGTCTAAGGCGGAAGGCGCCGGTCCCAGCCAGGATTGGCAGCACTTCGTCAAGTCGGCACGTGCTCGCAATAAGATCCGCCAATGGTTCACCAAGGAACGCCGCGAGGAAGCCATTGAGCGTGGCAAGGACATGCTGACCCGCGCCATGCGGAAGCAGAACCTGCCTCTGCAGCGCTTGATGACGCACGATGCTCTGTCCGCTGTGGCCGAGGACTTCCACTATGTAGACATCTCCGGGCTTTACGCAGGTGTGGGTGACGGGCACACGTCAGCTCAGTCCGTCATGGAAAAGCTCGTTGAGCATTTGGGCGGCCATGAAACGCCGGACGAAGACCTCGACGAAGTTAGTATTCCCACTCAGGTTGCGAAGTCGAAGTTCTCGGACTCAGGCGTCATCGTGCGAGGCGTGGGCGATGTGTGGGTGAAGCTGGCCCGCTGTTGCACGCCGGTGCCCCCGGACCCCATCCTGGGCTTCGTCACGCGTGGTTCAGGAGTTTCAGTCCACCGGACTGACTGCACGAATGTTTCCGGTCTGCGCGACCAGCCGGACAGAATCGTCGAAGTTGAATGGGCACCCACCCAGTCGAGTGTTTTCCTGGTGGAGATTCAGGTTGAAGCGTTGGACCGGAAGTCTCTTCTGTCCGATGTGACCCGCATCTTGTCCGAGAACCACGTGAACATCCTCGCCGCGTCGGTTCACACCTCGAGCGACAGGGTGGCGATCTCGAAGTTTGCCTTTGAGATGGGAGATCCGAAGTACCTGCACCACGTCTTGAACGCTGTACGACGCATTGACGGTGTCTTTGACGTTTATCGCACTACTGGTAACCGCCGCCGCAGCTAGCCCGGCTTCGGCTGGGCTGGCCGTGTCCCGGCTGGGCCGGCCGGGGCACTATCGGGCCAGTCTCGCTAAGGTTGCCAAGGCACGTTTTTATGGGGGACTCGGGGGGCCGCCTCAACAGCCAGAGTCAGCAGACGGAGCCGGATGCCAAGCTCTTCGCGGTCCAGAAGACGCCTCAACGCCGGCAGAGCGCGATCGGCTTCGACGTGGAGGGCGATGTCGGCCGCGGTTCGGAGTGGGCTGCTCACCAGCATTCCTCCGAGGCTGACGACGTCCATTTGACCCAGACGGACCTCATGGAGACTGCAGGCCGTGGTTCCCCGCAAACTGGAGATGCGATGTTTTACATCAACCAGCAGTGACAGGTGGTCTGGTGGATTCGCGCAACCGTAGATCCACGCTGCTGTGAGCCGTCCCGCGACCACTTTGGTTCGGATTCGTTCCGGGACGGTCAGGGCCGCTGCGCGGGCCCTCAGGCGGTGGGTGACAGCTACGCCCGGGGAGGCGTAACTCTTGCCGTACAGGGGCAGCAGGATGCCATCGAACGCCATGCTCTGCAGTTCGTTCCAAGTGAAGATGCGGCTGGGGGAGTAGAGCTCGGATATGACAGGCTCCAGCAAGTGCGGGGCGTTTACAGTGGGGACCATTCATTGATCATTCCGCGCGGCTGCCCTACGAGTACAGGCTCCGTTCCGGTTATGTGGATAACCGGAACGGAGCCTGCAGGATAGTCCCTAAGCTCAGAATCCTCTACGCGAGGTCACTGGCGGAGCGCTGGATCTGGTCAAGCCATGCCTGACGTGCTTCCAGAGCTTCGCGGGCGGCCTTGATGCGGCGCTGGTCGCCTGCCTTCTCGGCCTTCTCCAGATCTTCTTTGAGGCCTGCAATAGCGGATTCGAGTTGTGACAACGCGCTGTTGGTGCGGGCCTTGGTTTCCGGATTGCTCCGGCGCCACTTCTCTTCCTCAGCTTCACGGACCGCGTCTTCCACCTTGCGAAGGCCGGCTTCAATCCGGCCCATGTCCGCGCGGGGAACCTTGCCGGCATCTTCCCAACGGTCCCTGATGGACTGGAGGGCTTTCTTGGCGGCATTGAGATCGTTGATGGGGAGGAGCGCCTGCGCCTCAGCCACCAGCTGTTCCTTGACGGCCAGGTTCGCAGTGTATTCCTGGTCGATCTGGTCGTTGGCGGCCTGGCGGTTGCTGAAGAAGACGTCCTGAGCGGCGCGGAACCGGCCCCAGAGAGCGTCATCATCCTTGCGGCTTGCACGCGGAGTGGTCTTCCACTGGTCCATCAGCCTGCGGTACTCGCCGGCAGCGAATCCCCAGTCGGTAGACGTGGAAAGAGCCTCGGCCTCCGCAATCAAGGCCTCCTTGGCGGACTTTGCAGCGGAGTTGTTGCTGTCCAGCTGCGAGAAGTAAGCACGGCGGTGACGATCGAATACCGTCCGCGCTGAACGGAAGCGCTTCCACAGGGCGTCTTCGTTACTGCGGCCGAGCCTGACCCCGCTCTTCTGCGCGGCCTTCCACGTTTCAAACAACTCGTTCATGCGTGCGCTTGAGGTTTTCCACTGGATCTGCGCGGGGTCTTGGCCGGCAATGGTCTCAGCTTCGGCAACTATTGCTTCGCGGGCCGCGAGTTCGTTGGCGCGAATCGCGTCATGGGCAGCTTTCTCGGACTTTTCCAGTTCAACGATCTGCGCTGACAGGGCGTCCAAGCGAGCCTCAGCAGCACGGATGTCACCCACCATGTTGCGCTCAGCGAGCTGCTCACGCAGGTGAGTTACTGTCTTCTGCATGTCCGTGGCAGGAGCCTTGGATTCCACACGGTGTTCCAGGAGAACCACCTGAGCGATGACGTCGTCGAACTTGCGCGCGAAGTAGCCAAGGGCCTCGTCGGTGCTGACGCCCGGGTACTGACCAACAGCGATCTCTTCGCCGTCAAGCGTCAGGAAGACGTGGCCGTCACCTTCAGCGCGTCCCCACTTGGCCGCCTCGGCGAGCGAGGCAGCGGACACCGCCGGGGCAGCAGGAACGACGGCGGCGGGAGCCTTGGGGCGGGCCGCGAAGGCTGCGGGTGAGGGTGCTGCGGACGGCGTGGGCCGGGGAGCGGGCGGTGTTGCGGGCTCCGTGGCCGGCGCTTCCTCCGTTGTTTCCTCGGCAGCCGGAGCTGTTTCATTGGCCGGAGCAGCCTCTACGGGAGCTGGTGCCTCGGTACCGTTGGTGCCGGTTGCCTCGACTGCTTCTTCGTTGGCCACTACTGCTGTTTCGTCGGATTTCTGACTGTCTGTCACCGCTAAAAGTCTTTCGCTTGGAGGGAACTGCTCAGGTAATGCACCGCAGGCCGGGCCTGGAGCTGGTTACTTCAGAGAAAACGAGTCTATCGTGACAGGTGCCACAGGGGCGCCGTCGCTGGCATTATCGCCGGGTTTAAGGCCTGCTGCGGCGATCTTGGTGACGACGTCCAGCCCGCTGGTCACCTTGCCCACCACGGTGTATCCGCCGGCGGTATCCGCCGGAATGGTGGTGTCCTTGTAGACGATGAAGAACTGGTGGCCGTTGCCGTAGGCATTGTTCCCTGTGCGGGCCACCGCAATCGTCCCGGCGGGGTACTTGTTGTCCGCAGGCGTATTTTCCAGCGGCCCCCACCTGTAATCGGGGTCGTCTGCGCCGTCTTCGGACTTGGCGCCGCATTGGAGAAGTCCGAAAGTCTCTGACGTGGTCAATCGATGGCAGAACGCACCGTTGTAATAGCTTGCGTCGCTGAGGGACTTGAGCACGGCGGCGGCCTGCGGTGCCGCGGTCCCGTTCAGTTCCACGCCCACAACGCCGCTGTTCAATGCGAGCTCGCCTGTGAAGGTTTTTCCAGCGGCCGGGTCCGGGCTGGGTACGTCGGCGCTGTTGGAAGCTGCCGGAGAGGCGGAAGGCGAACTGAGCCCTGCCTCAGCGGCGGCGACCTCCGCCTCGGTGGGGTTGGAACTGAAGACCGTCAGCTGCAGTACGACGGCCAGGACAACTGCCACGGCAGCTGCACTCACGGCAAGGGTGTTATCACGTTTGCGTCGCTTGCCCTGTTCCTGCCGCAGGGCACGCTTGGCTTCCATCTGCCTGATGCGCCGTTTCGCTTCGCGGTCATCCCGCGATCTTGTTGCCAAGAGTCCTCCTGATTGTGTCCACTTTCGATGGCTGCCGACAGGAACCGGGCATGCTGCATTAGATGTGCACGCGCGGAAAGCATAAACTGGCTGCCGCACATAGTTTATGCATGACCGGCTGGACGCCCGCCCTGTAAACGCCGAAAGGGTGTTTAAAGCTGCGGTGCGATGCCAGAGCGTCAGCTTTCTTCGAGGAGACTTTTCCACCATGGCACGTACCGCCTCCCTGTCCGGATTCCCCGAGTGGCTTCCCCAGGAGCGGTTGGTGGAGCTCCATGTGCTGGATACGCTCCGGAAGACGTTTGAACTGCACGGCTTTTCTTCCATAGAGACCCGGGCGGTTGAAACAGTGGGCCAGTTGCTCCGCAAAGGCGAGATCGACAAAGAGGTCTATGGCCTGAGCAGGCTCCAGGATGATGAAGGCGAGGCTGCGAAATCGGACAAGGCCGATCCCAACGCCCTGGCCCTCCACTTCGACCTGACCGTTCCCTTCGCCCGCTACGTGGTGGAAAACGCCGGTTACCTGGCCTTTCCCTTCCGCCGGTACCAGATCCAGAAAGTCTGGCGTGGCGAGCGGCCGCAGGAAGGCCGTGCGCGTGAGTTCACCCAGGCTGACATCGATATTGTGGGCGACGGCGAACTTCCGTTCCGTTACGACGTCGAAATCGCGTTGGTCATTGCTGAGGCCCTCAGCGCCCTGCCGATCCCGGATTTCCGGCTCCGGATCAACAACCGCAAGCTGGCTGAAGGCTTCTACCGCGGCATCGGCCTGACGGACACGGCAGGGGTACTGCGCAGCATCGACAAACTGGAAAAGATCGGCGCCGCGAAGGTGGCCGAGCTTTTGAAGAGTGAGCTCGGTGCCACTGACGAACAAGCCGGTCTAGCCCTTGAACTGGCCACGATCCGTACGGAAGACACCTCATTCGTGGATCACGTCCGCGCGCTCGGAGTGAAGGACGATCTCCTCGACGAGGGCCTGAACGAACTTGAGCAGGTCATTCAGGCTGCAGTTCAGCGCGCTCCCGGTAAGGTCGTTGCGGACCTGAGCATCGCCCGCGGTCTGGACTACTACACGGGAACTGTTGTGGAGACGGTGCTTGTGGGCCACGAGCAGCTGGGTTCCATTTGCTCAGGCGGCCGCTACGACGCACTGGCGAGCAAGGGCAACCGTAGGTTCCCCGGCGTCGGCCTTTCCATCGGGGTGACGCGCCTTGTCTCCCGTATCCTCAGCCAGGAACTTGTTAAAGCGTCGCGTTCCGTGCCCACGGCTGTGCTGGTGGCCCTGAACTCGGATGACAGCTGGTCAGCGGCGCAGGACATTGCAGCCCAGTTGCGGGGCAGGGGGATTGCCACGGAAGTTGCTGCCAAGGCCGAGAAGTTCGGTAAGCAGATCAAGTTCGCGGACCGTCGCGGCATTCCTTTCGTGTGGTTCACCGATGACGACGGCAAGCATCAGGTCAAGGACATCCGCTCAGGCGAACAGATTGACGCCGACCCCGCCAGCTGGACGCCCGATGAAGAGGATTTGTACGTCCGCATCACCACCGCCGGCTAGGACCCAAGGATTGTTCCGTCCTCGTGGCGGGAGCCGTGGCCGGGACGGGTAAACTCGGACGGGATCGTCCTTGCAACGATCCCTCTATATTTCATGCTGAAAGGAATGCTGTGCTGCGCACACATGACCTCGGATCACTTCGCTCCGAGCACATTGGACAAACCGTTACCCTGGCCGGCTGGGTGGGGCGCCGCCGTGATCACGGTGGCGTTGCATTCGTTGACCTGCGTGATGCGTCCGGTGTAGCCCAGGTGGTTGTCCGTGAGGAAGAGGTCTTCCACGGCCTGCGGAACGAGTACGTCCTGCAGGTGACAGGTACTGTCAACAAGCGTCCTGAAGGCAATGAGAACCCGGCGTTGGCTACGGGTGAGATCGAGGTCATGGCGGACAAGGTGGTCATTCTCAACACCTCCGAACCCCTGCCGTTCCAGATCGACGAGCACGTGGAAGTTGGCGAGGAAGCCCGGCTCAAGCACCGTTACCTGGACCTCCGCCGCCCTGGTCCCGCGCGCAACATGCGTCTGCGCTCGGAGGCAAACCGTGTGGCACGCGAACTTCTGCACCAGCGTGGCTACGTGGAAATCGAGACCCCCACGCTGACGCGGTCGACGCCGGAAGGCGCCCGTGACTTCGTTGTCCCGGCACGTCTTGCTCCGGGTTCCTGGTATGCGCTGCCGCAGTCGCCGCAGCTTTTCAAGCAGCTGCTCCAGGTGGGCGGCTTTGAAAAGTACTACCAAATTGCCCGCTGCTACCGCGACGAGGACTTCCGCGCGGACCGCCAGCCGGAATTCACGCAGCTGGACATCGAAGCCAGCTTCGTGGACCAGGACGACGTCATCGAACTCGGCGAGGCAATCGTCAAGGCATTGTGGCAGTTGATCGACGTGGAGATTCCCACGCCGATCCGCCGCATGACGTACCTGGATGCCATGGCCAAGTACGGCTCGGACAAGCCAGATCTGCGTTTCGGCGTTGAACTGACCGAGCTCACCGAGTTCTTCAAGGACACCAACTTCGGTGTCTTCAAGGCGCCGTATGTCGGCGCCGTGGTGATGCCCGGTGGTGCTTCCCAGCCGCGGCGCACCTTGGACGGTTGGCAGGAATTTGCCAAGCAGCGCGGTCACAAGGGTCTCGCCTACGTCCTCTTCAAGGAAGACGGCGAATTGGCTGGCCCGGTAGCCAAGAACCTTACCGATGCCGAGCGCGAAGGTCTGGCGGACGCCGTTGGCGCCAAGCCCGGCGATTGCATCTTCTTCGCCGCCGGCGAGAAGTCCGCAGCCCGCGCCCTGCTCGGTGCTGCCCGCGTTGAAATCGGGCACCGCACAGGGCTGATCGATCCGAAGGACTGGGCTTTCGTCTGGATCGTGGACGCTCCCATGTTCGAGCCCGCCGCCGCGGCTGTCGCCTCCGGTGATGTTGCAGTGGGCGCAGGACAGTGGACAGCTGTGCACCACGCCTTTACCTCGCCCAAGCCTGAGTTCCTGGACACCTTTGATAAGGACCCGGAGTCCGCGCTCTCCTACGCCTACGACATCGTTTGCAACGGCAACGAGATCGGCGGCGGTTCCATCCGTATCCATGAGCGCGAAGTGCAGGAGCGCGTCTTCCAGCTCATGGGCCTGGACAAGGAAGACGCTGAAACCAAGTTTGGCTTCCTCCTGGAAGGCTTCAAGTACGGCGCACCTCCGCACGGTGGAATGGCCTTGGGCTGGGACCGTGTGGTTGCTTTGCTCGCGGGCGTCGAGTCCATCCGCGACGTCATTGCTTTCCCGAAGTCGGGCAACGGCTACGACCCCCTGACTGCTGCGCCGGCACCGATCACACCGCAGCAGCGCAAGGAAGCGGGCGTCGACTTCAAACCGGAGTCCAAGCCCGCAGCCAAGCCGGACACGAAGTCCGAGTAAGCGGTAGCCAAAGGCTCTCCACCACGGTGGGGGGCCTTTGGCGTTCCCGCCGCGGACTCCGGCCAACCACTCCCGCCAACGAAAGGTGCAGCAGAATGCTGGATCAAGCATTCCTGGAATCGCTCATGGACAGGGCCTGGCCTGCGCTTGAGCGCGAAGACCTTGACCTTGAAGACCTTGACCCCGGAAATACGGGTGGGTGGGTCCTCCGCGCTTCGGAGGGAGTGACGCAGAGGGCAAATTCCGTGTGGCCAAGGAACCTGGATGGCGGGTCGATGGGAAATCCGGACATGTCCCGGTCCATTCGTGCAGCAGCGGAGTGGTACCGCCTTCGTCGTCTGCCCTTGATCTTCCAAGTGTTCGGTGACTCCCGCAGCGCCGCTCTTAACGCCGTCCTGGATACCCAACGTTTCACGAGGCAATCCGAAACAAGGATCATGGTCCGCGGTGTGGATGAGCTGCCGGTGGGCACTTCGGGCCGACACGTTGACATATCTGATGAGCCCTCCGACGAATGGCTTCGCATGTGGTGGTCCGTCGACGGCCGTGGCGGGGACGCCGAACTGTCGGTCGCTCACAAGATTCTCCTCGCCTGCCCGGCGCTGTACGCAACGGTGAGGGACGACGACGGCGTCCCGGCCGCCGTCGGACGTCTCGCCTTGGTGGACGGTTGGGGAGGTATCTACAGTATGGCGACGTCGGCTGGGCACCGCAGGCGCGGATTCGGGACCAAGGTGCTGGACGCGTTGTTGAATGCCGGAGCCGAACGGAATCTGCAGGGTTTCTGGCTGCTGGTTACTGAGGCCAATCGCGGTGCGCAGTCACTCTACTCACAGGCCGGGTTCACTGACTACGGAAGCTACTTGTACCGGCAGGCGCCGTTGCGGCGGGCGTCCAGCGGCTGCTAAGCGGGTGGATCGGTCACTGTAATTCGCACGGAGCAGGCGTCGGTAGCCGCCTTCGCCAACACAGCAGTCCTGGGCTCTTGGATATCCAGGAAAGCGAGGCGAGTACGTCCTGATATCGCTTTGAGCAGTGAATGGGCAAGGACCTGATCCACCAAGGCACGGTCGCCACCCGGGACGATGTACTCGATGCGGTGTTCGTTGAAGATCCGTGAGGCATGTTCTGCCGTGGCCTTGGCGTCGACGAAGCGGTTGCCACTCTTCGAAGCGAGGATCGCGGATCCGCTGGCGGCCGCTATGGCGTAGCCTCCCCTGCGAACCAGCAGCAGGCCCAGCCCCCGCTCCTGGTGAGCAAGCGATATCAGGCGGTCCAGTTCAGTCCCTCCCCGGCCCGGACGTCCGTCCGACGGCCATGGGGCTTTCAACAGGGCAGTCGCCCCATCGGCTGCGCGCAGGAGCAGCCCATCCCCGTCGAAGTCTTCGACAACGGCACCATGGCTCGCCGCAAAGCGGTCCACCCATCCCTGCAACCGGGTCGCGGGCACCAAAGCGGTCCGGCTGCCTGAGCGCTGGTGCGGGGCAGATGCTTGGCGATCCACGTCAATGTCTCCTTTGCTGGAACTATGAGTAGCCTATCCATGTGGAAGATCTCTTTGGTGCGGGTGCAGTTGACGACGACGAGTCGGAGGATCTGCCTGCTTCAGGGGGTCCCTCCGATGCTCACTGGATGGCTTCCCAGCGTAGTCCGCTGGCGGTCAGGATGCGCCCCCGGTCGCTGGACGAGGTAGTAGGGCAGCAGCATCTGCTGGGGCAAGGTTCGCCGCTTCGGCAGCTGGCAGCCGGTGCCGATGCTGCCGGTCCGGCGGGTCCCAGCTCGGTGATCCTTTGGGGTCCGCCGGGAACAGGGAAAACGACGCTGGCGCATGTGATCGCTCGCGGACCCGGACGGAAGTTCGTTGAGCTGTCCGCCATCACCGCCGGCGTCAAGGATGTTCGTCGGGTCATGGACGAGGCTTTGACTGCCCGCGACCTGTACAAGAAGACCACTGTCCTTTTCCTTGACGAGATCCATCGCTTCAACAAGGCCCAACAGGATGCACTGCTGCCCGGCGTCGAGAACCGCTGGGTGGTGTTGGTGGCGGCCACCACGGAAAACCCGTCATTCTCCGTAGTCTCGCCGCTCCTGTCCCGTTCGCTGCTCCTCACGCTGAAGCCGCTCACGGATGACGACATTTCGGGTTTGCTGCAACGAGCTGTGGTCGACGCCCGTGGCCTCGCCGGCCGCGTGGAGCTCAGCCCGGAGGCACTGGACCACCTGGTCCGGCTATCCGGAGGCGATGCCCGACGGGCGCTGACAGCATTGGAGGCGGCCGCCGGTGTCGCGTTCGGTGACTCCACCGCCGTCGATGTTCCCGACACCGCGACGGGGCCTGAAGAGGAAGGCGAAACCGCCGACGCCGAACCCGGACTCGCGAACGACGGCCCGCCCGACGCGCCGGTCATGGTGGAACTCCGCCACACGGAACGTGCGTTGGATGCGGCGGCCGTCCGCTACGACCGCGCCGGCGACCAGCACTATGATGTGGCCAGTGCGTTCATCAAGTCCATCCGGGGCTCGGACGTGGACGCTGCCCTGCACTATTTGGCACGGATGCTTGAAGCCGGGGAGGACCCGAGGTTCGTTGCGCGGCGCATCGTGATCTCCGCAGCCGAAGACATCGGCATGGCTGACCCCACGGCGTTGCAAACCGCCGTGGCAGCGGCGCAGGCAGTGCAGTTGATTGGCATGCCGGAGGGCCGCATCGTGCTGGCCGAAGCCGTGGTCCATTTGGCCACTGCCCCCAAGTCCAACGCCGCCTACATGGGTTTGAACAAAGCGGTGGCCGATGTCCGTGCCGGATTCGGCGGCGGCATTCCCATGCATTTACGCGACGCCCATTACCCGGGTGCAAAGCAATTGGGCCATGGCAAGAGCTACAAGTACGCACACGACGAGCCGCATGGAGTGGCAACCCAGCAGTATCCGCCGGATGATCTGGTAGGTAAGGACTACTACGAGCCCACCAACAACGGAGCTGAACGGGATATTGCCGCCAGGCTGGAACGGCTCCGCAAGATCGTCCGGGGGGAGTAGCCGGCCGGATCAACCCAACTGCGGGCGGCCGCCCTGCCCGTGGTAGGATAATTGCTTGTCTGGCATGGCCCGACGCACAATCCCTTTGAGATTTCTTCAATAGTGCTGTGCGCCCGGGCTAGTAGCAAGAGGCAGCGGTTGGCCGATGCTCTCCCTGATGGAGGCCAGTAACACTGACACACCGCAGTAATTGGAAGGACACAAGTGGCTAACAACACTCGTGCTCGCCGTACCGCACGCCTTTCGCGTGCACTCGGCATTGCTCTGACCCCCAAGGCCGCCAAGTACATGGAGCGCCGTCCGTACGGCCCCGGCGAGCATGGCCGTGCCCGCAAGAAGCAGGACTCCGACTACGCCGTACGTCTGCGCGAAAAGCAGCGTCTGCGCGCCCAGTACGGCATCCGCGAAGCCCAGATGACCCGCGCCTTCGAAGAAGCCCGCCGCACCAAGGGCCTCACCGGTGAAAACCTGGTTGAGCTGCTCGAAATGCGTCTGGACGCCCTCGTGCTCCGTGCAGGTTTCGCCCGCACCATCGCACAGGCACGCCAGCTGGTTGTGCACCGCCACATCATGGTTGACGGCATCCGCGTGGACCGCCCGTCCTTCCGCGTTGGCGAAGGCCAGCTCATCCACGTTCACAGCCGCTCCGAGGTTATGCCCCCGTTCCAGGTGGCAGCCGCTGGCGCACACGTGCTCAATAACGTGCCGGCATACCTGGACGTCAAGATTGACGCCCTCCAGGCTCGCCTGGTTCGTCGCCCGAAGCGCTCCGAGGTCCCCGTGATCTGCGAAGAGCAGCTCGTCGTCGAATTCTACGCTCGCTAAATTCAAGCAGCGCATACAAAGAAGCCCGTGGCACAAGCCGCGGGCTTCTTTGTATGTAAGGTACCGGGCCAAAGTAGGTAAGGTACTTGGGGAGGCCTTGACCGAAGCCGTGAACCGGCTGGTGCGAGGCAGCGAAACGATCCAAGGAGAAGAGTTCTATGTCTGGTGGCGACATCGCCGGCCTCATCGCAGCAGGAGTCTTCGCGCTCCTCGTCCTGCTTTTGGCCGTGCCCATCTTGAAGCTTGGCGGCGTTTTTGACGAGGTGCGGACCTCCATCCGTTCCATCAGCGACGGCGCCACGCCCCTGATGGATGAAGTGACCGCAACGGTCACCACCACCAACCAGCAACTGAAGAAGGTTGACGGCATCGCCTCCAACGTCTCCGATGCATCGGCCAACATCTCCGCGTTGTCGTCGCTCGTTGCAGCCACGGTTGGTTCGCCGCTGATCAAGGTGGCTGCCTTCAGCTATGGCGTCCGTTCGGCTTTCGCTGGACGCCGCGCCCCTTCATCCGGCCGCCGCAGCCGCTGATTACGCAGCAGCTGAACTACACAGTCGCTGAACTACACAGTCGCTGAACTACAGGGAGACCAAACCTCATGAAGAGAATTGTGTGGATGGGCATAGGCGTCGCCATTGGCGTCATTGCCTTCCGTAAAATCACCGAGGCCCAAGCCAACCTTGGGCCGGAGGGCCTGAACCGCGCTGTCGGCCGGATGGCGGATGGACTGTTTGACTTTGCCGACGCCGTGCGGACGGGGATGCACCAACGCGAGGAAGATTTGCGGGCAGCATTGGGAATCGACGACGCCGGAGCCGTTCGGCGCTAGGGGGAGCGGTTCGCCCCCACGCCCTCAACAGGGCAGAATGGAAAGCTGCGGAACGGCACCAGCCGGAACCGCGCACATCGTGTGCAGTGAATTGAGAAGGGTAAGTAATCAGCTAATGAAGTCGCAGGAGATCACCAAGCGCTGGGTGGACTTTTTTGTCAACAAGGGCCACACCGCCGTTCCCTCCGCGTCGCTCGTTTCCAGCGACCCGTCGCTTCTCTTCACTGTGGCCGGAATGGTGCCGTTCATTCCCTATTTGACCGCGCGCGAAGAGCCTCCCTACAGCCGTGCAACGAGCGTCCAGAAGTGCATCCGCACCGGTGACATAGAGGAAGTCGGGAAGACCGCACGCCACGGCACGTTCTTCCAGATGTGCGGCAACTTCTCCTTTGGCGACTACTTCAAGGAAGACGCCATCAAGTTCGCTTTCGAGCTGCTCACCACCAGTGTTGACGACGGCGGCTACGGGCTTCCGGCCGAACGTCTTTGGGTGACTGTCTACGAAGAGGACGACGAAGCCAAGGAGCTGTGGCTCAAGAACACCGGAATTCCGGCAGAGCGCATCCAACGCATGGGCAAGGCCGACAACTACTGGTCCACTGGCCAGCCCGGACCCGCCGGACCCTGCTCGGAGATCTACTACGACCGCGGCCCTGCTTACGGAATCGAAGGCGGCCCCCTGGCCGACGAGACCCGGTACATCGAAATCTGGAACCTCGTGTTCATGCAGTACCAGATCGAGAACGTCCGCTCCAAGGTGGACTTCGACATCGTGGGTGAACTGCCGCAGAAGAACATCGACACCGGCCTGGGCATGGAACGTCTCGCGATGATCCTCCAGGGCGTCGAAAACATGTACGAGACCGATCAGGTACGCCCGGTGATCGACAAAGCCGCTGAATTGTCCGGCCGCGAGTACACCTCGGCTGAATCGCCGGAAGACCCGCACCACACGGACGATGTCCGCATGCGCGTCGTCGGCGACCATATTCGCTCTGCTTTGATGCTCATCGCTGATGGCGTAGCACCGTCCAATGAGGGCCGTGGCTACGTGCTGCGTCGACTTATTCGGCGCGCCGTTCGGGCAATGCGCCTGCTCGGCGTCGAAAAGGCTTGCCTGCCGGACCTGCTTCCCGCCTCCCGTGACGCCATGAAGGGCGTTTACCCGGTAGTGGAGACTGACTTCGCACGGATCAGCCGTATTGCTTACGCCGAAGAAAAAGCATTCCTGCGCACTATTGCTTCCGGTACGGCCCGCCTGGAGGACGCGGTAGCGGAGTCCAAGGCGGCCGGCGTTCCGCTGTCCGGCGCGGATGCCTTTGCTTTGCACGATACCTACGGCTTCCCGATTGACCTGACCCTGGAGATGGCAGAAGAAGCTGGCCTGCAGGTGGACGAAGCGGGCTTCCGTGCGCTCATGCTCGAGCAGCGCCAGCGTGCCCAGGCTGATGCCAAGGGCAAGAAGGGTGGCCACGCTGACCTCAGCGCCTACCAGGAGCTCCTCGGCAAGGGCGAGACCGTCTTCACCGGATACGACGAGTTGGAGGGCGAGGCAAAGGTCCGCGGCATCGTCAGCGGTGGCCGTGCGGTAGCGCATGCCTCCACCGGCGACGAGATTGAGCTGGTCCTCAACGAAACCCCGTTCTACGCAGAAGCAGGCGGTCAGTCAGCTGACACCGGCCTCATTACCGGTGACGGCTTCGTTGTCGAGGTCTTGGACGTTCAGCGCCCCATCAAGGGCCTCAGCGTTCACAAGGCAATCGTCCGCGAAGGTGAGATCGGCTCCGACGCGCTGGTGCGTGCCGCCGTCGACCGTGAACGTCGCCATGCTGCCGAGCAGGCCCACACCGGCACGCACATTGTGCATGCCGCGTTGCACCAGATCCTCGGCCCGGAAGCTACCCAGCGCGGTTCGTACAACAAGGCCGGATACCTTCGCTTCGACTTCGCCTGGGGCGAGGGTTTGAGCACAGCCACGAGGTCCGAAATCGAAGAGGTCTCCAACATCGCCATCCGGAACAACTTCCGGGTGGACACCAAGGTGATGGGGCTCGCTGAAGCCAAGGCGCTGGGCGCCATGGCTTTGTTCGGTGAAAACTACGGCAGCGAAGTTCGCGTAGTGGAGATCGATGGCGCGTGGTCCCGCGAGTTGTGCGGTGGCACCCACGTTTCCAACACCTCCCTGATCGGCAGCCTTTCCCTGCTGGGCGAACAGTCCGTTGGCTCAGGAAACCGCCGCGTTGAAGCCTTTGTTGGCTTGGACGCATTCCGTCACCTGGCAGCAGAGCGCGCCCTGGTTTCCGAGCTTACGGAGCTTTTGAAGGTTCCTTCCGGACAACTTGCTGACCGCATCTCCAGCACTTTGAACAAGCTCAAGGCCACGGAGAAGGAACTTGACCGCCTCCGCAAGGAGCAGCTTGCTGCAGCTGCTGCCAACTTGGTGGGTACAGCGAAGGATGCTGCTGGTGTTCGGGTTGTCGCCCACGATGCCGGTCAGGTGGGTGGGGCTGACGATCTGCGTAACCTTGCCCTCGACCTGCGTAATCGCTTGGGCTCTGAAGCCTCCACTGTTGCTGTTGCGGGTGTCAGCAATGACCGACCTGTCATTCTGATCGCCACCAACGAGGCCGCTCGCGAAGCGGGCGTCAAGGCCGGCGCGCTGGTCCGCTTGGCGGCGGGCATCCTCGGCGGCGGCGGTGGCGGCAAGGACGACGTCGCCCAAGGCGGCGGCACCGACGCTGGGAAGGTCTCCGAGGCCCTCACAGCGGTGGTGGATGCGATAGCCAAGCGCTGACGGTGGCTTCCAGTACTCACAGTGGCGTCTACCCCCACGGTATAAAGCTGGGGGTAGACGTCGGTACCGTCCGGGTAGGCCTGGCCGTCTGTGATCCCGACGGGATTTTGGCGACGCCGTTGAAGACTATCGGGCGGGACAGCAAGAAGAACTCCGATGTGCGCGTACTGGTCAAGCACGCCGCGGATTTGCCGGCGGTCCAGATTTTCGTGGGTCTTCCCCGCACCATGAAAGGCGAGGAGCGCGCGTCTGCGCAAATGGCCATGGACTATGCGGACCTCCTTGTAAGCGAGCTTCTGCGTGTCGGTTTGGACGTTCCCGTAAACCTCGTGGATGAGCGACTTTCAACTGTTACGGCACACCGCAACCTGCACCAAGCTGGCATGAGCAGCAAGAACCACCGTAAAGTGGTTGATCAGGTTGCCGCTGCTGGAATACTGCAGCACGCAATCGACATGCAAAAAGCCAGAGGAACGGACGTTGGCCGCCGAGTGCAGGCACCGGTGCAGTCCGAAAAACCCAGCAGTGCCCCAACACTGCGGGCTGCCTCCGGCCTTGAAACCGATTCTTCTAAGAGGGGACTGCAACTGTGAGCCCGGTCAACAACGACCCCTCCAGCGGTACCGCCGGCGGCGGTATGTCGCTGACCCGCAAAGAGCTGCGGGCGCGTGAACGATTCCTCGCCACGCAGAACCACAATGTGGTGCCCGTTCCCGAAGCGACTCCCGGAGAGGCGGCTCCCTCAGCAGACGTTGAGCCGGAACTGCCGCGACCCGTCCCGGCTGTTCAACCCACCCCGGTGACGCCCCCGACTCCTGTGGCGCCCCCAACTCCCGTGGCGCCGCCAACTCCCGTTGCACCCCCGGCAGCCGCGGCAGCCGCGGCCGAAACCCAGCACGTGGCCGCCCCGCAGCCAGAGGCACCTCTCGAAGAGGCGGCCGACGCCACAACTCACGCGGCTGAGGCGCATGGTGGGCCGGAAGGACACCACCAGGAAGTCCACCAAGACGAAGCAGACTTCCACGAAGACCATGAGTATGACGAGCTTGCTCGCGGTGAGGTTCAGGACGGTCATGTTCAGGACGATCCCGCCCAGCGTGATCACCACCTGCACGATCACGCCCTGCACGGTGACATCGAACACGAAGCTGTTTTAGTAGGACACCCCGAGGCTCACGCCGACGACCACGAGTACGCGGCTTACGATGCCCACTACGAGCCCGGCATCCATGAAGAACTTCACGGTGACGTTCATCTCCATGATGACCACCACCATGACCTCATTGCCCCTGTAGCCAGTCCAGCGTCCAAGGCCGCCGCGAAGAAGGCCCGCCGCCGTCGTCGTGTATTGGCCCTTCTGATCACGCTGGGTGTCTTCGTTGCCGCCATCGCCATAGGTGCGCAGTTCCTGAAGCCCTTGCTGGGCATGGACAGGGTTACCGACTTTCCGGGCCCGGGAACGGGCTCGGTCACCATTACTGTTCCTGAGGGATCCGGTCCCAAAGCCGTGGCAAACGACCTCGTGCAAAAGCGCGTGGTTGCCGACTCCGACGCTTTTGTTGAGGCATTCCTGAGCGAGGGCGGGGAGCTCTCTCCCGGGGACTTCACGTTCCGTACGGAGATGAAGAACTCCGACGCCGTGGCTGTGCTGGTGAACAAGGACGCATCCAAGGTCATGTACTTCGCCCTGAGCGCAGGTCTGCGTATCAACGAATCGCTGGAGGCCATCTCCAAGGGCTCGGGCATACCCATGCAACAGCTCAATGCCCTCAACCAAGCGCCGGGTCAATTCGGAGTGCCTGCCAAGGCCAAGAACCTGGAGGGCTTCCTGGCGCCGGGGGAGTACCGCTTTGAACTCGGTACATCCGCCAAGGACATCATCCAGAAGCTGGTGAACACTACCCTTGATGAACTCAAAGCCCAGGGAGTAACGGACCCGGCCAAGCAGTACGACACTGTAACCATTGCCAGCATCGTCCAGGCTGAAGGCGGCCAGGCAGACTACGGAAACGTGGCCGGCGCCATTTACAACAGGCTCAAACCCAACAACGTTGAGACCAGCGGCCTCATCCAGTCCGACGCCACTGTGACGTACGGGCTGGGGAAGAAGTCCTTCCACCTCACTGAGGAAGAAAAGGCGGACAAGTCCAACGCGTACAACACCTACGCCAACGTTGGGCTGCCGGTGGGACCCATCGGTTCTCCAGGTAAGACTGCCATTGATGCTGCAGCAAAGCCGACGCCGAACGAATACCTCTACTGGGTGACCATCAACCTGGACACCAAGGAGACCCGGTTCTCCAAGACACTGGCCGAGCACAACACCTACGTTGAGCAGTACAATGCGTGGTGCCAGGCTAACGCAGGACGGTGTGTGTGAGTCGTCGTGCCGCAGTTCTGGGGCATCCGATCTCACATTCGAAGTCTCCGGCCCTGCACTCTGCTGCCTATGCCACGTTGGGCGTGGACATCGAATACTCGGCGATTGACGTCACTGTTGAAAGGCTCCCAGGGTTCATGGAGTCACTTCGCGGTGATGACACCTGGTGCGGCCTCTCGGTGACCATGCCGCTGAAATCGGCCATGATCAGCCAAGTGGACGAAGTTCGCGGAGCCGGCGCCCACTTGGGCGTCATCAACACTGTTGTTTTCGAGCGTGATGGCGCACAGGTGCGCCGGGTGGGTTACAACACTGATGTGGCCGGCATCGTCGAGGCGGTCCGCTACGCGGGCGTGGTTGCAGCACCCCACGCAGCCATCCTTGGTGGCGGCGGGACATCGGCTGCGGCCGTCGCAGCTGTAAAGGAACTCGGTGCCCGTCACGTCGATGTTTTCGTTCGCGACGCCGGACGTGCCGGTGATGCGCAAGCCGCAGCGGCCGCCGTCGGACTTTCCCTCGCCGTCCGGCCGTTGACCGAAGCAGCGTCCGCTGTGGCCGGAATGAATCTGGTGATCTCCACATTTCCGCCGCGTGCCGCTGATCCGTTGGCTGAGGAGCTTGCAGCTTTGCCGCGAACCGGGGGCGGCGTCCTGCTGGATGTCGCCTACGATCCTTGGCCCAGCCGCTTGGCGGAAGTGTGGCAAGGCCACGGGGGAGCGGTAGTCCCTGGCCTGGAGATGCTGATGTATCAGGCGGCCGAGCAGATCAGGCGCTTCAGCGGCTGTGACGTGGATGCCGCCGTCATAGATGTGATGTGCGACTCAGTCGGGCTTCCCCGGCGAGTGTTCTAGAAGCCTTACATGGCAGGATTGGTTATATGTTGCGTTGGTTGACTGCCGGTGAATCCCATGGTCCGGCCCTGATCGGAATTGTTGAAGGCGTGCCTGCCGGTGTTGAACTCACCAGCGGGCAGATTCGTGACGCGTTGGCGCGTCGCCGCCTGGGCTATGGCCGTGGTGCCCGCATGAAGTTCGAGCAGGACGAGGTCACCATCATGGGTGGCGTCCGCCACGGACTCACTCAGGGTGGCCCAGTAGCCATCCAGGTTGGTAACACCGAGTGGCCCAAGTGGGAGCAGATCATGTCTGCTGATCCCGTGGACCCTGAAGTCCTCGCCGACCAAGCCCGCAATGCACCTCTGACTCGTCCGCGTCCCGGGCACGCCGACTTCACGGGAATGCAGAAGTATGGGTTCGACGAAGCCCGTCCGGTCCTCGAGCGTGCTAGCGCACGCGAGACCGCCACA
Organism: Arthrobacter sp. Rue61a; assembly: GCF_000294695.2. NCBI lineage: Bacteria > Bacillati > Actinomycetota > Actinomycetes > Micrococcales > Micrococcaceae > Arthrobacter > Arthrobacter sp. Rue61a. The sequence continues at coordinate 2,686,036 of NC_018531.1, read as the reverse complement.
CGCGTGGCACTAGGTACCGTTGCTGCCCAGTTCCTGAAGCAATTGGGCATCGAGCTGGTCAGCCACACTGTTTCCATCGCCAGCGTGACCGTTCCTGAAGGACGGCCCCTGCCGTTGCCGAAGGACGTCATAGCGCTTGACGCAGATCCCTTGCGCTGCTTCGACCGTGAGACGTCGAATGCGATGGTGGCCGAGGTGGATGCCGCCCACAAGGAAGGCGAAACCCTTGGTGGCGTAGTGGAGGTCTTGGCATACGGGCTTCCCCCGGGACTTGGCAGCTACGTCCACTGGGATCGTCGCCTCGACTCCCGCCTCGCGGCCGCACTCATGGGTATTCAGGCTATTAAGGGAGTAGAGGTCGGCGACGGCTTCCTCACGGCCGCCCGTCGCGGTTCTGCTGCACATGACGAAATCCTTAAGGACGAAAACGGCAAAATCGTTCGTCAGACCAACCGCGCCGGTGGAATCGAAGGTGGTATGAGCATCGGTGAGGTTCTTCGCGTTCGGGCAGCCATGAAGCCGATCGCAACCGTTCCGCGTGCACTGCGCACCATCGACGTGAGTACCGGTGAGCCTGCCAAGGCCCACCACCAGCGTTCGGATGTCTGCGCGGTTCCCGCCGCCGGCGTTGTTGCCGAAGCCATGGTGGCACTGGTTCTCGCAGAAGCTGTTGCGGAGAAATTTGGTGGCGACTCCGTGCCGGAGACCCAGCGGAACCTGCAGAGCTACCTCGAGAGCATCCCGGCCACCCTGGACTCGGTCGGCCGGTAGTGGGCCGCGCTATCCCGGATGGCCGCCCCGTTGTCCTCGTAGGCCCCATGGCCGTTGGAAAATCGGCGATCGGCCAGCAACTGGCCCAGCAACTCCATCTCCCGTTCGTGGACACCGACGCAGTGGTGGTTGCTGCCCACGGCAGCATCGCAGATATTTTCGCCGGCAGGGGAGAACACGCCTTCCGCCAGATTGAAGCGCGGACTGTGGCCAAGGCCATCGAGTCGGCCAAGGTCGAGCCCGCCATTATTTCCCTGGGCGGAGGTGCGGTGCTTGACTCCGGGACCCAGCAACTGCTGGGGGAGTGCACCGTGGTCTATCTGGAGTGTGACGCGGAAACAGTCGCAGACAGGATTGCGCGGAACACAGGCAGACCCCTGCTGCAGGGCGACGCCATGACCCGCTGGGAAGCTTTGTTTGCCACCAGGCGCCCGGTCTATGAGCGTCTCGCGGACATAGTCATGGATGTCCGTTCCGGGTCCGTGGCGGAAATCGGCCTCCTATTGGAGGAGCGGCTGCTCCAGCATGCAGCCTTGAAAGAGGAAGTTGAAAAGTGAGCAACGAAGCAACTGTCATCAAGGTGACCGGCCAGTCCGTTAATGAGAACTACGACGTCGTGGTGGGCCGCGGCCTGTTGGACACGCTGCCTGCCAAGCTCGGCGAGCGTGTACGGCGAGTACTGGTGATCCACCCGAGGGCCCTCCGGCTGACCGGCGATACCGTCCGGGACGAGCTTGAAGCTGCGGGATTCACGGCCCTCACGGCCGAAATCCCGGATGCCGAAGAAGGCAAACACATCCAGGTGGCCGCTTTTTGCTGGCAAGTGCTGGGCCAGAATGATTTCACACGCTCCGATGCCATCGTGGCAGTAGGTGGAGGCGCAGTCACGGACCTCGCCGGCTTCGTGGCAGCCACCTGGCTTCGTGGGGTCAAAGTAATCCACATGCCCACGAGTTTGCTGGGCATGGTGGATGCTTCCGTGGGAGGCAAGACCGGAATCAACACGGCCGAAGGCAAGAACCTCGTGGGCTCCTTCCATCCGCCAGCCGCTGTCCTGGCCGACCTGGACACACTCCAGACGTTGCCGAAGAACGAGCTCATTTCCGGGATGGCCGAGGTCATCAAATGCGGCTTCATCGCTGATCCCGCGATCCTCGACCTCGTCGAGAAGAACACCGACGCTGTGATGGACCCGGGATCGGATGTTGTCCGCGAGCTCATTGAACGCGCGATTTCGGTTAAGGCCGATGTCGTTTCCCAGGACCTCAAGGAATCCGGCCTCCGCGAAATCCTGAACTACGGTCACACGCTTGGCCACGCCATCGAGCTCGTTGAACGATACTCATGGCGTCACGGTGCCGCCGTTTCCGTGGGAATGATGTTCGCTGCCGAGTTGTCCCGCAGCGTGGGGCGTTTGTCCGATGCCGATGCAGACCGCCACCGCACCATCCTGGAGAGCCTCGGTTTGCCCATCACGTACCGCAGGGACCGCTGGCAGGGTCTTCTGGACGGAATGCGCCGGGACAAGAAGTCCCGCGGCGATCTTCTCCGGTTCGTGGTCCTCGACGGCGTAGCCAAGCCGGGCATCCTGGAAGTCCCTGACACGTCACTCCTGTTTGCCGCATACCAGGAGATCGCATCATGACTGTCACTCTGCGCGAAGGCGTCAGTGATTGGCCCACAGCCGGCTTCCCCGGAGTCCGGATGAACCCGGATACTTTGCTTCCCGTGGTTGTCAATGAGGAAGTCATGGAGTCCGCCCTTGCGGCCTCGGAAGACCCCGCGGATCGCATCATGGCTCTCCTGCTGGATAACCAGCCGAACGAGGCAGCGGAGCTGTTGGCCGAAGCGCGCTACAAGGATCCGGAGTCGTTCCGGTTGAGGATTTTTGAAGCTGAAGTCCACCGCGCAACCAACCGGCTGGACCGTGCTGTGCAGTTGTTCAGGCATCTCTTGCAGGATGTCCAAGGCAGCTCGAAGGAAGCTATCGTGCACCAATATCTGGGCCGGGCATATTTCGTCAGCGGGAACGCGCTTGCCGCATCCGAGGAATTCGCCAAGGCCCTGGATCTGCGCGTAGCCATGGCTGCTGATGCCGCGCTGATCTACTCCTCCGCCGTAGCCCTGCAAAGGGCGCGGAATGTCCTGGAACTGGCTTCCTGACGCCCCGGGAAACCGCGCCCGCAAGTCTTAGGTGTATTTGCCGGTAGAATGGTTCTTGGATTTTTGATAAATACGCGCTGGCGGGCCGTTTGGCATGCCTGCTTGGCATAGACAAACTGGCAGCTTGAACCAGTGAGAGAAACCAGAGGATACGAGTGGCAACCACAAACGACATCAAGAACGGGACCGTACTGAAGCTCGAGGGCCAGCTCTGGAACATCATTGAGTTCCAGCACGTCAAGCCGGGCAAGGGCGGAGCGTTCGTTCGCACCAAAATGCGCAACGTCATGTCCGGCAAGGTGGTCGATAAGACCTTCAACGCCGGCCTGAAGATTGAAACCGCAACGGTTGACCGCCGTGACTACCAGTACCTGTACCAGGACGGCGAAGATTTCGTCTTCATGGACACCCAGGACTACGACCAGATCACTGTGTCCGGCGCTACTGTAGGCGACGCTACCAACTTCATGCTCGAGAACCAGATGGTCAATATTGCCATCCACGAGGGCACGCCGCTGTACATCGAATTGCCCCCGAGCGTCGTCCTTGAAATCACCTACACGGAACCGGGCCTTCAGGGCGACCGCTCCTCGGCGGGCACCAAGCCCGCAACTGTGGAGACGGGCTACGAAATCCAGGTTCCCCTGTTCGTTGAGCAGGGCACCAAGGTCAAGGTAGACACCCGCGATGGCAGCTACTTGGGCCGGGTCAACGACTAGTGAGCGCACGCGGTAAAGCCCGTAGCAGGGCGCTTGAAGTACTTTTCGAGGCAGAGCAGCGCTCTGTTTCGGCTTTCGACGCGATGACAGCGCGTCGGGAGAAGACCGATCTTGTCATCAACCCGTACACGGTGGAAATCGTGGAAGGTGTCGTTTCCATGCAGGCGACCATCGATGAGTTCCTGCAGACCTACGCTCAAGGCTGGACGTTGGAACGAATGCCGTCGGTAGACCGCATCATCCTTCGCATTGGCGCCTGGGAACTTCTCTACAATGACGAAGTTCCGGACGGAGTAGCTGTCAGCGAAGCCGTGGCCCTCGCCAAGACGATGTCCACGGACGAGTCGCCGGCCTTCATCAACGGGCTTCTTGGCCGTTTGCAGAAGCTCAAACCTTCTCTCCTCGCGTAGGCATTCACAGCGATGAGCTATGCGCGGTAAGACAAACCGCGATAAGACAAGAAAGGACCCGCATCCACAGGATGCGGGTCCTTCTTGCGTTACTGGAGGACGGCCTCTTGCGTCACTGAAGCACCGCCGCCCGGAGGGTGGGGATCCTGCGCAGATGCTCAAGCTCATCGTGCTGGTGGATGTGGACGTCGCGGCCACTCAGTATCCGTTGCCGGGTAAACGCCAGTGCAGTGGCACCTTTGATGAATGACTTCATCTGGTGACCACGCCCGCGCGAGGACGCCCAGCGAACGGCCTGTCGGCGGCCTCGTGACGTGGCCAGCATCTCCACTTCAGCTGGAGTGAACCAACCTGCCCGGGCGTACTCGAGGAGCCGTTGGCGGGTGAGCTTTCCTTCGGCGACACGGAGAAGAATGATGCCTGCGGCGGCGACCAGGAAGATCGGCACCTGGACCACAAAGTACTCCACCAGGAAGTTCTGTCCCATGCTGTTCCAACGGTTGTGCAGGAACATCGCGGGCAGCAAGCCGACGAAGAACGCAAGGACCGCGTACCCTGAGTGCCATTTCCGGGCGGCGAAGCCCATAATCAGTCCGGTTGTTCCCGTGAACACCGCGTGGGCGAACGGGGACATGACCCCGCGGAGGATGAAGATGCGGACCAAGTCAGTTCCGGGATCGGCGGACGAGGCTATTTCGCGACCAAAGTAGAGGATGTTCTCCGTGAAGGCGAAGCCGGCGGCGATGGTGAAGGCGAACACGACACCGTCAACAGGTCCGTCAAAGTACTTGCGTGCTGCCAAAATCAGGACCAGCAGCCCCAGCGATTTGGTGAACTCTTCCACGATGGGGGCCTGCACCGTGGCCATGAAGTAGGTGAAAGCTTCTTCGCTGGAGGTTGGTGCGGCAAGTGCGAAGAGCGGCTGGATCAGCAACGTACCGGCAATGGAGACGGCCGCACCCCACGTAAAGGCGAACCAGAGGAGTCGTTTCGGCTCGGGCTCCCAGCGGTCGATCAGGCGCACCGTCAGCAGCACCACTGACAGCGGAATCAGGGAGGCAATGAATCCGATCACGAAACCGGTGATGCCGGTGTTGCCCAGCAGAAACGGCACTACCAACAACAGACTGCCCAGAACCAGCACAGTTCCCGCAATGAGCAGGGGGAGCATCCCCCAGGACCGGCGTCCCGGGGGTGTTGGCGGTGCGGCCCAGGTTTGCTGGGGTAGTGACGTTGGATTACCCGGGGCGGGTTGATAGTTCCCCGGCTGCACGCGGCCGATCCAGGTGGGGTTGGCACCAGGTTCCAGGTATGGCCGCGGACAGGGCTGGCCGTGGTGGTTCATGGTCATGGGCAAGAGCCTATTCCACAGTACGGAGTGTGAGCTTAAACTCACGCCTCACTGGCGTCCCCGTTGAGATGGGAAAGAGGCGCTGTGGTAGCTTTGAAAAGCAAATATTCCTTTTTTAATTCCGTCCCGTGAGGCGGGGAAAGGGGAGACGAGCGATGACTGAAGTCACTTCAGCGCACGTGCCGTCGCGGGTTGTTCTCAATCAGGCGGACATTGATCGTGCGCTCACTCGTATCGCCCACGAGATCCTCGAAGCCAATAAAGGCTCCCAGGACCTTGTCCTGTTGGGCATTCCCAGCCGCGGCTATCCTTTGGCAGTGCGGCTTGCCAACAAAATTGCAGCCGCCGACCCCACGGTGAACGCCGAGACGATGGTTGGCCAGCTGGATGTCACCATGTTCCGTGACGACCTCTCCCATCAGCCCACGCGGCCCCCACGCCACACACGGCTCCCGTTGTCCGGGATCGACAACAAGGTTGTTGTCCTGATCGACGACGTTCTTTATTCCGGTCGGACCATTCGCGCCGCGTTGGACGCTTTGGTTGACCTTGGGCGCCCACGGATCGTCCGCTTGGCTGTGCTGGTGGACCGGGGCCACCGCGAGCTTCCCATCCGGGCAGACCACGTGGGCAAGAACCTGCCCACTTCCTCATCCGAGAAAGTCCGGGTCCACCTCGAGGAGATCGACTCCGTGGACGGCGTGCCCGTCAACGAGGTAGTAATTGAGGCTGGCAAGTGAAGCACCTCCTTTCCACCGAAAACCTCAGTCTCTTCGACGCCGTTCGTGTTTTGGACACGGCGGAGGAAATGTCCGCCGTCGGCGAGCGTGAAGTAAAGAAACTCCCGGCACTCCGCGGCCGCACCGTGGTTAATCTTTTCTTCGAAGACTCCACCCGTACCCGTATCTCCTTTGAGGCGGCAGCCAAACGCCTGTCAGCGGATGTTATCAACTTCGCCGCCAAAGGATCGTCGGTTTCCAAGGGGGAGTCCCTTAAGGACACCGCGCAGACACTCGCAGCCATGGGCGCGGACGCCGTCGTTATCCGCCACTGGGCTTCCGGCGCGCCGCACAGGCTCGCCGCCACCGACTGGATAGACGCAGCTGTCATTAACGCCGGCGACGGTACCCATGAGCACCCTACCCAGGCACTGTTGGATGCGTTCACCATGCGCCGCCATTGGTCGCAGGTCAACGGTACTGAGTCCACGGGAGCAGATCTGAAGGGCATGCGCGTAGCGATCGCCGGGGATGTCTTGCACTCCCGTGTCGCCCGGTCCAACGTTTGGTTGCTGAAGACCCTTGGCGCCGAGGTCACCTTGGTGGCGCCGCCTACTCTGCTGCCCATCGGCGTCGAGCACTGGCCTTGCAAAGTCAGCTACAACCTGGACGAGACGTTGGAAGCAGGCATCGACGCCATGATGATGCTGCGTGTCCAGGGTGAGCGCATGAACGCGTCCTTCTTCCCCTCAACCCGCGAGTACTCGCGCCGCTGGGGTTTCGATGACGCTAGGCTCCGGATGCTGGACGACCTCGGCATGAAGGACACCATCATCATGCATCCAGGCCCCATGAACCGGGGATTGGAGATATCTTCTGCGGCCGCAGATTCACCGCGTTCCACCGTGCTCGCGCAGGTGCGGAACGGTGTCTCGGTCCGCATGGCCGCCCTTTACCTGCTGCTCTCCGGGGACTCCCGCGAAGCCGCCCCGAACGTAAGCCAGTCCAGCAAGGAGACCAACTGATGGCCGAGAACACCTACCTGATTCGTGGGGCCGCCATCCTCGGCGGCGAAGCTGAAGACCTCTTGATTCGTGACGGCGTTATCGAAGCACGCGGCAAGGACCTGTCAGCTGACGACGCAACAGTCATCGACGCCCAGGGCCTCGTCGCCCTGCCCGGCATGGTGGACGTTCACACCCACTTGCGTGAACCCGGCCGCGAAGACGCCGAAACGGTGGAAACCGGTACCCGGGCCGCTGCACTTGGTGGCTTCACCGCGGTCCACGCCATGGCCAACAGCAACCCGGTGGCAGACACTGCAGGTGTCGTGGAGCAGGTTCACAGCCTGGGCCGGGCGTCCGGCTGGGTTGACGTGCGCCCCGTCGGTGCAGTGACGGTGGGCTTGGCCGGCGAGCAGCTCGCCGAGTTGGGTGCCATGGCGGACTCCCGTGCGCAGGTCCGGATGTTCTCCGACGACGGCATCTGCGTCCACGATCCCGTCCTCATGCGCCGTGCCCTGGAATACGTCAAAGCGTTCGACGGCGTGGTGGCCCAGCATGCGCAGGAGCCGCGCCTTACCGCCGGTGCTCAAATGAATGAAGGCACTGTGTCTGCGGTGCTCGGACTCACCGGCTGGCCGGCTGTTGCAGAGGAAAGCATCATCGCCCGCGACGTTCTGCTTGCACAGCATGTTGGTTCCCGCCTCCACGTATGCCATGTCTCCACTGCAGGTTCCGTGGAGATCGTGCGCTGGGCGAAAGCGCGAGGGATCAACGTTACTGCCGAGGTCACCCCGCACCACCTGCTCCTCACCGATGAACTGGTCCGCAGCTACGACCCCGTGTACAAGGTCAACCCCCCGCTGCGCACCGACGCCGATGTTCAGGCGCTCCGCGAGGGTTTGGCCGATGGCACCATCGACGTGGTGGGAACCGACCACGCCCCGCACCCCAGCGAGCATAAGGAATGCGAGTGGGCGCAGGCAGCCATGGGCATGACCGGTCTTGAAACTGCCCTGTCCGTGGTCCAGGAGACCATGATCGAAACCGGCCTCATGACGTGGGCCGACTTTGCAAGGGTCACGTCCTTCACGCCCGCAGTCATCGGTCGCGTCGCCGATCAGGGCCGTCCGTTGGAGGTTGGCGAGCCGGCCAACGTCATTCTGGTGGACCCGGCTGCGCGTTGGACCGTTGACCCCCATAAAATGGCAACCATGGGCCGCAATTCACCGTTCAAGGGCAAAGAGCTGCCTGGATCCGTGGTGGCGACCTTCTTCAAGGGCCACCCCACGGTGCTTGATGGCCAGCTCAACACGCCGTACAGGTACCCGGCAGTCAGCAGCAACTGATGGACAACCAAACACTGACCGTGCTCATCACGGTGCCGCTGATCGTCATCGTTTTGGCGATGATCTGGCTGGGGTGGCGGAACCGGCTAAGGCGACAAGCCGACGTCGAACGCCTCCCCGAGGTGCCGGAGCAGCTGACGCCGGCCACCGTTGTCTCGGACGGCCAGTACGTTGCCACCACCACGGCGGGCGACTGGCTGGACCGGATAGCAGTCCAGGGCCTGGGTATCCGGACCAACGCGGAACTGAGCATCCATGCTGAAGGTGCGTTGTTCGACCGTTCAGGCGCCGCCCCGGTGTTCATCCCGCGCTCAGCCCTGGTGGACAGCCGCGAAGCCAACGGAATGGCCGGGAAGTTCGTCGAAAAGGACGGACTCCTGGTCATCAACTGGAAGCTTGGCTCCCGGGAACTCGACACCGGATTCCGTTCCAGGCACGCAGCCGACAAGCAGCTCCTCCTCGAAGCCCTCCAAGAATTGATCTCCGCAGCCCCTCAGGCAGATGCCGATAGTGGAAAGTAATAAAGTGACGGATAGTAAAGCAGCCACCACACCCGCCCCCTCAGCAGCAGTACTCGTGCTCGAAGACGGCCGCATGTTCCGCGGCCGCAGCTACGGAGCCCAGGGAACGGCTCTCGGTGAGGCCGTCTTCGCCACCGGCATGACCGGGTACCAGGAGACCATCACTGATCCCTCCTACGCCCGCCAGCTTGTGGTCCAGACCGCGCCTCACATCGGCAACACAGGCGTCAACAGCGAAGACGCTGAATCCCGCCGCATCTGGGTAGCCGGATATGTTGTGCGCGACGCCGCCCGCCGCCCCTCAAACTGGCGCTCCGAACGCAGCCTCGATGATGAACTGGTGGACCAGGGAATCGTTGGCATCCAGGGCGTAGACACTCGCGCCATCACCCGCCACCTCCGCGAGCACAAAACCATGCGCGCCGGCATTTTCTCCGGCGAGGCCGCACAGGCCAGCGACAAGGAACTCCTGGACGCTGTCCTTGCCAGTGCGCCCATGGAAGGCGCAGCGCTGGCTGAGGAAGTCTCCATTGATGAGGCCTACGTTGTGGAACCCAAGGACCACGGCTGGGAAGGTGAGCCGCGCTTCTCCATCGCGGCGGTTGACCTGGGCATCAAGGCCATGACGCCGGTCCGCTTCGCCGAGCGCGGCGTGCGCGTGCACGTCCTGCCTGCAACGTCCACCCTTGAGGACGTCAACGCGGTCAACCCGGACGGCTTCTTCATGTCCAACGGACCTGGCGACCCCGCTACAGCTGACCACCAGGTCTCGCTTCTGCGCTCGGTGCTTGATGAGAAGCTCCCATACTTCGGCATCTGCTTCGGTAACCAGATCCTCGGCCGTGCCCTGGGTTTCGGCACCTACAAGCTCCGTTACGGCCACCGCGGCATCAACCAGCCCGTCATGGACCGCCGCACCGGCAAGGTGGAAATCACCTCGCAAAACCACGGTTTCGCCGTTGACGCACCGCTGAACGGTTCCACCGTGGCGCCGGAAGAGCGCTTCGGCCGCGTGGAAGTAAGCCACGTTTCGTTGAACGACGACGTCGTTGAAGGACTCGCCTGCCTCGACATCCCGGCGTTCTCGGTCCAGTACCACCCCGAAGCCGCGGCCGGACCGCACGATGCTGCGTACCTCTTTGACCGCTTCATCGACCTCATGGCCGACACCAAGTCCAAGGCCACAGGCGCCAACTCCACCGACTCCAAGACTGAGGACAAGAAGTAATGCCCAAGCGTACAGATCTCAAGAGCGTCCTTGTCATCGGTTCCGGCCCCATTGTCATCGGCCAGGCGGCTGAGTTCGACTACTCCGGTACCCAGGCGCTTCGCGTCCTCAAGGAGGAGGGCCTGCGGGTCATCCTGGTGAACTCCAACCCGGCCACCATCATGACGGACCCGGAGTTCGCCGATGCCACGTATGTGGAGCCCATCACTCCTGAGGTGGTGGAGAAGATCATCGCCAAGGAGCGCCCAGACGCCATCCTGCCCACCTTGGGTGGCCAGACTGCGTTGAACACGGCCATCGCGCTGGACAAGAACGGTGTGCTGGAGAAGTACAACGTGGAACTCATCGGCGCGAATATTGCGGCCATTGAGCTCGGCGAAGACCGCGAGAAGTTCAAGGGCGTCGTGGAGCGTTGTGGCGCAGAGTCCGCACGCAGCCACATCATCCACACCATGGAAGAGGCCTTCGCTGCTGCCGAGGACCTGGGCTACCCCATGGTGGTCCGTCCGTCCTTCACCATGGGTGGCCTGGGCTCCGGGCTGGCTTACAACGAGGACGACCTCCGCCGCATCGTCGGCCAAGGCCTCCAGTACAGCCCCACCACCGAGGTCCTGCTCGAAGAGAGCATCCTCGGCTGGAAGGAATACGAGCTCGAGATGATGCGCGACAAGAACGACAACGTCGTTGTTGTGTGCTCCATCGAGAACTTCGACCCCGTAGGTGTCCACACCGGTGACTCCATCACGGTCGCCCCGGCGCTGACCCTCACGGACCGCGAGTACCAGAAGCTGCGCGACGTCTCCATCGCCGTCATTCGCGAAGTGGGCGTGGACACCGGTGGTTGCAACATCCAGTTCGCCATCGATCCCGCCACGGGTCGTGTGGTGGTCATCGAGATGAACCCCCGCGTATCCCGTTCCTCCGCCCTGGCCTCCAAGGCAACCGGCTTTGCCATCGCCAAGATCGCCACCAAGCTGTCCCTTGGCTACACCTTGGACGAGATCCCGAACGACATCACCCAGAAGACGCCGGCCTCCTTCGAGCCCACGTTGGACTACGTAGTGGTCAAGGTTCCGCGTTTCGCGTTCGAGAAGTTCCCGGCAGCCGACAACACGCTGACCACCACCATGAAGTCTGTTGGTGAAGCCATGGCCATGGGTCGTAACTTCACCGAGGCCCTGCAGAAGGCGCTTCGCTCACTGGAGCAGAAGGGCTCGCAGCTGGACTTCAGCTCCGTGCCGGAGTACGAGGTTGCCGAGCTCATTGAGAAGGCCAAGCGCCCCACCACGGACCGCCTGCACCAGGTGCAGCGCGCGCTCTTGGGCGGCGCCACGGTGGAAGACCTCTTCGAAGCCACAAAGATCGACCCCTGGTTCCTGGATCAGCTGCAGCTCTTGAATGAGACCGCGCAGGAGATCCGCAAGGCCGGCGTCCTCACGGAGGAAATGCTGCGCAACGCCAAGCGCCACGGCTTCTCCGACGAGCAGATCGGTGCTTTGACGCACAACAACGAGGCCGTGGTCCGGGGCGTCCGCCAGGCGCTGGGCATTCGTCCGGTCTACAAGACGGTTGACACCTGTGCAGCAGAGTTCGCCGCCTACACCCCGTACCACTACTCGTCCTATGACGAGGAAGACGAAGTAGGCCTGCACGCCAAGCCCTCCGTCATCATCCTGGGCTCGGGCCCCAACCGCATTGGCCAGGGAATCGAGTTCGACTACTCCTGCGTCCACGCCTCCATGGCGCTGCGCAAGGCCGGCTATGAGACGGTCATGGTCAACTGCAACCCCGAGACCGTCTCCACGGACTACGACGTCTCCACGCGTCTCTACTTCGAGCCGCTGACCCTTGAGGACGTCCTTGAGGTCATTGCCGCAGAGGAGCGCACCGGTGGCGTTATGGGCGTCTTCGTACAGCTCGGCGGCCAGACCCCGCTGAAGCTGGCCCAGCAGCTCGCCGACGCGGGTGTTCCGATCCTGGGCACCTCGCCGGAAGCGATCGACCTCGCAGAGCACCGTGGAGCCTTTGCCCGCGTCCTGGATGAAGCCGGCCTGACCTCCCCGAAGAACGGCACCGCCGTTTCCTTCGAGGACGCCAAGAAGATCGCCGACGAAATCGGCTACCCGGTGCTGGTCCGTCCGTCCTACGTCCTGGGCGGCCGCGGCATGGAGATCGTCTATGACGAAGCCAACCTCTCCCGCTACATCGCCAACGCCACCGAAATCACCCCGGACCACCCGGTGCTGATTGACCGCTTCCTTGAAGATGCGGTCGAAATTGACGTCGACGCACTCTTCGACGGCACCGACATGTACCTCGGCGGCATTATGGAACACATCGAAGAAGCGGGCATCCACTCCGGTGATTCCGCATGCGTGCTTCCTCCGATTACTCTTGGCAACAACGTGATCGAGCGTGTGCGCACGGCAACCCGTGCCATTGCCGAAGGTGTAGGCGTCCGCGGACTTATCAACATCCAGTTCGCGCTGGCCTCGGATGTCCTGTACGTCCTTGAAGCCAATCCGCGCGCTTCCCGCACCGTTCCGTTCGTCTCCAAGGCAACGGGCGTGCAGATGGCCAAGGCTGCTGCCCTCATTGGTACTGGCGTGACCATCAACCAACTCCGCGGCGCTTACAAGATGCTGCCGGAAACCGGCGACGGTTCCACCCTGCCTTTGGACGCCCCGGTTGCCGTCAAGGAAGCGGTCCTTCCGTTCAGCCGCTTCCGTACTCCTGAAGGCAAGGTTGTCGACTCCCTGCTCGGCCCGGAAATGCGCTCCACCGGTGAAGTCATGGGCATCGACAAGCACTTCGACACCGCGTTCGCCAAGAGCCAGGCCGCTGCGAACAACGCCTTGCCTACCGAGGGCAAGATCTTCGTCTCCGTGGCCAACCGTGACAAGCGCTCCGTGATCATGGGCGTCAAGCGACTCTCGGACCTGGGCTTCGAGATTGTTTCCACCGGTGGCACTGCTGACGTCCTGCGCCGCAATGGCATCCAGGCGACTCCGGTCCGCAAGGTGGCAGAGGGCAGCAGCGCCGAGGGCGAAGGCACCATCGCGGATCTGGTCATAGCCGGCGAGATCGACATGGTCTTCAACACGCCCTCCGGTGGCGAAGCCCGCAGCGACGGATACGAGCTCCGTGCCGCGGCAACGTCGATCGGCATTCCCTGCATCACCACCGTTGCCGAGTTCAACGCCGCAGTGCAGGCCATTGAGGCACTGCGCACCTACGAATGGTCGGTGACCAGCCTGCAGGAGCACGCAGCCAACCTGTCGGCGGCAATGGAAGCAGCCAATGCCTGAGTCTGCTTCACCCCAGCAAGAGCAGCAGCCGGTCCGGGAGTCTTTTGGCTCCCGGCTGGCTGCCGCCATGGCCGCGCGCGGCCCGCTCTGCGTCGGAATCGACCCCCACCCGCAGCTTTTGGCTGATTGGGGATTGACCGACGACGCCGCGGGGCTGGAGCGCTTTTCGTTGACAGTCGTGGAGGCCGTGGCTTCCCTCGCTGCCGCGGTCAAGCCGCAGGTGGCGCTCTATGAGCGTCATGGCTCCGCCGGCATGGCGGCCCTGGAGCGCACTCTGGCCGCATGCGCTGAGGCAGGCGTGCTCAGTATCGCCGATGCCAAGCGCGGGGACATCGGCTCCACCATGGCGGCTTATGCGGATGCTTGGCTGCGGGATGGTTCGTCCTTGGCTGCGGACTCGGTGACCCTGAGCCCGTACCTTGGCTTTGAGTCGCTGCGGCCGGCTTTGGATCTTGCTGCGCAGTATGGCAGGGGAGTGTTCGTGCTTGCACTGACATCGAATCCTGAAGGAAAGTCTGTCCAGCACGTTGGCGGAGGCGACTCCGTGGCGCGCCGGATGGTTGCCGCTGCTGCAGCGGAGAACCAGCGGTATCAGGGCGTTCTAGGTTCCGTCGGTTTGGTTGTTGGCGCTACTATCGGTTCCGCGCTTGAGGACCTGGACATCAACTTGGCTCCTGTCCGCGGCGCGATCCTCGCCCCCGGACTCGGCGCGCAGGGCGCTACTCCTGCTGATCTTCGGGCGACTTTCGGCCATGCCTATCCCTCAGTCCTGGCGACCTCCAGCAGGGGGATCCTGGCCGCTGGTCCGTCTTTGGCGAGCCTGCGTGCCGCAACAGCAGAGACGCTGGACGGGCTTCGCTCCGAGTAAGTTGCCCACCCTCATTGCGCAACCGGGCCCCTGCCGGTAGGTTCAGGATCAGTCCGCGTGATCTGGATCACAATTGCGATCTGACAGGGGTTTGGCAGTGGGCCTTAAAGAGCTGACACCGCAGGAGCGCTCCGCTGCGCTTGAAAAGGCTGCCAAGGCGCGGGCCGTGCGTGCCGCTGCCAAGGAACGGCTCAAGCGCGGAGAGGTGAGTGTTGCGGAGCTGATCTCTTCCGGTTCAACGGATGAAGCGATAGCCCGCATGCGGGTGGTGGAATTGCTGGAGGCGTTGCCGGGCATCGGGCCCGTCAGGGCTGCGGGGATCATGGCGGAGATTGGCATTGCAGGATCCAGGCGCATCCGGGGACTGGGAATTCATCAGGCCCGGGCGCTGGTAGATTTTATGGATACCCAGCAAAGCGTTTGACGCATCTCCCCGAAGGAATCCGTGAGCAAGAAACCCGGACTGACTGTCCTTGCAGGCCCCACTGCCGTTGGCAAGGGAACCGTATCCACCTACATCAGGGACAACTATCCGGAGGTTTGGCTCTCAGTCTCGGCAACCACCCGGGCCGCGCGTCCGGGCGAAAAGGATGGCGTTCACTACTTCTTCAAGTCCGCGGAGGAGTTCGACTCCCTGGTAGCTGAGGGTGAACTTCTGGAGTGGGCCGTGGTGCACGGCCAGAACCGCTATGGAACGCTTCGCAGCACGGTGGACGCGGCCATCGCCGACGGCAAGTCAGTGCTGCTGGAGATCGACCTCCAGGGCGCACGACAAGTCAAGGCTGCCGTCCCGGACGCGAATTTCGTGTTCCTGGCACCGCCCAGCTGGGACGAAATGGTCCGCCGCTTGGTGGGCCGCGGTACTGAAACTCCCGAGGAACAGCAGCGCAGGCTGGAAACCGCTAAACTGGAACTTGCTGCTGAACCGGAGTTTGACCACACCGTCATCAATGACGACGTTCGCCGGGCAGCGGACGAGCTTGTTTCACTCATGGGGCTTACCCCGCACCAGCGCTAAGCGCTTGCATTTGTTGGCCCGCTAAAATTTGGAGAATTCGTGTCCACGAACCTTGAAGGCATCATCAACCCGCCGATCGATTCGCTGCTTGAGGCTGCTGATTCCAAGTACGGCCTGGTCATCTTCGGCGCCAAGCGCGCCCGCCAGATCAACGCCTACTACGCACAGCTGCACGAGGGCCTGTTCGAGTACGTCGGCCCGCTTGTTGACACCAAGCTGAACGAGAAGTCGCTGTCCATCGCACTCCGCGAGATCAACGAAGGCCTTCTGGTTTCCACGCCGATCGAGCCCACCGAATAACAAAGACTGCCTGTTGACGGAGGTCACGTGCGCATAGTCCTCGGAGTCGGGGGAGGGATTGCAGCCTACAAGGTTGCATCGCTCCTCCGGCTTTTTACTGAAGCCGGCCACAAGGTAACGGTCATTCCCACAGAAGCTGCTACCCGGTTCGTCGGAGTGGCCACGTGGGAAGCCCTGTCCGGCAACCCTGTGAGCAACAGCGTCTTTGACGACGTTGAGAAGGTCAACCACGTCCGCTTGGGGCATGATGCAGACCTGATCGTGGTTGCTCCAGCCACGGCCGACCTCTTGGCCAAAGCAGCAACCGGACAGGCGGGCGACCTCCTCACCAACACGCTGCTGATGGCCCACGGTCCAGTGCTCTTCGCTCCTGCGATGCACACGGAAATGTGGCAGCACGCCGCAACCCAGGCCAACGTGGAGACGCTGCGCAGCCGAGGTGTGACGGTGCTCGAGCCTGCCTCCGGTCGACTCACGGGTGCTGACTCAGGCCCCGGCCGCTTGCCGGACCCGGAAGCGATCTTTGCTGCGGCTATGGCTTTGGCCGAGGCTTCCGTGGAGGGCGAAGGGAAGGCAGCGCCTGCCGCGCACGCCTCCCTGGCAGGCCGTACCGTCACCATTTCCGCCGGCGGGACAAGGGAAGCGCTTGACCCTGTCCGCTTCCTGGGAAACAGGTCCTCTGGAAAGCAGGGTGCGGCACTGGCTGCTGCAGCCTTGGCTGCCGGGGCAACTGTCAGATTCCTCGCCGCGCACATGGACGTCGATCCGCCTGCCGGCGTCGAGCTTGTCCGCGTTGAATCAGCCTTGGAACTGCGGGAGGCGGCGCTGAAAGCGGCGGTGGACTCCGACGTCGTGATTATGGCCGCCGCCGTGGCGGACTTCCGTCCGGCAGAGGTGTCGGACACCAAGATCAAGAAGGTCGACGGCGAGGACGCGCCCGTTGTGCGGTTGATCCGGAACCCGGACATTCTGCATGAGCTGGTTGAACGCCGCAACGCCGAGGGTGGTCAGCAGTTGATAGTGGGTTTCGCGGCCGAAACAGGCGACGCCCAGGGCGACGTCCTGGAGCATGCCACGGCCAAACTCAAACGCAAGGGCTGCGACCTCCTAGTGGTTAATCAGGTGGGTATTGGCCGCGTCTTCGGCCAGGATGACAATTCCGTGGTGATCCTGTCCGGTCACGGAGCGGAGCCGCAGTCGGCCGCCGGCACCAAAGCCGATGTCGCTGCCGCGGTGATTGATCGGGTGGGCGCCGAACTTGCGCGGGTCTTCCCGGCTTTGTAACTGAGCACACACCCGAATTCTTAGCAAAGGGACACACGGCAGATATCGTCGTCCCGCAACCCAGTAAGGTGGTCGAGTGACTTTACCGCTGCACCATGAACACCATGGCACCCCGTCCAAGCTCCGGCTCTTCACCTCCGAGTCGGTCACTGAAGGGCACCCGGACAAGATCTGCGACCAAATCAGCGATGCCATCCTTGATGCGCTCCTGGCTGCTGATCCTGAGTCCCGTGTGGCCGTCGAAACCATGGCCACTACAGGCCTGGTGCACGTAGCGGGTGAGGTCACCACAGACGCTTATGTTGAAATTCCGCAGATTGTCCGCGAGACCATACTGGGTATTGGGTACGACTCGTCGGCCAACGGCTTCGACGGCGCCCGCTGTGGTGTGTCCGTGTCCATCGGCCAGCAGTCCAACGACATCGCAGGTGGCGTCTTCAACTCCCTCGAGGCCCGCGAAGGCCGTCAGGAGGACGACTACGACCTCCAGGGCGCGGGCGATCAGGGCATCATGTTCGGCTACGCCAGCGATGAGACGGCGTCTTACATGCCCACGCCCATCTGGCTGGCCCACCGACTTTCCGAGCGTCTGACCGAAGTCCGCAAGAACGGCGAGTTGGCTTACCTGCGCCCGGATGGCAAGACCCAGGTCACCGTAGGATACGACGGCGACCGGCCGGTTTCCGTTGAAACGGTAGTCATCTCCAGCCAGCACGCAGAAGAAGCGAGCCTGGAGCAGCTTCGTGCGGACTTGGCCAGCTACGTGATCGATCCTGTTCTGTCGGCGTCCAACCTGGATATCGCCCGGACTGCAAACATCTTGAACCCGGCCGGCGCCTTCGTCATCGGAGGACCCGTGGGCGACGCGGGCCTGACCGGCCGCAAGATCATCGTGGACACGTACGGTGGATTCTCACGCCACGGCGGTGGCGCCTTCTCCGGCAAGGATCCGTCCAAGGTAGACCGCTCAGCGGCGTACGCCATGCGCTGGGTTGCCAAGAATGTGGTGGCCGCCGGACTGGCCAAACGTGCTGAGATTCAGATTGCCTACGCCATCGGCCAGGCACGCCCTGTTGGAACCTACGTTGAGACCTTCGGCACGGAGACTGTTGACCCTGCCCGCATCAGTGAAGCCATCGACGAATTGTTCGACCTCCGTCCGCGTGCCATCATCGACGCACTGGACCTCAAGCGACCCATTTACACCAAGACGGCGGCTCACGGTCACTTCGGCCGTGATGAACCCGACTTCACATGGGAGCGCTTGGACCGGGTGGCTGACCTGAAGGAATACTTCAACGCCTGATTGCTGTTTCGTCAGGCCGGTCCTGATCGCTGATGTTGTTTTGTCGGTGCTTCGTGGTTGGCTGGAGACAGAGAGATGCCCGTAGCGGGTCAATCCCGCTGCGGGCATCTGTGTTGATGGTGCTCAGTGGTTTTCCGCGCGATGAGGTGGAGGTGAAGTATGGCAGGACACGAGGCCCAGCCATCGTTGCTTCAACCCTCGCTGCTGCAAGGTTTCCCGGACCGGGTTCCTGTCAACGGACCTCCGTTGGCAGCTGTGAATCCCGTTGCGCGCGTCGTCCTGGAGTCTTCCGTGCCGCACTTGGACAGGCCCTTTGACTACAGCGTTCCCGCGGAGCTGTCCGAAACTGCGGTTCCCGGTGTTCGTGTAAAGGTGAAGTTCAACGGCCAGGAGCTCAATGGTTATATCGTCGAGCGGCGTGTGGACTCGGATGCAGCCCATCCGCTGACGGTCCTGAATAAAGTCGTGTCCCCGCTGGCTGTCCTGACCCCTGCTATCTCCGAGTTGGCCGGCGCGGTCGCTGCCCGGTACGCCGGTACGCTCAGCGATGTTCTCCGGACGGCTGTGCCTCCCCGTGTGGCCAAGGTGGAGAAGGAATTTTTGGCCGGAGATCTCGACGCCGACGCAGCGGACCTGAAACCGTTCACGGATGCCCGTGCGTGGGCGGCGTACTCCAACGGAGCGCCGTACCTGCAGCACCTAGCCAGTGGTGGTTCGCCCAAGGCTGTCCTGACGGCCCTACAAGGGTTCGGTCCTGGTGGTTGGCCCGCCCTCGTGGCGTCAGCCGTTGCCACGGTCCGTTCCTCAGGCCGGGGAGCCGTGGTGGTAGTGCCGGATTACCGGGATCTTGAGCAGTTGGAGGCGGCGCTTGCCAACGTCCTGCCGTCTTCGGACGTCGCCCGGCTCACCGCGGATGATGGGCAAACGCCTCGCTACCGGAATTTCCTGCGACTATTGACCGGTGCGGCGGGGGTCGCCATCGGCACACGTTCGGCGGCGTATGCTCCCGTCCGCGACCTTGGCTTGGTGGTGTGCTGGGACGACGGCGACGACCTCCACATCGAGCAACGGGCTCCTTATGCACACACCAGGGAGGTCCTTCTGCTCCGCGCCGAGCAGGAGCATGCCGCCTGCCTCATGGCGTCCCATAGCCGCAGCACTGAACTTCAACGCCTCGTTGAAATGCGGTGGGCAGTGCCCATTGAAGCTCCGCGCACACATGTCCGCTCTACGGTGCCCCGGGTTCTCAACACGGCGGACAGTTTCGAGCAAGAGCGCGATCCGTTGGCGCGCATTGCGCGTTTGCCTGGCGCGGCGTGGCGTGCGGCAAAGGAGGGCCTGGAGCGCGGCCCGGTTCTGGTCCAGGTAGCCCGCGCGGGATACGCCCCGTCCTTGGTGTGCGAGACGTGCCGGGAACTAGCGCGCTGCAACGCCTGCCGGGGCCCCTTGGCCGTGTCCAGCAGTTCCGCGATGCCGGCATGCCGGTGGTGCTCCACCCCCGCTCCTCAATGGCGTTGCACCCACTGCAGTGGGACAAAGCTGCGCCGTGGAGCGGCTGGAGTCATGCGTACTGCCGAGGAATTAGGACGGGCCTTCCCCGGCAAGGCCGTCGTGACGTCCTCCGGCGAACACATCAAGGCAACAGTCCCGGATGCACCCGCACTGATAGTCGCTACGGTGGGTGCCGAGCCTGTTGCCCCAAACGGTTACGCGGCTGCCCTGCTGTTGGACGGCAACTCGCTGCTCCGGCGGGAGAATCTGCGGGCGGGGGAGGACACTGTTCGCCGGTGGTTCAATGCCGCCTCCCTCGTGAAGCCAGCCAGCCAAGGTGGGCTCGTGGTGATTACTGCGGATGACACCGCGGCGACGGGAGCACTGTTGCGGTGGGATGCTTCCGGCTACGCATCGCGCGAACTGGCGCTTCGGAAGGAACTGCAGCTGCCACCCGCAGTCAGGGTAGCTTCCGTGACAGGCGCAAGGGCCGACGTCGTGCATTTCAGTGACGCGCTGGAAGCCAACGCCGAGTTGGCGTCGGCACCGAAACTTCGCAAAGCCGGACCTGCGCCGGTGCACCTGTTTGGAGGAGCCCAGTCGTCAGCCGAAGAGAGCGATTCGGAGGTCAGGACCCTCTACTTCATTCCCTACGCTGACGCTGCGACCGCCACCCGTGCCATGCGGGCCGTGAAGGTAGCAAATGCCGCTAAGCGTACCTCAGGACCCGTTCAGTTGCGCTTGGACGGCGTAGACGTCCTCTAGGTCCCTGGTTCATTCACTGGATCAGACGTTCCGGGGTTCTCTATATCTTCAAGTATCTGCAGGCCGCGCTTCGCCCACGCGATTTCCTGCTCGGCATGGGCAAGCTGACCTTCATAGGCGAAGACCTTGAAGCGGACAATATGCTCTCGTTCCTCTTCGGAGTACAGGGCGAGGCGCCGGGCAAGCGTGGGATGGGTGCGCTGCTCGAGAGCTTGGATCATGTACAGAGTTTGGAGGCGTTGTTCGTCGTAATGGGCGATGTGAGCTCGCAGCTGCGCAGCCGCCACGCCGGACGGGGCCCACTCGAAGTAAGCGGCCCTGAGGCGCGCAGGGTCCCGGTCCCGGACGTAGGTGAGCGGCTGATTCTGCCACTCGATCAGAGCCGCCTCGCCTGCCGGCGCAAGGGCATACTCCGTTTTCGTCGCTCCGCGGGTGCCCCACGGCACAGGCCTGCTGGAGAGTAGGCCCTCGGCGTGCATCCTTCGCAGCTCCGGGTAGATCTGGGAGTCGGGGGCGTGCCAGACGTGGCCCACGGAGGAGCTGAACTGCTTGACCAAGTCGTAGCCTGTCAGCGGACCTGAGGACAGCAGTGCCAGCAGAGCTGAGCGAAGGGTCACAGGCGCTCCTTTCAGGACGGCAATTACAGCTTAGCCCCAGAAGAGCTTTGCAAACCACTATCGAGATAGATAGTATGTGTCTCACGTCACCAAATAACTATGTTGATAGTTATTTTTTCTCTCCGGCCCGCTCAAAGATGAGGACCGCTTCATGACTGTCTCTGCAACAAAGACCACATCCACCGCCAAGCTCCTGCCCTCTCCGCTCAACGCATGGTTCGTGGCGGGGTGGGATCATGAGATTTCCGCCAAAGGGATTCTGGCCCGCACCATCGCCGGCCGCCCTCTGGCCCTCTACCGAACAGGAGACGGCCGCGCCGTCGCATTGGCCGACGCTTGCTGGCACCGTCTTGCCCCGCTGTCCCAGGGGAAACTCGTGGGCCGTGACGAGATCCAGTGCCCGTACCACGGGCTGCGTTACAACGCTGCTGGCCGCTGCACCTCGATGCCTGCGCAGGAAACCCTCAATCCCTCAGCCACGGTGCCCTCTTTCCCTGTGGTCGAGCGGTACCGCTATGTGTGGGTTTGGCTCGGTGATCCTACGAAGGCCGACCCGGGCCTGTTGCCGGACATGCACCAGTTGGACAGCCCCGAGTGGGCGGGAGACGGCGAGACCATCCACGCCCCATGCAACTACCAGCTGGTCCTCGACAACCTCATGGACCTCACCCACGAGGAGTTCGTGCACAGCTCCTCGATCGGGCAAGAGGAACTGTCCGAGTCCGAGTTCGAGGTGACCCACGACGAGACATCCGTCACTGTCACCCGCTGGATGCGCAACATTGACGCGCCACCGTTTTGGCTGAAGAACATGCGGGACAAGTTCCCGGACTTCGAGGGAAAGGTGGACCGCTGGCAGATCATCCATTACTACTTCCCCTCCACCATCTGCATCGACGTCGGGGTCGCCGAGGCCGGGACCGGAGCCCCCGAGGGCGACCGCTCCCGCGGGGTGAACGGCTACGTCATGAACACCATCACGCCGGAGACCGAACGTTCCTGCCACTACTTCTGGGCGTTCATGCGCAACTACCGGTTGGAGAGCCAGCTCATCACCACACAGCTGCGCAACGGCGTGCACGGGGTCTTCGGCGAAGACGAGGCCATGCTCCTTGCGCAGCAGGCGGCCATCGACGCCAACCCCGACTACGAGTTCTACAACCTCAACATCGACATGGGCGGGATGTGGGTGCGCCGGCTCCTGGAGCGTGCGCTCGAAGCCGAGAGCCGCCTCGCCGCCCTGCCGGGCAGCTGAGCAGGGGAGAAAACCGTGGCCGATTCCCATCACATCCTGTGGCAGCAGGCCGTCGTCGACGCCGTATCCGACGTGGCCGAGAACATCCGCCGCATCGTCCTGCGTCCGGAGCGTCCCTGCGCCATTCGTCCCGGCGAGCACGTGGATGTCCGCACGACCATCGAAGGCGAGCAGCACGTCCGCTCATACTCCGTGGTCAATGCCGCCGACGATGGCACGCACCTCGCCCTCAGCGTCTTCCGGACCCCCACCTCCCGCGGCGGATCCGTGTTCATGCACTCTCTCCAGCCCGGGCAGCGCCTGGAGATCACCCAGCCGTTGCAGAACTTCCCGCTGCGGATCGGAGCCCCCTCCTACGTCTTGCTTGCCGGGGGCATCGGCATCACCGCAATCGCCGGGATGGCCGCGTTGCTGCGCCGCCTCGGCGCCGACTACCGCCTCGTCTATGTGGCCCGCTCCCGGGATGCGATGGCCTACCTGGATGACCTCGCTGCCATGCACGGAGACCGCTTCGAGGCGCACATCGACGCGGAGGGGGTTCCCCTTGACGTCCGGGCCCTCGTGGGCTCAGCCCCCGAGGACGCAGAGTTTTACATGTGCGGGCCCATTCGGCTCATGGACGCTGTCCGCCGTGCATGGACCGAGCGGGAGCTCGAGCCCACGAACCTGCGCTACGAGACTTTCGGCAACAGCGGCTGGTACGAGGCAGAACCATTCACCGTGCGGATACCGCGGCTGGGGGTAGAGACACATGTCGGCTCCGATGAGTCCGTGCTGGAGGCCCTCGAGCGCGATGGTGTGGACATGATGTCGGACTGCCGCAAGGGCGAGTGCGGCCTGTGCCAGGTCAAGGTCCTTGAGCTCGCCGGACGGATCGACCACCGCGACGTTTTCTACTCGGACCGCCAGAAGGAACCCAACACCAAAATGTGTTGCTGCGTCTCGCGGGTGGTCGCTGCCGAACCGGGCACAGTCCTGACGCCCCGTCCCACCATCCTCACCATCGACGTTCCCTGAGAGGCATCAGTACCATGGATATCAGACACCAGATCGACGCATCCAAGATGTCGTCCTACCAGTGGCTCATCATCGCCGTGACCACCTTCCTCAACGCCCTCGACGGCTACGACGTGCTGGCCATGGCCTTTACAGCCACATCCGTGACCAAGGAGTTCGGACTCTCCGGTTCCCAGCTTGGGTGGCTGCTCAGCGCGGGCCTCATCGGTATGGCCGTGGGTTCGCTCGTCCTCGGGCCCTTCGCGGACCGCTACGGCCGGCGCAAGATCCTCATCGTCGCACTGGCGATCAACGCGGTCGGACTGTTGCTGTCCACAACAGCGAACTCCGCGCTCGAGCTCGGCCTGTGGCGCGTCGCCACAGGACTGGGTGTGGGCGGCATCCTCGCCTCTGCGACTGTGATCACGAGTGAGTTCGCCAATGCCCGCCGTCGCGGTATGGCCGTCAGCATCTTCACCGCGGGCTATGGAGTAGGTGCCACGCTCGGTGGCATGGGAGCGACCCAGCTCATCCCCGCCTTCGGGTGGCGCTCCGTGTTCCTCGTTGGTGGCCTGCTGACTCTGTTGGCGATCGCTCTGGTGGTTGTCCTCATGCCAGAGTCCGTCGACTACCTCCGCACCCGGCGACCGGCGGGCGCGGCCGGGAAGCTCCAGCGCATCGCCGGCCGTCTGGGTCTCGAGGGTGACGTCAATCCCGGTCCTGCCCCTGTGAGTGCCGGTAAGCAGCAGGGCAGCGTGGCCGTGCTCCTGAGCCCGCGGTACCGCACGGCCAGCATCCTGCTTTGGATCTCCTTCTTCGTCATCATGTTCGGCTTCTACTTCGCCAACTCATGGACGCCCCGGCTGCTCGTGGAATCAGGGATGACGGAGCAGCAGGGCATCATCGGGGGACTCATGCTCACCATGGGCGGAACCTTCGGTTCGCTGCTCTTCGGCGTGCTCACCACCCGGTGGGACGCGCGGTTGACCCTCATGGTCTTCACGGTGCTCTCGGCCGTGACCCTCGTCCTGTTCATCACCACAAGCCCCCTGCCGCTGCTGGCGTTCTCGTCCGGCGTGGTCGTCGGGATGCTCGTCAACGGTTGCATCGCTGGCCTCTACACCGTGGCTCCCATGACCTACGAGCCTGGTGTCCGCACCACGGGTGTGGGCTGGGGGATTGGTATTGGCCGGGCCGGTGCCATCCTCGCTCCCATTGCGGTCGGCGCGCTGCTTGACAACGGATGGAACCCCCACCAGCTCTACATCGGAGTGGCCGTGGTGGTCCTCCTCGCGGCCGTCGCCCTGTTCCGACTGCGGCCCTACGAAGAGATTGCATCCTCCGTAACCAACCAGCCTGCGTCAAGAGCGACTACTGGATGACAGGCTGCCGCCCCGGGACCTGGGAGTGCGCTAAGCGCGTTCCCGGGTCTTGCGTGCGCGCCGGGCCACGACTTCTTCCGCCGCAGCCACGAGCTGCCGCGCAGACTCGTCCCAGTTGAATTCTGCCGCGCGCTCCGCGGACCGGCGGGAGCGTTGCTGCCAAAGTGCGTCGTCGGCAAGGGCCGTCACAGCGGCCGCGAATTCCGTCGGCGATTCGGGGTGGACGTAGCTGACGGCGTCCCCACCCACTTCACGGAAAATCGGAATATCGCTTGCGATAACGGGGGTGCCCAAGGCCATCGCCTCCACCAACGGCAAACCGTACCCTTCGGCTCGTGACAGGCTGATCAACGCGGTGGCCCTGAGGAGGAGTTCGTCGTATTCGGCATCAGTAACACCGTTGTGGAAAAGGACCTTGGCTCCCTCAGGAACCATCGCCTCCAGTTCTTCTTTGCGCTGCGGAGTGATCCTGCTGAGCAGGTGAAGGGTGTAGTCGTGCAGGCCGGACATACCCCGGATCATGGTTTCCACGTTCTTGTACGGCATGAACGAACCCATGTAGAGCAGGGACTTGTCCGCGCCTGCCTCGGGGTCGCGCGCTGTCTGGCCCGGTTGGGGTGCGTTGCCCACAATGCGCACGGGACGCTTTGTCAGCTTGTACTTGGCTATGAGGGCCTCGGTGGTGCGGCTGATGGTAGCCACGATGTCCGCCCGGTTAAGCAGGAATCGCTGTGGCCAGAACGCCTTGTGGTAGAGGCGCCACAACAGGCGCACGGGGGCAGGCAGGAAGCCCGGGGGAGTCGGGTGTTCGTAGTAAATGAGGTCGTGCAGGGTCAGTACCAGCCCGTATCGGCGGCCCACGGTGCCCATGGTCTGCATGGGACACACCACCACGTCAGCACCCAGGGGGTTGACCTTGCGGGCGACGAACAGCTCCAAGGGAGACAAGGGGCTGTTGACCATGACATACGGAACGTCGGGCAGCAGGGCCAGTTGGCGCTTGTCGCTGATCAGCATGGTGACGTCGGCGATTTTGGACGTTGCGGCTATGAGGCTGGAACCGTAGCGGCTGATGCCATCGTGGTGGTCCGTTCGGGTAAAGCGGGCGTCGATGACAATTTTCACGCGGGATGTTCCTCCAGGAAGGTGCGGATTGCTGCTGCCGCCGGAACCGGCGTCTCATAGTGGATTAAATGCCCGACGCCGGGAATCACTTCCAGCTTTGCGTCAGGTAGTCGTTTCATGAGTTTGTACTGGTTGGGGAGAGTGGCTATTTCATCCTTCTCGCCGGCGACCAACAGCACGGGGAGAGTAAGTTGTTCGGCGACCTCGGCCACATTGCCTGAGACGGAAGCCTTGAACGATTCGAGCAGGCTCTTCCGGTCCGCGAAGGCACTGAAGTAGGCGTCATGCTGGCCGTGGATGAAACTGCGCAGGCCCTTATCCTTGGTTTTGGCCATGGTGATGCTCATGATGCGAACGATCAGCCGATTGCGAAGGACGGCCAGTCCCAGAGGGCGGGGAAGCTTGGCGGACGCCTGGTAATACAGCACCGCAAGCTTGGTCATGATGCCTTTGGGGCCCTCCAATGCGGGCGCAGCAATGGGGTTGATCAGGATCAGCGGAAAGACGGTTCCCGGATTCGCGGCGGTGAAGTGGCTGGCCACGATTGAGCCGAAGGAGTGGCCCAGCAGGACAGTCTTGTCATCCAAGTCGAGGGCGGCCATGAAACCGGAGATGAACGTTCCATAGCGTTCAACGCTGTGCTCATCGTCGACGAAGGGCTCCGAACTCCCGAAGGCGGGCAGGTCCGGCATGATGATCCGCATCTCCGGAAGTTGATCGGCCACGCGCAGCAGCCCGTGGTGGTCTCCCCGGAAGCCATGGATCACCAGGATGGTGCGTGTCATTGGAGTGACCATGACCGGTTCGTAAGTCCAGTACGCTACGTTGCTGCCGTCCACCTCAACGTCCGAGGCATGGGTCCGCCCCTGCAAGGATTTGCTGAAGAATTCGCTGGGGGCCTGCGCACCTCGTGGGGAGTGCGTGGTGTCCACGTTGTCCATTCGTTTGTTCCTAGTTTACGTTGTCCGGGTGGGACCCGGTCCGATGGTGGCGTTCGAGAGTGGCTATGCCGTCCATGTCCGCGGCGTCCAGTTCAAAATCAAAGACGGCGTAGTTTTCCTTGATCCGTCCCGCCGAACTCGCCTTGGGGATGACCAGGTTCCCCAGCTGAAGATGCCAGCGCAGAATGATCTGGGCCGGGGTCCTTCCATACTTCTCGGCGAGCGACACAATGGCAGGGTCAGCCAGGACCTGTCCACGGCCGAGGGGGCTCCAAGCCTCTGTGGCGATCCCCAACTGTTCATGCAGGGTCCGCAGCCTGGTTTGCTGCAACCAAGGGTGCAACTCGATCTGGTTTACCGCGGGGACAACTTCGGCCTTCTGCATGAGTTCTTCAAGGTGTCCGGGCTGGAAATTGGAAACACCGATCGCCCTCACCTTGCCTTCACGGTAGAGGGTCTCCATGGCTTTGTAGCTTTCCGCAAAAAGGCCACGGCCGGCACACGGCCAATGAATGAGGTAAAGGTCCACGTAGTCGAGGCCAAGGTTTGAAATGGACGTATCGAATGCGCGGAGCGTGGCATCGTAGCCGTGATCGTCGTTCCAGACCTTGGTGGTGACGAAGAGGTCCTCACGTGCAAGTGAGTGCACCGACTCTCCAGAGCCGCCGGTACCCCTGTTGGCTTCCGCGGCATCGCCGATAGCGCCGCCGAGGGCGCGGCCCACCCCTACCTCGTTGCCGTACATCGCTGCAGTATCAAATCGCCGGTAGCCCTCACCCAAAGCCGTGGACACCAAAGCTTCTGCGTCTTTGGCGGGAACTTTGTAGAGCCCGTATCCCATGCGTTCCATCTGTACGCCGTTATTCAATGCCAGCCTGTTTGATGTCAGCTTGGATGGGGATCTCATAGCAACGACTCTACCCATTCCTTGCACGATTGCTTCAGGAATGACCATTGAAACTCACCAGGCGTCGGGCTGAGGCTTCGTCCAGAATGAGGTCCGTCGCCAGCCCCGCAGCCAAGGCTCCTTGGAGGCCGTTGATCTTGGATGCGCCGGAGACCACGCAGATACGGCGCCTGACTTGCCGCAATTGTTCATGGCTGGGCCCGGTCGACCTCTCATTCAAGGTGATGCCATCAGAGGATCCATCGCTCCTGAAGAAGACCGTGGCTACGTCGCCCACCACATCGTCGGCGGCCAACATGGTGAGGTCGTGTTCATCGAGGTAACCACCGGCATAGACATGGCTCGGGTAATCCGAATCCACAGACCCGACGCCGAAGATTGCGATGCTCATGCGGGCTTGCAAGTCCAGGATGCGCTGAACGCTGCGCTCATTCCACATGGCTGTCTTGGTGGAGGCGTGATCAAAAAACGCCGGAACAGGGAACTGTTCCACGCGGGCCCCGTACGCACTGCCGAAGCGCCGCATGATGTCACTGGCATAGGTAATGCCGGTGGTTTGCATGTTTCCAGCGCCATTGAGCTGGACCACGATGCTGTCGTGGGTCATCTTTCGGGTGAGGTGCCGGCTGACGGCGCTCAGCGTCGCGCCCCAGGCCACACCGATGATGGCATTCGAGTCCACCAGAGGGCCTATTGTTCGTGCAGCCTGCATGGCTACGCGGTCCAGGGTCTCTGCTTCGTTGAGCGTGTCCAGCACCGGAACCACGTGGACGTCCACGCCGTACTGGTTCCGGATCTGGCTTTCCAGCTCAGGGCCGGTATCAAAAGGGCTTCGAATCTGAACCTGAACCAAGCCTGTTTCCCTCGCCGAAGACAACAGCCTGGACACCGTGGACCTGGATGTCCTCAGCTCCCGGGCAATGGCATCCATGGTCAGGTCTTGCAGGTAGTACATCTGTGCAGCCCGGAGCGCATCCGAGTGACGTGATCGTGCCATCTCATTTCCTTACTGCACGTTTGTGCAAATAGCTTGACTCCATTTTCCACCTTCGCAAGATTAGTGGTGAACGGTGCAGCAGCGAGTGGCGCGGCGCACGAACCAAGCCCAAGGGAGCAGTTTTGGGACACAACAGGATTTCCGGTACCTCACAGCACACACAGCGCGACTCCGTCGTTGCGTTGCAGGAGCGGCCTTCGGCCAAGGTACTCATCATCGGCGGTGGCATCAATGGTGTGGGAACGTTCCGCGATCTCGCCCTTCAAGGCGTCGACGTAGCGCTTGTTGAACGCGGTGACTACTGCCAAGGTGCAAGTGGCGCCTCGTCCCACATGATCCACGGCGGCATCCGCTACCTCGAAAACGGCGAGTTCCGCCTGGTCCAGGAATCCGTGGTTGAGCGCAACCGTCTGCTGCGGATTGCGCCGCACTACGTGAAGCCGCTGCAGACCACCATCCCGATCTTCAGCACGTTCTCCGGCATCCTGTCCGCACCCATGCGCTTCCTCACCCACAAACAGGGCAAGCCCAAGGAGCGCGGCGCGTTCCTCATCAAGGTTGGCCTGAGCATGTACGACTTCTTCTCCCGCGACGGCGGCAGCGTACCCCGCCACCAGTTCCGCGGCCGGACAAAGGCCTTGGCCGAGCTCCCCAAGCTGCACTCCGGCATCAAGTACGCGGCCACGTACTTTGACGCTTCGGTTCACAACCCCGAGCGCCTCACCCTCGACGTCCTCCAGGATGGCGAGAAGGCAGGCCGAGGTGGGGGACTCCCAGGAGGAAGCGCCCGCGCCAGCAACTACGTCTCGCTTGTCTCCATGGGTTCGGACGGAGTGCGGCTCCGCGATGAACTGACCGGCAAGGAATTCGACTTCCAGGCCGACGTCATCGTCAACACCACCGGCGCCTGGGTAGACCTCACCAACCAGGCCATGGGCGCCGTCAGCAAGTTCATGGGCGGCACCAAAGGATCGCACATCGTCCTTGACCACCCGGAACTGCTCGCCGCGTGCAACGGCCGGGAGATCTTCTTCGAGCACACCGATGGCCGCATCGTCCTGATCTACCCCATGGGGGACCGCGTACTGGTCGGCACCACGGATGTGGACGCTGATATGTCCGAAGACGCAGTGTGCACGGATGAAGAGATCGACTACTTCTTCGACCTCGTCGGCCACGTGTTCCCCACCATCAAGGTGGAGCGGGAGCAGATCGTCTACAGTTTCGCCGGAGTTCGGCCCCTGCCGCGCCACGACGAAACGCAGCCGGGATTCGTCTCACGCGATTACCGCATCGAACGCAGCGTCCGCACCGGCGGCGACGCCGTCCCAACACCAGGCGGTAAGGCCGCCGTCGTACTCAGCTTGGTAGGCGGCAAGTGGACCACGTTCCGCGCCCTGGCCGAACACATGAGCAATGACGTCCTTCGCGAACTGGGCATGGAACGCAAAGTCTCGACGGCGAAACTCGCCATCGGCGGCGGCTCCGGCTTCCCTGCCTCAGAACAGGGCGAGCAGGAATGGATCAAGAAGCACATGGGCCCGGGCCTGGACGCTGACCGCGTAGCCGTGCTGCTGACCCGGTACGGAACCCGGGCAGACGCCGTCATTGACTACCTGAACGCGGGACATGACACGCCGCTGCGTTCCACGCGCGAACTGAGCGTTCGGGAGCTGGCTTTCATGGCCGAGCACGAGCAAATCGGGCACCTGGTGGATGTCCTCATTCGCAGGACGTCACTCGCGTTCCGTGGGCTGGTCACCGGCGAATTGCTCAACGAGATCGCCGCAGCGTTGGCCGAGCCGCTCGGTTGGGACGCCGCTGCCCGTGAAGCGGAGATCCGCCACGCCCAAGAGGTACTGCAACGGTTCCACAAGGTTGACGTGCACAGTCTCGTAGCCTGACACCAAGCAGCGGAAACAGCTTGACCGTCCCAGCGTGCGGTAGGGACGGAATGGGGTAGGTGGGCCCGCCAGGGGACCACCACACCGGGACGGTTCCGGAGACAACTGAACCGTCCCAACAGCCTCTTCACCCGCGAGGAGGCTGACAACAGAAAAATGAGGAGTCAAAGATGTCTCTTGGAATTGTTTTCCTTTCCGAAGTATTCGGAACCATGATGCTGACCCTGCTGGGTTGCGGTGTCGTGGCAAACGTTGCGCTCAAAGGCACCAAGGGCAACAACGGTGGATTCTTGATGGTGACGTGGGGCTGGGGTATTGCGGTCTTCGCGGGCGTCTTCGTGGCAGCAAAGTCCGGTGCGCACCTTAACCCGGCCGTCACTCTAGGCCTGCTGGTCAACGGCAAGCCAGAGTACGCACCCGGTGTGCCGGTGGACTTCGCCTCCACCCTGACGTACTTCGGCGCTGAACTCCTGGGCGCGTTCCTGGGTGCCGTTGTCTGCTGGCTCGCTTACAAGCAGCACTTCGATGAGGAGCCCCTGGCAGCCAACAAGCTGGGCACCTTCTCCACCGGACCGGCCATCCGCTCCACCCCGTGGAACCTGATCACTGAAATCATCGGCACCTTCGTCCTGGTCTTCGTCATCCTGACCTTTGGCGGCACCCCCTCGGGTCTCGGCCCGCTGGCTGTCGCACTGCTTGTTGTTGGTATCGGCGTTTCCCTCGGTGGCCCCACCGGCTATGCCATCAACCCTGCACGTGACCTTGGCCCCCGCATCGCGCACGCCGTCCTCCCCATCAAGGGCAAGGGCACCAGTGACTGGGCCTACTCATGGATTCCCGTTGTAGGACCGCTTGTTGGCGGAGCACTTGCCGGCCTCGTGGCCCTCTGGGTCCCTGACATCATGCCTGCACTCGCCGGCTAATCCCGAACGCACCTCACTTATCCGCACGCTGTAGATAACCACTGATTAGCAAACAACCAAGACAAGGACGTCACCATGAATCAATACGTCATCGCCATCGACCAAGGCACCACCAGCTCGCGCGCCATTGTTTTCGATCACGCGGGCAACATCGTGTCTACCGGCCAGATGGAACACGAGCAGATCTTCCCGCAGGCAGGATGGGTGGAGCACAACCCCGCCGAGATCTGGAACAACACCCTGAGGTCATCGGCTCGGCCCTGTCGAAGGCCAACCTGACACGGCACGACATTGCCGCCGTCGGAATCACCAACCAGCGCGAAACAGCTGTCGTCTGGGACAAGAACACCGGCGAGGCCGTCTACAACGCCATCGTTTGGCAAGACACCCGCACCCAGTCAATCGTCGATGAGCTGGCCCAGGACGGTGGACCGGAGCGCTTCAAACAGAAGGTCGGCCTGCCCCTGGCCACCTACTTCTCCGGCACCAAGATCAAATGGATCCTGGATAACGTTGACGGCGCCCGCGAACGCGCAGAAGCCGGCGACCTCCTGTTCGGAAACACCGACGCCTGGGTTCTGTGGAACCTGACCGGCGGCGTTGACGGCGGCGTGCACGTCACCGACGTCACCAACGCATCCCGCACCCTGTTCATGGACCTCGAGACCCTGCAGTGGGACCAGGAAATCCTGGACATCTTCGGCGTACCGGCCTCCATGATGCCCGCCATCAAGTCCTCCTCCGAGGTCTACGGCCATGTCCACACGTCACAGCTGCTCCGGGAAACGCCTGTTGCCGGCATCCTCGGTGACCAGCAGGCGGCAACCTTCGGCCAGGCCGCGTTCCAGCCCGGCGAAGCCAAAAACACCTACGGAACCGGCTGTTTCCTGATCTTCAACACCGGCGAGGAAATCGTTCACTCCAAGAACGGACTCCTCACCACCCTCGGATACAAGCTGGGCGACGCCAAGCCGCACTACGCCCTTGAAGGCTCCATCGCCGTCACCGGGTCCCTGATCCAGTGGCTCCGCGACAACCTCGGCATGATCAGCTCGGCCCCTGAGGTGGAGGAACTGGCCGCGGGTGTTAAGGACAACGGTGGCGTCTACATCGTCCCCGCCTTCTCAGGCCTGTTCGCCCCCTACTGGCGGGCAGACGCACGCGGTGCCATCGTGGGCCTCACGCGTTTCGCCAACAAGGGCCACATCGCCCGCGCGGCACTGGAAGCTACCGCCTTCCAGACCCGCGAGGTACTCGACGCCGTCAACGCAGACTCGGGTGTTCCGCTCACCGAGCTGAAGGTCGACGGCGGCATGGTCGCCAACGAGGCACTCATGCAGTTCCAGGCAGACATCCTGGGCGTACCTGTAGTCCGCCCGAAGGTTGTGGAAACCACGGCCCTCGGTGCAGCCTATGCAGCCGGCCTGGCCGTGGGATTCTGGAAAGACCTGGGCGAGCTCAGCGCCAACTGGAACGAGGACAAGCGCTGGGAGCCCCAGCTCCCGGCAGAGGAGCAGGAGCGTCAGCTTCGACTCTGGAAGAAGGCCGTGACAAAGTCCATGGACTGGGTCGACGAAGACGTGAAGTAGTTCAAAAAAGGGGCCGATGACTCCCGCCCGCCCGTCCCCAGCTGCTCCCGCCGCTCACAAGCTCGCGGTGGGGCCCTCGCAGCTGGGGGCCCACCGCGGGTGCCACCACACCATGGCGGGGAGTCATCGGCCCCTTTTTCGACGCTGTGCGCCGCGCCGCCAACCATGATTTGCCGGTGAGTGGAACGTTGATCGTGCGCTATTGTAGATCTATGCGTGCGATCCTTCTGCTTAGCTAGCCGCTCGGCTTTCACTAGCCGTGCGGCCGCCCCTCCATTGTTGAGGGGCTTTTGTGTGTCCGGGGGTATCCGGGACCGCAGCAGGAGGGAAAACCGCCATCGAAGAACAGAAGAGGGCAGCAGTGAGCGTTAAGCCGGAGACAGAGACCGGGACAGCACAAACAGCCGCAGCCGAAGCGCCTGAAGAAGGCGTCTACAGCTTCGCTGCGATGGAAGCCAAGTGGCCGCAGGTCTGGGAAGACCTTAAGGTCTTCACTCCCGCCGACGACGGTTCCCGGGAACGCCGCTACGTGCTGGACATGTTCCCTTACCCCTCCGGCGATCTGCACATGGGCCACGCCGAAGCGTTCGCGATGGGTGACGTCGTAGCGCGTTACCTGCGTCAGAAGGGCTTCGACGTTCTGCACCCCATCGGCTGGGACTCTTTCGGCCTCCCCGCTGAGAACGCTGCGATCAAACGCAATGCCCACCCCAGCGAGTGGACCTACGCGAACATCGATACGCAGGCAGCGTCGTTCAAGCGCTACGCAATCTCTGCCGACTGGTCCCGCCGCCTCCACACCTCGGATCCCGAGTACTACCGGTGGACGCAGTGGCTGTTCAAGCGCTTCTACGAGCGTGGCCTGGCCTACCGCAAGGATTCGCCCGTCAACTGGTGCCCTAAGGACCTCACCGTGCTCGCGAACGAGCAGGTAGTTAACGGTGCCTGCGAACGCTGCGGCACGCCTGTCACCAAGAAGTCCCTGAACCAGTGGTACTTCAAGATCACTGACTACGCCGACCGCCTGCTGGAAGACATGGACCAGCTCCAAGGTCACTGGCCCGAGCGCGTTCTGGCCATGCAACGCAACTGGATCGGCCGCTCCGAAGGCGCCCACGTGCGGTTCGTCATTGAAGCCACCGCGGACCGTGCCGAGCGCGAAGTCACCGTATTCACCACCCGTCCGGACACCCTCTACGGTGCAACGTTCTTCGTTGTCGCAGCCGACGCGCATTTGGCGCTGGACCTGGTTACCCCGGAACAGCACGATGAACTCATGGCCTACCGCGAGAAGGTCAAGGCGCTCTCCGAAATCGAACGCCAGTCCACCGAACGCGAGAAAACCGGCGTCTTCACCGGCCGCTACGCCATCAACCCGCTCAACGGCGAAAAGCTCCCCGTCTGGGCTGCTGACTACGTTCTGGCCGACTACGGCACCGGCGCCATCATGGCCGTCCCGGCACACGACCAGCGGGACCTCGACTTCGCCAGGACCTTCGGTCTCCCTGTCCGTGCGGTCCTGGACACCGGTGACGAAGACCCGGCCGAGACGGGTGTCGCCACCGCGGGAGAAGGCACGCTCAAAAACTCCGGCGAGCTGGACGGGCTGTCCAAGTCCGAAGGCATTCCCGCAGCGATCGAGATCCTCGAGAAACTGGGAACCGGCGAGAAGTTCGTCAACTTCCGGTTGCGGGACTGGCTGCTGAGCCGCCAGCGCTTCTGGGGTACCCCCATCCCCATCATTCACTGCGGTGAATGTGGCGAAGTGCCCGTCCCCGATGACCAGCTACCCGTCAGGTTGCCGGACGACCTTCGCGGTGAGGCGTTGTCGCCGAAGGGGACCTCCCCGCTGGCCGCCGCAGTCGAATGGGTCAACGTCGAGTGCCCTAACTGTGGACGCGCCGCGCAGCGGGACACCGACACCATGGATACCTTCGTGGATTCGTCCTGGTACTTCCTGCGCTTCGTTTCCCCGGACTACACCGAAGGCCCGTTCGATCCCGAAAAGATCAACAACTGGATGCCGGTGGGGCAGTACGTGGGCGGAGTGGAGCACGCCATCCTTCACCTGCTCTACGCACGTTTCTTCACCAAGGTCATCAAGGACATCGGCCTGATCGAAGCCAACGAACCGTTCTCCGCACTCCTCAACCAGGGCCAGGTGCTCAACGGCGGCAAGGCCATGAGCAAGTCCCTCGGCAATGGCGTGGATTTGGGCGAGCAGTTGGACAAGTTCGGCGTCGACGCCGTTCGCCTCACCATGGTCTTCGCCTCCCCACCTGAGGACGACGTCGACTGGGCGGACGTTTCGCCGTCCGGTTCGGCCAAATTCCTGGCCCGCGCCTGGCGCCTGGGCCAGGACGTCAGCAGCGAACCGGGCGTTGATCCGGCCACTGGTGACCGTGCCCTGCGCACCGTGACCCACAAGACCATCGCCGATGCCGCTGAACTGCTGGACAACAACAAGTTCAACGTCGTGGTTGCCCGCCTGATGGAGTTGGTCAATGCCACGCGCAAAACCATCGATTCGGGGGCAGGCGCCGCAGATCCGGCTGTTCGTGAAGCGGTGGAAGCCGTAGCCGTGATCCTGAGCCTCTTTGCGCCCTACACGGCTGAGGACTTGTGGAACACGCTCGGTCACCCGGCTTCCGTTGCGAATGCAGGCTGGCCGAAGCACGACGATGCACTGCTGGTACAGGACACCGTGACCGCTGTGGTCCAGGTGCAGGGCAAGGTTCGCGACCGTCTGGACGTTTCGCCGGACATCACCGAGGACGCGCTGCGTGAGCTCGCCCTGGCCTCGGAGAACGTCCAGCGTGCCTTGGACGGCCGCGGCATCCGTACAGTCATCGTGCGGGCACCTAAACTGGTGAACATCGTTCCTGCCTAGCAGGGATAGTGCGGCCGCCGGCATTCTGCCGGCGGCCAGCCATCATCTTTGGAGGTTGCGTGCCTGAGCGAGAACCACCCGCATGGATATGGCTCAAGGAAAGAGTGGCGCGCCTCCGGCAGCCCGCGGCACCGGTTCCTGTCGCTGACGTGCCGCTGGCCGCCGTCGTCAAAACTGCGGTCGTCACCGATTCCGCCGCGGCCCTGCCGTCGGACTGGGTGTCTGCTTTCACCGCGGACGGCCGATTGGCGGTTGTTCCGATGCCAGTCATGGTGGGCAACGAAATTTACGGCGAAGGCGAAGACGACATCACGCAGACCCTGTCTTTGGCTCTTGCCTCAGGCGCTTCGGTGAAAACTTCACGGCCATCGCCTGGCCAGTTTGAACAGGCGTACCTCGCTGCGCAGCGCCACGGATTTGAGGCTGTGGTGTCCATCCACATTTCCTCCGAACTCTCCGGAACCGCCGATGCCGCAAGGTTGGCTGCCGCACGCGTCACCATCCCGGTTGAAGTCGTGGACTCGCGCACCGTGGGGATGGCGCAAGGCATGGGAGTCCAAAGTGCAGTGGTGGCAGCAGCCGATGGCCAAGGAGCGGCAGAAGTCCGCGGCTTCGCCGAGAAGCGCATGGAGCGGACCAAGGTCTACTTCTACGTGCCCAGCCTCGAACAATTGAGGCGGGGCGGGCGCATCGGCGCGGCAGCATCCCTGTTCGGTACTGTCCTGGCCATCAAACCCATCCTGGCGGTCGACGGCGGCAGGATCGTACCGCTGGAAAAGGTCCGTTCCGCTGTGCGCGCCGTTGCCCGTTTGGAGGAGATCGTTGCAGCAGACGTGGCATCCCGCCCGGCCGGGCAGCAGCGATTGGCGGTTCACCACTTTGGCAATCAGTTGGAGGCAGAAGCCTTGGCCGCCCGTCTTAGCGAGAAGTGCCCGGATTGCCCGGCACCTCAAATCAGCGCACTGCCGGCTGTGTTGGCAGCACATGCAGGTTTAGGTGTTCTTGCAGTCATCGTGGGGGAGAGCAGCACGCCAACAGACTGACCCTTCGCTCGTCTTATCCACATAGAGCACCTCGTCCCCGTCGGGCGGGCAGCGGCGGCCATAGGCTCGTTTCATGCCACGCCGGAACCGGGATACGTCCCCAGATGCCGCAGCGCAGGCAGTCCGGCAGCGTTTTGCCTCTCGTCTCGGGGCGAACCCCCAGACACCTCCGCTCTTACAGCTGCCCGTCGAGGCGGATCCGACGACTGATCACTCATATCGAAAATCCGAGACCCGTCCTGCGCGGACTCGTTGGCGAACCCCTTGGCGGGTTGCCGCCCTGCTGGCCGTTGTAGGAGCTGGCATTATTGCCTGGCACTTGTGGCAATCGGCCGTGGGGCATCCAATTTCTGAACCCCTCACACCGTCGATGTCAGCGGGCCCCGGGCTACCAAGTCCGTCAGAGTCCCAGCATCCAGAGGCCAGGGAGGCTGGGAGGAGCCTTCTTGTGCACGTTGCCGGTGCCGTGCAGAAGCCCGGCGTGGTGGCTTTACCGGAGGGCAGCCGGGTTTTCCAGGCGATAGATGCGGCCGGGGGTGCTGCGTCCAACGCCGAACTCAACGGGCTCAACCTTGCTGAGGTGCTAAGTGATGGGGTCAAGATTCATGTTCCGAAAGTAGGGGAGGTCCCGCAGCCTCCGCCATCGCCACTAGCTGGCGGTTCCGGTAGCCCCGGTGCAACGGCCGGCCCTGCGGCCGGAGGTGCCAAGGTCAACATCAACACTGCCTCACTGGAGGAACTGGGGACGCTGCCCCGAGTGGGGCCGGTGACTGCGCAAGGCATTATTGACTGGCGGAAAGAGCACGGCCCATTTGCATCCGTGGAGGAACTTGACGCCGTTGATGGCATCGGTCCTAAGCTCATGGAGTCTCTCAAGGATCTTGTGACGGTGCAGGGTGGCTGATCCGGTGGCAGGAACGGTTGAACCCGCTGGGGGCGCGACGGCATCGAAGCGCACGGATCTGCGGCTTGTTCCTGCCGTGCTGGTCACGTGGTCCGTTGCACTTGCCGGAGCCTTCATCGACGCAGCGTGGTCCGCCCCTGTGGCAGGAGTACTGGCCGTGGTCGGGGGACTGCTCCTGGTTGGGGCGCGGCGTCGCGGAGCGGCATCGGTTCGTGCCGGAACGATGGCTGCCACCTTAGCCCTCGCCTGTGTCCTGGGTGCAGCAGTAGCTGTTCATTGTGCTGTTGTGGCCAACACACGGGAGACCGGACCATTGTCTGAGGCGGTGGCAAGGGGAGGCGGTGTCTTCATTCAACTGCTGGTCACAGGAATGCCTGCGGAGGTCCCCACGCCGAGCCAATCCGGTGGAAACAGATGGTCGGTGACTGCGACGTCGCTTGAGCTCACATCCAACGGAACTGTCATTCGTGGTTCCGCAGACGTGATGGTTGTTGGAGGAACTGGCTGGCAAGACGTGCGGCCCGGGCAAAGCATTAGAACTTCAGGAACACTCAAGGCTGTGCGGGAAGGACAAACACAGGCAGCTCTCCTGTCCGCGTCCTCCGCTCCCATCATCATGACGTCGGCTTTTGATGTCCGACGGTCCGCCGGTGAGGTACGTCGACAGTTTGTGGCAGCGTCGAGTTGGTTGCCTCCGGACGCGGCCGGTCTGATGCCGGGAATGGTCACGGGGGACACCACCGCCCTGCTGGAAAGTCTTGAGGCGGATATGAAGACCACCGGAATGACACATCTCACCGCAGTTAGTGGTGCAAACTGCAGCCTGGTGCTGGGAAGCTTCATTTTGCTGGCGAGATGCCTGAGGCTCACCCGCCCGGTTGCCGGAGTTTTGGCGGCGTGCGGTCTTATGGCTTTTGTTGTCATGGTGGGGCCGGACCCGAGTGTTTTACGTGCTGCTGTCATGGGGACCGTGGGGCTGGCTGCCCTCATCGGTGGCCTGCGGGGCAGGTCCCTCACTTTCCTCTGCCTTGCCACCATCGTTCTTTTGCTGCTCGATCCGAGCATGGCGGCAAATGTCGGGTTCCTCCTGTCCGTTCTGGCAACGCTGGGTATCGTGCTGCTGGCCACGCGCGTTGCGTCGTGGATGCCTTCCAGCGTGCCACGGTGGTTGGCTGCCGGGTTGGCCGTACCGTTGTCGGCCCAGTTGCTGTGCGGCCCGGTGATTGTGGCCCTTCAACCACAGTGCACTCCTTACGCACTCATCGCGAACGTGGTGGCCGGTCCTTTGGTGGCTCCGGTGACTATCCTTGGGACGATCGCCGTTCCACTGGCTGCGACCCTTCCTTGGTTGGCAGTGGTACCTATCGCCGTTGCGGGAACATGTGCAGGTGCCGTGGCGGGTATGGCGAGGTTCTTCGCCCATATGCCCGGGGCGGCCCTGCCGTGGGCCGAAGGCCCGGCTGGAGTGGTGGCCATGGCTACCATGTCACTTTTGAGCATCCCGATCGTTTGGATGTTGCTGCACCCGGCAGGGGTGTGGGGCCGTGTCCTGGGCGTGCACCACATCATCGTGTTGCTTCTTGAGCGCGGGGTCATCACCAAACATGGCAGACTTGAAGCCTGCAAAGAAACGTCCGGAAGGAACTACCAGTGGCTGCTGCCCAAAACACCCGGGCCAAGAGCGTCGCGGCGAACACCGTCAGCTGGCGTGATGCGGCGCCGGCCGCCGTAGTCCTGATCATGGGCCCGGAAGAGTATCTTGGTATCCGCGCCATGGACGGCATCCGTAGCCACGTGCGAACCGCTACACCGGATGTTGAGCTCAGCCGGTTGAACGCGGGTGCCTACGAGGCCGGGTCGTTGGCGATGACCGTTACCCCGTCTCTCTTCGGCGAGGGCAAGCTCATCGAGGTCGAGGGTCTCGAGGCCATGAATGACGCCTTCCTGTCCGACGGATTGGCCTACCTTCAGCATCCGGACCCAGACGTTGTCCTCGTCCTTCGCCATGCCGGGGGAGTCCGGGGCAAGAAGCTGCTCGACGCCGTCAAGTCCGCCGGATGGCCCGTCATCGATTGCCAACCCCTGAAGAAAGACTCTGACAAGACCGCGTTTGTCGTCTCCGAGTTCAGGGCCGGCGGACGACGCATTGAGGGCGAGGCTGTCCAGGCCTTGGTGAATGCGGTGGGCGCCAATCTTTCCGAGCTTGCTGCTGCCTGCAGCCAGTTGATTGCCGACGCCACCACAGCCGTCACAGCCGAGACTGTTGAGCGCTACTACGGCGGCCGAGTTGAAGCTACGGCTTTCAAGGTGGCCGATGCTGCCATGGCCGGCAACGGACCGGTTGCACTGTCCACCCTGCGCCACGCCTTGGCCACCGGCGTTGATCCCGTTCCCCTGGTTGCAGCACTGGCTGCCAAGCTGAGGACCTTGGCCAAAGTTGCGGGTGCCAACGGTTCACCCGCCACCATCGCCAAAAACCTGGGTATGCAGCCGTGGCTTGTGGAACAGGCCCAGCGTGATGTCCGCCGCTGGACCCCGGAAGGCCTGATCCGCTCCATCCAAGTCATTGCAGAAGCCGATGCCCAAGTGAAGGGCGAGTCGCGGGACCCTGTCTACGCGGTTGAGCACGCGGTCACGGTCATCGCCACCTCGGCCAGTCGCCGCTGATGTCGGCCGCCGCT
Organism: Arthrobacter sp. Rue61a; assembly: GCF_000294695.2. Classification (NCBI taxonomy): domain Bacteria; kingdom Bacillati; phylum Actinomycetota; class Actinomycetes; order Micrococcales; family Micrococcaceae; genus Arthrobacter; species Arthrobacter sp. Rue61a. The sequence continues at coordinate 2,645,310 of NC_018531.1, read as the reverse complement.
TGTGCGCGTCGGTGCTGACTGGCCTGCTTAAACCCAAAGGCCGGCGCCCATGGGGCGCCGGCCTTTTGATCAGCTCAGTCGAACTGGAAAAACCTTAGAGTGCGTTGACCTTCTTGGAGATCGCCGACTTGCGGTTTGCAGCGTTGTTCTTGTGAATAACGCCCTTGCTGACAGCCTTGTCCAGCTTGCGGCTGGCAGCAACAAGTGCAGTTCCAGCAGCATCCTTGTCAGCAGACTCAACGGCGGTGTTGACGGCGCGGATGGCCGTCTTCAGCTCGGACTTGACAGCGTTGTTACGCAGGCGAGCCTTCTCGTTGGTGAGGATGCGCTTCTTCTGGGACTTGATATTAGCCACGTATGAACTCTCTTTTTAATGCGGAAATGGTCTAGAGGGTTTTCAGGTTGGCCATCGACTGAGCGGCGTGGGGATGCCTATGGCAGCCAACCATGTATGGCCGTCGACCTGCACGGACACACAGCTATAAAGGATAGCAGAAAGTATGGCTCACCCACGACTCGTCGTTTTAGTTGCAGGCGGTTCAGTTCCCACCGTGCCTGGCGCGCACGGCCCGGGAGACCTCCATAAACGGTGTTTTCCCCAAGATTGCGCCTTCGCGCCGGATTGCCTCGGGATCCAGGCGGATGATGCGGCCTACGTTGATCTCACTCGCCCGGCCCTGTCGATCCCAGGAACCCGCTCCAATATCAACGTAGTCATCCGCCCTGTTCCCGTTGTCGTGGTCTTTGGATGTCAGCATCAGCCCCAGGAGCCAGCCGCCGTCCCGTCCAATAAGAAGGACGGGCCGGTCCTTACCGCGTGAGTGATCCTCTTCGTATGGGACCCAACTCCATACGATCTCCCCGGGATCCGGTTGGCCGTCAGGCTTGGGGGAGTAGTTCACTTTGACGGCCCCGCGGAAGTCGCCGGGGTAGGAGCCGGGCGGGTGCCCGACGGCGGTCCGCCGGGATTGATTGCCCGGAGCGCTCGAGGGGGCGCCCAAGGGGGTGCCGGCGTTGGTGCGGCTGCCTCCCAGCGCCTTGAATGATCGCAGGAGAAGTTTGCCCAAGGGGCGCAAGTCGAAAGCCATGTGACAACGCTACAACCGTCCACTGCGGACGCCCGGCAGGCAATGTACGGCGAAGCGCCGGTTCATGGGAGACTAGAGGATCAGATGCGCGGCGTTTTCCGGCTGGCCTATGCCCAGTCGCGGAATTGCCGTGTGAGTGTCGACAGTAAGGATCCTGCGTGTCTCCCATGGCCCGCACCGCACCGGTGCCCGCCGCAACAGATCCGGCCATCATCCGGAACTTCTGCATCATTGCCCACATTGACCACGGTAAGTCCACCTTGGCCGACCGCATGCTGCAGTACACCGGCGTCGTTAAGCAACGCGACATGAAGGCCCAGTATCTGGACCGTATGGATATCGAACGTGAGCGCGGCATCACCATCAAGTCCCAGGCTGTTCGCATGCCGTGGGAACTCGATGGCAACAGCTACGCGCTGAACATGATCGATACTCCCGGCCACGTCGACTTCACCTACGAAGTTTCCCGTTCCTTGGCAGCTTGTGAAGGCGCAGTGCTGTTGGTGGATGCGGCCCAGGGCATTGAGGCTCAAACCCTCGCGAACTTGTACTTGGCGATGGAAAACAACCTCACCATCATTCCTGTGCTGAACAAGATCGACCTTCCGGCCGCGCAGCCCGAGAAGTATGCGGCGGAACTGGCCAACCTCATTGGTGGCGACCCCGAGGATGTCCTCAAGGTTTCCGGCAAGACCGGCGTAGGCGTGGAGGCGTTGCTGGACAAGATTGTCCGCGACCTTCCAGCGCCCGTTGGTGATCCCAACGCTCCTGCCCGCGCCATGATTTTCGACTCTGTTTATGACACCTACCGCGGCGTGGTCACCTACGTCCGCGTGGTGGACGGCATGCTTCACCCGCGCGAACGCATTCAGATGATGTCCACCCGGGCAACGCACGAGCTCTTGGAGATTGGTGTCAGCTCCCCGGAGCCCACACCGTCCAAGGGCCTGGGCGTCGGCGAGGTGGGGTACCTGATCACAGGTGTGAAGGACGTCCGCCAGTCCAAGGTTGGCGATACTGTCACTAACCTGGCCAAGCCGGCCTCGGAGTCGCTCAGCGGCTACGCCGACGCCAAGCCGATGGTCTTCTCCGGTCTCTACCCGCTGGACGGCACAGATTACCCTGTCCTCCGCGATGCCCTCGAAAAGCTGATGCTCAACGACGCCGCGCTGGTTTACGAGCCCGAGACGTCTGCAGCGCTGGGCTTCGGCTTCCGCGTAGGGTTCCTCGGCTTGCTGCACCTCGAAATCACGCGTGAGCGCCTCGAACGCGAGTACAACCTCGACCTCATCTCAACTGCTCCCAACGTGGAGTACGAGGTGACCCTTGAGGACAAGAAGGTCATCCACGTCACCAACCCCAGCGAGTACCCCACGGGCAAGATCTCCGAGGTCCGTGAACCAATGGTGTCCGCAACCATCCTGGCGCCCAACGAGTTCGTGGGTTCCATCATGGAACTGTGCCAGAGTCGCCGTGGCCAGATGCGCGGGATGGACTACCTGTCCGAAGACCGCGTGGAGCTTCGCTATTGGATCCCGCTGGCTGAGATTGTGTTCGACTTCTTCGACCTCCTGAAGTCCAAGACCCGCGGCTACGCATCGCTGGACTGGAAGGCCGATGGCGAGCAGGTGGCGGACCTGGTCAAGGTGGACATCCTGCTGCAGGGTGAGCAAGTGGATGCTTTCAGCGCCATCACCCACCGTGACAAGGCCTACGCCTACGGTGTGATGATGACGGGGAAGCTCCGTGAGCTTATTCCGAGGCAGCAATTCGAGGTACCCATCCAGGCCGCTATCGGATCCCGCATCATTGCCCGTGAGAGCATCCGGGCCATCCGTAAGGACGTTCTTGCCAAGTGCTACGGCGGTGACATCACCCGTAAGCGCAAGCTGCTCGAGAAGCAGAAGGAGGGCAAGAAGCGCATGAAGATGGTGGGCCGCGTGGAGGTGCCCCAAGAGGCATTCATTGCAGCCCTGACCACTGACGAGTCCAAGGACAAGGCCAAGAAGTAGATGCCCAGCGTCCTACCTTTGGGCGACCCGGCACCTGCGGATGGCATATTGCCTCCGCAGGTGTTGGCCGGCGTCGAGCACCGCAAGTTCGGGCTCTATGTCCACATACCGTTCTGTGCCGTGCGGTGTGGCTATTGCGATTTCAACACCTACACTGCAACCGAACTCGGTGGCGGTGCATCGCAGGACGCCTACGCTTCCACGGCCGTATCCGAGCTGGACTTCGCCTCTCTGGCACTTGACGCCTCCGGTTTGCCTCGACGTCCCCTCAGCACTGTCTTCTTTGGCGGTGGTACCCCAACGCTCCTCCCGGCGGAAGACCTGGCGCGGATCCTGCGTGCCGCCGTCGGCCATTGGGGCCTGGAGCCCGGCGCCGAGGTGACAACCGAGGCAAATCCAGATTCGGTGACACCTGAATCCCTCAGAGTGTTGGCTGATGCCGGATTCACCAGGGTCTCCTTCGGCATGCAATCCGCGGTTCCGCACGTTCTGAAGGTACTGGACCGCACCCATACGCCCAGCCGTGTGCCACTCGTTGTGCAGTGGGCGCGCGAAGCCGGCCTGGCAGTTAGCCTTGACCTCATTTACGGCACGCCCGGAGAGTCCATGGCCGACTGGCAGCTGTCACTCGAAACTGCGCTCTCGTACCAACCAGATCACATCAGTGCCTACGCGTTGATTGTGGAGGACGGCACCAAACTTGCGGCCCAGATACGTCGCGGCGAAGTACCCGGTATTGACGATGACGACCACGCCTCCAAGTACGAGTTGGCCGACAAGATGATCTCTGAAGCGGGCTTGAACTGGTACGAGGTCAGCAATTGGTCCCGGACGCCGGAACAGGCTTGCCGGCATAATCTTGCCTATTGGCGCGGAGATGACTGGTGGGGCATCGGCCCCGGAGCCCACTCCCACGTGGGTGGTGTCCGATGGTGGAACGTCAAGCACCCCACGGCGTATGCCTCACGGCTCGGGAGCGGAACCTCACCGGCTGCCGGACGGGAAACCCTCGACGTCGAAACCCGGGAAGTTGAGCGCATCATGCTTGAAGCGCGGCTTGGAACAGGGTTGTCCGTGGACGCCCTGGACGCGATCGGACGGCATGCGATGGCCGGGCTGATTGCCGACGAACTGGTTGACCCGGTGCAGGCATTCAAGGGTCGCTTGGTCTTGACCCTGAAGGGTCGGCTCTTGGCTGACGCCGTAGTCCGAAGGATTCTTCCCGACTAACCTCTGCGCCCTTCCCTCTGGAGGGGGAGGGCGGGCTACTTAATCCAGCGCAGGTTGACCTTGTAACGGTGAGGCTGCCCGTGGTTGACCCGGATTCCCGCCGAGACGGAGAAGCACGTCAGTGCCACCCAGATAGCCGTGGCGATGACGGCGAAGATGTTGCCCACCACGGGCAGCAGCACCAGGATGTTGGCCAGCACTGCAGCGATGGTGGGAGGCAGCGTGAAGTTCAGGGCTTCTTTTGATTCCTGCGCGGTGAACGGCCCGCGATCCCGGAAAATCAAGTAGATCAGAAGGGACGGCAGGCATCCCAGGATGCCGCCGAAGTGGGCCAGCGTAGCCCACTGCCTGTCCTCGCTGGCCGTCAACGGTAGTGCGTTGGCAGGCGCGCCATGGTACTGGGGCCGGCCTGCGGCGCTGCCCGGTTCTTCAGGAGCGTTATCTGCCACGGTGTCTTCCCTTTGCTGTAAAGATGCTGCGGTGTTGCTGTCCCAGAATACCGGCCCCAACGTGCTTCCCGGGACCAACGCCCCTTTGACACGGTGGTTGATGTTCCTTCGTGGACGTTGCCTCAGGGAACTGTCAGGAAATCGATGACTTCCTCAACGCGTCCCAGCAGCGATGCCTCGAGGTCGGCATACGTGCGTACTGCACCAAGGAGACGTTGCCAGCCCAAGCCTATGTCCTCGGCAGTCTCGTGGGGCCAGCCGAACGCGCTGAGGATTCCCGTCTTCCAGTCGATCCCGCGGGGGACTTCCGGCCATGCCTCAATGCCCAGGACCTTTGGCCGGATGGCCTGCCAGACGTCCACGTAGGGGTGGCCGACAATCAAAACGTTTCCTGCAGCCCCCGGTACCGTCATGGCATCGGCGGCGATGCGCGACTCTTTGGAGCCGGGGACAAGGTGGTCCACCAAGATGCCGAGTCGGCGACCCGGCCCGGGGTTGAAGGCAGCGATGGCCGACTTCAGGTCGTCTACGCCATGCAATGGCTCCACGACGATGCCTTCCACGCGGAGATCGTCACCCCAGACCTTCTCGACGAGTTCGGCGTCGTGCTTTCCTTCCACCCAGACGCGGCTCGCCTTGGCCACCTGGGCACGTTGGCCCTGTACCCTCACGGATCCGGAGGCTGTCCGGGTGGAAGGGGCGGCAGAGGCGGCAGGGCGGGCAGCAGGAGGCATAAGCCGTATGGCCTGGCCCTCCAACAGGAACCCGTATCCGAGCTGGAAAGATTTGGTCTTTCCGCGCCGGTCCTCAAGGGAGACCACATGCATTCCGCCCGATTTCTCAACGCGGGTGACTTCGCCCACCCAGCCGGACTGGACGTCCTCGAGGACCATTCCCCGCTGGACGGCTACTTCCGGCAGCTGCTTTTTGGCTGGAGCGGACAGATCCTGCGGTCCCCAATTGTCGAAAGCCAAGGGATTCCTACCTTTGTGCTGGTTTATGGTGCGGGCCGAAGCCGGCCGCGGCAGGTTTCAATGCTAGCAACGGGGTGGCTCATACTAGACTTGTTAGCACTTGGGCATGTTGAGTGCTAAGTGTGGTGGTCCGATTGAGATCCCGCGTTGACCGGTCCCAGGGACCATGGCAGTCGTCAGGAGGTGGAGCAATGAGTGAGCCGCGCAAGCTTGAGGTGCTGCGTGCCATCGTTGAGGATTACGTGCATTCCAGGGAACCTGTCGGTTCGAAGGCCCTCGTGGAGCGGCACCATCTTGGCGTTTCCAGTGCCACCATCAGGAACGACATGGCTGTCTTGGAAGAGGAAGGCCTCATCGCGGCACCCCACACCAGTGCAGGGAGAATCCCTACGGACAAGGGCTACCGCCTGTTCGTCGACCGCATTTCGCAGGTAAAGCCGCTCTCGGCCGCCGAACGCAGGGCCATCCATTCGTTACTAGAGGGCCCCGATGAGGTTGACGACATCCTGGAGCGCACCGTAAGGCTCCTGTCGCAGCTGACCAATCAGGTGGCCGTCGTGCAGTATCCGCATTCCAACCGCGCACTGGTCCGTCACGTGGAGTTCGTCCTGTTGGGCCCAAAGCAGGTGCTCGTGGTCCTCATCGCGGACACCGGCAGCGTAGGGCAGAAGGTCATCGACGCCGGCTCGGACGTAAGCAACGAAGCCTTGATGCTCCTGAGGTCCCGCTTCCTCGGCAGCATTGCCGCCACGCAACTGGCTCTCTTGCCGCAGGTGCTCCCATCGGTAGTTGCCCTGTGCCCGCCGGAGCTCCGCAGCCTGGCGCAGACGTTGGCCCAGGGGCTCCAATCGCTCAGTGACACCAGCCGAGAAGAGCGCATCCTGATGGCAGGAACGGCCAACCTTGCGCGCTCCAACGTGGATTTCCCCCTGAGCATCGGTCCCGTGCTGGAAGCACTCGAGGAACAAGTTGTCATGCTCCGGTTGTTGTCCGATATGGGGGATGACCCCCGCGGAGTCACTGTGAGCATTGGACGCGAGAATCCGTACGACGGCTTGGCTGAGGCATCCGTCGTGGCTACGGGCTACGGCTCCGGCGCCAAGGTGGGGATTCTCGGTCCCACACGCATGGACTATCCCACCACCATGGCAGCCGTTCGTGCCGTGGCCCGTTACCTTTCCCGCATTCTCGGCGGCTGAACACCGGTCCGAGGAAACATCCGCAGTACAACAAGGAAGAGATACCGACTTTGAGCAGCCACTATGACGTTTTGGGAGTCTCGCCGGAAGCCACCGGGGAAGAGATCAAAAAGGCGTACCGCAAGTTGGCGCGGAAACTGCACCCCGACGTAAACCCCGGTGAGGATGTCGCGGAACAGTTCAAGGCCGTGACCCACGCTTACGAAGTGTTGTCAGACCCCCAGAAACGCCGGGTCTACGACGCCACGGGCAATGAGAACGGCACCGACAACGGTTTCGGTGGCGGCTATTCCGGCCAGGGTTTCGCGTTCCAGGACATCTTCGACACCTTCTTTGGTGGAGGCGGTGGCCACGGTGGACCGGCCTCCCGTGTCCGTCGCGGCCAGGACGCGCTCATCAGCGTCCGCATCGACCTGAAGGACGCCGTGTTCGGCGTCAACAAGAAGCTTGAAGTGGACACCGCCGTTGTCTGCCCCACCTGTGATGGCAGCTGCTGCCGCCCGGGCACCCATCCGGAGCGCTGCGACATTTGCGGTGGCAGTGGCCAGGTTCAGCGGGCTGTCCGATCCATCCTCGGCCAAGTCATGACCACCGCCCCCTGCGGTTCCTGCGAAGGCTTCGGCACCGTCATCAAGGATCCCTGCAACGAGTGCAACGGGCAGGGCCGTATCCGCAGCCGCCGTTCCCTCACCATCAAGGTCCCGGCAGGCGTCGCAACCGGTACGCGCATCCAGCTGTCCGGACAGGGCGAAGCGGGGCCCGCAGGTGGTCCTGCAGGTGACCTCTATGTAGAGATCCGGGTTAACAACGACGCCATGTTCATGCGTGAAGGCGACGACCTTCACGCCACGCTCAGCGTGCCCATGACGGCGGCCGCGCTGGGAACCGAGCTGCAGCTGGACACTTTCGACGGCGCACAGGACATTGATGTGAAGGCCGGCACGCAATCGGGAGAAGTCATTACCCTCCGCGGCCTGGGTGTCACGCACCTCCGGGGCTACGGCCGTGGCGACCTCAAGGTGCACCTGCATGTGGAGACGCCCAGCAAGCTCGACCCCGCCCAGGAAGAACTCTTGCAGCAGCTGGCCAAGCTGCGTGGCGAGCAGTTTACGGAAGGAAAGCTTGTGGCCAGCGGCGGTATGTTCGCAAAGCTGCGGGACAAGCTCGGTAACCTGTAGCGGTGAGCAATCCTGTTTTCTTCACGCCGGCGGGTTCCCTCGGTCAGGTAGTCCCTGGTTCCACCTTCGTCCTCGAGGGTGCAGAGGCCCGGCATGCTGTCACGGTTAAGCGCCTGACCACAGGCGAGCCCGTGGATATTGCAGATGGTGCCGGCGTGCGGCTGACAGGGACAGTGGTCGACGCCGGATCCAGCACCTTGACGGTTAAGGCCTCCGAAGTGCTGTTCGAGGAGCAACCGGAGGTCCGGCTGGTGCTGGTCCAGGCCCTGGCTAAAGGCGACCGCGACGAACTCGCCATCGAGACTGCCACGGAACTCGGCATAGATGCTGTTATCCCCTGGCAGTCCGAGCGTGCAATCGTGCGGTGGAAGGGTGAGAGGGCCGCCAAAGCACATGCGAAGTGGCAGTCGGTGGTCACAGCCGCGGCCAAGCAGGCGCGGCGTGCCTGGATTCCCGAGGTGCGGTCCATTGTGGATACCGTTGCTTTGGCCAAGGCCGTAGCGGACGCTGACATGGCCATCATCCTGCATGAAGACGCCAAGAACCCCCTGAGGACTGTCCTTGAAGAGTTGGCGGCGTTACCTAACGAAGGTGAGCCGCGCGAAGTTCTCTTGATCGTGGGACCTGAGGGCGGAATCTCACCGCGCGAAGTAACTCGGCTCAGCGACTCGGGCGCGGTGACGGCCCTCTTGGGTCACCATGTCTTGCGGTCGTCGACGGCGGGACCAGCCGCCGTCGTTCTTGCCAGCGACGTTCTGGGCCGCTGGTAGTCAGCCCGCAGACTAACCGACGTTGAACAAGCGGGTATCGGTGCTCGTTTCGATGGTTGCGCCCGCTTCATCGACTTGTGAAACCCGCAGCTCATACTTTCCGGTCTTCAGCGTGGCGCTGAAAGTGAAAAGACCATATTGTCCCGGCTCACCGGTTGCCTTGGTCTGGCCTGTGAGCAGGCTGGTCTTTTCGCCCTTGCCGTCGTCTTGGAGGATCTGCCAGCTGACGGGCCTTGAGCTGTCGGTGCTGCGGCCATTGAATTTGACTACACCCGCGGGCAAGGATGTTTCCTCCTGCGGATCGATAATCCACAGCGGTGCCACCAAAGATGCGTTCCGCTCCATGGGTTGGCCGAGCTGCACCTGCCCGAACGCCATGTAGTCCTTGTGCCCGTCAACCAAAATGACTACTTGGATCTGCTGGCCGGAGTTGATAAGTCCCGAGGACGAGGCTGCTGCCGTAGCTGTATAGACCAACTGCTGAACGGCGCGATGTGCCATTCCGGCGTCGAGGTTTGAATTAAAGGCGTCCCGCGAAATATCCACGGTAATCACGTTCTTGCCCGAGATGGACGTGGCGAGGCTTCCCGGGTCCTGCCAAGGCGTGAAGAAGTCGTGGTCCAGGGGTTTCTCAGCCATCATGATCCGGAGCGCTGTAGTCACGGGGTTTCCATCGCTGGAAATGTCCCTGAACTCGCGGTAGAGGTAAACCTCTTCCTTGCTGCGGCCAATCCAGTAGACCGGGATTTTGGTGGAAGCCTGCGTGGTCTCCAGCGGGGCATGGCTGGCCGGGGCATCCTGGACAGTAACAGGCGGTGAACTCGTGATTGCTTGGCTACCGCCGCCATTGGCGATGCAACCGGTCAGCAACAGGACAGCAAGCATCGCCGGCGCGGCGATGACGGACTTCGTCCCTCTGCGCGCGCCGTTCCCTATGCTTACTGGCTTTGTGATGGGTTTCCTGCCTTGCCGTATGTCTCTTGGCGGCCCCAGCCGCAGAAGCCGGGCCGCAGGGTGCTGCTGCCACCCGCTATGCCAGCTTGGCACATCGTCGACGGCGGCCGGCCGGGATTGGGCGGACCGGGGCCAACTGAAACATGATTGATACCCGCTTGATGCCGAGTTGAGACAATATGTCTGACATGACGGCCCCGGCCCGGATGTTGCCGTCGGTTGAGGTTCATCGCAGGCCGGGCTGGCGTAGGATTGAAGACATTCCGGCATCCGGGCTGGCGCCTTTAAGCGGCCACGAATGTCGAATCGATGGCGTTATTACGAACCAACCGGAGGAGAAAAGGCCTTGAGGCCAGCACTATGAGTGAATCTTTGAACGGGCGGCTCAGGACCGGAAACGGCAACCAGCCGCCCACCGAGTTCCCGCACACACTACCGGGTACGCGCACGGAAGTTGTCACGTTCGACAACTCCGACCAGATGGTTCACTCGTTGGGCAGCCACGACGAAGCCTTGCGATACATCGAGGAACAGTTCCAGGACGTCAACTTCCATGTCCGCGGCAATGAGCTCTCCATGACGGGGCCTTCCACCGTCATTCCACGCATCATGCGTCTCTTGGAGGAAGTCCGTGGGCTCGTGGCGAAGGGGACCGTGGTCACTCCGGACATCCTTCAGCAGCTCGTGTCCTTGTTGAGGGTCCAGTCCGTACAGAACCCGGCTGATGTCTTGACGCACAATATTCTGTCCAGCAGGGGCAAGACCATACGGCCCAAGACGCTGAACCAGAAGAACTACGTCGACGCCATTGACGACAACACCGTGATTTTCGGAATCGGTCCCGCAGGTACCGGAAAGACATACCTGGCAATGGCCAAGGCAGTCCAGGCGCTGCAGACAAAGGAAGTCAGTCGGATCATCCTCACCCGGCCTGCGGTGGAAGCGGGGGAACGTCTGGGCTTCCTTCCCGGAACGCTGAGCGACAAGATCGACCCGTATCTTCGCCCGCTGTATGACGCATTGCACGACATGATGGATCCCGAGTCCATCCCGCGCTTGATGGCTGCGGGGACCATCGAGGTCGCACCCCTGGCCTACATGCGTGGACGGACGCTGAACGACGCATTCATCATTCTCGATGAAGCGCAAAACACCACTCCGGAGCAGATGAAGATGTTCCTGACCCGCCTAGGTTTCGGATCAAAAATGGTGGTCACGGGCGATGTCACGCAGATAGACCTGCCTTCCGGTTCAACCTCCGGGTTGCGGATTGTCAGGGAAATCCTGAAGGGAATCGATGACGTCAACTTCTCCATTCTGGAGGCCGCTGACGTCGTCCGGCACCGCTTGGTTGCTGACATCGTCTCCGCCTACAGCACATGGGACGACGCACACCGCACCGACGCCCAGTACAAACCTGGTGCACAAGACAAACCTGGTGCACAGTACAACCGTGGAGTACGCAAATGAGCATTGAAGTAAACAACGAGTCCGGTGTGGTGGTGGACGAAGCCCAGCTGGTGACGTTGTCACGCTTCATCTTTGAGCGTCTGTACATCCACCCCCAAGCAGAGCTGTCCATTCTCCTTGTCGATGAACCGGCAATGGAAAAGCTGCACATCGAACTGATGGACGAGCCCGGGGCTACGGATGTTTTGTCCGTGCCCATGGACGAACTGACGCCGGGCACTCCGGAGAAGCCCACGCCGCAAGGCATGCTGGGCGACATCGCTATTTGCCCTCAGGTGGCCGAGGTACAGGCGCGCAACGCCGGGCACCCCACGCAGGACGAAATGCTGCTCCTGACAACCCATGGCATCCTCCACCTGCTTGGTTTTGACCATGCGGAGCCGGAGGAAAAGGAAGAGATGTTCGGTTTGCAGCGGGAACTGCTGTCTGAATTCCTGGGCAAGGATGCCCCCATGGAGACCATGCAGTGACCTCGATCATCCTGGTCGGCATGGCGCTGGTTTTTCTCAGCTTCGTTGCACTGCTGACCGCAGCCGAGGCTGCGTTCAACTTCCTGCCCCGGCATGAGGCCGAACAATCAATAGTGCGGAGCAAGGGTAAGGCGCTGGGGGGAATTCTCAAGAACCCGATCGCGCACATGCGGGCCCTGCGTTTTTGGCGCGTGTGGTTCGAAATGGCGGCGGCAGTTGCCGTTGCGGTTGTCCTGCATAGTCTGCTGGACAACGTGTGGCTCGCCGGGCTCGCAGCCACGGGAATCATGGCGGTCATCGGCTTCGTGCTGGTGGGTGTTTCACCCAGGCAGTTGGGCCGGGCGCACTCCGGCCCCGTCGTTCGCTTCACTGCACCGCTGATCAGGTTCCTGTGCTGGATTTTGGGACCCATCCCTGGCTGGTTGGTGGCCTTGGGGCAGGCAGTTGCACCAGGTGCCCCGAGCGGGGATGACGCTTTCGTCAGCGAAGAGGAGTTCCGAGAATTCGTGGATCGTGCCGCGGAATCGGACATGATCGAAGACAACGAGGCTGAGCTCATTCATTCGGTCTTCGATTTCGGTGACACCTTGGTGCGTTCGGTGATGGTTCCCCGCACGGACATTGTCAGTATCGGTACGGGCTCGGACCTCGAAACGGCAATGGGCCTTTTCCTGCGGTCCGGCTACTCAAGGATCCCGGTCATTGGTGAGAACACGGACCAGATCCGTGGAATTCTTTACCTCAAGGATGTGGCTGCGGCCATGCATCGCAGCGAACCCGGATTACAAGCCCACGACGTTGACTCGCTCGCACGCGACGTCCGTTATGTCCCGGAATCCAAGCCTGTGAGCGACCTCTTGAGGGAACTTCAAAAAGAGTCCACGCATGTGGCGATCGTCATCGACGAGTACGGCGGCACCGCCGGGCTGGTCACCCTTGAGGACCTCATTGAAGAGATCGTTGGCGAGATTGTGGATGAATACGACGCCGCCGCCGAGGAGGCGGTTGATCTCGGCGATGGCACGTACCGCGTGAGCGCCCGCATGAGCATCGATGACCTGGGCGAACTCTTCGACATCGATCTGGACGACGACGAGGTGGATACGGTCGGCGGTCTTCTTGCAAAAGCCCTTGGCCAGGTTCCCATTGTTGGGAGCTCCGTTGAAGTGAACGGAATATCGCTCCGGGCAGATAGGCTGGAGGGTCGCCGTAACAGGGTCAGCCACATCATTGCGGCAGCCATGCCAAAGGAAGACACTGACTTTGAAGACCTTCTCGATGACGCCGACTCAACGCAACAGGGAGTTCCACGTGAGCAAGCAAAATAAGAAATTCGATGCCGATGCCGATTTCGGTGGCTTCCACGCTGGCTTCTCGGTGCTTGTCGGCCGGCCCAATGCGGGGAAATCGACGCTGACCAACGCGTTGGTTGGCCAGAAAGTGGCCATCACTTCGGCCAAACCGCAAACTACACGGCACACCATTCGCGGTATTGTCCACCGCGACGACGCCCAATTGATCCTTGTGGACACTCCGGGCCTTCACCGCCCGCGTACCCTGCTGGGAAAGCGTCTCAATGAACTTGTTGCAGACACCCTGGCGGAAGTCGATGCCATCGGTTTCTGCCTGCCGGCAAACGAAAAAATCGGCCCCGGCGACAAATACATCGCCGCTCAGCTTGCCGCCGTCGGACGCAAGCCCATCGTGGCACTTGTGACCAAAACCGACCTTGTGGATCGTCAGGCGTTGACGGAGCAATTGCTTGCAGTCGCCGCGTTGGGCCGCGATGTTCTTGGTGAGCAGGGCTGGGCTGACATCGTGCCTGTTTCTGCCGCCGATGGTTTTCAGGTCTCCACTGTTGCAGATGTCCTGATCAGCCACATGCCGTCCTCACCGCCGCTGTATCCTGACGGCGAGCTGACGGACGAGCCTGAGGCCGTCATGATCGCAGAGCTGATTCGCGAAGCGGCACTTGAGGGCGTCCGCGATGAACTTCCGCACTCACTCGCAGTGGTGGTGGAGGAAATCGTTCCCCGTGAGGGCCGGACCGAGGACAACCCGCTGTTGGATGTTCGCGTGAACCTTTATGTTGAGCGGCCTTCCCAGAAGGCCATCATCATCGGCAAGGGCGGAAGCCGTTTGCGTGAGGTGGGAACCAACGCCCGAAAGGGTATCGAGACGCTGCTCGGCACCCGGATCTACCTCGATCTCCACGTTAAAGTAGCCAAAGACTGGCAGCGCGATCCCAAGCAATTGGTCAAACTCGGGTTCTAGTTGGCGTTACTGGATCCGGCGTGGCTACGGGCCCGATAAGGAACTTCCCAGAAACGGCAACTATGATTGCGGGGATCCAGCTGTTTGATGAAAGGTAAACCGAATAGTGCGACGTCGTGACGCCCGCCCGCAGGGCACCGGCACCGCTGGCCCCACCGGGGCGCGCCATGGAGAGGATGCCGACGGTACCCCTCGCCATATGAACGCGCCCAAAGGCCTGCCGCTTTGGTTGAAAATTGTTACCGGCGTGGTCTCCGTTGCGCTGGTGGCAGGCGTTGCCTTTGCGGCTTTCTGGTTTATCCGCCTGCAGACCAATATCACCAAGGCGCCCTTGAGTGCCGGGGAAACCCGCAACGCCGGTGACCCGCTGGTGGACGATAAGACGGATCGCCTGCAGATCCTGATCCTTGGCTCCGATACCCGTGACGGCAAGAACGCCGAATACGGTAGCACTGAGGACTCCACCGGCTATGGCCACTCCGATGTCATGATGCTGCTGGACATCTCCGCGGACAATAAACGCGTCAATGTCTTGAGTTTCCCGCGCGACCTTCTTGTTGACGTGCCCCAATGCACCGACCGTACCAATAACCAGACCTTCCCTGCCCGCAGCGGCGTGATGATCAATGAAGCCATGGCAGAGGCCGGTATTGGTTGCGCGGTGGATACCGTGAACCAGTTGACCGGTTTGGAAATCGACCACTTCATGATGGCTGACTTCAACGCGGTCAAGGAACTCTCACATGCTGTGGGCGGTGTCAATGTTTGCGTCAGTGACCCGGTGTTTGACCCGGATTCCCGGCTCCGCCTCGCCAAGGGTGATTCCTTGGTTGAAGGCGAACAAGCTTTGGCGTTCCTCCGGACCAGGCATGCTTTCGGTGACGGAGGCGACCTTGGCCGCATCAAGGGGCAGCAAGCGTTCCTCTCATCCCTCACCAGGAAGCTCAAGGATGAGGGAACACTGGGTAACCCGCAAAGGCTGTTGCAGATCGCGGATGTGGTCACGCAGAACCTGACTGTGGACGAGGGCCTGGCGTCTGTTCCTTCGCTGCTGACCATTGGCGGGCGGCTCAAGGACATCGATGTTTCCAAGGTGGCGTTCGTAGCGGTGCCCACTCAGGCCGCCGCGGCTGACATTAACAGGTTGGAACTCATCGAGCCCCAGGCATCGCAGCTTTTCGCTGCGCTTCGTGCTGACCTCGACCTCACAACGCCGGGTGCGACGGCTCCTCCTGCACCGAGCGAAAGCCCGGCCCCACAGCCAACGGCTACCACGCCTCCCGCACCTGCGTACGACAAAGCGATTCAGCCGGTGGCCGTTGCCAACGGCAGTGGCGTTGCTACCAGGGCTCAGGAGCTCATGACCGTACTCACAGGGAACGGTTTCGCCCAGACGGTCTCCTACTTGGCTAATCCCGTGGATCAGACGGTGCTTTACTATGGACCGGGCTTCGCGGACGTGGCTGCCGACGTCGCTACACTTTTCGGCATCCCGGCCGCGCAGGTCCAGGAAGCTCCGGGCGTAGCGGGCGTGCAGCTCTACGTGGGTACAGACTTCAGCAGCGGAACGGCGTACGGTGCAGCCTCTGTTCCGTCCGATGTGGTCAATCAAACGGCCAACGATGCTGTTTGCCAACAGGTGAATCCCCTGTACATCGATCAGCAGTAAGTTCCCTGCTTTAGCCGCACACAGCAACGGCCGGCCAGTTATCGAACTGGCCGGCCGTTGCGTTGTGCGGGTTTACCAGATGCTGACGCGTTCCCCTGGCTCCATCCACATGCCATCGGCCTTAGTCACTGCGAACGCTGCATGGAAGGCGTCGAGGTTGCGGGCTATGGCGTTGGTACGGAATTCGTTGGGGGAGTGGGGATCGGTGGCCAGTCTCCGGATCGCTTCCTCGGTGCGGATCACTTGGCGCCAACCGGCAGCCCACGACATGAAGAACCGCTGGAATCCTGTGAATCCGTCGATGACTTCGGGCTCGGCTCCGTTCAGGCTCAGGAGATAGGCCTTGTAGGCAATCGTCAGGCCACCGAGGTCGCCGATGTTCTCACCCAGGGTCAGTTTGCCGTTGACCTTATGGTCCGGTGCCGCGTAGGGGGACAAAGCGTCGTACTGGGCAACCAATTTCGCCGTCAGGGATTCAAAGGCTGTACGGTCGTCCTCCGTCCACCAATTGCGAAGCGCTCCGCTCCCGTCGAACTGTGACCCTTGGTCGTCGAAACCGTGGCCGATTTCGTGACCGATCACCGCGCCGATGCCGCCATAGTTGACAGCGTCATCCGCGTCCGCGTTGAAGAAGGGGGGCTGAAGGATAGCTGCGGGGAAGACGATCTCATTGAGCATTGGATGGTAGTAGGCGTTGACAGTCTGGGGTGTCATGAGCCACTTTGTCAGGTCAACGGGCTTCCCTATTTCATCCAAGTGCCGGTCCACATCGGCGTCATGGGCACGTTCCACGTTACCGAGGAGGTCTGTCGGGTCAATCTCGACGGCAGAGTAATCGATCCACTTGTCGGGAAAACCTATCTTTGGACGGAATGCGTCCAGCTTCTTCAGCGCCTCTTTTTTGGTGTCCTCGCCCATCCATCCCAGGGAAGAAATACTCTCCCGGTAGGCTTCGATCAGGTTGGAGACCAGCGTCTCCATCCTTGCTTTGTGGCCGGCAGGGAAGTGCCGATCAACATAGATCTGGCCGACTGCTTCGCCAAGGGCCGCCTCGACGACGGCCACCCCGCGCTTCCAGCGCTCTTTGTTCTGCGGGGTACCGCTGAGGGTGGTGCCGTAGAAGTCAAAGTTCGTGGAAACAAAAACGGAAGACAGGTATGGCGCGGCCGAGCTGAGAACCCTGAGTGTCAGCCATTCCTTCCACGTTTCCAGTGGCTCGGATTCCAGCAGGGCTGCAGCCCCTGCAAAGAAGTCCGGAGTACTCACCACAATTTCATCCCGCTTGGCTTGTTCTACCCTTGCCGCCTGGAACCACGTGTTGAGCAGGGGGAACAGTGCTTCGGCTTCCTCTGCGGTCTTGAGGTTGTAGGTCTTTTGGGGATCCCGCAGAGTGACGTTGTCCCAGTGGTGGGATGCCAAGGCGGTTTCAAGGGCGACGATGCGCTGTGAAGCAGCTTCCGCATCGGGGATACCCGCGAGATTGAACAACTTTGCAATGTAGTCACCGTAGGCGGCCACGATGGCTGCGAATTTTTCCTCGCGGTAGTAGGACTCGTCCGGCAAACCTAGGCCACCCTGTCCGATATACAGGAGGATACGTTCCGGATTGCCGGCGTCCGGAGCGGGGTAGATGGAGAAAAGGCCGGAGACGTCCGACCGGAACAACCGGCCGATGAGGGCGGCCAGTTCCTGTGCCGAGCCCACCGCCCGAACCTGATCGAGGCGGCCTCGCACGGGTTCCAGGCCCTTTGCCTCAGCCGCATCTTCGTCCATGAAACTGGCGTACAGTCCGCCAACCTTCTGTTCGACGCCGGTTGCTGACTCACCCTTGGCGGCTGCTTCTTCGATAATCGCCTTGACGGCCAACTCGGCGCCATCCCGCAAAGCCGTGAAGGTGCCTTCAAGCGGCCTGTCGTCGGGGATCGTTGTGCTGTTGAGCCAAGCGCCGTTGACATGCTGATAAAGGTCGTCCTGGGGCCGGACGCTGTGATCGATATTGGAAAGAGAGATCCCCGACTGTGGCACTGTGGCTCCTTGAGTGGACACTGCAGTCGGCGTTTCCACCGTCGCGGCGTCTGCATAGTGGACGTTGCATGAGGTGTTGCACTGTCATCATACGCACCGTGTTACTGTGAATTTGTGCGTACGGCGATGCTTCTTCTTAGCTGCCGCGGCGAGGCCTGAAAGCTATCTGAAGCTGGGCCATCCTCGCCGCGGAGTTCCGTTGTGTCCGGCTAAGCTTTCACTTAGTTCTTAGAGAAAAGGCCACACGTCATGCGTAATGCACAAAAGCCCTCCGGTATGCCGATTCACCGCTACCTGCCGTTCCAGGACCAGATCACCGTCGAGGTTCCGGACCGCACCTGGCCGGATAAAGTCATCACCAAAGCTCCGCGCTGGTGCGCAGTTGATCTGCGCGATGGCAACCAGGCATTGATCGATCCCATGAGCCCGGCACGCAAGCTGAAGATGTTCCAGTTGCTCGTCAAGATGGGCTACAAGGAAATCGAGGTCGGGTTCCCTTCAGCGTCGCAAACCGACTTCGACTTTGTTCGCCAACTCATCGAGGGCGGCCATATTCCGGACGACGTCAGCATCCAGGTGTTGACTCAGGCTCGTGAGCATCTGATCGAACGGACCTATGAGTCGTTGGTTGGCGCCAAGCAGGCCATTGTGCACCTGTATAACTCCACGTCTGTATTGCAGCGTCGCGTTGTCTTCAATCAGGACGAAGACGGCATTCTGGATATCGCACTGCAGGGTGCGCGTTTGTGCAAGAAGTATGAAGAGACACTGACGGACACGCACATTACCTATGAATACTCGCCGGAGTCATTCACCGGAACCGAGCTCGAGTACGCTGCCCGCGTGTGCAACGCCATTGCTGACGTCTTTGAGGCTTCGGCCGACAAACAGGTCATCATCAACCTGCCGGCGACAGTGGAAATGGCAACCCCCAACGTCTATGCAGACTCCATCGAGTGGATGCACCGGAACCTCCACCCACGCGAGGGCATCATCATCTCCCTCCACCCGCATAACGACCGCGGCACGGGCGTAGCTGCTGCTGAGCTCGGTTACCTGGCAGGCGCCGATCGCATAGAAGGCTGCTTGTTCGGCAACGGCGAACGCACGGGCAATGTGGACTTGGTAACGCTCGGCCTGAACATGTTCGTGCAGGGTGTGGACCCGATGATCGATTTCTCTGACATCGATGAGATCCGCCGCACTGTGGAGTACTGCAACCAGTTGCCGGTTCCGGAGCGTTCCCCCTACGGCGGCGACCTCGTCTTTACCGCTTTTTCCGGTTCACACCAGGACGCCATCAAGAAGGGCTTCGAGGCTCTGGAGAAGGACGCTGCTGCTGCCGGGAAGTCGGTTGACGACTTCACATGGCAGGTACCGTACCTGCCCATCGATCCCAAGGACCTCGGTCGCAGCTATGAGGCCGTCATCCGGGTCAACTCGCAGTCCGGCAAGGGTGGCGTGGCCTACTTGCTGAAGAACGAGCACAACCTGGACCTTCCCCGTCGCGCCCAGATTGAGTTCTCCGGAGTCATCCAGCGCCGTACCGATGCTGTGGGCGGAGAGGTCAGTGGCGCCCAGCTGTGGCAGATCTTCCAGGATGAGTATCTGCCTTCCGACGAAGAGCAGGCCCAGTGGGGTCGTTATGGTCTGGGCAGCGTGAGTACTGAGACCGACGAATCCGGCGCCATGACCATGAACGCAAACCTGCGGATCGACGGCGTCGAAGTCCGCCGCACCGGCCACGGCAATGGTCCCATTGCAGCCCTGCTGGACATACTCCACCACGACGGCGTTGACGTGCGGGTGCTCGATTACAGCGAGCACGCCCTGTCTGAAGGTGGCAGTGCCAGCGCGGCGGCATACGTTGAATGTGCTGTCGGAGAGCGCGTTTTGTGGGGTGTCGGAATCGACCCCAGCACCACCACGTCCTCCCTCAAGGCCCTGATTTCGGCAGTAAACCGGGCCGTCCGGGACGCCCAGGCTTGAGCACGTGCCGTGTGGTGACGGGAAATACCGTCACCACACGGTCCGGCGGTCACTGCCGGGCCCAGGCTTAGTGCGAAGATTAGTTGTGGCCAATCCGTCGTTTGCAGCACGGTCCTATCGGGACGATGCCGTGGTGCTTCGTACCCACAAGCTGGGCGAGGCGGATCGAATCATTACTCTGCTGACCAAGCACCATGGGCAGGTTCGTGCAGTTGCCAAGGGTGTTCGCCGGACCAGCAGCCGCTTCGGGGCGCGTCTTGAGCCTTTTATGGTGGCTGACCTGCAACTGGTCTCCGGCCGTACCTTGGACATTGTCACCCAGGCCGTGGCGAAGGGCGCGTACGGAAGCAGCATCGCAGCCGACTACGGGCGGTTCACTGTGGCTGCAGCCATGACGGAGACTGCCGAGAAACTTACGGATGCCGACACCGAGTCGGGGACCGCACAATACAATCTTCTGGTTGGTGCCTTGGCGGCCCTCAGCCGTTCGGACCATCCGCCCGAACTCATTCTTGATTCTTATCTTTTGCGGGCCTTGGCCACAGGTGGCTGGGCACCCAGCTTTACCGAATGTGCCCGTTGTGGCCGTCCCGGTCCTCATACGGCATTTGCCGCCCCCATAGGCGGGATGGTGTGCAGCGACTGCAGGCCCCCGGGCTCGCCGGCTCCGGCTCCGGAGACCGTGGTATTGCTCGGTGCCTTGCTCACTGGTAACTGGAGCGTCGCCGACGCTTCGGATCCGCGGCACAGGCGGGAGGCTGCCGGCCTGGTAGCCAGTTACCTCCAGTGGCACCTTGAACGGGCCCTGAAATCACTCAAACACGTGGAGCGAAGCTGACAGTGGTACTTGGAAAGAAGAATAAGTCAACAGCGGCAAGAACGGCCCCCGTGGTTGCGCCCTACGGACACCCTTCCGGGGCTGTGCCGCCCAATATTCCCAGTGAGCTCATCCCTCAGCACGTGGCCATAGTCATGGACGGCAACGGGCGGTGGGCCAATCAGCGCGGCCTACCGCGCATAGAGGGGCATAAGGCTGGTGAGCCTGCGCTCTTGGACGTTATGGCGGGGGCGATCGAACTCGGAATCAAGTACGTCAGCGTGTATGCGTTCTCCACCGAGAACTGGCGACGGTCACCGGAAGAAGTTCGATTCCTCATGGGATTTAACAAGGATGTACTACGTCGCCAGCGCAACCAGCTGGATGAGTGGGGTGTCCGTATCCGCTGGGCTGGCCGCAGGCCACGCCTGTGGGGATCGGTGATCAAAGAGCTGGAGGAGGCAGAGGACTACACCCGCGCCAACGACACCTGCACGTTGACCATGTGTGTTAATTACGGTGGCCGGGCAGAAATTGCCGACGCCGTTTCCGCCATCGCGCACGACGTCGCCGCTGGCAGGTTGAAGCCAGGGTCGGTGTCCGAGAAGACCATTCAAAGGTACCTGGACGAACCAGACCTTCCTGATGTGGATCTGTTTCTGCGCAGTTCGGGGGAGCAGCGGCTCTCCAATTTCCTGCTGTGGCAGTCGGCGTACGCTGAGTTCGTCTTCATGGACACATTGTGGCCGGACGTGGACCGGCGGACCCTTTGGGACGCCGTCGAGATTTATGCGAAACGCGACCGGCGTTACGGCGGGGCCGTGGACGCGGCACCCGCAGTCAATTAGCACGTACCTGTTAACTCAGTACGGATAGGCTGCCAGCCAGACGGCGACGTCACGGTAGGCCTGTTGCCGGACCGTGCGCCGTGAGAGAAACACGTCGTGCAGGGCGCCGGGATAGCGGAACACGGCAGTCCGCCGGGCAAGGCCAAGCGCCCGCCGCGACGTTTCCTCGACATCAATGACGGCGTCGGCACGCATGAGGTCCGCAGTCCATTCGGCTTGAATCCTGGTCCTCCCGGACAGAAGAACCAACACGGGTGCGTCGATGTTGAGCTTGCGTTCCACCGCGGCATGTCCAGCCAAAACTGCCTTTGTCCATCCGGCCCGGATGGGAAACGAAGCACGCGGACGCCACGTCGGATCCAGAATCCATTCCCCATGGGCCTCGTTGCTGACGCTTTCCCAATACGCGGGCATTTCCGGGAACCTGAAGGGACGCTTTGGGTCGGTCCGGGCAAAGGGTTCCACCAAGTGCATGGCGATGCTGCGGACCAGGCTGCTTCCCTGGAGTTCCAACCACGGCGAATTCAGGACCAAGGTTCCCACGCGGCCGGGATTGCGGTCGGCCCACAGAGCCGCGATCAGGCCGCCCAAGGAATGGGCGAGCATGTGAATGGTGGGCGGTGTGGCATTACTGGTCCTTGCGGCTACGTCCCGTTCGACCTCACGAATGGCAGCGGCGAGGTCTTCGTCGTAGACACCAAGATCGGACGTGTAGCCGGGCGTCTGTCCCGGCAGCAGACTGCGGCCGAATTTCCGCAGGTCCAGGGCATAGAAGTGAAAGCCCGACGCCGTCAGGTACTCGGCCAACTCGGTCTGCAGGAAGTAATCCGCCCAACCGTGCAAGTAGAGAACCACCCTCGGCGCTCCGCCGGGATCTGCCGGGGCGGGGCGGCGTTTGCGCTTGGTGAAAGACGTCAGGAAATCGAGGACGCCATGCGGGGACGGATGGACCACCGGCGGTGCATGCCTGACGAGAGTCGCTTTGACCGGCCCTTCTTCATCAGCTTTCAATGGCAGATCCATGCACTCGTAACCGTGGCCGAGGACGTCGGGCTGCCACAGTGAAACCGACTCGTCCGTGGTGGTCATGTATCCCCTTCCGACTGGTGCTCGGGCCTGTTGTTGTCCATGAATCCGTTGACCCACCGGGCAAGGCGCGCATAGGCGTCCTTTCGTACGGCGGGGGCCGAAAGAAAGACGTCGTGGAGGGCGCCGTCGATGCGTTCCAAAGTGACTGTCCGGCCCAGAGCCATTGCCCGCAAGGCGATGACGCTGACGTCCAGCACGGCATCCGAACGGCGCATCGATTCCTGCCACACCATGCCATTGGCGCTGGTGCTGGATGTCAATACAAGGACCGGCATCTCCAGTTTCAAGCCGCGGGCCACCTGAGAATGACCTGCGAACACAGCGCTCAGCCAGCCCGCCCGGACAGGGAAAGCGAGCGGAGGCCTAAAGTTCTCGTCCAGGGCCCATTCCCCTTCGGCGGTACTGCTGATGCTCCGGAAGTAAAAGCCACGCTCCGGCAACCTCAAGACGGTCTCCGGGCGGATCTTTGCGATGGGTGACACCATGGCTTGCGCAGCGCGCCGCACCAGTGAACTGCCGTGCATCTCCAGCCACGGACTGTCGAGAATCAGGTACTGGACGGCTTCCGGGTGGCGGCTGGCCCACAGTGCTGCCACCAACCCGCCGGTTGAGTGGCCCATCAGCGTCAGGCTTCCCGCCGGGGAGCCAGCGCGATCCCGATGAATGATGTCGATGGCCTTTTCAATTTCGGCATCATAGTCATTCAGGTTCGCCACGTAGCCGCCGGGCATATCGGCTTGAAGGCTCCGGCCGTGATTGTGCATGTCCAAGGCGTAAAAATCGTATCCCTGGTCTGCCCAGAAGCCGGCCAGCTCTACATTGAAGAAGTAGTCACTCCAGCCGTGCAGGAAAAGTACGGCACCGGAGCGCTGCGGCGGTGACTGGCTGTCATTGGCATGGGCTGCCTGAACTCTGTGCCGGATCAAGGTGGCATGCCGGATCACGCCATCCGGCCCTGTGGCGTCAAGGCCGCAGGATTGGAAGTCGGTTCCCAGGATGTCAGCCGTCCACTCCATGGCTTTAGCTTAGACACTGGCGGCGGCGTCGCGGCCCGCTGCCCTTCCGGTGAAGAGGCAACCGCCCAGGAATGTTCCTTCCAGCGCCCGGTACCCGTGGATACCCCCTCCACCGAATCCCGCCGCCTCGCCAGCCGCATAGAGGCCCGGGATGGCCCTTCCTTCCTTGTCCAACACCCTTGAGCGTAAATCCGTTATGAGACCGCCCAGGCTTTTCCGCGTCAGCACGGACAGCCGGATGGCAATCAGGGGACCATGCGTCGGGTCCGTCAGGCGGTGGGGCGGAGCCACCCGCATAAGCTTGTCCGTCGCAAATCGACGCGCTGCCCTGATGGCGGACAGTTGTGGGTCCTTGCCCAAGCCGCTGGCCACCTGGCCGTCCCGCGCGTGGATCAGTGACTCGAGCTCCGCGGCGTTGATCAAGGAGCTTCCTGCGAGGTGGTTCATGCGCGAAGCGAGCTCTGAAGGGGACGAAGCCTGGAGAAAGTCAATGCCCTTGTCCAAGAAACGTTGAATGGGCGTGTCGCTCGTAGGACGCAACCGTGATGCGAGCAGCCGGACATCCTTACCCGTGAGATCCGGGTTCTGTTCGGACCCGGAGAGGGCCAGCTCCTTAAGCGCGATGGTGCGGTTGAGGACAAACCATGAATATCCATGTCCTGTCCGGACTATGTGCCTAAGCGCTCCCAGCGAGTCAAAGCCGGGGAACAGCGGAGCCGGCAACTGACGTCCTTCGGCGTCCAGCCATAAGGAGGAAGGTCCGGGCAGGATACGGATTCCATGGTTGGGCCACACCGGATCGTAGTTGTGGATGCCTTCGGGGTAGTGCCACATTCGGTCGCCGTTGACCACGGCACCTCCAGCGGAGATGGCGGCGGACAGGAATTCGCCGTCAACGGAGGCCGGCACTCCGCTGAGCATGTAATCGGGAGCAGAGTTCCCGGGCCATTGTTGGCGCACCGTGGCGTGATTGCCACCGATGCCGCCAGTCGTCACCACCACGGCATCCGCCGTTGCTTCAAAGCTCCCGACGGCGACGCGCCCGGACGCTTGGCCTCTGACCGCCGTCGAGGGTTCCAGTACCTCACCGGAAACGCCGGTGACCCTGCCCGCCGTCGTCGTCAGAGACAAGGCCCGGTGCCTGAAGTGCAGGCTGACCTTGCCGGCAGCGACGCCCTCCAACACCTTGGCGAGGAACGGTTCAACAATCGCAGGCCCGGTTCCCCACGTGACGTGGAAGCGGGGAACAGTGTTTCCGTGCCCCTGCGGCCCGTAACCGCCGCGTTCGGCCCATTGCACCAGCGGAAAGATGCCGACGCCCAGACTCCGTAACCAGGCCCGCTTCTCGCCCGAGGCGAAGTGGACATAGGCTTCGGCCCACTCCCGGGCAGCACGGTCCTCGGAGCGATCAAAAGAGGCTGAGGCAAGCCAGTCGGACATGGCCAGCGCGGCGCTGTCCTTCACCCCCAAGCGCCGTTGTTCCGGCGTATTGACCATGAAGAGGCCCCCGAAGGACCAGTGCGCCTGGCCGCCGACGGAGGCCTCAGGTTCCTGGTCCAAAACAGCCACCGTCTTGCCGGCGGCGTAGGCGGTGGCTGCGGCGACGAGTCCGGACAACCCGGCGCCGATAATCACGATGTCGGCAGCGACCCTTCGGATTCCATGATCTGCGTCACGATTTTCCAGAGGCATTCCTACATGCTAGCGGCAGGGTGGGTCACGGGTTTGGTGAGTTGTCAGTAAGCGGGAAAACTAGGAGCATGCGTGTTTACCCCACATTCTTCAAGTTGGCCTTCTCCTGGATGGATGCCGAGAAGGCCCACAAGATCGGCTTCCAAGGGATCCGGACTGCCCACCGTACCGGTGCCGGCCGGATTCTCGCCAGGATCACGGCTCCTGATGCTTCCCTCCGCACGGAGGCGCTGGGGCTCACCTTCCCGTCGCCGTTCGGCCTGGCGGCAGGCTTCGACAAGGAGGGCCACGGCATCGAAGCCTTGTCAGAGCTTGGCTTCGGACATGTGGAAGTGGGGACCATCACTGGCCAGGCGCAGCCAGGCAATGAAAAGCCCCGCCTGTTCCGCTTGATTGAGGACAAAGCGGTGATCAACCGCATGGGATTCAACAACGACGGCGCCGCCGCAGTCGCGCCGAGACTCAAGTCAGCACGGGCTGCTTTGCAGCGGCTGCACCCGAACGTCCGGCCGATTATTGGGGTGAACATCGGCAAGACCAAACTGGTTGATCTGGACGACGCTACCGAGGACTACTTGGTCAGTGCCCGTAGCCTGGCACCGGCAGCCGATTACCTGGTGGTCAACGTGAGCTCTCCCAATACTCCGGGGCTGCGCTTGCTGCAGAACGTGGAGACGTTGCGACCGCTCCTGCGGGCCGTTGGCGACGCTGCCGACGAAGCCGCCGGCCGGCATGTTCCCCTGCTGGTCAAGATTGCGCCCGATCTGTCCGATGACGATATCGACGACGTCGCACGGCTTGCGCTGGACCTCAAGCTTGATGGGATCATTGCCACCAACACCACGATTTCCCGCGATGGACTCGTCTCGGACGCCGCAAAGGTGGAGTCGCTCGGAGCGGGCGGCTTGTCGGGAGCACCCCTCAAGGAGCGCTCCCTGGAAGTGTTGCGCCGGCTCAAGGACGCGGTGGGGGATCAGCTCGTACTCATCGCGGTAGGCGGCGTGGAGACCCCGCAGGATGTTCAGGACCGCTTGGACGCGGGGGCAACGCTGGTGCAGGGCTACACAGCTTTCCTCTACGAAGGCCCGTTTTGGGCTTCGCGCATCAATAAGGGCCTCGTGAAACTTCGTCGGCGGGCAGCCCACTGATACCTGCCTTGCAGGCAAGTTTCAGGCAAGTCGCCGCACAAAGAAGACCCCGGACCGCTGGCCCGGGGTCTTCTTTACTTGCGAAGGTTTGTGCCGCCTAGGCGGGATACTGACCACGCTTCACCTGGGGTTTGGGAAGACGGAGTTTGCGGAACTGGAGGGCACGCATGCAGCCGTACCAAATGGAGCCACGTTCCACTTCGCCGAACTTCTCGGTAAGACGCTTGCGGAGCTTTCGCGACAGGATGAAGACATCCACGAAGACCGCGAGGAACATAATCCAGAATCCAATAAGGACATAGCTGATGCCGGCGCTGGTGGGAGGGATGATCAGGGAGATCACCACGAACAGCAAGGCGCCGAACATGAGGTACTCGCCCAAGCTGAAGCGTGCGTCGACGTAATCGCGCGTGTACCGCTTCTGTGGGCCTTTGTCGCGAAGGGGGAGGAACCTCTCGTCACCCGTATCCAGAGCCTGCCGCATTTTCTGCCGCTGGTCCTGAATGGCTACCCTTTCCGCTGCCTTGGAGGCTTTACGGTCGTTGGGAACCAAGGGGCGCTTGCGGGCCGCTTCCTGGTCCTTCCGCTTAGGCGTTGGGGCGCCTTTTCCCGCACCGGACTCCGGTGCGGTGGCGTAGGCCTGATCTACTACTGATTGAGCGCTGGGCTCTTCCTTTTTGCGTCCGAACACCCATACAGAATACCCCTGAAGAAGGTGGCGCACGTTACGTGTCCGGTTGCTGGAGTCCCTAGCCCCCGTGAACCCCTCCGGCTCCGGGCTAAGCCTGCTGCGGCGGGTGAATCCCCGGCGGTAAAGTGTGGCCCATGACTTCAGCACATGCGGAGATCCCGCAGAACAAGCAACGGCAGTCCGGCTCCACTCCGGTCGAGGCACTGGCCACGGCGGTCAACGACTCCTTCCAAAGCACACTCGCGTCCCTGCAAGAATTGGTTGGCATTCCGGGCATTGCGTGGCCGAGTTTCGACCCAACGGAACTGGATCGAAGCGCCGACGCCGTTGCGGCCCTGGTTAAGGAAGCAGGCATGGAGGACGTCCGGATCCTTCGGTGTAACAAGGACGACGGTACGCCCGGTGGTCCTGCCGTCGTCGCGCGCCGACCCGCCGCCGAAGGCAAGCCGACCATTCTGCTCTACGCGCACCACGACGTCCAGCCACCGGGGGACCGGAGCCTTTGGAATTCGGAACCGTTTGTCGCCGAGGAACGGGACGGCCGGTTGTATGGCCGCGGTGCTGCAGACGACAAAGCAGGGGTCATGGCGCACCTTGCCGCATACAGTGCCGTGACAAAGGTCCTGGGCGAGGACTTCGGTCTCGGCGTGACCTTCTTCTTCGAAGGTGAGGAAGAAGCGGGATCGCCGACGTTTCGGACGTTCCTTGAGGAGCACCAGGAGCTTCTCCGGGCAGACGTGATCGTTGTTGCCGACTCCAGCAACTGGAAGGTGGGCATTCCCGCCTTGACCACCAGCCTTCGCGGCCTGGTGGACGGCACCTTCGAAGTACGCGTCTTGGAGCACGCGGTCCATTCGGGCATGTTTGGCGGTCCGGTCCTCGATGCCCCTACTCTCTTGTCTCGACTCATTGCGACGCTTCACGACGACGATGGCAACGTGGCGGTGGCGGGCCTGGTGGGCCGGGACGAGGTGGCTGTGGACCTCGCCGAAGCGGATTACCGCGCCGATGCATCAGTGCTCGACGGCGTGAGGCTCGCCGGCAGCGGAACCATCGCCTCGCGCCTGTGGACCAAACCGGCATTGTCCATCATCGGCATGGACGTACCGGCCGTCGATGTTGCCTCCAACACCCTTATCCCGGCGGCCCGCGCAAAGTTCAGCATGCGGTTGGCGCCCGGTCAGGACCCCGAAGCCGCGATGGACTCCCTGAAGCAGCACCTTGAATCCCATGCGCCATTTGGTGCCAAGGTGACGTTCACGCCGGGGGAGAGGGGCAATGCCTTCTCCACCGACACGTCTTCTGCCGCAGCGCGCGTGGCACTGTGGGCGCTGGGAGAGTCGTGGGGTGTAAAGCCCGTGGAAATGGGTATCGGTGGCTCCATTCCGTTCATCGCCGATCTTTTGGAGATGTATCCGGATGTCCAGATCCTGGTGACCGGCGTGGAGGACCCCGACTCCCGCGCGCACAGTGCCAACGAATCGTTGCACATCGGAGACTTCCGGCATGCCGTGTTGGCCGAGGCTCTGATGCTGGCCCGCCTCAACGCCGAGGGTCTGCAGGAGTAAACTCCTGCGGCGCGCCGGGAACAACGAAATGCTGTCTGTGGTTACGTCAGGAGTTATAGCTAAGCGTCTGCGCGACGTAGCATTAGCTATAACCCGTACGTAATTGGGTAAGGGCAGGCAGCGTTCCGGCGCCGCCGCCAGGAGCTTCATAAGAAGGTAGGCCAATGAGCACTGCAACCAACGAAAACAGCACCGGAGCACAGCTCGTCACCAACGACGACGAACTGGCCACGCACGAGGTCAATCTGACCGACGTCGCCGCAGGCAAGGTCCGCAGCCTCCTCGAGCAGGAAGGGCGCACAGACCTTCGGCTGCGCGTTGCAGT
This sequence comes from Arthrobacter sp. Rue61a, assembly GCF_000294695.2. Taxonomy (NCBI): domain Bacteria; kingdom Bacillati; phylum Actinomycetota; class Actinomycetes; order Micrococcales; family Micrococcaceae; genus Arthrobacter; species Arthrobacter sp. Rue61a. The sequence continues at coordinate 2,616,365 of NC_018531.1, read as the reverse complement.
CCAGCCTGGAGGATGCTCGGGCCTGATCTACCAGCTCTACTTCGATGAGCGCCTGCTTGACGGAGATGCCGTGCGCGACTACGACGGCGTTGAGGTCGTCGTGGACAAGATGAGCGTTCCTTACCTCAGCGGTGCAAGCATCGACTTCGAGGACACTATTTCGAAGCAGGGCTTCACCATCGACAACCCGAACGCCGGCGGGTCTTGCGCCTGCGGCGATTCATTCCACTGATGTGAGCCATCGCCGCATGTCGGCGCCCCTTCGCCCGGCTTTAAAACCGTTCGGAGCCACGGCGCTGACATGTGCGCGAAAACCGCGTGATAGCGGTAAGCTCTACATCGGGTAGTAAAACTTTTAGTGTGCCCGGTGAGCCTTCGGCCTGCCGGGAGACAGCAACAAGAGGAAGGGCCGTCTGTGAGTTCGCAGAACCGAACCGGCAGCCGACGCATAAAGATCACATCGATCACTGGCTTGGCACTAGCCGGCGCGTTGGTTTTGACCGGATGTTCACCAGAGGTAGAGAAGGGTTGGCTGCCAACAGAGCGCGGCACGACCAACCACACTGACCGGATCATGGACCTCTGGGTCAACTCATGGATCGCCGCCTTGGCAGTCGGTATTATCACGTGGGGCCTCTTGGTCTGGTGCATCATTGCTTACCGCCGCCGCAAGGGCACCACGGGTTTCCCGAAGCAGCTCAGCTACAACCTGCCGCTCGAGGTCTTCTACTTGACCATCCCGCTGTTCATGGTGCTGGTGTTCTTCTACTTCACCGACCAGGACCAGCGCGCGATCGATGACCGCTCGCAGCCCGCCGACGTCGTTGTTGACGTCCGCGGCAAGCAGTGGGCTTGGGACTTCAACTACAAAAAGGGCGAGGTCATCAATGAAGACCTCCACGAGGCCGGCGTTCAGGCCCACCTGACCGGCAATGAGGTCGACAAGGAACTCCTCCCCACCCTGTACTTGCCCGTTGGCAAGTCCGTGGACCTGGAGCTGAACTCCCGCGACGTCATCCACTCATTCTGGGTTCCTGCCTTCCTCCAGAAGCGCGACATGATCCCGGGTAAGACGAACTACATCAGGTTCACCCCCACCAAGGAGGGCACCTTCGATGGCAAGTGTGCAGAGCTCTGCGGTGAATACCACTCCGAAATGCTCTTCCGCGTCAAGGTTGTCTCCGAGTCTGAGTTCCAGGCCCACATGGACAAGCTTCGCCAGGATGGCAACACGGGCCTGCTCGGTGCGGAATATGACCGCAACCCGAACCTGAACGAAACCAAGTAAGGGGAGCGACGTGGCTACGTACACTCAATCCGCACCGGGGGTCCTAGAAGCTCCCGTAGTTCCTAAATCCAAGGGACGCATCGTCGTCAACTGGATTACCTCCACGGACCACAAGACCATCGGGTACATGTACCTGATTGCGTCATTCGTGTTCTTCTGCCTCGGTGGCGTCATGGCGCTGCTGATTCGTGCTGAACTGTTCGAACCCGGTATGCAGATCCTGCAGACCAAAGAGCAGTACAACCAAATGTTCACCATGCACGGCACCGTGATGCTCCTGATGTTCGCTACGCCTCTGTTCGCTGGCTTCGCCAACGTGATCATGCCGCTGCAGATCGGCGCGCCCGACGTTGCATTCCCGCGACTGAATGCCCTGGCTTTCTGGTTCTTCCTCTTTGGTTCAACCATCGCTGTTTCCGGATTCATCACCCCCCAGGGTGCTGCCTCCTTTGGTTGGTTCGCCTACGCGCCATTGTCGAACACGACGTTCAGTCCCGGCGTCGGTGGTGACCTTTGGGTCTTCGGCCTTGCCCTCTCCGGCTTCGGCACAATCCTTGGTGCCGTCAACTTCATCACCACCATCATCTGCATGCGCGCCCCGGGCATGACCATGTGGCGCATGCCCATCTTCACCTGGAACACGCTGGTTACCGCGATCCTGGTCCTGATGGCCTTCCCGCCGCTTGCTGCAGCACTGTTCGCACTCGGTGCGGATCGCCGCTTCGGTGCCCACATCTTCGACCCCGAAAACGGCGGTGCAGTCCTTTGGCAGCACCTGTTCTGGTTCTTCGGTCACCCCGAGGTGTACATCATCGCCCTGCCGTTCTTCGGCATTGTTTCGGAGATCTTCCCGGTTTTCAGCCGCAAGCCGATCTTCGGCTACAAGGGTCTTGTCTACGCAACGATCGCCATCGCCGCCTTGTCCGTTACTGTGTGGGCCCACCACATGTATGTGACCGGTTCAGTGCTGCTGCCGTTCTTCGCCTTCATGACCATGCTCATCGCAGTTCCCACTGGCGTGAAGTTCTTCAACTGGATCGGCACCCTATGGCAGGGTTCCATCACTTTTGAGACGCCCATGCTCTGGAGCATCGGCTTCCTGGTGACGTTCCTCTTCGGTGGCCTCACAGGCATCATCCTGGCCTCGCCGCCGTTGGACTTCCACGTATCGGACTCGTACTTCGTTGTAGCCCACTTCCACTACGTGGTGTTCGGTACGGTCGTGTTCGCCATGTTCGCAGGGTTCTACTTCTGGTGGCCCAAGTGGACCGGCAAGATGCTCAACGAGCGTCTCGGCAAGATCCACTTCTGGCTGCTGTTCCTCGGCTTCCACGGCACGTTCCTGATCCAGCACTGGTTGGGCGTTGAGGGTATGCCGCGTCGTTACGCCGACTACATGCCGCAGGATAACTTCACGTGGATGAACCAGTTCTCCACCATTTCCTCCTTCGTCCTTGGCGCTTCGCTCCTGCCGTTCTTCTGGAACGTCTACATCACCTGGCGCAGCAACAAGAAGGTGGAAGTGGACGACCCGTGGGGCTTCGGTGCTTCGCTGGAATGGGCAACTTCCTGCCCGCCGCCGCGCCACAACTTCACCTCCTTGCCCCGTATTCGCTCCGAGCGCCCGGCTCTGGACCTTCACCACCCGGAGTTGGCGCAGGTTCACACCGCCGAGGCCCCGTCACCCGCAGCAGCTGTCTTGGGTAACGCCGACCAAAGGGACGTCAGCAAATGAAAATTGAATCGTGGCTCTTCGGAGCCGGTGTCTTCTTCTTCGTCCCCGTAGCCATCGCCTATGGTTTCCTGACGGAATGGTCTGAATGGGTTGGTGTCCTGGGCATCCTCCTGGTCGGTGGACTTGCCGGCATGATTGGTGCCTACCTCGGGTTCACGGGTAAGCGAATTGGCTTGCGTCCCGAAGACCGCCCCGACGCAGAGATCCACGAAGGCGCCGGCGAGCAGGGGCACTTCAGCCCTTGGAGCTGGTGGCCGCTGGTTCTCGGTTTGGCTTGTGCCGGTGGATTCCTCGGCCTCGCCATCGGCTTCTGGGTAACCTACGTTGCTGGCGGTCTTGCGTTGATTGCCTTGGTTGGCTGGGTCTTCGAGTACAGCCGTGGCGATCACGCCCACTAAGTAGCTGTAGTACAACGAAGGGCCCCACCTCTTGGTGGGGCCCTTCGTCTTTAAGTACTGTTTCCGATTCCGACCCTCTGGCGACGCCGCAGGTGGTCTGATGGAGCTGAGGGGCTGTCAGCGGGCTTGTGTGCCCTCCAGGACAGCCGAGAGAGCGACGAGGGCATTCTCGACCTCGGGAAGAGTGTGACCGGCGCTGAGTGCCTCTGGAGCTACTGCGAGGAAAACTTCGCACCCCTGTTCAAAGTCCTCTGTCATGACCTCCAAAAGCGAGCGGGCGTCCACGGGCAGGCCGTCCTGCTTGCGGATAGTGATCGGCAGTCCTGTTTCGGTGACGGCTCGGACAAATACTGCGGCCGCCCGAGCGTGCAGCCCGATTTCTGCGGCGACGAAGGTTTTCTGCTCCGGCAACCCAGCTCCTTTGGTACGACGGATCGCCCGCCTGAAAAATGATCCATACCAGCGTAGCCGCAGGGGCCGGACCCGTTCCACATTCAGCCTCACTGGTCTAGACCTCCGGCCGGCTGAATTATCCTTGAAGCATGACTCAATTGCTGGAAGACTGCCGTGGCTGAAGCAGCAAGCATTGCCGGCGAGATCGACCGCGCCAGCGGCACACCCATCTACGTTCAGCTACGCGAGATTTTACGGACGTTTATTGCCCAGTCCTGCCCGCCCGGTTCTGCGCTGCCCTCTGAACGGGATCTATCGGAACGGTTCGGACTGGCCAGGATGACTGTTCGTCAGGCCATTGATGCTTTGGTTGGCGAAGAAGTCATAGAGCGCGTGGTGGGGCTGGGCACCTTCGTCAGGAAGCCAAAGCTGGATCTACAGGTGAAGTTGACCTCCTACAGCGAGGAGATGCAGCGCCGAGGTATGGTGCCCGCCGCTAAGGTTCTAAGCTTCGAACAAATCGCTGCCAGTGCATTCCTTGCAAGGGAGCTGCAACTCGAAGAAGGCACACCGCTGGTGCGTTTCAGGCGGCTTCTGTTGGCTGACAACGAACCCATGAGCGTGGATGAGAACTTCATTCCAGCACACCGGGTGCCAGGCTTGCTCGATGAGGCGCCTCCAACCTCGCTCTACAACGTCCTGAGCGAACGCTTTGGCCTGGTCATGGAGTGGGGTGAGGACATGATCGAGGCCACTGCGGCGTCTCCGTCCACTGCCAGACTTCTCAACGTCGATGTCGGCGCCCCGCTGCTCAAGATCCAGCGTCACGCCTTCGTTGCCCGGGCAATGGTGGACTACTCGGTCTCGTACTACAGGGCTGACCGCTATAAACTTTGGGTTCCCTTGCAACGCCCCGGCATTCGTCCCACCCGAAACTACTCGTCGGGGTACCGCACCCAATAACCAATGTGCTACCCGTAGCCCTGGATGTTCGTGGGGTAGGACAAAAGACATAAGAAAAGGGCCCGGTCCATGCGGACCGGGCCCTTCCCCTTATGTTTGAGAGCTAAGCGCTAGTGGCTCAGGCTCTTCTGGTCTTCACCAGCTGCGATGGCCTCGTGGTGGCCATGAGCGTGCGCTGCTTCGAGTTCCGCCGGTGTCGCCGGGGCAACACGGTCTTCGAAGAACCAGCGGGAAAGTGCCGCGCGGCGCTTCTCCTTGCGGGTGACGACTCCGTGTTCGTTCGGCTGGGCCGGGATGGGAGCAGGTGATTCGAACCCGACGAGCTTGTAACGCTTGTACTCATCCAGCGGGGCGTGAACCTCAATGAACTCACCATGGGGGAGTCGGACAATGCGTCCTGTCTCACGGCCATGAAGTGCAATTTCGCGGTCCTTGCGCTGGAGGGCCAGTGCAATGCGCTTGGTCACGATGAAGGCGATAACCGGGCCGATGAAGAACAGCGTCCGGAGCCAGTACGTCACATCGTTCAACGACACGTGGAAGTGCGTTGCGATGAGGTCGGAACCAGCGGCTGCCCACATCACGCAGTACCAGGTGAAGCCTGCAACGCCGATCGCGGTGCGGGTCGGGGCGTTGCGCGGACGGTCCAGAACATGGTGTTCGCGGTTGTCCTTGGTGACCCAGCGTTCGATCCAGGGGTACATGAACAGCACGGTGAAGATGATTCCCGCGGGCACGAGTGCCGGAAGCAGAACATTCAGCGTCAGGGTGCGTCCAAAGATGACCCATTCGAAATGGAAGTCGTTGATGACACCCGGCATGAGGCGCAAGGCGCCGTCGACGAACCCGATGTACCAGTCAGGCTGGGTACCGGCCGAAACCGGGGAGGGGTCGTAAGGGCCGTAGTTCCAGATCGGGTTGATCGTGAAGGCTGCCGCCATGAGGGCGAGGACACCGAAGACGATGAAGAAGAATCCACCGGCCTTGGCAGCGTATACCGGGCCGAGGGGGTAGCCGACGACGTTGCCGTCATTGCGGCCGGGACCGGGGTACTGGGTGTGCTTGTGCACGACCACCATGAAGAGGTGGATGACAATCATCAGGAGGATCAGCGCCGGAACCAGGAGGATATGCAGCACGTACAAACGGCCGATGATAGCCGTACCCGGGAACTCTCCACCGAAGAGGAAGAACGACGTGTACGTTCCGATGACCGGAATGGACTTGATAACACCGTCAATGATGCGCAGGCCGTTGCCGGACAGCAGGTCATCGGGGAGTGAGTAGCCCGTGAAGCCGGCAGCCATTGCCAGGATGAGCAGCACGCCGCCCACAACCCAGTTCATTTCGCGGGGCTTGCGGAAAGCGCCCGTGAAGAAGACGCGCAGCATATGCACACCCAGTGACGCCACGAACAGCAGAGCTGCCCAGTGGTGAACCTGACGCATGAACAGACCGCCGCGGACGTCGAACGAGATGTTCAGCGAAGAGCTGTAGGCAACAGACATTTCGACGTTGTATAGCGGTGTGTAGGAACCCTGGTAGTGGGTTTCCGCCATTGACGGATCGAAGAAGAAGGTCAGGAAGGTACCTGACATCAGCAAGATGACGAAGGAGTACAGCGCCACCTCACCGAACATGAACGACCAGTGGTCGGGGAAGACCTTCCGGCCGAACTCGCGCAGGATGCCGGAGCCGCCAACACGCTCGTCCACGAAGTTGGTGAAACTACCAACCTTGGTCTTCGGAACGAAGGGGGCTTCAGCTGTTGATGAGGCGCTCATGCTCGTCACGCTCCCAGTAACTCGGTCCTACAGGTTCTCTGAAGTCGCTGGTGGCGACGAGGTAGCCCTCTGCGTCAACTGCGATGGGCAGCTGGGGGAGCGGACGGCTTGCCGGTCCGAAGATGACCTTGCATTCCTGCGTGAGGTCAAACGTGGACTGGTGGCAGGGGCACAGGAGGTGGTGCGTCTGCTGCTCGTAAAGAGCAACCGGGCAACCGACGTGCGTGCAGATCTTGGAGTAAGCAACAATGCCGTTGTAGCTCCAGTTTTCGCGTCCCTCCGAGGGGTTCAAGGAGTCCGGGTCCAGGCGCATCAGGAGAACGACGGCTTTGGCCTTTTCGTTCAGCTTGCCTTCGTGGAGCTCATTGAGGCCTTCGGGGATGACATGGAAGGCAGAACCGATGGTGACGTCCGAAGCCTTGATGGGGGTGCCATCAGGGTCGCGGGTCAGTCGCTTGAGCTTGTCGCCCTCGGGCGCCCACATCGTATGTGCCAAAGCGTTGTCCGGCCGCGGGCCCAAATCGCCGAAGATGGCAAGGGCAGGCAGAGGAGCAAGTGCAACGGCACCAAGAAGGGTGTTGCGGATCAGCGGGCGGCGCTTGATGCCGGTCTCGTCCACGATGTCGTCGACGATGCGGACTGCTGCCTGGCGATCTTCTTCAGTACGGATAGCGTGGCGCTCTTCAGACACTTCGTGATCGGGCATCAGGGCTTTGGCCCAGTGCACGATTCCGGTGCCGATTCCCAGCATTGCAAAGGCCGTACCGAGCCCCAGAAGGAGGTTCTGGGTGCGGATGGTCGCAATGGAGGTATCTTCGCCCAAGTCAATGGCAAAGTATGCCACCAGGAACACCAGCGTACCGATTACAGAGGTGCCAAACAGAATGGCTACCTGACGCTCGGCGCGCTTTGCGGCTACCGGGTCCGTGTCAGCCAGGCGCAAACGATGCGGAGGGAGCCCAGGATCCTGGAACTTCTCCACCTCATTCTGACCAGCCGTAGCTACGGTGCCCGAGTGGTTCGGACTGCCGTCACTATGGTTGCCCATAATTCGCCTCATCCTTCTCTCGTTGTCTCGGCCGGGGCCGAGTTATTTTCAGTTTCAAACTGCTGACCTGCAGCAGAAGTTTTGTCCTGTCCGGACTAAGACGTGCGGGACGTCAACCAGATCGTGAATGCGATGATGACACCCAAGCCGGCAACCCAAACGAACAGGCCTTCAGATACCGGGCCAAGCGAGCCAAGGTCCGCGCCACCGGGGGATCCGTTGGCTTCGATGGTCTTCAGGAAGGTGATGATGTCGCGCTTGTCCTCAGGGGTGACGTTCGAGTCACTGAAGACGGGCATGTTCTGCGGACCGGTAACCATGGCCTCGTAAATGTGCTCAGGGCTCACACCTGCCAACGCGGGGGCAAACTTGCCGCGGGTCAGGGCGCCACCGGCCGCGGCGGCATTGTGGCACATGGCGCAGTTGACACGGAAGAGTTCGCCACCGTTGGCTGCGTCTCCCTTTCCGTCGAGGAGGTGTTCCTCGGGGATGGCCGGACCTGCGCCGAGGGATGCAACGTAAGCAGAGAGCTGCTTAGTCTGTTCCGCATTGAACTGGGCGGGCTTCTGCTGGGCCTGCGGGCCGCTCATCTGCATGGGCATACGGCCGGTGCCAACCTGGAAGTCAACTGCAGCAGCACCCACGCCGACCAGCGAGGGGCCGTCCTGGGTTCCGCTGGCACCCATGCCGTGGCAGGTGGCGCAGTTGGCGGCAAAGAGCTTGCCGCCTTCTTCTACGTCACTTGCGCTGAAGCTTGTGGTGCTGGCCTTGGCCTGGTTGACAGTTGTGGCAACGGCGTACAGCCCACCAGTGAGGAGGAGGCCCATCAGCAACAGCGCAATGGCTGCCAGTGGGTGACGTCGCTTCTGCGAGAGTGCCTTCACGTGGTGGTTCCTTTATTCGATCCTGCGTCGGCTCCGTGAGCCGCTTCTTGAAATTCTGCCTCTTGTAGAAAAAGAGTCAAAGCCGGGCTTACTTGAGGACGTAGATGACCAGGAAGAGGCCGATCCACACAACGTCAACGAAGTGCCAGTAGTACGAGGTGACGATCGCCGACGTCGCTTCAAAGTGTCCGAACTTCTTGGCTGCAAACGCGCGGCCGATGATGAACAGGAACGCGATCAGGCCGCCAATGACGTGAAGGCCGTGGAAGCCTGTGGTCATGTAGAAGGCCGAGCCGTAAGCGTTGGACGACAGGGATACATGCTCGGAGACGAGCATCGCGTATTCCATGGTCTGGCCGGCTACGAAGAAGGCACCCATGACGAACGTGAGGGAGAACCATTCGGTCATGCCCCAACGCGTGAACTGCAGGAGCCCACCGGTACGGCGCGGCTCGAGCCGCTCGGCGGCAAAGACGCCCATCTGGCAAGTAAAGGAACTTGCCACAAGGACGATGGTGTTGACGAGCGCAAACGGGAAGTTGAGCTTGGCCGTCTCCTCGGCCCACATCGTTCCGGATGTGGAGCGCAGGGTGAAGTACATGGCAAAGAGGCCGGCGAAGAACATCAACTCACTGGACAGCCAAACTACGGTTCCAACAGAAACCAAGTTGGGGCGGTTCAGCGTCGGGTGCGCCGGGGTACTGGGGGCATGGGTCGCAGATGTCACAAGGACATTATGTCTGTAAAAGTCCAGAGTTCCCAATGCAAACCACCGATTCGGGAGACTTTTTCTACAAAGACGCGAATTCGCGCGGAAAAGTTCCCGGTCGGGTTCACATTGGTCATCGGCGTGGCTGGCTCGATAGCATCAGGGAGTGACTTCTCCGGCATCGGCACCTGCAGCCAGCAATACCTGGCCAGGCCTCATCTCTGCACTGATCAACGGCGACGACCTTGCAGTGGGCAACACAGAGTGGGCCATGAACACCATCATGGCCGGAGAAGCGACTCCGGCGCAGATCGCCGGCTTCCTGGTGGCACTCCGCGCCAAGGGGGAAACGGTGGAAGAACTGGCCGGCCTGGTTGAGGCCATGGTTCAGCACGCCAATCCGATCGATATCTCCGGTGAGAAGCTGGACATCGTAGGAACTGGGGGAGACCGGCTGAACACCGTGAATATCTCCACCATGGCCGCGCTCGTGGCTGCCGGCGCCGGGGCCAAGGTTGTGAAGCACGGCAACAGGGCTGCTTCTTCCGCTTCGGGTTCGGCCGATGTTCTGGAGGCTTTGGGTGTCCGCTTGGATCTTTCGATCGAGCAGGTGGCCCGGAACGCCGAAGAGGCAGGAATCACATTTTGTTTTGCCCAGGTCTTCCACCCATCGTTCCGCCACACAGCTGTTCCTCGCCGTGAACTGGCTGTACCCACTGCGTTCAATTTCCTGGGACCGATGACCAACCCTGCACATGTTCAGGCCTCGGCCGTGGGCGTAGCCAACGCTCGCATGGCGCCGTTGGTGGCCGGGGTGCTGGCCCGCCGCGGCAGCCGGGGCCTGGTCTTCCGGGGTGACGATGGTCTGGACGAGCTGACCCCTACCGGGCCATCGACCGTCTGGGAATTCAGGAACGGAACAGTCAAGGAGCAGGTGTTTACGCCGGCCGATCTCGGAATCCGCCCGTCGACAGTTGCAGACCTTCGCGGAGGCGACGCTGCCGCTAATGCGGCCGTGGTTCGAGAGATCCTCGATGGTAAGACCGGTCCGGTGCGTGACGCAGTTCTTCTGAATGCCGCGGCTGGCTTGGTGTGCATCGATCTCCATGCCGAAGGAAGCCTTGAGCAGCGGATGCGCACCGCATTCGCCCGGGCAGCAGAATCCGTTGACTCCGGCAAAGCCGCCGAAGTACTCGCCAAGTGGACGGCCCTCAGCCAAAGCTGATGACCGGCAGTCCTGCTGTTACTCGAATCCGAGAGCGAAGGCTGCGTCCAGGTCATGCTGTGAATATGCCCTGAAGGCTATGTGAGTAGTGGTGTGAACCACTGAAGCAACCTTGGACAGGCGATCGGCGATCACATCTGCGAGCTCGTCGTGCTTGCTGACCCGGGCAACCGCGATAAGATCCCACTCGCCCGTGACGGAATAGACCTCGCTGATGCCCTGGATAGCCGAGATTTGTTCGGCGGTCTCCGGTATGCGCGAGGCATCGGTCTTGATCAGGACGAAAGCGGTGATCACGTGGGGCCTTTCCGGAAAATGCATCGTTGCGGACGTTTTCCAGCCTAGTGCATTCCTTTCGGCAGGGGCTTGATCACACCCGGCGTTGCCGTTTGCGCGATGCCCGCAAAAGCATCGCCGCGAGAAGCCGGTATCCCAGAAGGAAGACGCCGAGGGTGATCAAAGCCACCAGCACGAACGGCAGCACCACGACTTGGCCTGTGGCTGCCCTCAACAACATGCCCACCACTACTGCGCCGATCCATATGCACACCCCGGATGGCCACATGCCCAAGGGTGAGCGCCATGCACGCGTTACCGCCCAAGCGATGGCTGCTCCGGCCAAGAATGGCCACGCTGTGGCAAAAGCTCCCGAAATAATGTCTCCGCGGGCGTGCGCGTCCCGGCCGATGGCGGCGAAGACAAGAACCAGCAAAAGGTCGGCAATGGCTGCGGGGATCCAGAGTCGTGATGGGGAAGACATACTCATGACACTATCGGGGTGTCCCTCCGGCGCGAAGTTGGCGCCCGTGCCGCAGCTCTTGCGTATCGCCCCTTGGGCCGCCACCATGAGCGCAAGTGCCCATGTGTCAGCCCAACCAGGAGGAGACCATGCGATTTGTTCAGGTGGCCCAGCACGCCGACGACCTTCAAAGGGCAGCTGCCTTCTACGCTGCACTCTTGGACGCCGAGCCGAGCGCCCTCTTTGATCCCCCAGGTCTCCTGTTCTTTGATGTGGGTGGAGTCCGCCTCCTCCTGGAGAAAGGTGCACCGTCGTCGCTGCTGTACCTCGAAGTGGCAGATCTTGACGGAACAGTGGCAGCACTTCGGCGCCGTGGAGTCCGTATCATCGCCGATCCGCACATTATTTATGCGCACGAGGACGGCACTCTGGGTCCGGCCGGTTCGGAAGAATGGATGGCGTTCATTGAGGATAGCGAGGCCAACACCGTGGGTCTGGTGAGCCGGATCCGCACGGCGGGGGACTGAGCAGAAGATAAGTGCTTCAGTACCTCGGCGCCAGGTGCCGCATGAGTGGTCCCTTGGACTCGCCGTCGGGCGTTGTGTGGGCGATCACACGGTACTAGCCTGACGGGGGACAAAGCAGTTCCCGGCGACCTGGGAGGAGCGGCACATGCAGAAGATTTCCACCTGTTTATGGTTTGACGGGCAAGCGAGCGAAGCGGCCGAGTTCTACACATCGACGTTCGATCATTCGTCCATGGGGCAAACGACGCCCGGGCCCGATGGAACCACCCTGACTGTTGAGTTCGAGATCGAGGGCAGGGAGTTCTTGGGGCTCAATGGGGGACCGGCTTTCACGTTCAATGAGGCGGTCTCGCTGGTTGTGAACTGCGACTCCCAAGAGGAGGTTGACAGGTACTGGGGCGCGCTTCTGGTCGGGGGAGAGGAGAGCCAGTGCGGATGGCTTAAGGACAAGTTCGGATTGTCGTGGCAGATCGTTCCCACGGCCATGTCGGGACTGTTGAGCGGTCCCGATCCCGCAGGTGCTCAGCGCGCTATGGAGGCCATGTTGAAGATGCGGAAACTCGACATCAATATCCTCCAAAAGGCGTACGACGGCGACTGAAAGCAATGGGGGACAGGCGCGTGTTGGCGCTGTTAACATTGCCGCACACCGATGTGTGACCATCACCACTACAAACGAGGAGAACTGACCAATGACAACCCGCCTCAACCCCTACATCTCGTTTCGGGACAACGCCCGGGATGCAGTCACTTTTTACGAATCCGTCTTTGGCGGTGAACTGGACATCAGCACTTTCGGCGACTATCAGGCCAGCGAAGATCCAGCCGAGGCGAACAAGGTCATGCATGCCATGCTGGAATCTCCGAGCGGATTGACGCTGATGGCCGCGGATACCCCAAACGGCATGGCGTACAACCCCGGTGACAACATTTCGGTCTCCTTGAGCGGAGACTCATCGGACGAGGCGGAACTTCGCGGGTATTGGGACAAGCTGGTGGATGGCGGCACGGTCACCGTGCCGCTTGAGATGGCGCCCTGGGGTGACACTTTCGGAATGTGCGTGGATAAGTTCGGTATCGGCTGGCTGGTCAACATTGCAGGAGCGCAGCAGGCTCAATAACTCTGCTCGTTGCCGGCCGGAAGTCCGGCGGCTTAGGACAACAACAGGGATGCCTATCCGGATTACCGGGTGGGCATCCTTTTTGGTTCCCGGCCCGATTGAGCACACGGCTGGAGCTCGCCTGCTTGTCACAGAGCCCGTTGATTTTGTCACAAATACTGTATGAGAAATGAAGAAAGTGAGATAGTTGTGTCAACTAAACGCTTGGTTAGGGCTTTGTAATCATTCAATCCCGCCTTGTCGCGGCAACATCTGCGTGATAACGTTTCGCTTGCTATTGCATATGGGGGTTCCACAAGTTATTTACGTAGCGGTTACGCCGTCATTTACGTAGATTTACTCATTGATCTCAAGGGAAACAAATGAAAAAGACCATCACAACTCTTATGGTTGCGGGAACCGTCATGTTCGCTGGTATTGCACCAGCCGTAGCCAGCACCTACCCGGCGCCAGGCAATGAGCAAGGAACCGTCTCGGACGGCACGATTGACCGCGGTGAAACCATCACCTTCGCCGCCGGCGGATACCTCCCAGGCGAAACCGTCAACATCACTTTCGAGAAGAGGGGTGGACCACAGGGGAGCGCTCCAGCGAACTTCAGCGTTATCGCCAACGGTGAAGGCGCCATTACTACGAGCGTCACCTTCGAAGACGCCGGAAGCTTCATGATTACAGCCGTTGGTTCAGAGTCCGGAGTTACTCGCTCTGCACGGGTGGCTGTAAACAACGGCAACCACGGACGCGGAAACAACGGCAACGGTAAGGGGGGTGGCAACCATGATTCCGACTTCGTTGCTGTCTCCAGCGTCACGGACGCTCGTGCGGCAGTAGGGCCGGAGAAGTTGGCTACTGATCCCGGCCTCATTGTTTGGGGGCTGGCTGGAGCAGGCGTGCTGGCAGCGGGCGCCGCCTCGGTAGTGATTGCACGCCGACGTTCTGGCGCCACGCCCTCCGATTAGACATTATCCATAAAGGCAGGGTGGGTGTCTCTTTGAGGGAACACCCACCCTGTTTGTGTTGCAACCCGCGAATGTGGCTGGCTACTCAAAGTTGGCAGGATGGTCGATATTTTTAGTTCTGAAAATTCCGTCGAATTCTTTGACTAATTGTGTTGAATTAGCGGCCCGTCTGTAGAGACTATCCTGTTGCGTCGCAGGTGATGCCAGCGGGTGAAGGGTCCGACGGGCAGAGGAGGGGTGATCACACATCAGACGCAATAATCACAGTTCTACTTTACATAATGTAGATTATCGGCGTTATGGAGAGGATCTGGAGAGCGGCTGATGTGGTCGCTTCGAGCGCCATCGAAACGACCACACCAAGGACGTTACTTCGAGACGTACGCAGCCAGGTGCTTGCCCGTCAGCGTCGACTGCCCGGCCGCAAGCTCAGCCGGCGTTCCGGCGAAAACGATCTTGCCGCCGTCGTGTCCGGCGCCTGGTCCGAGGTCGATGATCCAGTCGGCATGTGCCATGACGGCTTGGTGGTGTTCGATGACAATCACCGACTTTCCGGTTGCAACCAGACGATCCAGCATGCCCAGCAGATTTTGGACATCGGCCAGGTGCAGGCCGGTGGTCGGCTCGTCGAGAATGTAAATTTCTCCCTTTTCGGACATCTGCGTCGCCAGCTTGAGCCGCTGGCGCTCACCGCCGGACAAGGTGGTCAGCGGCTGCCCAAGCGTCAGGTAGCCCAGTCCAACATCGGCAAGACGATCGAGAATCTTGTGGGCAGCCGGGGTCCGCGCCTCGCCTTCGCTGAAGAAAACCTCAGCCTCATCTACAGACATTGCAAGCACCTCTGCAATATTGCGACCCCCCAGTCGATACTCTAGAACAGAGGCCTGAAAGCGCTTTCCCTCGCATTCTTCACAGGGCGACTCGACAGTGGCCATGACACCGAGATCCGTGTAAATGACACCCGCTCCATTGCACGTGGGGCACGCGCCCTCGGAGTTCGAGCTGAAGAGCGCAGGCTTGACGCCGTTGGCCTTGGCGAACGCCTTACGGATGGGTTCCAGGAGTCCCGTGTACGTGGCGGGGTTGCTTCTGCGGGATCCCCGAATGGCACCCTGATCGATCACCAGGACACCGTCCCGCTTGGCTACGGAACCATGAATCAGTGAACTCTTGCCCGAGCCGGCCACCCCGGTGAGGACGCAAAGAACGCCAAGGGGAATGTCGACGTCGACGTTTTTGAGGTTGTTTGTGGAGGCACCACGGATTTCCAAGTGGCCGGAGGCAGATCGCACGCTGTCTTTGATGGATGCGCGATCGTCCAGATGGCGACCCGTGATTGTGTCGCTCCCCCGCAATCCCTCAAGGTCACCCTCGAAGCACACGGTGCCGCCTCCGGTGCCGGCGCCAGGACCCAGATCGATGACGTGGTCCGCGATCGCGATGGTTTCCGGCTTGTGTTCCACCACCAGCACTGTGTTGCCCTTGTCGCGAAGCTGCAGCAGCAGCTGGTTCATGCGCTCGATGTCGTGGGGGTGCAGCCCAATGGTTGGTTCGTCAAAGACATAGGTGATGTCCGTGAGGGACGACCCCAGATGCCGGATCATCTTGGTCCGCTGGGCCTCTCCCCCGGACAACGTGCCGGCCGGCCGGTCAAGGGACAGGTAACCCAATCCGATGCCGGCGAAAGAATCGAGAAGGTGCTGGAGGCCCTTGAGCAAAGGAGCTACGGAGGGTTCATCAAGCTCGCGAACCCAGCCTGCGAGGTCGCTGATCTGCATGGTGCAGACATCCGCGATGCTCTTGCCTCTAATTTTGGAAGACCTCGCCTCGGGGCTCAGCCTGGTGCCTTCGCACTCCGGGCACGTGGTGAAGGTAATGGCCCGTTCCACGAAGGCACGAATGTGCGGCTGCAAAGCATCGACGTCCTTGCTGAGCATCGACTTCTGGATCTTGGGGATCACGCCCTCGTACGTGAGGTTGATGCCCTCCACCTTGATCTTGGTGGGTTCACGGTAGAGGAGATCGTGCAGTTCCTTCTTGGTGAACTTGGAGATGGGCTTGTCCATATTGAAGAACCCTGAGCCACTGAAGATGCGCCCATACCAGCCATCCATGGTGTATCCCGGAATGGTCAGGGCGCCTTCGCTCAGGGATTTGGTCTCGTCGTAGAGAGCCGTGAGATCGAAGTCGTTGACCGAACCCATGCCCTCACAGCGGGAGCACATGCCACCCAGCCGGTTAAAGGTCGCTTTCTCGGTCTTCGTTTTGCCTTCGCCACGTTCCACGGTGATGGCGCCGCTGGCCTTCACCGTGGGCACGTTGAAGGAATAGGCGTTGGGCGAACCAATGTGTGGCTGGCCAAGCCGGCTGAACAGGATACGCAACATGGCGTTGGCGTCGGTGGCGGTGCCCACGGTAGAGCGCGGGTTGGAGCCCATGCGTTCCTGGTCCACGATGATGGCCGTCGTCAGTCCTTCGAGCACGTCCACATCTGGCCGGGCCAGGGACGGCATGAAGCCCTGGACAAAAGCACTGTAGGTCTCGTTGATCATGCGCTGCGACTCTGCAGCGATGGTGGCGAAGACCAGCGAACTCTTCCCGGAACCGGAAACACCCGTGAAGACCGTCAGTCGGCGCTTCGGGATCTCAACACTGACGTCCTTCAGGTTGTTTTCGCGTGCGCCTTGAACCCGGATCAGATCGTGGGTATCGGCCGCGTGCCATGCAGGAGATTGCTTGTCGGTACTCGCAGCAATAGTCATCATTTCTCCATCTGTTAGGCGGCGCGGTCCAACAGTCCCCCGTCGGCGTCGCCTGGTTTTTACTGACCAACCTCGGTCAGTACGATCGATTCTGCCATTGTCTTCCCAGCTTTACTCGCTAAGAATGAAGCATGCCGGTATACATGAGGTCCCTTGAAACCGCAGTTCCGCAAACCATCCTCGTACAGCAGCAAGCCCGTGACGTCTTCGCATCACAGCCAGGCCTAACGCGGCTGGGTACCCGACTGGTCAGTACCTGTTTCGACTCTGCGGCAATTGACACCCGGTACACCGCGGTAGCGGAGCTCAGCCTTGATGCACGTGCCGAGAATCCGCAGTTTTTCGACCCCGAAACCAACCGGGTCCTGAGCCCCAGCACTAAAGTGCGCAACGAGATCTTTGCAACTGAAGCCACCAAATTGTTCGTGGAGGCCGGCAAGGCCGCAGTGGCCCAGGCGCCCGGGATCGACCTCGATGACATCACGCACGTCATCACCGTGTCCTGCACAGGGTTCTTCAACCCTGGTCCGGACTACAAGGTGGTCAGGGCCTTGGGGCTCAACCCTGCAGTGCAGCGGTACCATCTTGGCTTCATGGGCTGTTACGCAGCCTTCCCCGCCCTCAAGGCGGCCAAGCAGTTCTGCGTCGCTGACCCCGCCGCGGTTGTCCTGGTGATCTGTGTTGAACTCTGCTCCCTGCATGTGAGGACCTCGAACGATCCCGACACGATCATGGGGTCGGCGATTTTCGGTGATGGCGCGGCGGCCGCCGTCGTGACCGCGCGTGAGCTGCAGGGGCCGGAACCGGCCATCCGCCTGGACCACTTTGAAACCGTGCTGACACCTGTGGGCGAGGAAGCCATGGCCTGGAACATCGGTGACGAAGGGTTCGAGATGGTGCTGGGCTCGTACGTCCCGCACATTATTGAGGAACACATCACTGGTGCCCTTGCGCCGCTGCTTGCCAGGGAGCCTTCCTTGGCCGGCCTCCCCTACCGGGACATTACCCACTGGGCCATCCATCCCGGCGGCCGTAGCATCCTGGACAAGGTGGAGTCCAAGTTGGAACTCACCCAGGAACAGTTGGTTCCCGCGCGGGAAACGCTGAGGGAATACGGGAACATGAGCAGCGCTACTGTGCTGTTCGTCCTGAAGTACATGCTTGAACGGTCGGTCAGCGAACGTGAGGAAAGGATCTGTTCCATGGCGTTCGGCCCGGGCCTGACAGTTGAAACGGGACTCTTTACGCTGGTCTCGCCTGCGCTGTGAGTCCCTGGGGATCCCTACAAGAGAGGGATTTGCACGCCGTCGAGGAGATGGACAGGGAAGACTGCGACCCCAGGCGCCTCAACAGGACTTACGCCCGCTTCCCGGTGGTGAACAGGCTGCTTTCGGGGTGGCACCGGACGTATCGTCGACGACTTCGGCCGCTGTTGGCAGCCAATCGTGCGGTGTCACTGCTGGACATCGGATGCGGCAGCGGAGATGTGGCACGGAGCCTCGCGAAGTGGGCCCGACGGGATGGCTTCAGGCTCACAGTGACAGCGGTCGACCCGGATGAGAGAGCCTTCGCCTTTGCATCCCAAGCCCCTCGTATGGAGGGGGTCAGCTACCGTCAGGCGCACAGCTCAGAGCTCGTCGCGGAAGGCCGGACGTTTGACGTCGTCATCTCCAACCACATCCTCCACCACCTCGATCCCGCGCAACTTGCGGCGGTCCTCCACGATTCGGAGTTGTTGAGCCGGGGACTTTGCCTCCATAACGACCTCAATCGCAGCAATATCGCATACTTCTTGTTCCTGGCAGGATTTTGGCCTTTGGGCGTGGGCTCGTACATCTGCGGGGATGGTTTGACGTCCATCAGGCGCAGTTACACCGCGGCGGAACTGAAAGCAGCAGTCCCGGCCCCATGGACCGTGGAACCAAACGGACCGTGGCATCATCTCCTTGTCCATGCCCTTCCCCAGGCCCTTACCGAACACCGCGGGGAGAACCGTGCCTGACGTTGTGATTGTGGGGGCCGGCCCTGTGGGCCTGTTCATGGGCGTCCTGCTGCTTCAACGGGGATATCAGGTCCGCATTTTGGAGCGTCGAAGGGGCAGGAGCAACCGTTCCCGCGCGATCGGAATCCACCCCCCGGCCTTGGCCGAGCTGGCGCGGGCTGGAGTTGCCGAGGAACTCATGGCTGCCGGAGTCCACATCCAGCGCGGCGTGGCTTACAGCCGGAGACGACGGGTGGCGGAGCTCGCGTTCGACGGCGACGCTGCGTTTCCCTTCATCCTTGCCGTCCCGCAGACGTTCACCGAGGAAGTTCTGGAGCTGGCGGTACGGGATCTGGATGCCGGCGCCATCGTCCGGGGTGTCGATGTCCAGGAGATCAACCACGGCGGCGAAACCTTACACGTTCGCGGGGTTTCACCTTCCGGGAGCCTGGAGGCAGATGCACGCTTGGTAATAGCCGCAGACGGAGCGCACTCAACCATCCGTCCGCACTACTTGCCGGCCTTGCCGTTCCGCAGCTATCCGGACTGCTACATCATGGGCGATTTCCCGGATGACACGGGGCATGGCGCCGACGCCGTGTTGTACCTGGAACCCGAAGGAATCGTGGAGTCATTTCCTCTGCCAGTAGGCATCCGCAGATGGGTCGTCAGGCTGGGCGCACCGCACAAGAACCCGACGGCGGCGGGGCTGGCCCACCTGGTCACGGCCAGGACCGGTGAGGTACTGGACACAGCCGGCAATTCGATGTTGAGCGCTTTCGAAGTACGTTCGCGGCTGGCTCAGCGCATGGTTCACGGCAGGGTGGTGTTGCTGGGGGATGCCGCTCACGAGATCAGCCCCATCGGCGGGCAGGGCATGAACCTTGGCTGGTTGGATGCTGCAGCTCTGGCCCCCATCATTGATGCATCCTTTCGGGGTGCCGACGTAGGACGCGATGTGGCAAATTTCGAGAAGTCACGCAGGAAAGCGGCGCTTCGCGCTTCACGTCAGGCCGGCCTCAACATGGCCCTGGGCAGACCGCTCCCGCCTCCCGCCATGTCGGCAAGGAACACGCTTTTCGCAAGCGCCCTGGCTATACCGGCAATTTCAGAACTGGTGGAGCGCCGCTTCACCATGCGTTAGGTATTTCCGGGGCGCTGGCTATTCCGGCGTCGTGTAGTAACAGTCGTACGTGTCCTGGCTGATGATCAGCCCATCACGCAGCTCGAAAACGGCAGTGCTCCTGGCGCGAATGGTATCGCCGCGGTCCCAGTGCGGAAGGTCAAGCAGCAAAGTGGCCGACCAGTTCATTTCAAGCACCACTCGGTTTTCCTGGCTCGTAGTGCGGACCACGTCAAAGCGCTGATCGGAGACAATGTCCTTGCTGTGGTCGGCGCCAGACAAGGTCTCGGCCAGGTTCCGCGTGGAGCCCGTCTTGGACAAGGCATGCGGCCACTCAGTGAGTATGAAATCGTCGGCCAGGAAGGGCCGCAGTTCAGCAGCTCCGCCGCCGGCTTCAACCGTTCGAACAAACCCGAGTACACAATCCAGAGGGGTGGAATCGATCATTCGTCGAGCCTAGCCCACCGTCGGGATTGCCTTCATCGCGTTAGGCTCACTGTATGACCCACCAACCTCACCCTGAGGCCACGAGCCCCGCCACGGACTATAACCCAACCCAGATACGGGACGCGGTCCGCAGGTTGCTTGATGCAGAAGCGCTTCCGTCCATCGTGCAGGCCGGGCACCCCGTGTTGCGCCAGCTGGCGGCCCCCTACGACGGCCAAATTGACGATGCCGAGTTGGCGGCCTTCCTGGAGCGCATGAAGGAAGTCATGCACGACGCCCCGGGTGTCGGATTGGCTGCTCCCCAGCTGGGAATCCCCTTGCAGCTGGCCGTTCTGGAGGACAAATATGAGGTGGACCCGGAGTCGGCGGCGGTGCGTCACAGGGAACCATTGGAGTTCTTCGCCATCGTTAACCCGCAGTACCGCCCCCTCGGAACAGAAACTGCCTCATTTTTTGAAGGGTGCCTCTCCGTCAGCGGATACCAAGCGGTAGTGACGCGTCACCGGAACGTGGAGCTGCGCTACACCAATCCAGCAGGCGAGCCCGTGGAAGAGTGGTTCTCTGGGTGGCAGGCGCGTATCGTGCAGCACGAAACAGACCACCTTCGGGGCATCCTGTACCTGGACCGGGCCGAACTGCGCTCATTGTCCAGTAATGCTGAGCACTCCGCCCGCTGGTTCGCGCCGAACATTGATGAGGCACGACGGGCCCTTGGATTCCTTCCCTGAGGCGGAATCCGGACTGTATGGCTAGCCCTCCTTGCGGTTCACGTCCGTGGGAAGGTACTTTGCCCACCATCGGAGGATGTGATCAAAGCGCTGCCTGCGGTGATGAGGCGTCCCGGACCGTGACAACTCGTGATCTTCCCCCGGGAAGATGAGCAATGACGTCTCCACGCCTTGGGCCTTCAGCTGCGCGTAGTAGCGCTGACCCTGTTCCATGGGGCAGCGCAGATCATTTTCGCTGTGAATCACCAGAGTAGGTGTATCGACGCGGGAGACTACAGCCATGGGACTTTGGGCCGCCATCTGTTCCGGGGTTCCTCCGGTGTACTCGGTCCCGAAGAACCAGCCAATGTCAGCGGAACCCGCAAAGCTGACAGGGTCCAGGAAACCGCGCTCTACAATCGCACCCTTGAACCTGTGATCGTGGGCGATGGTCCACGCGGTCAGATAGCCGCCATACGAACCGCCCATGATCCCCACCCGTGTTTCATCCAGGACGGCAAACGAAGCCAACGCTGAGTCCAGGAACGCGAGCACATCCTGCATATCCACTGTGCCCATGCGTTCCTTGATGGCACGCCCGTGGGCTTGTCCGTAACCGGAGGACCCGCGTGGATTGCACATGACAACTGCGTACCCGGCAGCTGCGTATACCTGCGCTTCGTCGAAGAAAGCGCCCGTGTATTGGGAGAAGGGGCCTCCATGGATGGTGAGCAGGACGGGATGTGGGCCAGGGCCATCAGGCAGCACCACCCAACCGTGAACGGGTTGTCCATCGGTGGATTCGGCTTCGAAGTCCAAGGGTTCCGTTACACGGGAGTTGTTGCGCAAGGCGGCTGAGAAGTCCGTGAGAAGGCGGATCTCTCCTCGTTCCAGTGACGCGACATCTCCCACCGTTGAGGCATCTGAGAAACTCACGGCAATTTCGCCGTTGGCGGCCACTGTTGCCCCGACAACTACACGGTTGCCATGGACCAGTGGGGTGATCCCGCCCTCCGCCGTGACGTCCAGCAGTTCGACACTTCCCAGCGCTGTGTTCAGCACCAGGACGCTGGCCGGCCCGCTGGGTTCCAGAGGTCCCGATACGTCCAAATGTTCAACGTCCGTCAGGGCCGCCGCTTCTCCCCCGGCGATAGGCATGACGTACAGAACAGCATTTCGAGCCACGAAGTCCTTGCCGGTGTCACCCAGGTCCTGGGCCACGTAAAACAACCACCGGCCGTCTGTGGAGGCACGCACGGCCGTGACAGTCTGCAGCTTTTGCTTGAAAGGTTCGACGGCGGTCGGCTGACCGCCGTCGGCGGCGACCCGATAGACAGCGGTGACGAGGTCGTCGTCGTGTCCTTCATGGAGGGCGGCAATGAAGTAAAGGTGGGTGCCGTCAGCTGAAAAGCACGGCGACTCGTGGTCCGAGTCACCGTACGTGACCTGCTTGGCAGTTGGAATCCCCGTCGCCGTCCTGGTGGGCTGTTCGTGGGCGGCCCTCCCCCGCGGAGCAACAGCAGGTTCACCGCCCAACTCCGGGACCTCAACGACGAAAAGTTGCTGACGCTGATCGGAGGTATAACCGACGCCGTTCTGCTTGTACTGGTTGACAGCGATAAGCCGGGCGTCCTCGGCGCCGGAACCGACGCCGTCGACCGTTCCGTAGCGCCCCTGCTCCGGCACCCGGGCCTCGAAGGCAATCCGGTGCGAATCGGGCGCCCACACGAAACCACCTACACCGGCGTGCTGGTCCGTGATGCGCTGCGGTTCACCGCCGGCTGCCTCCACTACGTACAGTTGCGGTTTGCCGTTCGGGTCACTCCGAAGGAAGGCCAGGACAAGTCCATCGGGTGAGAACGCCGGCGAACTGTCCCTGAAGCCGCGCGTGATGCGTCGAGGAAACTTGGTGGTGTCCAGGGGAACATTCCACAACTGGCCCACATAGCTGTCGGCGTCAAAGTCAGGCCTCGTGACGGATACCACCGCCTTGGTTCCATCGGGGTGGATTGCCGGGGCGGACACTGAGTTCAGCAGGTGCAATTGCTCGGGTTTCACGTTGGTGAGCCTAGCCCGGCTGCTCTGCACCCGGCACCTGACACTCCGTCCCGCCGTAGGATTGAAGCCATGTTGTCCGACGCCGTTGCTGCCCTCCGCTGTCCTGTTTGCCAAGGGACGTTCCAGCTCAGGGAAGGCCGGCAGCGAACTCTCGCCTGCGAGGCCGGGCACCTGTTCGACGCAGCCAAACAGGGTTACTTCAACCTGCTGACGGGCAAAGGCACGGTCTTCGAAGCAGATTCGGCGGACATGGTGGCAGCCCGATACAGGTTTCTGGAGGCCGGACACTACTCCGGCCTTGCCCAGGCCGTCGCCCAAGCAGCCGCAGGATCACTCCGACGTCCCGACGCGCTGGTTCTCGACGCCGGTACCGGCACGGGCCACTACCTCCAGGCTGTCCTTGGCCGCTCCAAGGTGGCCGGAATCGGTGTGGATATTTCCAAATTCGCCCTCAGGCGCGCCGCCCGGCTCAATCCGCAGGCCGCAAACCTTGTATGGGACATTTGGCGTCCGCTGCCCATGGCGGACAACACTGCGGATGTGGTGACGGTGGTCTTTGCCCCGCGTAACCCCGCCGAGTTCGCCCGGGTGCTCCGGCCCGGAGGCTCGCTGATCGTTGTGACGCCCAGGCCGGGCCATCTCGCCGAAATCGCAGCCCGGACAGGCATGCTCGGCATTGAAGAAGGCAAAGAGGAGCGGCTGATGGACTCCATGCGGCACCATTTCCTCTCAGGCGCCAGCCAGAGCCTCGATCTCCCCCTGACGCTCAGCGGACCGGAGGTAGCTGACCTCGCCTACATGGGTCCAGCCGGGCATCACCTTCAGCGCGGACAATTGGCGGAATTGACCGCGGTGGAAGGCTCCGTGGCCACCAGCGCGAAGTTCCGAATCAGCGAATTTACCGTGTCCTGACGTGGGACGGTACGGCGGGCTAGGATGGAGGAACAGTGACTGTGATCCCGCTCGCGGGATCCGGGACCAAGGGGGAAATGATGTTTGAATGGCTCGGCGAGAATTGGTGGGCCCTCTGGCTCACGGTCTTCCTCGCGTTCGCGGTGGTGGAGATGCTTACCCTCGACCTCTTCTTCATCATGCTCGGTGGCGGTGCCCTTGCCGGACTGATCGCCGACTTCGCGGGGGCCGATTTCTGGCTCCAAATCGTGATCTTCTCCGTGGTCTCCCTCCTAATGATCGTCTTTGTCCGTCCTGTCGCCATGAAGCACCTGCATAAGGGACCAGCCGAACAGCGCAGCAATATCGACCGGCTCATCGGTCAGTCCGCTCTCGTCATCGAAGCCGTGAGTGGAACCAGTGGACTGGTCAAGATCGGCGGCGACGTATGGAGCGCCCGCAGCACGGCCGGTGTTCTCGACGCCGGTTCGACGGTTCAGGTCACCAGGATCGACGGCGCGACGGCGGTAGTCGCCTCGCCTGCCGAGAACAGCCCGCGCTAAGGCGCGCCCTTGAATTTCAGCGGTTGCCGGCCCGGGCAGCCTGCCAGGGCCACGCCGCATCAAACCACGCAATTGGGGAATGAAGGAGATGTATGGACGGCTTAGGAGGAACAGCAGCAGCAATTGTGCTGATTGTTCTCGTCATTTTTGTCATCATCGTGTTGGTCCGCTCGGTAAGGATCATCCCGCAAGCCCGTGCCGGCGTCGTTGAACGCCTCGGCAAGTACCAGCGGACGCTCAACCCGGGGCTGACCATCCTGATCCCGTTCGTCGACCGGCTGCTGCCGTTGCTCGACCTGCGTGAACAGGTAGTTTCGTTCCCGCCTCAGCCGGTCATCACCGAGGACAACCTGGTGGTCTCGATTGACACCGTTGTGTACTTCCAAGTCACCGATCCCAGGGCAGCAACCTACGAGATCGCCAACTACATCCAGGCCGTGGAACAGTTGACCACTACCACGCTTCGTAACGTGGTGGGCGGGCTTAACCTCGAAGAAGCACTCACATCCCGCGACCAGATCAATGGTCAACTGCGTGGTGTCCTGGACGAAGCAACGGGTCGCTGGGGCATCCGCGTGTCCCGCGTCGAGTTGAAGGCGATTGATCCGCCCCACTCCATCCAGGACTCGATGGAAAAGCAGATGCGCGCAGAGCGTGATCGCCGTGCAGCCATCCTGACCGCCGAAGGCACCAAGCAGTCGCAGATCCTCACCGCAGAAGGCCAGCGCCAAGCTGCCATCCTCGCGGCTGAAGGTGACGCGAAGGCGGCCATCCTGAGGGCTGACGGTGAAGCCCAGGCCATCCAGAAGGTCTTCGACGCCATTCACAAGGGCAACCCGGACCAGAAGCTCCTTGCGTACCAGTACTTGCAGACACTTCCTAAGATCGCTGAGGGAAGCTCGAACAAGCTTTGGATCATTCCGAGTGAAGTCGGAGAGGCACTCAAAGGCATCGGCGGTGCCCTTGGAGGGAACAACGGGGACTCCCCCGCTGGCCTCTTCGGTGGAAATGAACAGACCAAGACCTCCGAGCCGGCGGGGACAGCGCAGCAACCGCGGCCGGCTGAGTAAACCAGCATTGCAGGGTCTCCGAGCGGTCAGCCATTCCGGCTGGCCGCTCGTTGTTTGTCCGCCTTTTTGAGTAGTGGGCGATGATCCGCGTATAATGGGATATTTGTCCGGCTGGTTCAGCGTGGATGGAACATTAAAGCTTGGCCAGGCGTTGCAATTAGTGATGCAAGGTGTGCAGAAGTAGTCCGTAAGGATCGTGAAAACGGCTTACGGCTAGCGCGGGGTTCCTGCTCCGCGAACAGACAGAGGGAGTAATCATGAGCGATCGCAGCCTGCGGGGTATGCGTCTTGGCGCCCAGGGCATGGAAACAGAATCCGGCGTTGAACCGGCACCGCGCCAGCGGGTCGAGTACCGTTGCGAGGACGGCGAGCAGGTCTTCGTGACCTTCTCCTCCGAGGCCGAAATTCCCCCCGTTTGGGTTTCCAAGACCGGCAAGGAAGCGCTGCTGGTTGATGGCGAGCGTCCTGTGGATGCAAACGAGAAAGCTGTCCGCACCCACTGGGACATGCTCCTGGAACGCCGCAGCCTCCCCGAGCTGGAGCAGATCCTCGAGGATCGTCTGAACATCCTGCGTGAGCGCCGTGGAGAGCGCCGCTCCGCTTAGTCGGCCATGGACACAAGAAAGGCCGGGTCCGGTTTCCCTTTGGGAACCGGACCCGGCCTTTCTGCTTGATAAAGGTAACGAGCTACTTGGCTACGGCAGGCGACTTGCGGGTGAGCTTTGCCCAACGTGCCGCGAGTCCCCATTTGGTGACGTTGATCATGGCTTCCACCACAATGTTGCCGCTCATCTTCGATGCCCCGAGTTCGCGTTCAACGAACGTGATGGGGCGCTCCTCGATGCGGAGGCCAAGCTTGGCAACGCGCCACGCGAGGTCAACCTGGAAGCCGTAGCCAACCGACTCGACCTCGTCCAAGTTGAGTGCTTCCAGAGTGCTGCGTCGGAAAGCACGGTAGCCGCCGGTGACGTCCTTGATCTTGACGCCCAGCATAATGCGGGCATAGGTGCTGCCGATACGGGAGATGGCCTGGCGGTAGAGCGGCCAGTTAACCACACTCCCGCCGGGAACCCATCGTGAGCCCATTGCAAGGTCTGCCCCGTCCTTGACGGCGTCCAGGAGAAGCGGCAACTGCTCCGGCTTATGTGAACCGTCAGCGTCCATTTCCACCAGGACGTCATAGCCTGCGGCCAGTCCCCACTTGAAGCCGGCGATGTACGCGGCTCCCAGGCCTTCCTTGCCCTTGCGATGCAGTACATGCACCTGGCTGTCCTTTGCGGCGAAGTCGTCGGCAAGCTTTCCCGTGCCGTCAGGGCTGTTGTCGTCGACCACCAGGACATCGGAATCGGGCACTGCTGCGCGCAGTCGACCCAATGTCACGGGGAGCGATTCCAGCTCGTTGTAGGTGGGAATGATCGTCAGGACACGCAAGAAGAGGCCTTTCCTTGATGGAGCGGTCAGTGTGCCGGAGCAGCCTTACGGCTGGCGTTCTGGCGCAACTCTCCATTATAGGACGACGGCAAGGACTCATTTGGCGGCTGTGGCGCCGGACACATGGTCGCAGGCAGTGGCGGGGCGCTGGCGGGCAGGTCCACAAGCCCGGGACCAGTGGCGTCGGAGGACGAAACCGCAAACGCACTGTTTTCCGGGTCGCTGTGGACCTGCCCACTCATCTGCCGCCACCATGAATGCGCTCCGGCCACGACCGGACCACCACGCTACGGCCACAGCCTCTGCGTTGATTGTCCGTTGAGCCTCAATGCTACGGACTCACCTTAGGGTGTCAACCGGCCAATGACCTGCGGTTTCGTCTGTCGTCGCAGATCAGGCGGCACTGTGCCGATGGAAATTCCTGCTTTACACCCTGAGCGATTCGTGGGCGAACAGCTCATGTCCCTCGCGGACCGTCTGCAGGCAACGGGGATCGCTGCCGGTGTCCAGAGCAGGCAGAAGGGGCGTCCGCGCCCGGGGGTCCGTGCTCCATGACTGTACTCGGCTATCAGCCACCTGGACCATCAGTTCGTCCACTTCCCAGACGGCGAAACTCGCAGGTGCCCCCGGCACCAGCTGGCCCATCAGGGGGTTCCGGTGCTTGGTGGCCCGCCACCCCGCACGTGTGTGGCCCAAGAACGCGGCACGAGCCGAAATTCTTTGCTCCGGGTTGCTGTGCTCCAGGCAGGCTCGTACGCTCGACCACGGGCGGAGAGGCGTGACTGGGCTGTCGCTGCCGAAAGCGATAGGCACGCCGCTTGCGTAGAAGGATGCAAAGGGGTTCATCGTTTGGCTGCGGCCACCCAAACGCTGCTCGTAGAGGCCGCCTGAGGCACCCCATGCGGCGTCGAAACCAGGCT
The DNA here is from genome assembly GCF_000294695.2 of Arthrobacter sp. Rue61a. NCBI lineage: Bacteria > Bacillati > Actinomycetota > Actinomycetes > Micrococcales > Micrococcaceae > Arthrobacter > Arthrobacter sp. Rue61a. The sequence goes on along the minus strand of NC_018531.1, from coordinate 2,588,639 downwards.
GAACGCTGACCGACACGGAGTACTTGGCCAGCCGATCGATGGCGGACTGGTCTGCCATCTCCACGTGCTCAAGGCGGTGGCCGGCTGCCCGGATGCGCTGCTCCCCCACTTCGTCGGCTGCTGCATCCAGTGCGTCCAGTACTGCGCCCAGTCCGGCGTCACCTATGACGTGGAAGCCTGCCTGGACCCCCAGAAGGGACGTGGATATCAGGTGCTTGGTGGCATCGTCCACTGAAAGGTACAAACTCCCGCGGTGGCCCGGTGCGTCGGCGTAGTCGTCCAGGAGGGCCGCCGTGCGGGAACCGATGGAACCGTCCATGTTGAGGTCACCGGCCAGACCCAGAACCTCGGTACCCAAGGCGTCCAGTATGGCCTGGGCGTGCTCCTCCGACGTCGCCAGCTCGCCCCAATAAGGGAGCACCTCGGGCTTGTCTCCGTGGCGGTTCCACGAGGCGGCCATCCTCAGGTCTTCGGATCCGCAAATGTGTGGTGCGGACATCTCGGCCATGGCTACATATCCATGGGACGCGGCCTCCTGCAGGGCCTGCTCCTGGTACCCGCGCCTTTCGGACTCCGGGAACATCCGCGCCGTCAACCGGGATGCGGTGTGTGCTGCCCGCACCACGCGTGCGACTCCGGAGAACCCGTCGAGGCCATTCAACCCTGCGGCCGCGGCCAGCGAGGAGGACACAAGGGCTGAGTGGACGTCGATGCGTGAAAGATAGACGTGCCGTCCACCGGATGCCCTTTCGAGCTCTTCAAGGGTAGGGAGCACAGGATTTTCCCACGCGGTTTCATCCCAACCGTGGCCCAGGACTGTGCCCGTACCGCCGGCGGAGGCAACGGCGTCGAGCAGTTCCTTGGCCGAACGCACCGCTGCGAGCTTCAGACCGGACAGGGCAAGGCCTGTCTCCGTCAGGTGTGCATGTGAGTCCACGAATCCGGGCGCAAGGAGGGCACCCCGGAGATCGATGATGTCCATGGATGAGTCAGCGATGGAGGTGGCTGCCTGCTCGGAGCCCACCCAGGCTACGGTGTCGCCGTCCACCACCATGGCGGTGGCAAAGGGGTCGGCTGCGGTATAGATCGAACCGTTGCGATACATCGTGACCTTGCGGTACTTGGTGTTGTGGTCTTGGCCGGCTGGCACGCCTGGCTGGTTCATGCGTTGTGCTCCTCGAGCGTTGAAAACTGTCAATCAGGGAAGGGACGCGCTAAGCCACCGTGGAGTAAGCCACCACGCCGCGGCGGACCAAGTCAATGGATTCACGGCAGATGCGGGCCAAACGCGGGTCCAGTTGCGGGATCTTGGCCAGCTGGTCAAGGAGGTCCACCACTTGCTTCGCCCAGCGCACAAAGTCTCCGGCCGCGAGGTCCGTTCCGCTGAGCACGTCCTGAAGGTGGCGCCCCTTGGCCCACTTGTACATGGGCCACATCAGTCCGAGTTCCGGTTCGCCCGTCAAAGGCAGCCTGTTGCGTTCCTCGGTGTCTTCCAGCTGCGACCATTCACGGATGACGATGTCTATGGCCGATTCCAGTGAGACGCTAGGCATCTTGGGCCGCAGCCCGCGGTCTTCCCGTTTGGCCTGGTAAACCAAGGTGCTGGCAAACGAAGCCAGTTCGGCGGCATCGAGGTCGTTGATGGCGCCCCGCCGAACAGTCTGGGAGATGAGCAGGTCCTTCTCTCCATAGATCCGGCGCAGCCGTTGCCCATCGGTGCTGATGGTGACATGTCCGGCGTCGCTGGTTTCCAGGTAACCGTAAACCGAAAGAACATCGCAGACGCGGTCGAACGTCTTGGCAATGGTGTTGGTTCTGCCTTGGATCTGCCGGACCAGGCCGTCGGTCTCCCTGCGCAGTTTCCACCAGCGCTCCGACCACCGTGCATGGTCTTCGCGTTCGCTGCACCCATGGCATGGATGAGCACGCAGTGCCCGGCGAAGATCTGCGATTTTCTTCTCTTGATCCGGCAGGCGGGCGCCGAGCCCGAAGTCTTCGTGCCTGCTGTTACGGCGGCTTTGGGGAGCGTCCTCGCTGATGGCGTGCCGCATGGAGGAAGCGAGGTCCCTGCGGGCTTTGGGAACCTTGGCATTGAAGGATTTCGGAATGCGGATACGTGTTATCGGTGACACGGGACCATCGAGGTCATGGACACCGATGCGTCGCAGCTGGTTGTCAGAGGTGAGCACGGAGGGGCGTGGTTCCCGGGCATTGGGGTCCACCTCCAGCACAACGGCATGACCGGCAAGTCGGCCGCTGTAGATGCTGATGACGTCGCCGGGGATCAAGCGTGTGAGGGAATCAGCAACATGGGATTTCCGGGCGCGATGGTGGTCGCGGGCAGCGAAATTCTCGGCATCACTGAGTTCACGCCGGAGCTTTGCGTACTCGGTGAAGTCGCCCAGGTGGCACTCCATGGACTTGGCGTAGCCCGCCAGCGACTCTTCACGCCCACGCACCTGCCGTGCAAGGCCCACCACTGAGCGGTCAGCCTGGAACTGGGCAAAGGAGGACTCTAGGATTTCGCGTGCCCGGACCCGTCCGAACTGGGCAATCAGATTGATGCTCATGTTGTACGTAGGCCTGAAGCTGGAGTTCAGGGGGTACGTGCGCCGGGAGGCGAGTCCGGCTACGGCGGCCGGATCAGTACCCGGCTGCCACAGCACAACGGCATGGCCTTCGACATCAATGCCTCGACGTCCCGCGCGGCCTGTGAGCTGGGTGTACTCCCCCGCAGTGATGTTGACGTGAGCTTCGCCGTTGAACTTTTCCAGCTTTTCCAGCACCACGCAGCGTGCAGGCATGTTGACACCAAGGGCCAGTGTTTCGGTGGCGAAGACTGCCTTGACCAAGCCGTCGGCAAAGAGCTTCTCCACTACTTCCTTGAACGTTGGAAGCATGCCTGCGTGGTGGGCCGCGAAGCCCCTGACAAGGCCGTCGCGCCAGCCCCAGAATCCGAGGACGTCGAGGTCGTCAGCGGGAATCTCGTGGCTCGCCTCGTCCACCCGCTGGGCAATGATCTGCTGTTCACGTTCGGTGGTCAGCCAAAGTCCCGATGCCGCGCACTGCGCTACGGCAGCGTCACAACCTGCCCTGGAGAAAATGAAGGTAATGGCGGGCAGAAGATCCTGGCGCCTGAGGCTCTCAATGACCTGGGGGCGGCTGGCCTTCCGCACCGGACTGCGCTGCTCGGATTGCTGCCGCTCATCGCGGTACCGGTCCTGGCGCCGACGACTCCGGCCACCATGGCCAAATCGGCCATTCATGTTCATCCGGCTCTCTGAGCGCGCCATGGCCAAGAGGTCCGGGTTCACTTCGAACTCGGGGCCGGTGACTGCCTGGCGGACTGTGTTTGCGGACATGCGCTTGGCTGCGGGACGTCGTCGATCAGTAGGGGCCGGCTCGGTCAGTACCTCGTCCGCTTCGGAAAGATCCGGCACTTCGGTTTCCCGTGCACCAGGTGCCTGGGGCGCAATCTCGTCGAAGGTCGTGTCGCCGGCAAAGAGATCCACAATTTCCCGGCCCACCATGACGTGCTGCCAAAGGGGTACAGGACGGTGTTCGGAGACGATGACGTCCGTATCGCCCCTGACCGTATCCAGCCAGGCGCCGAACTCTTCCGCATTGGAAACTGTGGCACTCAGCGAGGCAACCTGCACTTCGCTGGGCAAGTGGATGATGACTTCTTCCCAGACGGCGCCGCGGAATCGATCTGCCAGGTAATGAACTTCGTCCATCACCACAAACCCCAGGTCGCCAAGGGTTTCAGAATCGGCGTAAAGCATGTTTCGAAGAACTTCGGTGGTCATGACCACTACGGAAGCTTCTCCGTTGATGGTGGTGTCACCTGTCAGCAAGCCAACGTTCGCGGGTCCGTATTTTGCCGCCAGTTCCGAGTACTTCTGGTTGCTCAGGGCCTTGATGGGCGTGGTGTAAAAGGCCTTAAGTCCCCGTTCCAAGGCCAGGTAGATCGCGAATTCGCCAACGATCGTCTTACCAGCGCCGGTGGGGGCCGCCACCAGAACGCCGCGGCCTTCCTGGAGCGACCTGCACGCCTCACGTTGGAAGTCGTCCAGGTCAAAGTCCAAGGTACGGGCGAACGCGCCCAAGTAAGTTTTCGACTCAGCTGCCCGCTGGGCTGCCGCCTGATAACGGTCTGATGGTGATGAAGACCCGGAAGTGGAGGACATGCATCAAGCCTAGTGGCCCAAGGTCTAGAGATTCTCCAGATCCGTGGCCGGGGTTGCGATGTCTGCAGTGGCCTCGGTCTCAGCTGCCCGCTTGATGGCACGGCGCTCACGGCGCCGGTCATTCAGGACGCAGACGCCGATGGCCGCGAAGAACAGGAGCAGCATGGGCGCCGCGAGGTAGAACATGCTCATGGCGTCAGCGCCCGGAGCTGCCATCGCAGCGAACAAGCACACCAGGAAGATGGTGATTCGCCAACTTTTGATGAGCTGTTTGCCCTTGACTATTCCCGCGAGGTTCAATCCAACCAGCACCACGGGCACCAGGAATGCGATACCAAAGGCCAGAAGGAGCCGGAGGACAAAGGCCAAGTAGATTTCAGCGCTGATGAAGTTTGACCCGCCCACCGGAGTGAAGTCGGTCAGCACGCGAACGGCATTGGGCAGCACCAGCCAGGCAAGCAGGACACCGCCGATGAACAGCGGGACCGCTGCTGCCACGAAGGACAGTGCGAGGCGCCGCTCCTTCTTGTGGAGCCCAGGCACTATGAAGGCCCAAAGTTGGTAGATCCAGACAGGGCTTGCCAGGATCACACCGAGAAAGACCGATACCTGAACCATGAGGTCGAACGAACTCGCGACGCCATCAAAGTTCAGCGTGGCAGCGCGTCCCTCTTTTTCATTGAGGTCCTTGATCGGCTTGATCAGTGCTTCCAGGAGGGGCTGGTAGACGATGAAGCCCACCACTGTTCCCAGAATGACGCCGATTGCAGCCTTGAAGAGCCGGTTTCGCAGCTCCTTGAGGTGGTCCAGGAGCGCCATCCGGGCTTCGGGGTTGGCCTTGCGCCCCTTCGTTTCTACCACTTCTCTTTAGACGCGGGTGGAGGGCGGTACGTCAGTCTCGCCGTTGTTCTTGGTCTTGACGTCCGGGTGGCCTATTACCTTGCCTTCTACGGCGTCGGAAGCGTCCTGGGAGTCCTTCGCCTCGGAAGAACCATCCTTCTTCATTTCCCGGACTTCAGACTTGAAAATACGCATCGACTGCCCAATGCTGCGCGCCATGGACGGCAGCTTCGGCGCTGCAAAGAGCACCAGAGCCAGGACGATGATAATGATGAGATGCCAGCCTTCGAGCCTCATGTGGGGAGGTCCTTTCCTTTTGGATACATCCTACGTCTATCTGATTTCAATGTCGTGCAGGGATTGCGGCTGACCGCGCTCGGCTTTGCGCTTGACGCGCCGTTGACGGCGAACTTCCTGGCGGAAGGCTTTGGCCGTCAGGTAATCATGACGCATCTGGTCCGGGGAGGCAAAAATTGCGGATCCCGGTTCTGGCCGGGGATTCGCGCCGTCAACGTCGGAGGTTTCCACGACAGGTGAGAGATTGCTGAATCGTTTACCCGCAGCAGCCAGTTCATGAACAGTTGACATGAATTTTCGGTACAAGCGATAGCCCAGTGTCAGGTGAAGGAGCAACGAAAGGGCTATAAGCGCGATCCACAACAGGATCCAGAACCACCAAGGCATTTGAGGAGTCTAGCCAGCCTTGGTGCCCGAAGGTGAGTCGTACTGCACCAGGGCCGCGTCAACCCACGCACGGCTTTCCTGCCGCAAGGTCCCGGGTTCGAGGATTCGAACGGATCCCCCATGCTGCGAAACAAACATCGGCAGCCACTCCGGATTGCCAAACCTCACTTCGGCGAGCAATCCGCCGTCGGGCAGTTGGGCCGTGCGTTCGGCGTAGTAGTCGTCAGCCAGTCCGGCACCCTGTCGCGTCAGCTGGAGGATCACCAGCACGTCGTCGTCTCCAGGAGTGAACAACCTGGCCGGAAAATCCTGCTCTGCAGTCGCAGCGCCGGACACGGGCCGACCATTGCTCTCCAAGGTTTCCACCCTGTCCAGCCGGAAGTTCCTGATGCCGGCCTTGCTGTGGCAGTAGGCCTCGAAGTACCACGTATTGTCCAGCGAGTAGAGCCGCAGGGGGTCCACGTCACGCTCGGTTACTTCGTCCCGTTGCAACGAGAAGTACCTGAGCCTCAATTGCTGACCTTCCCTGATGGCTCTGGTTATGGCAGCGAAAGCCTGTGACTGTTCAGGCGCCACCGATTGGCCGGACACGGAACCGGCCAATCGTGCTGCCTGCCCGGCAGCACCCGTCAGCTTGATGGTGACGGATTCCAAGGCGCTGCCGGACTCATCTTCTGTCAGGCCTGCCAGCGCCGGCAGATCGCCCAGCATGGCCAGGCCGGTCAGTAGTGCGGCCGCTTCGTCCTCGCTGAAACGCACGGGACGATTCAAATCCAGGTGCTCGGAGATATACACGTGATCGTTCTCCCACTGGATGTCCAGCAGGTCATCCGGATATCCCTCGGGCAGGCCGGAACAGATCAGGATCTTCAGGTCGTCAATCAACGCCTTGCGGCTGATGCCAAAATGATCAGCCACCTGCTGGATATGCAGTCCTTGATGGTGGACCAGAAACGGCACCAGCTGCAGCATCCTGGACAATTGGTCTTCGGACGTGCGCTTGCGTGCCCGGGGCGCGCGTCCCGCTTCCGGAAACTCAACGGGTATCAGGGAAACGTCATCAAAGTTTGCGGCTGCTTGGAGGCGGCGTACGACGGCGGAGCGCAGTTCCGCGGGTCCGGTCACCTTGACGTGAGGGCCGTAGGATGCCAACTCTTCTGCTAGTTGCTCAGGATCCCGGAAATCCACAGATATGCGGTCCCGGCTGCGTTCATCAGGGTCCGTTTGGATGAAAGCAGCCCTTTTGCGGAGGGCAAGCAACCTGTCCTTTTCGACGACCAGGGTGGCCCGCTGAACGGGAAGCTCGTTGAGGGCGTCCAGCTCAGCCCGGGCGTTGAAACCCTCCGGCGGAAGGAAACTGCCCGAGGTGTCCACGCTCACTGCTGTGGTCATCCGGGAAAGCCTGAAGAGCCTCTTGGCGTCCCTCCCCCGGTCCAAGCCCACGAGGTACCACTGGCCGAAGCGACTGCCCAGTCCCCAAGGCTCCACTTCGCGGACTTCTTCGCGCCCGGTACTGACCGCGAGGTAGCCGAAGCGGACCGGGTGCTTGCCGTGCATGGCTGCAACGACGTCGTCGAAAGCTTGTCCGGCGGGTTTGATCCGGGGCTGGACCCCTGCTGGGAGGTCCACATCCGTGAAGCCTCCGGCTGCCTGCAGCTTGCGGACGGCGTTGGCGGCTGCGGTTCCCAGCGCTGCGCGTTCCCACAACTGTGCAGCGAGCAGCAGCACGGTGCTCTCTGCAGGCGTCAAACTCACATCGGGCAGCCGGTTGGAGTCCTTGCCAATGCGGTATCGGGTGGAGGCGGGGTCGTCGGCGCCGAAGTTTTGCGGATCCGTCAAGGTCTCGATCTCGAAGCCAAAGTGCTTCAGATCAACTTTGTCGCGCTCGAACATCCGTCCAAAGGCGACATCGTTCTCCGCCGAATCGTGGTAAACCTTTTCGCGCAGCACGGCACGTGGGAGGCCCACTTTGGTATTGAGCAAAGCAAGGAGGAGATTCAACAGGCGTTCAGTGCGGGATGCGGACACGCTTGCTACGTTACTAAAAACCTGCGGGAAAGCAGCAAGGCGCGTCACCGACCGGCAAAACCGGAAGGTAACGCGCCTTGCGAAAAGCCAAAGTCCTAGCGGACGGCTACGAGGTCAACCACGAAAATCAAGGCCTCGTTGGGCTTGATTGCTCCACCGGCGCCGCGTGAGCCGTAAGCCAGCTCCGAGGGGATTTCCAGGCGACGGCGGCCGCCGACCTTCATGCCGAGCAGACCCTGATCCCAGCCCTGGATGACTTGGCCGACGCCTACGCGGAAGTCGAGCGGAGCGCCGCGGCCCCAGGAAGCGTCGAATTCTTCGCCCGTGGACCAGGCAACGCCGACGTAGTGGGTGGACACGGTGTCCCCGGCCTTGGCCTCGGTGCCGGTGCCTTCAATGAGATCCGTGATGACAAGGTCCGTGGGGACGTCGCCTTCGGGGAAGTCGATTTCGGGCTTGGTGCGGTCGAAGTCACGCTGACCAAATGACATGGTTGCTCCTTAGGTGAGAAAAGAAAATATGTCAGGAACCAGCCTAAGCGAGTGCCTGCCTATCCTGCTGGCGTTACTTGACGCCCAGGATGTCCACGACGAACACCAGGTGGCCCTTGGCTTCGCCCTGACCTGCCTCGCCATACGCGAGGTCCTGGGGGATGACCAGGAGGACGCGGGAACCTACGGTCTTGCCTTCCAGGCCCTGGGTCCAGCCCTTGATGACGCCGGAGAGCGGGAAGCTTGTAGGCTCGCCGCGATCAAAGCTGGAATCGAACTTCTTGCCGTCGGAAAGGTTGACGCCCACGTAGTTGACGGTAAGCGTGTCGGTGGCCTTGACTGCCGCGCCGGATCCCTTGATAAGGTCCTGGGCGATCAGCTGAGTGGGAGCTGCGATTCCCTCAACCGAGATCTCCGGGATGCCCTTGTCGTTTTCCTTCACGGTGGGGAGTCCCGCGGGAGGCGTAACAGTTTCACCTTCAGGCTTTTCCAGCACCGGGGCTGCATCCTTGGCGGCAACCAGTTTGAAGACGATCAGCTGGGTGGATGCTGCGGCAGCACCAGTGGCAGTGCCGGGCACAGCAAAGGCAACATGCGAACCGACCTTGGCGCCGACAAAGGCGTTGTAGATCAGCGCGTTTTCGGATTTGAGCTGGTCCGTAAGCTCAAGTTGCTGGGGCTCGGCCGCGTACGCATCTTCCAGGGTCTTGCCGTCAGTGCCATCCAATGCGAGATACGCCAGCTCCGCCGTCTGTCCAGCCTTGACGGGTTCACCGTCACCTTCGTTGACAACCTTGACGGTGGGTTCGGTCACGGCGAGGGGCTTGGAGAATTCAATGCCGGGCGCTTTGTCATTGCCGTTATCCGTAACTTTCACGGAGTCGAGCTTGGCGACTTCGCCTGCTGACTGGCTGGTGGGCTCAGCGGCCGGAGTGCTTCCGCCTCCGCACGCGGTGATGAGCAGCAGGGCGGGAAGTAGAATTGCTAGGAGTCGACGCACAAAAAGACACTTTCGTCGGGGCAAAGGGACACTCGGAAAGACGCGTAGCGCATCCAAGCAAGGTGTATCTCGGGAAGAGACCACTATCCAGAATAGCCCGTGAAGCTGGGAGCCAGCTTATAAGGCCCGTCAGCCCATGGAGTCCAGGAGGGCATCCACCCGTTCGTCAACGCTCCGGAACGGATCCTTGCAGAGGATGGTTTGGTGTGCGCGGTCGTTGAGTTTCAGGTGTACCCAGTCAACTGTGTAGTCGCGGCCAAGCTCCTGTGCCCTGCGCACAAAGTCTCCCCGCAGTTTTGCGCGCGTTGTCTGTGGCGGGGCATCCACAGCATCCTTAACGTCGGTTTCAGTGACCAGCCTGCGTGCTTGGCCGCGCGCCTGCAAGAGGAAGAAGATGCCACGTTGCCGCGAGATGTCATGGTAGGTGAGGTCCAGTTGGGCAATGCGTGGTGAATCAAGACTGAGGTCATGGCGGCGCATGTAGCCATCCATGAGCTTCTTCTTGATGGCCCAATCAACTTCGGTGTCGATGGTGCTGGTGTCGCCGCTCTCAATGGCATCCAGGGTCCGCTGCCACAAGTCCAGGATGAGCGGAACGTGGGCGTTGTGGGCACCGTTTGTGGCCACGAAATCGGTGACTTTGTTGAGATACTCGCGCTGGATGTCAAGTGCGGTGAGCTGCCGTCCGTTGGCCAACCGTACCAATGCGCGGCCCGTCAGGTCGTGGGAAATTTCGCGGATGCTTCGGATGGGGTTCTCCATGCGCATGTCCCGCATGATGACGCCGGCCTCGATCATGCGCAGGATGAGGTCCACCGTGCCGACCTTGAGCAGCGCGGAAGTTTCGGACATGTTGGAGTCCCCCACGATCACGTGGAGGCGGCGGTAGAACTCTGCGTCCGCGTGCGGTTCATCGCGGGTGTTGATGATGGGCCTGGACCGGGTGGTCGCAGAGGAGACGCCCTCCCAGATGTGGTCGGCCCGTTGAGAAAACGCGAACGTGGCACCGTGCGGGGTCTTCAAGACCTTGCCGGCACCCGCGATCAGTTGCCGGGTGACCAGGAAGGGGATCAGGATCTCGGCAAGGCGGGAGAACTCTCCACGCCGCGGTATGAGGTAATTCTCGTGGCTGCCATAGGAGTTACCAGCTGAATCGGTGTTGTTCTTGAAGAGATAAACCGTGCCATTGAACCCCTCCGCGGCCAGCCTTGCCTGGGCCTCATCCACGAGGTCGTCCAGGATCAGTTCGCCCGCCCTGTCATGGGCAATGAGCTGTGCAAGGTCATCGCACTCTGCGGTGGCGTACTCAGGGTGGGAGCCCACATCCAAGTACAGCCTGGAGCCATTGGTCAGGAAGACATTGGATGACCTGCCCCAACTGACCACTTTGCGAAAGAGGTAGCGTGCCACTTCTTCGGGTGCCAAAGGGCGGGAATCGGGGCTGGAATAGGAAATTCCAAATTCCGTTTCAATGCCAAATATCCGCTTATCCATCTCAGCTCTCCTCTGTGAGCAACCGGGTCATGTCTTCCGGAAGCAGCCGTCGGAACGCCCTGCGGGATCCGCGGTTGCTTTCCGAATCGCGGTAAAGAACGGCGGCTTCCACGGCGGCAGCGGGCAATTCTTCAACTTCCTTGTTGGTGGCGAGGGCACGAAGTGCCAATTGCATGGCCCCCGCCAAGTTGAGCTCCGGCTCCCAAGCCCCGTTGACGACGTCGGAAATTTGGTCAGCAAGTCCGCCCATGACCACGAAGCCGTTCTCATCGGCGATTGATCCATCGAAGGTGAGGCGGTACAGGTGGTCCTGTTCCTGCGTGACGCCGACTTCGGCCACTGCCAATTCCACCTCGAACGGCTTCTGCTCGGCCGTGAATACAGCTCCGAGGCTTTGAGCATAAACGCTGGCCAGGCCCCGGGCCGTCACGTCCTCGCGATCGTAGGAGTAGCCGCGAACATCTGCGTAGCGGACGCCTGCTTGTCTGAGGCTCTCAAATTCGTTGTACTTGCCCACTGCGGCGAAGGCGATTTTGTCGTAGATTTCACCGATTTTGTGCAACGACGGCGAAGGGTTCTCCGCGATCAATGCGATGCCATCGGCGCAGCTGATGACCACCACAGAGCGCCCGCGTGCGATGCCCTTGCGTGCGAAGTCCGCACGGTCCTTCATCAACTGTTCGGGAGAGACATAAAACTGCTGTGTCATGTCAGGCCTCCCGTCCGGCGACGGCACGCGATTCAACGATTGCGCCGGCGATCGCAGCCAGGTCCCTCTCAGGGACACGTCGGTTGCCGGAGCGGTTGACCGTGTAGACCACCGGCCATAGTTGCCGGACGGGGTCGGGGCCACCGGTGGCGGAGTCGTCGTCGGCAGCATCGTAGAGCGCCTCAACGGCCACGGATATGGCGTCCTCTTCAGACAAGTTCGGCTTCCACAGTTTCTTCAGCGCTCCCCGTGCAAACACCGAACCGGAGCCAACGGAGTGATGCTCCTGTTCTTCATAGCGGCCGCCTGTGACGTCGTACGAGAACAAGCGGCCTACGCCCGCCACCTGGTCGAAGCCAGCGAACAACGGAATGACCGCCATCCCCTGCATTGCCATGGGCAGGTTTCCGCGGATCATCGCACCCAGGCGGTTGGCCTTGCCCACGAGGCTGAGCAGCGTGCCCTCGATCTTTTCGTAATGCTCCAGTTCAACTTGGAAAAGCCGTGTGATGTCGATTGCCAAGCCGGCGGTGCCTGCTATGCCCAGCACGGAGTACTCGTCGGCAGGAAACACCTTCTCGATGTGACGGCTGGCGATGATGTTGCCCATGGTGGCCCGGCGATCCCCGGCCATCAACACACCACCGGCGTAGGTCAAGGCCACGATGGTGGTGGCATGCGGCGACGACGGCACTGTGCCGGCGGGTAACAATTGATTGAACGGTAGGAGTTCGGGACGCGAACGTTGAAGATGCTCCGTGAAAGAAGACGTTGCCTGGGTGGCCAGGGGGCCGGTTGATGGGTCCTGCATTGCTGCACTCCTTCGACTCTGCTGCGTTCCGATGCCCGGTGGCCTCACGCCTACCGGGCAGTACCTGCGGGGGTGGGTCCTGTTACTGGCCGCCCTTTTGGACAAACGCCCTGACGAATTCTTCAGCGTTGGATTCCAGAACGCCGTCGATTTCGTCAAGAAGGTCATCCACTCCCTGCGTCGCCTCCGAGGCCTGTGCCTCGGGTGCTGCCGGGGGTGCCTCCGGTACATCCACTTCGGTCTCGGTTCCCCGGGACTGTGGTTGTTGCTGCTCCTGTGCTGCCATTTTCTTTCTCCCTACTGTCAGTCCCCTGTTGACGGAGACTTCCTACTGCCATAGTGCCACGCTGCGGGCTGCTGCGCGTGGCTTTGCGGGGGCACGAATCTCCCTGTGGCTGCCACTCTTCAGCTCCTCGCCGGAGGCGGGTTCCGGCCCATCAATTCGGACAGGAAAGTGCCGGCGTCCTCATGCCGGTCGAAAAGGGCGCCGGTGAGTGCCTGGGTTCCCCGCAGGGGTTCGCGCGTGGGTACCCGCTGCAGTTTCCCCAGCCCGGGAACATCGAAGATCACCGAGTCCCAACTGGCGCCGACAACGTCCTTTCCGAACTTCGAAACGCACCGGCCGCGGAAGTAAGCGCGGGTATCCGACGGCGGTTCGGCGACCGCCCGGGTGATGTCGCCGTCGTCGACTATGCGCGTCATCCGGTCCCTGGAGAGCAGCCTGTAGTAAAGGCCTTTCTCCGGCCGGATATCCGACCACTGAAGGTCCACCAAGCCGAGCCGGGCGTCGTCCCACGCCAGTCCGTCCCGGTGGCGGTAACCTTCCAGAAGCGATTTCTTGGCCACCCATTCAACCGACGAGGCAGCGGCATCAGGATCAGTGCCCAGGGTTGTCAACGTGGCCTCCCACTGCGACAGGACCAGATGGGTGTGGCCATCTCCAGTGACCGAATCCGCCACCCCTGTCTCCTGGGCCAGTTTGGCGGCTGCCTCGTAATACATCCACTGGAGATCGAGGGCGGTCACGCGTCTTCCGTCGAGGAGCCTTGCGGTCACAGCCATCGTGGTGTCGTGGCTGATGGCTTGGAGCGCCTGGACGGGCTCGTGAACCTCAATCTTCGGAGCCTGTCCTGCCTCAATGAGGCTCAGGACCATGGCGGTGGTACCGAACTTGAGGAAATTTGAGGCCTGGCTGAGGTTGGCGTCCCCAATGATCACGTGGAGGCGTCGGTACTTGTCCGCTGTCGCATGGGGCTCGTCCCTCGTATTGATGATGGGGCGGCGGATGGTTGTCTCCAGCCCCACCTCGGCTTCAAAGAAATCTGCCCGCTGGCTGATCTGGTAGCCGGGCGTTGAGCTGTCCTGCCCCAGCCCCACCCGGCCCGCGCCACAGATGACCTGACGGGAGACGAAGAACGGCGTGAGCCCACGAATGATGTCTCCGAAGGGCACAGAACGCGGCATGAGGTAGTTCTCATGCGAGCCGTAGGACACGGACTTGTTGTCGGTGTTGTTCTTGTACAGGTTGATCGGAGGAAGTGAGGGATCGGAGGCGACCTTCCGGACGGTGGCCAAGGCAACCAGGTCACCGGCGGCATCCCATGCCACGGCATCGCGTGGGTTGGTGACCTCCGGGCTGGAATACTCAGGGTGCGCGTGGTCCACGTAAAGGCGCGCACCATTGCCGAGGACCATGTTCATCAGGAGGGAGCCGGACTCGTCTGCGCCATCCAGTTCCAACTCCTGGCGACCATAAGCCAGGGCGACCGCTTCGGCGTCGAGCACTGGCGGCTGGTCCGTCAGCTGGCTGGGATCCGCCACCGCCCTGTCCACGGTCCAACCGCGGGCATCGTGCAAAGGTTCCTCGTCCGTGTAGTCCCACCGCGTCTCAGCCCCGCCGGCCGCCCGTTGCCGGGTAACCGTGGCATAAGCCTGAATGATCCTGGCGGACATCATGGTGGCGTTGGCTCCCGGCGCTGATGGCGCATGGATTCCGTATTCAGTTTCGGAGCCCATGACACGCATGGCGCCGCCTGCGGGAAGTTTCTCTGCCGGTGTTCCCTCGGGTCTTGCTGTCACAGGTACTGGCCCGTATTCGCGGTGGTTTCGATGGACTTGCCCGGTTCCTGACCGGCCTTGCCCTGAACGATCGTGCGGATGTAGGTGATCCTCTCGCCCTTCTTACCCGAAATCCGTGCCCAGTCATCCGGGTTGGTGGTGTTGGGCATGTCCTCATGCTCACGGAACTCATCCACAACGGCCCGAAGCAGGTGATCGATTCGAAGACCCTTCTGTTGATTGGTCAGCAAATCCTTGATGGCATACTTCTTGGCGCGATCCACCACGTTCTGGACCACGGCACCGGAGTTGAAGTCCTTGAAGTACAGCATCTCGGTATCGCCATTGGCGTAGGTGACCTCGAGGTACTCGTTGGACTTCTCAGTGGAGTACATGGCCTCCACCGTGCGCTGGACCATGGCATCCACAGTGGCCTGCACGTCGCCGCCATACTCAGCCAAATCCTGGGCGTGGAACGGCAGGTCAGTGGTGATGTACTTGGCGAAGATGTCGGCCGCAGCTTCAGCGTCGGGACGCTGGATCTTGACCTTCACGTCGAGGCGACCTGGACGAAGGATGGCGGGATCGATCATGTCCTCACGGTTTGAGGCGCCAATGACGATCACGTTGTCCAAGCGCTCCACGCCGTCGATCTCACTGAGCAATTGCGGCACGATGGTGGTTTCGACGTCGGACGATACGCCGGTACCGCGTGTGCGGAACAACGAGTCCATTTCGTCGAAGAAGACAACCACGGGGCTGCCATCGGACGCCTTTTCACGCGCGCGGGAGAAGATCAGCCGGATGTGGCGCTCAGTCTCACCCACATACTTGTCCAGGAGCTCAGGGCCCTTGATGTTCAGGAAGTAGCTCTTCAGATCGGTATTGCCAGCCCGTTCCGCCGCCCGGGCAGCGAGGGAATTCGCTACTGCTTTGGCGATGAGGGTCTTGCCGCAGCCCGGAGGGCCGTACAGCAAAATGCCCTTTGGGGCCTTCAGGCCATGCTCACGGTACAGGTCCGGATGCAGGAACGGCAGCTCCACGGCGTCCCGGATCTGTTCGATTTGCGGGCCCAGGCCACCGATATCCTGGTAAGTGATGTCCGGAACTTCTTCAAGGACGAGGTTCTCCACCTCAGCGCGCGGGACCTTCTCCAGGGCGTAACCTGTCCGGGAATCAAGCGACAACGCATCGCCCACTTTCAGGTGAACGCTCTGGAGCGCTCCCGATAGCCTGACGACGCGCTCTTCATCGGCGCGGCCGACCACCAGCGCCCGGTCCCTGCCCAACATTTCCTTGAGCGTGACGAGCTCGCCGGCGCGTTCGTAGCCGAGTCCGGCCACTACCAGCAGTGCCTCGTTAAGCAGGACTTCCTGTCCGACAGCGAGCTGGTTGAGGTTCACCAGGGGGCTGACGCCCACACGCATCTTGCGGCCCGCATTAAAAATGTCCACGGACTCTTCGGTGGCTGCCTGCCCCGAACTGCCGGCGGCCGGCTGTTTCCGTGGGTTGATCTGCACCACGGTACCGAAGCTGTAAGGAGGTTGACCCTCCTGCTCCAAGGCGCCCTTCAAGCGAAGAATTTCGGCCTTCGCCGTTTCCAGCATGCTGACAAGTTTGCTGTTGTTCTGGGTTGCGGCTGCCAACTGGCGGTCGATGTGGCGAAGCTTGTCCCGAAGGATATTGATCTGCCGCTCGGCAACAGTCAGTTCACTCGAGGTCTCCGGCGGCTGAACAGCGCCAAGCCTCCGGCTTGCCGTATTCTCCGCTGCGTCGTTTGCTTCTTCCGGCGTCGGCCGTCCAAGGTCGTTGTTTGACGTATCCACGATTCATCAGCCCCTTCCTGCGCTTAACAAGACCTTAGTCCCGAAACGCTCAGGGTGCTGGGTGACATTCGGAATGCGAACCCTATTGTGACCTTTGTCAGTTTGTGACTGAGGGCTCATCCTGGACGTTGGTCCCGGCGATTGCGTCGCGTGCTGCACGGCGCAGTTTCTTGTCAGACACGGCGCGCTCCCCCACTGCTGCGGGGGTCCACGCGTTAAGGTCCTCTTCGCTGAATTCAGTCTTGGACGGGCGGCGCTTCACGGAGATTCCGGTGACGCCATCGGCCAGGCGGCGTGTGACAAGCAGGAATCCGGTGTGGGCGACCATGCGGTGATCCGGACGGACTGCGAGGCCTTCGAGGTGCCAGCCTCGAACCATCGATTCCCAAGCATCCGGCTCTGTGAAGCGGCCATCAGCGCGGATTGCCTCGGCGGTGCGGGACAGCTGGGTGACGGTTGCTACGTAGTTGATCCAGACGCCGCCGGGAGCCAGCACGGTGGCAACGGCATCCAGGCATTCCCATGGAGCCAGCATGTCCAGCACAACCCGGTCCACGGACCCCGGGGCCTCGGCCTTGACGACCTCTTCCTGGAAGTCACCCAGGGAGATCTGCCAAGCGGGGTGCGGGCCCCCGAAGATGGTCTCCACGTTTCCCCGTGCGATGTCCGCGAACTCTTCGCGACGCTCGAACGAGTGGAGGTAACCGCCGTCGCCGACTGCGCGCAGAAGGGAAATGGACAGGGCGCCTGAGCCAACTCCCGCTTCCACAACACGTGCACCGGGGAAGATGTCAGCCATGGTGACAATCTGGCCGGCATCCTTGGGATAAACCACCGCCGCACCGCGGGGCATGGACAGCACGAAGTCAGAGAGCAGGGGCCGCAACGTCTGGTACTGCTGGCCGACGTTGTTGCTAACCACGGACCCATCCACCTTGCCGATGATTTCATCGTGGTTCAAGAAGCCGCGGTGCGTATGGAAAGCGCCGCCCACTTCCAAGGTGATGGTGTTCATTCGCCCGCGCTCGTCCGTGAGCTGGACCCGCTCGCCCACGCGGAAAGGCCCGCGGCGTCGTGCAGCGCCTGTCGGCTGTACGGCCGAGCCGGTGGCCGACTCGTCAGTGCCTGCGCTTGCTGCGGGGGCGGCGGTTTCGCTGCTCATGTGGTGTTCCTCGCTCCTGTACGGCTGGGCCGCGATGTGTGACCGGCTGGTGGGCGCCAAAAAATCAATGGGTCTCTTTTGTATAACCGCCGGCATGTAACTCTACCGGCAACGCAGTCAGGCGCGCCCGCTCCTGCGTGCTTCCTTACCTGTTATGGCCGTCACTACCGCCTGCTGCCGGAGCAGCCCGGTGACGATGCCGTTGTGGTCCACCACAGCGTATTCGCCGCCTTCGAGTCGGGCCAAGTACTGGATCAATTCCTGCCCCTTCGACCATTCCGGAACGTAAGCCCCTGCAGCCAGGGCGTGCGACACAGCGGTGACGGGCGTCGTCGTAGAGGCAGCGGCGGGCACCGCGAGTGTTGCGCTGAAATCCACAACTCCCTGCGGTTTGCCGTCGGGGCCGCAAATCACGACGGCGGGACTTCCGGTGGGTGAAATGTCCAGGACGTCAGCCACTGTTGCCGAGTTCGGCACGCCTAGTGCCGGCTCAGCGAGGCCGGCGGCACTTACCAAGTAGAGACGGCTGCGGAGCTTTGCGTGGTGGATGGAGCTTGAGGCGCCCATCCAGAGGAAGCCGCACACCAGCACGGTTATCACAATGAAGGTGAGGTCCGGCCACGCGCCGCTGATCAAGGGGACGCCGATAAACAAGATGACCAGCACGACGACGATGATCCGGCCGGACCAGCCGGCAGCGATAGTGCCCTTGTCCTGACTGCCGGTCGCCTTCCAGACGGCCGACTCCACTAAGCGACCACCATCGAGTGGCATTCCGGGAAGAATGTTGAAGATGCCGATCAAGAGGTTGGCTCGCATCAGAATGTCGCCCAAGGTTGCGGACACGCCGCTGAGCAGGTCGGTGGACATCACAGCCCACATCACCCCGGCCACCAGGAAGTTGGAAGCGGGTCCAGCCAGGGCGACAACAACCGAACGTCCCGGCGAAGCCGTGAAGTTCTCGAATTGTGTGTGTCCGCCCCAAAGATTGAGCACGATTTTTTCGGTGGGCCACTTGAAGGCTTTTGCGCTGAGCGCGTGTGCAAGTTCATGGATCAGGACAGAGAGGGCGAGCAGCAGGGCAATGCACAGCGCTACGAAGTATGCCCAGTTGTTCAGATAGGGCATGTAGTCCATCAGGACCGGGCCGTAGACGATCACCGTAAAAGCTGCGATGACAAACCACGAGTAAGCCAGGTAAACCGGAATGCCCGCGATTCTTCCGAGGGGGATGCCGTCCCGCTTTTTGTTTTGCGTGTGATGCTGTGTGGATGGGCTGCTCACCTAGTTGGCCCCTTCAAGCAGGTTTGCTGCGGCGAAACGGTCAGCCACGAGCTGCTGTAGATCGGGTGCGGTGCGGCCAACCAACGTGGGCCACGTGATCATCCGGGGGTCTTCCGGGAGGGGAACCTGATGGGGAATTCCCACTGTGACCACACCCGACGCGATAGCGGCAGTTGCACCTGGGATGGAATCCTCCAAAGCGACGCAGTTGTCAACGGTGACGGACGGGTCGTCCAGCCTGAGCCGTTCCACCGCCGTGAGGTAGGCCTCGGGGTGCGGTTTTCCGTTGGTGACAGTATCGCCCGTCACCATGAACTCGAAGTAGGGCTTGGCGAGGCTTTCCACCACGACGCCGGCCAAGGGGCCCTCGGACATGGTCACGAGGGCGCAGCGGATGCCTGCCTGGTGGAGTTCATCCAGCAGTTCCCGGGCGCCTGGCCGCCACGGGACTTCTTTTCGGACCTGTTCGATGACCTGTGTGCTCAGGGTGTCCACGATTTCACGGGCCTCAAGCCTGACGCCGGCGGCCTGCAGAACGGCTGCCGAGTGAAGCAAAGCCTGGCCCACCAATTGCATGGCCTGCTGCTGGGACCACGTGCCGCCGTAGGATTCCACCAGCGCACGCTCGGCCGCGATCCAGTAGGGCTCGGTGTCCACGAGTGTGCCATCCATATCCCAGAGCACGGCTTTGAGGAGGGGCTGGCTGGGTAACGAATGCATGGTTTCCAGTCTACGTGGAACCTGGCGGGCGGCTGTCCCCGCGTTGCGCTGTGGGCGAATCGCGGACACGCTTCGGCGCGGAATGCCATGCATCCATAAGGGTCTTGGACGTAGGGTGAGTGGATGAACAGTGTGGACGGGACCCCCGAAGGACAGGACATGACCGCGGAGCCCGAGCGTTTCCTCAAGGAACCCGCGGACGGCCAGCGCGTCACCGTAATGCTCGCGGCGTTTGAGGGCTGGAATGACGCCGGTGAGGCTGCCAGCGATGCGCTGCACTACTTGAACAAGCTCTGGGACGGCAAGAAGGTTGCCACTGTGGACGCCGAGGAGTATTACGACTTCCAGTTCACGCGGCCAACCGTGCGGCGTACATCCTCAGGCGCCCGAAAGGTGAAATGGCCGTCAACGCGGATTTACAAAGCTGAAGTTCCGGACAGCAACGTGGATGTGGTTCTGGTTCTGGGCACTGAGCCCTCATATCGCTGGCGGGCCTACACCACCGAACTGCTGGTCCATGCTGAAGCGCTCAAAGTGGACTCCGTGATTTTGGTGGGTGCGCTCCTCGCCGACGTTCCCCACAGCCGTCCAATTCCGGTGAGCACCACCACCGAGGACAGTTCCCTGCGGGAGCGCCTCAACCTGGAAGCTTCCCAGTACGAGGGACCAGTGGGAATTGTGGGTGTGCTCGCAGAGTTCGCGATGCTGGCAGGGCTGCCGACGGTCTCCCTGTGGGCAGCAGTTCCGCATTACGTTGCCCAGCCCCCTCCCCCAACGGCGCAGCTGGCGATCCTGCACAGGATCGAGGACCTGCTGCAGGTTCCCTTGGATAGCCAGGCATTGGCTGAAGAATCTGAAGCCTGGGAGCGCGGCGTGGACGAGCTTGCAACGGAAGACCCTGAGATTGCTGCCTATGTGCGGCAACTGGAAGAAGCGAAGGACACCGCCGATCTACCGGAGGCGTCCGGCGAGTCCATCGCCCGCGAGTTTGAGCGGTATTTGAAACGTCGCGGCAAAGAACGTCCTTGACGGATTAATGCCGCCGAAACCAGCAACGGCCCTGACACGAAGTCAGGGCCGTTGGCGTTTTCTTTTGTGGCCTAGAGTTCAACCCCAAGCAAAGCGTCGATGGCATCCGTGACAAGCGCGGTGTCCTGCTCGGACTTGTCCGAGCCGGAGCGAATAGCTTCCGCGGCCCAATGGTCGACGGCGGCTATGGCACCTGGAGCGTTGAGGTCATTGGCAAGTTCATCGCGCATGGCTGATATGAGGGCCGCGGCGGATCCGGCCGGGGCATGATCCAGTGCCGCACGCCACTGCTTGAGCCGGTCCTTGGCTTCGGCGAACTCCGCATCGGTCCACGACCAGTCAGAGCGGTAGTGGTGGGCAAGGATTGCAAGGCGGATTGCCGCAGGTTCCTCACCGGCAGCGCGAAGCTTTGAGACAAGAACCAGGTTGCCCTTGGACTTGCTCATCTTTTCGCCGTCCAACCCCACCATGCCGGCGTGTGAATAGTGGCGCGCCAGCGGGACTCCGGACAGTGAATAGGCGTGGCCGGCGCCCATTTCGTGGTGCGGGAACACCAGGTCCGAGCCACCGCCCTGAACGGTGAAGGGAGCGGGAAGGTACTTCTGAGCGATCACGGTACATTCGATGTGCCAGCCAGGCCGGCCATCGCCGAGGGTGGAACCTGGCCAACTCGGCTCGCCGTCACGGGCGACGCGCCAGAGCAAAGGATCGAGGGCATGGCGCTTCCCGGCCCTGGTGGGGTCGCCGCCCCGTTCAGCGAAAAGCTCCAGCATCTCCTTTTCGCCGAGGCCGGAGACGTCGCCCAGCGTCCAAGCGTCAGTGGCATCCGAGCGCTTGCCTGCCGTCTCGACGTCGTAGTAGACATCGCCGTCAGGTTCTCCTTCGGAGCCGGAAACGCGATAGGCCACGCCGTCTGCAATGAGCTGCTCGATGGCGGGAACGATGTCCGGGATGGCCTCCACCGCACCGATGTAATGGTTCGGAGCGAGGACATTCAAAGCGTCCATGTCTGTCTGGAACAAGTCAATCTGGCTCTGCGCCAATTCGCGCCAGTCCACGCCAGTGGCCGTGGCCCGCTCCAAGAGCGGATCATCGATGTCCGTGACGTTCTGGACGTAGGACACCCGGACGCCGGCATCGCGCCAGGCGCGGTTCAGGAGGTCGAAAGCCACGTAACTGGCTGCGTGTCCCATGTGGGTGGCGTCATACGGCGTGATGCCGCAGACATACATCGACTGTTCCGGCTGTCTTTCGACGTCCACCACACGGCCAAGGGCTGTGTCGTACAGACGTAGTTGCGGCATGCTGCCGGGCAGCTCAGGAACAGGGCGGGAGGTCCACGATTTCACTACTCAACCTTAGTGCTAGGCGCTGATCACATTGAAACCGAGCAGGACATACAAGGCCAAGCCAAGGAGAATCCGGTACCAAACGAACAGCCGGTAACTGCGGGTGGAGACAAACTTCAGGAACCAGCCAATGATGACGTAACCCACCACGAAAGCGATGACTGTGGCCAGCGCAGTCTCCGGGAGGCCATAGGGACCAGCGAGTCCCTCGTTGGAAACTGTCTTGTAGAGCTGGTAGAGGCCACTGCCGAACACGGCCGGTATGGCCAAGAGGAAGGAGTACCGGGCGGCTGCTTCACGTGTGTACCCCATGAGCAGGCCGGCGGTGATGGTGCCGCCGGAGCGGGAAACGCCCGGGATCAAGGCCATGGCCTGTGCAAAGCCGTAGAGGATGCCGTGCTTGTAGCTCAGCTGCGTGAGATCCCTCTCCTGCCTGCCAACGGCGTCGGCAACAGCAAGGATCATGCCGAAGACGATCAGCATGGTGGCGACGATCCACATACTGCGCAGCACCGACTCGATCTGGTCCTGGAACAACAGGCCCAGGACGATGATCGGCAGGCTGCCCAGGATGACCAGCCAACCCATGCGGGCATCCGGATTGTTGCGCTCCACCTTGCCTGTGAGGGAGCCGAACCATGCTTGGACGATCCGTACTATGTCACGCCAGAAGTAGACAATCACGGCGGTTTCAGTTCCCAGCTGCGTTATGGCCGTAAAGGCAGCACCGGGGTCTGCGGCATTCGGAAGGAATGATCCGACAATCCGCAGGTGTGCGCTCGAGGAAATCGGGAGGAATTCGGTGAGGCCCTGCACCAGGCCCAGCAAGGCTGCTTCTATCCAGTTCACGTGAATAGACCCTACGTCATGAAGTCCTCTAACTCCCCGTAAGCTAACTGCTATGCAGCAGCGTTATGTCGGAAACAGTGGATTCCGTGTGTCCTCATTGTCCCTTGGAACCATGTCCTGGGCCCAGGAGACCGACGAGCAGGACGCTGCCGAACTGCTCCATGAATTCGTTGCCGCCGGCGGCACTGTTGTGGACACGGCAGCGTCTTACGCCCAAGGCCGGGCAGAAGCCATGTTGGGGTCCATGCTGGGCGATGTGGTGGCCCGATCGGAAATTGTGATTTCCACGAAAGCCGGCGTGTCGTCGTCGGACTCCAGGCGCAGTATCAATGCTTCCCGCGGCGCGATGTTGTCCGCCCTTGATGCCAGCCTCGCCAGGCTCGGCACCGACTACATCGATATTTGGTTCGCCCACGAGTGGGATCCGAACGTGCCCTTGGACGAAACCCTTTCAGCATTGGAGTTAGCCCAGCGAAGCGGGCGTGCACGCTACGTGGGTATCTCCAATTACAACGGCTGGCAGACGGCCAAGGCAGCGGCAGTGGCCGGCTTCACTCTGGTGGCCAACCAGTCCGAATACTCGCTCGTTCAGCGCAAAGCCGAGGACGAACTCATCCCTGCCGTGGAAGACGCAGGACTGGGGCTGATGGCATGGGCGCCTTTGGGCCGTGGTGTGCTGAGCGGCAAATACCGTGGACAAATTCCTGCTGATTCGCGTGCCGCCCAGACTCGCCTTGCTGGCTACGTAGAGCCGTACCTCGAGTCGCGGCCATCCCGCGTGGTGGAAGCTGTGGCCATGGCAGCGCGCGGGCTGGGGAGGACACCAATGGACGTATCGCTGAGCTGGCTGCTCTCCAGGCCCGGCGTCTCCACCGCAGTGGTAGGGCCCAGAAACGCTGTTCAGCTCAAGGAACTCCTGGACGCTCAATTGACGGCGCTGCCGGCTGAGATTGCGCGCGCTCTCGAGGACGTTTCTGCAGCGTAGTCCAGCCTATTCGCGATCCAGGATGTCCAACAGGTATCGCCCGTAGCCGCTCTTGGCGAGCTTGGCGGCCTGCTGGCGGAGCTCGTCATCGGTCAGATACCCCATTCGCCAAGCCACCTCCTCGGGAGCACCAATCTTCAAACCCTGCCGGTTCTCGGTGGTACGGACATAGTTTGACGCGTCATTCAGGTCGCTGAATGTACCGGTGTCCAGCCATGCGGTTCCACGGGGAAATTTCTGCACATGCAACCGGCCGAGCTCCATATACGTCCTGTTGATGTCCGTGATCTCCAGTTCCCCGCGCGGGGATGGCTTCAGGTCCTTGGCCATGGCAACCACGTTGTTGTCATAAAAGTAGAGCCCCGGAACGGCATAGTTGCTTTTGGGAACGGTGGGTTTTTCTTCGATGGAGACGGCCATGCCATGGTCGTCGAACTCGACCACGCCGTAGGCAGACGGGTCCTTGACCCAGTAGCCAAAGATTGCACCGCCGTCCACATCGGCATAGTGCCGGAGCTGGTTGCCCATGCCGGGGCCGTTGAAGATGTTATCGCCCAGGATAAGGGCCACTTTGCCGCTTCCGATGTGCTCCTCCCCCAGGATGAACGCCTGAGCAAGCCCGTCGGGCGTTGGTTGCCGGGCGTAGCTGAGGTTGATCCCGAATTGGGAGCCATTTCCCAATAAATTCTCGAATTGAGGGCCATCCGTTGGCGTTGTGATGATCAGTATGTCGCGGATGCCGGCCAGCATCAGCGTACAAAGCGGGTAGTAAATCATGGGTTTGTCGAAGACTGGAACCAACTGCTTGCTAATTCCGAGCGTTATGGGATGAAGCCGGGAACCCGTACCGCCAGCAAGAATAATTCCGCGCATCTAACTGTCCTCTCCCGCTGCGCAGCACCGTATTCGGCGGTTACGCTATGGCCATGCAGAGAATCCTTGTCACCGGCGGGGCCGGATTCATCGGATGCAATTTCGTTCACTACATCATGGAGCACACCCGCCTCCATGTCACGGTCCTGGACAAACTGACCTATGCCGGCAACATTGAATCGCTTTCAGGACTGCCGTCAAGCAGGTTCGCTTTCTTCGAAGGTGACATATGCGATGCCGCCATGGTGGACTCACTAACCTCTTCCGTAGACGCAGTTGTCCATTTCGCAGCTGAATCGCATAACGACAACTCCCTTGCGGAGCCCCGTCCGTTCCTTGACACCAACCTGCTGGGAACTTTCACTCTCATAGAGTCGGCGCGCAGGCATGACATCCGTTTCCATCACATTTCCACTGATGAAGTGTACGGAGATCTGGCCTTGGACGATCCTCACCGCTTTACTGAAGAGTCCGTCTACCGTCCCACCAGTCCATACTCAGCTACTAAAGCGGGATCGGACATGTTGGTCCGCGCATGGGTGCGCTCGTTCGGCCTCCGGGCGACCATCAGTAATTGCTCCAACAACTACGGCCCCTATCAGCACGTGGAAAAGTTCATTCCGCGGCAGATCACCAACATCCTTGACGGTGACCGTCCACGCCTTTACGGCAAAGGGCGGAACGTTCGTGACTGGATCCATGTGGAGGACCATTCCTCCGCAGTCTTGGCAATATTGGAGCGCGGCCGCGTGGGAGAAACCTACTTGATAGGCGCCGACGGTGAACGGTCCAACCGCGAGGTGGTTGAGATGTTGCTCTCGCTCGCCGGACAACCCCGCGATGCTTATGATCTGGTGACCGACCGGCCCGGTCATGACCTCCGTTACGCCATCGATTCAAGCAAACTTCGACGCGAGCTTGGTTGGGCCCCCCGATATTCGGACTTCGACGCCGGACTGGCGGACACGGTTCAGTGGTACAGGGACAACGAACACTGGTGGCGGCCGCAAAAGGCAGCCACAGAGTCCAAATACGCAGGCCAAGGACATTAAGGCGTGAAACCGGGAGAGCAACTGCACTCGAGGACCACGCCCATTCCAGGCTTGCTGCTGTTTGAACTGGCAGTTCATGGTGATGAACGAGGCTGGTTCAAGGAGAACTGGCACCGGGCCAAGATGCGGGACATAGGCCTCCCGGACTTCGGGCCGGTGCAAAACAATATCTCCTTCAACGCAGCACGCGGAACGATTCGTGGGTTTCATGCCGAGCCATGGGACAAGTTCGTGTCCTTGGCCTCCGGCCGCATCTTCGGCGCCTGGGTAGACCTCCGCGAAGGTCCAACGTTCGGGACCTCGTTCTGCGCTGAACTGACTGCCCACGACGCCGTGTTTGTCCCGCGGGGCGTAGGCAACGCCTTCCAGACTCTGGAAGACGACACCGCCTATACGTACTTGGTCAACGACCATTGGAGCGCGGAGGCGCAGAGGGACTACACCTTCCTCAACCTTGCCGACGAACACGTCGCCGTGCCCTGGCCGATTCCCTTGAAGAGCGCCATTCTGTCTCCACAGGACAAGAAGCATCCGCGCCTCGCGGACGTTGTTCCCATGCCGGGGCGCCGCACGCTGGTCCTTGGAGCTGAGGGCCAGTTAGGCACAGCACTCCGGCATGCCTTCGAAGGGGACGCCACGGTGGAGTTCGCTGGCCGCGCGCAATTCGACATCACCTCTGAGGCCTCCTACCGCGCCGTCAACTGGCGCTCTTACTCCGCGGTTATCAACGCCGCCGCGTTCACGGCGGTGGATGCCGCCGAAACTCCGGAAGGTCGCGCAGCTGCCTGGAACATCAACGCAACTGCTGTTTCCCGCCTGGCGCGTGCCGCCGTCGAGCATTCACTGACATTGGTCCATGTATCCAGTGACTACGTTTTCGACGGCACAGCAGAGGTCCACTTCGAAGATGAGGTGCCCACTCCCCTGGGAGTCTACGGTCAGAGTAAGGCCGCAGGTGACGCGGCGGTAGCGGCAGTGCAGAAGCACTACATCGTCAGGACAAGTTGGGTTGTGGGCGAGGGGAGAAACTTTGTTCGAACCATGGCATCGTTGGCGGCCAAGGGCGCCTCGCCATCGGTAGTGGATGACCAATGGGGGCGGTTGAGCTTCGCAAAAGACATCGCTGCGGGAATTCGGCACCTGCTTGATCATCAAGCCCCTTACGGAACTTACAACCTCAGTAATGGCGGGGAGCGGCAGTCCTGGGCCGGAGTTGCGCGGGACGTGTACAGGTTGAGTGGAGCGGACCCGGAACGGGTGACGCCCATCAGCACCGCGGACTACATGGGGCCGGGAACTGCGCCGCGCCCCCGCAGCAGCGTCCTGGACTTATCCAAGATCCGTGCCACCGGCTTTGATCCCCCGGCGGCAACTCAGCGCCTCGCTGAGTTCCTCAGGAGCCTGCAGCTCTAGCGGAGTCCTGCGAAACGTCCTAAAGTAGCCGTACGGCAGCCTCTTGCAGGAGGCCGGGAGACAACTCAAATGAACATGTTGACACGGCGGCACAGGTCCGCCACCGACGATCCAGGCAGTGCAGCAGCCTCGGGTCGTCGGCCACATGGTAATGCCTTGAGTTGGAGCCGAGAATGCTGCTACCGAAAATCCTGCCCACTGGAGATCTGCTCCACAGGGTAGTCCCCCACCTTTACCCGCGACGTGGTGTCACAGCCGGAAGCCCGCGTCATCAGCGGCACCAAAGTGTGGCCGGTTCCGCAGAGCCGGTGGCGGGGGCTCCTTGGGTGAACCTGGGCGGGGTCCCGGTCAGGCTCATGGAAGCTGACGGCGCGATTCGGGAAATTTTGGATCGTGCTGGCTCCCCCGATGCGCCACCCCTGGGCGTTTGCTCCGCAAATTTGGATCATGTCCGGCACTTCGGAACCGGAAGCCGCTGGATGGGCACCTTGGACCCGCCCGCACCTGTCGAATGGTTGACCCTGATCGACGGCGCACCCCTGGCCACCGAGGCGCGGCGCCTGACGTCGAGGACGTGGCCCCGGCTTGCCGGCAGCGACCTCATTCACCCCCTCCTGACAGGCGCAGCGGCACGGGGCTTGCGCCTGGGGTTCCTGGGAGGTTCAGAAGAGACCCAGAAACTGATCGCGGGGAAGTTTGCAACGGAGAGGCCTGAGCTGAACGTAGTTGGTTGGTGGGCTCCTGCCAGGTCCACGCTGGGGGATGCCGCAGCCTCCCGCAAGCTCGCCCAGGAGATACGGGCGGCAGCCCCCGACGTCCTGGTGGTTGGTTTGGGAAAACCCCGACAGGAACTGTGGATAGCCGAGTACGGCCACCTGACAGGCGCCAAGGTCCTGCTGGCGTTTGGTGCCGTGGTGGATTTCCTGGCGGGGAACGTCCGGCGTGCTCCCTCATGGGCCAGTTCGCACAGCCTCGAATGGGCATGGCGCCTGATGCTGGAGCCACGCCGGTTGGCACGCCGCTATTTGGTGGAGGGGCCGGAGGCGTACGTGAAGTTGCGGATGTGGAGCAGTTCCGACATCGAGCCCAGAACTTTGCTTTCCACCACCGCATACGCCGTCCCGGAACCCGTGCCCAGCCGGGCTCCGGGACCTTTCGTGTCTGTTACCGAGAAGGCCGACGTCGCCGTAATTGTGGTCACCTACAACAATGCCGACGATGTCGGGCCGCTGCTCGCCAGCCTGCGGAAGGAAACTACGGATCAGTCGATCAAGGTGGTGGTGGCAGATAACTCTCCCGATGAGAGCACCCTCCTTGAACTGTCGCACCATCCCGACGTCACAGCAGTTCGCACGGGTGGAAACCTCGGGTATGCCGGCGGTATCAACACCGCGTTGTCCGTGGCCGGCCAGGCTGGCAGCTACCTAGTCCTCAACCCGGACCTCCGCGTAGAACCTGGAGCAGTGGCCGCCATGCTTAGGCGGATGAAAGAGCTGGGGGCCGGCATGGTTGTTCCAGTCCTGTTGGACGATGACGGAAGTATCTACCCGTCGTTGCGCCGCGAGCCGGGCGTTCTGCGAGCGCTTGGTGACGCGGCGTTGGGCAGTCATGTGAAGGCCAGACCGGGATGGTTGTCTGAGATGGACTTTGACCCGGAGAGTTACTTGCACGGGCATTGTGTTGACTGGGCTACGGGTGCGGCTCTCCTGATCAGTGCCGAGGCGGCTGATGCGGTGGGTGCGTGGGATGAGCAGTTTTTTCTGTATTCGGAAGAAACGGATTATTGCCACCGGGTGAGGGACGCGGGTTTCTCCATCTGGTTTGAGCCTGCAGCCCGGATGTGGCACGAACGTGGGGGGTCGGGCACGTCACCCCAATTGACTGCGTTGATGTCGGTTAATCGGGTCCGCTATGCAGACAAGTATCTTGGGCGCGGCCGTGCGCTGGCTTTCCGGGGTGCGGTCCTGGCCGCGGAGGTTGCCCGTTTGAACAAACCCGGACACCGGGATGCAGCGTTGGCGGTCCTTAGTCAGCGGCGTTGGGAGGCCTTGCCCCACGCTACGCGGACCACGACCGCAGCTATGCCATGACCGGGTCCCATCCCCAGGGTGCTGTCATTATCCCGGCCCATAACGAGGCCAACGTTATAAGCCGGACGCTTGAGGCGTTGAGGGAGGTTATCGAGTGGGGCACTGTTGATGTCGTGGTGGCTTGTAATGGGTGCATGGACGGCACTGAGGCCGTTGCGTCCCGGTGTGAGGGTGTCCGCGTCCTTCATGTGGCCGAGGCATCCAAGACTGCTGCGTTGAATGCTGGTGACCAAGCAACGCAGCGTTGGCCCCGCCTCTACTTGGACGCCGATATCGAGGTCAGCGCCCCAGCGCTTCGTGCGGTCTTTGGGGCGCTGGAGAGCAACACAGTGCTGGCCGCACGTCCTGCGTTCCGCTATGACACTGCGGGTGCCTCGTGGCTGGTCCGGGCCTACTACCGCGCCCGGTGTCGGATACCGGGAAACGCCCAGGGGCTCTGGGGTGCAGGTGCGTATGCCCTGAGCTATTCAGGACATGAGCGGCTGGGGACTTTCCCTGCGCTAACAGGTGATGACTACTACGTAGACCGGTTGTTTTCTGATGAAGAGAAGGCAGTGCTGCCCACCGAGCCTGTGGTGGTCAGGACGCCACGGACGTGCACCGCTTTGTTGTCTGTCCTCAGGCGGACATATCGGGGGAACGGGGAGCAGGATCGAGTATCAGGTGGTGCGTCTGCTGCTCGGACTCTACGTGAGTTGCTCGCCTCGGTGAGGGGGCCGCTGACGGCGTTTGATGCCGCCGTTTACGTCGTATTCGCCGGTGCGGGCCGCCGTCGTCCCCTGTTCTCCCGCAAAGTGGTGCCCGCTTGGGAGCGGGACGAGAGTAGTCGGTAGTCAGAAGCCGCAGGTGCCGCCGCCTTCGATGCGGTAGAGGTGGACGGCGTTGCCGTCTGCGAATGTATCTGTGAAGGTTCCGTCCACGATGGGGATGGTTCGGTCTTCGTCGATCACGACGGCGGTGCTGCCGCCGCATTTCACGGTGAAGGTTGCCGCTCCGGCTGTGTTGTTGTTCGCTCCTGCGAATACGTAGACCTTGCCGTTGTGGAGTTTCGTGGCTTGGTCTACAGGGCCGGTTGTTGTGACCGCGTTGTCCAGGAATGGCGCGTTCAGGACCGGTGCCAGGGCTGTGATCTGCTTGTTGACGTTCGTTAGCGTGGGAACGATGTCTTTGCCGCAGTCTCTGATGACGTGTTGGGTTACGCAGGGTCCGCCGAAGTTGTGGTTGAAGTAGATGATTCCGCGGGCGCCGTGGATGAGGCTGCTCCAAACTGCGGCCCGCAGCTCTGGGCCAGTAATGGTTTTAGTCCCCTCTACATCACCTGATGGATGACCGTTCTCGATGAAGGCCCAGACGGGGATCATTGCAGATGGGTCCTGGAGCGCACGCAGCCGGTCTATGGTCCAGCCATAGTTTGCTGCGAGCCTGCACTCGTCGGGGTTCAGATCCCGGGTGTAGTCCACGATTGCTCCGCCCTCGCCTTTTCCGCAGATATTGGGATCCGTGAACCAGTAGTTATCTGCAGACACCACGTCTTGGAGGCCTCTGACAAACTTTGCCGCTACCGTGTCGGATTCCCAGAACGTAACGCCTTTGCCGTAGTTGGCGTAGAGCATGGCTTCTTTGGGGGCCAAGGCACGGCGGTCCCTTTGGATCGTGTAGCCGCACGGTGTTCCGTCCGGTGAGCAGACGGGTCCCTCGCCAGGGTAGTTGCCTGTCCACTGAGCGTCGCCCGGGCCCGCCCACATGTCCACTTCGTCGCTGAGCGTGTAGCCGGCAGCGGCTTCATGCGGGAAGGAAGGCAGTGCGAACATACCGGAGTCCCGGATCAATTGAACGTTCGAGTTGGCAGTGAGCTCCACGTATGTGTTGATGCCGGCATCGGAGTCCATGGACACGTTTCCCTTGTCAAGGACACTTTCCAGCCACACACCGATGGGAAAGAACGAATCCACAGCGGGAAGGCCGGCTCTGAACTGGGCGTAGTAGGCCTGTCCGCCGTCTACTTGGCGAAGGGCTATCGGCGCCGCGGTGACATTCTGTGTCGGCGAGGCGCTGGATGCGCTGGTCGCGGATGGAGAAGGTGGGGCACCGCCGCCAGCCGCGGCAACTGCGAGGACAATGCTCGCAATGGCAACGGCACCCAGGACCCATGCTGTTTGCGGCTTCATGTTCTGCCTCTCCGGATTTTCGATTCCATCAGTTCAGCCAGTACGAGCGCGCTGGTTCTGACATCGAAAGCCTGTTCAATCCTGGAACGCCCTTGTTCAGCGATTGATAAGGCTTTGTCGGGATGCTGGAGGAGTTCGAAAATTACCTCCGCGAGCCGGCCGGGGTTGTGGGGTTCCACCAGAATTCCGCTCTCACCCCCCACTACCAGTTCCCGGACACCTCCCGCGGATGTCACTACGACGGGCACTCCCATGGCCATGGCTTCCATGATGGCGACTCCGAGCGGTTCTGAGTGACTCGCCAAGGCGAAAAGATGCGCTGCGGCAAGTTCTTCCCGGACTTTGTGTTCCGGGACCGCACCCAAAAAACGCACGTTGCGTTCCAATCCAAGCTCGCGGACAAGACGTTCAAGCTCCTGTCGGTAACCAGTACCACCGAGCTCGTCCTCACCGGCCAATGTCAGGTGCACATCAAAGCCGGAACTCATAACTATGGTGATTGCTTTGAGCAGATCCGCATGGCCTTTGCTTCGATTCAACCGTGCGCAACAGAAAATCCTGGCTTGGCCCTGGCCTGACCAAGGTTTATAAGGTGCCACACGTTTAAAGGTGTCCAAGTCCACGCCCATGGGCGCTACCCGGATTTCTCCGGGCAGATGGCCGTCCAAGGCTTCCCTGACTTCGGCCAGCAGCCGTGCCGTGATGACCACCGAGAACTCGGCGTTTTGCCATTTGCGGAGCTGGTTGGGCCCGTAGTCGCTCAGAGGGCCGTGCAGGGTCAGGCTGTAGGGTATACCGGAAATGGCATGTGCGAAGAGAGCTACTTGTGCGGCGTCTGCACATGAGTGCACATGGACGTGGTCCCACTGACGTGTCTCCGCGTGTCGGGCAAGTTCCCCGCCAGCCCAGAGCAGAGCCGCGGCGCGTGCAACTGCGTAGCCCAGCCGCGGGCTATCAAGGTCACGGGAAGACTCGTAGGGACTGGCCGCGCTGCGGACGATGGCGCCCAGGCGGCCGCCGGCCACCGCGCGAAAAGCTCTTGTGCCCCCGCCCATGAAGGTTTTGATGCTGGGCGGTGTCAAATAGTGGGTGGCCGCCACTTCATTGCGTGCCCACTCCGGCAGGAGAGCCAATTGCCGCGGCCGCCGGGTTGAGACCGGTTCCGGCTCAAGTCCCAACTGCTTGAGTGCCCGAAGCTCACGCCAAAAGAAGCCGTGTGTTTGTCCTGGGAACTCAGGCACGAAGTAGCCGAAACGAACCATGTCCCACCTTTCTGCGCCTCGGTCGTTCGTTGGTTGCCATGTTCAGTAGCGGTGCTGGTCAGACAGTCGTTCTCTTGTTGGGAGCCCTATGGTCAGCATCGGCATTCAGGATGCCCTGAACGGCGTTACGTTGCCGGAGCAGCTCTTCCTTCGGTGAGGGCACACCCAACTCCACCAGGGTTTCCAGTTCGGAGAGGGTGTCCGCATGGGAGGGCGCGGCGCGTTCACCCTCCGGGTTCACTGCTTCACCCGTGCGCTTTTTACGGCCCTTCCTGGTCGGAACGGATGATGTGCGTTCTGTTCTGGCCCGTTCGCGTGCCGATTCCACCGATCGTGCCACTGATACCGCCCCCAACGTGAGGACCAGGCCCGCAACCACCACCACTATGAGCGATCTCAGACGGCTTGAGAACTGTTCAGTTGCCTTATCCGGCACAGCGACCACCAAGGAGGTGAACAGGTACCGGTCAGAAGCGCCATTGACCGTCTGGATTGTTTGGAGTTCCTGTTCCAATCGTGTTCCAAGGGCACGCACAGTATCCAACGCGATGTCTTCGCTATCTGAAACGGCACTGATCTCCACTAGGAACGCCGCTGACGGACGCTCCACCTTGTAGTCGGTAGCCAGGCCGGCCTTGTCCAGCGCTTCGCTGGTTGAAGCGTCATTCAGCCGGGTGGTGATGACTTGGGTTATCAATGATGAATCGGCCGAACGCAGATAGGGATTATCGGTATTGAGGGTACCTAGGGCAGGGTCCTTTTCTATTTCCTGGGATGACGGGATTTTTGGATTCACAATCGCGTAGGTCGTCAGGGCCTCATATGATCTGGGCGCGTAAGAGTACATGTAGACGGCTGCGAATGCGGTCAGGAACAGCACTGGCAGGACAAAGACTTTGTGGTGCCACAGGGTCTTGAGAACTGCTATTGGATCCATGTCTCCCCCTTGGGAGTCTTGGGTGCAGGTCCCGCCGGCACCGGGCTATTGCCAATTATCGATGGCACTTCTTTTCGGAGTTCCAGTTCACGTCGAACCATGATCCATGACCCTCCTGCCAACCCCACGATGAAGGGGTACATCAAGGCAAAGACGGGGAACGACATTGAATCAAAGGTGAGGGAGCAGACGGCCGCGATGACACCCGCCGCGGAAACAGCGCCGGTAAAGCACCGTAGGGCCGGAATCCGGGATGCCCGGGCGGCCAGCAGACTTGAAATGCCGGGTATGACCAGGTAAGCAATTAGCCCGATCAGTCCGACGACGCCGATCGTGACTAAAGAGTTCAGATACTGGTTGTCCAGGATGTAGATGGCGTTTGTGGGCATGTAATTCCCGGGACCAACTCCAAAGTAGGGGTGCTCGGCGACCATGGCGGCCACCCTCGGATAGTTGTTGGTTCGCGTAGTGATGGAAGGGTCGTCTTCGCCCGCCGTAAACGAGGCTGTCAAGGTGCCGACCAGCCCCGGTACGCCCAGAAAAAGCACGGCTATGACGGCGGGTGTTGCCACCAAAGCCCACCGCCGGGCGATTCGTGGCAGAAAGGGTATGAAGACGAGAAGCCCGGTGACCAATCCAAGGATGCCGGACCGGGATACCGTGGATGCTATGGCAAAGACCAAGAGGGACGTTCCCAACCAATGGAGCCACTTGCGTCCACTCTTGTCATAGATTCCTCTCCATATGGAGAGCGGCAAAAGCATGGAAGCAACCACGGCCAGTTCAATGGAATGAAAAGTACTGCCCGAGACCCGCATCATGAAGCCGCGCATCTGGAAAGGCGTGTTTCCTCCGTTGTCCGTGAACCCTGGCATTGCGGCCTGCACCCATTCCATGGGATTGAACCTGAAGAAGAATTGAAGTACAGCCACGACGCAGCAGAAGAATGCTCCGGTGAGTATTGCCCGGGACAGGGACAATGCATCGTTGAGTGTCCGCACAGCCTCGGCTGTGACGAGAATGATGCCGGCGCTCGCAAGGAGCAAGATGAGCCAGCGGTCGGCGGCCGCCCGCGCAGTTACGGAACTACCCCCCGTATAACCCGAATACAAAGCTGCGTAGGAGGCGCAGGTTCCGACCCACAGCAGGACCAGCCCGATGCGTCCCGGGTGACGCGGGCTCAGAGGGTTCTGTAAGCCGAATAGTACGGAACACAGCCACACCGCCAGAACTAGAAGGGCCAGAAGCAGGGGCACTGTCCCGATGGCGCCCAACGGCTTCACCACCATGTTGGATGGGAAGAAGAAGATCCCGAATGCCGCAATCCTCAGCAGCAAACCAACGCGTCTGCCAGGACCCGGGGTGAGGTCCAAATCCACCAGCTGGACCTCCGGCCTGGGCGGAAGGACATTGAACTCGCGGTTTCTGCGCTTCATGTCAATTCCCACCGCTGGTGCCTAGTGCAGCGCGACTCCACAATTCCGGCGAACGCTGCTTGGGACTGCGACCAGTCCGGGCGCGGCCGCTGTGCGATTCGCTGTGCGCGCTCCTTAATGTCAGAGGCGCTGACTACCCCTGCGAGCGCCGCGGCAAGCCGGTGGGGTGATACCGGTACCCAGACGACGTCGGGATCTGTCAATTCCTGAGAGGAGAAAAGGGAATCATTGAGAACGGGGACGTTCCCGGCCGCTAAGAGCTCGCCGGGCACCAGCGAGATGTTGGTGAAGGAGATTGCCAGGCCGGCTATGGTCTGGTTGTACAGCTCGTTGAGTTGCTGCGGCGAGAGATTCCCGTGATTCGTGACGGGAATGTTCCAACCGGAAGTCTCGTCCCCGTAGACATGGATTTCCTGATCCGGCCGCAGTGAATGGAATTCTTCGAGGGCCATCTTGCCGATGAGGTATCCCCGGCGGTCTACCGACTTCTTGGCGTAGAAGACCACCCCACTGCGTACGGATCGCCCATGCGGGTTTCGGATTAAGTGATAGATGTCCGTGTCGCAGCCGAATGGAACCGTGGTCTCCGGCAGTTGACCCAGTTCGGCCTTCAGGACACTGCCGATCA
Organism: Arthrobacter sp. Rue61a; assembly: GCF_000294695.2. Lineage (NCBI taxonomy): Bacteria > Bacillati > Actinomycetota > Actinomycetes > Micrococcales > Micrococcaceae > Arthrobacter > Arthrobacter sp. Rue61a. The sequence goes on along the minus strand of NC_018531.1, from coordinate 2,553,271 downwards.
TGTCGCCCAGCGCTATGATGGTGAACCCAAATCGATAGCTGTCCTCGGCCAGTGAGTAGAGGGCGCCGCGCGGGTAGAAATAGGGTTCGTAATCCTGGACGAAGTAGAAACGATGGACGCTGTGATGGGATCGGGCTGCAATGACGTGCGCCGATGACCATGAACTCGCCACGACGGCATCGATACCGTCCATGCCCTGCGTCGCGCTGCGAATTTCCGCGCGCATCAGGGGCCAGTGTCGCCGGATGACCGCTTCATGCCGGGATACGTCGTCGTCGTTTCGGTCATAGAGGAAGAGGATGCAATGATGCCCTCGATCCTCCAGCGCACGGACCATACGGAAGAACGTCGTGTGGCCTCCAGAACCGGGGCCGGGTGGGGTGCATACCCATCCAATTGTCAGGGGACCCATCCTGAGGGGGGCATCGTGTGGATGCACAAGCCCTGCCGGGTCGGTGATGTCTTCATCGCGCAGGGGGAAATCCGGTTCGGCGAGGCTCCATCTTTCGAGCGCTGCGCGTGCTCCTTTCCTGAGAGCCTGCCTTCCCAGCGAGGACCAGCCGTCGCGCCTGAGCCGGGACAGGATGTGGGCTGCGGTTGATTGGCTGGCGTTCATGGCTGTGCCGTCCTGCCCGTCTCGCTGATGTGGTCTGTGAACTCCTTGAGTGCACGCCGCCTTGTTTCCAACGGAATGCCGGCCTTGGCCGACAGCATGACTGCGAGGGCGTCGTGTGGTCCTGAACTGAGCAACTGCTGTAGCTCTGCCCCGTTCAGCGCTTGTTCTGCGGAGTGGACTGTCCCCTTCATCGTTGTTGAGGTTGCCCGTTTCCCGCCCAGGACTTCGTCTACGAAGATCCCATAGAGCATCATTTCGGACAATCGCAGCTGGCTCGCCACGGCTGTGCTCCAAGCCGAGCCGGCTGTGTTTTCGATGTGCAGCAGCATCTGCCGCACAATGTGTGGTTCCCACAGGCAAGGCCAGCAAATGTAGTCGGTGAGGTCGCCGTCGGAGGGCGGCTGTATTCCGAGCAGCCTTCGAGCCGAATCGTGCCACAGTCGGTGACCCGGCAGCGTATGGTCGACCCCTCCTGGTTTTCGATACATGCAAACTTCGCCGTCCACGCTAAAGGCGTCCAGGGTGGTGGGTCGGACCAGGACGCTGTCTGAATCCATGAGCAACACTCCCCGTGCGTCGAGTGTCGCCACGACGGCAAGTTTGATGATTTGCTGGCATATCCACCCACGAACCGGCGGCCATGGCCGTGCGACGTTGACCCACATGTTGAGCCACGGGAGTTTGAGGAATGAAAGTGGCAGGTATTCCCTGGCATCGTGAACCACTGTGCGTGGTCCGGCGAGGCTTTGGAACTCGGTCAGGTCGTTCCGCGGCACAATGATGTGGTGGACCACATCCGCGGCAGTCATTGTCAAAACCGAGCGGTTCAGGTCCTTGCAGAGTTCCAGATCGGGGCCGTAGCTGGGCGTGACTACGGCGAGCGTCTCGCTGACTGGGTCGGTTCGGAGGTTATTAGACACCACTGTTATGCCACCTCCGTATCTGCAATGTGTGTCGGATTCTGCGGGCCAGCCTCGGAGGTCCGGACCACAAAGGTTGGCCAGCCAGGGCCGGCCCCAGCGCACGTCTTCTGGCGTAACTGTTCCAAGCCTCAAGTTCTGTGGGGTTATCCACGAGTTCAGCGGCGAGTGCTGCGAAGGCCTCGGACTTGGGCGCCGCGCCACTCCCCCGGTCGTATTCGTGGCAAGCCCGGGTCAGTGCATCGTTCGCCAGGGCACGCCGGGCTTTGGCTTTGAACTCCGGGGCCTCGGGAATCTTGGCTGCAGGACCGGAGAACAGGACATCGAAGGCGTCCCGACGTGCCTTGAGGTCCTCCAGTTCATCAATCCCTGTGGCCGACAGGCTGTCCGCGTGTTCACGGTGCCAGGCCTGGTCGGCTCCATGTACGTAGGCGACATCGGCAAAGGCGGCGATCCTGAGCCACATCTCCATGTCGTGCGTGTGCTTGAGGTGTGCCTGGTATCCGATGGTTTGGAGGACGGATCGTCGCATCAAAGCTTCAGGCGAAGTAATGACGTTTACTCCGCTCCGGCACCTCTCCCGGAGCCATTCCCGCCCCGGCCACACTGTCCATGCCTTTGCAGATAGCCGTGGAGCTGGAAGCTCTTTGGCCTCAAAGTGCAAGGGATGTCCGTAGACGAGTCCAACTGAAGGATAGGCGCGCGCAACGTCGACGGCGCGTCGCAGGGAACCGGGTGTCAAAATGTCATCAGCGTCGAGCCGGACCATGAACTCGCCCTGTGCACCTGCGGCGCCATCATTGAACGAAATCACGGGTCCGCGATTACTCTGGTGGCGCAGTACTTTGACCCTGTGGGACATCGCCGCCAGTTCCAGGGCTACATCATGGCTGTTGTCCGTGGATGCGTCATCAACCACGATGACATCCGCTGTCACATCGTTCTGGGTGAGGGCGCTCTCAACCGCCTGCCGGAGGAATCGGCCATAGTTGTAGCACGTGATGACCACAGTGACCGTGTCGGCTTGTGCAGGAGCAAAGCTTGCTGGCTGACTGACTTTAGTCTTCACCAAGAGTGGACCGGGAGTGGGGCTTCCGCTCACCGGACCGTTGTCATCGTTGCCGAGCATGCTCCGCACCTCACCGAGACGGCGGAGGACCCAACGCCACAGCAGCAACGCGTAGGTTCCTGCGCCGGCGGTGCCCCCGGCCAGGAGCCCCTCCACTGGACCGTCGAACGGCATAGCGGCCGCCATGGCTGCCGCTGCAGCAGGTATTGCCGCGAGACACGGGGGCCACAGGCTGCGAAACGCCGCACGTATGTCCGCCCCGTTCCGGTGAAGAGCGAAGGCATAAGCAGGGCCGACGACGACGAACGCCACCATCAAGTGGGCCGCCGCTGCTCCGGCAATCCCGCCAATGATGACGCCGAAAGTCAGCGCTGGAATGAGTGCGGCGATCCAGGCGACTTGGACGAAAAGGGTTGCCCGGGCCGCACCGTTTGCAAGTAGGTACGAGGCGGCAAGGTCGAATCCAACGCGTAAGGAACTGAACAACCCGAGCCAAACGAGTACGCTGGCCGCTGGCAGCCAACGTGCCCCGTACACGAATTCTATGAGCTGGGCGGCTAGCAGGGCGAGCATGATTCCGGCCAGCAAAGCGACGGCCCACACGGGTCCGAGCAATATCCCAAAGCTCCCCTTCCGCATGGTGCCGGAAATCCGGGCGAAGGCCGGGAGCGCAACGGAACGCACCACTTGGCCCAATGCACTCATTGGCCACGTCGAAATATTGAAGGCCAGAAAGTAATAGCCCAACGCCACCGGACCCGCCAGCCGCGAAATGGCCACATTGTCCACGTTCAAAAGCGCCCATGACAAAAGGTTCGCGCCTGCCACAGGAAGGCCGAACGCAATCACTGCCGGAGCGATGGATTTGTCGAAACCCAAACGGAAGGGCGTTCGGGCCAGCCTGAATTGCACCAGCAGGGACACGGCTTGGGAGATCAGGCGACCGGCCGCGAGCGCCATAACACCCCAACCCACAATGATCAGGAGGAGGACCAGGGCCGTTCCTACGGTGAAATCGACCAGCGCGACGATGAAAAGTTTCCGCTGGGCAAATTCGCGTTGCAAGGTTGCGTATGGCACCACGCCCACGCCGGCGAGGAAAAGTGAGAAAGACATGACGGCGATGACAGGACCAGCCGAAGGGCTGCCGAGGAGTTCAGCTGTGCCCTGAGCTGAAAAGGCCATAGCGGCTGCAAGCGTTGTCCCAGCTACTACGCCCAATGTTGCGATTGTTGGTGCTTTCCGTTCCGGATCCTCGGACCTGATGAGATCCGCGCTCATGCCCAGGTCTGCCATGGTCATCAGGACCGTCTGTACGGTGAGCGCCACGGCGAACACACCAAACTGTTCCGGGCTGAGGAGACGGGCAAGTGCTATGCCCACAGCCAGGCTCCCCAGACGCAGGACAATGTTGCTGATACTGCTCCAGGCCAGTCCATGCCTGACTTGCAGTCCGAGTTCAGGTTGAGTCTGCGTCATGTCACGGACCCCGTTGTTGCTTTTGCCGTGCTAAGGCTTGCCGCCTCATGGACGCACGGAACTTTGCCACCTCGACGCTTGTGCGCAGATAGTCGCCGATGCGCTCTGCCTGCATACTTCGGCTACGGCGCTCTCCATGTTCGTAAACAGCCAGCAGCCGACGGGCCGCTACACCCAAACTGAAGTTCTCTTCTACCAGCGTCCGGCCGTAGGCGCCCAGTGCGATCCGCAAGTCGTCGTCGGTCAGGAGCCTGGACAGGGTGCTCTCGAGGTCTTCTTGGATCCCGCGCCCATAAAAGCCGTCCTGCAGGAAACGCGCCGTGTTGCCCGGAGTGCAGAGACTCCAAAACCCGTCGGCGCCCTGCACAACTACAGGCTTGCTAAATGACATCCCACGCAGCGCAGAGCTGCCCATGCCGAGAACTACGTCAGCGGCGTCATAGATCATCCGCGGATCAGGGACCAACCCTTCGACACGGATAACCACTCTTCCGTGCCGGAGGTTAACCGCCGATGCTGACGAGCGGACCTCTCGAAGGCCAGGGCCATCACCAGCGACCAGAAGCATGGCCGGACGGTCCTCTGCAATCCTGTCCACAACGCTGATAGCCGCAAGGACGCCTTGCACTTTGCCAAGGTCAGTGGTGAGCCGGCCAACCACGGCAATGACCCGTTCGTGATCCTCGATCCCCAGCTGCCGCCGTGCCGGAAGCATCCCGCGGGACGCGTTGAAGTCAGTGTCCACGGGTGGTTCCATAAGGTGTACCAGCGGCCGGACCGTGGATTGCTCATCGGCCAAGCCTTTTGTTCCCACAATCAGCGGAACATTTCTGGGCAGAAAGCCCGGAACGTCCATGGAGAGCACAGTCATCACCAGTGGGGTACCGCGCAACAATGCTGGCCCGAAGAACGCATCCAAAGACGGAGCCCACTCGTAGCTGTGGATGAGGTTGATGCCACGCTGGTCCACTGCGCCGATCAGGCGGCGGACTGTTTCCGCGTCCACACTGTGCCTCCTGGCGGGAGCTTCGAGGAACTCGAGTCCCAGTTCCGCAACCCTGTCAAGCAGAACTCCAGGTGTTGCGAATACCACCACTTCATGGCCGAAATCACGGACCGCTGCCGCCAGTTCAATGGCATTGATCTGGCTGCCTCCCATGGCCAACTCGTGAGGGTAAATCAGGAGCCTCACTGGGCCCCCTCCAGCGCCGGAGAGTTGCCCCGCCTGATCACCCGGGCAGGGACACCGGCCCACGTCTCGTCTTCCGGGACGTCGCTGAGGACGGCAGCGCCCATTCCGATCGTTGCTTTCGCACCGATGGTCAGGCGCTCGCGGACACTGGCATTCATTCCTATGTAGGCTGCCCGGCCGATGTGGACGTTGCCGCCCAGTGACACGCCGGAGGCCAACGTGACGTAGTCGCCGATGAGGTCATCGTGGGTGAAGGTTACTCCCGGCATCGCGACGACATGGCTGCCGATAGTGACGGATGCCGTCATGCTGACGTGGGCCAGGATGATGCTTCCGCGGCCAATCAAGCAGCCCTCGGGAACGTTCACAGATGGATCGATCGCTGTCGCGTAGCGGTCATCGTCGAGTCCGAGTGTTCGTAGCCGCATTACGACGCCCTCCCGCCCACTTCCTGAGCCGATGCAGACCAGGAGCATCGCATGGGGGAATTTCAAGGCGTCGCGGATGGGGCCCAGCACATGGGCCCCATCTACTACGCGCCCAAGTTTGTCTTCGTCGTCGTCGAGGATCCCAATGACGTCGAAGGGCCCGCTGCTGCGGACCATGGCAAGCACCTCCCGGGCGAGGCCGCTTGCAGCAATGAGGAGTAGTTCGCTCATGGCTGTCCCGCCGCGCGCAGCACGGAGTCGATGACCCGGACTTGGTCCTGCAGTGACAGTTCGTGGTAGAGCGGCAGGATGAGGGTGTGATCCGACAACCATTCAGTAACGCCCAGCTCAGCCGAGCCGGTGTCCGCACCGGAATACGCGGGCTGCCTGTGCGCCGCCATGATTCCGCGGCGGGCAGAGATGCCGTCTCCGGCCAAACGGGTCAATAACGCCTCCCGTCCCAGCGGGAACGCCGGGCCGATCTCCAACCAGCACGATTGGAAGTTGCTGATGCCGTAATGGGGGTCGCTGACCAGCCGGAGGCCTTCGACGCCGGCGAAGGCGTTGGCGTAGGTAGCGGCGAGCTGACGCCGCCGTTGGACAACTGCTTGGAGACGGCCGAGTTGGACAAGTCCGACGGCGGCCTGAAGGTCGGTCATGCGGTAGTTGAACCCGACTTCGAGGTACTCCTCAGCGGGGGCGAGCAGGCTGGCGTGGCGGTCGGCGGCTGAAACGCTCATGGCGTGTTCGCGAAGCCGTCGTGCCCTGTCACCGTAATCCTGGCGAGGAGTGGTTATCATCCCGCCCTCTCCCGTGGTGAGGATCTTGCGCGGATGGAAGGACCATGCGGCCAGCTCGGCGTTGGAACCTACAGGTCGTCCGCGGTATCTGGAGCCGATAGCGCACGCAGCGTCTTCCACCACGATGATTCCGAGAGGATCGCAGAGTGCCCGGATGGGTTCCAGGTCAACTGGGACTCCGCCTTGGTCAACGGCGATCACCGCTGTGGTGGCGGGTGTCAGGGCGGCCTTGATGGTTGCTGCAGTAACGCAGCCTGTATGCATGTCGACGTCGGCGAAGACCGGCCGCGCGCCCACGTATGTTGCCGCGTTGGCGGTGGCAATGAAGGAGAATGACGGCACCACCACGTCATCCCCTGGTCCAACTCCAGCGACGGCGAGCGCCAGGTGCAGTGCCGAGGTGCAGCTCGACGTTGCAATGGCAAAGTCGGCTTGTTGCTCGGCTGCGAAGGCGTCTTCGAATTGCCGCACCTTGGGGCCCTGTGCAACCCAACCTGATGCGATCACTTCAGCAACGGCTTGGGTCTCTTCTTCGCCAAGCCACGGCTTCATGACATCAATGCGGGCCAATCGGGTTTCGGAGATGGTCATCGCGCACCCACTGCCGGAGCTGTTGGACGACTAATGGTGCGGGCTTCAGCGATCTCGGCCCGAAGCGGACGCCACCACGAAACCAGCGAGCGCAACCCGTCTTCCAAGCCAATGGCCGCCTCGAAGCCCAGGGCTTCGCGTGCTGCCGTGATGTCTGCAAGTCTTCGGGCAACTCCGTTGACGGCACGTTCCGGGCCATGTTCCAGTCGAAGTGGTGAGTCCATGACTTTCAGCAGTGTCTGTGCGAGTTCCGCCAGGCTGGTCTCGGTACCACTGGCCACGTTGAAGACGCCCTCGCGTACGTTGCTGACGGCAGCAAGGACATTCGCCCTGGCGACATCCGCGGTATGGATGAAGTCCATGGTTTGGTGCCCGCTGCCGAAAATCAGCGGGGGCTGGCCGTCGACAATCCGTTCCATCCAGCGGACCAGTACCTCGGTGTAGAGGCCGTGGACGTCCATGCGGGGTCCGTAAACGTTGAAGTACCTCAGCAGGATGTAGTCCAGGCCTGACATGGCTCGGAAGCTCCGTGCCATTCCTTCGTTGAAGGACTTTGCAGCACCGTAGAAGGTGTCGTTGTTGTGGTGGTGGTGGCTTTCTTTGGTGGGAAATTCCTCCGCCATGCCGTAAACGGAGGCACTTGACGCTGAGATGAGCTTGTCCACTTTGTGTGCAGCGGCGGCCTCGTAGACGTTGAAGGTCCCATCCACCAGTACTTCGAGGGCCAGCCGTGGTTCTTCCGCGCATTGGGTGATGCGGATGGCGGCTTGGTGGAAGAGAAGGTCCTTGCCCTTGGTGAGGTCGTGGACGAGGTCGCGGTCACGGAGGTCGCCTTCGATCAGCTGCACCCTCCCACTGGAGAGGGCTTCGTTCAGGTTTGCGCGTCGGCCGCGGACGAGGTTGTCCAGCACGTCTATGTGTTCCGCACCGGCGTCGAGCAGTTGGTCAACCAGCGTCGATCCAATGGTGCCGGCGCCTCCGGTGACCAGGACACGCGCCCCTGGAAGCTCTTTCATCGTGCAACCTGGAGGGAGACTTCATTCCCGGCGACGATTGTTGATTGTCCGTCTGTACCAAGGCTTTTGGTGACGGCTTCGAGCACGGACAAGACGCGGAGCCCGGATTCACCGCTGGTCCGTGGCGTTGTGCGGTTGCGGATGGACGAGGCAAGTTCACTGACCACCTGGCCCAAGGGTTCCCTTTCCTGCAGCGCCGGGGACCACGTGTCGCCGAGGCGGTAGGAGATGGCCGAGGTCCGTTTGTCTGCGGCAGATCTGGGTTGGTGCTCCAGGCTGACCCCGCGGTCGTAGACGCTGAGGCGTTGCTGGGGGTTGAGGTCGTCCCACACCAGGGTCCTCTTTGACCCTCCGATGATCATTTGCCTGATTTTGGTGGGGCTGAGCCAGTTCACATGAATATGGACCATGGCGTCATTGGGCAGACCGAAGGTGAGGTGTCCAACGCAGTCCCTGCCCGTTCCCAGGGGATCCGCGCCGTGAGCTGAAATTTCCGTGGGATGCAGGCCGCCGGGCAGGACGAAGTCCAGGATGGAGAGGTCATGCGGGGCCAGGTCCCAGAAGACGTTGACGTCCGGTTGGACGAGCCCCAGATTGATGCGGACGGAATCCACGTACAAGATATCGCCCAGGGCGCCGCTGGACACCAGTTCCTGGATCTTGAGGACCGCCGGAGTGAAGCAATACGTGTGGTCTGCCATAAGGACCAATCCCCTGGCTTTTGCTTCGTCCACCATCTCCAAGCCCTTGGCCCGGCTGTCGGCCAACGGCTTTTCCACCAGGACGTGTTTACCTGCGCGCAGGGCCGTCATCACCACTCCATGGTGGGTATGCGCCGGCGTCGCTACGGCTATGGCGTCCAGGTTGTAGGTATCCAACAGCTCGTCCAAGGATTCGACGACGGCCACCCCACCGACCGTCTCTGCGAGCTTCAGGCCGCGTTCGACGTCGAGGTCGCAGATGGCCACGAGATCCCAGTCCGGGCTGGCCTTGAGGTTCCGGGCCAGATTGGGCCCCCAATACCCTGCCCCGACCACCGCGATTCGGAGCTTGGCTTGTAGTCCGTGGCCGTTCAGTTGTCCTGATGGAATGGTTCGTATGCTCATTTCCCACTCTGCTTCTATGTTGACAGCGCGATTTGCTTGGTTTGTTGCAGGTACTGGTTAGTAGGCTCCGGAGGGTTGAATCATTGCCCTGAAGGTCCGCCACATGATGATCAGGTCTCCCGCTATGGACCAGTTCTCGACGTAGTAGAGGTCCAGCCGCACGGCCTCATCCCATGGAAGGTCGGACCGCCCGTTGATTTGCCACAAGCCGGTGATACCGGGCTTGATGAGCAGCCGACGATGCGTGTGGCGTTCGTATCCACTGACTTCCCGGGCCAGGGGTGGCCGTGGCCCCACCAGGCTCATGTTGCCCACCAGGACATTCCAGAACTGGGGCAATTCATCGAGGGAGTACTTTCGCATCCACCGGCCGCAACGGGTGATGCGGGGGTCGCCGCGGATCTTGAAGAGCACACCTGCGCCCTCATCCCGGGTATTGAGTTCTTCCAAACGCGATTCGGCGTCCACCACCATGGAACGGAACTTCAGCATGTGGAAGGTGGTGCCCCTCCTGCCAACCCGCTCCTGCCGGAAAAGTACGGGGCCGGGGCTGTCATGGTGGACTATGGCGGCGAGGAGCAGCAGGATCGGTGACAGGATCAGCAATGCCGACGCCGAGACCGTAATGTCCATCAAGCGCTTGAGCGTGTGCTTGCCCCCGGAGTAATGCGGGATGTCCACGTGCATCAGGGGAAGTCCCTCGACGGGCCGCCAGTGGATGCGCGGGCCGGCAACGTTGGTCAGGGTGGCTGCGAGGACCAGCTCCGCGGCATTTTCCTCCAGCTGCCACCCCAGCTCTTGAATGAATTGGTTTCCTCCGGGAACGGGGCCGGCCACAATTACTGCGTTTGCCCCTGTTTGCCGGACTGTGTGGGCGATGCCGTAGATCGACGACAGGACAGGGACGCGGAGGTGGTCCACCTTCAGCACCGCACCACGCCGGGCACCTGGAAGACATGCTCCGAGGATGTCGTACGCGGCGCCGGACTTTCGGTTGATCTGTTTGATGACGTATCTGACGTCCTGGGGTTCACCCACAACGATCGCGCGGGAGAGGCAGCGCCCACGGGACTTTTCGTGACTCAGCCACCGGCGGAAGCTCCACCTGCTGCCGGTGAGCGCCACCAGGCCAAGGGGCAGGGAGACAAGCACGAATGAACTGACGGCATCGAGCCGGAAAACCACGGCAACGATGCCCAGGAAGCCAAATACGCGAAAACTGGCCGACAGGACGCGCTTGTACTCCTCGGGTCCTACGCCGAGAACTTTGGGATCCCGGGTGCGGTAGACCTCCAGTGCACCCAACCAGACCAGGCCAAGAATCAATCCCGTCATCAGATGGTGCGTGAACGCAGGGCTTTCCGCTGCCAAGGACAGGCCATTGGTGTTGAGCGCAAAGCCCGCGAACACAGCCGCAGCAACGAGGGCCGTATCCGACATGCGAAGGCTGTTGGTCAGCGAGTGCGTCCAGTCGGAGCGGCCCCGGCGAGGGAAAGTGATCCGCGGGGTCCTGCGGGTGACTGGCGGCACGAAGTCCAGGGTGACCTCGGACCTCGGTGCCGCCAGTCCCGCCTTTTCAGTCCGTTGTGCAGCAACGGACTTGTCAATCCAGGGAGACGCCGGCGGATTGACGTCGGCGATGGCATTTTTTGCGGGAAAGGCTGACCCCGCCAGGGCATGGTCCGCACCCGTGGGTGCCGCTACCTTGCCTATACGCAAGACTGGAACTTTCACCATGTCAGCCTTCTTTGCAGACCTGCCATTGCCTACTTATCAGTGAAGCGGCGGCGGTCAGGAGGCGCACCAGTAGTCTGTACTCAAGTTTGCGCAGGATTACCCATTGCATCTACGTGCGAGTACCTAGCCGGCGGCGACCACACTACGTGTTTTCGGGCTCGGCGACGAGGTGGAAAAGGCCGGAAATCCGGGCTGGAAACGGCACAAGAACGCGCCAGGAAGCCACAAAAAACCGGCCACCCAGTGGGTGGCCGGTCATCAGGGTATTTAGTCCTCTACGATTTCCAGGTCTTCGTCCAGAACCTCGTCGTCTTCCTCATCTTCGTCGTCAAAAACTTGAAGCGGAGTAACCTCGGAATAGGCCTCGTAGAGTGCGTCTTCATAAACCTCGAAGGCGTCAGCGACGGCGAAAAATGACGCTTCGACGTTGGGGTCACCTTCGCCCCTGCGCGCGGATGCGGCAGCGAGATGTTCTTCCAGGGCGGCGGTCAGTGATTGAAGCGCGACACGCGGATCGATGCTCATGACTTCACGTTAGCTGGAAAAGGACGAAAATGGAGAGGGATGAGAGAACAATTTCCGGGCAGCTCCGTTGAGCGCCAACGAGACTACGCACGTCAGTACGAATACCTCGTTCTGACGGTGGGACCTGACGATTCGCTGCCGGACGCCCGGCGCCGGCTTGCCGAGCATTCCGAATACGGCAAGTGGGAACTCGAGCGCAGCGTGCTCTATCTCGGAGGCGGCCGGCGCTTTTGGCTGCGCCGTAAAGTCTATTCCGTGCAGCGAACCGTCTAAGCGTCCGCCGCTACTCCAAGGGCCCCAACCACGCGTTGGCCACGGTGTTATGCGCGGATTCATCATTTGACGGATGGAAGATACCGGCAAGCACATCCCGGTACAGGCGCTCCATTTCGGAGCCGCGGAAGTAACTGGATCCACCAGTAACCCGGATGGCCAGATCCACTACGTGGCGTGCATTTTCTGTGGCGCGGGACTTGATCCCCACAAGCTTTGGAAACCAAAGCGCCCCGTGATCCACCAGGTTGTCGACGTCTCGCGCAACGGCGGATATCTGCGGATAGATCCCATCCATCGCCAACGCGGCGTCTGCCACTTTCCAGCGGATATCCGGATCCTGCGCATAGCTGCGGCCACCGTACTTGGCTGACACACGACGCTTCACATTTTCCACGCCCAGAGTGAACGCTCGCTCGGCTACGCCGGTGTACACAGCGGCGAGCAACGTTTCGAAACAGGCGAAGATCGCGAAGATCAGCAGGTCCTTGTTGGGTCCCACGGGCAGTTTGCGGAAGATGCGGTCCGGGGGAATCACTGCCCCGTGCAAGAGGGTGGTGTTGGATGCACTGGCACGCATACCCAAGGTGTCCCAGTCGCTCAGTGTTTCGTGGCCCGGCTCATCGCGGCGGAGGAATCCAAAGACGAGCTCACCCTCTCCGTCCCTGGCATCGATATCCTTGCCAAAAGTGCCCAGCCGGGTCCAGCCGCGCGAGAGGCTGGTGAAGATCTTCCGGCCGGTGAACCGGTAGCCTCCATCGGGCAGCAGCTCTGCAACCGTGCCGGAATCGAACAGCATGGAATCGTTGCCGGCCTCGGAGATGCCGAAAGCAAAGACCTCACCCTGTCCGGCTTCCTTGAGTACGAAGTCCAGCGAGTCGTCTCCCCTGGCCGCCATGACCTGCGCGACGCCGGTCCACACCAGGTGCATGTTCACGGCCAGCGCTGTGGCCGGTGCAGCCGTGGCGAGACGCTGCTGCAGCGCGGCTACTGCTTCGAGACCGAGTCCGGCGCCGCCGTCGGCCTCCGGTACGAACAGCTTCAGGTAACCGGCGGCCGCCAGGTCTTCCAAGTCTTCGTGGAAGAACTGGTTGTTCTGGTCGTATCCTGCTGCGCGGCCACGGAGCCGTTCGAGCAGTTCGTCGGGCAGGATTTCTTCGGGAGTCATGGCGTGGAGCTTCTTCCGGTGATTGCCGTTAGTAGTTAGTCAGCAGCGTGTTCAGGACGCGGGCACCGAACTGGAGGGATTCGGCCGGCACGCGCTCATCAACACCGTGGAACATCCCGGTGAAGTCGAGTTCGTCGGGCAGCATCAGAGGAGCGAACCCGTAGCCGGTGATGCCGATCTTGCTCAGTGATTTGTTGTCTGTGCCACCGGAGAGCGTGTAGGGAAGGACCTTGGCGCCCGGGTCTTCGGAGTGCAGCGCATCAATCATGGAGTCCACCAGGTTCCCTGCAAACGGCACCTCCAAGGAAACATCCTTGTTGACGTAGCTGATCTCGATGCCGTCCCCGGCGAGTTCCTTGATGGTCTCGAACACCAGCTCCTGCTGTCCGGGCAGTGTGCGGCAATCCACGAACGCCTCGGCAGACTCAGGGATGACGTTGTGCTTGTATCCGGAACGCAGGAACGTGGGATTGGAAGTGTTCTGAAGGGTGGCACCGACGAACCGGGCCACGGTACCAAGTTCCTTCAGCAGGATGTCCGGGTTGTCGGCGTCGAACTCGACTCCGGTGAGTTCGGTGACGCCGTCCAGGAACTGTCGGGTGGTGGGCGTCAGCTCCACAGGCCACTTGTGTTCGCCGATGCGGGTCACAGCACGGGCAAGCCGGGTAACAGCGTTGTCGGTGTTGATCTGGGAGCCGTGTCCTGCCCGGCCATGGGCTACGAGGCGCAGCCACGAGAGGCCCTTTTCCGCAGTTTGCAGCAGGTAGGTCCGCTGTCCGCCGATCGTGGCAGAGAACCCACCTACCTCGGAAATGGCCTCTGTGGCGCCATCAAAAAGTTCGCGTCGGTGCTCTACCGCGTACCTGGCGCCGTAGGTGCCGCCGGCCTCTTCATCTGCGAAGAAAGCGAAAATGATGTCGCGCTTGGGCTTGCGTCCTGTCCTGGCAAAGTTCCGCATGACTGAAAGGATCATGGCGTCCATGTCTTTCATGTCCACGGCGCCGCGACCCCAGACCAGGCCGTCCTTCAACTCGCCGCTGAACGGGTCCACGCTCCATTGGTCTTTGAGGGCCGGGACAACATCAAGGTGCCCGTGCACTACCAGGGCGTCCGCCGACGGGTCTTCTCCTGCCATGCGGGTTACCACGTTGGCGCGGCCCGGGGCTGACTCGAAGATCTCAGCTTCAAGTCCAACCTCGGTGATCAGCCCGGCTGTGTACTCAGCTGCCGCACGCTCCCCCGGCCCCGAGTCGTCTCCGAAGTTGGAGGAGTCGATGCGGATGAGCTCCTGGCAGATCCGGACGACTTCGTCTTCGGGGCGGATGACAGACATGGAAACTCTCCTTGCGTTGCTGGGCTGCAGGTTCCGGTGACGCACGCTGTGGTTTTCCCAGCGTTTCCGTCCCGTGTTCCCTCAGCCTACTCACCAGCAGCGGGCTCAGTCAGGTATTCGTTTCGCCGTGGGTCTTGGGACGCGCCTGCAGAGGAGCCCTGGATCCGCGCCGATTTTTCAGCGCCCTGAAACCGTGTTAGAGTTTTTCTCGCTGCTTCGGAGGAAAGTGAAGCGCCGCAAGGTGCAAAATGAACTTCTGAACACCACCTGCGCGGGTGGCGGAATGGCAGACGCGCTAGCTTGAGGTGCTAGTCCTCGAAAGGGGGTGGGGGTTCAAGTCCCCCTCCGCGCACAATCACAAGGCCTGAAATCTACGGATTTCGGGCCTTGTTTGTTTTCCCGGCTTTCCCGGGCAAGTTGCGATGCGACCTTGATCACTATGGAATTAATGACGACGGCGGCAGTCACCTTGTGAGTGACCGCCGCCGTCCCATTTCCCGGACTTCAGAGCAAGGCCGAAACGCTGCCAATGAAGTGCCGCCTGCCGCTGCGGGGATTCCACGCAACGTAGTCCGATCGTTCCCAGCGTCCAGAAGCCGACTGGACCGTGGTGATGTCCAAGGCAACCCGCGTTGGCAGGAACACTGGAGCCTCAAAGGCCACGTCCCAGATGAAGGAATCCGCCTTGACGGCACCAACGTCAGCCAGCGCACGCGAGGCCAAGTACATGCCGTGCGCAATGGATCCTCGCAGCCCCAGTGCTTTGGCCGATAGGACACTTAAGTGGATCGGATTGAAGTCACCCGAAACGGTGGCGTAGCTGCGCCCGATGTCCAGGCCAAGCTGCCACAGGGCAGTGGGGTCCGGGGGTGAGAAGTCCGAGGCTCCCGATGCTCCGTTGGCGCTGCCCGGCTTGTCGATGCCCGGCAGGAAGACGCCCTTGGCAAGGTAGGTGGAGACGCCTCGCCACAGCAGGTCTCCGCTGGAGCCGGCGTGGACCTCCGCCACCAGGTCCAGCATTGTTCCCGCCCTGTGGGCGGAGAGGTTCTCCGCCCAGGACCGGATATCCAAAGAGTCGGAGAAGTGGATCGGCATCCGCTGCTCTACGTGGTTCCTTAGGTGGATCATGCCCAGGAGCGGCAACGGGAAGTCGTCGCGGTTCATGACACTCATGGAAACAGGAAAGGCTAAAGCGTGGACATATCCTGCCGGGAGAATATCGCTTGCCGTCTCCCCTACCAGGTGCTGGTACGCGGTCAGGTTGCCGACGTCGGCCCGGACCCCCCTCACCTCGTGGCTGACAGCCGGCAACTTCGTCTTTCCTGTGCTGGCCCCGAGGACCCGCCTACGGGCTGCCGTTGTGGCCGCGTTGACGTACAGCTTGGACAGCGATGGCAGCTCACCGAGGATAACGGGCTGGGGATGGTTCATGCTCCCACCAGTTGTTGTCCACAGACGCGAAGTACTTCTCCGGAAATTCCACCGGCAGCATCGCTGGAAAGGAAGGCAATGGCTTCCGCCACGTCCTGGGGCTGCCCGCCTTGCTTGAGAGAGTTGAGCCTGCGTGCTGCCTCGCGGATGGCGAAGGGCATTTTGGCGGTCATTTCGGTTTCGATAAAGCCCGGGGCAACTGCGTTGATCGTCCCGCCAAAAGACTCCATCAGCGGGGCGGTGGACCTGACCATTCCGATGACGCCCCCCTTGGACGCGCCGTAGTTGGTCTGCCCCCTGTTGCCGGCGATGCCGCTGGTGGACGCGACCGAAACGATTCGCGGCGAATCCCTGAAATACTCCGACGCCAAAAGGGCCTCGTTGATTCTCAGCTGGGCTGCGATGTTGACGGCGATGACAGACTGCCAACGGCCCTCGTCCATGTTGGCCAAGAGCCTGTCGCGGGTGATTCCGGCGTTGTGGACTACGATATCGAGTCGCCCATGGCGTTCCACGGCGTGCTCGATGATGCGATGGCCGGCGTCATCCCGACTGATATCCAGCTGAAGGGCTGTCCCGCGGACCTCGTTGGCAACAGCTGCCAGGTGGTCTCCAGCCGCGGGGATGTCCACGGCCACGATCTTGGCCCCGTCTCGGTGCAGGGTCCGGGCGATGGCGGCTCCGATTCCCCGTGCTGCGCCGGTGACCACTGCCACCTTGCCGGAGAGGGGTTTGTCGGCGTCGTTTGGCAAGCTGCCCGACGTTGAGCGGATGGTCAGGAACTGCCCATCCACATATGCGGAGCGGCCCGAAAGGAAGAACCGCAACGCCCCCAGGGCCGAAGGGCTGGTGGTCGCCAGATGGTCATCCAAGAGAATGCCGTTTGCCGTGGCTCCCGACCGCAGCTCCTTGGCCAAGGACCGCAGCAGCCCGTCAACCCCCTGCCGCGCAGCAGCGGATGCCGGCGACTGGGCCGACTGCGATGTCCTCGAGATGGTGACAACCCGGGCGTTCGGCGAAAGGTCCCGCAAGGAGGCGCCGGCGGTAAGTACGGGTTTGCCCAGGTCTTCGGGATGCTGGACGGCGTCGAGCACCAGGATGATGGCACCCAACTTTTCCTTGGGCAGCGCGTTGCGCCGGACGTCCAAGCCCCAGCCGAGCAGGGAGGTGGCGATGTCATCCGCCCCTGCGCTGTCTCCGCTGACCAGGACCGGGCCCGTGATGAGCGGATCGCCGGGTTGGTGGCGTCGAAGCACAACGGGCTGCGGCAGGCCGAGCTTCTTGGCTACGTCCTTCCCCAGTCCCTGACTTACGAGCTGTGTGTATTTATCTGTCATCTCGCTCCCCCTACGCTGCTTCCAGAATGGCAACAACACCCTGACCACCTGCGGCGCACACGGAAATCAGGCCCCGTGCGGGGCGGCCGTTGACGGCACCCTTCTCATGGAGCATTTTTGCAAGTGAGGCCACGATCCTCCCACCTGTTGCTGCGAATGGATGGCCGGCAGCCAACGATGATCCGTTGACGTTGAGCTTGGCACGGTCCACTTTGCCCAGCGCTCCGTCAAGGCCCAGCCGCGTCCGGCCGAACTCCTCGTCTTCCCACGCCGCCAGGGTGCTGAGAACGGTCCCCGCGAAGGCCTCGTGGATTTCGAAGAAGTCGATGTCCTCAAAGGTCAATCCTTGGCGGGCCAGCAGGCGCGGGACTGCGAAAACAGGCGCCATGAGGAGGCCGTCCTTACCGTGAACGAAGTCGACGGCGGCCGCCTCGCCATCCAGGACGGTTGCGAGCTTGGGCAGGCCGTGTGAGTCGGCCCATTCTTCTGTTGCCAACAGGACCGCGGAGGCTCCATCGGTGAGGGGCGTCGAGTTTCCCGCGGTCATGGTCGCCTCGGCACCCAGGTTCTTGCCGAACACGGGCTTCAGCGTGGAGAGCTTCTCCAGTGTGGTGTCTGCGCGCAGGTTGGAGTCGCGGTTAAGGCCGCGGTACGGAGTGATGAGGTCATCGAAGAAGCCTCGCTCATAGGCGGCAGCGAGGTTGCGATGGCTGTTGAAAGCCAATTCATCCTGCGCTTCCCGGGAGATTTTCCACTGGGCAGTAGTGAGGGCTTGGTGCTCGCCCATCGACAGCCCTGTGCGGGGCTCTCCGGTGTTGGGGGCATCCGGCGCCAGGTCCTTGGGGCGGATCCGGCCGATGATCTTCAGCTTCTGCATGGGGGTCTTGGCCCGGTTCAGGTCCAGCAGGATTTCGCGCAGGCCTTCACTGACAGCGATCGGGGCATCCGATGCCGAGTCCACCCCACCGGCAATCCCTGAATCGATCTGCCCTAACTTGATCTTGTTGGACAACCCAAGAACGGTCTCCAGGCCGGTTGCACAGGCTTGTTGGAGGTCGTATGCGGGGGTTTCGGGTGACAAGGCAGAGCCGAGGACGGCTTCCCGGGTGAGGTTGAAGTCCCTTGAGTGCTTGAGCACTGCCCCGGCTGCCACCTCCCCAATGCGTTCATCTTGGAGACCGAACCTGGCAATGAGCCCTTCCAGTGCAGCGGTGAGCATGTCCTGGTTGGAGGACTTAACATATGCCCCGCCAGTGCGGGCGAACGGAATGCGGTTGCCGCCCACGATGACCGCCGAGCGCGTTGCTTGAGGGGTGGAAGCCGGTTCCAAGGGCCCGTCCGTGGTCACGTCTGCTGCAGCCATGCTTATCTCCTTCGATCGATGCCAGTTACTGATACCCAGCGTACCTGATACGCTGGGTATCGTGAACAGTCGCCACGAAGAATCCACCAGCCCCGCCGGCTCCCCCGAGGTTGTCCTCGAAGTCCCCGGGGCCATGGAGTCCGAAGCCGTCGTTGACGGGCGAGCGGCACGGTGGCAGTCCCACCGTGAAGAGCGCCGGCGGGAACTGATCAAAACCGCCCGCAAGGCAGTTCACCGGCTGGGAAGTGACGCCTCGATGGAGGACATCGCCGGAGCAGCCGGAACGTCGAAATCGGTCTTCTACCGCTACTTCGGGGACAAAGCCGGGCTTCAGCAAGCAATGGGCGAGGTTGTACTGGGTCAAATGCAGCGTCGCATGCAGGAAGCCGCCCAACTGGCCCAGACACCCCGCGAGGGGTTGTTCGCCATGGTTTCCGCGTACCTGCAGATGGCCGAGTCCAGCCCCAACGTCTACGCCTTCATCACCCGTCTCACTCCCGGGGAGGCTTCGGCCCAAGACGCCATCGCGGCCTCAGGCGCGTTGGGCAACTTCTTCGAGCAAATCACGGACATGATCGCGACTCCCATGCGGGAGCACCTCGGCGAAGAGAAAGAATCCGTCATCGTGTATTGGCCCACTGCCGCCATCGGACTGGTCAGGAACGCGGGCGAAATGTGGCTGGGAAGCCCCGCCAGCAGCACCAAACCCGACCAAGCAACCATGGCCGGGCAGATCACTGATTGGTTGTGCCTGGGCATCGCCCCGGAACTCAAGACCACCACCTGACGCAAGAAATGACTCATCAGTTGTCGGAACCAAAGAAGGAAACAACATGACTGAAGTAGTGGACCGGGCCTCATCGGCCAACCAGCCCTCAGGCCGCGACGACGCAGCCACGCCCAGCGCTGCCGAGCCTGTGGTGGATGTCGCTGCCCTGGGAGAGCAGCTCCTGGGCAAGTGGGCCCACATCCGGCACCAGGCCCGCGCGGTGGCAGGCAACCCGGCGGTCCAGAAAATCGAGGGCCTGCACCACACCGAGCACCGTGCCCGAGTGTTCGAGCAGCTGAAGTTCCTGGTGGACAACAACACCGTCCATCGCGCCTTCCCCACCCGGCTGGGCGGCTCCGACGACCACGGCGGCAACATCGCCGGCTTCGAAGAGATCGTCACCGCCGACCCGTCGCTGCAGATCAAGGCTGGCGTCCAGTGGGGCCTCTTCGGCTCTGCAGTGATGCACCTCGGCACCGTGGAACATCAGGACAAGTGGCTCCCCGGCATCATGAGCCTTGAGATTCCAGGCTGCTTCGCCATGACCGAGACGGGCCACGGCTCGGATGTCGCCAGCATTGCCACCACGGCTACCTACGACGAAGCCAGCCAGGAATTCGTGATCAATACGCCGTTCCGGGCGGCATGGAAGGACTACATCGGCAATGCAGCCAACGATGGCCTGGCCGCTGTGGTGTTTGCCCAACTGATCACCAAGAACGTGAATCACGGTGTCCACGCTTTCTACGTGGAACTCCGCGATCCAGCCACCAAGGAGTTCCTCCCGGGCATCGGCGGTGAAGATGACGGCATCAAGGGTGGACTGAACGGCATTGACAACGGCCGGTTGCACTTTGCGAATGTACGCATCCCCCGCACCAACCTCCTGAACCGCTACGGTGACGTCGCTGTGGACGGTACTTACTCCTCCACCATTGAAAGCCCGGGACGCCGCTTCTTCACGATGCTCGGCACCTTGGTTCAAGGCCGTGTTTCCCTGGATGGAGCCGCTGTGGCTGCCAGCAAGGTTGCCCTCAAGACCGCCATTCAGTATGCCACCGAGCGCCGGCAATTCAACGCGTCGTCCAGCACCGATGAAGAGGTCCTGCTGGACTACCAGCGGCACCAGCGCCGCCTGTTCACCCGGCTCGCCACCACGTACGCCGCCAGTTTCGCGCACGAACAGTTGTTGCAGAAGTTCGACGACGTCTTCTCCGGCGCCCACGACACCGATGCCGACCGCCAGGACCTGGAAACCCTGGCCGCCGCGCTCAAACCGCTCAGCACCTGGCATGCCCTGGACACATTGCAGGAATGCCGGGAGGCATGCGGCGGCGCAGGCTTCCTGATCGAGAACCGCTTTGCTTCCTTGCGAGCGGACCTGGACGTCTATGTAACCTTCGAAGGCGATAACACTGTCCTGCTCCAACTGGTGGCCAAGCGTCTCTTGGCCGATTACGCCAAGGAATTCCGCAGCGCGGACTTTGGCGTACTGGCCCGCTACGTTGTGGACCAGGCGGCCGGGGTGGCTCTGCACCGTACGGGTCTAAGGCAGGTGGCCCAGTTCGTGGCCGATACCGGTTCAGTCCAAAAGGCTGCTTTGGCGTTGCGGGATGAGGAAGGCCAGCGGACCCTCCTCGCAGACCGCGTGCAGTCGATGGTGGCAGAAGTCGGTGCGGCACTGAAGGGCGCCAACAAGCTCCCCCAGCACCAGGCTGCAGCCCTCTTCAACCAGCACCAACACGAACTCATCGAAGCGGCCCAGGCGCACGCCGAACTCCTCCAGTGGGAAGCCTTCACTGAGGCTCTGGGCCACGTCTCTGATGAAGGGACCAAGCGGGTCCTGACGTGGCTGCGCGACCTCTTCGGGCTGTCCCTGATCGAGAAGCACCTGTCCTGGTACCTCATGAACGGGCGTCTTTCGATGCAGCGGGGCCGGACCGTGGGTACGTACATCAACCGCTTGCTGGTCAAGATCCGCCCGCACGCCGTGGACCTCGTGGATGCTTTCGGCTACGGTCCCGAGCATCTGCGTGCTTCCATAGCGAGCGGTGCAGAAGCCGTCAGGCAGGATGAAGCCCGCGAGCACTTCAGCGAGCAGCGGGCCAGCGGAAGCGGCCCTGCAGACGAGAAAACGCTCCTTGCCCTGAAGGCCCGCAAGTCGCGTTAGCGGTACTTCCTCACCAAACGGTGAACAGTTGCGGAACTTTGTTCAAGCTTGCGGAACTTTGTTAAAGCACGACGGCGCCGTCCCCACCAAAGGGGACGGCGCCGTCGTGGTTTGACGTGGTGCCGGGACGCTTCAGTCCTGCCTTACCGCAGGACTGAGCGGTAGACCTCCAGCGTGGTTTCCGTAATGGACTCCCAGGAGAAGTGTTCCTCCGCCCGGCGTCGCCCTGCAATTCCCATCTCGCGGGCGCGGGCAGGATCGGCTACTACTTCATTCAGGGCCGCAGCGAAGTCGCTGACGAACTTCTCCGGATCCAAAGGCGTTCCGGTTCCGTCGGTAACCTGTTCCAATTCGACCAGGAGTCCGGTTTCGCCATGCTGAACCACCTCCGGAATGCCGCCGGTGGCACTGGCCACCACTGCGGCACCGCAGGCCATGGCTTCCAGGTTCACGATGCCCAGGGGCTCATAAATCGAAGGGCAGGCGAAGGCCGTGGCGTGGCTGAGGACTTGGATCAGCTCCTTCCGGGGCAGCATCCGCTCAATGAGGACGACGCCTTCGCGCTTGGCCTGCAACTCCTCGATGAGGCGCGCAGTTTCGGCGGCGAGCTCGGGAGTGTCAGCGGCCCCGAGGCACAGGACCAACTGGACATCGTCAGGCAGGCTTGACGCGGCTCGGAGCAGGTACGGCACACCCTTCTGGCGGGTGTTGCGGCCCACGAAGACCACGCTGGGCTTGGCAGGATCAATGCCCAGTGCCCGGATTGCGTCATCCTCTTCATCACGTTCCCACAGGGAAACGTCGATGCCGTTGTGGACAACCCGGACCTTGTCCGGATCCACGTTGGGGTAGCTGCGGAGGATGTCCTGACGCATGCCATCGGACACAGCAATGATGGCGGCGGCCGCCTCATACGCCGTCTTCTCCACCCAGGAGGACAGCGCATAGCCGCCTCCGAGCTGCTCCGCCTTCCACGGGCGCAGTGGCTCCAGGCTGTGGGCGCTGAGCACGTGCGGAATGCCGTGCAGCAGCGACGCGAGGTGGCCGGCCATGTTGGCGTACCAGGTGTGCGAGTGGACAAGGTCCGCTCCCGCAATGTCCGGAACGATCCTCAAGTCCACGCCGAGGGTCTGGAGGGCAGCGTTGGCTTCGCCGAGGTCTTCGGGCGTGGCGTAGGACGCCACGGTAGCCCCGTGATAGTCGGCATCACGCGGCGCGCCGAACGCCCGAACGTGAAGGTCAACGTGCTTTGCCAGCACCCGGCTGAGCTCGGCAACGTGGACACCGGCACCGCCATAAATTTCCGGAGGGAATTCTTTAGTCACAATGTCTATTCGCACGCTAACCAACGTAGTCGTTCCGGCGTATGTGTTCTAGTGTGAAAGAGTCCGGAAAATCGGACTTTTGGGGGATACGAAGACGTACGGGGAGCTGTGACCATGGCGTTGAAGAAAGTTCTGGCAATCGTATTGGCAGGCGGAGAAGGCAACCGACTCATGCCGCTGACGGCGGATCGGGCCAAGCCCGCGGTTCCGTTCGCAGGCGGCTACAGGCTAATTGACTTTGCACTATCCAATCTCGTTAATTCGGGATATTTGAAAATCGTCGTTCTGACGCAGTACAAATCGCACAGCCTTGACCGGCACATCTCGGAAACGTGGCGTATGTCCACGCAGCTGGGCCGCTACGTTGCTTCTGTTCCTGCGCAGCAACGTGTGGGCAAGAGCTGGTTCCTTGGCAGTGCCAACGCCATCTATCAATCGCTGAACCTCATCCATGACGACGCCCCGGACATCGTGGTAGTGGTCGGCGCTGACCACGTGTACCGCATGGACTTCTCCCAAATGGTGGAGCAGCACATTGCCAGTGGCGCCAAAGCAACAGTCGCTGCAGTGCGGCAGCCGCTGAACATGGCCAACCAGTTCGGCGTGATCGAGGTAGACCAGAACGATCCCCAGAAGATTGCCGCCTTCGTGGAGAAGCCGGCCAGCACCCCCGGGCTGGCTGCCGACCCCACGCAGTTCCTGGCATCCATGGGCAACTACGTCTTCAATGCTGATGCCCTTGTTGAAGCGCTGCATGTGGACGCGGAACGCCTTGATACCAAGCACGACATGGGCGGTGACATCATCCCCTACTTCGTGGACCAAGGCGAAGCGGGCGTGTATGACTTCACGCTCAATGACATTCCCGGTGCCACCGAACGCGACCGGACCTACTGGCGCGACGTCGGCACCATCGACTCGTTCTACGACGCACACATGGACCTCATCTCCCCCGTGCCGATCTTCAACCTCTATAACTCCGAGTGGCCGATATACACGCGCCAGAGCATCTCGCCGCCTGCAAAGTTTGTTCGAGGCGAGAACAACACAGTGGGAACGGCCCTCGATTCCATTGTTGCCAGCGGCGTTGTGGTTTCTGGTGGCATTGTGGAGGGATCAGTCCTCTCCAACGACGCCTACGTGGCGGCCGGCAGCAGGGTCCAGGACTCTGTGCTGATGGACAAAGTCCGCGTCGGCGAAGGTGCCGTGATCAAGCGGGCGATTCTGGACAAGAACGTCAAGGTCCCTGCCGGTGCGGCCATCGGCTTGGACCCGGCCTTGGATAAGGCCCGGGGATATAAGGTCACGGAGTCAGGCATTACCGTGCTGGCGAAGGGCCAGGTTGTCCCCGAGCCCGGTGAGGCAGAGCTCGCGCTGTCCGCTCAACACCGCCGGGGGCTGCCGGAAGCTGTCAAGGCAGCCACCCATGATGATCCCGATATCCGCGACTCCGCTGAAAAGGTAGCTGCAGGCATCCAGTCACGAGTGGCGGACGCCGCGGCGCAGGGTGCCGCGCATTAGCCGGTAGTACCGTACACAGAACCCGAGGCAGGCCACTGGCTCCCAAGGCTGTAAAATCAGGTCAATGAGCTCCACCGATCTGACGCCTGAAGAGATCCAGGCCTGCCTCAAGGTTCTGACCACGATCCACGTCTACGACGAAGAGCACCCGGACTATGTTGCAGTCCGCCGTGCCACCGGCAAGATGTTCAAGGCCGTCAAACGCCACCGTCGTGTCACCAAACGCGATTCCATCGCAGAGGCTGACCGCGCCGTCATCGCCATGACGGCTACCGCCGCGCCGGACCGCATTGACGACGAAACCCGCGGCAACAAGCTGGCACCCTCTGCCACCGGCGAGATCGCGGGTCATCTCATCCGCTCGCGTCCCTGCTATATCTGCAAAAAGCACTACACCCAGGTTGACGCTTTTTATCACCAGCTCTGTCCTGAGTGCGCGGCTTTCAGCCACAGCAAGCGCGATGCCCGCACCGATCTCACGGGACGCAGGGCCTTGTTGACCGGTGGACGCGCCAAGATCGGCATGTACATCGCACTGCGGCTTCTCCGTGATGGTGCCCACACCACCATCACCACTCGCTTCCCGAAGGACGCCGCGCGTCGGTTCGCTGCCATGGAAGACAGCAGCGAGTGGCTTCACCGGCTCCGGATCGTTGGCATAGACCTCCGCGATCCGGCACAAGTCATGGCATTGACGGACTCGCTCAACGAGGCCGGCCCGCTGGACATCATCATTAACAACGCCGCACAGACGGTGCGGCGTTCCGGCAACGCCTACAAGCCCTTGGTGGACGCTGAGGAAGAGCCGTTGCCTGCAGCCCTTGACGCTGCCAACGGCGGCCCGGAGCTGGTGACCTTCGGGCATGCCCATGACAAGCACCCGCTGGCCCTCGCCAGCAGCGTCACCGAACATCCGGTCTTGGCGGGCGACGCGATCACGTCTCTGGCACTCTCCACCGGATCGGCATCACTGGAACGAATTGAATCGGGAACGGCCATCGACGCCGGTGGCCTGGTACCGGACCTCGCCTCCATCAACAGCTGGACCCAGGTGGTGGACGAGGTGGATCCCTTGGAGATGCTCGAGGTCCAGTTGTGCAACGTCACAGCACCCTTCCTGTTGGTCAGCCGTCTACGCGATGCCATGAAGCGGTCCACAGCCCACAGGAAGTACATCGTTAATGTCTCGGCCATGGAGGGGCAGTTCTCCCGCGCCTACAAGGGCCCAGGCCACCCCCACACCAACATGGCCAAGGCTGCGCTGAACATGATGACCCGGACCAGCGCACAGGAAATGCTGGATTCCGATGGCATCCTCATGACCGCAGTGGACACCGGATGGATCACTGACGAGCGGCCGCACTACACAAAGGTCCGGCTCATGGAAGAGGGATTCCATGCTCCATTGGACCTGGTGGACGGCGCCGCACGTGTGTACGACCCCATCGTGATGGGTGAAAAGGGTGAAGATCAGTACGGCGTCTTCCTCAAGGACTACAAGCCGTCACCTTGGTAGAAAGACGCCAGGTTTGAGTACGGATAAGGCCCTTAAGAGCGACTCTTAAGGGCCTTATCTGTACAAAAAAACCTAAGCGAGTCGGGTGATCTCCACTGAGACGGCGAGCCCTGAACCACCGCCACCTGACAGGATGCCCTTCAGCGGGGGAACATCGCGATAGTCGCGGCCTCGGGCAACTGTGACGTGGTAATCACCGGCAGGCTTGTGGTTGGTGGGGTCCCAGCTGCGCCATTCGCCATCCCACCACTCCAGCCAGGCATGTGATTGGCCAGCGACAGTTTCGCCGAGGACCGCCGAGGACCGGGGATGAATGTAGCCGGAAACGTAGCGCGCAGGGATGCCACTGCAGCGTAGGGCGCCGATTGCCAGGTGCGCGAGATCCTGACACACGCCTTGGCGCTGGGACCACGCCTGTTCGGCATTGGTGGTGACCCCCGTAGTGCCCTTCATGTAGGTCATCTCGCCGGCCATCCACGCGAATACTGCCAGCGCTGCCTCATGGGGGTTCTTCCCCTTGACAACATCCGGGACGATTTCGAGGACTTCCTCACCGGGCCCGCTGAGCCGGGACTGCGGCAACCAGTCACTGAACTCGTCCTGGACCTTCTCCGAAGCTATGACATCCCACCCCACGATGTCATCCTCGGTTGCCACCCGCTCGGTGCGGTGCACTTCAACGGTGGCTGTCGCGAGGACTTCGAGGCTCTCATGCGGCATCTGCATATCAAAAGCTGTGACCCGCGTACCCCAATAATCACGGTAGGTACTGACCGAGGCCTGGTTAGGTGAAACCTTCAGTGAGGACTCCAGGACCACCTGCTGGCCATCAGTCAGCGGAGTCATCCGGGCCTCGTTATAGGACAGGGTCACGCGGCGGTTGTACTTGTAGGCAGTCTTGTGAATGATGCTCAGCCGGGTCATGAAACTTCTCCCACCCAGGCGTGTTCATCAGCCTGATTGAAGTACTTACGGGAAATTGCGTCAGACGCCTGCGTTACGGCCTTCTGCACACGTTCCATGTGTTCAGGCAGTTCGGACATGAGATCGTCTGTGCGGTGGAATTCCAGGAATGTCCGGGCCTGGCCAACAATTCGCCGGGCATCGTTGATGAATCCCACGCGCTGCGCTGATGGATCCAGCTTGGCGAGGCATTCATCGGCATCGCGCAAGGCATAGACAATCGACCGCGGGAACAACCGGTCCAGCAGCAGGAATTCCGCCGCGTGCTGGTCTCCGAACGCTGCCCTTCGGGTTCGGATGAAGGACTCATAAGCTCCTGCGCACCGCAGCATGTTGACCCAGGACATTCCAGCGGACTGAACATCGCGCGTCGACAACATGCGGGCAGTCATATCGGCCCGTTCCAAGGAGCGGCCGAGCACCATGAACAACCAGCTCTCATCATGGCTGACCGTGGTGTCCGCGAGACCGCGAACCATGGCGGTCCGCTCCAAGACCCAATTGCAGAAACGGTAGGTTCCCACAACGTCCTTGCGGTGTTGGTTGAGGCCGTAATAGGTGGTGTTGAGGCTTTCCCAGAGGGACTGGGACACGGTTTCGCGGGCCCGCCGCGCATTCTCGCGGGCTGCCCCGAGTGAACCTGCGATGGACGATGCGCTGTGCTTGTCATAGGCCAACGCGTGCAGGAGTTCCGGGAGGCCGAAGTCCTCGCTCTGGGGTTTGGCACCCATCACGGCAAGGAGCTCCCGGGCGACGCTTCGCTGTTCCTCAAGGGGCAGGTGGTTCAGGCGCTCAAGGTGGACATCCAAAATCCTGGAAGTACCGTCGGCACGCTCTACGTAGCGTCCGATCCAGAAGAGTGACTCAGCAATGCGGCTCAGCATGGAACTGCCTCCTTCGCGTGGTGCAAATCGAAGTTCAAGTGTTGGTGGAGTGCGTTCACTGCTGCTGCTCCGTTTGGCGGTCCCGCCAGTTGCTCTCCACGGGCCACACGGATACCTGCTCACGGACAGTAACGGATTGGCGGGGAATGATCTCGGCCGGCAGCTGCGGAGAGTCGGCCAAAACCCAGGTGTCCTTGGAACCGCCGCCCTGGCTGGAGTTCACTATCAAAGACCCTTCCTTGAGTGCCACCCGGGTGAGGCCTCCGGGCAGGACCCAGACGTCGTCGCCGTCGTTGACTGCAAATGGCCGCAGGTCCACATGGCGGGGGCCGAACTTGTCTCCGGAGAGCGTCGGCACCGTAGAGAGCTGGAGAACTGGCTGTGCGATCCATCCGCGGGGATCTGCAATGACGCGCTTGCGCAGGGCGTCGAGTTCGTCCTTCGTGGCGTCCGGCCCAATGACCAGTCCTTTGCCGCCTGAGCCGTCCACGGGCTTGACCACCAGTTCGTCGAGGCGGTCCAGAACATGCTCCCTGGCTTCCTTTTCCTCAAGCCGGAAAGTGTCGACGTTGGCGATGATCGGCTCTTCGTGAAGGTAGTACCGGATCAGGTCAGGCACGTAACTGTACACGAGCTTGTCATCGGCTACTCCGTTGCCCACAGCGTTGGCGATGGTCACTCCCCCGGCTCGGGCGGCGTTGACCAGTCCCGGGCAACCGAGCATGGAATCCGAGCGGAACTGCAGTGGATCCAGGAAGTCGTCATCGATGCGCTTGTAGATCACATCCACGCGCTGCTCACCGGCAGTGGTCCGCATGTAAACGCGGTTGCCACGGCAAATGAGGTCACGGCCTTCAACGAGCTCCACGCCCATCAGCCCTGCAAGGAGGGTGTGCTCGAAGTACGCACTGTTGAAGACGCCCGGGGTCAGGACAACCACGGTGGGATCGTCCACGCCGGCGGGAGCGGTTTTGCGCAGTGCGGACAGGAGCCTCCGGGGGTACTCCTCCACAGGCCGGATGTGCTGCTGGCCAAAAGCCTCGGGCAAACCCTTGGCCATGGCCCGCCGGTTCTCCAGGACGTAGCTGACCCCCGAAGGTACGCGGACGTTGTCCTCGAGCACTCGGAAGGTTCCTGCAGCGTCGCGAACCACGTCAATGCCCGACACATGGACGCGAACCCCGCCTGATGGCTCGAAACCGTGCACGGCACGGTGGAAGTGTGCGCTGGTTGTCACAAGCTGCCGGGGAATCACGCCATCTGTGACTACTGCCATCCGCCCGTAGACGTCGTTCAGAAATGCTTCGAGAGCCTTGACGCGCTGGGCCACGCCGCGCTCCAACACATTCCACTCATCGGCGGGAATGACACGCGGAACAATGTCCAAGGGAAAGGGGCGTTCCTCCCCCGCGTAGTCGAACGTCACGCCACGGTCCAGGAAGGTTCGTGCCATCGAGTCGGCACGGGCGGTGACATCCGCCAGGGAAAGCTCGCGGAGAGCCCCGGAAACCTGACCATAGGATCTTCTGGCAACGTGGCCCTGGGCAAACATCTCGTCGTAGGCGCCACTGCGTGCGGCGGCCTCGGAGTAATCCTGGAATAGGTCAGACATGGGATTCAGGTAATCACCTTTTTGGGTCGGGCGCATTTCGCGCTGATTGTGTCGCCGTTTCCGGGTGCTCCCGGTTCGCCTTCCGTGCCCCCATCCGGCAGGGTTGAGGCATGCCCTTCAACACTCTTGCGCCCCAGTTTTCCCGGCTGGGGCCCGGGTTGGTCCTGAGCATCGCCGCAACGGGTCTTGCCTTCGCCATCCACACCGTTTTCCCGGCGGTCCCGGCCATGACACTCGCAGTTGCTTTGGGCTTGCTCTCAGCAAATATACCGGGCACGGCGGTCTTGACTGCGGGACGCGCCCGACCAGGCCTGGACTTCGCCGGAAAGCACCTCATGCGTGCCGGAATCGTGCTTTTGGGCCTCAAAGTCAGCATCGGCGACGTCATCGGCCTGGGGTGGCTGTCCCTCCTCCTGATCGCAGGCGTGGTCCTGCTGAGCTTTGCGGGAACCTACGGACTGGCGCGTTTGCTGCGTCTTCCGGGAGAAGCTGCCCTCCTCATCGCCACGGGCTTTTCCATCTGCGGAGCCTCCGCAATCGGCGCGATGGCAGCTGTGCGCCGCATCAAGCATCAAGACACAGTGCTCCCGGTGGCACTCGTGACACTGTGTGGCACCCTTGCCATCGGTGTACTGCCCCTGCTGATGCACCCCCTCAACCTCAATCCCGAACAGTTCGGGGCATGGACCGGCGCGTCCGTGCATGACGTCGGCCAAGTGGTGGCCACAGCACAAACCGCAGGTACATCGGCGCTGGCGATTGCCGTCGTCGTGAAATTGACCCGTGTGGTCCTGCTGGCGCCCGTTGCGGCAGCCGCCGGGGTGCACCAGCGGATTCTCCACGTGCGGGAGCGCAGCAACGGGAAGGGCGACGCGGCCAAGAGCATCGATGGCCGTTTCCCGCCCATCGTGCCGCTGTTCGTCGTCGGCTTCCTGTCCATGGTTGCAGTCCGGTCCTTGGGCTGGGTGCCGCCGGTGGGACTGGAAATCGCGGCGGCTGTCCAGGACATCCTCCTGGCAACGGCGCTGTTCGGGCTGGGGTCCGCGGTGAGGGTCCGCACGCTGATTCACACGGGAGGGCGCGCAATTTTGGTGGCGTTGGGCTCTTGGCTGCTCATCGCATCGTTGGGCCTGGGGGCTGCGTGGATCATGATTAGATAGCTGTGTGTCGAATCACAATCTGTCGCGCGATGAAGCCGCTACCCGTTCAGCCCTGATCACCACCCACAGCTACGACGTCACCCTCGATGTCCGCGATGCGGCAGATCCCGCCGTCGCCGGATACCCGAGTACCAGCACCATCACCTTCTCGGCCGAACCCGGCTCCGCCACCTTCCTGGATTTCATCAGCGGCGGCGTCGAGTCAGTGGTGTTGAACGGCCGGACGCTTGACGTTGGCTCTGTGGTGGACCACGACAGGATCATCCTGGAAGGTCTCGCCACCGACAACACTGTGACTGTGACCGGGGTGGCACTCTACAGCCGCTCCGGCGAGGGCATGCACCGCTTTGTGGATCCCGCCGATGGCCAGTGCTACCTCTACACGCAGTATGAACCCGCGGACAGTCGCCGCGTCTTTGCCAACTTCGAACAACCGGACCTGAAAGCCGAATTTACTTTCCACGTGCTGGCGCCTGCCGGCTGGGAAGTCGCGTCCAACGGAGTTGAGGAGACGCGTACGCCGGTGGCGGGCGACCCTGCTGCTTCGCGGTGGGATTTCGCCACCACCAAACGAATGTCCACGTACATCACCACCGTGCTCGCCGGTCCCTACTTCAAGGCCACGGATCACTGGGGAGCAACGCTCGACGACGGCACCCGCCTTGACGTGCCGCTGGCACTTTTCTGCCGCGCCTCCTTGGCGGACTCCTTTGATACCGATCAGTTGTTCGGGCTGACGAAGAACGGGCTGGCGTTTTTCAACGACCTCTTCGCCTACCCCTATCCCTGGGGCAAGTACGATCAAGCCTTTGTGCCCGAATACAACCTCGGGGCCATGGAGAACCCCGGGCTGGTGACGTTCACGGAAAAGTACGTCTACGCTTCCCGCGCCACCGATGCCCAGTACCAGGCCCGCGCCAACACCCTGATGCACGAGATGGCCCACATGTGGTTTGGCGACCTCGTCACCATGAATTGGTGGGATGACCTCTGGCTCAAAGAGTCGTTCGCCGATTACATGGGGACGCTCGGAGTGGACCGGGCTACGGATTGGGACACAGCCTGGGTGAATTTCGCCAGCAAGCGGAAAGCCTGGGCTTATGTGCAGGACCAACTGCCCACCACGCACCCGATCGTGGCGGATATCCCGGACCTTGAGGCGGCTAAACAGAATTTTGACGGCATTACGTATGCCAAGGGCGCGTCGGTTCTGAAGCAACTGGTAGCCTACGTTGGTTTTGATGCGTTCATCGCGGGGTCACGTCAATATTTTCGGGATCACGAGTTCGGCAATACGTCCCTGGAGGACCTCCTCCAAGCGCTCAGCGCTGCCTCCGGCAGGGACCTTTCGGACTGGGCACGCCAATGGCTGCAGACTTCCGGTATCTCCACGGTTGCCGCCGAGCTCGTGGAGGACGGCGGGGTCCTCGGCGCCGTGACACTCCAGCAGGAGGCCATCGATCCCCTGACGGGCCACCAGGAACTCCGTCCGCACCGTATGCGGTTGGGCTTGTATGACGCCGACTCCACCGGTGCCCTGGTGAGGACTGAAAGCATTGACGTGGACGTCGCCGGTCCGAGCACCCTGGTGACTGCGTTGAATGGAAAGCGTCGGCCCGCGCTGCTCCTGGTCAATGATGACGACCTGAGCTACGTCAAAGTCCGGCTGGACCCTGAGTCCGAACACACAGTCCGGACATCGCTCCACAAGATTTCGGATCCCATGGCGCGCGCTCTCTGCTGGACCGCGCTCTGGGATTCGGCCCGGGATGGCGTTACCCCGGCGGCACGTTACGTGTCCGCCGTCGAGCAGTTCGCGCCTACGGAAGCGGGCATAGGTGTCCTGCTCAACGTGCTGGGCAACGCCGCCAGCGCCATCGAACGTTACGTCCCGGCAGCGACGCGCGAAGGTGTGCGAAAGGACTTCCTGGCCGTGGCCGGTGACCAGTTGATGGCTGCTGCTCCCGGCTCTGACCCTCAACTTGCCTGGGCCAGGACCTTGGCCGACGTTTCCAGGCATGGAGACAGCCAGCTAACCCTGGTGCGGGGAATCCTGGAGGGAAGCATCGTAGTGGCGGGTTTGGCCGTCGACGCTGAACTGCGATGGAGCTTGTGGCAGGCGTTGGCAGCCCATGGGCAAGCAAGCCTGGCCGAGCTGGACAGGGAGCTTGACACGGATACGACAGCATCGGGCAGGGAAGGCCATGCCCTGGCCTCCGCAGCCCGGCCGGACGCAGCAGTCAAGGCAGCTGCCTGGGACTCCGCAGTCAACAGCACAGGCCTTTCCAACGAGCTCCTCAGCGCCACAATAGCGGGCTTCGCTACTGCTCCCGGAGACCTTCTGGAACGCTACGTGGAGCCTTATTTCGAGTGCCTTGAGCGCGTGTGGTCCGAACGCAGCATTGAAATCGCGGGCAGGATTGTTCGTGGCCTCTTCCCGGTAGCCCAGAACCTGTCCGAAAGCACACAGCCTGCTCGACATCCGGTGCTGGTGCGTGCGGACCAGTGGCTTCGTGACCACGCTGACGCACCCCGTGCCTTGCGTCGCATTATCATCGAGCAACGGAGCCACCTCTTGCGCGCCTTGACGGCCCAGGCTACAGGCTGACCGCACGGATCTAGGGAACCCGGTTCAACCATTCGTCAGTGCCGAACTTAGCGTCCACGCGCTGCCTGGCTTCGTCGAGTTCGCTTTGGGTGAGCCGGGTTTCCACAGCACCGTAGCGTGCGGTGAAGACGTCCTGCATGGCCTGAAGGATCACCGACCGCGCTAGTCCTGTCTGGCGCCGCAAAGGGTCCACGCGCTTCTTGGCACTCCGGGTTCCCTTGTCGGAGAGTTTCTCCTTGCCGATGCGCAGGACGTCCACCATCTTGTCGGCGTCGATGTCGTAGCTCATGGTGACGTGATGGAGCATGCCGCCGTTGGCGAGCCGCTTCTGTGCTGCCCCTCCGATCTTGCCCTGATCGGTGGCAATGTCATTCAGGGGGACGTAGAAGGCGGTAATGCCCAGTTTCTCCAGTGCGGCCATGACCCAGGCATCCAGGAATGCGTATGAGTCAGCGAAGCTGATCCCATCCACCAGCGTCTGCGGCAGGTAGAGCGAATAAGTGATGCAATTGCCGGCTTCCATGAACATGGCACCGCCACCACTGATGCGGCGCACCACCGTGATGCCGTGCCGGGAAACGCCGTCCGGATCCACCTCGTTCCGTACCGACTGGAAGCTGCCGATGACAACGGACGGTTCTTCCCAGTCCCAGAACCGCAAGGTGGGATTGCGCCGCCCTGCTCCCACTTCCTCCGTGAGGACCTCGTCCAGCGCAACATTGACCTGTGTGGGCAGAACCGAGGGCGGGATGACCTCCCACTGGTGGTCTGCCCACCCGGTGGCCTTGGAAAGTGCGCGCCGGACTGTGACAGCCACCGCCTCAGCGGAGAACCCGAACATGACTGCACCTTCAGGCAAGCCGGCAGCAACGGCTGCGGCAATGTCGGCCGCTGTTGAGTTGTCCGGGAGCCCGGTCAGTGCGCGATTGATGTCCTCAAGGGCTTCATCGGGCTCCAGGAAAAAGTCGCCGCTCAGCGAGACCTTGGAAAATCGTCCGTCGTCCACCTCAAGGTCCACCACTACCAGTTTGCCGCCCGGTACCTTATATTCACCGTGAAGGCGCGTGCCGTCGTCGTGGATGGGCGATTCGTGATCCGGGTGGGAAGTCATGCTGTCCATCTTGCCGGAAAACGCAAAAGCCCGCATTGCCGGAAATCCGGCAATGCGGGCTTTGAAAAGCCTTGGGGTGAAGTGGTTACTTCTTGCCGCCGAAGCCCTTGAAGCGAGCGTTGAAGCGCTCGACGCGGCCAGCGGAGTCCATGATGCGCTGCTTGCCCGTGTAGAACGGGTGGGACTCCGAAGAGATTTCGACGTCGATAACCGGGTAGGTGTTTCCGTCTTCCCACTCGATGGTCTTCGAAGAAGACACGGTGGACTTGGTCAGGAACTGCGTACCGGAAGCCAGGTCGTTGAAAACAACAGCTTCGTACTTCGGGTGGATATCAGACTTCATAATGGGACCTTTTGTTCGCGCAACTGGATTTTGCCAGCTGCCAGGTATGAATGGAGGTGGACCTTGGCTGCAATGTGAACATTCCAGCGGCTGGGCCAACAACCAATCATAGCGGAAACGGCCACCCCGTACGAACTGCAATCAATCGCGCGGACGGAGTTCCCAAAACGCCACTGCCGAGGCGGCTGCGACGTTGAGCGAATCGACGCCGGCACGCATGGGAATCTTGACCGCGAGGTCGACGGCGGCCAACGTCTCCTCGCTCATGCCAGCACCTTCGGTTCCAAGCACCAGGGCCAGTTTGGGGATCTTCCTTGCCGCAAGATCGTCCAGGTCCACTGCGTTATCGGTCAGCTCCATAGCCGCCACTGTGAACCCCTGCTCTTTCAGCTGAGCGAGGTGGTCCGGCCAGCTTTCCAGCCGCGCCCAGGGAACCTGGAAAACAGTGCCCATGCTGACCCGGACACTTCGCCTATAGAGCGGGTCCCCGCAACGCGGGGAGACCAGCACAGCATCTACTCCGAGTGCGGCGGCGGAACGGAAGATGGCCCCCACGTTGGTGTGGTCCACGATGTCCTCCAGGACGGCGATTCGCTGCGCGTTCGCCAGGAGGGTCGCCAACGGAACCGGAGCCGGCCGGTGCATGGCAGCCATGGCACCGCGGTGCAGATGGAATCCGGTGATTTCCTCCAGCAAGGATGCCTTGCCGATGTAGACCGGAACATCAGGGTGGGCTTTGAAGACGTCGTCCAAGTCCTCGAGCCACTTCTCTGCCAGGAAAAAGGAACGTGGCTGGTGGCCTGCCGCCAGTGCCCTCCGGAGGACTTTGGAGGATTCGGCGATGTACATGCCTTCCCGCGGCTCGCGAAGTTTCCGGAGGTGTACGTCAGTGAGCGTGGTGTAGTCCGTGACTCGTGGATCAGCTGCGGACTCAAGGTAGTGAAAGGTCACCGGGCGATTATTTCAGCAGATTGGCGATCATGAAGCCGAGGGCCACGATGCCGAGGGTGAAGATGACCGCCCTGAGAACCCGGGGCGACAACTTCCGGCCCACTTTGGCACCCACAAGTCCGCCGATGGTGGAGCTTACGGCGATGAGCAGGACAACGAGCCAGTTGATGCGGTCGAAGGCGAAGATCAGGTAAGAGATGGCCGCCACCATGTTCACACCGAGCACCAGGATGTTCTTCATGGCGTTGGCGTTTTGCATGGTGCCCGTAAGGAACACCCCAAGGATACCGACCAGGAGAATGCCCTGCGCGGCAACGAAATAGCCGCCGTAGACGCCGGCCAAGTAAACAAGAACCACCAGGAGGATCCCGTGGCTTCGGTCCCGGATGGCATGCTCTGGATTCTGTTCCCGGCTACGAATCCACGCCTGCAGCTTGGGCTGGAACAGCACCATCAGAAGGGCCAGCACCAAAAGGACGGGGGCCACATAATGGAAGACCTTTTCCGGCAAATGCAGCAAGAGCCATGCGCCGGTGATGCCGCCCAGCAGGGAGGCCGGAAGCAGCTTCATCAACTGCCTTCCCCGGCCCGCCAGCTCTCGCCGATAGCCCCACGCTCCCGCGGCCGTTCCAGCCACCAGGCCCATGGCGTTGCTCATGGACGCGACAACCGGTGTCACTCCCAGTGCTATCAGCACGGGGAATGTCACAAGCGTGCCGGAGCCGACTACGGCATTGATGGTGCCGGCCCACAAGCCCGCGAAAAAGACCAGAATGCTGCTAAGAATCTCCACAGTAAGTTACAGAACCCCTCTAGCGCCGGGCAGTAGCCGTGTAACGGCCGGCGTTTTCCGAAACATCCAAGGCCAGGCCGAAGGTGTTGCTGAGGTGCTCGTCGGTGAGGACTTCCTTGATGGGGCCGGCAGCGACCACTCCGCCTTCGCGGAGCAGCATGGCGTGAGTGAATCCCGGCGGCACTTCCTCAAGGTGATGGGTGACAAGGACCATCGCCGGTGCTGCTTCGTCGCTGGCGAGCTCGCCAAGCTTGTGCACCAGTTCTTCGCGTCCGCCGAGGTCAAGGCCTGCTGCCGGCTCGTCCAGGAGCAGCAATTCAGGGTCGGTCATGAGCGCACGGGCGATCTGGACGCGTTTGCGCTCGCCCTCGGACAGGGTGGCAAAGGTGCGGTTCAACAAGGGACCCATCCCCCAGTCGTTCAGCAGACCGAAGGCGCGGCGTTCGTCGTCGCGTTCATATCCCTCGCGCCAGCGTCCGGTGACGCCGTAGGCTGCGGTGACAACGACGTTCAGGACGTTCTCGTGTTCAGGAATCTGTGTAGCGAGTGCCGCCGATGAAAGGCCGATGCGTGGGCGGAGTTCAAAGACGTCAACACGCCCCATTGTCTCGTCAAGGATCCCTGCCCTGCCGCTGCTTGGGTGCATGCGGGCGGCAGCAATCTGGAGAAGGGTGGTCTTACCGGCGCCGTTCGGCCCCAGGATGACCCAGCGTTCGCCTTCGTTGACTTGCCAATCGACCTTGTCCAGCAGGGTCTTCTTGCCTCGGACAACGCTGACGGAAGCCAATTCCAGAACATCACTCATAGCAGTAGACACTAGGACAAAAATGCACATGACTGATAACCGGGGTTTCTCCTGCTTTACCAGCCGAAACGAATTCGGGTGCCCGCGGCAGCCTCAGTAGGATTGAGGCCATGACTTCGAACTTGGCTGCAGTCAGCTACGGCGTGAATTTGTCCCCCGAATCACTGGAAAACCTGCTCAAGGTACTAGCCGACGCCGGTGCCTCGGTGTCATCGGAATCACACGGCGGTGACGAGCGCTTCGCTGTGCATACGGCCGAACTCATCGTCGGCGCTGACACGGATGCGGATCTCTTGACCGTGCGGCGGCTCGTGGCGGAAGCCGCGAAGGCAGGGGTGGACACAGCCATTGTTCCGGAGGCCCTGCGCCAGGCCCCCCGGAAGCTTCTGATCATGGATGTGGATTCAACCCTGATCCAGCAAGAGGTCATCGAGCTGTTGGCGGCGCACGCCGGCAAGCGCGAGGAAGTCGCCGCCGTCACGGAGGCTGCCATGCGCGGAGAGTTGGACTTCGCCCAGAGCCTGCACGCACGCGTTGCCGTCCTCGCCGGCCTGCCAGCCGGCGTCGTCGATTCTGTTCGCCAAGAGGTGCGCCTAAGTCTTGGAGCGGCAGAATTGGTAGCCGCGTTCAAGGAGGCCGGCCACGTGGTGGCGGTGGTGTCCGGCGGCTTTAACCAGATCCTGGGTCCCATCGCCGAGCAACTCGGCCTGGACTATTGGATTGCCAACGAGCTCGAGATCATCGACGGCGCCTTGACCGGTAAGGTACTTGGCGCGGTCATCGATCGGGCCGCGAAGGAAAAGTACTTGCGTGAATGGGCGGCTGAGGAAGGCATCGGCCTTGAGCACACCATTGCGGTGGGCGACGGTGCCAATGACCTGGACATGCTCGGTGCTGCCGGCATAGGAATTGCCTTCAACGCCAAACCGGCCGTGCGCGCAGTAGCCGACGCTGTTATTACCATCCCGTATCTGGACGCCGTGCGGCATATCGCCAACGTCTGATTCAGGCGTCGCCCGCGCGACGCCGCCTCACGATCGCATGACCGAAGCACCGGTGGAATTTTTCCACCGGTGCTTCTGCATGACCGCATGCCCCACCCGAGCCATGGTGGCTGTGGCGAAACAACAAAACCAATTTCGTGACGAAGAATTTGCGGTAATTTATCGAACTGATACTAATTACCGACCACGTGCGTATTTGCCGGGGGTGCGTAAATCCTGTTGCATCGAACTGATACTTTTTGTGTAAAGTGAAGAGTCCTATAAGTAACTCCGCATAGCAGGCGGTAGGTCGGGATGATGGAAATGCGGGGGCATAAAATGAGCCGTTCGGAACGAGGGTGGAAATGGCGGAAACGCATCGTGAGATTCGAATCGGCTGGATATGACCACGCCCCGCAAGACGAGCCCTTTACGCCCCTCCATGAGATTTTCCACGCGAATCTCTACGGAGTGGATGCAATCCGAACTGCCGACTGCACGGATACCTCCGGTTACACAACAGAACAGGAACAACCCGATATGAGCACACTCGATGAGGCCATCAAGCAACTACTGGCCATTGAAGGGGCCACCGGTGCGGCCGTGGTGGACTATTCCAGCGGCATGGCCTTGGCCCAAGGCGGAAACCCGGGCTTCGACCTGGGCGTTGCTGCCGCGGGCAACTCAAATGTAGTGAGCGCCAAGCTGCGCACCATGGCCGATCTCAGCATTGACAGCGACATTGACGACATTCTTATTACGTTGGGCACGCAGTACCACCTCATCAACGTTCTGAACTCAAGCGGTTCCAGAGGCCTCTTCGTCTATCTGGTACTCGATCGCACGTACGCCAATCTGGCGCTGGCCAGGCACAAGCTCAAGAACCTCGCCAAGGACATCACCATCTGACAAACCCCTGAGGGCAAAGCAAAGGGGACGGTGTGCTTCTGTGCCACCGTCCCCTTTGCACTTCAGCAATCAGAAGCGCGTTAATTTCTCACGCGACGGGCCTCGCTTCCGCCGGTTTCAAACTTCACGCCCAACATATGGTGGACCAATACGTCCTCATTGGTGTTGGCATTGGCCTCGATAGTGACAAGTTCGCCGTCGCGCATCACGCCGATGCGGTGGCACCAGCTGACCAGTTCGGATAAGTCGGACGACAGGAGAATAATGGCTACCCCTGTCTGACTGAGCTCGTTGAGCATCTTGTAAACCGCGTCTTTGGCGCCGATGTCAATGCCACGGCTTGGATGGCTAAGGATCAGCACATCACAGCCTGTGGCCATCCACTGCGCGAGCTGGACTTTCTGGCGGTCGCCCCCCGACAAGGTGCTGATGTCGCCATGGATGTTCGTCGTGCTGATGCGCATGCGTCGAATAACTTCAACTACTCCACGAAGCTGGGTAACCTCATCCTGTAGATTTGCGGCACCCCCGTTAGCGCTTGCCTGAAGGCCGTCCATAATGCTGCCGGTTGCCTCACCATTGTCTGCAGCATCGGACAAGTAGCCGATTTTCAGGCGCAAGGCATCTTGGACCCCTCGAATCTGGACGGGTTCACCGTGCAAATGGATGTGGCCCGATGTGCTGGGGCGGACGCCCGCAAGCGCTTCGACCAACTCGTAGACGCCCGATCTATGTGTTCCAGCCAAGCCAAAAATCTCGCCCTTGGCCACATTGAAGGTGACCTCCCGAACCCGGTCCTCCATGCTGAGGTTCACCACCCGGAGGGCCTCGTCACCTCCAGCCGGGTCAGTGGGCCTGGCGTTGCCTTCCAGTTCTTGTTGAAGCAGCAGGAATGCCAGTTCATCGATGTCAGTACTGCTGGCTTCCAGTATTTTGTGCACCCTGCCTTCCCTCAGGACGGCTATGCGGTGCGCAATGGACCTGACCTCATCCAGACGATGCGTGATGTAGATGATGGCCCGTCCCTGCCGGACCAGCATTCGCAAGACCTGATGCAGTACAGCTACATCATGGTCCGGCAGCGAGGCGGCAACCTCGTCCATGATGACCAACTGGGCTTCCTCGGCAACCATCCTCAGGACTTCCACAAGGGCTTGCTCAGCGCGAATCAGCGTTCCGACCTTCGTGTCGGGATCCAAGCTGATGCCGATGTCCCGGATCAGTTCGGATGCCTGGTTACGAAGTTCGTGATGGGGCTTGCCTGCTTGGAAAGTGCCACGAAAGATGGCCTCCGCAATGCTTAGTTGAGGGTCGATGCGGAAGTTCTGCGGGATGAGCCCGACGCCGCAGGCCTGCGCTTCCTCCATAGAGTCCGGCCCATACTTTTCTCCGGCCAGCGTCATCAATCCGGCATCGTGCTTATGAGATCCGGCCAGTACGCCCATAAGGGTGGTTTTTCCCGCACCGTTGGTTCCAATCAACCCCAGTATCTCGCCGCGTTGTACCGAAAGTCCGACGCCTTTAAGGATGCGCCGATGATCGTACGAGGCGTGGATATCATCGGCGCGCAATAACAGGTCCAAAGAAAGCTCCTAAAGCAAAGGGACAATAGCCGCCACTGGAGTCACCCCGTGAAGTTTCCACCTGCTGCCTGAGCTGGGTGATTGGGCGTAATCCCGCCGTCCGTGTTTATGCAATTCGATTGCTGATTGGGACGAGGGCGCTGTGGAAAGTCAATCAGAAGAGGTCCGTTAATGCAAAGCTAAAAACGCAAGACAATAACCACCAATTCGTGACGCAAAAATCCGAATGTTTTATTGGATTGTCATCCTCTGCTCCGGAAGGCTGGTTAACGCTGGAAAGCCGGTTAAAGAGAAGCGGTCCAGGACGTATGTCCCGGACCGCTGCTGGTTTGCTGTGCGCGCTACTCGGCGGTTTTGCCGAAGTAGTCGGAGCCGCCCACGTATTCGGTGTGGCCGGATTCGACGTCCGCGGTCACCATCTTGGCGACCTCGGCCGCGAATTCCTCCACGGAGTACAGCTTGCCGGCTTCTGCGCGGCGAGCTTCGATGGCTCCCGGGTTGGAGCGATCGAGCAAGGTCGCCGTCACGGTGCCCTCGATCATGTCGCCGGATACAACAACCAGGGAGATGCCCTTGTCGGCAAGGTTCGGCAGGAGCGCACGCAGGGCGTCCTCGCCGGCACGCTTGCTCTTTGCCACGGGCTCGTACTCGGGCATGGTGGGTACGGTTTCGACGAAGTGCGCCTGGTGGCTGGTGACGAAGACCACGCGCGAACCCTCGGGCATGAGGGGAACGGCTGCATTGAGCATGTTGATCTGGGCATCGCGGTTCAGTTTGAGTGCGTACCCTTCTTCCATGCCCGACTCCATGCCACCGGAGGCATTGAGTACCAGTACGTCCAGGGACCCGAACTCCTCCATGGCGGTGCTTGCCAGCGCGTGAACACCTTCATCGGTTGTCAGGTCCGCGCCTACGGCAGCGGCGCGCCCGCCTGCTGCCTGGATTTCGGTTACTACCTTGTTGGCGCGAGGCGCCTTCTGGCGATAGTTAACCACGACGGCGGCACCCTCACCTGCGAGGATCTTGGCAACTTCGGCGCCGATTCCGCGGGAAGATCCCGTGACGATGGCGGTCTTGTTATCCAGCATTCCCATTCGTGCTCCTTTTGTTCACTTCATCCAAATTCCGTGGGCTCGACTTCCATCATGCCAGCGGCAGGAAAGAAATCCGTTGTTGGTCCCGGACAAAATCTGCTGTGCAGCCTAGTGGCCTAGTGGCCCATCCCCAGTCCGCCATCAACCGGGATCACGGCGCCGGAGATGTACGCTGCCTCGTCACTGGCAACCCAGCGAACAACGTCTGCGACTTCCGAAGCCTCGGCGAAGCGTCCCGCAGGAACATTGGCCAAGTAGGACTTCTGAGTTTCCTCCGGCAGTTCTGCGGTCATGTCCGTGTTGATGAAACCCGGAGCAACTACGTTGGCAGTGATACCGCGGCTGCCGAGTTCGCGGGTCAGTGACCGTGCGATGCCCACCATTCCGGCCTTGGAAGCGGAGTAGTTGATTTGGCCGGGGGCGCCGTAAAGACCCGAGACTGATGATATGAGGACCACGCGACCCTTGCGCAGCCGGATCATGCCCTTGGAGGCCCGCTTGATGACCCGGAAGGCGCCGGTCAGGTTGGTGTCCAGAACTGAGGTGAAATCGTTCTCGCTCATCCGCAACAGCAGCGTGTCCTTGGTGATGCCTGCGTTGGCTACCAGCACTTCCACTGGCCCATGCGCCTCTTCAACAACCTTGAACGCAGCGTCAATCGATGCCTCGTCCGTGACGTCGGCCTTGACGCCCAGGATGCCCTCAGGCAGATCTGTTTCACTGCGGTAGGTGACGGCAACCTTGTCACCGTTGGCAAGGAACGATTCTGCAATGGCGAGGCCGATGCCCCGGTTGCCGCCGGTAATGAGGACGCTGCGGCCGGTGGATGCTGCTTCAGACATGCTTTCGCTCCAGGTTCCGCGGCATTCGTATGCCGCAATGAAGGGGGATTTTCCTGTGTCGATCCTATCCGCAGCTCGTTGCAACCCGCGGGTAACCGGAAACCAGCGCGGTTTGGGCGGGTACAGCCTTGGTGAGAGAATTGGAAGAGGCCTTTGGAGCGTGATGATTCAGTTGTGACACGAGAAAACAGTCCCCTGCAGCAAGTGCCCGGGGAACCGGACGCTGTTTCCAGCGACCCCGAAGTCCACAGCATCACAGATGCCGCTGCGGCACACTCCGAAGACATGCGTGATCGCATGATCAAGTACGCGGTGGCCATGGGCATCCGCATGGTCTGCATCATCCTGATTTTCGTGGTGGACGGCTGGTTCAAGATCATCGCCATCGCAGGCGCAGTGTTCCTGCCATGGATCGCTGTGGTCATCGCCAACGGCAACGACAAAGCCGAGGACCATAGCGAGTCCTTGCTGGACTACGTGGCCGTCCCGGAAATAGAACGTTCCTCAGAGCCGGAAGAAACTCCTGCAGACGCACCAACAGTGCTCCAAGGTGAACTGGTGGATGAAGAACCACCAAGCAATCAAGCGGGCCCCGCAGCGGGCCGTGCAAGCGAGGCCGGACATCCCGGCGACGAACGGGCGGCTTCATGAATATCTTTAATCTTGGCGGCTTAGGGGCGGCCGGCCAGGAGGCCGAACGCGCCACGGTTCCTGCGTTGTGCTCCCGCAAGGGATGCCGTGCCGGCGCTGAGTGGCAACTCCTGTGGAACAATCCCCGGATCCACACGCCGGATCGCCGCAAGGTATGGCTTTCGTGCGGAGACCACCGGGACTGGCTGGAGGACTACCTGCAGACGCGCGGCCTGTGGAAAGAAACCGTGCCGTTCACGGCGAGTGAAGCAACATCGAATGAGGCCGGCTGAATGTACCGTTTCCTTTTCTCCAGCAAGTGGCTGGGGTATTTCGTGCTGGCTGTTATCTTCGCCACGGCCTGCGTTTTTCTGGGCCGTTGGCAGATGGACCGCAGGGCTGAAACGCTGGCGGAAATCAATCGTGTGGTGAGCAACTACTCGGCCACCCCTATCCCCTTCGCGGAGATCAAGGACCAGTTTCAGGATCTGGATCCTGAAAGGGAATGGACCCAGGTTGAGATGCGTGGCAGCTACGACCTCGATGGTCAGCGGGTTGTGCGAAACCGGCCGCTGAACGGCCAGCCAGGTTACGACGTCGTAGTTCCTTTCCGGCTGACTACAGGCGAAGCCGTGGTGATTGACCGCGGCTGGCTGCCGATCGGCAACGACACACCTGGCCGTCCCGACGTCGTTCCCGCGCCTCCCACAGGTGAGGTGACCGTGGTCGCCCGCCTCAAGCCGGCAGAGCCCAAGCTGGACCGCGGCGCCGTGGACGGTCAGCTCGCCTCCATTGACCTGGCCAGTTTTGCCACTGAACTCCCCTACGGCATAGCCACGGGAGCCTATGGGCAATTGGCAAGCGAGACTCCTGCGGTGCAACCCATGCCCACGCCCTTCCCTAAGCCAGCCACGGAAGAGGGCACGCATCTCTCCTACTCCCTGCAGTGGTTCGCCTTTGGCGTCTTGATGTTTATCGGGTTCGGATACGCAGCGCGGCAACAGGCCCGGAACGCGGCCATCGACGCAGAAGAGGAAGAGGACGAGCACATCCTTGCCGCCGGTGGCACGCCCAAGAAGCGCACGCCTGCTCCCCGCAAAAACAAACGGCCCACGTCCGAAGAAGAGGAAGACGCCATTCTGGATGCACAAGGCTACTGAACTGTTTCATGATCCCGTCCTGAACGTCCGGTCTGCTTTGATAGCGGCTGGTGCAGAGGACACGGTCCGGATTTTCAAGGAAAAGGTGCCCACAGCGGCTGCGGCAGCATCGGCCCTTGG
The DNA here is from genome assembly GCF_000294695.2 of Arthrobacter sp. Rue61a. Taxonomy (NCBI): domain Bacteria; kingdom Bacillati; phylum Actinomycetota; class Actinomycetes; order Micrococcales; family Micrococcaceae; genus Arthrobacter; species Arthrobacter sp. Rue61a. Next base: position 2,509,035 of record NC_018531.1, on the reverse strand, counting down.
CTGCGATATAGCGGCGATCACCAACAGCCTGATTTTCGATTTCGACGGCGAGCCCCTGCTTATCCTCGCCAGCGGTGCGGCGAAGGTGGACACGACGATGGTGGCCGATCAGCTGGGCATCGGAAAGATCCGCCGTGCCAGGCCGGAATTCGTGCTGCAACACACTGGCCAGGAAATAGGCGGAGTTGCGCCGGTGGGCCACCCCCGGAAGATCAGGACGCTTCTGGACATCTCACTCCAAGCGCACCCGGTCCTCTGGGCCGGCGCAGGAGATCACAACTCAATGTTCTCCATCAGCTACGAAGAACTGGCACGAATCACCGCCGCGGAACCTCTCCAGGTCCGCTAGCCCAGGCCCTACGCCAGCGTGATGAGGTCCAGGTAGTCTTCGTTCCAGTGGTCTTCAACGCCGTCCGGGAGCAACACAACGCGCTCCGGGTTCAACGCTGACACAGCACCTTCGTCGTGGCTGACCATGACGACGGCGCCACTGTAGTTCTTCAGTGCGCCCAGGATTTCGGCGCGGCTTGCAGGGTCCAGGTTGTTGGTGGGCTCATCGAGGAGCAGCACGTTGGCGCTGGAGGCCACAATTGTAGCCAGGGCCAACCGGGTCTTCTCACCGCCGGAGAGAACGCCTGCGGGCTTGTCAACGTCGTCACCGGAGAAGAGGAACGAGCCCAGGATGCCTCGGACTTCGGCATCCTTCATGTCCGGAGCTGAAGACCGCATGTTTTCCAGGACCGTGCGGTCGACGTCGAGCGTCTCATGCTCCTGGGCGTAGTAGCCCACCTTGAGGCCGTGTCCGGGGATGATGTCGCCGGTGTCCGGCTTGTCGACACCAGCCAGCATGCGCAGAAGAGTGGTCTTGCCGGCACCGTTGAGTCCAAGAATGACCACTTTGGAGCCGCGGTCGATAGCAAGGTCCACGTCCGTGAAAATCTCCAACGAACCGTAAGACTTGCTCAATCCCTCCGCCGTCAAGGGGGTCTTGCCGCAAGGAGACGGATCCGGGAACCGCAGAGCTGCCACGCGGTCGTTTTCGCGTACGGCCTCCAAACCGCTCAAGAGCCTCTCAGCGCGCTTGGCCATGTTCTGGGCAGCCACGGCCTTGGTTGCCTTGGCACGCATCTTGTTGGCCTGATCGATCAGGACCTGCGCCTTCTTTTCAGCATTGGCGCGTTCACGCTTCCGGGCGCGCTCGTCCGTTTCACGCTGGAGCAAGTAGCGCTTCCAGTCCATGTTGTAAAAGTCGATCTGGGCACGGTTGGCGTCCAGGAGGAAGACCTTGTTCACCGTTGCTTCGAGCAGGTCGGTGTCGTGACTGATCACGATCAATCCACCCTGGTGGTTCTTAAGGAAGTCCCGCAGCCAAGTGATGGAGTCGGCGTCAAGGTGGTTGGTGGGCTCGTCGAGGAGCAAGGTCTCCGCATCGGAGTACAGGATGCGCGCCAACTCCACACGGCGCCGCTGGCCACCCGATAGTGTTTTCAGCGGCTGGTTGAGGAGCCTGTCCGGCAGCGCGAGGTTGGAGGAGATCGCAGCGGCTTCAGCTTCGGCAGCGTAGCCGCCACCCGAAAGGAACTCAGCCTCCAGGCGGTCATAGCGGTTCATGGCCTTGCGCTGGACGGCTGCATCATCGCTTGCCATATCCTCGTGGGCTTTCTTGAGCTTGCCCACCACGACGTCCAAGCCGCGAGCGGAAAGGATGCGGTCGCGGGCGAGCTGTTCCATGTCCGGTGTCCGCGGGTCCTGCGGAAGGTAACCAATCTCACCGCTGCGGGTGACTTTTCCGCCTGCGGGAAGCCCCTCGCCGGCGAGGACCCGGGTGAGGGTGGTCTTGCCGGCACCGTTACGTCCGACGAGTCCAATCTTGTCCCCTTTGTCCACCCTGAAGTTGACCTGGTCCATGAGCAGGCGTGCGCCAGCGCGGAGTTCGAGGTCCTGGACGGTAATCAATTCGGGTGATGCCTTTCAATGGGGAACGCTCGCGGGGACCGGTGGGTCCGATAAGTGCGGCGGGGGCGGCCGTGAGAACAGCCTGTTCAAGTCTACCGGTACCCCGGCCGAGGGCTGACATCGGCCTACGGAGAGGAAAACTGTGCCAACGGCCAAAGAATTCCCGCTCAGCATTGTGGAAAGGCTCCAAAATCCGGCATTCGATCCCTCCGTACCCTCGACAAGAGGGGAAACAAACATTTTCATCGCATCGCATCACACCCGTTAGGACCGTCATGAGCCAGACCGATTCTGCCGCTGCCTCTGCCACTGGGCAGCGCACCACCACGTCCCGCAAACGCTGGACCGCCACCGATCTGGGCCTCATCGCGGTTTTCGCTGCCCTCGTGGCAGCCTCCGCGATCGTCCCCGGTATTCCGGTAGGCGCCCTTGGCGTTCCCATCACGTTGGTGACCCTGACCGTGATGCTCAGCGGACTGGTGTTGGGCGCCGGGCGCGGTTTCGCCGCCGTCGGCCTCTATGTGTTGCTTGGCTTCGCCGGGCTGCCGATCTTCAGTGGTGGCCGCAGTGGCTTGGGTATCCTTGCCACTCCATCCGCTGGTTACATCATCGCGTTTCCACTGGCGGCAGCGGCAACCGGCTATCTTGCGGCGGTGGTCATCCGCAGGACGGTTAAGTTCCGTGCCTTGTGGCTCTTCGCAGCGGCCATGGTAAGCAGCATCGTGGTTATCCACGCACTTGGCGTCCTGGGCATGATGGTCAATGCGAAGTTGGACTTTCCCAAGGCCGTCCTCGCCGACCTCCCTTTCGTCCCCGGTGACATCATCAAGAACGTCCTGGCCGTGATCATCGCCGTGGCGATTCATAAGGCCTTCCCGGACGTCCTGGTGCGCCGGGTCAAGTAAGCGGGAACAATCAGTACATGAACTCCATCTGTTTCAGCAGGGTCTCGGTGCACGTCGCGGTTGATGGCAGCGACGTGCCCAAGACCCTGCTGCACGACTTTTCCCTGGAACTGACCGAGCGCCGGATCGCGGTGATCGGAGCCAACGGATCCGGGAAATCCACGCTGCTACGGCTCCTGAACGGCCTGGTTGTTCCAAGCGCTGGCACGGTTGTGGTCCACGGCGTCGACTCTGTTTCCGATGTACGCCGCGTCCGCGGCAATGTGGGTTTCGTCTTTACCGATCCCCTGTCACAGTTGGTGATGCCTACCGGGCGGGAAGACGTTGAGCTCTCGTTACGCCGTTCCGTCAAGAACTCCAAGGAGCGGGCCGCGCGGGCAGAAGCAGTGCTGGATCGCTTCGGCCTGCTTCATCTGGCCGATCAAAGCATCTACGAACTCTCCGGTGGTGAACGGCAGTTGTTGGCGTTGGCCGCAGTCCTTGCCGTCGACCCCACAGTCTTGGTTCTCGACGAGCCGTCCACCCTCCTTGATCTGAGGAACCGCGAACTCCTGCGGCGAACCATCGCCGGACTGGACCAGCAGGTGATCATGTCCACGCACGATCTGGACCTCGCGCTCGATATGGACCGGGTGTTGGTGGTGGAGTCCGGACGCATCGTGTTCGACGGCGGTGCTGCCGACGGCGTCGCCCGTTACCGTGCACTGTGCGCGGCTGCCTTGGACGACGTCGGGCATGGCGCCCGCTTAGGTGATGTGCCGAGATGAGGGGGCATGGCTTCCTGATCGCCAACTACGTGCGAGGGAACTCGATCATCCACCGCACTCCCCTGTGGCTGAAATTCCTGGTGGTGGCGGCTTGCGGAACGGCATCCTTCCTCATTGTGGACTGGGCCGTATCCCTTGTGATCTTCGCCATCATGTGCGGCCTGTTCCTGCTCACGGGCGCCGGGTTCCGCCGCCTCCTGCGTGCAGTGTGGATGGTGACGCCCATCCTCTTGGTCATCGGACTCTTCCAATGGTGGCAACTCGGGGCCCCCACCGCAGGGCGCATCGTCCTGAACGTCCTGGTCTGCGTGGTGGCTGCCTCAGTGCTGACCGCAACCACTCCCGTACAGGACCTGTTGGATGGCGTGGTGGCCCTCGCAAAACCGTTCCGGCGCTTCGGTGCCGACCCGGAGCGCTTCGCCTTGACCATCGCGGTGATGCTGAGGAGCATCCCCTACATAGCGGGCGCTTTCTCGGACGTCCGGGACTCAGCGCGGGCCCGAGGGCTTGAACGCAATCCCCGAGCGCTGGTTCTGCCCGTGTTCATCACCACCGTGGCGTATGCCCGGCAAACGGGTGACGCTCTGGCAGCCCGCGGGTTGGGCGAACCGGACCTGAGGGACTAGAGCCTGGCGTACTGCAGGAGCGCTGCGGTTCCCATGCCGCCTGCAATGCTGATCATTGCCAACGCCATGGGGCTCTGTCCTTGGGAGGCATATCGGCTGCGCGCCTGGGCCATCAGCCGCGTCACCAGGACCGCCCCTGAGGCGCCGTAGCCGTGACCCAGGGCCAGTGCGCCGCCATCCAGGTTGGCACTGCCAGGATCCACACCCAAGTGATCCAGGCAAGCGATGGCCTGGGAGGCGAAGGCCTCGTTGAACTCAATCAGATCAATGTCTCCCGCGGCCATCGCGTGACGGTCAAGGAGCCGTTCGGCGGCATGGGCGGCTCCGATGCCAAGGAGTGTGGGATCAACGCCGGCGGTGTCGCATCCCAGCACCAGCAGCCCGTCCGTCGCACCCATGGAGCGGGCCCGCTTGAGCGACGTGATGACGACGGCGGACGCGGCGTCTGCGTCGAAGCATGAGTTCGCTGCCGTGACCGTTCCCCCGGCCACGAACGCAGCAGGGAACCTGGCCATCAGCGGCGCCCGCAGGGAAGCCCTGGGGCCGTCGTCGGAATCCACCAGTTTTTCGTTGTTCTTGAGCGGAACGATCTCATCCGCAAATGTGCCCGCCGTCGCGGCGTCGACCGCACGGCGATGGCTCCGGAGCGCGTACTCGTCTTGTCTTTGCCGTGTCACGCCAAACTCGCGGGCCACGTTCTCCGCAGCAACACCCATGTCAGGGTCGCCGAACTGTGGCGGCACAAAACTGGCCCTGGAGTAGAAGTCGAGTTCGTCGTCGTCGGTTCTGTTGGCCCGGGCCGGAGCGGTACTGATGCTTTCCACCCCACCGGCCAGATACAGAGGGTCACCGCCGGCTGCAACCAGGCGTGACGCCAGTGCAATGGCGTCAAGACCCGAGCCGCATTGCCGGTCAACGGTGAGGGCGGGCACTGTGATGGGCATCCCTGCCTGGAGTGCAGCGAATCTGGCCACGTTACCGCCTCCGCCCACGGCGTTCCCGATGATGACATCGTCCACGTCCGTGGGGTCCACGCCCGCTGTCTCCAGGAGGGAACCCAACACGGGTGCCAGGAGATCCGGCGCACGGAGATGCTTCAGCTGCCCGTTGGCACGACAGATCGGAGAGCGGAGCGCGGCGATGATAACCGGTTGCCGCGATTCGTCGGACTCGCGTTGCAGCTCCTCGACGCTGGCCACGGGGCTTCCGCTACCCAAGGAGTTGTGCCCGGGGGTCATGGTTCTTGATCCAGTCCAGCAGGACTTTTCTACTGACCTTGCCACGGTCGGTCATGGGAAGCTCCGCCAACAAGTAGTACTGCAACGGCCACTTGTCCCGTGCCAGCAGACCATCCAGCCCTGTGCGGAGCTGGGTGGCAGTGACCGCACCGTACACAGGTACGACGCCGGCGATCACCTTTTGGCCGCGGATATCGTCGGGCGCACCCGCTGCAACCGCAACATCCACACCCGGCACGGATGCGACGGCAAGCTCTACCTCGTGCGGGTAAACGTTCTTTCCCGAGGTGATGATCATGTCCGAGCGGCGGCCAAGGATGTGAAGAGTGCCGTTGTCCAGGAAGCCCTGGTCCCCCACGGTGTACCAACCGTCAAGGCACCGCAAGGCTTGTCCATCGTCGCCCCAAAGGTAGCCGTTGCTGACCATTCCGCTGCGAACGCTGATATTTCCGTGCTCACCGTCCGGGAGGGGGCTGCCGGCATCATCGAGGATACTCAGCTCCACGCCCGGGAACGGCAAGCCGATTCCGGTACCACCGGAGTCCAAGGGTTCACCAGCGGCCAAACGGGTGCCGGAAACAAAGCTTAACTCCGAAGCCCCGTAATACTCGTAGATGGCGGCGCGGGGCGCCCAACGCCGGGCCGCTTCCAACGTCCGGGCATCCAACTTGGAACCTGCGCAAATAATGCTGCGAATGCCGGAAGCATCAACGTCCCCTGCGAGACCCCGCTCGCTGAGCAACCTCAACGCAGTGGGTGCCAGGACCAGGCGGGTGATGCCATCGTGACTGATGGCAGCATGGGCGTCGCCGACGTCGAACGATTCAAGGGTGTGGAATGCAGCTCCGGCGTACAGACACTCCGAGAGTGCATACAAGTTCAGGCTGGCTGACAAAGGGCCCGGCGCAAGGGTCCGGTCGTCCTGCGAGAGGCCAAAAAACTCGATCGAAGCTTCGAAGGACACTTGCCAGGAACGGCGGGACCTGGTGAAGGCTTTGGGGACAGAGGTGGTGCCCGAGGTAAGCCCGATCAGGAAGGTACTCGACGGATCTCCATCCACCAGCCCGGTCTCAACCGGCGTGATGGCCTCGATGATCCGCGACGAGACTTCTTCGATCATTGGCGACGGCCATTCGGGGTCCAGTACGGCACAGCGCCGCTCCCCCGCCACCGCAGCAGTGTACCGCTCCACAAAGCGAACGGAGTTGGGCTCGGCAAGGACAGTTGTGGCAGTCGCATCACCGAGCAGCCCTGCTGCAGCGTCGCGGAGTCCCGCCCAGGTGAGCCGGCTGCTGCCCACAACGACGGCGGCGTCGTGCGGGCGCTCCTCGGCCCAGAGCTGAAGTTTGTCCAGGAAAGGCATCCACGCAATTTTACTGCAGTGTCCGGCACCGGGCACCAATAGTGACGTCTATTCTGACTGTATGAGTTTCAATGACGGCGCGCAGCTGGACCCCTCGCAAGTGGAAGACCGACGTGGCAGTGGCATGGGCCGCGGCACCAAGATCGGCGGAGGCATCGGAGGGGGCATAGTGGTGCTGCTGCTGGCACTCTTCGGTATCAATCCCAACATCCTCGGGGACCTGACGGGCAGCGGTAGCCAGCCACCCGCCGTCGAAAGTGGCGGTGGTGCCGGAGGTGTCCAGGAGTGCCAGACCGGCGCTGATGCGGACAAGCGGCTGGATTGCCGGATCACGGGCACCGTGAACAGCCTTAATGCGTTCTGGCCTGACTACCTTGCGGACTACAACGTGCAGTATCCACGGCCAAATACCGTCATTTTCAGCCAAGCCACCACCACGGGTTGCGGTTCAGCCACGAGTGCCGTGGGACCGTTCTACTGCCCTGCGGACACCACCGCCTACTTTGACCCCGGGTTCTTCGATGACCTGGTCACCCGCTTCGGCTCGTCGGGAGGACCACTGGCACAGGAGTACGTAGTAGCCCACGAATTCGGACACCATGTCCAAAACATCCTGGGCACCTTGGACCAAGCACAGCAGGACCCCCAGGGTCCGCAGTCGGGAGCAGTCCGGGTGGAACTCCAAGCCGACTGCTTTGCCGGTCTGTGGGTTCGCCACGCTACGACACAGACGGATGCCAGCGGCAAGCCTTTCCTTGATCCCCTGACCCAACAAGACCTGCAGGACGCGCTCTCGGCCGCGTCCGCCGTCGGCGATGACCGCATCCAGGAGGCGGCTACGGGGCGCGTGTCCCCGGAATCGTGGACGCACGGATCCAGTGAACAGCGGCAGAAGTGGTTCTATCAGGGCTACACCACAGGTGACATCAACAAGTGCGACACCTTCGGAGTTGCAGCGCCCTAGAGCTGGAAGGCCAGGGCTGGAAGAACAGGGCTGGAAGGTAAGACGAAGAAGGGTTCCGGGCCAATGGCCCGGAACCCTTCCTTGTGCCCGCTGGTAGCGAGCGAAAAACTGCTGATCAGATGTTGAAGCCGAGGGCCCGCATCTGGTCCTTGCCGTCGTCGGTGATCCGCTCGGGACCCCAAGGCGGCATCCACACCCAGTTCAGGCGCCAATCATCAACCACGCCGTCGAGGGACTTGCCCACCTGCTCTTCAAGCACGTCCGTCAGCGGGCAGGCCGCCGTGGTCAGTGTCATATCGATCAGAAGCGCGCCGTCCTCATCGGAGTACTTGAGTCCGTAAAGAAGGCCCAGATCCACCACATTGACCCCGAGTTCCGGGTCGATGACGTCCTTGAGCGCTTCCTCGACGTCCTCGAGGCTGGTTCGCGCCGTGTTGATTTCGGTCATGGAACGATCCTAACTAGGCCTGCACAGCAGGAGCAACGGCAACGCCGGCGCCTGGGGCGTAGCGGTCGTAGCCCTCGTCTTCAAGACGGTCTGCGAGCTCGGGTCCGCCTTCTTCAACAACCTTGCCGTCAACGAACACGTGGACGAAGTCCGGCTTGATGTAGCGCAGAATGCGGGTGTAGTGGGTGATGAGCAGAGTGCCCATGTTGCCCTCTTCGTGGGCGCGGTTGACGCCCTCGGAGACAACCTTCAAAGCGTCGACGTCCAGGCCGGAGTCGGTCTCGTCAAGGATGGCGAACTTCGGCTTGAAGAGTTCGAGCTGAAGGATCTCAACGCGCTTCTTCTCACCACCGGAGAAGCCTTCGTTGACGTTGCGCTGTGCGAAGTCGGCGTCGATACGGAGCTGCTGCATGGCAGCCTTGACGTCCTTGGTCCACGTACGCAGGGCCGGTGCTTCGCCGTCGATCGCGGTCTTGGCGGTGCGCAGGAAGTTGGTCATGGTGACGCCGGGAACCTCTACCGGGTACTGCATGGCCAGGAAGACGCCTGCACGTGCGCGCTCGTCGACGCTCATCTCAAGAACGTCTTCGCCGTCCAGCGTAATGGTGCCGCTGGTGACGTTGTAGCGCGGGTGACCGGCGATGGTGGAGGCAAGGGTGGACTTGCCCGAGCCGTTGGGGCCCATGATGGCGTGCGTTTCACCGGTCTTGATGGTGAGGCTGACGCCCTTCAGGATCTCCTTGGTGCCCTGCTCCGTCTCGATGCTGACGTGCAGGTCCTTGATTTCAAGAGTTGACATGCTCTTCTTTCTTTCCGTTCGTAAGTCTGGCGGTACTGGGCGCTCAGTAGTTATCTACCGAGGCGCCGTTCACAACGTTGGTCACGTCCACGTAAACGTCGTCGCCATCGATGGTGACGGCAAATACGGGCACGGGGTCGTAAGCAGGCAGCTGGAGGGGCTGTCCGCTGCGGAGGTCGAACTGGGAACCGTGTCCCCAGCACTCGATTGCGCAGCCTTCAACCTCACCCTCGGACAACGAGATGTCCGCGTGCGAGCAGGTATCGGCGATGGCGTGGATATCGCCCATCGAGTCCTTGACGATGGCTACGGGGTAGTCGTCGATCAGGACACGCAGCGCCTGCTTGACCTGGATGTCATTGGCGTTGCATACCAGTTCGCCCTTGGTTTCTTCACTCATTGTTGCTCTGCCTGGCCTGTCTTAGTTGTCGGTCGCGGCGAGTTCGCGCTCAACAGCTGCGGTCAGGCGCTCTTCGATTGCCGGGACCTTGATCTGCTGGATGATCTCGTTAAGGAAGCCCCGGACCACCAGACGGCGGGCAACCTTTTCCGGGATGCCGCGGGCCATGAGGTAGAACAGGTGCTCGTCATCAAAGCGGCCGGTGGCGCTGGCGTGGCCTGCACCCTCGATCAAACCGGTTTCGATTTCAAGGTTGGGAACCGAGTCAGCGCGGGCACCGTCCGTGAGGACCAGGTTGCGGTTGGCCTCATAGGTGTCCGTGCCTTCAGCTTCCTTACGGATCAGGACGTCGCCAACCCAGACGCTGTGGGCATTGCGTCCCTGAAGAGCACCCTTGTAGAGGACGCGGGACTTGCAGTTGGCCACTGCATGGTCAACGAAGAGACGCTGCTCAAGGTGCTGACCGGCATCGGCGAAGTACAGACCGAACATTTCGACGTCGGCGCCGGGGGCAGTGAAGCGCGTGGACGGGGTGACACGTACAAGGTCGCCGCCAAGGCTGACAACGATGTGCTTGAACTTGGCGTCGCGGCCGATCTTTGCCTGCTGCGATGACGCGTGAACGGCGTTGTCGGCCCATTCCTGCAGCGAGACGACGGTCAGCTCGGCGCCGTCTTCAACGATGATCTCCACATTCTCGGAGACAACCGCGCTGCCTTGGTGGTCCAGAACCACCACAGCCTTGGAGAAACGCTCCGCCACAATCACGATGTGCTGGGCAGAAGGAGCCTCTCCGGCGCCGGTGATCAGGACCGAAACTTCACTGTCGGCCTGCAGTTCGGCGGGCACGGTGACGACTGTAGCTTCGGCGAAGTTCTCCCAAGCGTTGGCGGACACGAGGTCCTCCGGAATGGCAGCCTTGCCGATGCGCTTGTCATCGCGTCCAACGGTTTCAACAACAACGCCGGCCGGTGCAGTAACGCTGACAGCCGGAGCTGCGCCGCTGAGGACCTCGGTGTGGAGGCCGCGGAGGCGCTTCAGCGGAGTGAAGCGCCAGTCTTCCTCGAGGCCGTTCAGCGGCTTGAAGTCTGCCAACTTGTATGAGGTGAGGCGGCCGGCGCGGGAACTGTCCGGGATGCCGACCCCGCCACCGTGCGAGTGGCTCTTGGCCGAAGCGCCGGCGAGCGGACCAGCGGAAGGCTGCTCCGACGTCGTGCTGGTGTTCGTTCCGGTGTTGACGGGCGAAAGGTTCTCGCCTTCCTCGGTGAAGCCGTTGATAAACGGCTGGGCCGAGGGCGCGCCGATGCGCGCCTTTTCAGTAGTGATATCAGTCATTGTTAACCGACGGACCCTTCCATCTGCAGTTCAATCAGGCGGTTCAGCTCAAGAGCGTATTCCATGGGCAATTCACGGGCGATCGGCTCGATGAAGCCGCGCACGATCATGGCCATGGCCTCGTCTTCAGGCATGCCGCGGGACATCAGATAGAAGAGCTGCTCTTCGCTGACGCGTGAAACGGTGGCCTCGTGGCCCATGACAACGTCATCCTCGCGGATGTCGATGTACGGGTACGTGTCCGAACGGGAAATGGTGTCCACCAGGAGGGCATCGCAACGGACCGTGTTGGCCGAGTGCTTGGCGCCTTCGCGGACTTGGACGAGGCCGCGGTAAGCAGCACGTCCGCCGCCGCGGGCCACGGACTTGGAAATGATGGAACTCTTGGTATTCGGCGCGATGTGCACCATCTTGGAGCCCGTGTCCTGGTGCTGGCCCTCGCCGGCGAAAGCGATGGACAGCGTCTCACCCTTGGCGTGCTCACCAACGAGGTAGACGGCCGGGTACTTCATGGTCACCTTGGATCCGATGTTGCCATCGATCCACTCCATGGTGGCGCCCTCCTCGCAGATGGCGCGCTTGGTCACCAGGTTGTACACGTTGGTGGACCAGTTCTGGATGGTGGTGTAGCGGACGCGGGCGCCCTTCTTCACGATGATCTCCACGACGGCCGAGTGCAGGGAATCCGAGGTGTAGATCGGAGCCGTGCAGCCTTCGATGTAGTGGACGTAAGAGTCCTCATCAGCGATGATCAGCGTGCGCTCGAACTGGCCCATGTTCTCCGTGTTGATGCGGAAGTAGGCCTGCAGCGGGATGTCCACGTGAACGCCCTTGGGCACGTACACGAACGATCCGCCGGACCATACGGCCGTGTTCAACGAAGCGAACTTGTTGTCGCCCACCGGGATGATGGTGCCGAAGTACTCCTGGAAGATCTCCGGGTGCTCGCGCAGGGCGGTGTCAGTGTCCAGGAAGATGACACCCTGGGCTTCCAGGTCCTCACGGATCTGGTGGTAGACAACCTCGGACTCGTACTGGGCAGCGACGCCCGAGACAAGGCGGCTGCGCTCAGCTTCGGGAATGCCCAGCTTCTCATAGGTGTTCCGGATATCCTCCGGAAGGTCTTCCCATGTTGCCGCTTGCTTCTCAGTGGAGCGAACGAAGTATTTGATGTTGTCGAAGTCGATGCCGGAGAGGTCTGCACCCCAGGTAGGCATGGGCTTGCGGTCGAAGTACTTCAGGCCTTTGAGCCGCAGATCGAGCATCCATTCGGGCTCGTTCTTCTTCGAGGAGATGTCACGGACGACCTCCTCGTTGAGGCCACGACGGGCGTTGGCGCCTACGTCGTTCTTGTCGGCCCAGCCGTACTCGTAGTTTCCGATACCGTGCAGTTCGGGATTCTTCTCCAGAATCTCCGAGATCACAGTGCCGTCAGCTACCGCTTTCTCTGCTATTTGGTCCGTCATCACGGCCTTTCTTGCTGGTTGTTTGATTCCTGATACGGGTTCCCGGGCTGCACTGCGACATCTGGGGATGCCGTGGCAGCCGGGCGCCCGGTAGGTATGTGGGTGGTGCAGACGTGTCCGCCCTGCGCGAGGGTGGAAAGGCGCCGGACATCTACGCCCACCAAACGCGAGAAGACCTTGGTCTCGGTGTCGCAGAACACGGGAAACTCTGCGGCGAGCCGCTGAATCGGGCAGTGGCCCTGGCACAGCTGAACGCTGGACAACGCGGCCGGCAGAGGGGCCTTGGCTTCAATGGAATGGGCCGAGGCAACAAAGCCATCACGGCTGAGGGCCTTCGACAACGCCATTGCGCGCGCCGTGATGTCACTACCGGCGGCTTCCACCTCGGGGGCGTAGCGGCGCTCCATGTCCGAGAAGCGTTCTTCGGCATACTCACGGACTGCGTCCTCGCCGGCAAGCTCCTGAAGGCGCCTGAGTGCCGAACTGGCAATATTCAGGTAATCGTCGCCTAGCTTGGACTGCCCCTGCGAGCTAAGGACATATCGTCGGGCCGGACGGCCTGCGCCGGAACCGGCTTTGGCCACACGCTTGACTTCGATGACGCCGGTGCGTTCCAGGTGGTCAAGGTGCCGCCGCACCGCAGCCGGCGTAAATCCTAGAAGGTCGCCCAGTTCCGCGGCACTTACCGGGCCGTTCTCCAGGACGGCGCTCAAGACGCGGTCCCGTGTGCGGTCATCCGCGTCCGGCAGCGCAGGCGAGGCAACGAATGCCTCTGCCGCTGCAGCATGCCGTGTTGAGGGCATGGAAGTTGGACTGCTCATGGAATACACAACACAATCATGTCGTAATTTGTTTCATGCATCCAGTAAGGCAAGACTGACCTGCGCCGCCCGCCAAGTGTGACCGTACTACTTCCCGTAGAATACTCTGGTGCGATCCCCCGATTCCCCTGTCCTCACTATAGATGGACTCATTAAGGACGTAGGCCCCCTGGCCTCCCTTGACGGCAAAATGCTCAGGGTGGTCAGCGGGCTGTCCCTCGTGGCCGAACGCGGCCAAGTAACCGCCCTGCTGGGGGCTAACGGCGCAGGTAAAACCACCACTCTGGAATGCGCCCAAGGCCTGCAGAAGCGAACGGACGGAAAAATCTCCCTCCTTGGCGAGGACCCGGACACGGCAGGAGCGGGCTTGAGGTCCCGCGTAGGTGTGATGCTCCAGGACGGCGGCCTCCCGCCGTCGGCCCGTCCCATACCTTTGTTGCGGCACATTGCCGGCATGTACCAAAAGCCCATGGACGTTGACGCCCTGGTGGAGCGGCTGGGCATCAACCAGTTCAGCAGGACCAGCGTGCGGCGTCTTTCGGGTGGCCAAAAGCAGCGGCTGGCACTGGCGGCAGCCTTGGTAGGAAACCCGGAGATCCTGTTCCTGGACGAACCCAGCGCGGGGCTTGACCCACAGTCACGCCAGATGGTCTTCGATCTCATCGCGGAACTTCGGGACGCAGGCATGGGAATCGTCCTGACGACTCACCTCATGGATGATGCCGAACGCCTGGCGGATTATGTTTACATCATCGACGGCGGTCATAACGTTGTAGAAGGAACAGTCGCCGAACTGCTTCGACATGACCATTCCGCCGAATCCGCTGTTTCGGACCGGACACTGTACTTTGATGCTCCGGCCGGGCTGAACTTTGCCAACGTGCTTGGTGCGGGCCTCCAGGTCACCGAGACCCGGTCGGGCAGCTACACCATCACTGGTGAACTCACGCCGAAGGACCTTGCGGCCCTCACCGCCTGGTGGGCTGAACGGAACATCATGCCTGCCTCATTGCGATTGGAAGCCCGCAGCCTGGAGGACGTGTTCCTGGACATTTCCGGAAGGGAACTCCGATGAGCAAGCTTCTCTCCCCCAACGCCGGGCCGGCATCCTTGCCGCGCCGGATCATGCAGCAGGGGCGCTACGAGACCATCACCATGCTCCGCAATGGTGAGCAACTCATTCTCGCCATCGTGCTGCCTCTGATGGCGCTCGTTGGCTTGGTGGTCACCCCGATGCTGGATGGCCTTGGTGGCTCCCGTGTGGACGTTGCGACCCCGGGAATTCTCGCACTGTGCGCGATGTCCACGGCTTTCACCGGTCAGGGCATCGCTACCGGTTTTGATCGCCGATACGGAGTTCTCCGCTTTCTTTCCACCACTCCCCTTGGCAGGGGCGGGCTCATCGCGGGCAAGATCCTCGCCGTGCTGGTGGTTCTGTTCCTCCAAGTGCTGGTAGTAGGGGCCGTTGCCGGTCTGCTGGGATGGCAGCCGCGGCCGGAGGCCTGGCTTCCGGGGCTCGGTCTGCTGGTTCTCGGTGCTGCTGCCTTCACCGCATTGGGCTTGCTCGTGGCTGGAACGGTACGGCCCGAAGCTACCCTTGCGATCACCAACCTGCTGTGGATTCTCCTCGGAGCGTTGGGCGGCATAGTGGTACCGGCCGAACGACTGCCCTCTTTGCTGCAGGGCATCGTCCAATTCCTTCCTTCCGGTGCGCTGGGCCAAGCACTCCGGGACGCCTTCCTGGCGGGGGCCGTCCCGTTCCCTGCCGTTGTGATCCTCCTGCTGTGGACAGTGCTGGCCGGCGCTGCAGCCATCCGCTGGTTTAAGTGGAACTAAGCAACCTGGTATCCACCAACATTCAGAACTGAGAGTTGAGAAAACTGTGAGCACGGCATCGCGCCTCCCGAAAACCATCCAGCGATTCACGTCCAAGTTGCCCACCGAGGTTAACAAGGCCGTACGCCGGTTGGCCCTGCTGTCCCTCATTGGGCAGACGGTTCTTGTGGTGACCGGTGGTGCCGTCCGCCTCACCGCCTCGGGGCTGGGTTGCCCCACGTGGCCCCGTTGCACCAACGACTCCCTGGTCAATACACCGGAGATGGGCATCCACGGGTTCATTGAATTCGGCAACCGCCTGCTCACATTCGCCCTCGCGGCCGTTGCCGCGCTCATGCTCGTGTACTTGTGGAACCTCCGCAAGGAACGTCGCGACCTCTTCATCCTTGCCCTGGGGCTCCTTGCAAGCATCCCGGCCCAGGCCATCATTGGCGGTATTACCGTTCTGTCCGGCCTCAACCCGTGGGTTGTCGGGCTGCACTTCCTTGTCTCCATGGCCCTGGTGGTCTTTGCCACACTGCTGGTCAACCGGGCCTATGGGCGGACCGGCCGCTTCATGAACCGCACCCTTCCGGCGCTCCCCTCCATCGCACGCCCCCTGATGATGGCTGTCGCTGCTTTCTCGGCACTTTCGGTGATGCTGGGTGTTGTGGTCACTGGCGCCGGGCCCCACGCAGGAGATGCAGACGCTCCGCGGAATGACCTGGACTGGGATCTCTTCTCGCATATCCACGCCGTACCGGCCTACCTCATCACGGCAGGAACACTGTTCGCGGTGTACTTGGTGGTCCGTCACAAGATTGGGGGCCCGTTCCGCACGGCCGCATACCTTCTGCTCGGCGTTACATTGCTGCAGGCGGTCATCGGCTTCACGCAGTACTACAACGGAATTCCGGCTCTCTTGGTCGGCGCGCACATGTTCGGTGCTGCCGTGTTGATGAGTGCGGCCACCAACGCCGCTGATGTAGCGAAGCACAGCCCCGCCAACTAGCTCCACCACCGATGCTCCCTGACAGTACTTGGGTTTGGGGTCCAGCCGGATTGGCCGGCATAGCGTCCGGCATACTGTCCCCATGGAGTCGACGACAGTACTGGTAGAGGGTGAAAGTGACCGCCTGGCGGTCGAGGCACTGGCCGCCCTCAGTGGATATGACATCGGCGCGCGAAGAATCTCGGTGGTGCCGATGGGCGGCGCCACGAGCATAGTCCACTTCCTCGAGCTCTACGGTCCGAAAGGCGCCGGTCACAGGTTGCTGGGCCTCTGCGACTCAGCAGAGTCTCCGGGAGTTGCCCGCGCCCTCAGCAGGGCAGGTCTGGGGGTCGGCCCATTGGAGGAGCTCGGGTTCCAGGTCTGTGATGCTGATCTGGAGGATGAACTCATCCGTTGCCTTGGCATTGAAGCCGTGCTTAGCGTCATCGAAGACCAGGGCGAGCTCGCGTCGTTCGAGCTCCTTCAACGCCAGCCTTCATTGCGGGACCAACCCATAACGATGCAATTGCGCCGGTTTTTCGGCGGACGCAGCGGCAACAAGATTCGATACGCTCCCCTGCTGGTCGCCGCGCTACCGCACGGACAGGCGCCTCCCCCTCTCGCTCGCCTGGTTGCATCATTCGATATGTGAGAGAGGGTTGGGCTCAAGCCCGAGGGATGTGAGAGAGGGTTGGGCTCAAGCCCGAGGGATGTGAGAGAGGGTTGGGCTCAAGCCCGAGGGATGTGAGAGAGGGTTGGGCTCAAGCCCGAGGGATGTGAGAGAGGGTTGGGGGCAACGAAAAGCGCGACGTCGGCACCCGGAGTGAGTGCCGACGTCGCGCTTTTGCGTGAAGACTTGAGGAACCGGGGCTAGCTGCCGACGATCGCCGAGCCGACGAAGGGGTCAACGGCCAACGCGATGAAGAGTAGCGTCAGGTAGCTGATGGAGCCGTGGAAGACCTTCATGGCGCCCTTGTTGGAGACGTCGCCACCCTGTGCGCGCTTGTACAGTGCGTGGCTCTCGTAGAGGAACCATGCGCCCGCAGCAACAGCCGCGATGGTGTAGACCCAGCCGGCACCGCCTACGGGGACCATCAGCAAGGAGCAGGCAACCATGGCCCAGGCGTAGAGGACAACCTGCACCGAAACCACTTTCGCGCCGGCGATTGCGCCGAGCATGGGCACCTTCGCGTTGCGGTAGTCCTCTCCGTAACGCATGGAGAGCGGCCAGTAGTGTGGGGGCGTCCAGAGGAAGATGACCATGAACAGGACGATGGCGGGCCACTCTACAGTGTTGGTGACAGCTGCCCATGCGATGAGCACCGGGAAGCATCCCGCAGCGCCGCCCCACACGATGTTCTGGGCGGTGCGGCGCTTCAAGATCATCGTGTAGATGACCACATAGAAGACGATGGCGCCGAGGCCAAGCCAAGCAGAAAGAGGGTTGGCACCGAACCACAGGATCGCAATGGAGGCGGCGCCAAGAATCCACGCGAAGATCAGGGCCTCGCGTGGTGTCACTTCACCGGTCACCAACGGCCGTTTCTCGGTCCTGTGCATCAATTTGTCGATGTCACGGTCGATGTAGCAGTTGAACACGCCGGCGCTGCCGGCTGCGAAGGCACCGCCAACGAGGGTTGCCAGGATCAGTCCGATGGAGGGAAAACCGCGCTGCGCGAAGATCATGGTGGGCAGTGTGCTGACCAGGAGCAGCTCGATGACACGGGGTTTGGTCAGAGCCAGATACGCCTTGAACTTACGGGAAATACCGATGCTTCCCCGGGCCGGGGACGCGTTAAGGGGCGTATCAGTTGTGCTCACGGCGGCAGTCACTCTGTTCTATGCTCTGGGGTTCTCGCAGCGGCTGCCGTCCCTGTTGTCGAAAGCAAACACGGGCGCATGAACCGCTGGTGGCCTCCAAATATCATACCGTGGCCGGAAGTGGCCCGATGTCCGCAAAATACGTCAATGTTTCCGAATCTTCACTGCCAAGGCGGGCCATCGTGATTCATATAAGGGAATTTCTGTCCAGTTAGTGGGATTCCCTGAGTTCCGCGACACGTTTAGGGCTAAGCTGTTGAGCAGATCAGCACACGTTGACGATCCGGGAAACCGTATTCTCGGATATCCGTGCGTCTGGATGAGAGATCAACGTTTCAATGGTGAACGGCTGGTAGACACATTGCAGCGGGCGCCATCCTGTGCTTCCTGCGTGCCGTGTCCGTAAGCCTGCCGTCAGCACAGAGAGGGGCTCGGTTTTCGTGCCACATTTGGAAGAGCAAGAACTGTCATGGACCGATCTGGACAAGAAGGCTGTTGACACCGTTCGCGTGTTGGCCGCTGATGCCGTGGAGAAGGTCGGCAACGGCCACCCTGGTACGGCGATGAGCTTGGCTCCGGCAGCGTACCTGCTGTTCCAGAAGCTGATGCGTCATGACCCGAAGAACCCGGACTGGATCGGCCGTGACCGGTTTGTCCTGTCCCCCGGTCACACCTCGCTGACCCTTTACATCCAGCTGTTCCTCTCCGGTTACGGCCTGGAACTGAAGGACCTCGAAGCGCTGCGCACCTGGGGTTCGCTGACCCCGGGCCACCCGGAGTACAAGCACACCGCCGGTGTGGAAATCACCACCGGCCCGCTGGGTCAGGGCCTGGCTTCCGCTGTTGGTTTCGCCTACTCCCAGCGTCGCCAGCGCGGCCTGTTCGACGCCGACGCTCCCGCCGGCGAGTCGCCGTTCGACCACACCATCTGGGTTATCGCCTCCGACGGCGACCTTCAGGAAGGCGTGACTTCCGAGGCGTCCTCGCTTGCCGGGCACCAGGAACTGGGCAACCTCGTGGTGATCTACGACGAGAACCACATCTCCATCGAAGACGACACCGACATCGCCTTCACCGAAGATGTCCTCAAGCGTTACGAGGCCTACGGCTGGCACACCCAGCGCGTGGACTGGACCAAGACCGGCGACTACGTCGAAGACGTGCAGGAGCTGTACTCCGCGCTGCAGGCAGCCAAGGCTGAGACGAACAAGCCGTCCATCATCTCACTGCGCACCATCATCGGCTACCCGGCCCCGAAGAAGCAGAACACCGGCAAGATCCACGGCTCCGCCCTGGGCGCAGAAGAAGTCGCAGCACTGAAGACCGTGCTCGGTTTCGATCCTGCCAAGTCCTTCGACGTTGACGAGGAAGTTCTGGCGCACGCCCGCAAGGTCCTGGACCGCGGTGCCGAGTCACGCGCTGCCTGGCAGACCTCGTTCGAAGCATGGCAGTCCGCCAACCCGGATGCTGCTGCCCTGCTGGAGCGTGTTGAAGCCAAGAAGCTTCCTGTGGGCATCGACGCTGCCCTTCCCGTGTTTGAAGCCGGCAAGGATGTTTCCACCCGTGCGGCCTCGGGCAAGGTCCTGAACGCCATCGGCCCGGTCCTTCCGGAGCTCTGGGGCGGTTCGGCTGACCTCGCGGAGTCCAACAACACCACCATCGAAGGCTCGCCGTCGTTCATCCCGACCTCGCGCTCCACGGACGCCTGGAAGGGCAACCCGTACGGACGCGTGCTGCACTTCGGTATCCGCGAGCACGCTGCCGCCTCGATCGTGAACGGTATCTCCCTGCACGGCCGCACCCGCGCGTTCTCCGGCACGTTCTTGATCTTCAGCGACTACCAGCGCCCGGCCATCCGACTCGGCGCGCTGATGGGTGTCCCGTCCCTGTACGTATGGACGCACGACTCCATCGGCCTGGGCGAAGACGGCCCCACCCACCAGCCGGTGGAGCAGCTCGCGTCCCTGCGTGCCATCCCGGGCCTGGACGTCGTCCGCCCCGGTGACGCGAACGAGGTCTCGGCAGCCTGGAAGGCCATGCTGGAGAACCACGAGAACCCGGCCGGCATTGTCCTGACCCGCCAGAACATCCCCACCTACGCCCGCGGCGAAGGTGAAGCCACTGGTGACACCTTCGGTTCCACCGCAGGTGTGGCCAAGGGCGGTTACGTTCTGGCTGAAGCCTCCAAGGACGGCGAAACCGTTGACGCCCAGGTCATCCTGATCGGCACAGGCTCGGAAGTCCAGCTGGCAGTCCAGGCCCGCGAAGCCCTCCAGGCCGAAGGTATCGCAGCGCGCGTCGTCTCCATGCCCTGCGTTGAGTGGTTCAACAAGCAGGACGAGGCCTACCGCGAATCGGTGCTCCCCGCTTCCGTGACGGCCCGCGTTTCTGTTGAAGCCGGCCTTGCACTGGGCTGGCGCGAATTCGTCGGCGACGCCGGCCGCTCCATCTCCCTGGAGCACTTCGGTGCCTCGGCCGACTACAAGCGGCTCTTCAACGAATTCGGCATCACCGCCGAAGCCGTTGCAGCCGCAGCCAAAGACTCCCTCGCAGACGTCAACGCATAACAGTCTGCTCCCCTCTCACAGGAGAAAAAAACATGTCTAGCACTCCCACGCAGCAGCTCTCTGATGCCGGCGTTTCCATCTGGCTCGATGACCTCTCCCGCACCCGCCTGGACACTGGCACCCTGCAGAAGCTCATCGACGAAAAGAACGTTGTTGGTGTGACCACCAACCCGTCCATCTTCCACGCCGCCATCACCTCCGGCACGGACTACGACGCCACTATCGCGGCACAGGCTGCCGCCGGCGCCAGCGTTGAAGAGACCATCTTCGAAATCACCACCACGGACGTCGCTGACGCCTGCGATCTCTTCGCGCCGATCGCCGCCGCCACCAACGGTGTGGACGGCCGCGTCTCCATCGAGGTTGATCCCCGCCTCGCCTGGGACACCGCCGGCACCATCGCCGAGGCCAAGCACCTCTACGCGAAGGTCAACAAGGACAACGTCCACATCAAGATCCCGGCAACCCTGGAAGGCCTTGAAGCCATCACGGCAACACTGGCCGAGGGCATCAGCGTCAACGTGACCCTGATCTTCTCCCTGGAGCGCTACCGCGCGGTCATCAATGCCTTCCAGTCCGGCCTTGAGCAGGCCAAGGAGAACGGCCACGACCTCTCCAAGATCCACTCCGTGGCCTCCTTCTTCGTTTCCCGCGTTGATTCCGAAATCGACAAGCGCCTCGACGCCATCGGCACCGATGAAGCCAAGGCACTTAAGGGCAAGGCCGGCGTGGCCAACGCTCGCCTGGCCTACCAGGTCTACGAAGAGCTGTTCTCCACCGAGCGCTGGGCAGTGCTGGCCGAGGCCGGCGCGCTTCCTCAGCGTCCGCTGTGGGCCTCCACCGGTGTGAAGGATCCGGCTTACCCGGACACCCTCTACGTGACGGAACTCGTTGCGGCCGGCGTGGTCAACACCATGCCGGAGAAGACGCTCGATGCAACCTTCGATCACGGCGTAGTCACCGGTGACACCATTACCGGCACCTATGACGAAGCGAACGAGACCCTCAACGCCCTGGAAGCTCTCGGTGTTTCCTACAACGACGTCGTCACCCTCCTCGAGACCGAAGGCCTCGAGAAGTTCGTGGGCTCCTGGAAGGAACTCCTCGCCGACGTCGAAGGCGCACTGGTCACCGCACGGAAGGCTTCCTAACCCATCATGAGCACAATCAGCTACGACGCCAGCGGTGCCGCGCAAGAAGCCATCGCCCAGCACATTGACAGCCTGGTCGAGGACAAGATCGCGACCCGGATTTTCGCGAAGGACCACACGTTGTGGGGTCCTGATGCGGAGTCCGAGTCTGCGATCCGTCTGGGCTGGGTGGAGGCTGCCACCGTGTCCCAGGCTCTGGTCGGGGACATTCTGGAACTTCGTGATGCCCTCCGTGCAGACGGTGTCTCACGCATTGTCCTGTGTGGCATGGGTGGGTCTTCGTTGGCTCCTGAGGTCATTGCCGGTACTGCCGGCGTCGAGCTGACTGTGCTGGACAGCACTGATCCTGAGCAGGTCAGTGCTGCTTTGGCTGATCGGTTGGAGGAGACGGCTATTGTTGTTTCCTCCAAGTCGGGCTCCACTGTTGAAACCGACTCCCAGCGACGCGTCTTTGAGAAGGCGTTCAACGACGCTGGAATAGATGCCAAGAGCCGGATCATCATTGTCACGGATCCGGGTTCGCCTTTGGACAAGGCGTCCCGCGAGGCCGGCTACCGTGCGGTGTTCAACGCCGATCCCAACGTGGGTGGACGCTTCTCCGCACTGACCGCTTTTGGTCTGGTCCCGAGTGGCTTGGCGGGTGTCGATATTCAGGCATTCCTGGACGAGGCAGAAGAGGCGGCGGAGATCCTTAACGAGGACTCAGCCGATAACATTGGCCTTGCCTTGGGCATCGCCTTGGGTGGTACCAGCCCGCTGCGCAACAAGATCGTCATTGCCGAAGACGGCTCGGGCATTGTTGGTTTCGCCGACTGGGCCGAGCAGCTCATCGCCGAATCCACGGGCAAGCTTGGCACTGGCGTTCTGCCGGTGGTCGCCGGACCGGATTCCCCCGAGGCCACCAACGGCGCCGACGACGTCCTGGTGGTTCGGCTGGTAGGCGCGGATGCCGACGTCGAACTTCGCGAAAACGAGGTCGCCATTGCCGGTGGCCTGCCTTCGCAGATGTTCGTCTGGGAATTCGCCACAGCGGTGGCTGGTCGCCTTCTGGGCATCAACCCTTACGACCAGCCCGACGTCGAAGCCGCGAAGGTGGCTGCGCGCGGCTTGCTGGATGCACGACCGGAGCCCACCCCCGCTGTCTTCACCGACGGTGCTGTGGAGGTTCGCGGCGGAGACTGGCTTGGTTCTGCGTCCACTGTTTCGGAAGCTGTTCAGGCACTTCTGGCCCAGCTCGGCGCGGATGGTTACTTGAGCGTTCAGGCCTACTTTGACCGTATTTCCTACGCACCGCTCGAAGGAATCCGCGACGAACTCGCAGCTGTCAGCGGACGTCCGGTGACTTTCGGTTGGGGACCCCGTTTCCTTCATTCCACGGGTCAGTTCCACAAGGGTGGACCGGCAATCGGTGTGTTCCTTCAGATCACTGCGGCATCCTCCACCGACCTCGACATCCCGGAGCGCCCCTTCACCTTCGGCCAGCTCATTGCCGCACAGGCCTCAGGTGATGCCCAGGTACTGGAAGGCCATGGACGGCCGGTGTTGCGTCTGCACCTCACTGAGCGCGCTGCGGGCGTCGCCCAACTCCAGGAAGTCGTCGCTGCGCTGACCACCCAAGCCAGCGCACTCGAAAGCTAAGGCACAGAACCAAACATGCCAGAAACTGAAAACGGCAGGAAAGCCGCCGGTCTCCGGAACCCCTTGCGGGATCCGCGGGATCGGCGCCTGAACCGCATTGCCGGGCCGTCGTCGTTGGTGTTCTTCGGAGTCACCGGCGACCTCGCCCGTAAAAAGCTCATGCCGGCGGTCTATGACCTCGCCAACCGTGGCCTCCTTCCGCCCAGCTTCGCGCTGGTGGGTTTCGGCCGCCGCGACTGGGACAACGCCGACTTCGCGGCCGAGGTCAAGGAAAACGTCAAGGCCCACGCCCGGACCAAGTTCGATGAAGCCGTGTGGGAGCAGCTTGCTTCCGGTATCCGCTTTGTCCAGGGCGAGTTCGACGACGACGACGCTTTCGAGCGCCTCGGTGATGTGTTGGATGAGCTGGATGAGACCCGTGGCACCCGCGGCAATCACGGCTTCTACCTGTCCATCCCGCCCAAGGCCTTCGAGCAGGTGTGTCGTCAGCTGTCCAAGCACGGCCTGGCGCAGGCCAAGCCCGGTCAGTGGCGCCGAGTGGTCATCGAGAAGCCGTTCGGGCACGACCTCGAGTCTGCCCGGCAGCTGAACGACATCGTGGAATCGGTGTTCCCGGCCGATGCCGTGTTCAGGATCGACCACTACCTGGGCAAGGAGACGGTACAGAACATCCTGGCGCTGCGTTTCGCGAACCAGTTGTTCGAACCGCTCTGGAACGCCAACTACGTGGACCACGTGCAGATCACCATGGCCGAGGACATCGGAACAGGTGGCCGCGCAGGGTACTACGACGGCGTGGGCGCGGCCCGCGACGTCATCCAGAACCACCTGCTGCAGTTGCTGGCGTTGACGGCGATGGAAGAACCCATCTCCTTCAACGCCGACGATCTGCGGGCGGAGAAGGAAAAGGTCCTCGCAGCGGTCAAGCTGCCAGAGGACCTCTCCACCCATTCGGCCCGCGGTCAGTTCACCGGTGGTTGGCAGGGCGGCGAAGAAGTCCTCGGATACCTGGATGAGGACGGTATTCCTGCCGATTCGAAGACCGAGACGTTCGCTGCGATCCGGGTAGACATCAACACCCGCCGCTGGAACGGTGTGCCGTTTTACCTGCGCGCCGGCAAACGCCTCGGCCGCCGCGTCACTGAAATCGCAGTGGTCTTCAAACGCGCACCAAACCTGCTCTTCCGCGATCACGGCGAGGACGACTTCGGCCAGAACGCCGTAGTGATCCGTGTCCAGCCCGACGAAGGCGCCACCATCCGGTTCGGTTCCAAGGTTCCCGGCACGCAGATGGAAGTCCGCGACGTCACCATGGACTTCGGCTACGGCCACTCCTTTACCGAGTCCAGCCCCGAAGCCTACGAACGCCTCATCCTGGACGTGCTCCTGGGCGAACCGCCGCTCTTCCCGCGCCACCAGGAAGTGGAATTGTCCTGGAAGATCCTTGACCCGTTCGAGGAATACTGGGCCGGCCTGGACGAACAACCGCAACCCTACGCACCCGGCAGCTGGGGCCCGGCCTCGGCCGACGCCCTGCTGGCTCGCGACGGACGAACCTGGAGAAGGCCATGATCGTAGATCTTCCCAATACCACCACCTCCAAGATCTCCAAGAAGATCATGTCGCTGCGCGAACAAGGCGGCGTCATCGCCTTGGGTCGTGTCCTCACCCTGGTGGTCGTGACCAAGTCCGGGCAGGAAGAGGAAGCCATCGAGGCAGCCAATGAAGCCAGCCGGGAACACCCGTGCCGGATCATTGTCCTGGCAGACGCAGGCGTAGAAGGCCCGGACCGCCTCGACGCGCAGATCCGCGTGGGTGGCGACGCCGGAGCTTCGGAGGTCATCGTCCTGCGCGGCCACGGGCACATGGCGCACGAGAGCGAATCATTGGTCGCTGCGCTGCTGCTCCCGGACGCACCGATCGTGGCGTGGTGGCCGCACGGTGCACCGGAAAGTGCCTGCGAGACATCGATCGGCCGCATCGCCCACCGACGCATCACGGATTCCGCCAACGAACCCGATCCCCGGCTCGCCCTGGAAAACATCCGGGCCACGTACAAAGCCGGCGACACCGACCTCGCCTGGACCCGCCTGACCAATTGGCGCATGCAGCTCGCAGCCGTGTTCGACCAGGTTGATGGTGACCCGGTATCAGCCGTCGCCGTGGAAGGTGCCTCGGACTCCCCCAGCACGCTGCTCCTCGCCGCATGGCTGAGCTTGGCCCTGCAGGCTCCCGTCACGATCGTTGCCGATCCGGCAGGAACCGGCATCCGCCGTGTGCGCCTCACCCGCGCCAGTGGCGACGTGCAGCTCTTCCGTCCCGGCCTGTCCGTGGCCGAGCTGACACAGCCCGGACAGCCGGCGCAGCGTATCACGCTCCCCCGCAGAAGCCTCAAGGATTGCCTCGCCGAGGAACTCCGCAGGCTCGATCCGGACGAAGTCTTCGGAGAAGTGATTACGATGGGACTGCCACTAACCAGCCAGAGGAGAGTCCAGACCAGTGCACGCTGAGCCAAGAGTAAGCATCCACCCCGATTCAAAGGTGTTGATGGCCGCCATTGCGGCACGTCTCATCACCAAGCTTGTGGATGTCCAGGACAAGCATGGCGAGGCCACAGTAGTCCTGACCGGCGGAACCGTTGGCATTGGGACCCTGAAGGCCGTCGCAGACTCTGCCGCGGCGCCCGCTGTCGACTGGTCAAGGGTCAACTTCTGGTGGGGTGATGAGCGATTTGTTGCCGCTGACAGCGACGACAGGAACACCCGCCAAGCACACCAGGCTTTGCTTTCCCACTTGGCGGTAGATCCTGCCCGGGTTCACGAGCCCGGCTCCGCCGATCAGTACGCTACGGCGGACGAGGCAGCAGCTGCCTACGCTGAAGAGCTCAAGGCAGCTGCAGAGGCCGAGCACGCAGCAGACACGTCTGATGACAGGCCCGAGCAGCCCGGGACTCTGCCCCGGTTCGACATCCTGCTCCTGGGCGTGGGACCCGATGCGCATGTGGCATCGCTTTTCCCCGAGCAAGCCGGCATCCGCGAGAAGTCCCGTCCCGTGGTGGGCGTCGAGAACTCACCCAAGCCACCGTCGTCGCGCATTTCATTGACGCTTCCTGCAATCAACACCGCACAGGAAATCTGGATGGTTGTTGCCGGCGAGGACAAGGCAGGAGCTGTGGGCTTGGCCCTCGCAGGCGCCAACCCCGTCCAGGTCCCCGCAGCGGGTCCTGTGGGGCGGGCGAGGACCCTATGGCTTATCGACGAGAATGCGGCGTCACGCGTCCCCCAGCAGTTGGTCCGGAAGGACCCCGCGGGCGCGTAACCGATCCAGCGCTCCAGCCAGGACCACTTCGGCATCCTGGCTGGAGCGTCGTTCTTTAACGTAATCCAAGTGCGATTTGAAGATCTCATCGTCAGGTCTTTCCGGGGCCGGATGGCCGGGATCCCGCGTAGCGGGCGAACCACATTTGGGGCAGTCCCACGTCCTGGGAATCTGCTCGTCCGGCAGCTTAAGGAAAACAAGCCGCGTTTCGTGTCCCTTGGCGCACCAATAGGGAACACGAATACGCGGCAACTGTTCGCCGGATCCGTGGTCGCTTTGTTGCCGCGGCTCTGAGCCCTGGGTTACGCCTACGCGAGTGCCCCGATAACCAGACGTGCCATGAACCATTTTCGAACCCCTAGCGACTCGGTGGTCGGCCGTCACGGCCTGTGGCCTTACGGCCAACAGGGACAGTCTAATGCGAGGGGCTCGACGACGGCACTAGGGTTGGGTGCCCGGGGGCAAGAAAAAGGGAGGCTCCTGTCCAGGAGCCTCCCTTTTGGCAATGACTAGGAGTCGCCACCCGAGCTGAATCGCATGATCAGGCCCAAACCGATGATCACAACACCCCACGTGATTCCGAGAATGATGGTGAAGCGGTTCAGGTTGCGCTCAGCTACGCCGGATGAACTCAATCCGGAGCTCATTCCGCCACCGAACATGTCGGACAAACCGCCGCCACGTCCCTTGTGCAAGAGGATGAGCAGCGTCAGCAGAAGGCTGGTGATGCCCAGCAGGATCTGCAGAATGACTTGAAGAACGTCCACGACGGCCTTTCGAAGAAGCGGAAAACGGGAGCCGGACTAGTCCGTGACGAGGTGGCTCTCGAACCTGACAATGTTAGCAAACTCGGCGGGGTCCAGGCTGGCGCCACCCACGAGCAATCCGTCAACGTCGCTTTCGGCCATGATGGCGGCAGCATTATTGGCCTTGACGGAGCCGCCATAAAGGAGGCGCGTCTTCCCTGCGACAGTCTCATCGAAGAGTTCGGCAAGCTCGGCGCGGATTGCAGCGCACATTTCCTGTGCGTCTTCCGGGCCAGCAACTTCGCCGGTACCGATGGCCCAGACGGGTTCGTAAGCCACAACGAGTTCAGCAGCTTGCTCAGCCGTGAGGCCTTCCACACCGGCACGCAGCTGGGCCAAGGTGTGTTCAACGTGTGTGCCGGCCTGACGGACTTCAAGGCCCTCACCTACGCACAGTACGGGAGTAAGTCCATGGCGGAAGGCGGCCTTGACCTTGGCGTTCAAAACCTCGTCAGACTCGTTGTGGATAGTGCGGCGCTCACTGTGGCCCACCAATACGTAGGCACAGCCCAACTTGCTGAGGAACTGACCGGAGATATCACCCGTGTAAGCGCCGGAGTCGAACTGGGACAGATCCTGGCCACCGTAGACAATTTCCAGTTCATCACCCTGTACGAGTGTCTGGACACCGCGGAGGTCGGTGAACGGAGGGAATACTGCAACCTCCGCACGGTTGTAGTCGTGCTTGGCGTCTGACAGTGTCCACGCGAGCTTCTGCAGCAAGGTGATGCCCTGGACGTGGTCCATGTTCATCTTCCAGTTGCCGGCGATGAAGGGCTTGCGGATGAAGTTGCCGTTAGCAGAGGTAGTCACATGAACTCCAAAAAATGCGTTGAGATATGGAACGACCGGCAGGACGCGGTAGCGCCCTGCCGGTCGGTTGATGCTTAGCGGTCCAGGACGCTCAGACCGGGAAGTTCCTTGCCTTCAAGGTATTCCAAGCTGGCACCGCCACCGGTGGAAATGTGGCCGAACTGCGAATCCTCGAAGCCGAGGGTGCGGACGGCTGCGGCGGAATCGCCACCACCAACCACGGTGAACGCAACCGTATCCGTAAGTGCCTGCGCAATGGCGCGCGTGCCGCTGGAGAAGGCTTCGAATTCGAAGACGCCCATGGGGCCGTTCCAGAACACGGTTTTGGCCCCCTCGATCTGGGCCGCGAATGCCGCTGCGGATTCCGGGCCGATGTCCAGGCCGATGCCGGAAGCACCAAAGGTGCTGTCCTCTATGGCGTCTGCCTTAACGACCTCGTGTTCAGCATCCGCAGCGAAACGGCTGGCGACCACAACATCGGTTGGGATCACGAACGACGTTCCGGCATCGGATGCGCGCTTGAGGTAGTCCTGGACCACCGGAATCTGGTCTTCCTCGAGGAGGCTGCCCGCCACCTTATGCCCGGCTGCTGCCAGGAAGGTAAACAGCATGCCGCCGCCAACAAGGATGGTGTCAGCCTTGCCCAACAGGTTGTCAATGACTGCCAACTTGTCAGAAACCTTGGAGCCACCAAGAACCACAACGTAGGGACGTTGCGTATCCGTTGTGAGCTTCCGGAGAACCTCTACTTCGGTGTGCACAAGATCGCCCAGGTATGACGGCAACCGGGTTGCGACATCGAAGACGCTGGCGTGCTTGCGGTGCACCGCGCCAAAGGCGTCGTCAACATACGCGCCGTTGGTCCCCGTCAGGGCAACCAGCTCATCAGCGAAGGCGCCGCGCTCGGCGTCGTCCTTACTGGTTTCGCGGGCATCGAAGCGAACGTTTTCCAAGACGAGTACTTCGCCGTCCTGGAGACCGGCCGCGAGCTCCTTCGCGGAGTCCCCCACCGTGTCGTTGGCCAACTGGACCTTGAAGTCCGCGAGCTCCGCCAAGCGGGCCGCAGCGGGCTTGAGCGAGTACTTGTCCTCGGGGGCGCCCTTGGGGCGTCCGAGGTGTGCGGTTACGAGCACACGGGCACCGGCGTCCGAGAGCTTCTTGAGGACCGGTAGGGAGGCCTTGATGCGGCCGTCATCGGTCACTGCAGAGCCGTCGAGCGGCACATTCAGGTCACTTCTGACCAAAATGTACCGCCCGCGGACACCTTCAGCGATGAGCTCGTTGAGGGTGTGAGATGTCATGTGTCTACCCTAGCCCAGCTTGGATGCGACAAGCTCCGTGAGGTCTACGAGGCGGTTGGAGTAACCCCACTCGTTGTCATACCAGGAAACAACCTTGACCTGGTTGCCGATGACCTTGGTGAGGCCGGAATCGAAGATGGAGGACGCGGGGTCTCCGACGATGTCCGAGGACACGATAGGGGCATCCGTGTAGCTGAGGATTCCGGCGAACTGCTCGGACTCAGCGGCAGCCTTGACGGCAGCGTTGACTTCCTCAACCGTGACTTCGCGGGAAACGGTGACCGTGAGGTCCGTGGCGGAACCCGTGGGGACGGGAACGCGAATGGCGTAACCGTCCAGCTTGCCCTTCAGTTCCGGCAGGACCAGGCCGATAGCCTTGGCTGCACCGGTTGAGGTGGGAACCATGTTGATGGCGGCAGCACGGGCGCGGCGGAGATCGCCGTGCGGGCCGTCCTGCAGGTTCTGGTCTGCGGTGTAGGCGTGGACCGTGGTCATCAGGCCACGCTCGATGCCGAAAGCGTCATTGACAACCTTGGCCAGCGGGCCGAGGCAGTTGGTGGTGCAGGATGCGTTGGAGATGATGTTGTGCGTTGCGGGATCGTAGAGATCCTGGTTGACGCCCATAACGATGGTGATGTCTTCGTCGCTGGCGGGTGCCGAAATGAGGACCTTCTTGGCGCCGGCATCGATGTGCTTCTGCGCGGCTGCTGCCTTGGTGAAGAAACCGGTTGACTCGATGACGATGTCTACGCCCAGCTCGCCCCAAGGGAGGTTGGCGGGATCGCGCTCGGCCAGAACGGTGATGGACTTGCCATCGACTACCAGGTTGCCATCAACAACCTCCACGGACTGCGTGAGGCGGCCACCGACGGAGTCGTACTTCAGGAGGTGGGCGAGAGTCTCGGGGCTGGTGAGGTCGTTCACTGCCACGATCTCAAGGTCTGCGCCTTGGGCCAGTGCTGCGCGGAAGTAGTTACGGCCGATGCGGCCGAAGCCGTTGATACCAATACGGGTGGTCACTATGTGTCAATCTCCTTGGTGCTCTTGCAAGCACGCCTAGTGAGTCGGATCAAATATTTCCAACTAACAGACCCCGCACGTCTTTGGGCAGAGGTGATTATCAGATCGGAGGGCGACCAGCCACGTTGCTGAAGGCTAACCGCCTTCCGTGATCCATCTTACGTTTAACTAAGCCTGCCCCCGCAACTGCGGAGGCAGGCTTTCCAGCATTTGGCCCCAATTCACGCCAAAAGTGACTTTTGTTACATTCGCGTGAACCGGGACTCACCAACTAGAGGACGATGAGGCCCGTGGCGTTGGCGCGGGCAGCTTCGAAGCGCTTGGCGACGTCGGCCCAGTTGACGATGTTCCAGAAGGCCTTGACGTAGTCAGCCTTGACGTTGACGTAGTCCAGGTAGAAGGCGTGCTCCCACATGTCCAGCATCAGCAGCGGGGTGGTGCCCACTGCCACGTTGCCCTGCTGATCGTAGAGCTGCTCGATGAGCAGGTTTCCACCGATGGGCTCGTATGCCAGGAAGGCCCAGCCGGAACCCTGCAGGCCCAGTGCAGCCGCGCTGAACTGGGCACGGAAAGCATCGAAGGAGCCGAAAGCGTCGTCAATGGCAGCAGCCAGTTCGCCTTCGGGCTTGTCGCCGCCGTCCGGGGAGATGTTGTTCCAGAACACGGAGTGGTTGATGTGCCCACCGGTGTGGAACGCGAGGTCCTTGGAGAGGCGGTTGATGTTGGCGAAATCATTCTTCTCGCGCGCTTCGGCCAGCTGGGCGAGGGCGTTGTTGGCGCCTGCAACGTATGCCGCATGGTGCTTGCTGTGGTGCAGCTCCATGATCTTTGCCGAAATGTGCGGCTCGAGTGCTGCGTAGTCGTAGCCGAGCTCGGGCAGAACGTACTCTGTCACGAAATCCTCCAATGTAATGGACTCACGTCCGGGTTGGTAACTCTCGTTATGTCATCCGGCCAGCGGGCCGGCCGGAAATCCTTGGTGAAGAAGACTGTTCATGCCTCCACCGGGAACAACCGGCGGTGGCCTCGCAGTATTTCCTTCACACTTTTCGATTCTATGGGTGTGCTCTACTCGTCCATCATTTCCGGAGTCACATTTGCCTCAGTGCCCGGAATGCCCAAATCCAGGGCGCGTTTGTCTGCCATGGCCAGGAGCCGGCGAATACGGCCAGCTATGGCGTCCTTGGTCATGGGTGGATCGGCAAGGCGGCCGAGTTCATCCAGGCTTGCCTGCTTGTGGGCCACGCGAAGCTCCCCGGCGTACTTGAGATGGTCCGGAACGTCGTCGCCAAGGATCTCCAACGCACGGTCCACCCTGGCGCCCGCTGCTACTGCCGCCTGGGCCGAGCGACGCAGATTGGCGTCATCAAAGTTGGCAAGCCTGTTGGCCGTTGCCCGGACTTCCTTTCGCATGCGCCGTTCTTCCCAGACCATCAGGGCGTCATGGGCGCCCATGCGTGTCAGGAGGGTAGCAATAGTGTCGCCGTCACGGATGACCACACGGTCCACGCCGCGAACTTCACGTGCTTTGGCCTGAATCCCAAGCCGGCGGGCAGCACCGACTAGCGCCAACGCGGACTCAGGGCCCGGGCACGTCACTTCGAGTGACGACGATCGCCCTGGTTCAGTGAGTGAGCCATGGGCAAGGAAAGCGCCCCGCCACACGGCCTCAGCATCGGCCGCTGAACCGTTGACCACTGCGGAGGGAAGGCCCCGGACAGGACGTCCACGGCCATCCAACAAGCCCGTTTGGCGGGCAAGTGCCTCGCCGTCGCGCACTACGCGGACCACGTAGCGGCTCCCCCGGCGCAATCCTCCGCCGGAAACAACGATGATTTCGCTCTGATGCCCGTAGACTTCAGCGATCGCTGCCCGGAGACGACGGGCGGTGGAGGCGAGGTCAACTTCAGCCTCGATGACGATCCGCCCCGAAATAATGTGCAAGCCGCCTGCGAAACGCAGCATTGCCGAAACCTCCGCTTTGCGGACGGAAGATTTCTTGATGTCCAGCCGGGACAGTTCGTCCTTGACCGACGCAGTAAGTGCCATCGCGTATTCCTAACTGTTCCCGAAAATATCGTGGTACGCCGCTGCCAGCAGCAGTGGATCATGGACGGGGCGGCGCCTCGACGCCCCTACTCTACCCAACACCACTTCGGCGCCGATCATCGCGGCCGCCTTCTCAAAGGCCTTGCGATCCTGCACGGCCGCGGGATCCGCCAGGACGACGTCCACCGTGAACTCAGGCGCATAGCGGCGCAGGACATCCAAGTGATCCGCTGCGGTCATGCCCGAGGTTTCTTTGGTTTCAACGTCCAGGTTCATGGTGAGACAGCGTTTGGCAGCGGTATCGCCCAAGGCCCGACGAAGCTCGGGCAACAGCAAATGCGGCAAAACCGAGGTATACCAAGAGCCGGGGCCCAGGATGACCCAATCAGCAAGCTCAATCGCGGTGAGTGCTTCGGTGCAGGCAGGAGCGGATTCGGGCAGGAGCCTGACTTCTTCCAGCTTTCCCGCCACGGCACACTTCGCCTGCCCCCGAACCGTCCTCAGTTCGTGGCCACCATCGGGCAACTCCATGCGCGCCTTGCCCTCAATGGTGAGGGGAACGCTGGACATCGGCAGTACTTGTCCGCGGGCACCCAGCAGTGCTCCGGCCCACTTCAGGCCGGCAACGGTGTCCCCCAAAAGCTCCCACAGTGTAACGATGAGCAGGTTGCCCATGGCGTGGTTGTCCAGCGAGCCGCCCTTCGCCGAACCCGCTTCAAAGCGGTGCTGCATGACATCGCGCCAGGTCCGGCCCCAGTCGGTGTCATCACACAGGGCGCTCAGGGCCATCCGCAGGTCTCCGGGCGGGAGGACGCCGTACTCATCGCGGAGACGCCCGGAACTGCCGCCGTCGTCCGCCACTGTGACGATTGCCGTCAGCTCCGAGGTGAGCAGACGCAAGGCAGACAGAGACGCCGCGAGGCCATGACCGCCGCCCAAGGCCACCACGGAGGGGCTCTTCTTCTGCTGGCTGCCGGGGACGCCCTTGGGCGGAATAAGTGGCAGCGGGCCCGTCAGAACCCCCACTACTCGCGTCCCAGGTCGCGGTGGGTGGTGGTCACGGTGACGCGCGGGTACTGCGCCAGGCGCTTCGAAAGTTCCATGGCGACTGCCACCGAACGGTGCTTGCCGCCTGTGCATCCAACTGCCAGCGTGGCGTAGTGCTTGTTCTCCTGGCGGTAACCGTCCAGGACAGGCTCCAAAGCCCGCACATAGCGGTCCACGAACTCCTGAACACCCTCCGCGCCCAGGACGTAATCGCTGACATCCTCATCCAAGCCCGTATGCGGCCGCAATTGGGGAACCCAGTGCGGGTTGGGGATGAAGCGGGCGTCGGCCACGAAATTCGCGTCCACGGGCAGCCCGTATTTGAAGCCAAAGCTCATGACGTTCAAGCGAAGTGTCACCGGCCCGGTATCGCTGAACAGTTCCGTGATGGCCGTAGCCAAGCCGTGGACGTTGAACTCGGAGGTGTCCAGAACGACGTCGGCGTGTTCGCGCAGTTCACGGAGGACCTCACGCTCGATGCCGATGCCGTCGAGGATCCTTCCCCCGCCCTGCAGCGGATGCGGGCGGCGCCCCTGCTCGAAGCGCCGGACCAGGACGTCGTCGTTGGCGTCCAGGAAGAGTACCCGGAAGGTGATGCCGCTCGCGCTCAGCGCCCCCAAAGCCGTCTGGATGTCAGTGAAGAGGTCCTTGCTGCGAACGTCCACCACTACGGCAAGTTTGGGAATCGACTTCGGGGCATGTGACACAATTTCGGCCAAAGTGCCCAGCATTTGCGGAGGAAGGTTGTCCACGACGTACCAGCCGTGGTCCTCCAAAGCATCGGAGGCGGTGCTGCGTCCGGCGCCCGACATGCCGGTTACCACCAACAATTCCGCTTCAGGTGGCTTGACGGGCGTCAGGCCGTCCTGCTCCGTGCCGGACTTTGCCGTAGCCTCATCCATCAGTTGTCCCCGTTTCGTCGGAAGTGGTCATTCGAAAAGCTCGTGGCAGCCGCCTGGGAAGGAGGTCGCATATGGCCCGTTTCAGGCGTCCGGCATCAATGGTGCGCCGACCGGCCAGGTTCTTACCCTAGCTAAGATTCGAGGATTTCGCCGGTGGTCATGTTAACCGCCGGCGCCCTTTCACCTGCGTCTTCGGTGGACCCAAGGTGCTGTACCACGGCAGCGGCCAGCGCGGGCCCGATGCCCTTGGCAGAGGTGAGTTCCTCCACGGACGCGGCCTTGATCTTCTTGAGCGAGCCAAAATGGGCTACCAAAGCCTTGCGTTTTGCCTCGCCCAGGCCCGGTACGCCGTCCAGGACGGAAACTGTCATCGCCTTGCCGCGCTTCTGCCGGTGGAAAGTAATGGCAAAGCGGTGGGCTTCGTCACGGATCCGTTGCAGGAGATACAACCCCTGCGATGTTCGGGGCAGGATGACGGGGAAGTCACTGTCAGGCAGCCAAACTTCCTCGAGCCGCTTGGCGAGACCCACCACGTAAACATCATCAATACCCA
The DNA here is from genome assembly GCF_000294695.2 of Arthrobacter sp. Rue61a. Taxonomy (NCBI): domain Bacteria; kingdom Bacillati; phylum Actinomycetota; class Actinomycetes; order Micrococcales; family Micrococcaceae; genus Arthrobacter; species Arthrobacter sp. Rue61a. The sequence goes on along the minus strand of NC_018531.1, from coordinate 2,474,155 downwards.
ACTCAGCAAGGGCACGGGCCGCAGCATTGACCTGCGGCTGCCCACCATCCACCACAACCAAGTTGGGCGGGTAGGCAAACTTGGCCTTCGGCGCTGGTACGTCAAGGTCCGACGGCGGCAGCTCAGTGCCGCTCTTGGCGCCTGCACGCGTCGGGTTGACGATCTCGCCGGAAACGATGGGGACCTGTGCAGCCTTATCCGTCAGGTAGTGCCTGAACCGACGGGTCAGGACGTCGTGCATGGCCGCAGTATCGTCCGTTGCTGCCGCACCCGTAATGGAGAATTTCCGGTAGTCGGACTTTTTGGGCAGTCCGTCTTCCACCACCACCATGGAAGCCACCACGTTGGTGCCTTGGACATGGGAGATATCGAAGCACTCGATCCGCAGGAGCGGAACCGGGATCTCCAGGGCCTCCTGAAGTTCCTGAAGGGCAAGCGAGCGGACCGTAATGTCTCCTGCGCGCCGGGTCTTGTGCAGCTTCAGGGCTTGCTCGGCATTCTCGCGCACAGTGGACATCAGGGCGGCCTTGTCGCCGCGCTGAGGGACACGGATGTCCACCCTGGCGCCACGCAAGCCGCCAAGCCATTCCATCAATTCAGCATGGTTGCTGGGGTTCTCGGGAACCAGGACTTCCCGGGGAATGCGGCCTTGGACTTCACTGTCCTCGCCGTAGACCTGCTGCAGCAAGTGTTCGATGAGTTCGGGAGTGGTGGCATCCTCCACCTTTTCCACCACCCAGCCGCGCTGCCCACGGACACGGCCGCCGCGCACGTGGAACACCTGAACGGACGCTTCGAGTTCGTCCTCGTGGAGAGCGAAGACGTCAGCGTCCGTGTCCTCCGCGAGCACCACTGCGTTCCGTTCAAAGACCTTGCGGAGGGCAATGATGTCGTCCCTCAGCCCCGCCGCGCGCTCGTAGTCCAGTTCGGCAACGGCGGCAGCCATGTCTTTTTCCAAGCGGCTGATAAAACGTTTGGCTTCGCCGCCCATGAAGGAGCAGAAGTCCTCAGCGAGGCCGCGGTGCTCATCAGGGGTGACCCGTCCCACACAGGGTGCCGAGCATTTGTCGATATATCCCAGAAGGCAGGGCCGGCCGCTGGACTCAGCCCGCTTGAAGACGCCCGCGCTGCAACTCCGGACAGGGAAAACCCGCAAGAGCGTATCCATGGTTTCCCTGATGGCACCGGCTGTGTAGGGGCCGAAGTACCTGGTGCCCTTCCTTCTTTCACCACGCATGACCTGCACCCTGGGGTACTTCTCCCCCATGGTGACAGCCAGATAGGGGTAGGTCTTGTCGTCCCTGAACACCACGTTGAACCGTGGCTTGAATTCCTTGATCCACGTGTATTCCAGCTGCAGCGATTCCAGCTCACTACCCACCACGGTCCACTCAACACTGCTGGCCGCGTGGACCATTGCATGGGTCTTGGGGAGAAGCCCTGAGGGGTTGGCGAAGTAAGAATTCAGCCTGGAGCGGAGGTTCTTTGCCTTGCCCACATAGATGACTCGACCGTGGGGGTCGCGGAAACGATAGACGCCCGGCGTAGTGGGAATTTCACCCGTTTGGGGCCGGTAACTTGCTGGATCTGCCACTGTTCCAGTCTAGTGAACGGGAGCGACAGTCTTTGCCAGGAGCCGGGTTGCCAGGCCTTAGTCGACCGATTTGCTTTGGTTGTAGCTCGTGGACCGTTCCTGCCCGCTGAGCAACGCAATGGCATCCATGATTTTATCCGTGACTTCGCGGCGGGCCGGCAGCGAATGGTCCGGGCCCGTCTTGTCGAAGTAGAGAGGTTCTCCCACCTTCATGGTGAAGTGCTGCGGGCGAACCGCATTCTTGTCCGCAGGCTGCAACTTCTCGGTCCCGATCAGACCGACCGGGATTACCGGGGCACCTGTGGTCAAGGCGAGCCACCCCACGCCGGTCCTGCCACGGTAGAGAATGCCGTCTCGGGACCGGGTGCCTTCAGGGTAAATGCCGATGCCCTTCCCGGATTCCAAGATGTCCAGCAATGTTTTGAGCGCCTGCACGCTGGCCGCCTGTTCACCGCGCTCAACGGGAATGGAACCTACTGCCTCGAAGAACGACTTCATCACGGCGCCTTTGACGCCCTTGGTGGTGAAGTATTCAGCCTTGGCAAAAAAGGCAACAGGCCGGGGCATGAGTGCCTGGACAATGACACTGTCCAGGAAGGACAGGTGATTCGGCGCTACGATGAATGGCCCATCCTTGGGAACGTTCTCCAGTCCAATGACCGTTGGACGGCACGTGGAGGAAATCAGGCCACGGGTTGTCCAGCGGATCGCATCAAAGACTGCCATCGTTTTGTACCTCGCTCAGGGCTGCCGCGCGGACAGCGTCAAGTTCTTCAATTTTGCTGCGAAGCTCCAGGGCAGTGCTTACTACGGCGACTGCTCCGGCTTCCTCAAGTTCACCGTCCGGGGCGAAACCCCAACTGACCCCGATGCAATCCAATCCGTTGGCCAAAGCACCCGCGACGTCTTGATGCCTGTCCCCCACCATGACGGCCGGCTGGGAGTGAAGATCCTTCAAGGCCGCGCCCACGATCTCAACTTTGCCGGACGCCGTATTTGCTTTGAGGGATTCGTCGTCCGCAGCACCTCGGATGGAGACGAAGAAGTCTGCAATTTTGTGGTGCTCAAGCACTAGCCGTGCAATTGACTGCGGCTTCTGGGTGGCTACCGCGACAGGCCGGCCGGTCTCCGCGAAATACTCAAGGAGGTCGAAGACGCCTGGGTACAGCTTGCTCTGGCCAATGCCGGTTTCTTTGTAGTGACGCCGGTATCGCTCAATGGTTTCATCCACTAATTCGCCCGGGACGTCGGCCAAATGCAGAAGGGAATCGCTGAGTTTAGGACCCACCATGGAATTCAGCACTGCTTGTTCCGGAACAGGAAGGTCCATTTCCCGGAGGGCCGCAGAGATGCCTCCCGTGATACCACCGGCAGGATCGACAAGGGTGCCGTCCAGATCGAATATTACGGGCACCGTTGTTTGAGTCACCGGGTTAGTTTCTCACGAGTAGCGGCATGCCTGAAACTCGCATGCCGCTACGGGAATACTTCCAAGGTCTCGGAGATATTCCTCTGACGGCCTCCAGGCCGTCCCGTAAGTAACTAACTCAGAATCTCAGCCAAGAAGGTCGCTGTGTGGCTGTCGGTGGATTTTGCCACCTGCTCAGGCGTTCCCGTGGCCACGATCTTTCCGCCGCCTGAACCGCCATTGGGGCCGAGGTCTACAATCCAGTCCGCGGATTTAATGACGTCCAGGTTGTGCTCAATGGTGATCACCGTATTGCCCTTGTCCACCAAGCCCTGAAGAACCATGAGCAGCTTGCGGATGTCTTCAAAGTGCAGGCCCGTGGTGGGTTCATCCAGGACATAGATGCTGCGACCGTTGGAACGCTTCTGGAGCTCGGCAGCCAGCTTCACACGCTGGGCCTCGCCGCCGGACAGAGTGGTTGCCGGCTGGCCAAGCCTGACGTAGCCAAGGCCGACATCCACCAGGGTGTTCAGATGCCGTGCGATCGGAGTGAAAGCAGCGAAGAACTCCGCGCCTTCCTCGATGGGCATGTTGAGGACGTCGGCAATGGTCTTGCCCTTGTAATGAACTTCAAGGGTCTCCCGGTTGTACCTGGCGCCGTGGCACACCTCGCAAGGAACATAGACATCCGGCAGGAAGTTCATCTCGATCTTCAACGTACCGTCGCCTGAACAGGCTTCGCAGCGCCCGCCCTTGACGTTGAACGAGAACCGTCCGGGCTGGTATCCACGTACCTTGGCTTCGGTTGTCTCAGCGAAGAGTTTCCGAATGTTGTCAAAGACGCCGGTGTAGGTGGCCGGGTTGGATCGGGGTGTACGGCCGATGGGGCTTTGATCTACGTGGACCACCTTGTCCAGGTGCTCAAGTCCGGCCACCGTGCGGTGACGTCCTGCAACCTGCTTGGCGCCGTTGAGTTTGTTAGCGAGCACCTTGTAGAGGATCTCGTTCACCAACGTGGACTTGCCGGAACCACTAACGCCGGTCACGGCGGTAAAGAGTCCCAGGGGGAACGTGGCGTCCACGTTGTCGAGGTTGTTCTCCCTGGCGCCCACAACCTTGAGTTCACGCTTTTTGTCGTACTTGCGGCGCTTGGCGGGGACATCAATCTTCCGGCGTCCGGAGAGGTAGTCACCCGTCAGCGAATCGGTGTTCTCCAGGAGTTCCTTGTAGGTTCCGGAGTGCACCACCTGGCCTCCGTGTTCGCCGGCGCCAGGTCCGATGTCTACCACCCAGTCGGCTTCGTGGATGGTGTCTTCGTCATGCTCCACCACGATCAGGGTGTTGCCAAGGTCCCGGAGGCGTGTGAGCGTCTCGATCAGCCGCCGGTTGTCTCGTTGGTGCAAGCCAATGGATGGCTCATCCAAAACGTACAAGACGCCCACCAGGCCGGAACCGATTTGGGTGGCCAATCGGATGCGTTGTGCCTCGCCGCCGGACAAGGTCCCGGAGGGGCGCTCAAGGTTGAGGTACTCCAAGCCGACGTCCAGGAGGAAGGTCAGGCGGGCCTGGATTTCCTTCAACACCTGGTTGGCAATCTGGGCTTCCCTGTTGGTCAGGGTAAGGCTGCCCAGGAACTCGGCGCACTCACGCATCGGAAGGGCAGCAACCTCGGCGATGGACTTCCCGTTGATGAGCACGGACAACGACGCCGGGTTGAGGCGCGCACCGTTGCACTCAGGGCAGGGAATCTGACGCATGTACTCTTCGTACCGGTCGCGGGCCCAGTCGGAATCCGTTTCCCCGTGCTTACGGTGGACGTACTGAATGGCACCTTCAAAGCCGGTGCTGTACTTACGCTCACGACCAAAACGGTTCTTGTACTGGACAACAACCTTGTGGTCCTTGCCATGAAGCACGGTATTGCGGACGTCCTTGGGCAGCTTCTCCCATGATGTCTTCATGGAGAAGCCCAGCTCGTGCGCCAGGCCTTCGAGGAGCCTGTTCCAGTACTCCGTCGTCGCTGTGCCGAGGGCCCAAGGGGCAATGGCGCCCTCACCCAGGGAGAGCTCCGGATTGGGAACGATCAGCTCTTCATCCACTTCCAGCCGGGTGCCAATGCCGCTACAAGCGGAGCAGGCGCCGAAGGGGTTGTTGAACGAGAACGAGCGGGGTTCAATTTCGTCGATGGCCAAAGGGTGCTCGTTGGGGCACGCCAGGTTCTCCGAGAAGGCGCGGATACGCTCGGGATCCTCAGCATCGAGGTCCACGAACTCCACCAACACCCGGCCTTCTGCAAGGCCAAGAGCCGTCTCCACGGAATCGGTGAGCCGCTGGCTGATCTCCTCCTTGACCACCAAACGGTCCACCACAACCTCGATGGTGTGCTTGAACTGTTTGCCCAGCTTGGGAGGATCGCTCAGCTGAACCAGTTCGCCGTCTACACGGGCGCGGGAATAACCCTTCGCGGTCAGTTCCTTGAAGAGGTCAACAAATTCACCCTTGCGCCCTCGAACAACAGGAGCCAGGACCTGGAATCGCGTGCCCGGATCCAGTTCCAGGAGCTGATCCACAATCTGTTGCGGCGTCTGCCGGGCGATGGGCTCGCCACATACGGGACAGTGCGGACGGCCAACGCGCGCCCACAGCAAACGCATATAGTCGTAAATTTCGGTGATGGTGCCAACCGTGGAACGCGGATTCTTGCTGGTGGACTTCTGGTCGATAGACACTGCCGGAGACAGGCCCTCGATGAAATCGACATCAGGCTTGTCCACCTGGCCAAGGAACTGGCGCGCGTACGCGGACAATGACTCCACATACCGACGCTGGCCCTCCGCAAAGATAGTGTCGAAAGCCAAGGATGACTTGCCGGAACCGGAGAGTCCCGTGAACACGATCATGGCGTCACGGGGGAGATCGAGATCCACGTTTCGCAAGTTGTGTTCCCGGGCACCCTTGACCACCAAGCGGGAAAGATCCGGCTTGGCGGGTTTGGCAACGGGAAGGACGGAGACGCCTTTAGAGGCATCCATGGCGGTATCTTCAGCTAAGGCTTTGGGCACCTACCAATGCTAATCGAAAACTTCTTCGAATTTCCATGTCGTGCCTCACATGCTACTGATCGGTATCAGTCGGCGTCATAAGCCGCAGCAAGAAGCTGCACTGCCTCGGCGAATGAAGCCCCCTGGGCCTTCGCGGCGGCGGCGTATTGTGCCGCGACGCCGGCCAGCGCTCCCCAACGATCATCCCGTGCGCAGACCACGGTGCCGTTGCGGCCCCGTGTTGCCACTACCCCTGCCGCTTCCAATTCCTTGTAAGCACGCGCAACCGTGTGCGGAGCGACGTCCAGCACCCCGGCCAGGTTGCGAACAGGAGGAAGCTTGGCGCCAACGGCAAGGACTCCGGCATCCACGAGTTCGATGATCCGCAATCTCAATTGATCAAAGAGCGCAACGGCACTGCTGGTGTTGGGGCGCCAGCTGCCCGGAAAATCGCCTGTGGGAGTCACGAGGAACTCCGGCCTGGTGCCGGTTCCACTTGGGGCATCTGCTGTTCGAAGCGTCCTTGGTCCATGCCGAGAATTAGACCAGCGACGTCGGCAAGGGACAAGCCGTGACGTTGCATGGAACCGAGCGTGCTGCGCAGGGGCGAAGCGTCTTGCCGGTTCATGCGGCCTTTTGGGCGACAGCAAAAATGCGACGGAACGGGAAGACCGTTCCGTGGCTCGTCGGGGGGTAGGCCTCGCGCAGCAGGGCTGAGTACTCTGCCTCGGAGTCAGCTGCCTCCTGCGCAGACAGGGCCGCCAGCACCGGACGCAGGCCCGTACCGCGGACCCACTCCAGGACGGGGTCCTCCCCCGGCAGCACCTGCTGGTAGGTGGTCTCCCAAGCGTCCGCCGCGCATCCGGCGTCGAGCATGATTCCCAAGTAGTCCGCAGGACTGCCCACTGCGCCATCGTGCCGAAGCACGCCGCCCAGCCGTGTGGACCACGTTCCCGACTCTGCCAGTTGCCGCATGAGCGTGTGGGACGGGGACGTAAAGTTTCCCGGCACCTGCATGGCAAACCACGCGCCCGGTTTGAGGGCGCGAAGCCAGCCGGCCAGCATCTCCTGATGACCGGGAACCCATTGGAGAGCGGCATTCGTCACCACGACGTCCGTATCAGCATCCGGAACCCACTCCGCGATGTCACCCTGCTTGAAGGCCAAGCGATTGGACCGTTGTCTGAGGGGCTCCGCTTTGAGGAGCATTTCCTCCGATGAGTCCAGACCCACCACGAGTGCCTCCGGCCAGCGGTCGGCCAGCGTTGCGGTCAGGTTCCCGGGGCCGCAGCCGAGATCAACAACCTTCTGTGGATCGTGGGCCCGGACCCTCGCCACGAGGTCATGGAACGGCCGGTCCCGATGGTTGCCGAATTCCACATACTTGGACGGGTCCCACTTCACGATAAGCCTCCTCGGATCGGGCATGCCTGCTGGGCCGAGCCTAAACCGTCCGGGCACTAAGCTGGAAACCAATGAAACTTCTTGAGCAGCTCCCCGGTTCCACCGCCACCGGTCCTTTGGACCCGGACGAAATCTACACACGGTTCGTGGAGTGGACTGAGAGCCGCGGGCTGCAGCTGTACCCGGCGCAGGACGAAGCGATCATGGAGCTCGCCTCCGGCGCGAACGTCATCCTGGCTACTCCTACCGGTTCCGGAAAGTCCCTGGTAGCCATCGCGGCGCACTTCGAGGCTATGTCTCGGGGCCAGCGGAGCTATTACACGGCTCCCATCAAGGCACTGGTGTCCGAAAAGTTCTTTGCACTCTGCGAGATCTTCGGCGCTGAAAACGTCGGCATGATCACCGGTGATTCCGGCGTGAACCAGGATGCACCCATCATCTGCTGCACGGCGGAAATCCTGGCCAACATCGCCCTCCGCGAAGGCTCGGCGGCAGAGCTGGGCTCCGTGATCATGGACGAGTTCCACTTCTACTCCGACCCGCAGCGCGGTTGGGCGTGGCAAGTACCGCTGCTGGAACTGCCCCAAGCGCAGTTCCTCCTGATGTCGGCCACGTTGGGCGACGTCTCGCGGTTCGAAACCGGTCTGACTGAGCTGACGGGCCGGACTACCACGACTGTAAGTTCAGCGGAACGACCCATTCCGCTGCACCACTACTACCACCTGACCCCTGTTCACGAGACGCTGGAAGAACTGCTCTCAACCAAGCAGGTTCCCGTGTACGTGGTTCACTTCAGCCAGGCGGAAGCCATTGAGCGTGCCCAGAACCTGATGAGCATCAACATGTGCAGCCGGGCAGAGAAGGACCGCATCGCCGAGTTGATCGCGGGATTCAGGTTCGCCGCCGGCTTCGGAAAGACCCTTAACAGGCTGGTCCGTCACGGCATTGGCGTCCACCACGCCGGTATGCTGCCGAAGTACCGCCGACTCGTGGAACAGCTCGCCCAAGCCGGCCTCCTCAAAGTGATCTGCGGAACCGATACTTTGGGGGTGGGCATCAACGTGCCCATCCGGACAGTGCTGTTGACGGCTCTGAGCAAGTACGACGGCGTACGCACCAGGTCTCTTAACTCCCGTGAGTTCCACCAGATTGCCGGCCGTGCGGGCCGCGCAGGCTACGACACCGCAGGCACAGTGGTGGTTCAGGCTCCGGACCACGTGGTTGAAAATACGAAAGCCATGGCCAAGGCCACAGCCAAGTTCGGCGATGACCAGAAGAAACTGCGCCAAGTGGTGAAGAAAAAGCCTCCGGAAGGATTCGTGTCCTGGGGCGAACCCACGTTCAAGCGACTCGTCGAGTCTGTGCCCGAGCCCTTGACGTCCAGCTTCACCGTTACCCATGCGATGCTGCTGAACCTCATGGAACGCCCGGGCGACCCCTTCCAGGCAACCCGGCGCCTGCTTAGTGAGAACCATGAGAGCCGTCCGGCGCAACTCAAGCTGATGAAGAAGGCCTTGGGGATCTACCGGGAACTTCTTGCCGCGGGTGTAGTGGAACGCATCCCGGAGGAGGAACAAGAGGCTGAGGGACGCTCAGTCCGGCTGACTGTCCATCTGCAAGCCAACTTTGCCCTCAACCAGCCGCTCTCCCCCTTCGCACTTGCTGCCCTGGAGCTGCTTGATCCGGAGTCTCCCTCCTACGCATTGGATGTTGTCTCTGTCATTGAGTCAACCCTGGAGAAACCGCGGCAGATCCTCTCCGCTCAGCAGAAGAAGGCCCGGGGCGAGGCAGTTGCGGCCATGAAGGCTGACGGCATTGAGTATGACCAGCGCATGGCCATGCTGGACGAAGTTACCTACCCCATGCCGCTGGCAGAGATTCTTGGTGAGGCCTTTGAGGTCTATCGCAAGGCAGCCCCCTGGGTGGGCGACTTCGAGCTTGCTCCGAAATCGATTATCCGGGACATGTACGAGCGTGCCATGAACTTCGGCGAGTTTGTGCAGTTCTATGGCTTGGCCCGCTCGGAGGGCATCGTCCTGCGCTATCTGGCGGACGGCTTCCGCGCGCTGAGGCAGACGGTTCCCCAGGATTCGCTCCGTGAGGACCTTGAAGATCTCATCGCCTGGTTGGGTGAGCTGGTACGCCAAGTGGATTCCAGCCTGCTGGATGAGTGGGAGGAGCTGACGTCCGGGCTCGCCCCCACACCCCATGACGCTCCCCCGCCCCCGCCGCCGCTGTTGACCGCCAACGTTCGAGCCTTCCGGGTAATGGTTCGGAACGAGATGTTCCGCAGGGTTGAGCTTTTTGCCGACGAGGACTCCGCCGCGTTGGGCGAACTCGACGCCGATGCCGGCTGGGATGCGGAGAGGTGGGAAGAGGTCCTGGACGATTACTTCGACGAACATGACGACATTGGCACGGGCCCTGACGCGAGGGGTCCCGGTTTGCTCATCATCAATGAGGAAACGGGGACGTGGAAGGTCCGCCAAATCTTCGACGATCCCGCGGGCAACCACGACTGGGGAATCTCTGCCGACATCGACTTGGCGGCGTCCGATGAGACCGGCACCGCCGTGGTCCGGGTGACAGACGTCAACAGGCTCTAGGTCCACGTGCAATGAAACCCGGTGCCATGGAATCCGTCCCGGATCTGACCGCCGGCCTGCGCGAGGTGGAAGCCCTGCGCAAAGAACAGCCGGCGGCCTGCAGCGGTTCACGTCGGTGGTGGGGTGGCGGCCTGGACGTCGAGGGTTTGGCGCTCGGTTCGGTTCAAAGCGCCGCCACAGCGCTCAACGCACTGACAGGTTCTCCCGGGAGATACTCGGTTGACTCAGGGCTGACGGCAGCATCCTTCGATTCGCTGGGCCACCTCCGGATTGCGGGCCGGACGGCCCAAGGCTTCGCACCCGCATCCGGGTTCCGGCGCACTGCGGACGGCTGGATCCGCCTTCACGCCAACTATCCCCATCATGCGGCCCGGTTGATGGAAGCGCTCTCGGCCACCGTCCCGCAGGACGTGGACAACGCGTTGCTGTCTATGACCTCCTTGGAGGCCGAGACTGCAATCGTGGCACATAAGGGAGCGGCTGCCGCTGTCCGGAGCCGCGAGGCATGGGTCTCCACCCATGCACTCTGCGGCAAGCTCCGGCCCTTGGATCAGCCTGACCCCCTCTAATATTGGGTCCTTGGATTCGAAGGCCCCGTCATGGACGCCGTCTGCGGACCCACTCCGGCCGTTGGACGGGCTTAAAGTGCTCGACCTGACGCGGGTCATCGCCGGACCTACGTCAACGCGCCTATTGGGTGCGCTGGGCGCGGACGTTCTGCGCATCGACCCGCCCCTCCTTCCGGAACTGAGCGATGCATTCATCGACGCCGGGTTCGACAAACGCAGCGCCGAAGCGGATCTCAGGAAGTCCGACGACCTGGCAGCTGTTCACGCTCTTGTGGCTTCAGCGGATGTGGTGATCACCGGGTACCGGGCCGGCGGCTTGGACAAATTCGGTTTAGCTCCGGATGCCCTGCTGGCTGCGAGGCCGGACCTTGTGGTGGTCACACTGACCGCTTGGGGCAGCAGCGGGCCATGGACGGGCAGGCGAGGCTTTGACAGCCTGGTTCAGGCAGCCTGCGGGATAGCGGAGCGGTATGGACAGAAGCACGACGACGGGTGGAAACCCGGGGCGCTCCCGGTACAGGCCTTGGACCACGCCACAGGTTACGGGCTCGCGGCGGCGGTGCTGGCTTTACTGGCGGAGCGATCAAGGACCGGAGCCGGTGGATCTGCGAGTCTCTCCTTGGCACGGACGGCCGAGGAGCTGTTCGCCGTGCCTTCCGGCTATCAGGGCATCCCCGTGAGCTCACTGCGGGAGCCGAACCTCCTCGGAGCAGACAGCCCCTACGGCCAGCTCACGTTTGTGGGGCCGCCCCTTCTGGTCGAGGGCGTCCCGCTCAGTTACCGGCAGCCACCTGTGCCTTACGGAACGTCCACGCTCGCCTGGCGGTAGGAAGCCAGCGAGCCCCTAGTAAGCTCGAATGCATGAGTGTAATCCGCCCCGCCACCATTGAAGACGTCCCTGCCATCCTTCGTATGATCCACGACCTTGCGATCTACGAAAAGGAACCGGACGCCGTTAAGAACACCCCGGCCATGCTCGCCGAAGTACTCTTTGGCGAGAATCCGCGGGTATACGCCACCATTGCGGAAAACAGCGCAGGCACAGTTCAGGGTTTCGCGCTCTGGTTCCTGAACTACTCCACATGGGAAGGCGTCCACGGCATCTACCTTGAGGACCTCTACGTGGTTCCGGATGCCCGTGGCGAGGGACACGGCAAGGCGCTCTTGCAGTATCTGGCCGCCACCGCCGTCGAACGTGGTTACGCCCGGGTGGAGTGGAGCGTCCTGAACTGGAATGAACCCTCCATCAACTTCTACAAGAACCTTGGTGCGTTCCCCATGGAGGAATGGTCAACGTTCAGGCTGACAGGCGACGCGCTCCAGGCCTACGGGACGAACGTCGGTGCGGCGAAGGAGGCTCTTACCCATGGCTGACTGGTCAATGGCTAACCAGCGGCCCTCCGCCGGCGAGCACCGCATCCAAGCCCGCCACGAATTCCGTGGACTCCGGACAGTGGAGCATTACTTCACGGTTCCCTTGGTGCATCAGGCGGAAGTCCCCGGCGAGACGATCACCATCTTTGCCCGGGAATACTCCTCCACCGACCATTCGGCGGTCGAGGCCTCCAAGCTGCCGTGGCTGCTGTTCCTCCAGGGTGGACCCGGTGGCAGAGGCAACCGTGTCACCTCGCTGTCCGGCTGGATGAAGGCTGCGGCAAAGGATTTCCGCATCCTGATGCTGGACCAACGGGGCACCGGATTGTCCGCGCCGATTGAACGGCAGTCGCTTGAGCTCCAGGGCGACGCCGCGGCGCAAGCAGAATACCTGACCCACTTCCGTGCCGATTCCATCGTGGCCGACGCCGAGCACATCCGGGCTGTCCTGGGATCCGGCCCGTGGTCAGTACTGGGCCAAAGCTTCGGTGGGTTCTGTGCTTTGACGTACCTGTCATTCGCCCCGGAGGGGCTGCGGGAAGTGCTCATCACCGGTGGCTTGGCACCCCTCCACGGTGCAGCGGACCGCGTGTATCAGGCAACATTCCGTCGAGTTGCCGCGAGGAATGCGGAGTATTTCTCGTGGTACCCGGAGGACCGGGAAAAGGTCACGCGAATTGCCCGTCATCTGGAGCAGCACACTGAACTCATGGCCAGTGGCGAACGGTTGACGCCGGAGCGTTTCCAAATGGTGGGATCCTTCCTGGGCGGCAACACCAGGGTGGATGCTTTGCACTACCTGTTGGAGGATGCTTTTATCGACACGCCTTCGGGCGAGCGATTGTCAGAAACGTTCCTGGAACAAGTACGGGGGCTCGTGAGCCGGGCAGCCAATCCGCTCTACGCCGTCCTGCACGAATCAATCTATGGTCAGGGCGAGGCAACCAACTGGGCCGCTTGGCGTGTTCTTGAGGACTACCCGGAGTTCAAGCCTGAGGCGGAAGAGCCTCTGCTCACGGGGGAAATGGTCTACCCCTGGTACTTCGAACAGGATCCGGCACTCGTTCCCTTGCGCGATGTGGCCGAACAACTTGCCGCCCGGAAAGATTGGAAACCGTTATACGACCCCACCCGGTTGGCGTCCAACACAGTCCCCGTTGCTGCCGCCGTATACAAGGACGACATCTACGTGGATCATGATCTTTCCCTTGAAACCGCTGCTGCGGTGCGCGGACTTCAAACCTGGGTCACCTCGGACTTCCACCATGACGGCATCGGCGAAGACGGTGAGGGCATCTTTGGGAGACTCTTCGGCATGGTGCGCGCCACCCGCTAAGCAGACGTGCCATCCGGCTGGCCGCCCATCGAAGCCGGTGTCCGCCGGCCGGCTGCCATAATGACCGTCAGGGCAAGCACAGCTGCGGCGAGAACGCTGGAAGCGATGTTGAGGCCTTGATAGCCAATCCAGGCAAGCAAGAGGCCGGAGGTTGCACCGCCGACCGCTCCGGCGGCACCCATCAGGGTGTCCGAGACGCCCTGCACGGTGACGCGTTGCTCAGGTGCGAGGCTCTCGGCCAACAGCGTTGATCCGGCAATGGTTGCCGCCGACCATCCCAGGCCCAGGAGAATGAGCCCTACCGTCACCAACGCAGGTTCATGTTGGCCGAAGCCGGCGATGAACACCGCAACCAGCAAAAGCCCGTGGCCCATGGCAATGGTCTGAAAGCGGCCGGCCTTGTCTGTCAGCCAACCCCACAGGGGCGATAGGGCGAACATTCCAGCGATGTGGAGGGAAATCGTGAGCCCGATGACCACCAGCGCATCCGTGCTGTCGGTGGTTCCTCCATGGTGTCCTTCATGGGATCCACCCACAAGCTGTTGAAGATGCAGCGGTGTCATTGACATGACAGCCACCATGACTCCGTGGGCAGCGACCACTGCCGCCAGTGCGAGCATCGCCTGCGGTGATGAACGGACTGCGCGAAGACCGGACCGGATGGTTCCCCGGACAGGCTGCGCCCCTGGCTCGTCACCAGCCTCAGCCTGAGCGGCCAGTCGACGGGACATCAGCAGCGGATCCGGCCTCAAGCCTGCGAACAACAGGCCGGCTGCCAGGAACAGTCCCACAGCGGAGAAGACGAAGGGGCCGGCGATGGGCGGCAGGCCAAGTGCCTCACCCACTGCGGCTCCGGGCTGGATCAGGTTGGGCCCTGCCACAGCTCCGATGGTGATGGCCCAGACCACGGTGGACAATGATCGACCACGGTGCTCCGGTTCAGCGAGGTCGACGGCGGCGAACCGTGCCTGCAGGTTCGCGGCGGTCCCAAGGCCAAGGAAGGCTGCGCCCAGCAAAAGAAGCACGAACGACTGGCTCATGACTGACGCGATGATGAGCAGCGCACCCACCATCGCAGCTACCAACCCGGTGACAAGACCTACGCGCCGGCCGCGTGCCTCAGCCAATCTGGCCAGCGGCAGTGCTGCAACTGCGGCAGCGAGTGTCAGGACGGTGGTGATGGATCCCGCCCATGCTTCGGATCCTGATAGGTCCACGGCCAGCAGGGAGCCGATGGAAAGTGTGGCCCCATTGCCAACGCCGCTGAGCAGCTGTGCGGAACTGAGCAGGAAAACAGTACGGCGCTGAACCCGTTGTGGGTCCAGCGCCGTAGTTGAAGTGGTAGTCACTTCACGAGACTACAACTTTTGGAGGTCAGTTACTCTGCTTCGCTCATGCTCTTGCGTGCATCTTCTTCCAAGCGTGCATCCAGCTTCGCCTGGCGTGCTGCAGGGCTCAACAGGCTTGCTACGACAGCAACGATGATGGTGCCCACGATGACCGCCAGCGAAACATAGGTGGGGATCTCAGGAGCCCACTCGATGTGGTGGCCGCCGTTGATGAACGGAAGCTCATTGACGTGCATGGCGTGCAGGACAAGCTTGACGCCGATGAAGGCCAGAATTACGGACAGGGCGTGCTTCAGGTACACCAGGCGTGTCATGAGTCCGCCGAGGAGGAAGTACAGCTGACGCAGGCCCATCAAGGCGAAGATGTTCGCGGTGAAGACGATGAAGGCGCTTTGGGTCAGGCCGAAGATCGCCGGGATGGAGTCCACGGCGAACAGGAGGTCAGTGAGGCCGATGGTGATGAAAACGATCAGCATGGGGGTAAAGACCTTCTTGCCGTCCACCACGGTGCGGATCTTGTTGCCATCAAACTTCTCGGACATCGGGAGGACCTTGCGGATCCGGGCAATCAGCGGGTTCTCAGTGTCTTCCTCGTCCTCACCGGAGTCCCGGGCCTGCTTCCAAGCAGTCCAGAGGAGGAAGGCGCCGAAGATGTAGAAGACCCAGCTGAACTGCTCGATGACCACTGCGCCCAGGGCAATGAAGATACCGCGGAGGATCAGCGCGATGATGATGCCCACCATTAGCACTTCCTGCTGGTACTTACGGGGCACCGAGAAGCGCGCCATGATGATGATGAAGACAAAGAGGTTATCGATACTGAGGCTGTACTCAGTGACCCAGCCGGCGACGAATTGCCCGCCGTATTCCGGGCCGGCGAAGATGAACATGGCCACTGCAAACAGCAGGGCGAGTGCAACGTAGAAGCCGACCCACAGGCCGGCTTCCTTCATGGAAGGTTCATGGGGACGCTTGACGACCAACAGGAGGTCGATCAGCAGGATGATTCCGAGGGCGACAAAAGAGCCGATCTCGAACCAGACGGGAAGCTGCATTAAAGGTGCCTTTCGCAGGGTACGGGAAAGCGGTGTAAGTCTCTCCGGCCTGCCAGGGTGCGGTGAATGCAGATGTTGGCGGCCCGCTAGATCCGGCGAGGCATCTGTGCCTTGCGTGCTGACGGACGTAGCGCTTGGGATACTCCCCTACGTGACCTCAACCTTACCTTAGGCGTGCCCGGCGGACTGCATCTGGCGTAATTCGCGCTTCAACTCCTTGACTTCATCGCGGATCCGGGCTGCGACTTCGAACTGCAGCTCAGCGGCCGCCCCATGCATCTGTTCTGTCAGCTGCTCAATGAGACCTACAAGATCTTCGGCCGGAGCTGCGGCAAGGCCATCCTGCCGAACAGTGGCGGCGCCCTTGGCGGCTGATTTGCCACGTTTGCCACCCTTGGCCAGCCGGTTGTTGTTGAGCAGTTCCTGGGTGTCTGCGTCTTCCTTTGCCAGCTGATCGGTTATGTCGGCAATCTTCTTGCGCAGAGGCTGGGGGTCTATGCCGTGGTCGGTGTTGTACTGCACCTGGATGGCACGGCGGCGGTTGGTCTCCTCAATGGCGTGGGCCATGGAGTCGGTGATCCTGTCTGCGTACATATGTACCTGGCCCGAAACGTTACGGGCAGCACGGCCGATGGTCTGGATCAAGGAGGTGGAGGACCGCAGGAAGCCTTCCTTGTCCGCGTCCAGAATGCTGACGAGGGAAACCTCGGGAAGATCCAAACCTTCGCGGAGCAGGTTGATGCCCACCAGGACGTCGAAGACGCCCATCCGGAGCTCCCGGAGCAATTCCACTCGCCGCAGGGTGTCGACGTCGGAGTGCAAGTACTCCACTTTGACGCCATGACCCACCAGGTAGTCGGTGAGGTCCTCGGCCATGCGCTTGGTCAACGTGGTGACCAGAACGCGTTCGTTCTTTTCCGTACGGGTCCTGATCTCACCGAGGAGGTCGTCGATTTGTCCCTTGGTGGGCTTGACCACCACCTCCGGGTCAATGAGTCCGGTGGGACGGATGATCTGCTGGACATAGCCATCGGCTTTGCCTAGCTCGTACTTACCCGGGGTTGCGGACAGATACACAGTCTGGCCGATGCGTTCCAGGAATTCATCCCACTTCAGGGGCCGATTGTCCATGGCCGACGGAAGGCGGAATCCGAAGTCCACGAGGTTCCGCTTGCGGGACATATCGCCTTCGTACATGGCACCGATCTGTGGAATGGTGACGTGAGATTCGTCAACCACGAGCAGGAAGTCATCAGGGAAGTAGTCGATGAGGCAGTGCGGAGCCGTTCCGGGGTTACGGCCGTCAATGTGGACGGAGTAGTTCTCAATGCCGTTGCAGAAACCCATCTGCTGCATCATTTCGAGGTCGTACGTAGTGCGCATGCGAAGCCGCTGGGCTTCCACGAGCTTGTTCTGGCCTTCGAGGACCTTGAGGCGGTCAGCGAGTTCATCCTCGATCCGCTTGATGGCACGGGCCATCCGTTCAGGCCCGGCCACATAGTGCGAGGCCGGGAAAACGTACATCTCTTCCTCGTCCCGCAGAACCTCTCCGGTCAGGGGGTGGAGTGTCTGGATGTTCTCGATCTCATCACCGAAGAATTCGATCCGGATGGCGAGTTCCTCGTACATCGGAATGATCTCCACGGTGTCGCCGCGCACGCGGAACGTGCCGCGGTGGAAGTCCATGTCATTCCGGGCGTACTGCATGGAGACGAATTTCCGAAGAAGATGGTCGCGGTTCATTTCCGCGCCCTTGCGGAGCGTGACCATGCCGGCGATGTACTCTTCCGGCGTACCCAGGCCGTAAATGCAAGACACCGTGGCCACCACGATCACGTCGCGGCGGGTCAGGAGGGCGTTGGTGGCCGAGTGCCGGAGCCTTTCGACTTCCTCATTAATGGAGGAGTCTTTCTCGATGAAGGTGTCCGTCTGCGCTACGTAGGCCTCCGGCTGGTAGTAGTCGTAGTAGGAAACGAAGTATTCCACCGCGTTGTTGGGCAGCAGTTCCCGGAATTCATTGGCCAGCTGTGCGGCGAGGGTCTTGTTCTGGACCATCACCAGGGTGGGGCGCTGGACCTGTTCGATGAGCCACGCCGTGGTGGCGCTCTTACCCGTACCCGTGGCGCCGAGAAGGACGACGTCCTTTTCGCCATTGTTGATTCGTTCTGTCAGCTCTGCAATGGCTGTCGGCTGATCACCGGCGGGCTTGAACTCGCTGATCACTTCGAAAGGCGCGACGACACGGTTGATTTCCTGGGCAAGGCTCATGAAACCAATCTACCCCCGCCCCAGGACAGCTACTGTCCGCGTTTGCCTTCAGCAGAAGAGATATACGACGGCGGCATCCAGCCTGTGCGGTTGGCCCACTCATCCATGAGCGGCCAGGCAACCTCGGTCAACCACGGCTCCTTGGCGTCGGCGTAGGCAGCAGCGCCTTGGTCCCCCGTGTGCGAGGCCGCCAGTTCGTGCTCGTGTGCTTGATACAGTTCCGCGGCAGACGGTTCTGCCCGTAACCAGTCGCGGAACAGCAGCGCATAACGCCATTCGGGTGAGCCGGCCACCCGGACGTGCAGGTTCACCGGCCGGCCCGGATCCGCGTTGGCGTGGAATCGTTGTTGCCACTCTGCTGGTTTCGGGTGCGAGGGCATTGGCGTGTCTTGATCGGCTTGGGGTACTGCGGGAAACCCGGAAGCGGCGAGGAGGGGCGAGATCCGATCCGCCGTTTCAAGATCTGCGACAGCGACTTGGAGGTCAATGACGTCTTTTGCCACCAGCCCGGGCACCGACGAGGAACCTATGTGGTCCACCGCAAGAATGTCCCGGGGCGCGACGGCGAGAATTCGTTCGGCGAGCCGCTCAGCCTGAGCTGCCCACTCCCCCTTCGAAGCACCAATGACAGGGCAAACTGCGCGGCGGGCCCTGGTGCCTCGGCGGAGGTTCTCCGCGAAAGGCATCAAGCGGCGCGCCCACAAATCATCCACCGCGTCGAGCAACTCTTGCCGAGTTCCGGAGTTGTCCAGGACAACGTCGGCAGCGGCCATGCGCTCTGCACGCGTAGCCTGCGACGCCATACGGGCCAGCGCGTCCTCCTTGGACATCCGCCGGAAGCCCACCATGCGTTGAACGCGAACTTCATCGGGAGCATCCACCACCACTACCAAGTGAAAGTTGCTGCCCTGCCTTGTTTCGACAAGAAGCGGAATGTCCTGGACCACGATGTCACCAGGGCCCGCACTGGCCACGATCGACGCAGCAACCTCACGGACCAACGGATGGATGATGCTGTTGAGAACTTCGCGTTGAGAAGGGTCCTGAAACACAATGGAACCGAGCTTGGGCCGATCAAGCCTGCCACTGGCGTCGAGGATGCCAGGACCGAAGGCCCCAACAACCTGCTCCAAGCCAGGTGTCCCGGGCTCCACCACCTCCCGCGCAATGACATCTGCGTCCACCAGGATCGCACCCAGTTCCTGCAACCTGGAAGCCACCAGTGATTTCCCCGAGGCGATGCCGCCCGTCAGCCCGATCTTCAGCACCCTCCAACACTAGACTGAAGCGGTGGACAATGAGGAAGACAGCCGCGCGACAAGGTATACAACACTCGCGGCGGGTCCGGATCACCGTCACGAACTGGAGATCCGGCGGTCCCGTTTCATCACAGTTCTTCGACGTTCACCTGATGAGGAAACCGCCCGCTCACTGGTCACAGACCTGCGGCGTGAATTTCACGACGCCCGCCATCACTGTTCCGCCTTCGTCATTGGTCCGGATCGCATGATTCAACGCTCCAGTGACGACGGCGAACCTTCCGGTACTGCGGGCATCCCCATGCTGGAGGCCCTCATCAAACGTGAGACGGCAGCAACGGTGACTGACCTCAGCGACATCAGCGTCGTCGTCGTGCGCTATTTCGGAGGAATCCTGCTGGGTGCGGGCGGGCTGGTCCGTGCGTACTCCGAGTCGGTCTCCACTGCTTTGGACCTCGCTCCGCTCGTCCAGCGACGACGCCTGCGGCTGTGCGCCATAAATAGTCCCCACGCTGACGCAGGACGCCTGGAAAATGACCTGCGCAGCGCCGGTTATGTGATGGCCGAAACTGGATACGAACCCCGCCACACCATACTTCGGGTGGCCTTGCCTGATGATGATGCGGCCATCTCCGAGGCCCACGCCCGCTTGGCTTCGTTGACGTCCGGGAACTTGGAGCTACGGCTCCAGGGAACCGAGTGGGTGGACGTTCCCTGCTAATCGATCGCCCCGTTCCGGCTTAAGCAAGAAGGACCCCTGCCCGGAGGCAGGGGTCCTTCTTTGGCTATTCAGCACATCCCGTGAGGGAGGCGGAATTAGTTGCCGGTCAGCTTCTCACGCAGTGCGGCGAGTGCTTCGTCGGACGCCAGGGTACCAGCGTTGGACTCAGCAGCAGCCGGCTCCGAGGAGTAGCTCGTGGTGCCGGAATCGCTCTCACCGGACGTTGCAGCAGCAGCGTCGTCAGCAGCGTGCTGGGCAACCTGCTTCTTGTGAGCTTCCCAGCGGGTCTGGGCGTCAGCGTACTGCTGCTCCCAAGCGGCGCGCTGGGTCTCGTAGCCTTCGAGCCATTCGTTCGACTCGGGGTCGAAGCCCTCAGGGTACTTGTAGTTGCCCTCTTCGTCGTACTCAGCGGCCATGCCGTACAGAGCGGGATCGAACTCGGTGCTGTCAGCGTCAACGCCCTCGTTAGCCTGCTTGAGGGAGAGGGAGATACGACGACGCTCGAGGTCGATGTCGATGACCTTGACGAACAGTTCGTCGCCAACGGAGACAACCTGCTCGGCGAGCTCAACGTGGCGGACTGCCAGCTCGGAGATGTGCACGAGGCCTTCGATGCCGTCTTCGACGCGAACGAACGCACCGAACGGAACCAGCTTGGTGACCTTACCCGGAACAACCTGGCCGAGGGCGTGGGTGCGGGCGAAGGTCTGCCACGGATCTTCCTGCGTAGCCTTGAGCGACAGGGAGACACGCTCGCGGTCCAGATCCACTTCGAGGACCTCGACGGTGACTTCCTGGCCAACCTCGACAACCTCGGACGGGTGGTCGATGTGCTTCCAGGACAGCTCGGAAACGTGAACGAGGCCGTCTACGCCGCCCAGGTCCACGAATGCACCGAAGTTGACGATGGAGGAAACGACGCCCGGACGAACCTGGCCCTTTTCCAGCTTGTTGAGGAACGTGGAGCGAACCTCGGACTGGGTCTGCTCGAGCCATGCACGGCGGGACAACACAACGTTGTTGCGGTTCTTGTCCAGCTCGATGATCTTGGCTTCGATCTGCTGACCGATGTACGGAGCGAGGTCGCGGACACGACGCATCTCCACGAGCGATGCGGGCAGGAAGCCACGCAGGCCGATGTCCAGGATGAGGCCACCCTTGACAACCTCGATGACGGTACCGGTAACGACACCGTCTTCTTCCTTGACCTTCTCGATGTCGCCCCAGGCACGCTCGTACTGAGCACGCTTCTTGGAGAGGATCAGACGGCCTTCTTTGTCTTCCTTGGTGAGAACCAAAGCTTCGACCTGATCGCCAACGGCGACGACGTCACCGGGATCAACATCGTGCTTGATGGAAAGCTCGCGGGAAGGGATGACACCTTCGGTCTTGTAACCGATGTCGAGCAGAACTTCGTCGCGGTCGACCTTGACGACGGTACCTTCGACGAGGTCTCCGTCGTTGAAGTACTTGATGGTGGCGTCGACAGCTGCGAGGAAGTCCTCAGCGGTACCGATGTCGTTAATGGCGACTACGGGGGTACCGGGCTTCTCGGTGGAGGTGATGGTCATGTAGTAGGGGCTCCGTTGTGGATAGATAGTCGGTCAGGCAAACCGCTGCCGCCCGGGTCCGGACGGCAGAACACGGCAAAATACCGGGTCATCCTGATTTGT
The DNA here is from genome assembly GCF_000294695.2 of Arthrobacter sp. Rue61a. Classification (NCBI taxonomy): domain Bacteria; kingdom Bacillati; phylum Actinomycetota; class Actinomycetes; order Micrococcales; family Micrococcaceae; genus Arthrobacter; species Arthrobacter sp. Rue61a. The sequence goes on along the minus strand of NC_018531.1, from coordinate 2,452,498 downwards.
GGATTAATACAAAATGGATGCATGCACGTAGTACACGCCCGTTTATTCTAGTCGCATTGGCAAAGCAGGGTCAAAAGGAGTGTTACAGCGTCAGAACGTCTCCAAGACGGGCAAACGAGACGCCGTGGTCCAGCAGGCGCGGCAAGGCACGCGCATAGCCGTCCGCAGTGCCTGCAGCCGGTCTATTGAAGTGTGAAATGACGATGTCACCCGGCACCACCCGCCCCACCTCCGCCGCGACGGTGGCTGCAGAATATGTGGCTCCGCCGTCGCCGTTGACCGTGAAGTTGACCGGAATCATACCGAGCCTTCGCGTTACTTCTACCGCGACGTCGTCGTAGAACGCAGTCCCTGGGCGGAAAAACTGCGGAACCTTACCGCCGATCTCCTGCAGGATCGCCTGGTTGCCCATGAGTTCGTCGTAGGCCGCGGCAACGCTGGCGGTGCCGTGGATTCCATAAGCGGACTTGCCATTCACTGACAACGGCAGGTGGGCGGTGCCGTGGTTGGCGAGTTCGAACAGGGGGTCAGCGGCCAGTTCTGCGGACAGAGAGGGGTTGGCGTGGATCCAGCGACTGTTGATAAACAGCGTTGCGGGAACACTGAGCTTCCGAAGGGTTTGCAGGAGTTTGTGGTCGCAGGCCGTACCGCCCGGTCCGCCGCACGCATCAAAGGTCAGTGCCACCTTGTGGGACTGTGACTTGTTCACGACTCCCGTTACGTGCAGCCCCCATTCCTTGGGATGCCTGCCGGCGAATTCCGCCACGATCTGCTGCTTGTCCGGCCTGGCCTTCGGTGTGGCCGTTGCGGCAGGAGCAAGGGCAGCAGCGGCCTGTTCGCTGGACCTGGCAGCTATGGAAGGTGGGGCTATGGCCGGACCCGTACGCGGGGCCCCTGAAGGAGTTGCGTTTGAGGCCGCCCGTGGGATGGCACTGCCTCCGTCCGCACACGCCGCCAAGGCAGCAGAAGCGAGCCCTGCCATTCCAAGCAGCACTGATCGCCGGCCGGCCAACGGCCGCCGCTTGGAATCCCCCATGGATGTCCCTATCTGGTTGTGACTATGTGATTGTGGCTATCTGATGCCGTCTAGAAGTGGGTGAGGCAGTGCGCAGATCGTTCGACTGCAAAGAGTTGCTGGGCCAGTAAGGCTGCGCCCGGGGTCTTCTCCTGGATCCGACCGGCCGCGGCCAAGGTCACCGGCGACACCGCACCTAGGTAGATGGAGCCAAGGTCCGCTGCGTCGAGGCTGAGGTCGGGCGTCTCTCCGGCCGCTTCCTTCACGACGGCGGCAGCACCGCCGTCGGACTCCAGAACCCAGGTGCCACCCGCCAAACCCAAAGAATCCGTCACCTCCAGCACCAGCCTGCCGGCAACGGGGAAGCTGCGGGCTTGCAAGGCGGCTGGTGTATCCAGGATCCTGAGCCACAGCATGTCGCGGATTTCAGAGGCCTCAATGCACCTCGGATCCTCCAGTGCCCACGCAAGGGGGTCATCGACAGGCGCTTCAACCCACGTCACCTCGTCAATGAGGTCGATGCTGCCCAGGAAGCGCCACAGGTCAAGGTAGGCCGCGTTGCTTGCCGCCACAAGATCCACGATCTCCATGGTGTATGGCTTGTGGTCCCAGCCTTTGAAGCGGTAGGAAACGTAGCCATCCAAGGATCCGGAAAGGTCATAGTGCAGGGCGCAACGGACGGAGGTGTCTGGCTTGCCGTCATGGCCGATGGAACCGGAAGCGACCAGCCGGTAGTACTCCTGCCGGTCAATGGAACCCGGCGAGAGCCGCTGGAGACGTTCAAAGACCTGTGGGGCCACGTCCAGGAGCACAGACGGATCGGCGACTTCCACAGTGCCTTGCGGCAGACCCCTCAGCCGGAAGCGTGGGCCTGTATCAACCTTGATGCTTCGTTCAAAAGTTGCCACGCCGAAGCCGAAGCGGCCATAAATGGAGGCCTCGGACGCTGTGAGGGCGGCCATGGCAAGGCCGTCATCCTTGGCAGCTTCCAGATCGGCGGTGATCATGCCGCGAAGGATCCCGTTCCGCCGGTGCGTACCGCGGACTGTGACGGCGGTGACCAGGTGGGCTTCCAACTGGCGGCCGAAGCCAATGTTCAAGGCCTTGCGCATGGTGGCGTACGTTGCCACCGGAACGTCGGCGCCGAGCGAGTGATCAGGCACGCTGCCGTTGACATAGACGCCTGTCAGTTCGCGCTTGTCGGTTTGATAGGCCGTCAGGGTCTTGGCCAGGTATTCGTCGTCGCGCCGCTGTTGGTGGAAGCCGTGGGAGACGGCCTGTACCCAAGTGGTGCAGCGGCTGTAGCCGGGGTCAGCCGGATCGGCTACGGCAGGGAAACGTTGGACAGTGTATTTTCCGGAGTTGTTGTCAATGGGATCAGCCACGCCTCGAGCCTAGCCAGACGCCGGAGGGCGCGCCACCATCTCGGCGGCGCGCCCTCCGGCGTTCCTGTGAATGCTCTGCCCGGATTAGTGTCCGGCCTCGTACCAGCTGGAACCGACGCCAATCTGGACATCAAGCGGGACTGACAACTCAGCAGCTGAGCCCATCTGTTCGATCACCAGCTTTTCCACGGCTTCGCGTTCTCCCGGGGCAACCTCCAGGACAAGTTCGTCGTGGACCTGCAGCAGCATGCGGGACTTGAGTCCTTGGCTGGCAAGCTCAGCCGAGACGCCCAGCATGGCGCGCTTGATGATGTCCGCGGCCGAACCCTGGATGGGTGAGTTCAGTGCGATGCGCTCGGCTGCTTCCCGGGCTTGACGGTTGGTGCTGGTCAGGTCCGGCAGGTAGCGGCGGCGCCCTTCGATGGTGGCTGTGTAACCGTCTACCCTGGCTTGGTCCCTGACGCCGTCAAGGTAGGCGCGTACGGCACCGAAGCGGTCGTAGTAGTCCTTCATCAGCGTGCGAGCCTCGTCCACGGAGATCTCCAGCTGCTTTGACAAGCCGAATGACGTCAGACCGTAAGCCAGGCCATAGGACATCGCCTTCACTTTTGAGCGCATGGCACTGGTGACTTCGGCCGGTTCAACATTGAAGATCCGCGCACCGACGAAGCGGTGCAGGTCCTCCCCGTCTTTGTAGGCCTGAATCAATGCCTGGTCCCCTGAAAGGTGGGCCATGATGCGCATCTCGATCTGCGAATAGTCGGCCGATAGTAAGCATTCATAGCCCTCGCTGACCATGAAGATGCTGCGAACCCGACGACCCTCTTCGCTGCGGACCGGGATGTTCTGCAGGTTGGGGTTGTTGGACGAGATGCGGCCCGTGGCTGCAATGTTCTGGGCGTACGTAGTGTGGATGCGCGCATCATCCGCCACGGACTTTTTGAGGGTCTCCACCATCTGGGCCAGTTTGGACGACTCGCGGTGCGCCATGAGTTGTACCAGGAACTCGTGGCCGGTCTTCTCCAACAGCCCCTTCAACGACGCAGCGTCCGTGGTGTAGCCGGACTTGATCTTTTTGGTCTTCGGGAGGCCTAGTTCGTCGAACAGCACCGTTTGCAACTGCTTGGGGGACCCGAGGTTGACCTCATGCCCGATAGCCGCAAAAGCCTGTTCCTGAGCATTCTCGATCACCTTGGTGAGGTCAGCCAGTTGCTCGTCCATTCGGTCCGTGGACACAAAAATGCCGGTCAGTTCCATCTGTGCCAGCACGCGTGCCACCGGAAGTTCCAGCGTGGTCAACAGGGCATCGGCCTTGATCTCGGCAAGTTCCTTTTCGAAGTGCTTGCTCAAGGCGTGCACGACGGCGGCATGCTGGACGAGCGCTGTTGCGGCAACTTCGTCGGTGTCACCGGAAAGGTCCAATTCCAACTGTCCGGACTGGGCCGCAGCAGCGGCAAGGGAGATCTTCAGGTGCACTTGGGCCAGCTCAGCAAGGTCGTAGCTGCGGCGGTCCGGCTGGATCAGGTAGCCGGAGATGGAGGTGTCATCCACCACGCCTTCCAGTCCCAAGCCACGGTTGTGAAGGGCCTTGAGCGCCGACTTGAATTCGTGAAGGACCTTGGCTTCCTCGGGATCCTGCAGCCAGCGGGCCAGGACAGATTCTGCAGCCGCGTCCAGGCCTGCCAGCTCTATGAAGGCAGCTCCGTTGTTCCTGACAACAGCCAGCGCACTCGCGTCATCCCCGATGCGTCCGGGTACCAGCTGCACGGCGAGGGCTGAGCGGACACCGGATCCTGCGGCGAAGAATGCTTCGAGTCCTGCAGCATCCGTGAGCTTGGCGAACTCAGGTGCCTCGATGGTCTCCGGCGCGGCCCCAGCGGTGTCGTCGCCGTAGAGATCGAAAAGCCTGGTGCGTAGGGTACGGAATTCAAGCTCTTCAAAGAGCTCCTCGATCGCTTGGCGGTCCGGGCGGGGCTCGTGTAGATCCGCCAGAGTGATAGGCAAGTCAAGATCGGTCAGGAGTTGATTCAGCCGGCGGTTTCGCTTGACGTTTTCAAGGTTCTCCTTGAGTGCGCCACCCACCTTTCCGCCGATCGAATCAAGGTTTTCCAGGATGCCCTCGAGCCCTCCATAGAGGTTGATCCACTTGGCAGCGGTCTTGGGGCCAACTCCCGGAACTCCGGGAAGGTTGTCCGCAGTCTCCCCCACCAGCGCGGCGAGGTCCGAGTACAGACCGGGCTTGACGAAGTACTTCTCCTCGATGGCCGCTGCGTCCATCTTCGGGATGTTGCTGACACCTTGCTTGGGGTACAGCACAAAGACGTTGTCATTGATGAGTTGGAACGCGTCCCTGTCACCGGAAACAAGCAGCACCTCAAAGCCTGCAGCGTCACCTTGTGCTGCCAGCGTGGCCAGGACGTCATCGGCTTCGTATCCGGGCATGGCAATGGTCCGGATGCCCCAAGCTTCCATGACCTTGGCTATGAGACCGATTTGGCCGGCGAATTCCGCTGGCGTGGCGTTACGGCCGCCCTTGTATTCGCTGTATTCCGCCTTACGGAACGTGGTGTCATCGGAGACATCGAAGGCTACGGCGACGTGGGTGGGCTTCTGGTCCTTGATCAGGTTGATCAGCATTGACGTGAAGCCGTGGACGGCGTTGGTGTATTGCCCCCTGGCTGTGGAGAAATTCTCTGCGGGGAGGGCGTAGAAAGCCCGGAACGCCATGGAGTGGCCGTCCAGGACCAGCAACCTTGGCCGGCCCTCCCCCGTGATGCTGGTGGATGCTGTGGCAGAGGGGGTGGGTGCTGTAGCGATGGCAGCAGCTTGGGCCGTTGGAACCTGGTCCGGTTTGGTTGTTTCACTCACAGGTGCCAGCCTAGTTGGCATGATGGACAATTTCACGCCGAACAGGTTTGTCGACGAGCTCAACGAGGCAGGTGTGCCGCAGGAATTCCACGATTGGCTCTCAGCACACGGCGTTGGTGCCCTTGTAGTGAAACTTGGCATCCGCTTCACGGAACTGGGCGCCGAACGCAGTGTTGCCACCATGCCCGTGGAGGGAAACACCCAGGTTGCGGGCATCCTGCACGGCGGGGCGCACGTTGTCCTGGCGGAGACACTGGGATCGTTTGCTGCTTCGCTGCACGCCGGCAAGGGACGCCACGCCGTGGGCATTGAAGTCGGCGCAACCCATCACCGATCCGTCGCCAGCGGCACCGTAACGGGCACCTGCACGGCCATCCACCTGGGCGGCACCCTGGCCACCCACGAGATTGTCATTACGGATGACAAAGGGCGAAGGCTCTCAACAGCCCGGATCACCAATATGATCCGGGACAATCGCCACTGACTCCAGCCAGTTGACGTGACTACCGGGGAAGCCGGTAGTGCAGTTCGGCCGCCGCCCCGCCAAGGATCTTGGACGAAACCAACTCGAGCGGCGCCGTCGGGCCGTTGAGCGGCAACAGCCGCTTTCCTGCGCCCAGCACCACGGGAATGATGGTGACAATCATCTCGTGCAGCAGACCGGCATTAGCGAATTGGGCCACGAGGTCGCCCCCACCCACGAGCCAAACGTTCTTGTCTCCAGCGTCCTTGAGCAGGTCCGGTGCGAACTCACGAACGTCACCGCGGACGAAAGTGATATCCGAGCCGGCCGGTGCGGAGTACTCGTGGTGGGTGAAGACCCAGCATGGGGTGCCCGGATACGGCCACTTCCCAGGTTCATGTTCCATAAGCCATCGGTAGGTTTCGCCCCCCATGGCGATGCAGCCGACACCGGCCATGAAGGACTCGATGCTTTCGTTCACGCCCTCGACTCGGTCGAACTGCAGGAGCCAGCCAAGGTCGTCATCCGGTGATGCGATGAAGCCATCAACAGTTGAAGCTACGTAGTACTGGAAAATCGACATGGCCCCAGACTAGGACATGACCCCGGACTAGTCAGTGGACGGACGGGTCCGCTTGCCCAGGGAGGGCGCGTCTTGCCCTGTCCGTCGAGAGAGACCGTTGTTGGGCGGTTCACTTGGCGGCCCGTTGGCCGGCTCATTGGCCGGCTCACTATCCGGTGGCGTGCCCGCGGCTTCCGATGGATGAGGGGTGCTGCTGGAAACGGCGGGACCGTCGTAGAAGAATGTCACCGTCCCGGCCACCTCCACCGTGTCCGTGATGGAAATCCGGAGGGTGTCCCTGCCATCGGCGGGCGGCATTCGCAGGTACAGCGCCTGGTAGTCCCCTCCCCCGGCCACAATGTCCGGGGCTGCAGGGACGCCGTCGAACAGGACAGCTCCTACCCGTACGTAGTAGCCGTCCAAGCGCACAATGGTGCCGCCTGTCCTGGGACCCGAGGCGCGGGGCCTGCCGATGAGGGGTCGCAAGTCCTCGTCCACTACGGTCAGCCCGAGCAATTGCCGGGGGCACGCTTCTCCCGGTGCCGGATCCGCCGTGAAAACACTGCCGGGACTGCGGCGGTGCTGCGCCACCACAGAAGTCAACGTGGCAGCCACCCTGAATTCAAGGCACTGCCTTTGGGACACCCGTGGAGTGGTGGCTACGGCGATGGACGCCCGCTGCCAGTCCTCTTGGCTTCCGGTCTGAAGGGCGCGGCAGACGGCGGCGCCCGCCAGCCAGAGCGCGGCATCCGATGCGCCTTCCACGTGCTCGGCCAAGGCATCGCACTGGAGTTGCTGGAGCAGGAGGTACCGCTGGCCCGGGACAGGATCGCCGGACCCGATGGGTCCAGTGGGTAGCCAGCTCACCACGGTGGGCTCCTGGGGAGCTGCCACGGGACCCGTGCTTTCCCCGGGTTGTTGGGAGATGCTGGAACTTCCGGTGGGGTCGACGCCGGCGGGTTGCGTTTGCGTCGAGGCCTCCTGTGTTGTGGGGGCCGACGCCGAGGTGTCCTGTGCCGGGGTGTTCTGGGACGCGCTGTTTGATGAGGTGCTATTTGCTGTGGTGGTGTTCGGGGATGCGCTGGCATTTGCCTCGGGGGCCGCAGGGGGCGAAGCGGGGTTCGAGCCAGGCGAGAGACCGTCAGTTGAAGGCGGAAGGCATGCCGAAAGTCCCAGCATCAGGACAGGGCACAGCACCAGTCCGATGAGATGCTCCCGGGATCGGCTCTTCATGACAGCCCCACCTTTGGCGGTTCTCAATCACGCAGCTATGTGCATAACTACAGTGCTGATTATTCTCCCGAACAGAGCTGACGACCAGAAAGGCAGCTACTTTCCGAAGTAGGGCACGATCAGGTAGATGCCGAACAGGACGCCCAGCGCGCAGAAACCAAAGCAGATATAGGCCAGTGAACGCACCAAAGCCGGCGATTTCTGTTGGGCGTCACCGGCGATGGCCGTGAGGCGTACGCCCAGGGAATACAGCACCACCAAAGTGACTGCGGCCAAGAGAGTGACTCCGGCCACCTGCAGCAATTCCAACCATTTCATCGCTGCACATCCTCGCTGGGGGTGGTGGTCTTTCGGGACTTTTTCTTCTTGCGGAAGCGCACCGCGTGGCCGGCTTCTTCGACCTCGACGGCGTTGTGGTGGCCCACATGGGACTTGCGTGACACCACGAACATGAACAGGACTGCCGCGGTTCCCACCACGGCGGCGATGACGACGCCGACAACGCCGATGCTGACCAGGAGGGCCGTCAGTGCTCCCACGATGGCAGAGGCCGGGAGGGTGAACAACCAACCGAGGGCAATCTTGCCGGCGGTGCCCCAGCGGACAGAGGTTCCCTTGCGGCCGAGTCCTGAACCGATGACAGAGCCCGAGGCAACCTGTGTGGTGGAAAGGGCGAAGCCCAAGTGGGATGAGGCCAGGATGGCCGAGGCCGTGCTGGTTTCGGCGGAGAATCCCTGGGCCGGCTTGACTTCAGTGAGGCCCGAGCCCATGGTGCGGATGATGCGCCAGCCACCGGCGTAGGTGCCGATAGCGATGGCGAAAGCACAGGCAGCGATAACCCAGAACTGCGGACCGCTGCCCGGAGCCTGCGTACCTCCTGCGATGAGGACCAGGGTGATGATGCCCATGGTCTTCTGGGCGTCGTTGGTTCCGTGCGCGAGGGCCACCAGGCTGGAGGTGAAAATCTGTCCGGTGCGGAAGCCGCCGCGTTTCTGCGTGAGCTTGTCACCGGTTTCGGGATCGTGCCGGGAGGTAAGGGCATAGGCCAGGCGGGTACAGATGTACGCTACAAGGCCTGCGATGAGCGGCGCGAAGATGGCGGGCAGGATCACCTTCTGCAGCACGGTCTCGAAGTTGATGGAGTGGAAGCCGATGCCCACCACTGCTGCTCCGATGAGGCCGCCGAAGAGGGCGTGCGAGGAACTCGACGGCAGGCCTTTGAGCCAGGTGATCATGTTCCAGAGAACGGCCCCCATGAGTCCGGCGAAGATAATGTCCGGGGTGATGTGGATGCCGTCCGAGCCTTCGCGGATCAGTCCGCCGGAGATGGTCTTTGCCACTTCCGTGGAGAGGAACGCGCCGACGAGGTTGAGCACGGCAGCCAGGGCGACGGCCGTTTTGGGCTTGATCGCCCCCGTAGCGATAGGCGTAGCCATCGCATTGGCAGTGTCGTGGAACCCGTTGGTGAAGTCAAAGAATAGGGCCAACGCTATTACCAGCGCGACCATGAAGGTGATATCCACCTGTTGCCCAATCTGCAGAGTCGACGACGTTCAGCAGTTTCACTTCCCCATACCTGCCATCCACAGCATAGTTCAGCCATTGTTCAACTGAAGTGGCTTGCGGGATTCACTCTGGCGGGCTTGAAACCTTAAGAATCCTACGTGCCAACCGGTGAGCGGACAAACGTGCGCGGGTTCCGGTTCAGCCTAAATACGCCCTCACAGCAGCGAGGTCGCGACGGGACAGACCTTTGCGGGGATCCGGTGAGATGCAAAGCACACGATCCTGCTGGTACTCGGCCCAGGATCGGGCATCTGACTCTTGGCTGAGCTGATCGTCGAGCCAGACGATTCGTTCGCTGCCGACAGCGGCCAGATCCCGTTGAAGGGCCACCAGCTTCCACCATTCCGGGCCCTCGTCCCAACCTTGGCTGGAAAGCACGGGCCAATCGTGTCCGTTCAGCCCGATCGCGGGGCACAAGAACTCAGGGGCCAGGCGTTCCCAGGTAGTAAGCCAGACAAAACGTGCAGCAGGATGGGCCGCTAACTCATTCAGTTCGGCTATGGCTTCCGGCGCAAAGGCGACATCCAGGATCCCGGCATCGGCGAGGGCCCATTCGCCACCCCAGTCGGTGGTGCCCAGAGGGCTGAAGGGGTTCACCACGCCGTCGACGTCCAGGTAAACAGACACCGGCGCGACAGCGCCTTGGCTGGAATCCATGACACTCCCCTTTTCCCACGACTGTGGCTTAGCCTACGGGACAACAGCTTGGCGCAGCCTGAAAAATCAAACTCTTGACGTTCGTCATGGAAGTGATAGTCTCAAATCATGGAAAAGCCCACAGTCCATTCCGCCCTAAGTGTTCGTGACATCGAGGACACCGTCCGCACCGATTTCCGGCATGCGATGTCCTACGGCGGGTACCTGGACCTTGACCGTCTGCTCAGCTCCCAGCACCCCCTCAGCGAACCCGAACACCACGATGAACTGCTGTTCATCATCCAGCACCAGACCAGCGAGCTTTGGCTGAAGCTTGTCCTGCATGAGCTGCTGGAAGCCCGCCGGCTTTTCGACGCGGACAACCTTGGCAAGGCACTCAAGTGCATCGCCAGGGTCAAGGCCATCCAACGCACCATGACTGAGCAATGGTCCGTACTAGGAACGCTCACACCCCGCGAGTACGCGCAGTTCCGTGGTTTCCTGGGGAGCTCATCCGGCTTCCAGTCCTACCAGTACCGCGGCGTTGAATTCCTGCTCGGCAACAAGAACCGTGCAATGCTGCGCGTCTTCGAGAGCGAACCGGAGGCTCACGCGTTGCTCAGCACGCTTCTGGAGGAGCCCACGTTGTACGACGCCTTCCTTAGGGTTCTGGCCCGCGCCGGTTATGACATTCCTGCCGACATTCTGGACCGGGACACGAGCGAGCCGTGGACGTTCCGCAAAGACCTGGTTCCCATCTTCCAGAAGATCTACGAATCGGACGATACCCCGTGGGGCCTCTATGAAGCCTGCGAGGACCTGGTGGACATTGAGGACAACTTCCAGGCCTGGCGCTTCCGCCACCTCCGGACAGTCCAGCGCACCATCGGCTTCAAGGTAGGTACCGGCGGATCGTCCGGCGTGGACTTCCTGAAGCGCGCCTTGGACCTCACGTTCTTCCCGGAGCTCTACGCCGTTCGCACCGAGATCGGCAACTAACAACATCACCGGGCCGCTGCCGCCCAATACTTCCGCAGGAGCAACCATGACCACAGCACAGCAAACCCAACGGCCAACGTCGGCCGAATTGGACGCCGCTGATCCCCTCGCCGCCCAGCGTGATGCCTTCTACACGCCCGACGCCGATCAGCTCGTCTCATATCTGGACGGCAACTCCCTCGGACGCCCGCTGAAGGTCACCTCCGCGAATCTGGCGTCTTTCGTTCACGATGCCTGGGGCAGCCGCCTCATCCGTGGCTGGGACGAGCAATGGATGGACGAGCCCACCGTGGTGGGCGACCGCATCGGCGAAGTGGCCTTGGGTGCTGCGCCGGGACAGACCACAGTGGGTGACTCCACTTCGGTGATGCTGTACAAAATGATCCGCGCCGCAGTGGATGCCCAGCCGGGTCGCGACGAAATCATCATCGACCGCGACAACTTCCCCACTGACCGGTTCATCATTGAGGGCATCGCCAAGGAGCGCGGGGCGAACATCAAATGGATTGCTGCGAACCCTGCCAGCGGCGTGTGCGCGGAAGACCTGGACGGGCTGTTGGGTGAGCGGACCGCCGTCGTTGTCCTGAGCCATGTGGCCTACCGCTCCGGGTTCCTGGCCGATGCCAAGGGAATTACCGCCAAGGTGCACCAAGCCGGAGCCCTCATGCTCTGGGACCTCTGCCACTCGGTTGGCTCCGTTCCTTTGCAGCTGGACGAATGGGGTGTTGACCTTGCCGTCGGGTGCACCTACAAGTACCTCAACGGCGGACCCGGATCGCCCGCCTTCGCCTACGTCAACGCCTCGCAGCAGGACTGTTTGCAGCAGCCCATCTGGGGTTGGATGGGTGCAGACAACCCATTCGGAATGACGGAGTCGTACAAACCCGCACAGGGCATGCGCAGGTTCATCACGGGAACGCCTCCGGTGCTGGCCATGCAGCCCCTCAAAGACATGGTGGAACTGATCGCCACGGTGGGAATGGACGCCGTCCGCGAGAAGTCGATCAAGCTGACCGAATATGCAATCGCGCTTTCCGAGGAGCTCCTGGTGCCGCTTGGTGCCGAAATCGTGAGTCCTCGCAATCCCGCCCAGCGTGGCTCGCACATTACGGTGGACCACACGCTCTTTGCCGATGTCACGGCCAAGCTGTGGGAAAAGGGTGTCATCCCCGACTTCCGTCCACCCCACGGCTTGCGCATTGGCCTTTCACCGCTGAGCACAAGCTTTGCCGAGGTTGAGGTGGGAGTCGCAGCCATCCGCGACGCCCTCTTGGAACTCCTGTGAGCCGGAAATGAGTGCCGTCCTTGACGATATGGACTCCCGTCCCGGGAGCACAACGTCGCTGCTGCGCACCGTCATCGGCCTCTATCTGCGTGACGCCGGGGGGTGGATGTCCGCCAAGGACATCGTGACTCTCATGGAAGCCTTAGGCACGTCCGGGACAGTAACCCGGACGGCCTTGGGGCGGCTCCGCAAGAAAGACGTGGTGTTGCAAGAGGCCCGGGACGGCGTCCCCGGCTTCACGCTCACCGAGGGCGCGGCGACTATGCTGGCCCGCGGCGACCGCCGGATCTACAACCCCCGGAGCATGTCAGCGTCGGACCCTTGGTGCCTGATCTCCTTTTCCATTCCGGAGACAGAGCGCGAGAAGCGGCATCAATTACGGCGCAGGCTCCACTGGATCGGTTGCGGTACGGTGGCTGCCGGACTGTGGATCTGCCCTGATTCGCTGCGGGTTGAGGTGGAAGAAATTCTTGCCGATCTCGATCTGCGGTCCATGGCCACCATTTTCGTGACGGAGACTCCGCTTGTGGGCGGCAGCCTTCAGGATGCGGCGTCCAAGTGGTGGGACTTGGACGCGGTGGCCGAACTGCACAGGGACTTTATCCGCGAGCACACCTGGGTCAGCGGAAACGGCGCCGACATTCCAGCGAGCAGCGGTGAAGCGGTGGAGCCTTCCCCGGAGGCCTTTGCTGCGTACGTCCAGTGCATCGACCGGTGGCGGATCATCCCGTACCTCGACCCCGGGTTGCCGTCGGCTTTCCTGCCCTCGGACTGGCCCGGGGCCCAAGGTACAGCCTTGTTCAGTCGGATAGTTGCGGCGTACGCGGAACCGAGCGGGCAGTTTGTCCGGAGCGTTCTTCAGGAAACTGCCGGGGTGGCCGTCTCCTGATGGCTGTACCCCGTTTCTGGCTGCGACGCCCCACCAATACGGCTCCCCAAGATCTTCGATGGGTGTTTTGAAGCCCAACTGCCGCTGCGAAGACCTGCGGGACGTTCCCGAACGCGCCCGCCGAGTCGGCCACGGGGTAGATGACCGACCCGCCCGAGGATGAGTTGTCCACTTTAGCTCCCTGCCTTTACGCGCGACACGAACCGGAACCTGTCACCGCGAAATGCGCTGCGAGTCCATTCCACCGGCGCCCCCGCCGCATCCCGGGCCAGGCGGTGGACCACCAACAGCGGGGCTCCCATCTCGATTCCCAGCAGCCTGACATCCTCCGGACCGGCCAGTGCTGTCTCCACCGTGTCCTCAACGTCGGCTATATGGACCCCGTAGACGTCAGCCAGGACGGCATAGAGCGACCCCGCCTTGGCCAGGTTGGACTTGAACCGCGGCAGCTTGCCGGGAAGCCAGGCGACCTCATGCGCCAGCGGTTCTCCCTCTATCAAACGGATGCGCTCAAGCCGGGTCACCGGCTCGCCTTGATCGAGCCCTAAGCGGGCGGCAATCTCAGCATCGGAACCAACCACGTTGAGGGCAACCAGGGTGGAGTCCGGCCGCATGCCTTGGGTACGGGCGTCATCAGAAAATGAGGTCAGCTGCCGGACGTGCGTCACCTTTGGCGGTGCTACGAAGGTGCCGTGACCTTGGATGCGGCCCAGTTTCCCCTCAGCCACCAGCTCGCTGATGGCCTGCCTGACGGTGGTCCTGGATGTCCCGTACTTTTCGGCCAGGGCACGCTCGGTAGGAATGAGCGTGCCTGGCTGAAGACCCGCCATCAGCCGGAGTACCTCGGTCTTGAGGACGTAGTACTTGGGGGTTGCATGCGCGACATCACTGGACATATTGGACATCCTACTTCTAGACAACATCATTGGTCTATGCCAATCTTGTCACGTTGGTCTAAACCAATCTCGGAAACACTCCCGAAGACCATACTTTTCCACACAACCAAGGACAAAGATGCCGATCCTGCACGCAGTGTTCGGAGTACTGGCTATCCTCGGGTTTATGTTTATCCGAAGGTTCGCATCCGAAACGAAGGGACGCCAGTTGGAGAAAACACAGCAGTTCCGGCGAAACGGCCGCGAGTGGCCTGAAGTTGAGACCACACACGCGTCATCGCAAAAGACCACTGAACCGGCGGGAATCCTGTGACGCCCGCCGTTCTGGGCCTTCACATCGGTGGCTCCAAGACGCACGCCGTCCGCTCCGATGCAGCGCGAGGCGATGCGGGCTCCCAAGGAGGCTCCGGCGTCGAAATTACCGAAGCCAGCGCAAACCTGTCCTCCGTGGGGCACCAAGGTGCCGACGCCGTGCTGCGCCGGATCGCGGCGAGTGTGGGCGGCGGAATCGAGGCCGTTTGTGCAGGAGCCGCCGGAGCGGATACCCCGGCAAGCCGGGCAGTCCTGTCCGCCTTGCTCACGGAGCATTTTCCCGGTGCCAGGATCGACGTTGTCCATGACACCCGCATTGTGCTGGCAGCATCAGGTCTCGACGCCGGAGCCGTCTTGGTTGCGGGCACCGGCTCGGTGGCGTGGGGCCGGAGCCGTGACGGACGGGAGGCCCGCAGCGGAGGCTACGGGTACCTGCTGGGCGACGAGGGCGGCGGTTACTCGGTGGTGCGGGATGCCGTCCGTGAGGCGCTCCGGGAGTACTATGCCGGGCTGGAACCCGGCACCCTGGTCAAGGCAGTGATGGCAGCGACGGCGAGCGTGGACGCTTTGCAGCTCATGGACGCCTTCTACGCCAAACCCGAACCCGACCATTGGGCCGGTTTGGCTCCGCTTGTCCTGGACCTGGCCGCGGAGGGCGATCCCGCGGCATTGCGCATCCAGGCGGAGGCCGCGCATTCGCTGGCCACGCTTGCCCGGCAGGTCATGGGCGAGCTGGGACTGGACCTGCCGTTGGTCATGGCTGGTGCATTGTTGGTGAATCAGAGCCAACTCGCCGGGGCGGTGGCCCGCAAGGTTTCCTTGGAGGATCCGTCCACGATCCGCATCCTGGCGCAGCCTCCGGTCCATGGAGCGGTGGAATTGGCCCGTCGCCTGATTCAGGACTGAGCCGGCTTATGCAGGACTGGGCCGGCTAATGCAGGACTGGGCCGGCTAATGCAGGACTGGGCCGGCTTATTCAGGACCGATACGGGCAGGTGATCGCCGCACCCAACCGGAGTAGTCTGGATTCATGCCTCTCACGAGCGGTGGTTGGTAGCAGTGGCGCGGGCCAGGCAGCGGTGGCTGCCAGCTCTCTTCATTCCCCTTGCCTTGGCAATGGCTGTCCTCTTCGGTTCGGTGCAAGCCGGCGCTGCCGTTTCTCTTCCGCTAAAGACCGCTGAAGAGATTCTGGCCATGGTGGCGCGCACCGAGGTGCGGGCGTTGTCCGGCACGGTGGAGCAGACCGCGGAGTTGGGGCTTCCGGAAGTCCCCGCATCAGGTCCGGGCATCACTTCGGGCGCCGCCTCTGCCCTTGAGTTCCTGACGGGCTCCCACACGGCCAGGGTGTATGTAGACGGGCCCCTGCGGGCGCGGGTACAAATCCTGGACCAGATGGCCGAGCGTGACGTGGTAGTCAACGGCGGAGACGCCTGGTTCTACAACTCAAGGGACAACAGCGCCACGCATCTGACCGTGCCGGTTCCGTCCCTGGCGGAACTGAAGTCCCTTCCCGCCAAGCCGACCCGTCCGGACATGCCGACGCCGGAGGCCATGGCCAGCCGTTTCATTGCAGCCATTGATGCCAGCACGGAGGTGACCGTTGCTGAGGCCTCAACGGTGGCTGGCCGCAGCGCTTACTCTTTGACTCTTAACCCCCGCAGTACTGAAACCCTGGTTGATTCGGTGACCATCGACGTCGACTCCGAAACCGGTCTGCCGCTGGGTGTCGAGGTGCGGGCCAAAGGCCAGTCCGAACCAGCGTATTCACTGGAATACACCCAGCTGGACCTGTCCACGCCGGATACTGCGTTGTTTGACTTCACCCCGCCACCGGGAGCAACGGTCACTGAGAAGGTACTGCCGGCTAATGAGAAGGTACTGCCGGTGAAGCCCCCCGCCGATGCGCCTGCCCCCGATGCGCCCTCCCCCGATGCGCCGGCGCGGGGGGCCACAGTCACGGGTATGGGTTGGGATTCCGTGGTCGCGTTGCCCGCTGGTTCTGCCCCCGCAGAGTTCACGTCCAATCCCGAGCTCTCCCAAACCTTGCAGCCTGTTGACGGTGGCCGGGCGTTGACGACGTCGCTGCTGAGCGTGCTGATTCTCGATGACGGCCGCGTCTATGCGGGTATGGTTCCTTTGGAACGGCTTCAGTCAGCCGCTGCCGCCCAGTGAACGAACCCCGGACAGCCGCCGCTCATGGTGCGACTCCCGTCCGCTCGTCTGATCTCGCCATAGAAACGCGCGCGTTGGTGAAGCGCTTCGGTCACCGGTCCGCCGTCGACGGAATTGACCTGGCGGTTCCCCGCGGCTCCGTGTTCGGATTCCTGGGTCCGAATGGATCGGGGAAGACCACCACCATCCGATTGCTGCTGGGCTTGGCTTCGGCGGACAGCGGAGACATCCGCGTTCTTGGCCGGGAGATGCCACTGGCTTTGGCTTCTGTACTCCCTGATGTCGGGGCGTTAGTGGAGGGCCCCGGCTTCTATCCTTTCCTCTCAGGCACGGGTAACTTGATGCGCCTGGATGCCGCCGACCGTCATGCGTCGTCTTCCACCAGGCGGCAGCGCGTTCAGGACGCCCTTGAACGCGTAGGGCTCAGCCATGCAGCCCGCAAGAAGGTCCGTGCCTACTCGTTGGGCATGAAGCAGCGCCTCGGACTGGCCAACGCCATGCTCCGGCCGCGGGAGTTGCTGGTCCTCGACGAACCAACCAACGGCCTGGATCCCCAAGGTACCCGTGAAGTCCGCAGCCTGGTTCGCTCCCTCGCTGCGGGCGGGACCACTGTATTCGTCTCCAGCCACCTGCTCGCCGAGGTGGAGCAGATGTGTACCCATGTGGGCGTGATGAGCGCCGGTCGACTTGTGGCCCAAGGGCCGCTGGAGGAGCTCCGGTCTGCCGGGCAGGCACACGTTGTGGTGCAAACGCCCGACGTCGAACTGGCGTCCCGTGTGTTGACGCGCCTTGGCCTGGTTCCCGGCGAAGCACCAGGCACCGGCAGCCCGTGGGGTAACGCGGCGGTGGTGGGTACCGGCATCAACGGACATGAACCCGAGGCGATCGTGGCCGCATTGGTTGCTGACGGCGTCCGGGTCCGCGGCTTCACCGTGGAGAACGCAAGCCTGGAAGAGCGTTTCGTGTCCTTGACCGGGGAGGGTTTTGACGTTGTCGGCTGAAACTGCTGCACCACCTCAGCGTGCTGGAGTTGGATGGGCGCTATTGGGCTCCGAGTTGTCCGTGCTGTTCCGCAGGCTCCGCACGTGGGCCATGCTGCTCGCCCTCGCTGCGGTGCCCATTCTGATTGCCGTGGCAGTCAAGTTGTCGGCCCGGCCTGCAACTCCCGGCCGGGGGCCTTTGTTTCTGGACCGCATCACCCAGAACGGCCTCTTCGTCGCGGTCACTGCCCTGGTGGTGTGTGTTCCTTTGTTCCTGCCACTCACTGTCGGAGTGGTGGCCGGGGATACGATCGCCGGGGAGGCGAACCTGGGAACCTTGCGGTACCTGCTCCTTGCTCCCGCCGGGCGCATTCGCTTGCTGCTGGTGAAGTACGCCGGGGCCGTTGCCTTCTGTTTCGCTGCGACAGCCACCGTAGCAGCCTCGGGCGCCTTGGCCGGCGTCGTACTTTTTCCTGTGGGTCCGGTGACGTTGCTGTCCGGGAACACCATCAGCGTTGGCGAGTCGGTGTTGAGATCCCTGCTGATCGCCGCCTACATTACGGTGTCCCTGCTCGGCCTGTCCGCGATCGGCCTGCTGATCTCAACCTTCACTGACGTTCCGGTGGGGGCCATGGCTGCAACCATCGTGCTCTCCGTGGTATCGCAGGTGCTCGACAATCTGCCCCAGCTCGAGTGGCTGCATCCGTGGCTGTTCAGCCACCACTGGCTGGGTTTCGCGGATCTGCTGCGACAGCCGATCTCGTGGACTTCCTTCGGTGAGAATGCGCTCCTCCAAACCGGTTATATCGCGGTTTGCGGCGCGCTGGCATACGCAAAATTCTCCAACAAGGACGTCTTGTCATAGCTTTGTCGTAGGCTCTTTCCATGGCCAGATTCTTTGACGTGCACCCGGAAGATCCCCAACCACGCGCCATCGGCCAAGTGGTGAACATGCTCCAGGGCGGCGGTTTGATCGCCTACCCTACTGACTCCTGCTACGCGCTGGGCGCCCAGATCGGAAACAGGGAAGCTTTGGACCGCATCAGGACCATCAGGCAGCTGGACGACAAACACCATTTCACGCTGGTGTGCAAGGACTTCGCCCAGATGGGTCAGTTCGTCATGTTGGACAACGACATCTTCAGGAGCATCAAAGCAGTTACCCCTGGCAGCTACACTTTCATCCTCCCGGCCACCAAGGAAGTTCCCAAAAGGCTTCTGCACCCCAAAAAGAAAACCGTGGGCGTGCGCATTCCTGACCACCGTGTGGTCCAGGCGCTGTTGGCCGAGCTGGGCGAGCCTTTGCTCTCCAGCACGCTCCTGCTGCCGGATGAGGAAGAACCGTTGACTCAGGGCTGGGAAATCAAGGAGCGTTTGGATAACCAAGTGGACGGCGTCATCGATGCCGGAGACACCGGCTCGGAACCCACCACCGTGATCGACTTCTCCAGCGGAGTGGCCGAGGTTGTGCGGTACGGAACCGGCGATCCTTCGCGCTTCGAATAAGCGTCACCGAACTATTTTTGACTGTTCACCGGAATTGGAAGCGGCATCCCGCATTCAGGGCAACCTGGGCGACGCCCGTCATTTCAAGTGCCAAGGCTGACGGCTGTGTGGACACCGCCTGAGGCGGGTAGGCCATGAAAATGGATAGTTGGCGGTTGCCGTCGGCGCTGCTCATGGCAATGCTTCCATACCCTGGAACGTCGCCGGCATGGCCGTAGTAGGAGCCGTTGGTGCAGCGGTCATCCCAGTGATCCAGGCCAAGGCCATAGTCGTCAAACACTGTCCCCTTCATGGCGATAAGGCTCGCCGGCTGCACCAACTCACCCCTCAGCAGCGCAGTGTGGAACGCCGAGATATCCTCCACAGTGGACACCAGACCTCCGTTGGCGATCCCGTCCTGGAGCCCGGTGCGGGTAACGTCCATGGTTTCTCCCTCCAGCTGGACGTATCCGTGGACGAGATCATCCGGGATTGCTGAATTAGCATCCAGCAGCTCCGTGGAACGAAGGTTCAAGGGTGTCAGGACATCCGTTCGCAGGACGGTACCCAGCGGCACGCCTCTAAGCTGCTCCACCACCAGGCCGAGCAACGCATCGGGTCCCGGAGCGCCAGGCGCGCGCTCTGAGGCAGCCAGGCCGGCAGGCAAGTCCGCGACGTCGCCAAGGAGCTGGCGTATGGTCACGGCTGTGCCCGCCGAGACTGACCCGGGAAGGTAGGCAGCCAGGGGGTCGTCCAAACCCAGCCGGCCCTCTTCCACGAGTTTCATGACTGACACAGCCAGTAGCGTCCGGAACTGCTCCCCCACATGGAAACGGTGACCCGGTTGGACAGCAACCCGTCCCTCCCGGGTGAGCACTCCTTCTGCGAGCGTCCATTCCTGCTGGCCGACCTTTGCCTTGATGAGGACGGCTGATGCCCCTTCATCCAGCTTCTCCCGCGAGAACAACTCAAGGGTGGCACGGAGCTCCTGGAACGCTGGGGTGAATACAACACTGTTCGAGGGCGCCGGAGCAGGCGCGGGGGTTGGACCGGGAGGAGGGCCTGTCGTCGGCGGTTGAGCCGTTGGCGTGAGCGTTGACGGGAGCGCTGCAGCGGTGGTGGGCGGGAGCGGACGTGGCTCCGGGGTTTCGGTGCACCCGCTCAGAAACAAACAGCTCAGGAACAAACCGCTGAGGAACAAGCTGCACGCCCGGGGAATCCTCTGGATCCTTTCAGCTGGTGGTCGCGGCACACGCTCTCCCGGTTCAGTTTCTCCGGCCTACTCTTCGGGCTTGCGTGCCCGGCTCGGCTGCACGCGCATGGGCTCGCCCGGCATCTTGGGAAATTCCGGCGGGAATGGCATTTCCCCCTGACCGTTCTTGACGTCACGCTCCCACCACTTCAACAGCACGTCAATGTCGCCCGGGTGATCGTGCATGGACGCCCAGGGGTCGCCTACTTCTGCCAAGCGGTCCGGGACCGTTTTGATGGTGTATTTCGCGGGATCGGCGTTCTCCAGTTCGTCCCACGTCAACGGGCAGGACACCTGGGCCGTGGGGACGGCGCGGGGGCTGTACGCCCCGGCAATGGTTCGATCCCTGTTGGCCTGGTTGAAGTCCACGAAAATCCTCGTACCGCGTTCCTCTTTCCACCAGGCCGTAGTGACCTTCTCCGGCATGCGCCGCTCCAACTCGCGTCCAGCGGCGATCACGGCATGGCGGACATCCAGGAATTCATGCTTCGGATGGATAGGTGCGTAGACGTGGAGCCCCCGGTTTCCGGAGGTCTTGATGAACGCAGTCAGTCCGGCTTCTTCCAGCACGGTGCGAAGTTCCAAGGCGGCAGGGATGGCGTCATCGAAGTCCGTGCCGGGTTGAGGATCAAGGTCAATCCTGAGCTGGTCGGGATTGTCGGGATCGTTGGCCCGGGACGCCCAGGGGTGGAACACCACGGTGTTCATTTGCGCGGCCCACACTGCAGCCGCCGGCTCATCGATCACCAACTGGGGATGCGAACGCGCGCTGGGGTAGGTCACCGGCACGGAACGGACGTACTCCGGGGCACCCTTGGGCGGATTCTTGGAAAAGAACATCTCACCCTCAATGTTGCCCGAGTAACGCTGGAGGCTGATGGGCCGGTTCCCGTTAGCCTCGACAAAAGCCTCACCGACGTCGATGAGGTACGTGGCAAGATCCAGTTTGGTCAGTCCCGCCTCGGGCCACATCACCCTGCTTGGACTGGAGATCCTGACCTCGCGCGGGCCGTCGGGACCAGGGACAGTAACGGTGGTTGCTTCGCTCGCCATGGCCACAAGCTACCCCGTTTATGCCCTGCGCGTCAGCACCCCAGTGCGTTTTGCCGTGATGGGCAATGATGGATGCATGCCAAACACTGAAACATCCTTGAACGTCGCTGTGGGAGAAACCGAAGTCTCTGCCCTTCATATCCGGCCCAAGCAGCCCTCCGCCACCCTGGTGGTGGCGCATGGCGCGGGAGCAGGAATGGAACACCCGTTCCTGCAGGGTTTCGCTGAGGCGATGGCCGAGGAAGGCGTGGCCACGTTGCGCTTCAACTTTCCCTACCGTGAGGCCGGCCGGCGTTTCCCGGATCGTCCTCCTCTGGCCATCGCTACCTGGCGGGCAGTGATGGACAAAGCAGCGGAGCTAAGCCAAGGAGAGCCCCTCTGGGCTGCCGGTAAATCGTTCGGTGGACGCATGGCCTCCATGGCAGTGGCTGAAGGGATGGCCGCAAGGGGTCTCGTGTACCTCGGCTACCCACTCCACGCCCCCGGAAAGCCTGAGAAGCTCCGGGACGAACACCTCTATGGCGTCACTGTGCCGATGCTCTTTCTCCAAGGCACCCGCGATACGTTCGCGACGCCGGAACTGTTGGAGCGTGTGGTGGAAAAAATAGGCCCGACGGCGACTCTTCAGTGGAGCGAGGGCGGGGACCATTCGTTCGCTGTCAAAGGTGTGAAGCGTGGTGCGGCCGAGGTAGGGGCGTCCCTCGCCCCGGAAGTCGCAACCTTCCTTCGGGCAAACACCTAGGCCTATTTCGGCAGGGGTTCGTGACGAAGGTAGGACCGGCTGAAACGCCCCGTGCCTGCTGTGAGGGCACGGAGTTCAATGGCGTATCGCAGGAGTTCTTGGTCCGGGACTTCGGCGCTGATTTCCGTGCCCTCACCGTCTGCGGCGGTTGTGCCTGTCACGCGACCCCGGCGTCCGGACAAATCGCTCATGACGGCGCCCACGTATTCATCAGGAACGCTGATGACGACGGACGATACGGGTTCCAGCAGTTGGATTTTGGCGGTTGCGGCAGCTTCCCTGAGAGCCAACGCACCCGCAGCTTGGAAGGCTGCGTCGGACGAGTCCACGCTGTGCGTTTTTCCGCCCACCAGCGTCACCTTGATGTCCACCACGGGGAATCCCGCTGACACACCCTTGAGCATTTGCGAGCGAACACCCTTTTCCACTGACGTGACAAACGTACCGGGGATTGCACCGCCAACGATTCTGTCGGTGAATTCAAAGCCCCCGCCGCGGGCCAGGGGCTCCACCTCGATGTCGCAGATGGCGAACTGCCCGTGGCCACCGGATTGCTTCACATGCCGCCCGTGTCCGGCGGCCTTGCTGGCAAAGGTTTCCCGGAGCGGAGTGATCACGTCCACGGTCTGGAGTTTGACGCCCTGGCTACGCAGTCTGTCCAGGACCACCTCTGCATGGGCCTCCCCCATGCACCACAGGATCAGTTGGTGCGTGTCCTGGTTTCGTTCCAACCGCAGCGTCGGATCGGCGGCCGCCACCTTTCCGATGCTCTTGGCCAGCGCGTCTTCATCACTGCGGGATGCCCCCTCTATGGCTACCGGCATCAGGGGCTCGGGCATGTTCCACGTCTCGATCAGCAGCGGCGCCTCACGGTCTGAGACCGTGTCCCCGGTCTCGGCACTGGCCAGCTTGCTGATGGCGCAGATGTCACCGGCAATGCACTGTGGAACCGCCTTCAGGCTGGATCCAACAGGCGAGTACAGATGCGTGATGCGTTCATCGGCGTCATGATCCTCGTGCCCCCTGTCAGCCAATCCCCTGCCGCCGATATGGATCGAGGAATCCTCCCGGAGGGTTCCCGAAAAGACCCGGACCAGGCAGACACGGCCAAGGAAGGGATCCACAGTGGTTCGGACAACTTCCGCGGCAAGGCGCCCGGTGGGCTCACCCTCCAGAGGCTTCAGTGACGAACCGTCGAGTTTCATGACCGCGGGGTTGATGCGTTCCAACGGCGATGGCAAGGCATCAGTCAGCAGGGCCATAAGTTCCGCAAGGCCCAAACCGGTTTCGGCCGAGGTGGGCATGACGGGAAAGAAGCTTGCCCGTGCCACAGCAGTTTCAAGATCCTGTATCAGGTCCGCGAGAGGCAGTTCTTCGCCCTCGAGGTACCGGTCCATGAGGGTTTCGTCTTCGCTCTCCGCGATGATGCCCTCAATCAGCGGGCCCCTGGCTTCTTCGACATCCGAAGCCGGTGTCTGGTCCTCATCCGCGGCGCCATGGAGCACACCGATGAGTCCGGCGTTGCCAACAGCCGGGACGTACAGCGGGAGGACCGACTCGCCGAACGCTTCCTGGCAACGCACGACGGCGGCACTGAAGTCAGCGCGCGGATGGTCCAGTTTGCTGACCACCACGGCACGCGGCATCCGGATCTTCTCGCACTCGCCCCACAAAGCAACGGTGGCACCGTCAATGCCATCAATGGCCGAGACAACGAAAAGGGCCGCATCGGCGGCCCTCAAACCTGCACGCAGTTCGCCGGTGAAGTCCGTGTACCCGGGAGTGTCGATCAGGTTGACCTTTACGTCGCCCACCAGAATCGGGGCGACAGACAACGTCACTGACCTTTGCTGATGGATGGCTGAAGGATCGGAATCACTGACCGTGGTGCCCTCGCTGATGGAGCCCATCCTGGTGATGGCTCCGGTTGCGGCGAGCAACGACTCCACGAGCATCGATTTTCCTGCACCCGAATGTCCCACGAGCGCCACGTTCCGGATCTTCGCTGGATCGCTTGCAGCCAGGGCAGCACCGTTCTCACCGCGCCTGGCCTCCGCGGTGCCAGGTCCGGTTCCTCTTGCCGTTTCGCGCGTGCCCTTCGCGGACATGGGCACCTCCTGGTGTTGTATCCCGGCACGGAGTCCGAACACATCCAGTTCGAACGTTAAAGAGGATTGGACACCCTGAAGCGACCACAGGGCAAGGGCTGGCGGGGACGAAAGCCAGCCAATCGCCGTCGGGACCCCTGACCGCGGATCCACCACGGCCTATACGGTGAGCATCCCCCACAGTAACCACGCCGACGCTACAGCGCATCCGGCGATCACGGTTGTGAATCCGGTCAGCCAAACGAATGCGGGTACGCCCGTGGTGCGGCCGAGGATGAAGGCATCGGATGCCGCCAGCCGGTCGCGGCGACGGGTGTGCACGCCGGCCAGCTTGAGCAAATCCCGGACGCCGCCCACGGAAAGGGCAACTCCGAGAGCCAGCACAACGTAGTTGACCGTTGTGGGTGTCGCGAACAGGATCAGCAGTTGGGCGATCGTGGCGCTCAACACCGCTACAAGGATCCCGGTAAGGTTCCTCAGGAAGATCAGCGAGACCAGCAGGATCAAGGCCCCGATGGACATAGCGGCGCCGGAGCGGCCGGCGGCGAAGGCGGCAATCAGGCACAAACCAACCACGGCGGGTGCAGGGTAGCCCCAGAATCCGGACCACGCTGCCCCGAAGGCGCTCCTGCCACTACTGACAAGGCGGCCCGAATGGTCGAGTCCGATCCGGAGCCCATGGACGAAACGGCCCGTCATGAGCGCGGCGTAGGCGTGGCCCAGCTCATGGACAAAAGTGACGTAGAGGCCGAACCAGCGCCACGTGACGCGCGGGATGCTCAAGACGACGGCGCACGCGAGTATGCCCAGCAGGGCTGGCAATGGCACCGCGGTGGTGTGGGTGTCGGTGAACCCGCGGACCACGGCGTCCCACCAGGTTTGAAGGAGGTTCACTGCGCCTTCCAAGCCCCCTCTGCCGTCTGCTTCACAGCACCGTCGACTGAAGACGGGAGTGCAGTCCGGCGATGAGGATCTCCAGGCCGAACTCGAAAGCTGCCTCGCCTCGCTCGTCCGCGGGTCCTGCCTGGGCCAAGGCATTGGTGAGGGCGGGGTACCCCTGCGCGGGTGGTGCCCAGACGACGTCCGGTGCCGCCAAGTCCAAAGCGAAGCCCAGCGCGAAACTGTCAATGGTGGAAATCGCTGACATCACGTCCCGGCCCCGGAACCCCGCGGTTTCGAGGGCCACGGCCAGGTTCTCGTACAGGGCCATGACCTGGTCATCCTGCACCGTCTGGAGTACCAGCAGCGGCGCGAGTTTTGGATGGCGGGCGAAGGCATCACGATAGCTCCGGACGATGGCACGAAGCGAAGCCTCCCAATCCTGCTCATCCTCCAAGACGTACGGGCTTTCCGCGATGATCCGGCCACGCATGAGCTCAAGGATCTCCTCCCGGCCGCTGACGTGGTTGTAGATGGAGGACTGGCTGACCCCGATCCGTTTGGCCAGTTTCGGCAGGCTGAAGTCCCCTGCCTCGTCCACCAGCTCCAAGGCAGCGGTGACGAGTGCGTCGATGGATATCAGCGGGACCAGCGGGCGTGCCATACGGGTGTCTCCATTCAAGGTTGTTGTTACGACTCTAGCCAGAACTTTGCGTCGGAGTGTTGTGCGGCGGGTCACAAGGATCTACCATAAACGAAAGCCTTTCGCTTTATTGATGGCTCCCCGAGAATCTTCCCTCCCCGAACACCCCAGAGGATCCCCATGTCTGACCTCGAAACCCGACCCCCGGCAGCTGATGCCGGGAATGGGCTCAAACGAAATGCCATAGGCACCGGCGGTATCGCCTTCCTGGTGATCTCCGCAGCAGCTCCCCTGACCGTGATGGCCGGCGTGGCGCCCGTGGCCATCGGAGTTGGGGGCATAGGCGCCCCCATGGGCTACGTCATTGCCGGCGCAGTCCTGCTGGTCTTCGCTGTCTCCTTCATGGCCCTGACCAAACACGTTAAAGCCGCCGGTGGCTTCTACACCTACATCACCTTGGCCATGGGCAAAACCGTGGGCCTGGCCTCAGCCATCCTGGCGATCGTGTCCTACAACTGCCTGCAAATCGGCGTCTATGGATTGTTCGCCGTCCAAACACAAGCCATGCTCCTCGCACTCTTTGGTATGGATGTGCCATGGCCCGCCGTTGCCCTGGTGGCCATCGCGGCCGTCTGGTTTCTCGGATACCGGGGCATCGACGTCGGCGCCAAGGTACTCGGCGTCCTGCTTATTGCCGAGACCGCCATCCTGGCAATCATGGGCGTCGGCATCCTTGCCCGCGGCGGTGCGGAAGGCATCAGTTTCACCTCGTTCTCCCCGGAGCATGCCTTCACCCCTGGAGTCCTTGCCATCCTGGCTATCTGTTTCGCTGCCTTCATGGGCTTCGAATCAACCGTGCTGTACCGCCGTGAAGCGCGTAATCCGGACAAGTCCGTCCCCCGGGCAACTTACATCGCAGTGGGTTTCATGTCCGTGTTCTATGCCTTCATTGTCTGGACCGTCATCCAGGCCTACGGTGACGGAAACGTGGTTGCAGCTGCCGGCGAACTGGCCGATGGGATGTTCTTCGCCACCATCAACCAATACGTGGGCCCCTGGGCCGAGGTGGTCATGTATGTGCTGATCGTGACCAGTGTTTATGCCTCGCAACTGGCCTTCCACAACGCCATCAACCGCTACGTGTACATGCTGGCCAAGGACGGCGTGCTCCCCGCTTTCCTCGGCAGGACCCACCCCAAGTACAAGTCCCCACATCGTGCCGGGCAGATCCAGACTATCTTGGCCGCCGTCGTCATCATCATGTGCGCCATCGCCGGCGCGGACCCGTACAAGCAACTGCTGATTTGGGTCAACACCCCCGGCATCGTTGGCATTGTGGCCCTGCAGGGTCTGGTGTCCGTTGCAGCGTTCATCTACCTGCGACGCAACCGCGCCGCAGCCACCAACCGTTTCCTCATTCCCCTGAGCGTGGCCTCGGCCATCCTGCTCTTCGGTGTGGTGGCACTGATCGCCATCAACATCGAACTACTCACCTTTGCGGATGCTCTAACCAACACCATCCTGCTCCTGGTCGCCCCTCTTGTTTTCCTTGCGGGCCTGCTGATTGCCCGCAGACTGCGCACCACCCGCCCTGACGTCTTCGCCCGGATTGGAAGCTTTGAAACCCATGACTCCTGACCTCATCGTCCTTGCGGACACCATCCACACCCTGGACAACCGACATGCCGAGCCCATCCAGACCGTCGCAGTCAGCGGCGGGTTGATTGCCGCCGTCGGAAGCCGTCAGGACGCCCAAGCATGGCGCCAGGCCGGCACCCGCATGGTGGACCTCGGCAGCGCAACGCTGACACCGGGCCTGGTGGACTGCCATATCCACCCCGTGTTCGGTTTGGACCTCACTATCGGCGTGGATCTCTCCGGGGCTTCGACGCTGAATGAAGTCCGGTCACTCCTGCTGACAGAAGCAAGCCACGACGACGGCTGGTTGCGTGGCTGGGGACTGAACCCGAACGCTTTCGGTACGGTGCCGCTGCACCGCAGCGTCCTGGACGACGTCAGCAACGGCAAGCCCGCCATGATCCGGTTGTTCGACGGGCACTCAGCGCTGGTGAACAGCCGGGCGCTTGAAGTGGCCGGTGTCCATGGACGGTACCAGTTTGACCAGGCCTCCGAGGTGGTGTGCGACGCCGACGGACGGCCCACTGGTTTCCTTGTTGAGGCGGCGGCGATGGAACTCATCCAAAGCCACATTCCCCGGGAGACCTTCGAGGAGCGCAAGTCGAGGCTTGCCGCGCTCCTCAGGGACTTCGCCCGCGCAGGGCTTACCGGCGGCCATGTCATGGACCATAGCGAGGAATCGTCGGCCCTCTTCCAGGCCCTGGAGGCCGATGGGGAGCTGCCGCTGCGGCTTCGAACCGCTCCGTGGTGCATGCCGGGCAGCGATGAGAACGACTGGAAGTCGCTGGCCCGAACCTTGGGGAAGGGCGGCCGCAGGTGGTCCATTGAAGCCATCAAGCTCTTCGTCGATGGAACCGTAGACAACGGGACTGCCTGGCTCTACGAACCGGACCTCTACGGTCAATCCACGGCATCGTTCTGGCCGCGACCCGAAGAATACTCCGCTGCTGTCAGCTACTTTGCCTCCCGGGGCATCCCGACGGCGACGCATGCAATCGGCGATGCCGGCGTTGAACATGTGTTGGACGCTCTGGAGTCCCTGGCCACCGTTGTTCCGGCAGATG
This sequence comes from Arthrobacter sp. Rue61a, assembly GCF_000294695.2. Lineage (NCBI taxonomy): Bacteria > Bacillati > Actinomycetota > Actinomycetes > Micrococcales > Micrococcaceae > Arthrobacter > Arthrobacter sp. Rue61a. The sequence goes on along the minus strand of NC_018531.1, from coordinate 2,424,373 downwards.
TCCTGCGCCGGACCGTCCACAGGATCGAGCACATCGAAACAGTGCCGGACGAGCTGGTAGCCCGATTCAAGGGCACGGGCGTCGTAGCCAGCATGCAGCCGACCCACTGCACGCACTACTCCCTGGCGGACCACAGTGACAACTGGTCCATGCGCTTGGGGAATGAGCGCGCCGACCGGGCCTGGCGGTGCCGGGACCTTCGCGAGGCCGGGGTGACCTTGGGTATCGGCTCTGACTGGCCGATCGCACCCTACGAGCCGCTTCCGATCATGGCGGACGCACAGCTGCGGCGCCGATCCGGAGCGCCGGAGCAGGAACCCATCGCCCCATCCCAGGCCCTCACGGCACTCCAAGCCCTTGAGGGTTACACCTCGCATGCGGCGAAAGCTGCGGGGCTGTGGGAAGTTTCGGGATCGATCACGGTGGGCAAGCGGGCAGACTTCACGGCGTTCGAACTCGATCCCCTGACCACGGCTCCGGACGAGTTCGCCGCCAGCAATGTCCTGGGGACGATCGTGGACGGCGAGCTCCAGTTCCTCCTGGAGCGGCTCGCGTAACTGCCGCGTCCCGAGCACAAGAGCGCGGCTACATGCGGTTTTTGGTCTTGGCCGTAGCCTGCGCTGTCCACGGGTCTTCGGGCCAGGGATGCCTGGGGTAGCGCCCACGCATCTCGGCCCGAACCTGGGAGTAGGGACCGGACCAGAACGACGCGAGATCGTCCGTGACAGCCAACGGCCTTCCTGCCGGGGACAACAAATGAAACAGAACAGGGACCCTGCCAGCTAGGAGCCGCGGCGTGCTGTCCCAACCGAAGCATTCCTGAAGCTTGACCGCCACCACCGGACGGCCGTCGTCGTGATCCCCGCTGCTGCGATCCGAAACCTCGGGATAGTCGATGCGCACACGCGAGCCACTCGGCACCTCCAGACGCTCCGGCACGAGGTCTTCGAGCCGCGCGGCGTCCGGCCACGGAAGCAGGCGCCTCAAAGGATCAACAAGGTTGATGGAACTCACGGCGGCGCCGGTGGCCATCGCCTCGAGCTCCGGGCCCAGCCAATCCTCCAGCCTGGACAGAAGGGCTGCTTCGCGGACGTCGGGCCACGGGCTTCCGAGTTCACGGTGCAGCAAGGCAAGACGCCTCCGCAGGGCATCGGCTGCGGGTGACCAGCCGATCAGGGACAATCCCGACTTCTCCAGCGCCTCGGACACGGCACGACGGCCGGATTCGGCGGTGGGGCGGACAGGCGTGGAGGACAACACGATGGCACCCAAGCGCCGCTCCAGCCTGGCCATCACGCGGCCTTGATCGAACTTCGCCTCCACCTTCTCCGTGAGGAGGTCCGGTGCGGCCGCTTCCGCCAATTCGGCCGACAACGGCGCGGCCGAACGGATGACGGCGCCCGTTCCTGCGGCATCGCGCCCCTGCGCGCGGGACACCTCGGCAACTGCAAGCCAGTCATGCCCGGACAGTGAACTACCGGAGGGAAGTCCGGCGCGCGTTCCGGACGATAACAAGTACGTGGTGGAGCCGTCGCCGGGAACACGCCTTGCCACGCGGTCCGGGAAAGCCAGCGCCACCACAAGGCCCGTCGCTTCCCCTGCCGTGACATCGGCGGCCGCCTTGGGACGCACGACGGCGGCAGCTTCCTTCCGTACCAACGTCTCCATCCGCTGGACGTCTTCCGCGAAACGACGCGCGCCCGGGTCCGAACCTGAGCGCAGGGCCGACAGCAGCTTGTTGAGGTCCGCCCCCGGTGCCCTCTGCCCGCCGGCAACGAGGGCCACTGTTTCAGCCGCTGCGCGTCGACCCGCCACCGCCGATCCGTCCAGCAAGGCGCGGGCAAGCCGGGGGTCGGCGGGGATCCGGGCCAAGGTCTTGCCCACGGCGGTGACTGTTCCTTCCGCTGTCACGGCACCCAGCTCCCGGAGGACCTCCACGGCATCGTTCATGGCCGCAGCCGGCGGTGCATCGGGAAGTTTCAGGTCTACGCCGCCCGGCGCACCCCAACATGCAAGGACCAAAGCAGCGCTGGTGAGGTCTGCAACGGAGATTTCGGGTGTCTGATGTGCCGGAGCTGCAGCATAGGCCTGCTGGTCGTAGCAGCGGACCACCGTACCCGGACCCTGCCGTGCTGCACGGCCGGCACGCTGATCAGCCGAGGCCCTGGAGCAGGAAACGGTCACGAGTCCGGACATGCCGCGGCCGGCGTCCCGGCGCGGTTCCCTTGAAAGCCCCGAGTCGATGACCACACACACGCCGGGAACCGTGAGCGACGATTCAGCCAAGGAAGTAGACACGATGATGCGCGGCAGGCCGCCAGGTTCACGGCCGGATACCGCGCGGTCCTGGGCTTCCGGACCGATCTGGCCGTGCAACTCCAGCACCTCCACGTTCCCCGACACCAGACCACGAAGACGAGTGGCGACGTCGGACACTTCACGGGCTCCCGGAAGGAAAACCAAGGCGTCTACGTCGGCGTCCGGGGCCAAGGCTGCTGCGTGGGTTGTCGCCGCCGTGTGGGCCACGTGGTCGAGGAAAAGCCGGGAAACGCCTCGAGCGTCCAAGCGGTGCTCGCGGGCAGGAACCCACTGGACCTTCAGCGGATACAGCGCGGAAGGGCAGTCGACGACGGGAGCCGGGTCGCCGCCGTCGAGCCCTGTCCCCAGCAGTGTGGCAAAACGCGCGGCGTCGAGGGTTGCCGACATCGCCACCACGGTAATGTCGCCGCGAAGTTCCCGGACCTCCGCAAGCATGCCCACCAGGAGATCCGTTTCGAGTCCACGTTCGTGGACCTCATCCAGGACCACAGCGCTGACGTCCTCAAGACCGGGGTCGGCAAGGAGACGCCGCAGGAGAATACCTGGCGTGACGAACTCAACCACCGTGTCCTGGCTGACTTTGCTTTCCCCACGGACGGTGTAGCCAACCCGGCGGCCCAGCTGACTGCCGTCCAGCGACGCGAGGCGGCGCGCGGCTGAGCGGGCCGCTACACGGCGGGGCTGCGTGACGACGACGCGCGGCCGGCCTGGACTCTGTTCGGACACTAGGTTGGCGAGCAGCGGAGGCACGAGGGTGGTCTTACCTGTCCCGGGCGGCGCCTGTACCACTGCCGCGCCGCCGCCGCCCTGAGTTGCCAGGGCGGCGGTCAGGTTCGAGAGGGAATCAGCAAACACCAGCCCCGTACCTATGGTGTCCAGTCTGAAAGTCACCAGACCATTGTCCCTGTTGGGTGACAGGGAAAAGGCCACACCCCCTCGAAGGAAGCGTGGCCGTTTCGGTGGTGCTGCGTCTCTAGCCGATAGTGGAGACGTCGATGACAAAGCGGTAGCGGACGTCCGAGGCAAGGACGCGCTCATAGGCGTCGTTGATCTTGCTGGCCGGGATGACCTCGATCTCGGCGCCCAGGCCGTGCTCTGCGCAGAAGTTCAGCATTTCCTGCGTTTCGCGGATGCCGCCAATGGCCGAACCAGCGAACCGGCGACGACCCGTGATCAGTGAGAACACGTTAACCGGCAGTGGTTCGGCCGGTGCGCCAACGTTGACCAACGTGCCATCGAGTGTCAGCAACTGAAGGTACGCGCTGATGTCGATGGAAGCACTGACCGTGTTGACGATGAGGTCGAAGGTGCCGCCGAGCTGCTCGAACGTGGTGGGATCGCTGGTGGCGTAGTAGTGGTCCGCACCCAGCTTGAGCCCGTCTTCCATCTTCTTAAGTGACTGCGAAAGGACTGTGACCTCAGCGCCCATGGCGTGCGCGATCTTGACGGCCATATGGCCGAGACCGCCGAGACCGACGACGGCAACCTTCTTGCCGGGGCCGGCGCCCCAGTGATGCAGCGGCGAGTAGGTGGTGATGCCGGCGCACAGCAGCGGCGCTGCGACGTCGAGGTCCAGGCCTTCCGGGATGGTGACGACGAAGTCTTCGTTCACCACCACGTGGCTGGAGTAGCCACCCTGGGTGATGGTGTCGTCGCGGTCAACGGAGCCATAGGTCCCTACGTTTCCCTTGAGGCAATACTGCTCTTCTCCGGCCAGGCAGTTCTTGCACTCCTTGCAGGAGTTGACCATGCAGCCGACGCCCACGCGGTCGCCCACCTTGTGTTTGGTGACGTCCGAGCCAACCTCGGTGACGATGCCTGCAATTTCGTGGCCAGGGGCCAACGGGTACTGCTGCGGGCCCCAATCACCGCGGACAGTATGGATATCAGAGTGGCAAATGCCGGCGAACTTGATATCGATGTGGACGTCGTTGGGGCCGACCTCACGACGTTCGATGGTGGTCAGGGTCAGGTCGCCCGTAGCCGAGGGGGCAGCGTAAGCATTAGCGGTAGGCATGTTTCTCCTGCGTGGTGAACGTTGGTGGATGTCTCCATCTAACCCTGTTTCCCTGGACGCAAGGAGTCACTGTTGTTAGGGGTAATGACAGGGACTCCCTGAGCTGCTCAAAAGTCATACTGTAGGAAGCATGGACAATCGGACTGAGACACGCGACTTTCTTGCCACTCGGCGGGCGAAAATTACCCCCGAGCAGGCCGGACTGGCGGCCTACGGCGGAAACCGGCGTGTCCCGGGACTTCGTCGCGGCGAGGTGGCCATGCTCGCCGGAGTGAGTGTGGAGTATTACACCCGCTTGGAGCGCGGAAACCTCTCCGGCGTCTCTGAAAGCGTGCTGGAGTCCTTGGCCGGTGCACTGCAGCTTGACGACGCTGAACGCGCCCATCTTTACGACCTCGCCCGGGCGGCAAGCGACGGCGGCAAGTCCCGGCGTCGACCAGTCCGGAAGCAGGCCATCCGGCCTGGCGTTCAACTCACTTTGGATGCGATTAGCGGCTCCCCCGCTTTCATTCGCAACGGTCGCTTGGACCTACTGGCAACCAACGCCCTGGGCCGGGCTTTATATGCCGACATATACGACAGTCCCGCCGGACCACCCAACCATGCGCGATTCCTGTTCCTCGACCCTCGCAGCCACGATTTCTACACGGACTGGGAACGCGCCGCCAACGACACCGTGGCCATCATGAGGACCGAAGCCGGCAGGGATCCCTACGACCGGGGGCTAAGTGACCTGGTGGGTGAGCTGTCCACCCGCAGCGAGGAATTCCGGGTCCGTTGGGCGTCGCACAATGTCCGCCAGCACTACACCGGAAAGAAACATTTCCGCCACCGGATAGTGGGCGACCTGCATTTGTTGTACGAAGCCCTCGAGCTGTCCGCCGATGCCGGTTTGACCTTGACGGTTTACAACGCTGAGCCCGGCACCGGCACGGCGGACGCCCTGCAACTGCTCGCAAGTTGGGCTGCGACCGCCCTCACCATTCCCGAGGATTCCGGAGCTTACAGGGACATATCCAACACGTCATCCAGGAGTGATCGAGGTTGATCGTTTGCTGACCACTTATTGACCGTGGTTGAGGGACGCGAATAGGGCTTGCCGACCTTGCCTTCGGTACCGGCCCCTCGACTTACCACGTGCTCTCCGTGGGGTACGCGCTGGACCTGGTCGGTGCCCGGTTCTTACATCCGATTCACGCCGTCGCTGACACGGATCCGGCAGCGCTGACAGCTTCACTGGATGCCCTCCCCTGGCGGAAGGAAGCGTGGGGGTCCGGCGCGTGGGTGGATGCTTGGGGAACCGCGGCGTACTGGAACCTGGCCCGGGCGCACCCGAACTCCCCCGGTTCCCTTGACGCGCTGTTCGGCTGGTTGCTGACCCACGTCAATCCCGCGGCAGGAATCTGGGGAAAACCCACGGATGACAACAGGCTCAAGATGGTCAACGGCTATTACCGCTTGACGCGTGGCACGTTCGCCCAGTTCGGATTGCCAGTGCCCTACGTTGAGCGGCTCGTTGACACAGTTCTGGAGCACTCCGCGGACCCACGCTATTTCGCCCCTTACCGGCAGAACGCCTGCAATGTCCTGGACGTCGTCCATCCCCTGTGGCTCGCGTCCAAGCAGACGAAGCACCGACGCTGCAAATGAACGCGTGGGCACGGACTCAACTGAAGCACGCACTGGGTCGGTGGCATTCCGGCGAGGGAATGGCCTTCAGCGCAGCACCAGAGAGTGGGAACCAGCACCTTCCAACCCTGCAGGGAACCGAAATGTGGCTGGCCATTGTCTGGTACCTGGCCGACCTACTCGGAAGCGCCGAAGCCCTGGGATACAGGCATCAGGGCGTCCATCGGCCTGAACCGGCGTATTTGCTTCCGACACTCTAGGCATCAAACGCCAGTACTTCTCCACCGATCTGGACTCTTCTTGCCGTCTCGCAGCGGGCTGAGCACCGGCAACCAAAAAATGTCAGACCCCCATGACATGGTTTTTGTATGGGAATCATCGGGCAGGTCGTGGCAAGGCGGGCAGGGTCGCCGCGCGCCTATGAGTTGCTTCGCCAGCGCGCCCGTCGTTCTTTAGCTGTGCCTGCCCGGCTGGCAGAGTACGAGGGCTCCGCGCACAAGGACATTGCGTACGCTGGCTCTGAGACGGCAGCCACCGTTGCCGATAGAGCCCGTTGCGCAGGGCCGCTTGTTGGATTCGAGTCGGTGCCCACGCCCGGAGAGTCCGTGCCCGAAGAGGCGCGCGCGTGGCCCGAGGAACCCCCGCCAGAACAGTTGCCCGCGGAGTCCTCGTTGTCTGGTTTGCACGCTATGGAAGCGGCGCTCCTTGAAGGTGCTGCCGCAGCGGACGCGTTGCGATCAGTGGCGGCCGATGAGGTGCGGTTGTTCGGGTTTGTTGAGGCCGCGGATTTTGCTGGCAGGGTCGAGGAGATCTCCCGGTCGGTGGAGTACTTGCAGCTGGTTGCTGCGCGGGCGGTGGAACGGACCCGGAAGGAAGCTCAGCAAGCCCGGCCGGGGGTGTCGGCGGCAGCGCCGGAGTGGCGGACGGGGTGGACTGAGCCGGTGCCAGGACCCGAGACTGCGGCAGCTTCCCAGAGCGCGACTTCTCAGAGTAGGACGGGAACCGCCGCCACAGCTGGGGCGACCTTTGGTGAAGCACGTTCCACACCTTCCGCCGGTGGAGATGGTTTCGTGGCGGGGACCGAATCAGCACGTAGGTCTTCCGCCGCCAGGGCCAGTGTCTTGGATGACGGGTACCGGAACGCGGCGGAGTTCCTTCGGGCACGGTTGCGGATCGGCATCGGCGAGGCCCGGCGCAGGCTTGCCCTCGCCGCCGAGGTCCTCCCCCAGGCCGGCATAACCGGGCAGGACGTCCCCGCCCGGCGTGAAATCCTCGCCGACGCCATCGGATCGGCTTTGGTGCCCTCCCGGTCCGCGACGATCATCAGTACCGCCCTGGACAAAGTCCGGCACCTCGCAGAACCCGGGACCATCACCGACATGGAACACGCCCTCACCACCACCGCCATCGAATCCGATCCCGACTTCGTGGCCAAGATGGCCCGACGCTGGACCGACCTCATCGATCAGGACGGTCCCGAACCCACTGAAGAAGCACTCCGGCAACTCCAAGGCGCGTTCCTCCGCCGCCGACGCCGCCACGGACTCCACCACCTCGAAATCTTCGCCACCGCAGAACAATACGAAACCCTCACCACCGCCATGAACGCCGCCACCAACCCCCGACTCACCACCACAGCCGAGGGCGGCCCGGACGACGAACCTGGCACGGGAGCCCCGGCCGGAGCAGCCACAGACGGAACAGACCCCGACGGATCAGGCGCCGACGGCCGAGCGGCGCATGGAACAGGACCTGGATTAGCCGGCCCCGACTTGGACCGGCGCTCGAGGGCCCAGAAACTTCTCGACGGCCTCGTCGGTGCGTGCAGCGTCGCGATGAGCACCGGGAAACTCCCGTCGAACGGCGGCCTCCGACCCCAGGTCACCGTCACCATCGACCGCCGCGACCTCTTCAACCAACTCCAACTCAGCCCCACCCAGCCCGGCTCCGGGAACCGGCTCAGCACCGGGACCACCACATTCCTGGGCCCGATCCACCCGAACACCATCCGCAAAATCGCCTGCGACGCCGACATCGTCCCCGTCCTGCTCGGCAGCGACTCCCGCGTCCTGGACATCGGCCGCACCACCCGGATCTTCCCACCCCACATCCGCAAAGCCATCACCGCCCGCGACCAAGGCTGCGCCTTCCCCGACTGCACCATGCCCGCACCCTGGTGCGAAGCCCACCACACCACCTACTGGTCCCACGGCGGCACCACAGGCACAAACAACGGCACCCTGCTCTGCAGCCACCACCACCACCTCATCCACAAGGAGCAATGGCGCATCGACATGACAACAGGCATCCCCTGGTTCATACCCCCACCCCCCATCGACCCCCACCAAAAACCCCGACGCAACCACCACCACACACCCCTCAAAACATCAACAAGTCAGCCCAGGAGTGGTGGTGGTGGGTACGCGGTGAAGTGAGGCCTGGCCATTCGCGACCGAAAACCTGTTGAGTCACCGCTGTCTCAGGCGCGGCCCCAAAAAGGTGCGGCCATTGCAGGAGCGCGCCCGTTATAGGTCACAGCGCCACTTGCAGCGCCGTCCTGGAGTGCAGCCACGGCTGGGTTAGTGCGGAACCCGTCACGGCCGCCTTGGTCAGGGCCCTACGTGCCACCTCGCTACCGGCCACCGTGCCATTGGTCACGGCCGCACTGGGATCTGGGCCGTCCTCGGGCCCAGCCCTAACGTGGGCGACTCTGTCAGACACTCGCCTTGCCACATTCTTCGTGACCTTCAGTTCAGTTTGTCTTTCAGCTCAGCCGGTCTGCAAGGTCAGCGATCTTCCGTTCCAGTGCACTCCGTTCGGCGGCGTTCCCGCACAGGTTCAGGGCTTCCAGCAGGGCATTCCTTGCCTCCGTGTGGCGACCCAGTCTGGTGAGGAGTTCACCTCGAACTGTCGGCAGGAGGTGGGAGCCTTCAAGCTCACCCCTGCCCTTGAGTGCGTCCACGAGGTCCAGACCGGCAGCGGGACCTGAAGCCATGGCCACGGCAACGGCGCGATTGAGTTCAATAACGGGCGATGGAGACAGCCGCCCGAGGGCCTCGTACAGAATGACGATCCGTTGCCAGTCAGTCTCTGCCGCAGTCCGGGCCACTGCATGGCATTCCGCGATGGACGCCTGCAGCCCGTAGGCGCCCAGCCCCCGGCCCGCAGAGACCGCCGTCGAAAGTGCCGCCCTGCCCCGGCGTATGGCGGACTGATCCGATCGCCGTCGGTCCTGGTCTTCAAGAAGGACAGGCCGTCCGGCGGCGTCGAGCCTGGCAGGAAAGCGAGCGGCCGTCAGTTCCATCAGGGCCAAAAGGCCAAACACTTCGGGCTCGGGGGCCAGCCGTACCAACACACGGGCGAGGCGGCGTGCGTCACTGGCTAGTTCTGTCCGCATCCACGAATCCCCTCCGGAAGCGAAGGAACCTTCCGTGAAAATCAGATAGACAACCTGCAGCACCGAGCCCAGCCGCTCGGGAATTTCAGATGGCTCCGGCACGGCGAACGGGATGTGGGCCGCAGCAAGTGTCTTCTTTGCCCGTGTGATGCGGGCTTGGATAGTTGGAACGGGCATCAGGAACGCCTTGGCGATCTCCTCCGTGCCCATGCCGCCCACTACCCGCAGCGCCAAGGCAATCCGCGCTTCCTTGGACAACACCGGATGGCAGGAGATGAACATCAGCGCGAGCACGTCATCGTTGATCGAATCGGGGTTGAACAGAGTGTCCACGCCCGGTTCCTCCTCGGACAGGCCGCGGGCCAGCAAGGCGTACTTTTCGTCCCGCACGGCACGTCGCCGGAACGAATCGATCGCCCGACGCCGGCCCGCCGTCAGGAGCCAACCTGCCGGCTCTGCGGGGATGCCGCTGACCGACCAGGACACGAGGGCTTTTGCGAGCGCTTCCTGCGCAAGGTCCTCTGCCAATGTGAAGTCGCCGGTGTAGCGGGCAAGGGCGCCGACGATGCGGGCGGATTCGCTCCGCCACACAGCTTCGACGGCGGCCCTTGCCTCATTGCTGCTCACGCGGGTGGGTGTTGTCCGGAGTTTCCGTGGTGGGAATCAGAGCTGGCCGGTCTGCTCGCGCCATGCGCGCTCCTTTTGGATCCATTCGTTGTCTTGCGGGAACTCATCGATGCTGGTGACGCGGCGGATTTCGGTCTTGGTACCGGCTGTCATGGGCGCACGCTTGGCCCATTCGACGGCTTCCTGCTGGGATGCGACGTCCAGGATGTAGTAGCCGCCGAACAGTTCTTTTGTCTCTCCGTAGGGGCCGTCGGTGACAACCGGGGTTTCACCGGTGAAGTCCACCACGACGCCATCTTTCGCATCGTCAAGGCCTTCAGCGGCCAAGAGGACTCCGGCACGGATAAGTTCGTCGTTGAATTTGCCCATGGCTTCGAGGATCTCGTTGAAGTCGATGTTCTCGAATTTGGCGTAGGAAGCGTCGTCTGCCCGCATGATCAACATGTATTTCGCCATTTCACTCAATCTCCTGTGTCGTGGAAAGCCGCCTTTTCGACTTTCTCATCCATAGGTCGAACAGTGCGAGTAAAAATCGACAACACCTTGGAAGAGTTTTTGATGCGACGGAAAGGATCCCCCGGAATGCTCCAGGGGATCCTTGATCAACCGATCATCGTCGTAGTTGGTTCAGTTAGCGTCCGCCTCCTCCGATGACCCCCGCTTCAACAGCTTTGGTCACGGCGTCAGCTTCGGCTTGTGTGAGCTTGCCGTCCGTTACCGCTTTGTCGAGCTTGGTCTTCAGCGCAGCGGAACGCTCTTCCTGGGCGGCGGCACGGATTTCTTCCAGTGCCGTGGTGACCTTGGCTTCGTCTACACCGAGGGCTTCGGCGAGAGACTTCGCCAGGGCTGCATCCTGTGCTGTGCGGTCCGGCTTGGTTCCTTCCGTTCCTTGTGCGGGCGGTGTGGCGGGTTTGTTTGCCTCGCGGAACGCCTTTAAGGCTTCGGTGACCTTGGCTTCGTCCACTCCCAGCTTGGTGGCCAGTTCCGCGGCGATCTGGCCGCCGTCCCGGCCGTGTCCGTGGCCGCCGGGCCTACCGCCGCGATCTGACGGCGTGGTGGCGTCCGCGGATGACGTGGCGCTAGGCGACGGTGTGGTGGCAGCAGTGGCGATGCTGGTCGCGCCCAATCCGGCGCCCAATGCGAGCGCTCCTGCTGCGACGGTCAAGGTGATTCTCTTGGTTCTCGACATGTACCTCTCCTCAATGAGCCGTCCGTACGGCTGGTGTCTGAGGGACGGTCAATGGTGCCGTCCTCTTAACACCATGAGAGGCCCACCACAGCCCAGGCTGTTTCGAACCTGTCATTAGGCTGTGAAAGTAAAGCCGAGTCTGTGGGACGTGTCGTTAGCGGACCCGGTCCAGCGCGTCCAGCAGCCGCTTGACTGATCCACCCAGGTTCCAGTCAGAGGCCAGCTGCTCAAGTTCGGTGCGCGCGTCGCCGGTGACCGGGCGCAGTTCAGCACCCGCTTGTTCAAGCGTCGGCACCTTCAAGTCGCGCACAACGTTCACGACGGCGGGTGCCACCTTGAGGTAGTCAGCAGCCGCGGACAGCTTCGCCCGTATGGAAGCCGACAGACCGCCGTCGGGGTCTTCTGCCGCTTCAAGCAGTCCTTCCAATGATCCGTGCTCGCCAAGCAATGATGCTGCCGTCTTTTCTCCTATGCCGGCAACGCCGGGGAGCCCGTCGGAGGCATCGCCCCGGAGTGTTGCGAAGTCGGCATATTGCTGGGGCAGGACACGGTATTTGCCCACCACTACGACGTCCGTGACAACTTCCAGGTTTTTCATGCCCCGGGCGGTGTAGATGATACGGACCTCACGGTCATCGTCGACGAGCTGGAAAAGGTCGCGGTCGCCGGTGACCACGTCGGTCGGGATGTGCGCTTGGCTCGCATAGGTCCCCACGACATCGTCGGCCTCATGGTCGTCAACGCCCACCACGGCGATCCCGGCAAGGTCCAGTACACGGCGGATCATGGGTATCTGCGCTTCAAGGGGGTCCGGGACAACCTCAACGTCCGGGCCGTTTGGAACGATTTCAGCGACGCGGTGGGACTTGTAGCTGGGGATCAGATCCACGCGCCATTGAGGGCGCCAGTCGTTGTCCCAGCAGGCGACGAGGTGCGTGGCTTCGTAGTCGGTGGTGAGGCGGGCGATCATGTCCATGAGTCCCCGCACTGCGTTCACGGGTGTTCCGTCGGGTCGGCGGATGGAATCGGGCACACCGTAGAAGGCACGGAAGTACAGGGAGGCAGTGTCCAGGAGCATCAGTCGCGGCATACCTGATCCTGACATGCCCGTAGGCCAATCCGAAGGAGGCGAACACCAGGTTCTGTCATAAGACGCGTGAGGTACTTGAACGCGGGTGTGAGCCGCATTACGATTATTGGAGCGATAATAGAACACGCTGTTCTATTATCGAACAAACCTAGATCATTGCCCACAAAGAAGTGAGGAAAGCCCGTGCAGTTCCACCACCACGGTTACGTATCCGGTGACCCGCGAGTCGAGCCTGCGGCCGGCGTCGGAATCAACCGCCCAGCCGAGCTTCCCGACGAAGTTGACGTCCTTATCGTGGGCACGGGTCCTGCTGGGATGCTGACCGCGGCACAGCTTTCCCAGTTTCCGGATGTCACCACCCGCATTATTGAGCGACGTCCCGGTCGTTTGGCCATCGGCCAGGCAGACGGCATCCAAGCACGCAGCGTGGAGACCTTTCAAGCCTTCGGGTTTGCGGAGCGCATCACCGCCGAGGCCTACCGCATCACGGAGATGGCCTTCTGGAAGCCGGACCCGGCTGACCACTCCCGCATCGTCCGCGCCGCCCGCGCCGTGGATGATCCGGCCGGTATCAGCGAATTCCCGCACCTGATCGTCAACCAGGCCCGCGTCCTGGACTACTTCGCGGAGTTCATGGCCAACTCCCCCACACGCATGACGCCGGACTACGGCTATGAGTTCCACGGTCTCCAGGTCACCGGCGAGGGCGAATATCCTGTGGCCGTAACGCTTGCCCACACGTCCGGGCCCAACGAAGGCCACGAGCGGATCATCCGGGCCAAGTACGTCGTGGGAGCAGACGGCGCCCGCAGCAAGGTTCGCGAATCCATTGGCTGCCACCTTGCCGGCGACCAAGCCAACCATGCGTGGGGCGTCATGGACGTCCTCGCCGTCACCGACTTCCCTGACATCCGCACCAAGTGCGCCATCCAGTCCGGCGAGGGCGGCAGCATCCTGCTGATCCCCCGCGAGGGCGGCCACCTGTTCCGCATGTACGTGGACCTGGGCGAAGTTAATCCCAATGACAAAGGCGCTGTGCGCAAGACGACCATTGAGCAGATCATCCAAAAGGCCAACGACATCCTCCACCCGTACACATTGGACGTCCGCAACGTTGCTTGGCACAGCGTCTACGAGGTAGGCCACCGGCTCACGGACAGGTTCGACGACGTTCTGCCGGAGGAGCGCGGAACGCGCACCCCACGGGTGTTCATCACCGGCGACGCCTGCCACACCCACTCCGCCAAGGCCGGCCAAGGCATGAACGTCTCCATGCAAGACGGCTTCAACATCGGCTGGAAACTCGGCCACGTCCTCGAAGGCCGCAGCCCGGAAAGCCTGCTGGACACCTACTCGGCCGAACGCCAGGTAGTGGCGAAGAACCTCATCGACTTCGACAAGCAGTGGTCGACGTTGATGGCCAAGAAACCCGAAGAGTTCGAAGATCCCGCGGAACTGGAGACCTTTTACACCAGCACCGCCGAATTCCCGGCCGGCTTCATGACCCAATACGCCCCATCGATGCTTGTAGCCGAAGCACAGCACCAGGAACTCGCCACCGGCTTCCCGGTGGGTAAACGCTTCAAGTCCGCGTCGGTTGTCCGCGTCTGCGACACCAATCCCATGCACCTGGGTCACCACGCCAAAGCTGATGGGCGCTGGCGCATTTACGTTTTCGCTGACGCCGCCCAGGCTGGCGCCGCTGGTCCGGTGGCGGACTTCGCCGAGTGGATCGCGAACTCGCCGGAATCGCCGCTGGCCGCGACGCCGTCGAGCGCTGACCGCGACGCCTGGTTCGATGTGAAGGTGATCTACCAGCAAGACCACACCACCATCGATATCAACGCAGTACCTGCAGCTTTCAAGCCGACGGTCGGACCATTCAAGCTCACGTACCTCGAGAAGGTCTTCGGCGCCGACCCGAACGCTGACATCTTCGATACACGAGGCCTCAGCCGCGACGGCGTCGTTGTTGTCGTCCGCCCTGACCAGTATGTCGCCAACGTGCTGCCCCTGACGGCCACGGCGGAACTTGGCGGATTCTTCGCGCCGCTGTTGTCTGCGGGACGTACTGAAGCGGGCGCCGCAGAGCCGGGCTTGGTCAGCAACCAAGCCTGAACAGAACCGGAATCAGCCGGGGAGCCGACCGTCAACTCCCCGGCTGTTCCGGCGCCACACCGTGACGTTGTTCTATAGTGTCGGAGCGGTCAGGCAGAATGTGATTCATGGGGCGGTGGAGCGAAGATACAGTGATGAAGGCCGCTCCGGACTCTTCCTCGCTCGCAGCAGCACGGAAACTTGCACACCCCGGCCCGTGGTCTGAATCGGGCAGCAACGATGTCCTTGTTTGGGGAAAGTGCCAAGGCAGCGGAAAAACGCCGTACCAAGTGAGCGTGGACATCGTCGCACCCGCCTACCGGTGCTCGTGTCCCAGCCGGAAGTTCCCCTGCAAGCATGCTCTGGCCTTGCTGCTTCTTTGGTCCCGGGGTGAGGCGGCCGAGGCCGGTGCCGACGCCGCCGATTTCGCAAAGGAATGGGCCGGTCAAAGGGCTGATCGTGCCTCGGCCAAAGAACGTCGACAAGCCGAACAACCCGCAGATCCGGAAGCCCAGGCAAAACGTCTCGCCGCCAGGCTGGCCCTCATGGACGCCGGGATAGACGACTTCTCGCGCTGGCTGACGGACCTTGTCCGGACAGGACTTGCCGCTGCACGCAAGCAGCCTTATTCGTGGTGGGACGGTGTGGCTGCCCGTTTGGTGGACTCGCAGCTTCCTGGTTTGGCCGACCAAGTGCGGGACATGGCTTCCCAAATCCACGGCAGGACGGACTGGGCAGACCATCTCCTCCTTCACGCCGGCCGCTGGTGGGCGCTGGCCAAAGCATGGAAAGCACGGGACACACTCTCGCCGGAAGAATTCGCTGACGTCAAGGCTGCCCTCGGATGGGCCACGGCGTCTGCCGACGTACAGGATACCGAGTCCTTGGCGGGCCCGTGGCTGGTACTTGGAGCCCATCGGAGCGACGACGGACGCCTCCAGCAACAACGGACCTGGCTTCGCGCCCCCGACGGAACCATGGTGGTGGTCCTTGACTTCGCCGCGCAAGGCCAGGGGCTGGCGGCGCCGCAACTTGCGGGCGCACAGCTTGAAGCCACGGTTGCCCGCTACCCCGGCTCAGCACCGCAGCGTGCCATGTTCACCAGCGCCATCGTCCCGCAGGGGGTTGTCAAAAGCCTCGGGAACGGCAACAGCATCATGCAAGCGCTCGAACAGGAGTCAGCTGCAGTTGCGCGCTCACCATGGCGGACCCGGCACCCCGTGCTGTTGGGCGGCGTCACCGTCAACCCCGAGGAGAGGGGGTGGTTGCATGATCCAAAAGGCCACGCCCTTCCTCTGGTGGATGCTCCCCTTGACTCCCTGCTGGCACTGACCGGTGGCCATGCTGTGGACATTTTCGGCGAACTGGATGACGGCCGTTTTCGCCCGCTGACCGTCGTCGTCGACGGAATGGTGGTAACTCCATGATGTGGTTGGCTGAACTCCGAACAGCAGCGCTGGTGGGGACAGGACGACACGACGCACCCAAGCCGCCCGACGAACTGGGATTTCGTGCGCCTGAAGGCCTTCCCCGCGAGGAATCCCTGCTTGATCAAGCCGCCATGGCCGACGTCGCAACCCGTGCATCCCGGACAGCAGCCGCAGCCCCAAGCAGCGGGCTTGTTTCGCCGGCCCCGGCTGACACGGAGCCCCAAGCCAGTGGCGAGGCCGCCCGGCTCCTGGAACTCTTGCTGACCCAGCCACCCGTGGGGCTCGAACTGAGAACCCAGCTGGTAGTGGACTGGCTACGGTTCGCGGAAGAAACACGACGGCGGGTCCCCCACCGCCTGCTGCCCGCGTTGCTCCTTGTGGCCGAGACCAAATCCGCCGTTTTCAGGCGCCTTGAACCTGCCATTGGAACCCGCGGCCGCTGGCTGAAGGAATTCAAGAGCCCATCTTCACAGGAGGCTGCGGCAGAGTGGTCTGAACTTGGGAGCGCCGACGCCGCGGTAGAGCTTGAGCGGCTAAGAGGCCTTGATCCGGCAGCTGCGCGCGAGCAACTCCTGGCGCACTGGACGTCTCTCAGCGCAAGGGAACGCGCCGGCAACCTGGCATTGTTCGCCGGCAACGTGCATGATGACGACGAAGCACTGCTGGAGCAGGCCTTGGACGACAAAGCCAAGAGTGTTCGCGACGTGGCACTCCGGCTCCTGGACCAGCTTCCGGGGAGTGCCCGGGCGGCCCGCATGGCCGCCCGGCTGGTACCCCTGCTGCACGTCAAAGGGCTCTTGAACAAACGGCTGGACATCGATCTCCCTCCGGACCCTGACGGGGCGGCACTACGCGACGGGGTTCCGGCCGACCCGCGCAGGGGCGAACCAGACCGACTGGCGCGGTTGGACGCCATCATCAGTGGAGCCCCGCTGGATGTATGGACGTCGGTTTCGGGCCGGAACCGGGCGGCCACCGCTGCATTGGTGCAGGGCGAACCGCGCATCCTGGACGTATTGATCGCCACCGCTGCCGCCCGCAAAGATACCGAGTGGGCGCGCGCGCTGCTCACCGTCAGGACGGACAGAAGACTGCTGGTCTGCCTGCCTGCCGAAGAACGGGAACATTGGCTGGAGCGGCATGTCCGGGAAAGCGGCGACGACCCCTTGACGCTGGCTCCGCTTCTGCAAGACCTGCCGCAGCCGTGGTCCGTGCCCTTGGCTGAAGCTGTGCTCACAGTGATCTCCGGCAAGGACGGGGGCCAGTTGGCAGCATCCCTGGCCGCAGTTTTGCCTACCGCGCTTCCACCTGAGGCCAACCAACGTTGCCGGCAGCTTCTGGAACGAACAGACGACGACGTCGCCCGGCGCCGAGTGTTGCGCGACGCAGTCCAATACCAATCATTCAGACAATCCCTGACGGAGGCTTTCCGATGACCGATGCCCAGAACGCAACAGAGGTCCTTCGCGCCCACGCCGAGAATGCGTACGCCGATGAACTCAGCGCTTTGGCTGCAGTTGACGACCGCCCCCGTCCCCCCAGCTGGCGGCTGTCTCCCTGGGCTGTCACCACGTACATCCTGGGAGGAACCCTGGCCAATGGCGCGCGGATCACCCCGAAGTATCTCGGATCTGAACGCCTGGTGGAAATCGCCGTGGCATCACTGGCCACAGACCGCGCCCTGCTGTTGCTGGGTGTCCCGGGAACCGCCAAAACGTGGCTTGGTGAGCATCTGGCGGCAGCCATCTCAGGCTCGTCCACGTTGGTGGTGCAGGGTACTGCCGGCACGCCCGAAGAGGCTCTGCGGTATGGATGGAATTATGCCCGCTTGCTGGCCGATGGCCCCTCCCGCGCCGCCATGGTTCCGGGTCCTGTCATGCGGGCCATGGAAACAGGAAGCCTGGTGCGGGTAGAGGAGCTCACTCGAATACCCTCCGATGTGCAGGACTCCCTCATCACCATCCTCAGCGAGAAGACCCTGCCCATCCCTGAGCTCAATGAGGAAGTTCAGGCGCGGAAGGGCTTCAACGTCATCGCCACAGCGAACAACCGCGACAAAGGCGTCAACGACCTCTCGTCCGCCCTTCGCCGCCGCTTCAACACCGTGGTCCTGCCGCTCCCTGACAGCATCGACCAAGAGGTGGAAATCGTGACCACACGCGTTCGCAGCCTGGGAGAGTCCTTGGAGCTGCCAGCCGATTTGGCTGCACTGTCCGAGATCCGCCGAGTGGTTACCGTCATGCGCGAACTGCGTTCAGGCGTGACCCAGGACCAACGCACCACCATCAAATCGCCATCCGCCACGCTATCCACGGCAGAAGCCATCTCCGTGATGACCAACGGGCTCTCCCTGGCAGCGCACTTTGGCGATGGCACCGTACGGGCGGAGGACGTGGCCGCCAGCTTGGTGGGCGCAGTGATCAAGGATCCGGTGCAGGACCGCGTGATTTGGCAGGAATACTTGGAGACAGTCGTCCGGAACCGGCCTGAATGGAAAGACCTGTACCGGGCCTGCCGCGACCTCGAATCGTCCAACTGAAACATGACAGACGTCCATATTCTGGGGATCCGGCACCACGGTCCGGGTTCTGCCCATTCCGTCGCTGAGGCCTTGGCCACCCTTCGGCCCGATCTGGTGATGGTGGAAGGGCCGCCGGAACTGGACCAAGTCATCCCGCTGGTCACGGATCCGGACATGGTTCCGCCCGTCGCCGGCCTGATCTACGCGGTGGGCGAGCCCCGTTTAGCTTCCTTCTACCCGATGGCCAGCTTCTCGCCCGAGTGGGTGGCGATTCGTTGGGCCCTGTCCACGGGCAAGTTGGTGCGAGCCATCGATTTACCCGCGGCGCACACGTTTGCGCTGCGGGCCGCGGAGGAACGTGCCCTGTCGGCTACTGAGGAGGAAGAGCCTGCCGCTTCTACTCCCGACGACGGCTTGGAACCTCCCGCCGTCCCGCAGCAGGCCTACCGGCCAGACGCCATCGGGATGCTGGCCGAAGCTGCCGGTTACAGCGATGCTGAACGCTGGTGGGAGGACGCGGTAGAGCACCGGAAGGCAGACCCTGTTGAACGGTTCGAAGCCCTCATCGATGCGATCTCCGAAATCAGGGCCTTGGACCAACGTCCCGCTGACCATCCTGACGTGGTGGAGAACAACCGCAGGGAAGCTGCCATGCGACGCCTTTTGCGCGCCGCCATACGCGAAGGGCATGAACGCATCGCAGTGGTGTGCGGCGCGTACCACGCACCGGCGCTGGTGCCCGCCGGTTTCCCTTCACTTTCTGCCGACAACAAAGTGCTCGCAGGCTTGCCCAAAACCAAGGTGGCCGTCACCTGGGTCCCTTGGACCTCGAGCCGGCTCAGCCTGGGCAGCGGATACGGTGCAGGCGTCACCGCGCCCGGCTGGTATCAACACCTGTTCGCACATTGGATGGCCCAGGACCCCACGAGGGACGTTGCCACTACATGGTTGGTTCGGGTAGCCCACGCCCTGCGGAAAGAGAACCTGGATGCTTCCACGGCCTCCGTGGTGGAGGCCAGCAGGATGGCTGCTGCCTTGGCTGCCGTTCGCGGACGGCCCAGCCCTGGCCTACCTGAACTGGACGATGCAGCGCAGACTGTTCTCTGCGATGGTTCTCCCCTGCCACTGGCTTTGGTACACAGGG
The DNA here is from genome assembly GCF_000294695.2 of Arthrobacter sp. Rue61a. Lineage (NCBI taxonomy): Bacteria > Bacillati > Actinomycetota > Actinomycetes > Micrococcales > Micrococcaceae > Arthrobacter > Arthrobacter sp. Rue61a. The sequence goes on along the minus strand of NC_018531.1, from coordinate 2,404,913 downwards.
AGCTCACCGTCGGACACGAGCTCGGAAAAGTACCGGATACCGTACCCACCCTGCCCTTGGCCGCCGACCTCGCCGCCACCCAGCGTAGCTTGCGCATGAAGCCCGGCGCGATGCAGGAGGTCATGGTCCTGGACCTGCGCAAGCCGAACCAGCTGGCGCGTTCGGTGCTCCTCCATCGTCTGGCCCTGCTGGGTGTGGATTGGGGTCAGCCAACGGACACCGGTCGGACTACCGGCACGTTCAAGGAGGCTTGGATCCTTGAATGGAAGCCTGAGCTGGCTGTTTCAGTGGTAGAAGCAAGCCGCTACGGCACCACCGTTGCCTCCGCCGCCGGCGCCTTCGTCTCCGAGCAGGCGCAGGCAGCCGAAAGCCTGCCTGTTTTGAGCAAACTGTTGGAAAGCTGTCTGTTGGCCGAACTGCCCGACGGTATTGCCGGAGTCGTATCTGCCCTGGCTGAACGCACCGCCCTGCAGCAGGACGCCGCGCCTCTCTTGGAAACCATCGCCCCTCTTGCCCGCACCTGCAGATACGGAAATGTCCGCGGGGTGGACGTGAGCGATGTCCGGAAGATCCTGGAAACCACGGTGGTGCGGTCCTGCGTGGCTTTGCCTACTGCTTGCGCCGGGCTCGATGACGACGCCGCGGGAGCTATGCGGCGCGCCATCGACTCAGCTCAAGACGGCCTTACCTTGCTTCCGGAACTGCCCATGGACGATTGGCACACTGCTTTGGGCGCCGTGGCCCATTCCGATCAGATCCACGGCGCGGTGGCCGGCAGGGCCACACGGCTCCTCCTGGATGCGGGCTTGGTGGATGGAGACGACATCGCCGCACGGCTTAGCCGACGCCTGACCATCGCCACCCCCGCTCCGGAAGCCGCCGCCTGGTTGGATGGGCTGCTGTCCGGCGATGCGACGCTGCTGATCCACGATCGGCGGCTCCTGCAGATTGTCGATGACTGGGTGGATGGCGTGGACGATGACGTGTTCGAGGACGTTCTGCCCCTGGTCCGCAGGACATTCTCGGCCTTCAGCAGGCCCGAGCGGCGCGAAATTGGCGAGCAGTTGAGCCGCGTCGGGTCCACCGCCCTTACCGCAGAGTCCACCAGCGCGGACCTGGCCGCAGCCGGCCCGGCACTACGAGCGATGGCAAAGATCCTTGGATGGGAGGCAATTTCATGAGCGATGTTTCTGCCGATGCCAATGTTTCCAACGGAGACAACCGTGACCGGTTGAGCCGGTGGCGTCTGGTCCTCGGCGGGCACGACGCTGATGGCATCACGACGGCGGAGGACATGCCGGTTCAGCTGTCCGACGACGACGTTCGCCGTGATCAGGCGCTGGAGGAGCTCTACGGTGACGGGTCCAAGCAACGTGGAGGGCTCGGTTCGTCCAGCCCGCGCGTGGCCCGATGGCTCGGTGATATTCGCGGATATTTCCCATCGTCAGTGGTCCAAGTGATGCAGGCCGATGCCATGGACCGGCTAGGCCTGAGGCAGCTGCTCCTGGAACCGGAGATGCTCCGCACTGTCCAACCGGATATTGGATTGGTGAGTACCCTCGTGGGCCTGGGCCGGGTGATCCCCGAGGCTTCCCGGGAGACAGCAAGGTCCGTCATCCGGCAGGTCACCAAGGAACTTGAAGAACGTCTACGTGCCAGGACCATCCAAGCAGTCTCCGGCGCACTCAACCGATCCGCTCGGACCCGCCGGCCACGGCACCGGGATATCGACTGGAACAGGACCATTGCCGCCAACCTCAAGCATTACCAACCCGAGTACAGGACGGTAGTGCCCGAGAGGCTCCATGGCCATGCCAGACGCAGCTCCGAGATTCAGCGGGAGATCATCCTGTGCATCGACCAGTCGGGGTCCATGGCTGAATCCGTGGTGTACTCCAGTGTCTTCGGCGCAGTCCTCAGTTCACTGCGGTCCGTGAGCACCAAGTTGGTGGTCTTTGATACCGAAGTTGTGGATCTGACCGACGATCTGGATGATCCCGTGGACGTGCTGTTCGGCGTGCAGTTGGGCGGCGGTACCGATATCAACCGAGCACTGGCCTACTGCCAGGACCAAATCACCAAACCCACCGAAACCATCCTCGTACTGATCAGCGACCTCTATGAAGGCGGCATAGCCGAGGAAATGCTGCGTCGTGCCGCCTCAATTGTGGGCGGCGGCACCACCATGATTGCGTTGCTGGCCTTGAGCGACAGCGGCCATCCATCCTTCGATTCCAGCCATGCCGCAGCGCTGGCCGGCATCGGTGTGCCTGCATTCGCGTGCACGCCGGATCTCTTTCCGGACATGATGGCTGCCGCCATTGAACGCCGGGATGTCAGCGAATGGGCAGCTTCCCAGGACATCCCCACAAGTCACGAAACGTAGCGGCAGATCCCTGGGGACTTGGCGGCCTTGGGGATCTGGCGGCGGAAGACCAACAGGGCGAGAATTAGCTGGTGGTCCCTCCTCGCAACGGCGGGGGCGGCGACACCCTGAATGACGCCGCCCGCAAGATCCAGCGCGTCTACCTCACCTTGACGCTGGGTAATACCGTCGCGGCGTCTTTCATCTGGGGAATCAACACCCTGTTCCTGCTGGATGCCGGCCTGAGCAACCTGGAGGCTTTCGCCGCCAACGCCTTCTTCACAGCCGGAATGGTTCTTTTCGAGATCCCCACAGGGGTGGTTGCTGATGGGTGGGGGCGGCGTGTCTCGTTCCTGCTGGGCACGGTGACACTGGCCGTATCCACTTACCTGTACTACGTGATGTGGCAGATCTCCGCCCCCTTCTGGATGTGGGCGGTCGTATCCGTCCTCCTGGGCCTCGGCTTCACGTTCTTCTCCGGCGCCGTTGAGGCATGGCTGGTTGATGCCCTTCGCTTCTCCGGCTACGAAGGAGGGCTGGAATCCGTGCTGGGGCGCGGCCAAATGGTTCAGGGCGTAGCGATGCTGGTGGGCTCAGTGGCCGGCGGGGTGATTGCCCAGGCCACCAACCTTGGCGTGCCGTTCCTCCTCCGCGTGCTGGTACTGCTCGCCATGTTCGCGGTGGCCTTTGGACTCATGCACGACGTCGGCTTCACGCCTGAGCGTTCCACCCACCCCCTCCGCGCCACCCGCGCGGTGCTGTCCGCGTCGATCCAGAACGGTTTGAAGAACCCGCCCGTCCGGTACGTGATGTTGGCAGCGCCGTTCAGTGCCGGCGTCGGTATTTACGTCTTCTACGCACTGCAGCCGTACCTTTTGGACCTGTTCGGCGACCCGGAGGCCTATTCAATAGCGGGCTTGGCCGCTGCGATCGTGGCGGGATCGCAGATCCTGGGCGGCTGGCTCGCCCCCCACGCCCGGAGGTTGTTCCACAGACGCACGTCCGTGCTCATCCTCGGCGCCTTGGTTGGCGGCCTGATTCTGCTGGTCCTGGGCTTGACTCGGATCTTCTGGGTGGCGCTGGTGTTGCTCGCGCTGTGGGCCGTTGTAGGTTCTGCGGCCACGCCCGTCCGGCAGGCCTATGTAAACGACATGATCCCGTCCAAGCAACGGGCCACCGTCCTGAGCTTCGATTCACTGATGGGTTCCAGCGGCGGCGTCGTCATCCAGCCCGCCCTGGGCCGGGGAGCCGACCTCTACGGCTACCCGGCATCATTGGCCATGGCCGGTGTCATCGAGCTCATCGCATTGCCTTTCCTGCTGGCCAGCCGGAAGCACGGCGCGACGGCGGACCGGGCCTCGACGTCCGAGACCGAAGCCGACCAGGAGCCCCGGCAATGAGCATCGTGTTCGGCGGAATGGCCGCAAGCCTGGACGGCTTTATCGCCTCCGAAAGCGGCGACCTCTCGTGGTTGAACAACTCCATGGGAAAAAACGAAGACTACGGTTTTGAATCGACCGAGCGGAGGACCGGCGCCTACATCATCGGAGCCAACACTTTCCGCGAGGTGTCGAAGATTGGAGGAGGATCCAAGGTCCCAACGTATGTTGTCACGCACGATCAAACGCTAGCTACCAAGGGCAGGACGGAACTGTTCTCCGGAGACCTGCGCGAGCTCGTCACCCGGATCAAGGAATCCATCCCCCAGGACAAGGACATTTGTCTCTTCGGAGGAGGCGAGTTGGTCACGGAGTTCGTCGAGCTGGGCTTGATTGACGAACTCGGTTTGTCCATCATCCCGGTGGTTCTGGGCGGCGGCGTCCCCTTCTTCGGCCGGGTCAGCCAGTGGACCACACTGGAACTCCTGGAGTGCCGGCACTATCCCTCCGGAATCGTGCTGCTCAATTACCGGTTGAAGAACAAAGGAAAAGCTCCCGATGGCGGCTAGTCACCTGAGGCGGGCAGCGGCGCCAGCAGCGCCTCCTGCAGTTCAGGACTGACCCCTGGAGGGACATCCAACTCCACAGCCAGGGCAAGGAGCGCACGGCTGAAGTAGTTCCGCGCCGCAGCCGCCAGGGTGATATCCGCGATCTCGCGGTCGCTGAAGCCTGCGTCGCGAAGCCGCTGCGTATCGTCGTCGTTCATTGCGGCGGCATCAGTGCTGAGTTTCACGGCATAGTCCATCATGGCTACTTCCTCGGGAGGCAGCCCGGCTTCGCGATAATCATGGGCGATGGCGCGCAGTTGCTCCTCGTCGATGATGGTCAGGGTCTTCTTGCCGTGAGCCAACCTGCAGTGCGACGACCCAATCGCCTGGGCTGCGGCGAGGGTCACCAGCTCATAGCGCCGGAGGCCCAAAGACGAACTGATGGCTTGCGTGAGTGACTCCCAGATCTGGTGCGCCTCGGGGTTCAGGCTCATGGCTTTGGTGTGGCTGGGAACGTAACCCATGGAACGGATATCGGCTTCATAGATTTCGGCCGTCAGCCCGGTGGCCCCGGATTCGGACGGCACTTTTAGAATGGACATGGGGGCCATTGTGGCCCTGCGTCACCTGGATGTAAATGCAGCCCAAGTACGGAAGACTGGGAGCACCCACTACTGAAAGCGCGGTTGGCACGTGATCTCCCTGCAGCAGGACCCCCAAGGCTTTATCCGGATGAACAGGCATTTTCCCGCCAGCGTTTCCGTGGCCGTCGTCTTTTCCGATGGAAGCCAGGAAGTATTCACCGGGTGGCGGCTCAACGAGATCTACGACGAAGCGCTCGCAGCCTACAGGGCGGGCAATCACCTGGACGCCAAGGGGTTCAACCGGGGGCCCCAAAAGAAGGTCCAGCAGGGCATTGACTTCGTGCCGGTCTCGCCGGGAATGTCCACCTAGCTCAGCTTCTCCGCAGGCTATCTTGGCTTGCCCGAGGCGTGCTCCACGCAAAATGGCGTCCAGGGCCGAGCCTCAAGCCGTCCCTCCGGAATAGCTACTGCACAGATTTCGCATCGACCATAGTTCCCGGCGGCAATCCGCTCCAGGGCTGCGTTGATCTGATCCAGGCCAACCCGGCTCTGCTCCAGCAGTGCGGAAGCCTGAGAGAGCTCGAACGCTATGGTGCTGCCCTCAGGGTCGTGCTCGTCGTCCACATTGGAGTCCTGCCGGGCAAGGCTTACCGAACTGATGTCGCTTCGCAGCGACTTCAGCAGGGAGAGTTTGCGGTCACGTTCCTCCTCAAGGAGAAGCCGAAACCGCTCCACATCAACCACGGCAGGTCATAGTTCTACAGTGCCGCTTTCGCCCACGCTGAACCGGGAATGCGTGACCTACGACTTAACCCATTGGAGTACCGTCGCGGCTGTTCCGCCGGGGCTGGTCCAGTACTCGGCGGATTCCGAGTCAACGCGCAGGAGACACACTTCAGGGGTGTCCGGGCCGTCGGGGAACCATGCCTCCACCACCTGGTTCCACATTTCGCGGATCTTCTCCCGGTCCGTGACAACCTCGGCAGTCCCGGCTATGGAAACCCATTCGGTGTTTTTACCGAATGAAACATTGACCCGCGGCTCTTGACGCACATGGGCAACCTGCGAGGTGCCCAGTCCCGTAAAGAACCACATGTCGCCGTCGTCCTTGACTTCCTGAACGGCCAGTGGCCGGCTGACCAGGGCCCCCGATTCGTTGATAGTGGTCAACATTCCGATCCTGGAGTCGTTGATGATGTCAACAACCTTGCTGATTCCCTGCTCTTCGGTCATGCCTCGCCTCGTTTCCCTTCAGCTCGGGGACTTTCCCCAAGCGACCAGCCTATTAGTAAGACTACTGATTTACTAGGCGCCCAAGGAGTGCGGGAGCAGCCGGAAGCAAAGGTGCAAACTGCTCCGGGAATCATGCTGCCGCTCCAACCGTTCTCTTGATGTGACATGCCGACGGCGGTCAGGCTTGCCCGGTTCGGGGCAGGCGTAGCAACGGGAAGTTTGGGGACTGCCATGACGTTGATTGAAACCATTGATCGCCTGAGGACCGCACACCTCATGGTTCGGGACGCCAACGAGTGGGACGGACTGTCGGCCGCCCTCACAGAGGCCTATGACGCCACTGACGATGACCTCATAGAGCAGTTGCAGCCGCCGTTTCTCCAGTCGTGGCGGACGGTTACCCGGTACGTGCTCCGCGACACCTTCGACCATGCGGGCATCTCAGTCACCGAGCCCGTGGATCCATGGGGAATCGCAGTCCTCACCTCGGGCGGGAGCAGTACAGAACCTCTTCTTTGCGTGGTGACGACACCGGAGCCGCAGGACGCCGGCACGGCCAACTTGACGGGACGCCGTCTGCTGACATTCTCGGAAATGATGACCCACTACGCAGAGTGCTTGGAGCCCCTCTTCGCCAAGCAGCGCGCTTAACCGGATACTACCGGAGCAGCGGAAGTCATCCTCTGGTCAGCGGGGCGTCGATGACGCGGGGAACGTACTCAAGCAGCTGGAGCCGGCCGTCAAACGTCCGGCTGTCCACCATGTCCAGAGCGACATCCGGGTATCCGTCGTAAATGCGCTCACGCCCTGTCTTCCCGGTTATCACGGGAAAGACGACCAAACGGTACCTGTCCACCAGTCCGGCTGCCAGCAGGGAGCGGCAAAGGCTCAAGCTGCCCAGCGTGCTGAACGTTCCTGATCGGGTCCGCTTCAGTTCCCGCACGGCCTCCACAGCGTCACCGGAAATAAGCTCCGAGTTGGGCCACACCAGGGGCTCCTTCAGCGTGGAGGAGAAGATGATTTTGGGCATGGCAGCCAGCCCGGTCAAGCTGGCGCCCTCTTCCTCGGAGAACCCTGAACTGTCCCCAGACGCTTCCTCCGACATGCTGGACATCACTCGATACGTGGTGGCCCCCATGAGGGTGGTGAAGTCCTTCTTTCCCTCTTCGTCGAGCCAGGCCAAGTATTCCGGACCTTCCAAACCCCACCAGCCGGGCCACCCTTCGGCGGAAGCGTAGCCGTCCAGGGAAATGATCAGGTCCACCATCAGGGTTGCGGTCGTCTCACTCATAGCAGTCTCCTCGGTTTAACCGTGCGCGTTGACGGTGCGCGGAAATGCTAGCTCCGGTGCGCTCGGGCGTTCAAGAGGTCCGCACTAGAGGAGAAGGAGGAAGAATCCCCCAAGGGTGCTGAGAATCCCGACACCAGTGAGGATCCAGCCCAGAATCAACACAGTGTTGTCGTGACGCGGTGGCTGCAGTGAACATCGGGAGGGGTGGCAGAGGTCGTAATGGACCACCACTGAGCGGGAATCGATGCTGCCGTCGTGGGCAGGGATGTCCAACAGGACCTTTTGTTCCTCGTTCGACTGATCCAGCCATTGCACGCCCAGAAATCCCCCGGCAGCGAACTGTTCTCCGGCCGCAGTCCCCCAAACACACCGACGCTTGGCCAGGACCCAGGCGCTGATCAGAAGAGGCACGCCCGGAACGAACCCCACCCACGTCATCATTTCCAGGATGGGGCCAAGGAAATCCAGGGAATCGGCCATGAGTCGATCCTATGCGTAGGAGGTGAACACCGCGCAGGACATGAACATCGCGCAGAACATGAACACCGCGCAGGAGGTGAAGTCAGCGCAGGAGGTGTGAGCGTCAGACCGTCCGGTCAACTCTTGAACGCCAGAGCAGGTAAACGAAATACGGGGCGCCCACCAGTGCCGTCATAATTCCGGCGGGAATCTGGGCCGGCGCTATGACCGTGCGGCCGATGACATCCGCCAGGACCACCGTGCAGGCGCCAATCAGCGCCGCCACGGGCAGGACACGCGAGTGTCGTGCACCCACCAGTGTGCGGGCCGCGTGCGGTGCAACCAGGCCCACGAAGGCAATGACGCCAACTGATGAGACAGCCCCAGCAGTCAGCAGCACTGCGATGGAGAGCAGGATCAGCCGGGATCCGGACAGCCTGATTCCAAGCACCCGGGGCGAATCGTCGTCCACGGCGATCAAGTCAAGATCGCGCCGCATGCCCGCCAGAACCGGTAGCGCCAGCACCAGGGCAAGCAACGGGGGCAGGACGGAGGCAAAGTTGCGGCCATAGGTGGAGCCGGAGAGCCAGGTCAGGGCTTTGGTCTGATTGAATGGGTCCGTTGTCACCAGGAGGACTGTGATGGCAGCTGCCAGCCCCGCGGAAATGCCGATGCCGATCAAAACTAGTTTGTTCTGTTGAAGCCCACCGCTGAAGGCCAGCCCGAAGACCAGAAGCGCAGACAGGGCCGCTCCCCCGAGCGCTGATCCGGTGATGACCCACGAACCGGCCGTCGGAACGGTGGTGATGACGATGATTGCGGCCAAGCCACCACCGCCGGAGACGCCAAGGATGCCGGGTTCGGCCAGCGAGTTCCGGGACACTGCTTGGATCAGCGCGCCGGCGAGGGCCAAGGCAGCTCCGGCAAGAACGGCCGCCAGAACACGCGGCATTCGGGTACCCAGAACCGCGCTGACACGGTTTCCCGACTGTCCGGTGAGCCAATTGATGAGATCACCGAGCAGGAGTTTGGCATCACCCAGCAATGCTCCGGCCACCAGCAAAGCAGTGAGCAGGACCAGGAGTCCGATCAAGACGGTGAGGAAGAACCTGCGGGATCGAAGCCGCGCCAGGGCATCACCGGCAACGCTCAATCCGGCATCGGACATCCGCATGGCCAGGATTACCAGGAAGACGGCGCCGAAGACCGTTGTAACAGCACCGGTGGGAACTTCAACGCCTGCCTGCGCACCGAAAAGCCCTCGGACCAGGACATCAGCGCCGATGACCACCACGGCACCGGCCAGGCCCGAGATAGGCAGCAGAGCACGATGCCGGCCCAGGCCGCGGAGGCGGGAGGCCAGGAGGCGCACAATCGCCGGGGCACAGAGCCCAACAAATCCGATCGGACCAGCGATGGTCACCGCTGCGGCGGACAGGACGACGGCAAGTACGACGGCGCCAACCCGGGCAAGGCGCGGACCTGCACCTGCCAGCCGGGACGCGTCGTCACCCAGTCCGAGGAGATCCATCCTGCGGGCGAGGAGGAAAAGCCCTGCTATGGCCAGGAGAACTACAGGGGTGAACTGGATCAGCTCATCGGTGCGGGACTGCGAGAGGCTGCCCTGCCCCCAGGCATAGAGGCCGGTAGTTTCCTGACTGAACAAGAGAAGGAAGGCGCTGGTGGCAGAATGCAGCCCCAACGCCAATGCTGTGCCTGCGAGGACCAGGCGGATAGGACCGCCGTTGCCATTGGCACCTCCGCCTGACAACGCCAGGACGAGCACCGCCGCGGCGAGGCCGCCGATGAACGCGATGCCACCGGACAAGAGTGCCGGAAGGGACAGGCCGAACGCCGCCACAGCCACTATGGCGAAATGCGCGCCGGCGTTCACAGCCAGAGTGTCAGGGGAAGCAAGGACGTTGCGGGTGGCCGACTGCAAAGCCGCGCCGGCCACCCCCAAGGCGGCGCCGACCAGCAGGCCGGCGAAAAGTCGCGGTACCCGCGAGGCGACCAACACTGCGGTTTCCTGGTCCGAACCGCTGCCGGTAAGCAACCCCAGCAACTGGAGAGGGCCGACGTCGGCTGTTCCTTGTGTGAGGTGGATCAACGAGAACAATGCCAGGAGTACCACCCCCGTGCCAGCCACCAGGGCTGGTCCGGAACGACGGCGGGCACCCGGTCCAGTCGCCGGCGGGGGCACGGGAGTACCTGCCACGGCCGCGGGAACGGTCATGGCGGGCCTTTTCACAGTGTCGGTCATGCGTGGGGACTACTTGGTGAGGGAGGCGACGATTGCGTCGACGTACTGGGTCATCGAAGCGGGGCCACCGAACATCCAGATACCGTCCGAAAGGCGGTGCACATTGCCGGCCGCCACGAACGGAAGCGACTTCCATACTGCGTTGTCGGTCAGCTGTTCAGTGAAATCGCCGTCCGCGCTGTTGGTTATGTACACGAAGTGATCGGCGTTGACGGCCGTCAAGCCTTCCACGTCCGTGGAACCCAGGCCGTAGGCAGGGTCGCCTTCAACGGTCCACGGGTTCACCAGGCCAAGTTCGGTGTTGATGTCTGCCAGCAGGGATCCCTTGGTGAAGGGGCGGATGGAGACCTTGCCGTCTGCGACCCAGCCGTCGGCGAATGCCACGCGGGAACCGCCCACGCCGGCCTTCTCAAGCTCGGCCTTGCCCTTTGTCACGGCTGCGTCGAATGCCGCGATGGCCTCGTCGGCTTTCGTCTCGGTGCCGGTTGCCTTGGCGACGAGCTTCAGGTTGTCCTCGGCCTGCGCGATTTGGCGGCTGCCATCGGCTGACTTCACCACAACGACGGGAGCCAGCTCTTCGAGCTGCTTGATCACTGGCTCGGCGAGGTCGGTGGTGGCGACGATCAGGTCAGGGTCGAGGGAAGCAATGGTGTCGAAGCTGGGCTCGTTGCGCGTTCCGATGTCCGTGGGAGTGCTGTCCAGCTTGCCGGCGGTGACCCAGGCGCTGTAGCCCTTGACGTCCGCGACGCCTACCGGCATGACGCCGAGGGTGGTCAGGTTCTCCACTACGTTCCATTCGGTTCCGACCACGCGCTTGGCGGGGCCGTCGAGTTTAACCTCGGTGCCGCGGGCGTCGGTAACAGTGATGGCTTCACCGGCGCCGGCGCTGTTCGACGCCGAGCTCGCGGGGCCTTCGGTGGTGCCGCAACCGGTGAGCAGGACCGCCAAGGCAGCGGTAGCCGCGAGGGCCTTGTGGATTTTCATGGACACGGTGGTCCCTTTCGTATTGGGGAGTTATGACGTATTACAGGGGTTTAGTTGTCGTTGTGCCGTCCGACGGCGCGGGTGCGCAGCCTGCCGGTCAGCGGATCTGTGTGAGTAACGATGGGGATTGAATAGACATCACTGAGAAGCGCAGCATCGAGAGCCTCGTGGGCGGGTCCGGCGGCCGCTATGCGACCCTCGGACAGAACCACCACGTGATCGGCAAGTGCGGCTGCCTCATCGAGGTCGTGCAGGACAACGCCGATTGCCACTCCATGGACGCGGGCGAGGTCGTACACCAGATCGAAAATCTCCACTTTGTAGCGGAGGTCCAGGTGGTTGGTTGGTTCATCGAGCAGCAGAACCGAGGTGTCTTGCGCCAGGCAGCTTGCCAGCCATACACGCTGCAGTTGTCCGCCCGACAGTTCGTGGACGCCCCGGGAAGCAAGCCCGGCTACGCCAGTCAGCTCCATGGCACGGTGGACGGCGGCAGGACCTTCAGGATCGGCCGCGCGCCACCGTCCCCGGTACGGATGGCGTCCGAACTCGACGACGTCGCGGACACTCAGCCCGTGCGGCACGGGACGGCTCTGGGAGAGCAGTGTCACATGCCGGGCGAAGTCGCTGCGCTTCATCATCAGCGCATCCGTTGCCTCACCGTCGGCGGGCTTGACCTTCACGGTTCCGGAAGATGCCTCGTGCAATCGCGCAAGCGCGCGGAGCAGGGTGGACTTTCCGCTGCCATTCGGACCCACCAGCGCAACGATACGACCCGGCTCAAGGCGAAGTCCTGCTCCATGGACCACATCCTTGTCCCCATAACGGAGGACCAGGTCAGTAGCCTCGAGCCCGGAGAGTTCACTCAGTTCAATCACAAAATGAAAGATTAGCTTAGCCTTACCTAATTCCCGAAACGTGTCAGTAAATGTCACTCAGGACCTGCCCGCGGGAGCGCCCATGACGTGCGACGCTTGATTCATGGACCTGGAAATCTCGCCCTCGCTGACGATCCCCGCCGCGGAACTCAGCTGGCGATTCTCCCGTTCGTCCGGACCCGGCGGTCAGCACGTGAATACCACCGACAGTCGTGCGGAGTTGATGTGGAGTGTCGCCGGATCGGCGAGTCTGACAGATGAGCAGCGGCAGTTGCTGCTCACACGCCTCGGACGCCGGCTCGTCGCTGGGGTGATTACCGTGACCGCGTCGGAGGAGCGATCCCAACTACGGAATCGCGACATCGCTGTGGCCAAGCTCGCCGAACTCATCAGGGCAGGCCTCGTTCCGGAGACCGTCCGCCGCGCCTCCAAGCCGACGCGCGGTTCCGCCCGACGCCACCGTGCAGCAAAAGAACTCAGATCAGCGACCAAGCAGCAACGACGCCGACCAGCCGCGGAGTAGGCTTCATCCCCTGTTAGCTGACGGCCGCTGGTGAGACCATACAGTCATGTCACCCATTCAACGCATCCGTCCGGACGGGCTCGTGACCAGTCCTGCCTTCAGCCACGTCGCCGTTGTTCCTCCCGGCGCCACCACCATTTACGTCGGCGGGCAGAACGCCGTGGACGCACAGGGTGCACTCATCGGGGAAGGCGATGCGGCTGTTCAGTCTGCACGCGCCCTGGACAACGCCAAGACAGCATTGGAGGCCGTAGGAGCAACACTCGGAGATGTCATTCAGTGGACCGTACTCTTCGTCGACGGCGCCGACCTCTCAGCCGGGTACGGAGCCATTGCTGCCAAGCTCGCATCCGACGAACCGCCCTTGGTGACCGCAGCGTTTGTGGCGGGACTAGGCGTACCAGGGGCCTTGGTGGAGATCAGTGCGGTGGCCGCCGTCGAGCGCCCCTAAGAACTGCTGATCTCAACCCACTGCGAACGCCATTCCGGAGCCGGAAAGGCCTCACTCCAGTATGCTGTCTCCTTGGCGATCTTGCCGTCGCGAAATTCAAAGATGAAGACCGTCTCAAAGGTGGGTCCACCGTAGTCCAGCCGTGCCTCAGCGACCACCAGATTGCCGTCGCTGAGCAGGCGACGCGGCGTGATGGTGGGGAGCTGCGGAAAGGCGTTGTAGATGCCCCGCCGGTTCTCTGCGCCGCGAACAAGCTCGCCGGACTGAGGCCAGTGCATCACGGCGTCGTCATGGAAGAGCTCATCCATAACCTCGATCCGGCGATCGTTGATGCAGTCGATTAACCGCTTGACCACGTTCTCATTGCCGCCTTGTTCTTGAACGCCCTGGTCCCCGAGGATTTGTTCAGCCATGAACCGCATTGTCCTCTCGGGGACCGGATAACACCACGGCTTTATCATTCTTGGATCAGGCCTTCTTGATCAGGTTCATGAATGCCTGAAGATGCTCGCCCATGTCCACCGATTCGTCGTAGAGCGCGCCGGGTCCGGAACGATAGAGTCGTATCAATGGACAGTAAACTGACAATTGCCCGGCAGCCCGATTCCGACCAGCCAACACCACAGTTTGCCGAGGCCGAGGATGGCTTCGTCAGGGTCCGTGGTGCCCGCGAGAACAACCTCTGCAACGTGGACGTGGACGTACCCCGCGATGCAATCGTCGCGTTCACCGGAGTCTCGGGCTCCGGAAAATCGTCCCTGGCGTTCGGCACCATTTTTGCCGAAGCCCAGCGCCGCTACTTCGAATCCGTGGCCCCCTACGCCCGACGCCTCATCCAACAGGGCCACAACCCCAAGGTGGAGTCAATCACCGGGCTGCCGCCCGCCGTCGCACTCCAACAACGTCGGGGCACAGCCACCGCCCGTTCCAGCGTTGGCACGTTGACGACGCTGTCCAACTCGCTGCGGATGCTCTTCTCGCGTGCGGGCAGCTATCCGGAAGGCGCCCGGCAGCTGGACTCCGACGCTTTCTCTCCCAACACAGCCGCCGGTGCTTGCCCGGAGTGCCATGGACTGGGTGTCGCTCACACTGTCACCGAAGAATCCTTGGTTCCCGATCCGTCCCTCAGTATCCGCGATGGTGCGATCGCTGCATGGCCCGGAGCGTGGCAAGGAAAGAATCTCCGCGACATCCTCACTCACCTGGGCTACGACGTGGACACACCATGGCGAAAGCTGCCCAGGAAGGATCGCGACTGGATCCTCTTCACGGACGAGCAGCCTGTAGTGGAAGTGACGCCCCAACGGGATCGCGTGGCCAAGCCTTACAAGGGCCGGTTTTGGAGTGCCAAGAGCTACGTCCTCCACACTCTGGCCGACTCCAAGAGCACCACCATGCGTGACAGGGTGCTGCGATTCATGGAAACGGGCCGGTGCCCGCAGTGCGGTGGCAGTGGGCTGCGGCCGGAAGCACTCGCCGTCACGTTCGCCGGCAAAACGATAGCCGAACTCAATGCGATGCCGATGACCGAGCTTGCCAACATCATCCGCCCCACCACGGAATTGACTGCGGCCGGCACCGCCTCGCGCACCCAGACCTCCGGTGAAGGCAACGAGGTAGCCGTCGCCATCACCCGGGACCTGCTGAGCAGGGTCACGGTACTCCTGGATCTGGGCTTGGGTTACCTCGCGTTGGGGCGCCCCACCCCTACTCTCTCCCCCGGCGAGATGCAGAGGCTTCGTATCGCCACGCAGCTCCGTTCAGGGCTTTTCGGCGTCATCTACGTCCTTGATGAGCCATCTGCCGGACTACACCCGGCCGATGCCGAGCCTCTCCTCGCGGTGCTGGACCAGCTGAAGCGGTCCGGCAACTCAGTGTTCGTGGTGGAACACAATATGGATTTCGTCAGGGCTGCCGATTGGTTGGTGGATGTTGGACCGCACGCGGGTGAGGGCGGCGGACAGGTGCTCTACAGCGGTCCCGTGGGCGGGCTGGCGGATGTGCAGGATTCCATCACGCGACCCTTCCTGTTCCCCGATAACCGCTCGCGATCCGCTGGTTCAGAGAAAACGCACGACGACGATTTGGTCACCGCCGGGAAGGGCCCTGCATCTCCCCGGCCCCCGAAAGAGTGGCTCAAGCTCCAGAACATCAACAGACACAATCTTCGCGAGCTACAGGCCGAGTTCCCGCTGGGCGTGCTGACAGCCGTGACAGGTGTGTCGGGCTCTGGCAAGTCCACTCTGGTCAGCCACGTTCTGGCCGAGGTGGTGGGGGCCGAACTGCATCCGGAAACTCTCGACCCGGACATCGCACGCACAGACACTCCTCACACGCCAGCCGCTGTGGGATTGGTATCCGGGCTCCACCAGCTCGATCGCCTGGTCAAGGTGGACCAAAAGCCCATCGGCCGGACCCCTCGCTCCAACCTGGCCACCTACACAGGGCTCTTCGACGGTGTCCGGAAAGAGTTTGCCGCCACTGAAGGCGCCCGTTCCCGGGGCTTCGGCGCTGGCCGGTTCTCCTTCAACGTGGCCGGAGGCCGCTGCGAAGCCTGTCAGGGAGAAGGGTTTGTTGCGGTGGAACTGCTGTTCCTGCCGGGGAGTTACGGCCCCTGCCCCGAATGCAACGGCTCTCGGTTCAATCCCGAAACCTTGGAGGTCACCTACCGCGGACGGACCATTGCCGACGTCCTGGGCATGACCGTGAATGCAGCGTCCGAGTTCCTGGCTGATCTTCCCGGCGTTGCCCGCAGCCTCCAAACGCTTCGCGAAGTGGGCTTGGGCTACCTCCGCCTGGGCCAGCCTGCCACGGAGCTTTCCGGCGGCGAAGCACAACGCATCAAACTCGCCACGGAACTGCAGCGCGTCCAGCGCGGCCACACCCTCTATCTGCTGGACGAGCCCACCACAGGGTTGCATCCTGCCGACGTCCAACTCCTGATGGCCCAGTTGCACAGGCTGGTGGATGCCGGTAACACCGTCATCGTGGTGGAACATGAGATGGACGTCGTGGCAGGGGCCGACTGGGTGATCGATCTGGGTCCCGACGGCGGCGACGCCGGCGGTGAGATCATCGTCGCCGGCCCGCCGGCCGTCGTCGCGGGTTCCCGAACAAGCCGGACAGCACCGTACCTCGCCGCCGCCTGCGGGCGGTAGCCTACCGCCGGGGAATGTTGCGCAGGTTGCTTCGTGCCATGCTGACAGCCTCCCCGGCACCGCGGTTCAGGACCACTTTGGACATGGCCGTTGCGAATCCAATGACCTGCGAACCCGAAATCTTTGGCGGAATGGACAGGGCGTTGGGGTCAGTGATGAGCTCCACCAAGGACGGGCCGGGATGCGCGAATGCCGCCCGGTACGCTGCCTCGATGTCCGCCGGATCCGTGACCCGAACGGCATGGAAACCCAGGGCCTTGGCCACCGCAGCGTAGTTGGCGTCAGGGACGTCCACGCCGAAGTCGGGTAGCCCGTCCACCAGCATTTCGAGCTTCACCATGCCCAGCGTGGAGTTGTTGAAGACCACCACATTCACGGGTAGTTGGTGCGCGGCCACCGTGATGAGTTCCCCCAGCAACATGGACAGGCCGCCGTCGCCGGATACAGACACTACTTGTCGCCCCGGATAAGCCACCTGCGCTCCGATGGCGTGCGGAAGGGCGTTGGCCATGGAACCGTGGAGGTAGGAACCAATAAGACGACGGGTTCCCAACGGGTTGATGTAGCGCGCAGTCCAAACGTTGCACATGCCGGTATCGGCTGTGAAGATGGCGTCTTCGGCTGCCACCTGGTCCAGCAGGGAGGCGGCGTACTCGGGGTGGATGGGCTGCTTCTTCTCCACTTTCCGCGTGTAGGCGCCCACGGCTTTGTTCATCAGGCGGTCATGCTTCTTCAGCATCTGGTCAAGGAACCGTCGGTTCTTCTTCGGCGTCACCAACGGCAGTAGGGACCTCAAGGTTGGCAGTACGTCACCATGGACTGCAATGTCGACGTCGGTCCGCCTCCCCAGCCGCTGTGCCGCACGGTCAACCTGGGCCGTCCGGGTGTCCGGCAGGAACTGGTCATAGGGAAAGTCGGTGCCGAGCAGGATCAACAGGTCTGCGTCTTCGATGCCCTCGGCGGCCGCTCCATAGCCGAGGAGCCCGGTCATGCCGATGTCGAAGGGGTTGTCGTATTGGACGAAGTCCTTCCCTCTCAGGGAGTGGCCGATGGGTGCGTTGACCCGTTCTGCCAGTGCGATCAACTCGTCATGGGCGCCTTCGACGCCGGCGCCGGCGAAAATGGCCACCTTACCTGCGTCGTTAATGGCGTCGGCCAGTTCGCGGACGCTGGCCGAATCCGGAACCACTGTGGCGGGCCTGAACGTTGCCGGCAGCGGGGTTGGCGCGGTTGCCTCAAGCCCGGCAATGTCGCCCGGAAGCGTCACGACTGCCACTCCCCTCAGTGCAATCGCGCTCTGGATGGCGCTGTGCATGACCCGCGGCGCTTGCTCGGCGGTACTGATCATCTCCGAATACACCGAGCATTCGTTGAAGAGGCGGTCCGGATGGGTTTCCTGGAAGAAGCCGCTGCCAATCTGCTTGCTGGGAATGTGGGAAGCGATGGCGAGCACCGGGGCCCCGGTACGGTTGGCGTCGTACAGTCCATTGATCAGGTGCAGATTGCCGGGCCCGCATGAGCCCGCGCAAACAGCCAACTTTCCCGTCAATTGGGCCTCTGCAGCGGCAGCAAATGCGGCAGCTTCCTCGTGGCGGACATGGATCCAGTCGATGCCGCCCTTCTTTGACCCTCCTGTTTGCCGGACAGCATCCACGATCGGATTAAGGCTGTCGCCAACGATTCCGTAGATCCGCTGCACACCGGCAGCCTGGAGTTGTTCGATAAGTTGGGTGGCAAGTTCCTTGGCCATAGTGTGCAGGCTCCCTCAGTGGTGGTGGTGGGCTGACAGGGCCAATATAGTCGGCCCGCCCCGGCCCCGGCTGGGAACGGCTGCTGCTTAAGCTGCCAGCCGAGTCTCGAACAGGCGCTCCGCCAGGCTCAACAGATGGCTCGGGACATCTTGGTCATCACCGCTGGTTCCGTGACCGAGGAAAACCGCAGTGCCGCAGACGGTGTCTTCGACAGGAGTGCCTGCTTCACGAATCAAGACCTCAGCCCGAGGGTTCGGTGGCAAAGGAATGTGTATCGCTTCGTCATTTAGAAGAACGTGCCATCCATGGCCCGTTATTGCTTCAACGTTCCCTTCCACCAGGGATTGGTGAACTTCCATAACCGGCTCAATCTCCTCCACGCGAATACACTCATGAAGGCGTGCCGGGATAATGAGAGCGCTCATTAGATAACGCATAGCTTGAATTTCCGTTTCTTTACACTGTCGGCTTTCCTTTTCCGCAACACATGGTGCCGGCTGGCGGCACTACGTGGGCGAATGCACCGAACGACTTCAGCGGGCCGACGCTTCCGGACGCTAGCGCTGGTTTTTTCTGGGTTTCGAGAAGAGATTCTCATTGCCCTCAGCCTTTGCCCTCTTTTCGGCCCTCTTTTCCAGAATGGTTTTTCCGGACTTCTTCGACTTGGCACTGTTGGGTGACTTCCCAGACATTTTAGGCTCCTTCAGTATTTTGGATATGACAACACCATACCCACTTATATTTTTAAAGCCAGTTGCGGAATTCAGTGCTTCACGCCAATGGGCTTTCCATGCTTTTCCCCGCCGCGACTCTGGCTGGGAGGGCTGTTCATTGCTAGCGTGGCCGCATGAACCCGTCGAAGTCCCCGGCTGAGATCCTCGACATCGCCGGCAACGAGGTCCGCATCTCCAACCCGGACAAAGTGGTGTTTCCCGAGCCCGGGCTGACCAAGCTGGATCTTGTGAACTACTACCTCGCAGTCGCGGACGGTGCGCTGCGCGGCGCGGGCGGCCGCCCCATGGTGCTCAAACGCTTCCCCAAGGGCATCGATGCTGAACCGTTCTTCCAGAAACGCGTGCCCGAAAACCACCCCGACTTCATTGACACGGCAACTCTCCACTACTCGTCCGGTACCTCCGCCGAGGAAACAGTCATCCGCGATGCGGCAGGCCTCGCGTGGGTGGTGAATCTGGGGTGCCTGGATCTCAACCCGCACCCCGTACGCGCGGAGGACCTCGACCATCCGGACGAACTTCGGGTGGACCTGGACCCGATGCCCGGCGTCGACTGGTCCCGGATCGTGGACACCGCGTATGTGGCACAAGAAGTGCTGGACGACGTCGGGCTGGTGGGCTGGCCAAAGACGAGTGGCTCCCGCGGTCTTCACATTCTGGTTCGCATCACGCCGCAGTGGTCTTACCGGGATGTGCGCCTCGCCGCGGAGACCCTTGCCCGCGAAGTGGAGAACCGTGCTCCGGGGCTGGCAACGGCCAAATGGTGGAAGGAGGAGCGGGGTGAGAGCGTCTTCGTCGACTTTAACCAGAACGCCAAGGACCGCACCGTAGCTTCCGCGTACTCGGTCCGTTCCAGGCCCGACGCCCGAGTCTCGACGCCGCTCACGTGGGACGAGGTGCGCTCCGCCCGGCCGGAGCAGTTCACGGTCCGCACAGTACCTGCGCGTTTCTCGGATCTGGGCGACCCTCACGCAGGAATCGATGAAGCTCCCGGTTCGCTCGATGGACTCTTGGCCTTGGCTGCCGAGCTCGGCCCGGCCGAGAAAGCCCCCAGAGCAGGCGATGGCTCGGGTCGCCGGGTGCCAATGATGCCCCTCATCGAGGTGGCCCGGACCAAGACCAAGCCCGAGGCCGGGGCAGCACTTGAGGAGTGGAAGTCCCGGCACGCAGGCGTTGTCTCCTTCCTGCACCCCGCCGACGTCCTGGTGGACGGGATGCGGGGATCGAGTTCGCTTTGGTACCGGGTGCGGGTGAATCTCCAACACATCCCGGAAGACCGACGACCGGCTCAGGAGGAGTTGATCGCAGACTATGACCCGTGGGCGGGCAAGGAGTGGCCAGGCCGGCCAGGATCCTGAAGAGGGCCAGGATCTGCGACATTTCGGTGAGTGGCTAGCCTTGCCCGATGGTGATGCCCGTAATCGGCTCTCCGGAACGCTCGTAGGACAGCAGGACCGCACCTTTCGGGAACGCCACGGGTGGTTGGGCGAACCTGAAAGCAGCGGGGACGCCGGAGCCGTCGTCAAACAGTCGCTTTCCCGAGCCGAAGGTGAGCGGGTAGAGGAAAAGGTTCAGTCGATCGAGGAGATCGGCCTCCAGCAGCGAGCGGATGAGGTGGCCGCTGCCGAACATTTGGATGTCGTCGAATTGTTCCTTCAGTTCGGCCAGTTCAGAAACCTCTGACAAGGCCGTGGTCCCGTCCCATTCAGGCCGAGTCAGGGTTCGAGACACCACAAACTTGGGCCGGGCATTGAAGGTCTCGCCAATGTGGTCTTTCTGCTGAGGCCAAAATCCCGCGAATATGTCGTAGGTTTTCCGTCCCAGCAACAGGGCATCCATGCGGTCGATGCCTGCCCCAATGGCTTCGCCCGTCTCATCGTCAAAATATGCTGCCTGCCAGCCACCAAACTCGAAGCCCCCGCCCCTGTCCTCCTCAGGGCCGCCGGGTGCCTGGTAGACCCCGTCAAGGGTGATGAACAGGTTGGCGGTAAGAATTCCCACGATGCACTCCTTCGCATGGACCGCGGCGGATGCTGCGAGCCGGTGGCGTCTTCTTCGAATCAGTATGCTGCTTCAGGGTTTCCCGCGGAACCCGGAACCTGCAGTTCGGGCGCCGGACTTATGGCGCACGAGGGTTGGTGGCGGTAGCTTTGGAGTACTTTTCCTTGAAGCAGCCGAGGTACCGGAGGCACTGCCGATGCAAGGCTTGTCCGCGTCACTGGTCCTCATCGCCGTGTTGGCTGTGCTGGCACCCGTTGCTACACGGCTTTTGGATCGTTGGGTCAAAGTGCCCATTGTGGTCTTTGAAATTGTTCTTGGCATCCTGTTCGGCCCAAGCGTTCTGGGATGGGTCCAGTCCACTCCCTTCACGGACACGTTGGCTGATTTCGGGCTTGCCATGCTCTTCTTCGTTGCCGGCAACGAGATTGACTTCGCGGCAATCCGCGGCCGTCCCATTTACCGTGCCTCTGCGGGGTGGGTCATCTCCTTGGCCGCCGGCATCGGGGCAGGTTTTGTCCTGGGGCCTTCACCTGAAGCCGCCGTGATCATCGGTGTTGCTTTGTGCTCCACCGCTTTGGGCGCGTTGCTCCCGATCCTCCGGGACGCCGGTGCCTCCAAGTCGCCGATCGGTGTCGCCGCGACCGCCCTGGGCGCGGCCGGCGAATTTGGTCCCCTCATAGCCATTTCATTGTTCTTCAGCGGGAAGCAACTCGGCGTGGCATCAGGAGTGCTTCTGGGGTTCGTCCTCCTAACCGGCGTGGCCATCTACCTTGCCTCGCAAGCACGGCACACGCTGTTTCATGCCCAAGTCACTGCCACGTTGCACACCAGCAGCCAGTTCGCCATGCGGTCCATCCTGCTGATTCTCAGCTCGCTGGTGGTGCTCAGCATGGTCCTGGGACTCGATATGCTGCTGGGTGCATTCGCCGCAGGCGTCCTCTGGAAGGTCACCATCGCACGCGCTCCTGTTGCAGACCGGAAAGTCATCGAGACCAAAATTGACGCCGTCGCCTTTGGTTTCCTGGTGCCCATCTTCTTCATCGATACGGGCATCGATTTCGACCTGGGCGCCCTGACCTCCAGCCCCCTGACCTTGGCCATGGTCCCGCTGTTCCTGTCGCTGCTGCTGCTCATCCGTGGCGTGCCGTCATTGCTCGCCACGCCCCCGGGCTCCTCGCGGGCGGACAAACAGGCCCTTTTGCTGTTCGGAGCCACGGCTTTGCCCATCATCGTGGCTGTGACAACCATCGGCCGGGAGCACGGATACATCACCAGCGGAATCTCCTCAGCCCTCATAGGTGCGGGGATGCTCTCGGTACTCCTGTTTCCGTTGCTCGCACTCCGCCTGCTGCGCCGCACAGAAGCGGCAGACCCCAAGCAACGCACGCCAAAAGCGTGACGTTTCCCGGCTGCCCTGAAGCAGACCCGGCAAAGGCAACAAGCGCACGACGGCGGCCTCCCGCCGTCGTGCGCTCCTATTGCCTACGCGTACGCGACTCCGCCAAATGTGTTGCCCCCAGCCGAAGCGGCCCATAGGCTCATATCGTGAGTGGCAGGGACGGCAAACCGACCAGCGGGACCGACCAGCGACCGGGTGAAGGAAATAAAGGCATGGCAACAGGAACAGTCAAGTGGTTTAACGCTGAAAAGGGTTTCGGATTCATCGCCCCGGACGATGGAGGCCCGGACGTGTTTGCTCACTACTCAGCGATTACGTCGAGCGGTTACCGCTCGCTGGAGGAGAACCAGAAGGTCCAGTTCGACATCACGCAGGGGCCTAAGGGTCCGCAGGCGGAGAATATCCAGCCCGCCTAGGTTCACAACACTGGATTCACCACAAGAGACCGGTCCGGCCTAATGCCTGACCGGTCTCTTGGCGCCTGCTAGGCCCGGCCTTTGAGGATCAGGTTCCAGTACACCTGCGGGAACATGTCGCGGTCCACCCACCAGGAAATCCGGCTTTCCTTCCATGTGGGTACCTTCGGGATGGTCGGCATGGGGTTGTAGTGATGGTCAAACTCGGCAAAGACCACCGTGTTCCGTGAAACGGTGAAAGGGCATACGGAGTATCCGTTGTACTTTTGGCTCAGAGGTTCGCCCTTGCGCGCCGAGATCAGATTTTTAGCCAGGACCTTGGTCTGCTTGCGCAGCGCACCGCCGGCCTTCGAATTGGCGGTTCCCGCAGCGTCGCCCAGCGACCAGACATTTGGGTACCTGGAGTGCCGCAACGTCTGCGTGTCCACCTCCACGAAGCCGTACTCGTCCCCTGCTGCCGGCAAGTCCGTGGCTTTGAGCCAATCCGGCGCGGACTGGGGCGGGACGGCGTTGAGGACGTCGTAGAGGAGGTCCTCTGAGGTGTTGTCCGCGTTGTTTCGGATGGTTGCCGTGCGACCGCCAGGGTTCACCGCCACCAGCTCGCTGTTTGTCCGCAGTTCGATTCCGTACTCGGCGATCTTGCGGTCCAACTCCCGGTCAACCTCGGGAATGCCGAACACTGTGGGATAAGGCTGGACCATGACAACCCGGATATTGTCCAGGACGCCGTGTTCCTTCCAGTAGTCACAGGCCAAGTACATAGGTTTTTGGCTGGCCCCGGCACATTTAACAGGCCCTGACGGCATGGTGAAGATGGCGGTGCCGGACTTCATGGTGCTCAAGAGGGTCCACAGTTTTGGCGCAAGCTCGAACTCGTAATGAGAGGAGCCGTACGGCGAGTTCACCGCCTCGCCCAGCCCCGGCACCGCGTCCCAGTTGTACTGCAGCCCCGGGCATACAACCAGGTGCCCGAAGCTCACAGTGGCACCGGACGCCAACGTCACCGAGTTGGCTTTCGCCTCCACGCCTACTGCTTTGTCCTTGATCCATGCGACGCCTTTTGGCGTCACGGATTCCTGGCTGCGGACGGCTTCCTTGACCCGCGCGCGGCCACCGGCGATATGGGAGAACAAGGGCTGGTATAGATGGTGCTCCTTTGGTTCAATCAGGGCGATGTCCTGGACGCCGTATCGCTGCAAACGGGCAGCCAGCGACACGCCTCCATTGCCGCCGCCGATGATGACGACGTCGTGCTGGCGCGCCATTCCGCTAGCTCTTCTCGGTCAATGCGGAGCCCTTGTGCGCTGCCCTGGCACCGGTTTTCGCTGACTCCACCACATACTGCGGCTCGTCTTCGCTGGCCACGTGCTTGTTGCCGTCCAGTACAAAGTCGCTGGTCTTCTTCTCCACGATCTTTCCGTGCGTCTTGCCCTGCGGGGTGTTCCACTCCACGCGTGTTCCCTTGCTCAGTGCCATGTCCGCTCCTAGTGTGGTGTCCCTCTCCGACTTCGGCTGCTCCACAATAGTAAGCATGGTGATCATCTCGCGGTACCCGGCGGGACAGCCTTAGACGAAGTGCTGTGGAAAGGACTCCCAATGCTGATCTGCGCAACATGCGCCGTCGAACGTGACCAACCTGTGCCCGACATATGCCCCATCTGCGCCGATGAACGCCAGTACGTGCCCGAGGACGGACAACAATGGCTCACTCTGGACGAGTTGGCCCGGACTGGACGGCAAACGGTGCTGGAACAGAACGAGCCCGGACTCTTCGCGGTCAGAACGGAGCCAAAAGTCGGGATCGGCCAGACCGCCCAGCTCGTGGTAACGCCCGCAGGCTCGCTGCTGTGGGATCCAGTGGGTTATGTCGACGACAGCGGTGTGGAATCGGTCCTTGACCATGGCTCTGTAATAGCTATTGCCGCCAGCCATCCACACATGTTTGGCGTACAGGTGGAATGGTCGCGCCGTCTTGGAAACGTCCCGGTCCTGGTCGCCGAGGCTGATCGCCAATGGCTGGGGCGCAGTGGCCCGAACGTTGACTACTGGTCCGGCACCGCAGCAATCGCTGACGGGTTGGTCCTGCATCAGGTTGGCGGGCACTTCCCAGGCAGCGCGGTGGTGCACTGGGCTGCGGGATCCAACGGGAAAGGCGTGCTGTTGACGGGAGACAGCGTATTTCCCAATCCTGATCGTCGGACGGTAGCGTTCATGCGCAGCTATCCGAATCGCCTGCCCCTCTCCGGCGCGGTGGCGCTACGTATCGCCGCTCAGCTGGAAGAGCTTGAGTTCGATCGGATCTACGGCAATTTCAACAACGCCATCCACTCCGGAGCGAAAGACGTCCTGCACCGATCGGCTCAACGGCACGCCGCTTGGACGCGGGGGGACTTTGACCATCTGACCTGATCCGGCTCATTCCCGCGGTGGCACCGGCGGGCCCTGGCCATCCGTGTCCGCCTGCGCGCTGGCTGGTTCTCCGGATCCGGTGTTGCTCTTCCTGGTGATCAGCCAGGTGATGAACCACAGCACCACGCCTATGGCCATCAGCCCGCCGGCCACTTGGTACTGGACGGGGTTCCTGCCCACCCATGGCCCTGCGAGGAAGGCACACAAGACGGCCGCCACCAAAGGCAGCTGACCGGGCGAGGTGAAGAACACCTTCCGGTGGGGATCCCGCTTGCGGCGGAGGACGACGCAAGCCACGTTGACCAAGGTGAACACGCACAGCAGGAGGAACGCTGTGGTTCCGGACAGGTTGGCCACGATGTTGCTTGATGGGTCGCTGCTGACGTACCAGATCAGTCCCAGGGCAAGGACGGTGGAGAACGCGATTCCGGCCCATGGCGACCGGCGCCCCGGCAAGACCCGCCCCAAGGAGCGCGGCAGGACGTGCTGGCGGGCCATGCCGTAAATCAGCCGGCTGGCCATCAACATGTTGATCAACGCTGTGTTGGCCACTGCGAAGACGGCGAGGAAAGGAAAGATCCTGTCGATGGGAAAATCCGGTGAGCCTTTGTGCACCACTTCAAGAAGCGCCGCACCTTCGGCTTCCCTGATCTCGCCCAGCTCTCCGGGAGTCAGCACACTGACCACAGACACTGCGACCAGCATGTAGAGGATCACCGCGATGCCGAGGCCAGTCAACATGGTGCGGGGGAAGATCCGCTCCGGATTCCTGGTTTCCTCCACCATGTTGACGGAGTCCTCGAAGCCCACCATGGCAAAAAAGGCGATGGACGTGGCGGCGGTAACAGCCAGGAACAACCCTTTGTCCTGGTAGTCGGTGAAGACGAAAACTTCCTGGACATTGCCGGTTCCCTGGGCCATCACGAAGAAACCCACCCCGATCACCACACACAACGCGATCACCTCCACCGCAGTGAGCACCACGTTGAACTTCACGCTCTCCCCCACGCCGCGGAGGTTGATCACCGCCAGCAGCAACATGAAGCCCAGCGCCACCGCAGTGATCACGCCGCGGTCGGGTACGTCCATCCAGCCGTTAACCTCCAAGCCACCAAAGAAGTTCTGGGCAAGGACATTCGCCGATGTTGAGGCGCTGGTGATGCCGGAGCAAACAACGGCGAACGCCACAAGGAAGGTGACGAAGTGGATCCCAAAGGCCTTGTGCGTATAAAGCGCAGCGCCAGCTGCCTGGGGATACTGCGTGACGAGTTCGAGGTAGGAAAACGCGGTGAGGGTGGCCACAACGAAGGCGAGAAGGAACGGCAACCAGACGATGCCACCAACCGTCCCGGCCATGGTCCCGGTGACCGCATAGACGCCGGCCCCCAGAATGTCTCCCACAATAAAGAGGAGGAGCAGTTTGGGTCCCAGCACGCGTTTGAGCTGTGGTTCCTCACCTTCGGGCGTTGCTTCCAAGGCGTTGTCTGACTTGGTGCTCATGGTGTCGACCCCCGGCCATTACACGATCCCCGGAATCGTGTAAGTGATCTGATCTATCTCACTTTGATCCTGACGTCCAGGTTTGGCAACACTGATCCGGTGAAAAGGCGAAACGGCTTTTAGGCAAGTGGGCCTGTTGTTCCGGAGCCGTAGTACTCGGCCAGCCTGGCCAGTCCTTCATCAAGCGAAACAGCAGGTGTCCAGTCGAGGAGTTCACGCGTGACGCGCTGGTCGAACCAGTGGGCGGTGGAGAGCTGTTCAGCGAGGAACCTGGTCATTGGCGGCTCCTCTTTGCGCCCTGCCATGGTCCAGAACCTTTCAACCACCGCACCAGTTGCCCTTGCCAGGCCACCCGGCACAGACCACGACGGCGGGGCCACGCCACCTGCATCGCAAATGCCCGCCAGTAGCTCGCCGATCGGCCGTGGTTCACCGTTGCTCACCACCACCGCTCTGCCATGGACGTGTTCCATACGGTGCAGGGCGGCGACGATGGCCGACGCTGCGTTGTCCACGTACGTTGTGTCGATCAGTGCGGCACCGGCGTCCAGCAACGGCAGCCGACGGTGGCTTGCGCGGGCCAGAACGCGTTCAACCAGCTGGGTGTCTCCGGGCCCCCACACAATGTGGGGGCGCACCGCTGCCACCCGGATGTCAGGTCCGTTCGCCGCGAGGGCCAACAACTCAGCCTCGGCCTTGGTGCGGGCGTAGTCGCCGTGTGCATGGCGTGGGTCAGCCTGCTCCGCGCCCAATCCCACAATCGCGGAACCGGAGTGCGCCACAGATGGTGACGAGACATACACAACGTCCCGGACCCCCGCCATACGGGCCATCTGGAGCAACCGGCGCGTTCCTTCAATATTCACGCCGTCAAACTCGGCCGCGCGGCCCGTGATGGACACTTTGGCAGCAAGGTGGATGATGCCTTCCGCCCTGTCAATTGCGCTGCGGAGCGCCCCATCGTCGTTCAAGGACCCGCGGAAGTCCTCCGCACCGTCGATGCCCGACGGGCGGCGCTGAAATGTAGCCACGTCATGGCCTTGATGGACCAGTTGCCGGGCCACTTCTCCTCCCAGAAGCCCGCTGGCGCCGGTGACCAGGACCCTCATGGCTTACCTGGACGGCCGCCGGCCAGCACCTGCGAAGCCCAGCGGGCCAGCCGGGTCCTGTCGATCTTGGCGTTGTGCCTGATGTCGGTGGGCTGGGTGGGGACCACGAGCACTGCGTTGACCTCGACGCCGGCCTGGGAGGCCGCTCGTCGGACGTGCCCGGCGAGTTGCGGGTCAGCGGGGCCGGCCTTCGGGACGGGAGGCACGGTCTCGACCACCGCAACCACCGCCTGGGTTCCTGAGGGTCCAACGCCGGTGATGGCGGCCATGCGCACGCGGTCCAGGCGTTCGATGGATTGCTCGGCCCCGACAGGCGTCACCACAGCCCCCGGCGCCGTCACCACATGAGAAAGGCGTCCTTCCACCCAAAGCCGGCCGGCGGCGTCGAAGTGGCCCACGTCCCCCGTTCGGTGCCATCCGGCCAGGCTGGCACTCTCGCGTTGAGTCAACCAGAGCCTGTCATAGGCTTCCTTGACGTGAGGAGCGCTGATCAGGATCTCGCCGGTGACGCCGGCGTCGGTCACACGGTTCGGTCCGGGCGCGGTTCCATTCGCCGCCAGCGGGATAACCGCCACGCGGGCTCCGTGCACAGGCTTCCCCACGCAAACCCCGTTGCCGGCTCCGGCTATGGTCCCGGCATCCGCGTCAGCATCGGCGGCCCGGATGTCTTCCAGGCTGATGTCGGTGACCGGCAGCGCTTCCGTCATTCCGTAGGGCGTATGGAGGGACGCCCCGGGCATCAGCTGCTGTACCTGCGCCAGGAGCGGCTCGGGCACGGGGGCGCCTGCGGACAAGAGCAACTCAACGTTTTCAAGAGCGATTAGCCCTGTCCTGCTCAAGTCACCCCGGGTGTCTATGACGTTGCGCAAGGCCGCGGGCGAAGCAAAGACCACTGAGGCCTCGATGGCTGCGACGGCGTCCGCCAGGGCACCGGCCGTTAGGGTGCGCGGCGCAGTAACATCCATTGCGGGCGTCACCGAAACCGCTCCCAGTGCCGGGCCCAGCAAGGCAAAGGGGGCGAAGCCCGCTACGAGCCGGGAACCGGAATGGATCCCGAAAGTCGCGGCCACTGTGTCACGCATCGCCGCAAGCTGCCGGTGCGTGTACAGCACGCCCTTTGCGGGGCCCGTGGAGCCCGACGTGAAGAGGACCGCGGCCGGCGCAGACGGATCCACGCTGTCCATCGGCAGCTCGTCCCCATTCCGGAGCCTGCGAGCGTCCCTGATCGTTGCGCCGTTCCTTGCCAGGGCCGCAAGCGAGGTCTCAACCCCCAGGATCCGACGGCGGGCAGCCGGGAGGTCCTTCACGCTAATGCGCTGTCCCGGCCAGCCCAGTACCGAGGCAGCCGCGAGTGCTTTGTCGATGCCAATGAGGAAATCGGCAGTAGCGCCCTTCACCGCACGGCTCATGCCTTTGGTTCCCAGTCCGGCGTCGGCCACGACCACAACCGCCCCCAGCTTAAGGCAGGCGTAAAGGGCAACGGTGAGGTCGGTTCCGGGCGGAACCATCAGGCTCACACGAGTACCGTGCCCCACACCGGATTCCCGTAAGCCCTCCGCCATATCCAGGATGTTCCGGTCCAGCTGTTGCCAGCTGAGCGAGTGACTCACGCTTCCGTCGCTCGCCATTTCCGCAACAGCGATGTCTTCCTTTGCCGGACCCGCAGCCAGTTCGCTGAGCGAGTCCCACAGGGGTCTGAATGCCGGCTTCTCTTCTTCGGTGTCCTGGATCAGGTGGCGGCTGGCAGGAGCCGCAGCCACCGGGGAATCATCCCCACCGATCTTGGCACCGTGCACAGCAAGCCAGTCAAAAACGGGCGTGGCAATGTCCCGGTCTTCTCCCACGAGGTGTCCGGCACCTTCGAAGCGATGCACGTCCGCGTGAGGTAGCCGGGCGATGAGATCTTTGAGGTACCGGTCTGAAAATATTGGATCCGTGGGACCCCAGAGCATCAGGGCGGGAACCTTTAGCCCACGCAAACCTTCCGCTACGCGTGTCAGCGCAGGAAAACTGGGATGGGAGGGGTCTGCGGGGATGTCCGCAACAAAGTTCCCCACTCCGGTTCGGCGGGCGGCTCCGCGATAGGGGGCCATGAAGGCCCGGCGGACGTCGGCCGGCAGCGGCGGGTTCGCCAGCGAGTGCGTCACACGCAGGAAGGCGTCCGACGTCGTGGTGCCCCAGCGGTGCACGGCAGGGTGCAAGGCGAGCCGAAGGGCCGCCGGGAGTGGCGAATCGGAAGGGTGGTGGACGGCGGTGTTGGTCAACACAACAGCTGTTACCTGCTGTGGGTGCTCCAGCGCCCAGCCCGAACTGATCACGCCGCCCCAGTCATGGCCCACAGTAACAACCGGCCCCTCCAGGCCCAACGCATCCGTGAGGTCTCCGAGGTCGTTGATTCGATCAGCCAGGCGCCGGAATGTCCCGGTGCGCTCCGAGTAGCCCATGTCCAGCTGGTCCACAGCAACAACACGCCATGGATGAGCCGGATCGGATCCCGCCCTCACCAGCGTCCGCCACAGATAGGACCAGGTGGGGTTGCCATGCACGCAGAGCAAGGTCCCGATCGGAGTCAGGCCGCGGCGAGAGAGTTGCGCGCCGTTATCCAGCACATGCCAGCGACGAAGTACGCCCGGCGCGTCCACCTCCGACGTGGACCTTACCCGGAGTGTCCGGGACCATTCCGGGTCCACTCCGGGCCAGTTGGCGGCTACCAAACGATTTCCACCATTCCAGCGTTCAGGCCTGAGCCCACGCCCATGCACAGGACCCGGTCTCCCGAGGTCAATGACTGCGCCTGGGCTGCGAGCGTCATGGGAAGCGATGCAGGACCCACATTGCCCCAGTGCGGGAAAGTGATGGGAACCTTATCCGGGTCCAGGTCGATGGCATTGATGATCGCCTGGGTATAGGCATTGCTGACTTGATGTGTGACGTAGCGGTCCATGCTGGCCCAGTCCCACTCAGGCTGGGCTTCATGCCAGGCGTCCACCACAAGCTGCAGGCCGCCGTCCAGCAAGCCTTTCGTGTCGGTGGACATGCCGTCGATTCCACCAACACACAGTTCGTGATGCTCGGTGCCGGCACGCATGACCCCACCCACAAGCCGGTGCGCCCCGGGGTACTCATCACGGGGGCCCAGAACGGCCGCGGCAGCTCCGGATCCCAGGGTCAGGGTGGCAAATTCCCGATTAAAGTCTTCACGCGTGGTCTCAGGCCTTTGGAGTCGCGCCAGCGTGGCTTCCTGAGTGCCTTGCGCGTCCTCTCCGTTAACGATGACCGCATACCTGATCTGGCCCGAATCGATCATGTTGGCTGCGAGGATCAAGCCGTTCACAA
The DNA here is from genome assembly GCF_000294695.2 of Arthrobacter sp. Rue61a. Lineage (NCBI taxonomy): Bacteria > Bacillati > Actinomycetota > Actinomycetes > Micrococcales > Micrococcaceae > Arthrobacter > Arthrobacter sp. Rue61a. The sequence goes on along the minus strand of NC_018531.1, from coordinate 2,374,145 downwards.
ATCCAAGACAGGCGTTGGCCAGGTCAAAGTTCATGGCCGAGGACGGCAGGCCAAGTTCGTGGTGTATCTTGACCGCTACGGACGGTTCCAGGTTGCGCCTGGTAACCGAGGTGTTGATCAGCAAGCCGACTTCCGAGGCTTCGACTCCGGCTTCAGCCAAGGCTTTTGCGCCCGCTTCCACGGCAGCGTCATCGAACGATGTCCCGGCGGCCCACCAGCGCCGGTGTGTGATCCCTGCAACACGTTCAAGCAATCGCGGTGGAAACTTCAGCCGCTGCAGGGTCGAAGCCAATCTCCGGTCGAAATCCGTGGAGCTCACTATCCTCGGAGCCTCGACGCTGCTCACCGAGAGCAGCGCGGTGTTGCTGTGCCGGAAGGTCGCATTCCCTGCCAAGTTAAGCCCCTGTTCGTTTCTGTCCTGCCTTCATGCGGTGACTGTACCCATAAAGTGCAACCCCAAGACGTTAACTATGCCGGTGTAAACCGCTTCCTGCATATTTGGCGTCCTTGGAGCGGTCTCGGGACCGAAGCGGGACTGTGGGACGTCAGCCCGCCCGAGCCTTCCGTGTGGCGGCGTCGTTGGCCTTCTGAAGCGCTTTCACCAGCTCGTCCTTGTCCATTCTTGAGCGTCCCTTTATTTCCAGTTCCCGCGCACGCCGGTAGAGGTGCTCCTTGGACGCATTGGCATCTACTCCCCCGGCCGTCGGCTTCCTGGAGTCCGCCCCTTCCTCCGCGTGCTCATCCGAAGGTCCGCGTTCCTCCTTGGCCTCCCAGTGGTCGCCCACCTTCTCATAACTGTGCTTCAGTGCCGCGAAGGCCGTGCGGGCCGCCCGGCTCGAATCGTTGTCATAGGACTCCATCGCCGAATCGTAGGTCTTGGCAAAGGTGTCCTGCGCCTTCTGCTCCGAGCGCTGCAAGGTGGACGGCAACTCGTCCTTGCGGGCGTGATGGTTCTTTCCAGTCTTTGGCATGGCACTCAAGCTCCTGTCGTGGAAGGCACAGTTTCCGCCCGGCGCTCCGGATGGGCGTCAACACGTCAAGTCTGGGGTGAACCCGCGCCCTGGATCAAGAACCGGAGCGAACACGGTGGCTCGACCGTTTGACCATCGAAAGTTGGCTGCTACCATCAAGAGAGAACTATGTCCTATCAAGAGAACAAATGGCTACAAACCTGGATCGTCCTGACAGGGAGGCAAGGGTTTGAGCCTGAATTCGGGGTATCCAGTGGTTACTAAACTTGGTCTTAACATCGACCGATCCTCTCCCGTGCCCCTGTACCACCAGGTGGTTCAGGGGATCGAGGCCGCCATCCACAGCGGAGTACTGGAGCCCGGCAGCCGCCTCGAGAACGAAATCGACCTCGCGGCCCAGCTCAACCTATCCAGGCCAACCATGCGTAAGGCCATGGATGAACTGGTCCGTTCCGGTCTCTTGGTTCGGAAACGCGGCGTAGGAACCCAAGTGGTATCCAGTCAGGTCCGCCGCCCCCTGGAGCTCTCCAGCCTCTTTGACGACCTCACCAACAACGGCAAAAAGCCCACCACCACCGTGCTGAGCTTTTCCCACGAGGAAGCCGACCCCGCCACCCTCGCGGCGCTCGAGCTCCCGGCCGGCTCCAAGGTGTACCACTTCACCCGACTCCGCAAAGTGGGGGGCAAACCACTGGCCCTGATGGAGAACTGGGTGCGCGATGACATCGCAACCATGGACGAAGCCATGCTTGCAGCAGAGGGCCTCTACTCAATCCTGCGCCGCGGCGGCGTCAACTTCCGTCTTGCCACACAACGCATCGGCGCAATGATCGCCAATGACTACCAGGCACCCCTCCTTGAGACCGAAGTGAATTCCGCTTTGGTCACCATGGAACGCACAGCTGTGGACGATACCGGCCGTCATGTGGAGACGGGCCACCACGTCTACCGCGCCGATTCCTACAGTTTCGAAATGACACTCGTACAGCGCTAAAACAAAGGACTCCCCTGCCATGACCAACTGGGTTTACCCCTTGGGTTCCGCCACCGACGGCGTTTGGGACATCTCACTCGGCACTTCTGATTCCGCCATAGCCATCGACGGCTGGGCACACACCGGCCTCAAGGTCGCCACCGTCGCGGCGGGCGCCGCCGTCGAACTTCCTGCCGTTGCTGAAGAACGCATTGTGGTGCCCCTCAACGGCGCCTTTACCGTAACCGTCGATGGCGTCAACCACCCCCTCGCGGGCCGGTCCTCTGTGTTTCACGGACCCAGCGACGTCCTGTACTCGGGCACCGGAAAAGCCGTCACCATCAGCTCGGCCGACGGCGGCCGCGTGGCCGTCGCCACCGCCCCGGCGCGCACCTCCTACCCCACCCGGCTGGTCCTGGCCGCTGAGACACCCGTGGAATTGAGGGGCGCCGGCAATTGCTCGCGTCAGGTGCACAATTTCGGCACGCCGGCGGCACTGGAGGCAGACCGCTTCATCGTCTGCGAGGTCATTACACCGGCCGGGAATTGGTCCTCCTATCCGCCTCACAAACACGATGAGGAAAAAGACGGGGAGACCCACCTCGAGGAGATCTACTACTTCGAGACCCAAGTGGCCGCAGGTTCCGGCGCTCCGGCGGACGCCGACGCAATCGGCTATCAACGGGTCTACGCCTCGGACGAACGCCCCATCGACGTGTCCGCTGAGGTGCGCACCGGCGACGTCGTCCTGGTCCCCTATGGTTGGCATGGTCCGGCCATGGCCGCACCGGGCTACGACCTGTACTACCTCAACGTCATGGCAGGCCCGGGTCCTGTCCGTGAATGGCTCATCAGCGACGACCCCCACCACGGTTGGGTACGGCAAAGCTGGGAAGGGCAGAACATCGACCCCCGGCTGCCGTTCAGCGCTTAGATCGTCAACTTCCGAACACACAAAAGTGCCCCTCCCGGAATCCCTGAGATTCGGAGAGGGGCACTTTGCGGTGTGGGAGACTCAGCTGGACACTTTGAGAGCAACCCTCACGGGAACACCGGTAGCCAGCGATTCCTGGGCCGCATCTGCCACTCGGGATGCTGCTACTGCGTCCTCTGGGGTACATGGATTCCCGCGCTCCTGCAGCACCAATTCCACGAAGGCGACCATCTCGGAACGGTATGCCTGGTCAAAGCGCTCTGCGAAGGTCTGGTGCGGGTCACCGTCAGGGAAAGCGACTGCAGCTTCGACCGAAGCCACAGCAGACTTCTCGTCCAAACCCACCATGACCGTCTTGCGTGAGCCTTGGATCTCCAACCGCACATCGTGGCCGGCCCCGTTGTACCGGCTGGCAGAAACCGTTCCCACCGTGCCGTCGTCGAAAGTAATGAGCGCCAATGCCGTGTCCACGTCGCCTACTTCCCCAATGGCTGGATCGCCATTGTTGGATCCCTTGGCATAGACCTCCACGATTTCGCGTCCCGTCAGCCAGCGCAGGATATCAAAATCATGAACCGAGCAGTCCCGGAACAGGCCCCCGGACGTCGCCAGGAACTCCACGGGGGGCGGCGTCATGTCGCACGTGACGGCGCGCAGCGAGTGGATCCAACCCAACTCGCCGGCCTGGTACGCGCGCTTGGCTTCCAGATAACCGGCATCGAAGCGTCGTTGGTGTCCGATTTGCACCACGCCGTCGTGCTCACTGATGTAATCCAGCACCGGCAGCGCGTCGGAAACATTCATGGCCACCGGCTTTTCGCAGAAGACAGGGATTCCGGCGTCCACTCCGGCACGGATCAGCTCCGGGTGGGTCGCCGTACCCGTAGCAATGACTAGACCGTCCACACCGGAGGACAGCAGTTCGGCCACGGATGGCACGAAGTCCGCGCCCATTCCGGCAGCGACCGACCGGGCATGTTCCGTGGCCACGTCTGTGAGCTTCAGGCGAACGTTGACGCCCCTGTCTCGGAGCGTTTCATTGAGGGCCACCATGTTGTTGGCGTGCATGACGCCGATGCGCCCCACGCCAACCAGGCCAAGAGTGACTTCTTTCATCATTTCCTTCGTGGGTAGATGCGTTAGCGGATCTGCGTGGGCTGCAGTGTCGCAACCTGGGGCACGCGCACAGACTTGCCCTGTTTGACGGAGTCGATGCACGCCAGCGCGCAGGCAAGTGCTCTGCGGGCGTCAGGCGCGCCGGGTGTGAGCGTAAAAGCGCTCGACGGCGGCGGCGTACCATCGCGCCGTGAACTCACCACCGCGGTGAAATCGGCGAGTTCATCCGTGTAGGCCTGCCGGAAGAGCTCCACGTTCAGCCGAGGGGTGTCTGCTCCCAGTCCGTCGGCCGTATAGCGGCGTGCTGCGGTTTCCGTCGCACGACCGGCCTGGACCATCCCCTTGGAACCAAAGACTTCCCCCCGGACGTCGTAACCGTACAGGGCACTGAAGTTCGCTTCTGCCACAGCGATGGCTCCGTTGCTGTAACGCACGGTCACCACTGCGGTATCCAGGAACCCTTGGTCCCGCAGACCGGGTTCCACCAGTGCATCGGCTACGGCATGGATTTCCACCGGCTCGGCCCCTTCGTTGAACCAGTTCAGGGTGTCAAAGTCGTGGATGAGGGTTTCCAGGAAGATTGTCCACGCCGGGACCTTGGCTGCGTGAGCGATGCTGCCGCTGCCTGGATCGCGCGTCAGCGAGCGAAGGAGCTGCGGCCTACCCACAATCCCGGCGGCCAGATCCTGCTTTGCCGCTTGGAAGTCCGCCGCATACCGGCGGTTGAAGCCAATCTGGAAATGAACTCCGGCGGCCTCCACGGCGGTCAGGGCAGCATCGAGTTCGGCAAGGTCCTGGGCTGCGGGTTTCTCGCAAAAAACGTGCTTTCCGGCTGCAGCGGCCTTGGTGATCAGACCGGCATGAAAGCGGGCGGGGCTGGCGATGATCACGGCATGGATGGTGGGATCGGCCAGTATGTCGTCCGGGTTTGCCGTGATGTGGGCCGTGCCGAGCAATGCTGCGAGGGCCTCAGCAGATTCGAGGTTGGGATCTGCGATAGCCGCCAGCACCGCGCCCGGGACACGATGGGCAATGCTCTCGGCGTGGAACGCGCCCATCCAGCCGGATCCGATGAGGCCGATCCGTACAGGAGCCGGCAAGGGGACAGAATGTGGAGCGAGGTAGGCCATGGGCCGTCCTTTCGGAGTGTGGGTTTTGTGTCTTCAGGGCCGGGCGGATATGCCCGGGACGCCACTTTCACCGGGGAACACCACGCCCAGTTGGCGCCGGATCTCATCGGCTGCTTCCAGTGTGCGGATGGAGGCTGCCAGCGTCCGCTGGCTGGCTTCCGTGCTACCTCCGGCAACCGCCCGGGCCACGGCCGCGGCCTCGAAGTGCAGGCCTTCGAAGTGTCCGCCAGCCGGCTCGTCGTAGCGCAGCCGCGTCCCGTCAGGGAACCTGACCTCGAAGGCGCCGGGCATGGTGAAGGAACCCTCGATGGTCAACGTGGCTTTGGAACCAACTATGGTGGCGGCAGTGGGAGTGAAGTTATGCAAGTGGGTATTGACCACCGCCTGCGCGCCGCCGTCGAATTGCATCACGGCGGACAGCTGGGCGTTCACTCCCGACTCGTGCGGCTGGCCGATTGCATGCAGCTTGTGTGGACTACCCAAAACTTCCGTGACCAGGGCAAGCGGGTACGTACCCAGGTCAAGCAGCGGACCACCAGCCAATTGCGGATCGAAGATGCGGTGCGAAGGATCAAAATGCTCGCCATACTCTGCGACCACCGTGGTGATGCTGCCCAGCGTTCCTGCCTCAAGGATCTGCCGGATCACATCGAATTTCGGCAGGAAAAACGTCCACATGGCTTCGGCGGCAAAAACGCCGGCAGCCCCCGCCCGCGCGGCGATGTCCCGCGCCTGATCCGCGTTGAGGCCGATGGGCTTTTCGATCAGGACGTGCTTGCCGGCGTCAATGGCCAGGACCGCGGCTGCGTGGTGGCCGGTGTGGGGGGTGCACACGTAGACGATGTCTATGTCCGGGGCAGCAGCGAGTTCCTCGTAGCTCCCGTAGGCGGCGGGGACGTTGTACGCCTCCGCGAAGGCCTTGGACCGGTTCACGGATCGGGATCCGACGGCGGCTATCACCTGCCCGGTATGCGCCTGGATGGATTCGGTGAACCGTTCGGCGATCCATCCCGGGCCCATGATGCCCCATCTGAGGGTGGGAGCATCACGGGACCCCGGAACGCGGGAGTGAGGGAGTGCTTGAAGGGTCATGAGTAGCTGACTTTCGTAGTTGTCCCGTCGCTGTGCAGCGACTGGATCATGGCTTGTGCAACGAGCGATGCGTTGAGTCCGTCCTGTGCGCCTGCAAGGGATGGCGCTTCGCCACCAGCGAGTGCAGAAATCCAGGCCTGCAACTGCAGCCGGTACGCGTCGGCGAAGCGGGGGCGCCAGTCCGCGGGGATCACCGCCTGCCGGGTTCCGTCCTGTTCAATGCCCAGCAGTGAAGACTCCTGCAGGGACGTGGTGCCCTGTTCAGAGACCACTTCGCAGCGAGTGGTGTATCCATACTGGGCATTGAGATAAAGCTCAAGTGTCGTGAGGGTTCCATCTGCAGTGCGGAGGGTCATGAACGACGGGTCCTGCAGGCCCGGCTCGGCACGGCTTGTCTTCTTCCCGGCCTGCCACGACACTTCCGTGACAGGAGAGTCCAGAAGCCAGGGAATGATGTCCAACTCATGTATGGCCGAGTTGGTGATGGCTGATTCTGACGTGGTTCCGGGTCCTGCCGCGGCATTCCGGCTGACGCAGTGGACCATGAGGGGCTCGCCCTGCACCCGGCCTTGCACGGCCTGCCGAAGTGCCACATAGCCCGGGTCGAAGCGCCGCATGAAGCCGAGGGAGAGCAGGGATGCGCCCGTTGCCGCCACAATGTCGGCGTCGGCCGCTACCACTTCGAGGCTTTCCAGGAGCGTGGGCGCCAGGGGCTTTTCGCACAGGACCGGGGTCATGGCCTCAAAGCACTCCAGGACCAGGCCCGCGTGTGTGGAGTCGTGCGAGGCAACAACTACCGCGTCAACGTCACTGGAGTTGATCAATTCCGTCGGGTCCGTGGTGATGCGTGCCGACGGTGGCGCAGCAGCCGCTGCCCGGCCGGCGTCGAGATCTGCCACGAAGGTGACTTCCGCGCCGCCGATGGTGGTGGAGAGGTTCCTGATGTGGTCAGCGCCCATGACTCCGGCGCCGATGACACCTACCCGGATCGGCATGGTGTTCCCTTCTATTGACGATGTGCGTTCTGTTGACGAGGTAAGCGGGCCGTACGCACAGCGGACGGGGTCTTTCGAAGAGATCTCCGGAGGACACCGCCGCGTGCTGCTTCTAGGCGTGTTTCGGGCCGCCGGCGTTCACGCTGTCAACGTCCGCGACCTCGGCTTTGACCTCTTTCACGACGTCGCCATGGCCGCCCAGCTGTTCCAGCTCATGGGCAAGTTCAGCAAGCTCAGCACCACCAGCCATTTGGGCCGTGAGTTCGTCCAGTGTGATGTCCTTCTTGTCGTAGTAACCAATGGATTTGCCGCGCTTGAGCAGAAGGAACCGATCGCCTACGGGGAAGGCATGGTGCGGGTTGTGGGTGATGAAGATGACGCCGAGTCCGCGGTCGCGAGCCTGGAGGATGTAGCGCAGGACCACGCCTGACTGCTTGACGCCCAGGGCCGCCGTGGGTTCGTCCAGAATGAGGACCTTGGCCCCGAAGTACACGGCGCGGGCAATCGCGACGCACTGGCGTTCACCGCCGGAAAGCTGTCCGATGGGTTGCTCTACATCGCGCAGGTCGATGCCCATCTCGGCCAGTTCCTTGAGCGTGATGGCCTTCATCTGTTCGACGTCCATGTACTTGAACGGGCCGAAGCCTTTGGTGAGCTCGGATCCGAGGAAGAAGTTCCGCCAGATCGGCATCAGCGGTACCACCGCAAGGTCCTGGTACACCGTGGCGATGCCGGCGTCCAGGGCATCGCGGGGGGAACCGAACTTTCGTTCCTCACCCATGATGTTCAAGACGCCGTCGTCGTGCTGGTGGAGACCGGCGATGATCTTGATCAGCGTGGACTTGCCCGCACCGTTGTCGCCCAGCACACAGGTAACGCGGCCGTTGTCCACGGCCATGGTGACGTCACTCAACGCGATGATGTTGCCGTAGTGCTTGCCCACTCCTTCCAAGGAAAGGAGATGTACGGGTGTGTGGGTGAGGGGATCACGCTCATTCTGGAGCAGCGTTTCCTGGTCGATCGCTTTGGCATTCATTTCCGGGCCCCTTACTTGAGTTCCGCGCGGCGCTTGACGATGAGGTTGACGATGGTGGCGAGCAGCAGCATCAGGCCCAGGAAGAACTTGAACCAGTCGGGGTTCCACTGCGCGTACACAATGCCCTTGTTGGCCATGCCGAAGATGAACGCGCCGATCGCGCCACCCACTGCTGAACCGTAACCACCCGTCAAAAGGCAACCACCGATCACTGCGGCGATGATGTACAGGAATTCATTGCCCACGCCCTCGCCGGACTGCACAGTGTCGAAGGCAAACAAGTTGTGCATGCCCAGGATCCAACCGCAGAAGCCCACACCCATGAACAGCCCGATCTTTGTGGCTTTGACCGGAACTCCGACCGCTCGGGCGGCGTTTGCGTCGCCCCCGACTGCGAAGATCCAGTTACCCACACGGGTCCGCATGAGGACCCACGTTGCCACTGCCACGAGGGCAATCCAGATGAACACCGTGATCTTGACATCGATGCCAGCGATGGTGACCGAGGATGCGAAGACACCGCGGGCGGTGTCGAAGCCGTCCATGGTGGAGATGGACGGAGACGAAACAGAGCCGCCGATCAATCGCGTCAAACCCAGGTTCAGGCCGGTCAGCATCAGGAACGTGGCCAAGGTGACAATGAAGCTGGGGAGCTTGGTCTTCATCAGGATCCAGCCGTTGATGAAACCAATGGCCAGGGACACCAGCAAAGCCAGAATGACACCCACCCAGACGTTCGTGCTGAAGTACCAGCTGAACATTGAAGCTGTCAGCGCCGACGAGATCACAGCGACGCCCGTGGAGAGATCGAACTCTCCGCCGATCATCAGCAGTGACACTCCCACCGCCATAATTCCAATGGTGGAGCTTCCGTACAGCACCGTGGCCAGGGCGTTGGGCTGGGTGAACGTCGGCGATACCAACGCAAAGAAGACAAACAGAACGATTGCGCCCACCAGGGCACCCACCTCGGGCCGGCCAAGGAGCTTCTGCAATGGACTGCGCCGGGCAACCCGCTCATCAATCGCAGCTTTGGTGAATTTGTTTTGGGTAATAGTCATGATGTTTCTCCTTGCTGCCGGGCTGGCTTCCACCAACCCGGCAAGCGGGCTGTTAGCGGATACCCTGTTCAGCAAACGTCAGGACTTCGGCGGCATTGGACTGGTCAACGACGGCCGGACCAGTGAGGACCGACTGTCCGCCGCCAACCTTGAATCCGCCCCGCTTGTTCTGCCACAGGGCATCCACGGCACCGTAGCCCTGGAGCCACGGCTGCTGGTCCACGGTGAACAGCACGCTGCCATCGGAGACCTTCTGGGCAAGTTCCTTGTTGAGGTCGAAGCTGGCTACCTTGGCCGAACTGCCGGCGGTGGTCACAGACTTCAGGAGCGTCAGGGTGATAGGAGCGCCGAGGCCGATGATCACATCAGCGTCCTTCGAAGCCTGGAGCTTTGCGGTGGCGGTGGACTCTACCGACGTCATGTCCGCCCCGTTGACGTACAGGATTTCCGTACCGGGTACTTTCGCCTTCACACCGGCGCAACGGGCCTCGAGGCCCACGTGTCCTTGGGCCTGGATCACGCAAACCGGGTGCTTGTAGCCACCTTCTGCGAGCCTTGAGCCCACGGCCTCGCCGGCCAACTTTTCATTCGACCCGAAGTGCGTGAAAGCTCCGAGCTGGGCCGACGCTGCTTCGCCGGCATTGAAGCTGACGATCGGGATGCCCGCGTCCGTTGCCTTCTTCAGTGCGTCTTTCAGCGCATCCGGCGTAGCCAGTGTCACGGCGATGCCATCCACTTTCTGGTCCACGGCCTGCTCGATCAATTGCGCCTGCCGGCCGGCCTCCGGGTCAGAGGTGTACAGCAGCTCTACATTGTCCTTCGCTGCTGCTTCTTCGGCACCCTTGCGTACCGTGTCCCAGAAGGTGTCACCTGCAGGGGCGTGGGCGATCAACGCAATCTTCATCCTTTCGGTGGAGGCCACCTGACCTCCTCCACCGCCGGAGCCTGCCTCCGGCTCCCTGCCGCCAGTGCTTGAACAGGCGCTCAGAGCCACCAAGGGCACAACCGCCGCAACAAGCGCCGCCTTACGCCACGAAAATACAGTCACCATAATCTCCTTTGATTCCCAAGTCCGGACTGCCACTTTGCAGCCCCGGATGCACCGCCTACCTCGATCATGGTGACCTACCTCACGAATGTCAATAGTTTGTCCTGACATTAGTATGTTCGTACGTAATAGCCTTGCCAAAGCTCAGGATCGGGGCGCCGCAGTAGTGCGCCGAACCACCAGTGCGGGTTGGATCAGCTTGCGCTGCGCTCCTACAGTGGAGCCTTGGATGCGCGCCAGCAGCGACTGTGCGACGCCCATCCCCACCACATCGCTGCGGTTATCCACGGACGTCAGCTCGAGATATCGGGATTTCGCCAGTGCTGAATTGTCATACCCCATGACCGAGATATCCGACGGCGCCACCAGGCCGCGCGCCTTGATCGCACCGAAGGCGCCAAGCGCCATGGTGTCGTTGGCGGCGAAAATCGCAGTAATGTCCGGATGGTGATCCAGGAGCCAGCAGGCGGATGCGTAACCGTCTTCTTCCGTGGTACCCCCCTCTTCCCCCACAATCAATGGTTTGACACCTGATTGCCGGAGTCGCGCGTCGAAGCCGGCCCGCCGGTGGGCTGCGGCACCACCGGAACCCGAAAGGTGGCCGATCCTTCTGTGGCCGAGGTCCAGAAGGTGGACCGCTGCCATCGCACCGCCACCGTCGTCGTCGTTGGTGATGAGATCAGCGTCATCCGGCACCCCGTTCCGCCACCCAGCCACCACGGTGGGAACTTCCGTGCCGCTGAGCACCGTGGCGCCCGGTTCCGCTGCGATCACGAGTCCGTCCACATGCATGGCAAGCAACCCGTCGGCGGCCTCCTTGATGCGGTTCTCCCCGGGGCGGGAATCGGCGAGCGTGACCTGGTAGCCATGTTCTGCCAGGACTGACTCCAAGCCCCGCAGCAGATCGACGAACCACAAGTTCCGATAGTCGTCAATGACGAGCCCGATGCTCTTGGTCCGACTGCTCGCGAGGGTTGTGGCCGCCCGGCTGGGACGGTATCCCAGCTCGGTGATCGCGGTTCTTACCGCGTCACGGCGCTTGTCGCTGACCTTCCCGGGGTTCTGAAGCACCAGTGAAACCAACGACGGCGAGACGCCGGCCAGCTTTGCGACATCGTAAATTGTTGGGCGCCGGGCCTGCGGCTTACTCGCGCTCATGGGACCAGCTTCCAAGAGGGAGCGTCACCCTGGCACGAATGATTGACAGGACATATGGACATGGCTAGGCTCGAGTTCAGCATACAAAATTGTAGCGCTACAAAATGCCGTCGAGTGTCCCCGCCGCGGCAGTATTTCAAAGGAGAAATCATGGCTGAAAGCCTTGGCGTCGCGGTCATCGGCGCAGGTATGGCCGGAAAAGCCCATGCAGCGGCCTACCGGGCAGCGTCTACCCTCTACAGCCCGGTGCTCCCGCAGATCCGGCTGGTCTCCATTGGTGACGTGAACGCCGAATTCGGCTCGCTGGCAGCCCGTCGCTTTGGGTACGAGCGAAATGACACCTCATGGCAGGCCATCGCAGAAGCGGATGATATCGATGTTGTGAGCGTGGTCATCGCAAACTCCCTGCACCGCGAGGTGGTGGAAGGCTTACTGTCCGCCGGCAAGCACGTGTTGTGCGAGAAACCGTTGAGCGATTCGCTGGAAGACGCCCGTTCCATGGCCGAAGCTGCCCGCAACGCAAGCTCTATCGCGCGCATCGGCTTCACCTTCCGCCGAACCCCGGGCATTGCCTACATCCGGGAGCTCATCCAGAACGGCACCCTGGGAAATGTCCTGCACTTCAGCGGCCGTTACTGGACCGACTACGGCTTCAGCCCCGAAGCTCCGATGAGCTGGCGCTACAAAGGCGGCCCCGGCTCAGGTGCGCTGGCCGACGTCGGAAGCCACCTGACGTACGTCTCCGAATTCCTCTGCGGTGACATCACCTCAATCAGCGGTGGGCGACTCACCACTGCGATCGACAAACGACCGTTGCCGCTCAGCGCCGTCATGGGCCACGACCACGTGGCCGTCAGCGACACTTTCGAAGTCGTCGAGAACGATGACTACGCTGCATTCAACGCGGAGTTCGTAAACGGTGCCGGCAGCTTCGAGGTGTCACGCGTCGCGGCAGGACATGCCAACAGCCTCCAGTTCGAGGTCTTCTGCGAAAAGGGTGCGGCCAAGTTCGACCAGCGCCGTCCCTCGGAAATCCAGCTGTTCCTCAATGATGGTTCAGGCAACGAGAACGGCTACCGTCAGGTCATCCTCGGCCCGGGCCACCCGTACATTTCCGGGGGCCTTGCCATGGACGCTCCCGAGGTCGGCTTCGGCCAGAACGACGCCTTCGGTTACCAGGCCCGGGCGTTCCTCGAGGAAGTTTCAGGCCTCAGCGAGAGTACGTCACTGCCGCGCTGCGCCACCTTCGACGACGGTGTGCGCAATATGGAACTGCTCAGTGCCGTCACCGAGTCGGCCCTTGACAACGGAAAGAAAATCACGCTATGAAACTCGGTGTCTACAACGCAATCCTGCACGACCGCCCGCTCCCCGATGCCCTGAAGGTCATTGCTGACCTTGGACTGACCGGCATAGAGATCAATACCGGTGGATTCCTCCCCGCCGTCCACGTACCCACCATGGACCAGGTCCTGGAAAGCGACGCTGCCCGCGACGATTTCCTGGGGCTCTTCGAAGGGACCGGCGTTTCCATCGCTGGCCTGAACTGCAATGGCAATCCCCTGCACCCGAAACGTGAAATCGGCGAAAAGCATGCTGAAGACATCCGGAGCTCCATCCGGCTGGCACATCGACTGGGACAGAACCGGGTAGTCACCATGTCAGGCCTGCCCGGGGGCGAACCAGGGGCCACCACTGTCAACTGGGTAGTCAACGCCTGGAACTCAGCGGCACTGGACGTGCTGGACTACCAATGGGGCGTCGCTGCGGACTTCTGGAAGGAAACCGACCGCCTCGCTGCCGATCACGACGTCAAGGTTGCCCTTGAACTCCACCCGCAGAACATCGTGTTCAATACCGCTGATGTCCACAAGCTCATCGAGCTCACCGGCGCCACGCATGTTGGCGTGGAACTGGATGCCTCGCACCTCTTCTGGCAGCAGATGGATCCGGTTGCCGTCGTCCGGGAACTCGGTCCCCTGGTATTGCAGGCCGCCGCCAAGGATGTCCGTGTGAACACAGAGAACGCGGCTCTCTACGGAGTGCTGGACAACAGCTTCCGCCGGCTCTCGCCGGATGAGAACCGGACAAACCTTGGCGGGGACGAGTGGGCCAACGAATGGCCCAAGAACTCCGCGTGGGACTTTGTGGCCCTCGGCCGTGGACACGACACCGCGTTCTGGACAGAGTTCCTTCGCGCGCTGCATGAAGTGGACCCGGACATGCTGGTCAACATCGAACACGAAGACGTCTCCTTGGGCCGCATCGAAGGCCTCCAGGTAGCCGCGAAGGTCCTGCTCGACGCCGACGCAGCACTCTCGGCCTCCTTGAACCCAACGGCCTGAGACTTCATTGCCCGGAACCCCAGGGGTTAACCGCCGGGCCTGGATGGGGACGGCGCTCATGCGCCGTCCCCATCTTTTTACCTCCCGGATCACAAATGGAAGGATAGAAAATGCGTCTTGGCATAGTTGGATACGGAGCAGGCGGGAAGTACTTCCATGCACCGTTCATTGAAGCAGCTGAAGACATCGAACTGGTGGGGATTGTAGCCCGCTCGGACGCAACAAAAGCCTCAGTGGAGTCGGACTTCCCGGGGCTGCCCACCTACGCGAGCCTCAGCGAATTGTTCGCCGCCGGAGTGGATGCCGTCACCATCACCACCCCGCCGCACACCCGGCACGACTTGGTCATGGACGCCATCAACTCCGGCGTCCATGTTGTGGCCGACAAACCCTTCGCCCCTACCGCAGAGTCGGCGCGTTCGCTGGCGGAGGCTGCGGAGCGAGCAGGAGTGACCCTGAACGTTTTCCACAATCGTCGCCGTGATGCAGACATCCTGACACTTGCAAAGGTCCTGGAATCAGGAGAGCTGGGCGAGATATGGCGGGTTCACTCGATCATGGACCAGGACAACGCCGACAGCTTGGAGCTCGGTGCGGCCGGAGGGTTGCTGCGTGACCTCGGCAGCCACCTTGTTGACCAGATGTTGTGGCTCCTTGGTCCGGTGAGCCACGTCCACGCCACCCTCGATTGGACGGACCGGTTTGGAGAGCGTACGGATTGCGGTTTCTTCGTCACCATGACCCACACTTCCGGAGCGGTCTCCACAGTATCCGCCAGCAAACTCAACCACTCCACCACCAGGGAACTACGTGCTTATGGCAGCCGGGGAAGCTACGTCGCGTCAGGTTCGGACGTCCAGGCGGACGCCCTCCTGGCGGGACGCCGACCGATATCCGAGCCCGAAACCTGGGGAATCGATGCAGCCGAACATTGGGGTACGTTGTCCCTCAAAGACCGCCGCGGGACCGTTCCGTCGGAGCAAGGAAACTACACCGGCTTTTACACCGAGTTCGCGCGGGCCGTCCGCGGCGACGGCCCTGAACCTGTGCCGGCGTCCGAAGGCATCCGTACGTTGGAAGTCCTGGACGCGGCACGCCGCAGCGCGCTGGAAAATGTTGTGATCGCACTCTGAAGTTTCACTGCTCCATGGCGCAGAAAACGCCCGATGCCTGCCGGCGTCGGGCGTTTTCTTTGTGGTGACCGCGGGAGTAGAGGAGGGGTTGCTACCGGCCCTTACTTTGTGCGGGCGACGTAGTCCACCATCGTCTTGAGCTGGTAGCGGGAGACGTCTTCCGCGTTCTCGTCCTCGGCGAAAACCGAAGAGACCATCACGGTGTTCTCCTTGTCCAGGAAGCCGATCTCCTTCAAGCCCCCAAAGAACTCGTCCCAGTTCACGTCGCCGTCGCCGATCTTCAGGTGCTGGTGAACGCGGACGGCGTTGCCGGGAGGGTTGGTGATGTAGCGGAGGCCGTGGGAGGCGTGGTGGTTCATGGTGTCCGAGACGTGCACCAGACGAAGCTTGTCCCCCGCGGCCCGCATGATCTCCAACGGCTTGTTGCCCATGTGGAAGCTGTGTGAAGCGACGTAGACCATGCCGATGTTCGTTGAGTTGACGCCCCTGATAACGCGGAGTGCGGCCAGGCCATCCTCCACGAAGTCGTCCGGGTGCGGATCAATCAGGACGTCCAGACCCTCGCGTTCGATGATCGGGAGCAGCTCCTCCATGGAGCGGTAGAACGCGCGCTCGGACTCCTCGGCTTTCTCCGGACGGCCGCTGAACTCTGTGTTCATCGTCTGGACGCCGAGATCCACGGCAATCTGGATGGCTCGCTTCCAATACCGGACTGCGGCCTCGCGGGCGTCCTCGTCCGGACCCGACCAGCGCAGGACGGGTAGGACCGAGGCGATTTCGACGCTGGCGTCCTTGCAGGCTGCCTTAAGTTTGCCCACGAGTTCGTCATCGGCCTTGGGGTGGTTGAAGAACGGGATGAGGTCCGCATGCGGGGTCATCTGCAGGTACTTGTAGCCAAGATCTGCAGCAACGCGGGGAAACTCCAACAGGGTGTGGCTGTGGTGGAACGGTGTGGGATCCAGTGCAATTTTCATGGCGGCTATCCCCTACTTGTAGAGATCCGGCTTGGTGTTCAGCTGGACCTTGACCTTCTCGCCCGACTTCTGGGCCTCGACCCCGGCCTCGCAGCAGGCTGCGGTGGCGTAACCGTCCCAAGCGGTTGGACCGCCGATTTCGCCGCGAAGGGCGGCGTCCACCCAAGCCTGCACCTCGACGTCGTACGCCGCTCCGAAACGCTCTTCAAAACCGGGGGTGACGTTGCCGCCCCACTTGCCCGCGGTCTGGACGTACGGGCCGTTGTCACTCCCGATGCTCACAATGCCCTCTTCGAAAGACGCTTGCGTGGCCACCTGGTAGCCGAACTTGGCGTTGACGTAGATTTCGACGTCGGCCAGAACACCGGACTCGGTTTCCAGCAGCACGTGCTGGGGGTCATGCTGGCCGCTGGGCGCACTGCGGGTGGGCTTGCCCAACCGGACCTGGACGGAGGTGATTTCTTCACCGGTGAAGAAACGGATCGCGTCGAATTCGTGGACTACGGAGTCGTTGATCAGCATCTCGTTGGTGAAGCCCTCGGGCGTGCTCGGGTTGCGATGCTGGTGGTGCAACATCAACAGCTCCCCCAATTCGCTGTTGCGGATAATCGCACCCAACGCCGAGTATTCGGCATCGAAGCGGCGCATGAAGCCCACCTGGATGCGCTTATGGCCCAGCGCCTGCTCAGCCTGGACAACCTTCCAGGCACTCCCGGCGTCCGGCGTCAGCGGCTTCTCGCAAAGAATCGGGAAGTCCTTCTCCAGTGCCTTGTACAGGATTTCCTCATGGAGGAAGCCCGGGGTGGCGATCAAGACGGCATTCACGTCGCCGTTGTTGAGCGCTTCGTCGGCACTGGCAAGCGCAACGGCGCGGTCGATGCCTTCAATTGCGGCTTGCGCGCGGGCCAGGTCAACGTCGACGACGGCGGCTACTTCAGCGCCGTGGATGCGCGTGCTGAGGCGCTTGATGTGGTCCGCACCCATGCGGCCTGCGCCGATGACGGCAACGCGGAGAGTCTTTGTCACTGTATCTGTCCTTCGTGAAAGTTGGTTTGCTAGTGGACGGCGTTACTGAATCCGGGTGCGGGATCCGCAGGAAAGCAGGTAATTGCGGGTCCGCTTGGCGATGGGCATCGGAACATCGAACGCTACCGGGTACATGTCCTGTTCCACGATGCCGAAGATGGGCCTGTTGAGTCCCTCTACGGCTTCGATGACCGCGCGCAGGTCCGGAAGGCCGTTCGGCGGTTCGGTCATGACGCCGGCCAGGTTGGCAGCTGCCCAGGTCATGTTCTTCTCATTGACCTCGGCAAGGATGTCCGGGTTGATCTGTTTGAGGTGCAAGTAGCCAATGCGGTCCGGGTAGTTTTTGATGAGTTCCAGGCTGGACGCCCCGCAGTATTCAGCGTGCCCCGTATCCAGGCAGAGGTTCATGTACTGCGGATCCGTTGCAGCCAGCAGGGTTTCGATGTCG
This sequence comes from Arthrobacter sp. Rue61a, assembly GCF_000294695.2. Taxonomy (NCBI): domain Bacteria; kingdom Bacillati; phylum Actinomycetota; class Actinomycetes; order Micrococcales; family Micrococcaceae; genus Arthrobacter; species Arthrobacter sp. Rue61a. Next base: position 2,356,705 of record NC_018531.1, on the reverse strand, counting down.
CTCTGTGCACCAACATGGGAGTCCGCGTGTGAGTGGAACTGCTGGTGCAAACCGAAGTCTTCGAGGAGCACCTTGCCCATGCGGTTGTGGCCGGCGAAGAGGTCTGCCCACTGTTCGTCGGAAAGTTCACCGTTCTCCACTGCCTCACCGGTGACATCATCGCGCCACATCGCGGGGATGACCACGATGTGTTCACCGCCCATGGCCGCGGTCAGTTCGGCAACTTTACGGGCGGGCTCCCAGGCTTCGTCGTACTGCTCGGCGCCCCGGTGGAAGGCCGTGAAGACCGTTCCGGCTGTAACCTTCAAGTCGCGCTGCTTGAGTTCCTCGGCCAACCGCGTGGGATCGTTCGGCAGGTAGCCGTACGGACCCAGTTCAATCCATTTGTAGCCGGACTCTGCAACTTCATCCAGGAAACGCTCCCACGGAGTTTGCTGGGGGTCATCGGCGAACCACACACCCCAGGAGTCCGGGGCGGTACCAATGATGAGCTTGTTCTCGACGTCAGTCATGACAACGGTGTCTTTCTCTAGCAGGGCCCACGCCGCCAGGGTTACCTGGCCGAGCTTGCGAGGCGAGGGCGGCGGTGGGGATTCTAGTTGGAGGGGAAGTTGTAGGAGGCGCCGGAGGCGTGGGTGGGTTCGGGCCAGCGGGAGGTGATGACCTTGCCGCGGGTGTAGAAGGACACGCCTTCGGGGCCGTAGATGTGCTTGTCGCCGAAGAGGGAGTTCTTCCACCCGCCGAAGGAGTGGTAGGCCACCGGGACGGGAAGGGGGACGTTGATGCCCACCATGCCCACGGTCACCGAGCGCTGGAACTTCCGTGCGTTCGCACCGGAGGAGGTGAAGATCGCGGTGCCGTTGCCGTAGGGGTTGGAGTTGATCAGCTTTATGCCGGCCTCGAGGTCTTCGACGCGGACCACTACCAGGACAGGTCCGAAGATTTCCTCGGTGTAGGCGGTCATTTCGGTGCTGACGTGGTCGATCACGGTGGGGCCAACCCAGAAGCCCTCTTCGTGGCCGGGGACCACCAGGTCGCGGCCGTCAACGACCATTGCTGCGCCGGCGGTTTCGGCCTCGGTGACGATTTTGACGATGCGTTCCTTGGAAGCCGGGGTGATGACCGGACCCATGTCGGCGTCGGGTTCGGTGCCGTTCTTGACCTTGATGGCCAGGGCGCGTTCTTCGACCTTCTTCACGATCAGGTCAGCGGCATCTCCGACCGCCACGGCGACGGAGATGGCCATGCAGCGCTCCCCCGCTGAGCCGAACGCGGCAGCTGCGAGGTGGTCGGCGGCGTTGTCGAGGTCGGCGTCGGGCATCACGATGGCGTGGTTCTTCGCACCGCCCAGGGCCTGGACGCGCTTGCCGTGCTTGGTGGCGGTCTCGTGGACGTACTGGGCGATCGGGGTGGAGCCGACGAAGGAGATGCCGTCCACGTCCGGGTGGGTCAGCAGGCCGTCAACGGTTTCCTTGCCGCCGTGGAGGACCTGGAACACGCCGTCGGGCAGGCCGGCCTGCTTCCAGAGCTTTGCCAGGAGCATCGGGGCGGAGGGGTCACGTTCGGAGGGCTTGAGGATGAACGCGTTGCCGGTGGCAATGGCCATCGGAGCCATCCACAACGGCACCATGACCGGGAAGTTGAACGGGGTGATGCCCGCAACAACGCCCAAGGGTTCGCGGAAGGAGAAAACATCGATGCCGGTGGAGACCTGGTCCGAGTAGTCGCCCTTGAGCAGCTGCGGAATGCCACAAGCGAACTCGATGACCTCCAGGCCACGGCCGATCTCACCCTTCGCATCGGAAAGGACCTTGCCGTGCTCGGCGGTAATCAACTCAGCCAGTTCGTCCACGTGAGCGGCGACGAGCTCACGGAACTTGAACAACACCGCAGAGCGCTTGGCCAGGGAAATGTCACCCCACGAATCCGCCGCCTTGCGGGCCGCGGAAACGGTGGTGTTCAGGTCAGCCTCGTTGGCCAGGCGCAGCTCAGCCGCAACCTGACCGGTGGCCGGGTTGAACACGGGCTGGGTGCGGTCCCCTTCGCCTGTGGTCTCGGCGCCGTTGATGAAGTGGTGAATGGTGGTCAGTGTGGTCGTCGTCGACATGTGCGGACTTCCTTTTAGTCTGTGGCTTTTAGGGCGGGGCTGTGACTAGCCGAGCAGCTTGCGCTGGCGGTTCTTGTGGTCGGTGTACGTCTTGTAGGCCTGCTGGGTGGATTCGAGGTCTGAGACCTGTGAGACGGGAACGTCCCACCAGGACTCGGAGCTCGGGGCGTCCAGCAGCGGATCGGATTCGACGTGGATGACGATCGGTCCGGTTTCCGGGGCGGCCTTGGCTTCCTTGATGGCGGCGCCCAGCGAATCAATGACGTTCTCGCCAGGTTCGATCCGGATGACCTTCGCGCCCAAGGATTCTGCGTTGGTGGCGAGGTCGATGGGAAGGTTCTCGCCGGCGTCGAAGCTGTGCTGTTCCTTATTTAGGACGCGGTACTGCGTGCCGAAGCGCTGGGAACCGAGGGACTCGGAGAGCGAGCCGATGGAGGCATAGCCGTGGTTCTGGATGAGGACCACGATCAGCTTGATGCGTTCGGCGACGGCGGTGACCAGTTCGGTGTGCATCATCAGGTAGGAGCCGTCCCCCACCATGACAACTACGTCCCGATCCGGTCCGCCTGCTGCGGCTTCGGCCAGCGCTGCACGCTTGACGCCCAAGCCTCCGGGGATTTCGTAGCCCATGCAGGAGTACGCGTACTCCACGTGGTAGCCGAACGGGTCGCGTACGCGCCACATCTTGTGCAGGTCGCCGGGCAGCGAACCGGCGGCGCAGATGACGACGTCCTGGTCATCCATTGCCTTGTTGGTGGCTCCGATGATCTCGTTCTGGGCCGGCAACGGCGTGAAGCGGGTCTCGAAGGCCTCGTCCACGATGGTGTTCCAGCGCTTCTTCTCCGCTGCGACCTTCTCTTCCAGGTCGGCACCCACCCGGTAACGACCCAAGGCCTGGTTCAGCTTTACCAGGGCCTTGCGGGCGTCAGCGACGATCGGCAACGTGGTTCCGTGCTTGTACGCGTCGATCGGGGCGACGTTGATGTTCACGAACTTCACGTCCGGGTTCTGGAACGCCGTACGGGACGCGGTGGTGAAGTCCTCGTACCGCGTACCGATCCCGATGATGAGGTCCGCTTCGGCTGCGATGGCGTTGGCCGCCGTCGTGCCGGTTGAACCGATGGCACCGAGGGAGTGCTTGTGGTCCCACGGCAGGACGCCCACGCCGGCCTGTGTGTTGCCAACCGGAATGCCCGTCAGCTCAGCGAACGTGGCAAGTTCGTCGTTGGCGTAGGCGTAGAGGACGCCGCCGCCGGCAATGATCAGCGGGCGCTTCGCGGCGCGGATAGCCTCCACGGCGCGGCGGATGTCGTCATCCTCGGCCTCGGGACGGCGGATCCGCCATTCACGCTCGGTCAGGAACTCTTCCGGGACATCGAAGGCCTCAGCCTGGACATCCTGTGGCAGCGAAATGGTCACCGCGCCGGTCTCAGCCGGGTCCGTCAAGACACGAAGTCCGTGGTGGAACGCGGAGAACAACTGCTCCGGACGCGAAACCCGGTCGAAGAACTTGGACAGAGGACGGAAAGCATCGTTGACCGTGATGTCGTAGGCGTACGGGAGTTCCAGCTGCTGGAGTACAGGGTCCGCCGCGCGTGTGGCGAACGTGTCACTCGGCAGCAGCAGGACGGGCAGGCGGTTGGTGGTGGCCAAAGCGGCACCTGTCAGCAGGTTCGAAGAACCCGGGCCAATCGAGGTGCTGATCGCGAAGGTCTGGCGGCGGCGGGTATGACGTGCATAGCCCACAGCCTGATGCACCTGGGCCTGCTCATTGCGGCCCTGGTAATACGGCATGATCGCAGGATCCGCAGCCTGGTACTGCTTCAACGCCTGGCCCACACCAGCCACATTGCCGTGCCCGAAAATACCGAACGTGCCCGGAATCAACCGCTCACGGTACTCCACACCATTGATGGAATCCACCGTGTATTGCTTGGAAAGGAACTCGACCACGGCTTGGGCCACGGTCATCCGACGGGTTGCTGTTCCCATGGTTTCTTACTCCGATACTTTCACGGGGATGCGGTTGGACGATGGGCGCTCTGCGGTAGCCGGTTCGACGATTGCCGGGACGGGCCCGCTGTTGTTCAGCAGCGAGGCGGCCGTCGCCACGGCCCCTGCAACATCGCCGTCGTGCGGGTACAAAAGGGTCCGCCCGACAGTGAGGCCGCGAACGCCGGGCAAGGCCAGGGCTGCCTGCCAGCTGGCGAAAACCTCGTCCGGACTGCCGTCAGGATCACCACCCAACAGCACGGTAGGCATGGTGGTGGACGCCATGACGCGTTCCATCTCAGCCACCACCGGCAGTTTCATCCAGGTGTAGGCGCTGGTAGAGCCAAGGCCCTCGGCGATGCCAACGGACTTGATCACCGCGTCAGCGCGGAGGTCGTTGCGGACTTTGCCGTGAGCGTCACGGACCGACAGGAATGGTTCCACCATGGCTATGAGCTTGCGCTCGGCCAGCGAATCAATGGCTTTGGCGGTGGCTTCGAGAGTGGCCACGGTGTCCGGGTCACCTAGGCAGATGCGCGTCAACATCTTGCCGCCATCAGCGCCGAGTGCCTCCAACGCAGCTGCAGTGTGCCCGGTGAAACGGTCATCGAACTCATTGACCAAACCGGCCAAGCCGCCACGGTTCATTGAACCGAAGACGAGCTTGCCCTCCAAAGCTCCCAGCAACAGGAGGTCATCCATAATGTCAGGCGAAGCCAGGATGCCATCAACGGCTGGGTTCGCCAACGCGATCTGCAGGCGGTCCAAAAGGTCGCGGCGGTCAGCCATCGCCATCGGCCGCGTGCCCACCGACAAAGCGCCCCGTGCCGGGTGATCCGCGGCGACAATGAAATTCTGGGCATCATGTTTCAATCCCGGGTGGCGGCGGCGCGTGGCCGCGGCACGGGCGACGGCCTCAGGGTCCTCCAACCGGATTCGACTCAAATGCTCGTAACGGCGTGGGTCATCATTGAGGCTCAACGAACTGCTCCTTCTGCAAGTGTGGAGGAGGCTGCAAGGGTGGCGCCGGGTATGGGGCGGCCGCGTTCGGCGAGCAGCGAGGTGACCTCGTCCGGCGTCGGCATCGCGTCCGCGCAGGAAAGGCGGGAGGCGACGATCGCTCCCGAAGCGTTGGCGTAGTCGAGGACTTCGGACAACGGCCAACCGGACAGCAGTCCGTGACAGAAAGCGCCGCCGAAGGAGTCGCCGGCGCCCAGGCCATTGACGGTTTCCACCGGGACAGGCGCCGAGACCACGCGTTCCGTGCGGGTCTTGGCCATCACGCCTTCAGCGCCAAGCTTCACGACGGCGATTTCGGCGCCGGCGGCCAGCAAGCGGTCTGCCTGCTCATCGGGCGTTCCCTCACCCACGGCAACAGCGCATTCCTTGTCGTTGCCGATCGCGACAGTGACGTGCGGGAGGATCTTGGCGACCTCGGTGCGGGCTTCTTCTTCGGACGACCAGAACATAGGGCGGTAATCCAGGTCCAGGATGGTGAACTGGCCTGGCTTCAAGCCGGTCCGGGGACGGGCTTCATGGGCAGCGATGTGCGCGCTGCGGCTGGGCTCCTGGCACAGACCGGTGACGGTGGACCAGAAAATACCGGCGTTCCCAATGGCCTCCAGGTCCAGCTCTTCGGCTTTGATCTGCAGGTCGGGCGCCGTGGGGAAGCGGCCGTAGAAGTAGAGCGGGAACTCGTCCGTTGCAGGCTTGATCGCGCAAAACGTCACTGCCGTGGGGTACTGAGCCACCGGGGAAACGAACGAATCGTCAACGTTGAACTTGTGAAGTTCGCGGTGCAGGTACTTCCCGAAGGCGTCGTCGCCGGTGCGGGTGATGACACCGGTGCGGCGGCCGTGGCGCGCAGCGGCGACGGCCACGTTGGAAGGGGAACCTCCCAGGTACTTGCCGAAGGACGTCACGTCCTCCAGGTCCACTCCGATGTCATTCGGGTAGATATCAACGCTGATGCGCCCGATCGTAAGCAGTTCGTGGGTCACGGTGATCGTTGACCTTTCTCTTGTGAACTCTGAACCTTTGAGCGCTGGGCCCCAATGCCTTGCCACCCCTCAGTGAGCGGGGCCACATGACTACTTTGCACCAGATTTAATGTCCTGTCAAAGGTTTGTACTGACATATTTACAACATGACACAGAGCGCAATTACTTGCGGGGCACGGCCAGTTCTCCCGTGACATATTGGCTTCGCCCAAAACCAAATGACCAGTCACCTGGCGAGTTCTCCACGTAGCCCACAAAGACGTCCTCGCCCGCGATCCCCACGTCCGCGAGTCGGCCTGCAATAGCTTCGAAAAGGGAGCTCTTGGCCTCTTGGCTGCGGCCACCCTGAGTGAAAATCTGGATCATGACAACGGCGGAACTGCGCTCAAAACCTAAACCTGCATCCTGGGCGACAATCTGACCCTGTGGGTGTTCGGTGAGGATATGGAAGTAGTCCCGCTCCGGGATTCCATACTCCGCGAGGATGGCATCGTGGATCGTGCGGCTAAGGGCGGCCAGCTCCTCTGGCGAGCGGCCCTGGTTAACGTCGATACGAATAAGCGGCATATCTACTCTCCTAAGTTTGTCCTGTCATACTAACAAAGCAAATCCTAGGAACTCAAGACCGCCCGGCCGCGCGGACGGGCAGGGGCAACCGGTACACAGCACTGCGCGGGTCTATGGTTGAGGAAGCAGCTACTGTGCGGCTGTCTTGCAAAACAAACGAGTGGTGGTCGTTGGTGCAGCCGAGCCATCACAAAAGAGCTCTGAAGAACCATGTTTGAGCAGATGGCGGCGAGGTACGGTACCCACGGCGATCTCTGTGCCGCTTTCCTCCAGGAACTTCCCCTTGATGGTGCAGCCATTTCCGTCTTCGGCGGTTCTGCGGCCGAAACCTTGATGTGTGCCTCGGACGCTACGGCTGCACGGCTCGATGAGCTTCAGTACGATCTCGGGGACGGACCGCGGTGGGATGTATTCCGCACGCACCTGCCCGTGATGATCCCTGACCTCGGTGCCCCAGGAGTCCGCTCATGGCCCGCATTCGCCGAAGCTGCAGCCATGACGAATGCGCAAGCCTTCCTTGTTTTCCCGTTGCTTGCCGGTGGGCTGGTCCTAGGCGTGGCAGAACTCTACTGCAATGCGCCGCGCGTCCTCAGCCCCGCCCAGGTCAACGGGGCCACCCGGCTTGCCAGCCGAACGGCCTGGACTCTACTGCGCGGATTGATGCCCGGCAGCGAATCCGACTCGGCGGGCGTCCCGCTGGCCCGGCGGGAAATCCACCAGGCAACCGGTATGGTGCTGGTCCAGACCGATAGCACCGCTGCAGAAGCGTTGCAGTTGCTGCGCGGCCATGCCTTCGCCAGCGGACGCTCGCTGCAGGACACTGCCTCAGACGTCGTCAGCCGACGGCTGGATTTCACCCCGACGACGGGCGCCGCCGGTACCGATTCACAGTAAAATGCAGAGATGGTCATGAAGAGCAGGGCCGAGCGTCTCAGCGATACGTTCGTGAAGCTTACCGACACCCTCGTTGCCGATTACGACGTCCTGGACCTATTGCACACCCTCGTGGAGGACGCCGTTGATTTACTCGACGCAGCCCAAGCCGGCCTGCTGCTCTCCGACGCCGACGGGATCCTACAACTACTTGCCTCCACCAGCGAGCAAAGCCAACTCGTGGAACTGCTGCAGCTCGAAGCCGGAGCCGGCCCGTGCGTGGAGTGCTACCACACCGGCTCGGTTATCACTGTGGATGACATCAGCGCTTTGGGAGAGCGCTGGCCGGCATTCCAGCGGATTGCCTTGGACATGGGCTTCAGGTCAGTGCACGCTGTGCCCATGCGTGTCCACACGCGGGTTATAGGCGCGATGGGTCTGTTCGGCTCGCAACCCGGCGCCCTGACACCCGAAGACGCCTCGATCGCCCAGGCCATGGCCGATGTTGCGACCATCAGCCTCCTCCAAGAACGCACCATCAGGGAAGCAGGCGTCCTCAACGAACAGCTCCAGCGCGCCTTGACCACCCGAGTGCTCATCGAGCAAGCCAAAGGTGTCATCGCGCAAACCAAAAACCTCGACATGGACAGTGCCTTCAACGTGCTGCGCGCACACGCCCGCTCCTCCCGGCAAAATCTCCGCGACGTCGCCGAAAGCATCGTCAAACGCACCTTGATGATCTAGTGCTTTTCCGGGCGCCCGCCTGCAAGGGATTGCCTGGCAGAGTCCTTTTCCTATGGACTCGCGGTGCCCTTCGTGCCTACGCTGGTGTTGTTGCCCCAGACCTCGGCAGCGCATGTTCAGCGCATACGAGGAGGCAACATCTTGTCGCTCATCGACCAGCCCCCACCAGTGGTGCCCACGCTCACGCCGCCACCCCAACAGGCACGTTCCGGAATCCGGATCAACAAAGTTACCAGCAGCTACGCAGGCCTTTTGACGTCAGTCAAGGAAGCTGGACTGCTTGAGCGGTGCCGACGAGATTACCTCCTGCTCTTGACACTCCTGGTCCTCGCCGGCGCGGGTGTCTTGGTGGCGTTCTTCTTTGTGGGCGATTCTTGGCTCCAGCTTGTGGTCGCTGCCGCACTCGGTATTGTGTTCACGCAGTTCGCTTTGTTCGGCCACGAAGCAGCACACCAACAGGTATTCACCTCCCGGGCCGCCAACGAGTGGGCTGCACGGCTAATCGCCACACTGATGGTGGGCATGAGCTACGCCTACTGGACCGACAAACACTCAAGGCATCATGCCCGGCCGAATGTAGTCAACCGGGATCCGGACATCGCCCCCGGCGCCATTGTCTTCCACAACGAGGTGCCAACCAACCGTGGACGATTCTCACGTGCATATGGGAAACGGCAGGGGTATCTCCTTTTCCCGCTGCTGTTGTTCCTCGGATGGACGCTACACATCGACTCGCTGAAGTACTTGCTGAAGCGCGGGCCCGTGAAGTTCCGCTGGCTCGAGCTTGGCCTGCTTGGGGTGCGCTTCGGGACCTACATCGGTCTGCTGTTCCTGGTGTTGTCCCCTGGCATCGCCGTGGCCTTCATCGGGGTTCAGGTCGCCGTCTTCGGGCTGTACATGGGCGGAACCTTTGCGCCGAATCACAAAGGCATGCCGATACTGCCCGCAGACAGTCGTGCCGACTTCTTATCCCGGCAGGTGCTCACCTCCCGCAATATCACCGGTGGCGGGTTCGTAACGTTCCTCATGGGAGGGCTCAACTACCAGATTGAACACCACCTATTTCCGGACATGCCCCGCCGGCATCTTCGCGAAGCCAGCCAGCTGGTCAAAGCCCACTGTGTTCGCACCGGCATCCCCTACACCGAGACCTCACTGTTGCGCTCCTATTCCATCGTGATCCGCTACCTCAACACCGTCGGCCTCGCGGCGGCAGACCCGTTCACCTGCCCCCTCGCCGGTCAACACCGGCCGTAAGGGAAGCCAACCGGGAGAGAGTTCCACCCTGGCTGCTTGCTAAAGCGCCGCCCTGATCTTTTTCAAGTGCAGCCCCCGGCACGGGATGGCCGCCGAAACCAGATCTTGGCTGTGCTGGTGCTGCGGATCTGCAAAGAACTTGTCCGTGTCCGTGAGCTCCACAAGGCACCCTTGGTACAGGACCGCAACCCGCTGGCACATGTGCCTCACCACGTCCATGTCATGGGTGATGATCATCAAAGTCAGCCCGCGGTCCCTGTGCAGGCGCTGCAACAGTTCAAGGATGGTCCGCTGGGTCACCGCGTCCAAAGCTGACGTCGCTTCGTCACAGATCAGGACCTCGGGTTCCAACAGCAACGCCCGGGCTATGGTCATCCGCTGCAACTGACCTCCGGAGCATTGCCCCGGACGCCGATCCAGAATATCGGGATCAAGCTCGACTTCCTCCATCGCTGCCGTGAGCTTACGGGACCGTTCAACTGCGGTGAGATCATTCCGCGACCTGAGCGGCGCCGCAAGGCTGGCCCGGAGGGTCATGCGGGGGTCGAAGGAATCGTGGGGCTCCTGGAACACCAGCTGCACAGCTGTTGGGCCTGCACCATCCGCGTCGAGAGTCCTGGTGATGCTTCCGCTGCTGATGCCTTCCAGCCCAACAATGGCACGAGCGAGGGTACTCTTACCCGATCCCGATTGACCCAGGACACCAAGGATTTCGCCGTGGTGTACGTTCAGCGAGATCGAGTCCAAGGCGGGCCGCCCGCGGCGTTTGCCGGATCCGAAATGCTTGACCACAGTGTTCAGTGTCAGGGCGTTGCGCTGGCGGGTGGGGGCACCCGCGATTCCGGTGGGCGCCAGGTTGGACGCTTCAAGGAGCTTGCGCGTGTAGGCGGTCTTGGGACTGCCCAGGACCGCTTCGGTGGTGCCGGATTCAACGATCACGCCGGAATCCATCACCAGCACCCTGTCCGCAAATGCGGCCACCGAGGCTAGGTTATGTGTGATGTAGAGGATTCCGAGGCCGCGCTGGATCCGTTGCCTGTCCAGCAGCTCCAGGATTTGTTGCTCCAGCACCTTGTCCAGGGCGGACGTCGGCTCGTCGGCCAGAAGGATCCCGGGCTCGGCTGCCAAGGCCATGGCAGTCATCGCCCGCTGCGCCATGCCACCGGAAAGCTGGTGCGGGTATGAGCGCATACCCCGCTGCGGATCCTCGAAGCCCACGTCGGCCAGCAATTCGAGCACCTTGGCTTTTGCTGCCTGGCCGCGTAGCCCGGAGTGCAGTTTAAGTGGTTCCCTGAGATGGGCGCCGATTGTTTTGCTGGGATTGAACATCTTTTTTGGCTGCTGGAACAGCATCCCCAGCTGCCCGCCACGGATGCGGTTCAGCTCTGTTTCCGAGGCTCGGGTTATGTCCAACGAGCCGAGCCGGATGGAGCCAGACTCAATCCTCAGCTGCTGAGGCAGTAACCGCAGGACCGACCGTGCGGTGATGGTCTTCCCCGAACCGGAGCCGCCCACGAGCGCCACAAACTCGCCGGGCTTCACCGTCAAGCTGACACCGGCGAGGATCGGATGCCCTGTGCCTTCGCCGTGGACTGTCAGATCCTCAACAACCAGCTCAGGCATGCTGGCCCTCCTCCACAAGGACGTCCACAGGGTCAGAGGCCCGGCGGGATGCGCGTTGGCCGATCAGCGTCACGCAGAGGGCCACCACAAAAACGGCGAGTCCGGGGGCGACAATCCCCCACGGCGCTCTTTCTGCGTACGGTTGCGCCGCTGCCAGCATGGAACCCCAGTCCGATTGCGGCGGTTGAACGCCGAGTCCAAGGTATGACAGTGCTCCGACCGCGATCAGGAGCTGACCGAAGCGCAGCGTTGCCTGACCCACCATAGGTGCGGCCAAATGCGGGAGGATGTGGCGGAAAATAATGAACCACGGCGAACAGCCCACCACCCGCGCCGCTTCAACAAAACCTCGTGCCGAAACGTCATAGGCCAGCGTTCGGGCAAGCCGTGCAAATGGCGTCCAGCCTGTTACGGTCAGTGCCACCAGCAGCGAGGTGAAGCCAGTGCCCATGGCAGCGACGATGAAAAGCGCCACCACCATCTCCGGAAGTGCCAGCAGGACGTCGTTGGTGCGGGTGAAAAACTCATCCAGCCAGCCCTTGCGGCGGGCGCTAAGAACACCGACAACCAAACCGATGACTCCGGTCAGCACTGTGGCCAGTGCGGCAACCACCAGGGAGAAGCGACCGCCGTCGAGCAAGCGGCTCAGCGTGTCCCGCCCGAGGTGGTCCGTTCCCAGCCAATGCGCAGCGCCGGGTGGCTGAAGTCGTGCGGCGAGGTTCTGATCGTCCGGAGGAAACGGCGCCAACCAAGGCGCAGCGGCCACGGCAGCGACAATCAGAACGAGTATTACGACGGCGGCAGCGTCGATCGCTGAACGGTTACGCAAGGGCTCCACTCACCTTCGGGCTAAGGATCCGGTGCAGGAAATCGGCGAGAGTGGTGATGGCGACAGCCAGTGCCACTACAACCACCACGCCGCCCTGGGCCAACGGTATGTCGCTGTTGATAACGGCGTCGTAGAGAAGCCTTCCCATGCCGGGAATGGCGAAGATCACCTCCACAATGACCGAGCCCCCCAGCAGGCCCGCGAACCACACCGCGAACAGAGTGGACAACGGGACCAGGCCGTTGGGCACAACGTGCCGCAGGATTGTCTGGACGTGGCTCAGTCCCCGGGCTCGCGCGGCGGAAATGTGTTCGGCTTCGAGGGCATCGATCATTCCTGACCGCACGGCAGACGTGAAGAAGCTAATGGGCCGCAATGCCAGTGTTGCCGCAGGGAGGACGATGGACGATGCCGTGTTCCACCCTGCGGAAGGCAGCAAGGACAACTTGAGGGCGAACACGAGCACCAACAGCGGGGCCAACCAGTATTCAGGCATGGCGATGAAGGACTGCGTGACCGTGGTGATCAACTTGTCCGTCTTACTTCCTTGTTTCAGCGCCGCAACAATCCCCAAGGGCAGCGACACCAGCACTGCGGTGCCCAAGGCCACGAACACCAGGCTCAGGGTGATGCCCAAAGCGGGTAGTACCTGGTCAACTACCGGCGTCCTGCTGATATGGGACAAGCCCATATCCCCGGTGAAGAAGTCCCCCAGCCAGCGCAGGTACTGGACGGGAAGAGGATCGTTGAGTCCCAGACTCTCGCCCAAGGCCCGAACGGTGGCGTCGTCCACTATGTCCCCGGCGACGCGGGAGCGGATGATCTTCCGGACAGGATCGCCCGGGGTGACGTAGGGAATCAGGAAGACAGCGAAAGACGACAGCAGGACGGCGGCCACGAGGGTCGCCGTCCGCTTCGCAAGGAAAGTGATCATGCGGGTTTGTCTGGTGGTCTCAGTTCGTTGCTAGGAGCCGGACTTGGCCGTTTGTGCGGTCAGGACGTAACGGGACAGCGGATCCTGGACGTAGGACATGACGTTGCTGCGAATGGCATCGGTGGCCTGTTCATTGACGAGCCAGAGGTTGACTGCCTGGTCATTCAGGAGCTGACCGGCTTTGGCATACAGCTTGTAGCGTTCCTCACTGTTGGAGGTGCGGGCTGCTTGGGTGATGATCGAGTCGTACTCTTCGTCGCAGAAGTGGCTGAGGTTGTACGTGCCCTTGCACGTATAGTCTGCCGTCAGGAATCCGATGGGATCGGCAATGTCGATGAGCCGGTTTCGCTGGCTCAGGATCATGTCGTAGTTCCCCGCCAGAACGTCGGGTTCAGCGGAGGCGTATTCCTTGGCCTGGATAACAACGGGCACACCGATGTTCTTGAGGTTGTCCTGGACCACGGTTGCGACGTCGGCGAACTCTGCACGTTCAACAATCGCGATGATTTCCAAGGGCTTGTCCGGCGTGTATCCGGCAGCGGCAAGAAGCTTCTTCGCTTCTTCAACGTTCTGTTTTGGTGAGCTTGCATCGCTAGCGGCCCATGGTTCGGAAGGCGCATAGGGTCCGGCTGCCGGAAGCGCAGCGCCTTCGTACACGCTGGCGGCCAGGGCTTCAAGGTCCAGTGCCGAGCGGAGGGCTTTGCGGAAATCGACGTTGTTGAAAGGGGCCCGGCCGTTATTCATGTACAGCGTGGCCGTACGCGGTGAGTCTGCCTTCAGCACAGAGACTTCGGGGGCGTTTTCGAGCGTGGACAAGGCGGAGGCCGGGATGGAGAGGGAAATGTCAGCCTCGCCGGTTTGGACTTGTGCCGCGCGCGTCGCGCCGTTGGTGATGAAACGGACCTCAGCCCCTGCGAGCTGCACCTCGCCGCCCCAGTAGTTTTCATTGCGGTCCAGAGTCAGGGACTGCTTCGCTTTCTCCGATACAGGAGTGAACGGACCGGTGCAGTGACCGAAGGGATCAACGGTGGCGCCGGCATACGCGGCCGGGGCAAGAACGCCGGTGTTGACGCTCGCAAGGCGGAACGGCACCAAGGGGTTCTCCACGGGCGTGGTCACGCGAACGGTCTTTGCATCGATTGCCTGGACACCGCTGACAACGCTTGGGCTGAACGCCCTGGCAGGCACCTTGGCCTTGAGGACGTGGTTGAGTGAGCCGGCCACGGCCTCTGCGGTGAGTTCGGTACCGTCCTGGAATTTCACGCCTTCACGGAGGGTGAAGTCCCATTCCAGCGGTGAGGTCTGCTTCCATTCCGTTGCCAGGAAGGGAACAACTTTGCCTTGGGCGGAATCGTACTTGGTGAGGGTTTCCAAGCAGCCGGAGAGTGACAGGATGTAGGCGGCGTCCGACTCGGGGGCCCAGTTGGCAACGGGTGCCCGGAAATTGTCCACGACGATGCGCTCATTGGTATCCGCCACCTGCTCGGTGGAACCGGGCTGGCCTCCGCTGAGGCCACAACCGGAAAGAGTGAGGAGGGCTGCCAACCCGAGGGCTGCCGTGTAACGGCTGGGAGTGCGCAAAAGGAACCGCCTGCTATGTATGCCCGAACGGGTGGGCATGGGGAAAGTGAAGACTATTAGGTTAGCCTTACCTCCTGCTTCCAGAAAATTGACGCTCCGAAGTGCCGTAATAATGTGCTCAGGTTCACGGGCGTCCAATCCGGGTGACAGGGATCAGGAAGCGGGAACGAACCCGAGCCTTTTGTCCACGACGTTCTGCAGCGGTTCATCCCGGCTGAACCGCCAGAGGTTCTCCACGAACAGCTTCCCAAGATCGTCCAGGTAACCTTCGGTGTCGCCGCTCATGTGAGGGGTAAGGATGACGTTGTCCATGCCCCACAGCGGGTGCTCCGCAGGAAGTGGTTCCGGATGGACCACGTCCAGCGCCGCGCCGGCAATGGAACCTGAGCGAAGCGCGTCTACCAGTGAGTCGGTGCGGACCAGCTCCCCGCGCCCCACATTAAGGAGGTGGGCCGTGGGCTTCATGGCTGAAAGCACGTCGGCGTCCACCAAGCCTTTGGTGTCGTCGGTCAGGGGCGCGGCCAGCACAATGTAGTCGAAGTCGCCAACCACCAAGGCCAGGTCCTTGGACGAATAGATCTCCTCAAAGTACTCATCCCCTGGCCGGCTGCTGCGCCCGGCACCGCTAACGCGCAAGCCAACGGCACGGAACAGGGAGGCGATTTCCTGACCAATGGACCCGGTACCCACCACCAAGGCGCGCTGTCCCTGAATTTTTCGCGTGACGCGGTGCTGCCAGCGCTGCTGCTGCTGAAGCTTGAACGAGCCCTGTGAGTCTTTGGCGATGTCCAGGACGAAGCCCAGCGTGAATTCGGCTATGGCACGGCTCAGGACTCCCCGGGAGTTCGTGTAGACCACATCACTGTGGATGAGCTCGTCGAACAGGAGCTGGCTCACGCCCGCTGCTGTTACGTGGACCCACTTCAGCGATGAAGCTGCAGCCCAGTTCTCCCGCAGCGCGGGCGAGAAGGAATGCCATTGGTAGAGAACATCCGCACCATCCATTGCCTTAGCGAGACCGTCAGCCTTGGTCAGGCGGACTTCGGCCAGGTCCGCGATTTCGTTCAATCCGGGCGGCAGGGCCTCCCGGTACAGGACAGCGACGATGGGCCGCTTGCCTTCGGCATTCGTCATGCTGACGACGCCGCTGCTGCCGCTGGCGTGGGATCGCTGGGTTCAGCCTTGCCCACAGCCTCCAAGACGTCAATGGCAGCCAGGACGGCCGCTGTGAACTCAGAGGTCGACGACGGTCCTCCAACGTCGCGGGTACCCAAACCCTCTCGCAACACGGACTCGAAAGCCAACTGCAGATGCTCTGCGGCTGCGGGGTGGCCCAGGTGCTGGAGCATCATTGCTCCGGACCAGATCTGTCCCACCGGGTTTGCCAGTCCCTTCCCTGCAATGTCCGGGGCAGATCCGTGCACCGGCTCAAAGAGGGATGGGAAATCACCGTTGGGATTCAGGTTCGCGCTGGGAGCCACACCGATGGAACCGGTGACGGAGCTGCCCAGGTCCGAGAGGATGTCGCCCAGCAGGTTCGAGGCAACGATGACGTCCAAGGTCCAAGGTTTGAGGACCAGATGCGCAGCCAAGGCATCCACCAGTTCGCTGGTGAGTGTCACGTCGGGGTAAAGGCGGGTGGTTTCTTCCACTACCTCGTCCCAGAAGGGCATGGTGTGGATGATGCCGTTGCTCTTGGTGGCCGAGGTCAGGTGCCCCCTCCTCGACGACGCGAGGGAGGCGGCGAAGTGTGCGGCACGCGATACTCCCCGGCGGGTGAAGATGGTTTCCTGGACAGCTGTTTCGTGCGGCAGTCCGCGGTACATCCGGCCGCCGACCTCCGAGTACTCCCCTTCGTTGTTCTCCCGCACGATCAGAATGTCGATCGGTTCCTTGGACGCCAGCGGCGACTTGACGCCGTCGAGCGTTTTTACCGGCCGCAGGTTGATGTACTGCTGGAATTCGCGGCGAATGGGAATCAGGAGGCCCCACAGAGATTCAGCGTCCGGAACCTCCGGGGAGCCCACGGCGCCCAGGAAAATGGCATCGTGCTGCGCCAGCTGTTCCAGCCCGTCCAGCGGCATCATGCGGCCGTGCTGCGCGTAGTAGTCGGATCCCCAGTCGAAGTGCGTGAACTGCAGGTTGATGGAGTGGATCTCAGCGATTCGCTCAAGGGTTTGGATGGCCGCAGGGACCACTTCCTTGCCGATACCGTCGCCGGCGATAACCGCGATTTTATGGGTAGTCATGATGCATTCCGTTCTGAGGTGCCCGTCAGCTGCTGCCAGCGGGTGGCGGGCTCCGCCAGTTTGATAATGGTGCTCTTGGGCTCGGTCATTTCGCGGACTGCGTGCTTGACGCCTTCACGGCCAACGCCGGACTTCTTAAACCCGCCGAACGGCATGGAATCGATCCGGACGTCGCTGGTCTCGTTGATGACCACCGCCCCCACATGCAGCTTGTCGGCAATTGCCAGGGCCAGGTCAATGGATTCGGTGAAGACACCAGCCTGAAGTCCGTAGTCGGAGGCGTTGGCCGCATGGATGGCGTCAGTGATCTGGATAAAGGGCATGATGCTGACCACCGGCCCAAACACTTCTTCGCTGATGACCAAGGCCTCGGCGGGCACGTCCGTGAGCACGGTGGGCTGGTAGAAGGCCCCGTGGCGCTGGCCACCCACGTGGACGGTGCCGCCAAGCCCTTTGGCCTCCTCCACCCATTCCTCCACGCGGCGGGCTTCGGTTTCAGTGATGAGGGGTCCGACGTCCGTGGTGCGATCGAACTTGGCCCCGACATGGAGTGCCCGCGTTCCAGCTACCACCTGTTCGAGGACTTGATCGAACAGGGAGATGTGAACGTAGACCCGCTGCACGGACAGGCAGTTTTGGCCTGCCACTCCGAATGCGCCGGCCACGATCGTCTCGGCCGCGGCGTCGGCGTCAGCGTCCGCGCAGACGATCGTTGCATTGTTGCCGCCCAGCTCAGAGAGGATCTTCTTTGCTCCCGCGGCGGCAGCGATACGGTCGGCAGTCTTCGGTCCACCCGTAAAGGAGATGAGGTCCACTTGGGCGTCGGTCACGATCGCCTCCGAAACACCCGGTCCCGAGACGATTGCGGCAAGGCGACCTGCCGGGACGCCCGCTTCAAGTAACAGTTCGATGAAGGCAAGGCCCGTGAGTGGCGTGCGTCCCGAGGGTTTAAGGACGACGCCGTTGCCTCCGATCAGCGCCGGACCCAACTTGTGTGCCACAAGGTTCAGGGGATCGTTGAAGGGCGTGATGGCCGCAATGATTCCTACAGGTTTGCGGTTGTACCAGCCAATCTTGTTGGCCCCGGCCATGCTGTCTTCAAAGGCAAGAGTCTCTCCAACAAGTTCGCTCGAGGCGGCAGCGGATAGCCGCAACGTCTCTGCGCAACGACGCACTTCGCGTTCAGCTTCGGTGATGGTCTTGCTGCTTTCCGCGGCAATGATCTCCGCGAACCGCACGGCCTTGTCCACGAGCAGCACTGCAGCCCGTTCCAAAGCCTCCCTGCGGTCCCGCAGGACCCAATCGTCTTCCTGGAGGTGGTGGTGTATGAAAGCAACTGCACGGCGCACATCTTGAGGAGTGGAGGAACACACAGTTCCCAACAGAACGCCGTCTTCGGGATCCCTGACTTCGAGGATCCTGTCAGCCGTCTCCCAACGGCCTTCCAGGAACGCACCTCCTGGCAGGGCGGCGATACTTGCCCGTCTGTAGGCCGTCTCCTGCCCTGTTTTCGGGCGCGCTTCAGCGACTTTGGATAATGAACTCATGTGATCCTTTGCCCTGCCTATTTGATGCGGTCGATGATCTTCGCGGCTCCGCCAATAAAAGGCAGGAACCATGGGGGGCCGAAGTGGCCGGGTACAGGCGGGTTCTTCAGGTCTTCCCACACGTTCGCCTGCTTGTCCCCCGCCATGTAGTGGGCCATCCTCTTGCCCATGTGTGCAGCCATCTGAACACCATGCCCGCTGTAGCAAAGGGAGTAGAACAGGCCATCATGCTGGCCGGCATGGACCATCTGGTCCATGGAGAGGTCCACCAGGCCACCCCAGATGTAGTCCACCTTGACGTTGGACAGATAGGGAAAGAGTTCGGTCATGGCCTTGTGCAGGATCTCCGCACTCTTGACATCCGAATCCGGGCTGGACAGCGCAAAGCGTGCGCGGCCGCCGAACAACAACCTGTTGTCCGGCGTGATGCGGAAGTAGTACGTCAGCATCTTGCTGTCAGAGGCTTGGCGCCTGTTGGGCAGGATGCGGTTCACGACCTCTTCGGACAGAGGCTCGGTGCAGATGATGAAGCTGCCCACAGGAATCACGCGACGCTGCAGCCACGGGGTGACGTTGCCGGTGTAGCCGCTGGTGGCCACCAGGACTTGCTTGGCCCGGGTAATTCCACGGGTGGTGTGAACATCGTGCACTGTGCCCGAGACCTTGTTCAGCTCGGTGACCGATGCGTTTTCGCAGATGGCTGCGCCGTTGTCCGCTGCCACCTTCGCCAGCCCGTGCACGAACTTGCCCACGTGCAGGCCGGCGCCCAGCGGATCCATCATGGCACCCTGGTAGAAGTCGGTGCCGATTTCGCTGTGGATTTCGGACTTGGGAATGACCTTTACCTGGTGGTCAACCAGGTTGGCGAGCAGCTCCTGCGACTTCAGGAAGCCGTCGTAGTGGGACTTGTGGAACGCGAGGGAGAGCTTGCCGAAGCGCTTGAAGTCGCAGTCAATGCCGTTGTCGTGCACCAGCTTCTCGATGGTTTCAATGGCGTCGTTGTATTCGCGGAACATCTCAACGGCACGGGGAGCCCCGTAGCGCTTGACTGCCGTACTGAACCCAATGGCCAAACCAGTGGTAGCCATGCCCCCGTTGCGGCCTGACGCACCCCAACCAACAGTGTGGCGTTCGAAGACAGCAACAGTGGCGCCTTGCTTGGCAAATTCAAGTGCTGCGGACAGCCCGGTAAAGCCCGCGCCGATAATCGCGACATCTACGTTCTCCGGGACTGGAGTGCGGCGGTAGTCGCCGGATGGCTCTGCAGTGTCGAGCCAGTAAGGAACAAGTTTCACGGTTGGCCTTTCGCCTCGTGGTCGTTTTAGAGACCGAGGTGCTTGTTGATCTCGTCCAGGGATTTAGCGGTGTTGAGGCCGTAGCCCTCGCCAATGGGGTCATAGCCGCGGTCCAGCATCCAGAGGTTCCGGAAACCCAGGTCGTGCATGGGATGCATGTCGTAGCGAGTGTGGGAGGAGATGTGCAGGAAGTCCTCGGGCTTGGCATTCAGCGTGTCCAGCATGTACTCGAAGGCCTGGTACCGGGGCTTGTACGCCTGGGCTTGCTCGGCGGTGAGGACTGAATGGAAGTTTGCGCCGAGCTTGGGAATGCTGATGTCCAGGAAGCTGGTGTCCGCGTTGGATAGAGCCACGAGTTGGTAGTTGTCGCCCATGAGCTTCAGCGGGGCCGGCACGTCGTCGTGGGCAACCCAACCGCGGACAGCATCAGCAAATGCTGCACCTGCCCCTTCAGTCGGTCCAATTCCCCAACGCTTGCACACACGATCAAAGGAATCCTGGAGGATCTGCTCATACGGCTTGTAATCCCCCAGTACTTCGTCAAAGCGGTATCCGCGGAACTGCTTCTTGAAGGTGGGCCACTGCTCTTCAGAGATTCGGCCATCGAGCAAACGCCGCGTAGTGGGATCGATGTCGAAGTTGATGAGTGTGCCGTAGATATCAAAGGAGATGTACTTCGGCCGGGAATTGGTCTCTGCCATGTCAAGTCCGTTTCTTTTCGGGATATGGAGGCGGGCGGGCCGCGTGTAAGGGTGTCGAGTGAAGCGGATGCACCCGTAAAAAACTGCCGGGCAGTCCGGGAGCTTCTCGACCGCTGACTCGACTCTAGGGTGCCAAATTGTAAATTGTCAACAGTTTTCGGCGCCTAGTTAGAACGATTCTCAACGAAGGGATATGTTCAAAAAAGTTTCTGTCAATTGTTGACAATCTACTGTTGAGGGGGTTGCATTGCAGTAGATGACGGAGAGATCCGGATCACATTACTACCAAGACCTTCTCCCCTCCCCACCGCCCGACTCCCTCGAAGGGAAGCACCATGAAGATTCGAACCAAGGCGCAAACCGCAGCTGCCGGACTTGCCGTACTGCTGGCACTGAGCGCTTGTGGAGGCACCGCGAACAGCGATTCCGCCGACAACAGCAAGACTGCCAACACCACCGACATTTCCGAGGGCGTCCAGCCGGATTCAGCTGCTGTTGCCCTGTTGCCGCAGTCCATCAAGGACAAGGGCGAGCTCACGGTTGCCATGGACCTGCACTACCCTCCCACCACCTTCCTGGCTGAGGATAATACGACTCCGATTGGCCTCAACCCGGATATCGCCAGGCTCATTGCGAAGAAGCTTGACCTGAAGTTGAAGTTCGTGGACACGAAGTTCGACACGATTGTTCCCGGCCTCGATGGCGGCCGCTTCGATTTCACTGCCACCACCATGTCCAAAACTGAGGAACGCCTTAAGGTCCTGGACATGATCGACTACTTCAAAGCCGGCAACTCCGTGGCGGTGGCCGCTGGCAATCCACTTAAGCTCACCGTTGAGACCCTGTGCGGTAAGAACATCGCGGTGACGCAAGGATCAACCGGTCAGCTTAAGCGTCTCCCCGCCCTCAGCGAGCAGAGCTGCACGTCCAAGGGACAGCCGGCCATCAACGGCGTGACACTGCCCAACATCCAGGACGCGCTGACCCAGCTGCACTCCAAGCGCATCGACGGAATTCTGTACGACACAACTGCACTCGGGTGGGCCGAGAAGCAGCAGCCGGGCTCCTTCGAACTCGTGGGTCGCGTCGACGTCGGCACCAGCGACCTGACCGCAATCGGCTTGAAGAAGGGCTCACCTCTGACGCCGGCCTTCCAGACGGCTCTCCAGTCCGTCCTTCAGACCCCGGAGTATAAGGAGTCCCTCGAGAACTGGGGCTTGGACTCGGGAGCCATCACCGACGCCAAGCTGAACTAGTGGGTGCCCCGATGAAGCAAGTGACTATGGAAAGAAGCAATGTGATGAGCGGGTTGGATTCGGCATTGAAGCCGCGCCTGAAGCGGCGCAGCACGTTCGAGTACGTCTCCTGGGTGGTCTGCATCCTGGTCGGTGTCGGCGTCCTGAGTTCGGTCGCGACCAACCCGAACTTCAAATGGGACGTCGTAGCGAAATACTTCACCCACGAATCCATCCTCCGCGGACTCATGCTCACCATCTTCCTCACCGTAGCAAGCATGGCCCTGGGCACCCTCCTCGGACTGGGCCTGGCCATCATGCGGGCTTCGACCATCAAACCCATCGCCGCCCTCGCCGGGGTCTACATCACGATCTTCCGCGGCACCCCGGTCCTGGTCCAACTGATCTTCTGGTTCAACATCTCCGCCCTCTACCCGAACCTGAGCATCGGGATCCCGTTCACCGACATCGGCACCGCGATCGACACCAACGCCCTCATGGGACCCATCACCGCAGCCCTGATCGGCCTGACCCTGAACGAAGCGGCCTACATGGCCGAAATCATCCGCGGCGGATTCTCCTCAGTGGGCAAAGGCCAGATCGAAGCCGCCGATTCCCTGGGCATGAGCGGGGCCACGAAAATGCGCAAAGTCATCATCCCCCAAGCCATGCCCTCCATCATCCCCGCCACCGGCAACCAAGTCATCGGCATGTTCAAAGGCACCTCCCTGGTCTCCGTCCTCGGAGTCGCCGAACTACTCCAAAGCGCCCAACTCATCTACGCCCGCACCTACGAAACCATCCCTCTGCTCATCGTCGCCAGCCTCTGGTACCTCGTGATGACCATGCTCCTGAGCTACCCCCAATCAAAACTCGAACAAAAATACTCCCACACCTCCGCCCGGGTCCCCCGCAAAGCCCGCAAAGTGACACTCACCGCACCGGAAGGCATCGCACGATGAACGCTGACGGCACCATCCACGCCCAAAAAATCCGCAAATCCTTCGGACCCAAAACAGTCCTTAAAAACGTCGACCTCGACATCGCCAGCGGAGAAATCTGCTGCATCATCGGCCCCTCCGGCTCCGGAAAATCCACCCTCCTACGCTGCATCAACGGCCTCGAAACCATCGACTCCGGCATCCTCAAAGTCAACGGCGAAGACTTCGGCTACTACGAAACCGACACCGCCTACCACGCCCTACCCCCCAAGAAACTGGCCCAACAACGCACCCGCGTCGGCATGGTCTTCCAATCGTTCAACCTCTTCCCCAACATGACCGCCCGCGACAACGTCATGGCAGGACCCGTCCTGGTCAAACACGCCGACAAAAAACAATCAGCCAAACACGCACAAGAACTCCTCGCCAGCGTCGGCCTCGAAGCCTTCGGAGACCGCTACCCCGCCGAACTCTCCGGCGGCCAACAACAACGCGTCGCCATCGCCCGCTCACTGGCCATGAACCCCGAAATCATCCTCTTCGACGAACCCACCTCCGCCCTGGACCCCGAAAAAGTCGGCGAAGTCCTCAACGTCATGCAAGACCTCGCCAAAAAAGGCATGACCATGGTCGTCGTCACCCACGAAATGGGCTTCGCACGCGAAGTAGCCGACACCCTCATCTTCATGGACGACGGCAACGTCGTAGAACGCGGCGACGCCCGCGAAATCCTCACCAACCCCAAAGAACCCCGCACCCAAACCTTCCTCAAACAGGTCCTCTAACCATGGACGGAAAACTCGCAATCATCGGTCTGGGCAGCATAGGCAGCATGGCCCTCTGGCAAGCCTCCCGGCTCACCGACGCCGTGGTGGGATTCGAAGCGCACTCCCCTGCCCACGCACGCAGCGCCGCAGGCGGAGACACCCGGCTCTTCCGCGTGATCTACCGAGGCAACCCGGCCTACTACCCACTCCTGGAACGTTCCCGCGGGCTCTGGGCAGAACTCGAAGCGGAGACCGGACAAGACATCCTCACCCGTTGCGGGGGACTCTCCATCGGTACCAGTGACGGACCGTACCTCCGCAGCCTGCTCGAAACGACACGAATCACCGGCGCCGCCCACCAGATCCTCAGCCGTGAGGAAATGGCCGGCCGCTACCCCCAGCACAACCTCCGCTCCGACGATATCGCCGTCTACGACCCCAACGCCGGCGCCCTGCGAACCGATCGCGCCATCACCGCGGCCATCACCGCGGCGGAAACCAACGGTGCATCGGTCAAGACCAACACTCCGATTGACAGCATCACTGAAACTGACGACGGCGTCGTTATCACGTCCGGCGCAAACTCCTGGACCTTCGAACGAGTCATCGTTGCCTCGGGCGCCTGGTCCAAACAACTCATGCCCGAATACCTCAAAGCCCACACCGAAACCAAGCGGATCTTCCTCTCATGGTTCGTTGCCCGCGAAGCAGAACAATTCTCACCGGAAAAATTTCCGATCTTCATCAGGATTTCGGGAAATCGCTCCATGTATGGGGCCCCCGCAGTGGACGGCGTAACCGTCAAAGCCACTCTTGATGGTCGCGGGGCACCAACTCCCGCTGCCGACTCCGTGCCCCGTGATCTCAGCACAGCGGAGATCACGGAAACCATAGAGACAGTTTCGGAGTTCTTCCCGGGCTTGATTCCCAGCATCGTGCGCTCGGATGCGTTCCCGGACCTCTTCACCTCCGATTCGCAGCCCTTGATGGGTTTCCTCGGCAAATCCGCCAGGGTCTACTCTGCAACCGGATTCTCCGGAGCCGGCTTCAAAATGGCCTCCGGCTACGGGGAAATTGCAGCCAACGAAGCGCTCGGCAAGCGCTGGTTCGACGGTCTGGACTTCCTGCGGCCCCAGCGGTTCCAAGAACCCTGACAAGTTCCGCGTGAGCAGCGGGAATAACGCTCGATTCGACAATTGTTGACAATCTACAGTTTCTAAGAAAGTATGAAGCCATGGCAACACTTAGCCCCATCCTGAAGCAGGCAACCCCCGTGGTTGTCGACCACGCGGCCGGTAGCTGGATCCACGCGACCGACGGCAAGAAATACCTGGATTTCACCACCGGGATTGGTGTCACCAGCACCGGCCACTGCCACCCCGATGTTGTGGCCGCCGCCCGCGAACAGGTCGGCAAGATTGTCCATGCCCAATACACCACCGTGATGCACAAGCCGCTGTTGGAGCTCACTGAACTGCTGGGAACTGTGTTGCCGCAAGGTTTGGATAGCGTTTTTTACGCAACATCCGGCTCTGAGGCCGTAGAAGCCTCCATCCGCTTGGCCCGCATGGCCACCGGCAGGCCCAACATCATCTCCTTCCAGGGCGGGTTCCACGGCAGGACCGTCGCCGCGGCCTCCCTCACCACAGCTGGAACAAAGTTCCGTTCAGGGTTTTCTCCCATCATGGGTGGCGTGCACGTAGCCCCGTTCCCGCACTGGTACCGGTATGGCTGGGACGAAGCCACCGCCGTCGAATTCGCGCTGAAGGAACTGGACCACCTCCTCCTGACCATCAGTGCGCCCAGTGACACAGCCGGCTTCATCATCGAACCCGTCCTCGGTGACGGCGGCTACATCCCCACCCCCATAGCCTTCCTCCAAGGCCTGCGTGAACGAGCAGACAAACACGGCATCGTGCTAATCCTTGACGAAGTCCAGGCCGGCGTTGGCCGCACCGGTAAGTTCTGGGGCCACGACTGGGCCGGAATCCTGCCTGACGTAGTGATCACCGCCAAGGGCCTCGCCAGTGGCTTCCCCATCTCGGCAATCGCCGCCTCCGCAGAGCTGATGGGCAAAGCCTGGCCAGGCTCCCAAGGCGGAACCTACGGAGGGAACGCCGTCGCGGCAGCAGCCGGAGTGGCCACTCTTGGTGTCATCAAGCGCGAAAATCTCGTGGAAAACGCTCTACTCCGCGGCGACGAACTAAGGACAGGGCTGGAAGCGCTACAAACCGAGTTCACCGAAATCGGTAACGTCCGCGGCCGGGGCCTAATGCAGGGCGTCGAATTCACCACTGCGGACAAGTGCCCGGACGCGGCAACTGCCCTGGCCGTCCAACAGGCTGCCATCAAGGAAGAGCTCCTTCTCCTTACCTGTGGGCCGCACGGCAACGTCATCCGGCTCATCCCCGCGCTGAACGTCAGCAGAGACGAGATCCAAGTTGGCCTGTCCAGGTTCTCGCAGGCGCTCAAGTCAGCCACCTCCTAGTCTTCACGATCACTGAAAGAGCCACCATGACCCCCTCATTCGATCCCAGTTCACTGCAGACAGACCTGTTCATCGACGGACGCTGGCGGCAGGCCACCAACGGCGCCACTTTTGAAGTGGAAAACCCCGCCACGAACGAAGTCATCGCCCACGTCGCCGACGGCAGCCCCGAGGATGCCGCCCTGGCCATCGAGGCCGCCGGACGCGCCCAGGCAGCCTGGGGAAAATCCACGCCCCGGGAACGCGCAGACATTCTCCGCCGCGCGTACGACCTCGTCATTGCCAATACGGAGCGATTGGCAGCCATCATGACCGCCGAGATGGGCAAACCATTCATGGAGGCAAAGGGCGAAGTGGCCTATGGCGCCGATATGCTCCGCTGGTTCTCCGAAGAGGCAGTACGGATCGGCGGAGACAACGCCAGCTCCGTAGACGGCAACACGCGTATCCTCATCACCAAGGAACCGGTTGGTCCCTCCGTGCTGGTGACGCCATGGAACTTCCCGCTCGCCATGGGCGCGCGGAAGATCGCACCGGCAGTTGCTGCCGGTTGCACCATGGTGTTCAAGCCCGCCGAGCTGACGCCCCTGACGTCGTTGGCCCTCGTTGCGATCTTCAAGGAAGCAGGACTTCCCGACGGCGTACTGAACGTTGTGACGACGTCGAGCGCCTCCAGCGTGGTCAGGACCTGGACGGACAGCGGGATTGCGCGCAAGATCAGCTTCACGGGTTCCACGGAAGTGGGAAAGATCCTCCTGCGCCAGGCTGCTGACAACGTCATGCGGTCCTCCATGGAACTCGGCGGAAACGCCCCCTTCATCGTGCTGGCCGATGCGGACATCGAGAAGGCCGTGGATGGAGCCATGAAAGCCAAGATGCGGAACATGGGCGAGGCCTGCACGGCCGCCAACCGCTTCTTCGTCCACCGCTCCGTAGTGGAAGACTTTGGCGAGAAGTTCTCCAAAAAGATGTCAGAATTGCAGGTAGGCAATGGCGCTTCGGCAGGGACCGACGTCGGACCCCTGATTGAACAGAAGGGCCTGGAAAAAGTCGAAAGCCTGGTCGCGGACGCCGTATCCAAGGGCGCACGTATCCTAACCGGCGGCAGCCGTCCGGAAGGGCCTGGCTACTTCTACTCCCCCACCGTCCTTGTGGACGTACCCAGGGACGCAGCGTTGATGTCCACGGAAATCTTCGGCCCTGTAGCTGCCATTACACCGTTTGACAGCGAAGACGAAGTCGTACGCCTGGCCAACGATACTGAATGGGGCCTGGTGGGGTACGTCTTCACGGAGAGCATGGACAAGGCCATGCGGTTCTCCGCGGATCTGGAAGTGGGAATGGTTGGGCTGAACACCGGCTTGGTATCCAATCCCGCCGCGCCGTTCGGTGGCGTCAAACAGTCCGGGTTGGGACGCGAAGGCGGGAAAATTGGGATTGAAGAGTTTTTGGAATACAAGTACACCGCAGTAGCGGTCTAATAAATTCAAATTGCCGAAGCATGGAATGAGGGGATGTCAATGGCGGCACCGGAGGGAATGTTCGTTTTGGAGGGCCGGCCCACGGCGCAACTGATAGCTGACCAATTGCGGGAGCTTATTGTCCAGGGAGCTTTCAGGCCTGGACAACAAGTCAACGAATCGGCACTGGCCAGTCAGCTCAGCACGTCCAGGGGCCCACTCCGCGAAGCTCTGCAACGGCTGTGTCAGGAAGGCATCCTGGTGAGCAAGCGCAACCGCGGCGTCTTCGTGCTGGAACTCTCCCCGGATGACGTCAGGGAGATATATGCAGTCCGTGAAGCTGTGGAACTGGCCGCCGCCAACACGATTCTGGGTTCCGAGGCGGATCAGGTCGCTGACACGTGCCGGGAACTTAAGGGCATCATCCGAAGTATGGCCAAACAGGTCGCGGCGTCGGACTGGCAGGCCATTGCCCGGCTGGATATGCAGTTCCACACTGCGTTTGTTTCCGGAACAGGGAACACGCGCCTGATCCGGATATACGAGACCCTTGCTGCGGAATCCAGGATGTGTATCCTCAGTTTGGAGGTGGCCTACCCACGTATCGATGCGTTGGTGCAGGAACACCAAATGATTCTGGATCTGCTCGAAGCGCGCGATCAGAGCGGCCTGCAGAATGCCATCAAACGTCACATGCAGAAAGCCGTGGAGGACCTTACTTCCGAGCCTGAAGTAAGCGGGATAACCGCCTAGGCATCGTCGAATTTCCGAATGGAGGGAGGGGCCCGGTTCATTGAACCGGGCCCCTCCCTCCATTCATTGACCTTGGATATTAGACCTGGGGAAGGTCGGCCACTACCCACATCTTCCTCATTGTTTCGTGGATGGTCCACGTTCCCGTCCAACCGGCCGGCGTGACGAACAACGAGCCGGGGCCGACTTCGAAGCTGGTTCCATCCTCTTCGGTGATGGTCGCCGTGCCACTGAGGATTTGGCAGATCTCGTCATATCCGGGCCTGGTGCTCGTGGACACACCGGGCGTTGCCTCCCAGATGCCCGTCTTGAGTCCTTCCCGTGCCCAAAGGCGGAGGGACACTTCGGTCTGACCTGGTGTGCCCGATGTGGGCTTCGGAAGGTGTTCGCCAGGGTTCTCGGTGTTCGCGTTTTTCATAACAGTTGCCTTGACCATTGATTTCTCCTCCTGGGGCCTTAGCCCCTCGCGTGAATGTGCCCGCCATCTTTGGAACGCACAGAAATAATCCTAGCAATTGTCAACAATCGACGATAGGAATGGCGGCAAATATCCAGAGAATGGACGCTGTGCCGGAGGGCCAGCCAACATGGTCAATCCCAATGATGACTGCCGACCGCAGCTCTGGCCCACGCCGCGGAGCAAGAGTAGCGTCACTGTGAGGACGTCGAAGAACGCCGAGGACTCAGCAGGAGCGTCAAAGGAGCCGGAAATGGCTGGATGGAATGCCGACACCGCTGCCGGTCCCTTGGGTGCCGGGACGGTCACCTTGGTGGAGGGCACGTCCTTCTGCATCTCATTGCCCAGCGGTGACATCAGCCCGGATCATCCGCATGGCTTGTTCTTTCAGGACACGCGCATCCTGTCCGCGTGGACCCTGACCGTGAACGGGCAGTCAGTGGAACCCCTGACAGCCCAAACGAGGGAACCATACAGGGCAGTCTTTGCAGGCCGTATCACCATGTCCGACGGCTATGCGGATACCCCGCTCATTGTTGAACGCACCCGGGAGTTGGGTTTGGGAATGGTGGAGGACGTCACCGTCCGCAACTACTCTGTGAAGCCTGCGGAATGCATTATCGCGATTACCCTAGCCTCCGACTTCGCCGATGTCTTCGAAGTGAAGGAAGCGCGCGTGCAGACTCAGTGGGAAGAAAGCCGCGAGGTCGATGCCAACACACTGACCATTCGCGCCCGATGGCAGGAAGTCCGGAAGTCCGTCGTCGTAAGTTCCGATGTCGCTGAGGCGAGTCGTGAAGGGTTCACCTACCGGACCACCATCCCCGCGCGCGGCTCCTGGGCCACCCAAGTGGTGGTGATGCCTGGCCTTGAAGGAGCGGAACCGTTAGCGCCCCTGGTGCGTCCCGCGGTCGGCGAACTCTCCCGAAGCGACCAACGCCGACTGGAATGGGTGGCCAAAATTCCCGTCCTTCACATGGGTAACCGCTCCATCGAGAGGACCCTGCGACGCAGTTATGACGATCTCGGCGCCCTCCGCATTGAGGATCCTGCCCACCCGGAGAGAGTGGTTGTGGCCGCAGGTGCACCGTGGTTTATGACGCTGTTTGGACGGGACTCCTTGTGGGCATCGGAAATGGCCATGCCGGTGGATCCGTCGTTGGCCTTGGGAACATTGCAAACCTTGGCAGAGCGCCAGGGCACGGTGATTGACCCGGTAAGCGAGGAAGAACCGGGCAAGATTTTGCATGAGGTCCGACTCGACGTTTCCAGCAGCTTGGCCTTGGGCGGCAAGTCCATCTACTACGGCAGTGTCGATGCCACTCCCCTGTTCGTGGTGGTTCTGGGTTCGGTGAGCCGATGGGGCTTCGCCAAGGACACCATCGCCGCCCTGCTCCCCCATGCAGACCGGGCCCTCGACTGGATCCGCGACTACGGCGACAGGGACGGCGATGGCTTCGTCGAGTATGAGCGCCTCAACGATCGCGGGCTGATCAACCAGGGTTGGAAAGACTCATGGGACGGGATCAACTTTGCGGACGGACGCCTCGCCGAGCCTCCTATCGCGCTGTGCGAGGTCCAGGCATATGTTTATGACGCGTACATGGCCCGGGCCTGGATGGCTTACGACGCCGGTGACGCACCCTTGGCGCGAGAGCTCGCCGATCGCGCGGCCCAGTTGAAGGCACGTTTCAACGAGCAGTTCTGGATGCCGGACCGCGGCTACTACGCGATTGCATTGGATGGCAAAAAGCGCCAGGTGGACGCGTGCGCCTCCAACATGGGGCACTGCCTATGGGTCGGCTTGGTAGACGATGACAAGGCGCCACTCATAGCTGAACGGCTGATGTCACCCGAGATGTTCAGTGGTTGGGGTGTGCGCACCCTGGCAACCGACATGGGTGCCTACAACCCGGCCAGCTACCACAACGGATCCATTTGGCCGCATGACAACGCCGTCATCGCGGCCGGCCTGATGCGCTACGGATTCGTGGAGGAGGCTCAAAGAATCGCCACAGCCCTGTTCGATGCGGCCGCCTTCTCCGAGGGACGCCTCCCCGAGCTGTTCTGCGGGTTCAACCGCGAGCAGTACAGCGAGCCAGTGCCCTACCCCACCGCCTGCTCACCCCAAGCCTGGGCAGCCACCTCACCCATCCAGCTGATCACTAGCTTGATGAGGTACGACGCCCACGTATCTCACGGCGGATTTTGGATGGACCCGCAATTACCGGCCTCCTACGGCGACTTGCACATCACCAACGCACCCATGGCAGGGGGCAGGGTAACCATCGACATTGCCGATTCGGTCCCCCGAGTGCGGGGACTGCCGGACGGGATGGTATTCCATCAAGGACACCGGCCGTGGTTGACCGAACTCGTGGAACAGGCGGGGCTGCGCAAGAAGGGCTAGGCAAACTTCCCTACTTCAGTGGCCCTTGAAGGCTTCGGCAAGCCACCACGCACCGCCATCAGAGGCGATCCGTGCATCAATGACCAGCGGAGCCCGGCGGGGGCTTGCCAACCACTCCTTCACTCGAGCCAGGTCCTCGGGCCGCCGAACCGTTACGGCCGCCGCTCCATAGCCGGACGCGATGGAGGCGATGTCGGTGCTTGGAAACCTCACAACCTCAAGATCTGAATCGTCCGCGTCAAAGTGATGGACCTCAGCCCCGTAGGCGGAATCGTTGTAGACGATTGCTACCAGCGGGATGCTTTCCCGTACCGCTGTCTCCAATTCTGAAATGGCCATCAGGAAGCCCCCGTCCCCGGTTCCCAGGATCGGGAGCCGCTCAGGCCTGG
This sequence comes from Arthrobacter sp. Rue61a, assembly GCF_000294695.2. NCBI lineage: Bacteria > Bacillati > Actinomycetota > Actinomycetes > Micrococcales > Micrococcaceae > Arthrobacter > Arthrobacter sp. Rue61a. The sequence goes on along the minus strand of NC_018531.1, from coordinate 2,325,506 downwards.
CGATTGCCGCCCCAATAGCGGTGGAAAGGCCCAGCCCGATCGACTGAAAAGCCTGCGTAAAACAGAAGCCATACTCATCCGGGACGGAAAGATAGGTGCTCGGGTAGCCCATGAAGTTGCCCGAGTCCACAGAGACGATGCGATCTGCCGGCAGCATCCGGTCCAGTTCACGGCTCAGTACTCGAGGGTCGATGGTCTCATCAGTTGATAGGTCCTCCGTTTCCACGGAGTTCCAACGGGCGTGCTCATCGATGCGCTGTGCCATTTCGAGCGTCCGAAGTCCGGTAGCGCTGTATCCAGCGGATTGCACTTCCTTGAGCACAGCCACAGCCGTCTCAGCGCAGTCACCCAAGATCCCAAGATCGATGGGACGGTTGGCACCAAGGGCTGAGTCCTCAAGGTCCACCTGAACCACCGTTGTTGAGTCACCAATCAGGGAGCCGTGCCGCATGGTCCACATGTTCAGCGCACAACCCCAACCCACGATCAGGTCGGCTTCCGCGATGGTCTTCGCGGTGAAAGGGGACGAGAATCCGCCGGAGATACCGAGGTTGTACGGGTTGCCATTGAACAACCCGTGAGCGACAGCGGAAGTCGCCAGAAGCGCACCCACAGTTTCGGCGAGCGCGGCTATTTCGGGCCCTGCTTCCCGGGCGCCACGCCCGGCAACGAAGACTGGCCGCTTTGCGTTTTTGATGAGTTCTGCCAACTGTGAGGCGGCTGCCTCGGATGGCCTGACATGCTGGGGAGGGTCGAGCGGTCCAGGCTGGTTCCCTTCTTCAACTGCCCATTGGCTCTGAATATCAGTGGGCAACGACAGGACCACGGTCCGCCGCTGGTTAACCGCCGTACGGTAGGCCCGAACGGTATCTGCCACCGCGGTTTCAGCACTGTGTACCCGTTCAGCCACAGCTCCGACGCTGACGGAGAGCGCATCCTGATCGATGTTGAAGTTGGATCGGGTGGCCGGCGCAGGGGTGTCTGCCGTAAGAACAATCATTGGTGTCCGGCTCTTGGCCGCCTCGCCTATGCCGGTCACGGCGTTGGTAAGCCCGCAGCCTTGGTGCGTTGTGGCTATACCTACCTTTCCGGACATTCGGCCATAGGCATCGGCCATGGTGGCGGCACCCCCCTCGTGCCTGGCTGCAGTGAACGGAACGCCGGCCCTTCGCAGGGCGTTTGTTACTACGAAGTTGCCGCTGCCCACTACGCCAAAGACATGGCCCACGCCAAGACTGGCGAGTGTGGTCCCAACGAGTTCAGCCACAGTGACAGCGCTCGGTTCTGTATCTGCCCATGTGGATGCCTCGTCGGCCTTGGGACTGCTGGTTGTAAGTGTCATGTGTGTTTCTCTTTCCGGTGGGTCAGGTGACGTCTGTGAGTGATAGTGCCGCTCAGGTGTCCACGAATGCGAGCACCCGGGCTGGACTGCCCGTTCCGCCAACGATCGGCAGGGGCGCCACGATGATGGCCGCGCCGATGGGGGGAAGCTTTGAAAGGTTTTGCAAGGAGGTGATTCCGTATTTGTCGTTGGCCAGCAGGAAGTGGTGCGCCGGGAACGGGGGCTCTTGGCCGGCTGCGGCTCCGGCGTCGATTCCCACAGTTTCCACGCCTATTCCGGACAACGGCGACTCTTCTGCGATCCACTGTGCGCATTCCACTGTCAAGCCGGGTGAATGGGGACCCTTTTCGTCGTTGTTCAGAAACCGCTGACGGTCATGGGCACGGGCTTCCCATCCCGTTCGAATGAGTAACCAACTGCCCTGCGGGATAGGACCGAAGGTGGCCTCCCATTGACGGATGTGGTGTAGATCCAAGAGGAAATCGGGGTTGGCGGCGGCCTCTTCGCTCACGTCCAGGACCAAGGCCGAACCCGTCAGGCGGCCCGGCTCGATCTGCGCCACGTCTTTGCCGCCGCGCCCCGTGATCCAGTGCACTGGAGCATCCAAGTGTGTGCCGATGTGTTCCCCGGTGTGGATGTTGTGATGTTTCCAGTACGGGCCAGGTTCGTTGTACGCGGAGACTTCCTCGAGGCTGAAGTCGATGAGGTTCGCGAACGGTTCGGGTAGTTCCAGTGTTGGCGTTGCGTGGGACAGTTTGGTGGTCAGGTCGATGACATCGATCCGTCGAGTTGCGAGGCCCTCCAGCAGATGGGCGACGCTGCCCTGACGCACGTCTGTAGTGCTGTTCATATCCATGAGTACGTTCCTTGGTAGGGGTTTTACCCTTCGACAGGGCCGGGCCCGTGAAGATTCAAACGGGACTTGTGGCAGCGACGTTAGCACCCCCGCGATCCCTCAGGAACAGCTTTTCAAGCGTTGAGTCCCGGGTTACCCAGATAGGCATAGCCCCTGGCAAAACAGGCATTCGACGTTGTCCCGGCATGGAGAGAAACTGAATTAGCAGCTGTAACGCCCATCACAGTTCGTCCGCTTCGGCACTGGAGCGTAAGCCCCGCCGAGGCGTCCCGGCCGCGACAACGAGGTCGCTCTGGCCGGACGAACGCCCCAGCTTTTACTCAAGGAGCACCAATGTCCCATCAGCAGCACACCTTGCCAGGACAACGTCCCGGAGTCCGTCGGTACGTTGTTGCATCGCTCGTAGGCAACGCCTTGGAATGGTATGACTTCTTTCTTTACGCCACAGCGTCGGCGGTAGTCTTCGGCCGGCTGTTCTTTCCCGCCGACGTCGACCCGCTCGTCGGCACCATGGCCGCCTTCGCCGGGTTCGCCGTCGGATTCGCCGCGAGGCCCTTGGGCGGCATCATCTTCGGACATATTGGCGACAGGCTGGGGCGGAAGCGGGCGTTGGTCATGACGCTCACCATCATGGGCATCAGCACAGCCCTCATGGGTCTACTACCCACTTATGCCCAGGTTGGGCTTTGGGCTCCAACGTTGCTCATACTGCTTCGAATCGCCCAAGGCATCGCAGCCGGCGGCGAGTGGGGAGGCGGTGTTCTGCTGATCAGCGAAAACTCTTCGGACTCGCGGCGCGGAATGCTGTCGGCTTTCAGCCAAGGTGGCATCTCCTTGGGTTTCGTTCTCTCCTCGCTGGCCTTCTTCCTGGTTCAGTTGATGCCTGATTCGCAGTTCATGGCGTGGGGCTGGCGTATACCGTTCCTGCTGAGCGTTGTGTTGCTCGCAGTGGGCGCCTACATTCGTTTTCGGTTGCCTGAAAGCAAGGAATTCACCGCAGTTAGCGAGACCAAGCAACACCGTCTCCCGGTTCTGGCCGCCATCAAAACCCACCCTCGGGAAATCCTGGTTGCCATGGGCCTTCGGGTCGCAGAGAACGGGGGCTCGTACATTTTCCTTTCGTTCTCCATCGCCTACGGGGTCCACGTGGGGGTGGACAAGGGGCTCCTTCTGATGGCTGTGGCAGTGTCCATGCTCGTTTCGTTTGGCACCTACATCTTCTTCGGCTACCTCTCGGACCGGATCGGACGGCGGCCCGTATACGCCCTCGGCGCCATCGGCATGGGTGCCATGGCCTTCCCCTTCTTTGCCATGATCGATTCAAATACGCCGGCTGTGGTCATCCTGGCCTTCCTCGTGGCGAATGGTCTCTGCCACGGTGCCATGATCGGAACGCAGCCTGCGTTCTTCCATGAACTGTTCTCCGCTGAAGTCCGATACTCCGCGATGGCGATCGCACACGAACTCGCAGCAGTTTTTGCCGGTGGCTTCGCACCCTTGATCGCCACGGCCTTGCTGCTGCAATTCGGCTCCTCCGTCCCGGTGTCGCTCTACGTGATCGGTCTGGTACTGGTCACCGTCATAGCGCTGGTCTTCTCCCGGCACGGCATCAAGACTGAAAAGCGGGAGTCAGCAGAGCGCACAGTGCAGAGGGTTCCGTAGCAACGGACATGCCTTCTCTTCCTGTTGACGTACTCACCGAAAGGATCACCGTGACGGTCTCCATTGTCGGGACAGGACAGTCCCCCTACACCCGGCATCCCTCAGCCGGAACAGAAACATCCAGTGTCATCGCCCGTGCCGTGAGCAACGCGCTCAACGATTCAGGTCTAAGGCTAAGCGACGTAGACGGGTTCGCAGTGTCCAGCTTCACCCTCGGCCCCGATCACGCCATCGACTTGGCGTGGCGGATGGGCCTGCGTCTCTCATGGCTGATGCAAGACACCAACGGCGGTGCCAGCGCCGGCGGCATGCTCCAACATGCAGTCCGGGCCATAGAAGCAGGTGACGCAAACGTGATAGTCCTCGCCGCAGGGGATGTGATGGATCAAGCAGCCTTCTCCCGCCTGGTAGCCAGCTACAACAAAGCCACCGAGGACCACCTGGCACCGCTGCCGATGAACGGCCCCAACGCCCTGTTTGCCATGTTGACCACCCGGCAGATGGAGAAGCTCGGACTCAGCCGGGAAGACTACGGACGTATTGCTGTGGCACAACGCGAGTGGGCCGCCGATAATCCCGGCGCCGTGTACCGGAAACCCCTGAGCCTTGACCAATACCTGGACTCCCCCATGGTCGCCACGCCCTTGGGCAGGTACGACTGCGTACCGCCGGTCACCGGCGCGGACGCCGTTGTGCTGATCGCAGATCCGGGCAACGGAACTCCCCGGGCAAAGGTGCTCTCCGTCCGGGCCTCCTACAACACAGACCAGCAATCAGGCGACGGACTGGTAACCGGGCTGCGGGAATGCGCGCCCTTGGGCTGGGAACAGTCAGGAATTGGGCCTGAAGACGTGGGCCTGGCCTGCGTCTACGACGACTACCCGGCCATGGTGGTGGCTCAACTCTCGGATCTGGGAGTCCTTTCCAATCACGATGATCCTGCGACCTTCATCAAAGCCCGGATCGCCACCCGCCTGCTGCCTGTAAACACCTCCGGTGGGCAGCTCTCCGCCGGCCAAGCGGGCGCCGCCGGTGGAATGCACGGGTTGGCCGAAGCGGCACTTCAGCTTATGGGCCGCGCCGGAACACGGCAGGTAGCTGCCCGTCATGCGGTGGTCAGCGGCTACGGCATGGTCCTCTACCGCTACGGAGCCTGCGCCACCATGTCGGTCTTGGAGGCTGCCCAATGAGCGCCGCGATCCAAAAGTGCCTGGGCTGCGGGAACCTCTTCTTCCCGGCACGGCTTTTCTGTCCCGAGTGCGGTCGGGAGAACTTCTCCACAGAGTTGGTGGAGCACGCTGACGTGGCCGAAACAACGCGTCTAGCGGACGGCACACTCTTGGCAACGCTGAGAATCCCGGGCGGGCCATCCGTCGTCGGGCGTGTAACCGGCGGCCCCGCATCCTCCGGTGACCGTTTGCCGCTTGCGAACAATCTGAACACTACCCGCGGTGTGTACGCCTACCTGCCGGACCCCTCACAGACAAGTGGGCAACAACCGTGAGCGAGGACAACCATGACCACGAAACAACTCTTGAATGGGGAACAACAATGAACCTCGGTTTTGCCAATCAAAGCCAACGTCCAATGACCATTCCACAGATGCTGCTTGAACGCGCCCGCACCTCTCCTTCGGCTCCACTGTTCCGCTGCGGCGAGGTCCGTAGGGACAGCACCATGGTGGTTCAGGCCGCTGCCAGCACAGGTGGACTGCTGCGCAAGGCCGGCATCGAGGCGGGCCAGAGCGTTGCCTTGATGTCATCCAACAGGACCGAATTGCTGGACTTTATTCTCGGTTGCGCCTGGATCGGCGCGATCGCCGTTCCCATCAACACGGCCAGCCGGGGAGAGCAACTACGGCACATCCTGACAAATGCCAACCCCGTCCTGCTGGTCACCGAGCAGGAGTTCCTGCCCCACATTGCCGCCCTCGGTCCGGCGCCCGTACGGGTGAAGGTCTGGGTCCTTGATGGGACGAACGTACAAAGTCACCCCGAGCTGGGGGTGGAGCCCATGCCGGAGCCCTCGGCCGCCATTGAGCCTCTGGAATCCGGACCAGCAGATACCGCGGCCATCCTGTACACCTCCGGCACCACAGGAGTGTCCAAAGGAGTTCTCTGCCCGCAAGGACAGTTCTATTGGTGGGCTGCGAACATGTCCGACCAACTGGGGCTACGGCCTGACGATGTCCTGTACACCTGCTTGCCCCTGTTCCATACCAACGCCCTTAATGCCTTCATGCAAGCGGTCATCTGTGGCGGCGAGTACGTGCTCGGACCGCGGTTCTCTGCAACGCGATTCTGGGCTGATGCATCCTTGGCCGGGGCAACGGTCACCTATCTTCTGGGTGCCATGGTGGGAATACTCGACAGTCGCGACCCCAGCCCTGGGGATCGTGATCACCAGATCCGATTGGCACTCTCTCCGGCCACACCCACACGCCTGGTTGAGCCCTTCAGGGAGAGGTTCGGGGTACTCCTGCTGGACGGTTATGGGTCCACCGAAACCAACTCCGTTATTGGGTCCACCCCACAGCAGTGGCGACCAGGGTACATGGGTAAGGTCCGGCCGGGCTTCTCCATCCGCGTGGTGGACTCAGACGGCGTGCCTGTTCCCGATGGCCAGCCCGGGGAGTTGCTGATCCGCAGCGATCAGCCGCACGCCATGGCCACCGGATATCACCACATGCCCGAGGCAACTGCCAAAGCCTGGCAGGACCTGTGGTTCCACAGCGGTGACCGTGTGGTAATCGACGACGACGGCTGGGTGCGGTTTGTTGACCGGATTAAGGATGTGATCCGCCGCCGCGGCGAGAACATCTCCTCTGTCGAGGTAGAGCAGGTACTCCGCCAACACCCTGCCATCCAGGAAGCCGCTGTATACGCGGTCGACTCCGAGCTCGGTGAGGATGAAGTCATGGCCGCCCTGATTCTCCGGGAGCCCGTAGATTTCGGCGAAGTCTGCAGGTTCTGCCTTCCGCGCCTGGCGTCCTTCGCCATCCCGCGCTTCTTCCGCACTGTGCACGAACTGCCTCAGACGGAGAACGGCAAGGTACGCAAACAGGTTCTTAAAGCCGCCGGCCGGGAGGCCGCCGAGTGGGATCGGGAAATCGCGCAGCCGAGGCGTGCCGCGGCGGTTGGTGCCCGCTGACCGTCATCCAGTCCCTGGAGCTCCGGCCGTGGAGGTAGCTGCCCGTAGGATGAGCGTATGGACCTGCGGGCGCTGCTGACAACCCACCTGAAGCTGCGCCACCTTGTCATAGTGCTCGCTGTCGCAGAACACGGAAGCCTGGTTCGGGCCGCAGAGGAACTGTATCTGACTCAACCGGCGCTCAGCCGTGCGCTTCGGGAAGCCGAACACGCCGTAGGGGCCTCCCTGTTCGACCGGACAGTGCGAGGCATGGTTCCCACTCCTGCCGGGGCAGCCTGCCTCGAACACGCCAAGGCGATCGTAGGACACCTTGGAACCCTGCGGCGTCGGGTAGATGAGCTTAATGACCCCGATGCCGGCCTGGTGCAGGTGGGGGCCCATGTCACCGGCGCGAATCTGCTCTTGCCGCGTGCCGTGGCCAGGCTCATGGCTGAGAAGCCCCGGGTTGAAGTTCGGCTGCGCGAGGCACCACCGGAAACCCTGATCCAGGAGCTGGGCAGCGGGGATTTGGACCTGCTGGTGGGCAGGGTGACCGACCATCCAAGCACAGCACGGCTGCGGCTTGTCCCGCTTTATAGGGAGGAGTTCCGGATCGTTGCTGCACCGTCGCATCCTGCGCATGCGCTGCCGCAGGTGACATTGGCCGATTTGGCCGCTCACCGGTGGGTAGTGCCCTTGGCTAATACGCCCCTAAGGGACGAACTCGAACTGAACTTCCGGAATGCCGGGCTGGCACCGCCGGCGCAGCAGGTCGAATCAGGCGCACCCGCAACCCTGCGCACGCTTGTTGTTGAGGGCGGCTTCCTTGCCCTCATGCCCGAGTCCATGGCCACTGTGGAAGCGAAAGTAGAGATTCTGGACCTGCACTTGGAGGGGCTCGCCCAACAGGTTGGTTTGCTGCTTCCCCCGGACCGTCCGCTGACTCCGAGCGCGGCACTGCTCGCGGAGAAGCTACGGGAAGTTGGGGACGAAATCGGACGCGATCTTGCCCTTGGTCGAGATACGGATGCCTGAGGGAAGCAACTGCGAACCGTTCTTGATAATCTTTGAAGGCTTCAGCGCCCCCAGATAGGATCATGACCCAGCCCCGCCGCACGGCAGAAAAAGATCAGCCTGTCGGCTCCCCGGACCTTCGGTTCGATCATCAGAAAAGGACGTCCCGGCAGGGTTGAACCAGCGCCGCAACTTCTGCTGGCGAGCCAGTTGATTTTCAACATAGGTTTTTATGCCCTTCCTTGCAGTGGCCATGCGAAGTGACTTCGGCATGGGCGCATTGGCCATCGGGATTGTCCTGGGCGCCCGCCGGTCCATGATCACTGGATGCATCGTGCGTATTGCCGGCTTCCTGCTCTTGGTTTGGGCCGCTGACTTCCCGCTCTTTCTCATCGGGGCCATCGTCACCGGGATCGGTGGGGCGTTGTTCTCCCCTGCACTACAAAGCCTCGTTGGCGCCGCCGCCGAACGCGGTCCTTCCAAGGAATCCGCACCATCCGCCGGCGGCGGCACCGATGACGCGTCGGTGAAGAACGGCAAGGGGCAAAGCAGCCGGTCAACCCTCTTCGCATTGCTTGTGATCTGCGGTAGGTAGGCGTCGTCGTCGGACCGCTGCTCGGATCGTTTCTCCTCAACACAGGGTTTGATACGGCACTACTGACCGGGGCCGGCGTGTTCGCCCTCATGACCGTGATCTTTTGGCTGTTCCTGCCGAAAAACAGCCCCAACCCCAAGGCTTCTGCCGAACTGCACAGCCCCGCGCCGCCGTCGAACCTCTGATCCTGCCTTAAGGACAGGAGGTTCCTCCGGTTCGCGGCCTTCTACAGCGTCAACCTCTTGGCGATCCACCAGCTCTACTTCGGGCTTCCCGTGGAACTTGAGCGGAGCGGAGCGGAGCCGGAGTCGGCTCACTGGCGCTTGTCTTTACTTACGCATCCGTCTTGACCAACACGCTGCAATGGCCGATAGCAGGCCTGATGCGGAGAGCCGTGCCCGGGATAGCCCTTCCCTTGGGGCTTCGCTCTCCAGTCCCTTGGCTTCGCCTCATTAGGAGTCCTGGCCACATTGCCCCCGGCGGGCTGGCTACCGATTCTTCCAGCGCTTGTTCTTGTCACAGGTACTGCACTGGGGAACATGTGCGTGCAGCCAGTAACCATGGGGCTGGTTATGGAGTTTGCATCCGGCCGCCCCACCGGCGCGTACTACGGATTGCTGGCCAGCGCCGGAGGGCTCGCCGTGGTCTTGGGCAATGCAGCACTAGCGCCCCTCTACGAACTCGCCTACACACCTTCGGCCACAGCCTTCGTTCCCTGGATCTTCTTGTCCGAACTCGGGGCAATTACCGCAACGTTCATCCGCCGCTTCATCCCCCATCCGTCCAGTCAGGCAGCGCTTCGGGACGAAATTCGGGCTACCTAAGTCAGCGCACCGCCTTAGAGGTAGTCATTGCCCCGCTCACGCGCAATCTCCAGAAGGGTTGAGTGGAAGGCTACCTCTGCGGGTGCATACACTTTGTCCTGGCGCTGGGCCAAGAGAACCCGGCGCTTTGGGGCGTCAGCACCGAGGCTGAGGATCCTGACATCCGGATGCTGCAGAGCCACTGCTGTCTTGGGGACCATCGCCACGCCCATGCCAACACTGACCATGGCTTGAGCCTCCTGATAGTCATTGGCAAGGAAACCGATGGTCGGCTCAAAGCCGGCGTCGTGAGCGGATCGCTGAAGTACCTCCACTACAGGGTGGGCCTCCGCACGGACTATCCATGACTCCTTGCGGAGTTCTTTCATGGTCACTTCATCACGGTCCGCCAGGGGGTGTCCCTTGGCCACGAGGATCACCGTGCTCTCTTGGAACACCTCCGTGATCCGAATGGCCTCGTCGTTGAACCGGTTCCACGGATAATCCCAGAGTAAGCACAGTCCAGTGACCCCGGACTCCAGATCTGAGACGAGCTCATCGAAGCGCGCGCTGCGCACGGAGAGGCCGATCGCCGGGTATCGCTTTTTGAACGCGCGGATCACCAATGGCAAGAAGGAACCGGCCAGCGTAGGGAACGTACCGACCGTCAACGATCCACGCCTCAAACCCGCGATCTGGCCCAGGTCGGACCTGGCTGCCCTCATCTGTCCGACGATTTTCCGAGCATGCCCCGCCAGCACTTGACCCGCCTCAGTGGGAACCACCCCTCGGGATCTGCGGTTGAGGAGGGGCTGGCCCACTTCCTGTTCCAGCTTCCGCAGCTGCTGCGAGACGGCTGAGGGCGAATACATCATGATGTCAGCCGCCGCCGTGATCGATCCATGCTCAACCACCTCCACCAGCAGGGCAAGCCGGCGGATATCGAACAAATCCGAGTATTCATCGTTAAGCAATGCTTCACCCTTGTTCTTCATTAGTTCATTCTATGCAAGGTCCCGGTGTGTCAAGGGCCAGTTCCGTGATGATTAAAGATGAGTCGTTCACATAAGAGGCACAGGAAGCTCTTCACAGCAATGAATGAAGTAAAGCTACATTCCCCCACGGATATCCAACATTGTCTTCATGTGTGATCCGCATCATTCTCGTTATAGGCCACAAAGTTTACAAAGCGCCACGGGAAGCAGGGAACACCATGAAGATCGAAGCCGAATGGATGCGTGGAGGCACCAGCAAATGCTGGGTCTTCGAAACAGGCCCCACCGATATGGCCGGCACAGACTGGGACGTGCTTCTGCCCAGGCTCTTCGGCAGCCCGGACTCCCGGCAGATCGATGGGGTGGGCGGGGCTACGTCGACTACCAGCAAGGCAATGATCCTCAGCCGACCGGCAGGCGATGATGTCGATGTCGAGTTCACCTTCGCCCAGGTCGGCATCGAGGAGGCCACCGTTGACTGGGGCAGCAACTGCGGGAACTGCTCCGCCGTCGTCGGCCTCTACGCCATCGAGAAAGGCTGGGTTGTACCCAGTAGTGATTCCACGCGCATCGTCACCCGTAACACCAACACGGGCCAGATCATCATCCAGCGGGTCTCCACACCTGCCGGCGCGCTGCCGATCACCCCGGACGCGGACATGCCCGGCGTTGTGTTTCCCGGCTACAGAGTCGGTCTTGGCTTCCAAGATCCGGCCGGCAAGACCACCGGACATCTGCTCCCCACGGGTGAGGCGTCAGACACGATCATGGCCGGCGGAACCCGCTGGACCGTATCGATGGTGGACGCCGGCGCCCCGGTAGTCATCGTCCGGGCCGAGGAACTTGGACTGGACACTGCCCACTACGAGACGTGGAAGGCCAGCGTGGAATTGCACCTGGACACCCTGGACGTAATCCGTCGTCAGGCAGCGGTCCGAATGGGAATGGCAGCAACTCCAACCGAAGCTGCACGCGCCGTTCCCAAGCTCGCAATCGTCGGCCCACCCACCGGGCCGGAGTGCGACGTCAACGTAATGATGCTGTCGATGGGCAAGCCGCATCCGGCGTTGGCCATCACCGGCAGCATCGCACTCACGCTCGCCGCCCGCACCCCGGGCACGGTTATGAACGACATCACCGGCGACGCACCCCAGGCAGTCCTGAAACTGCGGACACCGGCCGGCGTCATCGAGACCTGGAGCGAGGAGCACGACGGGTCCCTTCTGGTCGGCGTCGACCGGACCGCCCGCACCATCGCCACCAGCATCATTCATCTCCCGGAGACTCTCGGCAACGCCGTCGAAGCCTCACTAGCAACAGCCACTCGATGAGGAGAAACCACCATGGCTAAGACTATTTACCAACCAGCTCCCGAGGCAGAGAGCAACATCCGGGAAGAACGTTCCCAGCGTCCCAACAACCGCCGCCGTATCCTGCTGATAACGGTTGCCGCTTCCGTCATCCTGGGTCTGGTTGCCATCCTGTTCGGGGGTGCCATCCTTAACCCGGCGGCCACCCGGGAATCGGAGCCGACCATGACCGCCACCCAGATCATCCCTCTGGTCATCCTCGTTGTGATGTTCGTCGTCGCCACCAAGTGGCCGTTGAACATCGGCGTGATGGGACTCGTCGCCTCCTTCGGCGTCGGCTACTTCATGCTCGGCATGACCGACAAGGAAATCCTGGCCGACTTCCCCGCAAACATCGTCATCACCATCATCGGCGTCACGTACTTCTTCAGCATGGCCCAACGCAACGGCACCGTCGACATCATCGTCCAAACCTGCGTCCGGCTCGTCCGCGGCAAAACCCTGCTTCTGCCCTGGGTATTCTTCCTCCTCGCCGCGTCCCTGACTGCACTGGGCACCTTCTCCCCCGCCGCCGTCGCACTGCTGGCACCCGCCGCCATCGGTCTCGCCTACGAGTCACGCATCCATCCCGTCCTCATGGGCGCCTTCATCATCAACGGAGCCCACGCCGGCGGATTCTCCCCACTCTCCGTGGCAGGTGTGCTGGTTCATGACATCGCTGTGAAGAACGGCTTCCCCATCTCCCAAGGCGCGCTCTTCGGAGCCAGCTTCGCCCTGAACCTCATCCTGTCCGTCCTGACCGTGGTGCTGTTCGCCCTCCTTGGAAAACTCCGCGACGGTGCCACGGGCCAACACGCCGACCTCGACACCACACGCACCACGCGCCCGCACGGCCAGCAGATCCTCACCCTGGCACTGATCGTCGCCATGCTCGTCTGCGCCCTGGGCTTCCACATGCCCATCGGCTTCGTTGCCCTCTCCGCCGGGCTCCTCCTGGCCCTGGTCAACATCAAGGAACACCGGACCTTCATCGGCGGCGTCTCCTGGTCCACGGTCCTGCTCGTCGCCGGCATGATCACCTACGTCTCCCTGCTCCAGCACGTCGGCGTCATCGATACCCTTGCGGAGCAAGCCCTCGCCCTCGGCGCTCCGCTGCTCATCGCCCTGGTACTCTGCTACGTGATCGGCGTCGGTTCAGCCTTCGCTTCGTCCACTGCGCTGCTCACCGCCTTCATCCCCCTGGCCGGGCCCCTGCTGGCGACCAGCTCACTCAGCGCCTCAGGTACGGTGGCCGCTCTCGCCATCGCCGCAACCGTCGTGGACGTATCGCCCTTCTCCACCGACGGTGCCCTGGTAGTAGCGAACGCCCGCGAAGACGACAGGCAGCGCGTCTACAAGCAACTGATGATGTACGCAGGCGGAGTAGTCCTCGTCGCACCCGCCCTTGCCTGGGCGCTGCTGGTACCCACCGGCATCATGTAACCCCGAAACCAACAAACTGCCGACGCACGCCGTCGGCCGGCACGGACCGCACCTGCACTCCATTCGCAACAGGAAGCCCGACCGACGGGCGCAGGAACGGACCCAGCCAACCAAGGGCAGGACCACCATCAGTGGTCCTGCCCTTGGTTGATAAATCAGAAGTAGTAGGTCAGTGCGTTCCGAGGGTGATGGCGATTTCGTTGGGCACGACGTCCAGCTTGGACGATGCTGTGATCTTCCCCGTGGTCAGATCCACCGAATGTACGGTGTTTGCTGCCGGTTCGGTGACGTACGCGATGTTCCCGTTGACCACGATGGCGGGGTGGGCGTCCTGCCAATCAGCCGGGCCTTCCCAGGCTTTGATCACGGCGAACTCGTTGACGATCTTCCCGTCCTTTGGATCCAGCACGTGGATTGAGCCGTTCGTGGAGAGGATGTAGGCCAAGTCTCCGGGTCCCCGGGCGACATCCCGGAAGGTGTACTGGACGGCTTCCGGGAGCTTGACCACATTGAAGGTGTGCTGATCCGTGTCGATCAGCGCCACAGAGTTGAGGAGGTAGCCTTCAGCGTCAGGGTCAGTTTTGTAGTCGCCCACCACAATCGGACTGGTCTCGGAGACGAAGGCGTTGCCCATCCGGCCGTACTTATCCGGTGCCGTGAACTTCTCGAACTTTCCGTGGTGGTACAGCAGGGCGCCGTCCTCGCAGCCAAAGATCACTGCCTCATCAGCTGCAGTTCCTTCGCCATGGATCCCGGGGCATTCTTTGCTCTCGGCCACTTTGTCCCAGTGGTCGCCGTGGGATTCGAGCGCAATGGCACCACTGCGTGATGACTTGTCACCAAGGGTGGTAAGGAGCTTCCCGTCCTCCAACACAATGGACACTCCATGGTGTGCGGAGTCGGCCTTGTACGTCTGTGCCTCAGGCAAAGCACCCTCTGCCTTGGCGAGGGCGTCGGTCTTCAGGATGGTGGTGGTTCCCGTACCGTCGTCGAACAGGACCGTCTTGCCGGCGTGCCGGACTACGTGCCCGGCAGCCGTTGCGTCCACCACCAGCTCAGTGAGCTTAGGTTCCACCGTGTCCAGAAGCTGAAAGCCTGCCTTAGTGGTGACAATAACGTGGCGGCCGTCGCCGGCAGCGTTCAGCCTGGTGAACTCTTCGGAGTCGAATTCCTTGACCACCTCCAGTGTTTTGCTATCCAGGACGCTGATGCCTCCCGGGTAGGAGATAGCAACGCGTCCGTGAGCCTCTGCGGAGTCCGTGGAGGACGCGCTGGGCGGCCCGGCTGTACCTTCTAGAGTGGTGCTGCCTGATGTGGTGCTGGCGCAGGCGGAGGCCAGGAGCGTCATCCCGGCAATCAGTGCGATGCCTCCCAGGCGGGTGCTTCGTTGGCGGAGCATGTAGTGGTTCCTCATTCTGTTGTGTTGTTTTGAGTGCGGGTTGTTACGAGTGCTGTGTGAAGTAATCAGGCCTTGAGCCCGGAGGCAATGCGATCTGTATTGGCACGCATCATGTCCAGGTAGCTGGCTGCGCCGCCGTCGGGTCCTGTCAGCGATTCGGTGAAGAGCTCCGCGACCTGAACGTTGACGCCGGCCTCACTGGCGAGGACTTGCACCAGCCGGTCGGGCTGGGATGAATCCGCGAAAATGGTAGGGACACCGGCGCTGCGGATGGCCTCGCTGAGTTGGCGCAGGTCAGCGGCGCTCGGTGCCGCCAAGGTTGTCCCCCCGGGGACCACCGCGCCAACAACCTGGAAATCGAATCGTTTGGCAAGGTAGCCAAAAACATGGTGGTTGGTGACCAAGGCCCTTCGCTCCTTGGGGATGGCAGCGAAGGCGCTCGTCATTTCCGTGTTCAGCTGATTGAGCTGGTTCCGATAAGCCGCTGCGCTGGCAGCAAGCCGGGTGGGATCGATCCCCTTAATATCGCGCGCCGCATTTTCGACGGCGTCAACGACGTCGATCATGGCTGCCGGATCCGTCCAGAAGTGGGGGTCGGGCGCGCCTTGGGCGTCGCCGGAACTGTAAGGCACGACGTCCACCACCTCACCTGCCGCCACCATTGGCGCACCGGCTTTCGCGGCCCTGTCCAGATGTTGTTGCAATCCTTCCTCCAGGCCGAGGCCGTTGGAGACCACCAGGTCTGCGCTGCCCATGAGGGCCGCCTGCTGGGCCGATATTTCGAAGGAGTGCGGATCAGCGTTGGGCTGCATCAGAGTTGTTACCTCGGCCTGGTCACCCAGTACTTCCTTGGTAACGTCACCCAAAATGTTGGTGGTAACCACTACCTGCGGCTTCTCCGGCGTCCCGGGTTGCGAGCAACCCGGGAGGGCCAGTGCGGCCGCCGCGGCGAGGGCAAGTACGACCGCGCGCCTCATCGGCCGGTCTCCGCAAAATGAACAGGCTTTGTAGGCAGGTCCAGCGTCCGCGCAATCCTCGCGTCGTCGGCATAGTCAATTTCGTAGATCAGGCCCTCGGCGGGGGCATTCACGTAGGCCCGCTGGGCATCGACTGCGAGCTGAATTTTTCCGGCCAGAGCTGGATCCGCAAGGGAAGCGGCCATCAGCGGCTCCGTGGTGGCAATGCGTTCCTTTGTTGACGTGTCATATACCTGCACCGTGCCGTCGGCGCCGATGATCACCGCGTGGTGCTCGGCGTCGTCCGCTGTTGCGGCAGCTACGACGGGGGTGGACGTCGGCAGCCAGTCCCACGTTTGCTGGCGGGTGTCCAGGAGCCATACTCCGGAATCGGTGCCCAGGCCGGCAACCGTAGGCCTGCCCTTTCGTGCATTGAATTCGGTGGCCGGGGCAGCAGCACCCTGCGGGTAGCGAACGTGTTCGAAGACTGGTGTTGTGTTGTCCATGGTTGCGATCACGGCACCGTCGGAGCAGCCAATCACCAATCCCACCCTGGTGGTGATGGTTCCTTCCGCCGCAGGGCAATCAGTGCTGGCCACTTCCTTGCCGTTGGCGTCGAGGGCGCGCAGCCGGGCAGCGTTCCCTGCGCTGTCCGGGTCGGTGACCACTGCCCCTTCGCCCAAGGGGGCGATCAAGCCTGCGTGTGGCTCGGTCTTGATGCGAAGGGTCTCGGAAATAGTCCCGTCGGAGAGCGCCGTGTTATCCACTAGGACTGCTTCCCCGGAGGTTGGGAAGAACAGCCCGGTTGTGCCCGCCGTAGAGAGCATCCCCGTGGCGATGGCGGCAGTACCTTCACCGTCTACCTTGCCGAGCTTCCCGGCTTCACCCCGGTAGTAGTGGAAGTGGTCCACGTGATCCCACGTCCACACACCACTGTCCAGAATGTCCACGCCGGTGCTGCTGGCAGCAAAGATGTACCGCCCGTCGGTGCTGACCGAAGCCGGAGACCCAACGCTTCCCAGCCGGGACGGCGTTCCATTGAGGAGATCCAGCATGGAGGCCTCGCCTTCGGAGTCGATAGCCACAAGGTGAAGCTGCGGTTCAGCAACCTCAGCCACGCCGTTGATCGTCCCGTGCCCATCACCACTCGAGGAAAGTTCGCCCGCGCCAGGTTGTGGCGCCTGCGTGGTGGACGGACTGCCACACCCCGAAAGAAAGAGAAGGGCCAGGGCGGCGAGGGCTGCGGGTTTCGTTCGGAGATTCACCGGGTTTGCGCGGAGGTTCATAGCTACTTTCCAATGAGGGATACAGAGACAGGGGCAGGTTGCGGTTCGGGCATTTTGGCTGCCCGCCTGCTGCGCCAGGCGTTTAGGCGCCGCCCCGCACCTGATGCACCCACGCTGGACGCCACCACGCTGGACGCTACCAAGCTGGATAAGGCGGCCAGGGTAATGGCGGCCATGGCGATGGAGGCGCCCGCCGCTGTGCCGGCGTACCAGGAACACAGCAGGCCCAGTACCACCGCCACTATGCCGAAGGCGGCTGCTACCGCCATTCGGGCCGGAATGCTGCGTGTCCAAGGGCCGGCAGCAACAGCCGGCGCGAGCAAGAGTCCCACCACCAGCAACGAACCGACGGCTTGATAGGAAGAGACAACAGCGAGGGTCACCAGTCCCACCATTGCCAGCTGGGCGAGCCGTGGTCGGAGGCCCAAGGTCTGGGCGATGCGTGTATCGAAAGCTGTGGCCACGAAGCTGCGGTGGAGGATCACCGCAATGAAGACTGTGGCAAAGGCCGCCAGGAGCAGCCCAAGCAGGTCTCCGGCGTCCATGGCGAGGATGTCACCGAACAGCATGGCGGTTGCGTCCGTGGCAAAAGAGCGTGAGTGGGACACGATGATGACTCCGAGCGACAGCATGGAGACGAAGAGCAGACCGATGCTGGTGTCGTACGACAGCCGGCCGCGACGTTGAAGCAAGCTGATCGTCGCGCTCATGACGACGGCGCTCACCGCCCCGCCCGCTATGGCTGGTGCGCCGACGACTGTCGCCAGTGCTACGCCCGGCAGCATCCCGTGGCCGATGGCCTCGCCAAGGAAGGCCATGCCCCGTATAACCACCCAGGTCCCAACGACACCACAGATGATCGCAACGAGGCCTCCTCCGATGAGGGCCCGAAGGAAGAAGTCTGCGGTAAAGGGTTCAATTAGCCAGTGCACCCAGTCACTGTAAAGCATATTGAGATTCATTATCAAAAGCGCTTAGAATTGGGTGTGATCACTTCCGGCCCCGCCCTCAGCGCACGCAACCTTCACTTCAGCTTCGGCGACGTTACCGCCCTGCACGGCGTTGACCTGGACCTCGAACGGGGCAAAGTCACGGCTATCGCCGGCCCCAACGGAGCAGGAAAATCGACCCTCATCGAGATCCTTGCGGGGGTTCGGACACCTGCCCACGGCACAGTGGACCGCGACGACGACGTGGCCCTGGTAGTCCAGCGGGTCACCACCCCGACCTCTCTCCCCCTCACCGTCCGTGACGTAGTGACGATGGGCACGTGGGGAGACAGGTCCGGCCGGGGTTCCACACCAAGAGCAGCGGAGCGAAAAGCCCGGGTAGCGGAGGCTTTGGCCCGCGTTCAGCTCACAAAATATGCGTCATCACCGTTCAATGCCCTGTCCGGAGGCCAACGGCAGCGCGTGCTGCTTGCCCAAGGCATGGCGCGCCGTGCCCGCATTTTCCTGCTGGATGAACCCGCGGCTGGCTTGGATCTGGAGAGCCGGCAGCGAACACGCGCCATGCTCGCAGCAGAAGCAGTACGCGGTGCAGCAGTGGCCTGCGTCAGCCACGACGAAGAATCGATCGACGCCGCGGACTGCGTAGTGAGACTGGTCGGCGGCCGACGGGTGAGCTAATCAATCATCCGACCCGCTGACTTTCGAGAACGGCGTTCAATTCCTCAAGGGTGGGAGGGTTCGCTCCCGGGCGCTGAACAGTGATTGCCGCAGCCGCGGCCGCGGCATGCCCGAGCTGGTCCAGAACGGCTGGGGCGAACCCTTCCGTTCCGCGGTTGAGCAATCCCAGAATCAGCGCTGACATGAACGAGTCTCCGGCACCGATGGTGTCTGTAACGCGGGTTTTCGCGGCAGGGATGCTGACGCTGAAGCCCGGGGTGGCGAAGTGTGCGCCTTCCGCGCCCTTGGTAATGACCGCCAGACTGGTACCCAGCCCCAGAATGTAAGCGGCCGCTTCGTCCATGCTCCGACCTGGATACAGCCACTGAGCGTCCTCATCGCTGAGTTTGACGACGTCGGTGAAAGTCACCAGCTCCTCAAAGATCGCCTTCGCTTCCACGTGGCTTCCGAGAAGTGCGGGCCGAATATTCGGGTCGTACGTGATCACGCAATGCCTGTGCGCTTGTTCCAGCAGGGATTTCACCACGCTGGCGCCCGGATGAAGGAAAGTGGCAATAGAACCCGTATGCAGTATCTTCGGGAAGAATGCAGGGGTTTGATGGGCCAGATCCCAGGAGATGTCGAAGTCGTAGTGGGCTGATCCATCGGGCGCAACGGTTGCTGTTGCCGATGCCGTGCGGGTGAGGGATCTGGATCCCGGCAGAAGTATCACACCTGCACTTCGGAGGTGCTCTTCGATGCGCCTCCCCCGGTCGTCCGGGGCTATGGCCGTGAGGAGGCCCGTGCCTACGCCGAGACGCGCGAGTCCGTAAGCGACGTTCGCCGGTGAACCTCCAGGGTGCTCCACCTTCCGGTTGCCGGCGGTAACAACGTCCATAAGCGCCTCACCCACCACCATGACATCCAGTGCCGGATGAGTTTGGGGTGAGGCTGTTCTGAGGTAATCCATGAGCTGTCTCTCGTGTTGGGGTGCGGGCTATAGCGTGATCTTGAGTTCACGGATGGTCAGGTCCCGGAAGGTAGCGGCTCCTTCATGGGCGTAGAGGCGGATACCGGTGTCGCCTTCCAGGGGGAAAACCCGGTGCGAGTGCACCACGCGCCCATCTCCTACGAACATCTCGACGCTTGTGCGATCCACGAGGATGCGTATAGCGAGGCGCCCGGCGGCGGGGTCAACAGGGGTTTGGGTTTCGCCGGCAGTGGGGTTGATCGTGGGGCGGCGGTTGACATAGGTGAACGGGCCACGCAGGAAGACGCCCGCAGCTACATGCCTGCCGCCACCCGGGGCGCGGCATAACTCAAAACCGACATTGGCGGGCGGAGCGGCCGGATTCCACACCAGCTCGCAGGACAGGTCGTAGGCCAGCGACCGGACGGTCAGATCCTTGGTCCCAGAAACCGCCACATCACCCAGGCGATGCCCGCGCTTCACGTGATTATCCAAAGCAGAGGTGGGGGCCGAAGCGAGGTAGTAAGCACCGTTTCCGCTCATGAGCCGGACATCGCGGACGATCATGTCATCGCCGTTGTAAGCCTCTGTTGCGAGGGTGGGAGTGTTGTGGGGGTAGTCCCAAAAGTTCGCCCAGCCGATGGCCCGGCGCAGTGTGGGGTCCTCGGCACCCGATGCATCGTGATGCGGGTAGGTCACAGCACCGTAGAAGTCGAAGCCATAGTCGAGCCATTCCGGCTCGGGACGGTGAGGCGTGAAGGAACTGCCGTCAAAAACGCCTGTCCAATAGGCGTACGTCGCGGGCAGTCCGCGGCCCTTGCCGTTCGCGCTGGTACCAAGGATCCAGTGTGAGGTGCCGTCGTCGGCGGTCATTCGAAAAATATCGGGGCACTCGAGCAGCCCTAAGTCGTTGCGAAGAAATTCGCCAACGCGCGTCCAGGACCGCAGGTCGGGAGAACTGTAGAAACCGAGCTTCTGCCCCTCGGCATTGGCCATGAACCACCGCCCACGGTCCACGTCCCAGATCACCTTGGGGTCGCGGAAATCGTGCACACCCGGGTTGGGTAGCACAGGAGCCGCGCCTCCCGGCTTGAAAGAGCGTCCCCGGTCCGTTGAGTACCAAAGGTACTGGGCTTGGCGACCTTCCGGCGCTTGGGTAACTAGGGCTATGACCGCACCCGCTCCGTACCCTGCGGTATTTTGCTCATCCACCACCAGACATCCGGACCAGCAGTCACCGTTAGTGTTGGTGAACTTCGGTATCGCCACTCCGCGATCCCGGAAGGCGACATGATCCGTGGTGGTGGCGCGACGCCAGGACGTGCCGCCACCGCCACCGATGTAGTCAGCGTTGTACAAGTAGTAGTAGTGGTACTCCCCATCCAGGTAGATGGGTCGCTGGGGATCGTTCTTCCAGTTGTCGGGCACGCTGAAGTGATAAACCGGGCGCATCCTGGATGTTCCTTTCGATGGTGAGCCTGGTGTCGTGGCAGCCGCAGCGGGGCTGGACTGGGCTAGCGACCCGCCCATAGCAATCGATCCGCCCAGCGCAATCGATCCGCCCAGCGCAACCGCGCCGGCTCCAGTAAGTAGTCCACGGCGGGAGACCGATGGTGATTGTTCCATGGGATTCACTTTCGTTCCGGCAAGAGGCTACGGGTCTCTTCAAAGACCCCGGCCATGGTCCATGCATCGAATGAGAGGAGCCGCACGGAGCCTTCGGTGGCGGCCAGGGTCATGCGCTCACCGCCCAGGGTCGGATAGACGCGGGCTGTGAGCGGCTTACCGTTGGCGAAAATTTCGACGGCGGACCGGTCCACCAGGACGCGCAGTCGAACGCGACCGTCGGTCATCGGTAGGGCGCCGGACTTGTCCTCCACATCGACGCCAGGGTCAAGGCTGCTGCGGGTGCGGTCCAGGCGGAGGATGCCAGCGAGGGTTACGTCGGCGGTCCGGCTCAGCACGATCGCTGTCTCCTCAGCCCCATCCTGGGAGCTAAGCACTCCGAGTCGGAGCTCGGCACCGGGAGCGAGCTGCACGTCCAGTTCCAGGTCAAGCTGCTTGCCTGACACGCCGGTATCCATGGGCGTTCCGGCGCCTACGAGTACCTGGGCTGGAACGCTAACGTGATTTCTGCGCAGCTTTTCTATTTCGGGAACAGGTGCGAACTCCAGGGTTCCGTCTTTCGCCAATGTTGTGACACGCGGCAGGCTCATGACGCCGGACCAGCCGGCTTCCACCATCGCCGCATCACTTCGGCCTTCTTGCATCCAGCCGAACATCACACGCCGCCCGGACTCGTCCAGGAATGACTGCGGTGCGTAGAAAAAGCGGCCTCCATAGTCCAACCGGTGGAGCCCCTCGGGCTCGAATGCATCCTCGGAGTAGCGGCCGGTCCAGTACAACGGGTGGCGGGTTTCGCCGTCGTCCCATGCGGAGAAGACCAGCACGTCCGGCGAGTCGTCACCGGGTGCAGACCCCAGCGATCCATGTCCTGCCCGAAACAGGTCAACGCATTCCCACATGGTTCCGGTCCAGTCGGTGTCCGCGGGATCCCCCTGCGAAGCATCACCGATGAACAATGGTCCAATGTAGTTCCAGGAGCGAAGATCAGCAGACTCGTACAAGAAAGCCGTGCCACCGCGGTGGCGGATCCCTGACCCCACCAACTGCCGCCACACGGTTCCTTCGCGCCATACACAATGGTCGCGGTAAGCGGTGGTCTCGACTCCAACCGGAGGTGCGGCAATCACCGGATTTCCGGGGTCCTTGGTCCAACTCAGCAAGTCATCGGAACCTACTGCGACACAGGGCAGTTCCCTGCCCTCAAACCGGCCCGAATACACCAAGGTGGGCGTACCGCCGTCGTTCACCAACACCCCCGACCAGCAGCCGTCGGCGTCAGGTCCCGCGGACGGTTCCAAGGCAACGGGCTGGTCTGTCCAGGTGACGAGATCGGTGCTGGTGGCGTGGCCCCACTGGATGCGGTGGTGGAAAGCACCCTCCGGGTTGTACTGGTAGAACAGGTGGTAGGTTCCGTTCCAATGACTCACGCCGTTGGGATCGTTGAGCCAACCGGCCGGTGATACGAAGTGGAATCGCGGGCGGAGGGGGTCGGCTTCGGCGCGGGCCACCAACTCATCCTGCGGAACGGTGGCAAGCGGGTGGGTCAGTTCAGTCATGCGGAAGCCTCTTCTTGAGCGATCGACGCCGGGTGGCTGGGTTGGAGTGGTTCACTCGCCAGGGCATGGCCACCGGCAGCAGCCCACGGCCGATACAGGTGGCATCGCACCCAGTGACGGTTTGCAGGGTCCCCCACCTGATGGCGGACGGATTCTTCGGCCGAACAGGCCTGGTTCGGATCGCCGTCGAATGCGCAGTGCGTCGAGGCCATGACCGCCGTCCGCAATTCGGCCCTGCGGACGGGATCGTAGGAGCCTGCCCTGGCCGGATCCGGGACGGCCGAGACCAGGAGTTGTGTGTAGGGGTGAGCGGGGTTGGCCAACAAGTCCAGGGATTCGCCTTCCTCCACCACCTCACCGGCGAACATGACCGCCGTCCGGTCCGCCAGGTATCGGGCGGACGCGAGGTCGTGCGTTATGTACAGCATGGAGATGCCTTGCTCGTCGCGGAGCTTGCGCATGAGGTTCAGTACGCCGATCCGGACGGAAACGTCCAGCATGGAGGTAGGCTCGTCGGCCAGGATGACCTGCGGTTCAACGGCCAGGGCCCGGGCGATCGCAACGCGTTGGCGTTGACCGCCGGAGAGCTCGTGCGGATAAGAGTTCAACATGTCGGCGTCCAGGCCAACGGTGGTCATGAGTTCTTCGAGCCTCCGCTGGGACTGCTCCTCGGAACCGCCGCCCTTGCCGTGGATGGCCAAGGAACGCCGCAGGAAATGCTCGATCCTGTGGGCCGGGTTCAAGGAGCCGAAGGGGTCCTGGAACACCATCTGCAGCTGGGATCGAAACGCCCGTGACGCTTGGAAGCGGTCGCGTTTGAGGACGTGGACGCCGTCAATGAGGATCACACCGGAGCTCGGCTTCTCGAGCCTGGCGACGCAGCGGGCCAAGGTGCTTTTGCCGGAACCGGACTCTCCCACGAGGGCTACGATTTCGCCCCGGCCAATGGTCAGGTCGACGCCGTGCAGTGCACGGACCGAATCGCGGGAGAACAGCCCGCCGACAGGGAACGACTTACCCAGGCCGCGAATCTCCAGGGCAGGTGTACCGGTTTTGGACACAGCCGAGGGGGTCATCAGGGAGTGGCTCATCGTACAGCTCCTTCCAGGTTTGCTGAATCAATCACCGAAGCGTCGGCACCAAACGGAGCCACAAAATGGCCCGGCACCACCTCGGTGAGGTCCGGGATGTTCCGGAACTTCACGCCGTCGGGCAGGCCTGTCAGCGGAACGCGGGGACCGGTGAGCGGTGGAAACGCGCCCATGAGCGCCTGAGTGTAGGGGTGGCGGGGGTTGGCGTACACCTCCTGGGCCTTGGCGGTCTCCACGATGCGGCCGCCGTACATCACGGCCATGCGGTGTGAAAGCTCCACCATGAGGGACATGTCGTGCGTGATGAAGAGGACGGCGAAGCCGAGTTCGCGCTGGAGGTCCTTGATTTGCGCCATGATTTCCTGCTGCACCACCACGTCCAGTGCGGTGGTGGGTTCGTCCAGGATCAAGAGTGACGGCTTGAGCGCCACGGCCATGGCAATGACGGCACGTTGACGCATGCCTCCCGAGAGCTCGTGCGGATGGGACTTGAGCCGGGCAGGATCGATCCTCACAAGTTCCAGCAGCTCACCAGCACGCCGGAGTGATTCCTTGCGGGAGTAGCCGGCGTGCGTGGTGAAGATGTCCACGATCTGTTCGCCAATGGTCAGCACCGGATTGAGGGAGTTCATGGCCGATTGGAACACCATGGCCACGTCCTGCCAGCGGAAGCGGCGCAGTTCTTCCGGGCTCATGGCGAGGACGTCCTTGCCGCCGAAGGAAATGCTGCCACCGGCGATCTTGGCGGGATCCTTCAGGAGCCTCATGATCGAGTTGGCAATGGTGGACTTGCCACAGCCGGACTCCCCCGCGAGGCCGAACACCTCACCGGTGCCGATGCTGAAGGAAACACGATCGACGGCGGTGGTTGAGCGGGTGTCGCCGATGTACTTGACGGTGAGGTCCTTGACGTCCAGGACGGGTTGGCGGGAGCCGAAGGAAACTTGGGAGATGGTCATTTGGCGGCGCTCGTTTCGGCTTTCGTGGGTGTTGTTTTGGGCGTCTTGATCTTTCGCAGCCGCGGATTGGTGACCTCGTCCACGGCGTAGTTGATCAGGGCAAGGGCGAACGCGACCAGCGCAATGCAGACGCCTGAGGGTACGAACACCCACCAACTGCCGGTGAGCAGTGCTCCTTCGTTGCCGGCCCAGAAGAGGTTGTTGCCCCAGGAGACCGTGCTGACATCGCCCAGGCCAAGGAATTCCAGGCCCGCTTGGGCGCCGATGCCATAGATCACGCAGGCCAGCAAGGTGCCCATGACGATCGAGGCCATGTTGGGCAGGATCTCGCGGAACATGATGCGGCCTGCCCGTTCGCCGGACACTACGGCCGCGGCCACAAAGTCTTTGGAGCGGATGGATAGTGCTTGTGAGCGCAGGACGCGGGCTGACCCGGCCCACCCGGTGACCACAAGAACCAGGATCACTGTGCCCAGGCCCGGTGGAAGGAAGGCGGCCAGGATGACCAGCAATGGCAGGCCAGGCAGAAGCAGGAAAACATTGGTGACCAAGGACAGTGCTTCGTCAATGAATTTTCCAAAGTACGCGGAGGCAAGGCCCACGAGGATGCCGATGAAGGTGGACGCCAAGCCCACGGTCAGCCCCACGAACAGTGAGCTGCGGGAACCGTGGACGGTCAGCGCCAGCACATCCTGTCCTTTGGCGGTGGTACCCAACCAGTGCTCGGTTGAAGGCTCCAGGGAGGCCATCGCCGTGATCCTCGAAGGATCGCCCGGAAACAGCACCGGTGCCAGCAAGGCCAGTGCAATGAAGACGACCATTACGGCCATACCTGTCAGCGCTTTCTTGTTGCTGATTAAGCCGTGGATAAAGCTGCGGTTGGGCTTGCGGACAGCCGGTGTTGGAGTTGGCTGCTTCAGAAGTGCGGTTGTCATGATCGGTCCTCTAGTTGCTGCGCACGCGCGGGTCGAGGCGGACGTACAGGATGTCCACCAGGAAGTTGGCCAGCAGAACAGCAGCGGTGATGGTCAGGAACAGGCCCTGCATGAGCGGATAGTCAAGGCCTTGGACGGCGTTGAGGAGTTGGTAACCGACGCCGGGGTAGGCGAACACCACCTCCGTGAGCAGCGCACCGCCCACCACGAATCCGAGGCCCATGCCGAAGCTCGTTACCGACGGGAGCATGGCATTGCGTGCCGCGTAGCGGAGCATGATGCGGCCGGGGCGGAGTCCCTTTGCTTCGGCCATGGTGATGTAGTCCTCGGAATTCGTGGCGATCATGGTGTTTCGCATGCCCAGCATCCAACCTCCGATGGAAACCAGCACGATCGTCAGCGCCGGCAGCACGAGGTGGGCACCGACGTCGCCGATGAACTCCCACGTGAACGCCGGCTCCAAACCGTCGGTGAACGCATGCCGGATCGGGAACCAACCCAGCACCACACCGAACAGATACAGCGCACCCATGGCAAGCCAGAAGTAGGGGAATGAACCAATGAACACCAGCACCGGCGGGAGCGCGGAGTCGATCGCGCCGCCACGGCGCCAAGCGGCGAGGATGCCCAGCAGGTTACCCACGACGGCGGCCACCACCAGTGCGGTTCCGCCCAGCAGGAGTGTCCAGCCGATTTGGGTCGAGATGACTTCGGTGACGGGGGTGGGGAAACGGGAGATGGAAACACCCATTTGCCCGGTGAAGATATTGTGCATGTAGTCGATGTATTGCTCCCAAATGGGCCGATCGTCAACACCCAGCAGCTTGCGCAGGGCCTCGATTTGTTCGGGCTGCATTCGGTCCTGGGAGCGGGCAAACATCCGGGACACGGGGTCACCGGGCATGAATCGCGGGAGCAGGAAATTCAGGGTGATGGATGCCCAGAAGGCGATCAGGTAGAAACCCAGGCGGCGCAGGATGAAGCGCACGGTTTCCCTCCATTCGGGAATTGCGGAAAGTTTGGGGGCACGCCCGGCGGGAGTATCCTTCGACGACGCGAGGGCGCCGCCGGGCGTGCAGTGTGAGGGCTGGCCGCCGGTTGCGGCCGGCTACGCTACTTGCGCGGTTCCAACGTGGTCAGAACAAGCACCGTGGTAGGTGACCGGACCGACAGCGTGGCGTAAGGGTTGGCCTCGGTGGGCCAACCGGTAAAGCGGGTGTCATTGAAGGCACCCCATTCAGGGCCGGAGAACAGCGGCACCAGCGGTGCGACGTCGTTGTATTCTTCCTGCAGCTTGTTGGCGATGTCCTTTTGCTTGGACTCGTCGGCCTCCGCAGCGAAGTCGGCCAGCAGGGCATCCGCCTTCGTGTCGCCGAAGCGGTGGTAGTTATCAAACGTCTTGGTGCCCACGGGCTTCACCGTGGCGGTGCCCATGGAGGTGTTGAAGTACTTGTACGGGCTGGGGTCGTTGGCGCTCCAGACGATGCCGGAGTCGAAGTCACCCGTCTCGTAGCCTGCAACAACAGCAGCCCAGTCCGGGGATTCCACCTTGGCGGTTACGCCCACCTCGGCCAGGTTCTGCGCGATCACGTTGGCAACGGACAGCCAATCAGAGGAAGTGGCGCCCACGGAGATCTTGAACTCGAAGGGCTTGCCATCCTTGAGTGTGCGCTTCCCGTCGGCGCCCTTGGGGTATCCCGCCTTGTCCAAAAGCTCGTTGGCGGTCTGCACGTCACGGTTGGTCCATGTGCAGTTGTCCTTGACCGCGGCGTTCTTCCAGGTCTCGTAGTTGCCGGAGAGCCCGGTGCAGTCCGCAGGCTTGGCGTAACCGCTCATGCCGATCTTGGTGACTTGCTCGCGGTCCACGGCCATGCTCAGTGCTTTACGGACATCAACCTCATTGAACGGCGCCTTGGTGGTGTTGAGCTGCCAGTTGATCATGGCACCCGTAGCCGGGAACCAGTATTGACGGTGTTCCTTATCCTTGGAAACGAAGGTCTTTTCGATGT
The DNA here is from genome assembly GCF_000294695.2 of Arthrobacter sp. Rue61a. Classification (NCBI taxonomy): domain Bacteria; kingdom Bacillati; phylum Actinomycetota; class Actinomycetes; order Micrococcales; family Micrococcaceae; genus Arthrobacter; species Arthrobacter sp. Rue61a. The sequence goes on along the minus strand of NC_018531.1, from coordinate 2,297,924 downwards.
TCGGGATGTACTGCGGAGCCCAGTCAACGTCGCCATTCGCGGCGGCGAGGTTGGCGCCGTCGTTTCCTGCAAAAGCGAGCATCTTGATGCCGGCGATTTTCTGCTTGTCCGGCTGCCAGTAGTGGGGGTTCTTGGTCAGTACGAAGGACTGGGCCTGGAAGCTGTCCACCTCGGTGTAGGGTCCAGTACCCACCGGTTTGGCGTTTGCGTCCTTTTCCGGGTCCGGCAAAGCGGACCAGATGTGCTTGGGCAGGATGGTGATCTGGCCGACGTCGTAAAGGGCCGGTGACCACGGCTTGTTGAAGTTGAACGTGACCTTGTTGCCCTGGGCGGTGACGGTGTCCAGGTACTCGAAGCCGCCCTTGATCTTCTTTTGAAGTTCGAACGTGTAGGCAACATCGTCAGCCACGAACGGCTGCCCGTCGGACCATTTCACACCATCCCGAAGAGTGAAGGTGACCGACTTGCCATCCTCGGCTGCCTTCCATTCGGTGGCGAGCCATGGCACCGTGCCTCCCTTGGCCGGGTTGAAGATCAGGAGGGATTCGTAGATGGACTGCTGAACCATCGGGTTTACCGTGGGGGCGAACGGGTTGAAGTTCTGCACGAACGTGCCCATGTCCTCACGCGGGATGGTGAGGAACGCGCTGGCGTTCGCTCCGGCGTCGGACGTGCTTGTCTTGGTGACATTGGCCGTGCAGCCGGTGAGCAGCATCGCGCCCACTGCAAGGCTTGCCGCCGTCATCCGGGCAGCCCGGAAGTATCGGGGTTGTGTCATGATGGTTATCTCTTTCCTATCTTCATCAGCAAGGTGAAGGGGTGGGTAAGGGTTGCTCTTCGACGTTGATTTCGCGGTCAGACCGAAGAGCGTTCTAGCAGCGGACAGTCGACCAATTGCTGGTCGGCAAGGATCGGCTGTCCTGCTGTAAGAGCGGCGAGCGTTTGGACACCCAGGGCGCCCATTTTTTCGAATGGCAACGCAACCGTGGTTAATTTTGGCCGCAAATAGGCCGCAATGAGTTCCTGGTTGTCGAAGCCGATCACGGCGATGTCTCCGGGGATGGTCAGGCCCCGTTCCTTAATGGCGTCGTAAGCGCCCATCGCCATGCGGTCATTGAGGCAGAAAAGTGCCGTTGGCCCGTCCTGTCGTGGATAGCGGTCCAGGATCCGGCATGCGGCTTCATAGCCGCCGTCGGCCGTTGCATAACCGGACACCACCAGTTCGGGGTCCAGCTCCAGTCCGGCGACGGCAAGTGCTTCGCGTGCACCTTCCAACCGCCCTACTGCCGCAGGAATAACCGGGTCGAGGTTGATGACTCCAATCCGGGTGTGGCCGGCTTGGAGCAGCCGCTCGACAGCGATCCTGCCTCCCCCACGCTCGTCAGGGACGATCGAGGGAAGCTTACCGTCTGCATCGAAGCAGTTGATCAACACGGTGGGTACTTCATTGGCGCTCGCCGGGACGTGGACGCCCCGGTGAAAAGTAGCTGCGTAGAGAAGTCCTTCCACTCGTTGTTCCAGCAGCTTTTCAGTTGCAGCATCTTCCAGGCCCTGGTTGGGTCCTACAGCATCGGCCTGGTCGGAGGGCGCGATGAGCAGGAATCGGCGGTCAAGCCAGGCTTGGTCCTGGGCACCTTTGATGATGTCGACGGCGAACGGTGCAGTGACGATCTCTGTCACGATCCCGTACCAATCGCTTCGCTGGGATGCCAGCGCACGTGCACCGGCATTGGGGCGGTAACCCAATTCCTGCACGGCCTCATTGATCCGAGTGCGGGTTTCCTCGGAAATGCTGGCATTTTCGCGATTGCTCAGCACAAACGAGACTGCAGTCCGGGAAACGCCGGCATGTTTGGCGACGTCCTTCATGGTGACTCCCCGCTGCCGTACGGGTACGGTCTCGCCGGGGGTGGTTTTCGCCATTGAATGCTCCGGGTGCTCTTGATTGATCAGAGTGTGGTGCCAGACCCTCTTTGTCCGGCAGCTCGGCAGGGAACGCTGTTGGTAACGCGCGTTATCTACTGGGCATGTGACTTAGGTTACCCGCGTTACTTAGCATGTGTCAACAAGCTGGGAACGGCACGTGAAGAAGACCTGGAAGAGACGGAACGGGCCCTGCCGGCTACGTTTCGCGGGGTTCGTCGGCAGAGGCTTCCTTTGATTCTCGGTCCGGGGCGTCGTGAACCTTTTTCGGGATCTTGCCTTCAACGTCAGCAGGTACAGGCGGGTCCTTCTCTTCATCAGTAGACATGAGCCAAGCATAGGTGCGCATGCTGACGAACTTGGCAAAGCTGAGCCATTCAGCAATTCCGGTCAGTGGGTTCAATCAGCTCGCGTGTTCCGCGGAAGCGAGGGGCTTCGGTCCTCCAGCCTGCCTGAGGGCCTGAAACGGGTGGGGCGTAGTGTGGACGTTGGACGAAAGGAGCATTTCATGAAGAAAATCCTCATGGTACTGACCAGCGTGTCCGAGCTCGGCGATACGGGCGAGAAGACCGGCTACAACGTGGCCGAAGCTGCACATCCCTGGAAAGTTTTTAAAGATTCAGGTCATTTCGTCGATTTTGCCTCCATCAAGGGCGGCCAGCCTCCCAGCGACGAAGTAGATACCGACGATCCCATCCAGGTCGCCTTCACGACGGATGAGACCACGCGCGCCGGGCTCTACAACACCGCTCGGGTCGACGTCATAGATCCCGGGCAATACGATGCCGTCTACCTCGTTGGAGGGCACGGCACCATGTGGGACTTCCCGGACAGCGAAGGATTACAGCGACTGGTAGCCAGCGTCTACGACGCCGGCGGCTTGGTGGGCGCAGTCTGCCACGGTCCGGCTGGACTGCTGAACGTGGAATTGGAGAACGGGTTCCGTCTGGTGCAGGGTCGGGACGTCGCCGCATTCACCAACGAGGAGGAAGTGGCCGCCGGCAAGGACAAGGTCATCCCGTTCTTCCTTGCAGACCGCTTGGAGGAGCAGGGAGCGCGTCACGTCACTGCAGGCGTCTTTGAAGAGAAAGTGGCGGTGGACGACCGACTGGTCACCGGCCAAAATCCTGCCTCGGCTGCAGGCGTAGCGAAGGAAATGGAAAAGCTCTTCGCCCAAGTCATTCACCAGGAAAAGGCCGAGGAACAGCACGAGGCGGAGGCGCTGCGCGCTGAGAAGGACGCCGAAAAGACCGCCAAGAAGCACGCCGCAGAAGCCGAGCACTAGGCTTCCGGCACCGATAAGGAACGGCCCCCACTCGTAGGGGCCGTTCCTTTTCCGCGCGTCACGTACATCTACGGTTTTGTCGGTCATCGTATACTCCGAACATGCCAATTACGCGCCTCGACCCACGAGTTCACCTACAGCTGCCCACCCTTGAGCAGGACGGGGTGGCTCTGTGAGCGGCGGTCTCGTTGCGCTGCTGGACGACGTCGCAGCCTTGGCCCGCATAGCGGCCGCCTCCGTGGACGACATTGCCGCGGGAGCTGCCAAGGCCGGGGCCAAAGCTGCCGGTGTGGTCATCGACGACGCCGCTGTCACTCCGCAGTACGTGTCCGGGGCGGACCCGTCACGGGAACTGCCTATGATCAAGCGGATCTTCTGGGGCTCTCTGCGAAACAAGCTACTGATCATCCTCCCGGCGCTGCTGCTTGTCAGCGCCTTCATCCCGGGAGTAATTCCATTCATCCTCATGCTGGGCGGCACCTACCTCTGCTATGAGGGCGCCGAAAAGGTCTGGCACAAGCTCCGCGGCCATTCCGCCACCGAGAAGGCGCCGGCGGTCCAACGCGGTCCTGAAGCGGAAGCCAAGGTCACCAAGGGTGCCATCACCACTGACTTCATCCTGTCCTGCGAGATCATGGTCATCGCCATGAACGAGGTAGCGGATGAGTCCCTATGGGTCCGGGCGCTCATCCTGGTGGTCGTAGCGTTCGTCATCACGGTTGTCGTGTATGGCGCCGTCGGACTCATCGTCAAGATGGACGATATCGGCTTGCACCTGACCACCAAGGCCTCCTCGGGCTCCCAGCGCTTTGGCCGGCTGCTCGTGAAGGGGATGCCAGCCGTGCTGGCGGCGATCACGCTTATCGGGACCATCGCCATGCTGTGGGTTGGCGGTCACATCATGTTGCAGGGAGCGTACGATCTCGGCTGGCACGCCCCTTATGACCTGGTTCATGTACTCGAGACGCCCTTCGCCGGGATCCCGGTGGCGGGCGGCTTCCTTGCGTGGCTGGTGAACACGTTGTGCTCAGCGATTCTCGGAGCCGTCTGGGGTCTGGTCATCATGGTCATCCTGCACCCGCTGCTCAAGGTGCTGCCGTTTGGGAAGAAGCATGAGGGCCACGAAGAGGGCGATGTCCGCGCCGCAATCGCGGGTTACCGGCCAGCAAAATCCAAGCCAACCCGCTAAGCCACATCTCAAGAAATGAATATGGAACTTCTGGACACCCACACTGTTGTGATCTCTGCCGTCTTTTTGGTGCACATGACAGGGGTGATGATCGTAGCGGCCTCAGCGGCGGGCCTGGTCATCTCACTCTTTACGGTCGTCCTCGCAGTGCACACCATCCGGTCAACATGGTCACTGGCGCAGTACTGGCGTAGCCGAGGGCTATTCAGTACAAGCGTCATCAGGGTTGTTCGTTCATGGAAGTCAAGCGCCCTGTTGGCTGGACGCCCACTGGCGACTGCGGCACTACGGGGAATCAGCCGACTTTCGTCGTCCAAGCCTCGGTAGAAGCAGGGCCCGACGTTCCGGCGAGCTATGTTGGCCAGCTCACATGAGCCTTTGATATATTAGTTACGTATTAGATGTCTACTGATGTATCAGACTCAACGAGGAGTAAATAGCATGCAGCATCTCGCGCAACGACTCGAACGGCTCGGCACCGAAACCGCCTTTAGCGTCGCCCAAGCTGCGGCCTCATGGAAGGCCAAGGGGAATCTGGTTTACCCCTTCCACCTCGGCGATATCAACATCCCCACCGCCCCGCATATCGTCGAGGCAATGAGCAAGGCCATCGCTGACGGCCACACAGGCTACTGCCCCGGGCCCGGCATCCCACAGCTGCGCGAAGCCCTCGCCGAGGATATAGGCTCACGTCGCGGCATCAGCCTGTCCCCCGACAACGTCGTGGTCATGACCGGAGGCAAGCCCGTCATCACCAAGTTCCTGCAGGCAGTCATGAACCCCGGACAGGAAGTGCTCTACCCGAACCCTGGATTCCCGATCTACGAGTCACAGATCGAATACCTCGGAGGCACCGCGGTGCCCTACCGCTACCTCCCCACCAGCCAAGGCTTCTCCATTGACCTCGACCAGGTGCGCGCGTCCATAACACCGAACACGGCCGCAATCATCTACAACGACCTGCAGAATCCCATCTCAGCCGAGTCGACTGCCGCCGAACGTGAAGCCATCGCCCAAATCGCGCAGGAGCACGACCTCTGGGTGCTCTCCGACGAGGCCTATTTCGAGACCCGCTACGAGGGTGTCTCCAGCTCGATCGCGTCCCTTCCAGGCATGGCAGAGCGCACCGTCATCCTCTACACCTTCAGCAAGAAGTTCGCCATGACCGGCTCACGCCTCGGCTGCGCCGTTGCGCCACTCGAGATCGCCAAAGTACTCAGCACCCTCAACACCAACGACGAATCCTGCACCACCCACTACGTACAGTGGGCCGGAATCGAAGCACTCCGCGGCACCCAGGAACCGGTCCAACAGATGCTCGACATTCTGCGTGAACGCCGGGATGCTGCATGCGAGCTCGTGAACGCCATCCCCGGCATGCACGTCGCTGTGCCACAATCCACGTTCTATCTGTTCCCCGATGTCACCGCCGCCATGGAAAAGATGGGCTACACGGCAGTCGGAGACTTCGCCAGCGACGCACTCTACAAAACCGGCGTCTCCTTCTGCACTCGTGAGCACTTCGGGCGCCGCCAACCTGGCGAGGAGCGGCAGTACATCCGGCTCGCCTACTCAGGCATCGACGTCGCGGACATCCGCGACGGCCTTGGCCGCCTGCGCGACTGGATCGCGACGGCATGAGCCGGGTTGTCGTCACGGGACGCATTCCCGATGCTGCCATTGAAAAGCTCCGCGCCGAACACGACGTCGATGCCTGGGATGGTCCCGAGACCATTTCCCGCGAAGAACTCCTGCGCCGCGTAGCCGGTGCCGATGCGATCGTGTCCCTGCTCACCGAGCGCGTCGATGCCGAGCTGCTCGACGCCGCCGGACCGCAGCTCAAAGTCGTGGCGAACGTCGCCGTCGGCTATGACAACATCGACGTGCCCGCCTGCACTGAACGGGGCGTCGTGGCCACCAACACGCCCGGCGTGCTCACCGAGGCCACAGCCGACATCGCGTTCGGCCTCATCCTCATGGCAACCCGACGACTCGGCGAGGGTGAACGGCTCATCCGCTCCGGCCAGGCTTGGAAGTGGGGCATGTTCTTCCTGCTCGGGTCCAGCCTGCAGGGCAAGACTCTCGGCGTCGTGGGCATGGGCGGCATCGGGCGAGCAACCGCGCGCAGGGCCAAAGCCTTCGGCATGGACATCGTCTACCAATCCCGCAGCGAGATCGACCCTCAGATCGCCGCCGAACTGGACGCACGACGTGTCGATCTCGACGAGCTGCTGACCTTGTCCGACGTCGTGTCATTGCACTGCCCCTATGGGCCCGCCACTCATCACCTGATCGGGGCCGGGCAACTCGCGGCCATGAAGAATTCGGCGTTCCTCGTCAACACCGCCCGCGGACCGATCGTTGACGAAGACGCACTGGCATCCGCGCTTCGAGAGGGTGCAATCGCCGGAGCCGGGCTCGACGTCTACGAGCAGGAACCCCGTGTCCATCCCGGGCTACTGGAGCTGGACAATGTTGCGCTTCTTCCGCACCTCGGCTCGGCCACGGTGGAGACACGCACCGCCATGGCCATGCTCGCAGCCGACAACACACTTGCAGTGTTGAGCGGAGAACAACCACCCGCCCCGATCGTTTAGCGCGTTCGGAGAAACCTCTACCCGAACCGGCGTCACCGTGGCAGCGAACTGCCCCCGCGGTGACGCCGGCTAGTACCACGCCCTTGAAAATTTGGGTGTCGCCACGGATCCCGTCAGGCCAACCAGCGCCACCAGCGTGACGGCTCCGGTTCCGGCGTCGGTTCCGGCTCGGGTTCCTCACCCAGGGCCAGAGCGGCCCCGACGATGTCGTCCGCGGTGAGCTTCATGAGGGCCTCGCGATCAAGTGCGTCGAGACTTTGTTCACCGTCGAGCGAGAGCCGCAGCGCCTGGCGGTTGAGCGCCTGTTCGAACAGCGTACGGGCGAACCGTGCGTTGCCGGAGTCCTCGCCTGCATGGAGCCCGGCGAGGATGCGGCGCAGCATCTGGTCCGCATCAGGCTCCAGCGTGTACTCATGTTGGGCCAGCATCTGATGGAAAATCGTCTGGAGTGCGTCGACGGAGTAGTCGGGGAACGTGATCTCCCGGGCGAACCGGGAACGCAGCCCGGGGTTGGATAGCAAGAAGGACTCCATCAGCCGCGGGTATCCTGCCACGATCACCACCAGCCGGTGGCGGTGGTCCTCCATCCGCTTGAGCAGGACCTCGATCGCCTCGGGGCCGAAATCCATGCGGCCGTCTTCCGGGGCCAACGCGTAGGCCTCATCGATGAACAGGACACCATCAAGCGCCCGCCGGATCACCCGGTCCGTCTTGATGGCGGTCGCACCGACGTACTGCCCCACCAGGCCGGAACGGTCCACCTCCACAAGGTGTCCTTTCTGCAGCAAACCCACCGCGCGGTACATCTCGGCCAGGAGCCGTGCCACGGTCGTCTTGCCAGTGCCCGGGTTTCCGAGGAACACCAGATGCTGTGATGTGGCCACCTCCGGAAGGCCGTGCGTCTTACGGCGGGCCTGGACCTGAAGAAGTGCGACGAGGGCGCGCACTTGTTCCTTCACGGTCTCCAGTCCCACCAGGGCATCGAGTTCGGCCTGCACCTCGGACAGCGGCCGGGCAGGGCCGGGCCTGGCACCGATGAGATCGCCCACCAGGTCGTCGACGCGCTCCGAACCGGGCAGCTTGAGCTGATTGGCCAGATGACCGATGGTTTCGCGCAGGTCATCGAGCGGATTGCGGCTGGCAGCCATACATCCACTGTAGTCCTCGTTGTCCTGCACCATGAGCGAACGGTGGTTAGGCTGGGTGGATGGCGACAGTTATTCTCGTGCGGCACGGCCGCACCACAGCCAATGCCACCGGGCTGCTGGCCGGGCGGGCACTTGGCGTCAGTCTGGACCAAACCGGGCGCGACCAAGCTGCTCTTACCGGAGACCGGCTCGCGGCTGTGCCCGTAGTCGCTGTGGTGTCGAGCCCTCTCGAGCGGTGTCGGCAGACCGCCAGCATTATCCTCGATCGCCAGGCCGGCACGCCGTTCGCGCCGGTCGATCCCGACCTGAACGAGTGCGATTACGGTCAGTGGCAGGGGCGCAAGCTCAGTGAACTTGCGACCGAGGATTTGTGGCCTGTGGTCCAATCGCAACCGTCCGCCGTCGTCTTTCCTGGCGGTGAATCCATGGCCGCGATGCAGGCTCGGTCGGTGGCAGCGATTCGACGCCACGATGCAGCCTTCGAAGCCGAGTTCGGGCCAGGCGCCGTGTGGGTAGCCGTCAGTCACGGCGACGTCATCAAGTCAATCCTTGCCGACGCGCTCGGTATGCACCTCGACCTGTTCCAGCGTCTCAACGTGAGCCCGGCCTCCGCATCAATCGTCAACTACAGCGCTAGTAGGCCGAGCGTCTACGCGACCAATACCGAAGCGGGTGACCTCGAGTGGCTGTCAAACGGTATCCGTTCCGGCGACGCGCCCGTGGGAGGCGGTGCGGGGCAGAAGACGGCGTGAACCACGTGTGCCTAAGATAATGACATGCCCACACGCGTTCACGAATTTGCCTGGCCTGATCGGGTAGTCATCGGCACCATTGGCCTTCCAGGAGAGCGCACGTTCTACCTGCAGGTCCGCGCAGGGGCACAGATCGTGAGTGTTGCCCTCGAAAAGCAGCAATCGGCTCTGCTCGCGGAGAAGATCGACGAAATGCTCGATCAGCTCATCACCGTCGACGGCAATCCCTTCAGCGTTCCCACGAGTACTCCCATTGAACTCGTCGACAACGACCCCATCGAGGCCCCTCAGGAGCAGTTCCGCACCGGCGCCATGAGTCTGGGTTGGGACCCAACTACGGCCCAGGTTGTCCTCGAGGCTTATCCCCTCGCCGATGTAGATACTGATGACAACGACGACCCCCTCGAAGAAGGCGCCGACGAACTGGACATGATGCTGCTGGTGCGAATGCCGGTGGGCACCGCACGGGCTTTCGCCAAGCGCACCCGTGAGATCGTGGGTGCCGGGCGTCCCACCTGCTCGCTGTGCGGTTACCCCATTGATGCCGACGGACACACCTGCACCTTTCCCGAGGCCTGATGCCTGCGCCTGACTTATTGACTGCCGAGCTAACGCTGACCGGCCGCATCACAACCGCCTCAAACGCTACATTTCTGGGCAGCATCGGCGACGTACCTGTCGTCTACAAGCCGATAGCAGGCGAAAGCCCGCTGTGGGATTTTCCCGACGGCACTCTCGCCCACCGTGAAGTGGCCGCCTATCTGGTCTCGCAAGTCTTGGGCTGGGACATCGTGCCACGCACATGGTTGCGCGACGGGCCCTTGGGCGACGGAATGGTCCAACTCTGGCGGGAGCACGACCCCGTCCAAGCCGCCGTGGACCTGGTCCCGACGGAGAACCTGCCGGAGACAGGCTGGAAGCAAGTCCTCGAGGGACACGATGAGAATGGACAGAGGGTGGCCCTCGTTCACGAAGACTCACCAGCCCTCAGGCGCATGGCGGTGTTCGACCTGGTGGTTAACAACGCTGATCGCAAGGGCAACCACATCCTAGCCATGACCGACGGACACCGGCATGGCGTTGACCATGGGCTCACCTTCCACACTGACCACAAGCTGCGCACGGTGCTATGGGGATGGCTCGGAGACGCCCTGACCGCCGAGGAATGCGACGGAATCGACCGTGTCAGCGAAGGATTGCACCACGGACTTGGCCGAGAACTGGCGGACTTGCTGAGCGCCGAAGAAATCGCATCGCTCGGCACGCGCTGCGCCCGGTTGCGCTTGGCAGGGCGATTCCCGGCTCCGAGTGGTGAGATGTCGGCGGTGCCTTGGCCGCTGTTCTAAGAGATTGGCTGGTCAAACATCAATAATGTCTTGAGCGCAGCAGCCCCTTTTGAGGTTTACCACTCCACAGGGGCTGCCAAATGGCCGGCTCGAACGGATCTCAACTTCCAGGTCAGCGCCTACGAACCGGACAGGCACGTAAGCATCAGCACAGAGAGTGAAGGCATATCGCGAGGCGGAATGAGGGCAGCCGCGACGCAGTCAGCCACACGCACCTAGCCGATATCTCCCGTCTCGTTCAGGTGCTGTTCAGTAGGGTGGAGAAGACCCCAGAGTGAGGACCACTTCCATGCACACCACTGCCGGCAAGACCACCGTGGATCGGCACTACGACCTGATCATCATCGGCACCGGCTCCGGGAACTCCATTCCTGGTCCCGAGTTCGAAGACCAGTCGATCGCGATCATCGAGGAAGGGTCCTTCGGTGGCACCTGCCTGAACGCTGGCTGCATCCCGTCGAAAATGTACGTCTACACCGCCGACACCGCTCTGGAGACCGTCGAGTCCGGTCGGCTAGGCCTCCACGCCGAGGTCAACTCCGTAGACTGGCCGGGCATTGTCAGCCGTATCTTCGAGGACCGCATCGACCCCGACTCCGCCGCCGGTGAAGAATACCGTCGCGGCCCACGGACTCCGAACATCGACGTCTACGACCAGCACGCGGTCTTCGTCGGAGAACGCACCTTACGCACCGGCCAAGGAAGCCAGCAGAGAACCATCTCCGGTGACCGGATCGTCATCGCCGCAGGCTCCAGGCCTGCCGTACCCGACGTCATCTCCGCCTCCGGCGTGCGGTACCACACCAACGAGGACATCATGCGGCTCCCGCAGCTGCCTAAATCCTTGGTCATCATCGGCGGCGGCTACATCGCCATGGAGTTCGCACACGTCTTCGACGCCCTTGGCACGGACGTCACCATCATCGCCCGTTCCACGCTCCTGCGGCACCTCGACGAGGACCTGCTTGACCCGTACAACAACCTGGCCGCCAAACGTTTCGATATCCGGTCCGGACGGACCACCACCAGCGCTGAGCAGACAGACCGGGGCATCACCGTCACGCTCGACGACGGTTCCTCCGCCACCGGGGAGGTACTGCTGGTGGCCACCGGGCGCATCCCTAACGGGGACCTATTGGACCTGCCCTCCGGCGGGATCGAGACGATAGGCGCCGGACGTATCAAGGTTGACGAGTACGGCCGGTCAACCTCAGCTGCAGGTGTCTGGGCCCTCGGTGACGTATCCTCGCCGTATATGCTCAAACACGTCGCCAACGCCGAGATGCGCGCCGTGCGCCACAACCTGCTCAACCCGGACAACATGCAGAAAATGCCACACGACCACGTCCCCGCAGCCATTTTCACCCATCCCCAGATCGCCACCGTCGGTATGACAGAATCCCAAGCCCGCGAACGCGGGCATAACGTGACCACCAAGGTCCAGAGCTACGGGGACGTCGCCTACGGCTGGGCCATGGAAGACACCACCAGCATCTGCAAACTCATTGCCGACCAAGACACCGGCAAACTCCTCGGCGCCCACTACATGGGCCCCCAAGCATCAACCTTGGTCCAACAAATGATCACCGTCCTGGCCTTCGACCTCGACGTCCGCCAGTTCGCCGCCAAGCAATACTGGATCCACCCCGCCCTGCCCGAGGTCACCGAAAACGCCCTGCTGGGACTCACCTTCAAATAATCGAACCACCCCTGGAAAGGTGGCGGAAAGTGTGCGTCCGCACCGACTATGACGCCCGGGCGTATTCCGCCCCCATGCCTTCCTGTGATCGTTAGGGGCAACAAAGGTGCGCAGTAGCGACGGCGATATACATATGTCTATCTAGGGGTTACAAGCTAACTACTTGTATATGCGTCTTTCCCGAGAGCGCTGCCTACTGTGGATCCAGATGCTTCATACATCGATCCCGTCGGCAGAAAAGAGAACGCATTGTCTGAAATCAACGAACTCCAGGTGGTCCCGCACTGGATCGGTGGCGCCGAGTCACCGTCGTCCGGCGACCGCACCGCCCCGGTCTTCGACCCCGCCCTCGGCAGGGAGACCAAGCTGGTCAACCTTGGCAACACCGAGGACACCGAGTCAGCCATCGCCTCGGCCCACAAGGCGTTCCCTGCCTGGCGTGACCTGTCCATCACCAAGCGCCAGCAAATCATCTTCCGCTTTAGGGAACTCCTCAACGAGCGCAAGGGCGAACTCGCCCAGATCATCACTTCCGAGCACGGCAAGGTGGTCTCCGATGCCCTCGGCGAAATCACCCGCGGTCAGGAAGTCGTGGAGCTGGCTACCGGCTTCCCGCACCTCATCAAGGGTGAGCATTCAGAGAATGTCTCCTCCGGCGTCGACGTTTACTCCACCAAGTCGCCGCTGGGCGTGGTGGGCATTATCAGCCCGTTCAACTTCCCGGCCATGGTTCCGCTGTGGTTCCTGCCGATCGCCATCGCCGCCGGCAACACCGTGGTGTTGAAGCCGAGCGAAAAGGACCCGACGGCGGCCAACTGGCTCGCTGCCCTGTTCACCGAGGCGGGACTCCCGGATGGCGTCTTCAACGTTCTCCACGGCGACAAGGAAGCCGTCGATGGTCTTCTGGAACACCCCGACGTGAAGGCGATTTCCTTCGTCGGCTCCACCCCGATCGCCCAGTACATCTACGAGACCGCTGCCCGCAATGGCAAGCGCGTCCAGGCCTTGGGCGGCGCAAAGAACCACATGCTGGTCCTGCCCGACGCCGACCTCGAGCTGACCGCCGACGCGGCCATCAACGCCGGCTTCGGATCCGCCGGCGAACGCTGCATGGCCATCAGCGTGGTGGTCGCTGTCGAGCCGGTTGCCGACGCACTGATCGAGAAGATCACCGCACGCATGTCTACGCTGCGGACCGGCGACGGACGCCGCAACTGCGACATGGGCCCGCTGGTCACCCGCCAGCACCGCGACAAAGTGGCCGCCTACATCGACGTCGCCATCGAGGACGGCGCCAAGGTTGTGGTGGACGGCCGCGGCGTCACCGTCGATGGCGACGAGAACGGCTTCTGGCTCGGCCCGACCTTGATCGACGAGGTCCCCGTCACCTCCCGCGTCTACACCGAGGAGATCTTCGGTCCCGTTCTGGCGGTGGTCCGCGTCAAGAGCTACGAAGAGGGCCTGCACCTGATCAACTCCGGCGCTTTCGGCAACGGCACTGCGATTTTCACCAACGACGGCGGCGCCGCCCGCCGCTTCCAGACCGAGGTCGAGGTGGGCATGGTGGGCATCAACGTGCCGATTCCTGTGCCGGTGGCCTACTACTCTTTCGGCGGTTTCAAGGACTCCATCTTCGGCAGCTCCAAGGCCTACGGCCTGCAAGGCTTCCAGTTCTTTACCCGTGAAAAGGCCATCACCTCACGCTGGCTCGACCCCAGCCACGGCGGCATCAACCTGGGTTTCCCCCAGAACTAACGGGAGGTGAGAGAGCGTCAGTGTTTTAGGGCCGGGATGTGAGAGAGCGTCTGTCCTGCCAGACGCTCTCTCACCTTCCGCCCGTTTGGGGCTAACGCTTTTCCAGAAACTCGACGGCGGCGAACAGTTCCAGCCGGTCGCGCAGGCTGTCGAGGTTGAGTCCCAGGACGGTGCCCGCAGCGTCGATCCTGTTCCGGAGCGTGTGCCTATGGACGCCCAGTTGGTGCGCCGTCTTGTCCCAGACGCAGTTGTTTTCCAACCAAGCAATCACGGTTGGAAGCAACTGTGTCTGTTCTGTTTCATCGTGCTTGGCAAGGGGGTCGATGAGTCGTTGCGCCACGGAACCGGCATCATCCCGACGCAGCAATCCCAGCATGCCGCCTTCCGAAATCTGGTCAAAGACCACCAAAGGGCGCGACAACTCAAGCGCCCGTTGAAGGGATCGCTCCCCCTCTCTCAAGCCCTGGGCCAGACTTGCGAAAGTCGTCTTACCGGAGGCCCCGGCAGTAGCCCCGTACTTTTCCAGCAGGCCGGCGACCTTGTCCTGCAGGGCCGATCCCGCCAGGACAACCACGTTCTGGTCCCGTTGTGCATAGAAGACCGCCCCGCGGTGATCGTCCGACAACAGTTCAAGGGCTTCCAGAAGGTTCTGCCCTTGTCCTGGCTGATGCGCAACCGTCACCACCAAGGGCTCTGCCGGCAGCCTTCCCCAGACCTGACGTGCGGTCCGTTCTGCAACGTCGAGGCTGCCCGCCAACAACTGCTCGAAAACGCCGGCTCGCAGGTGTCGGCGGGCCGTGTCCAAGGTGCGGGTCTGCTCCAGGGCAAGGCTGGCCAACGCGATCACGCTGTTGATGATGTCCGTGCGAGCAGGGTCCAAGGGTTCAATTGCACCGAGGACAAGAACACCCCGCAGGTAGTGGCGGCGCCCCAAAGTCTGCAAGGTGACCTGTTCGCCGTCGACCATCAACTGCAATACCGAGCGTGATCCTTGATCCAGCGCCTTGGTGACTGCCTCCGTCACGCCCGGCATCAACGCCGACGGAACCGGACGATTATTAGGCATCAGGATGTGGTTCCCGGCAGCGTCGAACAACGCCACCCAGCCATGGAGCTGGCGCTCCAGTTCGGCCAGAATCGATCGCAGCCCGTCAGGTCTGAGGGCGGCCCGCGCGATGGCGCGCTGTGCCTGGAGGGACCACTCGGAGCGGGCGTGTTGTTCCCTGGCGAGCCAGTCGGCCACGAAGCGGATGATCGCAATGAAGGGAGTCCGGTCAGGGACCTCCAGCAACGGCAACCCCTGCTTTCGGCACGCGTCCTCCAAGCCCCGCGGCAGGACGCCATGAATCACCTGGGTGGCGAAACCCAAACCGCTGATCCCATGGTTGACGAGTCGCTGCACGTACTCGCTGTACTGGGAATCAGTGGAGTGGCTGACGGGAAACTGAGTTCCGTCCGTCAGCAGCAATTGCCCGGGATCCAGGAAAGGCGTGGGGTCATCCAAATCAGAGCTGTGCACCCAGGAGACGGATGCTTCCAGGGCGGGATCAGCCGCGTCCGGCACCACACAGCGCAGGTTGAGCGAGCTTTTGTGAATGATCGCGTTAATGGTGGGCGGCACGCTCAGGGCCTCTCTGGAAAAAGGTAGTTCAACTGTCCCCTAACTATACAAATGTCGAAAGACTTCCTGTGTCCCGATTGACACTATGAAGGGAAGCCCACCAGCCCATTCGAGAGGATCTATCAATGTCTCCCACCCGGACCGCCCTGGCCGCCCCGCTCAGCAACACCGACGTTGCCGCACTGGACACGGCCCATGTCTTCCACTCCTGGTCTGCGCAGAAGACCCTCAACCCCCTGGCTCTTGCCGGCGGGTCGGGCAGCACCGTGTGGGATCACGAGGGCAGGACATACCTGGACTTCTCCAGCCAGCTGGTCAACACCAACATCGGCCACCAGCACCCCCGGCTCATCGGGGCCATCAAGGAACAACTGGACATCCTCACTACGGTGGCACCTTCCCATGCCAATCACACCCGCGCCGTCGCAGCCCAGAAGATCCTGTCCCACGCCCCATCAACCATGGACAAAGTGTTCTTCACCAACGGGGGTGCGGACGCCAATGAGAACGCCATCCGCATGGCCCGTCTGCACACTGGCCGGGACAAGGTCATCTCCCGCTACCGCTCCTACCACGGCAATACCGGCGCCGCGATCGTTGCCACCGGTGACTGGCGCCGCATCCCCAATGAATACTCCCGCGGCCACGTCCACGTTTTCGGCCCGTACCTCTACCGCTCCGAGTTCTGGGCCGAAACCCCTGAGCAGGAAGCGGAGCGCGCCCTGCAGCACCTGCGCCGGACCGTCGAGCTCGAGGGACCACAATCCATCGCCGCGCTACTCCTAGAGACCGTGCCCGGCACAGCCGGCATCCTGCTCCCGCCGCCCGGCTATCTCGAGGGCGTCCGCGCCCTCTGCGATCAGCACGGCATCGTCCTGATCCTCGATGAGGTCATGGCCGGCTTCGGCCGCACCGGTGACTGGTTCGCCCTGGATTCCTTCAACGTCCGTCCGGACCTCATCACCTTCGCCAAAGGCGTCAACTCCGGCTACGTCCCGGTGGGCGGCGTCATCATCTCGGAGGAAATCTCCGCGACCTTCAATGACCGAGTCTTCCCCGGCGGTCTCACCTACTCCGGTCACCCCCTCGCCGCGGCGTCCGTCGTCGCCTCCATCGAAGCCTTCGAGCAGGAGAACATCGTGGAGAACGCCGCACGCATCGGCGCCGATCACCTGGAACCGGGCCTTAAAGCCCTCGCCGCCAAGCACGAATTCATCGGCGAAGTTCGCGGCCGTGGCGTGTTCTGGGCCCTCGAACTGGTCGAAGACCGCACAACCCGCAAACCTGTCAACGCCGGCTTCATGGGCAAGCTGAAGACGGAACTGCTCAACCGCGGACTGTTGCCCTTCATCGCCGACAACCGCGTGCACGTGGTGCCTCCCGCCGTCGTGACCCCCGAAGAAGTACGCCAAGCGCTGGCGATTTACGACGACGCCCTGACCGCCGTCAGCTAAGAGCCGGAACCGGAACTTGACCTCCAGGACTGCTTGCCAAGGAACTCCGACGGCCAGACCCCGACAAGTCTTTGGAAGTGACCGGAGCGAGGCGTTCCTAGATCATTCCACCCCGCGCGCCGATGATCAGTTCCAATGACCGGAGCACAGCGAACGGTACAACGCCGCTGGTTCGCGGGTTTTGTGGTGATACTTTATTGCAGATTTCAAAGCGGTAATTCCCGCTGTTTCCGGAAGCCTCGATCAAGTGTGTCGTTAGCTCGGCCGCCGGGTCGGCTCTCACGGACACAGCCACAGCATCCCAGTCGTCTACCGCCAGGGCAACGGCGGCTGCCACGTTGAGCGACTTGGGGAACAATTGTGTGGCTCGGGCAGCGGGACCATGGAAGATTTCGATGGGACCGGGGGTATTCCGAATTCGATCGGCCTCAGCCTCGTCCATCCATGGCTGAATCAGGGAACCCGGGAGCTTCGTCGTCGTAATCATGACGGCGTCATAGCCAGTCGCGCGGGCCCCCGACGCCAACAGGTCCAGGCCACCTATGGAGCCCGGGGTCAAGAAAAGTCTGCCAGGACCTGCGGCCAACAATCGCTGTGAGAGGTGTGGGTCCGCAAGCGCCCCGATTGATGTAGCGAGCAGGTCTACGCCCGCAGAAAGCACAGCCTCGCCATGCTCAATCAACACCTCCTGCCCGGCACATTCAACCAAGACGTCGCAGCGCTCCAGCGCATGCTCCATCTCGAACTGGGGTGCCGGCGCGTTGTCTATGGCGCTGCGGCAAATGATTCCCTCAAGGGTGGCCCCCTTGACTTTTCCAGCTGCAATGTCGGCAGCAACACGAGCCCCAATGGCTCCGTGTCCGATGATTCCGATCCTGCGGGGTCCTGGCTTCATTCGATTCCTTGCTTGATGGAGTGGATGGACGAACCCGCGCCGTGATCGCCTAGACGTTCAGGGTAAGTTCGTCCGCGGAGGAAGCCTTCGGGTCATAGGCGACGATGGAGGCTTCTGTTTTCTTCAGTAGCACCGCCAGTTGGTCGATCTCCTTGGAGGTCAGGCCGGCGAGCATATTGCGCTGCGTTTCCAGATGCTTTGAAATGACCTCGTCAATGAGTTCTTTGCCATGGTCCGTCATCTGGGCGTAAACCACCCGACGATCCTCTTTCGACCGAACCCGCTCTATGAGGTTTTGTTCCTCCATACGGTCCAGACGAAAGGTGATGCCGCCCGTGGTCAGCATGGATGAACTGGCTAGTTCACCAGCAGTCTTCCGGTGCGGAGGGCCGGAACGACGCAAGTTCGCCAGAACATCAAAGGATGCCAACGTGAGCCCGTACTCCTCATAGTTCACATCCTGCACAGCTCGCTGCCGTGCCACCAAGCTCTGCAAGCGGCCAAAGACGCCGATGGTCCTGGGATCAAGATCCGGGCGTTCGCGGTGCCAGTCCTCAATAATGGCGTCCACGGCATCCGTGTCAGTGTTCCGCGATTCGGTGGTCATGCGCACTCTCTCCTTCATTCGGTCTAAGCATCTTAACACTGAGCTTCCCACCGAAGGCAGCAATTAGGAGCACTTTCCACCGGGGTCTTGCAGCACGCCCCAGTATATCTTAGTCTTGAGATAGTTAGAGTCGAGAGAGATTGAAACACCTCGGCTCTTGCGAACTCTGGCAATAACCAATCCGAGAGAGGTCCATCATGAGCGACGTTATCGAAAGCAAGTTACCGGAACTTGAGGAGCTGATTGATTCGGCCATCGCCTCCCGTGAGAGCCGGGTTGTTGACTTCAATACCCTGAAATTCCAGACCAAAATGGGTGAAAAATTCCGACGCGGACAGGTCCGCTACATCGGTTCCGGAGCTACCGGAGACCACTCAGACGACAACAACATCCTTCAAGCGGAGCACTTCACCTTTTCCAACATGGTGCTGCCCGCCGGATGCGTAGGTCCTGAGCACACGCACCCGGACGTCGAAGAGGTGTTCTTTGTCCTCGAAGGAGAGGTGGAGTTCAGCGTGCACGACGTGGAAGACGGCAACAAGAAAGCAAGCCGCGTGCTGGGCTACCGCGATCTGATCCGGGTCCCGGCCGGGGTTCCACGGAGTTTGCGTACGGTCAGCGATGTTGACGCAATTATCTGCGTGATCATCGGCGCCAAGAAGCCGGAGATCCCGTTCTACCCTCCCACCTCGGAGATGTACGGCGTGACCCGCTAGATCTTCGAGAACCCGGGTACCGGCCGATGTGGCCGGTACCCGGGTTTGTTTTGCTGAATTGGTTGGGACACACAACAAAAAGGAACCTGCAGCTCGAAGAACTACGAGCTGCAGGTTCTTTGGGCTAAACGACTCCCTCTGAAAGAATCGCTGCCTGGTTCTGGGCATCGGCATCATGGACCCGACGGATCCTGGCTACTCCAAGATCGTGCTGATACAAGTGCTCATCCTTGTCCGCATCTGCAGCCAGCGCCTCCAACAGTTCACGGTCCTGTTCCAAAACCGCCCAGTGCTTTTCTTCAAGGGTTGTCTTGTACATGAATCGCCAAACGTCCCGTTCCCAGTCCGAAACGGTCCGGGTACGCCAGTGGAAAACGGCGGAGGTATGGGCATCAATAGGAGTGGACATTCCTACGATGCCAAACGAACCCCCGGGACCTGCCGAATCGGCATACGGGATCTCCAGATCCACGTAATCCATGGCTTCACGGCAGTACTCCACCCAGTCAAAGTTCTTGCCGCGCTGGTCCGTTTTCTCGAAGAAGAATCCCCGATCGGTCTCGCGGATACGGAAACGGGCACTGGTATCACCACCAAACATGGAATGCGAGTCACGGTGGAGGAACGCACCGTGCATCGGGTCCAGGACGTTGTCCATGTAGAAACGCCACGGACTGTTCCATTCAGCGTAGTTTGAGAACCACGAGACCTCGGGGTTGTCCAGGCGATCGGGCAGTTTGAACGCCGTCACCACGGAGTCCTCGGTCAATGGCATGAAGGCAAAGATCATGTCAGCGCCTTCCTCCACGGCCAGCGATGCTGTGACTGTCTTACCCTCAAGCGCGCAACCCGGCATGCCCGGAACCGAAACCACGGTGCCGCGGCCGTCCACCTGAACGCCGTGGTATTTGCATGCCACCCGGTCCCCCAGGTGTTGGCCCACGGACAAGGGGGCGCTGCGGTGGGGACAGCGGTCCTCCAACATTCGGATTTGCCCCTTGGCATCGCGGAACAGGAGCCAATCTACGCCTAGGCGTCGGACTTTGACCATGTCGCCGGGACCTACGAACCGGGACGGGTAGATGGGATACCAGCGATCCCTCAGTCCCGTCGCTGCCAGTTCTGCGGCATCGAGTTGGCGCCGGGTGCCGACGACAGTTTTGGTCTTGGCCCTGCCGGCTCTGACTCCGGCGGGGCTTGCCGTTGCAGTTGCAGTTGCAGTTGTCATGTCCTAATCTCCCAGTCGTCGCATTTCGGAACGGAATCGGGTTTCATCCCACGGTTCACCGTCAGGGGCGTTCAAGCCCAAATTGTTCAGGCCCGAGACGATGACAGGCAGTTCGTGGCTACCACTGGCGAAAATCTCGGACAGGGCTCCGGCGAGCTTCAGCTCGTAAGGATTGGGCGGACCCACCCGGGACTGGTTGGCTTCAAGATATTGCTCAGGCACTGCGTTCCTCCTGGGTTTCGGTGACGGTGTGCAGACCTTCAGCGATGTTCATGAAGGACCTGCTCCACTCGTTGAATGAGTGAGATCGGCTCTGGTGTGCTGGAACGGCGGTGTTGTCGATGATGACAAAAACCCCGTTCCTGATTCCCCCGGCGATGCTTTGCGGTATGGAGATATCGGCGTCCAGGTCAGGGGCGGCGGCAATGACCAACGACGGCGCCCGCACCCGCCGGAGCGTGGCCACGAATCCCTCAACCGACGTGTCCACCAGGGGGTCGCCCAGGATGACACTCTTGATCTGATCTGGATGCACTGCAGCGAGCATGATGGCCCCGTACGCGGCTGTTCCGCTGGCAAGGATATGAGCTGGACCGGCCGTTGACTCGTAGAGGGCAGACGAGGCCGCTTCAACCCACTCATCCATATGGCTGGGCGGACCGGTGACGTCCAACGTCATGCCGATCCCCGGTTCCCAGGCACGGGCCCCCAACGCGTCAAGCTGTTGGGCGAACCATTCGGCTGCTCCCCCGCCGCCGTGCAAACACACGACGTCGTGCTGCGGCGCCACCTCGCCTGGCTCATGGCCAGGGCGCGGATCTACTTCCGTACTTGATTTCATGTGCTCTCCTGCTCCTCTACTGATGTGGGGTTGGAATATGCACCGGCGGAACAAAAGCACCCGGTACGGGATCCAAAGCGGTGACATCGATCTCGATCACCGCAGGCCCCCGCACCGCGAGTGCTTCCACTAAGGCCCCATCAAAGGAACCTGGGCCGCGCACCCGCCAGAACGGCAGGTTCAGTGACTGGGCGAGCAAAGCAAAGTCCGGTGTATGCAGGTTGACTCCTGCCTCCGCGAAGCCGTTGGCTTTCTGCATGTTGCGCAGAACCCCATAGCCGCCGTCATTGAACACGAGCACCACGCACCAGACCCCTGAGCCGGCAAGGGATGCAAGTTCACCAAGATGAACGGCGAGGCCGCCGTCGCCGGCAATAACCACCGTGGGAACGCCCGGGCGGGCGCAGGCCGCCCCAATGCCCATGGCCAAACCTTGGCCGATGCCGCCTCCCACCGGAAAGATGTTTGTTTCGCGGGAGTACATCTCAAGAAGGCGGTTACCCCACTGGCTGGAGGGGATGGTCACATCACGTGCTACCACGGATTCCCGGTCAAGGCGGTCCCTGAGGCTGTGGCAGATTTCCGCATAACCACCGATGTACTCAGTCAAGGTTGCCCGTACCTCGAGGCGTACATCGAGCACCCGCTGCGCCCACGCTGCGTCCACAGAATGGCTACCCAACTGGCTGACGATCGCCTGCAGAATTGCCCGGGAGTCGCCCACCAGGCCCACAGTGGCGGGATACACCCTGCCCACTGCTTCAGGATTTAGGTCCAGCTGGATGTGAGTGGCGGGCAGTTTGAGCGAATAATGCTGCGTCTCGTTGGAACGGAAGTGCGTGCCGACACTCAACAAGACATCAGACTCTTCGATCAGCCCGACAGCGGCGGCGGTGGTAGCAAAGTTGCCGATGACAAGATGGTCATCTTCCGGAACCACGCCCCGTCCCGAGTTGCTGGTCAGGAGTCCTGCGCCCAAAATGTGCAGCAGAGCCGTAAGTTCCTTGTCTGCCCCTGCCGCTCCTCCGCCAGCCCAGATGAGCGGGCGTTTGGCACCTGCCAGGAGCCGGACCGCTTCGGCGACGGAACCGGCGTCGTAATCTGGTAAAGGCTTCACCTGCGCGTCGATCGGGCGCTGATCATCCGGGTGGGCCAAGTACTGCAAATCTGTTGGCCATTCGATGCTGGCCGGCGTGTGAGGCGAAGAGAGCAGGTGTGCGATTGCCTCCTCCAGGTCCGCCTCCGCGTCCTTTCCATTAAAAATGGTGCGGGCATAACCGGAGACCGCATGGAGCATCTGCAACTGGCGTGGAACCTCATGGATCACTCCACGGTTGCTACCCATGAATTCGCTGTCGATCTGGCCGGTAATGTGCAGCACGCGGCTTCCCGCGGTGAGCGCCTCCACCATTGAACCGGCGGCGTTGCCGGCTCCCGTACCAGTGCTGGTCAGGGCAATCCCGATCTTGCCGGAGGCCCGGGCATAAGCGTCAGCCGCGTTGACTGCGGCGGCCTCGTGGCGGACGGCAACAAAGTTCAGCTCCCTGTCCACTGCCTCGACGAGGGGAAGATTGTGGATGCTGATCACCCCGAAGGCCGTATCGATGCCGTGCCGACGCATTACACGGACCAGGACGTCACCGCCTGTTGGCCCCCTCGGGACCGTTGCTTGTGTCACTGACATATCTGGATCTCTTTCGTGATGAAGTTCCGCTGGCTAGACATAGCGCCCAACGCCACCGCCGACGTCGATGGTTGCTCCTGTGGTGTAGCCGCTGAGGGGCGAGAGCAGCGAAACAATATGGAAGGCCACCTCCTCAGCAGTGCCGAAACGGCCCAGCCGGATGCCGCGGTTGGCAGCGATCCCGGCACTCCAGGCCTTGTAGTCGAGCTCGGAGTCGGCTTCCTCGAAGCGCCGCCGCCACTGGCCGGTGTCCACCAAACCAAGTAGCACTGAGTTCACCCGTGTTCCCTCTGTTGCCAGGTCTTCGGCAAGGGAATGAGTGAGGTTCAACAGTGCGGCGCGTGCAGCAGAGGTGGCAGCCAGGCGTAACTCCGGCTGACGGGAGAGGATCGCGTTGACGTTGACCACCGAGCCGTGTGGTGAGGCATTCAGGGCAGATCTGGCGGAACGTACCATGTTCAAAACCCCGAAGATCTTCAGGCTGAACTCATCACGCAACTGCTGGTCCGTGGTGTCCTGGAGTGTGGCCATCAAGGAACGGCCGGCGTTGCAGACCAGGCCATCAACGGCGCCAAACCGATTCAATGTGCCGGCGATGAAGCTGTTGGTGGCGTCTTGATCCGTGACGTCGCACGAAGCAAGGTAAATCAAGTCCTTATCCGCCCAGGAGAATTCGTCGAACGCGGCGGACAATCGGCCGGCGTCACGTGCACAGGCGGCAACCCGGGCACCTTCGCTCAGCAAATATCGCGCAGTGGCAAGGCCGACGCCGGAGCTCGCCCCGGTGACAACCACCGTGCGGTCCTTCAATTGCAGGTCCATGTGTGGGACTCCTTGTTAGTGTTTTTGTCCGCTGCAGGGCGGTTCGGCCCAGCGATTTCAGTGGCCAGCGGCTTCAGTGGCTCATGACGAAGCCGCCATCCACCACGATGGTCTGGCCGGTGATGAAGCCTGCTGCATCGGATAGCAGGAACTGAACGGCGCCTGATACGTCCTTGGGTTGTTGGTCCCTTGGCAGCACGCGGTTCTCTTCGTAGAGGCGGTAGCGTGAGGCCGGCACTGACTCGGTGGCTCCCACCCGGGTCAGGCCCGGAGCAACCGCGTTGACGCGGACTCCGGCTGGTCCCGCGTCGCGGGCCATGGTCCGGGTCATCGCAAGGACAGCTCCTTTTGATCCGACGTAGTGGACCAACCGTGGAGAGCCGTAAAGCGCTGCGTCTGAGGCGATGTTGACTATGGAGCCTCCCGGGCTTTGTGCCAGCTGGTGGTAAAGGTGTTTGCTGACCAGCCAGGTCCCGTAGGCATTGACGGTCATCACCCTCTGGAAAAAGGCTTCGTCCAGTTCCCAAAAAGTGTCACCGCCTACGCCGTCGGCCAGTGCCGCATTGTTGACCAGCGCATCGGCGCCGCCCAGCTGCTGGACCGCAGCGGCCAGGTCTGCCACTGAGACTTTGTCAGCGATGTCGGTAATGACGGCTGTAGCATCGAAACCCCGACCGCGGAGTGCTGCGGCAGCTTGCTCGGCGAGGTCGGGGTTCTTCTCGGCTATGACTATCCGGTCTCCGCTACCTGCCAATCGTTCGGCGATGTCGAAGCCAAGTCCCCGCCCGGATCCCGTAACCACCACGAGGCGCGTCATCGAAGGTCCTCCCAGAAGGCGAGGATGGCAGCGGACATCTCCAGCGGCTTTTCCTGCACTGCGGCGTGCCCTGCACCTGGAATGATGCCCAGCGTGGCGCCAGGGATGTTCTCTGCAAGGACCCGGGATTCCGCCACGCCCGTGATCACATCGTCCTGGCCTACTAAGACCAGCGCTGGGATCCGGAGCCGAGGCAGAAGGTCCGTCGTGTCGCACTGCGCCATCATGGTGGCGGCCGATGCAAAACCCGATAGGCGGACTGCGGCCATGTCCGCCCGTACAGCTTCGGCCACCCATGCCGGGGCTGACGGGGAGACCAGTCTTGCCGCTCGCCGGGCCGCAAGGATTTCGGGACCGACGGCGGCCAGTTCCGGAACGCGCGCCAGCATGCGTTGCGCGGCGGTCCGGGTAATGCCCGAACCCCGGGTGCTGTCCGCCAGCACAATGGAACGCACTGCCTCAGGTGCTTGAGCGGCTATCCGGGTGGCGATCACGCCTCCCCATGACGTGCCGATCAGGTGGGCAGGGCCAACATCCAATGTGGCCAGGATGTCCAACACCAAAGCAGGATGATCCAAGCCTTCCGGTGGAGCTGATGATTCGCCGTAACCGGGGGCATCCCAGCAAAACGTCTGGAATCCGTGTGTGCTCAGCAACTGAGCCAGGGCACCACAGGAAGACGCGGCCCCTCCGATGCCGTGCATGAGGAAGACAGGAGTGCCTTCCCCGCGAATAACCAGGGAGACCCCATGGACAGTTTTCCGGCGTTCGGCAACAGTCGACCCTGTGTCGGTGGCTGGCGGCAACGAGGTGCTACGCATGGGCTTTTTCAGCAGCAGGAGTTTCCGGCATGGAGAAGTAGTCCTCACGTCCAGGGACCACCAGCGACTTATACCCGCTGTCCGGAATGCCAGCCATGGCGCTTCGGACCGCGGTAGTGGGCGGACCTGCAGTTCCCCACTGGTCGGACAGTTCCGGCGTCCGCTCCCAAGTGCGGCACAACCAACTGTCCTCGTCCACCTGGGCTACTTCGGAGGTATATTCGCACACCAGGCCTGAGGGGTCTGTGAAGTAGGAAAACGTATTGTCACCCGGACCGTGCCGGCCCGGCCCCCACTGGGGCGCGATGTTGTGCCGCTTGAGGTTGCCGATGCCGCGCATGAAGTGATCAATGCTCTGCATCTCGTAAGCCACATGATTGACCGAGGTCCAGGGAGCCTGGTTGAACGCGATGGCATGGTGCTCGCTGTTGCACCGCAGGAAGGCCATCTGGTGCTCGGACCAATCTGAAATCCGCATTCCCAGAACCTGCGTATAAAAAGCCGTTGCGCGGTCAATATCCACGGTATTGAGCACCACATGGGCGATCTTGCGTGGAAGCGCCCGCCGACCTGCAGGTTCCTGGCTGACAACCGCGTGGACGTCGGCGGACAGCTCCACCAGCCTGCCTTCGGGGTCCACCAACTGGAGACCGTAGCCGCCCGCAGCATCATCCAAAGGGCCGGGCTCACGGAACAGCGGAATCCCCAAGGCGGTGAGCTTGGTGGCGGCACGATCAACGTCCTGCGGCGTGGCCAAGGCGAAAGAGACACCGCCCAAGGCATTCTGCTCGCCTCTTTCCAGCCTCAGGATGTGGTGTTCGGAACCGGTTCCGCGGAGCCAGAACTTGTCAGTGTCCTCCTCCACGGTGGAAAGGCCCCAGACTTCATGGTAGAAATCCCTGGCTGGCCGGGTGTCGGGCACTTTCAGGGACACAGAACGCAGCGACCGCAGATTGCAGACAGGCTCTGCTGAAAAATAGTTCATGGGAATCAACCTTCAGTCGAGTGATGTTCGTACTAGAGATCCAAAATCAGGTCCCGGGACCGGCAACGTGAGACGCAAACAAACATTGATTTGTTCTCGGCCCGTTCGGCCGGGGAAAGCAGGAAATCACGGTGCTCAACGTCCCCGTCGATGACTCCGGTTTCACAGGTTCCGCAGATGCCCTCTGCGCATGAGCTGGGAACGTTGATACCGGCGGCGTTCAGGGCCTCCAGAACTGAAACATCGGGCCCAACGGCAATCCGCTGACCAGTGCTTTGGCAGATGACGTCGAAACTTGTCTGATCGAGTTCCGGTCCGGGAACGATGTCCGGTGCTTTGAACCGCTCAATTCTCAATTGCGATTCGTCTGCCATGGCGCTGGCTACAGCTTGCATCAAAGACTCAGGGCCGCAGGCATACACCAGTGCTTCAGGCGGGAGCGAGCCGACTGCCTCGGAGAGATCCGCGAATTTGCCATCAGCTTCGTCGGCGGCGTGGATAGTTATCCGCTGCCGGGGCAGGCCTGAAATCTCCGGCAGGAAAGCCATGGTTGAACGTGACCGGCCCGTATATAGCAGCGACCAATCAGCTCCCACTGATTCCAACCGCCGCACCATGGAAATGATCGGGGTGATGCCAATACCGCCAGCTACCAGTGCATAGCGCCCGGCATGATCAAGGTGGAAGTTGTTGCGCGGACCCTCAACCTTAATCAGTGTTCCCACCGGGAGCTCATCGTGGATGAGCCTGCTGCCACCGCGGGAATCGGGCGTTCGCAGCACGGCCACAGTCCAGCTTGTGAGGTCTTCAGGGTCCGAACACAAGGAGTATTCACGAGTGAGCCCATTGGGCAAGTGCAAGCTCAGGTGGGCGCCGGGAAGCCACTGCGGGAGCGCCGCCCCGGCGGGATCAACAAACATCATCCGGATGACGCCGTCGGCTTCCCAGGTTTTCTGGTGCACCCTGAGTGTCAGCATTTTCGGTTCGGGGACATCAGGGGTCACCGCCGCACGGTTCTGAATTTCCACGCTCATTGGTCTTCATTTCCTCCGGTGCGCGATTGCTTCGATTTCCACCGTGGCTCCATAGGGCAGGGCAGCGACCTCCACAAACGAACGGGCCGGGCGCGGCGACTCGAACAGCACTTCGTAGTGCATGTTGGCTTCGTCCCGCAGCGTCACGTCCGTGACGAAATAGGTGGTCTTAATAACGTCAGCCAAGGACATGCCGACGCTTTCCAGTCGTTCGGAGAGCCTCGCGGCTGCGGCAACCAGCGCTTCAGAGCGACCGGGTACGGCAGTACCGCTTTCATCCACGGACAATGCGCCGGAGATAAAGCCGAATCCCCCGGCCACAAAGGCGGGGCTGTAGGGGTGAGCATTCATTGACGTACCTTTCGAACGCAGAATGGTGGCAGCCTGTCCGGCTTAGTTACCGGCCCATGGGATGGATGCACCCGAGAGGTCTATGTAGATGCTCTTCTGGTGCATATAGGAACGAATGCCGTCCCGGCCCTTTTCGGTGCCCAGACCGCTTTCCTTAAGCCCGCTGAACGGGGTGGAGATACTGAATTGTTTGTAGGTGTTGACCCAGACGGTGCCGGCCGAAACGGCCCTCGCTGTGCGCCAGGCCAGGCGGTAGTCAGCGGTCCAGATTCCGCAGGCCAAACCAAAAACACTGTCGTTGGCTTGGAGGATGAGATCGGCTTCATCGTCAAACGGCAGGATCACCGCCACGGGCCCAAAGATTTCCTCTTGGCAAATAACGTCCGAGTTGCTCACACCGGCAATGATGGTGGGCTCGTAAAACGCACCGGCTTGGAGCCGGAGCTCCTCGGGCGCGGCGCCACCGCAGAGGATCTGCGCACCAGCCAGCCTCGCGTCTTCAACCATCCTGGCCACGGCGTCCCGGTGGGCATGGGCAACCAATGGCCCAACTTGAGTGCTGGGGTCCGTTCCTGGTCCGATTCGCAGAGCTTCGGCACCCTTGACCAGTCTTTCGACGACGGCGTCGTAGACCGATCGCTGAATGAAGACGCGTGAGCCGGCAATGCAGCTCTGACCGCTCGAAGAGAAGATGCCATAAAGCACGCCGGCCACAGCCTGGTCCAGGTCGGCATCGGCAAAAATAATGGTGGGCGATTTCCCGCCCAGCTCCAAGGTAATCGGCATGATTTTCTCCGCCGCAATATGGCCCAGTTGGCGTCCCGTGGAAGTGCCGCCCGTGAAGGAAATCTTGCCGATGTCCGGGTGCCGGGCAATCGCGTCGCCGACCACCCGGCCGGGGCCTGGAAGGACAGAAAGCAGACCTGCCGGAAGTCCTGCCTCCTCACAAATGCGTGCCAACAGGAGCGAAACCCAGGGAGCCCAGACGGGTGGCTTCACCAGAACCGCGTTTCCCGCCGCGAGTGCCGGAGCAACTTTTTGTGCGTCACTGGCAATCGGCGAGTTCCATGGCGTGATGGCTCCTACTACGCCGATCGCCTCATATGTGGACATACTGAGGTAGTTCCCGCGAGGGGACGTCAGTGCGTCTTCCATGGTTTCCAGAGCGGATGCAGTGAAGCGGAAGGTGGCCGCCGCGCTCATGGCCAGCGCCTTGGTTTCCGCGAGTGTCTTACCTGTATCCAGCGTCTGCAGTTCGGCAATGCGGTCAGCGTTGGCCTCAATCGCTGAGCTGATGCGGTGGAGGACAGCGGCGCGTTCGTGAGGGAGCTTCTTTGCCCACCCGGACTCTTCCACGGCTTTCAGTCCGGCAGCCACCGCGGCGTCCACATCCGTCGTCGTTGCTCCATGGAGGGTGGCGAACACCTCTGAGTTGGCGGGGTTGACGGATTCGATCAGTGCACCGCTGCCTCGGGTCCACACGCCGCCCACATAGATTTCATCCCGGGTATCAAGGGTGTCCGTACTCATTTTCGGCTTCCGTTCATCTCTCTGTCATTCCCACGGCGTGAATTCATGCGTGCCGCCCAGGTGTGGCGAGTGCCAATCCTGTGAACTACGTCATACCAAAACAATATCAGTAGTAAGATACTTTCTGTCAAGATATTTAGGTTCAAAGTTAATTGGGTTTTGAACCTTTGTGCTCCAGCGCACCTCTGTGGATCGGCTCGCTGGTGTGTGCCAAGGGCAGGCCTGAGCTTTGGTTTTTGGCAGCGATGATCTCCGCCATGATGGAAACTGCGGTTTCGGCGGGCGTGGAAGCAGAAAGGCCCAAGCCGATGGGCGAGCGGAGAGGTGCCACCGACCGATCGGTGTGGCCCAAGCCAATCAGCCGCTCCCGGCGGTCACAGGCAGTCCGGCGTGAGCCCATCGCGCCGATGTACGCAAAACCGTGTCTTAGAGCTACATCAAGGACCGGAACATCGAACTTGGCATCATGGGTCAACACACAGATCGCGGCATCCGGGGCGAGCCTTCCCAGAGCGATTTCTTTCTGCAGGTAGCCTGCCGGTTGATCGATCACGATCTCATGGGCTGAGGGAATCCGCTCGGCCGTTGCGAAGACAGCACGGGCATCGCAAACAGTGATGTGAAAGCCAAGGAAAGCCCCCAACTGGGCCAGCGAGGCGGAGAAATCGATGGCCCCGAAAATCAGCAGCCTTCGGGCCGGACGGTGGACATCGATGAGCAAGGACAGCGGCTTTACGGTACCGGCATCCGCCAGGAGGGTGACCGACGTCGTACTTCCGGAGGCTATTGCCTCCCGGACTGCAACCCCGGCGGCGCGGACGGCATCGGGAGCCAGTACGGAACCTTCAAACAGCTCTTCAATATCCGCAGTTTGCAGCACCAGTTCGGATCGACCCACCAGCTCGGGCCCGCCGTCGAAGATGGTGACCATGGCGCAGGGCAGATTTTCGTTCAGCGCCCTCTGCAGTGAAGCAAATTGTGGGCAGGAGGCCGGAGCGTACTTTTGGATGAAAATCTCAACACTGCCACCGCACGTCAGCCCGATGCCGAAACCGTCGTCATCTGAAATGCCAAATCGGTGAAGCTCCGGGACCCCGCTGGCGAGGACCCCGGCTGCTGCTTCGATCACACTTGCCTCAATGCATCCACCCGAAACGGAACCGACCGGCGATCCGTCTTCAGTGACAAGCATGGACGTTCCGACTGCCCGTGGCGCGGAGCCCTCCGTGCGGACCACCGTGGCCAAAGCGACATGTTGATCGCCCGGCAATGATTTCTCCAGCGTCTCCATCACCTCACGCATTTCCATCAGCCCCGTCTTGGCGCAAACGTGCAGCGCGGATGCCGTTGTAGACCCGTTCAGGTGTCATGGGCAACGACGTGAGCTGCGCCCCGGTGGCATCAGCGATGGCCTGGGCAATCGCTGGCGCAATGGGAAGCATGCCACCCTCGCCCATCCCTTTGGTCCCAAAAGGTCCGGCCCCATGGCCCTGTTCCTGGGTGATGGAAGAAAAGCGCCGGGGAATGTCCTCAGCCAGCGGCACCCGGTAGAGGAGCGCCTCACCGTTAAGCAGCACGCCGTCGTCGTACCGCAGTTCCTCGAAGAGTGCCTGGGCCAATCCGAAGACCGCGGCGCCCTCGTCCTGGCCGCGGCAACCCAGCTTGTTCACCACCTTGCCGGCGTCTCCACTGACCACCAGCTGCAAAATCTCCACCCGGCCGGTTTCCGGATCAACCTCCACTTCGGCAGCTGCCCAACCGATCTCCCAAAAAATGCAGGGTGCTTCCAGGGGTGCGCTGCTGGAATTACGGGCCTTGTAGTAGCCGTCCGCCGTGAACTCGAATCCTGTTCCGCCGAATCTGTCCATAATCAGCGGCGGGAGCTCATAGGCGATGCCTTCAGCATCGACGATGCGCCAGTTGTCCAAACGGATCGACTGCCGGTCCAGCATCAGGTATTCGGCCGCCGTATCCAGAACGGAACACTTCACCCGCTCTGCAGCCTGCAGCACGGCATGACCCATGACCGCGATTCCGGAAGAGGCGTTGGTGCCTTGGTCGAAGGGGGTGTTGTCGGTGTCAATAGCGGCATACTTCACCCGCTTCGGATCGCATCCAAGCGTCTCCGCCACGATCTGGCACAGCGCCGAATGACCGCCTTGCCCCATTTCCACCAGGGCGCAATTCAGGATCACGTCGCCGTTGGTGGTCACCTTCACCCGGGCCTGGGCAGGCTTGTTGACGCCACCACCATCTTTGATGCCGATGGCCACTCCCATGCCCCGATTACTTGAGCGCGTGCGGTCGCGATAACCGATGGCGTCCGCAACCAGGTTCAGGCCATGCTTGAGGTCCGAATCGATGGGCGTTTCTCCTGGTACGAACTCCTCCCCCAACTCCTTGGCGTTCTTGAGTCGAAGCTCCAGGGGATCGAAACCCAGCCGCTCGGCGATCAGGTCAACTTGGCGCTCACTGGCCCAGGTGGCTTGGGTTGCGCCGAAACCACGGTAAGCGCCGGCCGGGACGGTGTTGGTGATCACTGCTTGGCAGAGGGAATCAATCCGTTTCCAGCGGTAGGCCCCGGGCATCCGATACCCCGCTTTCTCTGCCACCAGCGGACTGGCATCCGCGTAAGCCCCACCGTTAAGCAGCACCCGCGACTGGCGCGCCATGAACTCACCGTCTGCCTTGAGCCCGGATTTGACCGTGAGGACGGCGTCATGCTGGCTCAGTGTCAGGAAGACTTCTTCTGTGCTCATGCAGTAACGCACCGGCCGCCCAGCAGACAACTGCGAGAGCCGGATGGCGATCGCCTCCGTTTTTGGGCCGTTCTTGGCACCAAAGCCGCCGCCCAAGAGCGGGACGTTGACCCGGATGTCGTTTTCAGGCAGCCCAAAAACCCTCGCCAGTTCCTTGCGCATCGGGAAAGGGCTTTGAGTCGAGGTCCACACTTCGATTTGGTTCGCTGTCGCCTCGGCAACCGTGGCAAAGGGCTCAAGGTGCATGTGGTTCATGCGGGAGAAGGTAAAGGTGTCCTCGAAGATGAAGTCGCAATCCGCCCAGACGCTCTCCTCTCCCGTTACGTAGCGGAATTCGTAGCTCACGTTGTGGGCAGTGTGTGCCGCCCCCGAGGCCCCATCGCCGTACTCGGGATAGGCGGCGAAGGGCTGGTCGGGAAAAATGGCAGGTGCGGAGGACTCCATCGCAGCTCTTACATCAAAGACAGCCGGTAGTTGCTCGTACTCAACACGGATCAAATCCAGTGCCGCGAAAGCGGTGCGTTCATCCACGGCAGCCACGGCAGCAACGACGTCGCCAACGTAGCGGACCGCGTCCGTGGCAACAATCGGCTGGTCTTTGACGTAGGTACCGTATGAATGCAATCCATGGATTTCCTCGCGGGTGACCACGGCAGTGACTCCTGCCAGGGAGCGGGCGGCCGAAGCATCGATGCTGAGAATCCGTGCGTGCGCATGTGGGCTCCGCAGGACCTTCGCGTGAAGCATCCCGGCCTTCTCGATGTCCACTGTGTAGATGGCGCGCCCGGTGACTTTGGCGGTGCTGTCCAGGCGCGGGCGGTCGCGTCCGACGATCGGCGAATCGTGCGGCGTGGAAGGAATGACGATCCCGTTCATTCGGATGCCTGATCCTGCTGCTTGGCCCGAGCCAGCTCTGCAGCACGCTCCACGGATTCCAGGATCATCTCGTAACCCGTGCACCGGCAGGTGTTCGAACTTATCCAGTCCCGGATCTCTTCCCGGTTCGGTTGCGGATTTTGCCGCAGCAGCGCTGTGGTCACCATCAGCATGCCGGAGGTGCAGAAGCCGCATTGGAAGCCGCCGCATTCCCTGAATGCCTGCTGCTGGGCACTCAAAGTGCCGTCTTGGGCAGCCAAGCCCTCAACCGTTTCAACACGCGCACCGTCAATGTCGAAGGCGAACGTGGAACACGCAGCCACGGGAAGGTCGTCAACCAAAACAGTGCAGGCGCCGCAGACACTTCGCTCACACGACGCACGGACCCCTTGCTTACCGCAACTGTTGCGCAGCAAATCCAAGACCGTAGTACTCGTGGGAACAGAACGCCTTTCCGGGCTTCCATTCAGCTCAAATTCAACCTTGTGGGTGAAGGTTTCCTGGCTTGATTCCGGTGATTCAAGGCTCATGGCTGGCTATCCTTTCCTTTGGTTACCGGTTGCTTCGGCAAGAAGACTGCGGCAGAGAACCCCCACCAGGTGTCGGCGGTAGTCGATGGACCCCGTGTAGTCGCCCGCCTCATCCGGAAGCTGAGCCGCCAGAACCTCGCCCACAGCAACCGGGTCGAGCTCGGTGATGTCAGTGGCCTCGGAAGCATGTGAGAGGACAAAAGGCCGCCGGTATTCACTGCCACACACGGCAGAAACGGTGAGGCCAGCCACCGCGTTCTTTCGCACCGCGAGGGACACGGTGCTGAGCGGGCGCATCGAGCGCTCGTAGCCGAACCACAGCAGGGAGGCAGTGTCGACCGTGACGGCGGTCAGAATACCTACATTGCCAAGTGTCCGGTCCCAGAGTGACGACACGGGCAGGGTTGTAATGTCGCCGCCATGAAACTGCATCTGCCCACCCAAGGCCGACAGAATGACAGGCATTTCGTATCGATATCGACGCGAAAGGAGATTGCCCCCGAGGGTGCCGCGATAGCGGATTCGAACTGTGGCAATTGATCCCCAAGCTGCCGCCAGGGCAGGGACCGTGGATAGTATGTCCGGGCTTCTGCTGCCTTCAGCGTGGCTCACCGAAGAGCCAATGCTCAGAACCCCGGCATTATTCGAAATTGCCCGCAATTCCTTGATTCGTTGCACGGAAATCAGAACTTCCGGCTCCAATCCCTCACGAAATTGAGCCACCAGATCCGAACAACCCGCCGCAATCACAGCTTCTGGATGCTGCCTGGTTAGAGCCACAGCTTCTCCGAGCGAAGTAGGCCGATGCAAAATAAATGGTGGAAGGGCGGACTGGCTCTGGGCTATCAGCCCCGCCCCTAATTTCTGGCCTCGCATTGGTCAGCCTTCTTTCGCTTTCGCCCGGTAGGGCTTCTGTCACGGCATCCTCGCCGTGACAAAACGTGAGTTCCATATCAACCAGCCGGGCGACCCGCAACAGGCCACCCGGCATGGCCGCACCAACTTCTACGCCGGGCGGTCGCCCTTCAGGGTGACCCGGTGCATCAGCCGGTAGTGCGGGTGGTAGTCCCCCACCGCATAATGTTGGGTGGATCGGTTGTCCCAGATCACCAAGGAGTTCGGTTCCCAGCGGAAACGAACCTGGTATTCCGGGGTCCTGGCGAGGTCGGTGAGCATGTTTCTCAGCGAATCCCCCAGCTGGGTGGAAATACCCGTAAGCCGGGTGGTGAACAACGCATTGACGTAGACAAGCTTGCGGCCGGTTTCCGGATGCTTACGCACAACTGGGTGCGTCATGGGTGGATACTTCCGCCGGGTATCCTCGTAGCGCGCGTCGCCGTCGGGCCCCTGGCGGACAACTCCCGTGAGCTCCTTTTCCCAGTCGTGCACTCCCTCAAGACCGTCGATGACGCTTTTCACGTTCTCCGGCAGAGCGTCATACGCGGCGGTCATACTCGCCCAGAGCGTATCTCCGCCGCAAGGCGGAATTTCCTGTGCGTGAAGGCAAGTAGCGGAATTCGGCGTAGCCTGCCAGGTCAAGTCCGAGTGCCAGACGTCGGTCCCCGCAGCCCGGCCACGCGACTCCAGCACCTCAATGTGCGGATATTCGGGCAGGGAAGGGAAGAATGCGCTTACTTCCTGGGGGTCGCCGAAAACCTTGGCGAATTCGATTTGATCATCCGGCGTGATGTGCTGATCGCGGAGAAACAGTACTTGGTGCTCAAGGAAAGCTTCCCGTAGTTCCGTCCGGCATTCCGGGGTGATCTCTTCACGTAGATCCAGTCCATGGATGTACGCCCCGATAGTGGGTGTTGCTCGTTCCAGGGTGAATGTTTTGAACTGTTGTTCGTTGCCGCTCATGGTAGTTCCTTCCTATGGTTGCGTTTGATATGGCGCCCGTCTCTGTCATCGGTGACTGGCCTGTCATCGGTGACTGGCCTGTCATCGGTTACTGGTCAAGACGAGCCGTTCCTGCTGAGGATTGCTTTGTGAGAACTCACTCCGAATACGTGGATGCGGGGACCTCATCAACCCCGGTCGCATCGCTGCGTCCCCCAGCCCGCGATGCCTTCTTCCGGATGACCCGTCCGAGCAAAACAGCGCACGTTATGGACACCGTTCCGGCAACGAAGACGTAAAGCGAAGTTGAGACAGATGCACTTGTTGCAGCAAACAGGGCACCGGCAATAAGGGGCGCAATGGCGCTGCCGAAGAGATTGCCGAGCGTCGTAGCCAAGGACAGTCCGCTGTAGCGGACCTTTGCGTCAAAGGCGGTGGAGAAGTATGCCGGCGAGAGTGCCCATGGGATATATACGGCCACCGTTGCCGCAACGTAGCACACGGCGATGAGGCCATAAGTGCCCCCATCAAGGGCAAAGTACAGCGGGAACGCAACCACGACGATGAGCGCAAGACCCCACAAGTACACCCGTTGCCCGCCGAATTTATCTGAGAGCGCACCGGCGATCGGGGTAACCACGAAGCCAATCGCGGAGGTGACGATCACCAGGACCAACATCGCCGTCGAATCCAGATCTCCGGACCTCCCTGCGTAAACAAAGTTGTACACGGTGATCAGGTAGAAGAAGATTCCCGGTGCCAGACTTGCGCCGGCTACAAGAAACACTTGCTTGGGGTGTGTCCGAAGCACCTCGACTACAGGCAGACGCACAACGCCGTGGTCAGCCTTGACGCGATCGAACTCCGGGCTTTCCGCGACCTTCACACGAATAACAAGGCCAGTGATAACCAGTACCGCGCTGAGCAGGAAAGGGACCCTCCAGCCCCAGGCCATGAAGGCGTCCTCCGCCATAGACTCCAGGGGTATGTATAAGGTCATGGCCAGGATCAGCCCGACTGCAACGCCTGCCTGCGGCCAGCTACCGAAATAGCCTCGTTTGCCTTCGGGGGAATGTTCGGTAGCCATCAGCACTGCGCCACCCCACTCTCCCCCGAGTGCGAATCCTTGGGTCAGCCGCAGTATGACCAGCAGAATCGGGGCGAACACGCCAATCGAGTCGTATGTGGGCAGTAGTCCAATAGCTACAGTGGCAATGCCCATGATCAAAATGGTGAGGACCATCATCGGCTTCCGGCCTGCCCTGTCACCGAAGTGGCCGAAGACGATGGCCCCGATAGGACGGGCGACGAAGCCGGCCGCGAAGGTCGAGAATGCAAGCAGCGTCCCGGTTGTCGGGTCGAAGCCAGGGAAGAAAAGGTGGTGAAAAACGAGCACCGCTGCGGTGCTGTAGATAAAGAAGTCGTACCACTCGATAGTCGTGCCGATGAGGCTCGCGAAGGCGACCTTCCTCGGAGAACTCGCGCCCGATGGTTGTGCGACCACTGCACTCATATTGTGCCTCCAGGTAATTTTGCGAACAGTCGGCCCCGCTATGCGTGGACCCTGGTGATCAGGGCTGCCTAAGGCACCTGTCTCAGAATGAGATGTGAAGTGATGCAGATTACTTCAGTAGTCATTATCTTATGACTGAGATGCTTTGTGCGCAAGATCTCATTTCTAATGGAATGCCGCCGGAAAATTCAGACAGTCAGTGGACCTGAGGACGCGCACCCCTCACTGGGTCGTGGGAGCTATGAGGCCTCTGGCAATCTGTTCAAGAATTTCCTGGATGCCGCGGATATCCCGGAGGAACGGGGTGCGGACAACGCTGCTGACCACATGCAACGCGGCTTTCACCCGGGTCCTGACCACTTCCTGATCCGTGCCGGGGTAAACGTCCTGGACCAGCGAGGCGACATCGGTGATGTAATCACCCTGGGCCTCCATCAAGTTCCGCAACTCCCTCTCGGGAAGGTGCGGACGTTCAGACACTGCCAATTGCAGGAATTCCGGGCTTCCCAGTGAGAAGGCAATGTATGTCGAAAGGATGCGCTCCAGTGCCTCGGCTGCATCAGCGGCTTCAGTGAGGGCCCGCGACATGTCCATCCACCGTACTTCTTTGGCGCGATGCAGGGCAGCGGCAAGCATTTCCGCCTTGCTGTCGAAATGGCGGTAAATGCTGGGACCTGCGACTCCAACTTCGGCGCCGATGTCGTCCAGGCTG
Source organism: Arthrobacter sp. Rue61a (assembly GCF_000294695.2). Lineage (NCBI taxonomy): Bacteria > Bacillati > Actinomycetota > Actinomycetes > Micrococcales > Micrococcaceae > Arthrobacter > Arthrobacter sp. Rue61a. The sequence goes on along the minus strand of NC_018531.1, from coordinate 2,260,595 downwards.
ACGGCGTCAAAGCCGTTCGCCGCGAACTGTCGGATTGAGGCTGCCAGCAACGCCTCACGGCGGGTGCGCGGCAAGTCAATAGCCGCGCTACGGTGATTCGTCGCCGTTTCAATCGGGGGCATTGGCATGACCAGTACTGTGCGGGCGAGCGTGGTCAGCTGGGATTCTTCGTCCGCACGCGAAAGCCGATTTGGGTCCAACGACACGCTGATCATCGCTGCAAACATGGCCCACGCCCGCAAGTCGGCCTCGGAAGCGGGCAGCGCGGGGCTGCCGGACTGCAGTTTGCTGCTGATGGCGAACTTGATACCACTGGCAATATCGAAGCGAATTGCGGGCGGGAGATGGCGGGATTCACGCTCCCACAGCACGCCGTTCTCCCTGTGCACCAGAATTGCGCGGCCCAGCGACGTGATCAACTGCTCGAGGTCGCCGTCGGGCGTCTGGGTAACGCTATCCAAAACGGGCTGGAGGCTGGCCACCACTGCCTCGCGAAGAAGCTCGCCCTTGCCCGGGAAATGTCTATAGAGGGCGGATGGCTGCACTGCCATCGCCTTGGCCACGTCGGTCATGCTGACTTGGGGGTATCCCTTCTGCGCGAAGAGGTCACCTGCCGCAGCAAGTATCAAGGCGCGCCGGTTCCGCGGCCTAGTGCCGCGTTCCGGGGCGGTGGTGGACTTATTCATGTTCTCAAGATTAGTCGCATTCACTTATTGCGCAATAGCCCGCTACGTGCCAAAGTTTAAGAACAACCCGCGGATCACTGAACTTCACTTACAGACAAGCCAGTCGACGCGAGATAGTGATGCCTCACTGCGGCGGACCCGTGAAGGTTCCCGCAACACAAGCATCGGCCAGGAGTACCTCGGCGGCCGATGCTGATTCACTTACGGGACGCCATGGTGGCTCGTAGACCCAGAGAAACAACGCAAGAACGAGACACCCCGATGGACAGGATTTCCTGGGCGCTTGCGGCGCCCCTTCCGCGAGTTTCCCATCCACTCGATAACCCAAAGCACCGTCCCAACCCAAAGCACCGTCCCAACCCAAAGTTCAGTGCCGTGACAAAGGAGTCCCACATGAAACGACGTGCAATAGTCGCTGTTGCTGCACTCTGCGGCTTCGCAGCTCTCACAGGCTGCAGCACCGGGAATGACGCCCCCAACGCCTACGCCGTTAAGTCGGACATTCCGACGGCAGCAGCAATGGACCCTGCAGTCCTGGACGCCGCCCGCAAGGAAGGCTCGCTTCTGGTTTACGGCGAGGCGAACGAGGCGACCATGAAACCGGTCCTGGCTGCTTTCCAAAACCAGTATCCGGATATCAAGACCAGCTACATCAGCCTTGGCGGAACCGAAAGCTTCCAGCGCTACCTCAACGAGAAGGCCACCGGCGGAAAGACCGCGGATGTCATCGTCAGCCTGCAAGGCGCGAACTTCCTCGATCTGGTCAAACGCGGTGACATCCAGGACTTCACCCCACCTGCCGCCGCGCCACTGCCCGACTTCGCGAAGCTCGCCCCAGGGGTCTTCGCAATGGAACTGAACCCGGTCATGGCGCTGATCAACACCACCCTCCTGCCTGAATCCGAGCAACCCGATTCCCTTGAAGCACTCGCCAAGATGTCCAGCGACCCCAAGCTCGCAGGCAGGATCGTCACGTATGACGGCACTACGGAGTTCGGCTACACGGTTAATCACGCATACATAGCCAAGGCGGGAGAGGCCGGATGGAACGTCTTGGATCAGCTAGGCAAGAACACCAAGGTGGAAGCCAGTGCCGGACCCATGTTCAACAAACTCCTGCAGGGCGAGTACACCATGTCCTACTTCCAGTCCGGCGCTACCCGGCCGCTCCTCACCGGCGCTACCGCGAAGGTGCTGAACTACAAGTTCTTTAAGGACGGATCGCCCTTCATGCCGCGCGGTGCCGGAGCAACAACCGGGGGTAAGTCACCCAACGCGGCCAAGGTGTTCCTCAACTTCCTGATTGACAAGGCCGGCCAGACGGCCGGGTGTGCCGGCGGGTTCGCACCCTACCTGGACGGGGTGGACTGCCCGGTGAACCTGGCGAAGGTAACAGAGCAGTTGGGTGCGGAGAACATCAACATCGCCAGATGGGATGAGGCCTTGGTGAACGATGCACCGGCCTTCAAGAACCGCTGGAAGGAAGCATTCGGGCGATGAGCAGCTCCACCCTTACAGACCCCAAGGCCCCGCCCCCGCCGGGTGTTGGAAAAATCAAGCGGGCATGGCTGCCGGAGAAGGTCATCCACTACGGTGTCTGGATCCTCGCAGTCCTGCTGATCCTCGGCCCGATCGTGCCGATCGTCTGGTCATCACTCTGGTCCACCCCGCTCTACGAGGGCGGCGGCAGCGGCACCCTGGACAACTTTCGTAAACTGGCCACCGATCCACTTTGGTGGTCAGCCGTCGCCAACAGCCTGCAATTCGCTGTCTTCGCCACCATCGGGTCAGTTCTGGTTGGAACCACAGTGGCCTTGTTGGTAGCCCGCACCAACCTCCCGCTGCGGCGGCTCTACTCAGCCCTGATCGTCCTGCCCTTGGTTCTGCCTGGACTAGTGCTCATCGTCGGGTGGCAGTCGATGTGGTCGAAAAACGGATATGCCACGCATCTACTGGAACAGTACACACCGTTCACTGTGCCCTTTGACCTCTACAGTGTTGCGGGAATGGTGGTCATGGGTACGGTCCTGGGCTCGCCTGTGGTCTATCTCTTTGCCCGGGGGACGCTGTCCTCAGGCGATTCGACACTCGAGGAAGCCGCCCGTTGCGCCGGCGCCGGCCCCCTCCGCGCCTTGCTCTCGGTGACCCTGCCGTTGCTGCGCCCGGCATTACTCAACTCCGGGCTGCTGGTCTTCGCTTTGGCGCTGGAAACACTGGGCATTCCCCTCATCCTTGGTACGTCAAAGAACATCGACATGATGTCCACTTACCTGTACCGGCAGTGGACTGGAAGCGCCGACGGCGGTGGAGGAGTTCTGCCTGCAGGTGCCGTCATGTTGTTGCTCGCCGTCACTTTGCTGCTGCTGCTGCGCAACCGCCTGGCAGGTGACCTCGCCCGCTTCACCACAACCGGTGGCAAGTCATCCAGACCAGCAAACGTCGTCAAATTAGGCCCCTTCGGCTGGCTGCTGTCCGCCGGCGTCGGAGTGGTTCTGGGTTGCGCAACCCTGGTTCCGCTCAGCGGTGTGGTTCTCGCCTCGCTCACCGCTGTTCTGACCCCGGCGATCAACCCCTTTAGCCTGCTGACACTTGACCACTTCTCGGCGATTTTGACCAACCCGCTCTACACAGGAGCTATTGGCAACAGCCTGCTGATTGCCACCGTTGGCGCCGCAATCGCGACCGCCTGCGTCGCCGTCATCGCATTGGTTGCCCACCGTTCCAGCTTTCGACTGCGCGGATCCTTGGAGCACATCGTGCTTTATCCCCGGGCCGTCCCAGGCCTGATCACCGGCATGGCCTTCTTCTGGACGTTTGCAATCCTGGACCAGTCCGGAACTTTCAGAGCCACACTTTGGGCCGTGGGAATCGCTTTCGGGGTCCGCGCGCTTGCCATGGGGTACGCCGCGTTCTACCCGTCACTTGCCGCGCTGGGCGCGGACCTGGACCGCGCCGCGCGCTCGGCCGGGGCAGATTGGTGGACGGCGATGCGCACCATCATTCTCAGCCTGCTGAGGCCTGCCATGGGCATCTCATACGTCCTGCTGTTTGTAGCAATGCTCAATGAAGCCGACGCCGCAGTTTTTCTGGTGACCCCTGAAACCCAGGTTCTGGGACTGGCCATGCTTCAGATCGCAGCAAACGGCCTCGGCGGCACCGTGGCCGCCCTCGGAGTCATCCAACTTGTCATCACCGCAGCTGTCCTGGGCGCAGGACGCATTCTGTTTGGAGTTCGCCCCAATGTCTGATCTGGTCATCACCAATCTCACCAAGAAGTTTGGCCGTCTGACGGTCCTGGACAACGTGTCAGTGACTGCTTCCGACGGGCAGATATTGACGTTGCTGGGGCCAAGCGGCTGCGGCAAATCCACAACCCTCTGGTCCGTCGCAGGGCTGCTCAGGCCGGACGGCGGCAGCATTGTTGTGGGCGACCAGACCTTGTTCAACCATGACTCCTCCGCCTTCCTGCCGCCGGAACGCCGCGACTGCGGCGTGGTTTTCCAGTCCTATGCCGTGTGGCCGCATATGAAAGTCCGCGACAACGTCGGGTATCCGCTGCGGCTACGTCGCTACAAGCCTGAGGCACTGCGCAGACGCGTCGATGAGGTACTCGAGTTGGTTGACCTCTCCGATCAGGCAGACCGTTTTCCGCATCAGCTCTCCGGCGGCCAGCAACAACGAGTGGCGCTGGCACGCGCGTTGGCATTCCCTCCGCGTTTGCTGCTCCTCGACGAGCCGTTCTCGAATCTTGATGCCAAGCTGCGGGAACGTACCCGCGATTGGTTGCTTCAGTTGCAACGCAAGATTGGCGTCACCACCGTTTTTGTGACCCACGATCAAGACGAAGCCCTGGCAATGAGCGACAGGATTGCGGTCATGTCTACCGGAACCGTCCGCCAGATTGGTACGCCGGAGCAGATCTACAACGATCCTGCCGATCTCTTCGTTGCTGATTTTGTTGGCACCAGCAACCTGCTGGAGGGAACAGTGATTGGCCGCGCGAAGGGGATCCTGACGATCAAGATCGACGGGTTGGATCAAGCGATCCACGTACCATCCGCAATTGATTCCGACGGCGTCGTGGTTGCCGTTCGTCCGGAAGCGCTGGCGTTGTTGCCTGACGATGCGTCGTCTGACGGCTACGAAATGACTGTCAATGGTCCTGTCCTTGACCGGTCATATCACGGCCATCATTTCCGGTACAGGGTGGGCGTCGGCGAGCAGGCCCTGGTGGTCGAAACCCGTGAGCGCACGGATTCCGCCCATGTGCGCGTGGGCATTCCACGGGACGGGTACAAGTTGTTCCGGCCCCGCACTGACCCGGCGCCCAGGGCCGCACAGTGATTCCCGTCGGATCAAGCTACCCCATCAGAATCGACCTCTTCAGCGACACTATTACCCGGCCAACAAAGGCCATGCGCCAGGCCATGGCAAACGCCGAAGTTGGGGACGAACAAAAGGGTGAAGACCCCTCCACCAACGAACTGGTTGCCCTGACACGTGAGCTCCTGGGCAAGGAGGAAGCTGTCTTCCTGCCATCAGGGACGATGTGCAACCAGATCGCCTATGCTCTGCACTGCCGCCCTGGAGACGCGATTCTTGTTGATGAGACCGCGCATTCGCTGTGCCACGAGGAAACCGGGGCGCCCGCCCTGGCCGGTGCCTTCTACAGGCCGATCAAAGCAGACCATGGAGTGTTCTCGGTTGCCCAACTTGAGGCGGCGCTCCGCCCTGAGGGCAGGTCATTCGCCCGAAACGCCGTGCTGTCCATAGAGCAGCCATCCAACCTCGGAGGCGGCACGTGCTGGTCGCTGGAGGGCATCACTTCAGTGACAAATATGGCACGGTCCCACCAGATCAAAACCCATATGGATGGCGCCCGCATGCTCAATGCAGTGGTGGCCACCGGCGTATCTGCCCGCGATTTTTGTGCCCCGTTTGACTCAGTCTGGCTGGACCTCAGCAAAGGACTGGGCGCCCCCATAGGAGCAGTGCTGGCCGGCGACGCTGATTTCATCAATGAGGCTTGGCGGCTCAAGCAACGGTGGGGTGGCTCCATGCGTCAGTCAGGCATTGTGGCGGCAGCGGGTACGTTTGCCCTCCGCAACAACGTGGACAGGCTCGCAGATGACCATGGGAATGCCCGTCTGCTGGCTGAACTGCTTTCCGTCCATCCTCAGATTTCAATCGACCCGCTGACCGTTCAAACAAATATTGTCCTCTTCGACCTGGTCGACAGTCCTGTCACGGCAGCAGTGCTGGTGGACCGCCTGATTCAGAAGAGCGGGGTACGAATGGGCGCTTTTGGCCCGTCCACGATTCGTGCCGTGACCCATCTCGATGTTGACAGCGGTGACATACGGATCGCCGCTGATGCGATCAGGGCATTGCTGGACGAAATCCACTCGATGCCTACAAGCCAAAGGAGCTTCTGATATGACCATCACCACTGAAGTGACGGACCGTCCCCAGCCGTATAGCGTCAGCCGCGCGGCCCGGACAGGTGACGACGTCACGGTGCTGCTCAATGCACGTGTTGTTGATCCCGAGTCGGGTACTTCGGGTTCACTGAGCGACGTATGGCTTCAGGCAGGGCAAATCTCCCATATTGCCCCCGCCGGCAGTGAGCCGGGGACAGGAAGCGTCCTGGATCTTAAGGGCACGTTTTTGGCTCCCGGACTCATGGATGCCCATGTTCATCTGGCCTTCGATGGCGGTGACGATCCTAAGGGAACCTATCAGGGCAGCAGCGATGAAGAGATCGTTGCGGAGGTTGTCTCGAACGCGCGGATTGCGCTTCGTGCCGGCATAACCACGGTACGGGACTGCGGGACACCCAGGCATTTGTTGGCCCCTATGAGAGCCGCGCTGGGTATGGTGTCCGACGTCGCCACGGTGATTCATTGCGGTGCGCCAATCTGCCGCGTGGGCGGGCACGGCCACGACATGGGCGGAGAGATTCGCACTCGTCACGACGTCGAGACGATCATCGCCGAACAGCACGCGGCCGGTGCCACATGGATCAAACTTATGGCCAGCGGCGGCGGGTTTACTCCCGGGACCAGCCCAAGCGTCTTCGAATTCGATCCCATCCTGCTCCGTGAGGCGGTGGTCATCGCCGGCTCCTACGGCATGAGGACTGCAGCCCATGCCCACGCCAGTTCTTCGATGGCCGCGTGCATCGAGGCGGGTGTGGACTCATTGGAACACGCCTCCATGTTGGGGCCCGATGAGCAGTGCGCGCCCGATCGCGAGCTATTGCGCAGAGCGGCCGATGCCGGGATCCACATTGTGCCGACCGTCATCGCAGCGGACATCGTCTCCCGGCAATTGCGAGAGGGTCACCAAGTGTTATCCAACGCGCAGGATCGCAATGTTGTGGCGCGATTGGAATCGCGGTTTACCAATGTGACCGAGTTCCTCCACTCCGGTGTGTCTATCGTCGCAGGGACGGACGCAGGCCCTGCGCACGTCACCTTCGATCTCCTTGCCCGCGAGTTGGAACGCTATGTCGACGCGGGACTGGCAGCACAGCATGCGCTGAAGTCCGCCACGTGTGAAGCCGCCGACATGCTCGGGGTGGAGACGCAGGCGGGTCGCATCCGGCCCGGCCTGTGGGCCGACCTCATCGTCACGGCGGCGGACCCAATACAGGACATCAGCACTCTCGCAATGCCGCTTGGAGTCCTCAAGCGCGGACGTCTGATCGCACAATAACCACTCGCACCCAGCGTCCGCTGTATCCCGCGCCCCCATGACCTACGAACACACTTTAAGGCATCCAATGAACCTGACCCCACTCACTGATGATGAGCTGGCGGCGAATACCGTTTCGACCTCCGACGACCCCCAACTGAAGGCACTTGCAGCGATAGAACGCCGTGTTCTGTGGCTTGCGACATCCATCATCCACCACGCAAACAAGGTGCGTCCGAACACATCCGGCATCAAGGTAGGCGGGCATCAGGCCTCGAGTGCCTCCATTGCCACGATCATGACCTCGCTCTGGTTCGGACAGCTTCGCGCCGAGGACCGAGTCTCGGTGAAGCCTCACGCTTCGCCGGCGCTCCACGGCATCAACTATCTGTTGGGCAGCTTGGATGAAAAGTACCTCACAACGTTGCGTGAGTTCGGCGGGCTGCAGAGCTATCCCAGCCGTTCCAAGGATCCGGATCCGGTTGACTACTCCACGGGCTCCGTCGGCATCGGAGCCACAGCCCCCATCTGGGGTGCTATTTCGCGGCGATACATCGAGACCGTGAGCGGCACACCGAACCGTGGGCGCCAGTACTCGCTCGTCGGCGACGCTGAACTGGACGAGGGCGCCGTCTGGGAAGCCGTTCTGGACTCCAACGTTGCGGATCTTGGTGAGATCGTATGGATCGTCGACCTGAACAGGCAGTCCCTTGACCGGGTGGTGCCAAACATTGCAGCGGGCAAAATCGAGCGTCTCTTCTCTGCCGCTGGTTGGCAGGTCATCACCGTGCGCTTCGGTCACGTCTTGGAAAGTCTCATGGCCAGGACCGGAGGTGACGCGCTGCGGAAGCGGATTGTTGACATGCCAAACCCCGAATACCAGAGGCTCCTGCGCTGCTCTGTCGAAGAACTGCGCCGCCGGCTCCCCGGCGAGGGCGCACGGGCTGCGGCCATCGCGGAACTCATTGCCGACGTCGAGGACCAAACGCTGACGCTGGCCATCAGGAACCTGGGTGGGCACGACCTTGCCGCGTTGCGCGAGGCTTACTCCCAGATTGATGACACCCGCCCCACTGTAATTATCGCTTACACCGTCAAGGGAAACGGACTGCCCACCGAGGGCCATCCCCAGAACCACTCCTCGCTGCTCACCGTCGATCAGTACCGCCAACTCGCCGCCAGATTGGGCGAGAACCCAGACGCACCTTGGAATCGGTTCGACCCCGCATGCCCCGAGGGGCAGCTGATAGGAACCACAGCTGAAAACCTCCGTCGCGTTGCCGAACCTGCCGTCGCCCCGCCTGCGGTACCGGCAGATTTCGGCAGGACGCCCTCTGGCACGGCAACCACGCAGGCAGCCCTGGGCCGCACGCTGTTGGACGTCAACCGTGCCGCGCCCGAAGTCGCCCGCCGCCTGGTGACTGTCAGCCCGGATGTGAGTTCCAGCACCAATCTCGCCGGCTGGCTGAACAAGGTGGGCGTGTGGTCCGTTGAAGAGCGCCCGAACTGGTTCAGCGATGACGCAGAGACCGTCATGCACTGGCGAGAAAAGCCCACCGGGCAGCACATCGAACTCGGCATCGCTGAAGTCAACCTGGTCAGCCTTCTGGGCGAGCTCGGCGCGACCTGGAGCCGCTGGGGCCAGCCGCTGTTCCCGATCGGTGTAGTCTATGACCCGTTCGTCGAGCGTGCCTTGGAACCGTGGTCATACGGCATCTACGCCGGCGGCCAGTCAATCTTGGTAGGCACGCCTTCGGGCGTGACGCTCGCACCCGAGGGCGGGGCCCATCAGTCCATCAAAACTCCCTCCATCGGACTGGAACAGCCCGGCTGCACCAGCTACGAACCGGCCTTTGCCATCGATGTCGAGTGGACACTGCTCGCCTCAATGTCCCAACTCGGACGAGCTGACGGCAAGTCCGCCTACTTGAGGCTCTCCACAAAACCGGTTGACCAGCAACTGGCAGCGATCCCGGAAGATCCCGCCGCCCGCGAGCGTCGCCGTCGCCAAGTGGTCGCCGGTGGCTACATGCTCCACGCAGCCACGACACCGGCCGCGACGATAGTCGCCATGGGGGCCATGGTCCCGGAAGCCCTCACAGCCTCCGAGCGACTCGCCACCCAAGGAATCCCCGTTGACGTCGTATGTGTCACCAGCCCTGGCCTGCTCTACGAAGCCTTGCAAAGCCGAAATGGGCAGAACCAGGACGCACAATCGTGGATCTTGGATCAAATTCTCCCCCGCGAGCGTGCCGTCCCCATGGTCACCGTACTCGACGGCCACCCCCACACACTCGCATTCCTCGCCAGCGTGCATCAAGTAAAAAGCCGCAACCTCGGCGTAGACGCCTTCGGCCAGGCTGGAGGCATCGACGACGTCTACCGCTACCACGGGATCGACACCGGCAGCATCGTCCGCGCTGTCCTGGACGTAGTCCAGTGATAGCACGGGTACAAGGGTTGTCCACCGGCCGTTTGAACCAGAATGGGTCGGCCAAGAGTGTTTCCGAACACATTTTCATCATTTCGCGACAGATATGGCCCGCTGCACACACTTTATAAGTAGGAGGGTTATCGGCTGCTGTGGACATGCTCTCACTGCTCGATCGCGACAATTCATCCATATCGCCTAGTCACCCACTTGCTTTGGAGTGCGCAGCGGGCAGTGCGCGTAGACCAGCCTAGGTCCACCTGGCCTGGTGGAAGCGCTGGTTGGCATCGTCATCAGGGCTGTCCCCATAGTCACGCCGGCAAGTTCTCCTACTCTGACCGCCAAACCAGCACCAAAGCCCAATTTTTTCAACTCAGAATGAAACGCCAGAAAACGATATAAACCCAGAAGGTAGGAAAATCAGTGGCATCTGTAACTGAGGCTGCAAGCGATGCCGAGCTCATCCTGAGAGTTAGATCGGGAGACCAGGACGCCTTTGGGACTCTGTTTGACCGGCACTGGGACATGGCACGGTACGTCGCAGCCGGGCAAGCCAACAACCCCGCCGATATCGAGGACATTGCCTCGGATGCGTTCGCCTCCGTCCACCGGGCCCTCTTGCGCGGCATGGGGCCCGATTCATTCTTTCGGGCCTATCTACTCACAGCTGTACGGCGTACCGCGCAGGCTCAAAACCGCTCGGCGGCCCGCAGCTTGCCGGGTTCCGACAGCCTAGCGCTAGACCGGACTGACGAATTTAACGACCCCGTACTGGCCGAATTTGAGTCCAGCACAGTGGCAACAGCGTTCAAGTCCCTACCTGAGCGTTGGCAAGAAGTCCTTTGGTATATCGACGTCGAGGGAATGAAACCGGCGGCCGCCTCGAAAATTCTAGGGGTAACTCCTAATGGGGTATCGTCTCTGGCCATTCGTGCCCGGGAAGCCCTACGGCAGGCATACTTGCAGCACCACATCAAAGCCTCATCAGGCGAGGAGTGCGAAGGATACTCAGACAAGCTCGGAGCATATTCCCGCAATGGACTCAGCCGACGCTCCCAGGATAAGCTCCGTGCTCATCTTGGGTCATGCTCCAAATGCACGGCCCTGCTTGTGGACCTGAACGACGTCCAATCCTCCATGAGAGTCATCATCTTCCCGCTGATCACGGGCATGGCGTTTACCGCTGGCGTCCCTGGAGTCGCCGGTACGCTGATTGGCGCCGGTGCAGGGGCCGCCCCGAAATCCATGTCCACTATGCTGAAAGCCGGGGCAGTGGCCCTAACCGGAGCGGCCGTCATTGTGGGCGCCACCTTCGGCTTGGCCGCCGCGAGAACTGATGGTGCAGAACGAGCAGAGGCGGGCTATCTACCAGCTGCCGCTTCAGCAAACGGCAGCCCGGTCACCAAATCCCCAACAATGGACAACAGTCGGACACCTGCCGCGCGGGAGCAACCAACGTCAGTTGCCTCCGCTCCCCCCACGAAAGAGCTCCTCCCGAATCCGCAACCATTCCCGGCTCCCAACAGCGCGCGAAACAGTCCGGCCGTGTTTCCCGTCTCTGCGAGCCGTCCCGTCCCGTCGCCGACGCCGAATGCCACCTCACAGGGATCCCGCCCGCCTTCGACGCCGCTACCCGGCACAAGTCGGACTCCGGCGCCGATACTCACCACTACGCCTGGCCCGGCACCCACTGGGCCCACGACCCCCAGCCCAACACCATCGTCCAGCGAAACCACGCCACAACCGATAACCGCAGACTTTAGTTCAGGGCCTGGCACAGCCGCAGCCGATGTCCACATCACGATAACCTTCAATTTACTCGGCCAGAAGACACCTGACACCGCTGAAGTAGACTTCTCAGTATCAGAAGGTGCACACCTGATCCCAGGAAAACTCTCTCATCCTGATGGATGGAACTGCGCGTCCCCGAACACCGACACAAAGCGAATCCAATGCACTAGCACCCGGGTGGACCCAGACAACCTCCAATTCACGCTTGGAGTATCCCGAAAAGACTCAATCTCCCAAAACACAGTCGACTATGGATTCACTGGAACCGGGCTCGCTTCGCTTTCCTTCTCCAATAGGTTCTGAGCACTCACAAGTCACCTGGCCGCCTTGTTCGAACCCTGCGCATGGGCCGGGAGGGCCGATTTTCGAAGCCGAGGGCGGCTAGGCGTGGATGGTTGCGGGTCGTTGAGTCGCCCCGATGCCTTGAGGTGTCTTCTGCGGACGGGTGATGAGAATGGCAACCGTTGCCGCGCCAATGAGGCCTAATACCCACCAAGGGAAGCCCGGGTCCGACGCTCGACTGGGCATTGTTTGCGGGCTCTCGGCACTTGGCGCCTCCGTGCGTTCGCCGCGGACGAGCAGACGGTGGCTGTTGACGCCTGTGGGTGTACAGGTGACGAGAGTTACGTAGTCCTTGTCGGGCACCTTTCGAAGCGCGTCCGTTTGGTTTGGCAGAACGGTTTGGATGGAGTCGACTTTGTAGTAAATGGTCTGGTCCAGGACGCTGATGCTAAACGTATCGCCTTCAGCGACTTTATCGAGGTCCTCGAAAAGGGTGGCGTTGACGAAACCCGAGTGCGCGCTGAGAACACCATGGGTTCCCTGTCCCCCAACTGGCAGTGCCGAACCGAAGAGGTGTCCTGCACCCTTGGACAGCGAGTCTTCGTCCGTGCCGTGGAAAATTGGCAGGTCCGTATGAATGGAAGGAATACTTATCCTGCCCATCATTCCGCCGGGACCCACATCCAGGAGATTCTGGTAGGCGTCTGAACCTGCGCCGATAGTGGTTTGTTTGCCCTCCTCATTGAGGGAATAGGGATCCCGGAGAGGGCCGGAAGGAAGTTCTTCGTTGAACTTTCTTGCCGAGTCAAGGATCGATGTTTTTTCGGAGGGATTCAGATTTTCGACAGTGGCGACGTACCCACTGATTTCGGTGGCATGGACCCGGTCTGAAAACCATGCGGCGGCTGTTGGGTAGAGCAGGATACCTACACCCGTGATGGCGATCAGGACCACGAGGATTCGTTGTTTGCTCCATGGTCCGATGACTCGGCCGAGGTCACGTCGGGAAGGGGCTGCGTTGTGAGTCATCAGGGTCCTATAGCGGAGGGGTTTAGTGCTGAAACTTCAAAGTGGGGAAGGGCGCTGTGACGCGCTCTCCCCCACTTTCGCTAGCTGGGCGCCTACTTGCGGCTCCGCAGATGTTAGCTGTTGGTGGTCTTGCGGTTCCGTACGAACAGCAGACCTGCACCAACAACCAGAAGGGCACCGGCTGCATACAGCAATCCGGTTCCCGTGCCACCGGTGAGTGGCAGTTCGAAGCCGCCGTTGGACGCGATGTTCTTTACGCTCAGGTCAATGCCGACGCTCGTGCTGGCAGAGTTGATCAGGAAGGAGATCGGCTCTGCAAGCAACTCGTACCCGGCCGGGGCTGTGGTCTCGACCAAGTAATAGGTGCGGTAGTCAGCCGAACCCGGTGCAACAGCTGTGCCATCTGCCCAGTCGGAGTAGCGCAGACCGGAGATGGTCATGGTGCCATCGGCAGCGACGGTGAAGATGCTCTGGCCGTTCAGCACGACCGGGTTGGTACCGGCCAGCGCGCCAGCTTCGTTGGTGTAAACCGAGAAGGAAGCCCCAGCTAGAGCAGTGCCGTTCTCGTTTACCTTCTGAAGCGTCATTTCGCCCCACTTGGTAACTACCGGGGGCGTCACGATCGGGCCACCGGGCTGACCCGGGGTGACCGTGAAGCTGGGAAGGTTCGGGTAGACCAGTGCTTCGTTTTCGATTTCACCGATGGTGTTCACGGTGGTGTTCACAACAACCTGGACGCGAGTGGCATTGTGTGCAGCAAGCACGGCACGACCGGCATCGGTGAAGACAACGGAGACAGTGTTGGTTGCTGCGTCGAAGACGACGTTGTAGTGAGTGCCTTCGGTGATAAGCGTGCCATCAAGCAGGGTAGCCGTGGCGCCCACGTAGGTCAGCTTGGGGTCGAGCACGTCGACGATCTTGTACCCGTCAATGACTGCTTCGTTGGGGATGTCACCGGTGATGGTGAAGTCAATCTGGTCGCCCAGCTTCACATCAGGGGCATCCGTAACGGTTTTCTCGGCCCCGGCAATCGAGTTCTTGGGGTAGACGTGAACATCGTAGATCCACTTGTCTTTGTTGTCCGGGTCCGTCAACGGCACGGAAATCAGGAACGGAGCTGCCGGGGTGACGCCGGCCGGATAGTTGGTCTCGGTGACCAAGTACAGGCCGACAGGGAGGTTGGCGAACGATGCGCTGCCATCAGCAGCGGTGGTCTGTGCCTGTCCCGCACCCAAAGTGTATCCAGCGCCCGTGATGGAACCAGCTGCGTCCGACGGAGCGAAGACGCTGCTCAGGTTGTGGGCTGAGTCCCAGCCGGCGTTCGTGGACAGGTCGATGGTGTTGACCTGCTGGATTGTGAATCCGATGCCGGCCAAAGGCGTCAGTCCAGTAGTTTCCACGGCGGTGCCGTTGTTTGGAAGGCCTGTGGGTGTCGTCGGGCGTTCGAACTTGTGGACGGTGATGGAACCGGTTTGGTCGCCATCGACAAGGGGCGCTGCGGAGGCTGGTGCGATGGAGAACGACATGGCCAGCACCGCCCCGGCCATTGTCGCGGCGGCGGTTTTCAGTAACCGCAAAGAGCTGGGATTACTCACTTGTGTCTCTTTCTATTGATGGTACGGATGCTCGGGAGTGAACATTCTGTGTTCCGGGACTGCCGCGCTAGCGGCCTCCGGGAGGCCTAAGTGATGGTGATGTTTCGGTGACGCACGCTGGCCAGTCCCAGGCCGAGGGCCGTGAGGACGAGAACCGATCCGGTTGCGGTGAAGGGCCACCAGCCGATGCCGCCGGACTCGGGCATTTCCAAAGCGGGCACGTCGCGCACGGTAAGGAGGAATATCCCATCACCGTCGCTGTCACCGCTGGTCACGATGCCCGTACCGCTGCCTTGTCCGACTGTCACCGCGCCGTTAGCTGCAACGGTGAACTGCACGGGTTCGGCCAACAGGTTGAACCCTTCAGGTGCCGTGGTCTCTTCGAGCCAATAGATACCGGGTTCGATTCCCTCGAGTTGGAACAAACCTGTTTCGCCTGCGACCGCAACCGCGGTTGGGCTTACAAGGGCAGGTCCGGGGACGCCGTTATTGTTGGTGTAGATCGTCCAGGACGAGCCGGCCATTCTGACCCACTCCTCGTCAGAGGATTCACCGATCTTTTCGATGAGGACCTTGGCGGATGTCTGGTGTGTGGTGATGCAGTCGGGGCCGGGACCGGAGGAGCCTGATTCGGCGCAGGTTTGGGGAGAGGTGCTGCCGCCGCCACTGACAGTATTAACCAACGTGGCATTCCAGGCACCGCTATTGACTGTCACGCTGTAGCGCAGTGTCGCTGTTTGACCGGCCGGAAGCGTGAAAGCGGCCGTTGTCAATGTTGTTGACGGGGCTACAGGATCCGCCACCGCAACAGGGGTTCCTGTACCTATGGTGAGGGTTGCCGAGCCGGGGACGTACGTGGCATCGTCCAGAACGTCAGCGAGATTGTCCTTGAGGACCACTCCGGTGATGATGCCGCTGAGACTGGTCGCTGTCACTGAGTAGTTGATGGTTTCGCCGGGCGTTACCGATCCGTTCGCGGGAACTGCACCGTTGACCGTGGCGGTCTTCTTAATCTTCCACGCCGGGGGCGCCTTGATTTCTGCATCGTCCGTGGCGGTGACCGGTGGACCTATGGGTGGATTGCCGGTGACTTTGGCGGTGTTGGTCAGAACCCCGGTGGTGCTATCGTTCTGGGTCACAACGTAGGTGGCCGTGGCAGTTACCGATTGTCCTGCCAGCAACACACCGGGCACCCCCGGCCAGGAGTAAGTCAAAGCTGACATGGTCCCTGTGCCGGAGAACTGAGTTTCACTTATCACGACACCGGTCAAAGTGACGTTGCCTGTGTTCTTGGCGACGAAGGTGTAGGTTGCCGTCTGGCCGGCCACAAGAGTCGTCCTGTCGACGGTCTTGAGCAGCGTGATGGCAGGGACGCCTGCGGGGGCGATGGTGACGACGTAGTCCTCGACCTCGCCGGAGTTGGATGGCCCAATCGGCACTTGAATCTGCGATGTGGTGTAGCCGATCCGAAAGCGAGCGTACGTGGTCCCGGCAGTCAAAGTCGCGGGAACAGCGGACCAGGCTAGCGTGGCCGACGTGGCTCCGGCAACAAAGTTGGCGCAGGCACGTTCGGCTGTGTTGTCGAACGTGTTGTTCTTGTTAAGGTCAATCCATCCGCACGTGATACCGGCCTTGCTGGCACCGCTAATGGCGACGGTTGTGGAGTAACTTGTTGCCCCCGCCGTCATAGGAGCCAGCACTACGCCATCGTCCATCTGGTCCAGCGCTGCTGTCGCACTGGCGTTCGGTGACGCTGTGCCGTTGGCGACGGCGGGGTTGTCTTCAGTGATGTTGCTACCCAGCGTGACGTCCGACATGACTGCCCGAGCGGCGTTGTTTTGGTCGTAGGACGCCGGGGCATCCCCGAAGTCCTGCGGAACCGTTACGGCCATGACGAAGTTGTCCGCGTTGTGTTCAGGGTCCTGAATATCACTATTCGTGTAACCTGGCATCGCGCTGCTGACGGGAACGAAGACGCTGCTGACATTGAAGGTCAACGACGTCACAACACCGTTCACGCGCACCGATCCACACGCAGCTGTGGCCCCGGCATTCAGGGGACTGGGATCTCCGGCTTGAGCAGTGGTGTTGCACGCAGTGCCAGTTTTGTCATCAATAGCCGTAATGGAATTGCCGTTAACTGCAAGGTTACTCCCGGACAGCTTGCTCATCGTCAAACCGCCCGTGGCAAGGTTAAGGACCACATGCAACTGCGATTGACGATCCACGTCGCCGTCGTCATCTTCGTCCAACAGCACGAAGCCGCCTATGCCTGCCAGATTTAACACTGGATTTCTCACCGGCTGACTAAAAGCGACAGTGACTGTACCCAGACCTGAGCACGGGCCGCTGGCTGCGCAGTTATTTGTGGCATCAGTAGCAAACTCGACAGCTGGAGAAGTCCCGGGAACGCCTTGGGGGTAGTCGGAGCCGACATATCCCCGGCTATTCAGCGTCGTCCTCCCCACTAAGCCCGTCAACCCCGACTGGTCGAAGGTTGCGGTCAGACCCGACCCGGGCATCGTCAGCACGGCAACACCGCCACCCACATTCGCCGGAGTAGTCGCCACCTCATATGCCTGAGCGGGCACGCCGAATGACAGCCCTCCCAGGACCACCATCAAGGCAGCAACAAGGGCTGTCGCTCCCCCACGGGAAAACTTCAATGGAGTGTCCTTCCGAGAACTCTTGCGCATTCGCTCCAGCTGCGGGAGCGACATGTGTACAGGGCAGCGCGCGCACTTTACGCAAGGGCGACGCTCCACTAATGAAGATGCGAATCAGCGCCGAGTGTGTCGCAGATTCTCAGAAGTTTTTGATAGTCACCTATTACTGACGCCGCTTGAGGCCGTCGTTGGCGAGCCCTCAGCTCCCGCACGTGGAATGTTCGAATCCCGCCCTCATCGCCAAAGTGCGGGAGGGCGGCCTTTGGGCGTTCGACACCCTTCACCGGCGCCATCTACCCGCTGCTATGTCGGTTACCCGGGCGCAATCTGACTCTGCAGTCCCCGCTGCCAGTGCAGCTGACCAAAACGAAAACCAAACCATGGAGTTGCGGGGAATCTTATCTAGTGGGTCGTTCCCGAGGGGGCAGATGGCCTTGGAAGAACGGAGGGTAGCTATCCGGATCGCCCAGAGTAGACGACCGGGTATCAATGCCGCAGAGACGGCTTGGACGCCGTCGATTTACCGGCAGCTGGCCGCCGACAACCCTGCAGTGCACGAACCGGGACTCGAATGGGATTCAGGCCCTGGAAAGACTGCGAAGAGGCGGACGTGCGGAATCAGTGGCCGTCCGGTGGGTGTTCGGCCCAGTCCGGGACAGTGAGTGCGGACACTTACTCGATACGGCCGTTCGGCGCAGGCACAAAGCCAACCGCGCTCCCCACCGCGGGAAACGCGGTTGTTTTTCTGCCCCAAGTCACCGTCGTCATCAGCGCCCTTTAACGGACACCTCGTTCAATTTCTGCCAGTTCGGATTCAAGTTGCCGGGTCAGGCTCCGCAGGCGGCTGATGTGATCCTGCGACACGCGCCCTGGCTGTGAGGTTACCTGTGCGTCGACGTCAAAGACGGTGTTGGGGCTGTGCCAGACGTTGAACCATTCGAGGCCATGACCGAGCGCGTCACTCGTTACCCCTTGAAGCAGGAGGAGGGGTTCGCGGGTATTGGATTCGAGTTTTTGTGCAAGGTCGGCATCTGCCGCCACTGCCTGAACTTGCCGGGGTCCGCCTGCCGGGTGGTAGCCATGCTCCCGCATGAGGCCAAGAAGTGATGCGTTTTCCAGCAACTCTTTGGTGAAGTGCGGAAAGAGGTCGCGGGGAACCCAGGTGCGCATGAACGCCACTGGGGTCTCTTCCAGGTAGCGGATGCGTTCGATTTTCCAGGTGTTGGTGGTGTTCAAAGCCTCTACCGCCGGCTCAGGTGGGGTGGCGTGTTCCACGGAGATGACGTGGGTTCGGAGGCGCTGGCCGTGCGCCGCTGCTTGTTCGTCAAGTCCTCCGGCTTGTTGCAGATGCCTTCGGAGGACCGGTGCGGCGGCCACCACGCTGCCGCGGCCGCGTTGGCGGCGGATCAGCCCGAGGTCTGAAAGTCCGGACAACGCCTGGCGCACGACACTGCGGGAGACGCCGAACTGTTTCTGGAGTTCCTCCTCAGTGGGCAGCGGAGAACCGGGCAGCAATGGCCGGTCCAGGATCTGCCGGTGAAGGATGTCCCGGATCTGCGCATGCAGGGGCGGCCCCTCCGCACGGTTCAGGCCGTTGGACCGTTCCCGGGGCTCTCCCCCGGTGGGTTGCACACTCACACTGACTCCTTTGGCGTTCGAGCACATCATAGCCCGCCCGGGCCTCATCTCATCCTTGACGAGTGATCCACCCCACATGTAATGTACGTACTAATTGTACGGACTTGATCCGTCGGCTGGAACATACAATGGCGTAGAAAGGTCGAATAATGACGCAGATGCATTTGAGGTCCGGGCGTTCTCGGATACCGATGTTTGCCTTCCTCCAGAAGGTGCCCGCCGGCATGATGCTGATACCGCTCATGCTGGGCGTACTGATGAACACCTTTGCGCCCGAAGCCCTGAAAATCGGCGGTTTCACCACGGCGCTTTTCAAGGACGGGGCCTTGACGCTGATCGCGGTGCTGATCCTGGCCACCGGCGCTCAAATCACCGGAAGCCACAGCGGCAAGGCCGCCGCATCCACCACCACGGTTGTCCTGGTTTGCAAGACGTTGATCCCGGCCACCATCGCCGTGATCCTGGGCCTGGTGGTCGGCATCGATGGCATTGCAGGGGTATCAATCCTGGCCATGCTGGCGATCTTTGGTAACAGCAACGGCGCCTTGTGGCTGGCCTTCGCCGGCCAGTATGGCGACGAAAGGGACACCGGCGCCTACGTGGCCAGCGCCTTTGATGACGGGCCATTCCTGGCCCTGATCTTCCTGGGTGCATCAGGGCTGGGCGATATCCCTGTATTGGCCTTCGCCGCTGCACTGATCCCGTTCATCATCGGTCTCTTCATCGGCGCCGTCGATCGTGAGTGGACGAGGGCCCTGGACCACGTACCGAACATCGTGATCCCCTTCATGTCCTTCGCCGTTGGCACGGGCATCAACCTCAAGACCGTGCTCACCGGTGGTTTCGCCGGGATCTTCCTCGGCCTGATCGTCGTCGTCTTCACTGGCGGCCTAACCTATCTCGGGTACCGGTTCATCCTCAGGCGCGGTTCCAAAAGCGGTATCGGGTTCGCGGCCGGCACAACGGCCGGCAACGCCGTCGCCGTACCTGCAGTGGTCGCCGTCGCAGACCCCAGGTTCGAGCCCTTCGTCGCCTCCGCGTCAGCCCAGGCCGCAACGGCAGTTCTCGTGACAGCACTGCTTGCCCCGATCGTCGCCTCTTGGGCCTTGAAGCGGGCCGGAGGCCTGCAGCCAGCCGATCCGGTCCCCGCCGCAGTCTGAACCATTACTTGTACATCCCCTTCATGGACGGAGAGACCATGCGCGATCCGCGCTCGGTGCGATGCACCTATTACCTTGAGTCGGAAATCGACCCTGCAAAAGCCGCGGCCATCATGGCAGGCGAACAATCCAGCGGCACGTTCATGCCGGTACCCGGCGAGTCTGCCCGCATCCGTGAGAGGCACGCCGCCCGTATCTCAGATGTCCAGGAGCTCGGCTTCTGCCGGCCCTCACTGCCATCACGGGCAACCCCGGAGAAGGTCCGTGCCGCCCTCGTCACCGTCGATTTCCCTATGGAGAATATCGGCACCGACCTGGCAACCCTGCAGACCGCGATCGCCGGCAACCTCTTCGAACTGGGCGACCTCTACGCTTGCAGACTGCAGGACATCGCCCTCCCCGAGGACTTTGTCGCCGCCCATCCCGGCCCGGCTTTCGGCATCGAGGGTACGCGCAAACTCATCAGCGACGTCCAAGGCGTCATGGTGGGAACCATCGTCAAACCCAACGTCGGGCTTTCGGAAGAAGAATTCCGGCTCGTGGTGCGCGACTTGGCCATGGCCTCCATCGACCTCATCAAAGACGACGAATTGATGACCGACCCCGCGTACCTGCCCTTGGAACGCCGGGTTGCTGTGGCCACCGAAGAAATCCGCGCCGCAGAGCAGGTCACCGGCCACTCCACCATGTATGCCTTCAACATCACCGGAGACCTCGCCGGCCTCAAGAAGCGCCATGATCTGGTGGTCGACGCCGGAGGCCGCTGCGTGATGCTGAACATCCCGGTCATGGGCCTTCCCGCATTGGCCTTGCTGCGCAGCTTCGCCGAAGTTCCCATCCACGGCCACCGCGCCGGCCTCGCCGCCTCGATGCGGTCCAAGGGCCTCGGCATGGATTACCGGGTGTGGCAGCAGATGGCGCGCCTCGCCGGCGCGGACCACCTGCACGCCAGCGGACTCGGCAGCAAGTTCTACGAACTGGACGAAGAGGTCGCCGCGAACATCCGCAGCCTGCTCGAACCCCTGGGACAGACCACCGCACCGCTGCCCGTCCTGTCCTCGGGCCAAAACGTCACCACCCCAGGGCCCACGTTTGAGGCCGTGGGCTCCACAGACCTCATGATGCTCGCTGGCGGCGGCGTCGCGGCCCATCCGGACGGTCCGGGGGCCGGGGTGCGCAGCCTCCGACAAGCTTGGGAAGCTGCAGTGGCCGGAGTCCCCTTGCAGGAAGCCGCACAGAAGCGTTCCCACACCGGGGACGATGCACTCCTGCACGCAGTCCAAACCTTCGGGAAAGGTGCCTGACATGCCCGCTTTTGGTTTCGTCGCGGACGACCTCACGGGAGCCGCCGATGTCCTGGCCCAGTCCCATCGATACGGACTGGAAGCTGTCCTCGTCATTGGAGACTCACCGCTGCCCACCGATGCTGACGTCGTCGGAATCGCCGGACCCGCCCGGTCCCTGGCTGGGGAAGCTTTCGACACCTTGGTTGCCCGTGACCTTGCCGGCATTGCGCAACTAAACCTGGAAGTGCTGCTCTACAAGGTCTGCTCCACCTTCGACAGCTCCCCCACCGTTGGCAGCATCGGCCGCGGGATCCAGTTGCTGCATCAGCAGTTCCCCCTCCACGGCCCAATCCCCGTAGTGCCGGCCCAGCCCGGGTTCGGCCGCTTCACAGCCTTCAGCAACCACTACGCGAGCTACGCAGGCAAGACCTACCGGCTGGACCGCCACCCCATCATGTCCCGGCACCCCTCCACCCCCATGGCCGAGGCCGACCTGCGCCACGTCCTCGCCGAACAGTTGGCCAGCTCTCCGGAACCCGAAGCCATTCATCTGCCCGCCTATGACGACGGGACTTTCAAGGACGCCTGGGCAGACCGGCGCCGGGACCCCGATGCGCAGGCCTTCGTGGTCGATGCCGTAAACGAACAGCATATGGATACCGTCGCTGAAGCGCTCACCCGGGAGGGGCATGGCCATGGGCCCACCCTTGTTGTGGGCTCAGGTGGAATCATGGCAGCCCTTGCCCGGTCTGTTTCTGACCAGAATCCGCGCACTCCCGGCCCGCAGCAGCCTTCAGGACCCGTGCTGGCCATCAGCGCCTCTGCCTCCAGCACCACAGCAGAACAGATCAACGACGCCGTCTCCCACGGATGGGAGGACGCGCCAGTACCCGCCGAGCTGCTACAGGGACACGACGCTGGAGCCCTGGCCTCACTGGACCGGCGGGTCGCTGACGCCCTTCAGAAGGGCCGCAACGTCGTCGTCCACACCACTCGCGGTCCCGGGGATCCCCGATATGGAGCCGCCTCACCGGCTGATGCCGGCTACGTTGGAGCACTGATCGGCGGCATCGCGGCCCGCATGGCCGCAGCCGGCCTCACCCGCGACATCGCCGTTTGCGGCGGCGACACCTCCAGCCACGCACTCATCGCCATGGGCGTGCGCCAGCTCCGCGTCTCCGACCAGTTCGTCACAGCGGGTCCCATCTTGGAAGCCGACGATGGCTCCACAGTCGGCGGGTGCAGACTCCTGCTCAAAGGCGGTCAGGTAGGCCCCGCTGACATCCTGCGCCGATTCGCCGGCGAACTCCCCAGCTAACACCCCCAACTCATCACCAGAACCAACGAAAGGCGGCCCACATGCGGGCAGTAGTCAAAAACGCAGCCGAACGAGGCGTCTCATACGTCACCGACGCCGGCGACCCCAAGGCAACCGAGGGATCGGTCGTCATCGAAGTCGGCGCTGCCTCCCTCTGCGGCACCGATCGCGAACTCTACGAATGGACCCCCTCAGCCCAAGCCTTCAACCTCAACCTTCCGGTGGTCCTCGGCCACGAAGGCGCGGGCACCGTCGTCGAAATCGGCCCCGGCGTCACCGGTCTTAAAGTCGGCGACCAAGTTGCCCTCGAAAGCCACCTGACCTGTGGCCAGTGCTTCCCGTGCCGCACCGGAGACGCCCACACCTGCGAACGGACCGGCATCCTGGGCATGCACATCGACGGCGTCTTCGCCGAATACGCCGCCGTGCCGCAGGACATCTGCGTCAAACTCCCCACCGGCTTGTCCTTGGAATCCGGCGCCCTTCTCGAAGCAGCCGGCGTCGCAGTCCACGCCATCCAGCGGGCCAACTACTCCGTGGCAGGCCGGGCGGTGCTCGTCAGCGGGGCAGGCCCGGTGGGTCTCGTCGTGGTGAACTTGGCTCTACTCATGGGCGCCTCCCACGTCATCGCCGTCGACCCCAACCCCTACCGCCGCGCCCAAGCCGAAAAACTCGGCGCAACCGCGCTGCACCCCAACGACGGCATCGTTGAACGCTGCCGCGAACTAACCGGCCGCCGCGGCGGTTTCGACGTCGCCTTCGAATGCTCCGGAGCACCAGGCACACTGGCAACCCTCTTCGAAGCCGTCCGCCGGGAAGCCACCGTCATCACCGTCGGACACCCCAGCCGCCCCGCGGAAGTCGATATCGCGGCGTACATCAACAAAAAGGGCATCACATTGCGCGGCATCTTCGGCCGCCGGCTCTGGGAAACCTGGGAACAAAGCCTGCTGCTACTGGACTCCGGAAAACTGGAACTTGACTGGCTCATCACCCACCGCATGAAACTCAGCCAAATTGACGAAGCCGTAGAGCTCCTCACCGGAGACGCCTGCAAAGTCCTGCTCATCCCGAACCTCGGCTGATAAGACCTTCTGGGAGGCAAACGGTCTCCGGCCATTAGTAGCTGACCCTTCATGTCGGAGCAGGTCTTCATCTGACGCAGCACACGCTAAAGCACGAACCCCTTCTGACGAGCGGGTTTGTGGTGCCCGAGGTGGGACCCGACCGTAATGCCAGGCCTCAAAACAGTGGAAAGGGGCGGAAACGTGCTCAATCCGGGCCAGCCAGATTGGTGTGAGAGGTAGTCCGTGGCGGGGAGTGTGGACATTTTCCACACTCCCTTTTTGCCTATGCCCAAGAACCATATGTGAATTCCAGGTGCCAACACTAGGCTGGAAGGATTCAAACCGAGTAACGGTCAGTAGTTGCAAAGGACTTTTGGGAAACATGCGGTGGGTGGCACCTGACGCTCTTGCAGCACACTTTGATCGGGTGGTCCTGATTTTCAATCCGGCCCGACCCGGAATGGCCACGCGGATAGACGCCCTCGAGCAGGAATTGCTCGCCGCGCTGCCCGAAATGAAAGTCGAGACACAGCCGACCGCTTTCGCGGGGCACGCCCGGGATCTTGCACGCTCAGCGGCGGCGAACGGATCTCCACTCATCATTTCCGTCAGTGGCGACGGCGGATACAACGAAGTCGTCAACGGTGTCATGGACATTTCATCTACTCGGGCAGTGTGCACCGTTCTACCCGCAGGCAACGCCAACGACCACTTCAGGAGCATGCCGGTACGGCAGCTGACGGAAGCTATCCGTAATGGTTCGGTCCGTCCGATGGATCTGCTCCGAATCACGTTGAGTGGAGAAAAAGCGGATCAAGTCCATTACGCCCACTCCTATATAGGTTTCGGGCTGACCCCCTTGATGGCGATCGGAATTGAGAAGGGAGGTAAAGGAAAAGTCCTTGAACTTCTCTCCGTGACCAGAACACTGTCCAGTCTGGAGCCGTTTGAGCTTGAGCGGGCAGACGGAGCAGCAGCACAGTTCGACAGTCTTGTCCTGGCAAACATCTCCCACATGGCAAAATACGGAACAGTAAGCGATAAGAACAACCCCAACGACGGTCAATTCGAGATTGTGACATTGCCACACTCCGGGCGCTGGCGAATGGCCTTAATGACGCTGCGCGCGGTGACACTTGGCCTCGGACCGCAGCCCAGCGTCAACAGTTATTCCTTCACAACGCGGAACGCCATTCCCTGCCAGATTGATGGGGAAGTAGTTCACGTTCCGGCAAACACCCACGTTTTGGTGGAAAGCGCCAAACACGCGCTCACCATCATCTGACACCATAAGCGGCACCATCAAGATGCCACGGCTCCCGCCCACCCATGAGCACAGCGTTTGCAGGTCCCGTCTCCGCACGGAGCCGCACTCTCCTGCCGTGTCTCGCCCTCGTCTTCAGGAGAATGCACCCTGCTAGCCTCTCCTCATGCGCACAACGTCGGCACGAACCAAAGCCACCGCCAACGGACAGCGCGTTTTGATCCTGTCTGCAGGCGTGGGATCCGGGCATAACAGCGCAGCGACCGCGGTACAACAAGCATGTGCCGCACGCGATGACATCGCCGAGGTGCAGGTGCTTGATGTGCTGAAGGTAAGCAGTGTGCTCTACCGAGCGCTGCTGAGTAAGGGCTACTTCGTCCTCGTGGAGGACTTGCCCTGGTTGGTCGAGTGGGGTTACGACATCAGCAACCCGCCGTTCCGGCGTCGCGGCCCGATTGACCCCTGGACGCGCTTGAATGCCAGCCCGGTTATCAGTGCCATCAAGCAGTTCCGGCCCACCGCGATTGTGTGCACGCATTTCCTCCCGGCCCAGCTGATGGCCTCACTGCTCCTTCGCGGCGTGATCGACGCCAAGACAGCTGTCGTGACCACCGACTACGACTTCCAAGGCTTGTCCCTTTCCGGGGCGTTCCACAAGATCTTTGTGGCCAGGGAGGAGGGAAAGGTGGAGCTGATGGCCCTGGGTCTTCCTCCCGACCGTGTTGTTGCCACGGGAATCCCGATCACCAAACAGCCCAGTCCAGCGCCCGTACGCGATGCCAAAAAGCCGCCGATGCTGATCATCTCAGCAGGTGCGACCGGCGGCGACTACGCTGTCTCGGTGGTGCGGCAAACGATGCACATGCGCTCGGCGTTCACGGCGACAGTCGTGTGCGGAAACAATATTGCGTTGCGGCAACGCATCGAAAAGCTGGTGGCGACCGCCCGCGACCGCTACAGCGTGCTCGGCTTCACGACAGAAATGCCGCAGCTGTTGCAGCGGGCAGATTTGTTCGTGGGCAAGCCGGGTGGGCTCTCGGCGTCGGAGTGCATGGCTGCGGGGCTGCCGATGGTACTTGTGAACCCGATCCCTGGTCAGGAGGTACGCAACGGCGACTACCTCATGGAGCAAGGCGCGGCCGTCCGGTGCAACGCAGCGGCAACGATCGGCTGGAAGATCGATCAGGTGCTGCGTGAGCCCGGCCGTTTGCAAAAGATGCAGGCGGCGGCGCAGAGAACAGGTCGCCCTGATGCTGCGGCCGACGTACTAGGTGCCCTCCTGGGCGGACCGTCCCGTCCGCTGGTCGTGACGCGGGCGGCGCAGAGGACCATTCTTGCCGCCAGCGAGCAGCGCTTCGTCGCGACCGATCTCACCGGCCCCTCCTCATTGGTCCGATTAGTCGACCAGGCTTCGGGCAGCACGGTTGCACTGCTGCAAGAGGAAGAGCTGGCGGATCTGCAGAAGCGGTACACGACGCCGGACGAAGACATGGTCCTGCGCCCAGGCCGAGCGTCTCTGATTCTCCACTGGGAGGAACGTCGGCTGCTCCGCGCCATGCTTCGGGGCGATGACCATTTGGCGGTCCGTGTCGAAGGGCCGTTGGCCCCGTTTCGCGATCTTCCTGGATAATCGGCGGAACCCCTGACTACATCAGGCCGGCTTGACGTCTGAAGTACCTTCCTGGTCAATCAGACCCTCCGTGCGACGCAAGCGGACGGCGTTCTCCCAGCTGTCCGGGCTGTGTTGGCTCGCTTGCAGGGCCCACACTCCCGATCGGGGAGACCAGCGCCGTGTGGTCGAATCACGCTGCAGGGTGGGGCCCGCATCCAAAACGACACGCACGGTGGTCTCCGCGCCAGGCTGTAGGGTCACCTTCCGGAAGCCAAGGAGTTGGGCCACAGGTCTGCGGAGGGACACATCTGCCGCATAGACCTGAACGACGGTTGAGCCTTTGCGATGGCCTTTGTTCGTTACGTGCACGTTCGCGTTGCCGCCTGAGCTGTCCAAGGTGTGGTCAATGAGTCGGTGCTCGAGGGTTGTATAGCCCAGGCCGAATCCAAACGGGTAGGCGGGCCGGTGCCCCTCGCCGTCGAGCCTGCGCTGACCCCATTGAGCGTCATAGACCACGGACTTGGCAGCGGAGTCGAAGAATGGCAGATGCGCGGCATCCGTTGGCAGCACAAAGGGCAGCCGTCCGCCGGGCTCCTCACTGCCGGTCAGCACACTCGCGAGCGCACGGCCGCCCTCCATACCGCCGTACCAGGCAAGGAGGAGCGCTGGCACGCGATCACGCCACGCCTCGGTGAGGATCGCACTGCCGCTAACAAGCACGACGACGGTCCTGGGGTTCGCGGCGACGACCGCCTGGATAAGCCGCTCGTCAGAGGGACGCAGGTTAAGCGAGCTGCGGTCGCCGCCCCGGACGAAGCGCGAGGCCAGGTGTGCGAGTCCAATGAGAACCTGTCGGAGAGGGCCTGAGCCAAAGGTTCGGCCGATCACGCCCACGTCTACACCTCCAGTGACAACAGATTCGCCTTCATCGTGCTGGTCCAGCCCGACGACGACGATCGCCATCTCCGCCGCGGCGGCCATCGCCGCCGCGCGGCGCTCGTCTCGGCCGGTGGTGGTCGATATCAGGACACCGGGAAGCGCCTCACGCAAGCCCTGCAGCGGCGAGACAGTGGAGGGAGGACGGACGCGTGAGGAACCATGATCGCCGAGGTTCCCTTGTGCGGCGAGTCGTCCGATCACCGCGAGATGCTGGATGGTGGGAGCCAAAGGCAGCAGCGGTGCCGCGCCGACGGTTTCGTTCTTCAGCATTACGATCGACTCCGCAGCGACTTGGTGGGCGAGCGCCCGGTGCGCCGGGGACGCAATAACGGCGCGAGTAGGGGCCGCCAGTTCCCGGTTCGCGGCATGCTCGACGCACGTGCGCAGAACCCGGCGCGCGGATTGCAGAACTGTGGCCCGGGCCAGGACACCGTTCCGCAGCGCGGCGGGCAGCTCGCGGGCGCGTAGCAGCCGCAGTGGCATCTCCACGTCCATCCCCGCCTCCAGGCTGGCCACTGCGTCGTGGGTGCCGAACACCCAGTCGCTCGTCACGAACCCGGAGAAACCCCACTCCCGCCTCAACACGTCGGTGAGCAGGGCGCGGTTGACGTCCATATACTCGCCTCGCACGCGGTTGTACGAACTCATGACGGAATCGGCGCCAGCGTCCACTACAGCCTTGAAGTGCGGCAAGTACACCTCATGCAGGGCGTGTTCGTCCACCGCCACGTCCACCTCGAATCGCTCGTTCTCCATCGAGTTGAGCGCGAAGTGCTTCACGCACGCCATGACGTGCAAACGTACGCCTCCTGTAAGGGCCGATCCCATCCGGCCGGTGAGCACCGGATCTTCTCCGTAGCATTCCTGGGCCCGGCCCCACGCGGGGTGGCGAAGGAGGTTCACGCAGACGGAGGCAGAGTAGTTCGCTCCCCTCGCCCTGGTCTCCAAACCGATAGCGATCCCGACACGTTCCTCCAGCGATGGATCCCAGGTCGCTGCCCGGGCAATCGTCACGGGGAAAGCCGTGGAGGCGCCTATCACTACACCACGGCCACCGTCGCTGAACCGAATGCCTGGTATGCCGAGCCGTGAGACCGCCCCGGCCACGAACGGTCGTCTGTCGAGCAGAGCGGGAATGAACGGGAGCACCCACCTGGACGAGTCGCCGTCGAGCAGGCCGAGAACCTCCCCCTCCGTCATCCGGTCTATCAGCTGGTTCGCCGCTTCATCCGCGCTGATTTCACCCGTCCGGACTGCCCGGACTGCCTCGCCATACGCACTGCTTTCCATAGTCATCGTCTCTGACGAAGCCTGCTCCCGCGTTAGCGCTGCCCGACGTCCAGCGGTCATGTTCATGTACTAAAGTCTGCACCCTGTGCGCATGCACCCACGCATGCCGGGATTGCCGGCGGGCGGACAGATTGAACTGGCCGCCCGCCTTGCAGATTAGGTCCGAGTGCCAAGAGTGGCTGTTCCCAGCGGCCTCCTGGCGCCGAGCATGCCTGTTCCAGCGTGGCAATTGTTGTACTCGTAGTACTGCTGGTCGCGTGAGACCACTGCAACCTCATGGCTGAGGCGAAGCCTAGCGCCCGCGTTTGCCTGCAGGAATGTCATGGCGGACCTAAAGATGGCGACGTGGGTGGGATGCGATTCCGCCCACCTCTCCATATCCTCCAGGCTATGCCAGAAGCTCAGACCGAAGCTCTGTTCAAGGACATTGCCGTTTCCATCGCTGCTCGTCATGTACCTGTTCGCGTAGCAACCGATCGATGCACCTTCCGTCGTCAGGAAGTCCATGCCTGCTTTCAGCTGGGGTTCCACATCGCTGAAATAGGACGCACGTTCTGCGTCGTCGCAAAGGCTCCAGTCTTGGCCGGAACGGATGACCGCCAGGTTGTCGTGCGGTTCAACCCGGACGATCCCCGGGTTCCGGGGGACGACTGGATCGCCCACAGGCTCGAGGGCGTCGGTTTGCGCAATCGGCAGGCGGTCTCGCATGCTGCCCCAGTACCCGTGCTCCTGGATTTCCCCAGTGAATCCTCCTGTGGCCATTCGCGCGGCGCCTTCCGGGAAGGTATTGGAAGAATACAGGGTCTCAAACCTGCGTGCTTCCGGCGTGACTGCTTCGATCCAGCGGCCGTAGTCGGAGGGCTCCAGGCCAGCACCGATCAGTGCGTCACGGTGCTTCTTGAACCAGCGACCATAGGCTTCGACATCGTCCCAATAGGCAATGATGACCTGGTTATCGAAGCCTTGTTCGTCCGTGTGGACTGCATGCTCGCGGGACATCGGTGCGTCTTCGTTGGCACACAGCTCCCACATTCCAGCGGAAGCTACTTTCGCCTCGTGAGAGAGCGGCGCCCTGCTTTGGACGCCGAGGAAGGCGCAAACAAGATTGCTGACGCCTTCCGCGAATCGCACGGAGTAGGACGGATAGGGCGGCGTATAGCCAGCACCTGCCCGCTTCGGGCGCGTCCGTTTGACAGTGAAGTGTCTCGGGATCGAAGACTCAATAGCCGGGTCTTGCCGGCTTGGGTCAGGAGCCATCTAGAGTTCCGCCATGTCTGGAAGGGCTGGCTCCTCTACGTGGCGGAACTGTTCAGGACCGGGGGCGGAATCCGCTGGCGGGGCGGCGTCGATGACGGCCCGCCGAGGAACCTTGTTGAGGACCAGCTGGGTGACATCGGGGCGGGCGTAGTGGCCTGCGGGGTCGGAAATAGTCTTCGACGCTGAGATGAGACCCAGATCTATCTCAGCGTAGATGAGGCCTTCCTGGTTTTCCGGGAGGGATTCGTGGAGTTGCTGGCCGTCGGGTCCGAAGATGCGGGCATGTCCGCCGCCGGTTTTCAGGAGTGCCTTCTGCATGTCGGTGGTGCACATTTCGTCGACCATCTCCTGGGATACGGTGGCGCAAGGAGCCAGGACGAAGCATTGGCCTTCCACGGCATAGATCCGCGAGGCGGAACTGTTGACCTCAGGGCCGAGGGCGTAAGCGCCACCTTCATAAAGGGAAAAGCTTGGCCATGCGGCGACGTGGACCTGCTCGTTTTGGGCGTACATGGCGTACTTGGACAGTGGCTGCAGGTGCTCCCAGCAGCAGAGCCCCCCGACGCGGCCCAGCTTGGTGTCCCAGACGGCAAGGTCGCTTCCGTCGCCTTCGCCGAAGATGGTGCGCTCCACAAAGGTAGGCTTGAGCTTGCGGCGCTGGGAGATGGTCTGCCCTTCACTGTCGATGAACCATTGAGCGATGTAGAGGCTGCCGCCGTGGCGTTCGCTCAGGCCCATGCTGACCATGATGTTGTTTTCCTTGGCTGCCTTTGAGATCCGCTCAGCCTGGGGAGTGCCGTACTCGAGGGAATTATCGAAGTAGCGTTGGGTGTATGGCGGTAGCCACAGGGCAGGGGCGTCGAGCCAGGCGTACCATGGGTAACCCGGGAGCCAGGTCTCGGGGAACGCAATGATCTCCGCGCCGTTACGGGCCGCGTCCTCGATCAAGGCGATCGTTTTATCGATGGTCTTGTCCAAATTGAGGAATACCGGTGCTGCCTGAACTACGGCTGCCTTGAACTGGGGGTGGGTCATTGGGATCTCCTAAAGCATGTGATGCGAGTCATAAACTGAATGCATTTCAACGGTAAGTCTCAATTCCGAGGGATTCTTGATCGAGAATCGCAGGAACGTTGACTGCGAGTGTCACGTTGAATGCACCCCCGCTTCCCTTCTGAAATTGACCGCAGAGTGGGCGCAGGGCGACGGTAAGATGGGGCATGGCCAAGGTTGTGAGCACAGCGGCGGTGTCTCCCCGGAACAGTGTTTCGTTCTGGACGGAGGCCGTCTCTGATACTTTTGTTGTCCTCGACTGCAAGGCGGGTGACGGCCGCGAGTCCATAGACGGTGAAATAGCTGTCCAGACGCTGGCGTCGATTGATCTGGCCCGCGTTCGTGCCTCCGCGCAATCCGTCCACCGCACACCAGCCGCCATTGACGCTTCCTCCGACGACTACTATCTCGTGGGCATGCAAACCGAAGGCTCATGCTTGGTAACCCAGGATGGCCGCTCGGCAGCCCTCCACGACGGCGGATTCGCGCTCTATGACACCACCCGACCGTATTCACTGCTGCTGACCGACCACTTTGAGCAACTCGTGATCCGCCTTCCGAGAACCGCTTTGGAGCGATACTTGCCCGAAGCCGCCAGACTCACCGCGCTGGCAGTAAACGCGGATCCGGGGGCTGGACGTCTTCTGGTAAATACAGTGCAGTTCCTAGCGAACGATATTGACGTTCTGTCTCCCGATGTTGCCTTATCGGTCTCCCAGGGCGTTGAGCATCTGATTGTTGCTGGCTTGGGCGGCCTCACCCGGGGCGTCCCGGACGCGCACCGAATCTCCCGGCGCAAGCTCGTGCAAACCCATATCCTCGAAAACCTGGGCGACGAGTCCCTCAGTATCAAATCCATCGCAAGCGACCTTCACCTATCTCCGAGCAGCATCCACCGCGCCTTCGCAGCGGACGGTGAGACAGTGATGGGCTGGGTCTGGCAGCAACGTCTAAAGAGGATCCGGGAGACCTTATTGACCGGAAGATATGAGGGCACACTGACGGACTTGTTCCTTACGTGGGGATTCTCGGACCCCTCGCACTTCAGCCGGGCCTTCCGCCAGCGGTACGGACACGCGCCCTCGCAATTGCTGCGGCCGCTAGCCGACGACGCCTGGGCAGACCGGCGGCGGGACCCCGATCAATGGCCCTGACCGGACTGCAGCCTGGGCTAGCGCGAAACCAGATGCTGGGAAAGCAGCGCGGCGGAGTCCCGCAGTTCAACAATGCCTTCGGCGACTCCGACCACGAGGCCGAAGCCCTCGTCAGTCGTGAAGTCATGACGGTAACCGTTGATCCACAACAACAGAACCATGAGCGTCCATGCGCTGCGCCTTTTACCGTCAATGACCGGATGGAAGCGGGCCACCGACTCCAGCAACGCGGCCGCCTTCATCGCCAATTCCGGATAGGCCTCAGCGCCCATGACTGTCGTCGCTGGCCTGGCCAATGCCGAGGCGAGCAGGCCGACGTCGCGGATGTGTAACCCGTACCGGTCGACGCGAAGTACGGACCCTGCTGCCCGGAATCCCTCCACTCGACCAAGCCACTTCGCAGGAACAGGCGCTTCGCATGAACGTCCTCATGGAGGCAGGCAAAGCCGACGGCAAACCATTCATCATTGCTTTCGACCTTGAGCTGCCCAGATTCAGAGTTCCATTCGATATTCACAAAAGATAAACGCAAGTAACGCCGATAACGGCGCACATGTCGAGCATGTCGAGCATGAAAACATCGAGTCTGCAATCGCATGTGGGTCATGCCTGCCCGGTTACATGGTAGGGGACGAACGTTGGCCACCAAGCGTCATCAGTGGTGCAGCTGCATGCGTTGGAGGACGGTGGCGGATATTTCTTCCACGGACATGGACGCGGAGTTGACGTAAGGGATGTTGTTGGCCCGGTACATGTCCTCGGCATTGCGCAGCTCGAAGGCGCACTGATTCAGTGAGGCGTAGTTGCTGCCCGGGCGGCGTTCCTGCCGGATCTGGCTGAGGCGAACGGGCTGGGAGGTCAGCCCGAAACATTTGCTCGCGAAGGGCAGCAAGGGTTTCGGGAGAGTCATGGTGTCGAAGTCTTCCTCCACCAGGGGGAAGTTCGCGGCGAGGATGCCGTGTTGCAGGGCCAGGTACATGGTGGTGGGAGTTTTCCCGCACCGCGACGGCGCGATGAGTATCAGCTCGGCGCGTTCGAGCGCCCGAAGCGACTGACCGTCGTCGTGCTCTATCGCGTATTCGACGGCGGCCATGCGGGATTGGTAGCGGACGGCGTCACCCACGCCGTGGGCCTGGCCGGGCTTGCCGTTGGCCTGCGCGCCAAGGGTCTGTTCGAGTTGTCCGATGTGCGTGCCGAACAAGTCGAAGAACTGCCCGCGGCTCCGGGAAAGGATGGCACGGATGTCCTGCCCCACAGCCGTGGAAAAGATGATCGGCAGGGAACCGCTGTCCGCGACCCGGTCGATCAGTGCCACCACCTCACGCGCTTGCTCGCTGGTGGTGATGAACGGGATGGTGCGCCGTTCCAGCCGCTGGCCGGGAAACTGGGTCAGCAGCGTGTTGCCGAGTGTTTCAGCCGTGATTCCGGTGCTGTCGGAAAGGAAGAACACCGTGGGGGCGGGCACGGAGCCCGCCCCCGCGGTGGTGTGGTCTGCCATTTAGGCGGTGGTGCTGGTGGTACGTGTGGTGCGGGCCAGGCGCAGCCAGGTCTCGGTTACGGCATCGGGGTTCAGCGAAATCGAACTGATGCCCTGTCCGAGCAGCCACTCGGCAAAGTCCGGGTGGTCGCTGGGGCCTTGGCCGCAGATTCCCACATAGCGGCCCTTGGCGCGACATGCGGTGATCGCCAATTCCAGCAATTTGGTCACTGCCGGATTCCGCTCATCGAAGCCCTCAGCAACCAGGGCGGAGTCACGATCCAGTCCCAGAGTGAGCTGGGTGAGGTCGTTGGAGCCAATGGAGAAACCATCGAAGTACTCCAGGAACTCATCGGCCAGGAGTGCGTTGGCCGGCAGTTCGCACATCATCACGATCTCCAGCCCATCCTCGCCCCGGCGGAGCCCATTGGCGGCGAGGAGTTCAATCACACCGCGAGCCTCGTCCAAGGTCCGGACGAACGGGACCATCAGCTTGATGTTGCTCAGGCCCATCTCGTTGCGGACGTACTTCAAGGCTTCGCACTCGAGTTCGAACGCTTGGCGGAAGGACGCCGACAGGTACCGGGACGCGCCACGGTACCCGATCATCGGGTTCTCCTCCTCCGGCTCGAAAGCCGGACCACCGATGAGGTTGGCGTACTCGTTGGACTTGAAGTCCGAGAGCCGGATGATGACCGGATCCGGCGCAAACGCCGCCGCGATGGTGGCGATGCCTTCGGCCAGGCGGCGGACATAGTAATCGCGGGGACCATCGTAAGCGGCGGTCTTTTCCTGGATTTGCCGGACGGTGTAGTCATCCAAGGCAGCCGGGCGCTCAATTTCGCCTGCCACCGCCAGCAAGGCGTTGGGGTGGACGCCGATCTGTCGATTGATGATGAACTCCAGGCGGGCCAGGCCCACGCCATGGTTGGGGAGCCTGGAGAAACTGAACGCCTGTTCCGGGGTACCCACGTTCATCATGATCTTCACCGGAGCTTCCGGCATGGTCTCCACGCTGGTCTCGTGCAAGGAGTACTCGAGCAAACCCTCATAGACCAGACCGGCCTCCCCCTCAGCGCAGGACACCGTGACCGGGGCCCCGTCTTTGAGGATCTGGGACGCATACCCGGTACCGACGACGGCGGGGATACCCAGCTCCCGGGCAATGATCGCTGCGTGACAGGTCCGTCCGCCACGGTCGGTGACAATAGCCGCGGCCTTCTTCATGATCGGTTCCCAGTCCGGATCCGTCATGTTCGCCACCAGGACATCACCCTCTTGGAAGGAGGCCATCTGATCGATCGAGGTCAGCACCCGAACCTGCCCGGCACCGATCCGCTGACCGATCGCCCGGCCTTCCACCAACACCGTGGAACGTTCCGTGAGCGTGTACCGGGACGTGGTCCCGGCGGCCTTACGGGACTCGACGGTTTCCGGACGAGCCTGAAGAATGTACAGCTCACCATCCACACCGTCCTTACCCCACTCAATATCCATCGGACGGCCATAGTGTGCCTCGATGGCTACAGCGTGCCGGGCGAGCTCCTGGACTTCGGCATCGGTCAGGCTGAAACGGCTCCGCAAATCCTGCGCCACAGGAACGAAGTCAACGGTCCGGCCAACTTCCTCCGAGTCCGTGTAGACCATCTGAACGGCCTTCTCCCCCAGTCCGCGCTTGAGCACGGCCGGACGAC
This sequence comes from Arthrobacter sp. Rue61a, assembly GCF_000294695.2. NCBI lineage: Bacteria > Bacillati > Actinomycetota > Actinomycetes > Micrococcales > Micrococcaceae > Arthrobacter > Arthrobacter sp. Rue61a. The sequence continues at coordinate 2,225,210 of NC_018531.1, read as the reverse complement.
CGGCTGCCAGGGCCGGCTTGTAAACATAGAATTCGTCCGGGTTCACAGCACCCTGGACCACGGCCTCCCCCAGCCCATACGAGGACGTAATGAACACAGCGTCCGTGAAGCCGGTTTCGGTGTCCATGGTGAACATCACGCCAGAGGCGCCGACGTCGGAACGCACCATCCGCTGAATACCGGCCGACAGCGCCACTTCAGAATGCGTGAAGCCGTGATGCACCCGGTAGGCTATGGCCCGGTCGTTATACAGGGAAGCGAACACATCCTTGATGGCCAGGAGAATGTTGTCTATGCCACGGATGTTCAGGAACGTCTCCTGCTGACCGGCGAATGATGCATCCGGAAGGTCCTCAGCCGTGGCGCTGGAACGCACCGCCCACGACACATCCCCACCATGCTCCTGCGTAAGGCGCTCATAAGCGGTCCGGATGTCTCCTTCGAATCCGGCCGGGAACGGTGTTTCACGAATCAAGGTGCGAATTTCCTGGCCGACTTTGGCCAAAGCAGTGACGTCGCTGCTGTCCAGGCCTTCCAGGATGCCTTCGATCCGGGCATCCAACCCGGACTCCGCCAGAAAACGCCGGTAAGCGTCCGCCGTCGTCGCGAATCCGCCCGGAACTTTCACCCCGGCAGAGGCGAGATTCCGGACCATTTCGCCAAGCGATGCATTTTTGCCGCCAACCTGGTCAAGGTCGGACAAGCCAAGCTCCGAAAACCAAAGAACGTTAGTCATAAATTGTGTCCTCCATTGGGCACGCTCTGACAAGCGCTAAAAAACTAGGTCATGCAAGGATCAAGGCACCAGCTCAGTGGAAGCAAATAGATGTGACTCGCGCAACATACCCACGAAGTAACGAAAGGTCATCAAGCTCGTGGGCAGCGGATCGAACGTGACTCAGGAAACTCGTGCTCAGAGGCAGGGAGTCGGCACAGATGATTCGATGGTGTCCATCATCCGGAGAGTTGGCGAGCAACTCCCTCCAAGCCCGCCGCCTCCCAAAAGCGTGGCGCTGTAGTCAACTGATTGGACCTCCGCCCTACAACTTTCGAGGAGCGGAGGCCCAATCCAGGAGCATCACCGAATTGGCCTGAATGTAAGACACCTCGGACCTCCGGGAGTCTTAGGCGTCATGGTCTTCGGTTTAGTCCTTGCTGCTGAAAGCGGCGTCGAAGGAGGTCTGTGAGGCGGGGAAGTCGAACTTCTTCAGCGCCGCGAGGGCTTCGGGGGCGCCGTGGAGGCGGTCCATGCCTGCGTCTTCCCATTCCACGCTGATGGGTCCGGTGTAGCCGATCGCGGTGAGCGCCCGGAAGGAGGATTCCCAGGGCACGTCACCGCGTCCGGCGGAGACAAAGTCCCAGCCGCGGCGGGGGTCGCCCCAGGGCAGGTGCGAGCCCATTACGGTGTTCCGGCCGGTGGGGCGGAGCTTGGTGTCCTTGCAGTCCACGTGGTAAATCCGGTCCTTGAAGTCCCAGATGAAGGACACGGGGTCGATGCCTTGCCACATGAAGTGGGACGGGTCCCAGTTCAGGCCGAACGCTTCCCGGTGTCCGATCGCTTCGAGGGTCCGGACGGTGGTCCAGTAGTCGTAGGCGATTTCGGAGGGGTGGACTTCGTGGGCGAAGCGGACCCCTTGTTCGTCGAAGACGTCCAGGATGGGGTTCCACCGGTCGGCGAAGTCCTGGTAGCCGGCGTCGATGACTTTTTCGGGGACGGGCGGGAACATGGCGACGTATTGCCAAATGGAGGAGCCGGTGAAGCCGACCACGGTGTCCACGCCGAGCGCTTTGGCGAGGCGGGCGGTGTGTTTCATTTCTTCGGCGGCGCGTTGGCGGACGCCTTCGGGTTCGCCGTCGCCCCAGACGCGGGATCCGACGATCGCTTCGTGGCGGAAGTCGATGGGGTCATCGCAGACGGCCTGGCCCTTGAGGTGGTTGGAGATGGCCCAGACCTTCAGGTTGTACTTCTCCAGGATGGCGAGTTTGGACTCGACGTAACCGGGCTCGTCCCAGCGCCAGGCGTCCAGGTGGTCTCCGGAGACGGCGATTTCCAGGCCGTCGTAGCCCCAGCCCGAGGCAAGACGCGCGACTTCCTCGAAGGGAAGGTCGGCCCACTGGCCGGTGAACAGGGTGAACGGCCGGGTCTGTTGATCGGGCATGATTCTATCCGTTCTGGTTGGATCGCTTACGCCGCGGCATATGCGATGACGTTTTCTTTGGTTGCTTGTGCCTTGTCCAGTTCGGCCACTACTCGGCCGGACCGCATAACCATCACTCTGTCGGAGAGCTCGAGCAACTCGGGGAGTTCGCTGGAAATCACGAGTACGGCTACGCCTCTGCGAGCCAGTTGTTCGATCAGACGGTGGATCTCGGCCTTCGCGCCGATGTCGATGCCCTTTGTTGGCTCGTCCAGGATGAGGACCTTGGGATTGCTGGCCAGACAGCGTGCGATGATGACCTTTTGCTGGTTGCCGCCGGACAGGGACTGTATCGGCGTTTCCGCAGAGGGGGTCCTGACATCAAGTTCTTTGATGTAGTCGCCAACCATCTTCTTTTCGTGGCCCCTCTTCAGCACGCCCCACTTGCTGATCTGTTTCAGGAGAGTCAGGGTGGTGTTTTCGCGGATGGACAGCATGGGGATGATGGCCTGCAGCTTTCGCTCCTCCGGGACGAGGGCAATGCCGGCGGCGATGCCGTCAGACGCACCATGGAGACGTAGTTTCCGGCCGTTGATCTCTACGGTTCCTGCGTCTGGTTTGTCTGCCCCGTAGATGCACCGGGCGACCTCTGTCCGGCCTGCGCCGACGAGTCCTGCCAGTCCAACGATTTCCCCTGCGTGCAGTCGAACATTCACGTCCTCAAACGCTCCGGCACGGCTTAGACCCCGCGCCTCAAGAACCAGTTCACCGCGTTCGCGGGGAATATGCTCGTAAAGGTCCACGTCCCGGCCCACCATCAACTGCACGACGGATCGGGCATCTAGCTCACCCGCGGGGACGGATGAGGCCACGGTCTTGCCTTCGCGGATGACGGTTATCCGGTCGGCCAGGGTGAAGACTTCCTCCAGTTTGTGCGAAACGTACATGATCGCCAAGCCCTTGCCCCGAAGCTCGTTGACGAGCTTGTACAGCTTCTCAACGTCCTGCTCGGTCAGGGCGGTGGTTGGCTCATCCATGATGATCACTCTCGCGTCCTGGGCTATGGCGCGCGCGATTTCCACCATCTGGCCGTCCACCGTTGAGAGCGCCATGGCAGGAGTGTCGAGGTTGAGGTGCGGTGCAACCTGGTCGAGTGCCTTCCTTGCCCGCTTGCGGATCTCGCGGCGAGAGAGGATGCCGTTGCGTCCACCCCAGTTTCCCAGCAGTACATTTTCGGCTACGGACAGGTCCGGGACCAGGTTGTGCTCCTGGTAGATGGTTGCAATCCCGGCGGCTTTGGAAGCCGCTGTACTGGAGGGCATGAGTTCGCCGTCCACGTACACGCCCCCTTCGTCGGGAGTGTAAAACCCGCTGAGCGTCTTAATCAGCGTCGATTTACCGGCTCCGTTCTCACCACAGACGCAGTGCACCTCTCCGGCATGAAGTTCGAAATTCATGCCGGAGAGGGCGACGACGCCCGGAAACAGTTTTACGAGATTACGTGCTTCAACGATTGCTGGAGCACGTCCGGGCGTCTTAGTCACGGCAGTTCTCTCCTCAGGAAGGTGAGTCCATCTCTGGCCAGCGCGTCCATGGACGGTGCCACCGGCCGCCAGAGCGAAACAGCCTTGGCGATTTCCTCCACCGTGGGAAGGAACGATTCGACCACAATGGAACCTTGGTAATCGATCGTTTTCAACGCGTCAAAGGTCTCGGACCAAGGAACGTGTCCGCTGCCGGGCGTTCCGCGATCGTTTTCTGACACTTGGAAATGGAAGACCTTGTCACCGGCAGAGGTGATGGCCGCAGCGATGTTCTTCTCTTCGATGTTCATGTGGAACGTGTCCAGCATCAGGCCCACGTTGTCCCGGCCGATCAATTCGCAGAGTTCCAGTCCCTGCTCGACGGTGTTGACCAGATCCGTTTCGAAGCGATTGAGCGGTTCTATGGCCAGGGTAACGCCTCGTGCGGAGGCGTAGTCGGCCACTTCCCGCAGACTGTCGGCTGCCCACTGGCGCTGCTGCCGACGTTCCTCGGGGGGAAGGAGCCGTGCTTTGCCGGTGGCGGAGTACATCGGGCCGGCCACGTGGGGGGATCCGACGGCTTGAGCGATGTCAACGCAGAGTTTCAGGTAGTCAATGCCCTGCCGCCGCTTCTGCGGGTCTTCGTGTGAGACGTCGCGATCGGGTCCGAATGCACCGCAGATGGACACGGGCAGTCCGGTCCGTTCCGAGGCCTTCTTCAGTGCTTCCGCACTGACTACGGCCGGGTCTTCAATGCAGACCTCGATCAGGTCGTAGCCCATCTCCTTGGCGACGTCGAACTGATCAACGTCCTGGTCTGTGAACGGGGAGACCAGGATGAAGGTGCTGACTCCGAATTGGTATTTACTCATTGGGCCACAGCTCCTGTTCCAGCTTCTTCATTTCGTTGATGGCCTTTTCGGTGTAGGGGTCCAGGAACTCCAGGTGGCCGCCACGGGCCATCATGGCGAAGGGATTCGACGCGGCGGGAAGAAGTTCGAAGGTCAGGTAGCCGTCGAAGTTGATGTCCTTCAGCGTCTGCAGTGTCGGACGGAAGTCGATGTGTCCTACACCGGGGGCTGCCCGGTTCGAGTCGGCCAGGTGGACGTGGTTGACCTTGCTGCCGGCGCGGGCGAAGGCACCGTGGATGGTGTCTTCTTCGATGTTCATGTGGAAGAGGTCTCCGTGCACGCCGGCATTTTTCAGACCGGTAGCGTCCAGGAGTTCAACGGCGCGGTCGAGCCGGTTCAGGAAATGCGTCTCGTAGCGGTTCCACGGTTCGAGGGTGATGTTGATGCCGACGCTGGCCGCGTATTCGCCAAGTGTGCGGACGTTCTCCACAGCCCATTCCCATTCCTGTTCATCGCTCGCCAGGGCTTCGGTCTTGCCCACCGGGGACGGCCCGACGATGATGGTCGGAGCTCCGACGGCGGCGGCGAAGTCAGCTACTGACTTGCCGTAGTCCAAGGCCTTCTGCCGGTTGGCGGCGCTGGGGTTGATCAGGTCGCGTTCCTCTCCAAACCAGATGCTGCAGATGGAACTGACGTCGATACCGGCGTCGCTGGTCAGTTTGTTGATCTCATCGACGTTGTGCGTTGCCGGTTCTCCGACCAGTTCGATGGCGTCGTAGCCATAACGGGCGACGCGGTCAATGCCTTTGGCGATGTCTTCCTGGTAGTAGACGATGGCGTTGTAGGAATACTTGAAGCGGGACATGTTTCTCCTTGATGGAATTGGTGTTGCTGCCTGGCCAAGCGGCGAGGCCTGGCCAAGCAGCCGAGGGGTGAGCTGCGCTAGTCCTTGAAGATGTTGCCCCAGAGAGTGGGGTCATCGACGTTCTCTTTGGTGATGAGCTTGGTGTCAGTCAGCTGCATCTTGGGCACCTGCTTGCCGTCAAGCAGGTCAACCTGGGCCTGAAGGGCCAGTGCGCCCATCTCAAACGGGTTCTGGTCCATCGTGGCGTCCTGGACACCATTGCGGATCCGGTCAAGGGCAAGGGGTGTGCCGTCTACTCCGACGAGCGGGATGTGGTTTGCGGCGCCCACCGGAGCGTCCTTGTTGATCTGTGAGAGGCCGGAGACTATTCCCCGCACCATTTCGTCGTTGTGGCTGAAAAGGCCATTGATACTGGAATCTGCGGTGAAGTTATCGACGGTCAGGGACAGAGCGTTGTCTGCAGTCCACTGTGCGTCACGGCCGATGACCTTGATGCCGGGGAACTGCTTGATGCCATCGTTGAACCCCTTGCCACGCAGAATCGCGTGGTAAGCACCCTTGGCTCCTTGGTACTCAAGGACGGTTCCCTTTTCTCCCATCAGTTTGGCCAAGGCTTCAGCGCCAAGCTTGCCGGCCTTTTCGTTGTCGAAGGCGACGGCAGCGTCGGCGATGTCACCCGGGATGACCGAGTCCACGGTGGTGACGGTCTTTCCGGCATCGTGGATCATCTGGACTCCGGGAACCAATTCAGCGGAGTTATTCGGGCTGAGGACAATGCCGTCCACACCCTGGGCGAGTTGGTCCTGGATTTGGCTGATCTGCGTGCTGGAATCGCCCTTGGCATCAAGGACTGTGACCTCCACGCCGAGTTCCTTCGCCTTATCCTTGACACCCTGCCCGAGGGCAACCATGAATTCAAAACTCTGGCTATAGAGCAGGACGGCGATCTTCTTAGTCTTCGTTCCGTCGTTGGCTTCCTGGGCGGCGCTGGGTGCGCAGCCGGTGAGGGCTATGGCTGCGGCGGAGACTGCCGCGAGGACCGCCAGTTTGGGTGAGGTCTTCATTGACTTACTCTTTCTGTTGGGTGCTAGGACATGCCGGCTGTGCCGGCTGTATGCGGGTGAGCTGTTAGGCCGAAGTTCCGGTGGTGTGCGCTGTGGCTGGCCCGGTAACCGGGCTGCCCGCCGTCGTCGGGTCTGTCGCCGCCGGCGGTCCGATCCTGCGTTTCCTTGACAGGTTCTTCTGGACGTACTTGTAGCGGTACACGTCCAGGGCGGCCGCAGCGAAGATGACGACGCCCTGGACAATGCGGTCATAGGACGACGGGATTCCGAGAAGGTTTACGGCATTGGAGACCATCGCGATCAACAGCACGCCGAGCAGTGTGCCCTTGATGTTTCCTTGGCCACCGAAGAGGCTTGTTCCGCCGATGACCACGGCGGCAATGACGGTGAGTTCAATGCCGTCGCCGGCACGCGGGCTTCCGGAGGCCAGACGACCGGTGAGCAGAAGACCCGCCATTCCCGCCGAGAGGCCGGCGATAATGTAAGCGTTCATCGTGACTCGATCGACGCGGATGCCTGCAAGCAGGGCTGCTTCCTTGTTGCCGCCGACGGCGTAAATGGAACGTCCGTAGGTAGTTCGGGTCAGGACCAAGTGGGCCAGGAAAGCCAGCACCAGAACGGCCGGTATGAGCAAAGGAATTCCGGCGATCTTCGCGCTGACCATATCGGTGAGCACCTTCGGCACAGGCGTGATGTTGCCGCCGTCCGAGTAGGCGAAGGCGATTCCCGAGCCGGCGGAGAGTGTTGCCAGGGTCGCGATCAGCGGGGATATGCCCAGCTTCGTGACCATCAGTCCGTTGACCGCTCCGACTCCGGCGCCAACTACGAGGCCGGTCAGGAGTCCGATTGCCGGCGGCATATCCATGTTGACGATCACGCCCATGGACAGCACGGACGACAGGGCAGCCGTAGATCCTACCGAGACGTCGATGCCGCCGGTAAGGATCACGAAGGTCATGCCGATGGCGAACACACCGAGGATCGTGCACTGGTAGAGCAGGTTTACCAGGTTGACTGTGGTCAGGAATACCGGGCTCAGGAACGTCAGCAGTACACCGAAGAGCAAGACGACGACCAGCAGGCCCTGCGCACCGATGAAGTCGCCGACGCCGGAGAGCCGTGAACGGGACTCGTCGTGGGATTTTCCGGGGCCAGCCCTCCCGGAAACCGGACCGGCAGAGCCGGTGGCTGTTTGTGGCTGCATGTTTGTATCTCCAGTCAATTCGACACTTCCTCGGGTCGGAAGTGCTAGTGGCTGCCGAAGAGTTCGGCGTTGGTCTTCAAGGTGATGGGCGCGCCATCTTGGCGGGCGGAGTCGGCGGTGGCCATGACGAGTTGCAGGCTCTGAATGTTGTCGGTGACATCCGTCTCAGCCTTGTTCCCGGTTTCGATGGCGTCGCGGAACGCTTCGAGGGTTCCCAAGCGTTCCTCCACCGGCAACGGGTCCAAATCGACGTGCATGACGCCGGAGCGTTCCACGGCGCCGGCGAGGAATACGGTGTCGAACAGTGATGCGAAGTTGATGGTGACCTCGTTGTTCTTCCACGTAATGGCGCCCTTGCTGCCTTGGATTTCCCAGTCACCGTCCCAGCTGGTCTGCGGGCCATATGAGCTCCATGATCCGGTGTAGACGACGCGTGCCCCGTTGTCGCAGTCGAACTGCACCACCGCGGACGCGTTGCCCTTGAACCTCGAGGTGCCGGTGTTCCAGGACCGTGCACGGACTGCGGTGGGTTCGACACCAACGATGCCGCGGAGCTGGTCAAGATGATGGATCATGGCATCCACGATCAAGGGTTCATCCATTTCGAGCCTGAAGCCTTCGAACGGCGGGTTCTTCTTGTAGTCGACGAAGACATGCTCGAGGTCTCCAATAACTCCGTCGCGTATGAGGCGCTGAACGGTGCGGGCTGCGCGCTTGAAACGGTAGTTCTGTGACACCATGGCCTGTTTCCCGGATTTCTCTGCCGCTTCGATAATCCGGACGCCGTCTTCAAGGCTGTGCGCAAGTGGCTTCTCAATAAGTGTGTGTACGCCTGCTTCCAGAGCAGGGATGGCCACGGCTGCGTGGTATTCGGGTGGAACGATGACCAAGGCAGCGTCGAACGTATCTTTGTGGTCCAGCGCGTCCTCGATGGTGGCGTACGCGGGGATTCCGTACTGTTCACCAGCGGCCCGTGCGGCGTCGGAGTTGACGTCGACAACACCGGCCAGCTCCCAACTTTTGCTGTGGTGAATCACGTTCAGCCATGAGGCGCCCCAGGCGCCGAGGCCTACTTGGATGATTTTCATTGCTGCACTCCTTCTAACTCTTTTGTGTTTGGGACGTCGACCCATTCGCCGCCCTTACTGGATTTGATGATGCTTTCGGTGAGGATGGCTGACCTGAGGCCGTCCTGGAACGTGGGCAGGCCTTCGCGGACGTCACCGTCGATGGCGGCATAGGTATCGGCCACGAACGCATTGAAGGCATCCTGATAACCCTGCGGATGGCCAGCTGGCAGAACACTCAGCCGTGCTGCGTCCGGGCTAAGCACCTCCGGGTCACGGACAAGCAATTGGGACCCCGCCCGCTTGCCTAGCCACAACGTCTCCGGGGCTTCCTGGTCGAACTGGAGGGTGCCCTCCGAACCCGCGATCTCGATCATCAGGCGGTTCTTCCGCCCAGGAGCAACCTGGCTTACCAAGAGATTTCCCACGGTGCCGGATTCAGTGGCGAAAACAGCGGCAACGAGGTCCTCGGTCTGGATGTCCTTGTTGTTCGTCCGGCCCGAGAAAAGAGTCCGGCTCAGGGCGCCGACTTTTGTTATGTGTTCACCGCTTACGAATTCGACAAGGTCGCACAAATGGGAGCCGATATCGGCGAACGCCCGTGAGGGCCCACCCAAAGTGGCGTCAACTCGCCAGTTGTCGTCTTCCCGGGAGAGCAGCCAATCCTGAAGGTAGGAGCCCTGGATGGCGGAGATCCGTCCCGTTTGGCCCGATGCAATACGTTCCCGGGCTTCCCGGATCATCGGATGGAAGCGATAGACGAAGGGAACGGTCGCAACAGTCCCGGCCTTGGCGGCCAGCTCTACAAGTTCGGTTGCGTCCTGGACGTTGGTGGCCAAAGGCTTCTCACAAACCACATGCTTGCCTGCTTTCAGCGCGGCCTCAGCCAGTCCGTAGTGAGTGCCGTTTGGCGTGCAGATGTGGATGACGTCGATGGCGTCGTCTTCGACGAGGTCCTGTACGGAGTCGTAGGCCTGCTGCACACCCAGGCGGTCTTTGGCGCGGTCGGCGCTGGTACGGCTCGAGGACGCAATGCCGGCGATATCCGCCCCTGCAGCACGGGCGGCTCGGCTGTGCACCTCGGCCATGAACCCGGCGCCGACGAACCCGGCCCGTAACCGGGAGGGGGCTGTCGTGGTTCTGTCGTTTTCCATGCCGAAACAGTGACACGCAGCACCTGACTTTGGTCAGGGGCCCAGCAAAAGTCTGCACCTTTTGACGCTGAGGACGGTCGAATGCACGCCCAAGTTGCACTTTTTGATGCTTAGCACCTCGCCGGGTGGACGGGAACGAGTGAGCAGCTTGACACTGAGTGGAGATGAGGGCCCGCAGGGGCCGGTGAGCCCGATGCGTCAGCAATTCAGGCGCACACAAACAACCTCTTTTGAGCCCTGAATTGGAGTGACATGGACAACGGCGGACCCGGCGAGCTTCTGCAAATCCTGCGGGACGGACAACCCCGAACCAGAGCCGACTTGGCTGGGACAACAGGGTTGGGCCGAGCCGCCGTCAGTTCCCGCCTTGAGCCGCTCCTGAAGCTGGAACTGGTGATACCCGTATCAGGGGCGCCTTCTACTGGAGGCCGTCCATCGGCGCGGCTAGCTTTCAACCCAGGCGCAAAGTTGGTGGCGGCTGCAGACGTTGGTGCCACTCACGCCACCGTGGCACTCACGGACCTGTCAGGAGCGGTACTCGTGGAAACCACAGAGCGGATGGAGATTTCGTGCGGACCCGAAACGGTCCTGGACTGGCTTTTGACGATGGTGAATGGACACTTGAAAGCGCTGGAGCGTCCGACTGCTGATGTCATCGCAGTCGGCATTGGGCTACCTGGCCCCGTTGAGCACTCCACTGGGAAGCCGACGAGCCCCCCGATCATGCCGGGATGGGACGGATTCGATGTTCCCGCTTACATTCAGCAAACCTTGGGCGTACCCGTACTCGTGGATAACGATGTCAACCTTATGGCACTTGGTGAGAGGGCCACCCGCTGGCCAAACGAGGAGAACATGATCTTCCTCAAGGTCGCCACCGGGATCGGATCGGGAGTGGTTAGTGGAGGAGAATTGCAGCGGGGCGCAGCAGGTGTCGCTGGAGACGTCGGCCATATTGCTGTTTCCCGCGGGGCAGGAATTCTGTGTCGCTGTGGCAAGAGTGCCTGTCTGGAAGCCATAGCGGGCGCCCCGGCCATCGCCGCCCAGCTCCGCGAGAACGGACTGGGGGCAACCAACGGAAGCGACGTCGTTTCGCTCGTTCGTTCCGGGAATCCAGCTGCTATCCAAGCGGTCCGCCAGGCGGGCCGTGACATCGGAGAAATGCTCAACATGTGCGTGAGCTTCATCAACCCATCCCTGATTGTTGTGGGCGGCTCGCTTGCCCAATCCGGAGAACACCTCATGGCAGGAATCCGCGAAACGGTCTATGCACGATCAACGCCATTGGCGACCCAGCACCTGAACATCACCCAATCCGCAACCGGGCCGGAAGCTGGAGTGGTTGGGGCCAGCATCTTGGCCGTCGAGCATGTCCTCTCCCCCCACCGAGTAAATCAACTGGCAACCCGGCTGCTTTCCGGCGGAAAAGAAAATATCAATCGGCAGGAAGAGCCCGCTCCCCCGACACCCTGGCCGCTTCTTGAGGCGATGGCCAAACAATTGCAGGACGCACCTACGTGACCACCTCTCTGCACTAATTCGGTTAGACAGCCGCGCGTGGGTTTGGACCTGCCGCCACGGCCCTTTCTCCAAATACGTACCTGTGCACGACATGCTCACGCAGGCCTCGACGGCACCAATATAAGCACATCAACGCGCCAGCCGAAGGCGCATCCAGGGGTAAAATTGCCCTACCAGCGGACCTCATTTTCGGCCGGTCTGACGAGTCACCGCAACCGCTTCCTTAAGGCGCCGTGGCAGCTCACACGACTGCCATGATGCTCGGCTGGTGAAGGAGGATGGCATGCCTCAATCTGGTGACGCAAACAGCGCCCGTGTGCGACGATACGCAGTGCCGGAAGGGCTCACTCCCGAGCAAAGGTTTGAGCATTGGCGGGTGTGGTACGGCAACGCCGTCGAAACACCGATGCGGCTGGAAAGGTCAGAAGGCGAGAGTCCTGCGTCCGTCAGTCCCTCAGCCATTAATCTTGCCGGACCGGGCTTCAGCCTCATAGAGATGCACAACACCCCCGCGCTGGGCTTTTGGGCGCCGAATCCCGACTCCACGGATCTGCGCCTTGCATACTTCCGTAAGGCATCAGGCCTGACCCTGGATCTCAACGGCATACCCGAACCAATTCCGACGGGCTCGGTGAGATTCATCGACACGTCGCTGGGCGGCAGTTTCGATGCCCCCGAAGGGTTTCACGCACAACAGCTCAACATAGACCGCATCAGTCTCAACGTCAGCGAAGGCGGACTGCGCTCCCTTCTTCGCCTGCCTGACCTTGCAAGCCACCCAATTGTGGGCACCTTCGTGGTCCCCGCCTTGATGAGTTGGAAGAGGCCGGGCATTGACAGTGAGGCATCAGCAACCGGCGAGATCCTCCGATCCGTCATGGCAACCTTGGTGGGTTCCCTGCTCGAATCGCCGGTCGACGATGAGGCACAGAAACCCGCACTGAGCCGGGCGGTAAAGAAATACCTTGAGACCAGCTTCGATAACCCACGTCTGGACGTGGCAATGATCGCCGGAAAGTTCAACCTCTCCCGTCGCTCCTTGTTCTACTTTTTTGAGACTGAAGAACTCCGTCTGGGTGAGCGAATTCGCGCCTTGAGAACGCGGAAAGCACTGGAGCTCCTGCTTCAAGCCGATGCCCAAAGAATCACCTACTCAGAAATTGCCGCACGGTGCGGATTCACTAACGTTCAAAGCATGCGCCGGGCAATCAAAGAGTTTACGGGGATGAATATCAGGGAGATCCATAAATCCGAGCCCGTTGTTCATATGGCCCTGCAACAACTGCGGCAGAGACTCAACTCTGCAGCCTGACCGGACCGGCGATTGACGGCGCCAACAACGCGCTGTTCGAACCTTGCCCAGGCGCGCGGACGGGACCACTCGGGAAGGGGCGCCCGCGCATTATTGAGGTGCTGCGCTCCCCATGGATTTCAGCTGGGAGAGCGCAATGCGGGCGCGGCGAATGAAACGGAAAGCCCTCCACGCCCCGTAGAAGGCAGCAGCAAAACAGACCGGGCCAATGACAAGGAGTGGCCACGGTGCGTAGAAAACGCGCAAGCCCGCCTGAGCGGTGCCGGCCTCAGAAGTCAGTGTTGCCTCGGCCGCGCCGCTTTGGATCATGGGTGCCCGCGCGAGTGTGGCGTGCAGGTCAATGCTCGCTCCTGGAAGGAGGCCATCGGGTGTATCGAATTCCAACCTCGTCGCCGTTGCCGGCCAGCCTGAGAGGTCCATGTGAGCGGACGGATGCAGGATAGTGTTGCCGGTGTTGCGTATGGGCAGAGTGAAATCGAGGTTGTCCCCGTTGTGTTTCCAGCTCAGGCTGCCGTGGGCCAGTGATTTGGCTGCCGTGCCGGCAACGTTGAGGTAAATTCGGACGCCTTGGCGTTGAATCGTGTCCAGTCGAATGGCGGTATCACCATTGACCGCGGTGGTCTTGCCTTGGACAGTGGGGCTTTGGATGATGAGCCCTCCTGCGTAGTCTCCTGGAGGGGTGCCTTCGGGAACGGTGAGACGGAAGGGCACTTTCAGGTCCGTGTTGGCGGGGACGGTGATCTGTTCCGTATCAAGCTCGGCCCACGCCCCCACACCTTCGCGGGGGGCGGATTGCGCGGCCATCGCAAAGGTTCCCTGCACCGTGTTCTCCCCGTCTACGGGATACGTCAGCAGGGTCACTGGCGAGGAAGTGTGGTTGGAAACGACGGCTGTGGCCTCCGTCGTGGCCCCGGGATAGAGGGACAAGTGGAAGAAGTCCGATTCTGTCTCCGGGCGGATACCCAAAGTCCCGTTATCGACTGCAGAGGCGGGGCCGGCCATGAGGAGAATTTCCAGGATCAGCAAAGCCATAGCGATGATCACTGGCCCGGTCAGGCGCGGGGATGGTGTTTTCACGTTTTCTCAGTCCTGGAAGCATCGGATTAGCGATTGTGGTGCTGTGGTGTGGGGAGCGAAAGCCCGCCCGCCTCCTCGTAAAGAGGACGGCGGACGGGCCCGCGTGTTCTAGCCCATGGTGTAAGTGATGGTCGAGGTGTAAGGGTTCAGGGCTCCGCTGGCGCCAACAGCGTAATTGGAGCGGTAGGCGTTGGCCGGAATGGCGAGGCTGAACGCCGGGGCCAGCGTGTACGTTCCCATGTTCTGGCCCACCGTGGAGACCAGAGCCTGAGAGGACGTTGACAAAGCCAATGCCGGGGCGGTGATAGTAGCTGCAGAGTCCGAGCCCGCGCCCGCGGTGATGGTGCCGGGCGTGATCGTCAAGCCGCTGACAGGGATAGTGCGTGGGATCGATTCGTCTGTCCCTGCGGCGCTGGTCGGCGTGGATGCGCTCACCGAAAGAGCCCACGCCGAGCCCGTGCCACGGGCATCGGTGATAGTCCACTCCGAGGAGGAATTGCCCGTGGAGGTCTGGGTATTGGATCCGTCCAGGGTGACCCCTGTCAGGGTCGCTCCGTAGGTATTGGCCGTAAGCGTTCCGCCGGAGATCGTTGAGTCGACGACGTCGGCCGAGGCAGGGGTCAAACCGAGGGTTAGAGCCACAGCGGAAGTGGTGAAAATGGCAGAGAGCCTGGTAATTCTACGCATGATTGTTTCCTGTGTTTGAGGTGACAAAAAGTGAAAACGCGCATCCCGCTGGGACGGAGAAACCCGACGATCAGCGTGAAATTATTCTATGAATCTTGATGGCGCGAAAAAGTAGCGAAGAATCCGATTCGTGCAGAGCTTTGCCGCAAAGGGATCACTTCGTGCAAGGGGCCGTTGAGCGCCGGGATACAAAAAGAGAAGACCGCGATATTCGCAGTCTTCCCATTCCTTCAGTCAGACACTGGAATTGTTCTCAGACATCTGAACTTGGACGCGCAGCGCAAAAGGCACGACGGCGGGACACCGCCACTGCCGCCGTCGTCCGCTGTTTCCGGGCTACTTCGTGAGTGCTTCCTCCAGCCATGACCTCAACACCGGCGCGGGAGCCGCGCCGGCCTGCCTCGCCACGATTTTGCCGTCAACAATGACCATCAACGTCGGCACCGCCTGGATGGCGAACCTGGCAGAGAGCTGCGGCGAGTGATCCACATCGACCTTCACAAGTTTGATCTGCCCGGCGCGTTCGTGTGCCAGTTGGTCGAGCACGGGGCTCACCATCCGGCAGGGTCCGCACCACACCGCCCAAAAGTCCACCAATACCGGAACACCGGCTCGTTCGGCGATCGCGCTGAAGTCGTCGTCGCCCGCTTCAACCACCCAAGGGAGGTCGTGGTGGCAATTCCCGCAGCGCGGCCGGCCGTCGGCGGCGGCCGGAACGCGGTTCGACTTGCCACAGTGAGGACATTTGATGATGGCTTTATTCATGTGGTTCCGGCCTCCTCTAGCTCCGATGTGTTGTATTCAACCACGAGCTGGTTTCCGGATACGGTCACTGTGATCACTCCGCCCTCCTCGATGCTTCCGCGCAGCAAGGCCCGACCCACCTGCGTTTCGACAACATGGGAAATATAGCGGCGCAAGGGCCGGGCTCCGTAGACCGGATCGAAGCCCCGTTCGGCAATCAGAAGGCGTGCTTCTTCGGTCAGGTGCAGCTCTATTTGCTGCTCGGCCAGCCGCTGCCGCAGCTGCTGAAACAGCAGATCAACGATTCGTTCGATTTGCGCCAGTCCCAAGGGCGCGAACAGGACCGTGTCGTCGACGCGGTTAAGGAACTCGGGTCGGAAGTGCGCCCGGAGCTCACCCAACACCATGCCGCGCGCCTCCTCCGTGATCGTCCCTCCTTCGGCCGAACCTTCCAGAAGATACTGGGAGCCAATATTGGACGTCATAATGATGACAGTGTTGCGGAAATCGACCGTCCGGCCCTGCGAGTCTGTAATCCGTCCGTCGTCGAGCACCTGTAACAAGGTGTTAAAGATGTCCGGATGGGCCTTTTCCACCTCGTCAAAGAGCACCACCGAGTATGGCTTCCGGCGTACCGCTTCTGTGAGCTGTCCTCCTTCGTCGTAGCCGATGTAGCCGGGCGGAGCGCCCAGCAGGCGGCTCACTGTGTGGCGTTCCTGATACTCGCTCATATCCAGCCGGATCATTGCGTTCTCGCTGTCAAATAGCGATGCAGCCAATGCCTTGGCAAGCTCGGTTTTCCCGACTCCCGTGGGGCCGAGGAAGATGAAGGAGCCAATGGGTCGCCGGGGATCCCGGATACCGGAGCGGGCCCGGATAATGGCGTCCGACACCGCGGTAATCGCTTCTTCCTGTCCGACGACGCGGGCGCGAAGGATTTCATCCAGGTGAAGGACCTTCTCCCGTTCGCCCTGCTTCAGCCGGGCGACCGGTATCCCGGTCCAGGCCGCGACAATGTCGGCGATCTCGTCCTCGGTCACCACCTCGCGGAGCAAGCGCTTTTCGCCCTGTTTAGCGGTCAGCCGTTCTTCTTCGGCGGCCAGCCGCCGTTCGAGGTCGGCAAGTCGCCCGTAGCGTAGCTCTGCCGCCAGGTTGAGGTCGTAATTCCGTTCGGCTTCCTCAGCCTCCAGCCGCGCCCGCTCCAGTTCAGTACGTATTTCCTGCAGTTTGTGGATCGCCTGGCGCTCGGCCTCCCATTGGGCCCTCTTGGCGTCGGCTTCGGCGCGCAAGTCCGCCAATTCACGCCTCAACTCCGTGAGCCGGGTCTTGCTGGCCGGATCGGTTTCCTTGGCAAGTGCCGCTTCTTCGATTTCGAGCCGCGTGACCTTCCGGGTGAGCTCATCCAGTTCCGCCGGCATCGAGTCGATTTCCGTCCTGAGCCGGGCGCACGCTTCATCCACAAGGTCAATGGCCTTGTCGGGAAGAAACCGGTCAGTGATGTACCGGTGGGAAAGGGTGGCCGCGGCCACCAGGGCACTATCCTGGATCCGTACGCCATGGAATACCTCGAGTCGCTCCCGCAAGCCTCGAAGGATTGAAATGGCGTCCTCGACGTCGGGCTCCTCAACCGTGACCGGCTGGAAGCGGCGCTCCAATGCGGCGTCAGACTCGATGTGTTTGCGGTATTCGTCGAGCGTGGTAGCGCCGATCATGTGCAGCTCCCCGCGGGCCAACATGGGCTTCAGCATGTTGCCGGCGTCCATCGACCCCTCGGAAGCGCCTGCCCCGACGACGGTGTGCAGTTCGTCCACAAAGAGCAGGATCCTGCCTTCTGCCGCCAGCACCTCGGCCAGCACAGCCTTCAACCGTTCCTCGAATTCGCCGCGGTACTTGGCACCGGCCACCAGGGCGCTCAGGTCCAGCGAGAAAATGGTCTTGTTCTTCAGGCCTTCGGGCACATCCTGCCGGACGATCCGCTGGGCCAGTCCCTCCACAATGGCGGTTTTGCCGACTCCAGGCTCACCGATAAGCACCGGGTTGTTTTTGGTCTTGCGTGACAGTATCTGGACAACCCGCCGGATTTCCGAGTCGCGGCCGATGACCGGATCCAGCTTTCCGGTACGCGCGTCCGCCACCAGATCGCGGCCGTACTTCTCCAGCGCTTCGTAGGTTTGTTCCGGCGTTGCCGAGGTAACGCGCTGGTTTCCCCTAACCTGGGTCAGGACCGACAAGAATGCCTCGCGGGTAATGCCGTGTTCCGCCAGCACCCTGCCGGCCGCCGATGCCCGGCCTTCCTCCGCAAGCGCGACCAGCAGGTGTTCCACCGAGACGTACTCGTCTTTGAGCCGTTTGGCTTCACGTTCAGCAGCATCAAGGAGTGTGCCCAGCCTGCGGCTGACGTACACCTGACCGGGTGCTGCGCCAGGCCCCGTGACTTTCGGCTTCTTTTGCAGCTCGGTCTCGACCGCCCTGTTCAGCTCCTCAACGTCAATCTGCATGCCTGCGAGCAGTCGCGGGACCAGTCCCGCCTCCTGTTCCAGCAGGGCCGCAAGCAGGTGCTCCCCGTCGGTCTCGGTATGGCCGTGTAGCTGGGCGATCCGCTGTGCCCCTGCCAACGCCTCCTGCGACTTCTGGGTAAAGCTCTCCATGTTCATGGCGAAGCAGTCCTTTCCACATACGAGATTTCAACCAAACGACGTTCCAGCGTGTCCACCCTCGCCAGCAAATCCAGTACCAGCGGGATTGCCGCATAGTTCAGCGACAGCTCCGAATGCAGACGCAGGACGCGGGCGATCAATTCAGGAGCCCTCGGGCTGAACCAGGGACCGCCCGGACCATCGCCTCCCAGCGGCCGGATCAGATCCAGCTCCACGAACCTCATGACGACGTCGGAGTGGACACCGCTGCTACGAGCCACCGCTTCGAGACTCAGGCGCCACGGATAGGCGAGCGGATATTGGCGGCTCACAGCAGCCCCTCCCTCGGGTGGAAATCGGACACGGCTGCAAGCTGCTCGTAGATCTTGCGCACCTCATTACTCAATCGCGGGGGCACCATGACGCGGATCTCGGCGTAGAGGTTCCCCGGCTGGCCTTTCGGGTCGGGCAACCCCTGCCCGCGAAGCCGTAGTCTGCGTCCGCTGGAAGACCCTTCTGGAACGGTCATGGTCACAGGGCCGCCGGGCGCGTTGACCTTGATCCTGGCCCCGAGCGCCGCTTCGGACGGCGTGACGGGAAGGTCGAAATGGATGTCCCGGCCTTTGAGGCGGTACCTCGCGTCCGGCTGGATGCTCACGGTCAGGAAGAGATCCCCCGGCCGGCCCCCGTCGCGGCCACCGGCGCCCTCCCCCGCGAGTCGGATACGCTGGCCGTCCACCACACCGGGCGGCACGTCGACGTCGTAATTCCGCGTCTCGCCACCTGGCTCTGCCAGGCGAACCGTGCGCCGCCCGCCGCGGATTGCTTCTTCGAGCGTCAGCCGAAGCTCGGCCTCGTGGTCTGAGCCCGGCGCCGGACCCGCCCCGTGCTGACGGAACCAGCCACCCAGCAGATCCTCCCAATCGACGTCCCCTCCCATGTCGACATGGGCGCCGCCGTACGGGCCGCGTCCCGGGCGCGGGCCTGGGCGCGGACCACCTGAACCCCACCCCGCGCCGCCGGCCTCCGAATCAGCACCGCTACCGGCATATTGCCGGTAGTCCGCGCCGAACCGGTCATAGCGCGCCCTGGTTTCGGGATCTGACAAAGTATCGTACGCCTCGCCGATCTCCTTGAACTTGTCCGCAGCATCCGGCTCCCGATTGACGTCCGGATGGTATTTCCTTGCCAGTTTTCGGTAAGCCCGCTGGATTGCATCCGGCTTCGCCGTGCGAGGGACGCCGAGGACTGAGTAGTGATCCTTAGCCACGGTCAGCGGTCACCGCCCGGCTCACGACGACGGCGGCGGGCCTGAGGATGGTATCAGTCCCGCCGTAACCCGGGCGCAGGACGGTGATCACTGTCCCGGGAGGAACGTCATCCGTCTCCGATACGCTGACCACCTCGTGAATCCTAGGGTCAAAGGGGACGTTCTCGCCGTCGATCCGGGGGTACCCGAGGCGGGCCAGGATATCGATGGCCTGAGAACGGATAGCGGCCAGTCCATCCACGAGGGGGTCCCCGGCAGAGGGGGCATGAGCGAGGGCAAGTTCCAGATTGTCCAAGACGGGCAGCCACAGCAGCGAGACCGCTGCGCGCTCCTGGGCCCTTAGCTGTGAGGCCTCCCTGGCGGCGCGTTTTCGAATATTGTCTGCGTCAGCCAGCGCGCGGCGCCAAAGATCCTCCATTTTGGCCAGCGCTTCCGCCGACGCCCCAGGCATGGTTTCCGTTTCGCCGGCTGCGGCAGCCTCCGTTCCATCACTTCCTGGATCGGCGTGCCCAGCCGGCCCTGCGTGGTCGCTCATGGCCGTACCTAGCCACGATCGAATTCTGCATCGACAATGTCATCGTCATCCACATTGTCAGAAGTCCCGGGCTGAGACACGGGTCCCGGGCCAGCCCCTGCACTGGCCACGGAGGCTGCCGAGGCACTCAGGGCCGACTGCAGCTGCTGGAGCTCGGAAATCAGTTCCCTCGCCGCCCCAACGTCGGCCTGGTTGCTGACGGCGTCCCGCGCCTGACCAACCAGTAGTTCAGCACGGGCCTTGTCGTGCACCGGGACAGCATCACCCAGCTCATTGACGGCCCGCTCAACGCGATAAGCCACCGCGTCGAGTTCATTCAGGGTGTCAATGCGCTCCCGATTCTGCACATCCTCGCTCCTGTGGGACTCGGCCTCGGCAATCATTCGCTCGACTTCCTTGGCATCGAGGTTGGATCCTTCACTGATCGTGATGCCTTGTTCCTTGCCTGTGTCTTTATCGCGGGCTGTGACGTTGAGAATGCCGTTTGCGTCGACGTCGAACGTGACCTCAACCTGCGGTTCGCCGCGAGGCGCCGGCCGGATATCGGTTAGCTGGAATCGACCCAGAACCCGATTATCCGCAGCCAGTTCCCGCTCCCCCTGCAGGACCACGACGTCCACGGCAGGCTGGTTATCATCGGCGGTGGAGAACACTTCGCTTCGCCGTGCGGGGATGGTCGTGTTGCGCTCGATGATCTTTGTCATGACACCGCCGCGGGTCTCAACCCCCAGGGAAAGCGGCACAACATCCAACAGCAAGACATCCGAGACTTCGCCCTTAAGAACTCCGGCCTGAATCGCCGCACCTATGGCCACGACTTCGTCCGGATTGACGCTCATGTTCGGATCTTTTCCACCGGTCAGGCGCCGGACCACATTTTGTACCGCCGGAATACGGGTGGATCCGCCGACCAAAATCACTTCATCGATGTCGTTGGCGGTAACCTTGGCATCCGTCATCGCCTGTTTGACCGGATCCATGGTCCGTTCCACCAGATCATGAGTAATGTCTTCAAAAACAGAGCGCCGAACAGTGGTGGTCAGATGCTTGGGCCCCGCCGCGTCCGCAGTGACGAAGGGGAGGCTGACCTGCGTCTGGGTCACAGAACTTAGCTCGACCTTCGCTTTCTCGGCCGCTTCGAACAGACGTTGCAAGGCCTGCGCATCCGCACGCAGGTCAATGCCCTCCTGCTTCTGGAAATCATCGGCCAAGTAATCAACAAGGCGCCGGTCGAAATCGTCCCCGCCAAGGTGCGTGTCGCCCGCCGTCGAACGGACCTCCACAACGCCGTCGCCGACGTCCAACAGGCTCACGTCAAAGGTTCCTCCGCCCAGGTCGAAAACCAGAACCGTCTCATGCTGACGTTTGTCGATGCCGTAGGCCAGGGCGGCTGCGGTAGGTTCATTGATAATCCGCAGGACTTCCAACCCCGCAATTCTGCCAGCGTCCTTGGTGGCGGTTCGCTGTGCATCGTTGAAGTACGCAGGAACCGTAATGACTGCTTCCGTTACCTTCTCGCCCAGTTGCTTCGCGGCGTCGTCCACCAGCTTACGAAGAACGAGCGCACTCACTTCCTCAGGTGCCACCTTCTTACCTTGCACCTGGAAACGCGCCACACCGTTGTCGTCCGCCACGACGTCGAAACTCACTGCCTTGGCCTCATCAGTGATCTCATCATTGTGACGGCCGATAAATCGCTTGGCCGACGTGATGGTTCCCTTGGGGTTGAGGATCGCCTGCCGGCGGGCCAGTTGCCCCACGAGCCGTTCCCCGCTGTCGGTGTAAGCCACAACTGACGGGGTTGTCCGCGCTCCTTCCGCGTTGGGAATGACGCGCGCCTCCCCACCTTCCCAGACAGCGATCACCGAGTTGGTTGTTCCGAGATCAATTCCTACTGCCTTGCCCATGACTGACTCCGGTCCTGGAGAACGCGACCGGCCCTGCGGCGACGTCCGCCCGAGGTTGCACCGCACGACGCAGGCCGTTGCCGCCCAGCCAAGAGGCTCAGGGGTTTCGTGGCTTCGTCATGCAGTCTTATAAAGTTGAGTCTGCCCCCTGGACGGGAGAGCCGCATGACCCTGTTAGGTCAAATATGCTGCAGCAAATTAACCTGTCGTGCGAACGGCCCCGGGCGTGGAGACGAAGGCACTGACACAGGTGGGGATCGGCCACATGGCCGGTCCAACCAAGCAAGGGTCACGAGCACGTAAACCACTTGACAGGCAGCTGAGCCGGGTCTAGTACTGGGCTATATCTGGTGCACCCCGCTCGCCGGGCCGGATGGTACCCACACCATTGGTCAGTGCCGACGTAACATCGTTGTTGGCTGTCACGGCCGGGTCGGCTCCATGAACGAACCATCACAGGAGCGGACATGACTACACGAATTCCCGACCCGCATCTCGCGCAAATTCGTCCGGTTCGGGTGCGCACGCCGGAAGGCTGCGAGGAATGTCTATCCCTGGGTACTCCTTGGGTTCACTTGAGGCTGTGTCTGTCCTGCGGCCATGTCGGGTGTTGTGATTCGTCGCCCATGCGGCACGCCCGAGCCCACGCCACCGAGTTGCATCCAATCGTTCTTTCCTTGGAGCCCGGCGAGAATTGGCGCTGGTGCTATCCCCACGAGGCATTCGTCTAAGAAGTTGACGGGCGCAACATCTGATGCAGCCTTTCGCAGACTCCGGGCCGGTTGAAACACCGGATGTCTCCGGCGCCTATCCGCGGCTAAGCCAGGCCCAGATCGATTTACTGAGCAGAGTCGGCACCATCAGGGGTTCCGCCGCCGGCGAAGTCCTCACACGGGAGGGCGACCTCGACGGCGACTTCTTCGTCGTTCTGCAGGGCACCGTAGTGGTCGTGGAGGGGCTATTGGACGTTCAGGGCAACCAGGCCGCGCAGCTGGGTCCAGGCACGCACATCCTCGAAGTCCACGGTCCTGGACGGTTCCTCGGGGAGCTGGGCCTGGTCGAGGGGCAACCGTCCTTTGTCAGTAGCGTGTCCGCCGAAGCTTCCAAGGTGCTGCAGATCAGTGGTGAAGATCTGCGCCGCGTGGTTCTGACGGACGCCGCGGTGGGTGAGACCATCCTCCGTGCGTATCTTCAGCGCCGCATCCTGCTGATCGGTACCGGCGCGGGCATCCGGATCGTCGGATCCCGCTTCAGCCGCGACACCCTCCGCCTCCTGGAGTTCTCCGCCTCCAACCGTTTGCCGCACCGACTGGTTGATCTTGAGAACGACGGCCAAGCACAAGCCATTCTGGACCGGGTCGGTATCCCCGCGGGCGACCTTCCCGCAGTGGTGCTGAATGCTTCGCAAGTCCTCAGGAACCCCTCAAACGCAGACCTGGCCCTCGCCACGGGATTGCGAGCTGTCAAAGAACATTCGACCACCTACGATCTCATGGTGATCGGCGCTGGTCCTGCTGGCCTGGCGGCGGCCGTGTATGCAGCATCCGACGGACTGTCCGTCGTCCTTAAAGAGGGCGGCGGGCTGGGTGGGCAGGCAGGTACCTCACCGCGGATCGAAAACTTTCTCGGCTTCCCCGCCGGCATCTCCGGCGGCGAACTCACAGAAAGGGCGATCCTTCAGGCCCGAAAGTTCGGGGTACACATTAACGTCGCCTGCGGGGCACGCACCATCGCCTTGACGGATGGCGGTTTCCGCGCCGAGTTCAACGGCAGCGGCCCTGCCTCATCACGGGCCGCTCTGCTGGCAACAGGGGTCCACTACCGCCGGCTGCCGATTGCTGGGCTGGAGTCGCTGGAGGGAAACAGCGTCTTCTACGCCGCCACTGTCCATGAAGCCAGGCTCTGCGGATCGCAACCAGTGACAGTCGTCGGCGGGGGAAACTCCGCCGGCCAGGCCGCGCTTTTCCTGGCCGGCACCGGAGCAGCAGTGCGTCTGGTGGTGCGGGGGACGGACCTGCGCGCGGATATGTCGAGGTACCTCGCGGACCGGATCGAAGAGCAATCTGCCATAACGGTGCTTCTGGGGGCCACTATCGTGGGCGTCAGTGGTTCAGGCGCACTGGAACAGGTCGTGGTCGATCTGCGGGCCACGGGTGAACAACACACCTTCGATTCCCGCTACCTCTTCATTTTCATCGGTGCCGTACCGCACACAGAATGGTTGCAGGGTACGCTCGCGCTGGATGACAAAGGCTTCATTCTGACCGGCGCTGACCTCGGGGAGTTCCCTCCAGAATTCAGCCATCTGGGGCGCAGAAGACTACCCCTCGAAACCAGCGTACCCGGGATGTTCGCGGTGGGGGATGTTCGGCATGGATCAGTGAAACGTGTAACAGCTGCTGCCGGTGAGGGCTCAACAGCGGTGGCCATGATCCACGAACACCTGCGCTTACTCCGGTTTGGGCCGTCGTCGGACGCTGAACCATTAGCCTCAGATCGCACATCGGCCACAACAGCTTAACAACGGCGGAGTACAGGCGTAGGTTGGGTCCCAAGATGCCGATTCAAGCCTTCCACATTGGCAAGTGAATGAAAGACGGCATGTTGGCCAAATACGGCGTTGGCTAACCTGCGGAGAGGCTCATCTACAGGAAGGCCTACCGGGGCCCAGGATCGTCGATTTTTTGTTGCACGTGATGGAGGCAAGCGGCTTGGCCGGGTCGTGATCACTGAGAGCAACAGTTCCGCCCGGTCTTGTGTCCAGCAGGCCTCCCATTGGACGAAGCGAGGATTCACATGATCGACCAACGTGCGGCAGAGGAATTCCTCAACACGGCCACGCAGGCGGTATCCGAATTGTCGTTTTGTGAGATCCAGGACCGGTACCTTGCGGTGAATGGCCAGCTGAAGCCCGTCCTGGCACGCGCGGCATCACCGCAGGATCAAGACGTCCGACGCCTCAACGGCAAGGACTCGGTGCTCCCGGGCGCCAGGCCTGGCTGGCTCTATGCGCTGTTCACAAGTAGCGGCGGCGAGCTGAATGGGTGCTTGGTCCTGTCCGCCGACAACCCGCCGGATATCCCCCAGCTAAAACAGCTGCGGGCCGTTGCAGGGGTAGTGGCAGCAGCTCGCACCTCAGAACTTCCCCAGGACACTCCCGGTCAGCCACACCGACGTGACGGCGTGGACCCGCGACTCCGGTCTCTGTCGGTGCGAATCCTGGAGCTGGAAGAACGCGACAGTATCCGGGAGGCTTTGGACCAGGGCGCGGCCCTCGACCTCGGTACAAGTGAGACCAGGGAGGGACTACTGGCGAAGGTCCTTTCACGGCTGACGGGCCGGCCCATCTACATTGAGGACGCCTTCGGGAAAATCAGTGCGGAGGCTGGCATCGGTTCGACTCCCCCTTACCCGAGGCTGCCCGCAGCGGCCAGGTTGCGCACTGCCCAACTTTGGATCTCCTCGGGCTTGCCAGTCAGCGAACATCGAAGGCTCGTCGCCCTTGCCTTGTCGCACGGAGAGGTGCTGGGAGCTGTCTGCATGCTGGAAACCGACCTTCCGGTCACCGCCGCCAATGTCTTCGCGTTGAAGTACGCAGCGCGGCTCTTGGAAGCAGAGTTGTCGCACCGCCGCGCTCTTGCCTTGCTGGAGCTGAAGCTGGGGCGGGACCTCGTGGACGAACTCGTATCCGGAATGGAGGCCGCAACAGCAGTAGTCCGTACCGCGGCATTGGGATATGACATCAGTGGTCCGCAGCACGTCGTCGTGGCGGTGTGGGAGCCGCCAAGAACTGATGACACGGTGGTAGACGCATTGCGCCGGACGTTCCAGAAACTCCACTGCTCCGCACTTGTATCAGGGCGTTCGGACATGGCTGTTGCCGTGGTGCGTGGAGATCCGTTGGGTGCCGAAGTGTATTCCGTCGTTGCCAAAACCCTGCGAAGTGCCACCGGTTCCGTGGGCATCGGTGGTTCCAGCCTTGATGTCGAGCAAATTCCGCGTTCCTTCTCGGAGGCCTTGCACGCGCTGCACATTCGAACCGCCTCAATCGATTGCTACGGGGCCACCCGCTTTGATCAACTCGGGATCTACCGGATCCTGGACACAGCTGGGAACGTACCGGACCTGGTCGGTTATCTCGACGAGTGGCTAGGTGACCTTCAGCGTTCCGACGAGAGCCGAGGGTCGGACCTGGTTCAAACTTTGGCCCAATACCTTGACCACGGCGGCAACTACGACAAGACGGCAGAAAGTCTGGCCATCCATCGAAGCACTCTGCGCTATCGCTTGAATTCCATCCGGCAGATCACCGGCTTCGATCTTGCCCATCCCGAGACCCGCCTGAATCTGCACGTAGCAACGCGGGCTTGGCGCCTTCGTCCGCACGGTGCCTTGTTCCACCTCCCATAGCGGTGCCTAAATCAGGCTGTGGCCGCAGTGAGCGCGCCACCGGTTGACCATGCGGGGATGCGTCACGGAATCCGGCTTCACTCGTTATGAACGATGAACAACAGGAGACAAGCGCGTGCTGGAACATTCTTTCGATATGAACCCTACTAGTGCCCGTACGCTGGGCGTGCTCGCCGAACCCGAAGTCACAGCCGAATTTGCCGAGCGCAACGGGCGCGAAGTACGCGATCTGCTCAACCTCGCCGATGAGCGGCACGTCTGGTCAGTGGTGATTGAGTACCAGGATTTTACTGCCGGCAACGGGTTGGAGCCCATGTTGGGCTCCTTGGCGAAGCATAGGAACCTCCGCGCATGGGACGTCATGGTTTGCCTCACCGACCTTCCGATCCGGATGGATGGCCGGACCGTGATCGCGGAGGTTGCGCTTGGCGAGCAGATCTCCCTTGTTTCCGTGCCCGCTCTCGGTGCCATCAACATGGACCGCCGGGTCCGCACCGCCGTCGCCGATCTCAGCTGGGCGATGCACCGTCCTTTCGATCCCGAAGATGAAGCGGTGGAATTCGGTCCACCCTCGTTACACAAATCGAGGCATATTGAAGCCACTGTTCCCGACCAGGGGCCGATTGGGTTCCGCTACGTCTCAGCAACCCGCCTCGGCCGGGGACGATTACTGGCGGGCATGCTGCGTGCGAACCGTCCGTGGCGGCTCGTCTTCGGCCTGAGAAGCGCGATGGCCGCCGCGATTGCCACCGGCGCTTTCGCCCTTGTCACGAACACCATCTGGCAGCTCGCAGACCTCCTCGGGACGACGAGACTGACACTGTTGATGGCACTTTCCATCAGTTCGATGGTGTTCTGGATCATCGTCCAGCACGATCTGTGGGAAAGCGCCAAACGCAATGATTCCCTCGAACGATACAAGGCTTCCTTGTATAACATCTCGACGGTGTGGTCCCTCATAATCGGCGTCGTTATCAGCTACTTCCTGCTGTTCGTGGCCGTGCTGCTGGCCGCTGCGTTCACCATCGACAACGCCCTGTTGGCGGTAACCATGCAACACCCAGTGACTTTTTGGGACTTTGCCGAAGTCGCGTGGATGACCACTTCGGCGGCGCTGATCGGTGGTGCGTTGGGCTCGGGATTCGAGTCAAAGGACGACATTCTTCGAGCTGCGTACGGTCAACGGGAACGCCACCGTCGCCAGTCGGTCGCCGATGACGAATGATCGTGTCCTGACGGCGGAAATCCACGACTTTAACGTCATTCCGCCGCGGCGCAGGCCGACCCACCCTCAGCGGACGAACCTCCCCGTCGGCCGCAGGTAGAATTTACTGTCGGCCAACCACCCCAACAACATGATCACGAACAGTCGCAGGGACGCGGCACATCTAATCTAGTTCCAGCCAGAAAGTCCCAAGCCCATGGAAAACACTTCTCGCGACAATCCCGTTGGCAGACCGGACGGCGCACCGCATGATCACGTACGGCGCTACGCGGTTCCGGTCGGGCTCAGTCCCGAAGAAAAGTTCGAACACTGGCGAAGCTGGTACGGCAGTGCAATTGACGCTCCAGTTCGGCTGGAAAAGACCGACAAGCTGGTACGACCGAGTTTCAATCCAACAGCCCTGAGCCTGGACGGTCCCGGCTTCAGCCTTGTCGATGTCACGAATGAACCCGCCGATTGTTTCTGGAGCGGTGAAACGAGGCCCAGCGATTGGCTTGTATATTTCAGAACTGCCTGTAACAAGTTCAGCTTCTCGGGACGCGGGGAGTCCGTCTCGCCCGGGACAGTCAGGTTCTTTGATCTTTCTTTGCCGGGCAACTTCCATGCACCAGCCGGTTTTAGCGCTGTGCGGATCCACTTCGATCGGGACCTGCTGGGCTTGGACGACAAAGCCATGAAACGGCTGAAAGAGCTGGCTGATATCAGAAGCAATCCCATCCTGCGTGGGTTGATTCTTCCTGCCCTGTCTGGGTGGCAGCGGACGGTCATTGCGCAGGAGATCCAACATCTCCAGCCGGTCGCCCGGTCCATGATGTTGGCTCTGGTCAGCTCCTTGCTTGAAACCCCGGCCGATCCCGGGGATCTCAAGCTGGCCCGCATCGCAACGATCAAGAAATTCGTGCGCAAGAACTTCAGAAGTCCTGCGCTCACCGTTGACGAGGTTGTAGCTTACTCTTTTCTTTCACGCCGGGCGCTCTACTACCTTTTCGACGACGAAACACTTCAGGTCAGCGGATACATCCGCGCCCTGCGGACCTTGGAGGCCATTGATCTCCTCGCCGAGGCAAACTCATGGAGACGTTCCCTGACGGACATAGCGGGCGCCAGCGGGTTCACAACCCTCCCAGCCATGCGGCGCGCTGTCAAGGAACTCAGTGGCCTCTCGTTGAGGGACGCGCAGGAGAAGCCAGTACTACTGCAGATTAGAGCCGCCGAACTAAGAAAACAGACCGAGTTGTGACCCCTCGGACAGCTGCTCGCCTGGCATGAAACCGCCGGACCGCGTTTGCTTCAGAGGGATAAGCCAGGTGGCTCGGCGCCGGGCTCGGAGGGACACCAAGCGATCAAGATCATCGAGGTCCCTATTGGCCGGCGCAGCCCCTTGCTCCCGAGGATCAGCCCTGGATATGGTGACGATCGTCAATCGCACTTGTTGGCAACCGGTTCCGCCACCACGAGTGGGACCCGATCGCCCGAAGCACAGAGGGTCGCCCCAAGAGGTACCCTTGTCCGGTCTTAACTCCCAGCTCAGCCAGCGTGGCCAATTCGGAACTGGTTTCAATTCCCTCGGCGACCAGCCCGGCCCCGATGTGGGAAGAGAAGCTGAGCATCGCCGCGAGCAGAGCTTTCTGGCCAGGATTGGTATCAACTCCCGCGACGATTGACCGGTCGAGTTTGATGAGCTCCGGATTGAGCCTCAGGATGTGTCGCATGGAGGAGAACCCGGCTCCGACGTCATCAATAGCTATGCGTACCCCAGCGCTTCTCAGTGGGGCGAGCGCTGCCGTGAGACGGGCGTAGTCAGCTACGGGTGAGCGCTCGGTCAGCTCTACGACGATTCGCTCTGGCCTGAGACCTGATTTCCTCACGATCCCACTTAGCCTCACGTCAAGGCACGCAGATGGTGAGAGATTGACGGCGACGTAGACGTGGGCAGGATGACCCGCAGCGGCGGCCAGTGCCATTTTCAAGGCCAGGAATTCGAGTTCGAGGCCGCGACCGATTGACTCTGCGTCTGTGAACCACTGATCTACAGACCTGAACGGAGGGCCTATGATGCGCGTGAGCGCTTCGACGCCTACAACCTCGCCCGTTCCCAAATGACAGATCGGCTGGAAAACCACGGTTAGTGACCGGGTGGTCAACAGAGAATCGACGCGTGCCGCAATGTCCTGGTCCCTTCGGCTCAGCGCACGCGGGACATCCGCGGTGGCGAGCTCCATAGGGCCGAAGGTATGTGAGGATTCGATGAGCTCACCGTCTCGGTGCCGAATGAGCCGCCACGTGCCATGAACTGCGGCCGGGAAAAGCAGGACCGTGATGAGGGTGCATACCCTGGCATGCGCCTCCAGGCCGGCCCACGGCTCAAGTCCAAAAGCGAGGGGCAGGAGTACCGACAACGTTGACAGCACCCCGCCGAACAGCAGGCATAGCAACCATCGACTACCAACGCTCTTATGAGAGTGGACGCCGTCAGTCAGAGCTGGACACATGGACAACAGGCGTCGACGGAGAACTGCTCCGACGTGCGCTCCTAGCCGCTGCATCAGTCGTGGGAGTGTGGTGATGCAGCGCATCGGGTGTTCACTGAATGGGGGTCGATCGATGGCGCTTCACGCGAAATCCGCACTCTCTGCGGGCCTGCTTCCACGCCAATCCCTCGACGGAAACGAGGACGCAGGGCCATCACCTGTGGCCGACAGCCCACGCTGGGAAAAGTCGGCATGGTGTTGACGGTGCACATAAGGCCCTCCTGTTCGTGTTGGGGTCGCCGGGCCATAGTGCCGCGCATGGGCAAACGCTGCCTCCCGCACTTGTGGGCTTTGAAGCCGCCGACCGGTTTTCAAATCCTACGGTTGCCGCCCACCGGGCCTGGGCGACAAGCATTCCAATGTGTGCATCCTTTGATTGCTAAGCGATCAATTCGTGCAGAATCCTGTCCGCGCCGCACATTGACGACAACTTGCCGCCCTGGAACATTCCGCCCAAGGGGCCATCCAGAACGCGCAATTCATCGCACGGGCCCGTCGAATCAGGAGATGTTCCACCCGGCGCCAGTAAATCCGGCGGGCAACGGTGGGCTATACGCTGATGACGTCCGGCCGCCTCCGGGGAAGAGAACCAGTCCCTCCCCCGAACCGGGCACGGACCCCACTGAGAATTCCCGGACCAAACAAAGGACATCATGAGCGAACTTCGCGTGGGCGACAACCTCCCCTTGGAGCTGTTGAGTTTTAGCGCCGTCGGGTGCCCTGTCTGGTCCGGTCAGCACGAAATCGAGGAGATGTGCGTTCTCGATGCCGGGCATTCTGGACGGCACATCGCAATCGACGCGGCCATGGTTGTCCGTGCCATGTGGGAATGACGTTCGCAACCCATGTTCCGGCCGGGGTCCAGGTATTTGGCGGAGTCCACTTCGCAGCGTCTCGTCCTCAGTGGCGGATTCGCTGATTACCGAGTTCCTCGATTAAGTCTCCAGTGATCGACGCACGGCCCGCGGCGGCCGCAACTTCGCGGCAAGTCTCCTACAGGCATCCTTCGGGTCTGACAAGGCAGTTGGGTTGATGGGCGGGGTGGCATCCTCCCACGCTCCTGGGAATCTCCCTCAAAGGCGTTTCAGGGAAGGTCCTCGAAACGGTCCGCAACACTATCTCTGATCGAAATCGGGAAAACCCGGCATTGAAATGACCAACGCCGGCCCCGTTCGCGCGTCACAAGTGGACGAGGCACAGGCCCAGTTCATTCGTTGCCACCCGCCCACCCGTCTGCAACAAGTTTCTGGCGCTACACCTCGACACCGTTAATAAGTGTGCTTAGTATTAAGGCTCATTCGTTGTCTCGTTTTCGGGCGGACGGGCAGGTACCCGGACAGCCTGACGTCTAAGAGCCTCGGGCATTCCGCCCCTTTGAGCGGGCCCGGACCTCAACTTGCATTCCCCATTTCCTCGCTGAATCAACGCCCGTTTCTGGGTAACGGCTGCGCCATCATTCCGTTCAGGACACCGCGGCATTTCTGCGCCTGCGCCCACGGAAAGCTACATCGACGTGGTCGGATCGGCTTGGGCAACAAGAAAAGAGCGGAAAAATGAAGGCAGTAGTCTACAAAGGACCGAACGATGTCAGCGTCGAGGACGTACCTGACGCCAAGATTGAGCGCCCCGCCGACGTGTTGGTGCGAATTACGTCGTCGAATATTTGCGGTTCCGATCTGCATATGTACGAGGGCCGCACCAGCTTCGAAACCGGACGCACCTTCGGGCACGAGAACCTCGGTGAAGTGATCGAGGTCGGCTCAGCAGTGAGCAAGGTCAAGGTGGGCGAACGAGTGGTACTGCCGTTCAACATCGCCTGCGGATTCTGTAAGAACTGTGAACGGGGCTTCACCAACTACTGCCTGACCATGCAGCCCGAACCCAAGCTCGCCGGCGCGGCGTACGGGTTCGCGGACATGGGCCCGTATCAAGGCGGACAGGCCGAGTACCTGCGCGTGCCGTACGGAGACTTCAACTGCCTGCGTTTGGGCGAGGACGCCGAGGAGAAGGAACTCGACTATGTCATGGTCGCGGACATCTTCCCCACCGGATGGCACGCAACCGAGATGGCCGGCGTTTACCCCGGCGACTCGGTAGTCATCTACGGCGCAGGGCCAGTAGGACTTATGGCAGCCTACTCGGCCATCATCAAGGGCGCCGGAAAAGTCATGGTGGTGGACCGGCAAAGTGACCGCTTGAAGCTTGCCGAACAGATCGGTGCCATCCCTGTAGACGATTCCAAAGTGGACCCTGTTGAGTTCGTCAAAGACCAAACCATGGGGTTCGGGGCTGACCGGGGTTGCGAGTGCGTCGGGTACCAAGCCCACGACCCGAGCGGAAACGAACAGCCCAACCTGACGTTGAACCGCTTGGTGGACTCCGTCCGGTTCGTCGGCGGCCTAGGCGTAGTAGGCGTGTTCCTGCCGCAGGATCCTGGAGCCCCGGACGAACTAGCCAAGCAGGGGCAGGTGGCCTTCGACTACGGAAACTACTGGTTTAAAGGACAAACGATGGGCTCCGGTCAGTGCCCGGTCAAGAAATACAACCGGGCCCTTCGCGACCTCATTGCCGGCGGGAAGGCCAGCCCCTCCTTCCTCGTCAGCCACGAACTGCCACTGGACAAGGCCCCGGAGGCCTACAGGAACTTCGATGACCGCGTCGACGGTTGGACCAAAGTGGTCCTCCACCCGGCCGGCTCCTAGAGCCTGACAGGCTAATCCGATGCCGGAACGAACTACTTCCCGGAAGGGGAACTGATGCGATCCATGGTGTATCGCGGGCCTTATAAGGTGCGCGTGGAAGAGAAAGACATACCGCAGATCGAACATCCCAATGATGCGATCGTGCAAGTGAAATTGGGGGCCATCTGCGGCTCAGACCTGCACCTTTATCACGGCATGATGCCGGACACGCGGGTCGGGATGACCTTCGGACATGAGTTTGTGGGCGTGGTCCACGAGGTGGGTTCCTCAGTCCAAAACCTGGAGGTCGGGGATCGGGTCATGGTTCCGTTCAACATCTACTGCGGGTCCTGCTACTTCTGCTCCCGCGGCCTGTATTCCAACTGCCACAACGTCAATCCGAACGCCACCGCCGTGGGTGGCATTTACGGCTACTCCCACACCTGCGGGGGTTACGACGGCGGCCAGGCTGAGTTTGTGCGCGTGCCATTCGCTGATGTGGGTCCCACCAAGATTCCGGACTGGATGGACGAGGAGGACGCCGTACTGCTCACCGACGCCCTGCCCACTGGCTACTTCGGCGCCCAGTTGGGCGACATTGCCGAAGGTGACACCGTTGTGGTGTTCGGTGCCGGCCCGGTGGGACTGTTCGCAGCGAAGTCAGCCTGGCTCATGGGAGCGGGGCGGGTGATCGTCATCGACCACCTGGAATACCGACTGGAAAAGGCCCGCTCATTCGCCCACGCCGAGACCTACAACTTTGTGGAGTACGACGACATTGTGGTGCACCTGAAGAAAGCCACGGACTATCTGGGCGCCGACGTCGTCATCGATGCGGTGGGAGCCGAAGCGGACGGCAACTTCCTCCAGCATGTGACCAGCAGCAAGCTGAAACTGCAGGGCGGATCCCCCATCGCCCTCAACTGGGCCATCGACTCCGTCCGCAAGGGCGGCACTGTGTCAGTCGTGGGCGCCTACGGGCCGCTCTTCAGCGCCGTGAAGTTCGGCGACGCGATGAACAAAGGGCTGACGCTTCGGATGAACCAATGCCCGGTCAAAAGACAGTGGCCCCGGTTGTTCGAACACATCCGGAACGGGCACCTCAAACCCAGTGACATTGTCACCCACCGCATCCCTCTGGAGCACATCGCCGAGGGCTACCACATCTTCTCGGCGAAGCTTGATGACTGCATCAAGCCCCTCATCGTCGCAACCTCGGCCTGAAAGGGACCATGATGGCTGAAATACCAACGCCTTACACCTCCGGCACCCCCGCGCTGAAGGAGACTGCGGAGGAGCTGCGGGCACGAATTCCGGGATGGGGCGTTGACCTCGACCCGGCGGACAGACCCTCCTACCCCCGCGAGCAGCCCGGTATCGAGACCGGTGCGCGCTGGGACTTTCCCGAACGTCAGCCGGAGAAGTGGCCCAGGGAACGGTCCGTTGAACACGCTTTCGTGACCCCCGTCTTTGGCACCTCAACCCCTCCCAAGGGTATCTCCGGTGCGCTTCGGAAGTACGCGTACCGGAAGTACAGCGAGGGCCGCGCAGCCCACTGGCTGGTCCTGATCGCCGCCGACAGAGTGGACGCGTGGGAAAGCCACCTGCGTTCGTTCGCAACCCTGCGACCGGACAACCCGGTGACCGAAACCGGTGTGCTCAGCGAGTTCTCCCACCATGGTGCGAGCTCCCGCGTCGGGAAAAGGCGCGCCGACCTGAACCATCAGTGGATCGACCCCATCCTCGTCGGCGCCCCGTGGGTACTGGCGGGACTGGGGGCAGTAGCCGCCTTGAGAACGCTGCGAAAGCACCGTCCGGCCTGACAACCCGACGGCGGCGGGCTGGCCCGTATAGGCAACCCGCCGCCGTCGAACCTAACAGCCTCCTACTGGAAGTGCTACGAAGCTGATCCTGCCGCCGGGAACCGCTCCCATGCCCGGTGTGCAGAGAGCAGTTCCCGGACCACCGGAATCACTGTGTCCGGACCTTCTCCACTGATGATTCCGGGGGCATCTTGAGGGACGCCTGCCGCGTCCAGAACTGCGGCACCTGGACCCCAGGCGCCAATGGCTTTGCCATGACGGAAAGCTTCAGAGACCATAAGAACCACGCGCGGATCAAGGGTCGCACCTGGTTCGCCGGCCTTGGCATCGCGGCCCGGAACGGCATCGGCTGCTGGAATCCCACCGCCCGCTGCAATAATTGCGTCAAACTCGATCGAGCGTGCTGTGAGGTAGCTCCTTTGGACAGTCACTGCAGCACCATGCTCCGGCTCAATCACACCACCGGTCGGCGCAATGATCAGGGGGACCATGCCTGCCCCGTCAACCGCCTCGCGGGCTGCGGCCACCAGCGACAGGTCACTTTCATTGTCCGCGATGATGCCCACGACACGACCAGCAACAGGCCATTTCCCACCCATCTGGGACACAGCGGGGCTGGGCTCCACGTCCGGCGTGTCAACGGTGGCCGTGGGAGCCGGCATCCCGAGGCCCTTGGCGACGGCGGCGCAAAGTCCGGCGTCAATATTAGCCAGCGCCATGAGTTGCCGTTCCCGGATCGCCGCTTCATAGCACTTGCCAAGCTCAAAGGTGTAGGCCTGAATCACGTGGTCCTGCTCTACCGACGTCAAACTGCGGAAGAACAGCCGGGCTTGGCTGAAGTGGTCATCGAAGGACGCCGGGTTTCTCCGTTCCTCAATTCCTGCCGCGATTTCCTCAGGTACGTCCACGAATGCTCCCACGTCCTGCCCGGCCATGAAGGGGCAACCACCATCAAGGGAATTCGGATGGTAAGGGGCCACTCCCCCATGCACGGCAGTCTGGTGCATCCCGTCCCTCAGCATGTCGTTGACCGGGGCGTGGGGACGATTGATGGGAATTTGGGCGAAGTTCGGTCCACCGAGCCGCGAAATCTGCGTGTCCAGGTATGAGAACAGGCGGATCTGCAGCAGAGGATCATTGGTGACATCGATGCCTGGGACGAGGTGTCCCGGATGGAAGGCCACCTGCTCGGTCTCGGCAAAGTAGTTGGTCGGGTTGGCGTTCAGCGTCATCAGTCCGATTGGCTGAACCGGCGCCAGTTCCTCAGGGACAAACTTGGTGGGATCCAGAAGGTCGATACCTTCGAACATTTGATCTTCGGTGTCCGGGAACGTCTGGATGCCAAGCTCCCACTCCGGGTACGCACCTGATTCGATCGCATCGGCCAGATCGCGACGGTGGAAATCGGGATCCATGCCGTTAATAATCTGGGCCTCCTCCCACACCAATGAGTGAACACCCAGCTTCGGCTTCCAGTGGAATTTCACCAGAGTGGTCTTACCTGCAGCATCCACCAACCGGAATGTGTGGACGCCGAACCCTTCCATGGTCCGGTAGGAACGGGGAATTCCGCGGTCCGACATATTCCACATCGTGTGGGCCTGCGCTTCGGTATGCAACGAAACAAAATCCCAAAATGTGTCGTGCGCACTCTGAGCCTGCGGGATTTCCCTGTCAGGATGCGGTTTCCCCGCGTGGATGAGGTCCGGGAACTTGATGCCGTCCTGAATGAAGAAAACAGGAATGTTATTCCCCACCAGGTCGTAGGTGCCCTCATCCGTGTAGAACTTGGTGGAGAAGCCACGGGTGTCACGGACCGTATCAGCCGACCCTCTGGATCCCAGAACAGTGGAAAACCTCACGAACACCGGGGTTTCTACATCCGGCGCAAGGAACCCTGCCTTGGTGATCTTCGAAGCCGTGCCGTAAGAGCGGAACGTTCCATGCGCCCCGGCTCCTCTGGCGTGGACCACGCGCTCAGGAATTCTCTCGTGATCAAAGTGCGTGATCTTCTCACGCAAGTGATGGTCCTGCAGCAAAATCGGGCCCCGCGG
This sequence comes from Arthrobacter sp. Rue61a, assembly GCF_000294695.2. NCBI lineage: Bacteria > Bacillati > Actinomycetota > Actinomycetes > Micrococcales > Micrococcaceae > Arthrobacter > Arthrobacter sp. Rue61a. The sequence goes on along the minus strand of NC_018531.1, from coordinate 2,188,931 downwards.
CCCGGCCTTCAAGGAATGGTCTGTATCTCCGAGCCTCAGACCTTGGGCCGTTGTCAGGTACTGGCCGGACTGGGCACGTGAGTTTGCGGGTGCGCCGGTGGGGCTCCCCGTGGGTGACACGGCCTCCGGCCCCTGCTGATCAGGCTTCGGCGGCAAAGGCTCACGCGACGCTGTGGGCTCTTCTACGGCGGGCTGCTCAATCGACGGAGCCCCTGGAATCTTAATGTTGTCCTCAGTTGGCACTGCGCGTTCTCCTCGATGTTGATCGGCAAATCGATTACTGCACTCAACCAAAAAGGTAAGCTTCCTTAGTACCCTAGGGGCCGGGAATCCCGCTTGCAAAGTCGGCGCGGCAAAGTAACGCGATTGCGGCTGTGGACAGCGCCCTAGAGACCTCGCAGGAAGCCCGGCCTGTGCTCGACCCCGTGGCTGGTGAGACCGTAGAAAACAGGCAGGATCACGAAAATCACCGATGCTACCAGCGGATGGACGAGGACACCTGCTGTTCCCGCCGCGAGGTACAGCACTACCCCGGCAAGGGCACGTGGTCGCTCGCGCGCGAAGTAGGAATCCTCCACTTCTTCCTCGGTGAGCTCAGGATGCCGTGCCAAGTGCGAGAAGAACACCAGCCATGACAGGCACAGCAGTGCCCCGACGATCGCGTACAACGCGACCGCGACCCGCTCGTCGGCCACATTGCCTGTCTTGGCTGTATCGATGATCACGGCTGTTGGCCAGGGCAAAAGGGCGAGCGTGGCAAGGATTCCCAGATTGGCCCACTGTAGGCCGATGTCCATCTGCCGGATACGGGAGAAGGCAGATTTGTGGTTGAGCCAGATCACGGCCAAATAGATGTAGGACGCCGCATACGCCAGGTATGTCGGCCATTGACCGAGCAGTCCGGCCAGCAGCTCCCCGGGTTCGGTCTCCGGCGGAGTGAGCTCAAGTACCAGTAGCGTGATAACGATCGCGATGACGGCATCGCTGAACGCCTCGGCACGGCCGGTGTCGGAGCGTGTCACCCTCCGCTCCTGAACCTATGCATCAGGCGGGATCGCAGTGCGGTGACGGCGGAGCGGTAGCCCTCTACCCGCTTTCACCGGGCAGCTTGTAGGCGAGCACGTGAATGTTCTGAATGTTCGGTTCCGCGCTGAACAGCTCAGCTCCCTGAGCAGCTAGTGCTTGCCCGACACCCCCGGCAAGGTGAGTCTGGCGGGCTTCGTCATCGGGGAATACGTCGAATACTCCGAAGGTCGAATCGTCGAACTTGAGAGCGAACCAGGCGCGCGTCCCTTGCTCCTGTTCAACGACGGAGCGTGCGGAGCGGAGGAACTCTGCGACGTCCTGCTCCTTGCCGGGTTTTGCCTTCAGGATCACCGACAATGCAACCTCAATCATGCTCCCTCACCCGGCCCGATCTGACGGATTCCATACTGCAGGGCAGTTTTCATGGCGAGCCTCCTGTGAACGGAACTGCGGCGGGGAAGATGCGGACCGAGCCGACATCGTGGAACCCTCCTCAACCTATCGACGGAGCGGCGCGATGCACTGCCAGTCTCGCAGTGATCGCTGGTCACCACAAGAGACGGTTCCGCTTGCCGGTGGACTGGCATCGCAGCCTTGGTCCCGGCTGAGGGATGCGCGCCACGAGGAGGCCGCTAGAGCATCTCAAGCACGCGTTTGTGGGTGGGAGAAGGATGGGCGCGATCCAAGTCGGCCAGGTCCTGGGGCGCAAGCCGAACGTCGAGGGCCCGATGGCATTCCTGGACATGTTGTGGGCTTGACGCTTTGGGAATGGCCAAGACGAGTGGCTGCCTGAGCACCCAGGCAAGGGCAATCTGCGCGGGACTGACGCCGTGTTCGGTTGCGATGCGCACCAGCACTGGATCATTCAGCATCCGCCCCTGCTCCAGCGGCGAGTACGCCGTCACCGGGATGCCCCTCTCGACGCAGCGGGGCAACAGATCGAACTCGATGCCCCGGCGGGTCAGGTTATAGAGCACTTGGTCTGTCGCGACATTCCGGCCGCCCGGCAAGCGCAGAAGTTCTTCCATGTCCGCTACATCGAGGTTACTGACGCCCCAGTACCGGATCTTCCCGGCCCGCTGCAGGTGTTCGAAGGCTTCGAGCGTTTCGGCCAAGGGAACAACACCTCGCCAATGCAGCAAATAGAGGTCGATGCTGTCCGTTCCAAGCCGGCGCAGGCTACCTTCGCAGGCATCGATGGTTCCGCGCAATGTGGCGTGATGCGGCAGGACTTTGGTGATCAGAAACGTTTCATTCCGCCGGGCTGCCAGCGCCCTTCCGACGAGTTCCTCGGCCGCGCCATTGCCATACATCTCGGCGGTATCAACCACGGACATTCCCACGTCCAAGGCCATATGGATCGCCGCGGTCTCTTGGCGGGCGTTGTCGGGGTTCTCGCCCATGCCCCACGTTCCGATCCCGAGCACCGGGACAGTCTCACCGGAAGGAAGAGATATCTCGCGCAACGTAACTCCTCTCAGAAAGAGCCCGTTCCGTTGTCGGCCGCACCGCGTCCGATGATTCTCGTCCGGACCATGGCGACACCCGCCGTGTTTCTTCAATCTACTCCGCTGCCGGAGGCCACGAAAGATACAGGGGGCTCCCCGGAGTCTGCGCGGCGACCGCCTATTTCGGATGGGTGATCCTCCAGCCTGTCCATCCGCCTGTAGGTTGTCGCCCTGCTGACGGCGAGTCTTGCTGTCGAGCCACCTACTGTGACCCCCTGTTTGGCGAGACAGTGGATGTTCTCGTCGCGTTCCACCACCTCGATCCGACCGAGGTGCCGGCCGCTGTGACTGCCCAGGCGAGGGTTGGGTGCTACCACTCCGGGAGGGGGCCTCTCTGAGCCGCCTGGGCACCTCGAGCATTGCAGCGGCCACCCCATGGAGGCAGCCCCGAAGTGCTGCATGTGGACAACCCGCCGACCGCCGAAGGCTGCATAAAAAGGGACGACGACGACACGCAGTGTCGCCGTCGTCCTCCCCTTCTTGCGCCGGATGGCGCCATCCACCACAGACGCCCGGGGCTTAGGCTGCCTTCGAAAGCGTTACGTAGCTGCCTTCGACGGTGCCGCCGGCAACAGCGGGAGCGCCGGATACCGCGACATAGCTGCCATGGGTGACAGCAGAGATTTTTCGGCTACAGGGGGCGGTGACATAGGCGCCTTCAACACGGGCCTGGGCGCTGCCTGCGGGAAGGGATACGTAGCTGCCGCCACGCAGTGCGGTACCGGCTACAGAGATACGGTTTACGGCCTCAGGGGCGGGTTCGGTTGTTGCGGGGCGCTCGGTAAGCAAAGTCATGGGTTCTCCTTGGGGTTCAGGATCAGGGCCGGTTCAGGTTCAGTGCCGCTCAAGCGGAAGGGCTGTGCTGGTTGTGTTGCTTGCCCTGCCGGCCCGGGGATGTTCACCGGTGCGGTACTCGAGGGCTACTCTGGCCTACATCCAAGGTACGCCTTATTACGATCTACTCAAAATAACGTGTGGAGACTCACGCTGCTGCAGCTACTTGCTTTTGTGAACCAAAAACGAGTTGAAACCAGGTGGCTTCGACTCGTCCTCCAGAAGTCATGTTGCGCTCCGCCCTTCCACCCATGAAGCGGTGTAGGCCAACCAGAAGAACCAGGCGAGGAACGCCCAGTCCCAGTTCACGGCAAGCGCAGGGCAGACCAGCCATAACGTGCTCCCCCCACAACTAAACAGGCGACCCGCAACGCCAAGCGCACCCGCGGCCAGTGTCAGAGGGACCTGACCGAACAGAATATATACACGTCAAAAGCAAAAACCCCTCTGACGGGGGGCATGCCCGCCAGGCATCTTTGTCTTGCAGTTTCCGAGGGCTGCCCAACATGCCTCACGGCTCAGCAACCCGCTTTGCTGCAACGAACATGTCCAATCACCGAAGGGGTAAAGACCCGCCCGCTCAACTGCAGTCAGTCGAGTAGCGCGACGCCGAACTCAGCCACGACGGCCCGCAATTCCTTGAGGTAGCGCTGCGCTTGGTCGGTGAGCGGAATCGCGGCGTGGCCGATCCAGCCGATCTCGATGCGTTCGTCAACGTCGAGCGGGATAGCGACGATCTCCGGGTCGAGCTGCCCGCTGATGATGCCCGTCGAGATCGTGTACCCGTGGAGCCCGATCATGAGGTTGAAGATCGTGGCACGGTCAGAGACCCGGATCTCCTGCTTGCTGGACAAGGTGGAGAGAATCTCCTCGGCGAAGTAAAAGGAGTTGTTCGCACCTTGATCAAAGGTTAGCCGCGGTAAGCCGGCGAGATCGTCGAGAGTTGCACGCTCTTTTGAGGCGAGCGGGTTCTTCCGTGAGATGAAGATGTGCGGATCGGCGAGGAAGAGTGGAGTGAACGCGAGCCCGGATTCCCGGAGCAGCTTGTCGATGACCTTCCGGTTGAAATCGTTCCGGTAGAGGATGCCCATCTCGCTGCGGAGCGTCCGGACATCCTCGATGATGTCCCAAGTACGGGACTCACGCAGCGAGAACTCGTATTCGGCCACATCAGTGGCCTTGACCATCCGGACGAAGGCGTCCACCGCGAACGAGTAGTGCTGCGTTGACACCCCGAGCAGACGTCGCCGCGGTGGCCTACCAAGGTAGCGCTGCTCGAGGAGAGCGAACTGCTCTACGACCTGTCTCGCGTAGCCGAGGAACTCTACCCCGTCGGCGGTGAGGGTGACTCCGCGGGCGGAGCGAAGCAGGAGTGCACGGCCAACCCGGGCCTCAAGGTCCTTCATCGAGGCGGACATTGTCGGCTGCGCTACGTAGAGAAGATCGGCGGCCGCGGAGATGGATCCCTCAGCTGCAACTTCTATGAAGTAACGGAGCTGCTGCAGGGTCAATCCGCTCGAAATCTGGGACATAGGGAAATTCTATATGAATGCATAGTAACCACTAGTTACCTGATACCCATCGGAAGGCTGCACCATGGATACATCACCTTCTAAAAGGCCGTCTCCGGCCCATCAACGGATTGGCAGCACATGGCAGACGACTTCACCTTCAGCATCACCACCACCCCCTTCGACGAGGACTACTCCCCGTCGGAAGGCTCGCGGATCACGACGAATTTCGCCAACCTGGCACGGGGCGAGCACCGCCAAGAGAATCTCCGCAACGCCTTGACCATGATTCGGCGCCGCTTCAACGATCTCGCAAGCTGGGACAACCCGGACCGGGACCGTTACACGCTCGACCTTGAGATCGTTTCCGTGCAGATAGAGTTCACCGCGGAAGGTACGGATCAGCAGTTCCCGCTGTTCGAGGTTCTCGACATCCAGATCGTCGACCAGCTGAACGGGGTCCGCCACCAAGGGATCGTGGGGAACAACTTCTCCTCGTACGTCCGCGACTTCGACTTCAGCGTCGTACTGCCAGCGGCAGCAGCGGCGGCAGGCGGGCCCACCGTGCCCGAGGACTTCGGCGATCTTCACGGCAAACTGTTCCAGCAATTCCTCGATTCCCCGGCGTGCCAGGAACGCTTCCCGCAGCCGCCAGTGGTGTGCATCAGCGTCTCAACGAGCAAGACGTACCGGCGAACGGAGAACCGTCACCCCGTCCTGGGCGTCGAGTACCAGCAGGACGAGTTCTCGCTGACGGACGCGTACTTCGCAAAGATGGGGCTGCAGGTCCGCTACTTCATGCCACGCGGCAGCGTTGCGCCGCTCGCCTTCTATTTCCGCGGCGACCTGCTTAACGACTACTCCAACCTGCAGCTCATCGGCACGATCAGCACTATGGAGACGTTCCAGAAGATCTACCGCCCGGAGATCTACAACGCGAACTCCGCCGCCGCCGTCGTCTACCAGCCGAGCCTGGGAGAGCAGGACTACTCGCGGACCCAGATCGCTTATGACCGCGTAGAGCGCAGTCAGCTCGCGATCACTCAGGCGAAGTACACGGAGGAACACTTCATCACGCCCCACAAGGATCTATTGGACCAGTGGACCGCCAAATACCCCGCTCTCGTCAACTGACCCACGGAGAATCGTCAATCATGAACACACTTTTGCCCACCACCGTTGTCGGAAGCCTGCCGAAACCATCGTGGCTCGCACAGCCGGAGACTCTTTGGTCCCCGTGGAAACTGGAGGGAGATGAGCTGCTCGAGGGCAAGCAGGATGCTCTGCGCATCGCCATCCACGAACAGACCCGACGCGGCATCGACATCGTCAGCGACGGCGAGCAAACCCGCCAGCACTTCGTCACCACCTTTATAGAACATCTCAGCGGGGTCGACTTTGAACAGCGTAAGACCGTGCGCATCCGCGATCGCTACGACGCGAGCGTGCCGACCGTCGTCGGAGCGGTGCGCCGCGAGCGTCCGGTATTCGTCGAAGACGCAAAGTTCCTCCGCGCAACCACAGACCGGCCGATCAAATGGACTCTTCCCGGCCCAATGACCATGGTGGACACGCTCTACGATGACCACTACAAGAGCCGCGAGAAGCTGGCCTGGGAATTCGCTGCAATCCTGAACCAGGAAGCGAAAGAACTGGAGGCGGTCGGCGTGGACATCATCCAGTTCGACGAGCCCGCGTTCAATGTCTTCCTCGATGAGGTCAAGGACTGGGGCGTGGCTGCGCTGGAGAGGGCGGCAGAAGGGCTGCGTGCGGAGACCGCCGTGCATATCTGCTATGGCTACGGGATCAAGGCGAATACTGACTGGAAGGCGACGCTCGGCTCACAGTGGCGGCAGTACGAGGAAACGTTCCCGCTGCTTCAGAGCTCCAGCATCGACATCATCTCGCTGGAATCCCAGAACTCCCACGTGCCCATGGACCTCATCGAGCTCCTCCGCGGCAAGAAAGTCATGCTCGGGGCAATCGACGTCGCAAGCGAGATTATCGAGACCCCGGAGGACGTCGCCAACACCCTCCGCAAGGCCCTGCAGTTCGTCGATGCGGACAAGCTCATCGCCAGCTCCAACTGCGGCATGGCACCGTTCCCCCGGGACGTCGCACTGGCCAAGCTGAGTGCTCTCAGTGCAGGGACGAACATCATTCGCGAAGAACTCGCCCGCTCTGCAACCCCGGTGTCATAACCATGTTTCACGCTTACCCCCCAGACACCCGGCTCGAGGCTCCCAAGCCGGGCTTCCCGTCCTCCCTATCGGCCGACGATTTCAAAGCACTGTTCCGCGGCCACCCGGGAGGTGTCGCCGTCATCACGGCGGATGCCGGCGAAGGACCGGTGGCGCTGACGGTATCGTCGGTGGTGTCAGTGAGTGCGGAACCTCCGTTGCTGATTTTCTCGGTCTCGGCACTGTCCTCTGCCTCCGAGGTGCTTTCACGCGCCGAAACTGTCGTCGTGCACCTGCTGGACGCGCACGACGTCGACTTGGCGAAGTTTGGCGCGACCCCTGGCGCCGACCGCTTTGACCAGACGCACCGTTGGTCGACCCTTGCAACCGGCGAAGCGGTGTATGACGATGTCCGCGCCTGGGTGCGCTGCGCCGTCGTTAATCGCATGGAGGTGGGGACCTCTACAATCATCGCCGTTCACGCCCTGGAGTCCCGCGTGATGCGTGACGTCCAAGCGGGCGAACCCGGCGACGCTCTGGTCTACCACAACCGCTCATGGCACCGCCTGGGCGAGCATTCCAAGCATGAAGGCTGAGCGCCGCGCCAACGACGCGAGGCGGCAAGCCGAACGGCGCACGACGGCGGGAGCATAACTCCCGCCGTCGTCCTCGTTAACGCCGGAGCGTCCATCGACATCCCGAATGGCCTATGCCGCGTCAGACGCGAACTCGAACTTCAGGGCACATCAGTGCTTCACCGGACGGAAGAAGCATCTCGCGCATAGTAGCCTCCGTCGACAGAGCCCGTTCCCGTTTTTGGATGCGCAGAGTCCGATGTTTCCCGGCCGGACAGGCTGTGGCGGTACGGGACCTCGCCGGACATGCCATTGGACTGCCGCTCGAGGGATGGACCTGGGCGATCCTTGACGGAAATTCCCCGCGGGAACGGTCGAGGAATGGACCTGCGCCCGGACATCCCTCCGCCTCAAACGCAGGCAACCCGAGCAGGCTCCGCTCGAACAGATCCCCGATTCCCTGCCTTGGGGCTATGGTGACAGAATTTCCACGCAAGCGGCGCTGGGACGGTTCCTGTCCGACCTGAAACGGGCAGCGCCCGACGTAGCCCACCGTGTCGTCACCTGCAGTCCTGACGTTGCCTCCTCCACCAACCTCGTGGGCTTGGTCTCCGAGCTCGGAACGACCTGGAGCCGCTGGGGTCAGCCCCTGATTCCGATCGCCACCATCTATGACCCCTTTGTGGCCCGCGCCCTCGAACCGTGGTCCTTTGGCATGTATGCCGGCGGCCAGTCCATCCTCATTGGAACACCGTCAGGTGTGACCCTGGCACCGGAAGGCGGCGCCCACCAAATCCCTCACCACTGCCTCCATTGGACTGGAACAGCTCGAGTGCCCGGCTTGGGAGCCTGCCTTCGCCCAGGATCTGGAATGGTGCATGCTCGAGGCGATGCGCCGGATCGGCCTCCCCGGAGGACGCTCTGCCTACTTCCGGCTCACCACCCGTCCACTGGATCAAGGACTGGTCGCCATGCCGACGGACGAGGTGCTGGTGGAACGACGCCGCTGGCACTCGGTGGCCGGCTGAGCGACCACGACCCGGTCGAAGTCAAGGTCACCCTGGTCGGCATCGGAGCAATGATGCACGAAGTCATCGCCTCGGCTGCACGGCTGAAAGAACTGGGCATCACGGCCGGCGTCGTCTGTCTCACCAGCCCCGACCTGGTCTTCGACTCCCTCCAAAGCCGCAACTCGCTGAACCACGGATCCGGACCAGCCGGATTCGACATCGTCGACGCTCTCTTTCCGCGGCACGCTCCTGCGCCCCTTGTCACGGTCCAGGACGGGCACCCACACACCCTGTCCTTTTTGGCCGGGGCACGCGGGGACCGAGCTGTCTCACTGGGTGTGAGGGATTTCGGTCAGTCATCCGACGTGGAGGACGCCTGCCGCATCCACGGCATAGACGAAGCATCGATCGTCAACGCGGCGGTGAACCTGATGCGCTGATATCTTCCGTGTAACCAAGCCGCTCTCCCGCGCCTGCGACCTCCAGACGTTTGTGCTGGCTCCCCTCCCTTGACTTTGCTACTGACCACAGCCACTGTTGTCGACAACAGGAGGGGGCATCCGTCCGTTCCTGGTCCAGTGGAGGATACTGATGGTCCGTGCCAGGTCGCTGATGCGCTCCGCGACCTCCGGAGACCGGGTTACCCGCGTGGAACTGTTCTTCGACCTGGTCTTCGTCTTCGCGCTGTCACAGCTGTCCCATCATTTACTGGAACATCTGTCCTGGCTGGGTGCCGGGGAGACATTCGTGCTGCTTCTGGCGGTCTACAAGGTATGGGTGTACACCACTTGGTCAGCAACATTGCTGGACACTTCGCTGCGGGAAGTGCAGTGGATGCTGCTGATCGTCATGCTGGTCACGCTGTTCATGAACGCCTCCATCGACTCGTCATTTGGCGCTTTCGGCTGGCTGTTCGTTGCCTGCTATCTGGCGGTCCAGTTGGGCCGCGGTGCGTGGATGCTTACGGCGGGACTGGATGAGACAACGCACAACCATTTCGTGCGCACGCTGACTTGGGGGTTTATGAGCGCGCCTTTTTGGATTGCCGGGGTCTTCTTTGATGCGGTGCCACGTCTGATGATCTGGGGTGTTGCTGCCGCGATTGACCTTCTTGGCCATATGCTGGCTCACCGATTGCCGGGCCGCAAAACCGAAGGAAGCCGGGTTCCGCTCCCGGGGGAAAGGATGTTCGAGCGGTTTGGTTTGTTCTACCTGATCGCGCTCGGCGAGACAATCCTCTCGACCGGTCTGGCAATAGCGGGGAACCTGGAGGACCCTCTGATCTTTGTGACGGGGACTGTAGGTTTGGCTGGAAGCATCGCCATCTGGTGGTGCTACTTCCATAGCCTCGAACGGGACATCCTGGACAAGCTCGCCACGGTCGATGATCATTTTCGGCCGGGCATATTGGCGGGTAACACCTTGTTGATGCTCCTGGCTGGCCTGATCCTTGTGGCTGCGGGCGATCAGCTTGTGATCAGCGATCCGTCCGCCCGTCCGGAACTGTCCACCGTTCTGCTCCTGTTTGGCGGCCCCGCCCTCTTCCTTGCCGGCCGAGGCATTTTTATCCGCCAGGTGTTGGGCCTGCGCCATCCAACTGATCTCATCGGCATCGGCACCTTGGCGGTGCTGGCAGGCTTGAGCCTTCTCCTGCCCGCCTTCGTTGCCGCTATGGGCGCATTGCTTCCCCTCATTGGCGTAGCAGTTGCCGACACCGTGATCCGTCGCCGCCGATTCAAACAGCCAATCAACTGACAGCCCATCCGATGCCAGGCGACAAGTCCTGAATCCAACCTGGCAGGCCAGGGCGTCCTCTGCCAGTCCCCGTGCCCCTCATACCCGAGCGCATAACTTGCCTCCTGCCCCGCTCGGGCCACCACCGGCCCCAACCGAGCGACGCCGCCAGGGCCAATCCGCTGGGTGGGGAACCCCAAGCCCACGGCACATGCGAGCCGTCCGGTGTGGTCGAAGACAAAGTACTTTCTGTGCCTAGAGAGCTGCAGCCGGTGCTGACCTCGATTTCGCCTCAAGCCCCTTGACCCGGGGTGACAAAATAGCGCTGACAAAAGCGCGCCATTGAGCGCTGCGGTTCGCGATCGTCAACACATCGGGCTCACCAGGTTTTCATCAGAAATCCTCTGGTACTGCGTTGTCGGAATGACGCAGTCCATGGGTTACGCGGAATACAGGTCTGAATATGGGCCTTCAACGACGGACAGGCGCCTTCGGCGTTATCAGCTGACAATCAATGGGGGCTGCCAGTGCTCCGCAGGCCTCTCTGGCGCCGCTGGGTCCAGGCTTATCAGCGGCGCAACGCACGACTCACCGACCACATGCTCGGCGCCGGCATCATCGCCGGCTGGAACACCAACAAAACACCGCCTACAAAACCAACCTCGGCATCCCCTGAGGGAGTTTTTGCATAACGGCGTGGGATCTGGCCTGATCCGAAGGAGATACCCGTGTCTGGCGATCGGCCCTGTGAGTGGCGATCACATCCGAAGACTCATCGTGATGCGTGCGGGCAGGAACGAGTCTGTGGGAGCCACTTTAGAGCCGGACAGGCGAAAGGTTGACCACCTGAGTTCCTTGTTCAATGCCGAAATTCGGACGTCCAAAATGCCACATCAAATCTTTCCTTGACAGAGCCATCCTTCGGCTCTAAATTTAGTGCAACCGATCTCAGCAACCGATCTCACTGCTACTTTCGATAATGCAACCGATCTCAAAGGAGAGACTCGATGACCAAAACGACTTCTCCCGACCGTCGGTGTCCCGCACTTAGCACGCGTCGCTTGAGCACGGCATGCTCCCGCATCAGCAAATCCGTTCACAGGAGAAATTCATGATCAAAAAGCGATGGGGCTTGGCGCTCGTAACAGCCGTCGTAGCCAGCCTTGCCCTCAGTGGCTGCTCACCCTCAGCTTCGGAACCCAAAGGGCCCGTGACATTGAGCTACTGGGACTTCCTCGATCCCAGCCAGGCCAATCCGCGTTCAAAAGCCTTGAAGGAAAATATTGCCAAGTTTGAGGCGGCTAATCCGGACATCAAGATCAACCTCTCCGTTGTTTCGCTCGGCGACATGTTGAACAGGCTGCCTCAGGCCGCGGCAGCAGGTCAGGCCCCTGACGTCTTCAAGATGTTCACTCCAGTCGTTCCCCAGATGGCATCTGCCGGCGTCTACTCCCCGCTGCCTGACGCTGCTTCGAAGGTCACCGACTGGCTGCGCCCCACCGACACCCTGGCGGGCCCCGACGGCAAACCGGTTGCCGTGCCATATGAATACCGAACCTGCGCCCTCTACTACAACGAAAAGATCCTCAACCAGATCGGCGCGACAGTTCCCACCACGTACGACCAAGTAGTCGAAGTTGCCAAGAAAGCTGCTGCCGCTGGTTATACCGGCTTCGGGACCGGCTTCTCGGACACGGACAACTCGGCCATCATCAGCACGTTCTTTAACTGCTTCATGTCACAAGTGGATCAGGAAATCTGGAACAAAGATGGGCAGGCAAGTTTCGCGACGGCCAAAGGCAACGAGTTTGGTGACTTCCTGGCCAAGCTCAGGGACGCTAAGGCTCTTGGCAGCAACGTCGTTTCTGACACGTACGGCACCGTAGCTGACGGCATGGCGAGCGGCACGGTTGCCATGGCAGTCTTGGGCACGGAACGAGCGGTTTCCTTCGGCTCGCAGAACAAGGACCTCAAGTGGACGGCCCTACCCAAAGCGGGTACCGGCGATACGACAGGTACCACCATTGGGTGGACCTTGGGCATAGGCAATGGCAGTAAGAATACCGAGGCCGCCTGGAAGTTCATCGAATACATGACCGGCCCGGAAGCCGGTGCTCTGATGGCAACCGGCGGTGAGGTACCCACCCGTGCGGCCACCTATCAGCAACCATTTTTCTCCACTCCGGAGGCAAAGACCGTCAACGACATCGCCGCCTACGTCAAGACCAACAGTGAACCGCGGACGTATTCCAACACATGGACCGCGCTTGCCACTGGCCTCTCCCAAGCCGGGCAGAAGCTGACTCTCAACGGTTCATCAGGCAGCGATTTTGTCCGTTCCGCGCAGGATGCGGCCAACAAGAAGTAGCCGCTCGCGATATCTGGGGGCCTGAGAAATCAGGCCCCCACGGAAGGGACAGAAATGTCTACAAAAAGCCCCACCCGCAGCCCACGCAACACCGCAACGTCTCCCTTGGGCGCCCCAAGTTTTCGCCGGGTCCGTAGGGATCGAATGGTATGGCTCTACGTCCTCCCGGTCAGCGTCGTCTTCCTCTTTGTGTTTGTGGGACCGCTCATCTACACAGCGTGGACGGCCCTCCACGAGACGTCGTATTACCAGATCGGCAAATTCACGGGCCTGAATTCCTTTGTCCGACTGTTCTCAGACTCCGACCTGCCGAGCCGCATCTGGACAACCCTGGTGTTCTCGCTCGGCGCCTTGGTTATCGCACTGCCGGCGGGGCTGCTTTCTGCAATCGTGCTCAACAACCTTCACCGCTTCAAGCGTTCGGTCCGGAGCCTCTTCCTCCTGCCTTGGCTGATGTCACAGGCCACTGCAGGAACAATCTGGCTCTGGTTCCTCAACCCCAACTATGGTCCGGCATCAGCGATCACTAAATCTCTCGGGTTCGGTCCCACTGACGTTTTCTCATCTCCGGCCAGTGCGCTGGTTGCAGTAACTCTGATGTCAGCCTGGTGGTCCTACCCGCAAGCCATGCTCCTCTTCTTGGGCGCCCTTCAAACGATTCCTGAGGAGCTCCGCGAAAGCCTCAAAATGGACGGCGGCGGCATCTGGCACCAGTTTGCGAATATCACACTGCCCTACTTGCGCAACACCATCGTCTCCGTTGTGGTCGTCCTTCTCATGCTTTATGTGCAGATGGTCACCATCATCCTGGTCACCACGAGAGGAGGCCCCATCGGCTCCACAGAAACCTTGTCCATGCGGGTCTACAACCAGATGTTCGACAAGTTTGACCTCTCGGGAGCCTCGGCAACGGCAATCCTGCTTTTCGCCGTCAATATCGCCCTCACCCTCGTCGCCATTCGCTTCCGACGGAAGGAAAGCTTGTGAGCATCACAACCCCGCGCCGCCAACGACGCTTGGGCAGTTTCATAAAGGCCGTTCCGGCCTGGGCGTACATCATACTTTCCGCAGCGGTGGTACTCCCCCCGGTCGCATGGATTGTGTCCACGTCGCTTAAGACCGCGTCCGGCACGTTGGAATTCCCGCCAAGGTGGATACCTGCCCCCTTCTCATCCGAGGGCTATGTTGGTCTTCTGACATCGACCAACATCCGCTTTTTCGCAAACTCTCTCATCTATGCCGGCGGCTCGATCGTTCTTGCTCTGGCCATTTGCATCCCCGCAGCGTATGTGGCAACGAGGTATCGCAGCCGCCGCATGGAAACTCTCATGACTGGAATTCTGGTCCTTTCCATGGTCCCGGCGATCGTGGTCTTTATCGCGCTTTACTCCATGTTCGTCAAAACCGCATTGATCAACACATACCCCATGATGATCATCGTCTACACGGCAATCATCTGCGGACAAACCATCCTGTTTCTGCGCAATTTCATCGAAAATATACCCGTCGAAATCGAGGAAGCGGCGGCGATTGATGGCTGCTCACGCATGCAGATCTTGTGGCGCATCATCCTCCCGCTCATCCGGCCTGGTATCGCCGCCGTAGCCATCTTCATCTTCGTATTCGTTTGGAACGACTTCCTCGTGGGCACCGTCCTCGCCACCACAGAAGACATGAAGACCGTGCAGAACGGCATAGTGCGATACATAACCACCGGCTTCGGTAGCTTCTGGGGACTCTTCGCCGCATTCATCGTCGTAGCCTTCATCCCGGTTCTCTCGATCTTCCTGGCATTCCAGCGCTGGTTCGTTGCCGGCATGACATCCGGCGGTGTCAAGGGATAACTGAAGCAACCGTTAGCCGCACTATCCGACAACGCAAAAAAGGCAGGCCCCGTGACCGCATCAGGCGGTCACGGGGCCTGCTTTTGCGGGCCACCACGGAAGTCCGACTCGCTGAGTGCGCCCTCGAAGTGCCTCAGGCACTGGTGGCTGACCGACATAAGTCGACACCTGACATTTCCTTCAGTCGGTGGTTGGCTCGGCCCGCCGGGGCAACCTGATTGCCGGCGAGGGGCTCATGGCCACCGAGTTCACTCCGGAGCGCAGAATCTCGGCCGGCGAGCCAAACGCGGTCTGGGACCTTTAGGCGTTCTGCGTGTTGAAACACTGGATGCAGTGTGGGCGGGCAGGATCCAGCCTGCCCGCCCGACTGCCTTTGCAACCTATGCCGGACGCGCCCCGTACTTTGTCCGGGGGCAGTCCTCGGTACGCACTCGGACGCATGGGCTGACGGAGTGCGTCATTCAGAAGACGAGCGACTTATGAGTCGTTGCTCGAGCGCCAGTCTGGCGGCTGAATCAGCTCCACGCGATTTCCGTCTGGATCGAGGAGGTAAACCAGCCACCCGCCTGCGATGGGTCCGGAGGTCGGAGCAACGGGCTCTGATACCGCGCTGTAGCCGAGCGCTGTCATTCTGGTGTAAACCTGTCGCACATCAATATCCGTGAAGGCGAGGTGAGCGGTGCCCGGTTGCGCCTCTGATGGATTGACGGCTGGCAGTAGCGGCTCGGCATGGGCGAGTTCCAGCCGAAAGGATCCGTCACGGGTAGCGAGAAGCATGGCTCTGACGGTTACGTCAGGACGGCCGTAAAGTTCTCCGATATATGGTCCCGACGTCCAGGCATCCAAACGCGCCAGTCCGAGGCCATCCACATAGAATCGCTCGCTCCGCTCCATATCCGTGACGTGCAGGGCAGTGTGGTGATGTCGCATTAAGTGTCTCCTTCGAAGGTCAGGGACTCGTCTCTGATTGCTGAACTGCCTTTCAGGATGAAAGCGGCCCTAAAGCGTTGTTGGGTTCAGTGAGGCAAGGGCACAGTGGCACGAGCGGCCAATAACAAGCCCTCGTCGCACATTTCAACTTCCGATTCCCAGATGTGCTCCGCCGGCCACGTCGAGAGACACTCCCGTGATGTAGCGGTTGTCGGGATCGGAAAGGAACAGGATGGCCCGGGCTACTTCATCAGGTTCGGCGAACCGACGCATCGGCAGCTGCGCTGCCCTCTTCGCTCGGTTGGCTGCCGCGTCGGGGCCGGAGTCCCGGGCAAATTGCGCCCACATGGGCGTGTTCACCGGTCCTGGGGCGATCGCGTTCACGGAGATGCCGTTGGGTCCGAGAAGTTCAGCAAAGGACCACATGATGTGGAGGACTGCGAGCTTGCTCGCGTTGTAGGGCAGGTAGTTGAGGCGTGCTTCTTTGGCCGCAACTGAGGACAGGACCACGATGGCGCCGGCAGTGCCGGTCGCAAGCATGGATTTTGCTGTCTCCCGGACCATGGTGAAGGTCGCCGTTGCGTTGATCCTCAGGATGGAGTCGAACTCTTCAGTGGTTGTGTTCATGATGTCCGGCGTGGGGCCAAGCACTCCGGCCGCGTGAACGAGGACATCGACACGTCCGTACTCGGCTTCGATGTCCTGTATGACCGTTGCGCATTGTTGTTCCGAGGTGATGTCGAGGGGATAAAACGCCTGAAGGGCCTGGTCCTCTTTGGGGGAACGGTCGGCGCCGATGACCCTGGCCCCTGCGGCTATAAAAGCGCTGACTGCGGCGTCGCCGATTCCTCCGCTTGATCCGGTTACCAGAACCACCTGGTCTTTGAGGCTCATCGGTTATCTCCGTTCTGGGCGCAGTTTGCCTGCAGTTCTCCTGTGGTCGGAGCGTGGGGTGCTGTCTTCATGTTCGTTTCCTTACTCGAAATTGCCCGGTTCGGCCGGTCCTCGTTTGCTTGGATTTCGATGATGCTTAAGGGGTGAGCGCCTCCCGGGCGCCGGTGGCCGCCGCTGTCCGGACTGCATCGGCGATTTCCGTGGCGCGGAGCGCCTGGGCGAATGTAACGGCAGGCGTTTCACCCACGCAGAACCTCAGGGCCGCTTGAGCCTGGCGGAGGAAGAGGTCGGAGGGTGCGAAGTTTTTCTCCTGCTGTCCGCCGTCACGGGTCCACACGTGGAGGGAATCGTTCGACCACAACATCCGGCCGCCAGTGGCCAGAACATCGATGGTGAGGCTCCAATCCCCTTGGTTGAGCCCTTGGGGTTCCTGCCAGGGAGACCAATAGCTCTGCAAGGTAAATACCGCTCCAGAGGGGAATTCGAGGGTGGAAACGACGTGTTCCGGCACCGGAGACCCGTACAGGCTGCTGCTGGCGTTGGTCGCCACGACTCTTGGGTCTCCCTCGAACCACGAAGAGACCAGCTCGATGGCATGGATGCCATTCACCACCGCAACGCCACCCTCTTTCGGATCAGCACGCCAGGAGTCGATGGTCTCCTTATATGCGACCGATCGAACGTTTACAGCGATCACGTCGTTGTCTCTGATCCACTGAGAGATAAGCGGGACGGCCGGATGCTGGTGGAGTGTGTAACCCACCATGAGTCGTTGGTTCACTCCCGAAGCGGCGGCCATTATGGCAGCACTCTCGGCATCTGCAGCTACCGGCTTTTCCGTCAGCACCCGAAATCCTCTGTTCAGCAGATCCGCACAGACATCCGGTTGTAGCGTGGTGGGCAACGCGACGACGACTAAGTCCAGCTGATCACAACGAAGCTCCTGGACGCTGGGCACCACCTGCGCACCCAGCTCGTGGGCCAACGAGACCGCCCTCTCGTCTTTCTCCACCAAGTGGGTGACATTCGCACCCACCTTGGTGAATGCTCGTGCATGACGGGATCCTGCCCACCCGGCCGCCCCCACCACGGCGACGCGCTGGGACTGTGCCGCCGTCGTCATGATGCGGGCCCCTCGAAGATCAGGCCGAAGTTGAAAGAGGTGCTCATGAAATCTCTCCTTTGAGTTAATTCAGAAAATCGACGAGATCAGTTGTGTATTTCGGGGGCACCACCCTTTGGTGTCCCAGAAGGCCTTTAAATACCTGGCATTTTCGGATCCGAAGGTCGGAAGTCTTCGGTGTCAACGCCGACTTCCGTTCTGCAGCTTGCTGCCGTTGGACCCTGGAAGGGCAGTAATTCTCCGGGAGCCAGCCCCGGTACCGCCGAGTGATCTTCGAGCATGCGTGGCTTGTTGACCATGATGGCCCCTGCCAGAAGCACCACGAGCCAGGCACCGAGCATGCCGAACGAGGCCAGCCAGCCATCCCCGGGGCTGTGCAGAAGCGCGAAAAGGAACGGGCCGACACTCGCCAGGGCGTAGCCGGTTCCTTGGGCAAACGCGGACAGACGTCCTGAGCCGGCCTGCGTTCGTGTTCGCTTATTGATCATGGTGAACGCAAAGGAATAGGACCCTTGGCCTAGTCCGGCAATGACCACCCAGACCGCCGCAGAAGCTGGTGGCGCGAAGATGATGCCTCCGTAACCTATGGCGAACGCGACCACAAACAGGACGGCCACAGGTAGCGGGCGGGACATTCTTACAACAACCATGGGCACCATCAGAGCGACCGGCAAAGCAAGGATCGAATACAGCGCCAGCATGGATCCAGCAGTTTCCTCGCTTAGTCCTCTGTCAACGAGGACAGCCGGGAGCCACGTAAGCGCCGTAAAAGTATTGCTGGAACAACCAGCAAAAACCAATGCAGTGCCCCATCCGATTGATGATCTCCAAGGATTGACCCTGTTCGCAGGAGGCGACTGCTGATCGTTGGCTGGTGTGCGGGCATCGATCCGTCTGGTCGATAGAAGAATCAGCCACGGGATCGCAGCAAGCGCACTGAGTACAGCCCAGATACCAATGGAGAACCGCCAGCCATAAAGAGTGCCTAGAGGAATTGCGAATTGGGCGGCCACCGCCGTGCTGACACCCAGGAGCGTGACGTGGAGCGCCGCGAGACCCCCGATTCTGTCGGGAAAAAACTTCATCAAGAGAGGCGGCGCCACGACGTTGACCAGACCAATCCCGAGCATGGCGATACACGTGAACACCAAAAATGCCAACACGTCCCATCCCCCTGCGCGGCCGAGCTGACCCAACGTTGTCAGCAGAATCGCAACCAGTAGGAGGTGCTCAAGCTGGATACGCCGCAGCAGCGGCAGCGCAAGGAAGCCCATCACCGCGAAGCTGGCGGTCGGCAGCATCCCTAGGGTCCCTGTGGTCACGGCGTCAAGGGGGAGGTCTGCGCCTATGTGGCCAAGAAGCGGCGACACCGCCGAAACCGCCTCTCTTGCGCTGAAGGCAACCAGCAGGATGCCCGCAAGCGCGGTGAGACGCCCGCGCAAGGGCCGTCTCCCGGCTCCCTTGACTCGCAATTCACGCTGAGGCAGGCGACGTGGAGCCATGGTGGCACCTCCCTATATCCGACAGGCTGGCTCAAGACACCAGTTTCAAGGAACCCGTATCAGACACCCGTGCAATTTCGGCAGATGGGGCTGGTAGTTCAGCGTGCGTTAACTGCGTGGCTCGCCCACTCGCGCCCGGTTTGCTCCTCTGTGGGCAGGCCAGCCGCGGCGAGGATCTGGTCCAGCAGGCGCTGGGTGCGAACAGCTTCGCGACCTGAAGTAAGTGGCTGGGCCCGGTCGCCGACCCGATCCAGGAAATGGTGAACGGCGGCCGAGAATCCCAGCGTGTCTGTCGCCGTAGCCCAGCCGTACGCTTCTGCACTCAGTTCCCGTGAAGTGGTGACGCCGTTGATGGTGGTGGAAACTGTCTCGGGCGCCCTGACTTCGACGGTCTTCCCGTCACCGTACGCGTCCAGCTTCTCGTTCCATGCTCCCGCTGTTCGGGCTGCCATCAGGACGCCGGTGTTGCCGGTGCTGAAGCGGATTGTCGCTGCGATTCCGTCTTCTTCCCAAGGATCTTCACCAGCAGCGTGGGCGGCCACGTGCTCAGGTTCGCCTCCGCAGTACCAGCGCAGGAGATCGACCATGTGGATGGCGTTCTCGAACGTTGCACGGTATTCGGATCCAGGGCGGTTCTTCTGGGCAACGCAGAAGGTGGCGCCTTTGTCGCCAAAAGCCTCCCGGCCGGCCGTGTAGACGGGTGCATAGCGCCGGTTGAAGTCAACCATGAGTATCCGTCCCCGCTCGTCGGCGAGGTCTGCCAGATGCTCTGCCTCATCTGTCGCTGGGGCTAGCGGTTTCTCGCAGAACACGTCCACGTCGCGGTTGAGGCAAAGCTCGACGGCGTGGGCGTGCTCGGAGCGCGGGGTCAGCACGAACACTGCATCCAGTTCCTGCGCGGCCAGCATCTCCTCCACTGTCTTGTAGGCGGCGTGGAAGCCCCAGCGCCGGACCAAGCTGCTGGGATCTTCGCGCCGGGAAACCAAGGCGGCCAACTCGACGTCGTCCCGTTGGACGAGGGTGGGCAGTTGCGCAATCGTGGCGATGTTGCCGGCGCCGATAACTCCGACACGGAGGCGATTGGTGTTCATCAGGCGTTCCTTACTTGGGCCAAATCAGTGAGCATTGCGCGCAGGACTGCGGCGGATTCCCGGAATCCATCCTCTGGGGTGGGGAGATCTTGCGGGTGCCATCGGTATTCGAGTTCGATGCTCAGTACATCGTCGTAGCCGTGCTTCAGCAGTGCGGCGAGAATCGGGGACCACGGTACAACGCCGCTTCCGACCACACGTGACCGGACTGCACGCTCTGAGGCGTTGACCCTGGCCGTCTCCGAGGCTCGGAAGGTCGCCGTCGGGTCGGTGAAGACAAGGTCTTTGACGTGGACGTGGCCGATCAGGTCACCTTGGACGGCGAAGGCTTCTTCGTAGCTTTCGTCGTGCGTGAAAGTCAGGTTGGCCTGGTCGTAGAGCACGCGGACGGACGGCTGGGCAATTTCCCGGACGAGTGCCGCGGTGTCCGCTGCGGTCTGGGTCATCGTGCCGAAGTGGTTCTCCACGCAAAGGCGGACGCCAGCTTGATGGGCTTCGGGTGCGAGGGTCTCCAAGGCTTTGCGCAACTGCCCCCACCGCGCAGCGTGGTCGGTATCTCCGGGGTGCCAGGAGCCGGCATAAACGCGGACCCTGTCAGCCCCGAGCAGTTGTGCGGTATCTATGGCCCCGCGGAATTCGTCGACCGCTTTGCGCCATTCGGCATCGTCCAGTGAGTTGATGGCTGTGGTGTACGGCGTTAGTCCCACGATTGGTATGCCTTCGCCTTCGGACGCTTTGAGTGCCTCCATCGCGGAGTGCCGCTCCCCCAGGGGCAAACCGGACTTGTAGTCGTCCTGGTAGATGATTTCTGCCGCATCGAGCCCTGCGGCCCGGAAGAGACTCAGTGCTTGGGGAACCGTGTGGTTCGGGGTGCCTAGTGTGTGACCCGCTAGCCGCATTGTTCTATGTCCTTTCTGAAGTGTGTGGAGCTGCTGCCCAGTCCGTGGGACCGACCAGTCGGGGAGGGGCCGGGACGCGGGATCGATCCACGATTTCCATCAGCAGGCCCCAGGGGGTTATGAAATAGGTCCAGCGGTTGCCGGCTACGCGCGGGCTATCGCCGGCAACTTCCTTGCGCTCACCGAGCACGCGTACTCCAGGCGTTTCCTGCAGCACGGCAATGGCTTCATCGACGTCATCCACAACGAAGCACAGGTGGTGCCCTCCGGCGTCGCAATGCCTCGGTGGCGTCTCCCGCCGCTCAGCACTGCTCCACTCGAAAAGCTCGATATTGAGATTCGGTGGCAGCCGCAACATGGCGAGCGTGAGCTTGGCATCTGGCGGGACTTCAAAGTTCGTGGGCATGAACTCTTCGTCCGGCCCGCGTTCGGAGCGGTATAACTCTTCAGCTCCAAGAACGTCGACGAAGAAGCGAATGCCTTCTTCAAGGTTGGGAACCGTCAAACCGACGTGGTCCGTGTGCTGGAGCCCCGGCAGACGCCGAAGCCTCTGCTCCTGCGCCCCGCTCATTTGCGGGGCTCCGAGGTGGAGCCTCGGACCAGGAGTTCGGGTTCGAGGACGATATGGTCCACGGAACCGTCAACATTTTGCTTTTCAGCCAGTTCGATGGCGATGTGTCCCATGTCAGCGATCGGCTGCCGCACAGTTGTCAGTGGTGGGTTGAAGCGGGCACCTAGAGCGAGCCCATCAAACCCGATGACCGACACGTCTTCCGGTACCCGAAGGCCACTTCGACCGAGCGCCGAAATCACGGCGAAAGCCACCATGTCGTTGGCCGCAATGATCGCTGTGGGTGGATTGTCCATTTCCAGGAAATGCTCTGCGCCGCGCGTGCCCGCGTCAAGGTCTGACCCGCTGTCGAGCACTACAGGTGTGCTTCCGCTTTGGGCGGTGAGCTCCAGATAGGCGTCCATCCGGTCCTGGGCCGTGTGTGTCCCGGCGATACCGGATACGTATCCGATTGAGGTATGCCCCAGGGAATGCAGATGATCCAACGCCAGCATGATTCCTTTGCGGCTGTCGACGGTAACCGTTGGAACGGAGTCGTCGCCTTCCACGCGGTCAATCACCACCACCTTGTGCCCGAAGGCGAAACGCTTCAGCGCCTCGGTATCGACCTTTGTGGAGGGTGCCACAATCCCGAACGGGGCATACATCGCCTGCATGGCCGTAAAGTATCCATCGGATTTGGCTGGGTCGCCGTTGGTGACGCAGAGCATGAGCTGGTAGCCGCGCTCGTCAGCTGCTTGTGTCATCGTCTTGGCAAGTTCTGCAAAGAACGGATTCGTAATGTCAGGGACGATCAGAGGGATGATGGTGCTGGTCTTTCGACGGAGCGCCTGTGCCAGCGGACTCATGGTGTAGCCAAGTCCCTCGGCGACCCGGAGGATATGCTCGCGCGTTTCACTCTTCACCGCCTCAGGGCGCGAGAACGCCCTGGAGACCGTTGACCGGTGGACACCGGCAGCTTTTGCAACGACGTCGATACTCAAGTCAGGCATGTTCGTTTCCTCCGTGCTGGTCGTCATACGCCTGCCAAATGGGGCGCATGACATCTTCGAGCTGGGCCAGCGTTGTCAGGCCCTGGAATCCATCTTCCAGCGTCCGGGCGACACTTCGGACAAACGGATCGTAGAGTGGGTCGCTATCGACATTGATCTTGTCGACTTCCGTGGTGCCGTCCGTTGACGTGAAAGTAGCTGTGCCGTCGGAATCAACGGCGGCGAATCCCGCTTCGCCGACCGAGGTGAAGCTGCAGTACCGCTTCAGCGGCGAGCCCGGGAATGCGTAGCCGACTTCCACGATGGTTTCGCGGCCCTCGGGCGTAGTGAGGATTAGGCTCGCGTGATCCTCAATATCTTGGCCGTGAAGAACTGTTGAGAGCCGGGACTGCACCTGCAGCTCTGATTCGCCGGTGCCCCTTAGAAACAGGTCAACAAAATGTGGGGCCAGGTTGGCCAGGCAGCCTCCCCCAGCCCTGGAAGGATCGAGCATCCAGGGATTGGCATTGTGGAGGTACCGGGATGGCGGACCAGCAATGAACGAGGACCGTTGATAACTTGGCCGGCCTGCCTTGGCGAGCCATTGGTCCGTCGGGCCGCCACGCTGAACCAAGGGCACAGTGGCCGGCACACCAGCTGCTTCGGCAGCTTGTCGCACGGCAGAAAGCTCGCTAAGGGAAGTGCCCAACGGCTTTTCGACCACGAAGGGAATTCTCCGCTCGATCAGGGCCATGCACTTCTCTGCCATCCCCTCGTGGGGACCAAACACATAGGCGAGTCCCACATCGGGCAAATCCACCAGCTTTCGCCAGTCAGCTTCAACCGGCGCTCCCCAGTGGGCGGCCAGTTTCTGCACCTGCACCCGGGAAACATCATCGTCGCCTACTGCGATCATGTCGTGCTCTTCGGCCATAGCCTGTGCGCAGAGTGGAACATGCCAGTGGGAAGCACCAAGAATAATTGTTCGTACTTTAGTCAACCGCAATACCCCCTTGTATGAGATCGGTTGCTGAGATCGGTTGCAATAACACTATGGATGGTGGGAGAGTTTGTCAACGAAACATCGATTGAGCCGGGGTTGGCTGGAGCAAAGGAGCCACCCGGCCAGAGAGAGGCCATCATGAATAAGAAACTTCGTACCCTGCAGACCATCGACGAGTCCGGGGCCGTCCTAATCGTGCGACTAGAGAGCGCGGAGGTTGCCGAGAAGGTCGCTGAGGCTGCCATCGAGGGGGGCTTCCGGGCATTGGAGATCACTCTGTCGATTCCCGGGGCCGTTGAGGTGATCCGGCGCCTGGCCGCAAAGCATGGACCAAGCGGTGTGGCGGTTGGTGCGGGAACGGTTCTTGACGAGCACTCCGCGTACGAGTGCATCCGCGCTGGCGCCGAGTTCCTCGTCAGCCCCCAGTTGAACCCTGCGATGATCCGGACCGCGAACCGCTATCAGGTGCCAACCATCAGCGGAGCCTTCACTCCCACGGAATTCGTTGAGTCCGCCGAGGCAGGCGCTGACATCCTCAAGCTCTTCCCCACCGAGGCCGGCGGGGTGGCCTATGCGAAAGCAGTGCTGGCACCTCTGGCGCACCTGCCGATCATGCCCGCAGGTGGCGTCACACTGGAAAATGTTGGCGAGTGGTTCGCCGCAGGCGTGGCGGGCGTCGGCGTGGGCAGTTACGTTACCAAGGCATGGCAGCCTGACGGGGACTTCACCCGCGTCACCGAAGCAGCCCGAGCCTTCCTCGCAGCAGTAGCAGAGGCCCGCGGATAATGTCTCCCCAGGTCTTCATCGTCATTGGACCAGCCGGCTCAGGGAAAACAACCATCGCTCAACAAACGGCTGAGAAGCATCAAGCGGCTTACCTGGACAAGGACCGGGTGAGCGGCCGCTTCGTCGAATTCGCACTGACCGCCACGGGGCATGACCCGACCGACCGCGAGTCAAACAATTACTATCGTGCCAATCTGCTGCCCCTTGAGTACGAGACCCTCATGGATGTGGCAGGAGTAAACCTGCGCCTCGGCCGCTCCGTAGTTCTCGATGCCCCCTTCGGGGCCTATTTTGACGATCCGGACTACCTAACCCGTACGGTAAATGACTTCCACTGGCCCTCTCCCGAGATCACCGTGATACGAGTCCGGGTGCCCCAAGACGTCCTGCGTTCGCGACTCATCCGGCGTGCTTTGGAGCGTGACAACTGGAAACTCGCACACTGGGATGACTACTGGGCCACCTACGGCCGCCTGGAATGCAGCTGGTCCGGCGTGCAGTTTCAGGACTTCGACAACGAGGCACCGCTTTCCCTCGATTGATGCAGCCTCGCTACGGGCCATGAGTGGCGTTGGCATAGGACGAAGCGTCTCTATTACACATTGACAAAGATCACATTCCATCCGTATCGTTGAATGCAACCGATCTCAGCAACCGATCTCATTCGGAAGTCTGGAGGATTGTGAAAGCTTTCTTCGCTTAGGAGCAAGCAGCGCCGCCCGCCCCGCACCGGCCGCCTCCCCTGGCATTTCGTCATCCGGTCGGACGCATTCACAGGCGGCACCGTCCCGCACACCGGGTGCCCAGATCCAGCACTATAACCACAGCGCTAAACGTGAAAACATGGAGAGTTCAATGAAGACCTCAAAAGAAGCAGTCGGCAGTCCCGACACTTCGGGGCGTCCCGAAACGTCCAAACATCCGCGCCGCACCCTGAACCTGGTGGCAGGCACCATCGGCCACTTCGTTGAGTGGTACGACTGGTACATCTATGGGCTGCTCGCAGCGGTATTCTCGTCGCAGATATTCCCCAGCGACTCCCCGTTCGCCTCCCTGATCGCCGCACTCCTGACATATGCCGTCGGGTTTGTTGTACGGCCTCTTAGCGGCATTATCATCTCGCCGCTGGCTGATCGTTTTGGACGGCGGCTCATCCTGACTCTATCCGTCTCCGGGATGGCGCTCGGCTCACTCATCATCGGCCTCACACCATCATTTGCGAGCATCGGCTATGCGGCACCCGTCCTCTTCCTGATTGCCCGCGTCATCCAGGGCATTTCGGCCGGCAGCGAGGGCCAAAGTGCTATCGCGTTCATGGTCGAACACGCTCCAGCGAACAGGCGAGGCCTGTTCGGTTCCTTCACCAACATGGCAAGTGGCCTCGCGACCCTGGCAGCCACCGGTGCAGCAGCAATGGTGACGTCATCGTTCTCCACCGCCGATCTCGCCGCATGGGGATGGCGCATCCCCTTCGTTGTGGGCGGCTTCCTCGGCATCGTCGGCCTGATCCTGAGGGCCCGGGCTGAAGAAACCCCCGAATTCGAAGCAGAAGCCCTTGTCGACCAGAAGTCCGCTGCGGCGCGCCTGATGGACCTGCTTCGCGAGCACCCGAAGGCCCTGCTTCAGGCAGCTGCACTCTCCGCACCAGCCGTGGCCTATTACACCTGGGCCACCTTCCTTCCCACGTACGCTAAACTCACCAGCGGCCGGGACCTCTCGTCCACACTCGCCGGAAGCGTTATCGGGCTGGCCTTGCTGGTGGTTATCGTGCCGACATGCGGCGCACTCTCTGATCGACTCGGCCGGCGCAAAATCTTCCCCATCATCGGCGCCATCGGCATGATCGTTCTCTTCTACCCCTTGCTCCTGCTCCTCAACCAGCCGGGCTTCTGGGTATACGTCCTGGTCTCGGCCTCCGGGTGGGTAGTTCTCGGCATCTGGCAGTCGGTCTATCCGACCATCCAGGCCGAATTGTTCCCGGCTTCCGTCCGGGTATCAGGCATCGGTTTCGCGCATCAGATCGTGATTGCCGTCTTTGGTGGAACCGCACCTCTGATCGCTGCCGCATTTGTCGGAGCCGGGCAGCCGATGCTCGTCGCTGTCTACATGATCGTCGTCGTCGCATTGTGCCTCGTCGTGTACTTCACGCTGCCGGAGACCGGCAACCGCGGTGACCGTTCCACTGTGGCACTCGCAGACCCTGAGGTACTCGAAGGCGAAAAGTTGGTTTCGGGCACGACGTCGATGGTCGACGTCTCCCGGCACTCCAAATAGACGGTCGGCTCGGAGCTGCGGCAGCTCGGCCGCAGCTCAAAATTTATAGAGCGTTATGAAGGAAAGCTTCTTTCTCCATGGCGCGGAATTGAGAGGACTTCTCCTACGTGAACAGCATGATTATCAATACGTTTTCATATCTTTGGTCAGCGACGGCGATCGATGCCATAGCCGAGCTTGTCGACAACGGCTACAGAACGTTCGAGGTTCCAGTCAGTTCTCCGCATTGCTGGCCGGATGAGTTAACAACCTCCGAACGCACGGCCATCCAAGACAGGCTCAGCCACTACGGCGCGAAAATACGGTCCTTGAACGCTGGCGGATATGACATCAACCTGGCCAGCCCCGGGGCCAGCATGCGCCGCAAAAGTATTGATCACATCAAATCGGTAATTGACTTGGCGGCCGCTTGGGACGTAACCGAGGTTGTGATCTCCCCCGGCACCCGCCGTCCTATGATCTCGCCCTCGCTCGCAAGCGTCCACGGATGGATGTATGAAAGCCTGGAAAGTCTCATCCCGGTGGCCAAGCAGGCTGGCACACGATTGCTCTTCGAAAACACCCCGTACTGCTTCACTCCCACAATTCAGGACTTGGCAGGTGTCGTCAGCACGATCAACGACGATTCTGTCAAGATCGTCTACGACGTCGCCAACGCCGCTTTCATCGGAGAAGATCCCGTGTCTAGTCTGCGGGAACATCACCAGGCCATCGGACTGGTGCACATTTCCGACACCGGCGTGGACACTTGGGGTCACGACCCCATCGGCACGGGAGTCATCAACTGGCCTGGGCTGGGCGACGCCGTCAAGGACACGTGCGGCGTCGGGAATGTCGTTCTGGAGATCATCCGTGAAGACAATCCGGTCCACGAATTTGCGAAAGCAATGCAGGACCTCAAGAACCACGGATGGGAACTGGAGAGTTAACTCCTCATGCCGAAAACCGGGCTCCACCAAGAGTTTATTCAAGCATGGAAGAAACCAGCATTGTTGAGATCTAATTTTCAATGCGAAACAACCTGAAAGAGGAGTTTGTCTAATGAGGGCTTTGGTCAGTGGCGGAAGCAGCGGAATCGGCGCAGCAGCATCCCTGAGACTCGCGGAGGCAGCCCTTGCGCGCGGGGAGCAGCCAATGATTGCAGTCTGCGGACACGAAACAAACAGCAGCCAAGAGCAGGTCGTTCGTTCAATCCAAGCTATGGGAGGCACCGCCATCGCACTGGCAGGTGATCTCGGCGACCCCAACGTGCCAAGCCAGCTGGTCAAAGCTGCAGTTGCAGAATTCGGTGGCCTGGACGCGTTGGTAGCCAACGCCGGAATCGCCAACCCCGGACCCATATGCGACGTCTCCCTTGAAGACTGGGACGCAATGTTCTCCGTCAACCTGCGCGGCTCGTGGCTTCTCGCCAAAGCAAGCCACCAACACCTGAAGGACAGCCACGGCGCCGCCTGCTTCACATCCTCCATGTCCGGTCAACAACCACACGCGGGATCCGGCGCCTACAGCCCAAGCAAGGCCGCGCTGACAATGTTGGCCCAGACACTCGCATTGGAATGGGCACCCGACGGCATCCGCGTCAACGTAGTCTCCCCCGGCATGACCCACACTCGGATGACCGAAAAAATGTATGAAGATCCCAAAATCAAGAAGGCACGGGAGGAAATTATCCCGCTCGCAAGAATAGGAGATCCGGTGGACATCGCCAACGTGATCGAATTTCTCGTAAGCCCACTATCCGGCTATGTCACCGGTCAAGATATCTGCGTCGATGGCGGCTTCTCCAAGTCCATTCTTAGCCATATCCCCGGACGACCCAGCTCGAAATAACAGACCTGAAGGCCCGTCATGGGCCGCAGGGGCTACCTGCGGCCCATGACCTTCAGACGGCGGAATCGCCTCCAGAACAAAGATGGCACGCAATGAGGTGCCAAAAACTTATCCCGCCAGGCTGGTGACTGACACGGGCTCGCGGGAAACCGGCGTTCGCGAGGTGGCCGGCGGCGGAGCTTCTTTGACGGCCGTTCGAACTTCAGTTAGCAATACACGAGGAGGCACCTTGTATATGGCAAAAAGCATATTGGATGGCACGGAGTGGACCGCAACAGAATTTGCAGGGCTTCTTCCGGAAAAGCAGAGAGCAACCCGCCAGGAATTGGCATGCCTTTCTTGTGACGGACGGGCCGTGTTCCGAGCGGGACAGCAGCGTCAGCCGTCGTTCGCAGCCAGACACCGGCAGGACTGCCGATTGGTTTCGAGGCCGTGGAGCGCCTTTAGATTCCTTGCAGAAGCAGGACGAGGTACTTAGCGTGCCGTACGCATGGTTCCGCAGATTGATCACCACACTTCGCAAGCCGTTTCGAGCACTGACGGCTTGTCGTGGACACCGTATCGAGTTTGAGCCTGGACTCGATCAACCCCTATTCGCCCAGATCAATTCGGCTTCGGTGCTCGGAGGCGCCAACAGCTCAGGGGCTGCACTCGCTGTTTGACATTGTCCTTACGGCTAGTTGCTGACCTGACATAGGTGCTCATCGCATGTGTGCATATCGTCTCTAGACAACCCCTCTATGGTGATAAGCCAAGCCATGAGTGTCCGGAGTTGACGGAAATCTGGCGGGCGATGGGGCGGTTGGGGCAGTGGCAGACTTCCCTTAGGCTCCTGCCTTCTGCGGTGCGACGCTGGATGTGGGCACGGGCGGCGGGGTCTGTGAGGCTTCGGGTCCGGGCGACGACGTCTAGTGCGCGGTTGAGTTGCCGGTCTCCGTACCGGTTGAGCTGGCGCCTAGTCGTGTTTGCCAACCCCGCGGACGTCCAGGACTCTCGAGGCCATGAGCTCGGCATGCTTCGCCAGGGCGCGCTGGTCGCCCTCCAGCTCCGCGCCGAGGGTGATGACGGCATCCGATTAGCCCGGGGTCTGGTAGCAGGGCACGGCATCTCCCTACGTCTTGCGTCTAAAGAAGCGGACCCCTCTGTGGCACTGAGCACGGCCCGACCGCGAGGAGTGGCGCCCCTCAGCGTTTCGTCTGAGAGGCGCCACCGGCGAAGCATCCCGGAAATCAGGCTTCCAGCGTCACCGTCGTGGCACCGCTCACGCGCGCAGCCTGGAGTTCCAGCAGTTCGGCTCGCAGTGAGGTGTCCAGAGCCGCCTCCAGAACCGTGAGTGCCAGGACCGTGGCGCCGTCGAGGATAGCTTCGTCCGCCTCCGGTGAGATGGCGGCGGCGGTGAAGTCCGGGTGGTGCGGGACCGCTGTGCTGTTGCGGACCACCACCATGCCGTGCACGGACGGGACTACCTGGGAGACGTTGCCCATGTCGGAGGAGCCGCCGCCGAAGATGGGCGTGGTGTCCACGGGCCTTCCGACGGCTTTCATGTTGGCGTCCCATGCTTTGCCCAGCCCCGCGTGGGTATTGATGGGAGCGTAGGGGTGTTCGGTCTGCCGGTGCGTCCATGTGCAGCCTGTGGCGATGGCCGCACCTTCGAAGCACGCGAGGACCCGCCGCTTGAGGTCCCGCCACACATCAACGTCTCCTGCGCGGACTTCCACCTGAACGGTGGCGTCGCCGGCGATGACGTTCGTGGCGCCGCCGCCGTGCGAGATAAAGGCGTTGGTGTTTGCGTTCTCCGGCAGGTGCTGCCGCAGGACGGCCATGTTCATCAGGGCCAGACTCGCCGCCGCGCCAGCGTTGATGGCCTTGTCCGGGGCGCCGGCTGCGTGGGCTTCGCTGCCTTTGAACTGCACTTCGAAGCGCTCGACGGCGGCCATACTGAAAGCCGAGGCGCTCCGCTCAGCGCCCGTCATGCCATGCACCATGAGAGAGAACGCTGCGTCCTCCCACGCTCCTGCCTGGAGCAGCGAGACTTTTCCGCCGCCGTGTTCCTCCGCGGGCGTGCCGAGGAGTTTGATCCGCAGTCCAGCGGCGTCGGCCACGGGCTTAAGGGCCAGCGCAGCGCCGACGCCTGCTGCGGCGATCATGTTGTGCCCGCACGCATGGCCGACTTCGGGGAGGGCATCGTATTCGGCGCAGATGACCACGGTCAGTTCGCCGGTGCCGTAGACGGCCTCGACCGCCGTCGGAACATCATAGGCGCGTTCGGTCACCTCGAAGCCGCCGTCGCGGAGGACAGCGGCCACGGCCGCTGCTGAGTCGTGTTCTTCCCAGGAGATCTCTGCCAGTGCATGGACCTTGTGGCTAAGTTCAAGGATGGAAGGCCCGACGGCGGCAGCGGACTCGCGTACGGTGTCGCGCAAGGTGTCCCGGGAGGTGGTGTCGATGGAAACGGTCATTGTTGATCCTTCGTGTCGAGGTGAGTTAGTTGGCAGGTTCGAGGACGTCATCGACATTCGACGATGACGTGGTTGAGTCAACCGATGTGGTCCGGGCTTGGCGGATGAAGAGCACGGCCACGGCGAAGAGGACGCAGACTCCGGCGCAGATCCACCAGACGGCGTGGAAGGACAGCTCGGTGGCTGCCCGCGTTCCGGCCGCGGTTGGTGTGGTGAGTGCTGCCATCAGCAGCGCGAAAAGTGCACCGGCGACTCCTCCGGCGGCGGTGCGGGCTGTGTTGTATAGCCCCGAGGCGATACCCACTGAATCGACTGCTGCGCGCTGGACCACCAAAGTGGGCAGCGTACCGCTGACCAGTCCCGCACCGAGCCCGGCCATGACGAGCCACACCGCGAAGGTCACCAGAGTACCCGGCGCCAGAATCATCAGGACGTACGCAATTGCGCTGAGGCCCCCTCCAAGAGCCACACTCCGTGGGCCGCCGATCAGCCGGGATGCCCGGTCGCTGAATGAGGCACCCAGGAAGGCTGCAAGCGCCATGATGCTGAGCATTGTTCCAGCGGCAGAGGCTGCAGCGCCGAAGCCGAATCCCAGCGTGGCCGGATCGGAGCGCAGGTAGACGGAGATGGGTGCTTGCGCGCCGAACAGTTGCGCGCCGTAAAGGAAGGCGACGACAATCGGGAGACCAATGCCGCCACGAAGGAGCATGGTGAGGTCCACCAGGGGGTGTTCTGTCCTGCGGGCTGAAACCACCCAGCCGACCAAGAGGGCAATGCCGACCGCCATCGCGAGGGCCGTGGTCAGCGGTGGCCATGTTGAGAGATTTGAAGCGCCTCCCAGGAGAGCAGCCAAGCCACCGCCAAGCAGTGCAGCACCGAGATAATCCACCCGGCCTTTGCTCCGCAGCGGGCTTTCCTTGACGAAGAACGCGATGCCGGGGACGCACAGGGCCATGAAGATCGCTGGCATCAACAGAGTGATGGACAGGCTCTCAGTCGCGTCGAGGACAAATCCGGCCAGGAAACCGCCGATCGTTGCGCCGAGGGTCAACGCCGCCACGAGCCTGCCGATGCTTCGCCCAGAGCGTTCAGAGTCGCGTTGATGGACGATGGCGAATTCCAAGGGGAGGAAAACGGCCAGCGGGGCCTGGATAGCACGTCCCAGAAGGAACAGTTCGTAGTTTGGGGCGAAGGCAACCAAGACGGAAGCGGCGGCAACGATAGCCGTGGAAATCATGAGTATCCGTTTGTGCCCGTGGATGTCACCCAGCTTGGACAGCAAAGGGACCACCAACACTGTCGCCAACAAGTAGGCGGCGCTGATCCAATTCAGGGATGCTGCCGAGACTCCATGGTGTTCACCAATGGAAGAGAACAGAGGATTCAGCCAGCCCTGAAGTATGCCACTGCCAAGCTCCATGACCACCAGGAAACCGACGGCTCCTGCCGCCGTGGTGGATTTCTGCGCCGTTGTACGCATGTGCGCTCCGATGTGATGAGAAGTGAACGGGATCACAACATCATGGAAGTGCCGTGTTTCCAATTGATGAAATTGCAGCTTTCCATGGATATTCTGTTGTCTATGACGGAAAACATGCTTGATCCCCTTGAGGAGCGTCTCATTCATGCTCTTCAGATCGAAGGTCGCGCGCCGTGGAGTGAACTGGCCCCCATGATCGGAGTCGACGCCGTAACCCTCGCCAGGCGCTGGGACTCCCTGAGGGAACGCGGGCTCGCATGGGTCACCGGTATCTTCCCCGACGGAGCATCGGCACTGGTGGACATCACGTGCAAACCCCAGCAAACGGGCGAAGTGGCCCGCCAACTGGCACAGATCCCGGAAGTGATGACCCTCGACCACACCTCCGGCGGACGGGATCTATTGGCCACGGTCCTCGCCGACTCCCCGCTCTCCATCTGGGACACAGTCACCAACCGCATCGGCGGCTTGGAAGGCGTCAGGAGTACCCAGACGCATCTCGTTACCGAAGTAGTCATGGAGGCCTCCGATTGGAGGCTCCGCGCCCTCACAACGCAGGAGGCAGCCAGGGTCCCCCGCCCTCGCCCACCACGGGCAAGGGCGCCGCGGACCGTGCACCCTGACGTCGAAGCAGCGCTCCGCCATTGCCTGGCCGAAGATGCGCGACGCCCCGTCAGCCGGATTGCCGCAGAACATGGACTAAGCGAACAGCGCGTCGCGGATGGGCTGGCCCGCATGCGGGCTGATGGCATGCTGCGGATACGCACGGACGTCGCACGGACGGTCACGGGTTGGCCTGTCTATGCCTGGTACTTCATGCGGACCGCCGCCAAGCACGTTCAGCAGATGAAAGGGCTCATGGCTAAGATTCCTGAAGCCCGAACGGCGCTGGCCGTCGCGAGCCAGTACAACATGGTGGTGGCCGTGTGGCTGAAGGAAATGTCCGATGTCATGCGCTTCGAGGCTGCCATGGAGGCTGCAGTGCCGAGCGCCCGCATCGTTGACCGCAGCGTGGTGTTCAGGATGAGCAAGCACCTGGGCCGGCTCATCGATGAACAAGGGGCCGCGACGCTGGGATTCGTACACCCGTCGTCGGAAAGTAGCTAGCGTATCGGTTCTGAGGTTAAGTGGTCCTAAACCCTGGGAGGTCCCGTGCTCGATATCCGACGCCTGCAAATACTCAAGACCCTTGAGGTTGAAGGAACCATGACGGCCGTGGCCGCCAAGCTCCATATGACAACATCGGCGGTCAGTCAGCAGTTGGCCGTGCTGGAACGGGAGGCCGGGCTGGCGCTCCTGGTCCGCGCCGGCCGGAAAGTGCGGCTGACGGAGGCTGGAGTCATGCTGGTGAAGCATTTTGGCCGGATAGCTGCGGAAGTTGAGGCAGCCGAGGCGAACTTAAAGAAACTCCAAACAGATGTCCGCGGACACCTCGCCATCAGCGCCTTCCCCAGCTTTTGCAGCACGGTGCTCCCCGCCGCCGTCATGTCCCTTCAGGCCAACTACCCGAGACTCGACGTCACCGTGTCCGACCTCGAACCGTTCGAGAGTGTGGCCCAGTTGAGGGAAGGGAACATCGATGTCGCAGTGGTGGATGACCTGCACGACATCCAAGATGAGGGGCTCGTGAAGACTCTACTGGCCCGCGATGAAATCATCCTCTGCCTGCCTCAGGACCGGGAGGCACCGGACGCAGCGACGTTGACCGACTACGCCGATGAACGCTGGATCCTTGACCAGGAAGGCAGCGTTTTTGAGCGGTTCGTTCTACAAACCTGCCGGGACGCTGGATTCGAGCCGAACGTCCTAGCGCACTGTCGGAACCTGATGGCCACCCTGGGGTTGGTCCGTGGTGGCCTCGGAGTCGCCTTGATGAGTGAACTGAACCTCGGCCGGGAAACGGAAGACCTGGTGGTGCGTCGAGTAGATCCAAGCTGCGGCCGCAACATCATTGTCTTGCACCGGGCGGCCAGCCGGGAATCGCCGGCAGTAGCCGCCGTCGTCGATGAACTGCGGAAAGCGACCGACGCCCGCCCGAAAGCTTGACGCGCGTTGGCGATCAGGCCAATTGTTAAGTTCTGCTTGACGTTCCGTTCAAAATTTTCCGATAGACGCTGATCGAGTTCGCACCCAAGCTGGTAGGAGACCCCATACCAAACCTGCTTCGGAGGTATTCCATGGCTTTGAGTGCCCTTGACCTTTTTTCGATCGGAATCGGCCCCTCGTCGTCCCACACTGTGGGGCCAATGCGCGCCGCCCGCTCGTTCGTCGAAGAACTGGAGAGGGAAAGAAGGTTCGACGCCGTTGATCGCGTTCACGCCGGACTTTTCGGTTCCTTGGGGGCTACCGGACGCGGGCACGGCTCGGACAAGGCGGTCATCCTGGGATTCATGGGCGAGTCGCCGGAAACCGTAGACACGCTGACGGCTGATCGCGTCGTTGACGAAGCCATAGACGCCAAGAAAATACTGCTTGGAGGGCGCCGAATAATCACGTTCAACAGAACCAAGGACGTGGTGCTCCACCTGCGCAAGTCATTGCCGGCGCATCCCAACGGAATGCGGTTCCAGGCTTTCGACAACCAGGGAACAGTGCTGAGCGAACGCGTCTACTATTCCGTGGGTGGAGGATTCGTCGTTGACGAGGATGGAGTTGGACAGTCGCTCCCGGAGGCGGTGCAACTCCCCTACCCGTTTTCCAACGCCGAGGAATTGTTGGCACACTGCGAGCGTGAAGGCCTGGCCATCAGCGACATCATGCTCGCCAACGAAAGCGCTTGGCGCAGCGAGGAGGAAACCCGCGCGCAGTTGATGCACATCTGGGAAACCATGAAAGAGTGCGTGTCACGTGGGTGTAGCCGAACGGAAGAACACCTGCCCGGGAACCTGATGGTCCGCCGTCGTGCGCCCCGACTGCTGACGGACCTGCAAGCGAAAGACGACACCAGCGATCCCTTGCGTGCAGTGGACTGGGTTAACCTGTTTGCCCTGGCAGTGAACGAAGAGAACGCCACGGGTGGGCGCGTCGTCACCGCCCCCACCAACGGCGCTGCCGGAATCATTCCAGCGGTGCTGCATTACTACATGATGTTCACCCCCGGAGCCAACGAAGAATCAGTGATCCGATTCCTTCTTACCGCAGCTGCCATAGGTGTCCTTTTCAAGCAGAACGCCTCCATCTCCGGCGCCGAAGTGGGCTGCCAAGGGGAAGTCGGCTCAGCCTGTTCCATGGCAGCGGGCGCACTGTGCGAAATTCTGGGCGGCACACCCCGGCAGGTGGAGAACGCCGCGGAGATTGGTATCGAGCACAACCTCGGGCTGACCTGCGACCCCGTTGGTGGCCTTGTCCAAATCCCCTGCATCGAACGCAACGCCATGGCCAGCAACAAAGCCATCAACGCTGCACGGATCAGCCTGCGCGGAGACGGCGTCCACCACGTCTCGCTTGACACCGCCATCAAGACAATGCGAGAAACAGGTGCCGATATGAAGAGCAAGTACAAAGAAACGTCCCGGGGTGGCCTCGCCGTCAACGTGATCGCTTGCTAAGGCCCGCCGTTGCCTCCCCTAAGGAGTGGAGTTGAAGACTTGTGGATGGAGGGGGCTACTGGAGCTACTTGAAGGCACTCCAGAAGCGGGCACTACAGCTCAGGCACAACGCTTGTGCCCCATCGAGTCTCGAGAGACACACCAGCACCACACTGACGACCCGGATCTATCACAGCACGCAAGCGACGTGCCTTCTCGCGGGGTGTCCGCGGTGTCATGACGTGTCAGCCAGGACACCGCGTTATGTAGGTCCACATGCGGTCGTAGTGATCACAATGACCCCGCAATGCTGCCGCGCAGCAGGCCCGCCCAAGGATGAAGCGGGGGAACCTTAGGGCAGAACCGCGACGGTCCTCGCTCACGGGAGAACGTCCGCCGCTGCCTTGGCGCGACAGCAGCGCCGTTGTTCAGCCGGGAATCAGCGCAGGATATGTGGAACCACTTGGTCCATGTCGGCATCGACAACGTCGCCAATTACGTGACCAGCCATGACGGGCTGCCCACCTTCATCCCCGTGCAGGTCCCAACCGAAGACCTCAACGGCGTGGACCCTGACTTGGTCTTGGACGTCCGCAGCAAGACCGAGCACAAGGCCCGGCTCGTCCCCGGTTATAGCAGCTCAGCGGTGGCCGCCCCGTGTGGCACCTCGACCAGGTTCCCGCGAAAGGCACAATTGTGAGCTACTGCCAAAGCGGGGTGCACAACTCAGTCGCGGCAAGCGCACTCCGCCGCGCCGCGCCGCGTACAACGTCGTCAAACTTAATGGCAGCCAAGCAACGTGGAACGCATGGACAAGCTCGCGGGAAGTCAAAATGCGGTATTGCGACGGATACTGGAAGTACTAGAAGGAAGCAACCAGTGAAACCTTTGACGCGTCGCCACCTGCTGGTGCTGGGTGCAGCAGGGGCCGGCGTTACGGCCGCCGGAGCTGCCGGGCTGTGGCTGACCACCGGCCCCGGCGCTCAGCCCCTGTACACCCAGGAGCTGGACCTGACCGAACCCCACGTGCTGACCAGCCGTGACCGTGTGCTGGAAGTTCAGCTAGTCGCTGCACCGGCCCAGGTGCAGATCGGCAGGAGGGAGGCTTCGGTGCAGGCATATAACGACTCCTTGCCCGGACCGACGCTACGGGTCGGCCCTGGCGACACTATCAGGATCTCCCTGCATAACGGGCTGCTGGCACCCACGAACCTGCATGTGCACGGGCTGCATGTCTCCCCGCAGGGCAACAGCGATAACCCCTTTGTCAGCGTTGCCCCGGGCGAAACATTCGATTACGAGTTCACACTGCCTGCGGACCACCCACCGGGCACTTACTGGTACCACCCCCATCACCACGGCCATGCCGCCGACCAGGTGGCCGGTGGCCTCTACGGAGCAATTGTGGTGGAGGACACCGAACCGATTTCGATCACCCGTGAGAGGTTGATGGTGATCTCCGATTTGTCTCTAGACGCCGACGGCAACCTCGCACGGGCGGACCGGATGCAGCAGGTGATGGGACGCGAAGGGCAGATCGTTTTGGTCAACGGCCGAGTCCGTCCACAATTGCGCGCCGCTGCCGGAGAACGGGAACGCTGGCGGATCATCAACGCCTGTCCCTCTCGATACCTGCGATTGTCACTTTCAGGACAGCAGCTCCGCCTCCTCAGCCGTGACATTGGCCGTTTGCCAGAGCCTGAGGGCGTCACTGAGGTGGTTCTCGCTCCGGGGAATCGGGTAGAACTCCTCGTAGAAACCCGCGAAGCGAATTCCACGCTCGCCGCCGCCCCCGTGGATCGCGGCAGCATGAGCCCCATGATGGGCGGCGCCATTGGAGGTGGTACCCAATCCGGTGGAGGCCCGCTCGAACTATGTTCTCTGACCGTCTCCCTAAGCATGAGCACTGATCTCCGGCCAGTGACCAACGGCCGGCCCCTACGCGATCTGCGGAAGGAACCTCTCGCTGCCGCCCGAACACTGACCTTGGGTGCGGGGACAGATGCGGAAATGGGTATGGGCAGCGGACAGGGAAGCATGATGTCCTTCACCATCAACGGACGCACGTTCGACCCCCAAAAGAGTCGACGAGACAACCTCAGTGGGCACCGTTGAGGAATGGGCCCTGGTCAACTCCAGTTCCATGGACCACCCCCTCCACCTGCACGTGTGGCCCATGCAGGTCATCCATGATGGGGACCGCGAAGTAACCGAACCCAGATGGCAGGATGTGGTCAATGTCCCTGCCCGCGGCCGGGTGACAATCCGGGTGGCCTTCGATGACTTCCCCGGCCGCACCGTCTTCCACTGCCACATCCTCGACCACGAAGACCAAGGCATGATGGCTACCGTCCAGGCCATCTGAGCGACACGTTACGGCCGTGGAAACCCACACGGCAAACCTTTGCAACGCCTACTCCTCGCGCGGCAACTGGATCGTCTCCTCGGTTTCGGTGTGAGGGTCCCTCGCGGCGAGCAGCAATGCCCGCAGTTATTCCAGTAGTTCCAGCTGTTGGCTGTTAATGGCCATAAGCCGGTCGATCTCCGTCTTCGCTTGCACGTCAGTGTCGTAGTCGTGCTGGGCCGTGGCTGCCGCTATAGCGTCCTGCCTTTTCGCGGCGATGAGCAAGATAGCGCCCTGGAGCCCTGCCAACATGGACAGGAAGAGATTCACAAAAATCCAGCTACCCATGCCATTGCGGAGGTAGTCGGCGGCACGCTCTCCCCTACTGAGGCCGGCTTGATGCTGACCGTGCCACGTGCTCTCTCGCTCACTCATGAGCACAGACTAAGAACTCTGAAACGGTGTTGGAAGCCTACTGCTGCTGCGTCCACACCCAATCCCTGATTTCGGGTAGGTCCTCAAAGTGCTCGCGGATGTAGAGGGAATGGGCGTCCAACTGCTTCCGGCAATGCTCCAGCAGTTGCTCTGCCCCCGGGAATTGACCGCGAGTCCGGCGCAGGGCTTCCATCACCAGGTGGTATCGGCTGACCTTGTTCAGTACCACCATGTCGAATGGTGTGGTGGTGGTGCCTTGCTCGTTGTATCCCCGGACATGGAACCGCTCGGGATGCGGGCGACCATGCAGGAGCTGGTGCAGTGCCCTCGCGTACCCATGCCAGGCCATCACGACATCCACATCAGCGGTGAAGAGTTCTTCAAACTTCTCACCAGACAGCCCATGCGGATGCGCCTCTGGCGGCGGCAAGACCATGGCATCCATGACATTGACTACCCGGACGGACATCTCAGGAACATGCCGCCTGAGGAGCCATGCAGCCGCCAACGTCTCCTGCGTGGGAACATCTCCGGCACATGCAAGGACGATGTCCGGGACCTTGCCGGCCGAGGTCCCGAGTATTTCATGTCCAGCCCAATCCCAGATGGATGCACCGGCGGCTGCATGCGCCCGCGCCTCTTCGAGCGTCAGGTACTGCGGATGTTCCTGCTTATCGATCACTACCAGATTCACATAGTCCTTGCTTTCGAGCATGTGTTCGGCAGTGACCAGCAGGGTGTTCGCATCGGGTGGGAAGTAGACACGGATGACGCTGCTGGACAGGGACAGAACCGTGTCAATAAGACCAGGGCCTTGATGGCTGAAACCGTTGTGATCGTTCCGCCAACAAGTGGAGGTCAGCAGGATGTTCAAGCTGGGCACGGGCCGCCGCCACTCCAGCTCCCGTGAATGCTGCAACCATTTGGCGTGCTGAACGGTCATGGAAGCGCTGACCATCGCAAACGCCTCATAGCTGGCGAATAGGCCGTGCCGGCCTGTCAGCACGTATCCTTCCAGCCATCCTTGGCACAGGTGTTCGGACAGGACTTCCATCACGCGTCCGCTGGCGGAAACATGATCGTCTGCGAGCGCGCCTTCTGTGGTGGCCGCTGGTTCGAGGAGGCATCTGTCGGTGGCTTCGAAGACTGCGCTGAGCCTGTTGCTGCTGGTTTCGTCGGGGCAGAAGAGACGGAACCTCGGGTCGTCGGTTGTATCGATGTAGATATCACGCAGCATCTCGCCCAATGGCTTGGTGCTCTGGTGCATCACGCCCCCGCGGGGAACAGTCTCGATGGCGTATCGATCGAGCGAGGGTATGGCGAGGTCGCGGCTTCCCATTCCGCGGCTGCCCGGCAGTGCGCCCATGCGCAGATCGCCTGTCGGGGCGAGCTGTTCGAGCTCGGCGAGAAGGCGTCCGTCGGCGTCGAAGAGCTCTTCTGGCCGGTAGGAACGCATCCACGCTTCAAGCTGCGCCAGGTGCGCCGGATTCTCTCTGACTCCGGCCAGCGGGACTTGGTGGGAACGGTGGGTTCCCTCTACGGGCTTTCCGTCTACTGTCACCGGTCCTGTCCATCCTTTGGGGGTGCGCAGGATGATGGCCGGCCATCGTGCGGGCCCGGTGACTCCCTCTGTGCGGGCATGGGACTGAATGGTCCGGATCGATAAGTAGGCTGAATCCAGAGCTGAGGCGAGGGCGGGGTGGACAAGGGCGGGATCGTCGCCGGAGACAATCACGGGATCCCAGCCGTGCGCTTCCAAAAGCGACGCAACGGCCGTGTTCGAGCGCCTGCCCAGGACGGTGGGGCCGGAGATCTTATGCCCATTGAGGTGGAGGATGGGAAGTACTGCCCCATCCCTGAGCGGGTTGATGAACGAGGGCGCCTTCCAAGAGCCTTCGAGCGGACCAGTTTCGGCCTCCCCATCACCGACGACGCAGGCAACGATCAGGTCCGGATTGTCCATAGCCGCACCGGTAGCATGCATCAGGGAATAGCCCAGTTCCCCGCCCTCGTGAATGGAGCCAGGCGTGGCGGGGCCGACGTGGCTGGCGATGCCTCCCGGCGTCGAAAACTGCCGGACAAGCCTCCGAAGCCCTTTCAGGTCTTTGCCAACGGCCGGATAAACCTCCGAGTAGCTGCCTTCCAGATAGGTATTGGCGACGACGGCGGGACCTCCGTGGCCGGGACCGGCCACGAACAGAACTTCCACACTCGTGCGACGGATAAGGCGGTTGAGGTGTGCATAGATCAGGGACAGTCCGGGGCTTGTGCCCCAGTGACCTAGAAGCCTGGGTTTGATGTGCGCTGCTTGCAGCGGTTCCCGGAGCAGCGGGTTCTCCTGCAGGTAGATCTGGGCAACGGTCAGATAGTTGGCCGCGGACCAATACCGGTGCAGGAGGTCAAAGTTTTCGACTTTCGGCTCAGTGTCGCTGGATGTGGCGTTCTCGTCGATGCTCATGTCGCGATCAACCTTCCTTAGGGGGCGCGGCGAGCAAGGCCGCCGTCGATTCTGCAATAGCGCGTTCCTCGTCGCTGGGCACTACGAGCACAGGAATTGCGGATTCCATGGTGCTGATCTTGCGCATGCCTTCCTGGCTGGCCGTATTCAGGCCTTCATCAAGGCCGAGCCCCAGTGGCCTCAACCAGTCGACCACCTTGGACCTGAACAGCGCTGAGTTCTCGCCCACACCGCCGGTGAACACCAGAGCGTCAGGTCGGTCAACCACCATCGAGTAGGCCGCTATGTATTTGGCGAGACGGTAGGCGGCCATGTCTATGGCAAGTCGGGCCTGGGGTTCGCCGCTGCCCGCAGCCTTTTCAACCGTCCGCATATCTGCGGATCCTGCAATGGCCAGCAACCCCGATTGGTAATTCAGAATGTGGTCGACTTCGTCCGCAGTTGCGCCTTCTTGCTGCAGTAGGAGGACCACGGACGGGTCCAGGTCTCCCGATCGCGTCCCCATGATCAGCCCTTCCAATGGGGTCATTCCCATGGAGGTGTCCACGCTGAGCCCGTTCTTGACGGCGGTGACGGACGCGCCGTTGCCAACATGAGCCACTATCGCATTCAGAGACGCCGTACCGAGAAGTTCTGCTGTGTCACAGCAGGCCATCTCCACCGAGATACCGTGAAAGCCATAGCGCCGCACGGGATGGGCCCGGTAGGCGTGCTCGGGAATGGCATAGTGGGCGGCGAAGTCGGGAATGGTGCGATGGAACGCCGTGTCGAAGACGGCCACCTGTGGGAGATCCGGCCATCGTTTGCCGGCGACGTCAATGCAGGCGACACTGGCCGGGTTGTGGAGCGGCGCCAAGGGACTTAGTTCTTCAATGGCGGACACCACATCCACCGTGACAAGTACCGGGGTGCTGAACCGCGGACCGCCGTGGACGACTCGGTGTCCAATAGCCTCCGGGTGCGTGGATCCGAGGCTCTCCAGGCTTTCATTCAGCTCTTCAAAGGCTGCCTGCAGGTGCTCGGGAGTTGAACGCTCCCCAGCAGGCCAGTCCACCTGTCCGGACGCAAGAACGGCAGCAGCCGGGTTGGTGGCTGCTGTGTCGCGCAAGTGGTATTTCAGCGATGAGGAGCCGGGATTCAGCACAAGAACACGCATGTTCTCCTCTCACTTCCGCGGGGAAGGCTGCAGTGAATGCCTCTCCTCTGGACCCTAATGCACTGAGCCGTTCAGTGGGAGGGCCTTCCGGCCCTTGCAACGACGGGCCGTCCCGCTGATAGTGGAGACCACCACCGTTGGTAATCCGAAGGGAACGTCGGTTCGTGAAGAAACAGATCCTGGTTGCCCTTGACGGCTCAAGGGTGGGCTCTCCCGTGGCTGACTGGGCTGCGGCACGCGCGAATTCCCTTGATCTCGGCCTGACCCTGGTCCATGTGGTCCCCGGGGAGTGGGCTTATCCGAGGGCGAACGACCGTCAACTGGAGCTAAGCCGCGCTGAGGACCTGCTCACTAGCGAAGCGCAACGGCTGGCTGCGGCCTTTCCCCGCGTGGGCATTACGACACAGCGGTTGTCCGGCGAACCTGCCGCAACGATTGCTTCCCTGTCACCGGCCTACTCGATGGTGGCGGTGGGCACAGACCGCGGACCCGGCACGGAGGGGCAGGGATACGGTTCAGTCAGTTTCCAAGTTGCCGTTACCAGCAAGAGCGACGTCGCCGTTGTCCCGGAGTTTGCACCTCAAAAGCGTTCCGGCGTAGTGGTGGGCGTTGACGGATCCGCTGAGTCCGTCGATGCCCTGGATCAAGGCGCCAGGGAGGCTCAACGGTTGAATGATGAATTGATCATTGTCCATGCAACAGGTCCCGAGGTTGGGCCTGCTGACGGCGGGCATGTCCTGAGCGCGGCTGTCCAGCGGGTCAACTACGAGTTCCCGTCCGTCGTCATGAAGAAAGTCCTGGATACCACCCGTGGCCCCGGTGAGGCACTGATAGCTGCTGCAAGAGACGCACAGCTGCTGGTCATGGGCTGCAAAGGACGGGGAGGTTTGAGCGTGCTGCTGGGCTCTGTTGCCCAGCACGTGCTCCTGCACGTGCAATGCCCCACCATCCTGACCCGACCCTAGCCAGCGGTGCCGTGCGGGACCTCCTGGGTTTCGCCGTCGTGAACGTCAGAGGCGGTGGGGTCCAGCGGCGGCCACCACTTCGACGGCGGGCTGATGACGAACCGGCGACCGGTGATCGCTGTGGGCGTGACCCTGACCAGGATGTCCTTGGCGCCGGGCTGCCAAGGCGACAAGCCGGCATCCACGGCTTCCTGAATGTCTTCGGGCTGCGTAATGAATTCCGGCCTTCCTTTGAGGACGACACTCCAGGCGACGGTCCCGTAACGGTTGAACCCATCGGCTTCCAGCGCAATCACCGCACCTTCCCGAAGGGCGTCGAGCTTGGTCCCAGGCCCGGTCCTGAAAAGAACAGTTCCGAATTTCGGCACAAAGTTCACTGGAAAGATCTCAGGCTCTTCACCGTTGATGAGGGCGATCCTGCCGATGGACACCGATTGAAGGTACTTCCAGCAGTCGTGGACGCTGAGTTCTTTGGTGTCCTGATCCGTCGATGTGTTCTCCATGGGCTGAGCCTAACCCCTCCGCCGGCACGCTCATAGGGCAGAAGGTCCCTCTCCGACTGTGCCCTTCGACCCTAGACGCGGGCAGTTCCCCGGTGGAGTCTTTGATCGAACAGGCCGGCGACGGCGTCAACGACGGTCCCGCTCAACGTCAAGCCGATATCGGCGTGGCCATGGGACTCAGCGGCACCGATGTAGCCCGTGAGGCCGCAGACCTTGTGCTCCTGGATGACCATTTCGCCACCAACATCGGGACCGATCTGCTTCCCGCCTTGGCCCTCGGGGCGGAGCCACCAGGTAAACGCGTGTTGAGCCGGCCTCCCGAAAAGCGGCATCTTCTGGATCGGCAACTCATGCTGAGGGTGTTTGCTGTCATGGGTCCCACGGAGGCGTTGTTCGCCATGGGTGCTTTCTCTGTGGTTCTCTTTGGCAGTGGTTGGGGCCGTGGGGATCCGCTGGACCCGGGTGTGCTGATGGGCGCATCAGGGGCCGCGTTTACGGCGGTGGTCCTTGGCCAGCTGGCAACTGCCTTCGCTTGCCGCAGTGCTACCGCTCCCGCGTGGAAGCAGGGATGGTTTACCAACAAGTTACTGCTGTGGGCCGTAGGGATGGAACTGGCGGCGTTGGCACTGTTCCTCTACGTACCTCCGGTAGCCGGCATCCTGGGTCAGGCTCCTCCTCCCTTCCCTGGCTTTGCCACTGCCCTCCTGGCGGTTCCCGGCGTGCTGGGCGCGGACTGGCTCTACAAACGGCTGCGCCACGGAGGGGCCCTCCCCCATTAAGGCAGCTTGCCGGATCCGTGCCCTTCGACCCTAGTGGCGCCGCCAGACGGAAGAGCAGGCTGGTCCCATGAATACACACCCGCGCTCTGATCGGATCGTTGTCGGTGTCGATGGATCCGAATATTCCTCCAACACCCTGCAGATGGCCGGTCGCACGGCAGCTGCGTTGGGAGGCCCCCTGGAGGTGATCACCTGTATTGGAATGTCCGACTACTTCATGGCATCCCGCTTTGAGCCCGAATTGACCCGGTTCACCTCGGAGTTGGAAGATACCGCCAAGCGGCTGGTCGATGAGGCCTTGGCACGAGCCTTCGGTGCAGACCGCCCCAAGGATCTAACAGTGACGGTCAAGTTCGGCGAACCGGCAA
The DNA here is from genome assembly GCF_000294695.2 of Arthrobacter sp. Rue61a. Classification (NCBI taxonomy): domain Bacteria; kingdom Bacillati; phylum Actinomycetota; class Actinomycetes; order Micrococcales; family Micrococcaceae; genus Arthrobacter; species Arthrobacter sp. Rue61a. The sequence goes on along the minus strand of NC_018531.1, from coordinate 2,143,993 downwards.
AGGTTCTTGTCGAAGAAGGCCATGGGGCACAACTACTTGTGGTGGGGAGGCGGGGCTCCGGTGGTTTCCTCAATCAGCCCCTGGGATCCGTCAGCCGGGCTTGCTCGGCCCACGCGCTTTGCCCCGTCCTTGTGGTAACTCAGGACGACCAGGGCTAGCTGTACCCCTGCGCTTGGACAGCGGTGATGGCGACAGTGTTAATGATGTCTTCGATCGTCGATCCCCTGGACAGGTCGTTGATGGGTTTGCGGAGCCCCTGAAGGATGGGCCCGACGGCGACAGCACCGGAAGACTGCTCCACGGCCTTATAGGTGTTGTTGCCTGTGTTCAGGTCAGGGAAGACGAAGACTGTCGCCCTTCCCGCGACAGCAGATGACGGCAACTTTGAACTCGCGATAACTGCATCCACCGCGGCGTCGTACTGTATAGGCCCGTCCACCGCAAGGTCCGGCCGGGCCGCCGCCACCATGTCCGTGGCACGCTTGACCTTGTCCACGGCCGTTCCGGCGCCGGATACGCCAGTAGAGTACGACAACATAGCCACCCTGGGCTCTACGCCGAACTGCGCCGCCGTCGTCGCCGATGCGAGCGCAATGTCCGCCAGTTGCCGGTCCGTTGGATCCGGCACCACGGCGCAATCCCCGTACACCAGCACGCGGTCAGGAAACAGCATAAAGAACACCGAGGACACCAGTCCGTTGCCATGCTGGCTCTTCATGAATTCCAACGCCGGCCGAATCGTGTTGGCCGTGGTGTGCGCCGCTCCGGAGACCATCCCGTCGGCCTCCCCCAGGTGGACCATCATGGTGCCAAAGTAGGCGCCATCGAGCATGACTTCCCTGGCCCGTTCCAAGATCACGCCTTTGTGGGCACGCAAGCGCTGATATTCCATCGCGAATCGCTCACGTAATGGCGAATGGGCGGGGTCGACGATGGTGATGCCACCCACCTCGATACCTTCGGCTTCGGCAAGCTCCCGGACCGCCGAGGGGTTCCCAAGAAGCGTCACGTGGCACACATCCCGGCGGCGCAGAATCTCCGCCGCACGCAACACCCGGCTATCTGTGCCCTCAGCCAGAACGATACGTTTCTTCTGCTGGCGGGCGCGTTCCACGAGGTCATTGAGGAAGCGCAGCGGCGTCATGGTCGCCGGACGCGGGAGCGCCAGACGTTCCAGCAGCTCCTTTTCGTCAATGGAGCGAGCCCAGATGCCCAGAGCGGCGGCCACCCGGCGGCTTTCTCCGGTGTGGATCTCGCTGCGGACGTGCGAGACCCGTTGAGCTGTAGTGTAGGTATCCGCAGTTTCAGCGAAGACGGGGAATGGCGCATGTGCCACAAATGGCAGCACGTAGCTGGCAGGGACCAGGCCATCGGTCAGGATGACTCCGGACGGTGTGGGCAGGTCCGGTGACAAGGCCGAGGCCGTGCAAGCCATGACGATGTCTGTGCGATCCCCGGGAACAATCACCAGGTTTCCGGGCTCGAGCAGCCGAAGGAAGTTCTCTACGTTCATCGCAGCCACTTTCGTGCTGCCCACGTTCCGGTCCAGCTCTGCGCTGCCCGAGATCCGTTCAAGGGACAACGACATCGCCACATCAGCCGCAGTGGGCGCCGATATTTCAGCGACCTCGGGAATCACATAGCTTGGGGGCCTTCCAGTAGTTGTCCGAACAGCGCCCCGGACTGTGTCGATGGCTGTCGGCTCGGCGCGGTTGACCACCACCGACAACACCGTGCTTCTGGCTGCTTCCAGTTGCCGTGACGCGTCCGCCACAGCCTGTGCGGTCTCCCGAGGACTCAAGCCCTGGGCCCCGATGACAGCGAGCACCGGCAGGCCTAGATTGTTGGCCAATTGAGCGTTCAGGTCGAATTCCCTCCCGGGTTCCGGGCTCCTCAGGTCCGAACCGTCCACCACAACCACGTCACATTCTTCGGCGATGCGTCCGTACTCCTCGAGCGCCCGGGAAACAACCTCGTCCTCGCGGCCTGCCGATAGTGCCGACCGGGCATCCGCCAAAGTCATTCCGCCCTTGCAGCGGAATGACTCCATCTTGTACAGCCGGTGAAGCATCCGAAGCAGCGGGTCGTCGGCCGGATCTGTTCCGTTCACGATTGGGCGGTAGAATCCCAGGCGGCCTGTTCTGCGGTGCAACGCGTCAGCCAGCCCCAAGACCACGAGTGACTTCCCGGCTTCGGGCGCGACGGACAAAACATATACGCCTTGGACCATGATGTAACCTTTCGGGCCGATCATCCGATGCTTCACAGGTTCCACCCCGCAGACCCTCAATGCCAGAGTCGAAGGTCATGATGGCTGCTTTCGCCCACGGGACCTTGGACTCTGTTGGGGGCAGGAAGCCAGCCATAGGCTCGGGAGCATCGAACCAACGGCGACGTGGCGATCCGCCAGCAGCCACCACCCCACGCAGGAGACACAGACCATGGAAACCGACGAACGCCCCGGAACCGTCCTCACCGAAGCCGACTCATGGAAGGTCCTGGAACGTAACCAGCATGGTCGCTTGGCTGTCAGCGTCCTGGGTGAACCGGACATCTACCCACTTAATTTCATCGCCCACAACCAGCGGCTGCTGCTGAGGACGAATCCCGGAACAAAGCTCGCCGAACTGACCGTCAATGAGAAGGTTGCCTTCGAAGTTGAGGAGATCGTCGACGCCGAAGCCTGGAGTGTTGTCCTTAAGGGGACTGCCAGGGTGATCGAGTCGCAGTCGGAGATCGACGAAGCGGACAAGCTTCCCCTGAAGCCTTGGATTCCGACGCGTAAATACACCTACGTGGAGATCACTCCCACCCGGGTCCATGGCCGCCACTTTGAACTTGGTGACGAGCCGGAGCGGTACTGACCTCACGGACCTCCCCAGAGCGTGCGGGCACAACAGTCCGTCCGGGACCCAAAGCCCGGAGGGCATTGAGAATGGTGGCAAGATCCACCAGCTCCTGGAGCAGCGCCCCGGCGACGGCCGGAATCATGCCAAACGTTGCCATCACCATCAGACCGAGGCTCAGCAGTATCCCGGTCCAAATGCTGGTCCGGGCGATTCGAAGCGTACGCTGCCCGATGCCTACAGCGACGGCGGCCTTGGACAAGTCGTCAACCATAATCACCACGTCCGCGGACTCGCTGGCCGCAGTGGCACCTTTGGCACCCATGGCGATACCGACGTCGGCCGCTGCCAGTACGGGAGCGTCGTTGACGCCGTCGCCCACCATCATCACGGGCCTGAGCGGAAGGGCCGCGACAGCATTGACTTTGTCAGCCGGCAGGCATTCGGCCATGACGTTGCTGATGCCCGCTTCCGTAGCGATGTGTCGGGCTGTCGTCGCAGCGTCTCCGGTCAGGAGCATCGTCTCCGCGATCCCGAGCCTCCGAAGTTCCGTCAGGGTGTTCTTCGCGTTTGGGCGCAATGGATCGCTCATGATCAGAGTGCCGGCAAACCGCCCATCCACGCCGACGTAGATCCCAAGATGGCCTCCGGGCAGTGTCGTCTTGTCGAAGCCGCTCACCAGGGAGCCGACGTAAGCGGGTTTTCCGACCACTACGTGGTGGCTTCCGCAGTCGGCCGTGACACCGTTGGTTGCATGTTCACTCGCGCCCGTTGCCGGTATAAGTACCAGGCTGCGCGCTCGGGCTTCTGCCATGACTGAAGCAGCCAGGACGTGCGTGGAATACTGCTCGGCGGAGGCGGCCAACTGCAGCAGGGCGTCTTCGGACAGATGTGAGGCTGGGGCCACCCGGATTCCAGCCAAGGAGGGGTTGCCTTGTGTGAGGGTCCCTGTCTTGTCGAAGACGGCGGTCTTGACTCTACTGAGTTGCTCAAGCGTCCCCGCGTTTTTGATGATGATGCCGGCATGTGCGGCCCTGCTGGTCCCCGCGAGGAACGCGACGGGTGCAGCAATCAGCAAAGGGCACGGGGTGGCTACCACCAGAACCTCAGCGAACCGTCGTGGATCCTGGCTGAAGAACCACGCAGCGCCGGCCAGCACCAAGGCGACCAGAGTGAACGGCACAGCATATTTGTCGGCAAGCCGTACCGTCGGCGCACGGCTTGCCGCGGCTTCCTGAACCAAGGCAACTATTTGGCTGTACTGCGAATCCGCTGCGGTGGCCGTGGCCTTCATACGCACGGCATCGGCCCCGTTGACAGTGCCGCTGAGCAGCAAGTCGCCCTTGGTTCGCTCTGCAGGCAGGCTTTCGCCTGTCAGCGCTGACTCATCAAAGATTCCGACGTCGGACAGCAAGGTACCGTCCACCGGAACCAACTCTGACGGCCTGACCAGCAGCACGTCTCCCGGAACCACGGCATCCACCAGGATATCCTCCACGGGCATTCCGGGCCGTTCGCGGTGCGCGTTGCGCGGGGACCGGTCCAGGAGCGCACGGAGCTCCCTGGTGGCGCGGCCTTGGGCAAATTGTTCCAGCGCCTCGCCGCCTGTCAGCATCAGAACCACTATGAGGGATGCCAGGTATTCCCCCACCGCAACTGTCGAGCAAATGGCCATCACGGCCAGGAGATCAATGCCCCAGCGTCCGTGCAGGAGCCCTTTGATCATGGTGCCTGCCCGGTAGAGGGCAACACTGAGGGCGAAGATGCTCGCCAGCCCTTGGGCCGCCGGTATCAGTCCGATGACTGTCAGGACCGCGACGGCGACGAGCACCACAAAGGTTGCTGTCACTAACGGAAAGCGCAAGGCCGAGTGCAGCAGGTGCCGTGTCATGTCCGCTGATCAGTCGTGAGGGGTGCGGTTGAGAACAACTTTCAGGGCACCTGTTTCCGCCGCGCGCGAGAACGTGTCATAGGCATCAATGATTTGTTCCAGGCCGAAATGATGGGTAGCGAACTTATCAGCGGGGAGCTTGTGTTGTGCCACCAGGCGAAGCAGCATCGGGGTGGTGTTGGTGTTGACCAGTCCCATGCTGATGTTGATGTTTTGAATCCACAGATCCTGGAGGGGCAGTCGGACTGGCTTGCCGTGGACACCGATGTTGGCCACGTGCCCGCCGGGGCGGACCAGGCGTAAGGCCATGTCAAAGGTCTCCGGTATTCCCACTGCTTCCATGGACACGTCCACCCCAGCCCCGTCGGTGAGGGTGAGAACTTCCGCAATCCATTCGGGCTTGGTGGGGTTGACCGTGTGCGTGGCTCCGAAGTCACGGGACTTGGCGAGCCGGCCCTCGTCGGGATCTATGGCCACTACCGTGGCTGCACCGTGGAGCCCGGCTGTTGCCATGGCTGCGAGGCCGATGGGCCCTGCCCCCACAATGGCCACGACGTCACCCGGGGCCACGTGCCCGGCCTGGACTCCGATTTCGAAGGCCGTGGGCAGGATGTCGGAGAGCATCACGGCTTCGTCGTCGGTGACGCCGTGGGGCAGTTTGTGCAAGGAGTTTTCTGCATAGGGAACCCGGACGAATTCGGCCTGCGTACCGTCGATGAGGTGGCCGAAAATCCAGCCGGTTCCCGCTTGTCCTTCGTCACCGAGGCAGTGGGAGAACAGGCCCTTCCTGCAATTGCCGCAATGCCCACATGACTTGATACACGAGATGATCACTCGGTCGCCCCGGCGGAGTGAGCTGACCGAACTCCCAACATCGGTGACGGTTCCCACCCCTTCGTGCCCGAGGATGCGTCCTGGCTGGACCGCAGGGACGTCTCCTTTGAGGATGTGCAGATCTGTACCGCAAATGGTGGTGGTGTCGATGCGCACGATTGCGTCGGTGGCCTGAAGAATGACGGGATCCGGAACATCCGTCCAGGACTTTTCGCCGGGGCCACCGTAGACGAGCGCCTTCATGGTGTTGTTCCGTCCTTGTTATGCCAGGCTGACACACCGGGCGTGGGTACTAGTGGAAGTCGCCCAGGCGGGCGTCGTTCAAGGGGGTCCCCCAGAGGTCTGGCCGGGTGGTTTTGAACCGCCGCCCCGTGACAGCATTCGGAGTTAGCCTCAGATAGCAGTCCTTGGCGCCTGGTTGCCAGGGATCCAGTCCCAAGGCGTCGACGTCGGCTCTTTCCTGACGGTCGAGTATCAGGTGTGTCTGCCCTCGGACAACCACGCTCCATGCCTTTCCGCTGAAGTAGCCATCACTTTCCAGGGCGCAAGGGGTTCTCAGTGTGCTCCAAAACTTGGTGCCCGCACCGGTTCGAAACACAATGCTGTCACCATCCAGCACATAGTTCACTGGAAAGATATCGGGATGTCCGTCCACCAGGACGGCCAGACGGCCAACGTTGGTCTGTGCCAACAGGTCCCAGCATTCGTCCGGGGCGAGCCGTTCGACGGCGGCACTTGGCTGTGTTTTCATTCCAAACCCGCCCTGGTGGCGTCGTCGAGCGGACTCCACCACGTCAGCGGCGGTGTCACTTTGAAGCGGCGCCCGGTCAACGAGGTGGGAACGATCCGGACAAAATGGTCCTTCCGCCCGGCCTGCCACGGGAAAAGCAGCAGACCGACGGTGTCCAGCACCTCCTGGGTCAGCTTGATGCTCTCTGCCCCGCCTTTGACCACAACACTCCACGCGATTCCCGACGTTGGGTCTACTCCGTCGGCTTCCAGCGCTACCGGTGTGGCGCTGAGGGCAGCGTGGAGCTTACTCCCTTCGCCAGTGCGGAAGACCAGCGTGCCGTGGTCTGCTTTGTAATTGACGGGAAAGATGTCGGGATGGTCCTGCGCCCAGACTGCGAGGCGTCCCACTGAGACACTGCGCAGCAGCTCCCAAGACTGCTTGTTGTCCAGGATCTCAGCTTCCGGAACCGTAGGTTTATTCGTCATGCTTAGACCGTAGGCCTGGTCACGCCGGGACAACAGGCACAAAGGCCCGCACGCGCCCGGCGCGGTAGCCGGTTAACAAGCGCCGGAGTAGTCTGGCAGCAAGGAGCCTTCCGGCCCCAACGCAGGATTTCATGCATTCTTCGAAAGGCATTGGTGAACGAATCCGAACCTCCTGAGCCCCGCCAGCCGAAACCTGAAGTGCGGATCCCGATTGATGACCTGTTGAAGGACTTCGTTGGGCGCGCCGGGGAGCTTTTGCAGGCACAGGAACGAACGCGGGGTCTACTCGAAGCAGTTGTCGCCGTAGCGGAAGACCTGAGTCTGGAAGCGGTGCTGGACCGCGTGGTGACCTCTGCCTGCCAGCTGCTTGGGGCACGCTACGGTGCGTTGGGCGTCATTGGCGAGGACAACGCGCTCAGTCATTTCATCACCGTGGGGATAGACGGCGAGCTCGCCAAACGCATCGGCCCCCTCCCGACGGGGCACGGTGTACTCGGCCTGCTCATCACCGAGCCTGCGCCACTTCGCCTTCACGATCTGGGCCAACACCCTAAAGCCTATGGATTTCCCCCACACCACCCGCCCATGAAGTCGTTCCTCGGAGTTCCCGTGCGGGTCAGGGACGTGGTGTTCGGGAACCTCTACCTAACCGAAAAGGATGGTGGTGGGGACTTCACCCCGGAGGATGAGGACCTTGCCGTGGCTTTGGCTGCGGCGGCTGGCGTGGCAATTGAGAACGCCCGGCTGTATGAAGACGCCAGACGTCGGGCATCCTGGCTCGAGGCCTGCATGGACGTCACTGGAAGAATGCTCGGCGGCGGCCAGACGGAGCAGGCTGAGGACTCGGCACTGGACCTGATCGCTGGAAGGGCTTTGCAGGAGTCCGCATCCCGTCTCGCCTTGATTCTTGTCCCCTCTTCACCGGGAGGGCCGTATGTAGTGGCGGGTACGGCAGGGGAACCCGGCGCTGAGTTCGCTGGCATGTCATTGCCCATGGAGGCCCCTGAAATTCGAGGAGTCGAACGAAATGGGAAGCCCGTTTGCCTGGATGATTCCAGGGAACTCCTCGGTATTGCGGGAACTGCAGGGCCAGCGAAGCTCCTGATCATCGACCTCAGCGCCCAAGGAGCCCATCATGGCCTCTTGGTCCTGGCCCGTGATCCAGACAAAGGAAATTTTTCCAAGACGGATGTGGAGATGGGGGCGGTCTTCGGCTCACACGTGGCACTAGCTTTGGCACTGGAACGTATCCACAGGCTCCGTGAACAAGTGATGGTGTTCTCGGACCGGGACAGGATCGCCCGGGATCTCCACGACCTGGTGATTCAACGGCTTTTCGCGGCAGGGTTGAGTATCCAGAGCCTCCGCCGTTTTACGACGGGCGAATCTGCCCTGAACAGGATCGACTCCGTCACCGAAGAACTGGACACCAGCATCCGCGATCTCCGAAACACCATCTACTCCCTTCAAGCCAGCACCCACGAACGGGAACCGTTGAGCGGCCGCATCCTCCAATCGATTCAAGCGGGTGCCAAATCCTTGCCCTTCGCGCCCCATCTGACGGTGGCCGGCCCCGTTGATTCTCTGACGGACGAAACCATGATCAAACACCTGCTGGCTGTTGTCTCAGAGAGCCTCAGCAATGCGGCGCGCCACTCAGCAGCCCAGTCCATCAATGTTTCCGTGGCTCTGCACGAAGGCCGGCTGACCCTTGAAGTGGTGGACGATGGATGCGGATTCAAGGATCCCGCCCCGGGGAACGGGCTAACCAACATGGCACACCGGGCAGCAGAAATGAAGGGCACCTGCACTATCACCAGCGCACCAGGCAAGGGTACGTCGCTGGTATGGTCGATCCCGTTGGGCTGATCCCTCAGCGCAGGTTTCCAGCGTCCTCTCCGGGCGAATGGGCCATAAAGACCGCCGCCTGGGTTCGGCGTTCAAACCCTAGTTTGGCCAGCAGGGACGAGACGTAGTTTTTCACCGTCTTCTCTGCCAGGAGCATTTCCTCGCCAATCTGGCGGTTGGTCATGCCTTGTCCAACGAACTCCAGGACCTTGCGCTCCTGCGGTGTGAGGGATGAGACTCGGGGATCCTGCTTCTTCGGCTCCGTGAGGCCCTGGATGATCCTTGTCTTGACGGCCTCATCGAACAACGACTCGCCTTTGGCTGCCTTGCGCAGGGCACCCAGCAGGTCCATTCCTCCGATTTCCTTCAGGACGTACCCGGCGGCACCGGCAAGGACAGCCCCGCGAAGTGCCTGTTCGTCGTCGTAACTGGTGAGGATCAGGCAATTCAAACCCGGGTCAACGGAGCGAACGTCCCGGCAGACCTCGATTCCGGTGCCGTCGGGCAACCGTGCATCCAGAACAGCGACATCGGGACGCAATGCGGGAATCCGGCGCGTCGCTTCTTCCGCCGAACCGGACATGCCCACTACCACGAAACCTTCACCTTCCAAAAGTTCCTGGAGGCCTCTGCGAACCAACTCATGGTCATCGAGGATGAAAACGCGGATTGGTTCTCCGCGGGAAACGCCGGTGCCTTGGCCGGCTGTTTCTGGGCGATCCATGATTCTCCTGTCCGGCGGCTGATGGCCGCGATGTCGAGAGCTTGTGTTGGCGACTCTGCCAAATTCTTGCTGACGGCCGGCACTGCCACAAGGGCCCAAGGACCCTGCCGGTGCGTGTGACTTTAGGCCCTGTTGGGAACGTGCCTTTGTACCGACGCTGGAAGAACGGGAGACCCGAAACCGCTCGCAGAAGGTGGGCGGCCCCGGCATCGAACAAATGAAGGAGTATCGATCCCCATGAAGAAATGGACGCGTTGGCAGGACTACACCGTGATCGGCGCCGGCGCATATGCAGCTCTGTCTGTTCTGTGGACCACACAAGCCGGGTCGTCGACGGCGATCATGGTTACGTTGGGACTCTTGCTGGTCATTGGAGGAGTAGTGAACCTGGCGATGCCCGGAATGCCGGTCGCTGAGTGGGCCCAGGCAATCGTGGCAGTAGCCCTCCTCCTGGCTCCTTGGGTGGGTGGCTTCACCTCCGCAACGGGCGCAGCATGGAGTGCTTGGATCCCAGGGGCGGTGGCCTTGGTGGTGACAGCCCTGGCGATCCGGCCAAGCACTGAGGAATACAGGCATCACCATGTGGCGTCTACGCCATAAACGCCAAAGCACTGCTTGGCGCCGCGTCACCGCGCGGCGCCAATGGCTTCATGGCAGTGAACAGCCCTCAACGGCCAGGCCTTGGTTCACCCGATGAAGCCGTACCCTCTCCTAAGGATGGAGCATCGCCATGGCCAGTAAAGACCCCGCTACGCTCCGCTTTCTTGGCGCCACGGACACCGTTACCGGCTCCCGCTACCTGGTGGACTTCCACGGAACACGAATCCTGGTCGACTGCGGGCTGTTCCAAGGCTACAAACGGCTGCGCCTGCGGAACAGGCAGCCCTTTCCTGTCTCCCCTGCATCCATTGACGCAGTCCTGCTGACGCATGCCCATTTGGACCATACAGGCTATGTTCCCAGGCTCGTGGGGGATGGTTTCAGGGGTCCCGTCTATGCCACCCACGGGACCACCGAACTGTGCAAACTCCTGCTGCCAGACAGCGGACACCTGCAGGAAGAAGAGGCCAGGTACGCCGACCACCGTGGATCGTCCATCCACACTCCTGCCTTGCCCCTGTATACGGCGGCAGATGCAGTGAAGTCGCTCAATAGTTTCCGCCCCGTTGAGTTCGACGAGGCCCTGGACCTCGGCAGCGGCGTCGAGGCCACGTTCGTCCCGGCCGGTCATATCCTGGGAGCAGCTCAGCTACAGATCCGGGTTGGTGGAAATTCGGTTCACTTTACCGGCGACTTGGGCCGCGACGATGACCCTCTCATGTACCCTCCCCGGGAGATGGAAGTTGTCGACGTGTTGGTGACGGAGTCCACCTACGGCAACAGGACGCATCCAGCCGTTGGTCCTGAAGTGGAACTGGGCGGGGTGGTTTCCCGCGTGGCCAAGAGGGGCGGAGTCATTCTGATCGCGGCATTCGCCGTCGGCCGGGCGGAAACACTCATGTTGCAGCTGGCGCGCCTGCGCCGAAAAGGCCTCATTCCGGATATTCCCATGTATCTCAACAGCCCCATGGCAATTGATGCCTCCTACATGTACCAGCAGCACCCGGACGAGCACCGCCTGCGTCCGGAAGAATTCAAGGACATGTATCACGTGGCGACCATGACCCGAACGGCAGACGATTCAAAGCTCCTCAACCTCAGGGGTGGACCCATGATCATTATCTCCGCCAGCGGGATGCTGACGGGTGGCCGGATACTGCATCACCTTACGGCTTACGGCAACGACCCCAACAACGCGATTGTCCTCAGTGGTTACCAGGCCGCCGGCACCAGGGGCGCAGCGCTGGCGGCTGGTGCACGAGAACTGAGGATCTATGGGCAGGACGTCAGGATCAAGGCGGAGGTGGTCCAGCTGGAAGGCTTTAGTGCACACGCCGATTCGGACGCCATTATCCGCTGGATGCGGTCAGCCCCACAGGCGCCACGGATGACGTACATCACCCATGGCGAGCCGGAAGCATCTGACGCGCTTCGCCTCCGCATCAAGCACGAATTGGGTTGGAAGGCACGCGTCCCGGAGTACCAAGAGACCATCTCGATCGACAGACCGGAATAAGGACTTCCGGCCCTAACCCGACCCGTGAACCCGGTACAAACTGGCAACAAGCCCCGGCTGACGTCCGGGGAACCCATCAACGAAGAACGGGCCCAGCCATGAATGAAGCAATTGTCGTCGGTGTCAACGATTCCCCCAGCAGCGAGGCCGCCATGCGGTGGGCCATGCATCGAGCGGCCAGCTTCAAGCTGCCGGTACAGCTTGTCCATGCTGTGGATGACCGCTGGGCGTACGATTCTGTGGGGTACAACGAGTGGATCCGGGAGTCCGGCGTCAACTTTCTTGCGGCTGCGAAGGACCGGGCTGCCAAAATAGAGCCCACCGTCAATGTCACCACCGACCTCGTCTCGGGTGGGGCCGGCTACGCATTGGGCAAAAGGTCCAAAAAGGCCGCCATGGTAGTCATTGGTTCCGGCCATGGTTGGGCTGGCGGTTCCCTGACCGATCGCGCTTTACAGATTGCAGCCGTTGCGCGTTGTCCCGTAGCAGTCATCGGTGAGCACGACATGACAAACCGCAAAGGGATTGTAGTCGGCGTGGATGGTTCCGAAGAGTCCACACAGGCCGTCGCTTTTGCCGCGGCAGAGGCCGACCGCCAGGGCCAAGAGCTGACTGTCCTCCATGCCTTCCTCACACCAGAACCATGGGTAACCCGCAATGTACCCCACACCAACTACTTCGAGGTCATCACGGAAGAAGAACGGGTGGTCTTGGCCGAGACTGTTGCTGGCTTAGCAGATAAGTACCCGGATTTGGTAGTGCACCAGGTCCTCGATACCCACACACGGGCCGCCGAAGCACTGCTCGCGGCCGGGGCCACTGCACAATTGCTGGTGGTCGGCAGCCGCGGACGGGGCAGCTTCAAACGCCTGCTGCTGGGCTCGACAGCGCACGCGGTTCTCACCAAATTGCCCTGTCCAACGATTATCACGCGGATCAGCCCGGTCAAGCACTCCGACTGAAAGCAACGGCTGTACCCTTGGCTGGGTATGAAAGTGCGGGCTCACCGGTTCTCCCGGCAAGCCCGCACTTTCTGCTTGCCGACTAGGCGAGGTAAACGTGCTTGCCTGTAATGATGGTGGGCTGGATGCAGATGAAGAGGCTTCTGTCCCCACCGGCCCACGGTTCTGCCGTCATGTGACCCCAGAGGCGCGTGAGTGACTCCCGGTCAACAACATGGGACGAGGACCCGCTGACCAGCACCGACCACCCTTCGCTTCGATCAGCCCTGGCATCGTCGATCTGGAAAGATGTCTGCATGCGGGCCACCGGCGCACCAATCAAACCTCCGAGGGAGGTGCGGAAGTAGATGGCATGATCGTGAACCAGGTAGTTGACAGGCAAAATCATCACCCTGCCATGGTGGACGAATCCAATCCGACCTGTGTCGTGCTCACGCAGCCTCTCCCAGCATTGCACCTCACTGAGTTCTTCGCTGACGTGTCGGGCACCATCGATGCGTGCAGGTTCTTGGCTGGGCACACTCATTTTCATGCTTCCTTTTCGGGGGTGTGCACTACAAGAACGGGGCAATGGGCGTGTGCGACGCAGGCCGAGCTGACCGATCCCATCAATAGACCGCCGAATCCGCCGTGGCCACGCCTGCCCACCACTACCATCCCTGCTCCGCGGCTGGCTTTGATCAGTCCTTGCCGAGGATGGCCTTGTTCCAGATGGGAAATGACGTTGTCCGGCACGTCAATCCCGAAGGCCTTTTCGACTGACTCCTTCAGGACTTGCCCTGCAGCCTCCTCAAATCCCGTAATCCCCACGGCCACATAACCCTCATAGACCGGCGGAAAATCCCAATACGCAATTGCCTCAACGGTTGCCCCCAAGGCGACTGCCAAACGTTGGGCTTCGCGGAGCGCCTCGATGGACGGCTCCGAACCATCCACCCCTACAACAATCTTCCCTGGTGATCCGTCCTTGCTCATCTTTGTCCTCCTGGCGCTTGTGACTTTCCTTCCTGTCAGAATGCCGTGAACAGACAGCATCGAACAGGGCCGAAGGTCACAGTGGAGACCCCGGTGTCCGTTGCCTTCGGACCGAACCTCGTTTGAGATGAGCAGGCTTCCCACCCCCTTTCCTGCAGGACCTTTGACTCTTGCTGCCGGATCACATCTCCATCACGCTCATTGCATGGCAAACATGATGAAGGCGTGGTGGGTGGGAAGGCCAGGAAGCACTTCGACTCATCCGCTAGAGCAAGGGACCAAGCACGTGCCGATACCTGACAAGGGCGAATTGCTGGTCAAAGTCAACGTGTGTGGAGTCTGCCGCACGGACCTGCATCTGGCTGAAGGTGACCTCCCTCCGCGCCATTCCTGGATTGTTCCAGGTCATGAAGCTGTGGGAATCGTCGTGGAATCAGGCGCTGGCACGGGTAGGTTTGAAGCCGGCGACAGGGTGGGTGTCGCATGGCTCGGCAGCACATGCGGTACTTGCCGCTATTGTCAGCGCGGCGCCGAAAACCTGTGCAGCAGACCGGTTTTCACGGGCTGGGACCGTGACGGCGGCTTTGCGGAAATGATGACAGTCAGAGAGGACTTTGCCTACGCTATTCCTCCCCAATTCAGCGATGAGGAGGCGGCGCCGCTCCTTTGCTCCGGAATAATTGGCTACCGCGCCCTGAAGCGGGCTGCCCTTCCCCCCGGCGGCCGCTTGGGCATCTACGGGTTCGGAGGCTCAGCCCACCTGACCGCGCAAATCGCAATCCATTCAGGCGCGTCGGTCTTCGTCATGACACGATCGGAGGAGGCGCAGGTTTTGGCCCGGAACCTGGGGGCAGAATACGTCGGCGGTGCATTCGACGCTCCCCCCGTGAAGCTGGACTCAGCCATTCTCTTCGCACCGGTCGGTGACCTGGTTCCAATCGCGATGAGGGCGTTGGACAGGGGCGGAACTCTGGCGGTTGCCGGCATCCATCTCTCCGACATCCCCTCGATGAGCTATGCCGACGAGCTCTTCTACGAGAAGCAAGTCCGCAGCGTCACCGCCAACACGAGGGGTGACGGAACGGAATTGCTTGCGCTCGCAGCGGACATGCCATTGATTCCCACCACCACGGCATATGCCTTCGCAGCAGCTGACCAGGCATTGGACGACCTCGCGAATGACAGAATCACTGGAGCTGCTGTGTTGAGGATTTCATGACGGGTCAGCGTGCTCTGGGCTTTAGGTCTTCTTTCTTTTAGCGAACCGTTTCTCAAGCTTCGCTTCCGCGTCCTCGCGGCGTTTTCCCAGCCGGAACAACTGCTGAACCAACGGATTCTGTGGGATTGAACGGACCCTTCCGCGTTGCGGTTGCCGGCCCTGATTGCCCGTCGCTGGCTCAACCGCCTCAGAGGGGCGTTGACGTCCGACCGGATCCGGATTCTCAGAAATGTGTTCGATCTTCATTCGGCAGCCCTGCTCATCCGCCCATTCGCAGGAACCCGGCTGCCTGCAGGTTTCGTGTCGGCTGGCGTCATAGGCGAACAATGGTCCTGGACCAAGCCCATCCCTGCACACTCACGGACATGGGAGATGCCCTGCACCGCGGAGTCCTTGTCTACGTATGAGCACGAGACTGCGAGTTCCCGCCCCTCGGAGTCCACCAGCCGGAACCGGACATTGGCCTGGCCGTCCGTAAAAAGCTCAAAGATCCCGTTCATGGGCCCGCCCCTTCTGCACTTGCTGATCACGGCATCATCGATCCCCCATGCCTTCCATGAGCATGCCCGCAAACAGAGATCCTTCGTAAGGGCCGGAAGTCCCGCTTCTGCTTCCTTAAAGCGAGCCTCCGGAAGAACGGTCAACAGATTCCCCAAAGCCGATGCCAGGGGCACATCGGTGATGTCGGTGCCGTTCAGGCAGAGCATGATGCCCCACTTATGCTCAAGCGCGAGATCGACCGCATCCAACCCCCAGCGGGTGGCAAGAAACCCTGTCAAGAGCCGCGGGTGCACCGGTAGCTGATAGCGCGATCAGTGAAAAGCGATGCAAAGCTATGCCGGCAAGCGTCCAGGCGCGCGTTCTCGCCCGAAACGTTCAGGAATGCCTCCTATTGCCCGGCAATGCTTAGTGACTTTCGGCCCTGTTTCCTGATTCCGGCACCACACATGCTGGGAGGGAAGGCAGGAGGCACACCATGGCTCTTTCGGAGTTCGAACGGCTCGAACTGGAGAAGATTTCACAGGCGCTCCTGGAGGAGGACCCCAGGCTGGCAGCACTGATGAGCTTCGACGAGATGAATCGGCGCCGCTGGAAGGGCATAAAGCGAGGCGGCCTCGCTGCTCTTGCCGGGCTCGGATTGCTGCTGGTGAGTTTCCCGTTGGGCAGTCTGGCACTGGGTGTGCTGGGTTTCCTCATCATGGGCGGAGGAACGTACTTGGCAACCGTTTTTATAGGTGACCGCCCTCTTCGCGGGAAGCCGCGTTCCCGGACAAACGCCCACGAGAACAAGAAGGAACAGTCATGAAAGCACTCGTCGTTTATGATTCCGGCTTCGGCAACACGAAGTCGATCGCTGAGGCCATTGCACAGGGCCTCAGCTCGCTCAACGCGAAAGTGTTGCCCGTCGGACAACTCCGATCCGAAGATATCTCCGTCGGTGACCTGCTGGTGGTGGGAAGCCCCATCAATGGTTGGCGTCCCACACAGAAGACAATGGAGGCCCTGTCCCGCCTCGGCAGCCGTGGGCTGTCCGGAGTGGTTGCTGCCGGCTTTGATACAAGGGTCAAGTTGTTCATCCACGGTGATGCGGCCAAGAAGATCACGAAAACCTTGAAAGACGCCGGAGCCAGCATTGTTGCCAAACCCAAGGCTTTCTACGTGAAAGGAACCGAGGGCCCCCTGCTTGACGGAGAGACCTCCCGCGCAGCTGCGTGGGCTGAAGAACTCCTGGCAAATGCCAAAGCCTATGGAACCCGGAGGAGTGCGTGATGGCCGGGTGGCTTGATCCGAGCAAGATCATTGTCGGCGTGGACGGGTCCGAAGCATCGGTGGAGGCACTTCGGCAAGGACAGCGCATTGCCATGGCGCTCGACGCACCACTTGAGGCGTGGGGGTGCTGGGAGATGCCACTGGGATATGAGGGATACCTGGCCATGGGTGTAGACGGCTTTGCCCATGATGCCGAGGAGCGACTCGACAAGGCAGTGGCCGAGGCTTTCGGTACTGACAAGCCCAGGAACGTCAGTTCCCGCCTCGTTCAACGTTCGCCCCGGGCAGGGCTTGTTGAAGGCAGCAAACATGCGTCACTACTTGTAGTAGGCCGGCGCGGTCACGGTGGATTTGGCGGACTCCTCCTTGGTTCGGTCAGTTCGGCCTGCGTCGCGCACGCGCACTGCCCGGTTCTGGTGGTCCACTCCCCCGAAAAGGGTCAATGAGATGACCACCGGGCAGATGTCCGTCCCCTCAGCTCCAGGGCGACCGGCGGCCGGCGCGCCTGCTGTAATCGAGGCGGTGGCGCTGATCAAGACATACGGGAACTATCATGTGCTCAACGCCATGAACCTGAGGGTGCCAGCGGGTTCCGTCTTCGGTTTCCTAAGGTTGAACGGAGCTGGCGAAACCACATTGCTCCGTGTCATGAGCGGACTTTCCCGGGCGAGTTCGGGTTCATTGCGGCTTCTCGGCGAAGACGCGACGACGAGCACGCCGTCGATCCGTGACGGCATAAGCTACTTTCCGGATCACCCCGCGTGCGAGGGTGCGGAAGCCCTTGCCGGAGTCCTCGGACAACAGAACTGGGCGATATCAGTCCAGTCCCGACCGCGAGGCGAAGAAGTCCGGGTCTCGGATACAGCAACCGCGCAGCGGGAAATTCCCCTCCCGATCAGCAGGCAGGATACGGGTCTCATCCGCATGGAAAACGCTGAATCGGGTCATGAAGAGGTCTTCCTGGAGCTTGTCGGAAAGGGGAACCAGTGAGCACTTTCTCAGTCCTGACGTCCAAGGAAGGCCAGAAAATCTTCCGGACGTGGCGGATCTGGGGGCAGTGGAAAAAGAACCTCTCACAAATCGTCCTGTTCACCATCATCATCAAGCCATCCATGCACGCCATGTTAATCACGGTCGTGTTTGCCTTGGGGACCCTCACCACGTGGTTCGTCACCATCGCGACCTTCGGGCCGGCAGGCGTACCCGGGATCGCAGCCACGATTGCCGCTGCCGCAGCCCTCGGGGTTGCTTCCCTGATCTTCAACCGGAAAGAACTCTAGCCATGAAAAAGCCAGGTCATATCGTCCTTCTTGTTGTGGGCATAGTTCTTTCCTTGCTCGGCGTCACTATGGCAGCGGCGGGTGCGGCAGCGGCATGGCTAGCCTCTTCCCAAGACGACGGAGCCTTCTTCACCTCCCCAACAGAGCGGTACACGGTTTCGTCCCGCGCATTGGTCTCCCCCCAACTCGATGCTGTGGGCGAGGGCACCCCCGAAAGGCTTCCCTTCGACGTCGGAACCCTCAGGCTCCGGGCCACTGCGACGGAGGCCGGCCGTGAAGTTTTCATCGGCATTGCACCCCAAAACGAGGTGGACGGGTACCTCGCCGGCGTACATCACACCGAGCTGCGTGAAGTGAAATTCCAACCCTTCCGGCCTGTCTACAGGGATGTTCCAGGATCAACGCCCCCCGCAGCGCCCGGGACCCAGCAGTTCTGGGCAGCATCAGCCTCCGGCCCTGGTGAGCAGGAGCTCACGTGGAACATCGCCCCCGGCAATTGGACGGTTGTGGTGATGAACGCTGACGCCAGCGGCGGGGTCTCCGCAGATCTGCAAGCCGGTTTCCGTTCAGACCTCATCAAGCCCGCCGCAATGGGCCTGCTGTTCGCCGGCGTGCTGGCCATCCTTATCGGCGTGCCTCTGCTGGTGCTGGGGGCCGTAGGTCTGGGCCGTGCCGGAGGATCGCCCGGGCAGCCCCCTTCGACATCCGCGGCAGCGCAAGGCCCCGCACCGGCAAGGGCCATGAGTTCACCGCTTCATTTCACCGGCCAACTGGACCCCGCTCTGTCGCCCTGGATGTGGCTGGTGAAATGGTTCCTCGCCATCCCCCATTTCTTCGTGCTGTTGTTTCTCTGGTTCGCGTTCGCTGTCACCAGCATCATTGCCTGGTTCGCCATCCTCTTCACGGGCCGCTACCCGCTGTCCCTCTTCCATTTCAATGTGGGCGTCCTCCGATGGAACTGGCGCGTGGCCTTCTACGCTTACGGCGTGGGCGGGACCGATCAATATCCGCCGTTCAGTCTCTCCCGCACGGACTATCCGGCGAACGTTGAGGTGGACTATCCGCCGCGCCTGTCGCGGGGCCTGGTTCTTGTAAAGTCCTGGTTATTGCTCATACCGCACTTGTTGATCGTGGCAGCATTCACGGGGACGGCGACGTGGGCTTGGAGAACCCAGGACGGACCCGCCGGCGTGATCAACGATCGCGGCGGAGGACTGTCCTTGCTGGGTCTGCTGGTCCTCATCGCCCTGATAATCCTGTTGTTCACCGGCAGCTATCCGCGCCCCCTGTTCGCCTTCATCATGGGCATCAACCGATGGGTCTACCGCGTGCTCATCTACGGGGCCCTCCTCCGCGACGAATATCCGCCGTTCCGCCTTGACCAAGGTTCCGCCGACCCCGACTCACTGCAGCCCCCGCCCTCTGACGGGACGGCCAACCAGCCGTGAACGACGGCCACACAACAGCAGTAGCCTTGAAGCCGCGAAGAAGCGCACGACGGCGAGCGGTCGCCGTCGTGGTTTGGCAGCCATGGCGGTGCTCGCCGCGGGGCTGACACTGTTGATCGCAGCGGAGCCGCAGGGGGTTCGAGGAGCGCTAACGACGACGTCGGCGTGTCGGTGTAGTTGCTTCCGTGGCAGTGGCTGCTGACAAACGTTTTCGACACACCATCATTTAGGAGGAATGATGATTCGAGTGATGCTTCTGACCGTGCAAGCGTTGGTAGCGGTGACATCGATTGCCGGCGGCTTGGTCATGGGTCTGGGGGTCATGGCCGGGGGTGGACAAGAGCGGTTTGCCGCCCGAAGTCCAGCTACCGGTGGAATACCTGGGCGGGTCGCCGTTCAGCAGCTACCTGGTCCCGGGGCTTCTGCTGGCCGTCATCGTAGGGGGCACGCACACGGTGGCCTTCGTCCTGCTCCTCCGTCGACGTGGATTGGCATCCATGGCGGCCGCCACGGCGGGATATTCCATCCTCGTGTGGATATTCGTTCAAATGGCACTGATCCCGTTCAGTGCATTGCAAGCGGTCTACTTTAGTGCTGGCTTGGCGGAAGTAGGATTGCTCTTGCTTTTGCTGGGTGTCGCCTCCCCGGAGCGGACGGCAAGCTTTCCGGAACTACTCGGGCCTTTGGGCCCTGTTGAGGGCCGGGAACCGGCCGTAGGATCTTCCCATGACCGACGAAAACATAGTGCCTGAGGCAGAAGTACTTGAATCGGACGATTGTTGGAGGCTCCTTGGCGAGGCCAACGTTGGGCGGCTTTCTGTGATCGTCGACGGCCACCCTGACATCTTTCCCGTGAACTTCGCGGTGGATAACAACACTGTGGTTTTCAGGACCGGACCGGGAACCAAACAGTGGGCCATGGAGGATGACGCCGTGGTAGCCATCGAGGCCGACTCCGTCAGTGCCGAATTCGGAATTGCGTGGAGTGTGGTTGTGAAAGGCACAGTTGAGGACGCAGGGTCCGAAGGCCCTCGACTTGATGAGATCAGGCGCGCCCTTTTCCCGTGGCAGGGAGTGGGTCAGGACCACCTCTTCAGAATTGTTCCAGCCTCGGTAACCGGGAGACGATTCGACCTTTCAGCACCGATGTCGCTTCAAACTCCACTCAACGACGCAACACGGGCCGGCTTGGAATAGCGCGGTGCGCCCTTGAAGAATCAGGTGGCACCGCCTCGCACCGGAACAGTCTTGTCAGCAGACCGGCTCGTCAAGAAATTCGGTGACCTAACCGCCGTCGAGGACGTCTCTTTCGCCATCCGCCCCAGTGAGACTTACGGCTTCCTTGGCCCGAACGGTGCCGGAAAGACCACCATCATCAACATGGTTGCCGGTCTGATCCCTGCCGATTCCGGATCAGTGGACGTGGCCGGTATCCGGATGGACCCAGGGAGTGTAGCCGCAAAACGCAACCTGGGGCTGGTCCCCAAGAGCTCGCCATCTATCCGGATCTGACGGCACGCGAGAACCTGCCATGAACTGGAAGCTCGTCGGCGCTGTGCGCATTGGTGACACCATTCGTGTCGAACAAACCGTCGCTGAGGTCCGGGCCTCGAAATCCAAAACGGACCGGGGCATCGTTACTTTCGACGTTCAGGTCAAGAACCAGAAAGACGAGGTCTGCCAAGAGGGACAGTGGTTCGTGATGTTCCACCGCCACGAGAATTAGCCAGAAACGCTTGTCGGCCCAGCCTGAGCATCCGGGATACCCGCGCTCGGGTTGGGCCCACTTCGGCAGCTGCCACCGGTGCCAGACACATGAGTATCGAGAACGTCGATTCCGGAAGCGTACTTAAGACCCGCAATTCCAGTACATACGGCACGGCCGAGGCCAGCCCGCACTGTCCGCACGCTGCGCCAGCTGGAGAAGTACCTTGGAGCCTTGCCCTACCCCCCCCACCAAAAACCCGCAGAAGCCGCCAAACATTTCGTGCCACAACGCGATGACCACGAACACTTCTGGGCCTGGGAAATGCGGCCAGTTGATTATTGTCTCGCAGGCCCTTGGTAGTAAGGCCGCTGACAAGAAAACGCCCAAATACGCAGCAGATCATGCGGCGACGCAGCACCTCGTTGCAACCTCCACTCACCACGGTGTACCACGTTGTTCAAATGAATCTGATATGAAAGCCGGATGAACCCGTACAAGGCGGAGCCGCCGCTGGGCGGCTCCCGAGCCCACATCATGTCGATCTTTCCTTCGTTGGTACCCAGCGAGCAGCGGGTTGCCCAGTTCTGCCTCGACTCCCCCGAATCTGTCGCGACAATGTCCGTGGCCGACCTCGTGGCCGCAACCGGTACGTCGCCGGCCACGATCGTGCGGGCCTGCAAGCGCATGGGGTTCGACGGTTTTCAGCACCTGCGGCAGGTCCTGTTGCGGGACCTGGGCGCTGCTGCCCGCGACAATGCGGACCAGGAAGGTTGGGGAGCCACGGGGACGCCGGGAACTCCCGAACATCTCATTTCGGGTATCTTCTCGCGTGCCGCGCACGATGTCCGTGGCGCACTGGCTTCGCTGGACTTCGAGTCCTTCGGGGCCGCCGTCGATGCTGTCCGGTCAGCCAAGCGGCTGCTCGTGGTGGCCAATGGCGCTTCACTTGCCCCAGCCAAGTCCCTGGCTCTGCGCTTCCTGGGAAGTGGGGTGATTTGCGAGGCGCCGGACGACGTCGTCTCCCAACACATCACAGCGAAGTTGCTGGGTCCGGATGATGTCTGCATCGCGATCAGCGACAGCGGCCTGAATGGCTTCACCCTGGGCGGAGCACGCATCGCTTTGGAGAAGGGAGCCACTGTCATCGGGGTGACAAGTTATGCACGCTCGACCCTGGCCGAAATCTCCACGCACGCGCTCGTGGCTGGCGCGGAATTCCATTACTGGCAGGACCAGCTCCCCATCGGAAACATCGTTCAGATGCTGGTCCTCTCCGCGCTTCACGCCGGCGTCACGGGCGACTCCCCGGCGGTCGATCAGGCACGGTCAGCCGTCTTCGAGGAGGTCCTTCACATTATCGGCGAGGAACCGGAGCCGCCCGCCGTGTAAGGAGGCAGAAGTTTCTGTTTGCCTCCAGCGCTGTTTACGAAATGAGCACCACTCGTTAATCTGCGGCCCCCACTCTTCAAGGGTAGAACGTTTCCTCAACAAATCGATTGAGGAAATTCAGTTTCCCGGAGGTGCCTGTGGGCCAACTAGTGCTCAACCAGCTCTCAC
The DNA here is from genome assembly GCF_000294695.2 of Arthrobacter sp. Rue61a. NCBI lineage: Bacteria > Bacillati > Actinomycetota > Actinomycetes > Micrococcales > Micrococcaceae > Arthrobacter > Arthrobacter sp. Rue61a. The sequence goes on along the minus strand of NC_018531.1, from coordinate 2,121,597 downwards.
GTTCTTTCAAGGACGTGACGGCTGTAAAGAATATTTCGCTCACTGTCGAAGACGGTGAATTCCTGGTCCTGCTCGGCCCTAGCGGTTGCGGCAAGACCACCCTGCTGCGCCTGATCGCAGGACTGTTGGACCCGACGTCGGGGACGCTTGAGCTGGATGGGCGGGACATCACCACCGTCCCGTCGAAGAAGCGTGACCTGGCGATGGTTTTCCAAAGCTACGCCCTGTACCCGCACCTGAGCGTGGCCAAGAACCTCGCCTTTCCCTTGACTGTGCGGCGGACCGACAAGCAGCTCATCAAGGAGCGCGTCGCATCCGTTGCTGAGATGGTGGAGATCGGCCATCTGCTGGACCGCAAGCCCCGCGAGCTCTCTGGTGGACAACGCCAGCGGGTAGCGGTGGCCCGCGCCTTGGTCCGGGAACCGAAGGCCTTCCTCATGGACGAGCCCCTATCAAACCTTGACGCTAAACTCCGGACGGCCACCCGTCAGGAATTGGCAGGGCTCCACCGGCGCCTGGGTGCCACGTTCATCTACGTGACCCACGACCAAGTGGAAGCCATGACCATGGCCACCAAGATCGCCCTGCTCAACGGCGGGGAATTGGAACAGCTGGGTACCCCGGAAGAGCTCTACGACAAACCGGCTTCCATTTTCGCCGCCGGTTTTCTCGGGTCCCCCGCCACCAACCTGCTCGACGCCGGATTGGGCACCAGTGGCGGTTTCGTCACCGTGATGGGCCCATCCATTGAGGCGGTCCTCTGGCCCGGCGACACACCCCAACAGGACATTGTCCTCGGCATTCGCCCCGAACACCTCACCATCAATGCACCCGCCTCTGCCGCTGCTGCGCCGACCGCCGGAGCCGCGCTCCGCGGCGTCGTCGAACTATCCGAAAACCTCGGCAGCGAGCAGATCATTTACTGTCGCGTCGGCTCCAAGCGCGTGGCAGTGCGGGCACCACGCGACGAACACTGGGAGCACGGCAGCGCCGTGATCCTCAGCGCCGAGGCCGACCGCCTGCATCTCTTCGACCGAGCAAGCGGCCGCCGACTGGAGTGGCAGCCCGCGCCCATTCCGGCATCAGTCCCCTGAATCCCTAAGCACTATCCCGACCCGTCCTCCCCAACACCAGAAGGAAACCCGTGCTAACCCTCCGTTCCCTTGCCCTCGCCATCGTGGCCGGCACAGCCGCACTGACCGTCAGTGCCTGCGGCGGTACAACCCAGGCCAGCTCCGTCGCCGCCAAAATCCCCGAACTCACAAACGACCAGCAAGTAGAAATCACCTTCGAGAGTTACAACCTCGCCCAAGCGGGCGTCTGGACGGACACTGTCAAGGGTCTCGTCGCAGACTTCGAAAAGGCACACCCCAACATCCACGTCACCGCTCAAGCTCCCCAAGGCGGCGGGGCTGTCGGATCCAACACTGTCAGCAGCGTCCAGACACAGCTGCTTGCCGGGAAGGCACCCGACGTCGCCCAGCTCACCTTCGATACCCTCGACTTCGCCGCCACCCAACTGGGTGCCCAGCCGATCAGTGACCTCGTGGGAAAGGAAGCCGTGGACACGCACCTGAACGGTGAAAACCCCTTCCACGAGAACGCAAAGACACTCGCCGACTGGAACGGCAAGACCTACGGCATCCCCTACGTTTTCTCCACCCCCGTCCTGTTCTACAACGCAGCCCAGCTTGAGGCAGCGGGACTCCCTGCCGACACCGATCTCTCCACCTGGGACAAGGTGCTGGCAGTGGCCAAAGCGGTCACCGCCAAGACCGGCAAGCCCTCGCTGGACATTTCCTGCTCCGTCAAGGGCGGCAACTGGTGCATGCAAGGTGTCTTCAAATCCAACGGCGCCGAGGTGCTCTCAGCTGACCGGAAGACCATCGGCTTCGGCGCAGACGCCGCAGTAGACACGGTGGAGAAGCTGGCCGAGTTGAACAAGGCCGGCGTCCTCCGGAACAGTGACTCAAGCAGCATGTACGAAGGCTTCGCCAAGGGAGAGACAGCTCTCCAGCTCACCACCTCGGCGATGCAAGGCATGTTCATGTCCAGCGCCGCCAAGACAGGCTGGCAACTCAAGGCAGCCGGAATGCCCGGCTTCGGGGACAAGCCCTCCGTTCCCACGAACTCCGGTTCTGCCCTCTTCATCCTGAGCCAGGACCCCGCCAAGCAACGCGCGTCCTGGGAACTGATCAAGTTCATGACCAGCGATCACGCGTACGAAGAGATTTCCAGCAAGATCGGCTACCTGCCGCTGCGCCCATCCCTCACCGAGAAAGGCGGGGTCTTGTACGACTGGGCACAGAAGAACCCCCTGCTGGCCCCGAACCTTGCCCAACTCGATCGTCTCCAGCCCTGGGTTTCCTACCCCGGCAACAGCTATGTCCAGGTCGACGACATTCTGGCCACCGCCATCGAGGACGTCGTCTACTACGGCAAGGACCCCAAATCCACTATGTCCGAAGCCGCGCGCCGCGCCCAGGACCTGCTCCCCCGCTAACCACATACAGAAAGACATACTGTGACCACCATGTCCGGGGAATTGATCCCCGCAACAGCCAACGAGCCGCTCAACGTTGAAGGCACCTACAACTTCCGCAGCACCGGCGGCTACCCCACGGCAGCAGGCCGAACCATCCGCGACGGCAAACTCTTCCGCTCTGACGGCCTGCATGCACTGACCGACGCCGGTCGCAACCAGCTGGCACAATTGGGCATCGGCATGGTCATCGACCTGCGGGACCAGACCGAGTTGGACCACTCCCCCAGCCGCCTGGACGGGCTTCCCATCGAAGTTCGACACCATCCGATCTTCGACGCCGGCAAAGTCCCGGGGGCTGCCGAATCGATCACGCTCCAGAACATCTACGCACTGATGATCAGCCTGCACGCCCAACGCCTTGCAGACGCTGTGAGACTGATCGCCGACTCCGGAACTGCCCCTGTCCTGGTGCACTGCACAGCAGGTAAAGACCGGACCGGTGTGGTGATCGCCCTGGCCATGCTCGCAGCAGGCGTCGACCGGAACTTGGTAATCCGCGACTACGAAGCCACCGAGACCAACCTTGCGGGCGAATGGAGCGAGAAAATGGTGGCCGCCGTCCAAAGCCACCCGGGCCTGGGTGCCGTCGGCGAGCGCCTTCACGAGATCATCTCCGCCAGTCCGGCGGCAGTCCTGGGCACCACGATCGACCTCGTTGAAGACAATTACGGCAGCGCGAGGGGCCTGCTCACCACTCACGGTTTCACTGAGGCCGATCTCCAACGCCTTACCGATGTCCTGACCGTCCCCACCACCAACTGATACCTAGGAGAACACCATGACTAACGAAGCTCAGCACCCGGCCCCGAGCATTTCATCCTGCATATCAGCGACACCCACTTCGTCGCCGACAACGACCTTTTGCACGGCAGCGTTGACAGCGACGAGAACCTCCGCCAACTTTTCCGTGACTTCGTCAAAGCACAGGTCAAACCAGAAGCGATGGTTTTCACCGGCGACCTCGCCGACACCGGCCGCCCCGACGCTTACATCCGCCTGCGCAACATCGTTGAACCGGTTGCCGAGGAGCTCGGAGCCAAAATCATCTGGGTCATGGGCAACCACGACGAACGCGCAGCGTTCCGGGCCGGGCTGCTTGGCTCCGATGCAGGCCAGGAATCCGTGGACATGGTCCACGACGTGAACGGGCTGAGGATCATCGCCTTGGACTCCACCGTCCCGGGACTGCACCATGGCGAGATCTCCGACGAACAACTCGAGTGGCTGGCCAACGTTCTGGCCACCCCGGCACCGCACGGCACGCTCATCGCCCTGCACCACCCGCCGGTTCCCAGCCCTCTGGAAATCATGGCCATGGTGGAACTTCGTGAGCAGAGCCGCTTCGAGAAGGTCATCGAAGGCACGGACGTCCGAGGTATCCTGGCCGGTCACCTGCACTACTCCACTTTCTCCACCTTCGCCGGCGTCCCCGTCTCGGTTGCATCAGCTACCTGTTACACCCAGGATCTCAACGTTCCCCGCGACACCATGCGCGGACAGAACGGCGCCCAGGCGTTCAACCTTGTCCACCTCTACCAGGACCGGGTGCTGAACTCCGTGGTTCCGATCGGCGAATTTTCCACGGTGTACAGCGTTTCCGCCGAGCAGATGGCCGCCTATCAGAAGATGAGCTTGGAAGATGCAACCGCGGCCATGCGCGCAGACTATGTGCCCGACGTCGAACCCGCACCGGCAGATGCCAATTTTGCCGGGACGGCCCGCTAGTCCTGCCCACTAGAGGAAGACACGCACCATGTTTGTAGAAACCGCCCCGCCGGCAGCGCCCGTCGCTGCCGGCGCGTCGGCCGGTCGGGTCATGCACCGCACCGGCCGCGCTTGGAACCCTTATCTCTATGTCCTTCCGGCCGTCGTCCTTCTCCTTGTGTGGACGTACTGGCCTTTGGGACAGACCCTTAACCTTTCCTTCCATGACTGGAACCTGATTCCCACACGTCCCAAACAATTCGTCGGCGTCGAGAAGTACGCGAAGGTGCTGAGCCTGCCTGAATTGCACCAAGCCCTGCTGAACACGGGCCTGTACATCCTGGCGTTCCTGGGGATCTCCGTTGCATTGCCGCTGGTGTTTGCCCTGCTCTCCCGCAAAGTGCAGGGCAAGGCACGCACCGCCTATCAGGCCTTGATCTTCGTGCCTTTCCTCATCACTCCGGTGGCCACCAGCGCCATCTGGCGATGGCTTTTTGCTCCCGAAGGCGGAACCATCCCTGCCATCGCGGCAGCCCTCGGCGTCCCGATGGGCAATGTGTTCCGCGATCCTGATGGGTCCATGATGTCCGTGATCGTCATTGTTGGCTGGCAGATGCTGGGATTCGGCGTTCTGGTGGTCTCTGCAGGGCTGGCTGGTATCAGCCCCGACTACGCCGCGGCCGCTTCCATCGACGGCGCCAACAGCCGCCAGATCACGTGGCGGATCATCATTCCACTGCTCTCACCCAGCTTGGTCTTCCTGGCCTTGATGACCATCCTGCTTTCCGCGCAATGGACCTATCCGATCATTGACCTCGTGACCCAGGGCGGCCCGGGTAACTCCTCCACGAACATTTACTACCTGCTGTACCAGTTCGGTTTCAGGAATTTCGACGCCGGTCTCTCATCAGCCGCCGGAATGCTCTTCTTCGCGGGGTTCGGGCTGATTGCCCTTCTCTTTGTGGAGCTTTCCGAACGCCTCAGCTTTTACGACAACTAGGAAGGGATCCCTATGACCTTCGTTGCGATTGCCCCACCGGCCCAACCCGATCCCTTGACCGCGGCGTCTGTGACGGCTCGCGCAGATGGCTCCAAGGCGCGGAACATCCCCCGGTGGGTGGCCTGGTCTGCGGCCCCCAGCCATGCACTGCTTCTGGTGCTGGCGGCGGCTTCGATTTTCCCCGTCTACTGGATGTTCGTCACCGCATTCCGCCCCGCGGCGGATTCGCTATCAACCAATCCTTTCCCGGTCCCGTTCAGCCTGGAGAACTTTGAGTACGTGGTGGAGACGCTTCCTATTGTTGGGATGATGGCAAACACCTTCGGCATGGCACTTGTTCTGGCGGTGTGCCAACTGCTCGTGGCAATCCTTGCCTCCTACGGCTTCGCCCGCTGGAACTTTGTGGGCAAGAAGGCCTTGTACCTGCTCTTCGTCGGATCATGGCTGGTCCCGTTCCAGGTCACAATGATTCCCAATTACCTGCTGGTCTCTCAAATGGGGCTGCTGAACACCATCACCGGAGTAGTACTCCCCCAGCTGTGTTCGGCCTTCGCCGTGATGATGCTCCGGCAACACCTTGAAGCCTTCCCCAAGGACCTGCTCGACGCCAGCCAGATGGACGGCCGCTCATCATGGCGGACCCTCTGGGAAGTGGTGATCCCGAACCTCCGGCCTGCGCTGGCAGCACTGGGCATCATGCTGTTCATCAGCGCATGGAACGAATACCTCTGGCCGTCCCTGATTATGCAAAAATCCGATGCCCTGATCCAAGTAGGAATCCGTGGCTTCCTCGGCGCCGAAGGAAACAACTGGGGCGCCGTCATGGCCGCCTCGGCCTTGGCGTGCCTGCCAATCTTCCTGATCTACATTTTCCTGCAGCGCTACGTCGTGGACGCATTCGTCAGATCAGGACTCAAATAGGAACACCCAACCCGCACATCCCCAACACGAGGTGGGCCACGCACGCTGTGGCCCACCGCCGTCGTAGTCCCTCTGGCCGCGACTGCACGCATAAATTGCTTTCGGTGGACGAATCCCCGATAGCTAATAAACCGAGCCCATCAGGAGCTCCGACAAGCGCGCAGCGGCACGTCGCAGTTCCGGGACGCTGGCCTTAAGCTCGGCTTCAGTGGCCGTCTCAACGGGACTCGTCAGGGCGATGGATTCACTCGCACGGCCAGCCCTGTTGGGAACAGCCACCGCGACGGAGAGTACGCCCGTGGCGCGCTCGTCGGCGGAATACGCGAAATCTTCGCCCGGACCGGGCAGTCGTGCCCGTAGCTCGTCGGCGGTAAACCCAGCACTTTCGTGGCCAGACGCGGAGGCGGCCACGGCAACCTGTTGCAGTTCCTCCGCGGAAGCCGAGGCCAACAGGATTTTTCCCGCGGCACCCACGGTAAGAGGCAGCCTCTTACCCAAGGGAAGGTCATACCGGAGTGGCGAGTCACCATCCACACGTGCCACCAGAATCCGCTCGAAGCCAAGCCGAGTGTAGAGAGACGCTGTCCGGGCCGTCTGCGTGGCAACCTGCTGCAGAATGGGCCGTGCCGCAACTACTAACGGATCGTTTTCCAGGAAGCTGCGGGCCGCAGGAAGAACCGCCGGCCCGACGCGATAGGTCTTGTCAGTCTGGCTGACCATGCCGAAATCCTGAAGGACACGGAGGATTCTGAGCGTCGTGGGCAGACTCATGCCGCAGGTCCTGGCGAGGTCACTAAGCCGCTGAGGCCGCTCAGCGCGCTGCAGTTCTGCAAACACCTCCAAGGCCCGCGAAAGGGAACGCATGTTTGCCGCCTTGGGGCCATCTTCGGCGGAACCGGCGGAGTGTGTTGAACTGACGGTCATTGTTTCATCCTATGTAATTTTCTTGCGCTTGACATCACATGTGGCTCCTGTCACTATTTCTTCAGACGCAATGTTCTTTCATTCTATGAAATGAATGACCACGGAATGTATGAAGGAAAAACCAATGACAACGGAGTCAGTTATGACCAAGCCCCAGCGCGGGACACGTGTTGCTCCCACCGTGCTGGCGGGCATCGGGGCCTTCGTCTTAGTGGGGGTCTATGTCTTGGTCAGCTCTATCGACTTAGGCCTATGGACTTCCCTGGGCCCGGGCCCCGGGATGTTTCCCTTCGCGATGGGCGGGCTACTGGTAGCCATGTCAGCGATCTGGCTGGTTCAGGAATTGCGGCAGCCAAGCGAAACCCCGCAGGGAGTTGACCGAGGGCTGGTGATCGCCGTCGTCGTCAGCCTTGCGCTCCTGGCCGCAGTCATGGACCTGATCGGCTTTCAGCTGAGCATGTTCCTCTTTCTGATGTACCACCTGAAAATACGAAGCCGCCGCGGATGGGTGTCATCGCTGATCATTGCCCTCGCCGGCAGTGTAGGAGCGTTCTACGCCTTCAACTACGGCCTCAACGTGGCATTGCCCACCGCCGCAATTTCCGTCCTGAACTCGATCGGACTCTAACCGTGGATACCCTCAACGAACTGGCCAACGGATTCGCTTCCGCGTTGACCTGGCAGAACCTGATCTTCGCCTTCCTGGGCTGCCTGCTCGGCACCATCATCGGCGTGCTGCCCGGCATCGGCCCCGTGGCAGGCGTCGCTTTGCTGATCCCCCTCACCATGAACCTCGACGCGACAGGGGCGATTATCATGCTGTGTGCCATTTTCTACGGCACAGCGTACGGCGGAACCATCACCAGCGTCCTGCTGAACACACCCGGCGAGGCCGCCTCAGCAATCACCACGATTGACGGCTACGCCATGACCAAGATTGGCAAAGCTGGAGCGGCACTGACCATCGCCGCCGTCGGGTCCTTTGTTGGTGGAACCATCGCAACCCTCGGCTTGGTGGCAGCCGCAAAACCCCTAGGTGAGTTAGGACTGCTGGTCGGCCCTCCGGAGTTCTTCGCGCTCATGGTGGTTGGAATCTCCCTTCTTGTCGCATTGGCCGGGAAATCCATGGTCAAAGCTCTTATCTCCGGTGGCTTGGGCCTGCTGATCTCCATGGTGGGCATCGACCCCGTGGCCGGCGCGCCCCGCTTTACCTTCGGCTCGGACAACCTGTTGGACGGCGTGAGCTTCGTAGCCGTGATCGTAGGCGTCTTTGGCCTCTCCGAAATACTGTCCTACCGCAAAGACTCCAAAGCTGCTGCCGTACACGCACCTGGGATGCGCTCCTTGCTTCCGACCGGCACCGAATGGCGCCGCAGCGCACCATCCATGGCACGCGGAACAGGCATCGGATTCGGGCTTGGCCTCATCCCAGGCATGACAGGATCCGTTTCCTCACTGCTGGCCTACGGGGCCGAAAAGAAGTTCTCCAAGCACCGCAACGAGCTGGGCAAGGGCGCCATCGAAGGTGTCGCCGGACCGGAAACCGCCAACAACGCCCACGCCAACGCTGCCCTTATCCCGTTGTTCACCTTGGGCATTCCCGCCTCCCCCACGATTGCCGTCTTGATGGGCGCCTTCCTCCAACAAGGACTAACCCCGGGGCCGACCCTCTTCACCGAGCACTCGGAAATTGCGTGGGCCATCATTGCAAGCCTCTTCATCGGCAACCTGCTGCTGCTCCTGTTGAACGTCCCTTTGGTGGGCCTTTGGACGTCAATTCTCCGGGTACCGGCCTCCATCCTCACCGCACTGATCCTCTTGTTCATGGTCATCGGCGCCTACACCATCAACTTCAACGTCTTCGATGTTTTCGTCATGATCGGGTTCGGCCTCCTGGGCCTGGCGCTGCGCCACCTCGATATCCCGCTGGCTCCCATGGTCCTGACACTCGTGCTGGGACCACTTATGGAGCGCTCACTTCGCGAGTCCTTGGAAATCTCCCAAGGAGACTTCGGCATCTTCGTCAACCGCCCCATCTCGGTGGTCCTGATCGGCATCGGCGTCCTGATCATCCTGAGCCCGCTCCTCAAGCTCCGAAAGCCAAAAGCACTCAACGAAGACCCGGAAACCTAGACACCACCCATTTGTAATCCCCCTTCAAAGGAGAAGAACCATGACACGCACACGCATCGCCGCAGCTTTCGCTGCTGCCGCCCTCATCGGGCTCACCGGCTGCGGCTCCAACCCCGGCGCCGCCAACAACGCAGGCGACGACTTCCCCAAGAAAGGAAAGTCGATCGAACTAATTGTCTCCTTCTCCTCCGGAGGAGCCGTGGACACCGCCGCCCGATTGGTCCAGCCGATCCTGGAGAAGGAACTTGGTACCAACGTTGAGGTCGTCAACAAACCGGGAGCCGGCGGACAGATCGGCTACACGCAGCTCACCAGCGCCAAGGCCGACGGCTACACCATCGGCGCCACAGGATCCCCGTCCGTGGTCGTCTCGCCCCTGGACCCGGCCCGCGGTGCGAAATACACCCGCGACAGTTTCCAGCCCCTGGGACGGCAGGTTATCGATCCCACGGTGATCGCCGTCCAGCCGGACAGCCAGTACACGACGCTGAAGGAACTCCTGGACGCTGCCAAGGCAGAACCCAAGTCCATGACGGCCAGCACTACCGGTTTGCAGACCGGCGAGCACTTCGCTCTGGCGCAACTGCAGGAAACCACCGGCGCGGAGTTTGCACCCGTGCACTTCTCTGAAGGCGCCTCACAGGCAACCACGGCATTCCTGGGGAAGCACGTGGACATCCTGGTGGCCAACGTCAGCGACGTCACCGACCTCAGCAAGCAGGGCAAAGCACGGGTACTGGGCGTCATGACGGCCGAACGCGCACCCTCGCTTCCGGACGTGCCTACGTTCAAGGAATCCGGATACGACGTCGAAGCGGGCACCGTTCGCGGCTACTCAGCACCGGCAGGCTTGCCGGACGCTGTGGCTACCAAGCTGGAGGCTGCCATCCAAAAAGCAATCGAAGATCCCACCGTGGTCCAGAAGATGGAAGACCTCGGACTCCAGACCAGCTACCTGACCGGCAAGGACTACCAGGAATTCTGGGCAAGCCAGGAAGAAGACTTCAAAAAGGTCCTCCCGCTGGTTCAGAAGGCCGACTGAACCAAGCCGGCTTCCCATCCCACCACCACACACGGAAGAACCACATCATGACAACTCCAGTCCTTGAAGATATCGACGCCGATTTCCCGCGCCCCGACGGGGACGTGCTTGCACGACTTGCCAAGCTGCCGGCTGCGAACATCGGCGATGCTATGGACCGTCTGGGGGTTGCCGACTCGGCCATCCAGGCCATATGGCCAGGCGCACGTATTGCCGGTCCGGCCTTCACGGTTTGGACCCGCCCGGGCGACAACCAGGGCATTCATCGCGCATTGCAGCTCGCCCATCCGGGCGACATCATCGTCGTCGCAGGCGGCGGAGACGAGTCCCGGGCCCTGTTAGGAGAACTCATCGGGGAACGCGCCATCAACCTCGGCATCGCCGGGTTCGCACTGGACGGCGCAGCCCGGGACGCCGAGACTCTTGGGGAAATCGGGATGCCCGTCTTTGCCCGATCAACCACCCCCGCTGGGCCTTACAAGAACGGACCGTCCCGCCTGGGGACACCGATCTCGTTTGGAGGCGTACCCGTCATGCCAGGCGACATCATCATCGGCGACTCCGACGGCGTCGTCATCATCCCGCGTGAACAGGCAGCAAACGTGGCCGAGGCCGCCGAGGCCGTGTTCGCCGACGAAACGAACCGCAGGGCCGCCATCATCGCGGACCGGGCAAAGTAAGAAAGACAGACGAACATGACAGCTTGCACAGTCATCGGCCTCGGTGAGGCCGGAGCCACCTACGCGGCCGCCCTGGTTGCCGCGGGGCACCGGGTCAGCGGATTCGATCCCGTTGCCCCAAACACTCCCGCCGGTGTTACCCGGGCTACCACGGCCGCGGAAGCCTGCGCCAATGCGGACATCGTCCTGGTGCTTACAGGCGCAGCGGCCGCCCGGGCCGTTGCCCAGGAGTGTTTGCCCGTGCTGCCCGCCGGCAGCTGCTACGCAGACTTCACGTCGTCCTCGCCGCACGTTATGCAGGAACTTGGGCAGGTGCCCAGCGAAGCACTCTTCGCCGACGTAGCGATCCTTGGACCCGTCCCCACCCTGGGGGCCAAGACACCGTTGATGGTCAGCGGACCCGGCTCCGGAGCGGTGGCCGACCTGCTCGGCCCGCTAGGCGCCCACGTCGAAATCGCCGACGGCGAGCCTGGTGCTGCCATGGCACACAAGCTGCTCCGCAGCGTCCTGATGAAAGGCCTTGCCTCCGTAGTGGTCGAAGCAGTCACTGCAGGGAGAGCTGCCGGTCTCGAAGAGTGGATCCGCGGCCAGATCGCCGGCCAACTGGCTGGTGACGGGCAAGCAGTGATAGACCGGTTCCTCTCCGGCACTGCAAAACATGCCCAACGCCGTTCCAAGGAAATGCAGGACACAGCCCACTACCTGTCGTCGGACCTGGAGGTGCCCGCAGAGATGACCACAGCATCAGCGGCTGCCCTCGCACGCATGGCAACAGAACCCACAGAAGCCGCCGCAGCCTTGCGCTGAGTCCGGCATCGGGAAGAATCAGAACAGGACCAACGGTGACCCACTCACCAGCACACCTTCTTCCAGGAGCAGCATCATGATCGGCATTTGGGCCCTCGGCGCCTACTTGGCCGTCATCCTGCTGTGGACTACCCTCATCAAGCGCAGCGTCGGCGAAGCCATGATCATCGGTTTCCTCGTGATACTTCCCTTCACCGGAGCCGCTGCCCTGCAGATCGGCTGGAAATCGCTTTACTCTGCAGTGACCGATGAGATCGTGTACGCCACCATGGCCTTCGTTTTCATGGGCCACCTGTTGGACAGGTCCGGCGTGCTGGATCGTCTCATTGACCTGCTGAACTCCCTGATCGGCGGAGTCAAAGGTGGTCCAGCGTGGGTCTCCACCGTGGCATCCGCTGGCCTGGGAGGTGTGGTCCACAACCAAGCAGCCATCGCAGCAACCGTTGGTTCTGTCACCATTCCCTGGATGGAAAAGTCCAAGCTGGACAAGCCCGCAGCCGCTACCTTGGTGGCCGGAAACGCGGGGATGGGCATCACGTTCCCTTTCAGCGCATCCATGTTCGTCCTAGTGGGATCCGCCACGGTAGGACCCTTGCTGAACATCAACGATCTCGTGCTGCCGTTGTTGTTCGGTGGGCTGTGGTGCTTCCTGCACCGGCTAATAGTCACATGGCTGCTTATCCGCAAGAGCGCGATGGCTCCGCTGGATGCGGCACACAGACTCACTGTGACAACCGCTTTCCGCCAGGGATGGGCCACCCTGCTGCTCTTCGTAGTGGTTGCCATTCCGCTGATCATCACTTCCGGGGCCATCGCCACGGCGTTGTCCGACTGGACTGGCGGTGATGTCACCAAGTCTGTCAGCGTCATTGTTTGGATCCCGGTGGTTCTCATCATCACAGGGGCACTGCTCGGCTGGAAGCGCCTGCCGCGTGGAAGACAGGACTGGTGGAAGCTCCTGGAGAGTTCCGCGCCCAGGTTCGGTGTTGTCGGGATCACCGTGGTGTTTGCTTTTGCCGGTGCCAATGCCCTCGCCGCTACAGGTTTGCCGCAGCAGATGACCACGTTGCTCCATCAGATGAACCTGCCGTTGTGGCTGCTCGCGATCCTTATTGGATTGATCGTGATTGCCGTGGCTGCACCCCTGTCCGCGACGGCGACCATGGCCGCCGTCGGGACCGTTGGTGTAGCCACGCTGGTAGCCGCCGGCGTGCCGGCGACGACTGCCGCGGTGGCTGTTTTGGTCTTTTCATCGTGTGAAGCCGCTGTTCCGCCCGGAGGTGCGCCGCTGTATGTTGCCTGCGGGATCGCCGACGTCAACCCCATCACGACGTTCGCCCGGTTACTGACCCACTACGCACTGCCGTTGTTGGGCATCGGCGTCCTGATCATCCTCGGCATCCTGCCCGTCTAAGGAAGTTTCCGTGAAACTCATCCAAACCATCTTCGTCCTCACACTCGCCGCCCTGCTCCTGGGCGGGGTGGTGTTCGTGGCAGGACAAAGCGTCTCCCTCGTGCTGGGCCAAGGCGAATGGCTGACGTTCCTCAACGATTCCTTGAAGGACCCGATGTGCATCGCCGCCTCCATCTGCGCGATCGCCGGTTTCCTCCTCAGCTATAAACGCCATCAAAAGCAAAGCCAACCCGAGGAGGCCCGGAGCCGGTGACGAATACCTCCAACGGGAAGTACCCCACCTTCGCCGAGCTGCTCCAACGGAATGGGAACCTCGCCGGCACCTCGTGGGGACTGTTTCCCGATGAAACCCGCGGGACGCCGTCGTTCATCAGCCCGCACGCCGTTCTACAGGCGCGGGACTGCATCCGGGCAGGGACGGCCTTTGGCCTGGACTATGCCGCGGACGCCTTCGACCCCGGGATGTCGCTGAAGCGCGGCGCCCCACGCCACACGATCTACTCATCGCACCCTGCCCACCGGGACGACTACCTGGACGGCTACTTCCTTCAGGGCTCTACGCAGATCGACGGGCTTAGGCACCGAAGGGCGGACGACGTCGGTTTCTACAACGGCACCCCGGATGACCGTGTCGAGGCAGGCACTCCGGAACTGGGGATACAGGGCTGGGCCGAGGAACCCATTGTGGGCCGCGGCGTTCTTGTGGATCTTGACGGCTACCGGTCCGCCCACGGATCGTCCATTGACCACGCCGCCGGAGAACCCCTCACCCTGGACCTGATCCACTCGGCGTTGTCGGAGCAGTCCGTCGCCCTCCGGCCAGGCGACATCCTGATGCTCCACACCGGCTGGTGCGAATGGTTCCTTGCCTTGTCTCCCGGCCACAAGCAGGATCTGCGGGAAAGCCGCCGCGCTACGGGCATTGCCCAATCACACGAATTCGTAGCGTGGGCATGGGACAACCAGCTTGCCCTTGTGGCGGCCGACAACTTTGCCCTCGAATGCCTTCCTGCCGTTCCCGACAGTCCCTTCAAAAATACTGCACCCAACGATCACGGAATGATGCACCAGCAACTCCTCGCCAAACTTGGAATGCCCCTTGGTGAACTCTGGAAGCTGGGTCCGCTCAGCCGGTACATGCGTTCAACAGGGAACTGGGATGCTTTGATCAGCATCAAGCCCCTCAACATCGTCGGAGCCACAGGCTCACCCGCCAACGCCACAGCACTGGTTTGATCATTTCGGGACTGGCAGCAGTCACTTGCCCCAATCATCGACCTGACATCTTCCCGGTGGTCGCCTCGAAAGGTAACGATCGCGACCTCCCGCCTCAGCAGAATTCGCACGCCGGGTATCGATAGGGCGCAACCGTGTCGGGGTAGATGCCGGAAAGCGCAAGGCCTCTGACCATCCACCCCGACACGGCCGGGGGTCCAACTGTTGGAGGGCTAGTGTGTAGCCGAGCGGCCGGCGGTGCGCAGAGGTGGAGCTACGACGCCGTCGGGGATCGGCTCCAGGTACGGTGTTAGCGCGAGTATTTCCGCGTGCTCCCGCTGCGCCGCCGCCAGGATTTCGGGATCGGTGACGATGGCAGTGGCCATGGCCGCCATGGATGTGGCCGCGTGGATCATACCCTTGTGCGCTGCCGGCATTTTGCCTTGCGCCACGGTTTGCCAAGCGTGGAATGGAGTGCCCAGCGCCGCGGTGGCGGACGAGATCTGCACTGTGGGCACCACCCAACTCACATCGCCCACATCCGTGGAGCCGGTCATCTGCGGGCGCGGCTGTTCCGGAAGGTACGGGGCAATCTCGTCGTGCAGGGCGCGTTCATCGCGCACGTCCCAGCCGGCGAGCCGCTTCGACCCGGCAATCTCGCGGGCGTCAAGCCCGACAGCGAATTCCGAGGCGGCGAGTTGGTCGGCGGCGTCGAACGGCACGGGGCCGAGCTGCTGCAGTACGCCCTCCAGGGTGCGCTCGAGCACCTCGTTGGGGAGCACCTCGGCGCACGCGCCGTCGAACTCGATCTCCAAATCTGTCTCCGTCATCAATGCGGCGCCGCGGGCGATCTTCTCTACTCGTTCCTGGAGGTCCCGCATCTGACGCGTGTCCTCGGCCCGGATCACGTAGTAGACGCTGGCGTGGGCCTGGACCACGTTGGCGGAACGGCCACCGGCATCGGTGATCGCATAGTGCACCCGTGCGGAATCGGGCATGTGCTCCCGCAGGAAGTTCACCCCGACATTCATCAGTTCGACAGCGTCAAGCGCGGAGCGCCCAAGATGGGGCATCGCCCCCGCGTGGGCTGCAAGGCCCGTGAAGTGGAAGTAGACCTGCGAATACGACAACGTCAGGGACTGGCGGCTTCGCGTAAGGGTCATTGGATGCCAGGTCACGGCCGCGTCGACGTCGTTGAACGCCCCTGACTTGACCATGAACGTCTTGCCGGCAGCGGCCTCCTCCGCGGGGCAGCCGTAGTAGCGAACCCGGGCCTGGATGCCGGCCGCCTCGAAGTACTCCGCGGTAACCACCGCGGCCAGCAGCGCACCGGAGCCGAGCAGGTGGTGGTGGCAGCCGTGCCCGTTGCCGGAGGTGTTCGCCGGGTCCGGGGTGCGCTCGGGGTTCCCGGACTCCTGGCTGATGTCAGCCAGGGCGTCGTACTCACCCAAGAACGCGATGACGGGCCCGCCGGTGCCACGTTCTGCGCTGAACGCCGTCGGGATGCCGGCCACCTTCTCGGTGATCGTGAATCCATGCGCACGGGCGGCACCTTGGTGCTTTTCCTGGGCGCGGGATTCCTCCCAGCGCATTTCCGGGTCGTCCCAGATTGCGTCGGCCATTGCCGTGAACTCAGGGGCGGCCGCCGCCGTCCGTTCGGTGAGCGCGGTCAGGTGGTCTGTGTCCAGGGTGCCAGCGGTCATGGTGCTGTCGATGGTCATTGTTTTCCTTTCGAAGGGGTTGGATACGCGTTGTGGCGCGGTAGCAAGGCGGAATGGCCCTACTGGGCGTCGGCCTCTGGCTTCGGCCTAAAGGTCAGCATCACCGCGGCCGCGGTGAGGACCACCCCGAACAGTGGGGCGGCGGTGGCCAGCGCGGGCACCGCCGGCACCAGCACGTAGATGACGAGGACGCCGACGACGAGGCCGGCAATGAGCACCTTCGGTTGCTTCCGGTTGCTGATGATGTTCTGCATCAGGAAGGCGCCCAGTACCGCAGGAACCACGAACTTGGTGACGGCGGCGAGCAGGTCGGCCGGGATGGCCGTCAACAGCCACTGCCCGAAGACGGCGACGACGAGCACGAGCGCAACGACGTGGATGATGGCGGCCGAGCAAATCGCCAGGGTCGCGGCGATTTGTGCTTGCGGAGTTCCCGGTTTGGCGTTGATGCGGCCTTGGGCGGTGACCGCGGCGGGCAGCAGCTTGGTGGAGATGTTGCCGATCAGGAAAGCTTGGTACATGGCCCCTGGTCCGAGGATCGGGAAATAGGAGATCGGTTCGATCACCCAAACCACGCCCATGACCAGCGCAATCGCGACGACGGCGGTGACCAGCGTCCCGGGGCTGATGGTGTATCCGCCTACAAAGACCATCAGGATCGGGCCGATCAGCATGGCCGCCATGCCGGCGAGCATCGTGATCGGTCCCCACAAGGAGGTGGTGCGGTCGTAGCCCGCCATAGGGTTTAGTGTCGTGCCGGGACTTTCGGTACGCGCGGAGGTGTTTGACATGCTTGGTCCTCTCAGAAGGTCAGGAGATGAGATAGCCCACAGCGATCGCCACGATCATGGCGGCACCGAGCGCAAATTCGAGCAGGGTCGGCTTGTTCAGCCGCTTGGCCAGCAGGGTAAGCGCCAGCATGATCAGCGCGGACGTAGCGAACACGATGGCACCGTCGAAACTGGCCGCCACCTCCTTCAGACCCATGGTGAAGAACGCGCCGATCAGGGCAGCCGTGGGCAGAACCGACCAGCGTGCGGAGCGCTTGCGGGCGGTCTTTGTGCTGGTGCCTGCCGCCATGCTCCGCTTCATGACGGGGGTCATCACGAGCGTGACCACCATCCAGCCGCTGCCACCGATGGCAAGCGCCAGCAACATGGTCACCAGCATGTTGCCATCCACGCCGGGGTCGCCGAGGGCGGAGCCCATGGTGCCTAAGGCGAGGTTGGCCGCGATTGTTTCGTACGCGGCGGAACCGATCAGACCGATGCGGGTGATCGTGCTCGGGCTGCCGAACAGCGGCAGCAGGGCGAGTGCCACCAAGCAGACCGCGATTGATGGGCCGATGGCTGAAACGCCCCCGGCACGGAACGCGGTGCGTACCTGCTTGGCGGGCATGCCCACCTCGGCCGCGGCGGCCTTGGCAGCCCTCAGATAGATGACACTTTGAACCAGAATTACCACGAGCACCGTGATGGCGCCGATCCACAGCAGTGGGTGGTTGACGGTCTCGGCCAGGGTTGGGGCAGCTTCCTCCATGGAGCGCTCCTTTCACCTCGTAGGGTCCCATTCCTTAGAGCGGGCGGGTCAAAAGTGAGTTTGACAACAGTCGGTTTCCGCTAGGTAAATGACGCTGAATCTGTGAAAATGGGTTTCCTAATGAATGACATCTCGATTTCTGATGAGGATGCGCGCCTGATTCACGCACTTCAAATTTCGCCGCGGGCGCCTTGGAGCGAACTGTCACGGGCGTTGTCTGTCGGCCCAGCAGCACTGGCCCGGCGCTATGCGCGGCTGCACGATGCTGGTCTGGTCCGGGCCATCGGTCACCCCTCGTGGATCAACAGCAGCGGCAACACTGCGTTCGCCGAGATCGATCTGGAGCCGGGCTCGCTCGCTATGGCCACGGCTATCCTCTCCGAGCTCCCCATGGCGCTGACGCTGGATGCCGCAGCCTCAGGCACCTGCCTTATCGCAACACTCAGCGCACCCAGCGAGGCCGCGCTGGCGGCACTACTGCTCGAGACCCTGCCGTCGCTGCCGGGGGTCCGGGACGTGCGGGCGCATATGGCTACGTCTGTCCTGAAGTCCGGCGAACGATGGAACGTGCGGTCGCTGGATCCGGAGGAGGTGGCGCGGATCGGCGGCCCGCAACCGCCCCGCGCCAGAGCCGCGCGGGCGCTGGACCCACAATTCCGCGTCGCCCTCATGGCCGCGCTTGGACAGGACGCCCGCACACCGGCCGCCGTGCTGGCTCGCGACCTAGGGGTTAGTGAGCAGAAAATCCACGACGCCGTTGCCGTGCTGCTGCACGGCCAGCAGTACCGGTTGCGTACCGATGTTGTCAATGTCTGGTCCGGCTGGCCGGTGCACATCTGGTACTTCATGGACGTCCCACCTCGACAGCTCAGCTCCGTGGCGTCCGCGCTCACCACCCACCCGGAGGTCCGGTACGTCGGCACTGCAGCAGGACTGGCCAACCTGACGTTCGACGTGTGGCTGCGTAATTTAGGTGTGCTGCACGTCCTGGAGGCTAAGATCGACTCACTCTCCCAGACAGGCGTCAAAATCAGGCGCCAAATCATTCTGCGCACGTCCAAGCGGCTAGGCCATCTGCTCGACGACGCGGGCCGCTTCACCGACCGCTACGTGCCGCCGCCTAGCTAGGCCGCCGGCGTCCGCGGCATAAATTCTCGGCCTGGCTGGGGAGAGCGAATAGGCCCCTCCCCCGGCTGCTTATGGGTACGCGTGCATATTCGATTGCAAACTATCCGTGCTGCGCAAGCCAACGCTGCAGGACCAGACCTGCTCGAAGTCAGTCGAGGTTACGCAGTCTGTCGGGTAACCGGACCCGAACTCGGAAAGTCCGGAGAACCTCCGTTACCAGCATTCGGCGACCAACCAGCCGGCACCCGCAGAGGGGCAACACCGCGGTCACCCAAGAAATCCAATCTGCTTCGTTGAAAGATGACGCAGGCGGGGAGACTCGAGGCAAGTGGCGGAAACATACGGAATCCGGGCCAATCCGGCGGCTGCAGAAGGCAATCCGAGATGAAGAGTGTGGACATTGTCCACGCCCTGTTCTGCTCGATCGAACACCGAGAAGCAGGGACTTGACGCACCCTTGCACACTCATACCCTGCGCAGGGAAATCGGTGCTGCCGCCTCTGCAGATTGCCTGCCGGTCGGAAGAGCAAACCGAGTTGCGGCGGCTCTCTAATTGCCAGAACGAATGAACAATTCGACACAGTGGAAGCACCTTCTTCAGCAATTACCTCGCCGAAACGAGACCGAAGAGTATGTCCAGGCCCGTCCGGCCAACCCCGGCAGATATGGGGGGCCAGCTGATGCCTCAACATATCGGCCACCTGATCGATGCAGTCAGGGTCTACCTCGAGGCAAGGGCAACGGACCTTGACTGATTAACGGCTTAGCGGACTGCCCACTGAGCCGTCGAGTCACGCTACGGATACATATAACCCTCGCCCATAGAGGTGAAGGCCCGCACGGGCGCAACTAAAAGGAGCCCGGCTTGGCGCCAGGCTCCTTTTATTGAGGTCAGTCCAACACATACTCACTTGTGTCAGTACTCAGGCAGTTGCGGATGCTACATGTCCAGGTGACCTAGGAATTCACCGGTGTAGGGGCAGAGGTAGGCGACCGTGTCTTTTACGCGGACGGTGAAGTCGGTACCACCCGGAACCTCGAACCGTTCGCCTTCCTTGTAGGTTGTCCACTCCCCCTGACCGGCGGGTTGCTGCACATCCCAGGTTCCGCGGACGAGGTGCATCCATTCTTTGACGGGGGCTTCGAACTTCCATTCACCGGGCTCCATCACCCCGACGGTGAAGTTTCCCTGCTCGTTCTTGAATTCAAGGCTTCGTACTTGTCCCTCGAAGTACTCGTTCTGGCCGATCATCACATGCTCCCATTCGCAGTTGCGGTCTTCGGCTCGCTGGTGCGGCCTGCTGCGAATCACACTATTGAAGCCATCCTTTCCAGACCATCGCCGGGGCGTACTCTTAGCTAACCAAATAATGGCCGGCCCGTACAGAAATGCCGCCTGATCGTCGCTAACATGGGGCCATGGCACTTGAATTGACGGCGTTCACGGTGGCCAAGCTTGCTTCCACCTCAGGGCTTGGGCTGACGACGGCGCACGGAGGCGCCGGTGTTGAACGAGCCGCCGGTGTCCCCATTGCTGTCGAGCGAAAAGGACCGTTTCCGAGACTCCACGGCGGCGAAATGGTGCTTACCAGCGGGCTGCACATCGGTGAGGACTGGACAGCCTGGAAGAATTTCCTGTCGGAAGCCACGGGCGCCGGTGCCTCGGGGCTCATCATCGGCCTCGGCGCCGAGGCCGCATTCGAGCGCCTCCCGGCGCAGGTGCTGGCTCTGGCAAGCGAGAATGACCTGCCACTGCTGACCGGTGACATCGCCGACTTCGGGCGAATCGCGCACACCATCGCCGTCCTGCACGCGGAAGGACAACGGGAAGCGCTCAGACGGCCGCTCGACCTGCAGATGGAGATCACAGCAATTGTGGCCCGCGGCGGCTCGTTTGGGGACCTGCTGTCCGGCTGGCAGCAACGGACCGAGGAGCCGGTGGCTGTATTCGATCGTCTCGGGAGGGTCATGGCCAGAAGCTCGGCCTTTCCTTCGATCCTGCTCGCGCCCTTGAGCGAACGCCTCGCCGGACGTGAAGCACCACGACTTGGAGAGCAACTCCTCCTGTCAGCCACCGAACTGGTCGCGGATCCCGACGGCACATCCGCCGGCGTAGAAGAGACGGTCGAGGTCTTCCCGTTCGCAGGCAATGACACTGTCCGGGGGTTCTGCGTCCGTATCCCGACGGGCCAGGAGACGGCTGAGCTCGCCGCGCCAGCACTACGTTCGCTCCTGGCACTCGAATTCGAACGCGTGTGGTTCCTCGACGAATCTGCGCGCCGTAAGCGCGCCGAACGGTTTGCCCGCCTCCTGACGTTCACGGAGCCGGGCAGCGCCCGGACGTTCCTCCGGAGCATCGGCATAGATTCAGGCCCGTTGCGGGGCGTGAGCATCGAAGCGCGCAATGAGACCCATGCCGAAGTGCTCATCGACGATCTCGCAGTCGTCCTCGCCGCCCCTTTTATACGGCACCGTCACCGCATCGTCGAATGTCTGGCAACTGTGGACCCCCGCCAGGCCCTGGCTGACTACGGCCTCGACGTCCCCACGGGGATCGGCACCAGGGGCGCTCCCGAGCACTCCGCCCGCAGCATCAGGCAGGCAACCCTGGCCCTGGAGACCAGCCGTCGGGCCGGCACCCCCATCGAGTACGTCGACGGAGCCTCGCACGAGTTCCTGATCAACGCCGCTCCATCCGAATACCTGGAAGCCTTCTCCAGCGCTGTCCTCGCCCCCATCGAGAACTCGCGCGGAGGCGAAGCGCTCCTGAACACACTGCACACCTGGCTTCTCGAGCGCCGATCCGTCGAAGCGACAGCCGAACGAATGGGAGTCCACCGGCACACAGTACGGAACCGGATGCAGCGGATCGTCCAGATCACCGGTCACGACCTGGACGGAATCGATGCTCAGACCGAGCTCTGGCTCGCCCTGAAAGTCAGGGGCTTCCGCGACAGCGTAGGTACTTCACCTAAAGGGCCATAACTAACAGTGGGGATTCGCCGCCGAGGCCATATTCCGGGCTGACGTTAGCTGCCATGATGGTCGTCACATCCTGCGGACCCACCGCGAAGATCCGGTACTCAAATGAGGAACGACACCATGCCCACCACCGTAGCCACCACAGATTCCGTCCCCCGATCCATACTCCGCCGAGTCGTCATCGCCAGCGGGCTCGGCACGTTGTTGGAGTACTTCGACTACGCCAGCTACAGCTACCTCGCGACCACCATCGCAATAGTTTTCTTTCCCCCGGAGGACCGCGCTGTTGCCCTGATGAGCACCTTCGCAGTGTTCGCGCTATCGTTCCTCGTACGCCCGCTCGGAGCCTTCGTCTGGGGCAGCCTGGGAGACAAAATCGGCCGTAAGAGCATCCTCGCCACGACCATCATCCTCATGTCCGGAGCCACCTTCCTCATCGGATTCATACCGAACTACGCCACCATCGGCATCGCAGCACCCATCCTGCTCCTTCTGCTCCGCGTAACACAGAGCTTCTCAGCCTCCGGCGAATACGCCGGCGCAGGCACCTTCGTTGCCGAGTACGCCCCCGCCGCCAAGCGCGGACTGCTAACAAGTGTCGTACCCATCGCAGCTGCCGCCGGGTTCCTGGCAGCCTCGCTCATGGCCACCATCCTCTACGCCAGCACCTCACCGGAATTCATGCAGGAATGGGGCTGGAGGATCCCGTTCCTCATCGCGGGCCCGCTCGGCATCGTTGGCCTCTGGCTTCGCCTGCGTTTGGAAGACACCCCGCAGTTCCGCCGGGTGCTGGAACTCGAAAAGAAGCAGCGCCAGAGCGCAGTTGATCAGCCTCCGGCCTCAAACCGCTGGTCCGAGACCCGCAAGAGCCTCCCCTCAATGCTGAAGGCACTGCTCGTCATGTCCCTCAATGCCGGCGCCTACTACCTCCTGCTCAGCTACACGCCCTCGTTCCTCATCGAAGAAGCCGGAATGAGCGAAGCAACCGCGACATTGGTAGTCACGATTGGGCTCGTCGCCCACATCATCTTCATACCCCTGGCCGCCCGCCTGTCCGACCGGATCGGCCGCAAACGGACGCTGATGATCTCAAGCATCGCCTTCATCGTGTTGAGCTACCCGATCATGACCCTGCTTTCCTTCGGAGGCGTGGTCCTCGCCTCCGCGGTCCTCATCGTCTCGCTCATGTTCTTCGCCATGAACGATGCAGTGTTTCCTTCATTCTTCACCGAACTGTTCGGCACCCGCTCGCGCTACCTCGGATTCGCGTTGCCGTTCAACGTCGGCGCCATGCTCTTCGGCGGCGTCGCACCGCTTATCGGCACCTGGCTGATCGCCACGACAGGCAACCCCAGCTCGCCGGCGTTCTTCCTGATGGGCATCGGTGTGCTCTCCCTGGTGGGCTTGCTGATGAGCGCGGAGACAGCACGCAAACCCCTCGCCGACGAGCAAGCTGAAGTACGCAAGCAATCGGTCCCCCACGTTACAGCGCCATAACACCGCAGGACTCGTCTTTCGGAACTATGGGCAGGGCCGGACAGCACCTCGGGTAATGCTGTCCGGCCCGTACGCGTGCCTTCAGAGCAGCGTAATCGCCCGCGGCGTTTGTCCGAAGCAGCGCTTGCCGGCATTCCCTGCCTTCTGGACCTAGACGTGCCCCCGGCCGACACTGCCAATCGTTGAGCACCTGGAGTCGAAGAGCCGAAACGAGGTTTCTTGAAAACTCGTCGTCAAACGACCCGCTCCGGAGGGGCCCTCTCGGCAATCCGTGGCCGGCTCCGACGTGCTAAGCCGACATTCGCGTGAACTGCAATGTTCCGGAGGCACCATTGGGAGCGGTCATATGCGTCGGGCCCGCGTCCCGCTTGATTTCGCAGTGCGCTTCGATGACAAGGCCAGGACCCATTTGATAGCACTCGCCCGCCCGTGGCCGCCGAACTCTCACTTCGGAATGAACCTGCACATGTAGAGCGCTTCCGGACCCGCGTCATGTCGCTACTGCCGCTCACATGCATGAGCAGATGAAGGCCCAAGGGGGAAGAGCCAATGGCCGCAAGCAGTCACAATACGAAAGATCTCAGTGTGGACAATGCACAGACCCCTCTTTGGCCTGACAAAGACCTACACCGGTGAAGTGTCCTCACTCCAGGAACGAGCCGAACCCAAGATCTTTGACGCAGGATCTCGAAGTCATGTCGTGCTCAGCACCCCTACCACGAAGAGGTGCAGGACAACCACGACCTACCGAACGAACCAAGAGAGGAACATATAACCCCAGCTCACAGCAAGCGGAACGCCCACCACCAGGACGCCGACACCGCTTCCCTACTCAAACTGAACAGGCCGCACCCCGCGGCCAGGCACCATCCGGGACACCCAATCAGAGGGACTTGTCAACCGCTGTCAACAGATAAAAGCAATAACCCCCTCTGACGAGGGGTTATGCGGTGCCCGAGGTGGGACTCGAACGGGATTCCAGGCCTTGAAAACACAGGGAAGTGCCGGAAAGTGTGGACATTGTCCACACTGCCTTATTTCTAATTCCTGTGAGATGCGACTGTGGCCAGACGCTATTCGTCAGATACACACCGTCACGAATGGTTTCGTCAGCTGGCCAAGGCTCCCGGTAGGTTTCTTTCATGTCATTACGAGAAACCAAGCTGGACGAGCTCTTGAAGACCCACGGAAAAGTACGTGGCGATGCGAACAAGGTGAACGTCGGCGTAGGTACCGCGCACCTGCAGAGCGGAGACAAAATCGAGTTCGAGCCAGCTGGTGTAACGGTGATAGCTGGCGCCAACAACTGCGGCAAATCGACCATGCTCCGCGAGCTGGACTTGCACGCCAAAGGCCACGAACTCGCTGTCCGGCAAATCGTGGGCAGTGTAGAGCGGATAATCGAAGGCGATGTTCAAGACTTCGGAGACTGGCTGTTGAAGCATGCCCAGTTCTACTTCGACGACCAAAGGCCGTCCAGCGCCCAATTCCAGCGCTTCGGGGACTTTCAACCTGTCGACGGCTTTCTGTTTACGTCCCCTCACGGCTACGGGGCTGAGTTTCAGAAAGAGACACTTTTTCGCTTCTTCGTGAAGCACCTGCCTGCAGGCCAGCGGGATATCACTCCGTCGAGCAAGAAGGGTACGGTCCTTTCCCCGGCAACCGAGCCCCTCCAGCTGCTCAGTGAGAGCAGAGAGCTGATGGACGAGCTCAATGCGATCACTTTCAAGATTCTCAAGAAGCGCCTACACCTGGACGATCTTAACCCCCAGCTCGTTCTCCGTGTTGGAACGCCGACCGCACCGCGCCCCGAACGACAGTACGACGACCCCACGGCCTACCAACTCGACGTCGAAGCACTACCTCAACTGTCGGAACAAGGTGACGGCATGAAGAGCCTCATTAATATCCTCATTCCGCTGGTCACTGCTACTTACCCCGTTCTCATCATTGACGAGCCGGAGGCTTTCCTCCACCCACCTCAAGCTTTCGCATTGGGTCAAGTGCTGGGAAAGATCGCCGCTGAAAAGGGTATCCAACTTATCCTGGCGACCCACGACCGGAATATCCTGGCCGGGCTGGTGAACGCCGAGTCCCCGCTATCGGTAGTGCGCCTGGTAAGGCAGCAGGATGGCCCCACAAAAGCCCACCAGCTCAGGTCCGAAGACCTACGCAGAATTATGAAAGACCCAATCCTCAAATACAGCCACGTGCTGGACGGGCTGTTTCATGAGGTTGCAATTCTTGCTGAAGCTGAACGTGACTGCCGCTTTTACGAGGCGGCTTTGGACGTGCACGAAAACCAACTTTTGGATCGTCAGGAGCAGGCTTCGCCACTTCCAGCCACCGAGGTGCTTTTTATCCCGACAGGCGGCACGAGCAACATGCCCCGTTTAGCCAAAGCGCTGCGCTCGCTCAACGTCCCCGTTGTGGCCATGCCAGACCTCGACGTTTTAGACAATCGGGCCGTGCTCAAGAATATTGTTGAAGCTACCGGCGGTGACTGGTCCGACTTGGACGAAGCCTGGCGCTCGGTCGTACAACCTCTCAACGCCGCGCTTTCGTCCGAGAACGTCGTCACCGTCAGCGCCCGTGCCACCGCAGTGTTCGACGCCCTGATCCTCGAAAACCCGCGCGCGCTATTCGAGGGTGATGCCCGTAGACGAGTCGCTGATGCACTCAAAATGCAGTCTCGCCCGTGGGATGAAGTCAAACACCACGGGGTGGATGAGCTGATGCGTCGGAACGTGGGCCAAACGGAAGCCGTTGCACGCTTAGTCAAAGGCCTCGCCCAACAAAACGTCGTCCTCGTGCAAGCAGGGGAACTTGAGAGCTTCGGCCATAGCCTTGGCGTCCACAAAGGCAAAACCTGGTTACCAACCGCACTCGAGAGGGGTCTACAGAACGCGGCTCCGGTGCAGAAACAGATTGACAAGTTGATGGAGGTCGTTGTCCCTCTCACCTCCTGGAAGCAGTAGACGCAGAGGCCCGGGTCCATAACCGTGGTGGCTACGGGGTCCCGAGATTCCCACGCGTGTCGCCAGTTGCCGCTACTTTTAACTCCCACTGATCCGAGCTCCCGGCATTGCCTTGTCTGCCGCCGGATGACGGTGACGCCTTCCGGCGGAAGTCATCCTACTCCGTAAGGTCTACCTAGCCGATGGAACTAGGGGGTCGCGGCACGTTGAGGTCCAGGCTCCAGGCGAGGTGGGTCCTTGAGCGGGAACCAGGGTAACGATGCTCAAGTCACCCACCACAGCCTGGTCAACCAAGATTTCGTTCTTCCGGGTGACTGGCGCAAGGCTCCGTGCCAGCGCAGTCACGGGCTTGACCCACCCCGGGATAGCCATGCTCAGAAACGCCGATACCTTGCATGGACTTCAACCGGGGGCGGCATTTCTGCAACAGGCAGAACGTACCCAACCAGATGGCGGGCTCGGGCATGTCCGCATCCGGCGGCGTCGAAGTTGTCCCAGAGCCCCGGGAAGCCACCCAGCAAAGGCGGGCCTTCGGCCCCGCCGATAACGGCGCATATATCGGAAGGTGAAGCAGCCCCCGGCCGCTTCCGGCGTAGCGATGGCGCATGCCGCAGAATACGACCGCACACGTCATGACGTCGCGCATCAGCCTGCCTATGAATAGCCAGAAGCAACACCGCTGTTTGTCATTCTGATATCCCCGTCATCGCTGGATGGGCCTCCGCGCAACCATGGCGTCACCGCGCCGATTCCCAATCCTGGAAATTGGCTCAGCGCTCCCACGCCAGTTGGCCCCTGCCGAGGACCTGGCCCGGTCACCCTAGTCGCGTTTCAGCTCCTTAGTAGCGCACAAGTCCCCTATCAGAACGGCGCAAAGGCCAAAGACACAACGATCAAAGGAAAAGGACAATGAATGCGCTCACCAATAAAGACCCCGCCGACCTGCTCAGCTTCATCGGGCACACGCTAGGGTTCTGGCCCACGGAGAGCCTGGTCTGCATCACCCTGGACAAGGGCAAGGTCGGAGCCACCCTCCGAATCGACCTTCCCCGCCAACCAGGAACAGAACTCCCCTACGCCAGGACCGTCAGCAGCTACCTCGCCAGCGATACCCAAGCTTCGAGCATCGTGTTCGCCCTCTACACCTCCCAGCACTGCGAACCCGGCCAGCCCAAACCGCACGCAGCCACGATTGCCGCGCTCACCGGGGTCCTCGCCGGAAACGGCATCACCATCCGCGACGGGGTCTTCGTCAGCGACAACAGCTACTCCCCCTACGACAGCGAACCCGGACAAGACATCAGCCTGCCCATCAGCACCACTAAATACAGCCGCGTCAACGCCGAGTTCATCTACCGCGGCAGCACCATCGAACCCACCAACCGGATCATCCTTCCACCGCCGACCCAAGAAGCAGACCACGCCACCGCCGTCGAAACCCGCATGACCACCACCCGAGCCCAGGCGCCCCACCAAGCAGCGAGGCAGGCGAGCCAACTCTGGAAGAACATGCTCGACAGCAATGACTTCCCTACCGACGAGGACTGCGCCGCGCTCATCGCAAACTTCCAGTTCCCGCACATCCGGGACCGGCTCATGGCAGACGTCCCCGGCATCAACGAACCACCCCAACACATCCTGTTCGCTTAAATCGAAACGGCGCCCCAATGGTCACGGATCGAATGGGCACAACAACTCCTCATCCACGTCTACACACGAACCAGCCCACAACACGCAGCACCAATCCTCACCACCATCGGCTACATCAACTGCTGGGAAGGCCGAGGCTCCAAAGCACACCAATACATGCAACTCGCCCTCGACACCGACCCCAGCTACCGCTTCGCAAGACTCACCGACCAAATGCTCGGAGCCGGCATCATCGCCGGATGGAACACCAACAAAGACACCGCCCACAAAACCCGACTCGACATGCCATAAACCACTTCTTCCAAGACTGAGCAGGTTGATCGAATCTCCGTTATCGGCGTTCAAACGCCAACCAGTGGCAGATTGAGTAGCAGCCGGATGATGTTGTCTGGGTACATGGAGACGATGACGCCCCAGAAAATTTCAGGCTCCTGGATGATCAGCTGTGGGCCTGGTGGCACACCCTGCCCAGCAGTGCTCCAAAGACGAGGCCATCACCACATTGGAAGGGACTCCTAGGGGCAATAGCGGGACGAAGGACGCTGCTGCCACCACCGCGGTAAGTAGTCTTGCCTTTAGAGATCTCTCCTTATTTGTTCCCCCTTTACGCAGGGGATTACGTAGCTTCCCCCAACGCTAAGTCCGCGAGAGACGCGGTCAAGCCCAAACCGTAGCGCAGCCTTCTGGTAGGTCAGTACCGAATACCCGCCAATTCTAAATAGCTTGGATTTAATCGACTCTGCTGTGGTTACGGCGTACCAGCGCGGCTCGCTTCGTTGAAAAGTGACACCGGGAAAGACTGCGGAACCCAGCGCGGTGAGCTGCCTGGTCTTCCGGAGTGTCCGCTCGGTCAAGAGTGCCCCGAGAGGTAGTGGTCCCGAGGATTGACACTCAATCAACTATTTGGTTACTATCGATCTTATCCGCTCCTGCAGCGCAGTATCGATGCGCGGGATCCGGATCCCAGACACTGCGGTGGTGACCGATGAGGCTGCAACCGCGAAATCGCCCGTCCAGTTAGGAGCGTCCAATGTCGGACACCGCAAAGGATCAGCCCGGGGGTATCAGTACGGAGCGCGACGGTCCAATCCTCCTCATCCGTCTCGATCGGGAGCACGTGCACAACGCCCTCGACCCTGAATCGATGGTGCGCTTCCGTCACGTCCTTCAGGATTTCCGCGACGACGGCTCTCTCTCCGTCGCCATCATCACGGGCGCCGGCTCGCGAGCGTTCTGCGCAGGCACCGACCTCAAGAGCGCGCCGGCCACGACGAGCCCGTTCGCGGCATCCCTTCTAAATCCTTGGGAGGTCGGTGTAGCGACAGGCGGCTACGTCCGCGCTATCACTGTGAGCGAGATCGACGTTGGCAAGCCCCTCATCGCCGCGATCAACGGGCACGCCGCCGGAGGCGGACTCGAGATCGCGCTCGATTGCGATCTGCGCATCGCTTCCAGGAACGCGACCTTCTCACTCCCCGAAGCGAAGTGGGCCACGCTCCCGGCAGTCGGCGGCGTCTCGCACCTGCTGCGGGCCGTGCCGCAGGCGGTCGCAATGAAAATGCTTCTGACCGGTGATCGGATCGACGCCACCGAGGCACACCGCGTCGGTCTGGTCAGCGACGTGTACGAACCGGACGAGCTGATGGATGCGGCTCTGTCGCTGGCACGACGGATCGCCGCCAACGGTCCGCTCTCCACGCGGGCCATCAGCCAGCTCGCTCGGCGCAGCTACGACGTGCCGCTGAGCCACGCGATCGCGATGGAACAGGCCATGTGGGGACTTCTGCGCGACACCCAGGACCGCGCCGAAGGCCGCAGAGCCTTCGGCGAACGGCGTGACCCCTCTTACGAAGGACAGTGATGAGCACACAGATCGAACGCGACGGGCAGGCGATCACCGTCGTCGCCGGCGAGTATTTCACCGAGGAAGCCGATGGTGCCCACCTACGCATCACGCACTGCCACGCCTGCGAGAGCCGATGGTTCCCTCCGGTGAGCATCTGCTCGCGTTGCGCGGGCACCGATCTCGCCGATGTAGCGAGCGGCACGACGGGCGTCACGTACGCCTCGACCGTGGTGCGCGTTGGGCCGCGTGAATTCCCCGCCCCCTACGTCCTGAGCTACGTCGACATCGATGGTGTTCGCATTCTCGCGCACACCGAGTCGGGCGACGCCCTCGTACCGGGAACGCCGGTCGAGCTCGCCGTCGGCCAGATCGGCGAGAGCGAGGGCACCCCCCTCATTTCATATGTGGCCCACCCCGCGGCGGGGCGGGCCGAGTCGGAAGGTGAACGGAAATGACAAACGTCTACGTCGCGGGTGCGGCGGTACATCCCTTCGGCAAGCACAAGGACATGACGACCACGGACCTGGGAGTCTCGGCCGCGGCGATGCTCCTCGCCGAGACCGGCGTGTCGCCCGAGTCCATCGACGCCGGGTTCGTCGGATCCGTCTATGGCGGATCCCTCGTCGCCCAGCGCATCCTGCAGCGTGTCGGCGTCTCCGGGCAACCCGTGTTCACAATCGAGAACGCCTGCGCGAGCGGTGGCTCGGCCGTGCACCTCGGGTGGCAGGCGATCGCCGCCGGCACCTACGACGCGGTCCTCGTCGTCGGAGTTGAGAGCCTGTCCCAGTTCGGTGGCGGGACGCTCCCCTTGTCGACGGCGGACATCGAGATCGACCAGGGCGTCGTCATGCCGGCGACGTACGCGATGCGCGCTCAGCGCTACCTCTATGAGACGGGGGCGACGGTCTCCGACCTGACCAACGTGTCGGTGAAGAACCGCGGAAACGGGTCGCTCAACCCGCGCGCGCACCTGCGCACCGCCGTCACCTCCGCAGAAGTGGATGAGTCGCGACCCATCGCCGACCCCTTCCGCCTCTTCCACTGCTGCCCGAACAGCGACGGCGCCGCGGCGATCCTCCTGTGCAGCGAAGACTTCGCCAAGCAGCTGGGCACGCCGGCCGTACGGATGCGGGCCAGTGTGGTGCTCTCGGGACAGTTCCACACCTCGTTCCGAGACATGACGTGGCCGGACATCACCGAGCGCGCGGTGTCGGCGGCATACAAGATGTCGGGCATCGCGCCGACGGACCTCGACATCGTCGAGCTGCACGACGCGTTCGCCGTCGCCGAGTTCCTACACGCCGAAGCAATCGGCATCGCCGAGCGGGGTACCGCGTATCGTGCGGTTGCCAACGGCGACTTCGCTCTCGACGGCCGCGTCGCGGTCAGTCCCAGCGGCGGGCTGCTCTCGCGCGGTCATCCCCTAGGTGCGACCGGTGTCAGCCAGATCGCCGAGAGCTATTGGCAGCTCATCGGGGAAGCCGGACCGCTGCAGGTCGCCGGCGCGCAGGTCGCTCTGACCCACACGACCGGAGGCGGCATTTTCGGAGTCGACAACGGTGCGTGTTCCGTCCACATCCTCACCGCGGAGATCTGACATGCCCGTCATCCACGTCGGCTCGGAGCCGACCATGCTCACCGACACCGTGCTGGCCCAGATGGGCGCCTCGGGCTGGGAGGTCGCCACCAACTCCGAAGGCCCCTTCGACGCTGTCGTCTTCGACGCGGGGCTGTACTCCGGCCAGGTTCGCCCGAGTATCGTGAGCGACCTGATGGCCGACGCGCGTCGCTGGCGGTTCCGTGACGCCGGCGCCGGCGGCGGCGCCATCGTTGTCGTGGGAGGCCGTGATCAGCTCGGCAGCGCACGCCGTCCCGAGGCAGCGGCAGTTGCCGGTGCGTTGGCTTCGCTGGTGCGCAGTCTTGCGCTGGAACTCGCACCCTCGCAGGTGCGCGTGAATCTCGTCGCGCCGACGGATCCGGCGATCGACGACGTGCGCACTCTTCTCCCCTATCGCGTAGCGCCCGAGGACGTCGCCGCCACGGTAGCCTTTCTCGCCGATCCGCGCAGCAGCTACATCACCGGGCAGATCCTTTTCTGCTGTGGAGGCTCGAGCCTGCTCTCCAGCCTGAGCGTGTGAAGGAACAATCATGAATCTATACGGAAAGACCGCCATCGTCACAGGCGGTGCCCAGGGAATCGGGCTCGCCATCGCCACGGAACTCGCCTCGCAGGGAGCCGTGGTGACGATTGCCGACAGGTCCGCCGAGGGTGCGGAACGCTCTGCTGCGGAGTTGACGGAGTCGGGGTTGCGCGCCTTCTCTGTCGCCGCCGACGTCACGTCGGCGGAGGCCGCCGACGCGATGGTGGCGACCCACGAGGAGCGCCGCGGCCCCCTCGACATCCTCGTCAACAACGCCGGGATCAGCATCAACGGCTCGATCCGCAAGCTGACCGACGAGGACTGGAACCGCACGCTCGCGGTGAACCTCACGGGAACCATGAACTGTTCACGCGCCGCTGCCCGCGTCATGGGGGAGCGCCGGTCGGGACGGATCGTCAATATCGCATCTCGTGCGTGGCTGGGGTGGTTCGGGCAGTCGGCCTACGCGGCATCTAAGGGCGGCGTCGTCTCGTTCACCCGCTCGCTCGCCATCGAGCTCGCCCGCCTGGGAATCACGGTGAACGCCATTGCCCCGGGACTCATCGACACCCCCCTGATCCGCAACGAGACACCGGAAGTCATGGAACGCCTCCTCGCCGCGCAGCCCACGGGAGTGATCGGCACGCCTGAGGACGTCGGCTGGGCCGTGTCCTACTTCGCGGGGTCCGCGGGCGCCTCGACGACCGGTCAGGTGCTCTACGTCTGCGGCGGCAAGAGCCTCTACACGCGCCCGGCCTGAGCTGAGCACACTGCGAAACCGACACATCTTCGATCAGAGAGAACTCCACGCCATGACCAATGCACTGCTGCAGAAGCCGATCCCCTTGCCGGCGGAAGCCGACCGGCCCTACTGGGACGCGTTGAAGGAACACAGGCTGGTGCTGTACCGATGCAGCGCCTGCGGATGGTACAGCCAGCGGCCGAAGATGTTCTGCCAGGAGTGTCTGGGCGAGGACTTCGAGTGGAGCGAGGTGTCGGGGAAGGGCAGGATTTATGGCTTCACGCGCGTGCACCAGACCTGGGTCGCGGCCTTCCGTGAAGAGACGCCGTACGTGCTCGTCTCGGTCGCGCTCGACGAGCAGCCGTCGCTGGTGCTGGTCACCAATCTGCTGGGCGAATTCGACTTCGACGATCTCGACATCGATCTGCCCGTGATCGCCGACTTCGAGCCACGCGGCGACGAGATGCTGCTCCAGTTCCGTTTGCAAGGAGACAACGATGTTCAGTCCTGATAACCCCGTCGCCATCGTGGGCGTCGGCTACTCCGAGATCGGACGCCGACTGCCTCGTCCGCTGGGCCTGCTCGCGAAGGATGCCGTCCTCGCCGCGGTCGCCGATGCCGGCATTGAGCTCGACGACATTGACGGTGCGGCGACCTTTCCCCAGTTCCCCGAGGGGCCGACCGACGGCACCCAGTTCGTCAGTATGGCCTGGATGGTCAACAGCCTCGGGCTGAAGAACGTGCGCTGGTGGGCCGAGACGCAGAACGGCAATGTCAGCACAGCTATCGAGCAGGCAGCGCACGCGATCGCGCTCGGGCGATGTGACTACGCGCTCGTCTTCCGGGCGATGTCCTTCTCGGCGGGCGGCAGCTATCAGGCGACGCACGAGGAGTCGCTGGCGCCGGGCAGCCTCGCGTACACCCTTCCCTATGGCAAGTCGGCATCCATCGCGGAGTTCGCACCGTCCTACATGCGGTACATGAAAAAATACGGCGCGAAGCGGGAGCACCTCGCCACGCTCGCCGTGGCTCAGCGCCGGGGCGCGAACCGCAACCCGGACGCCTTCTTCAAGGACACGCCCCTGACCGTCGAGGAGTACATGAACGCGCGCATGCTCGCCGACCCCATGTGCCTGTTCG
Source organism: Arthrobacter sp. Rue61a (assembly GCF_000294695.2). Taxonomy (NCBI): domain Bacteria; kingdom Bacillati; phylum Actinomycetota; class Actinomycetes; order Micrococcales; family Micrococcaceae; genus Arthrobacter; species Arthrobacter sp. Rue61a. The sequence continues at coordinate 2,087,848 of NC_018531.1, read as the reverse complement.
ACTGCGACATCCCCGTGGACGGTGTGGCAGCCATCGTGCTCACCCGCGCCGACAGGGCGAAGGATCTTCCGAATCCGCCCGCGTACATCACCGGCCTCGGTCAGTCCGGAATCAAGAAGGGGATCGAGCCGCGATCGATCAGCGGTCTGGGCAGCGGAATCGGACCGCGGATGTTCGAGCAGATGCAGCACACCGCCGCGACGATCGGCGACAGCCTGTGGAGCACGTCGGGCCTCACTCCCGCTGACATCGACGCCGCGATGCTGTACGACGGATGGGGCCCCGACGTCTACTGGTGGCTCGAGGGCTTGGGCTTCTGCGGCGAGGGCGAAGCGTTCGAGTTCATCCAAGGCGGCCGGGTCGACATCGAGGGTGACTTCCCGATTAATACCCATGGCGGCAATCTCAGCCAGGGACGTCTGCATGGCATGGGCCACTGGGTCGAGGCCACTCTGCAGGTGCAGGGCCGCGCCGGTCAGCGGCAAATCAAGAAGGCCGACAACGTCGTCGTCGTGAGTGGTCTGATGAATCTCGGGTCGGGGGCGGTCCTCAGCTCGGCGCCGGTATGAGCACCGCCGCGAAACAGTACACTCCCCTGGTCGTCACCTGCGAGTGACGACCAGGGGAGTGTACATCGCCGGAGCAATCAGCGTGAACGGCTGTCGACGCAGTCCGACTCCGCGCCCCCGCAATACCGGGTGGGCGAAGATAAGACCAATAGGGATTTACAGCGGAGCCGCAGCACGGCGCAGCACCTTCGAGGTCGTTTGTGACCTAACCGGGTCGGTCATTCTAGTTCGCTCCGCGCCAACCGTGACCGACCGGTTTGGAAGCGCTCTACGGGCATATTTCGCCGGAACTGGTCGCCAAAACGGCGCTTCCGCTCACTATCGATTTCTGTCGGCGGAAGGCACCAAAAAAACACTTGTCAAAGCAGGGAGAGAACGATGAGCATTATGACCTGTGCCTGGCGACCGGGCAGAACGATCGAGGAGAAGAAGGCGCAGGCGAAAGCGCTCCACAACTCAATCAGCGACCAAGCAAGAACTTCTGCGGCCTCCGATCGTTAGTCAGCGCCCATAAAAACTGCCCACAGGCGGCCAGTTCGGTGCCGGTGGCGGCCACGAGGTTTACCAGGTTACGGCCATCAAGGATGCCCATAGACGGCCACCCGAAACGTACTCGGTGTGGGCTATACAACCCCGCCATCACCAGCCGCCGCGCCATCGTCCGACGATCGTAAGCGAAGACCCGCGCTGGGGAGAGCGCTAAGGCCTGGGGGTGTGTCACCCAATTGGCGTGGCTGAATCGCCACTATGGAGCGCGACATGACCGATAGTGACAGCCAGATGCTTCCTAGCTCAGACTGCAGATGCTGGTTCGAGTCGACTCGATGGTTGGGAATTCCCGGGCATTAAACCGCAGTCACAAGCAAAACAATGAATTGCGATATTGAAAGGCAGCTCAATGGGAGACCATCCAGATTGGAAGGAATTGGCCGGCAGGCAGGTCCAGGTCCAGAAAGAGGGCCGAACTGTCCGGACCGGGTATGTCAAGGACGTAGCCGTTGCTGCGGACGCCCTCTGGCTGGAAGCCTACGGCGTCGACCCTCGAACCCTGTATGAAAAAGCGCGGGGCTATACCGCCCGACCCGTCCCACTCGGCGAAGTGATCCCTTCGTGAACATGAAGCAGGATGTGGAACCCATCGAAATCAAGGTCCGCGACAGGGCCTCCATGGACCGCAGCATCGCTGCGGCAGTCGACCGGATGATCGAGAGCGCCAGGCGGCAAAGGACGCACGGCATCTTGGTGAACCGACTCGGAGATGGGCACTTCGTCGTCGGTCTCAGCAATGCCGTCCCATTTGGCTACACGAATCAACTCGACTCCCGACGCCAAAGTGCGTGACGGTCTGCGGACACTTTTCCCGCCCTTTCCTCCGTTCGGGCCAAAGAGATACCCGGAGACACGCCGTGGGCCCACCCGTTCGTTGACGTGGCTTCCACGGGCGTTTAGACATCTCGGGCGATACGCTACGGCCCCGCAGGACACTGAAGACTTGCCGGAAACCAGGCGCGGTGCTTCTCCGGCGGAGCCGCAGATCATGGTTAACTCAAGAGAGCCCTTCCCACAGGCGGCCAGCACGACCGTCTATTGGTGACCACCGGCGGGCAGCCGAGGAGGCCACCCGCGAGTAGGTCCCCCGGCCACCTCTGGGTAATTCTTTATGGCCGCTGACAATCGTTAGGCAGCGTTCCTGAACTTCGCCCGCTCATTTCACGCCTACTCATTGAACAATGTGCTGCTGCTGATACCGTTCCAGATGCACGACGCGTCCCGCGTCGCCGGGTTCCGGAAGTGACAGTCGCTCGGCCGTAAAGGTCGCAAAAGAGAAAGGCCATCCGGATCTTCGGCTACAGCACAAAGAAAGGCACCGAAGAGGACGAGAACGGCGAGTACGTGGAAAGGCAAGTCCCCCGCTTCTCCATTCTTGCCGTGTTCGACATCGGACAGAGAGACCTCATCGACCGGGCAGACGATATTAGCACCGTCACCGCCCAACTCAGCGGAGCCGAGAACTTCGGCATCATCGGCGCCCTCACCTGCTACCTCGAGGAGAAAGTTTTGGACCGTCCAATTGCAGCCCCTGGCAGGCGCGAAGAACGGCTATACCAACCCTGAAGAAATGCCGGTCGTGATTGATGCCGACCTCAGCTGTGCACATCGGGCCGATGGGCTTATGCGCATCGTCGACAGCAGCATCACGCTTCGAGCGAGCTACCTCGGGCGGATACAGCGGGCGCAGGAAGTGGCCGTAGAAGTGCTTCGTCAGCAAAACGGCAACCCGGTCGATCCGCTGGACACATCGGCGTTGGTGGCCGCAGCCTTTGCTGCGGCGTGTGGCGCACGCGCACGCGCGGTCAAGTGGCAAGGCCTTCGCCTTGGTCCTCGACCGCGCGATGCGTACGATGGGCGGTGACCTCTGAGCGCCGCTCGTCAGGCGTTGGCTGGCCTCTCCGCCTGGCGGAAAGTCGCCTCATAGGCAGTGTCGAAGTACTCTCGGTACCCGACGACCTTGCCGTCCGCGACATCCAGGGCGATGTGGCACAGGCTTTCGTACGGACGACCATCTGCCCACGTCGCGGTGATCCGGGTCTCGACCGAAGCGCGATTACCGTCCGCCAGCACCGACACGAGTTCTACAGAGAAGTCGGCACCGCCGTCTTTGAGGCCGCCCACCCACGAATCGCGAATGACCGCCATGTCCGCCAGGTCGTGCATACCGCTCCACCAGAAATCCCCAAGGACCCAGACGGTCATATCCGGGGACGCGACCTTCGACACCGCCTCGTGATCTCCGGCGATCTGCGCAGTGAAGAAGGAGGTGACAGTCCTTCTCGTCACCTCGGTCTGGTCGGGGTCAGTGAGATGCGTAACGGCAAATCGATTCATAATTTCGCTCCTTTGCGATGGATCGTCCTTAACGGGACAGTTGGGGTGTCACAAGCAAAAAGCGCTGCTAGCGAATGCCGACTGATGTCTCGCGCGAGCGGCGACTGGCGCGCAGCGGGATCGACGGGTCCGCCAACGCTTGCCGGTCTGCGGGTGCTGCGCCGGCGATCAGCGCCTTCCCCGCCGCGTACTCGGCGGGACGTCCGAGGGAATCGACGGAGCAGACACGGCCGTCTTTCAGGTAGAAGACGGTGAATTGGCTACCGATGGTGATGTCGCCGCGGACCACGATCTCGTCGTAGCCCGTGTTCAGACCGGCGCACTGGAATTTGATATCGTACTGATCGCTCCAGAACCACGGAACGTCGACATACGGGGCGGGCGTGCCAAGGATGTCCTCGGCGGCGTGGCGCGCTTGCGCAGCCGCGTTGGGCATCGATTCGAGGCGTCGGAATCCACCGTTCTGGGGATCGGGGTGTCGTGAGACGTCGCCGATGGCGTAGACGTCCGACCCGGCACGGCAGTACTCATCGACCACGATGCCGTTGTCCACCGTGAGACCGGCTGCTCGCGCGAGGTCGTCATTCGGAATCATCCCGATGCCGATGAGGACCTGGTCCACCTCGATCACCGACCCGTCGGAAAGTCGGAGCGCGGCGACATCGCCATCCACGTACTCATAGCTCTCGACCTGTGAGCCAAGACGGACGTCCACGCCCTCTTCCTCGTGCAGTTGCCGGAAGAATTCGGACACCGGCGGAGAGGTCACTCGGGCAAGGAGTCGATCGGCGGCCTCGATGACCGTGACCTCCGCTCCGAGCCGTCGGAGCACCGAGGTGACTTCCAGGCCGACGTACCCCCCGCCGACCACGGCAAACCGGGTACCCGGCCGCGTTCCGGCCCGCAGACGAGCCGCATCGTCGATCGTCCGCACATAGTGGACGTTCGACGCATCGTTCAGCGTGGCGTCGGGAAGCCGGCGCGGGCGTCCGCCTGTCGCGAGAACGAGCTTGTCCCAGGCGAGGGATGTGCCGTCATCGCACTCGAGAGTCTTGGCGTGCAGATCGATGCTGTTTACGGTGGTATCCGCCAGGACGGTGATGTCCTGCTCCTCGTAGAACCGAGCCGAGCGCAGGAACAGCTCCTCGGCCTGCGCTTCGCCGCGGAGGAAGGTCTTCGACAGAGGCGGACGCGTGTACGGCAGGTGGGGCTCGGTCCCGATGAGTACGATCTCACCGGCGTGACCGCCGGCACGGAGGCGAGCCACGAGCTCGCCTCCCGCCTGTCCACCCCCGACCACGACGACTCGTTCGTCAAGAGCGTGTGCTGACATGACCGACTCCTTACTCAACGCTGGGTTTCGGGAACGTGGACGACAATGCCGTCGAGAGCGTCGGAGAGGATGATCTGGCAGCACAGACGGCTAGCCTCGGTCGGCTCCTCCGAGGTCACATCGAGAAGCGATTCCTCATCCGCGCCCATCGGCTCCAGCCGCTCCGTCCAGTCCGCGTCGACGAAGACGTGACACGTCGCACAGGACAGATCTCCTCCGCACTCGCCGATGATGCCGGGCACGAGGTTCTCGACGGCCACCTTCATTAGGTTCCGGCCGGGTTCGTTCGTGCATGTCCGGCGGGAGCCGTCGGGCTGCACGTAGATGACGTCGGGCATTGGTATATCTCCTCGGGTGTAGCGTTGGGGTTAGAAGTGCCCGATGACCGGACACTTCGCGGCGTCGCCCGCGCCATCGTGCGCGTGCTCTTCGGCCGTAGGGACGGGAAGCATCTGCACGGCAGACATGACGCCGCGGGCGTGATCCAGGGCGAACTGCCGGATAACAGGATTGGTGGCGACGATGTAGTCACCGGCGAGGAGGCCGTCGATGGCCTGCTTGGCCACGACGTCCGTGTTCTGCGCGTGCGGCTCGATGGAGCGCGCTAGATCGTGGGAGGAGCGAACGAGCTCCCTCACCTTCTCAGTGCGTACCCAGCTCGGTGCCAGCAGAGTCGTCGTGACTCCCGTGCCCTCGAAGTCCCGTCGGGCAGTGTCGAGCACGCCCAACGTTGCATACTTCGCGGTGGTATACGCACTCGCCGCGAACGCATGGGGCGGCACCCCGAGGGAATGCTCGGAGCCGACGATCAGCAGGCGCGCCGGGAGCCCGGCCGCGGCGCTCTCGATCAGAGTCGGGGCGCTCGCGTGGACGGTGACGAACGTACCGTACACGAGGACATCGAAGAGGTGGCGAACCTTGGGGAGATCGTGCTCCCAGATCCGCCCTCCGCCGCCGTCGGCGTTGACATTCGCCACCACGACCGTGACCGCACCGAATCGACTCGCGGCGGTCTCCAGCGCCACCTGAAGATCCTTAGGTTCTCGGGCGTCGACGTGGACGAAGACCGCCTCGCCGCCGATGGCCTCGATCGAGGCGACGGTCGAAGAACCGGCGCTGTCGTCCATGTCGGTCACGACGACACGCGTCCCCCGTGCTGCCAGCTCGAGGGCGATCCCCCGGCCGAGGCCTGCGCCGGCGCCCGTGACGACGGCGACCTCCTGAGTTGACGAGGTCATGCTGCCCGCCCATCCACGTGAGCGACCGGGAGCGACCGGATCTGATTGATGAAGGTCGACCAACCCCGTTCCGGGGTGCCGTTCAGCGTCAGTCGGAAGTCGCGACGCGCCATCTCTTCGAACAGGATGCGCAGCTCGAGCTTGGCGAGTGCGTTGCCGATACAGCGGTGGGCACCGCTTCCGAACGTCAACGAAGCGGTCTCGGTGCGCCAGGGGTCGAACTCGTCGGGGCGGTCGAAGACCGCCGGATCGCGGTTGGCCGCGATGAAGTACAGGTTCAAGAGGTCGCCCTTGCGGATCGTCTGGCCGGCAAGTTCCGTGTCAGCGGTCGCCGTGCGCGACATGAACATGGCCGGCGTGATTATGCGGAGGAGCTCTTCGGTCACCTTGTCCGCGCCGAGCTCGCGAATACCGCGGTAGGTCTTGTCGGCGATGTCGGGATCTTCGAGAATGAGCCGCATCGACTGACCGATAAGGGTGTGGGTGGTCTCGAATCCGGCTGCCTGTAAGAGATTCAGGAAGTCATACGCCTCTGCTTCGGTGATCTCCCCGCGCTCGGCGGCGTGGATGAGCACGCTTGTCATGTCGTCTTCGGGATTCTTCAGCTTGCCGGGCACGAGCTTCTCTCGGTAGTAGGTGAACGTGTCCTCGAGCACCTTCGTGACGACGCCCAGATCGCCGGCGTTCTGACCTTCGAATGCCGCGAGGGTCTGATCCACGATCCACTGGCGGTCCTCTCGCGGCACGCCCTGGACGCGGGCGATCACATACGAGGGAATCGTCCGCGCGACTTCGAGGACGTAGTCGAATTCAGTGAGGGTCTCGATGTGGTCGAGGATCTCGACCACGATCTCGCGCACCCACGGGTCGAAGTTCTTCACCACGCGCGGACCGAATGCAGCGGCCGCAACGCGTCGGACGCTGCTGTGTCGCGGCGGGTCCATAAACATCAGGTTGTTGTACGCGGGGTTCAGCACCGGATCGATCGGCAGATTTGACATCGGCCAAGCCGATCCGGGCTGCGACGAGAACAAGGCGGGGTTCGATTCCACCTCGAGGATGTCGGCGAACCTCGTGACGGCCCAGAAGCCGCCGTTGGCCGTACCGACTTCCGTTGGCTGCCAGTGCAGTCCGGGCAGCTCGCGGATCCGGGCGAATCCCTCGTGTGGGACACCGGGGACGAAGGTATGCGGATCGGTCAGGTCTGGAAGCTGCGTGCCATTCATCGTCATCGACATCGATTCCTCCTTGAATCATTTGGCGTGCGACGCGATGTCGCAGTGCTAAACAACCATATGCCAACTAGTCAGTTACATCAAGGGTGAATTCGAGGCGAAGCTGGAAGAGAGTTGAATCGGGCCTTGATTAGGGGCGAAGACCTTCAAGAACCTGGTCCACGAGCGCATGCCACTCGCGCGTGAAAGTAGGATCGTTCCACTCGCGGCCCACCATCAGAAGGCTCACCTGAGGCAGCACGGCGGGCGTCGTGGTGAGAAGCACGAGGAGCAGGCCGAGGTACTCGGGGTCGATGTCCGCGCGGAGGTCGCCGGCTCTCTGCTCGGTCGAGATCGTCTCGACGATGCGACGCAGGCTAGCCGCGCGCTCCGGTACGATCGGAAAGTCGGAACTGTGCGCGTTCGCGTACTCTTGGCCCTCCCACACCAAATTGCTGATGCCCTCGGCGCCGACGAGCGCTTGGTCGATGGCGGCGTGGCAGATCTCGGCAAGCGACGACGTAGAAAACCGGCCCCAGAAGTCCGCGGCATCCGCGCTCGACTTCTCGAGCACCGCTCGCGCCAATTCCACCTTGCTGGGGAAGTAGTAATAGATGACCTGCTTCTTCACTCCGGAGAGCTGTGCGATGGTCTCCATCCGAGCGCCGGCGAAACCCGCGCGAGCTAGCTCTGCGGAAGCCGCTCGGAGGATCCGATCTCTCGTCGTGATCGGGGCGGTGGGGTCGGGGTCACGCGGAGTCTGCATTTCTCATACATTACAGACACCGGCGCGTCCGGGTCCGCGCGAAACCCTCGGCGGCACGCTACGCCGGCCGCCTGTCCAACCCAGGCTCGTCGACCGTCGCAGGGTCGGCCAGGATCGACGACCCAAGGAAGTGGATCGTCCGCACCAGATCTTCTGCGAAGCGCGCATCGTCCGCCTCCAACCCGGTCACAAGGCGCGTCAGTTGCGGGAGCGTCGTCGGCGCGATGTTCATAAGCCCGAAAAGGAGTGCGATCACCGACGGGTTGATGTCGGCGGGCAGCCGGCCCGAGGCCTGCGCGGCCTCGAAGGCGCGCACGAGCCGGTGCCAGGCGGCACTGCGTACTTCCTCCTGAACGATCTCGGACTCGCCGATAACGTGCTCAGCCCCCTCCCATGCGAGGAGCCGGCGGTAGTCGGGGGTGCCACGCGAGGAGCCGTATTGCTGGGCATTGAGCGCCATGGCATCGGGCAGGTCAACCTGATCCAGACGCTCCCAGTGTGGGAGCGCCTCAAGGGCCATCCGCTCCAGCACGGCGGAGCGCAGCCCCGCTTTGCTGCGGAAGTAGTAGTAGATCAGCTGCTTGTTGCAGTCCGCGCGGGCGGCGACGCGGTCAGTGCGCAAGCCGGCGAACCCGTGCTCGGCAAGTTCCTCCGTCGCCGCGCGCAGGATGCGTTCTTGCGTGGAATGTTCAGCGGTTTGTTGCATCCTGCATGATACCGCGATCACCGGAGACCCGAGCGACGGGCATAGCGAGACGCGGACTGGACATTTTATCAACTAGTTGGTTATGTTTATTCCACCCCATCAAGGAGGATGTGACCATGCCCATAAGCACAAGAACAGCGCTCGTGCGTCGATGCGGAGGCGCTCGATGAGCGTCCCGCGTCCCCTGGACGGAATTCTCGTCGCCGAGATCGATGACTCTGTCGCCTTGGCCTTCTGTGGTAAGTACCTCGCTGGCTTGGGTGCGCGCGTCAGCGTCTTCGGTGATCGCCCCGGCACTGACACCGCGTTGCGCGACTACCTCGACGACGGCAAAGACATTGATCCCTCCCCCGCATCGCCTGAGGCGTGGGCGGCCGCGGACATCGTCCTCGCCTCACATCGCCCCACGCAGGTGGACGAACGCACCATCGTGGTCGTAATCACTGACACCGGCGAGCCGGGCGCGCCCGCAAGCCGCCCGGCCGGCGACCTTCTGGCGCAGGCGCGCTCAGGCCTCATGTCGCTCGTCGGCACGGCCGAGGGGGCGCCACTCCCCATGGGCGGACACCAGATCTCGTACACGGCGGGGATAGCGGCCTTCACAGCTGCGATGATTGCCCTCCACGCCCGCGACCAGGACGGTCGCGGTCAGGTCGTCGAGACGTCTCTCGTGGAGGTTGCTGCGTACATCGAATGGAAAGGCCGCGTCTACGAGCAGGTCGGCCGACCGCTCGTGCGCGGAGACCGCACCGGACCCATCATCACCCGATGCACCGACGGGCAATTCGGTCTTTACTACCGCGAGACCGACTGGCCGGCGATACGTCAGGTTCTCGACTCCGAGCTCTTGGACGACGACCGGTTCGCCACGCACGCCGGACGCGTTGCTCATGCCTCCGCACTCGCCGAGACCATCAGCGATCTATGCCAAGACGTCACACGCGATGACCTGTACCGACGGCTTCAGGCGGTCGGCGTGCCCGCCGGGCCGATCTTCGACGCGTCCGACCTGCACGAATCGGCGCAGTATCAGGAGCGCGGGTTCCTGGTTCCGCTGCGTGACAGCGCAGGCCTGCAGCCGGCACTGCCCGTGACATTCAACGCGGACCGCAGCGCGGCGCCCGAGCGCCACGCGAACTGAAGAGGAGATCCACATGATCGACAGCATCGAAATCGCTCCCACCGCGACCCAGACGACTCCGCTTCAGGAAGGCGCGTCCGCAGCGAAGCGCGCCCTCGAGGGTGTGCGTGTCCTCGACCTCGGCATCATCACGGCCGGAGCGGCTTCGTCGCAGGTCTTCGCCGACTTCGGCGCGGATGTCATCAAGGTCGAGGCGACCACGTACATCGACCCGTTCCGCAACTGGACTCAGGTGTCGGCGGGGGGAACGAAGGACATCAACGCCAGTCCCGCGTTCAACGCCGTCAACCGCGGCAAGCGCGGTGTTGCGATCGACCTGAAGACCGACGCCGGCCGCGAGCTGTTCCTACGGCTCGCGTCAGTCTCTGACATCGTCGTCGAAAACTTCCGCCGCGGAGTTCTCGAGCGCCTCGGCATCGGCTTCGACCGCCTCAAACAGGCGAACCCCCGCATCGTGCTGCTGTCGCTAAGCAGTCAGGGTTCGACCGGGCCGGAACGCGACTACGTGTCCTTCGGCTCCACGCTGGAAGCCATTGGCGGCGCGATGTCCATCACCGGATACGACGCATCCACCCCAATGTGGACGGGCAACAACGTCAACTACCCCGATCAGCTGGTGTCTATCGTGGCGCCCGGATTGGCGCTGGCGGCCTTGCGCCTGCGCGATCGCACCGGGGAAGGCGTCCATGTCGATCATTCGCAGCGGGAAGCGGTAACAAGTGCGATCGGTGAGGAGATCGTCCGCTCCAGCCGGGCCAACCGGCCCGAGCCCCCATCGGCGTTGCGCGGCGTGGTTCCCGCCCGCGGTGACGATCAGTGGGTGGCCTTCTCGGTGAGCACGAATGCCGAGTGGATCGCACTATGCAGCGTGCTCAAACTCCCCGTCTCACCGGACGACACCCGCTTCGCGCACCCCGCTGACCGCCTCACCCACCGCACGGAACTCGACGAACTTCTGCAAGCGGCCTGTGCGACGCGCGATAAGCGCGAGCTCGCCGCCGCATTGGAGTCGGCCGGAGTCCCCGCAGCGGCCGTCCAGCGTCCGGACGAGGTACTGGCCGACGCCGGGCTGCACGACCTGGAATTTTTCCGCGGCATCCCCGGGGATCCGCACCTGCACCGCGGATTCGTCGGCCGCCTCGAGCGCACCCCTGCTGAAGTGGGCCGATCCGCACCGCGACTCGGGCAGCACACCGAGGAGGTTCTGCATGAGATCCTCGGTCTGGACGAGTCCGAGCTGGAGGCCCTGAGCGCCTCCGGCGCAATCTACACCGACCGTCTGTTCGCGGTATCCCATCCCACTTCGCCATCGCAACCCGCTGACGGCACGACCCTCAGAAAGGCCGGTCAATGATGACTGCACAGCAGCCGATCGCCGCCACCACCCAGAGCACCCGCTTCCCCGAGGTCGATCGGGACCAGACATACGAGCTGCTGATCAACGGCGCGTGGACCCCCTCCCTTAGCGGCGAGACCTTCAGATGCTTCGATCCGTACGACGACCTCGAATGGGGCCATGTCCCGGTCGCCGGCGCAGAAGATGTCGCTCGCGCCGTGGATGCCGCCCGTCACGCCTTCACGACGTGGAGCGTGACCCCCGCGCTGACCCGTTCGAGCATCCTCAACCGTTGGGCGCAGCTCATCATGGAGAACCTGGAGACGCTGGCCCGTCTCCAGGTGCACGAGAACGGAAAGACGATCACCGAGATGCGCGGCGCGACCGGATCGGTCGCCAACAGCGCCGAGTACTTCGGGCACCTCTCGCTCGGCGCCGTCGGCTCGACGCTCGAGCCGTTCATGCCCGGCCACGAAGCATGGACGCTCCGCCAGCCAATCGGTGTGATCGCCGCCATCGCGCCGTGGAACAACCCGCTCGGTCTGCTCGGCTGGAAGCTCTTTCCCGCTCTCGCGGCGGGTAACACGATCGTCATCAAGCCCTCGGAGATCACGCCGGTCTCCACTTTGTTCCTGGCGCGACTCGGCGTGGAAGCGGGCATCCCTGCGGGCGTCGTCAACATCGTGACCGGTCCCGGCACCACGGGTGCGGCATTGGTTAAGCACCCCGGCATCGACAAGATCGCCTTCACCGGCTCCACAGCCACCGGCGGAGCCATCGCCGAGATCGCCGCACGCCGATTCCTCCGCACGACGCTGGAACTGGGTGGGAAGGGAGCGCAGATTGTCTTCGCCGACGCCGATCTTGACGCGGCGTCGTCCTCCCTCGTTACCGGCATCGTCGCGGGAACCGGTCAGGCCTGCAACGCGGGGTCGCGCCTGCTGGTGCAGCGCGCCGTCTACAACGAGGTCATCGATGCAGTGCGGACGAAGATCGGGCAGGTGCGCATCGGGGATCCACTCGATCCTGCTTCGATCATCGGACCGCTCGCATCGCGCCCCCAGTTCGAAAAGGTCACGGGGTATCTGGACCTCGCTCGGGACGAAGGGTGCGAGCTGATCGCCGGTGGTCGCGCGGGCCGTGACGTCCCGGGTATCGAAACGGGTCGGTTCGTCGAGCCGACCCTGTACGCCACACCCGACGAGCGCTCCCGCATCCGCCGGGAAGAGATCTTCGGTCCAGTCGGAGCCGTCATCCCGTTCGACGACGAAGACGACGCGATCGCGATCGCCAACGAGACCGAGTACGGTCTCGTCGCTGGGCTGTGGACAAAGGACGTCTCGCGCGCGCACCGCGCTTCGCGCCGGCTTGAGTCGGGCGTCGTCTGGATCAACACGTGGCGCGCCTTCAGCACGAACGTACCGTTCGGCGGCATGAAGCACAGCGGGCTCGGTCGCGAGCTCGGCCCCGACGCGCTCAACGAATACACCGAGACGAAGTCGATCTGGCTCGGCGTCGGCTGAGCAGAACGGCGGGCGTGACGATGAATGCAGCCGCCGCGACGATCCCCGGGCGCTACGCCTATCCGCTCGACGTGCACGCCGACGTTCCGCGTGAACGGGAGCGACTCGGCCTCCCCGCCGATTCGCCCGCGGCCGTCGAGCGAGCTGGGTCGGCCCTGGACGCCGCATCCGTCGTCAGCTTCCTGTCGTGTGGTGCTTCTCCGCCTCGCAACCCGCTGTTCACGGAAGCGGTCTGAACGCACATTCGTGGGATGCCGTGGCGTTGTGCCTCGGAGCATCGAGCATCGTGGCCAACCTGCCCGGTCATGGCCACTCCACCTCGTGGGACGACTTCGACTACCGTCCACATCGACTCGCCATGGCAATGCGCGGCTGCACGCGGCGTCGGATCCGGTCCACGTCTTCGGCCAGTCTCTCGGGGGTGCCGGCCCGTCGACCTGCCGCAGACTCCGCACGCCACTCGCTGTCGTGGACTGGCTGGTGCCTCCTTCGCCCATCTCGATCTCGACAATTTGATCAGCTTGCGGGCGGGCAGCCCGTATGATCTTAACTAACCAGTTAACAAGTGCCCAAAGAGGCCTGTACGAAGGAGTGCTGATGCAACTGCGAACGAAGGCTGTGCTTTATCGCGGCGGTACGAGTAAGGCGCTCATCGTCCACGATCGCGACTTGCCGACCAGAGACCCGGCCCTTCTGGATGAATGGCTGCTTGCCGCATTCGGGACACCCGATCGTCGGCAAATCGATGGAATCGGCGGAGCCGACATGTTGACCAGCAAGTTCGCATTCGTCGGTCCACCAAGTGTGCCTGGGGCCGACGTGGACTACACGTTCGCTCAGGTCGGCGTGGATGTGCCTTTCGTGGACTGGACGATCCTCTGCGGCAATATCAGTTCAGCAATCGGTCCTTTCGCGATTGAAGAGGGGCTGGTGGCGGCCACGGGCGAACTCACGGAAGTGCGCGTGCACAACACCAATACGGGCAAGATATTCGCTGCGAAGGTCCAGACTGAACGGGGGCTGCCCAAAACCGATGGGCACGCCGTTGTCGATGGTGTGCCGAACCCGGGCGCTCCGATTGTGCTCGATTTCCGGAACGCTGCGGGCGCTATCACCGGGTCGCTCCTTCCCACGGGTAATCGGAGGGACTCCCGCCGAGTAGACGGGGTTGGGCTTGTCGATTACACCCTCGTCGATATGACGGGGCTGTTCGTGTTCGTGCGCGCGGACCAGTTCGGGCTGTTGGCTTCGGATGATCGGGAGTCCTTCGCGCGGCAGGCTGAGCGCCTGATGGTGGTCGATGCATTCCGCGGCGCTGTAGGGCAGGAACTCGGAATCGATTCGCCGATCACTCCGGCGGTTGTGCTTGTCGGGCCGGCACGGCCGTCTGACGTCCAGTTCGACCTGCATGCGCGCTGCACCGGGATGGGGAGGGTTCACTCATCATTTCCGATCACGGGCTCCTTAGCTACAGGTGCTGCAGCGTCCTTGGCTGGGTCGGTCGTCTCTGATGTCGCGGGCGGTCCGCTAGAGCACTGCCGGATCGCTCACCCTAGCGGCGTGCTTTCAGTTGAGGTGCTTGCTAGCGGTGATGACCCGGAACCGACCGTGCACAGGGCGCAGGTAGAACGAACGGCTCGCCGAATCTTTGATGGCGCAATCTCCGTTGACCCGGCTCGCCTCTCGCGCCCGGGCGCGTACAGATCGTCCGACAGCCTATTGTGACAGTCAGTCGGCTGTTGGGGATTCAAGGTTCTGGAAACCGGATGTGTGCAAAGTACTTCGCCGAGTTTCGCGTCGGCGCAATCAATATGACAGCACCGCCCTTGTGCCATCAACCGTTCAGTTGAATATAGGCGTGAGCCCACGGTTCCCACAGTCGGGGCGCTACGCTGGGCTTATGACTGCTCACTCTTCAAAGCCGCGCGAGACGGAGGACGACCCCAACCGCCGAAGCCGCATCCTCATGGTGGCTGCGCAGGAGTTCTCCCAACGCGGGCGTGCGGCGGTTCGCATGGACGAAATCGCTCGGAAAGCAAAAGTAAACAAGCAGCTCATCTACTACTACTTCGGCTCGAAAAGCGCGCTCTACACCGCGGTGCTGGAATTAATGGTCGAAGAGAGCCTCCCCATGTGGACCGAGGTTCAGGATGCCGACCTCGCAGCGGGCATTGCGCGCCTGATCGACAACCCCCCGCACCCCCAGATTGATTGGCTGCGGCTGCTCGCGTGGGAGGGACTCGAATACGGGGGACCGGATGAGCCCGCCGACATCGTGCTGCACGAGCGACGGGTTAGGGCCTACCAAACGGAGGTCGGGCTGTTCACACGAGCCCGCGACGCCGGCCAATTGGTCGACGATATCGACCCCGAGATGCTGGCCCTCACCCTCTTCCTGCTCAACCTCAGCGTCAAGGCCGTGCCACAAGTGGTCTCGATGCTGACCGGCCTCCAGGCCGACGGCCCGGAATTCCACGCCAGGACGAAGGCTTTCGTCAACGACTTATTGTCGCGAATGGGCCCTCGCTAGAGGACCTACGGCCACGTGGACGCGCGCTCGGGAGTAGTCTAACCAACACTCCGGTTGACACTGACAGTCCCGCCACGGTCGTCGGAGGCCGCCACCATCTCCTCAGCGCGGGCGAGCTCGGCCGTGTCCGATGTGAAGGCGACACGTGCTGCCTCCGCCTGGGGCAGATGGAGGCACCCAACGCCAGTGAACCCGGCGTGCGCCGCGTCCTCAGCGTTCCCTCTGAACCCGGTCAGATCGGCGGATTCGGGAATGGGGGCCTCCGATCGAGCCGAGGCGGGGACAGGCAGGCTCCAGGAGGAGATCGGTTTGCAGACGCTGGTGGGAAAAGCGCCACCCAACTGCTCGAGGATCGTGGCACGATCGGCCCCGAGCTCAGTTTAAGATCCTCGCCAGCCCAAGCCAGCGCGATGACATCCGGATGCGCGGCGATGTCGCCGAGTACGCGAACCCGACGGACGTCTCGATCCGAGGTATCAGCCGGAAGCCAGGCTAGATGGCCAGATCCGGCGCAGCCTCCGTTTTGCCGACTATCACCATGGTGTAGTTCGCCTCCGGAGACTGGCCAAATCTTCAAAATCCAGGAGCGGATTCCGGTTTACTGGCAGGATTGCCCGGCCCGAGGGGAGCGTCGAAACGGCGATTTCCTCCCGCGCCCCACGTTCCCGAGCCGCCCTGACCGCGCCCTCAAGTTCGAGGTCCAGGATCGGCCCGGCAACGAATCCCGCGTCATGGTTGTCCTACTCCCGCTTGATTAACCAACTAGTTGACGTAAAATGGCGCAAGGCTCACCTGCGGCTAGTACGAAGGAGTGCGTAATGGAACATCTGACCGGTCCAAGGGACCTCGTCGTCGAAGGGCATGGCTTCTCTGGGCTGTCCGACTGCCCTCAGCCCCCTCCAGCATGCGACATTCAAGGGCCGCACGCGCGAACCTGTTCCGCCGGGGAACGAGCAAGGCGCTGATCGTGGCGCTGGAGCGTCGTCCGCGCCGCACGACGCAACTTCGACGGCGTCCACCCCATCAAGCCGACCCGTATCAGTGCGCCCTGAGTCCTCACGGCGTCCGGATGGCCGGGTTCCCCATCTGCGACACATCGATGCCGTCGACCGCGACGGCCAGAAAGGACTCAGCACGTGTATGACCAGAACCCCTCGCGGAAGGCGGTGATCGTCGGAGTCGCCACCACCGACTTCGCCTCCATCTACCGCGACCGCGACCCTTTCCGCACCGAATATGCGCTCGGCATCGAGGCGCTCAGCTTGGCGCTCGACGACGCGGGCCTAACCACGGCCGACATCGACGGTGTCCTCACCTGCCGCATCCCCAGCTACGAGACTTTCGGCACCATGGCCGGCATCAAGCACCCGAACGTCGTCAACGCCTACGAGGGGTCCGGCCGGATGGCAGGAGTCGCCGTCCAGCAGGCCGTTGCCCTGATCGAGGCGGGCCTCGCCACGACGATCGCGCTCGTCTACGGAAACAACGGCCGTGCCGTGGGAATGACCTACGGCGGAGACTCCGGAGGCAGCAGCGCCTACAACGCTGCCACGAACAACGCCCTCTACGACCTAGCCTATGGGATGACCTCCCCCGGCGCCTACGTGTCGATGATGTACCAGCGATACACCCACGACTACTCGGTCCCGGACGGCGCCCTCGCGCCACTTGCCTTGAACAACCGCGAGAATGCGCGACGCAACCCGGTAGCAGTCATGCAGAAGCCGTTGACCGAACAGGAGTACCTCGAGTCCCGCTTCATCGCCGAACCCCTCCGGCTGTACGACTACTGCATGATCAACGACGGCGGCGTCGCCATGATCGTCACCACCGAGGAACGTGCCCGCGATCTGAAGAAACCCGCGGTGTCGATCGTCGCGACTGCGGCCTCCAGCGACCTCGGACCGTACTACACCAAAGAAGACTTCTTTAAAGAGCCGTCCGTTCGGGTAGCTCGCGCGCTGCGGGAAAAGAGTGGCCTCGGCCCGCAAGACATAGACGCGGTCCAGATCTACGACAACTTCACGCCCGTCATCCTGTTCTCGCTCGAGCACTTCGGCTTCGCCGACGAGGGCGACGGGTGGCAGTTCATCCGGGACGGACGAATCGCTCTGGACGGTGAGCTACCGGTCAATACGAGCGGTGGCCACACCAGCGAGGGCTACATGCAGGGATGGGGCCTGCAAGTCGAGGCCGTCCGTCAGCTCCGCGGCGAAGGGGGTGAACGCCAGGTGTCCGACTGCGACACCGCGCAGTACATCTGCGTGTCGCCCATCGTCACCTCTCACATTCTCCAGCGCGCCTGAGGAGGCTCACCATGTTCAGCGAACATCCCGTCCCTACCGTTACTCCCTGGACAGAGAAGCAGTTCGAGTATGCCCGAGAAGGGGTGCTCGCGGTGCAGAAGTGCGTTGACTGTGGGGGGCTCTGGTATCCGCCCTCGAGCAATTGCCCGACCTGCCTGAGCGACAAGGTCGAATGGGTTCCCGTCTCCGGTAAAGGGCGACTCTGGTCGTGGATCGCGATCCACCGGCCATACCTACCGGCATTCAAAGATGAAATCCCCTATATCGTCGCCGCCGTGAAACTCGACGAGGGCCCCCTGCTCATCACCACCCTCGTCGGGGTGGAGAAGGACGATATCGTCATCGACTCCGTGGTCGAATCGGAGTTCGCGGAATTCGGTCCGGACTCGCTGCCCATGCCGGTCTTCCGGCCCCGGTCGTGACCCTCTCGTGGCCGCTCGCGTCCCTGCGAGTCGTCGAGATCGGCGATTCCATGGCTGTCGGGATTTGCGGGAAGTATCTCGCTGAGCTGAGCTGGGCGTCGCCGTCGCCGACGCGTCTGCTCGTGGAGCGCGGCCGGCCGATATCCGGACCTACCCTGACCGGGAGAGACAACGGCGGGGCGCGACGCCCGGTCGACGTCGACACCGTCGCAAGAGGATCGGATTGAGAACCGCGATCAGCTCGCGGCGACGCTCTCGGAGTGCTCCCAGGTGACGCGCGACGAGCTCTGTCGCCGATTGCAGGTAAGACTCGAACGAGCTTCTGCTGGATCCGCAGTACACCCAAGGGAATTCATCTCGCCCATCCCCGGCGGCGATGCGCCGCCGTCGCAGCCGGGCGTGCCGGTTCGTTTCAACGACGTCCTACCCTCCGCCAGCACCACGACATGAAAGCGACAGTTCCATGACCAACCAACCCACCGAATCCATCGTTCTTGAAATCAAAGACGGCTACGCCGTGATCACCCTCAACCGCCTCGAGAAGCGCAACGCCCTCGATAGGGCGTCGATGCGGGGCATCTGGAAGGCGCTCGAGGACGCCGAGGCAGCCGGTGCGCGAGCGATCATCTTCACCGGCTCGGGCGACATATCCTTCTGCGCCGGAGCGGACCTCAAGGACACCACCTCCGAGACGTCGACCGCCGCCGCACCCACCACCTGGATGGCCACGCAACAGCGGATCACCGTGCACCCGGCCGTTATCATCGCCGCGGTCAACGGATTCGCGCTCGGCGGCGGCATCACCCTGGTCAACAACTCCGACATCGCGGTGGCCTCCACGACCGCCACATTCGGCATTCCGGAGATCAACTACGGCATCTACGGGTCGCTGGCAGGTCCGAGCACCGTGCAGCGGATCGCCCAGAAGCACGTCGCGAAGATGGTCTTCACCGGCGAGCGGATCAGCGCCGCCGAGGCGCAACGGATCGGCCTGGTGAACGAGGTCGTCGAACCCGATGCAGTGCTCCCCAGAGCCGAGGAGCTGGCTCAGAAGATCGCTGCGTTCGACCCCCTCGCCCTGTCGGTCGCCAAGGCCGCGATTCGCGCGGAGCAGCACATGGAGTGGAACGACGCCTTGCTGCACGGCTCCTGGTCGACAGCCTTTATCGGATCCGCGCGTCGAACGGCGGGCCCGGAGTGACCACCGCGCTACAAGTGGGCACAATTGAGCGCGGCCGATGTCGAAAACGAAGCGATCCGCATCGGGCACAGTGGAGCGGCCCGCTGGACACAACGTGCAGACGGACGCCCCCGAGGAGCTAACCGAGGCCATTCGCAATTTCCGAGAGAGTTTGAAGTCATCCTGATCGAATCGACCCGTCATCCCGAACGTGGTGAGTGTCGGAAACCCCTCGTATCAGAATCTGCTGACGGGCTCCGGCTGGAGCGGGGAGCCACTCTTGAATGGATGGTGGCGTTACTCACAGCAGAGGGTCAGTTAACGTCCCGTTCGCCGATCTCCCTGGCGACGGCCGTCATTCGACTGGCGCGGTCGATCTTCAGAGCGGCCATCGCGTCGTCGAGGTAGCTGCCGAACGCTTCGCTGCGATCTGAGGCGAACCATGCCTGCCGGGCCGCCTGCATGCATGCGAAGGCCGCGCCCACAATGGCGGCTGGCCTGGGGTCCGATGGGTTGTGTTCGTCGTCATTGAGGCGAACGGCGACGCGCCCGACGAGGAGTTCCTGCACGCGTTGCATCTTCTCCAGGTAGCGGGCATAAAGCTGGGGTGTGCTCCTGACGATCCCATCCATGGCATCGATCCGGGCGCGCTGATGCTCATCCTGAACGTAGTCGAGGGTGATGTCGAACATGCGGCGCAAAGATTCCCACACTGGCTCACTCTTGGGGCGGGCATCCAAGGCCTCGGCCATCCGGTCTGCGAAGAGATCGTACTTGCCGATCACGAGGTCGTCTTTGGAGGGGAAGTAGCGGAAGAAAGTGCGTTTGGACATGCCTGCTGCCGCGGCAATCTGGTCGACGGTGGTGTTGTCGTAGCCCTGCGCAACGAACAGGTCCTGCGCCACCGCGGTCAGTTCGGTCTGCGCGAGACGGCGTGTTCGCGCTCTGATCGGAACCGGGGTCGTATCGCTCATTCACCCATTATATCCGCTGGATGCGATCTTGACACTCGGTGTCAGTATAGGCATATAGTTACTTTATGGCGCCAGAGGGGCGCTTGGTTCTGAAGGAGCATTATGAGCAAGGTTTGGTTCGTCACCGGTTCATCGAAGGGATTTGGCCGTGAGTTCGTTCTCGCCGCCCTTGAGAAGGGCGACAAGGTAGCAGCAACTGCCCGCAATACGGACACCCTGAACGATCTCGTTGAGAAGTACGGCGATGCCGTGCTCCCACTCCAACTCGATGTCACCGACCGCGACGGCGTTTTCGCCGCGGTGAAGCAGGCGCATGACACCTTCGGTTCGCTCGACGTCGTGATCAACAACGCCGGCTACGGCCTTTTCGGCACCGTCGAGGAGATCACCGAACAGCAGCTGCGGGACCAGCTCGAGACCAACCTCTTCGGCGTGTTCCATGTCACCCAGGCGGTCCTACCGATCCTCCGCGAGCAAGGTTCGGGGCACATCATCCAGATCTCCACCATCGGCGGCGTGGGCGCCTTCCCGAGCCTTGGGGGCTACCACGCCTCCAAGTGGGCCTTAGAGGGTCTCACTGAATCCCTGTCCCAGGAGGTCGCGGGCTTCGGTATCAAGGTCACCCTGGTCGAGCCCGGCGGGTTCGACACCGACTGGGGCAGCGCGTCCGCCGTTGTGGCCGATGCCCAGCCCCAATACGAGGCCATCCATACAGCCATGGCCTCAATGGTCAGTGGCCCTCAGCCGAAGCCCGTCGGATTCGGGTCCGCGATCCGCAAGGTCATCGACGCCGAGAAGGCCCCGCTGCGCGTGTTCTTCGGTGAGCAGCCCACCCACATCGCCCCGCACATCTACCAGCAACGCCTAGCAGAGTGGGCCGAGTGGGCCCCCATCTCCCGCGAAGCAGAAGGCAAATAGTCCTCCATCGCAGGCGGGTCGATCAATGACCCGCCTGCGGATTCCTATGATCCCTAGCAGCATCCGCAGAGGGCGCAGACTCATGACTCCATGAACATCGCAGTCGTCATGGGCAGTACCCCACCGGGACGCAACGGCGCCGGCCGTTGCCCGCTGGATTCAGCATCAGTCCGCCGCGAGGTCCTCTACGACCTACGAGTTCGTCAACCTCGAAGAGGTCGCCTTCCCCTCTGCTAAACCAGGCCGTGCCGGCCCTACTCGGCGCCTACGAGCACCAGCACACGCTTCGAAGGCTTCGTGTTCGTCACCCCGGAGTACAACCACATCACCTCCTCGGCGCTGCTGAACGCCCTCAACTGCGTCTTCGGCGAGTGGAACAACAAGGCCGCCGCGTTCTTCAGCTACGCGCCGGGTTGGGCCCCAGAAGTAGGAACCTGATCCGGAATCAGTGAGAGGCGTAGCTCCGGCGTCGCCGACGACCCCGGACAATTCCTATGGTTATCCACAATTGCTGCCGTTGGGGCGACCGAGACCGTTTTTCTTAGACGCGTGAGTACGTTCCGACCATGCGTTCCTGGGCAATTATTCGCTCAGCGTACGCATTGAGGAATTCGAGGCGGCTTGGCTCCCCAAGAACTGGCTTGTCCAAGGCATACACCCAGAAGTAATAGTGGTGGATTCCATGCCCTTCAGGTGGCATCGGTCCATCGTAGCCCCGGTGGCCGAAGTCGTTTAGGCCGTCTCGCTGAGCAGTGCTTGCACCGGCCAGTCCAGAAACACCGGCGAGGCCATACCTAAGTAGATGGGTGAACCCATAGGGAATGGGAGCGTCTGGGTCATGCACAATAAGCGCGAGTTCACGCGTGCCCGTGGGCACCTGGGTGACATGGATACGTGGTTCGGTATTACCACCGGAGGCAGCATACTGGTCGTCTAAGCGTCCGCCGGTCAAGAAGTCGGGGCTGGTCACAAGCACAGCTATTTGTCCTCCAAGGTAAGTGGATTAGTCACTGTATGGGATCGATGATCGCGGCCGCCAAGCGCTCGATGACGAGGAATGAATACCCAAGTCTCAACATATGCATCATACGCATTTGGGTCATGCACACTACAAAGTTCTTACGCCTGTGTTGTCGGAGAATGGAGGACTTTTCGGTCCGCAAGGCGGTATCTCGCTATATTCAGCCAGCGCGGACGTAAGAAACCCGAACGCGTTGCCCTCCAGGTCATCGCAGCGATCTGCGACATCTTCTCCTGCGGACCCGAGGACCAACGCTGGGTCGTTCCATTGACATAGCCCAAGTGTCCGGCGTTGAGTTCGACGTGGCTTTCGAGGATCTGAAACGCTTGAATGATGCCCGTAATGACGCTCTCCATCGGGCGCAGGCGCTGGACTATTTCGATACCGTGGGCTTGCTTCAGGTTGCCGGCGACTTCCTTGGAACCTCCATCCACATCAGAGGCAGGTCTGCCGCAGGCTGATTCTCACGCATCGCGGTTACGTCAGAACGATGTCCGTACGTTTCTATTGCACCCAAAACGTCGCCAGCCAGGTGCCGCGCCATTGGTTTCGCGCACAGTTCGCCGCCAACGCTCGTCTCAGGCAACTCAGGTGCCGCTCCTCCAGCTTTATGGAATTTCCATTATCGGCCTTCTGAAACCCGAGTGTGGGAGTGCCTTGCAAAAAGGGCTGTTCTCGGGGATCGGTTGTGCGCTTTTCCCTTGAGCCCCGCACTTAGAGCTACGCTGTCAGGGTCTGATGAGGCGGCGACGTCAGCAGATGTGCACCGGCAAGTTCTCGAACGCCGGCACCAGCCGTCTTTTCGCTGCCATCAGGGATGGCCGCCGGGGCGCTTTGGACTAGTTGGCTGCCGCCACCCTGTTCGTGGCCACGTCAGCCTTACGGGCTCTCTGCACGTTGATCTACCTCAGCACAGGCCCCGAAACTTCTCTTTCTTGATTTTCTCCAGCACATCACCGAGATCGGCCTCCGGGCTATCAATACAGCACGAACGTACGCGGCGGCGTGTTTGGAATGCTTCTACTTCCAAGGTCACCAGCGGTCCTACCGAGATGATGCTTTAGACCACGAACATGGCAAGAATTGAGTAGGAGTAGTGAGCATCGCGACGTCCGCCTAAACGCGGCCGTACAATCGCTCATAGCGGGGCAGTTCGATGGTGCTCGAAATCCGGATGTCATCGGAGGCTAGGCCGACGGACAATGCTACGGTGCCGTCAGGTACATACCGCGACCCGTCCAGACCGGTGTACGACAGCCGCGTCACCGGGGCGCTGAGCGCTAGGCTAGTCGATTCGCCGGGATCGAGCTCGACCCGTCTGAAGTCGAGTAGCTGTCGGACCGGACGCACGACCGGCGCTGCGGTCACACGGCCGTAGAGCTGAATGACCGTTGAGCCGGCACACTTGCCTGTGTTGGTCACCGTTACCGTCAGAGCCAACTCGTCGGCCTTCGCCGAAGTATCGGCAGCTTCGGTGACGTCGAACGTCGTATAGGACAGCCCGTGCCCGAATGCGAAGAGTGGTGATGAGTCCGCGAGATCGTTGTACCCATGTCGGGTGCCCGACGGATGGTCGTATCCACTGCCGTAATGGTGACCGTGATAGATCGGCAGCTGACCGACCGATCGAGGGAATGTGCTCGGCAGCTTCCCGCTGGGATTCACGGTTCCGAAGAGCACGTCGGCTATCGCCGGGCCGGCATGCTCGCCGAGTAGAGGCGCAAGCACGAGCGCATTCGACTGCTGGGAGACCTCTTCCAGTAGCAGCGGCCGCCCGGTGACCACAACAGTGACGACGGGAACACCCAACTGAGCGATCGAGTGGATCAGTTTCTCCTGGTCTCCGGGAAGCCTCGGTTCAGCAGTTGTCTGGCCCTCTCCGGCCGTGTTGTTCCCGACCCAGCCTGTGCGCTCTCCGACCGCTGCGACCACGACGTCTGCCTCGGCGAGTACCGCCGCCAGCGACTCGTCACCCCAGCTCGCGTCCCCGAGGAACGATCCGATAGGGTGGCACGCCACGGACGATGAGCGAGCTCGGAGTGATGCCAGGAGAGTGGGTGCATCGGGGTGCGCCGCCCGCGCGTTCATTTCGAAACGGGGTTCGATCCCGGGCATGCGTGCCTGGAAGATATCCGTGAAGACGAACGTCTCGGGGTCGATGCCGGGGATCTCGCCGGCGGCCAGTGCCCTCGAACCGAGCAGCATCTCGGCATCCGATGCTGAGGTGTAGGCACCGAAGTGGATCCGCAGTTCATCGGCGGCCGGCCCTACGACGACGATGCGCGTTCCCGGTTTCAGCGGCAGCACGCCGTCGTTCGTGAGAAGGGTTACGGCTTGGTCGGCGATCTGCTTTCCCAGTGCTGCCGTTTCGTGAGCGGGAGGTGCCGGTCTGCCGGCATGCCGCGCCGAGCCGGGGATGAGGCCGAGTCTGTTCTTGAGGTCGAGAACACGCTCGACCGCCTGGTCGACAATTCGTTCGTCGAGGCGACCGGATTGCACTTCGTCGGCGAGACCGGCGAATCTGTCCATGGACGGGAGTTCGGCGTCGATGCCGGCGGCCAATGCCTGCGCCGCCGCTTCCCCGGGCGTGCGGGCGGTGTGGAAGATCGTCTCCAGCATCTTGACCGAGTCGTAATCGCTGACCACCATGCCGGTGAAGCCCAGTTGGTCGCGCAGGAGTTCTGTCAGCAGCCAGCGGTTGGCTACGGCCGGCACTCCGTCGATGTCGTTATAGGAGTTCATGACCACGGCCAGTCCGGCTTCGTCGATCGCACGACGGAAGGGCTCAGCGTACTCATCGACGAGGGCACGACGGCCGAGTGTGGTTATCGCCTGGTTGAGACCGCCTTCCGACGCCGCGTAGCCGAGGAAGTGCTTGCCGGTGGCGAGAACGGACGGCGCCGCACCTCGGCCGTGGATCCCGTGTACGAAGGAGACCGCGCTCCGCGCGACGAGCTCAGGGTCCTCTCCGTAGGTTTCGTGCACTCGGCCCCAGCGCGGGTCGCGTGCGATATCCATGACGGGCGAGAAGACGAGGTGCCCGCCGACGTCGTGCACGTAGGCGGAGGAGACCGCGGCCTGCGCCTCGATGAGCTCGGGATCCCAAGCCGCCGCTTGCGCCCAGGCGGTCGGGAACTGCGGGGCCGCCTGATGGGTGACGCCGCTGATGGCCTCGAAGTGGACGAGAACGCCAATGCCGAAGGGAGCGCTTTCGGTGATCTGCGCTTGGATGGCGCTCACGTCGTTCCGGAGCCGTTCGCGGGTGCTCCCGGCGAACCACGCCATGGAGAGGTGCCCCACGCCGTGTGGACGAAGGGACGCGAGGCGCGCGACGTCGAAGCTGAACGCAGCGTCACTCCCTTCCACGGGCGGCGCGAGAAGATCGGTCATCATGACCCCCGTGAGTTGAGCGACCTTCTCATCGAGGGTGAGTTTGCGGAGGATCTGGTCGGGTGTCATTCTGCTTCCTTTGAGGTCGACGACGTCGTGCTGGATCGGGCGTGCGCGGCGAACTTCGCGTACATGTCCTCGAACATGAGACGGGTGTCCAATCGGGTGAAGACGCGCACTGGGGGTCGGTCTGGCTGGGCTGCTCCGTACCAACCGGAATCCGTGATGGACGGCCGGGGCACAATCTGCGACTCCGACGAGGCCGGATCCGGGTCGAAGGCCGACTGCAGCGCTGTTAGCAGGACCAGCGGGCTGTCCCCGAGAGCATAGGTCTCCCCCAGGTTCAGGCCCCCGTGGACACCGACCAGGTCGGCGAACTCGTCCAGGGCAGCCATCAGATGTGCTCCGAAACCACCCAGCCCTCCCACCCGTTCTCGCAGCTCAGACCAAGACACGAGGCAACGCCGTTGGGCGTCCTCGGGAACCTGCCACAGCGGAATGGATG
Source organism: Arthrobacter sp. Rue61a (assembly GCF_000294695.2). Taxonomy (NCBI): domain Bacteria; kingdom Bacillati; phylum Actinomycetota; class Actinomycetes; order Micrococcales; family Micrococcaceae; genus Arthrobacter; species Arthrobacter sp. Rue61a. The sequence continues at coordinate 2,061,890 of NC_018531.1, read as the reverse complement.
ACGCGTAGACGATCTGGGCGCTTGGCACGTCGATGTCCATGTTGTACTCGGCCCCGAACACCCCGGGTTCGGCAGGCTGGATCTCTGCGTAGCCAGCACCGCCGATCCAGATGGCCGTGAGCCGACGCGAGATGGCGGGCTCGGTGAGATAGGCGTTCGCGAGTTCGGTGAGTCCGCCTCCCAGAACGAGGTAGAGGGGCAGGTCGGTGTCGTCGCGCAACGCTTCGGCGACGATTGCGTCGCTCGCCTCGGACCTAACCGGTGCATCGCCGATCCGGTCCCGCTCGGATCCGCGGAGAACGGGTACCTCGAGCCCCATCTGCTCGAGAAGTGCGGCCACGACCGAGGCTCCCCGTTCGATCGATCCGATCTGAGCTTCCGGCGGATTCGCGGGCAGCCGGGAGGAAATCACGAAGGGGATCTCGACGGACGGGGAGAGCAGATGATGAGCCAGCTGAAAGAGATCGTCTGGGTCACCCGCGAAGTCGTTGTCGACGATGACCCGGGCGCGAGGCAGGCGGGCGGCTGTCATGACCGGCCGATCGGGTCTGCCCGGAGTTCAGACAGTCGTTGAAGCAGTCGCTCTCCCAGCACGGGGAACGGCAACTTTGACGCGGCCATCGGCAGGATGGTGCGGAGCGGCATGGGGAGCACTAGCGGCCGGGTGGCGTCATCCCACTCGCCCGAGCCCCGCGTCGCGAACTGGGCCATCATCTCCTGCAGGGCAACCGCACCGTCCGCGTCGGCGAACCAGTCGCCCATGGCGGAGTCGAGCGTCAGTGGCCGTGCGGGTTCGGTGCCGACAAGTTCGATGCCAGCCTCCAAGCGGATGTCACGTGAGGAGGCCGCCACCTGGATCGTGTACACGCCGTCGGCACGCACCCATTGTCGGGATTTAATGCTCCAGTAGTCCAGGTCGCCTAGTGGGATGCGTGTGGTGACCCTGACACTGGCTCCCGTTTGGACCGTGACTTTCTCGAATCCGATGAGTTCGTGGGTCGGACGATCCTCTCCCGACTTCGGCGGAACGGAGTAGAACTGCACGATCTCGGCTCCGTCTCGCGGTCCCGAGTTGGTAATGGTGACCTGAACCTCCAGGGCATCCTCGATGACATCGACGCGGAGGTCCTGGTACTTGAAGCTGGTGTATGAGAGGCCGTGGCCGAACGGGTAGGCGACGTCGTGGCGGACCGAGTCGAAGTGCCGGTATCCCACGTAGATTCGCTCGCCGTAAAGGACGGTCTGGCCATTTCCAGGGAAGTTGTGGAAGGAGGATGTGTCCGCGAGGGCGAGGGGGATGGTTTCGGCCAGCTTGCCGGAGGGGTTCGCGTCTCCGAAGAGGAGCGAGGCGGCCGCGCTACCGGCGGCCTGTCCCCCCAGCCACATCTCGAGGATGGCGGCGACGCTCCCGCGCCAGGGTTCGACGGAGACGACTCCCCCGTTGGAGAGCACCACGGTGACTCGATCATTGACCGATGCGATGCGCTGAAGCAGGGCGAGCTGGTCGGCGGGAAGGTCCATCGTGACGCGGTCGAAAGCTTCGGATTCATCCTCGGGGGGCAGGCCCAGGAACACGACCACGTCGGTCGCGTCGTGAGCGGCGGCGACGGCCCGATCGACGAGTTCGACGTTGTGCTTTCCATCCAGGGTGAATCCGGGTTCGAAGTGAACGAGACGATCGCCTGCTCGTTCACGGATTGCATCGAGGGCGGAGTCGAGCCGGGTCGGCACGATGTGACTGCTTCCTGCACCCTGATAGCGGGGTGTCCGCGCGAACTCCCCGACGACGGCGATCGTTCCGGCGGTTTCTGCGGTGAGCGGGAGGACGCCTTCGTTCTTGAGAAGAACTCCGGATTGCTCGGCGATCTTCCTCGCCAGCGCGTGGTGCGCATCGACGTCAAGATCAGACGCGTGGGCGCGGTTCCCGACTAAGGTCGTCGCGAGCTCTACGACCCGGGACGCCGCCCGATCGAGGATCGCCTCGTCTAGGGTGCCGCTAGTCACCGCGTCGATCAGGGCGGCGGATCCCGCCCCTGTTCCGGGCATGTCGAGATCGAGGCCCGCTCGAACTGCAGCGACGACGTCTGAGGCGGCGGCTCCCCAGTCGGACACGACGACGCCGTCGTAGGCCCACTCCTCTCTGAGGATCTGAGTGAGCAGCCAGTGATTGGAGATGACGGGCTCGCCGTTCACTGCGTTGTATGCGACCATCACTGTGGCCGGCGATGATTTCGCTACTACTCGATGGAACGCCTTGAGATAGATCTCCCGCAGGGTACGCTCGTCGACCTCGGCGCTGATGCTCATGCGGTCGGTCTCCTGGTCGTTCGCAACGTAATGCTTGACCGACGCCCCCACTCCCTGGCTTTTCAGACCACGTACCCAAGCGGCACCGAGCTCGCCTGACAGGAGTGGATCCTCAGAGAAGTACTCGAAGTTGCGTCCGCACAACGGACTGCGTTTGATGTTGACTCCTGGACCGAGCAGAACATCGACCCCGAGGGCCCGAGCCTCCACCCCCAGAGCGACACCCATAGTGCCCAGCAGGTCCCGGTCCCATGAGCTGGCCGATGCGGAGGCTGTCGGGAAGGCCGTCGACGGTCTGGCTGCGTTGATGCCGAGGTGGTCGGCCCCTTGCTCTTGGCGGCGTACCCCGTGTGGGCCGTCCGACAGGACGACTGAAGGTATGCCCGAGGTCTCGATCGCCGTGGTGTTCCAAAAAGCGAAGCCGGAAATGAGCGAGGCCTTATCCTCGAGACTCAGGCCCTCGATCAGTGGGTAGTTGTTCATCTGATGGTTCTCCTCCGGTGTGCACGAGCGGATGCTCGATCGATGTCTCCTTGGACTGCTGAAGCGACCGGTCCTACGAGGCGGCGTGGGCCAGGCCGGCGCTCTCTCCGCCGTCCGCGACGAACTCGGCGCCCGTCGAGAACGACGACTCATCGCTTGCGAGGAAGACGACCAGTTTCGCGATCTCGCTCATCTCCCCCATTCGGTGAAGTGCGACGTGGTCCTGGGGAAACTTCATACCCTGCAGCAGCGGCGTGCTGATGAGACCCGGATGCACGGTGTTCACCCTCACGTTGTACGGACCCAAATCGATCGCGGCACTCTTCGTCAGCCCGCGGAGGCCGAATTTAGACGCGTTGTAGCCGGTGATCCCGCCGTACCCCTGAAGTCCTGCATCGGAGGATATGTTGATGATCGAGCCACGTCCAGAGGCCTTGAGCGCCGTCGCAGCCGCCCGGATTCCATGAAACGACCCGGTCAGGTTGATGTCGATGACTAAGTTCCAGTCGTCGAGGGTGTGCTCATCGATCGGGGCACTGCGCACGACTCCTGCGTTGTTTACAAGAATGTCCAGTCGACCGAATTCTCGTTCCGCCTCCTTGACCGCGCCGGACCACTCGTCATAATTGCGGACATCGAGATGAACGAAACGCGCCGAGGGCCCAATGTCCTCCGCGAGCTGGCTTCCGTCCTCGTCGAGCACATCGCCGATCACGACGCAAGCTCCTTCCGCGGCCAGTTCTCGGGCGAATTCAGCACCGAGGCCACGGGCGGCCCCACTGATGAGGGCGACCTTATCGGTCAGTCGGTTCACGGTTGTCTCTCTTTCTGGGGATGAACGTTGGATGTGAGGGACGACAATCTAGCTACCGCACGTCTTTCACCTTGAATAGGATGACAAGCGCCCCGACGAGTGCGAGGGCTCCCGACAGGACGTACATCAGCGTGTAGTTCGGTTCTGCCGCGGCCCCGATGACGAGAATCCCGGCCGCCGCAAGCGGCCCGACCGTGTTCGGGAGCTGTTGAGCCAGCTGCATGATGCCGAGATACCGACCGGCTTCCTCGCGGTTGGGGAGAACGTCGAGGACGATTGCCTGGTCGACAGTGGAGAACGCGCCGATTCCCATTGTCGCGAGGAGGGCGCCGGCGATGAGGCCCGGTATCTCGTAGGAAGCCGCGGACAGGACGGTTCCGGCCAGCATGATGAGGCCGGAGATCAGGACGAAGATCTTGCGGCGTTTGAGCCGGTCCGAGAGGAAGCCCACACCTATTGCGCCGATTGCGCCCGTTACGATGCCGCCGACGCCGAGAATGGCGAGGATACCGCCGACCTGGTCGACCGGCAGTTCGAGCCGGGCCGCGATGAAGTATGTGCCGTAGGTCGTGGTAAACGATAGGCCGAAGAAGAGGAGCGCGCGGCCAAGCCAGTTCCAGGCGTAGTTCGGCGCCTTGCGGGGATTGAAGACCATCTGGGAGACGATCTGGGCGGCCGAGGTCGTCTTCGGCGGCGCGAGGTTGGGCACCTCTCGTGCAAAGATCACGAAGGCGACCACACCGAGGAGGGCGATTACTCCTGGGATGAGAAACAGCAGGATCAATTGTGAGGCGACGGACGAGACGAGCCCGATCCCGAAGATCGGGGCGATCATGTTGGCGAATCCGGTGAAGGCCGAGACGCGTCCGCGCTGCTCTTCGGCGAGCCGGTCGCCGAGGAATGCGACGACCATAGCGCTCGACGTCTGCCAACCTACAAGGGTGACGATCCATCCCGCGATAAGGATCGGCACCGATGGCGCCGTGGCCAACACGAACAGGCCGAGGAGTCCCGCGACGGCGCCGACAATCGCCCAGGGCCGTCGCCGGCCAAGCCTCGTACGGGTGCGATCGGACAGCACCCCGACCAGTGGAGTCCCGATGACGGATGCGATCGCACCGACTCCCGTGACGAGACCGAGGACGTCGACCCGGCCCGGTACGAGGATGTCCAGCTTCACCGTCAGCGAGAATGCAAGCGGGGTGACGACGGCCATCGAGGCGCCGAAGGTCAGGAACACCAGGACCCAGATGACTCCAGCGCGCAGACGTGTCGTCGGCACGGCATCGGGCCTATCAGTCTCATCGATGGCCTCGAAGACCGCTCGACCCGGCGACATCGCAGTCTGTGGCAGAAGGACCGAATCGGCGGCCACCTCCTCGAGTACTGCTCGCTTGTGATCGACCGACGTAGCCGACCCGTCCTCGGATGGCGCTCGACTCATGACAATCTCCATTGATCGATTCGAAAGTCGCGCTTCTGCGCAACATTCAACAACGTACTCAATTTCGCTCTCAAGCGCAAGATCGGTAGACTGTCCGCATGGCTTTGACCTCCACCCCGCCCTCAACCGCCGGGGAACTGTCCCCGAAGGGACCTCGAGGGCGCTATGCGAAGTCCGAGCAGGTGCAGGTACGCATCGTTCGGGCGGCCGCCGAGGTCTTTGGAACCATCGGCTTCCATGCGTCTACCTTTAAAGAGATCGCTCGCCGAGCCGAGGTGAGCGAGCGAGGACTTGTCTACCACTTCCCCACCAAGGAAGCCCTGCTCGAGGCAGTGATGAACGATCATCACCACCGGCGATCGACCGTCGTGCTCTCTGCCACAGGACTAGCTTCGTTCGCCGCCGTACTTGCTGTCGTCGAGGCCGACGCCCAGATGGCCAGCGTCGTAGGCCTGCAGAGCATCCTCACCGGAGAGGCCACCGCGCATGACCACCCGGCTCACGAGCACTACCGACTGCGCTACGCCGACCTCCGTACCTACCTCGGCAGAGCCTTCACCGCCGCGTTAAACAATGGCCTGGTCACCTCCGAGCTCGACCCCACCGACTTAGCCGCAGGGCTCATCGCCTTGCTCGACGGACTCCAGATGCAATGGTTGTACGATCACGATGGTGTCCGAGTCGGCGCGACTATCGACGGCTATCTTGCAGCACTCCTCTCCCCGGAAGCAATGGCGGAGGTCCGTGGACACCGCCGCGCCTTCCTCGATGAATCGATCTCGGACACCGCCGCTCAGTAGCGACTTCCGCTCGCTCTCGCGCCCAGCGGTCCGTCTTCGCTGCGCCGGATTGTGAGTTTCTCGACCTCACCCAGGCTGTCTAGTGCAAGAGCGGTTGCCCTCAATGGTGGGGGCTAGTCCTGGGATAGTGCGAGTCTCATCGGTGACGTGATCCCGAGGGCACATGCGCTGAGCAACGTACGCCAAAACACCCCGGCTGCTTCGTTGGAGACGGGCGACTTAGGGTTCTGTTTTGCTGAAAACGTGCCGCAAAACTTCCCGGTATGGCGCAAAAGCGCTGTACACCCCTTCCGGCAGTCAGCCTGAACTTCGATTTGAGCCAACGACAGCTGACATATCGTCGATGGTCGGTATTGCGGCAGGAAGAGTCGGAGCGGCGAAGCGGACTCTCACTGACTGACGAACGAGACTCGCCTGGGTGGACAGAAATTCATTGGACGGGCTCAACGCCGTTGCGGAGCTCGGGGCGGCCCGCCGCTGGTCCCCGGCGGAACGAGGCTCCCTATTGGGCTGCGTCGAACCCAGCGAGTAAACGCCGTGATGCCGTAGCCATGTGGGATCGCATTGTGTCAGAGACCGCAGCTGCGTCACGCGCCTTCAACGCGTCAAAGATGGCAGTGTGTTCGCGGAGCGCAGCCTCGGCGTGGCCTTCGTCGGTAAGGGCACGGTCCACCCAGATACGCAGCAGCGAGCGAATGCTCTGCAGGAGTTCCTCCAGGACCAAATTGCCTGAAGCAGCCGCAATCTCACGATGGAAGGCGGCATCTGCCTCAACGAACGCAGCCAAATCATCGAGGTTGTTCTCCATCGCGTCCAAGTCGGCCCGCATTCGTTCCAAGGCTTCGTCCGTGACCCTGAGGGCGGCCAACTCCACAGCCTGAACTTCCAGCCCGCTTCGCAATTCAACCAGTTCGCGGGTCCTGGGCTCCCCCAGCATCAGTCCCCAGCTGAGCGTTCGCGGCAATAGCTCGGAGACGCCGTCGCGCAGGTAGGTCCCGGAACCGGGCCGCACGACGACAATTCCAAGGATCTCCAAGGCGGCGAGGGCTTCTCGAATAGCCGAACGCCCAACCCCCAACGAAGCGGCCAAATTTCGTTCCGCCGGGAGGCGGGTGCCAGGCGCGATGTCGCCACTTGTGAAGTAGGCGAGGAGTCTTTCCGCTACTTCGGACACAACGGAGCCTTGTTCCATGGGGGCTAGTGCCGCCGTCATGTGGGCCGCTGCCGCGGCGGTGTTCGCTGACATGCTCTCAGCGTAGCAACCGGATGACCAATCCAGCTGGCGATCGTTCCGGAACAAAACAAATACGTCAACCGGTTGACCAATTTGGGGGCAACGTCCTATGGTTTAAATCACAAGCTTCGCCATCGCCGGATCCCCGCCGGCAAGGTCACGAGTCAGCCCGGCGCATCCAGTGCAGGATCCGCAGGGACACCAACATCTAGGAGTCAATGTGGACACCACACAATCGGTGGTCGAAAAATCCGCAATTAAGAAGGTGGCAATCCGGCTGGTGCCGTTCGTCGCCCTGATGTTCTTCATCAACTATCTGGACCGCACGGCCATCTCGTTCGCCGGCCCCAACGGCATGAACAACGACCTCGCCCTGTCCGCAGCCCAGTTCGGCTTCGCCTCCGGCGTCTTCTTTATCGGCTACATCCTGCTGGAGATCCCCAGCAACCTGGCGCTCCACAAGTTCGGCGCCCGCCGCTGGCTGGCACGCATCATGGTCAGCTGGGGCATCGTGTCTTTGCTCTTCACCTGGGTAGGTAACGTTGAGCAGCTCTACATCCTCCGTTTCATTCTGGGTGTGGCAGAAGCGGGCTTCTTCCCCGGAGCCATCCTCTTCCTGAGCCTGTGGGTGCCGTCCAAGCACCGCAGCAAGATCCTGGCCCTCTTCTACTTGGCACAGCCACTCACCACAGTGATCGGCGCTCCCCTCGCCGGAGCTTTGATCCAGCAGCACGGCGTGTTCTTCGGCCTTGAAGGCTGGCGTTTCATGTTCTTCGGCGTCGCAATCCCCGCGATCATCGTGGGCATCGTCGCCTGGTTCTACCTGGCGGACTCCCCTGCCAAAGCCAAGTGGCTCACCACCGAGGAAAAGACCTGGCTGACCGGCGCCTTGGAAAAGGAAAAGAAGGAAACAGCCGCCAGCAACAAGCACGTCAGCGTTCGCACGGTTTTCGGTAACGGCCGGGTATGGATGCTCTCCATGATCTACTTCGGCTTCATCTACGGCCTCTACGCCCTTGGCTTCTTCCTGCCAACCATCATTGCCGGATTCGAAGGCCTCTACGGCACCAAGTTCGATGTGTTCCAGAAGGGACTCATCACGGCCATTCCGTACCTCCCGGCAGCATTCGCCCTGTACTTCTGGTCCAAGGACGCAACCAAGCGCGGCGTGAAGACCTGGCACATCGCCCTTCCGGCCCTCATCGGCGGCATCAGCATCCCGCTGGCGCTGTTCGCCGGATCCCCCGCCGCAACCATCGCAGTCATCACCATCACGGCCATGTCCATCTTCGCGGCCCTGCCGAACTTCTGGACCGTCCCCACCCAGTTCCTTACGGGTGCGGCAGCAGCGGCCGGCATCGCGTTGATCAACACGGTGGGCAATCTGGCAGGCTTCAGCGCCGGCTACATCACCGGCTGGCTCAAGGATCTGACAGGCGGATACACGGTCCCCATGTTCGTCGTCGGCGGCTTCATGTTGCTCTCCTCCATCCTCATGGTGACCCTCAGCAAGCAGGGCAAGACCGCCACAGGCACCCCGGCCGAAGCGTTGGACCCACAAGGGGCCGGGCAGCACGCGGAACCGTAGAACACCACCAGCAGGTTGTGCCCTTCCAGCGGGGAGGGCACAACCACCACCTCACACTTTCAGTACAGCCCAGGAGATACCCCATGACCCGCCTCTACAACGAGCCCTCAGCCTTCGCTGACGAAATGATCGAAGGCTTCGTCGCATCGCACAGCCGGTGGGTCCGGCGCGTCTCGGGTGGTGTTGCCCGCAGCACGCGTTCGACGCCGGGCTCGGTCGCCTTGGTGATTGGCGGCGGCTCCGGCCACTACCCCGCCTTCGCCGGTCTGGTGGGTCAGGGCCTGGCGCACGGCGCAGCGATGGGCAATCTGTTCGCTTCCCCCTCTGCACAGCAGGTCTACAACGTGGCCAAAGCTGCGGACAACGGCGGCGGCGTGCTTCTGGGTTACGGCAACTACGCTGGCGATGTCCTGCACTTCACCCAGGCCCAGGACAAGCTCCGTGCCGAGGGCATCGACTGCAGAAGCATCGCCGTCACGGACGACATCTCCTCCGCTCCCCTGGCCGAGAAACACAAGCGCCGCGGGATTGCCGGTGACCTGACCGTCTTCAAAGTTGCCGCTGCTGCCGCCGAGGCCGGCTACCCCATGGATACCGTGATGGAAATCGCCGAACGCGCCAACGAGCGTACGCGATCCTTCGGCGTCGCGTTCACCGGCTGCACCCTGCCGGGCGCGGACCACCCACTCTTCTCAGTTCCCCAGGGGCGCATGGCCGTTGGCATGGGCATCCACGGCGAACCCGGCATTGGCGAGACAGATATTCCGACGGCGGATGAACTCGCCGAGCTGCTGGTCAAGGACCTCCTCGCCGAGATCCCTGACGGACTCTCCACCCACGGCGCACGGGTGGTCCCGATCCTCAACGGCTTGGGCAGCGTCAAGTACGAGGAGCTGTTCGTTGTCTACCGCCGAGTGGCAAAACTCCTGGCCGAGGCAGGCATCGAAGCCGTGGACCCACAAGTCGGCGAGCTGGTCACCAGCTTCGACATGGCCGGCACCTCCCTGACGCTGTTCTGGCTGGACTCCGAGCTGGAAAAACTCTGGCTGGCCCCCGCCGACGCCCCGGCTTTCCGCCGCGGTGCGGTCAGCACCGAAGCGCTCGACGCCGAGCAACTCACCATGGGCGCCGAACAGCAGTCCGTGATCCCGGACGCCAGCGAAGAATCCAAAACTGCAGCCCCCACGATCCTTGCGGCCCTCAACGCCGCCAAAGCCGTGGTGGACGCCAACGTGGAAGAACTCGGCCGGATCGATGCGATCGCCGGCGACGGTGACCACGGGATCGGCATGGAACGCGGAATCCACGCCGCCGCCGCTGCTGCGGCAGACGCCGCCGAGCGCGGTGCAGGTGCCGGGACCGCCCTGAACCTGGCCGCCGATGCCTGGGCGGACAAAGCCGGTGGCACCTCAGGAGCGCTGTGGGGCATGGCCCTGCGCGCCGTCGGACAATCCGTGGGTGACCGTGAACGCCCGAACGCGGCGGCCGTGGCCGCAGGTGTGGCTGAAGCAAAGCGTTCCATCATGGACTTCGGCAAGGCCAAGGTTGGCGACAAAACCCTGGTGGACGTGCTGGCCCCGTTCAGCGAAACCCTCACGGCCGCTGTTCAGGGCGGGGCAAGCCTCAGGGAGGCATGGGGTGCCGCCACCACCATCGCCGAACAGGCCGCCGAGGCAACCGCCAATCTGCTGCCCCTCATGGGCCGCGCCCGCCCGCACGCCGAAAAGAGCCTCGGAACGCCCGACGCCGGAGCCGTCTCCATGGCCTTGATAGTCCGGGCCATCCACAACACCCTCGCCGGGAACACCGCCGGGAAGATCTCAGTAAAGGAAACAGCATGAGCACCAAACTGCGCCTGGTCGTTGGATCGGACGATGCCGGATTCGAGTACAAGGAGGCCTTGAAAGCCGATCTGGAAGCGAGCGGCTTGGTCGAATCAGTGACCGACGTCGGGGTGGACGCCTCGAGCCACACTCCGTACCCCTCTGTTGCCATCGCCGCCGCTGAACTGATCGCCGCCGGCAAGGCGGACCGGGCTCTCCTGGTCTGCGGCACCGGATTGGGCGTTGCGATCGCTGCGAACAAAGTTCCCGGCATCCGCGCCGTCACCGCCCACGATTCCTTCTCCGTGGAGCGCTCGGTCCTGAGCAACAACGCCCAGGTCCTCACGTTCGGCCAGCGCGTGGTGGGGCTGGAACTCGCCCGGCGCCTGGCCAAGGAATGGCTCACGTACACCTTCGACGAAACCTCAGCCTCGGCCGAGAAGGTCACACTGATTAAGGACTACGAGGGTGTCACTTCCTGCTAAGACCGCCAGCGCGGCTTCCCGGCAACCACGTGCGGTGATCGGTGTGAGCCTGAAGTTGTACTTCGGCTACCAGCGTTCCGTGGACTACTGCCGCGACATCGCCACCATCGCCTTGAACCACCCTGCAGTGGTGAGCGGCGCCATCGAACTGTTCGTGCTACCCATACTTCCGGTGTTGCCCGAAGCGGCCCGGATCCTGGGCACGGCCGGGGTTGGTACCGGAGCGCAGGACATCTTCTGGGAAGACGAAGGCGCGTACACCGGCGAAGTTGGCGGCAAAACCGTTGCCGAGCTCGGTGGACGGTATGTGGAGGTGGGGCACGCGGAGCGCCGCCGGATCTTCGGCGAAGACCACCGGATCATCGGACTCAAGACGGCCGCGGCCTACCGCAACGGTCTGACCCCGGTGCTGTGCGTTGGCGAACTGAACGTCGGCTCCCCCGAGGAAGCAATCGCCCAATGCACAGCCGACATTGACGCCGCCCTCAACCTTGCCGGAACGCACGGTCCCACAGCCCGGACCATCGTGGCCTACGAGCCCCAATGGGCCATTGGCGCCCCGGAACCGGCAACCCCGGAATACATCAGCGCCGTGGTCCACGGCCTGGACGAGCACCTGCGGTCGTCGCCGGGCCAGGAAAACAGCCGCGTCATCTACGGCGGAAGCGCCGGACCGGGCCTCATCACGGAACTGGACACCGCCGTCGCAGGCTTGTTCCTGGGCCGCTTCGCGCACGACCCCGCAGCGCTGAAAACCATCCTGGACGAAACCGCTGCACGCCTCGCCGCGAAGGCGGTGCCAGCATGAGCAGCAAAATCGGCCTCAGCAGCTACGCTTTCTTCTGGCAGCTCTCGGACCAGGTCAGCAAACCGCTTACCATCCATGACGCCCTCCGTAAAACCGCGGATCTGGGCGTGGACCTCTTCCAGATCTGCGACTACGCACCGCTGGAAGACATGAACGACGCCGACCTCGCCGCCGTCCGTCGAACAGCAGACGAGCTGGGGATCACCCTCGAGGTGGGGACCAAAGGCATCCGCTCCGAACACCTGCGCACGTTCCTGCACATTGCCCAAGTGCTGGGCTCGGACCTGCTGCGGACCATGTTCAACGTCCCCGGCCACACCCCGGACGACGAGGAAGCCGTCACGATCTTCACCGAGGTCTCGCCGGAATTCGAGGCAGCCGGGGTGAGGATCGCCGTCGAGACCTATGAACAGGTCCCCACGGAACGGATACTGGACGTCGTCCGCCGCGTCGCCAGCCCCTACCTCGGAATCTGCAGCGACCCCGCCAACACCGTGGCCGCGCTGGAGATGCCGCAGCAGGTGATTGACGCCGTCGCGCCTTACGTCCTGAACATGCACATCAAAGACTTTGCGTTCAGCCGCAAACAGGGATGGGTCGGATTCACGTACTCGGGCGCACCCCTCGGCGAAGGCCTTCTCGACTACGACTACATGGTCGAAAAGATCCAGCCCAAAGAAAGACACATCAATCAAATCGTCGAACACTGGCTGCCGTGGCAGGACTCCGAAGCGGAGACCATCCGCCTCGAAAACCAGTGGACACAACAAAGCCTCGATTTCCTAAGGAGCAAGTGAAATGTCAGCAGAAACTTTGACCGTCGCCGTTGTCGGAGCCGGTGGCAAAATGGGGATGCGCGTTTCCCGCAACCTCCAGAAGTCCACCCACAACGTCTTCTACAGCGAGAACTCCCCCGCCGGCCAGGACCGTGTCCGCGCCGAAGGCCGCGACATCACCGCAACCGACGACGCCGTTCCCACGGCCGACGTCGTGATCCTCGCAGTGCCGGACACCGTACTTGGTATCGTCTCCGAGGGCGTGGTCCCGCAGATGAAGTCCGGCGCCATCCTCCTCACCCTCGATCCCGCCGCCGCCTACGCAGGCCTGCTGGCCAAGCGCGACGACGTTGTCCAGGCCGTTGCCCACCCGTGCCACCCGTCCGTGTTCCTGGAGCGCACCACCAAGGAAGAATGGGCCGATACCTTCGGCGGCCAGGGCGCCCCGCAGAACGTGGTCTCCGCGATTGACGACGACGCACCCGCCGCGACCCGCGACGTAGCCGAAGCCGTCATCCGCACCATTTACGCACCCGTGATCGATGTTCACTGGGTCACGGTCAAGCAGCTCGCCATCCTGGAACCCACCCTGGTGGAAACCGTGGCCTGCATGATCGGCACCCTCCTTAACGAGGCACTCCACGAGACGGTCCACACCGCCGGCGTCCCCGAGGAAGCAGCCAAGGCCATGCTGTTCGGCCACGTCCAGATCGCGCTCACCAACGCCCTGCGCGGCTCCAACCCATTCTCCGAAGCCTGTGAAATCGCTATCCAGTACGGCAAGGACACCATCATCAAGGACGACTGGAAGAAGATCTTCGACGACTCCGAACTCGACGGCGTCATCGCCAAAATGCTCAAGCTGGACGCCGTCAAGCGGTAAACACCAGGCCTGGATTAAAAACACAGGGGGCGCAGTGATACTGCGCCCCCTTTTGTGCGTCCTTGGCCGACGAACAGCCGGGCTCACTCCCCCGCCGTTTTATCGACGCTGCTCCACCGTCAGAGGCGCGCAGCTCGGCGTCTGCCACTACGTGGGACTAACAGGGAGCTCCATAGGGCATTCCTTCGCCGCCCGAAGTGTCACGCAACAGGCTGACACGCAGGGCTTTCTGGCTTCGTCTACTGCCCCGGGCTCACAAGGACGGAATCTAATCTGGCTGGCGCCACAGCTTCCTGCGGCGCCAGCCAGCAGCGCTGCCCAAAACACAGTAGGCCTATCCCCCGAAACAGCATCAGCTTCAGCACAGCGGTGGCATTCGGATCAACGCAAACCGACCTTCGGCTAGTAGGGCCGCTCCTAAACGTTCGCGGCAACGACAACACGGGCACGAGCTATGTTCTGCACCAGAGCGTGGGGGGACGTTGCTTCACCGCGGGTCTGGGCAGCAACCCGGACGGCAAGAAAGTATGTGCCCGCCCTATCAAACGTGCGCGTGGTTTCCACGGTCACGCTTGACGATGGATGGAACTGGAAGGGCTTCCCGATCGTCTCCGTGCCGTCCAATTCGGTGATGACCTCAAGGATCTCGACGACAATGCCCTCGGGAGCTTCCGCAGCAATCCGGACAGATACGGGTTCACCAACACGCACATCCGCACGCAGGGTCCCGTTCACGGTGATAGCGGGGACCGGCTGGACGCCGAGACGTTCGGCCGCGGTCTCTGGCACGCGGACCTGGCCGTCCACGATTTCGTAGACTGACGATCCAGCTGGCTCAATGCCCTTTTCCACCCAGTCCGCCAGCTGACGCAGAGCCGTCTCCAAGGCACCAATGTAAGACACACTGCGGGCGGGAAACTCTTGGGGACCTTCGTCCCCGTGGAGCGCGTTGTCAACATACCAAAGGCGGAACTGCCCATCGGCGGCATCACCGAGCTGCTCGCGCACGAGGGAACGGTACCAATCCGCCTGCCAAGGAAAAGCCTCGCGGTCGAGCAGACAGGCAACGACGATCATTTTGCCATCGATCCTGCCCGTCATGGGAGTTCCCGTTGCGCCGAGGCTCATGAGGGGCCCGAGCAACATGGGACGCTGGGGATACAGCGGCTCGCCTGCTTTGTCACGAAACTGGTCCCAGACCTCAAACTCGGGCCCCGGCACCTGATGCCGGTGGTACGTCTGGACGGCCAGGAAGCTTGAATTGTCCAGCACCACATCATCACCGGTCATGAGTCCGGAAGGCAATGGACCCTGCCAGCCCTCCACCAGGGCCACGTCATCTTTGATCCCCGACAGCCGAACGACCTCGCCGGCAGCCTTGCCGCTGGCAATGCGCAGCTCGGCTCCAAGAATCCAACCGGTCGGCCGTTCGGCAAGCCGCAGCCCGACGACGCGCTTTGACGCTTTTGCAGCTGAGTGTTTGAACGATTCGTCGACTCCCCCCGACACAGGTTCGCCGTCTTCGTCTTCGATGAACTCCAGGACTTTAGTGAAGAGCTGCACCCTATCGCGATGGATCGATGCTTCTGGATCGGAGCCCAAGTACCCCTCGGAATTCCAGAAGTCGCTTGTGTATGTGGGATCGGCAGCGATGACGCCAGGATACAGGGCACTAAAGCCGTGCAAGTCCATCGTTTTCCATCCAAACCACGAACGTACGGGGAAGCCCATGCGCGAGACCTCATGTAACGCACTCAATTCCTGGTCCGTTAGCTGCAGCGCGGACGGGTCACCGCCGGCGTCATAGGCGTCAACGATCTCGGGGAACCGGTCGCGGAGGATTCGCAGGGCGTGCATGCGGACGCAGAAGACATTGGGGATGGCCATGGAGCTGCCGATGACGTGCGGGACATACCCATCCCAGGCACCTCGTGAATTCTCAGACCCTGAAATCGTCCGGTATCCGCCACCACTGCCACCGTAGAGGTACCCATAGACCGTGTGATCCCCGAAGATTGCACGAGCCACGTACCTGGCGAAGCGCGCTACGGCCGCATTAGCGCGGAAGGCGGAAATGGTTGGGTCCATGCCTCCAAAGGGATCTCCCGCTTTCGCACCCCCGCCGTTTGTCTCCACAAAAAAAGCCCCGCTCGCGTTAGCGAAGGCGATCTTGTTATAGGCCAGTGGAGCAGACGGTGCCAAGTGCTCACTTTGGGGAAAGGGAGTGACATGCTGGAAGAACCGGCCCTCATATGCCTGCGGCTCAGGGAAGTAGAACGAGAATCTCGTGTCGGTATCCGAAAATCCCCCGTGCACGTACCTGTGACGAACGGGCAGGCTGCGCCATTCATCGACGTCGACGTAGGGCTGGGTGAAACTCTTGTCCTCAGTGTCGAACGCCCAGGTGGCTTCCAGCGGCAATGTCTGCTGGGCGTGGGTCTGATCAGTTGTCACAGGATTACTCGCTATCTTTCCAAGGGTCGGGGAACTGAATGCGCAAGGGACCCTTGCGGTGATACTCAGTTGGCGTCCCTGGCTGAAAGTTGGGCGAAACGGGCTGCTAGCGAGTCCGAAATGCGCAACAAACGAAACCAGCATGGCATGCGATTTTCGTTTGAACAAGTACCAGCCGCCTATAATTGCTCCATGTCAGTAAGAGGCCCTTACGCGAAGGGGAAAGCAAGGCGTGCGGAAATCCTTGGCGCCGCGGTGGAAGTCATTGCCCGCCACGGATACTCAAAGGCGACCGTCAAGGAACTGGCCGAGGCAGTTGGTATCAGCCAGAACGGCCTACTGCACTACTTCGGCTCAAAGGACGCACTTTTCACCGAAATTTTGCGGCATCGGGATGAGCTGTCAGCAGCGCAAATTGCTCCCGAAACCCACGATTTCACGGACGAGATAGTCGATGGAATCCTTCAGGCAGTCGAGTGGGAATCCGAGTCCCCGGGGATGGCCCAACTGACGTTGCGCATGACCGGCGAGGCAACGGAGACCGAACACCCCGCCCATGACTTCTTCAAAAATCGCTACCAGGCCATCCGCCAGATTGTTGAATCTGCCGTCAATCGGAAGAAGGAGAGGGGCCAGATGCCGGCGGACGTCAGCGCGTCCGCGGTGGCGGCCTTGGTGTATGCCAGCTGGGACGGCCTGCGGATCCAGTGGATGTACGACAAATCGATAGATGTCCGCGCGAACATGGCATATCTGCTGCGGCGTCTCAATCTCAACGACGCAGTTGACTCCGAGGTCCGTGTCGAGCCGGTCCAGACGGATCTTCACTCGCAATCCCCCGTTCAGTCACCTCTTTAGGTCCCTTTCACCCGGCGCATAGGCAACGTTGCATTATCTCGGGTTGAATCCATTCAAATCTCTTGACTATCGAATCCCGGACGCCATACTATTTTCGATCAGCGGGAGTCTCAAAAGTCATGAGCCCCACCTTTAACTCCACACACCCTTGCAGCCGCAACAGTCGGCCAGGGAAAGGAAAGACGATGGCGTCAAGCAGTGTTGCACCCCCTCGGAGCAAGCCCTCAAAGGCCGAACGGGCCGCCGCGAAAGCAGAAACCCGAAAAGACCGGGTGCCTCTTCGGAAGATCATTCCATGGTCAGCACACTCGTTCTCGATGAATGCATTGATAGTGTTCATCGGATATTTCACGATTTACGCAACGGACACACTCCTGCTGAACCCCGCAATAGTGGGAGGTTTGCTGGTTGCAGCGAAGGTAGTCGACGCAGCAGGGGCCCTGTTCTCGGGGTACATTGTTGACCGTTCGCCCGAGACCAAGATGGGAAAAGCCCGCCCTTTCGAGCTTGTAGTCGTGCTCTGCTGGGCGGCCACCGCATTCATGTACTCGGTCCCTGGGAGCATGAACGATATCGCGAAGTACATCTGGTTGTTCACTAGCTACATGCTGCTCACCGCGTTGTTCATGCCGCTGTACAACGCCAACAATCCACTCTTCACGGCCAGGGTATTTCCCCGCCGTGAGCACTACACAGATGTGGCCGCAAAGACCGGGCTAGTCACCGTACTGGTTGCCATTGTGATCACGGTTGGCATGCCAATGGCGATACAGACCGCGGGTAAAGACCCATCGGCATGGTCCTTTATCGCCATCTGCGTTGCGATCCCGGCGGCAGTAGTAGGTTTGATCCGCTTCTGGGTCTTTCGAGAGTCTCCGGAGGCGGCAGAGGTCTCAGCTGAAGCTGTCCGTATCCGCGACGTTCTGGACGTCCTGCGCACTAACCGTTTCATGTGGGTCCTTTCGGCCATAGCATTCCTGGTAGGCATCTACTCGAGTGTCGCCGCTATGTCTTACTACTTCCGCTACATCGTGGGAAACCTCGCGCTGCAGGGCGCAGTGGCTATCTCCTTTGTCGCGCTGATTCCGCTGATGATTTTCTTCCCCAAGCTCCTTCGCAAGTTTTCTGTCTCACACATGATCGCCGTTTCAAGCTTTATCGGTGTTATCGGCTTCCTGATCCTGATGTTTGCAGGAGACAGCATGCCTTTGATCATGGTCTCCGCCGTCTTCACCGCCCTTGCAGCCCTGCCCTTCAACTTTCTTGCCCCAATCCTTGTAATCGATAATGCAACGTATAACGAGTGGAAGGGTAAGCGTCGCCTTGAAAGCGTCGGTGGTGCATTCTTCTCCTTCGCCGGAACGGTCGGACAGGCATTGGCTGCGGGCATAACCGGCGTGGTCCTAGCCGTCACAGGGTACGTCGGATCCGCTGACCAGCAATCAGGCACCGCCATCCAGGGGATCGTCGCCACGAACAGCTGGATCCCTGCCATCTTTGCCTTTGGCGTAGGCGTGCTTGCACTCTTCTATCATCGCCTGGAGCACAGGATGAAGGGCATCAGCGCCGAGGTCCTGGCAAGGCGTGAAATTGACGCGCAAACAGAAATCATTCCTGGTGCTCCTCGCACTGGGACGGAGGCTATTGAAATCGTTCGTCAGGAAAGTAAGGGGAAGCCTGGCTGGCTTAGGGGCCGAAGATAGACAAGACCTACGATGTGGGCGCCTACACGGCGGAACTCATTTTGAGTTCCGCCGACCGCTTCTCCAGGGGAGAAAATCATCCCCGGAGCGATCAGGTGTCCCCCCCTGGCCACACGGGTCTGAAGGCGCAGCATCACCAGGCAGGAGTGCAACACATCTTTCTGCAACGAGTGAAGACTCACCCCCCCAAGGGACGGGGCCACCTGCAGCACGGTCCCGGCCACCCAGATTGATGGGGCCGGCTGGAGCATCTTCGCTCTATAGCGGCGGATCCGCCGATCACACCAAAAGAGGAAACATGACCTTGAGGAGCAACTCGATGCCGCTATAGCCGCAGCGATCAAGCACGCTTTCAAGGACCCGGGCCGCGGTATTCCGGTCACCCGCTGCGATAACCGCATCATCGTGGTGGATGTCAGATACGAGGTACCTCCGGCACCATTATGGACGAGACCCGCGACCATCGCGGCTCTTCTAGGTGCTGTCCGACGAATTGCTTGAACTGGTGGTGGGCATGGTCGTAGCAGTCGGGGTCTTTGATTAGCGGCTCACCCACGTAGTAGTTCCTGTCACCTTTCGAGCGGAAGGTGACGATGAACCCTCGTTAGAAGCTTCGGTGAAGGCCTTCCGGGCTGATCTGGGGTCCGGACTCGATGCTGAGGATGTACTCCGCCCCTCCCCTGGGTGATGTCCTCAAGTCATTAAATCTGTTTTCGATTTTCCTGGCGTTGAGCCAGGCTAGTCGTTTCCAGGAGCTGAAAGAAGACGATGTGCTTGGGGATCCCTGGGCGGTAATCGGTCGCAGTGATGACTGAATCATGCCCTGGTTTCCGTGCTTGAATCTCTCGCGCATGCTTGGCTACTTCGCGGTGAGGCCGCCGTCGACGGTGAAGATGCCGCCGGTGGCGTAGGCGGAGTCATCGCTTGCGAGGTAGACCATGATGCCTTCGACGTCAGCGGCGGTGCCGGCGCGGCCGAGCATGGTGGAGTCGACGAGACCGGCGCGTTGTTCGGGGTCTTCAGCGATGGCCTGGACGAGCGGGGTTTCGGTATAGCCGGGGACTACGGTGTTGACGCGGATACCTTCGGCCGCGTAGTCGGCGGCGACGACGCGGGCCAGCCCGTGGACGCCGGCTTTGGAGCTGGTGTAGGCGGTGAAGGTTCCGCCGCAGGCGACAACTGCGGTGGGGCTGCCCGTGCAGATAATGGAACCGCCGCCGGAGAGGGCACGGACCGCGTGCTTAAGCGTCAGGAAGGCGCCGCGCTGGTTGATGCGGACGGTTGTCTCCCACACGTCCAGATCCAGATCGCCCACGCGGGCGTCCTGGCCAAAGAGCTGGACACCGGCGTTGGCGACGACGATGTTGACCGGACCGTGTTCGAGGGCCGTGGCATAGGCCGCTTCCACACTGGCCTCGTCGGAAACGTCCATGAGGAGGGCGTTGGCGGCCTGGGAGCCGGTTTCCTTCGCGGCGGTGACGGCGGCTTCGTAGTTCAGGTCGGCGAAGTAGACGGTGGCGCCTTCAGCTACGAAGCGGGTGGCGACGGCGCGTCCGATGCCGGAAGCAGCTCCGGTAACAATGGCCGTTTTGCCTTCAAGTCGCTGGGACATAAGTTGTTCCTTTCGGGAAGTCAGGGCAGGAGTGTGGAGGCGGTTTGCCAGGGGGCGAGGCTGATGTCCTCGTGCCTTCCGGAGGGGCTCACAAGCCGGACGGCGATGCCGTCGGCGGTGAGGTTCGCGGTGTAGGCCATTATCCCGTCGGGGGACCGCACAGGGTACACGGCAATAGTTTCGGGCCCCGCGTCTGTGCACAGGACCTCGCTCCCCCGGTGCGCGGCGAGTTGTTGCAGCAGCTGCCCGGCCGGGGACCCCAGGTCGGCAACGGTGCCGTAGCTGATCGATCCCGTCCCCGGCATGGTCAGAGCGGCGACGCTGCCCAACAGCCAGGCCGCGGCGAAAGCCGTGTCCTGCAGACTGTCCCGGGTGGGAAGTTCCTCCTCCAGAGGCACCTGGGTGGCGACGGCGTTGAAGCGGGCCGCCAAAGTCACCGGGCCTATATGCAGGGGCCTGCCATTGCCGATACGCAGAGCGTCCAGGGCGGTGAGGGTTTGCATCGGCAGCGTCTCGATGATCGCCCCCGGTTCCATGGCATGCATTTGCGGGGTCACGGAATAGGTCACGCCATCGGCGCCCTGACGGGCACTGTCCTGGTTCCGGTTTAGTTCAGCGAAATGGCTTCTGGCACCGGCGATCAATTCACCCAAGAAGCCGAGCGCTTTCGCTTCAGCGGCTACAGCGTCCCACAAGGTATCTTCGGTGACATGGCTGCCCGCGTCGTAGACGCCCAGTCGTGTCACCCGACCCAGCGGGAGGGTCCGCAACACGGCGACCGCGTCCTCGGGTGTCGCGGCGACAATCCGCGCGTCCAGCGGCAGGCCCAGCCGCTCGGCCAGACCTGCGGCATCGGCGGCGGTGATCAGCCCGAGGGCGGGGTCGGCCGCGGTGTCGATTTCGGCGAGAAGCGGTCCGAAGTCTGCACCACGGGGGATTGTTTGAGCCGGTGCTTCCTTCGATGCGCCGCCCGTGGAGGTGCCCAGTTCGGGAACGGCTCCACGCGTCTCGTCCCGGACCCGGATGATCTTCCGGGCGCTGAACCGGATGCTTTGCCGGACAGTGTCCCCGGAGCGATGAGTCACGGGGAACGGCTTGGAGAGGGGCGTGCTGTAGGTCTTAAAGGACGCGTCGGTCCAGTTCCGCTGGTCCTCGGTTTCGAAGACGTCGCCGTCAAAGGCCAGGCGATAAGCGGTCTGATCCCGTTCCCACTCCAGGGCCGCGACGTCCTTGAAGGGCTGATGGGGGCGGATGCGGGTAGGGAATGCCGACTCCGTGCGGTCCCCATCAGGTGCAGTCACACTCACTGGCCGTCCGGCGTCGTCCGTGCGGTGCAGGACAACGAGCCCGATGCGGTTGGAGGCGAAATCCTCGACAGCGGCCCCCTCAAAGGAAACCGTGAGGCTTTCGGACTGGAACAACAGCGTAACCCGCCCGGCGTAGCGGGCGGCATACCCCTTCCACGCGACGTCAAGGACCACCCGCAGCGACTTGGCTGATTCGTGGACCTGGGAGGACATGATGTTTGGCGTGAGAGTGAGCCAGTTATGGTTACGAACCACCGCCCGCAGACCCCGCAAGACCGGCAGACCCCGGTGGCAAATATCGAGGAGCTCGTCATTTTGCAGCCTGGCCGACCACGGACCAAAATGCAGATGCTTCACAGGGAATTGCAGGCGTGACTCGGCCTTCTCGCTCACGGAAATGTCCTTCGTTATCTCTAAGTCAGCACTCCCTTCCCGCCGACGAGCGAAACGGGAGCAGCAGGTTATGCGGTCGGGTTTGCAAAGTTGCTTTTGAGGCGCGCGCGCCGCCTGTGATCATGTGCTGTTTTTGAACAGGTCATCAGGCCTTCTCCAGGACGCCCATGCGGAGCGCCATGTAGGTCCGGCCAAGTAATTCTGTTGCTTAACTGCCGGTGTAAGTTCCAGGCAGCTTCTCGATCGTCGGCGCGCACGTATCGATAATGCCGATTTCGGCGGCGCATCCAAATAGACGCCTCTCCCCCACCAAAGGAGGCCGTCTTCTTATCCATCACAGCCATGTTATTGTTCCTTGTATCCTTCAGACGGCTTACTCCTACCCATCCGAGCGAAGCTACCGAACGGGTCCGGTTGCCGAGGAGGGATCGACCGTGATGGTGCCGGATTCATCGGCCCTGTGGTGCCGACCGATTCCGAAAGGCACCCCTGCGGCTCAGGCCTGCTCGGCGGTGGGACGCGTTTTCCGGTGCGCGGCAATGACGTCGCGATACCACAAGGCCGACTTCTTCGGCACCCGATCGAGTGTTGCAGGATCCAGCGCCGCGATGCCGAACTTCATACTGAAGCCCGCCGACCATTCGAAATTGTCCATCAGCGACCAAAGGTAGTAACTGCGTACATCGTGTCCTTCGCGGATAGCTTCAGAAATCCACTCGAGGAAGCCCGACACGTAGCGGATACGCTCGTCGTCCTGCAACGGGTCCGAATCGGAGGAGGGGCCGTCCGCCATGCCGTTCTCGGTGATGTGTACCGGGCCCGTCCAGCCATAGTCGTCCCGCAGCAGGTTCAGTGCATCGAGTACAGCACGCGGGTAAAACTCCTGCCCATTGTCGAGGAAATTTCCACCAGGGAACGGGTCGGTCCGTGCAAATTGGGAACCGTCGTTCTTAGTCGAATCCACAACGATCCGCGAGTAGACGTTGAGACCGAGGTAGTCGATCGGCTGCTCGATCAGCTCTTGGTCGCCGTCGTGTATCACCGGCATCGTACCTTCCGCCTGCAGGCGGTGGCGGATGCGGTCGCTGTATCCGCCACCGCGCAGGGCGTCGAGGAAGAACCGGAATCCGTCGTCGTCGCCCTCGTGCGCCAAGGCGACGTCCCGAGCCGACTGGGTCGCGGGATGACGCTTCCAGATGTCGAGCACGATGCCAATCTCGCCGGGGGACCCTGCGGCTCGAAAGGCCTGCACGCCACTGCCGTGGGCAAGCAGGGCGTTGTGCATCGCTTGCCGGCCGGCCCGGGCGTCCGTCCTTCCCGGTGCGAAAAAGCCAACGCCGTACCCCGCCCAGATCGCGATGGGCTCGTTGAGTGTTGCCCACCGGCGCACCCTGTCGCCGAAGCGATCGAACACAACTGTGGCGTATTCGCCGAACCAGTCCGCCACATCCCGGTTTGCCCACCCGCCGCGATCCTCGAGAACCTGCGGCAGGTCCCAGTGATAGAGAGTGACGTTTGGATCGACGCCGGCGTCCAGGAGTCCGTCGATTACCCGGTTGTAGTAGTCGACGCCCGCCTGGTTGACCTGTCCCGTCCCTTCGGGCATCAGGCGCGACCAGCTCAGTGACATCCGGTATGTATCGAGGCCGACTTCGCGCATGAGAGCGATGTCGTCGCCGTAGCGGTGGTACGAATCGCAAGCCACGTCGCCTGGCTCATCATTCTTAACTTTTCCCGGCGAGTGGCCAAAAGTATCCCAGATTGACGGGCCTTTACCATCGGCATTCCAACCCCCCTCGATCTGAAAAGCACTCGTCGCGGCGCCAAATTTGAAATGCGGGGGCAGATAAAGGGTAGGCAATTAGACTCCTTCGGTCGTGAAATTTTCGTCGGTAAACAAAATTGCAGTGCTTGGTGGCAGCGGATGATCGTCGGACGGCATCGAAGTCGAGCCAGTGTTCTTCGCTGGGAACGAGTGCATTGAGCTCTTCCCAGACCTGTTCCGGGAGGTTTGTCGTGGACATGTCGTCCCGCCTAACTCTCGGTCATGAATTGGCAATGCGCATGGCACTTGGCCACGACGATATCCAGTGTTCCGTTCCGGGACCACGACCGGTGTTTGCCGATGCATCATCGCCATGTAGTTAGCCTCTTCCTTGTACCCTTCAGATTGCTTGCTGTTACCCAGGCCATCGCTGTCACAAGTGCCAGACCCATCGACCCTGCAGCCCAATTCGGAAGGGACGGAAGCCCGCTTAGGCTGATCGCGATTCCGCCGAGAAGAGCGCCGCCTCCGATTCCGATGTTGATAGCCGTGACCTGAAGAGCAGCTGCGACATTTCGGTTGCGGGGTGAGGCCACGAGCATCATGCGCGTTTGCAGCATGACCGGTAGCCCGCCGAATACTGCACCGATAAGGCCGGATGCCACCCACACGGCGGGCTGCGAACCGGCAACCAGAGGCAGTGCTGTCAGGAGACCAATGAGCGCTGTCAGCGATACGAAGAACAGCCGCAACGGAAACCTGCTGTACAAAGCGCCAGTCACGGCGACTCCCACGGCACCGGCAGCCCCGCCTATGAAAAGCATCACCGGAATCGCGGTCGGAGGAAGGTGAACTGTGTCAAGCAACCACACGACGTTGAAGGTCCCGAAGCTGCTCTGTGCCCCCACGATCAGCACGATCAGAAGGCAGACCATCAATATCGACGGCAGCGTACCGTCCTTCCCCACTGAGTTCACGGCCTTGGTTTTGATTGCTCCCGTCGCGCCTGCAGCAGGTAGTCGCCAAACCATCAACAAAAGGGCCAACAGCGCCAAGCCCGCCAGTGCTGCAAACGCGATCCGCCATCCAAAGGCTTGGCCGAGCGCATTCCCCAGCGGGATACCGAGCACACCAGCTACAGATCCGCCGGCTGCGGTGACGGCAGTTGCCTTACCCAGCTCCGTGGGCTGGACCATGTGGGCGGGGTATGCGGCAACAACCGACCAGAAGGCTGCATGAGCCAAGGCACCCCCAGCCCGCGCGATCAGCAACACCTCAAAGGACGGTGCAAGCGCTGTTCCGACGTTGCCGGCTGCTATCAAGCCGAAGGCGATCAAAACCATGGTCTTGCGCGGCAGACGCCGTGTGATCACAGCCAACGGTGCTGCCGTGACGATCACAGTGAGGGCAAAGACGGTAATGAGGTGCCCTACCTCAGCCGACGACCGGCCGAACTCGGCAGCGATCTGCGGAATAAGCCCCCCTGGCAGGAACTCGGTCGCCATGGAGATGAAAATTGCCAAGGCAAGTGTCATCAGCCCGACGACGGGAAAGGCTTGGGCCGTCGTAGCGGGGGCATTGTTCGTTGTCTGGCCCGGTTTCACGGAAGAAGTCATCCTGTTCTCGAAAGACTGTGGTTCTGCCGTTGTTCCAGTGTTCGCCCATCCGGCAGATCGTCGGGTCCGGGTACAAGCCGGGCAAAATAGGCTGCAGCGCGGAGTTCCCGGTCCGCTCCCAGGCCGTCATGATTGCGGCTCAGCGAGGATTTCGGCCACGCGCTCCCGCAGCGGAACGCGTGCATGGACCCAGGGTTCAGGGACCAGCGCGATCCCCAGTGTGTTGGCCGGGTCGTTGAGGTACCTGCTGAGTTTGTCCGCCGCCTGGGCTTCCCCCTCAGGCGTGACCCCGGTTTCCACGGCAGCCGCCACCACAGCGGACCACGCAGCAGGCATGTAGTCAAGAACGTCGCGGATGGTTTCGGCCGTCTGGCTCTCCGCAGCTGTAGTGGGATCGGAAACGACCCATGAGTACTCACCATGCGCAACCATTTCCGGCTCCGGGGAGCCCGGAACATAAACCTGGGCTGTAACGCCCACCGGCACTTTTACGTTCAGTCTCAGCTGCCCGCCGGTACGCTCCCAGTGAACAGCCGCCTCGCCGTAGGGTGTCAGGTGACTGGCGGACGCCGAGGTGAGTGCCGACGTGGCATACGGCCGAACTTCAAGTGCGCGGTAGCCTGGAGCCGCAGGCGCCAAGCCCGCGAGGCTGCGGTGCATCCAGTCAGCGACGGCACCCAACGCGTAGTGGTTGAACGATGTCATCCCGCCAGGGTTCACAGAGCCATCCGGCCGCATGCTGTCCCAACGTTCCCAGATGGTCGTGGCACCCATGGTGACAGGGTAGAGCCATGATGGGCAGCCTGTTTGGAGGAGAAGCCGGTAGGCAGTATCCACGTGCCCCGAGGAGGTGAGAGCGTCACAGACCAACGGGGTGCCAACGAATCCGGTGCTGATCCGGAATCCGCTGACCCGGACCAGGTCGGCAAGCCGCCGGCCTGCTGCCTGGCGCTGCTCTTCAGTGGGCAACAGCGCCCATTCCAGCGCCATCGCGTAGGCAGTCTGGCTGTCAGAAACAATTCTCCCCGATGGAGTCACAAACGCCTGGGCAAAGGCAGCACGGACCTCAGCGGCCAGCTTGGCATACCGGGCGGCGTCCTCGTCCCGTCCGAGTACCGCCGCTGCCTTACCGAGGACTTCTGCAGAGCGGGCGTAATGCGCCGTTGCGACCACGTCGGGATCCGTTTGGGCGCGAGCAGCATCTTCGGGTGGAGCGCTGGGGTCCAGCCAGTCACCGTACTGAAAACCACCCGTCCACAGATGCTCAGGGCCTGCCAGCGTCGCAACCCTGTGCAACCATGCGCACATGCTGTGGAACTGCCGTTCAAGAACATCCAGGTCGCCTGTCCGCTGGTAGAGCGTCCAAGGAACGAGTACCGCCGCATCACCCCACGCCGCCGTGGGCGCATTGGTAAACTCCGAATGGATGACGTCGGGAACCACGTGCGGTACTGCACCGTCCGGCAGCTGCTCGGCGGCGAGGTCCGCCAGCCAGGAGTTGAGGAACCCGGTGGTATCGAACAGGAAGGACGCCGTTGGTGCGAAAACCTGAATGTCCCCCGTCCAACCCAGCCGCTCGTCCCGCTGCGGGCAGTCGGTCGGCACATCCACAAAGTTGCCGCGGATGCTCCAGACAACGTTCTCGTGGAACCGGTTGAGCAGGTCATTGGACGAAGAGAACCAGCCTGTGCGACGGAGGTCGGAGCCGATAACAACGGCTTCAATATCTTCCACTTTGAGGCCAGGCACACCCGTCACCTCCGCATAGCGGAAGCCGTGCAGGGTGAAGCAGGGCTCCAACGTTTCCTCCGCGGATCCGGCAACGATGAAGGAGTCCGTTGCCTTTGCGGAACGCAGCGGCTCGGTGCCAAGTTCGGCGTTTTCGAGGACTTCGGCGTGCCTGAGCACCACCTCAGCTCCGGCGGGCAGGTTCCGCGTCCGCAGCCGGATCCAGCCGACCAGGTTTTGACCGAAGTCCACAAGTGTCTTTCCGGAGGGTGAGATGAATACCGATTGCGCAGGTAAAACGTCGGTGGGCCGGATAGCTGGACCTTCCGGAGCGACAAGCCGGGAAAGATCCGCCACGACGGCTTCGACCGTGCCAGCCCTTTGCGCCGAGACGTCATTCGGGATCCGCAGGTCCGTCCGCTGACCGTCGTACAGATCATCGGAAACAATATTGCTCTCCCGCGCCCTCCAGGACCCGTCGGAGAGCAGGACGTAAGTGCCGCCGTCGACCGTGGTCACCTCAAGCTGGGCGAGCACGGCGAGCCTGTCCCCGTAGAGCGCACGCTTGTTTTCAAAACCGAGACGACCGCGGTACCAGCCGTTGCCCAAGAGCATGTCCAGGGTATTGGGACCCTGGCGCACGAGTGACGTGACGTCGTAGGCGTGGTAGCGGAGCCGGTTCTCGTACGACGTCCACCCTGGAGCAAGGACACTGTCATCGATCCGCTGCCCGTTCAGCGTGGCGACATAAACCCCGTGGGCGGTTGCGTAGAGCCGCGCTTTGGATACATCGCCCGGAACATCAAGGGTCCCGGTCAGGATGGGCGCAGGCATGCCCTCCGCTCCGAGGTCGACGGGGCTGATGAAATCCGCCAACCAATCGCTGGTGTTGAGCAGACCCGCCTCGACGACCGACCAATCGCTCCACCGGCTCCAGTCCACATCGTGGGCAACGCGTACCCTGACGCTGGCGGACTCGCGGGAGGAAAGCGCAGGAGCAGGCCACGGAACCAGTACCTGCTCGGCGCTTTCGATCCTGTACGCCTGGGTAAGGCCGCCCCGGCTGACTTCCAGTTCGTAGGCGGTCTGCAAGTAGCCTCCCTCAGCGGTCGGCACGGACCATGAGAGTCTGGGCGTTCCGGTACCCATGCCAAGGATTGGGCCGTTTTCTGTGCGGTGTTCAAAGCGTGGGGCGTGGGGAGCGGCAGCCGTTGCCATATGGAGTCTCCGTTTCAGGTTGAGTATCGGTGCGGACCCCCAACGGGGACCAGGGTGTTGCATGACGACTCCGGGGCATGGCTGATGAACAGAGCTTCAGTACGCGTGCCCGGGTGATGACATCAAGTGCGCTGGTGGGTTCATCGCAGATGATGACAGCGGGGTCCATCGCTAGTGCACCGGCAATCGCTATACGCTGCCTTTGTCCCCCGAGAATTCCTATGGGTAGCGGTTTCGGAGTCTCCGGGGAGCCCGACGGCGTCGAGCAGTTCGCGTAGCGTTGTCTTCCGCCGGTGGCGTCCGCCGCGGCCATGGGTTCGACGAGGATGTCTTCTACCGTCATGGACGAGTTCAGTGAAGAGCAAGGATCCTCGAACACCACTTGGATGCCGCGGGCCACCTTTCGAAGCGCCGATCGGGCCACACATCTACGCGGAGCCCGATCGGCAGCATAGGTTATTTTTTGTATACAGAATCCAGCTTTTCAGCGACTTGGCGCGGCGTGCTGTTACCGAGGATCAGCGATTGGACGGTCTGGTTGAGTTGGGTCTGGACTTCGGCCTGCACGTTACCTAGCGGTGCGTATGCGCCGCGTTCGATGAGGTCCGCGAACGAAGCGAGTTCCGTTGGTGCGGTGTAGGTATCGTTAGCGAGCACAGGCACAGAGGCGAAGCCCTTGGCGTAGGTCGCCGAAGGCTCGGACTCCCCCATGAACGCGAGGAACGCTTGTGCGGCCGTAGGGTTCTTTGCCTTTGCGTTGATGGTATTGACAAGGCCGGGCAGAGCGACGACTTTCGTGTCCGCAGGATTATTCGTCGCCGGCATGGGCGCTACTTCGAAACTGCTGCCAGGTGCGCTCTTCTGTATCCCAGCGAGAACCGCTCCGACATCTACAGTCGCGAGTGCTGCGCCCTTTGCAACTTCCTGGCCGGCCTGGTCGCGGGATCGGCCGAGCGCGCCGTCACCGAAGCAGCCGAGGTCGCCCATTTTCTTATAAATTTCGAACTGGTCGACCCACACGGAATCGGCGTATGTCGTCTTGCCGGCAGCGAGGTCTGCATCAAACTGTTTGGGGTCTGATTCGAGAGTCGCGAGCTGGCTGTAGGTCAACATCTGCGGCCCGGCAGGATCCCCGAGGCCGAGCGAGTAGGCGTAGACACCCTTGTCCTTCGCGGCGGTGCAGAGCTGATAGACCTCATCCAGGGTCGTCGGAATTTTTAAGCCGAGTTCGTCGAGTTTGGTCTTATTGAAAATCGCGGCGAGCGGCTGAAGGGCTCCGGGGTAGGCAAATGTTTTGTCTTCGTAGTTCACTGCCTGCTTCCAGGCATCCGGGACGTCCTTTGCCCAGGGCGCGTTGAGGGGGGCGATGCGATTGGAAGCGGCCAGCGAGACGACGGTGTCGGCCGGATCGGTTTTCGTGCCGCCGGGGAATGACGTCAGGATGTCAGGGGCCGTGCCGCCCTGCAGCTGCGTCATTGTCAGGGCCCCGATGTCGCCACCCTGGTAGTCGAACTTCACGTCAACGTTCGGATACTTCTTCTTGAAGTCCGCCGCGATCTGTTCATACGTGTCCTTGAAGCCCGAGAAGAACAGGCCTGTCAAGGTGCCGCTGGGCTCGCTGCTTGGCTCGCCGCTGGCCTGGTTATTTGCGCCGGTGTTGCCGGAGCTGACGCATCCGGCGAGGCTGATTGCCGTGATGGTGGCGACGGCGGCCGCCATGACGCGGTTGTGAATCTTCATTGATCGATCTCTTCCTGTGAAGTGGGTGCTGTGATGAGTGGTGAAGGAGTTGGGAGTACCCGGTGACGGCACCGGACTTTATGCGCGGGCTGGCTGCGGATCATCCCTTCAGCCCACCGGCGAATCCTTGGATTACGTACCGCTGGAACAGCAGGTAGAGCGTCAAAACTGGGACCATCGAGATCAGCAAGGACGCAAAAATGAGTGGCCAGTTCGTGGTGTACTGCCCGACGAACTGGAAGATTGCCATGGGAATGGTCACCTGGCCGCTGCCCGAGAGGTAGATCAGGGGGGTGAAGAAGTCGTTCCATACGCCAACACTGTTGAGGATGATGCAGGTGCCTAGAGCCGGTCGAAGCAGCGGAATGACCACGTGCCAGAAGGCCCGGAGGGGACTGCACCCGTCAATCTGAGCGGCTTCCTCATAGTCGAGGGGGACGCTCGCCCTTAAGAAGGTGGTTATCAGGAAGACGGTGAACGGCAATTGCACGCCGCTGTAGACGATGACCAGCGACCATACCGTGCCAAGAAGTCCGAGGTCCCGCATCTGGATGTAGAGAGGTATGAGTGCCAGTTGGAACGGCAGCAGTAAGCCGATCATGAAGAAGTAGAAAGTGCCGGAGGATAGGCGCGAGGTCGACCGGGCCAGCGGGTACGAGGCCATTGTTCCAACCACCAGCACCACAAGGCACGAGATCGACGTGACGATCAAACTCGTGATGATTGATCCCGGCAACGGCGAAGTGGTCCAGGCGGTGACGAAGTTCTCGAATGTCGGGCGGGAACTCGGAATGACCGGTGGTGTTAGGTCGTCAGTGGGCCGGATCGCCAGGTTGATGAGAACGTAAACCGGGAGAAGGAAGATGAGCGTCGACCCGTAGGCGGTTATGTTGGCGCCGTAACGGCTCCAAAGACCTGATGTTTTCATGAATTGCGCTCCTGGCGGCGTAGGACCGAGAACTGGATGACGGAGAGGATCGCGATGCCGATCGCGAGGAGAAGGGCGAGAGCGGCCGAACGTCCGTAGTCGGCGTACAGGGAGAAGTAGGAGTAAATGAGCGTAGCGATAGTCTGAGTCTGATTGGCGGGCCCGCCGTTGGTGAGCGAAAAGATCTGGTCGAAGATCTTCAGTCCGCCGATGAGTCCGAGCATGAGGTTGATGGTGACAGCGGGGGCGAGCAGCGGACGGATGACAAACCAGAACCTCTTCCAATACCCTGCACCGTCAATGGCGGCTGCCTCCTCAAGTTCTTGGGGCACGCCCTGTAGACCGGCCAGATAGATGATCATGTTGCCACCGATGGACTGCCAAAGAACGGTGACGATGATGATAACCATCGCCGTGGTTGGGTTGCCCAGAAAGTCAACGGGCTCCTGGCCGAGAGCAGCCAGGACTTGGTTGACTCCCCCTACCCCGGGCGGGCCGAAGATGTACTTGAAGAGGTAGCCGACAACGAGCGACGAAACGACCATGGGCGCGAAAACAATGGTCCGCAGCACGTTGCGACCGAACACACGTCCGTTCAACAGGAGCGCGAGAGCTAACCCAATGATGTTCTGCAGAACCACGACCACGGCGGCCAACTGGAGCGTACGGAACACCGCAGGACCGGCGTCCGAGTTGAAAATACGGGTGAAGTTTTCAAATCCCGTGAAATTCGGTGCCCCCACGGTCGCGAACGACCAATCGGTGAAAGCGGCTTGCAAACCCTGAACGGTGGGCACAACAACCACGTAGAGGTAAACGGCAGCGCCGGGCAGAACCAACCACCAAAGGTCACGTCCGACTGAACGCAGGCGACGACGTTTGCGAGGACGGTTCGCTAGTTCCTTGCCCACCGGGGGCACCCCGCTACGCGTGGGAACTTCAACACCACTGGACGACATGACACTCCTTTGTGCTCCTGTGCGATCGCACAAGCTGCCGAGACCAAATCTTCGGGGTAACTAGGGCGATCCGCTTAGTAAGCTATGTATATAGAAAATCGTTGAAACGTTTCAAGAGGCGGGCGTCACTGCCCGGCCGAGGGGTGACCTCGAAACCTGCGTGAAGCTCCTTGTTTGGCGCTGGCTGGAGGGGAACCACCGACTCCACTCCGAAGCCAGGGGGCGTAACTCCGCGTATTCCACCCTCCTGCTGTGTAGACATCGCTACCACAACGACGTGCAACGATATACGGATGAGCATAAGGGTCAAATGTGACCTACGTCAACACCTTGCCTCAAATACTGTTCCCAGCAGGATTTAATGCCCGTCACGGTGGCGCAGTTCACCAGACCACGCCGTATATCGTTATCCGCGCACACCGACTCTGAGTCGACGATCGCGGGAAAGTCGCGCCGCCATAGGGACCCCTTACAGCACATCTTCACATGAGAGGCATACTGTTTGTGTAACGTTATCGACCAGCGAATCCGGGCCCATGAACTCAACGAAGCACGAAAACAACGAGATGCCACATCGGAGCAGGCGGGAAGATGGATATTCCGGCCTTCCCCTGACGGCCGCAGGTACCTCCCGTCGGGCCACCCTGCAGGATGTAGCGAAGGACGCCGGCGTTTCCGTATCGGCTGTTTCGAAAGTCGTCCGCGGTGCCTCCGGGGTCAGTGCACACATGCTGCAGACGGTGACATCATCAATTGAACGCCTGGGCTACCGTCCGCATGCGGGGGCGCGCGGCCTTCGGGGCCGCTCTTTTACTGTCGGGGTGATGATTGGCGACATTCTGTCGCCATTCCAGCCGGAGGTAGTTCAGGGGATAAGTGCCGAACTTGAGAGCAGTCCGTATCAGGAAATAATCGTAGTCGGCGGGATTAGCCCGGACCGTCAAAAAAGATGCATTGAAGCTTTGGTCGACCGGCAGGTGGATGGTTTGATCCTGGTGGCACCCTGGATGGAAGTTGACTGGATCGAGTCGTTGGCAAGGTCAACGCCCACTGTAGTCGTCGGGCTTCATGGTGCTGCATCATACTTCGACACCGTCGTCGACGATGACCGAGAAGGTGCCCGCCTCATCGTTGAACACTTGGTCTCGCTGGGCCACCGCCATATCGTTCATACCAGCGCTCCGTCCGCAGGGAAGAAGAAGCCATTCGTTTTGTCCCACACCGCCCGCAGGGAAGGCTACGAACTTGCCATGAAGGCCCACGGGCTTGACCCGGATGTCGTTGTCACCATGTACACCGAAGAAGGTGGCCACCTCGCGGCAACGGAAATCATGGGCAGGGACATCCTGCCTACTGCCATCTTCGCCGGGGCCGACATCGCCGCCTTCGGGGTGCTCCGGGCCCTTGAGGATAAAGGCATCCGGGTCCCGCAGGACATCACCATCACCGGTTACGACAACATCTACGCATCGACCATAGGCCGCATAGCACTGACTACAGTGGATCAATCAGGATCCCTGACGGGGTCAGTCAGCGCGAAACTGCTATTGGAGAGAATGAACGGCCGGGACCAACCCGTTCAGTACGTCGTCGGCCCCAAACTCATCACCCGCAGCACCAGTGCAGAACCACGATCAAACGCGCAGATACGTGCTGGTGCACGGTAATTGACAAGGCTGGATCCAGGGCGAAAACACCCTAAAGTCACTTAGTGCTGGAATTCAGGCCAGCACAAATCCCATTCAGCCAAGGAAAACCCGTATAACGTTATCCACGCCGCGGCTCGCGCTACGGTCGCGACCCTCCACCATGGCGAGTCGCGGCCCCACCGGCAACACCCCATACGAGCGCGCGCCGGCAAGCGCATTCGGGCTTCTGCCTTCCTGAGCAATGCTTGACGAGGGAAGGGTAACGTTCTACATTTGGTGGGTGGCGGCACACGCAGCCCATGTCGCACTGCTGCTGACCTGCGACGAGCACCTCAACCTGACACCTCAAGTCCAGTCAAGCCCGTGAAGAGGCTGCACAAGGAAGTTAGCGGCCAGTCATCGCGCCTGTCGAATACGACAGCAGCTACGGACGCCCCGAGGCGGCTTGATGCGGCTCGAAGTGCGCGGTCCCCTCACTGCTGCAACGCGTCAGTCGGACCCTTCAGCACGACCTAGAAACAGGACCACCATGAAAACCTTTAATAACTGTTCGACTCTCGGCCATGCCATGGACAACCCGGAATCACGCGAGTTTCTTGAAAAGGAGATACCGGACGTCCTTGGCACCGTACTTGATCAGATGCGGATCTTTCCCATCGGCGCGTTTCTGAAGTTCGTTCTCAGAGCTGAGCCTGACCGTGCGACTGAGCTGCTGGAAACCCTCTACTCCATGGAAGACCAGACACCTCAGCCGGTTGAACCTGCCCCCATCGAAACCCGGCCGGATTACGAATCCGAAGCCGTTGAGGGGGCCAGCGCATCACTAACGATCGATTCCGTCCGGGAAAAGAACCGGCCCGTCGGACTGGAATTGACCGGCCCGACGCATGGAAACCCGTTTGTCGACGTGGAGTTTACGGCAGTCTTTCGCAAGGACCAAGCCTCAGTCACCGTGGGCGGCTTTTATGACGGTCAAGGCAAGTACAAGGTCCGCTTCCTTCCGCCGGCAGCTGGCCCTTGGACGGTAGAAATCACGTCCAACGCCCGCTCCCTCCACGGAGTACGCGCTGAATTTGATGTTGCCGACGGTAGTTCCCGAGGACCGGTGCGCGTCAGCGGCACCCATCACTTTGCCTACGCAGACGGGACTCCCTACAACCCATCGGGGACCACAGTGTATGCCTGGACGCATCAGGACGATCCTCTGCAGGAGCAAACGCTTACTGAACTCGTCCGCTCCCCCTTCAACAAACTCCGGATGTGCCTGTTCCCTAAGGACTACCTGTATAACAAGAATGAACCGGAACGCTTCGTCTTTGAGAGAAGCAGCGATGGCTCCTGGGACACCACCAGGTTCGATCTGGGTTACTTTGCCAAGCTGGAGGAAAGAATCCAGCAACTGGATGCCGCCGGCATTGAAGCGGACCTCATACTTTTCCACCCCTATGACCGTTGGGGCTTCTCCAATCTGGGGAAGGCTGCCGACGACAGGTACGTCAAATACGTTGTGCGGCGGTTGGCAGCATATCCGAACGTTTGGTGGTCCCTGGCCAACGAATATGACTTGGTCGCCTCCAAACAGCCCGAAGACTGGCAGCGAATCGGCAAACTGGTGGCCACCGAAGACCACGCCAACCACCTGGTCTCCAACCACAACTGGATGGAACTCTTTGACTTCGACTTAGAGTGGGTGACCCACTGCAGCATTCAGACAGGGGAGCATCTGGCTGAGAAGGTCGGGGCATGGCGCCGGAAATACGCCAAGCCGGTAGTGATCGATGAATGCGGCTATGAAGGAAACCTCGACCAAGGGTGGGGAAGCCTGACCGCACAAGAGCTCGTGAGACGGTTCTGGGAAGCCACAATCGCCGGCGGTTATGCAACACACGGCGAAACCTACTACTCCCCCGGCGACATCATCTGGTGGGCCAAGGGCGGGAAACTAATAGGGGAAAGCCCCGCCCGTATTGAATTCCTCAACCGCGTCGTGGCTGAGTCGCCGACCAAACGCCTGGATCCCCTTCCATCCGACTGGGACTCCATCTGTGGAGGCGTTGAGAACGAATACATCCTTGTGTACTTCGGCGCGGGGCAGCCAGCATTCCGGAACATCATCATCCCGGCGGGAATGCGTGCCCACATCGACGTCATCGACACCTGGGACATGACCATTGACGAACTCCCTGGAACCTTCGAGGGAACCGTTCGGGTAGACCTGCCGGGGCGCCCATACACTGCAGTCCGTCTCCGCAGGGCAGCTGCCTAGCCCCCGTTTGGCGAACCGACCTCCGGCCATAGCAACCTCCCGGGGCAGGCACCGACTCCATCGCCTGCCCCACTTAAAGCCCCTGCCAGGCCCCAAATAATAGACAAGAACGGAGGCACCCGTGTCAAGGACACAGCGTGCATTGCCCTTTGACGGCGCGAGGTGGATTTCACGTCCGGCGCCCAGTTCTCAAAGAATCGTCAGGGAAACAAGGCGTGACCGCGTCGACTGGGCGTCAACAGGAACCGATCTCTCTCAATCATTCGATGCCCCCGGCCCCGTGCGGGCCATTAGCGTGGACCTCGCTGGTCCCGACGGTATCGACAACCCATACGCAGTCGACGTTTCCTTCTCCGTCAGTCTGGAAACTGCAGACGGTCGCGCCATCGCACGGAAGGAATTTAACGGGCCCCAGATCTTATGGGAGAGGTTCAGCCATTTCGTGGAAGTGCCGAATGAAGCTCCCCCCGGCAATTATTGTGTCCGGCTCAGGGCGGACCGCGGCCGGGTTGGCTGGTATGCGGCAGATGCGAAGGAAGCACGCAAGGACGATGGCGTTTCGCCTCTTCCTGTCGAAGGGCAGGCATACCAGAACGAAGAAGCGGTGGCCGGCGTCAGGCTTCTGGCGGTTGAAACCGACCCTGCACCAAACCCTTGGTTCAGAAGCCAATTCCATGTGGACGGCACACTGACGGAAGCCACCATCAATGCCGTGGTGCTGGGCTGCGGCGTTGTCCGGATCAATGGAACGCGGGTCGGGGACGAAGCTATCGAACCGGCGGTAACCGACTACGACAATCGGATCTTGTACAGGCCTCGAACAATCACCCACCTTTTACGGCAAGGGCGTAATGAGATCGTGATCGAGGCCGGACGCGAACGCTACTCCGCGCGCGGCGGGGACATCTGGGGCTGGAATATCGCTCCATGGCATCGCGAACCAACTGCCATCGCCAAAATCTCCCTGGAGTACAGTGATGGCCGGACCGATGAAGTCGCAACGGGCCCCGGCTGGGAATGCGCTCCGGGACCGGTCGAAAGTGAGATCCTGTTTCGTGGAGAGACCTGGGCCCTGTCCGACACACCCTTGCCCTGGTCCCCGGCCCAAGTTGTCGATCCTCCCAGGGGAAGTCTGCAGCCGGCTACGCAACCTCCGATCCGGGCACTGGATCCTGTGGCACCGGTTGTAGTTGAACAGCTCACCGCAAACAAACACGTGTACGACTTCGCCACGTTGATGACCGGCCGTGTCAGATGCATGGTGAGCGGCACCGAGGGATCTGTCCGCGTGACTTACGGTGAACAGCTGGCCCAGGACTCCTCAGTAGTCTGCGATAACGTGCTGATAGTCGGCGCCGCCCAGGAAGACACATTGCGTCTGGAGTCCGCACAGAAGGGATACCTCTGGGAACCTCAGTTCGGTTACCGCGGATTCCGCTGGATGCAAGTGGAGACCGAAGGGGATGTCGTGGTCGAGCTCGTTCAAGCAGTACCCATTTCTACGGAACTTGCTCGGACGGGCGAATTCACGTCCAGCGATCCCCTTATCAGCTGGATCGACGCGTCGTTGGCATCCACCTTCCTAAACAATGTCCACGGGATTCCTACCGACACCCCCATCTACGAGAAAAACGGCTGGACCGCCGATGCCCATCTGGCAACAGAGGCGCTGCTCCATCACTTTGATCTGAAGACGTTTCTCGGGAAGTGGCTGGATGACCATGTCGATGCCCAAACCCCGGACGGGGCGATCCCCCAGATCATCCCGACCCCGGGATGGGGTGCCGCATCAGATCCCGCGTGGTCCGCCTCCGCCGTACTTATCCCGTGGTATCTCTTTGAGGAATACGGGGATCCAGGAGTTTTGCAGCAATTTTCCCCCATGATCCGCCGGTTCGCCGATGACATCATGGGGCGCCTCCGCGGGGGAATCTGGCATGACCGCTCATGGAGCGACTGGTTGGCGCCCGGTCACGGCATTCCACCCGAAGGAATGGCACCGGTGGCCACAGCCATGGCCGTATCGGTCTTCCAACACACCTCCTCCGTCCTCCGCGAACTGGGTGAACCCGAGACTGCTGCCATGTATGAGGCCGCCGCCGAGCGGTCGGCCGCCGCATACCATGAGAGCTACTTCAACTATGCCGCCGGCCATTATGCCGTGCCAGACGTGGACTATCGACAGAGCCTCAACATACTGCCCCTAGCATTCAATATGGTGCCCGAAGAGCACACGCAGTCAGTGCAGAAGAGCTTGATCCAGGACATAGAGTCCCGCACGCACGGACACCTCGATTGCGGCGCTATTGGGGTGCGACACCTCCTGCCTGTCCTCAGCGACGCCGGCCGGGACGACCTCGCCCTCACAGTTCTAACCCAGCGTTCACGGCCGGGCTGGGGCGTTTGGTTCGACAACGGCGAACGGACGCTGCTCGAGTCATGGGACACCAACGCACGCTCAAGAAACCACTACTTCCTGGGGTCCGTCGCATCCTGGATCCAGCAACGGGTCGGAGGGCTACGTCGAACATCACCTGGTTGGAAGAGCTTTGAGATCTCACCTATTGATGACCGGCGCCTGACCCACGCCAGCATCCGCCACCTTACCCCTCTGGGCGAAGCAAAGGTGCACTGGGAACGAGGTGGGGGTGGATGGCTATTCAACGTCAAGGTCCCCGACGGTGCCAGCGCAATCCTGCGGGCCGGCGGCACGTCACTTGAACTTCCAGCAGGTGAACACCAAACGTACATCGCCTCCCCGGCATCTGCGCCAGGTAGATAAAAGGAGGGCCAGTTAGGGCTGGCCCTCCCCCTGCCTGGAAGGAGCATCTTCGTAGTTCAACCCCATCGAAGCACGTGGCCGGCGTACGGGGTGTTGGCAGTTCCCGGATCTCTTGCAGTGAAAGAGATCCAAAGCTATTATGTAGAACGTTGCACAATCGTGTTGCGTGGCTGTAAGAAGTCCGGCGCCCTGTCGTCCGGCGCGGCGGGTCCAGCCCGCCGTTCCGGTTAGGGCGTGAACCTTTCCCCGACCGGCTGAACGACTATCGGCTCGAGGATGACGATGAGCACAAACGTGAAAAGCCCTTGGATGGACCAGACCCTGCCCGCCCCGGCCCGGGCGAACCTTCTTTTGGCGGAGCTAAGCCTTGACCAGAAGATGGCCCAGGTCTCCTGCTACTTCCCGACGGACATTGCACAAACTGACGACTTCGCAGACCGGTTTCCTTTCGGAATTGGGGAGGTTTCGTGCCTCGAGGCACGGTCCGCGCTCACGCTCAACGAAGTAACCGAATTTCAGCACCGAATTCAGAGCGCAGCCATGAACGGCTCCGGACACGGAATCCCTGCGATCTTTCACATGGAGGGATTGTGCGGCGCGTACTTGCCGGGGGCAACGAGTTTCCCCTCAGGGCTCGGCAGGGCAGCGAGCTGGGACGTTGATCTGGAACTTAGAGTTGGCGAAATCGTCGGACGGCAGGAACGCGCACTGGGCATCACTCACACGCTTGCACCAGTCTTGGATGTCTCACGCGATCCACGGATGGGACGGCACGGCGAGTCCTATGGGGAAGATCCAACCCTCGCTGCTGCGCTCGGGGTCTCGTACACCTTGGGCTTGCAGGACCAGGACTCCGCGGGACGACGTACTGAGGCGGTGGCCAAACACTTCGTCGGTTCGCATCACACTGAAGGTGGGATCCACGGCACGCACTGCAACATTCCCGAACGAACGTTGCTGGAGGTGTATGGCAAGCCGTTCCAGGCGGCCATCACCTGGGGTGGGTTGCGTGGTGTGATGCCCTCTTACAACTCGGTTGGCGGTGAACCCGTGTCAGCTTCCCACCGGCTGCTCTCTACGCTGTTAAGGGAGGACATGGGGTTCGACGGCATGGTCGTGTCCGACTACTGTGCCGTCGGCAATCTGCACACGGTCCAGCGTGTTGCCGAATCCTGGGCCCATGCGGGTCTGGCTGCACTAAGCGCGGGAATGGACGTTGAACTGCACGTGCCGCAGGGTTTCGGTCCCGAGTTGAGGGATTGGTTCGCCGAAGGCCGTGCCGACGTCGCCCTCCTCGACAGGGCCGTCCACCAAGTGTTGACGGCCAAATTCCGAATGGGATTGTTTGAACATCCCTTCGCCCCGGATGCACGAGACCGGGACTCCTCATTCCGGGCGGAGTCCGATAGTGCGGTGGCTCTCCAGTCCGCCCGGGAGTCGCTGGTCCTGCTGTCCAACGACGGCGTACTGCCGTTGGCGGCAGGTACAGGCAAACTTGCGGTGATCGGCTGTCACGCAGCGACCGCCCGCTTCTTCTTCGGCGGATATACCCATTACTCGATGGCCGAAGGCATGCTCGCCGTCAACTCATCCATGGCGGGTCTCGCCACACGCAGCGATGACTTAAAAGCCATCGCCAATAATCTTCCGGGCACCACGATCGAAGCTTCCGACGGAACGGCCTTCGAGGCGCTTCTGCAGCGCCAGCAACCTGGTATCCGCAGTCTCCTCGACGAGCTTCGTCTGCGGATGCCCGACACAGAAGTGGAATGGGCCGCCGGCTACCCCTTCGCCGGCGACGACGACTCAGGACACGACGATGCCCTGGCCCTGGCTGCCCGTGCCGACGTCGTGCTGCTGACTCTCGGTGGTAAGCACGGCACCGCTTCCATCGCATCGATGGGCGAAGGAATCGACGCGACCAACATCAACCTTCCTTCTTGCCAGGAGGACCTGATCGTCAAGCTCTCGCAATTGGGCAAGCCGCTCATTGGTGTGCACCTGGACGGTCGGCCGATCTCAAGTGACGCCTCCGACAAACACCTTGATGCCCTCGTGGAGGCATGGAGCCCGGCGGAAGGCGGCGCCCAAGCCATCGTTGACATTCTCACGGGCGTCCACTCCCCCAGCGGGCGGCTTCCCGTCAGCATTGCCCGAAACGCCGGCCAAGTCCCTGTGTACTACAACCACCCCTATGGGTCGTCCTGGCACCAGGGCGAAAGCGTCGGATTTCCCGAGTACGTCGATGCTCCGCACGCACCGCGGTATCCGTTCGGGCATGGCCTGTCTTACACAACCTTCGAGTACGGCGGCTTGTCCTTCTCGGCACACAAGGTAGGCGGGGACGGAAGTATCGATCTATCATTCACCGTCACTAATACCGGCGAACGGTACGGGACTGAAATCCCCCAGCTGTACATCAGGGACACCTACGGATCAGTTTCACGTCCGGTGCTGGAACTGGCCGGATTCCGACGCGTCGGACTGGAGCCGGGCCAGACAGCGCAAGTTGATTTCACCCTTGACATCACACAGCTTGCGTTCCTTGACGCAAACATGGAGTGGCGGGTAGAAGCCGGAGACGTGGACATCATGATTGGCGCTTCCTCAGAAGACTTGCGGCTGACCGGAACGGTGACCATTGCCTCGGATGCCGTTATCGACGGACGAACCCGGAGCTTCTACGCAAAGTAGGACCGGCCAGGAACTACAGGCAGCGGAGCTTCAATAACTACGCACATACCGAAACTAAGAACGCTAAATCCCTGCTGCGATTACGCGGGGATTCAAGCTGCTGCCCGGCAGCGCCAAGATAGGAGAAAAATTAATTGACAAACGAGATTCGGCCCGGCGAGATCATGTTCGACACTGAGGGCAAAAGAATCCATATTCACGGCGGCTCCATCATTGCCCTCGGCCACCTCTACTACTGGTACGGGGAGGATAAGTCCTTATCGACTCCCGCCACGGGCCGGTGGCACAGCGGCGTTCGCGCGTACAGCTCCCCTGACCTCACGACGTGGACTGACCTCGGGTCGATTCTTCCCGCAGAACCCGACGATTCCGAATCGCCCCTGCACCCTGCAGCCATGATGGACAGGCCGCACATTGTGCGGCATCCGGCCACGGGAGCATTCGTTTGCTGGCTGAAGGTTATGCATAAAGACGGCAAGCAACGATCGTGGGTCTATCAGGCTGACCGTTTTGAGGGGCCCTACCGTCTTGTCAGACCCGGCTTTGAGCCGTTGGGCATGAGTGCCGGAGACTTTGACATTGTGGTCGACCCGGAGACTGGCCGCGGCTATTACTACTTTGAACGCGTCCATTCCGAGCTTATCTGCGCGGACCTGACCGAGGACCTTACGGACGTGACCGGCACCTACAGCACGCATTTCCCTCATCCGCACCCGCCACTTGTCCGGGAGGCCCCCGCCTACTTC
This sequence comes from Arthrobacter sp. Rue61a, assembly GCF_000294695.2. NCBI lineage: Bacteria > Bacillati > Actinomycetota > Actinomycetes > Micrococcales > Micrococcaceae > Arthrobacter > Arthrobacter sp. Rue61a. The sequence continues at coordinate 2,020,027 of NC_018531.1, read as the reverse complement.
CGACACGAGGGCCGCCACTACCTTGTTACGTCCGGGACCAGCTGGTACTTCCCCAACCGCTCCGAAATAGCAGTCGCCGACGATTACCACGGCCCATGGAAGGTTATCGGAGACCCGCACAAAAATGACCCGACCGGGACATCCTTTCACTCCCAGATCTCCTCAGTTCTCTCTCTTGGGAACGGGCGCCACTTAGCGCTTGCCGACAGGTGGCTACCTGACATGCCTGACGAGATGATCTACCGCTCCTGGCAGGCCACAGAGGCCCAATTCACAGGCGGTCAGCCAGACCCTGACATTGATGCAATCGTCCAGGAAGGGGCGCCCGACACGTCAGTTGCCCGGCACGTATGGCTGGAACTCCGGTTTGAAGACGGCCAGCCCGTCATTGAGTGGCAGGACGCCTGGCGGCCCTAACGCGAGATGACGTGGGTGCACACCCCCAGAATTAGGACCCCAAGCAATCGCGTTGTGAACCGTGTAGCCCGCTCATGTCGCGGGCGGCGCAGGCCTTGATGGCGTCTATCTGTCTCCGCACGACCTTGACCGAAAGGGACACCACGACGCGCGTGTGGTCCCGAAGTTCAGGCACGTGGGCAGTTGTCGCTTACCGACCACAGCCCCGCAGTCAGTGCGTTAGGAAGCGCTAAAGCAATCCATGAATCCTGCTAGGCGGAACGCTGGGCTCCAAGGCCAACCCGGACCAGTTTCCAAGCTCCATCCCGAATGGCGCTGGACACCTGAACCAATTCAAGATTCAATTTATTCGACTGCCAATTCAATTAATGGAAAGTTGGAACATGAGCGAGCAGCGCAGCTCCCAGTGGTACGCAGGAAATGACCGCAACGCGTACATTCACCGTGCCTGGATGCGGCGGGGCGTTCCCGAGGATTCTTTTGAGGGCAAGCCCCAGATTGCCATCGCGAACACTGCCTCGGATCTGACACCATGCAATTCGCACCTGGACGAGGTTGCCGAGCACGTGAAGAGGGGCATCTGGGAGGCCGGAGGTGTTCCGCTGAACCTTCCGGTCGTATCCCTTGGGGAAACGCAGGTCCGGCCGACGGCAATGCTGTGGCGGAACATGGCAGCCATGTCCACCGAGGAAATGCTGCGGGCGAACCCGATTGATGGGGTCGTCCTGCTGGGCGGCTGCGACAAGACCATCCCGGCGCTGCTGATGGCCGCGTCATCGGTCGATATTCCTGCAGTCGTCGTACCCGGCGGACCGATGGCGACCGGTACCTTCAGGGGCAGCCCGCTGGGGTGCGGCACTGACGTCTGGCGCCTCAGCGAAGACGTTCGCGGTGGTGACATGTCGAACAAGGAGTTCCTCAAGTCCGAGTCTTCCATGATCCGCAGTCGCGGACACTGCAACACCATGGGCACAGCCTCAACCATGGCCCTGGTGGCCGAAGCCCTTGGGATGGTGCTTCCCGGACTTGCGGGAACACCCGCCGTCGACAGCAATCTCCTCGCAGGCGCCCACGAGACGGGGCGCCTGATCATGGACATGGTCCGGGAGAAGCGGACCCCAAGCCAACTGCTCACCAAGGCATCTTTTGAGAATGCGATCGTGGCCCTGGCAGCTATCGGCGGTTCGACGAACGCCGTGGTCCACTTGCTGGCCATCGCTGGCCGCCTGGGAATCGAGCTGTCGATCGATGACTTCGACCGCACGGGTGCAGGAGTTCCGCTGCTGGTCAACCTTCAGCCGTCGGGCAAATTCCTCATGGACGACCTTCACCGCGCCGGAGGATTCCTTTCCGTGCTGCGCGAGGTGAAGGACCTGCTCGCCCCTGAAGCATTGACTGTCACCGGCCGGCCGCTGGTTGACTACGTGGATGATGCGCGGATCTGGGACGAGGACGTCATTCGACGTCGTGCCGATCCTCTGCAGCCCGAGGCCGGGATCGCCGTCTTGAGGGGCAACCTTGCACCGGGCGGCGCAGTCATCAAGCCCGCTGCCGCATCCGCCCACCTTATGCACCACCGAGGCCCGGCTGTCGTCTTTGACAGCATTGAGGATATGCACGCCCGGATCGACGATCCGGATTTGGAAGTCGACGAAAATTCCGTACTCGTGCTGCGCGGCTGTGGACCTAAGGGATACCCCGGCATGCCGGAGGTATCAAACATGCCGCTGCCGAAGAAGCTGCTCGAGACGGGCGTCCGTGACATGGTCCGGATCTGCGATGGACGCATGAGCGGCACGGCCTACGGCACGGTAGTCCTGCACGTGACCCCCGAAGCCGCAGCCGGCGGCCCGCTTGCGCTCGTCCGAACCGGTGACATCATCAGCCTCGACGTGGACAAGCGCACCCTCGACATGGAGGTGGAACCTGAAGACCTGGCTGCCCGCACGCCCAACGCCGCCACGCTTGCGGGCTATGCGAACCCAAAGCGCGGCTGGGAACGGCTCTATGTTGACCACGTCCTGCAGGCGGATACCGGCGTAGATCTGGACTTCCTGCTGGGAGCATCCGGATCGGAGGTCTCGCGTGAGTCGCACTAGCACCCAGCGCCGCTCGAATCTCCCCGGGGCTGACGCAGCACTGGTCGCCGAGCTCGAAGCATCCGTACCGGGCGGGGTTCGCCTGCGCGCCTCCGACAGGCTCGCACATGCCCATGACGCCTCCCATTACTTGCTGACGCCGCTCGCCGTCGTTGTCCCCGACTCCGCTGACCAAGTCGCGGCGCTGCTGCGCGGTGCGGCTGGCCACGGAGTACCGCTCACTTTCCGTTCCGGCGGCACCAGCCTCAGCGGCCAGTCCTCAGCCGACGGCCTGCTGATTGACACCCGGCGGAATTTCCGTGCGGTGGACGTTTTCGATGCAGGCAGGCGCGTCCGTTCGCAGCCGGGGGCCACCGTCCGCCAGGTCAACGCCCGGTTGGCTATGTATAAGCGCAAGCTCGGCCCTGACCCGGCCAGTGAAGCTGCCTGTACGATCGGCGGCGTAGTCGCCAACAACTCCAGCGGCATGGCTTGCGGCACGGAATTCAATACCTACCGCACCATCGAGTCCGCCGTACTGGTCCTGGCCAGCGGAACCATCATCGACACCGCCAGTCCGGACGCGGATGACATACTCCGCGAGCGGGAGCCGGGGCTCCACGTCGGACTACTGGCTCTGCGAAGCCGGATCCTGGCCAGCGTTTCCGACGTGGAACGGATCCAACGCTTGTACTCCATCAAAAACACCATGGGCTACGGACTGAACTCGTTCCTGGACTTCGAACGCGCCGTCGACATTCTGCTGCACCTCGTCATTGGCAGCGAAGGAACGCTCGCGTTCGTCGCCGAGGCCACTTTCCGCACGGTGGCAATCAAGCCGCATGTTGCAACCGATCTCCTTTACTTCCCGACGCTCTCCGCGGCCACGGCCGCCCTGCCTGATCTGGTCGCGGCGGGATTTGCGACGATCGAACTGCTTGACGCCACCTCGCTGCGCGTGGCCCAGCGGGATCCGGAGGCTGACGAGGATCTGCGCAGTATCGAAGTGTCAGGCCACGCCGCGCTGCTCGTGGAGTTTCAGGAGGCAGACGCCGACGCACTTGCCCACCGAATCACATCCAGCACTGCCTCACTCGACTCTCTGCCGCTGGTCCGGCCCGCAGGATTGTCGTCGGACGCCGCACGCCGCGCCTCCCTGTGGCACATCAGGAAGGGTCTGTACGCCACGGTCGCCGGCAACCGGCCCAGCGGCACCACTGCCTTGCTGGAGGACATTGCCGTCCCAGTTGAAAACCTCCTGCCCACTTGCGAAGGACTCGTTGCACTCTTTGAGCGCTACGGATATGAGGACAGCGTCATCTTCGGCCACGCCAAAGACGGCAACATCCACTTCCTGCTCAACGAACATCTGGGCCCGGCCAGCGGCACCTCCACGCTGGAGCGCTACGCCGCCTTCACCGAAGAAATGGTCGCTCTCGTGCTGTCCAACGGAGGCACCCTGAAGGCGGAACATGGCACCGGACGCATCATGGCCCCGTTCGTTCGGCGCCAGTACGGCGACTCGCTCTACGAGGTCATGCGTGAAGTCAAGGACCTTTGCGATCCAAACGGACTTCTCAATCCGGGCATCCTGCTCAACGAGGATCCCGAATTCCACTTGGCCCACCTTAAAACCGCCCCGCCCGTGGAAGAAGAGGTTGACCGGTGCGTCGAATGCGGGTATTGCGAGCCCGTCTGCCCCAGCAAGGATCTCACCCTTACGCCACGCCAACGTATCGTGCTGCGGCGTGAAATCGCCCGTGCGGACCAAGAAGGCAACATCAGGCTGAAGGCTGAACTGGAGAACGAATACCGTTATGACGGTGTCGATACTTGCGCCGTCGATGGCATGTGCCAGACCGCATGCCCGGTCCTTATCGACACCGGGCAGCTCGTGAAGCGTCTGCGGGCTGAGAGCCGCAACAGCATCGAACAGGCCGGCTGGAAAACCGCGGCCAGCCACTGGGGCAGTGTTGCCCAGTTCGGCGGCCTTGCCCTCTCGGCAGTCAAACGCCTCCCCGCCCCCCTGGTAACCGGCGCCTCAGAGGTCGCCCGCGCGATCGTTGGCACTGACACTGTGCCCCGCTGGGATAAAGACCTTCCAGGAGGCGGATCCCGCCGTCGGCCGTCGCATCCTCCTGCTCCGAAAGCTGTCTATCTTGCGGCCTGCATCAGCACGATGTTCGGGCCTGCTGAGGAAGGGCCCGGTGTATCCAGCGCGTTCCTCTCGCTCTGCGAACGTGCCGGGGTAGCCGTGACCATCCCGGACGGCATTGCCGACATGTGCTGCGGCACACCATGGAAATCAAAGGGTATGACCGACGGCTACGAGATCATGCGGGCCAGGGTCCTCCCCGTGCTCTGGGAAGCAAGCCGTCAAGGGGAACTGCCCATCGTCTGTGATGCTGCCTCCTGCACCGAAGGCCTCGAAGGGCTCCTTGCCGTGGTTGCGGAAGAACCCCGCCTACGGGTGGTCGATGCCGTTGCCTTTGTCGACGAGCACCTACTGGGGTCCCTGCCGCAAGGACGCAGGATCAGCAGCCTGGCCTTGCATCCGACATGTTCTTCAACCCGGATGGGCCTCAACGCAGCACTCGGGCGGGTGGCAGCCGCCGTAGCAGAAGAGGTGGTCATCCCGGAAAGTTGGGGATGCTGCGCGTTCGCCGGAGACCGCGGCATGCTCCACCCCGAACTTACAGCCTCCGCCACCGCACGCGAGGCCGCCGCAATTGCCCAGCGGGACTTCGACGCTTACGCCTCGGTCAACAGAACGTGTGAGCTCGGCATGACCAGAGCCACCGGCCACCCGTATCAACATGTCCTCGAACTCCTTGCGGCCGTAACCAAACCCCAGTCGGTCCACGAGCATGCGGTACCGCCCACGGCCCTCAATGGAAAGAAGATAGCCCCATGACCCGCAAAGCAGTTGTCACCGGCGGCATCAGCGGCCTTGGAGCCGCAACGGCCGCCCGGCTGGCGCAGGATGGCATCGAGATCGTCACCATCGACATCGCCGACGGCGCCGACGTCGCCCTGGACATCTCCGACGCCGACGCCGTACGCCGGGCCGCGGAGGCCATCGGCCCGGTCGACATCCTTATCAACAGCGCCGGAATCATCGGGCCCAACAAGCCCTTTTGGGAGGTGACGGATGAGGAGTGGCAACGGACGTTCGCGGTCAACGTGGACGGGACCTTCAACCTCTGCCGGGCCTTCGCGCCGTCCATGGCGGCAAAGGGGTGGGGACGGATCGTCAACTTCGCGAGCATGGCCGGAAAAGACGGAAACCCGAACATGGCCGCATACTCCGCAACGAAGGCGGCCGTGATCGGCCTGACCAAAACAATGGGCAAGGACCTCGCCACGAAGGGCGTCCTGGTCAATGCCATCGCCCCGGCAGTCGTGGCCACACCCATGAACTCCTCGACTGCTCCCGAGGTGCTCGCGCATATCACGAGCCTCATTCCCATGAACCGCGTCGGCCGGGCCGAGGAAGTCGCGGAGCTCGTGGCCTGGCTGGCCTCGGACAAATGCAGCTTCTCCACCGGCGCGGTCTACGACATCTCAGGCGGCAGAGCTACCTATTGAATTCCCTGGCTTCCATTTTTTGAAATGTAATACTAATAGTTGGAACTTTGAATGATCTAAGGTGAGGAATATTCGGTGGATGAACGACTCGTTGGCTCGGACCGGGTCTTGGCAGTGCTTCTTGAACTTGCCAGCCACCCGGCCGGCATCAGCCTGGACGAGATGGCAAAGGCGATCGATAGCGCAAAGCCCACGGTTCACCGGGCACTGGCGTCGCTGCGGCGGGCAGGCTTGGCTGGCCAGGACGGACATGGACACTACTCGCTGGGAGACGAATTCCTGCGGATGGCCTTCGCGCACTATGAAGCCCGGCCCGACCACCTCAGGGTTCAACCAATCTTGGAACGGCTGGCCGTACGCTACGGGGAAACTGCCCACTACGCAGTCCTGAACGGAAACGAGATCGTCTACAGGGGAAAGGTTGACCCATCCGTAGGCGCGATGAAGCTCACCTCCACGATCGGCGGTCGAAACCCGGCACACGCGACCGGCGTCGGAAAGCTCCTTCTTTCGCTGCAACTGCCGGATCTGGAATCAGTACACAGGTGGATCGGAGACCGCACGCTGGAACGCCGGACAGAACACACCGCTACCACGGCCGAGGAATTGCATGAGGCCCTGCAACTCGTCCGGGAACGGGGCTACAGCGTCGATGACCAGGAAAACGAGCCCGGCGTTAACTGCATCGCGCTGCCGGTCTATCTCTCCTCCCCCAGCATTCCAACTGGCGCGATCAGCATCAGCGCACTGACGTACCGGACCCCGTTACAACAACTCATCGACGACCTCCCCGCCATTCGGAAGATCATCGCAGGGCAGGACCAGGACCCCACGACATGACAACATTCACCGCCACTGTAGCTTCGAAAGAACGCCACGTTCTGGCTGAAGGCCCCCTGTGGGCAGGCGCAACCGGTCAGGTCGTGTGGGTTGACATCATGAAAGGGCATGTCTTTGAAGGGCGTCTGGATGGCGGCAGCGTTGTTCAGACCCGCCGGCATGACTTCGATGGAATGGTCGGCGCCGCCGTCATGTCGACGCGCGGTGACCTGCTCGTTGCAGCGCAGGAGCAACTCGTCGTCGTCTCCCCATCGGGCGAACGGACCCCGGGCCCCCGGATTGTCCCGGCGGGTAAGCGGAGCCGGACGAATGACGGTGCGTGCGATCCCACGGGCCGTTTCCTGATCGGCACCCTCGCACTGGATGACCGCGCCGGCCAGGAAACCCTGGTCCGCATTGAAGATAACGGCGAACTGACCACCATTGACGCCGACCTTTCCCTCTCCAACGGCCTGGCCTGGTCCCCGGACGGCCGCTTGTTCTACAACACCGACACCGTCGACGGAATCATTTGGGTCCGGGACTACGACGCCGAAACCGGGCTGCTCGGAGAGCGAAGGGAACACCTCCGCATCACCAATGGCTTCCCCGACGGAATCTGCACAGATTCCCGGGGACACCTGTGGATCGCCGTATGGGGTTCCGGTGAAGTCCGTTCCTTCACACCCGAGGGCACACCCGAACACACCGTGAAGGTGCCATGCCCCCACCCCTCCAGCGTTGCCTTTATCGGCCCAAAGTTGGACACACTGCTCATCACCACAGCGTCACGTGACCTCACCGAGGCAGAACTGCAGACCTACCCCGACGCCGGGAAGCTGTTCACCGCACAGGTGGAGACCACAGGAGCACCCTGCAGCCCGTGGTCTGCCTCATGGAAGCCAGCCGTCGCTCATTAGACGCGGCCATCAACACTCTTCACAGCCACAAATACCAGTCAGACACCACAGGAGACTATCCATGTACCTCATGAGAATCGGCCAACCAGGCTCGGAAAAGCCCGTCGTCCGCATCGATGACACCCACTACGTTGACGTATCAGACGTCGTCGCCGACTTCAACGAAGCCTTCTTCGGCAGCGGAGGCATAGCCAAACTCCGTGATGTCGTTTCCGAACGGACAGCCTCCGGCGAGTTGAAGACGTTCGCCGGGGAGCGCATCGGCGCCCCGATCGGGCGTCCTCACCAGATCCTGTGCATCGGCTTGAACTACAGCGACCACGCCGCCGAAACCGGCCAGGCGGTGCCTGAGGAGCCCATCCTCTTCACCAAATCCCCCAACACCCTGATCGGTCCGAATGACGAAGTGCGCATCCCCCGCGGATCGTCGAAACCCGACTGGGAGGTCGAACTCGGCATCGTGATCGGCAAGCGGACCAGCTACCTGGACAGTGTCGAAGACGCCCGAGACGCCATCGCCGGCTTCGTCGTCGTCAACGACGTCAGCGAACGCGCATTCCAGATCGAACGCGGCGGCCAGTGGTCCAAGGGCAAGTCCGCGGAAACCTTCAACCCTGCCGGCCCCTGGCTGGTCACCCCGGATGAGATCGACGACGTCCTGGATCTGAGCATGTGGCTGGACGTCAACGGCGTCCGCCGCCAGGACGGATCCACATCCACAATGATCTTCGACCCCTACTTCATCGTCCACTACCTGAGCCAGTTCCTCGTCCTCGAACCCGGGGACCTCATCAACACCGGTACCCCGCCAGGAGTCGGAATGGGATTCAAGCCCCAGATCTGGCTGCAGCCCGGCGACGTGATGGAGCTCGGCATCGAGGGCCTGGGCAAGCAGCGCCAGCCAGTCCTGGCACCCCGGTAGGCCGCACACAATGAGAGCCTTCGTACTCACTGGACCGGAATCCTCCGAAATTCGGGATGTCGCACCCCCTGTCGCCAAGCCTGGACAGGTTGTGGTCGACGTCGCAAGGGTGGGAGTGTGCGGGACCGACGTGGAATTCTTCAGCGGAGAAATGCAATATCTTCACGAAGGCCACGCCGAATTCCCCATGCGGCTGGGCCACGAGTGGAGCGGGACGGTGTCCGCCGTCGGGGACGGTGTTGACGGCCGGTGGCTCGGCCGCCGCGTCACAGGCGACACCATGCTCGGCTGCGGCACCTGCCGCCGCTGCATGGGCGGGAACCAGCACGTCTGTGAATACCGCTTCGAAGTTGGCATCCGGGGCGGCTACCACGGCGCGCTCGCAGAACAGCTCGCCGTTCCCGCGACCTCGCTCCACGAGTTGCCCGACACCGTCGATGACGCGCTTGGCGCCCTCGTGGAGCCCGGGGGAAACGCACTGCGTTCCGTCCATGGCGCCGAGCTCCGGCGTGGCGATAGGGCCCTGATACTTGGCCCCGGCACCATTGGCTTGCTTGCGGGACTTTTCGCAAAAGCCCAAGGTGCCGAAGTGCACCTCATGGGAAGATCCCTACGCTCCCTCGACTTCGCCCGGACCTTGGGATTCGACGGCGTCTGGGCGGCCGGGGAACTGCCGGACGTGCCGTTCGATGCAGTTATCGATGCATCCAATGCCCCCTCCCTCCCGGCCAAGGCACTTGAACTTGTCGAACCGGCAAAAAGGGTGGTTTACGTCGGCCTCGCCGGCAGTCCCAGCATGCTCGACACCAGGACCCTCGCACTCAAGGACGTCACCGCCGTCGGCATCCTCAGCGCCTCACCCGGCCTGGCCGGAACGATTGACCTCTATGCCTCCGGCGCCGTGAACCCAAGGCCCCTCGTCGCCGCAACCGTCGGGCTCGATGGCGTCGGCGCCATCCTCGCCGGAGAACGCCCTAACGGCGCCGGGGCAGGACCAAAAATGCACATCGACCCCCGCATCTGATGCGCTGCGGACTAAATCCAAGGACACCATATGAGTGAGTTCAACAATCTTGTCGCCATTGTCACCGGTGGGGCGAGCGGCATCGGTGCCGCCACCGCTGAACTACTTCTCGAAAGGGGAGCACGTGTTGCCGTTCTGGACCGCGACGTTGATTCGGTTTCCGGCGACTTTTTCGGCGTCCAGTGCGACATCACCAACGACGCCCAGGTGCAGGCAGCCGTCACGGCCGTCGCAGAACATTTTGGCGGTGTGGACATCGTCGTCAACAACGCAGGCATCGGGGCTGCTGGCGACATTACCGCCAACTCGGACGAGGAATGGCACCGCGTACTGGACGTAAACGTCGTGGGAATTGCCCGCGTCACCAGGGCGGCCCTTCCCTACCTCCGCACCTCCAGCCATGCCGCCGTGGTCAACACATGCTCGGTCGTCGCCACCGTCGGCGTTCCCAACCGCACGCTCTACGCAGCCAGCAAAGGCGCCGTGGCAGCCCTCACGCTGGCCATGGCCGCAGACCACGTGGCTGAAGGCATAAGGGTCAATGCGGTTACCCCCGGTACCGCCGACACCCCTTGGGTCGGACGCCTCCTCGGAGCCGCCGATAATCCTGACGCTGCAGCATCGGCGCTGCGGGACCGCCAGCCCATGGGACGCTTGGTGACCGCAGCCGAAGTTGCCCACTCCATCGTCTACCTGGCCTCCCCCGGGTCATCATCGACCACCGGCACACTCCTGCCCGTCGACGGCGGCATGGCCGGAATCCGTGTCCGGTGAGAACTCACGCAGACAACCGAAGGAACGCCCTACCGGCACCTGAATGGCAGAGGCAATGGACAGCGTTCGCAGACTCCGCGCAGACTTCATCCCCGCCTCAGGCCCGTTGCCAGCCCAAAGCTAGGTGTAGATTGCATTTTGGAGAGTCGCCCGTGGGATCTCCGAAGTCGGGCACTAGTTGTCCGGGGCCTCGGGGATGAAGCGGACCGTCCTCTAAGCCCCTGGACCCAGCCATAAGATTGGAATAGCCCCCGTTGCCCAAACGACCCCACCGGTTTCCGCGTTTGAATCTAAGAACATACTCAGCCACAACCGAACGAACCTCAGGATCGACGGCGAATTTATGCTGACTGAGCCTTCACAAGATTTTGGAACTGTGGTCGGCTGACAACAGACGTCAGTCTGCTGCCCGAGGCCCTTCCTTACGATGACCTGCTGAACGCCGTAATACTTCTGCCCAAGAAATATACGATTGTGCGAGCTCGACTTGGCTGTCCCATCCGGCGCGAACCAACCGACAGCTCTCATGCCAGCTGTCCAGGGCTCACGGATAAAATGCGCACCGATTCGCCAACAACCCGTCCAAGTGGATCTCGATGTGATATGCCATGCACATGCGTAGGCCAGTACCCCCGGCGCCCTGCTGATCCAGAAGCCTGTCACCATGTCAACTGAACATCAGGACAGCGCAGCCGACCGGGCATTGCCATGACCGAATCAGTCCAGCCCGCCTAGCGCTTGCGAGGGTCCTCCCCGGCAGTTTCGAGCCGCGTGAAGATGCTGTTGACGATTGCACGGAAGTCAGCGTCTTCCCGTGGCGTCCATTCCTCCCAGGCGATATCGACGGCGGCGAGACCGGCAGTGGCCAGCACCCGGGATGACAGGTCATCGTCCATGTATTTTGACAGGGCGGCAGCAAGCGCGTCCGTGTTCGCAGCCCGCCGCTCCCGAAGCCGCGCCTTCAGAGCGGGTTCACTTCCTATGAGACGTAGCCTGGCGCGCAAGCTTTCAGGCTCTTCAGTGGCAGCTTGCACGACGGGCTCGATCGCGGCGCGTAAAAGTCCCCAGCCGCTGGAGTGATGCCCCACCGGTATTGCCTCGATGCCTGCCAGATAGTCGATTTTGGCGCTTTCGACTGATGCGACAACGACATCCTCTTTGCTGCCGAAGTAGCGGAAGAACGTAGCCCGGGAGATCCCGGCGGCACGGGCGGCGTCATCCACTGTCACAGCCGCGTAGCCGCGTTCGATGAACACTGCGAGTATGGCCTCGGCCAGTTCCGCCTTGACCAGCTCCCGGGTCCTGTCCCGTATTCCCATCTTCACATACCTAGTATAAAGTGTGAGACGCAGTATCACTCCAGAGGCTGCATCTCAATATCTGCCGCTGCTTAGGGAGACCCATGTCCGTAGCTCCTATCGATCCGCCGGCCGCCCATACATCCGCCCGGCCGAAGCTAGTCGTCGCTGTGCTCGCCTTCGCGGGCATGAGTGCTTCGTTCATGCAGACCATCCTGATTCCCATCCAGGCGAAGCTTCCCGAACTGCTGAATGCCAGCCGGGATGACACTGCCTGGGTCATCACGGTCACGCTTCTGGTGTCCGCCATCTGCACCCCTGTATCGGGAAAACTCGGTGACATGTACGGCAAACGGCGTGTCGCCGTCGTGCTGCTCTCCCTGCTCATCGCAGGCTCCGTCATCTCCGCACTCTCCCCCACCGTCGTCCCGCTAATCATCGGCCGTGGCCTGCAGGGCACAGGGATGGGCGTGATCCCGCTGGGCATCTCGATCCTCCGGGACACCGTGCCCAAGGAACGCCTCGGTTCGGCGATCGCCCTGGTGAGCGCAACCCTCGGGGTCGGCGGGGCATTGGGACTCCCGATTAGTGCACTGATAACAGAACACTTTGACTGGCACGTACTCTTCTGGGTCGCAGCCTGCCTGGGAGCATTCGCCCTGGCTCTCTACCTTGTTGTTGTCCCTGCGGGCAAAGGAAACCTTCACGGCCGCTTCGACGTCGTGGGCGCGATCGGACTCGCGATCGGCCTTGCCGGTCTGCTGCTTGCCGTATCACGGGGCAACGAGTGGGGTTGGACCAGTGCGCCGACCCTGACCTGGCTGGGCATCGGCATCACCGCGCTCGTCGCGTGGGGCTGGTACGAGCTGCGCGAAAGCAACCCTCTCGTTGATCTGCGGGTCAGTGCCCGGGGGCCAGTCCTGATGACCAACCTCTCATCAATCGCGATGGGCTTCGCCCTGTTCTCCTCCAGTATTGTCTTTCCCCAATTGCTGCAGATGCCGGAGGCGGCGGGCGGACTGGGGCTCACATTGCTCAACGCGAGCCTGCTCCTTATGCCGTCCGGCCTTGCCATGCTCGCAATGTCCCCCCTCGCCGGCCGGATTGAGCGCCGCGTCGGACCGAAACCACTGCTCGTCGCCGGTGCCGTCATCATCTCGGCCGCTTACCTCGCCGCCGTCCTGCTTGACCTGAACATGTGGCTCGTCCTCATCATCAACACCGTTATCGGCGTCGGCATCGGCCTCGGCTACGCAGCCATGCCAACGCTCATCATGCAGGCGGTGCCCGTCCAAGAGACTGGCGCCGCGAACGGCCTCAACACTCTGATGCGCGCGCTCGGAACAAGCATTGCCGCGGCTGTAGTCGCTGCGGTCCTTGCTGACTCCGCCAATAAAACGCCAATGGGCTCGGTTCCCTCCGAGTCCGGCTTCGAACTCGCACTGCTCTTTGGGCTCGGCGCGGCCATCCTGTGCGCCGCTCTGGCAACCCTTATCCCAATTCCAAAAGCCGCTACCGATGAGGAGCCTGCTCTCCCCGAAGGCATCCTCGCGGCCCGCTAACAACAGCAGATGAAGTAGGGGAATCTCCAGCCCTGACGGAGGACCTGCAGCCCGGAAACTACGAAGCTGAGATGCGTAAACCACCAAAAGGAGACAAGCACCGTGGGCATAACACCCCTCACCCTAAAAAACACCATGCAGGAATGGCTGGCTGGCGCCCGAAACCGAGAAGTGACCAATGTCTAAACTGGACCAAGACGTAATGATTGTCGGTGCCTCTGCGGCCGGGCTCTCCACGGCCGAAGCGCTGCGCCGCGGAGGACACCGCGGACGCCTGACCCTGCTCGACGCCGAATCACGTGACCCATACGACCGTCCACCGCTGTCCAAACAGGTGCTTTCCGGCCAATGGGAAGCATCCCAAACAGCCCTCCGCTCCCGCGAAGCCCTCGACACGCTGGGCGCGGAATGGATTCTCGGTGAACGTGCCGAACACCTCGAAACCGGGGCCCGATCCGTCCGCACCGCAACGGGCCGGATTCTGAGCGCAGACGCGATCGTCCTTGCCACTGGAGTCACTCCGCGTTACCTTCCCGGTCAGGAATCTCTGAAGAATGCACACGTGGTGCGCACCATCGACGATGCCTTGGGCCTCAAGCCCCGGCTCCGGAAGGGCCGGCGCCTCGTTGTCGTCGGCAACGGGGTTCTTGGCTCTGAGGTCGCCGCAACCGCGGCTGCTCTGGGCGTGGACGTCATCCTTGTCGGGGCCTCACCCACTCCCATGGCGGCCCAGTTGGGTGACTACGTGTCAGCGATGCTGGCCGACATGCATGAAAAGGCAGGTGTCCGGCTCCTCGGTGGTCGGCGTGTCACGGGAGTCCGTCGAGGGTGGACCGGAGCGCACGTTACGCTCGACGGCGGCGAGGTCCTGTCAGCCGACGACGTGGTCGTCGCGATCGGTTCACGCCCGGCAACCGACTGGCTCGCCTACAGTGGACTCCAGCTCGACGACGGCATCGTCTGTGACTCGTTCTGCCGCGCTGCCCCGGGCATCTGGGCCGCCGGTGACGCCGCGAGGTGGGACCACTCAGAGCTCGGCAGCATCCGCCTGGAAAACCGGACCAACGCCGCAGAACAGGCACTTGCCGTCGCTGCCGACATTCTTGGCGCAGGTGCGCCCTATGCTCCCATTCCCTACTTTTGGACTGACCAGCACAACGTCAGGATCCAGGTCCACGGCTCCGTTGCGAACAACGCTCGCCTGAGAATCACCGATGGCGACCCCGCCACCGGCCGCTTCGTCGCGTTCGCCTTCAGCCCTGACCACGAACGGCCCGTCGGCGTAATCGGTTGGGCCATGCCAAAACAAACCCGCATGAGGAGGGCAGAACTTCAAACAGCCGTGGCCCCAACACATTAATAATCGAGTTCGAATGGAGCTTTTATTTTGAGCCGCAACACCACCTCCCTCCCCGCTGCGGAAACTACGGAACCGATCGCCGCGTTCCCTATGGCCCGTGAACCCCGTTGCCCCTTCGATCCACCCCCCACGGGGAGCGCGGCCCAGGAAGCAGGACCGCTGACCCGCGTCGAGCTTTCCGACGGCAGCACCCCCTGGTTCGTGACCCGTTATGCCGAGCAACGCACGCTCCTGAGTGACCCGCGCATCAGCGCCGACGTCAAACGCCCTGGGTATCCCATCCCGGCGAACAGCGGCAGCACCAGTTCCCCGTTCAGTTTCATTCTGATGGACGACCCTGAACATGCACGCCTGCGCAGAATGGTCACAGCACCCTTCATGGTCAAGCGCGTGGAAGCCATGCGTCCGCGCGTGCAGCAGATCGTGGACCAGTTGATCGAGGACATGCTCGCGACCGATGGTCCCGTCGACCTTGTCCAGGCGTTCGCCCTGCCCATGCCCTCCCTCGTCATCTGCGAGCTGCTTGGTGTCCCCTACGCCGACCACAACTTCTTCCAACGCAACAGCAACGCTCTTATTAATCGTGAAGCAAGCCCTGAGCAACGCCGGCAAGCGGTGGAGGAACTCGTCGGCTACCTGCACGGCCTGCTCGAGGCAAAGAAAAACCAACCCGCCGACGACATATTCTCAGACCTCGCACAGCGCACTCAGAAGAACGAGTTGAGCAGTCACGACGCCGCCATGATGGGCGTCCTGCTTTTGGTTGCCGGACACGAGACAACCGCCAACATGATAGCGCTCGGGGCGCTGGCGCTGCTGGAACACCCGGACCAGCTCAAGCGGCTCCAGGAGCAGGAGGATTCAAAACTCGTCGTCTCGGCAGTCGAAGAGCTTCTGCGCTACCTCACCATTACGCACGATGGGCGCAAACGCGTCGCTGTGGAAGAGATTGATATTTCCGGCCACACCATTCGCGCCGGTGACGGGGTCATCATGGCCACCGACCTGGGTAACCGCGACCCTGAAGCCTTCCCCGATCCGGACAACCTGGACCTGGGACGGGACGCCCGCCACCACGTCGCCTTCGGCTTCGGGGTTCACCAATGCCTGGGACAACCCCTGGCCCGGATGGAGCTCCAAGTCGCCTACAGCACGCTGTTCCGGAGGATTCCGACCCTGCGCCTGGCCACCACCCTCGACAAGGTGCCCTTCAAACACGACGGCTCCGTCTACGGAGTCTACGAGCTTCCGGTGACCTGGTAGCCGCAACGGCATCAAAACCCCAGCCCAAGAACACAAAGAAGGAGATTCAATGCTGAAAGTCATTCTCGAACAAGACAAATGCGTGGCCTCAGGTCAATGCGTTACGGCCGCCGGGACAGTTTTTGACCAACGCGACGAGGACGGCATCGCCGTCCTTTTGGAGGAGACACCGTCACCTGAGCGTGAAGCCGAAGTCCGCCAGGCGGCAGCGGTCTGCCCAGTGCTAGCCATCCACATCACGACCGACAACTGAACCAGACATGAAACCGCGGACTCCCCGCCAGCCCTTAACGGGCTGGCGGGGAGCCGCCGGGTACACGAACCGGCTCCTTCGGTTCTTGGGGCACCAAAGGTCAGTCATGAGGGCCACCGTCGGACGCGGCCGGCCCACACGGAAAGTTCTGTTTGCGCCGAAGATCGCCTTCGGCGTTGCCAGTTACCGGCACCCAGATCCATGCGGTTGTCCCTACCAAACCTTTCCGTTGCGGAACCTCAGCTGGCCCGAATGTTGGGGGGAAGGAGTGAAACGCATCCAGCTTGAGCACTTCGATGCCTTACAGGTGTTGCACTGGCTACCTGAAGACGCCCAGCAGGCTGGGGTGTTGTCTGCGATCTGCGTTCCGGACCCGGCGAGTGCGCCCTGGCGGACATCGATACGGTCGTCCTTCCAAACTTTGATGCAGCAGAAGTCCTCGATGTACTGGCCTCATTCTGGCTAAACTGCGCGGGGTGGACACGGCAGTACAGGAGCAGCCAGAACCGTTTGGAATCCTCGGCGCGGCAATGACGCGCTGCCCGGCCCAGTCCATCTCAGTGCTTGATTCATTGTCGCCGGCGCATACCCCGCAGCCAGCGGCCGCTTCTCGGTCCGCGGATTCATCACGCGGGACCCGCTGCCCACACACTGCCGACGATTCACCGCCAAGCGCATCCCGACCACCATTACCTCGACCTCCAGACGGCCCGCCTTATCTCACGGGGTCCCCATCAGCTGCAGCATCCGCCACCACCGTCTGCCTCGCTGCGCGCGCTAATTGGTTCCGTAGGAGGTGTAGAAGGGGCGTTCACGGAGAAGTTGGTTCCGACCAGGGCGATGACCAACAACCAGGCATCGCCGGGAACGCGCGGAATTAAGCCGGAAGCTGCCGCGGCCCAGTCAGGGTTCGCGATGAAGGCCGATGTGACGAAAGCAATCGCCATGACGCCGACCATCACCACCAGAACTTCTCTATGACCCGGTAAACGTTGCGGAACAGGAGGATGATGGCCACCATGGCGGTACCGATGATGGTCCACATCACCGGTGATCCGCCAAGGAGCATTGACGCGCCGAGGCCGAGGCCCACGGCGTTACCGACTGAGAAGCACAAGGTAACCAGGAAGACGCCGATGCCGGCGATCACCCCGACCTTTTTGCCAAGGTGGTCTTTGATTGACTGGATCAATGACACCGGTGACTTGATACCCAAGCGCACGCTCATGTCGGTCAGGAAAATCATCAGGATGGTGGAAACGACGATCACCCAGATCAGGGTGTACTGGTAGCCGTTACCAGCCTGAACGGCCGTGGCAAGGTTACCGGGTCCGAACTGCCAGGCGCCGGCGACGAAGGCCGGGCCGATCAGGGCAAGTTGGCCCCAGAAGGATCGGCGGATCTTAGGTACTTCCTGCCGAGCAGACCTTCACCGCAAGAGTTATTTGCCCCCCGCATTCGCCTTCCAGCAACGTGCACGGGCGCTTGCATGGCCAAGAGGACGAGGCCACGGCAGCGATCGCCCGCTTTAGCAGTCGTCACCTCCCTCACACCTCTGGCATCCAAGGTCCGTCACCTGAGAAATCATGCCGAAGGTACGTGCAGACCACATGAACTGGTGTGAACAAGCAGACCTCCGAACAGCGAACAGATGGCGCTCCCGAATACGGCGCTAACCACATGGACCGGCTCCTGACCGAGCTGCGATCACAATCCTCCGAACTAGAACGTTTACACGCCATCTACGAAGAGCTGGAAACCAGAAACGGTCTCCTCCACAACGAAGTCCTCCGCCTAAAGCGTGCCCAGCGCACCAACGTCCAAGACCTCGCCCGCGTGGCGGCCGTATTGCTCCAAATTTCGCGCGCTAAAGGCGTCGCCCTCGACCCAGTGACCCTCGGCATTCTCCGTCGGCGAGGCTGGCTGCCCACCAGGAACCGAACCGGAGCAGCACGGCCATGACTATGTCCATCGCCAGGCTCTCCGTTCGGTCGGGGCTGAAGTACCTGTTCAAGTCCACGATGCTGGACGACGTCTCCCCTACTCCCCCAGACTCCATCAGTTACTACGTTAAAACCGGAACCCCACAAGGCCGCTGGCTTGGCCTTGGGCTCCACGGGATTGCCAGGGAACCCGGAGACAAAGTCACTGAATCCGATGCGCGCGCCATCTTCCAGGACGCAGCCCACCCCGACAGCAAAGAACCGCTAGGAAGGCCCCATGGGCAGCCAGCGATCAGCCAAGAGGCCAGCAATCAGAAAACGACGAACCACGCTGTCGCCGGCTTCGACCTCACCTTCAGCGTCCCGAAGTCCGTCTCCACGCTGTGGGCCCTTAGCCCCCGCCCTGTCCAGGAACAAATACTAGACACCCACCACGAAGCCATCGAGGCAACGCTCGCCTGGATGGAAGAGCAGGTCATCAACACCAGACCGGCCGAAACGGAGTGGCGCACGTCGGCACCAGAGGAGTCATCGCAGCAGCACTCGACCATTGGGAATCACGCGCCGGCGACCCTCAGCTCCACACCCACCTAGTCATCGCGAACCGAGTCCAGCGCATCACGGACGGCGCGTGGGTCACCGTGGACTCCTGTTCCTTATACAAAGCCGTCGTCGCCGCCAGCGAACGTTACAACGGGCTCCTCTTTGATGCCCTACACACTAGCCTCGGCACGGAAACCGACATCCGAGCCCCGGCGCAGAACTCTCATAACCCAAGCCAGCAACTCACTCGCATCCCACTTCGTATTACCACCCATGCCCACATGAAGCCGATACCAAGAACCTACAGCGGCCGCCCCCTCCACGATTCAGCGTCCACGCGCCTCACCTGCGCAGCCGGGAACCACTCAACGTGATACGCGCGTCTGTCATCCACCCACTCGACCATGCCAAAGCTCCTCGTGTATTTGATCGCCCGACCGTAGATCTCCCCCACCCGAACCAGTGGCTGGCTGCCCGGCTCCAGCTCGATGATCTTGCCGTCATCAGGTCTGGGGTGGCTGTTGTCGGCATCTATCTGTGCCATCATCCGGGCGAAAGCGATGGAGTCTTGCTTCGGTCTCATAACAACAAGACTAGAACATATGTTCGAATAAGGATCCCTCTCCCACGAAAGAGCCGCGCCGCACTGCGGGGAGACGTGGACCCCTGAAACGGCAAAGACTTATCCGACCGTCATCTCATTTCGCCCCCCATGCCGGCGGTAAGGCAACTCAGTACGACAAACGGCACCACACAGCTCCAAATTGATACACACATTAAAGCAAAAACCCCCTCTGACGAGGGGGTCTTCCTGTGCCCGAGGTGGGACTCGAACGGGATTCAGGGCCTTGGGAACACTGGGAAGTGGCGGAAACATAAGGAATCCGGGCCAGTCCGGGGGTTGTACGGGCCAGTCCGGGGTGGAAAGTGTGGACATTGTCCACACCACACCAGCCGCGAGAACTGGGAACAAAATCCGTCCCGACAGGCTGTACAAGTGGAACCGCCCCATGCACGACACTGAGCAGTCGAAAGAACGACTCGGTGGGCGCTCCGCTCAAGCGCTCTGATTCCGCGAGAGGGGTAGATATGTCATGATCCCGAGTTCGGCGTTCCGCGCTCACCCGGCTCAATCGCCCAGGCCAGGCGGTGGAGAAACGTAGCTACATGCCCGCGCAACGCGGCCCACCGGAGTGAATGCGGCCTCTGGCGTTCGACTACGACAGGTGCGCCGGGCAGGGCGCTGTGCGCGGTTTCAAGAGCGCTTTGTGCAGCTTCCTGCCGCGCCAGGAGAAGTGCGAGTGGGTAATAGCTATTCATGAGTCCTCCAGGGTGCTCTGGGGTGGCCACCGGCCACGAAGTTAGTTCGGCGGGGTAGATGTTTCGCAGAAGGCGAAGCTTCGGGAACGCCGGAGTATCGCGTGACTCGCCGATACTCCCGCAAAATGGTTCAGTCGATCTGCTGCCGCCCAAGCCGCGCATAGATCTCGGGCCGTTTGGACCTGAGGATGAGCGCGTAAGCGATTCCGCCGATGAAGAGTGCGAAGGTGAAGCTCATGAAAATGACAGTCATGACTGCCGAGCCACCTATGAGTTCCGGGTAGTTGGCAACAGCCAGATAGGTGATAATGCCCAGGAACGCCACGCTGACGAGCGGCGCAATGATGGTCTTCCAGACCGATTCTGGCGCGAAACTGCGTCGGCGAACGAAGTACACGAGCACTGCGAAACTGGTGATGAACATGAGCAGGAGGACGGCGAAAGTTCCACTCCCACTGGCGATGGGATACAAGGCGTCGGGTGCAACGCCCAGAAAAGTGAAGACGACGGTGGCAACTGCCCATATGAGGCCGATGGCCAGAGCGGAAACGTACGGGGATTTGTGGCGGGGATGCACCCGCCCAAGGATTGCTGGAAGCGCATGGTCAGCGGCGAGCGAGAAGCTGTATCTGGCAGCAATGTTTTGGATCGAGAGCATGCAAGCCAAAACTGAGGTGATGAGCAAGATCATGGCAACGTCCGCGAAGATCTTGCCCGCCAGAGCAGCGACTGCATCGCTAAAGAGGTTCACCGTATTGGTTTCGGCCGCGGCCTGGACATTTTCAGGTCCAAGGAATGCAATGAAGGCCCAGGCCGCCACAGCGTAGAACAGCCCGATTCCCACAACGGCAATATATGTGGCCCTTGAAATGGTCTTGTCAGGGTTCTTGACCTCGTCGCGGTAGATGACGGTGGCTTCGAATCCGAAGAAGTTGCCTACGGCGAACAGGAGCGCCAAACCCAATGTTGCGTCTGAAAATGAGGGAAGGGCAAACCCCACGGACGAGACGACCTCCAGTCCATCGGCTGAAAACGACGCGACGTCGAAGACGACAACAACTGCCACTTCGAGAAGCATCACTCCCGTCAGCAACTTTGCGGACAAGTCGATCTTGTTGTAGGCGAGAACTGTGGTGGCGGCAGTTATACCCAACGCATACCAGTACCAAGGTATGTCCGGTCCGTTCAGCGTTTCGACCACAAAACCCTGCAGCGTTACACCGAAGAACGAGGGCGCAAAAAACCCGATGAAGATGTAACCGAAAAGGGCGAGAAAGGCTCCTCCGAGGCCGGCGGGTTTGCCCAGACCTGCAGTGACAAAGGAATAGAAGCCTCCGGGGCCTCGTACACTCTGGCTCATTTTGACGAAGCCGACCGAGAAGATCAGCAACATGAAAGTGACAAGAATGTAGATGGCAGGGGCTGTTTGTCCACTGAACATCAACAACACAGGCAGTGTTCCGGCAACGGTGGCCAGAGGCGAGGAGAACGCCAGTACGTTCATTACAAGTTCGCCCACGCCCATGTTGCCGTTGAGCCTGGTCTCTTGGGTTCGAACCGTCGTCCTTGGTGATTCCAGCGTTACGTTATTCATGTAATCCCTGTCACTAATATCTGAGTTTCGAATCACAGTATCGGCGCTCAGCGGAGCGACGTTGTGCCAGCTTGGGACAATGCCCTATCCGTGGAGCGCCTTTGAGTATCGATCTCAAGAATCGAAAGAGTTAGAGCTACGGCGCGATCCGACAGAGCCGCGAAATCCTGGTCATTGTCGCTCCTGTCGACCCATCGGCCGGCGCCGTCGAGGAGCGCGAGAATCACTCGGACGGTTTGCGCCCTGAAGCGATACCCCATCTCCCGGGCAGCAGCCGAAAACATATCCTCGTGCAGGCGCAGCCATTGGTTGGCCTCAGCACGGGCGTCGTCGCTCAAGAAGCGGGCCGCCCTGTCAGTGGCTATCAGCAGGTCCCAAAGATCGGCTTCCGGTCGCTGGAGCTGTTGTGCAAGATGGACGCGGACCAGCGCGGCCCAGTAATCCTCCGGCGTGTTTGTCGATTCGACAGCCTCAAGGAGATCTCTGGCGAATCCATGGGTGAACCAGCGGAGCGACTCGGCAACGATTTCGTCCTTGCCGCGAGGGAAGCTCGAGTACAAGCTGGGCGCTTTCATGTCGAGTTCGCGACCCATGGTCCTCATGCTCACGGCGTTGACGCCTTTGACGGCCGCCAAGTGCAGGAAAGCCAGGAGTATTCGCTGTCGGGTGGGCGTCTGGGTTGACCAGTCATGACCGGACAGGAACTTCCTGACTGCAGCATTTGCTTGCTCGCGGGGCGTAGGGTCCATATCATCCTCACAACGTTGTCCGGCTGGATCCAATTTAGCTAACTATCGTTAGGTAGGCACCTTTTGCCTAGTCTCAGCCACACTGAATCCCCCATCCGTATCTCCGCCGGAACGTCAAGAAAGGCGTCTCGGACCCTGCCCACCACAAGCTCATTTGTGTAGCCTCGGCGGCTCGTAACGGTCACTCCCTGCGCTGAAAGTGTGAGGGACCCTCTCGGCACTTCTCTTACAGACAAGTCCGGCTGGGCTCGGAGCCAGTCTTTCGACCACGGCACTTCGCAGAAGACGGAGGCACCTGGCCCAGCAAATGACCTGACAGTATGCCGGGAACGGCACATCCGTCGAATGAGGGTTCGCTCGGCAGAGTCGAGCAGCACAGAGGCCATGGATAAGTCCGGTCCGAACGAACCGCCGAACGTCACTGGCAAGATATGCGTTGACGGAGAAAAGTCCCCCTCCATGTACTTGACCTTGGAGGATGCGGCCAACAGAAGTGCCCGTAGCTCGTGCACCTCCAAGGCGCCGTCGTCGTAGGTCACGATGATTCCATCCCGTAGCCGTCGGCACCGTGTAATGCCTAACGGCTCGAAAGATTGCAAAGCTTCGATGAATGCGGTTGCGCGGGGACCCCGGAAGTCCGGCTGTGGGAGTTCAACCAACACCTTGCCAGGCTCACTGGCGAGGACGGCGGGGCCCGGAATGGACAAATCTGTCTCCTGCACAGGGGTAAAGCGGTCCGTAGCGCTTGAGCACAGTGCCAGGAACAATCGCTACGGACCGCGGCTTTAAAAGGGCTACGACCCGGGAGAAGGCCAGGGCGTGGCGTCGCCGATCTCTCGGCCTTCCGCCACGTCCTGTAGGAGACGATGTATAAGCCTGCCGGATCGCTTTGGCTGATAGTCGCTGCGTTCACCCAAATCGGCTTGGCCACAGTGGGCCGAAGATCGGAGCCACTCCACGTGCCGTCCTTGTGCGAGCTTCCTGTTCATCATCGGGATCAACCCTCAAACTAGTCGTGCTTATTGGTCTCTTCCAGAATCGGCCTTAAAGCACACAGTCGATCGTGTCAGTTTGAGACACTGCCCTGGATGGGGCCACTCACCGCGAACTGATGCTCGTGACAAAGATGAAGATCCCGGCCGCAGCCACCAGAAAGGCCGCGGCTCGTGGTGGAACGCTGGGGATGCCACGCATGCTTGCCGTGGTTCGTGGTTGTTGGGCCGAGTTCGCCATATGATCGCCGATCACCCGCAGTCCGGCAGCGATCAGGATCAGAAATATGCCGACGTACTCCATCTACTTTGACTCGGTGGGTTTGGGATCCAGCGCCACGGCCAGGTGTGCACTTGAACGCCCGGCATCAACCTGTGAGACCTGCATGGCACAACTAAATCCGTCGGTGAGAACAAGGGCATCAGCCTCGCCCTTCGCGAGGGCGGGTATGACAGAGTGCTCAGCAACGTTCATGGACATATCGAAATGCTCGGCCTCAAATCCGAAGTTTCCAGCCACGCCACAGCACGACGACGATTCCACTACTCGTGGAACTCCCCAGGCCTCAAGGACGCGTTTCTGGGCGCCCGAGCCGAACACGGCGTGCTCGTGGCAGTGAGTCTGCAGTACTGCTGTTTCCGGTGCAGGAGCCGTGGGCTTCCAGCCGCGTTTGATGGCCTCATCCACTGCTACAGAAAACGACCGTACCCTTGCCGCCACTCGGGCAGCGGCCGGCCCGCCTACCATTTTTGGACCTTCATCGCGGATAGCGGCCGCACAGCTGGGCTCGAGTACGACGATATCCCTGTCCGTGCCATCGTCGAGACTGCTGATCAACCGGGCCAGCCGCCGGCGGGCCCCATCACGTTGCCCTGTGGAGATCCAGGTCAAGCCGCAACAGGCGTCCGGTGTACACCCCACAGAGCTACCGGAGTCGCGAAGAACCCGGGCCGCTGCCGGAATGACCTCCGGCCTGAAAGCGCGGGTGAAGCTGTCGATAAACAGAAGGATGTCTGCGTTGTCCTCGAGCCGGGCTTCCCGTACCCGGTTTCGGATCCGGCCGTTCGCCGCGAAAGCCGGCAACCGCCGTCGAGCACTAATGCCCAACCACTCCCCCACCGTCCTGAAGGGCCGGAAGGAGGTCCCCCAATTCGCCAGAGCCGCTACGCGGGTCAACCACGGGAGCCACCGAGGCAGCCACCCAATCGAATAGTGCGTGAAGGGTCGGATACGCCCGCGGTAATACTCATCCACGAGCTCCGACTTGGCCTCAGCGATGTCCACTCCCGTGGGACAGTCTGCGGAACATGCCTTGCAGGACAGGCAAAGATCCAGCGCTTCCCGGACTTCCGCGCTCTTCCAGCCGTCCTTACTGCTCCCTTGAACCCTGGTCAGCTCCTGCAACACCCGTGCGCGGCCACGAGTGGAGTCCTTCTCATCCTTGGTGGCGCGGTAGCTGGGACACATGAAACCCCCGGTGGTGGAGCGGCACCTACCCACGCCTATGCAGGCATGGGTGTTCCCCACGAACGGACTCACCACCGGAAGCAGCTCACGGTCAGAGGACGGCACGACGGCGGCAGTCGGCGACGTCGTCAGTTCACTGTGCGTGGGGCCGGCTTTGGCCACGCCTTCCAAGGCCAGCGAGGCAGTGAACGGAACGGGGTCCACGATGACCCCAGGGTTGAGAATCCCCGCCGGGTCCCACAGCTCTTTGAACGTTTTGAAGATGCCAATCATCTCCTTGGAATACATCACCGACAACAGTTCGCTTCTCGCCCGCCCGTCACCGTGTTCCCCTGACAGCGAGCCTCCATGGGCCACCACCAGCTGGGCAGCTTCACGGGTGAAATCAGTGAAATTGCGACGCCCGGCCTCACTGCGCAGATCATAATCCAAACGCATGTGGACACACCCCGCACCGAAGTGGCCGTACATGAATGCTGCGTAGCCGTACTTTTTCACCAAGGGAAGCAGGTCCGCCAAATAGTCAGCGAGTCGTTCGGGAGCAACGGCAGAATCTTCCCAACCGGGCCATGTTTGAATTCCGTCAATCCGTCGCGAGGAGAGCCCTGCCCCGTCTTCGCGGACCCGCCACATCGCGGCTCGCGCCAGGGGTTCTGTGACCACCGAGTAGTCGACAACACGGCCCTCGGCCCGAAGCTTCTCCACGAGGTCTTCACAGGAAGCGGCGGCCTGATGAAGGGTGTCATCTGAAAACTCGACCATAAGGAAGGCATTGCCGTCCGGCAGTGATTCCACGCTTGCCGGTCCCCGACGGTGACGCATGATGTCCACGATAGAAACGTCCAAACCCTCGATCGCGCTCGGTTTGGCGGACAATATGGTCATGACATCGCGGGCAGAATCAATGGTGTCGAGGTAGCCCAGACATAGCAGCGCGGTGGCGCGGGGCTTCGGCACCAGTTTCACCTTGGCACGCACAACAACAGCACAGGTCCCTTCGCTGCCCGCGAGCGCACTGGCAACATTGAAACCGTGTTCCGGCAACAGGTGTCCCACGTGGTAACCGGAGACCTGCCGCGGGATGGTCTGCAGCTCCACGCGGAGGGGCGACAAGTTCGCGGCAGCCAGCGACTTCAGGCCTTCGAACAACTCACGGGCCCGGGCAATGGAATGGATGTCGTTGTGGTCGACTGCGTGCAGGAAATCACGGCCGGCCCGAAGGTACGCGCCGTCTGCGGTCACCAACTCCAATTCCTGCACGTGATGGGTCATGCGACCGTAAGCTACAGAGTGGTTTCCGCAGGCGTCATTACCAATGGAACCACCGATCGTGGCCCGCGATAAGGACGAAGGGTCCGGGGCGAACGTCAGCACCCCAGAGGTGATGGTTTCAATCTGCGTACGCAACTCTCCCAGGACCACCCCCGCATCGGCCCATACAGTCCTCTGCCCGGCCTCAAGGGTTCCTACCGAGGTCATATGGCGGGAAAGATCGATCACCAAACCGTCGCCTATAGCGTTGCCTGCCATCGAGGTCCCGCCGCCGCGTGTGGTCGTCGGGACCTCCAGCGCCGAACAGACGCGCAAGACGGTGCGTACGTCCTCGATATTCCCAGGAAAGGCGACAGCGGCCGGGCGCACGCGGTAGTTGGATGCGTCGTAGGAGTACTCGGATCGTCTTCGCTGGGAGTCGTCCACCTCAATCCCGTGATGCTCCAGTCTGGCGAGTAGCTGACTGATGTTCGCGTCGCGATCGTCACCATGGGGCATGGTCGCATTCTCCATTCGTAGTGGTCCGCCTGAAGTGTAGGCAGCCGCGGCATGTGCGGAGGTGTGCCAAAACGGAACGGGCACGGCGGAGAAAACCGCCGTGCCCGTTTGATTGATGGATTGTCCTACTTCAAGAACTCAGAGAGGTTGTCCTTGGTAATGAGGGTGAAGGGCAGGGTGTAGCGATTCTCGACATTCCCGCCGTTGAGGAAGTCAGTAACCACTTCAACTGCTTTAACACCCTGTCCAGCGGAGTCCTGCCGGACTGTAGCCGACATTGTCCCGGCTTTGATGTCCTGCATGGCTGGTTCGGTACCATCGACGCCGACTACTGCCTTGAACTCCGCCGTCCGTCCAGCGTCAGCAATGGCAGAGGCTGCACCAATGGCCATCTCGTCATTGTTTGCCACGACCGCATCAATCTGGCCGGCGCCAAAGCGCTGAAGGGTATCCTCCATGTTGCGCTTGGCATCGTCACGGCTTCCCTTGGCTTGGAATTCCGCCACGATCTTGAAGTTCTTGTTGATCTTGCTGTCGAAGCCGTTCTTTCGGCGATCCGTCCAAGAGGCTCCGTAGACACCGGCGGCGAACACGATGTTGCCACCTTCCGGCAGCGCCTTGTTCAAATAATCTGCCTGCATTTCACCGGCCACTGTGTCATCGACGCCGATGTAGCTCTTGTACCCAACGTCTGAGCCTTCGGCGAACTCGGTGGACAGGATAAACAGCGGGATGTTGGCGGCGATAACGCGCTTTGCGGCGTTCTGGCTGGCGTCACCATCCAACGGTTGCATAATTACGGCATCAACCTGGCGGGTGAGGAGGTCCTCAACTTGGTTCAGTTCACTGCCTACGTCCTTCTTGGAGTCGGTGATGTTGAGCTTGACACCCTTTTCATCAGCCGTCTTTTTCATGGCGTCCGTCATGTGGGCCAGATCCGGGTCTTGGAGGTCAAGAACCACAACGCCAATGTTGTAGGTCTTGCCTGTCCCGCCACTGCTGGTTGCGTTGCTGCTGCCGGCACAGCCGGTCAGCGTAAGCGCACCTGCTGCCATCATTGCGAACGCCGCTGCGATACTCCGTCGCATTCCCATGGTGTGTTCCTTTCGGTGGTTTTCTGTCTGTGCTGAGGGAGATTTTTTTGTTGCTTGGTGCGGGTGTTGCGGTCAGTCCGACTTCCAACGGTTCAACAGCACGGCGAGCACCAGGATGATGCCCTGGACGCCTTGCTGGAAGTACGACGAGACCCCCATCAGGTTCATGCCATTCATCACCACACCCAGCAGGAGAACGCCGATGACCGTTCCGCGGATGGTGCCGACGCCACCGAAGAGACTCGTTCCTCCAATGACGACGGCGGCAATCACCTGGAGTTCATAGCCAGTGCCGGCCACCGGGGCCGCGCCATCCAAACGCGCAGTGAGGACCAAACCACCCAGCGCGGCTGTCACACCACCAATGAGGTACACGGTGAACAGCACACGGCCGGTGGAGATGCCAACCTTCTTGGCAGACTCTTCATTGCCACCCACGGCATAAACGTGCGAACCGAATTTTGTCCGGCTGAGCACAAACTCGCAGATTATGGCCGCGATCAAGAAGATGATGACCGGGACGGGAACCGGGCCTATGAAGCCCGAGCCGAGCCATTCAGCAGGTCCACTGAGTCCGGAAACAACCTGGCCGTCCGTCATGACCAGGACTGCCGTGCGGGCAATGGCCATGGTTGCCAGTGTTGCCAGGAACGGCAGGATGGCTCCCCAGACCACTAAGGCTGCACTCAGGAATCCAACCAGCAGGCCTACCGCAAGACCGGCAACCAACGGCAACCAAAAGGCTCCACCGCTTGCCGGGGCCAGCAAGGCGAAGGTCATACCCGCCAAACCCACAATCGAACCAACAGAAAGGTCGATGCCGGCGGTAATCATGATGAAGGTCATCCCGAGGGCGATCAGTCCGATGATGGACGACTGTCTAACCACATTGACGATGTTGTTGAGGGTCAGGAAGTTGGGGGCTACGGCGGCAAGAAAGACGAGGATGACCACAAAAAGTATGATGATCCCGTAATCACCGATGAAGCGCTTGACCTTGGTAGCTGTCATACCTTCTTTAAGGTCCGCAGGGCCCAGCTTTGTTTTGACGCGTTCCATTGTGAGACTCATGAGTGACTCCCGTTCGTAGTGGCTGGAGTTGCCATCACATCGACGACTTCCATCGATGAGGTGCTCCCGATTTTGCGGCGCTTTTCGGGGATGCCGGCACCGTCGTCGATGTAGTCATCCAAGGTGCCGTGGGAGATCAAGTGGGCCACCTGGGCTTCTGAAACATCCCCGACGCGGAACCGCCCCACCACTTGGCCCTGGCGCATGACCGCAAAGCGGTCAGCCACGGCGAAGGCCTCGTCCAATCGGTGTGTGATGATGATGACGGCAATGCCCAGATCCTTGAGGCGTTGAGTCACCTCAATGAGCTTGTCCACCTTGGCCACCGACAAGTTCGCTGTCGGCTCGTCCATGATGATGAGTCGGGCGTCAAATGCCAGCGCTCTGCCTATGGCGACGGCTTGACGTTGACCACCGGATAACCGCTTGACCTTGAGCCGAGGATTGATGGGTATGTCCAGGCGTTCAAGCACCCGTTTGGTTTCAAGCTCCATCTTTTTGCGGTCGATAATCCGCAACAAGGGGCCAAGGACATTCTTTTGCGGCTCCCGCCCCAGGAAGATATTGGAGCGAACATCCAGGTTGTCTGCCAGGGCAAAGTCCTGGTAAACCATCTCCACCCCTTGGTCGCGGGAGGCGGATGGCGTGGGGAACTCCGTGGTCTTTCCGTCAAGCTCAATGGAACCCTGATCGGGTTGATACACGCCAGTGAGTACTTTCATCAGCGTGGACTTGCCGGCGGCATTATCGCCAAGCAGAGCAAAGGTTTCGCCGGGTTGGACATCGATGCTGACGCCGCGTAATGCGGACACCGCCCCGAATGTTTTGTGTATGTCGTTGAGGGCGACCAGTGGAGGGGTCGCCGGTGGTACGTCGGTCATCTCATCCTCGTTCGATAGGGCCATGTAAATGAACCGGTGAAACACCTTTGGTGGCGGCTGATCAATCAACATTGTTTGACCCTGCTGGCTCCGGGTAGTTGCAAATACATCCCGAAGCTGCGTGACCTTCACCACACTGTTTCACTTACCTGAACTCTGACGGATCCCCGAATTCAGCATGTGTACCACTTTGGAACACCGATTGTGAATCGTTTCAAAAAGAATGGAAAAAGCCTGCTCTGGGCCGTAAATGTCGTTGCGAAACGCCAACGGCCCAGGCAGGCGACCTCTAGGTGTTAGTTGAGGTTCACTGCCACGGCAACACCGGTCCGGGCTGACTCTTCCGCGGCATCGGCAAGGATGAGAGCAGCCCTGCCGTCCTCAAATCCCGGGCTTCTCGATGGCAGGCCACGGACGGCGCGGAGGAATTCGGCAACTTCCAGCCGGTAGGCCTCCGCATATCGCTCCAAGAAGAAGTCTTGGTAGGGGCCCGCGGATTCGACGGACCGGCTTCCCCAGTGCCGCACGAGGCTGTCGCTTTTGTTGCCCACGTGCAGGAGCCCTGTTGCTCCGAAAGCCTCAATTCGCTGGTCGTAACCGTACGCCGAGTGACGCGAGTTCAGGACTGTTACGAGTTCGTCCTTGGAACCCCGGAGGGTGACTACGGTGGAGTCGAAGTCGTTTGCCTCACGGATGCCATCGCTGAAAACGTTCGCACCCCTCGCGGACACCTCAACGATGTCAGGGATGAAGTAGCGCGCCATATCCAGGTCATGGATGGTCATGTCCCGGAAGATTCCTCCCGATTGAGGCAAATAGGCAGCCGGTGGTTCCGCTGGATCCCTACTGGTAATGACCAGCTGCTCCAATGCCCCAATTTCATTGGCGCCCACCCGTCTCCTGAGCTCCACAAAGTGCCTGTCAAAGCGCTTATTGAAGCCCAAGGCAATGGGCACGCCCGCCGACGCTGCTTTTGCACGCAGGGCATCCACACGGCCTATGTCCAGATCTATCGGCTTCTCGCAGAGCACCGGGATGTTGGCGTCTACCGCCATCTCCAGAAGGTCGAGGTGGGTCTTCGTGGGCGAGGCTACGATGACAGCGTCAACCTCCCCTGACGCGAAGACCTCGTGAGGGTCATCGCTGACGCGCCCCCCGAACTCCGCGGCTGTTTGCTTGGCACCCTCGACGAAAGGGTCACAGACCCAGGACAAGGTGGCTTCATCCAAGGTGGCCACACTCATGGCATGGACTTGGCCTATTCTTCCCGTGCCGAAGAGGCCAACTCTGATTTGTTGCGTCATTGCAAAACTCCAGACAGTTGAAGATCAGGTGAGATTGGTTTTTAGTCGACTCTTTGCCGGCCCAGTCGCCGGTACACATCAGGGCGTTGTGACCGCAGGTAGTACGCGTACCCGATCCCGCCGAAGAACAAGGCGAAAGTGAAAGTCATGAAGATCGCCGTCATCACGGCCGATCCCCCGATGAGCTCGGGGTAGTTAGTGATCGCAAGGTAGGTGATCACGCCAAGGAAGATGACGCTGATGATCGGTGCGACAATCGTTTTCCACACCGACTCAGGGGCGATGCGGCGCCGCCGTACAAAGTACACAAGGACAGCAAAGCTCGTGATGAACATCAACAGGAGAACAGCAAAGGTTCCGCTGCCGCTTGCGATGGGATACAGCAGCTCCGGGGCAACGCCCACCAAGGTGAAGACCACCGTGGCCAGGGCCCACACCAGGCCCACTGCCAGGGCTGACACGTAAGGTGACTTGTGCCGGGGATGGACCCGGCTCAGCACGGACGGTAGCGCCCCATCGGCTGCCAGCGAGAAGCTGTACCTCGCGGCAATATTTTGGATGGAGAGCATCGAAGCCAGGATCGAGGTGATCAGCAATACCACCGCCACATCCGCAAAGATCTTGCCGACCAGAGCAGTGGCGCCGTCGTTGAAGAGGTTAACTGTATTAGCGGCGGCCTCGTCCTGAACTTTGTCTGCTCCAATGAAGGTCGTGTAAGCCCAGGCGGCGACAGCATAGAACAGACCGATTCCTACTACCGCAATGTAGGTGGCCCTGGGAATGGTGCGGTCCGGGTTCTTGACTTCATCCCTGTAAATGACCGTCGCTTCAAACCCGAAGAAGTTTCCGACGGCGAACAGCAGTGCCAAACCCAGACCGGCATCTGTTATCCACGGCATGGAGAAGCCGATTCCCTGGACAACTTCGCCTGAACCCGCCGCAAAGGCTGCGATGTCAAAGACGATAACTACTGCCGATTCCAGCAGCATGACCACCGTCAAGACCTTGGCGGAGAGATCAATGCGGTTGTAGGCGAGCAGTGTGGTGACGGCAATGATGCCCAGACCGTACCAGTACCACGGGATGTCAGGACCATTGAGCGTATTGACCACAAAGCTCTGAAGTGTCAGGGCGAAGAGGGACGGAGCGAAGAACCCAATAAACACATATCCGAAGAGGGCAAGCAACGCTCCTCCAAGGCCGGCGGGTTTGCCCAGGCCTGCCGTGACGAAGGAGTAGAAACCTCCCGGCGCCTCCACGCTGCGGCTCATCTTCACAAAACCCACGGAGAAAATCAGGAGCATCAGTGTTACCAGAAGGTAGATGCCCGGAGCAGTGTGCCCACTGAAGAGGAGCATCACGGGCAGGGTGCCCGCGACTGTCGTCAGCGGGGAGGAGAAAGCGAGCACGTTCATCACGAGCTCACCTACGCCCATATTGCCGCTGAGCTTATGGTCCTGGGTCTGGGTCGGCGTTTTCGTCGTACCTCTTGTTGTGCTAGACATGTAATCCTCGTCACGAAAGTTTGAATGCTGAATCACACTATCGACGGGGATGGTGGGAGCACTGTACCAGCTTGGGACACGGGATCACATGGGGTATTCCACGCGGTTTTAAAGCGCCGAATACCCCATGGGATTGGCCCCAGCAGGGTGTCTCAGACCCCGGCCGCCGGGCTGACCGTGCCGAGTTTCTTCAGGTCCACTACGTCGTTCAGCGGCTCGTGGGCTTTCCAGAGGCTCAGGTTCCGGGCGAAGCAGTCCACTACCCTTCCCCGCCAACCGATGAGATCGCCGGATGCATGCGGTGAGACCAGGATGTCGCGTCGACCCCACAACGGATTGCCGGCATCCAACGGCTCATACTCGAAGACGTCCAGCGCGGCTGCACCGAGGTGTCCGGCATCAAGGGAGTCCAGGAGGTCCTGCTCCACGACCACCGCTCCACGGCCCACGTTGACCAGTCTCGCCCCGGGCTTCATGGTGCGGAACATTGCAGAGTTGAACAATCCCCGGGTCTCCTCTGTGAGCGGCAGTGTCAGCACGACGTCATCGGCTTGGCTCAACAGCTCCTCAAGGCCATCAAAGCCGGATATGGTGCCCAGCTGGGGATCGTTCCTGCCTGACCGGCCCACGACCGTCACGTCCATGCCAGCTGCCCTGAGCAGAAGGACCGTCTCGCGGCCTACAGGCCCCGGACCCACCACAAGCACTTTCCGACCCAGCAGGGGCTCGGTCTCACGATGCTGCCATGTTCTGGCCTGTTGCAATTCAATGGTGCGCCGGAGGTCCTTGGTGAACATCAACAAGACGCCCAGAACCCACTCGGCAATGGGACGCTCACAGACGCCCCGGGAGTTGCTCACAACGATGTCACTATTGATGATGTCGTCCGTCATGAGACTATCGACGCCGATGCTCGAGGTATGGATCCACCGCAACTCCCCCGGCCCTACTTCGCGCAGGAGTTTGGTCCTGAAGTCGTTCAAAAACAGGATTTCCGCACCCGGTTGCGCTTTACGGTACTCATCCGCGGTGCGGACCACAACGATATCGGCGTCGGCCTTCAGCCGTTCCAGTGGAGGGAGCGGGCGACCTTCCTGAACAATGGCTATTACTTTTGGTTGTGACACATTTTCCTTCCCGGGGTGTCCCTGTGGGGAACCCATCTTCAGATTGGACCCGTTGCCGGCTACCAGCCGCCCTGCCAACCGCTCATCAGGCCGTACGGCAGTCGCTGTGGTTCCTCGTCAGGCAGGCCCTTGAGGAAGTCGAAGTCGCACCCTTCGTGGGCCTGGTTCACGTGGTCGATGAAGAGCCGACCATAGCCGCGACGATATTTCGGTTCCGGAAGTTTGAGTTCGGCCAAGCGGTTATCGATTTCTTCTGCCGGGATGTCCAAGTCGAGGCGCTGGTTCTCGACGTCGAGCACGATTGGATCACCATCGCGGACAATCGCCAGCGGGCCGCCCACGGCAGCCTCTGGGGAAACATGCAGGACTGTAGTGCCGAAGGCCGTGCCACTCATCCGGGCATCTGAGATCCGGACGATGTCCCGGATACCGCGGCGCAGAAGTCTCTCCGGGATCGGCAGCATGCCCCACTCGGGCATACCGGGAGCCCCAACCGGCCCGCTGTTGCGCAGGACCAAGACTGAGTCCTCGGAGATGTCCAGATCGGGGTCATCAATCCTGCGTCCCAGATCGTAGATGTCTTCGAACACCACTGCGGAACCCTTGTGCTGCAGCAGGTCCTTGGAAGCGGCGCTCCTCTTGATGACAGCGCCGTTGGGCGCCAGGGAGCCACGCACGACGGCGATGCCTCCGGAGGCATCGAAAGGCGCCTCCAGCGTACTGACCACCACGCCGTCAGGTTCGGGAGCACTAAGGTAGCCCTTCTCAAGGGACTCGCCTGTGACGGTTATTGCGTCCTTATTTAGCAGTGGCGTCAGCTCCTTGAGAACGGTGGAGATTCCGCCAACCTGGAAGAGTTGCTGGACCAGGTACTCGCCGGATGGACGTACGTTGACAATTCGGGGCGTCCGTTGGGAAATCTCATGGAATCGGTCCAAGGGCAGCTCGTAGCCGACACGCCGTGCTAGAGCCAGCAGGTGGACCACTGCGTTGGTGGACCCTCCCACAGCCATCAGGAGTGTGATGGCGTTATCGAAGGCCTCCTTTGTCAAGATTTCGCTGGGCTTCGGCCCCTGTGACAGCGCCATCTCCACCGCGCGGCGTCCCGTTGCTTCCGCTGCCT
This sequence comes from Arthrobacter sp. Rue61a, assembly GCF_000294695.2. Classification (NCBI taxonomy): domain Bacteria; kingdom Bacillati; phylum Actinomycetota; class Actinomycetes; order Micrococcales; family Micrococcaceae; genus Arthrobacter; species Arthrobacter sp. Rue61a. The sequence continues at coordinate 1,985,265 of NC_018531.1, read as the reverse complement.
GGGCACGGCGCGCGTCTACCGCGGGGATCGACGCGGTACCCGGCAAACACATGCCAAGTGCTTCAACCAGCGAGGTCATGGTTGAGGCCGTACCCATCTCACTGCAGTGCCCGGCAGAGGGCTTCGCGGCCGACTCAAGCTCGTCGAAGTCCGCCTCGGTAATCTTTCCTGCGCGCAGTTCATCTGCGTACTTCCACGTGTCTGTACCGACACCGAGCTGTTTCCCGCGGAAGTGTGCGGGCTCCTGGGGTCCGCCGGTCAGCATGATCGTGGGAACATCGGCACTTGCTGCTCCCATAAGCTGTGCCGGGACAGTCTTGTCACAGCCACCCAGGAGTACGATCGCGTCCAAAGGGTATGCCCGGATGGACTCTTCGACGTCCATGGCCATCAGGTTGCGGAACTGCATGGCCGAGGGCTTCATCAGGCTTTCGCCCAAGGAAATTGTGGGGAACTCCAGCGGCAGGCCGCCGGCCATCAAGACACCGCGCTTGACCGCATCAGCCAGGAGCTTGAAGTGGATGTTGCAGTTGACCAGTTCCGACCAGGAATTGGCGATGCCAATGACCGGCTTGTCCTTGAGCGCAAAGCGTGAGAATCCCTCAGCTTGGATCGCCGTGCGGTGAACAAATCCGGTGAGATCATGCGGCGCGAACCATCGTGCGCTGCGGAGGTCCTTGTAGTTTGACTCTTCCATTTCCTTCAAAGCTCCTTGGGCTTGTTCAGTTGACAGGTAATTGGTGGCGTTCCTACGCAGCTGTTGTGCCGCCGTCGAACGCCATGCTGGTTCCGGTGGCAAAGGTCCCCTCGACCGCCAGGAAATAAATAGCGGCTGCCACCTCCTCTGGATCAGCGAGGCGGTTCAGCGGCACGGTGCCTTCTTTCGACGTGAGGGCCGCCAAAGGATCCGGTGCCGCCGACAATCCGGCGCGCACCATGGGCGTATCTATCGGACCTGGGCAGACGGCGTTGACCCTGACGGAGGGCGCAAGTTCCAGGGCCAGCGCTTTGGTGAGTCCCACGACACCGGCTTTGGCTGCGCAGTAGTGGACGAGTCCTGCAGCGCCAACAGAGGCCAGGTCGGAAGCGACATTGACGATCGCACCCCGGCCGGCCCGCCGCATATGGAGTGCAGCCTCGCGTGCCACATAAAAGGTGCCGGACAAGTTGGTCTGCAGCACCTCATGCCAGTGGTCATCGGTGAGGTTTTCCAAGGCAACATGTCCTGCTACACCTGCGGCGTTGACCGCCACGTCCAAACCACCCATGACGTGGATCGCACTCCTCACAGCGTTCCTGACGGCCCCGGCATCGGAGACGTCGGCAACCAGAGTGTGGGCATCGGTGCCGATGTCCGCGGCCACCCGCTGCAGTTCTTCAGGCCGGCGGCCCAACAACGCCACACGGGCGCCACGGCTTGCGAACAACTTGGCCGTGGCTTCCCCGACACCTGACGAAGCTCCAGTAACGAGCACGCGCAGGGGGCCGGTTCGTAGTGGTTGGTTGCGGTCCATCATCGTCGACGGGCTCCTCTTGCTAGGTGGTGTCGGGCTGGTTCCTTCAACTAAAACAGCGCTATCCCGGCGCCATGTGTCTCACATTGAGACACAGCACACACCCGCAACATTCCTAGGCTGATCAGTAGATGCCGCCGTCATTCTGCGGCACAGCACCGCCTGAGAGCGGTAAAGACTAAGGAGTCCTCTTGGAACAGCAGAACCGCATTGGGGTTGGCCTGATTTCGGTCGGATGGATGGGCAGGTTGCACTCCCGCGCTTACCTGGCCACCAAGCAGTTCTTCCCGGAACTGCCACGGCACCCGGAGCTTGTGATCGCCGCGGATCCCGACGACGCCGGCCGCCATCATGCCGAGGATGCCCTCGGGTATAAGGAGACCGCCACTGACTACCGCAAGGTACTGGAGAACCCGGATGTGGATGTGGTCTCCATATGCTCCCCGAACTTCCTCCACCATGAAATAGCCCTTGCCACCATCGAGGCCGGCAAGCACTTCTGGATCGAGAAGCCTATGGGACGGAGCGCCCAGGAGTCCCGCGAGATCGCGCAGGGGGCCGAGGCTGCGGGGCTGATCACCTCGGTGGGCTTTAACTATCGGCACGCCCCGGCTGTGGCGGAGGCCCGCAGGCTGATTCGCTCCGGCACTCTGGGCCGCATCACCAACGTGCAGATCCGTTTGCTCACCGGCTACGCCTCGGATCCAAGCCAGGTGTTTACTTGGCGTTACGAGCAGGCCCGGGCAGGTTCGGGAGTCCTGGGTGACGTCTTGAGCCACGGGTTCGACCTCGCCCAGTTCTTGGTAGGACGCATCACCTCTCTGAATGCTGTGACGGAGACGTTCATCAAGGACCGGCCTCTTCCGGCGGGAAACTCCTCGAATTCCTTTGACATGGGCCAGGCGTCCGAAGTCACCCGGGAGGTGGAAAACGAGGACTACACGGCAATGCTCGCCCGGTTCGAAGGCGGCGCGATCGGCATGTTCGAGTCCACCCGGGTAGCTATTGGACCCCACGCGGAATACATCATCGAGGTCTACGGCACCGAGGGCTCACTCCGCTGGAACTTCGAACGGATGAACCAGCTGGAAGTTGCCACGGACCGCAGCGGCTACCGAACCATCATGACGCCGCCGTCCTACGGCGAGTTCGGACGCTTCCAGCCGGGTCCGGGTCCGGGCATAGGTTTTAACGATCTCAAGACCATAGAGGCTGCCCTGTTCCTGCGCTCAGTGGCCGAAGGTCAACAGCTGGGTCCGTCTGCTGCTGACGGCTGGTCTGCCTCGGAACTGGTGGATGCATCGCTGCGCAGCGCCGGTTCCGGGAACTGGGTTGAGCTCCTGGAAGTCTCCGGACACACCACCTACCAGGCCTGAACCGCCACCATCACCCCACTCACAAAAGAGGAGGCCGGATCACGACGATCCGGCCTCCTTCTTAGGTTTGCTGACTACTTGGCGAAGCGGAACAGCTTCTTGTTCGCGAACTCCAGCATTCCTACCTTGCCGAGTTCCCGTCCATACCCGGACTTCTTGACGCCGCCGAACGGTACATCCGCACCGCTGAGGTCATAGGCGCCTACGAAGACCATGCCGACGTCGAGCTGGTTGCCGACGCGCTCGGCGCGCTCAACGTCGTCGCAAATCACCACGGAACCCAGGCCGTACGGCGAAGAGTTGGCCAGCTTGATCGCCTCAGCGTCACTGCCGACCTTGTAGAGCTGCGCAACAGGGCCAAAAAGCTCCTCGCTGTAAACGTCCATGGACGGGGTGATGTTGGTGATAACCGTCGGCGTGAAGACGTTGCCCTCGGGCTCATTGTTGCCCACCAGGATCTCGGCCCCCTGGTCCAAGGCACCCTGCACCTGCGAGGCCAGGAATTTGGTGGCGGAAGCCGAAGACATCGGCCCGAAATCACCGTTCTCGTAGGACTGGCCGGCGATGGCCGCCTTGAACTTCTCCGAGAACTCATCGAAGTACTTGTCCATCACGACGATCCTCTTGGAACCGTTGCAGGATTGGCCTGTATTGCCCATGCGGCCCATGACGGCCTTCTTCACTGCAAGGTCCACGTCATCCGTATCGAGCACCAGGAAGACGTCGGCCCCACCGAGCTCCAGCACGCACTTCTTCAAGGCGCGTCCGGCCTGCTCGGCAACGATCGCACCCACCTGCTCTGAGCCAGTGAGTGAGACGCCCTGTGTACGATCGTCGGCAATGATGGTGGAGATCTGCTGGTGCGTGGCGAACAGGTTGACGTAGGCGCCCTCCGGGAAGCCTGCGTCGCGGAAGAGTTCCTCCAACGCCAACGCCGATTCCGGGCACTGGCTGGCGTGGCGGACGATCACTGTGTTGCCCAAAATGATATTCGGAATGGCAAACCGTGCCACCTGGTAGTAGGGGTAGTTCCACGGCATGATGCCCAGGATCACGCCGAGGCCCTGGTACCGGAAGAAGCTCCGGAGCCCGTCTGCTACTTCGAGTTGCTCATCGGCCAGCCATTCCTCGGCGTGCTCCGCGAAAGCGGCCGCAATGGAACCGGAGAACTCAGCTTCGCCCACTGCCTGCTGCAGCGGCTTGCCCATTTCCCGATTGATGATGGCGGCCAGCTTGTCCTTACGCTCGACAAACAGGTCCGCAAGACGCTTGGCCAAGGCCGCCCGTTCGGCCACCGTGGTGGTACGGGACCACTCCTGGTAGGTCCTCTGTGCTGCGCTGAGCCCGGCTTCCACCTCGGCATCAGTGGCTGCGGGGTATTCGGCGTGGATGGTTCCGGTAGCCGGATCAGTAACGGCAAATGCGCTCATGATGAATGCTCCTTTGTTGCGAAAATTGGAAAGAACGGGCAAGCCCGTAAGACGACGGGCGGGACCGCTGCGTAGCGGTCCCGCCCGGTGCGCTCAGCGCGTTTCAGGTGCGGTGGTGGCAGCGTAGAAGCGCTGGCGCTCACGGCCCTTGAGATGCTTGGCGATGCCCTCGAGCGTTGCGGGTCGCTCCGAAGTCATCGGAGCTCCAACGTCCCAGAAGGCGCCATTGCCGGAAAGGTAGCGCCAGGGCTCAACTCGGGCCACGATCACGGCGGGGCCTTCGGCTTCCTGCGCCTCGGTGAGGGCGGCCGAGAACTCCTCGATGGTCGTCGTGGACCAGGCAGCACAGCCCATGCTGGCTGCGTTGGCTGCGATGTCGAAGTCGAGGATCGACCCGTCCAGTCGACCTGACTCTTTGCTGCGTTCCCGGTACTGTGTGCCGAATTCGCGGCCAGGACCACCCTTGGCAACTTGGAGGGGCCAGATGCACTGGTGTCCGCGGTTGTCGATAACGATAGTGATGATCTTCTTGCGTTCCTGGACTGCCGTGACCAGTTCGGTGGGCTGCATGAAGTAGGTACCGTCACCGATCAGGACATATACCTCGCCCGGCGCATCGGGACGAGCCAAACGGTAGCCGAGGCCCGCCGGGATCTCATGGCCCATGCAGGAGTTGGCGTATTCAAAGTGAATTTCGGTGCCGTTGGAGGGATCCCACGCCTTATGGATGCCTTCAACCACGCCGCCGGAGCCCAAAATCAGGGCGTCGTCACTTGTGGTGCGCTTATTGAGTACGTCGATCACCTGGGCCTGGCTCATCAGTTCGCCGGCGAAATCCTGAAGGTCGTGCTTGCGCACCTCCATCGTGGCCTTGCGGGCATCTGCGATGTCGCTGCGGAACTCGTCCGACGTCGAGTACCCAACGGCCGCCAGACGCTCCCGCAGAGCAGCCAGCGACAGCCTTGCATCGCCGATGACCGGGAATGAGCCCATCTTGTGGGCATCGAAGGAGCCCACATTGAGGTTGACGAACTTAACATCCGGGTTCTGGAACAGCGAATGCGAGGCCGTGATGAAGTCTTGGAGACGCGAGCCGACAGTGATGACCACATCTGCGCCGTCCGCGATCTCGTTGGCTCCCACCGTGCCGGTCACACCGAGGGCGCCCAGGTTGAGGTCGCTGAGCGGGCCGCTGCCCTTGCCAGCGTAGGTCTCCGTCACCGGAATGCCGAAGTCGTCACTAAAGCGTGCCAGCTCCTCTTGCGCTGCGGAGTAACGGACACCGCCGCCTGCGATCAGCAGAGGCCGCTTGGCGTTGCCGATAATTTCTGCTGCATCCCTGTACTCATCTTCCACGGCCGGACGACGGCGAATGTGCCATACCCGCGGCGTGAAGAAGGATTCCGGGAAGTCGAACTCCGCGCCCTGAATGTCCTGGGGCAGGCAAATAACCACGGCCCCGGTTTCGACGGGATCGGTGAGTACCCGCATGGCTTCAGGGAGTGTGGACAGCAACTGTGCCGGGTGGGTGATCCGATCAAAGTAGCGGCTGACCGGGCGGAAACAATCGTTGGCCGACACATCACGTTCCACCGGGTGCTCGATCTGCTGGAGCACCGGGTCACCGAAACGGTTGTTGATGATGTCCGCGGGGAAAAGAAGCACCGGGAGGCGGTTGGTGGTTGCTGTGGCGGCGCCGGATACCATGTTGGTCGATCCCGGGCCGGCTGAGGCCGTGCACGCAAGTGTTGCGGCGCGGTTGGAAGCCTTTGCAAAGCCGATGGCCGCATGGACCATGGACTGCTCGTTTTTGCCCTGATAGTGCGGGAAGTCCACACCATATTCGTCGATTCCCTGCGCCAAGCCAACGGAGTTGCCGTGGCCAAAGATGCCGTACATTCCGGGAACGAGGCGCCTGCGTTCACCGTCTAATTCGCTGTACTGGACCTGAAGGTATTCAACGATTGCTTGTGCGACTGTGCGGCGGCGGACGGCCTTTTTGTCGCCTGCGGTGTTGACCACGGTGCCGATGTCAGCAGCGGCTGTGCTAGTCATGCGATCTCCTAAATTCGAAGGTGCGTCGGCATTTTCCACACCGATTCGCCCGAACTTCAGGTTTTCACCGCGCGAAGGCGCCGGTGTGTCCCAGTTTGATACGCGGCCCGGCCATGGAAGACAAACAGCAGCCGACGGCGGAACTTGAGTCCCGCCGTCGGCTGCTGTTCTGGCTGTTGTCCTTTTAGTCGAAACGGTAAGGTTCCTGGGGCCCGACGGAGGGCAGCGGGCGCGGCCGTTCGCAGGTGCTTTCAATCCGGATGTGTCGGCCTTGCTCCGAGGATGCTTCGAAAGCAAGCAGAACCTCCAGTACGTGATAGGCGAAGTCGCCGCCGGTCCGGGGTTCCACGCCGTTGCGGATGGCGTAACCGAATTCGGCCAGGCCGATGCCACGGTAGGCGTCGTCCCGGTGGGTGATGGGCGTTTCGCGCCAATCTCCGCCACCGGGAGGTGTCATGTCCAGCGCAAGGTCGCCAGGCTCGCCGCGGCGCAGCACGGGAGCGCCGGAGAAGTGGTCCGGGTTCGGAGCGGCCAGCGAACCGCCCGTGCCGTAGATTTCCAGGTGCGGCAGGTTGTGGTTCCAGATGTCCCAGCTGACGATCACCGTAGCTGTAGCGCCAGACTCGAAATCGAGGGTGCCCGTGACGTGCGTGGGGGTCTGGATCTGGATGACTTCGCCCTCTTTGCCCGGGCGGGGACGGGTCTCGGAGGAACGCGGCGTTGTCGCGGATACCCGCTTCACCGGGCCGAAGAAGTTCACCAGATTGGTGATCAGGTACGGGCCGATGTCCAGCATCGGGCCAGCCCCGGGGCTGTAGAAGGGGTCCACGTTCGGGTGCCAGTGCTCATAGCCCCGGCACGCGAACGATGCGAAGGCCGCCACCGGCTCGCCGATCCAGCCGTCGTCGATGAGCTTGCGGCTGGTCTGCATGCCGGAACCCAGGAACGTGGTGGGCGCGGAGCCGACTTTGACGCCGGCTGCCCTTGCTGCGTCCAGGATCTGCTTGGCTTCCTCAAGGGAGGTTGCGAAGGGCTTCTCCGAAAGGACATGTTTGCCGGCCGCGATCGCCTGTAGGGTGACCGGTGCATGGAGCTTGGGCGGCGTGAGGTTGAGGACCAACTCCACGTCTTCATCTGCGAGCAACTCGTCCGGAGTGAGGGCCTTGGGAACGTCGTACTCGGCAGCACGCTTCCGCACTGCCTCGGGGTTCACATCCGCGAGCGCAACGATGTTGACGTCGGGGTGGACGCCGATCTTGTCCAGGTATTGGTTAAGGACATTTCCGACGCCGATGATGCCGACTCGAATGGGTTCCATGTGAATCTCCGTAAATGTTTGTTGGAACATCCCGAGGCGAGGAATATACCTCGCCTCGGGATGGGTTGCGATAGCTGTCGGCTAGCCGGCCAGGCGTTCCTGGCGGGCCTTCGCCGTGGCTGCCTCGTCAACTGCGCCGTCGGTGATAACGACGCCGTAATCGGCAGCTGCGGCCTCGGCAGTGACGCGGGATTCCCGGTAGTCGTCGAGGACTGCCAGGACGTCACGCTCCAGCGGATCGCCGTAGCCGCCACCGCCGGGGGTGATGGATACGACCTTCTCGCCCGACTGCAGGTCGTAGCGGCCTACTACCGGGATCTCGCGCCGTTCGCCGGTCTTGAGGTCCTCTACCCAGGCGGACGGTTCTGCCCCGTCGTGGCCGCCACGGACACCCTTGGGCGGGTTGATCTTGCCTTCGATGCCGTAGGTGAGGGTGACGCTCTCCCCACGGGGTTCCATGGTGACCCGGGTTGCGAGTCCGCCGCGCTGGCGTCCCGCTCCGCCGGTGTCGGCCACCAAGGTGCGTTCGTGGACAAGAATTGGATAGCGCTGCTCATCGACTTCCACGCTGTCGTGGTAGAGAAGGGCTCCGCAAACAGGACGCTGGTATGTGGGCCAGCCGTCAACGTAGGGAGTAGCCGGGCCACCAACCCCGCCCACCAGGATCTGGTTGACGTAGGCGTTGCCGTTGCGCTCGTCGATACCCGAGATCACCGACTTTGCCGGTGCCTGCCCGGCGGCGCCCTCAGCGGTGCCGTAGCCGTCGTCGATCTGCGAGAAAGCGGCCTGCACAATGTTGACCACCCGGTCGGCCAGGTTGGTAGTACCCGACGAGCAGGAGTAGGGATGTTTCGGCACTCCTACGGCGCAGCCGTCGCGAAGCAGCACCTCCACCCGGCGGAAGGTTCCGGCGTTGCTCGGCAGGTTCTCCGGGATGCCGGAGAGGATTCCTGCCAGTGCCGCGCCAGTGGCTGTGGCCTTGGTCAGGTTCAGGCCATTGGGGAGGTTGTCCGGGTTATCCCGCAGGTCAATGATGATCTTGCCCTGCTTGGGCTTTACCTCAAGGGTTGCCTGCAGGTGCACGCCTTCCGGGCCGGTACCCGGGAAGGGATCGTGGTCAGAGGATCCGTGGAGGACGTATTCGGGCAATGTTTCGATCGCGCTCGCGGTGAGTCGCTCGGAGTAGTCGAACCAGGCGTCCACGAAGTCTTCAAGGTCTTCCACCCCGAACTTTTCGGCAAGCTCGTGGATGCGGCGCTCGGCGATGCGCGAAGCCCCGACCGACGCGAGGTAGTCGCCGTACCATTGATCGGGGACGCGGATGCGGGACCGGCACATACGGATGATGTCGTCAATGTCCGTGTAGTCGCGCTGCACCCGGACGCAAGGGAAGATCAGCGCACCTTCTTCATAGACGTCCCGGGCGGTGGCAAAGAATGTGGTGGGGAGCGAGTTGCCGCAATCTGCCTGGTGGGCTTTGGTGACGGCGGTGAACAGATGCCGTCCGTGGACGAAAATCGGAACCAGGATCACATGGTCTGCGGCGTGCGAGTTTCCCATGTAGGGGTCGTTATGGAGAAACGCGTCGCCTTCGCGGATGTCTTTGTGCAGTTCCACCATGTCTTCGCCCAAGGGGCCGGCACCAAAGACGTGTACCGGTACACCCTCTGCAGCAGCGAGGAGCTGGTTGTCCGCTGTAAGTACTGCGCAGGAGAAGTCGCGGGCAGTGTTGATCACGGAGGATCGGGCCGAACGCAGCAGGCCGCTGGTCATTTCGCGGACAATGCCGTCAAATGCGTTGGCCAGTACCGAGAGCTTTACGGGGTCAAATTCGCGTGTCATTCCCTACGCCTCCTTACGGGTGAGGTAGATGTTGGATCGTTCGTCAAGCGTGGCGTTCCACTCTGGTGGGACCACGATGGTGGTTGTGGGTTGGTCGATGACGGCCGGGCCTTCGATCTTGTCCCGAGGGGCAAGGGTGACGCCTCGGTAGCGCTGGGTGCTGAAGCTCTCTCCGCCGAAGACAATGGAGTCGGTGCGGTGGACTTCGGTCTCCCGGCTGATCCCCGCTTCTTCCTTGGTGTGCTCCGGCCGCGGGATTTCCACGCGAACACCCCAGGTGATGATCTCCACCCGGCTATCAGGATCGTGTGTGCCGTTGCGACGGTCGTGCTCTTCGTGGAAGGCGCGTTCAATGATGCCTGCGGCGTCGCTTGCGGTATCTGGCGCAGCGTCCAGGTAGACACGAAGGTCCCAGGCTTGGCCCGGGTAGCGGGCATCAACGAAGTAGGTGACGTTGGGCTCGTCTCCCACGCCATCGAACCGCTTCACGAAGTCATGTGCTTTGCCTGTGAGGTCCTCCACTGCCCGTGAGGCTGATCCGGCATCAAAGCTGCGGGTGTCGTTGTGCAGCGGCGAGAGGAACTCCGTCGCGATCGGAGCGCGGTGTGCTCCGTACGCGGCAAGCACACCGGCGGTCGCTGGGATGAGGACAGTGTCGGCTTCGAGGAGTACGCCGATGGCGGCCGCTACCATGGCACCCGCGCCGCCGCCTGCCACGATGAGCGCACCGCGCGGATCGACACCCTGTTCCAGGGAAGCCTGACGAATAGCCGTGGCCATGTGGTTGGCTGAGACGTCCAGGATGGCCTGAGCTGCCTGCAGGGTGTCCATGTTCAGTGGGCCGGCGATCCGGGTATCGATGGCGCGGACGGCGGCCTCGCGGTCCAGCGTGAAGCCTCCTTCAAAGCCATCTGCATCGAGATAACCCAGCGCGACGCAGGCGTCAGTGACGGTCGGTTCTTCGCCGCCCCGCCCGTACGCGGCCGGTCCTGGAGTGCTGCGGGCGCTTTGGGGGCCAACGCGAAGCAGGCCACCGCCGTCGATCCACGCGATACTGCCTCCACCGGCGCCAATGCTTGACACGGCTACGGAGGACAGACCGGTGAGGTGACCGACGAAGGGCTCCCCGAGCCACGCCTCCCGGGTGTGCCGGACGACGCCCTGTTCAACCAAGGACACGTCGAAAGTGGTGCCGCCCATGTCGCAGACAACGACGGTGTCCCGGTCCGGGGCGGCAGCAGCGCCAACCAGCGGTGCCATGGAAGGTCCGGAGTTCAGCAGGAGGACGGGACGGTCCAGGACGTCCACGACATCGAGCACCGCACCCTCGGACGTGACCACCAGCAGGTCACCTTCGAAACCGTACTCCTGGAGATCGGAACGCAGTTTGCCCAGGTGGTCAGCCATCAGTGGCTTCAGGGAGGCGTCGATCGAGGCTGCCGAGGAACGGCGGTATTCGCGGATAGTCGGGTTGGCTTGGTTGGAGAGGGTGAACGGAACACCCGGCAGAATCTCTTGGATGAGTTCCGCGACGCGCTTCTCGTGGGCATCGTTGATGATGGACCACAGGAAGGAGACTGCTACGGCTTCGATGCCCTGTTCCTTGAAGGATCCGAGGACTTCGCGGACCTGCTCTTCGTCCAGTGACACCAGGACGTCGCCCTCGGCAGAGATGCGCTCGGTGATTTCGAAGGTCAGCTGGCGGGGAATGTAGGGCGGCGGGTAGGAGGCCTTTGAATCGAAGGCATCCCTGCGGCCACCTTCACGGAGTAGGAGGGTGTCGGCAAAACCGTCCGTGGTCAGCAGTGCCGTTTTGGCCACTTTACCGGTGAGAACAGCGTTGGTGGCGTGGGTGGTGCCGTAGACAATAACGTCTGCGTTACGCAGAACATCGTCACCGCTCCAGCCAACGGACTCGGCTGCGCGGCGGACTGAGGCTTCGAAGCCGGTAAAGACGCGGTCGTAAGTGGTCAGGGCCTTGCCAACGGCCATGTCCCCTGTATTTGATCCGACCACCACATCTGTGAACGTGCCACCGGTATCGACGGCGATGCGGTACCTCGCTTCACCCGGTTGTGTTTGTACTTCGCTCATGGGATTTCTGTCTTTCTAGGAGTTGAAGTGTTTATCGCTGGGGCTTGGCCACGCGGTTGCGGAGCAGCCCGACCTTTTCGATCTCGATTTCGACCGTGTCGCCCGGTTCGAGCCAGACGGGAGGGTTGCGCTTGGCGCCGATGCCTTGCGGTGTACCTGTGGCAATGACGTCTCCGGGTTCGAGGGTGAGGAAGCTCGACAGGTAAGAGACAACGCGGGCGATGGAGAAGATCTGGTACTGCGTGTTGGAATGCTGGACTTCGATGCCGTTAACCCGTGTGGTGATGTCCAGTGCCTGCGGGTCCCCCACTTCGTCCAGCGTTACCAGCGCAGGACCCCAGGGGGTGGAACCGTCTACGGCTTTACCGGCCAGCCATTGGGTGCCTCGGTACTGGAGATCTCGTGCGGTGATGTCGTTCAGGGGCGCCAGTGCGGCAACGTAGTCCAAGGCTTCGTCCTCGGACACATCACTGGCCCGGCGGCCAATCACCACAGCGACTTCCCCTTCAAAGTCGAGGTTTTCACTGACCCGGGTTCCGCCGATTTCGTCCTGTGGGCCGATCATCGTTGACGCAAATTTTGCGAACACATCCGGGTATTCAGGGAACGCCCTTCCGGTTTCGGCCACGTGGTCCTTGTAATTGAGGCCGATGCAGAGCACCTTTGACGGGTCCGCCACAGGGGTGGTCAAGGTAACCTCAGACAACGCGCCGACGCGGGCCACGGGGTCCTCAGCTGCTACAGCAGCGATCCCCGCCGAGATCGCCGGGATCCGGTCGCCGTAAAGGTCCAGGAAACCTCGGACGGAGCTGGTGGCGCCGTGAACTGCGTCCGTGGATCCTTGGAGCAGCAGTTCGAGATCATAGACAGCGTCGTCGATCAGGACACCGCCGCGAACGCCGGATTCGTTTTTGTAGGAGACGATCTTCATGGTTACTTCTCCCCTTTCGTGGCCGTGCCATCTGCCACGGCGAGCACGGCATCGGTCAGTCGATCTGCGATGTCCTCCGCGACCTTTTCGTCCATGGGCGTGGACAAGGACAGCAGGTTGGCTGGCGAGCCGAGCAAACCCCGCTCATAGGACGCCCACCACAGTTCATGCTGGGTGCGCTCGCCCACTTTCTCCGCGCCTGAGGGAACAGCCCGCAGCAGCGAACCCCGCCCACGTATTTCCCAGCCGGCGTCTGCGATCCGCGCGTTCACGGCGTCCCGTGTTGTGTCGCCGAGGTGATTCAGTCTCTTGACTTCTTCTTGAGTGAAAAGGCGTAAAGCAACTGCTCCGGCTGCCATGCTGACCGGGTTCCCCGAGAACGTGCCGCCGTGTGGCAAGCTGCCGGGGCGGGTCGGATCCACTTCGGCCATCAGCTCAGCACGACCAGCCACTGCTCCCACGGGGAACCCTCCGCCAATCAACTTTCCTGTGGTGAGCAAGTCCGGAGAAACGCCGTACTCTCCACTGAAGCCGTTGAAACCAAGCCGAAGGCTGATGACCTCGTCAATGATCAGAACGATCCCGTACCGCGTGGCCAACTCACGGGCCGTGTGAACGAAGTCCTCGGAAATCCGGAGCAGGCCAGCACGGTTCGGCAGCAGGTCAAGGATTATCGCAGCATAGGATTCCGGTGCTGCCTCCACCTCCTGACGCAGGGTCTCGACATCGTTGAGCGGCACCGCAGTGACGTCATTAATGACACCCTGAGTGACTCCCCTTTGGTAGGAGGGGCCGCCTGGAACCAGAGCGACCTCGGATGTGCCGTGGTAGCCGCCCTTGGTGACTATGACGCGTTCCCGCCCGGTGCTGGCCCGCGCAATGCGAATCGCGGACATCACCGCTTCCGTGCCGGAGTTGGCAAACCGCACCTGATCGAGGTCGGGTAGACGGGACAACAGCAGATCGGCCAGGTCCCACTCGTAGAGGTTGGGGATTCCCCAGCTGGCACCGGCTGTGAGTGCCTTGGTGGCGGCCTCCGTGATCTCAGGGTGGGCGTTGCCGTGTATCAGGGACGTGAAATTGTTGTTTGCATCGATCAGTTCGTGGCCGCGGTCATCCCAGACACGGTACCCCTCGCCCCGGATGGCGTAAGGGCTCGGGGCACCTGTGTAGTACGTCGATCGGCCATAGCCGCCGGGCAGCAACGGGAAGCCGCGGGGTCCCCTGCGCAGATGTGGATCCTCCGCGGGGTGGTTCTGCGTGATGGCGTTCTTTTGCTCTGTTCCCACTTGGTTCTCTCCAGTCTTTCAGTTCACGAGGTCGATCAGCGGCTGCCCCGTCAAAGCCAGGCGGACCCTCTCCACGGCGCCCTCCTGCAGAGCACCCGTGGAGCGGTTGGAACGCCACGCAATGTGGGGCGTCAGGATGGTGTTGGGCGCTGAACGAAGCGGGTGTTCAGCACCGAGTGGCTCTTCGGCGAAGGTGTCGATGCCGGCGCCGGCAATGTACCCGGAGGTGAGCGCCTGGGCAAGGGCTGATTCCTCGATGAGGCCGCCACGAGACACGTTGACAACCACCGCACCTTTGCGCATCCGGGCCAGAACATCCTTGGAAATGAGGTTGGCCGTATCCGCAGTCAGCGGCAGGTGCAGTGAGACGACGTCGGAATTCTCCAGGATGTCTTCCAGAGTGGTCAGGTCCACAAAGCTCTCCGTGACGAATGGGTCGTAGGCCCGGACCTTTGCCCCAACAGCTTGATACATGCGGGCAACGTGCTGGCCGATGCGGCCCATTCCCAAAACGCCGACCTCTAGTTCGGAAAGAACCGGGGTGTCGTAGCCGATGGTCCCGGCCCAGCCGAGGTCCCGGATGGACGCATTACCAGCAGGCAACCTGCGGGCCAAGGCCAGGCCCATGGCAAAAGCATGCGAGGCAACTTCTTCCGACGCAGTCCCAGGGACAATGGATACCGGAATGCCGGCCTCGGTAGCTGCGGCAACATCAATGTTGTCGTAGCCGATTCCATACCTGATGACAGCCTTGCAGTTGGACATCAGAGGGAAGTCCACCGCCGTGAGTTTCGCGTACGGAGTGATCATCACGATGTCGGCGTCGGGAAGTCCTTTGCGAAAGGAATCGGCGTCGGCAGCCGGATTGAGTGTGTAACCGAACTCCTTGGCGAGCGCGTGCTCGCGGTCCAGGTTCGGAAAGTGATGTGGGGCCACAAGAATGGTTCCGTGGGCATCGCGGGTCATAGTCGTCGTCCTGTTCGTTTTTGTACCCTCTTGATCTGCCAGCGCCCCGTGGAGGGGTGCCGGTGTCCGGGTAGTTTCAAGTAGAACGCGGGTCCGTATGGCTGATCCGTACCAGATCGAGACACCTGGGTGGGACACTGTCCCAGCTTCGCCAGGCTGTTTGGCAGGCAGCAAAAAGCAGCCGGCCCTAAGCGGTAGCCGGCTGCCTTAAGTTCCCGAATTAGAGGTCGAATCCGCGGCTGCGGAAGTAGTCCATCCGGCGGTAGAGGGTGGAACGGCCAATCTGCAAGGCCACTGCTGCCAGGCTGCGGTTGCCATCGGCTTCCTGGAGGGCCGTGCGGAGCTCACTGAGCTCGGCGTCCTCCAGCCTGGACAGCCGCCCCTTGGTAAGGACCCTGTGGTAGCCCTGAGGAAGATCGTCCACAGTCACTTCGGCCCCGGCGGCACGCTCCACGGCATTCGACACGACGGCCCGCAGTTGATCGATGTTCCTGGGCCAATCCGCGTGAGTCAGGGTGGTGAGGAGACGGCGGGACAGTTTCCGGTCGCCCATCTCTGCGGCGATGGCAGAAGCAAGCGGTGGGATGTCTTCCCTGCGATTACGCAAGGGCTCCACCGAGATTTCCAGGACGTCGAATGCGTCCGAGAGCAGGAGGGTGGCATCCGTGGGGTGAGTGATAGTGAACGCCAGTTTGGTGGTGGTGTTGCCTCTCAGGTTACTGACCAGCTCGGCGGCTTCATTTTGGGAGAGTTCGTCGGCGTGTTCAACAACCAAAGTTGGCGGAAGCTCCGTGGACACGCGGTGAATCACGTCCCGAATTTGCGGATTCCTCAGCGCCCCAGTCCTCGCATCTACCACCATCTGCTCACCACGCATCGACGCAATGGCGCCGGCCAACCTGCGCTTACCGCTGCCCAGTTCACCGATCACTACCACTGAGCGTTCTTGCTCTACAGCTTTGCGGGCCAGATTCAGG
Source organism: Arthrobacter sp. Rue61a (assembly GCF_000294695.2). Taxonomy (NCBI): domain Bacteria; kingdom Bacillati; phylum Actinomycetota; class Actinomycetes; order Micrococcales; family Micrococcaceae; genus Arthrobacter; species Arthrobacter sp. Rue61a. Next base: position 1,969,473 of record NC_018531.1, on the reverse strand, counting down.
GCACGTTTGAAACCCATGCTTGTCCCGTCCAAATGCTTCATGAGCCGGTTCGTAGTGTCCGGCAATGATGGTTCCGGTCTATTAGGGTCGCTGACGGACTCGGAAATGCGCACCTTCACAGGAACATGAGGACGGACAACCACGATGGCACCGACATTGGATGCAGAGAGCGTCACCGGTGAAACTTCAAGCGTGGAACGCCCGGGTCCCTGAAGCGATACCTCATAGTTCATTTCCCGACCGGAGGACATCACCGCTTTTGCGTAGCCCGAAATGATGGAGAAGTCGCTGTCCTCCAAGCTAGCGGTTGCGGAGGCATTGAGAAGGGAGTTCTTGCCATCCAAGGCAATCACGGCGCGATTGCCCCTGCGGCGCGAGACCGTCAAGTATTCGCTGAGCAGCGCCCGTTCCCTGGATGACGTGCGGACCTCGATGTCGCGTTCGATTCGGGATGCAACCCCCTCAAGCATCAGCAGGGTCGATGACGGTTCCAGCGCGGAGACCCTGTTGGCCGGCAACGTAAGACCGATAACAGCCCGGACCCGGTTGTGGAAGGGATCACGGACCAAGGAAGCGAAACACCAGTTGCCCCTCATGTCTTCGCGGAAGTGTTCCTCCGGTGCGAGCCAGACGCCCCGCCCTTCTTCCAGAGCGAGACCTTCTCCGTTGCTGCCGCAACTCTCTTCCAAGAGTGAATACCCTGCTGGAAAGCCGTCGTCGCGCAGGAAGTCTGCCTTGACGAGGACTCCGTTCGGGGCTGTGATGTTGACGTAGCCTCCCATGTCAGCTGCGACTTCATCCAATTTCTGCAAGTGCGGGCCCGCAGCACTGATGGTGAACTCGTCGACCCGGCCTTCATCAAAGAATCCCCGGTCCACCACAGCGTCGACGCCAGCCGCACGGCTTCTGTACCAGGAGCGTGCCACAATCGGCCGGATTCCGGTGAGGTCAGCGTGAGGCTGCATCAGGAAGAGTTCGCGCAGCCGGTCTGTTTGGCGCAGCGACTCATGGGGCAACCAAGGAGAAAGGACTTCAGCAGCGGCCATATCAAACACGTTCCTTCGTGGAGTGGAGGTTGTCAGGAGACGACGGCGGTGCCGCCACGGCGCGAAGCCAGCCACTTGCTTCTCCAGCCTCGGCCTTTAGGACGGAAAGCCTGTTGCGCGCGCCAGTTTGGGTCGTGGGTGGCGTCGTCTTCCAGCGCCCGGGCGCTGATATAAGCGGCCACCATGCCAGAGAGGCCGCTGCCCAAAATGATGGTGCTTCCTTTGGCCCCCCGGCTCGAATCCTCGATATCCATGACTCGTTCCTTCCGCTAAGGCGTTCAGACGGCGGAGCCAGCGGGTGCTGCTTTGCGCCACTTTCAGAGTACCTAACTAATGGTCGTTAGCCAAGAGTTTCTGTAGAGTTGGACTGAACTTCGAACGCCCTTCGCGTCACGATAAATGAGGCAGCGTCCACCCGACTGTTAGGGTCACATCATGAGCAGCACGTCCTACAAGTCCGCCCGCGACACGTTCGCGCACCGTCTGGAGGAATGGGATTGGGCTGGCCAAGGAGCATCAAGGCGGCACATCCTTGAAGCCTTTCTGGAGTTGGCCATTGCCAGCGGATTCAACTCCGTATCGATGCGCACCATCGCCAATGCCGTCAACATCAAGCCACCCAGCCTCTACTCGCATTTCCCGGGCGGACGGGACGAGATCGTCGCCGAATCGCTGCGCTGGCATTTCCACCGCTTCGGCCAAGCACTACTGGAGGCCGTGGACCACGCGCAATCGGCATCCGAATTTTGGGATTGCATGGTCCGGCTGCACTTCACCCGCCAGGTGAGACTCCCCGAAAGCAACCTCTGGGACCTTCTGGTTGCGACCGACAGGATGGCCAACATTCTCCCCAGCGAGCTGCGTTCCCAGGTAGACGATTGGGTGAACCTCCACCAAAACATGTACGTCGCCGCCGCCGTTGACATGGGCTTTCCACAGGCTGAAGAACGGGTCAAAGTCGTCGTGACGCTCCTCGAAGGAGCCACCCGGTGGGCATCACCGGAATGCGACGATGCCGAGCTTGCTGAACTCACCGACCGGGCCGTCGTCCTGTCCCGTACGATTCTTGCGGCGGATTTCTAGCAGGAGGGTCAGCTGCGGCGGGATGGCCGGGTAGCTGTTCAGGAGGTCGCCGGTATCTATCGGCATCTCGTTCCCCCACCAATCGGGACCGCCGGGAGTGGTAAATCATGGCCAATGCTTCGGAATGAGCGAGGGTTGGTCTCCACATATCCATTGTTCGGTCTAAGTTCCGGCAGGCGCACGTCTTCCCTCGAGGACACAGCAACAACTCTGGAAAGACTCCGGAAGGAGTCGCTCAAAGTCATGTTCTCAGGACTACCCGGGCGTATGGAGTAGTGAGCGGCTAACCCTGGCCGCCATGCAACCGGAATGGAAGTACGAACCTCGGTAAAGAGCAAGCGGAGGGCCGCCCAGCCAAGACCTTGAACCCGCTCCCCCATAACTGAACAGGCCAACCGGCGGCCAGGCACGAGCCGGCACCACACATCAGAGTCTCATGTCCACATTTGTGCACACATTAAAGCAAAAACCCCCTCTGACGAGGGGGTATGCTGTGCCCGAGGTGGGACTCGAACGGGATTCAGGGCCTTGGGAACACCTGGGAAGTGGCGGAAACATAAGGAATCCGGGCCAGTCCGGGGTGGAAAGTGTGGACATTGTCCACACTTACTTTTGCCCCATTCACATGACTCTTGAGACCGGCCGCACTCCCCCAGCCGCGTCAGCAGTGCCCACATCACCGGAAGCAAGCTCGACTATGCGGAGTCCCCTCTGGGTTGCGATGCCAGGTCCTTCCGCAAACGTTCTCAGCCCTGCACTTGATGCTGCAGACTGCGGAGGTCCAGTTCAATTTCGCGGCCGTTAACGTGCACCACCATCTTTGCGTCTTCTACGCCCGCGGCTGAGAGATAGTCCATAAGCGTTGACAGAAGCATGTCTTCGCGGCGCTCTGTCTTCGAAACAACACTCTGATCTATTCCAAGCCTCTGGGCCAAGTCATCCTGTGTCAGTTCTGCGGCCTTGCGAATTGTGGCTAGGTTAAGGGCGTAAATACGGTCCTCGCGTGCGGAAGCATCCCGAATTTCGGCTACGCGTTCTGTCATACCCGGCTTTGCCAGGATACGTCCGAGCCGGTCATCGCCCTTCCTAAATGTCTTCCTCACCATTTTCATCAACCTCCCCTTCTCTGATCCATTGATCGATTATTTGGTCAGCTCTGCTTCCCACACTGTCGTAGAAGACATCGCCCATGTTGGCTTTATCACCCGAAAACAGGGCCACCACCGCTGTGTTCTCATCGTGTGGAAACCAGACGATCAGTCGGACGGCGATCCCGTGATGATACGGGTGAGAAACCCGCCATACTTGGTACCTGTTCGCCTGACGCACCGTTTTGGGTGTCGGAGTCTCTTCGGCGGGTGGTGCGCTCAGGCGCCGCAGATAGTCCATCTCTGCGGCTACATATTCGAATACAGCCTCAGCCCTCTCATCACCGCTTTCGGCCTCCTCTTCGAGTCGGTCCAGCTGCTCGTCAAAGCTGTCCGGCCAGAAAAGTTCCATAGGCAATTATGACTTTGAAGGCATATGCATTGAAAGTCATTCAAAGAGCCATCTCCGAAGGCACAACTCGCACTGTCAGCCGGTATAACGGGGCTACATCTTTGGTCAGCCCATCGTCCTCCTTCTGAAGGAGAGTCCGCTATTGGCCCGAAGGTTCATCTGGGAGAGCCGCACCACTTGGGCCGGGACAAGCGGGTCATCACCCATACGCCGACCGTCCGTTATCGCTCACCTTCCGCGTCAGAACTAGCGGGCCCCGTGGCTTGGCCCATAATGTCACCGCTCACCCTTACCCTGACCTGTATGGAAGTCGAATTCGAGCCAGGCCGCCCGATTGACCCCTGGGCAGTGATCCCACACCCTTGGGCCTTAGAGTAGCTGCCCACCGCCCGCCGCTTAGACCTCTCCCTTTGAATGGACCGTCAGCGTGCCGGCCAGGTCCACGTCGCTTCCGGAGCCCGTGACGCCGGCCTGCGACAGGAGAGTGGCTCCGAAGGCTGCGCTCCAAAACGTCCTGGTTTCCACACGAAGGGCGCGTTGCACTTCCCAGTCCCGCTGGGCCAGAAGGCGGCTAAGGTAGCGCTCGGACTGGCGGAAGAGCAGATTCAGGTGCTGGTCCACTACCGCAGCGAGGGATGGCCGGGATGTCCCCACAGCCAAGGCACGCACCACCAGCGGCATCGACGGGAGCATCAGCGCTGTGCGGGACATGTTCCTACGAAATGACTCCGGACTCCCGGCGCTGTGGCCGATGGCCTCAATGCGCTCGGCGTCGTGGAGGAGGGCAAGGAAGGCTGCGTGGATGAAGAGCGAGTCCTTGGAACCAAAGTAGTAGGTCACCTGATTGGGAAATACTCCGGCATCGGCGGCAATGGCCGCCACGCTCACCGCATCGGAGGGGGTGGCGAGGTAGAGCTTGACCGCGCTGTCCAGGATCCGCCCCCGGGTTGAGTGGCCACGGGCTTGAGTTGGGCCCCCCGGCTGACGCTTGCCCTTGCGCTCTGCGATCATGAGGAAAATTGTACTTCATACAACTCTCTGGATATCTTGTATGGCAAACAAGAAAAGGAGTTGTCATGAGGGAACGAGATATCGCTGTGACAGGAATGGGCGCGACCACGCCGCTGGGAGGCGCCGTCGAGAGCACCTGGGCCGCCCTCCTTGAGGGCGTTTCAGGGGTGCGGGACGTCGGGGAGGAGATGTTGCGGGACAGCGGACTCCCGGTCACCATCGCCGCACCCATGGCTACCGACCCCGCCACCGGACTTGACGCCGTCGAAGCCAAACGACTGGACCGGGTTCAGCAAGCCGCCCTGGTTGCCGCGGCGGAAGCCTGGGCGGATGCCGGTTCACCCCAGGTGGACGGCACCCGACTGGCCGTAGCCATCGGAACAGGCGTGGGCGGAATCGGCACACTACTCCGCGAGGACGACACCCTGGAGAACCGCGGACAGCGCCGCGTCTCCCCACGCGCCGTACCGATGCTCATGGCCAACGGACCCGCCGCGGCCGTGAGCATCCGCTACGGCGCCAAGGCAGGTTCATACACCCCGGTCTCAGCATGTTCCTCCGGCGCCGAAGCCATCGCCCTGGCCGCCAGGCTGATCCGCTCCGGCGAAGCTGATGTCGTCATTGCCGGCGGCGCCGAAGCCGCGATCACGCCCTTCACCGTCGCCGCCTTCCTGCAAACGAGGGCCCTCTCAACCCTCACGACCGAGCCCGCTTCCGCCTCACGCCCCTTCGCCTCCGACCGCGACGGCTTCGTCCTCGGCGAGGGAGCAGGCATCGTTGTGCTCGAAAGCGCCGAACACGCCACGGCCCGCGGCGCCACCGTCCATGCGGTCCTGCGCGGAGTGGGAATCACCTCCGATGCCTTCCACGTGACGGCACCGGCGGACGATGGCGAAGGCCAGATCACCGCCATCACCAAAGCCCTCAGCGACGCCGACATGAACGGCGCGGAGGTAGGTCACGTCAATGCCCACGCCACCGGCACCACCCTTGGCGACCTCGCTGAGGCGAAAGCCATCAGGGCCATCTTCAGCGACAACACCCCCGTGACTGCGCCCAAAGCATCCCTTGGACACCTCTTCGGGGCCGCCGGCGCTGTCGAAGCCATCATCGCTGCCCGGAGCGTTGCGCAGGGGATCATCCCTCCCACCCGAAACCTCCATCCCGGAAACGTGGACCCGGAGATCGGACTGGACCTGGTTACCGAACAGCGCCACATCAACAAACAACGCCACGGAACACCTCCCACAGCACTGTCCAACTCCTTCGGATTTGGCGGCCAGAACGTCAGCCTGATCTTCAGCAAAAACTAATCAGCTGCCTCAGCGGTGATGTCGGACTTGGGGAATGCCTTTCAGATGTTCTGAGCGTTCATGCGAGTGGCGTAGTGCCGCACCGCCGCCGATGAACGGGCAACGTCCGACGTGGCCAAAAGGTCGAGCAACGCGCCCCTGAGCACGGCAAGAGCCAGTGTCCGTTCGACTTCACCTGACGGGCTGATCCGATCACCCTCGTCTTGGCACTGCGCAAGGATGTCCAGCCACCTCGTCACGGTCCCTTGCGCAAAGTCAGCCCATGGCCCGCCCTGGTCAGCGAGTGATCGACTATAAGATTCCACCCACAGCAGGAGCAGCGGCCGATGGACCTCCGAGGAAAGCCATTCCCAGAGCACCTCGACACCAGCCGCCAACCCCCGGCGCTCCGGCATCAGCTCGTGAAGGGCTTCCAGTTCCTCCGCGCGGGCACGATCGAGCAGAGCCCGAATGAGCTCCTCCTTACTCCCGAACAGGAACAGCAAGACACGCGTGCTGGACCCGATCGCAGCGGCCAGCGGACGCAGGGACAGCCCGGAGAGACCGTGCTGCAGCACATACTGGTAGGCCGCTTCGAGCAGCTCGATCTGCCGTGCTGAAGGAGTTGCCGACCGATCGTCCATGCCGATACTCTACCAAAACCACTGACACACTTGTGTCAGTGAATAGGAAGGTGAGACAGAGTGATCGCGGAAGAGCAACGCAGGGTCACCGTACGGCGCGCAGAACTGCCCGGAGATTTGGGCTGGATAGTGCAGGCCCACGGCGAAGTCTTCGCTGAACTGTGTGCCTGGGGCCAAGATTTTGAGGGATTCGTGGCAAGCATTGTCAGTGAATACACGAAGCCCGCCGACAACAGCCGCCAAGCGGCATGGATCGCCGACGTCGACGGCGAGCGGGTAGGGTGCATCATGCTGATGCCCCACGATGAGCGAACGGCCAAGCTCCGCGTCCTTCTGGTCACTCCGCTCGCACGCGGTCTCGGCGTCGGGGCACGACTCGTCGAAGAACACCTCCGCTTCGCACGCGCGGCCGGGTATAAACACGTGTCACTCTGGACGACAAATAACCTCACCGCAGCACGCCGGCTCTATGAACGAGCAGGGTTCGAGCTCCAATCTGAGTCACCCACGCACCTGTGCGGCGGGGACTACATGGAGCAGACCTGGGTCCTCGACCTGTAAACAAGCCCCCCGCACGCCAACACACGAACAGAACGGGAAACCAAATGCATGCCGTCCTTGAATACACCTACGGTGACGACTACCTCCACGCCCGCGAAGCGCACCGTTCAGCCCATCTCACGGCAGCCTGGGCGGCGGTAGAGCGAGGCGAACTCGTCCTCGGAGGTGCCGTCGGTGACGGCCCGTTCACCGCACTATTAATCTTCACCGGAACGGACGCGCTCCAGACGGCCCGCGCCTTTGCCGCCGCCGATCCCTACGTAGTCAACGGCGTCGTGACATCCTGGACCGCACGCCCATGGCGCACCGTAGTCGGAAACGAAGCAACCACGCCCATAAGGCCATAGACGACGAGCCAGTCAACGAGTTAGTCATGGAGCTCTTGAGCGTTTCAGCCTCCTGCGCGGAGACGACAGTAATGCCCTGCTACCGGGCCAGCAGAGGGCCCCGCCAACCACGATTCTCAACCCACTCCCCCACAACCAAACAGGCCACCCGCGGCGCCAGGCACACCCCGCGGCAAGTGTCAGAGGGACCTGACCAAGCAGAAATGTACACACGTTAAAGCAAAAACCCCCTCCGTAGAGGGGGTCTTCCTATGCCCGAGGTGGGACTCGAACGGGATTCCAAGCCTTGGCATTGCTGGGAAGTGTCGGAAACAGGCGGAATCCGGGGCGTCCGGTGGTTGTACGAGGCAATCCGAGGTGGAAGTGTAGACATTGTCCACACTTCCATTTTGGCCGTTTTCGAGCACCCTACACAGGGGCCAGACACCATCGCCGCACCCGTGTGCGGCGCCTGCAAATGTGCACCGCCTAGTTCTAGGTGACTACTTACAGGACACCACACAGTCGTAATGCAGCCGGTCCGGACGATGCAGGGACGTCCAAGACACGTCCTACGCCACCTCAGACCCGCGCCCGCCCGAGATCTTCTTCAACTGCCGCAGTACCCCGCGAAGCGAGTTCGTCCACTACTCTCCGCGCCCCGCGAACCGCTATGGCCACACTCATCAGTGTCGGGTTCATGGCTGTGGCCGTGGGGATGAGCGCGTTTCCGCCGACCACCAGGTTTTCGTAGCCCCACACACGCGACCATGGATCAGCTACCGATGTGCCGTCGTCGGACGCACCCATGCGCATCGTTCCTTGGTAGTGGAGGCTGGACCCGTTCGGCATGAGCCGGGGCTCTGCCACGAAGACGCCCAACGCATTGCCGGCGCGGCGCAGACGTGCGGTGGCGTCTTCAATCTCCGCATTCTCCCGTTCGGTGAGGGAATAGCTGATGGTCATGTTCGGGAATCCCCGGTAGTCCAGCTCGTTGTCGTCAAACGTCACGCCGTCCTCAACGCGCGGGTGCTTGCGCATCCCGTAGCCCATGCTGACGTAGCCCCAGCGGTTCCGGGCGTGCGGCGCATCCGCCGCCATAGGGAACGGCGTCGTCTCGGAGTACATGACCTGGACGGAGAAGGGGTGGTCGGGTTCAGAAAACGGGATTCTGTTAACGGCGGCCACGGGATCGGCAGGGTTCTGCGCGCGGCGGGCCAGCTCAGCTTCCAGGTCCGTTTCGCTGGCAAACCTTTCCATTTTCTGAGGATCGAGTGCCACAGTGGAGATGACCACGGGGTGTTCTGTCAGATAGCGCCCCAACGCCGCTGGCCTGATCCCGGAAGTCCACAACAATTGGGGCGACCGGAAGGCATCCGCTGCTACCACCACGACGTCGGCGGGAACGAAAGTGGTCTCCCCCGTGCGAAGGTCCTCCACCGTGACCCCTGTGGTGCGGTTTCCATCAGTTTCCACGCGGCGGACCAGCGAGAGGTCACGGAGTTCAAATCTCTCGGACAATGGGGACCGGGGATCGATGAGCGGTCCTAGGACGACGTCCGCTCCTGCCCATCGCATGGAACCGTCAGGCTGGGGGTCCCCCGCGACGGGAAGCGTATCCACGCCGTACCCTTCGGGCAATTCGCCCTCAAACTCCTCCTGCAGCAGGGAACGGATGGCTGCCCCGACGCCGGAGTCGGCGAAGGCGGCACTCTGCACGTGCAGCAGGTCTTTGGCGGAAGCGAGCAGGTCTTCCCACTCGTCGTCGGCAATGAACGGAACTTTTTCGCTGAAGGCCGGCGACGGCGTCGCGCATGTCCAGTGGGCGCCTTGACCCCCGACATTGGTGGCCGCTGCGGCGGCGGGGAACGTCTCTGCGTGGGCCGATCCCGCTGCTCCGAAATCCAGGAGATGAGTACCTTGGCGCGCGGTGAACATGCCTTCGGTCACGGTCCCGGCCGGGATGCCAAGCGACTCCCGATATGCCCCGGATTGCGGCCCCTGCGACATCTCGCGCGCCTTGGCCTTCTGATCGGGGTCGGCGATGTTGCGCACGCTTTCGCCGGGCCGGTCGGTCAGCTGCGGTCCTGCTTCGAACATGATGACGCGGGCATCGGGTGTGCCTTCCACCAGAAGCCTGGCGTACGCTGAGCCGATTGGTCCGCTGCCAACAATGGCTATGGTCTGATTCTTGGACATTGATTCTCCTTGGTGGAATGTCAGGCCGACAGGGGCTCAGGAACTTCTGACTGGGTAGTTTCCGCTTCGTCCGTCAGGCGACCTTGGGGAAGCAGGACGGCGGCAATGATGCCGATTGCGTATGCACACGCGAGTGCGATGAAGATTGGAACGAACAGCTGTCCATAAATTCCGGCGACGGCTTCCTGGATTTCCGGCGTTGCTTGCTGCACAGCATGCGGGGTGAGGCTGGCCGCAGTGAGGCCGGAGGGCAGGAGGGCCGCAACCCCGAAACCGATGGTGCCTCCGATGATGGCTGTAGCTACCGTGGAACCAACTTGCCTCACCAGATTTACTGTCGCGGTGATGCTGCCTGTCTGGCTGAGGGGTGCCGCACTTTGGACGACGGCAACGATCAGGCTCATGAAGGACCCTGTCCCGATACCCACAAATCCCATGACGATCATGGGTACCCACAACGGAAGACCGATCGGCAGCCAGGCCATCACAAAAAGCCCCATCGACCCCATGCACGTACCAATAATGGTGAATACCCGGTACCGTCCAGTGCGGCTCGCCAACCACCCGGTCAGAAGGTTGCTGACCAGCATGCCAAGGACCGTAGCAATAGGCACAAGCCCTGAGACGGTTGCGCTGACTTGGTAAGCCATCTGGAAGTAGGTGGGAAGGTAGGCGGTGATAGAGAAAAGTCCGACGCCGATAATCGCCGAAAGTGCGGTGCATGCGGCTATGGTTCGGTTGGCAAACAAGTGCAAAGGGACCATGGGTTCAGGGGCTCGGCGTTCAATAATGAAGAACCCCAGCAAGGCCACGCCACTGACTACCAGGGCCGCCAATGCTTGCGCCCCGCCGCTTCGTTCCGCAGCCCAGGTGACACCCAGGACAAGAAATACCAAGCCCACAGTGAACGCGACAGCGCCTGTCACGTCGTAGTGGCGTGGGGCAACGCCACGTTCCAGTTTGGGAACAGCAACGTATGCGAGCGCCAGGGCGATCACACCCACCGGGACGTTGACCCAGAAAACCCAGGACCAGCCCCAGTAATCGGTGATCGCTCCGCCAAGGATTGGCCCTATTAGGATTGCGGCTGGAAACGCTGCTCCGATGATCGCGAGGTATCGGGGGCGTTCCCTGGGTGTGGTCACCTTGGCGACGATGGTCTGCGACATTAATTGGAGGCCGGCAGAGCTCATTCCCTGTATTACACGGAAGGTAACAAGCCACGTCATGTTTTGGGCGAACCCGCAGGCGAGGGACGCCAGGAGGAAGACCACCAAGGAAACCATGAAGACGTGCCGTGGGCCGAGCACATCTCCGAGCTTTCCCAGGATGGGCAAGAGAACTGTGCTGGCGAGGGTGTAACCAACCACCACCCAGCTCATGAGCTCCAGTGCTCCGAGTTCGCCGGCGATGGTGGCCAGCGATGTGGAGACGACGGTGTGGTCGAGTGCCCCCAAGAAGGACACGGTCAGCAGGGACGCGACGAGGAAGCGAAATCTTATGGGTGAGAGTGGCATGGTGTTCTGCCCGAACGATCGGGCCGTCGACGCGACGGTTTGTGCCTCGGCGGCATCGTCACTGCCGAGAACGGATCTTTGAAGAGATCCCGACGCCACTTTCATTCTATCGCACTTTAGTCGAAAAACAACATAAGATCGCTTGAATTAGACACGAATCCGAGCGCGGCTGCGGCTGCGGGCCCGCGGAATTGAAGGCCCCTCGACGGCGGCACCCACGGTGGCTGTCAGCTCACCGATGCCTTCGACGACCATCCGTACTTCGTCGCCGTCAGTCAGCGGTGCGGGGCTGAGTTCTCCCTTTCGACCCCACAATTCGCCCAGGCATCCACCATTGCCAACGGTGCCGGATCCCAGGACGTCCCCGAACACCACGCGGGAATTCCTCGAGGCGTAGGTGACGAGCTCCGGAAACGTCCACCCCATGTTGGAGACGAGGTCCTCCCCGACGCGCGCACCGTTGATGAGCACCTCGGCCCTCAGTGCCAGGAACCCATCCTCATCCTCGTATGTTTCAAGTTCGTCGGCGGTGACGATCCATGGCCCCAGGCTGGTACCAAAGTCCTTCCCCTTGGCGGGACCAAGGCGGACCTTCATTTCCCTGGATTGGATGTCCCGCGCGGACCAATCATTCATAATGGTGTAGCCGAAGATCGCGTCGGCAGCCTCAGCACCTGCGAGGTTGGTACCGCCAGCGCCTCCAATCACCGCAGCGATTTCCAGTTCAAAGTCGAGGCGCTGCGTCACGGGGGGCACCACCGGCTCGTCCGGCCCCAACACCGTGTGTGGGTTAGTGAAGTAGAACGTGGGCGCCTCGTACCACTCGGGTACCACTTCGCTCTTGCCGTCCACAGATGCACTGACTCCCTCGACGTGCTCTTCGAAGGCCACGAAATCCCTGATCGCCGCCGGGACCAAAGGTGCAAGCAGCCGGACAGTGGAAAGGGGCCGTCCGTCGTCGTGATTCGCCCGGTCGAAAAGTGCGCGGGCGCCGTCCAACCCGCGCGCCAACACGTCCGCGACGCGGAGGCCGTTCGGAAACGGCACTGCCGTGTCATCAATGATGAAGCCCTCGCCGATTTCCGTACTGTCTTGCCACCGTGCGATTCTCATGCTCGTACCCGCTCTGCCAGAAGTGCCTGGGCGTTGCCGGAAAGAATCCTCTCGGTTACCTCTGCCGGCAGTCCTGCAGTGCGGACTTCGGCAATGGGGTCTTCGGGCCCCATGTCGAATGGGAAGTCGCTGCCCATGAGTACCTGCGAGGGTCCGGCGACGTCCACGAGTCGGCGCAGAGCCGAAGGATCGTGGACCACAGTGTCGAACCAGATGCGGCGAAGGTAGCTGGATGGCTCTTCGCTGCAGCCGTGGGCTTCCGGGCGGACCCGCCACGCGTGGTCGGAGCGGCCGATGGCCATCGGAAGGTATCCGCCGCCGTGGGCGGCAAGGATTTTGAGTCCGGGGTGCCGGTCCAGGACTCCCGAGAAGATCAGGTGCGAGAGGGCGACGGCATTCTCGGCCGGTTGCCCAACGGTGTTGGACAAGTAGTACCTGTCCAGCCGCTCGTCAAGGCTGCAGCCGAACGGGTGGAGGAAGACCACCACCCCCAACTCCTCCACACGCGACCAGAAGGGTTCCAGGCGTTCGTCGGACAACTCAACATCACCCGCGAAAGAGGAAATTTCTATGCCGGCAAGGCCGCGGCCCAGGATGGCGTCGTCAACACACTCCACGATTCGGCTGGGATGCTGAAGGGGCACCAGCCCGAGGCCTGTGAGTCGTTCCGGCGCTTGGGCGACGTGCTCAGCCACCAGGCGGTTGGCCTCGCTGGCCGTCCAGACGGCCAGGCCCTCTTCGGCCCAAGGATAGAAGTGGTTTGGCGACGCGCTGACCCACTGGTGATCCACGCCCTGAGCGTCCATCGCAGCGAGGCGGGCGTTCACATCTGTCAGCCGCGGAAACCGTTCACCAATCATGCGCCCGGAAGCTGCGAGGCTTTGAGGGCCGTTGCGCCGGGCCTCCAGTTCACCTGCAACTTTGAAAGCCTCGGGCGCACGGCGCTCAACTTCCGCCTGGAGGGACGGCAGCAGGACGTGCGCGTGCACATCGATGCTCATGCGGGGACCGCCATCTTCTGCGCTATACCGAAGAGCAGGCCAGGCGCATCCGCGTCCTTCTTCCCTTCAATCTGCCACTGACCCAACTGGACGGAGGCATCAACCACAGCCTGTACGCGCGGAACCCGCCGTTCGTGGAAGCTGTCCCAGAGCTCCTCGTTGAGGGCATCGGATTCAATCAGCAGCTCAGTCAGGACCACGGCGTCTTCGAGGGCCTGAGCAGCGCCTTGGGCAATCGTCGGAGGGCAGCTGTGGGCGGCGTCGCCGATGATCACCACCGGGCCGCGGTTCCACCGTCCTGGTACCAGGTGCTGGGTGAACCAGGTGTAGTTGACCTTCGCTCCGGCGCCCAGGTCGTCGCGAATGGAATTCCATGCCCCGCCGTAGGCCATGGATTCGCCGAGCATGATGTTCGTCGCTTCCTCGTCGGACACACCAAAGCGGTCCTGGGCCTTTTCCACGAGGAACGCATACATGGTGTCTTCGCCCGTGGGCGTATAGCCCGCGATGTAGACCGGACCACCATAGTAAAGCTCGCTGTGTTCCACATCGTTGGGCCGGGAAACGAAGGCCCGCCAAATGCCCATCCCGGTGCTCTCGGGTGCGGTGTCGATGCCCATGAGGCTCCGCACTGTCGAGTTGACGCCGTCGGCACCGATCAGGAGGTCGTAGGCTCCCGCGGTGGCGTCATTGACGAACACCTCCACGGTGTTGTCGTCCTTGACGTCGATGCCGGTGACTTTGGCTCCGAAGCTAACCTTGGCTCCCGCCTTTTCGGCGTGCTCCAGCAGGATCTTGGCGAGGTCGGGTCGATACATGCCCATGCAGGCGGGATAATCGGGGCCACCTGTTTTGACCTCAGGAAGCTGAGCGATGACCGGCGCGTCGGGGCCGGGTGCACGAAGTGTCAGGCCTTCGAAGGCCATGCCCTTCTCACGCACGTCGTCCCACACGCCCAGGGCATCGAAGACCCGCAGGGCGTTGCCCTGCAACGTGATGCCCGAGCCGAGGGCGCTCAGCTCCGGCTTAACTTCAAAAACGTCGACGGCGACCCCCGCCTTCGCGAGCTGGATCGCGGTCGCCATGGCAGCAACACCGCTGCCGGCGATCGCGACCTTCTGGACTGCTGTCATGATTACCCCTTGGTAGTTGTCGGGTTGTTAGAGGATCGCGATGGGATTGATGGGCGAACCAACCGCCCCGGTAATGGGCAAGGGAGCCGCGACCAGCAGGAAGTCGTAGCGGCCGCGTTCCCCGCACTTTTCCGCAAGCTGGTCCAGATCCCACAGTTCGCCCACGGTGAGGCCCATGTTGGGGATGACCACCTGATGGAGGGGCTGGAAGGCCGGGACGTCAAACTCGTTGGGTCGCACTTCGAAGCCCCAGGTGTCGGTGGCGATGGCTGCGATTTCGCTGCTGTACAACCAGCCCGCCGTCGTAAGTGACAGTCCCGGCGCCGGGCCTCCCGCGTAGTCGCCCCACCCGTCCCGCTTTGCTCGCGATAGTTGCCCGGTCCGCACCAGGACGATGTCGCCCTGACCCACAGCACTGCGCTGGGCTTCGATGCAGGACTCCAGGTCCGCGGTGGTGATCGCATACCCGTCAGTGAGCTCACCCGTTTCCGGGTGGAGGTGGCGGCCGACGTCCAGGAGGACACCTCGCGACACCGGAGCCGCCGCGGCGTGCTCGATGCCGGTTACGAGGTCGCCGTCGCTGGTGACGACGTCGCCAGCCCTGCGCCCATTCCAGGCTGCACCGTGATCGAAGATGTGGCCCAGCCCGTCCCATTGGGTGGAGCACTGGAGAGGCATGGAGATCACGTCGTCAGCCCCGCCAAGTCCGTGAGGGAAGCCTTGCGTACCCCGCTCGGCATCCGTTCCCGTGTCAAGCATCGTGTGGACGGGGTTTGTCCGGCGACGCCATCCCTTCTGCGGCCCGTTCATGTCGAACGGTTGCGAAAGCGAGATGACTTCGCCTTCCCGTACCAGGGCAGCTGCCTGCTTCCGCTTGGCTGCGTCGATGAAGTTCAGGGTGCCCAGGACATCGTCCTCACCCCATCGGCCCCAGTTCCGGTAGGCCTTGCCACGGCGGGAGATTTCACCTTCAGGGTCGTTGCGGTCCAGCGATGCCGGATTGTCCAGGTTCATTGCCGACCCTTACGCTGACTCATCGACAGGTTCGGCCACACAGCGCACTACCTGGGTGCCGAGGCCTTGGATGCTGCCCGTCATGACGTCGCCGCCCCGGAGGAGCCTTCCCCAATGGGCGCCGTTGCCCGCCGGGCTTCCCGTCAGGAGGAGATCGCCGGGCAGGAGCGGCATGTTCTGCGAAGCGGCTGAAACCAAGGCGGGGATGTCGAAGAGCAGATCATCCGTGGAGGCGTCCTGCATGACGTCACCATTGAGCTCCAGCCGCACCTTGAGCTTGGCGGGATCCACGAACTGCGCCGGGACCAGGAACGGGCCGGTGGGGAGGAACCCAGGAGCGTTCTTACCGCGGTACCAATCGGTGCCAATCTCCTTCATGTCCCGGCGGAAGACCAGGTCACGGGTGGTGATGTCATTGACCACTGTGTAGCCAGCAACGTGCTGCATCGCTTCCTCGCGGCTTACCTTGAAGACTTCTTTGCCAATAACCACAGCAAGTTCCAACTCCCAGTCGTGTTTCTCGCTGTAGCCGGGGAGAACCAACGGAACGTCGTCGCCGACAACGCAGGCAGGAAGCCCGATGAAGAAGTAGGGCTCACCGTTGGCCTGGCGATCGTCCATCATCTTGCCTGCCCATTCGCGCGCTTCCTCGGGAGTGCGGGGGTCAGCCTTGTCCAGGCCCGCTACGACGAGGTCGATCACATGGGTTCTGTAATTGGCACCGGTCTGCAACACCTGCCGCGGCTCGACGGGCGCCGTCAAAACCACGCTGTCCAGCGGAACCCACGCATCCTCGTTTCCCGTGAGCTCTTCCAAACGGTCCCAGTCGGGTGCGCTCAGGAAATCATTGAGGCTTGCAGCCCCGAGTTCTCTCTCACCGAGCGGCCGGATCCGGTCTCCGGCGATAAGACCCAGCAGCACTGCGTCCTCTTCCCGGTAACGTGCGAGTGCGAACGGTGCTTCCAACTGGCCTGACGACGTCGTCATGAACGTAACTCCCCTCGTAGGCCGCCTTCGGCCCACTTCATTTAATGTCGGAATTCGACATAAGTAAATCAATTTCTGGTTATATCGTTTATCACCGACGTGAATGCGCACGTAGAGTGAAGACCCCGCACCGGGAGCAGCAGTTTCCGGTGCGGGACGGTTCCTAGCCTTGCCCCTGGCGCGCGTAGGGGTTGAAGAGTGCTTCCTTGATCTCGTCCGGCACGCCTTCTTCCGTGGCGCTGGGACCGTCTGCCGGTGGGAAGGATTCAGTCATGGACATCGGCATGGCACCGTTGCGGTACATGTTGTTCGAGCCAAGCGACGGGGTCCAGGTGTTCGGCTCCCAGTCCGGGACATAATTCCGGTATCCGCCCGTGTTGAGCTCGATGCGCAGGCTGGAGGGCTCGCGGTAGTAGAGGAAGTTCTGCTCCCCGATGCCGTGGATGGAGGGACCGTACTCGATCGGGACGCCATTCTCGATCAGCGTGTCCGCAGCGATCAGGAGTTCCTCGCGGGTGTCCACCCAGAAGGCATAGTGGTTGATGCGGCCGGCCCTGGTGGAGCCGTCCAGAACGACGCCGAGGTCATGGGACTTCTCGTTGGTTGTCAGCACGGAGAACACGGAGATGGGTGCTTCGTCCAGGACCGTGCGGGCCATGATCCGGAATCCAAGGACGTCGTTGTACCACTTGGCAAAACCGTCCACGTCGGACGTCGCGATGGTCACGTGGTCCAGCTGGCGAGGCGCCCCGGCCACCATGCTTCGGCGGGAAGGGCGATCCGGGTAGGTCGACAAGTCCTTGCCCTCGCCGTGGTAGCGGGTGACATCCCAGTGCAGCGTCATGCTGTGGCCCCAGGGTCCAACAAAGCGGTAGGCGCGTCCGATGCCGTGGACATCAATCCACTCCCCGGTGACTCCGGCGGCCTCGATGCGTCGAGCCGCCTCGTCGAGAGCCTCGGCGCTCGACGTGCGCCATGCCATGGTCTCCAGCGCCGGTTCCGTACCGGGGGCTACCACCACGCTGTAACTGTAATAGTCGCCCCAGCAACGGAGGTAGACCGCGCCGTCTACACGGTCAACAACCTTGAGCCCTACCTGGTTGACGTAAAAGTCCACGGAGGCCTCCACGTCTGGAGTGGTGATGGCTACGTAGGAGAGGTGGGAGAGAAGCTTGATCATCTTCGATCCTTTCAATGGTTTTGTGAAGCTGCCCACATCAAGTCTCGGCGTCGCATGCACATCAGGGAAGACGATATTGCCTATGCCGCAGATCAGCCTTGGTTATGCCGCCCGAGGAGTTGCACTGCAAGCTCCCGATCCTCGAGCAGCATCTCGATGTCATTGGGGCCCACTCTCGAACGGGACGCTTCAACCGCCCTGCGAAGAGTCAGCCGAGCCGACGATTCATAGCGAACCGGCGCCAGCAATCCTCCGTCCGCGGTGGTTGTTGTCACCGTGACCTCGTCTCCAGTCCTGCCCCACTCCACCTCCGTACGAACCTCGCCCAAAGCCATCACCTTGAACTGCGGGCGCTGCGCCGTATCTGCGGGCAGCCGGGTCCTTAGTGTCACTGAGACCGGCCCTCCGGGAGCCTGCGCCTCAAGTAGGAACATCCCGGAGCTGCCGGCAACACAACGGAGTGGGCCACCAGCCAGGGTGGCCGCCCACCGCACGGCATCTCGCAGCACACTTTCGAGGCTCGAGGAAGGTGCCGCACATTCCACCGTCACCAACGTGGCTACGGTCCCCGCCCTCAGTACGAGCGCGTCGCCCAGTACATCCGGGCGCAATCGGTGCCGCTCCACCAAAATTGGCACGCTCGCACGTGTGACGGCGGCCACCGCCGCCGACGGAACATCCCGTGGATCAGCGACCACGACAGCCAACGCCCCTGCATGCTGCGCATCCTGCACGCACCTCCACCAAGCGCCCCGTCCGTCAACAGCTACGATGGCACTCTGCCAGGAAGCGCTGGGGCGCACACTTTCGGACAGTTCAACTATTGCCGCCTCGTAGCTCCAGGACGTTGCCGCTACAGGCAAAGCCGTCTTCAACGGAGCACCCCCGCAGTCATAGCGGCGTGGATCTGCTCGGCCACATGGAGTGGATACAAGGCATCCTCCAGGATGTCGTCGTAGTCGACGGGGGCGGCTCCCTTGAGGAGGCTCGCGAAATACCGCCACTCCTCCTCGTAGCCATCATCGGGGGTTGTCGGATACTCCGTCCGGGACCCGTCCGCATGCATTACCGCCACCGCCCCGCTTCCCGCGTGAACGAAGGGCGGCGTGTAGTCCAGGTCCACCTGAAGGTGGGACGTAGAGAACGTGACTCGCCAGAGGGCATCCGGACCTGCGGGGAGCATGGTGAGGGCCAGTTGAACGGTCACGCTGCCGGCCCTGTATCCCACGGCGTACCCGATCGGCGGGATGAAGCGGGCATACTCGACGCTGTCAATGCGCGGCGCGAAGCGCCGGACTGCGGGAAGGTCGTGGACGGCCAGGCCCGTGATCAGTTGCTTGACGACGCTTGCGGCAACAGTGGGGTTTCCGATGTCGGGTCGACCACGCGCGGGCATCTGAAAAGGGCCGGCTTCCGAGACCACCAGGTGATAGCGGTCATTCGGCGGAAGCGCGAGAGTCACCGTGATGGCTTCGACCGAGTGCCCGTCCAGTAGGCGCTGGGCCCGCTTCCAGCCGGGATCATGCGCGTGATTGGTGCCCACCATCATGACGGCGCCGGCCGAGCGGCACGCGGCCACCACCTCAAACACCTCCTCTGCGCTGGTGGCCAACGGTTTCTCACAAAAGATGGCCCGCTTCCCTGCAGCCACAGCTGCAAGGATCTGCCGTGCATGCTCCGCTGGCGGGCTGCATACTGCCACCACATTGACTTCGGGGTCGGCGAACAGATCCCGCTCCCCCACCGACCACTTTGCGTCCTGGGACTCCGCAAGCGCTAGCGCCCTTCCACTGCCGACGTCGGCGAAGTGCACTGGTCGGAACAGGCCGCCCAGGCGCGCGATCGTGGGGATGTGCAGGGCAGCTACCCCCGGACCAGCCCCGAGAAAACCTATGTTCCATGTCATGTCCCACTCCTTTTGTCAGAATTATTCCTAAGTATTTGCGATTTTGGCTATAGACACTGGAAATCCGCACCTTAGTGTCTGCTTTGTGGGAGAATCTGGAGCTATGACCACAGATTCGACGCTTCGCTTCGGCGCACAGACCGACGAAGTCACCAGCCTGCTCCGCATCGTCAACCTCGTGCGCACCGGCGAAGCAACCACCCGACCCGAAATTGGCCGCGTGACAGGCCTGGGCCGGGGTGTCGTGACGCAGCGGGTGGATCAGGCCATCCAGATGGGCTTCCTGGGGGACGGCGAGTTTGGGACTTCGTCCGGCGGCCGGGCACCGCGGACGCTCCGCTTCCGTTCGGAGCAGGGGCGCATCATTGTCTGCGCCCTTGGCGCCCTTCACATCAGGGTGGGCTATGCAGAAC
Organism: Arthrobacter sp. Rue61a; assembly: GCF_000294695.2. Lineage (NCBI taxonomy): Bacteria > Bacillati > Actinomycetota > Actinomycetes > Micrococcales > Micrococcaceae > Arthrobacter > Arthrobacter sp. Rue61a. The sequence goes on along the minus strand of NC_018531.1, from coordinate 1,949,547 downwards.
TGGATGGCGACATCATTGACCAGCGGCACCGGGAGTGGGACATCTCCCGGGGGCCGGCTGAAACATTGCAGGCTGCCATGGATCTTCTGGACGAACTCCTCGGCGAGGCCGCAACCTTGCCGGTTTGGTCCGTGGTTGTAGGGGTTCCGGGTCCCGTGGACTTTGAAAGCGGCCGACCCGTTGCACCGCCGATCATGCCGGGATGGAACGGCTACGACATCCGGCTGCCCTTCGAGGAGCGCTTTGACGCTCCCGTGTGGGTGGATAACGATGTCAACCTGCTCGCCTTGGGCGAACGGGCCCGCCGTCGGGACGCCTACGCCGACCTCATTTACTGCAAGATTGGCTCTGGAATCGGCGCGGGACTGCTCTCGCAGGGTCGGATTCACCGGGGTGCCAACGGCGCTGCAGGGGACATCGGCCACGTCCGCGTTCCGGATTCGGATGCTGTCTGCCGGTGCGGCAAAGTTGGCTGCCTTGAGGCCGTCGCCGGAGGCTGGGCTCTGATCCGGGACGCAGAGCTCGCCATCAAAGAAGGCGCTACCGGTCCACTCGCCGCCTCAGTTGAGCAAGGTAGGGCCCTGTCACCGGAGAGCATCGCCCTGGCAGCCAACAGCGGCGACGGACTGGCGGTGCGGTTGCTTCAGAGTTCCGCGCGTGTCGTCGGTGAGTCAATCGCCGCCCTCGTCAACATGTTCAATCCCGGAGTCATCGTGATCGGCGGCGCCATGGCATCTGCCGGCGAAGTATTCCTCGCGGAGGTAAGGCAAAGGGTGTACGAGTTGTCCCTGCCGCTTGCCACGCGGGACCTCCGGATCCAATTGTCCGTCAACGATGAGCGGGAACCGTTGCGTGGCGGCATCGAGCTGGCGCGCGAGCAGCTCTTTGAAACCACTTTCCCGCGGTGGTTCGCGCAGGGCAAACCCCGGCCGGCCAGGACCATGGCCCTGAACTAAGACGAGCTCCTCCTGCAATTGCTACGCGACGTCCCGGGCCGCGCCAGCAGATCCTTCGCAGGTTTCTCCAATCCAGGACTCCACGTGGATGGGAAGAACCAGCGGCCCATCCCCGCCGCCCCGTAGGTACGGAACCAACAAGTTAAAGTCCACTGACACGTGATGCCTGCCCTCAGATTTTCGCCGAGAGACCGGCCCGGCGGGGAAGGCCAGCACCAGCCTGTCCTGGATAAACCACCAACCGGACTCGTTAACAAGTGAACCCGCCGGAACCGTGCGATCGTGAAGCCTAACGTTCACATCTTCACTGGGCGCCGAGTACCCGTCCGTTGTCACGGTGATCCCGGAGATGCAGGACAACGGCATGGAGCGGATCCACGGCAGGCCCAACCGGAGCTCGTAACCACCAAGGGTTGCAGTTAGGGCGCCGTCAAGTAAAGCGTTCTCCAACATTTCCTTCTCCTTTGTCTGAAAGTGACATAAGTTTGTCATTAAGATACTTATTTGGAAAGGATCATCATGGAAGCCACTTTGCCTGCCGGGTGGACCACCGCGGCCAGTTCCTTCAATTGGGCTCCGGAGATCATCTCCGCCCACCGGAGCAGCCAGGACATTGTGACCGGCATCGCCGGGAACAAGGTGGCCAGCGTCATCGAACTGGAGCCCGGACTGTTGTGGCGGACATTTCCCGCGCCACAACACCACGAGGTTGACGAATTCCGGACTGCGCTCCGGGCAGCGGGCGGTCAGGTCAGTATTGTTGGTTGCAGTCTGGACGATTTCACGACGACGTCGGACCGCCGCACCACTGGCCAGCGCCTTGAGTTCCTGGTTCCGCAGCTGGACGCCGCACGCCGTGTCGGGGCATCGGGCGTCCGGCTCCCGATTGGTCAGGCGGGACCGAAATTGCTTGGATTGCTTCAGCCGATTCTGCACGATCTTGATCTGGTGCTGTTTGAGGAAATCCAAGGGCAGCAGAGCCCCCTCAATCCTCAGGTAAGGCCAGCCCTCGATCACATTTCCGCATTGGATGATCGCCGAATCCGGGTATTGGTGGACATCAGCATGCTGATGCCCGCGCTGCCTGTCACCTACCTGGAAGAACTGTCCGAAGGGGGCCTATCCCCCGTCTTGTGCGGGCTGCTCGCGCGAGACTGGAAGGACCCTTCCATCAACGATGCGGTGATGTCAGCACTGCGCTCCGGGACAATACCGGCCAGAGTGCACACCTTGTTCATGAACCTGCTCATCCGGTTCGGACGAAGCGAGGCCTCTGATCTTACGGACATTCTCCCGCTGGTGGGTGGGTTTCACTTGAAGTTTTGGGACCTTGACGATGCCGACAACCGCGTGTCCCAGCCGTTGCTGGAACTGGGAAGGCTGTTGGACCAGCACGGATTCACCGGCACGCTGACCAGCGAGTGGGGCGGTCACGAGTGGCTTCAGGGCGATCCGAGCGACATGACCCGCCGGCATCTGGCGATGGCGGAGAAAGCACTGACTGCCGGCGCAGGTGACCGCCTCGGCCGGTAGTTACCTGCATGACGGGGCGTCAACCTGGCAGCACGGCGGACCAGCCGCCGTCGACCATCAGGTTGGCGCCCGTCACGTAGGAGGCTTCGTCAGAAGCAAGAAAAAGGGCGCATCGGGCCACCTCTTCAGGTGCACCAATGCGCCCCAGCGGGATGTGCACGGCGATAGCGTTCATGGGATGTCCCGGGGCCAAGAGATCGCCCTCCGTAGCTGACGTGCGAATCATGCCAGGGCTCACTGCGTTGACGCGAATACCGACCGGCGCTCCTTCGGCGGCAAGCTGCTTGGTCATGGCCACCACGGCGCCCTTGGCGGCGGTATGTGCCAGGCGCCCATTGGTGACGGAGCCGGTGACTCCGGCGGTGGACCCCACCAGCACGACGGCGGCTCCTCCGGCCGCGGCCAACTGTCCCCAAAAGTGCCGCACGGGTAGAAAAACGACATCCATTTCGTGCGCCACGTTCCACCGCCAATCGGCAAAGGAGATCTGCTCCACGGGGGCGAGACGGGTGGCGGCCGCGTTCGCGTAGAGGATATGGACCCGTTCGTGGGCACCGGCCACATTGGCAGCCCAGCTGGCGACAGCTTCGTCGTCGGTAAGGTCTACGCTCGTACTTTCGGCCCTGCCACCGGCTTGCCGCACCATGTCAACGGTGGCGGCAGCGCCGTCGTCGTTCATGTCACACCCCACGACGACCGCCCCCTCCTCCGCAAACGCGAGAGCGGCCGCGCGGCCCTGGCCGCTGGCGATGCCGGTGATAACGGCAGTTTTACCTTCGAGCCTGAGTCTGCGCGACCGCATGGTCATCCCCTACTTTGTGCTGAAAGCGGCGTCGAACGCCGCAGCGGAGGGCTCGTACGAGGATAGCTTCCGCACGAAACCCAGCGCCTCCGGTGCGCCAACCAAGCGATTCATGCCCGCATCTTCCCATTCCACGGACAAAGGACCTGCGTAATCGATAGCGTTGAGCATACGGAAGGAGTCCTCCCACGGAACGTCACCGTGGCCCGTGGAAATGAAGTCCCAGCCACGGCGAGGATCAGCCCATGCAAGATGGGAAGACAGTCGACCGTTGCGGCCGTTGCTGAGACGTTTTTTCGTGTCCTTACAGTGCACGTGGTACACGCGGTCGCGGAAGTCCCACAGGAATCCGACGGGGTCGATGTCCTGCCAGACCATGTGGCTGGGATCCCAGTTCAGTCCGAAGGCCTCGCGGTTACCGATCGCCTCCAGAGCGCGCTGAGTGGTCCAGTAGTCATAGGCAATTTCGGAGGGGTGGACTTCGTGGGCGAAGCGCACTCCAACCTCGTCGAAGACGTCCAGGATGGGGTTCCACCTGTCCGCGAAGTCCTGGTAACCGGCGTCGATCATCTTCTCGCTGGCAGGCGGGAACATCGCCACGTATTTCCAGATGGATGAGCCTGTGAAGCCGGTGACCGTCTTGACGCCAAGTTTCGCAGCCAATCGGGCGGTATTCTTCATCTCCTCGGCGGCCCGGCGGCGCACCCCTTCGGGATCGCCGTCGCCCCACACGATGTCCGGAAGGATGTCCCGGTGCCGTTGGTCGATGGGATCGTCACAGACAGCCTGGCCCTTAAGGTGGTTGGAGATGGTCCAGACCTTGAGCCCGTTGCGCTCCAGGATGTTGAGCTTGTCCTGGATGTAGGCATCGTCATCCCAGCGCCACGGGTCGAGGTGGTCTCCCCAACAGGCAATTTCCAGCCCGTCGTAGCCCCACTCGCCGGCGAGCCTGGCCACCTCCTCGAACGGCAGATCGGCCCACTGCCCTGTGAAGAGGGTGATTGGTCGTGCCATGTCAGTGTCCTTCCTAGGCTTCCACCCGGACGTCCGCGGCCACGCGTGTCCAGGCAGAGTCGTTGTCTGAGCTGCGTTCCACGGCTTCCAGTACGCGCTGAACCCGCAGGCCATCGGCAAAGGTCGGGTGCGGATCCGTGTTCCTGTAGATGCCTTCCACGAGATCCTTGACTTGGTGGGAGAAGCCGTGCTCGTAGCCCAGCATGTGTCCGGCCGGCCACCACGCAGCGACGTAGGGATGAACGGGTTCGGTGACCAGGATCTTGCGGAAACCCTGCTGATCGGCCGGGGCGGTCCGGTCGTAGAATTGGATGCTGTTCAGGTCTTCCAAATCGAAGGCCAAGGCACCCTTGTCGCCGGAAACTTCGATGGAGAGTGCGTTCTTCCGCCCGGTTGCGAAGCGCGTGGCTTCGAAGGAAGCCAGCGCCCCGGAGGCAAGTCGTCCCGTGAAGATGGCAATGTCATCCACAGTGACCTGCCCGTACCCGGCAGTCGCCTTACCGGAAAGTCCCGATCCGCTACCAAGAAGCGGCCGTTGCTTGACGATGGTATCCAGCACGCCGGAGACCTGTTCGACGTCGATCCCGGTAACGAACTCCACCAGATCGATGGCGTGGGCTCCGATGTCCCCCAACGCGCCGGAGCCCGCATGCTCTTTCTGGAGCCGCCACGCCAAGGGCATGTCCGGATCCACCAGCCAATCCTGGCGGTAGGACGCTCGAACGTGTGCGATCCGGCCCACCGCGCCTTCGGCGATGAGCTGGCGCAGGAACGTCACGGCCGGCACCCGACGGTAGGTGAAACCCACCATCGCTTTCACTCCCCGCGCCGCGGCACGTTCAGCAGCGGCGGCCATGGCTTCTGCTTCCGCCACGGTGTTGGCCAGCGGCTTCTCGCACAGGACGTGCTTGCCTGCCTCCAAGGCGGCGATGGCGATCTCGGCATGGGAATCGCCAGGAGTCACAATGTCCACGATGTCGATGTCATCGCGGGCGATGACCCCCCGCCAGTCAGTGGCCGATTCGGCCCAGCCCCATTTACTGGCCGCGGCGGCCACCGCCGTTGCGTCCCTGCCAACGATGACAGCCATCTGGGCATCAAGCGGAAGATCGAAAACACGCGGTGCCGTCCGCCAGCCCTGGGAGTGGGCAGCGCCCATGAACCCATAGCCGATCATGGCCACCCGGAGGCTTGTCATGCGAGCACAACTTTGCGCTCAACCGCCACCCGGTTGCCCACGTAGCGCATGGGTGCGATCTGCATGTACAGCAGGCGGAGGGTCAGGATGACTTCGACGTCGATTTCCTCACCGGAGTCGGGGACCCGGTCCAGCGGGATGATAATGTCCGGCTTGTCGGCCACGAACCACAAGGTTTCCCATTGTTCCGGGAGTTCCTCAATGGAGTAGCTTCTTCCCTGCAGTTCGAACCGCAGGGCGGACTTGGGAATTTCAACACCATTGACGGTGGCGGCGACATCATCCACGGCGGAGAGCCACAAGCTGCGGTACCAGGGCAGCTGCACGGAGACAGAGATGCCCTCGGGGTGCCGGCGGACGTCAGCGTCCTGGAAAAGGGAGTTATGGGTTGCCATGATGATCCTTACTCAAAGGTCTCGACGAAGGTTTGATGCGGTACCGGCGGCTGCGGCTCCAGTGTCTGCCGGGCCGTCGGGTTGTACGGGTGGTATTCGCTGGGCACGGGTTCGTCCGCGGGCGGCATGAAGACGGGCTTGCCATCGTCCCCGAAGTACATGAGGTCCAGCGCGAAAGCGTGCTGATTCTTTTCGGCGAAGCTGATCCAGTTCTCTTCGAATGGTGCCCGCAGGAGCTCGTAGCAGCGGAACTTCCAGATCTTCCACTCACCGTCTTGGCGGAGGAAGTCCACGGCGTATTTGCACCACACCCAGTGTGCCCAGACTTTCTTTCCCAGGACTTCGCCCGGAGAGTACATATAGTCCGGGCTTTCCTTAGCAACGTCCGGGTCCGTCAGGCCCGATTCATTGCCGGTCATGATCCAAACGCCCTTGGCGGTTTCGCCGTCGGCCGCAACTTCGATGACCGGGGTTGTGGTGTAGTGCAGGATCAGCTTGCCCTCCGGGTTCGGACGGCCCTGGTGGTAACGGATAACGCTGTCGTAGTCCGTGTACTGCCCCGCGTTCGTGTAACGGGCCCGGACGCCGGGAGTTCCCGGCTTCACCCACAGAGGGATGATCTGCTCGTCCTGGAAAGCGTTGTGCAGGTACATGTAGCGGTTGAACAGGTTCTCGATGTCGCCGCGGTCGTTCGCGCGGCGAGCCAAACGTTGGGCTTCCTTCAGTTCGGTTTGGAGCTGCTGGATCACCGCGCTGAGGTCCGTATCGGTTGCTGGCATGGATATCTCCCTAGGCCGGCACTACGGCGTCTTCGATGGCGCGGCGCATGAGTGCATGCTGCTTCTTGACGAGGTCGATCGGGTCCGATTCGCCGAGGTCGGCAAAGGCGTGGCCTTCCCACTCGCTCGAAAGGAAGCCTGTGTAGCCGCCCTTGACGAACTGGCGGACAATGCGCGGGATGTCCATGGCGGGCTCGTTGCCGTGCTCGTCGATGTCGTAGAACTTGGCGTGAACATGGAACATCTGCGGCATGATGTCCAGCCACTCCTCGGGTGCCACCAGCCCGTGCATGTTGAACGCCAGGCGGGTGAAGGGCCCCAGGTTCGCCGGATCGAAATTTTTGGAACGCAGGTAGTCCTCGAACTCCTGGTTGCGTTCCTGCATGGGAAGGGGCTTCTTCCAGATCTCCTGCATCACCGCGAAGTGTTCCTGCGGCAGCCCCATCTCGGTCAGGGTCCTGTACAGGGTAGGCGAAAGGCTGTGCATCGTGGAGCTGAAGTCTGCCGTGAAGCCCAGCCGCTCGCTTCCCAGCTCTTCATACATTTCCCGTATCTGGAGGATCTTGGGGTCGTTCGGTCCCTGCGGGGCGTGGATTTCGTAGCCGAGCTTCTGGTCGTACTTCTCCGCGAGCGGCAGGAGGCGGCGCAGCAGCTCCTTGCCAGCGGATCGAATGACGATCTTGTTGAAGCCCAAGGTGTTTGCCGTCTTCAGCTGGCGCGCAAAGAAGTCGAACTCTTCGTCCGGGGTCATGTCCCGATCCTTGCGGCGGCCCATGTCCAGATTGGTGCCCACCGCGCTGGGGGTCAGCCCGTATCGGTCCATGCTGTCGCGCCACAGCTTGACGAACTCAGCGTCGACGTCCGGGTAGGTGCGCAACATCTGTGCGATGTTGAATTCGACGCCGGGGCCCAGGCCTTCATCAGCGACGGCCTTGATGAGTGTCTCGGGCGTGTAGTGGCCCGCGGCGAATTCGGAGGTCAGGGAGTAAAGGGTGATTCCAAGCTCGATACCCGAGCCTGCGATGCCTGTAGACATGTTCTTATCCGTTCGTATCAGCCGAGGACCGGCTGGGTGAGGTGGCTGTTGAGGATGCTGCGGGCTTCAGCGGGATCGGTGATCATCCTGGAGCCGGCGTTGGTCGCAGCTGAGCGCTGGACGGCCTGTTCGCCCCGGATGATGTCGAAGGGATCCTCCCAGTTGTTCCAGTGCCAGCCCTCGTACTCGCTGGAGATCGCACCGGAGTAGCCGTTCTCCACGAGTTGGCGGACCAGGTCACGCACCGGAACGGATGGTTCCTCACCGTTCTCGTCGATACCGAAGAACTTGCCGTGGACATGGCGGACGTGGGGCATGATCTCCAGCCAGGTATCAATCGGCGCAGGGCCAAAGAGCCCGGTTCCGTTGATGGCGAAGTCGATTCCGAGGTCCGGACGTCCATTGCGGGCGGCCAATCCGATGAAGGCGCCGAAGCGCTCGCCGTGGACTTTCTGCGTGATGGGCGGGCCCTCAGCGTAGAAGCCGTTCCACAGTTCCACGACGTCATGGAGGAGCTCTTCCGAGGCGCCGCGGCGGCGGTACGCCTCGAGCAGCGATGGAGCGAAACCGCTGACTGTGGCTCCCCAGTCTGCGGTGAAACCGAGCAGCGGCGAGTTGAGCTTTTCGTACCGGTCGCGCAGGGCGAGGATGCGCTCGTGGGCACCGTGCTGGTCCGCGTGGACCTCCAGCGCGAGGGTTACGCCGTACTGTTCCGCCACGGGGAGCAAACTTTCCATGGCATCGGGCGTCAGGGAGATCTGTACTCGCGCGATCGGGAAACCGAGCCTGGATGCGACCTCGATCTGCTTGCGCATGTATTCCACGAGTTCGTCGTGGTTCATCAGGCGGTCCCTGCGGATGCCGGTGTCAACGTTGATGGCAAGCGAGGTGGGAACCAGGTCGACTTCGGCTACGAGGTCGCGGAAGTGACCCACGAAAGAGTCCTCCACCCGGTCCGGAAAGCCTCGCAGGCTGGAGAAGCCGATGATCTCGAGCCCGGGTCCGTAGCCTTCGGAGGCAACCTTGCGGATCAGGCTGTCCAGGTCGTATTGGCGGCTATGGAAAGCCCTTGTGAAGCTGTAGAGGGTAACGCCCTGGATGGGCGTGCCGAGGCCGGTCATCGCTGTCCTACCTTCATGGTCTTGGTGTTGTTCTCTTCGATGTGCAACACGCCGTGGTCGGTGATGATGTAGGGGATGTAGAGCTTGAGATCCACGCGGACTTCATGCTCGGCGTCCGTGTCGGTGATCGGCAGCTCGCCGGACAGGACGGCTGAATCCAGAGGGAACCACCATTCGTTCGTTTCTTCGACGAGTTCAGCGAAGCTGAACGTGCGGTTGTTCATGGTCCAGCGAAGTGATTCCTCAGGAGCAGCAACACCATCGATGGTGAGCGCGGCCCCGGCAATGCACGAACCCGGAAGGGCCCGATACCACGGGATACGGACTTCGACGGCGGTTCGGCCCGCCTCGGTTGTGAGCGTTCCCTGCTCGATCATGCGGTCGGCAATCATCGGAAATCTCCTTGTCTCACTGGGAGCATCAGCGCCCCTCAGCGACTTTTTCCTTATTTAGTAATTCTATTGTCTGATTCTGACATAAGTAAAGTGACTGCGAGGTTCCTGGCGATTCTGCGTGCTCCACGAACAGCCAAAGCGACCGCCGTTAGGGTTGGGTTACACGCGGTCGCCGTGGGGATGACCCCGTTGCCGGCCACGAAAAGGCCTTCGGCTCCCCAGACTTCGCTGTCCGGCGAGCACACACTCTCGCCGTTATCGGATGCACCCATCCGAGTAGAGCCTTGGTAGTGCAGGGACGAACCAGGTGGCAGGACAAACGGCCGGTCATCCAGGGGAAGGCCTACGGCATTGCCGAGCCGGACGATCTCGCTCTTTGCCCGTTCAATAACCTCATGATCACGGTCCGTCAGGCGGTAGTGGATGCGCATGGCCGGCATTCCGTACGCATCGCGCTCGTCGTCGTCGAATACCACACGGTCATCGCGCTGGAGGTCCTTGGCGCAAAACAGGCCCAGTCCCACTATGGAGCCGGGGACTACTGGATCGTCGTCAGCTAAGGGAACCGGCGAGGCATCCAACTGCATGATCTGGCCATGGAACGGAACGTCGTCAGAGTACGGAACCCAAGCAACACCGCTTTGCCGGGTCAGCCCGCCGTGACAGTTCGACTCAGCCGTCTCGGCAAAAGAGACGCCTTCCAGCCGGCTGGCAAAGACTATCTGCGGCTGGTCATTGAGATAGCGGCCAAGTGCGTCCGGTTGAATGCCGGAAGCCCACAGCAGTTGCGGGGTCCGCAGCGCGTCGGCCGCCACCACGACGAAGCGGGCGGCAACGTGATGGCTGCCGCCAGTCCGGCGGTCCTGGACCTCGAGGCCTGCTGCCCTGCCGCCGTCGAGCGTGACCTTGGTGACCAGCGATTCGTCGAACAAGTCAAAGCGTGGGTTGTTTCGGGTAGCTTCGCCCATGACGACGTCTGCTCCGGACCACATGAGGCGGCCGTCCGGCTCGCGGTGGACAGCCAGAGGCATGGGTTGGACACGGCGGGCGGACTCGCGCCCATCGTCCACTGCCGCGGCTAACTTGCTGAGGACAATGTCCGAGAAGGGCGCATCATCAAAAGCGTGCGTCGTGACGCCCAAGAGGCGTTCGGCATCGTCCAGCAAAGCGTCGAGGTCCGGCAGGAATCCAATAAGTTCCTTGCCGGCGGGGCGGGGGCACGCAGCCGTCCAGTGGGCACCCATTCCTCCCACGTTGCTGGACATGGCTGCTACCGGCAGGCCGTCCTCCCCCGCAAACGCATAGCCTTCGGTGAGCAGGTAGGTTCCGGGACGTGCCCTGCGTTCGCCGCTTTTGACGGCGCCCGGCGAGTTGACCGTTGCGGCCCCCGCGCCCGGACCCTCAGAGGCACGCTGCGCCAACGTTCGCCGCTGCTCATCTGCAATGTTCTTGACGTGGGCACCCGGCGGGTTGCTGACCGTGGGCCCCACTTCGAACATGGCGATGGTTGCACCGGGGGCCTCTTCGCTGAGGATCCGCGCGTAGGCCGAGGCTGTGGGGCCGCTGCCCACGATGGCGACGTCCACCGCCGCGGGGTAAGAGCGCTGAGTCACCGTGAAGCCACCAGTTCCTGGATGCGCCGCACCGACTTGGCGGAGTCAATGGTTGGGTAGTACTCAAGGCCGATCGGACCCGTGTAGCCGCTGGACTGAAGGTCGTTGAGGCGGGCAGCCCAGTCAATGGAACCGGAGCCCGGCTCGCCGCGGCCCGGCGCATCGGCGATCTGAACGTACTTGATGAGGTCGCCGGCATTGGCGAGTTCCTTGGCGATATCTTCGCCCTCGACCGTGGAGTGGTAGAGGTCGTAGAGGACGCCGAAGGACGGTGAGTTGACGCCGCGGGCGATGTAGACGGCCTCGGACGTCCGATCCAGCAGGGCGCCCGGGTGGTCCACGCGAACGTTGACCGGTTCCAGGACCAGCGTGATGCCTGACCCTTGGATGTGGTTGACACCCTCAGTGAAAATTTCGATGAGTTCGTCCAACTGGTCTTGGCGCTTGCGCCCGCCGAACCCGGTCCCGCTTCCCACGACGATCCGCGGGCATCCGAGTTGCTGGGCTACTGCGACACCGGCATCCAGACCTTCGTAGAAAGGTGCATGGTTCTTTGGCGGAATCATGAACTGCATCCGCGGCTCCGCGAGTTGGGCAGTGAGTTGCACGCCGGTTTCATCCAGGGCTGCCTTCAGGGCAGGGATGTCCTTACCCGTGGGTCCCCACATTTCGACGGCGTCGAAGCCGGCAGCCGCTGCTGCCCGCACCCGATCTGCGGCACTTTCGCCAGCTTCGGAGAAAAGAAGGTCGATATTCGGCGCAAGTTGGAACATGGCTGTCTCCTGAAATTTAGGGGTTTCTCTAAAACATGGGGTGGTCGTGGGCTGCATCTGCGGGGACGGACTGAAGCCGGCTTTCGGTCTCGCTTAGCCTTTCAGGCCGCCGGAGAAGCCTTGGATGAAGCGCTTCTGTGCGAAGAGGAACAGGGCCAGGATCGGGATCATGGACACGATCACGATCGCAAAGATGGAGTTCCACTGGGAAACAAGGGAGCCGATGAAGTAGTACATGGCCACCGGCAGGGTCTGGTTGCTGGATCCGCCCAGGAAGATCAGCGAGGTAAAGAAGTCGTTCCACACGATCAGGCCCGCAAAGATCGTCACAGTTCCGGTGGCGGGCGCCATCATGGGGAAGACCACCTTGGAGAAAACCTGCGTCTTGCTGGCACCGTCGATGGTTGCCGCTTCCTCGTAGTCGGTACCGAGACCGCGGAAGAAGTTGGCGTAAAGGAAGATCGAAAGCGGCAGCAACATGCCTGTGTATAGAACGATCAGACCCCAGGCTGAACCCGTGAGGCCCAAGGAGCGGGCGCCCATGTACAGCGGAACCGCCCCGAGCTGCCCCGGCAGAATGATCGCTATCAGGAACAGGTAGTAAACGCCCTTGCTCCAGCGCTTGGTTGAACGGGAGATCACGTAGCCGGTGATGGAGCCAAGGGCGATCAGGCCCAGGATGCTGCCCGCCGTGATGATCAGGCTGTTCATCAGCCCCAGCATCACGTTGGAGTTGCCTGTAGCAGTCAGTACGGCCGTGAAGTTGCTGAAATCCGGGCTTGACGGCGGCGCGAGAGGCGAGGTGGTGTAGATCTCACTGTCCGACTTCAGGGCGGTGGTCACCAGGAAGTAGAAGGGTGCCAGGAAAAGGAGGGCCAACACCCACAGCCCGATTTCGCGGAGAAGAGTCAGTTTCGTGTAACGGAACATTGTTAGTCCTCCGGGTTCGATCGCGTCAGCCGCTGCTGGATTACGGCGAAGAACAAGATGATGAGTGCAAGCACCAGGGCCAGGGCGGCACCGCCACCGAAGTTACCCAGGGCAAAAGCCTGCTTGTAGACCTGCGTGGCCAGGGTTTCGGTGGCGCCCGCTGGACCGCCGCCGGTGAGTGCCATAATGGGGTCGAAGACCCTGAGTCCTTGGACGATGCCGAGTGTTGTTGCGATTGCTACCGCGGGGCGGATCGCCGGGAGCGTGACGTTCCAGAACCGTTGCCACAGGTTGGCGCCGTCGATGGCGGCGGCTTCTTCGATTTCCACGGGGACGCTGGCCAGACCGGCCATGAATATGACCATCGCGAAGCCGGTGCTGCCCCATACCAGGACTACCAATACTGTCCAGATGGCCCACTGTGGATCGGCGAGCCACGGTTTGGCGAGATCTTCCAGGCCGACGGACTTGAGGAAGACGTTGATGGGACCGTCGAAGTCGAAGATGTACTTCCAGATGTAGGCCGTCGCCAGAGGGCTGAGGACTACGGGCATGAAGAACAGGGTGCGGAGGAGGTACCGGGTCTTCACCACTCGGTTCAATCCCAGGGCGATGACCAAGCCGGCTACATTGCCAAGGAACACTGAGGAGAAGGCCAGGAACAGGGTATTCATCAAGGCCCCAAGCTTGGTGGGGTCTTTGAAGATGGCCTCAAAGTTGGCCAGGCCCACTACCTTGAAGGACCCGATTCCGGTCCAGTTGGTGAAGGCGAAGTAGCCGCCGATGCCAGTGGCAACGTAGTGGATGGCGATGACGAGGGCTATGCCGGGAAGGGCCCACCACCAGTGTCCGAACTGCAGGGAGCCACCCCGGGAGCGGACCTTGCGGGCCGCCCCCGGGTTCCGCCTGCCTCGCCGGGGCGCATTTGCTGCTTCGGTTTTCGATTGCATCGTCGCAGTCATGGTAATCCTTGCTTGTCCCTTTGAGTCGTCGGAACGTCGTTGGTCTGAATCTGCTCTTAGCCCCAGGCCGAATCCATGGCCTGCAGGACCTGGTCAACGGACTTCTGTCCGGTCAGGAGTCCTTGGACACCAGTGGCAAGTGCGTCGTAGACAGCGGAGTTTGGCCATTGGCTGTTGGGCAGCGGACCGTACTTTCCATCCTTGATGAGGTCCCCGACGTTCTTGTAGGCGCCCGAACCGTAGTCATAGCTCTCGAGGCCGCTCACAGGGAGGGCGCCGTCGGCCTCAGCAAAGGTCTTGGTCTGCTCAGGTTCGGCTGCCCAATCCAGGAATGCCTTGGCAGCTTCCTTGTTTTTGGACGCGGCATTGATGGAGAAGGAGTAGTTGGCGCTGGCGTAGACGTAGCTCTTGCCCGAACCTTCAGCAGGCAGGGCGCGGACTGCGAAATCTGCATCCGCGGCCGCCGTCTTAATTTGCTTCCAGGTGGGACCCGGGACGAAGCCGGCAATGGAAGACCCGCTGGCAAGCCCCTTGGTGATGGCATCGAAGCCGGCGCCCGCAGCTCCCTTTTGGAAGCATCCTGCATCGTTGAGCGTCTTGACGGCCTCAAGGGAGTCCTTCCAGCCCTGGGTATCAGCGAAGGTCGTTTCCTTGTTGACGCGCTTTTCGTTCCATTTCGGGTCCTCGGCGTAGACGCGGGACGCCGCCAAGGACATGGCCATGAGGCCAGTATTCGGTGCGGCCGAGCCGGCAAGGGCAAAGAACGACTTACCGGATGAGCTCAAGGTGGAGCACTGCTTCTCCAAAGCTGCGAAGTCGGTAGGAAAATCGGAGAGGCCGGCCGCCTTGGCGGCAGTTTCGTTGGCCACGATGCCCACAACGGTGATCTCCGGCGCCTGTCCGTAGACTTTCCCATCCTTGCCGAACAGTGCCTCGCTCCCTACGGGAACCAGTTTCTTCGCGGACTCGTCCAGCGGCTCGAGGAAGTTCGCCTCGACCAGCGGAAGGATACTCCGGCCGGTGCCCGAGCCTGGCGAGGTCACGATCACATCTGAGGCATTGCCAGCCTGCAGCTGGGTGCGAACAGTCTGGTCGTATGAGTCGTTGGGCTGCGCGTTGAACGTGATCTTCACGTCCGGGTGAGCGGCCATGTACTGCTCGCCTAGCTTTTGGAAGGGGCTCTCGATGGTGTTGGACGTGGAGAACGTCAGCGAGAATTCCTTGGAGCCGCCGTTGCTGGCCGCGGGAGTGGAGCTCGAGCAGCCTGTTAGTGCCAGTGCAGCAGCGGTTGGGACAACGAGGACGCCGAGCTTAAGTCCCCGGAAGCGGTGCTGTGTCATTTTCAGCCTTTCTGACTTCTTTGTCTGTCGGAGTACCGTGACCCCGGTCACTCATCAGTATGCATGGCATTTGCCAGAAAGACACATAAGTATTTTGAATGCCGCACATAAGTCCCACTGTTCTGCCTCGCGGCCGGTCGCGGACCCCGTATTTGCCCCTCCGATGAGCTACCGGAGAGTCATCAAGGGCATGGATACACTGGTCCTGCTACGCCTTCTTTCCCATAAGGCCCAGACTCAAAGGATCCCCGGGTGACGGACCACGCACTGCTTTCCAGGCTCGACCTCAACCTGCTGACGTCCTTGGACGCCCTCATCACCGAACGCAGCGTGACGCGGGCCGCCGAACGCCTTCACTTGAGTCAACCGGCACTGAGCGCGTCCTTGGCCCGACTCAGGAGCCACTTCGGCGATCCAATTCTGGCCCGGCGCGGGAACACGTATGAGCTCACGCCATTTGCCCTCAGGCTCGCCGAACACACCACGCTTGCCCTGGACGCCGCGCGCCGGGTATTCGAGAGCCAGGCCAGCTGGGAGCCCAACGAATCGGCGCGCGAATTTTCCATCTACGGATCCGACTACGGCTTCACCACTGTTGGCCGCATCGTCTCAGAGCTCGCAGCCGAGCGGGCCCCCGGAGTCCGATTCCGTTTTATGCTGCACAACCCTGTGGTGGTCGAAGACGCGGCCAATCGGCTACGGGCTGCAGATGGCATGGTGATTCCGCACGGGATCCTGACCGGCCTTCCGTTTGTCGACCTGTGGCGCGATGACTGGCTGGCGGTGGTTTCGGAAACCAATGAGTCCGTCGGGGATGAGGTCTCCATGGACAACATCGCCGCCCTGCCATGGGTCATGACCTACCAATCCCGGTCAGCATTCACCTCCGCCGAACGCCAGATCCAGCAACTGGGCATTGAACCGCGGGTGGAAGTAGTTGTGGAAAGCTTCCAGGCACTCCCCCACTTCATCGCCGGCACCAACAGGATTGGGCTCATTCAGGCAGCCTTGGCTCCCATTGCCCGGCGCCTGGGTGGCGTCCGTATCCTTCCGTTGCCTTTCCCGGCTACTCCGCTGGTCAACGCCTTGTGGTGGCACCCTGTTCACAACGCAGACTCCGAGCACATCTGGATGCGCGGACTCTTCGAAGAGGCCGCTGCCATTGTGGCCGCCGGAACTGCCGCCAACACGTAAAGCCCAGCCGGAGAATCCGGCCGGGCATTACGTGATGCGGTACATATCAGACTGGTGCCACGGCAGCACGCATGCTGCGACGGATCAGGTCGTGCTGCTTGCGGACCAGCAGGAGCGGGTCGACTTCGCCCAATTCAGCGAAGGCGTGCCCCTCCCATTCACTAGACCAGTAGCCCCGGTATCCACCTTTCACGAAGACCCTGACGAGCTCCGGGTAGTCGATGGCGGGCTCGTTGCCTTGCTCATCGATGTCATAGAACTTGGCGTGGACGTGCATGATCTGCGGCATGATGTCCGCCCACTCAGTCGGCTTGACGTGGCCGTGCATGTTGAATGCCAAGTGGGCGAAAGAGCCCAGCCGGGCAGGGTCAAAGTCCCGCCCCCGCAGGTAACCGATAAACTCTTGCTGGCGTTCCCGCATGGTGGCGTCGGTGGCCCAAATAGCCTGCAGGCGTTCCAGCGCTTCCCCGTCCAAGCCAGCCCGGGAAACGGCCCGCAGCAGCGTCGGAGACATGCTGTGCATGGTGGACGAGAAATCGGCAACGAACCCCAGCAGCGGCGAGTCCAGCTCGGCATAGACATCCCGGACCTTCATGATCTCCGGGGAGTTGGGCCCGAGCGGAGCATGGATCTCGTACGCGAGTTTGAGCTCAAGCTTCTCAGCGAGAGGCAGCAACCGGCGTAGCAGCTCCGGCTTGGCACTCTGGATCCGCACCAAAGGGAAGCCCAGTTTACTGGCGCCTTGAAAGAGCCTCTCGGTGAATTCGTACTCTTCGTCCGGAGTCATGTCGCGGTCCCGGCGCCGCCCCATGTCCAGGTTTGCTCCGAAGGAACTCGCGTCGAAGCCGTGTTTGTCGAACGCTTGCTGCCAGGATGCAGCGAAATCAGCAGTAACTTCCGGATATGTCGGCAGTACCTGGGAAGCGACAATCTCGATGCCCGGACCGATGCCAAGCTCAGCCACCCTGTTCAGCAAGCCATCGAAGTCGTACCACCCGGCCCGGAATTCTGCACTGGCTGAGTAAAGAGTCAGCCCCAGTGAGAACGGGTCTTCGTCCGCTTTCGGCGGTGGGGGCGTGACCGCCGTCGTGGTTTTCGGTGCCGGTGCGTCCGCGTCCACGACCGTCAGTTCGAGGTTTTGGTTGACGAAGTTCGGTACGTACATGCCGGGGCCGCCATCCTGACCTAGCGCTATCTGCATGTAGGGAAGTCGAAGCTCACCGAAGACCTGGATGGTGTGCCGCTCCCCTACTTGAACGGGCTCCGGTCGCTTGGCGATCAGCAGCGGGTGCTCCTGCAGGAACCACAATGTTTCGAATTGTTGGGGAAGGTCGGCCAGGGCATAGCTCGCACCGCCGAGGCTGAGGGACAGTTCTTCGCTCGGAACCTCCTCTCCATCGACTGTGAGTTTCAGCGTGGATACGGATGAGAGCCAGAGGCTCCTGTACCAGGGAAGCGTGAGCGATACGGCGAGGCCCTCAGGGTGAGCGCGCAGGCTGTCTTCGTGAATTAGTCCATTGGGCATTGTTCTTCTCTAACTGTGAGGATACTCAGGCGAGCTCGGAGGCGATGGTGCGGATGAGCGAGTGCTGACGGCGAACTTGTTCGATGGAACGCCATGGCGTCCGTTCGCCTTCGTACTCGCTGGACAGGTAGCCGTTGTAGCCGGCGTCTTTCAGCGCCTGAAGCACAGGACGCCAAGGAATCTGCTGGTCTTCGAGATTTTCGTTGATGTCGTGGAACTTGGCCTGAACGAAGACCACGTACTGAGCAACATCTACGAAGTCAGCCGGATCAACGCCAATGCCATCGAGGAAAGCTGGCCTTGTTTCACGCGTTTCGCCTTCGCGCAAAGGGATGGGCCGGTCCTGGAAAATTCCCGTGTCTATCAGCAAGCCAAAGTTCTTCGTTCCGGTGCGTTCGATCAAGCCGATGTAGTCGTCCACTACCGGATGCTTGATGGGAGTCGGCGAGTGGATCTCCGGACAGATGACCACTCCGAGTTCGTGGGCGAGGTCCAAAGAACGTTCCACGGATTCGGTCCAGATGGGATCCGGAATCAGGTCACTGGACACCACTCCGATCTTTGGCCGCACAAACCCAAAACCCAGCCGATTGGCCAGCGTGAGGTCCCGCTGCAGTGCAACCGCTCCCTCTTGAGCCGTCATCGCCTGGCCAGGTCGGAGCCGGGTATCAATCCATGAGCCGTAGTTGGTCGGCTCCAGCGAATACTTTTCCAGCAGGCTGAACCACTGATCGATCCATACGGTGGTTGGTTCCGGATAGTTTGGCACGTGGCCTTCACCCAGGATTTCGACCCCGGTGGCTCCGGTATCTGCCACGGCTGCCAAGGCCGTCTCCAAATCCAGGACTGTTCCGTAGTCGTGCATGAAACTGTAGAGGGAGACGCCGTAGCGGAACACGCCGTCGCCACCCTCCGGGGCAAGAGTGATTCTTCGCGATGCCCGGTGCACAGTGGGCTGATGCTCGATCGGTATATAGGACATACGCAGCTTCAGTTCCACATGGACGTCATGCACTCCCTGGGGGAGCCCACCTTCAAACGGCACTGTGACGGTTGCAGCCTCTTCGAGTTGCCAACGAGCACCATCGCTCGCCCAGAGTTCCCGAAGTGTGTACGTGTTTCCACTGAGCGTCCAGAGAGGAATCTCAGCCGGGACGTCCACTACATCGCCGACACGTACTGCGATGCCGTCGATGAGCGACGCAGCCATACCGCGGTACGACGGCATGCGCACCCTGAATTGGAAGCCGGTCACGCGATCACCGTCGCGGACATTGCGGAAGCCGGTGGCTTGAATGAGGTCTCGCTCGAGAAGCATCTTTGCTCTTTCCTTGAGGGGGATGCTACGAGCATAGACCACTTAAGCATAATTTGAACATAAGTAGGTGGCTAACTGGCCAAACTTCTTTGCGGCGCCGGAGGGAGCTCGACGGGTTCGC
Organism: Arthrobacter sp. Rue61a; assembly: GCF_000294695.2. Taxonomy (NCBI): domain Bacteria; kingdom Bacillati; phylum Actinomycetota; class Actinomycetes; order Micrococcales; family Micrococcaceae; genus Arthrobacter; species Arthrobacter sp. Rue61a. The sequence continues at coordinate 1,930,542 of NC_018531.1, read as the reverse complement.
GCAGCTGGGCCGAATCCCTCGAAGGCGGATCGGTCATGTAATACCGCGGCGCGGTACGTCACACGGTGCAGCGCTAGCGGCCTAATAGGAGCTTTGGGGACGGAGTAACTGACGCTTGCGGCCTTCGCGGGAGTCCGTAAAGAGTTCCATAAACGCGATCCAAAAGCCCGGCGACTTTGAAAGGGACCGCGATCCGCGCCGGACCCTCCCCACTTAGTCATAGTTACGCGTCGACGACATGGAAGAGACCTCCCCTGAGTACCCGGGCGCCCGTCGCGGCTGGACTCTCACGTTGCCGCGGTGCTACAGATGGTGCGCTTGCAAACGGGCGTCTCGGCTCGGACCCACGCGTTAAGTAGATGAAGGCCGAACAAGGGGCAGGCAATGGCCGTGAACAGACTCAATTGAGAAGACATAAGTGTGGACAATGTTCACCCCTCTTTGGACTGGCAGAGCTGCCACCAACCTCGTCTCCATCCCCCAGGAGCCACCCGAAACCAAGCCGGTCTCGGCGTAGGTTCTCTAAGTCATGTTGCGCTCACCGCCATTACCTATGAACAGGTGTAGGGCAACCACGACCTACCGGATGAAAGACAGGAACCCATAACCCAGCTCAGAGCAAGCGGAGGGCCGGTCAGCCACGACCCTGAGCCCGCTCCCCCACAACCAAACAGGCGACCCGCGGCGCCAGGCACACCCCGCGGCCAGTGTCAGAGGGACTTGACCACCCAGAATGTACACACATTAAAGCAAAAACCCCCTCTGACGAGGGGGTATGCCGTGCCCGAGGTGGGACTCGAACGGAATTCCGGGCCTTGGAAACACTGGGAAGTGGCGGAACATGCGGAATCCGGGCCAGTCCGATGGTTGTACGGGCGAGTCCGAGGTGGAAGGTGTGGACATTGTCCACACCTCCTTTTGCTCATTCGACGAGCAAACTCGGGTGGGAGAATCACAGTGCATTACGGGTACACGTCAGATGCCCGGACTATGCCTCCGGGGCCGACCCTAACGGAGCAAGGTGCCTTCATCAGATTCCCTCCTTTCGAGCATCCGTTGTGCATCGTTCATGAAGGGACATGACTAGACGAGACTTAAACTTCTTCCACCCTTGACCACCGAGGGAACGTCTCTGATATGCATATCCCTGCACAATTCTTTATGCCCCGCGGGCGAACTAAGGCCAGTGGCCAGACACTGGCGGTGACGCCATCATTCGGCGAGCCTTGCCGTCCACGCTCTGGCACGCGACAACAACGTAAGTGAGGACATCTCACCCACGCGTATGTGTGTCTTGACTGACAACAGCAGTTTCATCACGTCACAAAAGTTTGTATGATACACGTAATTGTTCAACGTGTATATACTCTTTAACTTTTCTTAACTAAAAAGTTAGGGTACTGTCGCCATCACCGCCGCAACAGCGGGACTACGATGGCCGGCATACCGGCCCTAAAAGATTGGCAAGCATGGCAAAGGGTCGCTGTGGACGAGGGCGCGTACCCGCACTCATCGGCATCCACGAACCTGCCACTGAGGCGGGCCTCAGATTTCCGGGTGGATGGTCATGCGGAAGGACTGCCAAAGGTAAGGGAACAGCCGTCGATTGCGGTCATAGCTTCCGAGCACGAGCAAGGGAGTCGAAGTGAACAGCAACCTGGAGAAAAAATGCCGAATTGGGGGCGACAGCTGCACACCTGGGCAGCTTTACAGCGATGACGTCTGCGGCAAGCACTACAGACGCATGAGGCTGTACGGAAGTTATGAGTTGTTGTGCGCGGTTGGAAAGGAAGAGTGTGGGCCGCAAACGCGACTTCACAGCGGCATGTGCCGGTATCACCGGTTTTATTCCGAAGCGGATTCATGCATCGAACTGGATTGCGACGTCGTCCCGACCGAATTTGCCAACAAATTCGTCGGAGGAAGGTGCCCCATGCACGAACAGCGCTTCCGCAAGTTACAACGGCGAGTCGAGCAAGGCGAACAGCGGTGCCGTGTAAACAACGCCTGCGGTCCACAGAACAAGCTCTACGAGGGCCTTTGCCGCAAGCACTGGACACTCTGGGATGCCTACGGTTCTTTCGAGCCGCCAACCTGCTTGGAGGAAGGCTGTTGCGTAACTCCGGACAGTGACCCGAGCAACGCATTCAAAGTAGGCCGCTGCAACATGCACTATTTGCGCTTTACCCGAGCACTCGCCCGAGCCCGCGATCTCGGGATGCGACTCTGTCCCCACTGCGGTGCGGACATGTCAACCGCACGCCGTAACGCAAAACATTGCAGCCTGAAATGCACCCAAACTGCAAGCGCTGCCCGGAATATCGTCAGCATCCGCCTCCGAACTCGCCTCGGACAGTCCTTACGAAAAGCGCAGAAACTGGGGAATCACGGCAGTGTTCCCTTCTCTGTTGTTGATTGGCTCGACTTGGCCGAAGGGCTTGGATATAGATGTACATATTGTGGACGGGGCACTGAGCCAGAAAATCTCCATATGGATCACATAGTCCCTCTGCACCCAAGCAGCGGAGGACCCCATGCCCTCCACAACATCACACCAGCATGTTCCGGCTGCAACTCCTCGAAAAAACACCGCCCTATCCTAATTGCATGGGCCCCGCCACTCCTTGGGGGTAAACCACGCTGGGATAAATCAGCCCCCAGGGGAAAGAAGGGAAATCCTTGGTTGCCAGCAGATTGGCGGGACGCAGACGGTCCCGTAGACTCTGTTTTGCAAGCCGCCCGGCTCCATCCCGAGCTACTCAGAGCAATACAGGTAAGCGAGGAGTTCTACAGCAATAAGAACTTGTCACCGGCAGAGCTGACGTCCTTGCAATGTCTTGCCAGTGGTTTCGCGCCTATCGACGAAGCACTCTAGGTCCTAAAGAGGTGTGCCAGTCGAGATCCAGAGACTGACACGCTACAGGACAACCCCAACCAACTTTCACGGGCTTACGATTAGCGGCGTTCCGAACTCTCTACGGCTCCATCGACACCACAAACGCCTGTTCGACCAAGGCGATGGAGGCCCGCATACAGTCCGTCGCCAATCCCACACACCCGCGTCTCGCTGTCCTCGTAGTCGAGCTTCTGCTGGCGTACGCGCAGTTAGACCGCTGGTGGACCTCCGTCATCCGAAACTCGGCGACCGCATGATCGATCGGGACACCTTCATTTAGGCAAGAGACTCAGACCAACAACTCATCTGCTGGACAGTTCAACCGGCAGCCACAGGAGAAAAGCCGCGCATCCTCAGCTCGTGGATCGCAACAAGCCACACCACCACTCACATCCCGGCAGTTCCATACCCAAAGAGCTCTGAAAACACCGCCATTTATCCCTGAAAAGTCGTAGGCGGCAGGGCTATTGGGACGCCTCAGACGGCTGTAGTTAGTCTTAGGCAGTGGCCATGCTCCGCTGGCAGCGAGCTCTTGCCCCCGTGGGGCCCACTTAAAAGCGAGTTGACTTCAGACCGTCTCGCGGACGCGATGGCCACAACAAGTACAGTCAGTTGGTGGCAGACTCCTGCCCCGCAGAGGCTTCCCTAGCAAATTGATTGAGAAGAGGAAACGTGACATACGAGTTCAATCCCACCGATGTTCAGGTCGTTTCGGGATTACTGGGAAAGGTTGCGACCCCAGCTGATGAAGTATTGAAGGTTTGGGAGCAGCTTAGTTTGGCGGAAGAATATAGGCTTTTGGATGAGAATCTCCAGGCAGAAATTGACTTCGTCTTCTCGTATGAGCTGCAAGAAGATTTCGGAACTGCCGGCGACGTGAATCTCGTCCAATCAGCGCTCTCTGTCACTGCTACTCGTCCTATGTCAGAGACCCCGCCAGGCGCCTGGTCGCTATGGGCCGAGGTTTACGACATTCTGAGGCCATCAACCATACGCACCCACGTTGCCGACATTCTCCTAACCGCGCGGGTGAGGCCTAAACCCGAGCACGCAACATCGACCGTCACATGTTATCTAGAGGTGGCAGAACTTGAAGGAGTTACAGCACAGCAGGTTGCGCTGTCACTCGCAAGAGCCAACACCATTGCTCGTTCACGCAAAATGACCGAAGAAGTGGCAGTTCGCCAGGCTATGTATGCAAAAAGTGAGGTGCTTGCCAACAGGTCTGAGACAAGCGGCCCTGCACTTACTCTCTTAGCGGCACTTTCCGCGGCCCGCCGCGGCGTGAGCATACCAGGAGAAGAACGGGAGATGATTCGCAGTCGCCTTTTGAATATCGGAGGCGCGTCAACGTTCTTTACTGATGAAATCGCTAAGTCGCTTGCGCGACTTGCGGATAGCCCCGCTGAGTTGGCATCAGCCCGTCGCTGGCATGTGGAACATTACCTAGCCCGCGCCCGCGCCGAAGACCATGGGATGGCCAAGATGCACCATGCGCAGACGGCGGTAAGCCTGGCCAGCGACTACGGCTTTTCCGACCTCAAGAACGCGGCGGTGCTCGTCATGCAGTCCGTGGACCACGACTCCATGGGTTGGGAATCGATTCACCACGATGTACGACTGTCCAAAAACGCGTTTCGCGCCCACCTTCGAAGGTACAACCGCGCACGTGATTGGAGTCATGCCCTGATGACGTTCTTGGCCAGTCCTTCGCCATCTGGAGACCATGAAGCAAACAAGCGACGTGCCCGTAGGGCAGCTACGGGATCGATAAGATCACTCATCACACGTACGGTCTACGGGGTCCATGGCCTTCCGGAGCGTACCAACGACGACTTCATGGAAGAAGAAATCACCCGGACCGAGACAATGAACCTGAGCACAACGTCGATCCTCCTTGCGCTCGAATTGGAGCATATCCGCATGCGCTTCTCAGCGCCGCCAGCAGAGGGTGTTGCCCTCTGGATGGTCGAAACGCTCTCCGCGGATGGATCGCTTGCACGCTTGTTCTCTGAGTCGCTTGCCCTTCACTGGGCGGAGAATTATTCACATTCGGCGAGACTCTCGATCCCATTAGTCGAAAGTGCTGCGCGGGGGCTGCTCCGGTCACTCGATGAGCCGCTCTACCGGACTCAGCGAGGCGACTCTCCGGGGCGTTTTCCCGCAATGGATTTCTACGTTGACGCCCTCGCAAAGCGAGAACTTGACCCCGATTGGGTTCGAGCACTTCGAATGACGTTGTTGACGCCTGGGATGAACCTCCGGAATCTGGCTGCTCACGGCTTCATGATGGACTTTTCTGAGCAACAATCTGCGTTATTACTTCGCCTCGCGGGGCTCTTCTGTGCCATGCCAAACAATCTTGATCCGCAAAGTCTAGAGGCTATGCCCACAATGACGAGGAGTCGACTTCGGCGACGACTGGGGTGGGTCTGGTCATGACCCGTGTTCTCCACCTGCCGCTAATCAATCTTGTGCGGCGCTAATCAAGATGCCCGGCCGTTCTCCTGTGTCTTTCGGCGATAAGTGGCGACTTTCACGGCCATAATCAACGCCTCTTCTTAGTCGCAGGCCGCGTCTTGACTGCTCAGGCTCCCCGCGAGACTTCCAAACGAATGACCCGCTGGTTCAATCGCTGTCACGGATGCCAATAGGATGCCGCCGCGGAGCGCAGAGAGACCGACTCACCTAAATATCCGTTGGTTAGGCGACAAGGGATTCGAAGGATCCATCCGATTCAGCGAGATTCCCTTATCCGAGGTCCCCACCGATCATGGCGTCTACGCTGTCGCCCAGGAGACGACCACAGTTCCTGTCTTTGTAGTCCCTGGAAGCGGACGCCCAAGAAGGGATTACCCACTCGAAAACTTCAAGAGATTTGGGTGTCAGCAACAATTCTCCCTCCCCCCTTAGAGCCGAATGCCAAGAAGTTATATTCCGGCGCCTGGACAAGCCCTCAACGTAAAGTACGGAAACGGTGAGGCCGAACCCGACGCTGTGATTATCAGGTGTTCAGGACTCGTGATGCCGCACTGCGCCAACAATCTTGGCCTGGCTTCGGACGACTCCGGGGTCGGCCTGTTAGAGGACCTTGCCGTGATCAACGAACTGAAGATCGACGCTGGCACGCAGGGTAGCTTCAAGAAGGAAGCGCTGTTCCAGGATGTCGATAAGCTCGCGCTGCTGCTGACAGAAATTCACCCGGATCAATCCGGATTGCCCTGCACCACTTGCCCACATTTGTGTCCTCGACAACCACAGCACAAGCAGGTCCACTACACCGACCTCCAGGCATATTGCGACGCATCGTGTGCAGTGAATTGCTCAAGGCCACAGCCACGGAGCGCCCTCCCCAACCATGGAACGCCGACTCCCCAGCTGATCTATAACTACGTCGTTGGTATGCGCGACAAAGCATTCACGGCTTCCGCGAATTGTTCGATACTCAGCACTATGTGGCCATTCTGCAAACCTTGGGAGCTGCGACCCATGTCTCCCGGCTTGAAGTGCAGCACCCGGCTGGGAACCAACCGTGGTTTCGTTCTATTGACCCAAGGCCAGCGCTCAGCCTCGTCTCCCCTTTGATCGGCGTAATCCGTTGGCAGGTACTCGGGGACCGACGTCACTTCAACGACAACGTAACAATCTTTAGTCTGCTTGGCGCAGATGAGTACCAGGTCCCCGGGCTTGATCCGCGGCTCGCTCTTTTTGGGACTACCAAAAAACCATGCGCTGCGCCACTGCTCCAGTGAAGGTTCACCATACTCCTGCTTCAAAAGCAGCCGGCGCCCCGGGTCACGGATGTCGAGCAACAGCTGCTCCACTATGGCCGGCCCGAACCCAGCCTGATCGTCCCGGACAGTGCCTATGGGCCGAACGAGCCGCCTGACCTGTTGGTGGAATTCAGCTAAGTGATGTGCTGTCACCTCGCTGCTGGTCCAAGCACCCATGGCCTGCCGAACAGATTCGACTTGGGCGGGCATCAGTTCGGCACCCAGCTCGTCATTGGAGGCCTCAGCGTTCCCGAGTCCGGCACTCGTCAGGTTCGCGGAGCCGAGGAAGCCCCGCCGCCCGACAAGAAAAGCCTTAGCATGAAGCCTTTCCACGTGGCGAACACTGACACCAGCCCCGATTAGCTTTCTGAGCCCTTCGGCGCTCAGAAAGCCGCCGGCTGCCGCCATCGGGTCAAGGCGCGTATAAAGCCTCCAAGCAACATTGGACCGTTCTGCCACCTCGGCCAAGTCGCGGGCGACGACATACGAGAGATACGGGCTCGCCAGAACCACATCTTCGTCAGATTCCTCAAGAGCAGCAAAAAGCCAATCAGCGGCTTTGGCATGTACGGTGCCTTCAGTGATCACATAGTTGACCATACAGCGGACACGGCGATTGAACGCCAAATGGATGGTCGCATCAAGATGTCTCGATCACGGCTCAGTTCCGATGGCGTCAACTGAATCTGCGGTCACTTCCCGATGAGCGCTCCAATTGCGGCCAAGGAACCGTTATCGGCGTGACTTAGGCAGAGCCTTGCGGCCCTGATTGCCTCCCGCCTCAGAGAAGGCCGCATTTACCGGGGCAGCACCATAGAACCTACCAACCGGACAACCCTTCGGGCTGCGGCCCACAAACAAGAGGACGCGACTGCCGTCGAACGCTCCATACAGAGATCCTGAGACGACCACCGGCGGCAGCTATCCAGGACGCCCACTACAACTGGATCGGCATGCTAACCACCAAGGACTACCCCACCGACCAAAACGTCCTGAAGCTCATCGACCACTACCAGTTCCCGCAAATCCGCGACCAGCTCATGGCCGACATCCTCGTCGTGCGCGAACCAACCCGAACACATCCTCTTCGCCCAAGCCAACGCCGCCCCAAACTGGTCGCGCGTCGAATGGGCCAAACGAATCCTCACCCACATCGCCCGGACACACGGCATCAATCCTCAGCACTATCGGCTTCTTCAACTGATAGGGCAGTCCCATGCTCCATCGACGAGCCTCTCTCTAACATGAGGCCGCTTTGAGGCTTCCAAGTCAGGTGCTCCGGCCAGAGCTGTCATCTGGGCATAGCGCGCCATGAGACCCACGCCACAGAGTCCGAGTGCTAAATGCTCATCCGCATTCCTAGCAGTCGCAAGATCATGCGACCGGAGGTGCGGCGTATGGTTCGGCTAAAGCCTGGTGTGCCCCGCGGGGAAGGACGGCATCTGCGAAAGCCTTATCTAACAGACCATTTTCTGGGACCGCGAACCCCTCGGGGAAAACGTCCCCCAGTCCGAGACCTAGCAGGTAAATCTCCGTACCGCGTTCCACCAGCGAGCACAGAGCATCTCCCAAGATCTCCGGCGGAAGGACCGCGAGCACCTCTAAATCCTTCAGGGCGATTGTAAAGATGGGTATCTCGGGTTTTGGCAGCATGCCTCGGACTGAGGCACTGTTAGCTTCGTAAAGGGGTTCCGCGGTGACAACCAGGCCAATTAGCTGACGGTCGGCTGGCAGGTGACTGAACTTGGGGTTCCTGTTTCGTACCTGCACTGCATTCTCGTTGAGTTGATTAAAGGCTTTCTCCAGCCTAGTAGCCGTGACGGCCAGACCTTCCAAGGTCCCACTGCGCATCGCCGGGTTCGCTCGGGCCGATTTACACTCGATGAGAATTGTGGCGCGGGGAGTCACGACAAACCAATCAGACGAATCGATTCCCCCTACCCGATTCTTAGCCCATCTGAACTCCGATTCGACGTGCAATTGCCCGGTGTGCATGAGCTGACGACCTACGTAATCCTGGACTCGGAGACCGACAGCCTTGCCGAACTCGTTTCGATCCCAACGCTTGATACCTCTGTAATAGAGATTCTCCGCTGTCATCGCTGTGTGGATGAAGTACGGTTGGGGCGCGAAACGGGGGCCGGGACCAAGGTCCATGATTGGCGATGCAACGAGGGGGTTGTATGCGTATCTAGGGTAGGCGTGGGGATCGGTTATGACTGTTTTGCCGTCCTTCTTAGCCAATTCAATGGTGGAAGAAAGATGATCTAGTACTGCGGTTGCAACCGCTCGAGGCAGTACCGGTTCGAGGTCATCCCACCAAGCCATCTCCATCCAAGACGGGTCGACTATCCCCCCATTCCTCTGCGCACCAACTGCAAAAACGAATGATGCGGTTAGTGCTTGAGAAATCGTTCCTCCCAAGACCGGGACCCAATCTTGCGGTCGCGGATGTGACGGACGACCTCCGTCGTTCAAATCACCACCAAATAACAAGTAAGAACGTCCAAGCTCCCGCTTGATGTTGGCTTGATAAGGGAACTGCTCATGAGAAATGCCTTGAACGAACCTGGCTAGCATGTGCTCCTGAGTACCATTGTTTTCGATGCCCACAGGTGTGTCGATGAAAAGCTTTCGAAGCTCATCCATGTCGCCGTCGGTGATAGTCCGGGACCGGTACTCATTGCCGTAAATGATTGATTCACGAACCAGTGCTGAATAGAACCATGGAACAAAACCGCGCTTCAACTGCTCCGGTGATTCACCTTCAATCGGATTCAAGCGCTTCGCGGCATGGGACGAAGTTAAACGGATTACCTGCGATGTCGGGAATCGCCTGACTGCCTGACGAAAAGTCTCAAAGCTGATGCCCCTGTCGCTATTCATTACGATATGGGGTGGTTCTGCTTGAGGTGGCGCCTGAATAGGGCCAGTTCGATTTCGTCAGCCCGAATACTGCGTGATTGTCCTACTCGAAGCCCTGCTTGTTCCACCCAACGCTCCACCAATCGGCAGTACGTTTCGTACGTCTCGGGCCACCAGGCTGTCGTAGGGGCCTGTGGCCATACATCACGGAGATTGGTGGCCACCACTTCGTCGAGGATCAAGTGACGGGGTTCCCTGGATAAGCCCTGGGCAAAGTAAAGAAACTTGGTGGCAAATGCCGGCCCTAACCACGGAATGCGCCCGGCTCCCCGCTCGGTGGTCAAAGCTCTATACGATTCACGAGGAGATGCATCCGACCGGACTAGTTGCCACGCGTCAAGGAGCAAATTTTGTGCTCGTTCTACATCTGAAGCCAGACCATCCAGTCGCTTCTGCAGACGGGGTGCACGGGTGCCCAACCCCCACGCTAGGGAGTGATATAGAAGCTGCAGGCTATTCCCGGCGTTCGGGATCAAGCCCCCTAGTTTGAGGACATCTTCCCGAGTCAGTACGACGCGGCCGTGACCGGCGAATTTTCCTTTTGCTGGTGGCAGTCCGCGCTCTTTCAAAGCGCGATTCCATCTATCGACATCGACTGCGACCGCATGACCCATTACGGCAGCGGGGCCCGGTAGCCGCGAGAACACGTCATCAGGCAAGTTCGCGTTCGCGTTTATCACAATGGTGACTCTACGGGATTCCGGACGGCGCGTGGTCCGCTGCTATGGACAGCGGTTTGAGTGGCTCAGATCAAAGCTGGCTACGTGACATACAACTGATCAGGTTTGACGTCCTCAATGACCACTTCTCTTACAACTACGCATCGATGTACGCCGACATCCAGCGAACGACCTGGCCATAGGCGGCCGATTGAAGGAGATCTATTCCAACAGCTAATGGTGGACCATCTCTGTGGTTTGTAGTCCTACTAGTCCCCACAAGCATAAGAGCAGCGATACCGCCCCCACGCGTCCGCAGACCGGACCTTTCGGGGGCAGGAACGTGCACCTGGCGTTATGGGCCGGAACGGAATCCCGGGCCTCCCCCTGGTCGCTCTACTTCACCCATGCTCTGACAGCGATTGATGGTTCGAGCCCACCTGGCGCACTATCCTTTGCTTCCTCTTGCTTCTTCTTCACATCTTTCTCGAAGTCATCCACCATTTGGACGAGGGTTTTCCAGTTCACGGAGTTCTCTGCGGTGAACTTGCGAACTTGGGCTGACACTAGGAGTTGGTGGAACAGGTTCAGAAAGTATCGGCGCGAGTCGCTGTAGTCATCACTGATAGTGCTTTCGAAGGAGTGGCCCGGAACCTCCGTGATCACATCAATAGATTTGCCTGTTTTTACTTCCTCGGCGAGGAATTCATGCATCGCAATTCGCCCCGAAAGGAAGTGCGTGGCCACACCCTGAGCTCTATCCGCTAGTTGCTCATTTGAGAGGAGGCGTATCTGTATAAGATGGCGATTCAACTTACTGGGCAGGTCTCCCGCGAGGATGGCCTTCTTCTTCTTTCTCACTTCCTTTTCCGTAGAAGCGACATCATCTGTGATAACAAGCATGTCTACAACGACCTTGACTAGCTCTTCATCCCATCGCCGTCTATCCTCTTGCTCCTTTTTTCGCTTATCTGACAGCCATAGGCTGACGGCTGCTATCAGGGCCACAATAATTGCGCCCGCGAACGTTAGAACGGGAGTGAGCCAGGAGGTTGAAGCTGGCGGGACAAAGTTGAAGATGATCTCAGCGGGAAGCACCCGATCAAGGTACCAGCCTAAGAGGGGATCCGCGTTGGGCTACAACTAACATCTATCGGGAATTGAGCACGACAAGCACTCCCGTTGACTTGGATTTCTCCCAACGAATTCAAGTCATCCCAGCCACTTCTTCAGGTTGAGGAAAGATACGGCGTTCGATCCGGACTGTCACTAAGCCAGGGAATCGCTCGTCTGTTGCGGTAGCCCCCCACCAGCAAACCGCCGGCCTGGGAGCCTCCGGAGGGAGTGGGATGTATCTCTCGGAGAATCGGAAAGCTGATTCAACGACGAACACTCTCCTGTCGCCCGGAATCCGGGTGAACGTATTTGCTGAGCTCAGTCCTGATCCGCTTCAGAGCGCCCGAATATCGGCCCAGCAGGTCGAGGTGGACTATCATTGGTTCCTTGCGATCCGGACCGGCTCACCCTCCGACGGCACCGTGCTTAGCTGTCAGGAGGAGCTCGCTCTGCGCTGCCTGCATCTCTCCAGCCAGGTTGCCTAGAGCTTCTCCGCGCTCGGCATCTTTTAGATCAGACCACTTCAGGATCAGCTTCTCAAAGTCTTTGAACGAGAAGAATGAGCGCTTGAACAGCAGGTCGTAGCAAGTCCCATAAGAAGACGTTCGCTCTATTTCTGGAGCGTGGTGGGACTTAAGTTCAACAAACCGACAGAGCAAGTCTCCCACTAGAGGAATTAGCGTACGGCCATCTCCTCTGAGGCCGTAGTTTAGGGCCCACATGTTGCTAGGGTCATTAGTTTTCGTCTGCCATTCCTCCTTGGTGGCCGAATCCACAGACCCCAGCAGCGCCGCGCGACTTGCGGTGTGGGCCGCAGACATGGCTGTCAGCTCACGTTCGCGCCTCAATGCGGCGAGTTGATTCGCAGCCTGCGCGTCGGTGAGTTCTTGAAGCTTGGTCATCCCACCGATGTGATGGGTTTGGGTTGCCTCACGACCTTTCGTAGGGCGTGGCATCGGGTTCGTGAGCGGATGGAAAAGGTCATCGAAGGTGAAAGCCACGTATGGAAGATGTACGTATTTGAACTCAACCGACAGGCGCGGACATGCAAAACTGCATGCGACCAAGCCCTGAAACTTGGTGATGCCCTCCGCTCCGAGAAACCGGTTCGCCCTCTTGACCTAGAGGAATTGAGTGAGCGAGTGGAACAAGCTGTCTCATCTGCGGATAGCCTAAGAAATTTGATCTTTGGCAGTGTAAAACCGCGAGACAAGACGCTGGCTGCTTTTTGGGCAGATCGGATCCGCTGGATTCAGAATTTGATGGGATATCCAGCGCTTCCGACAATCAAGAGCGTATCGGCGCGCAACTCATTGGAGCACTTCGATGAACGGATGGACTCTTGGGCACAGGCATGGGCGCATCGACATCCCGATGAGGTCGGCTGGGTCGGCGCCTTTGACTGTGTTGTGAAGTCCCGGGACGCTTGGGAAGGCTCGGACGGGTCGAAGGGGCTGATTCGTTGCTATATAGCTGATGAGGCGATATTTGTCAGACGTGACGACGAACTTCATATTCCGACTCCGATGGCAGAAGCCAATACCTTGATCAGGCGCTTATGCACGCTCACAGCGGCCCAGACCGCTATGTGGAAAAGCAGCGGAGCAGCGCCCCAAATTCTGGTTCCACTGTAGGATTTGTAGCTGCGAGCCGTCAAAAACACATCATCCTGGACATTTCTCGTCCTTTGATAGGCCGATAAACCTATGTGGGCCGCACCGGGCGCCGCAGAAGCATAGTCCAGAAGCTCCTTCTGGAGCTCGGCCGCCTGCCCTTTCGAAAGAGCCGATAATGGCGCATATGTTCGAATGCTCCACTCCCTGATTTCGGCCTATCCAGAAGTACCCCAACGAAGGGCCAAAGCGTTCTCTGGCACCCTCCCGAATCATTCGTGACGGTGTCCGAATGACGCTGCAGCTCAACTGATCGGTTGCCTGCATCGCTCGAAAGACTATTCGTCGCGGCCGCGTTCGATCCGCGAAGTCGACGGAATACCGTCATGGCGCAAAGCATGCCAAAGCCCATGGATGGCTGAGGCCCCCGGCAGAAGGGCTTCCACCGTTACCAGTCATCAACGCAAGAGGAGACAGGACCATGAATGCGCTCACTATCAAGGACCCCGCCGACCTGCTCAGCTTCATCGGCCACACCCTCGGCTTCTGGCCCACAGAAAGCCTCGTCTGCATCACGCTCAACAAAGACAAAGTCGGCTCCACCCTCCGCATCGACCTCCCTAAACAACCAGGTCAAGAGATTCAATTCGCGCGGACTGTCGCCAGTTACTTGACGTCGGACGAACGAGCCAACGGCATCGTCTTCGCGCTCTACACCTCGGACGCTCCCGAACCAGGAGAGGCCAGGCCGCACCGGGCCGCCGTTGCAGCCCTCACCGGAGTCCTTGCGCAGGAGGGCATCACCATCCGCGATGGCATCTACGTCACCAACACCACCTACTCCCCCTACGACACCGACCCCGGTGAGAACATCGCCATCCCCCTCAGCCTCACCGAATACTCACGGGTCAATGCCGAGTTCATCTACCGCGGCAGCACCATCGCACCTTCGAACCAGATCAACCTCCCGGCGGCCACCGACAAGCAAGAGCACGCGACCGCCGTCGCACACCACATGGAAACCATCCTCAACACACCACCAGCGAGTGCCGCCCGAGGCGCGCACCGACTCTGGACCACCATGCTGGAGACCAAGGACTACCCCACCGACCAAGACGTCCTGCAGCTCATCGCGTACTTCCAGTTCCCCCACATCCGGGACCGGCTCATGGCCGACATCCCCGGTATCGACGAACCACCCGAACACATCCTTTTCGCCCAAACCACCACAGCACCGAACTGGTCCAGGATCGAATGGGCCAAACAACTCCTCACCCACACCTACACCCTCACCGCTCCCGAACATGCAGCACCAGTCTTGACCACCATCGGCTACATCAACTGGTGGGAAGGCAGAGGATCCAAAGCCCACCAATACCTCCAACTCGCCCTCGACACCGACCCCGGCTACCGCTTCGCACGCCTCACCGACCACATGCTCGGAGCCGGCATCATCGCAGGCTGGAACACCAACAAAAACACCGCCTACCGAAACCAACTCGAAATGCCGTGAATCAAGTCGTCGTAGCAAGCTTTACGAAGCGTCGGTTATCGGCGTTTTATCACCTGTGATTCAGGGTGTGATTTGTGCGGGTTTTGGTCTGTGTTGTGGGACCATGAAGCCATGATGAAGCGGTCCTCCACGATGCGCGCCTTTGGATCGGCAGCATCGAGTTATTCGCATTGTTGCTTGCGGCGATCTTGCTAGCCCAGTTCGTTCGTTCCTACGTGAGGGGAAGCGGCGTGTTCCGGTTCAAGCTCTGGTCCACCATCCGTCAGGCCAGAAACCGACGGTAAGAACGATAGTGGATCCCTCGGCTGAAGAACTCACGGATATCCGACCAGGTACGTCGTCAGTCGATGAGAGATCCGCTCAGCTAGCGCAAGCGAAAACCGACGGGACTGCAGTCCGCGCGTAGACGATAAACAGGAGCAGGCGCTCACAGGACTGCGTTTGTACCGTTCCATTCCGTTATGCTGCAAGTATTTTGAAGTCGAGTCGCAACATCGGCTCGGTGTCTTACTCGTAGAAAGTTGAATGCTGTGGACCCGGTAACCTTGATTGTCGCGGCCTTGGTGGCTGGCGCTGCGTCAGGCACAACAGATACAGTTTCGCAGGCCATGAAGGATGGCTATGCGGGTCTGAAGAAACTACTTGTCTCCAGATTTGGGGACAGCCAGAAAGCACTTCAGACTTTGGATGATCATGAAGATGATCCCGAAACGTACGAAAAACCATTAGTTAAGCAACTAAGGGAGTCCCAAGCTGACCAGGATGATCAGATTCTGAAGGCTGCGGAGGCAGTTCTGCAAGCAGCAAACGAAGCTGGTTTTGCGACTAAGTACCAGGTCGTAGTGTCGGGCGGCAAGGTGGGCATAGTTGGTGACCACGGGCACGTAACAGTGAATTAATGGCTCGTTTCCTACAGGTTGGAAGGCAATCCTAATGTCTGAGTCCGAATCGCGTCGTCTTCCCGGCACCATCGTGAACATCTCAGGTGGAACTGTGGGCGCGATTGGTGACCACAACCAAGTGATGATGCCTCGCCGCACCCTGGTTTGGCCGGTCGTCGTGGGTGCTGTTCCAACTCGAGCTTCGGCATATCAGCCACGAGAAGCCGTTATTGAACAAATATCAATGGCTAGCGGTGCTATTGTGCTGCAACAACTTTCCGGACAGGTCCTTGCAGGGGCCGGTGGGGTCGGCAAGACACAGATTGCTGTGGGTATTTTTACCTCCAGTTCGGCAGATATACGGTTATGGATCAACGCAGAGTCCCGTGAAGCCATCGTGGCCGGTTTTGCTGAAGCGGCGATCAGGCTAGATCTCGCCGATACAAGTCTCGACTCAGAGCAACTGTCCAGGATTTTCATCGGCTTCCTTGGTAGTACCGATCGACGCTGGCTCATCGTCCTGGACGACGTTCGCGCCGTTTCCGACCTAGATGGTTTGTGGCCGCCAGTGAGCGGGAGCGTAATTGTAACGACGCGGCGTCGGGACGCCTCTTTTTCCGGATCCGGACGGACGATCATCCCAGTGAACGTTTTCACCACGGCGGAGGCCGAGGAATACCTTCGAGAGCGCATTAGTCCACACAGGGACGATCTTCCTAAGGATGTATTCATCGAGGTCCCCCAACTGGTCCAAGATTTGGGACGGTTACCACTGGCTTTGGCGCAAGCGGCTGCCGTGATTATCGATCAGGGAATCACCTGTGCCGTCTACCGGGCAATGTTCGCAGATCGTGCCACGGCCTTGGAGGAGTTGTTCCCCCCGGAAGCTTCGGCGGACGGATATTCTCGTACCGTTGCTACGACGTGGGAGCTTGCCGTGCTTGCGGCGGACGAAATAGAGCCGTGTGGATTGGCCCTTCCGATGGCCAACCTGGTCTCAACGCTCGATCCCGCCGGCGTTCCCGAGGCAGCCTTGACTGGACAGGCTGTTTGCTCCTACCTTTCCCAGATTTCGGAGAAAGAAGTTACGGCGGACAAGGCTCGACGCGCTCTGCGTGCTCTGCACCGGCTGTCTTTGATTGACCATAACCCTAAATTGGGTAATCCTCGTGCGGTGAGGATGCACAATCTCACCGGACTTAGCATTCGACATACTATATCCGCAGACGGAATTGCGGCTCTCGGTTTCGTTGCTGCCTCAGCATTGATAACA
Source organism: Arthrobacter sp. Rue61a (assembly GCF_000294695.2). NCBI lineage: Bacteria > Bacillati > Actinomycetota > Actinomycetes > Micrococcales > Micrococcaceae > Arthrobacter > Arthrobacter sp. Rue61a. Next base: position 1,913,893 of record NC_018531.1, on the reverse strand, counting down.
CTGTGGCCCGAGACCGAGCAGGATCCTCTACTGATCGATTCTCTGCGGTCAAACACAGTTTCTCTGATCGGTTCTGCTCAGGAAGGGCTGTGGGACAAAACCGGCTACGGTTCCCACCCCGTTCTATCGCGTTACGGCGTTTCGCTAATAAACGGTGGCCTGACCAAACCCGCTATCGAATACCACCATCGGATGCTGGACGACTCGATTAATTACCTTGGGCCAGAACACGTGGACACACTTTCTTCAAGGAACAACCTTGCTTCCGCGTACAAGTCCGCCGGGAATCTGAACGAAGCGATCGCGCTCTACGAGCAAACACTGCATGACCGCCTGCGGATCCTGGGAGAGGATCACCCGGATGTTCTGACTTCCCGGAACAACCTCGCAACCGCATACGTGTCTCTAGGAAAGATGGATCGGGCTGTCTCCTTATTAGAGCGCACCCTCGCGGACCGCGAGAGGGTGCTGGGAAAGGACCACCCGGACGTTCTGGGATCTCGCAGCAACCTCGCCGGCGCCTATCAAGCAATGGGGAAAGTAGCTCGAGCTATCCCTCTGTTCGAACGGACAGCGGCGGACAGAGAACGAGTTTCTGGGCCTGACCACCCCGATACCCTGGGCGCCCGTAACAACCTTGCCGGCATCTATATGGAGATTGGAAAGTTCAGCCAGGCGATCCCGTTGTTTGAGCAGACATTGACGGACCAAGAAAGGGTTTCTGGGCCTGACCACCCCGATACGCTGGGCGCCCGCAACAATCTAGCCGGCGTCTATCAGGCGGTTGGTGAGACGGAGAAATCCATAGCGCTCTTTGAGCGGAGCCTCGAAGACCATTTGAGGATAGTCGGGCCGGATCATCCGAATACAATGAGCGTGCGCAACAATCTTGCGGGTGTTCTACACCAAGCTGGGTATGTCATGCGAGCTGCCTCGCTGTACAAGCAAACGCTGGCTGACCGAACACGGATCCTGGGACAGGACCACCCTCAAACCCTGACCTCCTTGAATAATCTTGCTTCCATTTACACATCGGTCGGCAAATTGGAACTGGGAATCAAACTCTATAAGCAAGCTATGGCTGGCCGAGAAAGGGTTTTGGGACCGGAACATCCAAGCGTTTTGGCTTCTCGAAACAACGTCGCAGCCACTTACATGTCGATGGGCAAGATAGACCAAGCGATCGAATTATACGAAGGGACTCTTGCCAGGCAAGAAGCACTCTTAGGTGGGGCGCACCCGCACACTAAAGTGACCAGGACCAACCTTTCATCGGCAAGAGAATTCAAACAGACAACGCGTTCATTCCTTAATAGGGAAGGGTACTGAGGGTGCTGGATTCCACGTAAGCGGCAGTACCGAATGGCGGACTTCAAAGACCGGCTCCTGACCGATCACATCCCGACCGATCAGTGGACTGGACTGAAAGCCGTGATAATTGCTGCTAAAATCTCGGAGAGATTAGTCCAGTCCTCTTCGATTAAGGCTTCCCTTTGTTCTAGAGCTCTCGACACCTTGCTACGGAAAGCAGCATGAATTTCTGCTTTCGCCGAAACTTCACCTTGATATTGGTTAGGTCCAGAGACGAAAGAACTCCATCGCACGGGATAGAAGGATCCGTCCTTGGATTTCAATACGTCCGCTCCCAGGTACAGCTCCAAGCTACAAGCGAAACCATTTACGTCGGCGATCGCTATCGCCCCCTGTGGTGACTCCCAGGTCGGCGGTCCAAGAGTCGGGTAGCTCGACGCTAGCGCTATATCGGGGTACTGCAAGACCTTGACATTGGCTGGCAATGCTGCGAAGTCAAGGTGTCGAAGAGCAGCGGACGCGGCGGTGTCATTATCAAAAATTGCTACGACTCGATTGGCTACACCGGCAGATGAAAAAGCTTTAATAGTTTTCACTAAAGCACCCGCCCCTCCCTCCGGCTTTTGTTCGAAATCTAAAAATTTCACAAGGTCAGTTAAATTTGGATAGAGAACTTCCAGCGCGGTCGATAGAAACTCCGAGTCCGTTTTACCCTCGGTAAGTACTATGAGCGGACTATCTATCAACGTATTGCTCCTGATATCCGCTAAGGATCGGGATGCAAGAGATGAGAGCTCGCCGTCTAGATACCCAGCGAACTCCACCGCAGTAAGATCAAGGCTGACGATACTCTTCGGCTCCGCCATTAGGCAGGCCATCAAGGTTTGGCGCGTGTCCCACTCCTGAAGTAGTGACAGCAGCCACCCCCTCGAACCAGTCATTGCTGCGTCCACGCCTGGAACGCTGGTACGAAGCATCTGCCCCCACTCTTCAATTGTGAGGCGATCTAGGAAGCGAATTTCTTTCAGGCAATCTTCGGCGGCAGTCGGATCGGACTCCAGCCAGCTCGTCAGGAGTTCGTGGAGAAAACCCCTACGCGATTCGACGGTCTCGTCAAACTTCCGGGCCACTGCCGATGCATGTATCCCCAAAGTTTCCAACCTTAAGACTAGGTCTTGCGCACCCACCATGTACTGGAACGAGTCAACCGGCTCCATGAATCGATCGTCGTTTACACCTTCCACGTGCACCAACCAGTCGTCCCTGAACAGAGCCAGTACGTGTGGGGGCACGCCATTTCGGAATACAAGCACGGGCAGGTCGCCCACCATAAGCTCCGCATAACTACTCATAGCCTGTATCTTCCCAGCTTGCCGCGGCCGGTGTGCCCAGCGCGAACATCCTTGAGCTTCGGGCTTGCCCTGAGATGCCTGATTCGTTCTCATGGGCCTAGATGCGCACCTGCAACCGAGCGGCGAATGCCTTGGTTTGTCGAGCAAGCCAGCGGAGATGCTTTAACCGAGGCGACACTTGGCGTGAAGGCTCTGCCATGTGCAGCGACCGGGCTCGTGAAGCCGCAGCAGAGGTATCAGACTTGCGCCCCCCCGGACGCTGCCTGCCAACTCGAAAACCGTCGAGATGCTCATACGAAGACGCTGGTACGTCAAGAAATCCGCTTACGAAACGGGTGCGAAATGATCCGAGATCGGCGAGCCCTGGGTATCACCAAACAAGCTGCCCACGCCATCTACAAACGCAAGCTCGAAGAGCAAGAGAAAACCTGCCAGAGACCTTCACGACGCTACATCCGCACGGCAGTCCTCGAAGATTGACAACGGCGGAACTGCAAGCGCTCCAAACGGGCGCCACTCCCCTAGCTTTACGGAATCATATATATATGGGCGTTCGATCCGGGTCCTCGTCATCGGATAAGAGAACCGCGCAGCTACTGCAGCCTGCGTCGCCAGGTGGTCCAAGCGGCGCGACTGCTACGGTCAAGGCTATGGAACGATCAACTGTAGCGATGCCGGAGGATTCTTATCTCTCACGAATAGGCGAGATTGCCTACGCCGCAAGCTATACGGAGTGGACAATCTTGGGTGATCTGAATCGATTGTCCAAGGACCTGCCGGAGAACCTAAGACTGGAGCTGCTCGAGCCTCTCATGACGGCCGGGATGGCCAAGGCCTTGAAAACTGCTGCGGCCTCAATGGCTGATGGGCCGATCAAGGAATACATCGTCGCCGTTTACCGCGGACTTTTCGTTGTCGCTGAGATTCGCAACGATGTCTTGCATGCCCGCCCGGCAACACACCCGGCTGGCTTGCAGCGTCTACTACGTGCTGAAACGCAGAACCGCGCAACGACTGGCAAACGGTTTTGGATAGACGACGAATGGATCGACAACTGCATCATGCGGATGAACGAGGTGACCACTGAGATCCATAGAGTTCGGCCACCACTCGCGTAGACTGACTCCCCTTGTCTTGGCTGACGAAAGTGGGCTTATCGGCGCTGAGCTTGTCGATGCCGTGCCCACGACAGATCCGATTGTCCCCACACCGTCTGGACGAACGAATTCCCTTCCCTCAAGACTGACAGCACCCCGCGATTAGAAGCCACACAACATCTTGCGCAAACCCAGGTGCAGAAAATTTGTACGAAACGGACGGGTTCTGATTGCCTCGCCCCTGAAGGCTGCCCACGACAGCGGTGGACAGCCGTCTTTCCGCGGCCCTAACCCTTCCCACCTGCATCCAAAACCCAAAGTTGGGCATAACCAGCTCCCCTAAGTCTCCGGTCAGGGTAGAGGCCTGGTCCTGCAGGGTCTGGACTTTTCGTATGGCTATGTCGCCGTTGTGCGCGAAGTCATGTTGCCAAGAACCGAGAGACCCAATGAAGAGGTGAATACTCCGAAAACCGAGCCAGGAGGGGGTCAAACATTATCTGCTTTAAGTGTGGACACTGTCCACCCCCCTTTGACAGGACAACCAAGGGCGCCACCTCAACAACATGCTGCGCAGCAAGGTCGATTCGGAGGAAAAGTTCAGCAGGATTCCCGAAATGTCATTTCGACACCACCACCGCAGCCCATGAAGAATTGAGCGGCCAACCGCGGCCGCAGGAACACCCCAGGAAAGGACGCCAATGACCACACGACCCAGTAAGCGGAGCGCCCACACGCCAGGACGCTGACACCGCTCCCCTACCCAAACTGAACAGGCCAACCGGCGGCCAGGCATCAGCCGGCACCACACGTCAGAGACTCGTGTCAACAATTGTCAACACGTTAAAGCAAAAACCCCCTCTGACGAGGGGGTATGCCGTGCCCGAGGTGGGACTCGAACCCACACACCTTTCGATACTGCATTTTGAGTGCAGCGCGTCTGCCAATTCCGCCACTCGGGCGCGGATATGCGGGGAAGTCAGCTGCTCCCATCTCTGTGAGCAACGCGATCCTTTCCCAGCACGCGAAATTACTATACATGCAGATAGGCTGATTCAAAGAACCGGGCACGCTGATGCAACAAAAACCAGCCATCAAAGAGTCCACACTAAGATGGATATGAACCCGCCGAACCTTTTCAAGGAGATCCCGTGACCGAACAGACGGAGTCCACGTCCACAGCCCAGCCGGCCCGACGCGTTGTCGTAGCCGAGGATGAGACCCTCATCCGCCTGGACATTATCGAGATTTTGAAGGGCGAAGGGTACGACGTCGTCGGCGAGGCAGACAATGGCGAGAAGGCTGTGCAGCTGGCCGAGGAGCTCAAGCCGGACCTTGTCCTCATGGACGTGAAGATGCCCGTCATGGACGGCATCTCGGCGGCTGAGAAGATCGTCAAGGCCCGCATTGCACCTGTGGTCTTGCTGACCGCTTTCAGCCAGAAGGAGTTGGTGGAGCGCGCACGCGATGCCGGCGCGATGGCTTACGTCGTCAAGCCGTTCTCCCCCGCGGACCTCATCCCGGCCATCGAGATTGCCCTCTCCCGCCACGAGGAGATCAAGGCCCTCGAGAACGAGGTTTCCGATCTCCAGGAGCAGTTCGCCACGCGCAAGCTTGTAGAGCGCGCCAAGAGCCTCCTGACCACCAAGATGGGCCTGACGGAGCCGGAAGCATTCCGCTGGATCCAGAAGACCTCCATGGACCGTCGCCTCAGCATGCGTGAGGTTGCCGAGACCATCATCAACCAGGTCAACTAAGCAAAAGCAACGCACGACGTCGGCCGCTCACCTCACGCGAGGTGGGCGGCCGCCGTCGTACTCGCCGAGAAGTCGTCCTCGCCGAAAATCAGAACGAAAAATGCGGGCCCCACCAAAAGGCGGGGCCCGCATTCAAGAAAGCGAAGAACTTAGCTCTTGGCCTTGGACTTCTTTTCCGGCCAAGGGCCAACGGGTTCCTTGCGTGAACCGTCGTCGGTCTTGGAGGTGTCGGCGAGGTCGCCTACCTTGTGGACCTTCAGGGAGTTCGTTGAACCGGCCTGTCCGGGAGGGGAACCGGCAGCGATGACAACCAGGTCTCCTTCGTCCACGAGGTCCATTTCCAGAAGGCTCTTGTCCACCTGTGCGGTCATCTCGTCGGTGTGGCCCACGGAGGGAACCAGAACCGGCTGGATGCCCCAAGTGAGGGCGAGCTGGTTCCAGACGTGCTCCACCGGGGTGAAGGCGAAGACCGGCTTGACCGGGCGCAGACGCGAGAGGCGTCGTGCCGAGTCGCCGGACTGGGTGAAAGTACAGATGTACTTGGCATCCAGCTGGTCGGCGATCTCGACGGCGGCGCGGGTGATGGCGCCACCGCGGGTCTTGGGCTTGGTTCCCAGCGGGGGGACGCGCTCAAGGCCGTGGACTTCGGTGGACTCGATGATCCGGGCCATGACCTTAACGGTCTCGATGGGGTACTGGCCAACGGAGGTTTCACCGGACAGCATGACTGCGTCGGCGCCGTCGAGAACTGCGTTGGCGCAGTCGGAAGCCTCGGCGCGCGTCGGACGCGGGTTGTCGATCATGGATTCCAGGACCTGGGTTGCTACGATGACCGGCTTGGCCCAGCGGCGTGCCAGTTCAATGGCGCGCTTCTGGACGATCGGCACCTCTTCGAGCGGCAGTTCCACACCGAGGTCGCCACGGGCAACCATGATGGCGTCGAAGGCGTCGATGATTTCGTGGAGCTGTTCCACTGCCTGCGGCTTTTCGATCTTGGCGATCACCGGTACGCGGCGGCCTTCTTCGTCCATGATCTCGTGGACGCGCTTGATGTCTGAGGCATCGCGCACGAACGAGAGGGCGATGAGGTCAGCGCCGCGTTTGAGGGCCCAACGGAGGTCGTCCTCGTCCTTTTCGCTCAGGGCGGGGACGTTGACGGCAACACCGGGGAGGTTGATGCCCTTGTTGTTGGAGACCTTGCCGCCAACCGTCACAGTGGCCACAACTTTGACGTCGTCAACTTCGATGGCACGCAGTGCCACCTTGCCGTCGTCGATGAGCAGGGCGTCGCCCACGTTGACGTCTTCAGTGAGGCTCTTGAGCGTGGTGGAGCAGATGTCCTTGGTACCGGGGACGTCTTCGGTGGTGATGGTGAACGTATCGCCCACGGCCAACTCGTGAGGGCCGTCAACAAAGCGGCCCAGACGGATCTTGGGTCCTTGGAGGTCGGCCATGATGGCCACGGGCTTACCGAGCTGGGCCGCAGCCTTGCGGACGTTTTCGTAGGTGGTGTCATGCACGGAGTAGTCGCCGTGGCTCATGTTCATGCGAGCAACGTCGACGCCGGCCTCCAGCACCGCGAGGGTGTTCTCGAAGCTGGAGATAGCCGGGCCGAAAGTTGCCACAATTTTCGCGCGTCTCATATACCTACCCTAAGTAGTCATGCTGATTGAGTAAAAGAAGTGTTCCTGCCGGCGCTATAAGACCGCTATCGCCCGGTCGGTGGGGGCGACCGGTGCCGGGAGAATGGTGCTTCCCATCAGGAACCTGTCCACTGCAGCCGCGCACGCACGGCCTTCCGCAATGGCCCACACAATCAGTGACTGGCCACGTCCGGCATCACCGGCAACGAACACGCCCTCGGTGTTCGTCATGTAGTAGCCGTCGCGGGCAACGTTGCCCCGACCGTCGAATTCGGCACTGACCTGCTCCGTGATACCTGCCGGCTCAGCACCGGTAAAGCCCAGGCTCAAGAACACAAGGTCAGCTGGAATGATTCGTTCTGTACCGGCCTTGGGCAGGCGTTTGCCGTCCACGAACTCGGTTTCAGCAACTTTGACGCCGGTGAGTTTGCCGTTTTCTCCAACGAACTCAACGGTGGATGCAAGGTAGGTACGCTCGCCGCCTTCTTCGTGGGCGCTGGCGACCTCGAACAGGGTGGGGAACGTCGGCCACGGCTGGTGGGTGGCACGTTCAGCGGGCGGCTGCTTGCCGATCGCGAGCGTGGTCACCGAGGCGGCCTGGTGGCGGTGGGCGGTGCCGATGCAGTCAGCACCGGTATCGCCACCACCAAGGATGACAACATGCTTGCCGCGCGCATCAATGTGGTTCTCAGGGTTCTCCCCTGCCACCTTGCGGTTGGACGGGACGAGGTAATCCATGGCGAAGTGCACACCGTCGAGGTCACGGCCAGGGATCGGCAGGTCGCGCGGGACGGTGGCGCCGGTAGCGACTACAACGGCGTCGTAACGGCGTCGCAGTTGCTCCCAGGTCACGTCCGTACCAACGGCAACGCCGGTACGGAAGCGAGTGCCTTCGGCCTTCATCTGCTCCAGGCGGCGGTCAACCTGTTCCTTCTCCATCTTGAAGTCGGGGATGCCGTAGCGGAGCAGGCCGCCGATCTTGTCGTCGCGCTCGTACACTGCAACAGTGTGGCCCACTCGGGTCAACTGCTGTGCCACAGCCAGGCCTGCGGGACCGGAACCAACCACAGCCACCGTCTTGCCGGTGAGGCGTGTGGGCGGAAGGGGCTGAACCCAGTCGTTGTCGAAGGCTTGGTCGATGATCGAGACCTCAACCTGCTTGATGGTCACGGCAGGCTGGTTGATACCCAGCACGCAGGAAGCTTCACAGGGTGCAGGGCACAGCCGGCCCGTGAACTCCGGGAAGTTGTTCGTAGCGTGAAGACGCTCAATCGCTTCTTCACCCTTATCCCGCCAAACGAGGTCGTTCCACTCAGGAATGAGGTTGCCCAGCGGGCAGCCCTGGTGGCAGAACGGCACACCGCAGTCCATGCAGCGTCCCGCCTGGCTCTTCAGGACGCCCTTTTCCTGGGCTTCGTAAACCTCTTTCCAGTCCATGATGCGGACGGGAACGGGACGGCGTGGCTGCGTCTCGCGCTGCCGGACCTTCAAAAATCCGCGTGGATCAGCCACCGGTTACCTCCAGGATTCGTGACCATACTTCTTCGCCATCGGGGTCAAGGCCCTCTTCGATGGCGTCGAGACGGGTTTGCAGGACTGCGGCGTAGTCGCGCGGCAGCACTTTGGTGATGCGGGCGGCGGTGTCGTCGAAGTTTTCGAGCAGACGGCCGGCCAAAACGGATTCGGTTTCCTCAACGTGCTTGGTGAGCAGGCCGTGGACGATGTCGCGGTCCTCGGCGTCCAGCTCCAGGAGCTGGAGTTCACCGGTATCGAGGGCCAACTTGTTGACGCGCTCAGGCTGCAAGTCCAGCACATAGGCCGTACCGCCGGACATGCCGGCACCGAAGTTGCGGCCCGTGCGGCCGATGATCAGCGTCTGGCCACCGGTCATGTACTCGCAACCGTGATCGCCAATACCTTCGACGACGGCGGTGGCACCGGAGTTGCGGACGAGGAAACGTTCGCCAACCTGGCCACGCAGGAACATTTCACCGCTGGTGGCGCCATAGCCGATGACGTTACCGGCGATGACGTTTTGCTCCGCTTGGAACACGTTGGTGCGGTCCGGACGAACGATGATGCGTCCACCGGAGAGGCCCTTGCCCACGTAGTCGTTGGAGTCGCCGAACATGCGCAGCGTGATGCCGGCCGGCAGGAAAGCGCCGAGGGACTGGCCCGCGGTACCGTTCAGCGTCACATCGATCGTGTCGGTTGCCAGCACATCGGTGCTGAACGTCTTGGTCACCACGTGGCCGAGCATCGTACCCACGGACCGGTCCGTGTTGATGACGTCCAGAGTGATCTTGACGGGCATGCGGTCGCTGAGTGCTTCCTGTGCCATGGTGATCAGTCGCTGATCGAAGTGCTTGTCCAGCTCGTGGTTCTGGGCGGTCATGTTGCGCAGCGGCACGTCGTCGTCGAACTCCAGCCCGTGCAGGATGGGGTCGAGGTCCAGCCCTTCGGCCTTCCAGTGGTTGATCGCTTCGCGGGTGTCCAGGACTTCGGCGTGGCCGATTGCCTCTTCCAAGCTGCGGAAACCGAGCTCGGCCAGGATTTCGCGGACTTCTTCTGCGAGGAACTCAAAGAAGTTGACCACGAATTCGGGCTTGCCGTTGAACCGGGAGCGCAGCTCAGGGTTCTGCGTGGCAACACCAACCGGGCAGGTGTCCAGGTGGCAGACGCGCATCATGATGCAGCCGGAAACCACCAGCGGAGCGGTGGCAAAACCGTATTCCTCGCCACCGAGCAGCGCAGCAATGACAACGTCGCGGCCGGTCTTGAGCTGGCCGTCAACCTGAACCACCACACGGTCACGCAGACCGTTGAGCATGAGGGTCTGCTGGGTCTCGGCGAGGCCGAGTTCCCACGGCACGCCCGCGTGCTTGAGCGAGTTCAGCGGCGAGGCACCGGTACCGCCGTCGTGACCTGAAACAAGCACGACGTCGGCCTTCGCCTTGGTGACGCCGGACGCCACCGTGCCGATCCCGACTTCCGACACCAGCTTCACGTGGACCCGGGCCGAAGGGTTGGCGCGCTTGGCATCGTAAATGAGCTGCGCGAGGTCTTCGATCGAGTAGATGTCGTGGTGCGGGGGCGGCGAAATGAGTCCGACACCTGGGGTTGAGTGACGCGTCCGGGCTACCCAGGGGTAGACCTTCTGGGCCATCAACTGGCCACCCTCGCCAGGCTTGGCGCCCTGGGCCATCTTGATCTGGATGTCGTCGGCGTTGGTCAGGTACAAGCTGGTGACACCGAAGCGGCCCGAAGCGATCTGCTTGATGGCAGAACGGCGCTCTGGATCCAGCAAGCGGTCAACGTCCTCGCCACCTTCACCGGTGTTGGACTTGGCGCCCAAACGGTTCATGGCAATTGCCAGGGTCTCGTGGGCTTCCTTGGAGATGGAACCGTAGCTCATGGCACCCGTGGAGAAACGCTTCACGATGCTGGAGACGGGCTCCACTTCCTCGAGCGGAACGGCCGGACGCACGCCATCCTTGAACTTGAGGAGCCCGCGGAGGGTCATCAGGTTCTCGGACTGATCGTCAATACCCTTGGTGTAGGACTTGAAGATGTCGTAACGGCGTTCGCGGGTGGCGTGCTGAAGACGGAACACCGTCTCCGGGTTGAAGAGGTGCGGTTCGCCGTCGCGGCGCCACTGGTACTCGCCGCCGCCCAGCAGCGGCTGGTGCGGGTGCTCAATGCCACCTTCGGGGTACGCCATCTGGTGGCGGGCCGAAACTTCAGCTGCGATGACGTCGAGTCCGACGCCACCCAACTGGGAGTGCGTGCCGGAGAAGAATTCGTCCACGAGCTCCTGGGACAAGCCCAAGGCCTCGAACGTCTGGGCGCCCGTGTAAGAAGCCACAGTGGAGATGCCCATCTTGGACATGATCTTCAGGACACCCTTGCCGAGGCCCTTGATGAGGTTGTAGACGCCGTCTTCCGGAGTTACGCCCACAACGTCGCCGTTGGAGATCAGCTGTTCCACCGATTCCATGGCCAGGTACGGGTTGACGGCAGATGCGCCGTAACCGATGAGTACAGCCACGTGGTGCGTCTCGCGGACGTCGCCGGCCTCGACCACGAGCGCGGTCTTGGTGCGGTTGGCGCTGCGGAGCAGGTGGTGGTGGACTGCACTGACCAGCAGGAGCGACGGAATCGGAGCCCACTGCGCATTCGAGTCACGATCGGACAGCACAACGTACTGCACGCCACGGTTGATCGCACCGGAAACCTGCTCACAGATCTCGGTCAAGCGCGCACGGAGTGCTGCTTCTCCGCCCTCTGGGCGGTAAAGGCCGCGGACCTTCATGGCGATGCGGTCGCCGTCGGGGCTTTCGATGTTCGCGATCTTGGCGAGTTGATCGTTGTTGATCACGGGGAACGGCAGGGAGATCTGCGGCTGGCGGACCTGCTTGCCGTCCAACAGGTTGCCGTTGGGGCCGATGGCGCACTTCAGCGAAGTGACGAGTTCTTCGCGGATGGCGTCCAGCGGCGGGTTGGTGACCTGCGCGAAGGACTGCACGAAGTAGTCGAACAGCAGACGCGGCCGCTTGGAAAGCACGGCTACGGGAGTGTCCGAACCCATGGCACCCAAGGGCTCGGCTCCGGTGCGGGACATCGGTCCGAGCAGGATCTTCAGCTCTTCGGTGGTGTAACCGAAGGTCCGCTGACGGATGTTCACGGACGCAGCCGTGTGAACCACGTGCTCGCGCTCGGGGAGTTCATTGATGTCGATCAGGTTGTCCTTGAGCCACTCGGCCCATGGATTGGCTGCAGCGACCTCGGCCTTGACCTCGGCGTCGTCAATGATGCGGCCGGCCTCGGTGTCAACCAGGAACATCTTGCCCGGGGCAACGCGGCCCTTCTTGACCACGTTGGAAGGCTCAACCTCGATCACGCCAACTTCGGAGGCGAAGATGATGAGGCCGTCTTCGGTGATCCAGTAGCGTCCCGGGCGCAGGCCGTTGCGGTCCAGCGTTGCGCCAACGAGGCTGCCGTCCGTGAAGGACACTGCGGCCGGACCATCCCACGGCTCCATGAGCAGTGAGTGGTACTCGTAGAACGCACGGCGGGCGGGATCCATGGTGGCGTGGTTCTCCCACGCCTCCGGGATCATCATCATGATCGAGTGCGTGATCGGACGGCCGGAGAGCCAGAGGAGCTCGGCCACCTCATCGAAGGAAGCAGAGTCCGAGGCACCCGGGGTGCAAATGGGGTACAGCTCTTCGGGAACTGAGCCAAGCAGCGGGCTGGCCAGCTGTGACTGGCGGGCACGCATCCAGTTGCGGTTGCCCTTGACCGTGTTGATTTCACCGTTGTGGGCGATGGTGCGGAAAGGCTGCGCCAAAGGCCATGAGGGGAACGTGTTGGTGGAGAAGCGCGAGTGGACAATGGCGAGCTTCGTCTTGAAGCGCTTGTCCGAAAGGTCCGGGTAGAACGGCTCCAGCTGGGCGGTGGTCAGCATGCCCTTGTACACGATGGTGCGCGAGGACAGCGACGGGAAGTACACGCCGAACTTGTTCTGGGCACGCTTGCGGATGCGCCAGGCGCGGGAGTCGAGCTCATTGTGCTCAAGCTGTTCACCGGTGGCGGAGGCAAAGAACGGCTGCGAGAAGTACGGCATACAGGCCCGTGCCATGGCGCCCACGAGATCGGCGACTACTGGAACTTCACGCCAGCCGAGGACGGTCAGGCCCTCGTCGGCTGCAAGCGCTTCAATGCCGGCCTTCGCGGTTTCTGCTTCGCGGGACTCAGCTGGCAGGAAGGCTGTGCCCACCACGTACTGGCCAGGGGCAGGCAGTTCAAATTCGGTGACGGCCCGGAAGAACTCGTCCGGAACCTGCATGAGCAGACCCGCACCGTCGCCGGTACCTTCGTCGGCGCCCACGGCGCCGCGGTGTTCGAGATTGCGGAGGGCGGTGAGCGCCGCTTCCACGATGTCGTATCCCGGTTCCCCGCGAAGCGTGGCAATAATTGCCAGGCCGCAGGCGTCCTTCTCCTTGTCAGGGTTGTAAAGACCCTGCGCCTCCGGGAGCGCGGCAAAGCGCTTGAATGGAGACATGGCACCCTGAGGTTCGATATTTTCGGACCAACCGGGGTTATGAAGATGGGTCATGGGAGACGTCCTTCCTCGAGATCGTGCGTATGGAAGGGACAACGTTGGCCCCACCTTGCCTGCCCTGTGACGGGCACAACAAAGCGCTAGTAATTGGAATTGTAGGCCAGCCGATCCAGCGCAACGAACAGTTACGCAGACCTCTGGCCCCGGCTTGACCAGTGAACATCGGTATGCTGCGATCCGGTTTCCGGGGTGCCACGACGCTGTGGACTGGGCCCTACGAGCGGTGACTCTGTTGCCCCTTTACCGACGGCGACTACTTGGTGTCGTCTGCCTTCGGCGTGGATCCGGGGGCCTTCCTTGCGGCAGTAGCAGCAGATGTGGAACCCGTGCCGGACTTGATGTCCTTACCCGCGTCCCCTGCTGATTCCTGCGGCTCGTCAACGTGGCCCGGATCGCTTTGGTTATCTGGGAGATTACCACGCGAACCAGTATCTGAGACAGATGCGTCCACATCATGACTGGTGACGCTGGTCACCGCAACGGGCTCCTTTTCCGTTTCGTTTTCAGGCTCGCGGCCCGGCAAATAAGGAGTATCAGGCACCGGCCGGCCCCGTCTGCCAAGGATAAAGAAGATTGCCAGTGAGGCGACGAACACAAAAATGCTCGTCCATACGTTGAGCCTGGTAGTGATGCCAAAGAGGCTTATCTGCTCCGCGTCGTCAATGCGCAGCGCTTCAATCCACACGCGCCCAAGGGTGTAGTAAACGGCGTACAGCCAGAAGAGCCGGCCCCAACGGAAGTTGAACTTCTTGTCCAGCAGCAGCAGGATGGCGACGCCAACCAGGTTCCACACCAGCTCGTAAAGGAACGTGGGGTGGAAGAGCGTACCCGCGGCCATGTCCGGCGGGAAGTTGGCATTCGCGGGATCAATCTCAAGGCCCCAAGGCAAGGTGGTGGGAGCGCCGAAGAGTTCCTGGTTGAACCAGTTTCCTAAACGGCCGATTGCCTGCGCGAGCAACAGTCCGGGGGCAGCTGCGTCAAGGAAGGCGGTCAGTTTGACGCCGGCACGCCGGCAGCCGATCCACGCACCAACAGCGCCAAGGATCACGGCACCCCAAATACCCAGACCACCGCGCTGGATCTGGGGAATCAGGGAGAGGTCGCCCGTGCCGTCAAAGCCGGGCCCAAAGTACGCGTCCGGTGAAGAGAACACGTGGTAGAGGCGGCCGCCGATGATGCCGAAGGGAATTGCCCAGATGGCGATGTCCCACAGGCTGCCCTCGGGGGTACCGCGGCGCTTCCAACGAGCCGAGGTCAGCCACAGGCCAACGATGATGCCCGCCAGGATGCAGAGGGCGTAAGCGTGGATGCGCAACGTCCCCCACGGCAGCGGAATGTCGAATCCGGACCACGATGGGCTCGGGATACTCAGTGGGACCATTGCCGCTGCGTGGAGGACGGTCTGCATTCGCTTCGCTGTTTCCTTTTCCTAGGCTTCTGCAGCTGCGCGGCCCAAGCCGGCGCTGAGGTTCTTGGTGAGTTGTCCGACGGCGTCCACGCCGCCATCGCGGAGGGCCGCCACCAAAGCCGTACCCACGATCACGCCGTCCGCATAGGCAGCGATTTCGCGGACGTGATCCGGGTTGGAGACGCCCAACCCCACGCAAACGCGTTCGGCACCGGCCGCATGGGCGCGGGCCACTACGTCTTCAGCGCTGCTGCTGACGGAGGTGCGCGTTCCGGTGACACCCATGATCGAGACAGCGTAGACGAAGCCGCGGCTTGCCTTGACCGTCATGTCCAGTCGCTCCGGAGTGGACGAGGGCGCCACAAGGAACACCCGGTCCAAGCCGTACTTATCTGAGGCTTCGAACCACTCATGAGCCTCGTCCGGGACCAGGTCCGGAGTGATGAGCCCTGCTCCCCCGGCCTCGGCCAAACGGCGAGAAAACTCATCCACGCCCATGCGCATGACAGGGTTCCAGTACGTCATGACCAGAACGGCCGCATCAGTAGCTGCGGTAATGCCGGCAACCACGTCAAAGACGTTGGACACCCGGAATCCGTTGGAAATCGCTTCGGTGGTAGCGGCCTGGATGACAGGGCCGTCCATCACGGGATCGGAATACGGAATGCCGATTTCGATGAGGTCAGCACCGTTGCGGGCCAAGGCTATGCCGGCCTCGATGCTCTCCTGAACCGTCGGGTAGCCCGCGGGGAGGTAGCCCACCAGCGCGGCGCGGCCGTCTGCTTTTGCGCGGTCAATGGCGCCTGCGGATTTGCTGGCGAATTCTTCAGTCATCACTTCTGGTCCTCGTTGACATCCACGGCTGCTTCGGACGTGTGCTCAGTTGGCCCCTTGGGCTTTCGCGTGGACAGCGTAGTGCCCTTGACGTGCCCTTCCTCGTCCAACATGTTGAACCAGGCAGCGGCAGTCTCCACGTCCTTGTCACCGCGTCCGGACAGATTGACGATCACCGTCACGTCCGAGGGAGTTTCCTTGCCCTCCGTGAGCCGCTTGCCGATCTTGATGGCACCGGCCAGGGCGTGCGAGGACTCAATGGCGGGAATGATGCCCTCGGTCCGGCAGAGGAGGCTGAAGGCATCCATGGCCTCTGTGTCGGTAACGGCCTCATAGGTCACGCGCCCGATGTCGGCCAGGTACGAGTGCTCCGGACCAACGCTCGGGTAGTCCAAGCCGGCCGAAATGGAGTGGGACTCGATGGTCTGGCCGTCCTCGTCCTGCATGAGGTAGGAGCGGGCACCGTGCAGTACGCCTGGACGGCCCAGGGAAATGGCAGCCGCGTGGCGGCCCGTTTCCACACCTTCGCCGCCGGCTTCAAAGCCGTAGATCTTCACGGAAGCGTCATCAAGGAAAGCGTGGAACAAACCAATGGCGTTGGAGCCGCCACCGATACATGCAGCAATGGCGTCAGGGAGCTTGCCGGTTTGCTCCAGGATCTGGCTGCGCGCTTCTTCGCCGATAACTTCGTGGAAGTAGCGGACCATGGCGGGGAAGGGGTGCGCACCGGCTGCTGTGCCCAGAAGGTAGTGGGTGTGCTCCACGTTGGAGACCCAATCCCTAAGGGCATCGTTAATGGCGTCCTTGAGCGTCTGTGAACCATTGGTTACCGGAACAACCGTGGCGCCCAGCAGCTGCATGCGGGCCACGTTCAAGGCCTGCCGACGGCAATCCTCCGCACCCATGTACACCACGCACTCGAGGCCCAGCAGGGCTGCGGCCGTGGCACTCGCAACGCCGTGCTGACCGGCACCGGTCTCAGCGATAACGCGGGTCTTGCCCATGCGCTTCGCGAGGAGTGCCTGGCCCAGGACGTTGTTGATCTTGTGGGAGCCAGTGTGGTTGAGGTCCTCGCGCTTGAGGAAAATACGTGCTCCCCCGGCGTGCTCCGAGAAGCGCTTGGCTTCGGTCAGCAAGGAAGGCCTGCCTGAGTAGTTCTTGTTGAGGTCCTTCAGCTGAGCGATGAAATCGGGATCAGCTTTGGCTTTCTCAAAAGTGTCTTGGACTTCGTCAAGGGCGGCGATGAGCGACTCGGGCATCCAGCGTCCGCCATAGCTGCCAAAGTAGGGCCCCGATGCATTCCGCAGCGAAGGGCCACCTTGGAGGAATGCGTCCGCCGCATTCTCTTCTGAGCCGGCTGTTGGCGCGTCGACCATCAGTCTCACCGTCCTGTTCCAGTTAGTTCATTGGGTAGTTCCACGTGCCACAAGGCAGCCGCAGGCTTATGCCCGGGCTGCCTTGCAACTATTCGCCGTGATTCAGTTACTGCCTCAGTTCCTGACGGCGATGGCGGCAGCTCCAGCTGCCTTGAATTCAGTGATGCGTTCGCGCGGCGTGGAGTCGCTGACCAGCGCCTCCCCCACCAGGATGGCGTTGGCGCCACCAGCGGCATAATGCGAGACATCCTCCGGACCCCGGACGCCGGATTCGGCCACGATGACGGACTCAGCCGGAATCAAACCGGCCAGCGATCCAAAAACGGAACGATCGACGTCGAGCGTTTTGAGGTTGCGGACATTGATGCCGATGATTTTGGCCTGCGCCGCAACTGCGCGCTCGATTTCTTCCTCGGTGTGGGTTTCCACGAGCACGTTCATTCCAAGCTCATGGCTCAGCGCACTGAAGTCGGCAAGCTCGGCGTCGGACAATGCAGCGACGATCAGCAGGATGAGGTCGGCGCCATGGGCTCGGGCTTCCCAGATCTGGTACTCGTCAACAGTAAAGTCCTTACGCAACAACGGCGTTTGGACGGCGGCACGCACCGCGTCGAAGTCAGCCAGCGAGCCGCCGAACCGGCGCTGTTCGGTGAGGACGCTGATGACGGAAGCTCCGCCGTCGGCATACTGCACTGCGAGGGACGCAGGATCGGCGATGGATGCGAGATCACCCTTGGATGGACTGCGGCGCTTGATTTCAGCGATGACTTTGAGGTCGTTGCGGATGGATGA
Organism: Arthrobacter sp. Rue61a; assembly: GCF_000294695.2. Classification (NCBI taxonomy): domain Bacteria; kingdom Bacillati; phylum Actinomycetota; class Actinomycetes; order Micrococcales; family Micrococcaceae; genus Arthrobacter; species Arthrobacter sp. Rue61a. The sequence goes on along the minus strand of NC_018531.1, from coordinate 1,896,202 downwards.
GGGGCCACCCAGGGCTGCCCACGCATCACGAGCAGGAGCAGCGTTTGCGGCGCGCTCCTTCAGCTCCGCGAGGGACACGAGGCCGCGGCGGACCTCCATGTCCTCCTTGACGCCAACAATGATGTCATCAAGAACGGTCACGATTAGTGGCCGTTGTTCTGCAGCTTGCTGCCGCCAACTCCGTAGCCTGCCTTACGCATGACGAAGCCCACGATCAGGCCAATCACCATGACGACCAGTCCGCCGACGAAGATCGGGGTGCTGGCGATGACGAAGGCGATGGAGGAAATCAGGGCGCCGACCAGCATCACGAGTACGCAGGTCCAGGCAGCCGGGCTGTTTCCGTGACCGATGGCGTCAGCGTGGCTGGCCATGGTGGATTCCGCTTGGTTGTTGGACACTGTGGTTTTGCTCATGTGAAATCTCCTCAGGATGAATACTGCTTACATTCTGCCATTTATTGACGACGCCCGGGACATCGCCGGGCGTCAGGACGGGTGGTGTCGGCTTTGTTGCGCCAGACCCACCCAAAAGTCCGATGTGACTGCCTACGTCGGGTCTTCGCCGCGCGAAAGACTGTCCCAGCTATCGATCTCGTCCACCGGTTCGCCGCCGTTCTTCTTACCCCGCACTCCGGCGTCGTACTTGGTGCGCGAGGTCCAGTAGCGCCCGGCCAACGGCAAAGCTATGGCACAGATCGCCAGGAGAGAACCGGCAACGATGGCGAAGACCGGGAACACCGTGACGGCGGCGTCGGCCTGCCCGCCGGAAACTCCAGTGGCTGCAGCGATGGCTCCTTGTGCGGCTCCCAGGGGATCCATCATCACGGTGATAGCCGCGAGGATGATTCCTGCGGCAGACAAGGCGATGAGGAGCGCGATGATCCAGCGGGCAATTTTCCCTGCGATGGATGCAGCCAGGCCGCCCGCCAAGGCGGCCACGGCCAGCGCTGTGACGGCGGTGGCAGCCTTGCTTCCTTGGACATGGAGGTCGCTGTTGGATGCGCCCGCGGGGTCCAGGCGCACCTCGATCCAGGTCTGCGTCGTGGCACCGAAAACGGCCAGCGCAAGGATGGTGGTAGCAAGGACCAGTGTGGATTTCCGCGCCCAACGCGGTGACTTCCTGACGGAAGGCGCAGGCGATGCCGTACTCATGAGCCGGGGGTCCTATCCCCGGATGCGTCCGCATTCCGCACGGCGTCCGCGGCAATGTTTTGCAACGACCCGGCTGTATGCACGGCCCGCAGGGGTGCCGCGGCCTTGTTCACCGTCTCCAAGGCTTCGGAAGGCTTGTGCGAATCGGCCACGATTCCGCCACCGGCCTGCACGTAGGCACGGCCCTCACGGAGCAGCGCGGACCTGATGGCAATGGCCATGTCCATATCGCCGGCGAAGTCCAAGTAGCCAACCACGCCACCGTAGATGCCACGCCGGTGTGGTTCGAGCTCATCGAGCAACCTCAGCGCGCGGGGCTTGGGTGCCCCGGACAACGTGCCGGCCGGGAACGTCGCTTTGAGGACGTCGTAGGCCTTGGCATGGGGGGCGAGCTCGCCAACCACAGTGGACACGAGGTGCATGATGTGGCTGAACCGCTCCACTTCCATGAACTGCGTGACATCCACCGTTCCGGCCACACATACCTTGGAGAGGTCGTTGCGTGAAAGATCCACCAGCATCAGGTGCTCGGCGCGCTCTTTCTGATCGGCCAGCAGTTCTGTTGCCAAGGCCTTATCCGCCTCAACCGTTTTTCCGCGGGGGCGCGAACCGGCGATGGGGTGGGTGATGACTTCCTCACCGGTCACCGTCACCAAAGCCTCCGGTGACGAACCGACGATTGAGTACTCCCGGCCGTCCGCGTCTTCCAGGCTGAAGAGGTACATGTACGGGCTGGGGTTGGTATTGCGCAGGACGCGGTACACATCCAGCGGGTCCGCGGCACACTCCATCTCGAAGCGCCGGGAGATCACTACCTGGAAAACCTCGCCGTCGACTATGGCTTCCTTGCCGCGGTCAATGGCTTCCAAGTACTTGGCCTCGTCCCAGCGTTCCTGAACGCTGGAGGCGAAGTCCAGGGCCGCAGTTTCCAGCACGGAGACCGGCTGGGCAACAGGCGTACTGATCTGGTCCAGCAGCCCCTTCACCCGGGCTACGGCGTCGTGCCAGGCGTCATCCACACGTTCGGAACTGTCATCAAAGTTGATCGCATTGGCGATCAGGAGGACCGTGCCGTCCACATTGTCATGCACCGCCATGTCGGTGACCAGGTTCAACGCCATCTCCGGCAGCTGGAGGTCATCCTCGGGCGGGGACGTCAGGCGCTCCCAGTGGCGCACTGCTTCCCAGCCGAGGAAGCCAACCAAACCGGAGGTGAACGGTGGCAGGCCGTCAAAGCGATCAGTCTGCAGAGCAGCAATGGTGTCGCGCACAGCTTCTACAGGGTTGCCTGAAACCGGCACGCCAACGGGCGGCTCACCGATCCAGTGCGCTTCACCGTCTTTGGTGGTCAGTGTGGCGCGGGACTTGGAACCGATGAAGGAGTAGCGGGACCAGGCGCCGCCAACCGCTGCTGACTCCAGGAGGAAGGTACCGGGCTGGCCCTTGGCAAGCTTCCGATACAGGCCGATGGGGGTCTCGGCGTCGGCCAAAACCTTGAGTCGGACAGGGATGACACGGCTGTGGACGGCGAGTTCGCGGAACTCTTCCAGGCCCGGGCTGATGATTCCAAGGTCCTGCATGGCTATGTTCTCCGCCTTATTGTCTGAGGTGGTGCGTCAGTGGAAAGTGGTGGGTGCCTTATTCGCGGTGGCCCGTAACGACTGTGAAGTCGCGACCATCAAAGCAGGTCCGGGTTCCGGTGTGGCAGGCTGCGCCGATTTGGTCCACGCGGATCAGAAGGGCGTCGCCGTCGCAGTCAAGGGCGACAGACTTCACGAACTGTACGTGTCCGGAAGTGTCGCCCTTGCGCCAGTACTCCCGGCGGGAGCGGGAGTAGAACGTGACCCTGCCGGATGTCATGGTGCGGTGCAGTGCTTCGTCATCCATCCAGCCCAGCATGAGGACCTCGTTGGTGTCGTGCTGCTGCACGATTGCTGCAACGAGGCCGGAAGAATCCCGTTTAAGGGCGCTGGCGATCTCCTGCGGCAAGGGGCTTGCGGGGTCGCTGGAAAGCTCCGCGGCAGGAGTTGGGCTGGGGGCGGACTGCTCTGACATCAGATCAAGTCTAGTGCCTTCGGCGGGAGCCGGATTCTGCGGCGGTTCCACTGCGCAAGAGTGCTCCGATCGTGCTAGTTTCACAAGTGATGCATTTCGTCGATCCTTCCCGAGAAGTACTGGCCGAAACCCTGCTGGCGGCCGGGCCTGACTCCCCCACGCTCTGCGAAGGGTGGTTGACCCGGGATCTTGCCGCGCACTTATACCTGCGCGAACGGAAGATCGCCGTGGGTCTGGGGCTACTGATCCCCAGCCTGGGCAAGGCATCCGAAAAAGCCACCTCCAAACTCGCTGCCAAGCTGAAGAGTTCCGACGCCTACGCGGACCTCGTCAAGACGTTCCGTGCAGGTCCGCCGGCGCTTTCCCCCTTGAAGATCAAGGCGCTGGATGAGACATCAAACCTCATTGAGTACTTCGTGCACACGGAGGACATTCGTCGCGCCGGTGACCGCTGGGCGCCCCGGGCCTTGGATGAAGCCTATTCGGACGCCCTGTGGGACGAGCTGATCAAGCGTGCCGCGTTCCTGTACCGCGGCGTTGACCTGGGCATCGTGCTTGTGCGGCCCACCGGCCCGCGCCATGTAGCCAAGCGGGCTCCCGTCTCCGTAGCAATTGTCGGTGAACCCGGAGAACTGCTCATGCACGCACACGGACGCACCAGCCAAGCCCTTGTCACCTTCGAAGGCCAGCCGGACGCCGTCGCGCTCCTGCAGTCCGCCGATATCGGTCTGTGACCACCAACAGGCTTAAACCAGCAACGGAGAGTCACCTTCAAGGTGACTCTCCGTTGCTGTTTACGCCTGAAAGCTAGCGGACTTCGAACCCGGCGTCGCGGATCGCGGTCTTGACCTGGGCAATCATGTCGTCGGGACCAAAGTGGAACACCGATGCTGCAAGGACGGCGTCAGCGCCTGCCTCCACCGCAGGCGGGAAATGGGCAGGCACTCCTGCCCCACCCGAAGCGATGATCGGAATGTTCACTGCGGCCCTGACCAAGCGAATCAATTCAAGATCGAAGCCGTCTTTGGTGCCGTCCGCGTCGATGGAGTTCAGCAGGATTTCCCCCACGCCCCGGTCGGCTGCTTCCTTGGCCCACGCGACGGCGTCGATTCCGGTACCGGTACGGCCACCGTGGGTGGTCACTTCAAAACCGGACGACGTCGGTTGGTCACCTTCGCGGGTACGGCGCGCATCCACGGAGAGCACCAGCACCTGGGAGCCGAAGTGGCGGGTGATTTCATCGATCACATCGGGCCGCGCAACCGCAGCAGTGTTGATGGACGCCTTGTCCGCACCAAAGCGCAGGAGTTTGTCCACTTCCGCCACGCCACGGACGCCGCCGCCCACGGTCAGGGGAATGAACACTTCCTCTGCGGTGCGGCGAACCACGTCGAACGTGGTTTCGCGGTTGCCGGACGACGCAGTGACGTCCAGGAAGGTAAGTTCGTCCGCTCCGCCATTGTCGTAACGGTGCGCGAGTTCCACCGGATCACCGGCGTCGCGGAGTCCTTCAAAGTTGACGCCCTTGACGACGCGGCCGGCGTCGACATCCAGGCAGGGTATGACGCGTACGGCTACAGCCATGTGCTGCTCCTCAGTTCTCTGTGCTCTGCTGCTTGATGCGCGACTGGATTGATACGCGGGTCAGATACGGCAGGCGTGGATGCTGCTGACCAGGATGGCGCGCGCGCCGAGGTCGTAAAGCTCGTCCATGATGCGGTTGGTTTCCTTTTTGGGAACCATGGACCGCACGGCCACCCATTCGGAGTCGCGCAGCGGCGAGACCGTGGGTGATTCAAGGCCCGGGGTCAGTGCTGCGGCGTCTTCCACCAGGTCCTTGCGGATGTCGTAATCCATGAGCACGTATTGGCGAGCCACGAGGACGCCCTGCAGGCGCCGGATGAGGATCTCGATTTCCTTGGCCGTCCCGTTGGCAGCGCCGCCCGAGCCGGAGCGACGGATCAGCACGGCCTCGGATTTCAGGATGGGATCGCCGAAGATCTCCATTCCGGCAGCCTTGAGGGTGTTACCTGTTTCAACGACGTCGGCGATCGCGTCCGCAACGCCGAGGCGTACCGACGATTCCACCGCGCCGTCCAAACGGACCACCTTGGCGTTTACGCCGCGCTCAGCGAGGTAGTCCCGCAGGAGACCGTCGTAACTGGTGGCGAGGCGCTTGCCTTCGAGCTGCTCGACGCCGCTGAAGTCACCTACGGGGCCGGCGAAACGGAACGTGGACGGCGCGAAGCCCAAGGGAAGCAGTTCTTCGGCTTCTACCTTTGCGTCAAGCAAGAGGTCGCGACCCGTAATGCCGACGTCCAGGGTTCCTTGGCCTACATAGACCGCGATGTCGCGGGGACGGAGGAAGAAGAACTCAATGTCATTGTCGGGATCAACCATGACCAGTTCACGGGTGTCGCGGCGCTGGCGGTATCCGGCCTCGGACAACATTGCCGAGGCGGCTTCGGACAGGGATCCCTTATTGGGGACTGCTACACGGAGCATTGGGAGACTTTCTTTTTGGAATGGAGGTTTTCAGGCACCTTGGCCACGCAGGGGGCTCCGCTAAAGGCAAACGGAGTGGCGTGGCTAGAGATGCTTGTAAACGTCTTCCAGGCTGAGGCCCTTGGCGAGCATGAGGACCTGCAGGTGGTACAGCAACTGGGAAATTTCCTCAGCGGCGGCTTCGTCCGATTCGTACTCCGCGGCCATCCAGACTTCGGCGGCCTCTTCGACCACCTTCTTGCCGATGCCGTGGATTCCGGAGTCCAGTTCGGCAACCGTGCGCGAACCTGCCGGGCGGGTCGCTGCTTTCTCACTCAGTTCTGCGAACAGCGTCTCGAAATTCTTCACGCCCTCCAGACTACTTGCTTGGGGGCGGCCACCGCTTGTTGGGGCGTTGCATGACGAAGGGGATGTGAGTGAAGACACACCCACATCCCCTTCGATCCAAGGCTTCTAGCTGAACTGCTTGAGCGTCACAGCCGTGGCGAGGGCGGCGGTCACCGCTTCGTGGCCCTTGTCCTCCTTGGAACCGGGAAGGCCGGCACGGTCGATGCCCTGCTGCTCGGTGTCGCACGTGAGGACGCCGAAGCCGACAGGCACTCCGGTGCGAACACTGACATCGGTGAGTCCCGACGTCGCAGCCTGACAGACATAGTCGAAGTGCGGGGTTCCGCCGCGGATGACCACTCCGAGTGCTACGACGGCGTCGAAGTGCGGCGCGAGCCTGGCTGCGGCAACCGGAAGCTCAAAGCTGCCCGGGACCCGCAGCAGCGTGGGTTCCGCAATGCCGGCTTCCTTGGCTGCGCGGAGGGCACCGTCAACCAGTCCATCCATGATCTGCGTGTGCCAGCTTGCCGCCACAATGGCCAGCTTCAGCTGCGAGGTTTCCTCCGGGTTGAGGGTGGTGAGGTCAATAGTGGGTGCGCCGTGGCCGCTCATATTTGCTGGAATCCGTTCAGTCTTGGTTGTTGTCAAAAGAGTGCGTTGAAGGTGTCTTGCCATTGCTGACCGGCTCGACATCGAGCGTCAGCCGGTGGTCCATCCGGTCCTTCTTGGTCTGCAGGTAGCGAAGGTTCTGTTCACGCGACGGCACCTCGGTGGGCACCATCTCAACAACAGTCACCCCGGCCTTGTCCAGGCGGTGCTGCTTGTCCGGGTTGTTGCTTAGCAGCCTGACCTCGTGCAGGCCCATCTCCGCCAGGATCTGTCCGGCCGCGGCGTATGAGCGCGCATCAACCGGCAGCCCCAGCTGCTCGTTGGCTTCCACCGTGTCAAAGCCGGCTTCCTGCAGCGCGTAGGCCTTGATCTTGTTGGCCAGCCCGATGCCGCGGCCCTCTTGTCCGCGCAGGTACAGCAGGGTTCCGCCCTCAGCGTGGATAAGCTCCAGGGCATAGGCCAGTTGCTCTCCGCAGTCGCAGCGGTAGGAACCGAACACGTCACCGGTCAGGCACTCCGAATGCAGCCGCACCAGGGGCGCACGGCCACCTTTGGGCGGGTTGGGGGAACTCACGGCAAGGTGCTCGTGGCCTGTCTCGTGGTCCGTCCAGGCCTGTGCAACGAAATCACCAAAGGCCGTAGGCAATTGCACGATCGGCCCGCCGGTCACAGGGTGCGGCGCGGGGCCGGTGTGGTCGCTGTTGTGTGTGGTCGATGCGGTCATCGCTTCTCCTCGTCCTCCTGTGAAACACGTGCCGTCTGGGACTCTACCGCCTCAACATATGACACCAGGTCCTCGATGGAGATGAGGGGGCATCCATGTTCAGCGGCGAAGTCGCGCAGGCTGTCCAGGCGCATCATTTCACCGTCGTCATGTACCAACTCTGCGATCACACCCACCGGAGCAAGCCCGGCAAGACGACACAGGTCCACGGCAGCTTCCGTGTGACCCGGACGTTCACGCACTCCCCCGTTAACTGCCCGCAACGGGAAAATATGCCCGGGGCGGGTGATGGATGCCGGAGTGCTGCTTGGATCAGCCAGAATCCGTGCCGTCAAGGCCCGGTCAGTGGCTGAAATTCCGGTGCTGACACCGATCGCGGCGTCGCAGGAAACGGTGTAGGCGGTTCCCTTTGCGTCTTCGTTGATCTCCACCATGGGCGGAAGGATGAGGGCGTCCGCACGTGCTCCATCCAAGGGGACACAGATGACGCCGGATGAATACCGGATGGTCCAGCCCATGAGGGCCGGAGTGGCGTGTTCGGCGGCAAAGATAATGTCGCCTTCGTTCTCGCGGTCTTCGTTGTCCACCACGATCACGGCTTGGCCCGCCGCCATCGCCGCGATAGCCGATTCAACAGGATCGAGCCCCGTACGGCGCTCCCCCGTAGGTGTTGTCTTGGCAGGAGCGCTCATCGCGCACCCCCCTGCTGGGGTGCGAAGGACAGCAGGCGTTCTGTGTACTTGGCCAGCACATCCACTTCGAGATTCACGCGGCCTCCCACCGCCTTGGCACCCAGGCCTGTTTCTTCCAGCGTGGTGGGGATCAGTCCCACTTCAAACCATGGTGCCGTTTCGGCGGCAGGACTGACGGCGGTCACGGTCAGTGATACACCGTCGACGGCGATCGAACCCTTTTCGGCGATGTACCGCGCCAGCGGGGCCGGCACGCCAAAACGCAGACGGTCCCAGTTGCCCAGCGGCTCGCGTTCCAGCAACTCTCCAACACCGTCAACATGGCCCTGCACCACATGGCCGTCCAAGCGTCCGCCGGCCGGAACGCAGCGTTCCAAGTTCACGGCATCTCCTGGCGTCAGCTCGCCGATGGTCGTCCGGACCAGGGTCTCCCCCATGACGTCCACGCTGAAATCCTGGCCGTCGATCTGCGTCGCGGTCAGGCATACCCCGTTGACAGCAATGGAGCCGCCCAAGGGCAAGCCCTCCGCGGTGGTAGGCGCTTTCAGCCGCAATGTTGCGCTGGCATCTCCTTCATGCTCAATGCTCAGCACAGTGCCTTGCTCAGCAACGATTCCCGTAAACATCAGTGTCCTCCCGTGACATATTCCGCGGCTTCACTGCCCGGAATCGAATTCTTGATAGTGCTCGCGGCACCCCTTGGGGACCGCAGGTGGAGCCGAAGGTCATTGCCGAGGATGCGGACAGCGCCGCCGCCGGCTTCATCCCACGACCAATGCTGTGCGTCGGCCAGAGTGGTGATACCGAGGTCGTTCAGTGCCGGAGTTCCGGATCCCAGCAGCGTCGGAGCGAGGTAGACGATCAGTTCGTCCACCAGGTCTGCCGCCAGGAACGTGCTCAGAATGGACGAGCCACCTTCCACCATGAGGTGCCGGACGCCCTTTTCGAACAGCATGCCCAGAGCTTCTGCCGGATCCCGTGTGGGCAGGTGGACGAAACGCCCGTCATTTCCGCGGACTGCAGCATCTTGGGGGACGTCCCGCAGGCCCATGACGGCACGTATCGGCTGGTGAGCTGAAAGTTCCCCATCCGGCGTTCGGGCCGTCAGCCGCGGGTCATCGACCAGCACGGTTCCCGTGCCTACCAGTATCGCGTCGATGAGTCCCCTGAGACCGTGGTTGTCGGCGAGCGACTCCGGACAGGAGATCCACTGGCTGGTACCGTCCACGGCAGCGATGCGACTGTCCAGCGTCTGGGCGATGTGCAAGGTGACGAACGGACGCTTGGCCGCAACGGCGTCGAACCAGTCGCGGTTCAGGTCCAGCGCCTTCTCGCCTTCCAGTCCGGAAATGACCTCCACACCGGCGGCGCTGAGCGTCCGTGCGCCGCCCGCGGCAGGGTCATGGGGATCGTCGACGGCGTAAATCACCTTCGCGATTCCCGCGGCAATGATGGCCTGGGCGCAGGGGCCGGTGCGACCCACGTGGTTGCAAGGCTCCAGGGTCACCACCATAGTGGTTCCCACGATGTCGATGCCCTTCTTTCGGGCTTCGGAAATTGCGTCAGCTTCGGCATGGGCAGTGCCGGCACCCCGGTGATAGCCAGTTGCCAGTTGCTCGCCGTCAGGACTGAGGATTACCGCCCCAACCAACGGGTTTGCTCCGCGGGGACCGGCCAGGGCCGCCGTCAGCGCGGCGTCCATGGCTTCACTTTCCGCAGCGGTGTAAGAGGTGTCGACGAAGCTCACTGGACAGCTCCCACGGATGCGGCAACGACTGCCGGGCTGGTACCGCGGCCGGCCCGTTCGCGCTTTTCCGCCCGCCACCACACAAAGAAGCCGGTGAGGGTGAAGAAGCCGTAGAACAGGTACATGACCGCGCTGGCGTAGTATCCCGCGCTGAACAGCAGCGGCACACCAACGATGTCAACGGCCACCCAGATCAGCCAGAACTCAGTCCATCCACGTGCCATGCCGTAGGTTGCCAACAGGGATCCCATGAAGGTCCAAGCGTCGGCCCAAACGGGCGGGTACGAGCCGAGGGCGTCAAACAAGGGCGTCAGTGCCGCCGTGCCCGCCACCATCGCACCAATCAGCGCGATGCGCACCTTATTGCTGGCCCAACCGGGGACGATTGCACGCCCCGGGGTGCTTGATTGCCGGCCCTGCTGCCACCGGTACCAGCCATAAATGGCGACGGCGATGAACATGATCTGACGGGCGGCCTGTCCCCACAACGTGGCGGGGGCGGCTGCACCAAAGACGTTGCCCAGGAAGACCGTGAGCAAAAGGATGTTACCGACGATGCCGATCGGCCAAGCCCAGACTTTTCGGCGCATGCCGCCGAGGGCGCTGAGGAGCCCAAAGATGTTTCCAAGCACTTCGCGTAAGACAAGAGCAGATCCTCCAACGGGGATCTGTGCTTCGAAGAGCCATCGCAGTAAGTCCATGCCGTTCCTTCCCAGTAAGCCGCGATGACTCCGGGGGTGTACGACAGCGCAATGCCGGGCGTCGCAAAAGGAACGCCCAAGGCATGACTGTACGTGCTTCTCCCATCCAGACTTTAACTGTCGGTACCGGAATTTCACCAGTTCAACCGTCCGCCATCGATCGCCAATTTCTTGGAGTCCAATGGCTCGCGGGTCGCGGACTATAACCGCCGGTTCGGACTTACACCGACCCCGGAGCACGTATGTGTGTTGTTATTCTGCCACAACTACAAAGATGTCCGGGCTATTCCCGGGCAATCTTCGTAACATGTGGTGACGGTCGTCAGGCTTTCGTAGCGGCCGCAGCCTGACCCGCCGCGCGGAGGCGGTCGATGGCTTCTGCAGGGTCCGCATGTCCATATACTGCCGAACCCGCAACGAACACGTTTGCACCCGCTTCTGCAGCGCGGACGATGGTCTCCTCGGTGATGCCGCCGTCAACCTGAATGGCGACGCCGATGCCCGAACCTTCGATTGCCGCGCGCGCCCGCCGGATCTTGGGCAACGTGATGTCCAGGAACGACTGTCCCCCGAAGCCGGGCTCCACCGTCATGATCAACAGCATGTCCAGCTCGCTGAGCATGTCCAAGTAGGGCTCCACGGGTGTGGCCGGGCGCAAGGCCATGCCTGCCTTGGATCCCCGGGCACGTAATTCGCGGGCAAGCTTGACCGGCGCCATGGCGGCCTCGGCATGGAACGTCACCGAAGCGACGCCGGCATCGGCGTACGCAGGCGCCCAGCGGTCGGCGTCGGAGATCATCAAATGCGCGTCCAACGGCACCGGGCTAACAGCTTGAATTCTCTGAACTACCGGCAAGCCAAGCGTCAGGTTGGGCACAAAGTGGTTGTCCATGACGTCCACATGGACGGCATCCGCATTACTGATCCGTTGCAGTTCCGCCTCAAGGTTGACGAAATCTGCAGACAAAATGCTCGGGTTGATACAGCACTGAGACAAGGCAGCCCCTTCAGTTCGGTGATGGTCGGAAGTTCGGTGAGAGTCGTGTGGGTGGCTACGGCTTCTTGCGGATAATCGCCATGAACATGGCATCCGTCTGATGAACGTGCGGCCACAGCTGGGCAGTGAGCTCGTGTCCAGCGCCGAGGCTGCCGGTAAGGCTGACATCGTCGAGCGCCTGTCCGGCGTCGAGGAGTTCAAGGTCCTCACGCTTGGCCAGCACGTCAGTGACCACAGCAGTTGTTTCGGCCGGATGCGGCGAACACGTCACGTATGCCACCACTCCACCGGGCTTTACGGCGTCAAGCGCTGACTTCAACAAGTCACGCTGCAATGGACCCAGGTCCCCAATGTCTTTGGGAGAACGGCGCCACCGCGATTCGGGCCGCCGCCGCAAGGCCCCAAGACCGCTGCAGGGCACATCAACGAGGACACGGTCAAAGGTTTCGGGCTGCTCCGCACCCACTTCGCGACCATCGCCGGTCCGCACCGTCCAGGCCTCGCTGGGGACAGCCGAAAGTGCTTGCTGAACGAGTTTGGCCCGGTGCGGTGCAGGCTCGTTGGCCAGGAGGGTCGCGCCGTCGCGATAGGCCAGGGCAGCCAGGAGCGCAGCCTTGCCACCGGGACCCGCGCACAAGTCCAACCAGCGTTCACCCTGGGCAGGAGACTCCCCCAGCTCGACTCCGGCCAAAGCACGCGCTACAAGTTGTGATCCGACGTCCTGTACACGCGTGGTGCCGCGCCGCACCGATTCAAAACGGCCAAGGTCCCCGCCGGCGGAGAGAGCCGAATCTTCCACCAACTCACCGGCAGTGGCGCCATGATCGAAAGCTTCGTCGAGGTCCCCCAGGCCGGGCAAGGCCACCAAGTTAACCACCGGGGCAGCGTTGTCGGCTTCAAGGAGGGCGTCAATCTCGGTTTTTGGGCGACCGTGGTTCACCAGGGATTGGCGGAGTGCACGGACAATCCATTGCGGGTGAGCGTGGCGCAGGGCAGCGATTTTGGTCTCGTCGGATTCGTCATCCAGCAGGATCTCCAACCACTCGCCCATGCTGTGGGCAGTGACTTTGCGAAGCACCGCGTTGATCAGGGCCGATGGGCCGGCTCCGATGACGGCGCGTGCCAGGCCGACGGTCTGATCCAGCGCGGCGTGGGCAGGAACGCGCATGGAGAGCAGCTGGTGGGCGCCGATTCGCAGCGCATCCAGGATGGCAGGATCCAGTTGCTCCAGGGGGCGGTCCACACAACGGGCCAGGATGGCATCGTAGGTACCCTGCCCGCGCAAAGCACCGTAGCTCAGCTCAGTGGCGAAGCCGGCATCCCGGCGGTCCAAGCGATGCTCCCGGATGCGTGCGGGTAACACAAGGTTCGCGTAAGCATCCTCGGAAGCAACCGCACGAAGCACTTCGAAAGCAACCAGTCGCGCCGGGTCAGCGCGGCGCGTACGCTGCGACGGGGCATTATTGGTGAAGCCCCTCTGCGGCCCCCTGTTTCGCTCCCGGCCTTGAGCGTTGCGTTTGCTCTCGCCGCGGGCTCCACGGTTGTTTTGTCCGCCGCCGTCCCGGCTCCCGCTGTTGTTGGGGCCTCGCCGGCCGGACTCGCTCATTCGAATACCACTCTCTCGGGTGTTGCCAAACCGCGGGCCCAATCGGCCGGCGACATCATTTTCTTACCGGCCGGTTGGACCCGGCCAAGCTCCACTGCATGGGAACCGGTGCCTACCAGAACCGACTTGCCATCCACCCTGATGCTTCCCGGCGGAAGATCCTTGACCTCGGGCCGGAGAGCTACAGGTTCAAGCTTGACTCTTTGGCCGTCCAAGGTGGTCCATGCTCCGGGTTCAGGGGTAACTCCACGCGCCCGGCGGTTCAATGCAAGGGCCGGCTGCTGCCAGTCCAGACGACCGTCGTCGAGGGTCAGCTTGGGGGCGAGGGAGACCTCCCCGATCTGCGGCTGCGGAGCAGCCTTCCCGGCATCAATGGCGGAAAGGGTCTGGCTCAGCAGCACCGCGCCACTGATGGATAGGCGCTCGAGCAGATCACCCGCTGTATCTTCAGGACGAACTGTTTCGGTCAGTGTCCCGAAGACAGGCCCGGTATCGAGGCCTTCCTCAAGTTGGAAGGTAGCTGCCCCGGTGACGTCGTCGCCCGCGATGATGGAACGCTGCACGGGGGCAGCGCCTCGCCATGCCGGGAGAAGTGAGAAGTGCAGATTGACCCATCCGTGCGTGGGGACTCCCAGGGCAGCTTTGGGAACTATGCCACCGTAGGCAACAATGGCGGCGACGTCTGGCGCATACTTCGCGATTCCCGCCGTAGTATCGGCGTTCACCCTTGCCGCGCGTATGACGTCAATACCGAGTTCCATCGCGCGTGCAGCCACAGGTGAAGGAGTCAGGACGCGCTTGCGGCCCACTGGTGCATCCGGCCGGGTGAGGACCGCCACGACGTCAAAGCCGGCCTTTACCAGCGCATCCAAGGACGGCACAGCCACAGCCGGCGTCCCGGCGAAAAGTACCCTCACTCGGGAGCCCCGAAGCTGCCGCCACCGAAGCTGGAGCCTACGGAATTGGCTCGCTGGGAGGTGGTTTGTTCCGTGATGGCGTGGTAATTGGCGTTTCGGATGGCACGGAGGGCTGCCTTACGGTCATCGCCTTCCAACCGGTCCGTGTACAGGACGCCGTCAAGGTGATCTGTCTCGTGTTGGAAACAGCGGGCGAGCATGCCTTCAGCCTCCACCGAAACCGGATTGCCGTTCAGATCCACGCCGGTTGCCCGCGTGGCCCTGTAGCGGCGCACGGGGAATCCCAAGCCGGGAATGGAAAGGCAACCCTCTACTTCATCCGGCTGGTAGTCCTCGCTGTTTTCCAGGACCGGGTTGATGATGTGGCCTTCCACGCCCCCGATGCGGTAGGTAAACACACGCTGGCTGACACCCACCTGCGGCGCGGCGAGCCCGGCGCCTTCAACGTCTTCCATGGTTTCCGTCATGTCGGCAACCAGCTTGGCGAGCTCCGGACCGAAATCGGTGACGGGGTCAGCTACGGTGCGCAGCACCGGATCCCCGATGATTCGGATACTCAAAATTGCCATCTGCTGTCAGTCCTCACGATCGTCAAACCAGGTTCCGGCTGTTGCGGAGCCTAAGCCAGTTTAGTTGAGGTCATGGCGGCTGCCGGTGCCGCACCGGCTGACGCGAAGACCGGAGGAGCAACAGGCAGCAGTGGCTGCCCGGCCGCAACAACGTCCGCTGACATCTCCCACACCCGCCGGAGGGCGCAGAACTTCCACCAATGGTGCTTGAGGATGTCCGGATTAGCCCGCTGAGGCCGGACTTCAGTCTCACCGATGGCTACTGCAAGCAACATGGGACTGTCTCCGTACTTCCACGGCTCCCATTCACCTGCAACAGGGTCCACCAGGCTTTCCTCGGCTTTCATCCCGGCAGCAAGCTGCATGACCACTTTGTCGTCCAGGGCCTTGACCGTGCCGTCCCGGGTAGTGCCCTTGGTTTTGTAGTCAATCAGGCAGATGCGCCCGTTGATCCGGGCCACGAGGTCCAAGGTCCCGGCATAACCCACCGTCTTGTTCCAGACAGTAATCTCCGGTGCCAAGGGCTCCACCCTGTAGAGCTCCCACCATTCATCAAAACGGGCGGCGAAGGCTTGTTCACCGTTGGCAGCGAGGTCCTCCCTGCATTCCTGCATTCGATGTGGGCGCCCCATGGCCCGCAAAGCTACCTGTTCGCAGTAAGTGTGGACGCGATCTCCGCGTGCGGCCGCCGCGTCCCGGTAAACCTCGGCGGCTTTGGAGGCTTTGTTGATTGCCTGACGGACTTTCGCCGGGCTTCCAAGGATCGAGGGAAGCTCAGGATCCGCAGCGAGGCTGCTCGCCCCCATGTAACTGAACCAACCATCCAAGGCATGCGCCTGTTGTCCGATCACCGTGGTGATGGACGGCACAGAAAATTGCTCAGTGGTGGAGCGGGCGTACATCCGGCCGTAGTCAGTAGCGTGGGCAAGCAGTGGAGCAGTCATATAAAGACTGTGTCATAGAGGGCCGACAGAATTCATCTGCGGGAAGATCAACGCGAACTGCTCTGGAGGCAACCTGGCCAGCTTGCCGGCGAGGATCGGCGCGGTCACTGCGAGATCCCCCATGAGGGTGGCGGTTTCCGTGACGGCTGGGGGCACTTCGGGCTCTTCTTGTTCGCGCATGCTGATGGGTGTCGCGTCCACGTGAATCGTGACGCAGAAAACAAGAAAAAACCCCGCCTGGACCGAATCAATCAGTCCCAACGGGGTTCCCGGTAGTGGGCGATACTGGGTTCGAACCAGTGACCTCTTCGGTGTGAACGAAGCGCGCTACCACTGCGCCAATCGCCCGGGTGCATAGAAAACACTAACGGACCATCGCCGGAATGCAAAACGGATCCTGATGTCCAGGCTGCCCTCGAACTACACCAGTGAAATTACAGCCGTGAAATTCGACCAAATCCGCGCAAACACAAGGATCCAGCCGCCACAGCGATCAAAAGACGGCAACCGATTTGGAGTTTGCAGCAACCTCCTATAGAGTTTTTACTCGTCGGAAAGCGACGGAATGCCTGCAGGGCTGCCCGCCGGTAACGACACTGCGGACGTAGCTCAGCTGGTAGAGCACCACCTTGCCAAGGTGGATGTCGCGAGTTCGAATCTCGTCGTCCGCTCGCAAGGCACTGTCAAGGCAAGAATTCCCCGGAATCCTGCTTACACGGTGGGTTGGCCGAGAGGCGAGGCAGCGGCCTGCAAAGCCGTATACACGGGTTCGAATCCCGTACCCACCTCGGTGAAAACCATGTCTTCCAGCTTTGGCTGGATGCATGGGCGATTGGCGCAGCGGTAGCGCGCTTCCCTGACACGGAAGAGGTCACTGGTTCGATCCCAGTATCGCCCACCAGAACAAGGCAACTTGTTTTGTAGTTGTTGGCCGGGCATCAGCCCGGCAAGCAGCATGTGCGGACGTAGCTCAGCTGGTAGAGCACCACCTTGCCAAGGTGGATGTCGCGAGTTCGAATCTCGTCGTCCGCTCCACGATAAAAAAGGCAGCTCCCCGGAGCTGCTTTTTTTATGCCCGGATTCGGCGAATAACCAATTGATTAATGGAAGTAACCGGTACCCCTCAGAAGAAGTCGCTTTATCTAATGTGATTCGGCTCGCATAATGTACTGCGAGCTCATCACCGTTCCACGCCCACCGGCAGGAGTACCCCATGAACCAACAGACGGCTTCCCAGTCCGTCCTGAGGCGCAAGCCCATCGACGATATCGAAGAAGAAAACAAACACAGCGGGCTTTTTAAGAGTCTTGGCCTCTGGCAGCTGACGGCCATCGGCGTCGGCGGAATTATCGGCGTCGGCATCTTTTCGCTGGCCGGGCTGGTAGCCCATGGCAGCGAGAGCAACCCGGGCGTCGGCCCTGCCGTGCTCTTCTCGTTCCTGATCGCCGGTCTCGCGTCCGGCGCAGCAGCATTGTCCTACGCCGAATTTGCCGGGATGATCCCCCGCGCCGGCTCTGCCTACACCTACGGCTACGTTGCCTTGGGAGAGATCATCGGCTGGTTCATCGGCTGGGATCTACTGCTTGAGTACATCGCCATCGTGGCTGTGGTGGCCATCGGCATCTCCGGTTACTTCGATGCTTTCCTTTCCGGCATCGGAATCCATATGCCCACGTGGATGACGTCCACCGCAGATGAAGGCAAGGGCGGCATCATCAACCTGCCGGCCATCCTTGTCTGCCTCCTGGTCACTTGGATCCTAAGCCGGGGAACCAAGGCGTTCGGCCGGTTTGAACTGGTGGCGGTTGCCATCAAGGTCATCCTGATCCTGTTCATCATCGGCCTGGGCATTTTCTACATCAACACCGAGAACTACAACCCGTTCATGCCCAGTGGCTTCGGCCCGGTCCTGGCCGGTGCCGCTACCGTCTTCTTCGCCGTCTTCGGCTATGACGCCATGAGCACCGCCGCGGAAGAGGCTAAGGACGGCAAGAAGCACATGCCCAAGGCCATCATCCTTTCCCTGATCGTGGCCATGCTGCTGTACGTTGCCGCCACACTCGTACTCACCGGCATGCAGAACTACAAGGACATCGATCCCACGGCCGGCTTCGCTTCGGCGTTCACCGGCGTCGGCCTGCCTGTCATCGCCACCATCATTTCGGTCTTCGCGGTCCTGTCCATCCTCACCGTGATGCTCACCTTCCTTCTGGGTGTGACCCGCGTGTGGTTCTCCATGAGCCGCGACGGCCTGCTCCCCGGCTGGTTTGCCAAGACTGACCGCCACGGCACTCCGCAGCGCGTCACGTGGATCGCGGGTGTTGCCTCGGCGTTCCTCGCCGGCGTCTTCCCCATCAAGGAAGTTGCCGACCTCACCAACATCGGTATCCTGGCTGCCTTCGTGGTCGTCTGCATTTCCGTGATCGTCTTCCGCTACACCAAACCCAACGCTCCGCGCACGTTCCGCTTGCCGTTCATGCCGGTTGTCCCCGCGTTCGGTGTCCTGGCATCGGCGTTCCTCATGTTCCAGCTCCACTGGGAAACGTGGGTGCGGTTCGGGGCATGGTTGGTCATCGGCTTGATCATCTACTTCGCTTACGGGCGCAGGCACTCCCTCATGAACCCGGACAGCCCGCGCCACAAGGTGGAAAGTAAGCCGTTGGCGTAGTTGTCCACAGGCCTCCGCTGAACCCTTGGCACTCCAGAGAACTGGTGTTAGGGTCGGACGCGGAGGAGCGAACTGGCTCCGCGATGGAAGGGAGGTGCCCGTGGGTTTAATTGACGACCTGAAGGGCAAGGCTCAGGGTCTCATTCAAGGCAACGAAGAAGCCATCAAGAATGGCATCGAAAAGGCCGGGGATTTTGTGGATCAGAAGACGGGCGGCAAGTACGCCGGTCACGTCGACAAAGTTCAGAATGCCGCTTCCGACTTCGTGGCCAAGAACGACGGTCAGCCTGGACAGGCTCCCGTCACGGATGAGCCGAAGCAGCCGTAGCTGCCTGAGCCGCCGTACCAGATACGTCAAGGGGGCACCGGTCCCGCCGAGAGGCGCCACCGGTGCCCTTGGCGTTTAACTGAACTTTGCCGTCACAAGTTCTCTACCCGTGGGTCAGGTAATTTGGACCCTATGCCTTCTGTCTCCCCGCAAGCCACCCACAGCCGCGCCACCAAGGAGACGCTGGGCCCGCCCATCACGGCAGGTATTGTCACCGCCCTTGTGGGTTTCACCTCGTCATTTGCTGTGGTCCTGGCAGGATTACAGGCTGTAGGCGCCAATCAGGCACAAGCATCCAGCGGCCTGTTGGCGCTCACCCTCACCTTTGGCCTGGGTATCCTGTGGCTGGCTTGGCGGTCCCGAATGCCCGTGACACTGGCGTGGTCCACGCCCGGCGCAGCGCTGCTCGCCTCCGCGGGAATGGTCGACGGCGGCTGGCCGGCGGCGGTGGGTGCGTTCCTCATCGTGGGGGTACTGATAGTCCTGACGGGACTGCTCCCCGTCCTCGGCCGGCTCATGGCGAAGATCCCCACAGCACTGGCACAGGCAATGCTCGCCGGCGTGCTGCTCCCCCTGTGCCTTGCACCCTTCACATCGTTGGGGTCGGCGCCCCTGTTCATCGCACCAGTGATGCTGTGCTGGGTAGTCCTGATGAAATTCGCACCGCGCTGGTCTGTTCCGGCGTCGCTGCTGGTCGCCTTGACAGTTATCGGCGTCCACATCGTGTGGAACGGAGTCCAGATCCCCGCTGACGGCCTCCTGCCCCGCTTGGAGTGGACTACTCCTGCGTTTACGGTGGAGGCCGCAATAGGACTGGCCTTGCCCTTGTTCATCGTCACGATGGCTTCACAGAACATCCCCGGCGTCGCCGTGCTCAAGTCGTTCGGGTACACCACCCCGTGGCGGTCGTCCATGCTCGTGACCGGAGCCGGCACCATCGCCGGCGCACCATTTGGAGGCCACGCCATCAATTTGGCCGCACTCAGCGCAGCCCTGGCAGCGGGCGAGGAAGCCGGCAAAGACCACGGGCGACGCTGGATCGCAGCTTTCGTCTCCGGCTTTGCCTACCTGGTGCTGGCCGCAGGCTCTGCCGCGTTGGTCACCTTGGTAGCCGCAGCACCGCCGGGGCTCCTTGAGGCGGTAGCCGGCCTCGCTCTCCTCGGGACCCTGGCGTCATCCATCTCGTCGGCTCTGGCTGTAGCGGAGGAACGCATCCCGGCCTGTATCACTTTCCTGCTGGCAGCATCAGGACTGAGCTTCGCCGGCGTCGGCGCTGCCTTTTGGGCGCTGGCAGGCGGCATCCTGGTTCGCTGGATGCTGAAGAGCCGCGAGCCGGTTCAGAAAGCGTGAATCAGGCCAAAACCATGAATCACGCCGGCTCGTGGTTTTGGGCTTCGCGTGCCAAAGCCGTCAGCCTGGACACAGCGCGGAAGTACTTCTTGGTGTAGCCGCCCGTCATCATCTCCTCGGTGAACAGCTTGTCGAAGGGTACGCCACTGGCCAGGATCGGCACGTCCTTGTCGTAGAGCCGGTCCGCGAGAACCACAAAACGGAGGGCAACTGCCTGCTCGGTGATGGTTTCCACGTCGCTCCACACCACGGCTTCCACGCCAGAGATGAGCTGCCGGTAACGGCTGGGGTGGACGGCGGCCAGATGGTTGACGAGGGTGCCGAAATCATCCACAGCAACGGTCTTTCCATCGAACTCAGCACGCATCCTGTGCTTGAGCTCTTCGGTCTTGAGCGGCGCGGGAGCCGCCGGAAGCCCACGGTGACGGAAGTCCTCGCCGTCGATCCTGACGACGTCGAACTGGTCCGCGAGAACCTGTATTTCGCGCTGGAAGTCCACTGCGGCGAAGCGCCCTTCACCCAGTGAACCGGGAAGGGTGTTGGACGTTGCTGCCAACTTCACACCGGCGTCGGCCAGTTCACGCATTAACCGGGACATGAGCACGGTGTCGCCCGGATCATCGAGCTCGAATTCGTCGATGCACACCAGCTTGTAGCTGCTCAGGGCTTCAACCGTCTTACGGAAGGACAGCGCTCCCACCAGGTTGGTGTATTCCACAAACGTGCCGAAAGCCTTGGGCCCCGGTGACCTGTGCCAGAGAGAAGCCAAAAGGTGGGTCTTACCCACACCAAAACCACCGTCGAGGTAGATTCCTGCCCTGGTGGCCGGGGCCTTCTTGGCGAACAATTTCTTAAAGAGGCCGCCACCGTCGCCGTTGCCCACGCCATCGGCGAATCCGGAAAGCAGCTTCACGGCATTTGCCTGGCTCGGCTGGGACGGATCCGGCCGGTAGCTGTCGAACGATACCTCCCCGAATCGCGGAGACGGGTAGAAACCCTTGAGGAGTTCCTCCACAGAGACTGCCGGCGTGCGGGCAGCCAGTTGTTCGATCTTTACCACGGTGGTCCGTTCCTTCGGTTTGAGGTCCCCAGCAAGAATACCGGCATCGGACACTCGCAAAACCGTCACGTGACCAAGCCCATGTTTCACCGTATGACCGCAGGGAAGCATTCCTCGCTGCCCGTGGTTAGTGTTGGAGCACGCCCGGCCGGCACCTGCACCACCTTCCACGGCCTGGCTCCGACCGTTGTCAGTGAAAGGCCATCATCATGTCCTACCCCGTTGAACAGAATGAAAAGTTTGCGTCGTACGCGAACCCTGAACGCCTTGTGTCCACCGAGTGGCTCGCGGCAGCCCTTGCAGACGGCGCCATCGCCGACGGCAAGCTTGTAGTCGTCGAGTCCGACGAAGACGTTCTTCTGTACGAAACCGGCCACATCCCGGGCGCCGTCAAGATCGACTGGCACACCGACCTGAACGACGAGGTCACCCGCGATTATGTGGATGGCGCCGCTTTTGCCGCCCTCGCAGCTTCCAAGGGCATCTCCCGCGACAGCACCGTGGTCATCTACGGTGACAAGTCCAACTGGTGGGCTGCCTACGCTCTCTGGGTCTTTACGTTGTTCGGCCACGAGGACGTCCGCCTCCTCGACGGCGGTCGCGACAAGTGGATCGCCGAAGGCCGCGAGCTGACCATCGACGTTCCCCGGCCCGCGGTGGGTGAATACCCGGAGGTGGAGCGCAACGACGCCCCCATCCGCGCATTCAAGGAAGATGTCCTGGCGCACTTGGGCAACCCCCTCATCGACGTGCGCTCCCCTGAGGAGTACACGGGGCAGCGCACGCACATGCCGGCCTACCCGGAAGAAGGCGCTCTGCGCGGCGGCCACATTCCCACTGCGGCTTCGGTCCCGTGGGCACGCGCCGCTGCTGAAGATGGCACCTACCGGAGCCGCGAAGAGCTCGAAGCCCTGTACCTTGGCGAGGCGGGCCTGGAGCGCGGCGATGACGTGGTGGCCTACTGCCGCATCGGCGAACGTTCCAGCCACACCTGGTTCGCACTGAAGTACCTGCTGGGCTTCGACACCGTACGCAACTACGACGGCTCCTGGACCGAGTGGGGCAACGCTGTGCGGGTTCCCATCGTCAAGGGCGCTGAGCGCGGTTCCGTTCCTGCCTCGCTCGTCAGCAACTAGCGCAGACACAGAGGCGTCCGTAGTGTTCCGGCACACAAGATGCATTGAACACTGTTGTGCGTAAGCTGGAAGAGATGAGTACGAACACTTTGCCCACCGCCCTGGCGGAAATCGTTGACGACTTCCAGGCACTGACGGAGCCTGACCGCCTGCAACTCCTGCTTGAGTTCTCCAGGGGATTGCCGGAGCTCCCGGAGCGCTTGAAGGACCACCCTGAGTTGCTGGAACAGGTTGTGGAGTGCCAGTCGCCGTTGTTTCTCACTATTGAGTCCGAGAAAAACCCCGACGGCGGTGCCCGCGCCTACCGGCTCTTCTTCAAAGCTCCTCAGGAAGCGCCTACAACCCGGGGCTTCGCAGGGGTGCTGCACGAGGGCCTGGATGGGTTGACTGCCCAGGAAATCCTTGCCGTTCCGGATGATATGCCTGAACTGCTGGGCCTGACCCGGGCCATCACACCCCTGCGCATGCGGGGCATGACCGCCATGCTCGGCCGGATCAAACGGAAGGTCGCAGCCGCCAGCCGGCTGGAAAACTGACCGGCAGGACACTGAAAGGTACCGCCACACAGCATGGCCAAAAAGATGGCTTCACAGGGAACGCCGGCAACTGCAGCTCTTGCTGCGGCCGGCGTTCCCTTCGTGTTACACCCCTACGCCCATGATCCCGGGGCAGGCAGTTACGGTTTGGAAGCCGCGGAAGTCCTGGGCATCGAACCCGAACGGGTTTTCAAGACCCTCATGGTGGAAGTTGAAGGCCGCCTCGCCGTGGCCATCGTGCCCGTATCCGGAAACCTCGACCTGAAGGCCGTTGCTGCAGCGCTAGGCGCCAAGAAGGCTGCCATGGCGGATCCCAGGACGGCCGAACGACGCACGGGGTATGTGCTGGGAGGAATATCACCGCTGGGACAGCGGCAGCCCTCCCCCACAGTCCTCGACGAATCTGCCATGGGCTTCACCACTGTCCTTGTCTCCGGAGGCCGCCGCGGACTGGACATCGAGCTGGCTCCGGCCAACCTCATCAGCCTCACCAAGGCCATCACTGCTCCCATCGGCACGGCTTCAAGCATCAAGGGCTGAGCCGTGACTGCAAAGCTCAAGCCCTGACCGCCAGCGCGGGCCTGTCAACCGGCCTGCGCGGCGCCAGTCCCTCCGGGATTGTTCCGCGGAGCCAATTGCCGCTGCAACCAGGCGTGGACCACGCGTTCCCACCGTTCGGGGTCGACGTTCCACTCTTTGGTGTGCCGCGCGCCGTCGAACGGCTCGAAGGTGACCATCTCGGGGTTCTTTTCCGCAAGGCTGGCGGACGGCCCGAAGGGCACATAGTCATCGTCCACGCTATGGATCAGCAAAGTGGGCGTGCGTAACTCAACCGCGCGGGTTTCCCAGTCCATGGCTTTCAGGTCCACAGGCGCTGATAGTCCGGTCAACCTGCGCCCCAGCGGATGGCTCAGCATCATCTGCCCGTAGCGGCCAACGTTGTAAGGAATCCTGTTCATTTCAGCATGATGGGCCATCACATTGACCCAATTGATGACGGGCGCATCCAAGACCAACGCCCGGATGAGGTGGCGGTGCTTGGACAGGTCCGCCGTCTGCAGGCTGATCGCCCCGCCCATGGACCAGCCGAACAAAACGATCTCCTGCGCACCGTGCTCCAGCGCATACTCGATGGCGGCCTCAACGTCGCGCCATTCCGTGGATCCCAGGCCATACCGCCCGTCCGGCGCCGAGGGGGCCAGTCCGTCGTTGCGGTAGGAGATCAGCAGGCTGTCCATGCCGAGCTCGCGTGCGGTGCGGACGGCGCGGAGGCCTTCCAGGCGTGTTGCGCCCCGACCATGGACCATGATTGCGCAGACCGGCGCCGCTGCAGACGCTTCGGCGCGGATCAGCCAGGCAGGTGCCTTCCCGCCGTCGATCTCTATGTCCACGTCCTCGGCCGCCAGACCTATCGCGGCGGGATCCGGGTACGTTGCCCCGCTCCACCAGGCGCGGCGGGCCTCTGACAGGTTGCCGCTGTAGACCTCTTCGACCTCACGCAGCACGGTTTGTTCAGCGGGCGAATAGGACACAATCCGGCCGATCCTCGCGTGACCCTGGCCGCCGGAGAAGAACAGGCTGAAGACGCCGTCTATGGTGGTGTCCGGCGTGGCCGCAAGAATGACTTGTGGTCCCTTGTCACCGCGGATCACGGCAAGGACCTCCTGGTCCTCGTGCCGGGCGGCAGGGGTAATGACGCGGCGGGCAAAATATACGGCGAGCGCCGAGGACCCTGCGCCTACCAGACCGGCGACAGTGCCGCCTGCCAGGAAGCCGGCGATGGCCCATTTGGTGCGGAGGGACAGTTTCTTGTCTGCAGCGTCGCTCGCTGGCGGGGTAGTCGATGCCATGGTTCCATTGTTGCTGCTCCCCGGCACTGCCTGGTGCAGGTGTGGACCGCGCGGCGCACCTGAGCGGGAACCGGAGTCCACAAGTCGTCAGCGTCCAAAAGTCTGCGGACTGCGGTTCACCGGGACTACGCTGTAGCCATGAGTGATCCCATCGTCATCCTGACTGAAGAGCCCCTGGGCGCCGACGACCGCGTTAACATTGCCAAACTGCTCGACGGCGGTGATGCGCCCCTTATTGTCCTGGTTCCGTCCAACACCGAACGACATCTTCTGGTGGATTTCCTGGAGAATCTGTCGTTGCTTGATATCGCCAAGGCGTTCCGGGAGCTCACCGCGCAGCACCCGGACCCTGAGCTTGAGCGTGCGGAAGCCTCCGAGACCCTGGCTGCATCGCTGGCCGCGCTGGCTGGTTTGGGCGGGGGTGTCACCGGAGAAATCGTCGACGGCGGTGCCGTGGCCGCCTTGGTGGCGAAGGTCCGGGCGGTTGATGCTGCCCAGGCTGTGGTGATTACCCGGCCCCATGCCATTGCGGACACGTTCCACACTGACTGGGCCAATAAGGCGCAGGATCAGCTGGGGCTTCCTGTCCTCCACCTGTATGCGGGTTCGGGATTTATCGGCGACTCGTGAGCGTTGCATAAGACATGAACACTCCTGACAACACCAGCAAGACAACTTCTGTGCCCGTGGAGAAGAGCGATGCCCAGTGGCGCGAGGAGTTATCGCCTGAGGAATACCGTGTGCTTCGGCAGGCGGGAACCGAGCGGCCGTACACGGGTGAGTACTGGGACACCCACACGGAAGGCGTGTACCAATGCCGTGCCTGTGGCAGCCAGTTGTTCACGAGCCGGGAAAAGTTCGATTCCCATTGTGGCTGGCCGTCGTTCTGGGCACCTTTGGCTGAAGGCACGGTCCGGTATCTCCACGACCGCACCATGGGAATGGATCGCGTGGAAGTACGCTGCGCCAATTGCGACTCCCATTTGGGGCATGTTTTCGAGGGCGAGGGCTATGGCACGCCCACGGACCAGCGGTTCTGCATTAACTCCGTTTCACTGCGCTTGGTTAAGCCGGAAGAGAGCTAAGCACTCCGGACGGGTGGGCCTTTGGCCCGCCCGTCCGAAAGCCTGGCGCTCTGTTGGACGCCTCCACATCCCGGGACTGGACCTCAACCCGTCTCCAAGCACTGTTTGACCAAGACTTGCTTATGCTCACGGCATTCTTGGATTAGCAACGCTTTTTGCTTGCTACGCTCGGCCCAGAAGCAATCACCACGTCGAAAGGGCCGAGCTCCATGACCATCACCACCGCCATCCTCCCGCGTGTCACCGCCGACAACGCCGAGTGGATGTCCCTGAAGGCTGCGGCCACTGCACTGCAGGCGTACCAAGAGCAGGACGGTTCCATTGCCGATTCTTCGCTTCACTCCGAGGCGGCCGCCCTCGTTAACACAGTCACCGACGCCATCACGGCCCTGACTCCGCACTTCCCCCATGATGCCCGCTACTTGGAGCTCCTGGTAGAAGACTTCAGCCGATGGGTCCGGGGCGGCTTCGGGGTGCCGGACTTCCTGGACTCCCTTCAGGCGTTCCAGCCTCAGGAGCAGCGCATTGACGGCCTCCAGCATCTGGTGGTTTTCCCCATGTACACGCAGAATGGCAGCACTAACAGGCTGGTGGAAGCAGTCCTGATCGAGGTTATCTGGCCCGAGTTCATTGGCGGCCTTGAGGCAGGCGAGTACTCCAACAAGCTCTTCGTCCCCATCCGCTTCGTTGATTTCACTCCTGGGTACGACACCAACTCCGCCGTGCTCTTCCCCGAGACGGTGGCCGTCCGCGAGACCCCCACCTTCACATGGGGAGCCATCTTCGCCGATCGTGAGGCTGCCCGTTTCCGCCGCGTCCTGAAGGCGGCTGCCGCAACCACGTCCCTGGTACTTCCCGAGGACGCAGCGCAGCTGATCGAGGACCAGGAACTGACGCAGCGCACGTTCGTCATGTGGGACCTGATCCACGACCGCACCCATATGCGCGGCGACCTCCCCTTCGATCCGTTCATGATCAAGCAGCGGATGCCGTTCTTCCTCTACTCACTGGAGGAGCTGCGCTGCGACCTGACCGCATTCCGTGAATCCGTACGCATCGAAAAAGACGAAAATGCCGATCCCGATGCCCGCAAGCATGCAAAGCTCGTCCAGTATGCAGTGATCTTTGACCGGATCTTCCGTTTTGCCATTACCGGCAGCCGCGTCCGCAACTATGACGGCCTCGGCGGCCAGCTCCTGTTCGCGTGGATGCACCAGCACCACGTGCTCCACTGGACGGACAGCAAGCTCTCCATCGACTGGGACGAGGCTGCCTCGGTTGTGGTGGAACTCGGCGCCAAGATCGAAGAGTTGTACTGGCGCTCGATCGACCGCCCGAAGGCCGCCCACTGGCTGGCGGCATACGAGCTCATTTCGAGCACCGTGACTCCCCACCCGGCGTCCGTATGGGCCAAGGGTCCGGAAGCACTTCCTTTGGATGGCCCGCCCCGTGGCCTCACGGACCAGGTTTTGGACGATGAGTTCCCCCTGTCCATGTTCTATGAAGCACTGGAGAAGAAGATGCGCCCCGTCATCGAATCGACCACCGGGATCACCGGCGCGACGGCTGCCTGATGACCACACTGACCATCCTCGTGACCGGCGGGAGCAGTGCGTCCGGCATCGCCGTGGCGCGGGCGTTGGGGGCCGCCGGTCACAGGGTGCTCACTGTCGGTTCGGACGATGTCCGGATTAGGGCGGCCGCGGTTGAAGCGGGCCACGGAGCGACTCCCCTGGTCTCCGATCTCTCCAGCCTGGATTCCGTTCGGGAACTTGAGGTCACCGTCCGTGACCTCGGCATCGAAGGCATCGACGGCGTGATCCATTTGGTGGGCGGTTGGCGGGGCGCGAAAGGCATTGAAGACCAAACGGACGAGGACTGGGACTCCATGGAACGGACCGCTGTGACCACGCTCCGTAACGTCTCCCGGGTCTTCTACAGTCACCTCGAAGCGTCTCCGCACGGTCGCCTTGCCATGGTGTCGTCAACCACCGCAGCTGCTCCGACGGCCGCCGCTGCCAGCTATGCAGCGGCAAAGGCAGCTGCAGAAGCCTGGACGTTGGCCGTTGCCGACGGTTTCCGCCGGGCACAATCCGGCAACGCCGGGAACCCGGACGCTCCCGACGAACAGCACAGCGCGGCAGTAGTTTTTGTGGTCAAAGCCCTGGTGGATTCAGCCATGCGGGAGGCGCATCCCGAAAGGCGATTCCCCGGCTTCACGGACGTCGAAGAATTGGCGACTGCCGCCGTCGCGCTTTTTGAACAACCGGCTGCCACCCTCAACGGTCAGCGCATCCTGCTGGCCAAATAGACTTGAAAGCGTGAATGAACAAGTGACAAGCACAACAGAGGCAATCCACAGCGCCACCGAGACGCCCGGCGCGGCTCAACTGCATAACCCTGCGGTTCGCGGGTTCGCATCGGACAACTACTCCGGCGTGCACCCGGAGATCCTCTCAGCACTGGCAACCGCCAACGGCGGGCACCAGGTGTCCTACGGCGAGGACGTGTACACAGCGCGGCTGCAGGAGGTGCTTGAGCAGCAGTTCGGCCCGGGCATTGAGACTTTCCCGGTGTTCAACGGCACGGGAGCCAACGTCCTTGCCCTGCAATCCCTCCTTCCCCGCTGGGGAGCGGTCATCTGCGCCTCCACAGCACACATCAATATGGACGAGAACGGTGCACCGGAACGGGTGGGCGGGATTAAGCTCCTGCAGGTTCCCACCGAGGACGGTAAGCTCACTCCCGCGCTGATCGACCGGGAGGCCTGGGGCTGGGGCGATGAGCACCGCGCCCAACCGCTGGTGGTCTCCATCACCCAAACCACTGAGCTCGGCACCTGCTATACGCCGGAAGAAGTGCGGGCCATCGCCGACCATGTCCATGCCAAGGGCATGAAGCTCCACATGGATGGCGCTCGGCTGGCAAACGCCGCGGCTTACCTGGACGTGCCCCTTCGCGCGTTCACCCGCGACGCCGGCGTAGACATCCTGTCCTTCGGCGGCACCAAGAACGGCCTTCTTTTCGGTGAAGTGGTGGTTGCCCTGAACCCGGAGGCAGCTGACGGCCTGAAGTTCCTACGCAAGATGAACATGCAGCTTGCTTCGAAGATGCGGTTCATTTCGGCCCAGTTCATTGCTTTGCTGGAGGATGGCTTGTGGCTGCGTTCCGCCGCCCACGCCAACGCCATGGCCGCCCGCCTCCGGACGGCAGTTGAGGAAATCGACGGCGTGGAGCCAACTCAAGCAACACAGTCCAACGGCGTCTTCGCCATTCTTCCCGAAGGCGTTGCGGACAAGCTGCGGGAGTCCTTCGCCTTCTACGACTGGGATGCCGCCCGCCGCGAAGTGCGGTGGATGTGTTCGTTCGACACCACGGAGGAAGACATCGATGCCTTCGTTGCGGCGATTAAGCGCGAATTGGCCTGACGCATAACACGTGCAACCCGGGGCGGCGAGCCTGCACAGATTCGCCGCCCCGGAAGCATAATCTGCGATGGTGAACGCCCTCGCACAGGTTCCCTCGGAATTTCTCTTCGCCTTGGGATCGCTACGAAAAGCACAATGCCGCAGCGAACTGCGGCTTGACGAGATCCCAGCTCCTGCCCGCCTGGCTCCGTACGCAGTTGCTTTGGGAGCTGAAGTTTTCAGCCCCACCGCAGCAACCCGCCAGGTTCCCGTTCACGGGCCAGCGGCCAAGGCCTTCGCCGCGAACCAAGGCAACAGCCCCTCCAGCGAAGAGGACGATGAACTCGCCACTGGCCGCTTCATCCTCCTTTACGACCCCGACGGATCGGCCGTCTGGGAAGGGGAATTCCGCATCGTCACCTACATCCGGGCTCAAATGGACGCCGAGATGGGGAACGACTCAATGCTTGGCTCTGTTGCCTGGACGTGGCTCGTGGATGCCTTGGAGAACCATGCCGCGCCGTATCGCGCCGCCGGTGGCACAGCCACAAGAATCCTTTCGGAAAGCTTCGGTACCTTGTCTGAACGGCCGGACACCATCGACATAGAACTCCGCGCATCCTGGACACCGGCCAGCCAGGATGTTCAAGCCCACCTCGAGGCGTGGTCTGACATGGTCTGTACGTTCGCCGGGCTGCCTCCCCTGCCGCCAGGCGTTACCGGACTGCCCAACAGGAGGCTCAATTGACTTCAAGAAACGCGTCGGCGGGTACCCGCAATGGACCGGCAACACCCCGCTGTAGCCGGAATCGGTAAGCTTAAGCCACCATGACCCCTGAATATCCGGAAAACACCACGGCCGGCGACCCGGTTGCTGATCCCACCACCCACATCAAGGTAGACGGCTTCGACAGCCATGTCCCTGAAATTATCGATCTCGATACTCCCCGCGAGGGCGTACCCCTGGTCATTGATACCCCGTCCGGGCTGGAGCGGTGCGCAGCCGCCATCGCCGCCGGAACAGGACCCGCCGGAGTGGACGCAGAACGCGCTTCCGGGTTCCGCTACGGCCAGCGGGCATTCCTGGTCCAGATCCGACGCGAGGGTGCCGGAACCTGGCTGATCGATCCCGAGCCCTTCGACAACCTGGACATCATCAATGACGCCCTTCGCGGCGTCGAATGGATCCTTCACGCGGCATCACAGGACCTTCCTTGCCTCTCGGAGCTCGGCATGTGGCCGGACAAGCTCTTTGATACCGAACTTGCCGCCCGCCTGGCGGGTCTCCCCCGGGTGGGCCTTGCCGCCGTCATTGAACAACTTCTCGGATTCGGCCTCGCCAAAGAACACTCCGCGGCCGATTGGTCCACCCGACCTTTGCCGGAACCTTGGCTGCGCTACGCGGCCCTCGACGTCGAAGTCCTCGCGGAGCTCCGCGAAGAACTCATCGAGCTGCTGGAAGCCGACGGCAAGCTTGAATACGCCGAACAAGAGTTTGCGGGCATCCTCGCCGCGGGCCTCCCGGCTCCGCGTGTCGATCCTTGGCGGAAGACCTCCGGGCTCCACCAGATACGCGACCGCCGCCAACTGGCCGCCGTTCGTGAACTGTGGCTGGAGCGCGACCAACTGGCACGCAAACGCGACGTAGCACCCGGCCGTCTCATCCCCGACTCCGCACTTGTGGCCGCAGCCAAAGCGATGCCCACCACGGTGCCGCAGCTGCTGGCCACCAAAGGATTCCACGGGCGGTCTGCCCAGAGGGAAGCCCCCCGCTGGCTGCGCTGCATCACCAACGCCCGGACGCTCAAAGATCTCCCACCCCTGCACTTGCCCACCAATGCGCCGCCGCCGCCCCGGGTCTGGGTGGATCGGGATCCTGAGGCCGCAGCACGCCTTGCCACTGCCAGGCCGGCCCTGCAGGCAAAGGCCGATGAGCTGAAGCTGCCTGTGGAGAACTTGCTGACGCCGGATTACTTGCGGCGGGTTGCCTGGCGGCCCCCGGCTGACGTTTCCCTGGAGTCCGTCGCCGCAGAGCTGCGGTCCCTGGGCGCGCGTGAGTGGCAGATCTCCTTCGCCGCTCCCATACTCACCGAAGCCTGCTTGAACCCGGCCCCGCTGCCCGGCAAAGAATCCAAGGCAAAGGAAGCCCCAGCCTCGAAGGACGCCCAACCCACCGGCCATGCCGGCTGAATTCATCTCTTCCTTGAGGCCTGTCACCCGAACCGTGGTTTGTGGTGGCAGGCCTTTTGCGTCCCCGGGATACGCACTCCGCGTGCGGCGCGGGCCTTGCAAGCTAAGTTACCCACGAGTAACATTGCAGTGAATGCCAGCCGAAGCACCCGTGACGCGGGATTCGGCGCCATGTCTCAACGAGGAGTTAATACATGAGTCCATCACGCAGTGCTCAGAGGAACGTCCGCGACGTCGTGTTCGTGGACGGCGTGCGCACACCCTTCGGCAAGGCCGGCGACAAAGGCATCTATGCGGGTACCCGCGCCGATGACCTCGTGGTGAAGTGCATCCGCGAATTGATGCGGCGGAACCCCTCACTGCCCGCGGACCGGATCGACGAGGTAGCCATTGCCGCCACCACCCAGACCGGGGACCAGGGCCTCACCATCGGCCGCACAGCGGCGCTCTTGGCCGGACTCCCCCGCACGGTACCGGGCTTCGCCATCGACCGCATGTGCGCAGGTGCCATGACGGCAGTAACGACGACGGCGAGCGGCATCGGCTTCGGCGCTTACGACGTCGTCATTGCTGGAGGCGTGGAACACATGGGCAACCACCCCATGGGCGCAGGCGCCGATCCCAATCCGCGGTTCATGTCCGAGCGCCTGGTGGACCCTGCGGCGCTGAACATGGGCAACACCGCGGAGAACCTGCACGACCGCTTCCCCGCGATCACCAAGGACCGCACGGACTCCTATGCGGCAGCCTCCCAGGCCAAACTCGCCGCCGCGTACTCCAACGAACAAATCCAGCCCGACCTCGTCCCCGTCGCCACCATGAAGCCCGGCCAAGGCTGGGCACTTCACACCATGGACGAGCCCCCGCGGCCCGGAACCACTGTTGCCGATTTGGCCGAACTGCGGACCCCGTTCCGCGCCCATGGCCGGGTGACCGCAGGCAACGCTGCCGGATTGAACGACGGCGCCACTGCCGCCGTTCTCGCGTCGGCCGAAGCCGCTGAAGAACTGGGGCTCTCAGTCAAGATGCGCCTCGTTTCCTACGCCTTCGCCGGCGTCGAGCCTGAGGTGATGGGTATTGGTCCGGTTCCTGCCACGGAAAAGGCCCTGAAGAACGCAGGGCTGGGCATCGAGGACATTGGACTCTTCGAAATCAACGAGGCCTTCGCCGTGCAGGTCCTCAGCTTCCTGGACCACTTCGGCATCGCGGACGACGATCCCCGGGTCAACCGCTATGGCGGGGCGATCGCCGTCGGACATCCACTTGCTTCCTCGGGTGTCCGCCTGATGAACCAACTCGCGAGGCAGTTCGAGGAAGACCACTCGGTTCGCTACGGCATGACCACCATGTGCATCGGCTTGGGCATGGGCGCCACGGTGATCTGGGAAAACCCGCACCACGCCGCCTACCAATCGTTCACCGCTGACCAGGCCATCGCAGCCACCACCGAAGGAGCCGCCGCATGAGCGCCGCAGAATTCCAGAAGCTCGCCGCCCTTTTCCCTGACGAAGTTGTCACACACTCCTACGTGCAGGACATCCAGTTGCCGGGCGGCGCAGGGACCTTCGCACTGATCACCCTGGACAACGGCCTTGACCACACCAAACCCACCACGCTGGGCCCCAACACGCTCGTTGAACTCGGCGGCGTTTTGGAGAACCTCAAGGAGCGCGCCACCCGGGGAGAGATTGTTGGCGTAGGCGTCACGGGCAAACCCTACTTCCTGGTGGCAGGTGCCGACCTCTCTGCCGTAAAAACACTCAAGGAACGCGAACACGGGCTCTGGATGGCGCAGCTCGGCCACGCCGTTTACAGCACCCTGGCAAATCTGGGCGTTCCAAGCTTCGCCTTCATCAACGGCCTTGCCCTGGGCGGCGGGTTGGAGATTGCCCTGCAGTCCACCTACCGGACCGTTTCCACGGGTGCCGGCGCCCTTGCCTTGCCTGAGGCCTTCATTGGCCTCGTACCGGGCTGGGGTGGCGTCTACATCCTGCCGCGCCTCATCGGTCCCGAGAACGCGGTCAAGGTGATGATCGAGAATCCCCTCAGCAACAACCGCACGCTCACCGGACCGCAGGCGTTCGAGCTCGGCGTGGCCGATGCCATCTTCGAACCCGCCGACTTCGTGGAACAGTCGCTCGCATGGGCGGCACGGGTTATCTCCGGCGACGTTACGCCTGAGCGGAAGAACTCCGTAGATGCGAGCGATGAAACAGTCGCCGGCCGGTGGGCAGCCGCGGTAACCGCAGGACGGGCATTTGTGGAGTCCAAGACCTCCAATGCCTCCCCTGCCCCGGCCAAAGTGCTGGATGTCATGGAAGCCAACCGCACCATGACCCAAGCAGAGTCGGCTGAACTCGAGTGCGAGACCCTTGCGGGGCTCATGCAAACCGACGAGTTCCGCTCCACGGTGTACGCGTTCCTGGACCTCGTCCAAAAACGCTCCAAGCGTCCTGCGGGGGCTCCTGACCGCAAGCTTGCCCGTCCGGTCACCAAGATCGGCGTTGTGGGTGCAGGGCTCATGGCAAGCCAGCTGGCACTGCTGTTCGCCCGGCAGCTGAAAGTCCCGGTGGTCATGACGGACATCGATCAGGCGAGGGTGGACAAGGGCGTCGCGTACGTCCACGCCGAAGTCGACAAGATGCTTGCCAAGAAACGGATCAAGCAGGACGCCGCCAACAGGACCAAGGCGCTCATTACGGGTTCCGTCTCCAAGGAAGCCTTCGCTGACGCCGACTTCGTCATCGAGGCCGTTTTTGAGGAACTGCACGTCAAGAAGCAGGTCTTTGCCGAGGTGGAAGCGATCGTTTCTCCCGAGTGCATTCTGGCCACTAACACGTCCTCCCTGTCCGTGACTGCCATGGCGGAAGATTTGAAGCACCCCGAACGCCTGGTGGGTTTCCACTTCTTCAACCCGGTGGCTGTCATGCCTCTGTTGGAGATCGTTCGGGCTCCCAAGACCGACGACGCCGTCCTGGCCACCGCGTTCGAACTCGCCAAGGGACTCAAGAAGACCGCCGTCCTGGTCAAGGATGCCGCAGCGTTCGTGGTCAACCGCATCCTGCTTCGCCTCATGGGCGAGGTCATCGCGGCGTTTGATGAAGGAACCCCGGCGGACGTGGCAGACAGCGCACTGCGCCCCATGGGGCTGCCTATGTCGCCGTTCACTTTGAGCGCCATGGTTGGCCTACCAGTAGCCCAACATGTACAGGAGTCACTGCACGCCGCGTTCGGCGACCGGTTCCCGGTCTCGCAAAACCTCCAGAAGCTCATCGACAACGGAGTGAAGAGCCTCTGGGTTCCGGGCCCCGACGGGACTCCTGTCATCCCGGCAGAGACACTGGCCATCATGTCCTTCGGCAACACCCCTTCCACTGGTGAGGAAGTCCTCCGACGCACCCAGGACGCCTTGGCCGAGGAGATCGGGCTGATGCTGGAAGAGGGCGTCGTGGCCGGACCGGAAGACATCGACCTTTGCGTCATCATGGGCGCCGGGTGGCCGATGTTCCTGGGCGGCATCACGCCGTACCTGGACCGGGTGGGCGCATCCGAGCGGGTCAACGGCAAGCGGTTCCTCGCCGCCGGCGTAGCGTCGGCACCCGCTTAAGTCCCGCAAGAGCATAGGAAGAAGGGCCGTGCCCGGAGCAGTTGCTCCGGGCACGGCCCTTCTTGTGTGGCGCGTGTTTGGCCTAGAAGAGTGCCACCTTGGGCGCGCGGGGGAAGATCTCGTCCAATTCCTCGCGATCCTCCTGCGTGGGCACCCAGCACACGGCTTCGGCGTTCTCGCGGATCTGCTCCGGACGGGTGGCACCGGCGATGACGCTGCTGACGCCGGGCTGCGCGGCCAACCAGGAGAAGGCCAACTGGAGCTCGCTGATGTCCCGTTCCTTGGCGAACTGGCCGAAACGGCCAAGCTGTTCCCAGTCGGCATCGTGCACCAGGTTGGTCCGGGTGTGGCTCAATCGTGAGCCTTCCGGAGCTTTCCCCGCAGAGTACTTCCCGGTGAGCAGCCCGTTGGCCAGGGGAAAGTACGGAAGGACACCCAAGGAGAAGGCCCCGGCAGCGGGAAGCACTTCGAGTTCGGCGCGCCGATCAAGGAGGTTGTAGTGGTTCTGCGTCGAGATGAAGCGGACACCACCTGATGGTGATTGTCGTGCTACATATTCAGCTTCTGCGATCTGCCAGCCGGCAAAGTTGGAGTGGCCGATATACCGGACCTTGCCGCTGGACACCAAGTCATCCAAGGCGGCCAGGGTCTCCTCGATGGGGGTGCGCGGGTCCGGGGTGTGGAACTGGTAGAGGTCGATCCACTCAGTATCCAAGCGGCGAAGGGACGCCTCTACGGCCTTGATGATATAGCGGCGCGAGCCCCGGGCGTCAAAGTCGTTGCCGTTGACTCCGTGCATATCCATACCGAACTTGGTGCCGATGACCACGTCATCGCGGCGCCCCTTCAGCGCTTTGCCCAGCATGGTTTCGCTGAGGCCCGGCTCACGCCCGTACACGTCGGCAACGTCGAAGAAAGTCACCCCGGCGTCTAGCGCGGCGTGGACAACAGCGTCCGTACCTTCCTGGGATTCGGTGGGAGTATTGGCGCGGCCCAGGTTGTTGCAGCCCAGCCCAACAGCTGAGACGGTCAGTCCGGAACGGCCAAGGCGTCGGTATTCAGTCATGGATTCAGCCTATACGGCGCCTCGGCGCACATAGTCACCCAAGGCAACAAACACTGGCTAGCCAGTGCCGTAGGAGATCCCGGATTCCTCCATGGCATCTTCCAGTTGAGCCAGGGCGACCGGACCCATGCCGTGGAGCTTGGTAAGTTCAACTTCGCCGAACTCGGCCAGTTGCTCCAGTGTCTCTATCCCTTCGTGGGCCAGGGCTCGTCTCGCCGGCGCGGCGAGACCCTTGGGCAGTGGCGTATGTCCGGGCCAGTTGCTCTTGGAAGACATGGAGATCCCTCCTGATGCGTTGGGTGCTACTTAGAGAGTAAAGCCCACACCCTGCTTGGGCGAGTGCTTCACACGGAATGCCCTTGGGTCGCTATGAGGCGCTGCTGCCACCGTGAGCTTGGTGAAGTCCAGGTCCTCACCACGGACGCAGATCTTGATGGCATTCACTGCTTTGTTGACGTCCGGGCAGAGGCAGAAGATGTTCAGGTGGCCATTGCCGATTTCTGAACGGTCCACGATGCCCAAGCCCCGCCACGCCAGTTCGCCGGTGAGTGCGGCCTTGGCCTTCCGCTCAAGATGCCGGTCACGTTCGGTGCCGTCCTTGGTCTTCAGCGCAATCTGGGCAACTACCCAAAACTGTTCGGACTCCGGAATTTCGGCATAGCCGTCTTCCTCGCATTGCGCGGCGAAAGCAGCCATCAAGCCATCCACGGCAGAATCGTCGTCAACGTTTGCTTCGTCGGTCTTGCTTTGGTGGCCCACTACACCGTGGTTGACCACGAACTGCTGGTCTTCGTCGTCATACCAGGCCTCCCGGAAGTGGAGAACTCCTTCGTCGTCGCGCTTGTACGCGCGGATGATGCCGCTCATGCTCGTCCTTTCCTGAACCACTCGGCGCTGGTGCTGGTGGCTCCATTGACGTCGAAAGGTGCTTTCATGGTGTCCACTGCCTCAAAGAGAGCTGCGCATTCTGCGCGCATTGTGTCCACCGTCTGTTGCGGATAGCCCATGGCCACCCGATGATGCTCAAATTCGTCTTCGTCGTCCACGAACACCCCATGCTTGGTGGAACGGATGACGTCCAGATCCATGTCGATCATGTGGAATTCAGTGACGCCCGGCTTGATGGGATTCCAGTCATGGCCGGTGGCCAGGTCAACGTAGATCCTGAAGTCGCCCGGGTAGCTGTCGTCGTAGAACGTGGCCACGAAATCACCGTGCCGCGGGACCAACAGGACTGCATCCGACGCGGTATAGAAAGCCGCGCCCGGGCGAGCGCAAAACTCGCCGGCCCCCTGAAATATCCACCAACCATGAATGTCTTCCCCAAGGTAGCGGCCAGGCACCACCCAGTGCGCTTTTCCGTCCCATTTCCTGTTCCTCGACACCACGAGGTCACCGGGCTGTAATGCGCCCGGAACGCGCCCGTCCGTCACAGGGTTGGCAGGCTGCCGGTGGTGGGGTGTTCCTGGCCCGGGAGGGGCCTGGCGAAGGGGACCTTTGTTCCCAAAACCTGGGCCACGACGTCGTGGGTTATTTTCTGGGCGGTGAGTCCCACGCGTTCCAGGACCTGGCTGCGGGAGCCGTGCACCAGGAACTCAACCGGCAGGCCCACTTCGTTCAGGGCGGTGTCTACACCGGCAGCCCGCATTTCCTGCCGTATACGGGAACCCACGCCACCTGCTCGGACTCCGTCCTCGATGCAGATCACCAGGCGGTGACGGGCGGCAAGGGCGATGATCGACTTCCGGACGGGCAGTACCCACCGCGGATCCACTACTGTGGAGCTGATGCCTTGGGCCCCCAAACGGGTAGCGACATCGAGTGCGAGTTCTGACATGGCGCCGACGCTGACAATCAGGACGTCGTTCTCTGTGGAGCCCTCCGGGCGGCGCGCGAGGATGTCCACGCCGTCGTGAAGCCTGTCGATGGCTTCAATTTCGGAACCGACGCTGCCCTTGGAGAACCGGACCACTGTGGGGGCATCGTTGATGGCGACGGCCTCACGCAGTTCTTCGCGGAGGCGGGTTGCATCGCGGGGGGCCGCCAGATGAAGTCCGGGCACGATTTGGACCATCGCCATGTCCCACATCCCGTGGTGGCTGGGCCCATCCGGGCCGGTCACTCCGGCACGGTCCAGGACGATAGTGACGCCTGCTTTGTGCAGGGCGACGTCCATGAGGAGCTGGTCAAAGGCGCGGTTCAGGAAAGTGGCGTACACGGCAACCACCGGGTGGAGGCCACCGAAAGCCATTCCCGCGGCGGACGTCAGAGCATGCTGTTCTGCAATGCCGACGTCGATCACACGCTCCGGGTGGCGCTCAGCGAACTTGTGCAATCCCACGGGGATCAGCATGGCGCCGGTGATCCCCACGATATCGGAGCGTTCATCCGCGATATCCGCGATCTCTTCAGCGAACACCGAGGTCCAAGACCTGGCTCCCGGCATTTCCGTGGGCTCGCCCGTTTCCGGGTCAATGATGCCTACCGCATGGAACTGGTCTGCTTCATTGGCCAGGGCCGGTGCATAGCCGTGGCCCTTTTCCGTCATGGCATGCACAATGACCGGTCCGCCATAAGCCTTCGCGGTGTTGAGCGCATGTTCCATGGCTTGCAGGTTGTGTCCGTCAACCGGGCCGATGTATTTCATGCCAAGGTCTTCGAACATGCCCTGCGGGGCCCACCAGTCCTTGATGCCCTTCTTCATGGCATGCAGGCTCTTATAAGTGAACTGACCCGCCGGGCCGCCGTCCTGAAGCTTCTTCTTCCACCAATCCAGCATGCGCTCGTAGGCCGGTGTGGTGCGCAGGGAGTCGATGGTGGGACGCAACGAGGCAAGGTAATCGGCAAAACCGCCAACAGTGGGAGCGTATGAGCGCCCGTTGTCATTGACGACGATCACCACGCGGCGCCGCTTGTCAGCGGCAATGTTGTTGATGGCTTCCCAGGCCATGCCGCCGGTCAGCGCGCCATCGCCAACGACGGCGACGACGAACCGGTCGCCCTCGCCGGTCAGCTGCCGGGCACGCGAGATGCCATCTGTCCAAGACAAGGAGGACGATGCATGTGAACTTTCCACGATGTCGTGCTCGGACTCGGCACGGTCCGGGTAGCCGGACAGTCCGCCTTGCTGGCGAAGTGTGGTGAAGTCCTGACGTCCGGTGAGCAGCTTGTGCACATAGGACTGGTGACCGGTATCGAAGACGATGCTGTCCCGCGGAGAGTCAAAGTTCCGGTGGACAGCGAGGGTGAGTTCAACAACGCCCAGGTTGGGACCCAGGTGTCCACCCGTTGCGGCTACGTTGGTGATCAGGAATTCCCTGATTTCGCCGGCCAGTTGTTCCAGCTCGGTGCCGGACAGTTTGGCCAGGTCCCGTGGATCCTTGACGGTTTCCAAAAGTCCCAACGGCCCTCCTTAGGGTGAATGACGTGCTTGTTAACTCTAGCGCGTGCCCGGGGCTGCGCGTTGCGCCGTGGATTCGAGCCACGGCATTGTTCTCCCGGGCCGGCCCCCGGGACGCCAACAGCCCCGGCTGGTCGGGCGACCAGCCGGGGCTGTCCGGCTTCTGAATCAGCTGCTAATCAGCCGGTTCGTTATGCCGAGATCTGGCGCAGAACGTACTGCAGGATGCCACCGTTGCGGTAGTAGTCCGCTTCACCCGGGGTATCGATGCGCAGAACGGCGTCAAAGGACTTGGCGGTTCCGTCTTCGGCCGTGGCAGTCACCTTGAGCGTCTTCGGCGTGGTGCCGTTGTTGAGCTCGGTGACACCTTCCACTGCAAACGTTTCCGTACCGGTCAGGCCCAGCGTTGCTGCGGACTCACCGGCGGGGTACTGCAACGGAAGGACGCCCATGCCAATGAGGTTGGAGCGGTGGATGCGCTCGTAGCTTTCGGCGACGACGGCCTTGACGCCCAGAAGCGCCGTGCCCTTCGCTGCCCAGTCACGGGACGAACCGGAACCGTATTCCTTGCCTGCCAGGACAACCAGGGGCGTTCCTGCTGCCTGGTAGTTCTGGGCTGCATCGTAAACGTACGCCTGGGGCGCACCCTCCTGGCTGAAGTCGCGGGTGAAGCCACCTTCAACATTGTCCAGGAGCTGGTTCTTGATACGGATGTTGGCAAAGGTACCGCGGATCATGACTTCGTGGTTGCCACGGCGTGAACCGTAGGAGTTGAAGTCCTTGCGCTCCACACCGTTGGCCAGAAGGTACTGGCCTGCGGGAGTGTCCGACTTGAAGGAACCGGCCGGGGAGATGTGGTCCGTGGTGACGGAATCGCCAAGCTTCAGGAGCACGCGGGCGCCTGAGATGTCCTTGACGGGATCCGGCTGGGCCTTCATGCCCTCGAAGTACGGGGGCTTCCGGACGTAGGTGGAATCTTCGGCCCACGCGAAGGTGTCACCGGCAGGGGTGTCGAGGGCCTTCCAGCGATCGTCGCCGTCGAAAACGCCTTCGTAGCCCTTGGCGAACATAGCCTCGTCAATGGAGGAGTCGATGACTTCCTGCACCTCAGTGGGGTTCGGCCAGATGTCCTTCAGGAAGACCTCATTGCCCTCGGAGTCGGTGCCCAGGGCATCGGTGTCGAAGTCGAAGTCCATGGAGCC
The DNA here is from genome assembly GCF_000294695.2 of Arthrobacter sp. Rue61a. Taxonomy (NCBI): domain Bacteria; kingdom Bacillati; phylum Actinomycetota; class Actinomycetes; order Micrococcales; family Micrococcaceae; genus Arthrobacter; species Arthrobacter sp. Rue61a. The sequence continues at coordinate 1,855,770 of NC_018531.1, read as the reverse complement.
GGCCAGTGCGTAAGCGATGACCAGCGGCGGGGACGCCAGGTAGTTCATCTTTACGTCCGGGTTGATGCGGCCTTCGAAGTTACGGTTACCGGAGAGGACTGCGGTGACGGAGAGGTCGTTGGCCTGGATTGCCTCGGAGATTTCCGGCTCAAGCGGACCGGAGTTACCGATGCAGGTGGCGCAGCCATAACCCACGATGTAGAAGCCGAGCTTCTCCAGGTACGGGGTAAGGCCGGACTTTTCGTAGTAGTCAGTGACAACCTTCGAGCCCGGGGCAACGGAGGTCTTGACCCACGGCTTGGAGGTCAGGCCCTTGTCCACGGCGTTGCGTGCAAGGAGGGCCGCAGCCAGCATGACGGACGGGTTGGACGTGTTGGTGCAGGAGGTGATCGAAGCGATCGACACTGCACCGTGGTCCAGCTCGAACTCGCGGCCATCGGCGGTGGTCACCTTGACCGGCGTGGACGGGCGGCCATTCGCACCGTTGGCGGCGGAGTAAACGCGCGCCGTCTCCGTGGTATGCGAATCAGCGTGCGTGAAGGACGGCGCATCCGATGCCGGGAACGATTCGTCCAGGGACTCGTCCACGCTGCCGTCTTCGATGGCGACGTAGTTGTGGATGTCCTTGCGGAACTGCTCCTTGGCATCCGTGAGCTCGATGCGGTCCTGAGGACGCTTGGGGCCCGAGATGGAAGGAACAACAGTGGACAGGTCCAGCTCGAGGAACTCGGAGAAGCGCAGTTCGCGGGAGGGGTCGTGCCAGAGACCCTGTTCCTTGCTGTATGCCTCCACGAGGGCGACATTCGCTTCGGAACGGCCGGTCAGGCGCAGGTAGTCCAGGGTGACGTCGTCGATCGGGAACATGGCAGCCGTGGAACCGAATTCCGGGCTCATGTTGCCGATGGTGGCGCGGTTGGCCAACGGCACAGCCGCAACGCCTTCACCGTAGAACTCAACGAACTTGCCAACAACACCGTGCTTGCGCAGCATTTCGGTGATGGTCAGCACCACGTCAGTAGCGGTAGCGCCAGCCGGGATGCTGCCCTTGAGCTTGAAGCCCACAACGCGGGGAATCAGCATGGAGACGGGCTGGCCGAGCATGGCTGCTTCGGCTTCGATGCCGCCAACGCCCCAGCCCAGGATGCCCAGGCCGTTGACCATGGTGGTGTGGGAGTCGGTGCCAACACAGGTGTCGGGGTAGGCACGGACAACGCCGTCTACCTCGCGGGTCATGACTGTGCGTGCCAGGTACTCGATGTTGACCTGGTGGACGATGCCGGTTCCCGGGGGAACAACCTTGAAGTCATCGAATGCGGTCTGGCCCCAGCGAAGGAACTGGTAGCGCTCACCGTTGCGCTGGTATTCGATCTCCATGTTGCGCTCCAGTGCGCCGGAGTTTCCGAAGGCGTCGATCTGGACGGAGTGGTCGATGACCATTTCTGCAGGCGCCAACGGGTTGACGCGCTTGGGGTCACCGCCGAGCTCCTTGACAGCTTCACGCATGGTCGCCAGGTCCACGACGCAGGGAACGCCGGTGAAGTCCTGCATGATGACGCGGGCGGGGGTGAACTGGATTTCCGTGTCGGGCTCCGCATTGGGATCCCAACCGGCCAGGGCGCGGACATGGTCAGCCGTAATATTGGCGCCATCCTCAGTCCGCAGGAGGTTTTCAAGCAATACCTTAAGGCTGAACGGAAGGCTGTCTGCGCCCTCTACGGAGTTCAACCGGAAAATTTCATAGTCGGTGCCGGCTACATTCAGTACGCCTTTGGAACCGAAGCTGTCCACAGTGCTCATGGCAGGACTCCTCTCGCAACAGTTTCATCTTTGTCGCGTGGTTGGCCGCTAGCCAGTTAGGCGCACCTTACTTAGCCTGGCGGCATCTCTCTTGGTCACCCCGGTCCGCGGCGTTGATTTCTGCGGACCGGGACTACTACAGCCATCGTAGTGGCATACTCCGGCGTTGCGTCACTGATCAGGTGCCGCTGTGAAAACAAGCAGTTCCGCCTGCTGCCCCATGGAAGGCGGACCGCGCCACGGCTAGGCGGCAGGAACGATCAGCCCTACAGTTTCCAGGTGATGGGTGTTCGGGTAAAGATCGAAGGCCCGCAGGGACTCCAGTCGCCAGCCACCTTGATGGAAGTAACCCAGATCACGTGCAAAGGATGCGGGATCGCATGACACATAGGCGATTGCACGGGGTCCGGTGGCCATCAATTGCTTGACCACGGCCTTGCCTGCTCCGGCACGTGGTGGATCCAGCACCACCGAGTCGAAGCTGCGGGCACGTTGGTGCAGGACCTTCTCCACACGTCCCTGCACAATTTCCACCTGGGCTTCACCGTGCAGGTTTTTTCGGGCGTCGCGGCTGGTGCCCGGCGCGCCTTCAACGGAAAGTACCGAACCGGTAACTCCGACGACGTCCGCCAAGGGCGCCGTGAACAGGCCGGCGCCGGCGTAGAGGTCGGCCACTGTCGCGCCGGGCTGCAAGTAGCCGCCGCCGGAAAGATAGCCCGTCACAGCGTCCACCAGCGTGTCCGGGGCGTCCTTGTGGATCTGCCAGAAACCCTCACCGGTCACACGGTACTCATGGCCTGCTGCGGTTTCCTGCACCCAGGTCCTCCCCCGAAGCTGCAGGACTTCGCCCTTGCTGGGATCGAAGCCGGCAACCGAGACATGGTGCGGCAGCTGCGAAAGGATGCTGTGCAATCTCTTGGGGCTGGTCGATTCTTCCGGAGCCAGCAGAATCAGGGGCCGCGAACCGTTGGCGGGCACGGCAACTTCCACACGGGCGATGCCGGACAGGTCAAGGTCCCACAGCTTCAGCTCGTTGACGCCCGTAAGCGCCAACGGCATCTCCTTGATGGGAAGCACTACGTCTGAACGGTGTGCGTGCATGCCCAACCGGCCCTTGGGGGTCACCGCGAAGCTGGCCCGCGTACGCCAGCCGAGTCCGCCGTCGTGCTGATCTCCCACGGCTTCCACCTCGGTGGTGAGGTCCAAGCCGGCAAGCCGCTTGAGCTGTTCCGCCAGCACGTCCGCTTTCAAGGCCCGCTGGCGCTGCAACGAAATGTGGCCGAGCTCGGCACCGCCCACCGGCGGAGCCCCGCGGCTCCATGAGCCCAGCGAGTCCGCCTGCTTCCAGAAGTGCGGAACGCGGTCGGGTGAGGCTTCCAGGACCTCGACGACGTCGGCACGCCAGAAGCGCGACGAGTCGCCGGAGTCGGTCAACCGGATCCGGACTTTCTCTCCCGGGATGGCGTGCCGGACGAAGATGACGCGCCCTTCATGCCGTGCGACGAAGTGCCCTCCGTGGGCTATGGGGCCTACATCCACCACCAGTTCAGTGGCGGGCGCATCCTGGTCTCCGGAGTGGTGTTGGGGGGAATTGCTGTGGGAGGTCATTTAGGTATCCTGCAGTGCCTTTGCTTCTTCGGACGATTTCAACTGCCACGGGACGCTGGCAACCATGACTCCAGGTTCAAAGTGGAGCCTCGTCTTGATTCTGAGTGCTGTTTGGTTATGGACGAGTTGTTCCCACCATTTGCCCACCACATATTCGGGGATGTACACCACGATCAGGTCCCGCGGTGAGTCGCGGCGCATGTTCTTGATGTAATCCATGATGGGTGTCACGGTCTCACGGTAGGGGCTGGCCAGAACGGTCAGGGGAACGGGGATTTCCAGCTTCTCCCAATCGCGGACCGTCTGGGCTGTCTCTTCAGCACTGATGTCCACGGTCACGGCGTCCAGGCGCGATGGCCGCGACGCCCGTGCATATGCCAACGCCCTGAGGACCGGCTTGCGGACGTGGGAAACGAGGAGAACCGCGTGGACCCTGGTGGGAAGTGCACGCGGTGAGGAATCCTCGTCCACGGCCAGCTCCCTGGCCACGTTGTCGTAGTGGGCACGAATGCTCCACATGATGAGGAAGAGAACAAACATGGCGAGCAAAGCAATCCAAGCGCCTTGCTCGAACTTGGTGATGAGGACGATGACAAGGACCAAGGCCGTCATCCCGAAGCCCAGCATATTGATGGTCCGTGACTTGATGATACGGCGGCGGACGGCTTTGTCCCTGGCGAGTTTAAGTTCGCGGCCCCAGTGCCGGATCATGCCGAGTTGGCTGGCAGTGAAGGAGATGAAGACGCCCACAATGTACAGCTGGATCAGCTTGGTGACATCTGCGTTGAACGCGAGAATCAGGACCAGCGCCCCGGCTGCCAACGCAAGGACGCCATTGCTGAACGCAAGCCTGTCGCCACGGGTGCGGAGCTGCCGGGGCAGGTAGCCGTCTTGGGCAAGGATCGAACCCAGCACGGGGAAGCCGTTGAAAGCCGTGTTGGAAGCGAACACAAGGATGACGCCGGTGGCCGCAACGACGACGTAGAAAAGAATGGAGCCGGACCCGAAGATGGTGTCTGCGATTTGGCTGATGGCAGGTGTCTGGATGTACCCCTCAGGAAGTGGCTTTCCGTCCACCAGGAACTCCCGGGCAGGATCCAGGACGATGTGCACCTTGGTGGCGTTGGCCAGGTAAAGGATGCCTGCCAGCATGGAGGCTGCGATGACGCCGAGCAGGAGCAACGTGGTGGCCGCGTTTTTGCTCTTGGGCTTCTGGAAGTTTGGTACGCCGTTGCTGATGGCCTCGACACCGGTCAGCGCGGCGGCGCCCGATGAAAAGGCACGCAGAAGCAGGAAAGCCCCGGCCAGGCCCACCAGGCCCTCATCAAATCCGGGCTCAGGGACGATGGTGAAGTTGGCGGAAGGTGCCTCCCCCAAGGTGCCGGTGACCGCCTGAAAGATACCCACCCCGGTCATTCCAAGGATGGACGCCATGAAGATGTACGTCGGGACAGCGAAGAGCGTCCCGGCTTCCTTGACTCCGCGAAGATTGACCAGCGCCAGGATGATCACGCCAATAGTGGCAATCAGTGCCTGCTGGCCATGGAGTGCCGGGATGGCGGTGGTCAGGTACGTCGCCGCTGATGACATGGACACGGCAACCGTCAGCACATAATCCACCAGCAAGGCGGAGGCGACGGTAAGACCGGCGTACTTGCCGAGGTTGACGTTGGCAATCTCGTAGTCGCCGCCTCCGGACGGATACGCGTGCACGTTTTGGCGGTAGGACGCCACCACCGTGAGCAACACCACCATGACGGCCAGGCCCACGAGCGGGGAGAAAGCCACGGCGCTTACGCCGGCAAGGGCGAGCGTCAACAGAATTTCGTCGGGGGCATAAGCCACCGAGGACAGGGCGTCCGAGGCGAAGATCGGCAAAGCGATGCGTTTGGGCAACAAGGTGTGGGACAGGCGGTCGTTCCTGACTGGCCGGCCCACCAACACCCGCTTCGCGGCATTCAGAATTGTCAGCACTCCGCAAAGCTACTCTGAATCCCCAGGGATGTCATGACGGGTTGTCGCCGGCTTAGCCACGCGGCACCGGTAAAGTCATACCGAGCGGGATGGACAACACACATTAGGAGACATGGTGGCTCACTTCGTGATCATGGGTTGCGGCCGTGTTGGCGCAACCCTGGCACACACTTTGGAGGATGCCGGCCACTCGGTGGCCATCATCGACCAGGACGAGCGGGCCTTCCGCCGGTTGCGCAACACGTTCACTGGGCGCAAAGTCACCGGAGTCGGGTTTGATCGGGACACCCTGAAACAAGCCGGCGTGGAAGAGGCCTATGCCTTTGCCGCCGTATCCAGCGGCGACAACTCGAACATCCTGGCCACGCGTGTGGCCCGCGAAACCTTCCATGTTGCCCACGTGGTGGCACGGATTTATGATCCCGGCCGCGCCGAAATCTACCAGCGGCTCGGCATCCCCACGGTGGCAGCCGTCCGCTGGAGTGCCGACCAGGTCCTGCGCCGCATCCTTCCCGAGCAGCACCTCGCCGGTGACTACCGCGAGCCGTCGGGCCGCTTGGTACTGGCCGAAGTGGATCTCCACGAGGATTGGATCGGACACAGCATGGACTCCATCGAGTCCGCCGCCGGAATCCGCATCGCCTTCCTCACCAGGTTTGGTGAGGGCCTGTTGCCCCAGGCCGGCACCGCATACCAAGAGGGCGATACTGTCCACGCAATGGTGAGCCTGGACAGAACCTCCGAGATCAGCCGGATCCTCGCCAAAGCACCCGCCAAGGAGTCTTAGTGAAAGTTGTCATTGTTGGCGCGGGCAGCGTCGGCTCGTCCATTGCGCGTGAGCTGCTGGCCCACAAACACGAGATCCTCCTTATTGACTTGAAGCCCGAAGTCATCGGACGCAGCGGGCTTCGAGGTGCCCGCTGGCTGGTGGGCGACGCCTGCGAACTCAGCACCCTGCAGGACGCCAAACTTGAGGATGCCGACGTCGTGGTTTCTGCCACAGGCGACGACAAAGTGAATCTGGTGGTATCACTGCTCGCCAAGACCGAGTTCGGTGTGGGACGGACAGTTGGGCGCGTCAACAATCCCAAGAACGACTGGATGTTTAATGACTCCTGGGGCGTGGACGTCGCAGTCAACACCCCGCAGCTCATGACGGCCCTGGTGGAAGAGGCTGTTGAAATCGGCGACATCGTGCGGCTGCTGACCCTGCAAACAGGCGTGGCATCGATCGTTGAGTTCACGGTTCCCCACGATTCCCATGTCATCGGGAGCACGGTGGGTGGTATCGACTGGCCGGAAGACGCAACGCTGGTGGCTATCCTGCGCGACCACGCACCCATCACCCCCACACGCGATGACGTCCTGGACGGCGGCGACGAGCTGTTCTTCGTCACCACCATCGCAGCGGAAGACGGGCTGCGGGCCCTGTTGTCACCAGCGGCCGAGGACGGCCAGGAACCTCGTGAGGGGTCCTCCGAAGCAGCAGATCAGTCCGCTGAAGACGACGGCTTCGACGGCTGAGTCGCCGGCTTGGTGACCAGCCAGGCCACCCAGAGGCCCAGGATGTACAGCGGGGCCCCCATCAGGAGCCTGGTGGTGGCCAACGCTGTCAGGCCGGGTTCACCCATGAAGTACAGCGGCACCTGAACCACCAGGCGGAGAGCAAGCACCGCCACCACGATCCACGTGCCCAGGCTGTAGGCGCGGAGCCTTTCAGCATCCTTCCGCCACTCAAGTCCCTCGTTGCGCACGAAACCGAACAGAAGCCCCGCAACCGGCCACTTGAGCACGATGGAGAGCACCATGCCCGCGATATAGGCGATGTTGGTGAAGAACCCCAGGACATAGAAGTCCTCTGCCTTACCCGTGGTGTTGGCCAGCCACGCGGAAATACCCACGCCCACCACGCCGGCCAATGCCTGCGTCAAGGGCCGCCGCTGGATCAGGCGCACCACGGTGAAGACGGCGGCGGTAGCCAGCGCCGCGATAAGAGACGGCGTTAAATCCCGGGTGATGGTAAAGGCCACCAGGAAGACCAGTCCGGGAAGGATGCTCTCGGCAATGCCCTGTACCCCGCCCGCTGACTTCAGCATGTCGACGTGCCCCGCGCTGTTCCGGTGAAGGCCGGCCTTTTCGGCATATCCCGCAGCGAGCTCGGACACACTGGGTGAGTCCGGACCGGCCTTAGCCGCGTCGGGCAGCACAACGTGGTCCTCCGGGGGCGTGGGGCGCCCTGTGTCCTTCGGTTCTGATCCGTTTGCCACGGTCATAGGTGCTCCTGACGGGAAAGTATTTCGTATCGGGGATTGAACATGGCCGGTAGTCCATCAACCTGGGTCACCATGCCGTTCAAGCGAAGTTGCACACCGGCTTCAATGCCGGGAACCCGGGTCCTGCCCAGCCAGATCACACGGAGGCGGTCATAGGACTTCCGGGCTCCGCCGGGAGCGGACGCACGCTGGTCCCCCGGCCTCAGGGCATCCACCACCACAGCCGAAAAGAATGGTTGTTCGCTGGGCGGTTGATGCGTTACGGATTCAATGAAGCCGGTACATACAGCTCTGCCCCGTGCAGGAAGATCACGGACTCCTTGCTCAGGGGGCCTCTGACCGGGCACACCGCTGCCGCCGGGGGAATCAACCAATCTGGGTGATCTCCGGCCCTCGCTCCGGCTGCTGCATTGCGGGCGCTGCCGGGGGAACCGCACCCTGGGGTGCGCCCGCTTGGCCCGGTACCGCGGCATCCTTGGGCAGGCGCAGCTGCAACAGTTCGCGCGGAGGCATCGGATTGTCCCCGCGGACCACCACAACTTTGCGGAAGAGGTCTTCCAGCCCCGCTGCGGCATCACGTTCCAAGGCAGCCTGCCCGCCAAGGACACCACGGAGGAACCATCGGGGCCCGTCCACACCCATGAAGCGGGCGGCACGGAAGCCGCGGCTGCCGTCAGCCGCCTCAGCGGGCAGTTTGGCCACGAGTTCCGTGCCGAAAGCTCCGGAAACCTCCTCGGTTTCCCCGCCTTGGCTCGCCACCGACTGGGTGATCTGCTCGCGGATTTCGTCCCAAAGACCTTCGGAACGCGGCGCCGCGAACGCCTGGAGCTGCAGGCTCGAACCGTTGAGGTCCATGGTCACGGCCACCACGCGTTGGGTGGCTTCTTCCACCTCAAGCCGCAGTTGGAGACCATCCGCCGGTGCGATCAACAGTGCACCGAGGTCGACGTAGCCCTCGCGGCTCTCGATCTCGTCTATGTCCAAGGGGCCTTTGCCAAGGCGGAAATCGCCGGGCGTACCGGACCCGCCTGGTTCGGAAGTCAGTGCCTCGGCACCGGACTCCTCAACAGTGCCGGCGGTTTCGGACCGATCGTCCTTGGACTTCTTGCCGCGCCCAAAAAGCATTGGGTTTTCTCCTTAGTAGTGGTCTATCCCCAAGTAAACCGCAACCACGTTAAACCTCGCTAAACCGCGCACATACGTCAATCGTTTGGTGTGCGGTACACGCCAGGTTCGGTAGTCTCTCAGGCCTTCGGTGCGTTGAATCCACCCGTGGACCCGAAGCCGCCGGTTCCACGAACGGACTCGGACAGTTGGTCAACAGCCACGAACTGCGCGTATTCGACGCGCTGAATCACCATTTGTGCAATTCTATCGCCGCGCTTGAGGTCAATGGCATTTTCCTGGTCGGTGTTCAGGAGCGTGACGGCGATTTCGCCACGGTAGCCTGCGTCCACAGTGCCGGGAGCATTGACCACCGTGAGTCCATGCTTGGTGGCCAGCCCGGAACGGGGGTGGATCAGGGCAACGAAACCTTCAGGCAACGCAATGGAGACGCCCGTTGGAACGAGTTTCCGTTGGCCGGGAGCAAGGTGCACATCCACACGTGCGCGGAGATCGGCACCGGCATCGCCAGGGTGCGCGTAGGACGGGGCCTCCAACCCGGCGTCGAGCATTTTCAGCTGCACTTCCAAAGTGGGGGCGCTGTAGGCTGCTGTGGTTTCGCTGCTGTCCGCGACTGCGGAGCTCTGGTCTGTGCTGAATACTGCGGTCTCGTTGCTCACAATGGTCCATTCTACTGGGACCACGGCCAGGGCCCGATAAGCTGGACCCATGCCTACGCCTGACCAGTCCTCCCCCATGCCTGCCCGGAACACCCCTTCGGCCTCCGACGTCCTGTACACCGAGAAGTTGTGGCCGTCTGTGTGGATCTGGGTTGTGGTGGTTGGCTTGTCCGGCGCCGGCGTCCTGATGTTTGGTCCCATCAGCGCGGCCACCGGCATCATCGCCGCCTTGGTGCTGCTGGCCATTATGACCATCATGTTGGTGCTCTCGACGCCCACCATCACCGTTACGGCTAACACCGTCAGGGTGGGTCGGGCCAGCATCGACCGCAAGTTCGTAGGGTCCGTCCAGGCATTCAGGAAAGCAGAGGCCACCGCTGAACGGGGTCCCCGCCTGAATGGACTCGCCTACATGTGCTTCCGCGGGTGGATCGACCCCGTGGTCAAGATTGAGATCACGGACCCCGCGGACCGGACCCCTTACTGGCTGGCGTCCTCCCGCCGGCCCGATGAGCTCGTTTCCGCCCTCACCACGCCACAGCGTTAACGCCGGGCCGGTCAGGAGCTGACGCCACCCGTGACGCCTTCCGTGGGGGTTCCCGGCCCCGCGGCAGCGACTAGCTCTCGCATTCGGTGCAGTACTGGTGGCCGCCCCGTTCCGCAGCGATCTGGGACCTGTGCTTGACCAGGAAACAGTTGAAGCACGTAAATTCATCAGGTTGGGGCGGCATGACCTGAATGAGGAGCTCTTCCCCGGACAGATCCGCGCCCGGCAACTCGAAGCCATCGGCGAGGTCGGTCTCGTCGACGTCCACCGCTGAGGACTGCTTCCCCGACTGGCGGGTCTTCAGTTCTTCCAGGGAATCCTCGCTGACGTCTTCCTCGGTCTTTCGAGGGGCATCGTAATCCGTGGCCATGGTCCTTCTTCGTCCTCCATACCTGTTCCGGGTTGGAAACCGGAGTGCAGCAACTCTCCTGCCGCCGGCTTAAGGGTGCAAACGCCGGACGCCCCGGATTTGTGCCCGATCTCGGCCAGATTGTCCTCCCCCACGCCCAAAAAGTCCATAGAACTCGATCTGGTGCGAAAAAGCTCGGGAAGCCTTCCGGAATCGATCGGCTTTCAGCGGAATATCACGGCACGCCCTTTGTCCTAGTAGGAAAAGGCCCCCGCGGGTGGCAGAGTTTCGAATGTCAGTTATGCCATGTGGTGGAGGGTGTTATGCAGGATCTACGGCTGGTAGGCGTCCACGACGACGGCGGGCATCTGCTCTTAAGCGGCCCGGGCGGTGCGATGTTCCAGCTTCCGATCGACGAGGCCCTGAGGGCCGCGGCGAGCCGCACCCCTGCCCAGGTGGCCGCACGCGCTTCCAACACGGCGATTGCCATGTCGCCCCGCGACATCCAGGCCCGGATCCGCAGCGGAGCCACGGCCACGGAAGTTGCTGAACTCTCCGGCCTCCCCCTTGCCAACGTCCAGCGCTATGAAGGCCCTGTGCTTGCAGAGCGTGAGTACGTAGTGCGGCAGGCCCGCAACATCGAAGTTGCCTCCCCTGCCCCCGGGCATGACATCTACCGCTCCGCTTTCGGCGACAACCCGGCCACTCTCGGGGAGATGGTTGACTACCGGCTTTCGGCGCACGGTATCGATTCCTCCACGGTGGATTGGGACTCCTGGCGTCGCCCGGACGGCACCTGGACCGTCGTCGCACGCTTCGAAACTGTTCCCGGCGCCCATGGAAGCATCGGCGAAGAGCCGCCTGCCATGTGGACTTTCAGTCCCCAACGCAAGTCCCTGCAGAATGCCAACCGCTGGGCCCAGCAACTCAGCGAACTTGAGCCGATGGACGGCCCGGTGCCTGCGCGACGACTTGCCGCGGTTTCGGACAGGCCGTTCGATTTCGAAACCGACGCCGAAACAGCAGCACGTGCGTCCGCGAAAGAATCAGACAGCCTCCTGGAAATGCTCCGCTCCCGGCGAGGCCAACGCTTGGGCGTGGACGAAGACGGCGATGATGCCTTGGCAGTGCTGCTGAGCAACGTTCCGGCAGCGCACCCGCGGCCGGGCGAGGAAAGTGACGAGGCGGCAGAAGAAACGGGCCATGCGGATGGTGAGCCGGCAGCCCCTGCCGCCGAGGAGCCCGCACGCAAAGACGGGCGCCCTTCGATGCTGTCGCGGTTGAGTCTGGCCCCGCGACACTTTGAGTCCCACGACGACGACGGCGACGACTCCCTGAAGCTCCACAATGGAGTCAGCACTGACACACGTGAAATAACGGTGGTAGCCAGCCCGCTCCGGCCCGTTACTTCCTTGGCGGGCCGCAAACCTGCAGGGCTCGACGAACTCCTCGGCGGCAGCGGCAACCCGGAACCCCGCGGGGAAGACGATTCCACCGGCTTGCAAGCTGCACATGACGTCCCTGGCGTCCCTCAGGATGAGACTCCCGTAGAGGACCAGAAAGACTCAGACGTTCGCAAGGACGTTGATGCCCCCGCGGAACGCCAACCCTCACGCCCCAAGCGGTCCAGCATCCCGAGCTGGGACGAGATCGTTTTCGGGGCTCGCGGAGACTAGCCCCGCGGAGATGGCAGCAACGGCTGGCTGGATCGGCTAGCCGTGCCGGAGAGCTCCTGCCCCCGGCCAGAGGCAAGCATCAATGTCGAACGGCAGCGGCTGGTCCGCCCCTGCCATCAGATTTGCGCCATGAGCCGTCACACGCCTCATGTAGTGCCGGCGGCATAACGTCTCGTAACCCACGGCGTGCGCGGGCACAGGCTCGTCGGGCACAGGCTCGTCGCCGCTGTTTTGGGGTGCGACATCGCCCACCATCACCTGGTCACCCTCCACCACCATGATGCCGTTCACGGTGCGGGCGTTCTGCGTTGCCCGTCGGCCACACCAGCACAAAGCTTCCACCTGCAGCACCTGCACTTTGTCCGCGAGTTCAATAAGCCGCTGTGAGCCGGGGAACAATCTGGTACGGAAGTCGGAGGTGATGCCGAACGCGAAGACGTCCACATCCATCTCATCCACAACCCGCGCCAACTGCTCCACCTGGGTGGGTGAGTAGAACTGCGCCTCATCACAGATGAGGTAGTCCACGCGGAGTCCGTTGGTCCGCCGGGCAACCACTTCGTCCCAGAAATCGGTGCCGCCCACAACCTCAACCGCATCGGTCTGAAGGCCCAGCCTGCTGGAGATCGTTGAATCACCTGCACGGTCGTTACAGCTGAACCGAACACCTCCGCGGCCCCGTGCCCGATGATTATGGTCCATTTGGAGGGCCAGGGTGGACTTGCCACAGTCCATGGTGCCAGAGAAGAAGACCAGCTCAGCCACGTTTGCCCTTCTTGCCGGCAGCGGCGAAGCACAACAGGGGTACTTCGCGCTCGGCCTTGGTCAGCGAACCGTGCTGCCCCACTACTTCGAGTGATGCCGGGCGGGCCCTCCGTGTGTCGTAGAGGGCCAGGGTGTCACGCGCTGCGATCATGACGTCGCCGATGCGGGGGGCGACCTCGGGACGCACCGGGCCGAATAACCCTGCATCCGCGGCCTGCTCTCGCGTAAAGGCCCATATCCTTTCACCAAAGCGACGACGCCAGGCTTCAATGAGGGCTTCCCGGTGGGCAGGGGCTGCGTCCGGTTCCAAGTAGAGATGGACCATGCGGGGCTCGCCGGCAGTGTGCCGGACACCGGCCACCAAAGATTCATCAGCGGAGTAATCGATCCTTTGGGACTCGGGAACGTCCAACATGCCGTGGTCGCCGGTCACCAGGATGGTGGTTCCGGGAGGCAGTGTGGCGGAGAGCCTCTTCACCGTGGAGTCGAGTTCTTCGAGTTGGTGCTCCCAGCGGTCGGACTGGCAGCCATAGCGGTGGCCGGCTTTGTCCAGCTCGTTGGCGTAGAAGTACATCAGGGAACGGCCGCCACCGGACATTGCCTCAGCGGCTGCGGCGGTCCTGGCATGCAGGGTGGTACTGCCCACAAAGCGGCTTCCCCGCAGAGCGGCCTGTGTCATGGGCGAGTTTCCGAACTGCGGCAGGCTGACGGTGACGACGTCCAGCTCTCCCGCCAGCCGTTCGAAGACCGTCGCGTGAGGCTGCCATAGCGCAGGATCCACCTGTGAATCCCAGTTGCCCAGAAGGTTGACTACCTTGTCTTGGGCGGGATCGAGGACGTCGTAGCCCACCATTCCGTGCTGGCCGGCAGGCAAACCGGTGCCGAGGCTCGCGAGGGACGCTGCCGTAGTGCTGGGGAAGGCGGCGTCAATCCATGGAGGGACATTGCGTTGTCCCTCAGCCATGACCGAACGGAGGAAGGGCGTGTGGGAGGCCTTCTGCTTCAGCAGGCTGCGGCCGAGGCCATCGGCGAGGACCACACAGACACGCTGCGTTGACGGCAGCTGAAGGTGGTTGGTGAAGCCGGGCATGCCAAGGGCCGCGGCGGAACTCGTCAGGACTTCGGCTATGGATCTGCTCCCGAAAAGCGGGGGCGATGGGAGGTCTGCGGCCGGGGCGGTCCCCGCAGCTGTGTTCACCGGGTTCTGTGCAGTTTCCCTCAACGCTGGTGTCCGCGGCTGAGGCGGTTGCTGAAGACGCCCGAACGCGGCCTCGGTGCCGGGATGCTGGCATGTTGGGCGGGTGTTGGGTTGCCCGTATTGACCGCACGCAGTGCACGGGCAAATGTCTTGGCGTCCTGGACTGCTTGGAGTCCGTCTGCCTCAGCGCTGATCCGCAGGACAATGTCTTCCTGGGCGATGGTTCCGCTGTAGCCGTGGTCGGCTTCGCACTGGGGATCCCCGCAGCTCGCCGGCCCCATGTCCAGGCGTTGCCCGCCGGACCAAGCGATGGAAACAGTCATCTCACGGACAGGATCGGACGGCTTGTAGTCCTGGGGTTGCGCATACATGTAGCTGAGCACCACCGAGCGGATCTGGGCCACAGGTACCGACTCAGTGGAAACCTGGGCGACGATCTGTTCTCCGGCCTCATCCAGCTGCTGGTCATCAACGTGGGTGATCACCAGCATGTCTTCCGTGAGCACCAGCACGGTGATGTGCCTGCGGACCTCGGCACGGTCGAAGTGGGTCTCCAGGTGGACCAAGTGGGAGAGGCACTCCCGGCCATCCAAGGCGTCGTCAACGACGTCTGCCACCAACCGCGGGTAGAAGCCTGCCTGCTGCAGCGCCTGGTCCAGGCTCTGTCCCTGCGAGCCGTGATGGTGGGCGGTGTGGTGCCCGGCGTTGGACGGGCGGGATTGAGGCGTCGGCGACTGGGTGCTCATTCCCCCATTTTCACAGATCGCTTGGTGACTACCTAACCGTGCGGTCCCTTCCTGTGGCTAACCCCGCATGGCGCGCCGGGCACTGTCCGTACGCTGCGCTGCGTTGCCGATCCAAACCTCCGCCCCCAGGATGGTGGCGCCTGTGGGATGTGCAAGGACGGGGTTGAATTCCACCAGCGCGATTCCAGGGTGGTCATCTTTTAGCTTGGCGAGCCTGGCTGCGATGTCCTCAAGGGCTGCCACATCTACGGCGGGCAGTCCTTGGTAGCCGAAGAGCTTCCGGGACGCCCGGGGTGAGCGGATGACATCGTGCAGATCGGCAGCCGATAGCGGCGGCACCCGATGGGCCCAGTCGTCCAGCAGGTTCACGGCATCTCCTGCCAACCCGAACGACAGAACCGGCCCCAGCAGGGGGTCTTCCATCGCACGGAAAGTGCAGGCCTGCCCCACAGGTGCCATCGCCTGTACTTCAAGTGAGGGTGATCCGTAAGGCTCCAAGGCGCGGCGCATTTGGGCGATGTTCTGCCTCAGGGACTCCGCGTCCTGGATATCCAGCCGAACCCCACCCAGGTCAAGTCGGTGCCGCAGCGCAGGATCGGTGGTCTTGAGAACTACGGGCCATCCAACGGTATCCGCGGCTTGCACGGCTTCATCAGAGGTACCAAATCCAAGCGACGGTACTACCTCGATTCCGTAGCCCGACAGCAGCGCCGCGGCAGCACCGGCGTCGAGCTTTCTGATCTTTTCGCCAGTGACGCCGGCCAGCATCGCGGTCAGCGTGTCCCTGGTGCCGTCCACATCGCAGTCCTCGGGCTCCACAAACAGCCCTTGGTCCCGGTCGCGCCACTGCGCATAGCGGACGATCGCAGCCAGAGCCGCCACGGCGGCACCGGCATTGGAGTAGCAAGGCAGCACGGGCTTCCCGGCTGTTCCTACCATGCCTTCCACCTGCACGGAGGGATCCAGGATTCCGGTGAACGCAGCCACCACCGGTTTTCCGGATTCAGCAGCGCATTCGGCCAAGACTCCTGCCAGCGCCTCCACGGTGAGTCCGCGGGCGGGGAGGAGTGCGGCAACCACGGCGTGGACGGACTCGTCCGCGAGGCTCTCCTGCAAGCTGGACCGGAGGGCAGGAACGGCGAGCGACATCCCTGCGTCGAGGTCCAGGTCCGTTACTAGTCGGGCTACGTCCAAACCGAGCGGCACTGCACTGTCCGCAACCACTTTGCCCAAGGCGACCGAGTTGGAATAGACAGCCAGGCCCGGCCCCTTGGGCAGTGCCTGCGAGGACGCAATCTGGGCTATGTCCATAAGCTGTTCAATGGTCTCGACGCGGATGACGCCCGCTTGGCGCATCATGGCATCCACGGCCGCGCCCGGCGCCTGGGTGGTCCGAACCTCGTGCCCGGGCGGAAGGCTAAGTCCCGTGACATCGGACTTGGCCACGATCACGGGCTTGCTGCGCGACAACCGCCGGGCGAGTCGGGAGAATTTACGGGGATTGCCGATGGACTCCAAATAGAGCCCCACGGCGGAGGTATCGGCGTCATCTTCCCAATACTGCATGGCATCGTTGCCGGAAACGTCGGCACGGTTTCCCGCAGACAGGAACGACGACAAACCTAGCCTGCGGCGGCTGGCGGCGGCGTAAACCGCCACACCCACGGCAGCCGATTGGGAAAACAAACCCAGGCTTCCCCTCGGAGGCATCGTGGGCGCCATGGACGCGTTCAAGGATACTGCCGGGTGCGTATTCAGGATCCCGAGGGACTCAGGGCCAATGACGCGCATCCCGTTTGCCCTGGCCCGACGCACCAGCTCGTGCTGGCGGGCGAGTCCCCGCTCGCCGTCGTCGGCGAATCCGGCAGTGGCCACCACAAGGCCCTTGACGCCGGCAGCTGCGCAGTCGTCAACTACCTTGTGGACTTCCTCATAAGGAACGGCGATGATGGCCAGCTGAACCGGCCCCGGGATCTCGGACAATTTCCCGAAGGAGATCATTCCGGCGAGTTCGAACGCTTCCGGGTTGACGGCGTAGACCGGACCTTTGAAGCCGCCTTCGATGATGTGCTCCAGCAGCTGGTAGCCCACCGTCCCCCACTTGCGGCTGGCACCGATAACAGCCACCGACGACGGCGACAACAGGTCGCGCACGCTGCGCGCCTCCGCGCGGTGCTCCCGTGACTCCATGACGGCACGTGATTTCTCCGTAGGATCGATGTTGAATTCCACGGAGACAACGCCGTCGTCGAATTGGCGTTTGAGGTCATAGCCGGCGTCTGCGAAGACCATCAGCATTTTACGGTTGTCCGGCAGGACCTCGGCCGTGAAGCGGCGGATCCCGTTTTCCCGGGCGGCAGCTGCCAGATGCTCCAGGAGGATGGAGCCGATCCCGCGGCCCTGGTGTGCGTCGGAAATGTTGAAGGCGACCTCAGCCTCGGCAGGATCCTCAAGCCGGTCATAGCGGCCGATCCCTATGATTTCGCCGCCGATGGTGATGACGAATGCGACACGGTTGATGTGGTCCACTTCCGTGAAGCGCCGCACTTCCTTGCCGGAGAGCTTGGGCTTGAAGGAGAAAAACCTCATGTAGATGGAGGCCTGCGACTGGCCCGCGTGGAAGGCCTGCAAAGCGTCCGCGTCTTCGGGTCGTATGGGGCGAAGGTGGGCTGTCCCGCCGTCGCGCAGCACGACATCGGCCTCCCAATATTCCGGATAAATGCCGACGCCGGGCTGATCCACCATAGGCTTAGCCTAGCTAAAACATCCGCAGTACAACTTTCAAGGATCCACCGACCCCATGGCCCGCAGCCAAACTCCCGCACGCAAAGGCGAGCCCCTCGGCGATTTCACCGAGAACATCGTCGATATCGATGTCACTTCCGAGATGGAGGGCTCCTTCCTGGAGTACGCCTACTCGGTGATTTACTCGCGCGCCCTCCCGGACGCACGCGACGGACTGAAGCCGGTTCAACGGCGCATTCTGTACATGATGTCCGACATGGGCCTCCGCCCGGATCGAGGACACGTCAAGAGCGCCCGCGTGGTGGGCGAAGTCATGGGCAAGCTCCACCCGCACGGCGATACCGCGATATATGACGCCATGGTCCGCATGGCGCAGGACTTTTCCCTCCGGCTGCCACTGATCGATGGCCACGGCAACTTTGGATCGCTCGACGACGGCCCGGCAGCACCGCGCTACACGGAAGCACGCTTGGCGGCCGCAGCGCTGACCATGACGGACCACCTTGACGAAGACGTGGTGGACTTTGTCCCCAACTATGACAACCAGCTGACGCAGCCCGATGTCCTCCCCGCTGCTTTCCCCAACCTGCTGGTCAACGGCACCACGGGCATTGCTGTGGGCATGGCCACGAACATGCCTCCGCACAACCTGGTGGAGGTCATCGCCGCCGCACGCCACCTGATCGCCAACCCCGGTGCCACGCTGGAGGAGATCATGCGGTTCATCCCGGGGCCCGACCTTCCCACTGGCGGCCGCATCGTGGGACTGGACGGAGTCCGGGACGCGTACGCCACGGGGCGTGGATCATTCAAGACCCGCGCCAAGGTTGAGGTGGAACAGCTGTCTGCCCGTCGCACGGGCCTGGTGGTCACTGAGCTTCCCTACATGGTGGGCCCTGAGAAGGTCATCGAAAAGATCAAGGATGCCGTCAATTCCAAGAAGCTGACCGGCATCAGCGACGTCGTTGACCTCACGGACCGTAATCACGGCCTCCGCCTGGTCATCGAGTTGAAGAACGGTTTCAATCCCAACGCCGTGCTTCAGCAGCTGTACCGCTACTCACCCATGGAAGATTCCTTCGGCATCAACAACGTCACCTTGGTGGACGGCCAGCCGCAGACGCTTGGCCTCCTGCAGTTGCTGCAGGTGTACGTGGAACACCGCCTGAATGTGGTGCGCCGCCGTACCTCTTTCCGCCTTGGCAAGAAGAAGGACCGCCTCCACTTGGTGGAGGGCTTGCTGATCGCGATTGTGGACATCGACGAGGTCATCCAGATCATTCGTTCCTCCGACGAAGCCTCGGCCGCGCGTGAACGCCTCATGTCCATCTACGACCTCACCGAGATCCAGGCCAACTACATCCTGGAACTGCGCCTGCGGCAGCTGACCAAGTACTCGCGTCTTGAATTGGAGAAGGAACAGGACGAACTCCGCCGCGAGATCGAGGCACTTGAAGCCATCCTGGCCTCGGACGAGTTGCTCCGAGATCTTGTTTCCGGCGAGTTGGCCGTCATTGCCGAGAAGTACGGCACGCCCCGGCGCACGGTGCTGCTGGAATCGGAAGCTGTTTCCCCCACGGTGGCTGCGGCATTGGCAGCGTCAGTTCCGGGCCCCAAAGGCAAGGCAGCAGCGCTGCCGCTGGAAATTCCGGACGACCCCTGCTGGGCCCTGCTCAGCGTCTCAGGGCAGATTGCCAGGACATCCAACCAGGAGCCACTCGCCGAGGCCGGCCCCCGCACCAAACACGACGTCTTCCGCTCAGTGGTGAAGACCACCGCCAGGGGCGAAATCGGCGCGGTCACCTCGCAGGGCCGCATGCTGCGGCTCCAAGTGATGGACATGCCCGTGCTGCCCCCGGTCTCAGGTCTGCCCAACTTGGCCGGTGGCGTCCCCGCCAAGGACTTCATCACCTTACTCAAGGGTGAAACCTTGGTGGCTTTCGTGCCCTTGGACGCCGTCCTTGCCATTGGCACGGTTCAGGGCGTGGTGAAGCGCGTGCAGCCCGATTACCCGTTGAACCGTGAGGACTGGGAGATCATTGCGCTTAAAGACAAAGACTTGGTGCTCGCGGTGGAACCTGCCCAGGACGACAACGTGGACCTCGTCTTCGTGACAAGGCAGGCCCAATTGCTTCGCTTCAGTGCGTCGAACGTCCGTCCGCAGGGACGCACAGCAGGCGGCATGGCCGGCATCAAGCTTGCGGCCGGGGACGAAGTAATCCACTTCGGTACCGTGCGCGCGGACGATCCTGCCGCCGTCGTGGTGACCATTGCCGGTACCAACGGCGCCCTTCCGGGGACGGCGCCGGGTACTGCCAAAGTGACTGCTTTCGAGGAGTATCCGGCCAAGGGTCGGGCAACAGGTGGCGTGCGGGTTCACCGCTTCCTCAAGGGCGAAGACACGCTGTTGATGGCGTGGGCCGGACATGGTCCTGCCAAGGCTTCATCCGCCGCCGGCGTGGCACGGGCACTCCCCCACGAGCATGGTCGCAGGGACGGATCGGGCGTGCCGCTGTCCCAGCCTGTGGAGGCAATCGGGCCGAGCATGGCCTGGGCTGAAGCCGCGGAATAGCCGCAGAAAAGTCAAGCAGCACGGCAAAGGCCGGGGGTTATGGCACCTCCGGCCTTTGTGCTGCCGTGGCCTTGAAGCCACCGCATGGGCTAGCCGGTTTGGTTGATGCTGAGTATGTTTCCCTCGCTGTCAAGGAACCATGCTGCAGCGCTTCCATCGGGCATCGTGGCGATGCCGTCTTCGGTCTTCAGGCCAGGGAAGTCGTAGTCCTCAAACTTGACTCCCTTGCCGCGCAACTCCTGCACCGTGGCCTTGACATCACTGACAGTCCAGCCCATTTGGGTGTTCTTCGCAGTCCCTGCATTCGACGTCTGATAGACAAAGAATCCGGTTCCATCGCCGCACCTGTACTGGAGGTTGTCGTCGTCGTCCGGATTTTCGGGTTCCAGTCCGAGTTTTTCGCTGTAGTACGCGCGTGCCCGGGCTATGTCCTGTGCCGGTAGGACGGCACCAACCTGCTGATCCTTGAGCATTGTTTTCTCTTTCCGGCTCTCCCCCCGGAACGAACTTTACTCTTGGGCGGGTCGGTAAGTAATTGGAAAACGACACCATATTTCGTGGGCTGCCCAGAGGCACGGAGCGGATCAGCTTAGACTGGCCGCATGCCGATCATCCCTGATGAAAAAGACTGGACCTGGGTGCTCTCACAGCCCTGCCCCGAGTGCGGTTTTGATCCCGCGACCGTGACTCCCTCCACGGTGCCTGGCACCGTCGTCAACATGCTCCCCCGGTGGCGTGCCGTCCTGCGCCGGGAGGACGTTGCCACACGTCCTAATGACCACACCTGGTCCAACCTGGAGTACGCATGCCACGTCCGGGACGTCTTCAGCCTTTTCGACCAGCGTCTCAACCTGATGCTGACGGAGGACGACGCCCGGTTCGCCAACTGGGACCAGGACCAGGCCGCGATCGACGGAGAGTACGGTTCGGCGGACCCACGGACGGTGGCCGATCAGCTTGAGGCCGAGGGTACGGAGATTGCCGAGTCCTTCGCACGGGTCACCGAGGATGACTGGCAGCGTACCGGAACGCGCAGCAATGGATCCTCATTTACCGTGCTGACGTTCTCCCAGTACTTCCTCCACGATGTTGTTCACCATCTTCATGATGTGGACGGCTAGGAACCTAGAGCATTTTCTCCCACGTCATGCTGCGGTTCACGGGCGTATAGCCCATGCCAAGGTAGAGTTCCAGCGCCCCGGTGGGGTTGGCTGAGTCAACGTCCAGTGATGCCACGTCCATTCCCGCCGAGGCGTAGCGCTGCATGGCATCGGCGAGCAGTGCTTGGGCAATGCCCCGGCCGCGATAGGCACGCCGCACGCCAAGGAGCTCCGTGTAGCCTTCCTTGAAACCGCGATCCGCGGCAGAGTCGGGATCGAAGCTGGTCAGCTGGTATCCGGCCACCTCGCCTTTGGCTTGGTCGATAACCACCGCGCCCAGATCGTGCCGGGCAGTGGGTTCCTCGATGGTGAACCGCCACGATTCTTCGTCCCGCGGTTCGCTCCCCCAGTGGTCCCTGAACGCATCGTTGTGGGCTTGGCGCACGGGTTCGAAGAGCGATGGATCGAGGGTCCTGAGCTCAAGTCCGGCGGGAAGCCGGACTTCAGGCAGTTCCGCAGTCAATGGCCGGTGCATTTCGCTGAACCAGCGCACGGCCCCGTAGCCGTGCCCCATCAGGAGTGTTGCCTGATGTTCGTGCTGCTCCTCCGTCTGGATGCGGAGGCGGGGCGGCGCCGTGGTGTGACCGGCGGCCTCATCGGCTTGGAACCGGTTGCGCACTTGTCCTTCCTGCCACACCAGGACTGCAGAGCCGATGCCTCGTTGTTGCCACTCCGGATCGACGCACGCCATTCCTGTGGCCTTGTCTCCCGTGGGGTTTTTGGAGATACGCCCATAGGCGCGCGCTACTCCCCCGGCGTCCAGGCCCAACAGGGTGCTGGTTTCCGGCGGGTTCTTGGTGGACTGCAGGATGTGGACGAGGTCGCCGCGCTTTTCATACCAGACGGGATGTTCGACGGCGGCCGTCCGGGAGATCAGGCCTGCCCAGTTATCCAGGTCTTCCATGGTGGCCGGCCGCCATTGAAGGCCGGTTGCGAGGACATCAGGCATGGCTTGGCTTGCGGCGTCGAAAGGCATGCCAACAGGCTACTGAGCAGTAGGCCTTCCCACCAGTTCCGCCGCGCCCGGACTTCGCTTGACGGCAGATCGGACCGCGGGCAGTTCAAGCCGCGCATCAGCCGGATCAATGTCCTCCGGGTTATGGGTGACCAGGACAATAGTGACGTCCTTGAGCCCGCTGCGGAGTATAGCCATCATTTCCCGGGCCGAGCCCGCGTCCAAGTGGGCAGTTGGTTCGTCAAGCAACAACACGGAGGCTCCGGTGAGGAGGGTCCTGGCCATGGCAAGCCGCTGCCGTTCGCCGCCGCTCAGGAATGAACCACCGGGACCTATGCGGGCGTCGAGCCCATCCGGCAACGCATTCACCACTGAATCAAGTCCGACGTCGGCCAGGGCCTTGTGCATCTCCGCCTCGCTGGGCTTCGCTCCGGCCGGCCGGCTCAGCAGGAGGTTGCCACGAAGAGTGGAGTCGAACAGGTGGGCCTCCTGGGGGCACCATGCCGCTGTGCCGGAGAGCTGCACAGTTCCTTCCGTCAGCGGCAGGAATCCGAGGAGCACGGAGAGGAGCGTGGACTTCCCTGCGCCCGAAGGCCCTGTTATGGCAAGCCAGCGGCCAGGCTCGGCAACAGCATTTACACCAGTAAAGACGTCAGGCCCACCGGGCCAGGCCGCTGATGCACCTATCAATTCCAGTCCTGCTTTGCCGGGCCGATCCGGCAGGCGCCGGATGCCGCCGTCGTGGTCTTCCGCTTGGTTCAGTGAAGCGGGAGCGTCCAAAGCGCCGGATGCCGCCACCCGGCCCAGCACATCTGCGAGCGCGGGCGCTTGGCGTACGGCGGATACGATGCCCCCGAATGGTTCAACCAGGGCCAGCTGCATCAGGACTATGACGGCTGCGAGTTCAGGGGCGACAGTGCCGTTCAGAACGGCGGGCGCACTCAGGACGCCCGCCCACAATGCGGCCATGGAGCACCCGAGAACGATCACGGCCTGGCCGAGCCCTTCAGCCCATGCCGAGCGCTGTGCAGAGAGGGTGGCGGTGCGGTCTTTGTCGCGCAGTGCACCGAGGACGGGCTCGCTCACTCCGTTGGCGCTGAGTTCCGCCCGGGCGTCAAGGGCGGCGGCCACTCCCCGAAGCACTACTGAACGCATGTGCTGTTCGGCTTTGGCTGCGTTCCTGTCAGCCAGGACGGCCAGGGTCGGGGCAAGGATCAGCCCCACGACGGCGGCCATCACCACCGCTGCCAGAGCCTCCGGTAAGACCATGGCTGTGGCGAGGATCGCCGCGGCCCCGACTCCCACGGCGGTCATGGGCGGGAGGACAACCCTGGGCAGGAGATCGCGGAGGGTGTCCACGTCGTCCACGATGGAGCCCAAGACGTTGCCGCCTTGGAGGAGGCGGCGGAGAGACAGCGCCCTGCGGCTCAGTGATGCCCACAGTGCGCCGCGGAGGCGGGTCATGGCAGCGAAGACGGCATCATGGGTCAGGAGTCGCTCGCAGTATCGCAGCACGGCCCTCCCTATGCCGAAGAACCTGACTCCGACGATCGCGCCTAGCAGGTAGAGGATGGGTGGCTGTTGGCTGGCCCGGATGATCAGCCACCCGGACAGTCCCGACAACGCCACTGCGAACAGGGCGGCAACTACGGCCACGATTCCGGCGGCGGCGAACTTCCAGCGCACGGGTTTCAACACTCGCAGAAGACCCTGCGCGCTACCGTTCGCGGGAACGGAAAGGAGATCACCGTGGAGTGCAGCGTCTTTCGCGGGGACTGCATTGTTGGGCTGGGCTGCGGCATCGGTGCGCTGTGCGTTCTTCGCTGACACGGCAGGCACGGAGTTCTTTTGCCCTACAGGCACGAGCTGGTCGGCGAGCGCCCGGGTGGCGGCGTCGTGGGCCACCAGGATCACTGTGACGTTGCCGCGAAGTGACTCGATGGCGTGGCGGACAACGCTGGCGGAGTACGGGTCAAGATGGGCGGTGGGCTCATCCAGCAGCAAGAGCGTCGCGCCGGCTTCCACTCGGGCCAATCCACGGGCAAGTGCTACGCGGCGCAGTTCGCCCGGGCTCAGTTCGGCGGGATGCTTGGCTGCCAAGTGGTCGGCCGAGGCTTTCCCTAGGACGCGGGTCACGGCGTCAGCGGTGTTCCCGACGTATCCGTCCAGGTAGAGCTCAATCTCTTGCTGCACTGTTTCGGCGGCCATGACGGGGTGTTGTGGAACCCACGCCACCGTCTTTGCTGCCGCACCTGTGATGACTCCTGTGACCTCGGCGCCGGGTCCCTGTCCGATGAGGCCGGCGAGGACCCCGAGGACCGTGCTCTTGCCGGCGCCGCTGTCACCGTCGAGGGCTGTTACGCTCCCCTGGTGGGCGGTGAAGCTGAGAGGCCCGACGGCGGCAGCGGACCTTCCGTGGTACGTCACCGACACGTCGGCCACCACTACTCCGGCCGGGGCTGCGTCGGACGTCCCGCCATTCTGGAGGCGCTCATGCGAAGGGGCGTCCAGTACTTTGTTGGTGGTCTGGAGGGCCGCCCTGCCGTCATCGCTGGCGTGGTGCGCGGTACCGAGCTCCCGGAGGGGCAGGTAGCAATCCGGGGCCAGGATCAGTGCCAGCAGGCCGGCTTCGAGGGGCATGTCCCCATGTACCAGCCGGACGCCAATAAAGACTGCCACCACGGCCACGGAAATGGTTGCAATGAGTTCGAGGGCCAGCGCGGAGAGGAACGCCGTGCGAAGGGTGCCCATGGTCCGGGTGCGGTACTGCTCGGAGATGTCTTCCAAGGCTGCGCGCTGTTCCGTGGCACGGCCCAGGCCAACCAGGACAGGCAGGCCTTTGGCGAGCTCCAGTATGTGGCCGGACAGTTTCCGTAGCGTGGTTTGCGCTTCCTGGACAGTGTCTTCGGTGTGCCTGCCTATCAGGACCATGAACAGCGGGACCAGGGGAACCGTCAGGACGATCACCACGGCACTTACCCAGTCGGCGAAGAGGATCCGGGCTCCGATCAACAGCGGGACCGTAGCGCAGTTCACGATGGCAGGTAGGTACTGGGTGTAGTAGTCGTCCAGCGCGTCCAGTCCCCGCGTCGCGAGGATGGCCAGGCCGCCGTCGTTCATTCCCGCTACGGGCGACGAACCGCCGTCGGACAGCGAGCGCCTCAAGAGCCGTGCCCGCAGTTCCTCTTTGACGCCCAGCGCGGCCCGCCTGGAGGCAATGCCTTGGCCCCAGGCGGTCAGGGACCTGAGGACTGCCCCCACCGCACCCCAGACGAGTCCGTTGTTCCACTCCTCCGACCCGGAGGCGAGTCCTGCCAGCATCCCTGCAACAGCCTGGGCCATGAGCACCAGGGACAATGCCTTGAGGGCGGACATCAGGCCAATGGCGTAGAGCGCCGATCGCGTGGCCGGGCCGGAAGGGAACACGGGTTTCATGGGTCGACTAGTCTCCCGATTGACTTGGAGTGGAGGGCGAGCTGTCTTTGGAAATCATGACCTTCGCGGCGATGGCGGGCAGGAATCCATGCGCTTCGGGGATGTGGGCCGCGCTGACACGCCGTCGGAACACCCAGTACGTCCACGACTGGTAGGCGATCACAAGGGGCAGTCCAACGGCTGCCACGATGCTCATCAGGCCAAGGGTGTAGTCCGAGGACGAGGCGTTGGAGATGGTCAGGTTGAAAGCGGGATCGATGGTGGAGGGGATGACCACAGGGAACGCGGCTCCAAAGATCGAGGCTGTGGCGCAGACAATGAACGCGCCGAGCGCACTGAAAGCGCGCCCTTCGGACCCAGTACGGGCCAGCCTCCATGCCAGGACGACCGCTACCACTGCAGCGACCACCAAGGCCCAGGTCCACGGTTTGCCGCTCAGGAACTGAACGGCCACCATCCAGCCGAACATCGGCAACACCGCAAACGGAACCAGCCGCACAAACCAGCGGCGTGCACGGTACCGCACCTCGCCGTCGGTCTTCAGGGCCAGGAACGCAAGGGCGTGCACCAGGGCGAAGGCCACGACACCAAAACCACCCAGGAGTGCGTAGCCGCTGAACCAGGACATCGGGCCACCGCTGCGGTCTCCGTTGGCGTCCAAGGGCAGCCCCGTGGTGGTGAGCGCCAGTGCAGCGCCGATGCCGAACGCGGCCACGAAAGACCCGACGGCGATCGCCCAGTCCCAGCGGTTGCGCCAGCTCTCGGAGTCCACCTTGCCGCGGTATTCGAATGCGACAGCCCGGAAGATCAAGGCGGCCAAGACTGCCAGGAGCGGGAGGTAAAGGGTGGAGAACAGCGAGGCGTACCAGAGGGGGAAAGCTGCAAAGGTGGCACCGGCTGCGGTGAGCAGCCACACCTCGTTGCCGTCCCATACAGGGCCGATGGTGTTCAGCAGGACGCGGCGGTCGGTGTTGTTGCGGGCGAACAGCTTCATGAGCATGCCGACGCCCAGGTCAAAACCCTCCAGGAAGAGATACCCGGTCCACAAAACCGCGATGGCCACGAACCAGATGGTTGGCAACAGTTCCATTGTCAGTACCCCTTAGCTTTAGTAGGCGAATGCCAGGACGTCGTCGCCGGACTTGTCCGGGCCGGTGTCGTCGTCATTCTTGTCGGGTTGGTTGTCTGAGTCTTTGGCGTGGGCCAGTTCAGGCATCGCCGAGGCCACTCCACCACGGATGTACTTGACCAGGAGCTTGACCTCTACCACCAGCAGCACGGCGTAGATGGCTGTGAGGACCACCAGCGAGGTCATGAGTTCTCCCGCGCTGACGCCCGGGGATACTGCGGCAGCTGTGAACATAAAGACCTGGTCAATACCGTTCATGTCCGGGTTGGGCGCCACCACGAATGGTTGCCGGCCCATTTCGGTGAAGATCCAGCCTGCGGCGTTGGCGCCGAAGGGAGCGAGGATCCCAAAGACAGCGAGGCGCATGAGCCACTTGGATTGGGGAACGACGCCCTTACGGGTTACCCACAGGGCCAGCAGTGCGGCGAACGCTGCAATGCCGCCGAAACCGATCATCATACGGAAGCCCCAGTAGGTCACTTCCATGACGGGCACGTATTGGATTTCCTGTCCGGCGCGCTCACCGTAGAGCGGGTTGTCCGGCAGGTGGGTGCCGTACTTTTCCTTGTACTCACCCAGAAGGCTGTTCACGCCCTTCACTTCAGTGGTGAAGTCACCCTTGGCCAGGAAAGAGAGGATGCCGGGGACTTCGATAACTGCAACGATGTCGTCGCAGTTGGTGGCTCCCAGGTTGCCAACGCTCAGCACCGAGAAGCCCGTGCCGTCGTGGCAGGCAGCTTCAGCGGCGGCCATCTTCATGGGCTGCTGTTCGAACATCAGCTTGCCTTGAAGGTCACCGGTGATGGCGGTTCCCGCGAAGGAGATCATGGCCACCACAGCACCGATCCGCAGGGACTTCATCCACACGGTGTAATCGGACTTGTCGCGGCCCGGGATGGCAGCTTCGCCGGGGACCAGCTTGCCGTCCTCGCCCACAACATCAATGCCGTCGTGGCGGCGACGCCACAGGTGGTACCAGGCAATGCCCAGCAGGAAGGCGCCGGCAACAGCCAGTGCACCAAAGAGAGTGTGCGGCACGGCAACCAGTGCAGTGTTGTTGGTGAACACTGCCCAGGCGTCGGTCATCACGGGCCGGCCATCCACCATGTCAACGCCTACGGGGTGCTGCATCCAGGAGTTCGCCACAATGATGAAGTAGGCGGAGAAGACGGAGCCGACGACGGCGATCCACAAGCAGGCCAGGTGCACGCCGCGCTTGAGTTGCTTCCAGCCAAAGATCCACAATCCCAGGAACGTTGATTCGACGAAGAATGCCAGCAAAGCCTCAAGGGCGAGCGGAGCCCCAAAAACGTCCCCCACGAACCGGCTGTACTCACTCCACGCCATGCCGAACTGGAACTCCTGGACGATGCCGGTGGCTACACCCATGATGAAGTTGATGAGGAAGAGCTTTCCCCAGAACTTGGTCATGCGAAGGTACTCAGGCTTGCCGGTGCGGTACCAGATGGTCTGAATGATTGCCACC
Organism: Arthrobacter sp. Rue61a; assembly: GCF_000294695.2. Lineage (NCBI taxonomy): Bacteria > Bacillati > Actinomycetota > Actinomycetes > Micrococcales > Micrococcaceae > Arthrobacter > Arthrobacter sp. Rue61a. The sequence continues at coordinate 1,827,571 of NC_018531.1, read as the reverse complement.
ACCAGGCCGAGGCCGATAGTGAGCGGCACCATCATGAAGTGGTAGACGGTAGTGATACCGAATTGCCAGCGTGCGATTTCCAAGGCGTCCATGGCTGTCCTTTGTGCGGTGGACCGAAGTACGATGACCTTACTTCTACGTCACGTAGAAAACTTCTCTTCTACACAGTGTAGAACAATTGACGGGCAACGAAACCCATTCTTCAAGTGGCGTAACCCACGCGCAAGGGTCCGCTCGGCGGCGCGGCGCGCCGATAGTTCTACTTCACGTAGAATGAAGGTCTGAAAAGCGGTAGATTTATTGTGGAATGTTGGATCATCGCTCCCCGCAGTAGCCACACTGCACCGGGAAGCGGAAGGTAGGGACGTATAAATGGCAAGTCTTGGGGAACTGGAACGGGCAGTGATGGATCTGCTCTGGGCAGGCCAGGAGGCTGCAACCGCCAATACACTGCGTGATCTTTTGGCGCAGGATTCCGAGGCCGGCGACGGCACCGCAGGTCATCAGGGCAAGGATCTGGCAGTCACCACGGTGCTGACGGTTCTCTCGCGCCTGGAGAAGAAGGGCCTGGTGGAGCGTGAACGCGGTACGCGTCCGCACCGTTACCAGGCCGTTTCCAGCCGCGCCGACCACACGGCCGAGCTGATGCACGAAGTTCTGGGCTCCGCCCCGGACCGTGAGGCCGTACTGGCCCGCTTCATTGGCTCCGTCACCGAAAGTGAAGCCGCTACCCTGCGCAAACTGCTCGGCTACAATTAGCCAGTATGTTCTGGACCTCATACCTGCTTGCGGTCCTGGCATTGATTCTGGCGTGGCCGGTACCCGTTTTACTGTCCCGCGCGCAGTGGCCGGCGCGATCCCCTTTCACGGCCATGGTGCTATGGCAGGCGATAGCCCTCGCCGGTGGCTTGTCGATGATCGGCGCCATGCTCGTCTACGGCCTCGAGCCCATTGGCGACAACCTCATTGCAGGGCTGAAGAGCCTCGCCGGGATGGTATTCAATAACGAACCCACCACGGCGCTGGGCTTCTGGCACCTCTTTGCCCTCTCAGCCGCCGCCCTCTTGACCGCGCATCTGGTCTTCACCCTGCTGCTGACCTACTACAAAATCGAACGCCAGCGCCGCCGGCATCGTGAACTGCTGGCACTGCTCGCGTCACCTTCCGACGACGGCCCGGGCACCGTGGTGATCAACCACGAATCTCCGGTGGCCTACTGCCTGCCCGGCGGCGCCAGGTCCGTGACCGTGCTGTCTGACGGCCTCATGGCAGCGCTGGAGCCAGCCGAACTCAGGGCTGTGCTCATTCACGAAAACGCACACCTGTCGCAACGCCACGACCTTCTGCTTTGGGCCTTTGCTGCTTGGCGGCAAGCCCTGCCATGGTTCCCCACCACACGCCTGGCCCAGACAGCAGTTAATTCTTTGATCGAAATGCTGGCCGACGACGTCGCACTCCGCACCGAAAGCAAAGGGACCCTGATCAAGGCCATCGCCATTGTTGCCAGCGGCACCTCACAACCCGCCTTGGGCGGGCAGGCACTCAACGGCAGTCAGGCACTGGCCGGCGGCCAAGCACTCAGCGCCGGTGGCGCCGTCGTCGAAGGCAATGCCGTCAGCGCGACCGGCGGCGCCGATTCCCCACGTACGACGGCGTCACGCGTCAGCCGCCTGCTCTCACCCAAGCCTCCACTCACCAGGGCTGCGCGAGTGCTGGTCCTGGCGGCCTCAGCCTTGCTTCTTGCGGTGCCCACTGCACTGTTGATCGTCCCGGGACTATTAGGCTGACCAGCGTGGCCGGCTATTGGGGCAGTGTCGCGTCGTACACCAAGGACGCGTAGCCCTCCAGGGTGTCTGCGCATTGAGCAAGCTGCGCTGAGGCTTCCGTCGCTTGCGGCAAATGAAGGACATCGCGCGACTTCAACTCCCTGTACCAGCGCCTCAAGCGCTCCAGGCTTTGTTCTTCTTCCTCCAGTTCAGCGAACGTGAACTTCTCCTGTGAAATCTCTTTGGCGATCTCAAGCTCGAACTTGGTGCAATCCGACGTGAACTCTTTCCATTCCTCCAACCTGGCAGCTTGGAAAGCGCCGCGGAAGGTATCCGCGCCTTTTCCACGGGGCGCAGCGTCCACCAAGGTCCAGGACCCATCCCCCTTCGCCACCAGCGCCTCGGTCCGGGCGAGGCCCTCATCGAAGGCCGGGTGGGCGGGAAGAACCCAGGCTCCGGGCGACAAGGGAACTGCCCCGATCCGCCGCAGCTCCCGCCACACAGCCACCCTGTGCCGCGACGGCTGAGCAGGAACTTGAACGAGAATGAGCAACCAACGTTCATCAATCACACTCCTGAATGTAGCAGCTGTTACATTCAAGGAGTGAAAGCACCAGAGGCACGTCCGTCTTTCGATCCTGCCAGCCAGCGTTGGCCCCTCTACGCCGCAGGCTTTACCACCGCCTTCGGCGCCCATGCTGTTGCCGCGGGACTCGGGGCAGAAAGCGCCGACATCGGATTGAGCCTGCTGACTCTGGGGATCCTGCTGGCTTTGTACGACGTCGCGGAAGTGTTCCTCAAACCGGTGTTCGGCGCCCTCAGCGACCGCATCGGACCCAAACCGGTCATCGTAGGCGGGCTTGTGGCTTTCTCCGCCGCATCCGTGATTGGTCTTTGGGCGGACCAGCCCGCCATGCTGGCGGCCGCCCGCCTGGGTCAGGGGATGGCGGCTTCTGCCTTCTCACCGGCCTCCTCCGCCAGCGTTGCACGGCTTGCAGGCGGCCGGACGGGCCACTACTTTGGCCGCTACGGCTCATGGAAAGGACTCGGCTACGCGATCGGTCCGTTGCTGGGAGCCTTGGCCATCATCACCGGCGGTTTCAGCCTCCTGTTCGGGATCCTGGCCGCCCTGGGTTTGGGCGTGGCTGTCTGGGCCCTTGCTTCCATGCCCCGCCTGCAGCCGCTTCCCCGCCCCAGGTACACCATCGTCGATGTATGGCGACAAAGCACCGAGCGGTCATTCCTGGGACCAACCCTGGTGCTGGCCGCTGCCACGGGAGCACTGGGTGCCGCCGTCGGCTTTCTCCCTGCGCTGGCCGCACGGGAAGGGCTTGGAACGGCGGGCAGCGTTGCCGTAGTCACAGTGCTGGCCATAGCTTCGGCGCTGATACAGCCCCGCGTGGGCAGGCTGAGGGACCACGAAAGAATCGCCGGCAGGCCTGGCATGGTGGCCGGCCTGCTGGCTATCTCGGTAGGCACCCTGATGGCCGGCTTATTGCCGGGAGCCGCCTGGATTTATTGCGCAGCAGTGCTCATCGGCGTAGGCATCGGCGTCTCCACGCCTCTCGCCTTCGCCCACCTGGCCGATGCGACGCCGGCCGAACGCCTCGGCAGGACCATGGGCTCAGCCGAGCTGGGTCGTGAACTTGGCGACGCCGGCGGGCCGCTGCTGGTGGGCGGCGTTGCCGTAGCGGCCGGGCTCCCCTGGGGACTGGGCGCTTTGGCCCTGGCGGTGGGAGCGGCTACGTTCGCCGCCCCGGGCGCCCGCACACCACAGGCCGCTGATGGTGCGCCGGTTCCGCCAAAGCACGGTTAGGCGTCGATGCGCTCCCGGTCCAGGGTGGCGGCACCGGCAATGATGAACTCCTTGCGCGGTGCAACGTCCGAGCCCATCAGAAGATCGAAGACTTCCTCGGCACGCTGGGCGCTTTCGATTCCCACCTTACGGAGGGTCCGGTGCCGCGGATCCATGGTGGTCTCGGCCAGCTGCTGTGCGTCCATCTCGCCCAGCCCTTTATAGCGCTGGATAGGCTCCTTGTAGCGTTTGCCTTCCTTGGCAAGGTTGGACAGGAGCACGTGAAGCTCGGCCTCCGAGTAGGTGTAGATCATCTCATTGGCCTTCTGGCCGGGGTTGATGACTTCCACGCGGTGCAGGGGCGGGACAGCTGCAAACACGCGGCCGGCTTCCACCATGGGCCGCATGTAACGGAAGAACAGGGTCAGCAGCAGGGTTCGGATGTGCGCACCGTCAACGTCGGCATCGGTCATGAGGATGACCTTGCCGTACCGGGCAGCGTCGATATCAAAACTGCGGCCCGAGCCGGCGCCGACAACTTGGATCAACGCCGCGCACTCAGCGTTGGACAACATGTCTCCAACGGATGCTTTCTGGACGTTCAGGATCTTTCCGCGGATGGGCAGCAGGGCCTGGAAATCGGAGGAGCGGGCAAGCTTGGCGGTTCCGAGCGCGGAGTCGCCCTCTACGATGAACAGTTCCGAGCGCGCCACGTCATCAGTGCGGCAGTCTGCAAGCTTGGTGGGCATCGAGGACGTTTCCAGGGCGTTCTTGCGGCGCTGGGTTTCCTTGTGCACGCGCGCCGAGATGCGCGACTTCATCTCGGCAACCATCTTCTCCAGCAGGAGCGCGGACTGGGCTTTGTCATTGCGGTTGGCTGAGCCAAGCCTTGCGGTTATTTCCTTTTCAACCACCTTGGCCACAATGGCCCGGACCGCGGAGGTACCCAGGATTTCCTTGGTCTGCCCCTCGAACTGCGGCTCGGCAAGCCGGACAGTCAAGACGGCTGTCAGACCAGCGAGAATATCGTCCTTCTCAATCTTGTCGTTACCGGCTTTAAGCTTGCGGGCGTTCGTCTCCACCGCTTTGCGGAAAGTCTTCAGCAGGGCGGCTTCGAATCCCGACTGGTGCGTGCCGCCCTTGGGCGTAGCGATGATGTTGACGAAGCTGCGCATGGTGGTCTCGTACCCAATGCCCCACCGCAGCGCGATGTCCACCTCACAATCACGCTCGACTTCCGCGATCTTGCTGTGCCCGTTCTCATCGAGGACAGGGACGGTTTCCTTGAACTTTCCGGAACCATGAAGGCGCCATACGTCCGTCACACCCGAGTCTGCAGCGAGGAACTCAACGAACTCGGAGATGCCGCCGTCGTGGTGGAACACTTCCTCATGGACACCGGCCTCCCCCGGTGTTCCGGCCAGCTTGCGCTCGTCACGCACAGTGAGTTTCAGGCCCGGAACAAGGAACGATGTTTGGCGCGCCCGTGCTGCCAGATCGTCATAGGAGAATTTGGCGTCAGGGGTGAAAATTTGCCGGTCTGCCCAATACCGCACGCGGGTTCCCGTCACACCACGCTTGGCTTTGCCCACTACATCCAGCACCGAGTTCTCAACAAACGGCTCGAAGGTTGCATTAGGGCCCGGCTTCGCCCCGGAGTCGATGAAGCGGCCGGGCTCACCGCGGCGGAATGACATCTGGTAGGTCTTGCTGCCGCGGTCCACTTGGACATCGAGGCGGCTGGACAAGGCGTTCACCACAGAGGCGCCGACGCCATGCAATCCACCCGAGGCTGTGTAGGAACCGCCGCCGAACTTGCCGCCTGCGTGAAGTTTAGTGAAAACAACCTCGACGCCGGAGAGCCCGGTCTTGGGCTCTACGTCCACGGGAATACCGCGGCCGTCATCGTGGATTTCGACCGAATTATCGGCATGCAGGATGACTTTAATGTCATGTCCGAAGCCTGCCAGGGCCTCGTCCACGGCGTTGTCGATGATTTCCCACAAGCAGTGCATGAGGCCGCGGGAGTCCGTGGAGCCGATGTACATGCCCGGGCGTTTTCGGACGGCTTCCAAGCCCTCAAGGACGGACAGATGCCGGGCGTTGTATTCAGAACTCGGTGCCACTCGCGGTGTGCTCCTTCGGGGTATATCTCGGGGTGCTTCCCAACCGTGTTTTGGCTGGTAATTCAAGGCAAACACTGCCCGTACCAGCCTAGCCGGGGAAGGCATCAGACACGGTTTGCCACTCCAGCGCGGACGCAGCCTGCCCGGTTACGTTACGCACATGTGATACGCGGACAGCGAAAGTGACCCATCCTTGCCATGGATCTGCGTCGAATGCTGGTTATATGGATGTACAGAACTACTAAGGAGGCCGACATGACAACAGCAGTTGCAGACCGCACGCTGAACGCAGCTGACCGCTGTGACCGTTGCGGAGCCCAGGCGTACGTCCGCGTTGTACTCGAGTCCTCCGGCGGTGAGCTGCTCTTCTGCGGCCACCACGCACGTGCAGTTGAAGCTACGCTTCGGCCCATGACTTCTGACTGGCACGATGAGACCGAGCGCCTCAACGAGAAGGCTCCCGTACCCGTCGACTAGGCAGTCCGGCTATCCGGAAACCCTTTTTGATCGTATAACAAGGCTCCTCCCCTTTCGGGAGGGGCCTTGTTGCGTTAAGTCTCTTGTGGTCAGTCGGCTGCGTTCAGCATGCTGCGCACAAGAAAAGCGGCCCAGCCGGAAAGTCCGACAGGGCCGCTTCATCACTGACTCTGGGTGTTTTTAGTCCAGGTAGTCGCGCAGGACCTGCGAGCGGGACGGGTGGCGCAGCTTGGACATGGTCTTGGATTCGATCTGGCGGATACGCTCACGCGTGACGCCGTAGACCTTACCGATTTCGTCTAAAGTCTTCGGCTGGCCATCGGTCAGGCCGAAGCGCATTGCCACCACTCCGGCTTCACGCTCGGACAAGGTGTCCAAAACTGAATGCAACTGCTCCTGAAGCAGCGTAAAGCTAACGGCGTCGGCAGGAACAACGGCCTCCGAGTCCTCAATCAGGTCACCGAATTCCGAGTCACCGTCCTCGCCCAGCGGGGTGTGCAGCGAAATGGGCTCACGTCCGTACTTCTGAACTTCAACAACCTTCTCGGGCGTCATGTCCAGTTCGAGCGCCAGCTCCTCAGGCGTCGGTTCACGGCCGAGGTCCTGAAGCATTTGGCGCTGTACGCGGGCCAGCTTGTTGATGACTTCCACCATGTGCACCGGAATACGAATGGTGCGGGCCTGGTCTGCCATGGCACGGGTAATGGCCTGGCGGATCCACCATGTTGCGTAGGTGGAGAACTTGAAGCCCTTGGTGTAGTCGAACTTCTCCACAGCGCGGATAAGGCCCAGATTGCCTTCCTGAATCAGGTCGAGGAAGAGCATGCCGCGGCCGGTGTAGCGCTTAGCCAAGGAAACGACGAGGCGCAAGTTGGCTTCGAGCAGGTGGTTCTTGGCGCGCTTGCCGTCGTGGATGACGAATTCAAGTTCACGCTTGAGCTTGGGATCCATGGACCCGTCGTCAGCGTTGATCTTTTCCTCGGCAAAGAGGCCGGCCTCAATCCGAAGGGCGAGGTCGACTTCCTGCTCTGCGTTCAGCAGTGCAACCTTGCCGATCTGCTTCAGGTAGTCCTTGACGGGGTCTGCTGTAGCACCGGCCGACATGACCTGCTGGACAGGGGCGTCATCGTCGTCGGCATCCGAGTAGACGAATCCCGAACCGGACGGAGCTGCCTTGTCCTTGGTGGCCGTGGCGCCGTCCTCGACGTCATCTTCTCCGACTTCGACTTCCTCGGCAGCTGCGGGATCAAAGTCTTCATCCTCGCCGCTGGTCTCCTCAGAGTCGGAGCCTGAGGACTTGTTCGCGGCTTCAGCGGCGGCCTTCGCGCCGGGCTTGGGTCCACGCTTCTTGGGTGCCGGCTTGTCAGAGTCGCCCTCTGAGGCCTTGTTGGCAGCACGGGTCGCGGCGCGCTTTGCCGATGTTGCCGCCTTCTTTTCCTCAGCGGACAGTTCGGCCTGGGCGGCGGGTTCCTTCTCGACGGAAGACGGAGTCACAGAAAACCTTTCTAGCGGCGGTCTGTGGAATCACCATACGGGCAACACCACTATGACCCTGTCAAGTCCGCGATCAATTTCAAATGCGATCGCCGTCTGCAGAGTCTCTATAGAGAACTCCCGACGACACTGTATTGTTCCCGATCAAGGGGCCAATTCAGGCATTCGAACGCGGACCCAACCGGGTCTCGGCATCCATTGTCTCACGGTTTTGCGAAACGCAAGCCTGATGAATTTCCAAACCGCCTATGCCACCGTGTCCTTGAACCCCCGCCACGCAGTGCCGGCGTTCCGTGCCCACGGGCAGATGGTCCCCTCGCCCAGGAGATCCATGAGCAGTTCGGCCAATCGGTACCCCGGTTGTGCGGCCACCGCCCGGCTGAGGCAGGCATGTGCAAAGGATCCATGCCCCTTGCACCAGGAAATCCAGCCTTGGAGGGTCAGCGCCGCTGCAGGTACAACACCGGATTCACCGTCCACACATAAACCGGCAAGAACTTTTTGCAGCGCATCGAGGGTGCTCCAGCGGGGCATGTCCGGTTGCATACCCAACAAAACATCGCCGTACGTGAAGACGTCCCTGGAGGAATTCCCTCCAGACGTGACGTTGTCGGCGGGAACAACCAAGCCCAACACGCCGAGTTCTTGTGGGTCGAAAGGCGTGTCGCCGCTATCCTCAACAAGAAGTCCGAAGGCTGCGGCACCGGACTTGGCAGATTCCATGCCTGCTGCCGCCATCACAACCACGGCGTCCCGCCATGAAGGGACCCTGAGGGTGGTTCTGAGGAAACCCATGAGCTCTGCGTCAACCCCGGGCTGCAGTGGGTCATTTGCTTCGCACCTGCCGAGCACGTGGCACCACACCGCAAGGACCGCATCCAGAAAGCGCTCACTCCGCCACGAACTGAGGATCTGCTTCCCGTAGCGTGACTCCGCTGCCAGCACCAAAGGATCCAGCACCCCGGGACGTGCAAGCTGCGGCTTTCCGGAAGCGCTCCTGGGCGATGGACCGATTGAGCTCCCCATATACACCAGTTCTGCGCTGAGCCTGCTGTTCTTGATGCGATCAACAGGCAGTCCCGGATCAGGGCAGCATTCCACATTCGTGCAGTAGGCGCTGCGCCAGTAGTCGGAGCCAACCAGCCACGCGTCCCGAACCGATAAGTCCACTTCATCAAGGCTGAGTTGAAGGGCCTCAAGCAGCGGCATTGCCTGCCGGGATACACTGCCGTCGGCCCATCCCGTGTCAGTGTAAACGGCAAGAACCACCCCATTGGCGTCCTCGTCTGCAACCAGGAAGTTGCGGATCTGGTCCGCGAAATATGAGCGGGCCTGGAGCGAACCAAGTTTCGGCAGATCCACGCGCAGCGTTGCGCCAAGGACTTTTCCTTGCATGGTGATGGCCACAAGACTGTCCTCGGGCCAGTAACCCAACATGTGGGGGATGTAGCCAAGAATGTCTTCGGGTTGGTGGATGCTGAGCGTTCTGTTGGAAGTCATGGTTCCACCCTGCTCAACTCCTCCCGGAGGAGACAGTGACCATCCTGCCTATGTGGAAAACCGGCCTCAGTAAAACAGCGCCGGAAGTAAAGCAGCGCCGGACTGTCCCTTACTGGTCGTCCGCAGAAACGGGCCGTGAAGCACGCCGCCGCTCAATCCTTTCCCGGCGCTGCCTGGCAAGGGCGGCCATCAGCGGCTGTACGTGGATTCCTTGGGAGGCCATCTGGCGGCGCACCTTCCGCCGCGTCGCCAGGATGAGCACCGTACCAAGGGCAAGGAGTATGAACTGGACACTGAGGGCGATTCGGAACGGTGCGAGCCCGTAAAGATCACCGTCGGAAAACCCGCTGGCATACAGGACGTCGAGGACCACGCCGATGAGGTAGATGGCGACGAGCGCCGCAATAAAACCGCCAACGTTGACGATGCCCGTTGCCGTACCGATCCGGTGCGAAGGGTTGAATGTCCTGGCGAAGTCGAATCCAATCATGGATCCGGGCCCACCCACGGCCAGCACCACCACCAAAATGGCCAGGAGCCACAGCGGCGCGCGCTCGGGAAGAACCAGCACTGCAGCCCAAGCCATGGCGGTCGCCAACGCAATCAGCAGGACCATGGCAGATCTTCGCATGGGATGCCTTGAGACGAACCGGCCAAACCCAGGGCCGGCAACAATGGCCGTGGCCACGAAGAGTGCCATGAGGCCGGAAACGGTACCTGCATCAAGTCCCTGCGCAGACAACAGGAAGGGATAGCCCCAGGTCATGGCGAAAAGGTTGCCGCTGAACTGCACGGTGAAGTGGCTCCAGAGCCCCAGCCGGGTTCCAGGCTGCTTCCATGCGCGGGACAGCGAGATGCCGGTAGCGCGGAGACCCTGGCCGGATTCCCGTGGCGGGTGCCCGGGTGGGGCGTCCCGTAGCACTGCGAGCACCAGGACCACCGCCAGCACGGACATGGCGGCCAGGGTGAGGAACGCGGGGGTCCATCCGGCGTTGTGAAGAAGCAGCGCAAACGGAACCACGCTGAAGAGCTGGCCGAGCTGGCCACACATGCCGGTCAGCTGTGTGACCAGCGGAACCTTGGCAGGTGCGAACCACAAGGGGACCAGGCGGATCACCGAAATGAAGGTCATCGCGTCGCCGGCTCCCACCAGGACCCGGCCCAGGACGCCACCGGGAACACTGTCCGCGAAAGCCAACTGGAGCTGCCCCAGCCCCATGAGCACGGCCCCGCCGGCCACCATGGCCCGCGAACCGAACCTGTCCACCAAGACGCCGACGGGAATCTGCAGCCCTGCGTAAACCAGGAGTTGAAGCACCGTGAAAAAGGAGATGGCAGCGGCACTGGCATGAAAACGCTCAGTGGCTTCCAGCCCTGCGACACCAAAAGAGGTTCGCTGCGCCACCGCCACGAGGTAGGCGAACACGCCGATCGTCCAGATGAGCCAGGCGCGGGGAGCATTCACCCCACAATTATGCCTGTCAGCAACTCAAAGCTGATTTATTGAGGCGAGTCTTTACGGGCCAAGTACGCCTCGACGGCTGCGCCAATGTCCTCGGCATTGGGCAGTTCATCATTTTCGTCGGCCAGCAGCGAGCGGCGGACAATGCCCTCGGATTTCTCGTCGTAGCGCGTCTCAAGATTGGTCACTACTGCCTGCACTTCTTCGGAAGCTTCGATCTGCTCGGCGATCTGGCGGCCCACTTCACGGCCGGCTTCCCGGAGCCTGTCCGTCGGCAGCATGAGGGAAGTTGCCGCCCCCAGGTATTCCAAACCGGCGACTGCGGCCGGCGGGTACTCAGCTTCGGAAAGGTAATGCGGGACGTGGATAACGTAGCCAGCTACGTTGCGCTCCGCTTCGGTGAGCCGGAGTTCCAGGATGTGTCCAATGGCGGCAGGAACATCCACGGTGGGCTTCCAACTCGATATTCCCTCAATGAGGTCCGGCATGTTGCCGTGGACCGTCACCCCGACAGGCCGCGTGTGCGGAACGGGCATGGGGATGGAATGGATCCAGGTCACCAGGTTGACGTCGAGTTCTTCCACGATTCCGACGACGGCACGCGAGAAGCGCTCCCACTGCAGGTCGGGCTCGAAGCCGGCAAGCAACAGGAAAGGTTGGCCGAGACCATCGTTCAGCTTGTACAGCCCGAGCTTTGGCGCCTGGTAGTCCTGCAGATGGTCCTCCACAAAGCTGATGTGGGGCCTCCTGGAACGGTAGTCGATGAGTTGGTCGGCATCGAACATGGCCACCACCTCGGCGCCCAGTTCGTCCAACAGTTCCGCATTGATCTGCCGGACCACGTGACCGGCATCGGCAAAGCCCGTGAATCCCATGACCATGTTCAACCCGCGAAGCTCGGGGCTGTGGAAGGTCTCGATGTTTCGCGCGTACAGCGATTCGGGGTCCAGGAGAGAGCCGGATATCCGTTCAAACACGGCGTGTTCCTTTCGCAATGACAAAATTCGGGGAGGTTCCGGTACCCAGCACATGACACCCGGCGACATAACATCGCTGGGCACTTGCTTGGCGGCGGGACTCTATTAATCCATACAACGCTGGGCGGCCAAGGGGCATTCCTGCCCCTGATGTGCCGCAGCTCTCATTTAATTGCCGTCCGCAGCGTTCTAGAGACTACGATCGAAACGGGCCGGCGCCCTTTTGCGACGCTGGACCTGAAGACCAAGGCCACCGTCGCAAGAAGACGTCGGGGGCGTACCGGGGCAGGCCGCCAAACATGCGGCCCCGCCATGCAATGCAGAGAGAAGTGAGGACACATCCTCGTGGTCAAGACTACTGACATCATCCTGGGCATCATCGCCAAGGACCTGAAAAAGTCCCCCAGCGACGCGCTGGTGATTGGCGTCGCGCAAGGCGCGGACGGGCCGGTATTGCTTTCCAACCCGCTGAGCGCGAAGGCCGCCGAATCCCTTGCGGGTTCCTTGCAGCTTTTGGGGATCACCGGCGCAGCAGACCAGGCGCACCGCCTTCCGGGCCTTCCGGAAACAGGCTCCGGGATTCTTGTTCTTGCCGGCGTCGGGAAGCTGTCCGATGACGGCAGCCTCAGCGAAGAAGCGCTGCGGCGTGCGGCGGGATCCGCTGTGCGCCAGCTTGCCGGTACCTCTTCGGTCACCTTGGCCCTTCCGACGGCGACCCTCGCCGATGTCGCAGCCGTCGCCGAAGGAGCCGCCCTGGGCGCGTACTCCTACACAGAGCACCGTTCCAGCAAGGATGGACTGAAGGCACCAGTAGCCAAGGCCCTGATTTTCTCGGATGTCGAAGCCAAGTCTGCCCAACCGGCACTTGATCGGGCGATTGTCCTCGCTCGTGCCGTGAACACCACCCGCACCCTGGTCAACCAGCCGCCGAGCCACCTTTATCCCGAGTCGTTCGCCGAGTCCGCCAAGGAACTCGCCAAGGGCCTTCCGGTCAAAATCACGGTCTGGGATGAAAAGCGCCTGGAAAAGGAAGGCTTCGGAGGTATTCTCGGCGTCGGCAAGGGGTCCACCCGCCAACCGCGCCTCGTCAAGGTGGAATACGCCCCCGCCAAGGCCACAAAGAAGATTGCACTCGTGGGCAAGGGCATCACTTTCGACACCGGCGGCATTTCCATTAAGCCGGCCCTCGGCATGGGCGACATGAAGAGCGACATGGCGGGTGCCGCCGTCGTACTTAACACGGTCCTGGCCATCGCCTCCCTTGGCCTGCCCCTGAAAGCAACTGCCTGGCTCTGCATCGCGGAGAACATGCCCTCCGGTGCCGCAGCGCGGCCTGCTGACGTATTCACCATTTACGGCGGCAAGACTGTTGAGGTTCTGAACACGGACGCTGAGGGGCGTTTGGTGATGGCCGACGGCATCGTTGCTGCCAGCTTGGAGAAGCCGGACGCCATCATTGACGTCGCAACCCTGACCGGCGCGCAGCTCATCGCCCTCGGGTTGCGCACTGCCGGCGTCATGGGATCCGATTCCGTCACGGCAGCGCTGAAGTCGGCGGCCGACAGGGCGGGCGAACTGGTGTGGCCGATGCCGCTCCCCGAAGAACTCCGGCCCAGCCTGGACTCGCAGGTTGCGGACCTCGCCAACATCGGTGAGCGCAACGGCGGCATGATGACCGCAGCTGTCTTCCTTCGTGAATTCGTGGGCAAGAACGACGACGGCCAGCAGATCCCGTGGGCCCACGTTGATATCGCCGGCCCGTCGTTCAACAACGGCGCCCCGTATGGTTACACGCCCAAGCAGGGAACCGGATGCACCGTCCGCACCCTGGTTGCCTACGCTGAGGATCTCTTGGCGGTCTCCGCCTAGCACCGCTCCCCCATGCCCTTCCGGGTTGCGCAGGCCCCTTGCCGGTTCCTCGGCGGCGGCCGGCGCAACCCCGGAATTATGCGGGGTGTAGCGCTGTGTCACAAGGGAACGTGAGTCTCGACACAAGCGCTCCACAAACGCCTGCAGAGGGTGGAGCATGGGTAGGTGGTTCGCTAAGGTGAACTCGATAGTCACAAATGCAAGAGAACTTAGGTGCTGGCATAATCACGGCAGAACAAGTTCCAAAGACCAGATGGCACGCAGTCCCGTGTCATCATTCACGCGAGGGAGCGTTTTAGTGGCCGATCAGGCAACTGCGCAAGAATTCGACATCCTGGTACTCGGTGGCGGCAGCGGCGGCTACGCCACTGCCCTGCGGGCCGTACAGCTTGGGTTCACCGTTGGCCTTGTGGAAAAGGCAAAGCTCGGCGGAACCTGCCTGCACAACGGTTGTATCCCCACCAAGGCACTCCTGCACTCGGCCGAACTGGCCGACCACGCACGGGATTCCGCCAAGTACGGCGTGAATGTCACGCTCGACAGCATCGACATGTCGGCCGTGAACGCGTACAAGGACGGCATCATCGCCGGTAAGTTCAAGGGCCTCCAAGGACTGATCAAGTCCAAGGGCATCACCGTCATCGAGGGTGAAGGCAAGCTTCAGGGCAACAACACTGTCGTCGTGAACGGCACCTCGTATACGGGCAAGAACATCGTCCTGGCCACGGGTTCGTACTCCCGTTCACTTCCCGGCTTGGAAATCGGCGGCAAGGTCATCACCTCGGACCAAGCCCTCACCATGGACTACATCCCCAAGAGCGCCATCGTCCTGGGCGGCGGCGTCATCGGCGTCGAGTTCGCGTCCGTCTGGAAGTCCTTCGGCGTGGACGTCACCATCATTGAGGGCCTCCCCTCCTTGGTTCCCAACGAGGACGCCTCGATCGTCAAGAACCTTGAGCGTGCCTTCAAGAAGCGCGGCATCAAGTTCACCACCGGCATCTTCTTCCAGGGCGTTGAGCAGAACGACGACGGCGTCAAGGTCACCTTGGTTGATGGCCAGACGTTCGAAGCCGACCTCCTGCTCGTAGCCGTTGGCCGCGGTCCGGTGACCGCCAACCTTGGCTACGAAGAAGCAGGCATCACCATCGACCGTGGCTTCGTCATCACCAACGAACGCCTCCACACCGGCGTTGGCAACATCTACGCCGTCGGCGACATCGTCCCCGGCGTCCAGCTCGCGCACCGCGGCTACCAGCAGGGCATCTTCGTCGCCGAGGAAATCGCCGGCCTGAACCCGGCAATCGTCGAGGACATCAACATCCCCAAGGTCACCTACTGCGAACCTGAAATCGCCACGGTGGGCTACACAGAAAAAGCCGCCAAGGAGAAGTTCGGCGACGACCAGGTGCAGACCCAGGAATACAACCTTGCCGGCAACGGCAAGAGCTCAATCCTCGGCACCGGTGGCATCGTCAAGCTCGTACGCCAGAAGGATGGCCCCGTGGTTGGCATCCACATGATCGGCTCCCGCATGGGCGAGCAGATCGGTGAAGCCCAGCTGATCGTGAACTGGGAAGCCTACCCGGAGGACGTGGCCCAGCTGGTCCACGCCCACCCCACCCAGAACGAAAGCCTGGGCGAAGCCCACCTTGCCCTCGCGGGCAAGGCACTCCACGGCTAACTCTTACCAAGACCCAACGGATCGGGTGCATGCGGCGGAATATGCCGCATGCACCCGATCCGGACCAGCAGAATTCATCCGCACAAAGATCAATAAGGAGAACGGGGACGACATGTCTGAATCCGTTAACTTGCCCGCCCTCGGTGAGAGTGTCACCGAAGGAACCGTCACCCGCTGGCTCAAGCAGGTTGGTGACCGGGTAGAGATCGACGAGCCGTTGCTCGAGGTTTCAACCGACAAAGTAGACACCGAAATCCCTTCTCCGATCTCAGGCGTCATCGAAGAAATCCTCGTCGCTGAAGACGAGACGGCCGAAGTGGGCGCCCCCTTGGTCCGCATCGGCGACGGCTCCGGTTCAGCTGCTCCGGCAGCTGAGGCCGCACCGGCTGAGGAAGCCCCTGCAGAGCAGGCTGCACCGGCCGAGGAAGCTCCTGCCGCCCCCGCCGCTGAAGAAGCACCAGCAGCTGAAGCACCCGCCGCTTCGGGTGAAGGCCACGAAGTGACCCTCCCGGCATTGGGCGAGAGCGTCACCGAAGGTACTGTCACCCGCTGGCTCAAGGCCGTTGGCGACACCGTGGAGGTCGACGAACCGCTCCTCGAGGTCTCCACCGACAAGGTAGACACCGAAATTCCTTCCCCGGTTGCCGGCACCCTGCAGGAAATCCGTGTCAGCGAGGACGAGACAGCAGAGGTTGGCTCCGTCCTGGCCGTCATCGGTTCCGGCGCAGCTGCGCCTGCATCTGCTCCCGCTCCGGCTGCACCTGCGGCTGAGGCACCGGCCGCTCCCGCTGCTGCACCCGCCCCGGCTGCTGCTCCGGCTGCTCCGGCTGCTGCACCCGCCCCGGCCGCTCCGGCAGCCGCGCCTGCTCCCGCCGCAGCTCCGGCTGCTCCCGCGGCTGAAGGTTCTTCGGAATCCGGCTACGTCACTCCCCTGGTCCGTAAGCTTGCCAACCAGCACGGCGTGGACATCGCTTCGGTCTCCGGCACCGGCGTCGGTGGCCGCATCCGTAAGCAGGATGTTCTGGCTGCTGCGGAAGCAAAGCAGGCAGCCGCAGCCCCCGCTGCAGCTGCTCCGGCCGCAGCACCGGCAGCCAAGGCCGCTGCCCCCGTGGTCGCATCCTCCTTGCGTGGCACCACTGAGAAGGCCCCGCGTATCCGTCAGGTCATTGCCCGCCGCATGCGCGAGTCCCTTGAGGTCTCCACTCAGCTGACACAGGTGCACGAGGTCGACATGACCAAGATCGCCAAGCTCCGCCTCAAGGCCAAGAACTCGTTCCAGGCCCAGAACGGCGTCAAGCTGACCTTCCTGCCGTTCATCGCCAAGGCTGTGGCCGAGGCCCTGAAGCAGCACCCCAAGCTGAACGCTGCTTACGACGAGTCGAAGCAGGAAATCACCTACCACAACGCCGAACACCTGGCGATCGCCGTCGACACTGACAAAGGCCTACTGGTTCCCGTCATTTCCGACGCCGGCAACCTGAACCTCGCCGGCCTGGCCGGCAAGATCGCCGATGTCGCAGGCCGTACCCGCGATGGCAAGATCGGCCCGGACGAACTGTCCGGTGGCACGTTCAGCATCACCAACATCGGCTCCGTTGGTGCACTGTTTGATACCCCGATCATCAACCAGCCGCAGGTAGGCATTCTCGGAACCGGTGCGATCGTCAAGCGCGCCGTCGTGGTTGCCGACGAAAACGGTGACGACTCGATCGCCATCCGCTCCATGATGTACCTGTCCCTCACGTACGACCACCGCCTGGTGGACGGTGCTGATGCCGGACGCTTCCTGCAGACCCTCAAGGCCCGCCTTGAAGAAGGCGCTTTCGAAGCAGACCTCGGTCTCTAAGACCCTGCATCAATAAGCAGCACTGACTGCAGTATCAAAAGGCAGGTTACCGGGAATCCGGTAACCTGCCTTTCTGTTTCCAAGCACCTGACAGCATCAGCGTGGCTTTGCTACGGGACGTAGAACCAACTGGATAAGCTTGGGCCATGAGTATTCTCTTCAACATCCTGGTGTTCTTGCACATCGTCGGCGCAGCCATGATTGTGGGTTACTGGATCGCCACCCTCAAGGCGCCGACGGTCCACCCACGTCAGCGCGATGGCGCCTTCCTGCAGCTCCTCACAGGCATCGCCATGATGGGTGTATTCCCCTTGCTGCCTGACGCCGATCCCAACTACTTCAAGCTCGGCGTCAAGTTCGCCATTGGTGTGGCCGTAGCAGTTCTCGCAGTTATCGGCTCCCGCAAGGTGAAGAACGGCGAACCGGTGTCTACCGGCCTGGCCCACGGAGTGGGCGGCCTGGCATTGATCAACATCGCCATCGCCACCCTCTGGAACTAAACCGGGGCCCTATCCCAGGTAGCTCCTTAGGTACCGGCGGCCGTCCTGTTCTGCCTGAAGGCAGTGCGGGACGGCCGCTGACTTTAACGGACTGATGTTCTCCGACGCTGTCTTTAGGCGACTACTCCTGGGCTATGCAAAATTCGTTGCCCTCGGGATCCTGCATGACGTCCCAGTGGAAATCTCCGATGTCGTGCGCCTCCACGAAAGTAGCCCCCAACGTCTCAGCTTTGCGCCGCAGCGCTGAGGGATCTGCGTCGTGAAGGTCCAGGTGCAGGCGACGTCGCCCTTCGGTGGGTGTGGAGACTTGTTGGAATGCCAGTTGCGGCAGGCCCGGTTCAGCCGGCCGAAGCCAGATGTACCCTTCATGTTCCGCTGCTACGGGCATGTCCAGCAGCTCCGACCAGAAAGCTGACAGGCGGGCAGCGTCGGCGGCGTTAACCATGATGGACGCGATTCTGGGTCCCCGGTTGCGCCCGGCAGGTGCGAGTTTTTCGGTATCCATTTCGCCAGTCTAGGGGTCACAATCCACTGTCAGCGGAATGGCCGTGCGGTCCGGCAGGCAAATCCCTAGGATTGATCCCGGTGGCACCTGCCGAAGGCTGGTTGCCGACTCACAACGACCCCAAGGAGTGGACATGGCAGCAACACGCACCGCACACACGGTTTGGAACGGCAACCTGATTGAAGGCGCCGGCAACACAACGCTGGACAGCTCAGGACTGGGCACGTTCGATGTCACTTGGAAGGCACGGACCGAACAGTCCGGCGGCAAAACCAGCCCGGAAGAACTGATCGCCGCTGCCCACTCCGCTTGCTTCTCCATGGCCTTCAGCCACGCCCTTGCCGGCGAAGGATTCACCGCTGAGGAAGTGCAGACCAAGGCTGACGTTACCTTCGTTCCGGGCACAGGCATCACCGGCAGCCACCTGACCATGACCGCGAAGGTTCCGGGCCTCTCCGAAGAGGACTTCCGCCGTATTTCCGAGGACGCAAAGACCGGCTGCCCCGTTTCCGGCGCTCTGGCCAGCATCGAGATCACCTTGGATGCCACCCTCACGGTGTAGCACCGAACAGCACCACCCGTAAGCCCGGAAGAGCCCCGTCACTCCCCCTCAGGGAAGTGGCGGGGCTCTTCTGCGCCTGGTGCCTGTCAGCTCTTTTGGGGGCGCGAGGGCAGTGGTGCCGGCCGGACCTTTCGGTAGCCCTCACGCAACGGAGGACGGTCAGTGGGCAGCTCCTGGATCATTTCCTTGAGTGCACCAATTCCGTACTCCAGTTGCGGATCGGTCCCGGCGGCGTACGCGTGCGGCGGGAACAGTACTTCGATGTCAGGCTCCACGCCCCGGTTTTCAACGTCCCAGCCGATTCCGCCACTGAACCAGGTTGCGTATCGGGGCTGGGTGACACCAGTGCCATCGGCAAGCGCGAAGCGGTTGTCGATGCCCACAACGCCACCCCACGTCCGCGTACCGATGACGGGGCCGATGCCCCTGAGCTTGGACACCTGGGTGATGATGTCGCCGTCGGATCCGGCGAATTCATCGGCGAGGATGATCACGGGTCCGCGAGGTGCGTGGTGCGGGTATGTCCGCGGCTTTTCACCACGCGGCATGCTCCAGCCTGTGACCTTGCGCCCGATCAGTTCAGCAACCAACTGGGAGGTGTGTCCTCCACGGTTGCGCCGCACGTCCACAATCAGGCCGTCCAATGCGGTCTCAGTATCGAGGTCGCGGTGGAGCTGCGCCCAGCCGTTGGCCATCATGTCCGGGACGTGCAGGTAGCCGAACTTGCCATCCGATGCCTCACGGACGGTGCGTCGGTTAGCCCGGACCCAGTCCTGGTACCGCAACCGCTCCTCGTCACGGACGGGAACTACGGCAACTCGTCGTTGCTCGCCAGCCGCTTGACCGTGGCCATCACCGTTCAAGAGCGTCAGCTCAACGGTCCTGCCCGCTGAACCCACCAGCTGCATCGCCGGCGTCAGGACCGCGGAAAGCTCGACGCCGTCGATCGCCAGGAGGACGTCACCCACTTTTGCGTCCGCGCCGGGCCGCGTCAATGGTGAAGTAGCCAGGGGGTCGGAGGACTCTCCTGCGAGGATCCGGGTGATTTCCCAGCCCTTGGTGCCGAGCTGGAACTCGGCACCAAGCCGGCCCTGACCGTTTCGTCCGGGCTCGGTGACAGCGGCCGGTTTCACATAGGCATGGGATGTTCCCAGTTCCCCGTGGATCTCCCACAACAGGTCAACCAAGTCATCGTGGGAACCGAGCC
Organism: Arthrobacter sp. Rue61a; assembly: GCF_000294695.2. Taxonomy (NCBI): domain Bacteria; kingdom Bacillati; phylum Actinomycetota; class Actinomycetes; order Micrococcales; family Micrococcaceae; genus Arthrobacter; species Arthrobacter sp. Rue61a. Next base: position 1,807,804 of record NC_018531.1, on the reverse strand, counting down.
TGTCCACGATGGGACGGTAGCGTTTGTACACGGAATCCCAATCCTGGCCTGCCATGTCGGCAGTCCAGAAGAAGTCCCGCTGCAGCCTCCAGGCCTCCTCGAAAGCCTGTCCCCAGGCAGCCACGGGGTCAAGGATGACCCGGACCCTGTTGAGCTCCACCTTCACAAGGTCGGCCGAGTCCTCTTCCACCTTGTTGTCAGCAGGGACAGACGTGATCTGCTTATCGAGGACGTAGATGATGCGGCTGAGGTCACCCGACAAGCGGTAGCTGTCCACTGCCTTGACGAGCGTGGCCTGCTTGCGCTTGGCGAGGTCGTAACGGACCAAGGAAGGCGCCGTCTTCTTGTCCTGGAGGGTGCCCCGCCCATCGCCCGTGACGCCCGAAAGTTCAGTATCGAGCCACAACAGCGCCCCATCACCAACGGCCAGGTCAGAGTAGTTACCCTGCGGTACCGGGACGGCAATAACCCTATGGGCAAGCCCCTCCGCATCAACGCGCACGGCAGGCGCGTCGCCGTCGTCGGACTTTGTCGTGGCGGGTGATGCGTCCTCGAGCGTGTCTATGGAAGGGCCAAACGGCGAGGGCGTGTCCGCTGCCAAGGCAACCATGTACGGCTTAATGGGGCTCGGGAAGGATAGGTCGAAGGAATGACCGTCGTACACGGGGTCAAAGCTCCTGTTGGACAGGAACGCCAGGAATTTTCCGTCCGGGGTGAACCTTGGAGACTCGTCGCAGAAGCGGCCGTCCGTGACATCGATGATGCCCGCGTTAGGCTCTGCCGGGCGGGCGATCCGGAGCTTGCTCCGTGAACCGAAGGACGTCACCGGCTCGGACCAGGCAAGCCACTGCGAGTCGCTGGACCAGGAGAGTTGGTCGATGCTGCCTTCGCCGACGCTGACAAGCCGCGTCAGTTTACCGGCGGCGGTGTCGGCAAGGAAGACATCGCCGAAGGACGTGCCCACAGCCAACCAGCGACCATCCGGGCTGGCTTCCAAAGCACTCGTCCGGGTAGGTGCAGGGAAATCCAGTCGGAGATCTGCGGAGTCTTCCGCCGACGTGGGGGCTGTGGTCTCCGTCGTGCCACCTACCGTATCTGCGGATGGCTCGGCCGTGACCGGCTCACCGGACTGAGCTCGAGCCGGTTCGTCGGAAGCCTGCCTGATATTGGGCCCTGCCTGCGCGGAAGCTGCTCCCTGTCCCAGGACGTTCGACGCCGAGACCGGTTTGGGGAGCGGAGCCGCTTCCTCGGCCGAAGCCGTCGGTTCAACAACAACTTTGGGAACCTCCACCGCGGCAGAAAGGCGCGCGGCGATGCGCTTGATGTACAGCGCCTCCACTCCCCCGTGATCGGCGACGTAAGCTATCCGGCCGTCAGTGAGCGGTCGAGGCAGGCGGGCGCGGACGCCGGCTGTCGCCTCAACCACCCGTGAGGGACCGTCCTTGTGCCGGAGCCAGTGGATGGTGCCGTGCGATTCCACTGCGCTGGCAGTGCCAGTGACATTGGGGAAGACGTCCCCCAAATGGGTGGAGGTCTTGAGCGGTGCGGGGCGGCGGCCGGGTGACGCCGAGCCGAGAGTGACATTCAACTTGACGGGCTCGGCGTCTGCGTCCAACGACGCGATGAGCCACAACTCGCCTGCCGATTCAAAGACGACACGTGTACCGTCGGTGCTGGCATGCCGGACGTAGAAGTCCTCGTGGTCCGTGTGCCGGCGCAGTCCGGAACCATCCGGAAGCACCGAATAAAGGTTTCCGTAGCCCTCGTGGTCCGACAGGAAGGCGATCCGCCCCTGAATCCACAGTGGGTCGGTCAGGTTTCCGTCCACTTCCGGCAACAGTCGCTCGAACTCGCCGTTGCCGTCGGCATCGATCCACAGCTTCCCGGCAGTGCCGCCACGGTAGCGCTTCCACCAGGCGGGCTCACGTGAGAGAACACTTGCCAGGACCACAGGTTTCTCATCACCGATCTCCGGACCAAAGGCGACTGCCTCCACCGGGCCGAACGGAAGTTCGACGGCGGCACCGCCGTCCAGCGGGAGGCTGTACGCGTGCGTGTGACGGCTTTCGGCCTGTTGGAAGGCGCTCGTCACCACCACGTTTCCTGCCGGTGTGAAGCCCTTGACCTTGGTGGTGCTGTGCCCGAAGTAACTCAGCTGCCTGTACCCGCCGCCGTCGACGTCCGCCGTGACCACCTCAGGTGACGTGCCCACCACGGTGGTCCACACCAGGCCCTTGCCGTCCGGAGTGAACCGTGGGTTCCTTGCCGGCAGTTGCTGCGAGGAAACCCGCCAAGCGCGGCCTCCTGAAAGGGGGGCGATCCAGATGTCGTCTTCGGCCACGAAAGTGACCAGATCGCCGTGCACATGCGGGAAACGGAGGTAGCTGGAGGAGGTCATTGTTCGATCATAGTCAAGAGGCACGTGTCAGTAGCGGCATCCACTGTCGTTTCCACCACAAGCGTTCGCCATGGTGAGATGGGTCATGAGAATTGTGATGTCCGGAGCTTCGGGAATGATCGGGACGGCCCTGTCCGAGCGATTGGCCGCAGACGGCAATGAGGTCATCCGGCTGGTACGGCGGCCGGCCAGGACAGCTCTTGAACGGATGTGGGACCCAACCAAAGGTGAACTCGACGAGGCTGTCCTGGATGGCGCCGATGCCGTGGTGAACCTTTCGGGTGCCGGCATCGGGGACCGCCCCTGGACAAAACGCCGGATTCGGGTCCTCAAGGAATCCCGCCTCCAGCCCACCCAGACCCTGACCGCTGCCATGCAACGCCTCAGCAAACCGCCCGCTGTCTTCATCAGCCAATCCGCCTCCGGCTACTACGGGGCGTCACGCGATGGAGTTCTCCGGGAGGACTCCGGCAACGGCGGCGGCGTGCTTGGACGCCTGACCGATGAATGGGAGCGCACGGCCAGGACCGCACCCACGGGGGTGAGGGTGGTGACGCCCAGGACAGGCGTGGTGCTCAGCACCTCCGGTGGCGCGCTGGGCCCATTGCTTCCCTTGTTGAAGCTCGGGCTGGGAGGACCCTTTGGGAACGGACGCCAGTACTGGCCATGGATCACCCTGGCCGATGAAGCCGGAGCCCTCGCGCACCTCCTCACAGCAGACATTGAAGGTCCGGTAAATGTCTGCGCCCCGGAAAGCGCAGATGTGAACACGATTGTCGCGGGCCTCGCCAAGGCTTTCCACAAGCCGGCCTTCTGCCGTGTTCCCCGCCCTGCCCTGCGACTGGTCCTGGGCGGGTTGGCGGACGAACTCGTCATGGCCAACCAGCGAATGGAGCCCGCACGGTTGCAGGAATCCGGCTTCCAATGGCTGCACCCCTCCCTCCGCGACGCCATGGCGTGGCTCAGCTCGGAAAAGGCCCACTAAAGACGTCCTCAGCTGACGCAGCAGGTTCCCACACCCTGCGCAGGGCAGCCCCTTCCGTTGCATCTCAGCCTGCGGAAACGGCGCCAAGAATTCCGGAAATCCACCAGCGCCCCTCCGAACGAACCAGGTCCAGCCGGAGTTGCTGCGGCTTTCCGGCACCCTCGGTCCTGACAACTGCCCCTGATGCCAGACGTTCCTCATAGCCGGATGTGGTGGCTGTAACCGCTACCAGCACATGATCTGGCTGCGGAGGTCCTTCAACGGTCAGAGCCGTCAACGTTGTACGGAGTCCTGCAAACGCTGTACCAGCACCCCGAAGATAATCACTAAGCTGCTTGTCCGTCGCTTCGGCCGGCGAACCAGGCGCATTGACCGAGTCCAAAAGGTCGAGGCGCCGCTCCCCCAAGGCCATGTCACGCACGGCTGACAATGCGGGCACGGCAACCAGGGGATCCGCTGATCGGAGCGTTTCAGAAAGTGCATCAGGAAGGTCCTTTATCTTCTGAGCGTCCTCGAGGTCCCGCAGTTCCGCTTCCTGACCGGGGTCGGCCACGCCGGTCTCCATCGCCGCTTGGTGCGCCATCGCCGTCGTCGGGCGGTCCTGCTGCCAAAGAATCCACGACGCAGCGCCGATGAGCGCGCCCACCACTGCCAAGGCAACCAAGCGGATGCCAAGGCTGCCGCCTGGGCCGCCCCTAAGCCTGTCCTGCCGGGGACTGTCGTGCCGGCGACGCGGACGGCCTGACCTTCGGAGCACAGGTCTCCGCCTCACCTGCAGCAATCTCCGCCACCTCGTCAACCAAAGGATTGTCTGGCGTGGCGAACGCCCCAACGTCTCACGCCGGGTGAGCAATTCAGGAATCACCGACGAATGAACTGCACCGGACAAGTCAAGGGCCTCGGGGGCAGCACTTCTGAAGATCGCCGTGCCAAGTTCCCTAGCCGTCGGACGATTCCGGGGATCGGGGTCCAAGGCCGCCTCCAAAGCTGCGGCAAGGGCCTTGGGTACTTCCGGGACCAGAAGTGACAACGGTGGGCGATCCTGTTCCTGTTCCGGAGCTGCCCCCGTCAGGCAGTACCAACCGACTGCTCCAAGCGAATAGACGTCACGATGCGGTTGGAGGCTTTCGCGGGAAGTACTGCCGTCCTTGGATTCGTCAGCCGCAGGGTCCATGAATCCGGGCGTTCCGACTCCCGGGTTTTGTGGCTTGTCGCCCACCTGGGCAGCGATGCCAAGGTCCGCGAGCAGTGGCATCCCAACGGCTGTGAACAAGACATTGCCGGGCGACACGTCTCCGTGCTCCGTGCCGTTGACATGCAGGTACTCCAACGCCTGGGCGATGGGGGTCAAGATGGTCACTGTTTCCCCGATGCTGAGCTTCCCCCTCGCGGATACCAGGTTGGCCAGTGAGCCACCCGCGGCATAGTCCATCACAATCCCCTGTGTTCCCTCGGCCATGCCACCCACGTGGAGGACTTCGTGGACACGGATGAGGTGCTTGTGCTGAAGATCGGAGAGGAGCCTCATCTCGCGGGAAAGGTCTTCAAGAACTTGGGCCGTTGCCCGATCACCAGCCGCACCGGGCTTGGCGCATTTGACCGCAAACCGCGCCCCGTCCATATCCCTTGTGGCAAGCCAAACGGTGGAACTACTGCCCTGGCCCAATGGGCGGGACATCGTGTAGCCCGGAATGTGAGGAGCCACGGTGGCCGTTGTTTCCAGAGTTTCCAGAGTTTCCAGAGTTTCCATAAACAAGGTGTACCGGAATGCCTGATTTTCCGCAGAAGTTATCCACAGGCGCTGACTCGAACCATTCCCCGCCCCCCATAGCCCAAGATGCGACTGAGAGCTTCACCACAAAACCGTGGCCAGTCTCCCGCTGGGTCTAAGCTTGAACCCATGACTCTTGAGTTTTCACAACTGGGTCTTGCCCCGGATTTTGTCGATTACATGCAGGGCTGGGACCTGCAGCGCGACATCCACAACAAAGTTGTTGCGGGCGAGAAGAACAGCACCGTCTTGATCCTTGAGCACGCCGCCGTCTACACGGCCGGCAAACTCACGGAGGACCACGAGCGCCCCTTTGACGGCACACCCGTTGTTCCCGTGGATCGCGGCGGGAAATTAACGTGGCACGGCCCAGGTCAGCTCATTGCCTATCCGATCCTCAAACTCAAGAACCGTGCCGGTATCCGCGACTACGTGGAACGGCTTGAAGCCATCATGATTGCCGTCATGCAGGACTACGGCATTAAGGCCGTCACCGTGAAAGGCCGGGCAGGAGTCTGGATTCTTGCAGATGACAAGGGACCCGACCGCAAGATTGCCGCGATCGGCATTCGCGTTCTGGACGGCGTCACCATGCACGGCGTGGCCATCAACTGCAGCAATGACCTGGCGCCCTATGCGCAGATCATCGCCTGCGGCATCACCGACGCCAGCGTCACCACCATGTCGCTGGAAACCGGCCGGACCATCAACCCCGCCGACATCGTTGACCGCTTCGTTGAAGAATTCAGCAAGCATGAAGAAGCACTCGTTTCCACACCCGAAGGAGCACTCCAGTGACCTTGGCACCTGAAGGCCGTAAGTTGCTGCGCGTTGAGCAGCGTAACTCGGCGGTCCCGGTTGAACGTAAGCCCGAGTGGATCAAGGCCAAGGTCCAGATGGGGCCGGAGTTCGTCCAGCTCAAGAACCTGGTGAAGAAGGAAGGCCTGCACACGGTGTGTGAAGAGGCCGGCTGCCCGAACATTTTTGAGTGCTGGGAAGACAAGGAAGCGACGTTCCTGATCGGCGGGTCCGAGTGCACCCGGCGCTGTGATTTCTGCCAGATCGATACCGGCAAACCCTCCCCGGTGGACATGTTCGAACCCACCAAGGTGGCCCGCAGCGTGCAGGCGATGCAGTTGCGCTACGCGACGGTGACCGGGGTGGCCCGTGATGACCTGGCCGATGAGGGTGTGTGGTTGTACGCCGAAACGGTCCGGAAGATCCATGAGCTGAACCCGGGCACGGGGGTGGAGTTGCTGATCCCTGATTTCTCCGGCAAGCCCGAGCACATCGCGGCGATCTGTGATTCCAAGCCCGAGGTGTTTGCGCACAACGTGGAGACCGTGCCGAGGATTTTCAAGCGCATCCGTCCGGCGTTTCGGTATGAGCGGTCCCTGGATGTCATCACGCAGGGCCGGGATCTGGGCATGGTGACCAAGTCCAACCTGATCCTGGGCATGGGCGAGACCCGCGAGGAGATCTCCGAAGCGCTCCGTGACTTGCACGCGGCCGGTTGTGACCTGATCACGATCACCCAGTACCTGCGCCCGTCCGAGCGGCACTTGCCCGTGGACCGGTGGGTCAAGCCGCAGGAGTTCGTGGACCTCCAGCACGAGGCCGAAGAAATCGGGTTCCTCGGTGTCATGTCCGGGCCGTTGGTGCGGTCCTCGTACCGGGCCGGGCGCCTGTGGGCCACCGCGATGCGGAAGAAGGGCTGGGAAATCCCGGCCGCCCTTTCCCACATCGAGTCCTCCGGCACCACCCGCCAGGAAGCCTCCACCATCCTCGCCGCCCACGGCTAGCACTGAGCAGGACCGCAATCAGTACAGAAGGACCGGATGCCCGCTACGTAACGGCGTCCGGTCCTTCTGCGTACATCACGTAGAATTAAGGCACTATGGCGAACTCCCCTGATTCCAGCAATTCGACCCCCTCGGCCGACGCACCCAAGCGTGGGCTGTTCCAGCGCAAGCCCAAGGAAGCCAAGGCCAAGAAGCCGAGCCAGCTGAAGCAGATCGCTGAAGTCTTCAAGATGACCCGGCGAAATGATCCGCAGGTTGTCTGGATCATGGTGCTGGCATTCCTTGCAGTGGTTGCCGTGGCCTTCCTCATCGGCTTCCTGCTGGAGAACTGGGTCACCGGCCTGATCATTGGTATCCCGCTGGGTCTTCTTGCGGCCGTCTTCATTCTTTCCCGCCGGGCTGAGAAGGCTGCCTTTGCGCAGATTGAAAACCAGCCTGGCGCTTCCGGCGCGGCGCTGGGTACTCTTCGCCGCGGTTGGGTCACCCAGGATCAGCCTGTTGCCGTCAACCCCCGCACCCAAGACGCTGTGTTCATGGCCATTGGTCGCCCCGGCGTCGTCCTCGTCAGTGAAGGTCCCACCCACCGGGTCAAGCCCTTGGTAGACGCAGAGCGCAAGCGCCTCGCGCGTATTCTGCCCAATGTCACCATCCACGTCTTGGAATCCGGCCGCGGCGAAGGCCAGGTGCCACTGAACAAACTTGCCAAGACCATGGGCAAGCTAAAGAACGAACTCACCAAAGTAGAGGTCAACGCAGTTTCCAAGCGCATCAACTCCCTTGGTAACCGTCTGCCCATCCCCAAGGGCATTGACCCCTACAAGGCCCGTCCGGACCGCAAGGCCGCCCGCGGACGCTGATCCCACATCAAAAAACCGCCCCTGTCTTCTGATGTAGAGACAGGGGCGGTTTTTGTTTAAGTCGCACTAAGAACAAGTCATGGGGTGCTACATCCTGATGAGGATGGTGTTCATCGCTTTGTCGTGCAGGCCTCGCTGATCGGGATCGAAGACCACTGCCGGGATGACCAGGCAGAGCAGGAGAGTCCGCACCACGGCGGCCAACGGTCCTGCGGGACCGCCACCCAATCGAACCACGTGGATGCCGGCCAGCCTGTGACCGATGCTGTAACCCAACGTTCCGATCAGGAGGATCTGCTCCACGGCAAAGATGGCCAACGTTGCCCACGGGTTTCCCCCGAAGGCAAAATTGCTGATCACCAGGGCGATCGTCCAGTCCACCATGATGCCCAGAATGCGCCGTCCGGCTCGCGCCATGGAACCCGGGCCGGATTCGGGCAACCCGAGCCGTTCACCAGGATATTTGGAGATTCCGGATGTGTCCGGGCCGCTCAGCCAGGAGCCTATGTCTTTTCGATCTACCACACTCCAAGCCTAACGGCTGGCATGCTTGGTGACCGACCGCGAGACCTCTGATGATGGACGCCTACCGCCCGGGTGTTCGCCCAGCGGACCGGCGTGGACCGGAGACAGGAAAGCCGACTACCGTTTACACGACAGATGATTCTGTAACCTGCCGGAAACAATACTGACACCCCCGGGAAATCCCATCTCCCTAAGGTGGTATGAGTTGCCAGCCACCATGGCACGGGGAACTTTTTGTGTCTCCCGACCCTTGGTATGGGCTGCACCACGCGGCCTTCCGGGCCTGTTACTTGATATGCATAAGGAGCATAGATGTTCAAGACTGCGGACGAAGTCCTCAAGTTCATCAAAGACGAAGACGTCAAATTCGTCGATATCCGCTTCACCGACCTTCCTGGTGTCCAGCAGCACTTCAACGTGCCGGCCAAGAGTGTCGACCTCGATTTCTTCGTCCACGGCCAGCTCTTCGACGGATCTTCAATCCGCGGCTTCCAGGGCATCGCCGAGTCCGACATGCAGCTCATCCCGGATGTGACCTCGGCTTTCATCGACACCTTCCGCATTGAGAAGACGCTCGCACTGAACTTCTCCATCGTGAACCCCCGCACCGGTGACCCGTACCACCGCGATCCCCGCGGCGTGGCAGAGAAGGCTGAAGCGTACCTGGCATCCACAGGCATCGCCGACACCGCGTTCTTCGCTCCCGAAGCCGAATTCTTCGTCTTCGACAACATCCAGTACGAGTCCTCCCCGCAGGGCAGCTTCTACAAGATCGACTCTGAAGAAGCACACTGGAACACCGGGCGCAAGGAAGAGGGCGGAAACCTCGGCTACAAGACCCCCGTCAAGGGCGGTTACTTCCCGGTCTCCCCCACCGACAAGCAGGCCGACCTTCGCGACGCCATGTGCATCGAGCTGGACAAGGCCGGCCTTGAGGTCGAGCGCTCCCACCACGAAGTTGGATCCGCCGGCCAGGCTGAGATCAACTACAAGTTCACCACGCTGACCGCGGCTGCTGATGACCTGCAGAAGTTCAAGTACATCATCAAGAACACCGCAGATGCTTGGGGCAAGTCCGTCACGTTCATGCCGAAGCCCGTCTTCGGTGACAACGGCTCGGGCATGCACTGCCACCAGTCGCTGTGGAGCAACGGCGATCCGCTGTTCTATGACGAGAAGGGCTACGCCGGCCTTTCCGACACCGCTCGCTGGTACATCGGTGGCCTGCTGAAGCACTCTTCCGCAGTCCTGGCCTTCACCAACCCGACGGTTAACTCCTACCGCCGCCTGGTCAAGGGCTTCGAAGCTCCGGTGAACATGGTCTACTCGCAGGGCAACCGCTCCGCTGGTATCCGTATCCCGATCACGGGCACCAACCCGAAGGCCAAGCGCATTGAGTTCCGCGCGCCGGACCCCTCATCCAACCCGTACCTGGCGTTCGCTGCACAGCTGATGGCCGGCATCGACGGTATCCGCAACCGCATTGAGCCCCCGGCTCCCATCGACAAGGACCTCTACGAGCTCCCGGCCGAGGAAGCCAAGGACATCCCCAAGGCTCCGGGCACTTTGGAAGAAGCACTTGAAGCCCTGCGCGAAGACAACGAGTTCCTCCAGGCCGGCGGCGTCTTCACCCAGGACCTCATCGATACTTGGATCGACTACAAGTACGAGAATGAGATCCGCCCGCTGTCACTGCGCCCGAACCCCTACGAGTTCGAGCTCTACTACGGCGTCTAATACCACCACGTAACAAAGAGGCCAGCCTCAGTCTGTACGGACTGAGACTGGCCTTCTTTGTGGGTTCGGACTACTCGGACTTGCCTTGGTCGCGATCCCTGAGATTCTTGGTGATGTCGTCCAGCTTCTCCTTAACGAAACTGGCTGCTTCCGAAAGCCCCTTTTCCGCGCTGCCCAGCGGGTCCAACTGAAGATACACGTTCTTATCGATGGGCAGGTCGTATTCGTCTTTCAGATGAGTACCACCGGCAACTCCGTCGAGGGACAGGTACACAAGGGCTTCAGTCCTTGCGATGCCCGCGATCGTGCCGAAGACGACGGTGAAATCATTGGGCTGAAAGCTCACAGAATGGCCCACGTGACGCCGATCCAGCTCTCCGGCGGGAATGGCCTTCTCCGACGGATTTCCGTTGTATTCCATGTACTTCCCCTATGCGTTGAGAACAGATACACAAGAAGTCTATAAGGATACTTAGCGTGCGGGGGGCGGTTGCGGCGGCGCACCCCTGGGCGAACGGCGCGTTACCGCTTTCCGTACTTTTTGTGCACTGCTTGCTTGCTCACCCCGAGGCAGAGCGCGATCGCTTCCCACGACAAGCCTGATTGCCGGGCGGCGCGCACCAGCGAAGCCTCGGCTCGGCCCACTTCCTTCTGCAACTCCGCAACGGCGTACAGCGCCTCAGCCGGGCCCATGCCGTCCATTGATCCCACTAACGTTTTCATCCGGTCCACCTCCATGCCGTCAACCATAGTTGACGGTATAGTGAGCGTCAACTTTCATTGACGTCACTAGGTTCAGCGGGCGCTGAGACCTCCGGCAAGAAAGCCTTGTACATGGTCCGCTGTGGACCCGCGCTACCACCCAGGTAACGCCCCGCGTCCTTGAATCCGGCTTTCGAGTACGCCGCCAACCCTGCCGGATTACGCTCGTTGACAGAAAGCACGACGCCGGCCTGCCCGCCTCCCAGCCTGGCCGTCACCTTTCGCGCTTCCTCCACTGCGGCCCGCGCAGCCAGGGTACCGAGGCCGCGCCCTTGGCTTCTTGTGTCTATCAGGAATCCCCTCAACAACCACACCGACTCGTCGTCGGGCCAGCCCGCGAGCATGGCCGCGCCGGACTGGAGGGTCAGCACACCAACAGCAACTCCTCCTGACTCAATGACGTACGGGAGGCGAGACTCTTCTTCCAGGGAAATGAGCATCATACGCAGCGGATCCCCGACGAAGTCCCGCTGCTTTGCTTCCACAGCCAACTCCGCAACTGCCCCGAGCTGAATGGCGCGAGCGTCGTCGTCGAGCATTTTGAGGGGAATCAGCCAGACATCGCCTTGCCCACTGTGATCACTCTCGATCGAAAACACGCCATCCGAGTCATATTCAAGCATTCGCAGAAGTTCTCCTATTAGGGTTGTCTCAACCGTTTCCGACGACCAAGGGACCACTTCCGATGAGCAAGCCCAACGTCATTCTCATTTGCGTCGATGAGTGGAGGGGCGACTGCTTGTCCTCGGACGGCCACCCCTATGTGGAGACACCGCACCTGGACGACCTTGCCCGAAACGGTGTCCGGTTCTCCAAGGGCTATTCTGCTACACCGTCATGCGTACCTGCCCGCGCGGCATTGTTTACCGGCCAATCACAGGAAAGGCATGGCCGCGTCGGGTACAACGACGGCGTACCTTTTCATGCCGTCCATCCAGTGACCCTGCAAGGCGAATTCAGGAAAGGCGGCTATCACACCCAGGCCATCGGAAAGATGCACGTGTGGCCGGAACGCTCCAGGCTCGACTTTGATGACGTTGTCCTGCACGACGGATACCTTCACCATGCCAGGCAGGAACACCATCAGAACTTCGCCATGTTTGATGACTACGTGCCGTGGCTCCGACGACAACCCGGGATGGGTCCGGACGCCGAGTATTTTGATCACGGCGTCAATTGCAATTCGATTGTCGCCCGTCCTTGGGACAAAGCCGAGAATCTGCATCCCACGCATTGGATCGGCACGCAGGCCATCGAATGGATGCACCGGCGCGATCCTGTAAAGCCCTTCTTCCTCTACCTTTCCTTTCACCGCCCGCACCCACCGTACGATCCGCCGTCGTGGGCCTTCGAACAGTACCTCAACATACCGGCGTATGAACCGGTGGAAGGTAACTGGGAACAGCACTGGGACGAGCATCGGCAGGACGGAAACTACCAAGCCAGCTACGGCAGGATCCCTGACCACGTTGTCCACAGAGCCAGGGCGGGCTACTACGGGCTGATGGCCCAGATCGACCTGCAGGTCAACCGGATCAAGGAGTCACTGGCCGACTTCGGCCTGCATGACAACACCGTGATCGCCTTCACCAGCGACCACGGCGAAATGATGGGTGATCACCATATGTTCCGCAAGGCGGTCCCTTACGAAGGATCCGCCCGGGTACCGTTCATCATCGCCAATTCCCCGTCCGCTCAGCAGGCCGCACGCGGAACGGTGGTGGACCACGTGGTGGAACTCAGGGACATCATGCCCACGCTGTTGGACCTCGCCGGGTTGCCCATCCCGGATTCCGTGGACGGAGAATCACTGGCAAGCATCGTCCGGGGCGAGAGCACCGGAGCCGTCAGGGATGTCCTTCACGGCGAACACGTGTACTGGGGCCAGAACCTGCACTGGTTGACCGATGGCCACCACAAATACATTTGGGGTTCCGGTGAAGGGACTGAAGAACTGTTCAATCTCGACGCCGATCCCCAGGAGAGGAAAAACCTCGCCCAAGCGCCTGCTTACCTCGGTGAACTGCTGTCATGGCGCCAACGAATGGTGGAGACACTTAAGGACCGCGAGGAGGGATACGTCATTGACGGCGCGTTGACGCCAGGAGCCGCGGTGGTCGCCATGCTGCGGCATGCCCGGGAAAAAGCCTCCGCCGCCACGCCTCAGTTGCCGTAGAACTCTTTCTCAAAAACGCCCCTGGCGCGACGACTAAGCCTCAGATAGTCCTCTTCGAAGTGGCCCGCGTTCCCGGGTTCGTATCCGCACCAGCGTGCCACGGCCTCGAGGTCCTTGCGCGATGATGGCAAAAGATCCGATGCCCGTCCCGTCACAATGACATTCGCGGAACGAATGCGGCTGGCGAGTCTCCACGCTTCCCGCAGGAGCTGGGCGTCGTCTTCAGCGATAAGTTCCAGCTTTTCCGCAGCAGCCAGGGCGTCCAGAGTGGACGAAGTCCGCAGCTCCGGGTGCTTGCCTGCATGCTGGAGTTGAAGCAACTGAACCAGCCATTCGACGTCGCTCAGGCCGCCTCGGCCAAGCTTGACGTGCCTGGCGGGATCGGCGCCACGAGGCAGACGCTCGGACTCCACCCTGGCCTTGATACGGCGGATCTCCCGGACGTCCTGCTCCGCGAGTTGCTCGGGGTACCGGATGGGATCGATGAGGCGTACGAAGTCGTCGGCAAGATCGTCCGAGCCTGCCATCGGGCGGGCCCGCAGCAGTGCCTGCGCCTCCCAAGTCAGGGACCACCGTCGGTAGTACTCCGCATAGGAGTCCAGAGACCGCACCATGGCACCGTTCTTGCCCTCGGGCCGCAGGTCGGCATCCACCATGAGCACTCGTTCGGCCATGATCGCGGGCTTGAGCGGCTGGGTGAGGAAGCTGGAAAGCTTGGCGACGATCGCCGTCGCCTGTTCCTGGGCCTCAGCATCAGTGAACCCGGGACGGGCACGGTGCACGTAGATGACGTCCGCGTCCGAGCCGTAGCCGATCTCGCGGCCACCCTGCCGGCCCATCGCCACCACCAGGACATCGGTTTTCAAAGGACCAGTCGCCGCAATGACGGACTCCGCTACATGCAACGCCCCTAGAACGGCTGCCCGGTCCGTCTCGGCCAAGGCCAGTCCCACGGCATCCTGGTCCAGCAACCCGGCACTATCCGCGACCGCGGTGCGCAGGATTTCGCGACGCCGGATCAACCGGATCAGCCTCATGGCACTCTCGGGATCCTCATGACGGGAAAGCTTGGACCGGATTTCCTGCCACTGGGCTTCAAAAGGAACCGGTGCCAGTTCTTTGTCGCTGCCCAGCCAGGCAACGGACTCCGGCGATACTTCCAACAGGTCCGAAATCAGGCGGGAATTAGCCAGCACCTGGCAGAGTCGCTCGGCTGCCGCTTGGGAATCCCGGAGCAGGCCCAAATACCAGTGGGTGGTTCCAAGGGCTTCGCTGACCCTACGGAAGGCGAGCAGTCCGGCGTCGGGATCAACGCCCTCGGCGAGCCACCCCAGGAGGATCGGCAGGAGCTGCCGCTGCAGTGCCGCACGCCGGCTGACGCCCGCTGTGAGTGCTTCGATGTGCCGCATGGCACCTTGGGGGTCCACGTAACCAAGCGCTGCAAGACGACCTTGGGCTGCCTCCGGGCTGAGCTTCGCGTCCTCGCTGCTCAGCTTTGCCGCGGTGTTGAGCAGCGGCCTGTAGAAGATCCGCTCGTGAAGTTCGCGGACGGCCTTCTTGGTTTTTTGCCAGGTGGCCATCAGCTGGTCGGGATGGGGTCGCTCCAGCGCAAACGGACCCAGGACGGCCTTTGCAAGGAAGCGCTGGGCATCCTCGGTGACAGGCATGAGGTGGGTTCGACGCAGTTGGAACAGCTGAATTCTGTGTTCCAGGAGACGCAAATAGCGGTAGGCATTGTCGAAGGCCGCTGCGTCAGTCCGGCCGATGTAACCACCGGCAGACAACGCCGCAATAGCAGACGTGGTGTCACGGCACCGAAGTGACTCGTCGGACTTTCCGTGTACCAATTGCAGCAACTGCACCGTGAATTCAACATCGCGGAGGCCACCGCGCCCCAGCTTGATTTGACGCTGTTCTTCGGCTGCCGGAATGTAGTCGGTCACCCTGCGGCGCATGGCCTGGACCGACTCCACAAAGCCCTCACGTCCTGCGGATGCCCAGACCAGCGGTTCCACGGCCTTCTCGTAGCGCTGACCGAGTTCCTGGTCGCCGGCAATGGTCCGCGCCTTCAGCAGTGCTTGGAACTCCCAACTTTCGGCCCACCGGGCGTAATAGCTCAAGTGCGAGGGAAGGGTGCGAACCAGCGGCCCGGACTTTCCTTCCGGACGAAGATTGGCGTCGACTTCCCACAGGCCTGGTTCCGGCGCAGAAGAGGAGATCGCCCTGGAGATACCGGACGCGAGGGCGGTGCCTATAGTGGACGCGCGTGCGTCGTCCACCTCCCCTGCCTCGATGACGTAGATGACATCGACGTCGGAAATGTAGTTCAGCTCCCGGGCGCCGCACTTACCCATGCCAATGACGGCAAGCCCGATGTCTGCGATCTCGGCTGCGTCGAACTGGGCTGCAGCTTCCGCCCGGGATACCGCGAGGGCGGCCTCAATGGCAGCACCGGCGAGATCTGCCAACTCGGCACCAACTGCAGGCATGAAGTCCGTTGGTGATGCCGCGCAGATGTCCTTGATGGCAAGCTCCGTCAAACCGCGGCGGTACGCGCTCCGCAAGGCTGCGTATGCCGGCAGGCCGGTTATCCCGGCCACCGGGCGCTGGGCGCCGGGCTCTGCTTTCACGGAGCGCAGCAGCATCGCCCGGAGCTCTTCATAGGATGCTTGGAGCGGCTCCGGACTGACCCGGACATTGAAGACATCCAGATGCTCCGGCCGGCGCATGAGAAACTCCCCCAGCGCCTCCGAGGCACCCAGGAGCCGATACATAGGCTCGCTGGTGTCCTGATCAGCCGCAGCCAGCTTCTTTAGCCCCGGATTCTTCTCAATCAGCCTTACCAGGGACTGGAGAGCGGTATCCGGGCTGGCCGACAAGGACAGCCCGGCGAACAAGGCGTCCTCGTCGATCCCGTCAAGTTCCGGGGCAGCAAGAAACCGTTCGCCCTTTTCGAGGTCACTGAATCCGGCTGAGATGAGCCGACGCGCGAGGCTCATTGGCCCTGCCTAGAGAATGCCGAGGTTGCGCTGCAACTCGTACGGGGTGACCTGAAGGCGGTAGTCCTGCCACTCTGCACGCTTGTTGCGCAGGAAGTGCTCGAACACCTGCTCCCCCAGAATCTGGGCCACCAGTTCGGATTCCTCCATGGCGCGAATGGCATCGTGGAGGCTGGCCGGCAACGGCGCATGCCCCATGGCCCTGCGCTCCGCAGTGGTCAGCGACCAGACGTCGTCTTCGGCTGCAGCCGGAAGTTCATAGCCTTCCTCAATACCCTTCAAGCCGGCACCGAGAAGTACGGCGTAGGCCAGGTACGGGTTGGTTGCGCTGTCGATGCCCCGGTATTCGATGCGTGCGGACTGGCCCTTGCCGGGCTTGTACAGCGGAACGCGCACCAATGCCGAGCGGTTGTTGTGGCCCCAGCTCAAGTAGCTCGGTGCCTCGCCGCCGCCCCAAAGGCGCTTGTAGGAATTCACGAACTGGTTGGTGACCGCCGTGAACTCCGGGGCGTGCTTCAGGATTCCGGCAATGAACTGGCGCGCCGTCTTGGACAGCTGGAACTCGGCTCCGGCTTCGAAGAACGCGTTGGTGTCGCCTTCGAAGAGCGAGAAGTGGGTGTGCATGCCGGAACCGGGGTGGTCCGTGAACGGCTTGGGCATGAAGGTGGCGTACGTGCCCTGCTGAAGGGCGACTTCCTTGATGACCGTGCGGAACGTCATGATGTTATCCGCGGTCTGGAGGGCATCCGCATAACGGAGGTCAATCTCGTTCTGGCCCGGACCGCCCTCGTGGTGGCTGAACTCCACGGAGATGCCCACGGACTCGAGCATGGTGACGGCGGTACGGCGGAAGTCCTGCGCTACGCCGCCCGGTACGTGGTCAAAGTAGCCGCCTTCGTCCACGGGAACAGGAGCACCGTCAGGGCCCAACTCCTTGGACTTCAACAGGTAGAACTCAATCTCGGGGTGGGTGTAGCAGGTGAAACCCATGTCGGCGGCCTTGGCAAGGGTCCTCTTGAGGACGTTGCGGGGGTCCGCCGCAGAGGGCTCACCGTCGGGAGTGAGGACGTCGCAAAACATCCGCGATGTCTGCTCGGTCTCGCCACGCCACGGCAGGATCTGGAAGGTGGAGGGGTCCGGCTGCGCGAGCATGTCCGACTCGAACACGCGGGCGAGGCCCTCAATGGCGGAACCGTCAAAGCCAAGGCCCTCTTCAAAGGCGCCCTCAACTTCGGCGGGCGCAAGCGCCACCGATTTAAGCGAACCCACGACGTCGGTGAACCACAAGCGTACGAAGCGCACGTCACGCTCTTCGATCGTCCGCAGAACGAACTCTTGCTGGCGGTCCATAGGGCCTCTTTTCCGGTTCAGTGTCCATGCCGCTGGTTTCAAGGGATAGAAGCCACGGCAGCTCAGCCTTCACTCTACTAAGAGTTCCGTGCTAATGCCGCAGCGGAAGCTCCGCGTAACACAGCGTTTACATAAGGTGACGCCCGGCACACTGGTGGCAGCCTCCGTCGGCACCGCTTAGGCTCTATCCATGGCCCCGAGCAACCTTCCTGAGTCCACCACGCCCGCCGAAGTTCCCGCACCCTACGGCACCGGTCCAGCAGCAGCGGCGCAAGCGGCATCAGCAGCCGGCAGGAAGCCGATCAGCAGGGTCCGGATTCACCACCTGCAGCAGGCCAAGGACAACGGCGAACACTTCGCCATGCTGACGGCATATGAGCAGTACACCGCTGAAATCTTTGACCAGGCGGGAATCGAAGTCCTCCTGGTGGGCGACTCGGCTTCCAACAACGTGTACGGCAACGAGACGAGCCTTCCCGTCACCGTGGACGAGCTCCTTCCCCTCACACGTGCCGTGAGCCGGTCGGCGAAGCGTGCGCTGATCGTGGCGGACCTGCCTTTCGGCAGCTACGAGGTTTCCCCCGGGCAGGCAGTGGCCACCGGAGTACGGTTCCTGAAAGAAGGACTGGCGCACGCGGTCAAGATTGAGGGAACCGCCTACTACGCGGACACTGTGAGGGCCATGGTCCAGGCAGGCATTCCCGTCATGGCTCACATCGGATTCACACCGCAAAGCGAACACTCCCTTGGCGGCTACCGCGTCCAAGGCCGCGGCGATGACGCCCAGCGGCTCGTGGACGACGCCGTCGCGTTGCAGGACGCCGGCGCCTTCAGCGTCCTCATGGAAATGGTGCCTGCCGAGACAGCAGCCGCCGTCGACGCCGCACTGCGGGTGCCCACCGTCGGTATCGGCGCTGGCAAGACCACCACCGGCCAGGTTCTCGTATGGCAGGACATGGCAGGTTTGCGGGGCGGCAAAATGGCCAAGTTCGTCAAGCAGTACGCAGACCTTCGCACCACGCTGAGCGATGCCGCTGCCGCCTATGGTGAGGATGTCCGGTCCGGCCAGTTCCCCGGACCGGAGCATTCCTTCTAGGCATCCTGGCTAGTCGTCATCCTGGGCATCCCAGGCATCATTGCGTGCTTTGACCTTTTCCAAGGCGTGCTCGGCTTCTTCCCTGGTTTTATAAGGGCCAATCAGCTGGGTCCAATCGGACATCGCGTCCTCTTCGATCTCATGCGTCTTGACGTTGTACCAGTACTCCGTCACGTCTCCTCCTCGATCCTCGGGCCCTTCAACGCGTAACGTTGGCGGGGTCACAGGAACCCGGCCACACTTTGTTACTTACGTCTCTTGTGTGCCTTATATGATCAATCTATGCCTTCTCTTGCTTCGACTGCACCCATTGGCGCCCTCACCCCGGGAACCATCAGCCCTGAACGACCCGTACCGGCGTCGATTCCCAGGCCCGAGTACGTCGGCAAGAAAGCACCCGCCAAGTTCACAGGCTCCGAGGTGAAGTCTCCGGAGACCATCGAGAAGATCCGGATTGCCGGGAAGATCGCGGCACAAGCGATCGTGGAGGTAGGCAAGCACATTCAGCCCGGCGTCACCACGGACCACTTGGACAAAGTAGGGCACGAGTTCCTTCTGGACCACAACGCCTACCCGTCCACGCTCGGCTACAGGGGCTTCCCCAAGTCCCTGTGCTCCTCGCTCAACGAGGTCATCTGCCACGGAATCCCTGACTCAACCGTGGTGCAGGATGGCGACATCCTGAACATTGACATCACTGCCTTCATCAACGGCGTGCATGGGGACACTAACTACACTTTCCTTGTTGGCGACGTGGACGAAGAATCCCGTTTGCTGGTTGAGCGTACGCAGGAGTCGCTCAACCGGGCCATCAAGGCCGTGGCCCCTGGCCGCGAAATCAACGTAATCGGCCGTGCCATCCAGTCCTACGCCAAACGCTTCGGCTATGGCGTAGTACGGGATTTCACCGGCCACGGCGTGGGTGAGGCCTTCCACACCGGTCTCATCATTCCGCATTACGACGCAGCCCCGGCGTACAACACCGTGATCGAGGCAGGCATGGTGTTCACCATCGAACCCATGCTGACGCTCGGCACCATCGAATGGGATATGTGGGCCGACGACTGGACGGTCGTCACCAAGGACCACAAACGAACGGCCCAATTCGAACACACCCTGCTGGTCACCGAGACCGGCGCGGAAATCCTTACCCTTCCCTGAGCTCTCCGGAAGGTCCTCGCAGCCCGGGCGGCTGCGCCATGCCCATCCCCTCCTGCCATGATCGGAAATGCATTGTCCAAGAAGGATGAGAAGACCCATAAGAACGCCCCTTTGATCGGTATCGACATCGGCGGCACCGGCATCAAGGGCGGCATTGTCGACCTGAAGAAGGGCAAGCTGATTGGCGACCGCTTCCGCGTTCCCACTCCGCAGCCCGCCACTCCGGAGGCCGTGGCCGAGGTTGTCGCCCAAATCGTTGAGGAACTCTCCAGCCGCCCCGACGCTCCGGCAGCCGACTCACCCGTGGGTGTCACGTTCCCCGGCATCATCCAGCACGGCGTAGTCAACTCTGCGGCAAACGTCGACAAGACCTGGCTCGGCACCGACATCGATGCCGCGTTCACCAAGCGCCTCGGCCGCCCCGTAGAGGTCATCAATGATGCCGACGCGGCCGGCCTCGCTGAAGCCCGCTACGGAGCCGGCGAGGGCGTGGACGGCACTGTCCTGGTGATCACACTGGGTACCGGCATAGGATCGGCCTTCATCTTCAACGGACAGTTGGTCCCCAATGCCGAGCTCGGCCACCTTGAAGTGGACGGACACGACGCCGAGACCAAGGCATCCGCCGTGGCACGCGAACGCGATGGCCTCAGCTGGGACGAGTACGGGGTCCTTCTCAACCGCTACCTCCAGCACGTGGAGTTCCTGTTCTCCCCCGAACTCTTCATTGTGGGTGGCGGCATTTCGAAGCGCTCCGACGAGTACTTCCCGCACCTCGAACTGCGGACCAAGATCGTCACCGCCAAATTGAAGAATGACGCCGGCATCGTCGGTGCCGCTCTCGAGGTCGCTTTGCACCACAAGCTCGCGAAGTAATCGCGGCATGACAGGCAGCAGGACCGGTAGCCGGAACGGCAAGCCCGACGTCGCGATCGTCACCGGCGCCAGCCGTGGGATCGGAGCCGCCGTGGCACAGGCCGCGGCGGCCGCCGGGTATCACGTCATGGTCAATTACTCGGCGGATGGCCAGGGCGCGGAGACGACGGTTAACGACATCCTGGCCCACGGAGGGAAGGCCCGTGCCATACAAGCCGATGTCAGCCAACCGGACGACGTCGTGCGTATGTTCGACGAAGCCGCTGGCTGGGGTCCTCTGACCGCCGTCATCAACAACGCCGCCATCACGGGGAACCTTATCGGCACGCTCGTGGAAGTTCCGGCGGAGACCGTGCAACGGGTTGTTGATGTCAACGTCGCGGGAATGATCTTCATGTGCCAAGAAGCAGTTCGGAGACTCTCCACGGACAATGGCGGCATCGGTGGATCCATCGTCAACATCTCCTCCACAGCCACCAAGGCCGGGTCCCCCGGAACTTGGGTCCACTACGCGGCCACCAAGGGCGCAGTAGATGTCTTGACGGTAGGTTTGGCAGCCGAAGTGGCCAAGCAAGGTATCCGGGTCAACGCCATTGCCCCTGGAAGCACCAACACCGGCCTTCATGCAGCGGCCGGAATGCCGGACCGGGTGGAGAGGCTCAACCCAACCATACCGATGGGTCGCGGAGCCGAACCGGAAGAGGTGGCTGCGGCCGTGATGTGGCTGATGTCGGAGGACGCCGGCTACATTACCGGAGCAGTGCTTCCCGTGTCAGGCGGGCGCTAGACCCGATCCCGGATTGTGCCGGTGGTGGCTGCGGCTTCCCCTCCGCTGCCGCCACCGGAGCTAGAGTTGGCTCTTTTCTGAACCTGTGGCTTTTTTGGCGCCTGCCTTGGCCGCTTCTGCCTCATGGCGAAGCAGCGAGATGGCCGACTCGAAGTCTTCCAAGGATTCGAACGCCTGATAGACACTGGCAAAACGAAGGTACGCCACTTCATCAAGCTTCCGGAGCGGTCCTAGAATGGCAAGGCCCACTTCATGGGCATCGATCTCCGCCGCGCCTGAGGAACGAATATTCTCCTCGACTTCCTGGGCCAGCATGGCAAGATCGTCCTCGGTGACAGGGCGTCCCTGGCATGCCTTGCGGACTCCGCTGATGACCTTGATCCGGCTGAACGGCTCGCCGACGCCCGACCTCTTGATCACGGACAAGCTGGTGGTCTCCACTGTGGTGAAGCGGCGTCCGCATTCCGGGCACTGGCGGCGGCGGCGAATGGAGGAGCCGTCGTCTGCCATGCGGCTATCGACGACGCGGGAGTCGGGATTCCGGCAGAACGGACAATACACGCTGGGCCTCCCCTGACAGCTCCGGCACGGAATCGATGCGGCAGGACGCCGGATACGCAAAAGGTGCCGGAAGTTTCACTTCCGGCACCAGTTTACGGTTCGCCACACCGTAATGACAAGCGTGTAATTACTACATGTAGTGGTGTGTGCCCATATATGTAGTGTTTTGCGCCCCTAAGCGAAGCGAATTCGGACAGCGTCACCGTGACCCGGCAGGTCTTCGGCGCCCGACAGGCTCACAATGTGTCCGCTGACTTGCTCCAACGCAGCGCGGTCATAGTTGATGACCTGGACTGCCCGGAGGAACGTGGTGACGTTGAGGCCCGAAGAGAATGCCGCGGTTCCGCTGGTGGGCAGCACGTGGTTGGAACCTGCGCAGTAGTCCCCCAGGCTCACCGGGCTGAAGTCGCCCACGAAGATCGCGCCCGCGTTGCGGATCCGCGATGCAACAGTGGGTGCGTTCGCCGTCATGATCTCCAGGTGTTCAGCGGCGTAGGCATTGCAAACCGCGATCCCCTGCTCAAGATCATCCACCAGCACCGCACCGGACTGTGGTCCGGACAGCGCCTCAAGGACGCGGGCACTGTGCTTTGTTGCAGCGGCCTGCCGTGACAGTTCAAGCACGACGGCGTCAGCCAGTTCCGCGGAGTCCGTCACCAGGACGGAAGCTGCTTTGGGATCGTGCTCCGCCTGGCTGATGAGGTCGGCGGCCACCAACGGGGCCTGCGCCGTGGAGTCGGCGAGGATGGCGATCTCAGTGGTTCCAGCCTCGGAGTCGATGCCCACCACACCCTTGACGAGTCGTTTGGCTGTGGCCACAAAAATGTTTCCGGGGCCTGTAACCACGTCAACAGGCTCAAGGGGCAGTTCATCGTCGGTTCCCGGGATTCCGTAGGCAAACGACACAATGGCCTGCGCACCACCGATGGCGTACACCTCGTCGATGCCCAACAGCTTCGCTGCGGCCAGGATGGTGGGGTGAGGTAGGCCACCGAAGTCTTTCTGCGGAGGAGAGGCCAGTGCAATGGACTCAACGCCGGCGGCAACTGCGGGGACGACATTCATGATGACTGATGACGCCAAAGGGGCGAGTCCGCCGGGAACGTAGAGCCCAACGCGTCCCACTGGTATCCAGTTTTGGCTGACGACGGCGCCGTCGCCAAGTTGTACATCCACATTGGCGGGCCGCTGCTGGTCAGCAAACTGGCGGGCGCGCTTGATGGACTCCTCCAGGGCTGCACGGACCTTCGGATCGAGATCGGTCAGCGCTTGGGTGAGGGCCTCCGCCGGAACCCGGGGGTGGGACTGCACCACGCCGTCGAACTTCTTTGCCAGCTCACCCAAGGCGGCGAAGCCCCGGCTGCGGACATCGGCAATGATGTCCAAGACCTTCTGCTCCGCGTCCGCCATTGTCTGATGCTGCGCCCTTGGCACAGCTGCGCGAAGTTCCGCCAACGAAAGGTGGCGGCCCCGGAAGTCGATGCTTCGGAAGTTCAGGGCGTCAGTGGTGGGGGCGGAAGTATCCGAGGAAGTGGTCACCCCGCTATTTTACGGTCTTCTTTGACAGAACCCCGAACAGCGCCAGAACGAACGTGATAAACGCGATGGCAGCAGGCCATAGAACCAGTACAGCGTAGGAGCGGAGCGTAAAGCCAAACCCTGGGCCAAGTGCCGGATCCGGCGCTGGCCCCAGCAACTGGGCGGCGAGCAGCCCGACCAACCACGCGATGAGAGCGCCCAAAGCACCTCCGATGAGGGCGAAAGCCAGACGCCTGCCGGCTCCGTCACCCTGCAGCTTTCCGTCCAGCATGACGCCGGTGAGGCACCCTGCAAGGAGCATCAGAGCTCCGAGGACCAAGTCGCGCGGTAGCCAGGAATCAGGATTTGCCGCATTCGCCAGATCCGGATTGCCCGAGACCAGATTCAGCCCACCCGGAGCCAGAAGCCACCAGAGCACGCCGGCAACCACACCCGAGGCCGCCGGAAGGACCAGCCAGAGGACGTCTTTCGAGCGCCACCGCTTGGAGTCGGACATCGGATCTGCAACGGCTGGGTCGTGCACGGTGGGCTCGGTCATGCAACTCACATTAACAAAGGTTCACGCCGACTCAACAAAAATGTGGGGCTCGCAGTTCGGGAGGAATACTCTGAAGGAGAGAAGTGCAGCCCCGATTCAGGAGAAAAACCGACGTGCCAAGCGAACCATCCGGCTTCGAGCAGACGTTCAGGGAGATGTTCCGTCGGCATGCCGCAGGAGTAGCCATCATCACGGCCAACCTCAACGGAAGCCCCTTTGGTTTCACCGCCACCTCCGTGGCTTCCCTGTCCGCCGAGCCTCCCCGCTTCACGTTCAACATGGCCAGGAGCTCCAGTTCCTGGCCGGCTGTGGCCAATGCGGAGTACATAGGAGTCCACATGCTGGGGCTGGAAAACCAAGCCCTCGCCAATCGCTTCGCACGGACCCGCGACCGCTTCGACGGCGACCACTGGGAACCAGGTCCCCACGACGTGCCCATTCTCAAGGACGTCAGCGGCTGGCTCGTGGGCAGGATTCAAATGCGTCTGTCTTTCGAGAACAACGCCGTTGTGGTGGTCGAAGTTGTCGACGGGCAAGTTGGCGATAACGGTACTCCCCTGCTTTACCACAGCGGCAGCTATAGCAAACCCACGCCGATCGACTATGAAATCTAGTCGAAGCAGCGAGATTTAGTTATCCAGGCAGGCAGGTCCCAGCAGGACCTTCAAGTCGCCAAAGAGTGATGGACTGGGATTCACTCGCATGTGAACCGGCAAGCCCATGACTTCCACCTTCGTATCACCCATCAATTTGAGCCGGACCTCTGAGTTTCCGCGGTGGGTGCGCAGCACATCACGCAGGTCCGTCACTACTGCCTCGGTAGCCTTGAACGTAGGAATGGTGATGACCACGGGACCGTTCACGCTTTCACTGAGGTCCGGGACGGAAAGCTCCATGCAGTTCAACGTGACCGCTCCGTCATCGCGGCGCTGGAGCCGGCCCTTGACCACAACGATCAAGTCTTCAGCCAGGACCGAAGCGATGGGCCCGTACACCTGGCCGAAGAACATGACTTCCATGGAAGCGCCAAGGTCTTCGATTTCTGCCCGGGCGTAGGCGTTTCCGCTGGCCTTGGCGATCCTGCGGCTCAGCGAGGTGATCATGCCCGCAATGGTGACTATAGCGCCGTCGTGCGGTCCGTCCTCGGCGATAATCGACGTAATGGACTGTTCCGCGTGCTGGCTGAGGACGCCCTCAAGTCCCTGCAGCGGATGGTCCGAAACGTAAAGTCCCAGCATGTCCCGTTCAAAGGACAGCTTGTCCTTCTTCTCCCACTCGGGCAGGTCCGGAATTTCCGTTGTCAGCGATGCCTCCGGCTCCTGGTCTTCAAAGCCTGCGAAGAGATCGAACTGGCCAATGGCCTCGTTGCGCTTGAGCGTGATCACGGAATCGATGGCTTCTTCATGGATCATCGCCAAAGCACGCCGGTGATGGCCGAGTGAGTCGAACGCTCCGGCTTTGATCAAGGATTCGATGGTGCGCTTGTTGCACACCACGGCAGGCACCTTCAGGAGGAAGTCTTTGAAGGACGTGTATTTGCCCTCGGATTTTCGGGCGGCCACCATGGCATCCACCACGTTGACACCCACATTGCGGATGGCGCCCATGCCGAAGCGGATATCCGTTCCCACTGGGGTGAAGTTCAACGATGATTCGTTGACATCCGGCGGGAGGACCGTGATGCCCATTCGACGGCACTCGTTGAGGTAAATGGCGGACTTGTCCTTATCGTCACCCACGGACGTCAGCAGGGCGGCCATGTACTCCGGCGCGTAGTGCGCCTTCAAATAGGCCGTCCAGTAGGAGATGACTCCATAAGCTGCCGAGTGGGCCTTGTTGAAGGCGTAGTCGGAGAACGGGAGCAAAATGTCCCACAGCGTCTTAACGGCGGCCATGGAGTAGCCGTTATCCTGCATGCCTTGGGAGAAGCCGGCAAACTGCTTGTCCAGCTCGGACTTCTTCTTCTTACCCATGGCGCGGCGGAGGATGTCGGCTTGGCCGAGCGAGTAACCCGCCAGCTTCTGGGCCACAGCCATAACCTGCTCCTGATACACGATCAGGCCGAAGGTGCCGCCAAGGATTTCCTTGAGCGGTTCTTCCAACTCCGGGTGGATGGGAATGACTTCCTGGATCCCGTTCTTACGCAGGGCGTAGTCGGTGTGGGCGTTGGCGCCCATGGGCCCGGGACGGTAGAGCGCAAGAACTGCGGAGATGTCTTCGAAGTTGTCAGGCTTCATGAGCTTGAGCAGGGACCGCATGGGGCCGCCGTCCAGCTGGAACACACCCAAGGTGTCACCGCGCGCCAGGAGCTCATAGGACGCAGCGTCGTCGAGTTCCAGGTTTTCCAGGTCCAGGTCAACGCCGCGGTTCATCTTGATGTTTTCCAGGGCATCCGAAATGATCGTCAGGTTTCGGAGGCCCAGGAAGTCCATCTTGATCAGGCCAAGGCCTTCGGACGTCGGATAGTCGAACTGGGTGATGACCTGGCCGTCTTGGAAGCGGCGCATGATGGGAATGACATCGATGATGGGGTCCGAGGACATGATGACGCCGGCGGCGTGAACACCCCACTGGCGCTTCAGGCCCTCGATGCCGAGCGCGGTCTCGAACACCTTGGCGGCTTCGGGATCGGTAGCGATCAGCTGGCGGAAATCCCCGGCTTCGCTGTAACGCTTGGATTCCGGGTTCTGGATGTCCGCCAAGGGAATGTCCTTGGCCATGACGGCAGGCGGAAGGGCTTTGGTCAGTTGCTCCCCCATGCTGAACGGATATCCCAGCACACGTGAGGAATCCTTGAGCGCCTGTTTGGTCTTGATGGTTCCGTAGGTGACGATCATTGCCACGCGCTCGTCGCCGTACTTCTTGGTGACATAGTCAATCACCTCGGAGCGGCGGCGATCATCGAAGTCGACGTCGAAGTCGGGCATGGAAACGCGGTCCGGGTTGAGGAAGCGTTCAAAGATGAGGCCGTGCTGCAGGGGGTCGAGGTCGGTGATGCGCATGGCATAGGCCACCATGGAGCCTGCACCGGATCCACGGCCGGGACCCACGCGGATCCCGTTGTTCTTCGCCCAGTTGATGAAGTCGGCAACCACCAGGAAGTACCCGGGGAATCCCATGGAGGTGATGACGCCGAGCTCGTAGTCCGCCTGCTTGCGGACCTTGTCCGGAATACCCTGCGGATAGCGGTACTTCAGGCCGGTATCTACTTCCTTAACCAGCCAGGAGGTCTCGTCTTCCCCGGGAGGACAAGGGAAGCGTGGCATGTAGTTGGCGCCGGTGTTGAACGAAACTTCGCAGCGCTCGGCGATGAGCAGCGTGTTATCGCAGGCCTCCGGGTGATCACGGAACAGCTCCCTCATCTCCTGCGGAGACTTCAGGTAGTAGCCGCTGCCGGAGAACGCGAAGCGGGAACCCCCGTTGTCATACGTCGGTTCCAGGAGCGTGGAACCGGACTGGATAGCCAACAAGGCCTCGTGGGCCTTGGCGTCGTGTTCGTGCGTGTAGTGAAGGTCATTGGTGGCCACCAGCGGAAGGTTGAGTTCCTTGGCCAGGCGCAGGAGATCGCCGGTAACGCGCCGCTCAATGTCCAGCCCGTGGTCCATCAATTCACAGAAGTAGTTTTCTGCTCCGAAAATGTCACGGAACTCCGCTGCGGCTTCGACGGCCTCGCGGTATTGGCCGAGCCGCAGCTTGGTCTGAACTTCTCCGGAAGGGCACCCGGTGGTGGCTATCAAGCCCTCGGAGTAGGTGTTGAGCAGTTCCCTGTCCAGCCGGGGCCACTTACCAAAGACAGAGTCCAAGGAGGCAATGGATGACGCCCTGAACAGGTTGCGCATGCCTACGTTGTTATAGCTCAGAAGCGTCATGTGGGTGTACGAGCCACCACCCGAGACATCGTCCTTGCGCTGGCTTTCGTCGCCCCAGCGCACGCGTTCTTTGTCCCCGCGGGCGGTACCAGGGGTTACGTAGGCTTCGACGCCGATGATCGGCTTGATGCCCTTGTCCGTGGCCTTGCGCCAAAAGTCGAATGCGCCGAACAAATACCCGTGGTCCGTGGTGGCCAGCGCCGGCATGCCCAAGCGTTCGGTCTCATCGAACAACTCACCGAGCCGGGCGGCTCCATCCAGCATGGAGTATTCGGTGTGGGTGTGCAGGTGGACGAACGAATCATTGCTGGAAGTCACCACGACAGTCTACCGTCCCGTCTCAGACAGAAGTCGGACCCGGGCAGTGAATCCTGTCTATGCGGAACCTGTAGCCAGCAGATCCAAGGCGTACTGGAGGTCGGCCGGGTATTCGCTGCTGACTTCAACCCAATCGCCCGTGCGGGGGTGAATGAATCCAAGTTGACGGGCGTGCAGCCATTGTCGGGTCAGCCCCAGGTTCGCAGCCAGCCGCGGGTCCGCACCATAGGTGAGATCTCCGGCACACGGATGCCGCAACGCGGAGAAGTGCACGCGGATCTGATGGGTGCGGCCGGTTTCCAGATGCACTTCCACCAGGGTTGCCTTACCGAAGGCCTCCAGGACCTCGTAGTGGGTCACTGAGGGTCGACCGTCCTCGATGACGGCGAAACGCCAGTCATGGCCCGGGTGACGTCCGATCGGCGCATCAATGGTGCCCTCGAGCGGATCAGGCAGCCCTTGAACCACTGCGTGATAGACCTTCTCCACGGTGCGTTCCTTGAAGGCCCTCTTCAGCACGGTGTAGGCATGCTCGGTTTTGGCCACCACCATGACACCCGACGTGCCCACATCCAGCCTGTGTACGATACCCGCCCGCTCCGGAGCCCCTGACGTCGAAATCCTGTACCCGGCGCCGGCGAGGCCTCCCACCACTGTGGGACCTACCCAGCCGGGAGAGGGGTGGGCAGCAACCCCCACAGGCTTGTCGATGACAACGAAATCCTCGTCGTCCAACAGGATCTTCAGGCCTTCCACAACTTCCTCCACGACTTCCAAGGGATCCGGCCGCTCGGGAACCGTGACATCAAGCACTGCGCCGGCAACGAGCTTTGCCGATTTACCCAGGGGAACTCCGCCGCTGGTGACGTTTCCCTCGGAAATCAGCAGCGCCGCCGCGGACCGGGAAATGTCCAGAAGCCGGGCAAGGCCGGCGTCAACGCGGGCCCCGGCCAGCTCTTCGGGGACCACCACGGATCTACTCACCAGCAGGCTCCCCGGTAGTGCCGCCGGCAGGCTTGGCATCCTTGGCCGGCTTGGGCGCGGCCACATGGCGCGTCCCGTCCATGCCCACGCCTCGCAGCGTCAGGAGACAGATAATGACGACGCCGGACACCACGGCCGAGTCTGCGATGTTGAAGATGGCGAAGTTTGGCAATTGGATGAAGTCCACCACGTGGCCCATGGCAAAGGACGGCTCCCGGAAAAGGCGGTCGGTCAGGTTGCCGAGGGCACCTCCCAGCAGCAGTCCCAGCGACAGCGCCCACCAGGCAGAGCCCAACTTTCGCAACTGAAAGAGGATGGCCACGGAAACGGCTGCCATGACGATGGTGAAGATCCACGTCACGTTCTCGCCGATGGAAAACGCCGCCCCGGAGTTACGGATGTAGTACCAGTGCAGCAGCGGCGGCAGCACTGGAATGCGCTCACCCTCCGTCATGGTGCTGGTCACCCAGAGTTTGGTGAGCTGGTCAAAAACGTAGGCGAACACGGCGAAGCCGGCAAAAAGCCAAAGCATGGCAGGACGCCACTTGCGGCGCCCGGCAGGCGTCGGCTGTGTGGATTCAGCGGTGAAGTCGTCGGTCATAGTGCTTTCATTCGGGAAGCGTGGTGGGCTGCTGTCAGTTTCCAGCTGCCTTCAGTTTTTAGCTGATGTCAGCTTTAACAGCGAAAGCCGGCGGCCGAGGAGTCCTCAGCCACCGGCTTTCAGAATACTTGCTAAACGTCGGCCGTTGCTTCGCCAACCTCAGGGGCAGCGACGGAACCACGGGCGTCGAGGTCGCGGAGCTGACCTTCGATGTAGGCCTTCAGGCGTGAACGGTAGTCGCGCTCGAAGCCACGGAGCTGCTCAACCTTGCGCTCGAGAACGGAGCGCTGCTGCTCAAGGGCACCAAGGATCTTGCGGGACTTCTCCTGGGCGTCGTTGACGAGGCTGGAAGCCTCGATCTGAGCCTCGGCAATGATCTTTTCCTTCTGCTGCGCACCGTCGGAAACGTGCTTGTCGTGCATCTGCTGAGCCATCGCAAGCAGGCCTGCAGCGGACTCAGCGGAAGGGGTGACGCCGTTGCTTGCAGCGGGTGCCTTGGGAGCTGCAGCGGCAGCTGCAGCCTGCTCGGCTTCCTTCTTCTTGGCAGCTTCGGCGGCCTTGGCTTCGGCTTCAGCCTTTGCCTCGGCTTCCTTGTCAACCTTGACCGGGGCCGGAACCTTCTCGACAACAGGGGCCGCAGCCGTTGCTGCGGGAACAGCCGATCCGGCTTCGCCGAGCTTCTTGCGAAGTTCGTCGTTCTCCTGGTTCAAGCGGCGAAGTTCCACAACGATCTCGTCGAGGAAGTCATCAACCTCATCCTGGTCGTAGCCTTCGCGGAACTTGGTCGGCTGAAAGCGCTTGTTGACAACGTCTTCTGGCGTCAAAGCCATCTGGTCACCTCGTTGGTCTAGTTAGTCAGTAGGCCTTCCGGCCGTTCAAAACTACGGTACCTAAATATCATCTTGTTCCTCCAATTCAACACCATCGTGTTGATTTGGAGAATTTGCGGCCTATGGACCATCGGTGGCCCGGGTTCCGCGGAGCAGCTACGCCAAGCTGTTGGTTACTGCCATGGCAATGCTGACGGCAATAATCAGGATCAGGAAGCCCAGATCCAAGGATATTCCGCCCAGTTGGAGGGGTGGTATCAGTCTACGGAGCCGGCTGAGCGGAGGATCCGTTACGGAGTAGACCACATGAGCTGTAACCAACGCCACACCCCTGGGACGCCACTGGCGGGCGAACATCTGGACCCATTCGAAGATGAGCCGGATGATCAGGGCAATGAAGAACAGCAACAACACAATATAGATAAGGCCGAAAACAATGCCCACGAGTTAGCTCAGATCTCCCACTTGTTCCGGAATGCGGATCGGTCCCTACTATTGCAACACAGATGCCAGGCAGGTTGACCCGCCTGGCATCCGCGAAAAGACTGTTGTCAGCTCTGGTTGAAGAAACTGGCCTGCGTTTCGCTGGCCTTCTTGTCATCACCGATGACCTCAACATACGACGGCGACAGCAGGAAGACTTTGTTGGTCACCCTTTCGATGCTGCCGTGCAGGCCAAAAACAAGGCCGGCTGAGAAGTCCACGAGGCGCTTGGCATCAGCTTCACCCATATCGGTGACGTTCATGATGACTGGAATGCCATCCCTGAAGCTCTCACCGATGACCTTTGCATCATTGTATGAACGCGGGTGAACGGTGGTGATCTGCCTCAGGCCCGAGGCATCTTCGCGGCTGGACGCCGCACGCTTGATGGGTGTCACGGGTGCGCGGTATTCCTCTTCGGCATCAACAGTGGGCATTTCACGGACAACTTCCCGGACGGGAGCAGGCGCACGGCGCTCTTCCCGTTCCTGTGCCTGGGGGCGTTCTTCGTCGTGGTGCGTGGCGACGGACTGCTCAGATTCGTAGTGTTCATCGCCGTCGGCGAGCCCAAGATAGATCATTGTCTTGCGCAGAGCGCCAGCCATGGTGCACTCCTATCAGTTCTGCAGTAGGCGGGCCGCCATGACTTGACATTATTGGAACCCCGGCCCGTCATTCCAATACTTTGACGCTACCCCACGGCCGGACGGGAACCGAGAATATCGGAGCCAATTCTCAGGTGTGTCGCCCCGAACGTCACCGCAGCTTCCAAGTCCTGGCTCATCCCGGCAGAAATACCGGTTGCGGCGGGATGAACGGCACGCAGCGCCTCGGAAATTCCGGCAAGTTTCTCAAACGCCGCATTCGGATCAGCCCCCAGCGGTGCCACGGCCATCAGCCCGGACAACCGGAGCCCGTCTGCTGACTCAATTTTTTCTGCAAGTACCTCAACATCGGACGGGTCTGCACCGCCGCGGTGCGCCCCGGCGTCGTCGTCCAAACTGACTTGGATGAAACAGTCCAGATCGCTTCGCCCCGTGGCACCCTTTTCCCGCGCTATGGCTTTGACCAAAGCGTCAACAACCTGGGGGCGGTCTATCGACTGGACAGAGTGGGCATACTTGACGACGGACTTTGCCTTGTTGCTCTGTAGCTGGCCGATGAAGTGCCATCGGACGTCAACGTCGGCGAGCTCAACGCTCTTGGAAGCGGCTTCCTGGTCGCGGTTCTCGCCGACGTCCGTAACGCCGAGGGCAACCAGGCGGCGGACATCGGCCGCCGGGTGGAACTTGGTGACCACAATCAGCTTTGGCGGATCAGTTCGTCCTGCAGCGTGAACGGCTGCCTCTATCCGCCGGCGGACTAGTCCGAGCCGATCGGCAAGCTCGGCGCTACGGGCGTCGCCACCCGAATCCTGCCGCTGGTCATTGTCGTATCCAAGGCTAGTCATGCGTCCACACCAAACCTGCAAATCGACCGGTTCGGGAGTCCCGCCGGTATGAGAAAAGGGAGTCATTCTCCAGGGTGCACTCCCCCGAATACTCCACCGTGACATCCAGCGCGGCCATCTGGGCACGAACACCCGCGGGCAAGTCCAGGGCCGGCGTCCCCCACGACGTGGAGGACCATGTTTCGGGAACTTTGGCTGCGACGTCAGAACGTAGCTCTTCCGGTACCTCGTAACAGGATCCACAGATGGACGGCCCGAGCCAGGCACTGATATCCACAGCACCCCGGCGCCGCATTTCCGCCACGGTGGCTGGCACAACGGCCGAAGCAACACCGGGACGTCCGGCGTGAGCAACCGCTATGACCGGACTGTTATGGGCGCTTGTTCCAACGAGCACAACGGGGACACAATCAGCCACCATGACAGCCAGGGCTTGTGCGTTACGTCGGTTGGCTGAGGGCGATACCTCGGCAGCCGAGACCATGGCGTCGGCAGTGGGGCCGGGACCATGAGAAGCGATGAACTCAACATGGTTGCCGTGGACCTGATCCATATATTGGAATTGCCCTGGATCAGCACGCTCGGAGTTCATCTCAATGGCATGTTCCAACCGGGCACGACGCGCCATCACATCCACGGGGTCATCCCCCACATGGAGAGCCAGGTTCCCGGCGCCTGCATCCGTGAAGGCTACAGAAACGCCGGGCCGTACTTCATTTCGCCACCAAAACACCTGGTACTGACTCTCCGAACGTGGCTTACTTCAGGAAGTCGGGAACGTCGAGGTCATCGGAGCGGCTGCCCGACAGATCGGGTTCAACCACTGCGGGGAGGTCGACGTCGAAGCCTGAGTCAGCGGGCAAGGCGGACGGACGCTGCTGGCCCCAGTTGCTCAAGCCTGCAGCACCGATACCTGCCGTAGCGTGCTGCGGTGCAGCAGCGCTGGACGGGGCACTGCTCGGTGCGGCAGGGCGGTCCGAAGGTACGGGGTTCTGCGCCGGACGGGACTGGTCCATGGACGGCGAGGTTGCCTTGACATCGTCAAAGCCTGCAGCGATGACGGTCACGCGGGCTTCATCACCCAAGGCGTCGTCAATAACGGCACCGAAGATGATGTTTGCCTCGGGGTGGGCCACTTCCTGCACAAGGCGGGCAGCCTCATTGATCTCGAACAATCCAAGATCCGAACCGCCCTGGATGGAAAGCAGGACACCATGGGCACCGTCGATCGAAGCCTCCAGGAGCGGTGAAGCGATGGCTAGTTCCGCAGCCTTGACCGCGCGGTCTTCACCGCGGGCGGAACCGATGCCCATGAGCGCCGATCCTGCGCCCTGCATGACTGACTTCACGTCAGCGAAGTCCAAGTTGATCAGGCCCGGAGTGGTGATGAGGTCGGTAATGCCCTGGACACCGGAAAGGAGCACCTGGTCTGCAGAACGGAAAGCGTCCAGGACAGAGACGTTGCGATCACTAATGGACAGGAGGCGATCGTTGGGGATCACGATCAGGGTGTCGACTTCGTCGCGGAGAGCGTCAATGCCAGCCTCGGCAGAGCCTGCACGGCGTCGGCCTTCGAAGGTGAACGGACGGGTCACGACGCCAATGGTCAGCGCACCGAGGGAGCGGGCGATGCGCGCGACCACGGGCGCGCCACCGGTTCCGGTGCCACCGCCCTCGCCTGCCGTAACGAAGACCATGTCAGCGCCGCGGAGAACTTCTTCGATCTCATCGGCGTGGTCCTCTGCGGCCTGCTTGCCGACCTCGGGGTTCGCCCCGGCGCCGAGGCCGCGGGTGAGCTCACGTCCGACGTCGAGCTTGACGTCGGCGTCGCTCATCAGCAGCGCCTGCGCGTCGGTGTTGATGGCGATGAACTCGACGCCCCGAAGGCCCACCTCGATCATGCGGTTGACTGCGTTCACGCCACCGCCGCCGATGCCGACGACCTTGATGACGGCCAAGTAATTCTGCGGTGCTGCCACGTTTCGTGCCCCTTGCTTGTGTCCTATAGCGAAACTGATCGAGTCCAACTTGAATCCTTGGACCTTAACCCTCTAGTTGAAGGTTATAGTTATGTCAAGTAACTCTACTGCGACGGTATTTCCTCTGGTTCCCACATGCAATCTCCGCTTGCGCGTGTCGTGTGATTGTCGTGAAATAAGGCCACCGCCGGCCGCAGGTTACGTTCTCAATGCTGCTTATTTTGTGAATGGATGCCGGGGAACACTGACATCGTAGACACTGACGGGAACCTTGGGGTCCACCGGCATCCTCAGGAGCGCTTCAAGTGCCTTCGCCTTCATTTCCCTGTCCTCGGCATTGCCCCACACTACCGTCTTTCCGTCCACCAGTTTCAGTTCAACTGCATCCGCGGATGCTGCGGATGCAGTGGACATCCTGGCCAGGATATCCGCGGGCAAGGTGTCCAACACAGCAGCAATCGCCTTGAACAACTCCGTGTTGGTTGTGCCGACGCCGGCGTCGATCAACGGCAGCGCTACGGCGGTCAAGTCCTTGGTCGCACCGAGCTGCACGCCGTCCACATCCACCATCACGTACGAGTCCCCCTGTTTCAGCAGGGCCACCGGGACGCGCTCATCCACGTGCACCAGCAACTCCGACGGCGGCCGTGCTTCCATGGTGGCCGAACGGACCTGGACCAATGGTTTCAGGAGCTCGTTGATTTCTTGCTCGCCAACCTGTGGCAACGGCTTGCCTTCGAGGCCGGACAGAGCCTTCTGCACCGCATCAGGCGTCAGCAAGGAAGTGCCGTCCACCGTGATGGTCCGGACTGCGAGCACAGGCGAGAAGACCGCCCCTGCAATCAGTACACCCACCACAACGGCCACAATCGAGAGCGTCCACAGCACGAGTCGTCGCTGACGGCGTTTCTTCGGCTCAGGAAAAGCAATGACGTTATCCGGCGACAATTCCTTGCCGGTCTTGGAGGCACCGCCTGTGCGCTTGCCATTGGCTGCCGCTTTCTCAGAGGTCTTGGCTTCAGGCTCAACGGAACGCTGTGCACTGATGACCTCCGGGGAGTCACCCCCGGGACGGGCGTCTTTGCTTTGCCGCGGCTCCGTTCCCGCTTTGAAGGTGGGCTTGCGGGTGCTAGCCACCCAACGCCTCCACGATCACTGGACCGTAGGCAGTGACGTCTCCTGCACCGACCGTCAGGACGACGTCGCCTTCGCTTGCGACGGCTGCCACGGCATCAACGGCCTCGTCTGCCGAAACCAGCCGTCCGTTCACCAAATGGTCGGTAATCAACGTGCTTGTCACACCCGGAATGGGGTCCTCGCGGGCGGGATAGATGTCCAGGACCAATGCGGTGTCCGCCAAGTCCAGTGCGGCGGCAAACTCCTGGGAGAACTCACGGGTGCGCGAAAACAGATGCGGCTGGAAGAGGACGTGCACCTTGTTGTCCCCGGCCACAGAACGGGCCGCGGACAAAGCTGCACGGACCTCCGTGGGATGGTGTGCGTAGTCATCGTAGACCCGCACTCCCCTGCCCCGGCCTTTGAGCTCAAATCGCCGCGACGCACCGGTGAAGTGGCCCAGTGCTGCTGCTGCAGCGCCGGGTTCCACACCGAGTTCGACGGCGACGGCGAACGCAGCTGCCGCGTTCAAGGCGTTGTGCCGCCCAGGTACCTGCAGTTCGAGTTTGTGGACGTCACCGTCAAGGGCAACCGAAACGTCGCCCGGGCCGCCGTCGTGAAGCCGGATGTCCGCGTCGTCGGACGTTCCGTACGTCAGCACGCGTGTGGTCCCCTTGGACGCTGTACGATCCGCCAAGGCCCGGGCGCCGGCGTCGTCGGAACACGCCAGCAGAACACCCTGGGCGGGCAAGAGCGCCGCAAAGTCATCGAAGGACGCGAACACGGCCTCCGGCGTCCCGTAGTGATCCAAGTGGTCGGCCTCGACATTGGTGACCACGGCAATCAATGGCCGGTAGTTGAGGAACGAACCATCCGATTCATCGGCCTCTGCCACGAAAATGTCGGAGGACCCGTGTGCTGCATTGACGCCGAGTGCCGGAACATTCGCGCCGATCGCGAAGGAGGGATCCAAGCCGGCTTCCTTGAGGAGCACCGCAACCATCGACGTGGTAGTGGATTTGCCATGGGTACCCGCCACGGTGACCACCCGGTGCCCGGCCATAGTGGCGGCCAGAGCTTCCGAACGGTGAAGTACGGGCAACCCGGCCTCGCGAGCCGCCACCAGCTCCGGGTTATCCGCGCGGATGGCTGAGCCGGCAACGATCGTCTGCGCGTCCCCCAGGTTTCCTGCGTCGTAGCCCACGGCAATGCGTGCGCCTGCCGAGGAAAGGTCACGCATGACCGGCAAATCCTTGACATCCGACCCGCTGACCGGAACACCCCGCGACACCATGATGCGTGCGACCGCGGACATGCCCACTCCGCCGATTCCGATGAAGTGAACGCGCCCGAGGGACTCGAGTCCGGCGATGCTGGTGGTCATGCGGATACCGCTTCCAAGACAAGATCAGCCATGCGCTGATCGGCGTTTCTGATTCCAAGGGCCTCGGATTTCCGGGCCATTTCGTTGAGCCTGCTGCGGTCAGTCAGAAGCGGAATCAATTCGCTCCTAAGCCATTCCGGACTGAGGTCTTTGTCATCCACCATCACGGCGCCACCGGCCGCAACCAAGGGAGCGGCGTTCAGTGCCTGCTCTCCGTTGCCGATGGGCAAGGGCACGAACACTGCGGGGACTCCCACCGCCGCTACCTCGCTGACGGTGCCGGCACCGGCACGGGCGAGGAGGACATCGGCAGCTGCGTAAACGTTCTCCATGCCATCCACGTACTCAACCTGCCGATAGCCGTCAGCGGTGAGAAGGCCGCCGTCGTCATCCTTGACGGCCTTGCCGTTGCCCGTGATGTGCAGCGTCTGCACGCCGGCCGCCGCCAACGCGGGGAGGGCTGCAGTGATGGCACGGTTGATGCTTAATGCTCCCGAGGATCCGCCGGTGACGATCAGGGCAGGGCGCTGTGCGTCCAAGCCGAGCGCAGCCCTAGCCGCAGGCGCAGCGACCGCCCGGTCCAGTCCCGAGATGGCCCGGCGCATGGGCATGCCGACATGGCGTGCACCCCGCAACCGGGTACCGGCAAATGCCACGGCAACATGGTTACTGAACCGGGCGCCAACGCGATTGGCCAGGCCGGCTTTCATGTTGGCCTCATGGATGACGATGGGAATCCGGAGTTTCCGGGCAGCAAGGTACATCGGCGTACAGACGTAACCACCCACCCCCACCAGAACGTCCGC
Source organism: Arthrobacter sp. Rue61a (assembly GCF_000294695.2). NCBI lineage: Bacteria > Bacillati > Actinomycetota > Actinomycetes > Micrococcales > Micrococcaceae > Arthrobacter > Arthrobacter sp. Rue61a. The sequence goes on along the minus strand of NC_018531.1, from coordinate 1,770,064 downwards.
GCGGGCTTCCTCCAGGATGCGCCGCGCCTGCCGGACCGCGCCGCTCAGACGGGCCGGCAACTTAACGAGATCCGCTGAAGGCCTCCGCGGAAACGGAACACGGTCAATGGTGGCGAGCTCGTACCCGGCTGCGGGGACCAGCCGGGTTTCCATGCCCGACGGCGTACCAACAGCAAGGATGGCAGCCTCCGGACGCTTTTCCCTGATGGCATCGGCAATGGCCAGCAGAGGGCTGACGTGGCCGGCAGTTCCGCCGCCGGCAAGGACGACGGACAAAGGCTTGGATGCGTTGGCGGAATCAAAAGTCATGAAGTGCTAGGTACGCTTTCGTGCGGTCTTGGATATGAGGCGCGGCAGGAATCCTGAACGTTGCTGCGCTGGCAATTGGCCGCGGGCCAAAGACAACACTACGCCCACGCCGCAGAGTGACATGATCAGCGCGGAGCCACCATAGGAGATGAAAGGCAGCGGCACCCCCACCACGGGAAGGAGCTGAGTCACCACGGCCATATTCATACTGGCCTGGCCCAGCAACCACACCATGATTCCGCCCGCAAGAGTGCGCTGGAAAGGATCAGTCTGCCGGACCACTACACGGAAAATGGCAATGCCCAGAATCGCGAACAGGACCAGCACCACGATGGTTCCCACGAGGCCGAGCTCCTCGCCGATAATGGCGAAAATGAAGTCGTTGTGTGCTTCCGGCAGCCAGTTGTATTTCTGTCGGCTTTGACCAAGGCCCAGTCCCGTCCAGCTTCCTTGGGCGAGACCGTACATGCCGTTAGTGGATTGGAAATCGAAGTCGAACTGCTCGGTGCACTGCTGCGAGGCGGTACCCAACCAGGACGTGATGCGACAGATCCGGTTTTGGCTGCTGATGGTGCCCAGGACAGCGCCGAGGGCACCCACAGCGCCGGCGATGGCCAGCATCCGGCCCGGTACGCCGGCGAAATAGAGCCCGGCTGCGGTGATCGCCGCGATGACTATGACTGTTCCGAGGTCGTTGCCCAACATCACCAACGCGATAACCAGGCCAGCGCCGGGAACCACGGGAATGATGACGTGCATCCACCGGTGAAGGAGTTTCTGCTTCCGCGCCAGGACGGCGGCGATCCAGACACAGAGGATCAGCTTGGCCATCTCTGACGGCTGAAGGGTGATTCCACCGATGTCGATCCAGTTCTTGTTGCCGTTCACCGTGTTGCCCATGATCTGCACCAAGGCAAGAAGGGCAATCACGGCTCCCAGCGCCCACCAAGACAATCTCTTCATCCAGTTCACGTTGGTCCGCGAGATGACATACATCGCAATGAGCCCAACGACGCCGAAGACCGCCTGCTTGAGGGCGTCAGCATAAGGCGACTTACCCTCGGAGATGGCTTCAACGCTGGAGGCGGACAACACCATCATGATGCCGATGGCTGTCAACGCCAGGGCACAGCCGAGGATCAGGTAATACGTGGAGCTGTTGGGGGCTTTGCCTTTGCCTTCGAGGCTCTCCCAGAAGCTGCGCAGGTGCCCGCGGAGCCCTTTGGGCCGGCTGCCGTCATCGGACGCGGCCTTGGGTTTCCCGTCCCGGGGTTCTTTGCCGCGGGTGCGGGTGGGCGTGCTGACCATTGTTACTCCTCGGTGGTCGTTGCCTGCCCTTCCACAAGCTCGCGAACTGCCAGGACGAAAGCGTCGCCACGGTGAGCGTAGGAAGAGAACTGATCCATGGATGCAGCCGCCGGTGCCATCAGCACAGTGTCGCCGGGCGTTGCCACGGCGGCCGCCGATGCCACGGCCTGAGCCATGACGGTCTCACCATAGATTGGCGAAGCGGCGTCTCCGGCTGCGGTCTGCACTCCTTCAGTGTCGCCCTTGGGGGGCGCTATCACCGGGACATCCGGAGCGTGTCGCTGGAGGGAGCCCTCCAGGGCTTCGGTGTCGGTGCCAATGAGCACAACAGCTTTCAGCCTTGGGGCGTGCTCCTTGACCAGGTCGTCGTAATTGACGCCCTTGGAGAGTCCGCCGGCGATCCACACAACCTTCTGAAAAGCCGAGAGTGCAGCGGAGGCCGCGTGCGGGTTGGTGGCCTTGGAGTCGTTGATCCACAGGACATCGTTATGGTTGGCCACCAGCTGGATCCGGTGGGCGCCTGGCAAGTAGTTGACCAGGCCCTGTTTTACCGCCGCCGGCTCGATTCCATAGGCGCGGACCAAGGCTGCCGCCGCAAGGGCATTGGCTACCATATGGCGGGGCGCAACCGGCCCTAGATCCGTCATCGCGGCAAGTTCTGCCGCAGAGTCCTTGCGCTCGGCAATGAACGCCCGGTCAACGAGCAGACCGTCCACCACGCCCAGCATGCTGACGGCCGGAGTGTTGGTGGTAAATCCGATGGCCCGGCACCCCTCCACGACGTCGGCGTTCTCCACCATTCGTTCAGTTTCGATTTGCTCGGCGTTGTAGATCGCGGCCTTTTGGGTGTTCTCGTACACCTTGGCCTTGTCCGCGAGGTACGAGGCATAGGAGCCGTGCCAGTCGACGTGGTCCTCGGCAACATTCAGGCACACACTTGCCACGGGAGACAACGAGTGGCTCCAGTGCAGCTGGAAGCTGGAGAGCTCAACTGCAAAGGCGTCGTAGTCCACAGGATCCCGTAGGGCGTCGAGAATAGGGGTGCCTACGTTTCCCACTGCGATCGCTTTGAGCCCGGCAGCCTGAAGCATGGATTCAGCCATACCCACTGTTGTGGTCTTGCCGTTGGTGCCGGTGATCGTCAGCCAATCGGCGGTCTTGCGCCCTGCGCGCTCCCTGAGTCGCCATGCGAGCTCCACGTCTCCCCAGACGGCGATGTGCTTCCGCTTCGCAGCGGCAAGCAGTGCTTGGTCGGGGCGCCACCCAGGCGACGTCACCACAAGCTCGGGCAAGGAACCGTCGATCAAAGGAAGTGCCTTCACGGCTTCTTCACCCAACAGCACATCCACGGCACCCACGATTTTCAGGGTGTCGGCCTGGGCTTCGGCCTTTGCAGTGGTGGCGGCGTCAACCACCACCACCTTTGCGCCGAGTTCGATGAGCGTGTCCGCAGCTGAGAAGCCGGACACACCGATGCCGGTCACTACGACGCGCAGACCCGTCCAGTCAGCATCCCAGCTGGTGAGTTCGTTAAGCCTGTCGGCGTTCGACGGCGTCGATTCCGGGCTTTCGTTCACAGCAGCACCACCCATTCAGCATAGAAAATTCCCAGTCCGGCGGCCACGAAGAGCCCTGCGAGTATCCAGAACCGGACCACTACAGTGACTTCGTCCCAGCCCTTTAGTTCAAAGTGGTGTTGCAAGGGAGCCATTTTGAAAACACGTTTGCCGCCGCTGAGCTTGAAGAAGCCCACTTGGATGATGACGGACAGGGTGATCAGCACAAAGAGGCCACCAATGAAGGCAAGCAGGAGTTCGGTGCGCGACAGGATGGCGAAAGCCGCAACGGCACCACCAATGGCCAACGATCCCGTGTCCCCCATGAAGATCTTGGCGGGGGACGTATTCCACCACAGGAAGCCCACCAGGGCGGCACTGAGAATCGCCGCAAGCAGGGCAAGGTCCATGGGGTCGCGCACTTGGTAGCAACCGCTGCCGGCTTCCCGTGGTGATCCGCAGGCCTGGTTGTTCTGCCAGATCCCCATGATTGTGTACGCGCCGAAGACCATAATGGATGCTCCTGCAGCCAACCCGTCCAGGCCATCGGTCAGATTAACGCCGTTGGTGGCGGCGGTGATGATCAAGTTGGACCACAGAACAAACAGGATGGCGCCCACCACGGTCCCGCCGAAGGCGAGGTCCAACCAGGGAATATCGCGCACCAGGGAAATCTGGGTAGAGGCAGGACGCAGACCATCCTCGTTGGGGAACTGGAGGACCAGGACCGCAAAGATGATGCCAACGGCTGCCTGGAGGATCAGCTTGGCGCGTGCATTGAGGCCGAGGCTTCGCTTGTTGGAGATCTTGATGAAGTCATCGAGGAAGCCTACAAATCCCATGCCAACCATGAGGAACAGCAACAGCAGCCCGGATGCCGAGGGACCGGCTGAGTCCGGGTTCATCATCCACATGATCAGGTGCGTTACGAAGTAGCTGATGAGCACGGCGGCCACCACCACGGTTCCGCCCATGGTGGGAGTGCCCCGCTTGGTGTGGTGGGACGTCGGTCCGTCGTCCCGGATGAATTGTCCGTAGCTCTTGGCCACGAGGAACCTGATGAACAGGGGCGTCCCTATCAGGGCCACCAGAAGGGCGACGCCGGCGCCGATCAAAAGTGCAATCACAGCAGCTCGTTCCCTTCGCTTGCGGCAGCTTCAGCCGCGTTTTCTCCGGTGGGCTCGGCCCGTGGAGGTAATGCTATCCGATCACCCAAATGCCTTAGTCCCACACCGTTGGAGGACTTGAAGAGCACCAGGTCACCGGGTTCAAGCTCACGTTGAAGCAGCTCGTAGGCTTCTTCCACGGTCTCCGTGAACGAACATTCGTCACCCCAGGAACCTTCCTGGATGGCGGAGATGTAGAGGGCACGGGCTTCGCGCCCCACCACTACCAGCCTGGAAATGTTCAGCCGCACCACTTGCGTTCCTACGGCGGTGTGCTCGCGGATGGAGTCCTCCCCCAGCTCGAGCATGGCTCCCAGAACGGCCCAGGTCCTTCTGCCTTGTCCAAGGTCAGCCAGCGAACGCAGGGCAGCCCGCATCGATTCCGGGTTGGCGTTGTAAGCGTCGTTGATGATGGTGACGCCGTCTGCACGTTCGGTCCGCTCCATCCGCCAGCGGCTGGCTGCCGATTGGGAGCTGAGCGAGGTTGCAATGTCGGCGGCCGGGATGCCGGCGGCGAACGCGGCGGCCGCTGCGGCCAGAAGATTAGTGACGTGGTGGCCGCCGATCAGGCGGCTTCGCACCTCAACGGCCGGGCCGCCGTCGGGCAGTACCAGATCGAAGTCAGGGAAGCCTTGCCCGTTGACTACAACGTTCCGCGCTTCCACTTCTTCGGTGGTGGCGGGCGAAGACGTGAAGCCCAGAACCTTGGCTTTGGTACGGGCGCGCATGGCAGCAACCCGGCCGTCGTCGAGGTTGATCACGGCTGTGCCGTGCTCGCTCAGGGCTTCCACCAACTCGCCCTTGGTCTTGGCGATGTTCTCCACGCCACCGAACTCGCCGGCGTGGGCCGTACCAACCACAAGGACTACGCCAATATCCGGCTTGACCATCTCTGCCAGGTACTTGATATGGCCCAGGCCGGTAGCGCCCATCTCGATCACCAGGAAGCGCGTGGTGGCGTCAGCGGCGAAGACCGTCAGCGGGACGCCCACCTCACCGTTGTAGGACCCCTGCGGGGCCACTGTGGCTCCGGCGGTGGACAGGACACCGGCAAGGAGGTCCTTGGTGGTGGTCTTGCCCGCTGATCCTGTGATGCCTATGACCGTAAAGTCCTCGCCACGGCTCGCACGCTCAGCACGAATGCGGCGGACGGACTCTGCTGCCAGGGCACCCATGGCCAACACAGCATCCTCCACCACGACGGCGGGAAAGGGGCGGCCGTCGGCATCGGTCACTTCGCGTTCGCCGAGAACCAGGACGGCGCCGCGTTCGAAAGCGGCATCGACGAAGTCGTGGCCGTCGGCGTGCTCGCCGGGCTTGGCCACATACAGGGAACCGTGCGTCGATTCCCGCGAATCAGTGACGACGGAAGTGGGCACGATGTCCGGATCTCCGGTCAGGCGGCCATGGGTGATGTCGGCGATCTCCGCCGCAGTAAGTGCAATCATCTCGGTTTAGGACTCTATCCGCTGGTCCGCTGAAACGCTGAATCCCTTGGATGTCAAGGCGGCCCGCAACTCCACCCTGTCGTCCAGGGCCAGGTTCACTCCCTTGACCTCTTGCCACACCTCATGTCCACGCCCGGCGATCAGGATGGTGTCCTTGCCGGTTGCCATGTCGACGGCCAATTTAATGGCGGCATCCCTCGGGTAGGACTCGATGATTTCGCTGTTCAGATTCTCTGAATCCCGGGCCGCATGGGCGCCTTGGAGGACCTCAGCCCGGATTGCTGCAGCGTCTTCGTCGTGGGGATCGTCATCGCTGATGATCACGACGTCTGCGAGGCGGGCAGCGATGGCTCCCATGGTGGGGCGCTTGCCTTGGTCGCGTTGGCCTGTTGCCCCGAAGACCACGATGACGCGGGACCCCTCCCGGGGTGAGCGAACGGCTTCCAAGGCACGGGACAAGGCGTCAGGGTTGTGGGCAAAATCAACAACGGAGGCAGGCTCAGTAGAGATGAGCTGCATTCGTCCGGGCACTGACACTGTGAAGGGATCGTGCGCATCCAGGGCAGCCTGGAGCGTGTGTTCGTCCACGCCGGATGCAAGGACCATCACTGTGGCCAGGGCCGCGTTGGCCACATTGAAGTCTCCCGGCAGGCCGGTGTGGACGCGCAGGGTTCGTCCGTCAGCGTGCTTGAGTTCGAATTCCGAGCCCAGTCCGCGCGCCGTGATGGACGCAACCTTCCAGTCGGTGCTGGAGCTGCTTCCATCAACAGGCTTGGTGGAGAGTGTGGTGACCGGAATATCGGCTGTCTCAGCCAGCTGGCGTCCCCAGTCGTCGTCCACCGTGACCACTGCGTGCCTGGCCCTTCCAGCTGTGAAGAGCTCAGCCTTGGTGCGGAAGTACTCGTCCATACTTCCGTGCAGGTCCAGATGATCCTGGGTGAGGTTGGTAAAACCGGCGACGTCGAACATCACTCCGTCCACGCGGTGGTAGGAGATGGCGTGGGACGAGACCTCCATGGATGCCGCGTCCAGGCCTCGTTCGCGCATCAAGGCCAGCAGTGCATGGACGTCGGTGGATTCCGGCGTGGTCAGGAGGCTGGGGATCGGATCGCCTCCTGCAACGATTTCGATGGTTCCGATGAGGCCGGGCTTCTTCTCCAAGGCACGCAGCAAGGAGTTGATGAAGTAGGTGGTGGTGGTCTTGCCGTTGGTACCGGTGACGCCGTACAGCGTCGGGAAGCCACCATCCGCAGGCTGGCTGCGATAGATCAGTGCGGCAAGACGTCCGACGGCGGTTCGCGGCTCAGGGACGATAAGTACCGGCACAGGCTGCTCACCTGCAAGCGCAAGCTGGCGGGCCCCGGCGTCGTCCGTGACAACCGCAACCGCCCCGGCCTCGACTGCCTGGGGAACGAAGTCGGCACCATGACGGGAGGCTCCCGGCAAAGCCATGTAGAGGTCGCCCGTTTCGACGGCCCTGGAGTTCAGGGTAATCCCCGTCACTCCCCTGTCCTGGCTGGCGTCCGGAGCGGCAACACCGAGTGCGTCCGCGATGGTTGCCAACGGCACCGCGGCCACGGATGCGGGACGAAAGCCTGTTTGGCCGGCATCCGGCATCGTGGCGTTGATAGCTGCCTCATTGTGCTCTGACACGTGGTTCTCCGTTGGTGCTCGTGGAACGACCGGCTTGGGGCCAGCGGCGCCCGGGCCGTTAGTGGTTGATCGATTTTTGGCCGAAACAGACGCCCAAGAAGCTTACTTGACGAACTGGGGCAACCGCGCGGGCGTGCCGGTGGACGGCGCCACGTTGTAGGCCCGGAGGACCTGTGACATCACGGAACGGAACACGGGACCGTTCGTGACGCCGTAGATGTTTCCCTTGGGGCGCTGAAGGACTACTTCCACGATGAACCGGGGGTCATCCATGGGTGCCATGCCCACCATCGAGGCAGTGAAGCCGTCAAATCCAGGGAGCCCGTCCTCGCGGGGCGCCTGGGACGTTCCCGTCTTGGCTCCGACACGGTAGCCGTCAATGGCTGCGTCCTTGATCTGGCCCTCAGTCACGGCGCTTTCCAGGATGTCCCGGACCTGCTGGGCTGTTTCCTTGGATACCACTTGGCGGGAGTCCTTGGCCGGAACCTTTTGCTCCTCGCCCTCCGGAGTGATGTAGCTGTCAATCAGCCTGGGCTGGAGCATCACGCCATCGTTGGCAATGCTTTGGAAGGCGCGCACAGTCTGGAGTGTTGATTGCGAGACGCCTTGCCCGAACAGCACGGTGTACTGCTGGCGGTCGTCCCACTGCTCGGGCTTGGCCAGGATGCCCGTGGCTTCAGCCGGCAGGCCAATGTCCGTCTGCTCGCCGATGCCGAACTTCTTCAGCCAGTCGTACCGCTGTTCTTTGGTGAGTCGGCTGCCTGCCATCACGGTTCCGGTGTTCATGGACCACCCAAGGATGCCGGCAAGGGTGCGCTCTTCAGTGCCGTGCTCGAACGCGTCAGTGAACGTCTGCCCATCGATGGTGTAGGCCGCTGGGGTGGTGAAGTGATCCAAGGGGAACGATTTCCCCTCCTCGATCACGGCTGCGGCGGTAATCATCTTCTGCACGGAACCGGGTTCGTAGGCGGCTGTCACTGATCTGACGCCGCGATCCTTGGCATCCACTTTCCCGGGATCATTGGGGTCCGGGGCATTGGTGTCCGCCAGGGCGATGAGGTTGCCCGTCTTGGTGTCGATCACAATGATGGAACCCCACTCGGCGTTCATCTTGTTCACTTGGCTCTGGATGGCCTGCTGCGCAAAGTACTGGATGTCCGTGTTGATGGTCAGCTTGACGTCGCTGCCATCGACGGCCGGGGTGAGTTCATCTGTCGCCACCGGAATCCTGAGGCCGTCAGCACCGATCTCAAAGACGCGTTTACCTTCGACACCCCGAAGAATCTCGTCCTGGGTTTGCTCGATGCCGGCCTGTCCGTTGGTTCCGTCCTTGAGGAAACCAACCACCCCGCCGGCAACGCTGCCGTTGGGATAGACGCGCTTGCTGACACCTTCTGCGCTAAGGCCCGGGATATAGAGCTTGGAGATCCGGTCCTCCAGTTCCGGCTTAACGTCCTTTGCCACCATGAAGTACTGCTTATCTCCGGTCAGTGACTCACGGATAGTGCTTTCGTCCACCCCCAGAAGCCCGGCCAGGTCGGATATCCCTTGATCACGGGTTATCTCGTCCAGCTTTTCGGTCTTCTCATTGAAGCGGTGAAAAGTTTCCGTGCTCGTATTCACGGTTTGGTCCACCACGATGTTGTATCGGATCACGCTGCTGGCCAGCACCGTGCCGTTGGCATCGACGATCTGCCCCCGCTCGGCAGGGAGCACCTGCGGCGTGAGCCGGCTCGCCAAGGCAGCTTCAGCCATCCCGCCCATATCCAGGCCCTGGACCATGAACAGCTTGCCGCCCACCACCAGAAGCAAGGTCAGCATGATGCCGAGGCCAACGCGCAAACGTTTTCTTGCCGCCGGCGTCTTCGTTTTATTCGATGTGCCGGGGTTCTTTGCCACGTTGAATCCTTGCTGCTGGCCTTGCTTCGGTGGACGGACTGTCTACTGCCCTGGTGTCTTTTGTTGGGGAGCCGGTACCGTACCCCCGTGAAGCTCCACGGGCGGGGTCGCCGCCGGTGATGCGGGGGTAGCCGGCGGCGTGGACGGCGTTGCAGCCGGGGCCACCGGAGCTGCATCCGGTTTGCGGTTTTCCAGCGGTTCCTTGGTAGTCACCGACGGAACAACATCGATCAAGCCTTCAACGGCCGGAGCGGCAAGCAAGGCTCCGGGATTATCTCCCTTGACTGCCGGTGATGCCTTTCCGGTCACCGCCAGGGTGTTCAGGTCGATCTGCCCTTTAACGGTGGAAGGTACCATTCCCAACTCGGCGGCCTTCGCTGCGAGGTTCTGCGGAGCTTCGAAGTTCTGCTTCTTCTGTGTCAGGTCCTGGTTTTCCTTGTTCAAGGTGGCAGCCTGGGCTTTTAGCTGGACCAGCTGGTACTGCGCCGTGGACACAGAAATGTTCAACACCAGTACTGTCAGAAGCGCGGCGGCCATCGCCACGAAGCACAGGACCACGAATGGCGTCCTCCGCTTGCCCGGCACGCTGCGCACCAGTGACAGAGGAGTGCGCGCCTTGCGGGCGGTGTCGGGCCTTCCCGCAGGGACCGGAAGCGCACGGGCGGTGCTACCCACCGTGGAGGGCATAGTCTTCGCTGCGGCGTTGCTCATGCGTCTCTCCTCTGTTTGATACGCTCCACTGCCCTCAACCGGGCAGACGCCGCGCGGGGATTTTCAGCGATTTCCGCTGCCGTGGGCACTTCCGTGCCCTTGGTGATGGTTTTCAATTCAGGTTTGTGTTCTTCAAGCTCAACGGGGAAGCCGAGCGGCGCCGAAGATTTGGAACCCGCCTGGAAAACGGACTTCACGATCTTGTCCTCAAGCGAGTGATAAGACATCACCACTATCCGACCACCCATGGCCGTCGCGGCCACCGCTGCCGGAACCGCGCGTTCCAGGACATCGAGTTCCTCGTTGACCTCAATCCGCAATGCCTGGAAGGTGCGCTTGGCGGGATGCCCGCCACTCTTCGCTGCTGCGGCAGGGACAACGCTGCGGATCTGCTCTACAAGTTCTCCCGTGGTTGCGAACGGCTTCTCCGCGCGGGCGTTGACGATCCTGTTGGCGATCCGCCCGGCGAACTTCTCTTCGCCCCATTTCCGGATGATGCGCACCAGTTCGTCTTCGCTGTAGTTGTTGACCACATCAGCTGCCGTTTGGCCACGGCTGGTGTCCATCCGCATATCCAAGGGGGCGTCGTAGGAGTAGGCGAAACCGCGCTCCCGCTCGTCGAGTTGCAGGGAAGAGACGCCAAGGTCCATAAGAATGCCATGAACCTCAGGAACGCCAAGGTCCAGCAGGACGTCCTCTATCTCGTCGTACACAGCATGAACAAGATCGGTGCGATCGGAAAAGGGCTCCAGCCGGGCGCCTGCCAAGGCCAGGGCTTCCTCGTCGCGATCGATGCCAACGAGGTGAAGGTCGGGGAAACGCTGCAACATGGCCTCGGAGTGGCCTCCCATGCCGAGGGTTGCATCAATGGCGACAGGTCTTTCCCCGCGTTTCCTGGCAGCCTCAAAGCCGGGAGCAAGCAGGTTGATGCAGCGGTCTTTCAGGACGGGCACGTGGCGCTCCGATGTGGGCTTTGCCGCGTCCTGCTCTTCCACGCTGCCTCCTCTTTCCTCAATCGCTTGCCTACTGATTCTTGAATCGGATCCCCATCCGCGCCTATCGTTCCGCCGGCCTGGCTCAGGGGAAGGTGAGCCAGGAAGACAGTTCGATGGGCGGCTGGAGATCCCATTCAAGAAGCTGGACTGCCGCTTCCTCCAACCGGGGTCAGATGAACCCCGGAAGATTGTCGTCATCCGTTTCAGAGAAGGCTGCTTCCTTCTCATTGAGGTACTCGTTCCAAGCGTCGGCGTCCCAGATCTCTGCCCGGGTACCGGCGCCGATAACCGCCAGTTCCCGGCCAAGCCCTGCGTAAGCGCGGAGCGCCGGCGGAATCGTCACGCGCCCCTGCTTGTCCGGTACCTCATCAGAGGCTCCAGACAGGAAAACCCGAATGTAGTCACGTGCCTGCTTGGAGGACAGTGGTGCCTCCCGCATCGACTCGTGAATGCGCTCGAATTCCTTCTGACTAAAGACGTAGATGCAGCGTTCCTGGCCTCTGGTGAGAACCAATCCGTCGGCAAGTTCCTCGCGGAACTTGGCGGGAAGGATGATCCGGCCCTTTTCATCGAGACGCGGAGAGTGAGTACCCAGAAACACTGGCCCACCGCCCCTCAATCAAGGTGCCCGCACATGCCCAACACTGCCACTACCCTCTTATGCTCTCCACTTTACTCCACAACGCACCACAGTCAACGCACTGCGGGGCGTTTCTCCACCACTTTGAGAATCACCAAGCCTGAAATCACGCGGTTTTCTGGGTGTGGCGGAAAGTGGAGGCGCATACCAAAGAGCCACGGCTCCGGGGCGTGGGATGCCAGTTTCTGGCCCTTGCACCTGAAACGCCAGGCATGATCCGGGCTAATGGGGGTGAAAAATGCCGGAAAGGGTGGAAAGTGGGGCTAGTGGTGCGAAGTGGAGCAAGCTCCCTTACTTGAGGATCGTTCCCTTGTTGAGGACGGCTTCCTCGTTGAGGACGGCTTCCTCGTTGAGGACGGCCCTTAAATGCGAAAAGACCCGCATCGCGGGTCTTTCGTTGCCCCTAAGAATCTCCGGGGCGTGGATGATTCAGGAGAGGCCTCGGCTGACGTCCTCGAACCCGGAAGGGTCTGTCAATTGTCGTCGCGACGCCGTTCGTCCCAGCGTTCTTCCAAGCTGCTCATGAACGAACTCTTTGGCTTGGCCTTGCCGGGTTTCCCCTTGCTTGCCTTGCCGAAGGCCGCGCCACGCAACGTAGCGAAGTACACGCCGGCGCCCATGACGACGAAGCCAAGGACACCCACAGGTATCGCCTGCAGTGATACGCCAACGAGAAGAAGGAGGATTCCGGCAATGGCGCCAAGCACACCGATAATGACGTGCCGGGTGGACCAGCTGCGGATGGGATCCGAACCCATGGTGTTGGCGAACTTCGGATCGTCCTCATGAAGTTGCTTCTCAAGTTGCTCAAGCAGCTTCTGTTCGTGCTCCGAGAGGGGCATCGCGACCTCCTTTAGTCAGCCAGCGTCCGGACATGACGCGTTCTGTGCGTCTGTTTCCAAAACGATCGGACCAAGAAAATCGTTCCCCAAAATTCCCTTTTGGTTCAGCGGGCATCTCGGGGCCGACTGTTCAGGAAACAGTTTGTCCAGACGATCTAAATCTCTGTAATAAATAGGATAGTTTGTCCGACGCCGTTCTGAAAGACGCCCGGAGTGCCGCCGGGCAACCGGGTGGGCCTCATGCGTCCGCCGGGGGCTTCCCAGGCTCCAGGAGCCGGGCCGGCAGAAGCGTTTTGGACCCGAAGCGCTCGGAGACACGATCCAAGGCCTGTTCGGCTGCCCGCCAGTTGTCGTCCCGCCGGTCAAGGCTCAACTGCAGCGACGTCTGGCCCGCTGGTTCCAATTGCTCAGCCCGCACCCCTACCAACCGCACACTCATGGATCGGGTGCCCAAGGACTCAAGCAGCTGCACGGCTACCTGGTAAATCAGCTGCGCGCTGTCCACAGGGGTCTGCACGGTGCGGCTGCGCGTGACCGTAGAGAAATCCGAGTACCGCAGCTTCAATGCCACAGTCCTTGCCAGCATGCCTGAGCTCCTGAGCCGGATGGCGGTGCGGTGTGAAAGACGCAGCAATTCCCGGTGCAGCAAGGCCTGGTCCGCGGTATCCACGGAGAAGGTCTCCTCCGCCCCTATGCTCTTCTCAAGCCTGGTTGGAGTTACCGGCCGCGGGTCTATACCCATGGACAACCGGTGAACGTGCTCGCCACTGGCTCCCAGAACCTTTTTAAGCGACGCCAAGGGGGTTGCTGCGACATCCGCCACAGTGCGAATGCCCAAGCGGGACAACACTTCGGCAGTCTTTCCACCCACACCCCACAGGGCTCCGACAGGAAGGCTGTGGAGATAAGGGACGGAGTCCTCGGCATCGATTTGGAGGATGCCGTCAGGCTTGCACCGAGTGGATGCGATCTTAGCCACAAACTTGGTGCTTGCGATCCCCACGGAGGCCGTGATTCCAAGTTCCGAATGGACCCTGCGGCGGATGAGGTGGCCGATGTCCATCGGCGACCCAAGACGACGAATCGCGCCGCCCACGTCCAGGAAGGCTTCGTCCACGCTCAGCGGCTCCACGAGATCGGTAATGGAGGCGAAAATCTCCATGAGCCGGCCGGAAACCTCGTAGTACTCGGTATGCCGGGGATTAATGATCACCGCAGATGGGCACCGCCTCATGGCAATGGACATCGGCATGGCGGACTTCACACCCGTGGCCCGCGCCTCGTAGGAAGCGGAAAGCACCACGGACCGTTCTGCAGGGAATCCAACAATGACCGGCTTTCCCCGAAGTTCGGGACGGGTCCGCAGTTCCACGGAGACGAAAAAAGCATCCATATCCACGTGAAGTATGCTGGTTCGCCGCTGTTCCCGCAGGGCATCTCCGGCGCTGCGGGCGGGCTTGCTGCCGGCACTTGGGGCGCCACCGAATGCTTCCTGCCTCACAACGGCAATACTATGCCCCACCACTGACTAAACTGGAGGCACAGTCCGGCTCAGCCCCAGGAAGGATACCCTGTGAAGCTCTTTGGAACTCCTCAATCGCGAGGGTTTGCCCTGCTCGCAGTCAGTGTCGCTTTGGCGGCCTCGGCATGCACACCATCCCCCGGCGGCACGGCAGCGCCGTCCGAAACAAGCGCTTCCTCGGCATCGTCCACGGCGGTGCCAACCCCGTCATCGCCTTCCGGCTCCACAGCCTCGCCTGAAACCACCGCATTCACGGAGACACCCCAACCGGCACCGGACGCCACGGCAACGGTGAATGCTCTTGTTCCTGGTTTTCCTGAGCAACTCATTCCGGTCATGCCCAAGACCTCCGTGCGCTCGAGCAGCGTGGACAAGAGCGATTCAGTAGCCACGGTGGCGCTCGTCGGGACAATCAAAGCTCCACCCGAGGGTGTTGTGGACTACTACAAGACCTCCATGGAGGCGCAGGGCTTTAAGCTTGTCCCCGGCCCGTCGGCTGTTGGCAACGTCACTTCCCTGGACTTCATCCGCGGTGATGGCGAAACGGTAAACGTATCGGTCAGGCAAAAGGAGGGCGTCTCAACGTTCACCATTGGCGCCAACGTGGCGGCCGGGTCCGTCAAGTGACGGCGACTTCCCACGTCACCGCGGAGCAGACGCAGTTCATTAATGGTGTTGCCGGCAAATTGAGCGGGTTCCTGTCAGAGCAACAGGACCTCATGGCTACGGTTTCTCCCGACGTCGAGCCGCTCATTGGATCGATTTCGAATCTTGTCACCGGAGGCAAACGCCTCCGGGCCCTCATGTGCTACTGGGGCTGGAGGGGCGCTGGCGGCCCTGCCGGCGACCCGGACATCATCGCCGCCGGGTGTGCTCTTGAGCTTTTCCAGGCAGCGGCCCTGATCCACGATGACATTATTGATCGGTCTGACACCCGTCGCGGCGGCCCAAGCGTGCACAAACGGTTCAACCAGCTCCATGAAATGAACGGCTGGGCACTGGACAGCGGGCGTTTTGGCGATGCGGCAGCGATCCTGACCGGCGACCTCTGCCTTTCCTTCAGCGAGGAGTCCTTTACGGAGATCGGCCACCGGGCAGCAGCGGGAAGTCCAGCACGGCGAATTTTCAACGTGATGCGCGCAGAAGTAATGGCAGGTCAGTACCTCGACATTCTGGAAGAGGTGGCTGGTCCCGTACGTGACCGGGCCGGATCTGTGGAGCGTGCAAAATCCATCATTCGGTACAAATCCGCAAAATACTCCACTGAGCATCCACTGGCGTTGGGTGGGGCACTGGCCGGAGCCCCCGAAGGGTTGCTTAAGGGTTACTCGGAGTTCTCGTTGCCCCTGGGCGAGGCATTCCAAATGCGGGATGACGTCCTGGGGGTCTTTGGCGATCCCGAAACGACCGGCAAGCCCGCTGGCGATGACCTTCGGGAAGGCAAGCGTACGGTTCTGGTGGGCTTTGCCATCAACCAAGCACCCCCGGCGGAGGCAGACTACCTTGACCGTATGCTCGGCAATCCCGGCCTCGGCGAAGTCGAGGTAGCCGAAATACGGCGCGTCATTGTTGAATGCGGCGCCTTGGACGCCACGGAATCGCTGATCGCTGAGCTCAGCAACAGAGCATTCGAAGCTCTTGAACGCCTACCCCTTGAGGACCTGCCGCTGGTGGCATTACGTCAGCTGGCCGAAGCCGCTGTGAGCCGGGCGGCCTGACTCAAGGGAATTTGTGCAGCCCACAATCCTTGAGGCCGGCATAAAGACGACATGCAGAGACGACGGCGGTGAATCACCGCCGTCGTCCGCGTCTATTCCGGTCTCCTGCTGAGGCGTCCCAGTTAGAGGAAGGGCAGTTACCAGGCCAAAGACTGGGCGCGACGCCTGATCTCTGTCTTACGCCCCTCGCGAAGTGCGTCTATGGGGCGCCCGCGCAAAGACTCATCCGCGGTGAAAAGCCAGATGATCAGTTCTTCGTCGTTGTAGCCGGCGTCGCTGAGAACCGCAATGGTTCCCTTCAAGCTGTCTACAACATGCCCGTCCTGGACAAAAAGGGCCGGGATTGAGCGGATGTTCCGTTCTCCCCGCCTGATGGCGACAAGCGCACGCTCATCCAGAAGTCCGTGGACTTTGGTGATGGAAACTTCCAACATTTCGGCAACATCCGGCAGCGGCAGCCAGTCGGAAACAAGGCTTTCTACATTACTCACGGATCAAGGTTGCCACGCCGCCCCGCCCGGCGCCTAGCCGGAGTCCCCCGCCGGTTCCCGCAGACCGCTCTTCAGTAGCGATTTCCTGCGCATCAATTGTGGTCTTTTGCCCGGTTTGACAGGAATTGTTGTGTGGATCGACTAAGTATGAGAGATTCACACTGATCACATTTGCATCATTGATAACATCAGCACCACTGGTAACACTGACAACAGCGTCAACAATCACTCCCGCTGTTCGAGATGAGGACAAATTTCATGACGACGCCCCGTTCGCCGAAACGAACCATGAGCATGCCGGTAATCGCGGCAACCACGGCCGCGCTTCCCGCCGTGGTTTTGTCCTCGCTTGCTTTGGCCCAACCGTCCATGGCAACACCGGCACCGCAAGCTCGAAAAATCCCCGCAACACTCGCGGCGGCCATGAAAGCCCAGCCGGTCAACGTGGGCTCCGTCATTCCCGCACAGGCGGTCGCAGCCACGATCCCTGCAGCGCTGAGGCCCATGGCCCCGTCCGTCCCGGACAGCTACACGGTGGTCCGCGGCGATACCATCAGCGCCATCGCGCGCCGCTTCAACCTGGACACTGCGGCAGTTCTTCAGCTGAACAAGCTCTCTCCCACCACGCTGATCTACCCGGGACAGACCATCAAGCTCACGGGCACAGCCGCAGCAGCGCCCTCGCAGCCGGCTCCGGCCGCACCCACCACGCCCAGTGCCCCCGGCACCGCAAAGATCTACACCGTGGTTCCCGGGGATACCCTGGGCGCCATCGCAGCCAAACATGGCGTAGCGCTGTCCAGCATTTTCAGCTGGAACGGGCTCAACGGAAGCTCCATCATCTATCCCGGACAGAAGATCAAGGTCAGTGGCGGATCCGCCCCATCAGCACCAACAGCACCGGCACCTGCACCTGCTCCCGCACCACTGGCCGGCACAGGTTCCTACACCATCAAGGCAGGCGACACCCTCAGTTCCATCGCTTCCCGCCACGGAGTTTCCCTTGCTGCGTTGATGGCCGCCAACAACAACGTGACAGCCACCACTGTCATCTATCCCGGCCAGAAGCTCACCATTCCCGGTGCCGGCCTTCAGCCTGTGGGCGATACCAAGCCACTGGTCCCCAGCACTTTCCTGGGCTTCACATATCCGCCTGCAGTTGTCAGTTCGGCCAACGAGAACAAGGCCTTGCTCAACGCTTCACCGGTGCCCAGCCGGGCCGAAATGAAGAGCATCGTGGCTGACACAGCTCGGCGCATGGGCGTCAGCCCGTCCTTGGCTTTGGCCTTCGCCGAACAAGAATCGGGCTTTGACCAGCGGGCAGTCTCGCCCGCCAATGCCATCGGCACCATGCAGGTTATTCCTTCTTCAGGCCAGTGGGCGTCCGACTTGGTGGGCAGGAAGCTCAATCTCCTGGACCCGTACGATAACGCCACGGCAGGTGTCGCTATCATTCGGACCCTCATTGCTACCAGCAAGGACCTGGACACGGCGATTGCCGGCTACTACCAGGGCCAGTACTCGGTCAGCAAGTACGGCATGTACGACGACACCAAGCGGTACGTCGAATCGATCAAGGCCCGCCAGCGCACCTTTGGCTAGGCCTCAACTGCACCTCTGAAGGGGCCCGGATCCTGCACGGATTCGGGCCCCTTCCCTGCCTCGTTTAGGATCGTATGGTGCAAGAACCAACGCAGGACCACCTCATCGGGACCACCGTGGACGGCCGATACACGGTTCGTTCCCGCCTTGCGAGTGGCGGAATGTCCACTGTTTACCTTGCCACGGACCAGCGTTTGGAGCGCGACGTGGCCCTCAAAGTCCTGCACCCGCATCTGGCCAACGATCCCACCTTCCTGGAGCGCCTGAGCCGTGAAGCAAAGGCGGCCGCGAGTCTCTCGCACCCGCACATCGTTGGCGTGCTCGACCAAGGCGAGGACGGCCCCATCGCCTATCTGGTCATGGAATACGTCAAGGGGCACACCCTTCGTGACACCCTGAACGAACAGGGTGCCTTGCCGCCACGCCTTGCCCTGGCGCTGATCGATCCTGTCATTGAGGGCTTGGCCGCCGCCCACCGCTCAGGTCTGATCCACCGTGACGTCAAGCCGGAGAACGTCCTCATTGCGGACGACGGACGCATCAAGGTGGGCGATTTTGGATTGGCCCGGGCCATCTCGGCCAACACCAGCACCGGCGCCCTCATTGGCACAGTGGCTTATTTAGCTCCCGAACTGGTGCTTGGCCAGCCTGCGGATGCCCGCAGCGACATCTACTCGGCCGGCATCATGCTCTACGAGATGCTGACGGGCAAACAGCCCTACGCGGGAGACTCCCCCATCCAAGTTGCTTACCAGCACGTCAATGCAGCGGTGGGACGCCCCTCGGACGCCGCTCCCGGCCTCGCAGAGGACCTGGATGAGCTGGTGCAGTGGTGCACCGCGGTAGATGCGGAGAACAGGCCCGTCGACGGCACTGCTTTGCTGACCGAACTCCGCCACATCCGCACCACGCTGACTGACGAAGACCTGGACCGCAGGCAAGCGCCGTCCCAACCCCCTGGCTCCCCTGCGGCTGCGACGGCCGCCGCAGCTCTTGGCGGCCCGGGCGGGAACCCCACAGAGGCCATCCCTGCCACGGCCTCACCCACGGAAATGATCTCCCACCAGAGCAACCCCACCACCATCATGGCGGCAGCTGGTTCGGGCAGACCTCAAACCGCCGCTGTTGGTGCAGTCAACCATGAGGTCGTGCGCCAGCCCGGCAAGCGGGAGCTGAAGAGACTCGAACGGCAAGAGATCAAAGACCGCGCCCGAGCCGCAGCCACGCCAAGTCGCCCGCTGCGCGAGGGCAATCCCCGCCGCCGTGGCATCATCTGGACCATCGTGATCGTCATCCTTGCAACGCTTGCGGCATCGGCAGGTTGGTTCTTCGGAATGGGACCCGGATCGCCGGGGACCGTGCCCGACGTCAAAAACAAGACCGTTGCGGAAGCGCAGCAGCTTCTCCGGACCGCCGGCTTCCAGTCTGAGCCTAAAGATGTTTTTGACGACGACATCCTGGCAGGGCTGGCCGTTGGGACCGAGCCGGAGTCCGGCGCCGAGGTTCGCAAGTTTCAACCCATCACGCTCTTCGTCTCCAAGGGTGCCCAGCTTTTCGCCCTGCCAACTTTGACCGGCGGCAGCCTGGATGAGGCAAAGACAGCGCTCAACGCAGCCGAAATGGCTCTCGGCAACGTCACGCAGGCTTTCGACGAAAAGGTTCCTGCCGGCGTCGTGATCTCCCAGGATCCGGCCAAAGGCACTGAAGTCAGGCATGGCACGCCGGTGTCGCTGGTGGTCTCCAAAGGACCCCAACCCATCCCCGTTCCCGATGTGCGCGGACTGGCGCAGGACGCAGCCGTCAAGGCCCTCCAAGACGCCGGTCTGACAGCTGTGATCGCTCCGGAGACCGTCAACGACAAGACTGTCCCCAAAGGTGCCGTTGTCTCCCAAGTACCGGCGAACGGCACACTTGTCCGGGGCGAAGCGGTGACACTCACTGTGTCCAAGGGACCCAAGTTGGTGAAGGTCCCCAGTTTCATCGGCAAGCAAGCCGACGAGGCCGAAAAGGAACTGAAGAAGCTCGGTTTCAAAGTTCAGGTCAACAAGGTTTTGGGTGGCTTTTTCGGCACCGTCCGGGACCAGAACCCGGTGAATACCGAGATACCGGAAGACTCAGTGGTCACACTGACTGTCGTCTAGCAATCGGGTCCCGATCATTTCAACGACAAAAAAGCGCGGTCCGGGAATCCGGACCGCGCTTTGTTGTATCTCTACCTCTTGGAGAGGGCTCCGGCTACCAGGAAGGCCATCTCAAGGGACTGCATGTGATTCAGGCGGGGATCGCACACTGACTCGTAACGGTCCAGGAAGGCATCCTGGTCGATCGGGTCAGCACCACCCAAGCACTCAGCAACGTCATCGCCGGTCATTTCAACGTGAAGTCCGCCCGGCACCGTGCCCAGGGCGTGGTGGACCTCGAAGAATCCACGTACTTCGTCAATGACGTCATCGAAGTTCCGCGTCTTGTAGCCGTTTGGCGACGTGACCGTGTTGCCGTGCATCGGGTCGGTCACCCACAGCACCTGCGCACCGGATGCAGTGACGCGCTCGACGACGGCCGGCAGCTTTTCGCGGATGTTGCCGGCGCCCATGCGGGTAATGAAAGTGAGACGGCCAGGTTCGCGGTTGGGGTCCAGTTTGTCGATCAGGCGCAGGGCGTCGTCGCCGCTGGTAGTGGGACCGAGCTTGACGCCGATGGGGTTCCGCACGCGGGACAGGAAATCAACGTGGGCATGGTCCAGTTCACGGGTCCGCTCGCCGATCCACAGGAAGTGCGCGGAGGTGTCGTAGGGCAAGCCGGTCCGCGAATCGATGCGTGTCAGTGCGCGCTCGTAGTCAAGCAGCAGTGCTTCGTGGCTGGCAAAGAACTCCACGCGCTTGAGTGCCTCGAAGTCAGCGCCGCAGGAGTCCATGAAACTAATGGCACGGTCGATGTCCCGCGCCAGCGATTCGTAGCGCGCGTGTGCCGGGTTTTCGGTGAACCCCTTGTTCCACTGGTGAACCAGGCGGAGATCCGCGAAGCCGCCCTGGGTGAAGGCCCGGATAAGGTTCAGTGTGGATGCGGACGTGTGGTACGCCTGAAGCATCCGGCCGGCGTCATGAGCACGGGATTCCGGCGTGAAATCGTAGCCGTTCACGATGTCGCCGCGGTAAGCGGGAAGCGTCACGCCGTCGCGGGTCTCGTCGTTGGAGGAGCGTGGCTTCGCGAACTGGCCGGCCATCCGCCCCATCTTGATGACGGGCATGGCAGCGCCGTAGGTGAGGACCACTGCCATCTGGAGGATCGTTTTGACCCGGGCACTGATCTTGTCCGCTGTTGCGGCCTCGAACGTTTCAGCGCAGTCACCGCCCTGCAGGAGGAAGGCCTTACCCTGGGCAGCAGCGGCGAGGCGCTCCCTCAGGACGTCCACTTCACCGGCGAAGACCAGGGGCGGCACGACGGAGAGTTCCTTGACGGAAGCCTTGAAGACATCAGAGTTCGACCACGTGGGCTGCTGGGAAATTGGCAGGTCCCGCCAAGCGTCGAGCCCGGGATAGTTTGCTGCCCCGCTCTGGGCGGTGCTGGCGAGAGGATCTGCTGCGGAGGGTGCGGTGTTCGCGGTTAGCTCAGTCACCCTTCAAGAGTAGTAGCCTGCGGCAAGGTTGCGAGACTGCAGCCGTAACCGATGCTGCCGCTTACGTCACAGTTTCTCCGCTGGTCCGTTCCCGTCACTCCGGGGTTCGTCCCTGTCCTCTGCAATGTCTGCTGCGGCGTCTTCAGCAACCTCGATCTTATGGACGGGCTCGGGGCCTTTGCCGGCCAACTGGGCCTTAACCACTGCTGCGTACTCGTCAACATATTCCTGGCCGGAGAGCCGCATCAACTCGTACATGATTTCGTCGGTCACTGCCCTTTGGATCAGGCGGTCGTCTTCCATCCCGTAGTAGCGGCTGAAGTCCAAAGGCTGCCCGAAAATAAGGCCGATCCTGCGGATGTTCGGCAGTCGCTTGCCGATAGGCTGGACCTTCTCCGTCCCGATCATGGCCACGGGCACCACGGGAACACGGGTTTGCAGCGCAAGCTTGGCCACGCCTACTTTGCCGCGGTAGAGCCGGGCATCCGGGCTCCGGGTGCCTTCCGGATAAATCCCCAGCAGGCCCCCCGAGTTCAGGACGTCTTTGCCCGCCTGCAGTGACGTCTCCGATGCCGCGCCGCCGGACCGGTCCATCGGCAGTTGGTTGCTCAGCCTGAAGAACAGTGCAGTGAGCCGTCCCTTGAGACCTTTACCTGTGAAGTACTCGGACTTGGCCAGAAAGATCACAGGGCGATGGACCATCAGCGGCAGGAAAATGGAATCCGAGAAGGACAAATGATTGGAGGCCAAAATGGCGGCTCCGCTTTCAGGAACGTTGTCCAGCCCCTTCACCCAGGGGCGGAACAGGAGCTTGAGAATGGGACCGAGAAAGATCCTCTTCATGACCCAATAGAACACGTTTGTCCTCTCACGGCCGATTGGTTGGCATGCACCCGGGCAACCCGGCCGGCACTCAACAGCAACCCTACTCCAGTGAGATTTGTCAGGAACAGTGACACGATGGACGCATGACGGAACGCCTTATACCCGCCGCGCCGCTCGCATTCCACCATGCCGGACACGGAGCCAACGCATCCATAGGAGTGGCCATCTGCCACGGCTTCACCGGAAGCCCCCTCAGCGTCCTCCCCTGGGCCGAGTATCTCGCAAAGCAGGGCTTTGCGGTGTCCGTGCCCCTGCTCCCCGGACACGGCACCAGCTGGCAGGACCTCGCCACTACAAGGTGGCAGGACTGGTACCGGACCTTCGAGAGGAGCTACCTGGATCTGGCGGCGAACACCGGAACGTGTTTTGTGGCAGGCCTGTCCATGGGCGGAGCCGTGGCTCTGCGGGTGGCCTCCCGCCATGAAGTTCCCGGGCTGGTCCTGGTGAACCCGGGGCTGAGCTTCTATGACCGCCGCGTGAGGTATGTCGGAGCGCTGAAGTACGTCATGCGCACCACCACCCCCATAGTGGAGGACACTCCCACGCCGGTAACAACCGAGGACGGAGACTACTCCAAGACACCGCTGAAGTCTGTCCACGAACTCAAGAAACTCTTCCGCGCTGCTACCCGGGGCCTCCCGCACGTTGAGGCTCCGGCCCTGGTCTTCAAATCCTCGGTTGACGACGTCATCCCTCCGAGCTCTGTGGCCACTATCAGTAAGTCAATCGGCTCTTCCCGCCTGAAAGTAGTGGCGCTTCCGCACAGCGGGCACGTAGCCACCCTGGATGTGGATGCACCCACCATTTTTGAAGAATCAGCCGGCTTTTTCCGCCAGCATGCCGGGGACAGAGTAGCCTCAGAGTCATCATGAAAATGTTCCCCGACTTTTCGCCGTTCCACAGCAGCTGGACGGGTGCCGGGCCGCGCGTCGGTGTTGTCATGTCCCACGGGTTCACTGGTAGCCCGCACAGTGTCAGGCCGTGGGCCCAACACCTTGCCGAGGCAGGCTATGCCGTCAGGCTACCGCTGCTGCCCGGTCACGGCACCTCCTGGCAGGACATGGCCACCCGCTCGTGGCGGGAGTGGCACCGCGCGGTGGATAATGCCTACCTTGAGCTGGCTTCCGAGTGTGATTACGTTTTCTCTGCCGGCCTGTCCATGGGCGGAACCTTGGCGTTGCGGATAGCAGCCACGCGTCCTGTTGCCGGGACGGTGGTGGTTAACCCCGGGCTGGTCCTCGACGATCCCCGGGCCGTCATCGTCGCTGCCCTCAAGTATGTGGTGAGGACCACTCCGGCCATCTCCAACGACATCCTCAAGCCCGACCAGGATGAAGGTGCCTACGCCCGCACACCCGTTGCGGCAGCTCACCAACTCAAGAAGATGTACAAGGACACAGCGGCCATCCTGCCGCGCATCAGCTCACCGGTTCGGGTCTACAAGTCCACGGTGGACAACGTCATCTCGAACGCGAGCCTGGAGTTCCTCCGTTCCAGGGTCCAGGCACCGGTGGATGTCAGATACCTCCACAACAGCCGCCACGTGGCCACCCTTGACAATGACGCGCCCGAGATTTTTTCCGGGACTGTCGACTTCATTCAAAAGACCGTAGCGGCCTTGGCCGGGCACGGGCTTTCTCCCGAAAAGGACACAGCCCATGAACAGGCCTGATCCCAATTCCGCTGATCAAAGCGCCAACAAGGACGACGACGCCGTGTGGCTGGATCTGGTGGCCAGGCTGGAGGCCACACAGTCGGCCCCGGAAAGGGAGCTGCCGCAGGACGCCGACAAGGACCCGGACGGTGAAGCCGGACGTTTGCAGGCAGAGCCCGGCAGGACCTTCAAGGATTTCGATCCACTGGGGTTGTCCGCCCCGGCCCGGGAACCGGTTGGTGATGCGGCGGCAGTCCCTGCGGACGCCGAAGCCGCTGGCCGGCCTGTCGGTCCGCGTGACTTCGACGTCGAGGACGAGGACCACACGTTCGTCCCCGAAGAGCCACCAAGCCTGGCGGGAACTGAGCCGCTGATCATGCTCGCGTGGGTGGGCGCTGTCGGTGGACCACTCGCGCTCCTCTTCACCGCCATGTTTTGGCGGTCCGCGCCGTTGACGGCAATTCTGGGCATTGTGGCCGCTTTCGTCGCATCCGTGGTGTACCTCATCATGCGGCTTCCGCAGGAAAAGAATGAGGACGACGACGGCGCACGCATCTAGGTGCCGACGCCCCGTTTGGCAAGGAAAACTCAGCTGCGCGCCCGGCCGCTGACCCGTGAAAGGTCGGCGGCGCCGATCATGCCGGCTCGCGGGCCCAAGGCCGCGAGTTCTATCCTCGCCATGGGACGGAACCCCCTGCCCGTCAGGTTCTTGGCGAACGACTCCCGTGCTGGTGCGGCGAGCAACTCCCCCGCATCACACAGGCCCCCGCCGATCACGAACATTCCAGGGTCCAATGCCGCTGCGAGGTTGGCCAACCCCAGCCCCAACCAGTCACCTTGGTCGGCAAGGAGTTCACGGGAGGTGGCATCTCCCGCAAGCGCCAGCGAGGTCACGGCCGCCCCGGACAGTTTCTCCGCGGTCCCGCCTGCCTTCTCCAGCAAAGCGCGGCCAGCCGGGGAATTGGTCCGCACCAACTGCCGGGCTTCACGCCCCAGCGCATTGCCGGAGGCGTACTGCTCCCAGCACCCGCGGTTACCGCATTCGCAACGGTGTCCACCGGGAAAGATGATCTGGTGCCCGAACTCCCCGGCGACGCCAAAGCGTCCCCGCTCCACCCGGCCATCCATGACCATGGCGCCGCCTATGCCCGTGCCCAGTGTGATGCAGACCAGGCGGCTTTCACCCTGTCCTGCGCCAAAGCGCCACTCCGCCCAGGCCGCGGCATCGGCGTCATTGGTGAGCAGCACGGGACGCCTCAGTAACTTCTGCAGGCTCTCCCTCAGGGGCTCGTTACGCCAGGCAAGGTGTGGGCTGAACAGGACCGTGCCGCCGTCGAGGTCCATCCATCCTGCGGCACCAATCCCTACCGATGCGATGCGGTGTCCTGCGCTCAGCTCGTCCACGAGTTCCACGATGGTCTGCTCGACAGCCCTGGGGTCGGCACCGGGTGTGGACCTGCGGGCCTCGGCGAGGACCCGCCCGTCGGCATCCACCACACCGGCGGCCACTTTGGTGCCGCCGATGTCGATCCCTATTGCCAGGCCCCTGCGGCCCAAATGGCTGCGGCGGGCAGCCCACGGGACCTCCTTCCAGGCAGAGGCCGGTGGCTTGGTTCTGACCAGGGAACTGGACCGTAGTGCAGGCATCCCATCATCCTATTCCGCAGGGCGGAGCAGCACCCGCATCGGACGGCACGGATGGAGCCGAGTTGCTTGAAATGACGGTGGATCCGTAAAGTTACTCGCCAGTAGGTGAAATAGAACACACCTCCGCGAGCGGGCATACTAGAGTGGAAGCAGCCCCTCGTGGCCCGTGGATATCAAAGGAGCTACCGTGCGTGAAATCAGTGTTCCTCCCCTCGTCAACATCGCCCCGGAAACCAACATCACGGACCTCGTGATCCGAGAGGCAGAAAAAGCATCCAACCCTGCGCTTTTCTCCAAGCTGGACGGAAATGGGCAGTGGCAGGACATCCGTGCCAAGGACTTCCTCGAGGACGTGAGGGCCTTGGCGAAGGGCCTCATTGCCAGTGGTGTTGCCGCCGGCGACCGCGTGGGCATCATGTCCCGCACGCGGTACGAATGGTCCCTTGTGGACTTTGCCATCTGGTTTGCCGGAGCCGTCTCCGTCCCGATCTACGAAACGTCGTCGCCTTCCCAGGTGGCATGGAACCTGGGTGACTCAGGTGCTGTGGCCGCCTTCGGCGAAGCAGCGCACCACGAAGACGTGATTCGGCAGGCTGTCGCCGCAGAGGACATCACGTCAGTTGCCAACGTCTGGCAGCTTGAGGGCGCCGGACTGGACGCCCTGCGGGCAGCAGGCGCCGGTGTCCCCGACGACGAGCTCGAGTCCCGCCGTTCCTCGGCCGGCCTGAAGGATCTCGCCACAATCATCTACACCTCCGGCACCACGGGCAGGCCCAAAGGCTGCGAACTGACCCACGGCAACTTCGTGGAACTCTCCGAAAACGCCCGCGCATCCTTGCCTGAGATCATCAACGAGTCTGGCAAGACCATCATGTTCCTCCCCCTGGCGCACGTTTTCGCACGCTTCATTTCCGTGCTGGCCGTGGCCGGCGGCGTCAAGGTGGCACACACCCCGGATATCAAGCATCTGTTGGCCGACCTCCAGAGCTTCCAGCCGACGTTCATTCTGGCCGTACCCCGGGTCTTCGAGAAGGTGTACAACTCTGCACTGACCAAGGCTGAGGACGGCGGCAAGGGCGCCATTTTCCACCGGGCAGTGGACACTGCGATCGCCTACTCCAAGGCACGCGAGTCCGGTTCCCTGGGGCTTGGCCTCAAGCTCAAGCATGCCGTGTTCGACAAACTTGTCTACGGGAAGCTCCGTGCGGCCATGGGCGGCCATGTTGCCCATGCCGTCTCCGGAGGCGGTCCGTTGGGCGAACGCCTGGGCCACTTCTTCCAAGGCATTGGCCTGCAGATTCTGGAGGGCTATGGCCTGACAGAGACCACAGCGCCCATTACCGTGAACACCCCGTCCATGATCAGGATCGGCACGGTAGGCGCCCCCCTTCCGGGAAACTCAGTCAAGATCGCCGACGACGGAGAAATCCTCGCCAAGGGTGTCTGCGTCATGCGTGGCTACTACAAGCGGGAAGACCTCACAGACGAAACGTTCGTTGACGGATGGTTCCGCACGGGGGATATCGGCGAACTCGACAGCAACGGATTCCTCAAGATCACTGGCCGCAAGAAGGAAATCATCGTCACCGCAGGCGGAAAGAATGTGGTTCCTGCCCTGTTGGAGGACCAGATCCGCGCGGATGCGTTGGTTTCCCAGGTGCTGGTGGTGGGCGATAACCGTCCGTTTATCGGCGCCCTGGTCACGCTGGACGAAGAAGCGCTTCCGGGATGGCTGGACCGCCACGGACTGCCCGCCAGCACAACGCTTGCCGAGGCCACGGACCATGCCGTGGTCAAGGCTGCAGTCCAGGAGCTCATCAGCAAGGCCAACCAGACCGTGTCCCAGGCGGAGGCCATCAAGTCCTTCAGGATTGTCCCTGCGGACTTTACTGAAGCCTCCGGTCATCTGACGCCATCCCTCAAGGTCAAGCGTGCACAAGTCATGAAGGACTTCGACGCAGTCATCGAGGAAATGTACTCCGCACCCCGCGCTTCGTAGCCACCAAGAATCACAAAAAAGTACCCCGTCCGGATTCTTCCGGACGGGGTACTTCTTTATGTGGATGGCTAGCCGATCACCAGCAGCAAATCGCCGCCCTGGACCTGCTCTACCGAGGAAATGGCGAGGCGCGAAACCGTGCCCGCAACCGGCGTCGTGATGGAAGCTTCCATCTTCATCGCCTCAATGGTGGCAACGGTATCGCCGGCGTTGACGGTATCGCCCACCTTGACCGTGACGGTAACTGCGCCGGCAAACGGCGCGGCAACCTGGCCAGGCTGTGCCGGGTCTGCCTTCTCCGCTGCCTTGACGTTGCTGACCACCGAGCGATCACGGACAACCACGGGCCGGGACTGCCCGTTGAGCGTGCACATGACCGTGCGCATGCCCTTCTCGTCGGCTTCCGAGACAGCCTCAAGCTGGGCAATGAGGCGGACGCCCTTCTCCAACTCGATGACGTGCTCTGCGCCCTGCTGCAGGCCGTAGAGGTAGTCACGGGTGTCCAGCACGGAAATGTTGCCGTACGTATCAACGCTCTTCAGGTAGTCCTTGGTGGGTCCGGCGAACAGCAAACGGTTCAGCGTGTGCTGTCGTGTCTTGGAGTCACCCTTGAGCGCTGCGCTGTCCTCGGCGCTGATGTCGACGTCGCGCACCTTGACGCTGCGGCCCTGAAGGGCCTTAGTGCGGAACGGCTCGGGCCAGCCTCCGGGAGGATCTCCGAGTTCGCCGGAGAGGAAGCCGATGACGGAGTCCGGGATGTCATAGTTCTGCGGGTTCTCGTTGAAGTCCGCGGGATCAGCGTTAAGTCCCACCAGGTGCAAAGCGAGATCGCCCACCACCTTGGAGGACGGCGTGACCTTCACCAGGCGACCCAGGATGCGGTCAGCCGCGGTGTACATGTCCTCGATGGCCTCGAACTGCTCCCCGAGTCCCAAGGCGATGGCCTGCTGGCGAAGGTTCGACAACTGGCCGCCCGGGATTTCGTGCTGGTAGACGCGCCCTGTGGGGCCCGGCAGACCGGATTCGAAGGGAGCGTAGACACGCCGCACAGCTTCCCAGTAAGGCTCCAGTGCGCCAACGTTGGCCAAGCTAAGGCCGGTATCGCGGGGCGTGTTGGCCAAGGCTGCGACCAATGCAGACGCGGCAGGTTGGCTTGTGGTGCCGGCCAGGGACGCGGCTGCCACGTCAACGGCGTCCACCCCGGCGTCAACAGCTGCCAGCAAGGTGGCCAGTTGCCCACCCGCGGTGTCGTGCGTGTGCAGGTGCACGGGCAGGTCGAAGCGCTCGCGCAGGGCAGCCACCAGCTTCGCAGCAGCAGCCGGACGCAGGAGGCCAGCCATGTCCTTGATGGCAAGGATGTGGGCACCGGCGTCGACGATCTTCTGGGCCAGGTCCAGGTAGTAGTCGAGGGTGTACAGGTCCTCGTTCGGATCCAGGAGGTTGCCCGTGTAGCAGAGGGCCACTTCTGCGACGGCAGTCCCGGTTGCACGCACGGCCCGAATGGCGGGGGCCATCTGGTTGACGTCGTTGAGGGCGTCGAAAATACGGAAGATGTCGATGCCCGTAGCGGCGGCCTCGTTGACGAAGGCCTCCGTCACTTCTTCCGGGTATGGGGTGTATCCGACGGTGTTGCGTCCGCGGAGCAGCATCTGGATACAGGTATTCGGCAGGGCCTTGCGAAGGGCAGCCAGACGGTCCCACGGGTCCTCACCGAGGAAGCGGAGCGCGACGTCGTACGTTGCACCGCCCCAGGCCTCCACGGAAAGCAGCTCCGGCATCAGCGCCGTCACTGCCGGGCCTGCTGCTACGAGATCGCGGGTACGGACGCGCGTTGCCAGCAGTGACTGGTGGGCGTCGCGGAAC
The DNA here is from genome assembly GCF_000294695.2 of Arthrobacter sp. Rue61a. Taxonomy (NCBI): domain Bacteria; kingdom Bacillati; phylum Actinomycetota; class Actinomycetes; order Micrococcales; family Micrococcaceae; genus Arthrobacter; species Arthrobacter sp. Rue61a. The sequence continues at coordinate 1,740,540 of NC_018531.1, read as the reverse complement.
GTGGTGTCAGTGACTGCCAGTGCCTGCTGCTCCCGCAGCGCCTTGGCGAAGCCCTCCGGCCCCAGTTCGATCAGCTTCTGGCGCGAACCCGAGGTGGGAACCGGGCCATCGATCGCGGGCAGCTTGCTGGCAGGGTCCGAATGAACTGTGAGTTCGCCGTTTGGCTTGTTCACGGTGACCTCGGCCAACCATGTGAGCAACTTGGTGCCGCGGTCTGCAGAGATGTGCGATTTCAGCAGTTCAGGGCGCTTGTCGATGAAGTCCGTGGCCACGTTGCCGGCATTGAAGTCCGGATCCGCAAGAACCGCCTGCAGGAAGGGGATGTTGGTGGACACGCCACGGATACGGAACTCAGCCAAACCACGACGTGCGCGGGCTACGGCTGCAGGGTAGTCACGGCCACGGCAGGTCAGCTTCACCAGCATGGAGTCGAAGTGCGGGCTGATCTCGGCACCCGAGTAGACCGTACCGCCGTCGAGCCTGACACCGGCGCCGCCGGCAGAACGGTAGCCGGTGATCTTTCCAACGTCAGGGCGGAAGCCGTTGGAGGGGTCCTCGGTGGTGATACGGCACTGCAGCGCAGCACCCTTAATGAACACCGAGTCCTGGCTCAGCCCCAAGTCCGCGAGGGTTTCCCCTGAAGCGATGCGCATCTGTGCCTGCACGAGGTCGACATCGGTGATTTCCTCCGTGACGGTGTGCTCGACCTGGATGCGGGGGTTCATTTCGATGAAGACGTGCTGTCCGGCCCGCTCCCCTTCCGTGTCCACCAGGAACTCCACGGTTCCGGCGTTGACATAGTTCAAGGCCTTGGCGAACGCAACGGCATCGCGGTAAAGAGCCTGGCGGATGTTCTCATCCAGGTTCGGCGCGGGAGCGATCTCCACCACTTTCTGGTGGCGGCGCTGCAGTGAACAGTCACGCTCGAAGAGATGCATGACGTTCCCTTCGGCGTCCGCCAGGATCTGCACTTCGATGTGACGGGGACGCAGCACTGCCTGCTCAAGGAACATGGTGGGATCGCCGAAGGCAGCATCAGCTTCGCGCATGGCGGACTGCAACGCCTCGGGGAGGGCTTCGCGCGTCTCCACGCGCCGCATACCGCGACCGCCACCGCCGGCGACGGCCTTGGCGAAGATCGGGAAGCCGATCTCGTCGGCTGCTGCGATGAGCTCGTCAAGATCCTTGGAAGGCTTGCTCGACTTCAGGACAGGAACGCCGGCCTTGCGGGCAGCTTCCAAGGCGGCAACCTTGTTTCCTGCCAGCTCCAGGACCTCAGCGGGCGGTCCCACAAAGGTAATGCCTGCTGCCTTGGCTGCACGGGCCAGGTCCGGGTTCTCGGAGAGGAAGCCATAGCCGGGGTAGATGGCGTCAGCGCCGGCTTCTTTGGCGACGCGGACAACCTCCTCTACGTCCAGGTAGGCGCGGACGGGATGGCCCACCTCGCCGATCAGGTAAGCTTCGTCGGCCTTCTGCCGGTGGATCGAGTTACGGTCCTCATGCGGAAAGACGGCTACGGTCTTGGCGCCCAGTTCATAACCAGCGCGAAACGCCCTGATCGCGATTTCGCCGCGATTGGCCACCAGAATTTTCGAAAACATACTTCTCCTGCATCATTGCGGGTGGATCGGTCGGTGGTCACAGTGTGTAGTGCCGCCAGCATCAAACACAAATCTTTGTGGCAACCATCACAAAGGAATCGTCATCTGCACTGTATATACGTGCGCGCGATCCGACGGCATGCTATTGCCCGGGGCTTATCCTCAGCGGTCGGGCGCGTAGAAAGCGGGAATCGACCGCGATGCACCATATGATGTTGAGGGGGCTTCGGCAAGCCCCGGCTCCGGCGCTTCCGGAGCGAATCAGCGCGATACGGCAACCGGCGTTAGGTTTTGGGTTTTCAAGTGCAAGTAGTCAGCATCAGCAGCCTCAAGGGTGGAGTGGGAAAGACGTCCGTGACCACCGGTCTGGCGTCCGCGGCCCTCGCAGCCGGTATTTCCACGTTGGTAGTGGACCTCGATCCTCACGCCGACGCCACCACGGCACTCGGCGTTCAGCCAGGCGGGAAACTCGACATCGGCCGGATGCTGAAAAGCCCCCGGAAAGCCAACCTGGCGGGCAATGTGGCCGGCAGCAGCTGGGTTTCCAACGGCTCAAGCAACGGCACCCTGGACGTCGCGGTGGGTTCGGCCTTCACCGGAATCTATGACCGCCCGGATTTGGGCCGGCGTGACCTTCGCCGGCTTTCAGCCGTATTGTCAGGCACCACTAACTACGAGCTCGTCCTGGTGGACTGCCCACCGTCCTTGAACGGACTAACGCGCATGGCGTGGAGCGCAAGCGACCGCGTTGTCCTCGTAGCCGAGCCCGGCCTCTTCTCCGTAGCCGGCACTGAACGCACCATGCGGGCCATCCAGCTGTTTCGGCAGGAGTTCGCCCCTAACCTGGCTCCGGCAGGGATCGTGGCCAACCGGGTACGCACCGGGTCTGCGGAGCACACCTTCCGTTTGGCTGAAATGGAGTCCATGTTCGGCGAACTACTGCTCACACCGCACATTCCGGAGCAGGCCAACTGGCAGCAGATCCAAGGTGCAGCGCACTCGGTCCACCACTGGCCCGGAGACTCGGCCAAGAACGCAGCCAAACTCTTTGATGCCCTGCTCGAGAGCCTCTTGGCTGGACAGTCCTCGTTGCGGGACCGCCGCCAGCGCTGAAAGACTCAACAACCGGGAGCCTCAACAGCCTGCGCGTAAGCACGGATAGAAGAAGAGGAAAGGCTTCGACCCCTGGAGGGTCGAAGCCTTTCCTCTTTGGTTCAGATTCCGTGGTGCGGCGTTTAGCCGATGCGGCGCGCAACGCGCCGTTTGCTCAGTTCGTCGTCGGGAAAGGACTGCTCCGCGGCATGCTCGCTCGGAAGCGCGGCCAGGCTCCCCTCCACTTCCCGCCATACGCGTCCGACAGCGATGCCGAAGACGCCTTGTCCGCCTTGAACGAGGTCGATGACCTCGTCCGCGGATGTACATTCGTAGACACTGGCGCCATCGCTCATCAGCGTGATCTGTGCCAGGTCTTCGACGCCCCGCTCGCGTAGATGTTCCACGGCCGTGCGGATCTGCTGGAGGGATACGCCGGTATCAAGGAGCCGCTTGACGACTTTCAGAACCAGGATGTCACGGAAGCCGTAGAGACGCTGGGAGCCGGAGCCGGCAGCGCCACGGACAGCAGGCTCAACCAAGCCTGTACGTGCCCAGTAGTCGAGCTGGCGATAGGTGATGCCCGCAGCCTTGCATGCGGTGGGACCGCGGTAGCCCGCGTCCTCGTCCAGCACAGGAAGGTCCTCCGTGAAGAGCAAACCTTGGGCGCCGGATGCGGGCGCAGCAATGCCGGCAGAGGACTGCTTCAGCTCGCCTGCTTCGCCTTTCGGACTCACGTGACCTCCTTGTTCTCAGTTCCCTTGGGGACGGTGCATACCCTGATACAACGGCGAAATGCAGCAGTGTAATTCCCGCAAGTCCGCACCTTCCAGTGTGACTTGCGCAGGCAGTGTATGCAACGGGAACTTGATAACTTCGACGTTAGGCCCGTGAGGCTCCGAGGTCAAAGACCTTGGCCCCAAAATACAGCCGTGTCGAAAGTTTCACCCTCAACTTTAGGCTTAGGGTGCCTCAGCCTTCGAAATCTTCCGGTTCAACGTCGTCCAGGAACTCACGGAACCGGCGCATCTCGCGCTCTTCGTCCACGGCGGGATCCGGCTCCGAGTCTTCGCCTTCATCATGCTCGGTAATGCGAACGCCGGCCTCCTCCATGACAGCGTCGGCACACCAGATGCGGCACTTGGCGCGCAATGCCAGCGCCAACGCGTCCGAGGCGCGCGAACTTACTACCGTGCCGTCGTCCAACTGCAGCTGCCCGTAAAAGATGTTGTCCTCCACAGCGACGATGTTCACGCTGATGATGGAATGGCCCAGGGATTCAACAACATCCACCAGGAGGTCGTGCGTCATGGGCCGGGGCGGGACAACGCCCTGCTGTGCCAAGGCGATGGCGCTGGCTTCAGGAGTGCCGATCCAGATCGGAACATGCCGCTCGCCGTTGATCTCCCGAAGGAGTACCAGCGGTTGATTGGACGGCAGTTCAATCCGGACACCGACGATTTCAACTTCGATCATCAGCTGTCCATCCGGGAGATACGGTCGTGCACCAAGGCCCTGTGCAGGGTGAGGCAGAGGTCGCTGATCTCACGGGCAGCTTCCGCGGCCCGCGCCTGCGACGCTGCATCCCGACGCGATGTCAACGGCGCAACGGCCCTCTCCACCAGGCCGAACTCCCGCTCAGCTGCAGCTTGGAACGGGCGAAGATGCCGGGGCTCAAGGCCGTGGCCTTCCAACTGAACACAGGCCCGCGCCACCTGGAGGGCGTGTTCGTCGAACTTGCCGCCCACGTGGCTGATCAGCCCGAAACTCAGCAGTGATTCGAGCAAAGGAACGCTGGCACCCGATTCGGCACGAAGTTGGTCTTCGGTGAGTGCGCGGGCACGCCCTTGCACCTCTGCTGCCATTTCCGCCGAGACCACCCTGGGTGACACCGTGACACCCGGAGGGAGATTTTCAGGCCTCTCACCGCGGTCGATGGCATCCAGATAGTCCTTGATGACCTTCAGCGGCAGGTACTGATCGCGCTGGAGCGCAAGGACGAAACGGAGCCGCTCGACATCACCGTCTGCGTACTGCCTGTAGCCGGCAGGAGTCCTCTTGGGGTTGATGAGTCCTTTTTCCTCAAGGAAACGGATCTTGGACGCCGTCATACCTGGGAAGTCGTCGCTCAGCTGGGCAAGGACCTCCCCGATATTCAGGACCTGCGGTCCGCGACGGTCCTGCTGGGCCATAGCCACAGGCAGATACCCCGTCAGACTTGGCCTGCTGCGCGAACAGGGCTCAGGTAGTAGGTCAACCGGAACTTGCCGATCTGTACCTCGTTGCCGCTCTTCAGCTGCACGCGGTCGACGCGGTCGTGGTTGACGTACGTTCCGTTGAGGCTCCCCATGTCCACCAGCTCGAAGCCCGAGGCAGTCCGGATGAACTGAACATGCTTGCGGGACACTGTGACGTCATCCAGGAAGATGTCGGCATCCGGGTGCCGCCCAGCTGTTGTGGTGTCCGCGTCCAGCAGGAAACGAGCTCCGGCGTTGGGACCGCTGTGCGCAATGAGCAACGCTGAGTTCGGCGGAAGGGCGTCTACGGATGCACGTTCTTCAGGAGCCAACTTGGGAGCAATGCTCGGCTCGTCCCACGTTGGCGTGATGCTGATCGAGGTGGTCTCCGACGTCGGCTGTTCCTCCGCGCCGTTCCCGACATTGGCTTGATTCTGTTCGCCGCCAACCATGGAATTTCCTCCTCATCCGCCGGCAGTTCCAAACCCTGCCGGCCACTTCCGCCTCCCGGTACCGCCGGGCAAATCGGTTGCTGGCCCGCCGTCCCGCTTTCCGGTTTAAGGAAAGCAGCCTGACGGGCCAGATAACTTTAGCCTACCTGTTGTTCGTACTCCGATGCACTGAGCAGGGAATCCACTGCATCAGCTTCTGCAAGCTTTACTTCAATGAGCCATCCCTCGCCGTACGGGTCGGAGTTAATCAAAGCCGGATCAGTGTCCAGGGCGTCATTTCGATTGGTGACTTCACCGGTCACCGGAGCGTAGATGTCACTGACGCTTTTGGTGGATTCCACTTCGCCGACAACCTCGTTGCCCGTGATTTTTGTGCCAGGCTCGGGCATCTGGGCGTAGACGACGTCGCCCAAGGCGTCCTGGGCGAAGTCGGTGATGCCAATGCGCACTACGCCGTCGGCATCTGGAGCGGTCACCCATTCGTGTTCTGCGGTGTAGGAAAGTTCTTCCGGAATATTGCTCACTGGTGGCCTTTCATCGGGACATTTACGAACCTCGACGGCGGCCTGTGCTGATGGCCACCGCTGAAAGTATAGGCACATTTCCCCTGCACCTGATGGGGTCTCTGCCATGATTGACCCATGACCGAACAAGTACAAGTACCAGCTCAGAAAAAGCGCAATTGGGGCGTAAAAATAATCCTGATCCTGGTGGCAGTACTTGTCGCTGTGGCCGCATACTTCATTCTCGGGGCCATCCTCCCCCGCTGGTGGTCCGATGTCATCGCCGGACAGATCCGGCGCGACCTTGGAGCCAGCGTCCTGGTGGGTATGTTTTACGGCTTCGTCTTCACGTTCGTTCCGCTCCTCGTAGCGTGGCAAGCCACCCGCAAAGCAGTGTCCTGGCCCTGGAAAATTGTTATCGTCCTGGTGGCCGTCGCCATCGCCGTGCCCAACCTGCTCACAGCCGGGATCGCCTTCGGCAGCACGGAGTCAGCCCACGCAGGCCAGCGGACCTTGAGCGTGGATGCGGGATTCTTCACCACGTGGACGGCTATTTCCGCCGTCGCCGCCGTGGTGGTCTTCATTGCGGTCACTATTCTCTGGGCCCTGTGGCGACGCAGGGGCAAGCAAATGAAAGTGCTCAGGCAAGCAGAGAACCAACGCGTCAGAGCTGCCAAGAGCGCCGAAGCGGCAAAGCAGGACACTGCACCCAACGCATAAGGCGTCAGGCGACGGTCGCCTCGCGCGGTTCGCGTTCGACGTCGGGAGTTACAGCAGGTGCCGCCACTCCCCCACGTTTGGCCGCTGCGGCCGCCGGATGCCAGCGTTGGTGCTGTGGAGGCAAAGTGCATCACGCGCAACTGGAGTCTCGGAACGGTGGCAAAGCCGAAGCCGCCCATGAGCGCCAGTGACACCAGGGTGGCGATGCTGGTCGAAGCTGTGAGGGCGAAGAAGATCAGCACCGCCACCAGCCCGGCAAGGATGACGATGAGTGACTTGCCCAGGGCTTTGTCGGCGGCTTTTCCCCCGAGGAAGTTGCCAACGAACAGGCCGCCAAACCCCAGGATGGTCACGATGATGGAGAGCCAGACTTGACCGGATGTGAAGGCTCCCAGCTCGCTGCGAAGGCCCTTGGCGGCTTCAGTGGCGGCTTTGGGAACCATCAGGGCAATACCCAACAGCGCTACAACTCCGATGGCAGTGATCGCCCGGAAGGTTGACCGCCAGCCGAAATGCTGGCCCAGCAGCGTTCCGAAGGGAACGCCCAGAACGTTGGCCGCGGTGAGTCCGGTGAACATGATGGCGATGGCCCCGGCTTTCTTGTGGGCAGGCACAAGGCTCGCTGCCACCACGGAATCGATACCGAAGAACGCGCCGTGGCAGAGCGCTGCAATGATCCGGCCGATCATCATGGCCATGTAACTGTCAGCAACGGCAGACAAGAAGTTGCCGGCGATGAACAGGACGAGCAGACCAATGAGGACGGGTTTGCGCGGCAGCCTGGTGACTGCTGCCGTCACCAGGAGTGCGCCGACGGTAACGCTGAGGGCATAGCCGGAGATAAACCAGCCGGCCGAAGCCTCGCTGACCTGGAAGTCGGCGGCAAACTTCCGGCAAGAGGCACATGATCACGAATTCGGTCAGTCCGATGCCGAATCCGCCGAGGGCAAGGGCAATCAACCCTGCGGGCATGTGGAGCTCCTTCAATGGGCGGTTCCGACTGGAAGTGCGTCGTCGGGAACCGTAGAATAATAGTTGCAGACGCTCTATATATAGTTGCCCACGCTAGATACTTGCGCGAGTAACTACTTTGCAGTGCGTCGCGTTTCACACGACATCAAGGCAGGAGCACAGCAGACATGGGCATCAAGGATGACGCCGTAGAAGTACGGGCACAGGGTTGGCGAACCCTTGCCGCCCTGCACGGAAGCATCGAGGCGGAGCTGGAGAAGGCACTCCAGGCCTCGAGTGACCTGTCGGTAGTGGAGTACACGGTGCTGGATGCGCTGAGCCGACAGGATGGCTGGCACATGCGGATGCAGCAGCTGGCCCGCGCCACGGCGCTATCCAGCAGTGCCACCACTCGCTTGGTCAATCGCCTCGAGGATCGGGGTTTGCTCACGCGGATCCTGTGCGCCGACGACCGCCGAGGCATTTACACCGAGCTGACACTGGCCGGCCAAAAGCTTCTCGAGGCGGCAACGCCGGTCCACGACGAGACTCTGGCCTCCGCCCTTGAGGCCGCGGAGTCGGTGCCTGAGCTTGAACCGCTGGTGAGAGCACTCGGCGCGCTGCAGAAGATCTAACCAGTTCCCGGTCTTGTACGTATCCCCCGGACTTCAACGGCGGGCACAGCGAACGAGACCGGGAGCTGGTCGGGCGTTAACGACCAAAGGCCGGAATCCCGTGTTTCCACGTGATTCCGGCCTTTTTGGTCGGGCTGACAGGATTTGAACCTGCGACCCCTTGACCCCCAGTCAAGTGCGCTACCAAGCTGCGCTACAGCCCGCTGGTTCCACCGTTCTCCGCCTAGGTTTTCCTCCGAGGAGTCCCACCTAAGCAGTCCGGCCGAACCACCTCCAAAAGCTTACACGAAGTTGGAGGTCGGAGACGCCATCACAGCCAAAGTGGGCTGTGATGCCCGTCTCACTTAGCGCTTCTTGCCACGCTTCTCACGTACGCGCATGTTGACCTCGATGGGCGTGCCCTCAAAGCCGAACGTTTCGCGGAGGCGACGCGTGATGAAGCGACGGTATCCGGGATCCAGGAAACCGGTGGTGAACAGCACGAACTTCGGCGGGCGGCTGGATGCCTGCGTGCCGAACAGGATGCGCGGCTGCTTTCCGCCACGGACCGGGTGCGGGTGCGCTGCCACGAGTTCGCCCAGGAACGCGTTGAGGCGTCCTGTGGGGATGCGACGGTCCCAGCTCTCCAGCGCGATGTCCAAGGCGGGGACCAGGCGGTCTTTGTGCCAGCCGGTCTTTGCCGAGATGTTCACGCGCGGAGCCCACTCCACGTGGGCAAGGTCCTGCTCGATTTCACGCTCCAGGTAACGGCGGCGTTCGTCGTCCAGCAGGTCCCACTTATTGAACGCGAGCACCAGCGCACGGCCGGACTCAATGGCCAGCTGCAGGATGCGGACATCCTGCTCGCTGAGGACCTCGTCCACGGCAAGAAGAACGACGGCGACCTCCGCCTTTTCGAGCGCGGCCTGCGTACGCAGCGACGCGTAGAAGTCGGCACCCTGTGCCATGTGCTGGCGGCGGCGGATACCTGCGGTATCCACGAAGCGCCACGTGCGGTCGCCAAGTTCGATGAACTCGTCAACCGGGTCACGCGTGGTGCCGGCCAGCGGATCCACCACAACTCGCTCGGAGCCGGCGAGCTTGTTCAGCAACGAGGACTTACCCACATTCGGGCGACCGATCAGGGCGATACGGCGCGGGCCGCCTGAACGCTCCACACCGTCCACCAAGGAGTACTCGGGCAGGGTGTCCATGACGTGGTCCAAGAGGTCCGCGACGCCGCGACCGTGGAGGGCAGAAACCGGGTACGGTTCGCCGAAGCCCAGGCCCCAAAGGGTTGCGGAATCGGCCTCCTGGGCGAAGTCATCCACCTTGTTGGCCACCATGATGACCGGCTTCTTGCTCTTGCGGAGCATTTTCATGACGCCCTCGTCAGTGGCGGTCGCGCCGACGGCGGAGTCCACTACAAAGAGAACGGCGTCAGCAAGCTCAACGGCCATCTCAGCCTGCTCGGCAACCCGTGCGTGAATGCCCTTGGCGTCGTGCTCCCAACCACCGGTGTCCACCAGGGTGAAGTTGCGGCCATTCCACCGGGCCGAGTACATGACGCGGTCGCGGGTAACACCAGGGGTGTCCTCCACTACGGCTTCACGGCGGCCCAAGATGCGGTTCACCAACGTGGACTTGCCCACATTGGGGCGGCCGATGATGGCCAGAACCGGATCCAGCTTCAGGGGACCTTCGTCGCCTTCGTCGCCGTACTCGCCACTAAGCAGCGCGGCATCTTCTTCGTCGAGATCGTAATCGTCCAGGCCGGCCCGGAGGGTGGCCGCGCGGAGCTCGGCCTCGTCATCGTCCAGGGCCGCCAGGTTTTCCGCCACCTGGTCGGTGCCGGTGGGCGTGTATTCGTCGTCGCCGGCTCCGTGGAGGCCGGATTTTTGAGTCGTATCGCTCATTGCACTTTCCTTAGTGGTGGTCTGCCGGCGTCCCGGCTACTGCTGAATGGCGGTGCTGCGAAGTGGTTTCTCCGGGCGCAGGTTCCAGGGGAAGGCCCTGGCCTGTGGCCCGGATGGCGTCCTGGACGTGTTCGGCCAGGGCATCACGGATCTCCGCAGCCGCCCTGTCCATTGAAACACGCCCGGGTTCGCCCCTCCGGCGCTTCACCGTGATGGGTTCACCGAAGCTGACATGGAGCTTGCGGCGGGGTTTGGGGATATGGTCGCGATGCTCATCACCTTGGCGGGTTCCGAGGATGGCCACCGGGATGACTGTGGCTCCCGAGTTAAGGGCCAGCCAGGCAACTCCGTTGCTGATGTTTTCGGCCGAGCCGCTCCCCCGGGTTCCCTCAGGGAGGATCCCTACACAGCGACCGGCGTCGAGCAGTTTCTTGCCGATATGCAGGGCGGTGCGGTCACCGGCGCGATCCACCGGAATCTGTCCGGATCCCCTCAGGACGGCGCCCAACAAACCTTTAAACATCTCTTTCTTGACCAGGATATGCATAGGGCGCGGCGACGCGCCGAACATCACAGGCCCGTCCAGGAAGCTGATGTGGTTCGCCGCAAAAATCACCGGTCCGGCAGCGGGCACGTTGCTCTTGCCCACCACGACGGTCCGATAGATCACGTGATCCAGGAACCAACCAACCGGCCGGCTCCACATCCTGCTCTGTGCGGAGGGGAGCTGATACTCAGTCACCATAGATAACCTTGCTCACGATCGCCAAGGCTGTCTCGACAGTTTCCTCAAAGTTCAGATCAGAGGAATCGAGCGTCACCACGCCGTCCGCCGCTTGGGTGAAGTTCACAACGGTGGAGTCCTTGGCGTCACGCTGGATCACCTGGCTGTTGAGCTGTTCTTTCGTCTGCGTGCCGCCCAGCTGGATCCCGCGACGCCGCAGCCTGGCTTCCTCGCTGGCGGTCAGCAGCATGCGAACCTCGGCGTTGGGTACGACGACGGTGGTGATGTCGCGTCCTTCCACCACCATGCGGCGGTGGTGCTGATCGATCAGCTCGCGCTGGCGGCGGATCAGCTCAGTGCGGGCACCGAGCGTCGTGGCGACAGCACTGACGGACGAAGAGATCAAAGGATCCCGGATTTCGTCCGTGATGTCCGTGCCGTCAACCGCCACGTACTCGGTGGCAGTACTGGTGCTGATCTCCAGCGGCATGATTTTGGAAGCCTGTTCCACCGCTGCGCCATCCTGAAGGTCAACGCCGGTCTTAAGGCAGTACCAAGTCAGCGCCCGGTACATGGCACCGGTATCGAGGTACGCCAATTTCAAGCGCCGGGCAACTTCCTTGCTGACGCTGGATTTACCGGATCCCGATGGTCCGTCGATCGCGATCACGAGCGGCTTGCCGGGACGGGCAACTGTCTCCGGGCCAAAAAATTCACGCGTCATTACTGGAGTACCCGCCATCCACGGTCAGTCAAAGCTTCAACAAGGAGGTCATGCTTGCTCGGAAGCACGGAAAGCTCCACCATGCCCACGTTTTGTCCCGACGAATGGTCGAGCCGAAGGTCTTCAAGGTTCACGCCGATCTCGCCGATCTCCGTGAGGAGGTGCGCGATCTGGCCAGGCTTATCGTCCACCAGGATGGTCAGCCATGAGTACGCCTGAGGAGGCCCACCGTGCTTTCCGGGGATCCGTGCCTGGCCTGCGTTCCCTTCACTGATCAGTTGCGCAAGGTCCAGCCGGGCCCCCGGAGCAAGAGGAGCTTCCAAGGTACCGATCAAACGGTTCAGGTCCTCGCGCACACCATGCAGGATGGAAACCAACTTCTCGGCATTGCCACCCAGGATCTGGACCCAGAGGGTGGGATCGCTGGCTGCGATACGGGTGGTGTCCCGAAGCCCGTTTCCTGCCAAGGAGAGGGCATGCAGCGGCGTGCCTTGCAGACGGCTCGCCAGAAGCGACGACATGATCTGTGGCAAATGGGACACCAAGGCCACGGCCTCATCGTGCTCGTCCGCGGTGAAGCGGGAAACAATCGCTCCCAGATCCCCCGCAAGCGAACCCGCAGCATGAAGTGCCGCATCCGAAGTTTCTTCAGAGGGGCACAGAACCCAGGGCATGGAGGTGAAAAGCTCTCCCCTGGCCGCAACCGGGCCGGATTTCTCCCTGCCTGCCATGGGATGCGTACCCACATAGCGGGTCAGGTCCACGCCACGTTCCCGCAGCTGCGCCTGGATGGCCGCCTTGACGCTGGCAATATCAACCACGACGGCGGACGGGTAGTCCTCCAGTGCCTTCTGCACGACGTCGGCGGTTACGTCCGGCGGGGCCGCGACAACTACCAGCTGGGGTTCTTCATCCAACTCGCCTAACGGCCGTCCCGCACCAATATCCACCGCGACCGCCTGGTTGGTGGGCGAAGGATCGAAAAGGAAAACAGGGACACCCCGTCCGCGCAAGCCGAGGCCAATACTGGCCCCAAGCAAGCCTGTGCCGAGAACGACGACCGGGCCATCGAGATGGCCCCGGCCGTGCGTACCGAATGCCGACATGCCTTAGAGCCCCACAGATGCCAGGAGGTGTCCGACTTCCTGCCTGCCGAGGTTGCGGATGCTGCCCTGGCGCTGGTCGCCCAAGCCAATGGGTCCTACCTTGACGCGGACAAGACGCTCCACCGGGAACCCGACGGCGTCGAACATGCGGCGCACAATGCGGTTCTTGCCCGAGTGCAGGACGACCTCGATCAGGACGTGGCCCGGGGTGGAATCAACCAAGCGGAAGGAGTCCACTGCAGCTACGCCGTCTTCGAGCTCGACGCCGTTCTTCAGCTTTGCGCCCACCCCTTGCGGGAACGGGCCACGCACCTGGACCAGGTACGTCTTGGGTACCTCATAGGAAGGGTGCGTCAGGCGGTTGGCGAGTTCGCCGTCGTTCGTCAGCAGCAGCAGTCCCTCAGTGGCGACATCGAGACGGCCGACGTGGAACAGGCGCTCACCCTTGTTTTTGTTGTTCTTGAGGAAGTCGCTGATGCAGGGGCGGCCTTCGGGGTCCTCCATGGTGGAAACGACGCCCTTGGGCTTGTTGAAGACCATGTACACGAGCGTTTCGTCGAGCTGGATGCGGATGCCATCAACGTGGATCACTGCGGACGTAGGGTCCACGCGCATACCAAGTTCGGTGGTCACCACACCGTCAACCTCAACGCGTCCTTCGAGGATCATTTCCTCACACACGCGACGCGAAGCCACGCCAGCCTGTGCCATGACCTTTTGCAGGCGCACGCCGTCAACATCGTGAAGGTCGGACTGGGGGACTTCCTGGCGGGGGCCCCGGTTGCGGCCCGGCTTCCGGATGGGGCCCAGGTTCTGGCCGAAGCGTTCGCTGCCGAAGGCCTTCGATCCGTACTGCCTTGCCGGCTTCGCCTTGGGCTTGATGGCGCCCGGCGTGCCGGGTGCCTTGCCAAAGCCAGGCTTGTTGGAGCCGGGCTTGCGGAAGGGCTTCGCGGGCCTGGCTGCCTGGCCGCGGTCGTAATCGCCCGCTGTCGTGGGGTTGTCAGGATCGAAGGGTGCCGCTTCGCGCGGCTTCGAAGCCTTGAAGGGGCGGCCTTCGCCCTGGGTGAAGTTGCGCTTTCCAGCGCCGGCGCTGCCGCCGCGGCCGGAGAAGCCGCCGGCGTTGGAGCGGCCTGTGCCGCCGCCCTTGGCCTCATTGCGTCCGGTGCTGTTGCGCCCCGAACCGTTACGTGGTGAACTCTGGCGTCCCGCCTGTGTCATGACCCGTCCTTGTGTAGTAATGGCCGGCAGTTGGTGTTGAAATCAACACTAGCCAGCCGGGCAGACATCGTCTGCCCTTTGTCGCTGTGCACCTTGGTAAGGCGCCGTGAATCAGTATTAAGTTGCATTGCTGTGCCGGTGTGGGCCGTGGCTACATCCGGCTTGCGTCGTAGTACTCGTCGATCCCTTCCAAACCCGGAAGGTGCGGCGAGAGCTGTGGCAGTTCAGCCACCGAGCCAATGCCCATCCGTTCCAGGAAGTACGAGGTTGTCCGATAAAGGACGGCCCCCGACTCGGGATCGTTTCCGGAGTCCTCGATCAAACCACGTTGGGTAAGAGTCCGGACCACGGAATCGACGTTGACGCCGCGAATGGCAGACACCCGGGCCCGTGAGACCGGTTGCCGGTAGGCAATGACCGCCAGGGTCTCAAGCGCTGCCTGAGTAAGCCTGGTGGTCTGCCCTTCAAGGACGAATCTCCCCACGATGTCGGCGAAATCCGACCGTGAATAGATCCGCCACCCACCGGCGACGTTCCGCAATTCAAAACCCCGGGGTGCAGTACTGGCAACGGCAAAGCCGACAGCATCCACGTCCGGGGCTTTAACAGTATAGCCGCTATACTCCCGCTGCAGGTCCTGCAGCAAATCCTCGACGACGGCGACGGTCACGTTGAGCCCGGCCGCCAGCTCTTCCGAGGTGGCTGGCTCATCAATGACCATGAGGACTGCCTCCAACGCTGCCCGTGCACCGCCGGGCAGCGCTTCCAGTTCAGCCAGGCCATCCTGGACCGTTTCCTGTTCACTCACTGGCGCCACCCCCACTTCCCCCGGCTTCTGTTCCGGCTTCGTACTCCTCGCTCAGGCTGGAACTGTCCCAGCCGGCATCATCACCTGTCCACCGCACCGTCAGCTCAGCCAACGGCCCGGGTTGCTCGAAGGCAACCACGCGGTCACGGAACATCTCCAGCAATGCCAGGAATCGTGCAACCACCACCAAGGTGGTTTCGGCGTCGGCAATCAACGTCTGGAACGACAACGGCGCGCCCAGCTTCAAGCGGTAGCCCATGATTTCAGCTTGTTCCTTGACGCTGACCGGCGGAGCATGGAGGTGGTCCAAGCCAACCTCGGCAGGAGCGGAGTCCTTCGGTTTGAGTGCTTTGGCAGCAAGTTCCGCGAACTGCTCCGGAGTGTGCCGCCACACCAGTTCCGGAAGCAGCGCGGCGAAATGGCCTTCCAGTGCAACCTGCCGCGGATACCGACGGGCTTCCTGCTCCAGTTTCTCGCCCAGGATTCCGGCGATCTGCTTGAACGCCTTGTACTGCAAGAGCCGGGCGAACAGCAGATCCCTCGCTTCGAGGAGCGCTATGTCCTCGGCATCCTCTACCTCACCGGCCGGCAGGAGGCGGGCTGCCTTCAAGTCCAGCAGCGTTGCCGCGATCACCAAAAATTCGCTGGCTTCATCCAGGGCCCAGTCCTCCCCCAGCTCCTGGAGGCGCCTGATGTACTTGATGAATTCATCGGTGACGGTGGCCAACGCCACCTCGGTGATATCCAGCTTGTGCTTGGAAATGAGGCCGAGCAAAAGGTCAAAGGGACCCGTGAAGTTAGCCAGCCGTACTTCGAAGCCGGCCTTACGGGCTTCGGAAGTACCGGCGTCGGGCGCTACCGCCGGGACGGCTAAGGCCGGATCCGCTTCAACGGTGGGGGCGATTGACGGTCCCACCGTCCGCTAGGGCGCGCCGCCGCGCGAGATCAGTTCCTTGGCAAGGCGGCGGTACGCGTCAGCGCCGATGTGATTGCCGGCGTAGCTGGTGATGGGCTCGGCGGCCACAGTGGCATCAGCAAACTTGATGGAACGCTTGATGACAGTCTCAAAGACCTTGTCCCCGAAGGCCTCCACCAGACGCGAAATTACTTCACGGCTGTGCAGGGTGCGGGCGTCATACATGGTGGCCAGGACACCGTCCACCTGAAGGCGCGGATTGAGGCGGTCCTGTACTTTCTCGATGGTTTCCACCAGGAGCGCAACGGCGCGCAAGGCGAAGAATTCGCAGATCAGCGGGATGATGACGCCGTGGGCTGCAGTCAGAGCATTGACGGTCAGCAGGCCCAACGAGGGCTGGCAATCGATCAATACGACGTCGTAGTCGTCCTCAACGCTCTTGAGGGCGCGATCCAGGACTTGCTCGCGGGCTACCTCGTTGACGAGCTGGACTTCGGCAGCGGAGAGGTCAATGTTGGCGGGCAGGAGGTCAACGCCTTCAACACCGGTCTGCTGGATGGCATCGCGGATGTTCACCTTACGGTCCATCAGGACGTTGTAGACGGTGAGGTCGAGCTCGTGCGGATTTGCCCCGAGGCCGGCGGAAAGCGCCCCTTGGGGGTCAAAGTCCACCAACAGGACACGTCGGCCGTACTCGGCGAGTGCAGCCGCCAGATTGATGGTGGAGGTGGTCTTACCCACGCCACCCTTTTGATTAACCATGGCGATGACTCTCGCCGGACCGTGGGAGGCCAGTGGAGCGGGTTCCGGGAATTCGCGGTGAGGGCGGCCCGTGGGCCCCATGATGGCGTCTTCCAGATCGAGCTCGGTGCCTTCCAGCGTAGCTGTTCCCCGTTCGATGCTCACGTATCTAACCACTCTTTCGACGACGATCTTCCCTGCCGCTGCGCCCCCGGCGACAGCGCTGCTACCCCCTTAGGCTACAGCGCCCGACACGGTTATTTTGGGAACTTGACATTGGCCGATTCCTGAGCCTTGACCCTCTGGTTGAGGTCGAAGGTTTATATCGCTGGCATCGTCCTGCCGCGGAAACAGCGGGGGCCGGCACCCTGTGGGGTGCCGGCCTCCGCCTCACTGCATAGCGTGTGGGGCGGGTCCTCTTAGACCGTAACCTTTTCGCGGTTTTCAGTTTCGGGAGCAGCCTCTTCTTCGCCCCCGTGGGCAATCATGGTCTGCTCATCGAAGGGCTCGCTGCCGGAAAGGACACGCTCTACCTGGCCATTGTCGATCTCCTTCACCCAAGTGCCTATCAGAACCGTGGCAACTGCGTTGCCTGTGAAGTTGGTCAGTGCACGTGCCTCGGACATGAAGCGGTCGATTCCTACGATCATGCCCACGCCTCCCAAAAGCTCCGGCTTGTGTGCCTGGAGGCCGGCGGCGAGGGTTGCAAGCCCGGCACCGGTGACGCCTGCAGCACCCTTGGAAGCGATGATCATGAAGACCAAGAGGGAGATCTGGGCACCGAGATCCAACGGCGTGCCCATGGCGTTGGCCACGAACAGCGATGCCATGGTCAGGTAGATAGCCGTGCCGTCGAGGTTGAAGGAGTAGCCCGTGGGAACAGTGACACCGACAACCGGCTTGGAAACACCCAGGTGCTCCATCTTGGCAATCAGGCGGGGCAGCGCAGCCTCGGAGGATGAGGTGGAGAAGATCAGGAGGTACTCGCGGGCCAAGTACTTCATGAGCTTGAAGATGTTCACGCCGGCAACTGCGCGGAGCAGTGTGCCCAGGATGACCACGATAAACAAGGCGCAGGTTACGTAGAAGGCCAGCATCAGGGTGAACATGCTGAGGATCGCCTGGGCGCCGGTGGCACCAACGACGGCGGCGATGGCACCGAATGCGCCCACCGGAGCCAGCCACATGATCATGATGAGGATACGGAAGACGAGGCGCTGTCCGTGACCGATAGCGGTGAGGATGGGTGCACCCTGCTTGCCCATCTTCTGCAGTGCGAAGCCAACCAGGATGGCAGCCAGAAGGGTGGGCAGGACCGGAATGTCACCGGGGATGATTCCCAAGAGGAAGTCAACGGTGCTGTTGGTATCGGCCTTCTTGGTGGGATCGTACGGGGTCAGCTTGAGACCCTCTCCCGGGTGGATCAGGTTGCCGACCACCAGGCCGATGGCGAGGGCAAATGTGGACATTGCCACGAAGTAGCCCAGCGCCAGCCCTCCCACCTTGCCAACGGTTGCGGCTTTGGCGATGGAGCCGATGCCCAGGACGATGGTGCAGAAGATGACCGGAGCAATCATCATCTTGATGAGCTTGATGAAGCCGTCACCGAGCGGCTTGAGGGATTTGCCGACTTCGGGGAACATCAGGCCGACCACGGCGCCGAGCACTACGGCCAGGATGACCGCGATGTACAGGTAATGCGACTTGTCGAGCCCCTTGCGTCCACCTTTGGCGGCTACTGCCGACTCTCCTCGTTGAGAGGTCATGGGATTCTCCTTCTGGATACTGTGTAAGGCGCTGCGGTCCTGCACTGATGTCCAATCCGCTGCCCTTGTGTGATATCCATCATTGAGCTGTTGGTGACACACATCACCGTTGCGGTCATATTGGTCATGGGAGGCCCACGTGTTTCACAGCTGGAGCATCGCCCGCCGCTTGTTCGTGGCGAACCTGCTGTTCGTCCTGGTACTGACGGCGGTCTTCGGTGCGTTCTCCGTGGTGGAAGCCAGGGACCGGGCCTACGACGAGGCCGGCGGCAGGATGCAGGCAATCGCCACCTCCCTCGCCAACAATCCCCTGGTCCTGGAGGCGGCGTCGGCGACTGATCCTTCTGCCATCCTCCAGCCATATGCGCGGGAAGTCATGGACGACGCCGACGCCGACTTCATCACCATCATGGCGCCGGACAGGACACGCTGGACCCATCCCCGGACCGAGGAACTGGGCAAGCCCTATATCGGGACGATTGAGCCCGCTCTCGGCGGCGAAACCTTCACGGAAGTGACCGCAGGAACCCTGGGCCCCTCAGTCCGAACCATCGCTCCCGTCAAGGACATCGGCGGAAACGTCAAGGCCTTGGTGGCTGCCGGAGTCACGGTCCGCACAGTGGACACCGACGTTACCGAAAGGCTGGGGGTGATTGGCGGAATCGCCTTGGTGGTCCTGTTCTTCGGATCGGTCGCCTCGTGGCTGTTAGGCCGATACCTTCGCTCGGTCACCCGCGGATGGGGCCCGGAGCAATTGGCGCAGCTGTTCGCATACTACGAGTCGGTCCTGCACTCTGTCCGCGAAGGCGTGATTCTGATTGACACTCACGGCAAGGCGGTGATGTACAACGACCAAGCCGCCGAGCTACTGGGCGTGGAGCCTTCCGACGCCGACCGGTCCCCCGATGACGCCCCGAAACTCGCCGATCTTCCCTTCGACGGCAGCCTGCGAGCGCTGTTCGAATCCGGCAGGCCCGCTCACGACGAAATCCACCTGACCGGTTCCCGGATCCTTGTAGTCAATCAGGCCCCCGCAGTGGGGCCGGTGCCTGAGCGCAGCCGACAGAAACCCGCTGTCTACGGCACGGTAGCTACCATCCGCGACCGTACTGAGATCGAGTCCCTGGGCACGGAACTGCAGACGATGAAGACTCTCTCCGATGCCCTGCGCGCCCAGACACATGAGCATGCAAACCGGCTGCACATGATCGTGTCCCTATTGGAACTGGGCCGCATGCCGCAAGCCCTGGACTTTGCCACCAAGGACCTTGAACTCAGCCAGCAACTCACCGACGACATGGTGGCGTCCGTGGATGAGCCAGTGATGAGCGCGCTGGTGATGGGGAAGGCGGCAGAAGCCCACGAACGCGGGGTGGAATTGGTGGTGCGGACCTCGGGGAGCTCCGGCGTCCTGGGCTTGGAAATACAGGACCTGGTGACCATCCTTGGGAACCTGCTGGACAATGCAATTGATGCTGCGGCCGCCGGGGACTTCCCACGGAAGGTGGAGCTGGACGTGGAAGCCGGACCTGCCGCCGTCGAATTTACGGTGCGGGACACGGGCAGTGGCATCAATCCCGACTCCATTGATGACGTCCTGCAGTACGGCTTCAGCACAAAGTCCCCGGAAGAAAACCCGCGCGGCGCCCATGGCCGGGGCGTTGGCCTCGCTTTGGTGCGTCAGGCTGTGGAGCGGCTCAACGGTACGATGACCATCAGCAATCCCGGTGGAGCACAGTTCCATGTTCTGCTCCCGGCGCCGGTTCCCGAGGAAGAGAAGGCATGACAGACATCCGCGTCCTGGTGGTGGAAGACGAGCCGATAGCCTCGGACGCCCACTCTGTCTACGTTGGCCGCCTGGACGGCTTCACCCTGGTGGGGACGGCACCGGATGGACAGTCGGCCTTGCGCATCCTGGGCGAATTCGCGGCGTCGGGCTCCCCGGTGGACCTTGTCCTGCTGGATATGAATTTGCCGGACCTCCACGGCCTGGACGTCGCCCGCCGAATGCGTTCCGCGGGCGTCTTTGCCGACATCATCGCCATCACTGCCGTCCGGGAATTGACCATCGTGCGCAGCGCCGTGTCCATCGGCGTCGTGCAGTACCTCATCAAGCCCTTCACGTACGCCACGTTTGCGGACAAGCTCAGCAGCTACCGGACCTTCCGCGAACAGCTGGCGGGCTCGATGTCCGGGATCTCCAAAGCCGGAGCGTCGCAGAGTGACGTTGACCAGGCGTTTGCCAGCCTTCGCGCTCCCACCGATCTGCCACTGCCCAAGGGGCTCTCCGGCTCGACGTTGGAATCGGTGAAGGACCTGGTGCGGGCGGGCCGGCAGCCGGTGTCGGCAAGTGAGGTGATGGACGCGCTGGGGATGTCCCGCGTCACAGCCCGCCGGTACTTGGAATACCTTGCCGACGCCGGTACGGTCACCCGGGCGCCCCGGTACGGCACTCCTGGCCGGCCGGAGAACGAGTACGGCTGGAACCGGGGCTAGGGTCCTCCCGTTCCCTGCGCCTCCGGCAGTAAGCTGGTGCCGACCCATGGAGAGCCCATGTCCCCAACGCCAATGTCCCCAGCGCCAATGTTTCCAGTGCAGCACCAGCTGATGGCAGCCCGCGAGGCGTTTGCCCGCGGAGACTGGGACGCTGCGCGTCGGGCCATGGAACGTGCTGCGAACGAAGCGGCCCTCGGTGTGGAAGACCAGGAAATCCTGGCACGCTCCAAATGGTGGCTCGGCGATGTCCAGGGCTCCATGGCCCTGTCCGAAGACATCTTTCACAGCAGGGTTGCGGATGGGCACGCCCAATCCGCCGCAAGAGCTGCCCTGATGCTTTCCCTGCAGTGGGGACTTCGCGGAAATATCGCCGTGTCCTCTGCATGGCTGAACCGTGCCCGCCTCCTGCTGGAGAGTCTTCCGGAGTCCGTTGAGCACGGCTATCTCCTTTACCTCGAGGGAAACGACGCGATCTACCTCGAAGGGGACGCCGGACCGGCGTTGTCGGCCTCCGTGCAGTTGAAAGAGTTGTCGCGCAGGCTGGTGGCCCCGGAATTGGCGAGCTTCGCCTCGATGTTGTCCGGCCTGGCTGCCGTACGCAGCGGTGACGCAAGCAACGGCTTCCGGGACCTTGACGAAGCGATGCTTCCCGTCCTGGCCGGGCAGGTGCCCGCTGAATGGGGTGGCGATATCTATTGCTCCGTCATCCACCTGTGTTACGAAATGGCTGATTATTCGCGGATGAGGGCTTGGACGGATGCCTTGGCGACGTGGTGCGCAGGGCTCTCCGCGTCCTTCATGTACGCGGGCATCGTTCGCGTTCACGAACTCCAGTTGCTGAGCGCCGAAGGCAACTGGGCACAGGTGGAATCGGAGATCGCTGAGCTCGGCGAGCGCCTGAGAAATGCCCACGGGTGGATTGCCGCGGACTGCTTCTGCGAGCTGGGTGAGATCCGCCGACGGCGCGGTGATACGGCGGGTGCGGCCGCAGCTTTCGCGTCGGCCCGCGAGCTGGGAGTGGACGCGCAGCCTGGCCCCGCACTCCTCCTTGCACAGGCAGGCCGGACCGAGGCCGCCACGGACGCACTCAGGGCAGCCTTGGCCGAACGCGGACCGTTGGGACGGGCATGGCTCCTGCTGCCGATGGTGGAGCTGCTCGCGCCCGGAAATCCAGCAGCGGCCGAGATTTACTGCCGGGAGCTTGAGCTGACGGCGTCCCGCTACGGCAGCCCGGGCTTCCTGGGCCGCGCCCACCATGCCCGCGGCTCCGTCCTGATGGCTGAGCGCCGATGGCCTGAGGCGATGACGGCACTGGAGGCCGCCGCGCAGGCATACAGATCGCAACGTCTGAGGTATGAGCTGGCAGAAATCCACGATCGTCTTGCCTCCGTCAACGCGGCCATGGGTGAGCACCGTGCTGCGGACGCGGAGCGGGCCACTGCCGCCGCTATCCGCGCACAGCTTGGCGCTGCCAACATCTCCTGGCTAAAGACCTCCGGGGAAACGGGTGGGTTGACGTCCCGTGAGGTGGAAGTGCTCAGTTGCGTACTCTCCGGTTCCAGCAATCGCCAGATCGCGGACTCGTTGACGATCTCCGAAAAGACAGCCGGACGGCACTTGGCGAACATCTTTACCAAGATCGGCGTCACGTCCAGAACCGCTGCCGCTGCCTGGGCTCGCCAGCACGGCATCCCGGAGCGTCCGAAGCTTTGATGCCGGTACCTGCATCATTCGCCTCATGGCCCCGCAAAACATGCAGAAATCCCCCGACGCCGTGACCGCGGTCCCAAACATAACGTGAAGTTGCGGGCAACTGGCCGGGCGAGCCGGCCACCGGAACACAAAGGACTGGCCATGAACAACATCCAGACTGAACAGCAGCAAAGCCCCACGCCCACCCGGGACAGCGTGGAACAGGCCGCGGGCCGGATGATCGGAATCCTCAACGACTCCTCCATTGCCCTGCTCATCGGCGTTGGACATCAAACGGGCTTGTTCGAGACCTTGGCGGCCCTGCCGGCAGCCGGGAGCGATCTGATCGCCGATGCTGCCGGCCTTAACGAGCGCTATGTCCGGGAATGGTTGGGCGGGATGACCTCGGCTGGGTTTGTCGACTACCAACCGGACCGTGGAACCTACAGCCTTCGTCCGGAATTCGTGCCTGTCGTTACCGGGCCCGGAACCGAAAATCTGGCGCGAACGCTGCAGTATGTCCCGCTGATGGGAGAAGTTGCCCCGAAGGTGGCGCAGGCATTCCGGACGGGTGGCGGAACGAGCTACGACGACTACCCGCGGTTCCATCACATCATGGCTTCCGAAAGCGCCGCGGTGAACGACGCATCACTTGTTGAGACGATCCTTCCCTTGACGGGCTGCGTGGATGCACTGCGCCGTGGAATTTCAGTGGCCGACATCGGTTGTGGCGAGGGGCATGCCATGAATCTGCTGGCGGCCACTTTCCCTGCCAGCACTTTTACCGGTTACGACTTCTCAGGGGAGGCATTGGCTGCTGCCTCCGACGAAGCCTCAGCAGCGGGACTGTCCAACGTCCGGTTTGAACTCCAGGATGTAAGCCGCCTGGAAACCGAGGAGCCGTTCGATTTGGTGACAGCTTTTGACGCCATTCACGACCAAGCCCGCCCGGCTGAAGTCCTGAAGAACATCCGGGCTGCGCTCAAGCCGGAAGGAACATTCCTCATGGTGGACATCAACGCTTCAAGCCGCTTGGAGGACAACGTGGAGCTCCCGTGGGCAGCGTTCCTGTACACCATCTCAACCTTCCATTGCATGGCAGTTTCGTTGGGGCAGGGCGGCGATGGTTTGGGTACGGTGTGGGGCAAGCAGCGGGCAACGGACATGCTTCTGGATGCGGGTTTCCGCGCGGTGGAGGTGAAGGAACTGGAAGAAGACCCCTTCAATGCGTACTACGTTGCAAGGCCGTGATGTATACACAGAACGAATTTTTTGGGTCTTTAGTGCCATAAAGCTGCCGATATGTATACACTGGGGGTATGCGCGCCAGTGATCGGGCTTACAACGCCCTTCGAGAAGACATCATTGAATGGCGCCTGCGGCCGGGCACGGTCCTCGCGGAAGTAGAGCAGTCCGAACGCCTCGGAGTATCCCGGACGCCGGTCCGAGAGGCGCTGAGCCGGCTTACCGCAGAAGGACTGACGACGGCGGCAGGTGGCCGCGGCGTCGTCGTCACCGATATCTCGCTGGACAGCATCGACGAACTGTTCGAACTGCGCGAAACCCTCGAGGTCAGGGCGGCCGCCTTGGCCGCCCAGCGCGGCGAACCAGGCATCTTCGCCGAGCTGCACGCCCAACTGGTGCTGGCACCTGAGCTGCTGAGCGACAACGACCCCGCGCGCCACGAGTACTACGCCTTGGTAGGCCGCTTGGACGACGCCATCGATTCGGCCATCTCCAACACTTACCTGGCCAATGCCATGCGCAGCCTCCGCGTCCACTTGGTCCGCGTCCGCCGCCTGGCAGCCGACGACGCCGCCCGGCTTCATGCGGCAGCCGCCGAGCACGCCGCGATCGCCGAGGCCATCGCCGCAGGCAACCCCCGGCTCGCCGAAGCCGCCACCACGCTTCACCTGCACCGCAGCCTCACCCACGTCAAAGCCACCCACACCCCTCATTAGAAGGAGCACCATGGTCAAGAACAACCACGTCCGCGTCTACAAGAGCGAAGAGAACCTCCCCCGCGAGGAGCAGCTGGCACACAAGATCGCCGTAGTCGCCGCCGACGCAGTCGAGGTGACCCCCGAGGTCACCGACATGGTGATCAACCGGATCATCGACAACGCTTCGGTGGCCATCGCCTCGTTGAACCGGGCACCGATCGTCGCGGCCCGCGCACAGGCATTGACCCATTCCCCGTCTGCCAACGGCAAGGGCGCCTCAGTGTTCGGCATCGAAGAGCAGGTCTCCCCCGAGTGGGCCGCCTGGGCCAACGGTGTGGCCGTGCGCGAACTCGACTACCACGACACGTTCCTGGCCGCTGACTACTCCCACCCGGGCGACAACATCCCGCCGATCCTGGCCGTCGCCCAGCACGTTGGCTCCAACGGCGCCGACCTTGTCCGTGCCATCGCCACCGGCTACGAAATCCAGGTGAACCTGGTCAAGGCCATCTGCCTGCACAAACACAAGATCGACCACGTCGCCCACCTCGGCCCGTCCGCCGCCGCCGGCATCGGCACGTTGCTGGGGTTGGATGTTGAGACGATCTTCCAGTCCGTGGGCCAAGCCCTGCACACCACCACCGCCACCCGGCAGTCCCGCAAGGGCGAAATCTCCACCTGGAAAGCCCACGCACCCGCGTTCGCGGGCAAGATGGCGGTTGAAGCGGTAGACCGTTCGATGCGCGGACAGACCTCCCCCGTGCCGATCTACGAAGGCGAAGACGGCGTGATCGCCTGGATGCTGGACGGCCCCGATGCCTCCTACGAGGTTCCGCTGCCCCTGCCCGGTGAAGCCAAGCGCGCCATCCTGGACACCTACACCAAGGAACACTCCGCCGAGTACCAGGCCCAGGCGTGGATCGACCTCGCCCGCAAGCTCAACCGCGAGCACCCGGAAACCACGGACCCGGCCAACGTGGAATCCGTGCTGATCAAGACCAGCCACCACACGCACTACGTGATCGGTTCCGGCGCGAACGATCCCCAGAAGTACTCCCCCACCGCGTCCCGCGAAACCCTGGACCACTCCATCCCATACATCTTCACCGTCGCCCTGCAGGACGGCGCCTGGCACCATGTGGACTCCTACGCCCCAGAACGCGCAGCACGCCCGGACACCGTGGAACTCTGGCACAAGGTCACCACCGTCGAAGACCCCGAATGGACCCGCCGCTACCACTCCCTGGACATCGCAGAGAAAGCCTTCGGCGGCACTGTTGTCATCACACTCACGGATGGGTCTGTTGTCACGGACGAAATCGCCGTCGCCGACGCCCACCCGCTCGGTGCCCGGCCGTTCGCCCGCGAGCAATACATCAACAAGTTCCGCACCCTCGCTGCCGGTCTCGTGGAGGAAGCCGAAATCGAAAGGTTCCTCACCGCCGTCGAACGCGTCACCGAACTCGGCGAAGGCGAACTGGACCAACTGAACATCACCGCAGCGCCCGGCGTGATCGACCTCAACAACGCACCCAAGGGACTGTTCTAAATGCTGTACTCCAAAGTCACCCCCGAACAGAAGAGGGTCAATCTGCGGGAGTTGCTGGCCTCCGGGACCGTGCAGCAGTTCCCGGGAGCGTTCAACCCGCTCTCGGCCCGGCTGATCGAGGAAAAAGGCTTCGCCGGGGTCTACATCTCCGGCGCCGTCCTGGCCAACGACCTCGGCCTGCCGGACATCGGCCTGACCACCCTCACCGAGGTAGCCACCCGGGCGGGGCAGATCGCCCGGATGACGGACCTTCCCTCCCTGGTGGACGCCGACACCGGTTTCGGTGAGCCCATGAACGTGGCCCGCACCATCCAGGAGCTCGAAAATGCGGGCCTTGCCGGCTGCCACATCGAAGACCAGTTCAACCCCAAACGCTGCGGACACCTGGACGGCAAAAACGTGGTGGACATCGACACCGCCACCAAACGCATCCGCGCAGCAGCAGACGCACGCCGGGACCCGAACTTCCTCATCATGGCCCGCACCGACATCCGCGCCGTCGAAGGAATCCAGGCCGCACAGGACCGCGCCAAAGCCCTCGTAGAGGCCGGCGCTGACGCGATCTTCCCCGAAGCCATGGCCACCCTGGACGAATTCCAGGCCATCCGAGACGCCGTGGACGTACCGATCCTGGCCAACATGACCGAGTTCGGCAAAAGCGATCTCTTCACTGTGGACCAGCTTCAAACCGTAGGCGTGAACATGGTCATCTACCCCGTCACGCTACTCCGCATTGCCATGGGAGCTGCAGAGCGTACTCTGGAATCGATTAAGGCTGCGGGGACCCAAGAAGCGCAAGTGGAAAACATGCTCACGCGTGCGCGCCTCTACGAACTCGTCGACTACGAGGCATACAACCAATTCGATACCGGCGTTTTCAACTTCCAGGTTCCTGGCATTCGCTAGGTCCCGGGATTCATACAGGGGAAAGCAGGTAGCCCGGGGCTTCCGGGCCGCTTGCATTATGAACGAAGGAGAGCAGCATGGTAGCTGTTGACATCAAAAAGGGCCTTGCCGGCGTCGTGGTGGATTACACCGCCGTATCAAAGGTCAACCCGGACACCAACTCGCTGCTGTATCGCGGCTACCCGGTCCAGGAACTGGCCGCCAAATGCAGCTTCGAAGAAGTCGCGTACCTGCTGTGGAACGGCGAACTGCCCACTGACGCAGAGCTTGCGGAATTCACTGCCCGCGAGCGTTCCGGTCGCGCCTTGGACCCCGTGGTCAAGTCCGTTGTGGATACCTTGCCCACCACAGCTCATCCCATGGACGTGTGCCGCACGGCAGCATCCGTGCTCGGTGCCCGGCACGAGTTGGCCGAGGATTCCACCCCCGAGGCGAACATGAAGAAGGCAATCGACCTCTGGGCTGCCATGCCCGCCGTCGTTGCCTACGACCAGCGCCGCCGCCGCGGCCAGGAGCCTGTGGAACCCCGCGAGGACCTGGACTACTCCGCCAACTTCCTCTGGATGACCTTCGGCGAAGAGCAGGTTCCCGAAGTGGTGGAGGCGTTCAACGTCTCCATGATCCTGTACGCGGAACACTCCTTCAACGCCTCAACCTTCACGGCACGTGTGGTCACCTCCACGCTCTCGGACCTGCACTCCGCTGTTACTGCCGCGATCGGTGCTCTCAAGGGTCCTCTGCACGGTGGAGCCAACGAAGCTGTGATGCACACGTTCGATGAGATCGGCATCCGCAGCGAAGAATCCCTCGAGGAAGCCGCCACCCGTGCCCGTGCCTGGATGGAAGACGCCCTGGCACAGAAGAAGAAGGTCATGGGCTTCGGACACCGCGTCTACAAGCACGGCGACTCCCGTGTGCCCACCATGAAGGCCGCCCTGGACAAGATGATCGCGCACTACGGACGGCCCGAACTCCTGGGGCTGTACAACGGCTTGGAACAGGCCATGGAGGAGGCCAAGGCGATCAAGCCCAACCTCGACTACCCTGCCGGCCCCACGTACCACCTCATGGGCTTCGACACCCAGACGTTCACGCCCCTGTTCGTGGCTAGCCGCATCACCGGCTGGACCGCGCACATCATGGAGCAGGTGGCTTCCAACTCACTCATCCGCCCGCTGAGCGAGTACAACGGTCCGGAAGAACGGCACGTGCCGTAACGCTTCCGGACTAAAGCAGGAAGAACGACGGCGGGCCGGTCACCGAAAGGCGACCGGTCCGCCGTCGCTATTTCTACGACTCGGGGTCCACCCAAGCAACCGTGTGGACGTCAGCCACATTCTCGTTATCTGCCGCCAAGGCCACCGTTACGGCGATGCGCTGGCCGGAAATCATGGCCGGCAGCCAGTGTTCGGCGTCAGCCCACATCCGATTCACGGGAAGCTGTGCCACAGGGAACCACGCAGGGGCAATCTCGTCGCTTTCCGACGGTTCCCCGTCCCACTCGCGGGTCAGGAACACAGTAGTTGCCATGTTCCACTCCGGCCTGGCCGGGAACACAAAGTCCACAGTGCCCGCAGGAATCAGGTCCTTCGCCTGAACCACAACATTGATTTCCTCCATGACCTCACGGCATGCAGCCTCCGAGGCGGTCTCCCCCGCTTCAACATGCCCGCCGACACCCACTACCTTGCCCCTGCCGAAACCCGTCTTCTTGGTCCCGAGCAAAACATGTTCGCCGTCCGCGGCGTCGCGGAGGAGGAAGCACAAGGTCACATGGGCTGCAGTCATGCTGCCTACCTTAACCTGATCTCCCCTGCCACTGCCGCCATTGCTACAGTGAGCCCATGACTGAAGGTGGGGGTGACGCGCGCGCCAATGCGGCCGCCGTCGAAGACGATGCAGAACCGCCGTCCAAGCGAGGTATCGGTGCCGCAGAAATGGTCCCCAATGCTAAGGCTGAACGGGACTCCTGGCTACCCCGTTGGTTGGTGGCACACCCGCTCTATGCAGGTTGGGCGTGGACTGTGGTGTGGGCAGGGCTGATCGTCTTGGACGAGGTGGTGGACCTTGCCGGATGGACCTGGTACCTGCTGGTCCTCGTAGCGGCACTGCCGACGCTAATCTCCACGCTGGTGGTGCTTCATGCCACGCCACGAAGCCACCTGCGTGCGGTGGACGCGACAGTCCTGGGCCACTTCTTCGTCCGCTTCCTCGCATTAGTGGCAGCGTTCATGGTCTGGGCAGCGTCGGTGGTGATGAGTGCCTCGATCTCCACCACTGTCCAGTCCGTGATTGGCGATTCCGAAAAGGAAGTCACGGCACTGGGTTTCAACCTCATGCTGGCCGCAGTTCCGCTGGTGCTCTCCATCCTGTGGATGGCCTTCATTGTGCGCTGTGCATGGTTCCTGCGGCGTTTGCGGGGCTGGCGGCAGATACCGCTGAAGACACGCGTACCGAAGAAGTTCCTGCGCGGGCGCCCAAGGCTCAAGCGCGTAGTAGTGGGGCTCGCGCACCCCGGGCTGTTGCTCGTAGCTGGCTTGGGGACGTCGCTGCTGGCGTTGTTCGTCGACGCCGTGGAGCTGACGCTGAACGTGCTCGAATAGCTCTGGTTATCCGAGCGCTCCGGTTATCCGAGCGCTCTGGGATGCGCGGCTGCGTAGACCTCACGCAAAGTGTCCGCTGTGACCAGGGTATAGACCTGCGTGGTGGTCACGGACGCATGTCCCAGCAGCTCCTGGACCACCCTGACATCCGCACCGCCCTCCAGGAGGTGGGTGGCGAAGGAATGGCGCAGCGTGTGCGGCGAGACATCTTTGGTGATGTTGGCCTTCTCGGCCGCCGTCTTGAGGATGGTCCACGCACTCTGCCTGCTGATCCGGCCACCACGGGCATTGAGGAACAGAGCCGGAGTGCCTTTGCCCTTGGACGCCAGCAGCGGCCTGCCGCGGACAACATAGGCCCCGACGGCGCGGGCACCGAAAGAGCCCAGAGGAACCAGACGTTCCTTGGAACCCTTGCCGAACAGCCTCACGATGGCAGGGTCACCGCCGGTGTCTTCGAGGGACACGTCATCAACATCCAGTCCCACGGCCTCGCTGATGCGGGCCCCTGTGGAGTAGAGAAATTCAAGCAGTGCGCGGTCACGGAGACCGGTAGCGGTATCCGAGCCGGCAGCTTCCAGGATGCGCGTCACTTCACCAACGCTGATGGCTTTTGGAAGCCGTTTGCCCGGCATAGGCGGGTGGACATCGCTGGCGGGGTCCGCCGTCGTGGTTCCTTCGAGCGCCCAAAACTTGTGGAGTCCACGTACAGCCACCACGGTGCGGGCGGCGGAGCGGACGCCCAAAGCGGCGGCGCCATCGGAGCCGTCGGACAATGCCTGAACGAAGGCTGTCACGTGGTGCCGTGTGATACTTCCGGGCTGTTCCACACCTTGGGCCGCCAGGAAGTTGGAGTATCGGGCGAGGTCCCTACGGTACGCAGACAAAGTGTTTGCCGCCAAGCCGCGTTCCACACCAACGTGCTGGAGATAGTCGGTTATTGCGCGGTCAACGCCGTTGGCGGTTCGAGTGGCGGCCTCGGCCATGCTCAGCGCTGGCTCGGATGAGCCGGCCAAGGCGCATTGGCTGGCCGAAGGCTGGTGAAACCATCGGCGTTCGCGGCAGCGGCGGCAAGGATCCCCAGCACCGCAGAAGGATTGTGCAGCCGGCCTTCCAGCACTGCCTTCACCGCTTCGTCGAGCGGCACCCAGTGAAGTTCAATCTCGGCCTCTTCATCGGTGCGGACGTGGCGTTCCGCCACAGGGACGTCGCTGAGGCCCCGTGCCAGATAGATCCGGACTGCCTCGCTGGAAGAACCCGGCGAGTTGAAGAAGTCCACAAGGACGTTCCAGGTAGCGGCCACCAGGTCGGCTTCCTCTGCCAGCTCCCTGGCCGCGCCCACCACGAAATCCTCGCCTTCGACGTCCAGCAGGCCGGCGGGAATCTCCCACAGATCCATGGCCACCGGATGCCGGTACTGCTTCAGCAGCAGAATCTCACCGTCCACGTTCATGGGCAGCACTGCCACAGCGCCCGGGTGGTCGATGTAATCACGAACCAGGGTGTCCGTGCCGTCGCTGAGTTGGAACGAGTCGCTGACAACGTCCCAAATGCGGCCTTCGTACACCTTGCTGGTAGACAAAAGACGGCGCGGGCTCGGCATGTCCGAAACCTGCCTTGATGTGCGGGGGGTTTCAGAAATACCGGGCATCGCGCCGTCCTTCACTAGTACTTGCGTTTACTTGGCAGCTACCGCGCGGGCACCGGTCTTGGTGGCCACGGGCGCACCTTCGCGACGCTCCAAGGCAGCCTTGACCAAACCTGCGAACAGCGGGTGGGGGCGCGTGGGGCGGGAGCTGAGCTCCGGGTGCGCCTGCGTTGCCACGTAGTACGGGTGGACTTCACGGGGAAGCTCCACATACTCCACCAGCTTGCCGTCAGGAGACGTACCGGAGAACACCAGGCCCTCGGCAGCGATCTGGTCACGGTACTTGTTGTTGACCTCGTAGCGGTGGCGGTGGCGTTCGCTGACGGTGGTGGTGCCATAAGTCTCGGCAATGACCGAGCCTTCGTCCAGCTTGGCTTCGTAGAGGCCCAGGCGCATGGTGCCGCCAAGGTCTCCCTTGCCTTCCACGATGTCCAGCTGCTCTTCCATGGTGGCGATAACCGGGTACTTCGAATCCGGCTCGAACTCGCTGGAGGAAGCACCTTCAAGGCCAACTACGTTGCGTGCATACTCGATCACCATGCACTGCAGGCCCAAGCAAAGGCCCAGGACCGGGAGCTTGGTTTCACGGGCGAACTTCAACGCGCCCAGCTTGCCTTCGAGGCCGCGGATACCGAAGCCACCGGGAACGCAGATGGCGTCCACGCCGGCCAGGGACTTGGTTGCACCGGCCAGGGTTTCACACTCGTCCGACGGGACCCAGCGGATCTTGACCTTGGCTTCGTTGGCAAAACCGCCGGCGCGAAGTGCCTCGGTGACCGAGAGGTAGGCGTCCGGAAGGTCGATGTACTTGCCCACCAGGGCTACCTCGACCTCGTGCTTGGGGTTGTGGACAGCTTCAAGCAGCTTGTCCCACTTGCTCCAGTCAACGTCCTTGAACGGCAGATCCAGTGCACGGACGATGTAGGAGTCCAGGCCCTGCGAGTGAAGGGTCTTGGGGATGTCGTAGATGCTGGGTGCGTCAGCGGCGTTAACCACGGCGTCGATGTCGACGTCGCACATGCGGCCGATCTTCTCCCGCATGGCATCGGGCACTTCGCGGTCTGAGCGGATCACGATTGCTTCAGGCTGGATACCAATGGAGCGGAGAGCCGCCACGGAGTGCTGGGTGGGCTTGGTCTTCAGTTCCTGGGAAGGACCGATGTACGGGACCAGCGAAACGTGCAGGAAGAAGACGTTGTTCCGGCCCACGTCCTGGCGAACCTGCCGTGCAGACTCCAGGAACGGCTGCGACTCGATGTCGCCAACCGTGCCGCCGATTTCGGTGATGATGACGTCAGGAGCGTTTTTGCCTTCGGCAGGCAGGCGCATGCGGCGCTTGATTTCATCGGTGATGTGGGGAATGACCTGAACGGTGTCCCCAAGGTATTCGCCGCGACGTTCCTTGGCGATAACGGTGGAGTAGATCTGGCCCGTTGTGACGTTGGCCGAACCTTCGAGGTTCTCATCAAGGAAGCGCTCGTAGTGACCAATGTCGAGGTCTGTTTCGGCGCCGTCATCAGTCACGAATACTTCGCCGTGCTGGAAGGGGTTCATCGTGCCCGGATCCACGTTCAGATAAGGATCGAGCTTCTGCATAGTTACAGACAAACCACGTGCCCGCAGCAGGTGACCGAGGCTGGAAGCCGTCAGACCCTTACCGAGCGAGGACGCCACACCACCGGTGACGAAGATGTGTTTGGTCGTCTTGGACGAGCCCGGGAACCGGGAATTTACACGGGAATTTGATCGCTGCACCACGGAATTCGAGCTTATCATCAATTACGCCTTCCAAGCGTCCGTTCGGATTCCCCAAATGGTCAATAGTTGCTCACCACCGCGGTCCAAGCAAGACCCGCGCGGGATTAAGTGCACTGATGTGATTGTGCTCGCACTCCCCGCAGCACTAGGCGCGCTGCGGCAGGAGCTTTGCGTCGTCCAGCAATTCCTGGGCGTGCGCCTGCGCGCTCTCGGAGTCCTCCTGGCCGGCCAGCATGCGGGCAAGCTCCTTGACCCGCTCATCGTCGCTGAGAAGCTGCACGTCGCTGGACGTGAAGCCGGTGGTTGTTTTCCCGTCAGCGCCGCGCACGGAAGTTTTGGTCACGCGGATGTGTTGATCCGCGAAGGCCGCCACCTGCGGCAGGTGCGTCACCACCAGCACCTGGACGTGCCGGGCGAGCATGGCCAGCCTGCGTCCGATTTCGACGGCGGCCCGCCCACCCACGCCGGCGTCCACCTCATCGAACACGAACGTTGGGACGGGATCTACTGCGGCGAGCACTACCTCAATCGCCAACATGACCCTGGACAGTTCACCGCCGGAGGCTCCCTTGCCCAGGGGCCTCGCCGGGGCGCCAGAGTGAGGTTGGAGGAGGAAGGCGATTTCATCAGTGCCCCACGGGCCCAACGCGCCGCTCCCATCCACCTCGATGACCAAGGTGGCGTCAGCCATCGCCAAGGCCTTCAGCTCGGCACTGACCCGGCCTGAGAGGTCCTTCGCCGCCTTGAGCCGGGCCTTGGTGATGGCCGCCGCCAGCTTGCGCAGGGTCGCCTCCGCAGAAGCAACCTCGGCGTCCAAGGACTCGATCCGAGTGGAGTCATCCTGCAACTCATCAAGGCGGGTCCTCGCAGTAGCTGCCCACTCAAGCACTTCATCAATGCTCGGGGCATACTTGCGGATCAGCTTGGCAAGGAAAGCCCGGCGTTCCTCGATTTCGGAGAGCCGCTCAGGGCCTTCGCTGTCCAAGGCCGCCTGGTAACTGGAGAGCTCGGCGGCGATGTCATTAAGGAGGAAGCCGACCTCCGCCAGCCGGGTTGCTGCGGAACGAAGTTCCTCGTCATGCTCAGCCACATGCTCCAGGGTCCGCTTGGCCGCATCCACCATGGTGGTTGCGTCGCCGGCGTCCCCGAATTCCTCGGCGATGAGGGACTCATGGGCCGCAGCCGCCGCCAAACGCAATTCTTCCACGTTGGCCAGTTTTACAGCCTCGGCTTTGAGTGTCTCGTCTTCACCCGGTTGGGGATCCACCTCGTCAATTTCCTTGAGGGCGGCGTCCAGCGACTCAGCCTCGCGCAAACGCTCGCGGGCTTCGCTGCGCAGCGTCTCCAGTTCGGCCTGGATGGCTTTCCAGTGGTTGAACAGCTCCTGGTA
This sequence comes from Arthrobacter sp. Rue61a, assembly GCF_000294695.2. NCBI lineage: Bacteria > Bacillati > Actinomycetota > Actinomycetes > Micrococcales > Micrococcaceae > Arthrobacter > Arthrobacter sp. Rue61a. The sequence continues at coordinate 1,706,469 of NC_018531.1, read as the reverse complement.
CTCCCCCAGAGATTTGGCCAGGGGTGCTCCGGCAAATCTGTCCAAGGCGTGCCGCTGCGCGGTGGCACTCTTGAGCCGGATCTGGTCCGACTGGCCATGGACCACCACCAAACTCTCGCCCAGCTCTGCAAGAACCCCCACAGGTGCCGCGCGCCCGCCAACATAAGCCCGGCTACGCCCATCGGCACCCACGGTGCGGGCAAGCAGGAGCTCAGCGACGCCGTCGAACTCTTCTGCCTCGCCGCCTGCCTCCTTGGCGCGTTCCACAGCGCTGTGCGCGGGATCGAGCTTAAGAACAGCCTCGGCCGACGCGGACTTGGCACCGCTTCGCACCGCGCCGGCGTCCGAACGGGCACCGAGAAGAAGCCCGACGGCGGTCACCACCATGGTCTTGCCCGCACCGGTTTCACCGGTGACCACGCTGAGGCCAGGTCCAAGAGGAAGGGCGGCGTCGGTTATGACGCCAAGGTCACGGATTCGGAGTTCTTCGAGCATGTTTCACTTCGCATTCGTGGGGTCTGATGGCTCACCGTGCCCCAGGTCCTGGGACGTCTCGGAGTCCCGGGGGCTGGGCAACGGAGCCGGTGACAAGGTCCGGATGACGGGGATGGGACCGGTATGAACTTCACCGCTCCGAGGGGCCGGTCCGCGCCAACCGTGGATGGGAAGCTGGAACTTGCGGACAAGCCGGGCCGAGAACGGAGTCTTATGGGTCCGTGCGAGCCGCACCGGGGTGGCCGAACGGGTTACTTCAACGCGTGCTCCCGGCGGGAGGTCCACCGAACGCCGCCCATCACACCAAAGAACACCCAAGGCGTCGGTCCTGTTCATGATTTCAACCGCCAATTTGGAGCGCGGAGACACCACCAAAGGCTTGGCAAAAAGCGCGTGGGCACTAATCGGGACAATAACCAAAGCTTCGACCTCCGGCCACACCACGGGCCCGCCTGAAGAGAAAGCGTAAGCCGTGGAACCCGTGGGCGTTGCGAGGACAACACCGTCGCAGCCGAACGACGTCAGAGGACGCTCGTCCACCTCGGTGACAACCTCCAACATGCGTTCGCGGTTGGCCTTCTCAATGGCAGCCTCATTCAAAGCCCACGTGTGCCAAATCTTCTGACCCTTGACCCACACCTGGACATCGATGGTCATGCGTTCTTCCACCGTGTACTGGCGGCTGGCTATCCACTCCACTGTCTGGGCCAGATCGGCGCGCTCACTTTCCGCCAGGAAGCCCACATGCCCCAGGTTCACGCCCAACAGCGGGACGTCCACCTCGCGCACCAGTTCGGCAGCCCTCAAGATGGTGCCGTCGCCGCCGAGGACCATCACCAGCTCCACATCCTCAAGATTGACGTGATCGTTGAGGATCTCGATGGGCGTATCAAGGGCGCCGAAGAACCGTTCAATATCTGCAAGTTCGGATTTCTGCAGCACGGGAACCAAGCCTGAGGAATGCAGTTGCGTACAGGCATCCCACGCTGCGCGGAGCGATTCCTCCCGCCCTGTGTGGGCAAGGACAAGTACACGCCTGCTCATCGGGTTCTGCTTTCTAGTGGTTCGGCCAGAGTTTCTTGATCAACGCAGCAACGTCCTCGTCCCGCTCTTCGATCTTAGGCAACGCCGTGGACATCCTGCGCTTCATCCACAGGAAGTATTCAACATTTCCGTCCTGGCCCGGAAGCGGGCTGGGTGCGAGGTCCTGAAGTTCAAGGCCGGCATCCACTGCCGCCCGGGCAACCTGCGCCACGGCCCGGCGTCGTTCATTCTCCGACGACACCACGCCGGTTCGGCTCAGACGCTCCTTGCCCACCTCGAATTGCGGCTTGACCATGAGGACCAAATCACCGCCCGGCTCCGTGCACTGGGCAAGGGGTCCCACAACCAGTGTCAACGAAATGAAGGACAAATCGGCCACAGTCAGTTTCGCTGGACCGCCGATCTCCTCCGGCGTCATATACCGGACGTTGAGGCCCTCGTGGACCTCCACTCTGGGATCCTCCCGAAGGTGCGGCACCAGCTGGCCGTGCCCCACGTCCACCGCCACCACCTGGGCGGCACCTTGCCGGAGCAAAACGTCAGTGAAACCGCCCGTGGAGGCACCGGCGTCGAGACACCGCTTACCGGAAACCACGACGCCGGGAAACACCTTCAGCGCGCCGGCCAGCTTGTGCCCGGCGCGGCTTGCGTAGATGTCCTCCAGATGGGCCTCGACATCCAATTCCGTCCGGGCATCCACTTGATGGGCAGCTTTGACGAGAACGTGGCCGCCCGAGCTGACCTTGCCGTCGCTAATGAGCTTGGCGGCATGGGTACGAGACCTCGCCAGCCCGCGGGTGACGAGTTCCTGATCAAGTCTTGGCATGCGTTAGCTGTCGCCTTCCGGGCGGGGGGTGCTTTGTGGGACCGCCGGGAGCCCTGGTTCGGCATCCAAAGCTTCCAACAAGGCGTCATGGATGCCGATGTACAGCTCCCCATGGTCCTGTACGGGTGACTCCGCCACGCCGTCCAGCAGGCCGAGGGCCTTGTCCACCAAGGGATCCCCCGTGGGGCTTGCCGTGTCAGGCCACTGAACTGCAGGTCGTTCCGGATCGGGATGTTCCGATTCGGAATGTTGGGGCTCGGTCATCGCACCAGTCTAGTGATTTCGCCACACCAGCTGCGGCGTTTGCGCCACGTCCGTGTCCGGAACAGCTGCCCACCACGCCGCGCATGCCGCCCGCCACGCGTCGAGGTCACCCTCGAGGCCAGTCACCGTGACAATCCCGTCCCCGGCAACTGCAGTGGCTGCACCGCAACGGAACATACCGGCGTCGCTGACAACCTCCGGATACGGTGCGTACAAGCCCGTCAGGTCTGCCAGGAGGTAGTCCGGACGTTCATCCGTTCGTGCAGCAATGATGGTGTGGGTGGTGTCCACTCCGGTGAGGACGGCCGCCGTCGCAAATCCTGCACGGTTGCCGCCCAGGATGTCGGTGTCCAGACGGTCGCCCACAACCAGCGGACGGTCGGCCTTAAGCCGTTTGGCCGCTGCGTGGAAAAGAGGGGCCTCAGGCTTACCGGCCACCAGCGGCGCCTTTCCCGTGGCGGCCGCCACAGCGGCAACCAGTGTTCCATTCCCGGGGGCCATGCCGCGGGCCTGCGGGATGGACATGTCCGTGTTGGTGGCAAACCACATGGCTCCCCCGGCCACAACATACGACGCCTCCGCGAGATCCTTCCAGCCAATCTCCGGGTTGAACCCCTGGACAACGGCAACCGGGGATTCGGCGGCACTGTGCACGGGTTTCAGGCCCGCCAATTCGATCTCATGGGCCAAAGCCGCACTGCCCGTGATGAGGACATGCGCCCCCGCAGGCAGCATGGAAGCCAGAAGCTCCCCTGCTGCCTGGGAGGAACTGACCACTTGATGGTCCTCAGCCGGCGCGCCAAGCTCACGTAGATGCGCCGCGACCTGGGCCGGGGTGCGGGAGGCATTGTTGGTCACATAACCCAGGCCAACGCCTACGGTTTCGAGACGCTGCAATGACTCCACAGCCCCAGGGATGGCGTGGGGTCCTGCATAGACCACCCCGTCCAGATCTGAAAGGACAGCATCAAACAGTGAGATCAGTGAATCAGCCATGCTGGGAGTCGGAGCCCTCGTTCTCGGTGTCTTCGTCTTTTGCCTCTGCGTCTTCTTCCGCGGAATCGATGTCCGATTCCGCGTCATCCGACTCGAAGTAATCAGACTCAGCATCGTCAAGCTCAACGTCATCACGCTCGACGTCAGCAGCTGCCGCCTCAACGATGACCGTCTCCGTCTCAGGCTTCACGACGTCGGCGTCCGGGGCCGGCCTCTCGAAACGCGGCTTACGCGCAGCTGCTTCTTCCTGCTCGTCCCAGCCAAGGTCAAGAATCTCGGGCTCCGCAAAATCGCCCACACCCAAAGCGTTCTCAGCAACCAGCGCCTGGCGGGCCCACTTGTCCGCTTCCTCGGTTCGACCCACCGCGCTCAAAGCCTCAGCGTATGCACGGAACAGACGCGGGCTGTACGAGAATGCCCGGTTGATGTCCAGCTGCGGGATCTCAAGCTCGCTGACAGCAGCATCCAACTGGTTGAGATCGGCACGAGCACCCGAGGCCACGATCGCAAGCTCAACCTTGCCCGGAGCGTCAAGATCCTGGGCTTCGGGAGAGCGGACCATGTCCAACGCGCGATCAGGGCGGCCAAGGCCACGCTCGCAGTCAGCCATCACCGGCAAATGCACGTTGGAGCCACTGATGCGGCGGTACGTGCGGAATTCACGCAGAGCCTCACCATAGTGACCGGCAGCGTAAGCAGTCAGGCCAACCGCTTCACGCACGGCCGAGAGTCGACCGCCGCGGCGGCTTGCAGCAAGGGCGTGCTGGAAGGCGAGCTCGGGCTCGATGTCGATCAAGCGTCCGGCCATGACCAGATGCTTTGCGACCCACCCCGCGCTCTGCTCCTCGAGGGTCTTGATCTGGTGGCCCGTGGCGCGGTCGAGTTCCTTGCCCGTGACGTCCTCGTCAATTTCAGGAGAACGCTCGCGGTCGGGACGGTTGGCGCTGCGGATGTCCTTGGCGTTCGGCACCCTGGCCGGACGTTCTTCCCACGAGCCGCCACGCTCGGGGCGGTCGCCGCCGAAGGAACGACGTTCGCCGCCACGCTCGGGGCGGTCGCCGAAAGGCTTGCGGTCGCCACGGTCGCCGAAGGGCTTCCGGTCACGGTCGTTGTTGAAGGGGCGACGCTCACCATCGCGTGCCGGACGATCCCCACGGTCGCCGAAAGGCTTCCGGTCACGGTCGCCACCGAATGCGCGGCGGTCATCGCCATCGCGGCGCGGGCCATCGAAGTTCCGCGGTCCACGCTCAGGACGATCGCCGAAGGGCTTCCGGTCGCCACGGTCGTTGTTGAAGGGGCGACGCTCGCCATCGCGTGCCGGACGATCCCCACGGTCACCAAACGAACGGCGCTCACCGTCACGGGCAGGACGGTCGCCGAAGGGCTTGCGGTCGCCACGGTCGTTGTTGAAGGGGCGACGCTCGCCATCGCGTGCCGGACGATCCCCACGGTCGCCGAAGGGCTTGCGGTCACGGTCGCCACCGAATGCGCGGCGGTCATCGCCATCGCGGCGCGGGCCATCGAAGTTCCGCGGTCCACGCTCAGGACGATCACCGAACGGCTTCCGGTCACTACGGTCGTTGTTGAAGGGGCGACGCTCACCATCGCGTGCCGGACGGTCGTTACGGTCGCCAAAAGGCTTCCGATCACGGTCGCCGCCGAAGGAGCGACGTTCACCGTCACGTGCCGGACGATCCCCACGGTCATTACTGAAGGGGCGACGCTCACCATCACGTGCCGGACGATCATTGCCGTCCCGGTTCTCCCTGGAACGGAAGCCACGAGGGTCTCCGCCGGAATTGTTGTTGGGGCGGTACGAACCACGGTCGTCCCGGTTCCCTCCGAAGTTTCCGCGATTGCCGCCGCGATTGCCGCCGTTGTGCTCAGCCATGGTGGATTCCTCCTGTTGCGAGCCGACCACTGGCGCGTGCGTAGTCGCTCATAACCCTTATTTCGTTGTCACGCCGCCAGCAGCGCTCAGCTGCCGACTCGTATATCTGGTTCAATTCTATTCGACCCCACCACAGCGACCGAACGCCGGAAGCACCTTTGGGGCGTCCCGTGGCAAGTCTCACAAGCGCAGAGCCATCCAACTACCTCTCAGTAGTGCTGTGCTCGAGCATGGGAAGCACTACTACTGCCAGGCAGTCGGGCAGCAATTGGTTGTTAAATGCGGGGAGCCCCGACCGTGGTGGTCGGGGCTTCCCGTGAATGGTTGTCCGGCGGTGTCCTACTCTCCCACACCCTCCCGGGTGCAGTACCATCGGCGCTGTGGGTCTTAGCTTCCGGGTTCGGAATGGGACCGGGCGTTTCCCCCACGCTATGACCGCCGTAACTCTGTTACCCGAACCCCGGTGCCAGGTTGTCCTGGGTGGGGGTGGGAAATCTTTGGGTTACAACTGTGGTGTTGTGTATTTAGTTGTTGGTTCCTGGAACGGTTGTTGTTCGGGAACCACATAGTGGACGCGTGCAGTGTGTTGTGTGGTGTAAGTTGTTGGCCTATTAGTACCGGTCAGCTTCACGAGTCTTTAGTCCTCGCTTCCACATCCGGCCTATCAACCCAGTGGTCTGGCTGGGGGCCTCTCACACATAATGTGTATGGAAATCTCATCTTGAAGCGAGCTTCCCGCTTAGATGCTTTCAGCGGTTATCCCATCCGAACGTAGCTAATCAGCGATGCACTTGGCAGTACAACTGACACACCAGAGGTTCGTCCGTCCCGGTCCTCTCGTACTAAGGACAGCCCTTCTCAAATTTCCTGCGCGCGCAGCGGATAGGGACCGAACTGTCTCACGACGTTCTAAACCCAGCTCGCGTACCGCTTTAATGGGCGAACAGCCCAACCCTTGGGACCTACTCCAGCCCCAGGATGCGACGAGCCGACATCGAGGTGCCAAACCATGCCGTCGATATGGACTCTTGGGCAAGATCAGCCTGTTATCCCCGACCTTTTTGGGGTCCGTTGAGCGACGGCCATTCCACAATGTACCGCCGGATCACTAGTCCCGACTTTCGTCCCTGCTTGAGATGTCTCTCTCACAGTCAAGCTCCCTTGTGCACTTACACTCGACACCTGATTGCCAACCAGGCTGAGGGAACCTTTGGGCGCCTCCGTTACTTTTTAGGAGGCAACCGCCCCAGTTAAACTACCCATCAGGCACTGTCCCTGACCCGGATCACGGGCCGAAGTTAGATGTCCAAAGTGACCAGAGTGGTATTTCAACGATGACTCCACCCGAACTGGCGTCCGGGTTTCAACGTCTCCCACCTATCCTACACAAGCCACTCCGAACACCAATACCAAACTATAGTAAAGGTCTCGGGGTCTTTCCGTCCTGCTGCGCGTAACGAGCATCTTTACTCGTACTGCAATTTCGCCGAGTTTATGGTTGAGACAGCGGGGAAGTCGTTACTCCATTCGTGCAGGTCGGAACTTACCCGACAAGGAATTTCGCTACCTTAGGATGGTTATAGTTACCACCGCCGTTTACTGGGGCTTAAATTCTCAGCTTCGCCCGTAAGGGCTAACCGGTCCTCTTAACCTTCCAGCACCGGGCAGGAGTCAGTCCGTATACATCGTCTTGCGACTTCGCACGGACCTGTGTTTTTAGTAAACAGTCGCTTCCCCCTGGTCTCTGCGGCCCACACCCGCTCACGGAGAGCAAGTCTCCATCACGGGGCAGGCCCCCCTTCTCCCGAAGTTACGGGGGCATTTTGCCGAGTTCCTTAACCATAATTCTCTCGATCGCCTTGGTATTCTCTACCTGATCACCTGTGTCGGTTTGGGGTACGGGCGGCTAAAACCTCGCGTCGATGCTTTTCTTGGCAGCATAGGATCACCGGATCCCCCCGAACGGGGGTCCCATCAGATCTCAGGATCGTGCTCGAAGCACACAGGAACGGATTTGCCTATCCCTGACCCTACATCCTTAGACCGGGGCAACCATCGCCCGGCCCGGCTACCTTCCTGCGTCACACCTGTTAATACGCTTACCTCCCGGGATCAGGTCCCGCGCTCGGCCAAAACCCACAACACCACAAGGGTGAGCGGGCAGGCTCCGGGCGGTTAGTATCCCCCGCTTGGCATGGGCGGTTTTTCGCCGGTACGGGAATATCAACCCGTTGTCCATCGACTACGCCTGTCGGCCTCGCCTTAGGTCCCGACTTACCCAGGGCAGATTAGCTTGACCCTGGAACCCTTGATCATTCGGCGGACGGGTTTCTCACCCGTCTTTCGCTACTCATGCCTGCATTCTCACTCGTGTAGGCTCCACCGCTGGTTTCCACCGCGACTTCACTGCCCACACGACGCTCCCCTACCACTCCACACCCCTGAACCACGAAGGCTAGGGCATTATGTGAAATCCACAACTTCGGCGGTGTACTTGAGCCCCGCTACATTGTCGGCGCGGAATCACTTGACCAGTGAGCTATTACGCACTCTTTCAAGGATGGCTGCTTCTAAGCCAACCTCCTGGTTGTCTTCGCAACTCCACATCCTTTCCCACTTAGCACACGCTTAGGGGCCTTAGTTGGTGGTCTGGGCTGTTTCCCTCTCGACTATGAAGCTTATCCCCCACAGTCTCACTGCTGCGCTCTGACTTACCGGCATTCGGAGTTTGGCTGACGTCAGTAACCTTGTAGGGCCCATCGGCCATCCAGTAGCTCTACCTCCGGCAAGAAACACGCAACGCTGCACCTAAATGCATTTCGGGGAGAACCAGCTATCACGGAGTTTGATTGGCCTTTCACCCCTACCCACAGCTCATCCCCTCCATTTTCAACTGAAGTGGGTTCGGTCCTCCACGACGTCTTACCGTCGCTTCAACCTGGCCATGGGTAGATCACTCCGCTTCGGGTCTAGATCACGCCACTACACTCGCCCTATTCAGACTCGCTTTCGCTACGGCTACCCCACACGGGTTAACCTCGCGACGTAACACTAACTCGCAGGCTCATTCTTCAAAAGGCACGCCGTCACCAGAATCAGACTGGCTCCGACGGATTGTAAGCACACGGTTTCAGGTACTGTTTCACTCCCCTCCCGGGGTACTTTTCACCTTTCCCTCACGGTACTGGTCCGCTATCGGTCATTAGGAAGTATTTAGGCTTATCAGGTGGTCCTGACAGATTCGCACGGGATTTCTCGGGCCCCGTGCTACTTGGGATACTCCCCAGGCCGTGCACAACATTACGGTTACGGGGCTCACACCCTCTCTGGCCGGCCTTTCAAGACCGTTCACCTATGCCTGCACCTCACCTCACTGGTCCGGCAGAACCAGAACGGAAAGTCCCACAACCCCGCCCATGCAACGCCCGCCGGCTATCACACATGGAAACGGTTTAGCCTGATCCGCGTTCGCTCGCCACTACTAACGGAATCACTATTGTTTTCTCTTCCTGCGGGTACTGAGATGTTTCACTTCCCCGCGTTCCCCCCACGCACCCTATGTGTTCAGATGCGGGTCACACAATCACCTTGCAGCGTTGTGCGGGGTTTCCCCATTCGGACATCCTGGGATCAACGCTCGGTTATCAACTCCCCCAGGCTTATCGCAGATTCCTACGTCCTTCTTCGGCTCCTAATGCCAAGGCATCCACCGTGTGCCCTTAAAAACTTGACCACACACAGACCGGACTCTCATCCGATCATGCATCATCTATTCGAGAGAACCATGACCACAAGGGCCAGGTTCATTCATAAGAAATTGCTGTAAGAACACACACACCAACCCCAAAAAAGGGATCAGCCACGTGTGTGTTCTAGATGCTCGCGTCCACTATGTAGTTCTCAAACAACAACCCCGTCAACCAGACCACCACCCACCACAACCCACACCACAGCGGGGCCGTGCACGATGAACAGTGCTACCGGAAGCAGGAACAAAAGAAACACCAGAAGATGCCCCCATGCATTGCTGCAAAAAGGTCCTGTTGCCTCAGGACCCAACAGTGCGCCAAACACAACCCCACACACCCGCACCCCGGCAGCGTTCCAAACAACACCACACCCACAAGGGGCACAGGTTGCCGTACTGGCACCAGGACACAACCGGTGAAGGCCATGCCAAACAAGTTTGATTCGTTGATATTCCACCCATGAGCACCCACCGCAGAACAGACGCCTGCGCAATGGGCAACACTGACAACCACCACCACACCCATGCAGGCGCAGCAACCAGTTGTTAGCAGCTCCTTAGAAAGGAGGTGATCCAGCCGCACCTTCCGGTACGGCTACCTTGTTACGACTTAGTCCCAATCGCCGGTCCCACCTTCGACGGCTCCCCCCACAAGGGTTAGGCCACCGGCTTCGGGTGTTACCAACTTTCGTGACTTGACGGGCGGTGTGTACAAGGCCCGGGAACGTATTCACCGCAGCGTTGCTGATCTGCGATTACTAGCGACTCCGACTTCATGGGGTCGAGTTGCAGACCCCAATCCGAACTGAGACCGGCTTTTTGGGATTAGCTCCACCTCACAGTATCGCAACCCTTTGTACCGGCCATTGTAGCATGCGTGAAGCCCAAGACATAAGGGGCATGATGATTTGACGTCGTCCCCACCTTCCTCCGAGTTGACCCCGGCAGTCTCCTATGAGTCCCCGCCATAACGCGCTGGCAACATAGAACGAGGGTTGCGCTCGTTGCGGGACTTAACCCAACATCTCACGACACGAGCTGACGACAACCATGCACCACCTGTAAACCGACCGCAAGCGGGGCACCTGTTTCCAGGTCTTTCCGGTTCATGTCAAGCCTTGGTAAGGTTCTTCGCGTTGCATCGAATTAATCCGCATGCTCCGCCGCTTGTGCGGGCCCCCGTCAATTCCTTTGAGTTTTAGCCTTGCGGCCGTACTCCCCAGGCGGGGCACTTAATGCGTTAGCTACGGCGCGGAAAACGTGGAATGTCCCCCACACCTAGTGCCCAACGTTTACGGCATGGACTACCAGGGTATCTAATCCTGTTCGCTCCCCATGCTTTCGCTCCTCAGCGTCAGTTACAGCCCAGAGACCTGCCTTCGCCATCGGTGTTCCTCCTGATATCTGCGCATTTCACCGCTACACCAGGAATTCCAGTCTCCCCTACTGCACTCTAGTCTGCCCGTACCCACTGCAGAACCGGAGTTGAGCCCCGGTCTTTCACAGCAGACGCGACAAACCGCCTACGAGCTCTTTACGCCCAATAATTCCGGATAACGCTTGCGCCCTACGTATTACCGCGGCTGCTGGCACGTAGTTAGCCGGCGCTTCTTCTGCAGGTACCGTCACTTTCGCTTCTTCCCTACTGAAAGAGGTTTACAACCCGAAGGCCGTCATCCCTCACGCGGCGTCGCTGCATCAGGCTTGCGCCCATTGTGCAATATTCCCCACTGCTGCCTCCCGTAGGAGTCTGGGCCGTGTCTCAGTCCCAGTGTGGCCGGTCACCCTCTCAGGCCGGCTACCCGTCGTCGCCTTGGTAGGCCATTACCCCACCAACAAGCTGATAGGCCGCGAGTCCATCCAAAACCACAAAAGCTTTCCACCACCATGACATGCGCCAGATGGTCGTATCCGGTATTAGACCCAGTTTCCCAGGCTTATCCCAGAGTCAAGGGCAGGTTACTCACGTGTTACTCACCCGTTCGCCACTAATCCCCCCAGCAAGCCAGGGATCATCGTTCGACTTGCATGTGTTAAGCACGCCGCCAGCGTTCATCCTGAGCCAGGATCAAACTCTCCGTTGAAGAAAAACAAATCAAACAGACACAACCACACCCACCGGAAATAACGGCGAACACGGCTGCACAAAATTCGAAACCAGCTGAAAACCAGACCACCACACACGGGGGTGCATGACAATCCGGCATAAATTCAACCAATTGATAAAACAATCGGTATCAACAAACTTGGCACACTATTGAGTTCTCAAACAACAGACACTAACCGGCACCACCAAAACCCCCACACAGGGGCCCAGGATCGCTCCGGAGCAACTTTTCAAACTTACCCGAACCAGCCGCACAAAGCAAACCAGCCACAGGCCTCCCCCACCAACCAGAAAGCACACAAAAGCACAACCGGAACCGGTGATTTGAAGGGAGATTGTCGCTAACTTTCCGCATCAGCGGCGGCGACTCGAATAACTTTACACGCGCCCAACCCCCACACCAAATCCACCCCAACACCACCCAAAAACCCCGCAAACACAAGGAAAACAACCCCACCCAACCCCAAAACACCCACCAAACCACCAAAACACCACCCCGTGAAGCCCATCACACCACCCAACCCCCACCCCAAGACCACCAAAACCCCAAACCCAACCACCGCCGTCGAACACCCCACCAACCCGAGGGACCTGAGAGAGCGTCGGCTCCAAACCCGAGGGATGTGAGAGAGCGACGGCTCCAAACCCGAGGGATGTGAGAGAGCGTCGGAAGGTGGCGGCGGTTATCCGGCAGCGCGCGTCCAAGCGACGAAGGAGCGAGCGCGCCGAGGATGACCACCGCCTCCGCGCCAACCACACCCTCCGCACCAACCACCGCCTCCGCGCCAACCACACCCTCCGCGCCAACCACACCCTCCGCGCCAACCACCGCTTCCGCGCCGTCCACACCAGCCCACCATCCAGCCACGCCACCCAACGCCGGCAAGAGTAAGCACGCTTAAACGCAAAAAGGGCCGGCAGCCATAACGGTTGCCGACCCTTTCAGGGCTGGATAACTAAACTACTTAGGCCGAGACCTCGATGGTTGCCAGGTTCTTCTTGCCCCGGCGGAGGAGCAAGTACCGGCCATGCAGCAGTTCCTCGCGGGCAATGACAGCGTCGGGATCGGACACCTTGGTGTTGTTCACGTAGGCACCGCCCTCGCCGACGGTCCGGCGGGCGGCCGACTTGCTGTCCGACAGACCCGAAGCAACCAGGAGGTCGATGATGCCGAGGCCGTCGGCCCCAATCGTCGCGGAGGGAAGTTCCGCCGTGGCAGCTTCAAGGGTCCGCTCATCCAGTACGGTGAGGTCCCCGTTGCCGAACAGCGCAGCCGAAGCAGCGATGACTTTCTCGGTCGCGTCTACGCCATGCACCAAGGAGGTCACCTCGAAGGCAAGCTTCTTCTGGCCTTCGCGGGCAAACGGGCGCTCCTCCACAGCCTGGCCAAGTGCCTCGATCTCGGCACGGCTCAGGAATGTGAATACCTTAAGCCGGTCAACCACATCAGCATCGGCGGTGTTCAGCCAGAACTGGTAGAAGGTGTACGGGCTGCACATGTCCGGGTCCAGCCAAATGGCGTTGCCTTCGCTCTTGCCGAACTTGGTGCCGTCGGAGTTGGTGATGAGCGGCGTGCCGAGGGCGTGGACACTCTTGCCTTCTACCTTACGGATGAGTTCGGTTCCGCTGGTGAGGTTGCCCCACTGGTCCGAGCCGCCCGTCTGCAACGCGCAGCCGTAGTCGCGGAAAAGCTGGAGGTAGTCCATTCCCTGCAGGATCTGGTAGCTGAACTCGGTGTAGCTGATACCTTCGTCCGAGCTGAGGCGCGACGCTACGGCATCCTTGCGCAGCATGGTGCCAACACGGAAGTGCTTGCCGATCTCGCGAAGGAAGTCGATGGCACTCAAAGGCGCCGTCCAGTCCAGGTTGTTGACCATGCGGGCAGGGTTTTCGCCCTCGAAGCTGAGGAAACGGCGCACCTGGCCCTGAAGGTAGCCGACCCACTCCGCGACGGTGTCCTTGGTGTTCAAAGTACGTTCCGCCGTCGGGCGGGGGTCACCGATCAAGCCGGTGGAACCGCCCACCAAACCGAGCGGCTTGTGGCCGGCCAGCTGCAGGCGGCGCATCACCAGCAACTGCACAAGGTTGCCCAGGTGCAGCGACGGCGCGGTGGGATCGAAGCCACAGTAATACGTGATCGGGTCCCCGGCGAGCAGCTTTTCCAGTTCCGTTTCATCAGTGGAAACGTGGACAAGGCCGCGCCATTTGAGCTCCTGCCAGACGTTGGCAAAGGCGGGATCGTTGTGCTGGGACTCGAGGTTGTTTACGTGTGACACGAGATCTAAGTTAGCAGGATTGCAGGGTCCGTTTTTCCTACCGTTCGATACCGGCGGGTACCGGTGCGGCTGCGATGAGGCGCAGACGCTGGGTGGCCCGGGTCATGGCAACGTAGAGGTCACCCACCTTGCCGTGCTCGTGATTCAACATGGCAGCCGGTTCCAGCACCACCACACCGTCGAATTCCAGTCCCTTGGCTTCCTTGGGGCTGATCACCACGATGTCCTGCTGGTAGCTGCCCGCCCCGGATCCGATGCGACGCCCGTAGACTTCCCGCAACGCGGCTGTGGCCTGAGGCAGCAAGGGACCGTCGGCAATGACAGCCAGCAGGCCGCCGTCGATCGCTTCGACTTCTTCCGGCAGGACTTCAACCAAGCGCTTCACGATGCCGTCCGCCTCCACGTGGTCCACAATGGGTGACCACTTGCCTTCGCGTACGGCCTTCGGAGCCGAAACAACCAAACCTGCGCGGTTGGCCATGCGGACAGCAGCTTCTGCGATCTGCGACGGCGTGCGGTAGTTGACGGTAAGTTCTTCCAGTGTCCAGCGGTCACCGAACGACGGCGCCAGCGCGCTTTGCCACGAATTGGCACCGGCTGCTGCACTCGTTTGGGCGATATCACCCACGATGGTGAAGGACTTCAGCGGGCAACGCCGTACCAGAAGCCGCCACTGCATGGGCGAGAGTTCCTGGGCCTCGTCAACCACGATGTGGCCGAAGGCCCATGACCGGTCGCTCGTGGCGCGTTCGGCAGCGGTCAGCCGTCCTTCGCGTTCCTGGTTCTGTTCGGCGAGCTCTTCAGCGGTCACCAGGACGTCCACGCCCATCGCTTCCATGTTGGCGAGGGTCTGCTTGGCGTTGGCGAGGTCGCGTGCGCGGTCGGCTTCCTGTTGGGCCAGTCCCCTGCCGGCGGCCGGGTCCAGCTCACCGAGCAATTCTGCAGCCTCATCCAGCAGCGGAACATCTGCTTCCGTCCACGGCGCATCCACCGGACGCTGCAGCAGCGAACGCTGTGCGGGTGTCAGGTGCGGCGTGCAGGCTTCGAGGATGGCAGGCTTGCTGAAGAGCTCGGAAATGAGCTTCTCAGGCGTCATCGGCATCCAGCAAAGGTTGAGCGCGATGCGCACGTCGCGGGCCGACCGTACGTCTTCGGCCAAGTAGGCGCGATCGGCGTTGTTGCCGATGTTGCCCTCTTCTACGAGGTCCGTCAACTGCTCCGTGAGCTCGCGCAGGAGGATCTTGACGAACGTGAGCCGCGCTTCGTTATGCGGCTTGCCTGTTGCGCGGGCTTTTTCCCGGGCACGGCGGACCTGACGTACCGTCAGCGTCAGCTTCCGCGAGTCAACTTCGAGGATACGGTCCTCAGCAGGCGTCCGTTGCCGGTTTGCCACGGCATTTGCCACCACGGTGGCCATGTCCAGCTTGCCCTTGAGGGCGGCGACGTCCGCATTTTCCTCGGGAATGGCGTGAATGCCGGGCATGAGGCGTCCGAGGCTGGCCATGACCACACCGGTCTCGCCGAGCGACGGAAGCACTCGTTCGATGTAGTGCATGAAGGACGACGACGGCCCGACAAGCAGCACACCGGCGCTCTTGAGCCGCTCGCGGTGCGTGTACAACAGGTAGGCGGCACGGTGCAGGGCTACGGCGGTCTTGCCCGTTCCGGGGCCGCCCTGGACTACCAGCGCGCCGGAAATGGAGGAACGGATGATCCGGTCCTGCTCGGACTGGATGGTGCCCACGATGTCCGACATGCGGCCCGTGCGCTTGGAATTCAGCGCAGCGAGCAGCGCGCCTTCGCCCTGGAGCGAGTCGTTGTCCGCAAGCATCCCGGCATCCAGGACGTCGTCTTCTATGGCTTTCACGTCGCGCCCCTGAAGGATCAGGTGACGGCGGCGGCGCACGCCTTGACGGTCGAACGCGGTGGCTTGGTAGAAGTGGCCGGCTTCCGGAGCACGCCAGTCGACCATCAGCCGCTGGAGATCGGCCGTGGACAGCCCGATGCGGCCAATGTACTGCGCCTCACCGGAATCAAGGTCCAGGCGGCCAAAGACCAGGCGGTCGTCGACGGCGTCGAGCTGGGCCAGGCGGTCTTCGTACAGTGCCGCGAACGCGTCACGTTCTGAGACGTTCTGCATGGTTCCCACCGCACCGGCCTTGCGCACCTGCGCCAGCTGGGCGCGCTTTTCGGCGCGCAGCTCATCGAGCCGGGCATACAGCCCGGCAACATATTCCTGCTCATGGACCAAATCAGCGTCGTGCATCGAACCGTAACCCCTATCGCAAAAGACAGACCTACCATTCTACAGCGATTTTGGTAAACGTGGGGGGTACGCGTCATACGGCGGACTGCGTCACACAAAAGTCGAGGTTCGCAAAGCCGCCAGCGCTGAAGTCAGTTGGTGGCGCTCCGGTTCCGCGGCCGTGCTGCCTTGTACCGGGACACCGTAGGATCGTCCTCGATCCAGAAGCGCCACGGGTATTCAGTGCTTCCGCCCGGACCCGCTACGCCCACCCGTGGTCCGCTGGCAACGGCAGGCGCCGGCGTCCTGGGCAACCACAAACTGAACGGTTCCGCGAGCGCGTCACGGCCAGTGTCCGCCGTCGTAAGTCCCAGCGCGGAGGCGAGCCTGGCGGGTCCGCTGGCCAGGTCCTTGTGCGCTTTGGATGCAGGCCGGCGAAGGGCGGCGAGACCCTCCCCCTCGACGATTTCACCGGCACGCAGGAGCAGTGCTGACGCAGCGCCATCGGGACCGCAGACAATGTTGGCGCAGTAGTGCATGCCGTAGGTGAAGTAGACGTACAGGAACCCGGGCGGCCCGAACATGGGCGCATTCCGGGCGGTAGGACCGCCGAAGGTGTGGGAGCCGGGGTCGGGGTGCTCGGAGTCGCGAGGCCCAAGGTAGGACTCAACTTCGGTGAGCCTGACGGAGACCGGACCGGCTTCCGAGTGGTGGGTCAGTACCGCACCGAGTATCAGCGGAGCGATGACACGGGGATCGCCCTCAAGGAACTTGCGCACGTCGGCGGGGCTGCTGACCTCGTTTGGCACGTAACTCATGACCAGACCCTAGCAACAATGCAGCAAACGGCCATGTCCGATTTCCGCTAGCGACTGCTTCGAACGGCTGGCAGGATAAAGCAATGGACTTCTGGCAGCGCTACAGGGCGATCGACGCGCGCGACACCCGCTTTGACGGTCAGTTCTTCACTGCCGTCAGCTCCACCGGCATCTACTGCCGGCCGTCGTGCCCCGCGCGTACGCCCAAGGCTGAGAACGTCACCTTCTACGAAACCTCCGCAGCGGCTCATGAGGCCGGGTATCGCGCCTGCAAGCGATGCCTGCCCGAGGCTGTCCCTGGGACGCCCGCGTGGAACATCCGCTCCGACATCGCCGGCCGAGCGATGAGGCTTATCAACGACGGCGTCATCACGCGCGAGGGCGTCGACGGCCTCGCGACCCGGCTGGGGTACTCCGCTCGACAGCTTAATCGCATCCTCAGCAACGAACTCGGCGCCGGCCCCCTCTCACTGGCACGGGCCAGCAGGGCGCAGACCGCCAGGACGTTGCTGGTTTCCACCGACATGCTCCTTGCCGACGTGGCGTTCGCGTCAGGGTTCAACAGCGTGCGGCAATTCAACGACACCATCGGCGAGGTTTTCGCGATGACCCCGACGGCGGTGCGGGCCACCGGGGCGAAGTCCAGCACCCGCAAAGGTTCCGGGGCAGCGACGCCAGCCCCGGCGGCGCTGACGCTGAACCTTCCTTACAGGGAACCCTTCGATCCGGGCATTTTCGACTTCCTGGCAGTTCGCGCGGTGCCGGGCATCGAAAGAGCAACGACTGACAGTGACGGGAGCCGGACCTATGCCCGCACGCTCCGGCTCCCCCGAGGCAGCGCATCCTTTTCGGTTGCCTACAGCCCCTCAACACCCGGCAAACCGTTGCAACTCACAGCCACGGCCGTGGACCTGCACGACCTCCCGGCACTGTTGAGCCGGGTCCGCAGGCTGTTCGACCTGGACGCCGATCCGCAAGCGGTCGATGGCGCCCTGGCGCCGGATCCGAGGCTTACGGCCAGCGTGGCCGCACTCCCGGGGATGCGCGTGCCGGGGGCTGTGGAGCCCCAGGAACTGCTTATTCGGGCAATGATCGGACAACAGATCACCGTCGCTGCTGCCCGAACTGCCCTTAGCCAGTTGTCTGCGGCCGGATCCGCCGTCGATGGCGCTGCGCCAGACCTTGATCGACTATTTCCTACAGCAGCAGAACTCGCCGAACACGGGCGTGCCTTACTCCGAGGACCACAGCGCCGCATCGATTCCATCGTGGCCGCCGCCGAGGCCATGGCCAGCGGGGAACTGGACTTCGGCTACGGCGACGACCCCGCCAGCCTCGGCCGGAAGCTTCTCCCAATGCCTGGCGTGGGACCGTGGACGGTGGGCTATGTCGCCATGAGGGTACTGGGCGCCCCGGATGTGTTCCTGGCCAATGACGCGGCAGTAAGGAACGGCGTGAAGGCGCTGCCCGTGGGGTTGGGACTCAGCGCAGACTTCAGGGAGGTCAGCCCGTGGCGTTCGTACGCCACCATGCACTTGTGGCGGGCAGCAGCGGTGAAGACCAAGCCCGCGGGAAGTGAGAGAGCGACCAGCTCAAACCCGCGGGAAGTGAGAGAGCGACCACCCCAAACCCGAGGGACGTGAGAGAGCGACCGCCCCAAACCCGAGGGACGTGAGAGAGCGTCCGGGGTTCAGCGGGCGGCGGGCTGGGCCGCGGGCCACGGCAGCAATTCGGGGAGCTCCACACCGTCAGCGGCTGCAGTTGCCCGCAGGCTCCCAAGGCTCGGTTCGCGGCCGGCCAGCCAGGCCGCGATGTCCGTCAGCATGCCGGTAATTGCTATGGATGTGCCTCCGGTGCCGATGCTCAGTTGTGGCAGCCCTGTGGGTTGCAGGACCAGTTTGTAGGTCTCGGGCACACGTGCGGCCAGGAAAGTGATGAGGTGCTCGCAGAAGGGTCGGCTCCAAGTCTCCGGCCCGTAACCCAAACGCAGGTCCGATGCGTGGATGGTGAGTTCGCGCCACAGCGCCAGACCGCCGTCGAGCACTGTTCCGTCTCTGTAGGCGATCCGTGCTTGCCAATCGTCCGGACCCAAGGCGTCGAACGCGGCGATGGCGGACCCCAGCGCGGCGGTGACCGATTCCGTGTGCCGGGCGAGGCTGTGCCCTGCCGCCAGTTCGATGGCCTTCGTACGGCCGTCCATGCCGCCGTGGTACAGTTCCACGGTTTCGCCGCGGCGCGCGTACTCCAGTTGCCGGGCCATGGCGTTGGAAATTCCGGCAAGGTGCGCCAGGACGTGGCCACGGGTCCAGCCTGGAAGTTCTGACGGTTCCGCGACGGAGGATTCGTCCATCTTGGATACGAGGCGGGTGACGGTGTCGGCGGCTTTGTGAAGCTCTGCGGGCAACGTCTCAGGGGTGATCTGAGTCATAGCGCCATGTTAACGCACTGCGGGACGGCACCTCGCGTTGCCCTGCCCGAAGGCATGGCCGCGACGTGCCGTCCCGAGTGGTCTAGCTGGCGTAGGAACGCGCTGCGTCCAGTTCCGCTTGAAGGGCAGCCAGTTGGCGTTCGACGGCGGCTGGTGCCGTTCCGCCCTGAGAGTTGCGGCTGTTGAGCGACCCCTCAGTGCTCAGGACGCTGCGAACCTGGGGAGTCAGGTGCTCCGAGATTGCTGCGTATTCCTCGTCCGTCAGGTCCCACAGCTCCACGCCCCGGCCTTCGGCCTGTTTGACGGCAGCGCCGGACAGCTCGTGGGCTTCACGGAAGGGAACGCCCTGCCGGACGAGCCACTCAGCAATGTCCGTGGCCAACGCGAAGCCTTGGGGAGCCAGTGCTTCCATGCGCTCCGTGTTGAACTTCAGCGTGGCAATCATGCCGGACACGGCCGGAAGCAGCAGCTCCAAGGTGTCGGCGGCGTCGAAGACAGGTTCTTTATCCTCTTGCAGATCGCGGTTGTACGCGAGCGGCAGGCCCTTGAGCGTCGCCAGCAGTCCGGTCAGGTTGCCAATGAGGCGTCCTGCCTTGCCGCGCGCGAGCTCGGCAACGTCCGGGTTCTTCTTCTGCGGCATGATCGAGGACCCTGTGGAGTACGAGTCATGCAGTGTCACGAAGGAGAATTCCTTGGTTGCCCAGAAGATGACTTCCTCGGAAATCCGGGACAGATCCACGCCGATCATGGAGCATACCCAGGCGAACTCGGCGAAGACATCGCGGGAGGCGGTGCCATCAATCGAGTTGTGGACGGCCGAGAAGAAGCCGAGATCAGCGGCGACAGCCTCAGGGTCCAGGCCCAGGGATGAACCGGCCAGCGCACCCGAACCATAGGGCGACACACCGGCACGCTTGTCCCAGTCCTGGAGGCGCTGCACATCGCGCAACAGCGCCCAGGCGTGGGCCAGCAGGTGGTGGCTCAGCAACACCGGCTGCGCGTGCTGCAAATGCGTCCGACCAGGCATCGCTACGCCGTGGTGGGCCTTGGCCTGCTCCACAAGGGCATCGATGGTGGCAAGGACACCGCGGGCGATGATGCGGGCGTGGTCACGCAGGAACATACGGCCCAGCGTGGCCACCTGGTCATTGCGGGAACGGCCCGCACGCAGCTTGCCGCCCAGCTGGGTACCAGCCCGCTCGATCAGGCCACGCTCCAGCGAACCGTGCACGTCCTCGTCGCTCTCAGCCGGGAGGTAGGCGCCGCTGGCGACGTCCTCATCCAACTGGGTGAGGGCGGCAAGCATGCCTTCGAGCTCGGCGTCGTCCAACAGACCGGCCTTGGCCAACACGCGGGCGTGGGCCTTGGAACCGGCGATGTCATAGCGGGCGAGCCGCCAGTCAAAATGGGTGGACTTGCTCAGAGCAGCCAGCGCATCTGCCGGGCCGCCGGCGAACCGGCCGCCCCACAGTGCACCTTCATTTGTCCCTGAACGCTCCCCTACCTCGCTACGCTCGGCCGGGGACCCCTGCGTCCCGGGGCCCTGCTGCGGTGTCACTGCCCTGCGACGCGCAGGTCGCGGCCCGAGGCAACCTTGGAGGACATGCCCCACAGTTCGATGAAGCCGCGTGCCATGGACTGGTCGAAGGTATCGCCGGTGTCGTAGGTAGCGAGGTCGAAGTCGTACAGCGAGGTCTCGGAGCGACGACCGTTGACGACTGCCTGGCCGCCGTGGAGGACCATACGGATGTCACCGGAAACGTACTGCTGGGTGTCCTCGATGAAGGCATCCAGGGAGCGCTTGAGCGGGGAGAACCACTGTCCGTCGTAGACCAGCTCGGCCCAGCGCTGGCCAACAGTTGCCTTGAAGCGGGCCTGCTCACGCTCGATGGTGATGTCCTCGAGGTGCTTGTGGGCGGTGATCAGCGCCATGGCACCCGGGGCTTCGTAGATTTCACGGGACTTGATGCCGACGAGGCGGTCCTCGACGACGTCGATGCGGCCAACGCCCTGCGCGCCTGCACGGCGGTTCAGTTCCTGGATGGCCTGCAGCGGGGTGACCTTGACGCCGTCGATGGCGACCGGAACGCCGGCCTGGAAGGAGATGATGACCTCATCCGGCGCCGGCGGGAATTCCGGGGTGGCGGTGTAATCGTAGATGTCCTTGGTGGGAGCGTTCCAGATGTCCTCGAGATAACCGGTTTCGACGGCGCGTCCCCAGACGTTCTGGTCGATCGAGTACGGGTTCTTCTTGGTGGTCTCGATCGGCAGTCCCTTTTCCTCGGCGAAGGCGATGGCCTTGTCGCGGGTCAGCGCGAGGTCGCGGACCGGTGCAATGCACTTCAGGTCCGGGCCGAGGGTCTGGATGCCAACTTCGAAACGGACCTGGTCGTTGCCCTTGCCGGTGCAGCCGTGGGCAACGGTGGTGGCACCGAATTCGCGGGCAGCCTTCACGAGGTGCTTCACGATGACCGGGCGGGAAATAGCGGAAACCAGCGGATAGTGGCCCTGGTAGAGGGCGTTGGCCTTCAGGGTAGGCATGGCGTACTCGTTGGCGAACTCGTCACGGGCGTCGGCAACGTAGGCTTCGACAGCACCGCAACCGAGGGCGCGCTGGCGGATGGTCTCCAGCGACTCGCCGCCCTGTCCGACGTCGACGGCCACAGCGATGACCTCGGCGCCGGTGGCTTCACCGATCCAGCCGATGGCTACGGAAGTATCAAGGCCACCGGAGTAGGCCAGAACAATGCGCTCAGTCACGAGAGTGCTCCTTTATTGTTGCTTGGTTCATTCGAATCAATGCTGTGTGAATCAATGCTGAAAAAGATCAATTAGTTGCCAGGCCCGGCTTCTTCGGCCATGCGCAGGAAACGCGCTGCCAGTTCTGCCCCGCCATCGGGATCCCGTGCGACCAGCAGCAAAGTGTCGTCGCCTGCGATCGTACCCAATACCGACGGCATCACCGAGTGGTCAACTGCCAAGGCCAGGAAATTGGCTGCTCCCGGCGGGGTGCGGAGTACCACGATGTTGCCCGATGCCTCCGCTGTCACCAGGAGTTCGCCGCAAAGCCGGGTCAGCCGCGCATCCAGGATTTCCTGGGTAACACCGCTCTTGGCGTTGCGGTCCCCACCCTCCCCCGGGACAGCGTAAACAAGTGCGCCTTCCTTGCCCCGGACCCGGACTGCGCCCAGTTCCACGAGGTCGCGGGACAGGGTGGCCTGGGTGACCTGGACGCCGTCGTCCGCCAGCAGGGCTGCAAGCTCTGCTTGTGAACGCACGGACTCACCCGTCAGAATCGCGGTGATACGCGCCTGGCGGGCAGTCTTGGTGGCTGGGCTGGCGCCCGGCACGGACGGGTTGGTGGACACTAGAACGTGCTCTCCCCGGTTCCTTCGACGGGAGAAAGACCGTCCACGAAAGCGAGACCGGAGCGGTGCATTAGCCAGGCCATCAGCGCCTTCTGGGCGTGCAGGCGGTTCTCCGCCTCGTCCCAGACAATCGACTGCGGCCCGTCGATCACTCCGGCGGAAATTTCGTAACCCCGGTAGGCCGGAAGGCAGTGAAGCACAACGGCGTCCGGCGCGGCCTGCGCCATGGCGGCCTCGTCCACGGAGTACTCGCGGAAGAGCTGCAGCCGGGCTTCCTTTTCGGCTTCCTGGCCCATGGAAACCCACGTGTCCGTTGCTACGACGTCGGCGCCCTTGAGCGCTTCGGCTGCATCACTGGTGATGAGCACCGAGCCGCCTGTCTCGGCCGCACGCTCCTCTGCGGCAGCCACGATTTCAGGTGCCGGAAGATAGCCTTCGGGGCCGGAAATGCGCACATGCATTCCGGCAGTAACTCCGGCCAGCAAGTAGGAGTTGGCCATGTTGTTGGCGGCGTCACCCAGGTAGGCCATGCTCAATCCAGCCAGTTCGCCTTTGTGTTCCTTGACGGCCAGGAGGTCGGCCAGGAGCTGGCAGGGGTGGTAGTCATCGCACAGGGCATTGATGACGGGGACCTTGGAGTTTGCCGCCATGGCAACCAGGCCGGAGTGCGCACCTGTCCGCCATACGATGGTGGACACCATGCGCTCCAGGACCTTCGCCGTGTCCTCCACGGATTCCTTGTGGCCGATCTGGGCTTCACCCGGGTTGATGATCAGCGCGTTGCCGCCCATGTCCGCTATGCCGGTGGCGAAGGAAACACGCGTGCGGGTGGAGGTCTTGTCAAAGATCACTGCCACTGTCTTACGGCCGTTACCCTCGGCGGCGAAGGGCTGCATGCTGTACGGCGCGGCCTTCATACGGACGGCGAGTTCCAAAACCTCAGCCTGCTCGGCAGGGCTCAGATCCGTGTCCTTGAGGAAGTGACGGGTGGTGTTGGTAGTAGTCACTGTGCGTCCTTAGCGGTGTTGGCCGTAGCCGTAGCGATCAGGGTGGGTAGAGCGTCCAGGAAACGGTTCGCTTGATCCACGGTCAGGATCAGCGGCGGCGCGAGGCGGATGGTCCTCGGCCCCGGGCTGTTGATGATGAAGCCGGCGTCCAAAGCTGCGGTCACCATCGCGGGTGCGATGTCGGCGTTCACATCGAAGCCGATCAACAGACCCTCGCCACGGACTTCAGTGACGGCCTCGATGGCGGCCAGTCCCTCACGAAGGTGGGCGCCGACAGTCAGCACGTTCTGCAGGACACCTTGGCTTTCGATCGCGTGGAGCGTGGCCAGCGCGGCGGCCGTAGCCACCGGATTCCCGCCGAACGTGGTGCCGTGTTGCCCGGCGCTGAGCAGGGCCGACGTCGTACTTCCGAAGGTAACCAAGGCGCCCACCGGGAAGCCGCCGCCGAGGCCCTTTGCGAGGGTCACGGCGTCGGGAACAATGCCGGCGTCTTCGCTGGCCAACCACTTGCCTGTGCGGCCAATACCGGTCTGGACCTCGTCAAGAATCAACAGCGCACCGGCAGCTGTGGTCACCTCGCGGGCCGCCCGCAGGTATTCGGCGCTGAGCGGCCGGACACCCGCTTCGCCTTGGATCGGTTCCAGGAAGACAGCTGCGGTGGAATCGTCGACGGCGGCACGCAGGGCTTCGATGTCGCCGAAGGGAAGGTGGACCACGCCACCGGGCAGTGGTTCGAACGGCGCACGGTAAGCCTCTTTAGCGGTGAGCGCCAAGGCTCCCATGGTGCGGCCGTGGAAGGCCCCCTCGAGGGCAACGATCTTGGTCCGCTTCCCGTCGGAGTTGTTCCGGCGGGCGAGCTTGAACGCTGCCTCGTTGGCCTCAGTGCCGGAGTTGGCAAAGAAGACCTTGGAACCTGCCGGTGCATTGCTGATGGCCAGGAGCTTCTCGGCCAGTGCGATCTGCGTGGGGCTGGTGAAGAAGTTCGAGACGTGGCCCAGCGTGGCCAGCTGGCTGGAGATGACAGACGTGACGAAGGGGTGGGCATGGCCCAGCGCGTTCACGGCAATCCCGCCCAACAGGTCCAGGTATTCCTTGCCGTCGGCGTCCCACACGAGGCAGCCGGCGCCACGGACCAGGACACGCTGCGGCGTGCCGAAGACGCCCATGAGCGAGGACGAGTAACGGGCAAGCCAGTCAGCGCCTGAGCTCTGGGAAACGAGCGTGGTTGCGGCAGCCTCCGCAGCGATGGCGGTATGGCTCAGTTCGGTGCTCATGCGTTCACTTCCTCGTCGGGTACTACTTGCGTGCCGATACCGGCGGTCGTGAACGTCTCCAGCAGCATCGAGTGCGGCAAGCGGCCGTCCACGATGTGCGCGCGTTCCACGCCTTCATCGATGGCCTTGAGGCAGGCGGCCATTTTTGGAATCATTCCGGACTCTAAGCGAGGCAGCATGTCCCGGAGTTCCGATGCGGTCAGGGAAGAAATCAGAGAGGATTTGTCCGGCCAGTTGGCGTACAGGCCTTCGACGTCGGTCAGGATGACAAGCTTGGTGGCGCCCAGGGCGGAGGCGACGGCTGCAGCTGCAGTGTCCGCGTTGACGTTGAGGACCTGTCCGGTGGTGGGACCGGAACCGTTGCCGTCGTCGAGAATTTCCGGGGCGACCGTTGAGATCACCGGGATGCGGCCGGCGTCGAGAATGTCCTTGATGCCGGCGGGATCCACACCCACCACTTCGCCCACCAGGCCGAGGTCCACCTCTTCGCCGTCAACAACCGTGCCCGTACGAACGGCGCGCAATAGTCCGCCATCTTCGCCTGACATGCCCACGGCGTAGGGACCGTGGGAGTTGATGAGGCCAACAAGCTCGCGTCCAACCTGGCCCGTGAGGACCATGCGGACCACATCCATGGCTTCAGGGGTGGTGACGCGCAAGCCGCCCTTGAACTCGGACTCGATGCCCAGGCGGCTCAGCATGGAGTTGATCTGGGGGCCACCGCCATGGACCACCACGGGGTGGATGCCAACGTGGTGGAGGAACACAATGTCCTCGGCGAAGGCACGACGAAGGTCGTCGTTGACCATAGCGTTGCCGCCGTACTTGATCACCATGGTGGTACCGGCAAAACGCTGGATCCACGGAAGGGCCTCGATCAGGGTGCCGGCCTTGTCCTGGGCGTCACTCATGGAGGTGGTTTCGCGGGTGTGCGCAGTCATAGTCATCCGCTCAGCTCGAGTATGCGCTGTTCTCGTGCACGTAATCGTGCGTGAGGTCGTTGGTCCAAATGGTGGCTTCGGCATCGCCGGCCTGCAGGTCGATTTCGACCAGCACTTCGCGCGGCTCCAGGTCCACCAGGTTGCGGTCATCGCCGATTGCGCCGTTGCGGCAGATCTGCACACCGTTCATTGCCACGTTGAGCTGGTCCGCCTCGAAGACGGCGTCAGTCGTTCCCACGGCCGAGAGCACACGGCCCCAGTTAGGGTCCTTGCCGAAGATGGCGGCTTTGAACAGGTTGGAGCGGGCAACGCTGCGGCTAACGATTTCGGCATCGCGTTCGCTGGCAGCGTTGAACGTCCGGATGGCGATGTCGTGGCTGGCGCCTTCGGCGTCACCGATGAGCTTGCGGGCCAGTTCGGCGCAGACCTGGGTGACCGCTTCGCTCAACTGCTCGGCGGATGGCAACGCCTCGGACGCCCCGGATGCCAGCAGAACCACGGTGTCGTTGGTGGACATGCAGCCGTCCGAGTCTGCCCGGTCAAAGGTGACGCGCGTGGCATCCCGCAGGACGACGTCGAGTTCATCAGCAGGAACCTCGGCGTCGGTAGTGAGGACCACCAGCATCGTGGCGAGGCCCGGAGCCAACATGCCGGCACCCTTGGCAATGCCGCCGACAGTGAACTGCTTGCCCTCGGCGTCGGTGCCGGTGAAGACGGCTTCCTTGGACACACTGTCCGTGGTCATGATCGCCGTGGCTGCGGCGGAGCCGCCATCCTCCGACAGTTCACGGAAGGCAGCGTCCACGCCGGGCAGAATCTTGTCCATGGGCAGCTGCTCACCGATCAGGCCGGTTGAGCACACGACGACGTCGGAAGCTGAGATTCCCAGCACCTCTGCCACTTTCTCGGCGGTGGCGTGGGTGTTCTGGAAGCCCTGGGGACCGGTGCAGGCGTTGGCTCCACCGGAGTTCAGGACCACGGCATCCACACGTCCGTCGCTGACCACCTGGCGTGACCAATGAACCGGCGCAGCAGCCACACGGTTGGAGGTGAAGACCGCGGCGGCGGACTTTTGCGGGCCGTCGTTGACTACCAGAGCAAGGTCCGGTTTGCCCGAGGCCTTGATGCCGGCTTTGATGCCTGCGGCGCGGAATCCCTTGGGGGCGGTAATGGTCACGGTGCAACTCCCTGCAGGTTCAGGCCGGCGGTTTCGTCCAGGCCGAGGGCAATGTTCATGGACTGCACGGCTCCACCGGCGGTCCCCTTGGTGAGGTTGTCGATAGCGCACGTCACGATCACGCGGCCAGTGTGGGCGTCGAAGGCCAACTGCATCACCGCATGATTGGAGCCCTGAACGGACTTGGTGGTGGGCCACTGGCCTTCGGGAAGGAGGTGCACGAACGGTTCGTCGTCGTAAGCGTCTGCCCAGGCTTGGCGAAGCTCCGCGTAGGAAACGCCGTGGCCAACCTTGGCCGTTGCCGTGGTGAGGATGCCGCGACTCATCGGAACCAGCGTGGGCGTGAACGAAACCGTCACCGGCTCACCGGCCGCATTGGACAGTCCCTGTTCGATCTCCGGGGTGTGCCGATGTCCGCCGCCAACACCGTAGGGGCTCATGGAACCCATGACCTCGGCGCCGATCAGGTTGACCTTGGCTGCCTTTCCGGCGCCTGAGGTCCCCGAGGCGGAGACAATCACGACGTCGTCCGTCAAGAGGAGATTGTTGGCGAAACCGGGCGTCAAGGCCAGCAGGGCGGACGTCGGGTAGCACCCGGGAACGGCGATGCGGGTAGCGCCTTTGAGGGCTTCGCGTTGACCGGGGAGCTCAGGGAGGCCATACGGCCAAGTGCCCGCGTGAGCGGAGCCGTAGAACCTTTCCCACGCTGCGGCGTCCTGCAAGCGGTGGTCAGCACCGGCGTCGATCACTACCGTCCCTTCAGGCAACTGTGCAGCGATCTCGGCAGAGGCACCGTGCGGCAGAGCCAGGAACACGACGTCATGCCCGGAAAGGTTCTCCACTGTGGTGTCTTCCAGAATCCGACTGGCCAAACCGTGGAGATGCGGCTGCAACTCCCCTAGTCTGGAACCGGCGTTGCTGTGAGCGGTGATGGCACCGATGGTGACGTTCGGATGGCCAGCCAGCAAGCGCAGCACTTCTCCCCCGGCGTAGCCGCTGGCACCGGAGACGGCAACAGAAATAGTCATACCTACACTGTACAGCAAGAATATTCATGCTGTCCGATATTTATGCATGCAGTTGTGAGCAGTCTCATTATTTTGGAGATTACCCGTATGCTTAGTGAAGGGTGATCCAGACCGTGCAGTCCGAACGTCGGCTGCAGCGTTGCCCGTTAGCGATACGGGGCACATTTATGTCACCCACGTCCACCGCTGAGCGCCCCAAAGCTCGCGCAATTCAACCCAACCCCGTCGTCCAGAGCTACTCCGAGCTCCTCAAGAGCGTCAAAGCCGAAGGACTCCTCGAACGCCGTAGCGGCTTTTACATCTGGGTCTTCGTTGCCTTAGTGCTCCTTATGGCAGGCACCTGGTTGGGGTTCGCCTTGATCGGTGAATCCTGGTACCAGCTGTTGATCGCCGCTGCCGTGGGTATCCTCTGCACGCAGTTGAGCTTCCTGGCCCACGAGGCCGGCCACAAGCAGATCTTCGCCTCACGCCGCGCCAATGACTGGTCCGCCCGTCTCCTGGCCACCGGCGTCGCCGGCATCAGCTACTCCTGGTGGGAGCAGAAGCACGGAGCCCACCACAACCACCCCAACGTCATTTCCAAGGACCCGGACATCCGGAACAACGCCTTGGTCTTCTACGAAGACGCCGCAGCCGAACGTAAGGGCCGCCTCGCTTTCCTCACCAAGAAGCAGGGCTGGTTCTTCTTCCCGCTCCTGACGCTCCTCGGCTTGAGCCTGCAGTTTGACTCCCTTCGCTTCGTCTTCGGCAAGCAGAAAGTACGCCACCGCTGGGTAGAGACGCCCATCCTGGTCACAAGGCTGGCCGCCCTCCCGGTTCTGGCATTCACATTCCTGCCCATCGGCATGGCGTTCGCCTTCCTGGGTGTGCAGATCATGGTCTACGGCTTTTACATGGGGGCCTCGTTCGCCCCGAACCACAAAGGCATGCCCGTCCTTCCCAAGGACAGCCGCGTGGACTTCCTCAACCGCCAGATCCTGACCTCGCGCAATATCTCCGGCGGCATCTTTATGGACTTCCTCCTGGGTGGGCTGAACCGGCAGGTGGAACACCACCTGTTCCCTGACATGGCTCGCCCCCATTTGTACAAGGCCACAAAAATTGTGCGCGAGTTCTGCAGCAAACACTCCATCGCCTACACCGAAACCACGCTCATGCAGTCTTACGGGATCGTGGTCCGGTACCTGAATGACGTGGGCTTGGCCGCAGGCCGCGGCTTCGACTGCCCCGTCGCTTCGACGCACGGACGCCGCTAGGCGTTCGACACCGGAGGCCCCAACCTCCCTAGGATGGATTCTGAAACCGGGCACCGGAAGGACCGCCCCGGAGTAAGGAGCCACCATGACGAACGCCATCGTTGCACAGCAGTCCGGAGGACCTGAGGTCCTCGAGTACGCATCCGTGGAAACACCGTCGCCTGGCCCCGGCCAGCTGTTGATCAAGGTCGCAGCTGCCGGGGTCAATTTCATCGAGACGTACCAACGCAGCGGCACCTACAAAGTGGAGTACCCCTTCACGCCGGGCGCCGAGGCTGCCGGCACAGTGGAGGCCGTAGGAGAAGGCGTTGAGGAATTCTCTGTTGGTGACCGCATTGCCACCGCCGAGGGGTCCAGAACCTACGCGGAGTACGCCCTCGTTGAGGCAAGCAAGGCACTGCCGGTTCCTGACGGCGTCGATGATCACACCGCCGCGGCCCTGCCGCTGCAGGGAATCACCGCTCACTACCTGATGAATTCATCCTTCCGGGTGGAGCCCGGGCACACCGTCCTCCTGCATGCAGGTGCCGGCGGCGTCGGCCTCCTGCTGACCCAACTGCTCAAGGCCCGCGGCGCCCGCGTCATCACCACCGTCTCCTCTGATGAGAAGGCCGATCTCTCCACGCTGGCAGGTGCCGATGAAGTACTCCGCTACGAGGGCTTCGCAGACAGAGTCCGCGAACTTACCGACGGTGAGGGCGTCAACGTGGTGTACGACGGCGTCGGCAAGGACACGTTCGATGACTCCCTGAAGAGCCTGCGCATCCGCGGCGCCATGGTGCTCTTCGGTGCGGCTTCCGGCCCGGTGCCGCCGTTCGATCCCCAGCGTTTGAACGCCGCAGGTTCGCTCACCCTGACCAGGCCCACCATGGCTCACTTTGTCCAGAACACCCACGAGCGTCGATGGCGCTCGGCAGAAATTTTCGACGCCGCCGCCAACGGCACCCTCGCTGTCAGGGTTGGTGCCACCTATCCCTTGGCAGAAGCGGCGCAGGCGCACCGGGACTTGGAAGGCCGCCGGACCACTGGAAAAGTCCTGCTGGTCCCTTAAGTACCGGTTTGAACGTCAGGTGAGCGGAAAGCGAACAATGATGCAACAAAGTGTTAAGGGCAGGAAACGTCAGACACCTTTTGTTCATCTTTCTGCGGAAAGCTGACGTTCGTGAGCACAGAACATCCCGCTGGGGCCGGTACGACGCCTGCCCTGATGACATACCGACCCCAGCTACCGGGAGGCGCGGCGGCCCCCGCCGAGCGCACTCTCGTCGACATCCTGGAAGATACCGCTTCATCATTCCCCGAGGCCTCTGCCTTGGATGATGGGCACAAGTCATTGAGCTACACCGAACTGCTCAAGGCTGTCCGCGCTTTCGCAGCGCAATTGAACGGTGCAGGGCTTGGCCGTGGGGACAAGATCGGCGTCAGGATCCCCTCGGGAACCAATGAGCTTTACATCGCCATACTGGGAATTCTCATGGCCGGCGCCGCTTATGTCCCGGTGGATGCGGACGACCCCGACGAGCGCGCCAAGTTGGTGTTCGGGGAAGCCAAAGTTGGCGCGGTCATTGCTTCGGGCCTGGACGTCCAGCTCGCCGGCGAGGCAAGGGAAGCTGTTTCCGGTCCCAGCACGCCCGGACTGGATGACGATTCCTGGATCATTTTCACTTCCGGTTCCACAGGCACTCCCAAGGGCGTCGCCGTCAAGCACCGCTCTTCCGCAGCGTTCGTTGACGCGGAAGCCCGGATCTTCCTCCAAGCCGAACCCATTGGACCTCAGGACCGGGTACTGGCTGGGCTCTCCGTCGCATTCGACGCTTCCTGCGAGGAGATGTGGCTTGCCTGGCGGCACGGTGCTTGCTTGGTGCCCGCACCACGAGCCCTGGTTCGCACCGGAATGGACCTCGGCCCCTGGCTCATCAACCACGGCATCACGGTAGTCTCCACAGTGCCCACCTTGGCTGCACTGTGGCCGGCTGAGGCATTGGAGAACGTGCGGCTCCTCATCTTCGGCGGCGAAGCATGCCCACCCGAATTGGCCGAACGGCTCGCCGTGGACGGCCGCGAAGTGTGGAACACTTACGGGCCCACAGAGGCCACGGTGGTGGCGTGCGCCGCTCCCCTTGGCGGACCCGGTCCCGTACGGATCGGCCTGCCGCTGGACGGGTGGGACCTCGCCGTCGTCGATCCCAATGGAGTACCGGTCGCTGAAGGCGACATCGGCGAACTGATCATCGGCGGCGTCGGGTTGGCCCGCTACCTGGATCCCGCCAAGGACGCCGAGAAGTACGCCCCCATGACCACGCTGGGATGGGCCCGCGCCTACCGCTCTGGCGACCTCGTGCGCTTCGAAACCGAGGGCTTGATCTTCATGGGCCGGGCCGATGAACAGGTCAAGCTGGGCGGGCGTCGCATCGAACTGGGCGAAGTGGATGCGGCCTTGCAATCCCTCCCCGGCGTTGCCGGCGCAGCGGCCGCAGTCCAGACGACGGCGGCCGGCAACCAGATCCTGGTGGGGTACTTAGCTCCGGCTGACGGCCATGAGCTCGATATGGATGAAGCACGGAAGCTCCTCGGCGAGAGCCTTCCGGCTGCCTTGATCCCTTTGCTGACCGTGGTGGATTCGCTACCCACCAAGACCAGCGGCAAAGTAGACCGTCATGCCCTTCCCTGGCCGCTGGCGGGGGCCGGTGCCACGGAGGCCAGCAACGCACCGTTGAACCTGCCGGATGACGCGGGTTGGGTAGTGGATCAGTGGGAGTCTGTGCTGGGCAGTCCGGTGAGTTCCCTGGATGCCGATTTCTTCGCCTACGGCGGCGGGTCCCTGGCAGCGGCCCAGCTCGTTTCCGCTCTTCGTGTCCGGTACCCCACCATTACCGTCGCCGATATTTATGCGACGCCGCGCATCGGCGCCCTGATTGACGCCGCCCGGCAATCACTGCCCGACGGCGGCACGCCGGGTCCCGCCGCTGAGCGCACCGTCCGTCCCACCGCTTTGAAGTCGCAGATTTTCCAGGTCCTCATGGGCGTGCCGCTCCACATACTCGTGGGGATGCGTTGGCTGACCTACCTCATGGGCGCCAACAATCTACTTGCAGCCTTTGCCGGGTTCGCTGCGGCCCCCGTGGTCTCCTGGTGGTGGATCGCGGCGTCATGGTTGGTCTTTGTCAGCCCCTTGGGCCGCATGGCGATCTCGGTCCTGGCGGCCCGCATCCTGCTCGGCAGAATTGAACCCGGCACTTACCCGAGGTCCGGCAAGACGCACCTGCGGCTGTGGCTCGCAGAGCAAATTCAGGATCTTTCGGGCGCCATCGGCCTGGCCAGCGCACCGTTCGTCCCGTATTACGCGCGCGCCCTGGGTGCGAAAATCGGCAGAGACGTCCATCTGCACTCGTTGCCCCCGGTCACCGGCCTGCTGTCCTTGGGTAGCGGAGCAAACATCGAGCCCGAAGTGGACCTTTCGGGCTGGTGGGTGGACGGTGATTCAGTCCACATCGGCAAGATCCACGTGGGAGCTGGTGCAGTCGTAGGTGCACGGAGCACCCTGATGCCAGGAGCGACCATCGGCGCAGGTGCCCACGTCGATGCTGGATCCGCTGTGTTGGGCAAAGTGAAAGCCGGACACCTCGTAGCCGGCTCCCCCGCAGAACGCCGCGGAAAAGCCAAGCACGAGTGGCCTGAGCCCAGCAGCCGCCGGCCCGTCATCGACAGGCTCTGGTTCTCCGCCTTTGCCAGCGCTTCGGCCCTTCTGGCCCTCATCCCCTATGTTTCTGCTTTCGCAGGCGCACTGGTGGTCCTGGCTTTCATCCAAGGCCATGATTCGTTGGAGACCGCTCTTCCGCACATCGCCATCGCCCTGCCGCTGGCGGCCCTGGTGTGGTTCTTCGGCAACCTCGTGCTCATCCTGATTGTCGCCAGGCTTCTGGGATTGGGCCTGGCGGAGGGCTACTACCGGGTTCGAAGCCGCATCGGCTGGCAGGTCTGGGCCACGGAACGCCTCCTGGACATGGCACGCGACCTCCTCTTTCCCGTGTACGCAAGCCTGTTCACCCCTGTCTGGCTCCGACTCCTCGGGGCCAAGGTGGGCAAGAACGTGGAAGCCTCCACCGTGCTGCTCGTTCCAAAAATGACCACCATTGGCGATGGCGCCTTCCTGGCGGATGACACTATGGTTGCCTCCTACGAGCTTGGCGGCGGGTGGATGAAAATCGCTCCGGCGAAGATCGGAAAGCGTTCCTTCCTTGGCAACTCGGGGATGACGGCCGCAGGCCGCAACGTACCCAAGAATTCGCTCGTCGCAGTGCTGTCGGCCACGCCCGCCAAGGCGAAATCCGGTACCTCATGGCTTGGCAGCCCTCCGGTGAGGTTGCGCCGCACCGCAGTCAACGCTGACCAGACCCGCACCTTCCAACCGCCCCTCAAGCTCAAACTGGCACGAGCCCTGTGGGAACTGTGCCGCTTGGTTCCGGTCATCCTCACGGTGAACATCGCTGTCTCCGTGATGCTGGTGCTGGACTGGATCGCCCGCGGGTGGGGCTACTGGATTGCCGCCCTCCTGGGTGGCGTAGTGATGCTGGCCGCAGGCGCCGTTGCCGCGCTCAGCTCCATCGTCGCTAAGTGGGTCCTGGTGGGGAGCATCCGTTCGGGAGAACATCCGTTGTGGAGCTCGTTCATTTGGCGCAACGAGGTTGTGGACACGTTTATCGAGATGGTGAGCGCCCCGTGGTTTGCCCGGTCTGCTGCCGGAACTCCTGCCTTGGTGTGGTGGTTGCGCGGACTTGGAGCCAAGATCGGACGCGGAACATGGTGCGAAAGCTACTGGCTCCCCGAAGCTGACCTCGTGACCTTGGGCGAGAACTCCACCGTCAACCGTGGTTGCGTGGTCCAGACACACCTGTTCCACGACCGTGTAATGAGCCTCGACACCGTGACGCTCGGCAACGGTGCCACCATGGGACCGCACGGCGTCATCCTCCCCGCGGCCAGCATCGGCGACGGCGGTACTGTTGGTCCGGCGTCGTTGGTCATGCGCGGCGAAACCGTCCCGGCCGGGACGTACTGGATGGGTAACCCGGTGAGCCCGTGGGTGGGTCCGTCTGCACAAGCGCCGCGCCTCAAGTAGATTGGACGGATCATGACCGTACCAATCGCTACTCCCACAGCCGAAGCCGACCCCTACGCCTTGAACCACGGCAGCAGCAGCTACCGCGTGGACAGGTACGAGTTGGACCTCGATGTCAGGCTGGGCAGCAACAAGCTAATCGGCAAAGCGGTCCTGCGATGCACAGCCTTGGAGGCGGCCTCGCAGATCGTCCTGGACCTGGTGGGCTTGCGGGCCAGCAAGGTTCAGCTGGATGGCAAGAAGCTGCAGAAGTTCAGCCACAGGGCGGAGCACCTGGTGCTGACGCCCACAACCTCGCTCAAGCCTGGCCAGCAGTTCTCACTCGAGATCCGCTACGACGGCAACCCCCAGCCGCGCCGCGGCCTCTGGGGTGATGTCGGTTGGGAGGAATTGAACGACGGCGTACTGGTGGCCGGCCAGCCCAACGGTGCAGCGTCCTGGTTCCCGTGCAACGACCATCCGCGGTACAAGTCAACCTTCCTCATCTCCGTCACCACAGACGACAATTACCGGCCCGTCTGCAACGGCCAGCTAGTCAGCCATACCCGGAAGTCCAGCCGGGAAACGTGGGTCTACGAACAAGCCGAACCCATGGCCACGTACCTGGCCACTGTGCAGATCGGTCGCTACGCGAGGGTCCCACTCCACGCCGGCAATACTCACCATCGGGTCCCCCAGTTTGTTGCCGTGACGCCCGAGATGGCAGTGGACGCCCTCCAAGGCCTGCGCCGGCAGCCGGACATGATGCGTACTTTCGAGGACTGCTTCGGCCCCTACCCGTTCGCCGACTACACCTCGGTGGTCACCGAAGACGAGTTGGAAATTCCACTGGAAGCCCAGACCGTCTCCATCTTCGGGCGAAACCATATGCGCGACACATGGGATGCGCAGCGCCTGATCGCGCACGAGCTCTCGCACCAGTGGTTTGGCAATTCGCTCACGGTGAGCAGCTGGAAGGACATCTGGCTCCACGAGGGTTTTGCCTGCTATGCGGAGTGGCTATGGTCCGAGGAATCCCGCACCATGACGGTCGCCGCCCGCGCAACGGCCGCGTGGAAGAGGCTCGACGCCGGGGCCCAAGACCTCGTAGTGGGTGATCCGGGTCCCGAGCTGATGTTCGATGACCGCGTCTACAAACGCGGCGCACTTGCCGTTCATGCGGTGCGGATGGCGGCCGGGGACGAAGCATTCTTCGGTTTCCTGCAGCACTGGACGGCTACGAATCGGCACGGTTCGGTCTCAACTGGGACGTTCATTGAGGCTGCGGATTCATTCGTTCCCGGGCTTAATGCCGCGTCGATTCTCCGCCCGTGGCTGTACGAAGCTTCGCTGCCACCACTGCCTTCAGCGCGTTGACGCGTTAGCCGAGGGCCAAAGCGGCGACCAGGC
The DNA here is from genome assembly GCF_000294695.2 of Arthrobacter sp. Rue61a. Taxonomy (NCBI): domain Bacteria; kingdom Bacillati; phylum Actinomycetota; class Actinomycetes; order Micrococcales; family Micrococcaceae; genus Arthrobacter; species Arthrobacter sp. Rue61a. The sequence continues at coordinate 1,670,772 of NC_018531.1, read as the reverse complement.
CTTCCGGCAGATCACGATTGCTGACAATGTTCACGTCCTGTAAGCCCGGACGGTCCACCACGTCCAATTCGGCTGGGTTCCTTCGCAGACCCTCGCCCGTCATCTTTAGCCAGGCTTCTTTGCGCGCCCAGAGCCGGGCGCGCCGCCTGGCTTGATCCTGCGCCGGGATGGACACCAGGAATACCTTCTCGGCTGCGGTCAAGGCGACGCCGTCAAAGCCATCGAAGCCAATCCCGCTTATCGCTTCAAGGTCCGCTCCCAGCCGGATGCCCTCCGCTGGATGTACGACGCCGGCCAGCAGCACCCAGCCCGACGCCCGGGATGCGCTTACCGCCAAAGGCGCCGGGCCGCCGTCGAGCATGAACCCGGGGCGGCCGTGGTCCTGTCCCGGGCCGCACCGCGGGCAACAATAGTCCGGTACCAGCCGAGTGGGGTCCACGTCGAGGAGCGAGGCCGCGAAGTGCTGGAGAGCGAGCCGGCCGGCAAGGAACACGTTGCGGTCCTTGGCATCGGCAAAGCTGTTGGCGCGCTCGAGGGCCGGTTGGCCAAGGTCTCGAAGAGGGACATCCGAAAAAGGCAGGTCACCCAGCTTATGCAGCGCAAGTTTTGGGTTATCCATCACGACCTCCCTACGGCCCTCTCCCCAGCAAAACTTTAGCGTGCTTCTCTCGCATCCCACCCGGACAGCAGTGTTCCCCGCAGCCAGGTTCGCAGCGGGGAACACGTGTAGGTGAGTTAACTCATCCGGGTTACTTCACCGACGTCAGGTAGTTCGCCAGCGTGGGCGTGATGCGGGTGCCTGAGTTGGAGCTGCCGCCGTTGGTGTGGATTGCCACGATGGTGTTGGAGCTGTTGTACACGGGGGCTCCACTCTGACCGCCGTAGGTGTCCATCTTGTAGAAAACCTTCTCCGTCTGGGTGCTTTCAATGGGGCCGGTCATGGACCACATGGTGCCGAAGGCTTTGTCTCCCGGATAGCCCCGGACCGTAGTGCTGATCCCGTTCAGGCTGGCGGTTGTGCCGGTGTAGTTGAGCCATCCGGTGGTGTTACCGATGGTGCAGTCGAGCTTGATGACACCCCAGTCTGCATTGGTATTGGCGGAGTCGATCCAGCGCTGGTCCGTGAAGATCTTGGTTGCCCCGCACGTGCCGTAGGGATCGGTTGAGCCGTTGCGGCCCGGAGCCACTTTGACACCCCAGGAGTAGTCGGCTTCCGATCCGGTGCCGCCCTCGTGCACGCAGTGCCCGGCAGTCAGGACTGTGTCGTCGGAGATCAAGGCACCGGAGCAGATGTATCCGCCATTGAATTCAATCTGCACGATCGAGCGGTTGGGTGCCGCAGTGGTGTTGGTGATCCGCACCCGGCCGTCCGCACCGATGACTGAGTCTGTGGACGCGCCGCCGTTCTTGGAGGGTGCGGCAATGGTGTATTTGTCTGCCAACGGCGACGCGGCGGAACCGGAAACCTGCGATTGGTCTACCGTGTGCGATACGGGCTGGACCTCTGCGGCGTTCACTTGGGGCGTCGACTCTGACGCCACAGCGGCTCCACCAAGCGAGGACGTCAAAGCCATTACTGCAGCCCCGACAAGCAAAGCAACGTTCTGCTTCTTCATGGGTACCTTTCAAGGGACGGCTCTGGGGAACCGTGCGAGGGATGTGATACGCATGCTTCACATGTGTATGACAAAACTGTCATGCATATGTGAATATTCTGTCAAGATGCTGGGAGTGTTATCTCAATAAAAAGAAAGTCCCCGGAACCTGTTCGATTCCGGGGACAGTCCTAAGTAAAACAGGTCAGCGCTGAACAGCCCCAAACCGCTCAGTCGCCACGGCCACAGCAGCAGCGCGGGCTTCAGAGGCCTCATCGGCCGTCAACGTGCGGTCGTCCGCGCGGAAACGCAAGCCGAAAGCCAGCGACTTCTTGCCGTCCTCAATGCCCGGCCCCACATAGACATCGAACAACGAGACATCTTCGAGGAGGACTCCGGCGCCTTCGCGGAGCGCCGAAAGGACTTGGTCTGCCGGCACGTCCTGCGGGACAACCAAGGCAACATCCTGCGTCGCCACGGGGAACCCGGAGATGTGCTTGGCCACGATCACGTCAGCGGCAGCTTCGAACAACGCTTCAACATTGACCTCAAGTGCCACGGAGCGGGCCGGCATGTCGTGCGCAGCCAGGAGCTTAGGGTGCAGCTCTCCTGCGTAGCCCACAACGTCGCCAGTGCGCAGTGCGAGTCGGGCTGCACGGCCCGGGTGGAATGCCTGGTGGCTTCCCTGGCTGACAACCAGCTCCACGCCCAGGACGTCGGCGATCAGGCGTGCCACATCAACAGCGTCTGCCCAGTCCCAGGCACGCGGCGTATGCGTCGCAGCTGCCGGGGAGTCATGGCCGGTCAGGACAGCGGCGATGTGCAGCGGCTGGTAAGGGACGCCGTCGTACAGTGCATCCAGTACCTCATCGGCGGGCTTGACGCCCAGCGGCGGAATGGAATCCGTGCCCAGCTTTTCACCGGGGAGGAAGACCGAACCGGCCTCATACAATGCCAGGTCGCGGAAGCCGCGCGAGTGGTTGCGGCGGGCGACCTCGATCAGGCCCGGCAGGATGGAGGTGCGGAGGTATCCTTGTTCCTCACTGATGGGGTTGGCCAGCTTGAGCGCCGGGCGAGCCGCACCTTCAGCAGCAACACCGAAGGTGTCATTGGCTGCCTTGGAGACGAACGGGTAGGACAACACCTCGGTAAGCCCTGCATCAGCCAAAGCCTGGACAACGCGGCGCTTCTGCTGCTGGCTGCGGCTCAGGCCACGGCCCGGAGGCGCCACCGGAAGAGTCGAGGGGATGTTGTCGTAGCCGACAAGACGCGCGATTTCCTCGGAGAGGTCTTCCTTGGTTTCGAGGTCGTTGCGCCAACTCGGAGCCGTCACGCGGTAGCCGCTGGCGGTCTTCTCCACCACGGCCCCCAGGTCCACAAGGGACGTGGTGATCTGCTCGTCAGTGAAGTCGATGCCGATACGGGCGGAGGCGAACTCTGCGGGTAGTTCAATGGTGACGGCGTCAGGAGCGGTTCCGACGTCGGTCCCGGCCTCATCTGCGGTGCCACCGGCGAGCTCGACCAAGAGGTCAACCACGCGCTGGGCGGCAATGTTGGCGACGTGCCAGTCCACGCCACGTTCGAAGCGTTTGGAAGCTTCGGACGGCAGCTTGTGCCGGCGACGGGAGCGGGCAATGGAGACTTCGTCGAAGTGCGCGGCTTCCACCAGGATGTTGGTGGTGGAATCGGACACCTCGGTGTGGGCGCCGCCCATCACACCGGCGATGCCGATGGCGCCGGAATCATCGGTGATCAGCAGGTCCTCGACATCGAGCGTGCGCTCTTTGTCATCGAGGGTGGTGATCTTCTCCCCCGCCACTGCACGACGAACCACGATGTCGCCAGAGAGCTTGTCCAGGTCATAGCAGTGGTTCGGCTGGCCGAGCTCCAGCATGACGTAGTTGGAGATATCAACCGGCAACGAGATGGAGCGAACGCCGGCCAGGCGAAGGCGCGCGGACATCCACGGCGGGGTGGGACGTGAAGCATCCACGCCGCGGACCGTGCGGGCCACGAAGCGGTCGCAGCCGGGCTTGCCGTAGATCGGCGCGTCGTCGTTGATCTTGACGCCGTAGCCGCCCTGAAGGGAAGCCGGTGCGCTGACCCTCGACGCCGGATCCACAAACGTGGTCCCGGTGGCGTGGGCGTATTCACGGGCGACACCACGGATGGAGAAAGCATAACCGCGGTCCGGCGTGACGTTGATTTCCGCTGCCTGGTCGTAGAGACCAAGGAGTTCCATCGCGTCAGTGCCGATTTCCGGGTCCAGGCCGATACGCGAGAGGACCAGGATACCGTCGTGGTCGTCCCCGATGCCCAGCTCGCGAACGGAAGCGATCATGCCCGCGGACAAGTGACCGTAGGTCTTCCGCGCCGAGATCTGGAAGTTGCCGGGCAGGACAGCACCAGGCAGTGTGACAACTACCTTGTCTCCCTCAACAAAGTTGTGAGCACCACAGATGATGCCCTGCACACCGGAAGGATCGATGCCCTTGCCGGTGAGGGTCTGCTCCTGTCCCTCAGGGACCACGCGGACCTGGCACCAGTTGATGGTTTTGCCGTTGGTCTGCGGTTCCTTGACCAGGCTTAGGACCTGGCCAACCACAATGGGACCCCTGAGCTCGTCGGTGGGGCGGTGGACTTCTTCTTCTTCGAAGCCAACTTTGACCAGGTCAGCCATGACGTCTTCGGCCGTGGCGTCGGCCGGTACCTGCGCGAATTCACGCAGCCAGGAAAGTGGGATACGCACTGTTAGATCTCCATCCCGAAGTGCTCGCTGAAACGTACATCGCCTTCGATCATGTCGCGCATATCGCCGACCTCGTTGCGGAACATGAGCGTGCGCTCGATGCCCATACCGAAAGCAAAACCTGAATAGATGTCCGGATCGATGCCGGCTGCCCGGAGGACGTTGGGGTTGACCATGCCGCAGCCACCCCACTCGATCCAGCGGGGACCGCCCTTGGCGCCCGGGTGCCAGATGTCCAGCTCAGCGGAAGGCTCAGTGAACGGGAAGTAGTTGGGGCGCAGGCGGATGGACGCTTCGTCGCCGAACATCTGGCGGGCGAAGTGCTCCAGCGTGCCGCGAAGGTCTGCCATGCTGAGGTTCTTGTCGATCGCAAGACCCTCGAACTGGTGGAAGACAGGCGTGTGCGTGGCATCGAGTTCATCCGTGCGGAACACCTTGCCGGGGCACAGCACATAGATGGGAACTTCACGCTCCAGCATGGAACGGACCTGCACAGGGGACGTGTGCGTACGCATCAGCAGGTGCGCCTCAGGGGGCTCGACGAAGAACGTATCCTGCATTTCGCGGGCCGGGTGGTCCGGCTTGAAGTTGAGGGCATCGAAGTTGAACCACTCGGACTCCACCTCGGGGCCTTCGGCGATTTCCCAACCCATGCCAACAAAGATGTCCGAAACACGGTCCTGCAGCGTGGACAGCGGGTGGCGCGCACCGGCACGGCGACGACGCGGAGCGGCCGTGACATCAACGGTTTCTTCCACCAGGATGCGAGCGTCATTCTCAGCCTCGAGCACTTGGGTCCTGGCAGCGAGCGCTTGGTTGACCCGGCCGCGGGAGGAGCCCATGAGCTTGCCGGCGGCAGCCTTGTGCTCCTTGGCGAGGCCACCGATTTCACGGTTGGCCAGGCTCAGGGGCGACTTCTCACCGGTGTGGGCGAGGCGGACAGCCTTGAGTTCATCAAGGGAGGAAGCAGCCGCAATAGCGGCAATGGCGTCCTCGACGGCGGCGGTGATGGCGGCTTCATCCAGCGGATTCGGGATGGCAGCGCCTGGCAAAGTGTCAGTCATCTACTGTTCTTAGCTACGAGTCGGGAGCGGCCGGCAAGGCAGGCCTGCAAAACGAAAGGGCAGTGCTCACCGCGGACGGCAGGCACTACCCTTCAGTCTAGTTGAACCTCGCAGGCGCGCTTTAACCGCGGAGTTTGGGACGGGTCTAGCATGGCTTCATGACTCCGGCGCAACGCTTACGGCAGATCGCAAACGTCGTGAACCTGTCCACACCGCTGGGACTTGCAGTGGCTGCGGCGTCCCGAAGCACTCTCTCGCGCGGTCCGCGCGGCCTCCTGATAGCTGCCGGGTATCAGTGGAAACTCCCCCACGCGGGCGCATTCACACTGGGGAACGTCATTCTGTACCGCGCGCCGCCGGGCGTGGCCGGAGCCGACACAGTGCTCCTGGGCCATGAAGAGCGGCACAGCACCCAATACGCGTACTGCCTGGGACTTCCTTTCCTGGCCCTTTACGGCGTCGCCGCCGCTTGGTCCATGCTGCGCAGCGGAAACCCGGGCTCAAGGAATTTCTTCGAGCGCCAGGCGGGCCTCGCGGCCGGCGGCTACGTGGACGCGCCCAACCGCCCGCAGGAGAGACCTGCCAGCAATCGAATCGAGGCTTAAGAATGAAGCGAACCATCACTGTCACCGGGACCGCGAGCGCAAAGGCTGTTCCAGACCTGGTCACCTTGACGCTCGGCATCGAGACCCGCCGGGACTCGGCGGCGAAAGCGTATGACGACGCCGGGAAGGCGGCTAACGCTGTCGCGGCCGCTGTGCGGGGGTCCGGTATTTCCGACGTCGACCTTCGAACCAGCGGATTGAACCTTCGTGCCGATCTGGTGTGGGTGGAAGGTCAAGGGCAGAAGGTGACCGCGTACGTGGCATCCACGAACCTGCAGGTGGGAATCCGCTCCCAGGCGGACGCACCAGGTGCTATCGCCGCCGCGGTGGCGGCCGGCGGCGACGACATACGGATCAACGGGATCGAGCAAGGCTTTGCGGATAATTCCTCGGTCACAGCCCAGGCACAAGAGGCCGCATGGCAGGATGCCGTGGCAAGAGCCGCACAGTACGCTTCGCTGGCTTCGGCCGGGCTTGGGCAGGTGGTGTCCATTTCCCAAGAACCCCTGCACGGCGCACCTATTCCTTTGGGTGGAATGGTCAGGGCCTCCTTCACTGCCGAGGCCATGCCCGTGGAAGCCGGCGAGTCCTCAGTCACGGCGAGCGTCAAGGTTGAGTGGGAGCTTGTTTAGCGGATAGCCCCTGCTGAAATTTTCACATCGGTCTGTGTGCGCAGGGCTGTCCGGACAATGACGGCAATTCCCTCCGCCATCACATCCAAGGGCATGGACGGCACTGGGCTGTCTGCCTGCAGCTGTTCCGGCAAGTAGGGAACGTGGACGAACCCGCCACGGATGCCGGGCCTGGACACGAGCGAATGCATCAGGGCGTAGAAAACGTGGTTGCACACGTAGGTTCCCGCGGACTGCGAGATCTCTCCCCTGATTCCCGCGATCTGGAGGTCTCTGAGCGCCGCCTTTATGGGCAGGCTTGAGAAGTATGCTGCGGGCCCGCCCGGGATAACCTCCTCATCGACGGGGCGCTGGCCTTTATTGTCCGGGATCCGGGCGTCATCGCAATTGATGGCGACGCGTTCCAAGGAGACCCGTTCACGGCCTCCCGCCAAGCCAAGACAAATAACCAGGTCCGGGTTGAGACGGGCTATTGCCTCGGTGAGGACATGTACGGACTCACCAAAGACGCATGGGAGCTCCACCGCTTCAACGGCGATGCCCTCTGAGGCGAGCAACTCCCCCGCACGCCGCGCCGCCAGCCAGGAAGGATTCACGGTGTCCTCAGCAAACGGTTCGAAGCCAGTCAGCAGAATCATGGGGCAACCTTAGCAATGCCCCTGCCCCCGTGATCCGGACCTTGGTGTCGAGGCCTTGACATTCATTCGAACATACATTCGAATAGAGTCCATGAGATGGGACGCACAAGCACTTTCACCTACGCGTGGACCGGCGTCAGAAACCAGTGACACCCAGGCTCCGGGCCCTGCCCCGGCACTGGATGCCTTGCTGCCACTGGCCGGGCTTGTGCGTTCCATCTCAACACCCGAATTCTCGGGAGTCACCTTCCATGAGGTCACCGCAAAGTCAGTGCTCAACAAGGTGCCTTCCGGTTCCAACATGCCGTTTGAGTGGACCGTGAATCCCTACCGCGGCTGCAGCCATGCTTGCGTCTACTGCTTCGCCCGCAAGAGCCACACGTATCTGGAATTCGACGCCGGACGGGACTTCGATTCCCAAGTGGTGGTCAAGATCAACGCCGCAGAGGTTCTGCGCAAGGAACTGGCCAAGCCCTCCTGGGCACGTCCTCAAGTTGCCCTTGGCACCAACACCGATCCCTACCAACGCGCCGAAGGTCGCTATGCGCTCATGCCGGGAATCATCCGGGCCCTGGCGGACTCCGGCACTCCGTTTTCCATCCTGACCAAGGGCACCCTGCTGGCACGGGACATTCCTCTGCTCAAGCACGCCGCTACGCAGGTTCCCGTGGACCTCGGTATCTCCCTGGCTATGACCAACGAAGATCTGGCTGCACTGATCGAGCCCGGTACGCCTTCTCCCAGGGCGCGGTTGAAGCTCATCGCCCGTCTTCGGGACGCTGGCCTGGGTTGCGGCGTCATGGCGATGCCTATCCTGCCCTGGCTTACAGACTCGGATGAGGCCCTTGACTCCTTGTTCGCGGAGCTGACGAAGGCGGGGGCCACAGGAGTCACAGCCGGCGCCCTGTACCTCAAGCCGGGAACGCGGGAGTGGTATATGAAGTGGCTGGCCGTCCAGCACCCGGAGCTGGTGGGCAAGTACAGGCGGCTTTACGGCCAAGGCTCCTACGCCTCCAAGGAGTACCGTGCATGGCTGACCGGCCGGATCAGCTACTTCAAGGCGAAGTACGGCTTCACCGGGACGTCGGGCTTCAGCCATCGGAATGCACGGCCTTCCACCGGAACGGGAGCCGGCCCGGCCGTGGACGTGTCCGCTCCCCTCCCGGGACAACAGCCGCTTTTCTAGGAGTCCGTTCTCAAGCTGGAGCGGCTACCCGATCCAGCAGGGCCTGGACAATCGGAAGGTCTGCCGGAATCCACGGAAGGCTGAGAGCTTCGTCATGCTCAACCAGCGACACCCAGCGAAGTTCATCGTGATCTTCCAGGGGCCGCGGCTCGCCCGCCGTCAGTTCGGCGAACCACACGCGCATGGACGCACGTTCATTGAGTGTCCACCCGGCGACATTGCCTGAGTCAAGCTCGGGCCCCAGTTGCACTTCAATTCCCAGTTCTTCCGCGAGTTCGCGATGCAGGGCAGCCTCCGCAGCCTCACCGGTTTCCACCTTGCCGCCCGGAAATTCCCACATACCCGCAAATTGGGGTGGTGCTGTGCGGCGCGCAACTAGTAGGCGGGTGGGGGCTTCCAGGGAGTCGACGACGGCGGCGCCCACGACGTTAATCAGTGCAGTCACCGCAACAGTCTATGGGGGCCCGATGAATGGGGCTCGTCACATAGCGACGCCAAGTGGTGGGTGCGGGACTAAACTTGTTATCGGATTTTCTCCGCATTCCTCAGCCCACAAGGCACCCTCAAGAAGCAGGCTTATGACTACCACTGTGTCCCCACCCGCTACCGCCAAAGCTGCAAGGAAACACCTTGGTCTGGCAATCCTGGCCTTGGCCATGGGCGGATTCGCCATCGGTACCACCGAGTTCGCCATGATGGGCCTGTTGAAGGAAATCGAGGAAGGGCTGGGCATCAGCACCCCCGAGGCCGGCAACCTCATTTCTGCTTACGCCTTGGGTGTGGTCATCGGCGCTCCCGTCTTCGCCGCATTCGGGGCAAAGCTCCCCAGAAAGCATCTTGCCCTGGGGCTCATGCTGTTCCTGTCCCTGGCGAACCTGACTTCCTTCATCGCGCCCGATTACGGCTTCATGCTGCTCTCGCGCTTTGCTTCGGGCCTTCCCCATGGAGCCTTCTTCGGAGTGGCAGCCGTCATCGCTGCCGGCCTCGTCGCCCCTACCAAGAGGGGGTGGGCAATCTCCATGGTGATGGCAGGACTCACGGTCTCCAACGTCATCGGCGTCCCCTTGGCCACGTGGGTGGGTCAGACCTTCGGATGGCGACTGCTCTTCGTCATCGTCGGCGCCATCGGGCTGTTGACCGTTGCCATGGTGTGGAAGTTCGTTCCCTTCGAAGCAGCGCACCCGGAGGCGAGCATCCGGCGCGAGCTGGGGGCACTCAAGCGTCTTCAGGTTTGGCTGGCGCTGTTGATCGGCGTCATTGGATTTGGCGGCTTCTTTGCCGTGTACACGTACATCGCGCACACCATGACGTCCGTGGCTGGAATACCCGAAAACCTGATCCCCGCCGTCGTGGCCCTCTATGGACTAGGCATGGTAGTGGGCAACATCTTTGGTGGACGCCTTGCTGACAAGTCCGTGATGGGCACCATCTACTGGGTCATGCCGGGAATCGCCGTGGCGCTGGTGGTCTACGCCGTAGCTGCGCACTGGGCTTGGGCCGCATTCATCATGGCGTTCGTAGTGGGCGGCATCGGTTCCATGCTGACCCCTGCCCTGCAGACCCGACTCCTGGACGCTGCACCGGGCGCCGCATCGCTGGCATCCTCCCTGAACCACTCAGCCCTCAACATCGCCAACGCGCTCGGCGCCTTCCTCGGCGGAACCGTTATCGCCTGGGGCTGGGGCTATGTAGCTCCTGCATTGGTAGGTTCGGTCCTGGCCATCTTGGGCCTCGGAGTGGCCGTACTGAGCGGCCTGCTGGAACGCAAGAGGCCGCTGGCCACCTGATCCTCATGAGGACCGGCGGCACTGGCCGGTTAGCTTGAGTTAACGCAGATGGGCTCCGCGCAAGCGGAGCCCATCTGCGTTAAGCGCGTGGCCGAAATCCTAAAGCTGCGATGCCTGGACGCGCTCGATGTCGGGTTCGAGGTAGATGACCCGCGCGATCGGAACGGCCGCACGGATACGCTGCTCGGCGTCGTCGATACCTTTGGCGATCTCTTCACCCGTTTCGGAAGCACCCATGGAGATCTTCGCGGCTACGAGCAGTTCCTCCGGGCCCAAATGCAGGGTCTTGAGGTGGATGATGCGGGTGCCGTCGGCTTCCAGGGCCTCCGTGATGCGCTGGACGTCCTCCTTGGTGGCGGACTCCCCCAACAGCAGGGACTTGGTTTCCAGGGCCAGGACCACGGCTATGGCCACCAGCAGGAGGCCGATCATTGCCGTGCCGAGTGCATCCCAGACACCGTCACCCGTAACCAACGTCATGCTCACACCGAAGAGCGCGAAGATCAGGCCAAGCAGCGCGCCGAAATCTTCCAAGAGAATAACCGGCAGTTCCGGCTGCTTGGCGTTCCGGACGAACTTCACCCACGACTGCTTGCCGCGGATGTGGTTCGACTCGATGATCGCAGTGCGGAACGAGAACGACTCGGCAATGATGGCACCCACCAGGACGGCCAACGGGACCCACCAGAAAGCCCCCTCAATACCGTGGGGGTGCTGGAACTTCTCCCACGCCTCGTACAGGGCAAACAGGCCACCAACACTGAACAGCACGATCGAGACAATAAACGCGTAAATATACCGTTCGCGGCCGTAGCCGAACGGGTGCTCAGGGCTGGCGGCTTTCTTGGCACGCTTTCCGCCCACGAGCAGGAGGATCTGATTGCCTGAGTCAGCTACAGAGTGAATGGCTTCTGCGAGCATGGACGATGACGCCGTCAGGAAGAACGCAACGAACTTCAATACGGCGATGGTCAGGTTCGCGGCAAGCGCCGCCACAATCGCTTTGGTACCGCCACCTGCAGCCACGAAAGCTTCACCTCTTCGGGTTAGGGAAAGAATGGAATTGACCAAGAAGAGTCGTCATCGTCTGATCCTGCATCCAATACCGTACCCGGCGATGCGCTGTTTACACATTCCCCACTCGGGCGCTTTGCTGGGAGCGCGCACTGGCGTAAAGGCACACCGTGGCAGCCGTGCCCAGGTTAAGGCTCTCAGCTGCCCCATAAACCGGTACTGCCACCCGGTGATCAGCCAGTGCAAGCTCCGCATCCGACAAACCCTGTGCCTCGTTACCGAACAACCATGCCGTAGGAGACTCAAGGGCATAGTCCGAGGCTACGGAACCATTCCCGAGCCTCCGCGCCGCATTCTCATCTTGCAGCTTGTCCAGGTTGACGGTTCCATAGCCATCGGCCGCCAGAATGCCGATCCCTCGCCGGCGGCACTGTGCCACCAGTTCCTCGACGTCGGCTCCCAGAACCACCGGCAGGTGGAAGAGGGAGCCGGCAGTGGAGCGGACAGCCTTGGGGTTGTAAATATCCACGCTGGAGCCTGTCAGCACCACGGCATCTGCCCCAGCCGCATCAGCGGCGCGCAGGACCGTACCGGCGTTGCCTGGGTCGCGCACCTGGCACATCACGGCGATCAGGCGGGGACCGGCGTCGAGCACTGAATCCAGGCTGACATCCACAAAACTGCACACTGCCACAATCCCCTGTGGATTGACGGTGTCCGCCATGGCGGCAAGGACTTCGTCGCTTGCCAGCCGGAGCAGCGTCCCCAGCGCGAGGTCGGCAAGCTCAGGGAGGCGTTCAAGGCAGGCTTCGCTGGCGAAAACTTCATGCACGACGGCGGGACCTCCGGCCGCGGTGCGCTCACGGTGCAGCGTCAACGCCTCACGCACCGCCTGCGGACCTTCTGCCAGAAAGCGTCCGCGTTTTAAACGCGCCGGGCGCCCGGCAAGCTTGGCGACGTCCCTCACCCGATCAGCTCGGGGGTTGGTCATCGGAAAGTCTTGCGGGCGCCCGGTTTCGTTCATATAAAGAACTTTAGTGGCAGTTGCGACTAGTTCTTGATCTGCTGGCGGGCTTCGCCACCTGCAGGCTCAAAGCCGGCAGCCTTTGCAGCCTCAACGGTGGAGAACCAGTACTCAGCAGCAGTGGTGTTGTACCAGGTGGAACCCGGAACGTGGTACTTCTTGGACTCGGCGTTGCCCTTGATGGCGTAGCCTTCCGGAGCCTCGTCGCCGTCAGCAGCAACTGCGCCGTCGATGGCCGGCTTCTCGGAAACGACAGCCTTGACAGCCGTTGCGGTGGCAGCAGCCGGAGCAACCTTGGCAGCCTTGGGGGCAGGGGCAGCGGCAGCTGCAGGAGCCGAGGTGTCAGCCGGAAGTGCAGCCTTGGCGATGTTCACCAGAGCGGCGAAAGCGTTGGCGTCGGAAACGGCCAGCTCGGCCAGCATGCGGCGGTCAACCTCAACCTCAGCGGCCTTGAGGCCCTGGATCAGCCGGTTGTAGGTGAGGCCATTGGCGCGGGATGCAGCGTTGATGCGCTGGATCCAGAGGCGACGGAAGTCACCCTTCTTCTTACGGCGGTCACCGTAGCTGTACACAAACGAGTGCAGCAGCTGCTCTTTGGCCTTGCGGTACAGGCGCGAACGCTGTCCGCGGTAACCCTTTGCGCGTTCGAGGACAACCCGGCGCTTCTTGTGGGCGTTTACCGCCCGCTTCACACGTGCCACGTGCGTACTCCTTCAGAAATCTTTATCCCAAGCTGCTACTGCCGGAAACCCGGCCGGCCTGAGAAGGCTTTTGGTGTAGTCGGTCCCTGCCGGATGGCAGTAACCAAAGAACTTGGAACTTAGACGCCGAGCATCTTCTTGATGACCTTGGCATCGCCCTTGAAGACGAGCTTGTCGCCTGCGAGACGACGGGTCAGCCTGGAGGACTTGTGCTCCAGGTAGTGACGGCGGTTGGCCTGCTGGCGCTTCAGCTTGCCGGTACCGGTCAGCTTGAAGCGCTTCTTAGCACCGCTGTGGGTCTTCATCTTCGGCATGGGAACCGATCTCCTTACGTATCCACGGACGAGTCCGCGATTCTTTCGCGCAGCCGGCCTACGAGGGCCGGCGTGCTGGTTGCTTGCCGATGGAGGCGGGGCCTCCGCGGCGTTGAACTAGTTGGTCTTGCGTGATGCGGGCTTCGGCGCAGCCTTGGGCGCCGCGGGCCGGGCTGCCGGCTTGGGAGCTGCCGGCTTGGCGACGGGCTTCGGAGCCGAAGGAACTGCAGGCTTCGGGGCAGCTGCGGGAACAGCCGGCTTCGGAGCTGCTTCTACTGGAGCAGCCTTGGCGGCCGGAGCCTTTGCGGCCGGCGTTGCCTTGACCGGTGCAGCCTCGGCCACGGGTGCTTCTTCAACCACCGGCGCAGGGGCTTCCTCAACAACCGGAGCTTCCTCCACGATCGGAGCTTCTTCAGCAGCCGGCGCGGTTTCCTCAACAACCGGAGCTTCCTCAGCAACCGGCGCCTGGACCTCGGGTGCTTCAACAGTTTCCTGCTTGGTCTCCTCTTCGGTGACCCTGAAGCCCTCGGGAAGAAGGTCAGCGAGGCTCTGAGTCAGCGGAGCCTGCTCGCCCGTGGTGTCAACGCGTCCCGACGCCTTGGCCTCATTTTGCGCCTTGGCCTCAGCACGCTGCGTTGCGCGACGGGCTTCAGCCTTCGCTTCAGCCTTGTTCTTCAGCGGGCCGATCACCATGACCATGTTGCGGCCATCGATGCGCGGGCTGGACTCGATGATGCCAACCTCGGCAACGTCTTCAGCGAAACGCTGCAGCAGGCGGATGCCCATCTCGGGACGCTGCTGCTCACGGCCGCGGAACTGGATCATGGCCTTGACTTTGTCGCCGGCACCCAGGAACCGAAGTGCGTGTCCGCGCTTGGTTTCGTAGTCGTGCTTGTCGATCTTCAGGCGGAAGCGAATTTCCTTCAGAACCGTGTTGGTCTGGTTCTTGCGGGCCTCGCGGGCCTTTACGGCGGCTTCGTACTTGTACTTGCCGAAGTCCATCAACTTGCAAACAGGAGGCTTAGCCTGCGGGGCAACTTCAACGAGATCGAGATCGGACTCGGCAGCAAGACGCAGGGCGTCCTCGATGCGGACAATTCCTACCTGTTCGCCGGCAGGACCGACCAGCCGCACCTCGGGGACGCGGATACGCTCATTGATTCTTGGCTCGCTAATGTTAAAGCTCCTGTGGTTGTGATGATGTCACCGGCAAATAGAGAAGGCCCCCAATTGCTGGTGCAATCGAAGGCCTCGAAGATCGGCTGCACCTCCTCTAAGGAAGCACGCACCCCCGGAGGCCATGCCTCCAAAAGTGTCCGACCAGGTACCCGGCAACCTCTTGTCCCAAAAAGGGATCCTGTCCCCGAAGGGAACGGCTGACGCGGGTGGGAGAGAACTCCGCTTGCAAACTGAAAATCAATTCTACAGAAACAACCCGCCAAGCGCACATTGCGTGAGGCGGGAGCATGAACTGCAGATGTTGACTGTGAATAACGACTTCCAGTCGGTCTGTGACAAGCTTACCAGTATGAGCACTGAAGACAGCAATTCCCGCAACTCCTATGGCGAAGACGCCGCCCCCGCCGTTGATGCCGGGGTGTCCCAGCAGATCCGTGACATCGCTGAAGTTCCGGCCGTGGAAGTTATTACCACCGGCGCCGTCCACCTCATGAGTGCGGCCGCCGTCAAGGTTGGCCTGGCAGATGACCCCAATGCCGAGGACCTCAAGGACTTGGACGAGGCCCGCAAGCTGATCACAGCCCTCGCCGGCCTGGTGTCGGCAGCCGCCCCGGAGATCGGTTCACAGCACGCAGGCCCGTTGCGCGATGGCCTTCGCTCACTGCAGCTCGCCTTCCGCGAAGCGTCACTCATTCCCGACGCACCGGGCAAGGGCCCGGGCGAAAAGTTCACCGGACCGGTGAACTAGCCCCAACAACCGCAAGAAACAACGACGGCGGGTGGACCCACATGTGGTCGACCCGCCGTCGTTGTTTGCTTGGTTATACCGCGCCTCAGACGCGCGCGGACCGGCGGCGCAAAGACGTGAGGATGAGGCCCGTAGCGCAGAGAGCGACGCCGGCGATGCCGACGGCCGCAAAGCCGCCCGACGGCCCAACCGTGTCAATGAAGACCCCGGCGAGAGGAGCGCCCAACGCAACGCCAGCGGTCAGTGCGGAGCCGTACCAGCCCATCGCTTCACCCCTGCGTTCCTCGTCCACCAGGTCAGCCACCTTCTCCGACGATGCCGACAAAACCGGGGCGCACAACAGGCCGGGCAACAGCGACAGGAACGCAAGGGTCCACGTGTCTTGGGCGAAGCCCATAGGTATGGTGAGGGCGGCCATTCCAAGCAGCAAGAGCATTGGCGAGATGGACCGCTTCATGGACCCGTAGATGAGTCCGCCAACTACCGACGCGGCGCACCAGAAGAAGAAGACAATTCCGATTTCATTCTCGTGCCCGCCACGTTCCAACAGCCCGACGATGCTGACGTCGGACCCGCTAAGCACCATGCCCGATCCCGCAGCAACCGCGAAGAGTGCCGCAACAGAGACCGTGAACCAGGTGAAGTTCCTGGCGACCCGGGTCCGAAGGGCTGCTGTACGCGAGGTTGCCGACGCCATCTCCGATGCCGCCTCCTGAACGTGGGCAGGCGCTGAAGCCACCATGGCAGCCTCCGCGGCAGCGAGGTCAGCTGCGGCCCGGTCTGCCGATTCTTGTGGGCTGCACACCACCTCGCTGCGTGTTGGCGGGTTGAACCACATGAGGAACAGTCCCGCCACAGAGACGGAGATTCCCACCGCGGTGAGACCAATTGCCGAGAAGCCGCTGGTGGCAACGATGGCACCGACTGCCGGGCCGATCATGAAGACCAGCTCGGTGGCGATGGAATCAAGGGCGAACGCCGAACGCCTCTGCTCACCATCCACCATGACGCCCAACGACTGGCGGACAACGCTGAAGATCGGCAGCGTGAAAAGGCCGCCGACGAACACCAGCGGCAGCAGCCACTCGTATGAAACGTGCGGAACGACCGACCAGATGACAGTTTCGGAGACAACCGAAGGGATCAGTGCCTTCCTGAGGCCCACCATGTCCACCCGGCGGCCACGCCACGGTGCACCCACCGCGATGCCGATGGTCATGACGGCTGCTGCCGCACCGGCAGCAGCGTATCCCTGGCCCAGTGTGAGCACGATGTGCAGCGTCAGCAGCACTCCGGCAGCCGAGTGCGGAATGCGGGCAATCATGCCCACTATCAGTAGACGCCGGACAGGACGGATGGACAGCATCTCTTTGTAGAGAGCGAAGTTCACTGGCTAAATCCTCTTGTTCCCCAGGGCAGCCCCGGGGAACCGGTGCTGCCGTTAATGCCGCGTGGGCTCCTGTGCTGCACGCTGCAGTTTTACTTCCATGGAATCAACGCTTTCGGCAAAGGAATCCATCTGCGCCCACGCCTCGTTCAGTTGGGCAACGAGAGTTTGCACCGCTACGGCGTCGAGTCCATCCTCAAGGAAAAGAACAACGCGTAGCTCCGGCCCCGCACCGCCTCCTGAGACCTGACGACCATCGGCCGTCAGCGACGAAACACCGCCGCCGGGTTGCGTCTCGAGTCGACGGACCGTCCGGAAGGCCGTGACCGTGGAACCGAGAGCAGCCTCCAGTTGATCATCAAGGTATGACGGCGTCCAGTCCTTCTGCTGGGCAAGGGCCCACATGGCCGGGCGCCGCACAACAAAGGCAAAGTCGGAACCGGGATCCAACACCAACAGTTGTGCGCCTTCAGATACTGCCGAAAGTGCTGCGCGCGCGGCGTAAACGGCAACCGGCCGCGCCTCCGAATGCCATGCCTCGAGGGCGGCTGCGGAAGTAAATACCGGCATGGCCGTGCGGCCATCAGGAGCCTTAAGTGTGACCAACGCCATATCCGCTTGCTTGTCAGCGTGCAGGCCGTCAACGCCTTCGGCTTCTTCAGCCAGCTGAGCAACCACCGGAACGAAAACCCGTGCCGTCGCCAGGGAGGCCACAACGTCTGCCTCACTGCCTGTTCCGTTGATCAGTGCCGCCACGGCGGCTACGTACCCGGGGTCCGCTGAGCCGTCGTCGTCCTCGAAATTGTGGATCTTGGCGTCGTCACCGCTGAGGCTCCTGCCGGCCCAGGGCTGGCCTGCAGAGTCGGTAGCTCCCCCGGCGCCGGCCAACGCGGCCGCAATGTGGCCGGGAAGCTCACGCCGTCCGTGGCCGTGATCCCCATGCCCGTGTCCTTCGTCGTGGGGCATCAGCGTCGGCCGGCAACGTCCAGGGCTTCGGGCAACGTGAAGGCACCCGCATAGAGCGCCTTGCCTACGATCGCGCCCTCAACGCCCAGAGGTACCAGTTCGCGCAGGACACGGAGGTCTTCCAAGCTGGAGATTCCGCCCGACGCGACAACAGGCTTGCCGGTCTTCTCCACCATCTGGCGCAGAAGTTCCACGTTGGGGCCCTGCAGTGTTCCGTCCTTGGTGACGTCGGTGACTACATAACGCGCACAACCTGCATCCTCGAGGCGGGCCAGAACCTCCCAGAGGTCGCCGCCCTCCTTGGTCCAACCGCGCCCGGCAAGAGTTGTACCGCGGACATCAAGGCCGACCGCGATTTTGTCACCGAAGCGGTCGATTGCTTTCCGGGTCCATTCCGGGTTCTCCAACGCTGCCGTACCGAGGTTTACGCGCGCGACGCCCAGTTCCAGTGCACGTTCCAGGGACTCGTCGTCCCGCAAACCGCCGGAGAGCTCCACCTCGACATTGAGCTGCGACACGACATCGCTGATCAGCGCGGCGTTGTTTCCGCGCCCGAAAGCGGCGTCAAGGTCCACCATGTGCACCCATTCGGCACCGTCGTTCTGCCAGTTCAAAGCTGCTTCAAGGGGTGTGCCGTAGCTGGTTTCCGAACCGGCTTCTCCCTGAAGGAGGCGGACTGCCTGACCGTCAACAATGTCGACGGCGGGAAGGAGTTCCAGAACGGACTGGGCGGAGGTGGTCATGTGTGTCCTTGGAGTTTGAAAGGTGACGCGGGCTTGTTGAGCGCCTGGTTCAGTTACCCAGCGTCAGGAGATAAGCGGCCAGCAGGGACATCCCGGCCAGCACATAGAAAGAAATGGAAACCCACCGCGGCTTTTTCTGCTGGTGGAAGGAGATACCCCCACCCACCAGCAAGCCCGCGAGGCCCATGAGTATTACCGACCACCACATTTAGGCGGCACCGCTTCCGGATGCTTCCTGAGCGGGCTTGCGGAGGCTGTCCACCCAATTGCGCAGGAGCCGCGCTCCGGCGTCGCCTGACTTCTCCGGGTGGAATTGCGTGGCGCAGAGAGGGCCGTTCTCCACCGCAGCAATGAAGCGTGCACCGTGCTCTGACCACGTGACCATGGGAGGAGCCATTCGGGGCTGCACGACGTCGAAATTCCACTCCTGAACACCGTAGGAGTGCACAAAGTAGAAACGTTCCTCTTCCACGCCGGCGAAGAGCTTTGAGCCCTCCGGCACGTCTACCGTGTTCCAGCCCATGTGAGGGACCACGGGGGCGGGCAGGAGCTCAACCTTGCCGGGCCACTCGGCCATGCCTTCGGATTCGGTGCCATGCTCAACACCGGCTTCGAAAAGGACCTGCAAGCCGACGCAGATGGCCAGCACAGGGCGGCCACCGGCAACCCGGCGCCCGATCATGCGGATGCCGTCAACGGACTTAAGTTCCTTCATCACTGTCTCGAAGGCACCAACCCCGGGAACCACCAGACCATCAGCGTTGAGCACGTCCTCAGGCTTGGAGCTCAACACCACATGGGCGCCCGCGCGTTCAAGCGCACGGACAGCGGACCGAACGTTGCCCGATCCATAGTCCAATACGGTGACGGTGGGCTTGCCTTCCGGCGACTCCGGCTTCACGGACGCAATGGCATCCGCCACTGCCCCATCCTTCAAAACCTGGCCGCTCATAGTGCGCCCTTGGTGGACGGAATGCCCTCCACTCGGGGATCGGACTCCACGGCCGCACGCAGCGCGCGCGCAAAGGCCTTGAACTGGGCCTCTACAATGTGGTGCGGGTCCCGTCCGGCAAGGACGTTCATGTGCAGGCAGATGCCGGCGTGCAGCGTGATGGCCTCAAAAACGTGACGGGTCAGCGATCCCGTGAAGTGCCCGCCGATCAGGTGATACTCCTGTCCGGCCGGCTCACCGCCGTGGACCAGGTAGGGACGTCCGGAAACATCAACGACGGCGTGAGCCAAGGCTTCGTCCAAGGGAACCGTTGCTTCACCAAAGCGACGAATACCGGCTTTGTTGCCCAAGGCCTGGCGAAGGACCTCCCCGAAGGTGATGGCGACATCTTCCACCGTGTGGTGCGCATCAATGTGGGTATCGCCGGTTGCCTTGACGGTCATGTCAATCAGGGAATGCTTGCACAGTGCCGTCAGCATGTGGTCATAGAACGGTACCGAGGTACTGATGTCGGAGACACCGGAACCGTCCAGGTTGATCTCCACCAGGACGGAAGACTCGCTGGTGGTGCGCTCCATGCGCGCAGTGCGGGCAGCGGTCGGCGTGGCGCCGGTTTCGCTCATTGGGACGTCCTTATACACGGAGGGTGGGTTGGGTCTATGGACAAGTTTAGGCGCGGTGTGGCGCTGTGCCGTCCAGCAATGCTTCCAAAGCCTCCAGGAAAGCTGTGGTTTCCGGCTCGGTTCCGGCAGTGACGCGCAAGTGTCCGGGGATGCCGACATCGCGAATCAGCACGCCGGCATCCAGCAGGCCCTGCCAGATGGTGTGCGGATCCTCCAGTCCTCCAAAGAAGACGTAGTTGGAGTCTGATGCCGCAGGCTTGAGGCCCATGCGCAGCAACTCAGTAACGATGCGGTCGCGCTGAACCTTGATGTCCTCAACATCGGCCATAAGGGCTTCGCGGTGATTGAGAGCTGCGAGGGCCGTTGCCTGCGTGACGGCAGAGAGGTGGTACGGGAGGCGGACCAGCCTGATGGCGTCCGTGACTTCCGGGGCAGCCGCCATGTATCCGAGCCTGGCGCCCGCCAAGGCGAATGCCTTGCTCATGGTGCGCGAGACGATCAGACGCTCGCGTCCGGCCAACAGGGTCAAGGCGCTCGGAGTATTGTCGTGCGCGAACTCGTGGTAAGCCTCATCCACGATCACAATGGCCTGGCTCGCTTCGCCGGCCTCATAGACGGCCTCGACGACGTCAAGGCTCAGGCCTGTACCCGTGGGGTTATTGGGTGAACACAGGAACACAATGTTGGCTCCCGTTTCCCGAACCTGGGCAGCGGCTGATTGGGCATCCAGCCCGTAGTCGTCGGCACGCACTCCGCGGACATACTCGGTGTCTGTGCCACTGGCAAGCAGGGGGTACATGGAGTACGTGGGAGGGAAGCCCAAGGCCTTGCGGCCGGGTCCGCCAAATGCCTGAAGGATCTGCTGCAGGACTTCATTGGATCCGTTGGCGGCCCAAATGTTGTCCGGAGAAAGTCCGTGGCCAAGGTACTCGGCCAAGGCTTCACGAAGTTCCGTGAACTCGCGGTCCGGATAGCGGTTCAGTCCTGTGGCCGCAGCGGCTACGGCCTCGGTGATGGCGGCTTGGACATCTGCGGGGACGCCATGAGTGTTCTCGTTGACATTGAGCAGAATGGGGACATCAAGCTGCGGTGCGCCGTAGGGGCTCAGTCCACGCAGGTTGGTCCGGAGGGGAAGTCGGTCAAGTCGCTCAAGCTGGTCACTCACCAACTTAGTTTAAGGGGCCTCCGGCACTGCCGACTAACTGTGACGCCCGATCACGGGTTCCTGCGGATGGGAACTGGCTCAGTTCGCCGGAACGAACAGCTGCTGGCCTGGCAGGATGCGACCGCCGCGGAGGTCGTTCAGCTGGATGATCTCGGCGATGACATCCCGAGGGTCCCGCTCGGGAGCGGCAGCGCCGGCGATGCCCCACAGGGACTGCCCCGGCTGAACCGTGACGGTGACGGCAACGGGCGGACGCAGTTGGGACTGCGAGTCCGAGGCCTTGGCTGGAGAGTTGATGAAACCGGCCAGGCTCAGCAGTGCCGCCACCAGCAGCATTGCCGGAATGCCGAAGAAAACAATCCGTCCCCGCCGGGTGAGACGCAGGCGAGCAGATGCCTGGGTGGTGCGGAAATCAGCGAACGTAGTGATTGCGGACATGAGCTGAGCCCTTCTGAGCTATTGCCAAGCTCCGGGGTGCCCGGTGCTTGGCGGCCAATTCTTGGTGTTCCCTTCCTCTGGCTCCGGATATTCGAACGCTATGTTCGAACATCCGGCTTCAGCATCAGGTTTATAGAACACATATTCGAACCTTGCTATGACATTTTTAGCACTTATCAACGAACGGTGTCGAGACTCGCTAGAACAAATGTTTGATAAACGCCTGTGCCTGCCCTACGTTTGAGTGAAGAAACAGCACTGTTTCAGTGGAACAGGAGGGTCTGACATTTTTTGCAGACCCGACAACCCCGGGCACGGTTCGGGGCCGAACGGAAGGGCATTGGCGAACATGGCAGCGAAAGCCACAGGCGGCGGGGCACCCCTGCGGAGCCAGCAGCCTCAAAAGAGTCCCAAGAGCCTGACTGTCCGGCAGAAGAAGATCCTGGAGACCATCCAACGGTCGGTCAATGACAACGGTTACCCGCCCAGCATGCGTGAGATCGGCGACACCGTGGGTCTGGCCAGTTTGTCGAGCGTTACTCATCAGTTGTCCCAATTGGAGAAGCTTGGTTATCTCCGCAGGGATCCCAAGCGTCCGCGCGCCATGGAAGTCCTGATGCCGCTGACCCTTGATGGTGGGGCGATTCCGGGAGTGGAAGCGCCCACCACCCTTCGCAGCGCGGGTGGCCTTGCCGTAACGGAACTCGCCAGCGCCAGCGATACCGCCATGGTTCCGCTGGTTGGCCGCATCGCTGCCGGTGGCCCAATCCTGGCTGACCAGACGGTGGAAGACGTACTTGCACTCCCCCGGCAACTTGTGGGGCACGGCGAATTGTTCATGCTGAAAGTGGCCGGCGACTCCATGATTGATGCCGCCATCTGTGACGGTGACTGGGTGGTGGTCCGCCGCCAGAACGACGCCATCAACGGCGACATCGTGGCCGCCCTGCTGGATGACGAAGCAACCGTGAAGACCTTCCGCCAGCGTGACGGCCATACGTGGCTGCTCCCCCAAAACACCCAGTACGAACCCATCCTCGGCGATCAGGCCACCATCATGGGCAAAGTAGTTTCGGTACTGCGCTCTCTCTAGACGCCGTTCCCCCTAGACGCAGCTCCATCTAGACGCCCCTTCCCGTGGACACCAGCAGGTGTCCACGGGAAGGTTGCGCTACGGGGCCTTAGCCGAGCCCAGACGCTCCAGAACGCCTCGGACCACTGATCGGTCCGTCGTTGCCCAGAAGGGCGGCAGGGCGGCACGCAGGAAGCCTCCGTAACGTTCCGTCGAAAGCCTCGAGTCGAGCACTGCCACTACCCCTTTGTCGCCCGTCGAGCGGATCAGGCGGCCA
Source organism: Arthrobacter sp. Rue61a (assembly GCF_000294695.2). Classification (NCBI taxonomy): domain Bacteria; kingdom Bacillati; phylum Actinomycetota; class Actinomycetes; order Micrococcales; family Micrococcaceae; genus Arthrobacter; species Arthrobacter sp. Rue61a. Next base: position 1,647,913 of record NC_018531.1, on the reverse strand, counting down.
GCGCCCTGCGCCAGCCTGATGGCAGCGTGCGTTGCTGATACGGCCATGAAGCCATTCCCGCCTGATTGTGCCACTGCCCGGGAGCGGGCAGTCATGAGGGGATCATCGGGGCGCGGGAAGGGAATGCGGTCAATCACCACCAGACGGCATGAGCCGCCAGGAACGTCGACCCCCTGCCACAGTGACATTGTTCCAAAGAGGCAGGTGTCCGGCTCATCCGCGAATTGCTTTACGAGGGCCGCCATAGTTGATTCGCCCTGGCAGAGGATATCCACGTCCAGCCGGAGTCGCATGGCATCGGCTGCTTCCTCTGCCGCACGCCGTGAGGAGAACAGGCACAGAGCCCCGCCTCCGGAGGCCCGGATGAGGTCTTCCAATTCGTCCAGCGCCTCGGGCGAAGTTCCCCGACCGGGTTTGGGCAGGTGCTTAGCCACGTACAACACACCCTGCTTGGGGTAGTCAAAGGGCGATCCGACATCGATCCCTGTCCAACTCGGGGCACCGTCGCCAATCAGGCCGAGGCCGCCTGCTGCCGGCTCGAAGGCAGAGCCTATGGCCAGCGTGGCGGAAGTCAGCACCACGGTATGGCCGGCGAAGAGGCCCTCCCGAAGCCGTCCCGCGACACTGAGCGGGGCGATATTGATCAAAGCCGGGGCAGTCTCATCCGGTTGCGAATAGCCCTGCTGGGGGTCGAATGTGCTGTTCCGCGAGAACCAGACAACTTCCCGGTTCTCTTTGGCGGCCAGCATTCGCTCGCACAGTTCCAGGATGAGCATGAGCCGTGAGCGCGCGAGCTGGCGGCCGCCGTCCACTGCGCTTGACGAATCAGTCTTCGAATCCGAGAGCGCAGCGCGCGTGGCGTCCCGCAATTGGTCCAGGCAATCGAGCTGCTCGTCATTGAGGCCACTGGGCAACAGCCCGTTGGATACGCCGGCGATGGCCATATCCAGCCGGTCCGCTGCAGCGTTGAGGGCGTCCACTGTTATGGCTGTGTGCTTGCGGGCACTGGATGCCGCAGCGTGGACCATCGCCACCGACAACTGCCCTGATACGGCACCGGTCACGCGGTCCTGAAGCTCATGCGCCTCATCAACCACCACGACGTCGTACTCAGGCAGCACAGCGAGGCCTTCGAAGGCGCTGACGGCAAGCATGGCATGGTTGGTGACCACGACGTCGGCCTCCCCCGCCCTGGAGCGCGCCAGCTCGCTGAAGCACTCCTCGGCCAGAGGGCACTTCTGCGCACCCAAGCACTCCATGGACGTGACGGACACCTGACGCCAGGCCCTGTCAGTGACGCCCGGCATCAGTTCGTCCCGGTCGCCCGTAGCGGTCTTCTCCGCCCATTCCCGGAGGCGGACTACTTCCTTGCCCAGCTGGGATTGCGGCCCGCCCATGGAGGCAGCAAAGTGAGGCACGCTGGTGTCCTCGCCCAAGGAGAACAGCTGCCCTTCGGAGGGCTCTTCGCTGGGGAATCCGCCTTCAAGTTTCTGCAGGCACACGTAATTGGCCCTGCCCTTGACCAGTGCCACGTTGACCGGACGCTCAAGGGCAGGATTGATCGTCTCCAGCAGCCGGGGAAGATCACGGCCGACGATCTGAGTCTGGAGTGCCAAGGTGGCGGTGGACACGAGCGTCGGTTTGTCGCTGTCCATGGAATGAGCGATCAACGGAATCAGGTAAGCCAAGGACTTACCCGTTCCCGTTCCCGCTTGGACCAGCAAATGCTCTCCGGTCTCAATAGCCCGGGTTACATACTTGGCCATTTCGTGCTGACCCGTACGGCTTTGTCCGCCCATGCCGGCAACAGCCCGGTCCAACAACTCGAGGGTGGCTTTCTCCCCCGCCGACTCGACGCCGTCCGCCGCCACCTTCTCAACCATTACTGACGAATGACTCCAGTTCGGCAGCCAGACCTTCACGCACCATGACAACTACGCGGGTCCCGTTCTCCTCATGCTCAAGGCTGAGGATTTCCGAGTCGGAATTGTGCAGTTTGTTGATCATTTCCCCGCGGTCGTAGGGAATGAGCAGTTCAAGGCGCACGCCAGGCCGCGGAATGGATCGGCTGATGTCTTCCAGCAGTTCGGCAATACCCTGACCCGTGCGGGTGGACACCACAGCGTGGCGGGGTTCCTTCTGCTTAAGGCGCTCCACCACAAAGGGATCCGCGACATCAACCTTGTTGAGGACGATGATTTCCGGAACCTTGCGGGCATCCACTTCGGTGAAAACGGCCCTTACTGCGGCAATCTGGCCCTCAGGATCAGGGTGCGATGCATCCACCACATGGAGGATCAGGTCCGCATCTGCAACTTCTTCCAACGTGGACCGGAAAGCCTCAATCAGCTGGGTTGGCAGTGAACGAACGAATCCAACGGTATCTGCGAGGGTATAGCCGATGCCATCCGGGGTTTGCGCCTTGCGGACCGTGGGATCCAAGGTGGCGAACAGGGCGTTCTCCACCAGGACACCGGCGTCGGTAAGGCGGTTGAGCAGGGACGACTTGCCGGCGTTCGTGTACCCGGCGATGGCGACGGACGGAACAGCATTACGACGGCGGTTGGCGCGCTTGGTCTCGCGCGCTGGCTTCATCGCGGCGATTTCACGACGCAGCTTGGCCATGCGGGTGCGGATTCGCCGTCGATCAAGTTCGATCTTGGTTTCACCCGGACCACGCGAGCCCATGCCAGCGCCTGCTCCACCCACCTGGCCACCGGCCTGACGGGACATGGAGTCACCCCAACCACGAAGCCTCGGGAGCAGGTATTCGAGCTGTGCGAGCTCAACCTGCGCCTTGCCTTCCCGGCTCTTGGCGTGCTGGGCGAAGATGTCCAGGATCAACGTGGTCCGGTCAACGACCTTGACCTTCACAATGTCCTCAAGGCCGCGTCGCTGAGACGGCGCGAGCTCTGTATCCACCACCACGGTGTCTGCGCCGGTGGCGGCGACGATGTCCTTGAGTTCCTGGGCTTTACCGGAACCAAGGAAGGTCCCGGGGTCCGGCTTCTGCCGACGCTGAACCAAGCCATCCAGCACCTCGGATCCGGCGGTCTCAGCCAGTGCCGCGAGTTCGCGGAGGGAGTTCTCTGCATCAGCAAGAGTCCCCTCGGTCCACAGGCCGGCCAGGACAACTCGCTCCAGGCGCAGCTGCCGGTATTCGACCTCAGTGACGTCCTCAAGCTCGGTGGACAGTCCCGCGGTACGGCGAAGAGCGCGGCGTTCAGCCAAATCTTCCTGATCGCCGTCGAAGATGCTGTGTTCCTGGTCCAGCGTGGAAATCGCCTGCGCCTTGCCGAACACACCATTGGCGTCGTTGTCGTCGGATGCCTGCGCAGGTACATCCTTGGAAAGAATCCGGTCGATGACGGCCTGGATTTGTTCAGGACTCATGTCCTGGGCGTCGGAATCGGATCCGGAGTGCTTCTGGGTGGTCATGGTCTCCTTAGACTGTTCGGCAATTCCAGAATAGTGCTGTTTGCTGCTGGGTGGGGCGCTATTCGCGCTGGGCTGACGGGCATCGGCCAAAAGGGCCTCCTGTGTACTGGGCAGCCCGGGCCTTGTGGGGGCAGGGCTGTTGTGATGTGGCGTGGTTGATTCCGCGGGGAGGGTCCTTGGCCAAGGTGAGGATGCGCTGCCTGTCCCTGCGCTTCGGCCGCAAAACGTTAGCGGTCCACGGCGAATAGAAAGGCGGGACGGGATCTTCAGAGTGTCCGGCTCGGCATGGAACCAACGGACTGAGCCGTTGCGACCAAACTGGGCCATTGGGACCTGCCGGGCGGAAAGGCCGGGCCGGGCTGAAATGCCAAGCGGGGCCTGCGTCGCGGGCGGTGCCATACAACACCTGATGAATCAGGCGTTGTTCGGCTGATTACTCGAAGATCAAGAACATGCGCTCCACTTTAGCAGCCGTTGTCAACCCTGCCGTGGACGGAGGCGGTTTCCCAAGCCGACGATAGCCAACTAATCTGGCAAATTATGGAGTCTGCACACTATTTCACCGCCCAACCGGCAGGACCGTTCACGCGCAAGCCACTCACAGTTGAACTCGCTGGGGCCACGCGCCATCTGCAGACCTCATCGGGCATCTTCAGTCCCGACGGTGTAGACAAGGGCACGGCGGTGCTTTTCGCCGAGGTTCCACCGCCGTCACCGAAGGGTCACCTTCTGGACATCGGCTGTGGCTGGGGCCCGATTGCCCTGACCCTTGGCCTGATGGCGCCACATGCCCACGTTCATGCCGTGGACGTGAATGAGCGTTGCATCGCGCTGACCAACGAGAACGCGACGGCGCTCGGCCTCACCAACGTCACGGCGAGCCTCCCGCACGAGGTAGATCCCGCCGTCGAATTCGACACCATCTGGTCCAACCCGCCCATACGCATCGGCAAGGACGAACTACACTCGCTGCTGCTGACGTGGCTGCCCCGGCTGGCCCCGGGAGGCAACGCCTGGTTGGTTGTGCAGAAGAACCTGGGCTCGGACTCCCTCCAGCGATGGCTCGCCGCCGAACTGGACAGTTCTTACACGGTTTCCCGTGAAAGCACGTCCAAGACGTTCAGGATCATCCGGGTCAGGAAAGCGTCCCAGTAGCCACAATCACGGCCGGGCCGCTAAGTTCCACATGCTCGCGGCCGCCTGCCCCGGGGAAGAACTTCACACCCACGACGCCGCCCGGCACTTTGACGTGCCAGTCGTTCGGGGCTGTGTCCCCCGCCCAGTGACGGATCGCGACGGCGGCGGCACACGCGCCCGTGCCGCAGGACTGTGTCTCCCCCACGCCACGCTCGTGAACGCGCATGGTGATGGTTCCTACACCGTCCTCCACCAGCGGCTCGGCGGGGACCACAAACTCGACGTTGGTTCCATTGGCGGGCTTGGGATCCACCACGGGAGCCTTGAACAGTTGTGTGGCTGAAAGCTCGCTAAGTTCCGCAAGGGCAACTACCGTGTGGGGATTGCCCATGCTGACTGACAGGCCGGGCCTTGGCACTTCCAGGCCCTCGGCGCTGACCAGTGCATCCATGGCCTTGCTGGTGGCTTCCTCGGGGAAGATGAACTCCCACGGGCCCATATCCACGGCATAGCCGTTGACCGTGCGTACAACCTTTTTTACGCCGCCGCGTGTGCCGATAGTGAGGGTCTGACCGGGCCCCAGGTCCACCAAACCCTCCGCGATCAGAAAATGGACGAAGACGCGCACGCCATTGCCGCACATCTCGGAAAGCGAACCATCCCCATTGCGGTAGTCCATGAACCACTCTGCTTGGGGATCCTGCTCCAGGGCAACGCGGCCTTCCGGGAGAAAGCGGGACGGGACCGCCCGGATAAGGCCGTCACCCCCGATGCCCACATGGCGGTCGCACAATTGCGCCACCTGCTCAGCCGTGACCTCATGGGCGTCCCCGGGATCAGCGATAAGCACAAAGTCATTGCCCGTTCCGTGACCCTTGGAAAATGTCAGGCCTGCGAGGCTGGGAGGTGTCACTGACACGTCGGCAGTTGCGGCCTGCCGGGCGGGAACTGCGGCGGTTTCATCCATGGTTCTAGGCTACCTGCCGCGCCTGTTCGGCCAGAAATTGCATCGGCTACGTCGAAGCCGCGTTGACCACCTTGACCGCCTTGTCCACAAGCTCCGGATCCTGCCAACCCAGCCACGTGATGCGTGGATCCGCCCGGAACCACGTCAGCTGGCGGCGTGCGAACTGCCTGGTGGCCACGATGGTTTCCTCAGCTGCAGTGTCTGCGGTCATCTCACCGTCAAGAACCTTCAGGAACTGGGCATACCCCAAGGCGCGCGAAGCTGTCTTGCCGCTCCGCAACCCGACGGCGTCGAGTCGTTCAACTTCTTGTTGAAGACCGGCCTCCACCATCCGATGGACCCTCACGGCCAGACGTTCCCTTAGTTGCTCCCGATCCACTTCAAGGCCGATCTGCAGTGCAGGCTGGAAGTACTCCCGCTGCGGCATGAACGAACTAAAGGGGCGGCCAGTGAGGCCGTGGACCTCCAAAGCACGGATCACGCGCCGGGCGTCGCCGAGGCGGGCCGCCGACACGGGATCGACTTCCTCCAGGCGGGCACGCAGCGGCGCAAGCCCGTTGTTTTCGTACTGTTCTTCCAGCTCCTTGCGGAGTGTGGGATCAGTGCCGGGAAACTCCAGCACATCCAAGGCGGCCCGCACATACAATCCGGATCCGCCCACGAGGATAGCGCGCTTTCCCCGCGAGTGAATGTCATTGATGGCAGCGCGGCATTCATCTTGGAAGTCCGCGACGCTCGCCTCCTGGGTGACGTCCATGGAGTCCAGCAAATGGTGTGGCACACCCCTGCGCTCTTCCACTGTGATCTTGGCGGTTCCAATGTCCATGCCGCGGTAAAACTGCAAGGCGTCGGCGTTGATCACCTCACCATCCAAAGCAAGGGCGAGGTTGACGCCCAGATCCGACTTACCGGAACCCGTGGGGCCTACAACTGCAATGACAGGCCGAGGAAGTTCCCGACTGGTGAACGACATGAGGTCCTGTGATCCGTCTCTAAGCGCGACGAGTTGGCAGCGACGGCATGCCCAACGACACACCGGCCTTGCCTGACGCCGCTCCTGCTGCGGGTACTCCGCAGGAATCAGCCTGCGAACGGTCCCAGGCATCCCCTGCGCGGGAGCGGCGCAAGAGGTAATCGTCTGCGCCCGCCGGGTCAGCTACAAGGTGGAAAGCAGCGGCCTCCGTAATGGTCACCGTGACGAAGTCACCCGGCCTCGGAGCCTCAGCACCTGCAGGCACGGAGAAGTGGACCAGCCTCTGGTCCTTGGAACGGCCGGACAACCGGTGTGTTTCACCGGCCTTCCGCCCTGACTGCGCTGTGACCAGGACCTCCACCTTCCGTCCCAGCTGCTTGGCGTTCTCTTCTGCAGCAATGCGGTCCTGCAGCGCCGTGAGCCTTTCGTAGCGCTCCTGCACCACGGCCTTGGGGAGTTGCTCCGGAAGGTCTGCGGCCGGCGTGCCTGGCCGCTTTGAGTACTGGAACGTAAAAGCGGACGCAAACCGCGACTTCTCCACGACATCCAGGGTCGCCTGGAAGTCTTCTTCGGTTTCGCCCGGGAAGCCAACGATGATGTCCGTCGTGATGGCGGCGTGGGGGATGCGGTCCCGCACTTTGTCCAGAATCCCCAGGAATTTGCTGGAGCGATATGAACGACGCATGTCCTTGAGCACTTTGTCCGAGCCGGACTGCAACGGCATATGCAGCTGTGGCATGGCGTTGTGTGTCTCGGCCATGGCGTCTATGACATCGTCCGTAAATGCAGCGGGGTGGGGGCTGGTGAAACGAACACGCTCCAGACCTTCGATTTCACCGCAAGCACGCAGGAGTTTGGAGAATGCCTGACGGTCACCAAACTCCACACCGTACGAATTCACGTTCTGGCCCAGCAACGTTACTTCCACAGCTCCGTCATCAACGAGTGCCTGGATTTCGGCCAGGATCTCGCCCGGGCGCCGGTCCTTCTCCTTGCCACGAAGCGAGGGCACAATGCAGAAAGTGCAGGTGTTGTTGCAACCCACGGAGATGGAGACCCATCCTGCATAGACCGAGTCACGCTTTGTGGGGAGCGTCGACGGGAACACATCCAGGGATTCGAGAATCTCCAGTTGCGCCTCATTGTTGTGACGGGCACGGTTCAGCAAAGCCGGAAGAGCCCCCACATTGTGCGTTCCGAATACAGCGTCAACCCACGGCGCCTTCTTCACAATAGTTTCGCGGTCCTTCTGGGCCAGGCAACCGCCAACTGCAATTTGCATACCGGGGTTCGCCTCTTTGACCTGCCGCAGCTGGCCGAGGTTTCCGTAGAGTTTGTTGTCTGCGTTCTCCCGGACAGCACACGTATTGAAGACCACAACATCCGCCACCTCCCCGTCAGCGGGCACATAGCCGGCCTCTTCAAGGAGCCCCGCCATGCGCTCGGAATCATGGACGTTCATCTGGCAGCCAAAAGTCCGAACCTGATAGGTCTTGGGCTCACCAGCACTCATGGACGCAGCAGAAGGAGGGGTGGCAGCTATTGGGGAGGGAATGGTCAAACTCACTACTCAAGGGTACCGGCTTCTGCCAGCACCTCACCGACGATTCTGAAAGCCAAGGAAGGGGGATACCCTTTGCGTGCCAGCATGGATGCAAACCGGCGGGTGTACTTGTCCCGCTCGGCCCGATCTGACAAATCCATGCCCGGCCGCAGCTTGCGCTGAACGAGCTCCCGGGCAGCCAATTCCTCGTCTTGGTCACTGAGCTGCGAGAGGGCCTCTTCCGCTGCGTCCAACTCGATGCCTTTGTCTGCCAGTTCACGACGAATGGCACCCTTGGCAAGCTTTTTGCTTTGCGAGCGGCTCCGGACCCACATTCTGGCAAACTCAGCATCATCGATCAGCTGAACCTCTTCGAAGCGATCCAGAACTGCCTGCGCCACGTCCTCGGGAACATTGCGTTCCGCGAGTTTCCGGGACAACTGCAGCCGACTCCGCGGCGCCATCGTCAACTGCCTCAGCACGATGGCACGCGCCACGGATTCGGGATCAGGTTCGGGATCGGCCGCAACCGAAGAATTCGGATCCGGCCCTCTTCTAGCCGTCAACGGCCTTCAGTTTCGGGGAATCTTCTTCCGTCTTGACGACGCCCACGCCAAGCTTTTCCTTGATCAGGCGCTCAAGCTCCTGAGCAAGCTCAGGGTTATCCCGAAGGAATCGACGCGAGTTCTCCATGCCCTGGCCGAGCTGATCGCCGTCGTACGTGAACCACGAGCCCGACTTCTTGATGATGCCGTGCTCCACACCCATGTCAATAATGCCGCCCTCGCGGGAGATGCCCTGACCGTAGATGATGTCGAACTCGGCGATTTTGAACGGCGGAGCCATCTTGTTCTTGACGATCTTCGCCTTGGTGCGGTTACCGACGGAGTCCGCACCTTCCTTCAGGGTCTGGATACGACGGACGTCGATTCGCACTGAGGCGTAGAACTTCAGGGCCTTACCACCGGTGGTGGTTTCCGGAGATCCGAAGAACACGCCGATCTTTTCACGCAACTGGTTGATGAAGATGGCGGTGGTCTTGGTCTGGCTCAAGCGGCCTGTGATCTTACGCAATGCCTGGCTCATGAGTCGGGCCTGGAGGCCAACGTGGGAGTCGCCCATTTCGCCTTCGATTTCGGCGCGGGGTACCAGGGCCGCCACGGAGTCAATGACCACGATGTCCAGCGAGCCGGAGCCCACCAACATGTCCATGATCTCCAGGGCCTGCTCACCGGTGTCCGGCTGGGAGACCAGGAGTGCATCCGTATCCACGCCAAGCTTGGCAGCGTAGTCCGGGTCAAGGGCGTGCTCAGCGTCAATGAAGGCTGCAATGCCACCTGCCCGCTGCGCGTTGGCCACGGCATGAAGCGCAACGGTGGTCTTACCCGAGGACTCCGGGCCGTAGATTTCCACCACTCGGCCTCGCGGCAGGCCGCCAATGCCAAGGGCGACATCCAGTGCAATGGAGCCGGTCGGAATGACCTCAATCGGCGCGCGGGTGTCATCACCCAGGCGCATGATGGAGCCTTTGCCGAACTGCTTGTCGATCTGGGCAAGCGCTGCTTCGAGCGCCTTCTCACGATCCGGGGTTGCCGCCATGGTTCACACCTCTGATGCTTTCTCGCTGTGGAGTGGCCCGAAGGGCCGCTTTCCTGTCACGTCAGACGCTATTACGGTGCTCTGACATTTTTAGTAGCCGGCAATGGCTATGTGGATAACCGGGCTGCCGGAGGCTCTGGAATGCGTCCTTCGAGATCAATTTTCCTCTCACAGGAGCATATCCCCACCCGAACAGATATTCGAACAACGTCCCGGCGTGTCCCATGCCGGGACGCCGTCACCATCGGGTGCCGGAGTTCAATTGGCAGTCGGTTTGATATCCCTGCCAAGCCTGCGTTCGGGGGGAACATCCTGGACCTCACACATGGCCAACCAGACCTCGCGGGGCTGATAACCGGAGGCCAACGCCTCCACGGCAGTCCGTCCGCCAACGCCGGCGAGTACCAGCGAGTTGGCCAGGACCCGGGAGTAGCCTGCCCCGAATTCATCGTCCATCAGTCGCCAAAAGTCACTTGCCCTCACGGATAGAGTCTCTCATGGCCCCGGACTCTAGAATGGTTGCCATGAGCAATCCTCTCCAGAGCACGCCAAGTACGGCCGTGCCAGGCGACGCCGCGGACGACGCCCTCCAGCAGGTTGAACACCAGCTGAGCCTGCTCTGGCGCCGTGCCCGTTCTATCTCCCACCAGTTGTCGCGCCAGGTCCACCCTGACATGGAACCTGCCGCCTATGGACTCCTCACAGTCATCCGCCGGGAGGGGCCCATCCGGCTCACTGACCTGGCCACGTGCATCGGGGTAGGCAAGCCCTCCGTGAGCCGCCAGATCGCCTTTCTGGAAAGCATCGGCCTGGTGTACAAAGAAGCGGATCCCCAGGACGGCAGGGCCCAGTCCATCCGGTTGACGGATAAGGGCGAAGAGAAGATGCACCAGGTTCAGGATGCCCGCAGGCAGGTGTTCCGAGAACGACTCGGCGAATGGCCACTGGAGGACGTCCAAACGTTGGCTGATTACATGGGCCGGCTCAACGCGATCTACGGCGACGGTGTGCTCAACGTGAAGGAACCTGGAATCGACGCCGAGGACAAGCCCACGGGCGTTTAGGCAGCATCCTGCCGCGCCTGCATCCCACGAACTCAAACGAAAAAGGTCCCCAGCCTGAGGCTGGGGACCTTTTCCATGGTTCTGGTGGAGCGGTTACCTGGCTCCGGAGAGCATTCCTTGCGGGAAGTCGTCCGTGAGGTCGAGATCGCGCCCGTAACGCTGGGAGAATTCCTGCGGAACAGTGTCCGGAACTGCGACACCTTCTGCGACGGCCACGCGGTCGCTGACTTCGCGAAGCATGTGGGACAACGGAACATCCAGGGCTGTGCAGATAGAGGACAGGAGCTCGGAAGAAGCCTCCTTCTGGCCGCGTTCAACTTCACTCAAGTAGCCGAGTGAGACGCGGGCGCTGTGCGAAACCTCGCGGAGGGTACGGCCCTGACGCTGGCGGACATCGCGCAGTACATCACCTATCTCGTGGCGTAGTACAACCATTTTGCGCTCCTTCTGTTCGCTCTGTGCCTGATCAGCCAAGCCCACATCCTTCCAGCGGACAACGCCGTTTACGGATACGGGCTGCTTTACCATCTGTATCGCCTTGCTCCCTCATTCGTCCGGTTCGCTGGCTGGCGGACCGGGTTGGTTTTTACATCCTAGGCGCCCCGGCTCTTCCGAAGCGACACAATGACACAACTATTGGCAATCAGTTTTTGTTCCCGACTACTTTACGAACGGTAACCAACGTCACTCAGGGCAGCAAGCAGACGCGCCAAGGCGGCCCCGCAAGCTTGTTCCCTGATGGATTGCCTGTCCCCCGAAAAACTGTATTCAAACGACTCCGTTCCGGATTTCCCGGCAATTCCGATGAACACCGTGCCTACTGCTTTGCCGTCATGCGGCTCAGGTCCGGCCACCCCCGTCGTGGAAATCCCAAGATCGGCGCCACAGACCCGCCTTGCGCCGTCGGCCATGGCCTCTGCCACCTGCCCGTCAACGGAGCCGACCTCTGAGAGCAGCTGCTGGGAAACACCCAGGACACCGGCCTTCACTGAATTCTGGTAGGCAACCACGCCGCCCTGCAGCATCCCGGATGCTCCCGGGGTGTTGGCCAATACTGCCGCAACCATGCCCGCCGTCAGTGACTCAGCGGTAGCCACGGTCAGTTTGTTCCCGATGGCAATAGCCACTGCCGCCGTCGACGTCTGTTCAGCGGCGGATGCGCCGTCATCGGGCGTCATGCACGCCGCCCGGCCGCGCGCAGCTTCAGCGCTTGGATGACGTACTCGACGCCGGTCCAGAGGGTGATGGCGAGAGCCACCATCATGACCCAGAAGGCGACGTCGCCCAGCCAGGGAGTGATCGCCTTCAGCGGCAGGATGTAAAGGAAAATGGCCACCGTTTGGACCACTGTCTTCAGCTTGCCCCCGCGGGAGGCAGGCATGACGCCGTACCGGATAACCACGAAGCGTAGGGCGGTTATCCCCCACTCCCGCACCAGGATGAGGATAGTTACCCACCACGGCAACTCTCCCAGGATGGACAGGAGAACCAGCGCAGAACCGATCAGCAGCTTGTCGGCGATGGGATCGGCAATCTTGCCGAAGTTGGTGATGAGGCCTCGCGCCCGGGCAATGTCGCCGTCGAGCTTGTCCGTATAGATGGCGACGGCGAAGGCGACAACAGCGGCCCAGCGCCAGACGCCGTATTCGCCGTCGTCGGCCACCAGGAACCAGACGAAGAAGGGAACCAGGACGATGCGGAGCATCGTGAGGATGTTGGGCAGGTTCCAGACGTCGGAACTGCTGGAAGTCGCGTTATCACCCTCGGCTGTAGTCACCCCACTAGGCTACCTTCTTTGGGGCTGCCTTCCTTGGGCTAACGCCCCGTGAGCGACCAGGCGTCCTCGCCGCCCTCTTCGTCATCATTCGGGCCATCGGCGCCGTCGTAGTATTCGATGGCCTGCGTCCGGTTGTCCAGGTCCGCCTGCACAAGGTCTTCGGCATACCCGCCGACGGCGATGTTCGAGTTCGCGTTATCGCTCAGCGCGGCGGTATGCGCGTCGGGCGCAGCGGGTGATTCCTGGCCCTTCATCGCGGCAAGTACTGCTGCGAGGTCATCGGGCTTGACCAGGACGTCCCGCGCCTTGGAACCTTCTGAGGGACCCACAACGCCGCGGGATTCCAGGAGGTCCATGAGGCGGCCGGCCTTGGCAAAGCCCACCCGAAGCTTTCGCTGAAGCATGGAGGTTGAGCCGAACTGCGTGGTGACCACAAGCTCCGTTGCCTGGAGCAGGACCTCGAGGTCGTCTCCAATGTCGTCGTCGATCTGCTTCTTAGGCGCCTCAGCAGCGACGTCGTCACGGTAGACAGCCTGCAGCTGTCCCTTGACGTGCTCCACAACCTTATGGATCTCGGATTCCGTGACCCACGCGCCTTGGACACGCATGGCCTTGGAAGCACCCATCGGAAGGAACAGAGCGTCACCTTGGCCGATGAGCTTCTCGGCGCCCGGCTGGTCCAGCACAACACGCGAGTCCGTCACGGACGATGTAGCGAACGCCATACGGGATGGAACGTTCGCCTTGATCAGGCCCGTCACGACGTCAACGGACGGACGCTGCGTTGCAAGCACCAAGTGGATGCCGGCGGCACGCGCGAGCTGGGTGATGCGGACAATCGAGTCTTCGACGTCCCTCGGGGCAACCATCATGAGGTCGGCGAGCTCGTCAACGATCACCAGAAGATACGGGTAAGGCTTGATGACGCGCTTGGAATCCACGGGCGGCACAACCTTGCCCGCCCTGACCGCTTTGTTGAAGTCGTCAATGTGCTTGTAACCGTAGTTGGCGAGGTCGTCGTAGCGGGCGTCCATCTCGCGAACCACCCACTGCAAAGCCTCGGCCGCTTTCTTGGGGTTGGTGATAATGGGCGTAATCAGGTGCGGGACGCCCTCGTACGCCGTGAGCTCCACGCGCTTGGGGTCCACCATGACCATCCGTACCTCATCAGGAGTGGCACGCATGAGGATGGAGGTGATCATGGAGTTCACGAAGCTCGACTTACCAGCACCGGTAGCACCGGCAACGAGCAAGTGAGGCATCTTGGCGAGGTTGGCTACCACGTAGCCACCCTCGACGTCCTTGCCGACGCCCATGACCATCGGGTGGTCGGTCCTGCGCGCATTCTGACTCCGCAGCACATCACCCAGCGATACGGTCTCGCGGTCAGTGTTCGGGATCTCGATGCCAATGGCGGACTTGCCGGGAATCGGGCTCAGGATGCGGACATCGCTCGACGCCACGGCATAAGAGATGTTCTTGGACAAGGCAGTGACGCGCTCCACCTTGGTACCGGGAGACAGCTCGATCTCATAACGCGTCACAGTGGGACCACGACTGAAGCCGGTCACCGCGGCCTCAACGTTGAATTGCGTCAGGGTGTCCGTCAGCGCAGCGACGACGGCGTCATTGGCTTCCGTGCGCTCCTTCGGAATGGAGCCGGGCGTCAGGTAGTCCGATGCCGGCAAGGTGTAGGTGACATCGCCGGCAAGGGACAGTTGCTCGGTGCGCTGCGGAATGGGCGCCTGAGGGAGGGGCGCCCCTGCGGGTTTCGCGGGAACCTGGGCAACCGGAGCCACAGGCGCGGTCATCTCCGGAGTCAGTATCGGGATGGCCTCGGTGGGGTTGTCGATACCTGGCGTGGCGCCACCCAGGCCTTGGGCGGCCTTGATCTTTCCGACGGCGATCTCGGCCTGCGTTGGACGACGCACGCCCGGTGGAACGCGCGGTTCGGACGCACGCGGAGTTTCGTCGTCGTCGACTATTGCGTGCTCGAAGGCCTCGTCGCCGACGTAACCTTCCAGGCTCGTATCTGTTTCCTCGTCCTTGCCAAAGAAGCGCATGCGCTTCTTTTTCTTCGGCTTAGTGGAAGCTTCGTTTTCATAGAGGTAGCTGCGGTCATGGGCGTCCTTGCCGGACTCATCCATGAGGTCAACACCCATGAGGTGTTCATAGGCGCCCCTGATCCGGGACGGAATGGCACCAAACGGCGTAGCCGTGACGATCAGCAGAGACACAAACGCCAATAGTCCGTAAAGGACCACGGGGACAGCCATATGGATTGCAGCCAACGGGGCGGCGGCGAGGAAACCCAGCATTCCGCCAGCTTTGCGCAGGCCGTCGAAGCCATCCGCAACGGTGGGCAGGCCACCAATGACATGGGCCAGGCCCGACCCTGCCAGGGTCATGATCATGAAACCGATACCCACGCGGTTATTCCCACGTCCATCCTGTGGCTTGCGGAAAAGACGGAAAGCACAGACGAACAGCATGAAGGGCAGGATCAGGGACATCCACCCGAAGGTCCCATTGACCACGCTGTAAACCATGTCAGGGAGCCACCCGGTCAGACCCCACCAAGCGAAGGTGGCGATGGCAATGCCCAGCACCAAATTGAACAGGGCTGCACCGTCCCGGCGGTCGGCGGGATCCAGATCACTGACGTCGTAGCCGATTCGCCGGACCCCGGCGCCGACAACGTGGCCGATGCCCTGCCAGAAACCTGAAAGCATGCGAAGCGGCAGAGGAGCATGCGGCTCGACGGCGGCCGCCTGTTTGGTGCGGGCAGTGCTGCCGCGCCCGCTCTTGGACGCAGCTCCGCTGGTTTTGGATGCGGCTGTGCTCCGGCCTGTGCCGCCGGATTTACTGCTGGAGCTGCCTCGTGGCGTGGAGGTAGTACGGGTCGCCATAAGTGCCACGCTACCCCAAGGGGGCCTGAAATCCGCGGATTTCAGGCCCCCTTGGGTATTCATGTTGCTGGCTGGCTACGCCTCCAGGACCACTGGGATGATCATGGGGCGGCGGCGAAGCTTGCGGTTAACCCACGTGCCGATGATCCTGCGGACCACTTGCTGCAACTGGTGGTTGGTGTGGTCGGTGTGATTAAGCACAGCATCTTCGAGGGCGGCGTTGATCTTGGGGATGATCTCGTCGAAGACGGAGTCATCCTCGGCCACACCGCGGGCATGGATCTCCGGGCCGGACACGATCTTGCCGGTGGTGCGGCTGATGACCGTGATAACGGAAATGAAGCCCTCATCCCCCAGGACGCGACGGTCCTTGAGGTCGGCGTCGGTGATTTCTCCCACGCTGGAACCATCGACGTAGACAAAGCCGACTTCCACCTGGCCCACCACGTTGGCCTTGTGGTCTTTGAGGTCAATGACAGTGCCGTTGTCGCTCAGGATGATGCCCTCGGCCGGGACACCTGATTCGAGCGCAATGTTGCCATTGGCAATCAGGTGGCGGGTTTCACCGTGGACGGGCATCGCGTTGAGAGGCTCAAGGATGTTGTAGCAGTAGAGCAGTTCACCGGCGGCTGCGTGCCCGGACACGTGGACCTTTGCCGTGCCCTTGTGGATCACATCGGCGCCGAGCTTGAGGAGGCCATTGATGATACGGAAAACGGCGTTCTCATTGCCCGGGATGAGGCTGGAGGCCAGGATGACGGTATCTCCCTTGCCCACCACCACACGGTGGTCACCGTTGGCCATGCGGGAGAGCGCAGCCATCGGCTCACCCTGCGATCCGGTGGACATGAGAACCACGCGGTCGTCCGGCATGTTGTCGATGTTCTTGATGTCCACCAGGATGCCTTCGGGGACATCGAGGTAGCCAAGCTTGGCTGCGATAGCCATGTTGCGGACCATTGAACGGCCAACGAAGGCCACCTTGCGGCCATGTTTGGCTGCGGCATCCAGAACTTGCTGGACACGGTGAACGTGGGAAGAGAATGAGGCCACGATGATGCGCTTCTTGGCCTGTCCGAACAACCGGTCCAAGGTGGGGCCGATTTCCTTCTCGGCGGTGGTGAAGCCCGGTACGTCCGCGTTGGTGGAGTCTGCCATGAACAGGTCCACGCCCTCTTCGCCCAAACGCGCGAAGTGTCGAAGGTCCGTAATACGGCCATCCAGCGGCAACTGATCCATCTTGAAGTCGCCGGTGTGGAGGACGTTGCCGCCCTCGGTTCGGATGAAGACTGCCAGGGCATCCGGGATGGAGTGGTTGACTGCAACGAACTCACACTCGAACGGGCCGAACTGCTCCACCTGCCCCTCAGTGACGGTCAGCGTGTACGGCTTGATCCGGTGTTCCTGGAGCTTGGCTTCCACTAGGGCAAGAGTCAGCTGGGATCCGATCAGCGGGATATCGGCTTTGAGGCGCAGGAGGTAGGGAACCGCGCCAATGTGGTCCTCGTGGCCGTGGGTCAGCACGACGCCTACGATGTCCTGCAGACGGTCCTCAATGTAGGAGAAATCAGGCAGGATCAAATCGACGCCGGGCTGGGTTTCCTCGGGGAAGAGCACGCCACAGTCAACCACCAGCAGTTTGCCGTCGATTTCGAAGACCGCCATGTTGCGGCCAATCTCTCCCAGTCCACCGAGCGGGACAATCCGCAGTGTGCCTTTCGGCAGTTTCGGCGGAGTAACCAGTCCGGGAAGGGCGGTTTGGGTCATGTTTTGCTACTTTCCGGCGGAACCGTCCTGGACGTCGAAGTCCATTCCGGCTTCTGCCAAATCCCCGCGGATGATTTCGATCTCGGCCGCGTCCGGCTCCACGAGGGGCAAACGGACAACCGAGTTGGGCAGGACTCCCTGCCACTTGAGAATCTGCTTGGCGGCTACTGCGCCTTGGACCCGCGTCATGGTTGCGCGTATGACGGGCTCCAGTTCAAAGTTGATGGCCCTTGCCTTGGCGAGGTCGCTGGCGTTGACGGCGTCGATCAGCTCGCGGAAGCGGCTGGTGGCGACGTGAGTAGTGACGCCCACCAGGCCGACGGCGCCGAGTGCCATCCACTGCAGCGTCAATCCGTCATCACCGGAGTAGAAGACCAGGTCCGTTTCAGCCATGACCCGCGTTGCAGCAGCGAAGTCCGCTTTGGCGTCCTTGACGGCCACGATGTTCTGGTGCTTCGCAAGCGCAATCATGGTCTCGGGAGCGATCGCAATGGAGGAACGGCCCGGAATGTCGTAGAGCATGACGGGCAGGTCCGTGGCCGATGCAATCGTCTCGAAGTGCGCACGAACGCCTGCCTGGCTGGGCTTGTTGTAGTAAGGGGTGACGATCAGGAGACCATCGACGCCGACTTCTGCCGCACGCTGCGAGAGGTGCACGGAGTGGGCGGTGTCGTTGGTGCCGGTCCCGGCAATGATGGCGGCTTTGCCTCCAACGGCTTCTTTGACCGCCCGGAACATACCGAGGTTTTCATCGTCCGTAAGGGTTGACGTCTCTCCAGTGGTACCGGTGACCACGAGTCCGTCGCATCCGTCCTGAACGAGCTTTTCTGCCAGCGCTGCGGCTTGGTCATAGTCCACCTTGCCGTCCTCAGTGAACGGGGTGACCATGGCGGTCAGCAGGGTACCAAGGGCGGGAACGTGGGCGCGCAAGTCAGACATACGAAAAACGTTACCCTGTCGCAGGCTTGTTGGAAGAATGGGTCCCGCGTGGTGGTCCTCATTCGCTGGCGACAGAGCTGTGGAAGGAGACGGGTCCGAGGCTGTTAAGCGGGTTTGGGCGCCCGTGCAGGCTCCTCCGCACAGTAGTGCGCCACTGCCCGCTCCTTGAGCTGTTCTGCCCAAGCCACCAAGCGCTGCGAGGCGCGAACGTACTCGAAAAGTTCCAGGGGCGTCAAGGACGCCAGGTCCGTCTCGGACAGCCGACGGGCGAGTTCGGCCCCCGGCGTCTGCTCCGCCAAGACAGGACCTTCACGCCGCCACTGGGTGTCTTCCGGAGGCTCGCCCGCTACGAGCTGCCTGAACAGGAAATCGACGACGCCGGGGCTCATCGCTTTCATGGGTCCTTGAATGCCTTCCGGCGGCTTGGGAGCTTCGTTCATGCAGCCATGTTATTCGAACATATATTCGAACACAAGGGCTTCTTGTCACATCACGAGCGGCTCACATTGGCTTATGAGACGATCGCTGCATGACTTCGCAAGAGACGACCCCGACGCAGAAAGCGCCAGGCGGCCGACGCGTCTCCTCCCGGCTCACAGGGATAGATGCCGCCAGGGGTGCAGCCTTGCTGGGGATGATGGCCACGCACGTGATGCCAACGTTCGGACCGTCCCCGCAATGGGAGCCGACCTTTGTGGGATTGGTGTTCTCAGGCAGGTCCGCGGCGCTGTTTGCCGTCCTCGCCGGCGTCGGGCTGGCGCTCAGTACGGGCAAGCAGGAGCCCCGCAGCGGCACGGAACTATGGGCTGCCCGGGGTGGAGTTGCCATGCGCGCCTTGGTGATCGCCGTCGTCGGACTCATGCTGGGCGGCCTGGAAGTCAACGTAGCCGTGATCCTCGTCCACTACGCGGTTCTGTTCCTGTGCATCCTGCCGTTCCTCGGCCTTCGGCTCAAGGCGCTCTGCTTTTGGGCACTTGGCTGGGTCCTGCTGTCACCGGTGCTGGCATATCTGGTCCGGCCTCTGCTGCTGGACGCCAACCCTCCCTTGAAGTTGGGCCACAATCCCAACTGGGAGGACATGGAGACGCCTGCGCTCCTCCTCGCCGACCTCTTTTTCACCGGCTACTACCCCGCGTTCCAGTGGATCTCTTATCTGCTGCTCGGATTGGTGATCGGCCGCTTGGCGCTGACGACGGCGCGAGTCCAAGTGCTGCTGCTGACCTGCGGGGTCGTGGTGGCCGGCCTGGCAAAAGTCGTCGGAATCCTTGCCATGGAGCTGTGGGGTGGTCGGGCTGCACTTTCAGTCCTCCCGAACACCCGCGGATACCCGTTGGAGAGCATGCTTCAGGTGAACGTCACCGGCCTCGAACAGACCGGTACATGGTGGTGGCTGGCGACAGCGTCCCCGCACGCCGGGACCACCTTGGACCTGCTGCACAGCGGTGGCGTGGCTGCGGCCGTGGTGGGTTTGTTCCTGCTGCTCGGCACCTGGGCGGAGCGGATCAAGGTCAACTTCCTGATCCTGCTGAGCGGGCCGGGGGCGATGACCCTGACCCTCTATTCAGCGCACGTGTGGGTTGTCTCCGGCTTCACCAACCAGCCCCTGCCCTCGGGGTGGACAGATGAAGGTATGTACTGGGCCCAGGCTCTCACTGCTGTTGTGATCGGCGTTTGTTTCGCCGTACTTCGGCGCCGCGGACCATTGGAGTGGGTGGCCCATACGGCATCAAGCCTGGGCCGTCACCGGCCAGCTGCGGTGGGCTGAGAGCGAAAGAGCTTCACGGCGTCACGCATGGATGCACGTGCACGTTTGCGGTCTCCTGAGGCATCGTAGGCGCAGCTGAGCCGGAACCATGAGCGCCAGTCCTCCGGAGCGGCCTCGGCCTCGGCGCGGTACTTCTCAAACTCGGCGTCAGCAGCTGCGCGGACAATACGCCCGCCGGGAGTGCGCGGAAGATCATCAACCGGCAATCCGCCCTCGGCTTCCAGAACCTTGGCCATCTGCTCTGTACGGGCACCAAAAAGCAGCTCACGGATGAGCGCCCATGCGCCAACAACAGGCAGGACCAGATAGGCGGCCCCGATCCCCTTGGCTACAAGGTTGGGGTCGCCGAGCAAGAGGAACGAGCGCTGCACGGAAACCACCAGGTAAAGCACCAACAGCAAGGTGATGGCACCCACCCAGATTTTGGTGCGGTTCTTCTTCAAAGAGGTCCAAAAATTGCCCATGGTCCTAGAGCCCCAGGTCCAAGTAGCCGTCCAAGCCAACGGTGAGGCCGGGGTTGGCTGCGACTTTGCGAAGCCCGAGAAGGACGCCGGGCATGAAGGAGGCACGGTCGAAGGAGTCGTGGCGCAACGTCAGCTGCTCACCCGGACCACCGAAGAGCACTTCCTGATGGGCCACCAAACCGCGGAGGCGCACGCTATGGACACGAACCCCGTCCACGTCGCAGCCCCTCGCACCGTCCAGTGATGTTTCCGTGGCGTCCGGGCTCGCCGGGACGCCGGCTTCCTGGCGCGCTTCAGCGATCAGCTGTGCCGTGCGCACTGCGGTGCCGGAGGGAGCATCAACCTTGTTGGGGTGGTGCAGTTCGATGATTTCCACGGACTCGAAGTATTGCGACGCCTTCGCCGCGAACGCGGAGGCGAGCACCGATCCGAGGGCGAAGTTCGGGGCGATCAGAACACCGGTGTCCGGCTTTTGCTCCAAGAGGCTCCGCAAGGAATCGAGCCGGTGGGCGTCCCAGCCAGTGGTACCCACAACTGCGTGGATGCCGTGCTCCACGGCGAACCGGACGTTGGTCTCGGTGATGTCCGGAACGGTCAGGTCAACAACGTACTGTGCACCGGCGTCGAGCAGTTTCTCCAGGGAATCGCCGCGGCCCAGAGCGGCTACGAGCTTCATGTCTTCGGCTGCGTCAACAGCCTTAACGGCTTCAATTCCCATGCGCCCGTGGGCGCCCAGCACTGCAACAGCAAGTTGTTCGGTCATGCCGTTAACCCTACCGCCGGGCCGGAGCCCGGCAGGAACCGTTACTCCGGCCTACTCCCCTGCTCCCACCCATTCCACGGTGCCGTCAGTAAAGAACTGTTCCTTCCATATGGGGACCTGTTCTTTGACCCGGTCCACGAGTTCGGAGCACACAGCGAATGCTTGGCCTCGATGGGCGGCAGCCACTGCACACACCAGCGCGGGATCACCGATCTCCAACATGCCGATCCGGTGGGCTGCCCAGATCCGAACGGGTTGCGCCGCTTCTCCGGAGTGCTCGGCAACCAGCTGCGCCACGACGTCCGACATCACCTGATGCGCCGTGGGATGCGCGCTGTAGCTTAGCCGGTCCACTGCCTTGCCGTCGTCGTGATTTCGAACGACGCCACTGAAGCTGACCACTGCTCCGGCGGTATCCGACTCCACTGCCCTGATGGCTTGGTCTACGGAAATGGGCTCGGCGCTGAGGACTGCGCTCACCACTTCAAAGTTTGTTTCAATGCCCATGGTTTCCTTCCAATTGCTCACAGAGGTGCCCGATCACAGGGTCCAGGACAGCCAAGCCGTCCATGACGCCTTTCGGGGATCCGGGCAGGTTGATGACGAACGTTTTCCCCGCTGCCCCGGCGTGGCCACGGCTCAGCATGGCCATGGGGGTTTTGGCGGCGCCGGCGCGCCGGATACCCTCCATGATGCCCGGAATCTCGCGTTCGAGGAGGGGCAGCGTCATTTCAGGCGTGCGGTCGTCCGGGCTGAGGCCCGTACCGCCGCTGGTGATGATCACGGCGGGGTGCTGTGTCAGGAGTGCCCTCAGGGCAGCGCCGACCGGCTCACCGTCCGGCACCACCATGGTGGGGAACGTATCGAAGCCGTGCTCGCTGAGCCAATCGAGGATGATCGGCCCCGTCTCATCGGCGTACACGCCGGCGGCGGCTCGGGTTGACGCGATAACGACGCCGGCCTTCCGCGGCGTGATCGGCTCGCACGCACTCACGCGCCGGCCTCCCTGGGGGTCGATTCTCCGGAAACGTCCCAGTCTCCGCTTTTTCCACCGCTCTTGGCGAGCACACGAATATCGGTCAGCACTGCATGCTTGTCCACGGCCTTGATCATGTCGTAGACGCTCAATGCGGCAACCGAGGCCGCCGTCAGGGCTTCCATTTCGACGCCGGTCACGCCTCTGGTCTTGACGCTCGCCAGGATTTCAACAGAGTCGGCGCCCAGCTCGAAGTCCACCGTGACCTTGGAGATCGGCAAGGGATGGCACAACGGTATCAGCTCGGGTGTCTTCTTCGCCGCCATGATCCCCGCAACACGTGCCACGGCGAGGGCATCGCCCTTGGGCAGCTCACCGGCGCCCAGCAGGGCCAGGACGTTAGGCGTGCTGCGGACAGTGGCTGTGGCGGTGGCTTCACGCGTAGTGACGGCTTTTTCTGAAACGTCCACCATCTGCGCAGTGCCGTCCTGCCTGAGGTGGGTCAGGCCACCGGAATTTTCGGGAGTGTGGTTCACAGCATCCATACTTCCACTTCGTCCCCTTCGGCGAGTTCCGTGACGTCGCCGGGGATCTGCACCAGCGCGTTTGCCCGGGCCAGGGCGTGGACCAGGTGGGAACCTGCGCCGCCTTCCATCCGGACCGTGCCATCGGCGCCCATGGTTCCGCGACGAACCTGGTGTTTTCCTTCCGGCGAGGTCAGCGATTCGGCCAAACGTGCTTTGAGCACCGGCCGCTGCGCAGGCGTTCCCAGTACCTGTGAAAGGGCCGGTCGGAGAAACATCTCGAAGGAGACCAGGCAGCTGACCGGATTTCCCGGGAAGCCAAGGAACGGAACACCCTCGACGGTGCCCAATCCCTGCGGTCCACCTGGCTGCATGGCGACCGGCAGGAATTCCACCGGCTGGTTCGCCATGGCCTGCCGGACTACTTCGTAGGCGCCCTTACTCACTCCCCCTGTGGTGACGATGACATCTACCCGGTCCTCCGCCGGTCCGGTGTGACGTTGGAGGACCGCCAGCAGCTTGGAGGGGTCGTCATCGGAAATTCCGGTGCGGACCACGTCCAGGCCGGCTTGTCGCATGGAGGCTTCGAGCAGTGTTCCGTTGGAGTCGAAAATCTTGCCGGCAGTGAGTTCCTTTCCGGGCTCCACTACCTCGTCTCCGGTTGTGACCAGAAGCACGCGCCAAGGTTTGCGGACTTCAACGGTTGTCAGGCCTAAGGCCGCCAAGAGACCCAACTGTGCGGGTCCCATCCGGGTGCCTGCGACCAGCGCCAGTTCACCCTTCCCAATGTCGCTGCCGCTGTCCCGGACGTAGGTGCCGGGAGCGACTGAAGGCAGGACGACAACAGCCTCCCCCACTGCAGGGTCCGGGAAAGCGTTCGGCGTCGCCTTTTCAATGGGCACGACGGCGTCGGCCCCCTCGGGGATCACGGCCCCGGTCATGATGGGGGCGGCAAAGCCGGGCTTGAGTGCTGCCGGCGCGGCACCTGCCGGAACCGGCTCAGCTACCCGGAGCTCCGCACCGCCGTCGGGAATGTCTGCCGAGCGGACGGCAAAGCCGTCCATTTGGGAATTGTCGAACGGGGGCAGGGAGAGGGGCGCGTAGACATCGACGGCGAGCGCTTTGCCCAGCGCCTCCAGCAGTGGCAGGCGGAGCTTACCCCTATCCGCACTGACGCCGGTCAGCAGTTCCACCACTGCCTGGCGGTGGGCGGCAACAGATCTGGGCACGGACATCCTCCTGTGTGGACACGCTGGCTTCCGGGGAATTCTCCGGACGTACCCAGACTAGGGCCTCAGCCCACCTTGACGTTGATGGTGTGATATCCGGTGGCACCGTCGGGGGCTACAGGTGCCTTGTCTTCGGTCTGGGGAACACCGCTGGAATCGGTGGCCCGGACTTGCACTTCGTAGTCTCCTGGCGTGAGGTCGATGCCCAACTGCCACTGATACCAAGTGTCAGTGGAGATGGCGCCGGCAAGCGCTGCCTGCTGCCACGGTCCGCGGTTGACGCGGAGCTCGACGCGGTTGATTCCCCTGTGCTGGGCCCATGCCACACCGCCGAACTGCACGTTGCCTGCTTGGACGCTCCGGCTGCTGCGGGGTACATCGATGCGCGATTGCGTCTTGATGGGCCCGTGATCGCTCCAGCCGCGGGGCGTCCAATACGCGGTGTCGTCGGTGAAACGTGTGACCTTCAGTTCAGTGAGCCATTTGGTGGCGGAGACAAAGCCGTAGAGGCCCGGCACGATCAACCGTACGGGGAATCCGTGTTCCAGCGGAAGGGGTTCACCGTTCATGCCTACGGCCAGGAGCGCGTCACGGTCATCGGTGAGGGCCTCCAAGGGAGTGCTGGCCGTCCAGCCGTCGTTACTGGTGGAGAGGACCATGTCTGCGCCGGCTTTGGGTCCTGCCATTGCCAGGAGTTCCCTCACGGGCCAGCCCAGCCAGAGGGCATTGCCTATGAGGTCGCCACCTACGTTGTTGGACACGCAGGCGATGGTGATGTGGCGTTGTGTCATGGGCTTGGCAAGGAGGGTAGCGAAGTCGATTTCAACTTCGCGTTCCACCATTCCGGTGACCTTCAGTGTCCAGGCAGGGGGGTCGATGGCCGGCACGGTCAATGCGGTGTCGATCCTGTAGAAATCCGCATTCGGGGTGACCAAAGGGCTGATGCCATCCACCGGCAAGGACGCACCCGCAGGAATGGCTTGCGCCGGGGTGGCGGGTTCCGGGAGCGTCATGGAGCCGCGGAAACCGGAAGCCACCGCTGTGGCCCTGGTGAGGACAGTGGTCACCGTTCCGGCTACGACGGCGGCGAGTGAGGTTCCAGCCAAGGCGTTTAGAAAGCTTCGCCGAGCCAATGGCGCCTTTTCGCGCCCGGGGGTTTCTTCGGACGGAGCCCAGGTTGCGAGCCGACGTATGAGCGTTCGCAGCAGCAGCATGGTGACAATGGCGGCAACGATCGGTGCAAGGGCCGCTTGGGGGCTCGCTTGGGCTCGGGTCACGACGGCGGTCAGTCCTGCTGCGCCCGCCAGTCCAGCGAGTGCCAGGCCCCAGCCGGTCCGGCGGCGTTCCAGGACACCAGCGAGCGCTGCCAGAATTCCTGCGACGACCACGATGCACACCACCAGCACGATTTTGTCTGCGGTGCCGAACAACTGGACTGCCAGGTCTTTGACTCCCGGCGGCACGGCGTCGATCACGGCGCCACCAAGGGCTGTGACCGGCGATACCAGCGGGCTCAGGAGGCCTGCTGTCAGTTCGCCCGCCGCGATCCCGGCGGCTCCGGCTGCTACCCCGGCCGCAGCGGCCCACAATACGGGCTTGCCCATGATGCGACGCTGCTGGGTGCTATCGGGTGCGAGCGTACTCATGACGAGCCTCCAGGGCGGTTGTCAGTTGCGATGACTTGATGGGTAGGAGTCATTGATGACATCGATGATTCCGGTGGGGGTGCCCCAGCCGGCAATGACAACGCAAAGCGGCAACCGCCGTCGACGTTGTCCACGGTAACCGATCCCCCATGTGCCTTGACGATGCCGGCCACCATGCTCAGGCCGATGCCTGCGCCGCTGTAGCGGCCTTGCATCTCTTCCGTGGTGCGGCGGGCGGGGTCTTTCTGCCAGCCCGTTTCGAACAGGTGCGGGAGGTCCTCGTCCGGGATGCCGCCGCACTGATCCTCCACAGCGATAATGGCGTTCCCGCCGGAACCTCCCACGCGATCCCGGCCGACGCTAATGTGGACGTCGCTGCCTGGTGGGCTGTAGATGATGGCGTTGAGGAGTATGTTTCGCACGGCCCGGGCCAGGCTTGGTCCGTCGGCGACGGCCATGCACTCCCGGTCACCGCCGCCGTCGAGCCTGATTCCGCGTTTCGCGGCCAAAGGTGCCAAGTCCGAGAGCGCATCGCTGACGAGGTCATAAAGGTCCAGCGGCTCGGCACGCAGGCGGAGGGTGCCTGCCTGAATTTTGGATAGTTCCAAGAGGTCGTTGACCATGGCCGTCATTTGTTCGGTTTGCCCGATGATCTTCCGGTAATAGCCCTGAACATCTGATGCCATGCCATCTTCAAGGGCTTCGGTCATGGCGCGCATGCTGGCCAAGGGTGTTCGGAGGTCATGCGAAATCCACGACACCAGCTCGCGACGGGCGGCCTCAATGGCGGCTTCGCGTTGCCGGGACTCGGCCAGGCTCCGGCTGCTGGCCTCAAGTTCCTGGGCCAGTTCGGCGAGTTCGGACGTCATGGCAGGAGCGCTCCCCCGACCCTCCGCCACGGTATGTTCCAGTGTTTCGCCACGCCCCAGGCGCCGGGCAGCGTCCACCAGGTGGGCAGCGTTCCGGGAGACGCCGGCACCAAGCATGAGGGACAGTGCAACAGCAACCGCCGAGGCAGTGGCCAAGATGTACCACATGACTTCGAGGTCCCTCGCGGAGATGAACATCGCGGTGAAGGCACTGACCATGCCCGCCACCAGAACGGCAACGGTGGCCACCACCACCAGGCAGATCTGGGCGAGTATTGAGGCCCGGCGAAGCAGCCGGAGAAGCACCCAAGTGCCGGCACCGATGAGCACGGCCCAGAACAAGACCCACGCGAGGATGGCCCACAGCTCACTGCCTTCCATGCTCACCCTCTTTGCCGTGCACGTTCATAGTGACGCCATCGGATCGCTTGCTGTCGAAGCGGTAGCCGACGCCCCATACGGTCTTGAGCAGTTCGGGTTTGGTGGGGTTGGCTTCGATTTTCTCCCGCAGGCGCCGGACGTGGACCGTGACTGTGGACAGATCGCCGAAGTCCCAGCCCCAGACGGCCTTGATCAATTCTTCCCGGCTGAAAACTTGGTTGGGCCTTCGCATCATGAAAGCCAGGAGGTCGAATTCACGGACCGTCAGCGCCAGCGGAACTCCGCCGTGCGTGACTGTCCGGGAGGCAGGATCCAGTTCAAGTCCTGCGGCCTCCACAGGCGGTTCCGGCGCGAATTCCTTGATGCTCCGGCGCAGTACCGATTTAACCCGGAGGACCAGCTCCCGCGGAGAGAAGGGTTTGGTGACGTAATCATCCGCTCCCATTTCCAAGCCCAGAATCCGGTCGTCTTCGGTTCCCAGAGCCGTGACCATGATGACGGGAACGCTCATGGTTTGGCGGAGTCGGCGGCAGACCTCCACACCGTCCAGTCCTGGCAGCATGCGGTCCAGGATCACAAGGTCGGGTTGACGAGAGGCTGCCAGCTCGAGCGCGGTGAAGCCGTCCCCCGCCATGTCCACTTGGAACCCGGCCTTCAGCAGGTAGTCGCGGACAACGTCGGCAATGGTCTGTTCATCCTCTACCAGAAGAATGCGACGATTCCCCGGTGCAGATGATGCCGTATTTGTGGTCACACTTTCAGCATAGGTTTGCTGGGGGTGGCCGGCACCCGATCCTGGCACAAAGGGCACAAGTGTATGGAATCCGTAAGAACTGTGTGGGTAAAGGCCTCTGCGACTGTAACGGGTGTCACTGATCCAGCCGCGGTGGCGTAGCCTGAATTTATGAGTGTTCAGCTAGGCATGCCGGTGCCCCCTACGGGCGGCGCGGCAGGCAGCACGGAAAGCGGCCTTGCAGTTCCGCCCCCACGTCCCGCAGGCACGCCCGCCGGGCTGTGGGACCGCTATGGTCGGCGCGCAACGGACATGCGCCTGTCCCTGACGGACAAATGCAATCTGCGCTGCACGTACTGCATGCCTGCCGAGGGCTTGGAATGGCTCTCGAAACAGGCCGTGATGACCAAAGACGAAATCGTCCGCATTGTCCGTGTGGGCGTCAACGCCCTGGGCGTACGTGAGCTCCGCCTGACTGGCGGCGAGCCCCTGGTCCGCGCCGACTTGGTGGAAATCATTGCCGGCATCCGGAGCGACCACCCGGACCTCCCCATTTCCATGACCACCAACGGCGTGGGACTGGATAAGAAGGCCCAAGCCCTGAAAGCTGCAGGCCTGACCCGGATCAACGTCTCGCTCGATTCCCTCCACGAGGAGACGTTTACCAAACTGACGCGACGCCCCTTCCTGGACCGCGTCCTGGCCGGCGTAGATGCCGCCTGGGCAGCCGGCTTGGGTCCCGTGAAACTGAATGCTGTGCTGATGCGCGGCATCAACGACGCCGAATCGCCGGACCTCTTGGCTTGGGCCCTGGGCCGCGGCTACGAACTCCGCTTCATCGAGCAAATGCCCCTGGATGCCGACCACGGATGGACCCGGCGCAACATGATCACGGCCGCCGAGATTCGTGAACTGCTCTCCCGCGACTTCGTGCTGGACAACGACCCCCGGGAGCGGGACGGTGCCCCGGCCGAACGTTTTGAAGTACGACGCCGGGATGCGGCAACGGGCGTCGCCACAGGGCCGGTCCTCGGTACAGTCGGCATCATCGCATCAGTCACTGAACCGTTCTGCTCTGACTGCCGCCGTACTCGCATCACCGCGGAGGGCAAGATCATGAGCTGCCTTTTCTCCCGCGAAGAATTCGACCTGTTGGGCATTCTCCGTGAGGGTGCCACGGATGACGAATTGGCGTCACGGTGGCAGGACGCCATGTGGGTCAAGCCCAAAGCCCACGGCATGGACCACACCGGTCTCGGCGCAGCGGACTTCGTCCAGCCGGACCGCAGCATGAGCGCAATCGGAGGCTGAACCCTTGCTTGTCCGTTACTTCGCTGCCGCACGCGCGGCCGCCGGGGTGGAAGAAGAACGCCACGTCCTCCCGGAAGGCACCAGCCTGGAGGAACTGCTGGAAGCCGCCCTCGCCGTCGAACGCCCTCTGCCTCCCGAAGGCACGCCGCCGCTCGCCAGGATCGTGGCGCGCAGCAGTTTCCTCCGCAATGAGGTGGCCGTCCGGGACCGTACGGCTCCCTTGGGAAGTGAAGACGTCATCGACGTTTTGCCGCCGTTCGCCGGAGGCTAGGACCGCGCAGGGGGCTAGGACTGCTCGGGGTTCAGACCTTCCGGAACACGCTCTTCAACAACGGGCTGAACTCGGCAGATCCCTCAAGCTTCAAGTCTGCGGTGTGCACCAGGACGCCATCGTCAACGCGGAACGTGTGCCGGGCCACGCCGTCGGCTGTCCGCCGGTCCAGGGTCAACGTGCCTGCGTTCCATGTCCCACGGACCGGGCTCGCCGGCGGCCGGCCCATGCTGTCCACGTAGTACCACAGCGTATCGCCGTGGTCCCGGTCAACAGTGAACATGCCATGACCTTCGAAATGCGTGCCGTCGGTTTCGCGGTGCCTGTAGCTCTGGACCACCGCGTAGCCGCCCGCAGCCTTGGTAAACACCGCCTCGGCCTCAGCTGTCCGTGCAGTTCCCCACGGTGACGCAGCGATCTCCGTGATGCCCCGCCAATGACCGAGGAAATCCCGCAGCATCTCCGCAGCATGGCCGCTTGGGGGCAGATCCATCAGGACTCCAATGTAGTCAGGGCAGCATCATCGTGTGATCATGCTGCCCTGTTTACAGTGCGGGAGTCCAGAGATTCGGGACAGGAAGCTACAGGCCGAAGGTCTCGGTTTCCTCGAATGGACCAACAACGGTGATGGTGCGGGGCGCCGCTGCGAGTTCGCGGGCGAGCTCCTGAACATCCTCCACCGTGACGGCCTTGATACGGGCCAAGGTCTCGTCAATGTCCTGGAATTCTCCTGACACCAGTTCCGCCCGGCCAAGCCGCGACATCCGCGAGCCGGTGTCCTCAAGCGCGAGGACAATCCCGCCGCTGAGCTGCCCTACTGCTTTCCGGAGCTCTTCGTCCGTGATGCCTTCCTTGGCGAGCTTGTCCAGCTCAAGGCCCAGAAGTTCCAACACTTGGCGAACCTTGGACGGCGTGCAGCCGGCGTACATCCCGAAGTATCCGGCGTCTGCATACGCTGCCGTGAACGAGTACGTGGAGTACACCAAGCCGCGCTTCTCACGAATCTCCTGGAACAGGCGGGATGACATGCCACCACCCAGGACGGCGTTGAGCACGCTCATGACAAACCGGCGGTCATCCGTTGCAACGATCGTGGGGCAACCCATGATGATGTTTGCTTGCTCCACGGGACGCTTAACTACGTGCAGTCCCGACGTGCCCGTGATGACGGCCCGGTCAGTCCCACGACGATTCACGGGCGCGGCATCGGCGTTGAGCTGCCATCCTGCGGCCTTCAAAGCATCCAGAACGAGTTCACAGACGACGTCGTGATCCAGGCCGCCGGCCGCGGTGATGACCAGTTCCTCGGGGCGGTAGTAGCGCTGGTAGTGCGCCCAGACAGAATCCCTCGCCACAGCCTTGATGGCATCCGGGGTTCCCCCAATGGGGCGTGCCAACGGGTGGTGGCCGAGGACGGCCGCTACGAATTTCTCGTGGGCAACGTCTGTGGGGTCATCGCTGTCCATGGCGATTTCCTCAAGGATGACATCGCGCTCCTGCTCCAGTTCAGCAGGATCGAGGACAGCCCCGGTGATCATGTCGGCAATGACATCGATGGCCATGGGAAGGTCGGTGTCCAGGACGCGGGCGAAGTAGCAGGTGCTTTCCTTGGCCGTAGCCGCATTGGACTCGCCGCCCACCTCGTCAAAAGCGGAGGCGATCTCCAAGGCTGTGCGCCGCTTGGTGCCCTTGAACAGCAGGTGCTCAAGGAAGTGTGTGGAACCGTGCTGGCCGTCCGCTTCGTCGCGCGAACCCACTGCCACCCAAAACCCTATGGTGGCCGAACGCTGACCGGGCATGGCCTCGGTCAGGACGCGCACGCCCCCGGGAAGGACGGAGCGCCTTACGACGGAACCGCCCTCTGCACCATGGATCAATTCGCCGCCGGGAAGGGTCTGCTCCAACGGCAAGGGTACAACAGTCATCAAGGCCTTTCGGGTTAAGGCCGGAAGGGCCGGTGGCGCTTTTTCAAGCCCACCGGCCCTGCCGGGTGTACTGCTTACAGACTACTCTGCGGACTCTTCAGCGGCCTCGGCAGGAGCGTCCTCGGAGGCTGCTCCTTCTTCCTCGGCAACAACCGGGGAGAGGGAAAGCTTTCCGCGGTCATCGATCTTGGTGATCTCGACCTGAACCTTCTGGCCCACGGAGACGACGTCATCAACGTTGTCCACGCGCTTGCCATTGGCCAGCTTGCGGAGCTCTGAGATGTGCAGCAGGCCGTCCTTGCCCGGGGTGAGGGAAACGAAAGCGCCGAAGGTAGTGGTCTTGACGACCGTACCCAGGTAACGCTCACCGATTTCCGGTACCTGCGGGTTGGCGATGGCGTTGATGGCGGAGCGTGCTGCGTCGGCAGACGGACCGTTGGTGGCGCCGATGTAGACAGTGCCGTCATCTTCGATGGAGATGTCCGCGCCCGTGTCTTCCTGGATCTGGTTGATCATCTTGCCCTTGGGGCCGATGACCTCGCCGATCTTGTCCACGGGGATCTTGACAGCGATAACGCGCGGCGCGAACTCGGAGAGCTCGTCCGGGGTGTCGATCGCTGCGTTGATGACCTCGAGGATGTGGAGGCGGGCTTCGCGGGCCTGCTTCAGTGCTGCTGCCAGCACGGAAGCGGGGATGCCGTCGAGCTTGGTGTCCAGCTGGATGGCCGTAACGAACTCGGAGGTACCTGCCACCTTGAAGTCCATGTCACCGAATGCGTCTTCGGCGCCGAGGATGTCGGTCAGGGCTGCGTAGCGGGTCTGGCCGTCAACCTGGTCGGAAACCAGGCCCATGGCGATACCGGCAACAGCGGCCTTCAGCGGCACACCGGCGTTAAGCATGGAGAGCGTCGAAGCACAGACGGAACCCATGGACGTCGAACCGTTGGAACCGAGGGCCTCGGATACCTGGCGGATGGCGTACGGGAACTCTTCACGGGTGGGCAGAACCGGCACCAGGGCGCGCTCAGCAAGGGCACCGTGGCCGATTTCGCGGCGCTTCGGGGAACCGACGCGGCCGGTTTCACCGGTGGAGTACGGCGGGAAGTTGTAGTTGTGCATGTAGCGCTTGCGCGTTACCGGCGACAACGAGTCGATCTGCTGCTCCATCTTCAGCATGTTCAGCGTGGTGACGCCCATGATCTGGGTTTCGCCGCGCTCGAAGATTGCCGAACCGTGTACACGGGGCAGAACCTCTACCTCGGCGGTCAGCTGGCGGATGTCCGTCAGGCCACGGCCGTCGATGCGGACCTGGTCCTTGAGGATGCGCTGGCGCACAACGTGCTTGGTGACCGAGCGGAAAGCTGCGGACAGTTCCTTCTCGCGGCCCTCAAACTGGCCGGCAAGGGCACCAAGGACCTCGTCCTTGAGCTCGTCGGAGGCGTTGTCGCGGTCCTGCTTGTCAGCGATCTGGAAGACAGCGGCCAGCTTGTCGGCAGCAGCGGCTTCAACAGCGGCGTAGACGTCGTCCTGGTAGTCCAGGAAGACCGGGAACTCAACCGTGGGCTTGGCAGCGCGGGCTGCCAGGTCTGCCTGTGCTTCACAAAGTGCCTTGATGAACGGCTTTGCAGCCTCGAGGCCCTCGGAAACAACCTCTTCGGTAGGAGCGGTTGCGCCCTGTTCCTTGATGAGGTTCCAGGAGTTGTCCGTGGCTTCGGCTTCCACCATCATGATGGCGACGTCGTCACCGGCGATGCGGCCGGCAACAACCATGTTGAACACGGCGTTCTCAAGCTGGGAGTGCTTGGGGAAAGCGACCCACTGCGAACCCTGTTCGTCGGCGATGAGGGCGACGCGGACGCCACCGATCGGGCCGGAGAACGGGAGGCCGGAAAGCTGCGTGGACATCGAGGACGCGTTGATGGCGACGACGTCGTAGAGCTCATCCGGGTTGATGGCCAGAACGGTCACCACGATCTGGACCTCGTTGCGCAGGCCCTTCACGAAGGCGGGGCGCAGCGGGCGGTCCATGAGGCGGCAAGCCAGGATGGCTTCCGTGGAGGGACGGCCTTCGCGGCGGAAGAACGAACCCGGGATACGGCCGGCAGCGTACATACGCTCTTCAACATCAACCGTCAGCGGGAAGAAGTCGAAACCTTCGCGCGGCTGCTTGCCAGCGGTGGTTGCCGAGAGCAGTGCGGTGTCTTCGTCGATGTAGACCATCGACGCGCCGGCTGCCTGCTTGGCAAGGCGGCCGGTTTCGAAGCGAATAACTCGCTTGCCGAAACGTCCGTTGTCGATAATGGCTTCTGAGAACTGGATTTCGGGACCCTCCATAGAGAGTCACCTCCGTTTCTGTTAGCGGAAGTCCGCCGCATCAACCCAGGCCTCTTCTTTTTTCCTGGCCTGTACGACACCCGGTCATCGATCGAGATCCACGGGCATCATCGTCACAGATGGTTTCCCGGGAATCACTACCGAGGACCGCGAATGCGCGATGCGGTTGATTCCTGTTTTTAGTTGTTGGTGAAGAAGGCGGCCCGTTCCGAAACGGAGCGGGCCGCCCCTAAAGGCAGACTAGCGGCGCAGGCCGAGACGCTCGATGAGCGCACGGTAGCGGGCGATGTCAGTGTTCTTCAGGTAGGAAAGCATGCGCTTGCGACGACCAACCATGGCCAGCAGACCGCGCTGGGTGTGGAAGTCGTGCTTGTGCTCCTTCATGTGCTCAGTCAGATCCTTGATCCGCTGAGTCAGGACTGCAACCTGAACCTCGGGCGAACCGGTGTCGCCTTCAGTGGTTGCGTATTCCTTGATGATGGACTGCTTTACAGCGGCGTCAAGTGCCACGTGAACTCCTAGAGTTGTGCCGTGCCTCCCGGTGCAGCGCCTCGCTGACGGGTTGTCCTTGGTACGTTGCCGCACACAAAAACAGGTCCAGCCGCCACGGACTGCAGCCGGATCCACTCATCAGTTTACCGGCACGTCAGCAGTGTTGTCGAAATGCCCCTAGTGCCGGGTCAGCAGCTCGTGTGCCTGGGCTACGTCCAGGCACATTTGTTCCACCAAGGCTTCCGGTCCCCGATAGGCCACCATGCCCCGCAGACGCTGCGTAAATTCCACGGCAACTGTCTGCCCGTAGAGGTTGAAGTCTTCCACGTTCTCTTCGGGACGGTCGATCACGTGTGCCTCAACCTGCCGGCTCACGCCGTCGAACGTGGGGTTGGAACCAACGGAGATTGCGGCTGGCCACCGCGTGCCGGTCTGGTCGATCAGCCACCCCGCATAGATGCCGTCCGCTGGCACGTAACCGGTGGAATCGTGGGAAAGGTTAGCCGTAGGGAAACCGAGATCCCGTCCGCGGGCAGCTCCGTGCACCACTTCCCCGCGCATGCGGTGGGGCCGGCCCAACACCGCGGCAGCAGTAACGACGTCGCCTTCGGACAAGGCCTCCCTCACCCAGGTGGAGGAACAGCGCCGGTCGGTATCGCCGTCGTGGTGGACCGGGAAGCCCCCCGCGCCGTATTCATTGACAACCTGAACCCCAAAACCGAGCTGATCTCCCAGTTCCTGCATGGTGACAACGTCGCCGGCATTGCCGGCACCAAAGCGGAGGTCGTGTCCCACCACGAGGTGTGCGGCGTGGAGACCCTCAAGCAGGACCTCCCGGACAAACTCCAGGGGCGTCATGGCAGCAAGTTCAAGGGTGTACTTCATCACCAGTACGGCATCCACCCCGGTATCGCCAAGGGCCTCCAGTTTGTCCTGAAGCCCCATGATCAGCTCCGGAGCAGAATCCGGCCTGTGCACTTGGGCGGGGTGGGGATCGAATGTCACGGCGACCGACGGGATGTTGTGCCTCTTGGCCGTATCGGTCAGCTGCGACAGAACGTGCTGGTGGCCACGATGGACGCCGTCAAAGTTCCCGATGGTAACGACAGTAGGTCCGAAGTCCTTGGGGACTTCAGTGGGATCGTTCCAGATGTGGACCATCAACCTCGCCTTTTTACTGCAGATGTTCATTGCGCCCGGCAACCTCCCGGCGCCGGAACAATCTAAGGTTACCCGCTAGGGTGTTTGACTCAGGACGGCCGGCGCTTGTTGAGCCACAAGAGACCCAGGATCGGCAGGACAAGCGGAACAAAGCCGTAACCGCGGCCGAACAGGGACCACACGGTGTCGTGCGGGAAAGCGACCGGATCAAAGAGGCTGATCGCTCCTACCACCAGCACACCCACAAGTTCAGTGAGCACAGCCGCCAGGGAAACCTTGAACCAAGTACGGCCCGGCTTGGCAAGCGAGACAGTGGCCACAATATAGACGACGGCGGCGAACGCCGACAGGATATGCGCCAAGGGAGCTTCGGCGAACTTGGTGGCGATCTGGTAGCCGGCACGAGCTGTCGCCGACAACGCGAACACGGCGTAGACCGCGATCAGCAGGCGACCTGGCCCTGTGTTCCGTGTGTCCTTTTGCTTCGGCTGCCGGTTGGCCGGGTTGGTGTCGGTTCCAGTCACGTTGCGTTCTTCCTTCAAGGTCAGTACCAGATCTGATTCATGCGCGCGGCCATCACCAGCACGGTTACGCCCACTGCCGCGAGGACAAAATTGCTCCAGCGGGTTCGTTCAAGAATGGCCCAATAGACGGCCCCCAACGGAATCATCAGGGCAACGATGAGGTAGCCCCAGAACTCCCAAGCTTCACCGGCCATCTGCTCGCCCATGGCAACCCGGACTATCGAGCCCACCAGATACACCACGAGCACGAGCTCAACGGCGAGTACGGAAAAGATGGTGGGGTCGTTCGGGGCTTTCTTCATCAAACCGGCCACGACGCACATGATCGTGGACACCAATCCAACGATGAGGATGGCGTAGAAGTATCCGTCCATGCCTATTTTGCCTGCCCTGTTCCAGTTCCAGTTCCAGTTCCAGGGGCAAAGACCAGCACGGGTTTAGCGAAGCTGCCCGTGTCTGCCAGCAATGCCACGAGCTCTCCCGACGGCGCGAACGCGGCGGCAGGCTTTTCAGCCGTGGCAGCGTCCGGCGTTCCTGCTCCTGGTCCGGCAGCGATGCGGCGGCCAAAAGATATCTCGGTGGTTTCTTCCTCGCTCAACTCCCGGTTGGGCATCAGCGAGCGTGCTGCCAAGGACATCTCCAAAACCTCGAGCTCTTCTGCCAGCTCCTCCAGCGTGCGCGCTTGATCGAGGGAGTACGGGCCAACTTGGGTTCTGCGTAGGGCTGTGAGGTGCCCACCGACACCCAAAGCGTTGCCGAGGTCCCGGGCCAACGCCCTGATGTACGTGCCGGAAGAACACTCCACGGTGACGTCGACGTCAACTACCCTGCCGCCGTCGATCCTCGTGATGGAGTGGACATCGAAGCGGTGGATGGTGACCGGGCGAGCCGCGAGCTTAACCTCTTCGCCCGAGCGGACACGGGCGTAGGAGCGTTCGCCATTGACCTTGATGGCGCTCACGCTGCTGGGAACCTGCTGGATGGGCCCGGTGAGCGCGGCAACACCAACGGCAACGGCGTCATCAGTAATGTCCGCTGCGGTGCGGGCCTCCGTGACCGCGCCCTCGGCGTCGTCGGTGATGGTGGTTTCGCCCAGCCTGATAGTGGCGGTGTACGTCTTGGACGTGCCCACAATGTAGGTCAGCAGGCGCGTGGCCTTGTTGATGCCGAGCACCAGAACGCCGGTTGCCATGGGATCAAGCGTGCCCGCATGGCCTACTTTCCGGGTGCCGGCCAGCCGCCGCATCCGGCCAACCACATCATGGCTGGTCCATCCCTGCGGTTTGTCAACGATTACCAGTCCAGAAAGCACGCTTACCAGTATATGGGTGGCTAGGATGGCTCCCATGCCTGACCTTGCCGCGCATGTCCGCGACGTCCCTGTGAACCAGATCCGTGAGATCACCGAAGCTGCGTGGTGCACCCCCGAAGCAATCGTCCTCAGCATCGGGGAGCCGGGCTTTGCCTTACCCCGGCACGTCCTCGACGCCGGTATTGACTGCCTGGATCGGGATGAGACCAACTACACACCCAACGCCGGGATCCCCGCCCTCCGTGAAGCCTTTGCCGCCCGCTTCCGGGAACAGCAAAACGTGGATATCGGCGCGGATCGCGTGTACGTAGTGGACGGCGCCCAACAGGGACTGCACTTCGCCATGAGCCTCCTTCTCTCCCCCGGCGATGAGATTCTCATCCCCAACCCCGGCTACCCCACCTTCGCCATGACCAGCCGGCTACTGCACGCCGTTCCGGTGCCGTATCCGCTATACCCGCAGAACGACTTCCAGCCGCGCGTTGAGGACATCGAGGCGCTCGTCACGCCAAGCACCCGGGTCCTCATGTTGAACTCCCCGTCCAATCCCTTGGGCGCCGTTTTCAGCGAAGAATCCACGCGCCAACTGGTGGAGCTTGCCGTCCGCCATGACCTTTGGATCATCTCTGACGAATGTTATGAAGCCTTCACTTTCGATGTCCCCCATGTCAGTCCCGCGCGCTTCGACAGCGACATCCCCGGAGAAGCCCGGGTCTTCACTTCCCTGACGCTGTCCAAGACCTACGGGCTAACTGGCCTTCGGATTGGAGCGTTGATCTGCCCGCCCGGGTTGGAGCCGAAGATGAACAACGTGATGGAGTCAATCGTGTCCTGCGTCGCGTCTCCTTCGCAGTACGCCGCCTTGGCCGCGCTGACAGGACCCCAGGACTATGTTTCCCAGGCTCGCGACCACTACCGGAGTAACCGGGATGCAGCCTCAGCTGTTTTGGCGAAGAAGGGAATTCCGTTCCTGGGCGCCCAGGGGGCGTTCTACCTGTGGGCCGACGTCTCGCATGTGAGCGGCGGGGATGTCAGGTCCTGGGTGCGGGCGTTCCTGGCAGAGTCCGGCGTGTCCTTCGCTCCGGGTACGGCGTTCGGTTCGATCGGCGAGGGCTGGATCAGGATTGCCCTGTGCGGCGGGCAGCAGGACCTGCTCGACGGCGTCAGCCGCCTCCCAGCCAAGGTCTAGTTTTCGCGGATCTTCAGTAGGCCGTGCGGCGCGCGTGGTTCCGCCAGGCGTCGAAGGGTTCATTGGAAGCGGCCAGCTCGGCATGCTCCACGGGCAGCAACTCCGGTCGGGTGCCGGCAAAGTACTCGTAGAACACAGCGTCGTCGAAGCCTGCCTTGGCCGCACCGTGTCGGTCTGCAGCGAAGTAGACGTGCCCGATCCTGGCCCAGAGCGTGGCGGATAGGCACAGCGGGCACGGCTCGCAGCTTGCATAAAGGACGGAACCCGTGAGGTCGAACCTTTTGCTTGCGGCTGCGGCACGACGAATCGCCACCACTTCCGCATGTGCTGTGGGGTCGTGGTCCCGAGTAACCCGGTTGACTCCCTCATGGACAGTTCCGTCCGCGGTGACCACAACGGCGCCGAAAGGGCCGCCGCCGTCGGAAACGTTGTGCACGGCCAGCTGGATGGCAAGGTTCAGGTATTCATCGCGTTGCTGAGCACTGTGCGCCGACATGCTCCAGATCATAGCGAGTTTTAATACAGCTGATGCCCCTAAGAAGGCTTCTTAAGGGCATCAGCTGTAGAAAAACTCAAAGAGTGGTCTACCGGTTGGCGTCTTCGTCCAGATCGTTATCGCCGGAGAGGTCGGTGTCCTCTTCGTCGAAGTCGTCCTCGTCGATGTCCTCCGGGGAATCGCCCTTGTAGGGGTCTGCCTCGCCTGCGTGCTTGGCGCTGGCAGCCAAAGCGGCTACCTCTGCGTCGCGGCGCTTGGCTTCACGCAGGAGCTCTTCAAGGTTGGATGCATTGACCGGAATCTGGTCAGCCACAAACTCGAGGGTCGGAGTGAGACGAACAGTGATGTTGCGGCCGACTTCCTGCCGCAGCACACCCTTTGCCTTCTCCAGTGCCCTGGCGGCATCGGCCTGTGCTACGTCGTCACCAAAGACGGTGTAGTAGATGGTGGCGTGCTGAAGGTCGTTGGTGACGCGGGCGTCCGTGACCGTGATGGACTCCACGCGCGGATCCTTGACGCGACGTCCGAGCGCTTCGGCAACAACCACCTTTATCCGCTGTGCCAACTTGGCGGCGCGTGCGGGATCAGCCATGACTTCCTCCTGGAAAGTAGAAAAGGGGACGGAACGGGTCCGCCGGGGCTACCCGACGGACCCGTTCCAAACGGAACCTAGCTGCGCGGCTTTTCGCGCATTTCGAAGGTCTCGATGATGTCGCCTTCATTGATGTCATTGAAGGAGCCAAGACCGATACCACACTCGAAGTCCGTGCGGACTTCGGTGGCGTCATCCTTGAAGCGCTTGAGCGTCTCAACGGTGAGGTTGTCACCGATGACCTTGCCGTCGCGGCTGACACGTGCCTTGGAGTTACGGCGGATGATGCCCGTGCGGACGATCGAGCCGGCGATGTTTCCGAACTTGGAAGAACGGAAGACTTCGCGAACCTCGGCGGTACCGAGCTGGACTTCTTCGTATTCCGGCTTGAGCATGCCCTTGAGAGCCATCTCGATGTCATCGATTGCTGCGTAGATGACCGAGTAGAAGCGCATGTCCACGCCTTCACGGTCGGCCAGTTCGGCAACACGCTCGGCCGGCTTGACGTTGAAGCCGATGATGATGGCGTTGTCCACCGTGGCGAGGTTGACGTCGTTCTGCGTGATGGCACCCACACCGCGGTGGATGACACGAAGCTGAACGTCGTCGTCTCCGACGTCGATCTTGAGCAGCGCGTCTTCGAGGGCTTCCACGGCACCGGACACGTCACCCTTGAGGATGAGGTTGAGGGTGTCGATCTTGCCTTCGGCAACGGCCTGGTCGAAGTCTTCCAGGCTGATGCGCTTGCGACGCTTGGCAAGTGCAGCGTTGCGGTCGGCAGCTTCACGCTTCTCAGCGATCTGGCGGGCCGTACGCTCGTCAGGTGTCACCAGGAAGGTGTCACCTGCACGCGGCACGTTGGACAGGCCGAGGACCTGAACCGGGCGGGACGGCAGTGCGACATCGAGTGCCTCGCCGTTTTCGTCGAACATGGCGCGGACGCGGCCGTGAGCCGTACCGGCCACGATCGTGTCGCCCACTGCCAAGGTTCCGGACTGGACCAGGACGGTAGCAACAGCACCGCGGCCCTTGTCCAGGTTCGCTTCGATGGCAATGCCTCGAGCGTCCTTGTCCGGGTTGGCGCGCAGATCCAGTGCGGCATCGGCCGTCAGCAGAACGGCGTCGATCAGTTCGTCGATGTTGAGGTTCTGGCGTGCAGAGACCTCAACGAACATGGTGTCGCCACCGTACTCTTCGGGAACCAGTCCGTACTCGGTCAGCTGTCCCTTGACCTTGTCAGGGTTGGCGCCTTCCTTGTCGATCTTGTTCACTGCGACGACGATCGGCACATTGGCTGCCTGGGCGTGGTTGAGTGCTTCCACCGTCTGCGGCATAACGCCGTCGTCGGCTGCAACAACCAGGATCGCGATATCTGTGACCTTGGCACCACGTGCACGCATGGCCGTGAAGGCCTCGTGACCGGGGGTGTCAATGAAGGTGATGTCGCGGGCCGTGCCCTCGTGGACGTGGCTGATCTGGTAGGCACCGATGTGTTGGGTGATACCACCATGCTCGCCGGCCACAACGTTCGAGTTGCGGATCGCGTCCAGCAGACGGGTCTTACCGTGGTCAACGTGACCCATGACCGTGACAACCGGTGCTCGGGCCTCGAGAACGTCGTCGCCTTCGGCGTCAAGTTCGTCCTGGATGTTGATGTCGAACTGGTCGAGGAGCTCGCGCTCTTCATCCTCCGGCGAAACAACCTGGAGCTTGTAGCCGAGTTCGGCGCCAAGCAGGCCGAAGGTGTCTTCGTCGAGGGACTGCGTTGCCGTAGCCATTTCACCGAGGTGGAACAGTACGGTCACCAGCGATGCGGGGTTCGCATCGATCTTCTCGGCAAAGTCCGTGATGGACGAGCCACGACGCAGGCGGATGATGGTCTCACCGTCACCGCGGGGTACCGATACGCCGCCCAGCGACGGAGCACTCATCTGCTCCAGTTCCTGGCGCTTTGCACGCTTCGACTTGCGCTGCTTGCCACGACCGGCGCCGCCCTTGCCGAAGGCACCCTGGGTGCCACCGCGACCGCGGCCACCCTTACCGAAGCCACCGCCGGCGGGAGCTCCGCCACCGGTACCTGCACCAGGTGCGCCACCGGGACGACCGGGTCCGCCACCGGGACGGCCTGCGCCACCCGGACGGCCTGCGCCACCGGGAGCCGGACGCTCAGTGCGGTTGGGCATCATGCCCGGAGTAGGACGGTTTCCGGCACCGGGACCACCGGCGGGACGCGGTGCGCCCGGACGGGGTGCACCGGGACGCGGTGCGCCCGGACGGGGACCACCGGTACCGGCTGCGGGACGGGGGCCGCCTGCGCCAGCTGCAGGGCGGGGACCGCCGGGGCGTTCGCCGTCGTTGCGGCGTTCGCCTCGGGGCATGCCCTGGGACGGTGCAAACGGGTTGTTACCCGGACGCGGCGGACGGTCTCCGTCGCCACCACGTCCACGGGGCATGCCCTGGGACGTGGCAAACGGGTTGTTGCCCGGACGCGGACCGCCGGGACGGGGAGCCTGACCACCTTGACGTGCCGGAGCCGGGGTCTCTGCCTTGGGAGCAGGACGGGCGCCGGGCTTGGCCGAAACCGGGGTGGACGCGGCAGGAGCCGCGGGGGCTGCCGGGGCGGGTGCTGCCGGAGCAGCGGCGGCCGGAGCAGCGGCGGCCGGAGCTGCCGGAGCGGGGGCTGCAGGTGCCGGGGCCGGGGCCTTCGGCGCTGCAGGTCCCGGTGCCGGAGCAGCCGGACGGGATGCTGCGGGAGCTTTGGGGGCTGCAGCGGGAGCGGCAGCCTTGGCAGCGCCGGCACCCGGGTAGGCGTCGCGAAGCTTCTTCACGACGGGGGCCTCAATGGTTGAAGAGGCGGAGCGAACGAATTCGCCCAATTCCTGCAGTTTGGTTACTGCATCTTTGGAAGTAATACCGAGCTCTTTGGCGAGCTCATGTACGCGGACCTTGGCCACATTTCTCCTGTCTCGGTCCGCACCGAGCCAGGCACGAACCGTCTACTTCTTACTGCGGGCCTTCGCCGCTTGCGCGATTGAAAGGCCCATTGCAGAGCGCAACAAAGTTGTCATCGTTACGCACTCATCGCTGGGAACTCATCGGGTTTCCATCAGTTTTCTGACCCGCTTTCAGGTTTGGACGGTTTTCCTGCGGCGGCCTGGGCCTCCACAAGTGGCGTGCCGGGCATCAAGTATCGTTCCACGGCGCCTGTATCGGAAGCACCCGCAAGGGCCCTTCCAAAAGCTCGCCGCTTGATCGCCAATGCCAAGCACTTTTCGCTGGGGTGCAGCCACGCACCCCTGCCGGCCATCCGGCGTCGTTCATCCACCAGGACAGCGGACGAACCGCTGCCTTGGGCGACCAACCGGACAAGCTCGGACCGGGAGCCTTGCTTCCGGCATCCGATGCAGGTGCGAACAGGCCCATGGCCGTGTTCAAGCAGTTCAGCCACGACGTGTCCAACCTGCCTTACGCTACTGGCACCCGACGGGCCCCGGTCCTGCGGATGCAGCTGAGGCACGCCAAAGCGCGCGGATACCGGACGTAAGCCCGGTTCCATCTAGTCTAGCCCCCCGGCCCCGGTCTCCCGAAACCAGGTACGCGCCAGTGCGGCGCGGAACCGGCGGCACAGGCCGCCGGCTGAAGCGCTAGTCAGTCTTGGCGGGGGCGGCGTCCGAGACGATATCAATGCGCCAGCCGGTCAGCTTGGCTGCGAGCCGCGCATTCTGGCCTTCTTTGCCGATGGCCAACGAAAGCTGGTAGTCAGGCACAACCACGCGGGCCGAGCGGGTGGATTCGTCGGTGATAGTGACGGAATTCACTCGCGACGGCGACAGCGAGTTGGCGATGAAGGTCGCGGGGTCATCGCTGAAATCGACGATGTCGATCTTTTCATCGTTGAGTTCGGTCATGACCGCCCGGACACGCGAACCCATTTCACCGATGCAGGCACCCTTGGCATTGACGCCGGGAGTGTTTGCCTTGACGGCGATCTTGGTGCGGTGACCCGCTTCGCGCGCCAGCGCCACGATCTCTACCGAGTGGTCCGCGATTTCCGGAACTTCCATTTCGAACAACTTGCGGACCAGGCCGGGGTGCGAACGGGACAACGTGATGGACGGGCCCTTGGCACCGCGGTGTACGTCCACCACGAAGGCACGCAAGCGGCTTCCGTGGAGGTACTTCTCGCCCGGAACCTGCTCGGGCGGCGGCAGCAATGCCTCCACAGCCCCAAGGTTGACCTGAATCATGTGCGGGTTGTTGCCCTGCTGGATCATGCCGGCCACAAGCTCGCCCTCACGGCCCTTGAATTCGCCCAGCACGTTGTCGTCTTCAACGTCGCGAAGGCGCTGCAGAATGATCTGGCGGGCCGTACTGGCAGCGATGCGGCCAAAACCTGCCGGGGTGTCCTCGAACTCGCCGATGGGCTCACCGTCGTCGTCGATTTCCGTGGCCCAGATGGTCACGTGGCCGCTCTTGCGATCCAGTTCCGCGCGGGCCTTCTCGAAGGCCCCGGGCGTCTTGTGATACGCCACCAGCAGCGCTTGCTCGATGGTGGGAATCAGGAGATCCAGCGGGATTTCACGCTCACGCTCCAGG
Source organism: Arthrobacter sp. Rue61a (assembly GCF_000294695.2). Classification (NCBI taxonomy): domain Bacteria; kingdom Bacillati; phylum Actinomycetota; class Actinomycetes; order Micrococcales; family Micrococcaceae; genus Arthrobacter; species Arthrobacter sp. Rue61a. Next base: position 1,604,247 of record NC_018531.1, on the reverse strand, counting down.
AGTCTCAGTGCGCTCATGTCAATATCCATTAGGCCTCCTCGGAAGGTCCGTTGTGCTCGTCTTCCAGCGCAGCCTCGTGGAGGTGGCTGAATTCAATCTCGACTTTTCCTTGGCGGATCCTGTCGAAAGGAATAGTGATGGGTTCGCCCTGCTTGGGCTTCATGCCCTTCTTGACCTCGTGCTCGGGGATGAGCGTCACGGCATCATCCCCCACCGAGGCAATACGGCCCAGGAGGTTATCCCCTTGAATGACGTTGACCCTGACCATGCGGCCGCGGGCGCGGTGCCAGTGACGCGGTTCGGTCAGTGGGCGGCTTACTCCCGGGGAAGAAACCTCAAGGTCGTACGGACGGCCGTCGTCATGGGGATCGTTGTCCAGAATATCGGACAGCCCACGTGAGACGTCCGCGATAGCGTCAAGGCTGACGCCCCCGGTCTCTTCCTGCGGAAGGTCCACGACGACGTGGACCGTGCGGTGAGAACCGGCAACGTGGATGGAAACATCCTCGAGGTAGAGCCTGCTGGCAAGGACAGCCGGTTCAAGCAGTGCCTTAAGCCTGCTCTCTTCCGGGTTGTGGATGGTGGCCGTTGAGTTCGATTCAGAACGGTCTGTTGAAGTCGTGGCTTCCGAGTCACTCACGTTGCCCGCCGCCTCCCGATAGATGTTGTTGTGACTACTAGCCTAACGATTTTCCCGGGAACATGGTGCACGGACTTCCCCCTCCACGTGACACCATGGTCTGTTGTGAACGGGCGGACAAGCGAAAAACGACGAACACCACCCTGGGGCCGGGTTTTGCTGGTTGCCGTGGTGGCACTGCTTGTTGCGGGCACCGGAATGGTGCTTATTCCGCGGGATTCCGGCACTCCCCCGATAGTCCCGTTCTCCGAAACAGCCCGCGCCTCGGCGTTGGAAGACACGCTGCAGCTGCGCGAATCAGCCGCCATGCAGGCAGAGGCTGCCGCTCCTGATGCCGAAAAATCGACACTCGGTAACGCTGTGACTTTGCTGACAACCCATGCACAGGCGTTGCTTGGCCCGAATGATGCAACGCCCAGCCCAAGATCGTCCGGCGGGGCCACGGCTGCCAAGACCGGGGCAGCAGCGACGGAAACCAGCCGCGCCTCCTTCCTGACCGGCTTGGCCGGCAGTGGGCAGGAGCGACTGGACGATGCCCGAAAGGCCGACGGCGGGATCGCCCGCATGCTTGCCGCCGTCGGATCCGCTCAGCTGCTTGAGGCCGAACGGTTGGCCGCGGAGTGGCAGCTGCCACAGCCACAGCAGACAGCGGCGGCGGACGCCAAGGCTCTGGCGGCAACGCCTTTGGCCGCCTCCTGCCCGTCGGTCAGCCCCACCCCGGAGTCGACGTCCGCCACCACCGACACCGCCCTGGCAGCGGTGGTTCGCTCGCAACAAGAAGCGATCTACGTGTACCAGGTGGCCCTGAAGCGCCTGGACGAGCCGAACTCGGCGGCTGCTGCCAAGTACTTGCCAGTGCACGAGGCATTGCTCCAGCAGGCAGAATCACTGACCAGCGCCAACTGCGCGGACTCGCCCGCCAGCGAGGCCGGTTACCGGCTGCCGGAACAGTTCGCCAAGGACCCGGCCGCTTTCCTGGGCTCCGTGGAACTTGCATCCCTGCCTCGATTCGGTGACCTGGTTGCTTTGTCCACGGATGAGACTCGGAGCTGGGCAGTTGACGGTCTTCTGACTGCTGCCCGCAGGAGCGCAGCCTGGGGCGCGCCCCTACCTGCGTTGCCGGGACTCATGCTCGACGCCGGCGAGTTGCCTTCGCTGCCGACGCCCACCACCGCACCCGCTTCCACCGGCGGATAGGCGAGCCTAGCCATGCTGGTCAGGGCCGCCTGCCAGTGCTTGGCTTGATGCATGGCTTCCACAGAAACTGCCACCATGCATGAGAACGAACCCCACCGCGACGATCTTGCCCACCGGTTGAACTGGTTGCGGGCCGGAGTCCTGGGTGCCAACGACGGCATCGTGTCCGTCGCGGCGATCGTGGTGGGCGTGGCGGGCGCTACCACGAGCACGGGCAGTATCCTCGCTGCAGGAACCGCTGGCCTGGTGGGTGGCGCTATCTCCATGGCTTTGGGTGAGTACGTGTCCGTCAGCAGCCAAAGCGACACCCAAAAAGCGCTGATCGAAAAAGAAAAACGTGAGCTGGCGGAGCAACCGGAAGATGAACTCAACGAGTTGGCCGCGATCTACGAGTCGAAAGGGCTCAGCGCCGAGACCGCCCGGACCGTTGCACAGGAGCTGACCGAACACGATGCCTTGGCCGCCCACCTCTCGGCCGAGCTGAATATCCATGAAGACGACATCGTCAGCCCTTGGAACGCAGCCTTGGCTTCCGCTGTCGCCTTCACCTTGGGGGCGGCGCTGCCCATGCTGGCCATCCTGCTGCCTCCGCCGGAGCTGCGGGTGCCGCTGACGTTCGTCGCAGTCCTGCTGGCCCTGGCGATCACCGGTGCGGTAGGCGCATGGATCGGCGGCGCCTCCCGCTTCCGCGCGGCAGCCCGGGTGGTCTTGGGCGGGGCACTGGCGCTGGCCGCAACCTTCTCGATCGGAACCCTATTGGGCGCAAGCGGCGTTTTCTAAGGGGCACGCGGTGACGCGGAGTTAGGCTGTTGGCGTGACCCTTCACGCGATGATTCCCATTCCGGGCGACCTCCACGCCCGGTACAACCGCGACTCCGCGGGCAGGGACTGGCTGGCCAGCCTCCCGAGGCTCATCTCTGAGGCACTGGACCGCTGGCAGCTCACGGTGGACCTTGCGCCAGGCGCCGAGCCTTGGAATGGCCATGGAGCCTTGGTGGTGCCTGTTCTTCAGAACGGCGTTCCCGCGGCCCTGAAGATCGCTTTTCCCCACGACGAAGCGCTGGTGGAGGGCCACGCCCTGGCCCTTTGGGACGGCCGGGGCGCGGTCCGTCTTCTCGCCTCAGACGACGCAAGGTGCTCCATGGTGCTCGAACGCCTGGATGCTTCCCGGTGGCTGCAGGACGCTCCGCTGGACGAGGCCAGGGACGTGTGGGGCGCCATCATGCGCGAACTCTCAATCCAGCCCGACGACCGCCCGGAGTGGCGGGCTTTCGACCATATTGCTGCCACCGCCGAACGGTGGAGCGATGAACTCCCTGCAGAATGGGAACGTTTGGACCGGCCCTTCCCGAGGTGGCTTCTGGAGGCAGCTTTGGAGGTCTGCCAGACGCGTGGAGTGGTGGGACGCCGTTCCGGCACCGATGTCCTGGTGCACACGGACCTCCACTTCATGAACATTCTCGCTACCACCGCCGCCGGACGGCTGTCCCTCCGCGGGGACTACCTGGCCATTGATCCGCAACCACAGATTGGCGAGGCCGAGTTCGCCGTAGCACCCATCCTGTGGAACCGCATCCACGACCTCTCGCGGACGGACCCGGAAGCGGCCTTGCGCGAGCGGTGCCATGACTTCAGCCTCGCCGCAGGACTGGATCCTGAGGTCGCGCGGCAATGGAGCGTCGCCCGTGAGGTGCAGAACGCTTTGTGGTACGCCGCAAAACCCGGACACGGTGGCGACCTTGCCCGTTCCCTGTGGGTAGCCAGCACGTTGGCCGGCAGCACCCTCGATGCCCTGCCGCGGGCGCACGAACTCCCCGAGCCCGGCGAAGCGGTTCAGTAGCTCATGGTCCTGACGGTGGCTTTGAAGTGGTGGCGGAAACAAGCCTCGGCAGGTTCGACATCCGGGTGACGAACAAGGCTTCCCCCGGCAACCCGGCGTCGAGCGCGGTGGTGCCCCACGCCGTCGTCCGTGGTTTGAGGACCATGGCCAATGCCAGCGGCAGCTTTATCTAAAACCAACTGCGGCAGCCCTACGCTGCGAAGTTCTCGTTCCAGACATCCATGCCCAGTTTGATGATCAACGCCGCAACCACCATCAGGAAGACAAGGCGCACAAACTTGCTTCCCCTGGCCACAGCGGTCCTGGCACCGAGGTAGCCTCCTGCCATATTGGCCAAGCCAAGGATGAGGCCTACGCCCCACAGCAGGGAACCGTGAGGGAGGAAGAAAATCAACGCGCCGGCATTCGTGGCCATGTTGACGATCTTCGCTTTGGCGCTGGCTTCCAGGAAGGCATAACCCATGGCCGAAACAAGGGCAATGACCAGGAACGAGCCCGTACCCGGGCCGATCAAGCCGTCGTAAAAGCCGATCACGGCACCGATCAGGCACGCCACCACGTAGTGCTTATTGCCGTCATGGCGGAGAGCGGTCAGTTCACCGGCGCCGGGACGAAGGGCTGTGAAGATGGCCACAGCGATGAGCGCCAGCACGATGATGGGCTTGAAAACGCTGGCCGGCAGGGAGGCAGCCAGGATGGCCCCGCCAAAACTCCCGGCCAACGCGATAACCGCCATGGGAACAGCCGTCTTGAGATCGGGTCCCACGCGGCGGTAGTACGTGACAGCGCTGGTGGTGGTCCCGAAAATGGACCCCATCTTGTTGGTAGCCAGGGCCTGTACAGGCGTGATGCCCGGAACCAGCAGCAGGGCGGGGAGCTGGATCAGTCCCCCGCCCCCCACTACGGCATCCACCCAGCCGGCTGCGAATCCAGCCACCACAATCAGGATGAGTGTGGTGAGCTGGATCGACTCGAACCCGGAAATCACCGGGTTCGTACGGCGTTGACCACGTAGTCCACGGCCTTGTCCACCGAGATGTTCTCGGCTTCACCGCTGCGGCGATCCTTGATTTCCACTACACCGTCCACAAGACCCCGGCCGACGGCCAGGATGGTGGGCACACCCACCAGTTCGGCGTCGCCGAACTTCACGCCGGGTGAAACCTTGGGACGGTCATCGAAGATGACGTCCAGGCCGGCGGCTTCGAGTTCAAGGGAAAGCTTTTCTGCTGCTTCGAAGATCTCATCGCCGCGGCCCACCGCCACCACGTGGACATCGGCCGGAGCTACGGAGCGCGGCCACACGAGGCCGCGGTCGTCATTGTTCGCTTCAGCCAGGGCCGCGACGGCACGCGTCACGCCAACGCCGTACGAGCCCATGGTGACAACCTGCTGCTTGCCGTTCTGGTCCAGGACCTTCAGGTCCAAGGCCTCAGCGTACTTGCGGCCGAGCTGGAAGATGTGGCCCATCTCGATGCCACGCGCTGTTTCCAGCGGTCCCGAGCCGTCCGGGGCGGGGTCGCCTGCACGCACTTCGGTGCTCTCGATGACGCCGTCCCACACGAAGTCGCGGCCAGCGACCAGCCCGAAGACGTGCTTGCCCTCAGCGTTGGCACCGGTAACCCAGGTGGTGCCGGAGACGACGCGGGGATCCACAAGGAAAAGAACCTTGGAGGATCCTTCAAGTCCAAGGACAGGCTCGTCGAGGGACAGGCCGGGTCCGATGTAACCCTTGACCAGCCAGGGCAGCTTCTTGAGGTCCTCTTCGTTGGCAGCCTCGAGGCCGATTTCACCGGCGATGGGCAGGTGGGAGCCAATGTTGGCTTCCACGCGCTTGAGGTCTACTCCGCGGTCGCCGGGAACGCCGATCACCACGATCTGGCGCTCACCCGTGGGCAGCGTGACGGCGAGGACAACATTCTTGAGCGTGTCAGCGGCAGTCCAGGCGCCGCCGTCGGACTCGCTGCGGGGAGCCAACTGGTTGGCGGCGTCCACCAAAGTGTCGATGGTGGGGGTGTTCGGTGTGTCCAGGACCTCGGCGGCCGGAGCGTTGCTGAAGTCGATCTCGTCCGGAACCACGGTGGTGACGGCCTCGACGTTGGCGTAGTAGCCACCGGCCGAGCGCACGAACGTGTCCTCGCCGATCTCGGTGGGGAACAGGAATTCCTCGCTCTTGGATCCACCCATGGCACCAGCGGTGGCGGCTACAGGAATAACTTCCAGGCCGAGCCGCTCAAAGATCTTCAGGTAGGCAGCACGGTGGGCGGCGTAACTTGCGTCCAAGCCGGCGTCATCGATGTCGAAGGAGTACGAGTCCTTCATGATGAATTCGCGGCCACGGAGGAGCCCTGCCCGCGGACGGGCTTCGTCACGGTACTTGTTCTGGATCTGGTAGAGGCTCAGCGGGAGGTCCTTGTACGAGGAGTACAGGTCCTTGACCAAGAGCGTGAACATTTCCTCGTGCGTGGGTGCCAGAAGGTAGTCCGCGCCCTTGCGGTCCTGGAGACGGAACAGGCCTTCGCCGTATTCGGTCCAGCGGTTGGTGGCCTCATAAGGTTCGCGGGGAAGCAGGGCCGGGAAGTGGACTTCCTGGGCTCCAATGGCGGACATTTCCTGGCGGATGATGTCCTCCACCTTGCGCAGGACGCTCAGCCCCAGCGGCAGCCATGTGTAAATACCGGGTGCGGCGCGGCGGATGTAGCCGGCGCGGACCAGGAGCTTGTGGCTGTCAACCTCGGCGTCGACGGGATCTTCACGCAGGGTGCGTAGGAACAGCTGGGAAAGGCGAAGGACCACGGGTACGTATCCGTTTCTATGGCAGATGTGGCAAAAACAACTGTCTACTAATCTACCGGCTGACTGCGCGGCCGCTTGAACGGGCCCGCATGGCGTCCGGACAGCTTGAAAACAGAAGAGCCACGCCGTCGCGTTTGGAAGCCCCTGGCCGCAACCGGCTGGTCATCCTGCGATGGCGTGGCTCAGCGGCCGGACGGCCGCAGACTCTGTCCGGGGACTAGATTGCCGTTCCCTCCAGCGGAACGGCATCGCCTGCGACTGGGAAGCATTGTTCATTGCCGAAATCACGGATGGTATAGCCGCCAATGGCGCCCTTCAAGGTCTTGGTCATGATTCCCCCTGTACCACCCGCGCCCCAACGACACGGCTTGGGAAGAACCTATGTGATCGCAGACACATTTTCAAGGATGACCTCCGCCGAGGCGGTAAGGCCCTTGACCACCATGTCAGGCAGATCTAGCTTTAATTCATCAGTTGGTGAATTACAGGGAGCCAAGTGGAGGCCTGATGTCACCCCTTCCAGCGGCCATTGAGGCGACGGGACTCCATGTGTCCCGTTCACGCACGAAAATCCTCCGAGGCTCGAACTTCACGGTTGATGCCGGCCGGATCACAGGACTCCTGGGCCCCTCCGGCAGCGGCAAGACCACGCTCATGCGGGCAATCGTCGGTGTCCAGCGCATCACCCGGGGCACTGTCACCGTCCTCGGTCGGCCGGCGGGCAGCGCGCCACTGAGGCACGACGTCGGATACGTCACCCAAGGTGCCAGCGTCTACGCGGACCTCAGCGTCGAAGCGAACGTTCGCTACTTCGGCGCAATGCACGGCGCGACGGCGGCCGACGTCGCCGAGGCGATTGCCGCCGTCGGGCTTGAATCTCTAGCGAGGCAGAAAGCCGCAGACCTGTCCGGCGGACAGTTCAGCCGTGTGTCCCTTGCGTGCGCGCTGGTGGCGCATCCGCAGCTCCTGGTCCTGGACGAACCCACAGTGGGGCTGGATCCCGTACTCCGAGCCGAATTGTGGGAGCGTTTCGCCGCCATGGCTGCCACCGGAACAACCCTGCTGGTATCCAGCCACGTCATGGAGGAAGCATCCCATTGTTCATCGCTGCTCCTGCTTCGCGACGGGCTCCTGCTGGCGCAGCTGACTCCGACGGAACTGGCCCAACGCGGCCGGAGCGAAGACCTGGAACGGGCCTTCCTGACCATCATCAAAACCGTTGAACCCAGCATCGATGGCGCTAAACGGGGGCAGGAAGAAAGCCAGGTGACGTCATGAACCTCCGAATGACGCTTGCCACTACCGCCCGTGTCCTGGGACAACTGCGGCACGATCACCGGAGCGTCGCGCTGATCCTTGTGGTCCCCGCGCTGCTGCTGACGGCCGTCTATTTCCTGTTCGAGAACGAAACACTCCCGCCGGGGTTCCCCCGGACCTTTGACCGCGTCGGCTTGATGATGCTGGCCATTTTTCCCTTTGTGGTGATGTTCCTGGTCACGTCCATCACCATGCTCCGGGAGCGCACCTCCGGCACCCTGGAGCGCCTCCTGACCACACCGATTCACAAAGCAGACCTGCTGTTCGGCTATGCTCTGGCGTTTTCCATCATGGCCGCCTTGCAGTCCTTGGTGGCGACGGCTGTGGCCTACTGGATCTTTGACCTCGACATCAAGGGAAGTCCCGCCCTGGTGGTGATGATCGCCGTCATCAATGCCGTCCTGGGCGTCGCGCTTGGGCTGTTGTGTTCGGCGTTTGCCCGCACCGAGTTCCAAGCCGTGCAGTTCATGCCCGTGGTAGTGGTGCCACAGATTCTTTTGTGCGGCTTGTTCGTGGCACGGGACGATATGAATGAGGTCCTGGAAGCAATCTCCAGCGTATTGCCCCTGACTTTCTCCGTGGATGCACTGAAGGAGATTGCCGGAAATGCCGACGCCTCTGCCGCGATGTGGCAAGACGCCCTGATCATGGGCGGGATCGTCGTGGGAGTCCTGGTCCTCGCGTCATTGACCCTTCGACGACAAACCCGATGAGCCACCCGCAGGGGCGTAGGGGCCGCCGAAGCGCTGGAGACCATTCGCGGGAAGCCATCCTCGCAGCCGCACGGAAACTGTTCGCCGAGCAAGGATTCGAGGGGACAAGTATGCGACAGGTAGCCCGGGAGTCATCCGTGGATCCGGCCATGGTGCACCACTTTTTCGGGGGCAAGGACGAGCTCTTTGCCGCCAGCGTCCAATTGCCCGCTGACCCGGCCGAGGTTCTTGCCGGCGTCGAAACCCTGGACCCTGCGGTGAGGGCCGAAGCGATTGTGCGAGCCGTCTTGCGGCTGTGGGAAAGCCCGGCTCAGCACGGCCTGGTGGGCTTTGTCCGGGGAACCATCGGCTCCAAGGCCAAGACGGCACTCATGCGCGAAATGGTACACCGCACCATCCTGTCCAAAATCATGGCGGGGCTGCCCGGGACGGCCGAGGAAGTACGCGTGCGCGGCAATCTCGTAGCCACACAAGTGGTGGGGCTGATGCTGGTCCGCTACGTGATCCGGCTCGAACCCCTGGCCTCAGCGAATCAGGAAGACGTGGTCCGCTTCGTAGCGCCGAACATCCAGCGCTACCTCACGGGGAGTCTGGACTCCCCTTAACAGGTGGCATTAACAGGTGGCAGTTGTGGCTCACCCCACCCTGGGAAGAGCCACAACTGACGGCCGGATAGGCTACTTGATGAGCTCTATCGCCTGGTCCAGGAGAACGGTGGTGTTAGCCAAGGCATCCGCCTCGGAAGCACCGCCCGCGACGGTGACCGAGATCAGGACGTCTTGTTTAATTGCCTGTGACATGAGGGCGGACCCCGTCTCACCGCTCGGCAGCTTGGTGTCCATGCGATACGCCATCAAAGCGTTGGCGGGCTTCTTATCGGCCAGATCCGTCACCGTGATCGTGCTGACCCCGGTAGGACCGCCCATGGTCATCGTGCCGCATGCCGACAGTTGATCGATGCTTTCCTGGGCCCTGTCCCGGATCCGCTCCCCCAGTCCAGTCCCCAAGGAAATCGTGCTCATACTGCTGGTAGCTACATCCTGGCTGACACCAAAGGCGGCCTTGACGCCGTCGACCGGCTGCGCGAGAGATCCCAGGGCCATGTCTTTGCAGGCAGCGGGCTGGACGTCGATCTGCGACATCATGGCCTTCGACTGCTCCAGCGTGCCGGACATATCGGCGCTCGACATGACACTCAACTTAGCGCCCTGCTTGTCCTTGATCTGGCCTAGAACTGCCGTGAGTTCCTCCAAGGTGTGCTGCTTTGCCGGTGTGGGCGTGGGTGTTGCCGTTTCGCTGGCCGGAGCGGACGCAGCGTCCGTGGAGGTACCGGCACCGCCGCACGCGGTGAGGCCCATGACCAATAGTCCTGACACGGCAAAGCCGCGCAGCGCATTCTTATTCATTTGTTCCCCAGGGAAGTTCGAGTGATTGGTGGCGTGCGCCAACCGAGACAAGACTACAAGTAGCGGGAAGCAGGGCTAAAACAGGACGGTTGCGAAGGTGCCCACTTGTTCGAAGCCCACCCGCTCATAGGTGGCGCGGGCTTTGGCGTTGTAGTCGTTCACGTAGAGGCTCGTCACCGGGGCGAAGGTCCGTGAGAGATTCACGACGGCGGCCATGTAGCCACCGCTTTGGCCGCGTCCACGCAGCTCGGGGTTCATCCAGACGCCCTGGACCTGCGTGACGTCCCGGGTGACTGCCCCCAGCTCGGCTTTAAAGACCACTGTGCCGTTGGCATCGATGTGGACCAGCGAATGGCCCTCCCGGATGAGCCCGGCAACGCGTCTGCTGTAGAACTCCTGCCCTCCGAGGAAGGGCGAGTAGCCCACTTCTTCTTCGAACATGGCGGCGCAGGCAGGCAGGATGCGATCGAAGTCCGCCATGGTGCCGAATGTCAGGGCAGGGTTGGCGCCGATGACCGGCGTCCCTGAGATGGTGAGCAGCGGTTGTTGAGACCGGACTTCGTGGGCACCATGGCCCAGTTGCTCGAATCGCGCATAGAGGGCCATCACCGTTTCCGCGGGCCCGAAAATGGACGCGTAGCGGCGTCCTGTTTCGTGAGCCGCAGTGGCCACATAACCGGCCAGGCCGGGATCGAGCTGCACAGGGACAAGGTTGGCGCCCGCCCAGCACGCGCCGAGGAGCGTTTCGCCGTCGAAAACTCCGAAAATACTGGCACCCCCGCTGGTAGGCGCCGCTGTCCCGGTGCTTTCCAGGTGGGCGAGGATGAAGACGTTGGCAACCACGTCTTCGCTGGCCAGGGCACGAAGAGTCAGGGTGTCGGCATCGCCGAGCACCCTGACACCCAAGCCGTTCTCGTTACGAGACGCTAACCACGGGGCTACCCTTGACAGCATCTTCGCCATCGGCCTCCCCCATCTCTTCGGCGATGCGCATGGCCTCTTCGATCAGTGTCTCAACAATTTCGCTCTCAGGCACAGTCTTGATGACTTCGCCCTTCACGAAAATCTGGCCCTTGCCGTTTCCGGAGGCCACACCAAGGTCCGCTTCGCGGGCCTCGCCGGGTCCGTTGACGACGCAACCCATGACGGCAACGCGCAACGGAATCTCCATGCCTTCCAAACCTGCGGTGACCTGCTCGGCCAGCGTGTACACGTCCACTTGGGCGCGGCCACAGGACGGGCAGGAGACGATTTCGAGCTTGCGAGGGCGCAGGTTCAGGGACTGCAGGATCTGGTTGCCAACCTTGATTTCCTCCACCGGCGGGGCCGAGAGGGAAACACGGATGGTGTCGCCAATGCCGCGGGACAGGAGTGCACCGAAAGCCGTGGCCGACTTGATGGTGCCTTGGAACGCTGGTCCGGCCTCGGTCACGCCGAGGTGCAGGGGCCAGTCGCCCTTCTCGGCCAGCATCTCGTACGCGGCCACCATGATCACGGGATCGTTGTGCTTGACGGAGATCTTGAAGTCGTGGAACCCATGCTCTTCGAACAGCGAGGCTTCCCAGACGGCGGACTCAACCAGTGCCTCCGGGGTGGCCTTGCCGTATTTCTTCATGATGCCCGGTTCAAGGGAACCTGCGTTGACGCCGATCCGGATGGACGTTCCATGGTCGCGGGCCGCTGCAGCGATTTCTTTGACCTGGTCATCGAACTTACGGATGTTGCCCGGGTTTACGCGGACGGCAGCGCAGCCGGCCTCGATTGCCGCAAAGACGTACTTTGGCTGAAAGTGGATGTCTGCGATGACGGGAATCTGGGACTTACGGGCAATGATCGGCAATGCCTCGGCATCGTCGGCGGAAGGGCAGGCAACACGCACGATGTCGCAGCCGGACGCCGTCAGTTCAGCGATCTGCTGAAGCGTGGCGTTGATATCCGTGGTGGGGGTGGTGGTCATGGACTGCACGCTGATGGGCGAGTCAGAACCGACGCCAACGGACCCTACCTTGATCTGCCGCGTCTTACGGCGCGGGGCAAGGACGGGGGGTGGGGCTGCTGGCATTCCCAGGCTGACCGAGGTCACGTGGACTCCTTGGGTTGGGGTGGATCGTTGTGGTGGGGAACGTCCGGGCTAGGACGCGTGGGCAGCCAGGACACCGATAATGGGCGCCCATTCCGTGGTGCGGATGCCGGCGATTACTCCGGCTTCTGCAAACGGATCCTGCTTGAGGAGGTCATTGAGTTCGGCTTCGTCAGCGGACTTGAAGATCAGCAGGGCGCCGGCGCCGTCACCGTAGGGGCCACTGGCAAGCAGTTTGCCTTCATCGGCCAGATCGCCGAGCCAGGCACGGTGTGCGGGGCGGGCTTCATCGCGGAGGGCACCGGAATCGGCGACGTATACATACTCAACAGCGAAAACAGTCATGGAGCTAGCCTATCCCGCCTGCTCAGGCAAAAATGTTCACAGCCCAGCCAAGAATGCTCGCAGCTCAGCCGAAAATGTTGACGGGTTTCACGATGTCCGCATAGATCAGGAGTGCGCCCATGGCCATGAGCAGCGCCGCGACCACGTACGTGGCCGGCAGCAGCTTGGCGATGTCGAAGGCGCCCGGGTCCGGTTTACCCAGGAGCTTGGCCACCCGGCGTCGTGCCCCTTCGTAGAGCGCCCCGGCTACATGGCCGCCGTCAAGGGGCAGAAGTGGGATGAGATTGAAGATGGCCAGGGCGAAGTTGAGTCCGGCGAGCAACCCGATCAGGGTACCGATGCGGGCTTGCATGGGCACCTGTTCCATGGCCGCGACTTCGCCGGCAACCCGGCCAACACCCACCACGCTGATGGGTCCGTTGGGATCGCGGGGTTCTTCGCTGAAGGCGGCTTTCGCCACCCCGACCACCCTGGCCGGCAGGTTGAAGATCACACCGGAAATCTGCTTGATGTTCTCTCCGGCCATGGGCAAAACTGCCGACGCCGGCTGGGGCACCAGTTCGCTTTGGGCCCCGATCCCAAGGAATCCGACTTCCTGGTATTTCAGCACTCCGTCGGCATCCTGTTCGGGCCTGCCGTCGGCGCCGACTACTGGCCGCGACGAGAGTACGGGCGTCACAGTGGTTTCTACGGTCGATCCGTTGCGTTCCACCGTGATGGGCACGTCTCTTCCGGCGGACGCACGGATCCAGCTGGTGAGCTCGTCCCAGCTGGTGACGGCTTTTCCGTCGAAGGACGTAATGGTGTCGTTCGGTTGGAGCCCCGCGGCCGCGGCCGGAGTCAGTTTGCAGTCGGCCGAGTCGGGGTCCACTGTCTCCCCTGCCGCGACCTGGCATTTGGAAACGTCAGCGATGGTGGTGGTTGCTGTGGCCATGCCGAAGCCCATGAGCAGGACAGCCAGCAGTATCAACCCGATCAGCATGTTCATGGCGGGACCGCCAAGCATGACGATGATCTTTTTCCAGACGGGAAGCTTATAGAAGACGCGGTTCTCGTCTCCTGGCCCCACTTCCTCGTGTGCCATGGAGCGTGCTTCAGTGGCCAGGGTCTGGAACATGCCTGTGCTGGAGGGGCGGACGGCGCCGTCTTCCTTGTTCGGCGGGTACATGCCGATCATGGAGACGTAGCCGCCCAAGGGAAGCGCTTTGAAGCCGTACTCGGTTTCGCCCTTCTTCTTGGACCACAGGGTGGGTCCAAAGCCGATCATGTACTTGGTGACGCGCACTTTGAACAGTTTGGCAGGGACCAGGTGGCCTACCTCGTGAAGCGCAATGGAAACAGCTACGCCGATGGCGACGAAGACGACTCCGAGAATGAAGAGAAGGACGGGACTCATGCCGGTGGGACTGCTTCCATAAGGGTTGTGAGCTACAGGGCGCTGCTGGCTAAACGATCAAGGGTACGGGCGCGTGCCCACTTCTCAGCATCAAGCACGGACTCCACTGTTAGCTCAGAGGAGCCTGAATGTTCGCTGAGGACGGACTCAACCGTATCCACAATCTGGGTGAAGCGGATGCGCCCGGCGTGGAAGGCCTCTACGGCTTCCTCATTGGCGGCGTTGAACACTGCCGGGAACGTGCTGCCCTGCTTCGCGGCGTCCTTGGCGAGGTCCACGGCCGGGAACGCCACAGTATCCAAGGGTTCGAAGGTCCAGCTGGTGGCTTGCGTCCAGTCGCATGCCTGTGCAGCGCGAGGGACGCGGTCCGGCCAACCCAGCCCGAGCGCGATCGGCAACCGCATGTCCGGGGGTGACGCCTGGGCAATGATGGATCCGTCCACGAACTGGACCATGGAATGGACCACGGACTGCGGATGAACCACGACGTCGATCCTATCCAGGGGAACGTCGAACAGCAGGTGTGCCTCAATCACTTCGAGGCCCTTGTTGACCAGGCTGGCCGAGTTTGTGGTGACCATGAGGCCCATGTCCCAGGTGGGGTGAGCCAGCGCCTCCTGCGGCGTGACGTCGTGGAGCTGTTCCCGTGAGCGTCCGCGGAAGGGCCCGCCGGATGCCGTCAGGATCAGCTTTTCGACTTCCTGGTCCGTTCCTGAACGCAAGCACTGGGCAATGGCGGAGTGCTCTGAATCAACGGGGACGATCTGGCCGGGGCTCGCAGCAGCTTTGACCAGGGCGCCGCCGACTATCAGCGACTCCTTGTTGGCCAGTGCCAGCGTGGCTCCCGTACCGAGCGCGGCCAAGGTGGGCGCCAATCCGATGGAACCGGTGATGCCGTTGAGGACGACGTCGCACTCAATGGCGGCGATCCGGGTGGAGGCGTCCGGCCCAACAAAAATCTCCGGAGCGAAGTTTCGCACGCCTGCTGCAGCGGCAGCGGCCGCGATCAATTGCCGCAGGGCTCCCTGATCTCCTTGGGCGATACCCACGGCTTGCGCCCGCGTGTGAACGGCCTGTTGCGCGATGAGTGCAAGGTTTCCTCCGCCCGCGCTGAGCGCAACCACCTCAAAACGGTGTGGGGCGGCGTCGACGACATCAATCGCTTGTGTGCCGATGGAACCGGTGGACCCGAGGATGACGATCTTGCGCGGCTGCATTGCTTAAGTATCCCAGTCACTACAGGGGGCCGCGAACGGACTGGTGCGTATGTGGAAAACCGACACCGCTTGACCACCACCGGCCCGCGCGTACCGTGGAATCGTGGAGTGGCTGTCCTGGTTTGATGCGCGGGACTACGAGTTCGCCCGGCAGGTATTGCAGCGCGGCACAGCCGTGCTCTACGCCGTTGCCTTCCTTTCCACGCTGAACCAGTTCCCGGCACTTCTCGGCGAGCGCGGGCTGTTGCCGGTGCCGGCTTTCCTGGACATGGCCCGTCGGCTGGCCCGGCCTACTCTGTTTCGGTGGCGCTACTCCGATACGCTGCTCAAGGCCGTGTGCTGGACGGGTATCGGCGTGTCCGTTCTGTTGGTCATGGGCCTCCCCCAAACGGGTCCTCCGTGGCTTCCCATGCTGGCGTTCCTTACCCTGTGGTTCCTCTACATGTCAATCGTCAACGTCGGCCAGACGTTCTATGGTTTCGGCTGGGAGATCCTTCTCCTCGAGGCCGGTTTCACGGTGGCGTTCCTGGGCTCAAACCAGTCTCCGCCGCCCACAACCATCCTCATCCTTATTGTGTGGCTGGTGTTCAGGCTTGAGTTCGGTGCCGGCATGATCAAGATCCGGGGTGGTCGCGAGTGGCGGGATATGACGGCGATGTTCTACCACCACGAGACACAGCCGATGCCTGGCCCGCTGAGCCGACAAGCGCATCTCCTGCCGCGTCCGCTGCACAAGGTAGAAGTGGTGGGCAACCATTTCGCGCAGCTCGTGGTGCCGTTCTTCCTCTTCGCCCCTCAGCCGCTGGCCAGCATCGCCGCCGGAATCATCATCGCGACGCAATTGTGGTTGGTGGGTACCGGGAACTTTGCGTGGTTGAACTGGGTGGCAATTGTCCTGGCTTTCGCCGCCGTCAGCGACCCCGTGGCCCATGCGGTCTTTCCGTTCATCCCGCTGGAGTGGCACCAAAGCACTGAAACCCCGGTGTGGTGGCTCGCCGTCGTCGTGCTTGTGACCGTTCTGTTGCTGGTGTTCAGCTACCAGCCGCTCCTCAACCTCTTCTCCAGCCGGCAGTTGATGAACGCCAGTTTCAACCGGTGGCGCCTGGTCAACGCCTATGGAGCTTTTGGGACGGTGACCAAGCAGCGCATTGAAATCGTGGTGGAGGGCACGCTGGATGATGCGCCGGACGCCCCGGATGAGCGGTGGCTGGAGTACGGCTTTAAGGGCAAGCCCGGCGACGTGCGACGACTCCCCCGCCAATGGGCGCCCTACCATCTGCGCTTGGATTGGCTGATGTGGTTCCTGCCGCTGAGGACCGTCCACGAAGATTGGTTTTACATATTTCTGGACAGGTTGTTGGAGGCCGACAGACGCACTCTTGGACTGCTGCGCGTTGACCCGTTCGACGGCGAACGCCCACGTTGGGTGCGGGCGCGCAGCTACCTGTACCGTTTCGCCAGCCGGGCGGAGTTCCGCGAGACGGGCGAACGGTGGGTGCGGGTGCTGCTGTATGACGCCATCCCGCCGGTGTCACTCAGCCCTCGACGGCGGCGACTCCCCTAGCGGTGGACACCCGCGGAGGTGCGGTGGACTCGCGGACGACGAGGTGCGTGGCCAGCTCAACCCTTCGCGAGTCGATTTCCTCGCCGTTTTTCTGGCGAAGGATGAAGCTCAGGGCAGAGCGTCCCATCTCTTGCAGAGGCTGCGACACGGACGTGAGGGGCGGCACGGATTCCTCGGCTTGGTGTGTGCCGTCAAAACCGACCAAGCTCATTTCCTCGGGAATACGAACATCCTGGCGCCGAGCTTCAGCGAGGACCCCTAGCGCAATGCTGTCGCTGCCGGCAAAGATCGCCGTGGGCGGATTGTCGAGCGCCAGCAGGGCTTTCATGGCGCGTACTCCGTTCTCCGGCTTGAAGGGGCCATCGGAAACGTACTCGTGGTCCACGCTCACGCCCTCTGCCATCAAGGCGGCCATATAGCCGTGAAGGCGGGCTTGGCTGCACTCCGCCGTGGAGGGGCCACCAATGTAGGCGATTCTTCGATGCCCCAACTCCAGCAGGTGTGATGCCGCGGCCTTGCCTCCGGCCCAGTTGCTGGCGCCAACACTGAAGACATCGGCGGGTGGCGGATTCAGCGGATCCACCACCACGATGGGGATTTGGCGGCGTTTGAACGCCTCCAACTGCGCGGAGCCGAAGGCCGACGTCACCACGATCATGCCGGCACGGCCCTCGTCGAGCAGGCGCTGTGCCCGTTCCTCAGGTCCAAGCGGCGAACCGGCCTGGCGCCCGGTGATGGAAAGGATTACCTCCATGTCCGATACTGCCGCGTGTTCCATCACGCCATTGAGGACCTCCACTCCATAAGCCGAATTCAACGAATCGAAGACCACTTCCACGGCACGATGCTCGGGGATGCTTTTGCGTTGGAGCGGCGACTTGTAGCCGGTGCGCTGTAGTGCTGCCAGAACCCTGGCGCGGGTGGCTTCTGCCACGTCCTCACGGCCGTTGACCACCTTGGAAACGGTGGGCGCAGAGACTCCTACTTCGGCTGCCACCGCGGCCAAGGTGAGTTTGGACGGGCGAGGATCTGGTTCCACAACTCTCCTGCTTTCGAAATATTTCGGATGAGTACAGTGTCCCCGATCAAGATGAAATCCGTCAACGAACCGAGCCACTCCTCTATATGTGGCCACAAAAAGGCCTTGACGGTGATGCGTGTCACGGCTAAATTTGGTGGGCACTTCCGAAAGGATGTTCGAAATATTTCGAAATGTCAATGGATGTGGATGATCGCAGTCGATCGCCTCACCGCGGAGTGTGGCTTTTTAAACGCACAACCGGGCAATCAGCGTCGAGCCCGAAGGACGAATGGAAACTGCACATGAATAATCTCAAGTTGCGCACCGCCGGAATGGCCGTTTCTGCAGCCGCATTGTCGATCGCACTCGTAGCCTGCGGGTCCTCGGGCCCGGCTGGAACAGGAGCCTCGGCGGATTCGGCAACCATGTGGGGACTCACCGGCGGCGACCAGCCTGTTTTCCAAGCATCCGTTGACTCCTGGAACAAGTCACACCCCGACTCCGCCATCAAGCTCGACTTCTTTGCCAACGACGCCTACAAGACCAAGGTGCGTACCGCCGTCGGCGCCGGCCAAGGACCCACACTCGTCTACGGCTGGGGCGGCGGGGTGCTCAAGTCCTACGTCGATGCCGGCCAGGTGGATGATCTGACGGGATTCCTCAAGGAGAACCCCGACGTCCAGAGCCGCTACCTTCCCTCCATTCTTGAGAGCGGCGTGATCGACGGCAAGACCTATGCGCTGCCAAACAACAAGGTGCAGCCTGTAGTGCTCTACTTCAACAAAGAAGTCTTCGAGAAGATCGGTGCAGAACCGCCCAAGACCTGGGACGAGCTCATGGCGCTGGTGCCCAAGTTCAAGGCAGCCGGCGTGGCACCTTTCTCCCTGGGTGGCCAGTCCAAGTGGCCGGACCTGATGTGGCTTGAATACCTTGTGGACCGTATCGGCGGCCCTGAAGTCTTCGCCAATATTGCAGCCAACAAGCCGAACGCATGGTCCGACCCCGCCGTGATCGAGGCACTGACCAAGATTCAGGAACTGGTGGACGCCGGCGGCTTCATCAACGGCTTCTCCTCCATTGCCGCTGACAGCAACGCGGACCAAGCCCTGCTGTACACAGGCAAGGCCGCCATGATCCTCCAGGGCAGCTGGATCTACCAAGGCATGAAGAAGGACGCGGCCGACTTCGTCTCCAGCGGAAAGCTCGGATACACCCCCTTCCCCACTGTCGAAGGCGGCAAGGGTGACCCGGCGAACGTTGTGGGCAACCCGTCCAACTTCTGGTCTGTATCTTCCAAGGCCACCGAGGACCAGAAGAAGACCGCCCTGGAGTACGTCAAAGACGGAATGTTCAACGATGAGAACGTCCAAAGCCTGATCGATTCAGGAGCCGTACCAGTGGTCACCGGCATTGAAGACAAGCTCGCTGCCTCCCCTGACAAGGACTTCCTGAGCTACGTCTATGACATGGCCAAGGATGCCCCGGACTTCACACTTTCCTGGGACCAGGCGCTCAGCCCCGCGCAAGGAGATGCCATGCTGGCCAACCTCGACCAGATCTTCCTGAAGAAGATCACTCCTGAGCAGTTCGCCTCCACCATGAACGCGACGATCGGGAAGTAATACGGTGTCCGCAACTACCACCACGCCTCAACGGGCAGTGGGCGCCGAACGTGCCCCAGGCACCCGACGGACCCTGGAAAAGGGTCCGTCAGGGTGGCTGGCCGTCCCGGCCCTCGCGTTCTTCATGCTCTTCGCCATCCTCCCGCTCCTGGGAGTGCTGTTCCTCAGCTTCACCCGCTGGGACGGCCTCGGTGAGATCAAACTCGACGGCCTGTCCAGCTGGAACACGGTCCTAGCCGATCCCGTCACGGGCAACGCCTTGTTGGTGACGGCCAAGATCATGTTCTTCTCGTTCATTGTCCAAGCACCCATCAGCCTGTTGCTTGGTGTCTTCACGGCGGCCAGCCAGAAGTACCGCGCGGCACTGGCCGTCCTGTACTTCGTGCCCCTGCTCCTCTCCTCTGCCGCTGTGGCCATCGCCTTCAAGGCGCTGCTGGACCCAAACTTCGGGCTCGGCCCCGGCCTGGGCCTGCCGATCCTCGCGCAGGACTGGCTGGGCAACTCGGACCTGGTGCTGTTTGTGGTGGTATTCGTGATTGCTTGGCAGTTCGTGCCGTTCCACACACTGATCTACCAAGGCGGCGTGCGCCAGATTCCTGCCTCGCTGTACGAGGCTGCGCAAATTGACGGTGCCGGCCGTGTCCAGCAGTTCTTCAACATCACCCTGCCGCAGCTGAAGTACACCATGATCACTTCCTCCACCCTCATGGTGGTGGGTTCCCTGGCGTACTTCGACCTGGTGTTCGTACTGACCGCCGGCGGACCGGGCTACTCCACCAGGCTCCTGCCCCTGCACATGTACCTGACCGGTTTCAAAGCCAACGACATGGGAGCGGCGAGCGCCTTGGGTGTGATCCTCGTTGTCATCGGCCTGGCCCTGGCACTGTTCTTGCAACGACTCGGCGGCAAGAACCGCAACGCCAGCCAACTGGAAGGTGCGTAATGGCTTCCACCACCCAACTCCCCACGGCCCCGGCAACAATCCCCGAAAAGGTGACCACCCGCCGTCGGCCTCAACGGCTTGGCCGTTCGCGGCCCAACTTCCTGGGCGGCCTGGGGGGCTGGCTCTGGTTGGCGATCATCATCGTGCCCGTCTACTACGTGGTCATCACCAGCTTGAAGAACCAGGCAGGGTTCTTCACATCCAACCCGATGCTGCCACCGGCAGAGCCAACCCTGGACAACTACAAGCTGGTCCTGGAAAACGACTTCGCCAAGTACTTCACCAACAGCCTCATTGTCACAGTAGGCAGCGTGATTCCGGCACTCTTCGTCGCTTTCATGGCGGCCTACGCCATCGTCCGGGGCAAGGGAAGGTTCCTCAGTTGGACCAACAACGTCTTCCTCCTGGGCCTGGCTATCCCGCTGCACGCAACCATCATTCCGATCTACTGGATGATCACCAAGGCCCACATGTACGACACCTTGTTGGCTCTGATCCTGCCCTCCATTGCGTTCGCGATCCCGGTGTCGGTGCTCATCCTGTCCAACTTCATGCGCGATGTTCCCAACGAATTGTTTGAATCGATGCGGCTGGACGGTTGTTCCGATTGGGCCATGATGTGGCGCCTGGCGTTGCCCATGACCAAGCCTGCTGTCATTACGGTTGGCATCTACAACGCACTGCATGTGTGGAACGGTTTCCTGTTCCCGCTGATCCTCACGCAAAGCCCGGACACCCGGGTTCTCCCGTTGTCACTGTGGACCTTCCAGGGCGAGTTCAGTGTCAACATCCCGGCGGTGCTCGCCTCGGTGGTGCTGGCAACGCTGCCGCTGCTGGTGATTTACGTGGTGGCCCGCCGGCAGTTGCTCAGTGGCCTCACCGCAGGTTTCAGCAAGTAGAAAGGATTTACTGATGACCACACCACAACCCTTACGCGTGGGCATGGTGGGCTATGCCTTCATGGGCGCCGCCCACTCGCACGCATGGCGCACGGCACCGCGCTTTTTCGACCTTCCGCTGGCACCTGAACTCACCGCAATGGCGGGCAGGAACGAGGAAAGTGTACGGGCAGCAGCCGGTAAATACGGTTGGGCCTCCATCGAGACCGACTGGCGCCGCCTCATTGAGCGCGACGACATCGACCTCATCGACATCTGCACTCCGGGCAACACCCACGCGGAGATAGCTATCGCAGCGCTGGAAGCCGGTAAGCACGTCCTTTGCGAAAAACCGTTGGCCAACTCCGTGGAGGAAGCCGAGAAGATGACGCTGGTGGCCAAGGCCGCAGCTGAACGCGGTGTGCTCTCCATGTGCGGCTTCAGTTACCGACGCACCCCTGCCTTGGCGCTGGCCAAGAGGATGGTGGACGACGGCCGCTTGGGCGAGATCCGACACGTCCGTGCCCAGTACCTTCAGGACTGGCTCAGTGACGCCGAGGCTCCGCTGACCTGGCGGCTGGACAAGTCCAAATCCGGGTCCGGCTCGCTCGGCGACATCGGCGCGCACAGCATCGATGCCGCGCAATGGATCACCGGGCTCAACATCACCGGGGTCTCCGCTCTGCTGGAGACGTTCGTGAAGGAGCGCCCGGTAGGCGGTGACTTCGTGGGTCTGGGCGGCCACGGCGGCGCTGACGGGCCGCGCGGCCCGGTGACCGTGGACGACGCCGCGCTGTTCACCGCCCGTTTTGAGGCCAAGCACGACGGCGGCGCTGACGCCGGCTCACGCGCCACTGGCGCTTCCGGCCCCATTGGCATTTTCGAAGCCACCCGTTTTGCCTTGGGACGCAAGAACGCCATGCGCCTGGAACTCAACGGCACCAAGGGGTCCATCGCTTTCGACTTCGAGGACATGAACTCGCTGCAGTTCTACGATTCTGCCTTGGAACCCGATGCAGGCTTCCGAAAGATCATGGTCACCGAACCCTCCCACCCCTACGCCGCCAACTGGTGGCCCACCGGGCATGGTCTCGGTTATGAGCACGGTTTTACTCATCAGGTGGTGGACCTTGTGACAGCCATCGGCGCAGGCGAGCAGCCCTCGCCGTCGTTCGCTGACGCGTTGCAGGTGCAGAAGGTCCTGGCCGCGGTGGAGGCCAGCGCAGACAATGCCAGCCGCTGGCAGAACATCTGACTGATATGAATACGCCCGATACGAAGGAAACCATGACAAGCAACAACAAGACAGCGCTGGTGGTTCGCGGCGGTTGGGACGGACACCAGCCGGTGGAAGCCACGGAGCTGTTCATTCCCTATCTGAAGGACAACGGCTACGACGTCCGGGTGGAGGAATCGCCCAAGATCTACGCCGATCCCGACTACATGGCCGGAGTGGACCTGATCGTGCAATGCATGACCATGACCACCATCGAGAAGGATGAGTTCGAGGGCCTGCGCACCGCCGTCGAAAACGGCACCGGCCTGGCGGGATGGCACGGTGGCATCGCCGACTCCTACCGCAACAACTCGGACTACCTGCACCTGATCGGCGGCCAGTTCGCCTGCCACCCCGGCAAGCACCCTGACGAGCGGGTCGGGGAGCAATCAGACAATTACGTCGCCTACACCGTCAACATGATGACCGCTGCATCCGAGCACCCCATCACCCAGGGAATCGGCGACTTCGACCTCGTCACGGAGCAGTACTGGGTCCTGTCCGACGACTACATCGATGTGCTGGCCACCACCACCCAGAAAGTCCGTGACTGGGATCCCTGGAACCGCGAAGTCACCTCACCGGCCATCTGGACCCGTCAATGGGGCACGGGCAGAATTTTCGTCTGCACCCCGGGCCACCGCGTGGAAATCCTCCAGGACAACAACGTCCGTACCATCATTGAAAGGGGCATGCTGTGGGCGTCTCGATAACCCCTGCCAAGCCGCTAAACGTCGGAGTCATCGGGTGCGGCGCCATCATTGCCCAGTACCTGAGCAACTTCCGCAGGCTGGATCCCATCAACCTGGTGGCCGTAGCGGACCTTGACCCGGCGCGGGCGCAGGCCGTGGCCGACTCCTACGATGGTGTCCGGGCGCTGTCCGTGGACGAACTCCTGGCAGCGGACGATGTGGACCTCGTCCTGAACTTGACCATCCCTGCGGCCCACGCGGACATCGCGCTCAAAGCAATCGCCGCCGGCAAGTCGGTCTACGGTGAAAAGCCGTTGGCTGCTACAACGGCTGAGGCCCGGGAGGTACTTGCGGCCGCCGCAGCAGCGGGGGTTGTGGTTGGTTGCGCACCGGACACCGTGCTGGGTACTGGCATCCAGACTGCCCGTAAAGCGATCGACGACGGTCTGATCGGCGCCCCCGTCTCCGCCACTGCAACCATGGCGACGCCGGGGCATGAGCGTTGGCACCCAAACCCGGACTTCTACTACCAGCCCGGAGGTGGACCGTTACTGGACATGGGTCCGTACTACGTCTCGGCGCTGGTCACACTTCTCGGTCCTGTGGTGTCAGTGGTGGGTGCTGCCAGCCACACGCGCAGCCAACGCACCATTGGTTCGGGCCCGCGTGAGGGACAGGTGGTCCCGGTGGACATCGACTCGCACGTCACCGGGGTTCTGGTCCATGAGTCCGGCGCCTTGTCCACCCTCTTCATGAGCTTTGACGCCGTGAAAACCAAGAGCCCCAACATCGAGATCCACGGTGAAAAGGGGTCACTCATCGTGCCGGATCCCAACCACTTCGACGGCGACGTGCAGCTCTTTGCACTCGGCGCCGAGGACTGGGAAACACTGCCCGTCTCCGCCGGGTATGTGGACTCCGGACGTGGCTTCGGCATCGCCGACCTCGCAGCAACTCCACCCGGACAGGAACCACGCGCCGGCGGCCGGCTCGCTTTCCACGCTTTGGACATCATGGAATCTGTGCTGGAATCAGCCAAGAGCGGCCAAGCGGTCGCCATCAAGAGCACGGCCTCGCGGCCCGCTGGGGTTGAACTGGTGGAACTGACGGAAGTCTCGACGCCGGTACGCGCCTAGCGCCCTGGCCACCCTAACGAATCCGGCCCCTGTTTGCCCACCTCGCCGTTCTACGGTGTGTGGGACAAACAAAGGCCGGATTCGTCGTTAGTGCCTTGCACGGCGGAGCGTCGCTTCCGCGTGCTTGAGGATGGGGCCGTCGATCATCTTCCCCTTGAACTGGAACACACCTGTGCCTGCCGCAGCCGCCGCTTCAAGAAGTTCCGTGGCTTGGGCTACGGCTTCGTCGGTGGGCGCGTAGGCCTCCCGGACCACGGCCACCTGGTTCGGGTGGATGCAGGCTTTCGCTCCGAAGCCACTGGAAACGGCATCCCGGGACTCGGCGGACAAACCCTCAAGGTCCGGGATATTCACGTACACGGAATCGATGGCTTCCTTGCCGGCGGCCTTCGCGGCAAGCAGCACGGCGGACCGTGAGTGCAGCGCGACAGCCCGGTACCCGCCGTCGTCGTTCCTGCTGGAGAGGCCACCCAGGGAAGCCAGCAGGTCCTCGGCACCCCACATCAGACCCACGACGTTCCGCTCGGCGGCAATCGAAGCAGCATTGACGATGCCTGCCGCGGTTTCACACAGCGCGATGACCTGATAACCCTCTAAAGACCTGAGCTGCTCCGCACTCTCCGCCTTTGCCAACATGACGGTGCGGTAGGGCGTCCTGGCCAGAGCCTCAAGATCGAGCTCGAACTCCTGCGTCCCCACGGGATTCACCCGAACAATGGTGCGGCTTGGCTCAAGACCGCCTGTACCTTGCCCTGCGGAACCTGCCTGTTCAAGAATCGCTTCGCGGGCCCCCTTCTTGTCCGCCGGAGCCACGGCGTCCTCGAGATCCAGGATGACGGCATCGGAACGCTCAGATGCCTTCCCGAAGCGCTCCGGCCGGTCTGCAGGGCAGAACAAGAGGGCCGGACCCATGGTAAACGGAAGAACCGCCGTGGTGGACGAGTCGGTGGAGGGCATGCGAATTCCTTGCTGCTGAAGTGCTGACACGAACGGAAAACTATGACTGGGCGGCGTGCGCTTCTTTGGTCCACATCAGGCAGGTCCGGGTGGCCAAGGCAACCACTGTCCCGTCTTGATTACGGCCAGTGTGCTGCATGGTGGCCACTCCTTGCCCGGGGCGGGACGAGGACAGCCGCTTTCCCGTGATCACCGTTTCCGTGTACAGGGTATCGCCGTGATACAGCGGGTGCGGAAAAGTGACATCCGTCAGTCCGAGCTGCGCAATGATGGTTCCCTGGGTCAGCTGGGTCACCGACTGCCCCACCATGGTGGACAGAGTGAACATGGAGTTCATGAGCCGCTGCCCGAACGGCTGACCGGAACTCCATGCCGCGTCCAGATGCAGCGCTTGCGTGTTCATGGTCATGGTGGTGAAGAGGACATTGTCCGTCTCCGTGACGGTGCGTCCGGGTTTGTGGGCATAGATCACGCCCTCTTCAAGTTCATCGAAATACAGCCCACGCTGCTCCACCACCCGCGTCATACAGTGAGCTCCTGGTCTTCCTCGAACAGCTCGGCCCCTGTAGCGGCCAGGACGTCCTCAAGCGTGACGTTGGGCGCCAACTCGCGGAGGACCAAGCGTGGGTCACCTTCATCCTTAACGACGTCGATGACTGCCAGGTCAGTGATGATGCGGTCCACACACCCCTTTCCTGTGAGCGGGAGCGTGCAGTCCTGGACGATTTTCGGCCTGCCGCTGCGGTCCATGTGTTCCATCATGACAATGACCTTCTTGGCGCCGAACACCAGGTCCATGGCACCACCCATGCCCTTGACCATCTTGCCTGGAATCATCCAGTTGGCCAGGTCACCGTTCGCGGCCACCTCCATGGCACCCAACACAGCGACGTCCACATGTCCGCCGCGGATCATGCCGAAGGACGACGCCGAGTCGAAGAACGCAGCACCCGCATTCGTGGTCACGGTTTCCTTTCCGGCGTTAATCAGGTCCGGATCCACCTTGTCCTCAGCCGGGTACGGGCCCACTCCCAGAATCCCGTTCTCAGAGTGAAGAATGACCTCCACGCCGTCCGGAATGTAGTTGGGGATCAGAGTGGGCATCCCGATTCCCAGGTTCACGTATTGCCCGTTGGTGAGTTCCTTGGCCACGCGGGCGGCCAGTTCGTTGCGGGTCCAGCCTTTGGCCTCGTGATGTTCGACGTCGGCGCGACGGTATTCGTGCCGGACGGCTTCGGGACGGGGCGGGATGTCCTGGTACGTGTTGTCCGTCATCGTGCCGCTCCTGCCTGGTCTGTTCCGGATTGGGCTGTTCCGGACTGGCCTGGTCCGGACTGGCCTGGTCCGGACTGGCCTGGTCCGCTACTGGGGGCCAGCGCTACCGTGCGCTTTTCTATCCGCTTCTCGTTTGAGGTAGCCACCACCACCCGTTGGACGAAAATCCCCGGCGTATGGATATGCTCCGGGTCCAGCTCGCCGGGTTCCACCAACTCCTCCACTTCGGCGATGGTGGTCCTTGCCGCCATGGCACAGAGGGGGTTGAAGTTCATGGCTGTCGCGTGGAAAACGAGGTTCCCGTGGCGGTCACCTTTCCAGGCATGGACCAAGCCGAAATCAGGTGTCAGGGACTCTTCCAGCACATAGTCCGCGTCATTGAAGGTCCGTACCTCTTTCGGCGACGAGGCCAGCGCAACGTTCCCTTCGGCGTCGTACTTCTGCGGGAGGCCACCTTCGGACACCTGGGTTCCCACACCTGCCTTGGTGTAGAACGCAGGAATGCCGGCGCCACCGGCGCGGAGCTTCTCGGCCAGGGTGCCCTGTGGAGTGAGGACTACTTCCAACTCCCCCGCCAGGTACTGCCTGGCAAATTCCTTGTTCTCGCCCACGTACGAACTGATGGTCCGTCTGATTCGCCCATCCTTAAGGAGAATGCCAAGGCCCCAGTCGTCCACCCCGCAGTTGTTGCTGACCGTCTCAAGATCGGCGGTGCCTTGGCTGTGCAGGGCTTCGATCAGGGAGACGGGGATACCGCATAAGCCGAAACCTCCCACCGCTAGCGAGGCTCCGTCCGGGATGTCCTTCACCGCTTCCGCGGCGCTGGCAACAACCTTGTCAATCATCCTTGATCCTTCCCTGCCACTGCCGACCCACGTACGGTTACAGACCCAGCTCGCGGGCGATGAGCATCAACTGGACTTCGGTGGTGCCCTCCCCGATTTCAAGGATCTTGGAATCGCGGTAATGGCGTGCCACCGTGAATTCGTTGATGAAGCCATAGCCGCCGAACACCTGGGTGGCGTCCCGCGCGTTATCCATGGCTGCCTCGCCTGCGACCATCTTAGCGATGGCCGCTTCAGTCTTGAACGGCTTGCCCGCCAGCATCCTGGAGGCGGCGTCGTAGTAGGCAAGGCGGGCAGTGTGGGCCCTTGCCTGCATGCGAGCGATCTTGAACTGGATGGCCTGGTACTTGCCGATGTTCTGCCCGAACGCGCTGCGTTCCTTGGCATACTTCACCGACAAGTCCACGCAACCTTGAGCCGCGCCGGTGGCCAGCGCAGCGATCGCGATGCGGCCCTCGTCCAGGATGGACAGGAAGTTCGCGTAGCCGCGGCCGCGCTCACCCAGCAGGTTCGCTTCAGGAACCCGGACATTGTCCAGGGTGAGCGGGTGGGTGTCGGAAGCGTTCCATCCCACCTTGTTGTACGGCTTTTCAGCAGTGAACCCGGGCGTGTCCGTGGGGACAAGGATGGTGGAGATTTCCTTCTTGGTGCTGCCGTCGGCATTCTCCTTTTTGCCCGTTACTGCCGTGACGGTGACCAGTGTGGTGATGTCCGTACCGGAGTTGGTAATGAACTCCTTATTGCCGTTGATCACCCATTCGCCGTTTTCCACGTGGGCGTTGGTCTTGGTACCGCCGGCATCCGAACCGGCTTCGCGCTCAGTCAAGCCAAACCCAGCCAAAGAACGTCCGGACGCCAACTGTGGCAGCCACTCTTGCTTCTGTTCCTCCGTGCCGAAGCGGAACACCGGCATGGCGCCCAGGGACACTCCGGCTTCGAGGGTGATGGCCACCGACTGGTCCACGCGTCCCAGCTGCTCCAAGGCCAAGGCAAGGGCGAAGTAGTCTCCGCCCATCCCGCCAAACTCTTCGGGGAACGGCAGGCCAAACAGGCCCATCTCCCCCATCTGCTTCACAACCTCGTAGGGGAAGCTATGCTCTTCATCGTGCTTGGCGGAGACCGGTGCCACAACTTCGTCGGCAAACTCGCGGACGGAGTCGCTGAGGTCCTGGTACTCCTCATTCAGGTCAAACGTGCTCATGACTGGACTTCCTTGTCTGTGTTCTTGTCTGTGGTGGCCGTGTCGTCTGCGGCGTCAGCTACGTGAATGGTGGCGAGCACCTGGTCGGCTTTGACCAAATCGCCGGGTTTGCTGGTGAGGTGGACGGTTCCAGCAACGGAGGCCACCAGTTGGTGCTCCATCTTCATCGCTTCGACGGCAAGGAGGGCTTGGCCTTCCTCCACGGAATCTCCGTCGGCCACGGACACGGACACCACCGTCCCGGGCATGGGTGAGCGCACCCCCGGATCGGCCACGCCTTCGTCGCGCTGGATGCCGGCGAGCATCCGCCGTAGGCGCTCTGCCCGGTCCAGGACCTCGAGCCGGCAGGACCAGCCATCGTTGCCCACGTACAGCTCGCGGACACCGGCCGTCACACCCGGCGCCATCCCAACCGCGAAGGTGACCAAGCCGCCGTCGAACTCCAAAGCGACGCTGTTGTCGCTGCGGTCCGCCACCCGGACGCTGACCGGGTCCCCGCCGTCGACCATTGCCGATACGGTGCCGCGCTGTTCGGTGTTGGACACCGTCTCGGTGATGGACACCGTTGCGATTTCACCGCCCGGAACACCAAACGTGGCTGTCCACGCGCCGCGGGCGCCGACGCGCCAGGCATCGGGAGTCTTCCACGCGTCACCGGCGAGCGCCGGGCCGGTGCGCTCCAGCCACAGTGTGAGAGCGGCGGCGATCAGTTCCCTGGGACCAGCATGCCGGAACTCCATGGACGGCAGCCTGCGCTCAATCAGCCCGGTGTCGAGGCGCCCGGCCCGGACGTCGGGATCGTTGATCAGCAGGCGCAGGTACTCCACGTTCGTGTCCACGCCCAGCAGCGTGTAGCGGCCAAGGGCAGCGTCGAGGGTATCCAGCGCCGCTGCCCTGTCCTCGCTCCACGCGATGATCTTGGCGAGCATGGGGTCGTAGTCGCCCGTGATTTCCAGGGTGTCCCGCATTGCGGAGTCAATGCGCACGTTGGCGTGGGCGCGTTGCTGACCGGAGACGGTTTCATCCGCTGCGCCCTGCTCGGCGAGCGCCACAATGCGACCCATCGACGGCATGAAGTTCCGCTCCGGCACCTCAGCATAGACCCGCGCCTCCACAGCGTGGCCATTAAGTACGACGTCGGACTGCGCCACGGTGAGCACTTCACCGGCGGCGATCCTCACCTGCCATTCCACGAGGTCGATGCCCGTGACCATCTCCGTGACGGGATGCTCCACCTGCAGCCGGGTGTTCATCTCCATGAAGAAGAACTCGTCGGGGTGCTCATCGGACACCAGGAACTCTACGGTTCCCGCGCCGCTGTAATTGACCGAACGCGCTGCGTTGCAGGCCGCCTCGCCAATACGGGCCCGTTCCTCCGCACCGTCCGGCAATGATTCGAACAGGGCAGACGGGGCTTCCTCAATGACCTTCTGGTGACGGCGTTGGAGGGAGCACTCGCGCTCGCCGAGGTGGATGACGTTGCCGTGGTTGTCAGCCAGGACCTGGACCTCGATGTGACGGGGTGCGCGGATGAGCCTTTCCAGGAAAAGGGTGTCGTCACCGAAAGCGGACGCTGCCACGCGCCTTGCCGTTGCGAGCGTGGAGGCCATGTCCTCGGGCCGTTCCACCACGTGCATGCCTTTGCCGCCGCCACCTGCAGAGGGCTTGATCAGCAAGGGGAAACCGACCCCCGGCGCCGCCTCGATCAACTCCTGATCGGAGAGTCCGGGCTTGGCGATGCCGGGAACGCACGGAACGTCGTAGGCCATCACGTGGTTCTTGGACCGGATCTTGTCGCCCATGACCTCGATGGCACCGATGCCGGGTCCGATGAACGTGATGCCCGCAGCGTCCAGCGCTTTGGCGAACTCCACGTTCTCGGACAGGAAGCCATAGCCCGGGTGGACTGCCTCCGCCCCGCTCCTACGGCACGCGTCGATGATGGCGTCGATCTTCAAGTAGCTTTCCGCGGGTGCCGTGCCACCTATGGCGACGGCGGTATCGGCGAGGGTCACGTGCTTGGCGTCTTTGTCCGCGTCCGAGTACACGGCGATGGAGCGGATTCCCATCTCCTTTAGTGTCCGGATGACGCGGCAGGCGATCTCACCACGGTTGGCAACGAGGACGGCACCGAAGGTTCTGGAGTCTACTGCCGTGCTGCCTGGGGCTGTGGTTGTTGTTGGCAGGGTCATGATCACATCCTGAAGAGACCGAAGGAGGTCTCGGGCAGTTGTTGGCGGGAGACGACGTCCAGGGCCATGCCCAGGACACGCCGCGTGTCAGCGGGGTCGATAATGCCGTCGTCCCATAGGCGCGCAGTGGAGTAGTACGGACTGCCTTGGTCCTCATACTGTTGCCTGATGGGAGCTTTGAAGGCTTCCTCGTCCTCGGCGGACCATTCTTCGCCGGCCGCCTCGTATTGATCCCTCTTGACGGTTGCCAGCACGCTGGAGGCTTGGTTTCCTCCCATGACGGAGATCCGGGCTGCCGGCCACATCCACAGGAACCGTGGCGAATAGGCCCGGCCGCACATGGAGTAGTTGCCCGCACCGAAGGAACCACCGATGACCACTGTCAGCTTGGGCACCCGAGCCGTGGCCACTGCGGTGACCATCTTGGCGCCGTTCTTGGCGATGCCGCCCTGTTCGTAGTCTTTGCCCACCATGAAACCGGAGAGATTCTGCAGGAAGATCAAAGGAATGCCGCGCTGATCGCAGAGCTCAATGAAATGGGCGCCCTTCAGGGACGATTCACTGAAGAGGACACCGTTGTTGGCAACGATGCCCACCGGGTGGCCGTGCAGGTGCGCGAAGCCGGTCACCAGCGTGGTGCCGTAGTTCTTTTTGAACTCGTGGAATTCGGAACCATCCACCAGTCTCGCGATGACTTCGCGGACGTCGTACTGGGCGTTGACGTCCGTGGGAACCACGCCGTAGATCTCTGAGGGATCGACGACGGGCGGCAGGACGACGTCGGACACGTCCCATGCCGGCTGCGCCGGCTTCGGTAACGTCGACACGATATCCCGCACGATCTCCAGCGCATGTTGGTCGTTCTCGGCCAGGTGGTCCGTGACCCCGGAAATCCGGGAGTGCACGTCGCCGCCGCCCAGTTCCTCGGCGGTAACGATCTCGCCGATGGCTGCTTTGACCAAGGGCGGGCCACCCAGGAAGATGGTGCCCTGGTTCCGGACGATGACCGTCTCGTCGCTCATGGCGGGAACATAGGCACCGCCGGCCGTGCACGATCCCATGACGGAGGCGATCTGCGGGATTTTGGCCGCGGACATTCTGGCCTGGTTGTAGAAGATCCGGCCGAAGTGCTCCTTATCCGGGAAGACCTCGTCCTGCTTGGGCAGGAATGCACCCCCGGAATCCACCAGGTAGATGCAGGGAAGCTTGTTCTCCAAAGCGATTTCCTGAGCCCGGAGGTGCTTCTTCACCGTCATGGGGTAGTAAGTGCCGCCCTTGACCGTGGCGTCATTGGAGATCACCAGGACATGGCGTCCATGGACCAAACCAATGCCCGCAATAACCCCGGCACCCGGGGAATCATCGTTGTACATGCCATTCGCAGCCAAGGGTGCAATCTCAAGGAACGGGCTGCCATCATCGAGCAGGTAGTCGATGCGTTCCCTCGGAAGAAGCTTTCCGCGGGCGATATGCCGCTCCCGGGACTTTGCCGGACCGCCGAGGGCCGACGCCGCCAAGAGTTCCCTCAATTCCTTCACCAAGGACAGTTGCGCCTCCTGGTTGGCTTCAAAGGTGCCGCTGGCGGCTCCCGTCAGGCTGGCGATTGTCTCCATTGACCCCTGTTCCATTCCCGGCCACAGGCCATTTCGGTTAGTGCCACGTAACTGAAATTTAGGTTAGTCTGTATTAACTGTGATGTCCAGCACAGTCGGTCCCGACAGCAGGTCGGGCGGGGCTGACGCAAGGAGGAAAACGTGACCGGAGGTCCGGAAGCAAGCATCAATGGCACGCGCACCGCCGCTACACAACGCGGCCAGGCAAAGGAGCTCCGCAGATTGGCCCTGTTGTCCGCTGCAGCAGGACTTTTCGCCGAAAACGGCTTTACCCGCGTGTCGCTTGAGGACCTCGGAGCAGCAGCAGGTGTCAGCGGACCCGCCGTGTACCGGCATTTTCCCGGCAAGCAAGCCGTCCTCGGCGAGCTTCTTCTCAGCGTCAGCCGCGACCTCCTGGACGGCGGATTGCGGGTGGTATCGGAATCGGACGATCCCCGGTCCGCGCTGAAAGGCCTGATCCAGTTTCAGGTTGATTTCGCGCTCAGCAATCCTGACGTCATCCGTGTCCAGGACCGGGACTTCGGAAGTCTCAGCGACGCCGACCAAGCCGAAGTCAGATCCCTCCAGCGCAGTTACGTCGAAACTTGGGTTGACGTCCTGGCCCGTATTCACACGGACGCAGATGTCCCCGGCCTCCGGGTCCGGGCACACGCAGCCTTTGGATTGATCAATTCCACACCCCACTCGGTGCGTCATCACGGCAGGAAGATCGCTGTAAAGTCGGCCAGGCCCATCCTGGAACAGATGGCTTTGGCGGCTCTGACGTCGGCCTGATTTTCCGGCGGTAGGAGGGCGTCCTTGAACGTTGCGCTAAAAATGTCAGACCCCGATGAAATGATTTTTTCATGGAGAAATTGGCGCAGTCGATGGCATCATGGGCGGAATCGTCCCCTGCTGTTGCTGCCCTGACTGCGATGCGGTCACGACACTTCTTGAGCATGCCGGACTTGGTTAAGGCCGGGTTCAAGGATTCGACGGCGCCTGCCACGGTTACCTGTTACTTCCATGACGCCGGGCTGCTCAAGGGCCCGGCCGAATCCGCTCCGACGTCTGATGCACCCGCCCAAAGCGCCGGATTGATCCCGGCCGTCCAGCTGATCCAAAGTCTCGACACAGAGGCGCCCGAACATCTTTCGGCTGCCAGGCCGGACCTGACGGCGCTTCTTGATGACAGCGCGGCACTTCTGGTCTCCGCACGCTTGTCCGCTGCCGACGAGGCTTCCCAGTTGGGGTTTGTTGAGGCCGCGGATTTTGCTGGCAGGGTCGAGGAGATCTCCCGGTCGGTGGAGTACTTGCAGCTGGTTGCTGCGCAGGCGGTGGAACGGACCCGGAAGGAAGCTCAGCAAGCCCGGCCGGGGGTGTCGGCGGCAGCGCCGGAGTGGCGGACGGGGTGGACTGAGCCAGCCGGTGCTTCGGCGGTTGCTGGAGACGCAGCGTCACCAGGTGCCGGCCCGGCGGGAGCATTCCTGGCGGGAGCGAGCCACAGTGCGGCCCACGTGAGTGCGGCTCTGGCGGGAGCAGCCCATGCCGAGGCGACGGCCCCGGCGGGCAGTTTTTTGGATGATGGGTATCGGAACGCGGCGGAGTTCCTTCGGGCACGGTTGCGGATCGGTATCGGAGAGGCCCGGCGCAGGCTTGCCCTCGCCGCCGAGGTCCTCCCCCAGGCCGGCATAACCGGGCAGGACGTCCCGGCCCGGCGTGAAATCCTCGCCGACGCCATCGGATCGGCTTTGGTGCCCTCCCGGTCCGCGACGATCATCAGCACCGCCCTGGACAAAGTCCGGCACCTCGCAGAACCCGGGACCATCACCGACATGGAACACGCCCTCACCAACACCGCCATCGAATCCGATCCCGACTTCGTGGCCAAGATGGCCCGACGATGGACCGACCTCATCGACCAAGACGGCCCCGAACCCACTGAAGAAGCACTCCGCCAACTCCAAGGCGCGTTCCTCCGCCGCCGACGCCGCCACGGACTCCACCACCTCGAAATCTTCGCCACCGCAGAACAATACGAAACCCTCACCACCGCCATGAACGCCGCCACCAACCCCCGACTCACCACCACAGCCGAGGGCGGCCCGGACGACGAACCTGGCACGGGAGCCCCGGCCGGAGCAGCCACAGACGGAACAGACCCCGACGGATCAGGCGCCGACGGCCGAGCGGCGCATGGAACAGGACCTGGATTAGCCGGCCCCGACTTGGACCGGCGCTCGAGGGCCCAGAAACTCCTCGACGGCCTCGTCGGTGCGTGCAGCGTCGCGATGAGCACCGCGAAACTCCCGTCGAACGGCGGCCTCCGACCCCAAGTCACCGTCACCATCGACCGCCGCGACCTCTTCAACCAACTCCAACTCAGCCCCACCCAGCCCGGCTCCGGGAACCGGCTCAGCACCGGCACAGCCACGTTCACCGGCCCGATCCACCCCAACACCATCCGCAAAATCGCCTGCGACGCCGACATCCTCCCCGTCCTGCTCGGCAGCGACTCCCAAATCCTGGACATCGGCCGCACCACCCGGATCTTCCCACCCCACATCCGCAAAGCCATCACCGCCCGCGACCAAGGCTGCGCCTTCCCCGACTGCACCATGCCCGCACCCTGGTGCGAAGCCCACCACACCACCTACTGGTCCCACGGCGGCACCACAGGCACAAACAACGGCACCCTGCTCTGCAGCCACCACCACCACCTCATCCACAAGGAGCAATGGCGCATCGACATGACAACAGGCATCCCCTGGTTCATACCCCCACCCCACATCGACCCCCACCAAAAACCCAGACGCAACCACCACCACACACCCCACCAAATATGAGGGGGAGTTGCCGGTCTGGGATCTCACGGCTGCGAGCCTGACGTGGAACTTTAGCGGAGCATCATTGGCTGCCCGTGACAGATACTTCGACACGTACTTCCGTGCGCACGTACTTCCGTGCGCACGCCGGCAACCGCACGCCCGCGGGGCGTTCCGGTTTTCCTAGGACTCACAGGGCCTGCCTTAGGGGCTGCACTCAACAGACGTGCCACATAGGCTGGAAAACCTAGTCACGCTGAACCGGCGAGGAATCGCGG
Organism: Arthrobacter sp. Rue61a; assembly: GCF_000294695.2. Lineage (NCBI taxonomy): Bacteria > Bacillati > Actinomycetota > Actinomycetes > Micrococcales > Micrococcaceae > Arthrobacter > Arthrobacter sp. Rue61a. The sequence goes on along the minus strand of NC_018531.1, from coordinate 1,569,003 downwards.
GTTAGGTCCAGCTCCATATCCAGGAGCACTAAATGTCGAGGAGCACTAAATGAGGATTGCTGTCACGGGCGGAAGCGGGAAACTGGGCAGAAGCGTGGTCCGGCGGCTCACGCAGGACGGCCACCAAGTGCTCAACATTGACCGCGTCGGAGCACGGGGCCATGGTTTTGTGAACGTGGACCTTCGCAACTACGGACAGGTTGTGGATGTCATCCTGGGCCTGGACGATCAGCACCACGGCTTGGACGCGATCGTTCACTTGGCCGCCATCCCGGCACCCGGCCTGGCTCCCGACGCCGCGATTTTCGAGAACAACATGGTCTCCACCTACAACGTCTTCCAGGCCGCACGGAGGGCCGGCATCAAGAAGGTGGTCTACGCGTCCAGTGAGACCGTGCTCGGCCTCCCCTTCGACGTTGATCCGCCTTACATTCCCGTGGATGAGGAGTACGCGGCGCGACCGGAAAGCACCTACTCGCTGGTCAAACACTTGGAGGAGCAGATGGCCATCCAGCTGACCCGGTGGGACCCTGACCTCAGCATCACAGCGCTTCGCTTCTCCAATGTCATGGATCCCGAGGACTACGATGCCTTCCCGGCTTTCGACTCCGACGCAACGCTCCGCAAGTGGAACCTCTGGGGTTACATCGACGCCCGGGATGGTGCGCTGGCAGTGGTCCGGGCCCTGGAACATGGTGAACCGGGCTTCGAGACCTTCATCATCGCTGCCGCCGATACCGTGATGAGCCGAAGCAGCGCCGAACTGGCAGCGGAAGTCTTCCCCGGCGTCGAGGTCCTTAAGGAACTGGGCCAGAACGAAACCATGCTGTCCATCGACAAAGCCCGCAGGCTGTTGGGCTTCGAGCCGGAGCACAGCTGGCGCAACGTCCACTCCAACCGCACCACGCCCACCGAAGATTAACGCGCGACGGCCCACCCCTTAGCTGCAGTTACCTGCAAGCACTCGTAAAGGGATGGGCCGCCGCAGCCTTTAACAAGTTAGATCATGGTCATGACCATGGCGGGGTCGGCCAGTATGGCGCCGAGATCCGCGAGGAACCGAGAACCCTGTTCGCCATCCACCAAGCGGTGGTCGAAGGACAGGCTGAGGGACATGACCTGGCGGACGGCGAGTTCGTCGTTGACAACCCATGGCGCCTTCCGCACCGCACCCAAAGCCACAATGGCGGCCTCGCCCGGATTCAGGATAGGAGTCCCGGCGTCGATGCCAAACACGCCGATGTTGGTGATGGAGATGGTGCCACCCGACAACTCCGACGGCGAGGTTTTGCCTGCACGCGCGGTGTCCGTCAGGTCAGTCAGCGCCGTGGAAAGCTCCCGCAGCGTTAGGCGGTCAGCGTCCTTGATGTTCGGAACGGTCAGGCCCCGGGGCGTTGCGGCGGCGATGCCCAGGTTCACGTAGTTGAACTGGACAATCTCCTGGCTAGCCTCATCCCACCGCGAATTCAGGGTGGGATTGTTCCGCAGTGCCACCAGCACTGCCTTGGCCGCAATGGTGAGCGGCGTCAGCTTGTAGCCTTCGAACGCCTTGTTGCCCTTGAGCCTGGCCAGCAATTCCATGGTTGCCGTGACGTCCACTGTGAGGAACTCCGTCACGTGCGGTGCCGTGAAGGCACTCTGCACCATTGCGGCGGCCGTGAATTTGCGAACACCCTTGATGGGCGTGCGGCTTTCCCGCTCATTTTGCCCGTCAGAAACAGGAGTTGCCTGGGCAGTTTCCGCTGCGCCGATGTAGCTTTGGACGTCTTCACGGGTGATGAGCCCGCCCTGACCCGTACCGGGCACCAGCTGAAGGTCGATTCCGAGGTCGCGGGCCAGTTTGCGAACGGGTGGCGTAGAACGCGGACGCTCGGAGGCCACGTCCGCCTGACGTGACACGACGGGCTCGGCGATCGCCGGAGCCTCCGGCGTCGGGGACTTAACGTCCTGAACGTTTCCGCGGGCACGCCGTGTTGGGCGACCGGAATGTTCGACGACGGCCCCGTACCCCACCAGGTTCGGCTCTCGTTTCGCCGGGCTCCCCACGGCTTCAGCGGCGACAGCGGCCGGCGCACCATTCGCAGCCGTGTCGACGACGGACCGGTCACCAGCGGACCGGTCACCAGCAGCCGGTCCGCCGCCCCCGTTGGAGGATCCGGCGTCGTCCACCTCGAACGAAACGATTGGCTTGCCAACCTCCACCACAGTGCCGGGCTGCTCATGAAGTTCTGCCACCACTCCCGCGAAGGGAGAGGGCAACTCGACAACGGCCTTGGCAGTTTCAACCTCGGCGATGACCTGGTTCAGAGTAACGGTATCCCCCACCGCCACCTTCCAGCTCAGGATTTCCGATTCGGTCAGGCCTTCGCCAAGGTCCGGCAGCCTGAATTCCTTGATCATGGTGGCGGTCATCCTTCCAGTCCACTCAACGAGTTGCTGCGGCCCAGTGCACGGTCCACGCCGTCGAGAATCCTGTCCAGATCCGGCAAGTGGTGCATCTCGAGCTTCGAGTACGGGTACGGGACGTCGAAGCCAGTGATGCGGACCGGAGCGGACTCCAGGTAATGGAAGCAGCGTTCGGTGATGCTGGCCGCGATCTCGGCGCCCAGGCCACCCGACTGGCCGGCTTCATGGGTGATGACCAGTCGCCCGGTCTTGCGAACAGAAGCTTCGACTACCGGGTAGTCCACGGGGGCCAGCGAGCGCAGATCGATGACTTCCACCGAAAGGCCTTCGTCGGCGGCAGCCATGGCAGCATCCTTGGCCGTCTTCACAAGGGGACCGTAAGCGACCAGCGTGACATCCGAGCCGGAGGTCACCACGGCAGCCTTGTCCAAGGGAAGGGCGGTGGAGAGATCAAGGGTCTCATCCACATCGCCTTTGTCGTGATACCGGCGCTTAGGCTCGAAGTAGAGCACGGGATCATCGGAGGCAATCGCCTGCTGAATCATCGTGTAGGCATCCTGAGGGTTGGAAACCGCCACCACGCGCAAGCCCGAGGTGTGGGTGAAGTACGCTTCGGGTGATTCGGAGTGGTGCTCCGGTGATCCGATCCCGCCACCGAAGGGGACCCGGATGGTAATGGGCATCTTGACCCGTCCCTGCGTGCGGTAGTGCATCTTGGCTACCTGGCTGACGATCTGGTCGAACGCCGGGTAGATGAAACCGTCGAACTGGATCTCGCACACCGGGCGGTAGCCGCGGTAGGCCAAGCCCACCGCGGTGCCGATAATGCCTGACTCAGCGAGCGGTGAATCGATGACCCTGTGCTTCCCGAAATCTTTCTGCAGACCATCAGTGACGCGGAAAACGCCGCCGAGCGAGCCGATGTCTTCGCCCATGAGGACCACTTTGGGGTCGTTTTCGAGGGACTTGCGGAGGCCGGCATTGATGGCACGGGCAAAAGTGAGCTTGGACATCAGAGTGCACCTTCCTCGACTGGCTGGTTGAAGCTGTTCAGGTAGCGGGAATAGTGATCCTTCTGGCGCTCGATCCAGGAATTTGGGGTGCTGTAGACGTGGTTGAAAACGTCCAACGGTTGCGGGTCCGGCATATCAATGCAGCTGGCACGAAGTTCTGCGGCCACAGCATCGGCCTTCGCCTTGACACGGGCTTCAACGTCGTCGGTCAGCAGGCCTTTGGCTTCCAGCAGCTTGCGCAGCCTCAGGATGGGATCCTTGGCCGCCCAATCCTCCAACTCGATGGGGTCACGGTACCGTGTGGGGTCATCGGCCGTGGTGTGCGGACCCATGCGGTAGGTAACAGCCTCAATAAAGGTGGGGCCCCCACCCTTGCGCGCCCGGTCCAAGGCCACACGAGTCGCGGCCATGACAGCCAGGACATCATTGCCATCCACCCGCATGCTCGGGATACCGAATCCGGTAGGCCTGTCAGCGAGCTGAACGTGGGACTGTATGCGGACGGGCTCGGAAATAGCCCAATGGTTGTTCTGGCAGAAGAACACCACAGGAGCCTGATAGCTCGCGGCGAACACCATGGCCTCGTTCACGTCGCCTTCACTCGTGGCACCATCACCAAAGTAGGCGAGGACCGCGGTGTTGGCACCGTCCAGCTGGACACCCATGGCGTATCCAGTGGCGTGCAGGCTCTGGGAACCAATGATGATCTGGGGCGTCGCCAGGTTGATGCGCAGGGGATCCCAACCATAGGAGGCGTTGCCACGCCACACGCGGGCTATCTCAGAGAGATGGGCGCCACGCACATAGGCCACCCCGCTTTCGCGGTAGCTCGGGAAGACGAAGTCATCGTCCCTCAACGAGCGGCTGGAGCCGATCTGGGCCGCTTCCTGACCAAGGAGCGGCGGCCACAACGCCAGCTCCCCTTGGCGTTGGAGTGCCGTAGCTTCGGCATCAATCCGGCGGATAACGGTCATGTCCTCATACAGGGAACATAATTGCTCGTCGCCGATGTCCTTGACCCAGATATCAAATTCGGGATGGCTGATGCGCTCGCCTTCCGGCGACACCAACTGCAGCAGATCGCCGCCAGTCCTCAAGGGATTTTGTGCACTATGTCCTGGGCCCGGAGCTTCTTGATGAACTCCCTTGCCCGCCTGATCCGTCAACACAGGTGATCGCAACCTTCCGGCTCGTTTTCGTCGGCGCTGGCTGGACTTGTGATCCTGCCGCAGACCGGCCCTCCGGCACCTTCGCCGGAGTTAATTGTGACCCTACTCACAACGGGCATCGGGTACAACTACCCTCGTCGAAATTGAGCATTCTGCCCTGTTTCGGGAGGCGCGGCCGTGCTAATCTTGCGCATTATGCAACCCTTGGATGGCACTGACACCCGGCTCCTTTCCGCCATGGCCAAGGACCCCCGCGGGACGGTTGTAGCACTCGCGCAGAAGCTGGGTTTGTCACGCAATACCGTGCAAGCCCGCATGGCCCAACTGGAGAAGAAACACGCGTTCCTCTCGTTCGAGCGGCGCATCAACCCGGTGGCGCTGGGCTACCCGCTCACCGCATTCATCACGGTTCATGTGCAACAGCAAAAACTGGCGTCACTGGCTGAAGACCTGGCCAACATTCCTGAGATCCTCGAGGGGTTCGGCCTGACCGGTTCCGCGGACCTGCTGTTACGCGTTGTTGCCTTGGATGCGGAGGACCTCTACCGCATCAATGGCAAGATTCTCGGCTGCGACGGCGTGGACCGGACGGATACGGCGCTTGCCATGCGGGAAATGATCCCGTACCGGGTGCAGCCACTGCTGGGGCGGCGCACCGAGGCCTGAAACCCCTCCGCTGGCTGCAGTTTATTCCGGGCGCACTCTTGCCCGTGGAACCTGACATGCGATTTGATGCAAGAGGACGCATCGGGGCCGGCCAGAGGTCCCCGGCCAGGTGGTGGCGCTGCCGAAGGCTGCCGAAAGGGGCACTACCGTGAGCAACCCGCAAGAACCCAGTCAGCCCAACAACTCTCAACCCGGGTACAACCCGCCTCCGGTTCCGCCCGCACCCGGTTACGCCCCGCAAAGCGGTGGCACACCAGAGAGCGGCGTGTCCCCGCAGTGGCAACAACCGCCGTCGCCCGCTGCTCCCCAAGGCAACCCGCAGTACGCGTCTCCAGGCCACGGCCCCTACGCCCCTAACCCAAACCCCCAGGGCGAAAACCCGTATCCGCAGGGCGGATACCAATACGGCCAGCAGCCACCCAAGAAGAGCCGTAAAGTGCTGTGGATCGTGCTCAGCATTGTTGCAGGTGTGATCGTGCTGGCCGTGGTGGGCGTTTTGATCCTGGTCAACCTCGTGGGCAACGCAACGGCCAAAGCGAGGTCCCTGGCCGACGAATTCACCAATCTGGTGGTGCAGGGCGAAACAGAGCGGGCGTACGACAACTACCTCAGCCAGCCGCTGAAGGACCAGTTGGACAAACAGTCGTTCTTGGACGGTATAGCCAGCCTGGACCTGGACAGCTCGTGCAAGCCGAACTATAACTCCGTGAGCGTGAACTCGGAGAACGGAAACAACGAGGCTGACCTGGCCGGTACCTTGCAATGCGACGGCAAGGCGATCGAACTCCACTACATCTTTGAGGGCAGCAACGACCTCAAGATCAGCAGCATCCTCCTGCGCCCCTAGGCCCCGGTCCCAGGCGTCGGAAAAATAATCCGGTCCACCACCCATCCACCTGCACCAATGGTCCGAATCACTGCTTGAGAGCCCCAGCCGGGGCTCAGCAGGACGGCCGGGATTTCCGGCCATCACCGGAAGGTTCGGACCATGCGTACTTCGCCCAATCGCCTGATCGCCACCATCTTCGGAGCCGTTTACCTCTTGGTAGGCGTGCTCGGATTCTTTGTCACCTCGGGAATCGGCTTCTTCGCCACCGAGGGCGCCAACTTGATCATCTTCGCCGTGAACCCGCTTCACAACATCATTCACTTGGCCATCGGCGCTGCACTTCTCTACGCCGGCATGAACAGCGTCACGCTGTCCAAGTCCGTGAACACCGCTGTTGGTGGCGTCTACCTGCTGGTGGGTATCCTCGGACTCTTCCTGGTGGGTTCGTCGCTGAACATCATCGCCCTCAACGGCGCAGACAACGTCCTGCACCTTGCCAGCGCAGTAGTCCTGCTGGGCGTGGCACTGTCCCAGGACAAGGCCGCCGTAGCTTCCGCCCGCGCCTGATCACCCACTACGCCAGCAAGAGCGAAAGGACGGCAGGAGCCATGGAAAGCAGAAACCACCCCACATTGAAGGCAGCCGCCCTGCTGTTCGTGTACTTCGCGGCCATGGCGGCCGGGATGGTTGAGCTTTCCGTTGCAGCCGGGTACCTCACCGGAACCAACTCCGTAACACCCGGCTTGGTGGTTGCGGGCGTGGCTACCCTCACAGCTGGCCTGGCCTTCCTGGCTTGGTCTCTGTGGGGACTTCACCGCAACTCACTTGTCTTCGACCGTTACGCGGTTCCAGCCCTGGCAGCCGCTGCCGCTGCGCACATCGCAGTCATGGCTGCCGGCGTCTCCACCCAGCGCTCACTCGACGTGAGCCACCTTGCCGCCCTCGGCCTGACGCTCATGGCACTTGCCGGAGCGGGCTGGTTGAGGCGGCAGCACAAGACCAACGACGGCGGCGCCCACGGCCAGCCAAGGACCGGGCGGCTTCTGGCAGCCGCGTTCGGAGCCGCCGTCGTTGTTGCAACAGTGGCAACACCCGGCCTGGCAGCATCAATGGCCGGCCAGCATGCCGTCCCGCACGGCGAACACGGCCAGGCCCCGGACGGAAAGAACGGCCAGGGCTACAATCCCGCCCTGGACCCGGGTCGCCACCACTAGGCGGCGACTGGACCGGCGCACCATCAACACTGCCCACTGTTGATGGTGCGCCTGGTTCGTGGATCATGGAGCCATGGATCCCATCGAGGCGCTCGACGAAATTTCCTTCTGGCTGGAACGAAGCCAAGCACCCACTTTCAAGGTCCAGGCCTTCCGTAAAGCAGCCGACGCCGTCCGACAGCTTCAGCCGGAGGAACTGGCGAAGCTGGTCAACAGCGGGCGGATCACGAGCCTCAAGGGCGTCGGAAGCCGGAGTGCGGAAGTCATTACGCAGGCCATGGAGAACAGTGTCCCCGACTATTTGGCTGATCTGCGGACGCGTGGCACCGAAGCATTGGCTTCCGGAGGTGACACCATGCGGGCCGCATTGCGCGGGGACCTTCACAGCCACAGCAACTGGTCTGACGGCGGCTCCCCCATCGAAGCCATGGTTGCCGCAGCCCGCACCCTCGGACGCGAGTACCTGGCCCTGACTGACCATTCCCCCAACCTCACCATCGCCAATGGTCTCAGCGTCGAACGGCTGGAGAAACAGCTGGGTGTGGTGGAAGGAATCAATTCCTCACAGGATGGCTTCAGATTGCTCAAAGGAATCGAGGTGGACATCCTTGAGGACGGCACCCTGGACCAGACCGCAGACATGCTGGACAAGTTGGACGTAGTGGTTGCCAGCGTCCATTCCAAGCTTCGCAGCGATAAGAAAACCATGACCGCGAGGATGCTGGGTGGCATCAGTGATCCTCATACCAACGTTCTGGGGCACTGCACGGGCCGCTTGGTCCAGGGATCGCGGGGCACCCGGCCGGAGTCCGAGTTCGACGCCGCCAAAGTCTTTAAAGAGTGCGCGGAGTGGGGCGTTGCCGTGGAAATCAATTCCCGGCCCGAACGGCAGGACCCTCCTGACGATCTCATCAAGTTGGCCCTCGACGCCGGTTGCCTCTTCAGCATCGACAGCGACGCGCACGCGCCCGGTCAGCTTGATTTCCTGCAGTACGGGGCTGAGCGTGCCGAAACCCTGGGAGTGCCCAAGGAGAGGATTGTCACCACTTGGCCGCTGGAGCAGTTGAAGGAGTGGCTGAGCCTGAAAAAGTGAATGTTCGTCACGAAGAAAGGCTGACGCAAGGTGGCACACGCAAGAAGGCTCCCCCTGCGGTTCACAGGAGGAGCCTTCTTTGAGGTCCCGGCGTGGTGCCGGTGTTACGTTGGCCGGCCTAGTGGTCCACGGCCTTTTCAGCACCGACTCCGGTCAGCGAGCGTACCTCCATCTCCGCCTGCTTGGCCGGATCTTCACGCCGCTTGTCCAGGACCGTTCCGAGCCAGCCAAGGAAGAAGGCCAAAGGAATGGACACGATGCCCGGGTTGCTCAGCGGGAAGAACGCGAAGTTGGCTCCGGGAATCATGGACGTCTTGGCGCCCGAGACCACGGGCGAGAAGGTGATGAGCAGGATCGCCGCAGCCAGGCCGCCATACATGCTCCATACCGCGCCTTGGGTGGTGAACTTCCTCCAGAACAGGGAGTAGACGATGGTGGGCAGGTTCGCCGATGCTGCGACCGCGAAAGCCAGTGCCACCAGGAAGGCAACGTTCTGGCCGTTGGCGAAGATGCCACCCAGGATGGCGAGGACACCGATCACCAGTACAGTGCGGCGGGCCACCTTCACCTCGGTAGTCGCATCGGCTTTGCCCTTGGCAATGACATTGGCGTAGATGTCGTGCGCAAAGGATGCAGCCGCCGTGATGGTCAGCCCGGCCACCACCGCAAGGATGGTGGCGAAGGCGACCGCCGAAATGAAGCCCAGGAGCAGCGGGCCACCGAGGTGGAAGGCCAGCAACGGAGCGGCGGAGTTGACGCCGCCGGGTGCGGACTTGATGGTTTCTGCACCGACCAGTGCCGCGGCGCCATAACCCAGTACCAGGGTGAAGAGGTAGAACAGGCCGATCAGCCAGATCGCCCACACAACGGATTTCCGTGCTTCCTTGGCGGTGGGGACGGTGTAGAAGCGCATCAGGACGTGCGGCAACGCCGCGGTTCCCAGGACCAAGGCAAGGCCGAGGGACATGAAGTCGAGCTTGGACGTTTCCGTCTTGCCATACTGCAGGCCCGGGTTGAGGATGTTCGGGTTGTTGGCGGCCTCAGCTGCGGAACCCAGCAGGTTGGACAGGTTGAAGCCGTAGATCGCAAGCACCATGGCCGTCATCACTGCGGCGCCTGCGATCAGCAGGATGGCTTTGATGATCTGCACCCAGGTGGTGCCTTTCATGCCGCCGATGAGCACGTACATGATCATCAAAGCGCCGACGACGATAATCACCAGGGCTTGACCGCCCCAGTCGCTGATGCCGAGCAGGAGCGAGATCAGGCTGCCAGCGCCGGCCATTTGGGCGAGGAGGTAGAAGAAGCAGACAGCGAGGGTGGATAGTGCCGCTGCGATCCGGACCGGGCGTTGACGCAACCGGAAGGACAATACGTCAGCCATGGTGAATTTGCCGGTGTTGCGAAGCAACTCAGCCACGAGCAGCAGCGCTACCAGCCACGCCACCAGGAAGCCGATGGAGTACAGGAAACCGTCGTATCCGTTGATGGCGATGGCACCGGTGATGCCCAGGAATGATGCCGCGGAAAGGTAGTCCCCCGCAATGGCCGTGCCGTTTTGGGAGCCCGTGAAAGAGCGCCCGGCTGCGTAGTAGTCAGCCGCGGTTTTGTTGTTCCGGCTGGCCCTGAAGACGATCACCATGGTGACAGCTACGAAGAGGGCGAAAATACCCATGTTGAGGAGCGTGGTGTCTTTCAGGGCTTCGACGTTGACTGCTGCGGGGACCATGGTGTTCATTTGGCTGCCCCGCTGATCACATTGCCATCCTTATCGAATTCGTGGCCCTCGATCTCGTTGCGGATTTCAGCCGCGATCGGGTCCAGCTTTTTGTTGGAGTAGCTCACGTACCATGCCGTGATGCCGAACGTAGTGACGAACTGAAGCAGGCCGAGAATCAGACCGACGTTGATATTGCCCCACACTTTGGTGGACATGAAGCCGACCGCGTAGTCGGCCAAGAGAACGTACGCGAAATACCAGAGCAGGAATACGACTGCCATTGGAAAGACAAAGCTGCGGTGCCGCTTGCGCAGTGTCTTGAACCGTTCCGTCTGCTGGACTTCCTGGAAGTCCACGGACGCCGTTGCGTCCTGGGGTTGGGCCTCATTACCCATGGTTCCTCCTGATTGTGATGTGTCCACATCAGCTCCACACACCTAGCTAATGTGACTGCAATCACTATCGAACGCCGCCCGGTTCCTGTTCCAGAGATTCGCTCACTACCGTCGCTCAACGGTTGTGACGCTGCGCCAAACGGTGGCTGCGAGGGAGTAACCGGGCCAACGTCAGCGACGCGGCAGCGCGTCCGGTTACGCTGGCTTCATGCCCGATTCCCCGCTTTTCACCGCAGCCGCGATCGCAGTCATCGTGCTGGCCGTCGCCGTCGTCGTGGGTGTTGGCCTTAAGGTGATCCGTTCATTCCGCGAGCTGGGCACGGACGCCGAACGCGCTACGTACAACACATTGCATGCAGCGTCCAAGGCCGGGCAGCACCTTCGCGGCGGTCTTCACCCCGCCGGCGCAGCCAAGGCAAGCAAGCAGCTGCGCGTCTTGCTGGGCTGCGATGCCCTGGCCATCACGGACACGGACTCGGTACTCGCTTGGGATGGTGCCGCTGAGGAACTTCGGCTATCCCTGATGCGGCTCGCAGAGGAAGTTTTGACCACCGGGCGCACCGTAGTGGTCCCCCGCGCCGGACATCCTTCCACCTCCACGTCAGGTCACGGGCACCACGATTTCAGCGCTGTTATCGCACCGATCCGGTCAGGGTCCAGGGTGGTTGGTTCAGTGGCTGCACTGGCACCTGCGGCCGGGGCCGGGTTGGTGCGGGCCACCAGCGAGGTTGCCGACTGGATTGCCGCCCAGCTTGATCTGGCAGAGCTGGAATCGTCGCGCACCCTTTTGATGGAAGCTGAAGTCAGGGCGCTGCGTGCGCAGATCAGCCCCCACTTCATCTACAACTCGCTGAACGCGATCGCCTCGTTCATCAACACCGATCCTGCCCGGGCAAGGGAGCTGGTGGTGGAGTTCGCAGACTTCACCAGATACTCGTTCCGGCGCCACGGTGACTTCACCACAGTGGCTGAAGAACTGCGCTGCATCGACCGATACCTTTTGCTGGAGCGGGCCAGGTTCGGCGAGCGCGTCCAAGTGAGCCTGCGGATCGCTCCAGAGGTCCTGAGCACGGTCATCCCGTTCCTCAGCCTCCAACCCCTCGTGGAGAACGCGGTCCGGCACGGCTTGGAAGCCAAGGAAGGCCCCGGACGCATCACCATTTGCGCCAACGATTCCGGGGCGTTCGCGGAAGTCACCATTGAGGACGACGGCGTGGGCATGGACCCGGAGCATCTGCGGTCAGTGCTGGCCGGGCACACGGACGGCGACCACGTGGGGCTTCGGAATGTGGACGCCCGCCTCCGGCAGGTATACGGGGACGAACATGGACTTGTCATCGACACGGCCCCTGGCGAAGGAACCATGATCACCATGAGGGTGCCGAAATCCCAGCCAGGACACGACGCCTGAGGTGGCGGTTAGTCTTTAATCATGATCAACGTGCTCGTCGCTGACGACGAACTGCCCGCAGTGGAGGAGCTTGCGTTCCTGCTGGGCCGGGATGAGCGGATTGGTGCCATCCACCGGGCATCGTCCGGGGCCGAGGCGCTGCGGACTTTGGAAACAGAGTCCGTTGACGCTGTCTTCCTGGACATCCATATGCCGGCGCTTTCCGGCTTGGACATCGCACGCGCCATTTCCCGCAGCAGCAGTCCGCCCGCCGTCGTTTTCGTCACCGCTGACGAAGACTGCGCCTTGGAAGCCTTCGACCTCGCCGCAATCGACTACCTCCTGAAGCCCCTCCGAGCGGAACGGCTATCGCGTTCGGTGGACCGGATCAGCGAGCTCATTAAGGACGGAGCCCCCGCGCCGGAGATGATCACGGTGGACCTGGGCAGCACCACCCGCATGATCCGCCGCGACGACGTCACCTACGTGCAAGCCCAAGGCGACTACGCAAGGCTGCACACCGCCGAGGCCAGCTATCTCATCCGTGTTCCGCTCAGCGATCTTGAACAGAAGTGGGCGGACGCGGGATTCATCCGGATCCATCGCTCTTACCTCATCGCTTTGAAGCACGTGCAGCACCTCAAGCTCGCCGCAACGGGGCCGAGCGTGGCGGTGGCCGGTGCTGAGCTGCCCATCAGCAGGCGCCATCTGCCTTCCGTTCGGGACAAGCTGCAGTCCACCCGCATCCGGCCTCAGGGATGACGCGGGTCCGCGTCACCGCCCCACGCCGATCGGCCACGGCGGCTCCGGGCAGGGTGCCATACCCACGCGAGGTAGCCGAGGACTCGGATTCGGGACGACTTTTTGTCCGATCCCTCATCCGCTCCCAATTGCGGTTGGCTTTGGTGGTGGGCTGTGGCTTCCTGGTCATCCTCGCCGTGATCGCTTTGTTCTTGGTCTACGGGCCCGGTGTTGCGGAGACCCGCATCTTCGGCATCCCCTTGGACTGGCTGGTACTGGGAGCCGGTATTTACCCGGTGATCGGACTAAGTGCCTGGCTGTACAACCGCGGCGCTGCCCGCAATGAGGCCCGCTACCGGGACCTCGTGGAGGACAAGTGAACCCTGCTGTTGGGCTCTTCGCGTTTCTGGCCGTTTCCATTGCAACGGCGGTCATTGGCTTCTACGGCCTGCGCATCTCACGCACCACGGGCGACTTCTACGTTGCGTCACGAACGGTTCCGCCGTGGTGGAACGCTTCTGCGATTGGCGGCGAGTACCTGTCCGCCGCCAGCTTTCTGGGAGTCGCCGGGCTGATCCTGCTTTCAGGAACTGACGCGCTTTGGTTCCCGGTGGGCTACACCGCGGGTTACCTGATGCTGCTGCTCTTCGTCGCCGCTCCCCTGCGTCGATCCGGTGCCTACACCATTCCGGATTTCACCGAAGCCCGCCTTGACTCCAAACTGGTCCGCCGAGTGACCAGCCTCGTGGTGGTGGCCGTTGGATGGCTGTACATCGTGCCCCAACTCCACGGCGCGGCGCTCACCATCCGGATCACTACCGGCCTGCCGTCGTGGGTAGGTTCGACGGCGGTGGTACTGGTTGTGTGCCTCACGGTGGTAGCAGGCGGAATGCGCTCCATAACCTTTGTGCAGGCCTTCCAGTACTGGCTGAAGCTGACTGCTTTGGCAGTGCCTGTGGTTTTCGTCCTGCTGGTCTTATCAGGCAACGGTGCACAGCCGCAGGCGCCACTGCCTGTCAACCCCACCGGCCAAAGCGCTGCAGGGGCGTACCAACACATCTCCCTGTTGGTGGCACTGTTGTTCGGCACACTGGGCCTGCCGCACGTCCTGGTGAGGTTCTATACCAACCCGGACGGCCAATCGGCCCGACGGACAACGTTGATTGTGTTGGGACTACTCTCTGTTTTCTATCTGTTTCCCACGCTCTCCGGCGCCGTAGGACGGATGTTCGCGCCGGAGCTCGCACAGTCCGGCCAGGCCGATGCCCTGATCTTGCTGCTGCCCGGCAGGCTTGTGGGAGGCGTGGCCGGAGACATGCTCTCTGCCCTGGTTGTGGCCGGTGCCTTCGGCGCGTTCCTGTCCACGACGTCGGGACTGGTGGTTTCGCTGTCCGGCGTCATCAGCCAGGACCTCTTTGGAGGAAGCGTCAAGGGTTTCCGCCTTGCAGCGCTGCTCGCCGCCGTCGTGCCTTTGGGTTTTGCCTTGATGACGGACACCCTGGCCCTGGCTGGAAGCGTTGGACTGGTCTTCGCCTTCACTGCATCCACCATTTGCCCTGTGCTGTTGCTGGGGATCTGGTGGCGTGGGCTGACAGATACGGGCGCTATCGCGGGCATGCTGACCGGCGCGTTTCTTTGTGGCGGAGCCATGGTGGCAGGCACCCTCATGGGTCCCGGGAACGCGCCCGCGTGGCTGGCGCAGCCCGCGGCGTGGAGCGTTCCGGCCGCTTTCGCGGTGACCGTCACGGTGTCGATCATGACGAAGAACCGCGTGCCGGCCTCAGTGAATCGCGTGATGTCCCGCCTGCATGTGCCGGAGCGGCCGGTGGTAACGGAGAGATAGCGGCAGCTGACCGTTGTTCGCGGCCCTTACAGGGTGGACAATGACGCCATGTCCGAGGAACCGGGTATGGCCACTCCTGAGCCGCCTGCGCTCACACCGGAGCTCTCTCCCAGCGTCCGCGCGCAGTTGCTGGCCACGGAGCACTGGAGCCTGCTTGCTTCAAGGAGCACCACCCAAGGCGAAGTTCTCACCCGCATCAGCATGTTCCTGACGTTCACCTCGGCCAGCCTCTTGAGCTTGGCGCTGGTAGGCAACGCTACCCAGTTCTCAGATGCGTTCAGGGCTTTCGCGCTGACCATTCTCAGCATTGACGTCATGGTCGGTTTACTGACACAGGTCCGCGTACTGAACGTCGGCATGGAAGACCTGATGTATGTGATCGCCATGAACAGGCTGCGGGCTGCGTACGTGGAACTCGATCCGGGAATGGCCCGCTACCTTATGGCCGCCTACCACGACGATTTGGCCGGCTCCGACCAGACCTACTACTTTCTGGGCCCCCGGAGTTCGCTGAGCCAATTGGCAGGCAGCAGCATGATCTTCATGATGACTGCGAACTCCGCGTTGCTGGCGTTGTGGTCGGGTTCGGCGCTCCTGGCACTGGGACTTCCCATGGCAGTCTTCGTATCCATCGCGGTCTTCGTAGCCTTGGCCTTCTTCACCGTCTCCATGCTTGTGGGCAAGCGCGCCTATGACCAGGCCTACAAGAACAACCCGCCGATCTCGCCGACTCCCCGGCAGTCTTGAACAGACCCGCGTTGGTGATTAGTCGATGGCCGCCATGAGCTCTACGACACGCGCAAGGAAAGCGTCTACTTGGGCCTCTTCGTAGCCCTCCGCGCCCTTGGCCGCGCGGAAGACGGCACGTCGCACGGTGTCCACGCTCAGGGCTTGATCGTGCTCGAGGTAACCGATGAGCTCGGCGCACAGTGCATCAACGTCGTGGACGTTGTAGCTTCGGGCGCCTTTCCGGCTGGGGCGGCGGAACCGCTCGCCGTCGGGCCGGTGAAGCCTGCCTCGCAAGATGCCGGAGAGCTTGCCGATCTGTCGCAGCCAGGCTTCCTCGCCCTGCTGGTTAATAAGATCGTCCCTCTCTCGGCGGGCGAAAGCATCCTCCAGCCGGTCGAGTGCAGCATCGACGCTGTTGGCGTCGTAGCCACCCTTGATGGGGTCGAAAGCAACAGCCCTGACATCCACGCTTGCCACTTGGTCCGCAGTGCCCACGGGGTTCTCGAATGATGTCCTGGCTCGCTGAAGGAACTCGTCCACTTGCTTGGCGTTATAGCCGTACTTGCTGCGGTCCACGCGATCGAACGTTGCGGGAATCTGGCGTCGAATATCCAAGGCCACTAATTTTCCTTCATTGAGTTGTCAGACGCCGCTCAGCAGCGCGAACAGAACATAGGCTACAGGGGCTGCGAACACGATGGAGTCCAAGCGGTCCATCACGCCGCCGTGGCCGGGCAGGATGCTGCTCATGTCCTTGACGCCGAGTTCACGCTTGACCATGGACTCGGCGAGGTCGCCGGCGGTCGATGCGGCCACCATTCCAACGGCAAGCACCAGCCCTACCCACCAGGGTTTGTCGAGGAGGAAGATGCATGCCAGGACACCAATGACCATGGCCCCGCCGACTGACCCAGCAAAGCCCTCCCAGGACTTCTTGGGGCTGATCTTGGGCGCCATGGGGTGTTTCCCGAAGGTAGCACCAACGATGTAGCCGAACGTGTCATTGGAGACCACCAGCAGCAACATCGACGCGATCTGCCAGGCGCCGTCGGGAATCCCATCCGGCCAGAAGCCCACGGGAGTGGCACCACCGGTGGCATGGAGCGGCAACGCCGCGAAGCTGATGAGGAACGGAATCCAAGCCAGCGCGAAAACGCCGGCGAACACCGCCCGGGGCGCACCTGCAGCGCTCTCAATGGAGCGCCACAGCAGAACAGCCACGGAGCTCGCCGTCATCGTGAACAGCAAGCCCTCCAGTCCGCCGAAGTAGGCCGATACCGGCATCACCAGACTGCCGACCATCACAGGAATGATCGGCATCCGGGTCCCTTGCGCCTCAAGCGCCCGGAAAACTTCCCAAACACCCAGGACCGCGAAGGCGGTGGTGAGCAGGACGAATCCCAGCGGGAGGAAAAGCAATCCTCCCAAAACGGCCAAAAGCATGGAAAGCCCGACGCCGATGGCGGCCGGAAGATTGCGGCCTGCCTTGGGTGTGGGGTTCTTCCGCACGCGTCTGACGCGCTTGGGGGTATCGCGTGTCGGGACCCGCTCAGCGGGCGCCGGCTCAGCCTGGTTCATCAGACCTCGAGCAGCTCGGCTTCCTTGCGCTTGAGCAGCTCATCGATGCTGTCGACATGCTGCTTCGTCAGGGCGTCGAGTTCCTTCTCAGCGCGTGCACCCTCGTCTTCTCCGGCTTCGCCGTCCTTGACGAGCTTGTCCAGGGAGTCTTTGGCCTTGCGGCGGATGCTGCGGATGGAGACCTTGGCGTCCTCACCCTTGCCCTTGACGATCTTTACGTACTCCTTGCGGCGCTCTTTGGTGAGCTCCGGGATGGTCACGCGGATGACGTTGCCATCGTTGGAGGGGTTGGCGCCCACCTCAGAGTCGCTGAGGGCCTTCTCGATGTCACGCAGTGCGGTCTTGTCGTAGGGCGTGATGAGAATGGTCCGGGCATCCGGCACGCCGAAGGAGGCCAGCTGCTGCAGCGGAGTGGGTGTGCCGTAGTACTCGACGATCACCTTGTTGTAGAGGGCCGGGTTGGCGCGGCCAGTACGGATCGAGGCGAAATCGTCCTTGGCTACTTCCACCGCCTTATCCATCTTCTCGCCGGCTTCGAGCAAGGTCTCTTCGATCACGGGTTTCTCCTCAGAAATAGTTGCTGCCCAACTGCAGGCGGCAATGCACAGTAAAGATCCGCCACCAGGGGCGGACGGTCCTAGAAATATCCTAGCCCTTGCTAGGGAGTAACCAGGGTTCCCAGCGTTTCGCCGAGGATGGCACGGGTTACGTTGCCTTCACCCTCCATACCGAAGACCACCATGGAGAGACTGTTGTCCTTGCACATGGTCATTGCGGTCTGGTCCATGACCCGGATGTCACGGCGCAAGGCGTCATCGTAACTGAGGACATCAAGCTTCTCGGCCGTGGGGTCCTTTTTGGGATCGGCGGTGTAGACGCCATCCACGCCACTCTTGGCCATGAGGACCACGTCTGCGTGCACTTCGAGGGCACGCTGCGCAGCGACTGTATCGGTGGAGAAGTAGGGCAAGCCCGCGCCCGCACCGAAAATGACCACGCGGCCCTTTTCCATGTGGCGGATAGCCCGGCGGGGGATGTAAGCCTCTGCCACCTGGCCCATGGTGATGGCGCTCTGGACACGGGTTTCAACGCCGGCCTGCTCCAGGAAGTCCTGCAGCGCCAGGCAGTTCATGACAGTGCCCAGCATGCCCATGTAATCGGCGCGCGAGCGGTCCATGCCGCTCTGAGAGAGCTCGGCGCCACGGAAGAAGTTACCTCCGCCGACAACGATGGCCACTTCGACCTCGGTGACCGCTGCCGCGATCTGCTTGGCGATGGCACGGACGGTCTCAGGATCGACGCCGAGTTTGCCTCCGCCGATGACCTCGCCGGAGAGTTTCAGAAGTACACGTCGACGGGTCTTCTCGGGCTGGATAGCAGTGTTGACGGTTTCCATGGTGCCTTCCCGTTGGTGGACTCTGGCTAGATTATCGTGCTGTGGGTCCGCGCAGGTACTACCCGGACGGGTGCATGAAAAAGGGGCGGCCACCGAAGTGACCACCCCTTTTCATGAATTACTAGTTTCCGACGCGGAAACGGGTTACTGCGGTTGCCTTGACGCCGGCTTCTTCGAGGACCTGTGCAACAGTCTTCTTGGAATCCTTGGCGAATGCCTGGTCAACCAGAACTTCGCCCTTGTAGAAGCCCGTCACGCGGCCTTCCACGATCTTGGAGAGCGCAGCTTCGGGCTTGCCTTCAGCCTTTGCGGTCTCTTCGGCGATGCGACGCTCGGACTCGACCAGTTCGGCCGGGACATCCTCGCGGGTCAGGTAGTTCGGAGCCATGGCTGCAACGTGGACAGCGATGTCGTGTGCGGCGGTGGCAGCGGCTTCGCCTTCACCGTCGACAGCGAACAGGACGCCGACCTGGGCCGGGAGGTCCTTGGACGTCTTGTGCAGGTAAGCGTCAACCGTGGTGCCCTCAACGCGGGAGATACGGCGGACAACAACCTTCTCGCCGAGGACAGCGCCCTCTTCGACGACAACTTCGGACAACGGCTTGCCGTCAACCTCGGTGGCCAGCAGGGTCTCGAGGTCGGCTGCGCCGGACTCGACTGCAACGTTGAGAACCTTGTCAGCCAGCTGGATGAACTTGTCAGCCTTGGCGACGAAGTCGGTCTCGCAGTTGACCTCGATCATTACGCCAACGCCGCCGTTGACCTTGGCAGCAACCAGGCCTTCAGCAGTCGAACGGCCTTCGCGCTTGGTAGCACCCTTGAGGCCCTTGATGCGGATGATCTCGATGGCCTTCTCGGCGTCACCGTTGGCCTCGTCAAGAGCCTTCTTGACGTCCATCATGCCGGCGCCGGTGCGCTCGCGCAGGGCCTTGATGTCAGCAGCAGTGTAGTTCGCCATGTGAACCCCTCTGTCTAGAAATTTGTGTGTTTACGGACTGACAGGACGGCAGCCCACCGTGTGAGCCGCCATCCTGTCAGTTGCCCCTGACGCTGTTTCCAGCGTCAGGGAAGGTCCAGATTTACTTGGCTTCAGCTTCGCCGGCTGCAGCTTCAGCAGCCTCGGGAGCTTCGGCTGCGGGAGCTTCTGCGGCCGGAGCCTCAGCAGTTGCTGCTTCTTCAGCCTTGCTGCCTTCGAGGAGCTCGCGCTCCCACTCGGCCAGCGGCTCTTCCGGAGCTTCGGTGGTGCCGGTTGCGCGCTGGTTGCGGGCGATGAGGCCCTCAGCTACGGCGTCGGCAACAACGCGGGTAAGCAGGTTGACAGAGCGGATGGCGTCGTCGTTACCCGGGATCGGGAAGTCAACTTCGTCGGGATCGCAGTTGGTGTCCAGGATGGCAACAACCGGGATGTTCAGCTTCTTGGCTTCGTCAACAGCAAGGTGTTCCTTCTTGGTGTCAACAACCCACAGAACCGAGGGAGCCTTGGTCAGGTTGCGGATACCACCGAGGTTGGACTCAAGCTTGGTGAGTTCGCGCTTGAGGAGCAGGAGCTCCTTCTTGGTGTAGGCCGAGCCTGCGACGTCGTCGAAGTTGATCTCTTCGAGTTCCTTCATGCGCTGGATACGCTTGGCGACGGTCTGGAAGTTGGTGAGCATACCGCCCAACCAACGCTGGTTGACGTACGGCTGGCCAACACGGGTAGCCTGCTCGGCAATTGCTTCCTGAGCCTGCTTCTTGGTGCCGACGAACAGGACGGTGCCGCCGTGGGCGACAGTGGCCTTGACGAACTCGTAGGCGCGGTCGATGTAGGACAGCGACTGCTGGAGGTCAATGATGTAGATGCCGTTGCGCTCCGTGAAGATGAAGCGCTTCATCTTCGGGTTCCAACGACGGGTCTGGTGTCCAAAGTGGACGCCGCTGTCAAGCAGCTGGCGCATAGTTACGACGGGCATGCCGACGCTCCTTCCGGCAGGTCATTCATGAGAGAGCCCATGGGGCTGCTCTTACCCTGCCAATAGTTGACGGTTGTTTAGCCTTTGCCCGGACGGGCGCGGCTCCTGGCATCCATTGCACTTCTCATCCGGCAGGGAACCAAAGGCTCAGCCGGACCGCAAGAGGCACAATCCTCCGCAGCTCGAAGCCAAGAGGCTTCGCTGGTGGAGGGCTGGATACGCGTAGTCAGCCTGGGACCCCCACATATCTGAATGAGACATGTTCCTGAACTAGCTTGAGGGCACAGCAAACTGCTCCACCAAGTGTACTACAGCGACCCCTGCTGTTTGACCGCGCGCGACCACCCGTTGTCCACATACGGAAGGCCGGGGATCGACCCGGGTTCGTGGTCACGGGAGGCTGGGTTCATGTCCGGTTTGAAGCTCATCGTGTCCACAATTCTTACCCTCGTTGTCGCCGGAGGGACGAGCAGCGCTGCGCCCGCGCCAGAGGCCCGGTGGAGCTGGCCACTCTCCCCCAAGCCGTCCATCCTGCGAACATTTGACCCGCCGGACAAACCGTGGCTCAGCGGGCATCGAGGGGTGGACTTGGGACCAACGCCCGACGGCGGCCCGGTCACCGCGCCGTCGGATGGCGTGGTGACCTTTGCCGGCGTCGTAGTTGATCGCCCGGTGCTGACCATCGATCAGGGCGATGGCCTCAAGAGCAGCTTTGAACCCGTCGCCAGTGAACTCAAGCCCGGCGACGCTGTCCGCAGGGGTCAGGTCATTGGCACCATTGAGCCCGGTCACTGCGTTGGCGCTACGTGCCTGCACTGGGGCGTCCGCCGCGGCGA
The DNA here is from genome assembly GCF_000294695.2 of Arthrobacter sp. Rue61a. NCBI lineage: Bacteria > Bacillati > Actinomycetota > Actinomycetes > Micrococcales > Micrococcaceae > Arthrobacter > Arthrobacter sp. Rue61a. The sequence goes on along the minus strand of NC_018531.1, from coordinate 1,548,036 downwards.
GGACTACGTCAATCCACTTGGCTTCGTGACGGACATGCGACCGTCCGTCCTGCTTCCGCTCAGCAGAGTCCCCGCTGCAGCGGCGAACGTCCTAGACGATGGCCGAAACTCCGGTGATCGCCCGGCCGGTTACCAGCGTGTTGATTTCGTGCGTGCCTTCGTAGGAGTAGATGGCTTCGGCGTCCGAGAAGATCTTGGCCATCCCATAGTCCGTAACGATGCCGTTGCCACCCAGGATGCTTCGTCCCAGGGCAACACTTTCGCGCATGCGGGCCGTCGTGAACGCCTTGGCCAGGGCCGACTGCTCGTCCTTGGCCGCTCCTGCGTCTTCGAGTTGGGCCAGGCGCACCATCATTCCCAGGGAGGCCACGGTGTTGCCGAGAATTTGAACCAACTGGTTCTGCACCAACTGGAACGCTGCCAGGGGCCGCCCGAACTGTTGACGCCCCACGGCGTAGCTGCGCGCGACATCGAAGGCTGCCATTTGAAGCCCGACCGCCTGCCATGCGACGGCCAGGCGGGTCACTTTGAGGACCTTGTTGGTATCGCGGAAGCTGTTCCCGTTGGCCAGCTTGAAGAAGTCTGGAACCACCACGTTGTCCAGGGTGATGTCCGCGTTCTGCACCGTGCGCAGCGAGATCTTGTTCTCAATCTTGCTGGCCGAGTAACCGGGCAGCTTGGTGTCCACCAGGAACGCCTTGACCTGGTTGTCGGCTACATCCTTGGCGTAGATGACTACCCAGTCGGAGAAAGTGGCATTGCCGATCCAGCGCTTGGCGCCGTTGAGGATCCAGTTGTCACCGTCGCGCATTGCGGTGGTCCGCGTCCCACCTGCAACATCGGAGCCACCCAGGGGCTCGGTCAGGCCGAACGCACCGATCTTCTTCAGGGAGTAGATGTCCGGCAGCCAAGCGTCCTTCTGCTCCTGGGACGCGAGCGCCTCGATGGAACCCGTGAAGAGTCCATCGTGGACACCCATGAACGTCGCAATGGAAGCATCTGCCCGGGTTACCTCCGCGTGGAGCATTCCGGCGAACAGGTTCGAGTACCCCTGGCGACGAACGGGGCTGACCAAGTCCAGTTCCCCGAGCTTGGGAATGAGGTCCATGGGGAACTCGCCTCGGTTCCAGCAATCCACAGCGATGGGCTTGACCTCACGCGCAAGAAACTCCCGGACCTCGGCGAGGCGGTCCTGCTCTTTCCCTGTCAGCATCTCCTCAAAGGCGTAGAAGTCGCCGTCGGCATACGGAAGGTTGGTGGCGTCGAATGCAGCGTTGGACATATTCGCTCCTTCAGGGGTGGTCACCTGCGACCACGTCAGGTCCGGAGTGACTGAGCTGCACCAAGGGGCAATAGGGCAGCCAAGTTACCGGCGAGTAGTAAGTTACTGCTCAGTAACTTACCGCAGACTCTCCGGTCCCGCAACGGACAAGGTTTCATGAGGGTCCCAAAGCCGAGGCTCCGAGCAGACAGTTCTGTAACGTCGGTTGTGCAACGCCGCAGACGAATTGGGGGACGTTCCGATGATCAATCCACGACGAGAGGCGATTCTGATCCGGAATCGTCAACACAACGGCCTTGAGGACAGGACCTCGGAAGTAGTGGCGTATCACGCCGCGGGGGCCTTCACGTATGTCTCCTTTGGTTCCGAAAAGAGATACAAGTACTCGGCTGACAAGGTCGTTGTTCTTCGGAATCCCGCCCCGATACTCCTAGAGCCCCAGGACGGAGTATCCGTGCGGGGCAAGGTCATTGATGGCGTCACGGACGTCCTCCGCTTTGAATCGCCTCAGGGAACATGGTGGCGTGTTTTCCATGCGGGCGCATCAGGAATCGGCTATGAAACCTGTCCTGACAAAGAGATAGCGATCTCCCGACCGTCCGATGAAGAACTACGCGCGCAAGCCGTGTTGGATTATTGGCGGGACGTCGCATCCAAACTCCGGGAGGACGATGCGCTGCGCCGGCAGTACGAGAGTTTCAAGAGCGTCCCGAAAGGTAGCGTCCTTGATCTCTACCTTCGGGGCCAGGCCTTGGACGCCGCCGGGCATTTTCAACAACATCCGATACTGCCTTTTTCGTCAAACGTCAGCCAGCGCGAGGCCCTGTTGAAGGGGCTCAACCACCGAATCTCCGTCATCGACGGGCCTCCCGGAACAGGAAAAACCCAAACCATTCTGAACGTCGTTGCCAACATCGTCGCAATCCCAGGCAAGACGGTTGGAATCGTTTCCTTCAACAATGCAGCTGTTGAGAACGTTCGGGACAAACTCGCAGAGGAAGGCTACGGCTATATCGTGGCGGACCTTCGACGCAAAGAGAAAATGGACGAATTCTTCGCCCGTCAAGGAGCCAGGAATGCCATTGTCGATCATTTCGTCGGCAGCCCGCCCGACGAAGCCCCGCCGGCCGACCATGTGGCCGATCTCGACAAACGCCTGCAAGACCTGCAAGGGACTGTCCGGCAGCTGGCCCTGTGGAAGCACGAGCTGGACGCGTTCAAACTCGAAAGGCGCCACTTTCTCCTCCAGGCAGACGCGGCTGGCCCGGCCGCGATGAATGAAGTGCCGCCTTGGCACGGTTCATCGCGCCGAATTCTCGAGTTCCTGGCTGATACGTCCTCCGTTCCCTTGGACGAAGGTCCACTCCGGAGGTTCTTCAGGCGCATCAAACTTCGTCTGCGATACGGGTCGTTGGGGAGAGTCGACACTGGCCAAACTGATGTTGTTCTGAGCCTGCAAGGTACTTACTACGATAAGAAAATCGCTGAGCTGGAGCTGCAAATTGACCAAGCCGAAAGGATTTTGGCGAGCGAGGACTACCGGCGTCTGGAACGCGATCATCAGCGGGCCTCACGGCAGACTCTGGAAGCGGCACTCCATCAGCGATACGCCCGGAAGCGGAGACGGATTTATACCGAAAGCAGGTACAAACCGGAATTTGCAGAGTTCACCTCGGACTACCCGGTAGTTCTCAGTACATGCCATTCCCTGCGAAGAAACGTCCCGGCAGGGAAATTCTTGGATTATTTAATCATCGACGAGGCTTCCCAAGTGGACCTGCTCGCTGCCGGGCTGGCGCTCTCTTGTGCCCGGAACGTCATCGTTGTCGGTGACCTGAAGCAGCTCCAGCACATAGCCGACGAAAAGGCGTCGAGGACCGCTCCTAGAGCGCCGTCGCCCAACTTTGATTACAGACTGCATAACGTCCTTTCCTCAATCATCGACCAATACGGTGCCGGCCTTCCCCGTACCATGCTCCGCGAGCACTACCGCTGTGATCCGGCGATCATCGAGTACTGCAACAGGAAGTTCTACGGAGGACAGCTTGTGCCGTATACCTCCGGCGACGTTGAGGGACAGCCGATGGTCGTGGTCCGTACAGCTGAGGGGAACCACATGCGTCAGCACCACAGCGGGGGGCGGACCAACCAGCGGGAGGCGGATGTCATTGCCAAGGAAGTGCTGGACCAATTTTGTTCAGGCATTCCCGATGACGAAATCGGCGTGGTGACCCCGTATCGAAGGCAAGTGGACAAGGTAGCCGAGGCCCTGGTCAACAACATCCAAGCGGACACGGTCCATAAGTTCCAGGGGCGCCAAAAGACCGTGATCATCATGAGCACCGTCCTGGACGAGACGAACCTCGGTAAATCGGGCATCAACTTCGTAGACGACCCCCACTTGGTAAACGTCGCCGTCTCCCGCGCAGTGAAGCGGTTTGTCCTCGTCACCAACAACGAGATGCTTCCCACAAGCCGCCATCTTCGGGACTTGGTTCAGTTCATTCGGTACCGAAACCCTGAAGATGGTGTGTTCGACAGCAGCGTCCTGTCTGTTTTCGACCTCTTGTACAGAGAATATTCTGCGCTGTTGAAACCACTGGCCAGCAGGCTGCAGGGCAATTCACAGTTCACTTCGGAAAACATCATCTGGACGTTATTGACTGAACTCATCGGGGATGAGCCTTTCACCGACCTGGCCATAGCGCCGCAGGTCCTGCTGAGGAACCTGCTGCCTGAGCTGTCCATGCTCACGCCCGAACAACGCTCCTACGTCCAGAACCGCGCAACCTTGGACTTTGTGGTCTACAACCGCATCAGCAACATGCCCGTCCTTGCAGTTGAGGTCGATGGTTTTGCCTTCCATGAAAACAACCCCGCGCAGCACGCCCGAGATGCCCACAAAGACGCCATCTGCCACGCGCACAAGATCCGCCTATTACGTCTACCCACGACAGGAAGTGGGGAGGAAGCCCGCATTCGCCACGAACTAACGGCTGCAGTCAACGGTCAGTGACAGCAAGAGAGCCGTGACCGACGTCTTGATCGTCGGCCACGGCTCCCGTGTGAATGTAGGGCTACTCGGACTTGAACCGAGGACCTTAGGATTATGAGTCCCGCGCTCTAACCAGCTGAGCTATAGCCCCGTGATGCCCGGTCCGGCCGCTGTGAAACGGCAGTACCGGGCAAAGCACTCTAGCAATACTAATAGCTAATGGGGAGTGCTTGTGTCACACCACTTTGTCCTCGTAGGAAGCCCCGCGGTAGAGGTCCTCAAACGTCTGGAGGGTGCCGTTGATGCTGTGCGGCTCAACCATCTCGCGGCTCAGCTTGCCCATGGCAACAAGTTCGTCCTTGGGAAGTTCCACCAGGTGGGTGATCTTGGCCGCGAGCTCATTGCTGTCGTTGGGCGTGAACAGGTAGCCGTTCTCCCCGTCACGGACCAGGTGCGGCAGTGCCATGGCGTTGGCCAGCAGCACAGGAGTGGAAGCCGACATGGCCTCCAGGGTCACCAGCGACTGCAGCTCGGCAGTACCGGGCATGCAGAAGATATCGGCCTTGATGTACGCCTCACGCAGGTCCTCGTCGCTCGCCAACCCAAGGAACCGCACCCGATCCCCCAGCCCAAGCTTCGCTACCTGGGCCTCAAGGGCGGGACGAACTTCGCCACCACCCACGATTTCCAGGTTCACGTTCAACTCGCGCGGGGTCTTGGCCACGGCGTCGATCAGCACGTTGATGTGCTTCTCTTCGGCCAGGCGGCCCACGAACAGGACCGTTGGGTTGGCGTGCGGTTCGATGATTTCACCGGGCTGGAGCTCGTAGGCCGAAGAATCGATGCCGTTGGAAAGGGGCAGGACCTTACGCAGGAAGGCGTGCTGGTGCATGGCCTTGGCAGCGAGCGGCGTGGGTGTGGTGACCACGTCGGCCTGACCCATGACCTTGCCCATGTCCTTCCACGAAATCCGGCCCACGATGTCCTTGAACCACTGCGGGAACGGAAGGAAGGGGTTGAGGTTCTCCGGCATGAAGTGGTTGGTGGCTACAATCCGGATTCCGCGCTTAACAGCCTCGTAGAGGACGTGCTCGCCGATCATGTAGTGGCTCTGGATGTGGACGACATCCGGCTGGACTTTGTCGAAGAGGAGGCTGATTTCCTTCTTGATTTCCCACGGGAAGCAGATCCGGAAGTACTCGTGGGTGAAAACGCCATGGGAGCGGAGCCGGTGGACCGTGGCTTCGTCGCGGAACTCCGTGTAGCTCTTGCCCGTGTCCGGACGGCAGGCCAACACGTGCACGTTGTGTCCACGTGCCGTCATCCCCTTTGCAAGGCGGTAGCCGAACTGGGCGGCACCGTTGACGTGCGGCGGGTAGGTATCCGCCGCAATCAGAATAGTGAGGGGCTTGTTGGTGTCGGGAATGGTCACGTGGAGAACTCCTGATGGTCACGGTGCGGACAGCGTTGCTTGTGGCAATGCTGCGGTGTCGCCGGGTTGCCGACCGCAATAACGGTGGCGCAAGGTAAGTCTCTGCCCTAAGCCTTCCGGCTGGCAGCCGCCTTCGCATCCTTCTTGCGTTTGGTGACTTCCGGATGGTGCCGGCTCAGGGCAATAACCCCCACGATAGCAAGCGTAGCGGCCGCAGCCATGGCGATGGCCATCACGGCGTGGACATCGGGACGAAGCTCACCGAGGATCACGATGCCGATTGCGATGCCCACCATCGGGTCAATGACGGTCAACCCGGCGATTACCAGGTCCGGCGGTCCTCCGGAGTAGGCACTCTGCACGAACCAGGAGCCCAGTCCCCCGGCGGCCACGATGGCGATGAGGGTGTACCACTGGACGTTCAGGAGGAACAGACCGTTGGGATCGAGCAGGTGCTTGCCGATGATGCGGGTCAGCACGGCGACGAAGCCGAAAAGGACACCGGCTCCCAGAATGTAGATGAAGGCACTCATTCGGTGCCTGAACACGACGGCCAGTGTTCCGAAGATGCCCACGGCCAAGGCAAGCAGGAGGACAATCGTCAACTCGTCTTCGGTGTTAACGTGATGGTTTTCCTGAGTGACGTTGACTGCCAGCAGCACGAACAACGCTGAACCCGTAACACAGGCACTGATGGCCACCACAGTGGCGCGGTTGATGCTCAGGCCCTGGTCCTTGGCGTTGACCACCGTGGTGATCACCAGTGCGATGGCACCAATGGGCTGCACCACTGTGAGGGGCGCGGAAACCAAAGCGACTGCGTTCATCACCATTCCGAGGGCAAGGAACAACAGCCCGAGCATCCAACGGGGATTTCGCAAGAGCCGCAGGAAGCCGTTGGAGCTGAGCGCCAGGCCACCGGTATCGGCTTTCACCGCGCTGCCCTGCCGCTGGGCGCCGATGGCGAGGAAGAAAGCACCAAGTACCGCGAGAAAAACCGCCAGCCAGACCATCAGCCTCGTCCGCCGTCGTCGGTTTTCAATTCTTTACCCTTACGCAAGATGGCCCAAAAATAGTTGTAGGCCGCAATCCAATGGCCTAGCAGGCCGAAGCCCAAGAAGGTCCAAGCAGCCACGAAGTAGACCTCGGTAAGTGGAATCGGCAGCTTGGACAGGACAAGCAACGGTGTGCCGACCAGCAGCAGCGCCGTGCGGATCTTTCCAATGATGCTCACCGGAAGGTCCGGGTGGCTCCGGAAGTAGATCAGCGAGGCGATGGCCAATACGGCGTCCGGCACCAACAGTGCGGCCAAGTACCACCACTGCACGACGCCGGCAATCGCCAGCGTGAACGCGACAGCCAGCAACGCGGCCCGGTCGGCCATCGGATCCAGTATCCGGCCCAGCTTGGAGGTCTGGTCGAAGCGTCTGGCGATGTATCCATCCACCCAGTCGGTACTGCCCATGATGACGAGCACCAGGACCGCGAAGCCGTACTCCTGTTCCGACAACACGAGCCACACAAATAGCGGGACGCCCATGAAACGAAGGACTGTGAGGACGTTGGGGATCGTGAAGATGAGGTCATGATCAACCTGCGGCCGGTCAGGGTGCGACCCAGCTCCGATCAATCTCATTTTTGTCCCCCTTCCTCGTCTTCAGTCTTTGGTGCCCCGATTGGCTGCTACTTCTTCAGCAGCTTCCTCAGCGCAACAACGAAGACCACGGCAGCGGTGGCGAAAGCTGCGAGGTCCTTCCACCTGGCGGCAAGCCGTTCGGTGAGGCTTTCGGGTACGGAGTCTCCGAGGTCGGCAAGCTTCGCTGAAGCGAATTCCTTGCCGTCTTTGAACTTTCCGTTGGCGCTTTCCAGCAAAGCCTGACCCTGCTTCTTGACGTCCAGCTGCTCACCGAGTTCGTCGCGGACGCCGGTCAGGTGTTCACGCCGCCTCTTCAGTCGCGAGCGAAGTTCGGCTTCGGTGGGCGCCTTGACGGCGTCTGCTTCCTTGGCCGCTTCCTTTGCAGCCTTTTCTGCCTTGGCCTTCTCCGCGGCTGCTTCCTTTTCAGCCTTCGCGGCCTTGGCGGCAGGCGAGTTGGGATCCAGGATGGATTCGTCGAAGGCAGAACCTTCCTTGGCAATTCCGAGATCGTGCTTGATGCCCCTGATGGTGTCTTCCGGGACCAAGGGCATGGCTTTCTTGAATTTGGCTATGCCTATCAAGGATGCGATAGCCACAATCAGCAGGAAGAATGCTGCGACAATCAGAGCCGCCAGCCAGCCGGGCATAATTGTGGCCAAACCCAGGATGGCTGCGACAACCAGCGCAATCACCAGGAGCCCCAAGAACACAAGCGCTACTCCGAAGAAGGCGCCAGCGATGCCAACCTGCGTGGCCTTTCGCTTGAGTTCTACCTTCGCCAGGGCGATTTCGTCGTTGAGTTGCCTCGGAACCAGCCTTGCTACGAGCTTGAGGGTCTTCGGCATAGTACGAATGGCTGGTCCTTGACTGGTCCGGCCGGTGTGACGTCCACTCATGGGTTCCGCCTAACTGCTTCCTCTGGGCATCGTGTAAGGCGAACGCGGCGCAAAAAACCATCGCAGCGTACACCTGTCCTCAAAGCTATCATTCAGGTTCCTGCTGAACTTTCGGGACGACAATGCGGCGCGCCCGTCATAGGTCCAATAAATATGATCCGGGCCATAGGATAGATGATCGTGACCTCTCCCATTGCTCCGGGCGATTCTCTGAGCCGACGCGAAAAACTTGTCTACATTCTCCTGCTGGGTGCCCTCACTGCCCTGGGTCCTTTCACTATTGACCTGTATCTTCCGGCGTTCCCCGCCTTGGAAGAGAGTTTTGACGTATCGGAAGCGGCAATCCAGCTCACACTGACCGGTACAACTGTGGGGTTCGGGCTCGGCCAGCTGCTGGTGGGCCCCTTCAGCGACAAGGTTGGACGTCGGCTGCCCCTGATTCTGGCCACGGCTTTGCACATCGGCTCTTCGCTCGGCGCGGCACTGGCCACGGACATCGGGATGCTCTCCCTCTTCCGCGTGCTCATGGGAATCGGCGCTGCCGGCGGTGGCGTGGTGGCCATGGCCATGGTCCGGGACCTCTTTCACGGCTACTCCATGGTCCGGATGTTCTCGCGGATGTCACTGGTCAACGGCCTCGCCCCCATCCTGGCGCCGGTCATCGGCTCCCAACTGCTGCTGGCGTTCCCGTGGCCGGGCATCTTCTACTTCCTGGCCGGTTATGGCCTGCTTGTCATCATCGCCTCCATCTTCTTCATTCGGGAGACACTTCCGGCCGACCAGCGCGGAAAGTCCGCCAACACGGTGGCTCAACGCTATAAGACCGTCCTGACGGACAGGATTTTCGTGGGCATGGTGCTGGTGGGAAGCCTGAACTTCGGCGGGCTTTTCGCATACCTATCGGCTTCCACCTTTCTCTTCCAGAACGTCTACGGCTTTTCGCCGCAGGAATACGGCATCCTGTTCGGGGTCAACTCCCTGGGCATCGTTGCAGGCGTGCAGATCAGCTCGCGCCTGATCCGACGGGTGGCGCCGCAGTGGATCGTGGCCGGGGCAACGGTGTTCATGCTGTTCACCGCCCTCCTGATCGTGGTCCTTGACCTGTTGCATGTGGGGTTGTGGGGCATCCTCATTCCTTTGTGGTTCTACATTTGCGCAACAGGCTTCATGTTCCCGTGTGTACAGGTCCTGTCCTTGGCGAACCACGGCGCGCAGGCAGGCACCGCAGCATCGCTCCTGGGCGCATCGCAGTTCATGATGGCCGGGATTGTCCCGCTGGTGGTCGGGTGGCTGGGCGTCAGTTCAGCCGTCCCCATGGGCGCCGTGATGGCCGCCTGCATCACCGGCGCGATCGCCGCGCTGTGGTTGATCGTCCGGCCACGGTCTGTTCCGTCCATCCATTAGAACCAGCCCCGTAGGCTGTGACCATGACTAATAAACCGCACCGCAACGGCAGGGGCCTCTTCCTCGGCGCTTTGCTCGGCGCCGTCGCCGGTGCTCTTTTGGGCCGCGCCGCCGGCAGCGCGCTGTTTGGTGCCATCCTGGGTGCCGTGATCGGCGCCGCCGTGCTGTACCGCGTGAATCCTGGCCCTTGGAAGAGGGACTAGGCCGGTCTCTCAGGCGACCCGCCGCCGTCGAGAGTCACCAAACCCTCCCCTAACTGCGCGCCGCAAGGCAGAATGGTGGCCAGCCGGGGTAACCGGTGCTTGAACCGGTGAAGGGGACATCACATGAGCACGGCTGTTGTATTTCGGGGCAGTGTGCGGGGCCTGGCCACCGTCCGGAGGTTGCCGCTGACGCTCGCTCTGGTGGTGATCCTCTGGGTACTGGGTGCCGTTTCCGGTAGCCTCATCAACGGCCCCGGCCAAGACTTGTTGGATCAAGTCGGAATCGGCTTGGCGGTAGAGCCCGGACCGTGGTGGTCCATCTTCACGTCGGCGTTCTTTGCTTCCTCTCTTGTGGACTATCTGGCCTGCACGGCGGCAATCCTGGTGGGTGTCGGCATCGCCGAACGCGTCATGGGCCCTTGGATCGCCTTGGCTGCCTTCATAGCCGGCTCAGCCCTCAGCGCCTTGGTTCTTGTGGCGCTTGTAACCTTCGGAACGGACGCCAGCGACCAGTGGCTGAGCTTCCTGGGCGGCGAATATGTAGTGGGCGCCTATGGCGGCGCCGCCGCTGCGTTGGGATGTTCGACGGCGGCACTCGAGGCACTGTGGCGTCGTCGCCTGAGGACGTGGTTGCTGGCCGCGACGCTGATGTTTGCCTTGTTCGTGGGCGTTGCCCAAACCCTGCAGGCGCTGGCCGGAGCCGTGATCGGGATCTTGGCGGGTTGGGCCGTCCAGTCGCTGGTGCTCCGCCGCAGGGCCGGATCGCTCCACTCGTCTAGCCTTCGCGAGACCCGTTTCCTGGTAGGCACAGTGGTGGGCGTCTTCGCCGTCGGACCTCTGCTCACGCAACTGACGGGAACCTGGGAAGTAGGGCCCCTCTCCGTCGTTTCCGAGGTCATGCTCCAGGCCAGTCCCGACGCCGATGAGGTTCAGGAAGCGTGCAACAACGACACCAACTGTGTCACCCTGCAGGGCATCGTTGGCGTCCAAAGCTTCGGCGCGGCCATCCTGACACTGATTCCGGTTCTTCTGTTGCTTGTCTGTGCCGAGGGCCTCCGGCGCGGCCGACGGCTCGCGTACCGGCTGACGCTTGTTATCCAGCTGTATCTTGCCGCTGTGACCGTCCTGTCCATCCTCCAATACGTCTATGATCCGGATGTCACGTTGGGCGATGACGACTTCGCGTACCTCCTCCTGTACGCGGTCCCAGCAGTCCTCGCCCCGCTCATCATCGTGGCGCTGCTGCTCGCAAACCGGCATAAGTTCCGCGTCGAGTCGAGCGACGCGGGTTATCGGGTCCTCGGCCGGACCTCGCTCATCCTGGCTGTCGCCGCCGTGATCTTCTATGTGGCGTTCTGGTTCATTGAAGGCAACCCGGGCCGCTCTACCCTGCTGGACCTTGCCGGGCAGCTAACCCACATCCTGGTTCCTTTCCCTGTCCCCTTCGTTGTGGCCCTCCCGCAAGGCCTGCTGAGCACGGTCCTTTACGGCCTGGGCGGGGACATCATCTGGCTGTGCATCCTGGTGCTGGTCCTGAATAACTTCCGGCGGTTCAGGATGCTCGCCACTGATCCAGCAGCCGATCTGGGGCACACCAGGGAGCTGTTGCATGATGGCGGCGGCACGCTGTCCTGGATGGCGCTGTGGGACAACAACCAGTACTGGTTCACCCCGGACAGGAAGGCCGGTATTGCCTATCAGGTCCATAACGGCGTGGCCCTTACGGTTGCGGGTCCTTTCGGCGCTGAAGAACACCATGCCGATGCGGCCGCTGGATTCCTGAAACACTGTTCGAACCTCGGGCTGATCCCGTGCTTCTACTCGGCAACGGCAGAGCTCGATGCGCCGCTCCTTCCCCGGGGCTTCAGGAAGCTGGAAGTGGCGGAAGAGACACTACTCAACGTCCAGGCCATGACCTTCAAGGGGAAGGAGTGGCAGAACGTCCGCACCGCCCTGAACCGTGCAGACAAGCTGTCCATCAAGGATCACTGGTACAACTACCCTGAGATGCCGCCGGGAATCAGGGCCCAGCTCGCTGAGATTTCCGAGGAATGGGTGGCTGACAAGGCACTTCCTGAGATGGGCTTCACCTTGGGTGGCCTGAATGAGCTCAAAGATCCCGAGGTGCTCTGCTGTGTTGCCGTGGATGACGCCGGCCTGGTCCATGGAGTCACCAGCTGGCTGCCCGTTTTCAGCCAAGGGACCATCTCGGGGTGGACCTTGGACTTCATGCGCCGCCGCACCACGGGTTTCAAGGGCGTCATGGAGTTCCTTATTGCCTCCGCCGTGACCCACTTCAAGGATGAAGTCCCTCACATCTCTTTGTCCGGCTCTCCGCTGGCCAACGCAGGAGCCGGCGCCGGCGAGGGTGACCGCAGCACACTGGACCGCGTCCTCGCACTCCTCGGGAACGCCTTGGAACCCATGTATGGCTTCAAGTCGTTGGCCGCCTTCAAGTCGCGGTTCCAGCCGGAGCACCGGACTTTGTACATGTACTACCAAGACCCGTTGGCCCTACCGTCCATCGGTATTGCCGTGGGTTCCGCCTACTTGCCGGGACTCTCCCCCACGCAAAGCGCGGGGCTGTTGCGGCAGATGGTAGCCAAGGAGCCCGCCGCGTGACGCCGGAACGGACTTCTCGGCGATGAACGAGCTTTTGAAGCTTGAGATCAGCGGCCCTCTTGTCATGACGATTGCCGGAGTGATCGGCGCCGGGTTCTTCCTGCTTCTGTTCCTCAGGCCTTCGGCGCGCTGGGCCCTCACAGCGATCACGGCCATTGTGGTGGCTGCTCTGTTCGGGTGGTTGACTGTGTGGATCGTGGAGGACGTTTTGGATGTCTTCCATGTGGGGCTGACTCCCCGGGTGTGGTTCTGGGCGATCTCCTGCTTCGCCGCGTTGGGACTTGCCGTGGTGAGCTTCCGCCACAGTCCGCGATGGCGGAAGGTGGTGGCCGCAGTATCCGTCCCGGTATTCCTCCTGGTAGCCGCGCTTGGCATCAACACGGAGTTTGGACTCAACAAAACCCTGGGCTCGGCGCTGGGAATCTCCACTGAGGACGTCATCCAGTTGGCCAAGCCGGACCCGGATGCCTCCAGCCCGGCAGGTCCGCTATGGCAGAGCTGGAAACCCCCGGCTGACCAGCCCTCGAAGGGCGAAGCGGGCACCCAGGTCATTCCAGCTACAGCCTCCGGCTTCAACGCAAGGCCGGCGGGCATCTATCTGCCCCCTGCAGCCCTGGCGGCACATCCGCCCAAGCTGCCCTTGTTCGTCCTCATGATGGGTCAGCCTGGGCTTCCTGACCCGCAATACGTCTCCGCCGCACTGGACGAGTTCGCGGCAAAGAACAACGGCCTGGCCCCCATCGCGATCGTCGCAGACCAGATCGGGCCGGACCAGGATGACACCCTCTGCCTGGACACCGCCAAGTATGGAAATGTTGAAAAGTACATCAACGAGGACGTGGTGAACTGGGCCAAAGCCAACTTGAACATCCTTCCCGACCGCGAACACTGGACCGTCGCCGGGTACTCCAACGGCGGCCAGTGTGCCATTTCCTTCGCGGTCAAGTACCCGGAGATGTGGGGCAACGTGGTGGACATCTCAGGCGAAGAATTCCCTGGCGCGGAAGACCCGGCCGGGAACCTCGCGGCGATCTTCAACGGCAACCAAGCCGCCTACGACGCCCAGAAGCCCATCAACATCATGAAGGGGAAGCAGTTCCCCAACACAACTGCAGTTTTCACCGTGGGCTCGGATGACACCACCTACGTAGCGGCTGCAAAGGCAGTCTCCGCAGCGGCCCGGAATGCCGGGATGACGGTGACCTACTACGAGGTGCCCAATGGTGGTCACGTAGGCCTGGCGCTGAATGCGGGACTAACCAAAGGCTTTGAGGTGCTGTATCCCAGGCTGGGTCTGTCCAGGTAGCGCTCCCTCTTCTCCGGGCCACGCGCTGGCGATAAAGTTGACATGTGCCACATTGGCAAGAGCTGCAGCCGCTTCCGGCACCGTGGCAGCGTCGGGATGAACGCATCCTGCCGCTGTGGTGGGACCGGCTGTGTTCGGTGACCAGCCCGCAGTCGGCCGCCCTCTACGCCGCAGGGCTTTTTACCGACGATCGCCGTCGCCCCATTGCCCAGTGGTACAACCCCGAAACGGACGCCGCGCTTTTGGTCGCCCCGGAGACCTCCCCTGAATGGCCGGTCCAGCGCTTCGGCATCTTCTATGCCCCGCCGGGCGGCGGCTTCACCCGCGTCTACTCGGCACCCCACGAATGGCATCCCCGCGAGCCCAGGACTCCGCCCACCGAGCAGGATTCGTTCCTCGCCGCCGTGGCCGAGGCCGCCCGTTTCCTGCAGGTGGAGATGGATTTCGTCTGATAAAAAGCGGACCCCGCACCAGCAGTGAAGCCGGTACGGGGTCCTTATGCTCCTCCGACTGGACTTGAACCAGTAACCCTTCGATTAACAGTCGAATGCTCTGCCAATTGAGCTACGGAGGAATGAAGCGGTTATGACTTTAGCAAAGGTTCTACCGGAATGCGAAATCGGCATGGCATACCCCCTGGGGGTATAAAAATACCCCCGTTCCGAAAGCCCGGAACGGGGGTATTGTGCGCTCCTCCGACTGGACTTGAACCAGTAACCCTTCGATTAACAGTCGAATGCTCTGCCAATTGAGCTACGGAGGAATGAAGCGGTTACTAGCTTAACAGGGGCCCGCCGGAAAACGAAATCGGCGCTGTCAGCCGTCCGAACGCAGTGCCCTGCGCTCCATTTCAAGCTGCATCAGCTCCCGGTTCAGCCGCTGAAATTCTTCCGGATTGGCGCCCGCGTCCAAGCGCTGCAGCTGCCCCATCTTGTCTGCCTTGATGCGGGTGATCTGCAGTTCGAAGAGACGGGCCAGAATGTCGCGGCAGTATCGCTGCATGGCCTCAGGCGTACTGGCCGGCAAGGGTGTCACCGCGAGCTCCGAGACGAGCGACCTCAGGGGTTCCGGGACTTCCTGGCGGATCTGTTCCACCCAGGCCACAGGATCAGCCGCGTGGGCAAGCCCGGTGGCACGAATGGCAGCGTGGACCGCCGAGTAGGCAGGCGTGGCAAAGTGGGACGCCTCGAAGCGCTCCCACGACACGCCACCTAGGACAGCAGGATCCTGGAGCGCCACCTCAAGCGCCTGGCGCTCCATCCCGGCCACGGGGTCGCGCGGGTCGGGACGATGGAAAACCGGACTGCTCGACGGCGGTGCTGCCGCCGTCGTCGACTGTTCTCCCGAGCCGCCCGCGGCGGCGCGCTTGGCAGCTCCGCCAACGAATCGGCTGACCTCTTCGATGGGCATCCCCAGCCACCCTGCAAGTTCGCGGGTGTAGCCCGGCCGCGCGGCAGAGTCCCTGATCTGCGCCACCACGGGGGCGGCCTCCCTCAGGGCAGCTACACGGCCTTCCACGGTGTCGAGGTTGTGCCTGCGGAGCGAGGCTTTGATGGCGAACTCAAAGAGGGGTTTCCGGCTGCTGATCAGGTCCCGCACCGCGGAGTCGCCCTTGAGTTGACGAAGATCACAGGGATCGGCGCCGCTGGGTTCAACTGCCACGTACGTCTGGGCTTGGAAGCGCTGGTCTTCCTCGAACGCCCGCAGGGCTGCCTTCTGGCCGGCGGCGTCGCCGTCAAAGGTAAAGATGACCTCTCCCCCGCTGCCATCGTCCGAGAGCAGCCGCCGGGCCACTTTGATGTGCTCGGTACCGAACGCAGTACCGCAGGTGGCCACCGCCGTCGCGACTCCGGCAAGGTGGCAGGCCATGACGTCCGTGTAGCCCTCGACCACCACCAGTTGCCGTTCTTTAGCGATGTTCCGCTTGGCGAGGTCGATCCCGTAGAGGACCTGGGACTTCTTGTAGAGCGTGGTCTCAGGGGTGTTCAGGTATTTGGGCCCCTGGTCGTCTTCAAAGAGTTTGCGGGCACCGAACCCAATGGTGTCTCCCGCGATGTCCCTGATGGGCCAGATCAGCCTTCCGCGGAAGCGATCGTAAATTCCCCGGTTTCCTTCCGAGAACATCCCTGTGAGTTTCAACTCAGCATCCGTGAATCCACGGCCGCGGAGGTGCTTCAGCAGTCCGTCCCAGCCTTGGGGCGCGTATCCCACCCCGAAGTGTTCGGCGGCAGCGCGGTCAAAACCGCGGCCATCCAGGAAGTTGCGCCCTTCGGCTGCTCCGGGCGTCAACAGTTGGGCGCGGAAGAACTCGTCGGCGATCTTGTGGGCATCCAGCAGGCGCTGGCGCTTGCCTACTTCCTCGCGGCTGGGACCGGTGCCGCCGTCCTCGTAACGCAGCTCGTAGCCGATTCTGGCGGCCAGTTTCTCAACAGCCTCGTGGAAGGAGCTGTGGTCCATTTTTTGGACGAAGGAGATGGCGTCTCCGTCCTCGCCGCAGCCGAAGCAGTGGTACCTGCCCACTTGCGGGCGAACAGTGAAGGAAGGCGAGCGTTCGTCGTGGAAGGGGCAAAGGCCCTTGAAACTGCCCAGCCCGGCGCCCTTGAGGGTGACGTAACCGTCAACGACTTCCTTGATATCCGTGCGCTGGCGTACTTCGTCGATATCTTCACGTTTGATCAGGCCAGCCACGTGACCATCCTAGTCGCTTGGCCGAAGAGTCCCCGCCGTTAACTGAGCGTCGGAAGCGTTACCAGAGCGACGGAAGGCTGCCCACGAGGCGCTCATACATGGCCAACGCTGACACGTCCGTCAGCGACGCCACCTGGTCGATCACCACGCGCAGCCGCGCACCGTCGTCGACGGCGTCCCGCCAGTCCGCGGCGAACATCGGCTCCAGGTGACGGTCACCGGTGGCGTTCAAAACACCCACGAGCGCGTGCAGCACTTCGCGTTGGCGTTCGTACACCGGCTGGCGGTGGTCCGTTGAGATGACAAAGGTTGTGGCCAGGCCCTTGAGGACGGCAATCTCCGTGACGGTCTCCTCGGGGACCATGAGCTCAGCGTCGTAGCGGGTCAGATTGGCTGGACCGAAATGGGCACGCGTTGTTTCCATGGCGCTCTGGCAGAACCGGCCGATCAGCTGACTGGTCATGTCCTTCAACGCCGCCATGGATTTCCGGCTGCCATCAGCTTCGCGGACCCAGACCTTGGTGGCCTCAAGGCGGGCGAGGGCGGCATCAATTTCTGCGGGATCGTTATGCGGCAGGTACCACTGTTTGGTGTATCCCACCACGCGAGCCCGGTGGTCCGGGTTCTCCATCCACTTCAGCTGGAAATGGCCGGCGACGATCGCATCCTCAACGTCGTGGACCGAGTACGAAATGTCGTCGGCAAGGTCCATTACTTGAGCTTCGATGCACGAACGGTTTCCCGGAGCGCCTTCGCGCAGCCATTCGAAGACGGGAAGATCGTCTTCGTAAGCGCCGAACTTACTGGTGCGGTGGCCATGGATCACAGGGGCGTCGACGGCGGACCATGGGTATTTGGACGCGGCGTCCAGGCTGGCACGGGTCAAGTTGAGTCCAGCCGGCCGTCCGTCCTCTGCCAGAACCTTGGGTTCCAGGCGGGTCAGGAGCCTGAGGGTTTGGGCATTGCCCTCGAAGCCGCCGATGGTGTGCGCAACTTCATTGAGCGCGGACTCGCCGTTGTGGCCGAAGGGCGGATGACCGAGATCGTGGCTCAGGCATGCAGTGTCCACGACGTCAGGATCGCAGCCCAGGGAGCGCCCAAGCTCACGGCCCACTTGCGCCACTTCCAGGCTGTGGGTCAGCCTGGTTCGGACAAAGTCGTCCGTATCCGGGGCAACTACCTGCGTTTTTGCACCGAGCCTGCGCAAGGCCGAGGAGTGCAGGACCCTGGCGCGGTCCCGTTCAAAGTCCGAGCGATAGTTGCTCTTGCGAGGCTCTTCGACCCACCTCGCGGAATCTGCCTCAGCGTAACCGGGGATGGCCAGCACAAAATCGTGAGTCGTCCCGTCATGGCCAAGTATCGCTTCGGTTCCCATGGGTATCTGCCTCCTTCAAGCGCCGGGGTGTGGAGCTTCTTGAGTCAGTCTTACACGTGTGAGGCTACCCGCCCGAAACGTCAAGCTCCGCGGCCGAGATATCCGCGCTCTGTTCAGCGTTCAGCTGACGGCTCACCAGCCAGTCCTTGGGCAAGGCAGGCTTCTTGGGCGAGCCCGCACGGCCGCGGGGTCCTTCGGAATCCACACCCGGGTAGGGCGAGTCCATATCCAGTTCATCGAGGTATTCGCGCAGCACCTCGAGGGTGGGTACGGTGGCCAGCTTGGCGCGGAGTTCGCCGCCCACCACGTAGCCCTTGAAGTACCAGGCCATGTGCTTGCGGATCTCGCGGAGAGCCTTGTATTCGTCGTTCCCGAACGTTTCCACCATCAGCTCGGCGTGACGGTAGACGCCTTCAGCCACTTCGCGAAGTCCTGGCCGGTGCCGCTGGTCGCTTCCTTCGAAAGCGGCCTGCAGATCGCCGAACAGCCAAGGCCTGCCCTGGCAGCCACGGCCAACCACGACGCCGTCCACGCCGGTCTCCCGCACCATGCGGACTGCGTCCTCGGCGGACCAAATATCGCCGTTGCCCAGCACCGGGATATCCGGCAGGGCCTCGCGGAGGCGGGCGATGGCAGACCAATCGGCCTGGCCGGAATAGAACTGCGCGGCAGTGCGGCCGTGAAGGGCGACGGCGGCCACCCCCGCGTCGCGGGCGATGCGGCCGGCGTCGAGGTACGTCAGGTGGTCCTCATCGATGCCCTTGCGCATCTTGATGGTCAGTGGAATGCCGCCCTTGGACGCTTCCTTGACCGCTGTCTGGACGATGGATGTGAAGAGGTCGATTTTCCACGGAAGCGCTGAGCCGCCACCGCGCCGGGTGACTTTGGGCACGGGGCAGCCGAAGTTGAGGTCAATGTGATCGGCGCGGTCCTCTTCCACGAGCATGCGGACCGCTGCGCCCACCGTCACGGGGTCCACGCCGTAGAGCTGTACGGAACGGACTTTCTCGTCCTCATCATGCGAGATGATGCGCAACGATTCCGGTGTCCGCTCCACAAGGGCACGGGACGTCACCATCTCGGCCACGTACATGCCGCCGCCGTATTCACGGCAAAGCCTGCGGAAGGCCGAGTTGGTGATGCCCGCCATGGGGGCAAGGATCACCGGGGTGTCCACGGTGATCCCGCCGAGCTTCAATGGTGGGAGTTCAAGCTTTGGTGCGGGGGGCGTTGCTACAACAGTCACCCATCCATTGTTACAAATCCGCGCAAATCGGCCCCCTTTGGCCGAAACCCGGTGTTGTTTGCCCAGCACACCGTACTCGGGCGGGCCCTGCGGAAAAGATCCGGACCCGGCGTCAGGTGGCCTTGTCGGTGCTTCCGCCGCGGCGCTCCGCTTCCCGCTGGGCGCGTCGGCTACCCGGGCGTGCCGGTTTGCCGGGAGCGTCAAGGCGCGTATCGGCGTCGTACGTGTCCTTCGAACCGGAACCCACGACGGCGGCGGCTGCTGCCAGCGAACCGGTGTCGTTAAGCTCGTCAGCAGTTACGGTCGGCCCGCCAGCGGCGGCGAGGCGCTTCATGCCGGTGGCTTTGACCACCAGGACAGCGATAAGCGTCGTGACCGGGATGGCAAGGACGAGGCCGATGGAACCCACCAACGTGCGGATGACTTCCTCGGACAATTCCGCGCTGGTGAGTGCTTCATCGAGCGGCCGGTCATAAAGCATCACGATGATGAGGATCGGAAGGGCGGCGCCTGCGTAGGCAAAAGCGATGGTGTAGACCGTGGACGCGATGTGGTCCCGGCCGATCCTCATGGCCGAGGAGAACAGCTTGCGGGCACTGGTGTTGGGGGCGAGTTCGTAGAGTTCCCACACCGCGGAGGACTGCGTGATGGTCACGTCATTGAGCACGCCCAAGCCTGAGATGATGAGGCCGCAGAGGATGATCCCGGAGATGGAGATCTGGGGTGACATGTTCACCAGCGTTGAGGCGTCGTGGTTCCCAACGCCGGCCAGATTGGCCGCATCCGTAGCCCAGGCCGCCAGCAACGCCGTGATGCTGAGCCCGAAAATGGTGCCCAGCAAGGCCGTGGACGTTCGCGCCGAGAATCCATGCGCGAAATACAGGACCCCGATCATGATCACCGTGGAACCCACCAAGGCAAGCAGAAGCGGCGGCTTACCCTCCACCAAACCCGGCAGGATGAAGCTGACCAGGACGAAGTAGGCACCCACCAGGCCCAGGAGTGCGCGGAAGCCGCGCCAACGGGCAACCGCGATGACAACGGCTGCGTACAAGACGGCCAGGAGCGCGATGGGAATGCTGCGGACGAAATCCACGAAAACATAGGCAGGGGCGCCGCTTCCGGAGTTCGCACCTTGGACCCCTGAAAGGTTGAGGTACCGGATGGAGTCCCCCACGTCCACGCCGTGGGACATGGCAACATCAGGGTTGATGACCACCTTGACCACGTCCCCGCCCTTATCAGGCTCCGTAAAGGCGAAGGTGCACTGGGACCCCCCGGACTGGTTGTTCTGGCCTGTGTCTGTTTGGCCTGTGTCCGTCTGTCCTGTGTCCGTTTGTCCGCTGTTGGGCTGGCCGGTGTTGCTTTGGCCCGTCTGCGTGCAGCTTTCCACCACCACGCTCTGAATCCTGCCAGTGTCGAAGGTCACCCCGGGGGCAGCCTGGTAGGGGCTCGAGAACGAGATTCCCTCCCGGCTGCCCGAGGGCCACATGACCATCATGGCCACGAGCGTCAGAACGCCCAGCGGAACAAGGATGGCCGCCAAAATCCAGTTGGCCCTCTTCCGCGACGCGAGAGCCTGCGGGGTTGGCTCGGAATCTTCAGAATGACCGTGGGAGTGACCGTGGCCCATCAGCAGCAAAACCTCATGCCTTAACCCTACGCGGGACCGCAGGCGTGCTTTGCCCTAGGCGGGTGCGATGTTCTGGTTGACGCGGAAAAGGTTTCCGGGATCGTATTTGGCTTTGATCGCAACCAGCCGTTCCCAGTTGGGACCGTAGTTATCGGCTACGCGGTTCTGGTCCTCCGAGTCCATGAAGTTGATGTAGCCGCCGGCCTCCGAGTGCGGGGCCAGAGCCGCGGCATACCCGCGTGCCCAGGCAATGTTTGCTTCGTTGTCTGCAGGATCGGGCCACTGGGTTGCGATGACCGGGGAGAACTTCATGTCGCGGTGGGCGAAGGCAGTGTCCTGGACAGCTACGCGGGACACCGCTCCGTCGATGGGATAAACATGCACCGCGGTGTTAACACTGGTGACGGTCGCCCCGAACTCGGCGTGGGCACCGATTGCGCCGTCATTGAGCTCACGCAGGAAGTTGGCCTTCCAATAGCCCTGCATGCCTTTCTGGTTCAGTCCGTCGAAGGCCACATTAAGGGCCGGATAGGGCATGGGCCCCACCATGGATCCCGCAACAGGCGCGGCATCCAGGAACGGTTGCCAGCGCGCCTGCCCCTCAGCCAGGTCGCCCGTCCACATTCCCACCACGACGCACACGGATTTCCCATGCCATTCCTCAGGCAGGAAAGGTACGGGCGGTCCTTGGTGGAAGCCCAGGAAAGCACCGAACTCCTCGGGCGCGGAGGCAATGTAGTCACGGTAGAACCGGGCAACTGTGGGGATGTTCTCAGCGCCGTAGATGATGATGCCTGCGTAGACCGTGTCCACTGGATGGAGCTGGAATTCCAAGGAAGTCACTACCCCGAAGTTTCCACCTCCGCCGCGGATCGCCCAGAACAGGTCCTCGTTACGTTCCTTGCTGGCAATAAGGAAACTGCCGTCAGCCGTGACGACGTCGGCCGAGACAAGGTTGTCGCACGACAGTCCGTACTTTCGGGTCAGGTAACCGATTCCGCCACCCAGCGTCAGGCCGGCAACACCGGTGGAACCTACGATTCCGCCTGTGGTCGCGAGTCCGAAGGCGTGCGTAGCATGGTTGAAGTCCGCCCACGTGGTGCCTGCCTCGGCTCGTGCCGTTCGTGCTTCCGGATCCACGCGCACACCGTTGCGATTGACGAAGTCCAACACCAAGGCGTCGTCCCACGTTCCGAAGCCAGGGGCACTGTGTCCGCCACCCCTGATAGCCAGGGGCATGGAGTTCTCGCGGGCGAAGTTCACACCGGCGATGACGTCCGACACCTGGGCCACGCGGACGATTCCCGCAGGACGCTTGTCCACCATCGCATTGAAGACGGCACGGGCAGCGTCATAGTCAGGGTCTTCGGGAGTGATGAGTGGCCCGTGCAATTGCTCCCGCAGCCCATCGAGGGCTCTTTGGTTCATTTTGATTTACCACCGATTCAGAAGTGAGACCGGATTGTTCCCCGCCGCTCCCTCCAGCAGTGACGGCGTGGGTTTACGTCGATAGGCCTACTCCTGCCGGTGTGCCACGTCAATCATTTTTATTTGGCTGACATCGGAGGGATTAAACGCAGGATCCCACGCCGTCCGAACGTTACGGGCAGCGTGGGATCCTGACGTGCGGGAACCGCGATCAGTCGCTGACGATCAGGGTGTCTGCACCCCGCACGTGGGCCTTGCCGGATTCCAGCACCGGCTTTAGAACTGAGCGCAGCGCCGTCATGGACTCGTCAACTTCCAGCAGGACCGGGTGCTGGTAGGCAATGAGTGCCAGCAGGTCCCGGACCGCGGCCGCTGCGTCCTCGGCGGACAGCTCGGGATCGTGCCCCAGGAAGACATCCGAAGGCTCATCGGAGTTGCCCTGGGCATAACTGATGGCAAATGCCTGGATTTTGCCCTTGCGGCTCGCCGGAACGCCTTGGCCGAAAGCACTGGCCTTGGGCGCACGCAGGACGATTGCCCCGTGGGCACCGGTCAGGTCATGCAGGAACAAGCGCTGAACCGTGGCGATGCTGAGTTCCCCCGGGCTGTCCCAGTGGTGGACGTGCGAGTAGTACTTACCCACCACATCGCTCAACTCCACTGAACCCGTAGCCAGGTCCTCCACGCGCTCGGAAGCAGCTTCCTCGGAACCGTCGCCGAAGCGCGGAAGCGACAGCGGTTCAGGATCCACAACCACCAACTGAGAGCGCTGGATGGGTGCCAGTCCGGCGGCCGCAGCAAATGCCGCGCCCGCGGTATCCGGCTCTACCTTGCTGCGCAGCTTGGAAACGCCCGACGGCGAGTTCCCGGCTTCCCGGCGAAGCATGGTCAGCAGGGTGGCGCCCACGCCTTCACGGCGGTGGTCCTTGGCAACCTCGATATACGCCCAGAGTCGTTCGGGGTGCAGTGCTGCTTCGTGGACGACGCCTGCGGCGACGGGAATACGTACTCCGTCCACCACGTCCTCGGCCACGATGCAGCGGCGCCATGGTTGATTGCTGGAGGGCGCCAGAGCTGCACGGAACTGCTCAGCGGGAAGGGTCTCCGGGCCGCCCCAGATTTCCAGGAGGGCGAGGTCGTCGCCCTCCTTCCATTCGCGATATTCCAAAGCCACCGCTAGGCGCCGATCAGGCGTGCGGCCAGGTAGCCCTCAACCTTGTCCAAGGACACGCGTTCCTGGCTCATGGTGTCGCGCTCACGAATGGTGACGGCTTGGTCTTCCAGGGTGTCGAAGTCCACGGTGATGCAGAACGGAGTACCGATCTCGTCCTGGCGACGGTAGCGGCGGCCGATGGCGCCGGCGTCGTCGAAGTCGATGTTCCAGTTCTTTCGCAGCTGGGCTCCCAGCGCTTTTGCCTTCGGGGACAGGTCCTCGTTGCGGCTCAGCGGCAGGACGGCGGCCTTGACCGGGGCCAGGCGCGGATCCAGCTTCAGCACAGTGCGGACATCGACGCCGCCCTTGGCGTTGGGTGCCTCGTCCTCGGTGTAAGCGTCAATCAGGAACGCCATGAAGGAGCGGGTCAGACCTGCGGCGGGCTCGATGACGAACGGCGTGTAGCGCTCGTTGGTGGCCTGGTTGAAGTAGCTCAGATCCGTGCCGGAGGCCTTGGCGTGCGTTGAGAGGTCAAAGTCCGTGCGGTTGGCGATGCCCTCGAGCTCGCCCCACTCGGAGCCTTGGAAACCGAAGCGGTACTCAATGTCCGTGGTGCCCTTGGAGTAGTGGCTGAGCTTCTCCAGGGGGTGCTCAAAGAAGCGCAGGTTGTCTTCGCGGATGCCAAGGTCCGTGTACCAAGACATGCGTTCCTTCATCCAGTACTGGTGCCACTCTTCGTCCGTGCCGGGCTCGACGAAGAACTCCATCTCCATCTGCTCGAATTCGCGGGTACGGAAAATGAAGTTACCCGGGGTGATCTCGTTGCGGAAGGACTTACCGATCTGGCCGATGCCGAACGGGGGCTTCTTCCGCGACGTGGTGAGCACGTTGTTGAAGTTCACAAAGATGCCCTGTGCCGTTTCGGGGCGCAGGTAGTGCATGCCTTCGTCATTGGCCACGGGGCCGAGGAAGGTCTTCAGGAGACCGGAGAATTCCTGCGGCTCGGTCCATTCGCCACGGGTGCCGCAGTTTGCGCAGGCGATGTCCTTCAGGCCGTTTTCTGGCGGGCGGCCCTTCTTTTCCTCGTACTCTTCCTCGAGGTGGTCGGCGCGGTATCGCTTGTGGCAGGAAAGGCATTCAACCAGGGGGTCGGAGAAGACTTCTACGTGGCCGGATGCTTCCCATACCTGGCGGGGAAGGATCACGGAGGAATCCAGGCCTACAACGTCTTCGCGGC
The DNA here is from genome assembly GCF_000294695.2 of Arthrobacter sp. Rue61a. NCBI lineage: Bacteria > Bacillati > Actinomycetota > Actinomycetes > Micrococcales > Micrococcaceae > Arthrobacter > Arthrobacter sp. Rue61a. Next base: position 1,523,500 of record NC_018531.1, on the reverse strand, counting down.
CGCGGACCATGCTCTGCCACCACTGGCGCTTGATGTTCTCCTTCAGCTCCGCACCGAGGGGACCGTAGTCCCACGCAGAACGGGAGCCACCATAGATTTCACCGGCCTGGAAGACAAAGCCCCTCCGCTTGGAGAGGGAAATGACCTGGTCAAGGACGGATTTTGCTGCCATGGGTACTCCATTTGTTCTACAGGGCCGCTGGGTGCGGTCCGCGGTGGTTGCCCCGGACCCGGACGAGGTTGTCCGGCGGGGTGCTGGGGGAAATTTACTGCAAAGTACTTGAGACTACTGGAAAAAGTACTGCAGGGCACTGCGTCTCCTAGCCTACCGGCCTTTGGCCGCACCTCTCCGTGCGAAGGCTCCCTTGGGCCACGGCAACGTGGCCACGACGATCGCGGCGAGCGTCAGGACGGTACCCAGGACCGTGGGCAAGGCGACCACCGCGCCGGGACTGGGGATCACGACGTCGAGCACCAACGATCCCACCAGCTGCCCGGCAATCATGCCCAAACCGGTGATCAGGACGCCAAGGCTACGGACCAGCAGTGCTGCCAAGCCGATGAACAGGCAGCCCATGGGACCGCCAAGGTAGTACCACCACTCGCCGGGAAGCGGGTTTCCCGGCCCGGCCACAGCCAGCTTGATCATCCACGCAATCCACAGAATGGCTGACCCGGCAATGAAGTTGACCAGGGTGGCTGCGATGGGCGTCCCGTAATGGACTGTGGCGGTTCCGTTCATGGCCTGCTGGAAGCTCATGAAGAAGCCGGCAGCCAGCGGCAGGAGAACCGGCAGCACGAGCGATGCGATGTCGGCGTCGCCGCCAAACCGTGGCGAAACAGCCCAAGCCACCGCGGCAACGGTCAGGACACTGCCGAGGACCCGGACACCGGTGATAGCGCGTTTTCCTCCCGGACCGATGCCCATCCGGTCCACGAGCAGTCCGCTCAACGTTTGGCCCGTTACGGCCGCGACTGTGAACAACGCGACACCCAGCAGGGCAACCGTGAACGACTGGGCAAAGACGAACAACGCACCGATGGCGCCGGCCATGACATAGAACCTGGGAAAGCTGCGGTTCCGGACAGCGGGAATGATGCGCCGGAGCCCGGCCCTACCCCGGGGAGTGGCAAAGGAAATAGCGCTGATGAGCAGGAGTCCTGTGGTGAAGCTCACCACAGCCGCGGCGATTCCGTCGTCCAGTTTGGCCCCGAGGGCCCCATTGATCCTCCCTTGAAGCGGGATGACCAAGCCGGTTGCTACTGCAATAGGAAGGCCAATGACCAGTGGAAGGGCGGGACGGGGAGGAGACTGCGGCACCGTCACCACACTACTTCAGGCATCATTGCTGTATGAGCAACCCCGAAATTGAAGAGATCCCCATCCGCGACGACATGATCCGCCTGGGCCAGCTGCTGAAGCTCGCCAACTTGGTGGAGGACGGCGTTGAAGCCACGGAGCTCATCAAGAACGGCTTGGTCAAAGTCAACAACGAAATTGACGACCGCCGAGGCCGCCAACTCCACGTCGGCGATACCGTAACCGTCAACGGCCAGACGGTCCGGATCACCAGAGCCTAGTCAGTCAGGACTTTGTGGGTGAGGAACTCGCCCACGTGTCCGATCTCCTGCTGGTTAATGCCGTGCCACATCCCCGTGTAGAGCACTTTGGTGAGGTCAACGTGCTTGCGGACCCATCCCATGGTGTATTCGATCTTGTCCTGGGTGATGACGGGATCCTGCTGGTCACGGCCCCAGAACATCGGTAACGATCCGTCCAGTTCATCGTCCCGGAAGGCGGCGTCAGCACCGGCGTCGATCACAAAGCCTGAAAGCCCGACGACGGCGGCGAAGTCCGCGGGTCGGTAGCGGAGCATGGTGGTAGCCATCGCCATGCCCATGGAGAAACCGAGCAATGTCACTGACGAGTGGTTTGCTTTGACCGTGTCCAGCCATTCGAGCGCATACTCGGCTGCGTGCTTCACGGCTTCCAGCGAATAGTCGATGGACGCCGTGAGAGGGAACCAGGTGAAGCCCGGCCCCATGGGCATCGGTGCGCGAAGGGCGGCGACAACAAAGCCGTCGGGCAGCAATCCGGCCAGGCTGAAGAGATCGTCCTCGTTGGATCCATAGCCGTGAAGCAGGACCAGGAGCGGCTTGCCTGCACGCTCGGCTTCATCGTGGGACCACAGGACTACGGGGGCGGGAAATGTGGGTGCTTCAGTCATGGGTCCATTCTTGCAGTTACCCACAAGTAACAACCTACGGTGGCGTAGGGTCGCCGTCACGGTGCAGGATATGAGCGTGAGTGAGAACAATCCTTTACTGAAGCCGGGCGAGTCCATTCAAAAGCATCCTTGGAGCCGTTACGTGGCACTGGGTGACTCGTTCACGGAGGGCATCGGCGACCCCGAGCCCCGGAACCCGGGTGGTCACCGAGGTTGGGCTGACCGGGTCGCTGAGGAGCTGAGCCGCGGACAGGAAGACTTCGCCTATGCCAACCTCGCTATCCGTGGCAGGCTGCTGCAGCAAATCATCGATGAACAGGTGACGCCCTGCCTGGAATTGCAGCCGGACCTCGTGTCCATTTCGGCCGGCGGCAACGACCTCATCCGCCCCGGCGGCGATCCCGATCTGTTGGCCGAAAAGCTCGATGCCGCGGTGGCGCAGCTGGGCTCCGGCGGCGCCACCGTGGTGCTCTTCAACGGTCCGGATACTGCCGCGTCGGTCTTGGGGCGTATCCGCGGCAAAGTTGCCATCTACAACGAAAACCTCCGTACGGTGGCCGCCCGCCACGACGCCATCATCGCCGACATGTGGTCTCTGCGGCAGCTGGCTGATACCCAGATGTGGGACGCGGACCGCCTGCACTTCTCGCCGCTGGGCCATCACACCATCGCCATGATGGTCCTGGAGGCACTGAACGTCCAACACACGCTCGAGCCCCTGATGCCCAAGGCCCTTCCGCCGCGTACATGGCGCGAAGCCCGCTCATCGGACCTCGTGTGGGCTCGTGAGTACTTTGTCCCATGGGTCATCCGGCGGCTTCGGCACCGGTCCTCAGGCGACGGCATCACGCCAAAGCGTCCGACGCCGGGACCTGTCTTCGGCTCTACCGGCACCCTGCTGCCGCGCAGCTGACGTGACGCTTCTTCACTGCGAGGTCCGCCGTGCCGGGTGACAGCTCCCTGTCCGCGGAGACTATCAGGCGGACACGGCTACGGAGGCAGCAGTTGCGGGCCCCCTTTGCCGGAAATCCCGGGGACGTGGTCCGGAACCTCCTGGCCGTGCAGTCGCAAGAATTCCCCTATGCCAGATGGACCCTTGCTCAGAGAAGCTCCGCCAGCACTTCACCGATGGTCACGGCCGCAGACGTTGAGCAGGCTGTATCCGACGGGGTCATCCTGCGGACCCACATCCTCCGGCCCACCTGGCACTTTGTGCATCGGGACGATCTTGGCTGGCTGATGGGATTGTCCGCAGATCGCCTCCACCAGGGCAACAAAGGCATGTACCGTCAGACGGGAATCGATGAGGGGGCTGCTGCAAAGAGTGGCCGGATCCTGGCCGCTGCCGTGGCCGGAGGAGCCCACAAGACGCGCGAGGAACTCGCCGAAGTCTTGGTACAAGCAGGCTTCCCCGGAAAGGGCCTGGGGTTCATCTACCACCTCATGCACGCGGAAATCAGCCGGATACTGGTGAGCGGCTCCCCCGTCCGCTCCGCCGGAGGTGCCCTGAAACAGACATATGCCCTGTTCGAGGAACGCGTTCCCGGTTCGGTTCTGTCACCGCTGACTGCCGAAGCCCGCGAACAGGCCCTTGGACAGTTGGCACTCCGGTACTTCACCAGCCGGGGACCCGCCACGATCAAGGACTGTGCCGTGTGGTCCGGGCTGACCATGAAAGACGTGAAGCGGGGGATCGGCGTGTCTGAGGAGATCTCCCCCGGGAGCCTGGGCACCGTTCACTTCGATGGTCTGGAGTTCTATCTGGCCTCTGAGGAAGCGGAGGCTCTCACCAACGGCGACGATCCTTCAGCGATGGAGGACCCCGGGCTCCCCCGCCTGGACCTCATTCAGTGCTACGACGAATACGTGATGGGCTACTCACAGTCCCGGCACTTCCTTGGTGGAACGGCGCCATACTTCCCCGAGGACAACGGACCCATGCACGTGGTCCTGCTGAACGGCAGGTTGGCCGGATGGTGGCGCCACAGTTTCTCCGGCATGACCTGCGAACTCGATGTCCGAATGAACCGGCCGGCAACGGCGGAAGAACAAGACGCCTTGGAGGCCGAGGCGGATCGTTACGGCCGGTTCTTGGGCATGGAGACCACGCTGGTGTGAATTAGCCGGGCTGGTTCCGGGAGACGGGCCGCGTCCAGGTGGCAGGACTAAGCTGGGATGAGACCTAGGAGGCCTGCACTGTGAACAATCTGATCTTCTGGATCATCGTCTGCTCGTGGCTGATTCCACTCGGAATCCGCATGTACAACCGCTCCCGGGCGCGTCGGATCCAGAATGACACGTTCCGCGGCCCCGGGTACCCGCCGCAGAATCTGCCGGGCCCGGGGTACCCGCCGCAGAATTACCCCGGGTACCCGTCGGAGCCGATCGTCGTACGCCCCGCGGATGAGACACCGCAGGCCGGGCCGCCGTCGAACTCTTCGTCCCCCACGCCGTTTCCCGCAACGGGAAGCTCGCAGCCGCAAGGCTACCGTGCGCGCAAGCTGGCCGAGCTGGATGCGAAGTTCAGCAACGGCGAGATCGCCATGGAGGATTACATGAAGCAGCGCGGCGACATCATGAACGGCTAGGCCACCCTGAACGTGAGCCTGGTTTAGCCGAAGAAGGCTTCGCGGAGCTGCGCCGAGAGCTGGCCGATCTCGGTGAGGAAGCCATCGTGTCCAATCGGCGCCTCAATGAGGTGGACCGATACGTCTCCCGGGAGTGCCGCGGCGAGTTCCCGCGACTGTGCCGGGAAGTAGAGCCTGTCGCTGTCCACGGCCGCCACAAAGAACTCAGCCTTGGTGCGCGACAATGCCGCTTCCAACGTGCCGCGACCACGAGTGACGTCATGGGACATCAAGGCCTCGGTAATGGCGATGTAGCTGTTGGCATCGAAACGGCGGACCAGCTTTGTCCCCTGGTGGTCCAGGTAGCTTTCCACTTGGTAGCGCCCGCGCTCCCCCAGCACAGCAGCTGTCAGCGGCGTCTCCTGGTGCTGGGCTTGCCGGCCGAAGCGGAAGTCCAACTCCAACGCTGAGCGGTACGTGATGTGGGCGATACGTCGGGCCAACGCCAAACCATGCTCAGGCGCGGCACCGCCGTAGTAGTCGCCGTGATTGAAGTTCGGGTCCTGCCGGATGGCCAGGGTTTGGGCCTGCGCGAAGGCAATCTGCTCGGCCGTGCTGTAGGCGCCCACCGAGATCACGGCGCAGCGCTCCACCCGCTCGGGGAACGTCACGGCCCACTCGAGCGCACGGGCGCCGCCCATCGACCCACCCAACACGGCGTGCCAGGAGTCGATGCCCAAAGCATCGGCAAGGCGTGACTCAGCCACCGTGCTGTCGCGCAGAGTGACCAACGGGAAACGAGAACCCCAGGGCTTGCCATCGGGTGCTGCTGATGATGGGCCGGTGCTGCCGTAACAGCCGCCCACGATGTTGATGGAGATGACGAAGAACTTGTTGGTGTCGATGGTGGCACCTGGTCCAACAAGTTGCTCCCACCAGCCTTCTTCATCCGTGGCGCCGCGGGCTACGTGTGTACTGCCCGTGAGCGCGTGCTGGACGAGTACGGCATTGGATGCGTCGGAGTTCAGCTGCCCCCAGGTCTCGTACGCAAGGACAACGTCGGGAAGGAATCCGCCGGCTTCAAGTTCCAGCGGCCCTATGCCGGCGTACTTGACGATTCCGTCTTCTTCTCCGGATTTTGGAAGGGCTGTAGCAGTAATGGTCATTCCTTTGACACCTTAACCTCGCGCTTGCCCGTCGCCTTGCGTGCGAACAGGCCAGGTCTTCACCCGGGGCACCCCACCGCGGAGGAGGGTTGCCGGCCAGCAAGCCGGGGCTGTGTGCTGGCACTCATGACCTAATACGAAGAGTCTAGGAAATACAGGGCGGTTCTGGCGAAGAATGTGACAACAGTGTGACGGTTTGGGGTGCCTTCGTTCACGAATGAGCACCCTGAACTGCCGCCCGGCGAATAATCGTCGACGCGGGCGGCAGTCGGGCTGAGACTTTGAACCGCGGCGTTAGGCGCCCTTCGCAGCCCGGAAACCGGCTTCGAGGTCGGCGATGATGTCATCCACGTTCTCGATGCCCACGGACAACCGCACCAGGCCGGGGTTGACGCCTGCAGCCACCTGCTGCTCCACCGTCAACTGACTGTGCGTAGTGGACGCCGGGTGGATGACCAGCGAGCGGACGTCACCGATGTTGGCAACGTGCGAGTGCAGCTCCAGTCCGTCCACAAAGCGCTTGCCCGCTTCTACGCCGCCCATGATGTTGAAGGCAACAATGGCGCCCGTGCCCTTGGGGCCGTATTTCCGGCCCCGGCTGTACCACGGGCTGGATGGCAGGCCCGCATAGGCGACCGACTCGACGTCGTCGTGGCTTTCAAGCCACTCAGCCACCTTGGTGGCGTTGGCAACGTGACGCTCCACGCGCAGGCTCAAGGTCTCCAAACCCTGGGCAATGAGGAAGGCGTTGAACGGAGACACGGCGGAGCCTAGATCGCGAAGCAACTGGACGCGGGCCTTGAGGATGTAGGAGAGGTTGGCGCCCAGGGCGCCGTCCTTGCCGAGATCCCGGGCATAGACCAGTCCGTTGTAGCTGGGGTCCGGGGTATTGAACCCAGGGAAGCGCTCCGGGTCCTTGCCGAAGTCGAAGTTGCCGGAGTCCACAATCACACCGGCGATTGCTGAACCGTGACCACCCAGGTATTTGGTGGCCGAGTGAACCACGATGTCCGCGCCCCACTCGATGGGACGAATAAGGTAGGGCGTTGACAGGGTGTTGTCGACGATCAGGGGCACACCGGCCTCGTGAGCGGTGCGGGCGATGCCCTCAATGTCCAGCACGTCCTGGCGGGGGTTGGACACAACCTCGCCGAAGAACAGCTTGGTGTTCGGCTGGACGGCGTCACGCCACTGCTCCAGATTGTCGGGGTCCTCCACGAAGGTGACCGCAATTCCGAACTTCTTCAGCGTGTGCGCCAGCAGGTTGTACGTGCCGCCGTACAGGCTGGGGCTCGCCACGATGTGGTCCCCGGCCTCAGCGATGTTCAGGATGGCGAACGTCTCCGCGGCCTGTCCGGAGCTGAGCAGAAGTGCCCCCAGGCCACCTTCAAGGCTCGCGACCCGCTGCTCCACAACATCCTGCGTCGGGTTGCCGATCCGGGTGTAGATGGGTGCAAGCTCCGCCAACGCGAAGCGGTTGGCAGCACTCTCGGCACTGGGGAACACGAAGGACGTGGTCTGGTAGATCGGAAGCGAGCGAGCTCCGGTGGCGGCGTCAGGCTCTTGGCCTGCATGGATCTGGCGGGTTTCGAAAGACCATCCTTGGGACATCGGGTTCTCCTGTTCGTAACGCATGGGTTTGGCAGGCAATGTGGTGCGGTGTGAGCTGGGGCCAGTCTAGGAACTGTCCGGAAGCTAAGACAGCTTTATGACGCCGGTGGAATCTACAGGTCTCTTAGCGTCCTTCCATGACGCTCATAGCGAAAGTTACGTACATCCCACCTTAGTTAGGCTTGACTTAGCTGAGACCCTGATCACAAAGTGCCAAGATGAAGCCATGCGCATGGATCACGTCTCTTACGCCTGTGAACGAGATGGCCTTTTGGCCACTACCGAACGAATTTCCGCGGCATTGGGAGTGGACGCTGTCCGGGGCGGAGTGCACCCGCGCTTCGGTACCCGGAACATGATCATTCCCCTTGCGGATAACAAGTACCTGGAAGTGGTGGAGGTCCTGGACCACCCCGCTTCCGACAAAGCACCCTTTGGCCAGGCCGTCCGCGCCCGTTCGGCTGCAGGGGGCGGATGGATGGGCTGGTGCGTCGCCGTTGACGACCTCGCCCCCTTCGAAGACCGCCTTGGCCGCTCCGCTGTTCCGGGCAACCGCAAGTTCCCTGACGGCCGCGAATTGGTGTGGCAGCAGATCGGAATCCTCGGCCTGATCGCCGATCCCCAGGTACCGTACCTGCTCAAGTGGGAGGGCGACCCCTCACTGCACCCGTCCAGGATCTACGAAAGCGACGTCAAGATGTCCAGCCTCACCATTGCGGGCTCGGCTGAACGCGTCACCGAGTGGTTGGGCGAGCCGGTGGAAAAGCCGCTTGAGGATGTCGCAGTCCAGTGGATGGCACCGCACGGCACCCCCGGCATCCTGGCTGTCACTTTCGAAACAGCTACCGGAGCCGTCACCATCTGACCGCTCCATCCATCCGGGCTTGTCCCGGCCCCGGTCCATCATGTCCGGGTTGAACTTCGGCCGCCATCAGCGGGTGCCAATGACGTCACCCACCGATGGCGGCCGAATATTTTTAACGCCATCAGCCGAGGCCCATTGCCTTGCCGAACAGGCTGAATCCAACAAACGCCACGATGTCCAGCAATGCGTGGGCAATCACCAAGGGCATGACCCGCTTGGTCTTTGTATAAATCCATGCGAACACCAGGCCCATGACCACATTCCCGATGAACGGCCCAAAGCCCTGGTACAGGTGGTAGCTCCCCCGCAGCACGGCACTGACCACAATGGCCACCGGCATGCTCCACCCGAACTTACCGAAGCGGTCCATGAGGTACCCCACCACGATCACTTCTTCCACGACCGCGTGGCGCATGGCCGAGAGAATCAGTACGGGCACGGTCCACCAGTAGGCATCCAGGCCGCTGGGCACAATGGCTGTTGTAATTCCCAGCGCCCGACCGGCCGCGTACAAGCCGAGCGAGGGAATGCCAATCGCTGCAGCCAGTCCCACGCCTTGCAGTAGGTCCTTACCGGGCCGGGCGAAGTTGAACCCAAGCCGGGCGAACGCCGAAGCGCCCCCGCCTTCCCGACCTCCGGGGGCATACGTGGACAGGAAGTAGAACACCAGGGCCACGGGCACCAGTGCGAACACAATATCCAGCAACTGGTATGTGAGATCGAAGTACTCGCGAGCGCTTTGGGACCTGTTCAAGGTTGATGTGGCATCAGCCAAGGGAGCACGCGTCATCTTGTCCAAGAGCTGCACTACGGAGTAGACGGCTGACTGGCCCAAGGACAGGCCCAGCACAATAAGTACTTCGGCGCGCAGCCGGCGGCGGGAAGCAAGGAACATGTACCTATCTTGCCCTCACTACCTGCCACTTTGCCGGGAAGCGCACACCTCGCCGGACCACGCATGGCGGCCACCTATGCTTGGTGGGATGGGTGCCCCTGAGAGAATCTTCATGATCCGGCACGGCCAGTCAGCCGCGAATGCCGACACGTCCATCTACAACCGTGTGCCGGACTACCGGATCCCGCTGACGGATAGCGGTGTGGAGCAGGCACGGATCGCCGGGGAGGACCTGCGCAGGAAGCTCGATGGCGAGCAGGTTTGCGTGTACGTGTCCCCCTATTTGCGCGCTTACCAGACCTTGGAAGCCATGAACTTGGGGCCGCTGATCGAGCGGGTCATTGAGGAACCCAGGCTTCGCGAGCAGGACTGGGCGAACTTTCAGATCGCCGGGGAGATCGAGGACCAAAAGGAACTGCGCAACCTCTACGGGCACTTCTTCTACCGGTTCCGCGAGGGCGAATCCGGCTCAGATGTTTACGACCGGGTGTCATCCTTCATGGAGACCCTGTATCGGCACTGGCAAAAGCCCACGTACGCTCCGAACACGCTCCTGGTGACGCACGGGCTGACCATGCGCCTGTTCTGCATGCGCTGGTTCCACTGGACAGTGGAGTACTTTGAATCGCTGAATAACCCTGACAACGCCGAGCTGCGCACCTTGATCAAGAACGACGACGGCCAGTACAGCCTGGATGTACCGTTCAGCCAGTGGGTGCCCAGGGAGGTAGACGACTCGGTGCTGCACGCACCAAGGATGCGCTTCTAGAGAGTGGTCAGCGGCCCAAAATCCTAGCCGGCAGGTGCGACGATGACTTCTGTGCCCTTGGCTTCGAACGCCGCTTTGTGTTCGGCGCTGATGCCGGAGTCCGTGATGAGGTGCCTGAAGTCGTAGCCTGCCATCGCGGCAAAGGAGCGACGACCCACTTTGGAAGAGTCGGCCACCACGTAGGATTCCGTGGCGCGGCGTGCCATCACGGTGTTGACCATGGCTTCGCCTTCATCGGTGATGGTGGGGCCGAGGTCCGGGTCCACGCCGTTGACGCCAATGAACGCAATGTCCAAAGCAACTTTCTGCATGATGACGTCCGTGTAGGGTCCCACCAGCTCATAGGAGCGCGGGTTGAGGATTCCCCCGGTGACCATGATCTTGATATTGGGTCGGACCGCAAGCTGCGAGGCGATGTTGATCGCGTTGGTGACCACGGTAAGGGTGGGCGTGTGGGATGGCGCGTTGAGGTCCTCGCGGGTGGACAGCAGCTGAGCCAACGCCGTGTTGGTGGTACCGCCACTGAGGCCAATGACTGCACCGGGACGGATCAACGCCGAAGCAGCCAAGGCGATTTCCTGCTTGGCCTCAGCATGGTCGTCGCGGTTGTAACGGCCGGGGAGGTCGTAGGCAACGGACCCGGTTGTGGCGCCACCACGTGTTCGGCTGAGCAACCGCTGCTTGGCCAGGCTGTCAAGATCCCTGCGGGCCGTGGCAGGTGACACGCCCAGGCGGGTCACGATGTCCTCGACTTCCACATGGCCGGACTCGGCCAGGAGGTCGAGTATGGCAGTCAGCCGATCGGTGCGGGTCATGACAAGCCTTTCGCGGGTTCCAGCTAATTCGCTTTGGCGAACAGCGTCAGCATACGTGCAGACTCCAGCACAAGGGCATCCCGGCCGGCCTTGATGTATTTCCGGGAATCCACCACTGCAGGGTTGGCATCGAGATACTCACGGACGGCGCGGGTAAAGAACCCGTTCAAATGTGTGGATACGTTGATCTTAGTCATACCCGCGCGGATAGCGGCTATGAGCATGTCATCTGTCACACCGGAGGAGCCGTGGAGGACCAGTGGTTTTCCCACTGCAGTCTTCAGCCTGATGATGAGGTGCAGGTCCAGCGCGGCGCTGCGTTCGGTCATGGCATGGGAGGAGCCCACGGCAACGGCGAGCGCGTCCACGCCGGTTGCCTCCACGAATGTCTGGGCCTCGGCGGGGTCTGTTCGGACACCGGGGGCGTGGGCTCCGTCCTTGCCGCCCACTTTCCCGAGCTCGGCCTCCACGTAAACGCCGCGCGCGTGGGCGTACTGTGCAACCCGTTGCGTGACTTCCACGTTCCGTTCGTAGGGCAGATGCGCGCCGTCGTACATGACGGAACCGAAACCAAGGTCCACTGCGGCCAGCGCGAGGTCTTCGGATTCTGCATGGTCCAGGTGGAGGGCAACAGGCACCGCGGCTGAACGGGCGATTGCCAGTGCTGCCGCCGCGATGGGCTCGAGTCCACCGTGGTACTTGGCGCAGTTCTCGGAAATCTGCAGGATCAGTGGAACACCGGCTGCTTCGGCCCCTGCCACCAGGCCTTCGGCGGTTTCGATGTGGATGATGTTGAAGGCGCCTTGACCCGTCCCCGCAGCCGCGGCCCTGTCCATGAGTTCCCGTGTATTGACCAGGGTCACCGGGTCTCCTTCCATGTCACGATCAATTGGTCTTGAAGTTCCTGGTACCGCGGCGAGATTTCCCCCGCGGCGGGCATGAGAACGGCTGCGGCCGACCACGCAGTGGCCCGGCGAAGAATTTCGCGTGGCTCGGTAATGCCTTCGGCGAGTGCGACGGCGGCAGCGGCCACACCGGCGTCGCCCGCCCCTGTGGGGTTGCCACTGAGCGCTTCCGGCAGACGGGCGCTCCAGTAGCCGCCCGGGGCGGCGTGGTCGAAGGCAAGCATGCCGTCCGCGCCGGCGCTGACGAGGACCATGCGGGCACCCATGTCGATCAGAGCCAGGGCCGCTGCTTCAAGGCTGGTTTCCCCCGTCGCTTCGGCGAGCTCGTGATGATTCGGTTTGAGGATGTCGGCGCCGGCTTTGGCCGCAGCGATGATTCCGGGCCCGGAGGTGTCGATGATGGCCGGGATTCCGGCGTCGTGGGCCAGGCGCACAAGTTCCGGGTAGAAGTCCGCGGGAGCGCCCGGCGGCAGGCTTCCGGAACCGACCAAGACGGAGGCCGGCAGGTTTCGGTTCCCGCTCACGGCCTCAACCACGGCGATCCGGAGTGAGCGCCAGTCGTCGGGAAGGAGCGCTTGGCCCTCCTCATTGAAGATGGAGGTCTCTCCTGCGACGGTATCCACCAGTGCGATGCTGCGGCGGGTCTCGGCGGCGACTCCCACCAAGGCATGCGGTACTCCGCTGGTCCATAGTTCAGCCGCGAGGGTCTGCCCCGCCGCACCGCCGGTGGGTGCAATGGCGAGCACGGGGTATCCGAGTTGGTGAGTGACCCGGGCTACGTTGATTCCTTTGCCGCCTGCACGGCTCAAGGGCGTGGGCACGCGGTGGCTTGAGCCCTCGGTGATCCCTTGAACCGTGTAGGTCATGTCGATGGCCGGATTGGGAGTGACGGTGATAATGCGGTTCACGTTGGCTCGCTTCATTGTGCGCCTCCTAACACTGCCCGGGCATTCAGGGCCGCACCGAGCAAGCCTGCGTCCTGTCCCAGCTGGGCACGGATAAGTTGGGGCCGACGCTGAAAGTCCAGGATCCCGTCAACCCGTTTGCGGAGCGGCTCGAGCAGTTCGTCGCCGGCTTCAGCGAGGCCTCCGCCGATTACCACGGCTTCAGTACCAATGATGTTCACGCATTGGCAGATGGTGAAAGCAAGGGCATCAACGGCATCGTCCCAAACGCGTGCAGCGACTGAGTCTCCTGCCCCTGCCCTGAGCAGTACTCCGCGTGCACCGTCCACCGTGTTTCCCGATGCCCGGTGGTACCGCTTGGCAATGGCCCCGGCTGAGCCCACTGCTTCCAGGATGGTGGAGCCGGTGGCGCCTGGGGCGGCGTCGGGGTCCGGTACCTGGGCGTGGCCGAGTTCGCCGGCGAAACCGCCGGCGGTAACAGCCTTTCCGCCGGAGAACACGGCTGCTGCGATGCCGGTACCTACCACCATCACCACAACATCGTTGAACTCTTTGGAACCGCCGAAGCTGTGTTCCACAGCCGCAGCGGAACGGACGTCGTGATCGAACGCGACGGGGATGCCGAGCCGTTTTTCGGCTTCGGCTTTGAACGGGAAGTTACGCCATCCGAGGTTGGCGGAGTAGATACCCACTCCGGCCACGGAGTCCACGATCCCGGGGACAATGATGCCTGCTGCCTTGGCGGGGGCTTCCGGAAACTCCGAGGCCAACTCTGCTTTAAGCTCAGCGAGCCTGTCCAGGACCGCTTCGCCGGGGCGGGCCGGATCCAGCGGCGTAGGGACGCGGCGCATGCCCAGGACAGTTCCCCGGGCGTCCACCAAACCAGCCTTGATATCCGTCCCGCCAACGTCGAATGACAGGACCGGTGATTTTGCGGCTCCGAGAACCATGACGGGATGCCTAGGCGGAGGCGTCGAGAATAACGGAGCGCGTCAGGTTGCGGGGCAGGTCCGGATTCAGGCCACGGACGCGTGCACGCTCCAGGGTCACCTTATGGACACGTGCCAGTTCAGCCAGAGGGTGCTTATCCGTGCTGATGTAGAGCGCGCCTGTGACGGCCATGTCAGCGTCCAAGCCCTCGGGCTGGTCTCCGAACAACCAGGTGACGCGGCCGGGAGCGGCGATGGAGATGGGGCCGTGGCGGTATTCCATTGCGGGGTAGGACTCGGTCCAGCCCTGCACGGCTTCGCGCATCTTAAGGCCGGCTTCGTGGGCCAGCCCAACCGTCCAGCCGGTGCCGAGGAAGGTGAATTGCTCGGCATCCAAGAGTTCCTGGGAAACCTCTGCCGTCACTGCGTCACGGGCATCCTCGATTGCCTGCTGTACATCAATGTCAAGGCTGGTCAGCAAGTAGACCAGCGCCGTGGTAGCGAATCTGGTCTGCACCACGGAGCGCTCATCGGCGTACTGAAGGCCGACTATGGCGTCTGCCAGGTCAATAATCGGCGATGAGGTGTCGCCGATGATTGCAACAGTGGGGACGATCCCCTTCAACGCAGCCAGAATCTCAAGCACCTCAGTGGTGGTACCTGACCGCGTGATGGCCACAACGGCGTCGTACTGGCGGTCGGGGCTGTTGCTGTTCAGGAAAGCCTCGGACGCAGCGAACGCATCCGTGACCCCTTTACCGGCGGATTCGCGGGCAGCGGCGTAGCTCTGGGCCATGAACCAGGACGTGCCACACCCGATCACGGCAATGCGCTTGCCGTCGGCGGGAAGCAGCTGTTCCGTACGGGCCTGCTCCACGGCGCGCTGCCAAACCTCGGGCTGGGAAACCAGCTCTTCTTCCATGAAGGCGCCCAGTGTGTTCTCGCTCATCGTGTGTTCCGCTCCCGCTCAGCTTAATGACGTTTTCTGATCTATAGAAACACTAAACGATCATTTTCGATCTCACAAGGATCATCCGAGCGCAAAGACCACTCGTTTGCCGGGCACGTGAAAGCGGGGCATCAAATGGAGGAAAACGTGTTCCCGTATGTGCATTTAAGTTAACTACGTGTTAACTCTTGTCAATTCATGTCCCATGCAGCAGTGTTGGTCGGGACCGCAAGAACATGATTGCTAATAGCTTGGAAAAATCAAGAAGGAGCATAATGCCCCGCTTGTCATCCCCCGGACGCCTCGCCTCGTTGAGTTTGGCCTGCGTCGTCGTCTCATCCTCGTTGGGCCTGTTGGCCATTCCGCCCGCTGCCGCAGCCCCGTCCACCCAACCGGCAGATATCGTCAGCGCCGCCGACACTGCCACCATCACGTCGGGCGACCTCCGCGTTGACGTCGGCACCACGTTCCCACAAGTCCTCGGCTACACCGACGCTGCAAGCAAAGCCCGCCTCGACGGCACCACCACCCGGCTGAGCACCATCACGCTCAACGGCACGGAGTTCACAGTCTCCGGCACATCCGCCGCCTCCGGGAAAGACGCAAGGGATTACGTCCTTACCCTTCCCGACTTCGGCAACACCGTGATCAAGGCCCGGCTGTCAGTGAAGAAGAACGTGGTCTCCTTCAACATCACGGAAATCAAGGACTCAGCGGAGCACCAGGTCAGGACCCTGCAACTCCCCCGGTTGAACCTGGTGACCGTGGGCTCCACGCAGCCAGGATCCCAGGTGTCCACGGCCAACCTTTCCGTGGACCGGAGCGTGACGGGAGACGAGTTCACGCCGATCACGGCGTCCACTCCTTTGGATGCCGCTGCCAAGAGTTCGGCCTACGCGCTGGCCAACACTGCAACCCTGGGTGCCGCTGTCGAATCCAATGCCCTTTACGACACGTCCTCCGGCCCCGGCGCAAAGGACCGCGGCCGCTTCTGGCGCCAGGCAGTCAGTGACGGAGCCGGCGGGGTGAACATGGGGCTTGCCAGCGGCCAATGGCTCTACCGCGCCGAAGGGTCCACCACCACCGAGGAACTGCCCTGGACCCGCGTCGCCATCACCTCTGACGCCAACAACGACGGCGGTGTGGACTGGCAAGACGCCGCGATAGCAATGAGGTCCATCCAGGTCAGCCCCAACAAGGGTGAACAGACCCCGGACAATGTGATCACCCACATCCCGTTCAACTTCGCCTCCCAGGCAACCCACCCGTTCCTCCGCACTCTTGATGACGTGAAGCGCATCTCCCTGGCCACCGACGGGCTCGGACAAGTAGCCATGCTCAAGGGCTACACCAGCGAGGGACACGACTCCGCCAACACGGACTACGGCAACAACTTCAACACCCGCGCAGGCGGCCTCGAGGACCTGAATACGCTGGTCAAGGAGGGCAAGGAATGGAACGCCAGCTTCGGTGTCCACATCAACGCCACCGAGATCTACCCTGAAGCCAAGTCCTTCAGCGAAGACCTCCTTCGAGCCGATAAGGGCCTGGGCTGGAACTGGCTGGACCAGTCCTACTACATGAACCAGCGCGAGGACATTAACTCCGGCAAACTCGCCCAGCGCATCAAGGAACTCCGCGAAGCCACCGACAAGAACCTGGACTTCGTCTACGTGGACGTCTACTACGAGTTCGGCTGGCTCGCCGAACGGCTACAGCAGGAACTGGTGAAGAACGGGTTCCGGGTGGGCTCCGAATGGGCTGACCACCTCTCGCGGAACAACACCTGGTCCCACTGGGCCAACGACGAAAAATACGGCGGCTCCACCAACAAGGGCATCAACTCACAGATCCTGCGCTTCATCAACAACACACAGTCAGACGTCTGGAACCCGGACCCGAAGCTCGGCGTAAGCCACATCGTGGAGTTCGAAGGCTGGACCGGCCAGAACGACTTCAATGCTTTCAGCGAGAACGTCTGGACCGCCAACGTGCCGGCCAAGTTCCTCCAGCACCACCCCATCACCAAGTGGACTGCCGAGCGGATCGAGCTCGCCGATGGTGTGGCCGTCACCGGGAACACCGCCGAAGGCCGCAACATCACCGTAGGCGGAACATCCGTGCTGCAGGGTGGAACCTACCTCTTGCCGTGGTCCTCCAAAGAAAACGGCAAGGTTGACAAGCTCTACCACTACAACCCCACCGGTGGCGCCAGCACCTGGACGCTTACTCAGGAGTTCGCCAAGTCCAGTTCGCTGGAACAGTTCAAGCTGACCGACAACGGACGCGTGAAGGTGGCCGACGTCCCCGTGGTCAACGGACAGGTCACCGTCACCGCGGACGCCAAACAGCCCTACATCCTTGCTCCCAAGAACAACAAGGCAGAGCTGCCCAAGAAGGCCGACTTCGGCGAAGGCACGGCCTTCAACGACCCCGGCTTTAACGGCACCGACCTTTCCCCGTGGAACCCCGCCGGCCCCGTCACCCAAGTCCGCGACGACAAAGGCCGCCGCTTCGCCGAGATGGGGGCAACGCCGTCGTCGATCAGCCAGGACGTGCAGCTCGACGCCGGAACCCAATCCGTGAGCGCCTGGATTGAAATCCAACCGGGCAAGACGCGGCCCACCACGCTCTCCGTCGACATCGACGGCAAGACCGAAAGCGTCACCATCGATTCGTCCAACGCCGAAAACTATGTGGCCGGCGACGAGAAGCACGGGACCGCATTCCAGCGTGTACGGGTGCTGGTGGACGTGCCGCGGAACAATACCAAGGCCACTGTTACTGTCCAAGCGGCCGACGGCGACGCCACCGTACGCGTGGATGACTTCCGGGCGGTGAAAACCACCCGGGTGCCAACCACCGGAGTCTTGAGCGAAGACTTCGAAAACGTGGACCAAGGCTGGGGGCCCTTCGTGAAGGGCGACGCCGGAGGTTCCACGGACCCGCGGACGCACATCACCGAACGCCACGAACCGTTCACCCAGAAAGGTTGGGACGCCAACGTCATCGACGAAGTGCTCGACGGAACCTGGTCGCTGATCGCGCACGACGAAAACCGCGCTCCCAATGGCGGACCGGGCATGGTCTACCGCACCACCGAGGCATCCGTGCCGTTCCAAGCCGGCCACAAGTACAAAGTGTCCTTCGACTACCAGAACTCCAAAGCCGGGCAGTACGCCTGGGTATCCGGCTACGACTCACAAGCAGGACCGGCAGTGACGGGCAGCCAGGCAATCGAAGCGAAAACCTCCACCACACGGTTCGAGCAGATCCTGGACACCGGCTTCTGCGGAGACTACTTTGTGGGACTGCAGCGCACGGGCAGCTCGAACGGTTCTGATTTCACCTTGGACAACTTCCTGGTAGAAGACCTGGGCGCCTCGGAAGCCGTCCCGGCCTGTGCCCAACTCTCGGCAGAACTTCAGGGCGACGTAGTCCAGCAGGGCAAGGCCCAGGATTTCGTCACCACGTTCGTTTCCGATGAGCCTGCCGCCATCTCCGGTCTGGCCGTTGCTCTGGAACTGCCGGAAGGTTGGACGGCAACTCCTTCCACGCCTGCAACCGCTCCGACACTGCCCGCCGGAGGAACCCTCACCACCACGTGGAAGATCACCGCACCGGCTTCCGCTGACGGTGACTACCCCATCACCGCCAAGGCCAGCTACACCGTTGCTTCGTCAGGCATCGATCCGGCCGGCAGCCGAACCATCAGCACCACCACCACCGTGCGGACGCTGCCCAAGCCGCCGCAGGCCACAGTGTTCGCCAGCGACCA
Organism: Arthrobacter sp. Rue61a; assembly: GCF_000294695.2. Taxonomy (NCBI): domain Bacteria; kingdom Bacillati; phylum Actinomycetota; class Actinomycetes; order Micrococcales; family Micrococcaceae; genus Arthrobacter; species Arthrobacter sp. Rue61a. The sequence continues at coordinate 1,505,118 of NC_018531.1, read as the reverse complement.
CCCCTGGGTCAGCGCCACGAACGGCTGGGGGCCTGTTGAAAAGGACCAATCCAACGGCGGAACCGGGGCCGGCGACGGAACACCGCTCACCCTGAACGGCACCGTCTACGCCAAGGGCCTCGGCGCCCACGCCAACGGTACTGTCCGCTACTACCTCGGCGGCTACTGCACCGCCTTCACAGCAACAGTGGGAATTGATGACGCCCAGCCGACGCGGGGCAGCGTGAAGTTCTCCGTGGTAGCCGACGGCACAACCAAGGTCACCACCCCGGTACTCGGAGCGACCAGCGCTCCCCTGCCACTCACCGTGGACGTCACCGGCGCCCAGTACGTTGAACTGGTAGCCAACGACGCCGGCGACTCCAATGGCAACGACCACGCCGACTGGGCCGATGCCAGGTTCACCTGTTCGTCCACCTCGCAGGAACCTCCGGCACCGGTCCTCGCCGGCACCGTCTTCGCTTCGGACCTGCCATGGATCGGCAGCACCAACGGCTGGGGCCCAGCCGAACGGGACCGGGCCAATGGTGAGCAAAACGCCGGTGACGGACCAGCACTGCGGCTCGACGGCGTCGTATATTCCAAGGGCATAGGAGTCCACGCCGACTCGAAAATCAGCATCGCCACCGAGGCCAAGTGCACCGCCTTCACCGCCGTGGCGGGGGTGGACGACGCCAAGCTGAACAAGGGCCTGCACGGATCCGCGGTGTTCATCGTCAAGGGTGATGGCCGTGAACTGCTCCGGACTCCCGTTCTCAGCGCCGACTCAGCCGCATTCCCCCTCAACGTGGACATCACCGGTGTCCAAAACGTCGAGCTGATCGCTGACAAGAACGGCGACGACGCTGGCGACGACTGGGGCGACTGGGCGGACGCGAAGTTCAGCTGCGCATAGTCCATCTTTCCCTCAGTAAGAAGGGCGGCGTTCCCACCGGAACGCCGCCCTTCTCTAGTGCTTTCTTAGACGACGCGCACGCCAGCCCGCCACACAGAACCCGTCAGCGGGATCCCGGGACGGTACGCCAAGTGCGTGGCCGACGGCGCCTTGAGCATGTGCAGGTCTGCGCGATGTCCGACGGCGAGCGAACCCACCGCCCGCTCGCCGTCGACGTCGTTCCCCGACTCCCTGCCCAACGCCAAAGCGCCGCCGTACGTCGCCGCACGGACGGCCTCGTGGACGCTCAAGTGCATTTGGAGCACAGCAGTGGTCACGCAGAACGCCATGGAACTGGTGTACGACGTCCCCGGGTTGCAGTTGGCAGCCAGTGCGATCTGCACGCCGGCGTCGATCAATTCACGGCCCGGGGCAAGGGGCTGGCGGGTGGACAGATCGCACGCGGGAAGGCACGTAGCCACCGTGCCTTTGGTGCCCGCTCCCGTTGCAGGGTCCCAGCCAGCCCAGGTCCCCGCGAGCGCCAGGACGTCCTTGTCCGACAGGTAGTTCACATGGTCCACGCTCGCAGCCGCAAACTCCACGGCCAATGCCACACCGGGCCCCTCGCCCAACTGGTTGCCGTGGACCCGCAGCCCCAGGCCGGCGTCGCGCGCAGCCCTAAGGACCCGACGCGACTGATCCTCCGTGAAGGCGCCGCGCTCGCAGAACACGTCCGCCCAGCGGACGTGCGGCAGGACGGCGTCGAGCATGGGGCCGCACACCAGATCGGTGTACTCCTCCGGATCGGAGCCGTCGGGGACCAGGTGGGCGCCCAGATACGTGACCTCGTCCACTTCAGCTGCGGCGATACGGGCGCTGCGGGCCTCGTTCTCCACGTCCAACCCGTAGCCGGTCTTGCTCTCCAAGTACGTGGTTCCCTGCGAGACCGCCTCGGCCACGCGGTCCCGCACCAGGCGGGTAAGTTCGTCGTCGCTGACACTGCGCGTGGCGCCCGTGGTGACGGCGATGCCGCCGGCACTGTAGCTTTCGCCGGCCATGCGTGCTTCGAACTCGGCCGTGCGGTCTCCGGCGAACACCAGGTGCGAGTGTGAATCCACCCAGCCGGGCAGGACGGCGCGGCCCTGGGCATCGATGTTCTCATCAGCCGCGGGGGCGTCCTTACTGGACCCCAACCACGCGATGCGCTCTCCTTCGATCACAATGGCGGCATCCTTCAGGACCCGATGCTCCATGTCCTGGGTCATCAGTTCGCCGATGTTGGTAATCAAGGTGCTGGCAGAATTGGTTGCGCTCATGACCCTATTGTTCAGCGCCGAATGGACCAGCGTACGGCCGCGAGCTGCTCCGCTGTCCGGGATTCCGGACTGTCGGCATTTACCTCGCCGAGGATCAGGGCGGCCGCAAGCTCGGCAATGGCTGAAGACGTTTGGAAACCGTAGCCGCCTTGACCGGCGAGCCAGAAGAAGCCGGGTGCTTCGGCGTCGAAACCCACAACAGGGATTCCGTCCGCGGCTTCGGTCCGAAGGCCGGTCCAAGCGCGGTCCACGGATCGGATGCCCAGCGATGTTACGGCGTTGAGCTTGTTGATCAGCGCCTCCACATCACCTGGGTAGGGTTTCGCGTCCTCCGCGCCGCTGGGCACGGTTTCCGACGGCGATATCAGCACCTGATTGCCCTCGGCGCGGAAGTAGAACGTATCGTCGGCAGCGCACACCATGGGCGTTTCCGGGGTCAACGGGTTCTCGACGTTTACGATCGCGGCGGTCCGCCGATAGGGTTGCAGGCCCAGCTTCTCCACGCCGCTGATGACAGCCAGTTCATCGGCCCACGCACCTGCCGCATTGACCACGACGCCGGACTGGAGGCCCTCGGTTCCGGCGCCCAGCTGCCAGCCACTCCCCAGCCGTTGGGCCGAGTGAACTTTGGCCCCGGTGATGATGTCCACACCTGCAGCTTCCGCGGATTGCCGGTGTTCCTCAAGCAACAGGGGCGCGTTGCAGCCGAAGGAACCGTTGTCCAGCCCTGCTGCAGCGAATGACTCGGGATTCAGGGCCGGGCACAGTTGCATGGCTTCATCGTGGGAGATGGGGTGCATGTTTCCGCTGGCCTCTGCACGCACGGTTTCCTCGTCGCCTACCAGCATGAAGCCTCGCCGCGTCAGAATTGGTTCTGTTGCCTGGGCATCCCTTTCGGCCAGCATTTCCAATGTCCGGATAGTCAGGTCCTGCACCACGGCCGGGCCGTAACTGGGGATCAGCTGCCGGGCCGAGCGAGAGGAAGTGTGAAAGGCCAATGACTGCTCAGCCTCGACCAGGGCCACGCTGCACTTACCCGCCAGGGCTGCCGCCAAAGACAGACCGCCAATGCCGCCGCCAACGATTACTACGTCATAATTCGAAGCCATGGCTCCATCCTGTCAGACCCGGGTAGCCGCGGACAGGCTCCACCCCGCCACACTCTCTCTCACATGACCACCCCCAAACACCAACCCTCTCTCACTTCCCTTAGGGAAGTGAGAGAGGGTTGGCCGGAAACCCGAGGGACGTGAGAGAGGGTCGGCCGGAAACCCGAGGGAAGTGAGAGAGGGTTGGCCGGAAGCCCGAGGGACGTGAGAGAGGGTTGGGCTAGGCGACCGCGGCGCGACTCTTGACGAACGCCTGAACGCAGGCTTCGACGTCGTCCGCGCTGTGCGCAGCGGAAAGCTGCACGCGGATCCGGGCCACGCCCTTCGGCACTACCGGGAAACTGAAGGCCGTGACGAAGACGCCGTTGTTGAGCATCTCGTCCGCGACTTTTGCAGCGACCACGGCATCACCGAACATCACGGGGATGATGGCGTGCTCGCCGTCGAGGAGCTCAAAGCCTTCCTCGCTCATGCGGCGACGAAACAGCGCTGCATTCTCGAACAAGCGGGTCCGCAGCTCGCCGGATTCCTGCACGAGCTCGATCGCCTTGATAGTGGCCGCAACAATGGCCGGGGCAAGCGAGTTGGAGAACAGGTACGGGCGGGCCTTCTGGCGAAGCATCGCCACGATCTCACCGCGACCGGAGACGTACCCACCCGAAGCGCCGCCGAGGGCCTTGCCGAAAGTGCCGGTGTAGATGTCCACGCGCTCAGAAACGCCGGCGTGCTCCGGAGTGCCAGCGCCGGTAGGGCCCATGAAGCCGACAGCGTGGGAGTCGTCCACCATGACCAGGGCGTCGTGCTTCTCGGCGAGGTCGCAGATGGCTTCAAGCGGGGCCAGGTAGCCGTCCATGGAGAAGACACCGTCCGTGACGATGATCTTCCGGCGGGACCCCTCAGCCTCAACCAGCTTGGCTTCGAGATCGGCCATGTCCTGGTTGGCGTAACGGAAGCGCTTAGCCTTGCTGAGGCGGATGCCGTCGATGATGGAGGCGTGGTTCAGGGAGTCCGAGATGATGGCGTCTTCGGGGCCGAACAGGGACTCGAACACGCCACCGTTGGCGTCGAAACAGCTGGAGAAGAGGATGGTGTCCTCGGTACCCAGGAATTTAGAGACGCGGGTCTCCAGTTCAAGGTGCAGGTCCTGGGTGCCGCAGATGAAGCGTACGGACGCCATGCCGAAGCCACGCTCGTCCATGGCGGACTTGGCGGCGGCGATGATGTCCGGGTGGTCGGCCAGGCCCAGGTAGTTATTGGCGCAGAAGTTCAAGACCTTGTTGGCCGGCTGGCCGAGCTGCCCGGCTGCGATGTGGCTTGCCTGTGGAGAATCGATGTGGCGTTCGGTCTTGAAGAGGCCGGCGCTCCGGATCTCGTCGAGTTCGCCCTGCAGTTGGTCTTTGATGGCTGAGTACATGGGTGCTCCTAAAGTTTTTCGGGGGTCCGATTACCGTTCGGTCCGGTTACAGTTCGGTCCAGTCGAGGACCACTTTGCCGCCGGTGCCGCTACGGGCGATTTCGAAGCCCTTTTCCCAGTCGGCTGCGGACAGCTTGTCGGTGACGACGGCGGAGATGCTGCGGTGCAGTACGGGATTGGAGGACAGCATGGCGCTCATGGCGTACCAGGTCTCGAACATTTCACGGCCGTAGATGCCCTTGAGCGTGAGCATATGGGTGACAACCTTGCCCCAATCGATGTCGATGGATTGGCTGGGAAGGCCGAGCATGGCGATGCGGCCGCCGTGGTTCATGTTGTCGATCATCTCAGGCAGTGCCGTGGGGTGTCCCGACATTTCCAGTCCGATGTCGAAACCTTCGCGCATGCCCAATTCCTGCTGTGCTTCGCGGACGCGCATCTTGGACACGTCCACAGCGAGGTCAACGCCCATCTGGCGGGCCAGTTCCAGGCGCGGAGCGGACACGTCCGTGATGGCGATTTTGCGGGCACCCGCGTGTCGGGCGACGGCAATGGCCATCAGTCCGATGGGACCTGCTCCCGTGATCAGTACGTCTTCGCCGACCAGCGGGAAGCTCAGTGCGGTGTGGACAGCGTTACCGAAGGGGTCGAAGATGGCGCCGAGTTCCGGGGTGACGGACTCATCGTGGTGGACCCAGACATTGGTTTCCGGGATGACGACGTATTCGGCGAAGGCACCGTCGCGCTGCACGCCGACGGAGACGGTGTGGATGCACATCTGGCGGCGTCCTGCACGGCAGTTGCGGCAGATTCCGCAGACCACGTGTCCTTCGCCGGAGACCCTGTCCCCTACTTTGACGTCGCGGACGTCCTCGCCGATTTCCACTACTTCGCCATAGAATTCGTGGCCGGCAATGAGGGGCGTTTCGATGATGCCTTGGGCCCAGGCGTCCCAGCTTTGGATGTGGAGGTCGGTGCCGCAGATGCCGGTGGTCATCACACGGATTTTGACGTCGCTGGGGCCCGCTTCGGGCTCGGGACGTTCGACGAGTTCGAACCCTGCGTGCGGTCCGGATTTGTAGAGAGCCTTCATGGAATTCCTCACTGCTGGGGCTGCTTCGCTGCTGCTGAGTCCATTAGAGCCCCGCCAACGATTTAGCACAACTAGATTCTTCTCAATCAACGATTTAGGATTTGCTAATGGAAATTCATCAGTTGCAGATGCTCCGTGAGCTCGGAGACTTAGGAAGCGTCAAGGCCGTCGCTGAAACACTGATGGTGACCCCCTCGGCAGTTTCCGCAACAGCTCGCCCTGCTGCAGAAGTCCGTTGACGTGCCGTTGACGCGTAAAGAAGGCCGGGCACTGGTGCTCACGGATGCAGGCCGCGTCCTCGCTGAGGCGGGGGCCGCCGTCGGGAACGCCATGGCAGATGCCCGGGCGGCGATCGGCGCCTATCACGACGCTCCCGACGCGCCGGTCAGCGTGAGCGCCTTCCACAGTGCCGGGCAGGCGCTGTTTGCGCCGTTGGCGGCGCTGTTGGCGTCCGACGGCGGGAAGTCGCCACGCCTTCGACTCTCCGATGAGGACGTGGCCCAGGAAGATTTTCCGGGGTTGGCCGCCCGGTACGACCTCGTGCTGGCACACCGCATGGACAACAGCCCGACCTGGCCTGGGGACAAAGTAGCGGTGATTCCTCTCGCCGACGAGCCGTTGGACATCGCGCTCCCCGCGGCTCACCCGCTGGCATCCCGGCGCGAACTGGAGCCGTCCGACGTCGTGGATGAGCCGTGGGTGACCAGCCGCGATGGCTACTCGCCCGCGGACGTCCTTGCCGCCGTCGTTGCCGTGAGCGGTCGGCCCGCAGAAGTGCTGCACCGCATCAACGACTATTCCACCGTGGCGGCGCTGGTATCTGCCGGTGGCGCGATCGGGCTATTGCCGCGCTTCACGGCCCGCCGTGTATTGGACGCCGGCGTGGTTTTGCGTCCACTTTCCGGGGTGAATTCGGTGCGCAAGATCGACATCCTGGCCCGGCCCGAGACGCTAAAACGGAAATCGGTCATGACGGTTTGCGAGTCACTTCAAACCGTCATGACCGAGCTTTCCTCACCCCGCTGACCCGCAAACGGTCAGTCGCGGACCAGGGCGGGCTGGCCGGCGTCGAAGTACTCCACGAGTTCGGCGGGGAGCTCTGGAACCTCACGCGCGGAGCCGTCACCGCGCAGCGATTCCGCCGCGAGGATACCGGCCACCACTGCCTGACGTGCGGCGATGGGGCTGGTCTGGGTCTGTCCGCCTTCAGACGCGAAGCGGAGGAACTCCTCGATCAAGCGGGGGTCGGCACCGCCGTGGCCGCCTTCGCCGTCCTGGATGGTGATGACCTCGTCCGGCGCTGCATAACCCGACGTCCGGCTGGTCCACACATTGATGGTTTCGCCCGGCCCGTCGCCAAGGTTCTCAATCCGGCCCTTGGTGCCGATGACGGTGTAGTTGCGCCAGTAGTCGGGTGTGAAGTGACACTGCTGGTAGGAGGCCAGGACACCGTTGTCCAGGACCATGTTCATCATGGAGATATCCTCGACGTCGATCACCTCCGCAAGGTCCTTCTGTTCCATCGGCGGCCAGTTGTCCATGGAGAACCAGTCCCCCATGCGCTTGCCGGTGTTGTTGCTTCGATTATTCACGTCACCGTAGACAGCAAGATCACCGACGGCGGCAACCCGCTTGGTGTATCCACCGGCCAACCAATGGATCACGTCGATGTCGTGGGCGCCCTTTTGGAGGAGAAGCGACGTGACGTTGGCGCGCTGGGCATGCCAGTCCTTGAAGTAGTAGTCACCGCCGTGGCCGACGAAATGGCGGCACCAGACCGCTTTGACCTCGCCGATCCTGCCGTCCTCGATCAATTGGCGCATCTGGACCACCACAGGCATGTGGCGCATGTTGTGGCCAACGTACAAACGAGTGCCCGTTTCGTATGCCGTGGTCAGGATCAGGTCCGCGGCCTCCACTGTGATGTCCAGTGGCTTCTCACAGAAGGTGGGGATGCCTGCCATGAGCGTTCGGACCGCGACGGCGGCGTGCTGGTTGTCGGGCGTCAGGACCAACACCGCATCGATCCCGCTGTTCAGCAGTTCTTCCAGGTCCCCCGTAACGCGCGCCGACGGAATGCGTTCTGCGGCGTCTGCCCGGCCGCGTTCACTAAGGTCACAAACAATGGTGACCTCCGAGCCTTGGCCCGGCTTATGGGCGTGCTTCCACAGCCCTGAACGCAGGCCGAAACCCACGATGCCGACCTTCAAATCCTTTTCCATGGTGTGCAATTTCCTTCTGCTGTTTCCTAATAAAGCCTGGTTGCGGCGCTGCGGTGCGGCGCCGATTCACGCACGAACAAATGCCAAGGGAAGTCAAGAACGCCGGGTTCAGCTGCTGCCGCGTGGCCGGCCTGCCCCGTTGCCCTACGCAGGAGCAGCCTGGCGAGTTTGTCGAAAAAATCAACGGGACCCACGGTGCTGAGGGAAGGCGACATCCGCGCACCCTCCACCGTGTTGCCCACACCGATGATGTCCACATCCGTACCCACTGCGAGGCCAAGGCGCTGGGCGGCGTTGATGGCGCTGACCGCGGCGTAATCCGTAGTGGCATAGATGGCCGTGGGACGGTCCGGCATGCTCAGCACCCGGGTTGCCGCGGCGTACGCCCCTGCACTGGTGCCATCGAACAAGCCCACATAGTCGTCCCGCTCCGGGACTTTCGCCGCGGCCAAGGCGTCGGAGTAAGCCAGGTACCGCGTCCCGCCGGAAGTGCCCGCGGCTGTTGCCGGGGTCAGGCAGGCGACCTTTCGGTGGCCGTGGAGCAAATGCTCCACGGCCATGCGGCAGCCGGGACCGGCGATGGAACGGATGACGTCAAAGCCGTCCGCTTGTACCTCTTCGTCAAAGACAACCAGTGTGGTTCCGTGCTCAGCGAGCTTGCGCAGGGCATCCCGCTGCTCAGGACGGACTGCATCCACGAACACAGCATCGGCATTGTGAGTGCCGAGTACTTTGACCCAATCGGCGTCACCCAAAATCATTGGGGTGATGCCCAGCGGAACGGCCGCCTTCTGCACGGCTTCGATGACGGACAGTGACCACGGATCGGACAGCATGGTCAGCGAGAGAATCACCGTGTTGGTGCGGCCCGTCCTGATCGCACGGGCCGCCTGGTTGGGGCGGTAGCCCAGCCGCTCGGCAGCTGCCTTGACCTTTTCCGCCGTCGGATCCGAAACGCCCGGTCCGCCATCGCCCCGGCGACCTGATAGCACGTAGGAAACCGTGGCCGTGGAGACGCCCGCCAGTTCGGCCACCATACGGATGGTTGGTCTGACTCCGGTGCTGCTCGCTTTTGCCATGGTTCCCCCTGCTGGTGTCCTTGTATTTGCGCGTTGGTGCGTTGTTGGTTTGAGGCTAGCCTCTGAATACCGGCGCGTTGGGGTCCAACGCGGCCTGGTACTCATCGCGCATCTTGTCGCCGCCCTCGCTCTTCCAACGCTTCACCGCGTCCTTGAGCTCGTCGATCTTGGCGCGGCCAGTGATGATGTCCACCACCTTGTCGCGCAGCTGCTTGGTGATCTTGGCGCCCACCTTGGCATTAGTGTCCGAGTAGGAACCGTTGGTGGGGTTGCGCCACGCGAACTCGAGCAGCTTTTCTTCCTGCTGGCTGACGTAGCGGGTGTCGTCGTCGAAACCGGGGTTGAAGATGACGTTTTCCGGGCTGGACATAATGTTCAACGCCGAGACCAGGCCGGGTGCGTTGGTGGTACCCGTCTCGGTGCGTGCCGGGTTGCCGGAGGCGTCGATGGTGTAGTCCTGGCCCAGCTCGCCGAAGTTCTTCTGCATGTACTCCACCGTGCCGAACGGCGCTGACAGGTAATTGATCAGCGAGAGCAGTTCGCGGATCTTGCCCTCTTCAGCCTTCTTGAACGGCGTGAAGCCCACGGTGCCGTAGCCCATGTCGTAGACGGGCTTGACCTTTCCGTCGGCACTGAACGGAATAAGGATGTCGAACTGCGTACCTTTGGCAAGGGCGCGGTAACTGCGGATGTCATGGGGTCCGGAGACAACCTGGGCTGCCACGCTGCCGTTGGCTACGCGCGAGCGGATGTCCGTTGCTTTGGAATCCGGGTAGAAGACGCCCGCTGCAAACATCTTTGCCGTGAACTCCACGCCTGCCATATATTCGTCTGTTTCATAGAGGTGCGTGAGGGTGCGGTCCTTGTTGACGGCCCAGCTGTTGGGGGCGCCAAACCATTCGGTGACCATGTGGAGGGCATTGATATAAGCCGGTTCCAGGGCGTACTTCTGATCTCCCGGGCGCGTCAGCTCCTTGGCTTTCTCCAGGAATTCATCAGCACTTCCCGCCTCAAAGCCGCCCACCTGCGCCCACACGTCGTGGTTACCCACATACACCTGGCCGAACGGGGTACTCGGGATGGGTGCGCCCCAGATCTTGCCGTTCACGACGGCGGTCTTCCAGGAATCGGGCTTCAGCGCCGCCAGGTTGGGGTACTCGAGCACGGCGTCACCGGAGAGGTACGGCGTCAGGTCCTGGAACTTGGCTTCGAGCATCGGACCGACGTTGGGGATGCCCTGGTTCGGCGGAACCCACATCATGTCCGGGAGATCGTTGCTGGCCAGGACGGTGGCGAACTTGGCCGGGTAGCCGTCCCCGATGTCTTCGGCGATCTGGAGTTCCAGGTCGCCGCCGAGTTTGGCATTGAGCCGCTGCCAGAAGGGGTTGTCGTGCAGGCCCGGGCTCATGGTGTCGAATGTTTCGGTCAGGCCGGTCACCTTGCCCTTGAGCGGCGGCGTCTTCACGGACTGCACAGCAGTGGGCAGCTTGAAGTAGCCGGCTTGGAGGCCCTTGGCGTTACCCGCGATGTCCGGGGTGAGGCCGGTGAATTCCTTATACGTGGGCAACTTGACCGAAGCGGAGGCAGCGGCGCCTCCGCTGCTCGCGGCTCCGCCGCCACCACAGGCGGACAAGCCTGCGGCGGTTACTGCCAGGCCTGCGAGGCCAAGGAAACCGCGGCGGCTGAATCCAGCCTGAGAGGTAGTGCTCGTCATGGCATAACCCTTTCTGGTTACTTGCTGAGTTTCTGGGTGTTGGGGCGTGTGAGTGTTGACTTGGGTCTAGCCCTTGACGGCGCCGGTGATGACGCCCTTGGCAAAGTGCTTCTGGAGGAACGGGTAGACCATCAAAATCGGGACGAGGGCTACTACCACCACTGCCATCTGGATGGACTGCGGCGGGGGCGTGGTGGTGATTCCCAGCTGGTCCGCTGCGCCGCTGCCCTGGACAACGAAGTTGCGGAGCAGCAACTGGATGGGCCACTTACTGTGATCGTTGATGTAGAGCAGGGCGTTGAAGAACGAGTTCCAGAAGCCGACGGCGTAGAACAGCCCTACGACGGCGATCACGGCCTTGGACAGTGGCATCACGATGCGCCACAGGATTTGCCAGTCGTTGGCGCCGTCGATCCTGGCGCTTTCGATCAGTTCCCCCGGGATGTTCATGAAGAACGAGCGCATGACCACAAAGTTGAAAGCTCCGAAGATGCCGGGGAGGATCAGCGACCACAACGAGTCCAGCAGGCCGAGTTGGCGGATCATCAGGAAGGACGGGATGAGGCCCGGCGCAAACAGGAGCGTGAACAGGACTGCGAGGATCACCGGCCGGCCAAACAGAACCGTGCGGCTGGTGGCGTAGGCCATGGTGATGGTCACGAACAGGGCCAGGATGGTGCCCACCGCGGTAACCAGCATGCTGACCCCGAGTGATTGCAGCACCATGGGGCCCTTGAAGATGGTGGCGTACGCCTCCAGGGTTGGACGTTCGGGCCAAAGCACAAAACCGCCGGCCTTTACGAGTTGCTCAGTGTCGGCTAGTGACGTGGAAACGACCAACAGAATGGGTGTCAGGATGGACAAACTGAACACGATCAGGACCACTGCTTTGACGGTCTGATACAGCGCGGAAGGCTTTTCCTTCCATACCGGGCGCTTGGGGTTGTACGTCAGTTCCCGGGGTTTCTTGGTGAAAAGTGTTGTTGCCATGGGATTCTCCTTGTGCGGCAGCCGCGCGGGCCATGTGGCTTTCAGCGCGCTTGTTTTGCGAAGATTCCGTCTTCGCCGAAGCGGTGGGCAAGTTTGTTGGCGCCGTAGATCAGCAAGGCGCTGACAACGCCCTTGGCCAGGCCGGCTGCTGCGCCTGAGCTCCAGCCGCCTCCCACTACGCCGGTGTAGTAGGTGAAGGTGTCCAGCACCTCCGCGGCTCCGGCGCCTACGGCATCACGCTGCAGGATGAATTGCTCGAAGCCGACTGAGAGGATGTCGCCGATACGCAGGATCAGAAGGAGCACGATCACGGGTCTCAGACCGGGGAGGGTGATGTGCCACATCCGGCGCCAGCGTCCGGCACCGTCAGCCGCTGCAGCCTCGTAAAGCGAGGCGTCGATGCTGGCAAGGGCTGCCAGGAAGATGATCATTGCCCAGCCTGCGTCTTTCCAGATCATCTGGACCACCACCATGACCGGGAATGTTTCCGGGTTGGTCATGAAGGGAATGGGATCCATACCCCAGTCCCGGAGCAGGTTGTTGACGAAACCTGCACCGCCCAGCATCTGCTGGAAGAACGCGATGACCAGCACCCAGGAAAGGAAGTGCGGCAGGTAAGCGATGCTTTGGAATATTCGCCGGACCCGGGTGCTGATCAGTGAGTCCACAATCAGGGCCAACACCAGCGGCACCGGGAAAAGGAAGACCAACTGCCAGGCGGCCAGATAGAGAGTGTTCCAGAAAGCGTGGATGAAGTCCGGATTGCCGAACAGGTCCACAAAGTTCTGCCAGCCCACCCACAGGCTGTCCCCGATGCCCAGGTAAGGCTGGTAGTCCTGGAACGCGATGACGTTGCCCAGGATGGGGATGTAGAAGAAGAGCAGCAGGAAGGCTACACCCGGCAGCATCATGAGCAGCATCTGCTTGTCGCGTCGCAGACGGGACCGGAAACTCTGCTGCGGGACCTTGCTCCTCTTCCGTTTCTTCGGACCGGATCCGGAGGCGTTTCCACCCGGCGGGCCCGGGACTCGGCGAGCTTCGGGCAATGCCGGAGCCTGTTCCGTCGTCGAGTTCATGCTGTCTCCTCATGTGCTGAGCCAGGACCATCGTTGTGATCCAAACCACGCTCGTTAACCGTTTAACAAACCATAAGTGACCCGCATCTCTTTTTGCAAGATTATGATCGAAACTGAGCGCAGAAATCAGTTTTCATCATCCCCGGGATGGTGGCGGGACTCGATCGTGGTGAACAGGGCGTCCTGGGCTGGGTTGCTTGGCCCTCGCACCCGCTGCCGCCAATCGCCCCCGTAACAACGGGGAGCGCGCGGCGTAAAAGGGTGCGCCGCCTGGGAACAAGTGGCGCACAGAGTGGTAAAGGATGCGCCACTCACTAACCAGGGGTGCACCGGCAAGGTCGAGGCAACGTTAGGCACCCGACGCTCCCCCGATAAAGTACTAGCAGGTCCAATTCAGATAGAAGGTTGACATGGCAGATTGCTGTAGCCCGGGCGCTGGTGCCCGGGAACACTGGATGCCGGGGCTGAGGCTCCCCCTGCGAACGGTCAGCGATCATCCGGCGGCGAGCACCGCCGTCGAGCGTTCCGCCCATGGTGCCGTGCCTTCAAAGGAGGCAAAGGACGCCGAGATTCCAGCGGGAACCTTCTCCATGGGTGATCCCTTCAATGAAGGCTACGACGGCGACGGCGAGTCCCCAGTGCACGAAGTATCCGTCTCGGCATTCCGGATCGGCGCCACCACCGTGACGAACCAGGAATTCGCTGAGTTCGTCGACGCCACCGGCTACCGCACCGAGTCGGAAACCTACGGAACATCCGCGGTGTTCCACCTTGCCGTGAAAGCAAACACGCACGACATCCTGAACCGGGTCAATAACGTCCCGTGGTGGCTCAACATTCGTGGAGCCGATTGGGCGCACCCTGCCGGACCACTCTCTAACTGGGCAGACATCCCCGACCACCCCGTCACCCATGTGTCGCACAACGATGCCCTGGCGTACTGCCAATGGGCGGGTCGCCGGCTACCCACCGAAGCTGAGTGGGAATACGCGGCCCGTGGCGGGCTGTCCGGACAGCGCTACCCCTGGGGGAATGAACTCCACAACGATGCCCCAGGCGAGACCGCTCACAACTGCAACATCTGGCAAGGGGAATTCCCTTCCCGCAACACGATCGATGACGGCTACCTCACCACTGCGCCTGCCACGTCATTCCGCCCCAACGGCTACGGGCTGTACCAAACCAGCGGAAACGTCTGGGAGTGGTGCAGCGACTGGTTCCTGCCCAAGTATTACAAAACGTGCCACGCACAAGGAACGGTGGAGGACCCGCAGGGGCCAACCATCGGCCGCGGAAGGGTCATGCGCGGTGGCTCCTACCTCTGCCACGATTCTTACTGCAATCGCTACCGTCTCGCAGCGCGCAGCTCAAACACGCCGGACTCAGCCAGTGGCAACCTGGGCTTCAGGACCGTGGCGCTCTAGTTCCTGGGGCCGTGGCCCCTGTGCCCGTGGCCTTTCACGCCGGCCGGCAATTCGCCGGACACGATCTTGGCTGCGGCCACCGAATCGCCCTCTTTGGTGCCGCTGACTCTAACCGTGTCGCCGGTCTTGAGGTCCGCAGCTGTGGCCGACGGCAGCGTGGGCTTACCCTTGCCGTTCCTGAGCTCCGACAGGTCTGCGGGAACGTTGGTGATCCGCGTATCCGCAGTCATCGAATAGCGTTGCGTGAAGCCGTCTTCGCTCTTCACAGTCATCTCGGTTTCGCTCACCGATTCGATGGTGCCGGTTTGCGTGACGACCGTGCGGTAGGTCCCGTCCTGCTGTTTCACGACGTGTTCGCCGTGGATAGCCTGGCCGCGGCCTTCGGTGGCCTTGGCTTTCGCCGATGCGGACGGGTTGGGTGACGCAGAAGAGCTCGACGGCGAGGGGCTGGGCTGGGTGCCCGCCCACACGGCGGCGGCCCCGCCGCCGGTCAATGCAACGGCGATCCCGCCGGCGAGAAGGCCTTTACGGAGGCCTGGTGTTAGGGTGGCCATGCATCCATTGTGCACCCCTCCCAACAAAAAGTAGCCCGCAGTTGTGGTTGTTCTGAGCTCTCAAAACAACCACAACTACGAGCTACTTGGGCGTCAAACTGCGGGACTTAGCCCTCGACGCCGAGCTTCTCCAGGATCAGTTCGCGAACGCGGCCAGCGTCAGCCTGGCCACGGGTGGCCTTCATGACTCCGCCAACAATCGCGCCAATGGCTTGGACCTTGCCGCCACGGATCTTCTCAGCGACGTCCGGCTGCGCAGCCAATGCAGCGTCGATGGCTTCCAGGAGCGGACCGTCGTCGGACACCACTGCGAGACCACGCTTCTCCACGATCTCAGCCGGAGTACCTTCGCCTGCGAGCACGCCGTCCAAGACCTGGGTTGCCATCTTGTTGTTGATCTTGCCGTCTTCAACCAGCTTGTTCAGCTCGACAATGACCTGCGGCGTGACACCGAGTTCGGAAGGATCGACGTCGGCAACCTTGGCACGGCCCACGATCTCACCCATCCACCACTTCCGGGCAACATCGGCGGACGCACCGGCTGCGATGGTTTCCTCGATGGAGTCCATGACACCTGCGTTGACGACGTCGCGGAATTCCAGATCCGAGTAGCCCCATGCTTCCTTGAGGCGCTTGCGGCGCTCGGCCGGCGGCTCGGGAAGGGTAGCCCGGAGTTCCTCCACCCACTCACGGGAGGCGACGACGGGAACCAGGTCAGGCTCCGGGAAGTAGCGGTAATCGTCAGCGTCGGACTTGGGCCGGCCCGACGTCGTCGAACGCGTGTCCTCGTGCCAGTGGCGCGTCTCCTGGATGACGGGCTCGCCGGAATCCAAGACGGCAGCGTGGCGCTGGATTTCGTAACGGACGGCATGTTCGACGGCACGCAGCGAGTTCACGTTTTTGGTCTCGGACCGGATACCGAACCGTTCCCGGCCGTGCGGGCGCAAGGAAACGTTGGCATCGCAACGGACGTTGCCGCGCTCCATCTTGGCATCGGAAACACCAAGGTTTTTCACGATCTCGCGGATTGCAGCGACGTAGGCCTTGGCCAATTCAGGTGCACGGCTACCCGCGCCCTCGATCGGCTTGGTGACGATCTCAACCAGCGGCACACCTGACCGGTTGTAATCCACCAGAGAGTAGTCGGCACCCTGGATACGTCCAGCAGCACCACCCATGTGGGTCAGCTTTCCGGCGTCTTCTTCCATGTGGGCGCGTTCGATCTCCACGCGGAAGACCGTGCCATCCTCAAGCTCGATGTCAAGGTAACCGTCGTAGGCGATCGGCTCGTCGTACTGCGAGGTCTGGAAGTTCTTGGGGGTATCCGGGTAGAAGTAGTTCTTCCGGGCGAAGCGGCAGTACTCGGCGATCTTGCAGTTCAGGGCAAGGCCGATTTTGATGGAAGATTCCACAGCCGTCTTGTTCACCACCGGCAAGACACCAGGCATGCCCAAGTCAACCTCGTTGACGTTGGTGTTCGGCTCGTCACCGAAAACGTTCGGGGCAGAGGAGAACATTTTGGTCTTGGTGTTGAGCTCCACGTGGACCTCGAACCCCAGGACGGGATCGTACTTCTCCATGGCCTCTTCGAAGCTCAGGGTTGCGTCGACGGACATTAGTTGGAACCTCCGGCGGTGTTGGATACTGCACCGAGCACTGCAGTTTTCAGGTCCGGCGCCTGTGCAAGCATCGGGCCGCCCCACTTCTCTTCAAGGATGGATTCGAGCACAGCGCCCACGCGGTACAGGCGGGCATCCTGACGGGCAGGAGCCAGCAACTGGATGCCAACGGGCAAGCCGTCTTCGTCGGCCAAGCCACCCGGCAGGGACAGACCCGGGATACCGGCAAGGTTGGCCGGGATGGTGGCGACATCGTTCAGGTACATCGCGAGCGGATCGTCCAGCTTCTCCCCCAGCTTGAACGCCGTGGTGGGCGCCGTGGGCGAGATCAGGACATCGGCCTTCGCGAACGCGGCGTCGAAGTCGCGCTGGATCAGCGTCCGGACCTTCTGTGCCGAGCCGTAGTAAGCGTCGTAGTAGCCGGCGCTCAGTGCGTACGTGCCAAGGATGATGCGGCGCTTGACCTCATCGCCGAAGCCGGCGGCACGGGTTGCACCCATGACGCGCTCGATGGTCATGGGACCGTCCTTGGGCAGAACGCGCATGCCGAAGCGGACGCCGTCGAATTTGGCCAGGTTGCTGGACACCTCGGACGGCATGATCAGGTAATACGCACCCAAGGCGTACTTCAGGTTGGGGCAGGAAACCTCAACGATTTCAGCGCCGGCATCCTTGAGCAGCTGAAGGGATTCGTTGAAACGGTTCTCGACGCCGGCCTGGTAGCCCTCGCCGTGAAGCTCCTTGACGATGCCGATCTTCATTCCGGCAACATTGCCCACGCGGGCAGCAGCAACAAGGTCATTGAACGGATCGGTCAGCGACGTGGAATCAAAGGGGTCGTGGCCGCCGATGACTTCCTGCAGCAGCGCCGAGTCCAGCACCGTACGGGAGACCGGACCGATCTGATCCAGCGACGACGCCATGGCAATGGCACCGTAACGGGAAACAGCACCGTACGTGGGCTTCACGCCAACAGTTCCAGTGACGGCACCCGGCTGGCGGATGGAGCCACCGGTATCCGTGCCAAGCGCCAACGGCGCTTCGAAAGCGGCGACGGCGGCAGCGGAGCCACCGCCCGAACCGCCAGGAATCCGGTCCAGGTCCCACGGGTTCCGGGTGGGGCCGTATGCCGAGTGCTCGGTGGAGGAACCCATGGCGAATTCATCCAGGTTGGTCTTGCCCAGGATCGGCATCTTGGCCGCGCGCAGCTTCTTAACCACCGTGGCGTCATAGGGGCTGTGCCAGCCCTCAAGGATCTTCGAACCGGCCGTCGTCGGCTGGCCGATGGTGACGATGAGGTCCTTCACCGCAATCGGCACACCGGCGAGGGCGTGCAACTCTTCGGCGGCGGAACCGCCGGCAGCGCGGGCAGCGTCAACCTCGGCCGCAACAGCCAGAGCCTCTTCACTGTTCACGTGCAGGAAGGCATTAACCTGACCATCGACGTCGGCAATGCGGTCAAGGTGCGCTTGCGTCACCTCAACGGCGGTAACCTCGCGGGAAGCCAGCTTGGCGGCAAGATCGGCAGCGGAGTGGCGGATGAGTTCGTTCTTCAGCTCAGTCATAGTGATTAGTCCTCATCCAGGATTGCCGGGACCTTGAAACGGTTCTCGTAAGAATCCGGAGCGCCGGACAACGCCTGCTCAGCTGTGAACGTGTGGCCCACAACGTCCTCACGGAACACATTGGTCAACGGAATCGGGTGCGACGTCGCCGGGACGTCCTCACCCGCAGCTTCGCTCACGCTCTTCACCGAATCCACGATGACAGCAAGCTCAACAGCCATCCTGTCCAGTTCTTCGGCACTCATTTCAATGTGAGCCAGACGCGCAAGATGCGCGACGTCGTCACGGTTGATCGCAGCCATGGATCTCCCCTGCAAAGTTCAAATGGTTTTCCGAACCAGTCTACTTGGCTTGGGTGTGCCGGGCAGACGGTGGACAGGTGCCATGGCTCGGTTAGCCGTCCCTCCAAATCCTGGGTCCGCGGCTAGGACTGGCACGTAGTACTTCAGGGTTGTTTTCCGCCTGCGCCTCGATCTCTCGTCACTGTCTGGCCGGAAAGGACACGTCATAGGTACATGCCCATCGCCAAATTTGTCATTTCGATCGATTAACGAGGGTGGGTAGGGCGTATTGGACGGCAGTTGTTTTGGCGTACGACATTGATACCGGCAGGGCGTTGGCCGTGGTGGCGGCATCGAAGCAGCGCAGTAGTGGCTTGGCCCGGTGCAGGCAAGTGTTCGGCATGTCCGTGATGGATTGAGCGGTGCTCTCCGCAGCGGCCCTGTCTATGTTTCTCTCCAGCTTTACGGCGAGACCGTGCTGATGCCTGGCCT
The DNA here is from genome assembly GCF_000294695.2 of Arthrobacter sp. Rue61a. Taxonomy (NCBI): domain Bacteria; kingdom Bacillati; phylum Actinomycetota; class Actinomycetes; order Micrococcales; family Micrococcaceae; genus Arthrobacter; species Arthrobacter sp. Rue61a. The sequence continues at coordinate 1,486,296 of NC_018531.1, read as the reverse complement.
GCAGGCCTTGGCGCAACGGACGGCCAACATTTTTGGTGGAGCACAGGCTGCTATTGCCGCCTATGTTGCGGGTGATGAGCAGATGGCCACAACGTCCTTGGCGCAGACCAAAAGCTTGGACGTCTGGCCCGGCGCGGGTTTGCGGGTGGAACGGTTCCGTCCGGTGCCGGTGCGTTAGGGGGCCGGGCTGTGTATGAGATTGATGTTTCGGCGCTCAAGGCACACAAGCATGAGGTAGCTACGGCGACGTTTTTCGGGTCCGCGGGTATCGAGTGGCGGGAGATCGGCTCGGCCGCGGACCTGCATGTGGCCAAAGACCAGGGCGGGAAACCCGAGGTGTACGTGACCGCGGCCAGTGAGGACCGGGTGGCCCCGTTGGGGATCGTCGGCAGTGGGCTGCGGGGCCGGGAAGGTCGGTGGGATCCAGCCGATGACTGGTTCGGGGCCAAAATCTTTTCCGCCGAAGGCGGCTACGACCCCGACACAGGCACGGTTTACAAGAGAACGACCGGGCACGATGCCAAAGGATGGGCGGTCGACGGTAGCGGCGACACCGTCTTCGCCGCCACTACCGGTCACGGCTATCTCGACCCGAGAACCGAGTCCGGTCACAACATTGCCCTCACTTCAACTGGGCGCGGAGACCAGATGAAGAGGCTTCTTCCTCTCCGGCGGGAGCTGAGGACAGTCCACGGCGACTTGGTCCCTACGGGGCCCTTGATCGAGCGTGACTTGACGCCCGAGGAACTCGCCGAGGAGCGGAGCAAATGACAAAGACAAAACCCGATCGCAGAACGTGGTTGGTATTGATGATGGCGGGGTGCTTGGTGATGACAGGATGCGGCATGAACTCAGCGACTGGTGGGCAGCAAGGCGAACCGGGACCCGGCGAGCGGACCGCTGAAGAGGTGTTCACAGAGTTCATGGATGCCATGGAGGACACAGTCAAGCAGTCGGGCACAACATGGCCCGGGTGGGACCGTAACGACACATCGGATTACGTGTCAGAACCTTGCGGGGTGCACGCGCGGGCTGACGGTCGGCTGTATCAGCGCCAGATAGAAGGCGGTCCCGTCGATGATCCGCCGGCTGCTGTGGAACGAATGAAGGCCCACTTGGAGACGAAGGGATACACGATTGGAAACATCTTCGACACCATGGGCGGAAACATCACAGGCATCCAGCTCAATGCGGAAAGCCCAAGAAGGCTCCTCGTACAGTTCACGCCGTCCAAAGAAACAAGCTTCATCAAGGTGGTTGGCGAGTGCACCTTGGACCCGGCCGCCAGGAAGAAGACCACCTGAATGGGCGTCTCATCCCCAATCCGCTCACCCCACCTCAGACGTCCCCTCACGCCAAATCGCGGGTCCGCTGCACAATACGCCGTTGCTAAACGGCGAATTGGAGACGAACCCGCGAACTCGACACCGAGACACTCGGGTGTGTTGAGGTGGCGGCTCGTTAGCCGATGCCGATGGCCCCGGTCAGAACACCGACTGCCAGCATGACCACCGAGATCACGGCCGTGCGCCAGAGGACCTTCTTGTGGTGGTCGCCCAGATCCACCTTGGCGAGGGAAACCAGCAGGAGGATGGCCGGCACCAGGGGGCTCTGCAGGTGGAAGGGCTGCCCGGTGATGGAGGCGCGGGCCATGTCCACTGCATCCACGCCGTAGTGAGCGGCGGTTTCGGAAAGGACCGGCAGGACCCCAAAGTAGAAGGCGTCGTTGCTCATGAAGAACGTCATCGGGATGCTCAGAAGCCCGGTGATGACTGCCATGAACGGTCCCATTTCGGCGGGAATGATCTGGACGAGCCACTCGGACATTGCCTTGACCATGCCCGTGCCGTTGAGGACACCGGTAAGGACTGCGGCGGCCATGACCATGCTGACGACGGCGACGATGGACGGTGCGTGGGCGATCAGCTGGGCGCCCTGGTCCTTGACCTTGGGGAAGTTGACCAGCAGTGCGATCGCGGAGCCCACCATGAACACGAACGGCAGCGGGACAATGTTGGCCACCAGGACCACCATCACAGCGACGGTCAGGCCAAGGTTGAACCAGAACAGCTTGGGACGCAGCGTAGTGCGGTTGGGGTCCAGGGCGGTGTCTGCCATAGCGGTGTCGTGATCGTCCACCAGCGTGGCCGGGTCTTCAAGAACCGCGACGCCGGAACCTCCGCCGGTGCCCGGCTTGGCTGCAGTTGTGGCAGAGGAGTTGCGGCCGAAACTGAAGCGGCCTCCGCCGACGCCGAAGCCCGAACCCGAACCCGCGGCAACCGAACCGCCGCGGCGCGTGCCGCCGTCGAACGCTTCCGAAGGATCCGCGACGTCGCCCCAGATCTCGGGAGCGGTGGTGCGGAGGCGGTTGCGTTCCTGCAGGCCGAGCAACCAAGCGAACACCAGAACCACGATGAGGCCAACGATGAGTGACGGGACCATGGGAAGGAAGACGTCGTTGACATCCAGGTGAAGTGCGGTGGCCGCGCGGGCCGTAGGGCCGCCCCAGGGCAGGATGTTCATGGTGCCGTTGGCGAGGCCGGCCACGCAGGTGAGGACCACGGGGCTCATCTTGAGCCGCAAGTAGACGGGGAGCATGGCGGCCGTGGTCAGGATGAAGGTGGTGGATCCGTCGCCGTCCAAGGAGACTGCCGCTGCCAGGATGGCGGTGCCGAGGACCACTTTGGCGGGGTCGTTGCCCAACTTGCGCAGGATGAACTTCACCAGGGGGTCGAACAGTCCGACGTCGATCATCAGGCCGAAGTAGATGATGGCGAACATGAGGAGCGCGGCCGTGGACGTCATGGACTTCATTGAGTCCATCACCATGTCGCCGATGCCGAGGCCCGCTCCGGCGAAGAGGCCGAAGACTGTGGGGACGATGATCAGCGCCAGTACTGGCGTCAATTTTTTGGTCATGATCAGGACCATGAATACCGCAATCATTGCGAATCCAAGCAAAACCAGCACGGCCGGCTCCTTACTACTGTGAATGGCGCCACGTCGGTGTGATGCGCACTACAGACAATATGGTGGCCTCCGTCACGGGCAGGGGTTTCGGGGAATTGTTGGGAATACTGCTCGTTGCGAACGTTTTGCGCATTGTGCTCAGTGATTCAATGGATCAGGAGGAAAGGAGCGAAGGTGCCGCGCAACAGCCGGGTCAGCATGCGTTTCTCCACCCAAACCCTTCTCCTCCAGCTAGGGGTTGTCCTGCTGGTGGTCCTGCTCAGCGGGACGGTCCATGCGTGGCTGGTCTATGAACGCATCGGCACCGAAGCCGAAAACCAAGCACTCACCCTTGCCAGGACCGTCGCCGCGGATCCCGAGATCAGGTCCGGCGTGCAAACCATCAGCAAAGAAGAAGGAACCCCTCCCCCGGATGTCCTCGCCGCCGGAACACTTCAAGCGGCGGCCGAAGCTGTGCGAGTGCGGACTGGGGCCCTGTTCGTGGTGATTACGGACGAAACCGGCCTGCGCCTGGCTCACCCTGAGACGGCGCGGCTGGGTGAACGCGTCAGCACAGACCCTTCAGTGGCGCTGGGCGGGCAAGAGATCACCACCCGCAACACGGGAACGTTGGGGCCATCGGCGGGGGCGAAGGTGCCGGTGTACGCTCCGGAGAACTCCACCACAATCGTGGGCGAGGTCAGCGTTGGCTATTCCGTGGAGTCCCTCAGCAACAGCCTTGCCCGCGACATTGTGCCCATTGCACTCACCGCCGGCGGCTCGCTGCTTGCCGGCGTCCTGGCCTCCTTCCTGCTCCGTCGCAGGCTCCAACGACTCACCCTCGGCTTGGAACCGGAAGAGATCAGCACCTTGGTCCACGACCAAGTGGCGGTGCTCCAAGGCGTGGATGATGGTGTGATCGGCGTTGCCGCAGACGGACGGATCTCCGTGTTCAACGCCGCCGCAGCAAGGCTCTTGGACATGCCGGATGCCACCGGCCAGGACTGGGCATCGGCGGCCGTCCCTGAACAGCTCAAACAGCTCACGCAGCCTGCGGCCCGGGACGCCGAGGCCGTGGAAGTCGTGGCGGGCGGACGCGTTCTGGTGGCCAGCGCTCGCAAAGCCTGGCATCGGCAAGAGGATCTTGGCTGGGTGGTCATGCTGCGGGATCGCACGGAATTGCAGCAACTCACCCGCCAGCTCGACGCCGTGGGGACCATGTCCACGGCCCTGCGCGCCCAGCGCCACGAGTTCGCCAACCAACTCCACACCATTGCCGGTTTCATGAGCATCGGCCAACACCACGCCGCCAAGGAATACCTGGCCCGGATCTCGGCCACTGGTCCGCTGAAGTTCCCCGTGGAGCAGGCCGAATTGCTCCAGGACACGTATCTGCAGGCCTTCGTTGGCGCGAAAGGCGTGGAGGCTTCGGAGCGCGGCGTGGCCCTCCGCATCGGCCCCGAAACACTGGTCCGTGGGCACGTGGCCGATCCACAAGACGTCACCACGGTGCTCGGCAACCTGATCGACAACGCGGTGAGTGCCGCCGTTGCCGGCTTGTCAGCGGAACGATGGGTGGAAGTCGAACTGCTGGACGACGCCACTGAGAACGGCGGGACCCTGCACATCCTGGTGGGCGATTCCGGCGACGGTTTGGGGAGCCTGGAACCGGAAGAGGTTTTCGCCGAAGGATTTACGACGTCGGAACAACCGGTACGCTCAGGGGCTGGACAAGGTTTGGGGCTGGCGCTGGTGCGGCAGCTTGCGCGGCGGCGTGGCGGCGATGTCCGCGTCCTGGAGCCCGGCAGCAGCGGCGGTCCCGGCGCCGTGTTCATGGCGACCATCCCCGGCGTCATGGATTCCGCGGAGCATGCGGGCACAGGTGCCGACTCGACGTTGAGGGAGGACAGCAATGGCTGAGGATTTGCGGGTGTTGATCGTGGACGACGACTTCCACGTGGCACGGCTCCATGCAGCCTATGTGGATTCCGTGGCCGGCTTCATGGCTTTGGCGCCGGCTGGGTCGGTTTCACAGGCACTGCAGGCGATTCACAGCCTTCGTCCCGATCTGGTGCTGCTGGACGTGTATCTCCCGGACGGCTCCGGCTTGGATCTGTTGGGTCAACTGGACGTCGACGCCCTCATGCTGACAGCGGCCTCTGACGCGCAGTCCATCAGGGTTGCCCTGCGGCGCGGCGCGCTTGGGTACATGCTGAAACCGTTCACCGCTGAGTCACTGTCCCAGCAACTCCGGTCCTACGCGCGGTATCGGCGGATCCTGGGGCAGCAGACAGCCGTTGACCAAACCACCATTGAACGCGCCAAACGGTCCCTGATCCCGGGAGATGTCACACCGTCAGCCAAGCCCCGTTCCGCCACAGAGGCTGCGGTCCTGGAATCCTTGCTTCCCGGGGAGCAGTACTCAGCTGCCGAGGTTGCGGAGAGGGTGGGCGTTTCCCGGGCCACGGCGCAAAGGTACCTGTCCTCGCTCGCGGATGATGGCGCCGTCGAGATCCAGCTGCGCTACGGAAGTACGGGCCGTCCGGAACACCGCTACGGCGTCCCCGCCTGACCCAAGTAACTGGCATTAGTGGTTGTTCTGAGCGCTCAGAACAACCACTAATGCGACTCAGGCGGGTGCGCTACGCGGACTTTTGCGCCACGAGCTCGATTTCCACGAGCATCTGCGGATCGAGGAACGGCAAGACGTGGACCAAGGCAAGCGTGGGGCGGATCTCGCCGAAGACCTCACCGTGGGCGCGGCCGGCGTCTTCCCACTTGCTGATGTCCGTCAGGTACAGCTTGGACTGAACCACGTCCTCGTAGGAGAACCCGGCGTCTTCCAAAACAGCGCCGAGCTTCTCAAGGATGTACTTGGTTTGCGAGTAAAAGTCGTCGCCAACGATCGCCTGTTTGCCATCAACGAGCCCTGAAGCGGCCGTGGCGGAAATGAAAAGAGTGTTGTCCACCTGGACTGCCCGGGAATAGCCAAGGGTCTGCTCCCAGACCGAACCCGTGCCGAATGTCTTGCGCATGCCGCGCCTTTCCTGTCGCTTCGCCCGGTCCGGTGACCGGCGTTTACGAAGGAAACTTTATGACTGCGGGAGGTCCAGCCGGTAAACGAACAGCTTTATGTCGGTGCCGGGCACAAACCAGTCACGGTGCGGGGCGCGGTCAAAACCAGTCCGCGCGTAGAGGGCGTTGGCGCTTTCCCACGTGGCTCCAGTGGTCAGGGACACGGCGTTGATTCCGTCCATGGCCTTGGCTTGATCGATGACAGCCTGCACCAAGGCACGTCCCGCCCCGGATCGCTGAACTGCCGGATCCACCACCAGGGTACGGAGTTCCAGTTCGTCGTCGAGGCCGATGTCGGAAAAGCCGCCGCCTGCCGGGGCTGCCGTCACAGACCCGATGACCTCGCCGTTGCGCTCCGCCACCAGGATCTCAGCGTGCTCCGCGCGTCCGGCAACGTCCTGGAGCTTCTGCAGGTACGGGTGATCAGCGTCGCCGTAGTACCCCGCGGTGACGTAGGAGTCCTGCGTGATGCGGGCAACGGCGTCGTAGTCTTCGGGCAGGGCGGGACGGACGGTAATCGGCGAAAGCACCTACCAATGGTAGTCGTGCTGGCGGCGCCCGCCGCGCCAAAGGCCCCTTTCCGTGATGGAACTATCAGTCACGTCTGGAACGCACGACGCCGAATGGTTGGCCCGCGCTGTTCAGGCGGGTGCCTCTGGGCTGCTTTTGTGTTGCCTCCCGTGGCGTCGAATTGAGCCGCGTTGCGTGCGGTGAACCCCGGTTTCGTGCTGTTGCGCGTAGATGTCGAAACGCTGGCGCGGGGCAATGCGGGCGTGCTTGAGTTACCACACGGCAAAGCCCGGCCGTGAAAACTTCGTGCACACAGAACAGGAGGAACCGATGCCCAAGACCGATGTCCCAGCACACGTAACTCAGGCTCACTCCTGCTGTCCGTCCTGCCTTCAGAACTAGCGATCTGTACCGCTGCGCCGTCGATGCCCTTGGCTCCGGGCAGCAGCGACCCCTCCCGCACCTGAAAGGCTTTGCATGTTTTCCGCGTCCCTCCGCGCCCAAAAACTCCCCACAACACCCCCGAACCGCCGCCAAATCCTCGGCACCCTTCTCGCCATTCCCGCCCTGGGCCTGTTGACCGCTTGCGGCGGACCAGCAGCGGCCGGAGGCGTAGCCACGCAGGCGGCACAGGTCACCGCCCCGCTGGCCACCACCGTTCCGGAAGGCACCACGCTGGTAGTGGGCGACCCATCCGTGCAGGTGGCCCTTGAACTCTCCGGCCTGGACAAGAAGCTCAGCTTCCCCGTGAAGTTCGCCAACATCTCCGGCGGCCCTGCCACTACTGAAGCGTTCCGGGCCAACGCCCTGGATGTAGGTTCAGTGGCGGACATTCCTCCCATCCACGCGACGTGGACGGGGCTGGAGGTCCGCATCATCGCCAGCGTCTACCGCCAGGATGCCGTGAACCACCCGTTGTACGAACTGGGTGTGGCACCCGGTGCGGGCATCACTGACCTCCAGGGCCTTCGCGGCAAGAAGATCGCGTACAGCCCCGGCCAAGCGCAAGGGGCCCTGGTGCTGCGCATCCTGGAAAAGGCCGGCCTGCAGCAAAAAGACGTGAAGCTCGTGGAACTACCCAGCACGGGTGACACCTACTCCACAGCCCTGTCCAGCAAGCAGGTGGACGCAGCGCCTTTGGGCGGCGTCCAGATCAAGCGGTACCTGGCCAAGTACGGCGCCGACGGCGGAACAACGCTGCGGCACGGCCTCAGGGACGATCCCGGCCACCTGTACGCTCCGGCCAAGGTGCTTGACGATCCGGCAAAAGCTGCGGCGCTTGCCGAGTACGTCGAAATCTGGGGACAGGCCCAACGCTGGATCCAGGACCACCCCAAGGAATGGCTTGAGGGCTACTACGTCAAGAACCAGGGGCTTTCCGCCGAGGACGGCCAGTACCTGATCGATGCCGCCGGCGAGCGCGACCTCCCCACGTCCTGGACCGAGGCCATTGCCCGGCATCAGCAGACCATCGACCTCCTCGCCAAGGAACAGCAGAAGCCCAAGCTGGATGCCGCCAAGTTGTACGACCTCCGCTTTGAGGCCATCGGCGGCACGGCCTACGCGGCCGCTGGAAAGGGGGCGTAGCCATGACCACCACTGCTGCCCGGCGCACGGCTACGGTCACCGCTCCCCCGCCAGGAACCGCACCTCCGCCAAGAAGCGACGTCGCTACTCACCCGGCTGCCGGCGTCGAACCTCACCTCGACCCGAACCTCACCGGCAGGCCGGATGTCCGCCCGGCGAGCCGCCGCCTGGGCCCCGGGAAGCGTCGCCGCTTTGCGGGCTTGGTGGGTCCTGCCGCGTTGATCCTATTGTGGGTGGTTGCTTCGGCGACGGGCCTGCTGGATCCCCGGATCCTGTCCGAGCCTTGGACCGTGGTCTCCACGGCGGGCGAATTGATCGCAGACGGCCGACTCCAAGAGAACCTGGCGATCTCGGCCCAGCGTGCAGGTTTGGGATTGTTCTTCGGGATCGTGGTGGGTGCCGTACTGGCGGTCCTTTCCGGGCTGAGCCGCGTAGGCGAGTCGCTGATCGACGGTCCAGTGCAGATCAAGCGGGCCATTCCCGGACTCGCCCTGATCCCCCTGCTGATCCTCTGGTTCGGCATCGACGAAACCATGAAGGTCCTCACCATCACTTTGGGCGTGTTCGTCCCCATCTACCTCCAGACCCATGCTGGTTTGCGGGGCATCGACCTGCGGTACGTCGAACTGGCGCAAACGGTGGGCCTGAGCCGGGCCGGGTTCATTCGCCGCGTAGTACTACCGGGAGCGTTGCCGGGATTCTTCCTGGGGCTTCGTTTCGCCGTCACCGGCGCCTGGGTGTCCTTGGTGGTGGTGGAACAGATCAACTCCACCAGCGGCATCGGCTACATGATGGAGCTCGCCCGCACCTACGGACAAACAAACATCATCGTCCTCGGCCTGGCGGTCTACGGCGTCCTGGGACTGGTTTCCGACGCAGCCGTCCGGCTCCTGGAACGAAAGGCATTGTCGTGGCAACGCACACTGGCGGGCTAAGCACCCTCCGGACCGGCCCCTCCTACGAAGTCTCCGTCCGGAACCTCATTCGCAGCTTCGGCCCGAAAGGCGTACTCAACGGGGTGGACCTTGATATCGCACCGGGCGAGTTCGTTGCCCTCCTCGGCCCCAGCGGCTGCGGCAAGAGCACCCTGCTGCGTGCCCTCGCCGGACTGGACGGTGACGTCCGCGGCAGCGGAGTGGTGAAGGTCCCGGAGCAGGTGTCCGTGGTGTTCCAGGACTCGCGCCTGCTGCCGTGGGACACCGTGTTGGGCAACGTCACCTTGGGACTCAGGGATCACGACGCCGATGCCCGCGGCCGCCGCGCGCTCGCCGAAGTGGGACTCGCCGGTCGCGAAAAGGCGTGGCCACACGAACTGTCCGGCGGGGAACAGCAGCGCGTCGCCTTGGCGAGGTCGCTGGTGCGCGAGCCCAAGCTGCTGTTGGCCGATGAACCTTTCGGTGCGCTGGATGCCCTCACCCGGTTGAAAATGCACGCACTCCTGAAGGACCTGGTCGCCGCGCACCGCCCGGCGGTCCTGCTCGTAACCCACGACGTCGACGAAGCCATCACCTTGGCCGACCGCGTCATCGTCCTCCAAGGCGGCCGTGTAGCCCTTGAGCGCAAGGCTGGAACCGCCGTCGACCATTCAGCGCTGAGGGGCGAACTGCTCGAAGCCCTCGGCGTCCATTCTGCTGCCTAACCCCCCTCGTATTCGAACCAAGGAGAAACCCCATGACTGAACCACAGCGCAAGCTCCACCTGAACGCTTTCCTCATGAGCACAGGCCACCACGAGGCCTCGTGGCGCTTGCCCGAAAGCGATCCTCTCTCCTCCACCAAGGTTGAGCACTACCAGCACCTGGCCCGGGCGGCTGAACGAGGAAAGCTGGACTCCATCTTCTTCGCGGACTCCCCCGTCCTGTTCGGCGAGGTGGGCCGCCGCCCTGCCGGCAAACTGGAACCTACAGTGCTGCTGACAGCCATCGCCGCGGCAACGCAGAAGATCGGCCTGATCGCCACCGCTTCTACTACCTACAACGACCCCTTCAACCTGGCACGCCGCTTCGCGTCGGTGGACTGGGTCAGCGGCGGCCGCGCTGGTTGGAACGTCGTCACGACGGCGGGACCGGACGCTGCGAGGAACTTCGGCGTGGATGACCAGCCGGCACACGCTGTCCGTTACGAGCGGGCAGCCGAGTTCATCGAGGTAGCCCAGAAGCTGTGGGACAGCTGGGAGGACGACGCCGTGCTCGCGGACAAAGCCGAGGGCGTGTGGGGTGACGACAACAAGATCCGGGCTATTGAACACGAGGGCAAGCACTTCCGTGTGCGCGGCCCGCTCAATGTTCCCCGCTCGCCGCAGGGCCACCCACTGATCGTTCAGGCAGGGTCCTCCGAGGACGGCAAGAAGCTTGCTGCACAGTACGCCGAAGCCGTGTTCACCGCGCACCAGACATTGGCTGACGCCCAGGCTTTCTACTCAGACCTCAAGGCACGAACCGCAGCTGTGGGCCGCGACCCTGAAGGCATCAAGATCCTCCCGGGCATCGTCCCGGTGATTGGTTCCACGGAGGCCGAAGCCCTGAAACTTGAACGTGAACTCGACGAACTTATCAAGCCGGAGTACGCCCGGGAGCAGTTGGCCAAGACCTTGCGTTTGAAGCCCGAAGACCTTCCTCTGGACCGCCAACTGCCCGCCGATCTTCCCTCCGAGGACGACATCGAGGGTGCCAAGAGCCGCTACACGCTGATTGTGGAACTGGCTCGTCGCGAGCAGCTCACGGTCCGGCAGCTGATCGGCCGCTTGGGCGGCGGACGTGGCCACCGCACGTTCTCCGGAACGCCGGAGCAGGTGGCGGACGCCATCCAGGACTGGTTCTTCGCGGGCGCGGCCGACGGCTTCAACATCATGCCCCCGGTCCTCCCCTCCGGCCTGGAGATCTTCGTGGACCAGGTAGTACCGATCCTCCAGCAACGCGGCCTGTTCCGTACCGAATACACCGAGTCCACTCTCCGCGGACACTACGGGTTGGCCCGTCCCGAGAACCGTTACGCCGGTTCCGAGGGACAGCAGCTCACGTCCATCGGATCGGCGTTCTAATGACCGAGTACCGGAACCTGGGGCGAACCGGCGTCAAGGTCAGCCAGCTGACGTTGGGGACCATGATGTTCGGGGCCATCGGCAACCCTGACCACGACGACAGCATCCGCATCATCCACAGGGCGCTGGACGCCGGCATCAACCTGGTGGACACCGCCGATGTGTACTCTCAGGGCGAGTCCGAGGAGATCGTGGGCAAGGCACTGAAGGGTCGGCGCGATCAGGTTGTCCTGGCTACCAAGGTCCATGGACGCCTCGGCGACGACGTGAACCAGGCCGGCAATTCGCGCCGCTGGATCATCCGCGAAGTTGAGGACAGTCTCCGCAGGCTGCAGACAGACTGGATCGACCTATACCAGGTGCACCGGCCGGATCCCGACACGGACATCGACGAAACACTGGGTGCGCTCAGCGACCTCGTCAGCCAGGGCAAGATTCGTTACATCGGTACGTCTACGTTCCTTCCCGGCCAGATCGTCGAGGCCCAGTACGTTGCCCGAGAACGCCACCGGGAACGGCCTGTCACGGAGCAGCCGCCGTATTCCATCCTGGCTCGTGGCGCAGAACGGGAGGTCCTGCCGCTGGCGCAGCAGCACGGACTCGGGGTGCTTCCGTGGAGCCCGCTCGCCGGAGGCTGGTTGTCCGGCCGGATCAAGGCCGACGGCGCGCACCTTCCGTCAAGCCGCGCGGGTCGCCAACCAGCCCGGCACGATCCGGACCTGCCCGGGAACGCCCTCAAAACGAAGGCCGTGCTCGAGCTGACGGAGCTGGCCGATCAAGCAGGACTGTCGCTGATCCACCTCGCGCTGGCCTTCGTCCTCGAACACCCGGCGGTGACCTCTGCGATCATCGGACCGCGCACGCTGGAACACCTTGAAGCAGCCCTCGGGGCGGACAAGCTCACCCTGTCACCCGATGTGCTGGACAGGATCGACCAGATCGTTCCTCCAGGGACCACCCTCAACACCGCTGATGCGGGCTATGAACCGGCGTGGCTGACGGAGCCGGCCCGGCGTCGTCGTTCATTGCGGTAAGTACCTCCGCGAAGGGCGCGATCAGCGCTTGGGCCAGCTCCACAGCGGACCTTCCAGCGCGCCCAGGCCCTTGATCCTGGTCTCGCCGAGGTCCTTGTAGAGCTCATGCTCATGGGCGGCCCCGCTTTCGCGAAGTGCCTTAAGCAAGGCCTCGGAGTGGGTCACCACGATCATCTGGCTGTTGGCACTGGCTTGGACTATCAGTCCGGCCAGTGCCGGCATCAGGTCGACGTGGAGGCTGGTCTCAGGTTCGTTCAGGACCATGAGCTCCGGGGGCCGCGGCGTCAGCAAGGCCGCGGTGAGCAAGAGGAACCGCAGCGTCCCGTCCGAGAGTTCGGCTGCCTTCATGGGCCGCAGCATGCCCGGCTGGCGCAACTCCACACTGAAGCGGCCGTCGCTGACGGCGATCTCCAGCCGGCTTCCCGGAAAGGCGTGATCGACGGCGGCATCCAACTGCCGCTCGAATCCCACCTCGCGCAGCGTTTGGAGTGCGGCCGCGAGATCCTTGCCACTGTGGTGCAACACCGGGGTGCGTGTTCCAAGCTGCGCCTGGCGGGCGGGAGCCTCTGCATCTGTGCGGAAATGATCGTAGAAGCGCCATGAACGAACCGAGTCCCGAACCCGCAGCACCTCGGGTGCCCGGTCCTGATCCGAAACCTCAGTCAGCATGCTCTGGAACGTGTCCAGCCGCCGGGACAACTCTGTCCATTCGCCGTCTGGTCCGCGCAGCTTGGCCAGGCTGCCCTTGCGGTCCACCAACAACGAACCCGGCCGTGCCACGGGCCCGGAAAAGATCTGCTCCCGTTTGATCTCAGGATCCAGGCTGAACGCCGAAGGGCGGGAACGGCCGGTTTCCTGGTCAAAACCCGCCCCGCTGGAAACCGGCATGCCAAGGTCCACCAAATATCCAAAGTCGTCGCCGGAGTACCCCAGTTTCAGGTTCACGGACTCCCGACGAACAGTTCCCTGGACAGGCACCTCGCCACGGCGCATGGCCTCACTGATGGACTCCGGCCCGGCCCACAGCGTGGACGCCAAGCCTCCATCCCTGGCCAGAGAGCCCACCACGTTCCCCGAATCACCCCCGGCACATTCGGCGAGCAGCCGAAGCGCCCGGTAGAGGGAAGACTTACCACTGCCGTTGGCCCCGGTCACGATATCCAGGCCATGCAACTCGATGGCGAGATCCCGGATGGAACGGTAATTGGCGATGGCGAGTGCTTTGATCACTGGTTGATGATCACAACGGGAATTTGCCGGACAGTTCCAAAGCCCCGGCGCACATCCACGCCGCCAAACGGTCCTCTGTGGTGGGACCGCCATCCAGCGGGCTCTCCAAGCGCGGCCGGCGCACCCAGCAACCAGCCTCTTCCGCAATCAGCGCGCCTGCCGAAAAGTCGTGCTCGTTGAGGCCCCGCTCCCCGTAGGCGTCGAAAGTACCGTCTGCCACCAGGCAGAGATCCAGCGCAGCCGACCCGAGACGTCGGACATCGGCAAATCCATCCATGAGCCCGGCGAGGCCTTCAGATTGGCTGGCCCGGGTGGCGGGATCGTAGCTGAAGCCGGTGGCCAGGATAAGCCCCGTCCGCCCGGGAACGGGACCCGCCAGGCGCGTCCTCTCTCCACCTGTTTCCACCCATGCACCCTGACCGCGGGCTGCCGAATAGATGCGGCCCAACGCCGGTGCGTGAACGACGCCCGCCTGCCAGACGCCGTCGGAGTCCGCTACCGCAACGGAGGTGGCGTAATAGACGATGTTGCGGATGAAGTTAGTGGTCCCGTCCAAAGGATCGATGGACCAGCGGTACCCGGAAGGCTGTTCGGGCCGGGTAGTGCCGTGTTCCTCCCCCGTGATGGCGTCGTGCGGCCGCTGGGCAATGATCGCTTCGCGGACCGCATTCTCGGCCGCGACGTCGAAAGCCGTGACCCAGTCGCCGGCCTCGCCCTTGTTGCTGGTTTCCAAACCATCACCACCCGTGCCGGTGGCAGACCGCTGGGCGAGTACAGCAGCGCCCGCAGCCGCGGCACGTTTCGCGACAACAAGGAGTTCGGCGGCGTCCGTCATTCGGTGGCTGCTTCCGCTGCTGTTTCATCCACTACGGTAGCTTCATCCGTTGCGGCTTCAGCTTCCGTCCCGGTCTGTGCCGGTCCGTTGGCCAGGAGCTCGCGGAAGCCGTCCTCGTCCAGCACTGGTACGCCCAGTTGCTCAGCCTTGTCCAGCTTGGTGCCGGCGCTTTCACCGGCCACCAGGTAACTGGTGTTCTTGGAGACGGAACCGGACGCCTTGCCGCCACGGATGATGATGGCCTCCTTGGCTTCGTCGCGGCTGAAGTTGGGCAACGTGCCGGTGACTACCACTGTGAGGCCCTCAAGGGTCCGCGGTACCGAAGCATCCCGCTCGTCCTCCATTCGCACGCCGGCAGCGGCCCAGCTGTCCACGATCTCGTTGTGCCAGTCCACTGCGAACCATTCCTTGAGCGCCACGGCGATGGTGGGTCCAACTCCGTCAACATGGGCCATTTGCTCTTCGGTGGCGTTGCGGATGGCGTCCATGCTCCCGAAAGCGGTGGCAAGTGCGCGGGAGGCTGTTGGTCCAACGTGCCGGATGGACAGCGCCACCAGCACTCGCCACAGTGGCTGCTGCTTGGCTTTCTCCAGCTCAGCGAACAGTTTTTCCGTGGTGGCGGTCGGTTTGGACGGAGACTTCGCCGTTCCCTTGGTATAGAAATACGGAACGAGTTCATACTCTCCCGTGCCCACACCCTTGGAGCGTTTTTCCCTGCGGATCAGGACATCCGCCAGATCTTCCCGCGTCAGGCTGAACAGGCGGGCCTCACTGGTGAGCGGCGGCGTCTCCGGCTCTGCGGGTTGGGTCAGTGCCACAGCCGCTTCCCAGCCAAGTGCTTCGATGTCGAAAGCACCCCTGCTGGCCACGTGGAACACGCGCTCCCGCAGCTGCGAGGGGCAGGACTTGGCGTTGGGGCAACGAATGTCCACGTCGCTTTCCTTGGCCGGAGCCAGCGGCGTGCCACAGGACGGGCATTCTGTGGGCATCACGAATTCACGGACGGGCGGTTCCTGCTTGTCACGCAAGGCAAGGACGGGTCCGACGATCTCGGGGATGACATCGCCTGCTTTGCGGAGAATCACGATGTCGCCGATCATCACGCCCTTGGCCTTGACCACGTCCTGGTTGTGCAGCGTAGCCATGCCCACCGTGGAGCCGGCCACCTTCACGGGTTCCATCAGGCCAAAGGGAGTCACGCGACCGGTGCGGCCCACGTTGACGGCGATGTCCAGGAGCTTCGTGTGGACTTCCTCGGGCGGGTACTTGTACGCGGCAGCCCATCTGGGCACGCGCGACGTGTACCCAAGGGCGCGTTGAGTGGCAAAGTCATCAATCTTGACCACAATGCCGTCAATCTCGTGCAGGAGCTTATGCCTGCGCTCACCGTAGTCGGCAATGAACTTCAGGACGTCGTCGAAGGTATCCAGCACCTTGAGGTATGGGCTGACAGGGAGCCCCCATTCCTCGAGGAGCTTGTAGGTTTCCGATTGGCTCTTCGCATCCAAGCCTTCACGGGCACCGATGCCATGGACAAACATGCTGAGGGGCCGCTTGGCCGTTTCCGCGGGATCCTTCTGGCGAAGCGAACCAGCGGCGGCGTTGCGGGGGTTGGCAAGCGGTGCCTTGCCGGCAGCCACCAAGGACTCATTGAACTCAAGAAATGCCTTGGAAGGGATGAACACCTCGCCGCGGATCTCCACTTCCGATGGGTAGCCGGAACCACTGAGCTGCCGTGGGATTTCCTTGATGGTGAGAACGTTGTGGGTGATGTCTTCACCGGTGGTGCCGTCGCCTCGGGTTGCGGCACGGACCAGTTTCCCGTCCCTGTACAGCAGATTGACGGCAAGGCCATCGATTTTCAGTTCAGTCAGCCACGCGATGGGCGGGACGGAATCGCCGAGCTTCGCCACTGACGCTTCAGCTTTGCGGACCCAGGCTTCGAGCTCATCCAAGGAGAAGACGTCGTCAAGGCTGTACATCCGTTGCAGATGCTCCACCGCCGCGAAGGCAGATGAGACCTCGCCTCCAACCTCTTGAGTGGGCGAGTCGTTGGACACGAGCTCCGGGTGGAGTGCTTCCAGTTCCTCCAGCCGGCGGTACAGTTCATCAAACTCGGCGTCGGAGACTGTCGGCGAGTCTTCCTGGTAATAGGCATACCGGTACTTGCGGACAAGGTCCGCCAGTTGCTCGTACTCATCCCGCAGGGACTCCGACGGCGGAGTCCCCTCCTCTGCGACGATGGCCGCAGCGGCGTCCTGGGTTGTGGTGTCGACCGGATCCGGATTCTCTGGTGTGCTCACAGCTCTATCTTGCCGTAACCCACGGACAATAAAGGTCCTAGCTGCGGTTTTCAGGCGGCATGGCGATTTGGAGCTTGCGTACCTTTCCTCGTCCCACAATGTACCCGCGGCCAGGAATGAAGTCCTTGCTGATGCGGCCCAGGGAGGTGTTGAGGAGGCTGTCACCTTCCACATCTCCTGGGTTGAGCAAGAGCCCTCGGCGTCCGGATTTGAACGGCTGGGCAAGGGACCAGGCCTGAGACCAGGTTGAGGTCTCGGACTCGCCCACCACCCACTGATCTGCCTTGATTGCGGCAGTAACCAACCGTCCCACGCCGGATTCCGCCAGCGTGTCGGTGAACTCAGTCAGGCCCTCGATGAAGATCGCCATGGTGCCGGGGTTGTCCGAGGCCTTGTCGATCAGGTCATCCACCACATCCGAAACTTCGTCCGGCCCCACCAGCGACCTGCTCCAGATATTCAGCGACGCCACGGCAGAGCGGCGGGAACCGATGTAGATGAGGTCGGTGCGCGGGTTGGAACGCCGCAGCGCATAAGCCAAAGTGACCAACGCGACTGTACGTCCGGCGCCTGGAGGGCCGGCCAGCAAGAGTGATCCCTTGGCGGCGATGGCCGCCGAACCCAGCGTTTCGTCGTCGACGCCTATCACAGGATTGTCCGGCGCGCCGGTGGGCAGGATGTCCAAGTCCACCAATTCCGGGAGCCGCTGAATCTGCGGAGCCTGCTCGAGGCCCTGGCGCAGCATCGCCTGGCTGAGCTTGGCCACTTCACGGGCCTGGAGCGCGAGGTTCGAGTTGCCTCCCAGCACGGCGAGCTGAACTTCGAGCCCGTCCAACAAACCACGCCCGGGAGGTGAAGCTGCGTTAAGAACGTCCTTGGGGACGTCCAGAGTCATGTAGTCATCTTCGGAGCTGAGGCGCAGGACCAGCCGCTTTTGGATGGAAGCAAGGAGCGACGCCGGAACGGAGTTTGTGCGGTCACCGCTGACTACCAGGTGGATGCCCAGGGGACGTCCGTCTGTTGCCAGCGTTAAGAAGATGTCCCACAGTGCGGACAGGTTGCTGTACTCGTAGGATTCGCGGAAGGAAGACATACCGTCCACCAGGATGAAGATGCGTTTCTCTTCCGGACGGTTGGCCAGCTGCCGGTATTCGACGATAGTGGACGCCCGGACCTCAGCGAAGCGCGCTGCCCGATCATCTGCAACGTCCTTGAGCCAGCGCAGCAGTCGCCCGACGCGCTCCACGTCGTCGCCGTTGATGATCTCGCCAACATGGGGAAGTCCATCAAGCATTTTGAGTCCCGACGAACCACAGTCGATGCCGTAGACCTGCACCGGACCACCACGCGGCGTGACCGCGGCGGCGATGGCGATTCCGCGCAGCGCTGCCGACTTACCGGATCCGCCCGTGCCGTAGACGGCCATGTTGCCGTCCTTGTCCGGCTCATAGAACACAGTGGGCTGGTCCTGGTGGGCGGGGTCGTCCGCCACTCCGAGCAGGAGCCGCTCATCGGTCCGCGGGTTGGGAAGCTTGGAGAAATCGTAGGTAGTGGCGAGCTCGTTGAGCCATGGCTTCCGGGGAGGCTCGATGGACAGGACGTCAGCTGCGCGGATGATGTTTCCTGTCATCCTGGCAATGTCGTTGGGTCCGGCGGGCTCTTCTTCCACCTGTGACACTAGGGGCGGTTCCCAGGTGGGACCGGATCCGAACGCCATTTCCACGATGTCGATCCTCGGACGCTGCGGCTTTTCCGTCGTCCAGCCACCGGCGTATCCGGTCTGGAAGCCTTGGATACGGCCGGGACCCGTCTTCGCGGCACCGCGGCCAGGGATGGACGGGTCAAAGTAAGCGGCCGTCGGAACACCTAGGATGTCCGTTGCGTCCACTTCATCGGCCATGCGCAAGGCAACGCGGAGGTTGGTGTTGGCGCGCAGGTTGTCTTTAATGACGCCGGCGGGCCGCTGTGTGGCCAGGATCAGGTGCAGCCCCAGGGACCGGCCGCGGGCGGCGACATCCACCACGCCATCAACAAACTCAGGAACTTCGGTAGCCAGCGCCGCGAATTCGTCCACGATGATGATGAGGTACGGGGGCGCCTCCGGATCGGCTTCGCGTTGCAGCGCCAGGAGGTCCTTGGCTTTCTTACGGTTCAGGAGCCTTTCGCGGTAGTGCAGCTCTGCCCGAAGCGACGTCAGCGCACGGCGCACCAGGTGCGGAGACAAATCGGTCACCAAGCCAACGGTGTGCGGGAGGTGCAGGCAGTCGGCAAACGCAGCTCCGCCCTTGTAGTCGACGAACAGGAAGCTGACCCGGTCCGGGCTGTACGCGGCTGCCATGCCCATCACCCAGGACTGCAGGAACTCGGACTTGCCGGCACCTGTGGTTCCGCCCACCAGCGCGTGCGGACCTTCGTTCTTGAGGTCCAGGTAGAACGGCTCCACACCTTTGGAGCCGACCAGTGCGCGGAGGCTGCCGTTGTCCTTCCGGTTGGGCACAGCTGTGGCGTGGACAGAATTGTTCTCCTGCCAACGCTCCGCCACGGCCTGTGGGTTGTCCATCAGTTCCTTGCCGATCAACGTGGCGTAGGAGACGGCGCGCGGGAGGTCGGAATCGTCGTCGAGCGGGTTTCCAACATCCACCAGCGGCGACATCATGCGCGCAAGCTGCGTGGCAAGGTCCGCATCCAGGCTTTCGCAGCTCACGGGGTACGTGTGGCGGCCCAAGCGAACCTGGCCCGTGGTGGTGCCGTGATCGCCGTCCACCGAGAGGAAGTCGCGGCATGCTGCGGGAAGTGATTGCACGTTGGCCGCCACCCACATGATGTGCACGCCGTAGTCGGGGCCGCGTTCCACCAAGCGCGTGAGGCGGCCCCGGTCCACGGGGGCGTCGTCCTCAACGATCACCAGTACGGCCGGAACCACGGGACCGGGAACTTCCTCGTGTTCGTTCTTGAGGCCTGGACGCGGATGCGGGCCCGGCTCCTTGGCCAGTGCTTCCCGCTCTTCCACGAGGTTTTCGAGTCGGGACAACAAGGCAGCACCGGCACCTGGGCCGGCAGCAAGGTGATCGCCGGATATGGGGCTGTGCCCTGAACCAACGTGCGGGAGCCACTGCAGCCAGTCCCAACGCTCACGGGAACGGGCCGAGGTCAGTGCCGTGAGGACAACTTCGGCCGGCGAATGGAGCCCCACCAGCTGGAGCACCATGCCACGGGCCACGTCATCCACCACGCTGCGGTCCCCTGCCACGCCAAAGGAGCCCGAGGTACGCAACTGCGACACGATCGGAACGCCTTCAATGACACGGACCTGCTGCAGGCACTCCTGGATTTCCCGCATGTACTGCGGTTCGGTTTCGTTGGCGCCCGGTTCGTCGAACTGGATACGCGACGGCGCGGAGCCCAACCCGAAGCGAACCCCCAGGAAGTGCTGGTGTTCGGGCCGGTGGGTCCAGAGGAGGGGCCCGAGCTTGTAAATCGCATCAACCGTGTCGCTCACGGAGGGTGCTTCCTGGAGCCTGACAGCGCGCTCAATATTCTGCTGCTTGTCAATGTCCTCTCGGAACGAGAGCATCGCGGCTTTGAACTGTTTGTGGCCCTCCTTGGCCTGCCGCTTGCTCTGCATTTTGTGGTCCACGTAGTGCCCAACGATGAAGAGCGGCATCATCGCCATGAAGATCACGGACAGCAGGTTCTGTGTGAACGCAAAGAGCACACCACCCATCAGCAGCGGCGCGATGAGCATGATGTAGGGGAAGGGCTGGTGTTCCGGGCGCTTGGGGCCGGCCGGAGGCACGCGCTTTGGCGACTCGAACCTGGGCAGCACCCGCGGCGAACGGTTGAAATCCACCAGCGGCGACGACGGGCCACCGCCATGGTTCCGTGACAGGGCGACGACCCCCACGGAAGTATCGCCCAAGGTAACGGTGTCGGAGGATTCGAGCGTTGCGCGGGTAACCGGCAGCCCGTCCATGAGGAGTCCGTTCGCGGAGTTCGTGTCCACGATTTCCACGGTTTCGCCAACGGTGATCCGCGCATGGCGCTTGGAGGTCAGCGGGTCCGACAAACGGATGTCGGCGTCCCGGTCCCGGCCGATGTAGCTGGTGCCGAATGGCAGCGAAAATTCGCGTCCGACGTCGGGCCCTGACATCACGCGCAACGTCGCCGCTGCCGGTCCCCTGCTGTGGCCGTTGGACGCGAACTGCTCGCTGACCTGCGCGAGCGAGACTTTGGAACCCGGGCGCAGCCCGGACTCCAACAGGTTGTCCGTAGGCCGGAGGACGTGCCCGGAGAGGCCGCCGCCAACGAAAGCCTCGTCCACGCTGATGGACAGGTTCGACGGCGGTTCGGTCCCCTTTCGTGCGGGGTCGGCAGCCCAAAGTT
This sequence comes from Arthrobacter sp. Rue61a, assembly GCF_000294695.2. NCBI lineage: Bacteria > Bacillati > Actinomycetota > Actinomycetes > Micrococcales > Micrococcaceae > Arthrobacter > Arthrobacter sp. Rue61a. Next base: position 1,465,351 of record NC_018531.1, on the reverse strand, counting down.
CGGTGGCTATGTCAGCCACGGTGGCACGACCATCCACCGTTACGGCGAGGTCCTTTGCTTCCGCCGGGTCACGCCGCAAGGTCAGGCGGAACTTCATCCTTCGTCGACTCCACTCATTTTTTCAAGAAGATGCAGGTCAGCCGGCGTCACCAGGTGAGACGTCACGGCATGTTCCACCAAGCGCGCACGGCGGTTGGTGGCAAGTTTTCCCACGCCGCCGCGCAGGCCCACTACGCCTACGCGGTCCAGTTTGTCGCAGACGTTGTCCAGCTTGCGGTTGAAACGGGTGAGGGCCCATCCCAGTCGTTTCGCAGCCTCGGCAGACGACGGAATTGCGCTGAAGCCGGTGCCGTCGCGCCGCAGCATGGGCTCGGCCAAGGCAACGATCAGCGCCTTTTGGGAATCGGTGAACACCACGGGTCCTATGGTGGTGTCCCCTGCCTGGTCCTCGTCGCGTGCTTCGTGCCGGAAGGACGGCGTCTTCAAGTGCACAGCGAACTCGTAGGTGGTGGGTCCGGCGGTAAAAATCACGTTGGTGTGGCTGAACACCAACGGGATCCGCGCCCCAGGCGCCAGCCAGGCCTGCATACCGCCCGAACCGTCAGCAATGGTGGCGGACAGCATGCTCCCGACGTTGCTGAGCCACCACATGCCGTCGTAACGGGCGATCTGCAGGAAGCGTCGGTGCAGGTAGGGATTGTCGTCCACTTCCAAGTCACCTTCGCGTCCAATATCAAAGATGTCCTCGTCGGACGGTTCGTACCATTCCCCACAGAAATCTATTGCTAGATCCCCCATGATCTGTGCCTCCTCAGTCGGCGATAAGTAAGTCTCATGTGCCGGCTACTGGTCCACGCAGGCGATGGATCCCGTGTCTCCAGGCGAGGAAGTACCGTCACGACGGACAATAATGACCTGGATGCAGAGTTGCTTCTCCCCGCCAAAATAGGGCCGTGCGTGGGGCTCCGTTACGGCCTCGTAGTCGCCTTCCGGGATGAGGGCGGTCCGGTAACGCCACATGTACATGTCGCCGGACTGCGGTTGAGGGTTCGTCCACCGGAAATCAGCGAAATCCGGCTTTTCGGGGTCCTTCACGCCAATGAGGCCCTCCACATCCGGTACGCTGCCGTCACCCAAGGCGTCTACGGGCGGCTTGCTGGCTGCCTCCGTGGGGACAACCTTCGGCTGTGCCTGGGCGCCAAGGACTACGCCCACCACGATGGCGACCACCAGCACCGCTGCCCCCGTTGCGGCGAGCCAAAGATTCCGTTTGCTGTGATCTGCGGGCCGGGCGTCTTCCCGGGTGGCCGGTGAGGCACCTGCAGGTGAGTTGGATCGGCTGACTGTGGCGCCAAGATCGTCCTGTGGACGCGAAGGCTGCCAGCCGCGCAGGACTGTGGACTCTGCCGTATCGGGCTCGGCGGTTGCATTGTGGCTGCCTGACGCCCTGTACGTTCCCGGGGCCGTGTACGTTCCCGGGGCCGTGTACGTTCCCGGAGCCGTGTACGATCCCGGCGCAGGGGCGTGAAACTGAGGCGGGGCCGATGACCCGGCGTGGGACTGGACAGTTTGAGGAGGGTTAGTGGGCTGGGTCGGCTGCCCAGTGGCGCCCGCAACGGTGGTCGGGAAGGTTCGAGCCGGGAACGTGGGCGCCGAACCCGTGGTGGCCGTTCCGGAAGCATCGGGATCGATTGAGGCAATACTCCGGACCCGGGTTTCCTCGAAGTTGTCATCGGGATGCTGATCATCGCCGTGCCCGGGTTCTTCAAGCACCTCAAACGGCGTTACGGACAGGTTCAGTTCAGCCTGGATCCGTTGGAGCGCCAAAGCGAAAGCGTGGGCGGACGAATAACGGGACTCCGGCGACTTGGCCATGGACGTTGCCAGAACGAGTTCCAAGGACTCCGGAACGTCGGCACGGCCCAGCCTGGGCAGGGGCGAGTTGGTGATCCGGGAAATCAGTTCCCGCTGTGAGTTGTCCTGACCGGGAAGGACAAACGGAGACCGACCCGCAAGCAGCGTGTAAAGAGTGGCGCCCAGTGCCCAGATGTCCACGGGCACCCCGTCCACGGCACCGCCGCGAAACTGCTCGGGCGGAGACCACGGGATGGACATGCCGGCGTCGTCCTCAGTGTCCGCGCCAATGGTTCCAGAGATGCCAAAGTCCGTCAGGGCCGGCCGGTTGTAATCGGTGACCAGGATGTTGGCGGGCTTAATGTCCCGGTGCACAATGCCTGCCCGGTGGGCGGTCTCGACGGCGGAAGCCACTTGGATGCCGACGGCCAGAACTTCGTCCACGCTGAATCGCTGGCGACGATAGCGGACGTCAAGGCTCGGTCTGGAGCAGTACTCCATGGCCAGGTACGAGTGCCCGTTCTCGGTAATTTCAGCTTCGAAGATCGTCACGATGTAAGGGTGCGACGACAACTGCGCCATAAGGTTCGCTTCGGACTCGAAGCGGCGGCGGGCCCCTTCAGTCTTCAAATCGGACAACAGGACCTTGACCGCTACTTTTCGGCGCGGCCGGTCCTGCTCATAAAGGTACACATCGGAGAAGCCACCGGAGCCGAGCAGGCTGATGTACTTGAAACCCGGGATGGGTGGAGGCGGCGCGGGGGGCCTCTTGGAACTCAAAGAATCTCCTCGAAACGCAATGAAATGTTGTCGCCCAGTTCGGCGATATCGCCGTCCAGGAGGATGGCCATCTCGTTTTGGGCAAGCCGGCGGGGTGCCTGGCCTTCCCGTATGAGAACGGTTCCGTTGGTTGCCTTCAGGTCGCACAGCATGACGTGCCAACCCTCCAGCCGGACCTCCACGTGGGAGCGCGAAATGTCCCCTCCCGGGCTGTCCACCTGAACCAGGCGGGGCATGGTGCCGCCTTGCACGCGGGAAACAGACGGCTGCCGGCCAATAATGAGCGACTGGTCAAGATCTATCAACTCACCTGTGGAAAGCCGCATTCTGCCCAGACGGGGACGCGGGACATGCGCGGCGTCACCGGTGACGGCCACCCCGCACACCGAGCATTGCGGGTAGGTGGGCGGGTTGGCGTGCCCTTGGGAGCACATGCGTGCCAAAACGCTTGGCCCTTTGACCGCGGGTGCGTCCGCGCCACTATCAACAGTTTTGGCGCCCGCCGGCTCCTCAGTGGGGAGACTGCTCTTCATGATGGTCTGCCCGTCATGGTCGGAATCCTCGTCCGCGGCCTGAGGAGCCGACGACCAAGCGGCCGGTACCTGGGCCGGAGGATCGGCTAAGGGCTTGGACGGAGCTGCCTGCTGGTCGCTGACCGCCGCAGGGGTGGAAGAACCGCTCCGCAGCCACGGGACCGAATCGATCAGGCCACCCGACGACGGTGCGGCGGACGCCTTCTCCTGTGGAACGTGCGGAAGCGTCAGTGGCGGGGAATCCGGTGCCGGCGGCGTTTGGGCTGCCGGCGTCGGCAAAGCAGGTGAGTCGTGGTCGTCAGACTCGTCCTCCGTGCGGACAGCGGCGTCCTCAATGTTGCGCATCACTGTCTTGTCCCACAGATGGTCATAGTTTGTGGTGTTTTCCAGCGAGGGAACTATTGGATCAGTGGTACTCGTGTGGACGGAGACCCCGGAAGGTTCCGGTTCTGTCGCGGTGTCTGGTTCACGCTCCGCCAACGGTTCTGCAGGCACCACGGAATGCTCGGGCGAGGGCGGTTCCTCATCAGCGGTTTCTCCCGTTGGGGCCGCAGCTTCCTCAGGAGCAGGTACGCCAGCGAAGTCGGGTACAGCGGCGAGAGGCTCATCGACGCTGGGTGACTTGGCAATGGGAGCCGCGCTTGAGGGAGACGCGCCTTCGGAAGGCTCGGTGGAGGAAGCCTCGGTGGTGGGAAACATGTGGCCGGGTGCGATCGTCAGACCAATGTCCGCCTCCGTGTAACCGATCATGGTTTCATCGGACACGGCTACGGGCCGGACTTCAGGTTCACTGTCCGCGTGGCTGGCAACTCGTGCCGAGGCCTCGAGTGATGCCAGGAGTACCACGCCCTCTCCCAAAGGGAGGCTGTTCGTAGGCGAGCTGTTCAAGGGCGAGCTGTTCAGCGGCAGGCTTCCACCCGACGTCGGACTTCCCGCGGACGGGGCAGTGCCCTCCCCGATCCGAACGCTAAAGGAGGCGGCATCCGCGATCCGGCGTTCGGTCCACGTGGTGACGTCACGTCCCGTGATGCGTTCCTCAGCCCCACCCAGCCGCACGTGAAGTTCGAGGTCTCCCCGGAGGAACACACGAAGTGCGTCTTTGGAGTCGATGATCCCGAAGGGCGGGATGCGGCTGAGGGAAACGCCAAAGGCGTCTGTAACTTCGTGGAGGACTTCGTGAGCTTCGGGCGCGGAGGCGAGCAACTCCCAGACGGTGTGGATCAGTGCGTACGGTGTGTCCGGGCCAAGGAGCACCACAGTTCCGTTCCGCACAATACCGAACCACTCACCCTGCCGGTAGCGGGTCAGCGACAGGTGGTTACTGCTTGCCATCGACGCCTTCCTCCCGGCCAGTCCCGGCAACCTCGTCCGTACCATTCACCCAAGCCCGGGGAAGGGTGTCTTCTTCAACGTCTGACGTAACTTCCGGGCGGGGCGCAGTGGTGGCGATGCCGGCGTCGTTCAAGACGTTCTTGGCGTCCACAACTATGACTGTGACGTTGTCTCTGCCACCGCTACGCAGGGCGGCCTGTATCAGCGCGTCCACAGCATCCTGTGGATGGCCCACGGTGCTGAGGATACGGAACATGTGGTCATCGCCCAGTTCGCCGTTGAGACCGTCCGAGCAGACCATGATCCGGTCGCCTTCCTGGATGGGAAGCAACCAGAAATCGGCCTCGGTCTCATCGCCGGTGCCCAAAGCACGGGTAACAACGTGGCGGCGAGGATGGACCGTTGCCTGCTCCGCGGTGATATCCCCGGAATCCACCAGTTCCTGCACCTCGGAGTGGTCGACGCTTACCTGTGTGAACTCCCCCTGGCTGAGGCGGTACGTTCTGGAATCGCCGATGTTCATCACCAGCCAGTAGGGCAGGCCCATCTGTTCCACCACCACAACGCCGGACAGAGTGGTCCCCGCCCGAGCGCCTGTCGCGTTGCGGATGGCAGCATCGGCTTTCAACAAGCACGACTGAAGATCCGCCGCTGAAGCGGTGCGCACGCCGGCCGACAGTTCAGGGGCACTGCCCAAAGCCCGGACGCACATGCCGCTGGCAATCTCCCCCGCTTCATGTCCGCCCATGCCATCGGCAACAGCGAAGACTGGGTCCGATGCGATGAACGAGTCTTCATTCAGTTCGCGCCGTAGCCCGCGGTCCGTTCCATACCCGTAACTGAGTCGAAAAGAGGATCCGCCTGCAGCGGGACCCGCTTCGGCGTTGGCGGGGGTGGCCGGCTGTGAATTCATGCTTGTCCTAGGTGGAAGGAACGGTCCCCAAAGTGAACGGTGGAACCGGGACGGACAAAGCTTGCTTCGCCCGGGTGGAGCCTGGTCTGTATTCCGTCAGGCGTAGTGACAGCGCTGCCGTTGGTGGAATTTCGGTCCGTGACCCAGACGCCGTCGCCATCAACACGCAAGTGCAGATGCGTTTTGGAAATGGACCGGCCGGGGTCTGACACGGGCAGTAATTGCTCCACGGATTCCCTTGGCTGCGGTGCCGGATTGCGGCCCAAGAGCACTGAACCGCCGAGTTGGATGTCCTGTCCATCGTCAATTCGGATCCGCAGGACGGCCTGGGCACGGGCTGCGCCCGGGCGCATCTGGGTGCGTTCCACGTCGTCGTCAGGGTGGGCGGCGGCGGCCGGAGGCTGCTGCGGTGCGACCGTCACGGAGTGGGGTGCTGGTGATCCGTTCTGTGCTGCCGGAATGTGCGGAGCCGGAGTGTGCGGTGCCGGAACAGCGGGAGACGCGGCGTTGGGATTCGCGGCGTTGGGCGTCGCCGGTGTGAAGGGGGCCGTGGGTGGTCGCCACTGGTTCGGATCATGCGAAGGCTGCACGGCCGGTGCCACGGGGGTAGCGTGCGCGGCAGTAGCGGGCGCGGCAGTAGCGGGCGCGGGAGCGGCCTGCGCGTTCAGACGCGGGCCGGGTGCCGGACCGGAAGGCACCGGGGAAGCGACGGGTTGAACCGGCGGGAGATCCATCGGGGCGAAACTGTACGGACCTTGGATGCCTCCGGTGGTCACGGGATTGCGGCCTGACTTCACGTCGAACACCAAGGACTTTGCCGCTTTGTCATGCCAGCCGCGGACCTTGCCGTTGTTGTCCCAAGCGTTGGAGATGACCACAAGGACGGCCCAAACAACACCAAGGAACATCAGCGGTAGGGCGATCCACAGAACCAGGCCGATTGCGCCAAGCGCGGACAGGATGACGGCAACGATGAACCCCAGCACCAGCAGGCCGCCGGTAAGAATCCCACGGACGAACACCACGCCGGCGCCGGGCGCATAGCCGTCGGAATCCGCGCTGCGGATGCCCATGAGTTGGTTGCCGACGGTGTTTCCGGACTTTGCCTCAATTCCAAGGAGGACAAAGGTGTAAATCACGGTCACGCCCAGGCCGATGCTGCCCAGAAGGACCAGCAGACCCGTGTCATAGACAATGAAGCCATTCCTGCGGGTTTGCGTGATGCCGGCAATGCCGATTGCGAACGTGGTGGCAAGCACGGCAACGGGACCCAACCAATCCAGTACAGCTGCGCCCAGGCGCTTCCCGGCAGAGGCGGGCGCCAACTCAAGCTTGGTGGTCATAGTGGTCCCTCCCCCTGGCCCTGGCATACGGTCCGGCATGCTTTTCGTTCCGTGCTGCATCGGCGACGCCGGCGCCGACACTACCGAGATACTACCGGGATCGGGCGAGCCCTGCCGGTTAGCGAACTCCAGCGCCGCCTTTTGGGCATGGTTGATGTTGCCTTCCTTGCGGGCACCACGGTTGTTCAGCGGTGAACCGCACTGGGTGCAGAACGTCGCTCCCGGACGGACCCCGTGCCGGCATGCCGGGCAAAGTTCTGTCTCATTGCTCATGGGTGGTGTCTTTCTTGAATGGCAACGTAAAGCGGCGCTTTGCCGGGTCCTTGGCCGTCTGTTGCCGCTGGCGAAGGGCCGCGCGGCCATCGGACAGCAAGGAGCGCGGCGAGAACCGTGCTTGCTGCCGTTTCCAGAATCCGACGCTTCCCGTAATGTCGGTCAGCGACGTATCAACGATTTCCCAGTACTCCTTGACCTGGTCCTCGCTGGGCTGGCCGGCACCGAAGACGGCGGCATCGGCCCGGTGGGCAAGCATCGTGGTGGTAGTCCCGGCGGTAGGGAATGCATCAGCGATGACCGTGGCCGATTCGCGTCGGGTGGACTTTGTGTCGATTGAGGCCCCCATGTCGGTGGCCAGGCTCAGCACTTCGTTCCACCCCCCGCCCACACGCTGGGCGGGGTGGCCATCACGGAAACGCGCCTTCCGGCGTCGTGATTTCAGCAGGAGGATCAGCAGCAGCGGCAAGGCGAGGATCCCCAGTGGAATCAGCGCCACGCCGATGGCCGCCAGCAGCGGACCCCAGAAGAGCCACGGGTTGTTCTTCTTCTCGTCAGCGTCCAGGGCGTCCGGTGTGGAATCCGGCGGCAGATCCGCGGGTTCCTGAGGCGGGGGCGGCGGCTGAAGCACCTGTGGTTTGGGTTTGGACTTGTTCTCCGGGTCGGGCGGGATGGGCACGTTGTCCTTGGGCGGAGTGGGATCGAAGGCGACCCATCCCACGCGGTCGAACGCCACCTCAACCCAGGCGTGGACATCCTTGCCCGTGATCTTGATGTCACCAGCACCGTTTTCTGGGCTCTTGGGGTCCGGATAGAACCCCATGACCACGCGGGACGGAATACCCAGGTGGCGGAGCATGAGGGACATGGATACGGCGTATTGTTCGTCGTCGCCCAGCATCTGCTTGGCGGAGAGCATGTTGCGGACGCGCGCTGCGCTGTGTCCGGGAAGGCTCGGGAGCTGCCCTTCGGCTACCAGGCCGTTGCTGAAAGCACCGCTCTTCTGGAAGTGCGCCTCCACCTGCCGGACGCGGTCGATGGCCGTAGGTGCATCCGCGGAAATCTGATTCGCCTGCGAAGCTACGATTGGCGGCACTTCCTCCGCCTCGGGCAGCGTGAGCTTCGCGAAGTCGTACTGTGTGAGCTGGCCGTGCTCCAGGGTCCCGGGGTCCGAGACCTGCACGGTGTAGTTGTCGCCCTTGGCCAGGCCCTTGGTGGTCACGGCGGTGTCCGTGCCGGCGTTGAAGTAGAGCCCGGAAGCGGCACCGGACGTATCCGCGAAACTCATCCCGGTGGTGTGACGACCACCCGGCACGAAGTAGCCCTGATAATCCTCCACGGTGATGTCCAGCGTGTAGTTGGTGCCCTCCACCGGGCTCCCGGAGTCAGCCAAGGTGTTCAGCGAGCGGGCATCGCCCACCTTGCTGAAATTGCCGGAGCTGTTGGGGTCCATGGTGTAGTTCAGGCCGTTGAAGGCATCCAGTGCCGCCAGCCGGACGCGGGCATCCTTGGGCAGTCCCTTGACCGTGAAGAGCGTCTTGTCCTTCTCGTCCTTAACGAAGCTGCGGAAACTCGCCAATGGCGTGATGTAGTCCCGGGGATCGAACGGCGGGACAATCGTGTTGCGGAGCACTTTTCGGTCATCGCTGGCAGTGACCAACGGCGAGGCGATTGCGGTGACGCCCACCGCCACAGCGATCACGGCGGCAGCAGTCCCCAAGCGGCGGAGCTGACCGCGGCGGGCCGTGGCGGCGTCGGAATCCGGCCTGTTGGCCGAAACCGCCTTGGTGCTGTTCCGGCGGAGTACGTCGCGGCGGAACGTCGCCCACACAATGGACACAATGGTCAAGGAGACGCCGCGCTCCACGTTCAGGAAACCCGCACTGGTACTGAAGGCAATGCCCGTAACAAAGAGAACCAGCACGGGAAGCAACGGCCAGTAGGGGCTCTTCAGACGCCACGTGAGCAGACCGGCAGCCAGCGCAGTGACCAAGGAACTCAGGAACGGCACAATGAGCATGCCGTTCGCGGTCCCCACAGGCACGCCAACAGTCAGCATGTCCTTCCAGGCAAAGACGACGCCCAGCAGGAGTGTGCGCAACGAGTCGAGGCTGGGAAGGAATCCGAAAACTGCCGAGTCCGGCACTGCAAGCGCCGACCCGAAAACCATGTACGCGCCGAACGCCACCGCTGTGGTGATCAGCAGCCCCAAACGGAGGTGCGCGTTGAGGACGGCGATACCCAGTCCCAGCAGCACGCCACCCAGACCTGCGACGATGTAATGAGCGTCGCCCCCGAAGCTCAGGGTGAACCCGAGGACACCAAGGAACAGCAGCACCAGGAGCGCGCCGCAGTCAACGGCGAAATGCCACAACGGCCTGCCGTCGTCGAATATGGATCCTGCCGCGGCACGGGAGGCGGACCTGGAGCCTTTGTTGGCGCGCGGACGCACGCGGAGATTTGGCGCGGTGCTCATGCTGCCGCCTTTCGAAGAACAATGGCGAGATCGTCCAGGTCGCCTACGGTGAGAACCGTCAGGTCCGCGATGTTGGCCCTCGACGGCGCTGCGCCGGGTTGGACACGGACCGCGAGGCTTCGCACGCCGGGAGGTACGGAGGCCGCGCAGGTGCGCAGCTGGGTTGCCGTCACGTGGCTGCCTACGACAAAGAACACCACGGAGGCATTCGGGACGGCGTCGGACAGGTTCCGTGCGAGGTCGACGGCGGTCTTCCGCATGGGTGCCCCGACAACCCGGGTCATGTCGTCCAGCATGTTGCGGCCCGTCTCGCAGCGGAGCGGCCCCTTCTGGGTCAGGACGTCCAGGTCACGTTGTTCACTGATCGCTTGGCGTCCGATGGATGCCGCCACGGAGATGGCCATTTCGAACTCCGCCTCGGAATCATACTCATCGGTATTGATGGACAAAGAAATGGCAAGATGCGCGCGCCGGGTTTCCTCGAACTGGCGGACCATGAGCTTATTGGTGCGGGCCGTGGTCTTCCAGTGGATGTGGCGCCGATCGTCACCAGGGACGTAGTCGCGCAAAGCATGGAAAGAAACATCCGCACTGGACAGTTCCGTGGTGGGCATGCCCTCAAGGTCACGGATAAAACCTGCCGCCGAGCTGCCAAGCGATACCGTCCGGGGGTGAACGAACAAGTCCACAGGATCGGTCCACATCACGCGACGGCGCAGCAAGTGAAGGGGGTCAGCACGCACAGAACGGACCGGGCCCACCACAATCACTGCACGCCGCGCGGTGGGAATGGTGAAAAGATCCTCATGAACCTGCGCCGGCTTCATCCGTGGCAGATGGAAAACGGCGGTATTTGAACCCACGGGCAGCTCCAGTGCCGCGGGCAACAAGGGCCTGGTGGAAACGTTGGACACGGCAATGCTGCCCACTGCGTCATCCCCCACTGCCACCCGGGTGCGGGCCAGGTCCAGGACGACGCCATACGTCGAGCGGCCCACAATGAACACGATTGCCAGAAGGAACAGCAGGAAAGCCACCATGGCGGCCGACTTCGCTTCCTGCCAGCCCCACGCTTGTCCGGCCCACCAGAGTCCGATTGAGGCAGCCAACACTACCCAGCCGAGCAGGCTCACCACCGCGAGGACAGGCCAGACGAACCTCAGCCACACAGCCCGGACCTTGTCCCACACCGGCGCGAGGAAGTCGCCGGCGGTTCCAGCGGCTTCCGACCATACGGCTGCGGGGTGGAGCTTGCTGGTGGTGCCGCGTTTACCTGGCTGGCCGGGGCGCTTGCCCGGGTCGTTGCCAAGGCCGCGCAGGGAACGCATCTTGCCGCCAAGGGCAGACGCAGCGCGCTTCAACGAGTCAGCAGCCCTGTTCAGGGGTGTGCTGGAGGACATGTCTGGGCCTTTGTTCGAGCTGGGTGCGGTGGGGAATCGCGTGGTAACGGGTTGAGACGCCGGCGACTGGTTTATGCGCTGGCACTGGGTTTATGCGCTGGCGCTGGGTCTAGGCGCTGGCGCGTTGCTGCGGGGCGGCGACGTCGGCGAGGACGCGGGTGAGCACCACCTCGGGTGTTGCTCCTGAGAATTCGGCTTCAGGGTCCATCACCAAACGGTGGGTCCACACCACAGGAGCCAGTTCCTTGATGTCATCCGGCAACACGAAGTTGCGTCCCTGGCTCGCCGCCCACACCTTTGCGGCACGAACCATGGCCAGGGCGCCACGGACGGAGACACCAAGCCGCGTTTCGCTGGCATTGCGGGTTTCTTCGCAGAGACGCGAAATGTACTCCAGAACCGCGGTATCCACGTGGGTGGTGGCTGCCAGGTCCGCCATATCGGCCACAGCTTGGGTGGTGATCAACGGCGTAAGGTCCTTCGAGCGATCCTTCAGGTTGGCCCCGCCCAGCAGCCGAACCGTGGAAGCGTGATCCGGGTAGCCGATGGAGGTCTTGATGAGGAAGCGGTCCAGCTGGGCCTCGGGCAGACGGTAGGTACCCGCCTGCTCGATGGGGTTCTGGGTAGCCAGAACCATGAACGGGCGGCCTGCCTCGTACGTGGTGCCGTCCACGGTCACCCGGGACTCCTCCATGACTTCCAGCAACGCGGACTGGGTCTTCGGAGAAGCACGGTTGATTTCGTCAGCCAGCACGATGTTGTTGAACACCGGGCCCTTGTGGAACTCGAACTTCTGGGTCTTCTGGTCGTAGATGGTCACACCCGTCACGTCAGACGGCAGAAGGTCAGGCGTGAACTGAATACGGTTATGAGAACCCTGGACCGTCGCGGCCAACGCACGGGCCAACGAGGTCTTGCCTGTGCCCGGTGCATCTTCAAACAACACGTGGCCTTCGGCCATCATGGCAGTGAACGTCAGCCGGATGACGTGTTCCTTGCCCAACACGGCCTTGCCCACGTTGGCAACCAGCTTCTCGAACGTTTCTGCAAACCACGCGGCCTGCTCGTTTGTCATGGTCATCGGTAGATCCTGTTCCTTGGGTATGTGGGTGTTGGGTTGAAGTTGTAGTTGAGCTAGCGATTCGGCATCCCATTTGGTGGATTGCACCCTACATTCGTGGTGTCGCACCGCACCCAGTTACCTGCCGCCATACCGCTGGTCAGGTGGTACCAGATGCCGGATGGGTTGTTGGAGGATTTGTACCAGACTTGGTAGCGGTCCGACTCACCTGATGCCCCTGCGTTCAGCCACTTCCCTTCTCCGACACAAGACGAAGGGCTTCCATCAATGAAGCTGTCAGTCCCCTTGCGTGGTTCTGTGCAACTACGGTCCGGAGTTGCAGTCACAGTCCACGAGGTCGGGGCCGGTGCGTCGCCACTCGTGGCGTTGGCACTGCCCACTGCGCCTTCTGTCGCAGTGACCGCACGAACCTTCAGGTTTCGTGTATTGTTCCACCCTCCGCCGGGTGCGTTATACGAAGTAGCGCCGCCTACGGACGTCCATCCACCATTATCCAAATTGACTTCGTAGTATTTCAGGGGTCGACCGTTCATGTTGGGAGGCGTCCACGACCAGTGGACCTCGCTGTCGCCCCGAGACGACTTACCGCCGTTCACGTTGGGTGCGTTTGCTGGGCCGTAGGGGTTCCCCTGTCCAATGTTCTTCGCATCGCCGGACACGCCGTTCTTCACCGACGTGGCAATGATGTTGACCACCACGTCTGTTCCGTTCGGCTGCCCACCGATGATTCCACCGCCCCGGCCAATTGGCCCGGAGCCGTGGGCGGTCTGCCAGCGGTACGTTATTTCGTTGTCTTGTGAGCCGTTGCGCTCAGCCGCGGTGAGCGGGGTGAACGCAACCTCGAGCCGACCAGAGTCGCCGGTCGCCTTGACGGACCCGCTGCCCACCATTCCGGGCTTACCAGCAGCACGGATAGGCGCAGACTGTTGGCTGACACCGCTGACGCCGGCCTTGTTTGTAGCCGAGACCGTGAACGTGTAGTCCGCTTCCGAGTTGGCCACGGTGACATTCTGCGAGGTCGCGGCCACGGATTGGGTACCCACGACGGCCCCGCCCATGTACGTGGTCAACGTGTAAGCGGACACGGCGTCGCCATTGTTGTTCGGCGCGGCCCAACTGACCTGGAGCTGGCTTTGGCTACCTACCGACCCGGCGCCCGCTACCGACGGAGCCGCAGGAGTTGCCGGCACGCCGGCAGGAATCTCGGCCGCAGAGTAGGTACTCCATTCCGAGGGTTCCTTCGCGTCGTTCCGAGCCAGGACGCGTACCTTGTATGCCACGCCGTTGGTCAGACCGGTCCACACATGACTGTTGCCCGTGAGGTTCTGAATCTGCGGATTCTGGCCGGCAGGAGCAGGCGAGATCTCAAGATCGTAGGACTTGATGGGCGAACCCTTGCTCGCAGGAGGAACCCACGCCACAGCCAGCTGCTTGTCGCCGAACTTCAGTGTCGGCGCTACCGGGGTATCCGGCTTCACGTCCGGCCGAACCTCGGCCGACACAGGAGAGCGTTCGGACTCGTTGATGGCGTTGGTGGCCGTGACCGCAAAGTGGTACTTCACGTTGTTGGTCAGGCCGGTCAACGTACAGGTGTTGGCTGGGCAGTCCTGCTTGAAGCCGTTCTCGCCGTACACCGTGTACTTGGTGATCGGTGAGCCACGATCAGCCGGCGCGTTCCACGTAAGCAAGGCAGTTTGGTCGCCCACAGACTGCGCGAGTGGTGTGGTGGGAACGGCGGGTTTGTCCTTAACGGTCAACCGGATGCGGGCAGTGGCATACCGGGAGATCTCACCGGTCTTGTCCTCCACGGTGTAAGCAACAACCATGGTTCCGGTAAATCCACCCGCGGGTGTGACGGTCACATCGCCGCCACTGATTTCGGCTGTTCCCTGACCCGTTTCGGTGACGGCTGAGACGATCTTCAACGGAGTTTCCGGGAACGGGTTCGAATCGTTGGCCAACACGTTGACCGTCACAGGCTTGCCGGACTGCGCTTCCGGCTCAGCATCGTCGTTGGCCACCGGTTTGGGCCTGTTGGAGGCCGACAATGAGAGCTTGTAGGTGGCCACGGCTTCCAGCCCGCGCCGGTCCTTTGCCTTCACCTGAACACTGCCGGACTGCCCGATCTGCACGGAATCATCCGCGGAGACCTTGAGTGTCTTGCCCTCCACGTTCACCTTGAAGCCGCCCTGGGCCGCGCCCACCAGCTCGTAGCTCATGTTTTGCACGTCATCCTGGTCCGGATCCGACGTCAGCTTCTCCAAGTCGAGGCTCGCAGAGTCGCCCTTGGGAACTTCCACGTCACTGCCCAGCAGCACAGGTGGATTGTTCTTGTTGGGGTCGGGCAGCACCTTGGTTCGGATGCTGAGCGTGGACTTCAGGCCGTTGGGGTCATCGGGCCCTGTTCCGTCCGTGACTTCGAAGCTGATGGAACCGGGCCCCACGTACTCCGCGCCAGCGGTGTACTTCAGCGCGGTACCACCGTTGGCTATGGGATCGCTGCCGTCCGCACCAATGAGCTTGATGCGGTCGGTCTGGGTAAGGCGCGGCGACTTTCCTTCGCGGACCTTCACCCACTCTGCAAGGTTCACGGTGACGGACTGGCCTGAGACAAGTTCCACCACATCGTCCTTGGCGAGCGTCGGAACCTGCTGGCCGATACCGGGCACCCAGATGATGGCCGTGGACTTCTGGCCATCTACGTCCTCCACGGTGTAGGGCACCAGTTGCGGCTGCTCGGTGAGGTCAACAATCACGTTGCCTTCGGGGCCGGGACGTGCGGTCTCCACATCGGTGGCTACCTTGAGGTTCTCCCCCACGCCGTCCGGATCCTCATCGTTCTTCAGGACGGGCACGTCCACGGCCGTCTTGCCGAGTGTTTGTGCCGATGTCACTCGGTCGTCGCGGGCAATCGGCGCCTGCAAAGGCAGGTCGTTCTGGACCACCACGCGGATACTGGCCTGTCCCACCGCGTCGCGGTCGTCGGCAACAGAGTAACGAACGTTGACGGTGCCTTCCGCTCCCGGAGCGGTCACCAGGATGCGGCCGCTGGTCTGGCTGACCTTGGCATCAAGTCCGGCATCGGCTTCGATGCTGTCCGTCAGGATACGAATGATGTCGCCATCGGGGTCGGTGTCGTTAGCCGTCGCATCGATAGCGATCTGGCGGCCCGGACGGACCTTGACCTCGTCGTCCACAGGAGCGGGTTTTTGGTTGTCTTCCCCACGGGGCGCGACGCCGACTGTCACCGTACCGGTGTTAACCGCGCCTTGGCGGTCGATCACCTTGTACCGGAACGTGTCCGTACCCGCGCCGTCACCGGCGGCGACGAAGTCGATGAAGCTGCTTCCCGCCGTCGCGGTTCCCATGGTGGGTGTGCTATCGATGCCGGTGAGTTGGACCGAGTCGCCGTCGGGATCTATGCCGTCCAGCGGAACCGGGATCCGGACGCTGCCACCGGCCACGACGCGTGCCGTCAGATTTTGAGGCTGCGGACGCGAATTTTGGGTGCCTTCCAGCGGAAGGATATGGATGGTTACGGCTGCGGCACTCTTTTGCCCCTGCGGATCCACCGCGTTGTAAATGGCGCGCACGGTTTTGGGCGTGGGCCCGGCGATGAAGCGAAGGGTCTTCTCGGAGATGAACGCCTTTCCGTCTTCCTCCGGAATGCTTTGCGCGAGCACCGGGTCCACGGACAGTTCTTCACCCTGCGGGTGGGTGTCATTGTCCAGGACCGGAATGGTCACGACGTCGTTCACGCGGACGTTGACTTCGTCGGGTTTCGGCTGGGGAGCCTCGACGACGGCGGGGGCCGGCACCGGGACGACGCCCACCGTGCCGGTGGCCGAGGCGCGGCCGTTGGACATGGTGTAGCTGAAAACGAACGGTTCCTTGGCACCAAGGACGTCCGTGACGCGAAGGACGCTGTGGTCGATCACGCTCACCGAAGCTGATGAGCCGTCGGGTACGGTGACGGACTGCAGGACCAGCACTCCACCGGAGGGATCGGAATCGTTGGCCAGCGGATCAACCAAGACGCTGCCACCCACCGGGAGCAGCGCGACGTCATGGACGGCAACCGGAGCTCCCGGATCCTTGCCGGACTCCACGTCCACACGGATCAGGCCTTGGCTGCTCTGGGGTCCGTTGCTGGCGATATAGGTCAGGTAGATCGGTCCGGGTGTGGTGCTCCGGAAAGTGAAGGTTCCGCCGTCGGTGACCGGACCGAGCTCTGCGGGGCCGGCAGCCTCCACGTGGGCTACACGAAGTGCGCCACCGTTCGGGTCCACATCGTTCTTCAAGGGTGCGATGACCAGGTCCTGACCAACAACCGCAGTGACGTGGTCCGCATTGACTACCGGCGCGAGGGCACCCGGCGGTTGCACGTTAACTACGATGCGGCCAGTGGTGGTGGCCCTGCCGTCCCACACAGTGATGGTGACATTCTTCTTGCCCGGGGCTGCGCCGGAATCCTGGTAGGTGAGGAGGCCGTCCCGGCGTACCTTTACCTGGTCCTGATCGTTGTCAGACTTTGCATCCAACAGCACGAGGTCGTCGCCGTCAGGGTCCATCCAATCGGTCAGGATGTTCTGGCTGACGGACTTACCCTGTTCCACCAGCATGGTGGTGGGCTCGCCTCGTTTGAAGAAGGGCGGCTTATTCTCTTCCGGGGGCACAACGCGCAGTGTTACTTTTCCTCCGGCTGACAGCCCACGGCCATCCGAAGCGTTGTAGTCAAAGACTTCTGTGCCCGGTTTGGCATCTGCTGGAACTTTGACCTGGAAGGCCGAGCCGCCATAGATATTCTCAAGTGCACCTGCCTTGGGCCCGTTAGCACCCACGGCAGCGGTGAGGACATCGCCGTCGGGGTCTGAGTCGTTGTCCAGGACGCTCAGGATGGAAGTACGGCCGGGCCGGACACCGAACTCGTCCGGTTTGGTTTCGGGCGGACGGTTGGGCTTGGTGCGGTCCGGGAGGACATTGATGGTGTTGTTGTCCGCGGACTCCTGGTCCTGGTCATCGGACTGGTTTTTAGGCGGGACTACGTCGTCCCAGTTGTTCACCAGCTGCATGTTCTGGTTAACCAGCCACACGCTGCCGGAGTTCACGTCGTTGAGGACCACCAGGTCCCGGTTCACGCGGAAAACGTAGCTTGGGGAGGCACTGGCCTTTGGGACGTCGTTCTTCTTGTCGTCGGCGTCATTGTCGCAGTCACGGACGTATTTGTTGGCGCCGGACCAGGCGGAGTGAACGCACTTGCTCACCTGAACGGGAGCGGCGGGGACGCCTTCGCCGTCAGCATTGACCGTTGCTGCCGTGGACCCGTCCAGGGGCTGCTTCAGCAAGGCCTTCTGCGTGGCAATGGCCACGTAACTGCTCTCTTCGCTGCTCTGCTGGAGCTTCGCTTCGCGGGCATCTTGCAGTTGCAGCTTGCGGCCACCCGGCAGGAAGAGGTTGCCGGAAGCAGCGTCAAGGATCACAGGCTTGTCGCCCACCACGGCCAGTTGAAGGTCGCCTGAGCCCTTCAGCTCATCTACCTTGTTGACCTGTGAATCGGTCCGTTCACCGTTGGCATCCACAGTGGTGATGGTGATTTCGCCTTTGCCGGGGTCCGCCGTGTAGATCCGGTTGTCAGAACCCACCGCCGACACCATACCCGGGGAGCCGGTGAGTACGGGTTCGGTTCCTTCTTCGTCGAAGCCGTTGACGGTAGAAGGAGACAAGGCCCAGACTTTGCCTCGGGCGGAATCAGTCACCGAGAGCACGGAGGAGCCATAGCTGACTTGCGACGACGACGGCAGCTGCTTGTCGCCGCCCAGCTTCAGGTTCGCGGCCGAGACTTGATTGATGGTGGAGCCCGATTCATCGTCCACGAAGACGTTGCCGTCGTGCTGCAACACGTCAAAAGTGGTGGTAGCCGGGGTCACGGCACCATCCAGGACGCGGGATGGGTAGTTCAACCGGCCCACCGCGTTCTTGGTCTTACTCACAACCCATACGCCGCCGTCGTTCAAGTCCACCTCGGTGGTCTTGAACCCCGGATACAGCACTGCCCCGGTGATCAGCAAAGCGCCCGCCGCAGTGGCAGCAGTTCCCGCTATGAATTTCTTGTTTTGACGCTTTTTCAGCCCCAGCTTGCCGAAGAAAGTTGTCACAGCCCCAGAATTCCCTTTGTGTACAGCCGCTCCCCAGCGACGTCCGGGCCAACCGACATGTGTCGGCAGCCGTGCATTCCGCAGTACCCCCATACGGCGGCGGAATTTTCAGTCCCAAAGACTATCCCACGCGCCAGACGGCCAGCCAAGGAACCCGAGACCGGGCTATCCATTGGCTCTGACAGCCTACGGCCTCACGAACGGTGGCCGCGATGGGGACAACTATCCGGCCCGGCTCCGGCTGAGCCGTCGTCAGGAACACACAGGTATGCAGACTACCGGGTTAATCCATCGTTTTGCTAAGTGGTGACGCAGTTCTCAGTGTGGGTGGTTCCTGCAGTCGGCAAGTTGCTTAGTCCAGCACCAAACCCTTGCCCCGCCCGCGGGCGAGCATCACGGGGTGGATCTCACCGAAGCCACGGACGTTCTCCGATTTCTGGGGAACCAGGACGAAACGGTCGTCCTGTCCCAGGGCAGCGGCAGTCATCGCGTCCACGAGCACTGTCCCGGGCTGCGCCAGCGTGGTCAGCCGTGCGGCAAGGTTCACGGTGGGACCGTAGATGTCGCCAAGCCTGGACAGGATGCGCCCCCACACCATGGACACGCGGCACTGCGGGAGGATCTCGTCCTCGGTGAAGGCCTGCGCCAAGGCAAGGGAAATCTCGGCGCCGGCCGCAGGGGTTTCAGCGATGTACAGAACTTCGTCGCCCACGGTTTTGACCAATCGGCCGCCACCCACCGAAATGATCTCGGCGCACTTGTTCTCAAAACGCTGCACCAATTGGGCGAGAGTTTTCTCGTTCATGCGGCGCGACAGGCTGGTGTAGGAGACAAGGTCCGCGAATCCCACTGCCCGGGCCAAGGGCAACGGCGAATCGTCTTCGTCGCCCTCCCGGCCCTCCTCGCTGGCCTGGAGCCCGGCTTCCGCGCGAACGGCAAGACGCTGGACGCCGGCATTGAGTTGGCGGCGATAGGAGTACACCAGGATCTCTTCGAGGGAATCCACCAGCGCCGGCAGCTGACCCACCAGTTGTTTTCGGGCCACGGCATCAGGGATTCCCTGCTCGGAAACCATGTCCTCCACCAACGCTTCAATCTGCCAGACCACCATGCGGTCCGTCATTTGCCCGATGGAACGGGTCACGGAGATAGCGGCTTCTTCAGTCAGGAGGCCCGCACGGACCAGATCCAGGATGCTGGACAAGGCAGCTTGGTCACGTTCAGTAAAGGCAACGTCCTCGTCACCGAAGTTCGGGAACCCCAGCGCGCGCCAAATTTTCCGTGCGGACAGGATGGATACGCCCGCGCCTGCAGCAACCTCACGACGCCGGAGCTTGCGTTCCCCGCCAAGGAGCTTCGCCTCGAGCGCCTTAATAGCCAGGCGCTCCGCGGACATCACGCCAGTGGGCGGACCTGTTTGCACCGACGCCGGAGCAGGCCCGGCCTCAGTATCTTCGTCCACGGAAGGTTCCGGTACGGCGTCGAACTCCTGGTCCAGGTCCTCGCCGGACTGCTGATCCTCAACGCTCATCTCTTCCACCTTCTCTCAACTCCCACGGCAATTCTTCAAAATCTCCCAGCACTTCACCCTCAAAAACCTCACCTTGCGGGAGTTCGTCCATCGCGTCAAGAATGTAGCCCCGGAACTTCCCTACCTCGGGAACGTCGGCCAGGACGGCTGTTCCAGAGTGCCCGGTATCCAAGGATATATTCCCCGAGTGCAATGCCCGTTGGAGCATGCTCTGCTGGACACCCACGTTGCGGATGGCCATGAGCGATACCTGCCAATCACTCCGCCGAAACATTCCGTTCTTGGCAAGTACGCGCCGGCTAGTCAGGATGTACTTGGCCGAACGCCACCGCAACACCCGCCTAAGGCTGTACGCAGCGAGGAACCATCCCGCGAGCACTACCACAGTACCCATGAGCCACGGCGTCCATTCCGCCGTGATGAAGGGCGCCAGGCGCTGCGGGTTTTCCCTGACGATCCAAGCACAGACAAAGCCGGTAACAGCCGGAACGGCGATGAAGGCCAGCACCGGAAAGAAGAGTGAGCGGGCCTGTTGGCGCGTGATCGTGATGACCTGCTCCCCCGGAAGTAACTCTTTACGCATAACCGCTTTCTGTGGCGCGCAAGTGCACCACATCTCCGGCTGTCACTACGTGTTCCCTGCCGCCATGGTCCACCACCAGCAACGAGCCGTGCTCGTCCAGGCGCGAGGCGTGGCCCACGAGTTCGTGATCCCCGGGAAGGTGTGCCCGAACTTCGCGGCCCAACGTCACCATGGCAGACTCAACGCGCTTGTGCAGCGACGGGCCACCCACCAAACCGGCCGCAGGGTCTCCTTCGGAGTTGCAAAAGCTGCGGTACAGCCTGGCGAAGCGCGAAAGGTAGCTCTTCAGCAGCGCGGTGCGGTCCGTCGTCGTGGCCCCTTCCAGGGCGAGAGAGGTTGCCGTGGGAACGGGAAGTTCATCCTCAGCCAGGGAAACATTGAGGCCGACACCCAGGATCACCGCAGGAACGGAGCCATCGCCCAAAGGGGTCATCTGGGCCAGGATGCCGGCCACCTTTCGCCCGTTGACCAGCACGTCATTGGGCCACTTGATCTCCGCGGTGATGCCTGCCGTTTCCTGCAGGGCCTCGCGCAGCGCAACTGCAGCTAGCAGCGACAGCCAGGAGTAGCTCTGCGTCGGGACCGGCATGCCTTCTGCCGTGACGGGACGCAGCACCATGGAGACGGACACCGCCGACCGCTTTGGTGATTCCCAGTGACGGTCTAGCCGTCCGCGCGCCGCTGTTTGGTGTTCTGCGGTCAACACGGCAAGGTCGGCCCATTTTTTGGGCTCAACCGTGACAGCCCGGACGAGGTCCTGATTGGTGGATCCCGTGGACTCGACAATGTTCAGCTGGGAGATGCCGGTTGCAGACAGGAAGTCCGGCTGGAGCAGAGCATCACGGTCCAATGCCCCACGATCCAACGGGGAACGGGACTGCCCGGACGTCACCTCTCCGGACAAGACCTGTGGTTCGCTGCTCTCTGGCTGTTCGGCATCCATAGCTGAATCCTATCCAGTTGCGGCGTCCCCGGATGTTGGCTGCCCTGAAAAACGGCTGTGAATCCGCTTAGAGGAAGATGTCCGGCACCAAGCGGTCTTCGGGCGCGCCGAGACTATAAGGAGTGAAATCCGACACGCCCGCAGCGCGCAGCACTTCTTCGTCCGTGTAGAAGTTCCCGGTCGAGCCAGATCCCGTCAGCACTGCGTGGGCGGCATCGGCCATGATTTCCGGGCCTCGGGCCGCCTGTACGATCTGCTGCCCACCGGGCATGTTCCGGATTGCTGCGGTGTCGATCAGGGTGCATGGCCAGAGCGAGTTGACCGAAACGCCGTCGTCCTTCAGCTCTTCGGCGAGCCCCAAGGTGGTGAGGCTCATCCCGTACTTTGCCATGGTGTAGGCCAAGTGCATTCCGGCCCATTTGGGGTCCAGGTTGAGGGGCGGGGAAAGGGTGAGAATGTGGCCGTGGCTTGATTCACGCAAGGCGGGAAGTGCCAGTTTGGATAGCAGGAACGTGCCGCGGACATTGATGTCCTGCATAAGGTCGTAGCGCTTCATGTCCACCGCGTCGGTGCGGGACAGATCGATCGCCGAGGCGTTGTTCACCACTACGTCGATTCCCCCGAAACGTTCGACGGCGGCGGCGACTGCTGCGGCGACGTCGTCATCATTGCGGACGTCCCCGACCAGCGGCAGTGCCTGGCCGCCCGCATCGACGAGCTGCTCTGCGGCGGTAAAGACTGTGCCCTCAAGTTTGGGGTGAGGGTCGCCGGTCTTGGCCATGAGCACAATGTTGGCGCCGTCGCGGGCTGCACGGGTGGCAATGGCCAAGCCTATGCCGCGGCTGCCGCCGGACATGAGAATGGTCTTGCCCTTGAGCGAAGCAGTGGCCACGTAGGGGGTGGTGCGTTGCGTTTGACCCTCTGTGGAGGCGGAGGAAGCGCCGTTGCTTGAAGTCATGGGGACACTCTAGCCCAAGCATGTTACTGACGGGTAACATAGTGATGGCTTTGGCTTGAACGCGGAAAATTGTAGGGTTTCTACAGCGGTTCGCGGCAAAGGCGTCACTAGACTGGCCTGCGGGGCCTGTTCTTTGTACGGAAGCTACTTAAGTCAGCTACTTATCCGAACCCGGAATTGCGCCAGCGAAAATCAGCTACAGAGCCGGAGACACTTGATGAGCCACGATCTGACAACGACAGCGGGAAAGATTGCCGACTTCCGCGACCGCCAGGCCCGTGCGGAACAGCCTTCCGGCCCGGAAGCGATCGAAAAGCAGCACGCGCGCGGCAAGAACACCGCCCGCGAACGCATCGACCTCCTGGTTGACCCCGGATCGTTCGTCGAGTTCGACGCCCTCGCAGTCCACCGTTCCACCGCCTTCGGCATGGAGAAGAAGAAGCCGCTGGGTGACGGTGTTGTTTCCGGCTACGGCACAGTGGACGGCCGCCTGATCGCCATCTACAGCCAGGACTTCAGTGTCTACGGCGGCTCACTGAGCCAGGTCAACGGCGAAAAGATCGTCAAGGTCCAGGAATTCGCCCTCCGCAACGGCTGCCCGGTTGTGGGCATTAACGACGGCGGCGGCGCACGAATCCAGGAAGGCGTCGCCTCGCTGGCCATGTTCGCGGACATCTTCCGCAACAACGTCCATGCTTCCGGCGTGGTCCCCCAGATCTCCCTCATCATGGGCCCGTGCGCCGGTGGCGCCGCCTACTCCCCCGCCCTGACCGACTACGTGGTCATGGTGGACAAGACGTCCCACATGTTCATCACCGGACCGGACGTCATCAAGACCGTCACCGGCGAAGACGTGGACATGGAAACCCTCGGTGGCGCCCGCCAGCACAATGCCACCACAGGTACCTCCACCTACCTGGCATCGGATGAAGCTGACGCCATTGAGTTCGTGCGCGAGCTCCTGGACTTCCTCCCCTCCAACAACCTGTCCGAGGCCCCCGTGGTGGAGCACGACCAGGAACTGGAACTCAACGACGACGACCACTCGCTTGACGGCCTGATCCCCGATTCCGCCAACCAGCCTTACGACATGCGCAAAGTCATCGAACAGATTGTTGACGACGCCCACTTCCTTGAGATGCAGTCGCTGTACGCTCCCAACGTGATGATCGGCTACGGCCGCGTCGAGGGACACACCGTGGGCATCGTGGCCAACCAGCCCATGCAGTTCGCGGGAACGCTGGACATCTCGGCCTCGGAGAAAGCCGCCCGCTTTGTCCGTCACTGCGACGCGTTCAACATCCCCATCATCACGCTGGTAGACGTCCCCGGCTTCCTGCCCGGCAAAGATCAGGAGTTCCAAGGCATCATCCGCCGCGGCGCCAAGCTCCTTTACGCCTACGCAGAGGCAACAGTTCCGAAGCTCACGGTCATCACCCGTAAGGCCTATGGTGGCGCGTACATCGTGATGGGCTCCAAGAAGCTGGGCGCGGACCTGAACCTCGCGTGGCCCACCGCGCAGATTGGCGTCATGGGCGCCCAGGGTGCAGTGAACATCCTTTACCGTCGCGATCTCGCTGCCGTTGCCGAGGCCGGCGGCGACGTCGAAGCCAAGCGCGCCGAGATCATCCAAGGCTACGAGGAAGAACTCCTCAACCCGTACCAGGCAGCACAGCTGGGCTACGTTGACGCAGTCATCGCTCCCTCGGACACTCGCCTGCAGATCATCCGCGGCCTCCGCGCCCTCCGCGACAAGCGCGCGAGCCTGCCCACCAAGAAGCACGGAAACATCCCCCTGTGAGCGCGCCAAAGCATCGCGCCGACTCGGCGCCCGCCGAAGCACCCGCTGAACCCATGTTCTCGGTGGTCAAGGGCGAGCCGACGGCCGAAGAGCTCGCGGCGCTTGCCGCCGTCGTGCTTTCCTTGGGCGCCCCGCAAGAGGTTGCCGCGTCCAAACCGAACGTCCGGCACTGGGTGCGTCGCCAGCAACTGCGTCTGGATCCCACGCCGGGTCCAGGTGCGTGGAAGCGCAGCCGGGGTTAATTCCCTCGCGTGTAGAAAAGTTCAACAACCCTTTCACGTAAGCGGCGTCGCGGTTAGGCTCTGTGGGTGACTACTGCAAACACTCCCGTACGCCCTAAGTCCGCCATCGATGCCGTCGCTGACGCGTACACAGAAAAGCTGATCGAACTCAATCCCAGCTTCGCCACCACACTGGGATTGCCGGGACACGAAACCGAATACCAGGACTACTCACCGGCCGGGGCAGCAGCCCATGCGGAGGCCACAAGGTTGGCCCTGGATGCTCTGGCAGGCCTTGAGCCTTCCGATGATGTGGACGCTGTCACCCTCGATGCCATGCGGGAACGACTCGGCCTGGAACTGGAAATCCACCAGTCCGGCTGGGATGCAGCCGACCTCAACAACATCGCCTCGCCCGCCCAGGACATCCGTGCCATCTTCGACCTCATGCCCACGGACACGGTTGAACACTGGGAGCACATCGCGGGCCGCGCCGCCAACGTACCCGGTGCGATTGAGGGCTACATTGCGTCCTTGCGCGCCGCAAAAGACGACCGCAAGGTAGCCGCAGCACGCCAGATTCGGATCGTCATCGAACAAACCGGCCGGTACGCCGCCGAGGACGGCTTCTTCGCCAAGATGGCCGCAGACGCATCCCTTGGTGATGCGCCGCTGCCCGCCGAAGTCCAAGACAAGCTCGACGCCGGCACATCCGCCGCGCGGTCAGCGTACAGCGCCCTGGGAGCCTTCCTCCGCGACGAACTCCTCCCCGTCGCCCCCGAAAAGGACGCCGTGGGCCGCGAACGCTACTCCCTGGCCTCCCGTTCATTCATCGGCGCCGAAGTCGACCTGGAAGAGACCTACGCCTGGGGAGTCCAAGAGCTCGAGCGGCTCATCAGCGAGCAGGAGAAAGTTGCCGGCCAGATCAAGCCCGGTGCATCGATCGAGGAAGCCAAGAGCATCCTCAACAACGATCCCGCCCGCCAGATCAAAGGCACGGACGCACTTAAGGCCTGGATGCAGGAACTCTCCGACCGTGCCGTGTCCGAACTCGCCGACGTCCACTTCGACATCCCGGACGTCATGAAGACCCTCGAGTGCATGATCGCGCCCACCGACGAGGGCGGCATCTACTACACCGGACCGTCGGACGACTTCTCCCGGCCCGGCCGCATGTGGTGGTCCGTACCCGCCGGCGAAGACACCTTCACCACCTGGTCCGAAACCACCACGGTGTTCCACGAAGGCGTTCCCGGCCACCACCTCCAAGTGGCCACGGCAACCTACCGGCGTGAACTCCTCAACAACTGGCGCCGGAACGTCTGCTGGGTTTCCGGCCACGGCGAAGGCTGGGCACTCTACGCCGAACAACTCATGCTGGAACTGGGCTACCTCAAGGACCCGGGCGATCATATGGGCATGCTGGACGGGCAGCGCATGCGCGCAGCCCGCGTGGTGTTCGACATCGGCGTCCACTTGGAACTCCCCGTCCCCGAACGTTGGGGCACCGGCACCTGGACACCCGAGAAGGGATTCGACTTCCTCAAAGCCAACCTCGACATCAGCGAAGGCCAGCTTCAGTTCGAATTCACCCGCTACCTCGGATGGCCGGGCCAGGCGCCGTCCTACAAAGTGGGGCAGCGTTTGTGGGAGCAGATCCGCGCCGAGCTTGAATCCCGCGAAGGCTTCGACTTGAAGTCCTTCCACAGCAAAGCGCTGAACATCGGATCGGTCGGTTTGGACGTCCTGCGCCGGGCGCTGCTGGGCTGAGGCTCATGCGCTTCCGGCCATTGGCCTTTAGGCGGGTTCTAACTGGGGGCGGGCTTTAGCTGGGGCTGGGCGGGTTCGCGCCCGCTCCCGCCCCGCGCACCCCTTCGGCGTCAAAAGCGCACCCTTTCCCCCATTTCGCACCAGAGGTTACGGGTGCGATCGGCGGAAAGTGGTGCGCTGGCTACAACGCCGCCACCAGGACGGAGCCCGGCGGGCGCAACCCCAGTCCCAGACACACTCATTCCCGCGCCGCGCACCCCTTCCCGTCCCGCGCACCCCTTCGGCGCCAGGAGCGCACCCTTTCCCGTCCCGCGCACCCCTTCGGCGCCAGGAGCGCACCCTTTCCCCCTTCCCGCCCCGCGCATCTGATCGCTCTTTCGGCAGAGATCATCGCCACACCGCTTCCGGGAATAACTTCACACACGCCCCACTCAGGGCCGGAAATGCGGGGATCAACCGGCAACGACGTTCCCAAGCGCGCGTAACATTTCTCAACGTTCGTTCGCTATGTTATTTGAGAAGCACCTAACGTGTTCCGGTGAGCACCTCAACCAACACTTCCCCAGCAGCTGGCAAGACCGGCTTCCGGCTCCCCAAGTGGGCCGGTTCCTTCGGCGTCCAGATCATCGCAGCCCTCATCATCGGCCTCGTCCTCGGCCTTATTGCCAAGTACACGGGCAGCACCAAGACCGCCCCCAACGGCCTCGGCGCTACTCTCCAAACGATCGGCTCCAGCTACGTCTCGTTGCTGCAGACCGCCGTCGTTCCTTTGATTTTCACCGCCGTGGTGAGCTCCATTGCGAATCTGCGTCAGGTCTCCAACGCTGCCCGACTCGCATGGAACACGCTGCTCTGGTTCGCCATCACTTCGCTGGTTTCGGTGCTGATCGGCATTGGGCTGGGCGTCCTCCTGCAGCCCGGCGCAGCCACGGGTATCACCGAAGAGGCCAAGTACACAGGTAAGACCGGCGACTGGTGGGCCTTCCTGATCGGCCTGTTCCCCAAGAACTTCCTTGGACTCGGTGCCAGCTCCACCGTCACTGAAAGTGCCAACGCCGCCACAACGGTCAGCACTGCAGTCAACTTCAACGTGCTCCAGATCCTGGTGATCGCCATCGCCATCGGCGTTGCAGCCCTCAAGGTGGGCAAGCAGGCCGAAGCCTTCCTGACGTTCAACGCTTCCGCACTGGCCGTCATCCAGAAGGTCCTGTGGTGGATCATCCGTATCGCTCCGCTTGGCACCATCGGCCTGATCGGCAACGCTGTGGCCATCTACGGCTGGGACACCATCGGCTCCCTGGGTAAATTCACCGCAGCCATCTACATCGGTTTGGCCCTGGTGCTCTTTGTCCTTTACCCGATCCTGGTCCGCGTCCACGGCCTCTCCGTCAAGCAGTACTTCTCCGGTGTTTGGCCGGCCGTGCAGCTGGCCTTCGTCTCCCGCTCTTCCATCGGCACACTGCCGCTCACGCAGCGCGTCACTGAGCGGAACCTGGGCGTCCCCTCCGGCTACGCTTCCTTTGCCGTGCCGCTCGGTGCCACCACCAAGATGGACGGCTGCGCAGCAATCTACCCGGCCATTGCAGCGATTTTCGTGGCACAGTTCTTCGGCATCAACCTGGACTTCAGCCAGTACCTGCTCATCGTGCTGGTCTCCGTCCTCGGTTCCGCCGCTACGGCAGGTACCACCGGCGCCGTCGTCATGCTCACACTGACCCTGTCCACGCTGGGACTTCCGCTGGCCGGCGTCGGCCTTCTGCTGGCGATCGACCCCATCCTGGACATGGGCCGCACCGCCGTCAACGTGGCAGGCCAGGCACTGGTTCCCGCCATCGTGGCCAAGCGCCAAGGCATCCTGGACGAGTCGCTCTACAACGCACCCCGCAACGGTGCCGCATTCGCTGATGAGTTCGCCGCCGACAAGGCAGCGGCTGAAAACAACGAGCGCGAGCTGGCCGACTCAAAGGCCTAGGCTCAGCCTCTTTGGAACGGCGCAAATCCCCCGGGGAGTTCTCCCCGGGGGATTTCCCCGTTTAAGGGGTCAAGTCTGGATAGGCTCGGACCATGTTGATCGTCACCTCCAACGAAATCCCGGGCCACCGCATCGACGCCGTCTTTGGCGAAGTCATGGGCCTCACTGTCCGTTCACGCGATATTGGCTCACAGATGCTGGCCGGCTTCCGCTCCCTGGGCGGCGGCGAGCTGCCCGAAATGACCAAGGCCCTCTACGAAAGCCGCCAGGAAGTCATGGCACGCATGGTCAACGAAGCACAGCAGCGTGGCGCCAACGCCATCGTGGCCATGCGTTTCGACACCTCGGAAATGGGCACCAACTGGACCGAAGTGTGCGCCTACGGAACCGCCGTGTACGTGCTGCCGCTTGGAGAGGGTGAGCCCGGAGCCACCGGGCAGTCTGTTTACCTGACCAAGACGGCGGCCCAGCAGTCAGCCCAGCCCACTCCCCCGGCCCCGCCGGCTCCTCCGGCGCCGCCGCACCAGTTCTGAGCCAAGCCCTCCTTTGATCCCGCCCTAGCTTGCTCCCCTCTCCACTCAACGGGGAGGGGGAGCAAACGAAGGCGGGTTTTTCGTGCGCTCAAAGCCGCTCAAATTGCGCAGAGTGCAAACTTGCACTTAGTGTAAGTATGTGACCCAAACCAGTAGACAGGAAGCCGCTGCGGAGGTGTCCGCCACAGCTGAGCCCGCCGCGCCCTCACGGCGCGAACTCAACAAGGCGGCCACCCGCAGCTCTATCGCCTCCGCCGCCCTGGACCTTTTGCGCAGCAACGGGTCCGGCAATTTCACCGTGGAAGACATCGCAGCCAGCGCGGGTGTATCACGGCGAACCTTTTTCAACTACTTCCCCAGCCTTGAAGCCGCGCTGGCGTCCGTAGCCGACGGCTTCATGGACCACGCATTGGAACAGTTCCGGCTGCGTCCCAGAGACGAGTCCATCCTCGAATCCGCGCAGGCCGCCCTCATGGCCCTGGCCGATCCCATGTCCGTCGCCCCCATGGCCGAGTTGTTCAGCTTGACCCAGGACAACCGATCACTGGCCCGCTCCGAGTTGGAAGCCTGGGAACACTGCACCGAGCAGATCATTCACGCCGCCCGCAGCAGGCTCGGCACGGGCATCAGCGAGCTCTACCTTCATGCCCTCGCGGGTTCTGTGATCTCCTGCGGCAAAGCGGCGATGACCGTCTGGTTCGTCGAGCGCGGACCCGACCTCTCGGCGGAATCCCTGGCGGTCCTCCGCCAGCACCTCATCGATGCGATGGGTCTCCTCGGTGCCGGCTTCGCGCCGCCGTCGAACGCGTTCCCACAAGCCGCAACAGCCTCACCTTCCGTTCCAACCACCAAAGATCGGTTCTGACATGGCCTCGTTCCTCTACCGTCTCGGCAAGTTTTCGTATCGCCGCCGCTGGCTCGTCATCTCCATATGGCTGGCCGTCATGGTGGCAGTGGGCGGCTCGGCCGCAGCGTTCCACGGCACCATGTCCAACAACTTCACCATTCCGGGCACTGAAACCCAGCAGATGGCCGACAAACTCAAAGAGGCCCTGCCCGACTCCTCCGGCGGCTCTGCCAGCGTGGTCTTCGACGCCGGAGATGCCGGCTTTGACCAGGCCAAAAAAGACGCGGTCGCGGCTGCACTCACCAAGCTTGAAGCCATGCCTGACGTGCAGGGAACAGTGAACCCGTTCACCACCCAGGAGCAACTGGACAAGTCCGCCGGAGAGATCGCCGCCGGTGAGGCTCAGGCCGCCGAAGGGCAGACCCAGCTGGATGCCGCCCGCGCACAGTTGACCGCGGGCGAAGCGCAACTGGCAGGCGCCGAGCAGCAACTGGCAGCCTCCGGCCTGACGTCGGCACAGATTGAGGCGCAGCTGGCTCCGCAGCGCGCCGAACTCGCCGCGGCCAAGGAAAAGCTCGACGCCGGAACCAAGGAAGCAGCCGACGGCGCCACAGCGCTGGCACTGGGCAAGCGACAGCTCGAAGCCTCTCAAGGCCTACGTTTCGTGTCCAGCGACAACAAAGCCGCAATCGCACAGGTCCAGTTTAAGACCTCCATCAACGCCGTTGACCCCGCCGTCCGCGAGGAAGTTCAGGAGATCGTCCACGGCGTTTCGTCGGCAGGCGTCACGGCCTACGCCAGCAAGGAAATCACCGAGGACGTCTCGGAAATCTTCGGTGTAGCTGAAATCGTGGGCGTCGCTGTGGCTGCCCTGGTCCTGATCCTCATGCTCGGCACTCTCATCGCGGCCGGACTGCCCCTTGTCATGGCGCTGATCGGCGTTGCCGTAGGTGTCGGCGGAACGTTCGCGCTCACCAGCGTGATCGACATGAGCTCCATCTCCCCCATGCTTGCCCTGATGCTCGGCCTTGCGGTCGGCATCGACTACTCCCTGTTCATCGTCAACCGGCACCGCACACAGCTTCTGGCCGGCATGGACGGGGAAGAGTCCGCAGCACTGGCCACCGGGACGTCCGGCAACGCAGTGCTGTTCGCAGGCCTCACTGTCATCATCGCCCTCGCTGCCCTTGTGGTTCCCGGGTTGCCCTTCCTTGCAGTGATGGGTGTTGCCGCCGCAGCGACAGTCGGCGTAGCCGTCGTCGTGGCTTTGACGCTGACACCCGCCGTACTGGCCCTGATCGGCCGCCGACTTATCTCCAAGCGCGCTTGGGCCAAGGCCGAAAAGCACAACGCCGAGCCGGGCCACGAAGCTGCCGACCGTGAACTCGAAGAGAAGCGAAGCAGCGGAGGCTGGGGTGGCTTGGTCACGCGTCGTCCGTGGGTTGCCCTCGTAGCAAGCGTCGTTCTGTTAGGTGCCTTGGCGCTGCCTGCCTCCCAGCTGCGGCTGGCACTTCCCGACGGCGGTTCCGAGCCGGTCGATTCGCAGGCCTTCAAGGCGTATGACCTCACCCGCAGCAGCTTCGGTGAAGGCATGACCGGGCCCATCATCGTGGTGGGCGAGTTCCCCGAAGGCCTCAGCGAGAACGATGCCAAGAACAAGCAGTTCGACGTCGCGGATCAGCTCCGCAGCGTTGAGAATGTCATCGCCGCCGTTCCCATTGCACTGAGCGACGACCGCCGCACCGCCGTCTTCCAGGTCATCCCGAAGGAAGGTCCGGCCAGCGCCGGCACAGTGCAGGTGGTGTCCGATCTCCGCGCGAAGGGCACCGGCATCAGTGAGGACCTGGGCGTGAAAATCGGTTTGACCGGCCAGACGGCCGGCAACATCGATGTGTCCGAGAAACTTGGCGCCGCCTTGCCGCCGTACTTGGCGATCGTCGTCGGACTTTCACTGCTGCTGCTCCTTCTGGTGTTCCGCTCCATCGTGGTGCCGCTGCTGGCCACCGGCGGGTTCCTGCTATCCCTCGCTGCCGCGTTCGGTGCCGTGGTTGCTGTTTACCAGTGGGGTTGGCTGGGAGGCATCTTCGACGTCGCCAATCCAGGCGCTGTCCTGAGCTTCCTGCCCATCATCCTGATCGGCGTGCTGTTCGGACTCGCGATGGACTACCAGGTGTTTATTACATCCGGCATGCGGGAGTCGTTCATGCACGGTGAGTCCGCCAAGCATGCTGTCCGCTCCGGGTTCAGCCACGCGGCAGCCGTTGTCACCGCGGCCGCGATCATCATGGTCAGCGTGTTCTCCGGCTTCATCTTCAGCCACCTCACCATGGTCCGGCCGCTTGGCTTCGCGATGGCATTCGGTGTGCTGATCGACGCCTTCGTGGTTCGCATGACCATCGTCCCCGCAGTGATGTATCTCTTGGGCGAGAAGGCCTGGTGGCTGCCCAAATGGCTGGAACGCATCCTCCCTGACGTGGATGTTGAAGGCGCCAAGCTGGAGCGGAGCGACCGTTCAAAAGCCGG
The DNA here is from genome assembly GCF_000294695.2 of Arthrobacter sp. Rue61a. Lineage (NCBI taxonomy): Bacteria > Bacillati > Actinomycetota > Actinomycetes > Micrococcales > Micrococcaceae > Arthrobacter > Arthrobacter sp. Rue61a. Next base: position 1,433,529 of record NC_018531.1, on the reverse strand, counting down.
ATCCGAGGAACTGGTCCATTAACCCTCTCTCACATCACAGCTGATATATCCGAACGCTCGCTCACTTGCTTCAGGCAAGTGAGCGAGCGTTCGGTTTAAGCACGCGGGATGTGAGAGAGGGTTCGCCGTAAGCACGCGGGATGTGAGAGAGGGTTCGTATTAGGCTGGGAGGCGTGACCCGATTGATCCTTGCCTCCCAGTCCCCTGCCCGCACCAAGCTCCTCACGGAAGCCGGGATCCGGCATGACGTCCTGGTGTCGGACGTTGATGAGGATGCGGTGCAGGCAAAATACGGTGTGACGGACGCCCACGACACCGCTTTGTTGCTGGCACGGGCCAAAGCCGAAGCCGTCGCAGCCCTCCCCGAAGCCGAAGGTGCCTTGGTCATCGGCTGCGACTCTGTCTTTGAGTTCGACGGCGAGTCCCACGGCAAGCCCTACACGGCGGAGGTCGCCCGGGAACGGATGCTGCGCATGAGCGGCTCGCAGGGGGTGCTTCACACAGGGCATTGGCTGGTTGACTGCCGGGACACCGCCGCTGACGCAGACGAGGATGCAGCAGGTGACGAGACCCCCGAAGGCACGGGCGCCACAGTCGGAGCGGTTTCGAGCGCCGAGGTCCACTTCGCCCGGATGAGCAGCAACGACATCGACGCCTACATCGCCACTGGAGAGCCCCTTCATTGCGCGGGCTCCTTCACCATCGACGGTTTGGGCGGGGCCTTCATCCGCAAGGTGGACGGCGACCCGCACGCCGTCGTCGGGCTTTCCATTTCCACACTCCGGGACCTGCTGGTCCACGCGAACGTTGGCATCACGGAGCTGTGGGACGCGAATAGCCAGTAAAGGCAATTTGTAGCAACCCTACAAAGGAACATCGCCTCACACACGGAATCCCCCATCAATATGGGCGGAACCCTCACAATCGCGCTAGGCTCCTCAAGGACAGAAGGAGTCAACAACTTGTCAGCTAACCCGGCGCAGCCCATTTCCAGCCCTCTCACCAAGGTCTTGATTGCCAACCGCGGCGAAATCGCGGTCCGCATCATCCGAGCCGCCCGGGACGAAGGCATTGCCTCCGTAGCCGTTTACGCCGACCCCGACCGCGACGCCCTCCATGTCCGCCTCGCCGACGAAGCCTACGCTTTGGGTGGCAACACCGCCGCCGAGTCGTACTTGGTGATGGACAAGATCATCGACGTCGCCAAGCAGTCAGGCGCCGACGGCATCCACCCCGGCTACGGGTTCCTCGCGGAGAACGCCGAGTTCGCGGCTAAGGTCATTGAAGCTGGCATCACGTGGATCGGCCCGTCCCCCGAGGCCATCTCGGCCTTGGGCGATAAGGTTCAGGCCCGGCATATTGCCGAAAAGGTGGGCGCTCCCCTGGTTCCCGGCACCGCCGACCCCGTTGAGTCCGCGGACGAGATCCTGAAGTTTGCTGAGGAGTTTGGCCTCCCCGTTGCCATCAAGGCAGCTTTCGGCGGTGGTGGTCGCGGCATCAAGGTTGCCCGCACCATGGACGAGATCCCGGAGCTGTACGAATCCGCAGTCCGTGAAGCCGTCGCAGCTTTCGGCCGCGGCGAATGCTTCATCGAGCGCTTCCTCGACGCTCCCCGCCACGTTGAGACCCAGTGCCTGGCCGACGCATACGGCAACGTCGTGGTGGTTTCCACCCGCGACTGCTCGTTGCAGCGCCGCAACCAGAAGCTCGTGGAGGAAGCTCCTGCTCCTTACCTGAGCGAAGAGCAGAACAAGCGACTGTACGAGTCTTCCAAGGCCATCCTGAAGGAAGCCAACTACTTAGGCGCGGGCACCTGCGAGTTCCTGGTGGGCCAGGACGGCACTATTTCCTTCCTTGAGGTCAACACCCGCCTCCAGGTGGAGCACTGCGTCTCCGAGGAAGTCACGGGCATCGACCTCGTCCGCGAGCAGTTCCGCATCGCCCGCGGTGAAGCGCTTGGCTATGACGACCCCGAGGTCCGCGGCCACTCCTTCGAGTTCCGCATCACCGGCGAGGACCCGGGACGCAACTTCATGCCCGCCCCCGGCACCATCACCACTCTGAAGAACCCGACGGGACCCGGCGTCCGGATCGATTCCGGCATTGAGCAGGGCGACGTCATCAGCGGCAACTTCGACTCGATGCTCTCCAAGCTGATCGTCACTGGCGCTTCCCGCGAGCAAGCCCTTCAGCGTTCACGTCGCGCCCTTGAAGAGATGGTGGTGGAGGGTATTCCCACCGTCATCCCGTTCGACCTCGCCGTGGTCACCGATCCCGCCTTTGCCCCGGCGGAAGGACCGTTCAAGGTTCACACGCGCTGGATCGAGACCGAGTTCGTCAACAGCCTCCCGGCATGGTCGGCAAGTGGTGCCGGTACTGAAACGCCCGACGCCGGTGAGCGCCAGCGCGTCGTCGTCGAGGTTGGCGGCAAGCGCCTTGAGGTCGTCCTGCCGTCCGGCCTGGGTGGCGGCGTCGCCGCGGTTTCCAGCGGTTCAGGCTCCAAGTCCGGCAAATCCAAGAAACGCTCCCGCTCGGCTGGTGCCACGGCTGCAGCTGCCGGTGGCAATGCCCTGACGTCCCCCATGCAGGGCACCATCGTCAAGGTGGCAGCCTCGGAAGGTGACGTTGTGGCCGAGGGCGATCTGATCGTGGTCCTGGAAGCCATGAAGATGGAGCAGCCCCTGACCGCCCACAAGGCCGGTACTGTGCGTGGCCTTGCTGCCACCGCCGGTGAGACCGTTGCCGCCGGCGCAGTCATCGCGACCATCGAGGATTAACGCCAAGAACCTCTTAACGACGCCGGCCCCGCACCGTTTGGTGCGGGGCCGACGTCGTAAGCGGGGTACTTAGGCGACGTTGTTCTCGTAGTCCATGTCCTTGGTTTCGCGGGTCAGCCAGAGCGCGATGAAGGTGACCACCGCAGCGGCGGCCATGTAGACACCTACCAGCCACGTGCTGCCGTTGGCTGCGGACCAGAGGGCAATTGCCACGAACGATGCCGGGGCGGCTCCGATCATGGAGGACAGGTTGTACGCCACAGCCGAGCCCGTGTAGCGGACGTTGGCCGGGAACAGTTCCGGAAGGATCGCCGCCATGGGACCGAAGGTCAGGCCCATGAGCGTGAAGCCCACAATGAGGCCAACCATCGCCGCTGCCTGGCCGGGACCAAACATGGTGAACCAGAGCGCACCGAACACGAAGATGCCGGCGGTGACGCCCAGCAGGAACTTTCGGCGGCCCCACTTCTCAGCGAGCGGTCCGGAGACCACGGTGAAGATGCCGAAGAAGACGACGCCGATGATCAGCATCCAGAGGAAATCGGACCGGGTGATTCCCAGGCCGGGGACGAACGCCGCGATCTGTTCTGCCGTCATGGGTGTGCCGGCCTTCTCAGCGGCTGCCTGCGCACCGGCCAGGGTGGGCTTGGTGCCGTAAGACAGCGTGAACGTAGTCATGATGTAGAACAGCACGTAGGTGGCAAACATGATGAACGTACCGGCCACCACGGGGCGCCAGTGGCTCTTGAGTGTGGCGGCGAGGGGCACCTTCTGCACCTTTTCTTGCTCGATCACCTTGGTGAAGGAGGCGCTCTCCACCAGCTTCAGTCGAACGTAAAGGCCCACCACAACCAGCACCGCGCTGAGAATGAATGGAACACGCCAACCCCACGCAAGGAACTCTTCCGCGCTGAGCGACACGTTCATCCAGATGAAGATGACGTTGGCGATGATGAAGCCGATGGGTGCACCCAACTGAGGGAACGTTCCGTAGATGGCGCGCTTACCTTCGGGGGCGTTCTCGGTGGCCAGCAACGCTGCGCCTGACCATTCTCCGCCCAAAGCAAGGCCCTGGAAGAAGCGGAGGATAACCAGCATGATCGGGGCAAGGATGGCCCATCCCGGCATGGAGGCCGTGGGCAGGAGACCGATGAGGAACGTGGCGATACCCATGGTCAACAGCGAGGCGACCAGGGTGCCCTTGCGGCCGATCTTGTCACCGAAGTGGCCGAACACCACTGCGCCAATGGGTCGGGCGAAGAAGGCAACACCGAAGATGGCGAACGCACTGAGCAGCGCGTTGATGTCAGTGGCGTCGGGGAAGAAGAGCTTGGGGAAGACGAGTACTGACGCGGTGGCGTAGGCGTAGAAATCGTAGAACTCGATCGTCGTGCCGATCAGGCTCGCGAAGATCACCTTGCCCCGTGAGTTCACTGGCTTAGTGGACTCACCTTCCTTGGATGGTGCGGTGGAAGACATGTATTTGCAGCTTTCTTTTGCGCCGGCCGATGCCCCAGAACCTACCGGCGACGGATTATTCGAGAGTTCAATAATAGTTCCCGCTGTCCATTGACCGGACAACTAAGTCCAACATGCGGACACACAAGAAAATCTCACCTTGTGGTCCGCGCCACATTACCTCACCATTGCCTCACGCGCCGGTGACCCCGCCGATAGGGAAATGTCACAGCACGTTTACAAACGGCGCCCGTCCACGAAATGCGCGAAACCTACCTTGGAATAACAACGTCCCCCACCAAGGAGGCACTCCGTGACTGTTGACCGCTCCGCAGAAGAACTGGCCCCCGTCCAGTCCACTGCCACCGCCACCCCCACCCTTGAGCACCGCCCCGGCCGCTGGATTGCCAACTGGGACGCCGAAGACAAGGGCCAGTGGGAAGCCGAAGGCCGGTCCATCGCCAAGCGCAATCTCTACTGGTCGATCTTCGCCGAATTCCTCGGCTTCGTCGTCTGGCAGCTGTGGTCCATCGTGGTGGTCCAGCTCCCCGCAGCAGGCTTCACGTTCGACACTAACCAGATCTTCTGGCTCATCTCCATCCCCAGCCTCGTAGGCGCAACACTCCGAATCCCCTACACGTTCATGGTTCCCAAGTTCGGTGGCCGGAACTGGACCATCGTCTCGGCGCTCCTGCTCCTGATCCCACCACAGGCCTTGCCATCTGTGTGTCCAACCCGGAGACGCCCTTCGGTGTCATGCTCCTCATGGCCGCACTCGCCGGCTTCGGTGGCGGCAACTTCGCCAGCTCCATGGCCAACATCACCTTCTTCTACCCTGCCCGCGAAAAGGGTTGGGCGCTGGGCCTGAACGCGGCCGGCGGAAACCTTGGTGCAGCCGTCGCACAGCTTGTTGTCCCCATCGCCATCACCTTGCTGGCTGCCGGGACCGTCAACCTGCCGATGGCGGGCATCATCTGGATCCCACTGATCATCATCGCCGCTTTCGGCGCCTACAAGTACATGAACAACCTCACCAGCGCCAAGGGTGATGTGGCCGGTTCCCTGGCCGCCCTCAAGGAACCTCACCTGTGGATCATGGCGTTCCTCTACATCGGTACGTTCGGCTCATTCATCGGCTTCGCGGGCGTCTTCCCCAAGCTGATCAAGGACTACTTCCCGGACTTCTCCTCCATCCACGTCGGTGCCGTTGCATTGTCCCTTGCATTCCTCGGCCCGCTGGTCGGATCCTTGGCCCGTCCCTACGGCGGACGCATGGCCGACCGTATGGGTGGCGCCCGGATGACCATCGCCTCGTTCGCCTCCATGGCCGTCATCACCCTGACCATGATCTGGACCCTCCCACTGAAGAACTTCTGGCTCTTCCTCACCCTCTTCCTGCTACTCTTCCTGGCCAGCGGCTTTGGAAACGGCGCGACGTACCGCATGATCCCGGTCATCTTTGCAACGTCCAGCCGAGCAGCCCGTTCAGGCGCCACGAGCGCCACCACCGCACGGCTCGCTTCTTCCTCGTTGGGCCTGATCTCCGCGATCGGCGCCTACGGCGGCTTCGTCATCCCTCAGGTGCTCAATGCCTCCAACAGCGCCAGCGGCTCCTACACACCGGCGTTCTACGGATTCGTTGGAGCCTACGTCCTGATGCTCACCGTCTGCTGGGTCTGCTACATCCGCCCCGCCCAGAAGCGCAACATGATCGGACACATCTAGATGCCCAACGGCGCCGATACCCACTGCCCCTACTGCGCGCTCCAGTGCGCCATGACGCTGACCCCGGCTGCACCTGCAGCCGGGGCAGTGCCCGCGCCGGACGCAGCACCCGCCGCGCCCCTGGAAGTTTCCGGGCGTGACTTCCCCACTAACCGGGGCGGGCTGTGCCGCAAAGGCTGGACATCGGCGTCGTTGTTGCGTCACAACGGGCGCGTCACGGAGCCGATGCTCAAGGGATCGGACGGCGTGCACCAGCCCATCTCCTGGGACCAGGCGCTCATGCTCATCACGGCCGCCGTCAAAGACACCCAGCAGCAGTACGGGAACGACGCCGTCGGAGTCTTCGGCGGCGGCGGCCTCACCAATGAGAAGGCGTACATGCTGGGCAAGTTCGCCCGGCTGGCCCTGCGCACGTCAAGGATCGATTACAACGGCCGGTTCTGCATGTCTTCGGCCGCGGCTGCAGGCAACCGGGCGTTCGGCGTGGACCGCGGCCTCCCCTTCCCCGTCACGGACCTGGACACCGCGTCCGTGATCCTCATGCTCGGTTCCAACGTTGCCGAGACCATGCCTCCGTTCGTCCAGCACCTGCAAAGCGCCCGCGACGCCGGCGGGCTGATCGTTGTGGACCCTCGACGCTCGGCTACTGCTGCTTTCACGGGCGACGGCGGCGGCCTCCACCTGCAGCCGACGCCCGGCACCGATTTGGCGCTCCTTTTGGGCATCAGCCACGTGGTGGTGCACGAGGGACTCGCCGACGCCTCGTACATCGAGAAGAACACCAGCGGTTACGCAGCCGTGGTGCGCAGCCTCAATGCTTTCTGGCCGGAGCGCGTCCAGTCCATCACCGGCGTACCGGCCACCCTTATCCGCGAAACCGCACGCCGGCTCGCCCAAGGGGCCCGCGACGGTGGCAGCTACATCCTCAGCGGCCGTGGCGTGGAACAGCACGTGGACGGCACGGACACCGCCACCGCAGCCATCAACCTCAGCCTTCTCCTTGGTCTCCCCGGCTCGGCCCGCAGCGGCTACGGCACGTTGACTGGCCAGGGCAACGGCCAAGGCGGCCGCGAGCACGGCCAAAAGGCTGATCAGCTTCCCGGCTACCGCAAGATCGCCGATCCCGCTGCCCGCGCCCACGTCGCCGGCGTGTGGGGCGTCGACGAGTCGTTGATCCCCGGACCCGGCCTGCCCGCCGTCGAACTTCTCAAGTCGCTGGGAAAGCCCGACGGCGTCCGTTGCCTTTTCGTGCACGGCGCCAATGTGGTGGTGTCCGCTCCTGATACCAATGCAGTGATCCAGGGGCTCCGCAGCCTGGACTTCCTGGTGGTCTGCGACTTCTTCATGTCCGAGACGGCTGCCGAAGCGGATTTGGTTCTGCCGGTCACGCAGTGGGCCGAGGAAGAAGGAACGCTCACCAACCTTGAAGGGCGTGTGATTCGTCGCCGCCGCGCGCTAACCCCTCCCCCGGGTGTCCGCAGCGAGTTGTGGCTCATGGCCCGGCTTGCCGGGATGCTTGACGCTCCTTCAACGTTCAGCGATGACCCCGAGACCGTCTTCGAAGAGCTGCGCTTGGCTTCTGCTGGCGGCCTGGCTGACTACTCGGGCATCGATTACGCCATGCTGGACCGCGGCGAAGCTGCCTACTGGCCGTATCCGGTGGGCAGCACTGGTACCCCCAGGCTGTTCGGCGACGGATTCGCCCATGCTGACGGCCGGGCCGTCATGGTGCCGGTGACCCCGTCCAAGCGGGCTGTCCGTTCCTTTGCGGACGACTCACTGGCCCTTGCCACCGGCAGGCTTCTGGAGCACTACCAGTCCGGCGCCCAGACGCGCCGCGTGAGCGAACTCCTCGCATCGCAGCCCCAGGCCCGGCTCCTTATTCACCCGGCTACGGCGGCCTCGCGCGGCATTGCCGACGGCGACTACGCCACCGTCACGAACCAGCGCGGCGAAGTGCTTTGCCGTGCCGAGCTCAGCAACTCGGTCCGCCCGGACACCGTCTTTCTGCCGTTCCACTTCCCCGGCCAGGAAAACGCCAACCGCCTCACGGAGGCGGCCACAGATCCCATTTCCGGTATGCCGGAGTTCAAGACCAGCCGGGTATGGGTCCGGCGCGCGGTTTCCACCCAGGACCCGCACTCTTACACCGTCCCTGAGGGCACGCGGCTGCCACTGCACGTCAAGGAGGCATCATGAGCGAGCGCATTGTTGTTGTTGGATTCGGGCCGGTCGCTGCCCGGCTCGTGGACGAACTGCTCCCCGCTGTCCGCACCGGGCTGGTGCAGTTGCTGGTCATCGGGCAGGAAAGCGAAGCTGCCTATAACCGCGTCATGGTGGCTGAACTCGCTGTCGGCCGCACCACTGCCGAGGCTCTGGCCATGGCTGATGCGTCCGAATTGGAGTCCGACGGCGTGGAAGTGCGGTTGGGCGTGAAGGTCAAAAGGATCGACCGTGCCCGCCAGAACGTAGCGCTGTCCGATGGCAGCACTGAACACTACGACCGTCTGGTGTTCGCTACCGGGTCCCGTCCCGTGATTCCTAACCTGACCGGACTCAACCCGGATCCTTCCGGACCTGTGCTTCCAGCCGGCGTTACTGCTTTGCGCGATCTGAAGGACGCAGCCGTGGTCCGTGCCGCCGTCGCTGACGGCAAGCGCGTGGTGGTGCTTGGCGGCGGCGTGCTGGGCCTGGAGACTGCACTCGCGGCCGCCGAAGAAGGCGCGCAGGCCACTGTGGTTCACAACGGTCCCTTCCCGCTGGGGCGCAGCATCGACCGCGGCAGTGGCTCCGTGCTCACCAGCAGCCTGCGCGCCGGCGGCGTCCGGATAGCCGGCAACGCGCGTTCTACAGGCGTGGAAACGGCTGGTCCCGGCGGCAGCTTCTCCGCTCTGCTGCTGGATGACGGCTCCGCGATCGACGGCGACCTGCTGGTGTTGTCCTGTGGCGTCCGCCCCCGCATTGAACTGGCTGAGGGCTGTGGCCTTCCTGTGGGGTCCGGAATCCTGGTGGACCACCACCTGCGGGCCTATCACGAGCCCCACATGTTCGCGATTGGAGACTGCGCGGAAGTGCGGTGCCCGGACGCTGCCTGTGTCGAGTGCCGAACAGCCGGCGGGCCCTCAGGTTTGGTGGGTCCTGGTTGGCGTCAGGCCGAATGGTTGGCTGAATACCTCGTGGTCCTGGCCCGTGACGGCCAGGCCGCCGCCGAGGCACTGGAAGCCCTGCCCATGGAGAAGCCCGGAGTGGTGGTCTTGAAGGCGCGGGGCATCAACCTTGCGGTGGCAGGCGACAACCAGGCCGATCCTTGGGATGAGGAGCTCCTGGAAGCCGGTGCCGCGTCCGGGCGTGCCCGCCGGCAGATCTCCCAGTGGGCTGATCCTGAACACGGCCGCTACGTGAAGATGACCACCCGCGGCGGAGTGCTGGAAGGCTTGGTAGCGGTGGGCATGCCCCGGACCGCTGCTGAGCTTGTGGTGCTCTTCGAGCGTTCCTCGGAGCTGCCCGCTGACCGGTCCCTGCTGCTCCGCTTGGATGGACCCGACCAACTCGATGCCGGAGCCGCCACCAGCAACGATCCCCAGCGGACCGTGTGCCGCTGCGCCGGAGTGAGCGCGGCCAGCATCGAGACTTCCGTGGTGGAGGGCTGCAGTACCGTGGGCGAGGTCTCCAAGGCCACCCGCGCCGGAACAGGATGCGGGGGCTGCCACGAGGACATCAAGGGGATCATCGAAAAACATTTCCAAGCGGCTGCCGCCTGAGGCCGCATAGCTGGGCTACGAACCCCCCGGAAGGCTGCGAAATCGCTGGTCCGGAACCGCGGTCTCGCAGCTTTCCGGCGATCTCGCTGGTTTAGAATTCCCGAGTGAAGGTATCCGAACCCGCGCCCGGCGTCCATTTTGTTGAGGGGCCTGCGTCCAACTGGCTCATTGTCCGTGACGCTTCAGGCTTCATGTTGATCGACGGCGGCTATCCGGCGGACCGCGAGCTTGTCCTAGAGTCCATCCGAGGGCTCGGACTCGATCCCGCCGACGCCAAGGCAATGTTGATCACGCATGGACACGTGGACCATACAGGATCCGCGGCTTACTTCTCCCGGACCTTTGGCACACCCATCCTCTGCTCCCCCGAGGAACTTGCCCACGTTCAGGGCAAGGAGAAGCACCAGGTCACGTTCGGGCAGGTCCTCGTCAGGGCCTGGCGTCCCACGGTGTTCCGGTGGATGCTGCACGTCATCAAGGCCAAGGCCCTTCAGGCAGAGCCGGCCACGCACGCCGAAGCCTGGAAGCCCGAAAAGCTCAAGGACCTTCCGGGGCAGCCCCAAGCGATCCTTCTACCCGGGCACACCCCCGGCAACGTGGCCCTGCTGCTGCCAACAGCCGGGGCGATCGCCGTGGGCGACTCGTTCGTCAGCGGCCACCCGATCAGCACCACGTCCGGCCCGCAGATGTTGCACCGGATGTACCACTCGGACCCGGCCGCCGCGCTCGCTTCGGCACGCTCCCTCGCTGCTGTCCAGGCGAAGGTGATCCTGCCAGGCCACGGAACTGCCCTGCATATGCCATTGACTGAGGCCCTCGCCGTGCTGCAAGTGTAGGGCCTGCGGAGCCCGTTTCGATGGTTCCCTGCCAGGAGTGCCGTGCGCACGGCATGATCAGCAGGGAACCCCCGAAACGGGCGCCGGCGTTGGAGCTACATGTGCACGTGCAGGCGCCGCGCGGCCTCCGAGATGGACCCGGTCAGCGACGGGTACACCGTGAAGGCGCTGGCTACGTCATCCACGTGGAGCTTCTGGGTGACAGCCACGGAGATCGGGAAGATGAGCTCCGAAGCATTCGGGCCCACCACCACGCCACCGATTACGGTCCCGGATCCCTTGCGTGCAATGATCTTGACGAAGCCGTCCTTGGTGTTGCGCATCTTGGCTCGGGCGTTGCTCAGCAAGGACAACATCACCACGTCGCCCTGGTACTTGCCCGAAGCGAGGTCTGCTTCTGAAACACCCACCGAGGCGATCTCCGGAGACGTGAAGATGTTCGACGCCACTTGATTGAGCTTGAGCGGCTTCACGCCGTCGCCCATGAAGTGTGCGATCGCGATGCGGCCCTGCATGGCGGCAACGGATGCCAGGGCGAAGACACCCGTGCAGTCGCCGGCAGCGTAAATGTTGGGGGCAGTGGTGCGGGAAACGCCGTCCACCTTGATGTGCCCGGACTCTGTGAGCGTCACGCCGGCTTCTTCGAGGCCGATGCCGGCGGTGTTGGGGATGGAGCCGACACATACCAGGCAATGCGAACCTGTCACGATCGATCCGTCACCCAAGGTGACCTTAACGCCGTCGTCCGTTCGCTCCACTGCGTTTGCACGGGACTTCGACAGAACGCGCACGCCGCGACGTTCGAAGACGCCTTCCAGCAGCTTGGCGGCGTCCGTGTCCTCGCCCGGGAGAACCTGGTCGCGGCTGGAGATCAGCGTGACGTTGGAGCCCAGGCCGTTGTAGGCGGATGCGAACTCGGCACCGGTGACGCCCGAACCCACCACGATCAGTTCTTCGGGAAGCTCGTCCAGGTTGTAGATCTGCGCCCAGTTGAGGATGCGTTCGCCGTCGGGCTTGGCGGTGGGGAGTTCACGCGGATGAGCGCCGACAGCCAACAGAATGGCATCGGCATCGATGGTGCGGATTCCGTCGATGGTCAGGACCTCGATGGTGTTGTTGTCCAGCAGTTTGCCGGAACCAATAACGATCTCCACACCCAGGCGCTCAAGGCCTGCACGGATGTCATCGGACTGCCCATGGGCCAGATTAAGCACGCGATCGTTGATGTGCTTGAGGTCGGCACGGGGCTTCGAAGCCGTACCGTCGCCGTCGAACTTCACACCGAGTTCGTCCGCCTCACCGACGCGGGTCATGAGGTCGGCGGTGGCAATAAGGGTTTTGGAAGGCACGACGTCGGTCAGCACCGCGGAGCCGCCGAGGCCTGCCCGCTCGATGATCGTGACGTGCGCGCCGAGCGAGGCGGCCACCATGGCAGCTTCATATCCACCGGGACCACCTCCCAGGATCGCGATACGGGGGGCACTAAAGTCAACTTGGGTGGTCACAGTCCTCAATTCTCGCTCATTGCCACGCCGGTTGCCACCCAGCCGAACCTCACTCCACCCGGGTCCCTACCAAAGTGCTGTAGCCGCAAGGTAGCTTGTACCAGTGAGTAACACTGAGCTGATGAACACTGACCCCTTTGAGGCCGCGAAGGCCGCCGCGGACTTCATCGCCGCGGAGACCGGCGTCGAGTCCCATGACGTGGCCCTGGTGCTCGGATCCGGATGGGCGGAGGCTGCCGATCTGATCGGCGAAACCACCGCCACATTGAACGCATCCGAGGTCCCGGGCTTCCACAAACCAGCGGTGGTGGGCCATGTTGGCACCATCCGCTCCGTCCTCACCAAGGAGGGCAAGCGCGCCTTGGTGTTAGGCGCCCGGACCCATTACTACGAAGGCCGGGGTGTACGGTCCGTAGTCCACGGCGTCCGCACGGCCGCGGCTGCCGGTTGCAAGACTCTGGTCCTCACCAACGGTTGCGGCGGGCTCAACGAAGACTGGACCCCGGGCACACCCGTTCTCATCAGTGACCACATCAACCTCACCGCAACCTCACCCCTTGAGGGCGCAACGTTCGTTGACCTCACCGACCTCTACTCCTCCCGGATCCGCGAGCTCGCCCGCGAAGTCGACTCCTCCCTGCAGGAGGGCGTGTACGCGCAGTTCACGGGGCCCCACTACGAGACTCCGGCAGAGGTCCAATACGCCAAGCGGATCGGCGCAGACCTGGTGGGCATGTCCACCGCCTTGGAAGCCATCGCCGGCCGCCATGCAGGCATGGAAGTTTTCGGTATCTCCTTGGTCACCAACCTCGCAGCCGGCATCAGCCCGGTTCCTTTGAGCCACGCGGAAGTCTTGGAAGCCGGACACGCAGCGGGCAAGCGGATCTCCACGCTTCTGGCGGAGATCATCGCCAAGCTCTGACCGCTACCCACAACTTGCGGGGTCACCTAACGGGTGGCCCCGCATTGCTGTTTAAGGGTGTGCGCTAACAATTCCACAGCGGAAGTAAACGCACAGTAAATTCTCAGGAAGAATCCGGTAGGTGACGCAACATTTGACCCGCATCGCACAGAAATGTCACGCGCGCACGTTGGCAATGTAAGCGCTTGCGCAAGTACCGGCGGGTAACCGCAAATGCTTGCGAAACACCCTTTTGATTTGGGACCTAACACGTGTCTAGCGTGGAGAGCGTTCCGGTAAGTCGACGTGCCGGAGCCACCGCGGCGGATAGCTACAAAGCTTCCCCGCACCTCGAAACGATGGCGTCCTTCGATGACGCCTACAGCGGATCGATGGACGCCTGAGTAGAGAACCCCCAACAGGGGGTCAGGGCATGCGCCCCACTCCACGAAGTCCAACACTCCGCGAGAAGAGCAAGCATGAACACGCACTCAACCCCTCAACGGCCGCGCCGCCGGTTGCGACAGGCCGTAGCCCTCGCAGCGGCGGCAGGCGTGGCCGGCAGCATCCTGCTGGTGACGCCAGCCGCGCAGGCCAACCTCCCGGCAGACCCGCCGTCGAGCACTATGCCGGCTCCCACGCCCGGCTTCCCGCTGCCAACCACCCACACGCAGCAGGCATACGATCCCGCGGCTGACTTCACGTCCAAATGGACGCGAGCTGACGCCAAACAGATCATGGCCCAGAGCAACCCCAACGTTGCCCCCGGCCAGAACTCCATGAGCCCCAACGTCACCATGCCGGAAATCCCCAAGGACTTCCCGGCCATGAACGACGACGTCTGGGTCTGGGACACCTGGTCCCTGACGGACGAGAACGCAAACCAGATCAGCTACAAGGGCTGGGACGTCATCTTCGCCCTGGTTGCCGACCGGCACGCCGGATACGGCTTCGACCAGCGCCACTGGAACGCGCGGATCGGCTACTTCTTCCGGAAGACCAACGCCGATCCTGCCAAGGACAAATGGAACTACGGCGGACACTTGTTCCTGGACAACACGTCCATCGGCAACACTGAGTGGTCCGGTTCCACGCGCCTCATGCAGGGCAACAAGATCAACGTCTTCTACACCGCTACCACGTTCTACGACGTCGCTGAGCGAAATGCGGGCGGCGGCGGTATCGCTCCGGATGCCGTGATTGCCAAGGCACTGGGTAACATCCATGCCAACCAAAACGGCGTGACCTTCGACGGCTTCCAGCACACCAAACTGCTGGAGCCGGACGGAAAGCTGTACCAGAACAAAGCCCAGAACCCCGGCTTCGCGTTCCGTGACCCGTACACCTTCGCGGACCCGGCACATCCGGGCAAGACCTTCATGGTGTTCGAGGGCAACACCGGCGGCACCCGCGGCTCCTACAAGTGCAAGCAGGAAGACCTCGGCTACCAGCCGGGCGACCCCAACGCCGAAACCGTGGCCCAGGTCAACAGCACCGGCGCTTGGTACCAGACCGCAAACGTGGGCCTGGCAGTGGCGGACAACAAGGACCTCACCAAGTGGAGCTTCCTTCCGCCGATCCTGTCCGCCAACTGCGTCAACGACCAAACTGAGCGTCCGCAGATCTACATCCAGAACGAGAACGGCAAGAACAAGTACTACCTGTTCACCATCAGCCACCAGTTCACGTATGCAGATGGAATGCGCGGCCCCGACGGCGTGTACGGCTTTGTAGGCAACGGCGTCCGTTCGGACTACCAGCCGGTCAACAACAGCGGATTGGCCTTGGGCTCCCCGACGGACCTGAACATGCCGGCCAACGCGCCGGAGGGTCCGGATCCACGGCAGAACGGCCGCCAGTTCCAGGCCTATTCGCACTATGTGCAGCCCGGCGGCCTCGTCCAGTCCTTCATCGACAACGTGGACGGCGTCCGCGGCGGTTCCCTGTCACCCACCGTGAAGATGAACTTCAAGGCCGGCGTGACCCAGGTTGACCGCAGCTTCGGCCAGAACGGCCTCGGCCCGTTCGGCTACCTGCCCACCAACCTCCGCGTTGGCGGCGAAGGCCACTACAAGTAGGCCGTAACACCCTGGCCATGAGGCCGCGGCAGGGGTGTTGGCTCCAGAAGAGTCGGCATCCCTGCCACCCCCAAACCTTCAGGATTTCTCCCCCATGACTTACCCCAACCCCCACCTGTCCCGCCGCCACATGCTGGCCGCAAGTGCCGCCGTCGTGGTCGCCTTTTCTGCCGCGTCCTGCACAGCAAACCCGACGCCGGTGCCAACACCCTCGGGTCCGGCACCCACCGCTTCGGACCCTTGGCGGCCCGTAGCCCACCTGACGGCTGAGAAGAACTGGCTCAACGACCCCAACGGGCTCGTCTATCACGACGGGACCTACCACGCGTTTTATCAATACAACCCGCGTGGAAACTCGTGGGGCAACATGTCCTGGGGGCACTCCACCAGCAAGGATCTGATCCAGTGGGAACAGCAGCCCGTGGCCATGGAGGCGAGCCCTGAAGAAGAAATCTTCTCCGGCTGCATCGTGATGGATAAGAACAACGCTTCCGGTCTCGGCTCAGCCAAAAACCCACCCATGGTGGCTCTCTACACCAGCGCGTACGGTAAGAACGGCGCTCTCCCGCAAGGCGCGCAGGCACAGTCGGTGGCCTTCAGCTTGGATAACGGAACCACGTGGCAGAAGTACCAAGGAAACCCTGTTCTGAACCTCGCACCCACCAACAACAACTTTCGCGACCCCAAAGTCACGTGGTACGAGCCCGGTCGCTACTGGGTGATGACCACTGTGGTGGCCGACGCCCAGGTGGTCAAGATGTTCAAGTCCACGGACCTCCTCCGCTGGGAATACCTGAGCGATTTCTCCGGCGTCGGTGCCCAAGGCGGGCTCTGGGAAGTACCTGAACTCATCCAGATGAACGTGGAGGACTCCACCGCGAAGAAGTGGGTGATGCTCCTGAGCATCAACCCCGGCGGCATTGCGGGCGGTTCGGGCATGCAGTACTTCGTGGGCGAATTCGACGGGACGCGCTTTACGGCCGAAGATGCGGCCGCTCCCGACGCGCCGCTCGACGAATCCCAGTGGCTGGACCACGGCGCCGACTACTACGCCGCGAACTCCATCTCGGGCGCGCCCGGGGACAAACCCGTTCTTTTGGGGTGGATGGGCAATTGGGACTACGCCCAGGATGTGCCCACCACGCCATGGCGCGGCTCCATGGCAATTCCCCGCGAACTCACCTTGGTTCGGGGCGAGAAGAGGTTTGAGTTGCGATCCGCCATTGCCGGCGCTGCGCGGGAAGCGATGGAACACTCCGGTGAAGTGAAGAGCAAAAACCTCACCGTCGGCTCTTCACCGAAGGACCTTGGCCAGGACTTCAAGGGCCGTACGCAACTAATCGAGCTGGAGATGGACCTGACCTCAGCTCGCGAGGCGGGCGTTCTCCTCCGCCAATCATCCGGCTCCGACTCCGGGCTGCGCATCTCCTATAACAAGGAAACAGGCACTGTCAGGGTGGACCGTTCCAAGGCCGGAACCAGCAACTTCTCCGAGAAATTCAGCCCATTTCACCAAGTGGCCTTGCCCTCCCCCAGCAGCAAGGTCCATTTCATGATCCTCCTGGACTCGTCCTCGGTGGAAGTCTTCGCTGCGGGTGGAAGGGCAGTTGTTTCGGACACCTTCTTCCCGGACTGGGACAACACCGGTGCCTCGGTCTTCAGCATGGAGGGCGACACGGACTTCACGGTCACGTCCCGAACTCTCTAGACCCGCCGAGGGGCGGGATCTCACCCTTTACAACCACTCTTAAAGGCGAGATCTCACTCCTCGTTGCCCCTGAAGCGCTCATTGAGGATAGTTTTGTCCCTATGACATCCAGCGATGCCGCATTTGAACAGCTGATCACCGACGCCCGCCAATGGGCCTCCCAAGACCCGGACCCGGCGACGTCGGCCGCTCTCGTCGAGCTGGCCGACCTCGCCAGCGGCGGTGACGCGGGAGCTGTCCAGGAACTGGGCGACAGCTTCAACGGCACGCTTCAGTTCGGCACAGCCGGTCTCCGCGCAGCGCTCGGCCCGGGCCCCAACCGGATGAACCGCGTCGTCGTCCGCCGGGCAGCGGCAGGCTTGGCAGCCTTCCTCACCGAAGCGGTGGCCGCAGCTGCGCCGGGAACCCGGCCGCGCGCCGTCGTCGGTTACGATGCCCGCTACAACTCGGACATCTTCGCTGAAGAAACGGCCGCGATCTTCACAGCCGCCGGCATCGAGACGTTCCTCATGCCGGCAGCGCTTCCGACGCCGTTGCTCGCCTATGCGGTCCGGTCACTGGATTGCGACGGCGGCGTGATGGTCACAGCGAGCCACAACCCGCCGCAGGACAACGGCTACAAGGTCTACCTTGGGCGGTACGCCGTGTCCGAAAGCGGGCGCGGTTCGCAGATCGTGGCACCGTACGACGCCGAGATCGCCGCGAAGATCGAAGCCGTAGGCGCGCTGGATTCGATTGAACTCGCGGACAGCGGATGGACTGTGCTGCCAACAACCATCGCCTCCGACTATGAAGCCGCGATGGCGGGATTGGTGGATCGGGAACACTTTCCGGCCCGCGACCTCAAGATCGTCCTGACGCCCATGCACGGGGTCGGCGGCGAAACGGCCGTCTCCGTGTTGAACGCCGCCGGTTTCACCGACGTCACGCTCGTGGCCGAACAGGCCGAGCCGGACCCGGACTTCCCCACCGTCGCCTTCCCCAACCCGGAGGAGCCCGGCGCACTGGACCTGGCCCTTGCGGCAGCCGCTGACTCGGGTGCCGACATCGTTTTGGCCAACGATCCCGACGCCGATCGGGCTGCGGTTGCTGCGTTGGATCCCGCCACGGGAACCTGGCGGATGCTCAGGGGTGATGAAGTGGGGGCGCTCTTGGGTGCGCACGTCGTGGCGCGTATGGCTGCCGGTGCCGGGGACGAGCCGCAGACCGGCGTCTTCGCCAACTCGATCGTGTCCTCCCGGCTGCTCTCGCGCATCGCGGCCGCAGCAGGGTACGCCCACGAGGAAACACTCACAGGCTTCAAATGGATTTCGCGGGTCCCCGGTCTCACCTACGGGTACGAGGAGGCGCTGGGATACTGCGTGGCACCGGACCTGGTGCGCGACAAGGACGGCATTTCAGCAGCAGTGCTGATTGCGGAACTCGCGGCAACTGCCAAGGCTGAGGGCAAGACGATCTTCGACACCCTGGATGACTTGTATCTGGTGCACGGGCTCCATGCGAGCGACCAGCTCAGTATCAGGGTGGCGGATCTGGGTCTTTTGGACGCCATGATGAACCGCCTGCGGGTCAATCCGCCGGAAGTGTTCGGGGGCTCCGCCGTCGAGGTTACCGCTGATCTCGCGGAAGGAAGCGAAAACCTGCCGCCCACGGACGGCCTGCTGTACCTGACACGGGACCAGAGCCGCGTCATCATCCGCCCCAGTGGCACGGAGCCAAAACTCAAGTGCTACCTGGAAGTCATCCAAGCCGTGGAGTCGGCCGCGGAGCTTCCCGCTGCACGCCAGGCGGCGCGAACATCCCTGGACGATGTTCTCAGGGATGTCCGCGAAGCGTTGGGCTTGTAGGACTTTTAGAGTTCAACTTCGATGAAGCCATCCACCAAACGGGTGGCAAAGCCCGCGAGCTTGAGTTCCGGGTTGGTGAAGCATTCACCGGTTTCGAGGTCGTAGACCTCTTTGTGCAGCGGCGACGCGATGGTTGGACGGCTTCCGCGGGATCCAATGATTCCGCGGGCCATGACGTTGGCGAGCGTCGCCGGGTCCTGCTGTGCCACAGCGAAGACCTCGGTGGGCGCTGTGCGGAACAGCGCAACCTGACGGCCGGCGATCAGCGCAGCCTCGCCCCAAGCCAGTTCGAGTTCATCCACCGGGCAAACACGGTGCCATGCGGCGGTGGTGGTCAGTTCCTCGGCACGGTCCAGAATTACGGTCATTTCAGCCCCTCTCACTGTGTCCGGGTGCTGGCATTTCCACCGTCACTCCCCCGGACCGGGCCACACTTGCGGCCACTACTCCAAGCTAGGACCCGGGTGTTTCATCGGTTGTCCGGGTTTGTGTCCAATGCGTAAAAGAGACCTCACACCTCGCGAAATGCGTTCGTGATGCAGAAGTTAAGATCACGAAACATAAGGGAAACTGAAGCGAAACTGCCCGTCCCTAGGCTGGAAGCACAAGTTGCGGAGATCCGTCTGCAACATCTGCGAAAGGCCCACCAGTGACCGGACACACTTCAAGTACAGAGAACCCGC
Organism: Arthrobacter sp. Rue61a; assembly: GCF_000294695.2. Lineage (NCBI taxonomy): Bacteria > Bacillati > Actinomycetota > Actinomycetes > Micrococcales > Micrococcaceae > Arthrobacter > Arthrobacter sp. Rue61a. The sequence continues at coordinate 1,414,250 of NC_018531.1, read as the reverse complement.
GCCGCATCGTCGTCGTCGGCGGCGGCCCCGCTGCCCACCGTTTCGCCGATGCCATGGTCAATCGCGGACTTGAAGGTTGGCAGGTTACGGTGCTCACCGAAGAGGCCCACCTCCCCTACGACCGCGTTGCGCTGAGCAAGGCCCTCACGGAAACCGACGTGGACCTCACCTTGGGCGATGCGTCCATGTGGGACCACGAAGCCCTGACTTTGGTCACCGGCGAGCGGGCCGTGAAGATCGACTCCGTTGCCAAGAGCGTCCTCACCGCCGCCGGCAACAAGTACGAATACGACCACCTGGTGGTGGCTTCCGGTTCCGACGCGGCCCGACTCCCCATCCCGGGTTCCGAACACACCCACGTTTACCGCACGCTCGAGGACGTCTGGGCCATTAACAAGGCCATCGCCGAGCTGCGCGAAAAGCTCGGCCGCAAGGTCAACGCGGTCACCATTGGTGGCGGTTTGCTCGGACTTGAGTCCGCTGCCGGTACCGAGCAGTTGGGCGCCACACCGATCGTCATCAACGGCGCACCGTGGCTGATGAACACCCAACTGGATGAGGGCGCGGGCCAGGCGCTCGGCCGCCTGATTGAAGCCAAGGGCTTCGAAGTGCACGGAGGCGTGTTCCCCTCCGAGGTAGTAACGGACGACGACGGCAACGTCACCGGTGTTTTGATGGCCGACGGCCGCACCATTGACGCGGATCTCGTGATCGTGGCTATCGGCGTCAAGCCCCGCGACGACCTCTTCCGTGCGGCGGAGGGCGAAGAGCAGCTCTTCAGCCTTGGCCAGCGAGGCGGCGTTGTCATCAACGATTTCTGTGCCACCGAAGTGGACGGCATTTGGGCCATCGGTGAAGTGGCCAACTTCGAGGGCATGTGCCTGGGTCTCGTGGCTCCTGCCAACACCATGGCTGAGATCGTGGCCGACCGCCTGCACGGCGGCGAAGCAACGTTCCCCGGCTTTGATACGGCCACCAAGCTCAAGTTGTCCGGCGTTGACGTGGCCAGCTTCGGCGACGCGTTTGCCCGGACCGAGCACTCCCTGGAAATCGTGTACGCCGACCCCGCTCGTGGCGTTTACCAGAAGATTGTCACCACCGATGATGCGAAGACTCTCCTGGGCGGCATCTTCGTGGGCGACGCGTCCCCGTACATGAGCCTCCGCCCGCTCCTGGGCCGCGAGCTGTCCGCCGAGCCCGGCGCATACCTGAGCGCTGCCGGTGGTGGTGAGGCTCCGGAGACCGAGCTTCCGGACGATGCCATCCTGTGCTCCTGCAACAACGTGGCCGCCGGAACCATTCGCGACACCATCAACGGCTGCGGTGCCTGCGAGGGCAACTCCCCCGTGCAGGAACTCGGCGAGCTGAAGGGCTGCACCCGGGCCGGCACCCAGTGTGGTTCGTGCGTTCCCATGCTCAAAAAGCTCCTTGAAGGCGAACTGAAGAAGTCTGGCATTGAGGTTTCCAAGGCACTGTGCGAGCACATCAGTCTCTCCCGCCAGGAACTCTTCGACGCCATCCGCGTCCTGGAGCTCACGTCCTTCGAGGACATTATGGCCAAGTACGGCACGGGCGCGGGTTGCGATATCTGCAAGCCCACCATCGCCTCTATCCTGGCCAGCCAGCACTCCGCTTATGTGCTGGATGCCGGCCGCGGCTCCCTGCAGGACACTAACGACCGTGCTTTGGCGAACATGCAGAAGGACGGCACCTACTCGGTGGTCCCCCGCATCGCCGGTGGTGAGATCACGCCGAAGGGCCTGGGCGTCATCGCAGCCGTCGCTGAGAAGTACAACCTCTACACCAAGATCACCGGCGGCCAGCGTATCGACATGTTCGGTGCCCGGCTTGAGCAGCTCCCGGACATTTGGAAGGAACTGGTGGACGCCGGCTTCGAGTCCGGGCAGGCTTACGGTAAGAGCCTTCGCACGGTGAAATCCTGCGTTGGTTCTACTTGGTGCCGATTTGGTGTGCAGGATTCGGTGGCCATGGCCATCGCCTTGGAGCTGCGTTACCGCGGCCTCCGCAGCCCGCACAAGCTGAAGATGGGTGTTTCCGGTTGCGCCCGTGAGTGTGCCGAGGCCCGCGGTAAGGACGTCGGCGTGATTGCCACGGCTGATGGTTGGAACCTTTACGTCGGCGGTAACGGCGGTGCCACCCCGGCGCACGCCCAACTGCTCGCAAAGGACCTGGACGACGAAACCCTGCTGAAGTACATCGACCGCTACCTCATGTACTACATCCGTACCGCTGACCGCCTCCAGCGCACCGCGCGCTGGCAGGAAGAGCTCGACGGCGGCATCAAGCACGTGGAAGAAGTAGTGGTCAACGACTCCTTGGGCATCGCCGAAGAGCTTGAAGCCGCCATGGCCAAGCACATCGATACCTATGAGGACGAGTGGGCCGAGACCCTGAAGGACCCGGAGCGCCTCCGCCGTTTCCGTTCCTTCGTCAACGCCCCCAACCAGAAGGACGAGTCCATCTCCTTCGTTCCGGAGCGCGGCCAGATCCGTCCGGCCACCAACGAGGAAAAGGGCGGCGTGCTCATCGCTTCCACTATCCCGGTCCGCAGCGAAACCGTCGGCGCAGAAAACTAGGGGTCCACCATGCAGCTCACCATTGATCTCACCGGCCGTGACGTCCTTGTCACGGGATCTGAAAAGTCCGCCCGCCAAGCGGTGCGCCGCTACCAGAGCTCCGGCGCCAACGTTTACCGGCTCAGCACCCCTGAAGGTGTACCGGGCGACGGTCAGCTCCCCGAGCGCCCGTTCCTGGTGGCGGTAGTGGACGACGGCGAGGTTGGCTGGCTGCCGTTGGTGGAACGCTGCCGCGACGCCGGGATTCCCGTTGCGTTTGAGCCTGCACCTGGCGCCGACGGCCATGTGACCCTTGTGGGTGGAGGTCCGGGAGCCGTGGATCTGCTCACGGTGGGTGCCGTGGACGCCCTGCGCGATGCCGACGTGGTGTTTTATGATCGGCTGGCTCCCTATCAGGAGTTGGCAGAGCTGACGTCTGCGGAACTGGTGGACGTTGGAAAGCAGCCCGGGCTCCACAAGGTGACGCAGAGGGACATCGAGAAGCTCATGGTGGAAGCTGCGCTGCTGGGCAAGAATGTTGTCCGGCTCAAGGGCGGCGATCCGTACGTGTTCGGCCGCGGTGGCGAAGAAGTGGCTGCCTGTGTTGCTGCCGGGGTCCCGGTCAGAGTCATCTCCGGTGTCACCAGTGCCATCTCTGTTCCGGCCGCAGCCGGAATCCCGGTGACGCACCGCGAGGTGAGCCACATGTTCACCGTGGTTTCCGGCCACGCTCCTTTGACGGAGAAGGAACACACACACCTTGCCGGCCTTGGTGGGACGATCGTGGTCCTCATGGGCATCGGGACCTTGCCTCAGCTGGCGGCCGGACTGCGCCGTGCGGGCATGAATTCGGACATGCCCATGGCCGTGGTGGAACGCGGATATCGCCCAGGACAGCGCACCACCATCGCCGATCTGGGTACCATCGAAACAGCAGCCACCGGCTGCAGCAACCCGGCCGTGTTGGTCATCGGCGAGGTGGTCCGGGTGGCTGAAGCCAACCGGAATCATGCCGAAGCATCCGCTGAACTGAGCCGACTCGCGGCTTCGCTCCTTGAAGCCTGAAGGTAAGAACACATGACTGTTGCACGTGCCATCGAAGTCCAGGACGCTACTGCCGCACCGGAAGTTTCCGAAGCCGTAGAAGCGCCGCTGGATGGATTCCGCATTGGCGTCACCTCGCACCGCCGTTCCCGTGACCTCATCGAGGCACTGGAGCGCCGCGGTGCGAGCGTGTTGCACGCCCCCGCCTTGAAGATCGCCCCTGTGCAGGAGGACATGGTCCTCATCGAGGACACGCGCACCATCATCGCGGCCAAGCCTGATATCTGCATCGCCACTACGGCCTACGGGATGCGTCGCTGGTGTGAGGCCGCCGATTCCTTTGGCATCGGCGAGCAACTCCTGGAAACCCTGTCCGCCTGCCGCATGTTCGTCCGTGGGCCCAAAGCCCGCGGCGCCGTGCGGGCGGCCGGTCTTGCCGACGTCGGAATCAGCAGTGACGAAACCACCGCGACGCTGGTGGACATGCTGCTGGCCGAAGGCGTGCGCGGCAAGACGGTGGCCGTGCAACTGCACGGATACACGGATGTGCGCCAGCTGGAACGGCTCCGCATGTCCGGGGCCACTGTCCTTACAGTGACTCCGTACCGTTGGGTGAAGCCCGACGGCGAAGACAAACTGCCGCGCCTGATCGAAGCCGTGGTCAGCGGCAACCTCGATGTGTTGACCTTTACCAGCGCCCCGGCCGTGGACGCGATGTGGAGCACTGCACACGAAATGGGCCTCTACCGCCAGCTCATCGAGGCCCTCAAGGGTCCGGTGACTGTTGCGGCCGTTGGGCCGGTCACTGCACAGCCGCTGGTCGACGCCGGGCTGACGCCACTGATTCCCGACCGTTACCGCATGGGCGCGCTCATCAGGCTGGTGACGGAACATTTGTCCCTCAACCATGTGCGGCGTTTGGAGACCAAGAGCGCCACCATTGAGTTGCGTGGGCGCTGCTTGCGTATCAACGGTGAGGTGGTGGACCTCGCACCGGCTCCCCTGCTGCTGCTGCGAGCGCTGCTCGGCGCGGGTGGGGCTGTCCTGTCCCGGGAAGCTCTTTCTGACCTGTTGGACCTGCGCGGTTCGGTGCACGCCTTGGATATGACAGTGAGCAGGCTGCGGTCCTCTCTTCCGGACGGCAAGCTCGTGGAAACCGTGGTGAAGCGCGGTTACCGGCTGCGGGCTTAGATTCTCTGACACGCTACGCCGCCTTCACCAAGGGGAGTTCGTCCCAGTTGGTGGTGTAGCGGGGGCTGAGCATGTCGCGTTTCATGGACCAGTCCGGGCCGCCCTTGATTCCGGCATGACCCAGACCGATGGAACCGCGGCCGTACCGCTTGCTGACTTGCTCCAGCAAGGTGCCGATCCCGCGTTCCTCATGCCGGTTCTCGAAGATCTCCAACGGTTTCTGGTTGCCGCTTGGCCGGAGATCCGTGACCATGATCCCGGCTTTGGCGTACTTCACGCCTTCCTGGATCTTTGGAACCAGTGCGTGCGCGGCCTTGGTCAGCAGCACGGGATCCGAGGTTGGCATTGGCAGCCTGACGTTGACTGTGGGGAATGATTTGTCGTTCGGGTTATAGACCGATGTTGCGGCAAAGGCAGTCAGCAGCTTGGCCTGAAGATCATGTTTGGCCAGCCTGGCACTGGCCATTTGGCCGTAGACGCTGAGCACCTGCCGCAACTCGGCTGCAGTGGTAATCGGTGTGGAGAAGGAACGGGAGAAAATTAGCTGGTCCCGTCCTATCCGTTCCTCCTCCATGGGGATGCAGGGCGTGCCCTGCAGTTCCAAAATGGTCCGCATCATGACGATGGAAAACTTGTCCCGCAACGCCACCGGGTCGGCGCGGACCAGGTCCAGGATCGAGAAGATTCCCATCGCATTCAAGCGTTTGGTGAGCCTGGTGGCCACGCCCCAGATCTCGATTACCGAAAGCCGTGCCATGAGTGCTTCGCGTTGGACTTCCGGGATGGAGTCCCAACGGCACACTCCCTTGAAGGCCGGATTGTGCTTGGCCCACTTGTTGGCAAGCTTGGCCAGGGTCTTGGTGCGCGCGATTCCTACGCAGACGGGAACCCCAACGTGCTGCTGGCACGCGGCCTTGATAGTCCGTCCCAGCTCCAGCAGATCGTCCGGTTGTCCCTTCACTCCAAGGAACGCCTCATCAATGGAGTACACCTCCTGCCATGCCGAGTACCGGGCCAGAAGCTCCATGACCCGCGAGCTGATGTCTCCATACAGTTCGTAGTTGCTTGAGAGTGCCACGAGCCCCCACTCCTTGGCGCGCGGAGCAAGCTTGAACCACGGCTCCCCAAGTCCTATCCCCAGCTTTTTGGCCTCCGGCGACCTTGTCACGGCGCAGCCGTCGTTGTTGGACAGGACGATCAGCGGTTTGCCCTCCAACGCCGGGTTAAAGGCCCGCTCCGCCGAGGCATAGAAGCAGTTGATATCCACGTGGGCAATCTCCTGCATCCGGTGCATGAGCGCTGGCTTGGACATTTCCATCCCTTGATCGGCAATAGCACGCGCGCTCCTGTTTCAGTGCAGGACACGCCGTGCATTCGAACATATATTCGAATACTTCTACTGTACCTTTTGGCCCCGACAAAAACTTCGCTGCCCAATGGATCCAGAGGATTTCATGGAGTCTTCCGTGTTCCTCAACCGTCTGACCGCAGTTCGTTGGAACAACGCCGTATTAGCCAGCTACGTCAGGAACCTGCCGTTCTCTGAGTAGGGATTTAGCTGCCGTTACTGGCCATGCTGGCTCTCAAGTGTTTCCGGGCTCTTGAGTAGCGAGTCCTGGCAGCCGTTGCCGACAATCCCAACAGGGCGCCGGCCTCGGCCACTCCGAAGCCATCCCACACGATCAGCATGACCAGTTCGCGGTCCTTCGGGCGCAAGGTGGCGAGGGCCTCGTGCACTTCGGCTTCGAGTCGGTGCCCAGGTCCAGGGTCGTGAATCAAGCCGGCTCGTAGTTTCTCGGACAGGGCGCCCCTGCGGAGCTTGCCGCGTCTGTAGTTGGCCAGCACGCCTTTTGCGACACCAAAGCTCCAGGCCCGTTGCTCGTCGAGGCTGACCGGCAGCCGGTCGCGTTGACGCCAAAGAACGATGAGCGTCTCGGAGACGCAATCGGTGGCGTCCCCGGTCGGATCGACCCGGCGAAAGAATACGCCATCAAGGCAGGAGTCAGGGCACGGGCGCTGTCTTCAAAATCTTCCTCGGCGTTGGTAGAGGTCGTCACGGATTCAAGCCTGGCGGGCGTCACTGCTCCAGCCCCTTGATCATTCCCTGGCAGCCGAGACGCCAATGATCCTCCTCCAGCTGCTCAGCGTTCCCTGTCTCCGCCGCAGAAACAGTCACGGTCATGCGCTCCACGACACCGCCGCCATCGGTGGCGACAGTTGCCGGCCACGCCAACGATTGCCGAAGGACCGTCACAGCTGCAGCCTGACCCTGAACGTTGCCTTGCTCGTGCTGATCCAGCCATTCCTTCTGCCAGAGGCACCTGACAATGTGTTCATACCGGACCGTGGGGGCAATATCTTGCGTAATGATGCCATCACCCTGATCGTTGGCCCGATACATGTCCGCCTCTTTGAGTGCGGAAGCGTCCTTCAGCCCTGCTTCGTTATACCTCGGCGGGAGCGGCAGGGATGCGTACTTTGTTTTGGCGAACTCCACGTAGTCGGAAGCCAGCGGGTTGATCCATTCCGAATGTGGGATGGCCTCATTCCGCACCGGCCCCTCACTGGCAGCCGTTGGAACCGGCGGCGGGTTCTCCACGTCTTCGGCAAGGAACCCCATGAAGTTCGCGACAGCGGGCGCAGCGACGCCAACCCCACCCAGGCACGTCACTCCAGCAAGCAGAAACGCTATCCACCTCCGGCGCCGCCCTTTGGAAGACGGCTTCCGTGAGGACTCCATGGCCCGCAGATGGCCAGTGATGCCGTCCGTGGTTTCCGGTGCCATGGCCCATTGGCTTGCGGGATCCGCACGTCGGAGTGCCTCATCAAGTTGGTCTTCGTTCACGATTCCCCACAACCTTCAATAACGTCTGTCACTAATTCATGTCCGGCACACCAGTAAACGTGGCAGCGGAAACATAGATTTTCCGTCACGGACACCACAGTTAGTCACTTTGGGGCGGCACCAGGATGGTCTCAGCTCCGCAGCGAAGGACAAGATGGTCCGTCTGGCCCGCAAGCGTGCAGTCCTGAGGTTCGAAGACATAGACCAAGAACTGGGGACCCGCATTCACGACCCATTCAGCCGAGGCGTAGGCAGTGCCTAGAGGGATCCGGATAAAGAACCGGATAGCTGGCAGCAGACAAAAGCATCCCGCCCGCCGGACTGTGGAAAGTCCGGCGGGCGGGATGCGGCGATACGAAAAAGCCGGGACGCTGCGGGGCGGAAAGGCTAGGAAACTCCAGCCGATTCTTTTTTGTGCACCAAGTAGATGGCGCCCGTGGTCACATCTTCTTCGAGTGCCTCCAGCGTGCGTCCGCGGGTTTCGGGAACCTGCGTGTAGATGAAAATGAGGGCCAGGATTCCAACTATTCCAAAGAGGAAGAACGTTCCCGTGATCCCGACGCCGGCTACCAGCGTGGGGAAGAAGAGGCCCAGGAGTGCGTTGGCGATCCAGAGGCAGAACACCGATAGGCCGATGGCGAAACCGCGAACATGCAGCGGGAAGATCTCGGACAACATCACCCACACGGCGATGTTCAGGAAGGTCTGCATGGATCCTACAAACGCGACCACCAGGAACAAGATGACGAACGGGCGTGCGGCATTGCCGACCGGCAGGACGATGGATGCGATGCCGATGAGGAAGTGGCACACGGTGGTCAGCGTGAAGCCCAAAAGCAGCGTGGTGCGACGATTGACGCGCTGCATGAGAGTCAACGCAATCACGCCACCAATTACGGCGATCACGCCTGGTGCGATGTTGGCGATGAGGGCAGCATTGGAGTCGAACCCTGCCTCAACCAACACAGACTGGCCGTAGTACATGATCGAGTTGATGCCCGTCAGCTGCTGGGCAACACCCAGGCCAATGCCCACCAGGATGATGCGCAGGATCCATTTGTCCTTCAGCGCGCCCCAGGACGTGGCCTTAGAGGCCCGCTCTTCGTCGGCGAGGTGCTTTACATCGGCCATTTCAGCCTCGGCCCGCTCCTCGGAGCGAATGGTCTTCAGGACCACCAAGGCTTCTTCCCAGCGCCCCTTCGAGATGAGCCAACGCGGCGACTCGGGCATCCGCAGCATGCCGAAGAACAAAGCGATGGCAGGCAGTGCGGCGATGGCGAGCATGATGCGCCACACTCCCCCGAACTCACCCCAGACGTTGCCAATGATGGCGTTGACCACGAAGGCCGCGAGCTGACCGATGACGATCATGAGTTCATTCCGGCCGGCCAGGGAGCCTCGGATTTCGTACGGTGCCAACTCTGCGAGGAATACGGGGACCACCGTGGAGGCGCCGCCCACGGCCAGGCCGAGAATGACGCGCCCCAGCACCATCACTTCAAAGCTCGGCGCGAAAACGCAGGCGACGGTTCCGGTAAAGAACAGCACGGCCAGCAGGATGATCGTCTTGCGGCGACCCCAACCGTCAGACAACCGACCGCCGCCGACTGCACCGGCAGCCGCTCCGAACAAAAGCGAGCTGGTGACAATCCCTTCAGTCAACGGCGTAAGGCCGAGATCGGCCGTCATAGGCCGTAGTGCGCCATTGATAACGCCCGTGTCGTAGCCGAAGAGGAGACCGCCGAAGGTGGCTACCAGTGCGACGAGCCCCAGGCGCTTTCGGTGCGGGCCATTGGTCAGCGGAGGGAGCGAAACGCCGTTGGCGCCTCCCCGCTGCGTTTGCGTAGCAGACATCAGGACTCCTTTGTCAGTGTGGCGCGGGTCATATCCACCCGCTCTGAATACAGACTAACGCGCGAAAGGCTTAAATGTAAGGTCAAACTTACAAATGACTTAATTTTGCAGTTTCTCCTCCATGGGAGGATGAGGACATGGTTATGGACCACCGCCATCGTTCGGCCACGCAAAGCGACGTCGCCAAGGAAGTCGGCGTTTCGCGAACCCTCGTGTCCTTTGCCTTCCGCGGCGCGCCTGGCGTCAGCGACGAAACCAAGCAGGCCATTTTCGAAGCCGCCAAGCGTCTGGGCTACCGGCCCAACGCAGTAGCCGCCGATCTCGCACGCAAGCATCGCTCCGCCGTCGGGCTTTATCTCATGGACATCCGCAATGAGGTCTACGCGGACATCCTCAGTGGTGTCCGCACGGCACTGCCCCAAGACCGTAACAGACTCATTCTCAGCGTCTCGCGGTCCATTGACGGTGAGGATCAAGGCGCGCTGGAGTCGCTGATTGAGGCACGGGTGGGCATCATCATCGCCGCCACGCTGCTGGATTCCGAGGAGCGGGTCCGGGAGTTGGCCCACATTGTCCCGCTCGTGAGCGTGACGCGCCCCGTAGAGGGAGTGGATAGCGTCTATTCGGACGACGCTGCCGGCGCCCGCGCCGCCACTGAACACCTCATCGGGCTGGGTCACACGAGAATCGCCCACTTGGCCGGGCCCGTGTACGACGGGCATACGGTCCGGAGGCAGAGCTACGCGAAAACCATGCGCGACGCCGGGCTGAAGCCACTTATGCTCGCGGCTGAGGACTTCACCCAGGACGCCGGACAGCGCGCGGCCACCGAACTGCTCAGCATGACCGAGCGACCAACGGCAATCTTCACCCACAACGACCAGCTGGCCCTGGGTGCCCGGGAGGCCGCGTATGCCAAAGGCCTCTCGGTGCCATCCGAGCTCTCCTTGGTGGGTTACGACAATTCGAGGACCTCCGGACTCCACGGCATCGATCTCACCTCCGTCGACCTTCACGCTACTGAGCTGGGACAGATTGCGGGCACCGTCGCGCTGGAACGCCTCAGCAATCCCGAGGCGCCCGTCGCTGACAGGCGAGTCACGCCGAAACTGGTGGTGAGAAACTCGACAGCACCACCGGCGCGCGTCACCTAGATGTGATGCAGGCACGTGGTGGCGACGCCCCAGATGGTCAGCTCAGACAACGCCGGAACGCGAATGTCCGGATACTTGGGATTGTCCGCCTGCAGAATTACACCTGACGGCGTGACGCGCAGCCTCTTGATGGTCAGCTCGCCATCAAGGACAGCCACGACGACGGACCCATCCTTGGGCTCGAGGGCCCGGTTGACGATCAACTCGTCGCCGTCGCTGATCCCGGCGCCCTCCATGGACTGACCCGTCACCCTCACCACGAAAGTGCTGGTGACATCCTTGATCAAGTGCTCATTGAGATCGATGCGGCCATCAAAATAGTCCTGCGCAGGTGACGGATACCCCGCCGCCACCGGTATAGGCGCCAGCAGTACTGACATTAGGGAGAAGCCCGCATCTATCACGCGGGGGCCGACTATCACGCCCACAACACACCTTTATTCGAATATATGTTCGATAATTGAGTGTACAGCCAAGGGCGGACATTTGGGCTAGCGGACCACCATGGTGCGCTCAGGGAAAGGACGTGGCAGCTGCCTAGGCCTTTCCGGCCATTTAGCGCACGGCGTCGTCGAGGAGCTGGCGGAACTGGGCTTCGGTATTCAGGGTGAGCTTCTTTCCGTTCAGGAAGAACGTAGGCGTGCCAGTCACGCCGAGCGCTTTCCCGTCGGCGACGTCCCGGCTGATCCGGTCCTTGCTGGCCTGGTCTGCCACCGCGGCATCGTACTGATCCATCTCCAGGCCGATTTCTTGGGCGAAGGTCCTGAACTGCGCTGCCTGGGAGGTCTGCTTTTCGCCCCATTCGCTTTGTGTCGCGAAGAGTTTCGCTGCCATTTCCTGATACCTACCCTGCTGGGCAGCAGCCTCCGCGGCCAGTGCAGCGGCGCCTGAGTTTCGGTGACCGGGCAGCGGGAAATAGCGGTGGACGAACGTAATCCTGTCCCCGTACTCCTTTTTCAACTCCTCCACCAGAGGCTCAGCGGCGAGGCAGGATTCACACTCGAAGTCCAGGAACTCCACCAGCTGGGCTTTCTCCATGGCCGGGCTCGTCACCCGGTGACTGTCCTCCCTGACAAGCCGAGCTTCAGCGGCCGCAAGTGGGGCAGCCGGAGCCGGCTTGTTGGCGGTGAGCACTGCGTACCAGATCGCTCCCGCACCAACGATTGCGCCGAGGAGGATCCAGATCGCGATGCGGACCCATCGACCGGAAATGACTGCGCTCATCGTTCGGCCGGCTTTGTTCCAAGCTCCGCGGCAACAGTGACAGCCACAGCATCCGATCCGCACTCGGCGCAGCAGGAATTCGCATGGCCGTGATCGGCGTCCGGAATGGCGCAGCAAGCTTCGCCCTTCCAGGCGTTGATACCTTCGCGGACGGCTATTCCGGCAATGACCAGCGCCGCGCCGGCATCGGCCCACCACCAGCCCAGGGTACTGTTCAGGACCAAGCCGATCAGCAGAACGGCGGAAAGGTACGTGCAGAGCAAGGTCTGCTTGGAATCGGCGACGGCGGTCCTGGAACCGAGCTCACGCCCGGCACGTCGCTGAGCCCACGACAGCACCGGCATGATCGCCAAACTCAACGCAGCGATAACGATGCCCGGCGTTGAATGCTGAGCCTCCCCCGCCCCCAAGAGTGAGCGGACAGCGTCCACGGTCACGAACGCAGCCAAGACGAAGAAGGAGACGGCTATGATCCGCAACGTCAGGTGCTCACGCCGCTCCGGATCCTCGGCAGAGAACTGCCAAGACAACGCCAGAGCAGAGGTCACCTCAATGACCGAGTCCAGTCCGAAGCCGATCAGCGCCGAGGAATCCGCGACCCCTCCGGCCCAGAGCGCCGCGACCGCCTCTATGACGTTGTAAGTGATGGTCGCTGCAGCGAACAGCCGGATCCTGCGGCTCAGGACCGTTCGGCGATCCGATACCGCTGCGTTCATCACTACCGTCATGCGAAGCACTCCCCATCCGGCGCACAGCAAGCCGGGTCCACGGCCAGAACCACGCCGATCAGGTCTTTGATCGCATGACCAAGCCTGGCATCCGCCAGCTCATACCGGCTCCGCCGCCCATCAGGAACCGCCACCACTAAGCCACAGCCGCGAAGGCACGTCAGATGATTGGACATGCTCTGCCTCGACACCCCCAACGAATCAGCCAGATCCGAGGGATAGGACGAGGCGTCAGAGAGGGCAAGAAGAATCCGTGCGCGGGTCGCATCCGACACCGCATAGCCAAACCGGGCCAGCACAGGCGCCTGAGTGAGTGTCTCCATACGAAAAAAGTACATTGACCGCTGTATTCACGCAATTCTGTACTCTTCCCTTGTTTGCCCAATCACGGGCTCCTCGTCCTCAGGCGCGGAACGCCACGCCGGATCAAGGCGCCGATGTGAAAACCAGGGCCATTTCGGGGACAGTTACAAGGAGGTCCGCCGGGCTAGCGGACCACCCGATACCGCACATGCGTGACCAGGCCGGTTCCGCGCACTTCGGCCTGTTCCAGCTTCACGTCCCCCACACCGTCGAGCAATCGCTCGCCACCGCCCAGGATCATGGGTGCAATGTGAAGCCGCAGCTCGTCCATGAGCCCGGCTGAGAGGAACTGGCGTGCGGTTTGTGCTCCCCCGGCAATGGCCACATCCCGGTTTCCGGCAGCTTCCCGGGCCTGGGCCAGCGCCGATTCGATGCCGTCGGTTACGAAGTGGAAGGTGGTCCCGCCTTCCATTTCCAACGGCTCATGCTGATGGTGGGTAAGGACAAAGACAGGTGCGTGATAAGGCGGTTCCTCGCCCCACCATCCCCTCCAGCCCTTGTCCCATACCGAGGGACCAGGCCCAGCAAACATGTTCCGCCCCATGATGAAGGCACCGGCCGCGAGAATCCCTTCGATCTCAGGTGCGTTCGCCTCCGGGTCTTCAAACATCCATCTGTGCAGCAGCTCTCCGCCGTCGCCCAACGGCTCCTCCGCGCGCTGGTTGGGGCCAGCAACAAATCCATCGAGTGAAACAGTCAGATCGCATGTGACTCGGCTCATGCGCCCATCATGACAGCTACCACCCTGATGTGCCTTCCCCCGTCGACGTCCAAAGCTCGCCAAAGGGCTCAGCAAGCCGGACACTATGGCTATACCTTCAGGAGGACCCATGACACGCTCATCAAACGTGGACCAATTGAACATCCTGATCGGCGAGTGGGAAACCACCGTTCCGGAGAGGGACGTGCAGGGCCGGACAACGTTCGAGTGGCTGGAAAGCGGCGGCTTCCTGATCCAGCGCTCCACGGTTCAACAACCGGACTACCCCGACTCGATCAGCGTCATCGGTGCAACAGGCTCCGATGGGGCACTGCAGCAGCACTACTTCGATTCACGAGGCGTCGCCCGGATCTACGACGTGGTGCTAAAGGACAACGTCTTGTTGATATTCCGGGATGGCCCGGACTGGCCCCAGCGATTCGTGGGCCATGTGAGCGAGGACGGAAATACCATCCACGCCCGCCTGGAGCGGGGAACCTACCCCGGGGGTCCGCTGGAGCACGACTTCGATATGGTGTACAGCCGGGTCCGGGCACGTTAGAGGCCACCACCGCACTCATCGGAAACCTCATTTTTCCAAAGCGATGTGATCCACGTTATTACCGGCGGGTAAACGGCACGCTACGGATCAGCCAAAGATGGCAACAGCGGGGAAACACCCGCGAAAAACCGGCCACCTACGCTGAAGACCAACAGCAGGTCACATGAGCGAAAGGGCCAAACATGTCCGCCATCCCGTCCGCATCTTCCCTTCACATCGTCATCGCAGGGGCAGGTCCCGCGGCCCAGTCTTTGGTGCGGCGACTTGCCGGAGGATCCGACTCCCGGCAACGCGCTTTCCACGGAACCATCACCGTGCTCAGCAACCGCGACGAGTGCCCGGACGCCCTGCTGGAACTCGCAGAACTCCCCCAGGTCTCAATTCGCTTCGGGCAGGCGGCCAGCTTCATTGACTCCGACGCGAAAATAGTCACCACCGTGGACGGCATGGAGTTCTCCTACGACCAGTTGGTCATAGCAACCGGTTCTGCCCCGACCCTCCCCCCGGTGGCGGGCTCCGAGTCGGGCCTCAGTTACTCCACCATCGACGATGCCGCTAACATCGGCGAAGCGATCAAGGAAGTCACGCGCATTGTGGGCCGCCGCCCCCTGGGGATCCTGGTTGGGAACGGACCAGCGGCGGGCCAGGCCGAGGCTGTGCTGCGGGCCCGCGGAGTCCGCCCCGTACGAACCACCCTCCGCCCTACCGCCGTCGTTCCTTCCACCGGTACCGCCGCGCCAGGCGGCCTGCTGCCGGCGAGCGGCATCCTGTTCGAAGACGGCAGCAGCATGAAGGGCGATCTGGTGGTCCTGGCCGAGGAGCGCACAGCCCGCAACGACCTCGCCGAAAGTGCCGGACTCACAACAGCCCCCGACGGCGGTATTGCAGTGGGGCGCGACCTCGCCACATCCGTCCCGGGCATCTGGGCGATTGGCGATGCCGCATCATGCGACGGACTTCGCCTGGGCTTGCTCCTTTCCGCCGAGTCCTCTGCAATGCTGTGCGCTTCAGGCTTGCTGCTGGGTGCGGGCAAGGAAGATCAGCAGGCGCTGATCGCCGCCTAACCTGCCGCCGGCGGCGGCCCCAGCGGACAACGGCCCATGTGGCAAGATGGTCCTTTGACGGGCAGTGACAACCCTGCGGCCACCGGGCCGGCCACGCCCTGCACGGAAGGATCCCATGAGCAACGAAGCCGTCGCCCCTGCAAACATCGCAAATATCGCCTCCTACATTGACCACACTCTGTTGAAGCCGGAGGCCAGCGAGGCTGACGTCCTCAAGGTGTGCGCCGAGGCTATCGAGTACAAGTTCAAGTCAGTATGCGTGAACCCCGTATGGGTTAAGACCGTCACCAAAGCCCTCAAGGGTTCAGGCGTGCTGACGTGCTCGGTGATCGGGTTCCCGCTGGGTGCCACTCCCAGCGACGTCAAGGCATTCGAGGCCCGCGGAGCTGTGTTGGACGGCGCGGATGAAATCGACATGGTGATCAACATGGCCTCCGCCCGCGCCAACGACAAAGGTGCGCTGGTGGATGACATCAGGGCCGTATCCGAGGCAGTTCACGCCGGTGAAGCCATCTTGAAGGTCATCATCGAGACGTCCATGCTGACCGATGAGCAGAAGGTCATCGCCTGCGAAGCGGCCGTGGAAGCGGGCGCTGACTTCGTCAAGACCTCCACCGGATTCAACGGCGGAGGCGCCACCGTTGAAGACGTTGCCTTGATGCGCAAGACCGTCGGACCGGACCTGGGGGTGAAGGCCTCAGGCGGAGTGCGCTCCCTCGCCGATGCACAGGCTATGATTGCTGCTGGTGCAACACGTATCGGAGCGAGTTCCGGAATTGCGATCGTCAAAGGTGAACAGGGTTCATCTGCCTACTAAGGCTTCCGCTGCCGTCAGAGATTTTTGAGCCCTGCGGGGCCGAGGAGGAATGAATGTCCAAGAACGCCACAAGCGCCCCCATTGAACGAGAGAACAACCTGGGCACCAGCATTGTGCTGTTCCTGGTGATGATCGTGCTCTTCCTGGGTGCCATCTACTCGTTGTCGTTCCTCACCCTGGATAACCCCTGGCCCATGGCAGTCTGCCTCGGCCTGTTCGCCCTCGCTTTCTGGATCCCGCAGACCATTTTCGGCCGCTCAGATTCCGCCGGCGAAAGCTAAAACCCTCTTATCACGTTGAATGGCCCGGGCACTCGCCCGGGCCATTCCTTTTTGTTGACCAAATTTTTGTCGACCAAATTTGTCGCCGAAGGCGTCCCTCTACGGCAGCTGCACGACTCCGCCCAGGGCTGCAAGAACCCCAGGCCAATGCTGTTGCGCCAGCGTCCACGCCGCAGCTCCCATGCCCACCATGGCGTAACCACTGACTGGTATCAGGACCAGCCACTCACGGCGGGAACCGGCCCGCCCCAGCAGCGGGATGGAGAAGGCTCCGTTGGGCCGCCAAATCCCCCGGATCATGGATTTCCGCAAGAACTTGGGTGGCTTGATGACGATGGGCCATAAGAGCGGCACCCCGCCGACAGTGATCATGTCCCCCACAATGTGCACCACCACCCCGGTGAGCATGGACAACGGCAACCAACCCCATTGATCCGGCGCAAACCACGTCACTAGGCCGGCCATCACCAAAGCGAACAGCCAGTTGGTGATCCAGCCGGACTTTGGAAACAGGTTCAACGCCTTGGCCGCCAGGTTGATCATGAACATGCACAGCAGCCCGGCTCCTATGGAGAGCTTGCCTACCGGCGTCACCATTTGGAACTGGGCCGCCATGGCTGCGAGCACCACAAACGCGGAAGCCCCCAACAGCGAGTGTGTCCCTTGGCGGTGCCCTCCGCTGGCTTTTTCGATCCCCACGGCAATCACATTGGACAGCGGCGGCAGCGAATTCGCGATGGTGCTGTGGCGGTGGTCCCAGTCGACCACCAAAGCAGTTCCCGCCGTCGCCATGGCGCCGATCAGGATCCCGGTGGAGTCCAACGGGTACCAACCCAAGGCGTACGGGCCTGTCGAGGCAATAGCAATCCACGCCGCGGCTCCCGACGCGGCGTGATGTCCTCCCATCATGCAGTTAGCCAGCCTTTACAGGTACTTCAGCGAAAATCGCTTCAATGACGTTATTGGCCCATTGCAGGATCTCGGCGTCCTGCAGATCGCGTCCACCGATCCTGGCCGTCTTGGGCTTGGGAATCAGCACCGCATCCAGGGCAGGCTTCACCTGCGAGCCCGGGTACATGCGGTTGAGGCGCATGGTTTTGGACTCGGGCAGTTGCGCCGGCGAGAAGCGGATGAAGTTGCCTTGGAGTGCGACGTCGGACAGGCCGGCTTCGCGGGCACCTACCCTGAAGCGGGCCACGGCAATGAGGTTTTGGGCCGGCAGCGGGGGCTCGCCGTAGCGGTCCACGAGTTCCGCCAGGACTTCGTCGATGGCTTCGTACGTGATGGCGGAAGCCAGTTTCCGGTACGCCTCCAAGCGGAGCCTTTCGCCGGGCACATAGTCGTGTGGCAGGTGGGCGTTGACGGGCAGCTCGATCTTCATTTCGGCTGCCTTCTCCTCGGCCTCGCCGCGGTATTCGGCCACAGCCTCTCCCACCAGGCGGATGTAGAGGTCGAAGCCCACTCCTTGGATGTGGCCTGACTGCTCACCGCCCAGCAGGTTTCCTGCGCCACGGATTTCCAGGTCCTTCATGGCCAGTTGCAT
The DNA here is from genome assembly GCF_000294695.2 of Arthrobacter sp. Rue61a. NCBI lineage: Bacteria > Bacillati > Actinomycetota > Actinomycetes > Micrococcales > Micrococcaceae > Arthrobacter > Arthrobacter sp. Rue61a. The sequence goes on along the minus strand of NC_018531.1, from coordinate 1,396,304 downwards.
GCCGGCGCCGAGCTCGTTGTGCGCTGCCACGGCTTTGAGGCGTTCCAAGGCCACCTCGCCCAAGGGCTTCTCCGAGGGGTACAGGAAGTACGCGTAGGCACGCTCCCGGCCACGGCCAACACGGCCTCGGAGCTGGTGGAGCTGCGAGAGGCCGTACTTGTCGGCCCCGTCCACGATCAGGGTATTGGCGTTGGAGATGTCCAGGCCGGTCTCAATGATGGTGGTGCAGACCAGGACGTCGAAACGCTTTTCCCAGAAGTCCACAATGATCTTCTCAAGGCGGCTCTCGGACATCTGGCCATGTGCCACTTCCACCCTGGCCTCGGGGACAAGCTCGCGGATCTGCGCGGCGATGCGCTCAATTGACGAGACGCGGTTATGGACAAAGAAAACCTGCCCTTCGCGCATGAGTTCACGACGGATCGCGGCGGAGGTTTGCTTGTTGGTGTACGGGCCCACGTAGGTCAGCACGGGGTGGCGTTCCTCCGGCGGCGTCGCCAGGGTGGACGTTTCCCGGATGCCCGTGAGCGACATTTCCAGTGTTCGGGGAATCGGCGTTGCACTCATGGCCAACACGTCCACGTTCGTGCGCATCTTCTTGAGCGCTTCCTTGTGCTCCACCCCGAAGCGCTGCTCCTCGTCAACGATCACCAGACCCAGGTCCTTGAACTGGAAGTCCTTGGACAGCAGCCGGTGGGTACCGATCACCACGTCCACAGCGCCGCTCTTGACGCCTTCGGCGGTTTCCTTGGCTTCCTTGCTGCTCTGGAACCGGGACAGTGGTTTCACGCGCAGAGGGAAGCCGGAGAAACGCTCGGTGAACGTTTCGTAGTGCTGCTGTGCGAGCAGGGTGGTGGGCACCAGGACCGCCACCTGCTTGCCGTCCTGGACGGCTTTGAAGGCAGCCCGGACGGCGATTTCGGTCTTGCCGTAGCCCACGTCGCCGGAGACCAGCCGGTCCATGGGGATCTCTCGCTCCATGTCCGCTTTGACCTCGTTGATGGTGGTCAGCTGGTCCGGTGTCTCCACATAGGGGAACGCTTCCTCAAGCTCTCGCTGCCACGGGGTGTCGGGTGCGAAAGCGTGGCCCCGGGACGCCATGCGGGCGGAGTACAACCGGATCAGCTCTCCGGCTATTTCCTTGACGGCCTTGCGTGCCTTGGACTTGGTGCTGGCCCAGTCCGCGCCGCCCATCTTGCTCAACGCCGGCGCATCTCCACCGACGTAGCGGGTCACCTGATCCAGCTGATCCGTTGGGACGAAGAGCCGGTCACCCGGCGCACCGCGCTTGGAGGGCGCGTACTCCAGCACCAGGTACTCGCGCAGCCCGGCATCGGAGGACGACGTACCGGCCACCTTGCGCTGGATGAGCTCCACGAACCGGCCGATGCCATGCTGCTCATGCACCACGAAGTCGCCGGCATGCAGCTGCAACGGGTCCACGGCGTTGCGTCGCTTGGACGGCATGCGGCGCATGTCCTTGGTGGAGCTCGCCGTGGCGCGACCCAACAGATCGGCTTCGGTCAGCAGGCCCAGTTTGAGGCCGTCCAGGACAAAACCACGTCCGACGGCGGCGGTGGTCACCTCGATGATGCCCGGCTGGGGTTCTTTATCCAGCGAGTCAACGCGGGAACAGGGAATCTCGGCGTCGTGGAACAACTCAGCCAGGCGCTGGGCGGGTCCGGGACCATCGGTCACCACCACCACACGCCACTGCTCGCGGACGCGGGAGCCAATGAATTCCAGCATTTCAGCCACGTCACCCTGGTAGCCACGAGGTTCGCGTGCACGCATGTTGAGGACATCGATGTCCAGGACCAGGTCCTCGTCCGAGGCGAGCGAGGTGATGGACCACCAGGACACGCCATGTTCCAGGGCGGCCGAGCGGGTGTCGGTGAGCGAACGGAAGCTGGCAGCGTGCAAATCGGTGGACGCCTGGGATGAGAGGTCAAGGGGCGCCGCACCGCCGTCGGAGGCCGTTGACCAAGCAGCTTCCAGGAACTCCTCGTTGGTCGCTGCGAGGTCGTGCGCGCGGGTGCGCACCTTCTCCGGTTCGATGACCACGGAAAGCGAACCGGCGGGGAGCTGATCCACGAACGGCACCATGGCGTCCACCAAAACAGGTGCCAATGATTCCATGCCTTCAACAGCGATTCCGCCGGCGATCTTCTCGAGCATGTCTGCCGCGGCAGGCATGTCTGCCTTGAGCTTGGCTGCACGGGACATGACGGACGCGGTGATCAGGATTTCCCGGCATGGCGGGGCGTGCAGTTCGGTGGGGTGGTGGATTCCGGGTGCGGACAGCGAGCGCTGGTCCGCCACGGCGAACCAGCGCATCTGGTCCACTTCATCGCCGAAGAATTCCACGCGGATGGGGTGGTCCTCCGTGGGTGGGAAAACGTCGAGGATGCCGCCGCGGACCGCGAACTCGCCGCGGTGCGTCACCATGTCAACGCGGGCATACGCGGCGTCGGACAGGGCACGGACAACTTCGGTGAAGGAACGCTCCTGTCCCACCTGCAATGTCACCGGCACCAAGTCACCCAAGCCGGCAACGATGGGCTGGACCACGGCGCGGACCGGAGCCACCACCACACGCAAGGGGGCCGTCGTCGAGGTTTCGGGGTGCGTCAGACGGCGCAGGACGGAGAGCCGGCGGCCCACGGTGTCCGAGCGGGGCGAGAGCCGCTCGTGAGGGAGGGTTTCCCAGCTGGGGAAGGTGGCCACGGACTCTGCGGGGAGGTAAGAGGCGAGCGCCGCGGTGAGGTCCTCGGCTTCACGGCCGGTTGCGGTGACGGCGAGGACCACAGGAGCGCCCGCGCCATCAGCACCAACGGCAGCCAGGGCGTCGGCCATTTCGGCCAGCAACACCGCGCGCATCCCTTGGGGGGCGCTGATCTGGTAGTCGGCGTTCCGGTCGTTGAAGGACCGCTGCGCCTCCGTGCGAACACGCGCAAAAGTCTTGTCCTCCGCCAGTGCGCGGCGCAGACCGTTGAGGCTCATGGCAGAAACTCCTAGGGTGGGTCCAAGGGCAGGCAACACAAATGCCCGGAAATTCAGATGAATGCCGGGTCATTCCAGCCTACCTCTACCCCCAGCCACAGGAGTTCCTTTTGCAGCCTTCGGAAGCTACGCATTCCAATACCCCGCAGGACACCAAGACCGTGCTGGTCACCGGCGCTACCGGTTACATCGGCGGTCGTTTGGTGCCCCGGCTCCTGGAGGCGGGTCACCGGGTCAAGGTCCTGGTGCGCACGCCCCAAAAGATCGCTGATGTTCCTTGGCACGATCAGGTGGAGATTATCCAGGACAGCCTGTCCGAGGCCGAAAGCCTGGCGAAAGCCCTGACCGGCGTCGATGTCCTGTATTACCTGGTCCATTCCATGGCGTCCGGCAGCGGTTTTGAGGCGAAGGAAGAAGCGATGGCCCGGCTCGTGGCTGGCGCGGCCACTGACGCCGGTGTGGACAGGATCGTCTATCTGGGCGGCCTGCACCCGGAGAACACGGAGCTGTCCACCCATATGCGGTCCCGGGAGACAGTGGGCCGGGTGTTCCTTGAATCCGCGGTTGATTCCATTGTGTTCCAGGCGGGTGTGGTGATCGGTTCGGGCTCTGCGTCGTTCGAGATGATCCGCCACTTGGCCGATACTTTGCCCGTGATGCCGGCACCCAGTTGGGTTAATAACCGGATTGAAGCCATTGCCGTCCGTGATGTCCTGCATTACCTGGTGGCGGCCGCGGCCGTTCCGGAGAAGCTGAACCGCTCCTTCGACGTCGGTTCGCGGGATGTCCTGAAGTACAAGGACATGATGAACGAGTACGCCGTGGAACGAGGGCTCCCCCGGCGGCTGGTGATTGCGCTTCCTGTGCCGGCGCCCAAGCTCGCGGGCTTGTGGGTGGCCTTGGTGACGCCCATTCCGTTGTCCATGTCCCTGCCGCTGGTGCAATCGCTGCAGCACGATGCGGTGTCGCGGGAGCACGACGTGGACGATTACTTTCCACAGCCCGACGGCGGCCTGACGTCTTACCGGCGCGCCGTCGCCTTGGCGCTGGGCAAGGAACGGGACGGACAGGTTGAGACGACGTGGGCGAACGCGGGCATTGACGCCGATCCCCTGCCGAGCGACCCCGACTGGGCCGGGTACAAAGTGTTCCTTGACGAACGGACCTTCCACAGCGAGGCCAAGCCTGAACATGTGTGGACCATCATTGAGGGCATCGGCGGCAAGAACGGCTGGTACTCCCTTCCCTTGGCCTGGCGGGTCCGAGGTTGGCTGGACAAACTGCAGGGCGGTGCAGGGCTTTTGAGGGGTCGCCGACACCCCCGGACGCTGAACACCGGCGAGGTAGTGGACTGGTGGCGGGTGGAGGCGATCGACCGCGGGCATCTGCTGCGTTTGCGAGCCGAGATGCGTGCCCCGGGCGGCGCCTGGCTTGAGTTGGCTGTGGAGCCCGACGGCGCCGGCAGCCTCTACAAGCAACGCGCCATCTTCTTTCCGCGGGGCCTGGCCGGAAGGCTGTACTGGCTTGGCGTGTATCCCTTCCACGGGTTCATCTTTCCCTCAATGGCCCGCAACATTTCGGCCGCGGCCACTACCCTCCAGGAGGCCGGTTCAGGCGTGTCCACCGAGACCCCGTAGGATGTTGGGAGCTAAAAAGCTTCACCACAAACCACCACGGAGGACCCATGGCCCTGAGTGCATCCACCACCCTGCCCCACAGCGTTGACCGCGTAGCTGCCGTCTTCGTCAACGAAGATTTCCTGCGTCACACCAGCGAATACGTGGGCGGCTCCTTGGAATCGTTCACCGTCGACGGCGACACTGCAGGCGCGTTCACCACCACCACGGTTCGCACGCTGCCCACAACCCGTCTGCCGGACATCGCCCGCAAGTTCGTTGGCGAGACCCTGAAAGTCACCCAAACCGAGAAGTGGGAAGCCCCGGCTGCCGACGGTTCACGTGCCAGCACCATTGCCCTCAAGATCTCGGGCGCTCCGCTCGATGTCACCGCGGTCCAGCGCCTGGTCGCCGAGGGCGGCAGCACCCGGATCGAGCTCGAGGGTAACGTGACCTCCTCAGTTCCGTTCCTCGGTGGCAAGATCGCTGACGCTGCCGAGCCGATGGTCGGTAAGGCCTTGGGCATCCAGTCGCAGCAGGCGCAGGCCTGGCTCGAAAGCCACTAGCGTGGAGATCCCCGGCATCCTGGCGGTTGTCCTGATCGTTGCCGGTGTCTGGTCCTTGGTTGTGTGGCCGCAGTTCCTCAAGCGCGTCATGAAGGACCCTCGCGCCCGCGACGCCGCCGGGAAAGCCACCAAGTTTCTCACGGTCCACGTTGTGCTGGTCACCATCTCCATGGTGCTCGGGCTCGCGACGGCGGCCATCGGGATCGCGGGCCTCGTCGCCTAACGCTCGTCCCAACCGGCGGACAGCACATGCTCTATGAGCCCTCATTGGAATATGTGCTGTCCCCCAGTTGGTAAGATGGTTGTTGGTGTGCCGGGAAGTCTGGTCGGCGGAGTCATTATCCATGCCCGCACACCATAGAAGGAGCCTTCGTGGCTGACCGTCCCCGCCTGCCGAACAACTCTTCCCAGACCGGCAAAGTCTTCTCCCGCTCCAGCTACCCCGAGTACCGCAGGATCCTTTCGATCCTCCGCACGGAAACCGTGGGCGGCGCCCTCCTCCTTGCAGCTACCGTGGTCGCGCTCATTTGGGCGAACTCCCCTGCAGCGGACGGCTATTTCGCACTTCGAGACGTCAAGATCGGCTACGAACCCTGGCATCTTGAGCTGAGCCTTGGCCACTGGGCTTCAGATGGCCTGCTGGCGGTGTTCTTCTTCCTCGCTGGGCTTGAACTTAAGCGTGAATTCGTTGCGGGCGAACTCCGAAAACCAGCCCGCGCCGTAGTCCCCGTCGCCGCAGCCGTTGGCGGAGTGGTGGTGCCGGCCCTGATCTACGTTCTCTTCAACCTCGGAACTGCCGGAGAAACGCTCAAAGGCTGGGCCATTCCCACAGCCACGGACATTGCCTTCGCCCTTGCGGTGCTGGCCGTCATCAACACGCACCTGCCCGCCGCGCTCCGGACGTTCCTGCTGACCCTCGCCGTAGTGGACGATCTGATCGCCATCGGAATCATCGCCTTCTTCTACTCCACAGGGCTCCAGCCGCTCATGCTTTTGGCCGCCCTGGTGCCGCTTGCCCTCTTCACGTTCCTTGTGCAGAAGCGGATCCGTAGCTGGTACCTCTTGTTGCCCCTTGCTTTGGCCACGTGGGGCTTCGTCCACGCTTCCGGCATCCACGCCACCGTGGCCGGTGTGTTGTTGGGCTTCGCCGTCCCTGTTCTGGCCAGCGGGAAAAAGGGAGAACCAGCCGAGGGCCTGGCCGAGCACCTCGAACACAAACTACGCCCCTTCTCGGCAGGCTTTGCGGTACCTGTCTTCGCGTTCTTCTCCGCAGGCGTGGCCTTGGGCGGGTTGGACGGCATGGGAGCCGCCCTCAGGGACCCCGTGGCGCTCGGGATTGTTGCAGCATTGGTGGTGGGCAAGGCCGTTGGTGTCTTCGGCACCACGTTCCTGGTCACCAAAACCACCCGCGCAAGCCTGGATTCCAGCATCGCGTGGATCGACCTCTTCGGGCTTGCATTGCTGGCTGGCATCGGCTTCACGGTCTCATTGCTGATCGGCGAATTGAGCTTCGGCGCCGGCTCCGCCCATAACGACCACGCCAAAGTGGCCATCCTCGCAGGTTCCTTGATCTCGGCGCTGCTGGCCGCCGTTGTGCTTAGGGCCCGCAATCGGCGCTACCGCCAAGTGCAGGCAGATGAAGAACGGGACGACGACGGCGACGGGGTACCCGACGTCTTTGCCCGCGCCTGATGCGGGGGTGCTCCGGTAGAAGCTACGCGGTGGCTTGGTTGAGGGCGTCCTCAGCGGCAACCCAGGAGATCATGGCGCATTTCACGCGGGCCGCGTAGCGGGCCACTCCTTCGAACGCGGCGGCGTCGCCCAGAATCTCGGGGTCAGCCTGTACTTTTCCGCGTGAACGGAGAACCTCGCGGAAGTTGTCGATGACAGCGTGCAGTTCCTCCACGGACATGCCTTCACCGAGTTCACTGAGCACCGACGCCGAAGCCATGGAGATGGAGCAGCCGGCACCGTCCCAGCGGATCTGCTGGACAGTTCCGTCGGAGACTGCGAGCCGCAGCGTCACTTCATCCCCGCATACGGGGTTCAGCTGGTGCGATTGACCGGTGGAAGTATCGGCCGGGGCATCCGTTTGTGCCAGCCCGCTGCCGTGCCGCTGCTTGGAGTGGTCCAGGATAATCTGCTGGTACAGCTGGTCAAGACTCATGATGCTTGTTGCCTATCTGGGGAAAATCGTTGGTTGACGGCTGGACGGCCAGGGGCCTGTGCCGCGTGTCAGGCCTGGAAGTAGGCCCTGACGCCCGAAACTGCGTCGAGGAAAGCGTCGACGTCGTCCGTGGTGTTGTAAAGGTAGGTACTCGCCCGGGTGGTTGCCGTCAGGCCCAGGCGGCGGTGCAGCGGCTGGGCGCAATGGTGACCGACGCGGACGGCGATGCCGCGGTCATCAAGGAATTGTCCGACGTCGTGCGCGTGCACACCGGCGACGTCGAAGGCTGCCAGGCCGATCCTCTCGGCACCGGATGCCGGGCCCACCACGCGAATGCCGTCGATGCTTTCAAGGCCTTTGACCAGGCGCTGGCCAAGAGCCGTTTCCCAAGCGTGAATACGGTCAATGCCGGTCTCGGTGAGGTAGTTCACGGCGGTTGCGAGCGCCACGGCCTGGGAGATGCGCTGGGTTCCGGCCTCGAACCGCTGCGGTGCCGGCAAGTACTCCGCCCGTTCCATGGTGACCGTGGTGATCATGGAGCCGCCCGTCAGGAATGGTGGCATGACATCCAGGAGATCCTGTTTGCCGTACAGAACGCCAACTCCTGTGGGCGCCAGCATTTTGTGCCCCGAGAATACGGCGAAGTCGACGTCCAAGTCCTTGACGTCTACGGCCATGTGCGGAACGGACTGGCAAGCGTCCAGGACCACCAACGCGCCCACGCGTCGGGCCATGGCTACAAGCTCGGCTACGGGGTTGATGGTGCCCAGCACGTTCGAGGCGTGGGTGAAGGCCAGGAGCTTGGTTCGCTCCCCTACGATGTCGGCGGCTGCATCGAGGCGGAGGGTCCCCTGGTCCGTCACGGGGATGTACTTCAGAGTGGCCCCTGTCCGGAAGGCCAGTTCCTGCCAGGGGATGAGGTTGGCGTGGTGCTCCATCTCAGTGACCACGATCTCGTCGCCCGGACCAATCGCGAGGTCCTTCAGGGCGGAACCGCCACGGCCTTGCGCAGCCCACAGGGCAGCGTTGGACAGCGCGTAGCTGATGAGGTTGAGGCCCTCCGTGGCGTTGGAGGTCCAGACGGTTTCCTCGTACTGCGCACCAATAAAGTCCGCCACGGTCTGACGGGCGTCCTCAAATACTTCGGTGGCTTCCACAGCAAGGTGGTGTGCGCCGCGGTGAACGGCGGCGTTGCGTTGCTCGTAGTATTCCTGTTCAGCTTCGATCACGCTGAGCGGGTTCTGCGATGTAGCGCCGGAATCGAGGTAGATCAAGGGTTTGCCGTTGACCAGCTGGTCCAGCACCGGGAAATCATTCCGGATCCGCAACACCTCCGCGTTGTCCATGGCATGCATGGACCGCTGCAGTGACGCGGGAGTTGATACGGCAGTCAAGGGACGCTCCTTGGAAATCCTTCAGGGACTCTTCATTATCCCACGGTGGTCCTCGACGTGCGGTCCCGCAGGTGTGCCGTACAGCACGTCAGCTCCCGGCCCTCCCCGGCACCCATCCGAGCGGCGGAACCATTCCGCTGTCGAAGGCGCTCCGGAGCCGCTCGACGAGCACCGAGGCCCGGCGGCTCGCAGCGGCGCGTGTCCTTGCCTCGTAGCCGCTGGCTGCCTGCGAATAGCAAAGGGCTGCATGGGCAAACTGCCGGTCTGCGGACAGGCTCCGCCCCGCCGACTCCAAGGTCTTGGGGTCGTTGTCCCCCAAAGCCGCGGCAAACGTCCCCAGCGCCGCCCCGGCCGGACCGTGAACAGCCGCGGCCAGGGCGCCCAGGCGGCGCTGTATCTCAAGATCGTCGACGGCGGCACTGCTCGCGTTGAGTGTCAGGAGGGACAACGCCTCCGTCTCCATCAAGATGCTGTCCTGGGAGTGGAGCCTTGCCGCCAGTGCCACCAGCTGTTGTGACGTACCCGAAGCCTGGTCTTGCGCGGCGGCGACAAATACAGCAGTGAGCTGCGGCAAGAGGCCGGCGGGAACAGAGCTCACATTGTTCTGCGCGGTTTCCTGCGCGGCCAAGCTCTGCCTGACCCTCAACAGCGCCTGACGCGGGTTCCCGCACAGCGCCTCGGAGTAGGCCAGCAGGGCCGCAGCCAGAGCGAGTACCGGCGGCAGGCCGGCGTCGTGCAGTTCCGCAAGGGCGGGCTCCAAAGTGGCGCGGGCAGCGCGCGGGAGGCCTTGGCTGAGCTGGGCGTAACCGCGGGCGACACCCAAGCATGCCGAAAGGTGCGGCGGCATGGTGTAGTCGGCGGGACAGTCCAAAAGCGGGTCTACCAGCCCCCACGCGAGGTTGTACCGGAGGCTCATCACATGCCGTAGCAGCGTCCCCGGCATGAAGATCTCCAAGGCCTGGTCGGCACTGATGGCCTCCATCGCAGCAGAAGACCTTAGCAGCGCTTCCGGCGCGGCCCCGGAGAGCAGCAGGCGCTCGGCTTCGCGCACATTCCATGCGATCAGTGCGGCAGGGTCCGTCGGTTCCCCGGAGCCCCGGTCGGCAGGCGCCGGCCCGGCTGGGTCCGGCCCGGCTGGGCCCGGCCCGGCTGGGTCCGCTTCAAGAGGTACCGCGCCCAGCAGCCCCAGAGCCAATAGCCGGTGCGTGGCGTCCACCTTCACTCCAGAAGACCCGCCCGCGGTTGCCAACTGCCGAAGTTCCGGCGCTGCTTCCCGGAGTTGGCCCTCGGCGATCAGCGCCCGCGCCCTGAGCAGCCTTGCCTCGTCCGCGTGATCCACCCCCGTCACCGCTGAGGCGGCCCTTCGGGCAAGTTCGGCAGTGGAGGGCCTGTCAGCGGCGGGAGCGGCAGCCAGGAGGAGCTCGTCAGAGAGCGTCAGGCCGCAGTCGAGGGTCCACGTCATCCATCGCAGCATGGTGGGCGCAGTCTCCGGGGTCAGCCCAGGTTCTTCCACCCCGAGTCTGAGCGCCACGCTCCGGGACCGCGGTACGGACAGACGGGTTCCCTCTCCTCGCAGCCAGGAACTGGTCCGGAGCAGCGGGGGCAGGCCGGGAAGCATCCTGATGTCGTTGTTCGCGAGAAGGTGCTCCATGGCCTTCTGGCCGAAGTGGCGCTCCACCACGTCAAGCGCCACGGGCTCTGCGAGCGCGATGAGTTCCAGTGCCTGCCGCTCTTCCGGCGAGCGCGCAGCGTTTTCCGCCCGGATGTGTTCAACGATGCCGGGCCAGTGGCAGTGTGCCCTGACATCGATGGTCCAGAAACCATCCACTTGCGCCAGGAAGCCTGCGCGGCGGGCATCGTTCACTGCAAGGCACAGCAAACCTACGTTGAAGCCGCTCATGGCGGCCAGGAGGCTGCTGGCGCGTCGCTGGACATGCCCGCCCAAGATGGACTCGCACAGGGCGTGTGCCTCGCTGAAGGTAAAGGGCGGCAGGAAGTACTGCTCCAGGAAGCCGTCTTCCCAGAGCTGGTAGAGGTCCTGCGGGAGGGGGTGGCGGCTTTCCGCCGTGGCTACCAGGGTTGCGCCGAAGCCGGGGATGAGTTGCAGCAGGACCGCCAGCGAGGCCGGATCAATGTAGTGGATGTCGTCCACCAACAGGACCAGCTGGGGCCGTGCCGGTTGAGCGTGCCGCCTGTTCCGCCGTCGTCCAACTGGTGGTGTGTACAGGTAGTCCGCTGGCCCCAGCGTACTGGTAAGGGCCCGGAGAACGTGGAGGCCCGGCGCTACCGGCTCGTCCGCCTCAGCTCCGGAAAGGGCTCCCAACGCCCCGAACTGAAGGGCTTTGAGTTCCGGCTTTCCGGTGAAGGTGCGGACATCCACGGTGTTGGGAAGGCCGGCTTTGATGGAGAGCAAAAGGTGGCTCTTTCCGGATCCCCGTTCCCCCACCACCACGATGCCACTGGTGGAGGCCGAAGGAACGGCGGAAAGGATGAGTTCGAGCAGCTGCGCCCTGTCCGGGAATGTTGATGGCCTCAGACCTGCTGTGACGGTGTCTTCGTCCAGCCAGGGGTCCGGCAACATGCACACTCCAATAGCAGCAGTCCCATGATGCGGGAGGGGTTTTGGGTTCCGCGATGTGCGGGGTCCCTGGCCTAGAAGCCGGCGGCGGCTGGGGGGAGAGTCTCGGTCTCAGAAGACTCTGTCGCCGCCGGCTTCGTACAGGGCCGGACCACCTTTCGGCGGCCGGAGCATCGGATCAAGAGACCTCCGATGCGGGTGGTGCAACTTTCGGAATCCCGGTGATGCTTGGGGCTGAACCGTTCTTCCAAGATCAATACTGCCGGGACGCAACATGCCGTACATCAGTAGTTGGTACTCGAAAAGTGGGCCGCTTTTGATGCCCCGGTACTCTGTTGTACTCAGTCCCCGGACGGGGCACTACTTGGTTTCAGCGCCGACTACCCGCACATTACTCCAATGAATGGGTATATTCCGCGGCATTCCGGGGATAGGTGGGCTGGGCCCTCGTTTAGCAGGTACTCAGGAGCGGGCGTCAGTGACGGACGGCAGCGCCCAGATCTTCACGGCGGCGAATGCCCAGTTTGGCGTAGCTCCGATACAAATGACCTTCCACGGTCCGGACCGACACCATGAGCTTCTCGGCAATCTGGCGGTCGGTCAGTCCGGAGACGGCCAAGGCCACGATGTCCTGCTCACGTCGGGTCAGCGGCACGGATCGGTCCGTCTCGGTGTGCGGATCATGAACCAGGGCGTCACCCAAGCTGGCCTCGCTGACATCGCGCAGAACCGCTGCCTGCCGCGCCTCCGGGCGTTTGCCTTCGGCATCAAACGTCACAGCGGCTTTGTCGAACGCTACCGCGGCCGGTCCGGGCATTCCTGATGCTGCCAGGAGGTTGCCCGCATTCACGAATCCCTGGCCCTCGCCGCCCAACTGTGCCGCTGCGAGCGACTGCCAGCCGCCTGCCCAGCCTCCGGCCATCGATGACGCTGTTTCCTGGATGGACTCCATGGCCTGCACGTCACCCAGCTCGGCCCTGAGGACCAGGTTCTGCATCAATATGCCTGGCAGCCGATGCAGGTCTTCTGATTCCGGTAGACGACGCAATGACTGCAGTCCTGTGCCCTTGGTGACGAGTTCCTCGCCGGCAAGCCTGAACAGCTCCGCGAGGGCCTCCACGTAGGCACCACCGGCGGCAGCTTCCCCCCGCTCGCTCGCCAACCGTTGGGCAAGCACTGCGTTGCCGGACTTTGCTGCGGCGTAGAACGCCAAGGCGTTTCCGAGGTTTCTCAGTTGCAGTGGATCTTTGACCCGTAGCGCTTCGACGGCGGGCGTCAGCAGCTCGGCGGCCTTCTCCAGACGGCCTTGGCGCAGCATTGACATGCCTTTGAGCACTTCAATGCCTGCGCCCAAGTAGATGAGTCCCATGGCCGAACCGGCGGCGTGGCGGTCGAGAGCAGACTCAGCAGCTTCCCAATCTCCGGCTTCCAAAGCGGCCAAGGTGTAACGCAGCAGAACGAAGTCGCTGAAGTACAGGAGGTCCTTGTGGTGCTCTTCAAGCACCAGCAAGGCTTCACGGCCGGCTTCCAACGCCTGCACCGCCTGGCCCTCCACGGTCAGGAGCTCGCACTGCATTGCAAGCAGGAAGATCCGGTCCATGGCAAGATCGGGCCCCTCCGATCCGAGCGCTTCGGCAAACCGCTCCAGGCCCTTTCGGAGATCTTCGAAGCTGCCCTCGTGGGCCAATGCGCGCAGCCCAATGGCATGGGCATGCCTGCTGATCAGTTGGACAGCGGGGTCGCTGGCAGGCTGACCGTGGATCAAGGCAGTTGCGGCTGTCCGGGCAGCAGCTGCGATGTCGGCGGACGAATCCCCCAGGGCAAATCTGGCAGCCGCCCACAAGAGACCCGCCCCCACTGGCCCCAAAGGATCAGCGTCCAGGAACCCGGAACCCTCCTCCAGCAGCCGCACGGCAGCGCGGTAGTCGCCGTCGTTGTAGTTGACCAAGGCCATGACTGCGCGTGCCCGCGCGCGCAGCGCCTCCGAGCGAACCTTGCCCGCAGCCGCCATTGCCAACGGGTTCTGGAGCAGTTTGGCGGCAAGGAATGCGGCCTGCAGCAGCCGTTCATCATCGACGTCGGCACCACAGTCCAGCGCCCAGCTCACCATCCGGAGCAGTCCCTCCGCCGTGGACGGCTCCGGGGGCAATTGCTGCACCATGCGCTGGCGGATCTGGAGGCTGCGGGCCGGTGAAACGATCTTGCGGAGTGCCTCGCTGTACATGGGGTGCCACATTTTCAGGGGCCCGCCGGGTCCGTTGGCGGAGAGGACAAGCCGGCTGTCCATCAATGCCCGTACGGTGTCCCTGCCTACCTGCGTGTCCAGCACGGCGGCAGGGACGGGCTCGGATAAGGCAATGACATACATCGCCTCCCGTTCAGCTTCGCTGGTCCTGAGAACCCTGTTCCGGACTACCTCGGCCAAGCTTTCCCCGCTGCCGGAGAGTGCACGCGTGAGCAGCCACACTCCGTTCCGGCGGACCAGGTTTCCATCAGCCTTCGAGTCTTCAAGGAGGCAGTGCAGCAGCAGCGGGTTGCCTTCGGACACTGAATGCAGGACTTCGGCGGCGCTGAACATGACCGTTCCGCCGAGGGTCTTTTCCGCAAGCTCGGTGACGGTTTCTTTATCCAGCGGATGCAGCTCCAGCCGCTCTGCGAGTCCGTCGTACCAGAGTTGCAGCAAGGCCGCGGGCAGGCCGGGCCTGGGCCTGCTGGTTGCTACGAGCCGCGCCCATCCGGCAGTGACCAGCTCGGCCAGGATCTGCGTGCTGCCTTCGTCGAGGTTGTGGGCGTCGTCAACGATCAACAGCAGGCGCGCGCCTTCGCCTCCACGCCGCTTCTCGAACTGGGACCAGAACTCGCGGAGGATCGCTACCGGCGATGTTGCTTGCTCCAGCGGAAGGTCCAGCAGATACGGGGCCAGCACGCCGTAGGGAACGGCGGACAATGCGGGGCTGCCATGAACGCGCATCACCACCATTTCCCCGGCCAGCCGGGCGGCGATTTCGGCGGCCAGAGCAGTTTTACCGATGCCGGGATCCGCAACCAGAAGTACGGCCCCGGCGCCTTCCTGCCTCAGAATCTCCGTGGCCAGTTCCAGTTCAGCGTCCCGGCCTACAAGGTGCTCAGCCTGCATGGGCAACCCACGCCAGGTCTACGGAAGTTCCTTGCCTTGCCTCATAGCAGCCCATTGAGCTCGCCCCGAGACGATACGCCGAGCTTGGTGAACACTTGATACAGATGACCTTCTACAGTTCGCACAGACACCCCAATATCCATCGCGATTTCACGGTTGCTGACACCCTTTCCGGCGAGTTTAGCAATTTGGCGTTCCCGTTCGGTCAGTACCGGCGCGTCGCTGCGTGGCTGGATGGGTAACGCAGGGACGGAATGCTCCAGCCGTTCAAGCCTGAGCTGCGCCGTTCGGGCTGCTGTTGTTTCGCCGGCTTCCCTGGCGTAATCAAGTGCCATGGCCACGCACCGGGCTTCAACCACCAGCAAGTCGAGGGATGCTGCGGCATCAGCGGCCGCCAAAAGGGATCGGGAGCTCTTGGTCAGGGCGCCGCGCGCAAGGTCGCCGGAGATCTTGGCCAATGGGCCCTGCCGACGGGCGGCAATGTCTTCCAACAACCGGTATTCCTCGTCCGTTCCCTGCACAGTGGCGCCAAAAAGGTAGATGCCGGCCGTGGTGAAGCGCTGCTGGTCAAGGTGGCTGCGTACCCGGGCCAGAAGCCGCTGTTTCACATCCGGGTCACCCATCCACCGTCCGGCCATCTCCGCACAAAACTCAGCAACGGATTCGGAGAAGCACGTTCCCACTCCCCTGCAGGTTCTGTAGAGGTCCAGGTATCGGCCGGCCTCCACGGAGTTGCCCAGTTGAGCGTAGGCAAAAGCGGTGGCTGCGTAGGCCACCTTGTTCATGTTCATGCTCGGGCGGAGCTCCAGTTGGGCCACGGCCGAACGCAGGGGTTCGATTGCGCTGGCGGGCTTGCCCGCATAGGCGAACGCGAGCCCCACGCCGAGTTCGGTGAGCGCACCCCGGTACTGAAGGCGTGACGACCCGGAGGGGGTTCGGCGCATGAGTTCGATGCACTTCCGCCACTGCCCGGACAACAGGAGGACCAAGTATGCATGCCTGGCAAAGGATTCCTCCAACTGCGAAGAGCGGTCCGTGTCCCCCAAGTGCCGCGAAACGGTCCGCGCGAGTTGTTGCGCCTCCAACTCCCTGCCCAACATGCAGCGGGCCTCGATGAGGAAGAAGGAGGACTTAAGCCAGTGTTCGCGGTCATCCGACGGGTCCTTGGCATGCTCCTCTTCCAAGGCGTCAATCATTGCCGCGTACTCGCCCATATAGGTTTTGTACTCGTAGCCGCAAAGCCGGAGCCGGTTTCGCGCCCGGGCCATGGCGTGTGCGGGATGGTCCGCGGCTTTGGCCTCGAGCGTCTCCAGACCGGCGGCGATCACTCCCGGCACCATTCCGGAACGACCGTCAATCCACGTCATTGCCTGGCATTTTGCTGCGATGACCTCAGCGAACTCCAACGGCTCCAGAGCCTCGATGTGAGACTCGGACACCTCGTCCAATGCCTGGGCCGCGTGCAACGGCAGGTCCAGCATGAGGTAGGCCGCAGCTTTCAGGCGCTGCCCTGGCACCCATTCGCTGTCCTTCGGGTCCAATGAAAGGGTGCACTGAATAGCGAAGTTGGGGTCGTAGTCATCCAACGCGGCCCGCCCTGCCGCAAGTGCATGCGCCGGCGACGGCGCGGGCTCGTCCTCACAGGCATGCATCCACGCCGCATAGCTCAAGAGGTCCCGCGGTGCCAAGGCTTGAAGTTCCGGCTCTTTGGGACCATGGAGCATCAACCGCAGCTCGCGCATGCGGCGGGTGCTCAGCCACCCACGGACTACTTCCCCTACGTACGGGTCCCGGAGCGAGACCCAGTGGTCGCCACCTTTTTCAATGGTCAGCAGTGCCGACTCTTCCATCTCCACCAGCACTTCGGTACCGAAGATGGCTGCAAGATCCAACAGTGTTGCGCGCTGCGCGCAGGCAAGGATTTCGACGACGGTCCTGTTGGCCTGCGCTTCGCGCGCCAGTCTGGAGCGGACAAAGTCCTCCACTACCGTGGCGCCCTCCAGTTTGATCCGGTCACGGAGTGTCCAGACGGAGTCGTTGAGGACCAGGTTGCCCGTGTGCCGCTGCTCTTCAAGAAGCGCGTGCAGGAGCATGGGGTTTCCACCTACGGCGGAGTGCAGTGAACCCACCAATGTTGAAGAAACATAATGGCCAAGGACCGAGCCCAGGACTTGCTTGGTTTGTTCCTCAGTGAGGGTATTCAGATGCACCTCGCCCAGCGCACCTTCAAGGACCAGCCGATGGAAATCCGCCGGGAGGTCGCTGGCGCGTTGGACGGTGGCGATGACCTTCGCGGTGCCGGTAGCCATGAGGTTCAGCAGCACGCCTGTGCTCATGGGGTCCATACCCCCGGCGTTGTCCACGATGAAAACAGTGTCCCGCCCACCGGCTTCCGACCTGATCAGGTTGGTGACCGCGTGCAGGATACCGGTGGGCGAACCCACGGCACCGGACGGCAAGCGGGCCAGAAGGAAACCAAGGCAACCGTAAGGGGTTTGACCGCTGGCTACGGTATTACGCAATTGAAGGCTATGGACTTTGGGGCCGAGGGATGACACCACCGCCCTTGCCAGGCCTGACTTGCCGATTCCTCGCTCCCCGGTGAGGACCACTCCGTAGGAATCGGGAGATTCGAGATGTTTACCCGCCTTGGACAAATCGTGGCTCCGGGCCAACAGAGACCATGTTTGACGGTCCGTTGGGCCGCCCACAAGATCGGGAGCCG
This sequence comes from Arthrobacter sp. Rue61a, assembly GCF_000294695.2. Taxonomy (NCBI): domain Bacteria; kingdom Bacillati; phylum Actinomycetota; class Actinomycetes; order Micrococcales; family Micrococcaceae; genus Arthrobacter; species Arthrobacter sp. Rue61a. The sequence goes on along the minus strand of NC_018531.1, from coordinate 1,379,119 downwards.
CAGCCCTTGCTACGCCTCCCCCGCTCCTGTTTAGCAACTCCGCCGACATCTGCATCCTTAGCTACACATCCGCGACAGTCCCCCACCGCTTACTTGCGTAACTTGCACACTACCGTCGGGCGCCCACTGTGTGTAGGCCTTAAGGTCCTTGGGACCGTCAGGCTTTGATCAGGCTTTCCTCAAGATTTGCTCAAGCTTTGGCAGGGTGATGTTTCTGTTGCGCGGCGAGCAGGCCCTGGTCCATGAGCAACTCCACGGCGTCGGCCGCTTCGTCCAGGAGGAACGGCAGTTCCTTCTTCTCCGCAGTGGCGAAGTCCCGGAGGACATAGTCGGCTGTCTCCATCCGGCCTGGCGGCCGACCCACCCCTACGCGGACGCGCAGGTAATCCTTGGTGGCAAGTGCTTTGGAGATGTCCCGCAGGCCGTTATGCCCGCCCTCACCGCCACCCATTTTTAGCTTGACTGTGTTAAAAGGAATGTCGATCTCATCGTGGACAGCTATGACATGGTCCGGCGCTATATCGAAGAAGTTGCACAGCCCGGCCACCGGTCCACCGGAGACATTCATGTACGTCATGGGTTTGGCCAGCACCACGCGGGGACCCCCGATGCCGAGCCGGCCCTCCACCACCTGGGCGCGCGCCTTGTGGACCTTGAACTTCCCGCCCATGCGGGAAGCCAGCTCATCCAGCACCATCTGGCCAACATTGTGCCGATTGTTGCTGTACTCACTGCCGGGGTTGCCGAGGCCGACAATCAGCCAAGTGTCAGTCATGGTCTCATCCTAGGGAGCGTTCGGTTAATCAGCAGGGATTGTTGGGGGCAAAGAAGAAAGTGGCCGGGACCCCAAGGGTGCCCGGCCACTCAACGGCATAAGCCTCAAGCAGTCAGAAGACTACTCGGCTGCAGCTTCGGTGCTCTCTTCTTCTTCTGCACCAGCGGCTTCAGCGATGCGGACCACCAGGGTGTCGCCTTCGGTGAGCAGGGTGGAACCCTTCGGCAGGACCAGGTCCGAAGCGTGGATGCTCTCGCCGGCCTTGAGGCCATCGATGGTGACCTCAACGGCGGTGGGAACGTGGGTTGCCTCGGCTTCGAGGGAAACCGTGGTGGCTTCGAGGCTGGCGACAGCACCCGGAGCAACTTCACCGGAAACGTGGATGGCGATGTCGACGGTAACCTTCTCGCCGGCCTTCACGGTCTGGAGGTCAACGTGCTCGATGATCTGCTTTACCGGATCGCGCTGGATGTCCTTGACGAGCGTCAGGTGCTGCTCGCCGTCGACGTCGATTGCGAGGAGGGCGTTGGAAACGCGCACTGCCAGCGTGGTGGCGCGGCCCGGCAGGTTGATGTGGATCGGCTCTGCGCCGTGACCGTAGATGACAGCCGGGATCTGGCCGGCCATGCGTGCACGGCGGGCGAAACCCTTGCCGAATTCGGTGCGCAGTTCTGCGGTGAGCTTCTGCTCAGACATATGTACTCCTTGATTACTGTGGCACCCGGAAAGTCCGGGCTGGTCTATCAGCAAGGGCGGAGGTCTGGAGACCTTCTACGCCCGGCCGAGATCGGCCGCCGAGCAGCCGTTCCGCCTGTGTTGAAGGAGATGCAGACCCAGTCGATAACGGAGACCCGCAACCCTGGTTCACAAAATGCGAACCGGATGTGCTCTCCCTCGCCAAGGTATCCCCAAGAGTTTAGCAGCGGTGTGCGCTCTTTCTGAAAACGGGCAATGAAAACGGGCCACCCGCGCACCCGAAGGTGGCGAATGGCCCGCTCAAACTCAGCAGCCCGGCGTTATGCTTTGCCGTCGAACAGGCTGGTGACCGAACCGTCGTCGAACACTTCGCGAATCGCGCGCGCAATCAACGGTGCGATCGACAACACCGTCAGCGACGGGAAACGCTTCTCTGCCGGGATGGGCAGCGTGTTGGTGACCACAACTTCGCGGGCACCGGAATCAGCGAGGCGCTGTGCGGCGGGATCGGAGAAGACCGCGTGCGTGCAAGCAATAATGACATCCTTGGCGCCGGCGTTTTTCAGGACCTGGACGGCACCGGAGATGGTTCCACCGGTGTCGATCATGTCGTCGATGAGGACGCAGGTGCGTCCTTCAACCTGACCAACCACGGTCTTGGAGACGGCCTGGTTGGGGACGGTGAGATCGCGGCTCTTGTGAACGAACGCGAGCGGGGCGCCGCCCAGGCGCTCAGCCCACTGCTCGGCAACGCGGACGCGGCCGGTGTCGGGCGAAACAACGGTGATGTTGTCGGCTTCCACCTTGGTGCGGATGTAGTCGGCCAGCAACGGGATGGCCATCAGGTGGTCCACGGGACCGTCGAAGAAGCCTTGGATCTGCGAGGTGTGCAGGTCAACAGACATGATGCGGTCTGCGCCGGCAGTCTTGTACAGGTCGGCAACCAAGCGGGCGGAGATGGGCTCGCGGCCGCGGCCCTTCTTGTCCTGGCGGGAGTACGGGTAGAACGGCGAGACAACCGTGATCCTCTTGGCGGAGGCGCGCTTGAGGGAATCGATCATGATCAACTGCTCCATGAGCCAGTTGTTCAGCGGAGCCGGGTGGGCCTGGATGACGAAGGCATCGGTGCCTCGCACGCTCTCGGCCGAACGAACGTAGATTTCCCCGTTTGCGAAGTCGTAGGCGTCGATGGGCAGGAGCTCAGTCTCCAGCTCCTTGGCGATTTCCTGCGCCAGCTCCGGATGCGCCCTTCCGGCGGCGAGAATCAGTTTCTTCTCGCCGTGTGCGGTAATTTCGCTCATGCCTGTTTGCCTTCTTCTATGGTTGCCGGGAATTGTGAAGATGTGGATGCCAGTTCTTGCGCGGCTTCGGCCAGCTTCGCGGAGGCGGTGCCCGGCCGGTTGGCGGCTACCCAGCCCTCGGCGTTCCGCTGTGCGGCCAGGCTGAGGGCCAGGGCTCCCGCGGGAACATCCTTGCGAATGACCGCCCCGGCGCCGCTGTACGCGCCGTCGCCAACTGTTACGGGTGCTACGAAGACTGTGTTCGAACCCGTGCGGACGCCCGAGCCGATCACCGTACGGTGCTTCTTCTCGCCGTCATAATTGGCGGTGATGTTGCCGCAACCGATGTTGGTGTCTTCGCCGATCTCAGCGTCACCGGCGTAGCCCAGGTGGGAAAGCTTGGAGCCGCGGCCGATTGTCACGTTCTTGGTTTCATAGAACGCGCCGATCTTGCCGGTCTCGCCCAGGACCGTGCCCGGGCGGAGGTAAGTGAACGGTCCAACGCTTGCCTTGGCACCGATCGTGGAACCGGAGCCGTGCGTACGGATCACCTTGGCGCCCTCGCCAACGTTGACGTCGGTCAGGGTTGTATCAGGACCCACGACGGCGTCCCGCGCCACCGTGGTTGAACCGTGCAGTTGGGTGTTGGGCAACAAGCGGACGTCTTCGTCCAGTGTGACGGTGGAATCGATCCAGGTGGTGGCGGGATCCACCACGGTTACGCCTGCACGCATCCAGGACTCGATGATGCGGCGGTTGTGTTCGGCAGCAAGGGCGGACAGCTGGATGCGGTCGTTGGCACCCTCAACCTGCCAACGGTCTTCAGTGACGACGGCGGCAACACGGCCGCCTGCGTCGCGCGCCAAGCCGAGGACATCGGTCAGGTACATCTCACCCTGAGCGTTGTCCGTGGTGACCTTCTCCAGGGCGGTCCGCAGCACGGCGGCGTCGAAAGCGTAGATGCCGGAGTTGACCTCGCGGATGGTGCGCTCGGCTTCGCTGGCATCCTTGTGCTCGCGAATGCCGGTGACTGTCCCGTTTTCGGCGCGCAGGATCCGGCCGTAACCGGTTGCGTCGTCCAGGACTGCTGTGAGGACCGTGACGGCGTTGCCCTCGGCCTCGTGCGTTGCCACAAGCTCTCCGAGCAATTCACCGGTCAGGAGGGGAACGTCGCCGTAAGTGACCACCACGGTGCCGGTCAGCTCCGCTTCGGCGTCGAGCGCCTTGAGGGCAACTTCCACTGCCCGGCCGGTGCCCGGAACGTCGTCCTGGTCAACAATGAGGGCTTCCGGATCCGAGGCCGTGACGTGCTCAGCCACGCGGTCCCGCTCGTGGCGGACAACCAGGGCCAGCTTCAGGGGATTAATGGCACGCGCGGCGAGAAGAGCGTGGCCCACCATGGAGCGGCCGCCTATTTCGTGAAGGATCTTGGGAGTCCGCGACTTCATGCGCGTTCCGGCACCTGCGGCCAAAACGATCACCGCTGCGGGACCGATGGTTTCGGGGCTCACGTACTGGCTCTCCTTGCTCGGTATGTCCCGGGTAACCCGGCTTCGGATTGCTGCCATCCAACAATGGACCCAGGCACCGTGAGAGCCGCTACAGGTACAGAGAAGGAGCGCATTTTCCGACCGTTCCGCCCATAGGATTCGAACCTATACTCCACGGCTCCAAAGGCCGGGGTGCTGCCATTACACCAGAGCGGACCGTGCATGATTCATCCCCCGGATCTTGCGGCCCGGAGGGTTTCCCGGATCACCGGGATGCACACACAAGAATCTAGTTTGCCATGACCCATGCGTGCTTCGCGACTTGACCGCCCTGCGCCCGCTCCACGACCCACTGTTCCGCCCCCGGAGGACCCGCCCAGCACCCCTTCCAGAAGGCATTTAGGGCATGATGGTCACGTGAGCAACCGCACTGAACTCCCCCGGCCGGCAGCCGCATCCGAGCCCGCAGAACACGCCGCCAGCGGTCCGGCAGCGCGTGTACGGATGACCGGGCAGCAGCGCAAATCACAGCTCATCGGCATCGGACGCGCCCTCTTTGCGGCACGTGGACTGGACGGCACCACCATCGAGGAAATCGCCGCCTCCGCCGGAGTCTCCAAGCCCGTAATCTACGAACACTTCGGCTCCAAGGAAGGCCTGTACCGCCAGGTGGTGGAGACCGAATTCCGGATCCTCCTGGATTCCATCACCGAGGCCCTCAGCACCGAAGCCAAGCCTCGGGTACTGGTTGAACGCGCTGCCCTGGCACTCCTTGGCTACATCGAAGACCGCACCGACGGCTTCCGCATCCTCATGCGTGACGCCCCGCCCTCACAGCCCGAGGGCGCCTTCTCCACACTGCTCTCCCACGTCACCGCCCGGGTGGAACATCTTCTCTCCGACGAATTCGCGCGCCGTGGATTCAGCGCGGCAGACGGAGCGATGTATGCGCAGATGCTCGTCGGTATGGTGGCGATGACGGGCCAGTGGTGGCTCGACAGCCGCACACCGGACAAGCGGGCCGTTGCCGCCCACTTGGTGAACCTGGCCTGGAACGGCCTCACCGGGCTGCAAAAAGAGCCCGAGCTCCGCAGCGAGGACTAGGTCTATTCCCGCGTTGGGGCCGCCATCCGCGTTGGGCTGCCATCCGCGTTGGGCTGCCATCCGCGTTGGGGCTGCCATCCGCGTTGGGGCTGCCATCCTCTGCGTGCTGCTCCTTCGTCGCTTTGACGCACGCTGCCGGATGCCTGCCACAACCCTCTCTCACATCCCCCGCCCTTGAGCCCCACCCTCTCTCACATCCCCCGCCCTTGAGCCCCACCCTCTCTCACATCCCCCTGCCCCGGTGCTTTTGTAAGCTTTGCTCATGACAGCGCCCCAGCTATACATCAGCTTTCCCGGCACAGCACGAGATGCTCTTGGCTTTTACGCCGAGGTCTTCGGAGGCGAACTTTCCCTGCATTCGTACCAGGACTTTGGACGCACCGACGGGCCGCCGGACGCGGTCGCCCATGGAGTCCTCAGCGGAGTCGTCTCCCTAAGCGGATCTGACGCAGCGGCTGGCGAGGAGTCCGTCAAGATCGAAGGGGCCATGCTCTCTCTGCTGGGAGCAGCCGAACCGCCAGTCCTCCACCAGTGGTTCGACAAGCTCGCCATGGGCGGCCGGATTCTGGACCCGCTGGAGCCGAAGCCCTGGGGTGCATCAGACGGCCAAGTCGTCGATCGTCACGGATTACGCTGGCTCATAGGCTACGAGCCGGCGTCGTCAACCGACGGGATGTGAGAGAGGATCCACCCCAAACCCGAGGGATGTGAGAGAGGATCCACCCCAAACCCGAGGGATGTGAGAGAGGATCCACCCCAAACCCGAGGGGATGTGAGAGAGGATCCACCCCAAACCCGAGGGATGTGAGAGAGGATCCACCCCAAACCCGAGGGATGTGAGAGAGGATCCACCCCAAACCCAAGGGATGTGAGAGAGGATCCACCCCAGACCCAAGGGATGTGAGAGAGGATCCACCCCAGACCCGAGGGATGTGAGAGAGGATCCACCCCAAACCCCGACGGGGATGTGAGAGAGGATCCACCCCAAACCCCGAGGGATGTGAGAGAGGGTTGGTAATCGTCAGTGGCGTTTCGCGTAGGAGCGCATCGCGGCGCATCGGGAAACGCAGGTCGCCCCGCGACCGCAGGAGCCCCTATGCGCCGGGTCTAAGCGACGCCGAAACGGCGCTGACCACCGCTAAGCGACGGCGAAGCGGCACTGTCGGGCCGCAGCACCCCTATTCGCCGAGGACTTCGGCGGCCTCCAGCCATTCCAGCTCCAGGCCCTCTTTCTCCTCGAGCAACTCCTGCAGCTTGGCGTTGAGCTCCCCCAAGGCATCGAAGTCGCCGGATTCGGATTTGGCGGCCATCTGGGTGTGGAGCTTTTCTTCCTGCTGGGAGATCTTGCCCAGTTGGCGGTCGATCCTGTTAAGGTCCTTGCGGGCTTCGCGCTTTTCGGCTTCGCTGGCACCGGATGGAGCGGCGGAGCCGGTGGCGGCGGTCGGAGCGCCGGAGCCGCCCCCAACGGCGCCCGAGGCCAGTGCAGCTTCGCGCAGTTCGAGGTACTGGTCCACGCCGCCGGGCAGGCCGCGGAGTTTGCCGTCTCCCAGGAGAGCCATCTGGTTGTCGGTGACGCGTTCCAGGAGGTAGCGGTCGTGGCTGACGACCACCAGCGTTCCGGGCCAGCCGTCCAGGACGTCTTCGACGGCGGCAAGGGTGTCGGTGTCGAGGTCGTTGGTGGGTTCGTCGAGCATGAGGACGTTGGGCTCCCCCACAAGCAGGCGCAGGAGCTGGAGTCGCCGCCGCTCACCGCCGGAGAGGTCGCTGACGGGGGTCCACTGCTTTTCTTTGGTGAAACCGAGTTGTTCCACGAGCTGGCCCGCGGTGAATTCCTTGCCGCCCACGCTGAAGGACCGCTTTTCCCGTTCGATGACCTCGATGACGCGCAGGTCCGATACTTCGTCCAGCTCTTTGACGTCTTGGGTGAGCACGGCGGTGACCACGGTCTTGCCCCGCTTGACCTTGCCGGAGCTCGGCTGGATTTCACCGTTCAGCAGCTTGAGGAGCGTGGACTTCCCGGCTCCGTTGACGCCCACCAGGCCAAGTCTTTCGCCCGGCGCCAGTCGCAGGGTGATGTTGTCGAACAGCTTCTGCCCGGTTTCGCCGCCCTCGAAGTCCAGCGTCACGTTTTCGAGGTCCAGAACGTCCTTGCCCAGGCGCGCGGTGGCCATTTTGCTGAGGGCTACGGAGTCGCGGGGATCGGGTACGTCGGCAATGAGGTCGTTGGCAGCTTCGATCCGGAACTTGGGCTTGGCAGTTCGGGCCGGCGCACCACGCCGAAGCCACGCTAGTTCCTTTTTGACGAGCTGCTGACGTTTACCTTCGACGACGGCGGCCATGCGGTCGCGCTCGGCGCGCGCCAAAACGTACGCGGCGTACCCGCCGTCGAACATGTCCACCATGGCGTCGTGGACTTCCCAGGTGTAGTTGCAGACTTCGTCGAGGAACCAGCGGTCGTGGGTGACCACCAGGAACGCGCCCTGGTTGGCGCGCCAGCGTGTCTTGAGGTGCCGGGCCAGCCAGGCGACGCCTTCGACGTCGAGGTGGTTGGTGGGTTCGTCCAGCATGATGACGTCGTGGTCTTCGATGAGGAGCTTGGCAAGTGCTACGCGGCGTTTCTGTCCACCGGACAGCGCGTGGACGTTGGCGTGCCAGTCGACGTCGCCTACCAGTCCGCCCATGACTTCGCGGATCTTGGCGTTGGCCGCCCATTCGTGGTCCGCGCGGTCGCCGACGATCGCAGCGCCTACTGTCAGGTCGCCGTCGAGCACGTCGCCCTGGTCCAGGTAGCCGACGTTGACGTCCCCGCGTTTGGTGACGCGACCGGAGTCCGGCGTCGAGCGCAAGGCGAGCAGACGCATGAGCGTCGATTTACCGTCGCCGTTGCGCCCCACCATGCCGATGCGGTCGCCATCTTCCAAGCCGAGGGTGACGCCGTCGAGGACAGTGCGGGTCGCGAACGAAACGGTGAGGTTTTCGCCGCCAAGCAGGTGGGCCAATGGGTACTACTTTCTACTGCTGGAATGCGGAGGTACTAAAGGAGGGTATCGGAGATGATCCGGGCGCCGGGCACAGGACCGTGAACGGCCAGGGCATTGTGTCCACGGTGAGTCAGCTCTTCGGCAAGAACGCTGGCTGAGACGGAATCCCGGGCCAGGAGTGCGATGGTTGGTCCCGAGCCTGAGACCATGCCGGCAAGGGCGCCTCGTGCTTCACCCAGTCCTATGGTGTCGCGAAGTTGGGGCGCGAGTGTGATGGATGCCCGCTGGAGATCGTTGATCAGCACGCGGCTGAGGGTCTCAGGGTCACCCTTACGCAGGGCCTGGAGGATGGTGGGATCCACGTCAACGGGCTCTGGAATCTCGACGCCTTCCGAATCCCGAAGTCCGTCAAGCGTGCGGAACACGTCAGGTGTGGACAACCCGTAGTCGGCAAAAACCAGCACCCAATCCATTTGGGCCTTGGCCAGGGCCGGCGAGAGTTTGTCTCCCACGCCAAGCCCGACGGCGGTGCCTCCCAGGAGCGAGAACGGCACGTCTGCGCCCAACTCGGCGGCCAGGTGCGCGAGTTCCTCGCGTGAAAGACCACTATTCCAGAGTGCATCGCAGGCCAACAGGGTGGCTGCGGCATCGGCAGAACCGCCGCCCATGCCACCGGCCACGGGCACACGCTTGGTGATTTCCAGGTGCACGCCGGTTGGCTTCTCTGACATTTCAGCCATGATGGCTGCAGCCTTGTACGCCAGATTGCGCTCGTCCAGGGGGATGTCCACGCCGTCCAGGTCCAGTGTGCTGTCCGGGCTGATGCTGACAGTGATTCCTGGCGCCTCTGTGCTGGTGGCTGCCACTTCCTCGTACAGGGAAACGGCGAGGTACACGCTGGCTACCGAGTGGTATCCATCGGGCCGCAACGGCCCGACGCTCAGGGAGACGTTGACCTTGCCCGGGGCTTTGACGCGGACTGTGCGGGCATGGAAGCGCTCCCCCACGAACGGGAGGCTGCTTGGCTTGCGGTTACCCGGGTTCATGCGTCCACTGGGTGGCGGGCTTCGGCGATCTTGACATAGGCATTGATGTCCAGGACCTCGCCGCGCGCCGTAGGGTCAACGCCGGCGGCCACGAGGCATCGCTCAGCTTCCGAGGCGCTCCCGGCCCAACCGGCAAGTGCGGCACGAAGTGTTTTCCGCCGTTGCGCGAAGGCAGCATCAATGACGGCGAAGACCTGCTCACGGGTTGCATGCGTTTCCGGGGGGTCGTGCCGGGTGAAGGCAACCAGGCCGGAATGGATTTTCGGCGCAGGCCAGAACACGTTCATGCCAATGACACCGGCTTTGCGCATGTGCCCGTACCAGGCCGCCTTGACCGACGGGACTCCGTAGATCTTGGAACCAGGTGTTGCGGCTAGGCGGTCGGCAACCTCATCCTGCACCATGACCAGGCCATGCTGGAGGCTTGGGAAGTGCTGCAGGAGGTGAAGCACCACCGGAACAGCCACGTTGTAGGGCAGGTTGGCCACCAACGCTGTGGGAGGCAGAGGCAGTTCGGTGACCTTCATGGCGTCGGACAGCACCAGGTGGAAGTTCTCTTCCGCCCCGGGCCGCCAGGCGCGCACGGTCTCCGGCAGCTTTTCTGCCAACACGGGGTCGATTTCGACAGCGACGACAGCTTTGGCCGCGTCCAGCAAACCCAGGGTCAGGGAGCCCAGCCCCGGGCCTACCTCCAACACGGTTTCATCATCGCCAATGGCGGCGGCGGCCACGATCCTGCGGATCGTGTTGCCGTCGATCACAAAGTTCTGCCCCAGGGTTTTTGTGGGGCGTACACCGATTTCCTCGGCGAGCCGTCGGATATCTGTGGCGCCCATCAAAGGCGCGACGGCGGCGGGTTCGGAATTCGGTTCAGTCACCTAGGTATCGTATCGCCTGTGCGGGGTCAGGCCGCGTGGGCGCAGCCCCAGTCGCTGAGGCCGTTCTTGGCGTAGAGACGGTTGGCGATCTCGATCTGCTGTGCTTTGGTGGCAAGGCTGGCGTTGGGAGCGTAGGCTCCACCACCGTTGGCAAGCCAGGTGGGGCTGGAGAACTGCAGGCCGCCGTAGTAGCCGTTGCCGGTGTTGATGGACCAGTTTCCACCCGATTCACACTGGGCAATCCTGTCCCACATGGCTTCGTTCGGAGCGCCGGTGGGGCCGCTGGCTGCGGGGGCTGCGGCTGCTGCCTGGGGGGTGGGAGCCGGGACGGGGCGGGCCTTGGTACCGACGCTAATCTTCTCGGCTACCGGCTGGGTGGCTACGTTGCTGGAGACCAAGGTGCGCGACGCTTCGCGGCCGTCCACGAGGACCAGCTTGAACGTCTTGACCAGGGATCCTGCGACGCCTTCCTGGGTCACCTTCTCTTCGCCCTTGAAGAGCTCGGCACTATCGCTCTTCACGCTTTCGAAGGGAACTTCTTCGGTGGCTTCGGCGGTCTTGCTGGTGTCCACGCGGGAGACCTTGATCACCATGTCCTGGACGATGGGTGCGTTGCCCGGCTGGGAGATGTGGTCGTTGGCGCCAACGGTAATTCCGGTGTCTTTGAGCACGGTGGCGACGTCGGTCGCCGTCGTGGTGGTGCTGGTGTCCTTGCCGTCTGCCACCACGCTGATGGTCTTGGGCGTGGAGATGGAAACGAAGGAGCCGGTCACTTCCAAGGATGCCTCTTTGGGCTGGGAGATCTCGGAGGAGCTCGCTACACCGAGTTCGGTCACCAGTCCTGCAACGTCAGGGGCGGTGGTGTTCACCGTCTTCCGGGCGCCGTCCAGTTCAATGGACACGGCCTTGGCCAGGTTGACGTTCACTACGGATCCGTTGTCGACCCGTGCGTCGAGAGCCGGCGAAACGCGGTCCGCGTCCTTCAACTCGACCTTGGCTGCTTTGACCACTTGGTCAACAGTGCCGCCGAAGGTCTGGATGGAGCTCACTTTGCCGTCCACGTTGAGGGTGACGGTCTTGTTGTTGCCGACAAATGCCACGACACCAACTACCAGCGCTGCGACTACCAGCAACTGGGTACCTACTTTGAGGAAGCTGAACTTGCCATCCGTTGTGAAGAACTTGATCACGATCGCCCATTACTCTCAGACCATCCGGGCACGGGGAAAAGCGCAAAAGTAATGCCGACCGCAAAAACGGAGGGCCAGGCAAAAAGCCTGGTCCCACCTTTGCTGCCGGCATCTGCGCCGCCAAAAAACATTCAACTTATTGCCCCGAAATTATCCGGAACAGTTGTCCGAAGGCCTTCCCCGACCCCGGCTACTTGTTTAACACAGTAACCGATCCGTTATAAACGAACCAAGAAAGGTGCATACCGGGTATCCACGCAGTCGGCTCCGCCGGTGTGCAAAGAGGGCGGCCTAGGCCCAGGATCCGTAGGCATTCAGGGTGTTTTCGGCCAATCGCGAGCATAGCTCGGACAAGTCATCTTCTGTCACGTCCGCCATGGAGCGGACCGTGTAGGGAACCATATAGCTCGCATTTGGCCTTCCGCGGTGGGGATGCGGCGTGAGGAACGGCGAATCGGTTTCCACCAGGATCCTGCTTGGCTCGGCAATGGCCAGGGCGGCGCGGAGATTCCCTGCGTTCTTGAAGGTCATGGTGCCGGCGAACGACATGTACCAGCCGTTCTGGTTACAGATCCGGGCGAGTTCCTCATCTCCTGAGAAGCAGTGGAAAACCACGCGGTCCGGTGCGCCTTCCTCCCGGAGGACCTGCACAACGTCGTCGTGAGCGTCGCGGTCGTGAATCTGGAGCGTCAGCCCGAGCCGTTTGGCGATGTCGATGTGGCGCCGGAAGGAGTACCGCTGATGGGCCAATCCCTCGCCGTGGGTCCGGAAGAAGTCCAGCCCGGTCTCGCCGATGGCCCGGATCCGCGGATGGCCGGCCAGCGCCTCGATTTCAGCGAGTGCCGATTCCAGTTCACCGCGGGCCGCGTAATCGGGGGCATCGTTGGGGTGAAGTGCTACGGCTCCGAGCAGCCGGGGATCAGCTTCCACCGCTTGTACCGTGAATCGTGACGATTCGAGGTCGCACCCCACTTGGACAGCGCCCTGGACACCCACGGCTTCCGCGGAGTCCATCGCGTCCCGGACCGAGACCTCTATCAGGCCGTGCCTGAAGTCCAGATGCGTGTGATTGTCCATCACGGGTACGGGCAGGGGTTCGGGCGCTGGCGGGTACTCCCGGCGCGACTCTTTTTCGTCTGCTGCGCCGGCGGGCGCCCGGTAGGGTGCGGGGGCGAGGGAATTGCACATGCTTCCACCTTAATCGGACCGCGGTCCTCCTTGGGCGGCGCAGGACGACTACACGGTAAATTCCCAGCGGAACATAAATTCCGGAGCAGTATGTTAGCGCGGGCCAAAGTCTGGGTAGTCTGGAACGGACAAGCGGCCAACACCAGCAGCGCTCAGCGAAGACAGCTGCTGCCGAGGCCACGGCTGAAGGGCAATCCATGGAGTCCAAGCGACAAGTCACCGTTGAACCTTCTCCTGTTCAGGGCGAGGATTACAGTCCCCTGCCACGTGACGGCGCGGGGCTCAACGGGCATAGGCCGCACGTCATGGATGCGGAACGGTTCCACGATGCCAGCGAACGCATCCTTGGCTCCATCAATAAGGTCATCGACGGAAAAGCCGATGCCGCGAAGCTTGCCCTCACCGTACTGCTGGCACAGGGCCATCTCCTGTTGGAGGATGTGCCGGGCGTCGGCAAGACCCTGCTTGCGAAGACGCTGGCCCGCACTGTGGACTGCACGGTGTCCCGCATCCAGTTCACCCCGGACCTGCTGCCCTCCGATGTGACCGGAGTGTCCATCTATAACCAGTCGTCCCGGCAGTTCGAGTTCCGGCCCGGCGCCGTGTTCGCGAACATCGTCATCGGTGACGAAATCAACCGGGCTTCGGCCAAAACCCAGTCCGCGCTCCTCGAATGTATGGAAGAGCATCAGGTGACTGTGGATGGGCATTCGTACCAGCTGGGTTTGCCGTTCATGGTGGTAGCTACACAGAATCCCATCGAAATGGAAGGCACGTACCCGCTGCCCGAAGCACAGCGGGACCGTTTCATGGCCAGGATCTCCATGGGTTACCCGGACAAGGACGCAGAGATCGAGATGCTGGAGACTCATCAGGCGTCTTCACCCTTGACCAAGGTGACTCCCGTGGTCACGGCCGCTGATGTGGCCGCCATGATCGCCACCGTCCAGCAGGTCTACGTCTCCGCAGCCATTAAGGAGTACACCGTGGCCATCGGACGGGCCACCCGGGACAGCGCCCGCCTTCGCCTTGGAGCCAGCCCGCGGTCCTTGCTGCAGCTGCTGCGTGCGGCCAAGGCCACGGCAGCACTGGACGGTCGCGATTTTGTCCTTCCGGATGACGTAGTGGACGTAGCCGAATCGGTGCTGGCCCACCGCATCATCCTGGACCGCAAGGCTGCGAGTTCGGGCGATACCCCGCAGAGCATTCTCCGGGGCATCTTCGCTTCCCTGCCCGTTGCCCAGGAACCTCCGGGCGCGTGGGGCAGGGACAGGCACAGCGTTTAGGAGACATGCCGGAATGGCGCTCATGGATCGGCTTCCCAAGCATTTATTCACCAACCGTGGCTGGGGACTCTTGGCTGCCGGGGCGCTTGCTCTGGGGTGCGCCTACGTCATGGGCAGGCGTGATCTCCTGACGCTGTCCGTTCTCTTGATTGTCCTGCCGCTGGTGGCGCTTGCCGGCGTCCGGGTGCTCAAACCAAAATTCCAGGTGTACAGGGAGTTCAACCCGTCCACGGTGGAGACCTCCAGCACCACCACAGTTCGCCTGGCCGTTGCCCGGTCTTCGTATTCCACGGGGCACGTCATCATGGAGGAGCAGTTGCCTCCCCGTTTCGGCGAGCCGCCCGCTTTCCGTTTTCCCGCCCGGTCAGCATCCGGAGGGACCAGCCGCTATGAGTATCACCTGCGCTCCGGCAAGCGTGGGCAGTTCCGGATTGGTCCGGTGACTGCCGAGTTCAGTGACCCGTTCGGCTTGTCGCTGCGGCGGCATGCAATTGACGACGGCGATATCCTCACCGTGACGCCGGCCGCCGTCGAACTTCCCGTCACAGGCCTTGCCGGTGCGCGCGGCAACGATGGCGTCACTGCGACCCGCATCCGCGCCAACCCGAGCGACGATGACATCATGACCCGCGAGTATCGGCACGGTGATCCCATGCGCCGCGTTCACTGGGCGGCGACTGCCCGCCACGGCCAGCTCATGGTGCGCCAGGAGGAGTCCGTGACCACACCGGAAGCCACCCTCATTCTTGACCAGAGATTCACCGCTTTTGCCGCCGGAACCGGGTCCGTCTTCGGGAGCCACGACGAAGATTCGGACCTGGTCACCAGCACCAACTTTGAGTGGGTTGTCACGGCCGCGATGTCCATCACGGCGCATTTGGCGGAACGGAACTATTCGTTGCGGCTCCTTGACTCCTTTGGCAGCCCGGCTTTCCTCCGTTCGCGCTCGGCGCCGGACCCGGATGCGGAGGAGTTTGCCGGCACGGGCGGCCTTCAGGCCATCGCCGAAGGCCTGGCGGCCGTGGAACTGAGCGGACCCAGGCACGTCAGGGTGGAGCACCACCGGACCGATCACAATGCCGAACTCAAGCACACTGCAGAACACAGGCACGGCGCAGAACACATCGGTCCGGCGGGCACGGAAAGTGCCGACCTTCCTTTCAATGACCGCCTGATGGACAAGCTCTCGGCGCATCGCTTGCGCGGTCCCCTGCTTGCCTTGGTGGGCAACCTGTCGCTCACCGAGGCAAGGTCACTTGCCCCGGCGGCCGGCTACGGCGCCAACGCGTTCGCCTTGGTGATGACCGATGCGTCACGGAACAACGAGGAAGTACTGGAGATTTTGCGCCTCGCAGGTTGGAGGGCGGCCGCTGTCACGTCAAAGACCCAGTTGACGGCTGCCTGGTCATCCTTCGATGAGGGCGGCATCGTAGCTGCCGCGGATGCCGCCATGGATGTCCGGCGTGGAGCGGCGGTGCCACGATGACCGCTACGTCCCACCGCAACTCCCCCGGCGTCCCTACCAAACCGGCCGGCACCCCTGCATCCGGTAGGCCTCCTCGGCCCCGTGTCCCGGGCCCTGGGCCGTATCCGTGGGCCATGGCAGGTTCAGTGGTGGTAGCTATACTTGGCGCCGCACTGTCCCTGAACGGTGTCCTCAGGGGCTGGGCCTGGTTCATGCCGCTGGTCACCACGGTGGTAGTGGTTGCGCTGACGTTGGCTGTCCTCCGGGCAATCCGTGCCCAGCCGCTGATTGCCACTTTGGCCTCTTTTGCTTCACTCGCCGGTGTGCTCAGCTTCATCTTCTGCCGCCAGGAAAGTCTGGCGGGGTTCATCCCCACTACCGGAACCTTCGCCGCCGTCGGACGCCATATTAAACGTGCCGCCGAGACGGTGGTGTCCGAGAGTGCACCTGTGGCCCCCAACGCCGGGATCGTCTTTGTCATGTGCGCCTGCCTTGGGCTCCTGGTGATCCTGATCGATGCCCTGGCCGTTCCCCTGTCCATGCCTGCGGCCAGCGGCATTGGACTCCTGGCGGTTATGGTGGTCCCGGCCACCATCAAACCCCAGAGCGTGGGAGTGGCTGGATTCATCGGCGCGGCAGTGGGCTACCTGCTCATCCTCGGTTGCAGCCACTGGTTCGCCCCTGATGCCAGGCTCCAGTCCGGTTCTGGACGTGGCGCCGGCCAGTTCAAGCGCTCGGTGGTCACCGGAGGGCTGGCACTGGCTCTGACCATGACTGTCCCCCTGGCCATTCCCGGGTTCGAGACCGGAACCTTTCCGCAGGGTTCACGGCTGAGCCCGTGGGGAACGTCCAATGGCCTCAACCCCATGATCACCTTGGGCAACAGCCTCCGGAGCCCCACCGGTTCGGGTCGCATCACCTATGCAACGAGCGCCAGCGGTCCCCTGTACCTCAGGTCCGTTACCATCGACCACTTCGACGGCGAAACCTGGGCGCCCGATGATCGTGCCGCCGAGCGCCGTGTTGGGGCCGACAGGATCGAGACGGGGTACGCCGTGCAAGGCGAGGTGGTCAACGCCGTGACTTCCGTCAATGCGGGCCTGTTCACCAGCCCTTACCTCCCTGCTCCGTTTGCTCCGGCCTCCGTGAACGGCCTGAACGGGCGCTGGACCTGGGATCCAGCGACGTTGAGCATCATGAGCACGGAGACCACCACACGCGCGCAGCGGTACGTCGTTTTTTCCGCAGCCCCCAAGATCACGGCACAGTCCCTGTCCCAGGCCTCTGCCCTCCCGCAGGGCATTTCAGAGGACTTCCTCCGGGTTCCGGGCAACCTTCCGGACATCGTGCGGCAAACCGCCGACTCCGTCACGGCCTCTGCCGGCAGCAACTACGGCAAGGCGCTGGCCATCCAAAAGTACCTGCGTTCCGGAGAATTCACTTACTCCCTCCAAGCTCCCGTGCAGAACGGTTATGACGGCAACGGACTCTCGGTCCTGGCTGATTTCCTCGCCGTGAAGAGCGGTTACTGCGTTCATTTCTCCTCCGCCATGGCGGTCATGGCGCGGGCTGAAGGCATCCCCAGCAGGATCGCCGTGGGCTACGCACCGGGCCGCCTGACGGGCGAGTCGGTGGCGCTGGTGGGCCAGGGTTCCTTCCCTGAGTACGAGGTTGACGCCCGGGATGCCCATGCGTGGCCCGAGCTGTACTTCGAGGGCCTGGGCTGGGTCCCCTTCGAGCCGACACCGTCCCGTGGCGTCCCTCCCGAGTACGCGATGGAAAGTTCAGTACCCGGGAACCTCAGCACCAACGCGGATGAGAAGGACGTCCTCACTACCCCTGCACCGCCGGCGCCAGCGCCGGTACCGATACCCGGAGTGGAGACTCCCGCCGGAGGGTCGGCCACCGCTAACCCGCTTCCCACGATCGGCGCGGCAGCGGCCGGGGTACTGCTGCTTGCTGGATTCCTATGGTCACCGAGGCTGAGCCGGACGGTCCTCCGGCGGCGTCGACTGAACCGAAAGCCTCCGGATGATGCCGACGTCCCGGGCTATAAGGATCCCGCCCCTGAACTCGCGTGGGCGGAATTGCAGGACCTGGCCACCGATTACGGTGTGCCTTCAACGCCCAGCGAAACGCCCAGGCATTTCTCCGCCCGGCTGCGTTCCAGCACCGCACTGGGTGATACGGGAGGACTCAACGACGCCGCACATACAGCAGTCGCATCCCTCACCTCGGACTTCGAACGGCAACGCTACGGTCGCCCGGCGGCGGCAGCGCCGGCAGCGGCCGGCCGCATCGCCGTCGTCCGTGAGGCGTTGCGAAACAACGCCCGCTGGTTGGTGCGCTTCCGCGCTGACTGGCTGCCGCCGTCGATGATGCAGCGTTGGGTCCATGCGCTCGGCGCACCGTTCCGGGCGGTTGGAAGGCTCGCCAAAGCCACAGGGTGGGCGATTGTCCGGTGGTGGCGCAGGCTCAGGGGCCTGCTCCTCCAGCGCCGCTAGCTCAGCGCACAGACAGCAAAGGGCCCGACGCCGGAACTTGTGATTCCGGGGCCGGGCCCTTTGCATGTGTCAGCCGTTCTTGTTGCGAGAGCGGCGGACCGGATCCTGTGCAGCCTAGTCGGCGTACGGGTCCGCGATACCTACGTACTGGGTGTAGAGGTACTCTTCGATGCCTTCGGAGCCGCCTTCGCGGCCCAGGCCGGACTGCTTGACGCCACCGAAGGGGGCAGCGGCGTTGGAGATCACACCGGCGTTGAGGCCGAGCATGCCGGTTTCGATCTTTTCGCTGATGCGAAGCCCGCGGTTGAGGTCCTTGGTGAAGACGTAGGCAACCAGGCCGTACTCGGTGTTGTTGGCCAGGCGAACGGCGTCGTCTTCGGTGGAGAAGGTGATGATCGGCGCAACGGGCCCGAAAATCTCCTCCTGGAGGATACGGGCGTCAGCTGCGACGTTTTTCAGCACGGTGGGCTGGTAGAAGTAGCCGGGACCGTCGACGGCGGCACCACCTGTGACTGCTGTGGCACCTCCCGCTACGGCTTCGGAAACCAGTGCGTGCACGCCATCGCGGGCCTTGCCGTCGATCAGCGGGCCAACCTTGGACTCCGGCTCGGTGCCACGGGCAGTGGTCAGTGCACCGATCTTGGCGGCGAACTTCTCCGCGAAGGAATCAGCGATGGACTCGTGCACAATGAAGCGGTTCGCTGCGGTGCAGGCCTCGCCCATGTTGCGCATCTTGGCTGCGATGGCACCTTCAACAGCCTTGTCCAGGTCGGCGTCTTCGAAGACCACGAACGGGGCGTTGCCACCCAGTTCCATGGAGGTGCGCAGGACCTTGTCCGCGGCTTCGCGGATCAGCGCCTGGCCCACCGGGGTGGAGCCGGTGAAGGAGATCTTGCGGAGACGGTCGTCCTTGATCAGCGGGCCGGTGACGGCGCCCGCAGTGGAGGTCTGGATGACGTTGAGGACACCGGCGGGCAGGCCGGCTTCCTGCATGACCTGGGCGAACAGGAGGCTGGTCAGCGGGGTCAGGTTTGCGGGCTTGAGCACCATGGTGCAACCAGCGGCGACGGCGGGGGCTACCTTACGGGTGGCCATGGCCAGCGGGAAGTTCCACGGGGTGATCAGCAGGCAGGGACCCACCGGCTTCTTCTGCACGAGGAGGCGGTTCTTGCCATCCGGTGCTGCGGAATAGCGGCCGGACACGCGGACGGCTTCCTCGGAGAACCAGCGCAGGAACTCGGCACCGTAGGTGACTTCACCGCGGGCTTCGGCCAGGGGCTTGCCCATTTCCAGGGTCATCAGCAGTGCGAAGTCTTCGGCACGCTCGGTGACAAGTTCGAACGCACGGCGCAGGATTTCGCCGCGTTCGCGCGGTGCGGTGCGGGCCCAATCAGCCTGGGCGGCAGCGGCGGCGTCGAGCGCGGCAGCGCCGTCCTCAGCACCGGCGTCGGAGATGCTGAGCAGGACCTTGCCCGTTGCCGGGTCCTCAACATCAAAGGTTTTTCCGGATCCGGCCGGGCGCCACTGACCGTTGATCAGCAGGCCGGTAGGGACGGAAGCCAGCAGTTCGCTTTCGCGTTCAACCGTGACAGTCATGGCGACTCCTTCGTCTTGGGTGCTTTGGAGAATTGCACCACTGGGGTTCGTTGCCGGAAGTGGCTTGAATTACTGCCACGGTACTGCCCCGCGAGAAGCAGTGTCTACGCCTTCACGCACTGCCGCATGGTCGCCATTTTGTGCAGCTGCACAGCACGCGTCAGCGTGCCGCCAGTACCGCCGAATAGAGCTCCCGCTTGCTGACACGGGCGTCGTCGGCCACTGCGGCCACGGCCTCCTTCAACCGGATGCCCTGGGAAATGAGTTCGTTCACCGCGGCCACGTGGTCCTCCGGCTTGCCGGGTTCCTGTTCAGGCGCACCGCCCACCACAACCGCGATTTCGCCGCGGACCTCGTTGTTCTCTGCCCACTCCAGCAATTCACGCAACGTGCCGCGAATGACTTCTTCGTAGGTCTTGGTCAGCTCACGGCACACGGCGACGCGGCGATCGGCCCCGAAGCGCTCATGGAGTGCCCGCAACATGACCTCAAGCCTGTGCGGGGCCTCAAAGAAGACCATCGTGCGGCGTTCGTCGGCGAGGTCGGCCAGACGTGAGTTCCTGTCCCCCGACTTTCGCGGCAGGAATCCTTCAAAGCAGAAGCGGTCGGTGGGCAAGCCGGACAGCGCCAAGGCCGTCAGCACCGCAGAGGGGCCGGGAACGGCCGTGACCGTCAGTCCGGCGGCAACCGCGCCCTCCACCAGACGGAATCCAGGGTCCGAAACCGCCGGCATTCCGGCGTCGCTGACCATCAGGATGGTCTTGCCGGCGCGCACGTGGTCCAGGAGCTCACCGGTCTTGGCTACTTCATTGTGCTCGTGGTAGCTGATGACCCGACCAGTGACTTCAACGCCGAGCGCCGTCACCAGCCGGTGCAATCGCCTGGTGTCCTCTGCAGCCACAATGTCCGAGGTGCCCAGGAGCTCAATCAAACGCGCGGAAGCATCGCCCACGTTGCCGATGGGTGTTGCCGCAAGCACAATCCTGCCCACCCCGGGAGTTGCGCCGGAAGCAGAAGCGGCCTCCTCCAGATCGTCGTTAAAGGGAGCCTCGTCCGGGGTGCTGCGTTGTTCGTCCACCTGCCAAGCCTAATGCCGCGCGGGGTTCAAGGATGCAGCAAGGATGGAAAGGTAGCATGGGCGGGTGAACCAGTCGCCCGTTCCTGTCACCGCTTCCGGATCCCCGGCGGCGTCCCCGGCGACCCCGGAACCCGGAGACTCAGCTGTGGAGGGAAGCAGCGATCAGCCGGATACGCCGAAACCCGTAAGTGAGCCACAGCCCCGGCGGGCGGCGCACCTGAGTGACAGCACCGGTGGTCCGTTGCCCGGCCGCGGGTTGGAGGGGCACCGTTGGATCGCCCGACCGTCCGAGGCCTACACTGCCCAGGCATTGAAGGAACGTCTGATCGGTGGTGTCCAAAGCTGGCGGGATTACCCTGTTTCCTTGCGCCTATGGTTCTGGCTCATCCCCACCATCACAGCGATCCTGGGCGGCATTCTCCGCTTCTTCCGACTGGATGCCCCACCCAGCCTGGTTTTCGACGAAACGTATTACGTCAAGGATGCTTACTCCTATGTGGTGAGCGGCTACGAACGCAGTTGGCCTGCCAACGCCAACGATTCCTTCAATGCCGGCAACCCCGATATTCTCCTCAACACTCCTGAGTACGTAGTCCACCCACCCGTCGGCAAGTGGATGATTGCCTTCGGAATGTGGCTGTTCGGCGGGGACAATCCCTTTGGCTGGCGGTTCAGCGCGGCTTTGGCCGGCACACTGACGGTCTTCCTCGTCTCGCTCATTGCACTGAAGCTGTTCCGCTCACACACCCTCGGCGCCGTTGCCGGACTCCTGTTGGCCATCGACGGCCACCATCTGGTGCTCTCCCGTACGTCGTTGCTGGACGTCTTCCTGGCGCTCTGGATCTTGGCCGCTTTCGGCGCCCTGTTAATGGATCGCGACGACGGCCGCCGTCGCTTGGCTTCCCGGCTCGCCGCGCAAGCGGCT
Organism: Arthrobacter sp. Rue61a; assembly: GCF_000294695.2. Lineage (NCBI taxonomy): Bacteria > Bacillati > Actinomycetota > Actinomycetes > Micrococcales > Micrococcaceae > Arthrobacter > Arthrobacter sp. Rue61a. Next base: position 1,357,637 of record NC_018531.1, on the reverse strand, counting down.
GCTTCGCCGGGAGGCCTCCCCAAGCCCTCCCAATTGGTAGCCGGACCGTGGCTTGGCATGCGGTGGTGGCGTCTGGTTGCAGGTCTTTGCCTTGGCCTGGCCGTGGGGACTAAATGGTCGGCACTGTTCTTTGTGGCCGCTTTCGGGCTGATGACCGTGCTGTGGGACCTGAGCGCCCGGCGTATCGCAGGCATCCGGAGCTGGTTCAGCGCCGGCATCATCAAGGACGGCATCCCCGCCTTCGTGACCATCATTCCGATTGCCGCCGTCACCTACGTGGCCAGCTGGACGGGTTGGTTCCTCTCGAAGGACGCCTACTACCGGCAATGGGCAGCCGCCAACCCGGCACCCGGACTGGATTGGCTGCCTAACTCGGTGCGCTCCCTGGCGCACTACCACCTAGAGGCCTACAAATTTCATCAGGGCCTCAGCTCCGATCATCCGTACGAGTCCAGCCCGTGGACGTGGCTCATCATGGGCCGCCCCACCTCCTTCTTCTACCAGACCCCCAAACAGGGGACCCCGGGCTGCGTTGTTGAGACGTGTTCCTCTGCCATCTTGCCGGTAGGAAATCCCGTGGTGTGGTGGGGTGGAACCATCGCCCTGGCCATCCTGCTGTTCTGGTGGGCCGGACGTCGCGACTGGCGCGCCGGCGCCATCCTCGCCGGAGTGGCCGCCGGCTATCTTCCGTGGTTCATGTACCCGGAACGCACCATGTTCATCTTCTATGCGGTGTCTTTCGAACCATTCCTGGTTTTGGGCCTGACGTATGTGTTGGGGTTGGTGTTGGGACGCAGCGGCGACCCCGTCTGGCGGCGACGATCCGGACTGTACATAGTGGCTCTGGTCCTGGTGTTGGCAGTGTTGGCAACAGCCTTCTTCTATCCGGTGCTCACGGCGGAAGTGATCAGCTACCAGGAGTGGCGGATGAGAATGTGGATGCCATCGTGGATCTAGGAGGCAAACAGTGAGGGAAGCAAGCACGGAGCTCCTGGTCGAGGCGGACCCGAACACCAACGTGACGGACCTCCTCCTGGAACGCTGCCACAAGGATCCCTTCGGTAACCTGTACGCGCACAAGACGGCGAATGGTTGGCTGAACGTTTCCGCGGCGAGGTTCCTTGCCGACGTCACGGCTTTGGCCAAAGGACTGATCGCAGGCGGGCTGAACCCGGGCGATCCAGTGGCTGTGCTTTCCCGCTCAAGTTTTGAGTGGACCCTGGTGGATTTCGCCATCTGGATGGCCGGCGGAGTTACCGTGCCCATTTATGAGACGTCGTCGGCAAGCCAGATCGAATGGATCCTCACGGATTCCGGAGCCCGGCGCATCTTTGTGGAGGACGCCGCCAAAGCAGATCAGGTCCATGCCCTGGTTGAGCAGTCGTCTGTCCTGGGCGAGGACCCCGTGACCATCGTCCGGATGGAGCACGACGGCGACGCACCCAACCTGACCAGCGTCTCCGCCGTCGGAATCGGCATCATGGACGCCGAACTGGAACGTCAGCGCAGCGCAGCGAACCTGGCCAGCGTCGCCTCCATCGTGTACACCTCCGGAACAACCGGTAAGCCCAAGGGCTGCGAAATCACCCACGGCAACTTTGTCCTCGTGGCGCGAAACGTCATCCCGTTTCTTCCCGAGCTACTCATGCAGCAAGGCGCACGGACGCTGATGTTCCTGCCGCTGGCGCACGTCCTCGCCAGGGCGGTCCAGGTTGTTTGCCTCACGGCCGGCATCACGCTGGGACACAGTGCAGGCGCCAGCGGACTCATGGCGGACCTTGGGTCCTTCAAGCCCACTTTCCTGCTCGCCGTGCCCCGCATTTTCGAGAAGGTCTACGCCGGCGCCAACCACAAAGCGGCCATGAGCGGCAAGTCCGCGCTCTTCTCGGCCGCTTCCGCCACCGCAGTGGAATATTCGACGGCGGTGGACCTCGCCGCACGTGGCGAGGGGACCGGTCCGGGCTGGCTTCTGGGCCTGAAGCACTCCATGTTCAACAAGCTCCTCTATCCCAAGGTGAGGGAGGTCTTCGGCGGCGACGTGGGCTACACGGTGTCCGGCGCCAGTCCCCTCAGCCTCCGGGATAACCACTTCTTCCACGGCGCAGGCGTTCCGGTGCTGGAGGGCTATGGCCTGACGGAAACCACGGCGCCCTGCACCGTCAATACGCCCAGCATGTCCCGCATCGGCACTGTTGGCATTCCCCTCCCCGGAACCACCATCCGGGTTGCTCAGGATGGCGAGGTGCTGGTCAAGGGAATCGGTGTCTTCAAGGGCTATCACAATAATGAAGAGGCCAACCGGGCTGCCTTCGTTGACGGTTTCTTCCGTACCGGAGACCTGGGCGAACTCGACGCCGACGGCTTCCTGACCATCACCGGCCGGAAGAAGGACCTCCTGGTCACGGCCGCTGGGAAGAATGTAGCCCCGGCTCCCTTGGAGGAAAAGCTGCGCGAACACCCCTTGGTGGGCCATGCAGTGGTTGTGGGCGATGGGCGGCCCTTCGTCGCCGCACTGATCGGCCTGGACCCCGAAGGGCTTGCGGAGTGGTGCGCCGAGAACAAAGTGGGCGCAATGACACCCGACGAAGCCGCTGGAGATGACCGCGTCAGGTCGGCCGTTCAATCGGCAGTGGACCAGGCCAACAAGCTCGTCTCAGCTGCTGAGTCGATCAAGAAGTTTGCGTTCATCACGGCCGAACTCAGCGTGGAGTCAGGACACCTGACGCCGTCGCTCAAGCTGAAGCGGGCCGCGGTGCTCAGCGACTTTTCGGCGGCTGTGGAGAAACTCTACGAGAAGTAGGGGCTCCACCCTGCACAGGGCTCGGATCACCACCTAGTGCTACCAATTCGGCACCTAATTCGGCCAAAATCGCCACCTAGTTGGGCCAATTTCTCCCTAGGTGCCGTTGTTGTGCCCGTAGCGTTTCCTCACGAACCAAACGTTCAAAGGGGAACTCATGGCTACACCATCAGGCATACCAACACCGACGCTCTACTACTCGCGTGTCCGGGCTACCTTGGTACCTCGAGTTGCGGGTTTCACAATGGTTGCGCTGGGCCCGGTGCTGTTCGTGCTGATCGTCCTGAAGAACACACCGGAAGTGCTCTTCGCACCGCTGGTCATCACCGCAGCTGGTTCATTCATCGCGTTCATGACCGTCACCGTCAAGGTCGACTCGCAGAACGTCGTGATCGCCTTCTGCGACATCTTCAAACGGACATTACCCAGGGATGAAATCGCGATGTTGACCACGGACAACGCGGCCGGTCCCAGTGGTTACGGATTCCGATACATGGGGCCCGGCATGGTCGGGTACCTCGTCGGCGGTCCCGAGATCAATATCGAGATGAAAAGCGGTAAGACCGTCATCGCCAGCACGGACCGCCCTGAACAGCTCATTCGTGTTCTGACCGAAGCAAACCACTAAAAGAGGAGAACAAATTGTCGAAACGAACCTGGCCCCTGTCAGCAGGAGCTGTGGCACTGACCGCCGCCATCGCCCTGGGCTCAAGCGGAGTCGCCTCGGCAGCACCCTCGCAAACCCACGCCGTCATGCGGCATGTAGTAAAGGATGCCACGTCCGAAGGCAAAGGGCTGTTCAAGGCAATCTACTTTGGCGTCGGACCACAGGTAGCTGAAGTCCGGGAAAAGCTGAACGACGGTTCCTACGAAGAATTCGCGCAGTCCGCAGCCAACCAAGAGGGACAAGTCCAGGCAGCAGACGCGGTGGTGTCTGCCATCGAGGCCAAGAATCCTAAATTCTTCGCCACCTTCCACGCAGCCCTCACCAGTGGCGATGTCCTGCGGGTTGATGCGAAATTCAAGCAAGTTCAGAAAATCATGACGGACCTCCTGAAGTCTGAACCGCAGCAGGTTACGGCACTGGCAAAGTCAGACACCGCAAACCCCTTGGCGGCCGTCCCCGTCTTCATTTGGGCCGCAGCAGTATGGGATGTCGCCGCGGCCGTCAACTACGCAGTGGGCGTCAACGTCTCTGTTGCCGCTGCCGCCGTCGTGGTGGTGTACGCCAAAGTGGCCTTCTGGCCCTCCGCGGGCACCGCGGGTTCACAACTGGAGAGCGAGAACAGCATTTCCCAATTCACAGCGGCCCTGTCGCAGGACTGATCCCGGCCCCATACATGACCTCCGTACACACCGTTGAGGGTGTCCCCGCTGCTGGCTGGACACCCTCAATGGGACCGCAAGTAAGCCCCCTTCATGTCCTGGCCCCCGTAGTTGGCCTCCTGGTCCTGGGGACGTACTCCATTTTGTCGTCAATTCCTTCAACGATCCTGACGCTGCCCTACTTCGACCAAGTGAAACCAAACGCCGTGTCAGCCATGCCTCAAGGGTGGGCCTTCTTTTCCAAGTCGCCCCGCGATCCTTCCATTGCTCCGTACCGCGAAGATGCCAACGGCTCCTTTACGTCGTTGAGCAAACTTCCAACTACCCGGGTCGAGAACCTCTTTGGTGTCAGCCGGGAAGGCCGTGCCCAAGGCGTTGAGGTCGCTTTGATATCCGGTGGGTCCGATGCCGGGAATTGGATGGATTGCTCCAGCCCGGTCCTACAGGAATGCGCGGAACGCGTGCATGACACACCCTCGTCTGTCGTCACCAATACCGTTGCCTCCCCCACGCTTTGCGGTGATGTCGTACTCGTACAGACCACTCCCGTGCCTTGGTCATTCAGGCACCAAACGTCACTGAGGGAAAAGGTAGACAAGGTTATCAAGCTGCGTGTGGACTGCAATGGCCAATAAGCTCTCAACCATCGTGGAGATTCCCCGAATTACGCTGTCTGTGGTCTGGTCGCCCTTCATGGGGATGATGCGGAGCGTTCTGGCTGTCGGCACCCTGCTGACGTTGATTTTCACGAGCAACGACGCACTGTTCCGGCCAGTTCTTGGTGTGGGCAACTATCCACTCTGCCGCGGAGTTGAATCGTTTGGCCTGTTCTGTGTCATTCCGCATGAGCAGCTCGGCCTCGCCAAGGCGGTCGGCGTGGTCATCCTGTTGCTGGTGATCTCAGGGGTCCTGCCCCAGCTCACGGGGGTCCTGCATGCGTGGGTCGCCTTCAGCGTGGCGACAGGTATCTCAATCCCGGACGGCGGGGACCAGATTACGTCAAACCTGGCACTGCTGTTGGTTCCGATCTGCCTCACGGATCCACGACTGAACCACTGGTCGCGGGCCAGGGCGGGATCTTGGGGCCTGCAACACCGGGCCGGCATTGCTGCTGTCTCCCTGGCCGCCCTGAAGATACAAGTCTCCGTGTTGTACTTCTACTCCATGACCGGAAAGATGTTTCAGACCGAGTGGGCCGAGGGCTCGGCCCTCTACTACATCGGCGCTGGTTTCTTCGGCCCCTCCGGAGCCCTCAAGGATGCCTTTGCCCTGCTGACGGATAACCCGGTGATATCCCTCGCCATGTCGTGGGGCGCACTCCTGATCGAGCTGCTCCTGGCAGTGACGTTGCTGACGCCTGTCAGGTACCGGCTTCTCTGGTTTGCTCTTGGCGTTTCGCTCCACACGGGCATCGCGCTGTTCCTGGGGATCTGGAGCTTCCAAGTCGCCATGCTGGCGGCCTTGTCCCTGCTCACTATCCCGGCCAAGTCCCCCCGTCTACTCCGCAGGATTCCGCCTTCGCCACTTCAGGTTCAAAGTGGCCTTCGCGGCGCGATAACCGAAGAACGGACACGAAGTGAAAAGTTATTCGGATCGTGTCCGTTAGGCTTCAGCTAACGGCGGGCCTCCGTAGCCTCCTGGCGGATGTCAGCGGATACGGGCTCATCGTCGACTTCCTGCGCGGAAGACTCAGCGTCCGCGGCCTCCTGCTTGTCCGCAAGGCCACGACGCCGCTTGGTGGGCCACGTGAAGATGAACGTCACCGTCGCTGCGAGGAACACCAGGGCGCCGATGACAATGCCCGCGTCGATCCAGAACTGTCCCGGGAAGAGCCGGATCAGGGTGTCCTCCAGCGAGAATGTCCACGTTCCGTTGGCAAAGAAGAGCCGGTGGAACTCGGTGAAGAACTGCTGCCAGCTCAGGGCTGCCAAAACAGCGAGAGCAATGATGATGACCAGCGTGACGATCGATCCGGCAAAGAGGCCGCGGCGGATCCCGCCGGTGCTTCGCTGACGCAGATACAGGATGCCGATGATGCTCAGGATGATGAGCAAAAGCCCTGCTCCGAAGGAGGACAGAATGACCAGCTTCACGTCGGCCATGTGCGAGACTTCGCTGTCGGTAAAGAGCTTTGCGCCGTCCTGGTTGACCAGGCCGCCAAGGTAGCGCGGACCGGCCCAGTTGCTGAGGTAGTCAACGGCGTAGGAACCGTACGTCATGCGGTCGTCAGTGCTGAAACCGTAGCCGTCGCCGGGGAAACCCGGACGGTTGTACTCCACCCACAGGAACAGCGGGCTGGTCACTGCCCGGACGGCGAGCACCAAGAGGATCACCGGGTAGAAAACAGCCAACAGCACTTGGAAAATCCGCGGGCCCATCGGCTTTACCTTTGCGGCTTGCTCGCGTTCGGCGTTTCGTCGCGCCACTTCGTCGTCCGGCGGACGGACCTGAAGGGCCGACGTCGGCAAAGGTTCCGAATAGTGCGACGGCTGCTTGGCGGTGGAAGCGTCCGCCAGGGTGTCAGCGAACAACGGCGGCTCAGCCCCGTTGTCGGCGGCCTCAGCAGCCTTCCGGTCCGCGCGGCTCTCAGGCTGGCCGTTGGCGGGCGTCGCAGTAGTGGGACTCACGGACGGCTTTGCGTCCACAGGTGTGGGTCCGGTATTCGCTGCAGGAGTGGCCGCGGAAGCGCCACTGGACGTTTTGGGCTTCATCCAGTCGAAGGCCGGTTCGTTGGGGTCCTCGTGGACGTCCGTGTCCGGTTCTTGTGGTTTTGGGCTCTTGTCGCTCACAGCGGGTTCACTTCCGTAGGCATCCACCGGCGATTGCTTGCTGCCGGCTCTCTTGTCTGCATTCGAGCCTACCGCCCGGCATTACAGAGACACGCGGTGCCACCCCGGCTGCGACCAGATTGAAACGTAACTGTAAGGTCTATGCTGCAATGCTGCGGTAACCGGCGTCGTTGGCGTCCATATCTCCTGTGACGCCTGCTCGGACTGCCTTCCTACCGAGCACCAAGGTGTAGACCCAGTAACCGGCCAAAACCAGCGCACCAATGGCGATCTTGGCCCATACAGGCAGCGGGCTCGGTGTCACGAAACCCTCCACAATGCCGGAGATCAGCAAAACCAGCACCAATCCGAGGGCAATAGTAATGAGGGAACGGCCTTCATCAGCCACAGCCTGAAGCCGCGTCCTCGGGCCAGGACGCACCATGGCCCAGAAAATCTTCAGCCCTGCAGCACACGCAATGAAGACGGCAGTGAGTTCCATGAGGCCGTGCGGAAGGATGTAGCTGAAGAAAATGTCCATCTTCCCTGTTGCCAGGAAGAGTCCCGCCGCGATACCCAACCCCTGCGCGTTCATGAACAAGATGAACGGCACCCAGAATCCGGTAATGCCAAAGGCCACTGCTTGCGCGGAGATCCAGGCGTTGTTCGTCCACACGGCGCCCGCGAATGAGGCCGCGGGATTCTCGGAGTAGTAGTCGATGAAGTCTTCCTCCACATACTGCTGCACTTTGGCATCACTGGACGCGACAGCCCTCAGCGCCTCCGGTGACGTGCCAATCCACAAGGCGTAAGCCCCTGCCACCAGGACAAAGGCCAGCCCGCACCACACAGTCAACCACCGGATCCGGTAGAAGGCCGCAGGAAGGGAAATGACGAAAAACCGTGCCAGGTCCTCCATGAAATTCGAGCGGGCCCCAGTGAACCTCGTCCGCGCCTGGGCCAGTGCTGCCGACAAGGAAGCCGACAACCCCGTCTCCGGTGCCACAGAACGGATCAAGGACAGGTGCCCGGACACCGTTTGATACAGGCGCAGAAGTTCGTCCGCCTCAGCACCCGTGAGCCTGCGCTTATGCGCCAGGAAATGAAGCCGCGACCATTTGTCCCCATGTACGGCCGAGAAGGCATCGATGTCCACGCCACCACCCTAGCGCCTGTATCCACCAAGGAGTCAGCCCGCCGCTAGACTCGATGGTGCGGGCGCTCCGGGCGCCCGCTGCGTTGGCGAACCACGGGGGCGGGCATGAGTTCAATCATCACAGGCGAGGCAGTGGTCCTCGAGCTTCGCCCGGCGTCCTTCGCCGCGCGTGCGCTGGGGCTCATCCTGGACGTCATATCCCACATCATCCTCGCGATACTCCTGATCATCCTGATCACGTCGGCCTCCCGGGATCTCGACGACGCCGCCATTCAGGCGCTCGTCCTCAGCAGCGTCATCTTCTCCGTGGTCATCGTCCCTGTGACTGTCGAGACCCTCACACGCGGGCGATCCCTGGGGAAGCTCGCCACAGGACTACGCATAGTGCGAGACGACGGCGGGTCCATCCGCTTCCGGCACGCCCTCATCCGCGGGCTCCTCGGATTCCTGGAGATCTACTTGACCTTCGGCGGTCTCGCAATCGGTGTGGCACTGTTCAACGACAAATCCAAGCGCCTCGGTGACATCGTTGCAGGAACCTACTCCCTCCGGCAACGCGTACCCTCAACGCCACGGATCATGCCCGTAGCGCCGCACCATCTCCAAGCATGGGTCGCGATGGCAGACATCGGCAGGGTACCGGATGCCACCGCCCGCCGCGCCGGAACCTTCGTGCAGCAGGCCTACCTCATGGCACCAGCCTCACGCGTCAACATGGCGGCCTCCCTCGCATCAGAACTCGCAAGATACGTCGCACCACCCCCGCCGGCCGGCACCATCCCCGAAGACTACATAGGCGCAGTCCTCGGGGAACGGCGCAACCGCGAACTCACGCGGCTCCGCCAAGCGGAGCAGCGGAACGCGACCGTAGGGGAACGGCTCAGGAAGCTGCCGTTCACTGATGAGTCTTAGGTCTGGTGGGCTGTTACCAGCCGTCCTCGGCGTGCTCGCTCATTCTTCGCTTAGACGCACGCTGCCGGACGGCTGGCGACCGCCGCACCAGTCGAAGTCACCAGTGAGCCGGTCTTGTGAGTCGTGGGGGTAGGAGGGTGTTGCGGTCCCCTTCGGCGGCGTTGATCTGCGGTTGGGTCAGGTAGAGCGCCCCGGAGAGATGGGCTCCGTGGAGTTGCGCTCCACGCAGATCCGCTCCCAGGAGGTCGACGGCCGTGAGGTCGGACTTCCTCAGATTGGCTCCGATCAGGTATGCACCGCGGAGGTCTGATCCGCAGAGGCTTTGGTTCGCGAGGTTGGCGCCCATCAGATCAGCGCCGCCCGGCTTAGCGTCGGCACCCGGTTGGCGTCCGGCGTCGGGCGTTGGCCTGTCCTCCGCCCCGTAGGAGGCGCGTAGTTCCTCACTAACCTCCATCAAGAGTGTCCGGACCTCGCCGTGAAGTGTTTCGACGTCGGCGGCCAGGACCGTGGAGGCATCGCCTTGCGCGGCGGTTGCTATGCGCTCGGAGAGGTGGTCCGACGTGGAAGCGAGGTCCGGATTGAACGTTCGTTGCCGGGCTTCTGCGAGGTACCAGAGCATCTCATGAAGTTGCCTGACTACTTTGAACACGGCGAACATCGAGGACTTGGACGAAGGGTCCTGAGTCCAGCTGGTACCGGCGAAAGTGTGTTGTGACACCAGTTGGCCGGCACCGAAACAATCAAACACTGTGCAACCGCGGAAGCCCCGGGGCCGTAAGCGTTGGTGAATGGTGCAGGAAAAGTCGCCGGCCATATTCGGGCACGGCGTAGCAGCAGGTTTGTCGATGGCGAAGTCAGCCGAGCGGGAAAATCCGAGCGCGGTGCAGCACAGGGCAAAGCAGTTGCCGCAGTCTGGGCTGAGTGTAGGTGAAGTGGTCATGCGTGCTCCAGGTGATGAAAAAGGGTCCGGTGGAAGAAGCCGGGGAACCCGTGAACGGGTTCCCGTGAGGGACACCCGGAATCACCGTGGAGGGCAGCACAAAGAGCAGGACCGACGAGACGTCAGCGCTGAAAAGTTGGGTCAAAGCGCGCAGGAAATAATCACTGCAACAATCGTAACTGCGGGACTACCGCTGAGCGTAGCTCGCCCAGGGAATGTTCCAGTCGCCGAAGCCCTCCAGCGGTTCAACTGCCGGTGCGCCGGTGTTGAGGACCTGGACCACGTCACCGGTCTTCATGTTGTTGAAGAACCATGCAGCATCCGCCGGCAGCAGGCCCACACAGCCGTGCGAGACGTTGGCCACTCCAATGGAGCTCCATGCCGCTTCAAGAGCTTGGTGGACGTACACGCCGGACCACGTCAGCCGGTTGGCGTATTCCACCACCAGGGGCGGGTAGTAGCCTTTGTCGCCCGGCTTCAGGCCGATGGTCCCGGCGTTGAAGTTGGAGTGGCGTTCTTGCTCCATGATCACCGCGTACCCGGTAGGCGAAAGCCAGTCCTCCCCACCCAGGGATACGGGGGCAGTGTGAACCAGCTGGCCATCGAAGTACACGTTCATTGTCTTGGTGATGTCGTCCACCACGGCCACACGCTGGGGTCCGGTGGTGAACGTTGAGACTACGTCGGCGTTGCCGATCATGTTGTTCCCGAAGTCCACGCCCAAAAGCTTCATGTCTACGGTGACGGTGGTACCGGACACCCAGAAAGCCTCCGGCCGGATCCTGGCCTTCTTGTCCGAATACCAGTGCCATGCCACGGGCTGGCCGGAGGAAACGGTGATGGCGACGCGCTTTTCCATTGCCGCCTTGTCCACAACGGGCTCACTGAAGTTAATTTCAATGGGCTGCCCGGAGCCGGCCGTGGTGCCGTTGCGGGGGTAGATGGATGCGTCGGCCTCGTATGCCGCGGAAACCGTGGTGAAGGTCTGTGACTTCCTGGTCTCTTTCCCCGCAGTATCAACCACGGTGAAGGAGTAGCTGTATTGGGTTTTGAACTTCAGGACTTCCAGGGTGGTCCAAGTGCTGCCATCGGGGCTGGTCTGGCCTTGCACAGGTGCCCCGCCGCTAACCGGCGCCAGCACAACGTCCTTCAGCTTGCCGTTGATTGCTTTGATCTGGGGACCAACAACAGGGTTCCATTCCACAGCGCCATCGAGCGGGGTGATACCGAGCTCTACGGGTTTGGCTTCCACGGTGGGAGTGGGCGACGGCGCTACAGCGGCGTCCTGCGTGAAACCTGCAAGCAGCCCGGGCACCGTGACGACGCCAATTCCGCCCACCACAATAGCTGCGCAGACTCCCATGATGGCAAGGATCTTGCCCTTTTTCCGTTTGGCGACTTCCGTCATGGTTCCCGTCATCCTGTCCCCCGCAAGCGTTACCGAACACCCAATTCTAGCGGAAAGGCCGGACACGCTGGTCGCGTGTCCGGCCTTTCACCATCGATTTGGGTACCGCAGATGCGGGCCCAGCTTCGTACTAGTGCAGCCTAGTAGCGGTAATGCTCTGGCTTGTACGGCCCCGCGACATCCAGGTCGAGGTAGTCCGCCTGGTCCTTGCTCAGTTCCGTGAGCTCCACACCCAGAGCATCCAAGTGAAGGCGTGCAACCTTCTCGTCCAGGATCTTGGGCAGGACGTAGACCTGCTTCTGATACTCGCGCTCACCGGCGGGCTGGTCCTTCTTGGTCCAGAGCTCGATCTGCGCGATGGTCTGGTTGGCGAAAGAGTTGCTCATCACGAACGACGGGTGGCCGGTGGCGTTGCCCAAGTTGAGCAACCTGCCCTCGGACAGCACAATGATGGACCGTTCGGAAGCGGTGCCGGCCTCGAAGACCCACTCGTGGACCTGCGGCTTGATCTCAACCTTCTTGACGCCCGCAATTTTGGCAAGCCCGGCGATGTCGATCTCATTGTCGAAGTGGCCAATGTTTCCAACGATCGCCTTGTTCTTCATGCCCAGCATGTGCTCGGCCATGATGACGTCCTTGTTGCCCGTGGTGGTGATGAAGATGTCACCCTGGGCGAGTACTGTCTCCAGCTTGGCAACCTGATAACCGTCCATCGCGGCCTGCAGAGCACAGATGGGGTCGATCTCCGTGACGATGACACGCGAGCCCTGGCCCCGCAGCGCCTCAGCCGCGCCCTTGCCGACGTCGCCATAACCACAGACGACGGCCACCTTGCCGCCCATAAGGACGTCCGTGGCCCTATTGATGCCGTCCGGCAGGGAGTGGCGGATGCCGTACTTGTTGTCGAACTTGCTCTTGGTGACGGAGTCGTTGACGTTGATGGCCGGGAACAGCAGCTTGCCCTGTTCCGCCAGCTGGTACAGACGGTGCACGCCGGTGGTGGTTTCCTCGGTGACCCCTTCGATGCGGGCGGCCAGGCGGGTCCACTTCTGCGGATCCGCGGCAAGGGTCCTGCGAAGGAGATCCAGGATGAGGACGTACTCCTCCGGATCATCCTCGGTGGCGGTGGGCACGGCGCCTGCGGCTTCGAATTCCACGCCCTTGTGCAGCAGCAGCGTGGCGTCGCCGCCGTCGTCGAGAATCATGTTGGGACCCAACTCCGGGTTGGTGTCCGCACCAGGCCACGTGAGAATCTGCTCAGCAGTCCACCAGTATTCCTCAAGGGTTTCGCCCTTCCAGGCGAAAACCGGAACACCCAGCGGGTTCTCCGGAGTGCCCTTGCCGACGACGACGGCGGCAGCGGCTTCGTCCTGGGTGGAGAAGATGTTGCAGGAAGCCCATCGAACTTCCGCGCCCAAGGCAGTGAGGGTTTCGATGAGCACTGCAGTTTGGACCGTCATGTGCAGGGACCCGGCGATGCGCGCACCCTTGAGGGGCTGCGAGGCACCGAACTCTGCCCGGAGCGACATGAGGCCCGGCATTTCGTGCTCGGCGAGGCGGATCTGGTGGCGGCCGGCCTCCGCAAGAGTGATATCAGCCACTTTGAAGTCGAAAGTCATGGAAGTCCTTAGGGGTACCGTGCGGAATTGATGAAAGAAAGCGTGTCAGGCCTTGGAATCGTGCTGGCCCGAGGTTGCCGCGTTGGCTGCGGCCAGCAGTTCAGGAGGCAGGAGCAGCGGGATGCCGTCCTCAATGGAGTAGCGGAGCTTTTCGCCGTCCGCAGCGGCATCGGTGGAAACCAACTCATCGCCCTCTTGGACCAGCGGTGAACCCGTCACGGGGCAGCGCAGGATGGACAACAGTTCAGGACTGACCTTTGGCATGAATGATGCTCCCTGGATGGCGCCGGCTAGGCGCCGCTGGCGGATATATCTGCAGATTCCAGACTACCGCGCAGGGAGATCCTGTTTTGATGCGAACGACGAATTGCGTCCGAGGCCCAAGCATGGTGCCGCTGCAACGGCCCGGCTAGGACGGTTCGCGGAGGATACGCAAATGTCCTCGGCGGGTGCCTTCGGTACCAGCGGGCGGTTCCATGTGGGGGTGGCTGTGCCGGGCCGGGGTTTCACTGGGGGCCGAAGCCGCCTCCCGGACCGCGTTGGCAAGCGCCAGCAAATCATCCGGGCCGGGCTCCTGCGGTGTGGTGGGCATAGCCAGGCGCAGGACTTCCCATCCACGCGGAACCGTGAGGGACTCTGCGTGTTGCGAGCAAAGATCGTACGCATGCGGTTCCGCGTACGTGGCCAGAGGACCCAGGACTGCGGTGGACTCTGCGTACACGTACGTCAAAGTGGCCACCGCGGACTGGCGGCAGGCTGATCTTGAACATTGACGAATGGCACCCACAACATCCCAGATTAGCGCCATTCTGCACGCACATTGCGCATTGCCCGCCCGCGCCCCGCTAACTCCCTGCAGTAACAACCGACGCGGCGCGCTCCGGGCCATGAGGTCGCGTTGACGGTTCCTCGGGACTAAAGTCGATATATGCAGTCACAGCCACATGTTCCCGGGTTCACTATCCGGTGGACTGACGCCGATGGCGATCAGTCCGAGGAACACGCCGGTTCGGAAGCGCGGGGTTTCCGGCGACGCCGGCGTAACCGGCACGGACGGGGACTGCGCGGAGAACTGATGCTCCCGAACCTTCCCGGCTTCCGCACCCGCTCAGAGCGCTTCGACGACATGGTGCTGGACTCCGCGGAGCGGCTCCAGGACATGTGGGGCAAACAGCTGGACGGCGTCCTCTTTGCGGTGGACGAAATCCCACCCAACCTTGAGCAACTCGTCGCTACGGGAAACACTGCCCCCATGGGTTCCTATACGCCCGGTGGCCGCGGCGAGGCACCCATGATCACCGTTTACCGTCGAGTGGTTGAGCAGGGCGCTTCCACGCGCGAGGAACTGCAGGACCTGGTCCATGACGTCGTGGTGGAGTACACCGCAGAGATGCTCGGCGTGCCGCCGGAGACGCTGGATCCGGTCTACCGGCGTCGATACCAATAACGTCGCTAGTAGCCCACCGAAACGGGGACCTTCTCAAGTCCCGCCGCCGCGTCCTGAATCGCCACGACTGAGACGTCTGTCCGTCCTTGCCTTCCTAGTACCAAGGCGCCGTACACCGGATCACCGGAAGCGGACACCACGTAGCCCGCCACAGCCGAACCGCCGGATTTGTCCGGAAGCTCGATCAGGGAGGTGGTCCCGCCGGACATGTCCACGTCAACGGCCTTGCCGACTTTTCCGTCGGCGGTCACCGGAGCGTAAGTGACAGTGCCGCGCCCCTCGGGGACACCAAAGCTCAAGGACCGCTGGCCGTCCCGGGGAACAGCCACCAGGTGCTGGCTGCCGAGACGGGCCGATGACGGTGACCAGGCGAAGTCCGTCGGCTCCTCCGCTTTGGCGCCGCGGATTAGCCTGGTTGATGCCAGGAACGAAACATCGGAGCTGGCGCTGACCGTATAACTGCCGGCCGGAACACCGTCAAGGTTAAGGGTGGCCACAGTTCCGCCTTTGACCGTCACCACTCCCCCATTGGGAATCTTGCGTTCACCGTTGGCGCCATAAAGGCTCACTTGCACAACGGCATCGGTGGATCCGGGTACTGCGATCTGGAGAGCCGGTACGGCGTCCGCGAAGCCTGACTTGCCGGCCAGCGCCTTGATGGCCGCCGGGTCCTGGATGTCCACTCCGGACATCACCTGCAGGTTGGACGGCCCCGTACCCGGCGAAAGGTACTCCACACCACCTGGAGCGATTCCACGCAACACGCTCTGCTGGATGGTGGAGGCAACCGGGCCGCCCGTGCTGCGCACGTGCACTGCGAGTTGCGATTCACCCGGTGCGAGTCCAGCGAGGTTCACCGAGCGGGTGGTTCCGGGAGCCACCAAGAGACCGCGGGCTCCGGGAGCCTGGATCTGCCCTTCGTGTCCATACAGGTCAAGGTTTACCGTGGCCGGCGTCTCGGAGGCGTTGCTCACGTTCAGGACAGCTGTCCGGCCCACGGCAGTATTGGCTCCCAAGAGCCATGCGTCGTTGCCCGGTGCCTGGCATTGGGTTGACGCGAGGCCACGGAGATCGCCGTCCGAGGCTGAGTAGCTAAGGTTGGCAGCCAAGGATGCTTGTTCGTTTCCAAGGGCCTCGGCGCCCACCACTGCCGGAGAATTCACGGGGCTGATGGACGCCACACCGGCCGCCAGTACTGGCGGCCCAACTGTAGGCGTCGGCGTGGTGGCAGGAGCTTTGGCGATCTCGGCCACCGTCTCGCCATCCAGAGATGTCACGTTACTCCCGGGCACCGTTCCGGCCGGGTTGCTGAGCACCACAGCGTTCAGGGCACTGGCAGCAGTGGTGGACACCGGGCTGAAGTCCGCGTCGGTTCCCACCACGGTTCCATTCACAAGCCTCGCTGGTTCGGGACAGACACCCAGGGCTCGGCCCGCGGGTACATCAGCCTGGCGGATGTCCATGGTGGTCCCGCCGGAAGGTTCGGGCACCATGGACGTCGCCGCCACTGCGCCTCCGCCTGCCGCAAGGATGACCACTGCTGACAGCACGCCGGTGATGATTCCCTTGTTGGAGCTCCGGGATGTGGAACCCCGCGTGGCGGAGCTCCGGGACGTGGAACCCCGCGTGTCGCCGGACACGTTTTTCTGGTCCTCAGACACTGCTGTACTCCTTACGGAGGGACACTTCGTCCCTCGACATGCCGGTTCGGCTGCGGCGTGCGGGCATCGGAACGGCCAACAGGACCGTCAATCCAATCACCACAGCCTGCAGAATTCCGAACCACAGGGCCCAAGGGTTGTTGTAGCGGATTTCAAGGTCGCCGCCGCTCGCCGGTAGCTCAAAGGCCTGTGACCATCCGGATGTTGTGGCCTGCAGTTGGCGGCCATTCATCCAGGCGCTCCAGCCGGGATCGGACCGTTCGGCCAGGACCACCTTCCGGCCCTCCTCGCCCGATGGCACAGTGGCATCCACGGTCACATCTTCGGATGGCAGGGCGCTCATGAGAGCGCCTTGGGAGTCCACGATGCGTACCCGGTGGGTAGTGTCGGCGGCAGTAGCCGCTGGCTGGTTCCGCGGCGTCACACGCCACAGCCACCCGGCGTCGGTCTGGCCGACAGCCACGAGTCCGGAGACGGCGTCGATCCTGCTGGCCGTCAGCTGCGCGGCGTTGTCCGCAGCCTTGAGGACCACGAAGCCGGCGCCGAGTTGTTCAAGGTCAGCGCGGGGGTCCACGCCCGTGCCCGCCACGATGGTGGCCACGGCCCTGCGGAGGGAGGCAGTGGCAGCGTCATCGGCCGCAATTTCCTCGCGTCCAGGTGCACCAATGATGGTCCGCGCCGAGGCAATGGTGGACAAGCTGTCCAGCGTGGTCCCGGCTCCACGCATTAGCGAAGTGGAGTAGGCGCCGTGCTCACCACTGGTGATGACCAGCGTTCGCGTTCGTTCGGGTCCCTGGCCACGGTCGACGGCGGTGGCCGGCAACGTGCCCGCGTCCACCGGCCATACGTGGCGGCTGGCCCCAAGGGACGGCACCTGTTCGGCAGCCTTGGGCGCCGCAATGGCGCCGGCAGTCGGTGTGGGCTGAAGAACATTCTGGGCAGCCCATGCGGTCATTCCTGCAAGAGGGCCCACGACCAGCAGCGTAATGGCCACGGTCGAAGAAATGCGCCGCACTGGAAGGTGACGCCGTGATGCTTGCGGTGTCCGTCGCGGTGCAGCGAAAAGCTTCTCGGCTCCGAGAATGGCAGCGCCCAGCAGCAATATGCCCGCCGCCGATACGGCCGGGCCTGTGAAAGGCCCAACAATCACGTTGTTGTTGACGCCTGTAGCCACATGACCCACCAGCCAACCGCTGGCAAGGGTAGCCAAAGCCACCAACCAGAACACCCGGGCCAGCCCTGCGCGCTTACCCGGCAAGAACAACGCGGCAATGGCAAGGATCAGGACTGGTGCGATGACGAGCAGAGCCAGCAACAGGGCCCAAGGCACAGCGCCAGGACCGAAGAACGCCAAACCGGTCAAGCCGCCGTCGATATCGAAGGCCAGCGGCTGGCCGAGAAGCTGCTGCCACAACGGCGCTGCCTCAAACGTCAACGGCAATCCGGGATCGGCGAGCAACGAGCGCGGCCTGTCCAGAACGGATACTACGTAGGGCAGGAACAACGCGACCGTTGGCAGCAGCGCCCACCACAGTGTTTTGCCACGCTGCCCGAGGACCACCGCAGCCAGGATCACCGCAACGACGATGGGACCCAACAACGACGGCGCAGAGGCGGTGACTACGGCCATGGCAAGACCTGCGGCAGCTGCAGCAGTCCACGA
Source organism: Arthrobacter sp. Rue61a (assembly GCF_000294695.2). Taxonomy (NCBI): domain Bacteria; kingdom Bacillati; phylum Actinomycetota; class Actinomycetes; order Micrococcales; family Micrococcaceae; genus Arthrobacter; species Arthrobacter sp. Rue61a. The sequence continues at coordinate 1,339,937 of NC_018531.1, read as the reverse complement.
TGGTGTTCCGTTGATGCCCGGCTTGCCTACTATCGGGGCCGGACGACGGCTGCGTTGGGTTCCGGTGAAGGCGGGCCCTTGGGCCACGGCCGATCCCGAGGCGCGCAACAGCGCCAAGAGCAGCAACGGCATCATCACGTGCGCCACGACGGCGCCGGCACGGCCCTCGTTGATCGCGATCAGGAGTGCGGGAGCACCGGTCCACGCCATAGCGGCCGCAATCCGGAACCGGCGTTTGGTAGTCAGCGCGCCGGCCGCGAACCATGCGCCCAAGGCGGACAGGGGCATTGCAAGTATCAGCAGCCACACCATCGCGGCGTTGCCGTCGCCGCCTCCAAAGAGGGAGAGCAGCCACAGCACATAGCCGAAAGGGTCGCCGTGTCCGGGCAGGCCTGCGCCCAGGGAGATCCACCAAGTTGACGCATTGGCCCAGATATCTCCCGGTGACGCCGAAAGAGGGATAAGCCCACCACCGGCAACGGTGCCTGAGCGGAGCAGCCCCAGCAGTCCCACGAGTGCTGCGGCCAAGGCGATCAGCGCGGCCGCGACGGCACCTGTGCCCACCCAGCCACGTTCGTTGGTGGCCAGCGCTGCGAAGTCATCCGAAGCATCCCCGCTGGGTTCCGGGGCTAAAAGGTCGGAGACGGCCGGGGTTTCGTCGGCCGGGCGGATCGCTTCCAACAACGATCGCCTGTTGGCACGCACCTCCCGCGTGGGCGTCTGCAGGCCTCGGACAACCGACCTGTGCACGCGTCGCGTCCTCGCCGCAACGCGGCGGCCCCTGGCGATGGCCATGGGCCGGACGAGGGCGGCGATGGTGGCGGTGAACTGCGAGATACCGTATCCCGGTTCTTTGACCAGGATGCTCAACACCAGGCGGATAACCGCACCGAACAAGGCGCCCATGGCTTGGAACGGCACGTTCCACCAAGGCGTGTGCTTGAGCCGCAGATGGATCTGGGCTCTACGTGCCGCAGAGGAGGTGCCCAAACCATGTGGGCGGTGCTCCACATGGAACATGCGCGCACTGGGGACTACCACTACGCGGTTGCCCGCAAGCCAGTTGCGCCAGCAGAAGTCAACGTCATCGCCGCTTCCGGGCAAGGCGGGGTCAAAGCCCTGCAGCAGCTCCCAGACGTCGCGGCGGATCAACATTCCTGCTGAGTTCACGGCGAAAGTGTCGCTGCGGGCATCGTATTGCCCCTGATCCACTTCGTCGGCGTCGATCAAGGTGAGGCGTTCGGCCCAGCGGCTCGTTGAAAGTCCCACATCCACCAGGTGCCGCTCGTTGTCCCAGCCGAGCTGCTTGCAGCCCGCCACAGTAACCGAGGGGGCGCGTTCCACCGCATGGAGAAGCTCCGCCAAGGCATCAGGCGCAGGCGCGGCGTCGTCATGAAGGAGCCAGATCCATTGGACGGCGTCTGCTTCCCTGGCGTCGCTGCCGGCGGTGGGCGCGAGCTCTTGGAGGCCAGCGTGAACAGCTGCCCCGAAACCTGACTTCGCGTGCTGGAACGAGGTGACGTTGCGCTGGCCGAGGGCCTCGCGAAGCAACTCCAGCGAGTTATCCGTGGAACCTGTATCAATGCCAATGGCGGCATCTGCCGAACGCGTCTGGTCCGTCAGTGCCGCCAGTGTCCTGGGCAGATAGTTGCCGCCGTCGTGGGAAACCACGACGGCGGTAACGTGCACTTCCTTGAGAATTAGACCGCTCGCTTCCTTAGCCGACGACGTTCCCGCTCAGAGAGTCCGCCCCAAATTCCGAACCGCTCGTCATTGGCAAGAGCGTATTCCAAGCACTGCGAGCGGACGTTGCACGCCCCGCAGACCTTCTTGGCGTCCCGTGTGGATCCACCCTTTTCGGGGAAGAAAGCCTCGGGATCAGTCTGTGCGCAGAGTGCGTCAGTCTGCCAGCCGAGTTCGCCTTCGTCGTCGAAGTCCCCCTGGGGCAGGCCGATCCACACGGGTTGCCCCGGAGTTTCAAGCGGACGACGCAGCTCCATGGGAGGGTCGTCAAGATCTTCGTCCGGCCCAGCGGGCAGGTCACCGATCAATGCCTCATGTGCGGCCAGGAGGGCAGTTGCCTGATCCTCCAAAGACTGCTGCACATTCTGGTTATATCGGTCTGCCGCTTCCGGGTCCGCCGGGTCTACGTACCAATCCCCCGGTACTTCCCGCGAACGGTATTTCACCGACGCATGTTCTGCGACGACTGCATCTTCCTGGATACGCAACGCTTGCCCCATGGCGTCCCTCCTGATTTTGCAGCTGCTGCTTGGATGTGTTTCCGATTCCCGGTGGCGTTCCGGGTTTCTGTGCAGCGGCGTTGATTACTAATTACACGCGTGTAACTACCCGCCAGTCAAGCCGCGCCGGGATAATAATCAAGAACCTGTGGAAACGTGGGATGCGCCACGCCCAACATTTTGCCTCTGGTCGCCGCGTGTCGTGCCGGCAAATGGAAGCCTTGAATCGGTTCGGGTGAACTTTCACTGAATTCCCGCGGAAATTCGTCCCGGACAAGGCACGCACCCCAACGATTGGAAATACTGAGTGTGTTGCATTTCACAATTGCGGCGCTAAGCCCAAGGACGTCAAGGAACCACCGTGGCAAGATTGACGCATGAGCATCCCGGCAGCGAACCTGATGACAGCCCTGCGATCCGGTCATTCAACGTCACCACGACTCACGTGGTACGGCCCCGACTCCGAGCGTGTTGAGCTCTCAGGTCGCGTCCTGGATAACTGGGTAGCCAAGACCAGCAACCTGTTGCAGGACGAACTGGACGCCGAGCCTGGAACGTCCATCAGGCTGGACCTCCCGGCGCACTGGAAATCCTTCGTCTGGGCCCTGGCTGCGTGGCAACTGGGAATGGAGGTGGTCTTTGACGACACCTCTGCGGATCTCCTGGCGACGGACAAGCCCGACGACGGCGCCGGGGCCGGCTTCGGCGCGATCGTTGCGGTGCCGCTGGCGGCACTTGCGATGCGCTGGCCCGGGGAGCTGCCTCCCGGCGTCGTGGACTACGCGGCTGAAGTCCGCTCCCACGGCGACGTCTTCATGGCACACAACGAACCCGAAGCGAGCTTGCCCGCCGTGCGCGGGACTGCAGGCCTCACCCATGAAGAACTCATTGACGGCTTTGCTGCCGCGCAGGACACAGGTGTCCGCCTGCTGGTACGCGCGGCCGACGGCCTGGAGTCATGCCTGGCAGCATCCTTGGGCGCCTGGAAAGAAGACGGCTCCGTGGTCTTGGTACATCCGGACCTCGACGTGACCGAGCACCTGCTGGAGAACGAGCGCGTCAGCCGTTCCTAGCCTGCGGGGTTTACTGTCAGACGTTCTTGATGGACGGAACCTCGCCGGTTGCCGGGCCTGCAGCGCCGGCTTCGCTTGGACCCTTGGGCTTGTGGTGGAGGTCCAGAAGCTCATGGTCGTGAGAGAACTCGGGCTCGGCATCCAGCTCTTCGTTGAAGACCCAGAATCGGTAGGCGAAGAAGCGGAAGATGGTGCCCAGGACCAGGCCGACTACGCTCCCCGCGATGAACAGCGACGGCTTGTCATTCAGCTCCAAAATGTATTTGGCGAACCACACGCATCCGGAGGCAATCAGGAGCCCGATGACGTTCATGACGCCAAACAACACTGCTTCACGAACCACATTGGCTTGCTTGCGGTGACGGAACGTCCAGAACCGGTTGGCAACCCACGAGAACACACTTGCCACGATCGTCGCAATAGCCTTCGCCCAGACTTCGCTGCCGTGCATCGGGCCCGAAAAGAGCCAAATAAAGACAGCCGAGTCAATGACAAAGGCAACACCGCCGACGGCGCCGAATTTGGCCACCTCGCGCCAAAAAAGCGAGGCAAGTCCGCGGATGCGATCTGCAAGTGTGGTGATCATGACCCTCCATGGCCGTTGAAAAATGGGCCGATGGGCCAAAGCCATTTTAGCGCCGATTTCCAAGCGTCGCCTCGTAAAAGGCTGTGAGAACGCCGATACTGCACCCGGTTCACCTGTTGGCAGGCGACTTCTCCTCCTGTAAATGGCTTCGAAAGAGCGGCAGAATCAGTGATCCCGCTGCCGGTTCGGTAGGCTGAACCTTGTGACTTTTCCAGTAATTGGCGTTGTTGGCGGCGGCCAGCTCGCACGAATGATGGCTCCGCCCGCTACCGCCCTGGGCTTCGAACTGCGTGTTTTGGCCGAGGGTGAGGACGTTTCTGCCGTGGCAGCAGTGGCCACTGCGCCTATCGGCGACTACAAGGACTTGGACGCTCTTCTGGAGTTCTCCAAGGGCCTGGACGTCATGACCTTTGATCACGAACACGTTCCCACGCAACACCTGCAGGCCCTGCTCGATGCCGGCGTCAACGTCCAGCCAGGCCCCGATGCCTTGGTGAACGCCCAGGACAAGCTGGTGATGAGGGCTGCCATTGACCGCTTGGGACTCCCGAACCCGGAATGGTCAGCGGTCAACACCGTTGACGAGCTCGTGGCTTTTGGCGAGAGGATCGGCTGGCCCGTCGTCTTGAAGACGCCCCGCGGCGGCTACGACGGCAAGGGAGTCAGGATGGTTGATTCCGCGGACGACGCCCTGGAAACCGCCGACTGGTTCCAGGCCATGAGCCCCCTGCTGGCCGAAGCCAAGGTGGACTTCAGCCGCGAACTTTCCGCCCTGGTTGCGCGCAGTCCCAGTGGCGAATCCCGTGCCTGGCCGGTTGTCCACACCATCCAGGTGGACGGAGTTTGCGACGAAGTGATCGCACCTGCCCAAAACATTTCTGTTGAAGTGGCTGCCGCCGCCGAAGAGGCCGCGCTGCGTATCGCCAACGAACTCGGCGTCACCGGCGTCATGGCCGCAGAGCTGTTCGAAACTCCGGGAGTCGGAGTGGGCTTCCTCATCAACGAACTTGCCATGCGCCCGCACAACACCGGTCACTGGACACAGGACGGCTCCATCACCAGCCAGTTCGAGCAGCACCTGCGCGCCGTCTTGGACCTCCCGCTGGGCGCCACCGATGCTTTGGCCCCGGTGGTGGTCATGAAGAACTTCCTGGGCGGCGACAACCAGGATCTCTTCAAAGCCTTCCCCATGGCGTTGGCCTTCGAACCCGCGGCCAAGGTCCACTCCTACGGCAAGTCCGTCCGTCCGGGCCGCAAAATCGGCCACGTGAACCTCGTTGGCAGTTCGGTTTCGGACGTGGACTCCGTCCGTCAGCGCGCCACCGCCGTGGCCAACATCATCCGCGACGGCCGCAAGCCGGAGCAGACCACCCTTGAGGAGACTGCATGACTTCGACAACAACAGCCCCGCTCGTTGGGCTCGTGATGGGTTCGGATTCCGATTGGCCGGTCATGGAGGCCGCCGCGGACGCCTTGGCCGAGTTCGGCATCCCCTTTGAGGCGGACGTCGTTTCAGCGCACCGCATGCCCACTGAGATGATCCGCTACGGCCAGACGGCCCACGAACGCGGGCTCCGCGTCATCATTGCCGGAGCGGGCGGCGCAGCCCACCTTCCCGGCATGCTGGCTTCCGTCACGCCCCTTCCCGTCATCGGCGTCCCGGTCCCCCTGAAAACATTGGACGGCATGGACTCCCTGCTGTCCATCGTGCAAATGCCTGCCGGCGTTCCCGTGGCCACTGTGTCCATCGCAGGCGCCCGCAACGCAGGACTCCTTGCCGTTCGCATCCTCGCTTCGGGAACCGACGACCTCGCTTCGAAGCTTCGCGCTGACCTCCTCACCTTCGCCCAGGAGCTGAACGACGTGGCCACCAAGAAGGGCGAAAACCTGCGCCACAAAGTGGAAGAGGTCTTCTCTCCCGCCAACGCCTCTGCCCGGAGCTCCCGCTAGGAAGGCAGCGGTTGATGACCATGCACAAGACTCCGAGTCAGCCCGGTTCCGCCCTGACTGATCCCGTCCGCTATCCGACCGGTGCAAGCGCTCCGGTGCGGACCAAACGCGCCTTCGTGCTGGTCCTCCTCACCCTTTTCGTTCCCGGCAGCGCACAAATCGTTGCCGGGGACCGCAAACTTGGCCGCATCGCCTTGCGGGTCACCATCACGGTATGGGCTCTTGCCCTCCTCACGCTGTTCATAGCCTTGGTGAACCGGACAATGCTGCTCAGCATTGTCACCCACCCTGTGGGCTCGTTGTTCATCATCGTCATCCTTGTGGCGTTGGCCTTGGGCTGGGCCTTCCTGTTCCTCAATACCCTGAGAATCATCAGGCCCGCACTCCTGGCACCGGGAATGCGGCCCATCATCGCTGTCGTCCTGGCGGTAACCACTGTCCTTGCCAGCGGATCGCTGGGCTATCTCGCCTACGTCCTGAACGTGAGCCGCAATGCGATCGGCAGCATCTTCAATGCCGGCCCCGCCATAGATCCTGTGGACGGCCGGTACAACTTCCTCATGATGGGCGGCGACGCCGGAGACGACAGGACAGGCCGTCGCCCGGACAGCCTCTCGGTCATCAGCGTCGACGCGAAAACGGGTGAGAGCGCCATCATCTCCGTCCCCCGCAACCTTCAAAACGCGCAGTTCAGCGAGGGCTCGCCGATGCGCGAGGTCTATCCGGACGGCTACAACTGCGGCGACGAGTGCCTCATCAACGCCGTCAACACCGAGGTCACCAACAACTACCAGAACCTCTACCCAGGGGTTGCCGATCCCGGCGCGCAGGCCACGCTCGAAGCCGTGTCCGGCACGTTGGGCATCACCGTCCAGGCATATGTCCTGGTTGACATGGACGGTTTCGCCAAACTCATCGATGCCATGGGCGGGATCCGCATCAAGGCCGGCGGCTGGGTACCCATCAGTGGTCCCGTCACTGACGAGGCCAACGGAATTCACGGGATGCCGGATGGCTGGATCGCGGCCGGCGACCAGCACTTGAACGGCTTCCAAGCCCTTTGGTACGGACGTTCCCGCGAATTCGTGGATGACTACGCCCGGATCGCGCGTCAGCAGTGCGTCCAGCAGGCCATGCTCAAGCAGCTGGATCCTGCCACCCTCCTCACCAAGTTTGAGGACATCGCCAACGCCGGCACCAAGGTGGTCGACTCCAATATCTCGTCCAACCAGCTGGGCAGCTTTGTGGACCTCGCCTTGAAGTCCAAGAACCAGCCCATCAAGCGCCTCACCATCGGGCCTCCGGACTTTGACGCGTCCTTCTCCACGGTTCCTGACTTTGACGTGATCCATTCCAAGGTCCAGGAAGTCCTGGCGTCGTCCAACACCCCCAAGGCGAGTGACGCCGTCGTTTCGTACGATGGAGCCGCTGCCGGAGCGGTCATGGCCGCTGGCCCGGTTGCCGGATCCGTTCCCGCGGGTCAGCTGCCGTCGCCGTCGGCCGATTTCACACCTGTGACCACCACGCCCGACGGCACCCCGATCACCATCGAGTTGCTGAATGGCCTCAAGGCCCAAGGCGATGAGCAAGGTATCCGTGACCTCGTGGCCACCAACGGACAGTGCGCCCCGCTGTAAGCTGCCTTCCGCCCACCCCACGTTCAGCGCAACGATAAGGACCTTCTTTCGTGTATCAGATTGAGAATGTTTTGCGACCCTATGCGTGGGGTTCGACGACGGCGATCGCCGGGTTGCTGGGTCGTCCGGCATCAGGTGGGCCCGAAGCCGAAATGTGGATCGGAGCCCACCCGGACTCTCCCTCCACAGCCATCCATCCCAATGGGGTTACTCAGCCACTGGATGCCTTGATCGCCTCCGATCCCCTGCGCTGCCTGGGTTCGGAAAGCATCGCCGAGTTCGGAGCACGGCTGCCGTTCCTCACCAAGCTCCTGGCCGCCGAGCAGCCGTTGTCCTTGCAAGTGCACCCCAGCCTGGACCAGGCACGGGAAGGATTCGCACGGGAGAATGCAGCCGGGATCCCGGCCGATGCCGCGGACCGCAACTACCGCGATGACAACCACAAACCGGAGATGATTTTCGCCCTGACTCCGTTCAAGGCACTGTGCGGTTTCCGTTCGCCGGCTGCGTCCAAAGACATTTTTGAGCACCTGGCCCATGTCCTTGATTCGGCAGCAGTCGATGCTCCCGATGTCATTAACGGTGTCATCACGGACCTCAGCCAGCCCGATGAGTCCGCAGCCCTGAAGGCTGCCTTCGGCCGGCTGATCCAGGGTGGCAGCGACGTCTCCGACGTGATCCATGAGGTAGTTGCGGTCCTATCCGCGGGCGCACCGTTGGAGCCGCACCGCGAAGCCCTCACCGCGATGCTGGACATCAACGAGGCCTTCCCCGGAGATCCGGGCGTCCTCATTTCCCTCCTTCTCAACCACCTGTCCTTGGAGCCCGGCGACGTGGTTTACCTGCCTGCCGGCAACATCCACGCCTACCTCCATGGATTGGGCGTGGAGGTCATGGCGTCCTCGGACAATGTGCTCCGCGGAGGGCTCACGCCCAAGTACGTGGACGTCCCGGAGCTGCTGAAGACTGTGCGCTTCGAAGCACTGGGTGTGCCGCGCGTCGAGGCCAGCGGGACGGAATTCGGGCAGGAACTGTACCGCCCGCCGTTTAGGGAGTTCCAGCTCCAGCGTATTGAGCTTGCCCCGGGCGCCGAGCCGGTGCCGCTGGCACAAAACGGGCCTGCCGTCGTCGTGGTGGTGTCCGGTTCGGTGCTGCTGGACTCTCCCAAGAGCGACCTCCGCTTGCAACGGGGCACCGCCGCGTTCGTCCCCGACATCGAGGCACCCGTGAACGTCCACCCCGTGCAAGGCGCCACGGACACGAGTGTTGCCTTTGCAGTGACCACCGGTCTGGGGAACTGATCCATGGAGTTTTTCCTGCAAACGCCCGCATGGGCGGCTGTCCAGCGTTCCCTGGGACGCCGTGTCCATGAGCAATCCGGGCCCGGTTGGAGTTTCCTCGCCATTGAGGAGAAGAACCCTGCCGGCAAGGTGATTTACGCTCCCTACGGCCCCGTGGCGGAGTCCGTGGAAGCTTTCGACGCCGCCACTGCGGCCCTGGTGAGGCTGGCCAAGGACCAGCATGCGGTGTTCGTGCGGATGGAGCCCGCTGCGGCAGGGTTTACAGCGTCCGACGCCGATGCTCTCCTTCGTGCCCGCGGCTTGCAGCCGGCGCCGGTCAACCAGCAGCCGGAGCTTAGCTGGATCGTTGATCTTGAGGGTGACTTCAAGGATGTCCTGGCCGGTATGAAACCGACCAACAGGAACCTCTACCGGAACATCCATAAGAAGGGCGTGACATTCCGCGCCTCCCAGGATCCCGCCGATATCTCGGTGCTCCTGCATTTCCTCCACCTGACAGCTGCCCGGAACGGCTTCAAGCCCCAAAGCGACGAGTACCTTACCCAGGTGGCCGCCTCGCTGCTGCCCAACGGTGCTGGAACACTGTTTATTGCGGAGCTTGAGGGCGAACCGATCGCTGCTGCCTTCGCCTATGACTCTGCTGATACCCGCGTGTACGCCCACGCAGCCTTGGATGACACCCACCGAAAACTCAGTGCAGGAATCCCCCTCCTGGTGACCTTGATGGCTGACGCCAAGGAAAAGGGACTCAAACACGTGGACCTCTGGGGCGTGGCACCCGAAGACCAGCCGGACCACAAATGGGCGGGCTTCACCGCATTTAAGAAGTCATTCGGAGGCCGCGAAGTCTCCTACCCTGGCACATGGGACCTGCCGGTCAACAAGCTCCGCTACGGTGCATACCAACTGGCACGGAAACTCCGCGACAAACTGCGCTAAGCCTTTTCCCGCGATCCACCTGTACCTCCACCACCCACTTTGAGCCGGGGGCACTCTGACACGCCGTGCATCAAGGCATGTCGGCAGGGTTCCCAAATCAAAGTTGGTGGTGAAGGCACACCTCGCGCTCTGCCCTACCCACCCCACAACAGCGCGAAGCCCGAAGACCGCGGCACCATCGCATCCGGACAGCGAAAAGCGCCCTCTCGCGTCAGCGGCATCAAATCGACGAGGTACGAGGAGATAGCCGCAGAGCGATAGGGCGCTTTTCGCGTCAAAGACGCGACAGCAACGGGGTGGTTACGGCTTGCGCGCGTATGTCTCCCATTTGGATGCGTGGTGCTCGGCCTCTACGAAGCGGACCGTGCCGGACTTGGAGCGCATCACGATGGACTGCGTCATGACGCGGTCCTTCTGGTAGCGCACGCCGTGGAGAAGATCTCCGTCGGTGATACCGGTTGCTGCGAAGTAGCAGTTGTCGGAGGTGACGAGGTCGTTGGTGGACAGGACGCGGTCGAGGTCGTGTCCGGCGTCGATGGCCTTCTGCTTCTCTTCGTCCGACGTCGGCCACAGGCGGCCTTGGATGACACCGCCGAGCGACTTGATGGCACAGGCTGCAACGATGCCTTCCGGCGTGCCGCCGATGCCCATGAGGGCGTCAACGCCGGTGCCGGAGCGTGCTGCTGCGATGGCGCCGGCCACGTCGCCGTCCATGATGAACTTGGTGCGGGCACCGGCTTCGCGGATTTCTTCCACGAGCGGACGGTGGCGGTCGCGGTCCAGGATCATGACGTTGAGCTGGTTGACCTTGACGCCCTTGGCCTTGGCGATGAGGTGCAGGTTTTGCTTGACGGGCAGGCGCAGGTCCACCATGTCGGCGGCTTCGGGGCCGGTGACGAGCTTCTCCATGTAGAACACGGCGGAGGGGTCGAACATGGATCCGCGCTCAGCAACTGCCAGAACTGCGAGGGCGTTGTTGATGCCGAGGGCGGTCAGGCGGGTTCCGTCGATGGGGTCGACGGCGACGTCGCACTCGGGACCGGTGCCGTCACCAACCTGCTCGCCGTTGAACAGCATGGGGGCTTCATCTTTTTCGCCTTCACCGATGACCACAACGCCGTTGAAGTGGACGGTGTGAAGGAACGAACGCATGGCGTCGACGGCGGCGCCGTCTGCCTTGTTTTTGTCGCCGAAACCTACCCAGTGGCCACCGGCAATTGCCGCGGCTTCGGTGACACGGACGAGTTCAAGCGCAAGGTTGCGGTCGGGTTCGTCGATGCCGACGGCGAGCGACGGCGAAATCGTGGAATACTGCTGGGTCATTGGTGCAGGAGACACTTGAACCTCTTCTTCGAGTGACGATTCACGGGACCGGACATGGTTGCACGGGGCAACCCGGGGTTCCTCTATCAACGATCATAGTCGCCGCGTGGTCAGTGAGTCGTTGGATGACCACGCGGCGCTATACCGGCGGTGAGGTTGCCGGATGTGTGTTGCCCGCTGGGATAAGGGATCATGGAGGGGTGAGTGAAACGCAGGACAAGCCCGCAGCGGAGAACCAATCTGACGCTGCAGCGGCCAAGCAAAACGATGCCCAGGCAGCCCCGGATGCCCCCTACAAACCCGTCATCGCGGCGAAAGCCGCCAAGCGGGCCAACGCTTCGGTCATCGGCATGGTCATTGCGCTGCTTGTCTGTGTGCTGGCTTTCCTCCCCATCGTGTTGATGAACCCGGCTCCCAAAGGTGAGGGTTTCAGGCCCGATGTTGATGTAGCGGCCATCGCCCGCAATGCCACAGGTGTGGCAGGATTCACACCGGTCACCCCGGATACGGGCGACACATTCAAGCCCAACTACGCGCGCTGGGAGTCCGGTACCGGAAGCGGGGTTCCTACGTGGGAGATCGGTTTCCTGACTCCCAAGGAAAACTTCATTGGCCTCACCCAGACCAACCAGGCGAACGCTACGTGGGTTCTGCAGCAGACGGAGAACCTTCCTGTCACCGGCACCCGCAGCGCGGGCGGCCAGGAATGGGAGCTGAGGGACTCCGGCAAGGAAAAGCGCGCCATGGTCTTGGAGTACCGGGGTACCACGCTCATCCTGAGCGGCACCGCAAACCTGGATGAGTTCGCAACGCTGGCGGCTGCGGTGGTTAAGTCCGCAGAGCAGGCTCCACCTGCAAGCGCACCGGCTACTGCGTCTCCTTCCGCGCAGCCGTCCGCCTGACTCCGGTTCTCCGACTTATGAGGCGCAACAGTTTCACAGACTGCCGTGTGCGCGTCGTAAAGTAAGGCTCGTGCCTACTTACCTGACTCCAGCCTTGGCGTGGCGCCGTCTCCGCGAAGGCAACGAACGTTTTGTTTCCGGCGAATCCCTGCACCCCAACCAGGATGCTTCGCGACGATCTTCACTCATTGAGAATCAAAATCCTTTTGCCGTGATCTTCGGATGCTCGGATTCACGGCTCGCTGCAGAAATCATTTTTGACCTGGGCCTCGGTGACGCCTTCGTGGTGCGCACCGCCGGACAGGTCATTGACGACGCGGTTCTGGGTTCCCTCGAGTACAGCATCAGCGAACTCCGGGTTCCGCTGATTGTCATCCTCGGCCATGACAGCTGTGGTGCCGTGAAGGCCACCAAGGCCGCCGTGGAAACGGGTGAAATGCCTCCGGGTTTCATCCGCGACCTCGTGGAGCGCATCACTCCCTCCGTCCTGACGGCCAAGCGCAACAGCCAGGAAGACGTCAACGACATGGTGGTGGAGCACGTCAAGCAGACGGCCGCCCGTCTTGCTGACAGCTCGCGTGTGATTTCCGACGCCATCGACGACGGCCGCGTTGCCGTCATCGGCCTGTCGTACAAACTCGATGAGGGCCGCGCGGCCCTCGTTTCCGGGATCGGCAAGCTCTAGGAAGCCGTGCTCCGGCCTCAGCGCCGGAGCACGTAGCACTCTCCGCCGGGTTTTCTGTGAGGCGTCCAATCGCCATAAGCTAGCCCCATGACTTCCACCACTGAGTTCCGTATTGAACATGACACGATGGGCGAAGTTCGCGTCCCCGTGAACGCCCTGTACCGCGCCCAGACGCAGCGTGCTGTGGAGAACTTCCCGATCTCCGGCAAGACGCTTGAGCGCACACACATTGAGGCCCTGGCCCGCGTGAAGAAGGCCGCCGCACTGGCGAACGCCGAACTGGGGGTGCTCGATGGTGAGCTCGCCGAGGCTATCGCCGCCGCTGCCGATGAGGTTGCCACCGGTAAGTACGACGGCGACTTCCCGATTGACGTTTTCCAGACCGGCTCGGGCACTTCTTCCAACATGAACACCAACGAGGTCATCGCCGAGCTTGCATCGCGCGCCCTCGCGGCCGCCGGGAGCGACAAAGTTGTCCACCCGAACGACCATGTGAACGCTTCGCAGTCTTCCAACGATGTGTTCCCGACCTCCGTGCACGTTGCCGCCACCTCGGCCCTGATCAACGACCTGATCCCGGCGCTGGAGTACCTTGCAGCTTCCCTGGACCGGAAGGCCGTGGAGTTCAAGGACGTCGTCAAGTCCGGACGTACCCACCTCATGGACGCCACCCCGGTAATGCTCGGCCAGGAGTTCGGCGGTTACGCTGCCCAGGTCCGCTACGGCATCGAGCGAATCAACGCAGCACTCCCCCGCGTTGCCGAAGTTCCCCTGGGCGGCACCGCCGTGGGCACCGGCATCAACACCCCTGCCGGTTTCCCGGAGCGCGTCATCGAACTGCTGGCAGCTGACACCGGCCTGCCGCTGACAGAGGCACGCGACCACTTCGAGGCCCAGGCAAACCGCGACGGCCTCATCGAAGGTTCCAGCCAGCTGCGCAACATCGCGATCTCCTTCATGAAGATCAACAACGACCTCCGCTGGATGGGATCCGGCCCCAACACGGGCCTCGGCGAAATTGCCATTCCGGACCTTCAGCCGGGCTCCTCGATCATGCCGGGCAAGGTCAACCCGGTCATCTGCGAAGCGTCCATCATGGTCTGCGCCCAGGTCATCGGCAACGACACCGCCATCGCCTGGTCCGGCACCAACGGCGCGTTCGAACTCAACGTTGGCATCCCCGTCATGGCTGCCAACCTCCTCGAGTCCATCCGCCTGCTGGCCAACACCAGCCGTGTCATGGCAGACAAGATGATCGACGGCATCACCGCCAATGTGGAGCGCGCCCGCTTCCTGGCCGAGGCTTCCCCGTCCATCGTGACGCCGCTGAACAAGTTCATTGGTTACGAGAATGCCGCCAAGATCGCAAAGATCGCCGTCAAGGAAGGCCTGACCATCCGCCAAGCCACCGAGAAGCTCGGCTTCGTCGGCGAGGGCGAAGGCAAGGTTACCGAGGCCGACCTCGACAAGGCCCTTGACGTCACCACCATGACCTCCCCCGCTCACAAGAACTAATACCCAAAGCACGACGACGGCCGGTACCTTTCGCACGAAAGGTGCCGGCCGTCGTCGTACCCGGAAGGTTTGTACAGCGACTTCCACACTCTTTTTGCACTTTGGCTCAAAGAGTGCAAAACTTTACTCTGTGAGTAATAGTGCAAATATTGATGGCGGCCTCCGCGAGCGCAAGCGGGCTGCCACGCGGACCTCGATCACCGCCGTCGCGCGTTCCATGACAGCGGCGCATGGCCTGAGCGGTTTCACTGTTGAGGAGGTCTGCGAAGAGGCGGGGATTTCACGCCGGACCTTCTTCAACTACTTCCATTCCAAGGAAGACGCCGTGATCGGTTCGTTCTCGGATGAGCTGCCCGAAGAAGCACTGGAGGCGTTCAACCGGAACCCTTCCCGCACGCCGGACAGCATCTCCGGGTCCCTCCTCGCAGCTCTGCACGTGCTCACCGTGACCCTCATGGAGCGCTCATCCATCAGCCGTACCGAGGTCCAACAGTTCATCGCGGCCATTACGGCCGAACCGCAACTCCTGGCACGGCTCACCCTCGAAGGGGAAGCCCGCGAACGGCAATTCGCCGCACTGGTAGCCGCGCGCGAAGGGCTGGATCCGGAGCACCCCGAAGTCATGACAGCAACTGTGTTGTTCGGGGCAGTGTCCAAAAAGACAGCACAGCAGTTCTTCTCTGAGGACAATGAGCGCCCCTACCGCGGGATCCTCGAACAGAACCTCAACGCCGCACGGAAACTTTTTGCCCAGCCGTTGGCCACGAACCACCAACTGGGCCCTAACCCCCTTGAAACCTCGAAGGACCCCGCATGAGTACACTCTCGAAGGCAGCTGAACCGCTGCTGCTGACCCAGAAACGAATCTGGATCATCTTCTCGGCGCTGATTGCAGGCATGCTGCTGTCCAGCCTCGACCAAACCATCGTCTCCACTGCCATGCCTACCATCGTGGGCAAGCTGGGCGGCGTTGAGCACCAGGCATGGATCACCACTGCCTATCTCCTGGCAACCACCATCGTGATGCCCATTTACGGCAAGTTCGGTGACATCCTGGGGCGTCGAAACTTGTTCCTTGTGGCCATCGCTTTGTTTACGCTCGCGTCCGTGGGCTGCGCTTTTGCCACTGATTTCTGGGGCTTCGTGATCTTCCGCGCCATTCAGGGCCTGGGCGGCGGCGGACTCATGATCCTCTCGCAGGCCATCATCGCCGACATCGTTCCGGCCAAGGAGCGCGGCAAGTACATGGGCCCGTTGGGCGCCATCTTCGGTCTCTCCGCTGTGGCCGGACCCCTGCTGGGTGGGTTCTTTGTGGACCACCTGACCTGGGAGTGGGCTTTCTACATCAACATCCCCATTGGCATCGCCGCGTTCATCACCGCCTGGTTCACCCTGACTCTGCCTAACAAGAAGGCCGAGAAGAAGATCGACATCCTCGGCGTCCTGTTCCTCTCCGCTGCCACCACGTGCCTCATCTTCTTCACCGACTTTGGTGGCAAGAAGGACGAAGGCTGGGACTCGCCACTTACATGGGCGTTTGGCGCCGGCATGGTCCTGGCGGCCTTCGCCTTCGTGATGGTTGAACGTCGCGCCGAGGACCCCATCATTCCGCTGAGCCTGTTCAAGAACCCCATCTTCATCAACGCAACGGCCATCGGCTTCACGCTGGGCCTGGGCATGTTCGCGGCCATCGCCTTCGTTCCCACGTTCCTGCAGATGTCGTCCGGAACCTCCGCGGCTGAATCCGGCCTGCTGATGCTGCCCATGATGGTTGGCCTGATGGGCACGTCCATCTACTCCGGTATCCGAATTTCCAAGACCGGCAAGTACAAGATGTACCCCATCCTGGGTGCAGCGCTCACCATCGCTGCCATGCTGTGGCTGACCACGCTCGCAGCTTCCACCCCCATCTGGGTCATCTGCGTCCAGCTCTTCATCTTCGGTGCGGGCCTTGGACTGATCATGCAGGTCATCGTCCTGGTGGTGCAGAACTCTGTTCCCGCTGACCAGATCGGTACGGCGACCAGCACCAACAACTACTTCCGCGAGGTAGGTGCATCGCTGGGTGTCGCCGTCTTTGGAGCAATCTTCACCAACCGCTTGGCCGAGTCTCTCACCGAGGCCTTCACAGGTGCCGGGGCCTCTGCCGAGCAGGCTTCGCAGTCCACCAGCACGCTGGACCCCCAGGCGTTGGCACAGATGCCTGAACAGCTGCGCGATGCGATCGTCAACGCCTACGCCAATTCACTGGCACCGGTGTTCTGGTACCTGGTTCCGTTCATCGCCATCGCGCTGATCCTGGCCATTACTCTGAAGCAGATCCCCCTCTCCGATACCGCCGGCATGGTGGCACGCGGTGAGGCTGTGGGCGGCGAGGAAGCTGACCGTCTCGAAGCAGAGCGACTGGAGACTGCGCGTTTGGAAGCCGATCTGCTGGCGTCGGAGGGATTCGACAAGGATCGTGCTGACGCGGGACGCCAGTAACGCTAGTCCTCCACTTGGTACGCCACGGGGCCTTCGGGCTCCGTGGCGAGCCTGATGGCTTCAAGATTTCCGGCGCTCATGTCCGGAAGCTCGTCCAGCGCGAACCACCCGACGGCCAATGATTCGTCATCGTTGACTTGGGCTTCGCCGGACACGTAACGGCAGCGGAACGTGATGTCCAGGAAGTCGCAGACGTCGCCGTTGGGGAACGTCACCGGCCCCACAACCCCGACGCCGATGATGCGCTCGGTCTCGGCCACCACCGCTGTTTCCTCGAAGATTTCCCGCACGAGCCCGGGCGCAGGATGTTCTCCCGGTTCCAGCATGCCGGTGATGAGTGTCCAATGGCCGTTATCGGCACGCTGGCCCAACAACACCCTGCCTTCGTCGTCAAACACCACTCCCCGCACAGCCGGCAACCAGAGGGGGTCGTTGCCGATCTTTTCCCGTAGTTTGAGCACAAATTCGGGTGCACCCATGGTGTCAGCTTTCCCTAAGTTCGATGGTGGCGTGTGAATTGCGCAAGGTGAGCGTATCGCCGTCCAGCTTCCACTGAACAGGCTGTTCAAAGAGCTGCTCTGTCCAGGCCTGGTAGTCGTCCGTTGGCTCCTGGCAGCCCCTATCGGAGACCATCCTCCACAGCTGCGTCAGGACATCGTTCTGCACCGAAACTGCTACCTGGAGATAATTGCACGGTGTGTGGACGAAAAGGGTCCACTCTCCGTTGGCCTTCCTGGAACTCACCGTGAGCGGGTCTGTTCCGAGCCACGCCACCTCTCCCGTGGCATCGGTTCCCCGCACGGACGTAAACTCGGAACAGCCCAGCGGGCCGCCTTCACAGGGTGTCAAGGGTATCTGCGTCGGGTCTGGCTGTTGCTCAGTGCCCGGTTGTTGCGTCATCCCCGGTTGTATCCCGGATCCCGAGGTCACCCCAGGATCGTTGACTGCTTGCCCGCATCCGGTCAGCAGGACGGCACAGGAAATGGACGCTCCAAGCAAGAAACCCAAGCTGTTCCGTCTCACTGCACCCTCCAACGCCCTCAACCACGTCCGAACACTCGCTGGGCTAAGCATGACCCAGCCCGGTGAACGCCGAGAATACGGGGAGCGTTGCAATTTGGCCGCAGTTGGGCCGGGACGAGTGGTGACTGGCTTCACGCAGGAAGGATCAGCATTGCGGCAGCCGCGCCCGCCAGCATGAACGGGCCGAACGGGATGGCCGAGCGCAGCGTGCCTCGCCGGGCCACCAGGATACCCAGGCTCCACAGCCCTCCCAACAGGAAGGCCGCAAACGTCCCGGCAAAAATGTGGCTCCACCCCAGGTAGCCCAGATAGAGGCCCAGCACTCCGGCCAGCTTCACGTCACCGAAGCCCATCCCCGGCGGGTGAACGAGCCGAAGCACAAAGTAGAACAGCCAGAGCACGGCACCGCCGGCAATTACACCCAGGCCGGGTACACCCAAGAGCACAGCCCCCGATGCACCCTCCGTGGGTGCATCGGCGAAGTACGCCAGTAGGGCCGCAGCCAATAACAGCACTCCAGCCACCGCATAGGAAGGGAACACAATCCGGTTCGGCAGCAGGTGGCTCCGGATGTCTATCACCGTGAGCCGCACTGCCATCACCATGAAGTACAGGCACGCGGCCGCCACGAGCCAAAAGCCGAGCGGGCTGTCCGTCCAGAGGTCTGAGAGTCGTCGGATCACCTTCGGATGCTATCCCGCTTTGGCGATCCGGCCCGCTTGAACGCGTGGGTAAACTGTGGATATGGGGCGCTATAGTGCAGCTGGACCGGGTTTTGACTTGTCCTCCACATTCCGCAATCTTTGCCGTTCTTCGCCGTGGAAGTGGACCAGCCTCCGCTTCGAGTACCTTGAACGGCCCGCGTCCGGGGCCACCATGGTCCGGGCCTGGCTCAGGCGCCCGGGTGCACTTCGCCTCGAGACCCCGGACGGCCAACTTCTGCACAGCACCACCGGCATCAACGATTCCCGGGACGATCTTTACGTCAGTGCCACACGGCGTTCGTGGCTACTTCCGGCTCATCTTGTGACGCCCGTTTATGACGACGCCGGCCTGGTCCGCCGGCGTCCCGAGGCCGCCTACGGTGAGCCCTCCTTTGGTAACGGTCGCCTCGCCGCCGCACTCGATCCCGTGGAACTTGCCGGCAATGCACCTGTCCCTTTGGAGTTTCCTGACACCAATCCCGTCTTCCTCGAACAAACCCGTGAGGTGGACCATGAGGGGCGCCCGGCTTTGGAAACCATCGTCACACCAAGCCGGACGTACGTTCCCTCGGACCCAACTGAACCCTTGGCGCACTCCGGCCGGACAATGATCAGGATCGACACCGGCACCGGCGTTTGTGTCGCCAGCGAAAGCCTGGACGGAGACTCCGCAGGCAAAGGCCACTGGCTCAGGATCCTTGCAGTGGACGAGTACATGCTGGACGACCTTTTCCTTGCGGAATCGATGAACCTCACGGACGTCCGGCGCCACATCTCATGGGATATCGGCCCGGCCGCCTGAGAGCTACCCGCCATCCGGGCTAAGCTACGGCGATGACATCGCTGGCAGAAATATGGCCCCCGTTCGGACTCACCCTCACCACCCCGAGGCTGACCCTCCGTCCCGTTCTTGACGACGACATCCCTTCAGCCGTAGCGGCGGCCCGCTCCGGCGTGCACGAACCCGGAAGGAGCCCGTTCAGCATGCCGTGGGCAGAACTTCCAGACGACGAACTCGCCCCGAACATGGCCCAGTGGTATTGGCGCTGCCGTGCCAATTTCACGAAGGAATCCTGGACCCTTCCCCTCGGTGTCTGGCACGAGGACGAACTCCTGGGCGTTCAGGACATCGGTGCCAAGAACTTCCACACCCTCAAAACAGTCAGCACGGGCTCATGGCTCAAGCGGTCCGCGCAGGGCCAGGGCTTCGGCAAGGAGATGCGTGCCGCCGTCGTAAGCTACGCCTTCGATTACCTGGACGCGGAAGTAGCCGAGTCCGAGGCAGCTGTCTGGAACCAACAATCCCTGGGCGTCTCCACCGCCCTGGGCTACGAACTCAACGGCATCTTCCGCGATGGCTGGGGCGAAAAAGTGGAAACGGTCCAAAGAGTCCACCTCACCCCCACCACCTTCAAACGCCCCACCTGGACCCTCAAAGTCCAAGGCCACGAAGGTCTAAAAACCTACCTCAAGCTCCAGGGGTCATGACAGGACGGCGAGCAAGGCGAAGGCCAGGCATCCGGCAGCGTGCGTCAAAGCGAGGAACGAGCTAGCACGCAGAGGATGTGTGGCCTTCGCCTTTCGTGCAGCGAGGTTAGATCTCCGCCCCTTCGAGCAACTCCGTCACCAGGGCAGCAATAGGCGACCTCTCGGACCGGGTCAGCGTGATGTGCCCGAACAGCGGATGTCCTTTGAGCGTCTCTACTACTGCGGCCACGCCGTCGTGCCGTCCTACCCTGAGGTTGTCGCGCTGGGCGACGTCGTGGGTGAGGACGATCTTGGAGTTTTGTCCGATGCGGCTCATGACGGTGAGGAGCACGTTTTTCTCGAGTGACTGTGCTTCGTCCACGATCACGAAGGCGTCGTGGAGTGAACGTCCGCGGATGTGGGTCAGTGGGAGGACTTCGAGCATGCCCCGGTCCATGACTTCTTCCACGACTTCCTGGCTGACGAGTGCCCCGAGGGTGTCGAACACTGCTTGCGCCCAAGGGTTCATTTTTTCGGATTCGGAGCCGGGGAGGTAGCCGAGTTCCTGGCCGCCTACTGCGTAGAGGGGGCGGAACACAACTACTTTGCGGTGTTCCCGGCGTTCCAGGACGGCTTCCAGGCCCGCGCAGAGGGCTAGCGCGGACTTGCCTGTGCCTGCGCGACCACCGATCGAGACGATGCCGACGGCGGGGTCCATGAGGAGGTCGATGGCGAGCCGTTGTTCTGCTGAGCGTCCGTGGAGTCCGAAGACGTCGCGGTCGCCTTTGACGAGCCGGACTTGTTTGTCTGCCCCTACCCGGCCGAGGGCTGAGCCGCGGTTGGAGAGGAGAACGAGTCCGGTGTTGACGGGGAGTTCCGCGGCTGCGGGGATGAAGGCTGGTTCGTGGCCGTAGAGGGTGGTGATTTCTTCTTCGGTCGCGTCCACTTCGGCCATGCCGGTCCAGCCGGAGTCTTTGACGAGTTCGTTTCGATATTCGTCGGCGTGGAGCCCCATGGCGGAGGCTTTGACGCGCATGGGGAGGTCTTTGGAGACAACCGTGACGTTGTGGCCTTCGTTGGCCAGGTTTTTGGCGACGGCCAGGATGCGGCTGTCGTTGTCGCCTCCGCGGAATCCTGCGGGGAGCACCTCCGGTGAGATGTGGTTCATTTCCACCCTGAGGAGTCCGCCGTCTTTCCCGATGGGGATGGCGTGGTCCAAGCCGCCGTGTTCGATCCTCAGATCATCAAGGAGCCTTAGGGCTTTTCGGGCGAAGTAGCCCAGTTCGGGATCGTGGCGTTTTCCTTCCAGTTCGCTGATGACCACGATGGGGACGATGACTTCGTGTTCGGCGAAGCGCAACAGTGCGTGTGGATCGGATAGCAGGACGGACGTATCGATCACGTAGCTGCGGCCTGTGGCGGACGTTGTGGTCCGCGCTTTTTGTGAGACCCGCTTGGCGCGAGAGGTAGCTGCACTTTCCCCGTCGGAAACCATTGCGGGCAGTTGCTCAGAAATAGCCACATCGACTCCAGCCCCGGGCAGTTCGCCCGGCCTAATGGTGAAGCGGCTCGGCCGGAAGGCCGGGCGTGGCCTCCCATGTAACTGGTGCGATGGTCCGCTCCATATACTGGCCTCCCCGATCAGCGGGCGGTTTTGCCTGCTGATGGGATTAACGTAATCCTCGCCACATTCATTTCCGCAATCCGTGGTCGGCAAGTCGTATGTCCGGTTCGTTAAATTTTGGTGAACCGGGGCGCGTTCACGTTCCGAACCGCCGTTGGCGCCCGGCGTAGTCCCTGAGGGCCCGTAGGAAATCGACCTTGCGGAAGGCCGGCCAGAGAGCTTCGCAAAAGTAGAACTCGCTGTAGGCGCTTTGCCACATGAGGAATCCTGAGAGCCGTTGCTCGCCTGAGGTACGGATGACGAGGTCAGGATCGGGTTGGCCGCGGGTGTAGAGGAACTTGGAGATGTCGTCCACCGAAAGTTCATCTGCGACGTCGGACATTTTGCGTCCTTTGGCGTCGGCGTCGTGCAGTAGTTCGCGTACGGCGTCGACAATTTCGCGGCGGCCACCGTAGCCCACTGCCACGTTCACGTGGATCTTTTCGTGGACGGGGGTACGGGCCGTGAGTTTGTTGAGGCGCTCGGCCAGGTAGTCCGGCAGGAGTTCCGGCGCCCCCATGGCGTGGACGGAGACGTCTTCGTCTTCGTCGAGGCGGTCCATGGTGTTGGCGATGATGCCCATGAGGAGATCCAGTTCTTCACCGGAACGGCTCATGTTGTCCGTGGAGAGCATGTAGAGGGTTACAACCTTGACGCCGAGTTCCTGGCACCACCCGAGGAACTCGTGGATCTTGTCCGCGCCCGCCTGGTGCCCTTGGCTGGTGGGTGCGTTGAACTGGCGCGCCCACCGTCGGTTGCCGTCCACCATGACGCCGATATGTCGAGGGATTCTGTCCTGCTTGAGGGAGCGCAGCAGTTTACGCTCGTAGAAGCCATAGAGGAAACCGGGCAGCTCCACCGGACTCTCACCTGACTTCCTTGCTTGTACGACGACGGCGCACATCCAAGGCTACCGTCCCGAGCAACCGGGCCGGTGCAGCCGCCGGTCAAAATCGCTTCACTATTTGTTACCAGCAGGTAACTTACCGAAACGTAAGTTATTCTTGACCTATGGCTGAGCTCCTCGAAACCAAGCCCCTATGGCGTGGATGGATCCACGCCGTTGCCGCTCCTTTTGCACTGGCGGCAGGGATCATCCTGGTGACGGTTGCCCCCACCCCTGATCGCAAGATCACCTCCGCCATCTACGGCCTAACGGGATTCCTGCTGTTTGGCGTCAGCGCCGTTTACCACCGCGGAAACTGGTCGCCCAAGGTCCGAATGCTGCTCAAAAGGCTGGACCACACCAACATCATGCTGGTAATCGCCGGCAGCTACACGCCCTTGGCATGGTCGTTGCTGGAGCGCTCACAGGCCATTACCTTGCTGTGGCTGGTCTGGTCCGGAGCGATAGTCGGCGTGCTCTTCCGGATTCTGTGGACACACGCTCCACGCTGGCTGTACGTGCCCGTCTATATAGCCCTGGGCTGCGGAGCGTTGTTCTACCTCCCCCAGTTCTTCGCCGCCAACGCCCCGGCAGCGATCCTCATTTGCGTCGGCGGCGCCCTGTACATCGCAGGGGCGGTGTTCTACGCCCTCAAAAAACCGAACTTCAGCGTCCAGCACTTCGGCTTCCATGAGCTGTTCCATGCCTTTACGGTGCTGGCTTTCGCGGCCCACTTCGTGGCGATCATGCTGGCAGTGCTGAGCTAGCTTCCCTTTGGCCGGCTAGGAAGCACCCAACGCCATGGCTGCCAGACGGGCCTGGACCGCAGCCACATCGCCCAACGGCCTCTCGCACACCATGTCGCGGCACAAGTAAACCTGCGGTGATCCGTCCGGCGCACCCGATCTGTGGAGCAGCAAAGGGACCTCGGCCTCCCCCGCCGGGGACCCGCCGTCGTCCGACTGCAAAGCGACCACCAGGCCGGGGCTGGGAGACTTCAACAGCGCGCTGTGCAGCTCGCGCCGCAGCGGCGAGTCGTAACCTGCGACGGCGGCCTCCACCGGCCC
This sequence comes from Arthrobacter sp. Rue61a, assembly GCF_000294695.2. Lineage (NCBI taxonomy): Bacteria > Bacillati > Actinomycetota > Actinomycetes > Micrococcales > Micrococcaceae > Arthrobacter > Arthrobacter sp. Rue61a. The sequence goes on along the minus strand of NC_018531.1, from coordinate 1,316,489 downwards.
TGCAAGCGCAGCTTGCGCGGTGGCCAGCAGCCAACCGGCCACACGCGGTGCGCGTGCGGCGAGGGGCGGGAGCAGGCCCAGGATATTGCCGGCCATGAGCCGGTGTTGGTGGGAACCGGAGTACGCGGCGTAAGTCAACAGGGCGCCAGCGAACCCGGCGGCGCCACTTGGGGTGGCATTATCGAACGGGTCCAGGGCTGCGTGCTGCCCTTGGGCGTTGAAAACCTGTGCGGACTCCCCCGCAGAGTCCGCCAGATGACCGTTCTCCACAAAGCGTGAACATGCTGCCAGGATGAGCTCCTCAGCCAAGCGGTACCACCGCTTGGTGCCCGTGACAGCATAGAGGGCCAAGAAGCCCTCCGTGCAGAATGCGTAGTCCTCAAGAAGACCACCAATGCCCCGCGCACGCGAATCGTGCGAAACCCGGACCAGCACCTGCGAACTGCTGTCCCAGTGAACGTCCGCCAAGTACTCAGCTACGGCTTCTGCTGCAGCAACCAAGTCCGGGCGGTCCAGAATGGCACCCGCTTCCGCGAGAGCTGCCACGGCCAGGCCATTCCACCCGGCCACCACTTTCTCATCCCTGGCTGGCTGGTTCCGGAGACTACGCGATGCCAACAGCACCGGCCGGACGCGTTGCCATAGCCTGCTCTCGGCGTCGGTCAACGTCCGCGCAGGGTGAAGCGGCGAGCCAAGCTCCGAAACAGTCCCCCGGGCACCAACGTTCATCATGTCCGCCACAGCCTCGGCGTCACGCGGGCCAAGAGCTTCCCGGAGCGACTCGGGAGTCCACAGATACGTGGCGCCCTCGTGATGCACGCCGCCCACTACGGTATCGGCATCCAGGGAGGAGGCCAGGGCGTCGTTGGGCAGCTTGAGGGAGTCCACCATCCACTCGGCGCACCTCGAGGCCACGGATGCAGCCTCGCCCGCCGTGAAGACCTCGTTGCCGCCAAGCCGGACCCAGTGGGCGTAAAGCCGCAGCAGCTGCGCATTGTCGTACAACATCTTTTCAAAGTGCGGCACAGACCAGTCTGCCGTCACCGAGTAGCGGGCGAATCCGCCATCGAGCTGGTCGCGCAAAGCCGAGCGGGCCATGCCCGCCAGCGCGCGGGCTGCCATGTCGCGGGCCGCGTCCGCAGTATCGGACGGTGCCGCCGCGTGCCTGATGAGGAACTCAAGAACCGCCGACGGCGGGAACTTGGGAGCGCTGCCGAAGCCACCGGCGTCGGGGTCTTCTGAGCGGGCCAACAGCGCTACGGCCTCCGGGAGAACGTTTGCGTCCAGCACTTCAGGAGGGCCATCGAACCGGACAGCGCCGCCCAGCTGCGCACCGGCCATGTTCGCAGCCAGTCCCCTTGCGTTCTGCTCCACAGCATCGCGGCGCTCCACCCACGCCTCATGGACGGCCTCCAGCACGTTTCGGAAGGAGGGCCGGCCAGGCAAGGGAACCGGCGGGAAGTAGGTCCCCGCGTGGAAGGCGAGCCCGTCCGGGGTGAGGAAGACGGACATGGGCCAGCCCCCTTCGCCACTGATGGCCTGGGTAGCCGCCATGTAGACGGAATCGACGTCCGGCCGCTCTTCCCGGTCAACCTTGACCGGGACAAAGTGGGCGTTCAGGTAATCGGCGGTTTCCTGGTCTTCAAAGGATTCGTGAGCCATGACGTGGCACCAGTGGCATGCTGCGTAGCCGATGGAGAGGAACACCGGGACATCGCGCTCGGCAGCAAAGGAAAAGGCCTCATCGCCGAAAGGACGCCAGAAGACGGGATTGTCCGCGTGCTGGCGCAAATAGGCAGACGGTTCCGACCCAAGGGCGTTGCTTGCCCCGGGCCAGTCCGGCCCGCCGGTTTCAGCGGGTCCGCCGGTTTCAGCGGGCCCGCCGGTTTCAGCGGGTCCGAGGGCCGCCATCGCCATTCTCTTCAGTGGGGCTGCCGGCCTCGGCAGGGCTCCCTTCCCCGGCGGCTTCGTCCGCCTCGGCGGCCAGGCGCGCTTCCTCCACCTGGGCCCTGTAGCGGACGCGGCGGATCCTGCGGACCATATCCACGATCAGGAAGGTTGTGAGGATCACGATGAAGGCCGTGAGGACGAAGCCCCACGTACCCGGCGTCACCTGATCCTCGGACAGGCCGGGCCGCAGCGTGCCCGTGGGATCAGGCGACGGAGTGACGGTCAGGGCAAGAATCAAGTGATGCACTTTCAAACCTTCTATGGGAGCTGGTGCGTGCCGACTGGCAGCGCGTAGCCGGGAAGCTGATTGGCCGCACGGCAATTTCTACGATCGATAGAAACTACCGGCGCTCCTATCTTATCCCCGCGAAGAGGTCCTTCTCGGGCAGCTCTGAAGGCACCGTGGACTTGATCAGGGTGTAGTCCTCCCACGGCCAGACGGTCCGCTGCAGATCCGGCGATACCGCGAAAAAGAAGCCGAGGGGATCGATCTGGGTCCGGTGTGCGCGCAGGGCGTCGTCCCGGGCCTCGAAGAAATCACCGCAATCAACCTGGGTGGTGGTTTGGTGCCCTGCCACCGGAGCTGTGTGACCTTCCGCGTCGGCCTCCAACCACGCAGCAAGCCGCTCGGCATACGGCGATTGCAACCCGGCTTCTTCCAACGCAAAATGCAGCGCACGGAATCTTTCGGGGCTGAAGGCGCGGTCGTAGTAAAGCTTGCTGGGCGCCCATGGCTCACCCATGCCGGGATAGCGCTCAGGATCGCCTGCGGCTTCAAAAGCTTCCACGGCAACCTTGTGGGCCATGATGTGATCCGGGTGGGGGTAGCCACCGTTTTCGTCATAGCTGAGGATGACGTGCGGCTTGAACTTACGGACCAGCCGAACCAAGGGCGCCGTGGCACGCTCCAGTGGCTGCAGGGCGAAGCATCCCGGCGGCAGCGGCGGGAGGGGATCTCCTTCAGGAAGTCCCGAGTCTACAAAACCGAGCCAGCGCTGCTGGATTCCAAGGACCTCGGCCGCGTTGGCCATCTCAAGGCGCCGGGCACCGGCCATGTCCCGTTTGGGGTGGGGTGCATCCTCCAGGGCGGGGTTCTGGATATCGCCGCGCGAGCCGTCCGTGCAGGTGGCAACCATGACGTCTACTCCCGCGGCGGCGTACATCGCCATGGTTGCTGCGCCCTTGCTGGACTCATCATCCGGATGGGCGTGGACGGCGAGCAGCCGCAGCTGCTGCTCGGAACTGCTGGACGCTGTCACGTGACGGCTCCTCTTTCATGGATCGCGCTTTTGCGGGGCGGTGATGGGGCGCCGGGATCGGCACTAAACTGGACGGGTGACTTCAGAGGACCTATCGGCCACCCAAGTACCGGCAAGCAACAGCCTAGCCAATCGATACGGCGGTCAAAAGCGCGCCATGACCCGCAAAACCAAGCGGAACATTGTCATCGCCGCTCTGGTCCTCGGGATTGCGTTCGCCGCGTACGTAGCAACCGGCTCGGCTCAGGCCCCGGTCACGTTCAAGGACATCGGTTACAGCACCGTGGACGATACCCAGGCAGAGGTGGACTACCAGGTGACTAAATACCCCGGAGCCACGGCCAAATGTGCCATAAAAGCCCTGGATTCCAAGTTCGCGGTGGTTGGCTGGAAGGTAGTGGAGATCGGCCCCAACGATCCCCAGGACGATCCCGATGGCGGCAGCACCACCATGCAGCGGACAGCCCTGAGGACCGAGTCCCCGGCAGTCTCCGGAGTTGTGGACAATTGCTGGATCGTGGACAGCGGTAAATAACAATCGTGTGACCCACGACTCAACCGGTTTGGGTTCGTCCAAAGGATTTACTACAATGGATGAAACCTTCACCCCGTTAAGTTGGTTACTGAGATTCATGAGTGGCCAACTCGGCGGGGTCTTTTGCATTGTCAGATCTAGAGGAGAAATCCGTGTCTACCACCAATAGCGCCACTGCGGCTTGGCTTACCCAGGAAGCTTTCGACCGCTTGCAGGCTGAGCTGGACCACCTTTCCGGCGCTGGCCGGGCGGAAATCGTCCAGAAGATCGAAGCTGCCCGCCAGGAAGGCGACCTCAAGGAGAACGGCGGTTACCACGCTGCCAAGGAGGAGCAGGGCAAGATCGAAGCCCGCATCCGTCAGCTCACCGCACTTCTGCGTGATGCGCAGGTGGGCGAAGCCCCCGCCGACGACGGAATCGTTGAGCCCGGAATGCTGGTTGTTGCCCGCATCGCAGGCGACGAAGAGACGTTCCTGCTGGGCTCCCGCGAAATCGCCGGAGATTCCGATCTTGATGTCTTCAGCGAAAAGTCACCCCTGGGTGCGGCCATCATCGGCCACAAGGAAGGCGACAGCCTGAGCTACGTTGCCCCCAACGGCAAGGAAATTCAGGTGGAGATCGTCTCCGCCAAGCCCTACGTCGCCTAAGCAGCGGCTAAACCGGCCTGAAATACACGACGCCGGCCCACCCCTTCGCGGGGCGGGCCGGCGTTTTTTCGTGCCCGGCCAAACCAACCGGGTCAGGGGACGAGCTTGGATTTGGGACGAAGCAGGACGGCGGCAATCACACCACCCACGGCCCCGCCGAGGTGCGCCTGCCAGGAGACGTAACCCAGCACCGTGGGCAGCACCCCGAAGAGGATACTGCCGTAAGCCATGAACAGAACCACGGAGAGCAGGATCTGCCACCAGCTGCGGTTGAAGAATCCCCTCACCAGCAGGAACGCGAAGAAACCGAACACCAGTCCGGAGGCTCCCACCGTCACGCCTCCCCCGCCAATCAACCACACCGCCAGCCCTGATCCGAGCCAGCTGAAGGCCAATGCCGTGATGAACACCCGGATTCCGGACAGGAACACCAGGAAACCGAAAATGATCAACGGCAAGGTATTGGACAGCAAATGGTTCAGGTTCGCGTGCAGCAAGGGAAACGTCAGGATGTCCAGCACGCCGTCCATGGAACGTGGGCGCAGGCCGAAAGTCGAGTTGAGCCCATGGCGCATCAAGGTGTTGAGGATCTCGATGACGTAGAGCAGGATGACGAATCCGCCCATGAAGAGCAGTCCGCCTTTCGCCCGCCCGGCGAGCGACTCCCTAGCCTCTTCCTTTGAGCCCTCAGGCATTCCGAGCACCATGGGCGCCCCTCCCGTCAGTGCACCACGATTGGTTGGAAGCCCTCGGCCCGGAGTGCACCGAGAACCTGCTCGCCGTGTTCGTGGCCTTTGGTTTCCAGGTTGATAGTGATGGAGACGTCACCCATGCTGATGGAACCACCCAAGCGGGTGTGGTCCAGGCCAGTGACGTTGGCATCGTTTTCAGCGATGATACGGGCAATGGTGGCCAACGAACCCGGCCGGTCATCGAGCATCATGCGGACCGTCATGAAGCGGCCTGCGGCCGACAGACCGCGCTGGATGACTTTGAGCATCAGCATGGGATCGATGTTGCCGCCGGAAAGCACGACGGCGGTGTTCCCCGGGTTTTCGATCTTGCCGTCCATCAGCGCAGCTACTCCGACGGCCCCGGCCGGCTCAACCACCATCTTGGCGCGCTCGAGCAGGAAGATCAGGGCCCGGGCGAGGGAGTCCTCACTCACGGTGACCACATCGTCCACGAGCTCGCGGATGATGCTGAAGGGCAACTGCCCGGGACGTCCTACGGCGATGCCGTCGGCCATGGTGGTGACCTTCTTCAGAGGCACCAGGGCATCAGCGGCGAGGGACGGCGGGTACGCGGCGGCGTTCTCGGCCTGGACCCCGATGACCCTGATTTCGCGGCCGAGCTCCTTGGCCTTGGCCTTGATGGCCACAGCCACACCTGCCAGCAGCCCGCCGCCTCCTACACCCATGAGGATGGTGTCCACGTTGGGGATCTGGTCCAGGATTTCAAGCCCGATGGTGCCCTGACCGGCAACGACGTCCACGTTGTCGAAGGGGTGAACAAACACAGCGCCTGTTTCGTTGGCGTAGCGCTGCGCTTCCGCAAGCGCTTCGTCCACGTTGTGGCCGTGCAGAACGACTTCAGCGCCGTGGCTGCGCGTGGCCGCCAGCTTGGGCAGGGCCACGCCGAGCGGCATGTAGATGCGGGCATTGATGCCCAGGCTCTTGGCGGCTACAGCCACACCCTGGGCGTGGTTGCCTGCGGATGCCGCTACTACGCCGCGCTTCTTTTCGTCGTCCGTCAGCCGGGCCATGCGCACATAGGCGCCCCGGACCTTGAACGAGCCGGCACGCTGCAGGTTCTCACACTTGAAAAAGACGTTGCCGCCCACGAGGCTGCCCAGCGCACGGGACGACTCCACCGGAGTCTTGGTAATAATGCCCTCGAGCAGCTCCTGCGCCTTGAGGACATCGTCCAGCGTGACGGGCAGGGTTTCGAGGGTATTCACTGACTATTCTCCTTTGTTGGTGTTGGCTTGAGGCTCCTCGACAGAGGTGCTCCCCGAAGCCTTGGTCTTGCCGGCGACGCCCTTACCGAGGCGGGATTCGGGCCGCGGGAGGTGGACCTCCTTGAAGTTGGCGTCGCCGCCTGGCCCCGCCGAGGCGGCTGCCGGCTGGAGTTCCACACCGCCCAATCCTTCATCATGTTCCCACGTCCGGCCCGCAATGTAGCGAACTGCCGTGTTTACTACGGCGAGCAGCGGGACTGCGAACAGGGCACCGGGGATGCCTGCGAGGTATGAACCGGCGGCAACCGAGAGGATCACAGCCACAGGATGCAGCGCCACGGCCTTGCCCATGACCAGCGGCTGCAGGATGTGGCTTTCAAGTTGCTGCACTACCAGGACGATGGCCAGCATGATCAGCGCGTTGATGGGTCCGTTGGCCACAAGGGCGAGCAGGACCGCGATGGCACCGGTAACCAAGGCACCGACCACCGGAATGAACGAGCCGATGAAGACGAGGACCGCCAAGGGCAGGGCCAACGGGACTTGGATGATGGCCGCACCAACGCCGATGCCCACGGCATCCACGAACGCGACGAACATCTGAATCCGCACGTAGCTGACCATGGACGTCCAGCCCCGGCGCCCGGCGCCATCGGTGGCCCGTCGGGCGCTCTTGGGCAGGAGCCGGACCAGAAAAGCCCAGATGCGGGGGCCCTCCAGCAGGAAGAAGATCAGAATGAACAGGGCCAGGACAAGCCCCGCCGCAAAGTGTCCGGCGGTGCTGCCGAAGGACAATGCCCCGCTGAGGATGCTGCTGCTGTTGTTCTGGAGCGCATTCGCGCCATCGGAAATGTATTGGTCTATCTGGTCCGCAGTGAGGTGCAGCGGGCCATCTGCCAACCAGGTCTGAATCTGTTGGATGCCTGCCAGCGCCTCTTGCCAGAGCGCACCGAAGCCCGTGACAAGTTGCCTGCCCACCAGCGCAAGGGCGCCACCGATCACGCCGATGAAGCCCAACACGGTGATGGCGACTGCTCCTCCGTTGGGCACCTTCCGGTTGCGCAGCCAGGCCACCACAGGATGCAGGAGGCCGGCCAGCAGCGCAGCAACCATCACTGGAATGATGAGGAAGCTGACCTTGCCCAGCAGCCAGACCATGGCGCCGATCATGAGCAGGATCAGGCCTGCCCGCCAGGACCAGGCTGCAGCAATGCGCACCCCGTAGGGGATGTCTTCGGCAATTTGGCGGTCTGAACGTGTTTTGGCGTCCGGTGTTGGCGTCATGAACCCATAATTCCGTAGGGCAGGCCGTATGGGAAACCGGCTCTCACTTCCGAGACATTCGGTGGCATTTACGGGCGAAGAGCCTACAGGGATGCCGCAATTCCCCAGCGCATGGTGAAAGCTTCTCCGGGTGCCAGCCAGCGCAGGCCATCGCCGCTGTTGAACGCGTTGGCCGGCCCTGTCATGGGTTCGATGGCCACGGCTTTGGATCGGCCCGGGAAGGTGTCTGTGACGAAGACGTGGACGTACCGGCAGCTCTCATCCTGTTCAAGGCTTACGCTGCGGCCATCCGGCGCGGTCAGCGTATGGCGCGCTATGCCGCCGTCGTACGTCAGGTCCGTCAAGGCGACATCCACCAGCAAGCTGCCCACCACCGACCCGCCGGAGAAATCGTACTGACCGTCTGCGGGAGCGGTGCTTCGCGGAATCAGTCGCTCGTCCGCTACCAGTCGAGTGCCCGCATGCACCGTCAGGACCAAATCCTCGGGGGCGACATCGCCGACGCGCAGGTACGGGTGGGCACCCAGGACAAAGGGCGCCGTGCTCTGCGAATCGTTGATCAACGTCTGCGAGACACGGAGGTCTCCGCTCTGGTCGAGTTCGTAGCGCACCAGGTGCCGCACCAGGAACGGGTAGCCGTGCTGGGGGAAGACTGTGGCTTCCAGCGTCACGGAAAACTCGGATTCGTCCACCAACACGTACCCGGTGTTGCGCAACAGGCCGTGGCTGGCGTTGTTGCGTGAGGCCTCGGTGATGTCGAGTTGCTGCTTCTTGCCTTCCAGGTACCAGATCCCGTCCTCTACCCGGTTGGCCCAGGGCGCCAGGGTGATGCCCGTGGCACCGGGCGAAATTTCGTCGTCGCCGTAGCTTTCGGTCAACTGCACTCCGCCCCGGGAGTAGAGTCGCAGGCCGGCGGCGAGCTCGGTGACGACGGCGAGCGCATCGCCCCGGCGGAGCTCGAACTGTCGGCCCGTGGCGAAGCGGCGGGACTCGGATTGATGGGTGCTATCGGCTGGCGACGGGGAGGCAGACATGGCAATACCGTACTGCATTGGAGAACCGTCATGACGCGGCGAATGTTAGCTTTTGTTAGAAACTATGCGTTTTTGGTCACTTGTGGAATGATGTAGTTATGAGCCGCATCACCAGCACCCGCCTCGCGGACAGCCGAGAGCTGATCTACTTCGACGACCCCGGAACCCCGGAGCGAACACCGGATTCCTTGGTGGACCACCGCGAGCTTCCCGCCCGTGGCGAGCCGGGCGAGGTGCGTTATGACGCTTTGTCCGGTGACTGGGTAGCGGTAGCTGCCCATCGCCAAACCCGTACGCACCTTCCCCCTGCTGATCAGTGCCCCATCTGCCCCAGCACTGCGGCGAACCCTTCCGAAATCCCGGCCTCGGACTATGACGTGGTGGTGTTCGAAAACCGCTTCCCTTCCCTGGGCCCGGCATTGGGCGATGTTCCCCCGGTTCCGGCTCCCGGGCATTCCGGTCACAACCTCAAGGGAGCGGCATACGGTCGCTGCGAGGTAGTTGCCTTCACACCGCAGCACACTGGCTCCTTCGCCGAACTCGGCCACACCCGTGCCCGCACCGTCATTGAAGCGTGGGCCCAGCGCACCGAAGCATTGAGCGCCCTGCCCGGCATCAAGCAGGTGTTTCCGTTCGAGAACCGCGGTGCGGACATCGGCGTCACCCTGCACCATCCGCACGGCCAGATCTACGCGTACCCCTATGTGACTCCCCGTGCCGCCCAGCTCGGGGCGGTAGCCCGGAAGTACTACGACGACGTCGACGCGAAAGAAACGCTCGGGGCCTCGCTCCTGAAGGCTGAACGCGAGGACGGCAGCCGCATGGTCCTGGAGGCCAAGCACTTCAGCGCCTACGTGCCGTTCGCGGCGCGCTGGCCTTTGGAAGTTCACCTCGTTCCGCATCGCAGCGTCCCCGACCTCGCGGCCCTCACAGGGGAAGAACGCGATGAGCTTTCCCACGTCTACTTGGACCTGCTGAAGCGCCTCGGCTCCCTCTACCCCACCCCCATGCCGTACATTTCGGCCTGGCACCAGGCACCACTGGACCCGGTTCTTCGCCCGGCGGGCCAGCTGCACCTGCAGCTGACGTCACCTCGCCGCGCTGCCGATAAGCTCAAGTATCTGGCCGGCTCCGAGGCCGCCATGGGAGCGTTCATCAACGACACCACACCCGAAGCGGTGGCGGAGCGCCTGCGCAGCGTCGCCGCAGCACCGGCTTCAAACAAGACCTTGGAAGGCACACGAGCATGACCACCACCACCGACACCGGCGTCCTCGCCGCCCGCTTCCAGGAAACGTTCGGCGCAGCTGCCGACGGCGTGTGGCAGGCACCTGGACGCGTCAACCTGATCGGCGAGCACACGGACTACAACGAAGGCTTTGTACTGCCCTTCGCCATCGACAAGACAGCAAAGGTGGCTTTGCGGGTCCGCGACGACTCCAGGGTTCGCATGCTGTCCACTTTTGGCGGGCACGGCGTGGTGGAGGCTGACCTCGCGGACTCGGAGCCCGGATCCGGTGAGGGGTGGTCACGCTACCCCCTCGGCGTCGCCTGGGCACTCAAGGAACGTGGCATCCAAGTCCCCGGCTTTGACCTCCTGCTGGATTCCGACGTTCCCTCCGGTGCGGGTCTGTCGTCGTCACACGCCATCGAGTGCGCCGTCATCTCGGCCCTCAACGAGTTGACCGGCGCGGGTTTCGCTGCCGAAGACCTGGTGCTCGCTACCCAGCGCGCCGAGAACGTGTTCGTTGGCGCACCCACCGGGATCATGGACCAGTCAGCATCCTTGCGCGGCGCCAAGGGACACGCGGTGTTCTTGGACTGCCGTGACCAGCATGTGGAGCTGGTGCCGTTCGACGCAGAAGCGTCGGGCTTGGTCCTGTTGGTCATCGACACCAAGGTGTCGCATTCGCACGCCGACGGCGGTTACGCCTCCCGCCGCGCATCCTGCGAGTTGGGTGCCGAGATACTTGGCGTCACAGCACTGCGCGACGTCGGCGTAGAGCGTTTGGAGGAAGCCTCCGGACTGCTGGACGAGACGACGCTCCGGCGCGTCCGCCACGTGGTCACCGAAAATGATCGCGTACTTCAGACAGTGGAAACCTTGGGCAAGCTGGGTCCCGCCGCCATCGGGGAGTTGCTGGACGCCAGCCACGTTTCCATGCGCGACGATTTTGAGATCTCCTGCCCGGAACTCGACCTTGCCGTGGACACATCCCGGGCCAACGGTGCCATAGGCGCCCGCATGACGGGCGGCGGCTTCGGCGGCTCAGCCATCGCATTGACGCCGGTGAGCCAAGAGCAGCAGGTTCGTGACGCCGTCGTGCGTTCCTTCGCGGAGGCGGGTTTCACCGCACCGGACATCTTCACCGTCACCCCGGCTGCGGGAGCGCTTCGCCTGGCCTGACGCGTTCAGTTCCACCGCGCGAACGCCCGGCGTTCCATCGGATGCCGGGCGTAAGCTGGGGCCATGACTGAGGCTGTCATCGTTGCTACTGCCAGAAGCCCTATTGGCCGTGCCTTCAAGGGTTCCCTCAAGGACGAACGTCCGGATGACCTGGCCACCGCCATGGTGCGGGCCGCCCTCGCAAAAGTTCCAGGCTTCGATCCCGGCGCGGAGGACGGCCAAGGCTTGGACGACATCCTGCTGGGCTGCGCTGAACCCAGCGGCGAGGCCGGATCCAACATGGCCAGGGTTGTGGCGGTACTCGCCGGGCTGGACCGCGTACCCGCAGCCACCATCAACCGCTTCTGTGCATCCAGCCTGCAAACCCTTCGGATGGCCTTCCACGCCATCAGATCCGGGGAAGCCCACGCAATCGTGTCCGCCGGGGTGGAGAGCGTGTCCAGGTATCAGGACTGGTCCGGTGCCGGCGAAACCGATACCGCCAACCACAACCCGCTGTTCGAAGCAGCGGGCCAACGCACTGCGGCACGGGCGGCCTCCAACATCCCGTGGACCGACCCTCGGCTCGGCGGGCGACTACCAGACATTTACATCTCCATGGGCCAGACTGCCGAGAACGTCGCCACGAGCTACGGAATCAGCCGGGCCGAGCAGGACGAGTGGGGTGTCCTGAGCCAGAATCGCGCCGAAGCCGCCATCGCCTCAGGGTTCTATGCCCGCGACATCTCGCCCTACACGCGCAAGGACGGAAGTGTGGTGGAGCGCGATGACTCACCCCGAGCCGGGGTCACTTTGGAAGCCGTCTCCGCGTTACAGCCCGTGTTCCGCGCGGAAGGCACCGTGACTGCAGGTAATGCCTGTCCGCTTAACGACGGGGCCGCGGCTGTGGTGGTGATGAGTGACGCGCGCGCCCGTGAACTCGGCCTGCAACCGCTGGCGCGGGTGGTTTCAACAGGCGTCAGTGCCCTTTCCCCCGAACTCATGGGCATGGGACCCGTGGAATCGACGCGGCGGGCCCTTGCCCTGGCAGGACTGACAATGGACGACATCGACCTCGTTGAGCTCAACGAAGCCTTCGCCGTGCAGGTGGTGGCGAGCGCCCGTGAACTGGGGATCGATCCTGAAAAACTCAACGTCCATGGTGGCGCCATCGCTCTGGGCCATCCCTTCGGCATGACCGGGGCCCGGATGACCAGCACTCTCCTCAACGGGCTCAAGGAACGCGACGGAACCCTGGGGCTTGCCACGCTGTGCGTCGGCGGAGGCCAGGGCATGGCTGTCGTTTTTGAGCGCTTGAGCTGAGGGCTGTCACGCGCGAGGGGTTGGATATCGACCCTTTGAGCCCCTCTTACTCCCGAGACCTCGCCCCTCACGAACGCAAAAATGCCCCCGAAGACTCTTCGGGGGCATTTCGCGTTGACGGACTCAGAAGAGTTAGTCGTCGCCTCGCAGGATTGCCAGCAGACGGATGATTTCCACATAGAGCCAAACCAGCGTGACCGTCAGGCCGAAGGCGGCAACCCAGGAGTAACGCTCCGGGGCGCCGGCGCGGACGCCCTCTTCGATGCTGGTGAAGTCCATGATCAGCGAGAACGCTGCCAGGCCGATGGCCAGGATGCCGATGAAGACACCCAGCGGGATGCCGAAGATCTCGACGCTTGTGCGGAGGCCGAAGGGCTCCTGCACAGCGCCGGTCCACATCATCACCATGTTGATCAGTGCGAAGACCGCGTAACCAATGGTGGCGATCAGGAAGAAGCGCATCATCTTCGGGGTGGCGCGGACCTTGCCGCTCTTGAAGAGCACCAGGGTGACGCCGAAGACTGCCAGCGTGCCGATGACGGCTTGGAGGCCGACGCCGGGGTACATGCCGTCCAGGATTCGGGTGAGGCCTCCAAGGAACAGACCTTCAAGTCCGGCGTAGGCAAGGATCAGGGCCGGTGACGGCTGCTTCTTGAAGGTGTTGACCAGGGCAAGGACGAAGCCGCCCAGTGCACCAACGATCATCAGCATGGTGGAGAGGCCGGGAGCAACGAACAGCGTTACCCCAGCGCCGATGATCAGCACAACGAGGCAGGCGACGGTCTTCATGATGACGTCGTCATAGGTCATGCGGCCGGTGTCGGCCGGGCCGGCAGCCGGCTGGTTGTACATCTGCTGCAGCTGCTCATTGGTCATGTTCTGCTGCTGGGCAGACCATGCTGCATGGCCGTCCATGACCTGGCTCGGTGCACGGCCGGGTGCCTGGTTGAACTGCTGGCCGTACGGGTTCTGCGGTACAGGCGGGGCCTGCTTTGCTCCACGGAAATTCTTTCCGTTGAAGACTGGGTTTCCGCCAAGTGCCATTGCGGGTGTCCTCCTGAAAAAGGGCTAGTGATAGTTCACGGTACCAATTACCACGCGCGCGCGGCAGGGAAAGTTCCCTTGTTCACCCAGACGAAACTCAACCGTGACAAGAAAATGGACCAGCGGCTTCCCCCAAACGTTTAGGAGCACCCCCAAACAACAAAGGTTTACTTAAGCGTTGCTACATCAGTAGTTGCCTATAGCTTCACAGTTGTTATCCGATCGCGATCTTCACAGCCCCGAACTGGGCATTCATTGACCCCACCGAGCGGTAACATAAACCACACATGGGTGACTTAGATCACAAACGAGGCAGCTAGGCAAGAACTGTTCACAAGCCCCATGACCGTTCGCACCGGCTGCAAAGGCGCAGCCGGGACCACCCCCACTGTGGAGGTTTCCATTTTGAGAAGCACACTGCGCGACCCGTCCATGAGACGGTCCAAAGGACTGCAGAGAGCTGTGGGGGCGCTGTTCGCAGCCCTCATCGCCGCTCTGTTGATCGCCGCCCCCTCGGCACAGGCAACCACCCCCTCGCCTTCGCCGTCCCCGACGACTTTCCAGAACAACATCAGCGGGTTCCTCCGCGATGATGCCCGGGCCCCTATACCGGGCGTCAAGATCAAAGCCACGGGCAACGGGTTTGAAGGTGAAGCCACCTCCGGAGCCAACGGAGCGTGGACCATCGGCGTTCCCGTCCAGGGCACCTACACCATCGAGCTGGACACCTCCACCTTGCCGGAGGGCATCGCACTGGCCGAGGGCCAGGACAATCCCCGCGATGTCACGTTCAGCCAGACGTCCAACCTGTCGGTGATCTTTGCCTTCGGCGAGGGCATCGTGGTCCAGCAACAGGACTTCGGCCAGAACCTGCTCAACCGCCTGGTGGCGGGTCTTAGCTTTGGCCTGCTCCTTGCACTGGCCTCGGTAGGCCTTTCCCTGATCTTCGGCACCACCGGCCTGACCAACTTCGCCCACGGTGAGATGGTGACACTCGGTGCGGTACTGGTGTTCATGTTCAATGCCTTCGGATTCCCCTTCTGGCTGGCCATCCTGCTCGCACTGGTAGGCGGCGGTCTCTTTGGCTACGTCCAGGACGCAGGACTGTGGCGCCCCCTGAGGAAGCGTGGCTCAGGCCTCGTCCCTATGATGATCGTCAGCATTGGCCTCGCCTTGGCCATTCGCTATGTCATCCAATTCTTCTTCGGCGGTGCAACACAGCAACTCCCGGGCGCACAAAGTAGCGAGATCCAAATCGGGCCTGTCTCGATCTCTCCGAACAATCTGTGGTCCCTGATTATCAGTGCCGTGGTTATCGCCCTGATCGGCATCGTCCTGCTGAAGACCCGACTCGGCAAGGCAACCCGCGCAGTTGCAGACAACCCCGCGCTGGCAGCCGCCTCGGGCATCGACGTCGACTCCGTCATCCGCATCGTATGGATCGTGGGCGGCGTGCTCGCTTCGCTCGGCGGCATCCTCTGGGCCTACTACCGCCCGGGTGTCACCTTCGATATGGGCTCGCAAATCCTGCTGCTCATCTTCGCCGGCGTCACGCTCGGCGGCTTGGGTACCGTGTTCGGCGCACTGATCGGCTCGATCGTCGTCGGCATCTTCGTGGAACTGACTACAGTGTTCGGCCTCCCCGCCGACCTCAAGTACGTCGGCGCCCTGTTCATCATGATTGTTGTTCTTCTGTTCCGACCGCAGGGTATCCTCGGCCGGCGTGAGCGTGTGGGTTAGGAGCGGGCCATGGATTTCGGATTTATTTTCTCCAGCGCCCTTGGCGAATTGTTCAGCCCGACGACGGCGGCCTACGCACTTGCCGCTTTGGGCCTCGCGGTTCACTTCGGCTACTCAGGCCTGTTGAACTTCGGCCAGGCCGGCTTCATGGCAGTGGGTGCCTACGGTTTCGCCATCTCAACTTTGACCTTTGACGCACCCTTCTTCCTTGCCCTGCTGATCGCCGTTCTGTGTTCAGTGATCTTCGCGTTCATCCTCGGTATTCCTACACTCCGGCTACGGGCGGACTACCTGGCAATCGTGACCATCGCCGCGGCGGAAATTGTCCGCTACGTGGTCACTACCAACCAGCTCACCAGCGTCACTGGTTCGGCAAACGGCCTGGCGGCCTTCGAGGGCACGTTCTACTCCATGAATCCTTTCCCCGAAGGCTCTTACATGGGCATGAACAACCGTGACTTCTTTATCCGCGTGGTGGGCTGGGGCCTGGTCATCGTTTGCTGCGTCTTGGTCTGGCTTCTGATGCGCAGCCCGTGGGGCCGTGTCCTCAAGGGCATCCGCGAAGACGAGAACGCTGTCCGCTCGCTCGGCAAGAATGTCTATGCCTACAAGATGCAGGCGCTGATCATCGGTGGTGTGCTTGGCGCATTGGCGGGCATGATCTTCACGCTCCCCCGCGGGGCCGTCCAACCGTCCAACTACGGCACTGAACTCACGTTCTTCCTGTGGACCTGCCTTCTGCTGGGCGGCATGGCCACGGTTCTTGGGCCGGTCATTGGAGCAATGATTTTCTGGGTTGTGCTCTCGCTGACCCAAAGCCTGCTCTACGGCCTCATCGAGTCAGGGGCAATCACGTGGCTGACCACCGTACAGGCAGGCCAGTTGCGCTACATCCTGGTGGGTGTTGCCTTGATGCTCCTGATGATCTTCCGCCCGCAAGGCGTGTTCGGCAATAAGAAGGAGCTTGCTTTCGCATGAGTGAGACCAACGAACGCAATAGCGAAAATATTGACTACATGACCGATTCACGGCCCATCGCCGTCGGGGAGAACACTCCCGGCTGCAAGAAGCGGGATCCCATTGTGGTGGCAGAGGACGTCACGCGTTCCTTCGGTGGCATCAACGCGGTGGACGTGGAGTACCTTGAGATCCCCCGCCACAAGATCACTGCATTGATCGGCCCCAACGGAGCCGGCAAGACCACGCTGTTCAACCTCCTCACGGGCTTTGATACTCCCAACACGGGCAAGTGGCAGTTTGAAGGCAACAGCCTTGCAGGCGTTTCCTCCTACAAGGTGGCACGCATGGGCATGGTCCGTACCTTCCAGCTGACAAAGGTCATGGGCAAGCTGACCGTCATGGAGAATATGCGACTCGGCGCAGCAGACCAGCCCGGAGAACGGCTCTCCAAGGCCTTGTTCAAAGGCATCTGGGGCGGGCGCGAAAAAGAGATCACAGCCCAGGCAAATGTCCTCTTGGAGAAGTTCAAGCTGGATACCAAGAAGGACGATTACGCAGCGTCGCTCTCGGGAGGTCAGCGGAAGCTCCTGGAGATGGCCCGTTCGCTTATGGTTCGGCCCAAGCTGGTGATGCTCGATGAGCCCATGGCCGGTGTGAACCCGGCCCTGACGCAGTCGCTGCTGGACCACATCAAGAACCTCAAGGCCGAGGGCATGACCGTGCTCTTCGTGGAGCACGACATGAACATGGTGCGCCACATCGCTGACTGGGTGGTGGTCATGGCCGAAGGCAAGGTGGTGGCCGAAGGACCTCCGGGTGAAGTCATGAAGAACCCCGCAGTCATCGACGCCTACCTTGGCGCCCACCATGACGTCGACCTCGGCGACGCCGAAGGCATCAAGGTGCTTGAGGCTGAACTCGAGGCCGACGAAGAGTCGGTTGTGGGTACGGAAGATGCAGGCATCCTGTCCGAGATCGAAGAACCCAAGAAGGAGGACGGGAAATGAGCAGTACCAGTGCAATGCCCGCCTCGGCAGCGGCTCCCGCAGGCGATTCCGTCGTCAAAGTCACTGACTTGGTGGCTGGCTACATCCCCGGGGTCAACATCCTCAACGGCTGCAGCATCGAGGCCCGCAAGGGCGAGTTGATTGGCATCATTGGCCCCAACGGCGCCGGCAAGTCCACGCTGCTGAAGGCCATGTTCGGCTTGGTGAAGGTCCACTCGGGCACCGTTGTGGTGCGCGGACAAGACCTCACTGGTTTGAAGGCCAACAAACTGGTCACCCAGGGCGTTGGCTTCGTCCCCCAGACCAACAATGTGTTCGCCACGCTGACCATTGAAGAGAATCTGCAAATGGGCATGTTCCAGCGGCCCAAGGACTTCTCCGAACGCTTCGATTTTGTCACCAGCCTCTTCCCGGAGCTGGGAAAGCGGCGAGCACAGCGTGCAGGGTCACTGTCCGGCGGTGAACGCCAAATGGTGGCCATGGGCAGGGCGCTCATGATGGACCCGGCCGTCCTGTTGCTTGACGAGCCGTCGGCAGGCCTCTCCCCCGTCAAGCAGGATGAGACCTTCCTCCGTGTCCACGAGATCAACCGCGCCGGCGTCTCGGTGATCATGGTGGAACAGAATGCCCGCCGTTGCTTGCAGATCTGCGACCGCGGCTATGTCCTGGATCAGGGCAAGGATGCGTACACCGGTACCGGCCGTGAACTCATGAAGGACCCCAAGGTCATCCAGCTTTACCTGGGCACCTTGGCGGACGAGGTCTAACTGCAGTAGCCCCGAAGGCCTGGTTCCGGTGTCACGCCGGAGCCGGGCCTTCGGCGCGTCCAGGTACGTTCAAGACAGTTCAGCTGCGGCCCTCAAACGTCGCGCTGCTGCTGTTCCTCGGCACCACCACGTGCACCGCGTTTCGCTCAACAGTGAAGTCGGTGGGCGTGCTGGTGGTGATCTCGCCGTCGAGGTTCACCGGCAGTGGCGGAGTTGTCACCAGCCTGACTTTCCGGCTGGTGAGGTGGTGCACTTGCTCGTTTTCCACAAACTTGCCGTTCTTCAGCGAACGCGCGATCTTTGCCTGCTCCCGCAGCGGCGCAGCCAGGATCGCATAGATATCCAGGGTGTGATCATCGATCCCCGCTGTCGGAGAGACCGCGTTGCCGCCTCCGTAGTACCTTCCGTTTCCCACCGCCACCTGCAACAGGTCCTCCAGCTCTACTGGCTCATGGTCCCCGTCCGGGAACTCGAGGCGGGCGTGGAACGGCTTGTGCGTGGCGTAGGAGCGAAGCGTGGCCACACCATATGCCAGGGGCCCGATGAGTCGTTTGAGGCGCGGACTGAGCGCCTGCGTGACTGCCACGGACAGGCCGGCTGAAGCCACGTTGAGGAAGGGTTGGCCGTTCGCCCGCCCGAGATCGATGTCCACTACTTTTCCATCCGCCAAGGCAGCGCAGGCAAGGCTCAGGTCCCGGGGGATTTCCAGCGTCCTTGCCAGGTCATTGGCGGTGCCCAGCGGAAGCACACCCAGCACGACGTCGGTACC
Source organism: Arthrobacter sp. Rue61a (assembly GCF_000294695.2). NCBI lineage: Bacteria > Bacillati > Actinomycetota > Actinomycetes > Micrococcales > Micrococcaceae > Arthrobacter > Arthrobacter sp. Rue61a. The sequence goes on along the minus strand of NC_018531.1, from coordinate 1,297,824 downwards.
CGCCACGAGTCCGGCCGCGGAGGCAACCGTTCCGTCGCCTCCCCCAACCACCACAAAATCGTGCCCATCGGACACCGCTTGCTCCAAGGTGCGGCGGAGTTCCCCGCCGCCATGCGCCGTATACACCGCGGAGACCGGGAGCTCCGCCTTTGCGAGGCTCTCGGCCACCAGCTTCTGAGCTGCGGAGCCTTTGCGTGAACCGGCGTTAATGACTACTGCAATGGAGCGTGCTTCCCGGGTTGGCTTCATGAGGACATGGTAGGTCTACCGCCTGTGTAACAGCCGGGGTTAACGCGGAACAGGTCCCCTTCCTTGTGAGGAAGGGGACCTGTTGCTGACTGCGGTCTAGCTCGTGTTCGGCTTAGAGCTTGCCGAATTCTTCGCGGACCGGCTTGTAGGTGTTGTCGTCCTGGTATTCGTAGATACCGATGTATGCCTCGGTGGGGTCACCGGCATCGGAGAACGTTACCGGACCGGACTGTCCGTCGTAGTCAATATCCTTGCCCTCGCGGAGCAGGGTGACGCAGGACGGGAAGTCCGTGCACTTCTCGCCGCCTTCAGAGACTTCCTTGAGCTTGGCCGCGATGTCCGTGCCCTTGGTGCTCTTGGCTGCCTCAGAGGCAAGCGCGATCAGGTTCACGGCGTCGTAGGACTCACCTGCGTAGCTGTAATCCTTCAGTGCGGGATCGATTGCGAGGAGCTTCTGCTTGAAGGCATCCTTGGCGAACGTACCGGGGATGGTTCCCTGTGCGCCCTTCATGGTGCCTGCCTGGAAGTCCTTGCTGTAGTCCGAGGTGTTGCCGTCAACCATGAACAGCTGCGTGGGCTTGACGCCCTTGCCGGTCATCAGAGGCACGATGCTCTTGGCTTGGTCGAACGTGATCAAGGCGATCGCATCCGGCTTGGCTGCGAGGACCTTGTCCACCTGGCTGCTGAACTGCGAGTCACCTTCGTTGAAGAGCTCTTCAGCAACAACCTTGCCGCCGGCTGCCTCGAAGGCTTCCTTGACGTTCTTCTGGAGGCCGGTTCCGTAGGCGTCGTTGAGAACGATCATGCCCACGGTCTGGGCACCACAGGTAGCCATGTAGTTCCCGAGGACCTTGCCCTGCAGGACGTCGGACGGTGCCGTGCGCCAGTAGAGGCCCTTGTCATCCCACGTGGTGAAGTCCGGTGAGGTGTTCGCCGGCGAGAAGTGGATGACGCCAGCGCCGGTGATCTGGTTGATGACAGTCTTGGAAACGCCGGAGGAAGCGGCGCCGATAACTGCACTCACACCCTGGCCCAGCAGGGCTGTGGTGGACTGGGTAGCGATGTCAGTTTTGGTGTCGCCGGAGTCGCGGTGGACAACTTCCACAGGAGCACCAAGAACGCCACCGGCGTCGTTGACTTCCTTGACGCCGAGGTTGACACCAGCGATTTCGGGTGGGCCGAGGAACGCCAGCGACCCCGTCGTCGGCAGGAGCGATCCAAGCTTAAGCGGCGTAGCCGTGGTGGTGGTCGAGGGAGGTACGGATCCCGTGTTGGTGGCAGCCTGGCTGTTGCCGGCTCCCGCCCCGCCGCTCGGTGCCGGGCAGGCGATGCCTGCTGCGGCGGCGGATTGAGACCCAGTCTGGGTAGGTGTAGAAGACCCACCACAAGCCGTGGCCAAGAGAGCGACCCCAATGCCAAGCGCTGTTAGCTTGGCGGCTCGGGGCGCCGCTGGGGAAAGATCAAACATTCGTTGTCTCCTCGATCGAAAGGTGCGAACTGCCTTTGATGCGATTACTCAGGTGTTCCTGATTAAGACTCAAACTAGTGCAATTGCCGGGCGAACATAAGTGATTCAGGTCACATCCCTATAACACTCGTTGCCTGTGGGGAATCTACGAGCTTGCTGGGAAAAGGCGCTGAAGAAGGGATGGACGCACAGGAAGGGAGAAAGAGCTCTCGCCTTGCATTTGTGCCCCAGGTGGGACTCGAACCCACAACACGCGGATTTTAAGTCCGCTGCCTCTGCCAATTGGGCTACTGGGGCGCCCGGACCATGGTATCCCAGCTAGAGCCGGTTGAACGGCTCCGCGTAGCTGAAGGTGCCGCGGACGTCATCGGGCCATCCCGGCAGGGTCAGTAACTGGAAGTGATCGCCCCACACCGCCTCGGGCGGTTCAACGCCCAAGGAGGTGGCCGGCACATATCCGAAGCGCGGGTAGTAGAGAGGGCTGCCGAGCAGGGCGATCCCGGGCTCTCCGAGGGCAGTGGCGCGGGCCGCTGTCTCGCGCATCAATGCAGAACCCACTCCACGGCGCTGGAAGGGAGGAAGCACGCCGATCGGACCGAGGGCAACCAGTTCCAGGTCCTCGATCCAGCCCCGCGTGCTGATGGCATGCCCCACGATTTCACCACCCATCTCCGCCACGATGCTGAGCTCCGGAATGTACTCGCTGCACTCGAAAAGCTCCCGCAGCAGCCCCACTTCAATCGGGGTGCCCTCAACGGGTTCGCCAGTCACGGGAGAGACGGAAAACGCCCGGGCCGTAAGCTCCAGGATCTCCGGCCGATCTTCCGGCTTCTCAGAACGCAGCACCACACCCCGTGCCAGGAGCCGCAGCACATCCATGGCCCGGCCCGCATCTGCCGACGGCACCAGAAGGTGATCGTGGTGGAAACCGGCGAGGACGTTGCAGCTGATGCCGGCGTGCGTCAGCGCCGCGCTGACAGCTGCCGTCAGACCCACGGCTTCCAGGGCCGAATGGACCTGCAGCGTGATCCAGGTAGCCACGAAATCGTAGCTAAGGCCCAACGAATCTGCTTCATCGCGGTGAAGGACAACCGTCAGGCCCTCGGCCTCACGGACGGCCGCTTCAATGCCGCCTTCCAATGGCCGACCATGCGGCCACAGGGCATACACGTACTCGCCGTCGCGGGCTACCGGATGGAGGGATTCCAGGAGTGTCTTCAGATCGGTTTCGCCTGACATGGCAACAGTCTAGGGCGCAGCCGCGGTGCCACCGTTTTACGCCGACGGTTTAAACGCCGACGGCGGCCACCCCCTCAAGGGGACGGCCGCCGTCGTACGTGTACTACTTGGCGTCAGCAGTTACCGGAGTCTTGACTTCCTCGGCAACCGGCTTGGCTTCCACCGGCGCCGGTGCGGCGGCGGGCTTGGGAGCCGGGGTGGCTGCGGCCACGAAGGCACCGCGCGGGTTGTCCAGGTCCATCAGCTGCGTGGTGTCGCGGCCGGCGAAGAAGGCCAGGATCCAGCCGAAGATCACACGGAACTTGCGCTCAACCGTGGGCATGGCCATGCCGTGGTAACCACGGTGTGCCAGCCACGCGAGGCCGCCCTTGAGACCGATGCGGCCGAGCAGGTTGATGTTTGCAACACCCTTCCACTCGCCGAATCCGGCTACGGCACCGAGGTTCTTGTGCTTGTAGTCGTGCAGCGGCTTGTCCCAGCGGGAAGCCCAGAGGTTCTTTGCGAGCTTCTTTGCCTGGCGCAGTGCGTGCTGGGCGTTGGGGACGCAGGTGCCGTCCGGCAGGCCCTTGCCCGTGAGGTCCGGAACGGCGGCGATGTCGCCGGCGGCCCAGGCGTTCTCCACAATGCCTTCGTCGCCTGCGATACGCAGGTCCGGGAGGACACGGACGCGGCCACGCGGTTCCAGCGGGAAGTCGGTGGAGCGGATCATCGGGTTGGCCTGCACGCCGGCAGCCCATACCAAGGTGTCCGCGTCAACTTCGCCGGCAGGGGTCTTGTCCGGGAGGTTGATCAGCTTGAGGTTGCCCTCAGCGCTGTCAAGGGAAGTGTTCAGGAGTACTTCGATGCCACGGCTGCGGAGGTGCTCCACAACCCACTCGGCCTGCGAAGCGGTGACCTCGGGCATGATACGGCCCATGGCTTCAACCAGGATGAAGCGGACTTCTTCCTGACGGATGCGCGGGTTGTTCCGTACAGCGGCGCGGGCAAGGTCTTCCATTTCGGTGAGGCATTCGATGCCTGCAAAACCGCCGCCAACAACAACGAAGGTCAGTGCCTTGGCGCGCTCTGCGGGGTCAGTCATGGTGGACGCGGCTTCGATGCGCTCCAACACCTTGTTGCGCAGTGCAACGGCTTCCTCGATGGTCTTCAGGCCGATGCCCTTGTCCGCGAGGCCCTTGATGGGGAAGGTACGGGTGATGGCGCCTGCTGCGATCACGACATCGAAGTACGGGATCTCGAAGTTCTCGCCGCCATCGGACGGGGCGATAACCGCGGTCCGGTTGGCGTGGTCGATGCTGGTGACGCGGCCCTGGATGAGCTCAGTCTGCTTGAGGTGCTGACGGTGGGAGACGACGGCGTGGCGTGCCTCGATGTTGCCACCGGCTACTTCCGGGAGGAAGGGCTGGTAGGTCATGTACGGCAGTGGATCAACGACGGTGACGATTCCGCCTGCATTCGCGATCTTCTTCTGCAGTTTGAGTGCTACGTACAGGCCGACGTAGCCGCCGCCGACGACGAGAACCCGGGGACGGTCAATGAGCTCTGGGGTGGTTGCCATGAGTCCAGAGTACAGTACTTTGTGAAAATCTTCACTAACTACGTCCTGCCGGGCGGATCCACCTTCAAAAGGGCGCCCGTTTCAGCTTCCTCGGGCACCGCCGGCGGGTTCTTTGAGACCCTCCGCAACTGGATTGCAGCACCCGTCAGAATCGCAGCGAACAAGGCGCCAAAACCAAGCACGACGGCGGCAGGAAGGGCGTCATCCATGGTCGCCGGCGTCTTCGCAACAGGGACGGTGGGATCGGCGAGCGTGGGAGGGGCGCTTGTGGGACTTGCCACGGGCGCCTGTGAGGGCTCGGAGAAGACGCCGCGGCGATGGACACGGATCCAGTCCCCGATGGAACCCAACGGGTTGGTGCTGGTGGTTGGCACGTCATTCTTCAGCGCGGCCTCAGCGTCGAGGATGCCGTAGCCATAAAGAGGGTCCTTGCCTGGAGCACCCGCGTCCTTGGCAGTGCTGACGATCCGGTTGATGACCTGGGTGGCGCTCATTTCCGGCCACTTTGAACGGATGAGTGCTGCCACACCCGAAACGATGGGAGCCGCTCCGGACGTTCCCGCCCACTCGGCATACGAGCCGCCGGGAATGCCGCCCACCAGTTTCTCCGCAGGGGCGGCCACTCCGATGCTGATGCCTTGGGACGATGAGTCCACGCTGGCGCGCCCCTCGCCGTCCAGCCCGGCCACAGTGAGAACGCCGGGGATGGTGGCCGGGGCACCAACCTGGATGTTGCCACCCACGCGGTTTCCGGCGGCCGCAACGATCACCACATCTTTTTGCTCTGCGTACAGGAACGCTGCGTCCCAGCTCTGCGGCCAGTCAGGCGAAGTGCTGCCCAGGGAAATGTTGATAACCTTTGCGCCGTTGTCCACGGCCCAGCGCACGGCCTCGGGTATTTGTTCCTGGTCCGTCTTGCCGCCCGGGTTGGGCGAGCCGAGCCAGGTTGAGATGGCCAGGATCTCAGCTTCGGGCGCAACTCCTGTGATCCCGTCCGGTCCCCCGGCAGGCGGCGTAGTTGGTGGCGGTGGCGGCGGCGCTGGAGCCGCTGACGCAGATGCCGACGGTGAGGGCGAAGGGGTGGGCGTGGTGTGGCCGCGCCCGGCCAGCATCGTAGCCACCAGCGTGCCGTGCTCGGTCTTGGCGCCGATGCTCTTTTGTCCGTTGGGAGCGCCGGCCCCTGAGACATCTGTCCCTCCGACCACCACACCCTTGAGGTCAGGGTGGGTTCCGTCAACACCGCTATCGATGATCGCAACTTTGACTCCGGCGCCCTTGGAGACCTGCCAGGCGTTGGTGACTCCCGATTCCTTGAGCCAGTACTCCTTGTCCCGCCACGCGTCTGCATTGGCGGCCGGAGCCGACAACAGCGCACCCGCCAGCGCCCCGCCGGCCAGGGTGGTGGCAAGCGCAGCGGAGAGGGTACGACGATGTCGCAATGTCATTGGCCATCCCGGATACTCAGGGCGATGCCGTCCAGGATGTCGTGTTCGCTGGAGACAGCTGTACGGATGGCCCCGTTACTGACGGCGGACAGCCTGGCCAGGATGCGGCGCCACACCAGGGCTCCGGCTCCGATGACGTCCACGCGTCCCGGGTGCATGTACGGCAGCGCGGCACGTTCGTCCCGCGTCATTTCCAGCAGGCTGGTGCACGCGTCGCTAATGGTTTCCAGGTCCAGTGAAGCGCCGTGGATGCGGTTCGGCTGGTATTCGCTCAGGCCCAGCGCGTGAGCGGTGATGGTGGTGATGGAACCGGCGACACCAACCACGGCAGTGGCGCGGTCAAGCGGCACTGTCTGCGCGGCAAGATCAAGCGCGGCGTCGACGTCGGCCTCTGCTGCGGCGATTTGCGCAGCGGTGGGCGGATCGCTGCGGAGGTGACGTTCGGTCAATCGCACGCAGCCGATGTCAACCGAGCGGGCCGCGATAACGCCGCTGGAATCACCCACAACGAATTCAGTGCTGCCGCCGCCAAGGTCCACCACCAGAATGGGGTCCTTTCCCGTGGCGGGCAGGACGCTGCTGGCTCCCGCGAAGGACAGGGCAGCTTCCTCGTCACCGGAAATGACCTCCGGCTGCACGCCCAGGAGCTCCCGGATACCGTCCACAAAGACTTGGCGGTTGCTGGCATCACGAGTGGCCGACGTGGCCGCGAAACGAACGCGCCCGGCACCGTGTTCCTTGATGAGCGCGGCATAGTCCCGGGTTGCGGCGAACGTGCGCTCCAAGGCCTCTGGAGCCAACTCGCCAGTGGCATCAACGCCCTGGCCCAGCCGCACCACGCGCATTTCACGCACGATATCGGTCAGCGGACCTGGCCCATCCTTCTCCGACGCCTCAACCGAGGAGTCGGCGATGAGGAGGCGAATGGAGTTGGTTCCGCAGTCAATGGCAGCCACGCGGCTCATGCGGTGCCTTCCTGCTCGCCGTGGGACTCGGTCTTTGACTTCCGCACGGGCGCGGGACGCCCCACGATGTCCGGCAATCCTTGCGGACCATGGCGGCTCAAGTCCCGCGAAGGAGCCTCGCCGGCAGTGTCCCAGGCGCCGTCGCAATAGCAGCGGTCCTTGGTCCACCACTCGGTGATGGCGTCCAGGGCTTCGTCGCCCAGCGGATTGACGCCCGGTCCGGCAGCCAACGAGTGACCTACCAGGACGTGCAGGCACTTCACGCGGGTGGGCATGCCACCGGCGGAGATGCCGTCGATTTCGGGCACGGCTCCGGTGCCGGAGCGGCCGGCGATCTCGTTGCGAGCCTGAAGGTAAGCGTCATGGGCGCCCCGGTAGGCACCGGCCAGCTCTTGGTCGGCGGTCAGTCGCTCGTTCATCTCAGTCATGAGCCCGCCCGCTTCAAGGCGTGACACTGCGGACGTGATGACCGGATGGGTCAGGTAGAACGTGGTGGGGAACGGTGTTCCGTTGCTGAGCCGCGGAGCAGTAGCGGCCACCAAGGGGTTACCGCAGACGCACCTGGCCGGGATCTCAACAACATCCCGGACCGGCCTGCCCAACTGTCGGCTCAGGACCTCAAGATCGTGTGCTGATGGCTGGCGGGATTCCTGCGGCACGGCTGCCGTGTTCTCTTCCACTTGCGCTGCCAACCTTCCTGCCCCTTTTGTCATGTCCCATGCGGACACGACGGCGGCGGGCACCGCGTTTAGTCAGTTGCCGATCGTCTGATTGACTCCCAGAGAGCATCCACCCAGGGCAGATTCTCCGGGTTTGCCGACGATCCGGAGCCGGTGCGGCCACCCGGTGTGCCGGCGGCTTCTTCTCCCCCAAACACCCAGTAACCTGTTTCACCCGGCATAACCATGTTAATGCGGTCGCGGGCCTGCTGTTTCACGTAGTTGGGGTCCTGCCACCGGGAGAGCTGTTTGTTCAGCTCGGATTGCTCCGCTTTCCTGCCGGCAATTTCCGCTTCCAGCGCGGAGATTTCGGCGCGTTTCTCCAGGAAAATCTTCACAGTGGGGGCCAGCAGAATGGTGATGGCAATCATCACCACAGCCAGTGCGAGCATCCGGCCGGAGAACGCCTTGGCCGGTACGGGATCCAGATCGCGGTCATCCTTGGCTGTTGGGCTTGGCTTTTCGGATCCCTGTTTTCCCGAACCTTTGTCCCCGGCTTTTGTCGAGGGTCCCGCAGGTTTCCTGCCTGCGGAACTCTTGCTGGCGGTAGACGTCTTGCTGCCAGCGGACGAAGCTTTGCCGCCATCCGTCGTCGTCGGTGTCTTTGACGAGGCACGCGCGCCGCCGAACTCGGCCTTGATGACATCGGCCCCTTCGGAGCCTGCGGCCTCAGGACCCCTGAGGGCATCACCGGCGGGAAGGGCACCGCTGGACGGACGGCCAAGGGCGTCGGCCCTGGGAACCTTTGGACGACGGGTGGCCATGACACTCCTGTAATGCCCGGTGCTTGCCTGGCGGTTTGCTGCGCTTGCTGTTTCTGACCTGGCCCGCGTTAAACAGAACCGGTGGCCATGGTCTTTCCACCATAGCCACCGGTCAGCTGTTTTCGCGGAATGCTAGCCCTTGAAACGCGGGAACGCGCTGCGGCCGGCGTAGCGTGCGGCGTCGTCGAGTTCTTCTTCGATGCGGAGCAGCTGGTTGTACTTTGCTACGCGCTCGGAGCGGGCGGGGGCACCGGTCTTGATCTGGCCCGCGTTGGTGGCAACGGCGATGTCAGCAATGGTGGTGTCCTCGGTTTCGCCGGAGCGGTGCGAGGTGATGGTGGTGTAGCCGGAGCGCTGGGCCAGGGAAACGGCGTCCAGCGTCTCGGTCAGGGAACCGATCTGGTTGACCTTGACCAAGAGGGAGTTGGCCGTAGCGGTCTCGATGCCCTGCTGCAGGCGGACCGGGTTGGTGACGAAGAGGTCGTCGCCAACAAGCTGGACCTTGTCACCGATGGTGTCGGTGAGGGTCTTCCAGCCTTCCCAGTCGTTCTCGTCCAGCGGGTCCTCGATGGAAACCAGGGGGTAATCCGCAACGAGCTCAGCGTAGTAGGCGCTCATCTCGGTGGCAGAAAGTGCCTTGCCTTCGAACTGGTAGGCACCTTCCTTGTAGAACTCAGAGGATGCAACGTCCAAGGCAAGGGCGATGTCCGTGCCCGGGGTGTAGCCGGCGTTCTTGATGGCTTCCTGGATCAGGTCCAGAGCTGCACGGTTGGACGGCAGGTTGGGAGCGAAGCCGCCCTCGTCGCCGAGGCCGGTGGACAGGCCCTTTTCCTGAAGGACAGCCTTGAGGTTGTGGTAAACCTCTACACCCCAGCGCAGGCCCTCGGAGAAGGTCTCTGCGCCGATCGGGGCGATCATGAATTCCTGGATGTCCACATCGGAGTCGGCGTGCGAGCCACCGTTGAGGATGTTCATCAGCGGAACGGGCAGGACGTGGGCGTTCGGGCCACCCAGGTACTTGTAGAGCGGCAGGTCGGCCGAAGCTGCTGCAGCGTTGGCCACGGCCAGGGAAACACCCAGGATGGCGTTGGCGCCGAGCTTGCCCTTGTTGGGCGTGCCGTCCAGGTCGATCATGGCCTGGTCGATGCTGCGCTGGTCAGTGGCGTCGAAACCAATCAGGGCCGGTGAGATCTCGTCGATAACGGCGTCAACGGCCTTCTGGACACCCTTGCCGAGGTAACGGCCCTTGTCGCCGTCGCGAAGCTCAACGGCTTCGTGCTCGCCGGTGGAGGCACCGGAGGGAACTGCTGCGCGGCCGATCTGGCCGTCGGAGAGCAGGACCTCAACTTCTACGGTCGGGTTTCCGCGGGAATCAAGGATCTCGCGTGCGTGGATGGCATCGATAAGCGCCATGGATGTGCTCCTTATGGGCGAATTACAGGAATGTGGAGGGAAATTCTCAACGTCCTCGTCGCTACTAGCGTAGTCGAGAGTGGCTTACGTTACGGCACGGCTTCCGACGGCTCACGTCATGAAGTCTGCGCCTGGCTGTTCTGAAACGATCGAACCGCGGCACGGAGGGCCCGTTCGGCGTCGAGTCCTTGCTCACGGGCGCCGGCGACCACCGCGAGCAGCAGCTCGCCGAGGGCCTCTTCCGAGGCCGGGACCACGGGAAGTCCGACGGCGGCCAAGTCACCTTGAGCGTCAACGTCCAAGCCCGCGCGTACCGCTCGGTCCAGGGACTTCTGCGCCGCAGCCAAAGCGGGAAGGTGCGGCGGGATACCCTCGAAGGGGTCTTTCCGCTCCGGCTTCTCGGCCCGCTTGGCGGCATCCCACTTGACGATGATTTCCTCGACGCTGGACGGAAAACTGTCCTGCAGTGAACCGTCCGCCTTGAACACGTGCCGGTTGCGTCGGACCATCTTGTCGTTGATACCCCGGGCTACCGCAGCGAAATCAAAGCTGCCGCGCTCCTCGGCGAGCCGGGCGTGCAGCACTACTTGAAGCAGCACATCGCCCAGCTCGCCACGGAGCTCATCATCCACCGCACCGGCTTCGATCGAGTCCACCACTTCATAGGCTTCTTCGATCAAGTACTCCACCAGTGACTCGTGCGTCAGCCCACCCATCCATGGGCAGTGCTCACGCAGCGCCGCAATGGTGCCCAGCAGCTGGTCCAGCGGAGAATTAGCCGAGGTTGGCGTAGGCATCGTTGATGTACTCAACCAAGGCTTCACGCTCGTCCAGCGGCAGGAACGCTGCCTCGGCCGCGTTGAGCGTCAGCTCGAGCAGATCATCGAGGTCGTAGTCGAAGGTCTCCACCAGGAGTTCGAACTCGTCGGTAAGCGTCACGCCGCTCATGAGGCGGTTGTCCGTGTTGATGGTGACGTTGAAGCCGAGCTGGAACAGCATGTCCACCGGGTGGCTTTCGATGCCGTCGCCAAAGCCGGAAATGGCACCGGTCTGGAGGTTGGAGGAAGGGCAGATTTCCAGGGCGATTCCGCGGTCGCGAACCCATGCTGCCACGCTGCCGATGGTCACCATGCCGATGGTGTCCTCGCCGTCGTCGTCGGAGTTGTCCTCAAACTCCACCGAGATGTCCTCGGCGATCCGGACGCCATGGCCAAGGCGCAAGGCGCGGCCGTCCACCAAAGCGGACTGGATGCTGTCCAAGCCAGCTGCCTCGCCGGCGTGGACTGTTGCCGGGAAGTTGTTCTCGGCAAGGTAGGTGAAGGCGTCCTTGAAGCGGGACGGCAGGAAGCCGTCTTCAGCGCCGGCAATGTCGAAGCCAACGGCGCCGTTGGCCCTGTGGCGGACAGCCAGTTCTGCGATTTCCTGGCCGCGATCAGCGTGCCGCATGGCAGTGATGAGCTGCCCCACCTGGATCTGCTGGCCGCGTTCTTCGGCGGAATCCATTCCGGCTTCAAGGCCTGTCTGGACGGCTTCGACAACCTCGTCCAGGGTAAGGCCCTGCTGAAGGTGCTGTTCAGGTGCCCAGCGGACTTCGCCGTACACCACGCCGTCCTCGGCCAGGTCTTCCACGAATTCCTTGGCGACCCGGAACAGGCCTTCCTTGGTCTGCATGACGGCCACGGTGTGGTCGAACGTTTCGAGGTAGCGGACCAGCGAACCGGAGTCGGCCGATTCACGGAACCATTCGCCCAGCGCCACAGGATCCGTGGAGGGCAGGGTGTGGCCGGCGGCCTCTGCCAGCTCGATAATGGTGGCCGGGCGGAGTCCTCCGTCCAGGTGGTCGTGGAGGGAAACCTTGGGCAGGCTCTTCAGATCGAAGTCAAGGGCAGGGGCAGCGTCAAGAATGGGCTCAGTCACGTACTAACTGTAGGGGGACGGCAGATGCTTAGCCAGCAGGCTTGGAGAGGTCCGCGCCTGCAACTGCTTTCTGCGACAGATCCGCAGGCTCCGCAACCTTCACTTCGCTGCTTGCGGCCGCTTCACGGGCCACATCCTTCTTCTCAAGGTACTTGTGCCACCAGCGCAGTGCATGGTCCACCACGATGCCGAGAACCACAGCGAACGCAACGGCAATGCCCACGCCGAGGAGCGGGTTGTGGTGCACCCACTGACCTGCCAGAAGGCCAATGCCGATGGAGTAGCCCACCCACGTGATGCAGGCGAAAGCGTCCAACCAGAAAAAGGTGCGGTGGCGGAATCCGGTTTGCCCGGCGACGTAGTTCACCGCCACACGGCCCCACGGAATGTAGCGGGCCGTGAAAATGAGCACCGCGCCACGCTTGTCCAACTCATACTGCGCCCAGGCGAACATTTTCTGGACCTTTGGCCGCCGCATCCACTTCCAGCGGGTGAGGCCGATCTTCCGGCCCAGCATGTAAGCCATGTTGTCGCCGGCCATGGCGCCTACCAGGGCGGTTCCTCCCAGGATCCACAGATTGGGTTCTCCGCTGTGAAGGGACAGCGCCGAGAGCCCCACTATGGCTGTTTCGCTGGGGAGAATGGTGGCGAATCCGTCAATGAAAAAGAAGACCAGAAGTACCGGGTATATCCAGGGCTGCCCGGCTGCATGCTCGAGCATTTGATTCAAAAACTCCACGCGGGGGTAGCTCCTAGACGAATGTGACTTGACGGTGTGACGGAAGTCGCTCTAGTGTCCCACGGCCGGGGCGTCGTTCGCTACGCCCCAGCCTTGGGATCACGCGTTTAACGCTATCTCCAAGCGGACGCTGGGGTCGTCAACCGCCGGACTGATCTTCCGGGGCTGGACACGTCATACCGTGGGTGGAGTCGGGGCGTCTTCCTCGGGGATGTTTTTTCCGTCCAAGGGCACGGAACCCCGGACTTTGCTGATGATGCGATCGATGATGACCCCCAGGATCACGGCCACCACGATGGCTATGACCGCGCCCAGGAGGTGGTTGTGCTCAAACCACACACCGAAGAAGTAACCCAGGACCACCGAATAGCTGGCCCAAAGGATGGCGGACATCGCAGTGAGGGCAACGAAGCGGCGGTGATGGAAGTGAGTGGCACCGGCCGTCAGATTAACTGCCACCCTCCCGATGGGGATGAAGCGGGCCACCATGATGAGCGAGGCAGACCGGCGTCGAAGTTCCTTGCCCGCCCAACGGAAAGCGCCCTGCATGCGCTGCGTGCGCATCCACCGCCACCGCTGGATGCCTATGCGGTTGCCAATGATGTAGGCGATGTTGTCCCCGGAGAACGCCCCGACGGCGGCCATCACACCCAGCAGCCACACGTTGGGGGCACCGCTGCTGCCGGAGACGGCACTCAGGCCCACCACCACTGATTCGCTGGGGATGGGCGGGAAAAAGCCATCAATGACGCAGCAGGCCAGCACCAGGAACAACACCCAGGGCTGCTCCGCCGCGGCGAGGATGAAATCGTTGATGCCCTGCACGGTTTCCTTACGGTAGCCGGCTCCCCCACAGGCGCCGGATGACTGGTGTTCCGGGCTGTTCCACGGGGAACAGCCCGGAACACTTAAGCCTAGGCGATGCGGTCGATGATGAGCTGATGCGCCGGGCGGGAACCCTCAGGCGCAATCACCACCGCATCCTGAAGTGCTTCCTTTGCCCGTTCGAACTTCTCCGGAGTGTCCGTCAGGAGGGTCATCAAAGGCTCCCCCGCACGGACCAGCGCACCAGGCTTGGCGTGCAATCGGACACCCGCCCCGGCCTGGACCTGGTCTTCCTTGCGTGCCCGGCCGGCACCCAGGCGCCAAGCCGCAACACCCACGGAAAGTGCGTCCAATCCCACCAGGACGCCGTCCGCCGGAGCGTAGACAACCTCGGATTCCCTGGCCACGGGCAGCGCGGCCCGGGGATCTCCACCTTGGGCTTCGATCATCCGGTTCCAGACGTCCATGGCGCGTCCGTCCTTCAACGCGGCTGCGGGATCGGCGTCGTGGATGCCGGCACCGGCCAGCATCTCCTCGGCCAGGCGGACGGTCAGTTCGACCACGTCTTCCGGACCGCCGCCGGCAAGGACCTCCACTGATTCCTCCACCTCAATGGCGTTACCGGCAGTCAATCCAAGCGGCGTGGACATGTCCGTGATCAGCGCGACGGTGTGTACGCCTGCATCCTTGCCCAAAGCCACCATGGTCTCAGCCAGCTCACGTGCCCGTGCTTCGTCCTTCATGAACGCGCCCGAACCCACTTTGACGTCCAAAACCAGCGAACCGGTACCTTCGGCGATCTTCTTGCTCATGATCGACGAAGCAATCAGCGGGATGGCTTCAACGGTGCCTGTCACGTCGCGCAAGGCATAGAGTTTCTTGTCCGCCGGGGCGAGCCCTGAGCCTGCGGCACAGATGACCGCTCCGACGTCTTGGAGCTGCGCCATGATTTCGTCGTTGCTCAGGTTGGCGCGCCAACCGGGAATGGCTTCCAGCTTATCCAGCGTCCCGCCGGTGTGGCCGAGGCCGCGGCCCGACAGCTGCGGAACCGCGACGCCGAACACAGCCACCAGCGGCGCCAACGGCAGCGTGATCTTATCCCCCACCCCTCCGGTGGAGTGCTTGTCGCTGGTAGCCTTCCGGCCGCCGTCGGGCCTTGTCAGGGACGAAAAGTCCATCCGCTCACCAGAGGCGATCATTGCGGACGTCCACTGCGAAATCTCGGCGCGGTCCATGCCGTTGAGCAGGATGGCCATGTTCAGTGCGGCCATCTGTTCCTCGGCGATGATGCCGCGGGTATAGGCATCGATGGTCCAGTCGATTTGCTCGGGAGTAAGCGTGCCCTTGTCCCGCTTGATGGAAATGATCTGGACGGCGTCGAACGCTTCAGTGCTTGTCACGTGGTTTCCTCCAGGTTTTCAGGACCAAAAGCATCCGGCAGCACCTGGTCCATGGTTTTGATTCCCTGCGTTGTCATGAGCTGCATCCCTGGTGCCCTGAACTCGTAAAGGAGTTGGCGGCACCTTCCGCATGGCATGAGGATGTTTCCTTGGCCGTCCACGCAGTAAAACGCGGCGATCCTGCCGCCGCCTGTCATGTGGAGCTGGCCAACCAGTGCACATTCGGCGCAGAGGGTCAGCCCATAGCTGGCATTTTCTACGTTGCAGCCGCTGACGATCCTGCCGTCCTCGGTGAGGGCCGCAGCCCCCACCGGGAACTTGGAATACGGCGCGTAGGCGCGTTGCATGGCCTGCTTTGCCGCATCTTCCAGGACATGCCAGTCGATATCATTCGCTGGCATCGTCAACCCTTCACGTAGGGTATGCCGCTTGCGGCCGGTGGCCGCGACTTACCCACCAAACCGGCGACGGCGAAGATGGTCACCAAGTACGGCAGCATGGCCATGAACTGGCTCGGCACCGGGGTACCGATGATGCCAAGGATTGACTGCAGGTTGTAGGCAAAGCCGAACAGCAGAGAGGCCAGGAAGGCCCCGATCGGATTCCACCGGCCGAAGATCAAGGCAGCCAAGGCGATGAAGCCGCGGCCACCGGAGATGTCCTTGGTGAAGGAATCGATGGTCACCAGTGTGAAGACAGCCCCGCCGATACCCGCGATGGCACCACCCAAGGTGACATTCCAGAAGCGGGTTGCGTTGACGTTGATGCCCAAGGTGTCGGCAGCCTGCGGGTGTTCGCCGACGGCGCGGACGCGCAGGCCCCAACGGGTCTTGAACAAGCCGAACCACACCACTGCGACGGCAATGTACATGAGGTAGCCCGCGATGGACTGCTCGAACAGGATCGGCCCGATGATGGGGATATCCGAAAGCAACGGGATCGGCAGGATGTCCAGCCGGCCCGGAGTGTTGAACTCCTCCTTGTTGGGCACCATCAGCGTGCCGTAGAGGAATCCCGTGAGGCCGGAGACCAACACGTTCAGGACCACGCCAACAATGATCTGGTTGACCAGGTACTTGATGCTGAACACGGCCAGGACCATGGACACCGCGGCACCGGCAGCAGCGGCCGCAATCAAGCCGATGTACGGACTGCCCGTCATGGTAGCCACCAGCGCGGCAGTGAAGGCTCCGCCCAGGAGTTGCCCCTCGATGGCGATGTTCACTACGCCCACGCGCTCACAGAGCACGCCGGAAAGGGAGCCGAACACCAGGGGCACGGCCAATGTCACGGACCCGGCAACGAGGCCGGCCAGTGAGATGGAGGGTTGGCGTGCACCCGCAACGATCCAGACGAGCAAGGCGAACACGAACACCACGGCGAAGGCGATGGGCAGCCACTTGGGTGACCGCTCCCCCTGCGTCCAAAGGTAGATCGAGTAGGCGGCCATCGCGAGCAACAGGATGCCGAGGACAATGCCGCCCACCTGTCCCGGAATCATCAGGGCAGGAACAGCAACGGCGTCGCCGGCATCGCTGATCTTCATCTCGGCGGTCTGGTCCGGTCCAAGGAAGCCGAAAAACACCAAGGCTATCAGCGCGAGGATACCGAGCGAGAGGGGGACCTTCATGGAAGGCCGGAATGCCGGCAGGGCCGTAGATCCCGACCTGGGTGCAGCAGTTGTCGCGCTCACTTGGCACCTCCGGTGGCGTTGGCAAGGGCAGCTTTCGGCGCCGCCTTCGGTGGCTTTGTCTTGTTCTTCTTTTTACCCTCAAGCCGGAAGATCGACCGGATGAGCGGCGGTGCAGCAATAAAGAGCACAATCAGTGATTGCACCACCAGGACGATGTCGATTGGCGTACCCGTTTGGATCTGCATCTGCACCGCACCGGCACGGAAAGCCCCAAAAAGGAGACCTGCAAAGAACGTCCCCCACGGAGTACTGCGGCCCAGCAGGGCAACCGTGATCGCGTCAAAGCCGATCTGGGCTGCCACGCCGCCAGTGAGGACCTTTTCCGTGCCCGCAACCTGGGCCACACCGCCGAACGCCGCAAGGGCTCCAGCCAGTGCCATCACCAGGATGGTGGCGCGGGGAACCTTGATGCCAGCAGTCCGTGCGGCGATGGGATTGGAACCGACGGCCCGGAACTCGAAGCCGATGGTGGATCGGTTCAGCATCCACCACACACCGTACGTCAGGGCGATTGCCACCAGGAATCCCACGTGGAGCCGGGATCCCGGGATGAGGATGGGGTAGGTGGCCGACTCGTCCAGGCGCGGTGAAATGGGGCTGTTATCCCCCGGTCGCCGGAACGCGGGCGTGTTCAACAGAAAGTCGAGAAGGAAGAGCGCAATGTAGTTCAACATGATGGTCACGATGACCTCGTGCGCACCTGTGCGGGCTTTGAGGATGCCAACAATTCCACCCCAGACGGCACCGCCCAGGACACCCATGATGATGACCACCAGCAGGTGCAAACCGAACGGCAGGTGCCAGGTGAAACCGACATAGGCTGCCAGCGTGGCACTGATGATGATCTGTCCTTGCGCACCGATGTTGAACAGGCCGGCACGGAAAGCCAAGGCAACTCCAAGACCGGCGCAAATAAGCGGTGTTGCCACGGTCATGGTCTCGAGCAAGGGCTTGAAACCTTCGCGTGGACTAAAGACAGATCCCTGGAAGAGGGCAACGTAGCTCTCGGTCATTGCTGACCACAACGCGCTCAGGAAGTCCGTGGGCCGTGCAAAGAGGTAGCCAGCGGTTTTGGCAACCTGCGCATCCGTGCTGGCGATCAGCAGGCCACCAAGGAACAGCGCTACGATGACGGCCAGGACAGACACGAAGCCGTTGCCCATGACGATCCGCCGCATGACGCTGCCCTGCTGGTGTCCCGGGTCTCCGCTCTGGGAAGAGACGGGCACGATGGACGGTTCCAGCGTTCCTCCGGCGGTATCCAAAGAGACGTCCGCTGCGCGGACTTCTGAGGTAGGAACGTCGGGTGTCTGGCCTTTATTTGATCCGTCACTGTTAGACATCAGAGCCTCCTTCCGGGCCGACTCCGGCCATCATCAAGCCAAGGGTGTCGCGGGAAGTTCCCGCGGGGACAATGCCCACGAGCTTGCCCTTGTACAGCACGGCAATCCTGTCTGCGAGCTCAATGACTTCATCAAGCTCCGTAGAAACGATCATGACCGGAGTTCCGACGTCGCGCTCGGCAACGATTCGCTTGTGCAGGAATTCAATGGAGCCTACGTCCACCCCGCGGGTGGGCTGGCTGGCAATAAACAACCGCAAGGGCCGGGACAGTTCCCTGGCCATGACCACCTTCTGCTGGTTGCCACCGGACAGTGTCCCGGCGGCCGATGCAGCGGACGGAGTACGGATATCGAATTCCTCGATCTTGGCTTTCGCGTGCTCAACAACCTTGGCAGGCTTCATGCTGATGCCGCTCGCGAACGGTGCTTGGTCGTACAAGTCCAGCACCAAATTCTCGGCAACGGAGAACGGTCCCACGAGCCCATCCACCGTGCGGTCTTCCGGAACAAAACCAACGCCGGAACGCAGGACGTCCTTGACCGGAAGGCCCAGGAGTTGCTTGCCATCCAACATCACGGAGCCTGTCACATGCTCTTGGATGCCGAGAATGGCCTCCGTCAGTTCTGTTTGGCCGTTGCCCTGGACACCAGCGACGGCGAGGATCTCACCTTGGGCGATGTCGAAGCTGATCCCGTCCACCACGTTGGTGCCGTTGGCTGCACGGACCGTCAGGTTCTCCACCACAAAGGTGGTCTCCTTCGGCTGAGCGGGGGCCTTGTTCAGGCTCAGGCTCACCGGCCGGCCCACCATCATGGAGGCGAGTTCAGTGGCTGATGCCGTAGGTGGAGCATCACCCACTACCTTGCCTCGGCGGATCACCGTAATGACGTCCGAGACAGCCTTCACTTCGCGGAGCTTGTGCGAGATGAAAACAATGGATGTGCCGCCGGCTTTGAGTTGGCGCATGATGTCCAGGAGTTCATCGGTTTCCTGCGGCGTCAACACTGCTGTGGGCTCGTCCAAAATGAGGACTTTGGCTTCCCGAACCAGCGCTTTGATGATCTCGACGCGCTGCTGGACACCCACGGGAAGGTCTTCGACGAGTGCATCGGGATCGACGTCGAAGCCGTACTTGCCGGAAATCTCCCGGATCTTCTTCCGGGTTTCTTCAATGCTGAGGACACCTCCGAACGTGGTTGGCTCCGCGCCGAGCGCCACGTTCTCAGCAACCGTGAAGACGGGAACCAGCATGAAGTGCTGATGCACCATACCGATTCCGGCAGCCATGGCATCCCCGGGTCCGCGGAAGGTGACGGGCTGCCCGTCCACCAGGATCTGGCCGGCCGAAGGCTCGTACAGCCCGTAGAGCACGTTCATGAGGGTAGATTTGCCAGCACCATTTTCGCCAAGGAGGCAATGGATCTGACCGGATTCGACCAGGAGGTCTATGTCTTGGTTGGCGTAGAAGGTCCCGAAGGCTTTCGAGATCCCTTTCAATTCGAGTTTCACAACTCCCACCGTTCTATGAGTCCGAGGGACTGCTGCAGCTATTGAGCCCAGCGTAGTCAGGGCAAAAACGCGCCGCCAGTACCGGGGCTCGGTACTGGCGGCGCGTCCAGGAATTGCTTACTTCTTGGGGCTGGCTTCCGACTCAACAACCAGCTTGCCGGACACGATGTCCGCCTTCAACGCGTCGAGTTCGGACTTGGTTTCAGCAGAGACTGCGGAGTCAAGATCGTGGAAAGGGGCGAGTGCTACGCCGTCGTTCTCCAACGTGCCAACGTAGGCTTCGTTGTTGAACTTGCCGTCCTTGTCATCCTTCACCACGGCTTCAACGGCCTCGCCCATCTGCTTGACCACGGAGGTCAGCATGAGGTCCTTGTACTCGGGAGCGGTGAGGTAGCCATCGGAGTCGACCCAGATGAGCTTGACGTCCTTGCCGGCTGCCTTGGCTTCCTTGAGTGCAGCACCTGCACCCTTACCAACCGGTCCGGCCACGGGCATGATGATGTCCGCGCCCTGGTCCAGCAGGTTGATGGTGACCTGCTTGCCGGTGTCCTGCTTCTCGAAGTCGCCGGTGAAGGAGCCGTCCTTGGTGTTCTTGTCCCAGCCAACAACCTGAACACTCTTGCCCTTGGCCTTGTTGTAGGCCTGGACGCCGTCGTAGAAACCATCCATGAAAATGGTGACCGTGGGAATCTTGATGCCGCCGAAGGTGCCGACCTTGCCGGTCTTGGTGGTAGCTGCAGCCGCGTAGCCTGCCAGGTATGCGGCCTGCGCGGTGTCGTAAACGATCGGCTTGACGTTCGCGATCGGGGTCTCGTACGTGTAGTCGACGATCGCGAAGTGCTTGTCCGTGTTCTTCTCAGCAGCAGCCTTGGTGGCGTCACCCAGGAGGAAGCCGACTGTGACTGTCAGGTTGCAGCCTGCGGAAACCATGCCGTTGAGGTTGGTCTCGAAGTCGCTGTTTGCCTTCGATTCAGCCGACCTGACCTCGATACCGAGGTCAGCTTCAGCCTTCTTGAGGCCTTCGAACGAGGACTGGTTGAACGACTGGTCGTCGAATCCGCCGGAGTCCGAAACGATGCATCCGAGGAAGTCACTCTTGGTGGCAGTGCCGGAACCGGCATCGGGAGCCTGGCCGCAACTGGTCAGCAGGAGTGCTGCTGCTCCGAGGGTTGCAACACCGGCCATTGAACCGCGCTTCAGGGTGGCACGCAGTGGTTTCTTCAATTTTCCTCCAGGAAGAAAGTGATTGGCGCTACGACGGATGGTCAATGAGTGTCCGTTTCCTAGACCTGAGGCAGAAATTCTGTTTTCACTGATGCTCGCAGCTGCGCCGAAGCGCATTGATGAAACCAACACTAGTGGCCTGCAACACACCCGGACAGCACATGGAGCCGCTCCAGGTCAGATTGTTGACCTTTTGTTACCAAGCAGTAGCCGGGTGCGCAAGTCACACCCGGCTACCGGTCATCTCACAAGCGGACGAGCATCTTTCCGGTGTTCGCGCCGTCCAGCAAATCAATGAAGGCCTGCGGGGCATTCTCGAGACCGTCGACGATTGTTTCGTCGTAGCTGACCGAACCGTCCGCCAGCCAGCCGGCCATCTTCTGAGCAAATTCTGCGGCGTGCTGCCGCTGTCCGCCCACCAGGAACCCGCGCAGGGTGAGCTGCTTGCCGATGGCCACAGCGAGGTTCCGTGGCGCCACCGAAGGCTCCGTGGAGTTGTACTGCGCTATGGCACCGCACATGGCTACACGCCCGCCGACCGTAAGCGTGGCAAGCGCTGCGTCCAGGTGCTCGCCGCCAACGTTGTCGAAGTACACGTCAATGCCGCGCTCCCCTGCGGCTTCCTTCAGCTGGTCCAACACGGGGGCATCGTTGTAGTTGAAGGCAGCATCAAAGCCGAGTTCCAGCAAGCGGGCCACCTTCTCCGGCGATCCCGCACTGCCGATGACCTTGGAGGCGCCCATCGCCTTGGCGATCTGGCCAACCATCGAGCCGACGGCACCTGCCGCTCCGGACACGAACACCACGTCGCCTTCTTTGAACTCGGCAACCTTGAGCAGGCCTGCGTAAGCGGTCAGGCCGGTCATGCCCAGCGCGCCAAGGAACGCCGAAGTCGGGGCCAGCCCCGACGGCACGGGAGTAGTTGCTGCGCCGTCCACCACCGCATGTTCTCGCCACCCGAGTTGATGCACGACGACGTCACCCACCTTGTGCGCGTCCGAACGGGACGCGATCACCTCACCTACAGCACCGCCGTCGAGCGCTGCATCCAGGCGGAATGGCGCCGAGTACGACTTGACGTCGTTCATTCGGCCACGCATGTAGGGATCCACCGACATGAACTGGTTCTTCACCAGGAGCTGGCCCTCTGCGAGCTCGGGCAGCTCGGCTTGTGCCAACCGGAAGTTCTCAGGAGCCGGGCGTCCTACTGGGCGGGATGCGAGTTGGATTTCGCGGGTTTCCGTGGGGGTGCTGGTAGCGGTGCTCATGCGGCGAACTCCACGAGCTTGAGGTCCACGGCCATGTTGCCGCGCGTTGCGTTGGAGTAAGGGCAGATCTGGTGCGCCTTGGCCATCAGCTGCTCCGCGGTGCCGCGATCCAAGGCGGGCAGTGCGATTTCGAGTTCGGCAGCGAGTCCGTAGCCTTCACTGTCTGTCAGTGCGCCGAAGTGGATTTTGGCGGCAACGGCCGAGTCGCTGAGGTCAACGCGCTCCTTGCGACCCACCAGGCGCAGTGCCGAGTGGAAGCACGCGGCGTAGCCGGCTGCGAACAGCTGCTCCGGGTTGGTACCTTCCCCGTTGCCCCCGAGTTCCACGGGGCTGGCGAGGGCGACGTCCAGTTTGCCGTCGTTGGTGCGCGCGTTGCCGTCGCGGCCTTCGCCGGATGCCAAGGCCTCGGCAATGTAGAGAGTCTTCATGGTGTTTCCGTTCTCTTGGGGAATGGATGTCCCGGGGTTCTCCGGGGGGGGCTGTCAGAGTGAGCTGTTGAGTGCTGCCGTGAGCTTGCCCAGGGTGGCGTGGAGCTGCCCGATCTCATCCGGCGACAGGCCGGCGGCGTCGGCGAGGCGCTGGGGTACAGCCTGGGCGCGGGCACTTAAGGCGGTGCCGGCGTCGGTCAGGACCACGTCCACCCGGCGCTCATCCTCGGCCGAGCGGCGGCGTTCAACCAGACCCATGGCCTCCAGTCGCTTGAGCAGGGGCGACAAGGTTCCGGAGTCGAGTCCCAGTTCCGCGCCGAGGTCACGGACGCTCCGCGGTTCCTGCTCCCAGAGGACCAGCATTACCAGGTACTGCGGGTACGTCAGGCCGAGGTCCTCCAGCACGGGGCGGTAGACCGCCGTCGCCGCTTTGGACGCCGAGTACAGCGCAAAGCAGACCTGATGGCGGAGGCGGGGTGCATCACTCATGACTAAAACGATAGTGCACAATTCAATTGTGCACAACTTATCTACGCCGAAAGCACCCGACTGAGCCGCAGATCAGGACGTTTGGGGGCTCCGAACGGCCTGGTCTGCGACTCAGTTGGGTCTATTGCTCGAGGTCGCGGATGGTGCGGAGGGCGGCCGCCGTCAGGACCCGGATTGCGTAGCCGAGCGCGCGTTCGTCAACGATGAAGTCACCGCGGTGGAGATCGTATTCTTCGCCGCCGGGGGTGTGCGTACCCAAGCGCATCATGGCTCCCGGAAGGTCGGCCAGGAACCAGGCGAAGTCCTCGCCACCCATGGACTGCGGAGTGAGGACCACTGCATTCTCACCCAACTCAGCACGGGCTGATGCCTCGATAAGGGCCGTCTCGTGCTCGGAGTTCACTACGGGCGGCACGCCGCGGGTGTGTTCAAGGTGGACGTCCACTCCATAAGGCGCAGCAACCTGCCTCACGACGTCGTCCAGCAACTCCCCCGCGCTATGCCAGGCATCGCGGTCGAGGCACCGCATGGTGCCTGCCATATACCCGGTGCCCGGGATGGCATTCGGTGCGGAGCCGGCTGAAATTTGGCCCCACACCACCGACACGCCGCTGCGCACATCCACGCGGCGGGAGAGGACAGCCGGCACGTTGACCGCTATCTGCGCCAGCGCGAAGACCAGGTCCTCGGTCAGGTGCGGCCGTGACGTGTGCCCGCCGCGACCGGAGAGCTCAATCTTGATGGTGTCCGAGGCAGAAGTAATGGCACCGATGCGCGTGCCGATCTGGCCCACGTTGATCCGGGGATCACAGTGCAACGCCAGGATACGCGGCACGCCTTCAAGCACTCCCTGCTCAATGCAGGACAGGGCGCCGCCCGGCATGGTTTCCTCGGCCGGCTGGAAGATGATCCGTACCGTGCCACCCAGCGGGTTGTTCTTGTGCATCCGTTGCAGGGTCAAGGCAATGCCCAGCATGGCAGTGGTGTGGACGTCGTGGCCGCAAGCATGGGTAACGCCATGGTTCTTCGACGCGAAAGTCAGGCCGGTTTCCTCAATGATCGGCAGTGCGTCGATGTCCCCGCGAAGGGCTGTGGCAATGGGGCCCTCGCCCACGTCAACCGTCAGCCCGGTCTCATCCAGACGCCGCGGCTTCAACCCGGCTGCTTCCAGCCGCTCCACGAGCTTGTCCGTGGTGCGGAACTCCTTGAAAGACAGCTCCGGGTGCGCATGGAGGTCACGCCGGAACTCGATAAGTCCGGGAAGCAGTTCATCAACCCAAGGACTCACAACGGGAGCGGGCTCGGTTTCAGTCGTGTAATTGCGCACGTCACAACTCTAGCCATGCGCGGCACCTGAAGAACGAAAGCCACCTCTTGGTTACGCTGCGTTCAGACGCAGGACAACCAAAGAGGTGGCTCACGGTATAAGCAGATGTACTACAGCACGTCCGTGTCGCCACTTGCTTTCAGCGCATCAACAGTGCCCTTGACCAGTTGTGCATGTTCCTTGGTAGTGACAAGGAGCGCGTCCGGCGTGTCCACAATGACCACGTCTTTGATGCCGATCAAGGCAATGACGCGCTTGGTATCGGATACCACCACGCCGCTGGCGTTCTCCGCGAACACACGTGCGCCTTCGCCAAGCACCGTCACTTCATCAACGTCGCCGGCATTGTTAAGGCGGCCGATCGCGGCGAAGTCGCCTACGTCGTCCCAACGGAAAGTGCCGGGCACGACGGCGACATCGCCGGCTGCCGCTGCCGGCTCAGCCACGGCGTAGTCAATGGCGATCTTAGGCAGGGTGGGCCAGACACGGGCGGTCACTTCGGCGCGCTGCGGGGTATCCCAGGCGTCAGCGATTTCCTGCAAGCCCTTGAACAGTTCCGGCTGGTTTGCTTCGAGGTGCTTGAGCATGAGCGCCACCGGAGCGACGAACATGCCGGCATTCCAGACGTAGTCCCCCGCTTCGACGTACTTGTTGGCGACCTCCTGGCTCGGCTTCTCCACGAACTCCGCAACAGCAAGTGCGTTCGGGGCGCCGTCCACGTTCAGGGCCGCACCGGAGCGAATGTACCCAAAGCCAACTGAGGGATGGGTGGGCTTGATGCCTATGGTGACGATCTTGCCCGTGGCCGCGGTGTAGATCGCCTCGCGAACAGTCTCCTGGAAAAGATGGTCCGGGCTGATGACGTGGTCGGCCGCAAACGAACCCATGATGGTGTCCGGATCACGGCGATGCAGGATGGCAGCGGCAAGGCCGATAGCGGCGCCTGAATCCTTCGGCTCGCTTTCGAGGACGAGTTCGTCGTCCCCTACCTCGGGGAGCTGGCGGCACACGGCGGCACGGTGTGCCTCGCCGGTTACAACAAGGACCCGCTCGCCGGCCAGCGGCTCGAGGCGGTCGTAGGTAGCCCTCAACAACGTACTGCCGGAACCGGTCAGGTCGTGGAGGAACTTGGGCGCAGCGGCACGCGAGAGTGGCCACAGCCGGGTCCCCACACCGCCCGCCGGAATAACCGCATGGAAGCGGTTCAATGGCGATTCCGGGTATTTCGCGTCTTCTGTACTCACCGCAACACTTTATCCGACGCAGGCGGGAAGCCCCGCAGCAGGACACACTTGTGGCGTTCGTCTCAAGCAGTGCCAAAAATCGCCTGAATATCGGTAGGAAACATGGAATTAACAAGCAGAGAAGCCCGTCCTAAATTGAATATGCTGTGAGCGAAGCCTAGATTTAGGCGTGAGCTACGAGTGCTCTCGCAGCAGGCGTTCCCCCCGCGTGGATCCCATGCCAGCGCCGCTGTGTTGCAGGAAGGTTTAATCAGTGCCGACAAAACCAGCTGGCACCTTGTACCGCGGCCGTGAAGGCATGTGGTCCTGGGTTGGACACCGCATTACAGGTGTAGTGATCTTTTTCTTCTTGTTGGTCCATGTGCTGGACACCTCATTGGTGCGCGTGTCCCCTGAGGCCTACACCGCCGTCATTGGCGCATACAAGAACCCCCTCATGGCCCTGGGTGAAACGGGCCTGGTCGCGGCGATCATCTTCCATGCCTTCAACGGCCTGCGTGTGATCGCCATCGACTTCTGGAAGAAGGGCGCTAAGTACCAGCGCCAACTGCTGTGGGTCGTGCTTGCGCTGTGGCTTGTCACGTTCGCAGGCTTCGCCATCCGCCACCTTTCCCTCGCGCTGGGAGGCCACTAAGCCATGACAACCATCGAGACACCACGCAGTGGAAAAATCGGGTCCGGGAAGATCGCACCGAAGTACAACCGCACCGGCTCCAGCCGTGGCAACTTCGAGATGATCGCCTGGCTCTTCATGCGTCTCTCCGGCATCGTCCTGGTGGTGCTGATCTTCGGCCACCTGTTCGTCAACCTGCTGGTGGGCGAGGGCATCCACGCAATCGACTTCGGCTTCGTTGCCGGCAAGTGGGCCGATCCGTTCTGGCAGTTCTGGGACCTTGCCATGCTGTGGCTTGCCATGCTGCACGGCACCAACGGCGTCCGCACCATCATCAACGACTACGCCGAGAAGGATTCCACGCGCTTCTGGCTCAAGATGGTCCTCTACGCGGCCACCCTGGTCATCATCATCCTTGGCACACTGGTGATCTTCACCTTCAACCCGTGCCCCGTCGTCGACGGCGTTCAGTTGCCTGGTGGTTTCTGCCCGGCCCCGTAGCGGCGCCTTCCGGTTTGCTCCCTCGAGCAAACCGGTTCGCCTGACGTAGCGGAGCAGCCTCCGCCGACCATCTGAATTTTTGAAAGAGAGAGCATCTGGTATGCAGGTCCATAAGTACGACGTCGTCATTGTCGGTGCAGGTGGCGCCGGCATGCGCGCCGCGATCGAATCCGGTCAGCGAGCACGCACCGCGGTACTGACCAAGCTCTATCCCACCCGCTCGCACACCGGTGCAGCTCAGGGTGGAATGTGCGCAGCATTGGCCAACGTCGAAGAAGACAACTGGGAATGGCACACCTTTGACACCATCAAAGGCGGCGACTACCTGGTTGACCAGGACGCAGCCGAGGTCATGGCGAAGGAAGCCATCGACGCCGTGTTGGACCTTGAAAAGATGGGTCTGCCGTTCAACCGCACGCCCGAGGGCCGGATTGACCAGCGCCGCTTCGGTGGCCACACCCGTGACCACGGCAAGGCACCCGTCCGCCGTGCGTGCTATGCAGCCGACCGCACCGGCCACATGATCCTGCAGACCCTGTACCAAAACTGCGTCAAGCACAACGTTGAGTTCTACAACGAGTACTACGTCCTTGACCTGTTGATCGTCGAAGAAGACGCAGTGCGCGAAGACGGAACCCCGTACAAGCAGAAGCGTGTTGCCGGCGTCGTGTCCTACGACCTCGCTTCCGGTGAACTGCACGTCTTCCAGGCCAAGTCCGTTGTGTTCGCCTCCGGCGGCGCCGGCAAGGTGTTCAAGACCACCTCCAACGCGCACACCCTCACCGGTGACGGAATGGGCATCGCGTTCCGCCGCGGCATCCCCCTGGAAGACATGGAGTTCTTCCAGTTCCACCCGACCGGCCTCGCCGGCTTGGGCATCCTCCTCACCGAGGGTGCACGTGGTGAAGGTGCCATCCTGCGTAACTCGGAGGGTGAGCGCTTCATGGAGCGCTACGCTCCCACCATCAAGGACCTCGCACCCCGTGACATCGTGGCCCGCGCCATGGCGAACGAAGTGCGCGAAGGCCGCGGTTGTGGTCCGAACAAGGATTACGTCCTCTTGGACCTCACCCACCTTGAGCCCGCGCACATCGAAGCCAAGCTTCCGGACATCACGGAGTTCGCCCGCACCTACCTGGGTGTGGAACCGTTCACCGATCCTGTTCCCGTGTTCCCCACCGCGCACTACGCCATGGGTGGCATCCCCACGAACATCACCACCGAAGTGCTGCAGGACAACGACACGATCGTGCCGGGTCTCTACGCTGCCGGTGAAGTTGCCTGTGTGTCAGTGCACGGCTCGAATCGTCTCGGCACCAACTCGCTCCTGGACATCAACGTCTTCGGTAAGCGCGCCGGTATTGCTGCTGCGGAGTACTCGAAGACGGCCGACTACGTCGAGCTCCCCGAGGACCCCGAGGCAATGACCCGTGGCATCCTGGACCGCTTGCTCACCGGCAACGGTACCGAGCGTGTTGCACAGATCCGCAAGGAACTGCAGGACACCATGGACGCCAACATGCAGGTGTTCCGCACCAAGGAATCCTTGGAGCAGGTCCTTCGCGACATCGCTTCCTTCGAAGAGCGGTACAAGCACGTCACCGTTCAGGACAAGGGCAAGCGCTTCAACCTGGATCTCCTGGAAGCCGTGGAATTGGGCTTCCTGCTGGACATGGCCAAGGTCATGACCGTCGGTGCGCTGCACCGTGAAGAGTCACGCGGCGGCCACTACCGCGAGGACTTCCCGGACCGCAATGACGAGAAGTTCATGAAGCACTCCATGGCGTACCTGGACACTTCCGTCACCGTCGACTCCTCGGCGGAATCTGTTGCGGGCATCCGTCTTGAGACGAAGCCCGTGATCTTCACCCGTTACGAGCCGATGGAGCGTAAGTACTAATGACCACCGAAATGGCAGAGCCCGCTTCCAAGATCGAGCTCCCGGCTAGCGTTGCCGGCGACGGTGAAATCCCCACCTTCCACATCACGCTGCGCGTGCGCCGCTACGACCCCGAAATTTCGGACGAAGCGCGTTGGGACGACTACAAGCTGACCATGTACGGCACGGACCGCGTGTTGGATGCCCTCCACAAGGTCAAGTGGGAGATTGACGGCAGTGTTTCCTTCCGCCGCTCCTGCGCCCACGGTGTGTGTGGTTCGGATGCCATGCGCATCAACGGCCGCAACCGCCTCGCCTGCAAGACGCTGCTGAAGGACCTGGACACCACCAAGCCCATCACCGTCGAGCCGATCAAGGGCCTCCCTGTGGAGAAGGACCTGATCGTGGACATGGAACCCTTCTTCCAGTCCTTCCGCGAAGTCATGCCGTTCCTGATCAACAAGGGCCACGAGCCCACCAAGGAACGCCTGCAGTCCGTCGAGGACCGTGAGCGCTTTGACGACACCACCAAGTGCATCCTGTGCGCTGCCTGCACCTCGTCCTGCCCGGTCTTCTGGACCGACGGCCAGTACTTCGGTCCGGCTGCGATCGTCAACGCCCACCGCTTCATCTTCGATTCCCGTGATGACGCCGGCGACATGCGCCTTGAGATCCTGAACGACAAAGAAGGCGTGTGGCGCTGCCGCACCACCTTCAACTGCTCGGAAGCATGCCCCCGCGGCATCCAGGTGACCCAGGCAATCGCCGAGGTCAAGCAGGCCATCCTGGCCCGCAAGATCTAGTTCAGCGTTCACCTAAGAACACACACGACGACGGCGCCGCTCACCACTGATGGTGGGTGGCGCCGTCGTCGTTTATCACGTGCCGTCACCGGTCCTCACCGTAACGGTCACCGCAACGCAAGGAGATCAGCGTGTCACGCTCTGAGAAGATCAGCTTCATGGGAAGCACCGGCGATGCCCTGGCCGGCATCGTGGACGTGCCCGAAGGTCCCGTCCGTGGTTGGGGCCTGTACTCTCACGGCCTGACTCTCGGCAAGGACAGCCCTGCAGCTTCACGCATCTGCAAGGGACTCGCTGAGCAAGGTGTGGGGATGCTGCGCTTCGACAACCTGGGCTTGGGTGGCTCCGCTGGTGAATGGTCTGCGGGGTCGTTCAGCGTGAAGGTAGCCGACACCATCCTTGCGGCGGACTTCATGCGGGAGCAAGGCCGGGGAATCTCACTCCTGGTCGGCCACTCGTTCGGAGGCCCAGCGGTGCTTGCCGCAGCCCGCGACGTCCCCGGCCTCAACGCCGTGGTGACCGTTGGCGCGCCCTACGAGCCCAAGCACGTTGAGCACATGTTCGACGCCGAAATTGATTCCATCCTGCGCGATGGCAGCGCCGTGGTGGACCTCGGCGGACGGCCCATGGAGGTTCGCCGCCACTTTGTGGAGGACGTGGAGCGCGCTGATCTGCGCGACTGCATCCGTACCCTCCACAAGCCGCTGATGGTGATGCACTCCCCCACCGATAACACCGTGGGGATCGACAACGCCAGCGAAATCTTCCGTACTGCCCGGCATCCCCGGAGCTTTATCTCCTTGGAAGGCAGCGAGCACCTCCTCACCGGGAAGGGCCAGGCAGCACGGGTTGCGCGGATCATCGGCGCCTGGGCGGACCCCTATCTTGAGGTCCGCGACGCCGGCTAAAGGGCCGGACCACCCATGCAGACGGGTACTACTTGCCTATGGCCGCCTTGCTTTCACTGAGCCACTGCTCCGCAGCCTTGTCCGGGCTCAGCCTCTTGAACAGGACCTCGGTGTTGATGCGGGCGGTGATTTCGGAGACCGCGGTTGAACCGGTGGGACCGATGAACGTCGGGGCAAAGTCCATCTTCCCGATCTGGTCAATGTACGCGGCTTCCACCTTCCCCTGAGGTGTCAGCAAGTCCTGGATGGCCGCGCGCATTCCGGAGTTGCTGGGCACGCCACGGTCGCTCTGGATGATCTTTGCTGCGGCCTCATTGTTGACCAGGAAGCTGACCAGCTTGGCGGCAGCATCCGTGTGCTTACTACGGGCAGAGATGGTGTAGAACTGCGAGGATTGGAGCCAGATTCCGGGTGTGGGAGTCTCGCCTGGCAGCTTCAGCAGCTTCAGTTCGGCACCCGAGGCTTTGCTGAGGGCGGACAGGGAGTTGGTCCACGTGAGCATCATGCCGGCCTGCCCCATACCCATGAGTGTCTGCTCGGTGCTGACGTTGAGCTTCTCCACAGTTTCGGAGGCGCTGTGGGCGGCGCCTGACTCGCTGAGCTTGACGGAGAAATCGAAGTAGTCCTGTACGGTCTCCTTGCCCAGGCCCAATTGGCCATCCTGCGTGTACAAGGATTCGCCCCGTTGGCGGGCGAAGGCATCCAGTGAATCATGCGTGAGAACGGTCGCCGTCCCATAGGTTCCCTTTGGACTCTTGGCGGTGATGTCCTCGGCTGTCTTGGCGAAGTCGTCCCAAGACCACTTGCTGTCATCCGGAAGTGCTACGCCGGCGGCTTGGAACACGGCGGGGTTCACCACGATAGCCAGGGCGTTGGCACCAGTGGATACACCGTACTGCTTGCCTTGCACCTGCCCGTTTTCCAGGGCTCCCTGGTCCATTTTGGAGAGGTCGAGCGACCCTTCAACCTTGGACAAGTCCAGCAGGGCCCCGCGGTTGGCGTATTCAGCCGGGTAGGCGCCGCCCATGGTGATCACATCGGGTGCGTCGTTTGCAGCCACTTGGGTGGCCAACTTGTCGAAGTAGCCTCCAATGTCCCCGTACTCGGGCTTCACCTTGATGTTGGGGTTGGCAGCCTCAAACTCTTTGATGGCCTTGTTGGTCAGCTCAGCACGGGTGGCGTTGCCCCACCACGAAAACCGAATCTCGACAGGGCCGTCTTCGGGCTGGTTGGACGACGGGCTGGAGCAGGCTACGGTGAGGCCCAACATGCCCACGGTGGCCAGGACTGCTATTGATTTTCGAATGCGACCGAGAGATTTACGCGCCATTGGGTAAGCTTCTTTCAACTCTGAGAAAACGGTTCCTGAAACGTATCAAGGACCCACTCATGCGTCAATAGTTTTCTCCATGAACTAATTCAACCCACAGGAGTTACCTTGTCCCCACTTTTGGACGACATCCAAATCCGGGATCCATTCCTTCTGTCGCTGCCCGGTTCCAGCGAATACTTGCTCTTCGGAAGCACGGACAAGAACATCTGGTCCGGACCCGCCACAGGCTTTGACTGCTACCGGAGCAAGGACCTGGCCTCTTGGGAGGGCCCCTTCCCGGCGTTCCGACCATCCTCCGACTTCTGGAGCCAAGAACAATATTGGGCTCCCGAAGTTCACGAGTACCAAGGCCGCTACTTCATGTTTGCCACCTTCACTGCGCCTGGTCGCCTCCGTGGAACACAGATACTTTCTGCAGAGCGCCCTGAAGGCCCTTACCGACCGTGGAGCGAAGGCCCTGTCACGCCACGCAATTGGCAATGCCTGGACGGGACACTGCATGTGGACCAAGAGGGTATGCCCTGGATGGTTTTCTGCCACGAATGGAAGCAAGTGCATGACGGCGCCATACTCGCCCAGCGCCTCACGAAAGACCTGCGAAGGGCGGAAGGCGTGCCCGTTTTCCTCTTCAGCGCCTCAGAAGCCCCTTGGTCCCGCGCCCTGGATGTCCCCCCAGTGAAGGACCGGGAGTTCCCCGTCTACGTCACCGATGGTCCATTTCTCTTCAGGCTTACCAGCGGCCGACTCATCATGCTGTGGTCGAGCTTCGGCGACGACGGTTACGCCATGGGAATCGCGCGCAGCGAATCCGGGACAGTCCTGGGCCCTTGGATCCAGGAGCCTGACGCACTATGGAGCGCCAACGGCGGGCACGGGATGATCGGGCGAACCTTGGACGGCGGCTTGTTCCTCACGCTTCATCAGCCCAACAACAGCCCCGACGAACGGGCGGCATTCTTCCCGCTCCTCGAACTCACAGACACCGTCCTGCTGCAGGCAGCCGCTGGCGCCACGAGCACCTCCACGAGCCAGGGGGTTGACACGGCTTCGTCCGGGAACAAGGATTGAATCGTTTCGGAAAACGATTTCTCGACTTGGGAATCCAACCACCCCATATGCGGAGACCGCGCTCCAGAACCACTTGACCGGATTGACCCCAGCAGCAGTCACAGCAGGCAGCATCAGGAGGGCGTGCGCAGTGCACAGCCAAAGCACCACCCATCATCCGCAATCCCCCGCCATCAATCGCGAGGCACTGGTCCGGCGACACAACGTACGCCAAGAACACTTTGATCCACGAAGCCCCGTTTCAGTGGGCAACGGTGAATTCGCGTTCACCATGGACCTCACCGGGTTGCAGTCGTTGCCCGACGCCTATCCAGTGGGCGCGCGCGACGAGCTGCCTCCTGGCACGCTGCTGGGCACGCAAGCGCAGTGGGGCTGGCACTCCGTGCCGCCACCGGAGGAGTACGACCTCGCTGGCTCCACCGTTCTCTATGATTCGCCCCGGGGTCCAGTGCCCTACGTGGACATGGTGGGCGACATCGTCAATGACCGTGAGACGGACACGTCGCTGGCTGAAACCTGGCTCCGCGCGAATGTCCACAGGCTGGACTTGGGCCGGATCGGCTTCCGCTGGATCGAGGACGGCGTTGAGAGGGCAATCACGGAAGACGAAATTTCCGTGGCCGAGCAAACACTGGACCTGTGGACGGGGGTGGTCACCAGCCGCTTTACGCTGGCGGGTCACCCCGTCAACGTCACGACGGCGTGTCACCCGGACCGAGATGAGGTGGGCTTCCGCGTGGAGTCAACGGCGCTTGGTGCCGGGTTGGTTGTCAACGTCGGCTTCCCTTACGGGTCTGAGGCGTGGCATGACGCCGCGGACTGGAGCAGCGCAGACGCCCACACCACATCGCTCGATGCACCCGGGGCTTCGCGAGACCACAATGGCTGTGAAGCATGGACAGTCCACCGTGCGATGGACAACTCCCGCTACAAAGTGGTGATCACCGGTCCCCACCTGGGAGTGGAACAGACCGGACAGCACCGGCTCGTAGTAGCAACGGCCGACGCCGGCAACCTGATGGACTTTTCGGTTGCCTTTCTTTCCGCAGGCGACGGCGACTGCATCCCGCGCGGCACTAATCGGCTGACCGGCGACACCGCGGAGAGGAACGCTGCCCCCAGAGGAAGGACCGGCGTCGAGCTTTCACCGGCGGGAAGCGTGGCGGCCGCCTCAGCGGCCTATTGGCCGGGGTTCTGGTCCTCCGGCGGGGCGATCGAACTTGATGCGACGCCTGATGCCCGGGCCAAGGAATTGGAACGCAGGATCGTGTTGTCGCAGTACCTGACCGCGGTTAATTGCTCGGGCTCGTTGCCGCCTCAGGAGACCGGGCTGGTCTGCAATTCATGGCGCGGCCGGTTCCACGTGGAGATGCACTGGTGGCATGCCGCGCACTTTGCGCAGTGGAATCGGACAGAGCTGCTCCTGCCGTCGTTGCGGTGGTACTCCACCGTGCTGGAGTCAGCCCGGCAGACGGCCAAAGCGCAAGGATTCGACGGCGTCCGCTGGCCCAAACAGGTTGGACCGGACGGCAGGGAGAGCCCGAGTCCCATCGGGACGTTTCTGATCTGGCAACAGCCTCACCCCATCCATCTGGCGGAACTGGCGTACCGGGCCAATCCCAGCCGGGCACTGCTGGAGGAGTTTGCGGAGATCGTGTTCGAGTCGGCTGCCTTCATGGCCAGCTTTGCGCACCCAACGTCGCGCGGCTTCGAATTGGGCCCTCCTTTGATCCCTGCACAGGAAAGCTACGGCTCCATCCGGGCCAAGGTCACTAACCCCACGTTTGAGTTGGCGTACTGGCAGTGGGGCCTGCGGACGGCGGCGGCGTGGCGCGCGCGGCTCGGGCTGGAGCCTGCGGAGGCGTGGACGACAGTAGCGGACGGCATGGTGCCCCCGCGGGTGATCGACGGCGTGTACGCTGCGATCGACGTGGAGCCCTTCACCATTCGCACCGATCACCCGTCCATGCTGTGCGCCTTGGGTGTCCTCCCCCGGACCGACATCATTGATCCGGACATCATGCGCGCGACCCTAACCGACGTCCTGGCCGACTGGGACTGGGGCAGCACGTGGGGTTGGGACTACCCCGTCATGGCTATGACCGCCGCGCGGCTCGAGGATCCTGAGGCCGCCGTGGATGCGCTCCTCCTGAGCGCCGGCAAGAACACGGTCCTTCCCAACGGGCACAATCGCCAAACAGACTCCTTGCCGCTCTATTTACCGGGCAACGGCGGACTTCTGGCGGCTGTCGCCCTGATGGCGGCGGGGTGGGACAACGGGCCGGAGCGGCACGCACCGGGATTCCCCTCGGACTGGACCGTTGCGTGGGAAGGGCTGGTGAAGGCGCCGTAGGAAATTGACCGCAGTGGGACACTTCCGGCTATCCGCGGCGGGGTCCCACTGCAGCGCCGACCAGAGCGCCTAGACCAACACCAAGGAGGATGCCCAGAAAGGGCGAGTTGAAAACCAACTGGCCAACAACGAGTCCCGCTGCAGCCCCGAGGAGGCAAGCGATCCACAGTTGGTTGTTCATGGCGGCCTCCAGATCAGGTGCGGGGCGCCACGCGGCGCGAACCGAGGACTTTCTTGCGCGGGGACTCCCCCGACTCCGTGTCAGCCTCACGAATAGCTGACCACGACGCTGAGACCAGGTACACCTGGCTCACAAGGTTGAACCAGATCAGCAGGCCGATGATGATTGCAAACGATGCCAGCACCGGATTGTTGCCGGAGCGGGCAAGAAGTTCGGTGCTGAAGAATTGCAGGACCGTTGTGCCAACGCCCGCCAGCACCACGCCTTCCAGGAACGCGCGGCGCCCCAGCTTGAGGCCACCGGCAATCCGAAACAGTACTGCCGCCGTCGCGCAGTTCAGCACGAGCGGAACCACGATCTTGACGATGGCCGCTATGGGCTCGGTGATTCCCTCGTCCAACTTAAGCAAAGCAATGAGCCAGTCCGCCGCAATACCAAAGACGAGCGAGACGCCTGCGCTGATGACAAGGATGACGCCCAGGAGCAGCAGCGTGCCGGCGTCGATAAGTTTTTGAACTATCGGGTTGCGCACCAAAGGGTCAGCCTTCATGATCCCCCGAAGACCTTCCCTGATGCTGGCGATCCAACCCAGGGAAACAAAGACTGTCACCACCGCAGCGATGAGGGCCGTCCATCCAAGTCCCGACGGGTTGAGCAGGGATTGCGGGTCCACCAACCCTTCGCCGCCGTTCACCTGAAGTAGCCCGGGGGCAGCAGCAGCCACACTGTCGATCACTGCATCCTGCAGTGCAGGGTTACCTCCCAGGACAATCCCGGCAATGGCGAAACCTGTGGTGAGCAAACCCGTGACGGAGAAGAACATGTTGAAGCCGATGCCGGCACTCAGCAACGGCCCGTGCTGCCGGGTGTAGTGCTGGAAGGCCCGCAAGGCCCGGTTGGTGTTCAACCTGGCGAGGAAGAGGGCAAAGAACGCGCCCATCTTTTTCGGAAGGCCCTCGCCGGCGCGCTTGGCATGGCCCCAATCCTGCCTCTTGCGGAGGAGTTGGAGTTTGAGTTTTGCCAGCTCAGTTGGCAGCGGAGGAACGTCCGCCTCTGCGGACTGGATCCGCTTGCTGTGTTTCGTCAGTATCGCCGCCAAAGTCGAGCTCTTCCCGTAGCTGCCAAATTCCATTGGTGTCGTGCTCGTAAAGTCCCATGCTAACCACAGGGAACGTCGCCCGGTAATCCCTGAGGACCGTTTCAGCTTCGTCGAGGTTTTCCTGGGCAACATCGTGGGCCACGGTGACGTGCGGGTGGTACGGGAAGGGCAGCGTCCGTTCC
Source organism: Arthrobacter sp. Rue61a (assembly GCF_000294695.2). Classification (NCBI taxonomy): domain Bacteria; kingdom Bacillati; phylum Actinomycetota; class Actinomycetes; order Micrococcales; family Micrococcaceae; genus Arthrobacter; species Arthrobacter sp. Rue61a. The sequence goes on along the minus strand of NC_018531.1, from coordinate 1,261,677 downwards.
AGGGGACCGGTTTGAAGTTTCTCGTGCAACTGCACGCACTCTTCAAAACCTTCTTCCACGTTGACGAACACCACCGGCGAGACGGGCCGGAAGGAACCCGTGCCGGAAATGGTGATATCGAAAGGTTGCTGGGCCTGTGCAACTTCCCGGACGTGTTCCCGGGTAGCGGCCCAGTCCTGCGTGGGCGTAGTGGTGATCAGGGTGATGTGCGCAGGAATGACCTCCGCCATCGGATCACCGAACGAGGCCCTCCATTCCTGGAGTTCACGGGCGATCTCCGGCGGGAAACCGAGGATGACACCGACGCACATGGTGTCACCGGCACCGCAATCGGCGCCGGAAACAGCGGGCTGGCGGGAGTCGTCCGGACCGGCACCCTCTCGGGTGCCGGTCTTGACGTTGAGCTGGCCAGCGGAGCACATGGACTTAGCGGACTCCCTGGTTCCCGTGAGAGGAATCGCCGCGGTAGGGCAGGAAACCAACCTTGGAGTAGACATCGGCGAGGGTTGCGGCCGCAATTTCACGTGCCTTGTCCGCGCCGAGGGCCAGGAGCCGGTCCAGCTCTGCGGGATCGGCCAGGAGTTCGTTGGCACGCTCCCGGATGGGCGCCAGGTGTCCGGAGACAAGTTCGGCCAAGTCAACCTTCAGGTGGCCGTACATCTTCCCTTGGTAGTCGGCCACGATCTTGTCCACCGGTGTGCCGCTGATGGCCGAGTAGATGGTCAGCAGGTTGGATACGCCCGGCTTGTTCTCGCGGTCGTACCGGATCTCGGTCTCGGTGTCCGTGACGGCTGACTTGATGCGCTTGGCTACAGTCTTTGGATCATCCAGCAGGTTGATGAGGCCGGCCGGTGATTCCGCCGACTTGGACATCTTGGCCGTGGGGTTCTGGAGATCGTAGATCTTTGCCGATTCCTTCTGAATGAAGGCCTCGGGCACTTGGAACGTCTCGCCGAAACGGCTGTTGAAGCGGTTGGCGAGGTCGCGACTCAATTCCACATGTTGGCGCTGGTCTTCGCCCACCGGCACGCCATGCGGCTGGTACAGGAGGATGTCGGCGGCTTGGAGGATGGGATACGTGAACAGGCCAACGCTGGCGTGGTCCGAGCCCTGCTTCTGCGCCTTGTCCTTGAACTGCGTCATGCGGGCGGCTTCACCCATGCCGGTGATGCAATTCAGGACCCACGCCAACTGGGCGTGCTCTGGAACCTGGGACTGAACGAAGAGCGTGCACTTGTTTACATCCACGCCGCCCGCGATGTACTGGGCTGCAGTAACCCGGGTACGTCGGGCGAGCTCCGCAGGATCCTGCGGCACCGTGATGGCGTGCAGGTCAGGGATGAAGTACACGGCGTCGTACTCGTCCTGCATCCGGACCCAGTTGACCAAGGCGCCGAGGTAGTTGCCAAGGTGCAGGGAGTCAGCGGAAGGCTGCATTCCGGACAAGACCCGGTGCTTGGCGCCCACAGCCAGTTTGGTGGACGTCACGGGTTTGGGTTCGGTGGCAGCATCAGCCGATGCGCCGGTTTCGGTCGTGGTGGAACTAGTCATGGAGCAATACCTTAGGAAGCTTAGAGCCGGTAGTCGACTACCAGCGGTGCGTGGTCAGAGAAGCGGGTGTCCCACGAAGGCGCCCGGTCCACTACAGCCGAGAAAGCGGCTGCTGCGAGGCCCGGAGTGGCCAGGTGGTAGTCGATGCGCCAGCCTGTGTCAGTGTCAAAGGCCTTACCGCGCTGTGACCACCAGGTGTAGGGGCCGGCGACATTACCTGCCAGGCCCCTGTGGACATCCCTCCATCCGATTTCTTCACCGAGGAAGCGGTCAAAGTATGCCCGTTCCTCCGGGAGGAAGCCGGCACGCTTGACGTTGCCCTTCCAATTCTTGATGTCGAGTTCAGTGTGACCGACGTTGAGATCGCCAACCACCAAGGCGTGGTCGCTGTGTTTCGCGAGCTCAGGCAGGCGGACGGTCATGGCATCCAGGAAACGGAACTTGTCCTCCTGCTTGGGTGTGCCAACCTCACCGGAGTGCACATAAGCGCTCACAACGGAGAGAGTAGTGAACTCACCGGCAGCATTTTGCACGGTGTAGTCGGCCTCAACCCAACGACCGGACGTATCGAAGTAATCGTCGCCAATGCCAACGCGGGTAGCGGTGGGCTCCTCGCGGGAAGCGATGGCCACACCGGCACGACCCTTGGCCTCGGCTTCGGTGTGGAGGATGTGCCAGCCTTCGCCGATCAGCTTCCTGACGATGTCGTCAGGAGCGCGGACTTCCTGCAGGCAGAGAATGTCTACCTCGCGAGGCTCCAGCCATTCCGCCATGCCGTTCTTGTAGGCAGCCCGCAGGCCATTGACGTTTACTGATGCGATGCGAAGGAAGTCCTTCTTCAATGCCGTACTCACCCGCTCTACTCTAGTCGATGATGGTGCCGGCCATGGGCTCGTCCGAGCCTCCGGAAGACTTGATCATGTCCCGCGCATTCGTAGCCGTTATGGCGATGGTTTCCAGTGCGCGGTTGATGGTGTCCTGGTCCGCCGTTGCACCCTTGGCACGTTCCTGATCCACTACCCGGACCTGCACCTGGACAATCTTGAATGAGTGGTCCAGCTTGAGGTCGCGGACTTCATCGGCTTTGCTGCGTTCGGCAACAACGCGCGTGCCACCGCTGTCAGCAGCGGACGACGACGGCGCCCGGCCGGCTGCGGCGTTGAAGGCATTTTGCGCTTCGGTCAGTTTGGCACCGGCCCGCTGCGCGGCCTTGCGAATGCTCAGCACCACAAACGTTGCCAAGGCCAACCAGCCGAAAGCGACGACAGCAACAACCCAGCCCACAACATCGTTCTGGTTGGCCGCGAAGATGACGGCTACCAGGAAGGCGATGATGACGACTGTCATGCCCAGGCCGCCGATGCGGAAGCCCTTGAACAGGCCTTTTCCGGCGGGGGACGTGGACGGGTGCGGGTCACCGAGAGATTGCATGAACCCATTCTCTCAAATGCGCAAAGGTGCCCTGTCCGCTTCCACGGACGGCGAACAAGGGAGTTTTGTACAGAAATCCATTAGTGGAAAGGGATCCTGTGGGGCAAGGTGGAGTCGCGCTCCAAGAACCGGGCGGGGAGCAGGACCGGCGCGGGATCCTTGGTACCGTCCATGACGTCAACGAGTTGCTGCACCAGGGCAGCAGCGGCGGCCGGGATGTCGACGTCGAGTGCGGAAATCGGCGGCTGGTGCTGCCGTGAGTGCTCGGAGTCCGAGCCCGTGCACACCAGCAGCTCCCCGGGTATGCGGACGCCACGTTCCTGCAGGGCCTGGGCTGCGCCACTGGCGTGTCGGCCCGTCAAACAGAACACTGCGCCGGGTAAACCATCAGCCAGGATCCGTGCGCCCACCTCGCGGCCACCCTCCACGCCGTCACGTTCGGGTACGTGGTAGATCCGGGGCTCCGTGCCGGTTTCCAGGCACCAATCGACGTAGGCGGCCTCGCAATCGAAGTTCCAGGCGTTCCTGTCTGTGCCTCCAACATAGGCAATGGATGCAGCTCCTGCCGCAGCCACAAGGTCCAGGACAGTTCGCGTGGACGCTGCATCGTCGTGTGCCACCCAGTTCCGGAAGCCGGGGCGGCCCGGGTCACGGTCCCAGGTGACGTAGGGAATTCCGCGTTTCTCCAGCAAAGCCACCACGGGGTCATCCAAGTGCGGCGCGAAGACGATATAGCCGTCCAAGGACATGGAGAACGGCGGCAAGGGTCCACGGCTCAGGTCGGGTACCAGCATCAGTCCGAGGTTCCTGTTGAGCGTCTCCGCCGCAGCCGCTCCTGCAAGTTTCATGAAAACGTCCACGCCATTGGGACCGTAGTTGCCCAGGCTGTCCAGGGAGCGAAACACCAGTCCGATCGCATTCATCTTTGAACTTCGCAGCCCTCGCGCCATGGCGTCCGCGACGTAGCCCATCTCCGCAGCGACGGCACGGACGTGTTCCCGGGTTGTCTCGCTGATGTTGCCCTTGCCGTTGAGCGAGTGCGACACCGTGGTGATCGACACTCCGGCTTTGCGGGCGACGTCCCAGATGGTGGCACCCTGCTGAAGTTCGCGGGCCATGCGTCCACACCTGCCGTCACCTTGGGAACTGGTTTCAGAAAACAGAATAAATCTTCTGAGCCAGCTACACAAAAACGTTTTTGTTCCGTACTTTGAGCGTCACCAGTGATCCACATCATCCCGGAGCCACTCGCCCCGAACGGGATAGGCCCCCTCAAGGAGACCCATGCAGCTTCACCGCCACACATCAACCGCGTACGATCCCCGCGAGCGCGGCTTGGACATCGGCCGCACCTGGGATGCGCAGACGCGCAATACCGCCAAGCTCTACAGTGACTTCTTCACCACTCTCGGCGTCGCCCCGCAGAAGGTCCGCGACATTGCGGAGCGGAGCCACGAGGCCCTGCGTGTTTGGAGTCCCGCACTGGCAGAGGAAGCCGAAGGCTGGGCCGACGGCGCCGGACTCGAGACGTGGGAGCTGAGTGTGGTCAACGCTCGCACTGAGATCCTGGCGGCGGCGCCTAAGAAGGTCAGCTCCCACGAATGCTCAACGGCGGTCTACGCACCTGCCGGCACTGGGGCGCCGCAAACCATGCAGACCTGGGATTGGCACGACGACCTCGCGCCGGAAGGACTCCTGCTCGAGCTGGACCCCTCCCGGGGACGGACCACCAAGACGTTCACGGAGTTCGGGACGCTGGGAAAGATCGGCGTCAACAGTGAGGGCCTCGGCCTTCACTTCAACATCCTTGCCCACTCCAGCGACGACGACTCCGCCGGAGTGCCGGTGCACGCGATCGCCCGCCGCATCCTGGATGAAGCGTCGAGCATCGAACAAGCCATTGCCATCGCTTCCTCGGCCAGGGTCAGCGCTTCCACGGTCTTTACAGTGTTCACAGCTGGAAGCACCCCACGCCGGGCCGTCAGCATCGAGACTTCCCCCGCGGGCACCGCCGTCGTGGATCCCGGCGGCGACGGCTGGCTGCTCCACACCAACCACTTCCTGGATCCCGTCCTCGCAGAGGAGGACGCAATCGACGACGGTGCGTTGTCGCACCAGCGCCTGGCCCACCTTGGGCGCGTAACGCCGGAGCTGGCGGGCCTGAGCGTCGCGGACCGGGCCAAGCAGTTCTGCTCGTCCGAGGGAGCGTCCTCCGTGGTCTGTTTCCATCCGGATGCCTCGGCACCCCGGCACGAGCAGTGGCAGACACTGCTGACAATCAGCATTGATGCCGTCAATTGCTCCCTCACCTACGCCGCTGCCAACCCTGCCGGCGCCGCACGCGATGGCTTCCAGGTCTTCTAACCCTTATCACTCCAACAAACACCCAACGAAAGGCACTTCCTTGCCGCAATCCCTTCAGCCCAATGTTGCGCTGGAACCACAAGGTCCATCGTCCAAGCGCCCCGTCTCCGCTGCGCGTACTTTCTTCATCTCTTGCTTTGGAACAGCACTGGAGTTTTATGACTTCACCATCTATGGCCTGGCAGCAGCGCTGGTGTTCCCACAGCTGTTCTTCCCCAACCTTGACCCCCTGACCGGAACCTTGGTGGCATTCGCTTCCTTTGGCGCGGGATTCCTGGCCCGCCCCTTGGGCGGGATCGTCCTGGGCCACTTCGGCGACCGCCTCGGACGGCGGAAGATCCTGATCCTGACGCTCATCCTCATGGGTGGAAGCACCTTCCTGATTGGTTGCCTGCCAAGTGCAGATTCGATCGGTGCGGCCGCCCCCATGCTGCTCATTGCCTTGCGGCTGGTTCAGGGGTTCTCTGCCGGCGGTGAATGGGGCGGAGCTGCCCTGGTGGGAATCGAGGCAGCACCGGCAGGTCGTCGAGGACTGTGGGGAAGCTTCACAAGCATGGGCATTGGGCTGGGCGTGCTGATGGGTTCCGGCGTCTTTTCGCTCACCGACGCCATTGCAGGCGGTGAAGTGGCCAGCTTCGCTTGGCGGGTTCCCTTCTGGATCGGCGGCCTGCTGGTGGTCGCGGGCCTTATTGCCCGGCTGACCCTCCCCCAGGACGAGCGCCCCTCTACCGGCGAGACACCACGCATTCCGCTGCTCGCTGTCATGAAGTCGCACCCGCGACAAATCCTGATGTCCATCGGCGTGAGCTACGGCTACAACACCTTCACCTACATCGCCACAGTGTTCCTGATGTCCTACGTGCTCCAGCACGGCTACACGGGGAGCGAATCACTGCAATTCCAGCTGTGGGGCGCGGTGGCCAGCGTCATCTCGGCGCCGCTGGCCGCGATCCTTTCGGACAGGATTGGCCGTAAGCCGGTGATGGTGGGCGGCTCCGTGATGCTCATCATCTACTTCGTGGCGTTCTTCCCGGCCATCGAGACACACACCGGATGGATTGCCCTGCTGATGTTCACGTTGGGTGGCGCGCTCAACACAGTGCCGCAGGGCCCGCTGCCGGCGTTCCTGGGCGAACAGTTCCCAGCTGCCTCCCGCTATTCAGCCATCTCGGCGAGCTACCAGATTGGTTCTGCACTCGGTGGCGGTACGGCAGCCACCGTGGCCACAGCGTTGCTGATCGCCACCCACGGTGACCCGATCGGCGTCGTGATTTACACCGTCTCCGCGCTGGCAGTCATGGGACTCTGCTCCTGGGGCCTGCGCGACCACGCGAAGCTGACCATGGCCGACATCGAAACGGCCTAGAACCGGGGCGGGCTGCGCCGGCCGTTCCTACTTCAGGAACAGTTGGCGCAGCCTGCCCGTGGTCAGCATGATGCCCAGCGCGATCATCACCACGTAATAGCCCACATGGATAGCTGTGGCCGGGCTGAACGAGCCCACGCTGATCTGCCGCAGGAGTTCCACGCCGTGCCACAGTGGCATGGCCTGGATGAACCATTGGATGACCTGCGGGTACACACTGAGCGGGTAGAACGTGGCACTGAACAGGAACATGGGCAGCAGGAAGAAGTTGATCCAGTCCATCTGCTGGAAAGTCTTCATGAAGCTGGTAATGCCCATCCCGAAGCTCGCGAAGCCGAAAGCGATCAGCACCGAGGCGGGAATGACCAGGATGGCCCACCAACTGGTGAGCAGGCCCATCACCCCCATGACTGCCGTGAAACCCGTGGCGTACAGGAGGCCCCGAAGGAGAGCCAGGAAGATCTCGCCGATGGCTACGTCCAGCGGACCCAGGGACGTGTAGAGCATCCCTTGGTACAGCTTGGCGAAGTTCATCTTGAAGAAAACGTTCCAGGTGGAGTCGTAAATGGCCCCATTCATGGCGGAGACCGCCAGGAGCGCCGGCGCGATGTACGCGGCGTAGCTGATTTCCTCGCCGCCCGGCCCTTGGACCGTGCCCACTATGGAGCCCATGCCCACGCCCATGGCCAGCAGGAACAGCACCGGCTCGAAGAACCCGGACACCATCACCAGCCAGGTGCTGCTCTTGGCCGCCATCAGCCCTCGGCCCACCACTGCCTTGGCGTTACGGGAGTACAGGGAACCGAACTTCCGCTCGCGGGCCAGGTCCGTGGCACTATGGCCACCTGTCAGGACACTCATGAGCCCATCCTCTTCACGAATTGGCGGCGCACCAGCACCCAGCCCCCAACTGCCGTCACCAGCAGGAACACAATATGAGTGATGGTCAGCAACGGGTCCTGGTCCATCCCGTAGGTGAACACCCGGCCCAATTCGGTTCCATGCCAGACGGGTGAAATCCAGCCGATCCAGCGAACTGCGATCGGCAACGAATCCAGCGGGAAGAACGTCCCCGAGAACAGGAACAGCGGCATCACAATGAAGCGTTGCACCAACGCGAATTGCCCTTTGTCCTGGGTGATGCTCGCGGCGTAGGCCATCAATGGCAGGCCAAAGCTCAGGGCAGCCACCGTGGCCACAATGGCGGAGCCCCAACCCCACGGACTCGGTGAAGCGCCGAACAGGGCCACCACCACAAAGTAGACCACCGACTGAAGCAGGAACCGCAGGGAACTGGCCATGATGTGGCCACTGGCGATCTGCTGCGGAATCAACGGCGAGGCATGCGGGCCGTAGAACACGCGGCGCCATTTGAAGCCGTCCATGATCGGGTAAGAGAATTCCCCCGACGCCGTCATCACCGCAGCGGAGACTAACAGGGCCGGAGCCACGAACTCCAGATAGCTGACGCCTCCGAACGCGGCCTCGCTGTTGGCATCCACCAGGCTGGCGAGCCCGACTCCCATGGCGAACAGGTACGCCACCGGCTGCCCCACGCTGTACAAGATGACGGACCAGCCGTAGTTGCGCATGACGCGAAGCACCTGCTCCGCATAGAAGAACGAGCCCCAGCGTCGCGCCCGGGCAGCCGACACCTCGGGTGAGTGGGCCCGCAACGGCCGCTCCGCCGTCGTGCTTTGATTGTCAGTCAACGAGGCTCCTGCCGGTCAGCCGCAGGAACACGTCCTCCAGCGACGAGCGGCGCACCAGCGAGGTCATGGGCCGCAGCCCTCGGGCAGTGACCTGCTCCAGCGCAGCTTCGCCGTCGTGCGCGTAGATGAGCACTCGGTCCGGCAGCGTCTCCAGGCGCTCACCGATGCCCTGAAGTTCGACGCCGATGGTCGCGTTGCGCTCGGAACCGAACCTGAGCTCGAGTACTTCGCGCGACGAGTGCTCGCGGATGAGGTTGGCGGGCGAACCTTCGGCCATGATGCGGCCTTTGTCCACCACGATCAGGCGGTCGCAGAGTTGCTCGGCCTCATCCATGTAGTGCGTAGTGAGGATCAGCGTCACGCCGCTTTCCTTGAGCCTGAAGAGCCGGTCCCACAGGATGTGGCGGGCTTGGGGATCAAGGCCGGTGGTGGGCTCGTCAAGGAGCAGGATGCGCGGCTCGTTGATAAGCGACCGCGCGATGGTGAGCCGCCGCTTCATGCCGCCGGACAACGCATCCACCTTCGAGTTCGCTTTGTCCGTCAGCTGCGCGAATTCCAGGAGTTCGTCGGCTTTGGGGCGCAGGTAGCTCAGGGGCAGGCCGAAGTAGCGACCGTAGACGATCAGGTTCTCGCGGACCCTGAGCTCTTCGTCCAGGTTGTCTTGCTGCGGGACCACGCCCAAGTGCGCCCTGACCTCGGGTCCGTGGGATTCCGGGTCCAAACCCATGATGTTCAGCGTTCCCGAGGTGCGTTGCGAGACTCCACCGATCATTTTCATGGTGGTGGATTTGCCGGCGCCGTTGGGTCCCAGCAGACCGAAAGACTCCCCGGCGGGTACGTCGAAGGAAATGTTGTCCACGGCGGTGAGGTCACCATAGGCCTTGGTGAGGTTCCGCGCGCTGATGACGGTTGGTCGGTTCATGTCGAAGCTGGTTTGCGACGATTCTGACTGTGTTGGTGACGGTGTCGGAGACGGTGTCGGAGAGCGGGTTGCTTCATTGTGCACCCTCAGCAGACTAGTAGCGCCCACCGATATGTGAAAGCGTCAGCTGCGAGGCCGTTTCGGGGCTTGGCTGCCGATGATGCCGTGCGCACGGCATCTTCGGCAGCTTAGCCCCGAAACGGGCCACGGCTGTGTTCGCGGAAACCTACGCGATGCCCGCCTGGCGCTCAGCGCTCTCCACCACATTCGCGAGCAGCATGGCACGGGTCATCGGACCCACACCGCCCGGGTTCGGGGACAGCCAGGCAGCGACGTCGGCAGCGGCCGGATCCACGTCTCCGGTGACAACAGCCTTGCCGTTGCCATCGTCAACGCGGCTGACGCCGACGTCGAGCACCACTGCGCCCGGCTTGAGGTCTTCAGCCTTGATCATATGCGGCACGCCGGCGGCGGCAATCACGACGTCGGCCTGCTTGAGTTCCGCGGGCAGGTCCACCGTTCCGGTGTGGGCAAGGATGACCGTGGCGTTGACTTCCTTGCGGGTCAGCAGGAGGCCTATGGGGCGGCCGATGGTGACGCCGCGGCCAACCACCAGGACGCGCTTGCCCTTGAGTTCAATGTTGTGGCGGCGAAGCAACTCCACACAGCCCTTGGGCGTGCAGGGCAGCGGGGACTTCATTTCGCCGTTGACGTTGGCCACAAGGCGGCCAAGGTTCATGGGGTGCAGGCCGTCGGCGTCCTTGTCCGGGTCCATGGCTTCCAGGATGACGTCCTGGTCGATGTGCTTGGGCAGCGGAAGCTGGACGATGTAGCCGGTGCACTCGGGGTTGTCGTTGAGCTCGCGAACAACCTTCAGGAGCTCTTCCTGGGAAATGTCCTCGGGGAGGTCGCGGCGGATGGACTGGATGCCGACTTCGGCGCAGTCCTTGTGCTTGCCGCCGACGTACCAGGTGCTGCCGGGGTCGGATCCCACCAGGATGGTGCCCAGGCCCGGGACGATTCCCTTGGCTGCCAAGGCTGCAACGCGGGTGGTCAGTTCTGCCTTGATGGCTGCGGCGGTCGCCTTGCCGTCGAGGATCTGTGCGGTGGACTGTGTCATTCCATCTGCTCTTTCTGGTGGGTGACCTGCGTGAGTGGGCCGTGGGGAGGCCCAAGCAGACGGGACCCGCTGCCGTGGGGTATGGCGGCGGGTCCCGTCAGCCCCGGTTCAATGCCCGGGTTGTGCTTGTTTACTGATTGCTGCGGGAGCGCGGGTCACCACTGCTCGTGCTGCGGGTACAGCGGGAAGTCGGCGGCGAGCTTGTCCACGCGGGCCTGCAGCGACTCGACGTCTGCTGAGGAACCGGCCTTGAGCGCGGTGGCGATGATCTCTGCAACCTCGGTGAACTCAGCAGCACCGAATCCGCGGGTAGCCAGGGCAGGCGTACCGATGCGGAGACCGGAGGTGACCATCGGCGGGCGGGGATCGAACGGAACAGCGTTGCGGTTCACGGTGATGCCCACGGAGTGCAGAAGATCTTCGGCTTGCTGGCCGTCCAGCTGCGAGTTGCGCAGGTCAACCAGGACCAAGTGAACATCGGTGCCGCCGGTGAGGACCGAGACGCCGGCCTCGGCAACGTCGGACTGGTTCAGACGGTCAGCGATGATCTTGGCACCCTCGAGGACGCGCTCCTGACGCTCCTTGAACTCTTCACTGCCGGCGATCTTGAAAGCAACGGCCTTGGCGGCGATGACGTGCATGAGCGGTCCGCCCTGCTGGCCCGGGAAGACGCTGGAGTTGAGCTTCTTGGCCCACTCCTGCTTGCCCAGGATCACACCGGAACGCGGACCGGCGAGGGTCTTGTGAACGGTGGAGGTGACGACGTCGGAGTGCGGTACGGGGCTCGGGTGCAGTCCTGCTGCAACGAGGCCTGCGAAGTGGGCCATGTCCGTCCAGAGGAGCGCGCCCACCTCATCAGCGATGGAGCGGAAGGCAGCGAAGTCGAGGTGGCGCGGGTACGCGGACCAGCCGGCGATGATGACCTGCGGCTTCTCGGCGATGGCCTGCTCACGGAGCTTGTCCATGTCGATGCGGAAGTTGTCTTCTTCAACCTGGTAAGCCGCTACGTTGTAGAGCTTGCCGGAGAAGTTGAGCTTCATGCCGTGGGTCAGGTGTCCGCCGTGTGCCAGGGACAGGCCGAGGATCTTGTCGCCCGGGGTGATCATGGCGGAGAGCGCTGCAGCGTTTGCCTGGGCACCGGAGTGGGGCTGGACGTTGGCGTACTCGGCGCCGAAGAGTTCCTTGACGCGGTCGATGGCGAGCTGCTCAGCGACGTCGACGTATTCACAACCGCCGTAGTAGCGGCGGCCCGGGTAGCCCTCGGCGTACTTGTTGGTCAGGACGGAGCCCTGGGCTTCCATCACGGCGCGGGGGGCGAAGTTTTCGGACGCAATCATTTCCAGGGTGCCGCGCTGGCGGCCAAGTTCCTGGTTGAGGACTGCTGCGATCTCGGGATCGAGATCGGCGAGCGACTGGTTGCTGACAGACGCTGAAGTGGTGGTAGTCACGGAGATCTCCTGGCTAGGGAACGGGTGGTGCTACAGGTCAGGCTACCGGCAGCAGCATTCCCGCGTCCCCTTGATGACAGGAGGCATCGGTCACGTGCGTGCGACGGTAAGACATGACCCTCGGCCCAGGCGTACGATCCGTGGTCTTCGTGATTGCCGCTCCCTGGTGGTAGTCCACCCAACGCCAGTTGCGACCCATTAACAGTACAACAAGGCAGCACCGGTAGGCTTGTCCGTGTGACTGACTCCACCGCTTTTGTTGTGACCCTCTCCTGCCCCGACCGCCCCGGCATCGTGCACGCTGTCGCCGGCGCACTTCTTGACGCCGGGTGCAATATCGCCGATTCGCAACAATACGGAAGTCCCACCACCGGCAACTTCTTCATGCGCGTGGAGGCAACCACTGCGTCCTCCCAAGACGAACTGGCCGCTGCCCTGCGGCCGGTGGCCGAATCCTTTGGCATGACCTGGCAGATCAACCCCGTGGGCCAGAAGGTCCGCACCATCATCCTGTGCTCCAAGGACGCGCACTGCCTCAACGACCTCCTGTTCCAGCAGCGCACCGGCACCTTGCCCATCGACGTTCCGGCCATCGTGTCCAACCACCGCGACCTCGAGTCGTTGGCGGAGTTCTACGGAATCCCGTTCCACCACATCCCCGTGACGCCGGAAACCAAGCCCCAGGCCGAGGCGGAGCTGCTGAAGCTGATCGCCGAGCACGACGTCGAACTGACGGTCCTGGCCCGTTACATGCAGGTTCTCTCCAACGATCTCTGCACGGAGTTGAACGGCAAGGCCATCAACATCCACCACTCTTTCCTTCCCTCGTTCAAGGGTGCCAAGCCGTACCACCAGGCCCACGCCCGCGGTGTGAAGATCATCGGCGCCACTGCCCACTACGTGACGGCCGACCTCGACGAGGGTCCGATCATCGAGCAGGAAGTCATCCGCGTTGACCACGCACGCACGGCTGCCCAGTTCGTGCAGATGGGCCGCGACGTCGAAGGCCGTACGCTGGCCCAAGCAGTCCAGTGGCATGCCGAACACCGCGTGCTGCTCGACGGCACCCGGACCGTGGTGTTCAACTAACGCCGCTCCTATGCTGAGGGTATGCACGGCATCCCCGAGGCCAACCATGAAGCTGACCTGGCGGTTTACTACGACCGCCATGCTCCCGTCCGGAACACCCGGGCATTGACCCCGCATCGGGTTGAATGCAGGGAATGGTTCATCCGGCTGTTGAAGTCCGAGCACCGGCACTCATTGCTGGAACTCGGGTGTGGAACCGGGGTGGAGGGCGTGGAGTTCGTCCGCGCAGGGCTGCATTACACCGGTGTTGACCTGTCCCCGGAAAGCGTTCATTTGGCGCGCTCGGCCGGGCTCGACGCCTCGGTGGCCAGCGGGCGGGACCTCCCTTTTGCCTCTTCTGCGTTCTCTGCGGCGTGGACCATGAGCACTCTCCTTCATGTTCCCAACAGCCGAATTCACGACGTCGTCCGCGAACTGGTGCGGGTCACCGCACCTGGTGCGCCAATCGCCGTCGGGCTTTGGTCAGGTGAGGACGACGAAGTCCTCAACCCGGAGGACCTCGAGGAGCCGCGACGGTTCTTCAGCCGCCGTAGCGACGAAACCGTGCAGCGGATTTTTGGCGAACACGGTGCTGTGGAACACTTCCGGACCTGGCCGGAAGGTGTGGGCGTGGAGTCCGGCCCCGGCGCGGGTCAGTGGAATCAGCACTACCAGTTCCTGGTCCTCCGCACCCCGTTGCTCAACTGAGTCGCACTTCAGGCCGTTTGGGGGCGGCATATCGGCCCGAAGTGCCACCTCATGGGGAACTAAGCTGGGCTCCATGGCTCCTTCTTACACTTTCGCCGGGGATACTCCGGCCATCCATGACACCGCCTTCGTGGCACCCACGGCATCAATCATTGGCAAGGCCACGTTGGCCGAGGACTCCAGTGCTTTCTACGGCGTCTCCGTCCGCGCAGATACGGCCGCGATCAGCGTGGGTGCAGGGTCCAACCTCCAGGACAACGTAGTCCTCCACGCCGACCCCGGCTTCCCGTGCACCGTCGGCGAGCGCGTCTCCGTGGGTCACAGCGCAGTGGTCCACGGCTGCACCATAGAGGACGACTGCCTGATCGGCATGAGCGCCACCATCCTCAACGGCGCAGTAGTTGGATCGGGTTCGCTCATCGCTGCCGGCGCAGTGGTTCTGGAGGGCACAGTCATTCCCCCGCGCTCCCTCGTTGCCGGTGTTCCCGCGAAGGTCCGCCGCGAACTTACCGATGAAGAGTTTGAGGGTGTCAAGCACAACGCGGCCCACTACAAGGAGCTCGCTGCGGCACACAGGGAGATACACACAAACTGACGCAAATCGCGAGGCCTGCCCTTCGACAGAACCTGAGCGTTCGGTCGAAGGGCAGGCCTCGCTGCATACCATGGCTTTACAGGCTAACTACTTAGAGTGACAATATAGTCATGACAGTTTCCCATCCAGGTCCGCCGACGTCGGAAGGCGCTGATTGGCCAAGTGATTGGCTGCGTGCGACGCTGGGCTTCCTCTCGCTTCATGCCCTCTCCGCTGGCCCCTCCTACGGTTACGCGATCATCAGTGAACTTGAGCGCCACGGGTTCGGCACCATCAAGGGCGGCACTCTCTACCCGCTCCTCACCCGTTATGAGGCCGCTGGCCTGGTCACCACCGAATGGCGGGCAGGGGACGGCGGACCGGGCCGAAAGTACTTTGCCCTGACTGACCGCGGGCGCACCGAAGTGAAACGGCTCAGCGCGGACTGGCTGCGATTCACCGAGCTCAGCAAGCGATACCTCGACGGGCAGGACACGAAGGAGACCACTACATGATGCAGGAAACCGCCAACAAGAAATGGTTTGACGAACTCGTCCTGGAACTTCGACTCCGCCAGGTACATGGGGATGCAATCGGTGACACCGTGGCAAGCGTCCGGGAACTCCTCAGAGACACCGGCCAACAGGCTGAGGAAGCGTTCGGGCCAGCACGCAGCTATGCGGCCGAGCTCGAACTTCCACGTGCGCCGAAGTTTGAATGGGTAAGGAAGGCACTCTGGCCATCCATGCTGGGCCTCTTGGCCTTTTTGCTTTTCAACCAGGCCGTGGTGCCATGGGCCCGCTCCGAGCCAATGCTGATTTCGCCGGTACAGGCAGCTCTTGTTGCGACGCCGCTCGTAGTCATTGCACTCCTGCCGCTCTATCTCACCGCAGCGGTCCGGCGCCACTGGGTGCTCGTAGGCCTCGTTGTCATTTGCGTAGCGTCAGGGCTTGCCTCCGGAGTAGTAGCGCCGACCAACCGGGCGGATGCATGGCTGGAACTGAACCCTCTCCCCTGGCTCATGGGCAGCGCCGCCATCATGGTTCTTCTCTCCATCGTCAACACGATGAGGCACCTTGGCCCGGATAACGACGACATTATCGACCCAACCGCCGACACGAAGCCGAACACCGGAGCGCGGAAGAAGATCGGCGTGCTGGTCACCAACTGGCTTTTCCCGATATTCGCGCTGGCCATGTTTGGCCTCGCCTTAGCCCTCAGCTAGGCGAACATCCCTTCGTGGATAAATACGAATGCGAGGCCCTGCCCTGCATCCCCACCGCCTCCCTGAGGGTTTAGGGTGCAGAGCGGGCCTCGCAACGTATAAGGGGAGATCAGTCCAGGGAGATCGGGCCGAGCTCATCCAGCAGGTCACCCGGACCCGGGTTGCCGGCGGCCGACGAGCCACCCAGGTGGTTCACCACTCCCCACACGGCGTTCAAGCCCGTGGTCACGGCACCCTCAGCCCATCCGGCGGTGAAGGACACATCGTCCCCCGCGAGGAAGATGCCCCGCTGGTACTCCGGCAGTTGGTCCTGCTTGAAGTGCGTGAACAGGCGCTGCTGGTAGCGGTAGTGCCCGGGCAGGTTGGCTTTGAACGCGCCCATGAAGTTGGGGTCCGCTTCCCAGGACACCGTGATCGGCTGCCCGATGATGTGGCTTGAAATGTCCACGCCCGGGTAGATCTGCTCCAAGGAGTGCAGCATGAGCTTCACGCGTTCCTCGGCGGTGAGCGCTAGCCATTTCAGGGCGTCGTCGTTCCATGTGTAGGACAGGAGGATGACAGCGGGCTTGTCCGGGCCGTCGTCGAGCAAGTACGTTGCCCGGTTGAGGCGGTCGGTGAGGGTCATGGACAAGACCTCGCGGCCGGTCTCGGGATCGATGTCCTTCCAGAACGGCCGGTCCACCATCACGAAGGTCTTGGACGACTGCATGTAGTGCGAGCGCTCGATCGCGGTCCACAACTCGGCTGGGAACAGCGCTTCCTCGGTGTGGATGCGCGTGGACAGCAGCCAGGACTGGCAGGTGGTCACCACGGCTTGGTACGTGGCCTCGCGCCCCCAGTTCTCGCGGACCAGGAGGTCGCCGTTCTCCGCCCGGCGGATGTTGTCCACGGCTCCGCGCGGCGAGCCGGAGTGCAGGGACGCGAGCGAGGTGCCTTCCGGCCAGTACTTAAGGCCCGACGGCGCGTGGTTCCAGAGTGCCTCGGGGAGCCTTTGCGCTCCTCCCTTAATGGAGCGGTGCTGGTCGTCGGCGTCGGTGTAGACCACGCGGAGGATTTCGAGGATGGAGTTGGGGAAGTCGGTATCCCAACCACCGGTGCCGAAGCCCACTTGCCCGAATGCTTCACGGTGAGCGAACCCGGCCTCCTTGAAGGACTTGCTGGCGGCGATGAAGCCGTAGAAGGTTTGCTCGTCGAGTTCCGGCAGGAGGGCGTTCCAGAGTTCTTTGATCCGCTTGGTGTCGCGGGCCTTGATGGCTTCCTGCATCTCGGCGAAAGCAGCGCCGTCATTCACTGCGGCTTTCCAAGCGTCAGCCACTTCGAGGAAGAACTCCGGCAGCTCGTCAGCAGTGGTGGCGTAGTGCTTCTTACCCGCAAGTTCAATGACCGTGGAAGAAGTTGCCGGCGCCATGGGATTGGGGAAATCGTTGGTGTCCAAGCCAAGGAGGTCCACGTAGTGGTAGAAAGCCTTTCCGGAAACCGGGAAGCGCATGCCGCCGAGGTCCGCCACAACGCCGGGCGCGGACGGGAAGCTCGCAGTCCGGAGACGTCCACCGATCTGGTCGACCTCGTAGATGACGGGTTTGAGGCCAAGCTTCATGAGTTCGTAAGCGGTAACCAGGCCGGACAGCCCGGCGCCGATGATGGCCACCTCGGTGCCGTGGAGCTCCTCGGGGACTGAGCCCAACCCGTTGGGGTGCGCCAGGTAATGGTCGTAGCTGAACGGGAAGTCCGGGTTCAGCATGGTGATCGGTGCGCCGGCTGCTGCGGCGGGCGCTCCTGGTTCCTCGATGAGCGGGAGTTCGGTGGCGATGGTCATGAGTTTGCTGCTTTCACAGGTTCCGGGCTCACGGCCCTGGTGGTTAGTTCACGGTAGTCCTGTTCGCTGAGCGCGGCTACCTTGGAGTTCCGGCGTCCATAGCCGAAGTAGATGGCGATGCCCACGAGCATCCAGACACCGAAGGTGATCCAGGTATCGGCACCGAGGTTGATCATCAGGTAGGCACACATCAGCGTGCCCAGGATGGGAGTGATCGGATACAGGGGAACCCTGAAGCTTCGCTCAAGATCGGGGCGGTTGCGGCGCAGGTAGATCACTGCAACGTTGACCAACGCGAACGCGAACAGGGTTCCGATGCTGGTGGCGTCGGCCAGAGCACCCAGCGGGACCAAGCCAGCGGCAAGGGCGACGCCGACGCCAACGATCAGCGTTCCGGCCACAGGGGTGCCGGTTCGGCGGGAAATGCGTCCAAAGACTTTGGGCATCATGCCGTCGCGGGACATGGAGAGCATGATGCGGGTCTGACCGTAGAGGACTGTCAGCACGATGCTGGCGATGGCAAGAACTGCACCAATGGAGAAGACCAGCGCAATCCAGGGCTGCCCGGTGATCTCATGCAGGATCTGCACCAGAGCAGCCTCCGTACCGTCAAACCAACCCCAAGGCCGGGCGCCAATGGCAGCGACGGCAACCAGGACATAAATGCTGGTGACGATCACCATGGACAGCATGATGGCCCTGGGGAGATCCCGCTTGGGGTTTTTGGCTTCCTCACCCGCGGTGGAGGCGGCGTCGAAGCCGATGTAGGAGAAGAAAACGCTCGACGCTGCGGCGGATACCCCTGCGGCACCCATCGGGAGAAGAGGCTCGAAGTTACCGGCATTGAACGCGGTGAACGCTACGGCGCAGAAGAAGAGCAGGATGCCCACCTTGATCACCACGATTGCAGTGTTGATCCACGCACTCTCACGTGCACCGCGGACCAGCAGGACCATGGCCAGAATCACGATGATCATCGCGGGGACGTTGACCACGCCGCCATCCCCCGGCGGCTGGCTCACGGCGTCCGGCAGGAACTGACCGAAGGCAGCCAAGGTCTCGTTGACGTACTGTCCGGCCCCCACGGCAACTGCTGCAACCGAGACCGCGTACTCCAGCACCAGGCACCAGCCGCAGATCCAGGCCATGCCCTCGCCCATGGTGGCGTAGGAGTAGGAGTAGCTGGAACCTGCCACCGGAACGAGTCCAGCCATTTCGGCATAGGACACGGCGGAGAGCAGAGCGGCCAAGCCGGCGATGACGAAGGAGATCCAGATGGCAGGTCCCGCCAGCGGCACGGATTCGCCCAGGATGACCAGGATGCCGGTGCCGAGCGTGGCACCGACGCTGATCATGGTCAGCTGGAGGACCCCGAAGCTGCGGACCAGCGGCGTTCCGCTTTCACTGCTTCCGGCTTCGCTGACCATCTGGCCAATGGGCTTGCGGCGCAGGAGTTGCGCGCCCAGGCTCGGCCTGGCGCCGTTGGCCGCAGCCGGGTTTTTGGTGTTCACAGGCACAGTCACCCTTGACGTCCCTTCAAAGTAGTTTCGATTTCCCCTCCACAAGACTGGCATGTGAGCCACCTCTCACCACGGTGCAAAATGACCTATAGTGTTCAACCATGAGACGTAATGCACACTATCAAGAGGCTGCTCCGGCAGCCCTTTCGGGGCAGGTCACCGTGGACCTGTCGGCGATTTCGGACAACATCCAGGCCCTGAAAAAGCGCACTGAGGCGCCATTCTTCATGGCCGTGGTGAAGGGAAATGCTTATGGCCACGGACTGGTGGAAGTAGCCCGCACAGCTGTCAAGGCTGGAGCGGACTGGCTGGGAACGGCCCAGCTCAGCGAAGCGATTGCGCTCCGCCAAGCAGGCATCACTGTGCCGATACTTTCCTGGTTGTATCTGGCATCCCAGACAAGCGCCACCATTCGCGAAGCCCTCGAAAACGACATCGATGTGTCGCTCGGGAGCGTTGGCCAACTGGAGGTGCTGGCAGGCATCGCGAAACGCCTGGGCCGTCCCGCCGTCGTGCACTTGGAACTGGACAGCGGCCTGAGCCGCGGCGGTGCGCGCAAGGAAGACTGGGCCGAGCTCGTGGCGCAGGCCCGGCAGGCAGAGCTCGACGGGAACCTTCGCGTACGCGGCATTTGGACCCACCTGGCCTGGGCCGATGTACCAGCGCACCCCGGCAACCTCACCGCCGTCGCCGAGTTCGAGGACGCTGTTCGCGAAGCGCACCAGGCAGGACTTGCCCCCGAACTTAGGCACGTATCCAGCTCTGCGAACATCCTGGACCGGCCCGAATTCCACTTCGACATGGTCCGCGCAGGCCTGGCAATTTACGGACTCGCCCCGGCCGATCACCTGGACCCTGCCGACTTTGGCCTGCGTCCCGCGCTCAGCGTGACCGCACCGCTGGTCATGCTCAAGAAGGTCCCCGCAGGCACCGGCGTCAGCTACGAACACCAGGCCATCACCTATGAGCCGCGATACCTCGGGCTCATCCCGCTCGGCTACGCGGACGGCATCCCCAAAGGCATCAGCGGCCGTTCGGTGGTGAACATCGGCGGGCGCACGGTCCCGGTGATCGGAAAGGTCTGCATGGACCAGTTCATGGTGGACCTTGGGCCGGACGCGTCGGGAATCGACGTCGGCGACACGGCGGTGCTGTTCGGTGACCCGGCCTGCGGGGCGGCGAGCGCCGACGACTGGGGCGCCGCGATTGGAAGCCACGGCGACGAAATCATCAACAGGATCGCGCCTCGGCTCCCCCGCGCTTACGCCACTACCGCTTACCGGTGCCCCGACTACCAGGAGCCGGCAGCCGCCGGGCCAGGCAATGTCGCCTGAGCCCGCCACCGCCCGCCTCAGTTTCGTCACGCTCGAACAGTTCCTGGAGCAGCTGCCGCCGGAGTTGAAAATGCTTCACGACGGCGGCAGCGGCACCTCGCTGCTGCGATGGGTGGAACCGAGTGAGCTCGAAGACCCCACGCCGTACCTGCCGGAGGGCGAGTTCCTCCTCACCGCCGGGTTGCCCTTCCTTGGGAAGGGCGGCTCGGCGGCCAAGGTGGACGCCTACGTCCAGCGGCTGGTGGATGCCAAGGTGGCTGCGCTCGGATTCGGCATCAGGCCGTATTTCGACGCCGTCCCGGACGTCCTGCTGGATGCTTGCCGCAAGCACAACCTCACATTGTTCGAGGTACCTGAGTCCGTGCCGTTCGCGGCGATCGGCCTGGAATTCTCCCAGCTTCTGGAAACCGACAACGCGA
This sequence comes from Arthrobacter sp. Rue61a, assembly GCF_000294695.2. Classification (NCBI taxonomy): domain Bacteria; kingdom Bacillati; phylum Actinomycetota; class Actinomycetes; order Micrococcales; family Micrococcaceae; genus Arthrobacter; species Arthrobacter sp. Rue61a. Next base: position 1,241,099 of record NC_018531.1, on the reverse strand, counting down.
GGGTCTTCCGGCAACTGGCGGACACCAACCGCCAACTCATGCGCGCGGTACTCTCCCCCAGGCCGGAACACGAACTGCTGGCCGCCCTGGTGCAGAGGGTTCCCGTGTGGGCTGTTTTGGTGGGCGCTGACGGACGGGTCCGGGCGCGCGGGCACAACGCCGGCGGCAGCAGCGGCGTCGAACATTCCTTGTTGGCACCGCTCCTGGAGCGGCTGCTGTCAGGCAGCGGTCCGCGTGTAGAGATGGACGGTTTTGAGCAGCCGGGATCGGCGCTGGTGTTCGGGCATCCGTTGCGCAGCACCAAGGATGCAAACCTCGGCGCCCTGATCCTCGGCTCCGACGCGCCGCTGACTCCTGCGCAAAACAATGTGGTGCAGGCGGCCGTTGGTCTGCTGGAGTTGCTGGTGAGGCAGCGGACCAGTGGCTCGTTGGCACCCAGCCAGCTGGCTACGGCCGTGCTGTTGCACCCGGACTCGCTGGCGTCAGGCGGCACTAAACATGTCAACGGGCTGAAGGACCTGCTCGCCCAGAGTCTGTCGTCCACCCGGTCGGCACAGATGCGGGTGGTTCAAGGCGTCCGGGTTGATGGCGCGGCTGACGACGGCCCGGTTCGCGAGGTGCTCCAGTGGCGGCGGCTGTTCGACACCAAGCTCGTGGAGATCACCGAGTACGGTTTCGCGGCCATTACGCGGCTCAGGGTTGACGATTCCCTGCTTGCGGATATCGAGAAGCTGGGCTGGCGACTGGTAATCGGCGAGCCAACGGAACTCCTTGGCCTTCAGGCGGCATACCAACGGGCGGGTTCTTTGCGCAGCCGCGTTGTCTCCACCGGCAAGAGCGCCCGCGTGGACGAGGTGACGTGGTCCGTCACAGGACTCCTGGGCCGTGAAGCGGGAACCATGCTGGCCGAACGACTCCTGGCACCCGTGCTGTCGCTGGAAGCGGACCGGCGGGACCCGCTGTTGAGTGTCCTGCGAGGCTGGCTCAGCGAAAACGGCAGCTGGGACGGCTCGGCCAAACTCCTTGGACTTCACAGGAACAGTGTCCGGCGGCAGATCGGCGTGCTCGGCGAACTATTGGACATGGACCTCAACCAAGCGCAGATCCGGGCCGAGCTGTGGTTCGCGTTGCAGTACGTGGACGAGCTGGTGGCCGGCGCTGCAGCTGAAGGGACCCGCGACTAGGCGCGCTTGTCCCACTCTGCATAGAGGTTCGGCCGGCGTTCGCGCAGGTACGGGACTTCCTCGCGTGCCGCGTTGACCGACTCCGTGCCCACCTCGGCGAACAGCAGGGCCGCGGACTCCCCTGCTGCCGCAAGCAACGAGCCGTCCGGTCCGGCCACGACGCTGCCGCCCAGGAACGTGTAGACGTCCTCATGCCCGGAGTGGTTGGCGTACGCCACGTTGAGCTGGCTCTCCAACGCCCGCGCGCGGATGAGGACCTGCGGAACGTTGTCGAACCCGGCAGAAAGAGCTGTTGGCACCAACAGGAGCTCGGCACCACGGGTGGCGGCGGCACGGACCGCCTCCGGGAACTCCACGTCGTAGCAGATCAGCATCGATGTACGGATTCCGTTGAAATCCACGACCGCGGGAGGTTCTTGGGCGCCAACGAACGCCTTGTGCTCCTCCGGGCCAAAGAGGTGGACCTTGGCGTAGTTGAGGACTTCGTTGCCCTCGGCATCCAGGAGGGAAGCGGTGATGTGCCAGGCATTCTCATGGTCGGCGACTGCCGGGAGGCTGTACACCAGGCCGATGCTGTGACGGCGGGCGATCTCGGACAGGCGCTCGCGGATGCCGGGGAGGGTAGCCGGATCCAGTTCAGCGTGGAGACGCAGCGGTGCGTAGCCAACGGGGAACAGCTCCGGTGTGAGGAGCAGCCCGGCCCCGGCTTGAGCGGCGCGCTGGGCGGCGTCGTCGATTGTGCGCAGGTTGGCCTCTACGTCCATGACGGAAGCGTTCGCCTGCAGGACTGAGAGCAGCATCATTACCACCTTGGTTTCGACTGATCCCGTTGCCAAATTCACGTGCCCGGGAGGATCTTTCCTTCCAGCGTAGGCGTGGGACTCGAGCATCTGGTGAGGCAATTGGACCCGCACGCCCCCAAATCGGGACGCAATGCCCGCGCTCCCTTGCGTTGCGAGGCCACCTCTGCGCGCAAATGGGGGATCTTAGGGTGCATATCGGGCCTCACAACGGGTACTTAAGAGACATTCTTGCGTTGGAGTATGTCGGGCAGGGTTGACTTGCTGTGTTCACTTCTTGACTACAACATCGCTTGTGGGGCAATCTTCTTGTCATGCCCGCTACGCAGCGCTCAACGAAGAGCCACCCAAGAAAACCCGGCTCGCAGTCAGCGCTCCGCCACCTGAATCAGCAACGCATCATCGAATGCTTGTTGAGCGGGCCGTCCACGCAGGCAGAGCTCTCCCGGCAGACCGGACTTTCCACCGCCACGATCTCCAACATCGTGAAAATCATGCAGGACGCCGGCTTGGTTTCCACGGAACCGACCACCAGTTCCGGCCGCCGGGCAACCAACGTGAGGCTGAACAGCAACGGGGCCGTCGCCGTCGGAATCGACTTTGGACGCCGCCACCTGCGGGTGGTCCTCGCCTCGTTGGGCTACCACGTGATTGCTGAGGATTACATTGAGTTGCCGCTAGGCCACCGGGCCGAGGAAGGCATCGCAGCGGCGGTGCGGTTACTGGAAAAGCTGCTCGAGGAAAACGGCATTGATCGCACAGCCGTTGTGGGTGCGGGAGCGGGCATCCCCGGCCCCATCGATCGACGCTCCGGCACGGTCGCCCAAGGCGCCATCCTCCCGGAGTGGGTAGGTATCGACATCCTCCATCGGCTGGAGGAAGCCCTGAATTGCCCCGTCTTTGTTGACAACGACGCCAACTTGGGTGCGCTGTCCGAAGTAACGTGGGGTCCCCACAGCGGGGTCTTCAACTTGATGTTCCTCAAGATCGGTTCGGGCATCGGCGCGGGCCTGATACTCAACGGGTTTCCTTACTACGGCAACGTGGGTATCACAGGCGAAATCGGCCACGCGACCATCCATGAACATGGTTTGGTGTGCCGGTGCGGCAACAGGGGTTGCCTTGAGACGATAGCGTCCACCACCACCATGATCGAGCTGTTGGGCCGTGGCCAGGAGACACTCCTGACGCCGCAGGACATCGTGCGCAACTGCCTCGCCGGCGACTCCGCGACCCAGCGCGTGGTGGACGATGCAGGACTTGCGGTTGGCCGCGCGCTCGGCAACGTTTCCAATCTGATCAACCCGGAAGTAATCGTGGTCGGTGGCCCCTTGGCGGGCCTCGGCGACCTTTTGCTGGACCCTATCCGCAGGGGCCTGGTGCGCCACGCAGTGCCCGTGGTGGGCGAGACAACGCACCTGGCCATGTCCTCCCTCGGGGCCCGTGCAGAAGCCCTTGGCGCAGCCGCATTAGTGTTCCAACATGCCGGTATTACCGGTAGGTAACGAAATCGTTAGCTGGATCTTGTGTTCAAGTCTTGACGACAAGATAGGTGATCCAGTTTACTTTTTCATCAGACAGCTCCGCCGTTTGCGGGGCCGACAACGAAGTCATGCATTGGAGGCGTAAGGGCTGATGACATCCCTCAACACGCAAAGTGATCCCGTCCTTTTGGAGATGCGCTCGATCACGAAGGAATTCCCAGGCGTGAAGGCCTTGTCGAATGTGAGCTTGCGCGTGCTGGCCGGCGAAATCCACGCAATTTGCGGCGAGAACGGCGCCGGCAAGTCCACGCTCATGAAAGTACTGTCGGGCGTTTACCCCCACGGCAGTTACACGGGCGACATCGTGTACATGGCCGAAACGCAGCAGTTCAAGGACATCCGCGCCAGTGAAGCGGCGGGCATCGTGATCATCCACCAGGAACTGGCGCTGATTCCGGAATTGTCCATCATGGAGAACATCTTCCTGGGCAACGAACCCACCAAGTGGGGCGTCATTGACTGGGCGGAAGCCCGCAAGCGTTCCATTGAATTGCTGGCCCGGGTAGGCCTGCGGGAAGACCCGGACACCCCCATCAAGGAAATCGGTGTCGGCAAGCAGCAGCTGGTGGAAATCGCCAAAGCGTTGAACAAATCCGTTCGCCTGCTGATTCTGGACGAGCCCACCGCAGCGCTGAACGAGTCGGACTCCCAGCACCTGCTGGACCTGATCCTTGGCCTGAAGGGCAAGGGCATCACCTCGATCATCATTTCCCACAAGCTCAACGAGATCGAACAGATCGCTGACGAGATCACCATCATCCGTGACGGCAAGTCGATCGAGACGCTGAACGTCAAACGGGATGGCGTGGACGAGGACCGCATCATCAAAGGCATGGTTGGCCGGACGCTCGAGTCCCGCTTCCCGGATCACGAGCCGAAGATCGGTGAAGTCTTCTTCGAGGTCAAGGACTGGACGGTGGGACACCCCCAGATCCAGGACCGCCTGATTTGCAAGGGTTCCAACTTCTACGTACGCCGCGGCGAAATCGTCGGCTTCGCCGGGTTGATGGGCGCAGGCCGCACGGAACTGGCGCGATCGTTGTTCGGGCATTCCTACGGTCGGTTCATCAAGGGGCAGGTCTACAAAGACGGCAAGCCGGTCCAGCTCCGCAGCGTTCGCGCCGCCATCGACGCAGGCCTCGGCTACGTGACCGAGGACCGCAAGTCCCTGGGCCTGAACCTGCTGGACGACATCAAGACCACCACGGTTTCGGCGGCCCTGAACAAGATCAGCAATTACACGGTGGTGGACACCCGCAAGGAATTCTCGGTCGCCGAGGAGTACCGGAAATCACTGCGAACCAAGACACCGTCGGTGGAAGAAGGCGTAGCCAAGCTCTCCGGCGGTAACCAGCAAAAAGTAGTGCTGGCCAAGTGGATGTTCACTGATCCCGATCTCCTGATCCTGGATGAACCCACCCGTGGAATCGACGTGGGTGCCAAGTACGAGATCTACGGCATCATCCAGAGGCTGGCCAACCAAGGCAAGGGAGTGATTGTCATTTCCTCGGAGCTTCCCGAGCTCCTGGGCCTGTCCGACCGCATCTACACCATCTTCGAAGGCGCCATCACCGGCGTCCTGGACAAGAACGAAGCAAGCCAGGAAAGCCTCATGAAGCTCATGACTTCCGCCCGCAAATCCGCCTGACCATTGGCCCAGCCTCGCCCCTTCCTGACACAAGGACCAAAACAATGAACGCGCTCAAGAAGCTATTTGGTGGCAATACCCGCCAGTTCGGCATGATCTTCGCCCTGGTGGCACTTATCGTCTTCTTCCAGATCTTCACCGAGGGCCGTACGCTCACCCCCGGCAATGTGATCAACCTGTTCAACGGCAACTCTTACATCCTGATCCTGGCCATCGGCATGGTCCTGGTGATCATCGCCGGCCACATCGACCTGTCCGTGGGTTCCGTTGCCGCCTTCGTCGGCGTCTTCGTGGCCCTGGCCATGCGGGATTGGGGTTTCCCATGGTGGGCCGGTGTCCTCTTCGGTCTGGTCCTGGGGGCAGTGATCGGTGCCTGGCAAGGATTCTGGGTGGCCTACGTGGGCATACCCGCCTTCATCGTGACCCTGGCCGGCATGCTCTTGTTCCGCGGCTTCAACCAGTTCGTGGGCAAGTCCAACACCATCCCTGTCCCCAAGGAATTCCAGTTTCTGGGCTCCGGATACTTGCCTGAAATTGGACCGAACACCGGCTTCAACAACCTCACCTTGCTACTCGGAATCATTGCCGCCGCGCTCGTGGTGATCATGTCGCTGCGAGCCCGCGCCACCAACAAGGCGCTGGGAGCCGACGTTCCCGAGCTCTGGGTTGAAGTTACCAAGCTGGTCCTCATCTGCGGTGCCATCCTCTACGCCACGTACCTGTTCGCCACGGGCCGCCCCGGTACTTCCTTCCCCATCCCGGGCCTGATTCTGGCCGTCCTGGTCCTCATCTACGGTTTTATCGCCGATAAGACCGTCCTCGGCCGCCACGTCTACGCCGTGGGTGGCAACCGCCACGCAGCTGAGCTGTCCGGCGTGCAGTCCAAGAAGGTCAACTTCCTGGTCATGATGAACATGTCCGTCCTGGCTGGCCTGGCAGGCATGATCTTCGTGGGCCGCTCCACCGCTTCCGGCCCGTTCGACGGCGTCGGTTGGGAACTGGACGCCATCGCAGCCGTCTTCATTGGCGGCGCTGCCGTTACCGGTGGCGTCGGTACCGTGATCGGCTCGATCGTGGGTGGCTTGGTGATGGCCGTCCTGAACAATGGCCTCCAGCTCCTGGGCGTAGGCGCCGACCTCACCCAGATCATCAAGGGCCTGGTGCTCCTGGCAGCCGTTGCCTTCGATGTCTACAACAAGTCCCAGGGCAAGCGGTCCATTACCGGGCTGCTGATGAAGAACTTCCAGCGCAACAACGAGATCAAGCCCGACGAAACCACCTCCACCAAAGAGGTCATCTCCAAGGAAGCGTAATCCGCTTCCTGACAGACTCGCTCCACCCCACCCACACAGAAAGTGACCCAAGATATGCGAATGTTTGGTAAAGCAGGAAAGGCAGCAGCAGTCGCTGCCATCGCGGCACTGGCGCTGACAGCCTGCGGCCGCACTGACAGCGGCTCAAGCAGCAGCACAGCAGGCGGGGAAGCGTTCCCCAAGGACTCGCTGATCGGCGTCGCACTTCCGCAGAAGACCAGTGAAAACTGGGTCCTGGCGGAGAAGCTGTTCAACGACGGCCTCACGGGCGCCGGCTTCAAGGCTGACGTACAGTTCGCCAACGGCGGCGTTTCCGAGCAGCAGAACCAGATCAGCGCCATGGTCACCAAGGGCGCCAAGGTCATCATCGTCGGTGCCATCGACGGTGCGCAGCTCGGCACGCAGCTCCAGCAGGCCAAGGACTCCGGCGCTACAGTCATCGCCTATGACCGTCTGCTTCTGAACACCGAGAACGTGGACTACTACGTGGCCTACGACAACTTCAAGGTTGGTGAACTGCAGGGCCAGGCACTGCTGGACGGCATGAAGGCCAAGAAGGCCTCCGGCCCGTACAACGTCGAGCTTTTCGCCGGCTCCCCGGATGATGCCAACGCGAAGGTCTTCTTCGACGGCGCCATGAGCGTCCTGAAGCCGAAGATCGACGACGGCACCCTCAAGGTAGTTTCGGGCCAGACGTCGTTCGAGCAGGCTGTCACCCAGGGTTGGAAGGCTGAAAACGCCCAGCGTCGCGCTGACACGCTGCTCACCGGCAGCTACGGCACCGCTTCCTTGGACGGCGTCCTCTCCCCGAACGACACCCTGGCCCGCGCAGTGCTGACGTCCGTCAAGGCCGCCGGCAAGCCGCTCCCCGTCGTGACCGGCCAGGACTCCGAGGTTGAGTCCGTCAAGTCGATCATGGCAGGCGAGCAGTACTCCACCATCAACAAGGACACCCGCAAGCTCGTTGAGCACGCCATCACCATGGTGAAGGACCTCCAGGCCGGCAAGGAACTGGAAATCAACGACAAGGACTCCTACAACAACGGCGTCAAGACCGTCCCGGCTTACCTCCTCCCGCCACAGATCGTGACCCTGGAGAACGTCAAGACCGCTTACGTTGACGATCCGGTACTTGGCCCGATCACCAAGTAACTGATACCCGAGTTACACCGCAAGCCCCGGTCCGCCATTGGCGGGCCGGGGCTTTCGCTTTCACAGCCCACGCATAGCTTCGGCTGGCTTCCCGCACAGCAGCACTCACGAGTCTTGAATCTGCAGCCCACGTCCAGTGGGCCAAACAAACTTGCAGGTCAAGAGGAGAAACGTGAGCGTCCTTGCCCGAAGCGTAGGCAATGCCTTCCGCAACAAAATCAGAACGGCGGCGGTAGTTGCCGTCCTGGCCGTAGCCATCGGCCTGGCGTTGGCCATGCTCGTGGCCAACCAAGCCGTGGGCGCCAAGGTCCAGGAGCTCAATGCCTCCGTGGGAACCACGCTGACGGTTAACCCGGCAGGCGGCCAGGGGTTCGAGGGTGGCGGCGAACCACTCACGACGGCGGAAGCTGAGACTGCGGCATCGGTCGCCAATGTGACGTCTGTAGTTGGCACGAAGGCTCTTCGTCTTCAGACAGCAACCACGGCAACCACCGACACCACCCAACTGGCCGGCCCGGGCGGCGGCTTTGGCCCCGGCGGGCAGCAGGCGACGGTCAGCACCAACCTGACGGCCGCCGTCGACGCCGGAACGCTCGGCAACCGGAACAACGCAAGCGGCACCACCGGCACAACCACCCAGCCCGCACGCACGCTGCCGATCACCGCGACGGGCATCGGTGCAGAGGTGGACAGCACGGGCAAGGCCCTGGAACTCACCAGTGGCACAGGTTTGGGCGACTACACCGCGGCAGAAGCCAAAGCTCTCGTGGGCACGTCACTGGCTGAGAAGAACAGCCTGACGGTGGGCTCCACGTTCACCATCCAGGACAAGACCTTCACCGTAGCGGGCGTCTTTGACGCCGGGACCACTTTTGGAAACAACGCCGTCTATGTGACGCTTCCGGAAGCCCAGACTCTGGCCGAAACCCCGGATGAGCTCTCCACCATGATCGTCACGGTCAACAGCATGGAAAACGTGGACAGCACCAAGACCGCTGTCCAGGACGCTCTCGGCACGGACAAGGCCGACGTCACCCAGGGCCAGCGCAACCTCGAAACCGCAGTCAGCTCACTGGACAGTGTCAAGAACATCTCGCTGGTCGCCTTCATCGCTGCCCTGGCAACTGCCGGAATCATCATCCTGTTGATCATGGTCATGTTGGTCCGCGAGCGCCGCCGGGAAATCGGGGTCTTGAAAGCCATTGGTGCCCGAAACCGCACCATCGGAATGCAGTTCGTCCTCGAGTCATTGGTCTTGGTTGCCCTCGGCAGCGTTGTGGGTGCCGTGATCGCTTCGCTGGCCAGCGGCGGCATCGCCTCCGCGCTCATCAGTTCCAATACCAGCACGACGGCGGCCCCCACCACCCAGCGCGGCGGCGGACTTGCCGGGGCCATGCCGAACGGCACTGTCCCAGGTGGCGGCGGTATGGGTGGTGGCATGCCGGGCGGCGGTCAGGGTGGCCCCTTCGGCGGCGCCTCCCAGTTGCTCACCTCAGTGACCGCAAGCGTCTCCCCCGGCGTCCTTGCAGCAGGTATCGCCGCGGTGTTCGCGGTTGCCATCATCGGGGCGTTGGTCCCGGCCTTGCTGACCGCCCGCATCCGTCCCATCGAAGTACTCCGAGGAGAATAGCCGTGATTGTAGTCAAGGACCTGGTCCGTCAGTTCAAGTCCGGTGACCGGACCATCAAGCCCGTCAACGGCGTGAGCTTCGAGCTTGAAAAAGGCTCGCTGGCGTCCATCGTCGGCAAGAGCGGCAGCGGCAAGAGTACGCTGTTGTCCCTCCTGGGTGCGCTGGACAAGCCCACCTCGGGAGACGTCGTCGTGGATGGTGTGAGCCTGGCGGGGCTGCCGGACGGCAAGCTGACCGAGTATCGCCGCCGGGACATCGGCTTCGTATTCCAGCAGTTCAACCTGATCCCGAACCTCAGCGCCGTGGACAACGTGATGCTGCCCATGGAGTTCGCCGGTGTCCGCAAGGCAGCGCGCTTACAGCGGGCCAAGGAGCTGTTGGAGCAGGTGCAGTTGGATCCGGAGAAGCACTCGCGCCGCACCAACCGCTTGTCCGGCGGCGAGCAGCAGCGCGTGGCGATTGCCCGGGCGTTGGCCAACGAGCCCAAGCTGATCCTCGCCGATGAGCCCACCGGAAACCTGGATGAGCAAACCGGTGAGCACATCATCGAATTGTTGAGCTCACTGAGCCGCGATCACAACACCACCATCCTGGTGGTTACGCATGATCGCAGCCTGGCGCAGAAAACCGAACGTTGCTTCCGTCTTCAGCAGGGCAGGCTTAGCGAGGAGGTCAGAACCGGATCGCGTCGATGACCTTGACGCCCACCGCCACGACCGCAGGGATGGCTCCGGCGAGTGCGCCCACAAGGACTGCTGCGCCGAAGCCCATCAGTGCGGCGTCGAGGGGGAAGGCCGGGTTTCGCCACGCGTCCGCCATTTCGTTCGGACTGCACCTTCATTCGGCGTGAAGGGTGCGCACCACGTCCGTACAACCCGGGAAATGAGAGGATGAACGGCATGACACTTCCTATCGCTGTGCCCTGGCTTTCCTCGCAAACCAACCAGGATCCCCGGTCGGCCACCGGTCAGCCTCTGCGGTGGGGAGTGGTGTCCACAGGCAACATCGCCAACAGCGTCTCCCAGGACCTCGCCCTGCTGGAAGATGCCGAGCTGTATGCCGTGAGTTCCCGCAGCCAGGCTGCCGCGGATGCGTTCGCCCACACCCTTGGTTTCTCCAAGGGCTATGGGGACGACGACGGCGTCCTTGGCTACCAGCGTCTCTTCAACGATCCCGACGTGGACGTGGTCTATGTGGCGACGCCCCACGCTCAACATTTCCAGATTGCCGCGGCCGCTTTGAGGGCCGGGAAGCACGTGCTCTGCGAGAAAGCCCTCACCATCAACGCCCGCGAAGCCACCGAGCTGGTGAGACTGGCCCGGGAACAGAAGGTGTTCTTCATGGAAGCGGTATGGAGCCGTTTCCTGCCGAGCATGCAGCGGGCCTTTTCCATAGCTGCCTCCGGCGAACTCGGGCAGATCCAGTGGGTCAGTGCCGACCTCGGTTTCCCGGCACCTTATGATCCCGCCGCACGGATTTGGGCTCTCAATGACGGCGGCGGAGCGCTCCTGGACATCACCGTCTACCCGTTGCTCTGGGCACTGGGTACGCTGGGCTTCCCGCAGTCGGTCACCGCAATCGGCACACTCAACGAGGACGGCGTGGACAGCCAGAACGCCTTGACCCTTGGCTATGACACCGGTGCACATGCGCAACTGACGTCGTCGTTGATGGCGCACGGGCCTCGGACCGCTACGGTGGCGGGCGGGCTCGGGTTCCTGCAGACCGTTGGCTCCGTGAACAACCCCCGCGAACTGGTGATACGGATTGGTTGGGACGAGCCGCGGCGCGAGCACTTTGACGTTGTGGGCATCGGCTACACCTACGAGCTCCGGGAAGTGACCCGCTGCATCCAGCAAGGCCTGACAGAAAGCCCGGTCATGCCGCTGGAGGACTCCATCAACGTCATGCGTCTCTTTGACGGCGTGCGGTCACAGTTGGGCATCCGGTACCCGAACGACGCTCGGTGAGCCGATCGAGCCGGTAACGTCGCCGAGCGTGGTGCGTCCCGCCGTCGTGAATTAACCCAGCCGTATTAACGCCCTGTGCGGGCCGGTTGCCTTGCCAGCTTGCGGTCTAGCGACAACGCACCCGGCCCCAGGAACACGAACGCTACGGAGATGGCGACGTAAACGATCAGGAGCTCGGCCGTGACACCTGACTTGTCCGTGAGCAGGGGTTTGCCCGCTTCCGTCACGAACCAGATCCCGGCGAACATGATCGCCGCCAGGAAACCGGCCACCCGGGTCAGAGCACCAAGCACCAAGAGCAGGCCGAGGCCCAGTTCGCCGGCGATCACCAGCCACGCCACAACCTCGGGCTTCTGCACGCCCATTGCGGCAACGGACGCGGCGAAGGCGGCATGCCCGGCCATGAACTTCTGGAAGCCGTGCACCATGAGGAGCGCGCCGAACACCACGCGCAGGATGGTGACTCCGCGGGCAGAGGACTTGGGGGACGGGTGAAGGAATTTCACGGGTTCCAATCTTCCATGCCTGCGTCCCCACCGCCAACCCGGCGGTGTTCTACGAGAGCAGCGCCGGGATGTCCTTCACGCCGTCAAGGATGTGGTGGTGCGGGTGTGCAGCCAAGGCCTCGCGGTCCAGCTTGCCGGTCAGGACACCCACGGCCGTGACGCCCGCGTTGTTGGCGGCGGCGAGGTCGTTCACAGTATCGCCGGCTGCGATCACGGCGCGGACGTCCTGCACGCCGGTCAGCTCCATGGCCCGGTGGATCATGTGGGGTGCCGGACGGCCAGCGGCTACTTCATCAGAACACACGACGGCGTCCAGCAGGTTATCGTCGTGGACGCTCCAGCCCAGCCGCTCAAGGAGGGGCTCGGCCACATCGCGTGAGAAACCGGTAGTCAGGGCCACCTTGACTCCCTTGCTCCGAAGATCGCGGAAGGCTTCTTCCACACCCTCCAAAGCCACTGGCGGGTTGGCGTCATAGAGCTCCACAAGCAGTTCCTTGAACCGGACAAACGCAGCGCTGATGGTGGCCGGGTCCGCAGTCCCGCCACCAGCATGGATCAGGGCCGTGATGGCCTCAACCTTGTCGGCGCCCATCCACTCCTGCACGGCCTCGGGCGTGGTGGTCACACCGGTTTCCTCCACACAGCGGGCCAAGGCGACGTAGACGTCGCCGTGTTCGTCGATGGTGGTTCCGGCCATATCGCAGGCAACAAGCTTGATCATGGGGTGGCTCCTTCAGTGTGGATGCGGACCAGTGCGGCCCGGCGTTCCACGGTGTTGTCGATGGTGAAGTTTGTCAGTGCCGGCAGGTAGCGGTCCTCGGAGTATTCGAGGGGCTGCCCGTCGCCGGAACGGGTGATACGGCGTTCGCGCAGGAGCGGAGTGCCTTCGGGCTGCTCCAACAGTTCGGCGTCCTCGTCACTGGCTGCGACGGCGTCGATGGTGTGCCGCGCACTGTGCAGGTCCACGCCTTGCTCCTTGAGGAACGCGAAGATGGACCCGGAGTCGGTGTCGAAGTCGAAGAGCTTTCGCCCCACATCCAGGATGAACGTGGTCCGTTCGATCATGGCCGGAGCCTCGTCCAGGTAGCGGACACGAAGGACCTCCACCACAGTGGTTCCCGGCACCAGCCCGAGTGCCTCGGCGGCTTCCGGGCTGGCTTCGCGGCGTGCGACCTCCAGCGTGCGTTGACCGGGCGTCTTGCCGATCCCGATGGCCCATTCCGTGAATGAGTTGAAGGTGGAGAACGACTGCGACGGCACGGACCTCCGCACCATGGGGGGACGCCCCCGCCCACCCGTTACCGCGCCCTCGGAACGCAGGAAGGCGAGCGCCTGGCGAATCGGTCCGCGCGAGGTCCCGAACTCGCGGCACAGCTCCGCCTCGCTGGGCAGCTGGAAACCCGGCGGCCAGTCACCATCGGTGATCCGGCGCATGAATTCCTCACTGAGACGGACGTGGAGGGGTGCGTTCTGCTGTGTGCTCACAAGTTGATATTACAAGTCCCACAGCATGAGAACGCCGGTTTTGAGGGCCCTGAGATGAACTTGAAGTGAACTCGAATGAACAGACATTAAGTTCAGGTTAACTTGTATATACAAGTCCCGATTCAGCTTGATTCCCTTCGATCCGCCCACCAGTCTCAATGGTGTGAACAACCCAAGCACCTCCCCTACACCCATCAACAACAGCCCGGGCCAACCCACCGACGTCGTGATTGTCGGCGCTGGAATTGTTGGCCTGGCGCATGCCGCGCACGCTGTTGCCAATGGCCTGACCGTCACCATCATTGAGCGCGACCACCACGCCGCAGGCGCCTCGGTTCGTAACTTCGGCCACTGCTGCATCACAGCCCAGTCCGGTGAACTGTACGAGCTCGCCCAGACCTCCCGGAAGTACTGGCTCGAGTTCGCTGAACGTGCCGGGTTCTGGGCCTCCGAAGCCGGGGCCGTGGTCCTCGCCCGCACCGAGGCCGAAATGAACGTCTTGCGTGAGCTCTCCGCGGTGCGCGAACCGGGGCAGGTTGAGCTGCTCTCCCCCGCCGCGACGCGGGCCCGTCTGGGCACGTCGGCTTCTGTGACTGAAGAAGCGCACGACGGCGCTGGTACTTCAGGCGCAGCATGGCCCGGTCTGGTAGGTGGCGCCTTCCTACGGGATGACCTCCGCGTCGACCCCCGCACCACCGTCGCAACGCTGGCCGAATGGCTCAGCCAGCAACCCGGCGTCGAACTTCACTGGAACACAGCGGCGCTGGGCTTCAGCCGGAGTCCTGCAGGCGTGACCGTCCGGACGTCGCGCGGAGAGCTCAGTGCCAAACAAGCATTCGTGTGCGTCGGCCACGACGTCGATTACCTGTTTCCGGATCTTGCCGAGGAACACCGGATCCAGCGGTGCGCGCTGCAGATGTCACTCGCGGCCAAGCCTGCCGGCGTCGAGTTCGCACCTGCTGTCCTCACGGCCACGTCCATGCTCCGGTACCCGGCGTTCACGGATATGCCTGCAGCTGCCGCGCTCCACTCCGAGGTGTTGGAGAACCAGCCCGAACTGCTGGAGATCGGCGCCAACGTCATGTTCACCCAGCGGCCGGACGGCACCGTCATTCTGGGCGACTCGCACCACTACCACCGCACCGCCGATCCGTTCCTGGACGAAGCGGTGACCACCACCCTCAACGCCGAAATCACGGACAGGATCGGCGAGCCGCTGGAGATCATCCAGCGCTGGCAGGGCGTCTACGCGTCGTCTGACGTGGCTCCCATCCTGGTCCGTGACATCCAGCCCGGCGTCACCGTGGTCTCGGTGACCTCCGGCGTCGGCATGACCCTTTCATTCGGCCTGGCACACCGCAACGTTTCGCGCTTGTACTGATTTCCCCGTCTCCCCTCCAATCCCCTTCGCATAAGGATTCCCATGAAAACCACGCTCTTCACCGGTTCCGCGCTTGCCCTCGCCACCGTTCTGGCGCTGACGGCATGCGGCGGCGCCGCCCAGTCCTCTCCCGAGGCGACGTCGGCCACCTGCCCCAACGGTGAGATCAAGTTCGGCATCGAGCCCTACGAGGACCCTGCCAAACTCAAGCCCGCCTACGATGTCCTGGCCGCGGCCCTGTCCAAGAAGCTCGAATGCCCGGTGAGTGTCCAGGTGGTTGAGGACTACGCCGCCGAGGTCCTGGCCATGCGCAACGGCAAGCTGGACCTTGGTCAGTTCGGCCCGCTGGGCTACGTGTTCGCCGACGCTAAGGCCGGTGCTGAGCCGCTGGTTTCCTTCGGCACGGCAGAGAAGGAACTCAGCAGCTACACCGCGGGGATCTGGGTGCCGAAGGACAGCCCCATCCAAGCCATCGGCGACCTCAAGGGCAAGTCGCTGGCTTTGGGTAGCGTTGGTTCGACGTCCGGTGACGTCCTGCCGCGCTTCGGCCTCCGCGAAGCCGGAATTGCCGATGCCGACATCAAGATGGACTACACCGGCGGCCATCCCGAGGCCCTGCTGGCCCTAACCAACGGCAAGGTGGACGCAGCGCAGATCAACTCGCAGACGCTCGCCACGGCCATTGCCGCCGGAACGTTCAAGCGGGACGACTTCCGTCAGGTCTGGACGTCCAACCCGATCCCCAACGACCCCATCACCGTTCGCGGCGACGCCGATCCCGCGTTCGAAGCCGCCGTGAAGGACGCGTTCCTGAGCCTGGATCCCGCCGACGTAGCCAAGGTGGGCGAGTTCCTGGACGTCACCCCTCCGGGTCCCTTGCTCGAGGTCACCAAGGACAACTACACGCCGTTGTTCAAGCTCGCCGAGACCATGGGCCTCACCGAGAAGGACCTGTAATGCCTCGCGCCGGGCAGGGCCCGCTTCTCTCCGTCCAAGGCTTGCGCAAATCCTTCAACGGACGGACCGTGCTGCAGGGTGTCGACTTCTCCGTTTCAGCCGGTGAGCTGGTGGCTTTCCTGGGCGCTAACGGTTCCGGCAAGTCCACCACCCTCCGCTGCGTCATGGGCATCACTTCCCCGGACGCCGGCAGCATCAGCATCGATGGCGCCGCGCTGGAGAACCTGCAGGGCCGTGAACTGCAGCAGACGAGGCAGCGGATGGCCATGATCTTCCAGAAGATCCATTTGGTCCCCCGTCGCACGGCCTTGGACACCGTCTGCGCCGGCGCACTGTCGCGGATCCCCACTGTCCGCTCACTCAGTCCGTTGCTGTTCCCGGCCGACGTTCAACAGGAAGCCCTCGACTGCCTGGACCGGGTTGGCCTGGCGGACCGGGCATTCGACCGTGTCGGCCGTTTGTCCGGCGGTCAGCAGCAGCGCGTGGCCGTAGCCCGGGCACTTTGCCAGCGGGCCGACGTCGTACTCGCCGACGAACCGGTGTCCGCATTGGATCCGCACGCTGCCGAGCAAGTCATGTCGCTGCTGCGGGAACTCGCGCATTCGGAAGGACTGGCCGTGGCCGCTGTGCTGCACCAGCCCGACCTCGCACTTCGGTACGCGGACAGGTCCATCGGCCTACTCCAAGGCTCCATGACCTTCGACCTCCCCTCCGCAGAGGTCACGGCGGTCCACCTCGATACCTTGTACGCCCCGGACAGGATCGCTTCAGACGCGATCGTTTCAGACAGGACCCAGGCAGCATGACACCCCACACCTTGACCCCGGCCGTCGCGCGACGGGGCTCTTCGGCCCAAACCCGAGTGGCACTGGTCCGCCCGAAGAAGCCGCTGCGGTGGGTCACGACGGCGGCAGTGGCTGCCGCCGTCGTCGGACTTCACGCCGTGGCCATCGAAGGGACGGACTTCAAACCCGAACTTTTGGTTGACGGCTGGAAGGGCATGGCCGCGTTCGTCGGCGACGCGTTCCCGCCGGACCTCAGCTGGGAGAAAACCCTCAAACCCGGGCTCGAAGCCACACTGGTGACGTTGTGGATCGGCCTCCTGGGGACTACGTTGTCCGTGCCGTTCGCCCTGCTCCTGGCTGCGCTGGCAGCAGAGAACACCAGCCCGCACCGGCTCGTTTACCAGGCAGCACGCGCCATCCTGTCGTTTTTCCGCGCCGTGCCGGACATTGTGTTCGCGCTGATCTTCGTCACCGCCGTCGGGCTTGGTCCGTTCGCGGGCGTGCTCGCCCTGATCTGCCACAACACGGGTGTGATGGGCAAGCTGTGGGCGGAATCGATGGAGGAGATCGACGCCGGACCCCAAGAGGCACTCCGGACCGCCGGCGCCAACCGGATCCAGCAGGTGGCCAACGCAACGCTGCCCATGGTGGTTCCGCAATTTGTTGGCCTGCTGCTTTACCGCTTCGACGTCAACGTGCGGTCCTCGCTGGTCCTTGGCCTGGTGGGCGCCGGTGGCATTGGCCTGCTGATCAACCAGTCCATCAAGTCGTTCCAGTTCGACTCCATGCTCACGCACATCCTGATCGTGCTGGTGCTGATCATTGTGGTGGACCAGTTCTCCGCGTGGATCCGCAGGCGCTTGGCTGCGTAACGTCCGTAGCTAACGCAACTAGGGGGGCAGAATGGGAGGTGGCCCTCTTTGGGGCCCCGGTTGGAGTCGCGGACATTGTGGATGGAGCAGGCATGCAGGTTGACGTCGTAGTCGTTGGCGGAGGAGCCATGGGATCGGCTGCCGCGTGGCAACTCGCCCGGGCTGGTCGCTCAGTGGTTCTGTTGGAGCAGTTCGAGGCCGGGCACCACATCGGCGCCTCCCACGGCGCCACCCGCAACTTCAACACCGCTTACGCCGAGGCCGACTACCTGGACCTGCTGGCAGAGTCCAAGACGCTCTGGGACGAACTCGCGGCCGAGCACGGCGCCCCGCTCCTGGACATGGTGGGGCTGGTGAACCACGGCAACGTCCCCCGCTTACAGCAAGTGCGGGAAGCCCACGAGGCACGCGGTATCGAGAGCTACTTCATCTCCCCTGATGAAGCCGCCAACCGCTGGCTGGGCATGAACTTCGCTACCGACGTCCTCTTCGTGCCAGGCTCCGGGCGGATCCGCTCGGCTGACGCCCTGGTGGCGCTGCGGAAATCAGCGGAAGCGCACGGTGCTGTTTTCAAGTACTCGACGCCGGTCCGGGACATTCGTGTCACCGGCGGCGAATCAGCGGTGGTGGTGACGGAGGAGACGGAGTACACGGCCAGCCGCGTGGTGGTCACGGCCGGCGCCTGGACACCCAAGCTCATCGGCAAGCTCACTGATCTCCCGGCTTTGGTGGTCACCCAGGAACAACCTGCCCACTTCACTCCCAGGGATAACACGCTGGTGTGGCCCAGCTTCAACCACAGCCCGGACCCCGATCCGAACAACGAAGCGTACGAGTACTGGTACAGCCCCGTCTACGGCATGCTCACTCCCGGCGAAGGCGTGAAGGCCGGCTGGCACGGCGTCGGCCCCGTCATGGATCCGGACGAGCGCACGTTCGAGCCCATCCCCCACCAGATGGAAGCTTTGGTGCGGTACGCAGAAGAGTGGCTTCCCGGCGTCGACCCTTCCACCGCGGTTCCCATCAGCTGCACCTACACCACCACGCCCAACGAGGACTTTGTGCTGGACCACTTCGGTCCGTTGGTTGTGGGTGCCGGCTTCTCGGGCCACGGCTTCAAGTTCACACCGGCAATCGGCCGGGTACTGAAGGACATCGTCGACGGCGGCGTGGCACCTGAGCGGTTCCACGCGGAACGCTGAATCCTCGCTTAAAAGCAACAGGCCCGCAGGCAATGCCTGCGGGCCTGTTGCGTTATACCAGGACTACTTCAGGGTCGCGAGGACCTTGTTGAACGTAGCCGACGGGCGCATGATCTCAGCGGCCTTGGCAGCGTCCGGACGGTAGTAACCGCCCAGGTCGACGGCGGTACCCTGGACTGCGGCCAGCTCACCGACGACTGCCTCTTCGTTGGAAGTCAGGGCTTCAGCGATTGCCGCGAAGTCCTTGGCCAACTCGGCGTCTTCGGTCTGCTTGGCCAGTTCCTGGGCCCAGTACGTGGCCAGGTAGAAGTGGCTGCCGCGGTTGTCCAGCTCGCCGACGCTGCGGCGCGGGGACTTGTTTTCCAGCAGGAACGTACCCGTGGCGCGGTCCAGCGTGTCAGCGAGGACCTGTGCGCGGGCGTTGCCGGTGGTGGTGGCAAGGTGCTCGAAGCTGACGGCCAAAGCAAGGAACTCGCCCAGGCTGTCCCAGCGGAGGTGGTTTTCCTTGACCAGCTGCTGGACGTGCTTGGGAGCGGAGCCACCGGCGCCGGTCTCGAAGAGGCCGCCACCGTTGATCAGCGGAACGATGGAGAGCATCTTGGCGCTGGTACCGAGCTCGAGGATCGGGAACAGGTCCGTGAGGTAGTCGCGGAGCACGTTACCGGTGACGGAGATGGTGTCCTCACCCTTGCGGATGCGCTCCAGCGTGAAGGCCGTGGCTTCAACCGGGGAAAGGATCTTGATTTCCAGGCCCTCGGTGTCGTGGTCCTTGAGGTACTCGTTGACCTTGGCGATGAGGTTGGCGTCGTGGGCGCGGGTCTCGTCCAGCCAGAACACAGCCGGAGTCTGGGAAGCGCGGGCACGGGTGACGGCCAACTTGACCCAGTCGCGGACCGGGATGTCCTTGGTCTGGCATGCGCGCCAGATGTCACCGGGGAAGACCTGGTGCTCGGTGAGGACGTTGCCCTTGCTGTCCACGAGCTGGACGGTGCCAGCTGCCTGGATCTCGAAGGTTTTGTCGTGGCTGCCGTATTCTTCGGCTGCCTGTGCCATGAGGCCCACGTTGGGAACGGTGCCCATGGTGGTGGGGTCGAATGCGCCGTTGGCACGGCAGTCGTCCAGCACAACCTGGTAGATACCGGCGTAGGAGCTGTCCGGGATCACCGCCAGGGTGTCGGCTTCCTTGCCGTCCGGGCCCCACATGTGGCCGGAGGAACGGATCATGGCAGGCATGGAGGCGTCAACAATGATGTCCGACGGAACGTGCAGGCTGGTGATGCCCTTGTCCGAGTCCACCATGGCCAGCGCCGGACCGTCTTCGAGGCCCTTGGTGATGGCTGCCTTGACGCCATCGCGGACGTCCTCGGGCAGGTCTTCCAGGCCGCTGAGGATCGCTGCGAGGCCGTTGTTCGGGCTGATGCCTGCGGCTGCGAGCTGCTTGCCGTAGGTTTCGAACAGCTCGGAGAAGTAAGCCTTGACCACGTGGCCGAAGATGATGGGGTCCGAGACCTTCATCATGGTGGCCTTCAGGTGTGCGGAGAAGAGAACGCCCTCTTCCTTGGCGCGGGCAACCTGGGCCTTGAGGAACTCATCCAGGGCGTCGGCGCGGAGGACGGTAGCGTCCACAACCTCGCCGGCCAGTACGGGGAAGTCCTTCTTGAGGACCTTGGTGGTGCCGTCTTCGCGGACCAACTGGATGCTCAGGGAATCGTCGGCCTTGAGGACAACGGACTTCTCGTTGGAGCGGAAGTCGTTCTCGCCCATGGTGGCAACGTTGGTCTTCGAATCAGCGGACCAGGCACCCATGGAGTGCGGGTTCTGACGGGCGTAGTTCTTCACCGACAGTGGTGCGCGGCGGTCCGAGTTGCCTTCACGCAGCACCGGGTTAACGGCGGAACCCTTGATCTTGTCGTAACGCGAGCGGATATCCGTCTCGGTGTCCGAGGAGGGGTTGTCCGGGTAGTCCGGGAGGGCGTAGCCCTGGGCCTGGAGTTCGGCGATGGCAGCCTTGAGCTGCGGCACGGAGGCGCTGATGTTGGGCAGCTTGATGATGTTGGCTTCCGGCTGCTTTGCCAGTTCACCAAGTTCAGCAAGCGCGTTGCCCGTGCGCTGTTCTTCTGTCAGGAAATCACCGAAGACGGCGATGATGCGGCCGGCCAGCGAAATATCGCGGGTCTCCACCTCTACTCCTGCGGTCGAGGCATACGCTTCAACAATCGGCAGGAATGAGTAAGTTGCCAGCATCGGCGCTTCGTCTGTGTGGGTATAGATAATCTTGGCCATTGGTGGGGTTCTCCCTGAAAGTCTGCAGATTTCAACATCTCTAACTTACCCGAGTAGACCGTTTTGACGGCCCTTCGTGTCCGGGATCACTCTCTGCGTTACCGTCCGGGAAAGCGATTAACGCCCGACGGCGGCCTGACCGCCGCCGCTGCCTGCCGACGTCGTGCGCCGGCGGCTTTTCCTGGCACGGGTGGTTTCCGCGTAGGGTCCGGCAGGCCGATATCCCCTCAACGTGCTCTGCTACTACGTCTGGAATCTGAGCCTGTACTCGGTAGGTGTCGTGTTGAGGCGTCGTCGAAAAGCTCGGACCAGGGTATCGATCGAGCCGAGGCCGCAGACCGAAGCGATTCGCTCCAACGTCGCATCGGTGGATTCAAGGTAGCCGCGCGCCACTTCCACCCTGACGGACTCGATGTAGCTATGGGGTGTCATGCCGAGTTCGTTCTTGAAGATTCGGGTCACCTGCCTCTCGCTGATATTGGCGATGTCCGCGAGCTTCCCGATGGTGAGAGTCTGGGCAACGTTGCGCAGGATGTAATGGCGGAGGTCCTCGATACGCCTATTGGTGGAGGTCCTTGCCAACGGAACGCTGAACTGGCTCTGCCCACTAGGGCGTTTCAGATACATGACAAGCTGGCGAGCAACTCTTAAAGCGGTTTCCTCCCCCAGGTCTTCGGCTATGAGGGCAAGGGTCAGATCCAGGCAGGCGCTGATTCCGGCACCGGTCCACACTCTGCCTTGGCGGATGAAAATCGGATCTGGATCCACATCCACCAAAGGATGCTCTGCAGCAAGCTGCTCTGCCGTGGACCAGTGCGTAGTTGCACGTATGCCGTCCAACAGCCCCGCTGCGGCCAGGATATGCGCACCAACGCAGATCGACGCCACGCGATCGGCCCGCCCGGTGAGCTGCTTCACCCGATCTACAACAGCCGCGTGGACGACCGGACGGATTTGGCGGTTGGTGTCGAATTCAACGGCGCCAGGGACGATCAGCGTTTGAATACGCCTCCTGCCCAAGTCCTCGAAAGTGACATCCGGGACCACTCTGACACCTGCCCCCGTGGTCACCGGCACCAACGTTTCAGCGGCCAGGACTACTTCATAGCTGGCTGCCTCATCGTTCTCCCGTTTGGCAAGTGCAAAGACTTCGGGTGGTCCCGTGACGTCGAGCAGATCGACGTTGTCGAATAGGACGATAACTACCAGCTTCTTGATCATCAGGTTTCTTTCGACTCAACTGCCATGTCAGTTTTTGCATGTTAGGCGTCATTGCAGAGGTGTTGCGTGCGAAGTTAGCCTATCAAATGGTCCATTATTGGATGCATTCTGCAGATTAGGGAGAAAATGATGCCGAGAACTACGCTCCGCCAGTTGAACGGGTTGGATGAAACACCAGCACAACTTGGCGATTCGACGCTAATTCTTATCGATTATCAGAACACCTACACCACTGGTGTGATGGAGTTGGATGGCTGGGAAAATGCCTTGGAGAAAGCCGCCGAATTGCTTGAACGTGCTCGAAAGGCCGGTTCGAAGGTTATTCACGTCATTAACGACGGCGGAGATGGAACGCCTTATGACATTCGGAATGAGATTGGTCAAATCCATCCGAAGGTAGCTCCGATCGAAGGTGAGCCAGTCGTCGTGAAAAAGGCACCTAACGCTTTCCTGGACACGGACCTGGCCGAGCATGTTGATGCTGCCAGGCGGGAGAGTCTGATTATTGCAGGATTCATGACCCACATGTGCGTCGCATACACCGCTCAGGGTGCATTTCTGCGAGGCAATCAACCCACCGTCGTTGCCGACGCAAGCGCAACCCGTTCGCTGCCTGTCGCCGGCACCGAACTGGACGCGTGCCAAGTCCACTATTCGGCGTTGGCCACGATTTCCGATCTCTATGGTGTGGTAGTTGCCACCCAGGAGGAACTGACCTAAGGTCCCACAACCAGGCGGCCGGCAGGGCGCCCCTCCAAGCGCCCTGCCACTCCCCAGTTGCCCGCCGATTCCAACCACAGAACTCCGGAGAGTGTCCCCGCAATCTTCCGGTGCCTATCAGCGCCAAGAATCCCAAGGCACACCATGTGCCTTGAATCAGGAAGAAGATTCACATGACTACACGCAGAGGCTTCATCCGAGGCGCCTCCGGCATTGGGGCAACAGCCCTAATCACCTCCGCTGTGCCGCTGTCCCAGGCGAGGGCTACGCCTACGATCGCCGGAGCTCCGAGCCTCAACGCAAAGCAAGCGATCCTGGCTGTCAATGCCGGGATGAGATCCAACTACGCTGCTTTGAAGGCGGACCTCATCAAGCACCTGTCGCCGGTGATTGTTGTGCAAAACAATGCAACTGGGGGAAAATTTACACTCATCACGAATGGAGTACGGGAGTCCGTTGAGCCCGTCCCCCAGGTATTCGAATTGGCGAAATCGATCGCCCACGTTCCCCTCGGCTGCTACTCCATTGTCGCCTCATACCTCACCGACAATGTCCCTAAAGTTGCCAATGGAGCCCGTATCGACGCGCATGACCTCAAGTTGGTTGCTTTTAACGACGACCATTCCAGAAACTGGATCCTCCCGCTTCAAGACTTTGGATCCAAACTCGAGACCGCTCGGAAAGCACTACCCGCAGCCGGTCTCGTGCCGGAGCTGCAAAAATCGTGCCACAACATCCTCACTCGAGGCATGGAGTTCATTTCCGATTCAGTGAAGAATAAGAATTTCAACGTCGCTTCGTTCCAGATATTCGCCAGCAGCGTTTACCCAGACATTCGGGTGAACATGAAATATGCCTCAGAGGCTCAAATCGCGGGCGTCAGGGATGTGATGGGGACGTGGCGCCGAAAACTTGGCGAATCAGCTTGGGCCGATTTGTACACCGTGGTGCTATCGCAATGGACAACCGCTGAGCTGAACCAGAACACCATCATCATCAAGGATCTTATGAATCCGGCCAAAATAGATACACATCTCATTGACCTTCCGGGACTGGAAACGCCCGCCGATCCCGTGGCAGTGGCATTGGATAACCTGGCGCGAATCGTTCAAGACAACATTGCCGCCGAGCTCGTCTTTTCGCAGGACCCCACCGTTGCAGACGCCCTCAAGGGCAAGCAAGACCTACTCTCGGAAGAGATTCTTGCTCAACTGGGAACAGGCACTCCCGCAAAACCTGCCCTGCCGGGTTACAACACCACCACCAAGGGCATCTGCCCGGTCAAGAAATAGTCGGCGGTCAGTGACCAACTGAATCGCTGGGGCCGGGCCACCTCCACGAGGAGTGGCCTGGCCCCGTGAGGTGAGCTCGTGTCACCACGCAACGCTGCCACTCGACAAGAAGTGACAGCCAATTATCACAAACTATGAAACATCTCTTTACAAACTTGTCATACGTTGGGTACCTTCAATCACGTCAGTCGGCGGTCGCCATCACTGGCCGCCTCACTCCCTCGATAGGTAGGAACAACGTGACAAAAACCAAGACCCTGGCCACAAGCCTGCTGAGTCTGTCCGCTGCCGCAATCCTGGCGCTGGTTGGAACCACCAGCGCCAATGCGGCTCCGGTAAACACCACAGACTCCAGCGGCGCTGCGGTCAGCAGCCATGTAGTGTCGGACGCCGGCGCTGCAGACTACTGGACACCCGAACGCATGAAGAACGCCAAGTCCGGCGAGATCCTTGCCGCCAAAGCACTGGAACGCGGCAAGCTCCTCAACCTCGGCAAAGCCCCGGTCATTGAAGCCCCGGGCGCCATCAGCAGCATCGCCGGACAGCCGGCAGCAACCGACTCCAAAACCATCGATCGGAAGGTGAACCAGAGCGAAACGCCGGTCAAGCACATCGGCAAGATCTTCTTCACCCTGGGCGGCTCCAACTACGTCTGCTCAGGCAACTCCGTCACCGCAGCCAACAAGAGCACCGTGTCCACCGCCGGACACTGCCTCAACGAAGGCCCCGGCGCCTACGCCACCAACTTCGTCTTCGTTCCGGCCTACCTCAACGGTGCAGCACCCTACGGGAAGTGGACGGCAAAGGCGCTGTACGCCCCCACCCAGTGGGCCTCCAACGGCAACATGCAGTACGACACCGCGTTCGCCGTCATGAACACCCTCAACGGCCAGCGCCTCGCCGACGTCGTAGGCTCCTCCGGCGTCCAGTTCAACGCCGCACGCGGCCTGAGCTACAAAGCCTTCGGATACCCGGCCGGCTCGCCCTTCAACGGTGAATCGCTCAAGAGCTGCTCCGGCAAGGCCACCAACGATCCCTACAACCCGCAGTTCAACAGCCAGGGAATCCCCTGCAACATGACCGGTGGTTCCTCGGGCGGTCCGTGGTTCATCGGCACCAGCTCCACCGGTTACCAGAACTCCGTGAACAGCTACGGATACGGCAGCAACTCCACCACCATGTACGGCCCGTACTGGGGCACCGTGATCCAGTCCACGTACAACACTGCAGCGGCGGCTTCATAACCGAATCAGCAAGTCCCTGTTAAATACGACGGCGGCCGTCCCCTACCGGGGGCGGCCGCCGTTGCGTTGTGGGTATCCCCGCTGGTTAGTGGAAGAAGTGGCGTGCGCCCGTGAAGTACATCGTGATGCCGGCAGCGTTGGCTGCGGCGATGACTTCCTTGTCACGGACGGAACCGCCCGGCTGGACGACGGCGCGGACGCCTGCGTCGATCAGGATCTGCAGGCCATCAGCGAACGGGAAGAACGCGTCCGAGGAAGCAACGGCACCGCGTGCACGCTCAGGTGCGTCGCCGCCGCTGGCGTTTGACGCGCCGCCCGCACCTTCGACGTCGGACTCCACCTTCACGCCCAGCGTGTTGGCGCGCTCGACGGCCAGGCGGCAGGAGTCCAGGCGGTTGACCTGGCCCATGCCGATGCCCACGGCTGCACCGTGGTTGGCGATCAGGATGGCGTTCGACTTGGCAGCGCGGCAAGCAGTCCATGCGAAGGCGAGGTCCGCGAGGGTTGCGTCGTCGGCGGCTTCGCCGGCTGCAAGGGTCCAGTTGGCGGGGTTGTCGCCGTCGGCGTCTACCTTGTCGCTCATCTGGACCAGGACGCCACCGGAAACCTGGCGCATCTCGGAGGGGTAGCGGCCGTAGCCCTCGGGCAGGGCGAGGAGGCGGATGTTCTTTTTCTTGGAGAGGATCTCCACGGCTTCGGGCTCGAAGTCCGGGGCGATGACAACCTCGGTGAAGATGTCGGCGACCGTGCGGGCCATGCCTGCAGTGACGGTGCGGTTCGCGGCGATCACGCCACCGAAAGCGGAGACGGGGTCGCAGGCGTGGGCCTTGGCGTGGGCGTCGGCGATCGGGTCTGCAGCGTCGGCGGAACCAACAGCTACGCCGCACGGGTTGGCGTGCTTGATGATCGCGACCGCGGGCTCCGCGAAGTCGAAGGCAGCGCGGAGGGCGGCATCGGCGTCGACGAAGTTGTTGTAGCTCATGGCCTTGCCGTGCAACTGGTCGGCCTGGGCGATACCGGCGGGGGCAGCCTTGTCCACGTACAGTGCGGCCTGCTGGTGCGGGTTTTCGCCGTAACGGAGGACCTCTGAGCGTTCCAGGGACAGGCCGGCGTAGGCGGGCCAGTCGATGATGCCGTCGCCGTCTTCGTCCAGGAACTGGCTGGCCGTCCATGAAGCAACAGCGTTGTCGTAGCTCGCGGTGTGCGCGAAGGCCTTGGCGGCAAGGCGGCGGCGGGTGTTCAGGTCGAAACCGCCGTGAGCGGCGGCGTCGACTACTGCGCCGTAGAAGTTGGGGTCCGTGACGATGGCGACGGCGGCGTGGTTCTTCGCAGCCGAACGCACCATGGCGGGGCCTCCGATGTCGATCTGCTCAACGACGTCATCCTGTGCTGCGCCGGACTTCACGGTCTCGACGAACGGGTACAGGTTCACCACCACGAGGTCGAACGTTTCGATCTCCATACCGGCCAGGGTGTCCATGTGGGCCGGGACGCGGCGGTCGGCCAGGATGCCGCCGTGCACGCGCGGGTGCAGGGTCTTGACGCGGCCGTCCAGCATTTCCGGGGAGCCGGTGACTTCTTCGACTTCCTTCACCGGGATGCCTGCGGCGGCGATCTTCTTGGCGGTGGAGCCGGTGGAAACAATGGCGACGCCTGCTGCATGCAGGCCCTTCGCGAGCTCCTCCAGTCCCGTCTTGTCGTAAACCGAGATCAGTGCACGGCGGATGGGAACACGGTCAAGCTGCGTCAAGCTCACAAAAGTCTCCGTCTTAGTTCGCGTAGATATCGCGGGTGGTGGGGATACGGAGAGTTTATCGTGTTTCGTTGCCGCCCCGGTTTTACGTCCTCGTGGGCCCTGCGTTACGAGGCCCGCTCTGCACCCTCAACCCACCCCATTCCCTGCACACCACGGCCCCACAAATTGCGCCCCAGCGTTGCGAGGCCCGCTCTGCACCCACAACCCACCCATTCCCCTGCACACCAGGCCCCACAAATTGCGCCCCAGCGTTGCGAGGCCCGCTCTGCACCCACAGCCGTGCGCGAATTACGACGCCGGGCCTCGCCACCCGCGCGACACCAACGCGTCGCGCACCTTACGTTCGGCGTTAGCCCATCCACCTTTCATCTGGACATCGGAGAATCTGAGCACGATCCAGCCCATAGCTCGAAGCCGGTCGTCACGTTCGATGTCCTTACCCCACTGCACGGGGTCGGAGCGATGATGGTCACCCTCATACTCCATGGCAATTTTGTACTCCTTGTACTGGAGGTCCGGCGTGGATATGTACCTACCGTGTTCATCGAAGACGGGCTGTGTGACCGCTGGCTCCGGCAGTCCGGCGTCGACGATTTTCAACCGCAGCCGGGATTCCTGCGGAGAGTCGACGCCATCGCGCAGCAGCGGCAGAATCTCCCGGGCCATCCTGATTCCCTTGACCTTGGGTCGTCGGTCAATGACTTCCTGGATCGCCTCGATCGAGGACAACGGATTCTCCCGGGCCAACAGAAAGTCTCCGGCGGCCACAAGCGAAGACCGCCCCATGTGCCGCGCCAGATCCATCCAGGTCCACTCCGGCGAAGTCAGTTGGATCCCGTTAACCACGTGAACATCCCTGGCCAAGAGCGGAGCCCGATGCCCGACCACACCGCGACGCTTGACCCGCCCAATTTCGTGTCGTCGCGTCACATGAATAACGCCGTTCTTGGCCTCCTCCTCCAGATATATCGGAAGCGGGATCGACCAGAGGAGCGCAGAGGTCACGTGGCTGGCCGCGCATCTGGGAGTGACGGCCGTGTGCAGCCGTGCAAGTAGCGCCACGTTGGGGCTATCGCTCCGGCTCACCCGGATTCCGCGGCTGGGTGTGACGAGACTTGCCGATTGCAGCCTCCCGCGTGGCACGCCAGCCGCGTACGCATCGCTGACAAGGAAGCCTTCCGGGTCGATCTCCGACGGCAGTGGCATGGGTTTCCGCATGGGACCATGCTTGCCGGAAACGGTCAGCGGCGTTGCGTTATCCACAGATTTGGCCCCTGAGAGGCGCTGCGACTATTCCTCCACAGAAGTTGCGCGCGCGTTGCGAGGCCCGCTCCGCACGCTAAGCGCAAGCCATACCCTGCAGATCAGGCCTCGCAACAGAGAGCCCACCCACTGCGAGGCCCGCTCCGCACGCTAAGCGCAAGCCATACCCTGCAGATCAGGCCTCGCAACATAGGGTTGATCCATGGAAGCCACCGAGGTTGTTCTTGCTGCCGATGTAGGGAAGAGCCGTTGCCGCGTAGAGTTGCGCAGCGGTACGGAGTTGCTGGGTGCCGCCGACCAGCATGGTTTCCCCGGGGTGCACGTGGATAACGGGCCTACCCTCGCGTTCGAACTCCTCCTCGAGACGGTCAGCTTGTTGCCGCCAGGGCTTCCCGTCGGTGCGATCACCAGCGTTGGTGCGGCCGTGGCAGGCGTCGAAGCATCCGCGGAGAAGTCGCAGGAACTCGCCGCCATGTTGGCTCAAAGGTTCAGCGTGCCTGCGGCGGTCCTCTCCGATGCCACGGCCGCCCAACTCGGCGCGCTCCAAGGCGCCCCCGGTACCACGCTGATCGTGGGCACAGGTGCCGTGGCCTTCCGCTTCGATGAGGCCGGTGTGCTGCACCGGGCTGACGGCTGGGGACCCTACCTTGGTGATCGCGGCAGCGGTCGATGGATCGGTCAGCAGGGACTCCAGGCAGTTCTTGAAGCGCACGACGGCGGCCCTGCTACGTCGTTGTCAGCCGCGGCTGGCGCTCTGGTGGACTCGGCGGAAATGCTTCCCGGGTGGCTCGCCGCGAACGAGAACCCCTACCGGGCAATGGCCCGCTTCGCGCCGCTGGTTCTGCACGCAGCGGAGGCGGGTGACGCCGTCGCACATGACATCATCGGCGAGGCTTGCCGCATCCTGACCCACACGGTGAAGCTTGCATCCGGCGGCGACGAGGGCGGCACACCCCGCGTGGCGATGCTGGGTGGTGTGGTGGGATCGGACTTCTTCGCGGCGCTCTTGCGGAAGTCCCTCGCTTCGGCTGGGATTGAGGTGGTGGCCCCGCTCGGCGATGGCTTGGACGGTGCTGCCCTCGCTGCGACGCGCCGCGGGCTCATCCAGGAAAGGTACATCCACCGTGACGGAACAAACTGGCCCGACTAGCCCCACTGACGCGGACAAACTCGCGGGCCTGCGCACGGAACTCGCCGGATTGCAGACCGAGGCCACAGCCGAGGGGTTGGACAATCTGGACATCCTGGGCACCGAAGAACTCGTTGCCGCCATGCTTGCCCACAGTGCAGGAGTACACGCTGCCGTTGAGGCCGCGAGTCCCGCCATTGTTCAAACGGTCGACGCCGTTGCGGAGCGACTCCAGCGCGGGGGCCGCCTTTTGTATGTGGGAGCCGGAACGGCCGGACGTCTGGGTGTGCTCGACGCGAGCGAGTGCCCGCCGACGTTCGGCACCCCGCCGGGACTCGTCGTCGGACTTATTGCCGGCGGTGTACAGGCCATCCAGAAGCCGGTGGAGTACGCGGAAGACAACGCTACGGCGGGCGCACGCGACCTGCACGATATCAACGTGACCGAAGCCGACGCCGTCGTGGGTATTACAGCCTCGGGCCGGACGCCTTACGTGATCGGTGCGCTGGAAGAAGCACGGAAGCGGGGCGCGTTTACGGCGTCGCTGGCGTGCAACAAGGGCTCGGCGGTGAGTCATCTGGCGGATGCCGCGATTGAGGTGGTTGTGGGTCCGGAGTTCATCGCAGGTTCCACCAGGCTGAACTCCGGCACGGCCCAGAAACTTGTCCTCAACATGATCAGCACGTTGGTGATGGTCAAGCTCGGCAAGACGTACGGGAACCTCATGGTGGATCTGCGTGCCACAAACGAGAAGCTGCTGGCGCGCTCACAACGGACGGTTCAGCACGCCACCGGCGTGTCCGCCCAGGAAGCTGCCACGGCTTTGGACTCTGTGGGTGGTTCGGTCAAAGCGGCCATTTTGGTGCTCCTGACAGGCATCGAGGCTGGTCAGGCCAAGGGAGCTTTGGAAGAAGCCGGCGGTTTCCTGCGGAGGGCCATCGAGAACCAGAAGTAACGCGGACGGCGGTGCTCGCCCCAGCGCATAAAGTTGCTTGCAGGAGGGCAAATGAATACATACACAGCCGTGCCCAGCGGCGAACAAGTTGTGCAGGAATTGCCATGGCGGTGGAAAGTCCAAGGCAGGATTTTCCTGATCGGCGGGCTCGGCTTCATGTTCGACGCCTGGGATGTGACGCTCAACGGCATCCTGATTCCGCTGCTGTCCAAGCACTGGTCGCTGCAACCGGCTGATGCCGCGTGGATCGGCACGGCCAACCTGATCGGCATGGCGGTGGGTGCATTCGCGTGGGGAACCATCGCGGACACCATCGGGCGCAAGAAGGCGTTCACTGCCACCCTCCTGATTTTCAGCATCTTCACGGTTCTGGGTGCATTCGCCCCGGACATCGTGTGGTTCTGCATCTTCCGCTTCATGGCCGGCTTCGGCCTGGGGGGCTGCATTCCCGTGGATTATGCGCTGGTGGGTGAGTTCACGCCCCGCAAGCAAAGGGGCAAGGTGCTCACGGCCATGGATGGGTGGTGGCCGATCGGCGCCGCGCTCTGTGGATTCATCTCCGCCGGACTGGTTGCCGTTTTTGGCGACTGGCGGCTCACCATGCTGATCATGGTGCTGCCCGCGTTGTTGGTTTTCTGGGTTCGACGTTCGGTTCCGGAGTCGCCGCTGTTCCTGATCCGTGCGGGCCGCCGTGCTGAAGCTGCGGCGGTGATCGACGGTTTGGTCGAGGCCACCGGCGCCGAGCCCCGCGCGTACAGCCTGCCCGAACCGCAGGCCGCGCCGCGACTCTCCCCCGGCAGCGCGTGGGCCCAGTTGCGCCGGATTTGGCAGTTCAACTGGAAGATCACCACGGCGGCCTGGGCCCTGTTCTTCAGCATTCTGTTGGTCTATTACTTGTCCCTGACGTGGATGCCCCGGATCCTCATCGGTGCCGGATTCGAGGAGTACAAGGCGTTCGTCACGACGGCGAGCATGGCCGCCGTCGGACTTTTAGGCGTGGTGGTGGCAGCGCTGCTGGTGGAGCGTGTGGGCCGCAAGTGGATCCTGGCCATCACCGGCCCACTGTCCGCCTTGACTCTTGTGATCGTGGCCTTTGTGGTGGATGTGCCGTCGGCTGCTGTGTTCTGGCTGCTGGTGTTCGGCTTCGTGGTCCAGGTGGCCATCCCGGTGCTTTATGCGTACGTGTCCGAGCTGTACCCCACCGAACTTCGCGGTTCCGGCTTCGGCTGGGCTTCGACGTTCTCCCGCATCGGGGCAGGCTTCGGTCCGCTGGTGTTTGCCTCGTTCTTCTGGCCGGAGTTCGGGTTGGCGCAGTCGTTCGCTATGGCCGGTGGTCTGGTGCTGCTGTCCGTGCTGTGGATGGCGTTCTTCGCCCCGGAAACGAAGCAGCGCGAACTCTCCTAACCCAAACGGAGCCGCATTAGTGGTTGTTCCCAGCCCTGGGAACAACCACTAATGCGACCTAATTGGGTGCCGCGGCGAGGTCCGCCAAGGTCTGGACCAGGAGGCGGCGCTCCACTACCTTGATGCGCTCGTGGAGGGTTTCTTCTGAGTCCTCGGGAAGAACGGTCACGGCTTCCTGGGCAATGATGGGGCCTGTGTCCACGCCGGCGTCGGCCCAGTGGACGGTGCAACCAGTGACCTTCACGCCGTACGCGATTGCGTCGCGGACTCCGTGGGCGCCCGGGAACGACGGTAGCAGCGCGGGGTGGGTGTTGACGTACTTGCCACCGAAAGCGTTGATGAAGTCCTCGCTGACGATCCTCATGAAACCGGAAGAAACCACCACGTCGGGCTTATAGGACAGGACCTTGTCGCGCAAGGCGGAATCCCACTCGGCGCGGGTTTCGAAAGAGTTGAAGTTGACCACGAAGGTCTCAATGCCGGCCTCGTCGGAGCGCTCCACACCGTACGTATCGGGCCGATCGGCGCCCACAGCAGCGATCTCGACATCCAGTTCACCCGACTTCACGGCGTCGATGACTGCCTGAAGATTTGAACCGGTACCGGAGACGAGGACAACAATGCGCATTGCACTAGCTTATGGGCGGCTCGCGTAGGCTGGAAAACATGAATCCCGACGTCGGTCCCAGGCCGAGCCAGCAACCCCGCTCCGAGGCCGAAAAGTCCGCCCTCGGCGTGACCCAGAACCTTTTCCGCGCTTTCCTTTTGACGGCTTTGGGCGCGTTCTTCGTGTTCTCCCTGAACGTGAATTATGTGTGGTTGAGCGCCATCCTGACACTTGCAGGCTTGGTGTTGGGCATCGTCGTTTTAGTACGGACGCTCAAGCACAAGCACCCGAAGCTGATGCTTTTCGGCACCATCTCGGGCCTGGTTGTCACGGCCGTCATGTGCCTCCTGATCCTGACGTCCGCGCTCTTCTTCAACCAAGTCAGCACCTACCAGGACTGCTCACGCTCGGCGCTCACGGAGTCCGCCAAGACACAGTGCCTCACGCAGCTCGAGAACTCGATGCCGGGACCGTTGCGATAACACCGCTGCGGCACCTCAGCGCGAGCTGAACGAACCCGCTCAGGCGTGTTCGTCGTCGTACGCTGCTTCGTCGAGATTCGCTTCGCGGAGCTTCTGGCGGCGTTCCAGCCACGGCCCCACTGCGTAACCAATCACGACGCCGATGCCCACTTCGGCGGCCAGCCAGACCGCCGTCCACAGCGGGTGGGGTCCGATTTCCGTGAGCCGTCCAATGCCGGCGGAACCGCGCGCGATCCATGCCAAGGCCCCGGCAAGAAGCCCGGCAACGGCGCCAATGAACGCGCCCAGGAACAGTGTGGAAACGGTGGCTGTGAACCAGCGGGCTTTGATCTTGATGGAAAGCCACTCGTCAAAGTGGTTCTCGCCTTCGCGCAGGAACCACCAGCCCGCCAGGATCCCGGCGACGACGGGCAGCGCGAGGGCCATTGCACCGAACTCGAGCTGTCCTGCAGGAAGTGCGCCAAGGACCGGTACGGCTGGAAGTGGTCCCACCGCGGTGCCCAGCGGACCCGCGGTGGAACCGATACCGAGCGAGAATCCGGCGCCGGTGGACCAGGACAGGGCAAAAATGACCAGGTTGGGCAGGAAGCCGAGCTGCGCGATGGTGAGTACGGCTCCGCCCAAGGCACCGGCTTGGATACCTTCGTAGACGGCGATAATGTCCGTCCAATGCCACACGATGGTCACGGCCAGGAGCAGTGCGGCCAAGCAGACGGCAGCCATCGTCGCTACGAAGCCAGCCTTCAACGCCGAGCCCACATACGAGCCCGCCCACCGGGAATGCTGGCTGGTCTTCGCGAGCCAGGCGACGGCGTCGACGCCGATCAGGCGGCTCCACGAGCCCGCCTCACGTCGGGCGCCCACGATCATGCCGAGGCCGAACGAGATCAGCGGAATGGTCATAGCGAACCAAAGGTTGATGACAACCTCCGGGGTTCGGCAGACGAAGCCGGTCGCCGTGCCGAATGCTGCATAGACCACGAACGCGCCAAGGAACGCCTGCCACAGCTGGTCTGTGTACGAGGCCCGGGCAAGTCGGCGGCCCGCCCGCCATGCGAGCAGGAACGGTATAAGCGTCAGGCCGAGCGGAATGAGCGACAGCAAACCCGAACCGGGTTGGGCCGCAGTGCCGAGGTTGACGTGCGCCAGTTCCAACGGGACACCGTGGATCAACAGCCAGGCTTGCCCGGCCAAGCGCGCCAAGGCGTCTACGTTCCGGTTCTGGAACCCGTCGGTGGCCCACACCCCCACCAGGGGCAGGACCACAACAATGGCTGAAATGAACGCTGCCTGAGCCGCTTCCAAACCACCCTGCAGCCAAAGGGGCATCGGGAGGTCACGGTTTCCGGTCTGATCAGCGCGCAGTTTCATCGTGATCTATCGTGCCACGGTGCGCAGCACTCCCCCGGCAGGCGCCCCTGAAATACCGCGAATTCCAGCGCTTTTTGCCATGGGCCGCCGTAAAATTGGAGGTGTTCTCCCGGGACGGAGCCCTCAATGACCTCCTCAGCTCCGCCCAGCCCTGCGCAGACTTTGAAAGGCCCGGAAACAATCGAAGCCGGGAACTAGGAGCGGCCAATGGATAGGTGTCACAACTAACAACAGAAAGTCGTACTAGCAGCTGGTGCAGCCGCCTTGGATTCTCTCCATAGGCTGCACCAGCCTTCTTTTGTGTGCTCGCCCTTAGTTCCCTCGCCGAGGGGTTAGCTCTCAGCACTTTGAGGGGTTGGATCCCGCGCCGAGGGGTTAGCTCTCAGCACTTTGAGGCCAACTTACTGCCGAGAGCTCGCCCCTCGGCGACAAGGGTTAATGCTCGACAGCGGGTGGCCGCCTTAGTGCCGAGAGCTAACCCCTCGCGAAGAAGTCCACGCCCGACACGTACTCCATGGCTTTCACGAACTTCGGATCCCCAGCGCGGGCATAGGCCTCTTCCCCAGTGAGCTCAGCAACGCGGCTGTGGATCCACCAGAGATTCCCCAGCGGATCGCGAACCCGGCCCACTTCTTCGCCCCAGAACATTTCGGTCATGTTCGTAACCGCCGTGGCACCGGCGGCGAGTGCGGCAGCGAAGGTGGCATCGCCGTCGTCGACGTAAACGCGGAGGAAAGCCGGAGTCGGAGGCCAGTCAGGGCGCGAGTCGAAGGCCAGGACGTTCGAGTCACCGATTTTCGCCTCAGCGTGCCCAATAGAGCCGTCCTCCATGGGCACGCGAAACGCTTCCTGGGCGCCGAAAGCAGCAGTGATGAAGTCGAGGAGCTCCGGCGTGCTGCGCGTAATGATCCACGGTTCCACTGATCGGTACCCTGCCGGAACGGCACGGATTCCGTCGGCCCGGACCAGCGGGGCCATTGCCTTGACCTCGTCCGGGACCGGCGCATCGGGTTGGCCCGTCATGTGCCGGCGGAGGGACTCCACTGCGTATTCCATGCCCGCCGTGTACTCGGGAGCCTCCCAACGGCTGGCGGCTTCGTCGTCCGACACGTCCTCCATGTGCGACATGATCCACCAGACATTCCCCAGCGGATCCTCGATGCGGGCGCCTCTGTCACCCCAAGCGCTGTTGTCGAGGACCGAAACGATGGTTGCGCCCGCCGCGAGGGCGGCGTGGAAGGCGGCATCGGCGTCGTGCGTGTAGAGGCGGAGGTACGACGGCGTTGCGGGCCAGTGCGGTCGGCTGTCGAAAGCGAGGACGACTGAGTCGCCAATCCGCGCCTCCGCGTGCCCAATGCTGCCGTCCTCACCGACGACGCGGTCGATCTCCTCCGCTCCGAACGCTGCCGTGATGAACTCGAAGAGGGCGTTGGTGTCCCGGGTGATAAGCCAAGGGCTGATGCTGGAGTAGCCGGTGGGAACTGTACTGATGCTCGGGTTTGCCGCGGTCATGTCCGTGTCCTCTTGGTTCGGATTCCGTGGTTTCAGGCTACGACTGGTTGAGGTCAGGATGCGTCCGCTTTACTCCCGTCGAGGGGCGGGATCTCGGGGCTTTGGAGCTCGCTTTCGGTCGAGATCCAACCCCTCGCGCCTACCCTGCTATAGCTGGGGCCCGTAAATGAACTCCTTGGCATGGTTGACGGCCTTCTTGAAGGCGTCGTTGCGGAGCGTCACTTGCTCGCGGCTGGCTCCGCTGCTGGGTTCCATGAACGTTGTGGGGCCGGGGCGGAGCATCCAGATATCGCCCGCGGGCGGCAGGTAGAACACGCCGAAGGAGCGGTGCTCGGGGTCATCGGTCCAAATCGGCACGACAGCCACCGCAGCCCCGGTGTCCGGGTTGATCCACTGGGCGCGGGGCATGGGCTGTTCGTGGACTTCGGGATCCAGGAACGGGGCCGTCCCTCTCCCCCAGCGTTTCTCGAACCGTTCGTAGAACGCGGGGATGATGTGGCCGTCGTACGGACGCCAAGCGCTCATGAATTTCTCCTTCGGGTTCTAAAGGGCGATGGTTCCCAACGTGCTGGTCCAAACGAAAGCGGTGACTGTTCGGGTCCCGAAGCCCCAGGCTCAGACCGGTGGAAGCGGACTTTCACCGGCGTTCCGCCCGTACCGCCGGGCGTCCGCCGCGCACTGTCGTATGCCGCCCGCCTCCCTGGGTCCGACAAAACGACGTACGCCTGCATGATGGCGTGCAGTTCCTGGAGGTCGGCCGCGGAGGTGGTGTCGCCGTCGTCGACCTTTTGGCGTGTGTCCGGGTGGCGGGTCCGTAGCAGCGTGCGGTAGGCGCGGGTGATCTCCCGGGCCGTCGCGTCCGGCGACACGTGGAGAGTGGCGTAGTGGTCAGGTTGGGTGCTCAATGCTGTTCCGGTTTCCTGCTGCGGGTTGGCGATGGCCCCCGGCCTGGACCGGGGGCCATCAATCGGGAGACGACGGGCGGGGGTCGCTTTCATGTGCGCTAAAAAACGCTGTGACGTGGCGCGAGGCCTGCGCCCAACTATTCCGATGCGGCCGCCTCCGTTGTTCCCGGCTGGCGCCCTGCCGGTCGGCCACCCCCGGGTGAGCCTTCCGGCAGGGCGGACGGGATTAGGCGTTGATTTCCTGCCTCTGCCCGTTGGATTGGATCTCGATGCGCCGCGGCTTGGCCTTTTCGGCGACTGGGATGCGGAGTGTGAGTACCCCGGCGTCGTAGCTGGCCTGGACGCCGTCGGTATCCAAGGTGTCACCAAGGATGAGTTGTCGGCTGAAGACGCCTTGGGGGCGCTCGGCGGCGATCATTTCGGTGTTCTCTCCCGCGGGCGACTTGCGTTCGGCCTTGACCGTGAGGACGTTGCGTTCGACGTCCAGGTCAACGGTCTGGGGATCCACCCCTGGCAGATCGAAGGCAACAACGAATTGTCCGTCCTCCTGCCATGCATCCATCGGCATTCCGGCCGGGCGTGCTGTTGTGCCAAAAACCTGTTGGGCGAGCCTGTCGAATTCGCGGAACGGGTCAGTGCGCATCAGCATTTGGTTCTCACTCCTTTGGTCTTGATGCTGATTCTGTTGTTCGTACCAGCCTGCTCGATCCTGCTTGATCTGTGATGGCTGGTATAGATTTTTTATAGCACCGGTGAGAGAGTGGATGCAAGTAGTTTTCTGGAAGATTTTTGGAGGTTCTTGATGGCAGCTTCGGATGGTCAGACTGCCGCTGAAGAGTACGACGGCGGACTGGCGGCTTCTGGTGCGGACGGCACCTCTGGCGCGGGCCTGGGTGCGCGCGGCGTCTACGCGATCTCGGTAGCTGCGGAGCTCGTAGGCACAGGGCAGCAGAACATCCGGCAATACGAGCGCAAGGGCCTGCTCACCCCGGACAGGACCGACGGCGGCACGCGCCGCTACAGCGAAAGTGACCTTGCGACGCTGCGCAGGATCGGGGTGCTGTTGGATGAGGGGCTGAACCTGGCCGGGGTGAAGCTGGTGCTGGAGCTCGAGGCGGAGAACCGGGGGCTGACGGAAGACAACCGCGGGCTTGCTGAGCATAACGAGGAGCTCAGGGCGGACAACAAGGGACTGCGGAAGGATCTGAAGCGGGCGCAGGGTGGCACGGCCTGACATCATCTTGCCCGCGAGAGAGAGCCGGGTTAGGCATGGGAGCGAGAGCCTGATCCCTTTTCGCAAGTAAATGAAAGTGCGGGTTCAGATAAAGAAATAGGCGCGAGTAGTTAAGTTATTGAAAAGCAATTTTATGCATCGTGTCTAGAGGGGACATAATCCCCTGCTCTGCAATAGTGATGCCATGACAACTCCAGAGTCTCCGGGCACAGACCCGCATCAGCCTCCGCCCCATTCTCAATACCCCCAATACTCGCAAGGTCATCCTCAATACGCCCAAGGCCCGGGCGCAACTCCGTACACCGTCCCGAGGCCGCCAGCAGGCACGAAGAAACAGCTAAATGTGATCGGTCTAATTGCACTCATAACAGCTGTACTGGGATTCATCTTCGCATGCATTCCAGGCGCTCTAATAGTCGGCTGGGTTTTACTGCCCATTGCATTCATCCTGGCAATCGTCTCCCTCTTCCTGAAAGACAAAGCCAAATGGATGGGCATCACCGCACTGATCACCTCAGTAGTCGGCACGATTGTGGGATTTATTGTCTTTACCGCTGTTGTAGCGAACTCGTTTGACAGCGCATTCGGCAGTGGAGACACCAGAGTTGTGGAGCCATCCAGTGGGGGTGCCGCTGAAGGCGGCTCCGAATCCAACGCATCCGGAGATGCCGGAACGCGTGAAAGCCCGTATCCCATTGGCTCAGTTATCGAGTCCAAAGATTGGAGGGTCGTCATAAACTCCGTCACGTTGGCTGCAACAGATGCAGTAGTAGGGGCGAGCCCCATTAACGAAGCCCCGGCGGCTGGGTCCGAGTACATCCTGGTCAACTACTCCGCTACTTATCTTGGTGATGACGCAAACGGCCAGATGCCGGCATTCGTATCCGTCGAATACGTCACCGCGGACGGCAATACTGTCAACGCGTTCGACAAGTTGATCGTCGCCCCCGATCCAATCGACACTACGGGCACGCTGTACAAAGGTGCTACGGCTACTGGAAATGAAGTCTTCGAGGTTCCTAGCGCTACTGCGGGACAAGGGGTCCTCGCTGTCCGCGCCGGAATGCTCGGTGACAAAGTGTTCGTAGCCACCAAATAGACAGACAACCCGTGAGCTCGCAGCACCAATAGCCCCCACGCATAGCGATGGCCACCCCTAAACGGAGTGGCCATTGCTATACACGCTAGCGAGTTTTACTTGTCGCAGCCCCAGCCGTCCCCATCCCTATCAAGGTGACTTCCGTACCCTGGCTGGCTGATATGAATCGGGGCCGCACCTGCGGCTCGAACGGCTGCGCAGTTGGCGTAGGAGACAGCTGCGGGCGCGGCCGGCGGTGCCACAACAGGAGGTGCCTCCACCACCGGCGGGGCCACGGGAGCCACCACAACGGGTGGGGCTTCCACTACGGGCGGAGCGACAGGAACGACCACGACTGGTGGCGCCTCCACTACCGGGGCCACTGGGGCAACCAAGGGAACCGGCGCCTGCGTCGGAGTGGGTGTCGGGGTAGCCGTCTCATCAGTGAGATGTTTGACTCCAAGCTTTATGGTCGACCCCTCAGCCACGTTGGTCTTGCCGACAGGATCTTCGCTGACCACCTGCCAGTTCTTTTTGACGATGATTGATTTGCCATCGTTCACATCTGTGGCCTCGACCTTCAGCCCGAGGTCCTTCAACTTATCGGTGGCCTTGTCGAGGGTCAAGCCGACGACGTCCGGCAATTCGACAGTACGATCCGCGGCGGCAGATGCAGCCGCCGTTGCCGGTGATTGGCTTGAGGCCTGTTTGGTCGCGCAGCCGGTCAGCATAAGACCGGTGAGCACAATTAGTGCGAGTGTTTTCTTCAAGATGCCCCCTACTTGCAGCGAGACCGGGGATGTCGGGAAGGGCGGGTTTGCCAGATGCTTCCCTAGGACTCGCTAGGAATTCAAGATACCAGCGCATGTGATGCAACTATTGTTCCGCCCAAGTGTTACGAAATTGCCCGAGCCACCCAACCCACCTGTTAACCCACTCTTCCCCCACAAGCCACCCGTTCGAACCCACAAAGCCAACCACCGCGACCACCGTTGTAGGCGTGAGGATCGCAATCGTCGCCGAATCATTCCTGCCACTGATGAATGGGGTAACCCATTCGATACTGCGGGTGCTGGAGCATCTGCAGGAGCGCGGAGATGAGGTGATGGTGATCGCGCCGTCGACGTCGGACACTGATGTTTCGAGCGTCGAGAAGGGTGCGTATGTGCACCGGCTTCCTTCGGTGCCGCTGGCCGGTTACACGAATGTGCGGGTTGCGTTGGGTGGTGTGAATCGGGTCAAGCGAATCCTTGCCGATTTCTCCCCCGACGTCGTACACCTCGCTTCCCCGTTCGTCCTCGGCTGGCGCGCCGTGCAGGCCGCCCATCAGCTGGGCATCCCGACTGTCGCGATCTACCAAACAGAGGTTCCCAGCTACGCCGCCCGCTATGGCGTGCCGTTCCTGGAGAACTGGGCTTGGAACCGTGTGGACAACATCCACCTTCTGGCCACCCGAACCCTTGTGCCGTCTACGTTCGCGCTGAACCAGTTGCGCGGGCGCGGCATCTTGCGCGTGGACATGTGGCGTCGCGGTGTGGATACCGTGCGTTTCAACCCCGCTAAGCGTTCGACGGCGTGGCGCAGCTCGGTAGCGCCCGACGGTCACCGCATCATCGGCTACGTTGGCCGTCTCGCTGTTGAAAAGCAGGTTGAGGATCTCGCTGTGCTGGCTGATTTGCCGAACACGAAGCTGGTCATCGTGGGCGATGGCCCGCAACGGGAAGCTCTCCAAGCAGCTCTGCCGAACGCACATTTCGCCGGTTTCCTTGGCGGCGAGGCACTGGCGCAGGCTGTCGCGAGTTTCGACCTCTTTGTCCATCCCGGCGAGTTCGAAACGTTCTGCCAAACCATTCAGGAAGCCATGGCATCCGGCGTTCCCGTGGTGGCGACTGGCCGTGGCGGCCCCTTGGATCTCGTGGAGAATTCGCGCACGGGTTGGCTTTACGAACCCGGAAACCTTACCCAGTTGCGCGGTTACGTGCAGGACTTGATCGGCGACGACGCCAAGCGCCGCGCGTTCGCCTCGGCAGCAACAGCGTCGGTACAGGGCCGGACGTGGCCAGTGCTCAGCGCAGACTTGGTGCGCCATTACAACGAAGTCATCGCTGGCGTGCCCATCGGAACATCCGGGCCCAGCGAGTTCACCTCAAGCAAAGGACCCTCCTCATGAAGATCTCCGTGATCGGTTGCGGCTACCTCGGCGCTGTCCATGCCGCGACGCTCGCTTCGATGGGCCACACCGTGGTGGGTATCGACGTCGACTCCTCCAAGGTTGAGCAGCTCAACAAGGCGCTGGCACCGTTCCATGAACCCGGCCTGGACGAGCTGCTCAAGGACGGTCGCACCACCGGCCGGCTCATGTTCACCACAGACTTCGCTGCTGCCGCGGATGCGCAGGTCCATTTCCTGTGCGTTGGCACCCCGCAGTCCAAGACATCCGATACAGCCGACCTCTCCTACCTCATGGGCGCTACGAAGAGCCTCCTGCCGCACCTGGCCAAGGGTGCCGCCGTCGTCGGTAAATCAACAGTGCCAGTAGGCACGGTGGAAACGCTCCGCGCGGTTCTGGCCCGACGCTCGGACGTGCTGCTCGGCTGGAACCCTGAGTTCCTGCGCCAGGGCACGGCCGTCAAGGATTCCCTGGTTCCCGATCGCCTGGTTTATGGCGTTCCCGGCGGCAAGGGCGCCGCCGGAGCCCCCGTTACCGCCGTGTTGGACGCCGTGTACGAGCCGCTGATCTGCGCCGGCATCCCGCGTCTGGTCTGCAATTTTGCGACGGCGGAGCTGATCAAGTCGGCGTCGAACGCCTTCCTGGCCACAAAGGTCAGCTTCATCAATGCGATGGCTGAGCTGTGCGACGCGTCCGGCGCTGACGTGAGCGAGCTGAGCGAGGCGATGGGCCTGGATCCGCGCATCGGCAACCGGTACCTGCATGCCGGGCTCGGCTTCGGTGGCGGCTGCCTGCCCAAGGACATCCGCTCTTTCCGTGCCCAGGCGCGCGAACTCTCTGTGCCGTCCGTGGATGAGTGGATGGGCTTGGTTGATTCGGTGAACCTGGACCAGCGTTCCCGGGCAGTGGAGGTGGCCCGCGAAATGTGCCCTGGTTTCCTGTCCGGCCGCACGGTGACCATCCTCGGCGCCGCTTTCAAGCCCGACACCGACGACATCCGCGACTCCCCCGCCCTGGACGTCGCCCAGCAACTCGCCGCAGCCGGAGCACACGTGACCGTCACCGACCCCAAAGCCATCAACAACGCCTGGATCCGCTACCCGCAGATCCGCTTCGAAGCCTCCACCAAACGCGCCCTCGAAGACGCCGAACTGGTCCTGCTGCTCACCGAATGGGACGAATACGTTTCGCTTTCGCCTTCTGAAGTTGGCACGTTAGTACGACGCCGGATGGTGCTGGACGCTCGCAACGTACTGGACGCTGAGGCCTGGCGGAGTGCGGGGTGGACCGTCCGCGGGTTGGGGACGGGCGCTTCGGTTGTTGCCGCGGAGAACGGCGAGGCGAAGCGCGCGGATAGGAAGAAGCACGCGGCACGCTAACCTGACTGAACCTCCTCCACATCTAGCGTCGGTGTCCCTTCGGGAGGACGATGTTGCCGACGGCTAGTTCGGAGGCTCCAATGCACGTGGTGGTAGTTCCAGGTATCAACGGCTCGGATGCTGACCACTGGCAGTCGCACTGGGAACGGTCCAGCACCGATTGGAAACGGATTGCTCCAGCTTCTTGGGATCAGCCAGAAGTCGACGACTGGGTTGCAGCTTTGGACGCGGCCGTGGGAGATACCAAACCCGTCTTGGTCACGCACAGCCTGGGCTGCCTTGTCGCTGCGCAGTGGAGTCTCGCGAACGCAGGCCGCGTGGCAGGGCTGTTTCTTGTAGCAGTCCCGGATCCTTTTGGCCCCAATTACCCTGAGAGTGGCCCTCGTTTCGGTGACGACTTGTACGGCCGCATTCCCATTCCAACCGTCCTGGTCACCAGCAGGAATGACCCCTATTGCCCCCCCGAGCGTTCACGGGAGTTCGCAGACACGTGGGGTGCTTCCCAGATCGATATCGGTCCCCGTGGGCACATCAATTCAGCGAGCGGATTGGCGGACTGGCAGGAAGGACGCAATCTGCTGACGGCGTTTGCGGCAGGTCTCTCGGTGCAGGGTTAGCGCACTGGGTCAGCCGGCGCCGCCCCTCCCGCACCGCACGTCTTCGGCTCAAACCCCTAGCCGGTCCCGAGGAGCACCTAATTTTCCTCGGGCAACCCCTAATTGCGTCGTATCTGCCACCTAGTAGCCGGTTTCTGACACCTAGTGCCGGAAACCGCCCATAGTCTCTTCATGTGCCTCTGGAGCGGGAGTCCCGGTGTCCGGCGGGAGCCCCACCCGTTCCTGGCGTATGAGGCACAAAGGCACGGTCCCACCTGACAACCCCCGGGTGGGGCCGTGCCCAGCCGGAACGCTGTAAGTCGTCACAGGGGTTAACGAGAACGATTATTGATAATCTCGAACGAGTCGCCGCCAAGGAAAGCCGTTCATGAAACCCGCCACCAGTTCCGCAGAAACACCGCTCCTTACCGAGGAACTGGGCTCACCACCGGCCAGACCCAATCCGAAACTTCTGCTGTCCAGCCAGCTCATCTTCAACATCGGGTTCTATTCCGTGGTGCCGTTCATCGCACTCACTATGGCCAACGACTTCGCCATGAGCGCAGTTGCCATTGGCGTCGTCCTGGGAGCCCGGACCTTCGCTCAGCAAGGAATGTTCCTGGCGGGTGGCGCCATCTCGGACCGGTGGGGCGCCCGGTACACGATGGTGGCGGGGTGCATCGTCCGGGTGTGCGGCTACTTGCTCTTGGCCGCGGCCGACAATTTCAGCCTCTTTCTGGCGGGCGCAATCGTCACAGGGATC
Organism: Arthrobacter sp. Rue61a; assembly: GCF_000294695.2. NCBI lineage: Bacteria > Bacillati > Actinomycetota > Actinomycetes > Micrococcales > Micrococcaceae > Arthrobacter > Arthrobacter sp. Rue61a. The sequence goes on along the minus strand of NC_018531.1, from coordinate 1,197,306 downwards.
GGTGGAGCATTGTTTTCGCCGGCGCTCGAGAGCCTGGTGGCGGCTGCGGAGGAACGGCGAGCGCCTTCCGGGGAGCACCGCCCCACCCTCTTCGCTTCGCTGGTGATCGTTGGTGAGTTCGGTGCAGTGGCAGGGCCGTTACTCGGAAGCCTCCTCTTGGGTTTCGGCTTCGAAGTGTCCCTTTACGTTGCCTCTGGGATCTTCGCGATCATGGCGTTGATCTTTTGGCGCTTCCTGCCACGTGACGGGAAGCGCGGACACGACCACCTCAAGTCGGTACCGAAACACCAGCTTTTGGCCTGCTTGCGGGATAAGCGCTTTGTGGCGTTCGCATGCTTCTTTAGTGTCAGCCTTTTGGCCCACAACCAGTTGTACTTCGGCTTACCGGTGGAGCTTCGACGCAGCGGACTCGACGCCGGTGCTCTCGGCTTCGTGTTCGCCTACGCGTCGCTGCTGACGGTCACCTTGCAGTGGCCGATCGCCAAGCTTATGCGCCGCTTCGGTGAACGCAATGCACTCACCTTGGGCCTGAGCCTGAAGGCCACCGGATTCGCATCGGTCGCTGTGCTGGCTACCCAGCCACCCATCGCAACCGTGCCGGTACTACCTGCTTTGACTCTGGTCACCGGGCTCTGCCTTGGCAACATGTGTGCGACTCCTACGGCGATGAGGCTCGTTATGGACTTCGCCGGTGGCCGGCCGACCGGCGCCTACTACGGACTGCTCGCCAGTTGCGGCGGCGCCATGGTCCTTATCGGAAACACGGCCATGGCTCCTCTTTACGAGTTTGCTGACCAGTCGTCGACGGCGGCAGGCTCGCCATGGCTTTTCACCGGCGTTCTCGCTGTGGTCTCGGCTGTTGCGATTCGCCGATTCTTGCCGGTTGCAAACCAGGCCAAGGTGATCAGCTAGCGGCTGACCCTCAACCGGATGACCCTGTACGCAATGCCAACCGCGAACATCAGCACACCCAAAGCGGCAGACACAGGCGGCAAAGTGACAACAAGGACCACGCAGGCAATACCGCCCGCCACTTGCAGGAACTTCGGGTAGCGGCGGTCCTGGGACGGCTGCGTGTAGGCGGCGATGTTAGCCACCAAGTAGTAGAGCAGCACTCCGAATGATGAGAAGCCGATTGCGCCGCGGAGATCAGCCACCGCAATAATTACACAGATCACCACGGCTAGCGTGACCTCGGCACGATGCGGGACTTTATAGCGGGGATGTACTGCGGAGAGCCAGTGCGGCAGATCGTGTTCGCGGGCCATGGCCAGGCTCGTCCTTCCAAGTCCTGCGATGAGTGCCAGCAGCGCACCCAGAGAGGCTACAGCAGCACCAACGCGGACTACGGGCGCAACCCACGCCCAGGTGCCGGCACTCACGGCATCGGCCAACGGCGTCGGTGTAGCAGCCACGCCTTCGGGGCCCAGAGCCGCCAGCAAAGTAACCGCTATGGCAGCGTAGATGACAATGGTGATTCCCAAGGCAATGCCGATCGCCCGGGGTATGGTGCGCTTGGGCTCGCGGACTTCCTCACCCATCGTCGCGATCCTTGCGTACCCCGCAAACGCGAAGAACAACAGCCCCGCTGATTGCAGGATGCCGTACCAGCCGTGTGCCAACAGCCCCTCCCCCACGAAACTGCCGAAGTCAGGGCCTGAGCCACCCCAAACGGCTGCGACGGCAATCGACAGGGCAGCAAGCACAGCTATCACCAACACGCGGGTCAACCCGGCTGTGCGCGTCACCCCGTGATAGTTCACTGCGGTCAAAACCACGACGGCGGCAATCGCCACCGCACGTTCCCAACCTTGTGGTGCGGCATAGGCGGCGAAGGTCATGGCCATGGCCGCGGCACTCGCCGTCTTTCCGATGACGAATCCCCACCCGGCCAGAAACCCGGGCCAAGGGCCGAGTCGTTCACGACCGTATATATAGGTACCGCCGGAGGTCGGATACGCCGCAGCGAGCTGGGCTGAGGACGTGGCATTGCAGAACGCGACGAACGCGGCCACTACCAAACCGATGAGCAGTCCTGATCCCGCGGCTGCAGCGGCTGGGGTGAAGGCTGCGAAAACACCGGCACCGATCATGGACCCTAAGCCGATCAGCGATGCGTCGAACGTGCCCAGTCGGCGGGCCAAAGCCGGAGAGTTGCTCACGAAAACCCAGCCTATCCCGCGTCAGCGTGGCGGAAGTGAATTCCCCACCAGCATGAAAAGACTGTTGCGGGATGTGGCGCCCGTCTTCCGCAAGGCGTTTGAGATGTGGTTCTCCACTGTCCTGGCACTGATGCGCAAGTGTTCCCCGATCTCCACGTTGGTGTGGTGTCCGGCCAGGATGGCTACCTCGATCTCCCGTTCAGTGAGCGGTGTGGTCCTGAAGGAGTTGAAGGAAAGCTGTTCGTTGGTTGCCGGGAACCGAACTGCGAATATGGACGAAGCCTGCGCCATGGCGTCAGCTGCCGCGGCATCGCCGTCGATCACGTGGCGTTTGAGGGCTCCTCGAAGCAGCATTCCCACTTGGTACGTGTCGATGTCGGGTTCATAGTGCTTGAGAAGCAGCCCGAGCAACTTATTGTCACCTTCAACCACCGCGGTGGCAATGGCTATGAACTGGTCATGAACCGCTACCCCACTATCGCGCAGGATCTTCTGCAATAGATCCAGAACAGGTCGGCCAGGGCATAGGCAAGTGCAGAGCAGTGCAGTCAACATGGCTTCGAGGATGTAGCCGCTCTTCAACTGTCGCCTGATGAGCCTCGTGGCCTTGCGATCGAACGCTGAGGGCTGAGCATTGTTGTGGGCGATGAGCTCGTAAGCCCCCTTGCCGACGCCGGGAAGCGGCCCGACGTCGGGCACTTCCGTCCGCGCCTGCGCGGCGATGGAAAGCTCAGGCAAAATGGCAGATGTTGCGTGCCTGAGCCCAGCGAGCCTGAGCATGGCGTCGTAGAGGGAGTCGACGACGAAACCTGGGCGACCCATCGCAAAGACACTGCTCATGAGGTACTCGGCCTCTTCGAAATGTCCACGGTAGAGGAGGCCATGTGCGGCCACGTAGCTACTTGTGACCACGCCGAACTGGTCCAGGTTCTTGCGTGCTTCGGACCGCCAGTCCAAGGCAAGTACCAAGGACTCCTCTACCCGGCCGGCAGCGAATAGTGCGAAGCCGCGTATGAAAAGGCGGAGATGTGGAAAGGCATCATCGTCGCCTGCGCCGTCTACGGCTTCCAAGGCTGCGGTCGGTTTGAAGCGATATAGCTCCAGCAACCCATGGACCAGGCTCCCCATTCCTGATCCCCGGCCTTCTGAGGCCTCTGGCACCTTGCTGGTGTCCGGCGGCACCCTGCCGTGAGACGCGCTGATGAACAGAATGGCGTTCTCAACTTCAGCTTTCAGGTGGGGATTGTCTCCCGCGAACTTTTGGAGGATGTCGACGGCGGCACTGTGGCCCTGGCCTGTGTGGATCGCAAGCATAGCCTCAGTGATGGTGACAAAGAGAACATCCTTGGGATCTGCGTCGACATCTGTAGTTTCGGTACAGAGCCGGCTCGCGCGTTCAACATCCACTGGCGCACCCCAATAGATCCGGAGCAGCGCCGCCGCATTCGCCGCTGACTTGTTTGCTTCCCAACGTTCACCGCGGATACGTTCGCGGTCCGCGTTGTGCTCGTGGAAGTGGCGGGAGGCGATGGCGTCGTCGTCGCCCTTCTCAAGGCGGAGAGTTGAAAGTACGCGTGTGAGGCTGTCCGTTGTGACCGGCTTCTCCGAAGCTGCTTGCGGAGCAGCTTCAAGAACGCCAGCGATCTTGCTGCGGAGGAGTTTCCGGTCCCGGAGCTTCTTGCTCCCGCGGAAGTAGTCAGCGATGACTGGCGGGCTGATAGCAGCGATCGAACCATTGTGGTGGTCCGCCAGAACAGACAGGAATCCTCTGCGTTCCAAGCCTTCCAGGGCATCCGGGTGAATCACCTTATGGAGCACGTCCACCCTTGCCGTGCCGAGAATCGCCATGATGTGCAGCGCTGTGAACTCGTCAGCGTGCAGCTCAGCCAACAGGGCCTCGAGAGTGCCGCGAAGGTGCTCATTCCAGAGGGTGTCGCCGGCCATGCACCATTGCTGGTCTTTCATGACCAAAAGGTTGCTGAGCGAGGCGGTTTCTGCGATCCGCACGATGAGACGGGGGTTTCCGGCGGACTTGGTGAGGATGCGGGCAGTTGTGTCTGCATCTGCAGGGGCACCAAGAACCTGTGCAATGAGGAGGTGGACTTGCTCGTAGTGAAGCGGATCCAATTGAAGATGCGCCTCGCGACCGTTGTTAAGGACGGCCAACTGCCCTCTGGAGAAAACCCATGTTTCGGGTGCTGTGGCCACCATAGGGCAATCCGACCGCTGCCTCACGGCCTCGAGGACCGCCAGCGATTCACTGTCAACCAAGTGAAGATCGTCAACCACCAGCAGGTGTTTGCCGGCCGTGGCCAACTTGCTCGAGAACACATCCGCGATGTCGAAAACACCGCTGCGGCCTGGCCTGATTTCCAAACCGAGTCCTTTGATGGCCGCGTACGGGATGGTTCGATGCGTGCGGAGACCACTGATGAAGTGAACGGAAACGCCCGTCTTCTCCAAGTTGCTCATGACACTGCGCAGGACTGACGTCTTACCGCTACCCGGTGCGCCGACAACTCTCACTCCGATTCCGCGTGCGACAAAGTCCAGGATTCGTTGAACCTCTGAATCGAACACGCGACCTAGCCTTCTGTTTTTGTGGATGCCCGACATGCGGCTCACTTCGCAGGCTAGATCTTGAAAACGGGACTAGGTGGCAAAACGGCCTTGCACAGACCGTTTTGGGGGTGTCTAGGTGGTGATTTGGGCCAAATTAGGTGCTCGCCGGGCTCGACTAGGGGACTGCGTTGTTCAGAGGTCAGGTGGCGCATGTGGGATGCTCCCTCGGTTCTGTGGGTGGATTACCTTCCACGCTACGGAGAGCCGCGAGTGAGTTACATGGGTGTAGTTCCCTATGTGGATACATGTTCTAGTCAATGAGTTGGATATCGAACATACATCTGATCGACCCATCCCTCGCCTCTCCGCCAACCGGCGATCCCGCCCGATCGAACGGGTCTCCTTCGACTAAGCCCCAAGTTCTAAGACGATTTGACAAAAGAAGGTTTACGGGTCGAGAGTATTGATCACTCACCTGGCAGAGGGTTACAGAGAAGTTTCCAATTGGCGGGTTGAGTTATTTAGCCGAGACACACCATCGCCGCTCGGAGCACTCCAAGTTCGTAGTTTGACCATATGGCGTGCGCAATCAAAGTATTTTCTGCAGTGCAGATCACTTTCATTTGGGGAAACACGAATATGAAATTTCGCACAGTTATCACAGCAATCACTCTGGCAGTCTCCATCGCAACGTTAGCGTCTCCCGCCCACGCTGCTGACGAGCCGGACATCGCGCAAACACTAAAAGACCTGACTGTCCCTAAGTCAGTTTCGAGCACGGGAAGTTCCCAGGGGTTGCGCCTCACGAAAGGAGAACCAACATACTCGACCACCGCAATCGGCTTCCGTCGTGCCAGCTTGTATTCCGGCAACTGGATGCTATTCACTGAAGAAAATGTTGATTTCTATTTCGATTGGAGCAGAGTCACCAGTAGCTACGGGTATCAGCGTGTAGGCGCCTTCGGATTCAACACGGTACAAGCCCTGGGAATTAACCGTAGCTACACGAGTGACTGGGAGCATTCCTACCGCGCCCTAACAGATGCTGGCGTAGGTTCTGCTACACCTTGGGGAAACGTAAATATTTACCATGCCACGGTCATCCAAGGGGCTGCTGTATATGGCGATGGCGCCTGGTCAGCTTGGCAGCAGTAGCGTCCAAAGCATGAGCCGTCAGGGGTCGGTCAGCTCTGGCCGACCCCCTGTCATTGATGAGGATTAATGTTGCACATCACGAATCTCTCCAAGAGCTACGGTCGCAGGAAGATCATCGATAATGTCACATTCAGCATCCCTTCCGCGGGGATTTTTGTTGTCCGTGGCGACAACGGCCACGGGAAGACCACGCTGTTCAAGTGCCTTGCCGGCCTCGAACGATTCAATGGAAATGTTCGCTGGTTGGACACCGATCCGGATGGTCAAATAGCTGCAGCGTTTGATGACTCCGAGGTTCATGGACGACTAACGGGACTGCAAAATCTCAGCATTCTCTTGGATATTTCTCCCAAAGAAGTGTCGGCGGTGCCAGTAGTCAAGCAGTTCATGAGCGATGATCTACTGCGTAGGAGATCATCCTCCTATTCATTAGGGCAAAGAAGAAAACTCAAATTGGCAGCTGCGTTTGCGACCGCAAGACCATGCATTCTGCTCGATGAGCCTGCATCTGGACTCGATGCAGCCGGACGTCGTGCACTTCGTAGATCGTTAGAATCCGTTGCGGCCAAGAAATGCGTCATCATATCTGATCATGAAGATTCGTCTTACCAAGACTTGGTCTCCTCTGAATTCACTATCCGGCAGGGGAAGGTCCACCGCCAGTTAAATTCGAAACAAGAATCTGATGAATAGGTATATGCGTTCTTTGCGAACAGAAGTGCGTTATCAATTGTGGGGCAGGTCAGTCTTCCTTGCTGTCGGCGGCCTGACGGTTTCACTTCTTTTCGCGTTCACCGGGAGCATCAGCAACGTGACCGCCAGGTTGGCCAGGCTACAGGTTACAGAGGCCCAGGCATTGGGTAGCGGAGTGACATTGGCGGACGCCATGGGGCATCCGAGCAATGTTGTAGTCCAAGGCGGCCAACGGATGCTGGACAATCCTGTGCGTTTTGACTACGAGGCTGCGTATTTCGCCTACCGCGCTCTCGAAGCACCGTTTGCCGTCGGCACCGGCCTGGAGATGATCACTTTCCTGGTGATCCCGCTGCTCTTCTTCGTCTACGGGTGTGGAACAGCTGTAAGTGACATTCGGCAACGCATTTTGAAGGATCGGATTGTCATAGAGGGCCCGGGGCCCTATATCGCTGCGAAGGCTGCCGCAGTGGTTCTGGTTTCATTCGGTGCGACCATGCTTGCCGCCCTTCTGAGCTTCGGAGCGGCACCCCTCCTGAAAGCCCTGTTCCTGCCCGACCTCAGCAGAGATTTTGAGTATGCCGTGGATGACTCAGGCGTGGGCAATCCGGCTGTGCAGGTTGCATTCAGCGCGGGTGTAGCAGTGCTTTTTGGTCTCTTGGGGCTCTTTATTGGGCTCGTGGCCAGGAGCATGCTCATACCGAGCTTGGCCGCTGGAGGGCTGCTCATGCTGATGCCGTTCACCTGGTCATATGATCCCCGGAACATCCTCACGGCCGCCGGTGAAGGTGTATTCAACTATTGGGGCGGATTCAACCCCCGCCCACCGCTTCCTGTGGAGACGACGTTTGGCCTGGGGATGCTGTATGGCGCTCTGGTCCTGGTGGCGCTCATTTCCATCGCGGTATGGTCACGCATGTCAAAGTTCATCTAGCCCCCAAGCACCCTGCGAGTGCAGACAAAAAAGCAGGGCCGGTCAGTGACCGGCCCTGCTTCTTAGTTATCCGAAGACTAGATAGCCTGGATGTTTACTGCCTGGGGACCCTTGGGGCCCTGCTCGACGTCGAAGGAAACCTTCTGGTTCTCTTCGAGGGAGCGGTAGCCCGAGGAGTTGATCGCAGAGTAGTGAGCGAAAACGTCCTGGCTGCCATCTTCAGGAGAGATGAAGCCGAAGCCCTTTTCGGAGTTGAACCATTTTACGGTACCTGTAGCCATTTTTTTCAGTCCTTACTGAAGGTGGAGATTGTCCCGACTTTCGGGTCTCCGGGTGTGGGGTGTTCTCCACCGTTACTTCAGAAGGTCACGATCCGGAAGGATCGTGGGGACTGCCTGAACTACCAAATGCCAAACACAACAACACCGTCAAGTCTACATACATCTGAGCAGATAGCTAGTGCTGGGAAATATTTATCCATCGGATGTTGATCGATGTCCGTCTTGAGAGCACAAAGCGCCTCTGAATACGTCCCGGATCCCACTCCGCTGTTGCCTGTTCTGAAAGCACTGCCAAGCGTAAAGTGCACCCATGGGACCGACCCCGGATACGGTCATCATCGGCGCAGGCCAAGCCGGCCTCACGACGAGCTACTGGCTGACGCAACTCGGCGTCGAGCATCTGATCTTGGATCGACGCGATTCACTCGGCGGCGCTTTCCAGGACCGCTGGGACGGCTTCTACATGAACACCCCGAACCTTTCGCTGGACCTCCCTGGGATGCCGTACGACGGCGACGACCGGGACGCTTTCATCTCCCGCGACGCTGTGGTGAACCTCTTCAGGCGGTACGCGGAGCTGATCTCCGCTCCGGTCCACACGGGTGTCGACGTCACCCGACTATCCGCGGCACCGGATGGCGGCTTCCACCTTGAAACGTCGCTCGGGAGCCTGCGTGCACGAAGCGTTGTCCTGGCAACGGGTGCCTACCAGGTTCCCAAGATCCCGGCCCTGGCCGCCAAGCTCCCTGCAGGCATGACCCAACTGCATACCAATGATTACCGCAATCCGGAGCAGCTGCCGGACGGCGCGGTGTTGATCGTCGGAACGGGTCAGTCAGGGGGCCAGATCGCCGAGGAACTCCACGCCACCGGCCGCGACATCCACCTCTCAGTCTCAATCGTCCCCGAAGCGCCCCGCCGATACCGAGGCCAAGACCTCATCTATTGGATGCTCGAAACCGGCAAACACGGCCCAGACTACGGCGTCAACGCCCTCACCACCGAGGCGCTCCCCTCCCCCGCGCTGCGCTTCGCGCCCAACCCGCTGCTCTCGGGTACCGACGGCGGCCACGCCATTCACCTCCGAGAACTCGGCCGGCGCGGCATGCACCTGCACGGCCACCTGGAGACAATCGACGACGGCGACATCACCTTTAGTGACGACCTCCCCGACCGCCTCGCGGCAGTCGAGTCGGTCTTCGCCCAACGCTCGGGAAAAGCAATTGACGCTTACATCGCAGCGGCAGGGATCGACGCGCCGGAGCAGCCTCCCCCGCCGCCAGATAGTTGGCTCCCCCTCGATCAGGTTGAGCTGAACCTCGTCGATTCGGACATCACATCCGTTTTGTGGGCAACCGGCTTCAAGCTCGACTTCGGGTTCGTCGACATGCCACTTGTCGATGAATGGGGCTACCCCAAGCACACGCGCGGTGTCACCGGGATTCCGGGTTTGTACGTCGTCGGGCTCCCTTGGCTAACCCGGCATTATTCAGCCATAGTCGGTGGCGTGGGCTTGGATGCCAGATATGTCGCTGACCGAATCTCCGGCCCGTGAACACTAATTCCACACTCAGGCAAACGCTCCCAGGAGGACGATTCCATGCAAATGCCAAAGCCTTCAGAGGCGGACAAGGAACGCTTCCGCTCGGCCGTTCCCGAAAGTCCAGACGTGGTGGTCAAGCCGATGTTCGGGAACCTCGGCGCTTTCGTCAACGGCAACATGTTCGCCGGCTTGTTTGGCCCCACCATCGGCGTCAAGCTCTCCGTGGCCGACCAGCAGGAGCTGGAGGCCAATCACCAAACGCAACCCTTCGGCCCGGAAGAGCGCCCCATGGGCGGTTACGTCGGTCTTCCCCAGTCCTGGCAGGACGACGCCGAGCAAACTGCGGAATGGGTGGCCAAGGCCTTAGAGAACGTGGCGAAACTGCCGCCGAAAGCACCGAAGGAACCCAAGGCAAAGCTGCCCAAGAAATAGGGAATTCTTCAAGCAAAAGCCCTCGCCAAAAGTGTCAGGAAGTGCTGTGATCCTGCTATGGCATCAATGAATGGGCGGGTTTCCCTCGTGACCGGTGCTACTGGCGGCCTTGGCAAGGCCATCGCTACTGCGCTGGCCCGCGAAGGAGGGACCGTCGTCGTTGTTGGCCGTTCGGAAGCACGGGCAGAAGACTCAATCCGCGACATCCATGCTGTGGTCCCCAACGCAGCGCTGGAGCCGCTGGCCTGCGATCTCTCGAGCCAGGCCTCAATCCGGTGGGCCGTTGAGGACTTCCATTCCCGTCACCAAAAGCTCAACGTGCTCGTCAACGCTGCCGGCGTGTTCCGCAAGGAACGCCAAGTGACCCCGGACGGCCTTGAAGTCACGTTCGCCACCAACGTGATGGGCTATTTCCTGCTCACCAATTTGCTCTTGGACTCGCTGAAAGGCGGTGCAGGTGCCGACGACGCCTGGACTTCGCGGGTGGTCAACATCGCGTCGAAGTATTCGGGTGGACCGTCGGTTACCAAGATCGACTTCGACGACCTCCAGACCGCCAAACGCAAGTACAGCTATACGCGCGCTACCCCACCAACAATGCTCGGCCGGGTTCTGTTGACGCAGGAGTTCGCGGAGCGCCTTCGCGGGTCGAACGTCGTGGTGAATGCCGTGCACCCGGGCCTGGTTAAGAACACGGGGCTGCTGCAGGACGTAGGCGGACCATTCCGCTGGCTGACGAACACCTTGGGCAAGCCTGCCGAGGAAGCGGCCGATACGCCCGTCTGGCTGGCGACCTCACCGGAGACTGCGGCGGTGTCCGGCAAGCTCTGGGCAAAGCGCAGGCAACTGCCGACTCCGGGCATGGGTTCCGATCCGGCCGCCCGGAAGAGGCTGTGGGAGGAATGCGCCCGGCTAGCGAAGATCCTCTGAGCTTCCGCTCAGGAAACTACGCCTCCTTCAGGTCCAGCTGCGGCGCAGGTTTGCGGAACCCTCGCGTCAAGAATGCCAGGTAGGCCAATCCCGCGCCTGCCCAAATCAGCCCGAAGGTGAACGACAGGCCACTGAGGCTGGTCCACAGCCAAATCGTGAGCACAAAGCCAATGCCCGGAAGCACAAGGTTGTGGATCACGCCACGGGCGCCGCGGACCTTCTGGTCGAAGAAGTAGTGCTTGATCACGGCCAGGTTGACCACGGAGAACGCGACCAGGGCACCGAAGCTGATCAGCGAGGAAATCGTCAGCAGATCCAACACGAAAGCCAGCAGCGACACCGCGGAGGTCAGCAGGATGGGCAACACGGGGGTGCTGAAGCGGGCGTGGAGCCGCCCCAACGCTGCCGGGAACACGCCGCTGCGGCCCATCGAATGAATGATCCGCGAGACCGAAGCTTGGGAGGTCAATGCAGATCCGAGACTGCCGGCAATGTAGGCGGCCGTGAAGAAGGCAACCAGCAACTCACCGCCCGCTGCGCCAATGACCTCGATGGCCGCCGAGTCCACGTCGTTGAAGGTGCTGACGGGGAGAACCAAGTGGCTGATGTACGCGAGTCCCAGGAAAATCATGCCGGCCAGGACTGTGGTGACCATGATGGCCCGGGGAAGATTCCGCTTGGGATCCTTGGTTTCCTCCGCGAAGGTTGAGACGGCGTCGAACCCCAGGTAAGAGAGGCAGAGAATTGCGGAGCCGGCGAAGACGGGTGAAAGTCCTTCGGCGCCTTCGGCACCCGTGAAGGGCGCCAGCAGGTCAACATTGCCGGTTCCCGTGATGGAGGAAAGTCCCAGGGCCACAAACAACACAATGAAGAGCGCCTGGAGACCCACCACCACAAAGTTGGCCTTCGCAATTGCAGTGATGCCGAGGATATTCAGCAAGGTCACCGCCACAATCGAGACGATCATGAACACCCACGCAGGAATCGCCGGGAATGCGGCTTCCATGTAGATGCCGATGAGCAGGTAGTTGATCATCGGCAGCAGCAGGTAATCCAGCAGGAGCGACCATCCAGCCATGAATCCAAGGCCTGGCCCGAAGGATCGGGTGGCATACGTGTACGCGGATCCCCCGAACGGGAACGCCTGCGACATCCGGCCATACGAGCGGGCCGTGAAGAGCATGACCACCAGGGTCACGGCGTAGGCAGCGGAGAGCCGCCCACCAGTCAGCTCTACAACGATGCCGTAGGTGCTAAAGATGGTCAGCGGCACCATGTAGACCAAGCCCAGCAAGACCAGTGATGGAACGCCGAGGACACGGCGCCAACTTTGGGAAGGCGCCTGGGCGGAGGCTGGCCCCACAGGCTTCTCGCCTGCCGGTGTATCAGTTTCAAACGTGGGGGTCATTGGGAATCCTTGTTGGTCATACTGGTGTGTGCTTGGAAGCTGCGACGCTGCAGAACTTCGTAGCGGCGACCGGATCTACGGGGTCACCGCGATCCTGAAGTGCTGGGGGTGGCTCATGGGCGCTTGATAGAGGCCGCTGGCCATGTGATGTGAGATGAAATGAATAGCGTTCATTTATTTTGACGGTGAGGCGGGTCACAGTCAATATGTGACGGGCAATTGTGGAGACTGCGGCGCACGGCCCCCGAGAACGGCGATCTTGGCGGGCTTCAACTAGCCAACGCGAACCTAACGTCAGTCCTACGTGCGAGCTACGCCGCGTCCCTCATCTTCTCGGCGCCCTGGCGCCGCTCAAGGATCACCCAAGCGACCGTCGTCGGGGCCCCGATGAGCACGATAAGTGCCATGCTCCAGAACCCGCTGATCACTTGAGTGGATTGCAGGATCACAACGGTCAACAACAGGAATGTGGATCCAATGTTCAAAATGCGGAGTTTACGTGCAGTAGTCATTTTCACAATCGTTCCCCCCTACGATGTCGTCCACGAAGCGTAACGTCTTCAGTCCAAGAAATTCTTGCGTACGCGGGTATATAGGCATGGGTGGCTTCAGTAACAAAGAAGCGGGGAAGCTGCGGGGGTTCGAATCGACAGAGCCACTCCGAGTGTTTATCTACTGCGCAGCCGCCGCCACCCCAAATACATCTGCGGGCATAGGGCGTTGCAACCTCCAAGTGATCGCTAGCGGCTTGTCCCCGGAATGTTGGACGTAGTCAAGCTGTCCCAGGCATATGTATGGAACGGTTAGGCCAGTGTCGTCCTCAGCCGTATCGCGGGTGAACAGCACTATCTGGGAGGCGTGCGTTCGTCGGTTCAGATATCGCTGACCAACTGGGCTAGTAGCTGAGGTATTGTTCTGCGACTCCCAGTGGAACAACTCGGGACTGATTGCATAGTCCTTGTACATAGTCGTAGCTGAGTGCTTCCGCTGGTCCTTATTCAAGGTGACGAAGAAAGCGTCGGTCGCCGTTGCTGCACTCCACGCCACACCCTCGCGGTGCTGCACGTTCCTTCCGCGCTCGAGCGAGCCATACTCCAGCGCGGCAAGAATTTCCTCGCGCCGGTATGTGGCATGCGAGAGTAGCGGAATGTGTTGGAGCCCAACGCCGAGCCCCTTCGGGGTGTGCTTCGATGCCGCCACGCCCAGGCTGACAATCTGCCGGATCTCGCTGCACACAAACGGATGGCTCCGCAGGTGGTCGAGCCCGTCGTCGTACGTCTTGAAACCGCCTCCGTCGTCCCAAAGGGTGTAGAACAACATCCGCGCGAATGTCTGTTCCCGTGGCCCCAGGTCCGCGTAGCGGGGTGCATCCGCGCCTACAAGCATGGTGTAAGCCGCAGCCCGCTCGGGATCATCGACGTGGATGAAGGCAGCCATACGTCCCAGGAGCTTCTTCTCCTCCGTATGCGAACGGTCGTGGTGGGTTCCCTTGAGCACGGACTCAAGACCCGAGAAGCCCTCAATCAATTGCGCTTGGCGGAGGTAGCTCGTCCACGAGTCCCGGGTTGACCGGTAGATGGACTTCAGGTCGCTGCCCGATTCTCGCAGATACGCAGCCAACTCGGTTTCCGCATAGGAGGCTATGTCCCTAACCAACTGCGCGCGGTTGAAACGCAGCTGCGCCTTGATGTTATCCAGGACCACCTTCTGCGCCACCCTATCGAGCACGATTTGTGAGCCCGACGGAAGGAACGGAAACTCGTCCTCGACCGCTTTCTTCAGATCCGTCCGCCCGTACCCTGTCAGAGCCCGATAACGGAGATCGAACCGGAATTCACGGCGCTGTTGGCCAATGAAATCCAGGACAGTGAGAACAGCCTTATCGTCCGCTCGGCGCAAGCCGCGTCCCAGTTGCTGCAAGAAGATTGTGGCGCTCTGGGTGGGCCGCAGCATCAGAATGGTGTCCACCTGCGGGATATCCAGGCCTTCATTGAACAGATCCACAGCAAAAATGCAGTTGATTTCACGGTTACGAAGCTGTTCGAGAGAGCGTGCACGTTCCGCCTCGTCAGTGCCACCGTCCACGGCTACTGACGCAATGCCGGCAGCGCTGAATACCTTTGCCATGTAGTGGGCATGTTGGACCGAAACGCAGAAGCCAAGGGCTCGCATGTGTTCGGTTCCAGTTACTTTGTCTCGGAGCTCGCGGATGACCTTAGCGGCCCGGACATCATTGCCCGTGTACAAGCGATCCAGTTGACCGGTGTCGTAATTGCCGCGTTTCCATTCCACCTGGCTGAGATCTACGTCGTCAGATACGCCAAAGTAGTGAAACGGTACTAGGAGGTCGGCATCCAACGCATCCCAAAGACGAAGCTCGCTGGCAGTGCGACCGCCGAAGTACTCGTTGGCTACGTTGCCGCCGTCCCCCCGTTCCGGGGTAGCCGTAAGCCCCACAAGCTGCTGAGGTTGAAGATACTCAAGTAGTTTGCGGTATGTGGGCGCCATGGCGTGGTGGAACTCGTCGATGACAATCACGTCGAACTGGTCCGATTCAAGCGTCTCGACGCCGAGGGACGCAAGTGACTGTACCGAGGCGAACACGTGATTCCAGTGGCTCGGTTTGTGCTCTCCTACATAAAGTTCGCCGAAGGCACCGTCCTGCATGACATTCCGATACGTGCGGAGCGACTGCTTCAGAATCTCCTGTCGGTGGGCCACGAACAGCAGTGTCAACGACCTTCCAGCGGCTTCGCAAAGGCGTTGATAGTCAAGAGCAGCGATGACCGTCTTTCCGGTCCCAGTCGCGGCCACGAGAAGATTCTTTGTGAAGCCCTTTGAACGCTCAGCTTCAAGATCTTCAAGCATTTCCTCTTGATGAAGGAATGGCACCATTTCAAGCCCTGTGACAGCGTCGGGCGCCGAGGTTCGTTTGCCCCCGCTTCGTTCGAGGGCGGCGTCGAGCTTATCGCCGTCACGATCAGGATCGTAACTCTGGAATGCACGCTGTTCCCAGTAACTATCGAAAGTGACCTCAAATTTCTTGAGCAGGTCGGGCGTCGCCACAGAACTAAGTCGCACATTCCACTCGAGACCGTCCAGAAGTGCTGCCTGGCTAAGATTGGAACTGCCCACGTACGCAGTGTCAAAGCCGGTTTCCCGCCTGAAAAGCCAAGCCTTTGCATGAAGGCGCGTTGCCTGTGTTTCATAGCTGATTTTCACTTCGGCGTCGTAACGGCGCACGAGTTCATCGATGGCCCGACGTTCAGTGGCTCCCATGTACGTAGTGGTGATGACTCTAAACTTCACGCCACGCTCACGAAGTTGCTCCAGGGCTGGCTCCAGAAGCCGCAGTCCGGTCCAGCGCACGAAAGCGCAGAGGAGATCTACAGTGTTGGCTGACTCGATTTCAGTTCGGAGCTCGGCAGCCAGATTCGGCTCGTCCTTATTATTTGTAAGAAGTGCCGAATCGCTGAGCTTGGTGCTGGGGCGTCGAAGCTGTCGCCGCTTCAAGGCATCCGGCCGGTGCAGCGAGAGCAGCTGCTGAGGGCCTGGCGTGATCTGATTGTCTGTCTGGATCTCGGCCAGGAGTCGGTTTGCCAGGGCAACTCGTTCTTCTGGCCTTGCGGCTATGAGTGCGCTTCGGACGGCATCGGCGACGTGACGGGACAGTACGTCCGGTGTGTTGTTGTCGTCGACCTTAGTCATTGACGCTTGGAGCTCCGGCACCAGTTCGAGGTCGGCTGCGACGCCCGTCGTGTGGAGAAGCTCGTATAACCCCTCCGGCAGGCTAGCTCCTGCGGTCCCCCCAATGAATGTATTCACTGCGCCAGGGTATTGGGTAGGTGCGACAAAAAACAAAGATTATAGGGCGAATTCTCTTGCCACTTGTGAATAGCATTCAGTCCTTTGGGACGTCAGTCCTTTGAGAACGGATTAGGGACAAGCTCAAGATTCGCCCGCCTGTCGGCCCGGATCCCAACGCATATACAAACGCCAGTGGGGTCGTCGAGCACTACCCTCTTACAGTCACCTGAGTGTCTCCGCCTTTGACCGAAGACTTGCTCCCACATCAGCCCCCGCCCGTTGCACCAACCCCACAGCCCCCAGCACCAGCACCGCCCCCACCAATTGCCACCCCGACAACGCCTCCCTCAGGAACACGAACCCCAGCACCGTAGCCACAAGCGGGCTCAGGAATCCTAGGATGTTCAGTGACGCCAGCCTAGGAAAGTACTTTCCCAAGCTGCAGAACGCCACACAGTTATCACCAGCCACAGGGAAGCCGGTAAATTTGATCCCAGAAGTTCTGACCCTCGGTGAGTACCACGCCGCACCTCACGAAAGCAGGATCATATGACTGTCTCTCCCCTCATTTGGGGCATCACCATCGTCGTTATTCTGGCGCTGCTCGCCTTCGACTACTTCTTCCACATTCGGAAGGCGCACGTCCCGTCGCTCAAAGAAGCAGCCATCTGGTCCTCCATATACGTAGGGTTAGCCGTGCTCTTCGGAGTCCTGGTCCTGATATTCGGCGGCGGCCAAATGGGTTCGGAGTACTTCGCCGGCTACATCACGGAGAAGGCCCTCTCGGTGGACAACCTCTTCGTGTTCCTGATCATCATGGCGAGCTTCAGGGTCCCGCGTGAAGATCAGCAGAAGGTCCTTCTCTTCGGCATCGTATTCTCGCTGATCGCCAGGACCGGCTTCATTTTTCTGGGCGCTGCGCTGATCAACTCGTTCGCCTGGGTGTTCTACATCTTCGGCCTCATCCTGCTCCTGACGGCCGGTAACCTGCTCAAGCCGGGCGACCACGGCGACAATCAAGCCAACAACTTCATCATCCGGATGGCCAAGAAGTTCTTCCACACCACGGATAAGTACGACGGCGACAAACTCTTCACCATGGTCAACGGCAAGAGGGCCCTTACTCCCATGCTGCTGGTAATGGTGGCCATCGGCGGCACGGACATCCTGTTCGCCCTGGACTCCATTCCGGCGATCTTCGGCCTGACGCAGAACGTCTTCATCGTCTTCACAGCCACAGCGTTCTCACTGATGGGCCTGCGCCAGCTCTACTTCCTGATCGACGGCCTGCTGGACCGCCTCATCTACCTCTCCTACGGCTTGGCTGCCATCCTCGCGTTCATCGGCGTCAAGCTGATCCTGCACGCCCTGCACGAGAACAACTTGCCGTTCATCAACGACGGCGAGCACGTCAACGTCATCGAAATCACCACGGGCCTTTCGCTGAGCGTCATCATCGGCGTCCTGATCATCACCGTGGTGCTCTCACTGATAAGCCCCGCGGGCAAGGCCCAGACTGCTATCAACAACGCCCGCCGTCACGCCGTCAACTACCTCGACCTCGACTACACGGCCGACGCCAACGAGCGTGAGCGCATCTACCGGGCATTGACTGCGGAAGAAGCCCAGATCGTGCAGATGCCTATGAAATACAGGAATAAGGCCAAGGACGTGGAGACCATCCGCGAGCAGGTCGCCGAAGCGCACCGCCAACACGAGGCGTTCCTCAACCGCTAAGGCCCGTCAAACGTCAGGCGCCCAGGAGCACGCTGATCTGATCCCGGATCTCGTCGCCAACCTGGGCGTCTGTGAATCCCATGGTGGCCGACGACGACATGCTGACGAACATGATCGATGAAATAATCCGCGCCAGCTTCGCCGGATCGCGCGCAACCAGCTGATCGTCCCGGCCAAGGATCTCGGCGATGGCTTCTTCTGTGCGAATGGTGAGAGACAGCGCTTCTGCATGGTGCGGCTCGGCGGGATCCCCGAAGACGATTTCCTTCAGGTAGGTTCGGCCGTTCTCGATCTGGACTCGGTTGCACTCAATGATGGGACTGATGATGGCCATCACTGCGTCGAGAACAGCCTTCTCCGTGGAAGCGGCCTCAACGCCCGAGGCGAGCGCCTCAGCGTATTTCATGTTGTGTACCAGCAGCAGCAGCTCCGCCTTGGTCTTGGCGTAGAGGAACAAGGTTCCCGATCCGACGTCGGCCTTTTCAGCCACCTGCTGGGTGGTGACCTCATCCACTCCGTATTGGGTGAAAAGTTCTCGTGCGGCCGCGGTGATGCGGTCAAGCTTCTCCTGCTTATTCCGCTCACGTCGGCCAAGTGTCTGGGGCGCAGGCTGCATTCAGCTACCGTACCAGCGGTCCGCCAAATCAGCGGCCAAGAAATTCGAGGGCTACTGGGACAAACCTGTCATGGAATTGGAAGATGCCGCCGTGCCCTGAATCGGGGTAGATGACCAGCTCGCTGCCCGGAATCCTTCGGTGCATGTCGCCGGAAAGCTTGGAGGGCACCATGCGGTCGTTGTCGCCGTTGGCGATCAGCGTCGGCTGGGTGATGACTCCCAGATCGGCCGACGGCGACAGCCCCCACCGCCTGATGGCCTTCAGTTGGGTCTGGAACGCCTGGAGCTTGATGGGCGCCTCGCGGTTGGTGGTGCGTTCCTTGAGCCGATTAATGAACGCCCTCGCAGCGGGCTTGCCGGCGGTGTTCCGGTTGAAGAACAGGAACTCCTTGGGGTCCTGCCGGGTGAGGGTAGCCCTGAGCATGTCGTAATAAGTGATACCGATGATTTTCTGGATGCCTTCCCCGCCAGCAGGACCGGTACCAGCCAGGACAAGTTTGCGGACAAGCCCGGGATCCTTCACTACCAGCGACTGGGCGATCATGCCACCGAGCGAGAAACCGAAGAGATCCACCTTCTGATACCCGAGGGCGTTGATGAAGCTCGCGGCGTCGTCGGCCATGCTTTCGATGCTGTCCGGGACGGTTCCCGTTGAGGCGCCCACGCCGCGGTTGCTGAACGTGATCACGTGATGTTTCTCGGCGATGGGATCGATGATGCGCGGGTCCCAATTGTCCATAGTCCCGGCGAGATGAATCAGGAAGACTACTGGGATTCCGCCCTTGGGCCCCATTTCACGGTATGCGTAGCTGACCCCGTTAGCCGTCACGGTTTTAGCGGGCACCTGGAGGTAGCTGCTCTGGTTTTGCTGTTCACTGCTCATGATGTTCGTCCTGTCGGTGTGAGTGGTTAGAGATGGCTAACAACGGTCTTGCCGCGGACCCCGCCCTTATCAAGGGCTGCCAGAACGTCGGAGGTCTGATCGAACGGAATGACCCGTCCCACTATTGGCTTGATGTCTCCGGCGTCGATGAGTGCTGCGATCTCGCGCAACTGCTTGCCGTTGGCCTGCATGAAGAGGAACTCGTACGTGACTCCCAACCGGCGGGCTTGGCGGCGGATCCGCGAGCTGAGCAGGGTCATCAACCCGAGCAGAACTGGGTTTCCGCCCAGCTGGCGTGCGAAGCCGGCATCCGGCGGCCCTGCGATGCCAATGGCCCGGCCACCTTTCTTCAGGACCTTCAAGGAGCGCTCCAGGTTCTCGCCCCCGAGGCTGTCCAGGACCAGGTCGTAGTCGTGAAGGATCTCCGTGAAGTCCTCGGTCCGGTAGTCGATCACCACATCCGCTCCGAGTTCCCGAACAAAGCCCCTGTTCCCGGCACTGACCGTAGTAGCTACCGTGGCCCCGAGGTACTTAGCGAGCTGGATAGCGATGGAGCCCACTCCCCCGGCACCCGCGTGGATGAGTACCTTCTGGCCCGGACCCACGGAGCCCCGCTCAACGAGTGCCTGCCACGCGGTCAACGCCACCAGCGGAAGCGAGCCGGCCTCTTCCATACTGATAGTTGCCGGCTTGATGGCCAGGTCTTCCTCGGCGACAGCGACTCGCTCCGCGAACGTCCCGATGCTGTCATTGCCGGGGCGTGCAAACACCTCGTCGCCGGGTTTGAAGGACCGCACCTTCGCCCCGATCTGCACAACGGTACCGGCCACATCATGGCCAAGAACCTGCGGCAGCTTGTAGGGGA
The DNA here is from genome assembly GCF_000294695.2 of Arthrobacter sp. Rue61a. Classification (NCBI taxonomy): domain Bacteria; kingdom Bacillati; phylum Actinomycetota; class Actinomycetes; order Micrococcales; family Micrococcaceae; genus Arthrobacter; species Arthrobacter sp. Rue61a. The sequence goes on along the minus strand of NC_018531.1, from coordinate 1,177,298 downwards.
GGACCTGCTTGAACTCCCCCAGCCTGATCTTCTCGTCGAGCTGGTTCAGTCCGGCGGCTTTCACTTGGACCAGCACGTCATGATCCCCGAGCACGGGCTCCGGGACGTCTATCTGCTGCAACGGTTGCTTGTATTGGGTGAGGACGAAGGCTTTCATGGAACGCTCCTTGGATACTTACTGACTTAACTCAATTATGAGCGCACTCAGTAATTTGGTCAAGGAGCAGTTCTATGGCTTGACGGCGCTTACCCCGGGAGGGAAGGACGCGGACCTGCGGTACCCACTCGGGCTGACCCGTACTCGCGCGAAAACGCAGCGCTGAACGTGAAGGCGTTGCTGTAGCCGACTTCCTCGGCGATCACGGCAGTGGTGACGGCGCTGGACGCCAATCTGTCCGCGGCCAGCACCAGTCGCCACGTAGTCAGGTAAGCCATGGGTGACTGCCCGACGGCGGCACGGAAGCGGGCGGCCATGGTCGCCCTTGAGACGTGGCACCTGAGCGCCAATTCAGCCACGGTCCATGGCGCCGCCGGTTCCTGGTGCAGGGCCGCGAGTGCCCGGGTAACGATAGGATCGCGGGTTCCAGCGGCCCAACTCGGATTGCCGGATTCGGCGCGGTCTGCGTTGATGCGCACCAACTGCAGCAGGAGAAGGTCCAAGATCCGCCGCTCAACAACCGCTTGCTCCAGGGCGCCAGCCACGATTGGAGCCAGTTCTTGCGGGGCTGGGTTCCGGCAAATCACGTACACGCAGCACTCTCCATTGCTGGCGCGGTGGGACTGCTGATCCCGCTAAACCCCTAAACCGCTGGCTTCCGCCACATCACCGCAAGCACCAGCACTACAACACTGAGGCCAAGCATCACCAGGACCATGGTCCCCCAGTTCGCCTGGTTCACGCCCGGGCCGTAGAGCACGCCAATCAGTACGGTTGCGGTGATGGCTCCGAGGTAGCGGCAGGTCTGGAAGATACCGGCGGCCACTCCCCGTTCTTCGGGACGGGCAGAAACGTAGAGGCCTTGGTTAGACGCTGTGCTGACCACCCCGTACGGCACACCCATCAAGGCCGTCAGCACGAACACCAGCGGCGCCCACAGAGTCATGGTCAGGAACCCGAGAGTGCCGGCCGCAATAGTCAGGATCAGCACCCCGGTGATCAGAACGGGACGCACGCCGAACCGCTCAATGAACCGCACGGTTAGTGGCGTCACCACAACCGACAACGCCGCGAGGGGCAGCATGAGCAGGCCCACCACGCCGGCGTCGTAATGCCCCGCCTCCTGCAGCAATTGCGGAAGGCCGAAGAACGCAAAGTAGTAGACGCCGCTGAACACGACGAACAGCAGGTAGACCAGCAGCAGCGGCCGGTTCCGGCCCAACAAGCGGAGGTCCAGGAACGGCGGTTTGAAACGCAGCTCGCGCCAGGCGAACAGCGCGCCGATCACGGTGGCAGCACCCAAAAGATACCAGCGGTAGCCGGGCAGCACGTTGAGCAACGCCATCATGGCCAGCATGAGCGAGGTGACGAAGGCCAGGATGCCGGGGATGTCCGAATCGCGGATCAGTTGGCCGAGCCTGCCGGTCTCACGCCCGGAATCCACAGGCGCCACTTTGTAGACCACGATCATGGCCAGCAAGGCGATGGGCACATTGATCGCGAAGAGCGCCTGCCACCCGACCAGGCTCACCAAGAGCCCTCCCACCACGGGCCCAACAGCCGCCGCCGAGGTGTTCGCCATCTGGATCCGGCCCAACGGCCGCGTGGACGGCAAATTGGCCAGCCGGCTCAGCTCGGTGACCATCACGACGGCGGACGGGTACGCCGTCGCGGTCCCTACAGCCATGAGCGCGCGGGCCACACAGACCAAGGCGAAGTTGGGCAGGAACGGCGCGATCGCGCATGTGACCGCCACCAGGGCCATGCCGAACATGAACAGGCGTCGCGGACCGAAACGATCTGCGAGCCGGCCCATCAGGGGCTGGCCGGCGGCGGATGCGAGATAGAACGAGGTGATCACCCAGGTGACGGTGGCGACGTCGAGCTCGAAATGCTCCCGCAACACCACCAACGCGACGGCGATCATGGACGAGTTCAGCGGGTTCAGCGCCGTCCCGAGGCTCAGCGCAGCAATTGCGAGGCCGGGACGAGGTTTGTTGGCGGTCACCCGTCCAAGTCTGCTCCATGGTTGCCTCGGGTCACGAAACAGGTTCGGTGGGCGGACCTACTCCTCGAAGTGCGTGGTGATCTTCCCTGATGAAACTGCGGAGATGATCGACTTGGCCAGGTGCCGCAGCTTGATGTTGCGGTTACTGGACGCGGTGCGAAGGATGGTGAAGGCCTCGTCCTGGCTGCAGTGGTTCTGAGCCATGATGGCCCCGACCGCAAGATCGATCACCGTGCGGGACTGCATAGCCGCTGCAAGATCGTTCCGGGCATCGCTGAGCTGCGCGATCTTCAGGGCGAGCCGCAACGACTTTGAGGCGTGCGATGCGAAAACTTCAGCCCGCTCTACGTCCGCGTCGCTGAACGCGTCCGGCTGCTCGGAGTAAAGGTTCAACGCCGCACGCGTATCGCCTTCCACCAAAAGCGGGACGCTCAGGATGGATCGCAGCCCTGAATGCGAGGCAGCCTGCACATAGTCGGGCCAGCGGTGTTCCTGAAGAAGGTCTGGCACCATCACCGGCGTGAGCTTGTCCATGGCCGTGAGGCAAGGGCCATCAAAGTCGTTTTGAAGCTCGTCCATTGCTCTGGCGCGATCGTCGCTGCTGGCTGCGGTGGCCGACTTCTTGCGACGCAATACGGTGATGCCACAGAAGACGGGTGCTTCTGTGTGCGAGAGGCTTTCGGCGGAGAAAGCCGCCAGATCGCCGAGAAAAGCCTCGACGTCTTCGCTGCCCAGGACTAGATCCAAAAAGTATCCATTCTGGAGAGCTTCCTGCTCAGGGCGGGGGTTGACCATGCACGTTCCTACTGACTGAAATGCGTCCCCAGCAGACAGCAAAGGAGCGAATATTGCCGCCCTCTGCAAAACGGTCTGGCAATACCTTATCGCCCAACGATCAACGGTACAAAGTGCTGCACGGAACGGCCTGACCTGCGGATACGTGAGTCCGAATGTGCCATTTGTCAACTAAGGCAAGGGTTTCACGCAACCGGAAAAGTAAGTATGCTTACTAACACAATCCGAGATCCGCCATCCGGACAGTTAGTACAAAGGAGTCATCTGATGGGCGTAGAAGACAGCATCCGCAAGGCCACCGAAAACGCAATGGAAGACCTCGCCGGTACCTCCGATCCCGTCGACGACGGGCATGTCCCCGAACCCGGAGAAAAGGACGACGACATCCAGGTTCACTCCTCCATCAGCGAAGGCTCAAACGCCATGGACGAGGAGTCACCCAACGGCAATCGCAAAGGCGGACAGGGCCGTCATCGTGCGGACGGAGCGCCCGACGGCGGCCGGGGCTAGGAAAGAGCGCTAGGAAGCCGGGGCCGCCGTCGAGCCCCTCACCACCAGCTCCGTTCCCAGTTCGATCCTCTGCGGCAACTCCTCGTCCCCTTCAAGGTGACGGAGGAGTGCGCGCATGGCAGTCTCGGCCATCTGGACCACTGGCTGCCGGATGGTGGTGAGGCCGGGTTCGATCCACTCGGCAGCGGGAATGTCGTCGAAGCCGATAATGGAGAGGTCCTCCGGAATGCGCAACCCAGCGGATCGGGCTGCGCGGTAGGCACCGAGGGCCTGTGCGTCGTTACCGGTGAAGATCGCCGTCGGCCGCTCGGGAAGCGCCAAGAGAACTTCAGTCCCCCGGGCTCCCGACTCGGTGGAGAAATCGCCCGGAACCATGAGCGCAGAATCAGCCTCAACCCCACCTCGCCGCAACGCCGCCAAATACCCGTCCTCGCGGGCACTGCTGCACTGCAAATCCTCACGGCCGCCAATCATGCCGATCCGGGTGTGGCCAAGCTTCAGCAGATGCTCGGTTGCCGAGAAAGCACCGTCCCAGTTGGCGGCGCCAACCGTCATGAGGTCCGGTCCCGGCTGCCCCACTGGATCGATCAGGATCACGGGGATGCCAAGCGATTTAATGCGCTGGATCTGCTTGGAGTCCAGTTCGTAAACAGCCAGCAGCACGCCGTCGGACTTGCGCTCTGCTAGGTTCGCCAGCCACGGGCGGATCCGCGAACCGTCCAGCGACAGGCTGCTGACCACGGTGCCGTAACCGGCTTCCTGAGCCACGCGTTCCACGCCCTCGATGATCTCGCACGCCCACTCGGAGCCCATGCCAGGGAACACCAGGTCAATGAGGCCAGCCTTTTTGCTGCGCTTGGCAGGCCTGCGGGCGTAGTCGCGCTTGGCGATGATCTCTTCGACCTTGGCGCGGGTAGCCGCGGCGACGTGCGCGTGGCCGTTGAGGACCTTGGAAACCGTGGGCACGGAGACGCCAGCCTCCCGCGCAATCTCGCTGATCGTTGCACGCCCTGAATCCTGCTTGGTCACCACGGTCCCCACCTTCCAGCCGGAATTTACGTCCCAGCGACGACAGTTTCGGAAACTTCCCACGCTTGGATCCGGCCGCACATGCCATAGATCCTGCGGGATTTCCGTTCGCCCATCGTAGTCCTCGCCTCCTGCAAGTAGAAACTTTCCAACGACCCGAGAGAATCCAACTGCTGCCCCGTCACGGCTGCCTGCCGTTCCGCTCCCCCGCTGAGAAGGTCCCGCCAGCCCTCCGTCCTGGCGCTCACCAAACCCGCCGCTGCCGCATGGAATTCCGCGAGCGCCGAAACTCCCGACTCCAACACCGCGGCCTTCAGCTCCAAATACCCCTCCAACGCCAGATCCCGACGGCGGCGCGCAGCCGCCTCAGCGTCAGCGTCACCGGCGTCGGCGTCTTTCGACGCCAGGGATGCGGCGCGAGAGTAAGCGTCGACATCCACCAGGTGCTCGGCAGGGAAAGTCATGACGGCGTCCCCATTCTCCGGCAGCCCGGCATTCTGCATCACCACGAGGACCCTGAGGTCGCCACTGTCATTGATGGCGCGGTGGATAGTGCCGGGCGTGAACCAGACAACAGTCCCGGGCGCGAGCGGAGTAGAGGTAAAGCCGCGCGAATCCAGGGTTTCCAAGCGGCCTGTCCCCTGCTGCACTACATAGGCCTCCGTCGATGCCGTGTGCATATGCGGAGACCCGCCGGCTGCGCCGTCCAACCCCGGCCAATCGTAGATGCTGACCTCAGACACCGCCGTGGCACCCGGGAAAGAGGTGCGCATGTCAGGTGAAGTGCGCATATCAGGTGAGGTGCACATGTCAGGTGAGGTGCACATGTCAGGCCCAGGCATCCAGCGCGGACTTAGCGGCGTCGGCGAGCGCGGCGGCTTGCTCGTCCTCCAGCGAACCGTCGGTAATCACGACGGCGTAGCGGTAACTGAGCGGTTCGCTCACCTTCAGGGGGACTACTTCGCTGAAGAACGGGGCCGAGCCGAGGCAGGCGAACATGGAGGAGCGGGCGAACCACTGATTCGCGGCGCCAGGGTTGGCTTGGTCCTCGACGAACAGGATGCTGGACTTCCGGCATGTGACGTCGTGCTGACCAGTGAAGGCGATCCAGGGTGAGCGGGTGCCCATGAACTCGTCCGCGCCGGTCCCGTTTTCTGATCGGAACTCGCCGCCGGTGAAGGATCGGGGTCCACGCCAGAACAGGCCACCGTAGCCAGCGTTGTCGCGGCCTTCCGTGGTGGGGCTTCCGATGTCGATCTGTCCGCCGGAGACGTTCTCCATGGTGGTTTCGAAGAGGAGTGCCCACGCGTTTCCGGCCGGAAGGAGTTGGATGGCAAAGCGACGCTTTTCACTGATGAGGGGTTGGCCCTGCTGCCCGGGTCCGGCGGGTTGGGCAGTCCAAAGCATTGTTTCTGTGGCGGTAATACAGGTGCCGGATTCCTCGATGCTAGTGAACGCCTGATGGTTCATGGCGCCGTTGTTGTCCAGGTTGGCGTAGCCGGTCTCCCGTGTGTAGGTGGCTCCGCCCCAGAAGTTGTGCTCGCCTACGTTCGGCAGCGCCCAGGAAAGACCTTTGTGCCACACGTGGTCCCATGGCCGGGAGATGGTGACTTCGTCTCCTTCCAAGGTGGTCAGTGGATGGAAGTAGGGGCGGGGGCTTTCGTACTGGTCATCGGCCGGGAGGTAGGTGTAGCTCGCGATGTCTTGGTCCCCCACCGTGAAGGTTAGGGAACGGCCGTCGTCGCTATAGCTAAGGGTGTCGGTCACGGCGGACTGGGCGGTGGTGGTCATAAGGGTTCTCCGGTTTCAGTGAAGGAATTTAGAAGCGGGCTGTGGAGGCCAGGACACGGGTACCGCGGCCGTCGCCGTCCATGCCCTCGTAGAAGGCATGGCCGGGGACGATTTCCCCGCGGCGCACAGCTCGTCCGGTGAAGGCCGAAGCGTAAATTGCGGCAGCGAACTCCAGCGTCTGCCGAGCTGAGTCCGCGCCGGCTGGGAGCGGCAGCCCGGCGTCGAGCGCGTCATACATGGCAAGGAACTGAGCGGAGTGTCCGCTCCCCCGCTCCAACGGTTGGCCGGTCCACGCACCTGAAACGGCCTCTTCGTGTCCGGGCGCCGCCGTGATGGTCCAATCCTTGGTGCTGTAGCCGTAAAGGTGGCTGAGTTCGATGGTGGCGAACTCGCAGTCGACGCGGATGTCCGAAGTTTCGCGCGGTGAAAGCAACGAGTTGATCACCGTTGCGGCGGCGCCGTTGTCGAAGCGGACCAGCGCGGCGGAAAAGTCCTCGGTGGAGGTTGCGCGAGCTTGCCTTGAGGCGATGGCGCTGACCTCTTCCCACGGACCGAGCAGGTGGAGGAGAAGATCGAACTGGTGGATGCCGTGCCCCATGGTGGGTCCGCCGCCCTCCGCCTTCCAGGTGCCACGCCAAGGTAGGTCGAAGTACTCGTCCGGGCGGTACCAAAGGGTATCGCAGCGGGCCACGAGTGGGCGGCCAAAGTCGCTGCCGCCGATCAGGCTCCGTGCGGCTGCCGAGGCATCGCCGAACCGGTGCTGGAACACGCAGGAGAACTGCGCGCCGCCTCTGGCTGCGGCCTCGTTGAGGCGATCGAAGTCGGCCAGGCTCAAGGCCGGCGGTTTCTCTGACAGCACGTGCGCCCCGGCCTCGAGGCACTCAATTGCCTGGTCAATGTGCATCATGGGCGGTGTGCAGAGATGCACGATGTCCGGCTTGGCCTCGGCAAGCAGCTCCGTGAGGCTCTGGTAGCGGCCGGCTATTCCGTGGTTGTTGGCGAAGGCCTGTAGGCGTGCGTCGTCAACATCGCATGCGGCCACTAACTCGGCCCGATTGTCTGTGCGGGCGAGGTTGGATGCGTGCACTGCCGCGATTCCACCTGTGCCCACGATGGCCACTTTGTACGTCTGCATGTGTGAGTCTCTCCGTCGAGCTTGCTTGATCATGTCCGAAAGTTTCGTATCGCCATGTGAGGAATTTCCATGACTGAATTCCCGTCAGTGCTCAACGCTATGGAGAGTAGTCAAGCTAAGTCAAGGGATACGGGCTATGGAAAGTAAACATAGATTTCTGATAGTTTCTAAAAATCATCGTCAGAATCCAAGGAGAAGCCTGTGAGCACCGGCGCCGCCGATCAGCAAGCACTTGCCCGCATATCCGCATCGGACGTCGTGGAGCACCTCATCCGTGAAATGACCCTTGAGGAAAAGCTCGCGCAACTGGTGGGAGTGTGGGTCAACGCATCCACTGACGGCGATTCCGTGGCTCCCTTGCAAAGCCAGATGGCCGGTGACACGCGTTCTTGGGATGACATCATCGCCAACGGACTCGGGCAGATCACTCGCATGTACGGCACCGTCCCCGTGGAACCCTCCGAAGGCGCGCGCCGCCTGGCCGCAGCCCAGGAACAGATCATGGCCGCCTCCCGCTTCGGAATACCAGCGCAGGTTCACGAGGAATGCCTGGCCGGTCTGGCTGCCTGGAAGGCCACGGCCTTCCCTGTACCACTCGCCTGGGGCGCTACCTTCAACCCTGTGTTGGTGCGGGAAATGGCATCCCGTATCGGAGCGACCATGCGGTCCTTGGGCATTCACCAAGGTTTGGCCCCCGTCCTGGACGTGGTCCGCGATCTCCGTTGGGGCCGGGTGGAGGAAACCATCGGCGAAGACCCGTATTTGGTGGGCACGGTGGCCACCGCGTACGTGCAGGGCCTGGAAACCACCGGAATCGTGGCCACCCTCAAGCACTTCGTGGGCTACTCAGCTTCCCAGGCGGGCCGCAACCACGCGCCCGTCTCCATGGGCCCCCGAGAACTCGCCGACGTCATGCTGCCGCCGTTTGAAATGGCGATCCGCCACGGGGCCGCGCGTTCGGTGATGCACGCTTACACCGACGTCGATGGCGTACCGGCCGCCGCGAACCGCGCCCTTCTCACCGGGCTGCTTCGTGAGGACTGGGGCTTCGCCGGGACGGTAGTGGCCGACTACTTCGGCGTCGCGTTCCTGGACATCACCCACGGAGTAGCCGCTGACTCCGGTGACGCTGCCGTGCTGGCGCTGTCCGCAGGCGTTGACGTGGAATTGCCTACTGTGAACTGCTTTGGTGAGCCGCTGCTGCGTCGTATCCGCGACGGAGTACTGGACGAATCCGTGGTTGACGAGGCACTGCGACGGGTACTCACGCAGAAGGCTGAGGTTGGGCTGTTGTCGCCCGACTTCTCGGCCGTTCCTCCGGTGCTGTCCGGTAGTAGTGCGGCTGGTTCGATTGAGTTGGATCCCTCCGAGAACCGTGCGTTGGCGCGAGAGGTGGCCGCCCAGTCTCTGGTGTTGTTGAGCAACAGGAAGTTCCGTGATGCTCCGGCCCTGCCACTCGAACCGGTGGGCTCCCTGGCAGTTGTGGGTCCGTTGGCCGACGACCCCTTCGCCATGCTCGGCTGCTACTCCTTCGACGCCCATGTTGGTGCGTCGCATCCCGAGGTGCCGATGGGTATCTCTGTTCCTTCAGTCGCGGCCGTTGCAGCTGGGCGGTACGGATCTGTGCTCAGCTCAGTCACCGGTAATTGCGAATCGGCCACGGACGAGCAGATCGCCGAAGCTTGCCGTGTAGCGTCCGGCGTGGACACCTGTGTGGTGGTGGTCGGCGACAACGCCGGACTGTTTGGCCGGGGCACCTCGGGCGAAGGCAACGACGCCGCGGACCTCCGCCTCCCCGGCGACCAGCACCGGATGCTGGACCGTGTTCTCTCTGCATGCGAGGCGTCCGGGACTCGTGCCGTGGTGGTGGTTCTCAGCGGGCGACCCTACGCACTGGGCGACTTTGTTGACCGGGCGGACGCGATCGTCCAAGGCTTCTTCCCCGGCGAAGAAGGTGGCGAGGCACTCTGGGATGTGCTGACCGGCGTCGTGAATCCTTCCGGCAAGTTACCTGTCTCGGTGCCCCAATCCTCCGGTGGCCAGCCAGGCACGTACCTTCATTCCAAGCTCGCCGGTCCCAGCGGGGTCAGCGCGCTGGACCCCTCGCCGCTGTTCGGTTTCGGGCACGGCCTTTCCTATACGACGTTTGAGCTGTCCGATCACCAGCGCAGTGCGCCGACGATGTCGACGTCGGACTCGGTGGTTGTGAGTTGCTCTGTGACGAATACTGGTTCGCGTGCTGGCGCTGAAGTTGTCCAGCTGTACCTGACGGACCCGGTGGGCGAAGTGGTTCGTCCCGTCCGCGAGTTGATTGGCTACGCCCGCGTCGAACTGGAAGCCGGCCAATCCGTCGTCGTGGATTTTGTGGTTCACGCGGACCGCACGTCCTTCACCGGGCTGGACCTTAAGCGCGTGGTGACGTCAGGGCTGGTGGAGCTGCACGTTTCCACGTCCAGCGTGTCCGATGTTGCTTCGCATGAGGTCATCCTGCACGGGCCGCGACGAGTTGTGGGGTTCGAGCGGGAGATGCTGACGCCGGTGGAGGTGCGGCAGCGCTAACGTACCGGCACTACTGCTGAAGGTACAGGCATGGTGTCGGTAGGCTTTTGAGATGCTCCCCCACCCGACGGACAGGCTTCGCTTCCGCGAAATGACACCGTCCGACCTGGACGTGATGAGCTCGATGCTCGGCGATCCCGCGGTCATGACGTACTACCCGGCGCCGAAAACCCGGGAAGAAACAGCAGCTTGGATCGCTTGGAACCAGGCGAATTACGCTCGCGACGGCTTTGGGCTCTGGATTATTGAAACGCACGACGGCGGCTTCGTGGGCGACTGCGGGCTGACATGGCAAAACGTAAATGGGCGGCCCGAGCTCGAGGTGGGCTACCACGTGCGATTGGAGCTTCAGGGCAGGGGGTATGCAAAGGAAGCGGCCTTGGCGTGTATGGAATATGCCCGGACTTTGCTCGGGACGACCAAACTGGTGGCGATCATCCACCCGGACAACGTTGCGTCGCGACGGGTTGCCGAGGCTATTGGGATGCGGCACCTTGAAGACGATCTGGGCGGATCCATGGTGCGGACCGTGATGGGCGTTGAGTTCAGCTAGCTGTTGTAGCGTCCCGACCCCCTTTTTGCGTCAAGCAGATCGGACATCCGTTTCCGGGTCCCTGCGAGTGTCGAGCATGCTGATGATTTTGCTCTCCAGCGCGGCAACGGTCGCCTCGGGCAGGACGATCAGGCCATCCAGTTCCTTGCGGGCTCGTTTGTACGCGGTTTGACGTTCGGCGGGCGTGGCTGCGGTGTCCTCCGCGATCCGTAGCAGCTTCCGTGCCGTAGCCAGCCGTTGCCGCTCAGGGCCGGTGAAGTTGCCATCTTTGATACGCCTGGCTTCCCGTTCGGCAACGTCGAAAGCGAGTTCGTAGCTGTGGACTGCCGCGCGGTACTCAGCCAGCCGGGCCGGCGTCGAAATTTCTTCCGGGGTTGCGGGCCGCAAGCCGTCGGCTTCTTTCTTGGCCCGCAGGAAGGCGACGGTGAGCGGTTCGCGGACGTCCGTCATGAGCGGGAAATCAATGAGGTTGCCGACGTCTAGCTCGTAATCCAGCCACCTGTGATTCACCGAGTCATGCGCGGCAATCAACGAAACAACCTCAGCCTGGTTGGCTTCCTCGTGCACCGCGAGTTGGTTCCGCAACTTCAGCAACTCAACCTTCCGGCGGTGCCGCTCTGCGCTGGCCTTGGACCACTGACTTGCCCAGCCACCAGCCATCCCGCCGATCGGGAAAATGAGCCACCAGTAACTGCCAAGGAAATCGAAGAGGGGTTCCACTGCTCCATCCTCCCACCAGCTCTGACCGGGCCTCAACAGGACCCGGCAAGTCTGCCTATTCCGTGATGTTGAGTGGTTTCGTGGGGAGAACGCAGGAGGCCGCACCCCGTGGTGACCGCCGTCGTTAACGTCGCCGCAGATATCGCCAGCGCCACGCGTTGAAGCAGGCGCTGGGTCTGGGCTGCTTCAACCATGCCCTCATTGTGGCATTGCCGTCGTACCTTCCCGCTACGATGCCCGTATGGACCAGCGACTGCATTTCCTCACATTCGCCACCAAGGATCTCGACGCCGCGCGCGCGTTCTACAAGGACGGGCTCGGCTGGGATCCGGTTATGGATGTTCCCGGCGAGATCCTCTTCTTCCAAGTAGCACCAGGACTGATGCTCGGCCTGTTCGACGCCGCGAAGTTCGATCAGGACCTCGGCGCTACTGCTCCGACGCCGGGAGTCAGCGGCGTGACACTCTCACACAACGTGAGCAGTGCGGCGGAGGTTTCCAGCACCATCGACACCCTGACGGCGGCGGGCGCCACTGTGGTGAAGCCCGCCCAAGCAGGCGCTTTCGGCGGCATCTTCCACGGCCATGTCAAGGACCCGAACGGAATCGTCTGGGAGATCGCGCACAACCCCGGCTGGCGCGTTGACGACGACGGCAAGGTGGTTTTCGGATGACTGCGTTCCCTCCGACGTTCGCTGACGACGTCATCAACCAAGATTCTCGAGCTCAGTTCGATAGCTTCTTGGAGGAGCACCGCAGGGCCCTGAACGCCAGCTTGGATGGACTCACCGAAGAGCAAGCACGACGGTCTTTGGTGCCTTCCCGCACAACTCTTCTAGGCTTGGTGAAGCACGCAATCTTCGTGGAGAAAGTGTGGTTCGACGAAGCCATTACGCAGAGGCCCCGCGCAGAGATTGGCATCCCGGCATCACCCGACGAGTCGTTCATTCTGGACGACAACGACACCATTGCCAGCATTCAAGCAGCTCACCGCGAGGCGTGCGAAGCTTCCAGGCGGGCTGCGGCTCCCCTTGGGCTTGACGACCTTCTGCTGGGAAACCGCCGCGGTCCGCTGCCGCTCAGATGGGTTTACCTGCACATGCTGCGGGAGCTCGCCCAGCACTGCGGTCACGCCGATATCCTGCGGGAACAGGTCACGTCGTAGCCGCGAGCTAAAAATGTCAGACCCCCATGACAGGGTTGTTTCATGGGAGCCATCGGGACAATCTTCGCGCAGCGGGTTAGGGTGTCGCGCGCGTCGATGTTCCCACGAGGCGTCCCCGCTAAGTCACTAGGCGTGCCAGGGAGGATTGCCGCGTTCAAAAGCACGACGGCGGCAGGCACCCTCGCGGATCGCCCCCGGGCCGGTGAGCTGCTTCGCGGGCCGGAGTCGTTGACATGGTCGTCGGGATTCAGCTCGACCGCAAACGTGAACCCCGTGGCCATGGATCATGGTATGCGTATGACGCAGGCGGACGACGCCCTGAGCTCGCTCCGCGAATCCATCGCCGACGAGGCCCTGCTGTTCGGGTTTGTTGAGGCCGCGGATTTTGCTGGCAGGGTCGAGGAGATCTCCCGGTCGGTGGAGTACTTGCAGCTGGTTGCTGCGCAGGCGGTGGAACGGACCCGGAAGGAAGCTCAGCAAGCCCGGCCGGGGGTGTCGGCGGCAGCGCCGGAGTGGCGGACGGGGTGGACTGAGCCAGCCGGTGCTTCGGCGGTTGCTGGAGACGCAGCGTCACCAGGTGCCGGCCCGGCGGGAGCATTCCCGGCGGGAGCATTCCTGGCGGGAGCGAGCCACAGTGCGGCCCACGTGAGTGCGGCTCTGGCGGGAGCAGCCCATGCCGAGGCGACGGCCCCGGCGGGCAGTTTTTTGGATGATGGGTATCGGAACGCGGCGGAGTTCCTTCGGGCACGGTTGCGGATCGGTATCGGAGAGGCCCGGCGCAGGCTTGCCCTCGCCGCCGAGGTCCTCCCCCAGGCCGGCATAACCGGGCAGGACGTCCCGGCCCGGCGTGAAATCCTCGCCGACGCCATCGGATCGGCTTTGGTGCCCTCCCGGTCCGCGACGATCATCAGTACCGCCCTGGACAAAGTCCGGCACCTCGCAGAACCCGGGACCATCACCGACATGGAACACGCCCTCACCAACACCGCCATCGAATCCGACCCGGACTTCGTCACCAAAATGGCCAAACGATGGACCGACCTCATCGACCAAGACGGCCCCGAACCCACTGAAGAAGCACTCCGGCAACTCCAAGGCGCGTTCCTCCGCCGCCGACGCCGCCACGGACTCCACCACCTCGAAATCTTCGCCACCGCCGAACAATACGAAACCCTCACCACCGCCATGAACGCCGCCACCAACCCCCGCCTCAATGGTCCGGAGTCCGGCACGGCACCCAGCGAAGGCCCGGATCAAGGACCTGGCACAGGATACCCGGCCGGATCAGGAGCCGACGAAGCAACCATGCAAGAAGCAGATCTCGGATCAAGCGGCCCGGACCTGGACCGGCGCTCCAGGGCCCAGAAACTCCTCGACGGCCTCGTCGGTGCGTGCAGCGTCGCGATGAGCACCGCGAAACTCCCGTCGAACGGCGGCCTCCGACCCCAAGTCACCGTCACCATCGACCGCCGCGACCTCTTCAACCAACTCCAACTCAGCCACACCCAGCCCGGCTCCGGGAACCGGCTCAGCACCGGCACAGCCACGTTCACCGGCCCGATCCACCCGAACACCATCCGCAAAATCGCCTGCGACGCCGACATCCTCCCCGTCCTGCTCGGCAGCGACTCCCAAATCCTGGACATCGGCCGCACCACCCGGATCTTCCCACCCCACCTCCGCAAAGCCATCACCGCCCGCGACCAAGGCTGCGCCTTCCCCGACTGCACCATGCCCGCACCCTGGTGCGAAGCCCACCACACCACCTACTGGTCCCACGGCGGCACCACATCAACCAACAACGGCACCCTGCTCTGCAGCCACCACCACCACCTCATCCACAAGGAGCAATGGCGCATCGACATGACAACAGGCATCCCCTGGTTCATCCCCCCACCCCACATCGACCCCCACCAAAAACCCAGACGCAACCACCACCACACACCCCACAAGACATAAGTGTGTTGCGTGGGATACGCCGCGGGCGTAGGTGAAAGTGAACTTCGGGGTCTGATTATTGGGAGGGCCACGCGACACTTTGCTCGCTTCCGGGCAGCTCCCCGTGTCGGCCCGTGCCCGCAACGAAGAGGATCCCACGTCCCCGACAAGCGAGTCCCCATTTTGGCATACCAAAACTCCGAAATTATCGCAATCGTCGCTGATATCACTTGCATCGAGGTGCGAGACTGGGGCATTCTGGAATACCAAATGCATACCGCCGTCAATGGCGGCTCCGACAGCTCGTCCCCCAGGAGTACAACGATGTGCCTTCACGATCACACCGCAGCCCCCACGCCCAAGGGTGAACTGCCTCGCCGAGGGATCCTCGCCGGAGCCGCCGCACTGGCCGGGATCTCCGTAGCGGGCATTGCCGCGCAGTTGGCATCAGCGCCCGCGGCCCTCGCGGATAACGCCCCGTCCGGACCGAACTACCCCGGCAAGCCTCTGCCTACCCAAGCAGTGATCATTGAGGGTGGAACCGTGGTGGACCCCAAGACCGGCGATGCCGTGGCAGACGGCGTGCTGGTTCTCGACGGCGGCAAGGTCACCGCCGTCGGAAGCCGCGACGAGACGCGGAAGGCAGTGGCCGCCGTCGCAAAGCGTGCCCGCGTACTGAACGCTTCGGGCAAGTGGGTGCTCCCTGGCCTCGTCGATGCCCACGTCCACGCCAACGCGCTGGCCGATGCCCGCGCGCTCCTGCAGGGTGGGGCCACCAGTGTCCGCAGCGGCTCTAGCACCTTTTACCAGGACATTGCCTTGGCCGCCCTGCCGTCGTGGGCCCCCGGTCTCTCACCCAGGATGACACCGGCAGGCTTGTTCATCTCCCCGGATCAGGGCGATTCCCTCTTGGCCGATCCGGATCTGGCCCCTTTGGCGACGCTGAGTGGCGGAGTCAAGGAGCCCCAGGATCTTGCGTACCTCACCCGTGTCAACCTCAAGCGCGGTGCCCAGGTCATCAAGACCCGCGCCAACCCACGGGCGGGCCTTCCCGAGCAGGACCCCCGCGAACTGGTGTACAACGTGGACCAGATCGGAGCGATCGTCAAGGCGGCCAAGGGTGCCGGCGTCCTCTGCCACGCCTACAGCGCCGAGGGCATTGATGGCGCAGTCCGGGCCGGTGTCCGAAGCATCGAGCACGGCGTCTTCATGACGGAGAACACCATCAGCGAGATGGCCCGACGCGGGACGTTCTTCACGCCCACCATGGATGCCATCACCAGCATGGCCAATTCTGCGAACCCTATTCTGGCCGCCCGCGGTAAGGAGTACACACCCATCTTGCAGGCCGCAGTCCGTGCAGCCAAGGATGCCGGCGTCACCATCGTGGCCGGAACAGATTCCTTCGGAACGGATGTCACGCCAATCGGCACCGAAGCCCGGCTGCTCGCTGAAGCCGGCCTCACCCCCTTGGAGGCACTCCAAGCCGCCACCACGAATGCTGCCCGTTTGCTTGGACGGGGCGAAAGCGTGGGACGGCTGGTCACCGGCTCGATGGCCGACGTCGTGGTGGTTGACTCCGATCCGTTGACGGACGGCTCCGCTTTGGAGAAGGTCAGCACGGTAATCGCGCAAGGTGCTGTAGTCCGGACGAACCTCTAGCCGCCCTCGGAAGGCCCGGCGGCCACCGTGAACCTGGCCTCAACAGACGCCAACAATGTCCGGGAGTTAAGGCACGCCAGGTACACCACGAGTCCAGCGACGAACAGGATCAGCCAGGCGGTTGTCATGACCAGGACAAAAGCGGTGACAAACAGGATGCCGGCATTCCCCAACGACACCCTCCGCTGTGCGCCCAAGGTGTAGACGGACAAGCGGTAGATATCCCTGGTGCGGAAAGTGAAGCGGGACAGGAGGAGCATCGCGTTCATGGCTGCAGTGCAAACCATGAGCGCGAGCCCTACCAGCCCTACCCGCGCGGCCAACTGGACAGGATCCGCTTCGCCGGACCCCGGCGAAGCGGATCCTGGCAGGACGCTCAGGTTGAACGCGATGATGCCGAGGAAAAGCATGTACGGCAGCCACACCGCCACTGCTTGGCCGAAGTTGCTCCGATAGGACTTCAGGAAATCCTGGAACACCCCGCTGTCCTCGCCTGCCAGGAGCCGGTTGAAGGCGTAGCAGGAAGCCACAACGGAGGGCCCAAGCAGCATAAATCCCAGCAACGCCAGAGGACCAACCCCGTGCAACAGTGGAACAACCAGCACGTTCGCCAGCACCAGTAAAGTGCTGCCGACCATAACGCCGTATACCGTGCCCGCCGCTTTGAATAACGGCCCGGACCCGTATTCTGCCTTCCTGCCTGCCATCTGGACTATTTCTTGTCCGCGTAAGCCTTGTAGGCCTTGTTCGCCAGCTCGACGTACTTTGTCTGTCCCTTGCTATCGAGTTCCTTCACATAGGCGTCGAACTCGCTGAGGCCGCGCTGCCCGGTAATGAACTTGAGCGTGTTCTGCTTGACGTGGTCCTTGAGCGGGGTGAGCGCCAATGTGGCTTGTTCGCGGTCGACGTCGTTGAATGGCACTGGCGGCGCAACCGGGCGCGGCTTCTTGGACTTCATGGCCTTCTGGAACGCGAGTTCCTCATCGTTGAACGTGGAATGCAGCAGTTCCGTAGCGCCACCATAGGCGAAGTTCCCACCAGAGAAGCCGTAGTCCACCCGCAGGTCCTTGGTCCCGGCGGGGTTGAGTCCCTGGAAGTTGATATCGGCGGCGAGTTGGCGCTTCCCGCCGGACTTGGTGAACGTGGTTCCTTCCACGCCCCACTTGCTGAACTCCTGGCCGGCGTCGCTGTAGAACAACCAGTCGATGTATTGGATGAGCGCCACAAAGCTGTCCTTGTCCTTTACGGACGAGTTCAACATGATGCCGTTCTCCAGCCGGGTCCCGCCGATGATGTCCCCTGCCGGGCCTCCGGGAACCGTGATCTTGCCGATCTCGAAGTTGCCCTTGCCCAAGGTCTGTTCCATGGAGGTGCGGTAAGTGATGACGTTCTGCGAGTTGGCACTGATAACAAACGATTTGCCGGAGACGAACTTTTGAATGGCGGCGTCGTCGGTCTGCGTGAAGCTTTCGGGGTCCATCAATCCTTCGGAAACCAAGGAGTTGAAGTAGGTCACCACTTCCTTGAACTCGCCGGAGCCGGCAGCGAAGCCGAACTCCTTCTTGTCTGCATCAAACTGCAGCCCATCCACCAAGCCCCAACCCGCCACGGTTCCAAAGGACGGGGCGGCAACGTTGAGGACGCAGTCACCTTTGAAGCGGTCCGAGAAGGGCACGACGTCGGGATAAGACTTCTTGAGCGACCGCAACACTTCGCGGAACTCATCCCAGGTGGTGGGCTCGGCAAGCCCTTCCTTCTTCAGGATGTCTTTCCGGAGGCACAGCGAGTAGTCGGGCCACAGTTCCTCGTGCAGGCCGGGAAGGACGTAGTACTTGCCGTCTTCCTGGGTGAGCGCTTCAATCTCGGGCTCAAGCTTCCACTTCTTCACCTTCTCCTGGAAGTGCGGCATGAGGTCCACATAGTCGCTGACGGGGAGAACCGCCCCGGCGGAAACGAACGCCGCTTCCTGCCCGGGGTACGTTTTCGCGATGATCTCGGGGGCGCTGCCGGAGCTGATGAGCAGGCTGCGCTTCTGCTCATAGTCGCTGTTGGGAACGATGGTGGGTTCCAGTGTGACGTTGTTGTCGCTGGCCATCTTGGTGAACAGAAGCCAGTCCTTTTTGTACGGGTAGGTTGGCTGGTCCGAGAACAGGAAGGTGAACATCAAAGGCACCGTCGCCTTGAAGGTGTCTCCTACCTTGAAGCTGTCCATCGCACCGTTGCGGGATTTGGTGGTGTCTACTTTCTCGGCGGTGTCGGAGTCGCAACTTGTCATCATCAGACCGATGGTGACCACGGATGCGAGTCCAAGGAAGTCGCGCCGACGGAACTCTCGCTTGTGGATCATTGAATGCCCTTTCATAAGTGTTATTCCTTGACGGACCCGAGCATCACGCCCGAGAAAAAGTACTTCTGGACGAATGGGTAGATACAAAGGATGGGGATGACGGTCAGGACGATGGTGACCGACTGGATGTTCGCGGCGATCTGGCCGACGTTTTCCGCTGTGCCGCCGGCTGAGCCCGCTGTGGTGACTCCGGCGATCATGTTGCGCAAGTAGATGGTGACCGGAAAGAGATCCGGGTTGTCGAGGTAAAGGAAGGCCTGGAACCAGGAGTTCCAGTTGGCCACCGCGTAGAACAGCACCATGGTGGCCACGATTGCCTTGCTGAGCGGCAGCACAACCCTGAAGAGGACGCCGTACTGGGTGAGCCCATCAATGGATGCTGCTTCTTCCAGCTCACGGGGCATGTTCTCGAAGAACGACTTCATGATGAGCAGGTTGAACACGCTGATGGCGTTCGGCAGCACCACAGCCCAGATGGTGTCCCGCATGCCTAGTGAACTGATGAGGACGTAGTTGGGAATCAGTCCGCCGTTGAAGAACATGGTGAACACTGCAAGGCCGATGAAAACGCTGCGCCCCTTGAGTTCCTTCTTGGCGATTGCGTAGGCGAAGGACGTGGTCAGCACCATGGAGATCGCCGTCGCCACTACCGTGTACAGCACGGTGTTGCCGTAGTTGTTCCAGAACGTGGAGTCAGCCAGGATCAGCTTGTAGGTTTCGGTATTGAACCCCATAGGGAACAGGTTGACCTGCCCGGCGTTGATGAAGCCCTCGCTGGAGAACGACTGGGCAATGATGTTCAGGAACGGGTAGGCCGTCAAGAACACCACGAGCAGCAGGAACACCAGGTTGAGGGCCCGGAAGACCCGCATGCCGGTAGACACTTTCATGTCTTTCAGGAGGACGCCTTGGGCTGGAGCACCCTTGATGGCAGTAGCTGTCTTGTTCACCACAGGCTCGTTCCTGCGACGCGCTTGGAGATCGCGTTCGCTGAGAGGATCAGCGTGAGGCCAATGACGGATTCGAACATTCCGATTGCGGCCGCGTAGCTGAAGTTGCTGGATTCCAAACCCACCCGGTACAGGTAGGTGGAGATGACATCTGACGTTGCGTAGTTGAGCGGGTTGTAGATGAGGAGGATCTTCTCGAACCCCACCGCCATGAACGTGCCGATGTTCAGGATGAGCAGCGTGATGATGGTTGGCCTGATGGCGGGAAGGGTCACGTGCCAGGTCTGTTGCCAGCGATTGGCGCCATCGATCCTGGCCGCCTCATACAAGGACTCATCCACGCGGGTCAGCGCCGCGAGGTAAAGGATGGCACCCCACCCCATGGTCTGCCACACCTCAGAGCTGATGTACATGGGCCGGAACCAGCCCGGATCCTGCGTGAAGTTCACGGTGGTTCCGAACAGGGTTTCCGCGATCTGGTTCACGGTGCCGGTCATGGAGAAGTTCTGCAGGATCATTCCGGCGATG
This sequence comes from Arthrobacter sp. Rue61a, assembly GCF_000294695.2. NCBI lineage: Bacteria > Bacillati > Actinomycetota > Actinomycetes > Micrococcales > Micrococcaceae > Arthrobacter > Arthrobacter sp. Rue61a. The sequence goes on along the minus strand of NC_018531.1, from coordinate 1,157,452 downwards.
ATCACCACTGACATGAAGTGCGGCAGGTAGGCCACGGTCTGCACGAACTTCTTGAACTTCTGCGATCTGAGTTCGTTCAGCATCAACGCGAAGATGATGGGCATCGGAAAGCAGAAAACCAACGTCAGGACACCCAGGATGATGGTGTTCTGGAAGGCCTGCCAGAAGCTGGGGTCGTTGATGAACAGGGTGATGTATTTGAAGCCCACCCATTTCTCGCCGAAGATACTTCCGCCCGGCTGGAATTGGCGGAACGCGATCACGTTTCCGGCCATCGGCAGGTACCTGAAAATCAACAGGTACAGCAGCGGCAGTGCCAACAGCGTGTAGAGCCGCCAGTCGCGTTTGAGGGCCAACTTCCAGCTGCCGGGCTTGTCGCGCCGCTTCTTTGCCTGCCCGGGCTCAGCGCCCGGGACAACCTTGGGGGGAACGTCCAGTCGTAGTGCCATGGTTCGCCTCCCTATCCTGCTGTTTCGTCGAGAATCAGGACGCCGTTCGCAGGGAGCTCAACCAACCCCCGAACCGCGCCTCCGGTGAGTCGGTCAGTGCCGCCGTCGAGGACGTCCACGCTGGCAGGCGCGTCGTTGTGGTTGAGCACCATGAGGAAACTTCTGCTGGTGCCGTCGACGCTTTTGCCGGCACGACGGCGGGCCTGGACTCCCGTAGGCGCCTTCAGTTCCGGTTCCACACCGGCGACGAGAAGTTCGTCATCGAGGAGCTGGTTCAACAAGCCTTCATCAACGCGTGCCGATAGGTACAACGCCGATCCCTCACCGAAGGAATTGCGCGTGACAGCCGGTGTTCCCGCCAAGCGCCCGGATGTGTAACTGGCCACGATGTCTGCAGTTTCGGCGTGCAGATGCTCAGTCCAGTAAGCGGCGGAGGACGTTCCGCCGTCGGGCGTTGAGAGTTTTACTTGTTCGCCGTCCCCGGCGAGCGGATGCATTTCCTCGCTCCACGCGCCCAAAACGTTCCGCAAAGCGCCGGGGTAGCCGCCCAGCCGGATGGTGTTGTTCTGGTCCACGATGCCGGAGAGGTACGAGACCACCAGTCGTCCGCCGTCGGACACATAGTCTTCGAACCGCCGGGCGGCGAGGTCCGTAAGGAGGTACGACGCCGGCATGATCACCACGCTGTACGCGGAAAGGTCGCTGTTGGCATTGACCAAGTCAACGGTGATGTTGGCATCGAACAGTGGCCGGTAGAAACGCAGGACCTCCTGCGCATAATTCAGGTCGGAGCGGGGCGAGTTGCCCAGTTCCAAGGCCCACCAGCAGTCCCAGTCGAAAACGATGGCCACGTGAGCCGTGGAACGGGTACCGGTCAGGTCCCCCAACGCCTTGAGTTCCTCTCCCAGCCCGCAGACTTCACGGAAGATCCGTGTATTCGGACCAGCGTGGTTGACCATGGCAGAGTGGTAGCGCTCAGTCCCACCCTTGGCTTGGCGCCATTGGAAGAAGAGGATGGAATCGGCGCCCTGGGCTATGGCTTGATATGAACCCAGGCGCATTTTGCCGGGAAGCTTGGACACGTTGACGGACCACTGACTAACCGCGCCGGTAGCTTGCTCCATGACCATCCACGGCTGGCCCTGGCGGAGTGAGCGCATGAGGTCGAAGTTCAACGCGGCGGCGACGTGAGCGTCGTCTTCGCGTGGGTCCGGGTAGATATCCAGTGCAACAGCGTCTTCTTCTGCAGCCCAGGCCCAGTAGTCGTTGGTCTTGTAGAAGCGCATGAAGTTGGTGACGATCGGCAGGTCCGGGCTGTGCCGGCGGAGAATGTCCCGTTCTGCCGTGAAGTGCTCCAGCATGCTCTCCGAGGTGAAGCGGTGGAAATCCAGTCGGCGCGAGGGGTTGGACCATGTGCGGGGCTGCGCTGGGACACGGACTTGGTTCCAGTCTGTGTAGAGCTGGCCCCATACCGCGGTGCTCCAGGCTTCGTTCAGCTCATCCAGTGAGGAGTACTTCCGCTGCAGCCACGCCCGGAACGCTTTCTCGGCCCACGGACCGTAGGACACCGGACCGTATTCGTTGCCCACATGCCACATTCGGAGCGCGGGATGTTTGGCGTAGCGCTCCCCCATCTTCTCCGCCAAAGCCAGCGACTTGGCCCGGTACACGGGGTGGGAAACGTCAAAGTGCTGCCGGGATCCGAAACCGAAGATGCTGCCGTCGGCTCGTTCCGGCATCATGTCCGGGTGCTGCTCAACAAGCCATGCCGGCGGTACAGCGTCGGGTGTGGCCAGGTCCACGCCGATGCCGTGCTGGTGCATGAGGTCCATGACGTCATCCAGCCAGCCGAAGTCGAAAACGCCGTCACTGGTTTCCAAGCGGCTCCACGCGAAGACAGCCAAGGTCACCAGGTTCACTCCTGCTTGCTGCATGAGCTTGGCGTCCTCGAGCCAGACTTCGCGCGGCCATTGCTCGGGGTTGTAATCCCCGCCGTACGCAATGCCGCCTATTCGTTGATGCAGTTGCTGCAGCCGCGCCTCGGCAGTCCGCAAATCCTCAGGGTGGATGGTCATCGTTGTCCTTCACTCGGCCTTCGTCGCCCTGAACAACAGTGCGACGCACATCACAGAGAGAAACTATCGTAAAGTTTACGCAATAACAACAGGCTGGTATCGGAAACTCACGAGTAACCGGGAGAGCAATGGGAGCGTGGATTAGGGCGAAACCACGCGACTTTCGGAGGGATGGATCGCAGTCGCAGCGGGCATGGATGGGCGATGAATCACGTAACTTTCCGACCGAAAATGGAAACTATCGGAATTAGCCTGTCTCACCGAGATCGCGGGAAGCGTGCGGAGAACCTGGAAACCGGGGCGCGGTAGCACCGAGAACGCCGGAAGCTTGCGGATACGCCGGGATAGGAACGGCGATTTCGCAGGGTTCCAGCGACCTGGCGGCAACCCGTTGACACGTGACCAAACAGTCACCTATTCTGAGACCATGGACGTAGTGTTCAAGGCCTTGGCAGACGCAACCCGCAGGGAACTTCTCGATGAGCTGTTCAGCGAGGACGGCCAATCCGCCTCCGCCTTGGGAGCCCGGTTCGAGATGACCCGTTTCGGCATTGCCAAGCACCTCAAGCTGTTGGAGGACGCAGGGTTGGTGGTCACCCGCCGTCGGGGGCGCGAAAAGCTGCACTTCCTGAACCCGGTTCCCATCCGTCTCATCCACGATCGCTGGGTGAGTAAATACGCAGAACCATGGGCCGCTGAACTCAGCGACCTCAAATCCAGATTGGAAAGTCCCATGGAAAAGATCTTCGAGATTTACATCAAGACCACTCCGGAACGGCTCTGGGAAGCCATCACCAATAGCGACATCCGCAGCAGATACCAGTTCGGCAACACCTTCACCTCGGATTGGACCCCGGGCAGCCGCTTCGAGATGCACAACGTCAAAGCCGATGCGCCGCTCGGAGAGGGCGAGAACATCGAGGTGGATCCCCCACGCCGGCTCGTTCAAACAATGCGCGCGCTGTGGGGCGAGGACGTGAAGGCTGAGGGAACGTCGCGGATCACCTGGGAGATCGAGCCCGTGGGCGATTCCTGTCACCTCACCGTCACGCACGATCAGCTCCGCGAAGGCGCGAACGACCAACTCTACGGTGGCTGGCCCATGATCCTCTCGGGCCTCAAGACCTGGCTGGAAACCGGTGAAACGCTGACTACGCCCGGCTCGCTCATGTACGCGTAGCCACTTTCGGGGGCAACGGCTTAAAGGAGGACGACGACGGCGGGCCGCTGCCGCCGTCGTCGTCGATACCTCAGTCTCCCGCCAGTCAGGCGACAGGCACCGCCGCCTGTTCCTCTGTAAGCCAGGCCGCCTGCATGGTTCCGAGGAGGTGCGGAGCGAAATCTTCCCCTATTTCCAGCACCACACGGCACCGTGCACCGCGCTGCTCCGGGAACCCGGCGTACTGTCCGCGGAGATCGCACACCGTCTGGCCGCGGCCGGGTCCGTCGGTGGTGTCAACCTGAACCCGGACGGTCGGGGCCAGGGTGAGCTCCACTCCCCTGACGGCGATGGCTGCAGCCAGGGGATCGTGCATCGCCGAGCAAGCCCGGCCGAAAATGTCGATGTAGAAACCGAAGTAGTAGCCGAGCATCTCGCCGAGTGCTTGCGAGACCGGGTGCTCGCTGGCCAGCAGCTCTTGGCGGTGGTTTTCCTCCAGGACGTTGGTCATGGTGACATCCAGGGGTACTAGCGTCACGTTCCAGTCGGCGGCCAGGACTTCGGCGGCAGCCTCAGGATCGTTGGCGATGTTGGCCTCAGCAACAGGCGTGATGTTTCCCGGGGCCAACGCTGCGCCGCCCATGATGGTGACCTCGGCGATCAGCTCGGGCAGTTTCGGTTCCAGGCGCAGGGCTTCGGCGATGTTGGTCAACGGGCCGATGGCCACAAGGCGAAGCTCCCCCGTATATTTGTGCGCCAATTGAACCAGCAGCTCCGCGGCCGTGGCCTTGACGGGCTCACGGTCCGACGGGACTAGATCTACCCCGCCGATGCCGTTATCACCGTGGACGTGCGGAGCGCCGCCGTGAAAAGTGCCAACCTGGGGATCATGCGCGCCGACAGCCACGGGGATGTCCGGGTTGCCGGCCAGGTTCAGCAGGTCCAGGGTGTTCCGGGCGCCGCCTGCCGCACTGACGTTGCCACTGACGGTACCGATGCCCACGAGGTCTGCCCGCGGGGAGGCCAGAAGGTAAGCCAGGGCGAGGGCGTCGTCGATGCCGGTATCGCAGTCAAGGAAGAAGGGAGCGGGCTGGGTCATTTTGGTCTCTCGTTTCAGGTGGAGCGGACAGTAGTGATGCTGCGGTGGGTGGCGCGCCGGAGCCGCGTGCCGGCGTCGTGCGTTAGATCTTTTCGCCCTTGGGGGCCGCGATGAACAGGCTGACAATGAAGGCAAGCGCCGTAATGGACACCGAAATCCAGAGGGCTGCGGAGTATCCGGCCGCGGTGCCCTGGCCTGCGAACGGTGCAACAACCACGACGCCGAGGCTCGCCCCGATGCCGAAGGAGGCACCGTTGATGCCCGGCAGCGCGGCCGGCGCTTCTTTGGGCGAGAGCAGCACGGACAGGCCGTTGATGGCGGTGAGGAAGAAGCCGTTGTAGAAGATGCCCAGGGCAGCGATCGCGATGAGGACTGCGATCTGGTTGTGGGCGAAGAGCGCCGCGACGATCGCGCAGGCCAGGCTGGTGGCGGTGCCCACGCGGACGGTTTTGATCCACCCACGGCGGTCGGCGATCCAGCCCGCCAGCGGGGCAGCAAAGACGCCGATGAGCGCTGCGGGCGTGAGGAACAGCAGGGCTGCGACCGAAGCGGACAGGCCGAAGCCGTTTTCCTTGTCCTGGCTCAGCAACACCACGGTGAAGTTGATGATGGCGAAGATGCCGGCGAGCGTCAGCACAGTGGTGGCGATGACGGGCCACACCTGGCGTGAACGGAGGTGGTGAACTGCCACGAGGGGGGTTTCGCGCTTCTTTTCAATGAGCCAGAAGGCTGCGAAGGACGCGATGCTTCCGGCAAGCAGGCCAAGGGCTGCAGGCGAGGTCCACCCAGCCGAAGAACCCGTGGACACGAAGTATGTGATGAACACCAGGAACACGGACAGGGAACCCGCACCCCACCAGTCCATCCGGCCCGGCGCAACCGCAGCCTTACCGCCCGGGACTACTTTGAAGACGCAGACGACGGCGATCGCGGCCAGGACGAGCACGGCAACGAAGATCGACTGGAAGCCGAGGGTCTCGGCCATGAGTCCGCCGAAGTAGCCATCCACGCCGCCAACGCCGCCGTTGATCGCTGCGATGATGCCGATGGAGGTGCCGAAGAGTCTGGCGGGCAGGTACTCGTTGAGGACGATGTAGGAGAGCGCGAAGATGGCGCTCGAAACACCCTGCATGAAGCGGCCGGTGACCAGCAACGGCAGGGTGGGCGCGAAGATGCACAGCACGGTACCGGCACCCATGATGGCCAGCACCAACAGGAGTGCATTGCGACGGCCGATGAAGTCACTCCAGCGACCGATCACGGGTCCGGCGATGGCGCCGGCGAGGAAGAACATCGACTGCACTTGAGCCACGGCCTCGGGTGTTTCGCCGAAGAACGAGCCGATGTGTGGCAGTGCGGGCGTGATCATGCTGGCGTTGAGCTGGAACGCCAGTACGGCCAAGACCAGCGTGGCGATCAGCAGCGCGGCGGCTTTGCCTTGGAAGCGACTCTGGTCCGTCGCTGTCTTGGGGTCCGCTGGGGCTGGGGCCTGCGGGTCTACAGCCTGCGTGCCTGTGGCGGTGGGGATGTTCACATCAAACTCCTTTGTCCGAGGGCGCGGGGCGGCGCCACGAGATGTGAGTTGTTATACAAGCATGTATTACGAGCTTGTGCAACCTGTCACAGTCATCCGGTACAGTGTCGGTAACCCATCTCAAGTGAGGCACCCTTGACCGACAACGCCGTCCAGTTCCTGTCCCGACCCATCGCTACCCAACCGGGGCAACCTTTGCGCGTCGCGGCCTACTCGCGCATCGCCGAAGCGATCCGGACCAAGATCCTGCCGCCAGGTTCCTTGCTCCCCACGGAGACAGAGCTAGGCACCATGATGGATGTCAGCCGTACCGTGATCCGGGAAGCGCTGATGTTGCTCGAAGAAGACGGCCTCACCCGGGCACGCCGCGGAGTTGGCCGCTTTGTGGCCGATTCGCTGCCCCGCATCGGCATCGAACACATCCGCCCCTTCGATCAACTTCTTGGCGGACCGGACCAGGACATCCAGGTCAAGCGGGTAGCTGCCATCAAACAGCCAGCGTCGGAATTCGTGGCGCCGGGCATCGGCGTGCAGCCCGAAGAGGACGTCTGGTTCTGGGAGAGCGTGCTCATCCGGAACGGCGAGCCTGTGGCCCACCTCCAGGAAAACGTCTCGCAGGCAACCCCTGAAGCCGAGGCCCTGGCCGAAGCTGCGGAGGCTCCCACGCTTCCCGCGTCAACACTCCTGGAAGTTCTCAGCGGACTGCCCGGCGCAACCCTTGGCCCCGGCGAATGCCAGATCAGCCTCAGCACCGCCGGACCCAGCCGCGCAAAGTTACTGGGACTCCGCCCCTCCGATCCCGTGTTGGTCCTCACCCAATACGTCCGCCGGAACGGTTCCCCGTTCTATCTGGCCAAATGCCTCGTGGCCGCCAAAGCCGGGCATCTCTCCGTTATCCAGTCCTCCTGACCCTCCCCGAGCTGATTCCCCGAAAAGGACCTTTCATGAGCACGTCCCTGCAGCCTTCTGCGCCCATTTCGTCCCTCACACTCACGGTGATGGGCAGCATCAACCTCGATATCACCGCCACAGCAAACCGTCTCCCCTCGCCGGGCGAAACCGTGGGCGGAGGCGTTCTCCGTCAGCAGCCCGGCGGCAAGGGCGCCAATCAGGCCGTCGCCGCGGCCCGGCTCGCGGGAAGCTCCCGCATGGTGGGGGCCGTGGGCCACGACGAAGCGGGACAGAACCTGCTCAGCGCGATGGCGGCCGCCGGCGTCGACGTCCACGACGTTTCCCGGGCAGATGCTGCCACAGGAACGGCGCTGGTGCTGGTAGACGGTGAGGGCGAGAACCAGATTATGGTGTGCCCGGGCGCCAACGGTGCAGTGAACGTGGACGGTGTCACTTTCGACGATGACGAGGCCGTCCTGTGCCAACTCGAAGTGGACCAGCACGTGGTGCTTGAAGCCGCCCGCCGGGCCAAGGGATTCTTCGCACTGAATGCGGCCCCCGCGATGCCCCTCATCCCGGAGTTGCTGGATCGCTGCGACCTGGTAATCGTGAATGAGACCGAGTATGAACTCATCCCGGCACTCCGCCACGCACCATTGGTGGCCGTGACCTACGGCGGCGAGGGTTCGGCGATCTTCGTCGACGGCGAACGGGTGGCCGAGGCTCCGGCGGTGCGGGTCACCGAGATTGCCAACACGATCGGAGCCGGGGATGCTTTCTGTGCAGCATTGGTCTTGGCGCTCCGGTCCGGGTTGGAATACTCGCATGCTTTGGCAGCGGCGAATGCCGTGGGCGCGGATGCTGTCCGTGATGCTTCGTCCCAGCCTGCACTGAAGCCGTTGGAACATTACATTGAGGCGACGCGGTCTTCTCTTGCGGCAGGTTCGGCAGCCACCAAGTAGTCGGCCCAGCGCTTCAAGGCGGTCTCGACAGGAGGGTGGTGCAATCCGCCAGCCTCCGCCAAGGCGACCGCGGCCGCCGTCGGATATCGATCTTCAGACAGGAACGACAATGTTTCCGGGTCTGCCCCAGTCAGTTTTGCGGGCAGTTTCTTCAGCAGGGCGCTAGGGATTTTGAACCATGGGACCCGGACATTGAGGTGCTTCCCGAGCATCCTCAGTAGCTCCGGCAACGGCGGCGTGGCGTCGTCGAGCACCCAGTAGGAGGCATTTTCCGCTTCGGGCTTGTTTGGGACCAGCGCCATAAAGGAGGCCAGATAATCGGCTGTGACCACTGGGACGAACGTGCGCTGATTGCCAGGCAGCACGGGCAGCTTTCCACGGAAGAGATCCAGCACGGTGGTGGCGAGGCCCAACACTTGCCCGGACTCACCATTGATGGAATCCCCGATCACGGTGGCCGGGTTGACCATGGTGAATGGAACGCCCAGCGAACGCGCGGTTGCTTGCACTACGGCGTCAGACTCCACCTTGGACCCCTCGTAGGCGCCCAGGCGTTTGTAGTCTTTGGCGCGGCGGGAGTCATCCCATGGCCCCTCGGCAGGGTCCTGGCCCCCCACCCGGTAACCGGACAGATGCACCACCCTGGTCACCGCCGGCAGCTTCGCGGCAAAGCGAACCACGCGCTCGGCGCTGGTCACGTTCGCGGCATGGGCAGCCTCGGCAGTCATTCCGAACGCAAATGCGCCAGCGACGTTATGGACTTCGGTCACGGACTTGAAAGCGTTCGACGCCGGATCCTGGCCGAGGTCGTCCAGACTGAAGTCCACCAGGACGAAAGTTGGGCGCCCGCCCGCGTCGTGCTTCGCCAGCCACTCCGCCAGTCGTTGAGAGGAATGTTCCGTGCGCACGGCAGCTGTGACAGTCACGCCCCGCTGCAATAATTCGCGGACCAGCCATTTTCCGATGTGGCCCGTGGCGCCGAATACCAGAGCGTGGCGGGAGCTCATGCGTTCGCCTCGCTGTGAACTGCCTTCAACAACATTTTGAGCGTCCCGGCAGCTGCGTCCAGAGGCTGGGTGGACTTGTAGGCGCGGGACAGAATGAGGGAGCCCTCCACCAGGCAGATCATCGACGTCGCCAAAGGTTGCGCCTGCTCTTTCTTGAGCCCGAACGTAGAAAGGTAGCTGGACACTGCACTGACCCAGGCGTCATACACCTGGCCGCATGCCTCCCGGAGCGGCTCGTTCTCAGACCCTGCGTCCAAGGCAACGGATGAGACAGGACAACCGGCTTGGTAATCACTGGCTTCCAGAATGCCCCTGAGTTCGGCGACCAGTGCGTCTACCGCGGCGCTGGGCGAGGAGGCCGTTGTGGTCGCCGTGCCGATTAGCTCAGCGAACTGATCGCCGGCCAGCCCCACAGCGGCGATCCCGAGTTCGGTTTTCCCCTCCGGGAAATGAAAGTACAGGGAGCCCTTCGGGGCCCCGGATCGTGCCAGCACCGTGTTGAGCCCCGTTCCGTGGTAGCCGTGAAGCTGGATGAGCTCGAGCATGGAGTCCACTAAGCGCTGCCGGGTTGCGAGTCCTTTGGGATACGAAGAAGCCATGGCTAAATAATAGACCAGTCTATATATTTATTTCAAGCCGACAGCTTGGTCGCTAGTCGATAATCCGGAAGTCGTCGAACTCCCCCGTTGCGTCGGAAACCTGGAAATCAACGTTCTCAACCCGGCCCGGCGCCCGCGACGAGTGAAGCCACTTCACGATGCTGTCCACGTCGGCCGCTGAGCCTTCGGCCACCAGTTCAACGGAACCGTCCGCGCTGTTGCGTACCGTCCCTTTCAGCAGGAGTTCATCCGCTTTCCGGGCAGTCCAATAGCGAAAACCCACGCCCTGGACCACGCCGGTGATAAGGGCTGTGAGGCGGAGGGTTTCGTCAGTCATGGAACCACCTTAACCAGACCCGCCCTCGTCCGTCCCGCTCACCGTACAACGGGTCGCGGGACGAACAAGGGCGGGTTCCGAGCCAGGGAGACTTAGCCGACCACGATGTCCCGCGTCGTGTGGCTGTACGTGATGGTGACGGGGCCGCCGTCGTGGTTCAACTCATGGTTGGCTCCGTCACGGGCACCGAACGCACCATAGTTCTCATCCCAAGAACGGTTCAGCGCAATCTTGTACGTGTAGAAACCGGCGGGCAGTTCAGCCGTCAGCGTCCACACCTGGACGATTGGGTTGAACTCCATCTGGGCTTCGTCGTACTGCGGCGCCCAGTCCTCGGGTGCTCCAAGGATCTTGTTGAAGTCACCGGCGATCGCGACGGCGTCCGGCTGCGGCACAGTCTCGACGGCGGATGCCGCCGCTGCTTTCGCCGGCGCCTTGCGGGTGGACTTCTTCGCAGCAGGGGCAGCCCCCGCGGAGGAAGCCTTGGCTGTTGCAGCCTTGGCCTTCGGCGCGGAGACCTTGGCCGCAGCGACCTTCGGCTCAGCTACGTCGGCAGCCGCAACCTTGGGCGCGGAGACCTTCTTCGTGGCAGTCCGCTTGGTAGCAGCTGCCTTCTTGGCCTGGGGCTTCGCGGGCGGGGCCGTCGGAACGGCGACGTCGGCAGGTACCGGCGTTCCGGCGTCGAGCGCTGCTCCGAAAGCGGCCGCGTCCGGGAACGCGACCGTCGCACGCAGGCCGTCCTCCGGAATGGTCCAGCCCGAACGTCCCTTGACCAACCATCCGGACTTGACCAGCTTGGCCGATGCCGACGTCAGGGTCTTGTGGCCGCGAGGGATGCCTCCACTGAGAAGTTCAGCCTCGTGGTCATTGAAAGGTACTCGGACGATCGCTTCGGCCAGCACCTCGCCGGCGTTCAGCGTTGCCCCGGACCATACGTTTTCGGCGAGGATGTCCAGGACGGCCTTCAGACGAAGGTTGGTGTTCTCGGCGGTGTTCGCGCCCATGCTTCTCCTTCAACGGTGGATACTCCCTAGCAGTTTGCCAATGAATTGTTAATTCCCGCGACTGCAGAAGGTAAACACCGTGTGTCGTGACCGAGTGTGACATCCCGGACGCCGCAAGTGATTTACGGGTCTCGGCTGCAGTGCTTTAGGCGGGCGTTACGGAGGCCTTGACCCACTCCGTGACCTCGTCCAGCAGCACCGCTTTCCGGGCGTCACTGGCAAAGGAGGAACGGATGGAGTTGGCAGCCAAGGTGGCCTGCTCCGGAACCGAGAACTCCAGGACCTTGACCAGTTGCTCGAAGTTGTCGTCCACGTAGCCGCCAAAGTAAGCGGGGTCATCCGAGTTCACGCAAACGTTCAGCCCAATCGCCAACATCTCGGGCAAGGGGTGGTCAGCCAGCTTATCCACCGCGCGGAGCCGGACATTGGAGAGCGGGCAGACAGTCAAGGGAACCTGTTCAGCGACGAGCCGTTGCACCACATCCGTGTCTTCCATGCAGCGGATGCCGTGATCGATCCGTTCGACGTGAAGCACATCCAGTGCCTCGGTGATGTAGGAGGCCGGTCCTTCTTCGCCCGCGTGAGCGATCCTCCGCAAACCGGCTTCAGCGGCGCGCTGGTACAGTCGCTCAAATTTCGACGGCGGATTGCCCACCTCTGCGGAGTCCAAGCCGATGCCGGCGATCGGCGCGTGCATGGCCAGGAGCTGGTCCAGCACCTCAAGCGCCGAATCCTCGGACATGTCGCGCAGGAACGCAGCGATGAGGAGAGTGGAGACGCCAAAGTCTTCTTCGGACGTGGCCAAGGCGTTAGCCACACCATTGACGCAGGTCTCCAGCGCCACGCCCCGGGACGTGTGCGCCTGGGGGTCCATCATGATTTCCGCATGTCGCACTCCCCCGGCAGCGGCCCGCTCCAGATACGCACGCGTCATGTCAGTGAAATCCTGCTCGGTCTGCAGGACGGCCATGTTGGCGTAGTAGAGGTCCAGGAAAGACTGCAGGTCAGTGAACTCGTACTTTTCCCGGAGTTCCTCAATGTCTTCGTACGGCAGTTCGATGCCGTTTCGTTCGGCCAGGGCAAAGATCAGCTCTGGCTGGAGAGTCCCTTCGATGTGCAGGTGCAGTTCGGCAACCGGAGGCGCCGTTGAGGTAGTTTTCTCGCCAAAAGTTTCCACCCGACAACTCTAGGCCCCAACACCGGTACGTGTCCCGGAGCACTCAACTTGGTTCTCAAGCCCGGCACCCTCAAACTGAAAGGATGCAGACTTTCCTCCCTTTCGCCGATTTCCGTGAGAGTGCCGCGGCGCTCGACACTTCAAGGCTCGGCAAACAGCGCGTCGAAGCCCTTCAGGTTCTCCGCGCGTTGGTGATCCCGGAGTACGGTTGGCAGTCCCACCCCGCCGTGCGCATGTGGATGGGCCACGTCCCTGCGCTCACCATGTACGGCCTGGCCATGGCTGACGAATGGATTGCGCGCGGACACCCGGACAACACCCGCACCAACATCACGGAGTTCGCACCGCAGGCGGCCCACCCGGATTACGCATCCAGGATCGTCATGCCGCCGTGGCTTGGACACGAGGACCTGCACCTCAGCCACCGTTCCAAGCTGATCAGCAAGGATCCCAAGCACTACGCCCAGCTCTTCCCGGGCACCGAGGAAAAGCTGGAGTACGTATGGCCGGAACCGAATCACGAGTTCCACCCGGAAGACCCCGAGGATGACAGCCTGTGGATCCTCCGTGCAGCCGTTGAGGATCTCCGACCGGAGCAGCTCACCACAGTCGCCATGCCGCCGCACGGCAAAGCCCGGGCCGCTGCCCCGGCAGACCCCGACGAGTACCAGTTTGTGTACGCCGAGGAGAAGTCCCGCCGCCAGGTCAAGGGTCCCAAGAAGCGACCCGTCAAGCAGCTTGAAAAGAAGCCCACGCGCAAGCGCCAGGCACAGGAGCAGGCGTTCAACACCCTGCCGGGCAAGACCGAGCTCGCCGTGCCGTTCGACGGTGGGCAGACCTTCGCCGTCGGCCTCATCCACGGCCGACCCATCACTGTTGACGGCCGGTTTGCGCGCAATTTCGAGGTCACCAAGGTGATCAAGCGCTCCGACTTCGACTACCCGGCCCTGCTGCAGGATCCCCGGGTCTTCTTCCCGGTGCCGGCGCCTCTGCAGTAGCGGTACCTTTCACCAACTCACGACGACGGCAGCCAGGTTCAGTTTGTACGGAACCGGGCTGCCGTCGTCGTTGTTTGCTGTTTACGGGGTTGCTCTGTGAGACGGTGGTGTCACGCACCTAACCGGGGAGGGCCATGGATTTCCAGCACGTCATCGAAGAAGTCGGCCGGTACATGGACTTCGCGGGGGTGGCCGTCATGGTGATCGGAGCCCTGATTTCGGTTCCCCTGGCCCTCCGCGGATACCAGCCTAAGCGGGCTCGCGGGCTCGCCCCGTTTTCTCCGTACCGCTCTTACCGGCAGTTGCTGGGCAGGTCCATTCTTTTGGGGCTCGAGCTCCTTGTGGCCGCCGACATCATCAGAACCGTGGCCGTCACCCCCACTTTTGAAAGCGTCGGAGTCCTGGCCATCATCGTGCTGATCCGCACGTTCCTCAGCTTCTCCCTCGAGCTGGAAATTACGGGCCGCTGGCCGTGGCAGAAGGAAAAGGACTCATGACTCAGCCGTGGTCCCCGGACATTCTTGGCGAAGGCTTCGAGCAACAAACGCTGACGCTCGACGGCGGTGCTGTGGCCACCTTGGTGCGGTACCTGGGCACCGCCCCGGAGTGGCCGGAGGCCGTGGACGGCATTCCGGACCCCGCAGGAATCGACGCCGACGTTCTGTATGTCCACGGCTGGTCGGACTACTTCTTCCAACGGCACGTAGCCGAGTTCTGGCATCGGGCCGGCGCCCGCTTCTACGCCTTGGACCTGCATAACTACGGCCGCAGCCTCGGTCCTGGCCTCGTGCCTGGCTTCGTCACCAACCTGGCGGACTACGACGCCGACATCGCAGCAGCGCTGTCCGCCATGGGCCGCTCCGGAGATGCCGGCCAAGACCGGCCGCTCATTCTGTTGGGCCACTCCACCGGTGGACTCACCCTCAGCCTGTGGGCGTCCCGCCACCCAGGCATCGCATCGGCCTTGATCCTCAACAGCCCCTGGCTGGAATTTCAGGCTACCGAGCTCGGCAGGCGGGCGATCGCACCCTTGGTAGGGCTGCACGCCCGGCTCCACCCCTTGGCACCACTGCCGCCAGTAGATCCGGGAATCTACACCCGGGCCGTATCAGCCACCCTTGACGGTGAGTGGGACTACAACCTCGAGTGGCGGCCCGACCGGGGATTCCCCATCACTCCTGCATTCCTTGACGCCGTGTTCCGCGGCCAGGCGACCGTCGCAGCCGGTTTGGGCATCGATGTTCCGGTACTCGTGCTGCTCTCGGACAAGAGCTACCTCCAGCCAAAATGGTCGGCCGACGCGCTCACTGCTGACGTTGCACTCAATGTCGACGCCGTGGCCCACCGCTCGTTGTCCTTGGCCGATACCGTCACCGTGAGCCGGTTGCCGAACGCGTTCCACGACATCTTCCTCTCACCGGAACCGGTCAGGCGACAAGCTTTCGAGCGCATCGGGCGCTGGCTGCCCATGGCGTTGCAGCCCTCGAACGCCGAGGTGTGGGAAGCCAGGACCGCGGGTTTGTAGGCCGCACCTTATTTACCCAGTCCGGCCCTTCGCAGCGCTTCAGCCATTGCTGTGTTGGCAGGAGCGGCCGGAGCCTGCTGGGGTTTGCCTTGGCGCGCGCCGCCCTGACGCCGATCACCCTGCCCCTGCCCCTGACGCGGCGAACCCTGGCCCGGCTGGCCCGAACGCTGGCCGCCGCCCCGCTGACCCGGCTGACCAGCAGCACGCTCGCCAGCACCCTGGCCGCCCGAAGCGCGTCCACCCGAGGTGCGCCCACCAGCAGCGCCTGGTTCGTCGTCGAGCCTCAATGTCAGGGAGATGCGCTTGCGTTCGGGGTCGGCCTCCAACACTTTGACCCGTACTACTTGGCCGGACTTCACGATCTCGCGCGGATCCGAGACGAACTTGTTGGATAGTGCCGACACGTGGACCAGGCCGTCCTGGTGCACTCCGACATCAACGAACGCACCGAAGGCAGCCACATTGGTAACAGTGCCTTCCAGGATCATGCCGGGCTTGAGGTCGGAGATCTTCTCGATGCCCTCGGAGAACGACGCCGCCTTGAAAGCAGGACGGGGGTCGCGGCCGGGCTTCTCCAGTTCGGACATGATGTCCTTGACCGTTGGCAGGCCGAACGTGCCATCCACGAAAGCCTGCGGATCCAATGCCGTGGCGGGACCGCCACCGGCTGCGACCAGGATCTTCCGAGCCACAGAATACGCTTCAGGGTGCACGCTGGAGGCATCCAACGGTTCCGCTCCCCCGGTGATCCGGAGGAAGCCTGCGCACTGCTCGAACGCCTTGGCACCGAGCCGGGGCACCTTCTTGAGGTCGCTGCGCTTCGCGAACGGCCCATTCTGGTTCCTGTAAGCCACGATGTTCTCGCTCAGCAGCGGCCCGACGCCGGCCACTCGACTGAGCAGCGCCGGGGATGCTGTGTTCACGTCCACGCCCACGGCGTTCACGCAGTCTTCCACTACGGCATCCAATGAGCGGTCGAGCTTCGCGGCGGTGACGTCGTGCTGGTACTGCCCCACGCCGATGGACTTGGGTTCGATTTTTACCAGCTCTGCCAAGGGGTCCTGCAGGCGACGCGCAATGGAGACAGCACCACGCAGCGAAACATCCATGCCCGGGAGCTCGGATGCGGCCAGTGCGGACGCGGAGTACACCGAAGCTCCAGCCTCGGAAACAACAAGCTTCTGGATGCCCTTGGAGCCGGTGGCTTCGAGGGACTTGATGAGCTCAGTGGCCAGTTTGTCCGTCTCGCGCGACGCCGTTCCGTTGCCGATCGCGACCAACTCCACGTTGTACTGCTTGGCCAGCCGGCCGAGGGTGGCCAATGCTTCGTCCCACTTCTTCGCAGGGGCGTGGGGGTAGATGGTGTCCGTGGTGACAACCTTGCCGGTGCCGTCCACCACCGCCACCTTGACGCCGGTGCGGAGCCCGGGGTCAAGGCCAAGCGTGGCGCGGTTGCCGGCCGGTGCGGCCAGCAGGACATCGCGCAGGTTGGCCGCAAAGACGCGAACGGCCTCGTCCTCGGCGTCGGCGAACATGCGTCCGCGAAGGTCAGTGGTCAGCCGGTCCAGAATACGGCCCCGCCAGGCGAGCTGGGCAGTTTGCGTCAACCAGGTGTCGGCGGGCCGCCCCTGATTGGCGACCCCCAGGCACTTGGCCACAGCGTTCTCGTAGCGGCCCCGGGCGGCGGCCAGGGCGTCGTCGTCGGCAGGGTCTGCTTCGGCGAGGTCCAGCTCAAGGACGCCGTCCTTTTCACCGCGCAACAGGGCGAGCACGCGATGCGACGGCATGCCGGACGGCACCTGCGTGAACTCGAAGTAGTCCTTGAACTTCTGGCCCTCGGTCTCCATGCCCTTCTTGACGCGGGACACCATCCGCCCCTGCTTCCACAGGCGTTCGCGGAGGTCCTCGGCGAGGTCAGCGTCCTGCCCGACGCGCTCCACCAGGATGGCACGGGCCCCTGCGAGCGCCGCGGCGGCGTCGTCGATGGAGTGCTCGGCGTTCAGGTATTTGGCGGCTTCGGTGGAGGGGTCCAGGTGCGGATTGGCGAGCAGGACATCGGCCAGTGGTTCCAGCCCGGCTTCGCGGGCGATCTGGGCCTTGGTGCGGCGCTTGGATTTGAAGGGGAGGTAGATGTCCTCCAGCCGCGCCTTGGTATCGGCCCCGACGACGGCGGCTTCCAGTTCCGGGGTCAGCTTGCCTTGGGCGGCAATCGCCTCCAGGACGGATTTGCGTCGTTCTTCCAGCTCACGCAGATATCTGAGGCGTTCCTCAAGGTCGCGGAGCTGGGTGTCATCGAGCGTCCCGGTGACTTCCTTACGGTAGCGGGCGATGAACGGAACGGTGGATCCGGCGTCGAGCAGTTCCACCGCGGCTTTGACTTGCCAGGTCTTGACGCCGAGTTCTTCGGCGATCAGGGCATGGATGGCGGAGTCAGCTGACTGGTGTTGGAGATTTGAAGTCACCATGACAGTTTGCCTCACATGGCCGACAGTTTCAGAGGCAGGTCCCGGAAGGCCTATCCCGGCGGCCATGTTAGTGCTGTAGTTGGACCATGCAGGAACTGCTCATCATCCTTCGGGACGGGTTTGTTTCCGATGACGTGACAGTGACCGTCAACGGCAAGGAAGCCGTGTCGGAGAGGGATGTGTCCACCAAGGCCCTGTTGGGGATGGCCGACGAACTGACAGTTGAGCTGCCAGCCAAAGGCGCCACAGTGGGCGTTGAGGTCAGCAGCCGAAAACTTAGCGCCACGAGGAAGCTCGCGGGGAAACCCAAGAGCCTGCTGGTCTCCATCGAAGACGGCGAACTCGTGCTGCGTGAAGGAACGGGCCGCGAGGCGTTCCTCTAGGGGATGCCTCGCGGCGGCTGGCGTGGGTTGTCAGTGCGACATGCGCTCCTTGGCTGAAATGTGCTCCACCATTTCGCCGAGGCGCTGTTCGGCGTAGTGGTTGCGCGCAATATCGCCCTGGCTGATGATGCCTACCAACTTGTGATCGCTGATGACAGGCAGGCGGCGCACCTGATGTTCCTCCATCATGGTGACGGCTTCGTCAACGTTGGCATCGGCGTCCACCCAGTACGGCTTACCGGTAGCGAGTTCGCTGGCGCGGACTTCCCTTGCATCCTTGCCTTCAGCCAAACACTTGACCACGATGTCGCGGTCGGTGATGAAGCCGGTGAGCTTGCCGTCGTGGCCGCAGATGGGAAGCGAACCGCAGTCCATATCCCTCATCAGCCTGGCGGCTTCCTGAAGAGTCTTATCCTCTTCGATGCACTGGGCATTGGTTGTCATGAATTCACGTACGGCACTCATGGGTCCTCCTTCATCGATTGGGGTTATCGACGCAGGGCCTCTCGGCACCGACGCCGATGATGCCAGCCTACGCTCGGCGGGTATCGGTGGCTAGGCGGTTTCGGCCCCTTTCGGGAGTCCATTTCAGTGTTATTCGGCGATATCTTCAGCCCACAATTCGGGGTGTTCCTCTTGGAAAGTACGCATCATGTCCACACACCGGGGGTCGTCCAGCACCACGACCTCCACGCCACGTGAACGCAGGAGATCGAATTCACCGGGGAAAGTTTCGGCCTCTCCAACCACTACCCGCGGGATCTTGAACTGGATGATGGTTCCCGTGCACATGGCACATGGCGCCAAGGTGGTGTAGAGCGTGGTGTCGCGGTAGCTTGTCTGACGCCCGGCAGCCCTCAGCGCGGACATTTCCCCGTGCGCGATCGGATCCCCATGCTGTACTCGTTCATTGTGTCCGCTGGCAATGACTTTCCCACCACGGGCCAATGCGGCCCCGATGGGAATGCCGCCCTCGCTGAGGCTCTTTTGTGCGGCTTGGTAAGCGGCTTCGAAAGCGGGGTCCAGGGTGGGGTCTGTTTCAGTCATGAGGGCAGTCTAAAGTGGCTGCGATCCATATTGTCTGCGCCGTATATTGTCAGAGCCCGCTGATAGCTTGGCTGCAAGGGTTTATTCACGGCATGGAGAGGTAGGTGGGTCGCGGTGTTCTTTCTCGATCCTGAGATTGCGGGCGCCCCGCAGGACCTGGTGTTCTCGGCCAGCGACCTCGTTATCGCTGCCACGTGCGAGTACCAGTTACTCCGGAAACTCGACGAAAAACTGGGCCGCACGCCAAAGCCTGCTTTCGCAACGGATGCCATGTTGGAGCGCACCGCCAAGCTCGGCGACGTCCACGAACATCGGGTCCTTGATGACTACGTGGCTGAGTTCGGGCCGTGGAATGCGGCTACCAGAAAAGGCGTTTACGACGTCGTCCCCGCCACAGCGATGGACCGCGCCACTCTTTCGGCCAAGCACGCGGAATCCATCGACGCCCTGCGCTCCGGAGCGGACGTCGTCTTCCAAGCCGCTTTCTTCGACGGCCAGTTTCATGGCCGCTCCGACTTCCTGGTGAAGCGCCCCGGCGGGCAGTACGCCGTCTTCGACACCAAGCTCGCACGGCACGCCAAGGTCACGGCCCTCCTGCAGTTGGCCGCCTATGGCGATCAACTCATCCGCGCGGGAGTTACCCCGGACCCCACGGTCACCTTGGTGTTGGGCAACCGGGTCCACAGCGACCACCCCCTCGCGCAGATCCTTCCCGTTTTCAAGGAGCGCCGGGAACGCTTCCTTGGCATGACCGAGGCGCACGTTTCAGGGGCCGTACCCGTGGCATGGGGCGACTCCCGGTACTCCGCGTGCGGCCGCTGTGATTATTGCTCTGAGCAGGTCCGGTTGCATCGGGATCTCCTCATGGTGGCGGGTATGCGGGTCAGCCGGCGCAAGAAGCTGATCGAAGCCGGGGTCACCACCATTGATGAACTGGCTGCCCTCCCTGCAGCGGGCGATGCCACGTTGCTGCGGCTCCGTGAGCAGGCCCGGCTGCAGACCGGCACTGGCACCCCTGACGGCACGGTCAAGTACACGGATAAATCCGGAGAAACCAAGGCCATCAGTTACAACGTGCTGCCGGACAACACCTTGGGCAGGCTACCTGCTCCGGACCCTGGCGACATCTTCTTCGACTTCGAAGGCGATCCCCTGTGGCAGGATCCTGTCACAGGAAAGTGGGGTCTCGAGTACCTGTTCGGTGTCATCGAAAATCCTGTGGAACCAGGGGCTGACCCCGTGTTCCGGCCCTTCTGGGCGCACTCCCGGGCCGAGGAGGGACAGGCTTTTGTGGACTTCCTGGACTATGTGGCCAAGCGGCGCGCCAGCTATCCCGGCATGCACATCTACCATTACGCCGCGTATGAGAAGACGGCCCTGAGGAACCTTTCCTTGACACATGTGGTGGGCGAATCCGCCGTCGACGACCTCCTGCGCCAAGGCGTCCTGGTGGACCTTTACGACACCGTCCGCCACAGCATCCGGATCTCCGAGAACTCGTACAGCATCAAGAAACTTGAACCGCTGTATATGGGGCAGCACCTGAGGTCAGGTGACGTGACCGACGCCGGCGCTTCCGTTGTTGCCTACGCTGACTACTGCACTGCCCGGGACATCGGGAACTCCGACCAAGCAGCTGTGATCCTCGAAGGCATCCGGGACTACAACGAGTATGACTGTCTCTCGACGCTGGAACTGCGCAACTGGCTCCTTGCCCGTGCTGCGGAGCGCTCCATCGTTACAGGGGGTGCGGACGAAGCGCCCCCAGCAGATACCGAATCGGATAACACCGAACCGGATCAGTATGAGGCGGCACCGGAAGAGAAAGCACTATTCGACTACCTCGCCGGATTGCCCGAGGACGAGAGAGCCACTCCCGATTCCCGAGCTATCGGCATCGTCGCCGCAGGCGTCGGGTATCACCGTCGCGAGGACAAGCAGCACTGGTGGGGACACTTCGACCGTTTGGAAAAACCAACCTCCCAGTGGCCTGACGAGCGCGACCTCTTCGTTGTCGACCACGCCGAACTGCTGCAGGACTGGGCAAAACCGACACCTCGGAGCAACCCTGCGCGGCTCGTGAAACTCTATGGCCGGTCCGGTGACGGCGCCGGGCTGGAACCCGGCAAGAAATACTTCCGCATGTACGGCCCTCCCCTGCCGGACTCGCTCCAAGCGAAGGAATCCGCCGCGCTTGGCCGTGCAGGCTGGAACGGAACTTTGGTCACTGAGGTGGGGGACGACGAGGACTTCGAAACGGTCACCATCGCCGAAGGCCTTCGCAAGGACTCCACAGAGTTCAGCCAATTGCCCATGGCGCTTACTCCGGATCCGCCCATTGCCACCAACGGGCAGCGGGCTGCCCTCGCGGCGTTGGCCACAAAGCTCAGTGCCTCGCTACCTTTGTGGCCCCGGGACTGTTCCTTGGATCTGGTGCGCAGGCAGCCACCAAAGCTTCGCTCACTGCCGGCTCTGCCCTCGGTCAACGCCGGACCGGATGGGTACATTGATGCCATCACAGCTGCAGTGGAGGACCTGGACAACTCCTATCTGGCCGTCCAAGGACCTCCGGGCAGCGGCAAGACGTACGTCGGCTCGCACGTCATCGCCCGTCTCGTCGCAGCCGGCTGGAAAGTTGGCGTCGTGGCCCAATCGCATGCGGTAGTGGAGAACATGCTCTGCGCTGCGGTGGACAAAGCTGGAGTGGATCCCAGACGCGTGGCTAAGGAAGTCAAACACGACGACCCCGTGCCGTGGACCCAGTGCGCCAAAGGTGATGTGGAAGAGCTGTTGTCCAAACCAGGTGGAGCCCTCATCGGCGGCACTGCCTGGACCATGGTGGGCAGCTCGGTTCCGGCGGGCTCGCTGGATCTCCTGGTCATCGACGAAGCAGGACAGTTCTCGTTGGCCAACACTATGGCCGTGAGCCGCGCAGCCAAGCGGCTTCTGCTTCTCGGGGATCCCCAGCAACTGCCTCAGGTCACCCAAGGCAAGCACCCCGAACCAGTGGACGAATCGGCTCTGGGCTGGTTGTCAGATGGTTTCAACACCTTGCCTGCCGAACTGGGCTACTTCTTGGCACTCTCGTGGCGAATGCATCCTGAGTTATGCAGCGCAGTTTCAGAACTTTCCTACGACAACAGGCTTGAGGCAGCACCCGCAGCCAAAGAACGCCACTTGGACGGTGCCGCGCCCGGTATCTCCTGCGTTTACGTCCCGCACACCGGCAACTCCACGTCCTCACCCGAGGAAGCCGCGGAGGTTGTCCGGCAGGTCCAAGCTCACGTTGGCCTCAGCTGGATCGACCCGTCACAGCCCACTGAAACACTCTCCGCTGAAACACTGCCCGCTGAAGGCCGGCCCTTGGAGGAGACCGACATCCTGGTGGTCGCCGCGTACAACGCCCAGGTTCAGCTGATCAAACACCATCTTCGTGGCGCCGGATTGGGCAAGGTCCGTGTGGGTACCGTGGACAAGTTCCAAGGCCAGGAAGCTCCCGTGGTCATCGTATCCATGGCAGCGTCTGCAGCCGGAGAGGTACCACGCGGCATGGAGTTCCTGCTGTCCCGGAACCGGATCAACGTGGCGGTGTCGCGCGGTCAGTGGCGTGCCGTCGTCGTGCGTTCACCCGAACTGACCAACTACCTGCCGACTCATCCCGAGGGTCTGGAGAACTTGGGCGGCTTCGTGGCCCTCTGCCAGCGGAGTTTTTGTACAGCTAACGCCCTCTAGAAGGCGTCTTAAGGGCATCTGCTGTACAAAAACTCAGGGCTTCGTCGAGGACCCGTCCGAAGTTGGCGGCGTCGTGGGCAAATCGGCCGAGGAAAAGCCCGGACACCCCGTCCAACTGCGGCAACAGTCCAGGTTTGGCGGAGCCCCCGTAGATGACAGGAATCCCGGCCAATCCGTGCTGGGCCAACGATTCGCGCAGGGCAGCCACCACGCGGGAAACATACTCGGCCGAGGCAGGCTCAGGAGCACCGATCGCCCACACAGGTTCATACGCAATCACCAGTTGGGAGGCGACCGACCAGTCGCCCGAAACGGCTGCCTTGATGTGCAAAAACACCATGGCTGCAGCCGCCTCGGGTTCGAGGACTTCGGTCTCCCCCACGCACAGCAGCGGCGTCAGTCCGGCTTCGACGGCGGCACTCACCTTGAGCGCAATCATCGCCTCATCTTCACCGAAGTAGCGGCGTCGTTCTGCGTGGCCGATCTCCACGAGTCCAACGCCGAGCTCAGCAAGCATGGAGGGTGACACCTCGCCGGTCCACGGCCCGTCGGACCATCCACAGTTTTGCGCGCCCAGGACCAGCGGCGTTCCGGCAAGGAGCCGCGCTGCCTCGGGCAAAACCGGAAAGGACGGGATTACAAAGGGGACCACCCGCCCGGCCGCGAGGGCCGGGCGGGCGTCCACTTCAGCCACCAGCTGTTCCACCCATTCCAGGCTATGCGCGTAGCCCATGTACATCTTGGTGCTGACACCAATGAACACAGTGTCAGGAGCAGGCAGCATCACGGTTTACTTCCCCAACAGTTCGTCAGCCTTGTTGCTGAAGCGCTTGGTGCCGAACATCAGGAGAGCAGCAAGGAACGGCAGCACCCCCAGCGCGTAAACACCCATGGTGCCGGTGTCGGAGGCCGTGACCTCATTGACCGTGGTGCGAAGGATCGGGGCGACGAACCCACCCAGGTTGCCCAGCGAGTTGATCAGACCGATACCCGCAGCGGCGGCAGTGCCGGTAAGGAACGCCGTCGGATATGACCAGCAAATGGGACCTGTGGACAGGAAGCTGCACACCGCCAGCGTGATGAAGATGATCCCGAGTGCCGGCAGCTGGTTGGCGCCGGCCCATGCGGACCCGAAGATGCAGAGGCCGGTGGAGATGAACAATGCAGTACCCCAACGGCGGCGGCGTTCCACCGTGTTGGCAGCTTTGCCGATGAAGTAGCAGGCGAAGATGCCAAAGAACCACGGGATCGCGGCCAGGAGTCCGACGGCGATGCCCACCTTTTGGCCGGTCAGCTGTGCCACCTGCTGTGGCAGGTAGAACGTGACACCGTAGACCGCAACCTGCAGGCAGAAGT
This sequence comes from Arthrobacter sp. Rue61a, assembly GCF_000294695.2. Lineage (NCBI taxonomy): Bacteria > Bacillati > Actinomycetota > Actinomycetes > Micrococcales > Micrococcaceae > Arthrobacter > Arthrobacter sp. Rue61a. The sequence continues at coordinate 1,133,653 of NC_018531.1, read as the reverse complement.
AGATGACAGTGAAGTACCAGACCCGGCCGTTGCGCATGGATGCCAGGACACCGCGTGGACCCGTTTCTTCCTTGACGGTGTCTTCGAGCGCCATGACGTCGGACAGGGCCCGTTTCTCCTCCTTGGTAAGGAATTTGGCATCCTGGGGGCTGTTGATGAGGAAGAAGTACGCCGCGATGCCGGCCAGGACTGCGAGCATGCCCTCAACGAAGAACATGACCTGCCAGCCTGCGACGCCCGGAACCTGGTCGCCGATGTTGATGAGCCAGCCGGACAGCGGTGCACCCATCATCTGCGAGAACGGCTGGGCCAGGTAGAAGATGGCGAACATCTTCACGCGGACCTTGTTGGGGAACCACGCCGCCAGGAACATGATGACGCCCGGGAACAGGCCGGCCTCGGTGACGCCCAGCAGGAATCGAAGGATGATGAAGGATGTCTCACCCTGAACGAAAGCGAAGCAGGCTGAAACGATGCCCCACGTAATGGCGATGCGGGCGAGCCACACCTTCGCGCCAAATTTGGTCAGCAACAGGTTGCTGGGGATCTCGAACAGGGCGTAGCCGATGAAGAAGATACCGGCGCCCAGCGCGTAAGCACCTGCGGTGATGCCCTTGTCCACTTCAAGTGCGGCTTCGGCGAAACCAACGTTGGTGCGGTCCAGGAAGGCCACGACGTACAGGATGACAAGCATTGGCATGAGCCGCCGCGATGCTTTGGAGATCGCCGATTTGAGGACCGGCGTGTCCAGCAACTCCTTAGTGGAATTGGTGGCAACAGACATTGAAACTCCTCTTTGAGTGACAGGAAATGACTAATGCAGCCGCGATCAGCGCGGGAAGAAAATGAGCACCATGCCCACTGCGCAGGCAAGGATGCCCACGGCAAGGTAGATCTTTCGTTCTCTTGACCAGGTCTTCATGGACGAGCCCTAGTGCATGTACAGTCCGCCATCCACATTCAGCGTTTGCCCGGAAATGTATCCGGAGTCCTCGCTGATGAGGAAAGCGATGGCGGCTGCGATGTCCCGGGTGGAGCCCACACGGTTCACGACAAGGTCCTTGGTGAGCTCATCTTTGCGTTCCTGGCTCAGCGTTCCGCCCATGATGTCGGTGTCGATGGGCCCGGGAGAGATGGCGTTGACGGTGATGTCGTACTCGCCAAGTTCGCGTGCCGTGGCGCGGGTCAATCCAATGACGCCTGCTTTGGCTACGGAGTACGGGGTTTTGGAGAACGTGCCGCCGCCGCGTTGGGCGGAAACGGAGGAGATGTTCACGATCCGCCCGATGCGGTTCTTGACCATGGATTCGGCCACACGGCGGGTGGCGTAGTGGACTCCGTTGAGGTTGATGTTCAGGACGCGGTCCCACTCGGCGGGTTCGAGTTCCAGGTAGCCAACGGGTGAGCTGACGCCGGCAACGTTGGCCAGCGCGACGATCTGCGGCAGCTCAGCCTCCAGCTCGTCGATGGCTGCGCGGACTTCGGCTTCGCTGGCTACGTTGGCGCCCACACCGTGGGCCTGCACACCATATTCTGCGGCGATTTCCTTTGCTGCGATCTTGCAGGCGGCGTCATCAAGATCGATGATGCCGATGTTCCAGCCTTGCGCGGCCAGGTAGTTGACGGTGGCTCGGCCGATGCCGCGTTCGGAAACGGCGCCGGTGACAATCGCAGTGCGTTCTACGGGGAAAGTCATGTGTTTTCTCCTGAAAGTCTTAGTTGATGGGGGCCGGGCCGAGCTCTTCAATGAGCTTCTGCATGGCGACGTAGGCCTTGTTGCGGTAGGCGATGAGTTCCGGAGTGCGCTCGGCGGGAACGTTGAGGAAGCCGGCGCCGGTCTTGGTGCCGAGCTTGCCTGCTTCCACGAGGTCCGAGAGGATCTTCGGCGTCGCGAAGCGTTCCGGGAATCCGGTCTGCAGCGACTTGTAGCAGAAGTTATAGACGTCCAAACCGGCCATATCCGCGATGGCGAACGGACCAAAGAACGGCAAGCGGAAGCCGAACGTCGTACGCACCAGGGTGTCGACGTCGTCCGCTGTTGCGATTCCCTGCTCCACCAGCTGGGCTGCCTCGTGGAAAAGCGCGTATTGCAGGCGGTTCAGCACGAAGCCGGTGACGTCCTTGACGACGGCGGTCTGCTTGCCTGCAGCGTGCACCAGCTCGCGCGACGCGGCCACGGTTGCGGCAGAAGTTTCAGCGTGAGGGATGATCTCGACGCCCGGAATGAATGGCGACGGGTTGGAGAAGTGCACGCCGAGGAAGCGCTCCGGATTGGTGACGGCTTCGGCAAGGGCAGCGATGGAGATGGTAGACGTGTTGGAGCCGATCACGGCGTCCGGGCGGGCTGCGGCGCTGATCCGGGCCAAGGACTGATGCTTGATTTCCAGCACCTCCGGAACGCACTCCTCAATGAAGTCCGCATCCGATACGGCTTCTTCGATGTCCTTGGCTGCCCATAGGTTCTGCTTCAGGATCTCGGTGGCACCTTCAGGGAAAAGCCCATCCGCGATGAACTGGTCCGACTCCACCAGCAGGCGGTCGAAGTTCTTCTGCGCTACCTCGGCAGAAACATCGGCAAGCGCAACACGCGCGCCACCGAGCGCCAGCACCTGGGCGATGCCGCCGCCCATGTATCCGGACCCGACGACGGCGATCTTCCGGGCTGCGTTGCTCGGGTTTCCTTCGGTTGTTTCGGAAATTGTCATGGTCAGACTGCCTTCGTGTAGTCGGGCTCGTACGAGCAGATGGCGTCCACCTTGGCGGCGGAGGATGAGTTTTGATCGAAGCGGTGGTCGAGCCACTCCCCTACGAGCTTTTTGGCCAGTTCCAAGCCAATCACCCGCTGGCCCAGCGTCAGGACCTGGGCATTGTTGCTCAGGACGGACCGTTCCACGGAGTAGCTGTCGTGGGCGGTAACCGCGCGGATTCCGGGGACCTTGTTGGCGGCAATCGCAACACCCAATCCCGTGCCGCAGATCAACAAGGCCCGGTCAGCTTCGCCCTCAGCCACCTTGCGGGCGGCATCGACGGCGACGTGCGGGTAGGCCGTGGAGTCGTTGAAGCCAACGCCGACGTCCGTCACGGAAGCCACGCGCGGGTCCGCTTCCAGCAGGGCAAGGAGTGCCTGCTTGTACTCGACACCGGCTTCATCGTTGCCGACGACGATGCGCCAGCCGTGGTTGTTGCTCATGCTTGGGCTCCGTTTCCGGCCGCTGCCGCTGAAGAAGCGGTGGCCAGTTGTGAATCGATAAATTGCGAGATCCTGGCGGCGATCAACCCAAAGGACACCGCACCCGGATCAGGGTGCCCGATGCTCTTTTCCGCGAGCGGTCGCGCCCGGCCCTTGAGCGGCCGAAGTTCAGCTGTCTTCGCTGCAGCGGACTCGGCTGCCGCAGCGGCAACTGCCAGGGCCCGGTCAACGGGAGTACCGCCGTCGAGTTCTGTGAGGAAGGTGTCCCGGAACGGCAGGAGCGCGTCCACCATGGTCTTGTCCCCGGGATCCGCTTTGCCGAGTTCGGTGATGGCCCGCACGAAGGCGTCCACAGCGGCGGCCGCGTCCTCCGAGGTGTAGCTTTCACGGTTCCCGAGCGACTGCCCGGCCGCGATGACTGCCGAACCCCACAGCGCCCCGGACGTCCCGCCGGCCCGCTCGCTCCAAGCTTCCCCGGCTGCTGTCAGAACGCGCGCAACGGAAGCACCTTCGGCGCCTTCGCTTGCGGCGGCGGCAGCATCGACGCCGCGCCGCATGCCGATGCCGTGGTCACCATCGCCGGCGATCGCGTCCAGCTTGCCGAGTTCCTCTTCATGTTCGACGACGACGTCCCGCACCTGGGCGAGGATGGCCACGGCCTGCCGCCCGAGTTCAGCCGCTGCCGGGGTGGGCTGCTCGACGTCGGCGGTTTCGGCGTCGTCGATTGCTGCCTCGGCGCGTGGCGCGCGGGGCGCCATGCTGCCCTTGCGGAACGCCGGGGTGTCAGCCGGTGCAGCCCAGTACTGCTCAAGTTCATCGTCCAACCACAGCAATGTCAGGGAGAGCCCGGACATGTCCAGGCTGGTCACCAGCTCACCGCACTCGGGCTCCACCACGGTGAGGCCTGCCGCCGTCAGTAGTTTCTCGATCTTGCCGAACAGGAGGAAGAGTTCGTCATACTTCACCGTGCCAAGGCCGTTGACGATAGCCACCACGCGGTCCGCGGCGTCCTCAGGTTTGTCCGCGAGCAGCTTGGTGACCAGCAGCTCCGCCAGCTCGGATGCGGTGGGCATCGGGTGCTCGGAAATTCCGGGTTCGCCGTGAATCCCCAGGCCCAATGACATCTGCCCTGCAGGAACATGGAACAGCGGATCCTTGGCGCCGGGAAGCGTGCAGCCGTCAAAGGCCACACCCAGCGAACGGGTCCGGTAGTTGGTCTTGATGGCCAGACGCTCGACGGCGTCAAGGTCCAGTCCCGCTTCGGCGGCGGCGCCGGCAATCTTGAAAACGGTGAGGTCCCCCGCGATGCCGCGGCGCTTCTCGAGCTGCTCGATCGGAGCGCTGGCGATGTCGTCCGTGACGGTGACAGTGCGGGTTTCGATGCCCTCAGCGTTGAGCCGGAGCTGCGCCTGGCCGAAGTGCAACACGTCGCCGGCGTAGTTGCCGTAGCTGAGCAGCACTCCACCACCGGCGTTGGCCGCCTTCGCTACACGGTAAACCTGGCCGGCCGCCGGGGAGGCGAACATGTTGCCGCACGCCGAACCCGTTGCAAGGCCTGGGCCTACCAGCCCGGCGAAGGCCGGATAGTGTCCCGAGCCGCCACCAACCACCAGGGCAACCTGGCCGGAGGGGACTTCCGTGGAGCGGACCACACCGCCGTCAACGCGTGCGACGTAGCCACGGTTGGCAGCCACGAAGCCGTCCAGCGCGTCATCGGCAAAGTCTGCCGGGTTGTCGAAAATCTGTGTCATTTCCTAGACTCCTGCGAGCTGCGTAGCCGGTACTTGGCGCCCCTGGGCTACCTGGCTCTGGCCGAGCTCATAGCCGTCGGTCTTGGGCAGGACGTGCCGGCGGAGGTAGTCCTGGTTGCTTGCCGTGACGCTGAGGCCATCGCCGCCGTAGTGCTCGGTGCAAAGAATGCCTTGGAAGCCGACGGAAACCGCAAACTTGAAGGCCTCGCGGTAGTTGATAAGGCCGCTTTCCATGGGCGCCGGCATGGTGATGTAGCTGTCCCGGGCCACGTCTTCGTCCCGGATGTAGTTCTTCATGTGCCAGTAGTTGGAGTACGGCAGGGTCTTTGCCACCATCTCGCGCCAGTCCTCGATGGGCCGGTGCAAACGGATCAGGTTGCCAAGGTCCGGGTTCAGGCCAACGTTGTCCAAGCCGATGTCCTGGACCAGTTGCACTGAGGAGTCAGCGGTTCCGAGGTACGTGTCTTCGTACATTTCCAGGGAGAGGAGGACGCCGGCCTCGGCCGCATGCTTCCCAAGCTCCCGGATGCGGGAGACGGCGTTGCCCCACGCCTCCTTGTCCCCCACGGGGTCCTTGTAACCCTCGACGGTCCAGAACCACAGCTGCTTCTGCTGCTCAGGGGTGATGGCCTGGTGAAGTCCGAAGGACACTACTTCACAGCCCAGCTCCGCAGCGGCGTCGATGGTGCGGTGGCTGTAGGCGAGGTTGTCCGCCCAGTCCGTGGCATGGATGACGCTGCGGCGGATGGCGGAGATCACCGGCACGCCAATGCCCACTTCATCAGCGGTCTGTTTGAACTCGGCAAGTCGTTCCTTGCTGAGGTCGCCCGGGCGAACCCAGCTATCGGTGAGGTCTGCGTTAGCGAAACCGGCATCCTTGACTTCCTGGAGAACGGCGGCCCAAACGGATGCATCGGCGTCGTTGACCTGTTGCCCTGCAGCATCCGCGCCGGGGAACTGCAGGAGGGCCGCGGTGATGGGCCAATTCTCGGCGGTGTACGCCATGATGATCACTCCTTCGTGGAATCCTGTTTCCTATAGGATTTACGAACGATGGAACACTGTCAACCCTTTTGCGAAACTTCCTAGATCCTATATGTCTTACATATGTGAAGTGAAGAGGGTCACTTTGGCTGTCGACGTGGGCGCGGGGCGCACCACTTGACGCCAAACGCCCCCGTAACCACTGGTGCGCACAGCGGAAACGGGTGCGCAACCGGCACCAAAGGGGCGCGCCGGGCGGAAACGGGTGCGGCTCAGGAGGAGTGCCGGGCCTAGTCCTCCGGCGCGTCTGCCATCGCTCGGCCGCGCACCTTCTGGACGTGATCCACCATCATGGAAGCGGCCCTTTCCGGGTCCCCGCTGATCATGGCGTCCAGGACGGCCTGGTGCTCAGCGATCGCTTGCTCGGCGTCGGTGATGCCCACTCCCCCAAACAGTCGGAAGCGTTGGATCTGCCCGCCCAGCGTGTTGTAGGCGGCTAGCAGAAATTGGTTGCTGGCTTGCGCGGCGATGAGTTGGTGGAAGCGCTCATCGGCTTCCAGGTAACTGCGGTACTCCGCAAACGACCCCCCACGGGGAGCAGTTTTCAGGTCCTCCACAGCTTGCTTCAGAGCGTCAAGACCGTCGGGGGTCATCCGCGAACAGGCCAATCGGGCGTTGACCGGCTCAATGGACAACCGGGCCTCCATGAGTTCGGCAAAGTCCTCGCGGGTGAACACGGGTGCCACACGGTAGCCCTTTAGCGCCACACGCCGCACCATTCCCGTGTGCTCCAAACGGGCCAACGCTTCCCGCACCGGCGTCGGCGAAACGTCGAGTTCGCGAGCCATCCCGTCGATGCTCACCGCTGCCCCGGGCTCCAACCGACCATCCATGAGCCACTCGAGGAGGGCTTCGTATACAGTGTCGGCCAGCACTTGGCGGCTGACAGGAAAGCCAGCGCGGGCAACGGACGGGGAAGGTTCAGCCATGGCACAAATCCTATAGGAATGCACGCGCCGGGCGAGGAAGCGGTCCTGTCACATTCCCCAACGAGCTCGCATAAGTGGTTGTTATCAAGGCTCAGAACAACCACTAGTGCCAGTCAGTTGGGCGAGCACGGGTTAAACCACGACGTCGGCGCCCAGGCGGGTGCCGACGTCGTGGTCTATCTTGGGGTGCTGCGCTTTAGTTCGAGTAGAACGGGTAGTCCGTGTAGCCCTCGGCGCCGTCTGCGTAGAAGGTGGAGGCGTCCGGCTCGTTGAGTGGCAGGCTTTCACGCCAGCGGCGTGCGAGGTCCGGGTTGGCAATGGCGGGGCGGCCCACCACTACGGCGTCGGCAAGGCCGTCTTCGATGATGGCGAAAGCTTCGTCACGGGTAGTGATTTCGCTGAAGCCGGTGTTCACCAGGAACGTGCCGTTGAAACGCTCGCGGAGACCCTGGACCAAGGCACTCTTGGGGTCATGGTGGAGGATGCTCAGGTAGGCCAGGTTCAGTGGTGCGATGGTGTCCACCAAAACCTCGTAGGTTGCGCGGACGTCGGCGGCGTCTGTCTCGGCAATTCCCTGCACATTGTGCTCGGGGGAAATGCGGATGCCTACGCGGTTTGCGCCGAGCGCCTCCACCACGGCGTTGACTGTCTCGATCACGAAGCGGGCCCGGTTCTCCGGGGAGCCGCCGTAGCTGTCAGTGCGCACGTTGGAGTTGGGCGCAAGGAACTCGTGCAACAGGTAGCCGTTGGCGGAGTGAAGCTCAACGCCGTCGAAACCTGCCTCGATGGCGTTCGTGGAGGCGGTGACAATTTCCTGGATAACTCCCGGGAGCTCGTCGGTGCGGAGTTCGCGCGGTACCGGGTAAGCCTGCTTGCCGTTGGGCGTGCGAACTTCACCTTCGATGGCGACGGCGCTGGGGCCAACGATCTCGTGGCCACTGGTGATATCGGCGTGCGAAACGCGCCCGCCGTGCATGATCTGCGCAAAGATGCGGCCGCCCGCAGCGTGAACAGCGTCGGTGACCTTCTTCCAGCCTGCGATTTGCTCCTCCGTGACGAGCCCCGGCTGTCCCGGGTATGACTGGCCGGCGGGCGTGGGATAGGTGCCCTCGCTAACGATCAAGCCGAGGGAAGCCCGTTGCCGATAATGCTCAGCGATCAATGAACCCGGCACCCCGTTCTGACCCGCGCGGAGGCGCGTCAGGGGCGCCATCACCAGTCGGTTGGAAAGTTCAAGCTCGCCGAGGGCCAGAGGGGAAAACAGCATGCGCAGTTCCTTTCAGATTGAATCACGTTCATCCTGCGCAACTGTATGGCGTCTGCAACTATTCCGAAGGAGGCGCAGATCACATGCCAAAGTAGCTGGCAGTAGCGGTAGTTCTGACGCTTCAAAACAACCGCTACTGCCAGTTAGTTGGGGCGTATCACTCCGGCTTGATGTTCTTCAGTGCGTCTTCGAAGCACTCGCAAAGCGCCAGCACCGCCACTAGGTGCGCTTCTTCGGCATGTGGCGGATCGGTGTCGATGCAGATGGCTTCATTTACCGACTGTGCGAGGTCCTTGGATTCCTTGCCGGTCAGTGCCCATAAGCGTGCACCTTGCGCCTTCGCGGCGGCGGCAGCCTCCCGGAGTTCGTCGGTGATCCCTTTCGCGGCGAGCAGGACCACGATGTCACCCCGGCGAACCTGTTTGGATACCTGCTCGCTCATGCTTCCGGCGGAGCCGTCAGAACCAGCCGCGGCCTTGGTGATGGAGATGGCTTTGAACCCCGAACCGCTCACGGGATCGTGGGCATTCAGTTCGGATGTGAACCTCTGCGCCTCGTGGGAGGATCCGTCGCTGCCTGCGGCGAAAACACTCCCGCCGCGCAACCTGACACGAGCCAGTTCCTCGCCCCACTCGGCAAGCCGCGAAGATTCCCGGCGCAGTGCTGCCACAGCCGGCCCGATCTCGCCTAAGTGCCCCAAAACCACATCGACTGCATGCCTGTTGGCCTTCGTCTCAGTGGCGCGCATCGCCTGACCTGTTCGCCTCACCACGATACTCACTTCCTGCCTCCGTTTCTTCGCTGAAACTATAGGTTCCTGTCACCCTCACGCGTCGAGCCGTCACGTGGTGTGCCCTCGCGCCCGCTGCGGTCCCTGGTGAGACGCTCACCCTCGGCGACATGGGAGCGATCGCGGTCCGCGTCATGTGAGCGGTTCGCGTCATGTGAACGGTCCGGGTTCGTCTTCGGGTCCAGTTTGTCCGCATGGCGAAGTTGTTCTTCGACGCGCCCGTGGGCTTCGTTGGCCTTCTCGGCGTGGCGTTCCGCGTCCTTTCGGAGTCGTTCCGCCTCGACTTCGGCCTGCAGCGCGTTGGCCTCCGCCTGTGCAGATTCGGCCTTCGCCTGGTGTGCGCCGATGGCTTCCTCAGCCGCCTTCTCGCGCAACTCTTCGGCGCGGTGGCGGTTGACCTCAGCCTTTTTCCGACGCCCCACAACAACTGCGACAATCACAGCGGCGATGACGACGACGGCCAGCACGATAATAAGTACCAGTTGTCCTGTATCCATGTGGATTACCTCCCTGGTGAGCGGCTTCTGTGGGCGCCGCTCGTGGCCCACGCTGTGCTTGGTACCTCTGGTGTACCCCGCTGGGGCAACCTCGAAACGGTGCGGGCCTTTCAGGCGGGCAGCTTCATTCGGAAGCCACAACGGCTTTGGATAACGCGATCACTCCTCGGTCAGCTCTGCCCGAAAACTCTCTCCCTCCATCAGCTTAACACCATCAATCAGGGTACTTACTAGTTTCAGCTCCCCGTCGCTTCCGGTTGCTCCCTGGCGCGCTTCTCTTCCGGAGTCTCACCGCTTTCGTCCGGGATGAACGTGGGGTCCAGTTCGGTGGTGAAATCGCCCGTTCCGGCCTCACCGCTGTCATGCTCGACGGCGGCAGGCACCTCAGGCTCCGAGGCTTTGGACGGCGTCACTTCAGCTTCGTTCGGTTGGTCGCTCATGGCCTCAATCTAAGCCCGCCCCTTGGCGGTGTCGAGGGGCCGGGCAGCCTTGTGCGCCCGCGCTATCTCTGCTTCGCTGGGAGGGTCTCCAGCAGCGAGGGACCCAGCCAGCCGTAACGCAGGGAGAACCAATCGTGAAAGCAGTGACATGGCAGGGCCGGCGTTCGCTCAGCGTCGAAGACGTCCCGGACCCCTCCATCCAGGAACCCACGGACGCGATTGTCCGGATTACCTCCACAGCCATTTGCGGCTCCGACCTCCACCTCTATGAGGTGCTGGGCCCCTACATGCATAAGGGCGACGTCATCGGCCACGAGCCCATGGGAATCGTGGAGGAGGTGGGCTCTGAAGTCCACCGGCTGAAGAAGGGCGACCGCGTTGTAGTGCCGTTCAACATCTCTTGCGGGCATTGCTATATGTGTAACCAAGGCCTTCAGTCGCAATGTGAAACGACGCAGGTGACAGCGAAGGGATCAGGGGCGGCACTTTTCGGCTACTCCGAACTTTATGGCTCGGTCCCGGGCGGGCAGGCGCAATATCTGCGTGTTCCCTTCGCGGACTATGGCCCCGTCAAAGTCGATTCGGATGCTCCGGATGAGCGTTACCTGTTCCTCTCGGACATCCTGCCCACAGCGTGGCAGGCAGTTGAGTATGCGAACGTGCCGGAGGGTGGCACGCTTGCTGTGCTCGGGCTCGGTCCCGTGGGCCAGTTCGCCGCGAGGATTGGCGTCCACAAGGGCTTCAGGGTGATTGGCGTAGACCCGGTCCCGGAGCGCCGCGCGATGGCGGAGACGCATGGCATAGAGACCATGGACTACAGCTCCCACGTCGCCGAGCAGATCCGTGAGCAGACGCTGGGCCGCGGCCCGGACTCCGTGGTGGACGCCGTGGGTATGGAAGCTCACGGATCCCCGGTGGCATCTTTCCTTCACCGGGCGGTCTCTTTGCTCCCGGACAAGCCGGCGCAGGTCGCCATGGAAACCATGAGCGTTGACCGGCTTGCCGCGCTTCACACCGCGGTGGACCTGGTGCGACGAGGCGGGACCATTTCACTGAGCGGCGTGTACGGCGGACAGGCCGATCCGATGCCCCTCCTGACCATGTTCGACAAGCAAATCCAGCTCCGCATGGGTCAATGCAATGTTCGCAGTTGGATTGACGATCTGCTCCCCTTGGTGGAGGATGACGCCGATCCGCTGGGGGTCATGCATCTGGTCACCCACACGGGAGGACTGGATGAGGCACCGGCCCTCTACGAGAAGTTCCAGAAGAAACAGGACGGCTGCATCAAAGTGGTGCTCAAGCCCTGACACATCCCCGGACGTCAGAGTCCACTAGGCCAGGTGCTTTCCGCCGGTCACGCCAATGACTGATCCTGAAATGTAACTGGATTCTTCGGTGGCCAGCAGCACGTAGGTGGCGGCGAGTTCGGCAGGCTGCCCCGCCCTGCCCAGCGGGGTGTCCTGACCGAACTTCTCGATCTTTTCCGCGGGCTGCGTGGGCGGTTGCAGGGGTGTCCATACGGGACCCGGCGCCACTGCATTGACCCTGATCCCCTTGGGTCCGAGTGATTCTGCCAGGGAGAAGGTCATGCTGTTGATGGCCGCCTTGGTGGCTGCATAGTCCATCAGCGACGGACTGGGATGGTAGCCCTGAATGGAAGAAGTGTTGATGATCGCGGCGCCGGGCTTCAGGTGCGGCAAGGCGGCCTTGGTGAGCCAGAACAGCGCATAGACGTTGGTTTTGAAAGTCCGATCGAACTGTTCGCTGCTCAGGTCCTCCATGCCCTGCGCGGTGGTCATCTGGAAGCCCGCGTTGTTCACCAGGACGTTGAGGCCATCGAATTCGGCCACGGTCTGGGCGATGACTTCCTGGCAGAACTCTTCGTCCTGCAAGTCGCCCGGCAATGCCAAGGCCCTGCTGCCGGCGTCTTCGATGAGCTGGACGGTCTGCTCGGCGTCCTGTTCTTCTTCGGGCAGGTAAGTGAACGCGACATCTGCGCCTTCGCGGGCATAGGCAATGGCTACTGCCCTGCCGATCCCACTGTCGCCACCAGTGATCAATGCCCGCATGCCCATCATGCGGTGATGTCCCACATAGCTTTGCTCGCCGTGATCAGGCCTCGGGTTCATCGCCTCCGTCCATCCGGGATAGTCCTGTGTCTGCGGCTCAAATTCTTGGGACGGATACTTGGTTCTCGGATCTGTCTCATCCTCGGGATCGTCCGGGGTGTTGATGACGTGGTTCACCAGCGCCATGGCGATGTCCTCGTCGAGCTCGGTTTGCTCCGTGTCTTCGTTGCGGGTCTCCTCAGCCATGATCTCAGTGTAAGCACCCTTACGATTCGTGGGAGATGTTCAGGAAGTACCCAGAATTGCTCGTTAGCCTAGCAATCGTCAGTGTTGGATTACATCGAAGGAGAGCCCATGGGACTCGGAGACAAGATCAGCAACAAGGCGCAGGAAGTCACCGGCAAGGCGAAGGAAGCCTTGGGTGACGCCACGAACAACCAGAAGCTGCAGGCCGAAGGTGTCGCTGACCAAGCGGCTGCCAAGACCAAGCAGGCCGGCGAGAACGTCAAGGACACCGCGAAGGACGCCTTCGACAAGTAGGCCGCAGCACACTAAACACACAGCGCAACGCCCCGGCTCCCCCAATGGAAGCCGGGGCGTTCACGTAAACCCAAGCAGGTGCTGTCCCTCAGTTGGGTTGGGGGACTACTTCTGTGCCGGGAGTACCAACTCGCCCGACTTGTCCGTAGACAAGGCGAGGGATGAGATGTACTGGGGTTCGCCGTCGGGCCCGTCCTGGGCTGAGCGGAGCATGTCCGGGCGTTCGAACTCAAGCCCGGTAACGTGGCAGAGGAGCTTCTGGTCGCTCGGGTTACCGTCGGCGTCGAACATGGGCAGGTCGATGCCGTCGTCGGTCCGGCGAAGGTAGTAGCGGCCTCGCGTCACCAGAGCCAACACAGGCGGCAACACCAAGGCCAGGCCCACGGCGAAGATCGGCGAGAACGGTTGGACCGCTGCACCGAATGCCCCGAAGAACACTGCAATGGACACCCCGGCAGAGACGAGCATGGATACGAAGCCCACCGGGTTCACGGCATAGAGCATCCCGCGGCGGAATTCCGGGACCTTGGGCGAAATCTTCAGCAGGTACTTGTTGATGGCTATGTCCGAGGCCACCGTGACAACCCAGGCCATGGCGCAGTTGGCGTAGAAGCCCAGGATCGTGTTGAGGAACTCGAACATGTTCGATTCCATGAGGATCAGCGCGATGACCAGGTTGACCACCACGAACACCATGCGGCCCGGGTAGGTTTTGGTGATGCGCGTGAAGGAGTTGGTCCAGGCGAGCGATCCGGAGTAGGCGTTGGTGACGTTGATCTTGATCTGCGAGATGACCACCAGCACCACGGCCAGGGTCATGGCGAGCCAGGCCGGCATCATCTCTTCGTAGACGCCCAGGAACTGGTGAACCGGCTCATTTGCGGAAGAAGCGGCTGCGGGGTCGAGCTTGGCGATGAGGTAGATCGCAATGAACAGGCCAATGATCTGTTTGATGGCACCGAAGATGACCCAGCCTGGTCCGGCGAGGATCACTGCGCGCCACCAAGCACCCTTGTTTTCGGCGGTCTTGGGCGGCATGAAGCGAAGGTAGTCGATCTGCTCCGCGATCTGCGCCATGAGGGACAAGCAGACACCTGCGGCCAGCATCACCGAAGCCAGGTTGGGGCCGCCTTCGCCGGAAGCACCCGTGAAAGCGAAGAAGGCATCGATGCTCTCGGGATGGGACAGCAGCAGGTAGCCCACGGGAACCACCATGAGCAGCAACCACAGGGGCGTGGTCCACACCTGCAAGGTGGCCAAGGTTTTCATCCCGTAGATCACCAGCGGAATGATGATGATGGTGGACACCGCATAGCCGATCCACTGCGGAATGCCGAGGCCCAGCTGCAGCCCTTGGGCCATGATGGAGCCCTCGAGTGCGAAGAAAATGAACGTGAAGGTGGCAAAGATGATGTTGGTGACCACGGAGCCGTAGTAGCCAAAGCCCGAACCCCGGGTGATGAGGTCCAGGTCAATGTTGTAGCGGGCTGCATAGTAGGCCAGCGGGAATCCTGTGGCGAAGATGATCACTGCCGCCACGATGATGCCAAAGATCGCGTTCACTGTTCCATAGGCGATGCCGATGTTCGCGCCGATCGAGAAGTCGGCCAGGTATGCAATGCCACCCAGGGCACTGGTCGCCACCACACCGGCGCTCCATTTCCGGTAGGACCGCGGGGCGAACCGGAGCGTGTAATCTTCCAGGCTCTCTTTCGCGGCACTCATCGCGTCGGCGTTGCCTGCCGCCGGTATGCCCGTAGTACCGATTCCGACGGCGGTGCCTCCCGCCGTCGTCGGTTCCAGTGTGGCGGTGCTCGCCTTGTCGTCGGTCATTCGTCGTCGCTTTCGTCGGGGACTTTGCCTCGCCCACGACGCTAGTCACGCAGCGCGTCAATTCAGTCACGTCCATGTTTCGCAGCTGTAACTTCTGCACCAGCTGCCCCGTGCGTTCAAGTCCAAAATCAACCAGCTCGGTTTGTGTGCACCCCACAAAATTGCCCGTCACCAGCACGGATACCGTCAAGGACATGACCACCAGAGCAACCCAAGCACCCCGGGAAACCGCCTCCTACGCCATCCTGGAAACCGCCCGCGAGCAGGTCCTCGAACGGGGCGAAGGCCTGAACGAATCCCAACTCATCCACATCCTGGAGCTCCCCGACGACGCCATCCCGGAAGCCCTGCAACTCGCCCACGAGGTTCGCCTCAAGCACTGCGGCGAGGACGTGGAAGTGGAAGGCATCATCTCCATCAAGACCGGCGGCTGCCCCGAGGACTGCCATTTCTGCAGCCAGTCCGGCCTGTTCGACTCCCCCGTTCGTGGTGTGTGGCTGGACATCCCCGAGCTGGTCAAAGCAGCCAAGGAGACCGCCGCCACGGGTGCCACGGAGTTCTGCATCGTCGCCGCAGTCCGTGGCCCGGACATCAAGCTCATGAACCAGATCAAGTTCGCGATTGACCGCATCAACGAGGAAGTGGACATCAACATCGCGTGTTCCTTGGGCATGCTCACGCAGCGCCAGGTGGACCAGCTGGCCGAGTGGGGCGTGCACCGCTACAACCACAACCTGGAAACGGCCCGGAGCTACTTTCCCGAGGTCGTCACCACCCACAGCTATGAGGAACGCCTGGAAACTTGCGCCATGGTCAAAGCCGCCGGAATGGAACTGTGCTGCGGTGCGCTGATCGGAATGGGCGAGTCGCTGGCGCAACGGGCTGAACTCGCCGCGCAGCTCGCCGCCCTTGAACCGCATGAGGTTCCACTGAACTTCCTCAACCCACGCCCCGGCACGCCGTTGGAGAACCAAGGCATCATGGACGGCAAGGACGCCCTCCGTGCCATCGCCGCGTTCCGGCTCGCGATGCCGCGCACGGTGCTCCGCTACGCCGGCGGCCGTGAACTGACCCTCGGCGACCTCGGCACCCGGGAGGGCCTGCTCGGCGGCATCAACGCCGTGATCGTGGGCAACTACCTCACTACTCTGGGCCGCCCCGCCAATGCCGACCTCAACCTCCTGGTGGAGCTCAACATGCCCATCAAGGAATTCCAGAAGTCACTGTGACCACCGCAGTTTCACAGCAATTCTGCGGGCACTGCGGTGGCGAAGGCGGTGACGGTGCCTACGGTGGTGACGGCCCGACGTCGGACGCCCACCACAGCTGCCAACAGCGCCTGGCGATGGAGCCGCCGCGCTTTTGCCCACAGTGCCGACGCCGCATGAAAGTGCAGGTAACGCCCTTGGGGTGGACGGCTGAATGCTCCCGGCACGGGAGGCTGATGTCATGAGCTCGCTGATCGATCGCGACCGGGCCACGTTGTGGCACCCGTACGCGCCGGCCTCGGCAACGCTGCCGCTCTGGGAAGTAGAAGCCGCCGACGGCGTGGCGCTGCGACTCCGTAACGAACAGGGGCGGACGCATGAGGTGCTGGACGCGATGTCGTCGTGGTGGTCGGTGATCCACGGCTACCGGAACCCCATCATGGACGCCGCCATCCAACGCCAGCTCAGTACTTTCAGCCACGTGATGTTCGGTGGGCTCACGCACCAACCAGCTGTGGAACTCGCGGAAACCCTGTTGGCCATGGCACCGGGCGAACCGGGCCGACGCTTGGAACGCGTGTTCCTGGCAGATTCCGGTTCCATCTCCGTGGAGGTCGCCCTCAAACTGGCAGTGCAGTTCCAAACGGCCAGTGGACTGCCCAAACGGCAGCGCTTCCTGACGATCCGCGGCGGCTATCACGGTGACACCTTCGCGGCCATGGGCGTGTGCGATCCCGTGGACGGCATGCATTCCTCATTTCCGGGGTTGTTGGCCGGCAATGTCTTCGCCCCGCGTCCGCCTGCGGCGGCAACGGCCACCGCAGCAGCCATGGAGCAGTGGCGGGCCGCAGTGGAAGAGCTGGCCCGGCTCCATTCCAACGAACTCGCCGCGATCATCGTGGAGCCAATGCTCCAGGGTGCGGGGGGAATGTTCATGTACCCGGCCAAGTGTGTTCGGATCTTGCGCGGGATCGCGGACCACCACGGTTTGCTGCTGATCCTGGACGAGATCGCCACGGGATTCGGGCGAACCGGCGAGCTCTTCGCGGCGCAGCACGCGGGGGTCGTCCCGGACATTCTGTGCGTCGGCAAGGCCCTGACCGGCGGTTACCTCACCCTCGCTGCGACGCTGTGCACGGGCGACGTTGCCCGCACGGTTTCCGCAGGCGAGGCGGGGGCTCTCCTGCACGGGCCAACTTTCATGGCCAATCCCCTGGCGTGCGCCGCAGCAAACGCAAGCCTGGGCATCCTTGCGGCGGGCGGTTGGAGCGCGGACGTGTCACGCGTCGGTGCCGCTCTCACGGCAGGCCTGGCTCCGGCAGCGAAGCTCGACGCCGTTACGGACGTTCGTACCTTCGGCGCCGTGGGGGTCATTGAGCTAACCGACGCCGTGGATGTCACTGCGGTGACTCGCGCCGCCGTGAAACACGGGGTGTGGGTACGCCCGTTCAGGAACCTCGTCTACGCGATGCCGCCGTATGTCAGTACCGCTGCCGAAGTGGGCATGATGGCCGCTGCGATGGTGGCTGCCGTAGAGGAAACCTCCAACCAGCGGGTGGCTGCGTGAGCGCCGCAATGACCCACTGGCTGCAGGACCAAGCCCGCGTCCGCGAGCGCCGGGGATTGGTTAGGTCGCCGCTGGTTCGCGGGGTGAACCCCGGGATGATTGATCTCGCCAGCAACGACTACCTCGGCTTGGCCACGGACCCCAGGCTGGCCGAAGCTGCGCGGGAAGCCATCGCAATGTGGGGCACGGGCGCTACGTCATCGCGATTGGTGGCGGGCACCACCGAACTGCACCTGGAGTTGGAGCACGAACTCGCTCACCTGATAGGGGCGGACGCAGCGTTGGTCTTTTCCTCGGGTTACCTCGCGAATCTGGGTGTCACTACGGCCCTCGGCGGCCCAGGCACGTTGATGGTGGCCGACGAGCAATGCCACGCCTCGTTGATGGACGGCTTCCGGTTGAGCCGCTCCGAGGTGAAAAATTTCAGGCACAACAGCGTGGAGGACGCAGCGAAGGCTTTGGCCAACCGCATCCACCCGCGGGCGGTCATCGCCGTGGAATCCATCTATAGCGTGGGCGGGGATGCATCACCACTTGCGGAACTCCTGGAGCTGGCCGAAACACACGACGCCATGCTGTTGGTGGACGAAGCCCACAGCTTGGGCGTCGCGGGAACCGGAAGCCAGCAAGGGTGTGGGGCGATCGCAGGAACCCGCTTGGCCGGACATCCCAACGTCATCGTCACCGCCACCCTTTCCAAGGCGCTCGGCAGCCAAGGCGGCGCTGTCCTCGGCTCATCGCTGGTCAGGGACCATCTGGTGAACCGGGCCAGAAGCTTCATCTTCGACACCGCGTTGGCTCCCCCTGCGGCCGCCGCCGCGCTCGCGGCCATTGGCATCATCAGGGCAGAGCCTTGGCGTGCCGCGGCCGTCCACCGCAATGCAGCCGCCCTGTCTGCCCAACTGCAACCCGCGCTGCAGAGGCTCGGCACCGCCGTCGACCGTTCCGCCGGAGCAGTCCAGTCCATACCCATGCCGTCCGCCGAAGCGGCCCTCGCCGCCAGCAAGAAAGCACATACGGCGGGCGTCAGCGTGGGGTGTTTCCGTCCGCCGTCCGTCCCGGACGGGGCGTCCCGTCTTCGACTCACCGCGCGGGCCACCCTCACGCCGACCGACATTGAGCAAGCCTGCGCGGTGTTGCGCAGCATCCTGGAGAGAACATCATGAAACTACCTACCGTCATCCTGGTCACCGGTACCGATACCGGCGTCGGCAAGACCATTACGACGGCGGCCCTCACCGCCGCGCTTCATGCGCGCGGCCGGAAGGTTGCCGTCTATAAGCCGTGCCAAAGCGGAAACGTGCTGGGTGACTCAGACTGCGCCGAGGTTGCCCGGTTGGCGGATCCACTCACTGCGGAAGCCGGCGTGGTTCTTGAAGAACCCATGGCTCCCGTCCCCGCCGCCGCACTGGATGGGGTCACGTTGCCCCCACTGGCCGCCCATGCCCAGCGGATCCGTGAGTTGTCTGTCCGCCATGACCACGTGCTGGTGGAAGGCGCCGGCGGGCTGCTGGTGGAGTTGGACCACGACGGCGGGACGCTGGCTGATCTCGGCGCGCACCTGGGTGACAAGGCTGGTTTTGCCGTGGTTGCACGGCCGGCGTTGGGCACGTTGAACCACACGGCGCTGACGCTGGAGGCGCTGGACACCCGGGGCCTGCCGGTGGTGGGGTTGGTCCTTGGGAGCTGGCCGGCGACGCCGAGCGCGGTGGAGCTCAGTAATCTGGCCACTCTGAGGAGTTGGTCCGTTCCGTTCCTGGGGACGGTTCCTGCTGATGCCTCCGGACTGGATCCTGCCGTTTTCGGCGCCCGAGCGTGCGATTGGCTCGAAGAGCTTCCGGCATGAGCGCGACTATGGCTGCGGAACCAGGACTTCCTGAGTCCGGAAGCTGTCCTTACCGGGTGCTGCGGAGCCCCGACACGGTGCGGGAAGTGTTGCACAGGCCCCATGACTTCAGCCCGGCCAACGCCCTGCTCGCTGTAACGCCGTTGAGTGGGCGGGCGCTGCGCATACTGCAGAAAGCCCGGTTCGCGCTGCCGCCGGTCCTGGCGAGCAACCACACCGAGACCCATACCGGCATCCGGAAGGTGGTGGCGGGCTTCTTCACGCCAGCCAAAGTGGCGGCCATGGAACCCCGTATTCGCGGCCTGGCCCGGGAATCGGCAGCCCGTGCAGCGCAAGCCCTCGCCTCTGATGGAAGCGTGGACCTCGTCCAGGCCGTGGCCGCGGATCCCCCGGCGGTCATCATGCTGGAAATGTTGGGGCTGCCGGTCCGCGACGTGCCCGCATTGAAGGCGTGGAGCTTGGACTCCTTGGAACTGTTCTGGGGTTGGCCGGATGCTGACCGGCAACTCGAATTGGCACAGAGCGCCGCGGACTTCTACACCTGGTTGAGGGAATTGGTCCTGGAGTCTGTGGCTTCGCCGGGCTCCAACCTCTTCAATGCGCTTGCCCTCCACGGGCTGAGCACACAGGAAATCTGCTCATTGGGCTACTTCCTCCTGATCGCAGGCCAAGAGACCACCACCCAACTCATCAGCACCACGCTGTTCCGGTTGGCCGAGGGCTCCCGGGGCATCTCGTGGAGCGAGGCGGCAAGCGGTCTGAAAGCGCGCGACCTGGTCCGGCACGTCCTTGCTAGCGAGTCCTCCGTTCCCACCTGGCGGCGGGTGGCTACCAACGACGCCCTTCTTGACGGCACACCTATCGCGGCCGGTGAGGAGATCCTGCTGGAATTGACCGGCAACCACGGATTCCCCTGGGCCGAAACAGAAGACGGCGAGGGTGCCGACCGTTCGGGGCCAACCCCGTACGGCTTGGCGTTCGGCTCGGGGATCCACCGCTGCCTAGGAGCCAAACTCGCAGAGCTGGAGGCCGCCGTCGTCGTTCATGAAACGGCAGCCGCACTCAAGGGGGTCCGTCTACAGAATTCAAACCCGGACTGGATCCGGTTGTTGTCCTTCCAAGCACCCCGAACAGTGGTGGTGGAGCCTGGGTAGGCTGGATGCATGGGCGAGAGCCGGGACCTTCTGACGCGGGAGCAGCGCAGCCGCAACATGTCCAAGATCCGTGGGAAGAACACCAAACCTGAGCTGCTGGTCCGCAGGCTCCTGCACGCGAAAGGCTACCGGTACCGGCTCCACGGCCAGTCCGGAGCGGCCAAACTACCGGGCCGCCCGGACCTGGTGTTCGCGGGAAGGCGCAAGGTTATTTTCGTCAACGGTTGCTTCTGGCATTTCCATGACTGCAAAGCAGGGCAGCACGCCCCTGCAGCGAATGCCGAGTTCTGGGAAGCCAAGCGAACACGAACCCGCGAAAGGGACGCGCTGCAGCGGGAACAGTTGGAAGCTACCGGCTGGCAGGTATTGACGGTGTGGGAGTGCCAGCTGAAGGACAGGTCCATGCTCGAAGATCGGCTCACAGCATTTCTGGAATCAGCGGTGGGCTAAGGGGCGCCCGTGGTGCTCGGGGCGGAGTTCACGGATTGATCCGTGACAGACGCCTGGGAACTCTGCTGCCACAATGCGAAAGCGGCCGACCCTCCAATGCCCAGCAGGACGGTCATGCAGACCACGATGATGAGCATCAGGCCCGGTGACGGGCGAGCACCACTTTCCATGTTGTTTCCCGTTCCCTGATTCAGCCTGGAAACGCCCAGATCTGCTTTTCATAACTTTGTTGGGCGGAGATCAAGAGTGGCTCTGAGTCCGCTCAAGATTAGATCAATCTTTGGATTTGTGGCGCTGCGGAAGTTCCACGGGTCCTACTGTTGAATCGTGAATCGATTGTTTGGAGGCGGGAGGGGTTTGGTGTCTGAGTACGACGAGTGCACCGACGCCCTGGTGGATCGCACCGTCCTCACCGAACTCCAAGCAGAGCTGGGCGGCGACCAAGCCATCATCGGAGCGTTCGTCAGGAACTACATAGCCTTGCTGCCGTGGCGGGTTTCGCGTCTGCATCGGGCACTGGAAAAACTGGACATCGAAGACGCCATGGACGCGGTGCTCAGCCTGAAAACGTCCAGCCACATGGTGGGTGCCATCTGCATGAACCGGCTGGCAGAGGAGCTGGAGATCAGCATCCGGCTCCTGCCCGGCGCGGAGCATTTGCATGAGCTCTCCGCGCAGGTCCATGAAATCGACCGCTTCGTCTTCGGCACCATAGACGAGCTGGAAACACGGATTCTGTAAATTTCTTCACCTTATTGAATAGAAACCATTGACTCGCTAAAAATCTTCACTATAGTTGTGTGAGTTAGCTCACCAACGAAGGATGCGGCCATGACCACCGAGACTCCTGCTCCACCAGCCACCAGCGAACTGCTGGTGACTGTCGGAAACAAGGTGCGCACCATGCGCAAGGCAAAGGGCATGACCCTCGCCCAGCTCTCGGACGTTACCGGCCTAAGCCAGGCGATCGTCAGCCAGATCGAACGCGGCATGGCCAACCCTTCCTTCACTACGTTGGCCCAGCTTGCCCACGGCTTGGACATCCCCGTAGGGAGATTCTTCATAGGCCAGGATGAATCAAAGTCCCCCGTGGTCCGCAGGTCCGATCGCCGCAACCTCAAGAACGTCACCCGCGAGTCTGTGGGAGAGGCAGTTCACGAACTGTTGACCCCCAATCGCGATGGCAGCATTGAAGCGCAGTGGATCAGCACGCCCCCAGGGCATGACACCAGCGACACCCCTTTTACCCACAGCGGTGAAGAGTTTTGCTACATCATCTCCGGCCGTAAGGACGTCTACTTGAACGGCGTCTGCTACAGCCTTGAAGAGGGCGACTCCATCACCTACTCCTCAGAGATCCCCCACTGGTACAAGAACAGCTACGAAGAGGTATGCGTAGCCATCTGGGTCAACGCACCACACGCGTGGTAACCCTGGCGCCCCCAAACGGCGCCGGCGTTTTCCCTTAACTGTCCGGACACGACATCGTGGCCGCTGACACTCCTTGCCACATTCGCATCACGCGCCTCCTCCAACAGGCGTTGATGCGTCATACCCTCCCACGCCCTTCGGGGCGTCAGCGTAAGGACACTTCCATGCTCGACACGCAAACGGCGGACAACGTAGTACCGCCAACAGGCACCACCACTTCATCCCCCCAAAAGAACGGGAAATTCACCCCCGAGGTGCGCAAAGGACTCCTTGGCTTGGGCCTCGGAAACGCCCTGGAATGGTACGACTGGATGGTCTTCGGCCTCCTGTCCGCCTTCATCGGACCGAATTTCTTCCCCAACACCGATCCGCTGTCCGCAACATTGAACGCGTTGGCCGTGTTCGCCGTCGGTTTTGCCTTCCGGCCCCTAGGCGGCATCCTGCTGGGAACCTTGGCGGACCGCATCGGCCGGCGGCGCGTCATGCTGCTCTCCATCATGCTCATGGCCGGCACTACCCTCATCATTGCCGTTACCCCGAGCTACGCCACCATAGGCCCCGCGGCCGGCATCATCCTCGTTGTGTGCCGCATTTTGCAGGGCATCTCCACCGGCATCGAAGCTCCGCTCTCCACCTCACACGCCGTGGAGCTCGCTCCGGAGGGCCGCGAAGGCTACGTGGCCGGCATCATGTCCTTCTACGTCAACATCGGCATTCTGCTTGCCTCGCTCATCAGCTTCCTGTGCAGCTTGGTCCTTGGCGGGGCCGCAATGTCCGAATGGGGCTGGCGCGTACCCTTCATCATCGGCGCCCTGTTCGGCTTCGTGGTGCTCTACCTGCGCCGCTCCCTCCCTGAGACCCTCAAGCAGGAGGAAATGGCCACCAACACTCCCCGTGCGGTGTGGAAGGGTGTGCGCAAGCACTGGCTCTCCGTCCTGGCCATCATCTTTGTGGTGGGCGCAGCACAGGCCTACAACTACGCCTGGAACGTGGGCCTGCCCAGCGCAGCACGCAGCGGGTTCAAGGAAGACCCCACTGCTGTCTTCGCCCTCACCACCATCCTTGGGGTGGTCCTGGTGATCGGCAGCTGGGTTATCGGCAAACTGGCCGACGGCAAGGCAATGTCCAAGTGGTTCCTGATCACGCGCATCCTTGCCATCCCTTCCGTGTTCCTCATGCTGATGTACGTCCAGCCTGGGATTGGCGGCTTCGCAGCAGTGCTCTTGGGCGGCTCCATTGTCCTCGTCCTGAACATGACCCTCTACAACGTGGTCAGTTCATCCCTGATGCCCAAGAACATCCGCGGAACAGGTGTGGCCTTGGGCTACGGGATCGGTGTGGCTCTCTTCGGCGGCACGGCTTCCTACCTGTTGGTCTGGTTCCAATCCCTGAACATCACCTGGGTCTTCCCGGTCTACGTGGCCGTCCTCTCCATCCTCAGCATCGTTTTCTACCTCGCCGCCCGCCGCTCCAACGGCATCTTCGTCGGCAAGTAAGGACTCCTCATGAACACCATTGAACTCAGCTCGTCCATTGAACTCAGCATTACGACGGCGGACCTCACTGCCCCGGTCATCTCCCGTTCCGATGTCCTGGTGGTTGGTGGCGGCCCCGCAGGCGTCGCCGCTGCCGTCACCGCTGCGCGCTCCGGCGCCAAGGTCACGCTCCTGGAGCGCTACTCGTCCTTGGGTGGCCTGGCCTCAGGTGGCATGGTCCTGGTGCTCGACGACATGATCAACGGTCAGGAAATCACCGTCACCGGCATCGTCTCCGAGTACGTGGAACGTCTGCAGAAACTGGGCCTGGCAATCGTCCCGCCCGCCGATGACCGCAAGACCTCCGAGGAACTCTGGAACAAGTGGGGCCGCTATGGCACCTTCGACTTCCACTCGCACACCAACCCCAAGCCCATCTGCTACGCCGCTGCGTTCGATCCCGATGGCTGGAAGCGGGTGTCCAACGACCTCGTCCGCGAGGCCGGCGTGGACCTCCGGCTGCATTCCTGGTTCTCCCGACCCATCGTGGACAACGGCGTGATCAAGGGCGTCATCGTCGAAACGAAACTTGGCCCGCAAGCCTTTATGGCCGACGTCGTCATCGACACCACCGGTGACATCGACGTCGCTTCCCGTGCCGGCGCCAGCTACGCCAAGGACAACTACCTGACCACGCTGGTCTTCCGCCTGGGCAACGTGGACACCAAGGCCGCAGAAGCCTTCGAGCAGGCCAACCCCAAGGAAGCCCGCGCCATCAACCGCAAGATCAAGCGACTCCTCGGCGGCGCCTGGGAGCTGTGGTGGCTCAAGACCCCCATCGACGGCGTGGTCTGGTGCAACGCCCCGCACATGTCCGGTTTTGACGGCGTTGACCCGGCAGACATGACTGCCGCCGAATTCGCAGCCCGGGACCGGATCTCCGAGGCCGTGGACTACGTCCGCGCCAACCTCCCGGGTTTCGAGAACTGCTACATGCTGGACGTCGCCTCCCAGATGGGTGTCCGCCAGACCCGGCTCCTGCAGGGCGAGTACGTCATGACCAAGGACGACGTGACCCAGCGCCGCCATTTTGCCGACACCGTGGCCCGCGGCCGCGACTACTACTACCCGTACCGCTCGCTCCTGCCCAAGGAAGTGGACCAGCTCCTGGTGGCCGGCCGCCACTACTCCGCAACACCGGAGGCCCAGAAGATGTCCCGCGAGATCCCGCCCTGCATGGCCATGGGCCAGGCCGTCGGGGTCGCAGCTGCACTCGCAGTGGAGAACAACCTCCTGGTCCTGGACGTCTCCGCACTGGACATCCAGCAGGGCATGCGCCGCCACGGCGCAGACCCAGGCGACGTGCCGTCGTCGAACGCCACGGTGGACGCAACGGCAGCGGTGCCGGCATGAGCTCCGTAACCCTGGACCCCGTGAATCTGCAAAAAGCACCAATCACGACGGCGGCACGCGCCGCCTCGGCTCCGGCGCCGCTGCCTCTGGAGGGCATCAAGATCATTGACTTCACCCAGGTGTTCATGGGGCCCTCCTGCACTCAGCTGCTGGGAGATTATGGCGCGGACATCATCAAGGTGGAACGCCCCGGCGCCGGTGACATTTCGCGCAACTCATTCCCGGACCAGGACGGCCAGGACAATCCGATCTTCCTGTCCATCAACCGGAACAAGCGCAGCGTCTCCGTGGACACCCGCACCGACGAAGGGCGCCAGGTGCTACGCCGGCTCATGGCTGACGCCGATGTGGTGGTCAGCAACTTCCGCTCCGGCGTCATGGAGCGCATGGGCTTCGGCTACGAGGAGCTGAAGGCCAACAACCCGGGCATTATCTGGGCTTCCGGCACCGGGTTCGGCCCTGAAGGGCCCTACTCTCACAAGGGCGGCCAGGATGCGATCGCGCAGGCCTACTCCGGTGTGATGTGGCGGCGCGAGTCCGAGGACATGAAACCTGCCATCTACCCCACCACCCTGTGCGACTACATCACCGGCATGCACCTCATGCAGGGCATCCTCCTGGCTTTGCGAACCCGTGAAACCTCGGGCACGGGCCAGAAAGTGGAGGTGACCATGTACGACTCCATGCTGCACCTCCAAATGCAGGAGGCGTGCATGCAGCTCAACCGCGGCTACGAGGTCAACTGGGGCGCCATGCCACTGAGCGGTGTCTTTGAGACTACCGACGGTGCCGTGTGCATGGTGGGCGGCTTCACGCCTGACCCGCTGGCCCGCATCTCTGAGGCTCTGGACCTCGATGAAGACCTCACGGAACGGCCGGGCTTTGCAACCCTGGAGCAGCAGTTCAAGAACAAACCCGCCCTGCAGGCCATCTTCCGTGAGCACTTCGCCACCAACACCACCGAATACTGGACGGCGAAGCTGGAAGAACAGGGACTGCTGAACGCGCCCGTGCACACCCTGGAGCAAGCCCTGGCGGACGCGCAAACCGAAGCCAACGGCATGATTGTTGAAGCCGAACACCCCACCGTGGGGACAGTCCGGATGCTGAACGCACCCATCCGGCTCTCCGCCACTCCGCCCACCGTCCGCCGCACCGCTCCCCGATTGGGCGAGCACAACGTGGAAGTCCTGGTGGAGAACGGCTTCGATGCAGAAACCATTGAACGCCTGCAGCAGTTGGGAGTCCTGCGGTGACAACTTCAGTTGACGAGCGGGTTGACACCGTCACGCTCACCATCAAGAACAACGTGGCAACGGTGGTGATCGACCGCCAGCACGTGCTCAACGCAGTCGACGCCACCGCACAGGCCCGGCTCAACGGGATCTGGGAACAGCTGGAGAAAGATCCAACAGTGCGTGCGGTGGTGATCACGGGCGCCGGATCCCGGGCCTTCTCGGTGGGCGCGGACATGTCCGCCTCAGCCGTGGACAAGACCGGATTGGAGTACTGGGCCAGCCTGGACCCCCACGGTTTTGGTGGACTTAGCCTGCGCACCAGCCTGGACATTCCGGTGATTGCCCGGGTGAACGGCTATGCCCTGGGCGGCGGTATGGAGATGGTGCTGGGCGCGGACATCGTAGTGGCTGCCGATACCGCACAGTTCGGCCTGACCGAGCCCCGGGTTGGGCGACTGGCCCTCGACGGCGGCATCCACCAGTTGGTGCGGCGGATCCCGTACACGCAGGCCATGGGCATGCTGCTGACCGGCCGCAAGGCAGGTGCAACGGAAATGCAATCCATGGGGCTCGTCAACGAGGTTGTGCCTGCTGAAGAACTCGACGCCGCGGTGCAACGCTGGGTGGACCAGATCCTCGCCTGTGCACCCACCTCCGTACGGGCCGTGAAACAGATGGTCACGCAGACCACGCATCTGACCGCCAAGGAGGCCCGGGGCCTACGGCTTCCCGCCCTCATGGCCGCGCTGGACAGCGAGGACTCCGCCGAGGGCGTCAGGGCCTTTCAGGAGAAAAGGCCTCCAGTATGGCCTGGCAGCTAGGCATCCCGTCCCCGTACTTACCCGGTTCGCACTGAAAGGAAGCAACCATGACGCAATCTTCTGCGCCCAAAAACCGAGAATCCCTGCCTGCCGGCGTCTGGGGCGTCGTCGCCACACCATTCCAGGGCAGCACGCTGGACGTGGACCTGGACAGCCTGGCCGAACTCGTTGAGCACTACGAATCCATTGGCACCACCGGGCTGACGGTCCTTGGCGTCTTTGGCGAGGCCGCCGCCCTGACAGCAGACGAACGGCGCGACGTCTTGGAAACAGTCGTCGAAAGCACCTCACTGCCACTGGTGGTGGGCATCACCGCGCTGGCAACCCGCCCGGCGATCCAAGAGGTAATCGCCGCCCAGGAAGCCGCCGGGGCACGCTTGGCTGCCGTCATGGTGCAGGCCAGTTCGGCCGCATCCGAGACGCTGATTGCACACTTGGACGCCATTCATCGCGCCACCGGCGCCAGGGTCGTCTTGCAGGACTATCCACTGGCCAGTGGCGTCACCATCAACACTCCGGCGCTGATCTCCGTGGTCAACGCCTGCGACTATGTCGTCGCCGTCAAGGCCGAGGCACCCCCCACCAGCGTCGCCATAGCGGAATTAAGTGCCGCCGTGGACGTCTCCGTTTTCGGTGGACTCGGCGGGCAGGGACTCTTGGACGAACTGCTGGCCGGTGCCGCAGGGGCGATGACGGGTTTCTCCTACCCCGAGGCCCTGATTTCCTGTATCCGGGCGTGGCAAGAGGAAGGCTACGAAGCTGCCCACCGTGAGCTTTTGCCGTTCCTGCCCCTGATCAATTTTGAGCAGCAGGCAAAAGTGGCCTTGGCCATCCGGAAAGAGTGCCTTCGGGAACGCGGGCTCATCAAGGACTCCGGTGTCCGGGCACCGGCCGCAGGGTTCCCGGGAAGCCTGCGGCCCGGCATGGGCACGCACCTTCGCGAAGCTGCCCGGGCACTAGATGCCGCGAAAACCACGGCAGGGAGCTTCTGATGGATCTGGGAATCGCCGGAAAGACCGCCATGGTTGCTGCATCCACGGGCGGGCTGGGCCTGGCCGTGGCCCGTGCGTTGGCCGCCGAAGGTGTCCGAGTGGCCATCGTTGGCAGACGCAGGGACAGGGCCAAGGACATCGTCTCAGAGCTGCAAGCAGCTTACGGAATCGGTTCACTGGGTGCCACCGGCTTTGACGCCGTGGCCATCGAAGCGGACCTCACCACGCCCGAAGGCATCGAGTCCGCAGTGCAGCAGACGGTTGCCGACTTGGGGCCAATCGACATCCTGGTTCTCAACGGTCCCGGCCCCAAGCCAGGCGCCGCGGCGACCCTGGGCTCAGAGGACATCGCCGCGGCTTTCGATCTTCTTCTTAAGCCCCATCACGCACTGGTCTCCCACGTCCTCCCGGGGATGCGGCAACGGCGTTGGGGCCGCATCCTGGCCATTGGATCCAGCGGCGTTGTGGCCCCGCTGCCCAACCTTGCCGTATCCAACACGGGGCGCGCCGCGTTGGCCGGGTACCTCAAGACCCTCGCCGCGGAAGTCGCCTTGGACGAAGTCACCGTGAACCTGCTCCTCCCCGGCAGGATCGCCACCGACCGTGTCACCCAGCTCGATCAAGCCGCAGCAAAACGGCGCGGCACTACGCTGCATGAGATTCAGCTGGAATCCCGCAAGACCATCCCCGCCCGCCGCTATGGAGAACCCGCCGAGTTTGGTGCCGCTGCCGCCTTCCTGTGCAGCGCGCCGGCGTCGTACATCACCGGCATCGCGCTCAGGTGCGATGGCGGACTGATCCGCAGCCTTTAGCCCCCACTACTTCACAAGGAAAAACCATGACGTCCACAGCTTTGGAAACCACCCTCGGACAAAAAGCCACCATCGCCGCCCAGCACCTGATCAATGGTCAGTGGCTCGGCGAGGCCGACACGCAAAGGATGAACCCGGCACGTCCGGATGAGCCCGCTGCGTTTTCCCCCAGCGGCTCAACCCAAGACGTTGACGCAGCCATCACGGCAGCCGCAGCAGCCCAGCCCGGGTGGGCTGCCTTGCCCGCACCTTCGCGCGGCACCATCCTCATCACGGCTGGCAACTTGCTCATTGAACGCCAAACCGCCATCGCCGAGGACCTGGTCCGAGAAGAAGGCAAGACCCTGGCCGAGGCCAAGGGAGAGGTCAAGCGTGCCTCGGACGTTCTGCGCTTTTTCGGCTCGCTCGGCTGGGCTGCCACCGGGGAAGTCCTCCCAAGCGGCCTGCCGGACACCACCATCACCACCCGCCGCGAAGCGTTGGGCGTTGTAGGCCTCATTACCCCGTGGAACTTCCCCATCGCCATTCCGGCGTGGAAGACCGCGCCGGCACTGATCAGCGGCAACACCGTTGTCATCAAACCCGCCGAACTCACCCCGTTGTCCGCGACGCACCTTGCCCGGGCCCTGCAGGACGCCGGCCTGCCGGCAGGGGTGTTCAACGTGGTGCACGGCAAGGGCCGGATAGTGGGCGACGCCTTGGCCCGGGATCCGCGCATCGCCGGTATATCCTTCACGGGCTCCACCAATGTGGGCCTCGGGCTGCAGGAGATCCTGAATGCCCGCCGGGCACGCGTCCAGCTGGAAATGGGTGGCAAGAACGGCGTCCTGGTTCTCGATGACGCCGATGCCCGCAAAGCGGCCCAGGTAGTGGCAGCCGGCGCCTTCGGTCTGACCGGCCAAGCCTGCACCGCAACCTCCCGGGTATACGTGACACCGGGAATCCGTACCGCGTTCCTCCAGGCACTCGTGGAAGAGGCTGCCGCGTACACCACCGGGGACGGACTCGACGGCGGGGCACGCATGGGCGCTGTGGTGAGCAAGCAGCAATTCGAACAGGACCAAGCAGCGGTACGTGCCGCCGTCGAGCGCGGAGCGACGCTCCTGCACGGACGTTACGACGGCGACACGAACGGACCCCTGTTCTTCCCGGCCGCGGTTCTTACGGACCTGCCCATGGACGACGCAGCGGTGACGGAGGAGATCTTTGGTCCGGTAGTAGCCGTGCTGGAAGTGGCGGACTATGAAGCGGGCTTGGCCGCGATCAACAATTCCCGCTACGGCCTGACGGCCGGTATCTGCACGGATTCGCTGGCACTCGCTACGGACTTCAGCGCCCGGGTACAGGCCGGCGTGGTGAAGGTCAACCGCCCCACCGCAGGCCTTGACCTGAACGTTCCCTTCGGAGGCGTGAAGGATTCCTCCACCAACACCTTCCGTGAGCAAGGCAGGTCCGCCCTGGACTTCTACACGTGGGGCAAAACCGTCTACACCGGCATCTAAGGCGCCATGAGCTACGTGATCGCCCAGCCCTGCGTAGATGTGAAGGACAGGGCATGCATCCAGGAATGTCCCGTTGATTGCATCTACGAGGGCGATCGTTCGCTCTACATCCACCCTTCCGAATGCGTGGACTGCGGCGCCTGCGACCCCGTGTGCCCTGTTGAGGCGATCTACTACGCAGACGACGTCCCTGATGAATGGGCCGACTACGTCATGGCCAGCGTGGAGTTCTTCGAGGAACTAGGGTCTCCCCAAGGTGCCGGCGCCATGGGTCCGGTGGGCCGCGACCATCCCGTCATCGCCGCCGAACCTCTGCGTGTTGGTTAGTTACTGTTTGAAGGAGCCAGCCGGTAGCCGACGCCGCGGACCGTCTCAAGCCACCGTGGCGCCTGGATGCTGTCGCCTAGTTTCTTGCGCAGGTTCCCCATGTGCACCTCAACGGCACGCTCGTCAGCATCGCTGACGTAACTTCCGACGTCGTACGGTTCGTTGCGGAGGCGACGCGCGAGGTCTGCCTTGGTCCGAACAATCCGTCCCGTCTCCAGCAATGCGAGCAGGAGGTCGAACTCGGTGCGCGTCAGCTTCAACTCGGTACCGTTCAGGACCGCGGTGCGGGAACCGGCAGAAACGGCCAAGCCGTTATGGCTCATCTCCGGGTCCACCACTTCTTCCGGAGCGCTCTTTGATTCCGATGACGCGCGGGGCCGTCGCATCATCGCTTCAACACGTGCGCGCAGTTCCCGGGGGCGGAAGGGCTTGGTGAGGTAGTCGTCGCCGCCGGCTTCCAGACCCATCAGGGTGTCCAGTTCTTCAGCGCGCGCCGTGAGCATGATGATGTAGGCGTCGGAGGATTTACGAATCTGGCGTGCTACCTCAAAACCATCAATATCGGGAAGGCCAAGATCCAAGGTAATAACATCGGGATTCAGCTCACGGGCCGATGTCACACCTGCGGATCCCGTGGACGCAGTATGCACATCAAATCCCGCCTGGGATAGAACTACGCGTACCAATTCGCGGATATCCTGGTCATCTTCAATGACCAGCCCCACACGTGCTTCACTCATCGCTGCCCCTCAGCCCCTTCGATAACCTCAGAAGTATATCCATTTTGGTTAGGCTGATCTCATGAACCGACTTTCTTCCGCATCTTTGGTGGATGTGCCATGACCCACCCTTCGACTTGGGATATTGGTGAAAAGAAGAAATTGTTGGTTTTTAGGCGCTCTTTCCACGAACATACCCTGCGTATGCGCGTTGTCCTCAGCCAACTGCCGTTGTCTGTGTGTGTCTGCATTTCAGCCGTCCTGGTTTGGCTGTATTTTCCGGCCACCCTCGAAAATCCGCTGTTCCTCATTTTCCTGCTGAGCCAGGCACTCCTCCTGGCACTGTGCATCATGGTGCCGTGGCACCGGCTCCCCTTCGCCAGCTTCCTCACCATCCCCATCCTGGACATGGTCTCCATCGGTTTCGGACGGGAAGGTGCGGTGGAGTCCATCACCGGCCTCAGTGTCCTGGTGGTGCTGCCGGTCATCTGGCTGTGCGCTTCCGGGTTGTATCCGAAGCTCGCCATTGTCCTGTCCTTCCTTGGACCGTTGGGGATCGTCTGGGTTCCCCTGTTCGTGAGGGGCACCCTCAGTGAACAGGACTTCACCAAACCGCTCCTGTTCCCCATACTGATCCTGGGGATCGGTGTTTCTGTCAGCGTTCTGACCCTGAGCATGGTGCGCCAGCAACGCGCTTTGGAGCTAAAGGACGAGGCCCTGAAGGAAGCGTTGGACGTCAGCACCAAACAGGAACGGCTCCTCAACACCGTCATGGAGACCCTACCGTTGGGCGTAGTGGCTGTTGATGGCGACGGGCACGACATCCTCATGAACCGCCGCCAACGCCAAACACACGCCTTGGCAACTCCCTCGGACAACGACGATCCCAACGAATCCCAGTTGCTGATCTTCGAATCGGACAGGACCACGCCACTGGCGGTGGACCGTCGACCGGTGCGACGTGCTGTGCTGGGCGAACGGTTCACCGACCAACTCGTGTGGCTGGGCTCCGGAGCCGATCAACGTGCCTTCACTGCGAGCGCACGTCCCATGGTGGACGACGCCGGGAAGTTTGCCGGATCAGTGGTGGTGTTCAGCGACGTGACGGATCTGGTGAACGCGCTTGCCGCCAAGGACGACTTTGTTGCCAACGTCTCCCACGAATTCCGTACCCCCTTGACGTCCATCCTTGGCTACGTGGAACTCATCCTGGACGATCCGGACGCTCTCGATGCCCGAGCCCGCAAGCAACTGGATATCGTCAGGCGCAACGCTGAGCGGCTGCTCACGCTGGTCTCGGACCTCCTGGTTGTGCGCTCGGGCCAGATCGTCATTCAGCCCCATGCCGTGGACGTGGCCGAGCTGGTAAGGGGCAGCGTCAACTCTGCCGAACCCCGCGCAGCGAAGGCCGGCATCCGATTGTCCATGGACATTCCGGAGGCCTTGGAAGCCCACGTTGACTCGTCCCGCATTGCGCAGGTACTGGACAACCTGGTGTCCAACGCCATCAAGTACTCCCCCGACGGCGGGGACGTGGAAGTAGCGGCCTGGGAGGACCAGGACTTTGTGTTCTGCCGGGTCACGGACACCGGGATGGGCATGAATGAGGAGGAACAGGCGGAGGCCTTCACCAAGTTCTTCCGCGCCGGCGGTGTCCGCAACAGCACCATTCCCGGTGTGGGCCTGGGGCTGCCCATCAGCAAAGCCATAGTTGAAGCCCACGGCGGCACCATCATGGTGGCCAGCGAGCCTGGCCAGGGCACCACTTTCACCGTGAAGATACCAGCCTGAGCGTCAGTGCTTGGCTGCCGCTGGACCCATCTCTGCATCGCGACGGCGGCCGAACAGGAAGTAGCTGACCGGCCCGAAGAAGTTGATGAAGGAGACTGCGCGCCAGATGGCCTTTTTGCCCCTGATTTGCTGGTCCGGGGTCTTGCCGATGCTTCGCTGCGCAGCGCCCAACAGGGCCATGTTCACCGCTCCGCTGACCAACAGCATGATCCGTTGGCCTTTGGTCATATCGCGCCACGATTTCTTGCGGGCCATGATGCCTCCATCCGTGAAGATTTACTTATCAGGCTAGTCCGACGCCGACCGGCCCGCCACAGCTTGGCGTACAACTTCGCCCCATGATTGTTCGGCCAAGTCAGCCACCGCAGCCAGGATCTCCGACGGCCGCAAGGACAGATCCAAGGGATACTCCACAATGTCGATATCCGTGTTGAGGATACGGCGCAGCTTTACTTCCCCCGCCCCTGCGTAGATGAGCCAAGCTGTGGGAACCCTGAGGGCCGTGCAGTATGCCAGCAACTGGTAGTGGTCGGCGCTCAAAGAGGCACCGGCGTCGGAAGCTGCCTGGTATTTGGAGTCATAGACCACCACGGGGCGGCCACCCAGGAAGTGGACCGCGTCAGGGCGGACAGTCAGGCGATCGGAGTCCCGAACGGCTTCGTTGAGGAGGGCCCCATACTGGAGGCGCATTTCCCCCGGGTGGGCACTCATGGCCGCCCTCAGCGCGGTCCCCACAAATTCCTCGAACACCTGGCCCATGTCCACCACGAAGGACGCAGTTTGCTGTTTACCCTCGCCGGCTTCGGCGGAAGCATTGCGGAGAATCACCTCGGCCAACCGCAGCACCGCGTGATACCTCAGGTTCATCCGGCTGGCCCGCCACGGCGGCAGGGGCGCACCGGACTGAAGCCGGGTGACGGCGTCGAGCTTTCCCTTAAGCTGCCGCAGGCGGCTCAGGACATCCGGCCGAACCCCCGGAACCTTGCCCATCCGCTCCAACGCAGCACGGAGGATACGGTTCTCAGCAATGTCCTCTGTGAATTCGTCGTAGGAGACCTCCAGGGGCACCATCATTCCCGGACGGCGGGAGATCTGGTCCGAGATCCGGATACGCCCCTTGACGGTGCGCAGCGATTCTTCCACTGTCAGGTAGCCCTGCAGGACGCCACGGCTCAACGCTCTGTCAGCCAACTGGGCCAGCGATTCCGCCAGGGCACTCCACAGATCCGGGTGTTCCACGGCTTCCACTGAATGGTCGCGGAAGCCCTGTTCCCCGGCGTAACTGAGCAGGAAGAGGAGCCGGCTCAGGCCCAGCCGATCCTTGGGACGCACTTCGAGCTGCACCGTGGCGGTGCGGACTGAGCCCACCTTGCCCACAGGTTCAATCCGGTAAAGGCCCATGCCCATGGGCGAGGCCTTGGCCAGGCCGCTGGTATTGATGAACGCCGCCGATTGGGGATCGAGTTTGTCCACCACCCCGCGGGAGAGTTCGTCCATGACGATGTGCCGGGGCCCGGAGCCAGCCCGCCCGGCTGTGGCTGTAGCCCGCCCGGCCGTGGCTGTAGGTCGCCCGGCAGCCGAAGACGTTGCCGCCGCACTGGCAGGCGCTCGGCCGGGCCTGGGCGGGATGGCTTTAGCGGGCTGCAAGACGTCCCAGCAGCTGATCCAGGCCGAAGCGTTCCTCCAACTGCGCGCGGTTCAACTGCCCGTGGTAGTGCTCCTCCAGCAACGGCATGAGCTCGTACTTCCAGATGCGACGCAGTCCTGTGGGATTCCGGGCAGCATTCTTCATGAAGTAGGACGGCCCGATCATCAGGTCCCGATCCCAGTCGTCGATCGCGTCGTTGAGCGCATCCAGCAGGTCCGCGTTGAGGGTGTCCAACCCCCGGGCTTCCAGGAAGCGGCGCAGCGTACCGCGGATCGGCTCTTCCTTGGGGTGAAGCTCTATGAAGGCGAAACGACGTCGGATGGCGGCATCCATCATGGCGATGGAGCGGTCCGCAGTGTTCATGGTGCCGATGATGTAGAGGTTGTCCGGCAGGCTGAAGGGCTCGTTGGGGCTGTACTGCAGGTAGATGCGGTCATCCCGGTACTCCAACAAGAAGTACAGCTCACCGAAAACCTTGGCCAGGTTGGCACGGTTCATTTCATCGATGATCAGGAAGTATGGTTTGTGCGCATTCTCGGGCTTGGCAGCTTCCTCCGCCAAGCGCCGCAGCGGTCCGGCGACGAGCTTGAAAGAGACTTGGCCGTCGTCTGTTTTGTCCGGCCGGTAGCCCTCGAAGAAATCCTCGTAGGCATACGAAGGGTGGAATTGCACCAGCTTCACACGTTCATCGGTGTGGTCACCGGCCAGCTCGGCGGCAAGGTGCTTGGCCAGGTACGTCTTGCCTGTACCCGGCGGACCGTACAGGACCAGTTGGCGGTTTTCCTCGAGCAGTTCCGCGATCTCCTTGAGCGGTTCGAGATCCATGTGCAGGGACGCCGCGAACTCTTCCGTCAGGGGCCGGAACCCTTGCTGGATAACCTCGACGACGGTGGTGGGCGGCGCTTCATCCTCGCCATCGGTTTCGGCCTCCACGGGGAGCAGTTCCTGCAGGGCCTGAATCACCCTGGTGACGTCCACGATGATGCCCGGCGTGGATAGCTGACGCTGGGCGTGACGGGGAAGCTCGGGGATGGCGTAGCTGTCATCGAACCACCGGACTTTGCGGCGGATGCGCCTGTTGTCCTCGTGGTGTTCAGGTTCGCCAAGGACCACACCAACCCGGACCCGGCCGGCGTGCTGGTACAGCGTGAGATCGCCCGGCTTCATGACCGTCAGGAACGCGAAGACAGCCGTCTTGGTGTCTTCCCGTTCCACGTAGCCCAGATGTTTGTAATCCTCGTCTACGGCATGCTGAACTACGCCTGCCGTGACCCCTGCGGTGAGGGCTCGCAGGTGTTCGACATCCAAGGTGGCCTTTTCTTCGGCGACCCAGGCGGCCAGGAGGTCAGCATTGTCGTGATGCGTGCGCAGGAGCCAGGATCGGCGGCCTGGATCTCCCACTTTGCGCCACTGGCTCACCAGTTGGCGGGCGTACCAGTCGATGCGCTGCCCGGCTTGCTCGTCCAGGTGCAGGCGGATGCGGTGGATGTCAGCGGTGATGTCCTCATCCGTATCACCTTTGGCACCGCCCACGAGAGAAGCAAAGGCGTCCCGGATTTCCTGGCGTTCAACATCTGCCACCACGGGCTCGAAGTAGCTCGGCCACACCAAGTACTCGATGCTGCGGCGCAGGGCAGGCTGGTCCTCGGGCGTCGCTGCCGCCAGTTCGTGGAACTTCAACGGATCTGCGAGTGCTTCGTTGATGGTGGCCGTGCTTTGGCTATCCACGTGGGCAACGAAGCGGCACAGCCACTTCAAGTGGTCCCAAATGGTCCAGTTGAACTCGGCGGTTCGGTCACGGATAACGCCGTGGTCCGTCATGCCCTCGTATAGCTCTTCCGGCAGCTCGATGGGCGGCTCAACCCAGGATGCCGCCTCGGCGACGCGGGCGCGCTTGACCCGTAACGACTTGACCTCATGCGCGAGCGGCAGTGATTGCAGGAACAGCAGTTCCACGGCCAGCAGTTTGGCTTCCCGGGAAGCGCCATCGAGGTTCTGCCGCAGGTTGGTCATCATGGGCGCCTTGGAGTCCTCAACCCCGCGTTCGAGCCTCTCCAGAAGCTCGCCCGCCGCATCTGCGGTCCACGTCAGCGTCCTGCCGTCCAGCGCCGAAGGTCTCCCGTGAAGCGCCGGACCCAGCACATACCAGGCCGCGTCCTCGATCTCCTTGGAGACTCCGGGGGCACGGTCAATGGCAGTTTTTACGGAGGGAATCACCATGCCAACTTACCTTGTTTGGCTTATCCAAGCATCTGGATATCCACAGGCTGGCAAACCGCCGCGTGAGTGCGGTGCTAGCTCCCGTCCCGTAGCTCGGCCGGAGGTTCTTCCTTCAATTCGATGGCGTCGAAACGTGCCTCGCAGCCATCCCCCATGGGTGCCTGCGACATGAAGCCGACGTGAACCGGTTTCTCCGTATCCAGCCTGAACAGGCGGACAAAGGACCAGTCCCTGCCATCCGTTGACGAGTGGAACGCCCACGCCGGCCCCACCCTGCTGACGCGCAGGTAGACCCACGGCGCTGTCACCACAGGCCCGTTGGAGTCGTCTGAATAACCGTTGGTCACCACGCTGACCACCATCGCTTCACCTTGCGGAGAATATTCGAAGCAAAGCTTGGCCCAGTGATCGCTGTCCGCCCACAGAGTCAGCACACCGGCGTCGAACGTTGTCCGCGGCGAGGCCACCAAAACCCGCGCCGAGAGCGAGAACGCAGCCGGCGCCCTGAAGCCGAGCGCAGTGGCGCCGTGCTGCGGTTCTCCTCCGAGGGAGTCATTGGTCCAGTCGACGCCCGATGCCGCGGCGAGCGTCAGCGTCGCCTCGGCCTCGTCATAGCTCGCGTGACCGGCGGACGATGTCCACTCCAATGCCGGCAGTCCTGCTATCTCGGGAATCAATCGGTGCTCCTCAGTGTCCTGGACAAAAATGGTCAAGAACACGCTTTCAGAGATGTGCGCGGATGTGCGGGAGGCCACACCGGGAGACCTCTAATGCATCCCGAACTGGTACGCCGCCGGCACTGGCTCGCCTGGACAAACCTCTTCCCACAACGCCGCGATCGCGTCTTCGCCTTCGCGGAGGTCCGGAATCTCCACCCCTTCACGCAGGATCGCGGCTGCTTCGGTTGCCTTCCCTGTTCGCGCCAGAGCCAGCGCCCTGAGGAACGTCAAACGTCCGACGGCGGCGCCCTCCTTGGGTGCCGACTCCGTCAGTTCCAGCGCCTTGGCCGGGTCCCCGTGCCGGATGCTGAGTGTGACGGCCTCTGTCAGGAAGGCCGTGGTGGAGGGGTCGGTTTCTACGCCGTTCCGGAGTTCGACCAGCCCATCGGCATCCTGCCCCTCGGCGAGGAGCGCCAAGCCCAGTCCCCTATGCGCGAGAACTTTGGTAAGTGGCCGCACGTCGCCGGCCGCCACCACCTCCCGATACAACGCTTTAGCCCCGGCCAAGTCCTGCCGTGCATGCATCACGGTGGCCAGGTGGAATCTCGCTTCAGGACTGTCCTGCCCCGCCAGCAGCTCCTCCCAGTCCGCCCCGGCGACGAAGCTGGGCGCGCCGTCGAACGTTGTTCCGCGCAGCAGCCCAAGCCACGGTTCCTGCTGGGCCGTGACACTCTCATCCAGGAAAGGTGTGCCGCTCTCATCCACCCAGCCTTTACCGGTTTTCAGTCGTCGGGCACGCTCCACTACGCCCCAACCGCTGCCGTGCAGCAGCATTTTCGACGGCGGGACATCGGCATCGTTGATGGCGGCGGGAAGCATGGCCTCAAGTTCCTCATGCGGCAGGAGTTGTTCCAAACGCTCGCCGGCGTGCGCCACCGCGGCATCCCAGTCGGAACCGTGCGAGGTCTTGGGATCAAGGTGCCCGTTCCCGTACGCTTCAACCCATGCCCACTCTGCGCCGGCGGGCATCACCAAGTGTTCGAACTGCGTCTGCGCGAGGCCGGCCTGGATCTCGGCGTACGGTCCGGCTCCGGGGCTCAGCCACTCCTGCCACCGCTTTCCGCCCTGCCCTTGGCCCCACACGAAGAGCTTCTTTCCCCGCAGGAGGCCCGTGGACAGCATCGCCAGCCCGTCGCCGTCGTCGTCCACTGCCGCAACCCAACGCCGTTCGGAAGGGTCGATGTCGAAGAAAAAGTCAGCCGCATGCGGACTGTTGACCAGCCACGTGCCGTCATACCCTTCGTGGTCGGTAGGTCGCACGCGGGTAATGTCCGTGGCGTAGTCACTGCCGAAAGCCTCGTCTGCCGGCGCGATGACCCGTGTGCGATCGGTTTCCGGGATGGCTGCGTTGCTCCACCAATACATGGGGACATCGTGCTCATTCGGGTTCCGCAGCCTGACCGCGGCGAACAGGACGTCCGAGTCCGCCGGCAGCCACATGTCCACCTGGAACACCACTTCCCGCAGACGCTCGTACTCCCACACGCGCAGGATGTGCTTGCCGTCCGGGGTGTGAACGATTGCGGTGTGCAGTGGATCGCAACTGGTGGGCGAGTGTCCGCGGGTGCCGATATTCCACTCAAGTCCGCCCGCGAACCATGCCTTGCGCAGCGCAATGTTGGCCAGCTGCGGAGCGTCGTGGGTGTGGAGGAGCTGCTTGCCGGTGGCTTTGTGGAACAGTTCCCAGATACGGCCGCCCAGCGACGGGATGATGGTCACCTTGAGCTTGGAGTTTTCAAGTACGACGGCGGGCAGTTCCTTGGGTGCCGCGTCGCGGCTGTATCCGTCCTGCATGAGGTACGGGTACACGTTGGGCACCACCCCGTAACGGGCCGACGCTTGGAGATCTTCAGGAACGCCCTCTCCCACGGTGTAGGGCTGGTCCAGTTCGGCCGCCACTACAGGCAAGGGGTTCAGGGGGCCGAGCTCGGCCATGGTCAGGGAGATGGTGGTGACGGTGAGAGTGGATGTTGCTGTGTCAGTCACGTCAGTATCCGATCGTGAGAAGGAGGCCGCGCTGCGGCTCGATGGTTATGGCTTCGCCGGGCGCGTAGCTCGCGGCAGATTGGAAGCCGCGGATGGCCGGCGCCTTGGCTACGGCATCTTTGGCGGCCGCGTCGTCGTTGAAAATCAACGTCACATGCTCAGTTTCCCCGGCCCATGACGCCAGCGCCACAACCATTCCGCGCCCGGTCACCCACGTGGTGGCCAGCAACTCCGGGTGGCTGGTTCGCACGGGCCCGTGGGGATCCCAGAACCCCTGCATGCGCCCGTGCTCCAGCCCGGTTTCGGCCCAGAACTGCCAGAGCGGGCGGTTGTCCACGGCGGGTGCCCTGCCTGTCATGCCGAACACCATTCCGCGCCATGGGTTGCCGCCGCCTTCCAGCATCTCGCCCATGAGGCCGAAGGGAATGCCGGATAGCTCCACCAGCCAATAATCGGGGCCGGTGGTGTGGTAATCGAAGTACTCCCCCAGCCAGAGCCTGTCCACATAAGGCAACTGCTCCATGTACAGATTGGCGGAGGACGCGTAACCGTCGTGGGCAGTGAACTGGTTTGCGGAGTGAAGGTCTATTTCCGGCCCCTCAACACCGCGGGCCAGGCATGCCCTCTCAAGGACCTTGCGGACCCGCAGCATGGCGTGGCGGTCGTACGCGATGTCGTCCAAGTAGATGCCGTCGATGCCGTCCTCGCCGTCGGCCAGTTCCTGGAGGCTCCGCACATAGAAGTTCTCCCAGCGCGATTCGCCCGTAGTCACCACGGCAATGTCATCCACGTTGGGTGCGAACCACGCCGAAACGTAGCCGCTCCCCGCATGTTCCTGCAGCCAGATGTGCCCCTTTCCGGGGCCATCGCTGAAGATCTCGTGGTCCAGCTGCAGCAACGGCAACAGCTCCGGGCTGTGGAACGTGAGTTCGCGGACCGTGTTGTACACCTTGGCCTTCAGGCCGTGCCGGTGGCACTCGGCCGCATACCTCCGCAGCGGGTCCTGGGTCAGCAGGGGATCATTGATGAACGGCGCCGGCGCCGTGGCGTGATGGATGTTGACCACCGTGGCGCCGGCGGCCTTGATGTCCGCTGGGTTGTCAGGAGCGTGGAAGTAGCGTTTTCCGAGGTGTTTGCCGGGTTCGATCGGCTTGAACGGTGTCAGCAGCAGGCGGAAATCGAAGTCCAGCGGCTCGTTCGCCCTGAGGGTCCGGGGTCCGCTGAAGGCACGCAACGTCACTGTCTCCTCTTTGGTCCGCAACGTGACTCCGCCACGGACTGCGCTTTCGGCGCCGACCTGGTGGCGGTTGGCCCACGATCCCGGTTCCACCAACGGCTTCTCCCGGTAGAAATTGGTGTTGAGCGGTCGTTCATAGCTGCCATCACGGAGGGCAAGCTGCATGCCAATATTCACACTCCCCAGCCACAGCGCGTCCTGGTTCTTCGCCGCCACCTCCCACGTCCAGTCCAGGGTCACCGGCCGGCGACCACCTGGAACGCCCAAACCCATGGCCAGCGGCACCGTAGCCTTCCGAAACTCAAGGTGCAGCCCGACGTCGTTCACGTCCAAAGTCCCCTGGGGCGCGAGGCAAAGCGAGTACGAAACTGCACCATCGGCGTCGAGAACGCCGTTCAGTTCCAGAGCCACCGCTACGTTGCCGTCCTTGCGCCCAGTCCAGGTGCACCGCCACGAAATGCGCGCCAGGCCCTCCTTTGTGAAGACGAGCTCGCCGTGGGTCCAATCAATTCCCTCAATATCCAGCCGCAGCGGAGCATCAAAAAGCTCGACGGCGGGACCATCAGTTCCGGTCACGGCGGCAGTGAAGGTAGACGTCACCTGTGCCGGGAGACCTGACTCCGTCAGCCGCAGGGACCTGCCCAGAATCCCCAACGTCCTGCTCGATTCGTCCAAAATGATGGGCGTGAAAGGACTGACGAGCTCCGCGTCCTGGGCCACGTCTGAGTCCAACCACGCCAGGCGACGCAGAAAACGCGGATCACCGAAGCCGCCCGCGGCGACTGCCGGTTCCGTGTCCGTTTGGCCGACAACATCAAGCGTGACCGTGACGTCCCAGACCGCTTGGCCGGCTGCGGTGATCCTG
This sequence comes from Arthrobacter sp. Rue61a, assembly GCF_000294695.2. Classification (NCBI taxonomy): domain Bacteria; kingdom Bacillati; phylum Actinomycetota; class Actinomycetes; order Micrococcales; family Micrococcaceae; genus Arthrobacter; species Arthrobacter sp. Rue61a. The sequence goes on along the minus strand of NC_018531.1, from coordinate 1,091,879 downwards.
GCCAACGCCTCCAGGGTGTTTCCGGCAGCGCTCGGAGGGACTGGAAGGATCACGTACAGCGCCTGCACCTGCCCCGCCGGTACCGTCAGGGTCCTCTGCCATGGCCTGCCGAGACGATCCACGCCGCTGGTGTTGATGCAGTGCCCGCCCGCCGGGGAGCTCACTTCCACAGCCACACCCTCCAGGTCTTTTTGGGCATACAGCCCCAGTTGGACCACGTAGTTCTCTCCGGCCTGCGCCGTACCGCGGAAGGTCCTCGCCGGTCCGTTGATCACCCAGTGCGCTGGCAGCTCCCTTTGCATCGAGAGGGGATTCAGGCGGTCCTCGGGAAACACCAGGTAGGCCTCGTCCGCGTATCTTCTGTGGAACTTCTCCAACTCGTCCGTGCGGGCAGTGAAGTTCATCGGCGCGAAGGAGTCGCGCTCACTTGCTGCCTCGTAACGGAGGACAGTCGCGCTGGATGGTTCAGCTTCCGGCAGCTCGCGCTTTCCGGGCACCCAGACTGAACGCCCGACGGCGGCCGCCCAGGCAGGTTCTGCGGCCGGACGATGTGGGAGGTACTGCGCCTGCGGATAGTGGGCTTTGCCCAGCATGGCGTAGGGCAAGTAGTAGACGAAGTAGGTCCCGTGTCCGTCGATAGCCTCGAAAACGATGCTTCCGGTCTCCCGGGTGGCCTCTTCCACGATCACGTTCCGGACTCTTGTCCCGGTCTTTTCGGAGACGACCATGACCTTAACGGAGGCCGGGTCCTGGTCCTGCCGCCGCCAAGGGATGACTACCCTGTACGCGGTTGCAGATCCAGTTGCGTTCCCGTCCTGCCACTCCGCTGCGTCAACTACTTCCGCTACTTCCACCACGAAACGGTGGTTTCCGTAGAGCAGTTTGTCCCACGTCCCGATGCCACATTCCACCTCCGGGTGGCCGTTCGGTGGGGTGCTCTTGCGACTCGTTGTTGGAGGGGAAATGACGGCCGATGAAACCGGCGAGGGCAGCGGCATCGCTGAGACTCCTGAAGGTAGCTTCCGGGGCTTTTCACCGAGTTGGTGAATCCTTACATCATCCCGGCGTTCCGCGGAATCGTAAAGGGTCATTGCGATGCGTACTCACTGGCATTTCTGCCCAAATGGGACTGGACAGATTCAATGACGCGGGCCCCTGCCCAACGAGACTGAACTTCCTATGGCCCCGCCCCCTATTCGGCGGCGACGGGCTGCTTACATTGAAGCGGCGAGGTTCAGCGCGTTGACTTTCGCCTTGGCTGCCCGGACTACCAGGCGATCGGTGATGGTGTAAGCAGTGGGATCGCTGCCGTCCTGGGCGCCAAGGGAAATCGCTCCATGGCCAAGGGTGGAGACGGTCTTCTTCGCGGACAGGTGAACAGCGGACAGCCCCGCTGCGTGCATCGCCGGGATGTCCTCCAAGGACAGACCTCCGCCGGCCATGATTTCCACGACGCCACCGGCCTGCTCCACCATTCGGGTCAGGGTTGGCAAGCCTGCCCCGGCGGTAGCTTCGTGCCCCGAAGTCAGGACCCGGGTGAAGCCCAATTCCATGAGCTGCTCAAGGGCGGCCAAAGGGTCGCTGGATTGATCGATGGCCCGGTGGAATGTCACCTGCGCTTCAGGATTGGCATCCTTGGCTGAGCCCACCAGACGTTGTACTGCCTGCACATCCAGTTCTCCCGACGGAGTGAGCGCCCCAACCACCACCCCGTGGGCACCCTGGGCCAGCAGGTGGCGGATTTCGTGGACCATCGTTTCAATGTCCGACGCCGAGTACCGGAAATCACCGGGCCTGGAGCGAATCAGCGGATGAATTTCCAGGCGGCCATCAACGTGCTCCACGCTTGCTTCCATGAGTCCTTGGCTTGGCGTGATGCCACCAAGTTCAAGACTGCTGCACAGCTCAATGCGGTGGGCTCCTTCGGCGGCGGCCGTACCTGCACCCGCCGCGCTCACCACGGCAATTTCAAGTTTCATGCTGAAACTCTACGGGCCTCGGAGGTCAAGCCTGGTACTTCTCCAACTTTTCCTTTTGCTCCGGAGTGAGCCTCAGGACCCGCCCGGTGGCTTCGGCGACGAAAGCCAAATGAGTAGTGGCTTTGACGCAGTCTTCCCGTGTTACAGGGTCCTTGATCACGTAGTGGAGATCGAAGCTTGCACCCTTGATGGCACCCACCCAAATCTCCACGACAGCCGGGATGTTGCGGTAGTCAAGCGTCCGGACGTAGCGGACCTTGTGCTCCACCACGAGGGTCATGGTCCCCTCCGCGACATCGTTGAAGAGCGCGGCAGGAGGTTCCACTCCGGGAAGGCCCGCACCGCGAGGCGGCCCGAAGGCAGCGATACGGGCTTCCTCCAGCATGCGCACAATCTGGACGTTGTTAATGTGTCCGTAGGCGTCCATGTCACCCCAGCGCATGGGCACCAGGACCTCCAGGCGCCGGGGTGCCATGGACTCCTTCAGTGCCTCAGCGCTCAGCTGTGCACCGCCGTCGAGTCGTCCACTGCGGCCTCTTCCTCACCCGCGAACTGGGACATGTACAAGCGGTAGTACGCGCCCTGCTGAGCGAGCAGCTGGGTGTGGTTACCCTGCTCCACGATCTTGCCGTTCTCCATCACCAGGATGGTGTCCGCGTCCCGGATAGTGGAGAGGCGGTGGGCGATCACGAAGCTCGTCCGGTCAGTGCGGAGGGCAGCCATGGCTTTCTGCAACAGCAGTTCAGTTCGCGTGTCCACAGAGCTCGTGGCCTCATCCAGAATCAGCAACGAAGGGTCGGAGACAAAGGCACGGGCGATGGTGATGAGCTGCTTTTCACCGGCGCTGACGTTGTTGCCTTCTTCGTCGATGATGGTCTGGTAACCGTCCGGAAGGGCACGCACAAAGCGGTCCACGTAGGTGGCCTTGGCTGCCTGCATGATCTGCTCTTCGGTGGCATCCAGGTTGCCGTACTTGATGTTGTCGTAGATGGTCCCGCCAAAGAGCCAGGCATCCTGCAACACCATGCCCACCTTGGACCGCAGCTCCGCGCGGCTGAGGTCCTTGATGTCCACGCCGTCCAAGGTGATCCGGCCGGCATTGAGCTCGTAGAACCGCATGACGAGGTTCACCAAGGTGGTTTTGCCGGCACCGGTGGGGCCGACAATCGCGACGGTGTGACCAGGTTCTGCAGCGAAGGACAGGTCTTCGATGAGCGGCTTGTCCTCCACGTAGCTGAACGAGACATGCTCAAACTCAACATGGCCGTCGGTCTTGGAGGGCAGGTGGCGCGTGCCGGTCTCTTCAACCTCTTCGTCGGCATCCAGGAACTCGAAGACGCGCTCAGCGGAGGCGACGCCGGACTGCAGCATGTTGGCCATACCCGCAATCTGGCCCAACGGCTGGGTGAATTCGCGCGAGTACTGGATGAAGGCCGTGGCGTCGCCGAGGCTCATGGAGCCCGAGGCAACGCGGAGGCCACCCACCACGGCAATGCCGACGTAGGAAAGGTAGGACACGAAGTTCATGGCCGGGAAGATCACGCCGGACACGAACTGTGCACCGAAGGATGCCTTATAGAGTTCTTCGTTCTTCTCGTCGAAACGCTCCAGCATGTCGGCATCGCGGCCGAACACCTTCACGAGGTCGTGGCCGGAGAACGATTCCTCGATCTGGCCGTTGAGTGCGCCGGTGTTCTTCCACTGAGCGGCAAAAAGCTTCTGGCTGCGGGCACCAATGACGCCCGCAACGATGCCGGACAGCGGCAACGCAATCAAAGCAATGAGCGCCAACTCCCAGGACACGATGAACATCATCACCGTGATGCCCAGGACTGTGAGAACGGAGCTGACGAGTTGGGAGAACGCCTGCTGGAGACCCTGCTGGACGTTGTCGACGTCGTTGGTCACGCGGGACAGGATGTCGCCACGCTGGCGGGTGTCGAAGTAGTTCAGCGGGAGTCGGTTGAGCTTGGCCTGGACGTCGTTGCGGAGCTGCTTGATGACCCGCATGACAATCCTGTTGAGCAACCAACCCTGGGCCCACAGGAAGATGTTGGCCACAAAGTACATCAGGAGCACGATCGAAATCAGGAACGTCAGCTTGGGGAAGTCGATCCCGTTGGTGAGTTCCATCTTGGAAACCATGTCCGCGAAGTTGCCCTGGCCCTGCTGGCGCATGAGTTCAACGAACTGCTCCTGGGAGACCCCCTCCGGGATCTGCTTGCCCATGACGCCGCCGAAAATAACGTCCATGGCGCTGCCGAGGACCTTGGGAGCAATCACGTTGAGGACTACCGAGACAATGACGAGGCCGATCACGATGTACACGCCAACGCTCTCGGGCTTCAGCAGACCCATGAGTCGTTTGGCGGACGGCCAGAACTCCTTGGCCTTCTTGGCCGGGACGTCGCCGAACATGCCGCCGTCGGCTTCAGAGGGGACGTACTCCTCCTCAACGAAGTCGTCGTCATCAAGCGCCTCGGTTGCCACCTCAGCCTCGGCTGTTGCCTTGGCATCCTTGGCGGCCTCTGCCTTGGCAGCCCAGCCACGCTTCTTTTGCTGGTTCTGCTCGCTCATGCCACTTCCTCCACGCTCAGCTGGGATTCAACGATTTCCTGGTACGTGGGTGACGTCTCCAGGAGTTCGTCGTGCGTTCCGCGGTCAACGATCCGGCCGTTATCCAGCACAAGGATCTCGTCAGCGTCCGCGATGGTTGAGACGCGCTGGGCCACGATGATGACCGTGGCGTCCCGTGTCTTGGCCTTCAGGGCCTTGCGCAGCCTCGCGTCGGTTGCGACGTCCAAGGCGGAGAACGAATCGTCAAACAGGTACACGTTCGGCTTGGTGACCAACGCCCTGGCAATGGACAGCCTTTGGCGCTGACCACCGGAAACGTTGGTGCCACCCTGGGCGATCCGCCGGTTCAAGCCGGATGACTTTTCTTCGACGAAGCCCTTGGCCTGTGCTGTCTCCAATGCATCCCACAGTTCGTCGTCGGTGGCATCGGGCTTGCCGAAGCGCAGGTTGTGCTCGATGGTCCCGGAGAACAAATACGGCTTCTGCGGCACCGCGGAAACACGGCTGGTGATCTCGGATGCGTCCATCTTGGTGACAGGCACGCCGTCGAGCAATACGTCACCGGAGGCGACATCGTAAAGCCGCGGCAGCAGTGAAACCAGGGTGGTTTTTCCCGCGCCCGTGGAGCCGATGATGGCCAGGGTTTTTCCTGGTTCCGCGGTGAAAGAGATGTTGCTCAGCACCGGCGCCTCAGCACCGGGGTACTTGAACGTGACGTCGCGGAACTCCACGCGCCCCTTTTTCTCGGCCGGTACCAGCGGTGAGGTGGGGTTGTGGATGGAGGGCTCGACGTCGAGCACCTCGCCGATGCGGTCCGCACAGACGGACGCGCGGGGAATCATCATGGCCATGAACGTTCCCATCATGACCGCCATCAGGATCTGCAACAGGTACTGGAGAAAGGCCGTGAGCGCACCCACCTGCATGTCGCCGGAGTCTACGCGCTGTCCGCCGAACCACAGCACGGCAGCCGTAGACAGGTGCAGGATCATGCCGATGGCCGGGAACATCAGGACGAACAGGTTGCCGATCTTCACGGACACTGCGGTGAGGTCCTCGTTGGCGTCTCCGAATCGCTTTGCCTCGTGGGGCTCACGCACAAAGGCACGAACCACGCGGATACCGATGATCTGCTCGCGGAGCACGCCATTGATGGCGTCAATCTTGGTCTGCATGGAACGGAACAGCGGCATCAGGCGGACGACGAGGTAGCCCACAACGGCCACCAGGACCGGAACGGAAACCCATACGAGCCAAGAGAGGTTGAGGTCCTCACGGAGGGCCATGATGATGCCGCCAACACACATGATGGGCGTGGAAACCATAAAGTTCAGGCCCATGAGCACCAGCATCTGTACCTGCTGGACGTCATTGGTGCCGCGGGTGATCAGCGTGGGCGCACCAAAACGGTTGACGTCCTGGGCGGAGAAGCTGCTGACCTGCCGGAAGACGCTCCGGCGCAGGTCCCTGCCGATGGCCATGGCAACACGGGCGCCGAAGTACACGGCAATGATCGCGGTCAGCACCTGTCCAAGGGCGACACCGAGCATGAGCGCCCCGGTCTGCCAGATGAAGTCGGTGTCTCCGCGGGAAACTCCCTCATCAATGATTTTGGCGTTGAGGCTGGGGAGGTAGAGCGTGGCGATGGTGGACGCCAACTGAAAAATCAGCACAGCCACAATCTGCGGCAAATACGGCTTGGAGTAGCGCCGTATAAGGGTGACAAGCATGCCCACGGGTCCTTAGAAAAAGTGCGTGAATGAGTTAAGAGAAGTTTGGCAGCAGGGGCTGACAGTATTAGCCTCCCCACTCTACGAAATCCGTTGCCCGGGCGAAACAACTTACGGAAAAGATCATCCCAGCGGAGTATTTCCCGTGTCGCGGGTGCTCCCGCTGCCGCAGGCACCAGGGCCGCTGCAGGCAACAAAAACGCCGGCTGGTCACCCAGCCGGCGATTCCGGTCCCGCCCTTGTCCGCCACGCCCTGCGTAGTACGCCGGGCGTGACGAACAAGGGCAGGATCCGTAGTGGAGTTAGCCCGCGTGCTTGCCGTGGTCCGAACGTGCTTCGACGCCTTGGAGGAGCAACAACGCCATGCGCTCCTGCTGCCGCCGTTCGCGCTTGAGTTCCTTGCGGATCGCGGCGAGCTCCTCCGCGGTGTGGGCCTGCTGCTCCGCAATGGTTTGCTGCTCCCGCAAACGGGCCTGCAGCTCCACGTTGGCTCGGCTGAGCTGTAGCTGCTGTTCGGCCAGGACGTACTGCGTTCGGGACAACTGCTCCTGAACTTCTTTCACGTCGGCTACACCTTGGGGTCGTTCCTGCGTGAGGATCCGAGCAAACTCGAGGTCAAGATCGGTTCCGGACTCCGCACTCGGAACCTGGCTGCCGCCCCCTGGAACGGCGGGGTGGGCACACATGCGGCGCGCGCCGTCGTCGGACGCTTTCACTGCGTCCATGGCCGCCGTGTCCAGCGACATTCCGGCGTCTCCCGACGCTGTGGCAATGAGTTCCTTTTCCGGAGCGGCATCAACCGTGCGGCGCAACGGGCGCTCCTTGATGAACAGCACAGCCAGCAGGGCCACGACGCTGATGATCGCGGAGATCAGGAAGATCTGCGCGGTCGCGTCACCGTAGGCTGCCCGCATGATCTCGGCGATGGGGGCGGGCATGTCCGCCAGGTCCATGCTGGCTCCAGCGCCACCGCCCTGGGCAGGAATACCTGCGGCAGCCATTCCCTCAACGGCAAGGTCCTTGACGTGGTTGGACATGATGGCACCGAGGACGGATACGCCAATCGCGCCACCTACCGAGCGGAAGAACGCCACCGAAGCGCTGGCGGTTCCGATGTCCTTCGCCTGGACGGTGTTCTGAACAGCGAGCACCAGGTTCTGCATCAGCATGCCGAGTCCAAGGCCAAACACGCCGGTGTAGATCGCCACAATCCACAGTTCAGTGGTGTGGTCCATGGTTCCGGCGAACGCGAGGCCACCAATGAGGAGGACGGAGCCTGCGATCAGGAACCTCTTCCACTTACCGAAACGGCTGATCAGGATGCCGGACGCCACAGAACCGATGAGGTTTCCGGCGATCATGGGCAGCGTCAGCAGGCCGGCCTCGGTGGGCGTGGCGCCGCGGGCAACCTGGAAGTACTGGCCCAGGAAGGTGGACGAACCGAACATGGCGATACCAACGGCAACGGAGGCAACAATGGCCAAGGCCGTGGTGCGCTCGGAGATGATCTTAAGCGGGATGATCGGCTGCGCAACCTTGGTTTCCACGTACACCAGGACCGACAGCAGGGCCACGCCGCCGCCCACCATGAGGGCGGACTGCCAGGAGAACCAGTCGTAGTAGTCCGGGTTGCCGGCGAAGGAAACCCAGATGAGGAGCAGGCTCACACCGGACGTCAGCAGGATGGAGCCGAGCCAGTCGATCTTGGCGGGCCGCTTGATGTGCTGGATCTTCAACGTCACCTGGAGCAGGATGAGCGCGACGACGGCGAGCGGCACGCAGACGAAGAACGTCCAGCGCCAGCCGAGCGGGCTGTCAACGATGAAGCCGCCCAACAGTGGGCCACCGGCCGTGCCGACGGCCATGACGGCACCCATGTAACCGGAGTACTTGCCGCGGTCACGCGGGGGAATCATGGAGCCGATGATCGCCTGCGCCAAGGCGGTGAGGCCACCCATCGCCACGCCTTGGATCACGCGGGCGGTCAGCAGCAGGGGAATGGTTTCGGACAGGCCGGCCATCACTGAGCCGGCCACAAAGATGATGATGCTCAGCTGGACCAGGAGCTTCTTGTCGAAGAGGTCCGCGAGCTTGCCCCAGATGGGCGTCGTGGCAGCGTTGGCCAACAACGCGGCCGTGATGACCCAGGCGAAGTCGGTTTGGGTGCCCTTGAGCTCGGACATGATGGTGGGCAGCGCATTAGCGACGATCGTGCTGCTGAGGATTGCTGTGAAGAAGGCTGCGAGGAGGCCAGTCAATGCCTCCATGATCTGCCGGTGGCTCATGGGCGCGGCGGCCTTGTTAACTGAGGCGTCCACCGCCTTCGGGTGTTGTACTGCTGGTGTAGCCATGCGTGGGCTCCTAAGCTGTCTGGTTTGTTGTGATGGAGCCGGCCGCCGTTGCCCGGATTGAGTCCTTGAGGGACACAGTGAGTTTGTTGATCACCTGGGAGGCCTCAAGGGCGTCAGCCTCGCTCCAATCCGCCAGGTAATCCCGCAGTCTCACGCTGCGTTGTTCTTCGAATTCGCGTAGTTGCGCCGCGCCTTCCTCCGTGAGGGCAAGAAGTTGGGCCCGTCCGTCCGCAGGGTCAGGACGCCTGACCACAAAACCAAGCTCCTCGAGTTCAGTGATGTGCCGGCTCAGGACCGGGGCGCTGACACCGAGTCGGGTGGCGAGCTGCGTAGCGCGGGTCTCCCCCTCGCCGACGAACCGCATCACTCCCTGCAACGCCATGCCGACGTCGGGAACGCGGGCCATGTGGGCGGTGACCACGCAGCGCAGCGTGCGCTGGAGGTCGAAGATTTGATGCACAAGATCGGTTGCTGTGGCAGAACCGACGGACATGCGAAACACCCCTCTTTTTGTTTGCCTAAAGCAACTATAACGCAGAATGATTGCTTTGGGAAACTAAAGATAAGATTCGGGCATCAGCCGCTGAGAACGCGGGAAGAGTGCCAACACGCCGCAAAGCTCCGGGCGAATTCAACGGCTTCCCGCGAACTCGGCCCCGCGGTTAAACGCGAACAGCCCCCGCACGGATCACCGTACGGGGGCTGGCTGCGTCTACTTAGTCGTCCAAGTGGGTGGGGCCGAACATCTTCAGGAGCGTTTCAACCACGACGACGTTGGGTCCGTCCGCTTCGAAGGACGCCTTGAGCGCGTCCCCCACTTCCTCCGGGGCAACCCGGCGTGCCGGGACACCGAAGGACTCTGCAAGCTTCACGAAGTCCGGGCGGGCGAGCTCGGTGGCAGTGGCTTGGCCGAAGGCGCCCACCATATATTCGCGAAGGATGCCGTAGCCGCCGTCGTCCACGATCAGCCAAGTGACCGGGACGTTGTGCTGCTTGGCGGTAGCGAGTTCGGAGATGGAGTACATGGAGGAGCCGTCACCGGACACAGCAAGCACACGACTTGGCTTACCTGTGGTCTCCAGCCCCACGGCACCACCAATTGCTGCCGGGAAACCATAGCCGAGGCCACCGGCGCCCTGGGCGGAGTGGAACTGGCCCTCGCGGGCGTCCCAGCAGCTCCAGCCCCAGTACGCGGAGATGGTCATGTCCCAGAACGTCTGCATGTCAGCAGGAACTGCCTCACGGATGTCGGCCATGAACTTCAGTTCCTTGGCCAGGTCCTGTGATTCCAGGCGTGCCTTGACCTTGGCCAGGGAGTCCTTGACCACGTCTTCCGGACTGGTTCCGTGCCAGGAGCGCGTGGCCGTGGCCGCGGCCCCTGCTGCTGCGAGGGCTTCGTCCAAGGCTGCGAGGGCTTGGCCGGCGTCGGCACGGATGCCCAATCCCGGCCGGTTGGATTCGAGGACGCGGGGTTCGGCGTCAATCTGGATGATCCGTCCGCGGGGTTCGAAGGTGAAGTAGTTCGAGGTCACCTCACCCAGGGACGAGCCAATGACGATCAGGACGTCGGCGTCTTCCAGGACATCGGTCATGTACCGGTCCTCGATCCACGACTGCAGGGAAAGCTCGTGGGTCCAGGGGAAGGCACCGTTGCCGCCGGGGGTGCAGATGACCGGAGCGCGCAGCTGCTCGGCGATCGAGAGCAGCGACTTCTCAGCCCGGCCACGACGGGTACCGCCGCCTGCGATGATCGCCGGGCGTTCCGCGGTCGAAAGCCATTTCACGGCCTCGCGAATCAGCTCGACGCGCGGCGGGTTGTCGAATGCCTCGGCGAGCGCGTCTTCAACCGGCGGGACCATGATGGGGTCCAGCAGGACGTTCTGCGGGATTTCGATCCACACCGGGCCCTGAGGCGAGGAAATCGCTTCGGTCCAGGCGTCCTGGATGGCCGACGGGATGCCCGAGGCGTGCTGGATCAGTCGCTGGCTCTTGGTGACGTTCGCGGCCGAGGCCTTCTGGTCATCGAGCTGGTGCAGCATGCCCTTACGGCGTGCGCCCAGACCGTCGAGCGGGATCTGACTGGCCACCACCACCATCGGAACCCCCGTGGCGTAAGCTTCCTGCAAGCCTGCCAGGGACGTCAGCGCGCCGGGTCCGGTGGACAGGAACAGCACACCAACTTCGCCGGTGGCACGGGAGTAGCCGTCCGCTGCGAACGCCGAGTTGTTCTCCACACGGGAGGAAACGAAGTGCAGGTTGCCGCGGCCCATGGCGTCAAAGAGACCCAACGCGTGCTGGCCCGGGATACCGAAGACAGTCTTCGCGCCAAGCGCTTCAAGGGTCTCGACGACGAGGTCCCCGCCGTTGCGCTGGTTGGTCCCCTTGGTGGGGGCTGCTGTGCCGGGATCGAAATCGATCATCGCTGGTCTCCGGCTGCTCCGGTTGCCTGAGCGAGCTCCGCGATGCGGGCACCGAGTGCCTGCTGCGCGTAACCGTTGGGGGCGCCGAGCCGGTCGCCTTCCACGGCGTTATCCGCCATGAGGGTCACGAGCTCGTAGGCCACGTGGCTGCCTGCAACACCGGTGATCTCTGCGTGGTCGTAGGCCGGGGCAACTTCCACGATGTCCGCGCCCACGAGGTTCATGCCGCGGAAGCCACGGATGATTTCGAGGAGTTCGCGACTGGTGATGCCGCCGGCTTCGGGGGTGCCGGTGCCGGGTGCGTGGGCCGGGTCCAGGACGTCGATGTCCACTGAGATATACAGCGGGCGGTTGCCGATGCGGTCCCGGATCTTCGCGACCGTTTCCAGGACGCCCTGGTAGTAGACGTCGGCGGAAGTGACGATTCCAAAGCCGAAGCGGTGGTCGTCATCGAGGTCCTTCTTGCCGTAGAGGGGTCCGCGGGTACCGACGTGGCTGATGGCCTCGGTGTCCAGGATGCCTTCTTCCACCGCACGGCGGAACGGGGTGCCGTGGGTGTACTCGGCGCCGAAGTACGTGTCCCAGGTGTCCAGGTGGGCGTCAAAGTGGAGCATGGCGATGGGCTCGCCGGCTCGTTCCGCTGCTGCCCTCAAGAGCGGGAGGGCGATGGTGTGGTCGCCACCAAGGGTGACCAGCTTGCTGCCGTTAGCTGTGAGGTCCAGCGCGTTCTGCTGGACGGTCTCAATAGCCTCGTTGATATTGAAGGGGTTCACGGCCATGTCGCCGGCGTCGGCAACCTGGATGTTTTCGAACGGGCTCACGTCCCACGCCGGGTTGTACGGACGCAGCAGGCGGCTGGCCTCACGTACGTGGTTGGCACCGAAACGTGCGCCGGGGCGGTAGGAAACGCCGGAGTCGAAGGGGACGCCAACAACGGTGACGTCGGCCTTCGAGACTTGGTCCAGGCGGGGCAGGCGGGCATAGGTGGCGGCACCGGCGTAGCGCGGGATGCGGGATGAATCGATGGGGCCGAGGTTCCCGTTGGCCTCAATACGGAGCTCTTCCAAAATATGCCACTCCTTGAGTAGATGGATCACTGGTTGTGACTCCCATCATACACTCAAAGTTGCCTAATAAGCATCACTTGTTTACAAGTCAGATTTGAGTGCGTGCGTCATGAGATGCCGGTCACAGCGGGCGTAAAGATTCCATAAAAACCGGGGTCCCGACGTCGAACGCGGCCATACGCTCCTAGCGGAAGCAGCATCCTGCTGCACGAAAGGACACCGTGACCACCCTGACGAGGCCTCCGGCCGACCCAGCCGATAAGCCCAAACATTCCTTCAAGCTCAAACCATGGCTGCTGGAAGGAATGCCGGACACATCAGGGAAGCGGCAGGGACCCCACGGCCGCCCATCGGACTCACATAAACCCCAATCCTGGTGGAAGGTCATGTGCCTCACCGGCCTGGACTACTTCTCCACCCTCGGCTACCAGCCGGCCATCGCCGCCCTCGCCGCTGGACTGCTGTCCCCGCTGGCCACCCTGCTCCTGGTGTTCGCAACCCTGGCCGGCGCCCTCCCCGTGTACCGTCGCGTAGCCAAGGAAAGCCCCCGCGGCGAAGGCTCCATCGCCATGCTTGAACGCCTGCTTCCCCGCTGGGGAGGCAAGCTCTTCGTCCTCGCTCTTCTTGGTTTCGCCGCCACGGACTTCATGATCACCATTACGCTCTCCGCCGCCGACGCTACGGCCCACCTCATCGAGAACCCCTTCGCCCCGCACTTCCTGGAAGGCCAGCAGGTGGTCATCACGATCGCGCTGATCGCAGGCCTCGGCATCGTCTTCCTGCGCGGGTTCAAGGAAGCCATCAACGTGGCTGTGGTGCTGGTGGGCGCATTCCTTGCCCTGAACCTCGTGGTGATCGCCGTGTCCATGACCCACCTCTTCACCGAATCCCGCGTCATTACCGACTGGTGGAGCGCGCTCACCACCTCCCACGGAGATCCGATCATGATGATCGCTTTGGCACTCCTGGTCTTCCCACGCCTGGCACTGGGACTCTCCGGATTCGAAACCGGCGTCGCCGTCATGCCCCAGATCAAGGGCCACGCCTCAGATACCGAAGCCAACCCTGCCGGCCGCATCAAAGGTGCCCATAAGCTCCTGACCACCGCAGCCATCATCATGAGCTCCTTCCTCATCACCTCCAGCTTCACCACCGTCATGCTGATCCCCGCCGCCGAATTCCAGGACGGCGGCAAGGCCGAAGGCCGCGCGCTCGCCTACCTTGCGCACAAGTTCCTCGGCGACGGCTTCGGAACTGTCTACGACATCAGCACCATCGCCATCCTCTGGTTCGCCGGAGCGTCAGCCATGGCCGGACTCTTGAACCTCGTCCCCCGCTACCTGCCCCGCTACGGCATGGCGCCGGCATGGGCCCGGGCTCTCCGCCCGCTTGTCCTGGTGTTCACAGCCATAGCTTTCATCGTCACCATCATTTTCCAGGCGGATGTCAACGCTCAGGGTGGCGCCTATGCCACCGGCGTGCTGGTCCTGATTACTTCAGCTTCCATAGCAGTAACCCTGTCCGCCCGGCGAAAGAAGCAGCGGGCTCAAGTCATAGGCTTCGGACTGATCTCCCTCGTGTTCATCTACACCACCGTGGTCAACTCGATCGAGCGCCCCGACGGCCTGAAGATTGCGGCCCTCTTCATCCTGGGCATCTTGGTTGTCAGTTTCACGTCCCGGATGCGCCGCGCCTTCGAACTCAGGGCTACCCATATCAAGATGGACGAGAAAGCCCTTGAATTCACGGCGAACGCCGGCGACGGCCCCGTGCGCATCATCGCCCACGAGCCCAAGCACCTCAGCGCCAGCCGATACAGGGAGAAGCTTCAGCACGCCCAGCAGGCCAGCCACCTGCCCGTTGACTGCGACGCCGTTTTCATCGAGGTCATTGTGGACGACAGCTCGGACTTCGAACAGGAGCTCCAGGTTGTGGGAAAGCTGAGGCACGGGTTCAAAATCCTGGAAGTGCACAGCAACAACGTGCCGAACACCGTGGCCGCAGTACTCCTCCACATCCGCGACGTCACAGGATTCATGCCGCACATCTACTTCCGCTGGACCGAGGGAAACCCGATCTCCAACCTGAGCAAGTTCCTCTTCTTCGGCGAGGGAGAGATCGCACCGGTGACCCGTGAAGTGCTCAGGGAGGCCGAGCCTGACATCACCCGACGGCCGTGGGTGCACGTGGGCTAGCCGCCCGATCCGCGCGCTCCTTCCCGGTTCGTCCCCTCGCAGGCTGCGCCCCTTCCCGGTTCGTCCCCTCGCAGGCTGCGCCCCTCCCCGGATTTCGCGCGTTCCGCTTGGCTTGTGGAACGAAGGGCTCCGGCAACCGGGGAGGAGCGCTGCCACCAGCGGCTCAAACCGGGATGGAGCGTCGGCAGGAGTTGCCCACATACGGCAAGTGCGTCATTTCGTGGGACCTTGGAAGCCTGTGGACTGGTCCGATGGACGCCCTCCAGTACCTCAAAAAAGTAGGCGGCGTGGCTCGGACCGGACAACTCCTGGCCGCAGGCTATTCCCGCAGGGACCTCGCCCGCCTTCCAAGCCAGGGGGCGAAACAACCACGGCGGGGAATCTTCATCCTTGCTGAGCACAGACCCGAGTTGGCAACTGCCCTCCGCTACAACTCCTATGTCTCCTGCGCCAGCGCTGCCCAACACTACGGATTGTGGATACGCAAAGCACCTGATCTCCACCATCTGGCATGCAATCACGGTCACGGCACCGGCTTCGTCAGGCACAGAACCATCAGATTCGATCCCCATCCCAGCCTCCCAATCGCCGCGGTGGAGGATGTGGTCCTTCACGCCATGGCTTGCCTGGAGCCGCCCGCTTCAACGGCAATGGCCGTCTCGGCGATTCGACTGCACGGAGTGCCGCTGGACCTGCTGAAGGAACAGCTGCGTGGAGACAGGTCGCGTCCCGTCCTCAACGCGCTCAAGGATCTCGACCTGCGTGCAGAGTCCATTGTGGAGGTCGATGCACAGCACCTGCTCCGCACACACGGAATTGCCTTCGACGCCCAAGTGGCAATACCTGGCATCGGGCGCGTCGACCTCCTGCTCGAAGAATTCCTCATCGTCGAAGTGGACGGCTTCGCGTTTCACTCCGACAGAAAGTCCCTCCGCAACGACTTGGCACGAAACAACGCCTCCACCATCAACGGGTATTTGGTCCTGAGGTACCCACCGGAAGTCATCTGGTTCGAACCGGAGCGCGTGATCGCGGAGATCCAGGCGGTTCTCAAGCTGCGTCGTGACGATCCTGCCCGGTTGGTGGGCAACCTAGCACCAGTGAGCCCCGGGTTTCCAGGGTTCAGCCCACTCCCCCGGCTCCAATACCGGAGCTAACCGGGAGGGAGCGCAGCGAAGGGTGGAACTAGCGGCTCGCCGCCGGCACCAAGACCCACAGCACCTCGACGGTCTCGTCCGTGGGGTTGACCCAGGTGTGGGGTTCACGGCCTGGGAAAGAGAGGGTGTCCCCTTCTTCGAGGTCGTACTCTTCATTGGTCAGGATGAGCTTGATCCGCCCCTTGACCACGTGCAGTACGTCTACGTCGCAGTCCACGGCGTAGAGCTCGTTTTCACCGCGACCACGCGGCTCAATGGTTGCCTGCAGGATCTGCAAGCGACGCTCGGAGCGGGCGGTCAACAAACGCTCCACGATGCCCTGGCCGCCCAAGGAAATGCGGGGACCGTCGTCGCGCTTGGTCAGGTGGGTCTCCGGAGCTGCGAACAAGTCGCCCACGGAGACGGAAAGCACTTGGCACAGAGTGACCAGCGAGGCAACCGACGGCGACGTCAGGTCCCGCTCCACACGGCTGAGGAAGCCCTTGGTCAATCCGGTAGCATCCGCCACTTGCTCGATGGTGAGGCGCTGCGCTTGCCGGGCTGCGCGGATTCTGGAACCGATGGCAACTGGGATATTGCTCGGTTCAACGGGTAGAGCCTTCATTCACGAACCTTTCAGGCCTGTCATGTGGCCCTGTCATTGGAGCAATAGTAGCCGGGAGACAGGCCAAGAACGCCAGAATACGCGGAAGCATGACCAAAGGATCTTGACTGTTACTCCCATCACAACATATCCTCATAGGCAACAAGTGTTGTCTGTGAGGCATACAACACATCCCCAATCTCCAATCGTCAGCACAGAGACTTCGACGCTTCGCAGGAGTATCGTCGAAAACCCCAACCTCCGTGCATCAGCTCCAAGGACCGTTCATGGAATCTTCGGCTATAAACATCGCAATCGTGGTGGTGTACCTGCTCGCCATGCTGGCATTCGGCTGGTGGGGCAAGTCCCGCACCAAGAACAACAGCGACTTCCTGGTGGCCGGCCGCCGCCTGGGACCCTTCCTTTACACCGGCACCATGGCCGCAGTGGTCCTCGGTGGCGCATCCACCGTGGGCGGCGTCGGCCTCGGTTACAAGTTCGGCATTTCCGGCATGTGGCTGGTGGTGGCCATCGGCTCAGGCGTGCTGTTGCTCAGCCTTCTGTTCGCCGGAACCATCCAGAAGCTCAAGATCTACACGGTCTCCCAGATGCTGACTCTCCGCTACGGCAGCACCGCAACCCAGACCTCGGGCATCGTCATGTTGGCCTACACACTGATGCTGTGTGCCACGTCCACCGGCGCCTACGCCACCATTTTCGTGGTCCTCTTCGGCTGGGAGCGTTGGCTCGCCATCGCCATCGGCGGCGCAATCGTCCTGGTCTACTCCACCATCGGCGGCATGTGGTCCATCACTTTGGCCGACCAGGTCCAGTTCGTCATCAAGACGGTGGGAATCTTCTTCCTCATGCTCCCCTTCGCACTGAACGCTGCTGGTGGCCTCGACGGCATCCGCGCCCGCGTCGATGAGAGCTTCTTCGACATCGGTGGCATCGGCCTTCAGACGATCATCACCTACTTCGTCGTTTACACACTCGGCCTCCTGATCGGCCAGGACATCTGGCAGCGCGTCTTCACCGCCAAGACCCCCACGGTTGCCCGTTGGGGCGGCGCTACCGCTGGCGTCTACTGCATCCTTTACGGCTTCGCCGGTGCCCTGATCGGCATGGCTGCCAGCGTGGCCCTCTCCGGTGTGGAGATCGCTGCCAAGGATGACGTCTATGCCGAAGTGGCTACCCGACTCCTGCCCATCGGCATCGGCGGCCTGGTACTCGCTGCAGCTGTCGCCGCCATGATGTCCACGGCTTCCGGCGCACTGATCGCTGCCGCCACCGTTGCCCGCGCCGACGTCATGCCCTTCGTTGCCAGCTGGTTCGGCAAGAAGGTGGACACGTCCGACTCCGACAACCCTGAGCACGACGTCAAGGCCAACCGCTACTGGGTCCTCGGACTGGGAATCGTGGCCATCATCATCGCCATCTCCACCAAGGACGTTGTGGCCGCTCTGACCATCGCCTACGACATCCTGGTGGGCGGCCTGCTGGTAGCCATCATCGGTGGCTTGGTGTGGAAGCGCGGAACGGGCATCGCGGCAGCATGGTCCATGGCGGCCGGTTCAGTGATAACCCTGGGCACCATGATCATCCTCGAGATCAACGCCGAAGTTCCTCTTGACGGCATCTACGCCAACGAGCCCATCTACTTCGGTTTGATCGCCTCGGCTGCGGTGTACGTAGTGGTCTCGCTGCTGAGCAAGCCCACCGATCCGGCCGTCATGAAGGCGTGGACGGACCGTGTGGCCGGCACCCGCGTGGCAGAGGAAGAGCTCACCACGCCGGCTTCCTAGGCAGGCACAAAGAAACAAACAAAGTTCGACGGCGGCGCCTCCCCTTTTCGGGGCGGCGCCGCCGTTGCGTTATGCCCCCACCCTTGGAAGGCCCGCTCTACACGCAAAGACCACCCCAAAGTGCGCAGAGTAGGCCCCACAACACACACCCACCCCTTGGAAGGCCCGCTCTACACGCAAAGACCACCCCAAAGCGCGCAAAGCAGGCCCCACAACAAACCAGGCCCCACAACGCACGCCCACCCCTTGGAAGGCCCGCTCTACACGCAAGACCACCCCAAAGCGCGCAAAGCAGGGCGCAGAACGGGCCTCGCAACGGGTCGTCCGGGCAGCCATGGGATAGGGTGGTCCCAGCTTCAAGAGATGTGGTGCCAAGCTCCGACTGGCCACACACCAACCCCATGTTCACGGGTGGTTCGGATGAGGAAGCGGCCCGTCCCGGACCAGAGACAACCGAGCGGGCAAGAGCACTCTCCCAAGGAGCAGTCCCTTGCCGTACCAAGGCGATACCACCCCGGCAGCAAGCACCCCAAAAACACCCAGCATCCTGGAAGCACCAGGAACCCCGGCGAAAACGCCCACGGTCCCGGTGATTCCCGCCGTCGACCTCTTCCTTGGCACGGTGACCATCACGACAAAGGCCCGGACAGGGAAGTTCGCATATCCCGAGCCGCAGCTGATCGCGCAAGCATTGGCCAAAGCCATACTGCCGACGCGCTGGTGTGAGGCGTCAAGGACGCTGACGGTGACTGTTGCGGCCGTCGGGAAGCGGGCGGGCCTCCAACGTCACTTCACACTGAGCCGCGACTATCCATCCTAGATTTCCTCATCCTCGTCGCGGAATTCTTCGGTTTCGTCGAGGGGGACCACACGTTCGTCGTCCTCGGGGGCGTCCACTTCCTCAACCCAGGGCTCATCCACTTCCTGGTCTTCGGCGTAGTCGTAGGCCGGGTCGGACTCAATGGTTGTCCGCTCCGGGTAGTTGGCGTGTGATTCGGTGGTGTTCATGGTGCAACCTCCGTCTCGTGGGCCGGTTCGGCCCGTTGACCCGAATGCAGAATCCAGTGGCGGGAAGGCCCCGTCCCTGTCCTTCCATCTGAGCACCGGCACGGGCAAGGGTCAAGGAAATTACGGTGCACCGAACATTCCAGGTGAGGAATACCAGCCAAAAATCGGCGCGGATAAGCGGTAGTGTGGGGCGTGCAATGGGGCCGCAACTACCCCACCCAGCACAGGAGACAAAGTGCAGATGCACCAGGAATCCCACAGTTCGTCGAGCCCAGCTCCGGACCCCACCCCCGGCTCAGCAGCCCCCGAATCAGCAGCCGTGCCTCCCTCGCACGCGGACATCCGCCGGTGGCGCCAGTACCTGGCCGATGAGCGTGCCGAGGCCGCCGTCTACCGGGAGCTTGCCAGCGGCGCGACGGCGAAGAACGCCAAATCCTGCTCGCTTTGGCCGAGGCCGAAGGCAGGCACGAGGCCCATTGGCTCAAGCTCCTTGGCGAGCACGCCGGAATGCCCAAGGCAGCGTCCAGCCGCAGCCGGTTCCTGGGCTTCCTGGCCCGTAACTTCGGCTCCGTGTTTGTGCTCGCCCTTGCGCAGCGCGCTGAAGGCCGCTCCCCGTACGGAACCGAACCTGCCGCGACGCCTGCCATGGTGGCAGATGAACAAATCCACGAAGAAGTAGTCCGGGGCCTTGCCACGCGTGGTCGCAACAGGCTCTCCGGAACGTTCCGCGCCGCCGTTTTTGGCGCCAACGACGGCCTGGTCAGCAACCTTTCCCTGGTCATGGGCATGGCCGCAACCGGAGTGCCCAGCCCCGTGGTGCTCATGAGTGGCGTGGCGGGTCTCCTGGCCGGTGCGCTGTCCATGGGTGCGGGCGAATACGTCTCAGTCCGCTCACAGCGGGAACTCCTTAATGCCACTTTGCCCACGCAGGCCACTCTGACCGCGGCGCCGTCGTTGGACATCGAGCACAACGAACTGGTCCTGGTGTACTTGGCCCGGGGCATGACGCGCGAAGCCGCGGAGCACCGCGCTGCCGAGCGCATGGGACTGTTCAGCTGCGACTGCGACCCAAGCCTCTCCTTGCAGCCGGAGAAGCCACCCATTGACGACCACGAGTCCGTGGGTTCAGCATGGGGCGCTGCGATGTCCAGCTTCTGCTTCTTCGCCTCGGGCGCCATCGTGCCCATCCTCCCGTTCATTTTCGGCATGACGGGCATCGCCGCCTTGCTGGTGGCCGGCGTTCTGGTGGGCATCGCGCTCCTGGCGACTGGCGCCGTCGTCGGGTTGTTGTCCGGAACCTCGCCGCTGAGCCGCGGGCTGCGGCAGCTTGCCATTGGCCTGGGAGCGGCGGCGGCCACGTACGGGCTGGGTCTGGCGTTCGGCGCGGCTATCGTCTAAGTTTGGACGGCTCGGTCCGGAGACCGTAATGTTGGTTCGTCCTCCGCGCTGCCCCGCGTGACCAGGGCATCAGGAATGGAGAACCGTGGACCCGGAGCGGGAAGCAACGCGTGCGCCCAGGCACCGACGCACTGGAACAGCCGTGCGTATTCTCCGCGGCGTCCTCATGGCCGTCATTGCCGCCGTCGTCGCCGTCCTGGTGAGTGGATTCCTTCAGGGCGACCCTCGCATCACCGCGCTGTTCCCGGGCGTCAGCGTTCCGGGTTCACCGCAGGACGGGCCGGGCGAAGCGGAACCGGCACGCGCCCCTGACGCACCGCCGCCCGGACGTGAGGAAGCGGACGCCCCGCTGGCCTCCCCTTCGGCGCCGGGAACCACCAACGATTCGTACAAGTTTTTGGCCACCAACGACGACGGCACTCCGGTGGGCTATTCGCCCTGCCGTCCGCTTCATTACGTCGTGAACAACGCGTCCGCACCTGCCGGCTCCGATGACCTGCTGGCCACCGCTTTGGCGAATATATCCGCTGCGTCCGGCATCCAGTTCGTCAACGATGGCACCACGGACGAGGTGCCGGTAGACCGGCGCGAACCCTACCAGCCGTCCAAATACGGTGACCGGTGGGCTCCCTTGCTGATTTCGTGGACCACACCCGTGGAGGCACCGGCCCTGGCCGACAACGTCATCGGGACCGGAGGCAGCACCATGTACTCCCTCAACAAGGGCCCCAAAAGCTACATCACCGGGAGCTTGGAGCTGGACACTCCGCAGGTAACGGAACTGCTGGCCAGTCCCGGCGGGGCCGACTACGTCCTGGCAGTCATGCAACACGAGTTGGGCCATGTGATGGGCTTGGACCACGTGGATGATCCGATCCAACTCATGTACCCGGAGATCGGCGCACCCGACGGACTCGCGGCGGGCGACCTGAACGGCCTGTACCTTCTTGCCTCGGCGCCCTGCCGCAAGGACATCTAAGCGCCTTCGCACGCCAAGCACTCGCGGCATGGACTCCCGGCGGAGTGGGACTTATGCTGGCGAATACGGCCGACGGCGGCGCCCCACCTTCCGTCGCGGCCTCCACGTCAGGGGGTTCCATGGAACCTTATGGGTCGCCCAAGTGGCCGGACCACGATCCCCCTCGTCCGAGTTACCTTCCGCATACCCCGCGCCCACCGGAGCCTCCCCCGGTCAGGCCACCGATCAAGCACAGCAGCATCGCGGCCATCCTGTTCCTTTTCGGCGTGCTCGGTCTGGTGTGCGCAGGAGCCTATTTCAGCGGCGAACTCCAGCACCTCCTCTACGGATCGTCCGCCACACAGAGCCAGGCACCCCGGCCCGGGCTCGTACCGTTCGGCCAACGCCAGGACCCGATCCCGGGACTCGAGGAAGCCGACGCGCCGCTCGGCACGCCGGGACCACTGGGCCGCACCAGTTCCTCGTACAAGTTCCTGGCCGTCAAGGAAGACGGAACCCCGCTGGCCTACTCTCCCTGCAGGCCCATCCACTACGTGGTCAACTCGGACCTGGCCCCGCCGTCCTGGCAGCCATTGGTGGAGGAAGCCGTGAGACAGGCCAGCGAAGCCACGGGATTGAAGTTCATCTATGACGGACCCAGTTCCGAAGTTCCCTCCCCCACCAGGCCCGGATACCAGCCCGAAAGGTACGGGGACCGCTGGGCGCCCGTGCTTATTGCCTGGAGCACACCGGAGCAGGTTCCGCGTCTGACCGGGCAGACCGTGGGCCTTGGTGGCAGCTCCTCCATTGGCCTCAGCAACGGTTACAAGGCCTATGTGACAGGCACCGTGTCCTTGGATGCGCCACAATTCGCGGAGATCGTGGACGCCCCCAGCGGAGAGGAGATCGGCGTGGCTGTGATCATGCATGAGCTGGGACATCTCCTGGGCCTGGACCACGTGGACGATCCCCGGCAACTCATGTTCGACCAAGCGTCCTGGGTCCGCGGATTCGCCGCAGGCGACCGGACAGGGCTCGCCCAGCTGGGCACGGGTCCTTGCAGCAAGGATTTCTAAGGGGCTAGCCGGCCACCACTTACCCGGCTACCACCGCGAGCGCATCCTCCACGGTGTCCACCAGGAAGATCTTGTCCGCCATGGGCTTCCCCGCGGCGAGGCTCTGCAACATGGGCCAGGCAGGGAAAGTCCGTTCCCAGTGTTCGCGCCCTACCAACACCATAGGTGTGATGGTCTCCGGGGCTCCGTAGTAGTTCTCGCACGCGTCCTGGAAAATTTCCTGCACCGTTCCGGCCGCGCCTGGAAGGAACACAATGCCGCCGTCGCAGAGCTCCAGCAGGATGGCCTCGCGGACAGCGTTGGCGAAGTACTTGGCGATGTGCGTGGCAAAGAGATTGGGCGGCTCATGACCATAGAACCATGTTGGAATGCCGAGCGTCGGGGTGCCGTCCGGATAACGTTCGACGACGGCGGCTGCTTGCCGCGCCCAAGCCGTCACGGAGGGCCTGAACCCGGGCACAGCGGCGAGATCCTCAAGCGCGACGATGGAGTCGGCGTCGGGCAGTCCGCTCAAGTAGGCGCCGAGATTGGCGGCTTCCATGGCGCCGGGACCCCCGCCCGTGGCCACCGTAAAGCCCGCCTGTGCCAGCAACCGTCCCAGCTTTGCGGCGTCGGCGAATTCTTTGGTGCCGCGCTGCGCGGCATGTCCTCCCATGACACCCACCAGCTTGGTCCCGGCGAGTGCCCCGTGGTCCAGCAGTTCGTCCAGGGCGTCGCCGATTGCGTGGTCGTGCAGGGCCGCTGCGAGGGTGGCGTCCAGGCTGCCCCGTTGCCCGGGGAGGATGCTCCACTGGTAGACGCGGGCATCCAGGGTGGATTCGTACTCTGTGACGGCGATGCCCTCATACAGTTCGCTGGCCGTGTAAACGCCGCCGCGGTAGGGATTGAACGGCACATTGTGAAGCTTGGGGAAGATGAGCGCTCCCCGCCGGCGGAGGCTCTCCTCCACCCCGTCGTCGAAAGTGCACCCCAGGAAAATCGCACCTTGGGGGTTCAAGGCTTTGAGGTCCCGCGAGTGGCCCCGAAGGTCCAGCGATTGCGCGTGCCAGCCGTTCATGGAGCCGGCCCCTGCACTCACCAGCTGGTGGAAGTGGACCACGCTTTCGACGTCGAGAGTTCGCGGACTCGGGTTCAAAGCTCCGGAGCGGTTCATGGTTTCAGCGTAGTGGTGCAGCCGTTTGTGTGCCGGGCCTTGATCCGGTGCATCATGAAGCATGAAGAGTTCAGAAGTTGTTCGGCCGCGTATCGGCGTCCCGGTCCGTCTCAGCAGTTCGGACGCCCCAGACGCCCGGGTGGGTGAAGCCAACGAGCTCTTTACGTTCATCGTGGACCTGTTGCGTGAGGCCGGCGCACAACCGGTGCTGTTGACCCCGGTGTTGGCTGACAGCGCCGGGCGCTTGGCCACCGAGATGCAAACGCTCGACGGCGTCCTGCTGCCGGGCGGCGGCGACATCAACCCGCGCCTCTATGGGCAGGACCCTGACGCGTCCCTTTACGATGTCAACCCCGAGCAGGACCATCTGGACATGGATGTTGCCCGGGCAACCATCGACGCCGGTCTGCCGCTGTTGGGCGTCTGCCGCGGCCACCAACTGCTGAACGTCCTCTACGGCGGAACGCTGATCCAGGACATGGCACCGTCGGCAGTGAACCACAACGGCCTGGATCCCCACGATCCCGAGGCCAGCGAATGGGCCTGGCATAACGTGCTCCTGACGGCCGGTTCCAAGACTGCGGGGCTGTATGGATCCCCTGAGGGGAGCACCATCAAGATCGCCTCCGGACATCATCAGGCCGTGTCCCGGGTGGGTGAAGGCCTCCTGGTCACTGCCGTGGCAGACGATGGAACCGTGGAAGCCTTGGAAGACCCTTCGCGGTGGGTGGTTTCGGTTCAATGGCATCCGGAGGCTTCCCAGTTGCCCGACGCCGAGCGGTTGCTGCCGTTCCAGAACTTTGTGGATGTTTGCCGGAACCCTACCCATGGCCCATCCACGGGAGTACAGTAACGCTCACTGCATCGATTTTCACCACCTCTGATCATCGCGGCAGCAATAACTCCATTCGAAATGACGTCCTGGGGGCGTCGTAAGTTTGCCGGCTGGGGGGCCCAACATCTGCTCAAGGAGCATGGTTGTGGACCGTCCGAAATACGCTCGTCGTCATACTCGCCCATCACTCATCAGCACTCGTTCATTGGCCCGGCGGATCCTGGGATTCCTGCTGGGCCTTTCTGTTGCCCTTTCCTCGTTTGTCTTCGGATTTGCCACGCCCGCCTCGGCAGCCGTACCCCCTTGTCCCGGGACCGGCGGTGCCCAGCAGATCGTCGCCCATACGGACGACGACCTGATCTTCATCAGCCCCGATTTCATGCGGGATGTCCAAGCAAAGCGTTGCGTCCAGACGATTTACCTCACAGCGGGCGACGCCGGAGAAGGCCAATCATATTGGGCCGGTCTTGAGGACGGGATCCGGTCAAGCTACGCCTTGATGGCGGGGGTCGCCAATGCATGGACGGCTTCGGACGCCGGTGTACCCGAGCGACCGGTGACTGTCCACACGCTCAACGCGGCGCCGAATATCTCGGTGGTTTTCCTGAGGCTTCCGGACGGCTTCCCCAACGGCAATGGCAGCAGCCGTTTCAATGGCCAGAGCATCCTGAAGTTGTGGGACGGACGCATTTCTTCAATTCGGCCTGTGGACGGATCGGCCACGTATTCAAAATCGCTGCTGCAGACTGTGTTGAACCGGCTGGTGGCCAACTACAAACCCACCACGTTCCGCACCCAGGACTGGACAGGCAATTTCACCACCCCCTATGACCACAGCGACCACTGGGCTGCGGCAAAATTCGGTCAGTTAGCCACTCGCGCCTACACCGGACCGCATACCTCGTCCGCCTACGATGCCTATGTCATCGACGAGTACGCGCAAAACGTCACTGGCGCCGAACTCACCAGTAAGGTCAACACCTTCAGGCACTTTGCCGAATTCGATGAGTTCCTGTGCGGGAACATCTGCCCGGACGTGCCGTACAGCGACTGGCTCAAACGGCAGTACATTACAGCCATCGAGTGGACCGGCAACGCGGCGAAATCGGCGGGAACAACCGTCTCAGCGTCCTCTCAGAGAGCCTCGGGACAAAGTCCAGAGAAAGCGCGGGACGGATATGCCTGGGGCACTCCCATGGACGCCAACCGGGAGTGGGTCACCAACGGGGGCAAGGCCGGCAGCTGGATCCAGTACAACTTCTCCCCCGCACGGACCATCAACGCCGTGACGCTTTTTGACCGGCCTCTGCCCAGTGACCACGTAACCGGCGGCAACCTTGTCTTCTCTGATGGCAGCACTGTTCCGGTTACCGCACTGCCTAACAACGGCTCAGGGCTGACAGTGAACTTTCCTGCCAGGACGGTCAGCTCCGTGCGCTTCAACATCAGCTCCGTCAGCGGCACCACCACCAATGTGGGCCTGTCTGAGTTCGAGGCACACATCACCGCGGACGTCGTTGCCCCCGTGGTGACAGCCACACCCGCGGGTGGCACCTACGACATCGGGCAAAAGGTCACACTGACCGTGAATGAGCCAGCTTCCATCTACTACACAGTGGACGGGTCTACTCCCACAGTGGCCAGCAGCACATACGCCACCCCCATCACTGTGAATGGCCCGTTGACCCTGAAGTACTTCGCGGTGGACTCTGCGAACAATCCCTCCGCCGTGGTTACCCAGACATACTCCACCGGCCCGGATGTGACTAAACCGGTGGTAACGGCGAACCCGGCGGGCGGCGCCTACGCTCCCGGCACCACCATCACCCTCACGGTCAATGAAGCGAACTCGGTGATCAAATACACCACCGATGGTACCGACCCGTTGACGGCCGGGCAGGTGTACTCAACACCGATAGCGTTCCCCGGCACGGCTCCCATGACGTTGAAATACTTCGCCACGGACCCTGCCGGAAACGTCTCCGACGTCGTCACCCAGACGTACACGGTTCCGCCGGACACCACGGCTCCCACGGTGACAGCCAACCCCACCGGCCGCGCATTGGCCAGCGGGGCCACCATCACCCTCTCGGCGAATGAACCCGGAGCTGCCATCTACTACACCACCGACGGCAGCACGCCCACGGCAACGGAATCAGCCACAAACATCAAGTACGCGGCTCCGATTGTCATGGGAAGTTCCAACCTCGTCCTTAAGTACATCGGGGTGGACACGTCCGGCAACACCTCGACCGTGGGCAGCCAGACGTACACCGTGCCCGCAGCCGGACCGCCGTCGGCCCATGATTTCAACGGCGACGGCAAAGCCGATGTCCTTGCCTCCGATACCGCCGGCAACCTGTACCTGTATCCAGGCGACGGCGCAGGCGGCGTTCTGACACGGCAGGTAGCCCTGGCGGCACCGGCGTGGTCAACGGTGAATGAGGCCATCACTCCCGGTGACTTCAACAGGGATGGCAAACCGGACCTGCTGGCCCGCGCAGGCGACGTCCTGTGGTTCTACCCGGGCGATGGCGTAGGCAGTTTCGGAGCGCGGGTTCAGGTCAGCACCGGGTGGAGCACCATGAGCCAGTTGTTCTCCCCCGGCGACTTCAGCGGCGACGGTATTCCGGACTTCATTGGCCGGCTGAGCTCCGGTGAGTTGCGGCTCTACGAAGGCAACGGAACCGGCGGTCAGAGGACACCCACAACCATTGGAACCGGCTGGAACGTGATGAATGCAATTCTGAGCACGGGGGACTTTAATGGAGATGGAAAGGGAGACGTGCTGGCGCGACGCTCGGACACGGGCGCCCTCTGGCTCTACCCCGGAAACGGAACCCGCGGATGGCTCCAGTGGAAGCAAATCTCCACGGGTTGGGACAACCGAACATCGATAGCCGGGCCCCGCGACCTCAACGGCGATGGCAGCAACGACGTCGTAGGCCGCATCGGAGACACCCTGTGGCTGTACCCGGGCACAGGCAGCGGAGCGTTCAGCACCGTACCTCCCATCAGCCTCGGCACCGGTTGGCAGGCATTGAAGATCATCGCCTAGCCAGCCCCATAGACCTGGCGCGGGTCGGAGTTTTCCCCCAGACTCTTCGGCCCGCGTCAGCTACTTAAAGAACGACGACGGCCCGCCGCCTTCCGTGGGGAAGGCGCCGGGCCGTCGTCGTGAGCTAGCTGTAAAGGCTAGAGCGTTGCGTAAACTTCGCGCAGCAGCTTGGCGGTCTCGGACGGCGTCTTGCCGACCTTCACGCCAGCGGCTTCGAGAGCTTCCTTCTTGGCCTGGGCCGTACCGGCAGAACCGGAAACGATGGCGCCTGCGTGGCCCATGGTCTTGCCCTCGGGAGCCGTGAAGCCGGCAACGTAGCCAACAACCGGCTTGGTGACGTTGGCCTTGATGAAGTCGGCTGCGCGCTCTTCAGCGTCGCCACCGATCTCACCGATCATGACGATTGCCTTGGTCTCCGGGTCAGCTTCGAACGCAGCGAGGGCGTCGATGTGCGTGGTGCCGATGATGGGGTCGCCACCGATACCGATCGCGGTGGAGAAGCCGAGGTCGCGGAGTTCGTACATCATCTGGTAGGTCAAGGTACCGGACTTGGACACGAGGCCGATGGGGCCCTTGCCCGTGATGTTCGCCGGGGTGATGCCAACCAAGGCTTCGCCGGGGGTAATGATTCCGGGGCAGTTCGGTCCGATGATGCGGGTGATCTGCTTGCCGTCTGCGTCGACCTTGGACTGGGCGAGTGCCCAGAATTCGGCGGAGTCCTGAACCGGCACACCTTCGGTGATGACAACTACCAGGCCGATGCCGGCTTCGATGGCTTCAACCACGGCGTCCTTGGTGAATGCCGGGGGAACGAAGACGATGGAGACGTCTGCGCCGGTTTCAGCGATGGCTTCCTTGACGGTGCCGAAGACGTTGATTTCCTTGTCGCCGTGCAGGACCGTGGTACCGGCCTTGCGGGCGTTGACGCCACCAACAATGTTGGTGCCGGCCTTGAGCATCAGGGCGGTGTGCTTGGTGCCCTCGCCGCCGGTGATGCCCTGAACGATGACCTTGGAGTCTTTGTTGAGGTAGATAGACATTGTCGCGTCCCTTTACTTAGCTGCGTTGGCGAGCTCGGCGGCCTTGTCGGCGCCCTCGTCCATGGTGGCGGCCAGGGTAACCAGCGGGTGGTTGGCCTCGGTCAGGATGCGGCGGCCTTCCTCAACGTTGTTGCCGTCGAGGCGAACTACCAGCGGCTTGTTCGCGGAGGAACCGAGCTCAGCCAGTGCACCGACGATGCCCTTGGCAACGGCGTCACAAGCAGTGATGCCACCGAA
The DNA here is from genome assembly GCF_000294695.2 of Arthrobacter sp. Rue61a. Taxonomy (NCBI): domain Bacteria; kingdom Bacillati; phylum Actinomycetota; class Actinomycetes; order Micrococcales; family Micrococcaceae; genus Arthrobacter; species Arthrobacter sp. Rue61a. The sequence continues at coordinate 1,063,252 of NC_018531.1, read as the reverse complement.
GACGTTCACGAACACGCTCTTGACCTGGGAATCGCCAAGGATGACGTCCAAACCGTTGGCCATGACCTCGGCGGATGCTCCACCACCGATGTCCAGGAAGTTGGCGGGCTTCACGTTGCCGTGGTTCTCGCCGGCGTAAGCAACGACGTCGAGGGTGGACATCACAAGACCGGCGCCGTTGCCGATGATGCCTACTTCGCCGTCCAGCTTGACGTAGTTCAGGTCCTGCGCCTTGGCCTTGGCCTCCAGCGGGTCAGCTGCGTCCTTGTCTTCCAGGTGTGCGTGGTGCACGTGGCGGAAGTCAGCGTTCTCATCCAGGGAGACCTTGCCGTCGAGGGCGACGATCTCGCCAGCGCCGGTACGGACCAGAGGGTTGACCTCAACCAGGGTTGCGTCTTCCTTCTTGAAGACGTCCCAGAGCTTCAGAATGACGTCGGCTACCTTGCCGCGCAGTTCTTCAGCGAAACCTGCAGCTGCGACGATCTCGTCAGCCTTGGCCTGGTCGATGCCCACAGCGGGGTCGATGGCGATCTTGGCCAGGGCCTCGGGACGCTCAACTGCAAGCTGCTCGATTTCCATGCCGCCTTCTACCGAGCACATGGCCAGGTAGTTGCGGTTGGCGCGGTCCAGGAGGACCGAGAAGTAGAATTCCTCGGCGATGTCAGCACCCTGGGCGATCATCACCTTGTTGACGGTGTGGCCCTTGATGTCCATGCCCAGGATGTTGGTGGAGTGCTCAAGCGCCTCTTCGGCAGTCTTGGCAACCTTGACGCCGCCAGCCTTGCCGCGGCCACCGACCTTAACCTGTGCCTTTACGACAGTTACGCCGCCGATCTTCTCGGCAGCTGCCTTCGCTTCTTCAGGAGTGTGCGCCACGATGCCGGCGAGCACGGGTACACCGTGCGCCTCGAACATATCGCGCGCCTGATATTCAAACAGGTCCACGGTTTAGTGTCCTTCTACGTCGAAGTAGTTTTCTGTTCAGCCGGGAACCGCGATGACCGCGATAGCCAGCTGCGGAAAGTACGCGGTAACAACCGGGATTGAAGCCGGTCACATTGCGTAAGGTCCTCTCGGAACTTTAGCCCTTTGAGGAGTCCCGCCAGCTACACACTACCGGTTAAGTGAGTAACCTTACACTTCTATCGGATGTAGAAAAACCGCATAATGACGCGGATTTTGGACTGTTCGGCCGTCTTCCGGCCGCGATCAGGACCCCTGTTTCAGGTTCCCGCGGACCGTTTTGCCGCCGTCGGAAATCAACTGGTATCCCTCGCGGCTTACGAAGAACGCCACGCCACCTGAGACGTTTCCGCAGGCAACGCCCCCGTTATAGGCCGAACACCGCAGACCGTTGCGTTCAATGTTCTGCCCGTCCGCCAACTCCCGGAGCTTGGAGATGGGACCGTCACGGCTGCCCTTAGGCCCGAACTCCGACTCCATTTGTGTTACGCCGGAACGACATGAGCCATAGACAGCCTTCTCCGGAGTGAGGAGCACCGTCCCGCCAAGATAGCCGAGACCTATTCCCGCGCAGTCGCCAGCGATGTCGCCGGTATCCGGCTTGGCATACTTCGCCAGCTCACAATGAACTACAGGGACTACGGCGAACTTGTTGTTGGCGGCGTCGGAGTAGGAGTTGGCCTCGTAGGGCAGGTTGAGGTGCCCGCCCCGTGCGGAGGTCATGGCGCACACGATGTTCTTGTCAGCCGTAACGAACGCGGTGACATCCTCGCCCGCGGACAGTGTGGTCTGCTCGGTGACAGGCACCTGTTGGAGCTGTTCCAGCGGCGGCAGCGGGGCAGGAGGTACATAGTCAGGATCTTCAGTGGCGAAGGAGCATCCCGCCGCCAGCACCATGACCAAGGCAGCCAGGATCGCCCAAACAGTCCGTTGCATGTCCCTCATTATGCCGTGCGGCTTCACGCATCCAACTTGGTCAGGGGCGCATACCGCAGCAGCAGCCGCTTCTCGCCGACGTCGAACTTCACCTTCGCCACCGTCTTGTCGCCCGCGCCTTCGATGCCGAGCACCACTCCGTTGCCGAAACTTGTGTGGTTGACCTTATCCCCCACCACCACGGAAATGACTTCCTTCTGCGGCTGGACCCTGTTGCGTACGACGGCGGCGGGGACGTCGGCGTCGAACCCTGCGGTTGGGCTGGCGGCAGCACCGCGGGATGTGCCCGCACCCCAGAACGAACCACCGTAGCGGTTGGACCCGATGGGGGCGCTCCCCCAGCCACCTGCGGCCTGGCGACTCATTCCTTCGCGCTTCCACTCCACAAGTTCGGAGGGAATCTCTTCCAGGAACTGGCTGGCGGGGTTGTACTGGCTCTGGCCCCACATGCTGCGAACCTCAGAGCGCGTGACATAAAGGCGCTTGCGGGCACGGGTCAGGCCCACGTAGGCCAGGCGGCGTTCCTCCGCTAGCTCCTTGGGATCCGTCGCCGAGCGCTGGTGCGGGAAAATACCGTGCTCCATACCGGTGAGGAAGACCACGGGGAACTCCAAGCCCTTGGCCGTGTGCAGCGTCATGAGGGTGACAACGCCCATCCGCTTGGCCTCCGCGACGGCGGCGTCAATGTCCGCACCCGGAGCATCGGGGATCTGGTCGGCATCGGCCACCAAGGAAACCTGCTCCAGGAACTCGCCGAGGGACCCATCCGGGTTGTCGCGTTCGTACTCCCGGACCACGGCCACCAGTTCCGCGAGGTTCTCTACGCGGGATTCGTCCTGGGGATCGTTGCTGGCGCGCAGCCCCGCCAGGTAACCGGTCTGTTCGAGGACTGCCTCCAAAGCAGCGGCAGCACCGGAGCCGGAGGCCACCTCCGCGAGGTCGTCCAGCAGCTTCACGAATCCGAGTACGGCGTTGACGGAGCGCGTTGCCATGCCGGGCGCCTGGTCTGCGCGGCGCGCTGCGGTCACGAACGAGGTACGTTCCCGCTCGGCCAACGCGGCAACTGCGCCCTCGGCGCGATCGCCGATCCCGCGCTTGGGTTCGTTCAGCACCCGGCGGAGGTTGACGTCGTCGTCCGGGTTCACCAGGACGCGCAGGTACGCCAGGGCGTCCTTGATTTCCTTGCGCTCATAGAAGCGCGTGCCGCCCACCACTTTGTAGGGAAGGCCGACGCGAACCAGAACGTCCTCGATGGAACGCGACTGGGCGTTGGTGCGGTAGAAGATGGCGACGTCACCGGGACGCAAGCCTTCCTCGTCCTGCAGCCGGTCAATTTCCTTGGCGATGAACTGGGCTTCGTCGTGCTCGTTCTCCCCCACGTAGCCAACAATTTTCTCGCCGTCGCCCTCCGCGGTCCACAGACGCTTTTCCTGCCGGTTGGGGTTGCGGGAAATCACCGAGTTGGCTGCGCTGAGGATGTTCTGCGTGGAGCGGTAGTTCTGCTCAAGTTTGATGGTGCGGGCGTTCGGATAGTCGGCTTCGAACTCCACAATGTTGCGGATGTCCGCTCCGCGGAAGGCATAAATGGACTGATCGGAATCGCCCACCACTGTGAGTTCGCTCGGTTCGACGCCCGTGTCCGTTCCCAAGCCGACGATTTCCCTGACCAAGGCGTACTGGGCGTGGTTGGTGTCCTGGTACTCGTCCACCAGAACGTGCCGGAAGCGGCGCCGGTAGGACTCCGCGAGCGCCGGGAAGGCCCGGAACATGTACACGGTTTCCGCGATGAGGTCATCGAAGTCCATTGCGTTGGCTTGCCGGAGACGCTGCGTGTAGCCCTTGAACACCTCGGCCACGGCTTGCTCGAAGGGGTCGTTGTGGTTTGCCGAGGAAACGTAGGAGTCGGCGTCAATGAGCTCGTTCTTGAGCGCCGAAATCTTGTGCTGGATGGCCTTGGGGGCGAACTTCTTGGGATCAAGGTCCAGATTCTTGGCCACGAGTGTAATGAGGCGCAGCGAATCAGCGGAGTCATAGATGGAGAAGTTGGAATTCAGGCCAACGTTGGCAGCTTCCCGGCGCAGAATGCGCACACAGGAAGAGTGGAACGTAGAAATCCACATGCCCTTGGCACGGGCGCCCACCAAGGCTTCGATGCGTTCCCGCATTTCCGCTGCTGCCTTGTTGGTGAAGGTGATCGCAAGGATTTCGCCGTGGTGTGCACGCTTGGTTGCGATCAGGTAAGCGATCCGGTTACTCAGCACACGGGTCTTGCCGGACCCTGCACCTGCAACGATCAGCAGGGGGCTTCCGGCGTGCTTCACGGCCTCTTCCTGCTGCGGATTCAGTCCCTGGAGGAGGGCCTCAGCATTTGGCAGTCCGTGGGCGCCCTGGTTGCCCCATCCTCCGGAGGCGGGCCCCTGCGGGGCGTGCCCGGATGCGGCAGTTCCCTCCTGGAGGCGGGGCCCGGACGCGCCTCCCCCGGAAAGGGAGAGCTCCGGGGCAGCCTTGACTGCGGCTTTGGTGCCTGCTTTGAAGGGTCCGTCTGCGTAGGGGTCAAACAACATATCCATGGTGCCTACCAGTCTAGGCGGTGCCCATGACACTATAAGGCGCTGCAGCCGCGATGTTGCCTGTGCCCCGCGTCAGGCCCTAAGCGAACTGGGGAACGGAGGCGAGGGCCGCGCTTAGCTCGAGTACCGCCGTCGGGCCTCCTGCCACGAACCAGTTCAGTCCGTTGACCTGCACGACGGCGGTGTCCCCGCCGGCAGCGCGGACGATCGCCTTTCCGGGAAGCCAGTCCCATTCGGGGCAGCTGTGCTGGAACCAGCACCCGAGTTCGCCATCGGCCACCCGGCCAAGGTCGCAGGAGCCCGAACCGAACATGCGCAGTGATGCCGCGGAAACTGCAGCCGCGTGCCAGGGCATGGCCGCGCGGGGGTCCGCCAACCAGGTGGGGTGGATGTAGGTTGCGGCGGAGATTTGGCTCACGGGAAGGTCGCCGAAGCCGGTGATCGATTCGCCGTTCAGGGTTGCCGGGCGTCCCTCCCCTCCCAGCCAGAGCTTGTCCAGTTCGGGCTGATAGATGGCGCCCAGCAGCACGTCCGGATCGGCAACCGAGGTGCCGCCGTGGATCGAGTCGTCCCGTTTGAGGGCAATGGCGGAACACCAGTATGTGGAGCCGTGGAGGAAGTTGTACGTGCCGTCTACGGGGTCGATCACCCAGGTCCGGCCGCTTGTCCCGGCAACGGAGGTGCCTTCCTCGCCCAGGATGCCGTCGTCGGGACGGCAGCGCCGCAACTGGTCCAGGACGTAAGCCTCGGCTGCGTGATCAGCTGCAGTGACGACGTCGGACACTGACGTCTTGCGTTCGCCCTGCAGTCCGCCCATCCGCATGAGCAGCGCCAGCTGGCCTGCCTCGCGGACCAGGGCGCTGGCCAGTTGGTAGTCATCCAGTGATGGATCGAGTTCAGTTGCTGTGTGCCTGCCGGTGGTCATGGATCCAGCTTATGTGGCGGGATAATGAATGGCATGGCCAAGACACCCGCCCAGCGCATCAAGAAGCACGGAGCAAAGGCAGTGGTCCCGGATCACACGCTGCCTCCCGTGATCAACACCACCACCCAGCGCACGCCGCAAAAGGCACAGAGCAATTCAAAGCTCATTGTGATCGCGGGCGTCGTGGCCAGCCTGTTCCTGTTCTGGTACCTGCACCTGCTCACCTTGAACCAGATGACGCAGCTCTCCGGTGGCCTGGCGATGCCTGATTCGCTGATCGGCGGCTTCTCGCAGGACTACATCGTCCAGCTTCGAGAGGCCATGGACGAGTCCGCGCGTGGCCAATTGAACTACATCCACAAGACCGCCGGCACCCTGTTTCCGCTGATCTTCGGCTTCAGCTGGCTCCTGCTGATTGGCACCAATGTGGCGCGAAAGTCATGGCGGTGGACCCTGTGGGCTGCTCCCCTGCTGTTCGCTGTGGCGCACCTGTGGTCCAACATCGCCATCGATTCCGTGCTGGCTGCCGAAACGCCCGACGCCGGTTCGGTCGCGTTGGCCTCAGCTGTCACCGTCGCGTCGTGGGTGCTGTTCCTGATCAGTCTCCTGTGCGGCGTGGTGGCCGTGTTCCTCGGACGACAGAGCGCGAAGCCCGCCTGACCAACGTTCCGCCCCTGCCCGCGCGCCCACCGCACCACTACACGCCCACCGCACCACACGTTCCCCAGCACCGCACCCCTACGCGCCCGGCGCACCAGTGCTTACGGGCGCAATCGGCGGCAACGGGTGCGGAAACCTCAGGAACCCCGCCAACAAACCTCAGCGGGAGCCCGTCCCTGCCCGCGCCAACTTGCGTTCCGTGTGGGTGCGCTGGGCAATCACCAGGCCGGCCGCAGCGAGGCCAATGGTCACCGGATAGCCCATGAACCGCTCAAGCAACCCCGGCTGAGGCACCTCCATCCCGGTGAACCCTCCAATGACGAGCGCGCCAATACAAACCAGCCCGCAGGCAGCGAGGAACCAACTGATCGGGGTTTGCCGGAACCACAGGATGCCCAACAGGAGCAGTGCAAACCCTCCCCCGATGAAGAACATCAGTGCGCCCGCAAAGTGCCAAGGTGAGCCGAGGTCTTCGGGCACCAGTCCCACCAGGACCGTTCCCACTCCGGCGACGCCGGTGAGGATCCGGATGGCGACAGCCAGGATCCAGGGCACGGTCAGGACCCGCGTCTGAGGAGAGTCGTCCGCAACAGCTCGAAATCGTCGTGCCGTTACTCCGGCCCGCGCGGCCACGCTCAACAGCCCGGCCGTCAGGAATACAGCACCCAGGATGAGGGCCAGGCCCTGCACCACAAACGAGGCGTTCATCAGCAGATGCAACGGCGAGCACACGGCCCGGTCCTCGTAAATACCGCAGGAGATTGCTCCGAGGTCACTGATGAATCCGGTGGCCCTGCTGTAGGGCTCGGGCCCTGCCCAGGCCTCGATCACGGCGGCCTCAGCCACGAAGTATTGGACCACGCTCAGCTGCGCCCACCCTCCGATGTTCGCCCTGATGCCACGGGTATCCGGAAGGAACGATCCAGCTGGCGCCGGTGCAGTCGTGTGCCCTTTCATGAACGCCAGCCTAGCGGTGTTCGGGCAGCACCCCCGCAGCTTGTATGCTTGTAGTCGTGTCCGGGCCCTCGAGCTCCAGCAGTGGGATTTAGAGTCATGGACACACAGGCCCTCGTAGCTCAGTGGATAGAGCACGGCTCTCCTAAAGCCGGTGTCGTTGGTTCGATTCCAATCGAGGGCACTTGAACCACCAGCAGCCCACCCAGGACTTGCAGGCCTACTTGGCCGGCAGCTGGCGCGTGGAGCGGACACTCCTGGACCGGACCTCCGGCACCAACGGAACCTTTACCGGCGTCGTGCGCTATACCCTGAACCCCGACGCGGGGCTGGACTACCGCGAAGACGGAACCATGCACTGGCCAACCCATTCGGGTCCGGCATTCCGTGAGTATGTCCTGAAACCCGGAGCCGGCCCGGATTCGATGGAGGTGTTCTTCCCCGACGGCAGGCCTTTCCACGTGATGAGCTTCTCCGAACAGGTCAACCAGGATAAGCACTGGTGCGACCCCGACGAATACCGCGTCAAGTACTTTGTGGAGGGACCTGACTCGTTCAGTTTCACCTGGGATGTTCGTGGGCCGGCCAAGAATCTGCTGCTGGAATCGCACTTGGTCCGAATCGAAGCCGGGAGGCAACCATGAGTGGAACCGGCACGGACCTGATTATTGTCAGCGCCGTCTGCGTCTACAACAACGCCGGCCAACTGCTGACTGTCCGCAAGAGCGGCACGGACAAGTTCATGCACCCGGGCGGCAAGCCCGAGCCAGGCGAAACCGCTGCTGAAGCCGCTTCGCGGGAGCTTTTGGAGGAAGTGGGCATAGCGGTAGCACCGAACCTCCTGGAGCCGCTCGGCGTGTGGTTGGCTGTGGCAGCCAATGAGGCAGCGACCAATATCGAAGCCACCGTGTTCACTGCACCCGGAACATGGGAGGCGCACCCTTCGGCGGAGATCGCCGAGATCCGCTGGCTGGACCTCGACGCGCCGCTTCCCCCGGACCTGGCACCGCTGTTGACGGACCACGTACTTCCAGCGCTCACCCCGCCCAAGTAGCCCTGGGTTACAGCTCCGGGACCGCTTCCTCGGCCACCGCCGTGGCTTCCGCGAACTGGGTTTGATACAGCTCTGCGTAGCGGCCGTCCGCGGCCAGCAGCTCGGTGTGCGTGCCGCGCTCAACGATCCTGCCGTCCTCCACCACCAGTATGGCGTCGGCCGCACGGATGGTGGACAGCCGGTGTGCAATAACGACGGCGGTACGCCCCTCGAGTGCCTCGCCCAACGCCGCTTGGACGGCGGCTTCGTTGGTGGAGTCCAACGCTGCAGTGGCTTCGTCGAGGATCACAACGCGAGGCTGCTTGATGAGCAGGCGGGCGATGGTGAGCCGTTGGCGTTCACCACCGGAGAGCCGGTAGCCGCGCTCCCCCACCACGGTCTCCAAGCCATCGGGCAGGGACCGGATCATCGGCTCCAGGCGTGCCCGACGGAGCACATCCCACATGTCGTCTTCGGTGGCGTCCGGCCGGGCGAGGCGCAGGTTGGAGGCGATGGTTTCGTGGAAGAGGTGGCCGTCCTGGGTCACCATACCCATGGTGTCGCGCAGGGAGTCGAAACTGAGGTCCCGGACGTCCACGCCGGTTCCGGGCTTTTGCCCGCCAAGGCGGACTGCGCCGGAGTCGACGTCGTACAAGCGTGAGAGCAGCTGGGCCACCGTGGACTTGCCGGCTCCGGAGGAGCCCACCAGGGCAACAGTCTGGCCGGGCTCCACCCGGAAGCTCACACCGTGCAGGACTTCCTCGCCGCCCCGGGTATCCAACGTGGCAACGTCCTCAAGGGAAGCCAGTGAGACTTTTTCGGCGGAGGGGTAGGAGAATCGGACGTCGTCGAATTCCACGGCAACCGGACCCACCGGAACTGTCACGGCGTCTGCCTTCTCGGTGATGAGTGGCTTCAGGTCAAGGATCTCAAACACCCGCTCGAAGGAGACCAAAGCACTCATGATTTCCACACGAGCGTTGGACAGCGCCGTCAGTGGAGCGTAGAGACGGGTCAGGAGGAGGGCGAGAACCACCACGTCACCGGGTGCAAGCTGCCCGCCGATTGCCAACCAACCACCCAGGCCATAGACCAAGGCCAGAGCCAGCGCCGACACCAGGGTCAGGGCGGTGACAAAGGTGAACTGCAGCATGGCAGTCCGGATTCCGATATCCCTGACCCGGCCGGCGCGGGCAGCGAACTCACGGGATTCCTCGTCCGGGCGGCCGAACAACTTCACCAGAGTGGCACCCGGAGCGGAGAACCTCTCCGTCATCTGCGTGCCCATGGCAGCGTTGTGCGCGGCAGCTTCACGGCGAAGGTCAGCCAGTTTGGAACCCATCCTCCGGGCCGGAATCAGGAAGATCGGCAGCAACACCATAGCCAGCACAGTCACAAGCCATGACGTATTCAGCATGACCACAAGTGTCAGGGCCAACGCCACAACGTTACTGACCACACCGGACAGCGTTCCGGCGAAGGCCGACTGCGCTCCGATGACGTCGTTGTTCAGGCGGCTGACCAAGGCACCGGTCCGTGTTCGGGTGAAGAACGCGATGGGCATGCGCTGCACGTGATCGAACACGCGCGTGCGGAGATCCACGATGACGCCCTCGCCGATGATGGAAGACAACCAGCGCGTCACCAAGCCCACACCGGCCTCGCCCACAGCGACGATGGCGATGAGGACGGCCAGCCAGATCACCGTGCCGACGCCTGCGTTGGCGATGATGGCATCCACCACCTGGCCGGCCAGGACCGGAGTAGCCACAGCCAGGAAGGCACCGGCGATGGAGGCGACCACGAAGGCGATGAGCTTGCCCTTATGCGGTGCGGCGAAAGCCATGACCCGCTTCAGGGTCTCCTTGGAAAAAGGCTTCGAACCGCTCTTGGCGGTAGTGATGTTATACAGCGAGCTCCAGGCCACGCGGTCCATGCTCATGGTTACTTCTCCTGGCTAGGGCTGTGATGGAGTTCTTGCACTTGTCCGTTTTCCAGATGCCAGCGCGAATCGAGCCGAACGTTTTCGAGCAATCTGCGGTCATGGGTGACCAGCAGGAGCGCCCCTTCGTAGCTTTCCAGCGCCTCCTCCAACTGTTCGATGGCCGGAAGATCCAAATGGTTGGTGGGCTCGTCCAGCACCAGCAGGTTCACGCCGCGTGCCTGCAGCAACGCAAGCGCCGCCCGGGTCCGCTCCCCCGGGGACAACGAATCCACCGTGCGGGAGGTGTGATCCGCTTTGAGGCCGAACTTGGCCAGGAGGGTACGGACATCCGCACTGTTCCAGTCCACCAGCACAGCTTCAACAGCGTCGCCAAGGTGCCGCCCGCCGTCGAGCAGTCCGCGCGCCTGGTCAATTTCGCCGATGGCCACAGACGCACCCATGGAGGCCTCGCCGTCGTCCGGTTCCTGGGTCCCCAACAGCAGGCGCAACAGCGTCGACTTCCCGGCACCGTTCGGTCCGGTGATGCCGATCCGCTCGCCCCCGTTGAGTTGGAGGTTCACCGGACCCAGTGTGAAGTCGCCTTGGCGTGCGACGACGTCACGCAAGGTGGCGACGACGGCACTTGAGCGGGGTGCCTGGCCGATGCTGAACTGCAGCTGCCACTCTTTGCGGGGCTCCTCCACCTCGGTGAGCCGGGCGATGCGGGACTCCATCTGGCGGACCTTCTGCGCCTGCTTCTCGGACGATTCGCTGCTTGCTGCGCGACGGATCTTGTCGTTGTCCGGGTTCTTCTTCATCGCGTTCCGGACGCCTTGAGAGCTCCATTCGCGCTGGGTGCGTGCGCGGGAAACGAGGTCGGCTTTGGTGTTGGCGAACTCTTCGTACCGCTCCCTGGCGTGGCGCTTGGCCACGGCGCGCTCTTCGAGGAAGGCTTCATAACCGCCGTCGTAGACGGCCACGGAGTTCTGGGCGAGGTCCAGCTCCACCACGGTAGTGACGCAGCGGGCCAAGAATTCGCGGTCGTGCGACACCAGGATGACGCCGCCCCGAAGGCCCTGGACGAAAGCCTCAAGCCGGGCGAGCCCGTCAAGGTCGAGGTCGTTGGTGGGTTCGTCCAAAAGGACTACGTCGAAGCGGCTGAGCAGCAGTGCAGCGAGAGCAACACGCGCAGCCTGCCCGCCGGAGAGCCCGGTCATGAGCGCGTCGGCGCCAAGCTCCAAGCCGAGGTCGGCGAGGACAGCCGGGATGCGCTCCTCGAGGTCTGCTGCGCCGGAGGCCATCCAGCGGTCGAAGGCCAGGGAGTAAGCGTCGTCGGCTCCGGGAGCTCCCGAGCCGAGAGCTTCGGCGGTGGATTCCATCTCGGTTGTTGCCTGGGCACAGCCGGTGCGTCGGGCAATGTATGACGCAATTGTTTCGCCGGCGGTGCGCTCGTGTTCCTGCGGCAACCAGCCCACAAAAGCATCCGAGGGCGCCAAGCTGACATTCCCGTCCTGGGGCTGGTCCACGCCGGCGAGAATGCGCAGCAACGTGGATTTACCGGCACCGTTCGCTCCCACCACGCCCACCACATCGCCCGGCGCAACGGTCAGGGAAAGGTCCGAGAAAAGTGTGCGGTGGCCATGACCACCGGCAAGATCCTTGGCCACCAAAGTTGCAGTCATCGTCTATCCTCCAGCAAGGGAACGCAGAAATTCAGGCCGCGATTCCCGCGGGCATGGAAAAACCCGCTGGTCCGGACTTGGGGGGTGTACGGACCAGCGGGTTCAATCATCAAGCATAATTCAATGTGGCGTCGGCGTAAAATCGTTTCGTACTACCACTTAACGGCTTACGTTCGTCTTTGCCCTCGCGGCCCCTCCAGGAAAGTTCCACATGCCCTTACAGTCCAAGGCGTTTCAGCGCTGGCTTCATGGCGTTGCGCCCGATGCCAGCACCGCTGACGTCTGCAGGATCGCCGGCATCAAGAGAACAACGTTGGCGCAGCAGTTGGTCCGCGGCAAGGTGGCCGAGTCCACTTTGGTGAGTATCAGCCGTGGCTTCCACATCAATCCTGTGCAGGCCTTGTCCACTTTCGATCTTTACGCGGAGCTTCGGGGCGACCCCGTCCCGCCCACGTCCTGCGAACTGGTCAGCCAAGTGGCTACCATAGACCTGCTGCGCGCAGTGGTGGACCGCAGCGAGCCCGGCACTACCCCCGCTCCGCGCCTTTCCGAACCACCGCACCCCACCTCCGTGCGTAACTGGGTGGACGCGATCGACGACGGCGAGTTGCGGCACCGGGTCAGCGACGCCACCGGGATTGCCCCACAGAACTTCTCCGCCCACCTGACCGCCAACAGGCTTCCGCCCGAACTGGCCATCGCTACCTCGCGTGCTGCGGGGGTGGGGCCAGCGGGAGGACTGGTGGCAGCAGGGTTGATTACGGAGGCCGAAGCCGGATGGCCGCCTGAGGCCCGCCAGGAAGCCCTGGACAAGTTGTCGCAGGGCAGACTGGTGACGCTGGCTGGCGAACGGCTCCTGGCGCTCGGCAAGACACTGCGCCGGCAGGAACAAGACCACGAACGAACTGAACGAATTTGGGAGAACCTCGGATGACGGCTGTCCTGCCCTGGGTCACGCTGGCGGTTTGCCTTGCCATTACCCTGGCCCGGGTCCCCAGCGCATTGCGCGGCGAAAACCGGGAGGTCTTCTACATATTTTCGCTGATCTCGTTGAGCATCTTCATCAGTATCGAGGCCCCCTATCTGGTCATCGATGGGTGGCTCGGCGGGATGAACATCGGCAATCTGATTCTGCGTTTCCTGCTGTACGGCACGTTCTACTTCATGGGCATCAAGATCGCCACTGCGTTCGGCTCAGCCTCTGCCGTGCGTGCCATCCGAGGCCCCTTGGGGATCACTGCTGCGGCGATTATTGGTGCCCTGACAATCTACTTCTTCGTCATCACGGACACCCAGGGATCCTCGGCCGGCATGAGCGGGCTTAAATGGGGGCCGTCCCTTGACGGCTACGCGGCGATGGGGCGCTTGTATCCGGGGTTTGTGGCCGCCTGCCTGATACCCGCCATCTGGCGCACGGTTGTGAGCACGGCACCCGTCCTGCTTCGGGTGGCCTCGGGGTTCCTGCTCCTAGGGCTTTCGCTGCTTTTGTCGTCCCAACTTTTCCCCCTTATTCCATTTTCGGAGGCCTGGTTGCGGGTCCTCATCAACTACTCGGCCGCCTTGTTCACGTGCCTTGGACTTGCTGGGATCTGGTTCTCCAAGTCATTTGCGCGGCGAAAGCAACGTCTCTCGGCGTAAGACTTTCACAAAACCATTAGATCGTGGCACAATCATGAATGTGTGAACGCGGTTTGCAGCCTGACACCGGAATCAGAGAACGGGTTTCCGGTGGATGTGGCGCCCACGTGATCACAATTGGGGGGATGAGTGGTGGCGGGCTGTTGGGGACCGCCCCCACTCAGCCTTTTTAATGGCCCTTTTTCAAGCCGCCCGCCAAGCCTGGCCGTGGCGGTGACTAAGATGGCTCCATGAACAGCCTCCGCACCCGCCGCTCTGTCCTCGCAGCCACTCTGGCCTCGGCCGCCCTTGCACTTTCTGCGTGCGGTGGAGGATCAGCACCTGCCCAGTCCGGCGGGGACACGTCCCTTTCGGATGTGAAATCCAAGGGCGAATTGGTCATCGCCACCGAGGGCACCTACCGTCCCTTCAGCTTCCACGCTGACGGCGCCGGGGAGCTCACGGGGTTTGACGTCGAGGTCGCCCAGGCCGTGGCCGGGAAACTTGGTGTGAAGGCTACCTTCCAGGAGACCCAATTCGACGGTATCTTTGCCGGTCTGGAATCCAAGCGCTTTGACACTATCGCCAACCAGATCTCCATCAATGACGAGCGCAAGGCCAAGTACGACTTCTCCACGCCGTACACCATCTCCACGGGAGTGGTCGTCACCAAGTCGGACAACAGCAGCATCAACAGCTTCGCGGACCTCAAGGGCAAGACCACCGCCCAGTCACTGACCAGCAACTTCTACAAAATGGCCGTTGAAGCGGGCGCCAATGTCCAGGCAGTTGAAGGCTGGGCCCAGTCCGCCACGCTGGTGCAGCAGGGACGAGTGGACGCCACCGTAAACGACAAGCTCACGTACTTGGACTACGCCAAGAACACTCCCGACTCGGGCCTGAAGGTAGCCGCCGAGGCACCGGAGAAGACTGAGAGCGCCATGGTGTTCCGCAAGGGCTCCACTGAACTCACAGCAGCCGTGGACAAGGCATTGGCCGATCTCCAAGCCGATGGCAGCCTGGCGAAGATCTCGGAGAAGTACTTCGGCGCGGACGTCACCAAATAGATGAACTGGGACCTCATCTGGAGTTCCTTCGGTCCGCTGATCACCGGTGCCGTGACCGGGACCATTCCGCTGACGCTCGCGTCCTTTGCCTTCGGCCTGGTGCTCGCGCTGGTGGTTGCCCTGATGCGCCTGAGCCCCAACTGGTTGCTCTCGGGCATCGGCCGTTTCTACGTCTCGGTGATCCGCGGCACTCCCTTGTTGGTGCAGCTCTTTGTGATCTTCTTCGGCCTGCCCAGCATCGGCATCCGTCTTGATCCTTGGCCCAGCGCCATCATCGCGTTCTCACTGAACGTGGGCGGGTATGCTGCCGAGATCATCCGTGCGGCCATCCTGTCCGTGCCGAAGGGCCAATGGGAAGCCGGCCACACCATCGGCATGTCCCGTCCCCAGGCCTTGGTCCGCATCATCCTTCCGCAGGCAGCACGGGTGTCCGTTCCGCCGCTTTCCAACACCTTCATTTCGCTGGTGAAAGACACCTCCTTGGCCTCGCTCATCCTGGTCACCGAACTGTTCCGCAACGCACAGCAGATCGCCGCGTTCAGCCAGGAGTTCATGGCCCTTTACCTGCAGGCAGCCCTGGTTTACTGGGTCATTTGCCTGGTCCTTTCCACAGCGCAATCCGCCGTGGAGAAGAGATTGGACCGCTATGTCGCCCACTAACGAACCCGCACAGCAGCCGCATGCCACCTCTGTCCTGAAGGCACGGAACCTGGCCAAGGCCTTTGGAAGCAATGTGGTGCTGCGGGACATCGACATCGATATCCGGCGCGGCCAGGTGGTGGCCCTGATCGGACCTTCGGGCTCCGGCAAGACCACGGTCCTGCGTTCCCTTAACGGCCTGGAAATTCCCGACGCCGGCACCGTCACCTTTGGGAGCGGGGATGCCTCGGATGAGCTCGCCATCGATTTCGGTGCCAAGGTGGGCAAGAAGGAAGTGGCTGCGCTCCGCGACCGCAGCGCCATGGTCTTCCAGCACTACAACCTGTTCCCTCACATGACTGTGCTGAAGAACGTCATTGAAGGCCCGGTCCAGGTCCAGAAGCGGCCTCGTGCCGAGGCAATTGCGGAAGCTGAGCGCCTGCTGGAACGTGTTGGTCTTGCCGACAAGCGCGACGCCTACCCTTTTGAGCTCTCAGGCGGACAGCAGCAGCGCGTGGGTATCGTCCGGGCGTTGGCACTCAAGCCTCAACTGCTCCTGTTTGACGAGCCCACGTCCGCACTGGATCCCGAACTTGTGGGGGACGTGCTGGGCGTCATCAAGGAACTCGCCGAAGAGGGCTGGACCATGGTGATCGTGACCCATGAGCTCGCCTTTGCCCAGCATGTGGCGGACGAGGTAATTTTCATGGACGGCGGGGTGGTAGTGGAACGCGGGCCGGCGGCCGAGGTTTTGCGGGCACCGCGCCAGGAACGGACCAAACTCTTCGTGAAGCGGCTAAAGCACGACGTCTAAGTGGTTCGCAAACACTACGTGATTCACAAATTTGGGGGATGAAAGCTTGGAAGAAACACTCAGCGCACCCGGCAAGGGACGCTCCAGACGTACGGTAATCCTCGTTGCCGCCGTGGTGGTGGCCATGGTGGCCGCCGGGCTTGGGACGTGGTTTGCCCTCTCCCGGCCGGCGGAACCTGGCCGTGCCGACGTTGTCCGCTTGGACAAGCACCGCGTTATCGTGGACAACTCGATGAATCTCTACGATCCCTTGGTCCAACAGTTCTCCGGACGGTACTCGAACGCCATTTCCGAAAAAGCGGGACAGCCGGAGGAGGAGAAAGTCCTCAACCAGGACCGTGAGCGCATCGTGCGTGAGTCACAGGTGAATCGTGACCGCCTGCAGCAGATGGCGGAATCGCCGGCACTGCAGGACCAGGAAGTTGCCGAATCCTTCAAGCGCTTCAAGGATCAGTACGGTGCGGTGATCGCCTACAACGATCAGCTGGTGGTCAACACCACCAACATCTACCGCTCCGTGGGCGGGCCGTGTGCGGCCTTGCATTCATCGCTGAACGTTGCCAGTGAGACCTACGCCCAGGAGTACGTCAAGAGCGCCGATGAGTGCCTGGCCGCGCTGGGCACCGCCAAGGACGGTGCCGACGCCGAGACCACCACCCTGCTCTCGGACGTAGAGGCGGTTATCCGCGGGCAGCGGGACAAGCAACAGGAAGTCCTGGATAGCAAGGACACCTTTGAGCGCCTCAGCAAGAGCACCATCGCCGGCCTTGCACTGTTGGATATCAATGATGCTTTCGCCAAGGCGCAAACAACATATGAAACCGCCACCAAGGACAAATACACAAAGATCATCGAGAGTGCCAACAGCTCAAATTCCGAATTCGAAGGCGTACTCAAGAAGAGCCTGGAACAGTTTGATGCAGCATCCGGTGAGGGGAAATAGCGATGACCATTGAGCCCGTTCGCAGTAAGCGCCGTCCGGTCCTTATCGCTCTTGCCATTGCCGTTGTGGTGGCGGTGGTTGCCTCGGTAGTGGTAATAGCCCTAACCAACTTCGCCGGTCAGCAGCGCAGGGATAGCCTGGCCCTCCTGAAAGATGAGCGCCTGACGGCACTCATTGAGGCAAGGGACAAGATCCAGCCCGCCGTCAACACCTACCTGGCCGCGTATAAGAAGGCCCGCAACGTCCCCGCAACACGAGAGGATGCTGAGAAGAACTCCGTCAAAGAGCGGGACGAGTTCCAACAGGCCGTCAATTCCGCACGGACTGCCTTGAGCGATGTGCAGGAGGGCTACGGCGACGGTAAAGAAGCGGATGGGATCGGTGTGGCTGTAGCGCAGCTGGTCGATTCCTACCAGGCCTACCTCGACTCAATGGAGGGCCTCGTGGAGTCCTACCCCCGGTTCGAAGGCCTATTCAGGGAAGATGCCGGGTGCAGCGGACTCTTTGTCGGCTCCAAAGCAGCCAACCTCCGGGAACGCCAAACGCTGTTGACGCAAGCAGCAGTTCCTTGCCGGGAAGCCGTCAACCAACTCAAGCAGTCCAAGAACATCTCCTACGTTGAGTTTGCCCGCACCTTGGACAATGAGATTGCACAGCTCGAATCGCACGCAGAAACAACCGCAAAGTCCGAGGAGAACTACAACGAGTTTGTTCGGCTCAAGGACGAGTACGTCAAAAAGATTGATGACGCCACCGCCCGGAATGCCCCGGAAGCGGAATATCTCACCATTGCCGACGAACTCAAGGCTCTCAACACCCGGATAAAGAACAACAGGTCAGAGTTCGACTTTGCCGCCAAGCGCTACCTTAACGGCGTGAAGGACATGCCGACTCTGGTTGAAGATGTCTTCACGAAGAACGTCTCAGCCCAAATCAAACACCATGACACTGTGATTCCCCTTCGGGTTCAAGTGTTGAAGGATGCTATCGACGCGGAACTGGCGGAGTAACCAGGCGGGCAAAGAAACGCCGGGGGCAAACCTCAGCGAACAAACCGCAGGGTTACCAGCTGGAAAGGCCGAAGCACCAGCTTGACCGCGGGCCCCTCCTCCACAGCCACACCGGGGGCTTCCGTAGGGCGCTCCAGCAGATCGGTGGCTAATGCATCAGAGCACTCAAAGTTGGGCGTTAGGAGGCCTGTTGAGCGCTCCCCCAACGATTCGTAGAGCCGAACAACGACATCGCCCGAGCCGTCTTCGGCCAGCTTGACGGCCTCCACCACGATTGCGGGATTGGACACGGAAAGCAGCGGTTCCACCGGCCGGCCGCCGGAGATGAACCTTGGCTTCAGGTTGGTGCGGTATCCCTCCTCCACAGCGTCAGCGATCGCGGCGCCAGGCCTGATGGATACCTCAAGTGTGTGCTCACCCCGGTCGGCTTCCGGGTCCGGGAACCGGGCAGAGCGCAGCAGCGAAGTGCGGACCGTCGTCGTGGTTCCGCCATCGGCACGGACAGCCCGCGTGACGTCGTGCCCGTAACTGGAGGAATTGCTCACTGCAACGCCATAGCCAGGCTCGGCTACGTGGATCCAGCGGTGGGCGCAGATCTCGAACTTGGCCGCTTCCCAGGAGGTGTTGGTGTGCGTCGGCCGGAAGACGTGGCCGAACTGGGTCTCGGACGCTGAACGATCCGCCCTGACGTCCAGCGGGAAGGCGATCTTGAGCATCTTTTCGCGTTCCTGCCAGTCCACCGTGGTGGCGATCCCAAGCGACGCCGAACCGGCGTCGAGAGTCAGGCGTTGCGTGATGGTGGAGGCACCCACCTTGCGTTTGACCACCACGACGACGCCGGCCGGCGAACGCTCAACATCGACGCCATCCGCTTGGGTCAAGGGTGTGACATTTCGGCGATAGAACTCTTCGATGTCCCATGCGTCCCACTCGTTGGGGGTGTCGCGGAACAACTCCAACAGGTTTCCCGTGTGCCCCGGGGCGATGGCGTTGCGGCCACTGGCGTGATCCACCAATGAGGTGAGGAGGCCCTCCCGGTCCAGGACCGCGCGGATGATGCCATTGTCCAAAACGTAGCCGTCCTCGAGCTCGTCCACCTGGACGCTGGACTCGGGCTTGATGGCCTCGGCTGCGCCCAGCGCGGGCACACCGTTGCGCTGATGCGGGGCGGCATTCAGCAGGAACTGCTGATCGCCCGCGCCCACCAAGGCCTGGGCGGCGTGGCTGATGATGCCCTCGAGGTCCCGGGCTATGGCTTCGTAGTTCCGTTCAGCATCCTGGTGGACCCAGGCAATGGAGCTGCCCGGCAGGATGTCGTGAAACTGCTGGAGCAGGACCAGCCGCCAGAGCCGCTTGAGCTCGTCCGCGGGATAGGCGTAGGCCGCACCGAGCCGGACGGCAGCGGTGGCGCACCACAACTCGGCCTCGCGCAGGAGGTGTTCGCTCCGACGGTTGCCTCGCTTGGTCTTTGCTTGGCTGGTGTACGTTCCGCGGTGCATTTCCAGGTACATCTCGCCAACCCAGACGGGCAGGTTGGTGTACTCGGCCTCGGCCTTGGTGAAGAACTCCCTGGCTGTGCCCATGTGCACCTTCGGAGAGCCTTCCAGGTCCGCCGTTCGATGCGCAGCGGCAACCATTTCGCGCGTAGGTCCGCCGCCGCCGTCGCCATAGCCGAAGGGCACCAATGACATGGTCCCGCGGCCGTGGTCGCGGTAATTGCGCTCTGCGTGCGCCAGTTCGCGTCCGTGCAGCTCAGCGTTGTACGTGTCCACCGGCGGGAAGTGCGTAAACAGCCGGGTGCCGTCGATGCCCTCCCAGGCGAAGGTGTGGTGAGGCATCCGGTTGACCTTGTTCCAAGAGATCTTCTGTGTGAGGAACCAGCGCGAACCGGCTTCCTTGACAATCTGCGGGACGGCACCGGAATAGCCGAACGAATCGGGCAGCCAGGCTTCCTGGCACTCGATATCGAACTCGTTCAGGAAGAAACTCTTACCCTCCACGAACTGGCGGGCCATGGCCTCGCCGCCTGGCATATTGGTGTCCGATTCCACCCACATGCCGCCCACAGGAACGAACTGGCCGGCCTTCACTTTTTCCCTGATGCGCACAAAGAGCTCAGGGAAGAACTCCTTCATCCACGCCATCTGCTGGGCCGAAGAACAGGAGAAGACGAAGTCCGGGTCTTCATCCATCAAGGCCACCACGTTGGAGAAAGTGCGGGCACATTTGCGGATGGTCTCACGAACAGGCCACAGCCAGGCGGAGTCAATGTGTGCGTGCCCGGTAGCCAGGAGTTCATGGGCGGACGCGTAGGCGGGACGGCTGAGAACTTGCGCCAGCTCTGCACGACCCGCAGCAGCGGTTCCGGCAACGTCGTCCGGGTCCATGACGTCCAGCATGCGTTCCAGCGCGCGCAGGATCTCGTGGCGCCGGGGCATTTCCATGGGAAGCTCGTGCATCAAACCGCTGAGGGTCCAAATGTCTTGATTGAGTTCCCACACCGTTTCGTTCAGCTCGGCAATGGCGATGCGTCCCAGGCGATACCGGGGCTCATCGCCGGAGGTTGCTTTGTCCCCCAGCGGTGTGGGCGCGAAGGACCAACCCTGGGCAACGTCCGGGTTGGCTGCGGCCTCCACATAGAAGTCCACGGAGTGGCCGCCGCCAAGAAGTTTGAGCGGGACGTGGTAGTTCCTGGGCGAAATCGCCTTGATGATGCTTCCGTCCGAGTGCCACGCGGTGCCTTCGCACTGGAAGCCCGGGACGTCGCTGTTGAAGCCAAGATCAACAATGATCTCCACTGTGGTGGAGTCAGTCATGCCCCAGTCCTGCGGCACCTCACCCTGCAGGCGCAGCCACTTGGTACTCCAGGCCTTGCCCCACGCCGCGCCGGGCTCCTGCGGGGTGAAGACCTGGCGTAGCGCTTCCGTGGCGGGCACGGGTTCGCCGGGCGCCTCCCAGCTACTGAGTTGAAGCGGAATCGCCCTGCCGTAAATGGCCGGAAGAATGCGTTCCCGAACAAATCGATCGAGACGCTGTTCGGTGATCCGGCGGTCGTCGTGCAATTAATTCCCCTTTGGGCGTTCGCTGGGTGACATGGTTTGTTATCGACCCGGAAGCGCTGGGCGCGAACGGCGAATCCGGGTTCACCTTGCTTCCAATCGATGGATAAAATCTACGTTGTTCCAGCTCAATAGCCAAGTGATTGTCGGCTATCCCCCACGGATGATCGGCGTCGCTTCAGTTGTTTCGGCAACGATTCTGTCCCGCCCTGCATACACATTGAGGCTGAGACCGCGGCTGAAACCGGCCAGCGTGATTCCCGTTTCCTCGGCCAGTTCCGCCGCGAGGCTGGACGGCGCGCTCACGGCTGCAAGCACGGGAATTCCGGCCATGGCGGCTTTCTGGACGAGCTCGAACGAAGCCCTTCCGGATACTTGGAGGACTGTGCCCTTCAACGGCAGCATGCCGGAGCGCAAGGCCCAGCCCACCACTTTGTCCACGGCGTTGTGCCTGCCCACGTCCTCCCGGAGGCACAGCAGCTCTGTAGTGCCGTCGTCGTGGATCCTGAAGAGTCCGGCAGCGTGGACGCCGCCGGTCTTGTCAAAGACCGCCTGCGCCTCGCGGAGGCGGTCCGGCAGAGCGGCGAGCGCCCGCACCGGGACGGCGACGTCGTCTTCCTTGGGGCTGTGGTGCGAGGACTTGCGCACGGCATCGATGGAATCCGTGCCGCAGATTCCGCACGAGCTGGAGGTGTACACGTTACGGCCGGTGTCGGGCCGTTCCACGTCCGGCCTGAGCTGGGCATCCACCACGTTGAAGGTCTGCACCCCGTTCTCGTCCTCCCCGGAGCAGAAGCGCTCCGAGATCAGCTGTCCCGGCTCCCAGATGATGCCTTCCGAAACCAGGAATCCCGCCACAAGGTCGAAGTCGTCTCCAGGGGTCCGCATGGTCACGGAGAAGGACATCTCACCCAAGCGGATCTCCAGGGGCTCCTCCACGGCCAGGACGTCTTCCTTGAACCGGACAGGATGCTCCAATGCCTGGGGTGAGCCGTCCAGGACAAACTTGTGCACCTTGCGGCGCTGGGTTACACGTCCCATATCAGGATCCGTTCTCCTCATGTTTGACGAACCGCACTGTCATTGCCTTGTAGCCAGGGGTGTTGGATTCCCGTGCCACCAGTTCGCGGTGCACCAGCGCGTTGGCCTCCGGGAAGTACGCTGCGGCGCATCCCTTGGCCGTGGGGTACCCGATGAGCCGGAACTTGTTGGCACGCCGTTCCGTTCCCGAAAAGGTGGAGATGACATCCACCAGGTCCCGGTCCTCGAAGCCCAGTTCCTCCAGGTCACCCGGGTGGACCAGGATCACTCGACGACCATCCGAGACGCCACGATACCGGTCATCCAAGCCGTAGAACGTGGTGTTGTATTGGTCGTGGCTGCGCACCGTCTGGAGAATCAGGTGGCCCGTCGGCGCTTCGAGATACTCCAGGGGCCGCACGGAGAAGCGTCCCTTGCCGATGTCCGTGGCGAAGGTACGGGTATCCCGGGGTGGGTTGGGCAGGACGAAGCCGTTCTTGGTGCGAACCCTTGCGTTGAAGTCCTCAAAGCCGGGAATGACTCGGGAGATGTGGTTGCGGATGACATCGTAGTCCTCAGCCATGGCCCGCCAGTCCACGCTGTGGTTCTCTCCCAACGTCGCTTGGGCCATCCGTGCCACAATCACCGGTTCGCTCAGGAGGTGCTCCGAAACCGGCTCCAACCGTCCTTGCGTTTTGTGGATGACGGACATGGAGTCCTCCACTGAGAGGAACTGCTTGCCCTTGGGGTGTTTGTGGTCAGCGTCCGTCCTTCCCAGCGTGGGCAGGATCAGGGACGTCTTGCCGTGCACGATGTGTGCCCGGTTGGGTTTGGTGGAGATGTGGACAGTCAGCCCTGCCCTCTTCAAGCCTTGTTCCAGGGCAGCAGTGTCCGATCCCGCCGCTGCGAAGTTTCCACCCATGGACACGAAAACATCCACGTCTCCCTTTTCCAGGGCATGCTGGGTTTCCACGGAGTCATAGCCGTGATCCCGCGGCATGTGGAAGCCAAACTCTTTATCCAGTGCGGCCAGGAAGGATTCCTTGGGTTTCTCCCAGATGCCCATGGTGCGGTCGCCCTGCACGTTTGAGTGGCCGCGCACCGGACAGGCACCTGCCCCGCGCTTGCCGAAGTTGCCTTGGAGCAGCAGCAGGTTGATGATTTCGCGCAGGGTATCCACCGAATGCGGTTGTTGGGTCAGCCCAAGCGCCCAGCAGATGATTGTTGCCTTGGACGCAGCCATCATCCCGGCTGCCTTGGTGATTTCTTCCCGGCTCAGCCCCGTGGCCCGTTCGGTTTCGTCCCAGTCCAGTACGGAACGCGCCTCCTTGTAGGCTGCGAACCCTTCGGTCTGCTGCTCTATGAAGGAATGGTCGACGACGGTCCCGGGGTTGGTTTCCTCTTCTTCCAGGAGCAGGTGGCCCAGTGCTTGGAACAGCGCGAGGTCGCCGCCCACTTTGATCTGCAGGAATTCGTCAGCGATGGTAGTGCCGCCACCAATGACGCCGTTGAGGGATTGCGGGTCCTTGAAGTTCAAGAGGCCGGCTTCGGGAAGCGGATTGACGGCGATGATCTTTCCACCGTTGTTCTTGCAGTCGCGCAGGGCGGACAGCATCCGGGGGTGGTTTGTTCCGGGGTTCTGACCCACTACCAGGACCAGTTCGGCGTGGTGGATGTCCTCCAAGCTGACCGTGCCTTTGCCGATTCCGATGGTCGGGTTGAGGGCGCTTCCGGAGGACTCATGGCACATGTTGGAGCAATCGGGAAGGTTGTTGGTCCCGAGGCTTCGCGCAAACAACTGGTACATGAAGGCGGTCTCGTTGGCCGTACGGCCGGAGGTGTAGAACACGCACTTGTCAGGCGTTGTAGCGTTGATGTGTTCGCCAATCAAGGCAAAAGCTTCAGTCCAACTGATCGGCGAGTAGTGGGTGTCGCCCGGCCTGATGACCACGGGTTCGGACAGTCTTCCCTGGCTTCCCAGCCAGTACTCCGTCTTGTCCTCGAGGTCCGACAGGGAGTGCTTCGCCCAGAATTCGGCACCGACGGTCCGGGTGGTGCTTTCCTCTGCGATCGCCTTGGCACCGTTCTCGCAAAACTCCGCGGGACTGCGCCTGCCGGTGATCGATTCCGGCCAAGCGCACCCGGGGCAGTCAAAGCCATCATGCTGGTTGACCCTGAGCATGGAGCGGACCGTACGGGATACACCGGCCTGGGCGTATCCGCGTTCAAGGGCAACAGTGACGGCTTTGAGGCCTGCCGCGGCTTGTTTGGGCGGGTGGATTTGCAGGTCATCTTCGTTGATGTCCTGTTCGGGAGCATGCCTGTTCATGAGTCCATCATTGCACTTTGTCATCAGGCGCAAGGCCTCCCGAGGCACGCCTCAGGCGTCCAGTGCGCTCCAGTCCACAGGGCCGGAAGGTGCCTTCCGCTGTTGCCGGGGCGCGGCTTTTCGGGTCTTGTCCTCCGGCGCCTTCGGCACCGGCAGCGCTTTACCCCAAGGCAACGCGAAAGCGGGCACCATCTCGCCCAGCTGGACGCCATGGGGCGGCACCACCATCACCCCGTCCGCACCTGCAAGGCCACGCATCATTCCAGGACCCGTGTGCTGCGCAGGCGACGCCAACCCGTACACCAGTTTGAACGGCATCAGGCGCGTCTGCCCGGGGTTTGCGTCAATGGTGGTTCCGCAGGGAACCTCGCCTACGTCTTCCAATCGACCGTGTCCCAAGGCAGCCAACAGGGGTGCGCCAACAGTAAACAAGGCCATCATCGCGGCCAACGGATTTCCAGGCAGTCCCAACACAAACCGGCCGTCGGGCAGTTCCGCCAACACTGCGGGATGTCCCGGGCGCATGGCGATGCCGTCGATCAGCAAGCTGCCACCTAGCTCGGCAACAGCCTTGCGGAGGTGGTCCGTTCCCGAGCGTCCCGTCCCGCCCGTAGTAATGACGACGTCGGCTGGCGGCTCCGCTTCACCATAGGGTTGCTCCGGTGTCAGCTCATCAAGAGGTGGCTCGGTGTCCTGGAGCGCGTCGATCCACTCCTGGTAGCTGTCGCCCACCCTGAGCTGTTCCCCTGCGATGCCGCCCAAGAGTTCCACCACCGCACCCAGTTGCGGGCCGAAGGTGTCCCGGACCTGACCGGGCAAGGGAACCCCCTGGGCCACGACTTCCGAACCCGTCAGAAGGAACCGGACCAGCGGCTTGCCCAGAACGTCCAGCTGGTCCAGGCCCGCAAGCGCTGCGAGGGCAATGTGTGCCGGATTTAGAACAGTGCCGGCTTTGAGCAGGACGTCACCCTCAGCGGCCTCTTCCGCAGCCTTGCGGATGTGTTGGCCGTTGCGAGGCTCCCCAGGTTTGGCGGTGCCGCCCAGGGCGAGAACCGGCAGGCCGTCGTCGTCAGTTGTGAGCACACCGCTCTCGCTCCGCAGGACTGCCTTGGCGCCGGGCGGTATCAGCCCGCCCGTAACAATGGGACTGGCCTGGTGCGGCGCCAGCCTCTGCCCGGGCTCACTGAGGATCCACGGACCGCTGCCGTTGACAGCCCATCCATCCATGGCTGATGAAGCATAGTGCGGCATATCCTGCACGGCCAGGGCGTCCGAGGCCAAGGTGCGGCCGAGGGCAGAGCCGAGCGGCACCGGCCCCGGCGGGATCGGGGCAGCAACATCGAACGCGCGCTGCCGGGCCTCATGCCATGTGTGTGCCGCGTGATGGCCCTCGTTGGGGGCCCCTGTCATTCCGGGCCGGTCCCGGACTCCGAGTACTCCTTGGCCACTTTGCGGGCCAGCTCCAGGGCGGCATTCATGGACGCATCATCGCTGGCCTGGCCGATGCCGCGGGCCATGCCTGCCGCATATCCGGCAATGAACGTGGTCAGGGGTGCGGCGGGGCGTACCACCGAATGCGCTGCTACTCCGGCGACAGCGAGGACCTCGTTGACGTCCACTTCCACGCCCTCAAGCTCGAAAGCCTGCAGCAGTGTGCGGCACCACTCCTCGAGCGTCTCTTCCTGGCTCTTCACGTCCGCCTCCAACTCGTAGTCAATGCCCAAGGCCGCGGCGTCCTCCCAAGTATCCACGTCATCCGTGGACCCCGCGGGAACGTCAACGTCCAGCACGTTCAGCCTAGCAAGCAGCCGGAACACTGAAGAGTTCGTTAACCCGGAACCTTCGGACGCTACGGCCACTTCCCGTTCCAAGGCGGCTGTACTGTAAGCCCCCAGGAGTGGTTGCTTGCGCCCGTCAGGAGAAACAGCCATGGCTCCTTCCACGCCGGGAACGGACGCTAGGGCGGCCCACAGAAGGTCAACACCGCGGGAAGCATGCGGCATATCGCAGGCCAGCACCAGCGTCCACGGCGTGTCCGATCCACTCTTCCTCAGCGCAGCCATGCCGGCCGCAATGGCCGCGGCAGGCCCGGCGAACGCCGGCTCCTCCCGCGCCCGCAGGACATCATCCGGCAAGCGTCGGCCGTCCCTTGACTCGTCGCCGGGAGCATCCGGCCCCACCACAACCACCGCCGAAGCACCCCGGGCGGCCTGCAGGGCATGCGAAAGGAGGGTGTCGCCGTCGTACTTCAACGATGGCTTGGGCACCCCACCGAGGCGGGTGGCGCGGCCACCCGCCAAAATCACGGCATTGAACTCCATCCGCCCAGATTACCCGGGCATCCGGGGCTCAGCAGAAATCGATCAGGCAGCGGATTCCGGCAACAGGAACGGGTCCCAGTCCGGCGCAGGTTTCTCGAGTTCTTTGATCTGCCACATGGTTCCCTGGGGCACACCGGGTTTGAAACGGAGCTTCCAGCCCATCTCAGCCAGCGTGTGGTCGCTCTTGGCGTTGTTGCATTTCAAGCACGCCGCAACCAGGTTTTCCCAGGAATCCGCGCCGCCCCTGGATTTGGGGTGGACGTGGTCTATGGTGTGGGCTGTTTTCCCGCAGTAGGCGCAGCGATGGCCGTCGCGGCGAAGTACCCCGCGGCGACTCACGGCGGTGATCCTGTTGTACCGGGGACGGATGTAGCGGTTGAGAAGGATCACGGAAGGTCTTCCGAGAATCTCCTGTGGCCCGACGACAGGCTCGTCGCCTTCGGCCACTACGCTAGCTTTCCCAGTCAGCACAAGGACCAGCGCCCGGCGGAATGTTATTACCGCCAGCGGTTCATATCCAGCATTCAGAACGAGTGTGCGCATGCACGTACCTCTTCACGGCCGCACCCGTCAGGGGCACGAGGGCCGGCTGCCCTCTGCTTGTACGGGCTGTGGATCGACACCATAAGGGTAAGCACTTATATGCCGTATCAACGAATTTTTTTGTGATGTCGTGTGCGGTGTCGGCAAGAGTTCATGCGCGGTTAAAGCAGAACACCCCGCCGGCCGAAGCCTGCGGGGTGTTCCTAAGCTCTGAGAATTAGCCGTTGACGCGGATGAAAACCGGGCCCGAGCCCACGTTGGCGCTGAACAGTGCCGTGGTGGATCCGTTCCATCCACCGTGGACTGCCTGGCCGTTGCCGACGTAGACAGCGATGTGGGCCTGTCCAGCCAAACCACCGTTGGCGTAGTAGGCGAGGTCACCGGGCTGGGCTTCTGCTGCACTGACAGTGCGGCCCAGGGAAAGATAGCCGGCGGGCCAGTCGTGGAAGTTGATGCCCACGGCCGCCAGGGAGTTGGTCACCAGCATGGTGCAGTCCTGGGTCACGCCGATCTGGGCGTAAGCAGCCGCAGCGATGGCTGCCCCGAGACCGCTGGAAGCCGCCGGAGCGGGGGTCGGGCTGCTGACGGCAACGGTCGCGGTGGCTGCCGGAGCGGCCGCCGGGGTTGCTTGTTTGGGCTCAACCTTGGCTTCAACCTTGGCCTGAGCTTCTTCGATCACAACGGGGGCCGGGGCTTCCTCCGTGGTGACAACGGGGCGCTCGTAGGAGATGGCCACCGTGGAGTCCGCGGCGATGGTGGCCTGGACTACGGACTGCACGTCCAGAGTGGACGTTGACGTCGATTCACGATCCACGTTGGTCTCGGCAGCGTTGGCGGCGATCCCACTGGTCAGGACCAGGCCTGAAGCTGCAGCGATAACTGCTGCCTGGCGGCCAACGCCACCGGCGTTGGTGGTGACGGCCTTGGCGATGACGGAAAGCGAGCTGGTCTTGGGGGCCTCAGCACGGTGCCGCGCAACCTTGTTTGCACTGGTCATGATTTTCTCTTTTCGTATCCGAGTGCAGTTGGGGTGCACACGGGTAGTGGGTTGGCCAACATGGGGGCATGCTGGACGACCCCGAACCGGATTATTTCTAGCGGAGGGTGAAACGTGAGGATGAAGTCCCGGTGGACGCTACGGAGTGCAGCAGCGTTGACGTAGGGGATGCTGATTCGGGCCTGCTGAGAGCGGAGGCCGAGGCTGCTGCCGGTACGGGCGCCAGATGGCGCAAGGTACCTGCCGTGAATGATGCAGCCTTGCAAAGGGTGTTCGACGGGTTCGCGCGAACCGTTGGGGCGCTAAGCCGCGCAGGGGTAGTGCATGATGACACGTAGGTAGCCTCTCCCAGTGCCTGCGAGGTGAGCTGTCGGATTCGGATGGGAGTCATCCGGCCACGCTGCTTCCACGGAAGCTTTGCGACTTTACCCCTAGGCCTTCTTTCGAAGACCGGAAGTGGTTCCCCCGCCCCTGCCAGACGATTTTGCGAACGGACCTTGAGCGGTGGCAGAGCTAGGCAATCCACTCAAGTGCATCGGCCCCCTAAAAAGCCGATGCGCTCTGTACGCTACAACAGTTGGACCTGAATGTCACATTCAGGTCACGGCGCGTCTCGCTCATGCGAGAGGCGACCATCGACTGGGATTAGAGCCAGCCCATGGGGTCTACGACTTCACCGTTGACCTGGACCTCGAAGTGGAGGTGGCAACCGGTGGAAGCGCCCGTGGTGCCACTCAGGGCCACGGTGTCGCCGCGGTTCACGGTCTGTCCTACCTGGACGGTGAAGGACGACAGGTGGTTGTACGTGGTTTCGAGGCCATTGCCGTGGTCGACCACCACGCGGTTGCCTCCGCCGTACTCGTGCCATCCGGCGAAAGTGACCTTGCCGGTAGCTGCGGCGTGCACAGCCGTGCCGCACTGGGCTACGAAGTCCTGACCGCGGTGGAAGTCACCGGCACCACCCGTGAGCGGGCTGATGCGGTAACCGAAGGGGGATGCCGTGGTGAGCGTGTCCAGGGGGCTGGCCATGGTGCCAACGGATGAGGCGCGCTGGATGCTTCCAGCAGACTGGGCGCTGAGCAGCTGCTTCAGCTTTCCATCGGGGTCCGCGGCAGTAGCGACTGCGGCGCGGCTGAAGTCGATCTTGGCCGACGCGGCAGCGGAAACCTCGGGCTGGCTGCCGGCGGGGGCGGCGACGGCGAGGGCCGATTCGGTCTGTCCTGATTCCGACGTGGCCATGACGGGGCTTGTAGCCGGCAGGCCGACAGTCAGGGCAAGCCCGGTGGCGGCAAGCGCAACTCCGGCCTTCTGCCCGACGCCGCTGGCAGCGGCGAAGTCGGCAACCTGGCGCAGCGGGCTCTTACGGCGGCGCACCTGACGCTCGGTGTCGCGGGGCCGGATCTCCGTTACGACGGTGGCTGGCCGCAGCTCAGCAGCGGGGCCGGACGCGCGGCGGCGACCCCTGACGTTCTGCGATGTCAAACTCTGTTCCTCTCTCAAAAGCCTGCGAAGTTAGCTGTCGGATTCGGGTCAGAGAGTACAAAGACCCGGTCCGCACGAGGCGCTCACGGCACACAGGTATCCCAAGAGGGACTTGCATACGTGGGCACTTCTGCTGCGGACTTCACCCCAAGGCTGCTTCTTTAGACAGCCGCTTGTGGTTCCCCCGCCTCTGCCAGTGGTGGTGACACACCTGATCCGCTGGCAGAGCTCGGCTCCGGATCAGGTAACGCTTTGGTATCAGCGCTAGTAGATAACTATAGGGGATGAAGGCCTGCGGTAATAAATTCGTTATCAACAGGAGGCCGCTGAGAGAAGGAGGCCTTTATCATCTTTTTCGGAAAACCGCAGGTCACACGCGCGCCGAAGCGGGCAAAGTGAGGTTTGACACGGTGCTTTGGGGCTTCGCTCAGCTGAGTGAGACGAAGACGTGCGCGGCAACTTCCGGAGGCAGCTCCAACGCGCCCTCAATACCGGGGACCCGTACTGAGATGTACTCGCCGACGCGCTCCAGCGAGACACTTGCGCCCGGACGGATTCCGCCTTCGTCCAACTGGGTCAGGAGCTCGGGCTCCACCTGGATGGGCTCCGCGAGGCGGCTGACCACCACACGGGAATCCGCGGCATAGCCGTCCATGGCCTGCAGAAGGTTGACATCGAGCCGTGGGAACGGCTGGCTGGCAAGGCCACCAAGCGCTTCGAGTCCGGGGATGGGGTTGCCATAGGGGGACTCCGTGGGATGCTCCAGGAGCTCGTAGAGCCGACGCTCCACCCGCTCGCTCATGACGTGCTCCCAGCGACAGGCCTCATCATGCACGTAGGCCCAGTCCAGACCGATCACATCGGCCAGGAGGCGCTCCGCGAGGCGGTGCTTGCGCATGACCTCGGTGGCGCGCTTCCGTCCCACTTCAGTCAGTTCCAGGTGGCGGTCGTTGGACACAATCACCAGGCCATCGCGCTCCATGCGTCCAATGGTCTGGGAAACAGTGGGTCCGGAGTGGCGCAGTCGTTCGGCAATGCGCGCCCGGAGAGCCACAATGTTTTCTTCTTCAAGCTCCAAAATGGTCCGAAGATACATCTCAGTGGTATCGATCAGATCCGTCATCCAGCTCAGCTCTCCTCGAACGCAGTTCCTTGCGTAATCTCCACCGTACCGCGTCCCTAGCAAGGGCGGACGGTGTGCACCGCCGCCCCCTGAACGCCAACCACCAGCCTAGCTTATTTGGAATTACTCTGGATAATTCCGGTCGCATTCGGTGAGCCCGCATTCCACGTAGCGGACTATGACGGCCGCAGGTTCCTGCGCGCGGGCCGTGTCAGGCAGAATTGGGGTGTCGAAGGGGCAGTTGATGCCCCATGCCACCTCCCATCTCTAGCCGACACCCATTGGAGCGCCACGTGAGCGACAACAGCATCACCATTCCCGCCGACCTGCTGCCCAAGGACGGACGCTTCGGCGCTGGACCGTCCAAGGTTCGCCCGGAACAGATCGAAGCGTTGTCTGCCGCATCGACCACCATCCTGGGCACTTCCCACCGCCAGGCTCCGGTCAAGAACCTGGTTGGTTCGGTCCGTGAAGGACTCAGCCAGTTCTTCCGCGCTCCGGAAGGCTATGAAGTGGTCCTCGGCGTGGGCGGCTCCACAGCGTTCTGGGACGTGGCCGCGTTTGGCCTGGTAGAGCAGAAGGCACAGCACCTCTCCTTCGGCGAGTTCGGCTCAAAGTTCGCCGCCGCCACCAACAAGGCACCGTTCCTTGATGCTTCCTCCATCATCAAGTCCGAACCCGGCACCCGCCCGGTGGCACAGGCCGAAGCCGGCGTTGACGTCTACGCCTGGCCCCAGAATGAAACGTCAACCGGCGTGGCCGCCCCCGTCAAGCGCGTCGAGGGGGCTGACGAAGGCGCCCTCGTCCTGGTGGACGCCACCTCGGCAGCCGGCGGGCTGGACGTGGACGTCGCCGAGTCGGACGTCTACTACTTCGCGCCCCAAAAGAACTTCGCTTCCGACGGTGGCCTCTGGCTGGGCCTCTTCTCCCCCGCCGCCCTGGAGCGCGCGGCACGGGTCAAGGCAAGCGGCCGCTGGATCCCGGACTTCCTGGACCTGCAGACCGCCATTGACAACTCCAAGCTGAACCAGACGTACAACACCCCGTCGCTGTCCACCCTGGTGACCTTGGACGCCCAGGTGCAGTGGCTCAACAGCAACGGCGGCCTGGACTTCGCCAGCAAGCGCACGGCAGACTCCGCCAACCGTATCTACTCCTGGGCCGAGGCATCCGAGTACGCAACGCCGTTCGTTGCCAACGCCGAGGACCGCTCCAACGTCATCGCTACGATCGACTTTGACGACTCCATTGACGCCGCAGCCATCGCCAAGGTCCTGCGCGCCAACGGCGTGATGGACACCGAGCCGTACCGTAAGCTCGGCCGCAACCAGCTGCGCATCGCCACCTTCGTCGCCATCGAGCCGGACGACGTTTCGGCACTGCTCGCGAGCATCGATTACGTTGTGGGCGAGTTGAAGAAGTAGCACCACGGGCTTTGGTCGGCGTCGTGCGGGTAGCTCCCGGACGGCGCCGCCGCTTTTTAAGGTGGGCTATCCGCCCTGCCGGCTCGCGCCGTCGTCGTCCGTGTCCGGACGGGCAAGCAGCGACTCCACCCGGAAGTGCTTCAGTCCGCGGGCCCGGCGGTCAAAGCGGAGCCGCAGCTGCTTGGCGCGGATGATCCACAGCAAACCCACGACGGCGGTGCTGACGCCGGCAACCGCGGCGACGCCAACTGCCCATCGGGGGCCGCCGACGTTGGCCACCAAACCCACCAACGGCGCCCCGATAGGGGTGCCGCCCATGAAGATGGCCATATAGAGGGACATGACCCGCCCGCGCATCACAGCCTCCGTGGTGGATTGCACGTAACCGTTGGCGCTGGTGATCAAAGTCAGGGCGAACAAGCCGCAGGGAACCAGGGCGAGCCCGAAGAGCACAGCATTGGGGGCCAGGGCGGCAAGCGCGCTTGATATGCCGAAGCCGCCAGCGGCGCCGAAGATCAGCCTGAGGCGCGGCCGTCCGCGTCGGGCAGCCAGCAGTGCACCGGTCACGGATCCGATGGCCATGACGGAGTTCAACGCTCCGAACGCACCCGCGTCCATGCCGAATTGGGTTCCCACCATCGCGGCGATGAACAGGGGGAAGTTGAGCCCGAAAGTGCCCACAATGAAGATGGCCACCAGGACCACCTGGATATCCGGCCTGTTCCGGACGTAGCGCAACCCCTCCCGGATGCGCCCCTTCCCCGCCGCCGCACGGGGCTGGACGCGGAGCGATGACGCAGGAATGAGTTTGAGCGCCCACAACATGGCCACGAAGGACACGGTGTTGATGAGGAACACCCAGCCGGGACCCACCACCACCGTCAGCACGCCCGAGACAGCGGGTCCGATCATCCGGGCCACGTTGAAGGAGGCACTGTTGAGGGCCACCGCGTTGGGCAGGTAATCGTCGGTAACCAGCTCGGAGACGAACGTCTGACGGACGGGAGCGTCCAAGGCGGTCACGATTCCCAACATCAAAGCAAAGAGGTAGACGTGCCAGAGTTCGGCGACCCCCAGCAGCACCAGCACACCCAGCCCCGTGCTGAGCAGGGCCATGGCCACCAAAGTGATGAGGAGAAGTTTCCGCCGGCTATAACGGTCAGCCAGAAGCCCCGCCCACGGAGCAAGGAAAAGCTGGGGACCGAGTTGGAGCGCCAGAGTAATGCCCATGGCACCGGCGTCGTGCGCGGTCAGGTGGTCAAAGACCAACCAGTCCTGCGCCGTGCGCTGCATCCACGTGCCGATGTTGGAGATCAGCGCACCGAAGAACCAGATGCGGTAGTTGAGGATTCCGAGTGACCTAAAGGTGGACATCAGCGTCCGCCTTCGATGTGGTCACTCCGGGTTTCCGCAACGCTTATTCAGCCCCGGCTTCGTCGTCGTCGGCGCTTTCGTCGGCGATTTCGGGTTCGTCGGATTCAGCAGCCTCATCAGCCGGTTCAGTGGCCTCGTCTTCGGCCGCCTGCACGGACGCTTCCGTGACATCCTCAACGGTCTCTTCGACCAGCGGCGTCTCATCCTCGGGACGGACGCGTTTGGCCCACGGCACCCATTCAGGAGCCAGGATGGAATCCTCGGAGGGCAACAAACCAAGCTCGCTGACAGTCACGATCTTGGAGCGCGAGTTACGGGTCACCACGGCGTACCACTGCCAGCCGCCGTAGCCGGCGAGCCTGGACTCGAACAGATGGGTGACCACACGGTCCCCCTCCGACTTGGCGCCCAGGTGCGAGCCGACTTCGCCCGGGTTGGCGATGCCTTCAACAGCCTCACGTGCAGTATCGACGGCGGCAGCCAGGAACGCGTCCGGCTTGCCCGTGCGCCACACGGGCAAACCGGCGCGGGGCTTGGCCGCGACGGGCTTCCGCGCGGGGGCGTCCCCGTTTGCAGGAGCCTGGGCAGCGTCAGGGACGGCCTTGGTGTCCTGTGCGGATTCCGATGTCATGGCCGGTCCTAGGCTTCCAGCTCGTCGGCAACCTTGCGCAGTGCCATGCTGATGGCCTTGGCCTTGTTGCCGTCGGGGTATTTGCCTGAAGACAGGGAGCCGGAGAGATTGTCCAGCACGGTGACCAGGTCCTGGACCATCGGCGCGAGGTCCCTGGCGTTCATGCGCTTGGCCTTGGCAATGGACGGCGTCTTCTCCAAGACACGCAGTCCAAGTGCTTGTGCTCCACGGCGGCCGTCGGCCACACCGAATTCCACGCGGGTCCCGGCTTTGAGCTCCGTTACGCCCGCGGCAGGGACGTCTTGGGCAGGAATACTTCCTGGCCGTCTTCAGCCGCGAGGAATCCGAAGCCTTTTTCCTTGTCATACCACTTGACCTTGCCGGTAGGCACGTAATCAACCTTCTTCGTTCTTGCTTTGGGAGACACGTCGGGCCATTCACCGCATCCACAGTTATCTGCGGGATCGAGGGCGACAGCCCGGTCCGTGTTGGTCTGTTCCTTCAAGGTTATCCTGCCGGACCCCCTATTCCCGCTTTGCCGCGACCACGCGGTACGCGAAGATGACAACAGTTGCTTCCATGAATCGGCTTCGCGTGCTGCTGCTAGCGTTATTGGCATGACTTCCCCGGGTTACCGCCGCCCCATCATGATCATCGCCGCCGTCATTGCCGTCATCTCCCTGGCTGCCGTGGGCACGGTCATGGCTGTCGCA
The DNA here is from genome assembly GCF_000294695.2 of Arthrobacter sp. Rue61a. Taxonomy (NCBI): domain Bacteria; kingdom Bacillati; phylum Actinomycetota; class Actinomycetes; order Micrococcales; family Micrococcaceae; genus Arthrobacter; species Arthrobacter sp. Rue61a. The sequence continues at coordinate 1,028,499 of NC_018531.1, read as the reverse complement.
TTCAACGGGGGCGTGCCACCGGTGTGGGTAACGTGGGCGGCCCTTTACGGACTTCCCGTAGCCTTCATGCTCGCCGTAGTTCTGGTGCTTGACTCTGTTCGCCAACGCCGCCGGCAGTAACCCACGGCCCCACTGACAGGCACGAGGGGCCCGGGGGCGGTAACGTTGGATTGATGTCCCTGATACGCGCGCTCAGCAAGGAACTCGAAGCGCGCAGCGACGATTCGCTGCGGGCCTTGTTTGCCGCGCGACCGGACCTCATCTCCCCCATGGCGCCTGACTTCCCGGCTTTGGCTGCGAGGGCGAGCGCACGGGTCAGTGTCCAACGTGCCTTGGAACGGTTGAACAAGCCCGAGATGCAGGTCCTGGAAACACTGCACCTGTGCACCAATGCCGATACCGGCCACAGTATTTCCTCGGCCGGGCTGAAGAAGGTCATTGCGGGTTCCACCCTTTCGGCGCTGGACCCCATCCTCGCCAAATTGCAGGATCTGGCCCTGGTACATCGGGCAGATCCGCCCACCGGCTCGCCGGCAACCTCGTCCCGTCAGCGCTTCTACCTTCCGGTGGGCAGCCTCAAAGACGTCATCGGAATCTACCCTGCGGGTCTTGGGCGGAGCTATACAGAACTGGTACGGCTACAACCGGCCTTTGCCCAGCGGGTAGTGCAGTTGGTGGCCGAGCTTCATCAAAGCGGTGCCGGTATCCACCCCGCCAGCACTCCAATGGACGCGGCCCTGGCCTTGCAGCGCTGGACCTCCACTCCGGAGAACCTGCGCGCCATCCTGGCCACGGCACCGGACCGGACGGTGGCCTTGTTGGACAAGTTCGGCAGCTGGGCCATGGGCGCAGTACCCCAGGCGCAGCGCCGGGCTTCGGTCACCCACGAAAGCCATGATGTGGGGCCCATCGACTGGCTGTTGGCGCGCGGTTTGCTGGTCCCTTTGGACGCCGGCCACGTGGAGCTGCCCCACAGCGTGGGCCTTGCCTTGCGTGGTGGTGCAATCGTGGATGATTTCACGCTCGCCCCACCGGTTCCGGAACTCGGCCATACGAGTGCTGCCCTGCGACGCAATGCCGCCATGGGGGCCATCGCCGAGATTTTGCGACTGGCGGCTGAACTTTTGTTCGCAGTCCGGGAGCAGCCTCTGGCTACCCTTCGGAGCGGCGGCGTGGGCGTGCGCGAACTGCGGCGTTTGGCAGAGTCCATCCGTTTAGGTGTCCATGAGACGGCCATCCTCCTGGAGTTGTGCGCCATGGCAGGGCTGCTCCGCTTGGACGTGGACAGCTCCACGTGGGTACAGCCACCGTCGCTCGAATGGCTCAACCTGCCCCGGCAGGAACAGTGGCTGTGGCTGGTCAACGCCTGGCTGGCAAGCGAGCGGGCACCTTCATTGGTGGGGCAGCCTCTCGCTGGCCCGTCGTCGTCGGCCGTCCATCAAGGCGCGGCAGGCACCACCATCAACGCCTTATCCGCGGAGGCACAACGGCCCGACGCCCCGGTGGTGCGCCGGCGGGTCCTGGAGATCCTGAATGAGCTCACTGTGGAGGCCGCAGCGCCGGACGGGAAGGCGCCCGTCCTGGATGCCAGGGCCGTGCTGCAGCGGGCCGAGTGGGCGCAGCCGCGGATGTCCCGCCGGTTCAGTTCCCTGGTGCGCGGCATCCTTGAGGAAGCCACGCTCCTTGGCCTGATGGGATCCGGTGCGTTGACGCAGTTGGGTTCGGCCATCGCTGACGGCCAGCCGGAACAAGCCATGACCATCCTCGGCGAACATTTGCCCGCTGCGGTGAACCACATCCTCCTCCAAGCAGATCTCACGGCCGTGGCGCCCGGTTACCTTGCGCCGGAACTCAGCGAGACCTTGCTGTTGATGGCCGACGCCGAGGGGCAGGGCCCGGCGTCGATCTACCGTTTCTCAGCCGCCACCATCCGGAGGGCGCTCGACGCCGGACAGGATGCGGAATCGCTGTTGGCGTTCCTTCGTGAGCATTCCGCCACGGACGTGCCCCAACCTTTGGAGTACCTTGTCCAGGACACCGCGTCCCGGCATGGCCGGCTCCGTATCGGCACGAGTGCCAGCTTCATCCAGAGCGACGACGAAACTGCCATCACCGATCTCCTGCGCGAGGCCCGGACGTCCGTCTTGAGCCTGGTGCGCATCGCCCCCACCGTTCTGACGTCCTCCGCCAGTCCGCGCGAGACTGCGCGTGTCCTTCGCGAGCTGGGACTCTCGCCTGCCGTGCAGGAGGCCGAGCCCGCCGTCGTGCGTTTCAAACGGACCACGGCGGTGCCGGGCAGCGCACGGCCTGTCTACTCGGCGCCCCGAATGGCTCCGCCGGACGACGACGTCGAAGCGCAGCTTTCGGTCCTGCGGCAGCACCGCGCCGTCCCGGCTGAAGCGGCGGGCGAGGCGTCCACCCAGCTGGGCCTGGAGACACTGCAGACGGCCATCCGGCTCAAACAGGCGGTCACCATGAACGTGGTGGACAGCTTGGGGAATGCCAACACCGAAACCGTTGTTCCTGTATCCGTCTCCGGTGGGCGTGTCAGGGTGTTCGATCCCGCCAAGGACACCGAACGAGTGTTGTCCATCCACCGGATCATCGATGTGGAACCCGCAGGAGAACTGCGTACATGAAAACAGCGCCGTCCCTGAGAACTGCGCAAGTGAGGATTCAACAGTGACCGACGGTCCGCTGATCGTACAAAGTGACAAGACCATCCTGCTGGAGGTCGACCACGAGCTCGCTACCGAGGCACGCCATGCCATCGCCGCGTTCGCCGAGTTGGAGCGCGCCCCGGAACATATGCACAGCTACCGGCTGACGCCGTTGGGTCTCTGGAACGCCCGGGCGGCAGGGCTGGATGCGGAACAGGTGCTGGATACGCTGCTGAAGTACTCGCGCTTTCCCGTGCCGCACGCCTTGCTGATCGATGTGGAAGAGACCATGTCCCGCTATGGCCGGCTGCGGCTTGAGAAGGATCCGCAGCACGGGCTGGTGATGCGGACCGATGACTATCCGGTGCTGGAAGAAGTCATCCGTGCCAAGAAGATCGCTCCCCTGCTGGGGCCGCGGATCGACGGCGAAACGGTGGTGGTGCATTCCTCCCAGCGTGGACAGTTGAAGCAGTTGCTCCTCAAACTTGGGTGGCCCGCTGAGGACCTTGCCGGCTATGTGGACGGGCAACCACACCTGATCATGCTGGACGAAAGCGGCTGGCAGTTGCGCCCTTACCAAAAGCTGGCCACGGAGAACTTCTGGGCCGGCGGCAGCGGCGTCGTCGTGCTTCCCTGCGGTGCGGGAAAGACGCTGGTAGGCGCGGCAGCCATGGCCACGTCCTCCACCACCACACTGATCCTGGTCACCAACACCGTCTCTGCGCGGCAGTGGAAGGACGAATTGCTCAAGCGGACATCGTTGACGGAGGACGAAATCGGCGAGTACTCGGGCGCGGTCAAGGAAGTCCGGCCCGTCACCATCGCCACCTATCAGGTCCTGACCACAAAGCGCGGCGGGCTCTACCCGCACCTGGAACTCGTGGACGGGCATGACTGGGGCCTCATCATCTATGACGAGGTCCACCTGCTGCCCGCCCCGATCTTCCGGATGACCGCGGATCTCCAAGCCCGGCGGCGGCTCGGCCTCACGGCAACGTTGGTGCGCGAGGACGGGCGTGAAGGCGAGGTGTTCAGCCTGATCGGACCCAAACGATACGACGCACCGTGGAAGGACATTGAGGCACAGGGCTACATCGCCCCCGCCGACTGTGTTGAAGTGCGCGTGGACCTCCCCCGCGACGAGCGGGTGGCTTACGCCATGGCTGAGGATGCTGACAAGTACCGGCTGTGCGCCACCTCGGAAACCAAAACCAAACTGGTGGAAGAGCTCGTAGCCGTCCACAAGGGCGAGCAGTTGCTGGTGATCGGCCAGTACATCGACCAGTTGGACGAGATTGCCGAAAGGTTGGACGCTCCCCTGATCAAGGGCGAAACCAGCGTCAAGGCACGGCAGAAGCTCTTCGACGCGTTCCGCAAGGGTGAGATCCACACCTTGGTGGTATCCAAGGTGGCCAACTTCTCCATCGACCTGCCTGAAGCATCGGTCGCCATCCAGGTTTCAGGTTCCTTTGGCTCGCGGCAGGAGGAGGCCCAGCGTTTGGGACGCCTCCTGCGTCCCAAGCAGGACGGCCGCGCAGCCCGTTTCTACTCGCTGGTGGCGAGGGACACCCTGGACCAGGATTTCGCTGCGAAACGCCAACGGTTCCTGGCTGAGCAGGGCTACGCCTACCGGATCATGGATGCCAAAGACGTGGGCAAGGACGCTGGTCAGGCACAGTAGCCTGGCTGGTCTTGGGACAAAGAACCTCAGGGCCCTTGCTAATCATCTCCAGCGACTTTACGATTCCTAGTGAAGCTCTCCGCCCTTAAAGGTTGCCCCTGGTCCAGGCAGCCCGGCGGCCAGCCGTCGGCGGTGGGGGAATCCCGCAGCCAGGGAGCCGACGGTTTGAAGGCCTAGAAGAATCTGAGAATTTCCACCAGAGGATTCCCCAATGCGCAAAGCCCTCCTGGTCCTCTCCGCGATCGTCCTGCTGTCCGCACTCGCACAGCTGTTCTTCGCCGGATACTTCCACTTCCAAAACACCATCGAAGCCCAACGTGAAGCGGGCGTCTACCACGCAGTTAATGGCCAATATGTGTTGCGCTATGCGGCATTGCTGGCTGCAATCGTCGCGGCCATTGCCCGGATGGGATCCCGGACGATCTGGCTGGCGGCAGGCATTTTCCTGCTGACGTGGCTCCAGCTGTTCATCTTCATCATCGGCGGCATGCTGACCGGGTCCTCGCCGGAATTCATCACCCCGGCAGGCTCGTGGGTGGTCTCCATCCACCCCATCGTTGGTGTGCTGATGATCTTCATGTCCTACTGGCTGTTCAAACGCGCCCGGGCGGCGGCCCTTAATCCCCAACCGCTGCCTCCCAAGGCGGCATCCTCGGATGCTTCCACCTCGCCAAGAACAGCCTGACCAACGGCAGCTGTGAACACCTCGCAGCTGCTGGCGGTAGACCTGGTGCTGTCCGCCTTGGCGGCCGGCGCATGGATTGCCGCCGCCTGGTTGACAGCGTCCGTGAGGACGGACGCTTCAAGCACCGCTTCTCCGAACACCGACAGTAAACCGGACAAATCCCGCGGGATTGACCTGGCATTGCTGTTGGTGGGTGCAGCCGTCGCACTGACAGTGGGCCGGTACGCATTGCTTCCTGCTTTGGTGGCGGGCAGTTGGTGGTTTGCCAGCGAACGCATAACCATCAACGTGCCTCTGACCGCCATCCCCGCGGCTTGGGCCGCGACGGCCGGTGTTCCGTTCTTGCTGAGGAGGCGGAACACCGGCTCCAAACCCGTCACAGGAGACCCCGGGCGTCCGGGACGATCCCGCGAGTGGGCCGTTCTGGCCATGGTGGCAGCTGCCTCGTCAGCTGTGGCATCACTGGCACTAACGTTCATCCTTGGGCCGTTCCCGGCCCTCTGGAGCCTCGTGGTGCTGCTGTTCATGGTGGCCGCCAGTGTGCTGATCGCCAAGCTCGCCCTGTTTACGCCGCAACGCGTCGCCAGGGAAGGTGCGGTCGCTCGGGCAGGCGTGTCAGTTCGGGCGGGCGCGCCAGTCCGGGCAGGCCGCCGCGGCGGCGCCTCTCCCCTCGGCAGGCGGCCGACGGCGGCTGCTGCAGTTGCCGGGCTCATGATCTGTACCGCTTTGGGCTCGGGTGTCTTCGCCTGGCTTGGGAGCCGGTCCGCCGACGGCGCGACCATCGCTGCCGCCGTCGGGCATCATGGCGGCACGGGCGCACCGGTGACGGATCCGACGCCGGTGACCAGTCTGGTGGGCGACGCCCCCCGCGCCGCCGTGGTCCGGCACTACGAGCTGACGGCCAGGGTGGAACAGGTGACGCTGCCCTCCGGGCAGACCACGGAAGCCTGGACGTACGGCAGCCTGCCGGGCCCGCCATTGGAGGCTCAGCTGGGCGAAGTCATGGAGGTGGTGCTGAACAACCGGGACGTAACTGCCGGCGTGACGCTCCACTGGCACGGTTACGACGTCCCCAACGCCATGGATGGAGTCGCCGGCGCTACTCAGGACGCCGTGATGCCCGGGGAGTCCATGACGTATCGTTTCGCGGCCGCCCAAACGGGCACCTACTGGTATCACACCCATCAAGATTCGGCCGAGGGGGTTCGCAAGGGCCTCTACGGCACGTTCGTCGTGCACCACCCCGCTTCGCCCCGTGCTGACACGGACATTGTGGTGGCAGGGCACGACCTGAGCGGTCTGGGGTTGCTGGGCTCCTCAGACCGTGGCAGTGCCCACACGGCCGCCCCTGGCTCAAACGTGCGGGTGCGGCTTATCAACACCGATTCCGTGCAGCAGCGGTACCTGATCCAAGGCTCCGCCTTCAAAGCCGTGGCGGTTGATGGGACCGAAGTGAACCAGCCCCAGGACGTAACCGGCAAACTGCTGCGACTCGGAGCCGGCGGCCGGGTGGACATCGCCTTCACCATGCCAGCCACACCAGTGACCGTGCGCTCGGACACCGCGGCCAGTGCTGTAGTGGTCATTGCCCCGCCCGGTTCACCTGCCGCAGATGAGGCTGCCACGCCTGAAGACGTGGTCCCGGACAAAGCGCCGGCAGGCGTCTTCACCACCACACCCGTGCTCGACCTGTTGGAGTATGGCAAACCCAGGCCCGAGGAATTGGATGGTGGGGAAAAGGATGGTGGCGGGAAGGCGGCAAAGCGGCCCATCACCCGTGAGGAGGTGATGGTGTTGGACCGGCAGTTCCGCTTTGTGGACGGCATTCCCCGGTACGCCTTTACTGTGAACGGGGCTGCTTATCCGCTGGTTCCGTCCATTGAGGTAGCTAAGGGCGACACCGTGAAAGTGACGGTAGTAAACCGCACCTCCGAACCTCATCCGATGCACCCCCACGGTCATCATGTGCAAGTACTGAGCAGGAACGGCGTGACCCCAAGCGGATCACCGCTCATCCTGGACACCGTGGATGTGTTGCCGGGCGAAGTTTGGGAACTGCTGCTCCACGCCGACAACCCTGGCATCTGGATGGACCACTGCCACAACCTGGACCACGCGGCAGAGGGGATGATGATGCTGCTGAAGTACCAAGGCGTGTCGTCGCCGTTCGTGCACGGCGGCCATTCCCACAACCGGCCGGAGTGATGGCCGGAGTGATGGACAGCTGAGGCTTGCGCCTCAGGCGACCATCCGGCTGGTGACTTCGATGGTGACGTGGTCCACTACGGCCCAGCCGTCGTCATCGCGGAGTTGGGCACTGGCGAACCGTTCGGCTGCGGCCAGGTCATCAAAGTCCTCGCGGCGAACGCGGCCTGAATCGGTATCCAGATACGTCACATGGAATTCGACGTCGCTGTTACGGTGCTGGTGGATGCTTACTGGAGCTGCTGTGTTTGCCATGTTTTAAGTGTGGATCGGGGCACTGACATTTTTTGAAGCATCCGTGGGCGTGTTCGGATTTCAAGGGGTCCCGACGGTCCCGGGCCTCCGCAGATACCGGGCCGAAACGTCGCGGACGGTTTCACTGAGCACGTCCAACACCCGGGATGCCGTCCTCCACCGCTGCCAGTAGAGCTGCACATCGAAAGGCCGGTCCGGGGCGAGTTCGATCAGCCGGCCGTCCGCTATATCCGGCCCGCATTGAACTTCCGGAATCAGCCCCCAGCCGAGGCCTAACCGGATCGCGTCGCCGAAGTCCTGGGAAGCGGGGACGTAATGGCGCGGTCCTTTCCGGCCCGGAACCGGGCGACCCTCAGCCGTGAACGCCCACTGCACGAAGGCCCACTGGTAGGTGTCCTTGCGGTCGAAGTCCACGGTGGTGGCCGCGTTGAGTGTTGCCCCATCAAAGCCCTTATCCAGCCCCGCGAACCAGCGCTCCACAAAGTGCGGGGCCGCGACGGCGCGGTACCGCATGACCCCGAGGCTTTCTACGCGGCACCCCTGCACGGGTTCGGGCGTGGCGGTGACGGCGGCCATGACCGTGCCTGAGCGAAGCAAGGAAGTGGAGTGTTGTTCGTCGTCGCGGTGGAGGTCGAAGGTGACGTTGAGGTCTCCGGGCACCTGGGCCAGCGCCTTAAGGAACCACACCGCCAGGGAATCCGCGTTGACCACGATCGGTACGGCAAGTTGCGCTGCGTCGGCACCCAACCCCAGTTCCCGCCCGGCATCGGCTTCGAGTTGCGCCACCTGCCTGGCCAGACGCAGCACAACCTCGCCGGCTTCGGTGGCCTTGGCAGGGTTGCTGCGTTGCAGCAGGACCCTGCCGGCGGACTGTTCGAGCGCCTTCAGCCGTTGGGAGACCGCCGACGGCGTGATGTGCAGCAGGCGGGCGGCAGCATCCAGTGTGCCCTCGGAGAGGACCGTGGCAAAGGTCAGCAGCTGTTCGGAGGGGAAATGGGACATAAGGAGATCTTACGTGGCCTGAGAATATTTAGCTGTTCTAAATAACTGTGGAAACGTAATTTCGAAGGGTGAACTCTATTGATTTCTTCCACTCAGCAGGCCTCGGCCTGGCCACCGGGCTCGCCCTCATCGTCGCCATCGGAGCACAGAACGCCTTTGTGCTCCGCCAGGGAATCCGGGGCGAGCACATCGTCCCTATTGTGGCTGTATGCGCGTTGTCCGACGCCGTCCTTATCGCGGCCGGAGTCCTTGGCACCGGCGCCCTTATTACGGCAGCTCCGGCCGCCGTCGTGATTCTTCGCTACGTGGGGGCCGCGTTCCTGGTGACATACGGCCTCATGGCAGGCCGCCGGGCGTTGCGTCCGCAGTCGCTGACAACGAGTGAAGGAGCAGCGAACGACGGCGGCGCGAAGCGCGGTCTCGCCGCGGCCGTCACCACCGTCCTCGCCCTGACGTGGCTCAACCCGCACGTATACCTGGATATTGCCCTTCTCGGCTCCATAGCCAGTGCCCAAGGAGCTCAATTGCAGTGGTGGTTCGGGGCCGGCGCCATGCTGGGCAGCATCGTCTGGTTCTCATCACTGGGATTTGGCGCACGATTCCTCCGAAACTTCTTTGCCCGGCCCATGTCCTGGCGATTCCTGGACGGCGGGATCGCCGTGACCATGGTGGCGTTGGGAGCGGGGTTGGTGCTGGGGGCCTGAAGTGGCACAAGCACACCGCCGTGGCCACGCAGCCCGCTCCCATGCGGCATCCAGAAAACTCCCAGTTTCTGGGAGCATCATGGATGTCATGAAAAAGAACGGTCCTGAAGCCAAGCTTCTTGTTGTCGACGACGAGCCCAACATCCGCGAGCTGCTGTCCACGTCGCTGCGGTTTGCAGGCTTCGAGGTCGTCGCGGCCGCCAATGGTCGCGAAGCCCTCGCAGCGGCCGACCTCCACTCACCGGACCTGGCAGTCCTCGATGTCATGCTGCCTGACATGGATGGCTTCACGGTGACGCGCCGCCTCCGTGCTGCCGGCAAGCACTTCCCCGTCCTGTTCCTCACGGCGAAGGACGATACCGAGGACAAAGTCACCGGCCTCACAGTCGGTGGCGACGACTACGTCACCAAACCCTTCAGCCTGGACGAAGTGGTGGCCCGCATCCGCGCCGTCCTTCGCCGTACGCAGCCACTTGAGGACGACGATGCCGTGATCCGCGTTGACGACCTTGAACTCGACGACGACGCCCATGAGGTCCGCCGTGGAGGCACGGTGATCGAGCTGTCCCCCACCGAGTTCAAGCTCCTGCGCTACCTCATGTTGAATCCCAACCGCGTGCTGTCCAAGGCCCAGATCCTGGACCACGTCTGGGAGTACGACTTCAACGGTGACGCCTCGATCGTGGAGTCGTACATTTCCTATCTGCGACGCAAGGTGGACATCGATCCCGATGCCGCGGCCCTCATCCAGACCAAGCGCGGCGTGGGCTACGTGCTGCGAACGGCAGAGAAGCGCTGACCCTTGCTGCTTCGCTGGAAATCGGCGTCCCTCCGGTCGCAACTCGTCGCCATCATTATGGGCTTGCTCCTGCTCGCCTTGGCTGCCACGGGTGCGGGAACGCTGACGCTCGTCAAGAGTTACCTGCAAGGCCAGGTGGACGACAAACTCAAGGCCGCCGTCGCCTTGGCGCAGGACCAGCAGTCCTTTGACAAGCTGGCGCAGCCCAACCCTACGGCTCCCACTGACTCCACAGTTCCCACGGACTACTCGCTGACGCTGTACGTACCCGGGCTGGAGCCCTATCCCTTCGGCGGTAGCCAGAGTGACCGTCCCGCGATCGCGAACATCACCGCAGCTGAAGCCAAGCTCCGCGGTAACTCCCCCTTCCAGGTCAGGGGCACCGCCGGTAGCAACTGGCGCGTGGTGGCCATTGGCGTCACTGCCAACGGCCAGAACGGCGTAGTGATCATTGGGCTGCCGCTCACGCCAGTGGACAAAGTGATGGAGCACGCAGTCCTGGTGGTAGTGGGCGTGGGCCTGTTGACCCTGGTGCTGGCTTTCTTCATCGCCACCTGGACTGTGGCACGGTCCTTCCGTCCGCTCGCCAAGGTGGAAAAGACGGCTGCGGCCATTGCTGCCGGTGACCTGTCCCGCCGCGTTGAAGTGGATAACCCTCACACCGAGGTCGGACGGCTGGGCGGCTCTTTGAATGCCATGCTTGCCCACATCGAGGCCTCTTTCGCTGCCCGTGCCGCGTCCGAAGGGCGCATGCGCCGCTTCGCGGCCGATGCCTCCCATGAGCTGCGCACGCCGTTGGTCACCATTCGCGGCTTCTCGGAGCTGTATCGTCACGGAGCCTTGGCCACCAAGGAGGACGTGGCCATGGCGATGGGCAGGATCGAAAGCGAAGCCAAGCGCATGGGTTCCATGGTGGAAGACCTCTTGATGCTGGCCCGCCTCGATGAGCAGCGCCCCCTTCAGCTCAAGCCCGTGGACCTGCAGCTCCTTGCACACGATGCTGTGGTGGATACCAAGGCCTCCTCCGGAGACCGGACCATCACGCTCACCGGACTGGACGGCAGCTCCCCCACTGCTGCGCCGGTCCAGGGTGACGAAGCCAAACTTCGGCAAGTCATCGGGAACTTGGTGGGAAATGCGCTGCGGTACACACCCGAGGGAAGCCCCATAGAACTCGCTGTCGGTGTTCGAAAGACCCCGACGGGTTCAGTTTCCGTCATCGAGATCCGCGATCACGGGCCGGGCATTCCGGAGACGGAAACCAACAAGATCTTTGAACGTTTCTACCGTGCGGATACCTCACGCACCAGGGAGACGGGCGGCAGCGGCCTCGGCCTTGCGATTGTTGCAGCGATTGTCGCCTCCCACGGCGGAACGGTCGACGTGGGAGAGACCGACGGCGGCGGCGCCACTTTGGTGGTCAGCCTTCCGTACCATGAGGAATCTGCGGCGCTGTTATCCACATAGCCCCGTTGTCCACATAGCGACGAACCGTTGTTCTGCGGTTGCGGGTGGCTGCTTAGGCTCGATGTTGTGGCCCACGCTTCCCACCGCAACACGCGGAACATCTTCGTCGAAAGGCATCACCCATGAGCGTCATCTCCGTCGATACCGAACTGCTCCAGCTCAAGTCGGCCAACGTCAAAGGAACTGTTGATCGGATCAGTTCTGATGTCCAGACCATGAGGCGAGGCTTGGAGGAACTTGAGGCGACCTGGCGGGGAACAGCTGCCACGAATTTTCAGGCGCTTGTCCTTGAATGGTCGCTGACGCAGAGCAAGGTTGAAGCCTCCTTGGCTTCCATCAACATGGCCTTGTCCTCAGCTGCCGCAAGCTATGTGGAAGTGGAGCAAGGTAACACCCAGCGCTTCACGTACTAGCTGAACCGTGCGCGGTTCTCCCGCTCCATGAACTCCTGCGGGACGGCTGTCTTCCCCCTGTGCAGCCGCCCCGCAGGTCAGGAACAACTCGCATCCGGCGCTAATTCTCCGGCTTAATTCTCAACAGTCCCTTGATGGAACCGCAGCCGCCATTGACCGCGGTCCAGCAACCAGACAGAACTGCGGAGCGCCGAGCCGGTGTGCGCGAAGCTGCGGTAATTCAGCAAAATGGTGTTGTCGCTGAGCCGGTCCGCGCTGAGTAGTTCCAGTTCGGTGGGTTCGCCGGGGTCCTCTTCCAATGCCATCATCATGGCGTCCCGTGTCCAGAACCTGCCCGAGCTGCCAATCTCCGCGAAGTCCGGGTGGAGCAGCACGCCGATCCTGCCAATATCAGCCCTCACGTCAGGCTTGAGCAGTTCCCGCTCCAAAGCCAGGACCGTGTCCTCAGCCGACAGTTGCTGCGTGGAAGCGTCAACATCCAGTTCACTGAAAAGATCAGCTTGGCCAAACATGCCGGACTCGCCAAAGAGTGTCGGCTCAAAGTGCGGCCGGGAGCTGCGGTCAGCCTTCGGGGGTGCAGAACCGACGGCTGCCGGGGAGACTCCGGCGGCAGCGGTTGCCGGGACGGGCATGGACGAACGGGCCTGTACGCGCTCTTCCGCACGCGGCTGAGACTCAACATCCGTCTGTGCCTTGCCTTGCACCTGAGCCTTGGTCTGGGCCTGTGCCTGTGCCTGTGCCTGTGCCTGTGCCGTACCCTCCCCCTGCGCACCGGGGAACCCAGGGCCGGCCCTGTGCGCTACGCCCTGCTGGTAGGCCGTGGCAACTGCGCGAGCACGCTCGTCTGCGGCCTCGTTGAGGTCGTGGCCCGCGTGGCCCTTGACCCATTCAAAGGTGTATTTGCGGCCAACGATCGCTTGGTCAATGTCCTTGAGAAGGTCCACGTTCAGCACGGGCTTGCCGTCTGCCTTCCGCCAGCCCTTCCGTTTCCAACCCGGCATCCACTTGGTGATGCAGTTGATGACGTATTGGCTGTCGCAAAGGATCAGCAGCTCTTCCTGCGGCACGTGGGCCGTGGACCGGAACAGGTCCAGGACGGCCATCAGTTCACCCTGGTTGTTGGTACCGTGCGGCCAACCTCCTGCTCGCCAACAGGAGTCATCAACGTACCAGGCCCAACCGGCCGGCCCAGGATTACCGAGGGCGGAACCATCGGCGGCAGCAATAATCGTCATGGGTTAATCCTGCCAGACCACACCGACACTGAAACCGTGATAGTACCCAAGTGAGTCGTAGTAGATGCCGTTTTGAACACTCAATAGGGCATCTGCTGCTACCTACTTGGGTGACGCAGCCAGGGGTGCCGACGCAGAACGGCGGTCCCCACCACATGGTGAGGACCGCCGTCGTCATGCTGTTCAGCGTGAGGCTGGGCGCTGTATCGCTACAGCAGGGAGGCTTAGAAGCCGCCCATGCCGCCCATGTCGTCGCCGCCGGGAGCCGGAGCGTTCTTCTCGGGCTTGTCGGCAACTACGGCCTCGGTGGTCAGGAAGAGACCAGCGATGGAAGCAGCGTTCTGGAGAGCCGAGCGGGTGACCTTTACGGGGTCGTTAACGCCGGCAGCCAGAAGGTCTTCGTAGACACCCGTGGCAGCGTTCAGGCCGTGGCCGGAAGGCAGGCCGCGAACCTTGTCCACCACAACGCCCGGCTCGAGGCCGGCGTTGAAGGCGATCTGCTTCAGCGGTGCGTCGATGGCAACCTTGACGATGTTGGCACCGGTTGCCTCGTCACCCTGGAGGGTGAGGTTGGCGAATGCCTTGGCGCCAGCCTGGATGAGGGCAACGCCACCACCGGCAACGATGCCTTCTTCAACAGCAGCCTTTGCGTTGCGGACTGCGTCCTCAATGCGGTGCTTGCGTTCCTTGAGCTCAACTTCGGTTGCGGCACCGGCCTTGATGACTGCAACGCCGCCGGCCAGCTTGGCCAGGCGTTCCTGCAGCTTCTCGCGGTCGTAGTCGGAGTCGGAGTTCTCGATCTCGGCGCGGATCTGGGCCACGCGGCCTGCGATCTGCTCGGCGTCGCCGGCACCTTCAACGATGGTGGTCTCGTCCTTGGTGACAACAACCTTGCGGGCGGTGCCGAGGAGTTCCAGGCCAGCGTTTTCGAGCTTGAGGCCAACTTCTTCGGAGATGACCTGACCACCGGTGAGGATGGCGATGTCGGCAAGCTGTGCCTTGCGGCGGTCACCGAAGCCCGGAGCCTTGACGGCAACGGACTTGAAGGTGCCACGGATCTTGTTGACGATCAGGGTGGCCAGGGCCTCGCCCTCGATGTCTTCGGCGATGATCAGCAGCGGCTTGTTGGACTGCATGACCTTCTCCAGAACCGTGACGAGTTCCTTCACGTTGGAGATCTTGGAGTTGACGATCAGGATGTACGGGTCTTCGAGGACCGTTTCCTGGCGCTCTGCGTCGGTGACGAAGTAAGCCGAGATGTAGCCCTTGTCGAAGCGCATGCCTTCGGTGAGTTCGAGCTCCAGGCCGAAGGTGTTGGATTCCTCGACCGTGATGACGCCTTCCTTGCCCACCTTGTCCAGGGCTTCGGCGATGAGGCTGCCGATTTCCGGGTCGCCGGCGGAGATGGAAGCCGTAGCTGCGATCTCTTCCTTGGTTTCGATTTCCTTAGCGGAGGCCAGCAGTTCGCTGATGACTGCCTCAACAGCCTTCTCGATACCGCGCTTGAGGGACAGCGGGTCGGCGCCGGCGGCAACGTTGCGCAGGCCTTCCTTCACCAGTGCCTGGGCCAGTACGGTTGCAGTGGTGGTACCGTCGCCAGCGACGTCATCCGTCTTCTTGGCAACTTCCTTGACCAGTTCTGCACCGATCTTCTCGTAAGGATCGTCCAGTTCGATCTCCTTGGCGATGGAAACACCATCGTTGGTGATCGTGGGGGCGCCCCACTTCTTTTCGAGGACGACGTTGCGTCCACGCGGGCCGAGGGTGACCTTGACGGCGTCTGCGAGGATGTTCAGGCCCCGCTCGAGGCCGCGGCGAGCCTCTTCATCAAATGCAATGATCTTGGCCATAACGGCGGTAGTCCTTTCGGGACAGTCGTTAAGAAGGTACCTGTCAGATGGGGTGCCCGCGACGGACGGTCCTTTGCTTGCGGCCTCTGTATGCCCCGCGCTCCAGACCTCACCCCACCAAGGTGTTTCTTGATCCTCCGCCGGTCCAATGCCTGTCCGCCGCCGGGGTTAGCCGGGCCGGGTTTAGCAGTCGAACCATAGGAGTGCTAAATCAATAATTAGCACTCGACCGGGGAGAGTGCAAGCAGAGATGCCACTTTGCTCTACATACAAAGGGATTTCAGCCGAGGGCTGACGTGACGGGCACGGATCCAGGAGCGGAACTACGCGACGCGAACACCTTCGGCTTGTGGGCCTTTCTGCCCCTCCCCCAATTCGAACTCAACCCGCTGACCTTCTTCGAGGGCGCGGAAGCCATCCATCTGGATGGCGGACCAGTGCACAAAGACGTCGTCGCCGGATTCATCCACAGTGATGAAGCCGTATCCTTTTTCGGCGTTGAACCATTTGACGGTTCCCAAAGCCATGATGCCCACACTTTCGCAGTAGCCAAGACCGGTAGCCGGGATCTCCGTACCGGAATTAATCCACTGTAACCATTGTCACTGGCACCGCGCTGCTGTGGATGGCCAAGGCACCGCTTTTGTTATTGAGGCTTAACCGAGTTGGGGAATTTCAGCTGCGGAAGGGGCCTGGAGCTTATTGGTAACCGGGCCCGGCCACAACCACCAGCGGCTGTTGAACCTCGGGCGTTTCCACGATGGTCTGGATGCCCAGTAGCGTACCCAAGGCCTCCGCGTTGGCCTTCTGCTCGGGCGCGTTGTAGAAGATTACGGACGTCTGCTGCGGCAGTCCGCCCCAGTTTCCTACCGTGCTCAGCGCCCAACCGTCGCCCTGGACGAGGCCTGCCACACGCCCTGCCAAGCCCGCAGTCCCCGCGCCGTTGTACACAGCCACCGGAGTGCTCTTATCCACCGGAGCGGACGACGGGGTAGCAGAAGGAGATTCCGACGGCGTCGGTTCGCTGCTGGGTTCGCTGGAAGCGGTAGGTGCGCTGCTGGATTCGGTGGGTTCAGCGGACGGCGCCGTAGATGTCTGCTGGGGTGCCGGCGTCGTGGTGTTCGACGAAGCGCTGGGTGCTACCAGCCCAAGGTTGGGGAGGATCAGGAAGGCCACCAGCCCAAGCACCAAGGCCACTGCCCCAACGGTCAGGACCGGCCACAGAGTGGGGCGTGCGGTCTCTTGGGCGTCGCGGTGAACGCCTTGACGGGACGTGTTCTGCGGAACCCGGTCGAATTCGTCCTTGGCATATTTGGTCATGGTGAAGCTGTGTCCTTGCTGGTTGCTGCTGACAGATCAGCCTGGCGATTTACGCGTCGGACCCCAAGCGACGTGCAGTCCTCGCGCGCTGGCGGGACGTACGTAGTCTACGCAATCTCTTGACGAGCATGGGATCGTGGGCCAACGCGTCCTCGGTATCAATGAGCGCGTTCAGGATCTGGTAATAGTGTGTGGCGGAGAGATCGAACAGCTCCCGGATAGCCTGTTCCTTGGCCCCGGCGTACTTCCACCATTGCCGCTCCAGCGCCAGCATCTGCTGGTCCCGTTCACTCAACGGAGAGTCACTACGGGTCTCGGCCGCGAGGTCCTCAAGGGCAAAGCCGGTGCTCTGCGACGCCATCGGTTCCGGTACTGATTCTGCCACGGCACACTCCTTCGACGCTTGATGGGGAAAATGTCCTACCCCCATGTTACGGGCGAATAACAACGGTGTCATTCGCAGGCGCGGCGCCGCGCGGGAGACAATGGCGTGGTGACTGGTGAGGATGCACTCTTTGATCTTGAACCTGCCGACGCAGCTGACCCGGGCTTCACCGCCCTCCTTGAGCTGCCCCTCGAGGAGCTGATGGCTCCCGACTGGGCAGATGCACTGCGTCCTGTTGAGGGCCAACTCCGGGAAGCCTTGGGTTATGTAGCCGGCCAAGCATCCAGCGGCACCCAGGTTCTACCTGCTGCCAAGAACCTGTTGCGCGCCTTCAATCAGCCTCTGGCCGACGTCAAAGTCTTGATTCTCGGCCAGGATCCGTACCCAACCCCGGGTCACGCCGTCGGGCTTTCCTTCGCCGTTTCCCGCCCAACCCGGCCCATCCCCCGAAGCCTCGCCAACATCTACCGTGAACTCCATGACGACCTCGGCCTGCCGCCACGGGTCCACGGCGACCTCAGTGCTTGGTCGGAGCAAGGCGTCCTGCTGCTGAACCGTGTCCTCAGCGTCGAAGCGGGGAACGCAGGCTCCCACCGCGGCAAGGGCTGGGAGGCCATCACGACGGCGGCCGTCACCGCCGTCGTAAACCGTACGGACGGCGCGGGGCGGCAAAGTCCGCTGGTCGCGATCCTGTGGGGCAAGGATGCCGAGGGCGTCGTGCCATTGCTCGGCGGGGCACCGTCCATCGTGTCCGTCCACCCGAGTCCGCTTTCGGCCTCGAGGGGCTTCTTCGGCTCAAAGCCTTTTAGCCGGACCAACGATCTCCTGGTGGGATTGGGCGCGGACCCCATCAATTGGGAGTTACCTGTTCTGTAGCTTGCGACGAACTGTAACCTTCGACTCATACCCAGCTGGTGTGCAGGCAATTAGCTTAGGCTTACCTTCATGACTGCTCTCCCCGTCACTTCGTCCGCCTCACGCATAACCCGTCCGCAGGTCAACCTGACCGTCCTGCGAAATGAACGCCTCTCACCGCATATGGTGCGGATTGTGGCTGGCGGACCCGGATTCAGCGACTACGAGAACAACGACTACGTGGACCGCTACGTCAAGATCGTCTTTCCGCAACCGGGCGTCGAGTACGAACTCCCACTGGACCTATGGGCCATCCGCGACACCATGCCCCGCGAGCAGTGGCCCCACACCCGCACGTACACCATCCGCTGGGTGGACTTGGAAGCGCAGGAACTGGCCATCGACTTTGTGGTGCACGGCGACGAAGGACTGGCGGGCCCTTGGGCAGCCGCTGCCAAACCAGGTGACTCGCTGATCTTCACGGGCCCGGGCGGCGCGTATAACCCCGCCCCCGCGGCCGATTGGTACCTGTTCGCCGGCGACGACGCCGCGATACCGGCCATTGCGGCCTGCGTTGAGGCCCTCGCTCCTGAAGCCCGGGGAACCGTCTTCCTCGAGGTGGATAACGAGGCCGACATTCTTCCGATATCCGCGCCCGCCGGTGTGGAGCTGCATTGGCTCCTGCGCAAGGGCGTTCAAGCCGGGTCCAGCGAACTGCTTCTCGAAGCACTCCGCACCACCGAATGGTTGCCCGGCCGCGTGGACGTCTTCGCCCACGGCGAGCGAGGCTACATGAAGGGACTCCGCGAGATCTTTTTCGTGCAGCGCGGTTTGGAGCGTTCGCAGGTCTCACTGTCCGGCTACTGGGCGCAAGGTCGTGTGGAGGAAGTCTTCCAGGCAGAGAAGAAGCTCCCAGTGGGACAGATCTAGCCTCTCAGTCCTCAAAGCCGAACGGCGCCGCCTCATGGCGGCGCCGTTCGCTTTTGTCATTAGCGCCTGCGTACCCTGCGCCGTTCGTTGCTGGACAGGCCCTTCGTCAGCGGCCTGGCCAGGTTGTCGCCAAGCACGATGCCCGCGGCCACTCCCAGGACAATGGCACCGGCGTTGAGCATGCCACCTGCACCGAGCAGGATGTCGCCGCCTTCAACGGTGAGGGCATACATGGAACGGAAGATCGTCAGACCGGGCAACAGAATCAGAGCGGCGGGAACGGCCACTACAAGCTGGGGAGCACCCAGTTTGAGCGCCACCACCCGGCCCAACAAGCCGATAACCACGGCCGCGACGGCGGGCGACAAGCGGTCCCCGAGGCCGGCTTGGCCCACCCCCCACAAGACGAAGAAGCCCACTATGCCAACTGCCGCCGTCGGGAGTAACAGCCGCATTTGCGTCTGCTCGGTGACGCCGATGGCGACTACCGCAATAGCAATAAGGACTGCTTGAATCCACAAGGGATACGCGTCGGGGAATGTTTGGGTAACGTCCAGAACGGCGCTTCCCATGAGCGTTCCGACCACGACGGCCACGCCGATACCCGCCACGATGGCACCGAAAGTGAGCAGCGTGGAGAGGAATCGGCCGGCTGCGGTCACCGGGAAGCCGTTGATTGCGTCCTGCACCGAGGATACGAGCCGGCCTGTTGGGAGCAGCAGCAGGATTCCACCTGCCACCACAATGGATGGAGCGATTTCCACACCCGCCCAACGCAGCATCAGCGCGATGAAGGTGACCAGGAACGAGCACGCCATGGTGTTGAAGAAGTCAGCAGTCCGCCATCTGGCAAGCTGACGCGAGAGCAAGCTGATGAGGATGTTCGAAGCAAAAGCCACCGCGGACGCACCGATGCCACCACCCAGGACGCCCACGAACACTGCGGCGAAGATACCGAAGGCCATGGTGACCATCCACCTGGGGAAGGGCTTGGCGCTGCGGATGATCTCGTTCAACCTGCGCACGGCTTCGTCGCGGCCCACTCCCCCGGCCACGATGTCCGTGACCAGCTGGTGCACCTGCGCCAGGCCGGCGTAGTTATTGGTCCAGGAGCGCACCACGCGGAGCAGCGTGATGGGCGTCTGATCCTTCGGCGCGTAGTTGATGGCCACCGACTGATTGGTGATGTCCACTTCAACGTTCTTCAAGCCAAGGGCCGCCGTGACCGCAATCATGCTGGTCTCCACCTCAAGGGCACCTGCACCGTAACGGAACATGACCTCAGCGAGATGAAGGGCGAAGTCGATGGTCTTCCGCGCCGACGCATCAACACCCACCACTTGGATGGTGGGGTTGGCGTAAGGACTTCCGGCCAAGCGGTCCACGATGTTCATGGGTGCGGTAGGCGGGCTGTCGCCTTGAACCAAACGCATCAGCATGCGCTTGGCGTTGACGTTCTGCCGGACCTGGGACGGCCGCAACGGCTGGGTTTTGGGCAGCCCGTCGGTATGGGGCCTGTTGGCGGACCCGTCGGGGCGTTCAGTCACGCGGTGATCCTCCCTTGGCTTGTGTGATTAGCGATTCCTCCGGAATTTTCCTACTACCGGCAATTTCTCAAGTGGCAATCGTCCCAGAACTGTCTGGGCGGCCCCTGCGAGCTTCCTGACCGCGCGGTAGCCATGGAAGATGAGCGGGTTCACCGGCGCTACGAAGTCGCCCACCAACTGGACTACCTCGCCACCGAAGCCCTTCTTGAATTCGTACCCGCCGTGGCCGGTCTCATCTTGGCCCTGGATTCCGAACGTGCCGTAGAAGTTGTAGCGGGAGTACCCATTGTTCAGGGCGTGCAGCATCATTCCCCAGTAGAGGGAGGTCGCGCCGTTGAAGTAGATGTAGTCCTGCACCGTACCGCCGATGACGCACACCAGTTCGTCGCCGGAGCACGCAAAGTGGATGGCCGCCACCGTAGCCACGCCCACGGAATCGGGGAAGCGTTCAATGTCCTTGAGGCTGCGCTCGTAGCTGTCCACGAGGTCCTGGACCACTTTGACGCGGTTGGCCTTCTTCTTGCTGCCGGTCTCCTCGACCTCGCGCTTGAGCTCTGCCAGGGTCTTGGATTCGGCATCCAAGCGCTCCGTAATGGAGGCCCGGTATTCGGGAATGTTGATCTTGGCCATCATGAGCTTGGTGAACTCATCGGAGGTGTTCCGGAGGAGTTGCTCGTAGTACTCGCGTTCGCGGTACGTGAAGCCCTTCTCATCGCCAGCGGTGCTCAGCGCGTTGTAGAACTCGTCCAGTGTCTCCAGCGTGGCCTGTTCCAGGTAGACGCCGTTCTTTTCGGCTTTCCGGATGGCCTTGCGGGTGCGGTAGTTCATCCCCATGATCAGTTCTTCGGAGTCAGCGATCCCGTTGAGCTGCTTGATGAACATCCAGTTGATGTTGGCGAAGTTCATGTCGAAGCCCTGGTGCTTGAAGCCCAAGCCTTCGAGCTCCTTCAGCAACGGACGGTTGTCCTCAACTTCGGGGTGCTCAGCGCCTTCTTCGTCCCGCGCGATGTACCGGATGTTGGGTGAGATGCACAGCTCGGCGGCCTTCTTCGAGGCCGCATGCTTTTTCAACTGCTCGACGACGAAGCTCACCACGGTGGGGTCGCTGTAGTCCATCAGGGGTCCCTTGGCGCAGTCGGCGGTTTTGTACCCCACACGGTTGGACGTGTACACGAGCTTTCCGGCCGCGATCAGGCTTCCGCCGCGCGTCACACCGAAGAGTTCAACCTCCTGGCCACGGGCACGCTGGAAGCGCGTGAGGTCCATGGACTGGATAAAGCTGCCTTGAGGGTGTCCCTTGGCGAACGTCTCGAAATCAGCGTCACTGAGAATCACGAATTCCATGTCGGTTCCAGCCTCAATCGGAGTCAAAGAAATTACCTCACCTAAAAGTAGATTTGCACCCGTTGGTGGCCGGGGCGGGCCTGAAGTTGGCGTGCTGGCTGCGAGTGGCCGTCAGTAGAACTGGCCACCGGTACGCATGGTTTCGAGTCGACGGAAGATGCGTTCTGCACCCTTGAGCCACAGCTTGTGGCGGACAGGCCCCAGGACGAGGTCATAGCAACCCACGAAGTCCGTGACCGTCTTGGTGAAGCTGGTCTTGAACAATCCCATGCCGTAGAGAGGGTGGGTCTTGTCCTTGATCCTCGCAGCAGGGGGCGTGCCACAGAAGTCGTACTCCACACACCCGAGTTCCTGCATGCGCTGGATCGCCGCCCACTGTGCCAGATGGGAGTCGCCATACTGCTTGCGGTTCTGGGTGGAGCCGCCGTCCTTGTACGTCGCTTTGGAGCCGTAATTGATGACGAAAGCACCAACACTGGGTGCGCCGTCCTCGTACACGAAGAAGAAATGCCCCTGGCCGCGGCTGCAGAATTCTTCCCAGAACCTGGAGTAGTACTCGTAGCTCCGCAGCGGCATGGCACCTTTAGCGTTTACGGTGTTCTGCATCAGGGCGTAGAGCTTGCGGTAGGTATCCTCGCCCGGCTCGGCCGGCAGGACCTCGCACCCCTCGCGCTCCGCCCTGCGGACCGCGTTGCGGGCACGCGAGGAAATGCTGCGGAGGACTTCATTTGCGGGTGCTGATATGTCCAGCAGCGCTGTGGAGTCGTTGGATTGGATATTTGGAGCTTTCACCAGACCCGCAGCCTTGAGCTGGGTAGTCGCCTCGGCGGACTCCACCACATCCGGCTCGATCTTGATGGTGAAGACGTTCATCTTCTTCTCACGGGCCAAGGCGGCTACTGCTTTCAGGGCGGGCTGGACGTCGCTGACATCTACGACGTCCGGTCCCTTGATCAGGTACCAGAGCCGCCCCATCACAGGGAACTTCTTCTCCAAGAGCAGGTTGTAGCTGGAGTAATCAGCGGTCTCCACCACAAGACGGCGGACCAGCCAGCCGTTGCCGTCCTTGACTGCCGCGTAGGCGTCCGACTGCAGCATGTTGCCGCCGTTCGGATTCGCTGTGACGTGCTTGTCCCAGTTATCGATTTCCTCGGCGGTGGCAAAGCGGGCGGTAAATTCTCGCAAGGTGGCCGTGTCCAATCTCAGGGTTTTGGTGCAGTGTTCAAAAGCGTAGTGCGCATGCGGACATGCAGCCCCAAGTCTATCGGGGTATGTGGATATCCCCCGATTCTGCTGGTTACAAGGGCTCAGAGCCTGATCTGTTCTGCCTTCTCCAGCCTGATCGCCCGCGGTTCAATGCCGGATTCCCGTTGACCCCTGACAAGGCGGTCAGCATTGATGAGTCTGCCGAGGCTGAGCCCGGTGAGGTCCGCGATCTGACCGATGGGTACTTGGAACGTCCGGAATGGTCCAAGCGGCGGTGGCTCACCTTCAAGGAGCCGTTGGCTGATGGCCTTCTTTAGCTCCACTTTCCCCAGCATCGGCGACTGATCCAGGACAAAGCCGACAGCGGCCAGCTTGGCATCGTTGGTCCATGCCGCGATCTTCCAGAACTTTCGAGGGATCTGAACTCCCCTATACACAGGATCGTCATCCCTGAACACAGGTCCCGTGAAGACGCTCAGTTTTGCTTCGTGGGCGTCTGCGTGACCCAGAACGTGATCTTCCAGCCCCACCCACAGCTCCTTGCCCTGATTGAAGTCATCAATCTGTGGTGCCGCGTTGGTATAGCTAAAGGTGTCCTGGTTGGCTTTCTTCGCCGTCGTTGCATCACCCCACACCGGATCCAAGCGGCGGACCAAGTGCCCGCGATCAAAGGCGTTGCCCTTGTACAGATCCTGGCCGGCCTGCTGCTCCCGGGGGATCCTGTCATCGAAATGCCACGAACCCTCGCGGGCCAGGGGTACCAGTTCCTTGCCGTTGATGTTCACACCCACAATCGCTGCGAGCTTCCGGGCAGCCCGGAAGCGAACAGAAAAGTGGGTGTAGTCCAAAAGTGTCGTAGTAGCCGACGGACTGGGCAGTTCAAGCCGTGTCCGCAAAAAGTCCCTGCTGTATCCCCCGGTCATGGATACAGCATTGCATCAGGGGCTGACAGTAATGCGGCGCCGAGCCCTTCGCTGCTCAAGAAGTGCCACCACGATGCCCGCCACTGGGCCGGCGACAGGGACTGCAAACGCCAATAGCGCCAACGCGAACCGAACTCCCGGCGAGAAGGACCCAGTGCGAAGTACCAGGATCAGGGCAGCCACAAACAGAAGCAGTGACACTGCCCCGGCCCCCGCTACCGCGGCCTCCCACGCCGTGGGAACAATGGGATTTAGTTGATCATTCATACGGTCCCCCCAGAGACGGTTGTGAAGTCACAGCCTACAGAATCAGCATTCGACGACGTTGACGGCGAGGCCGCCCATCGCTGTTTCCTTGTACTTGGAGGACATGTCCTTGCCCGTTTCACGCATGGTCACGATCACCTCATCCAAAGACACCCGGTGCGTCCCGTCCCCCCACAACGCCATCTTCGCGGCGTTGATCGCCTTCGCCGCCGCGATCGCGTTCCGCTCAATACACGGGATCTGCACCAAACCCCCGATCGGATCACACGTCAACCCCAGATTATGTTCCATCGCGATCTCCGCAGCGTTCTCCACCTGACCCGGCGAACCACCCATCACCTCAGCCAACCCCGCAGCAGCCATCGACGACGCCGAGCCCACCTCACCCTGGCACCCCACCTCAGCCCCCGAAATGGACGCCTGCTCCTTATACAACACACCCACCGCACCCGCGGCGAGCAGGAACTTCACCACCACATCGTCCTTATCGGCCTGGCTGGCCTTGTCCATGCCCGGCGCGTAATTCAACGCGTAATACAACACCGCCGGAATGATCCCCGCCGCACCATTGGTCGGCGCCGTCACCACCCGGCCACCCGAAGCGTTCTCCTCGTTCACCGCCAAGGCGATCAGGTTCACCCACTCCTGCCAATACTTCGGATCATTCCGGTCCTTGTCCTCCTTCAGCAGCCGCTCCAACCAGTCAGGAGACCGACGCCGGACCTTCAACCCCCCGGGCAGCACACCCTCACGCTTCAACGACGTTTCAACACACGCCTCCATCACGGACCAGATATGCAAAAGACCCTCCCGGATCTCCTCCTCACTCCGGGACGCACGCTCATTGATGAACATGATGTCGCTGATCCCCAACCCCTTGGACGAACACCGGCCCATCAACTCCGCCGCCGTCCTGAACGGCAACGGCAACTCCGCCTTCGTCTCCTCCAACTCGGCCCGGGCAGCGTCCTCCTCACCCTCACGGACAATGAACCCGCCACCCACCGAAAAGAACGTCGCCTCCCGCAGCACATTGCCCTGGGCATCAGACACCTGGAACTTCATCCCATTCGTATGCCGCGGCAACACCGTCAACGGATGCAACACCATATCCTCCACCGCATACGGCAGCTCCACACCGCCCCCGGACGCACCACCCAGATTCAGCACACCCGTCTCCGCGATCGTCGCCAGCCGCTCCTCCACCTCGTCAGGCAGGATCAACTCGGGGTGAAAGCCCTCCAAGCCCAGCAGCGTGGCCGTCATAGTGCCGTGCCCACGACCCGTCGCAGCCAACGAACCATACAGATCAACCCGCAGCGACGCCACCGAGCCCAGGACACCGGCGTCCTTGAGTTCGCCAGCGAACACCGCCCCAGCCCGCATCGGCCCCACAGTATGAGAACTCGACGGGCCAATACCCACAGAGAACAAATCAAAAACACCAACAGCCATGGCTGGGATCCCTTAACAAAGCTTGAAAACGGTCCGGCAGATGGTCCTGCCGGAGGGTCGCCCCCACTTGTGGCGGCAGACGACCGAAGCACGACGCCGGATGGCCCCCAAAGGCGGCAACCCGGCGTCGCAATTTTATTCAGTTCTACAATCCCACGCTACGCCACAGTGGGCCGGTGGTGGTGGCCCGTCGGGGACGACGTCCTCCGCGGGCTCGGTCGTCCAATACGGGGCTAAGCTGCCGAACATGCCGGGCGCACGGCACATCCCGCAGCCAACCCCCGAATCGGACTGGCGATGGGAAGTTAGGAGAGGTCTCCGCCGTTCTTGGAGGCGTACTCCTCGGCTGAGAGCAGGGGGCCGTCGGACTCAGCGGCGACCTTGAACAACCAACCGGCGCCGTAAGGATCGTTGTTGATCAGGGCGGGGTCGGATACAACGGCGTCGTTGATCTCGGTGACCTCACCGGTGACCGGCGAGTACAGGTCCGATACCGACTTGGTGGATTCAACCTCGCCACAGGTCTCGCCTGCAGTAACAGTCGAACCGACCTCGGGAAGGTCAACGTACACAATGTCACCCAGTGCGTCGGTGGCGACCTCGGAGATACCAACGGACACTGAGTTCCCGTCCCCGCGAGAAACCCACTCGTGCTCGTCGGAGTACTGAAGTTCGGGCGCTACTTTGGGCATTCTGATTCCTTACTATGGTTGGTCAAAAACTATGGCTGGGATGGTGGGGCACCGAATTCCTCGGCGGGCGCACATGCGACCGAGCATGCAGAGGAGGTCGGACCCGCCGGCCGAAGGCGACTGACTCAGCGAACCCGCTTGTAGAACGGCAGTGCGACGACTTCGAACGGCTCACTCTTACCGCGCAGGTCGATGTCCAGTGCGGTACCAAGCTCTGAGTGTTCGACGTCGACATACGCCAACGCTACCGGGTAGCCGAGCGTGGGGCTGGGCTGACCGGAGGTGACTTCGCCAACCACGGCGCCGTCTTTGAGGACCGGGTAGTGGCCGCGACCGGCCCTGCGGCCCAGGCCTTTGAGGCCAACGAGCTTGCGTCCGCTGGTGGAGCCGGCACCGTCAGCTTTGAGGGCAGCGAGTGCGTCCTTGCCGACGAAGTCACCTTCCTTGGACAGTGCCACTACGGGTCCGAGTCCTGCCGCGAAGGGGTTGCCTTCACGGGAGAGTTCGTTGCCGTAGAGGGGCATCCCGGCTTCGAGACGCAGGGAGTCGCGTGAAGCCAGGCCGGCGGGGGTCAGTTCGCCTTCTTCAGCGGCGCCGGCGATGGCCTGCCAGAGGGCTGCAGCGGAGTCGTTGGCTACGAAGATCTCGAAGCCGTCTTCCCCGGTGTAACCGGTGCGGGCGAGCAGCAAGTCTTGCGTGCCGCCGTCGAACGTGAACGGTACTTCGACCGCCGCGTAGTACTTGAGTTCGGTGACCAGCGCATGCTGCTCGACGGGCACCAAGCGGAGGAGGATCGCTTCGGCGAGGGGACCCTGCACCGCGATCAGCGAGGTTTCAGCGGATGCGTCCTGGACCTCGACGTCGAACCCGGCCGCCCGCTCCAGTAACGCCGTGGCCACAACCTTCGCGTTGCCCGCGTTCGGGACCACCAGGAACTTCTCGGAGCCGCGGCGGTAGGTGATGAGGTCATCGATGATGCCGCCGTCTTCCTGGCAGATCAGCGAGTACTTTGCTTTACCGTCGGCCATGGCGGAGATCTTGCCCACCAAGGCGTAGTCGAGGAACGCGGCTGCCTCGGGACCGGTGACCCAGACTTCACCCATGTGGGAGAGGTCGAACAGGCCGGCGGACTTGCGGACTGCGTGGTGCTCGGCCAACTCGGACGAGTACTTGAGCGGCATCTGCCAGCCGCCGAAGTCGGTGAAGGACGCGCCGAGCTTCTTGTGCTCTTCGTAGAGAGCTGTGTAGTTCTCAGTCATTTTGTGGGACCGTCCTAGTTCTCGAAGTCTTCGATCGGCGGGCAGGAGCAGACCAGGTTGCGGTCTCCGGCTGCGCCGTCAATGCGGCCAACGGGCGGGAAGTACTTGTCCTGCTTGAGGTGGTGGACCGGGAAGGCGGCCTGCTCGCGCGGGTACGCACGGTCCCAGTCAGAACTTACGACGGCGGCGGCTGTGTGCGGCGCGCGGCGAAGCGGGGAATCCTGCACGGAGAAGTCACCGGCAGCAACCTGGTCGATTTCCTTGCGGATGGTGATCATGGCTTCGATGAAGCGGTCGATCTCCACGAGGTCTTCCGATTCGGTGGGCTCCACCATGAGCGTGCCCGCCACCGGGAAGGCCAGGGTAGGCGCGTGGAAGCCGAAGTCGATGAGGCGCTTGGCAACGTCCTCAGCGGTGACCCCGGTCTTTGCCGTCAGTTCACGCAGGTCCAGGATGCACTCGTGGGCCACGAGTCCGCCTTCGCCGGTGTACAGGACCGGGAAGTGGTCGTTGAGGCGGGATGCGATGTAGTTCGCGGCAAGCAGCGCGGACTTGGTTGCCTCGGTGAGTCCCTGGCCGCCCATGAGCTTCACGTAAGCCCAGGAGATTGGAAGGACACCGGCGGAACCGAAACGGGAAGCCGAAATCGGGACGTCGTTGCCTTCGGTCCAGGAGGCTGCATCGCCGGGCATGAACGGTGCGAGGTGTGCCTTTGCAGCTACGGGGCCAACGCCGGGTCCGCCGCCGCCGTGGGGGATGCAGAAGGTCTTGTGCAGGTTCAGGTGGGACACGTCGCCGCCGAACTTGCCCGGCTGGGCCAAGCCAACCAGTGCGTTGAGGTTGGCGCCGTCGATGTACACCTGGCCGCCGGCCTCGTGGATGGCGTCGCAGACTTCCCGGACGTCGGCGTCGTACACACCGTGCGTGGACGGGTAGGTGATCATGATGGCCGAGAGGGCGTCCCGGTTAGCTTCGATCTTGTTCTTGAGGTCAACGTGATCGATGGTGCCATCGGGTGCCGTGGCAACCACAACCACCTTCATGCCGGCCAGGACTGCCGACGCTGCGTTGGTGCCGTGGGCTGAGGCGGGGATGAGGCAGACGTTGCGCTGTTCGTCGCCACGGGACAGGTGATAGCCGCGGATGGCCAGCAGTCCGGCGAGCTCACCTTGGGAACCGGCGTTCGGCTGGATGGAGACTTGGTCGTAGCCGGTGATTTCGGTCAGCTGTGCTTCGAGGTCGGTGATGAGTTCACGCCAGCCCTCAGTCTGGGAATCCGGAGCGAACGGGTGGATGGAGGCGAACTCCGGCCAGGAGATGGCTTCCATCTCGGCTGTGGCGTTCAGCTTCATGGTGCACGATCCCAGCGGGATCATGGTGCGATCCAGCGCGAGGTCGCGGTCCGAGAGCTTGCGGATGTAGCGCAGGAGCTGGGTTTCGGAGCGGTGCGTGTTGAACACGGGGTGCTGCATGAAGTCGCTCGTACGCTCAACGGAACCTTCAAGCGCAAAGCCTTCAGCGGCTTCAGTGACCGAAGCGCCGAAGACATCAAGGAGACCGCCGACAATTTCAGATGTAGTGGTCTCATCGACGGAAATTCCCAGAGTGTCAGCGTCGATGCCGCGCAGGTTGATGCCCTTGGCCTCCGCTGCGGCGATGATCTCGGCAGCCTTACCGGGGACGCGGACGGTGATGGTGTCGAAGAAGGAACCGTGAAGGACCTCGACGCCGGCAGCCTTCAGGGACGCTGCAAGGGTACGGGCGTGACCGTGAGCGGTTTCGGCGATCGCCTTCAAGCCCTCGGGGCCGTGGTAGACGGCATACATTGAGGCCACGATGGCGAGCAGCGCTTGCGCGGTACAGATGTTGGACGTGGCCTTCTCGCGGCGGATGTGCTGCTCGCGGGTCTGCAGCGCCAAGCGGTAGGCGGGGACACCGGCGTCGTCCTTGGAAACGCCCACCAGACGGCCGGGCATGGAACGCTCCAGGCCCTTTTGGACGGCCATGTACGCGGCGTGCGGGCCGCCGAAGAAGAGCGGAACGCCCAGGCGCTGTGCGGAACCAACGGCGATGTCGGCGCCCTGCTCACCTGGAGGGGTGATGAGGGTCAGTGAGAGGAGGTCGGCAGCGACGGTCACCAGCGCGCCGCGTTCCTTGGCGTCAGCGATCACGGCGGAGTGGTCGAACACGCGGCCGGACACGCCGGGCTGCTGGAGGACGACGCCGTTGATGGCACCTTCCGGGAGGCCAAGGGAAAGGTCAGCGACCTCAACCTCGAAGCCGAGCGCTTCGGCGCGGCCCTTGACGATGGCGATGGTCTGCGGGAGGCAGTCTGCGTCGAGGACGGTCTTGCCATCCTGAACGGCCTTGTTCTTGTTGGCGCGGCGCATCATGAGGACGGCCTCGGCCACAGCCGTTGCTTCGTCCAGGAGGGAGGCGTTGGCGATCGGCAGGCCCACCAGGTCCTGGACCATGGTCTGGAAATTGAGCAGCGCTTCGAGGCGGCCCTGCGAGATTTCCGGCTGGTAGGGGGTGTAGGCGGTGTACCAGGCTGGGGACTCGAGGATGTTGCGGCGGATCACCGGGGGCGTCACGGTGTCGTAGTAGCCCTGGCCGATCATCTGAACGGCGGTCTTGTTCTTGGAAGCGAGCTTGCGCAGCTCAGCCAGAACTTCAACTTCACTCAGTGCGTCCTGAAGGGTGAGGGCGACATCCTGGCGGATGTCGTTCGGGACGGCGGTGTCGACCAGCGAATCGACGGTGTCGTAGCCGACGGACTTGAGCATGGTCTCAATGTCGGCCTGGCGGCGGGCGCCGATATGCCGATCGACGAAGGTGGTGGAGGCAGAACTAACCGTCACGAAGGAACTCCATTACTTGGGCAGCGTTTGGGTACGCCACAGCGGCTGGGTTCCTCCCCGCTCTGTATTGGACCTGAGAGTTTCCGCGCGTTGCGTGAACAACCATCGCTTGCACCGTCGGTGAGCACAGCACTTTCACCCTGAGGTGGGTTCCGTGCCTGCTGCTTTCCAGAGTTGCCTCGCCGCGGCGGTGCGTGGGCCTGAGAGATTCCTGGGGAGGGTTTGCTCCTACGGCGCCTGCATCACTTGCTTGCAGGACTCTCCCGCCGCAGATCAAAGGCATGTTCAGTTGTGTGTGGGCACCGCGTTGGGCACGCCACAAGGGTTAATTGTCCTACGTCCGGGGCGCTGCAGCAAATGGATGAATCGCTACTTCCGTAGCCGTTCGAGGACTCCCAGCAGGATTTCAACGTCGGCCTCCCGCCCGGCGTTTCCGCCCTCCTGCCCGCCTTCAAAAATCGCATTGAAATAGAGGCCGTCGCCCATGTAACTCACAGCTTTGGCAACCTCGGGTCCAACATCCTCCGCCAGCACGTCCAGCCACCGTTGCTGGATAGCAGCAAACCTGCGGCGGGTTTCCTCGTGAGCCACCTCAGCCAGCCTGGTAGCGGCGACGAAGGCCCGATCCATGGGCGTATCTGCCCAGAGCGAGGACCTGATGAAGTAGGCAGCCGAACCATCCGGTGCTGCCTTCATCAGTTCGGTATCTTCATCGGCGAGCAGGTCCAGGCGCTCCAAAAGGGCCGTGGTCAGCGCTTCCTTATTGGGAAAGTGGTACAGCAGCCCACCTTTGGACACCCCTGCGCGCTTGGCAACCGCATCGAGAGTGGCAGCCCGCTCCCCTACCTCAATAAGGAGGGCTTCGTAGGCATCCAGGACGGCATCCCGGGCAACTGGTTTTCGTGGCATAGGTACATCATTCCCTAAAGGCTTGGGGGGTTCCATTTGAAACTGTACCGTCTGGACGGTACAGTAAGTGACATGTACTCGCCGTCCTCAACCCAAGCACCCCGTTCCGCTCGTCCCGTTAAGGGCCAGGCAGCACCGTGGCGCGATTGGACGGCTCTGGCGCTCCTGATGTTCCCGGTACTGCTGGTGGCCGTCGACAACACCGCGCTCACCTTTGCCCTGCCCGAGATTGCCCGATCCCTGGAGGTTGGCGGCGTCCAACTTCTCTGGATCGTGGACGCCTATCCCCTGGTCCTGGCCGCGTTGTTGGTGTCCATGGGCAACTTGGGCGACAGGATCGGACGACGCCGGTTGCTGCTGATCGGCAGCACAGGCTTCGCTGCGGTGTCGGCTGCTACGGCATTCGCACCGACCGCGGAATGGCTGATTGCCGGACGCGCCGGCCTTGGCGTCTTCGGCGCCATGCTGATGCCCTCCACGCTCTCCCTGATCCGGAACATCTTTACCGACCCGAACCGTCGCCGGCTAGCGATCGCTGTCTGGGCTGCCGGCTTCTCCGGCGGTGCCGCCCTCGGTCCGATCTTCGGCGGTTGGCTGGTTGAACACTTCTGGTGGGGTGCCGTCTTCCTTGTGGCAGCTTTCCTGCTCCTCCCGCTCCTGGCTTTCGGCCGGGTCCTGATTCCCGAGTCCAGGGACGCCAATCCCGGCCGTGTTGACGTGCCCAGCATCTTCCTGTCCGTAGTCACCATGGCGCCGTTCGTTTACGGCATCAAGGAATTCGCGGTTCACGGTTTTGGGGCGTCCGCAGCTGCTTTCATGGGCCTCGGCGTGGTGATGGGCATTCTTTTCGTCCGTCGTCAGCAGCGGATCGAGAACCCCATGTTGGACGTTGCCTTGTTCAAGAACAAGGTGTTCAGCACGGCAATCGTGGCGAATGTCCTGTCCCTGTTCTCCATGACGGGCTTCATCTACTTCTTCGCCCAGCACTTGCAACTTGTTGAGGGCCAGTCCCCCATGGAGGCAGGCATCGCGATGATCCCCGCCCTCCTGGCTACGGTTGTCGCCGGCTTGCTGGTGGTGCCGCTGGTCAAGCGCGTGCGGCCTGGATTCGTTGTGGCCGCGGGCCTGACGCTCAGCGCCGTGGGCTACTTGATTGTGGTTGTGGGCGACCACGGCAGCGGACCCGTGTTCCTGTTGTCAGCCCTGACTGTCCTCGCAGTTGGTGTGGGTGCCGCGGAGACCATCTCCAACGACCTGATCCTGGCCTCAGTGCCGGCCGACAAATCCGGAGCGGCCTCGGCCATCTCCGAGACCGGCTACGAGCTGGGATCGCTCCTGGGAACCGCTGTACTCGGCTCCATCCTCACGGCGTCCTACCAGCACAACCTGATCATTCCGGACGGCATCTCGGAGCAGGCTGCCGGGAATTCCACGGAAACGCTGGCCGGCGCTGTTGATGCGGCGGCCGCACTTCCGGCCCCGTTGTCAGAGGCATTGACACATGCCGCCCGGACAGCTTTCGAGTCCGGTGTTCACATCACTGCGGCGATTGGGCTGGTACTGATGGCTGGCGCGGCAGTGCTCGCCGCCGTCGTGCTCCGGCGTGTGCCGAAGGCGCAGTAAAGGCACAGCGCCGACTGAAGCTAGACAGCTTCGGTCGGCGCTGCTTTTTGTCTACGCCGGCTGTCAGTCCGCACTGCTGTTCTTCGGCTCCAAGAAGTTCCGGGCTGCGGCCACCCCGGCTTCGAGGTCCCCGATACCCGGACCACAAATGGCCCCGAGTACTTCCACAGTGATGTTGGCCCCTTCACTGATGGCTGCCATCAGGTCCGCGGGTGCGGGAATGTGACGCGTGCCTGACCTTCGGCTGGCGTCACCGATCCAGTCAACAATCTCCTCGGCAAGGGCCTCGTCGGATTTCATCGGGAAGCCGACTGAAAGGAAGCCGTCCGCGTGGTCGTATTCGGCGCGGGCCCAGGATCCTCCTTCAAACCCAAAGACGAAACCGATCGGAACGCCCTCCCGCGGAAGGCCAGCGTTCCACCAGTCCGGGGTTTTGGCCAGCAAGTTCATTTCAACGTCCGAGTCCCCGCCGGTGCCGCTGAGCACGTTTTCGCTGGCCTCGTGGTCGTGGCCGTAGAGCAATGCCCTTTGGTCATCGAGGACGTCCATGGCCACCCAGTTGCCTCCGCCGTCGTCATGATACATATGGTTCTGGGAGCCGTTGCAGGAGTCACCGTACCCAAGGGCCGTCTTAACGGCCGACACTACTGCCCACCGACGGGCCAACGATTTCGGGGTAGGGATTTCCATGCCGATCAACCCATCGCGAACTCCCCAGCAGAATCGGTCAGAGGCGGCGTAAATACTGACAAGCTTCTTCCCTGATGTCTCTACTCGGGCACCTACCGGCAACGTCAAGGCTCGAGCCAAATTTCCCCTGCGCCTGATAACGTCGTGCACGGGCAACACTTCCTGATCTGCAGCTGCCCCTGGTCCCACTACCCAGCCCGAATCATTTGGCTCTGTGGGTTCCTCCCGCCTTAGGGTGACTCGCGGCATGTCCAATGCCGACGGGGACACACGTAACGTCTGCCCCAACTTCACAGGCGACCAGGCCGTCTCACTCACGGACTTGCTCCACGTCGACTGAACTGCCAACAACGTAGCGGCGTAGCTCAGATCCCAGGTAGAAGACTCAAGACCCGGGCCGGAAAGGTCCACAGCGCTGACACGGAAACTCTTTCGGGCGGTCTGGTGCAGATTGAAGTACCAGGAGCCGTGTGAATACCGGAGACCATCGACCAGATCCTTTGGATCAGCCATGGAAACCGCTCCTAGAATGACCTCCACGGCAGAACCGCAGTCCTCCCGGGCCAGACCTTCCACCGTGATCGCACCAACCTGCACCCTGAATGTGGAGAGACCCGACGGCGGCTCCGGAATCGGCGTCAAAGGTGCTGCCCTTTTCCTGAAGATCACGTCAACCTGTCCTTTCCTCACTTCGTGTTCTTAGTCGGTAGTTAAGTAGCGGGGAAAGACGGATCGTGATGCAAAGACGCACATCGACTGAAGCTAGACAGCTTCGGTCGGCGCTGCTTTTTTGTCTACGCCGGCCGTCAGTCCATCAATTCTGTCGAGGGCGTCGCTGAGTCGGGTGACTGTATTCCATAGTTCTGGATGCTGTTTCCTAATTTCCTCCAGTGCGGTGCCCGCGGAGGTCAGGGATGCGAGGTCGAAGCTCACGTTGGTTCGTGCTCCGGCTATGGCTGCGCGGAGGGCTCCGAACCCGACCACGACATCTGCAATAAGCGCAGGATTGCCGTTGGAAGCGAGCCAGCCGAGATCTTCAATGGCGTCGATGGCCCGCTCCCCCAGAACCGCTGATGCCTTGGCAGCATGGACGGACGCTTGATGTATTGCTTCGTCGCGTTCCGGACCGGGGTCGAGACGGAAGGCAGCGCCGAAGGCGTTGGAGGCGGACGCGTCGTCGTCGGCTAGTTGAAGGGCAATTCGTCGGAGTTCGTGCGCCCGGGAGTGGATGCCGTTCAGCTGTTCGCGCTGGGCCTCCTCCGCCTCGGTATATCCGGCCACCATGGACGTCAACGAGGCCGCGATGGAGAGCATGACCCCGTCCCTGCACCCCCGCCCGGCGATCCGGTGGACTCCGCCAAGGCTTTGGTCCACTCATCAACTGTGGATATCTGCGTCGTGACTGATTCAGAATCGTTCATGCCATCCAGTGTGCCGGGGCTTCCCCGCCTTTGCAGCTTCGGGCTGGATACACTGGCCAGACCTAGGCGTCGAATGAAAAGGGCAGACTCATGACCATTGACCTCGAAGAGCTTTACAAGGACCTGCACTCCCATCCTGAGTTGTCCTTCCAAGAGACCCGAACTGCCGGGATCGCCGCGGGTTACCTCGAAGAACTTGGCTTCACCGTTCATCGCAACATCGGAAAGACCGGGGTTGTTGGCGTTCTGGACAATGGGCCCGGACCGGCGGTGATGCTCAGGGCAGACTTGGACGGCTTGCCCGTAAAGGAAGCAACGGGCCTGGAGTACGCAAGCACGGCGATGGGTGTTGATCACGAAGGCAAGGACATGCCGGTCATGCACGCTTGCGGCCATGACGTGCACGTGACCTGCCTTGTTGGCGCGGTGGAGGTTCTGGCCGCGCAACGTGATGAGTGGCAAGGCACACTGATCGCCGTGTTCCAGCCGGCCGAGGAATGGGGCGGCGGGGCGGAAACCATGGTGGCCGATGGCTTGTACGACACTGTGCCGAAACCGGACGTCGTCCTGGGCCAACATGTGGCCCCCTTCCCCGCCGGATGGTTCGGTGTCCGTCCCGGCGTCACCATGGCGTCCGCCGATTCGCTCAACATCACCTTGCATGGTCGGGGCGGGCACGGATCACGCCCCGAGACCACTGTTGATCCGGTGCTGATGGCGGCTGCAACCACTGTCCGGCTCCAGGGAATTGTGTCGCGTGAGCTCGCCGCCAGTGACTCCGCGGTGGTGACAGTTGGGCAGATTCACTCCGGGACCAAGAACAACATCATTCCGGAAACGGCAACGTTGGGCCTCAGCGTCCGGTCATTCAGCGATGCCACCAGGGATAAGATCCTCGGTTCAATTGAGCGCATTGCCCAGGGCGAAGCCACAGCATCAGGTGCTCCCAAGGAACCGGAGATTCATTTCGAAGAGCACTTCCCGCTGACCGTCAACGATGCAGCTGCCACTGCGAGGGTGTCGGCAGCTTTCACGGCAAAATTTGGCGAAACGCAGATCATCGACCCCGGTCCCGTGTCCGGCAGCGAAGACGTTGGAGCCTTGGCGAAAGCTGCCGGCGCTCCCCTGGTTTTCTGGTTCCTAGGAGGGGCCGAGCCTTCCTTGTTCAAGGAGTGGGCAACAACGGGTCGCCTTCCCGAGGACATTCCGTCGAATCACTCGCCCTACTTTGCGCCCATAATCCAGCCGACGCTGGCACGCGGAACTGAAGCTCTGGTGACGGCTGCGCGGGAATTCTTGGCCGCTGAGTCGTAAGGCCCAGCCTTCTGCAGCAAGGCCGCAAAAGGTAAGGCGCTGCGAGCGCAGCGCCTTACCTTTGCTTAATTCTTAAATCAGTCCAGCTTCTTCGATCGGGTCAAGGGATCCCTAGACTTTCTCGTGGATGCGGTGGATCCTCGGTTCGGAAACCTCGGATTCCCTGCGACGGCGGGCCAGGAAGGTAAATAGCGTTCCTTCCGTCCGTGGACGGCTCTGTGCAGGTTCCTGGTCCTTGGGTGCCTCAGACGTGCGTGCTTCAGGCTTGCGCACGGAGTCCTTCTTCGTGCGCCGCTCGAAGTCGTCATAGTGCGCGTAGCACATGACCAACCTCCTTAGTGGCTGTCCCTTAATCGTCCTCCCGTCAAAGCGACAAGTCGACTGTTTTCGCCAGCCTTCAGCTGTATCGGCGCTGAGTTGTACTGGCGCGCGCCCAACGAGCTCATCGAACGAATACTCTCCGGCATGACCGGCACTCCTGCGTATGTCCGCAACGCGAAGATGGAGGTCGAGTCCACCCGCTGGGCACGCCATAACGTCCATTTCCACAGGACCGCCAGGAAGACGTTGCGAAACGCGTTGGCGGGAGAAATCGAACTCACCGGGTTCCTGGCCAGCTGGACGGCAGCCCATGCGTCGCCTCACGGCGCTGAGCTGCGGTCCGGCGAGCCCCTAACGTGACACGGTTGAAGACCGCGCTGCTTCCACGGCAAGCCTCGTCTCCTCGGCGATGAGGTCGGCATTGATAGCTGCCCCGGCCATGACACCTGCGGCTGCGGAGGCCATGACCTGTCCCATGAGGTCGGTGACGTTTCCGGCAGCGTAGACACCCGGCACTGACGTTGCACCGCCCATGGGATTGACTTCAACGTGGCTTCCAACCCCCATAGGGTGCTCCACCGAGGGAACGCCCAGGGATTCCAGCACGCCGCTCCGTGCCTCCATGCGGGAGCCAGTGACGACGGCTTCCACAGGAATCACAGTGCCGGAGGCCAGCACAACACCGGTCAGGACGTCATGAGTGACTTCCAATGCTTGGACACGCCCGTCCACGACGGTGATGGAACGGGCAGCCAACTGCTCCCACTGTTCGTCCGTCGGTTCCACCACGTCATTCAGGAACAACGTGATGTCGGAGCTCCATTGGCGGAACAGCATCGCCTGATGCAACGCCATTGGTCCCGAGCCTATGATGCCGATCTGCTTTCTCCGCACTTCCCAGCCGTGGCAATAGGGGCAGTGCAGGACGTCTTTGCCCCACCGTTCACCAAGACCTTGAACGTCCGGCAGCAGGTCCACCAGTCCGGTGGTGACCAGCAAGCGCCGCGCTCTCGCCGTTTGGCCGTCGGCCAGGTCCACCTCAAAGGCGAGCACGGAACCCTCCGTGAGGCCCGTCGTCGAACGCGCCGTAACGGCGACGCCCTCCACGATGGCTGCCCCATACTGGTTCGCCTCCGCGCGTCCGAGTGCCAGCAGTTCCTTGGGATTGATCCCGTCCCGCGACAGGAAGCCATGCACGCCTGCGGCAGGAGCATTCCGCGGCTCCCCGGCATCGATGACCAGGACGGATCTCAAGGCCCGTCCCAGCGTGACCGCAGCACTTAACCCAGCTGCGCCACCACCGACAACAACGACGTCGTATTCCGCGCCCATCCGGTTGTTCACTGATTCTTGACTCACTGTACCTCCACGCATATCTGGCGGCGTTGCGCCGCTCATTCCATGGTTGGGCAGAGTCCAGCAGATCAGCAAGGAAGTTTGCCAATATGGCAAGCTGGATACATGACAACCGACTTCAGCACAATGCTTGACGCCGTGGGGCCAAGGCTCCGTGCCATGCGAACCCAACGCAACGTGACCCTTGCAGAGGCCTCGGAAGCGACAGGGATTTCCGTCAGCACGCTCTCAAGGCTGGAATCAGGTCAGCGCAAACCAACGCTCGAGCTACTCCTCCCCATAGCCCGGCTGCACCAAGTCCCGCTCGAAGAGTTGATCGATGCCCCGGAAACCGGCGACCCGCGAATCCACCTCAAGCCACACATCCACGAATGGGGAACTGCCGTTCCCCTGACGCGCCGCCCCGGCGGAATCCAGGCCTTCAAAATGGTCCTCAAGGGCGGCTCAGGCAGGCAGACTCCAACGCCGCAATCACACGAGGGCTACGACTGGGTGTATGTCCTCAACGGCAAGCTGCGGCTGGTCCTGGGCGAGAATGACTTTGTCCTGAAACCGGGCGAGGTGGCGGAGTTTGATACCCGGACGCCCCACTGGTTCGCGAGTGCCACGTCAGACCCGGTGGAGCTTCTAACCCTCTTCGGGCAGCAGGGCGAACGCCTCCACGTGCGGGCACGGCCCAAGCGCTGACGCTACGAAGCCAACCATTCACGCGCGTTCCGACGCGAGCCGCCTGACTCAACACCAGGGTCAGGCAGGTTGATCTCGGCCCACACCTCATCGAGGGAAAGTCCAAGTACATCGGCAATTGCAGCAACAGTAGGGAAAGCGGGCGTCGCCACCCGGCCGGACTCGATCTTACGAAGCGTTTCGGGTGAGACCCGGGCGTCGAGGGCGGTCTCCAGCATGGAGCGGTCACCCCGGGCACGACGCAACAGAGCACCGAGACGCTGTCCGCGCTCGGCCTCTGCGGGTGTAAGTGGCAACCTGACCATGGCTCCAATTGTAATACCGGGATAATATGGCCGGGATAGTTATTGGTTGTCACTAGAAAGGCCCCGCATGATTGAGATCCTGAGCCGCGCAGAACTCGGCCGTGCCAAGGAAGCTGGCGCCCTGGTCGCCAACATTCTGCACACCCTGAAGGGCCGCGTAACTGTGGGCACAAACCTTCTGGACATAGACCGGTGGGCAAAGAGCATGATCCTCGAAGCCGGCGGTGTCTCCTGTTACGTCGACTACGCCCCTTCCTTCGGACGCGGGCCATTCGGCCACTACATCTGCACCGGCGTCAACGACGCCGTCCTGCACGGATTGCCCAGGGACTACACCTTGGCCGACGGCGATCTGCTGACCCTGGACCTGGCCGTCTTGAAAGACGGAATCGCAGCAGACTCGGCCATCAGCTTCATCGTGGGCGAGTCTAAGCCGGCGGAGAGTGTCGCGATGATCGATGCGACCGAACGAGCATTGCGCGCAGGCATAGAGGCCGCCCGGCCCGGCGCCCGCATCGGCGACCTCTCCTACGCCATCGGCTCGGTCCTCAGCGATGCCGGCTACCCCGTCAACACCGAGTTCGGAGGCCACGGTATCGGCTCCACCATGCATCAGGATCCGCACGTCCCGAACATGGGACGCCCCGGCCGCGGTTACAAGCTGCGCCCGGGATTGCTGCTCGCCTTGGAGCCCTGGGTCATGGCCGATACCGCCCAGCTTGTCACCGACGCCGACGGCTGGACGCTCCGTAGCGTCACAGGTTGCCGGACGGCCCACAGTGAGCACACCATTGCCATCACCAATGACGGCGCCGAAATTCTGACCCTGCCCACGCTGGCTGGCTAGACGCGGACCAAGGTTAAACCTCCGCCATGCGCCGTTGATGCTGGTCCCCGGGCCGAAACTCCGCATCTTCCGGAGGGTAAGGCTCCGGCAGCTGAACCGACGAGTTAGCCACATCCGCAGCAGACTCACTCGACGTAGCTACAGACGGCGTGGGTGGTGACGGCTTGGCCCGGACATACCCCGGCGGCGCCGGTGCGGTGGAACTGTACGTGTGCCCTGTGGGTGTGCTGATTTCCACTGTGTGCATACCCTGCCCGTCCGTTTGCACGGTTTTGCTGTTCCAGCCGGGTTTTTCTTTGGTGTGGTTGCAGGCTTCGCAGAGCCCGGCACCGTTCTCCAGAGTGGTGGCCCCGCCGGCATGCCAGGGGATGATGTGGTCGATATGCCGGATGGGCGCGTCGCAGTACGGGGTGCGGCAGGTGTCGTCCCGGGTTTCAATGAACCGTCTGAGCCGTGGCGGGAAGAACCGGGCTTTGGAGTCCATGGCCAGCAGCTCACCGGTGCCCGGTGCGGTGTAGAGCCGGCGGAGTAGTACCTTGAAGTCGAAGCGATCCGACGATTCCTCCCGCCGCTCCTGATCTTCGATCCGATCATGCCCCTCAGCCAGCATCTTCCTGGCCCATTCCGCAGGGACGATTCCGTAGCCCGCGAGCCGGGCCGGCTCGCTGTCGCCCTGAAGAAGAGCTCGGTCGGCCATGACCAGTTGAAGATCGACGCCACTGACCCCGCCACGCTTGCCGGTGATGCGTTCGACCAAGGTGTCGGCCATGACCTGGCCCCGGTTCCGGGCATCGCCGCCCGACCCCGCGTCTTCACGGGCACGGGCCGAATCAGCAGCCCTGGTGAGTGCAGCATAGGCGGCCACACCTTGGGCGACGGGCAGCAGGGCGGTCAGGTAGGTCATGGCATCCGGGGCAGGACGCAGGCTCACGGTCCGCTCGGCGACTGCACGGCTGGCACGTCTGGCAACCGAACGGGGATCCCGCCGATATGCAGCGGCTTTCGCTGCGGCGATGACCGCCCGGTCGCGTTTCCCCTCGAACGTCCCGGTATCGGCTGCAAGTTCTTCATCCACCGCGCACCGGTCTTCCACAGACAAACACGCAGTCTCCTTCACCAGCAGGGAGGCACGCCACTCATTGAGCTGGCCCGACTCCAACGCGGTCAAGGTCCGCGGCATCTCCGTCACCAAAGCCTTCGCAAAGCCGAGGAACAGGGACCCGCGGTTCGGGGACTCACGCCTGGCCAACGCTATCTGGGTCCCAACACCCTGGCCGCGTTCGGACGCGGGAACGCCAGCCTCTGCCTGTTCCTGTCTCTGCATAAGGTCAAAGGCCACAGCGATCCGGGCCTGGAGGCCGGTGATGGCGGACTTCAGATTCTCCAACCCGCGGATCTGATCGATCAGCTCTCCACTCTCCGTGCCCAGCCGGACCGCGCTCAGGAGCGTGATGAGATCCGAAACCCGGGGCGTTGTATCACGCGACCGAGGCCCCGGAACGGGGGCAGGCACGACCCCCGCGCCCGCTTGGCTGCCCCGAATCTGCTCCATGACTCAACCCTTCCAGCCATCACGGAGCACTATCAGACCCCAACCTTTCTATGTGGAAAACCGGGCCCCAGAGGAGCGTCTGCGAGCGCCAGGTCGCTTCGCAAAGAGCCGAGACGTCGCCCCTCATTAGCCCTGCCCGACCCACCCATCGCGGTCCCCCATAACGGTCACAAATACGGGGCACCTGTTTCACCCCTTGCATCAGGAGGTGACTCCCGCCATACTAAATGAACGCAATTCATTTAGTGATCGTCGTCTCACGGAGTACAAGCCCCATGATTGAAACCAGTTGGCTCGCACCGAGCCCGGAACCCGACCACCCGGACCTCGACGCCCAGTCACTCCAGGCAGTCACCGCGTGAGCGCCTGGCGCATGCCGTCCGAGACGGCCCCGCAGGACCGCGTGTGGATGGCATTCCCCACCGGCGGCTACACCTTGGGTGACACCGAACAGGAGGCGCACGCAGCACGTTCCACATGGGCCGCCGTCGCTAACGCCATCCTTGATTTTGAGCCGGTCACCATGGTGGTAGCGCCCGACGACGTCGAGACCGCCGCGCGCTATCTGGATCCGCGCGTTGAGGTCATTACAGCTGACCTCAACGATGCCTGGATGCGGGACATCGGACCATCGTTCGTTCTGGATTCCAATAAGCAACTGGGCGCCGTGGACTGGATCTTCAACGGCTGGGGCGGTCAGGACTGGGCTGCATGGGACAAGGACTCGCTCATTGCCGAGTACGTCAGCGGCCGCGCCAACGCCCGGCACCTCCCCTCGGGAATCGTCAACGAGGGCGGAGGCATACACGTTGATGGCGAAGGTACCGTCCTGGTCACCGAGACTGTGCAGCTCGATCAGGGTCGCAATCCAGGCCTGACCAAGGCTGACATCGAGCAGGAACTTGCCCGCACCATCGGCGCCACCCACGTGGTGTGGCTTCCTCGCGGCCTCACTCGCGACTCCGAAAAGTTCGGCACCCGCGGACACGTGGACATCGTGGCCGTGATTCCCAGCCCGGGCACTCTGCTGGTCCACTCCCAGCAAAACCCCGAGCACCCCGACTACACGGTCTCCCGCGAGGTCATCGACTTCCTGCGCACCACCCATGACGCAGCTGGCCGGGACTGGAACATCATCGAAGTTCCCGCCCCGGAAACTCTTACCGACGATGAGGGGTTTGTGGACTACAGCTACATCAACCACCTTGTGGTCAACGGCGGGGTTATCGCCTGCACTTTCAACGACCCCATGGACGAGAAAGCACTCCGCATTCTCGCCGACGCCTACCCCGGACGCCGCGTGATCGGTGTTGACGCACGCGAACTTTTCGCACGGGGCGGCGGTATCCACTGCATCACGCAGCAGCAGCCTTCGGCCATCTAGAAAGGGCCTTACATGAGCCAGACAATCCGCCGCAGCGGCAATGAAGCTGCAGAGTCGCATGACATCAGCGGCAAGGGACTGAAGACGGGGCAGCTGGGGCTCCTCGCCGTCGTCGTTCTTGGCATCTCAACCATCGCCCCGGCGTACACACTCACCGGTGCGCTCGGTCCAACCGTCAACGAAGTCGGGCTGCAATTGCCCGTCATTTTCCTGATCGGTTTCATCCCGATGATTCTGGTATCGCTGGCCTACCGGGAGCTCAACGCAGACTCACCGGACAGCGGCACCACATTCACCTGGGTCACTAAAGCGTTCGGACCGTGGGTGGGCTGGATGGGTGGCTGGGGCTTGCTCGCGGCCAACATCATCGTCTTGTCCAACCTGGCAGGCGTCGCAGTGGACTTCTTCTACTTGTTCCTGGCGCAGGCCACGGGCTCACCCGAGCTCGCCGACCTTGCCTCGAACAAGCTGCTCAACGTTGCCACCTGCTTCGTCTTCGTGGCGCTGGCCGTGTGGATCAGCTACCGCGGCCTGCACACCACCAAGATCGTCCAGTACGGCCTGGTGGGATTCCAGCTGTTGGTACTGGGTTTGTTCGTAGGTATGGCGTTCGCCAACTGGTCCACGTCCGAAACCGCCGTTCCTTTCAGCTGGGATTGGTTCGACGTCACCAAGATCGAAACCTTCGGGCAGATCGCGGCCGGCATCTCGTTGTCGATCTTCGTCTACTGGGGCTGGGACGTCTGCCTCACAGTCAACGAGGAGACCGCCAACGGCAAGAAGACCGCAGGCCTCGCAGGCACGCTGACAGCGGTCATCGTGTTGGGCATCTACCTGCTGGTCACCATCGCCACCATGATGTTCGCCGGCGTGGGAGACACCGGAATCGGCCTGAACAACGCCGACAACCACGCCAACGTGTTCACGGCCCTTGCATCACCCGTGATGGGACCGTTCGCCATCCTCATGTCCCTGGCAGTGCTGT
The DNA here is from genome assembly GCF_000294695.2 of Arthrobacter sp. Rue61a. Classification (NCBI taxonomy): domain Bacteria; kingdom Bacillati; phylum Actinomycetota; class Actinomycetes; order Micrococcales; family Micrococcaceae; genus Arthrobacter; species Arthrobacter sp. Rue61a. The sequence continues at coordinate 985,105 of NC_018531.1, read as the reverse complement.
CCAGCTCTGCGGCATCCTTGCAGTCCACGTTCACCTCGCCGTCGCGCAGCCTGCTTGCCATGGCGCACTACGGCGCCCTGCCTGAGCGCTTCAGCCACATGAGCAAGAAATTCTCGACGCCGGGCTTCGCCACCATTGCGGCGGGTGTGCTGTCCGCGGGCTTCTACGCGGTGATGCACGTGATCAGCGAGAACGTCCTGAACGACACCATCCTGGCCCTGGGCCTGATGATCTGCTTCTACTACGGACTCACGGCCATCGCCTGCGTCTGGTACTTCCGTAACAGCGTGTTCTCCAGCGCCAGGAACTTCTTCCTGCGGCTCGTATGCCCGCTGTTCGGTGGTGTAGGCCTGTTCGTGGTGTTCCTGCAGACCGCCGTGGACAGCTGGGCTCCGGAGTTTGGCAGCGGCTCGGAGATCTTCGGAGTGGGCCTCGTGTTCGTTCTGGGCATCGGGATCCTGGCCTTGGGCGCTGTGGTCATGCTGATCATGTCCCGTGTTCGGCCCGGGTTCTTCCGCGGCGAGACCATCCGGAAGGATACGCCGGCCTTGGTGGTACCTGAGTAACTCGCCATAGAGCCTCGAAAACGCTGGAAAGCTGCCAGTTCGCCCGATTTCTTCCGGCGAACTGGCAGCTTTCGTATGTTCTGGCCGCAATCCCGCGTTTCCGGGAAGCCCCTACCAGCGGTGGGCTACATCCACCACAAGGCGGGAACCGCCGCCGGGTCCGTCCAAGGTGAAGACCCGGAACGGAAGCCGCGCCCGGACTCCCAGACCGATGCTCGTGGTGCCCTCAAAGCTGCCCGCGTAAACGACTTGCCGGAACGTCTGGTACCCGGAGACGTTGGACAGTTCCGCCTTGGCCGCCGGCTCGTAGGTCGGCTGGCTGTACTGGTTGTACGACGGCGCCGTGACCATCACTTGCAGATCAGCATCCCCCAGCACAGGGATGGGGTAGCCGGTGGCATCCTGGGTCACCACCGGAACATACTGAACCACATAGCCGGCCACCTTGCCGGTCATATCAATCACCAGACGGTCGTAGCAGGGCTGTTGGCCCGTGCGAACGTTGGTGACATTGGCGGCGCTCCAGTCGAGGTCGGCTTTGGCCATCGAACCCCACGAGATGCCGCAATAAGTTGCTGCCGAGGCTGGCCCCGGTGCCACCAGACCGAGCCCGGCAGCCGCAAGGACAGCTGCCAAACCCGCTCCAAATTTCCTCATTTTTTGTGCCCCCTTCAGGCGAAGTTGATACTTCAACAGTAGGAGCGCAGCAGGGGCTTTGGGTGGGTTGTGGCCGCTTCGGCACATAACCGTTAAAAGGGCCGCCGGGTGGTCACGGGAGGGTCATCGGAGACCCCTTCCAACCGCATTTTCCGGTCGTTTTTAAGGTCTTCGCGCACATGTTCGTGATCGAAGATAACGTGACCGGGGCGTTATTTAGCCTTCGCAGTCCTTGCAGTACTTAAGACCGTTCTTTTCCAGCGCAATCTGGGACCTGTGGCGGACCAGGAAGCAGGAGCCACACGTGAATTCGTCGGACTGCTCAGGGACCACAATGACGGTCAGTTCTTCACCGGAAAGATCCGCGCCGGGAAGGTCGATTCCTTCGGCCGTATCGTTTTCCTCGACGTCGATGACCGCAGTCTGCGCAGTGTTCCCACGGGATGCCTGAAGGGCCTCAAGCGATTCGGCGGGAGACTCTTCTTCTGTCTTGCGCGGGGCATCGTAATCAGTAGCCATTGAGGTTCGCTTTCGTTGCTGCATAGTGCCCATTCCGGCACCTCAGTGAAGCAGTTTAGGGCATATCACACGCGATAAACGAATAGTGTGCCCAACGCAACATTTGGCAGCAATCCGGGCGGGCTCTAAGGCTCTTTACGCACCTTCACAGCATGCGATTGCATGGCCCGCGCACTGGCGACCGTGACGCCGCTGAGGGCAGGAAGCCACAGCACTTCGCTCACGGTTCCGTGCCCTGCGTCCTCCTCAGGGACACTGCAGTCCAGGACGTAGGCTGCCTCAATCCATGCTCCCAGAGTGGAGCCGATACGGGTTGCCAGCGTGGCCAGTGAAGCGATCATGCCGCAACCGTATCCACCCCGGGTTTGGGGGCCGTTTCCGCCGCGTCACGAGCTTGTTAACTACTCCGCTAGGCTCACATGATGAAAACTCGGGGGATGCTGTTGGCAACTGACGCTATTAACCATGCGGGAGCAACGTCCCAACCGCCCCCGGCGGTGTCACTGAAACAGGCTTTATGGGCCCTGATGTGGGTTGTTGTCTACGTTGCCGCAGTGGCCTTGGCAGCAGTTGCAGCGGGGTTGTCCGGCCTGGTTCATGTCACCGCCGAAGTGGCTGTTCCAGTTATCCTCGGAGGGGCAACTGCAGCCGCAATGCTGGCAACATACGTACATTTGATTCGCAGAAACCAGCTCACTCCCGTCATGCTCGGGTTCCGACAGGCGGACGCGCGCACGCTGCACTTACTCTGGCAGATCCCGGCTGCGATAGTGGCTTCCGCCTGCGCCCAAGGTCTCTTCTTGGCAGGTCTCGGCCTCTTGGGAGTAGATGGTGCTGCGGAAAACTCCTCAAACGGCGCGTTGGGCCGGGTTGCCACACTCCCGGCGCCGCTGATTGCTCTGACCGTCCTGATAGTTGCTGTGTTGACTCCCCTCTGGGAAGAAGTCCTCTTTAGAGGAGCCTTTCTCAGCGGATTGTCGCGACGTTGCGGACCGTTTGCCGCCGTGGCGATCTCAGCGGCAATCTTTGCAGCTGTCCACCTTGTCCCGTTGAGCTTTGCCTATCTCTTGGTGCTGGGCGTCGCGTTGGCGCTGCTGAAAAGATTCCATCAGAACCTCTGGGCGCCCGTACTCTTACACTCCGTCAACAACGCTCTGGTGCTGCTTATCATCTTGTCGGCTGCGCGAAATTAGCTACTCCCGCAAAGCCCGTTCCACGATGTACTCCGCGATGGCCATAGACGAAGTAGCCCCCGGAGAGGGGGCGTTGCGCACCAGGACCGCGTCCCGGCGTCGTGCGATCACAAAGTCGTCCACCAGTGAACCGTCACCGTTCATGGCCTGGGCGCGCACGCCACGGGTCCCGGGAAGTACCGTGGCGCCCTCCAATGACGGCACAAAACGAACAGCCTCGCGGATGAACCTCTTCTTGCTCACGACGGTTTGAAATTCGCGAACAGCTGACGGCACATTCTGACGGGCAAAATTCCAGAAGCCCGGAAAGAGCGTGTAGTTCAGGATGTCGCGAACATTCACTTCGTTCCATGCGTAAGACTCACGGCCGAATGAGATAAACGCATTCGGGCCGAGCATCATCTCGCCGTCAATACGTTTGGTGAGATGGACGCCAAGGAACGGGTGTTTAGGGTCCGGGACGGGGTAAATGAGGCCACGCACGTGGTCCCGGGCTTCCTTGCCCAACAGGAAGTACTGCCCGAAGAACGGCACGATCCGTGGCGTTGCCGGCTCGCCGGTCGCCTCGGCCACCCGGTCAGATTGGAGCCCCGCGCAAACCACAACCAGGTCATAGTGTTCGCCTCCGTCCTTGGTGGTGACCACTACTCCACTGCCCTGCTGCGCGAGAGACGTGACCTCCTGCCCAAGGCGGATGGCCCCGCCCGAGCCGCGAACGTCGTCGGCAAGCGCGTTGGTGATGGCCGTGTAGTCAACGATCGCCGTTTCCGGCGAATGCAAAGCAGAAAGCCCGACGGCGTTCGGCTCCACCTCGCGTATCTGCTCGCCCCGAAGCATCCTTACGCCCGGGACGCCGTTAGCTGTGGCGCGGGCGAAGATATTGTCCAAGCGCTGGGATTCCTCGGGTGTCTGGGCGATGACCAACTTGCCGCACGCTTCATAGGGAAGGTTCTTCGCGGTGCAGAACTCCTGCAGCAACTCCACACCCCTGCGGCACAGCTTTGCCTTCAGGCCGCCGGGTTCGTAGTAAAGGCCTGCGTGGACCACACCTGAGTTATGCCCGGTCTGGTGGGCTGCGAGCCGGTCTTCCTTTTCGTACACGGTGACTTGGACGTCGTGGAGTCTGTTGGTGAGTTCCCTGGCCACCGCAATGCCGATGATCCCGCCGCCGACCACGGCGCACCGCTTGATGGTTCTCGTGTGTGGAGGGTGGGGCATGGCACTCCTCGTCTTTGGGGTCGGCCCGTGTCAGTCACAGCATTTCACGGCAACCAAGGCGAAACAGCACAACGGCACGCAAAAGGGGCGGCACATTGCGTGCCGCCCCTTTACTTGATGCGGAAAAACTATGCAGTCGGCTGGTCAAAACGCTGGCCGGCCGGGTTGGACGGCAGGAGCGCGAAGACCAGGATGGCAAGTCCACCCACGAACGGGATAAGTCCGAGGAGGGCCAGCCAGCCACTGAAGTTGCCATCGTGAAGACGACGAACCAGCAGTGCGATGGAGGGGATAAGGACCGCCAGGTAGAAAACGAAAATCAGGATGAGGCCGACGACGGCCCCCGGACCGGGAACCGTTCCGCTGCTGGTAGTCGTGGATCCAGCTGCACCGAGAATGCCGGTGAGGATCTGTAGGACGATCCCGATGACGCCCAATGCGAGGGCGACCCACCAGTACTCACTGCGGCTCGCGCGGCCACTGAATGCGGTGTACTTCTTGAAGAAACGCCTTATAGCTGCGCCGATGGGAGCGCCGTAGTAGGGAGCCCACAGCGGGGGCTCGCCGGCCTGGACGCCGTACTGCTCGGTTTGCTGAGGTTGTTGCGGGTAGCTGGTCATTGGTATTTCCCCCGGGCTAGGTGTGAATCATTGCGATGAGTCGTACTCAGTGATGAGTCGTGCCTATCGTAATGCCCCAGCAGCGAATTACGCAGTTCGATGGACGAAATTAACCCGGATTTAGCCTGATAACGGAATATGTCGCAGGAAAGCCCCCGCCCGTTGAGTCCGGGGCCGGCGACAGTCCCACCAACAATTGGAATGATCCGGCGGTGCCCCTCGGGCGTTGGCCCCACGTCAACCGGCGAGCCCACGTCAACGCTCAACGTCGCGAGGAACGTCAACGCAGGCGACTCCGGAAATGCGGTCACTGTGCGTATTGCTTTCGGAGATCCATCTTCCGGATTTTGCCGCTGGCCGTCCGAGGCATTTCCTCCACGAACACTACGGACTTGGGAATCTTGTACCGCGCCAACCGGCCCTCAAGATGCGAGCGCAGTTGTTCTTCGGTGAGAGAAGCGTTCTCCCGCAACGTAACGATCGCCCGGGGCACCTCACCCCACTTCTGGTCATCGACTCCGATCACGGCCACGCTCCCCACCGCCGGCAACTCCGCAATGGCAGCTTCCACTTCGGCCGGGTAGATGTTTTCGCCGCCGGAAATGATCATGTCCTTGATGCGGTCCGAGACGAACAGGAAACCGTCGCCGTCTTGGTAGCCCATGTCGCCGGAGCGGAACCACGACGAATCAGAGTAGCTTTCCGCGGTGGCCTCCGGCCGGTTCCAGTATTCCTTGATCACGTTGGGCCCGGAGATCTGGATTTCCCCCACCTCGCCAAGGGCAGCGATCCCGCCCAGTGGATCCGCAATCCGCACGTCCGTGAAGAAGTGCGGCAATCCCGCAGACCCGGCCTTCTCTTTGGACCTCGATACCGGCAGCATCGTGGTGCCGGGAGCGGTTTCGGTCATGCCGTAGCAGCTGGTGAATCCAATGCCGCGCTGCTCATACGCCTCCAAAACCCGGCCCGGAACCGCGGAACCTCCGCAGGTGAGCTTTTCCAGGGACGTGAGGTCCGCCGTCGACCATCCGGGGTGGTCACAGAGCATTTGAAAAGTGGTGGGGACGCCGTTGAGCGTGGTGACCTTGTGCTGTGCCACCAGCTGCAGTGCACGACCGGCGTCGAACTTGGATTCAAGCACCACCGTGGCGCCTTTGAGCAGCATGGGCAGCAATCCCATGTCCAGGGACGCCACATGGAACAGCGGTGAGATCATGAGGGCTACGTCGTTGCGGCTCAGGTCCATGTCCACCACCGTGTTGATGCAGTTCCATGTGATGTTGCCGTGCGTCAGCAGCGCCCCTTTGGGCTTGCCGGTAGTGCCGGACGTGTAAAGGATCATGGCGGCATCGTCCAAGGTCACGGACTCGTCCAGCGGCGTCGCCGGTGCCGCGTCAAGCACTTCACCATAGTGCTCGACGCCGGATGGCAGCTTAACAACGGAACCGTCAGTGCCGTCGTCGGGCGCCACTACAAGCCGGTGGGATACTTCCGTATCCGCCACTGCGGCGGCGGCTATGACCTCCAAAGTTGCTGCGCCGATCAAGAGCCGTGCCCCCGAATCCTGTAGTTGAAACTGCAGTTCCGGGGCCGCCAGGCGGGTATTCAGCGGGACGAAGATCGCGCCCAGAAGCCCACAGGCGAAGAATGTCTCCACGAAAGACGGGTGATTCTCACCGAGGTAAGCCACCCTGTCCCCCTTGGCCACTCCCCTGCCCTTGAGCGCGTCGGCCAGGCGGTCGGTCCTGTCTGAGAGTTCCGCGTAGGTCACAGTGTGCCCGCCGGAAATAACGGCCGCTTTGGTCCCGGACTTGATCCGGCGCCGGTGCAGCCAGGATCCAACTCCGTTGTTGTCCATGGTCCGGTACTCCTAACTGACCGTAGAGAGGTCGTTGTTCTTAGACTCCCGCGTCAGCAGGATGAAGACAATCGATACCAGCGACATGACGGACAGGAACACCACCACGGGGACGATACTCTGGCCGGCGTCCTTGTAGAGTCCGGCGACGATTCCCGGGGTGAAACCAGCGCCGATCAAGGTTGCCAGCTGGTAGCCGACGGCCGCGCCGGTATAGCGGTTAGTGGTGCCGAACTGCTCGGAAACGAACGCTGCAAGGGGCCCGTAGAGGGACGAATGCAGAATCAGCGCCACCGTGAAGGCCAGGAAGACCAAGGCGATGTTGCCGGAGCTGAGCATCCCGAACATCGGGAACAGGTACAGGATGAACAGGGCCAGGCCCGTGACCATGACCGGACGTCGGCCGAAGCGATCGGACAACCGGCCGCCCAGGAGCACGAACAGGATGGAGATGGCCGAGGCACCTGCGAAGGCATACAGTACGCCCTGCTGTGGTGCGCCCTTGGATACTGCATAGGTTACGGAGAACGTGGGCAGTACTACTTGGAGGCCGAAGCCGGCAGCACCGGCAAACATGATCATGATCAGCGCTTTGGGACGCTTCAGAACTTCCAGCAGCGGGATCTTGCGTTTGTAGCCCTGGGCGCTTTCCTTGGCCACGGCTTCGGCGAAGATCGGGCTCTCGGAGACCCGGAGCCGGACGAACATCCCTACGATCAAGAGGACGAAGGACAAAAGGAACGGCACACGCCAACCCCAGGCCAGGAACGCGTCCTGGGGAAGGGCAGAGAAGATGCCCATGACCACGGTGCCCAGAACTGCGCCCGTTGGGGCACCGGCGTTCACGAACGACGCCGCAAACCCGCGCCTCTTGGGGTCCGAATGCTCCAAAGCCATGAGGGCGGCCCCACCCCATTCACCGCCGACGGCGATGCCCTGGCATACACGCAGGACCACCAGAATCACGGCACCCCACGGTCCGATGATGTTGGCGCCAGGAATCAGTCCAATCAACGTGGAGGCGATGCCCATCATCGCCATGGAGACGATCAGCATGCCCTTTCGGCCGATGCGGTCACCGAAGTGCCCGAAGATGATGCCGCCCAAAGGCCGGGCAACATAGCCCGCCGCGAAGGTGGCATACGCGGCGACCACGCCGACCCACTCGTCAGTACCGGCGAAGAACACCTTGGGGAAGGCAACCGCGGCGGCCGTTGCGTACAGCAGGAAGTCGTAGAACTCGATGGTGCTGCCCAGATAGCTGGACATGATGACCGTGCGCGCCTCTTTGCGCTTAGCGGCCGTGCTCGACTGTGCGAGCGCAGTGTGTCCTGACATGGCTGTTCCTTGGGAGAGGAGGGAAAAGGGGTGGGATCTTTACTTGTAAAAACGCTTCTTACTTGTAGAAACGGGCGAGGAATTCGGCCACGACGGCGGGGCGTTCCTGGCCTTCGATCTCGATGGTGGCGTTGACCTTGATCTGGGCTCCGCCTTTGACCTCGGTGACCTCGGCAATGGTGCCGTGCATGCGGACCTTGGAGCCGACTTTGACCGGGGAGGTGAAACGGACTTTGTCCAGGCCGTAGTTGACCTTGGTGGTGACGCCTTCGACGTCGAACAGTTCGCCCCAGAACGGGATGATCAGGGACAGGGTGAGGAATCCGTGTGCGATGGGGGCGCCGAAGGGGCCGTCCTTGGCGCGCTCGGGGTCCGTGTGGATCCACTGCTGGTCATCGGTGGCGTCGGCGAACAGGTTGATCTGCTGCTGGGTGATTTCGCGGTAGTCGGTGGTCCCGAGGTCCTTGCCGGACATGGTGAGCAGGGTGTCGAAATCGACGAGGAGATTGGGCATCTTTGCCTCCTGGTTGTTGTGTTTTGGTGTGCGTTGTTCAGTGGATGAAAGCACTCTCGCCCGTCAGGACGCGCCCGACGATGAGGGCGTTGATTTCGTGGGTGCCTTCGTAGGAATAGACGGCTTCCGCGTCGGCATGGAAACGCGCGACGTCGGCCGCGAGCGTTATGCCGTTGCCGCCCACCACTTCGCGGGCCAGGGCGACGGTTTCGCGCATCATGAGGCTGGTCTGCATCTTGGCCAGGGCAGAATCCTGGTCCCGGTAGATACCCCATGCCTGCTGTTCGGTGAGCCGGACCACCAGAGAGAGGGATGCCGTGATGTTGCCGAGCATCCGTGCCAGCTTTTCCTGGACCAGCTGATAAGAGCCCAGGGACCGGCCGAACTGTTGACGTTCCTTGACGTAGGCCAGGCCGGCTTCGAAGGCGCCGGCCTGGATACCGGTGGCGATCCAGGCAACATCCGAGCGCATGGCCCTGAGCATCGCGGCAACGTCCTTGAACGAGTTCACGTTGTGCAGCCGCATGGCCTCGGGGACCCGCACATTGTCCAGGGTGATGTGGGCGTTCTGCATCATCCGCAGCGAGGTCTTCCCGTGGATTTTCTCCAAGGTTACTCCGGCGGCGGTGCGGTCCACGAGGAATGATTTGACCTGTCCGTCGGCGACGTCGCGGGCGAAAACGCACAGCACATCCGCCGTTGAGGCTCCCCCGATCCACCGCTTCGCGCCATCCAAAACCCAAGTTCCGCCGTCGAGGTTTGCTTCGAACCGGGCCGTGGTGGAAAGCCCTCCCGCGATGTCCGAACCGTGCTCCGGTTCTGTCAACGAGAAGACGCCCTTGAGGGAGAAATCGATGACCTTGGGCATCCACTCCTTTTGCTGATCTTCGGAGGCACCCACCCGGATTGCGGTGCGGAACAGTCCAGCTTGAGCGGTGTACCAAGTAGCCAGGGAAGCGTCCGTGCGGGCAAGTTCGAAGATTCGGAAACCGTGGAAGATTCCCCGCGCGGGGGCCTCAAAGGTGAGATCGGCCGGTTCCATCACGTCAAGGTCGATCAGCGGCCTCGCGAGCTGCTCGGGGAATTCGCCCCTCTCCCAGTATTCGGCCAACAGAGGTTTCGCTTCGGTCTCCAGGAAGGCCCTCAAGCGGCCCAACACCTGGCGTTCTTCGGTGCTCAGCAGCGCCTCAGCGTCGTACCAATCCGCCACGGAATACAGCCTCTGATCCGTCCCCGGTGTCGCAGTCGTGCTCATCTCAACCGCCCAGTCCCAGCAGCCGGACGGCGTTGTCCTTGAGGATCTTCGGCCGAACCTCGTCCTTCAGCGGCAGGTCCGCGAACGCACCCAACCACTTCTGCGGGGTAATCAGCGGGAAGTCGGTGCCGAACAACACCTTGTCCTGCAGCACGGAGTTGGACAGCCGAACCAGCGATTCCGGGAAGTACTTGGGCGACCAGCCTGACAGGTCGATGAATACGTTGGATTTGTGGGTCGCGATGGAGTTCGCTTCGTCCTGCCACGGCACTGACGGGTGGGCCATGATGATCTGCAGCCCCGGGAAATCAGCCGCCACGGCGTCGAGCAGGAGCGGGTTCGAGTACGCCAGCTTGATGCCGTACCCGCCGGGAAGCCCGGCACCCATACCGTTCTGGCCCGTGTGGAAAATACACGGCAGCCCGAGTTCCTGGAGCGTTTCCCAGAGCGGGTAGAACTGCTCGTTGGACGGGTCGAAGCCCTGCAGCGAGGGGTGGAACTTGAAACCCCGGGCGCCGAGCTCAACAGCCTGGTGCTTGGCCCCGGCGATCGCGTCCTCCCCGGTCCTGGGGTCAACACTGCCGAACGGAATGAGCACATCATTGTTTCGCGCAGCTCCGGCAATCAGCTCAGGGATGCTGTTGGGCTCATGCTTGAGCTGCGTGCGGGCATCGACAGTAAAGACGACGGCGGCCATGTTCAGTTCCCGGTACACCTCGGCGATCCTGTCCAGGGACGGGGTGCGGTCCTCGGACTTGAAGTACTTCGCCGAGGCTTCCGTCAGCGCGTCCGGGAGCGAGCCGTGCCCGCAGCTGTCCACTTCGAGGTGGACGTGCATGTCGATCGCATCCAACGCCGATGCGTCGATGCCCAGTTCATAATGGTCGGCCATGATCAGCGCGCCTGTACCGCTTCAGATTTGGCTGGCTCGGGCCGGAGTTCCTCGGGAAGCGGCAGGAATTCCTCGCCGAAGCTCTGCAGCGCCTCCGCGCCAAAGAGCGAGCCGGCGCTTTCCTGCAGTGCTTCATAGCTCCAGCCGCCGTCGCGGTATTCGGTGGTGGCCGCCGTCGGGTGCGTCCAGACCTGAAGCCGGTCACCGCCGGCACCGATCGCTTGGCCGGTCACTCCCGCAGCCGCGTCAGAGGCAAGGAACGCGATTAGCCCGGCAACGTCGTCGGCCGTTCCGAAGCCGAGGTCGTGGCGGAAGAAGGACGGCATGGCCTCGCCGCGTTCCTCGGCTTCTACGGCCTTCTGGAAGTACGGGACCGTCTTGGTCATCGCTGTCGCCGCCACCGGAATCACCGAATTGACCGTCACGCCGGCCTTCTTCATCTCCAGCGCCCAGGTTCGGACCATGCCCACGATGCCGGCCTTCGCCGCTGCGTAGTTGCTCTGCCCGAAGTTTCCGCGCTGGCCCGTCGGTGACCCGATGGTGATGATCCGACCCGCGATGTTGTTTTCCTTGAAGTACGCGAACGCCTCACGCACACAGGTGAACGTACCCTTGAGGTGCACGTTGATCACCAGGTCAAAATCCTCGTCCGTCATCTTCAACAGGCTCTTGTCCCGCAGGATCCCGGCGTTGGTGACCAGGATGTCCAGCCGGCCGAAGGCTTCAACAGCGCCCGCAACCAGCGCTTTGGCGGCGTCCGTGGTGCCCACTGGAACCACCACGGCGGTGGCCCGGCCGCCGTCGGCCTCAATCTGCGCAACGGCTTCCGCAGCGGTCTCAGCGTTCACGTCGTTGATCACGACGGCGGCACCCCACCGGGCGAGTTCCTTCGCGTAAGCGAGTCCAAGACCCTGTCCACTCCCGGTGACGATTGCAACCTTGCCGTTCAAGCTCATGGCGTGCTCCTTCGCATGCAGTAACCGGCTGGAGCCGGTGAGGCCGATCCCACTGCATCGTGAGATCCTTGTCATGATCAATGAGAATACGGATCATTGAAAAAGTCAACGATTGTTTTTCATTACTATTGGAGTTGTCATGGGCCCGCAAAGCACCGAAGTGGAAACCCCGCGCCTGGCGGCAGCAAAAATCGGCAGCGATATGGGCCTGTTACTGGCCAAACTTCACGCCACAGGTTCACTCCTCAACAACAAGGCCTTGGCTGATTATGGACTCCGGGAACGGTCATTTTCCGTGCTAACCCTCGCGTGCAGCGGCTTGGAACCCACGCAACGTGAGCTCGCCGATTTCCTCAGCCTGGACCCCAGCCAAGTGGTCAGCCTTGTGGACGACCTCGAGCACCGCGGGCTCGTCAAACGAGCCCAAGGCAAGCAGGACCGTCGGGCCAAGATCATCGTCTCCACAACTGAGGGCCGGCGGATCCACAACAAGGCGCGGGCGGCGCTGGAAGTATGCGAGCAGACCCAGCTCGCGGCGCTGAGTGAGGAAGAGAACGTGCAATTGAGGACGCTGCTCAAGAAGGCGTTGTGGGGCTAGGCTCGGCGCCAGCCCGGTCCTAGCCAGCGATGGACATCTGCACAGCAGCGCCCGACTAGCGTATGCACCTGTCCATATCGGCATGCGGGCGCTTCTGTCAGGATCGGAAACTATGAACTTCCCACTTTTCCACGATCCCCTGCAGGGTGCCGTCACTGCCGACGCCCCCGTGCGTGATCCCCAGATCCACCGCCAAGCCCGCACCACCAACCGGCCGCCCCGCCAAGCCACTCATGGTTCAAAGCCAAGCCGGTCCGCCAGGCAGCGCGAGGTAGCCAAGGTGGCCGAAGACCTCCAAGCTTTGATGGCGAGGACCATCGGCAGGCACTGATTTCGAGGGAACTCTGACTTGTCCACAGCCGCTCTCAGGTGACTTGTGAACTTGTCTGACGCCAGGCCTATATCGGCGGGGGCTCCATGGCCGTAGTCGCCTACCACCACGGCAGTCTGGAGTTGGGGCCGCCATCGGCCCTTACTTTCCAGATGCGGCTCATGGAGGCTGTTGCGGGCGGCATGATCGAGGACCACCGCCGCGCCGTCGAAAGCTACGCCCGCTTCCGCCTGCAGACGCCAGTCACCGAGCCCTCTCCCGGCACCCTGGAAGTAACGTGCTTCGCGAAACCGGACAACGTCACCAACACCGTCGTCTATCGGCACGGCGACAGCGCGTTCCCGATCCACCGCAAAGAGAACTTCGCCGCACGCACCACTCTCAAACCAAACACCGAATACATCATCGAACACCGCAGCGTGATGGGGGACAGCACAGGTGCGCTCACGGAAAACACGGTAGAGAAGTACTACACCGACGACACCGGCACAGTCACGCGCGTAGACACATACGCAGGCGTCAAGGGCGCGTGGCCCCCCCGAACTGAACAAACCCATGCCCAACGTCACCTACAACGTCATCGCCCAAGTCGACGGCGGACTACAGAACACGTTCACGCTTATCACGGACGATTTCGCAAAGCCAAAATTCATTGGGGCACATATCACTGGAACCCTCAAGGGTGACATGAATCGTAATGCCTGGCAGCAGCTGTTAGCGGGCAGGAGGGTTGGCGGTTCCGCCTATGATGGCGGACACTTGATCGCGTCGCTTTTTGGTGGTCCGGGTGAGAGCGCCAATCTACTCGCTCAGCACATGTTCCAGAACAGAGGCCACGGCAATCCGAACAGTGATGCCAACGCCTTGGCGTTCTACCAACTCGAGAGAGATCTGTTCTCCCAGGCCCAAGAACGCTTCAATGCCGGACAAACCATAGACTTGCATATGGAAGTGGAAGCCGTCCCGGGTCCCAAGCCAGGGCTTCCGAGCTCGCTGACGGTCGATTACAGATTCGCCGGTGGGCGAGCGGAGTTTGCAGAATTCGACAACCTCGTCCAGGGAGATATGTAAGTGCCTGATTTCAGCAACTCGACTAACAGCACCAAAGTTCAGGAAGCTTTGCTGAATCTTCATAAAGTTTGCATGGGTTCAGGCGGTGACTTTACTGATGTTGACGAAGTGCTAATTACCCAGTATATCTTTGCTGGTTATTCACACCGGTATGTTGATGTACGTATTGCTGGACAATGGACGTTTACTACGAACCAGCGCATTAGCCGATCTGCCCTGATGTGGTTGAAAGAGCTAAAGAAGGATGCTTACCAGCCAGGACTCGGAAGCTGGGTGACTGCTCAAGTACATCTATTCCCCCAAGCTTCCGGCTCCATTCGAGTCTTTGATGAAGAAGTTCAACCGCCAACGGCAACTTCAGGACGCAAAGGTACGGCGGAAGTCATCTCCTCCGAGTTATTGGCATTTCCGCGGACGCTAGAAAACATCCCCGCTTGGATGCTGTCTATTCTAGAGACCGCCCACATGTCTCCACCGCTCTATAACCGGGAGCAGGGTACCGTTGAATGGAACAACAAGCGCCTACCAGTTAGCGACTCCGGTACGGATTTTTCCAGGGATCCTGCAGTCATCGTTTCTTCGGACGAACCAGGCGTCTTTGCCAGGATCAGCAAGAAACTGTTCGGAGCATAGCCTACCGATAGCAGTCAATGGTGTTCGGCCAACTCCCGCCACTCGGAAGCCTCGTCACCCTCCTGACCAGGCTTGAAGCCGTTTCTTCAGAAGGACGACGCCAAGCAGGTATCCGTGACTGGCACAGTTGGTGCCGATACTCGCCTAGGGAACTCGTTGGAAATTGCTTTCTCCCTCGGGATGACGACTTCATGCCTTCGAGTTCCGGCTTGTCCTACCTCGTCGAGGAAATCGGAGAACTCTGGAATGCTACATGGTTTGCCGCGTTAACGGAAGAAATTATTGATGCTATTGAACAACCATTCGGCGAACCGGAAATTGGAATTATTTCGTACTGGGCAGACAGCATCAAACGCCCACTGCCGGCATCGAGCGATGTAACCGTACGAAAGACCGCCAACGGCATGCTCGCTCAAGTACACGATATGGGCAGTAGAGGGGCCATCACTTACTCACTGAAAGTGAAACAGATATAAGGCACAGCTCTTTCATTAAATTCTGAATTCTTCGAGGAGCCGGCGTAGAGCCCACGCCGGAACCCGTTAGTATCCACACCATGGGCATCCACATCGGCACCTCGGGCTGGAGCTACGACCATTGGGAGAACGTGCTGTATCCCCCGGGCCTTCCGGCGTCCAAGCGCCTGGCCCATTACACGGCACGATTCAATACGGTGGAACTGAATGCGAGTTTCTACCGTTGGCCTCGCGACACGTCGTTCGCGAGTTGGAGGGTACGGCTTCCGGCTGGCTTTGCCATGTCGGTGAAAGCACCGCGGGGCCTCACGCACGGCAAGAAACTCTACGGTCCGGAAGTTTGGGTGGAACGGATCGTCCGGTGCTGGCACGAACTAGGCGACAAAAGAGCGGTCCTGTTGGTCCAGCTGCCACCAGGATTTGAACGGGACGACGCCCGACTCGACTATTTCCTGTCCGCGTTTCCGCAGTGGATCCGCATAGCCGTCGAGTTTCGGCACGACAGTTGGGACCACCCGGGCGTCTACGCCTTGCTTGAACGCCACGGAGCCGCCTACTGCATTATGAGTGGCGCCAACCTGCCGTGCATCCTCCGGGCCACCGCACCGTTCGTGTACATTCGCCTGCACGGCCCGGACCACGAGCACCTCTACGGTGGCTCATACTCCGATGACGATCTCCGATGGTGGGCGGACAGGATTCGGGAGTGGGACGATTCCGGCAAGGATGTCTATGCCTACTTCAACAACGACGGCGGCGGTAACGCCGTGCGGAATGCTGACACTTTGCGGTGGCTGCTTGGGGTCAGCTGAGCTCGCTGATCCCCAAGCTTGGATGGCGGGCGCCTCTAGGCCAGGCGTCCGCGCACGATCTCACTGACGGTCTTGCCGTCAAAACGTCCTGCAACCCTGGCCGTGACGGGCTTCATGACCGCTCCGATGGAGCGCATGGAAAGTTCCTGCCCGTCAGCCTTCAGGGCCTCAATTGCCTCGTCCACGATTGCCTCTACTTCTTCGCGGGTGAGGGCCTTTGGCAGGTAGGCCTCGATGATCTCCGCCTCAGCGACTTCGGCCGCTGCACGGTCTGTTTCTCCGGCCTCCGTGTAAATGCGGGCTGTGTCCCGGCGCTTCGCAGCTTCCTTTTGGAGCAGCGATGTCACCTGGGCGTCGTCCAGCTCAACGGGAGTCTTTCCGGACTTCTCGCGGGTAGTTATCTCGCCCAACACGTTGCGGACAGTGGTGAGGGCAATCTTGTTGCCGGCTTTCATGTGGTCTACGACGTCGGCTTTCAAGCGTTCTTTGAGTGTCATGATGTTGCTCCTTGTTCGGGGTCTTCCTGCTATCTTCCCAGCTTGGGTAGTCACCCCGGGTCTCCCGCCGCACCGGGAGCAAGCCATAACATGGGCCGTGTGATGCTACAGGCTTGTATCAACGGGGCTCGAGAGGTCTCACAGCACCATCGGTTGACAGCTAATCCGGCCGCCATTGCCCGAGAGGCAGCGGCGTCGGTGGCTGCCGGCGCCCACACTCTGCACTTCCACCCCAAGAATCCGCTGGGTGAGGACACCCTGGAACCTCACTGCCTGGCCTCATGGCTGACTGCTCTCCGTAAGGCCTGCCCAGCCACTCCATTGGGCGTGACAACAGGTGCTTGGAGCTCCCCGGATGCACCAACCCGGTTGAGGATGATTGAGTCCTGGCACGAGCTTCCTGATTTCGCATCCGTAAATTGGCACGAGGAGGGCGCAGAGGAAGTCGCTGAAGCCCTTCACGCCCGCGGCATCGGCGTAGAGGCCGGAATTTGGCACGCCGACGCGGCACGTGAGTGGGCCTCCTCTCCGCTGCGGGGCAAATGTTTGAGGGTGCTGGTGGAAATTCAAGACATTCCGGCCGAGAATGTGGAAACGGAAGCCAAGAGCCTCCTGGATCTGGTGACTGACCAGGCACAATCCGATAGCCAGCATGCCGTCCAGCCGCCCGCCCTGCTCCATGGTGAGGACCGATCAGCCTGGGCTGCGCTGCAGCTTGCGGCCCGGTGGGGATTGGACACCAGAATCGGCCTTGAGGACACGCTCGTGCTCCCAGAAGGAATCCAAGCTGACGGCAATACGAAGCTCATTGCTGCAGCAAAAATTCTCCTTGCGACCTGAATACTAAGCATGCTTAGCTTATCGAGTCGCTGGACATCAGGTTCATCTGAGAACCAGTTGACCCGCTAACCGCATCAAGGAGCCGCAGCGCTTAGGAGGAACTCCCATGCCACTTTCAGAAAGGGAGCGCAAGGTACTTCAGCAGCTTGAGCGCGAGCTCTTCATCCAAGACCCTGACTTGGCTCGGCAACTGGAATCCGGAGTTCCTGTACGCGGTCCTGTTCACCCCCGTATCCGCGACGTCGTGACTGCCGCCGTCGGAGTGCTGTTGATCCTGCTAGCCATCCCCTTCAACGTATTTCCGTTTGCCCTCGCCGGCATGCTTCTTGTTGCACACGCATTGTTGGCTCACAGGAAATACAAAAACGAGTCCTCGTCAAGACTCCTTTGAAGGCAACGCCCCCGGCGGTTCCTGTTCCGTCGGTTCCCTCTCCATCGGCCCGCTGACCACTACCTGCGCAGGGCTGTGGAGGAGGTAGCCGTTAAGCCAGGAGAACAGGGCACGGATTTTTTGCTGGAGCCCTGACAATAGAGCGAGGTGTACCAACAGCCAGGACAGGAAGGCAAGGATGCCCTGCAACTGGATTCTCTTGCGACCCAACTCTGCCACCGCGGCACCACGCCCCACCATCGCCATGTAGCCCTTGTCCACATAACGGAAGGGCGTTCGACTGCCCCCGCTGAGGTCCGCAAGAATGTTCTTCGCCGCCCATTTCCCGGCCTGTTGGGCCACCGAACCCAGCTGCGGTAGTTTTGCCCCCGTTGAATCCGTGATGTTGGCTGCATCTCCAATGACGTAGACGCCATCCGCGTCCGGGGCAGTCAGGTCCGGACGGACATCTATTCGTCCGCCTCTCCCCTGGGCAAGGCCGGATCCGGAAATGAGGTCGCCCGCTTTGAGTCCCCCGGCCCACACCACGATATGTCCGGGCACGGAGCTCCCGTCGGCCAAAGTCACTCCGTTGTGCCGGACCTCAGTCACGCCCACACCCATGTGCAGTTGAACTCCCACCTTCTTCAAGTGCTCAGTGGCATAGCTCTGGGACTTCTTGGAAAACATGTTGAGGACGCTGGGAACCATATCCACCAGATGCACACGGCAGCGTGCTGCCAGCTCGCGCGAGAAGTACTTACTCACAACGTATTTGACGTTTTCGGCCATCGCTCCAGCCGTTTCAACTCCGGTAGGTCCGCCGCCTACCACCACGACATCCACTGACCCGTCGGGGTTTCTGTCGGCCTGGTCCAACAACCGTGTGAGGCCGGTCCCAAGCCTCGTCGCATCCGTGACGGAATACAGCGGGAACGCATGATCTTCCGCACCGGGTGTGTTGAAGAAGTTCGGGACCGCCCCAACCGCGATGACCAGGATATCCGCCCGCAAGGTTCGCCCATCAGCAGTCCTGACCGCTCGCTCGGCGGCGCTGACGGAGTCCACCTTCGACGTCAGAACCTTGACCGTTTTGAAGCGGCGGAAAACGGAACGCAGTGGCCGGGCAATGGCTGACACTCCGATTTGCGATGTTGCTACTTGATAGAGGAGCGGCTGGAACTGGTGGTAGTTGTTCGCATCGATCAGCAAGACGCGAACGCCCTTGCGCCCGAGCTCCTTGGCTGCTGCCACGCCTGCGAAACCGGCACCGACAATGATGACTGGGTATGAGTCCTCCATGCGAGCAACTTACTTCACTCCAAGTCCGGGCAACAGGGGTTCGCGATTGCCGTCGAGTGTTTATCCTCTGGCCCTGTGGGTACGCAGTGGGTAGTGTTCTGCATTCGGCAACGCACGCGGAAGGGTGATCTTTGTGAACGAGGACGGGCTGACGGACGCAGTGCAGGAAGCGGGAGCCGTCGAGCTGCTCCTGATCCGGCACGGCGAGAGCGAAGGCAACGTGGCCGCAACGGAGGCACGTTTGGCTGGAGCCGAGGTCATAGATGTTCCGGCCAGGGATCCTGACGTAAATCTCTCCGGCACTGGACAGGACCAAGCCAAAGCATTGGGGACGGCGCTGGCCCGGATCGCCGATGAACTCCGGCCGGATGCTGTTGTTTCCTCCCCCTATGCGAGGGCCCTGCAGACGGCGGAAATCGCAGTTGAGACGGCAGGCTGGCCCGTGAAGGTTCTCACCGATGAGCGTCTCCGCGACCGCGAACTGGGCATCTTGGACCGGTTGACACGCTTGGGTGTGGAGACCCGATATCCGGACGAGGCCGAGAGGCGGCTATGGCTGGGCAAGCTGTACTACCGGCCACCTGGCGGCGAATCGTGGGCCGATGTTGCACTCCGCATACGCTCAATCCTGGATGAGCTCAACACTTTGGGAACAGGGCAGCGGGTGATGCTGGTCTGCCACGACGCCGTCATCCTGCTGGTCCGTTACGTCTTGGAAGGAATGTCCGAGGAGGAAATTCTTGACTTGGCAGCCACAACGTCTGTGCTGAATGCATCGATCACAAGGTACGTGCGCCCTTCGGGTGCGGGGCCTTGGGAACTGGAAAGCTTCAACGTGGCTGACCACCTCACCGAACAAGGTGTCACTGTCACCGAGCACGCCGGGGACGCCAGTGTCCACCCCCAGTGACTCCACCACACCCACGCTGGTGACACCGTCGCTTCTGCGTGACTGGCCGCTGCCGGCACCGGGAGATGACAAGTACTCGCGCGGTGCCGTGCTGGTCATCGGTGGAGCACGTGTGACCCCTGGCGCGGCTTTGCTGGCCGGAATCTCAGCCCTTCGCGCAGGAGCCGGGAAAATTACCTTGGCCGTTGCCGAATCCGTGGCAGTGCAGGTGGGAGTCGCGTTGCCGGAGTGCGGCGCACTTGGACTGCCCGAGAACGCCAGCGGGTCCCTAACCGGTGAGGGGTTGGACCGGATCTCGTCCTACCTGGAGCGCGCCGATGCCATGCTGATCGGGCCAGGCTTGGACGATCTGGAACTGGCGGAATCGCTGCTGCGAACGCTGTTGGAGCGGGAGGAGTCCCACGCTGCCCCCGGCACTGAAGGAGGTCCCGCCGTCGTTCTTGACGCTTTTGCCTTGGGCGGACTGGTTAAGGTTGAGGATGTACTGGAACCGTGGCGTGGCCGGCTGATCCTCACGCCGAACCCCACAGAGACCGGAATACTCCTGGGCAGGGATGTAGGGGATCTTGGAGCTGATGTAGCTGAGGTCGCTCGCAGGTTCGATGCGGTGGTGAGTTGTCAGGGATACATCGCCGGACCCGGCGCCGAAACAGCAGACGACTCGACGCTGTGGAAGATCACCACCGGCTATGGCGGGCTGGGAACGTCCGGCAGCGGCGATGTTTTGGCAGGCGCCATTGCGGGGCTCCGCGCGCGCGGTACCAGCGACGCTCAAGCTGCTTGCTGGGGCACGCACCTTCACGCCGCCGCTGCCGACCGCCTGGCCAGCAAGCTCGGCCCGCTCGGATTCCTGGCCCGCGAGCTCGCCGACGAACTGCCCGCCCTCATGCTGGAACTCAATACCTGACGGGCGCGGTTCGCGACGGGAACCTAAGCGGGCTTCAGCAATTCATGCTCCACGACGGCGGCACGGGACAGCGTCTTATAGCCCTCCTGTTCGAACAGAACAGTCATGACGTCGTCCTCGTGCCGCATCACCAGACCCGGACCCCACTCTTTGTGGATCACGGTGGACTGCAACGGGAACAGGTTCTCGGCAGTTGAGGTGAGGTGACCGGCGGAACCCGACCCCGCGTCGTCGTGATTTTCAGCGCACGCATCACAGTTTCCGCAAGGTTCCGGCAGGTCCTCCCCAAAGTAGCCAAGCAGGAACTGACGGCGGCAAGCATCCGTCTCGGCGTACGCGCGCATCATGGTGAGCCGGGACTGGTCAACGCGTTGCCGGGCCTCAGCCAGCTCGACGGCGCGGTCCACCAGCGTGGTCAGCTTGGCTTTGGAACTGAGCCGGGTGCCGCGCTTGCCTGTTGTGACGGCACCGGCTTCCTCCAACTGGTTCACCAGCGCGGTGACGCGGCGGGCGGGGAAGCCGGTGAGCTCCACCAAAGCGGTTTTCGGGACGGGTGCGCCCGCGTTCTTGATGACTTTCAGCACCGCTGTGAGCGCCTCCGCGTCCGGGGAATGGGTGGCGAAGAACTTACGCAACCCCAGGTCTTCGGCACGGTAATGGAGTATCGCAGTGGCCGGTTCGCCGTCGCGGCCCGCGCGGCCGATTTCCTGATAGTAGGAGTCCAATGACTCCGGGATATCCGCATGCACCACGAAGCGGACATTGGGCTTGTCTATGCCCATACCAAAGGCTGTAGTGGCAACCACGACGTCCAGTTGATCGTCCAGGAATCTCTCGTGGATACTTTCCCGGTCAGAGTCCGCCCGCCCCGCGTGGTAGGCCTCGGCTCGGAGACCATGCTCGGTCAGTTTGGCCGCGTATTTTTCGGTGTCCTTGCGGGTAGCGGCATACAGCAGCCCCAGTCCCTCCGCCTTGGCAAGCGCGACTACCTGTTCCATCACAGCTTTTCGCTTGCCTTTGTCCTCCTGATGCCGGACAACATCGAGGCTGATGTTCGGGCGATCGAAGCCACGAACCAGAACCACCGGTTCCGTCATGCCCAGCCGCTTCACGATTTCGTCACGCACTGGTGGGGACGCGGTTGCGGTCAGGGCTATGACCGGCGGGTTACCCAGGTGTTCGCGGACGTGGCCCAGCTCGAGGTAATCCGGGCGGAAGTCATGGCCCCAGGAAGATACGCAATGTGCCTCGTCCACTACGAACATGGTGATGTCCAGCTTGGCGATGCGCTCCACTGTTTCCCGCTTGGACAGTTGCTCGGGGGCGAGGAACAGGAAAGCTGCTTGGCCGGACTCTACGGCCTGCCAGGCTGCCTCCACCTCCGCATCGCTGCGGGAAGAATTGATGGCGACGGCGGCTCCCTCACCCAGGTGCTCTGCCAACCCGTCCAGTTGATCTTCCTGCAAGGCAATAAGAGGAGAAACCACGACGGCGGGTCGGCCCGTTTTGTTGTGAAGGTACAGCGCTGCGACTTGGTAGGTAGCAGATTTTCCGTAACCGGTGGGCATAACGGCCAGGACATCACGCCTCTCGACGAGGGCGGTCATGCCAGCGAGTTGGCCCTCTCGTAGCTCAGGCAAGGAAAAGGAAGAGGCCGCCAGGGCGGTCAGGGCAAGGTCATCGGACATTAAAGTGTGGCTCCGCGTTGTGGTTCCTGCGGCCACTTGCATCAGCCGAGGTGACCAGCCTAGCGCGGGCGAGGCTCCGCCGTCGTACGCTGTTTGCCCGGTTGTGGATAACCCCGGGTGAAGTTAGCGCGGATCCCGGGACCGCACCTGATAGCTCAGGTGGGTGACGCGTGTTCCCGGAACGATCACGGGATCGTCCAGCACGATGACCGTTTCCAGGTGCTCGAACCAGCGAATACCGCTTCCGAGGAGGACAGGCACCAGGTCTACACGGAGTTCGTCAATCACACCGCGGCGCAAGCACTGCTGCACAACGTCCGCGCCCGCGACGCCTATCTCCTTGCCCTCCGCGAGGTCGGCCGCGCGTTCCAGAGCTGAGTCCAGGTCTCCGACGAATTCGAACGGCACCGGCTTGCCGTCCCGCCGGACCGGTGGCCAATCCGCCGGGGGTTCCCGGTGCGTCAGGACAACGGTGGGTGACTCATTGGGCGGATGTCCGCCCCATCCCTTAGTCATATCGAAGATACGCCTGCCGGAGATGAATGCACCCTCCCTTGGAAGCGAGTTCCAGTAGGCGGCATCAGCTTCGCTGAGGTGAAAGGGCACGGGATGGCCGGGCATCCAGGTTTCAACATTTCCGGCTTCATACCAATCGAACAACGGCCCGATTCCGTCGTCTTCCCGGGCGATAAATCCATCGAGGGACACCGAAAACTGGGCGGAAACGCGGCTGTTCCTGTACATGAGATCAGTGTGGTGGCAACGCCCGGGTTGTCAAGAATACTGCCCCCAGAGAAGGTAATCAGGCTACTTATAAACGGTGGCAGTTGTGCCTATGCTTATTCCATGGAGCCCACGTCAGCCATCCTTTTAGTGCTCATCGGTGTGGTCGTCTGGCTCGGTGCCACCATCCTGCCCTTGGCCCTCCTTCCCTCGTCGCGCGCCGAGGACGAGCACAAGCCCAGAGCACACCACCCCCGCCGCCCCAGGCGTGAGCCGCGCGCCGTCCACCGGTTTCGGCCATCCTCACTGAAGGTCCGCTCGGGGCACCACGCCCACGCGCGGCCACACGGCGCTTAGCCATGCGGCCGCAGGCTACAGCCCGGCTACAGCGGATTGCCAAACTCCCGGATGGTGATTCCGGAGAAGTTCGCAGGGCCACCGTCCGCATAGAGTGAGATGCCGCTATCGCCGTCCGCGAAGTGAACCTGCTGTGAAAGCACAGTGTGCCCCGAGTTCACAAACACCTCAACGCTCTGCGTGTCCACGAAGATGCGTAGATGGACTGACCGCGCGTTGGCGTCGATAGGGGCTGCGGCCCGAGTGTACGGCACCAGGGTGTACCCATCTTGGTCTGAAGGCGCACGGTCGACGTATAACTCATCGCCGTATTTGCCGATATTGGTATGTCGGGATCCGTCCGGGGAACGGCCAACAGATACCCCGACGTTAGCGGCCAGGTTCCATGAAATGTGGACCTCCAGTTCGTAAGCGCGCCCGTTCCATGGCAGTACCAGACTGCCGTTAACCGTGCGGTCGGGCAGGGTCGTAGTGGCGGTGACATAACCCTGCAGCGCGCCGACCGGGGAGCTCAGCAAGCTGTACCAACCTCCGGATTGACGCTCCAACCGAAGTTCACGCGTCATGGAGTTCTGCCCGTTGTAACCGTCGGAGGCATCTGTGGGTACGTCGCGGGCGGCGTACTTCCAGTTGTTCATCCAAGCGATCGCCAGACGCTTCGTTTCGGGGGCCTCGACGGAGGGCCAAGTCACGGCGGCGTACCAGTCCCATCCCCAATCGAGCCACTGCGGAGTTAAGTCATCAGCAATGAACGCCGCGCCGTTCCAAGTACCCGTCCAATAGGCAAAGGTCATAGGCAGATCGACGCCGTATGCATCCATGCTCGCACCAAACACCCAATGCCGCGTGCCGTCGCCTGCGGTCATCTCAAAAAGATCAGGACATTCAATGCCTCCCAGGGCGTGGTTCGGGTAATCGAAGTTGGATTTCCAGTTCCAGTCCCGCAGGTTTGCGGAGGTGTAAAACGCTGCGTACCGAGCCCGTCCGATCACACACACCCACTCATTACGCGCTCCGTCCCAGTGGATCTTCGGGTCTCGGAACCACTCTGCGTTCTCAATCTCAGCCTGGGTGGCGGCAGATCGTCCGTCTGTGTTCACGATTACCGGGTCCGGGAGGGCGGAGAACGTGTAACCGCCGTCGGTTGACCAGTACAGGTACTGCTCCTGGAACTTTCGAATGCCGCCAGTTGGCTGAGTAGCCAGTGCGACTACGGTCCCGGCACCGAAACCAGCGGTGTTCGCGATGTCCACTACCGCCGATCCCGACCACACCGGGAAGTCGGGCTGCAAGGGCATGACCTCACCGTGATGAGTGAAGGCGACGCCGTCACCGGTAGTTGCGTGATCCCATCCACCCGGCCCGTTGTTCTGGCTGGAGTGGAGGTAGTAGAGCTGGTACGCGCCGTTGGTATGGACTGGACGTTGCGGATCACACAGCCAGCCGGAAGGCGGAGTCATGTGGTAAACGGCCCGAAGTGATGTCTGGGCGTGCGCGGCTACGGGAGCGGCGTTGCACAAGAACAGCGCGATGGCGCCAGCGCTTGCACCTTGTAGTGCAGTGCGTCGAGAGATGTCGTACGTCATTGATTCGTTCCTCTCAAGGTTCGGCGCAACAGCGCGCCGAGGGTCATTCAGTGGGGGAAGCCGAAGCTATGCAGGACCCTAGCGGCACGAAGTCTTGCTGGTCAAGCGTTTTAGCATCATCAAAATTACGAGGAATAGATTTTGCTAAAACGCTTGAATGAATCGGAAATACACGCTAACTTTCAGTGATCAAACGCTTTAGCAGAATGGACATCAGCGCCGATGAAACGCTCAGTCTTCTTCCAACCCACCCACGGATGGGTTGGCGACCTTATCCCTTTCGAGAAGGACGGGGAGTTCTGGCTCTTCTACCTTCACGAAGACCGCTCAGACCCGAAACCAGGCACCTCCTGGAATCTCGTCACCACAAAAGACCTCACGCAGTTTGAGGACCACGGCGTTTCGTTGAGCCACGGCAGTGAAAGCGACCTGGACTTCAACGCCTACACGGGCAGCGTCCTTGCGGACGCAGCCGGCGTCCATCACCTGTTCTACACCGGCCAGAACCCGCGAAACGTCGGCCCCGACGGCATGCCCCGGCAATTGGTCATGCATGCCACGAGCACGGATGGCATGCGAACCTGGCAAAAACACCCGGAGCTCACGTTCGGCGCCCCGGACGGCTACGAATCCGGCGACTGGCGCGACCCCTTCGTGTTCTGGGATGACAGCAAGAACCAGTGGAGAATGCTCCTCGCGGCCAGGCACTCCGAAGGACCGGAACGGCGCCGCGGCGTCATCGCACAGTGCGTGTCCACTGACCTGATGACCTGGCAGCACACCGAACCCTTCTGGGATCCACGCCGCTACATCACCCACGAATGCCCGGACGTCTTCCAATGGGGCGACTGGTGGTACATGGTGTACTCCGAATTCTCGGAATCGTTCACCACCCGATACCGCATGGCCAAGAGTCCCGACGGGCCTTGGACTGTGCCGGCGTTGGACAGCATCGACGGCCGCGCCTTCTATGCCTCAAAAACCGCCGAACGTGACGGGCGGCGCTTCTTCTTCGGATGGATTGCCAGCAAGGAAGGCAACGCCGATCAGGGCGCTTGGCAATGGGCAGGAACCATGTCCGTGCTGGAAGCGCGCCAAAATCCGGACGGGACGCTGGGGTTCTCGTTCGCAGACGAGCTCGTGGAGAGCTTCTGGGACGACGTCTCCGTGCCCCTGACCGGTTCGTTGCCGGCTCGGCTCCACGTCCCGGACGGGTACACGGCGCTGGTGTCGGACGAGGAGTTGCCTCAGCAGTTCTACGCCAAAGCGGTGCTGGACATCGCCCCTGACACCACCGAATGCGGGCTGCTGCTGCGCTCCAGCCACGACGGCGACCATTCTTACGTCCTGCGCCTGGAACCCAAGCGGGGACGGCTCGTCTTTGACCGCTGGCCTCGTACCATCACCGGCGACGCGCAGTGGCACGTCTCCGGGGACGTCCCGTTCGACGTCGAACTCGAGCGGCCCTGCGACCTCACCCCTGGTGAGCACACGCTTGAGGTCATCGTCGACGGCGACATTTGCGTCGCCGTCGTCGACCGTCAGGTTGCGCTCAGCACCAGGATCTACGACCTGACAGCTGGGAGGATCGGCCTCTTCGCGGGCGAAGGATCAGCCACTGTCACCGAACTTGAAGTACGTCAACGCACCGACCACTGAATATTCATCCCATCCCCAACCTCTGTTCCAATCAAGGGAGATTGCCGCAATGAACAAACTATTCCGTGCTGCCGCCGTCGCAGCCGTAGCTGCCCTGGCTTTGACAGCATGCGGCGGCGGAGGAGCCGCCAGCGACCCCTCCAACGTCAGCCCCACCGGAGAGATCAAGCCCCGCGAAATTTCCTGGTTGCTCTCCAGGCCCGCCGACGGAGCTGTCATCAACATCATGAAGAAGCTCGCAGACGACTACGCCAAGGACCACCCTGGCTTCGCACTGAATCTCATCACCACCCCGGACCGGCCCTCCTACATTCAAAAACTCGAAACCCTGGCCGCGGCCAACAAGTTGCCGGAACTGTTCGATACGGATGCCACCCCCTTCGCCCAGGAGCTGGCCAAGCAAGGCAAAATGGTGGACGCCGACAAGCTCCTGAAATCACTAAACGTCTACGACGACTACCGGCCCGGCGCACTTGACTACCAGCGCTTCGACGACGGCTCCCTGTACATGATCCCGTTCCAGTTCGAACTCGAGTTCATCTGGTACAACAAGGCCCTGATGGAAAAGGCCGGCGTTTCCGTGCCAAAGTCTCTCGATGACATCCCCGCCATGTGCACTGCCTTGCGGAATGCCGGGATCACCCCGATCGCCATCGACGGACAGGACCAGTGGCCGCTGGAACGCTACGTCGCGTACCAGCCGTTCCGTGAAGCGGGGCCCGACTTCGTCCAGAAGCTAAAGAAGGGCGAGGCATCCTTCTCGGATGAAGCCGGCCAGAAGACTGTGAACTGGATGGCTGACCTTGGCAAGGCGAAGTGCTTCCAAGAGGGCTTCTCCGCCCAAGGATATTCTGACGCGCAGAACCAGTTCACCTCGGGACAGGCCGCCATGTACAACATCGGCACGTGGGAACTTCCCAGCCTCGCCACCGACAAACTCAATCCTGACGTCCGCGACGACATCGATTTCTTCACCTTGCCCACCACTGAAGGTTCGGTGACATCTGCCAACGAGTTCGT
This sequence comes from Arthrobacter sp. Rue61a, assembly GCF_000294695.2. NCBI lineage: Bacteria > Bacillati > Actinomycetota > Actinomycetes > Micrococcales > Micrococcaceae > Arthrobacter > Arthrobacter sp. Rue61a. Next base: position 957,739 of record NC_018531.1, on the reverse strand, counting down.
CTCACCCTCCGGCATTGGCATGGCAGTGAATTCGAAGACTTACGATCCGTTGGTGAGCGACTTCCTGAAGTTCGCCTTGGAGAAGTACCCGGCTGAATACGCTGCCACCGGGGCCCTTTCTCCCACCACCAACGTACAAACGGCCATCCCGGCGAACGCGACTCCGCTGTACAAGAAGGCTCTCGAAACGGCCAACACCCTTGGGGGCAAGCAAGCCATGCCGTGGGATACCCAGCTGGACCCCACCACCAACGGCCGGCTGCAACAGGAACTCGTCCTACTGGTCCAGGGCAACATTACGCCCGAACAGTTCACCAAGACCATGGACGACGCCATCAAGCAGAACGCCCCCAAGTTCTTCAAGTAAACCGAAGCGGCGGGGGCTCCCAAGGCCCCCGCCCGAAAGGCCCACCATGCTACCCAACAGGTCAAGAACCTCGGTCCTGGTTTTCCTGCTTCCACCCCTGCTGCTCTACTGCGCAGCCGTACTCTTCCCGATTCTTCAGTCGTTGTTCCTGAGCTTCTTCTCCTGGAACGGCATCAGCGAGATGGAGTTCGTAGGGCTCGCCAACTATGTCCGGATGCTCACCGCGGACGACATTTTCTGGAGGTCCTTCTTCAACGCGCTCCTCTACCTGGCCATCTGCCTGGTGCTGCAGCTCGGCGGAGCACTGGTTGTAGCCAGTCTCCTCACGTCACTTCGCCGGGGCCGGGAACTCATCAAAACCCTCTACTTGCTGCCAGCTGTGATCTCCACCGTGGCAATTGCTTTCCTCTTTGTCCGTATCTACTCCATTGACCCAGTGGGCCTGTTGAACCAGCTGCTGCATTGGATAGGTTTGGGTTCCTTCGAACGGGCCTGGCTCTCCGATGTGAACACGGTGCTGGCCGCCGTATCCGCCCCCGAAGGCTGGCGGTTTACAGGGCTGTACATGCTCATCATTTACGCCGCCCTGATCGCGGTTCCCAAGGAACTCGAAGAAGCAGCTGTCCTGGACGGCGCCTCGAAGTGGACCCTCTTCACCAAGATCCGGTTCCCTTATATACGTCCCGTGTGGATTACTACCACCATCATGGCCACCACCTACGGCTTGCGCGGTTTCGATATCCCGTACCTCATGACCAACGGTGGCCCTGGGCAGTCCTCCGAGCTGCTCACCACCTACATGTACAAGACAGCCTTCACCAGCACGGACTTCGGCTACGCAAGTACCATCTCCGTCTTCATCGTGATCGAGTGCCTCGTCGCCGTCGGCCTCATCTTGTTCATGCTCAAGCGGAAGGCAGATTCATGATCACCCAGACAGCCCCGTCTACCCCGCGCGCTTCGACTCCGCCCTCGCCGGTTCGTCAGCGACGGCGGCGCAAGCCAAGCCTGTACCGGACACTCTCGCGGGTACTGATCATGCTCATCGTCATCGTCCAGGTCTACCCGCTCGCCTGGCTGTTCCTTACCAGCCTGCGGACAGAACACGACTTCGCAACCGGCGATCCGTTCGCTCTTCCGAGCTCGCTGACGTGGGAAAACTATGCCAGAGCCTTCGAAACGGGAGACCTGGGCCGGAATATCCTGAACAGTTTCATTGTCACCATGGGGGCCAACATCCTCATAGTGTTGTTCGGCATGATGGCTGCATACGCCATACAGGTTCTGGGATTCCGGCTGAGCCGCTTCGTCCGTGCCCTGTTCCTGATCGGGATCATTGTTCCGGTTCAGATCGCTTTGGTCCCGCTGTTCATCGACTACTCCGCCGTGAACCTGCTGGACACCTATCAGTCAATGATTATCCCCTTGGCCGGTTTCGCCCTGCCCATGTCCATTTACCTGTTCTCCTCCTTCTTCGAATACATTCCGCGGGAAACCTACGAAGCCGCATCCTTGGACGGCGCCGGACCTTACAGGATTTTTGGTCTGATCACCCTGCCGCTCTCACTCAACACCGTGGTCACCGTTGTCCTGGTGAACAGCATCTTCATTTGGAACGACTTCATCTTCGCCAACACTTTTGTTCTCTCCGAGGACTTGAAGACGATTCCCTTGGGCCTGCAGAACTACATCGGGGCCATGGGCAAAGTGGATTGGACAGCCACCTTTGCGGCCGTGTGCGTGACCATCACTCCGCTGCTCCTGGTCTTCCTGGTTCTGAACAAGGCCATGATCCAGGGCTTGGAAAGCGGGGCGACGAAGGGATGACCGCCATGGCAGGCGGATATACTCCAGAAGGAGGACAGATGATTTCGCAGGAGAAAAATTCGGGCAACGCGGCCGCCCCCATCGTTCATGCCGCAGTGGGCCGCGCCCATCCGGTGACCCTCCGCGAAGTCGCTGAACTAGCGGGGGTTTCCACTGCCACGGTCTCCCTGGTCATCAACAAAAAGAAGAACGCGCGCATTGCAGACGAGACACGTCAGCGGGTCACTGAGGCAATTGCTCAACTGGGCTACCGTCCAAATGCCATGGCCAAAACACTGGTCAGTGGAACCTCGAAGTTCATCGGGTTGGTGGCCGACGGCGTCGCCACCACGCCCTTCGCAGGCCAGATCATCCATGGCGCGCAAGACGAAGCGTGGAAACACGGTTACGCCTTGCTGATCGCCAATACCGAAGGCAATCAGGACCTCGAAAAAGATGCGATCGCCATGATGCTGGAATACAAGGTCCGCGGCATCCTGTACTCAACGTGGTTCCACCGACCCACCGATGTCCCGGAAACCCTTCGCGAGGCGGATTTCGTCCTGGTGAACTGTTTCTCCCCCGAGGCCGGGACGGCACGCGCCGTGGTGCCGGACGAAGCGCAAGGTGGACAGTCCGCCACGGACATCCTGCTCCGCGGCGGCCACCGGCGCATCGCGTTCATCAACACCACAACCCCCGCACCCGCCAAGGACGGTCGACTCCAGGGCTATAAGGACGCACTCGAAGCCGCTGGAATACCTTTTGATCCCGATTTGGTGCTCGAAGCGTACCCGGATCAGGAAGGCGGCTACGGCGCCACGCAGGATTTGCTCGAGCTTGGGGTTGGCGCCGTGTACTGCTACAACGACCGTATGGCCATGGGGCTTTACGACGGCCTGCGGGAAAACGGCCTCTCCATCCCGGAGGACATGGCCGTGGTGGGTTTCGACAACCAGGAAGTCATCGCCGCCCACCTCCGGCCGCCGCTTTCAACAGTGTCACTGCCCCACTACGAACTAGGCGCTGCGGGTGTTCGGATGCTGTTGGGCCTGGATGCCGCGCCTCTCGAGTCCGCTGTGAAGATCGCTTGCCCGGCGGTTGAGCGCGGCTCCGTTGCCGTTCATTCGCCCGCCTAGAGACCTGTTGTCATTGCTTGTTGCCCGAGGGCTTGGATAGGAATAGCGTTGAGGTGGAAGCCCAGTGGTCCCCCATCACTGGGCTTCCCTTTGGAACCGGCAGCTTGCGCTTCAGGCCTCTGTGGGGCGTCGCTTAAGAAAGGAGATCGACCTGATCCGTTTTCTTAAGGCGACTGCTGCAGCCGATGAATTGACCGGGATTGTCGGTATCGCCGCGCAGGTAATCGAAGCCCTCGGTGAATGGGGCGTGGGCTTGCTGACGCTTCTGGAGACTGTATTCCCACCCATACCCAGCGAGGTGATCCTCCCACTGGCTGGATTCCTTACCCAGCAGGGAAGCATGAACCTGATCCTGGTGTTTGTCACCAGCACGCTCGGGGCTTACGCCGGAGCGATGCTCCTGTACTGGCTGGGATACAAGGTGGGTTTGGAACGGTCAATAAAGCTACTGTCAAAGCTGCCGCTGGTCGATCGGGAAGATTTCGAGAAGGCCGCCGAATGGTTTGAACGTCACGGCAAATCAGCGATCTTCTTCGGTCGGCTGCTACCCGGCGTGCGCAGCCTCATTTCCCTCCCGGCAGGTGCCGAACGCATGAACCTGGCGACCTTCAGCGTCTTCACTGTCGCGGGAACCGGTCTGTGGAACGCACTGCTCATTGGAGCGGGCGCACTGCTCGGCAAGCAATATCATTTGGTGGACCAGTACTCCCGATTTCTCAACTACGCCGTTTATGCAGGACTAGCTGCGCTCTTAGTGTGGCTCATCATTCGAAGGGTCAAAAAGCGCAAGGAAAGTACCCGCTAGCCCACCCACGTCCGGCGTCATTGTGCGGTCGGTTCAGAGCCGTCGGGTCCGCACCGCTGTTCTGTCTACCTTAATTTCTTCCAAAAGCTCTGAAACGGGATCGTATTCGCCGCGGTTAAGGAGTGCTACGAGAAGATTCGAGGTGCCAGCGTGCCGTGGATCTTCCTCATTGGCCTTGGCTTTACGGCGATGTTGGTGGGACTTCTGATGCGCATGTACGTCAAAGCGAATGCTGCCGCATCCAAGGTCAACCAGGCAGGCTGACTCCTCGCCGCAATAAATCAGCGCTTCGTCGCTGCTGCCACAGTTCCGGAGCTGACACATACGGAAACAAGCAGCCACCGCCCAGTACGCTGGCCGTATGCCTTCGCCGTGGACCTTCCTCATCGCTCTGCACGCCATCGCAGCGGGCTACGCCCTGATCTTCGGCGCCGTGAACCTGCTCCGCCGCAATAAAGGGAGCGCAGCGCACAAGATTCTGGGCCGCATCTGGGCGGTTGCCATGTACGTCGTCGTGGTCACCTCGTTCGGGATCCGGACCATCGATGGCGGGTTCAATTGGCTCCACGCGCTTTCCGTTCTGACGTTCTGCACCCTGACGATGGGCTTGTGGGCCGTCAGTAAGGGCAACATCCAGGCCCACCAGCGCTTCATGACCGGCAGCTACTTCGGACTCGTCGGCGCGTTCATCGGCGTCGTGGCCGTGCCTGATCGGAGGCTCCCCCAAATGGCCATCCACGACCTCGCAGGCCTCACCCTCTGGGTGGCCGCCCTTGCACTCACTGCCGGGCTGACCGTCGCCGGGCTGATGCAACTGCGCCGGAAGGCCGGGGTGGTGCCCCGCGGATAGCCGCGCGCACGGCGCTCTGCTGAACGTCGCACCGGCCGCTGCGGTCCTCGCCGGAATCAACATCATCCAAGCCAACGGCAGCGCTCGGGTATGTTACTACCGGCTGTTCCTCGACGCCGACTCGAATCCGCGCGATCGTCCTGAGACCTTCAAGGACAAGGAGCTGCGACCGCTGAAGGATCTCTAAGAGAGAGGTACGGTCGCCGAGGGTCGGCATGGTCTGTGTTGAGTCTGCCGAAGTTGATCTGCGCGGGATGACCTTGTCAGTTCAGGCGCCGAGTGAGGTGAACTTCTACTGTGTCACCGTCGTCCTTCCCGATGGCTTTGCGGACAGGAGCAGCCACCGGGAGTTTGTGCGTGCCGTCTCCCAGCGCCATGAAGGCTCCAGTAAACGGGTGCCCGTCTACGGTGCCGGACACTTTGACCAGTCCACGGGTTCCAAAGATCGTCGCTGAATCGGGTAGCTGGACACAAGTCCACGTGTCACCAGGCCGGACTTTGCCGAGCTGGGCGACGAAGGCGATGTTCAGTGGTTGTGGTTCTGCCATCTTCTCTTCTCCTGGTCTCTGAGCCGAAGTCCGCAAGAAGCAAAACACAAGCTGGACTGCTTTGTCTTGGATCTGCGGAGCCGTTGTCCCCGCGCCACCTCCGCCTCGCGGTCGTCACTCATGGGGCAGTGCAGTCCTTCTGGCTACTCTGACAAGTCGTGACGCGCGGTGGCGTGATGTACCCGTCGCGGGCGTTTACACAGGAGTGTTGGTCTCCATTAGCGTCAGAGCTCCAATGACCAACATGGGCCATTCCCAGCATCCCGGACCCGATGAAGGTGAACTCCCGACGCCTCGTTCCCCTTGCCAGAAAACAGCTGGCGCAGAGGTCGTCCGCTAAGACCCCCGCACCGGCCAGCGCCAAGCTGACCGAAAGCGGCCTGAAGGGAAAACTGTCCGTCAAATAAACGGCAAAACCAGCGCCACGATGATGCAAGCAACACCTATCAACGCAGTCAGCGCCACCAATGGACGACGCCGGAACTCATCGCGCACGAGGCCGCCACGCAGCATCATTTGTCCCCCTGACAGCTTCGATTCGTCCTGTTCATCTCAATTCAAGTCCTTGGTCAATTCCCCGGGCTACCGTCGTGATGCCTGAGGGCAATGTCGCCCATCACAACGTAACTTTCAAGGGGAAACGTGAGACTCCGGGGGGGTAGAAAACAGCAAGCTCTCCATCACCAACACCCACCGCACCGGCCCACCGAACTCGCTGGCAAATAGCACGGAGGCCATAGCAGCGGTAGTTGTTGCGTAGGCTCGTTGGTTCGTGGTGTTTCACTTGGTGCGCCCTGGGAGTAAGAGGATCTGTGGAGAAAATTCTGATTGGGGTAGTCGGAGGCATTGGAGTGATCATCGGGGTCCTGATGATCATCAACCGTGCCTCCCTGACCAAGTTCATGTCCGGAGCGCAGCGATCCACCTTCGGCAAGGTAGGACACAGGGTTGCGGCCCGACCGAGCCAAGGAATGCTGGCGGTAGTTGGCGCCGGCGCCATTCTGATCGGTGCCGCCATAATCGTGCTGGTACTAACCCGTGCTTAGGCGGCTATCTTGCTGCCGGCCAGCACTCCGCTGCGTACTACAGGGACCAGATCCCGTTCCGCCGAACGGTCATGGCTGTGTCAGTCGCCGTGCCGGCATTGGCAGCCTTGGTGTCCGATTACTCGGTGCTCGCCCGGCCCCGCAACACCTTCCGGGGCATCACCGGAGCTGGCGTCGTGGTGATTTGTCTGACCGCCGCCGTGCTGTGCTGGCTGCTCGGGACCGAAGCCGTCCGCAGGGCCACGCACTGGGCCGAGCACACCACCGGTCAGTGGCAGACCGCAGGCAACCCATGTGGGCATTCGAGTCCGATAGCAAGCTGCCCGCCCCTTGATCCAGAGGCGGAATCGGAAGGCGCAAGAACGGCACCTGGACATCCGCCGGATTGTGACCGACGTGCAATCCGCAGGAAGTCACGAAAGCTGTCCAAGAACCGGTCGTCCGGCTTGATAAGCCACGAGGGCCGTGCAAACATCGGCATGGGCTTCGAAATAGCCGGATTTCTCTCGAGGCCACACCTTTCTCCTTCGAGCGATAGGCGACCCATGCTCCAGTTTCCGAGCACACATAAACCCCGGTACAACGACTTCTCGATCAAGGCCAGCTCCTACGAAACCATCCGTGATGCCGGCGAACGCGCCCCCTTCAGCGCCAGCAATGACGACAAGCTTGAGCTTTGCATGAAGGGGGCTGGAGCTACTGAAATCCGCTCCGGCCAGCATGAGAGGTTGAGGCCGTGAACATCCTCGTTTACGGCGCCGGAGGCATGGGTTTGTACTTCTCCGCACGCCTGGCCCAGGCCGGCCACAGCGTAGTGCTGAAAGCCCGGTCATCCACCCAGGACGCCAAACTGCACCTGTTCACCGGAGGTCGAACAGAAACCATATCCGGGGTAAGTGTGGTTTCTGAGATAGACCCGGTGGATGTCGACGTTGTCCTGATTGCCACCAAAGCCTGGCAGGTCGAGGACGCCCTTCTTGAGCTGCAGGGCAAGATCAGCAACGGGACCCCGCTGGTCACACTTCAAAACGGCATAGAGGCCCCCGAAGTCGCCCGGCGCATCTTCCCTGCCTCCCCGGTCATCGCCACAACCTGCGTTGTCATCGTCAAGCGCACGGCCCCACTGGCTGTTGAGCTTATCGGCGGAGAAGCCATCCTCAGCGCCGGACTCTTCGATGAGGTCGGCGCAGACACCGGCATCGCCGAGAGGGTGGTCGATGCCATCAACGAAAGCTCCGTCACGGCGACCCTTGCCCAGGACGTCCAACGCGCGCTCTGGAAGAAGATCGCCCTGATCGCTTCCTATGGCGGGGTAGGCGCCGTCTCAGGAGTCCCCGTCGGGGTGACCCGCACGCATCCCGAGACCCGGTCAATGGTCCGTGATGGCATCGTTGAGGTCGCCTCGGTAGCTCATGCCTACGGCGTCACGTTTACGAGGGAGGACGTGGAGGAAGTCTTCTCGGTCTACACTGACGTCTTCGACCCTTCGACGACGTCATCGATGCAGCGCGACCTGGCTTCAGGATTGCCGTCAGAATTGGCAGATCAAAACGGGGCGATTGTTGCCCGGGCCGCCCAAGTAAGGGTGGCAACTCCAACCCATTCGTTCATCCTGAACTCACAGCTACCTCGGGAACGGCAAGCAAGGCTGAGCTCATGAGCGAGACTCCCACAGTACGGCGCATGGCTGTCCCGCCCCTGATAGCGGTCAGCATCGGGAACTCGGGCCGGCGTCTGATGCGGTGACATTATGGGGCCCCTTCTGAACGGGCGAGGCTAAACGCCCCGACAGCATGCTGCCACATCAAGCCCTTCACCATTGACCATGCGTAGTTCCGAACGTTGTGCCGGTAAAAGAGCTGCATGTGGCCGGCCCCGCCATGCTCTGGCCAGAGAGGCCAGCATTGCCGTGCTTTGTTTGAACGCTTATAACCTAAGTTAGGTTTTCCCGGCTGTTGTTATTTGACAACGCAACCTAGGTTATGGATGAACGAAATGGAACGGGACCTGATCCTCTCGCAGGCGATGTTGCTGTTGCGCGAAGCGGACGTGCGGATCACGGGCGGCAACCTCGATGCACTGTCTTTGACGCTCCCGGACAGCAGCGTCCGGGAAGTGAAGGTGCAGCTGGCGGCCACTCCCCCGACGCCCAGTAAGCTGCGGGCCATCCTTGAACGGGAGACTCGGACGCTGATTGTCACGTTCCGCCCAACCCAGCGACTCACCGAAGCGGCTCTCCAGGACAAGGTTGACCTGATTACCATCGCTCCGGTCTCAGTCATCATTGGCGGTGTTCAGCGCCTGGAACCACGCCATAAGCCCGAAGCCGTTGAGAAGACCCACGGGCGGGCGCCGTGGGGCCGGTGGGCATTGCTGCGCGCCTTGGCCCTCGCAGATGGGCCGCAAACGCAGCAGGAGCTCGCAGCAGCGGCCGGCATTAGCCAGCCGGCGGTGAACAAGCACCTGAAAACGCTGGGGGCTTTTGTCGACCGCGATCAGTGGGGCTGGCACGCCCACGACGTTGACGCCATCATCACATCGTTGCTGGCCAGCTACCCCGGGCCCCGGGGCGTGACGTCTTATTGGTATGGGCTGGATTCCGCTGCCGAGCAAGCCAAGAAGGCCGCCGAATACGCCACTGCGCTGGGCGCATCCCCTCTGGTCTCCGGGGACGCTGCGGCGGACTTTTACGCGCCCTGGCGGTTGCCGGACAGCGCCGTCGTCTACGTCCATGAAGCTGTGGATTTCACCGATGCCGGCTTCGCCCCCGCGACTCCGGAGGAAGCAACGCTTATCACCACCGTCCCTGAAGACTTCACCCTGTGGGCCACCGCGTCCCTGGTGCACCACTCGGATGGGATCCCCTTGGCCGACCCGCTGATCACGCTCCGGGACGTCATGGCCGGGGACGCTGTCGACATCCAAGAGGCAGCTGACCAGCTCCGCAAAGTCATCGTGGCGAGAGCTGCTCGATGAAGACCATCAACGTCATCTCCATGTCCAACGCAGCAAATCTCGGGTATCGGGCGCTGGCCGACGTCGCCGAAGCGGCAAAGGGCTTGGAGCGCCGCAAAGTGACCCACTAACGGGATGGCAGGCTGATTATCGACGTCTGAGAGAGCAAGACCAGTCAGAAGCCATTGCCGGTTAGAGGCGCTCAAGCTTCGGGGTTCTGGACCTCGGTCCTCCGGGCCAGGAGTTTTGGTCCGATGAACTGCCCCAGAACAAGCCAGAGAATCGTCACAACGACCACGGTTGTGCCCATGGCAGGGTTGTTCCGGTCAATGGCAGTCCCAAGGTCTTGTTGCCTGGCTGCATGGCTCCCTCTATGCAGCCCAGGAGCCCGCTGGTGTCGTCTGGCTTCTTGAAAGCGTGTTGTCAACGTGTAGTGCCCTGCATTTCCGACACGAAAAACCCCTCCGCTCCGGACAAAATCGCCGGAAGGGAGGGGTGGTGGAGCCCCCTGTCGGATTCGAACCGACGACCCCCGCTTTACAAGAGCGGTGCTCTGGCCAACTGAGCTAAGGAGGCGCGCTCCGGTTACCCGAAGCAAAGCGCGAAAGAGCGCTAGATAAGGTTAGCCCAGACCATCCCCGTCAACGAAATTAGCCGCTCCAAAGCAACAGCGGCCGGCCACCCGCAGGGGTGACCGGCCGCCGTCGTGCATTCCGCGAAGGTTAGCCCTTGGCGTCAATTGCCGTCTGGATCTCGGCGTTCAGGTCGGTCCGGCCGTCCCACTGCTTGCCGTCGATGAACACGGTGGGCGTACCGGTGACGCCGATCGCTGCAGCTTCCTGCGTGGCAACCTTCACCCACGGACGGAACTGCTTGCTGTCGATGCAGGAGTCGATGTTGGCCGCACCGATTTCGGTGGCCATTTTCTTGAGGTCGTTGTCGGAGATGCCCGCTCCGCCTTCAGCCGGCTGGCGTTCGAAGAGCAGGTTGAAGAATTCCGCGTACTTCTCGGGGGATGAGTTCACTACGCAGGCAGCAGCGTTGGCTGCGCGGGAAGAGTAGTTGGTGGTGGACTGGCGGTCCAGGAAGCCCAGGGCGCGGTACTCGACGGAAATCTTGCCTTCGTTGCGGAGGCTGGTGAGGGACTCCCCGTAAGTGCTCTCGAACTGCTTGCAGACCGGGCAAATGAAGTCGATGTAGGCAACAACCTTGACGGGCTTGCCGGCCTCGGCTTCGCCGGCCGGAACCGTTACCGTAGCCGGCTTGGTGGCGGGAGGAGCCGGAACGTCAGCCACGTTGACGGTGGCAGGTTCCGTTTTCAGGACTTCAGTGTTGGCCAGCAGCGTTATGCCACCGTGCACGTTGCCGTTGGCCGGCGTCGGACCCTGATCGGCCACGGAGACCTCACGATTGCCAATAACCACAGCCGCGATTATCCCGATGATGACCACCACGGCCACCACGATGCCCCAGCCGACAAGAAGCTTGTTGCGCTTCTCCTTCTTCAGCTGCTCTTCGCGGATTGCGCGCGCTTTCTCCCGCGCCTGGGCGGTCTTTTCGGCCTTGGACAGGCGTGGTTCGTTTGCGGGGCTCATCAGTTCCTCGGGGTATTCGACGTCATAGTGCATAGCTAGGGCAACGGGCCCAGTTTACGGGAGCAAACTTGAAGGTTTTCCCATACCCATTGACCCGGTTGTTGAACGATCAACTGCCGAGGAAGATTCCGCTAGTAGGCTGGGAGTTGAGTCACAGCAACCCCAGGGAGCGTTAATGCAGGAACCGGCAAGCGAAAAACTCAGTACCGGACAGGGCACCAAGGCTTCTCCAACAAAGAAGCCCACGGCGAGCAAGTTCGATTTCATGGTGGTTTCCAACAGGCTGCCCGTTGACAGGTGCAGCAGCGACGGAAACGACGACGGCGGCGACGGCTGGCGTCGTTCACCCGGGGGCCTGGTCACGGCGCTCGCGCCGATGATGACAAAGTCCGACGGCGCGTGGGTGGGTTGGCATGGAGCGCCCGACGAGACGGTGCGTCCCTTCAGCCACGAAGGCATGGACCTGGTCCCGGTCCAGCTCAGCAGCCACGAAGTGGAGCTGTACTACGAGGGCTTCTCCAACGCGACCATCTGGCCGCTTTACCACGACGTGATCGCACCGCCGGAGTTCCACCGTACGTGGTGGGATTCGTACCGCCAGGTCAATAAGAAGTTTGCCGACGCCATCATTCGCCATGCCGCCGAAGGCGCCACTGTGTGGGTCCAGGACTACCAGCTCCAGTTGGTTCCGCGAATGCTCCGCGAGGCCAGACCGGACCTGAAGATCGGCTTCTTCAACCACATTCCCTTCCCTCCCCCGGAGATCTTCGCGCAGCTCCCTTGGCGCCGGGAGATCATTGACGGTTTGCTGGGCGCTGACCTTCTGGGCTTCCAGCGCCCCAGCGACGCCGGCAACTTCATGCGCTCTGCCCGGCGCTTCCTGGGTGCCAGCGTCAAGCAGCAGCAGGTTCACGTGAAGGGCCCGGATGGCGAAGTTACGCACATCGCGCGGGCGCAGGCCTTTCCCATTTCCATCGACGTTGACCAGATCCGCGAGCTGGCCGCCAGGCCGGACATCATCGAGCGGGCCAAGCAGATCCGCAAGGACCTGGGAGATCCCAAGACCATCCTGCTGGGTGTTGACCGACTGGATTACACCAAGGGCATCGGCCACCGTCTCAAGGCCTTCGAGGAACTTCTTCGCGAGGGCAGCATCAAGGTAGAGGACGCCACCCTGATTCAGGTGGCGAGCCCCAGCCGCGAACGCGTGGAACAGTACAGGCTCCTGCGCGAGGAGATCGAAGGCACTGTTGGCCATATCAACGGCACGTACGACACCATCCAGAACACGGCCGTCCGCTACCTGCACCACAGCTATCCGGTGGAGGAAATGGTGGCGCTGTACCTCGCCGCGGATGTTATGCTCGTAACGGCCCTGCGTGATGGCATGAACCTGGTGGCTAAGGAGTATGTCACGGCCCGTTCGGAGGACGATGGCGCGTTGGTTCTCAGCGAGTTCGCCGGCGCCGCCGACCAACTCAAGCAAGCGCTCCTGATCAACCCGCACGACATCGACGGCCTGAAGTCGGCCATCCTGCGCGCTGTGAATCTCCCGCCCAAGGAAGCCCGCCGCCGCATGAAGCTGATGCGCAAGCAGATCCTGGACCACGACGTGGATCATTGGTCAGCTGAGTTCCTGGCTGCCTTGGAGGAAAAGGTGGTGCGTGATGACAGCTGAGAACCTTTCCCTGTCACCGGAACTGCTGGATGCCGTCCGGCGCATTTCCGGCACGGAGCACCTTCTGGTTGCCCTGGATTTCGACGGCACCCTGTCCCCTATCGTCGACCGCGCGGAGGACGCACGCCCCCTGCCCCGGTCCGCTGCGGCGCTGGAGGCCCTCGCCCAACTTCCGCGTACGACGACGGCACTCATCTCGGGCCGCGCACTGGACAGCCTGCGGCTGGTCGCCTCGCCCCCGGCGGATACGCTGCTGATCGGCAGCCACGGTGCCGAGGTCTGGCTGGGTGAGGGATCTTTGGGCCTGGAACTGGACGAAGATCAGCGCCTGAAGCTGGCCGCGGTGCGTGAGGTTCTTTCGGAGATCGTGAACATCGCTCCGGGGACGCTGCTCGAGGACAAACCCGCCGGCGTCGTCCTCCACACGAGGATGGCCGACGACGACGTTGCGGATGACGCCGTCGAGGCCGCGATGCGGGTGCTCCGGGAGCACCCCGGTGTCTACCTGAAGACGGGGAAGCGGGTTCTGGAGACGTCCGTGGTCCATGCCTCCAAGGGTGAGGCTGTGGAGTTCCTGCGTCAGGCGACCGGAGCGACGGCCATCCTGTTCGCTGGTGACGATGTCACCGATGAGGATGCGTTGGGCCGGCTGATGGGCGACGACGTCGGCATCAAGGTGGGCTTGGATTTCACCCAGGCCCAGTATCGGGTGGAGGCGCCTGTGCACGTGGCGGAGTTGCTGGAAGCGTTGCTGCGGGAACGGCGCAGGGTCACCACCGATGCTTAGCGAGTGACGAGCGCAACGTGTGACGTTCGTAACATTTAGGTAGTAAGTCAAAAAGTCTGACATACTCTTGGATGTGATGTGACGCACAGTACCGTGCGACGTCACACGATCCTCCCCGGCCATTGGCCGGGGAGTTCAACTGAAGAAAATGAACCATTCACAACGGATCGTCCGGCACGTACCTGCCGGTGAAGGGATTGATAACTGTGGCTACAGTTACTTTTGATAACGCTACGCGTCTGTACCCGGGCACAGATAAGCCCGCCGTCGATAAGCTCAACATCGACATCGCCGATGGCGAATTCCTGGTCCTCGTTGGACCCTCCGGTTGCGGTAAGTCCACCTCGCTGCGCATGCTCGCAGGCCTTGAGGACGTCAACGCCGGCCGCATCCTGATCGGCGACCGCGACGTCACGGACGTTCCGCCGAAGGACCGCGACATTGCAATGGTCTTCCAGAACTACGCCCTTTACCCGCACATGACCGTTGCGGACAACATGGGCTTCGCACTGAAGATCGCCGGCATCTCCAAGGAAGAGCGCGCCGAGCGTGTCCGCGAAGCCGCCAAGCTTCTTGACCTCGAGCAGTACCTGGACCGAAAGCCGAAGGCACTCTCCGGCGGTCAGCGCCAGCGTGTTGCCATGGGCCGTGCAATCGTCCGTAACCCACAGGTCTTCCTCATGGATGAGCCGCTTTCCAACCTTGACGCCAAGCTCCGCGTCCAGACCCGTACGCAGATCGCATCCCTGACCCGCCGCCTGGGCGTCACCACGGTTTACGTGACGCACGACCAGGTCGAGGCCATGACCATGGGTGACCGCGTTGCTGTCCTGAAGGACGGCCTCCTGCAGCAGGTTGACACCCCGCGCAACCTCTACGACCGCCCGCAGAACGTCTTCGTTGCAGGATTCATCGGCTCCCCGGCCATGAACCTGCTTGAACTGCCGGTCGTCGACGGCGGCGTCCAGTTCGGTGGGACGGTTTACCCCGTGCCGCGCAACATCCTCGAAGAGGCTCACGGCCAGACCGTCACCGTTGGTTCGCGTCCGGAAGACCTCGAGACTGTCGGCAACGGCGAAGGCCTCCAGGTTGAGGTTGACGTCGTGGAAGAACTCGGCGCCGACGCTTACGTCTACGGCCACACCATCCTTGACGGCAAGAGCCACGACATCGTTGCTCGCGTCGACGGTCGCCGCCCTCCGATGAAGGGTGAGTCCATCTTCGTTCGTCCGCAGTCCGGCCACGTGCACCTGTTCGACACGAAGACCGGCCTGCGCCTGGGCGACTAATCCCGCCAACCGCCGGCTGGGTCCGCCCACCGGCCAGTACATCCGCATTGTGATAGCGGCCCGACCCCACCCGGTCGGGCCGCTCTCGCTTTAACCTAACTCCTGCGAAAGAACGGCATGAACACGACGGACAACCTGATCCCCCGCCCCTCGCACGTCGCACTCCTGAACGGCCCGGCCTTCACACTCGCCCCCACAGCACGGATCGCCGCTTCCGGCGCAGCTACCCCTGCAGCCAGGCAGCTTGCCTCGCTGCTGCGCCGCGGCACTGGTTTCGACCTGCCCACCGTTGAGGACACCCGCCCCGGTGACATCTCCCTCGAGTTGGTGGAGACATTCGACGGCGGCCCGGAAGCTTACGAGCTCAGCGTCACCGAGGGTGGGGTCGTACTCGCGGCCTCCACTCCAGCGGGACTCTTCAACGGAGTGCAGACACTCCGCCAGCTTTTTCCTGCTTCTATTGAGGGCACTGATCCTCAGGCAGGCACGTGGGTGATTCCCGCCGTCGAGATTGCGGATGCTCCGCGCTTTGCGTACCGCGGCCTCATGCTGGACGTTGCCCGCAACTTCTTCACGGTGCAGGAGGTGAAGGAGCAGATCGACGTCATGACGCAGTTCAAGTTCAATGCCCTGCACCTGCACCTCACGGACGATCAAGCATGGCGCATCGAGCTTCATGAGCCCGCAAAGAACCCGTCCGGTTTGCCCTACGCCAAGCTGACCGAAGTGGGCGGCCAGGGCGCGGTGGAGGTTTCCACCGCAATGCCTCCCCGGGGCAACTCCGGCTTCTACACCCAGCAGGATTTCAAGGACATCCAGGCCTACGCCGCCACCAAGAACGTGCTGGTCATACCGGAGATCGATCTTCCCGGGCACGTCAACGCCGCCCTCGCCGCGATCCCGCAGCTGAATCCCGACGGCCAGGCCAAGCCGATGAGCACTACGTCGGAGGTGGGCTGGTCAACGCTCACTGAAGACTTGCCCGCAACCTACGAGTTCGTACGCGAGGTCCTCGGCCAGCTCGCCGCGATCACCGTGGGACCTTACCTTCACATTGGTGGAGACGAAGCCCACGTCACCAGACATGACGACTACGTCTCCATGGTGCAGCGGTTCGTGAGGATCGGCGCCGAGACCGGCAAATCCGTGGTGGGCTGGAACGAATTCGCCGCCGTCGAGCTTCCGCAAGGTTCCGTCATTCAGTACTGGCACGGCGATTTCGAACCCACTGTGCGGCAGGCTGAACAAAACGGGTCACGGGTGATCATGTCCCCCGCGGCCAACACCTACCTGGACCAGAAGTATGCGTCGGACAGCCCTGTCGGCCTCGAATGGGTGGAAGGCGGGCCTTTCACCTGGTCCGAGTACTACAACTGGGACCCTGCCCAAGGCGGGTTGCAGGACCAGCAGATCCTCGGCGTCGAAGGCCCGCTGTGGACCGAAACCGTTCGCAACAACCAGCAGGCCCAATGGCTCCTGTACCCGAGGGCGGTCTCCTTGGCGGAAGTCGCGTGGTCCGGTCAGGAGGTTCGCAACCCGGGTGACTTCCGACGTCGTTTGGGCGCCTTGGGTGAGCGGCTCGCCACGCAAGGTGTCGCCTTCCAAGAAGCGCCCGACGTCGAGTGGTCCGCGAAGCCGGAGTATCCCTTTCCTGGCACGATAGCCGGAAGCGCATCCAAGTACGGAACAATTGAGGCATGAGCGAGCAAAACGAAGCCCAGTGGCACGACGAACCCACCGATTACGGGCAGATCGGCAAGCTCCCCAGGACCGAGGCCGCCAGTGCGCAGGACACCGCACCGCCGGCCAGTGTCATCGGTTCCCTGAACATTACTGCCGCTGCGGCAGATCCGGAGTTGCTGGACCTCCCCTGGCATATTGCCTTGGAAGACTGGCCGGCTGAGAACCTGGCCGCTCTCCCCCGCGGCATTTCCCGGCACATCGTCCGTTTCGCGCACTTGGGTGGCTCGGTGATCGCCATCAAGGAAACGTCGGAGCACGTTGCCCGCCACGAGTACCACATGCTGCGGAAGCTGGCCCGGCTGGACGTGCCCTGCGTGGAGCCGGTGGCTGTCATCACGGGCAGGACCACAGCGGACGGCAGGCCCCTGAATCCAGTGCTGGTCACCCGGCACCTGAAATTCTCCATGCCGTACCGCGCACTGTTCTCGCAGATGCTCCGCAAAGACACCTTGACTCGCCTGATCGACGCCCAGGCGCTGCTGCTGGTACGCCTGCACCTTGTGGGCTTCTACTGGGGTGACGTTTCACTGTCCAACACGTTGTTCCGCCGCGACGCCGGCGCCTTTGCCGCGTACCTGGTGGATGCTGAAACGGGAGAGCTCTACCCCGATCTCTCCATGGGCCAGCGTGAATACGACCTCGAAATCGCCCGGGTGAACATCGCCGGCGAACTGATGGATTTGCTGGACGGCGGACTCATCGAGGAGAAGGTGGATCCCGTAGCCACCAGTGAGCTGATCATGGACAGCTACCGACGCCTCTGGACCGAGCTGACCGAGAAGGAGTCCTTCGAGCTCGGCGAACGGTGGCGCGTTGCCGCCCGAATCCGGCGCCTCAACGAGCTGGGCTTCGATGTGGAGGAGTACGCCATCAAGACCACGGCGGACGGATCCACCATCCAGCTCCAGCCCAAGGTGGTGGACGCCGGTCACCACCAGCGTCGTTTGCTGCGCCTCACCGGCCTGGACGCCCAGGAGAACCAGGCCCGCAGGCTCCTCAACGACATGGACCAGTTCCGCGCGGACAACAACCCTGATCTGGACGAGGAAATCAGCGCCCACATTTGGGTCAGCCAGATCTTCGAGCCCATTGTGCGTTCCATTCCGCGCCACTTGGCCGGAAAGCTGGAGCCCGCGGAAGTGGTGCACGAGGTTCTGGAGCACCGCTGGTACATGAGCCAGAAGCAGGACAGGTACGTGCCCCTGGCGGAGACCGTGCAGTCCTACCTGGATACGGTGCTGCAGCACCGCCGCGACGAGGCCGCCATCATGCTGAACCCGGATACGGAGCTCCTCAAGATCCTTGAGGTGGAAGTGGAGGAATCCGGCCGGTACGACGACGAGGACGAGTACCCGGACGCGGACGACTAACGCACGTTGAAACGAACTCGACGTCGGCACTCAGGCGAGTGCCGACGTCGAGCTTTAACCTAGGGTTCCAGCGTTTCCGCGAGGCCTGCCAAGACGGGTTCGCGGCCCAACTCGATGTGCGAGTACGCCAGCGAGTAGGCCAGGTCCGGCTTACCCCTCAGGATGGCGTTGCACAGCTCGGTGTGTTCGTCCCGCTGGAGTTCGTTGCTGCGGTTATGGGCCAGCCCGAAGATCCAGCGCATCCGCCCGAACAGCGGTTTCACCGATTCAATCAGCAGCCGGTTGCCGGACAGGCGCACAATCTCGGCGTGAAGCTCGGCGCTGATGACAGCAACGTCGTCGGTCCGTTCTTCGTCAATGGCTGCCTTGGAGGCCTCCATGAGTTCCTCCAGCCGTCCGCCGTCGCTGCCGTCCGCTACACGGGTAGCGGCCATCCTTGCGGCGAACGTCTCCAAGCAGAGGCGAACATCGAAGAGCTCGTTAACATCCGTGAGGGTCAGTTGCCGTACTACGGCACCGCGGCGTGGGAAGGTTGCCACGAACCCGTCCTGCTCCAGGCGCTGAATGGCTTCGCGCACGGGAATGCGGGAGACGTTGTAAAGCTCCGAGAGTTCACGTTCCCGCAGGCGCATTCCTTGGGCATACGCTCCCGTGACGATGCCTTCCAACACCAGTTGGTAGACGTTCTCCGCGCGGGCCTCTTCATCGCGGCCATTACCGGATTCCGGCATCGCTTCAGCCACAGTCAAACTTCCCTTCATGCCAGCGTCCGCTCCAAGTGCCGGACGGCGCCGGTCAGCGTTCCAACCGAGCATACACGGGAGGAAACAGCTCATCGGCCGGGCGGTTCCGGGCATCCCGGACCGTGTAGGCGTTGCGCATCGTGTCGAAGAGCCGCGACGGTGCTGGCGGGCGTGCAATAGAAGCAGGCAATAGATTCACTATCGAAGGAGTAACCATTGAATACCTTGATCCGCGCCGTCCGCCCCTGGGGGCAAGCGCTCAGCGACGTCACCCTGGTGGCGGGCGAAGCAGGCGGCAAGATCGTCGCCGTCGAACCGCATGATCCGGCCCGTGTGCTTCCAGATGGCGTTACGGTGGTGGATGGCCGCGGACGTTTGCTGCTCCCGTCCTTCTCGGACGTCCACGTTCACCTTGATTCCACCCGTATCGGCCTTCCGTTCCGGGAGCACACCGGAGGTCCGGGCGTGTGGACCATGATGATGAACGACCGTCAAAACTGGCGCAACGCGGAAGTCCCCCTGCAGGATCGCGTGAACGACACCCTGGGCCGGATGATCGCCCGGGGTACCACCCGGGTCCGCTCCTACGCGCAGGTTGACGTGGACTGCAGGCTCGAGCGTTTCGACGCCGTTGCTGCCGCCAAGGAGAAATTCGCCGGCCAGGCTTCCGTGGACATCATCGCTTTCCCCCAGGCTGGATTGTTGCTGGAGGAAGGGACGGTGGAGCTCATGGAGGAGGCACTGAGAGCCGGTGCCAACGTCATGGGTGGCATCGATCCCTGCACTCTTGACCGCGATCCGGCCAAGCACCTGGACATCGTGTTTGCCCTGGCAGAGAAGTACCAGGTTCCCATCGACATCCACCTCCACGAGCCCGGCGAATTGGGTGTTTTCAGCACCGACCTGGTGCTCGAGCGCACCCGGGCGCTGGGGATGCAGGGAAAGGTAACCATGTCCCACGCCTACCAATTGGGCAGCGTTAATGTGGCCACAACGCGCAGGCTCATTGATGCCTTCGCGGAACTGGACGTGTCCTTGGCCTCGGTTGCTCCGTCTGCTGCAGGCCAACTGCCCATCCCCCTGCTCACCGAAGCCGGCGTTCGTTTGGGCTTGGGCGAGGACGGCCAACGTGACTACTGGTCCCCGTACGGCAACACGGACATGCTGGACCGCACCTGGCAGCTTGCCTTCACCCACGGTTTCCGCAAGGACGAGCTGATCGAGCACTGCCTGGCCATCGCCACGATCGGTGGTGCGAGCATCCTTGACCCCAGCGCTACCAGGCTGAAGGACACGGCCCATCGTCCCGGCGTCGAGGTTGGCGATCCTGCGGAACTGTTGCTGGTGGATGGCGAAACTGTGGCTTCCACAGTGATGGACCGTGGTAAAGACCGGACCGTCATCCATGCCGGCAAGGTGGTGGCTGACCAGTTGGAGCTGGTCTGAGGGCTACTCGCCTCGCGCCGTGGGCGCGTCATCCAGCGGCGACCACCACGTCACAGGAGGCGTTACCTTGAAGCGACGGCCCGTCACCTCGCTGGGCGTGATACGGATGAACTGGTCCTTCTGGCCGGCTTCCCACGGGAACAGCAGGAGTCCGATGGTATCCAGCACGTCCTGCGTCAGCTTCACGGCCGACGCTTGGCCCTTGACCACCACGCTCCAAGCCACCCCTGTTTCGGCGTTGACGCCGTCGGCTTCGATGGCCACGGGCGCGTCGCCCAGGGCTGCGTGAAGTTTGGTGCCTTCGCCCGTCCGGAACACCATGGTCCCGTGATCCACTTTGTAATTCACCGGAAAGATGTCCGGGTGATTGTCCACCCACACGGCAAGCCGGCCCACCGAGACGCCACGGAGGAGCTCCCAGCATTCGTTGGTTTCCAGGATTTCCGTGGCGGGTGTTTCCGGCTGTTGAGTCCCTGATGGTGAGTTCGTCATATCGCCGAGGATACGCCGGAGCATAGCCCGCCGACAGTGGCCGAACACCGTCTAACGGACTATTCACCCCCGCGTGCGAGAGTGAATAGTCCGTTGGGGGATGAATTTCGGCTCACGGGCTCAACGTTGACTACGGGGCCACGGATCGCCAGGAAGCCTGCAGCAGCCAGAATCACCGCTTCGGCCGCGAGCGCCCAGAACGTAACTTCCCAACCTCCTGTCCAGGTATGGAGGAGTCCGGCCATGAGTGGACCGAGCGAGGCAAGGGCGAACCCCAGCCCTTGGCTCATGGCCGAGAGCTTTCCCGCTGTCTGCGGACCGAACGAACGGATCACCACCAACGCCATGGCAAGGCCAAAGCCTGCACTCTGGACGACTCCCAGGATCCCCACCATGACGAACTGCAGACCCGCTGGCGCCGTGAGGACTCCCAAAAGCGCGAGGGCCACGGCCAGTCCGAGGCCGGGTGCCATGATCCGCAGAATGGCAGGACGACCGGCCAGCACAGGAGCCAGCAGGCTTGCGGGGAGCCCGGCCAGGCTGAACCAGGCCAGCAACGCAGCAGCGTCGGCCGATGACAGCCCTTTGGAGACGAGGTAAACAGCCAGCCATGACGTGATCGCAAAGTAGAGCATGGCCTGAAGCCCGAAGAAGGCTGTCACCGCCCACGCCGTGCGCTGCTTGCGCAGCGGCGTGACTTCCCCCGGGTTGACGGGCGCCAGTAAGACAGAGGACGACGGCGTGTCCTGCGTCAGCGACGAAACCGCCGCGGCCCCGGCTTCACGCGCGGAAGTCTCTGCCGCCGTCGGGCGTCCTCCGGATCGGTGAATCAGGAACGCGCCAATCAGCGCCGGTACCGCCCACACGGCCAGGGCTGACGGCAGGTTGCCGCCGAAGGCCTGCTGCAGTGGCTGGACCAGCCCGGCGCCCAGCGCAGCGCCGAGGCCGAATCCCATGGTGCACAGTCCTGTCCACCAGCCGGTGCCGCGGTTTGCTTTGACGATCTGGGGCACCAGCACGCTGGCTGTCATGATCGCCATGCCCGCCAAGAAGGTTCCGGGCAGCAGCAGTGCAGGCACGGTCGCCCGAACGACCAAGGCCGCGGCCAGGACCAGCAACGCCACCGCGACGGCACGACCGGTCCCGAGTCGCCTAGCCAGCCATGGCCCAATAGGTCCCGATATACCGAAGGCCAACACCGGCAACGTCCCCAGCAGCGGAAGCAGCCCAGGATCCAGGCTCAACACCCCCGGCACCTGATTCATCACCCCGGCAACGGTAGTAATGGCCGGCCGAAGATTGACGGACACCATGACAAGCGCGATCAACACCAAACCCACTCTCAGCCTCGGATTCAGTCCAGATCCAGCCTGCCGCTTCTCGCGCACGTCATTCCCCTCATAGCAACTTTGGTATACCAAGTAAGACTATGAGGAGAGCGGTGGAAAGTAAATGCGGCAAAAAGCTGGATGCGCTATGAGTCGGAATACGACTACTTCGCGTCTGGAATACCAAGAAGCGCTGAGGTGGTCCGCCGGAGGGTTGGATGTGAGAGAGCGTCACAGCCAAACACGAGGGATGTGAGAGAGCGTGGCCGGACCACGGATCTAGATAGCCTTCCCCGGGTTCAGAATCCCCTGCGGGTCGAACAATTCCTTGATCCGTCGCTGCAGCTCACGCACGGGTCCGGGCTGTTCCAGGCCGAGCCAACGCAGCTTGTATTGGCCCACGCCGTGCTCACCTGTGATGGTGCCGCCCATTTCGAGGCCTACGCGGATTGATTCGTCCAGGGCTGCGTTGAGTCGTTGGAGGGCGTCGGCGTCGGTGGCGGGGTCTACGCGGTCCATCCAGAACGTGGGGTGCAGGTTTCCGTCGCCGGCGTGTGCCACTACTTTCAGCCGAACCTGGAATCGGGCGGCCATGGCTTCGAGTTCGGCCACGAAGTCCACCAAGCGCGAGCGTGGGACGGCGATGTCTTCGCCGACCCGGAATTCGTCGTCCACTTCGACGCCGCGGCTGTTTCTGCGGAGTTCCACCAGCATTTCGGCTTCTTCGCTGGCTTCCGTGGTGACTGTGGCGCCGCGGTCGGCGAGTACTTGCCGGACGACGTCGGCTTCTGCAGCCGCTCCGAAGCCGTCGGTCTGGATGAGTAGCAGGGATTTGCCGCGCTTTTGGAGGTCGCCGCCGTTCAGTTCGTCGAGCTGCACCAGGGTGCCGTTGTCCAGGAGTTCCATGATGGCGGGCTGAACGCGGGCTTTGCCTACTGCGAGCACTCCGGCGGCGGCGCTGCGGAAGTCTTGGTAGAACGCGGCAATCGTGTGAATTTCGCGCGGCAGGTATTTGAGCCGAACGGTCACTCCCACCACGATCCCCAGGGTTCCTTCGGAGCCCACCAGCAGCGCGGTGAGGTCGTAGCCCGCGACGCCTTTGAAGGTTTGGTGGCCCGTGTGCATCAGTGAGCCGTCGGCCATGACGACGTCGAGGGCCAGCACGGAGTCGCGCGTCACGCCGTATTTGGCGCACCGAAGTCCTCCGGCGTTGGTGGCCACGTTGCCGCCGATGGTGGACATTTTGTAGCTGGCCGGGTCGGGCGCGTACATGAGCCCGTGTTCGGCGGCGGCAGTGTTGAGGTCGGCGTTGATAACGCCGGGTTCGACGACGGCGGTCTCGTCGTCGGGGTTGAGGTCCAGGATGCGGTTCATCCGTTCCAAGCCCAGGACGATGCAGCCTTGGGTGGCGTGCGCTCCCCCGGAGACGCCGGTTCCGGCACCCCGGGCGACGATGGGCACCTGGTGGGCCGCGCAGCTCCGAACGATGTGTTGCACGTCTTCCACGGACTCGGCCCACACCACAGCGAGGGGCAGGTGCCGCTCCAGTAGCGGTCCTTGATCCACGGAGTACACGGTGAGGGTTTCTTCATCGTCGGCCACCTGCCCGGCACGAAGTCCGGCCGCGAGCTCTGCCAGGAATACTTGTTGGCCTGTCGAGGGCCGTGAAGGTTCACGGTGGCCCGCCGTCCGGGTGTTGATGCTTTCCTCTGATGTTCCGGCCATAGCCGTTTCGTCCGACACAGTGGTCCCTCCACGTACGCACCGCGGACACGCCAAACCGGCAGTCTTCGCAGTGTTTTAGTGCTCACAGTCTAGCCAGCACAGAACGGCAGAGCACGGCCACAGCCGCCGGCTATCCGGTGGGGAGCACCGTCCCCGGCAGCGCCCAGATTCCTGCGGAGGTACCTTCGGCTCGTAGGCAAACACCGTCGACGCCGGATGGACCGGCGGGTGCGGAGCTCACTGTTCCGGAGTGGTGCAGTGGCGAGGCAAGCAACGCTTCCAGCTGCCCGTTGGAGAGGACTGAGTTGTCGAGGACCACCTCTGCCGTGTCCCTTGCGACGAACACCAGCACTGATGACTCTGCCGTTTCACGGACAAAAACCATGGCGTCGCCCTCGGCGTGCAGCCAGCGCACCCCGCCTTCGATCAGCGGCGGCAGTTCCCTGCGCAGCCGCGCAAGGTTGGCGTAGAGGGATCGCATGTCCGTCAGCACGTGATTGCTCTCAGCCCACGGCATGGGCGTCCTGGAGTCCTCGCCGTTGAAGCCTTCGAATCCGAACTCGTCGCCGGCAAACATGACCGGAACTCCTGGAAGGCAGAAGGTGAAGGCGGCACCCACGGCAGGGCCGCCGTCGATCATCACCGTTGCCGCCCGCGCAGTGTCGTGCGTGTTGAGGGCGTTCATGTTGTTTTGTCGCACACCCCAGCTAAATCCCGCGGCGAGGTCCTGATGTGTTGCGAGGACGTCCTCAGCATCGATCTTGTTGGGACCGGATTGGGGTGAGCCAAAGAAGTTGACGTTCGGCGCGTCTTTCGCGAGCCAGGACCACAGCGGCCGGGTCAGGTGGGAGTATGTCATGGCTCCCTGCCAGTGCTCGCCCGTGAAGTCCGGGGAGGCATCGGAGGTGGACTCCGCCAGCAAAGCAGCGTTCGGGTTTATCTCGCGCACCCTGTCCGCAATGAGCCGGGCCACGTCATGGTTGAGGTCCACCGCGCCCAGACGGCCGGTCATGTTGCCGACGTCGATCCTCCAGCCATCCAGGTTGAACGGCGGCTTAAGCCAGCGGGCCACCACGGAATCATCGTCCGTCACGAAACGTCGGCGGAGTGCCTCCGAGGACCAGTTGAACTTGGGCAGTGACGGCACGCCCCACCAGGACTCGTAGCTGGAATGGTCGGCGCTGAAGTAGTAGTAGCCGGCTTCTTCCGAGCCGGGATCGACGAGCGCCTTGACGAACCACTCGTGGGCGTCGCCGGAGTGGTTCGCGGTGAGGTCCCCTATGACTTTGATTCCGCGCGCGTGTGCGGCCTCTACCAAGTCCACCAGGGCCTGGTCTCCGCCCAGGAGCGGGTCTACGGAATCGAAGGTGGACGCATCGTAGCGGTGGTTGGAGCGTGCGGGGAAGAAAGGCGTCAGGTAGAGGATATCCACGCCCAAGTCCTGCAAGTGGCCAAGTTTGCCCGTAATCCCGGGAACGTCTCCCCCATAGAACTGGGTGGGTGCCTGCGCGCCCGTCCCCACCACCGGAGTGTCCCAGGAACATGCGATAGCCCAATCGGGCGTGGGGTGGTCCCCCGCTTGGGCGGAACGGGCAAACCTGTCAGGAAACACCTGGTACATGGTGCCCTTACGCAGCCAATCCGGAGCCGGGGCAAACGCCGTCAGCCTGAAGTCCGCCGAGTCGGAAACGTCCCGTCGGAACAGGCCTTGGGCGTTGAGGTTCCAGTAGCGCCGCCCAACGGTGCTTCCACTCGCCACGGTGGCGGCAGCATCGTCGTCGTGCGTTTCAGTGACTTCCAGCAAGAAGCGGTACTTGGTCACCGGGTTTGCCACGAGCATCGCCGCTTCCCACCAGTCCCAGCCATCAGCCGAACCGAGCCGGATCGCAGCGTCGTAGCGCGGCTCGCCGTCCTGGACGGACCGGACCCAAACCTTCGACGCCGGACCCCACCCCCGTGGGACACGCACCCGGAGCCGGACGGTATCGCCAAGGGACACGGCGTGGGGAGCATGAAGTCCGGATCCGTCATGGTGCGGAAGGGCGATGGGCATGGTCAGCCTTTCACCGAGCCGGCGGTGAGGCCGCTGACGATGTACTTCTGCAGGAAGAGGAACAAGGCCATGACAGGTATGGCCGCGATGACGGCGCCTGCTGCGAAGAGGCCCCAATTTTCGGAGCGCTGCTGGGCTACGTAGGAGTAGAGCCCGACGGCGAGTGTCTGGCTGTCAGGATCGGTGAGGACAACGCTGGCGATGACGAATTCGCTGGAGATGCCAATGAACGCCAAGAGACCCACAACAGCGAGGATCGGGGTGACCAGGCGCAGGATGATGCCGAAGAAGATCTGGACGTGGCTGGCACCGTCGATCTTCGCGGCTTCGTCCAGGGACTGAGGAACTGTATTGAAGAACCCGTACATCAGATACGTGTTCACGCCCAGCGCACCGCCGAGGTACACCATGATGAGGCCCAGCTGGCTGCCCAACCCCAGGGCGGGGATCACTTGCGAGATGCCGCTCAGGAGCAGGAAGATCGCGACGACGGCCAACAGTTGCGGGAACATCTGCAGCAAGAGGAGGGTCAACAGTCCCATCCGGCGGCCTTTGAAGCGCATGCGGGAGAACGCGTACGCGGCCATGGCGCCGAGGAAAACGGTGGCGGCGGACGTTACCGTACCAATCACCAAAGTGTTCACGAACCATCGGCCGAAAGGCCGGGTGGGGTCGCTGAAGAGTGCCACGAAGTTGCCGGTATCGAACCTGGAGAAGAGGCCGTTGGAACCTACCAGGGTGCCGTTGGAATCCAGGGCAGCGGACAGTACATACAGGAGCGGAAACACGGCGAAGATCGTGGTGACGATGCCCACCACATGCCGCCAGCCTTTGTCCTTGAACCAGACCCCGAACGGACGTCGTGTAGGCGCCAGCGGCAATGGGCCGCCGTCGAACGTTGTTTCCTTGCTGGAGGCGAGTGTGCGTACGCTCATCAGTTCACGTCCTCGAGTGCTTTGGTCTGCTTGAAGCTGATGGCCGAAATGGTGGCCACGATGATGAAAATGATGATGGCGAGCGCACTGGCCAGGCCGTAGTCGCGCCCCGTGCCTTGGCCGAACGCCACCTTGTACACCAGCGTGATCAGGATGTCGGTGGATCCGATATCGCGGTCAGTGTCCGCAAAGCGCGGCCCGCCCCCGGTCAGCATGTAGATGACGTTGAAGTTGTTGAAGTTGAAGGCAAAGGAAGAGATCAGCAGCGGTGCCACGGACACAAGGAGCAGTGGCAACTTGATGGACCGGAACACCCGCCACGCCGAGGCTCCATCCATGCGGGCGGCCTCATCGATTTCGGACGGCAGCGACTGCAGGGCGCCGGTGCAGACCAGGAACATGTACGGGAAGCCGAGCCACACATTGACCACCAGCACGCTGATCTTGGCCAGGACAGGGTCCGTGAGCCACCCGATGTTCGCGCCGCCCAGCAGTGTTTGATTGAGCCAACCGAACTCGGGATTGAGGATGCCGGACCACACCAAGCCGGACAGGAAGGCGGGGAACGCGTAGGGCAGGATCATCAGGATCCTGTACGCCTTCTTGCCGCGGAGGTCCTCACGGTTGAAGGTGATGGCCAGGAAGAGGCCCATCACGAAGGTCAGCGCGACGGATGCGATGGAGAAGGTGAACGTCCAAAGGATCACACCCAGGAGTGGCCCGCGAAGGCTGGGGTCCGTAAAGGCCCGGGCGAAGTTGTCCATGCCTACGTCGATCTTCCAGCCGGTTGCCAGGGTCTCGCCGTTGGCGTCGGCGAAAGCGCCCTTGCCGTTATCGCGGTACTCCGTGCCGGTTTCGGTATCCGTGAAAGTGTCCGTGGCGGCGTCATAGTCGAGCGCCGGTTTGAACTGGTACGCCGTGCTTCCGTCTGCTGTGCGCAAGGTGCCGTCAGCGGGATCGTCCGAAACCGGGACCGTGATCTTCAGGATGTCCTGCTGGTTGGCCACGATTTCCTGGAACTTCAGCGTCTCATAACCCGGCAGGGAGTTGGCCTTGCCCGTTGAGTCTTTGCCTGCCTCCGGGACCTCGGTGAGCGGATCCTCACTGCTGCCGAGCTGCGCCTTACCGGACGGATCCGTGAACAGCAGATAGAAGCCGTTGCCCTTGGTGAGCACGGACGCCTTGTATGCAGGCGAATCCGGGACGCGCTTCTGGGCCGTCAACTGGATGGCCGAAATGGCATCGTCTTTGGTGCTGTTGTGCCCATCGCCGTAGTTGGTGAAGGCGATGTAACCGCTAAACACCACCACCAGGACCTGGAACACCAGCAGGAACAGCACACCGGGAGCCAGGTACTTGGCCGGTAGCCCACCTTTGCGGAGGTAGATCCAGTTGATGGCCAGAACCACCAGTGACGATACCGCCAGCGCGGCCCAGGACTGGCTGAGGAAAAGCATCATCAGGACGTACACCGCAAAGGCGTCCACAAGTCCCAGCAGGACCACCTTGAGGATGGTGCCCTTGAGGGAATCCGGGTGGCGTGCGGGCTTGGCTGCGGGGCGGGCGCCGCTGCCGGGGCGGGCGCCGCTGCTGACGGGCTGTTCCGGGGTCGGTTGGCCTTGGGTGGCTGGCAGTTCGCGGAGGTCTGGTTTTGGCATTGTGGATCCTTGGGTGAAGCGGTTGGCGGCAGGCAGGGCCGGGCGGTGGATTGCCGCCCGGCCCGGGGCAGACCGGTGGAGTTATCCGGTTGTGGTGCTAGCCGCCGATCTTGGACTTGATGCTGTCGGCCATCTTGGTCCAAGCCTCAGCCGGATCGCCCTGGCCCTTGATGATGGCCAACTCGGTGGCGCCCCAATCAGCCCACACCGCGCTCATTTCAGGGATTGCCGGCATGGGGATGCCCGTGGCACCGATCTTTCCGAACGCCTCCACAACGGGATCGCTGGCGGCCTTCTCGAACGAGGCTTTCAATGCCGGCGGGCGTCCGCCTGCCGCATACATGGAATCCTGTGCCGACTCGGAGGTGAGGTAGTTGGTGACGAACTCGTTGGTGGCCAAGGCGTTGGCGCTCTTGGCGCTGATGAAGAAGCCGTTGACGCCGATGAACGGCTGGGCAGGCTCGCCGCCGGCTGTGGGTAGCTCATCTACGGCGAACTTGATGCCCTTCTTCTGGACGTCAGGAACGTTCCATGGGCCCGTCAGGAAGTACGGGGATTCCCCGGCCAGGAACTTCTCCTTGGCAATGTCACCTGTGATGTTGGAGTTGATGATCTTCTCACCGGCGTCGCCCCAAGCGGCCAGCTTCTTGGCGAATTCGACGCCGGCAGCGTCACCGATGAGGAGCTGCTTTGCGTCATATCCGCCATCGGCGCCCTTGCCGAAGACCTGTGAACCCATGGAGGACTGCAGCGGGTACAGGTGGTACGGATCGCCCTGCTTCGGGTCCATACCCACCAGGAACGGGAAAGCGGCCTTGCCGTCCGCAACGGCCTTCTTGCCGTTGGCCACTACTTCGTCCAGCGTGGCAGCCTTGCTGTCCACGATGCTGGTGTTGCGCAGCAAGGCGATGTTCTCGATGGCGTACGGGACACCATAAACGGCGCCGTTGTAGGTCATGGCCTTGATGGAGGAATCCTGGAACTGCGCGGCTTTGTCGCCCAGTTCGACGGGAGCAATCACACCGTTCTGGACGAACTTTCCAATCCAGTCGTGGGGTCCAACAATCAAGTCCGGCCCCTGGCCGGTGGGTACCTGGGTGATGAAGTCGTCACGCACTGCGGCGAAGTCCTTGACCACAAGCTTCACTTCGATGCCGGTATCGGACTTGAACTTCTCCGTGATGTCCTTCAGGGCCGGAGAGCGCTCGGCGTCAACCCACATGGTGATGGCACCGGCTCCAGCAGCCTTGAGGTCCGGTTTTGTAGCATCCGAACTGGGTGCGGTGGAGGCGCTTCCACCGCAGGCGGTCAGCGCCAGGGCTGCGGCCACGGAGATCGCCCCGGCGGCAAAAACACGCCGGGTGGTTTGAGTCGCGAGGGTATTGTGCACCTTCATTGGTGTCCCTTCCGTTCTTCTTTGCTTCGACGGCAAGGGCTCTAAACCCGTCGCATCGCCGGTGACATTGCTCACAAACTGCAAGCGTTTCCACACACTACAGTGCTGAATGCGAATTTGAAAAGCTCGCGCTTCGTGACCAAAGCAAAGACAGCATCCTTAGGACTGGAAGCGTTTACAACTCTGCAGAATCTCTTCTACGATGTGTTCATGTCCGTTGACTCATTGCTCTCGGTTGCGACCCACGAGCCCACTGCAGCTTTCACGCACGTGACCCCCGTCCACGACGCCTCGACGTCGCACGGATGGTGGCGGTCCGCTGTGATCTACCAGATTTATCCGCGGTCCTTCCGCGACCTCAATGGCGACGGCGTCGGAGACTTGGCGGGTATCACCGCCGAGCTTCCGCAGTTGGCGACGTTGGGCGTCGACGCCGTGTGGTTGTCGCCCTTCTACCGCTCACCCCAGCGGGACGCCGGATACGACGTCAGCGACTACTGCGACGTCGATCCCCTCTTCGGCACCCTGACCGACTTCGATGCCCTCATCGCAGAGGCCAACAGGCTCAACCTGCGTGTCATCGCGGACCTCGTCCCCAACCACTGTTCCGACCAGCACGTCGCCTTCCAAGCAGCGCTTACTGCCGGTGCCAACAGCCCCGAGCGGGATATGTTTATCTTCCGGGACGGCCGAGGACCCGACGGCAACGAGCCTCCCAACAACTGGCAATCGCACTTCGGCGGACCGGCATGGACGCGCGTCATCGAGCCGAGCGGCAAGCCCGGCCAATGGTTCCTGCACCTCTTCGATTCCTCGCAGCCGGACTTCAACTGGGACAACCCTGCCGTCCATGCCGAGTTTGAACGCGTCCTCCGCTTCTGGCTGGACCGCGGCATCTCCGGCTTCCGGGTGGACGTCGCGCACGCCCTGGTCAAGGCAGCCGGACTCCCTGACTGGGGTGGCCGCGCAGATGGCAACAGCTCCGAAGGCTTCCCGGGCCAGGACGCTCCCATGTTCGGCCAGCCCGCCCTGCACGATATCTACCGTCGCTGGCGCTCCATTCTGGAAGAGTACGGACCGGACCGCATCCTCTGCGCTGAAGCCAATGTGGACCCGCTCCCCCGGCTGGCACAGTGGGTCCGACCCGACGAAATGCACCAGGCCTTCAACTTCCCCTACCTGCACGCAGGACTGGACGTGAACCGTCTGCGCCACATCATCACGGACTCCCTGATCTCCTTGGACGCCGTGGGCGCCCCGAGCACCTGGGTGCTGTCCAACCACGATGTTGTCCGGCACGTTTCACGGTTCGGCTACGACGGACCAGGACCCCGCGACGGCGACGGCATCGGCCCTGACGACGTGCAACCCAACGAACACCTCGGGCGACGACGGGCTGCCGCGGCCACC
Source organism: Arthrobacter sp. Rue61a (assembly GCF_000294695.2). Classification (NCBI taxonomy): domain Bacteria; kingdom Bacillati; phylum Actinomycetota; class Actinomycetes; order Micrococcales; family Micrococcaceae; genus Arthrobacter; species Arthrobacter sp. Rue61a. The sequence goes on along the minus strand of NC_018531.1, from coordinate 926,575 downwards.
ATGTTCATGCTGGGCCTTCCCGGCGGCGCCTACCTCTACCAAGGCGAAGAGCTCGGGCTCCCGGATTCCTCCAGCATTCCCGGCAGCATGCGCCAAGATCCAACGTTCGCCCGCACCGGCGGAGCCCGCATCGGCCGCGACGGCTGCCGCGTGCCGCTCCCCTGGCGTTCGTCCGAACCCCACTCAGGGTTCGGCAGCGGCCTGGACCCATGGCTGCCCCAGCCCGAGTCCTGGCCCGCCTTGGCAAGGGACAAGCAAGAGGCGGATCCGGCGTCGCACCTTAACCTGTACCGCCGGATGCTCGAGCTCCGCACCACGCACCGCCTCGGAGAAGGCTCCCTCGCCTGGGTAGAGGACTACTGCAGCGAGACCTCGCTCGCCTACCTTAACGGCAACACCCTGGTGATTTTGAACGTCGGGGCCGAGGCAATGCCGCTCCCGGCAGGCGAAACCATCCTGCGGAGCTCCGCGGCGGAAGTCGGCGCAGATCTCCTGGTCGCTGATCTACTAGGCTCGGGGGAGACAATCTGGCTAACAGCCAGCTAACTTTTCCTCCGAGGAGCAGCATGACCGGCATCAAGGACGTAGCCGAGCGAGCAGGGCTGTCCGTTGCCACGGTCTCACGGGCGCTGAGCGGAAAGGGCAACGTATCCCCCAGCAGCCGGGAACGTGCTCGCTCCGCAGCCGCCGAGTTGGGATTCGTGCTGTCCTACCATGCGTCAAGCCTGGCCTCCGGGCGCACGCACAACGTTGGTTTGGTGGTGCCCTCGGTCCACCGCTGGTTCTTCTCAGCGGTGATCGAGGGCGCCTCCGCGGCGTTGCTCGAGGCCGGATACGACCTCACCCTCTACAACATCGGTGAAAACCCCGCGCACCGGCAGAGCGTGTTCAACGACTTCCTGCTGCGCAAACGGGTGGATGCAGTCATTGCAGTGTCCCTGGAACTCAGCGAAGACGAGATCCAGCAGCTTCACGCGGTACACCGGCCCATCGTGGGCATCGGCGGACCGTTGCCGGGAGCTTCAACCATCAGGATCGATGACGCCGGCATCGCATTGAAGGCCACAAACCACCTGCTGGGCCTGGGGCATACCAAGATCGCGCACATCACAGGTCATGAGGCGTATGACCAAGACTTCCACCTGCCTGGAACCGCCGCAGCGGTTTCGAGAAAGCAATGAACGACGCTGGCTGCCCGGTAAGGCCCGAATGGATCGTGTCCGCGGACTTCACCATAGAAGGCGCGTACGCGTCGGCCCGGCAACTCCTGGCCAGCGCACCGGAGCGCCCCACGGCTGTTTTTGCGGCGTCGGATGAAATGGCCATCGGCACCATCCTCGCCGCCAGGGACTTCGGCCTGCGCATCCCTGACGACCTGTCCGTCATGGGCATTGATGGGCACGATCTTGGCAATGTCCTTGGCCTGACCACCATCGACCAGGATGCCAAGGGCCAGGGAGCGTTGGCCGTCCGGACTCTGCTGGGCGCCATCAACAACGGGTTGGTCCTGGAACCAGCCGATACCCAACACCCCACCAAGCTCGTGGTTCGCACCAGTACCGCGGTGCCGAGGGCCGGCACCTCCTAAGGTGTGCCTACGGCAGCCGCCGTTCCATCACGAGCTCAAGTTTTGATGTGTCCTGCGGATAGGGCCGGCTGGCACCGGTGGTCTCGAATCCGTGGCGCCGGTAGAACGCAAGTGCTCTTGAATTGTCCTCGTGCACCCCAAGCTCGATGCTTTCGGCCGCGAGTTCTCCAGCGGCGGCTTTGCACGCTGCATGGAGGAGTTCATCGGCTAATCCCAGCCCACGGTGCTCTGGTGCGACATACACGCTGATGAGCATGGCCTGCAGCGGTTTCTCCGGGATCCGGGGGTGTTTGACCACCACACGCATCAGGCCGCAGAGCTTACTGCCGTCGCTACCCGCGTCAGCGACCAAGGTGATGCTGGCATCCCCGGACATCGCTGCCGCACGTTCCTGCCACTGGGTGTCTGTTTGCCGGCGGGCGGCGTCCAGGCTCTCCACGTAAGCCATGGGCGTATCTGTGAGCATCTCCAGGCGGACGGCCCTCAACAAGGGCCAGTCAATCGCGTGGAGCCTGCGGATCCTAGGCAACTGCTCCGCCCATGAACCTCACGTAGCGCTCCAAGACACGGGGCCAACCTTCGGCGTAGGACGCGCGCGAAGCCGCAGGGTCTTCGGCGCCCTCCCAGCCGTCATGGACCAAGCGAACTTCAGTGCCCTCCTCCACGGCTCTGAAAGCCACACGGATCTCGGTGGACCACAGGGGCGTGCTCGCTGGGTACCAACTGGCGTGGAAGGACAGCGGGGGCTGCCAATCGTCGATGGTTCCCCACACGGAGGTACGACCGTCCTCGGCGGTCTCCAAGATCAGGTTCTCTTCAAACTCAACATGCGAGCCCGCACCGAAGACGCTCTCTTGCTCCAGCGGCCACCACAGATGTGGATGATCAGTGAATCCCTGGAAGGCGTGCGACACGTTGGTGGGAACCACGACAGTAATGATCAGGGGGTCAAGACCATCACCGTCCTGCTGGGACGGCTCGGGCTCCGACTCGGGGTGGCTAAAGAGGTTTTCCATGACCACCAACTCTACCGGCGGGAGCAGGCGCACACGTGGGTTAATCAGGGTTAAAAGCGAAGAGCCCCGACCTGGTGGTCGGGGCTCCTCTGAATTTGTGTCCGGCGGTGTCCTACTCTCCCACACCCTCCCGGGTGCAGTACCATCGGCGCTGTGGGTCTTAGCTTCCGGGTTCGGAATGGGACCGGGCGTTTCCCCCACGCTATGACCGCCGTAACTCTGTTACCCGTCCCCCCGGTGCCAGGTTGTTCTGGGTGGGGGTGGGAAATCTTTGGTTACAACTGTGGTGTTGTGTATTTAGTTGTTGGTTCCTGGAACGGTTGTTGTTCGGGAACCACATAGTGGACGCGTGCAGTGTGTTGTGTGGTGTAAGTTGTTGGCCTATTAGTACCGGTCAGCTTCACGAGTCTTTAGTCCTCGCTTCCACATCCGGCCTATCAACCCAGTGGTCTGGCTGGGGGCCTCTCACACATAATGTGTATGGAAATCTCATCTTGAAGCGAGCTTCCCGCTTAGATGCTTTCAGCGGTTATCCCATCCGAACGTAGCTAATCAGCGATGCACTTGGCAGTACAACTGACACACCAGAGGTTCGTCCGTCCCGGTCCTCTCGTACTAAGGACAGCCCTTCTCAAATTTCCTGCGCGCGCAGCGGATAGGGACCGAACTGTCTCACGACGTTCTAAACCCAGCTCGCGTACCGCTTTAATGGGCGAACAGCCCAACCCTTGGGACCTACTCCAGCCCCAGGATGCGACGAGCCGACATCGAGGTGCCAAACCATGCCGTCGATATGGACTCTTGGGCAAGATCAGCCTGTTATCCCCGAGGTACCTTTTATCCGTTGAGCGACGGCCATTCCACAATGTACCGCCGGATCACTAGTCCCGACTTTCGTCCCTGCTTGAGATGTCTCTCTCACAGTCAAGCTCCCTTGTGCACTTACACTCGACACCTGATTGCCAACCAGGCTGAGGGAACCTTTGGGCGCCTCCGTTACTTTTTAGGAGGCAACCGCCCCAGTTAAACTACCCATCAGGCACTGTCCCTGACCCGGATCACGGGCCGAAGTTAGATGTCCAAAGTGACCAGAGTGGTATTTCAACGATGACTCCACCCGAACTGGCGTCCGGGTTTCAACGTCTCCCACCTATCCTACACAAGCCACTCCGAACACCAATACCAAACTATAGTAAAGGTCTCGGGGTCTTTCCGTCCTGCTGCGCGTAACGAGCATCTTTACTCGTACTGCAATTTCGCCGAGTTTATGGTTGAGACAGCGGGGAAGTCGTTACTCCATTCGTGCAGGTCGGAACTTACCCGACAAGGAATTTCGCTACCTTAGGATGGTTATAGTTACCACCGCCGTTTACTGGGGCTTAAATTCTCAGCTTCGCCCGTAAGGGCTAACCGGTCCTCTTAACCTTCCAGCACCGGGCAGGAGTCAGTCCGTATACATCGTCTTGCGACTTCGCACGGACCTGTGTTTTTAGTAAACAGTCGCTTCCCCCTGGTCTCTGCGGCCCACACCCGCTCACGGAGAGCAAGTCTCCATCACGGGGCAGGCCCCCCTTCTCCCGAAGTTACGGGGGCATTTTGCCGAGTTCCTTAACCATAATTCTCTCGATCGCCTTGGTATTCTCTACCTGATCACCTGTGTCGGTTTGGGGTACGGGCGGCTAAAACCTCGCGTCGATGCTTTTCTTGGCAGCATAGGATCACCGGATCCCCCCGAACGGGGGTCCCATCAGATCTCAGGATCGTGCTCGAAGCACACAGGAACGGATTTGCCTATCCCTGACCCTACATCCTTAGACCGGGGCAACCATCGCCCGGCCCGGCTACCTTCCTGCGTCACACCTGTTAATACGCTTACCTCCCGGGATCAGGTCCCGCGCTCGGCCAAAACCCACAACACCACAAGGGTGAGCGGGCAGGCTCCGGGCGGTTAGTATCCCCCGCTTGGCATGGGCGGTTTTTCGCCGGTACGGGAATATCAACCCGTTGTCCATCGACTACGCCTGTCGGCCTCGCCTTAGGTCCCGACTTACCCAGGGCAGATTAGCTTGACCCTGGAACCCTTGATCATTCGGCGGACGGGTTTCTCACCCGTCTTTCGCTACTCATGCCTGCATTCTCACTCGTGTAGGCTCCACCGCTGGTTTCCACCGCGACTTCACTGCCCACACGACGCTCCCCTACCACTCCACACCCCTGAACCACGAAGGCTAGGGCATTATGTGAAATCCACAACTTCGGCGGTGTACTTGAGCCCCGCTACATTGTCGGCGCGGAATCACTTGACCAGTGAGCTATTACGCACTCTTTCAAGGATGGCTGCTTCTAAGCCAACCTCCTGGTTGTCTTCGCAACTCCACATCCTTTCCCACTTAGCACACGCTTAGGGGCCTTAGTTGGTGGTCTGGGCTGTTTCCCTCTCGACTATGAAGCTTATCCCCCACAGTCTCACTGCTGCGCTCTGACTTACCGGCATTCGGAGTTTGGCTGACGTCAGTAACCTTGTAGGGCCCATCGGCCATCCAGTAGCTCTACCTCCGGCAAGAAACACGCAACGCTGCACCTAAATGCATTTCGGGGAGAACCAGCTATCACGGAGTTTGATTGGCCTTTCACCCCTACCCACAGCTCATCCCCTCCATTTTCAACTGAAGTGGGTTCGGTCCTCCACGACGTCTTACCGTCGCTTCAACCTGGCCATGGGTAGATCACTCCGCTTCGGGTCTAGATCACGCCACTACACTCGCCCTATTCAGACTCGCTTTCGCTACGGCTACCCCACACGGGTTAACCTCGCGACGTAACACTAACTCGCAGGCTCATTCTTCAAAAGGCACGCCGTCACCAGAATCAGACTGGCTCCGACGGATTGTAAGCACACGGTTTCAGGTACTGTTTCACTCCCCTCCCGGGGTACTTTTCACCTTTCCCTCACGGTACTGGTCCGCTATCGGTCATTAGGAAGTATTTAGGCTTATCAGGTGGTCCTGACAGATTCGCACGGGATTTCTCGGGCCCCGTGCTACTTGGGAAACTCCCCAGGCCGTGCACAACATTACGGTTACGGGGCTCACACCCTCTCTGGCCGGCCTTTCAAGACCGTTCACCTATGCCTGCACCTCACCTCACTGGTCCGGCAGAACCAGAACGGAAAGTCCCACAACCCCGCCCATGCAACGCCCGCCGGCTATCACACATGGAAACGGTTTAGCCTGATCCGCGTTCGCTCGCCACTACTAACGGAATCACTATTGTTTTCTCTTCCTGCGGGTACTGAGATGTTTCACTTCCCCGCGTTCCCCCCACGCACCCTATGTGTTCAGATGCGGGTCACACAATCACCTTGCAGCGTTGTGCGGGGTTTCCCCATTCGGACATCCTGGGATCAACGCTCGGTTATCAACTCCCCCAGGCTTATCGCAGATTCCTACGTCCTTCTTCGGCTCCTAATGCCAAGGCATCCACCGTGTGCCCTTAAAAACTTGACCACACACAGACCGGACTCTCATCCGATCATGCATCATCTATTCGAGAGAACCATGACCACAAGGGCCAGGTTCATTCATAAGAAATTGCTGTAAGAACACACACACCAAAGCGTGTGTGTTCTAGATGCTCGCGTCCACTATGTAGTTCTCAAACAACAACCCCGTCAACCAGACCACCACCCACCACAACCCACACCACAGCGGGGCCGTGCACGATGAACAGTGCTACCGGAAGCAGGAACAAAAGAAACACCAGAAGATGCCCCCATGCATTGCTGCAAAAAGGTCCTGTTGCCTCAGGACCCAACAGTGCGCCAAACACAACCCCACACACCCGCACCCCGGCAGCGTTCCAAACAACACCACACCCACAAGGGGCACAGGTTGCCGTACTGGCACCAGGACACAACCGGTGAAGGCCATGCCAAACAAGTTTGATTCGTTGATATTCCACCCATGAGCACCCACCGCAGAACAGACGCCTGCGCAATGGGCAACACTGACAACCACCACCACACCCATGCAGGCGCAGCAACCAGTTGTTAGCAGCTCCTTAGAAAGGAGGTGATCCAGCCGCACCTTCCGGTACGGCTACCTTGTTACGACTTAGTCCCAATCGCCGGTCCCACCTTCGACGGCTCCCCCCACAAGGGTTAGGCCACCGGCTTCGGGTGTTACCAACTTTCGTGACTTGACGGGCGGTGTGTACAAGGCCCGGGAACGTATTCACCGCAGCGTTGCTGATCTGCGATTACTAGCGACTCCGACTTCATGGGGTCGAGTTGCAGACCCCAATCCGAACTGAGACCGGCTTTTTGGGATTAGCTCCACCTCACAGTATCGCAACCCTTTGTACCGGCCATTGTAGCATGCGTGAAGCCCAAGACATAAGGGGCATGATGATTTGACGTCGTCCCCACCTTCCTCCGAGTTGACCCCGGCAGTCTCCTATGAGTCCCCGCCATAACGCGCTGGCAACATAGAACGAGGGTTGCGCTCGTTGCGGGACTTAACCCAACATCTCACGACACGAGCTGACGACAACCATGCACCACCTGTAAACCGACCGCAAGCGGGGCACCTGTTTCCAGGTCTTTCCGGTTCATGTCAAGCCTTGGTAAGGTTCTTCGCGTTGCATCGAATTAATCCGCATGCTCCGCCGCTTGTGCGGGCCCCCGTCAATTCCTTTGAGTTTTAGCCTTGCGGCCGTACTCCCCAGGCGGGGCACTTAATGCGTTAGCTACGGCGCGGAAAACGTGGAATGTCCCCCACACCTAGTGCCCAACGTTTACGGCATGGACTACCAGGGTATCTAATCCTGTTCGCTCCCCATGCTTTCGCTCCTCAGCGTCAGTTACAGCCCAGAGACCTGCCTTCGCCATCGGTGTTCCTCCTGATATCTGCGCATTTCACCGCTACACCAGGAATTCCAGTCTCCCCTACTGCACTCTAGTCTGCCCGTACCCACTGCAGAACCGGAGTTGAGCCCCGGTCTTTCACAGCAGACGCGACAAACCGCCTACGAGCTCTTTACGCCCAATAATTCCGGATAACGCTTGCGCCCTACGTATTACCGCGGCTGCTGGCACGTAGTTAGCCGGCGCTTCTTCTGCAGGTACCGTCACTTTCGCTTCTTCCCTACTGAAAGAGGTTTACAACCCGAAGGCCGTCATCCCTCACGCGGCGTCGCTGCATCAGGCTTGCGCCCATTGTGCAATATTCCCCACTGCTGCCTCCCGTAGGAGTCTGGGCCGTGTCTCAGTCCCAGTGTGGCCGGTCACCCTCTCAGGCCGGCTACCCGTCGTCGCCTTGGTAGGCCATTACCCCACCAACAAGCTGATAGGCCGCGAGTCCATCCAAAACCACAAAAGCTTTCCACCACCATGACATGCGCCAGATGGTCGTATCCGGTATTAGACCCAGTTTCCCAGGCTTATCCCAGAGTCAAGGGCAGGTTACTCACGTGTTACTCACCCGTTCGCCACTAATCCCCCCAGCAAGCCAGGGATCATCGTTCGACTTGCATGTGTTAAGCACGCCGCCAGCGTTCATCCTGAGCCAGGATCAAACTCTCCGTTGAAGAAAAACAAATCAAACAGACACAACCACACCCACCGGAAATAACGGCGAACACGGCTGCACAAAATTCGAAACCAGCTGAAAACCAGACCACCACACACGGGGGTGCATGACAATCCGGCATAAATTCAACCAATTGATAAAACAATCGGTATCAACAAACTTGGCACACTATTGAGTTCTCAAACAACAGACACTAACCGGCACCACCAAAGCCCCCACACAGGGGCCCAGGATCGCTCCGGAGCAACTTTTCAAACTTACCGGCTGTCTCCCTCCGAGTCAAATCGGCAAGCGTGACTTGATTTTTCCTTGCGGTTTCTTGTCAGCTTGCGATCTCTACTCGTGGAGCAGCGCGGGTACTAACTATACCCCTACTTCCCCGGGATGGCAAAACCCTTCAGCGACACAGTCCATCTCCCGGGCAAAATCCCCGGGAACCAAGGGAAGAGGGCCCGGAAGCCAAGGCTCCGGACCCTCCTGTCCACAGTGGTTACTCAGCCGGCGCGAACCAGGAAGCGCCGAGCGGAGGGAGCGTGACGGTCAGCGCTGCAGGCTGGCCATCAGTCCCGGGAGTCGAAGCCTTCAACGATCCCGGGTTACCGACCCCCGAGCCGCCATATGTCTCCGAATCGGTGTTCAGGACTTCCGTCCACTCCCCTGCGGCGGGCACACCCAGGATGTAGTCCTTGTGGGGACCGCCCGAGAAGTTCACGGCGCAAACCAACGGCTTGCCATCGCCATCCCATCGGATGAAAGTCAGAACATTGTGGTCGGCATCTCCGCCATTGATCCACTGGAAACCGCCGGGCTCGTTGTCCCGCTGGTACAGGGCAGGCGTCGACGTGTATAGCTCGTTAAGATCCTTGACCAGGAGTTGCAGTCCGCGGTGCGCAGGAATCTCAGCAAGGAACCAGTCCAGTCCGTATTGCTCGGACCACTCTGCTTCCTGACCGAACTCCGTGCCCATGAAGATCAGCTGCTTGCCCGGATGCGCCCACTGATAAGCAAAGAACGCCCGCAGGTTTGCCAGCTGCTGCCAGCGGTCACCGGGCATCTTGCGCAGCATGGATCCCTTGCCGTGAACTACTTCGTCGTGGCTAATGGGCAGCAGGAAGTTCTCCGTGAAGGCGTAGACCAGGGAGAACGTGATGGTGCCGTGGTGCCATTTGCGGTTAATGGGGTCTTCGGAGATGTACTTGAGCGAGTCGTGCATCCAGCCCATGTTCCACTTGAGACCGAAGCCGAGTCCGCCGTGGTTGGTGGGCGCCGTGACACCGGGGAATGCCGTTGATTCCTCGGCGATGATGATGGCGCCGGGGTGGGACTTGTAGACGGTGGCATTGACTTCCTGCATGAAGGAGATGGCTTCAAGGTTCTCGCGGCCGCCGAACTTATTGGGCCTCCACTGTCCTTCCTCACGGGAGTAGTCCAGGTAGATCATGGAGGCCACGGCATCCACGCGCAGGCCATCGATGTGGAACTCCTCCAGCCAGTACAGCGCGTTGGCAACAAGGAAGTTGCGGACCTCGCTGCGTCCGAAGTCGAAGATCAGCGTTCCCCAGTCGGGGTGCTCACCCAGGGCGGGGTCCGAGTGCTCGTACAGAGGCTGGCCGTCGAACTGCGCCAGCGCCCAGGAATCCTTAGGGAAGTGTGCGGGGACCCAGTCGAGGAGTACGCCGATGCCCGCTTGGTGCAGTGAATCCACCAGGAACCGGAACTCGTCCGGGTGTCCGAACCGCGACGTCGGGGCGAAGTAGGACGTCACTTGGTAGCCCCACGATCCACCGAAGGGGTGCTCCGCGACCGGCATGAACTCAACATGGGAGAACCCAAGCCACTTCACGTAGTCCACAAGTTCCTTGGCGAGTTCCTTGTAGCCAAGGCCCAACCGCCAGGAGCCCAAATGGACTTCGTAAACGCTCATGGGCGAGTTGTGCGGGTCCCTCTGGGCACGGGCACTCATCCATTCCGCGTCCTTGAACCGGTAACTGGCGTCCACCACACGGGAGGCTGTGAGCGGCGGGACCTCGGTGCCGAAGGCCATCGGGTCGGCTTTCTCCACCCACTGACCCGCCTTGGTCAGGATCTCGTATTTGTAGCACGCCCCTGCTACAACCCCGGGAATGAAGAGTTCCCACACACCGGAGGAGCCCAAGGAACGCATCCCGTGCTGGCGGCCATCCCACCCGTTGAAGTCGCCCTTAACGCGAACAGCCTGAGCATTTGGAGCCCAAACAGCGAACGAGACCCCGTCCACCTCGCTCAAGGCCGAGCGATAGTGCTGGACGTGCGCGCCGAGGACATCCCAGAGGCGTTCGTGGCGTCCTTCGCCGATCAGGTGCAGGTCCACCTCACCCACGGTGGGCAGGTAGTGGTAGGGGTCATCGATGGTGACGGGTTCGGCGTCGTACACCACTTCCAAACGGTAGTCCGGCACATGGCCTGCCTGCAGCGGTTCCAGGACCGCTGCCCAGACCCCGTGGGCCTCATGGGTCATGTCAGTACGGCCGGCTTCCGTCACCACAACGACGGACTTCGCGAGGTGCTTCACGGTGCGGATGGTGACGTGGCCATGGTCGTCCAAGTGGGCACCAAGAACTGAGTGCGGCGCGTGGTAAGCGCCGGCCGCCACGCGTTCCAAGGTCTCGGAGTCCACGTGCAGGGGTACTCGGGGCCGTTCGGTGCGTGCAGAGCCAGTCATGTCATTACCTTCCGCTGTAGCTGCCGCATGCTTGCCGCGGCTTGTGTTGTCGAGGATTCGTCGGGATGCATTCACCGGAATTGACAGCCAGTCGGGCCGGTTCCGCAACTCGTAAACAACCTCGTATAAGGCCTTGTCCAGCCACAATGCCACAAAGAGCGGCGAGCGGCGGTCTATGGTTCCCGGGGTGACTTCGCTGTAACCCTCAAGGAACGCGGCGGCGCAATCATCCACCCAGGTCTCGGGCACGTTGGCGTGGGCGTTTTCGCGCGTAGCGGCACCCGCTGCATAGTCGAACGACCGCAGCATGCCTGTGACATCCCGCAGGGGAAGATCGGGGCTGTTACGTTCATCGATGGTCCGGAGCGGCTCGCCCTCGAAGTCGAGGATGGCCCACCGTCCCGGCTGCCCCTCAGCGCCGGGAACCAGAAGGATCTGTCCCAGGTGGAGGTCGCCGTGAACGCGTTGCAACTGGCCGACGTCCCGGGGATCCAGAGCCGACAACAGCTCATCGAGCTCGTGGTCGTAGGGCCCGACGGCGGCCGAGGCTTCGGCCCATGAGCCGCGGACACGCCGGGCCACAGTCGCGATGATGTCCGGGCCCTGTTCCTGGCCGTCGTGGGTTCCGAACGTCTCCGCGAGCCTCGCGTGAACCGTGGCAGTAGCAGCCCCGAGCCCGCGGGCCTCTGCCGTGAAATCCTTGCCGGCTGCGGCTGCCTCCACTGCCCGTCTCCAGGCATCGAGGCCTCCGAGAAGGAATTCGTGGGCGACGGTCAGCTCACCCGTGGCCGCTGCGGAACCGTTCGACGCCGGCCCGTCCCACGAGCCGGTTATCCAACCGAGCGTCGCGGGAACCTCGGTAGTCCCGGCCGCCGTCAGGGCGGCACCAAGTTCGACTTCGGGATTTTTACCTGCCGCAAGCACACGGAAAATTTTGACGATCGCTGCCGAATCGCCGTCGTCGATAATGACGGACGTGTTGGACTGCTCGCCGGACAGGACCTTGACCGAGGTGGGATTTTTTGGAAGCGCGACGCGGCCACGGGTGAGATGCCCCCGGGCGCCGGCCACGGTTCCTTCACTGCGCATGAGTTCCAGCCACGCCGTCACAAAATCCGCATCGTAGACGGCGTCGTATACCAGCCGCAGGCCAAGGTCAGGATCCGTGAACTCGCCCAACAACGCACTGGGAGCATCCGTGAGCGGCTGGCTCCGGTAACTCAACGGAACCTGGACGACGTCGGTCCGCGAACCGCCGTCGGCAGTTCGGTGGGTTACCGCCAGCAGCACAACTTCCAATCCGGCCTCCGCGCCGGTACCCGGGAGGCTGAATCTGCCCACCTGCTCGAGCGCGAAGTCGGGGCTCTTGACGGGGAACCAGCGCTTGCCTGGCAGCCAGTTCCGGAGAAGTCCTTCAATGGAGGGGTTCAAGTTTGCCTTGCTCATCTCATCCTTTGGAGGTCACCACGGGAATCGCCTGGGTAAAAGGCGACGAGGGGTTGGAAAATGCCGAGCGGACCCGCAGCCAATAGAAGCTGTGGCTGCCCAGCATCACGGTCAAGTGACCGTTGTCGCCGACCGCCGGGAAAGGCTGGCCGCCGAAAATATCGCGCAGGCCACGGCCTGCAAACTCAGGTACGTCCAGCGTGGCTGCCACGGGGTGCTGTGAGAGGTTGAAGACGCACAGAATGGTTTCTGCGTCCTCCCCTTCCGGGTTGCCCGTCGGCAGTTCCCGGACGTAGGCCAGCACCACCTCATGGTCCGCCTCGATGTGCCGGAAGCCGCCCAGGCCAAACACCGGATGGTTCTTCCGGACGCTGAGGATCTGGCGGGTCCAGCGCAGCAGCGAACCTGAGTGCGCGGCCTGGGCCTCAACGTTGGCCATGCTGTAGTTGTAAACCAGCGACTGTATGACCGGAAGGTAAAGCTTGCCCGGATCGGCCCCGGAGAAGCCCGCGTTACGATCGGGGTTCCACTGCATAGGGGTACGGACGGCGTCGCGGTCATCGAGCCAGATGTTGTCTCCCATGCCGATCTCATCCCCGTAGTACAGGAATGGACTGCCCGGCAGGGAAAGCAGCAAGGCGTTGATGAGCTCGATCTCGGAGCGGGAGTTATCCAGCAGCGGCGCCAAACGTCGTCGGATACCAATGTTGGCCCGCATCCGGGGATCCGGGGCGTACCAGCCGAGCATGGCGGCACGCTCTTCCGCGGGCACCATCTCCAGCGTCAGTTCGTCGTGGTTCCTCAGGAAGGTCCCCCACTGCGCCCCCTTGGGGATCTCCGGGGTGTTCCGCAACGTCTCGATAATGGGGGCGGCCTTCTGGTCCCGCAAGGCGTAGTACAGCCGCGGCATGATGGGGAAGTGGAAGGCCATGTGGCATTCGGGGGCTTCCTCGGTGCCAAAGTACTCCACCACCTCATGCGGAGGTTGGTTTGCCTCGGCAATGATCACCCTGCCCGGATAGTTGGAGTCCACCATCCGGCGAAGGTCCTGAAGGAAGGTGTGTGTGGCCGGCAGGTTCTCGCAGTTGGTGCCGTCCTCTTCGAACAGGTAAGGGATGGCATCGGCGCGGAAGCCATCTATCCCTTGGTCCAGCCAGAAGCGGACTACGTCATAGAGCGCCTCGATGACGGCGGGATTCTCGAAGTTCAAGTCTGGCTGGTGACTGAAAAAGCGGTGCCAGAAGAACTGGCGGCGGATGGGATCGAACGTCCAGTTGGATTCCTCGGTATCAACGAAGATAATGCGCGCGTCCTGGTACTTCTCATCCGTATCGCTCCACACATAGAAATCGCCGTAGGGACCCGTTGGATCCTTGCGCGACTCCTGGAACCAAGGATGTTGGTCCGAGGTGTGGTTCAACGGCAGATCGATGATCACCCGGACGCCACGGGCGTGGGCCTCGGCAACCAGTCGCTTGAAATCGCTGATGGTGCCGAACTCGTCCAGCACGGACGTGTAGTCCGCGATGTCGTAACCGCCATCGCGCAACGGGGAATGGAAGAACGGGGGCAACCACAAGCAGTCGACACCCAGCCACTGGAGGTAGTCCAGTTTCTCGATCAGGCCGTGGAAGTCGCCGGAACCATCCCCGTTGGCATCCGCAAAGGCCCGCACCAGTACCTCATAGAAGACTGCCTTGCGGTACCAGTGCGGATCGTGCTGGAGACCTGGGGCGTTCAACTCGAAGGTGTTCTTCGGAGTGAAGTACTGGCTGGGGTTCTGCGGAGAAAAACTCACTAAGGCTGCCTCCGGATGCTCAGTATGTGTGCCGGTTCAACGTGGGCGTCCAGCCTGACGTAGTTGTGCTCGCCCCACTCCCAGCTCTGGCCACTGATCAAATCGTCCACCCGGAAGCGGCCGTCCTCGTTGAAGTCAGAGGGGTCCAGTTGCAGGGCCCCCAAGTCCAGGGACACCGTGCTTTCGCGGGTGCTGTGGGGATCCAGATTGACCACAATGATCAAGGTGTCCTTGGTGCCGTCCGGGAGCGTTTTGTGCTTGGAGTAGACGATCGTGGCGTCATCGGTGCTGCTGTGCAGCGTCAGGTTCTGCAGATCGCCCAGGGCCAGGTGGTTCTTCCGGATGGTGTTGAGCCTGGTGATGTACGGCGCCAGGGTCCGCCCCGACTCAGCCGCGCCCTCCCAGTCCCGCGCCTTGTACTCGTACTTCTCGTTATCGATGTACTCCTCGGCTCCCGGACGGGCCACGTGCTCGTACAACTCATAACCGGCGTAGACGCCCCACAGCGGGCTGGCCGTTGCGGCCAACGCGGCCCGGATGCGGAACGCTGCCGGGCCGCCGTACTGCAGGTACTCAGTGAGGATGTCCGGGGTGTTCACGAAGAAGTTCGGACGGAAGAACGCGGCGGTCTCATGGCTGACCTCGTGGAAGTACTGCTCCAGCTCAGTCTTGGTGTTCCGCCAGGTGAAGTAGGTGTAGGACTGCTGGAATCCTGCGCGGCCCAAAGCATGCATCATTGGCGGGCGTGTGAAGGCCTCCGCCAGGAAGACAACCTCGGGGTTCTTCTTGTTGATCTTGCCGATCAGCCATTCCCAAAACCACACAGGCTTGGTGTGGGGATTGTCCACGCGGAAGACCTTGACGCCGTGGCTGATCCACAGTTGCACGATCCGCAGGATTTCCTTGGAAAGGCCGGCCGGGTCATTGTCGAAGTTCAGGGGATAAATATCCTGGTACTTCTTCGGCGGGTTTTCTGCGTACGCGATGGAACCGTCCACGCGTGTGGTGAACCATTCAGGGTTGGACGTCACCCAAGGGTGGTCCGGAGCTGCTTGCAACGCCAGGTCCAGGGCAACTTCGAGTCCCAGCTCGTTAGCGCGCGCCACGAACGCATCAAAGTCCTCAAACGTACCCAGTTCCGGATGGATGGCGTCATGTCCACCGTCCTTGGAACCGATGGCCCACGGCGAACCTGGATCCTGCGGCCCCGGCGTCAGCGTGTTGTTGCGCCCCTTGCGGTGCTGGTAACCGATCGGGTGGATGGGCGGCAGGTAAATGATGTCGAAGCCCATGTCCGCCACGGCGTCGAGCCTCCTGGCTGCCGTGCGGAAGTTGCCGGAGGTCCACACGCCGGTGGAGTGATCCAACACGGCACCCTCTGAACGGGGGAAGAACTCGTACCAAGAACCGCGGCCTGCGAGGTCGCGTTCCACCTGCAGCGGGAAACGTTCCGAAACGGTCACCAACTCACGGATCGGAACGCGTCCGACGGCGGCCAGCACCTCGGGGCTGAAACCGGCACCAAGGCGCTCCTCGGCAGTCTTGGTGGTGTCGGCCAGCACGACGGAAGCGGCACGCAAGGTGCGCTTCTCCACTGCGCTGCGCCCGGCGTCGTCGTCAGCGGCTTCCGCGAGGAGGGCAGCGCCTTCGGCGAGCATCAGCTCGACGTCAATGCCGGCCCCTACCTTGACCTCGGCGTTGTGATGCCAAGTGCCGTACCGGTCATGCCAGGCCTCAATGACGAAGGACCAGGCACCGGTGCCGGTGGGCGTGATCAGGCCCTCCCAGCGATCCAGGCCCTTCCATTGCTCGCCCTGGGCCGGGGTCAGGCGTACTCGCTGACGCTCCTTGCCCCGGGGATCGAGCAGCACAGCGGAGACGCCCAGCTGGTCATGGCCTTCACGGAAGACCGTGGCGCCGACAACCAGGTCCTCGCCTGGCAAAGCCTTCGCCGGGAAACGGCCACCCTCAACCACCGGCTGCACGGCCGTGATGGGGAACCGGCCGAAGCGAAGTCCCTCGGTGATGTCCGTAGTCGTCTTGGATTTCAGAGCGGTGATGGTTCGCGCGGTTTTCGTCACAACCACGACGTTAGCGACAAAAATCACAGAATGCTAAGCACACGACCTATCTCCTTGACGCAAGATGACTTTTACCTAAAAGAAACCCAATCCAGTTCCGGCTGCCATGCGAGTCCGTTAGTGTGGCGCTCGTGAAGGCTATTCGAAGGTTTACAGTCCGTACCGTCCTCCCCGAGCCCATCAGGCCCCTGGCCCGTCTGGCAACCAATTTGCGCTGGTCCTGGCACCGGCCCACACGGGAACTTTTTGCGAGCCTTAACCCGGCTCTCTGGGAGGAATCGCAGCACGACCCCATAGCCCTGCTGGGGTCGATCAGCCGCGAGCAGTTACAGGATCTGGCCAATGACGGCGAGCTGGTGAACCGGGTCCAGGGCGCCGCAGCAGACCTGGACCGATACCTGAGCGAACCGCGCTGGTATCAAGGCCTCGGCGAAGACGCTCCGGCCTGCATCGCGTACTTCTCGCCCGAATTCGGTATCACCGAAGTACTCCCGCAGTACTCCGGCGGCCTCGGCATCCTGGCCGGTGACCACCTCAAGGCTGCCTCCGACCTCGGCGTGCCGTTGATCGGCGTCGGGCTTCTGTACCAGGCCGGATACTTCAAGCAGTCGCTCTCCCGCGACGCCTGGCAGCAGGAAACCTACCCCGTACTGGATCCGGACGGCCTGCCGCTCACGCTGCTCCGCCACCCTGCCAAGGATGGCGCCCAGGGCAAGCCGGTCCACATTTCCCTTCCGCTGCCCAACGGCCGCGAGCTCCACGCACACGTGTGGCGTGCCGACGTCGGACGCGTTCCGCTGCTGCTGCTGGACTCGAACGTCCCCTCCAACGACGAAGCCGCGCGCGGCATCACCGACCGCCTGTACGGAGGCGGCGGCGACCACCGGCTCCAGCAGGAACTTCTCCTGGGCATGGGCGGCGTCAAGGCGCTGCGCGTCTACCAGGAACTCACCGGTACACCCGCGCCGGAAGTGTTCCACACCAACGAAGGCCACGCAGGGTTCCTGGGGATCGAACGCATCCAGGAAGCCATGTCCGACGCCCATGAGCCCCTCAGCTGGGACGAGGCCCTCGCCGCCGGCCGCGCGTCCACCGTCTTCACCACGCACACGCCCGTCCCCGCCGGCATCGACCGCTTCGAGACCGTGCAGATCAAGCACTTCTTCGAAGCCGGGCTGGCACCTGCTGTGCCCACCGAGCGCATCCTGGAACTCGGCCGCGAAAACTTCGACGGCGGCAACCCCTCCGTGTTCAACATGGCGGTGATGGGCCTGCGCCTGGCGCAACGTGCCAACGGTGTGGCCAAGCTGCACGGCGTGGTGTCCCGCGAAATGTTCGCCGGACTCTGGCCAGGGTTCGACCATTCCGAAATCCCCATCACCTCCGTCACCAACGGCGTCCACGTGCCCACCTGGGTGGACCCCCGCATTTCGTCCCTGGCCCGGAACCAGTTCGGCGCGGAGGCCGAAGCACTCGGACGCTGGGACCTGGCCTACAACGTCAGCGACGAAGACGTCTGGGCCCTCCGGCGGGAACTCCGCGCCCAACTCATTGACGACGTCCGACGCCGGCTCCGGGCCTCGTGGAAGAAACGCGGCGCCGCCGACGCCGAACTCGGGTGGACCGACTCCGTCCTGGACCCTGACGTCCTCACCATCGGATTCGCACGCCGCGTGCCCACCTACAAGCGCCTCACGCTCATGCTGCGCGACCCTGCACGTTTGAAGGCCCTGCTGCTTGACCCCAAACACCCCATCCAGCTGGTCATCGCAGGCAAGTCCCACCCCGCAGACGATGCCGGCAAGAAAATGATCCAGGACCTGGTCAAGTTCACGGACGACCCCCAAGTCCGGCACAGGATCGTGTTCCTGCCCAACTACGACATCGCCATGGCACGGACACTGTTCCCCGGCTGCGACGTCTGGCTCAACAACCCGCTCCGCCCGCTGGAAGCCTGCGGCACCTCCGGCATGAAGGCCGCCATCAACGGCTCGCTCAACCTCTCCGTCCTGGACGGCTGGTGGGACGAAATGTACGACGGCGAAAACGGCTGGGCAATCCCCACAGCCAACAACAACGCATCCTCCGAGGAACGCGACGACATTGAGGCCTCAGCACTCTACGAGCTGCTGGAGACCCAGGTAGCCCCGCGCTTCTACGGCACCACCGTTGCCCAGGGCGCCGGAGCAGCAGGACCGTCCGAATCCAGCCGTGAAACCGTACCCACACACTGGGTGTCCATGATCAAGCACACGCTTGCCAACCTGGGCCCTGCCGTTTCGGCAGAACGCATGCTCCACGACTACGTCAACAACCTCTACTGCCCGGCCGCTGTGTCCGGACGCCGCGCTGTTGCCGAGTCGTTCAAGGAAGCCAAGGAACTCGCGGCTTGGACCTCCAAGGTTCGCAGTGCGTGGCCCGAGGTTGTAGTGGAACACGTAGACTCCGTTGGCGTCTCCGAAGAACCCCAAGTGGGCGACACGCTCCAAGTCAACGCCTACGTGGCCCTCAACAACCTCACCCCGGACGACGTCTCCGTGGAGGTAGCCTTCGGCCGCGCCGAGGAATCCGACGAGCTCGAAGACATCGTGGTGGCCGAACTGGATTCCCTGGAGGACCTCGGCGGCGGACGCCACCTGTTCAGCGGCTCACTGGTGATCAACCGGTCCGGCTCCTTCGGCTACACCGTCCGGGTGTTCCCGAAGCACAGCGCACTGGCATCAAAAGCTGAACTGGGGTTGATCGCGAACGCCTAAGCCTGGCTTCGCCCGCTGGGCGACCGTAACCCTCTGCGCGCTGCTCCTTCGTCGCTTTGACGCGCGCTGCCGGGTCACGGTGGCCCATTGGGGCGCCGTTAGGTGTGGCCGGTTCGCGATTTAGTTTTGGAAGACGGCAATGACTGCGAGGTCGCGGCCGGCGTAGCGCTCTGCGTCTTGGAGGATCTCGCAGACCACGCCGAAGGAACGGTCCGTGCGGTAGGCCGCGGGGACCTGCCAGATCATGGTGACCGGGCTGCCGTCGTCCTCTGAGAGGGCATCGGCGTAGTCATGCAGGGAATCGTTGAGGGCGTCGAGGTTCACGCCATAGTACTCAGGGAAATCGAGGACCTGGCCGAAGACCTCAAGGACCCCTTGCTTGGTGCTTGCGGGTGGGACCAGAAGCGTTCGCCGGCCCGCGTCGGAGATCTGCTCCTGGAGTTCTTCGAGCGTCCAGGTGTCTGCGGAATAGATCTTCATGGGCTCCTACTTGTCTTCGACAATGAATTTGAACGACTCGTAATGGTCCGGGCTGTAGTACTTTGCCGAGTCCTTGCCCACGATGACTCGTCGCGCGCCGCGGTCCGACTCCCCCGGTGTGGGCACGGTGTACTCCTTGTAGAAACCACCGGACTTCTTAGGCAGCAATCCCTCGAAGTTGCCGAAGTTCACACCGTCGCGGTCGTACGGGTACGGGCCGCCTTGGGCAATCAGCGCAAGGGTCTGGCGCGCTTCCTTGGGTAACTGTGAGGCGTTGATGGCGGGGAGCGAAGAGGGGTTGGCGACGGCGGGAGTGGCACCTGCGGTGGCTGCCGCCGTTGGTGACGTCGATGTGGAGCCAGGTTCCGGCGTCGTGGTTTGCGCGGTCAGTGAGCCTCCACCCACCATGGCAACCACCAGCACGACGACGGCGATCACCAGACCCGCGAATGCCACCAGTTTGCTGCGGCTGCGGTTCATGCTGAGAGACTCCTGTTAGTTGGCGCTTCTAGGCAGCGACTATGTGCGGTAGATGTTGATGGTGTTGGCTTGCAGGATATCCCGCTCGCCCGACGCCACCAACGCGCCCTTCCTTCGCTCATGCAGCACCGAGGTGGTGAAGCGAAGTTCAAACATGCGCTTTCCGATGCCTGACTCGCTCAAGATCTCCGGCAGGACCATTTTTACGTCTTGGTTGCTGCCGTTCACTGAGATCAACCCGCGGATCTCACTGTCCTCGTGACCCATCAGGAGCTGGACGGAGCGGACACTGGGATCGTTCCAGCGCGCCGGAGTCATCCGCTTTCCCTTGTCGTCAAACCATTGCAGGCTGGAATCGTTCGCGTTGCCGGGGAAACTTTCAGGCTGGTGCCTCAAGAACCAACGGCGCAGCCTGACCAGTTCACGCGTGGTCCTGAACATGGCGTTGGCTTCCTGGGTCCGGCTCCAGTCAAGCCAGGCCGTGGGATTGTCCTGGCAGTAGGCGTTGTTGTTGCCTTGTTGGGTGCGCCCGATCTCGTCGCCGGCAGTGATCATGGGAACGCCGAAAGACAGGAGCAAGGTGGCCATCAGGTTGCGGACCGACAGGGCGCGGGCGGCGACGATTGCCTCGTTTTCGCTCCTGCCCTCCACGCCGTGGTTGTAGCTCCGGTTGTCTCCGTGGCCGTCGCGGTTCTGCTCCCCGTTGGCCTCGTTGTGTTTGCGGTCGTAGCTGACCAGGTCCTTGAGGGTGAAACCGTCGTGGGCGGTGATGAAGTTGACGCTGGCCAGGCGGGTGCGGCCCGATGATGCGAAGAGATTGGCAGAGCCCGCCATCAGCTCAGCCAACGACGCCACCGAGCCGCCTTGGCCTCCAGACTCCATGGCAGCCCTGTCCGAGAGCCAGAAGCTGCGGACGCCGTCGCGGAAGTGGTCATTCCAGTCCGACCATCCGTGCGGGAACCGCCCCGTCTGCCACCCTCCATAGCCAACATCCCAAGGCTCGGCGATCAGCTTGACCGCTGAGAGTACGGGGTCCTCGGCAATCGCCTGCAGGAAAGGGTGCTGGGGATCGAAGGTGTTACTGGCATCCCGGCACAGCGTCACCGCGAGGTCGAAGCGGAACCCGTCCACATGGAAATCGTTCACCCAGTAACGCAAGGAATCCAGGGCGAGATCAACCACTACGGGATCACTGAAATCCAAGGTGTTGCCGCAGCCGGTGGTGTCCAAGTAGCGTCCATGGGCATCGTGCCGGTAGTAACGCTTCTCCGCCAAACCGCGGAAGCTCAGTGGGGGTCCGTCCGGCCCCGCTTCTGCCGTGTGGTTATACACGACGTCGAGAATGACTTCGATCCCCGCCGCATGGAGCAGTTTGATCATGCCCTTGAGCTCATCCTGCACCGCGTGGGGCCCGGCATTGCGAGCCGCCTCCGTGGCGTAGTCAGCGTGGGGAGCAAAGAAGGCGGCCGTGTTGTAGCCCCAGTAATTGGTCATGCCCAAGTCCTGGAGGTGGGACTCATCCAAGTGGAAATGAATGGGCAGAAGCTGGACGGCCGTGATGCCCAGTTCAGTGAGGTGCTGGATCATCACAGGATGCGCCATGCCCGCGTAGGTCCCGCGGAGGTGCTCAGGGATGTCCGGGTGCAGCATGGTTTGGCCACGAACGTGTGCCTCATAGATCACCGAGGTGCGCATGGGCGTTCGTGGCGGGCGGTCGTCGCCCCAATCAAAGCCTGTATCCACGTGGACGCTTGTGAGGAACTCGCCCCGCTGGTCCACGGCGCGGCCGTAAGGATCGAGCAGCAGTGGCTGGCCGCCGTCGTCGTCCAGGTCCACAGCCGGGATGGACAGCGGAAGCCCGCCCTCACCGGGGGCCTCACGGAAGCCATAGCGGGTGCCCGGCGGCATGCCGTTGACGAGGCTGAAGTGGACGCCGTTCTCAACGTTGGACAGAATGTGGGACTGCCACGGTTCGCCGGGTGCTTGGAACACCACCTCCACGCGGTCCAGATCCGGTGCGAAGACGGCCACGTTCACCGAATCGTTGGGTGCGGTTTGGGCGTCGAAAACTCCGGGCTGGGGCGCGCTCAGTCCGAGGGGCCTGGGCTGCGACGCATCCAGGGCAGCTGCTGTGTCAAAAATCGGCATAACCATTGCTTGCAAGTTTAGTTCCACGCAAAGTATGTACCGCGCGGGCCCGCCATGTGACGACGTTCAGCATCTCGATTTCATTACTTGCCCTAATATGGCGGGATTTGAACAGCCGCTCACGTGCTGGAACGCTCCCTCGGGGCGTGCTCGTTTGAGGTCTCAGGCCCCGATTGTGTCGCGACCCGCCGCCTCCGGGCCACCCGCTTGGCATACTGGGACGGAGACAACTGGAGGTTTTATCGTGCGAGTAGCACTTGCCCAAGTCATCACCGGCCGGGATCTGGCCGACAACCTGCGGCTCCTGGAGGAGAACGCCCGCCGGGCCAAGGACGGCGGCGCCGAATTGGTGGTTTTCCCCGAGGCGATGATGCGCGCGTTCGGAAATTCGCTGCTGGACATCGCTGAGCCCTTGGACGGGCCGTGGGCCAGCCGGGTGCGATCCCTCGCCGAGGAACTTCAGCTGGTGATCGTGGCCGGCATGTTCACCCCGGGCAGCCCCTCCGAGTCCGGATCCCCGCGGGTGCGGAACACGCTTCTGGCCACGGGACCTGGCGTGGAAACGAGCTACGACAAAATCCACCTCTTTGATGCGTTTGGTTTCGCGGAATCGGACACCGTTGAGGCGGGTACGGATCCGGTAACGTTCGACGCCGGTGGCCTCACCTTTGCTTTGGCTACCTGCTACGACATCCGTTTCCCCGCCTTGTTCACGGCCAATGCCCAGCGCGGAGCCGTGGTGAATATCGTGTCCGCGTCCTGGGGTTCCGGGCCGGGCAAGGCCGATCAGTGGCAGCTCCTGGCCCGCGCCCGCGCCGTGGACACCACCACGTTCGTGCTCGCCTGCGGCCAAGGCGATCCTGCCACCCAAGGTGTAGAGGCCAAAGGTGCCGCACCCACGGGCGTGGGGTACTCCGCCGTCGTATCCCCGTTCGGACAGGTACTGGAAGCCCTCGAAGGCGAGCCGGGCCTCATTTTCTACGACCTCGATCCTGCTGTGGTGGAAGACGCCCGCCAAAAACTCCCGGTCCTTGCCAACCGCCGCGACTTCTAACGCTCTCTCACATCCCCAGCCCTTCCAGCCATCCCTCTCTCACATCCCCAGCCCTCCCAGCCATCCCTCTCTCACATCCCCAGCCCTCCCAGCCATCCCTCTCTCACATCCCCAGCCCTCCCTCTCTCACATCCCCAGCCCTCCCAGCCATCCCTCTCTCACATCCCCAGCCCTCCCAGCCATCCCTCTCTCACATCCCCAGCCCTCCAGCCATCCCTCTCTCACATCCCCAGCCCTCCCAGCCATCCCTCTCGGTGAGGCGATCGCGGTCGCGGAAAGCGCCCTGGGAAACTGGCTCTCGCGGGCCCGGAAGCGTTCTTCTGGCGGTCCGGCGCTGGCCCCGGTGCCCGTTCGTGGGCCCTTGGCATGGGAGTAGCATCAGTAGGCGCTGGCCGAGAGCGTGCGGCTGAAAAGCCGAGGTCGAGTTCCTGGGAAAGTAGAGGACTTCCAAGAGCGACGTGAGAGAGCGACCCGCCCAAACCCGAGGGACGTGAGAGAGCGTCCGGCCCAAACCCGAGGGACGTGAGAGAACGTCCGGCCCAAACCCGAGGGACGTGAGAGAGCGTCCGGCCCAAACCCGAGGGACATGAGAGAGCGACCCGCCCAAACCCGAGGGACATGAGAGAGCGACCCGCCCAAACCCGAGGGATGTGAGAGAGCGTCGGGACACCGTGCTGGGCATGCGAAAAGGCGCCGCAAGGGCCATCCGGAAGCGTGCGTCTAAGCGAAGAACGAGCGAGCACGCGGAGGATGGCGCTTGCGGCGCCTTCATGAGGACTGCTTGGCGCTTGCGGCGCCTTGGCAAGGGTTACTTAACGGCCCGCTGCCTCGACACTTCGTACAGCGAGATTCCAACGGCCATGGAGGCATTGAGCGACTCCATGGCGGAGTCGATGGGGATCGAGACGATCTGGTCGCAGTTTTCGCGGACGAGCCTGCTCAGGCCCTTGCCTTCGGAACCGACCACGATGCAGACGGGCTCGGTTGCAACAGTAAGGTCAGGCAGTGAGACATCGCCGTCGCCGTCCAGGCCAAGAACGTAGATGCCCATGTTCTTGAACTGTTTGAGTGCGTTGTTGAGGTTCGCGGCACGTGCTACCGGGACGCGGACAGCAGCACCGGCACTGGTCTTCCATGCGGACGCCGTGACGCCGACGGAGCGACGCTCGGGGACGATGACGCCGTGGCCGCTGAACGCGGAGACGGAGCGGATGATCGCGCCGAGGTTGCGGGGGTCGGTGATGCCGTCCAGTGCAACGAAGATGGGGGCGTTGGAGATGTGCCCCTTCTTCCACTTGGCGAGGGTTTCCTCGGCGAGGTCGTAAGCGTCCTCGTATTCGTACGGCGGGATTTGCAGTACGAGACCCTGGTGAACGGCGTCCTCGGTCATGCGGTCCAGCTCAACCTTGCCCGTTTCGAGCAGCGGGATACCGCGCTCGGCAGCGAGTTTGAGGGATTCTTTGACGCGGTCGTCCATCTCGATGCGGATGGCGACGTGCAAAGCCTTGGCCGGGATCCCGGCGCGGAGAGCCTCGACCACCGAGTTACGGCCCGTCACCAGCTCTTCAGTTGCACGGCCCTTGGGACCCGAGCGGGCGCCGGCGCCACCGGGACGGGTGCCCGATCCGCGCTTGGCAGCGGAGCGCTCAGCCAGCTGCTTGTTCTTGTATGCCTTGTGGTAGGTGCGTTCCTCCGCCTTGGGCGTGGGACCCTTGCCCTCCAGGGCCTTGCGGCCGTGGCCACCGGTTCCGGTGGTGGGGCCCTTCTTCTGCTTGACCGACCGGCGACCATTATTGGCCATGAGATTCCATCCTTGATTTTGTGAGTAAGTCTGGAATCAAGTCTACTGACCCGATGCAATTCGGCCGTCGCGCCGGTTTGTCAGTCGCGCTTGAGGCTCCAGGTGGCGCCGTCCGCACCATCTTCGACGACGACGCCGGCGGCGGCGAGTGTGTCGCGGATTGCGTCGGACGCGGCCCAGTCCTTGTTGGCCCGGGCGGCGGCTCGGGCTTCGAGTTGAGCTTCGATCAGCACTTCCAAGGCGGCGTGCTCGCGTCCTTGGACAGCTTCTGGACGCTTGACTGAATCCAGGCCGAGCACCTCGGTCATGGAAAGAACACTGTAGAGGGCCGCTTTGGCGCCTTCAAGGTCACCGGAAGCCAGGGCGGTGTTGCCGGCCCGCACAGTTTCGTGCAGCACACCCAGGGCTTGGGGAACGTTGAGGTCGTCGTCCATGGCTGCGATGAAAGCCGCGGGCATGTTGGCCTGCGGGGAAACGTCTGGCGCGCCCGTGCCTACCTTGGAAGATGCCTTGTGGATGAAGCCGTCAATGCGCTCGACGGCGGCGGCGGCCTCCTGCAGCGAGGTGGGCCGGTAGTCGAGGATGGAGCGGTAATGTGCCTGGCCGAGGTAGTAGCGAACCACGCGGGGTGAGGCGAGTTCGAGCATCTCGGCCGGGCTCACCGTATTGCCGATGGATTTGGACATCTTTTCACCCTCGTAGGTGACCATGCCGTTGTGCATCCAGAAGTTGGCGAACTCGTCGCCGGCGGCCTGGGATTGGGCCATCTCGTTCTCGTGGTGCGGGAAGCGAAGGTCCAGTCCCCCACCGTGGATATCGAACCGTGGGCCCAGGTACTTGGTGACCATGGCGGAGCACTCGAGGTGCCATCCGGGACGACCGGCGCCCCATGGGGACTCCCACTTGGCAGTGACGGGCTCACCGTCTTTGAAGCCCTTCCACAACGCGAAGTCGCGCGGATCGCGCTTGCCGCGAGGGTCGGCGTCGGGCGCGCCCTGCATGTCGTCAATATTCTGCCGCGTCAGCGAGCCGTATTTGCTCCAAGAGCGGACGTCGAAGTAGACGTCGCCGGAATCGTCAAGTGCGGGGTAGGCATGGCCGCGGTCGATGAGCCGCTGGATGAGCGTATGCATTTCCGGGATGTGGCCAGTGGCACGGGGCTCGTACGTGGGCCGTTGGACGCCCAGGGACTCGTAGGCATTCTCGAATTCCTGCTCGTAGCGGTACGCCAGGGCCCACCACTCTTCGGCTTGGCGCGCTGACGGTTCCGCGTCCCA
Organism: Arthrobacter sp. Rue61a; assembly: GCF_000294695.2. Taxonomy (NCBI): domain Bacteria; kingdom Bacillati; phylum Actinomycetota; class Actinomycetes; order Micrococcales; family Micrococcaceae; genus Arthrobacter; species Arthrobacter sp. Rue61a. The sequence goes on along the minus strand of NC_018531.1, from coordinate 900,361 downwards.
GTCCGGCCCGAAGGATTGGGCGGACTTGGCCAGTATCTTGTCGTCGATGTCCGTGACGTTGCGCACCACGGTAACCCGGAGGCCGCGGAATTCGAGCCAGCGGGTCAGTTGGTCGAAGGCGATGGCCGACCTGACGTGGCCCACATGCGGCATTCCTTGGACAGTGGCCCCGCAGTAGTACACGCTGGCCTTGCCGTCTTCGAGGGGAACGAAGTCGCGGACTTCGGCGGAGGCGGTGTCATAGAAGCGCAGGGTCACCGCTCCAGATTAGCCGATGACGCGGCGTGACCTGCCTACTTGCAGTATTCGCCGATCTTGTTGAACTGCACCTTGAGCTTCTCCTGCTGGTCTTGGGTGGCTGCCCCGAGCGATGAACCCGCTGCTTCGTCCATGATCGCGGCCATTTCCTTGATGGGATTTCCGATCTCCGGAGCGAGTTTGTCCGCGATCTCGTGATAGTGGGCGGCGATTTGCTTGGATTGCTGCTGCTGGTTGCCTTCGGGCTTGAAGGTGTCGTTGTTCAGGAATTCGCAGCTGGCTGTTACATCCATCTTTGGCGTCCCTCCGCAACCGCTCAGCAGGAGAGACGCGGCCAAGCCTGCAGAGACCACAGCGGAACGCACGACGCCGGCGCCCGGCTTAACCATGAGGCGCACCTTTCGCGGGACCCGGCTCGGCTGCCGCCACCTCATGTCCGGAAACCGGGTAAACGAGGGCTGTGGCAACAGCGGAAATTCCTTCGCCCCGGCCCGTGAATCCCAGTCCATCGCTGGTAGTTGCCGTGACGCTGACCGGCGCACCTGCGGCCTCGCTGAGGACCCGCTGGGATTCTTCCCGGCGCGGCCCGAATTTGGGGCGGTTAGCCACGAATTGCACTGCGACGTTGCCGATCTCGAAGCCTGCGGCGCGCACAATGCGTGCCGCTTCACTGAGGAGCTTGACGCCGGAGGCTCCGGCGAACTCAGGACGGTCCGTGCCGAAGTGCGTGCCCAGGTCACCGATTCCGCATGCGGAGAAGAGTGCGTCGGCGGCGGCGTGGGCGACGCAATCGCCGTCGGAATGCCCTGAAAGTCCTTGCTCGCCTTCCCAGAAGAGCCCGCCCAGCCACAGCGGCTGCGGGTGGTCTTCGGGGGCGAACGCGTGGACGTCTATGCCAACGCCGGTGCGGGGAAGCACCATGTTCTGGTTCTGTGTCATCAGCCTTCCACCCAACGAATTCCCAGGGGACCTTCCAACAAGCCTTCGGCAATGATCAGATCCAGGGGCGTGGTGATCTTGAGTGACTGGCTGGCCCCGCGGACAGCGTGGACGGGAACGCCCAGGAGCTCCACCAGCATGGCGTCGTCGGTGACAGCTGCGGATTGCTTGTCGTCGAACAGCCCGGCCGCTTCGTGTGCCCTGCGCAGGACGGCCAGCTCGAAGCCCTGCGGGGTCTGTACGGCCCGGAGCTGTTCGCGGGGAGCTGTTCCCGTGACCACTTCCGGGGCGATGGAAGCGTCTGAGCCGTTCGTCTCGGCAACGGTCTTGATGGTGTCCACCACCGGCATGGTGGGAATGACGGCCTTCGCGCCGGAGGCCAAGGCGTCGGAGACACGCTGGAAAACCCGTTCCGGGGTCAGGGCGCGGGCGGCGTCATGGACCAAAACAAGTTCCGTTCCGTCCTCCAAAGCAGCCATGGCGGCCCGGACGGAATCCGCGCGGGAGGAACCGCCGTCGACAACCGAAATCTCGGGGCCGCCGTCCACCAGGTCAATAGTGAACTCGGAGATCGACTCGCGCAGGGCAGTGTCCCCTTTGGGCACGGCGACGCAGATCTGGCGCGCAACATCAGAGGCAACCACACCGCGAAGGGCATGCATCAAAATGGTTTCGCCACCCAGCGGAACCTGGGCTTTGGGCATGCCGTAGCCGAGGCGTTCACCGGAGCCGGCAGCAACCACGATCACGGCCGTGACGGCGCGCTTGGAAGGAGTACTCATGATCACCAGAGTACTTGTGAGAAATGAAACCCGGCGCGTGGCAAAAAGAAACCCGGCGGCGCATTCGCACCACCGGGCTCAATTTTCTTAGGAAGCCAAGACCTCGTCGAGAACGCTTGCAGCCTTCTCTTCGTCTGTCTTCTCAGCCAGGGCCAGTTCTGAAATCAGAATCTGCCGCGCCTTGGCCAGCATCCGCTTCTCACCTGCGGAAAGGCCGCGATCGTGATCACGACGCCAAAGATCGCGAACGACCTCCGCCACCTTGATGACATCGCCCGAAGCAAGCTTCTCCAGGTTCGCCTTGTAACGACGCGACCAGTTGGTAGGCTCTTCAGTGAACTCGGCGCGGAGAACGTCAAATACGTGCTCCAAGCCTTCTTTGCCCACTACGTCCCGGACCCCAACAAGGTCAACGTTCTCTGCTGGAACTTCAATGGTCAGATCACCCTGAGCCACCTTGAGCTTGAGATACATCTTCTCTTCGCCCTTGATGGTGCGCATCTTGATTTCCTCAATTTTTGCTGCACCGTGGTGAGGGTAAACTACTGTCTCGCCGACCTCAAAAACCATGTGGACTTTCCCCTTTCCCGCAGATTAGTCTATCACGATTAAGGCATACGACTGGCATCACACAGGCCCTCCTGCCGCGCCAATAAAGGGAATAAGGCCTTAAACGACTTCCTCCAAGGTCTTGACGTATTCGGGGAAAGGTGCTCATGGCAATCAAAGTGCGAGCAAGATCTCTTCCGTTGATGGCGCCACATAGCCTTCCCGAATCCTTATTTTGGCGGGTTTGCCGATAGGCTATGGCTGAAAAGTGTTCCAATGACTCTTGAGGAGTAGGTGTCGTGCGCAATACTGCGATGAACCCTGTCCAGCGCGGCAAGCTGGCAATTGCGGCGGCTGCAATCGGCGTCGGTCTTCTGTCCGTCACCGGCTGTGGATTCGTCAACGCCCAGCAGACTACCCACCAATACTCGGCATCGGACGGGATCAAAGCTGATCTCGGTCCCCTGCAGTTGCGCAACATCCTGATTGTTGCGTCGGGCGAGAACGAGCCCGGCCGCGTCATCGGCGCCGTCTTCAACACCTCCGGCACCGACGCCACCCTCACCATGAGCGGTGCCAACGGGGCCCAGACCGAAATCCCGGTCAAGGCCAACGCGGAGACGTACCTGAATGACACCGCGGATGCAGCGATCCTCAGCACCGCGGGTGTCATCCCCGGCGGCCTGACCCCGATCACCATCCGCAGTGGATCCGACTCCGCTACGGTCAACGTCCCCGTGGTTGACGGCACCCTGCCCGAGTACGCCAAGTACCTGCCCACCACGCCGACCCCGACGGCAACGCCGACGTCCACAGCTACGTCCTCGGAGGCCCCGGCCGCCGGACACTAGCAGGCAGCAAGCCACAAGCGACACAAACAAGGAAGGGTCCCGCCTCGGCGGGACCCTTCCTTGTTTGTTTGTGCACAGCGCCGTTGCAGCGATCTTTACGGCTCGAACTTGTAGCCCAGGCCGCGCACAGTTACCAGGTATCGGGGAGCGGAGGGATCCGGCTCGATCTTGCTACGGAGCCGCTTCACATGGACGTCCAATGTCTTGGTGTCACCCACGTAGTCCGAGCCCCACACACGGTCGATCAACTGGCCACGCGTCAGTACCCGGCCTGAGTTGCGGAGCAGCATCTCCAACAGCTCGAACTCCTTAAGCGGCAGGGAAACCTGCTCACCGTTGACGCTCACCACGTGGCGTTCGATGTCCATGCGGACAGGACCGGCCTGCACCGTGGACGTGATGAGCTCCTCCGGCTCGCCCTGCCGGCGAAGCACCGCTCGGACTCGGGCCACGAGCTCGCGGGAGGAATACGGCTTGGTGACGTAGTCGTCCGCGCCGAGCTCCAGCCCAACAACCTTGTCGATCTCGGAGTCTTTGGCCGTCAGCATGATGACGGGGACACTGGAACGTTGCCGGAGCTGCCGGCACACTTCCGTTCCCGGCGTTCCCGGCAACTGCAAGTCCAGAAGGACGAGGTCGGCACCGTTCCGGTCAAATTCCACCAAGGCGTCGCTGCCGTTATCCACTACCTCGACGTCGAAACCCTCTTTGCCCAGAAGATAGGACAAGGGGTCGCTGAAGGACTCCTCGTCCTCCACTATCAAAATCCGGCTCAAGCGCTGGCTCCTTGCTCTTGGGCGCCGCTGGCGCCCCTATGGTGATTCACGTGATGGGGTTGTTCAATCGCGTGATGAGGCTCGACGGCGGTGGTCGCCGGAAGTTCGGAAGACGCGGCTGCCGTGGCAGCGGAAGTCTGGAGGCCGGCGTCGTCGTCCTGGCCTTCCATCTCCGGCAAGCGAATAGTAAACGTTGACCCTTGGCCGGGCTGGGACCACACGGTCACCTCGCCGCCGTGGTTGGACACCACGTGCTTGACGATGCTGAGCCCGAGGCCCGTGCCACCGGTGTGGCGGGATCGCGCCGCGTCCACGCGGTAGAAACGCTCGAACACGCGTTCCTGGTCCTCGGCGGTGAGGCCTTCGCCTTGGTCCGTGACCGAGATGGCGACGACGCCCTCGCGGGTCCGGACGCCGACACCAACCCTCGTGTTTTCGGGGGAATAGCGGATGGCGTTGTCGATCAGGTTGCGGAGCGCGGTCACCAGGAGATCGCGGTCACCGAAAACAAGCGAGTCGGAGTGTCCACCCACCACTATCTGGATGTTCTTGCTCTCTGCAGGCAGTTGCGAGCGGTCCACCGCTTCTGTGATCACGGTATTGATGTCCACGGCGTGCCCCTGCTGGGCGACGTTGGCGCCCTGCAGCCGGGAAAGTTCAATGATGTCCTGGACCAGGGCTGCCAAGCGGCCGGACTCCTTGTGCATGCGCTTAGCGAAGCGGCGCACTGCTTCCTCGTCATCGGGCGACGCTTCGAGGGCCTCGGCCAGGAGCGATATGGCGCCGACGGGGGTCTTGAGCTCGTGGGACACGTTGGCCACGAAGTCGTTGCGGATCTCCTCGGTGCGGGTGATCTCGGTACGGTCGTCGGCCAGCAACACGATGTATTCCCAACCGAGCATGGCTGCCCGGACCTGGACCACAATAGTGCCCTTGCCCAACGGACCACGCGGGAGCTCGTACTGCTCTTCAAGGATCACGCCATCGCGGCGGACCTTCGCGGTCATGTCCAGGAGTTGCTTGTGCACCACCGTGTGCCCGCGCACCAGGCCGTACGCGTACGCTGCGGGACTTGCACGGACCACGCCGTCGATCGCGTCCACTACTACAAAGGCACGCCCGACGACGGACAGCACTTCCGCGGCACCCTCAGGAAGCAGGGGTTCGCTGACGTCCAGGTCCACGATGCTCCGTTGCCGCTCGCTGATCCTGAAAGCGAGCATGCCAAAGACGCCCAACGACAGGCCTACGAGGCCAGCGACGACACCTATGAGCAATGGATCCACGTGTCCAGCTTATGCTGTGGAAACACGGCAATGCTGTGATCCGGCGCCAAACGCGGACGGTTCAACTAACGTTCATCTAAAGGAGCCAAACAGTTCACTGGTCCCTGACACAGTTACTGGTTGGACTGTCAATGGTTTTGAAATCCGACCCCCACCATGGGAACAGGATTTCCAAGGAAAGGACGCCTTAGTGCGCAAGGTTTTTCAGGAGGAGCTCACCCAGGTAGGTGACGACCTCATCGAGATCTCCAAGCTGGTTCACGAAGCAATCACGAAGGCTACTACGTCCTTCGAAGGCGCCGACGTGGATCTTGCCCAGGACGTCATTGCGGCAGATGCCCGCATCGACTTCCTGCAGAACAGCCTCGACGAGCGTGCCATCGACATCCTTGCCTTGCAGGGTCCTGTCGCGAGCGACCTCCGCATGATTGTAGGTTCGCTGCGCATGAGTGCGTCGCTGGAACGCATGGGTGACCTGGCCCGCCACGTTGCCCAGCTGGCGCGCCTGCGCTACCCGGCCACCGTGATCCCGTCGTCGCTGACCCAGACCTTCAAGGCCATGGCCCAGCACGACATCGAGATCACCGCCAAGGTCATTGAACTGCTGGAGACCCGCGATCTTGAGGTAGCCCGCGACATCCTCAAGATCAACATCGCCGTAGACGACCTCCACCTCAGCGTCTTCAAGGCCATCGCCTCCCCCGAATGGACTGAAAGCCCGTCCACCACCGTGGACGTCGCCCTGGCCAGCCGCTACTTCGAACGCTTCGCCGATCACGGCGTTTCGGTCGCGCGCAAGGTCACCTACTTGGTGACCGGCGAATGGCAGCCCGAGGGCTTCTAACACTGGAGCATTAACGACGGCGGCCGGTCACCTGAGGTGACCGGCCGTCGTCGTCGTTAACTACAACGTCATTTCTTGCCTTGGTTGGCCACCGCGAGGATGGCCTGGGCTGCTGCGTCGGGATCCAGGTAGGTTCCGCCCGGGTTGATGGGCTGGAAGTCCTCATCCAGTTCGTAGACCAGCGGGATGCCCGTGGGGATGTTCAGCCCGGCAATGGCGTCATCGCTGATGCCATCCAGGTGCTTCACCAGGGCGCGCAGGGAGTTGCCGTGGGCGGTAACCAGAACGGTCTTGCCGGCCTTGAGGTCTTCCTTGATGTCCGATTCCCAGTAAGGGAGCAGGCGGACCAGAACGTCCTTGAGGCATTCGGTGCGCGGCAGTGCGTCGCCGAGGTCCTTGTAGCGGACGTCGTGTGCCTGCGAGAATTCGCTGTCGTCCGACAGGGGCGGCGGCGGGGTGTCGTAGCTGCGGCGCCATTCCATGAACTGCTCTTCGCCGAATTCGGCAAGGGTTTGGGCCTTGTCCTTGCCCTGCAGGGCGCCGTAGTGGCGCTCGTTCAGGCGCCAGTCGCGCTTGACGGGGATCCACCCGCGGTCGGCCTTGTCCAAGGCCATGTTGGCCGTGTTGATGGCACGCTTCAGGAGCGAGGTGTAGAGGACGTCCGGGAGGATCTCGTTCTCAACCAGGAGCTCTCCACCGCGCACTGCTTCTTCGCGGCCTTGATCGTTCAGGTCAACGTCCACCCAACCGGTGAACAGGTTCTTGGCGTTCCATTCGCTGTGGCCATGGCGCAGCAGAATCAGCTTGTAAGTCATGGTTTTCATCCTAGCCGAGCAGTTACGTGCCCTGCCCGTCGTTACGTCCGGCAACGAGCCCCGCGGACCGATGCTGGCAAGGATAAAGTGGGGGCCGTGGTGCAAAAAGCGGAACGGGTGGGCTCTCCCCGTAGTCGGGGCGGAAAGCCGGTTGGCAACGTCACTCGCGGCACCACGAACCCCAATCGCATGCGCCGCTTGGACCGCTGGTTGGCGGGACCCCAAGCGTGGCGGCTGCGCGCCGCCGTCGACCCGCTTGTGGTGGACCTTGGCTATGGCGCCTCGCCCACCACCGCCGTCGAGCTTTTTGAACGGCTTCAAGCCGTACGGCCCGATGTGCGGGTCTGCGGGATCGAGATTGAGCCGGAGCGCGTGCGGACCGCCAAAGCCCTTGAACGGCCCGGGCTGAGCTTCCACGTTGGCGGTTTCGAAATCCCGGTTCCGGGTGAACCGGTGTTGGTGCGGGCCTTCAACGTGCTGCGGCAATACGAGGAAGCGGACGTCGCAGGGATCTGGAATCTGGTGCAGTCCCGGCTGGCGCCCGGCGGGTTGTTCATTGATGGCACATGCGACGAGATAGGGCGCCGTGTGACGTGGGTGGCGTTGGATAAAGAACGTCCGTTGAGCCTGAGTTTTTCCGTGCGGTTCGGCAGTTTTGAGTTGCCGTCCGAGGTAGCGGAGCGGCTGCCCAAGGCCCTGATTCACCGAAATGTCCCGGGCGAAGCGATCCACGCGTTCCTGCAAGCCATGGACAAGGCATGGTTGGAAGCGGCACCTCTGGCGTCGTTCGGAAACCGGCAACGCTGGACGGGTATGTGCCGTTTACTGCACGACGCCGGGTGGCCGCTTCAGGACGGTCCGGCACGGTGGCGCTTGGGTGAAGTGACGGTGGCGTGGGACGCCGTGGCTCCCCGCTAAGGCCGATCCAGAGGAACCGCGCCGGCTACCAGGGGCCGTATGGACCGACGTTGCGGTTGCCGCCGCTGCCGGCCTCGCGCAGAGCGGGGCGGACGTCGGCCAGGTAGACGCACGCTGCGGTGACGGCCGCGATCCCGAACAACCCCAGGCTGCTGCCGCCTGCCAGAACGGTCAAGGCGCCAATCGCAAGTGCCACTCCGGTGAGGGCCAGCCAAAAGGTCTTGGTGCGCTTGGAGGCAGCTACGAAGAGCGTCGGCTTGTGGCGCAGGCAGTCCGCAAAGGCCCACAGTTCCAGGGCAAGGGCCACCAAGCCAAGGATCCAGTAAACCCCGGTGGTAACGTACGCGATCAAAATTTTTCCGTCCACGCTCTTTAGCCTAGCCGTCCAGCGACTTCAGCGCTTGCTCGAGGTCGGACCAGAGGTCTTCCACGTTCTCGATTCCAACGCTCAACCGGACCAGGTTCTCCGGAACGCTGAGCGGCTCAGCCGTGTGCCGGCGTCGGCGTTCAATCAGCGACTCAACCCCGCCCAAAGACGTGGCGGGAAGCCAGAGCTGCAAGGCGCGGACCAAGTGGTCTGCTGCGTCGGCACCGCCGCGCTGTTCATCGCCGGCGATCTGGATGCACAGGATGGAGCCAAAGCCCTTCATCTGCGCCTTGGCGCGCTCGTGGCCCGGATCCGTGGCGAGGCCGGGATAGCGGATAGCTTCGACGCGGGGGTGGACGCTGAGGCGTTCGGCGAGCGTAGCCGCGGACGCCTGGGAACGCTCGATCCGCAACGCCAGGGTGCGGAGGCCGCGAAGGGCCAGCCAGGCCTCGAACGGTCCGGCGATGCCGCCGTGGATGATCCGGTGGTGGAGCAGGGTGGCGCGCAGTTCCGGGTTGGACGTCACCAAGGCGCCCAGGACAACGTCCGAATGGCCGGCAAGGTACTTGGTCACGGAGTGAAGGACGACGTCGGAACCCAGGCTGAGGGGCTGCTGCACCAAAGGCGTGGAGAAAGTATTGTCCGTGACCACGATCGCGCCGGCCGCGTGTGCGGCGTCAGTAAGCGCGCGGACGTCGGCGATGCCGAGCATGGGGTTGGTGGGGCTTTCCAGCCAGAGCAGGTTCGCCTTCTTGCCGCTTTCAGGGCTGATGAGGGCCTTCACGGCGTCCGTGTCCGTGATGTCTACCGTGCGAAGTTCCAGGAAACCCTTCTCCGCCAGCTCGGTGGCCATGACCAATGAACCTGCGTAGCTGTGCGAGGGCATGACCACCACACCACCCGCGGGAACAAGGGACAGCGCTGAGCTGACCGCTGCCAGACCTGAGGCGTAGAGCAGGCCGGGCAGGGTGGCGCCTTCAAGTTTGGCCAGAGCATCCTCGAAGGGATCCCAGGTGGGGTTGGCGTAGCGTCCGTAACCGCGATCTCCATCGCCCAACGAACCAGTTCCGAAGTATGTGGAGGACAAGACGATGGGCGGATTCACGGGCTCGTCGTGGGCGCGCTCGGGGCGGCCGGCCGCAACTACAACGGTTTCCGGAGACAAATCGGCGGCGTGCTGATCGGAAAGGCTCATGGTTTCAGCGTAGTCGCGGGCAATGCTGTGGATGAAAGCCGTCTCGCATGCCGGTGATCGGTAGGCTAGACGAGTGAGTATTAAGAGTCCAGGCCTTTTCATCGCCTTCGAAGGCGGGGACGGAGCGGGCAAGTCCACCCAGGCCGCCCGGCTCTCCGACGCCCTCGAGTCACGGGGCCTTTCCGTGCTGCGCACCCGCGAACCAGGCGGCACCCCCATCGGCGAGAAATTGCGCTCCTTGGTCCTGGACCACGGAAACGGCACCATCGATCCCCGCACGGAAGCCCTCATGTTCGCCGCTGCCCGCGCAGCCCATGCCAGCCAAGTGATCCGGCCCGCGCTGGCTGGCGGAACAGTGGTCATCACTGACCGCTACATCGATTCATCCGTCGCCTATCAGGGTGCCGGCCGCGGCCTCGGCGCCGAAGGCGTTTTGTCACTCAATGAGTGGGCCACCGAAGGCCTGCATCCGGACCTGACGGTACTGCTCGACGTCGACCCCTCCGACGGCCGCCAACGCCGGACCGCCGGGGACGCCACCGAGGACAGGCTGGAGTCCGAGCCTGACCACTTCCATTCCGCCATCCGCCACGCATTCCTGGACCTCGCGGCGGCTGCACCGTCCAGCTATCTGGTGCTGGCTGCCAGTGCCGACATTGAAACATTGGCAGCACAGATCCTGGAACGAGTGGAGACGTTGTTGGGTGACCGGATTTCGGGCGAAACCGCTGCGGGCGAAGCCGTTTCGGGCGACCGCCCGTGAGCGTCTGGGACGACCTCCAAGGGCAAGCGCCCGTCGTCGCGCAACTAAGGCAAGCGGCGCAGGGCGAAACCGGCCTCACCCATGCGTGGCTTTTCACCGGTCCCCCGGGATCCGGCCGTTCCAACGCAGCCAAGGCATTCGCCGCCGCCTTGAACTGCGAGCAGGACGACGTCACCATGCGCGGCTGCGGCGAGTGCGCGGCGTGCCACACGATCCTCGGTGAAACGCACTCGGATGTGACATTCGTGCGCACCGAAAAGGTCACCATCACCATCGACGAAGCACGCGAACTCGTGTCCAAGGCCGGCGACCGGCCAGCCACGGGACGGTGGCGCATCATCGTGGTGGAGGACGCGGACCGCATGGCCGAGCGCACCACCAACGTCTTGCTGAAAGCCATCGAGGAACCCACTCCCAGGACCATCTGGATGCTGTGTGCCCCCTCACCTGCCGACGTCCTGGTCACCATCCGGTCGCGATGCCGTCCTGTGAGCCTGCGGCTGCCGCCGGCCTCCGACGTCGCCGAGCTTTTGGTGAGGCGCGACGGCGTCGACCGCCAACTCGCGGACCGTGCGGCGCGCGCGGCTCAGAGCCATATCGGGATCGCCCGGCGGTTGGCCCGCGACGCCGAGGCGCGGCAACGTCGGATGGATACCGTTCGCATCCCGCTTGGCCTTCGCGGCGTCACTGCTGCCGTGATGATGGCCGAAAAGCTGGTCAAGATCGCCACCGACGAGGCCAACAGCTCCAACGACGAACGCGACGCCGCGGAGAAAATCGCACTGCTGGCAAGCTTGGGCGCTCCCGAATCCGGCACCCTCCCACCATCCATGCGCAGCCAAGTCAGGCAGCTTGAGGATGACCAGAAACGGCGTGCCAAGCGCTCCATCACCGACTCACTGGACCGCACGCTGACGGATCTGCTGTCCTTTTACCGGGACGTCCTCATCATCCAGTTGGGGAACGCAGTGGAACTGGTCAACGTTGAACTCAAGAGCGAATTGGAAGAATACGCGGCCCATTCAACCCCGGAAACCACCTTGGCCCGGATGGACGCCATCAACAAAGCCCGTGTCCGAATCACCACCACCAACGTGGCGCCGCTGTTGGCGGTCGAGTCCATGGCCACGAGCCTCATTCAGCAATAGGAGAATGCATGAAGTCCGCACCCCGCCGGTCCGCCGGTACCCCTTCACGGGACCGGTCTGCCCACGTTGATGCGGGTGGTGGATCGGCAATCCGGGGTGTTGCAATGCCAGTAAGGCGTGGCCGCGGAGTCGCTGCGCTCTGCGTTGCTCTGGCATCCATGCTGGTGCTCAGCGCGTGCACGCTCCTCCCAACACCACAGGCCAAGCCGTCCACCAGCACCGTGGATCCGTCCATCGCCGCATCAGCGCCTGAGGGCCTGGAGAAGTACTACTCGCAGTCTGTTGAATGGAGCCCGTGCGAGGACGGTCTGCACTGCGGCAAGGTCCAGGTGCCTAAGGACTACGCAAACCCGGCATCCGGGGACATCGAGCTTTCCGTCATTAAGCTGCCCAGCACGGGCAACAAGCAAGGTTCCGTGCTGATAAATCCCGGCGGACCTGGCGGCTCCGGCGTGGATTTCGTCAAGGACGCCGGCAGCACCCACTTCACCGAGAAGTTGCGGGCCAATTACGATGTTGTTGGCTTTGATCCCCGTGGAGTGGGCCGTTCCGCTCCGGTGACCTGCATGACCGACGCCGAACGTGACGCCGCCCGCGAAAAGGTGTTCCGCAAGAACACTGACGAAGGATTGGCTGCGGCGCTTGCCTTCAACAAATCATTCGCTGATCAGTGCGCCCAGCAGACCGGTGATGTTTTGGGACTCATCGATACCGTGAGCGCTGCCAAGGACCTGGACATCCTGCGCGCGGTAGCGAACGATGCCAAGCTCAACTACTTGGGCTTCTCCTACGGCACGCTCCTGGGTTCAACCTATGCATCGCTCTTCCCGGACAACGTGGGCCGCATGGTCCTTGACGGCGCAGTGGACCCGGCCAACAGCAACGAGGAACTGACGGCCGGCCAGGCACGTGCTTTCGAAAAGGCCCTCCGCACGTACGTGGCCAACTGCCAGGGACAGCAAAACTGCCCCCTCAGCGGCTCCGTGGACAACGGTGTCCAGGAAATCCGGGACCTCATCAATGCCGTAGACCAGAATCCCCAGACAGCCAAGGACGGCCGCTTGGTGACGGTCAATGACGTCGTCAACGGGCTCATCCTGCCCCTGTACAACGACCTCAGCTGGCCGGCCCTGACCCAAGCGCTGGAGACAGCTTTCTCCGGTGACGTCTCGCAGATGATGCGGCTTGCCGATCTGGGCGCCGACCGCGAACCCAACGGCACGTACAGCTCCAACTCCGCTTTCGCGTTCCAGGCCATCAACTGCCTGGACTACCCGATGGTTACAGACACTGCCGGCATGCGGGCCGAGGAAGTCCGCCTCATACAGGACTCCCCCACGTTCGGTGCATTCTTCGCGTACGGCGGCGTCACCTGCAAGGACTGGCCGTACGCCAACACCCGCACCCCGGCACCAGTGGACTACAACGGATCTGCACCCATTGTGGTGGTCGGTACCACCGGCGATCCCGCCACCCCGCTCGAATGGTCCCAGTCCCTGCGCAAGCAACTGGAAAATGCGTCACTCGTCACCTGGGAAGGTGAGGGGCACACAGCATACGGCCGCGCGAACACGTGCGTCAGCACCGCCGTCGACGACTACTTTGTTGACGGCAAGCTGCCGCAGGACGGGCTCAAATGCTAGAGGTGCCTGGCTTCCCGCTTCTCCACCAACAGCGGGAGCTGCTTGATGGAATCAACGACGACGGTGGCTCCGGCCGCGCGTAGCGTTGCCTCAGAATGCGAACCGGTCAGGACGCCCGCCACGAGGGACGCGCCGGAACGGACGCCAGAGAGCATGTCCGAGCTGGTGTCGCCCACCACCGCCACCTCGCGCACATCGTCCAGATCCAATGCGAGCACGGCCGTCAGGATCATGTCCGGGTAAGGCCGTCCACGTCCGGCGTCGGCCGGGCACAGACTGAGGTCCGCCAGGCCCATCCATCCCAGGGATTCCAGCACCATGTTTTGCGTGTGACGGCCGAATCCCGTGGCCAGGCAGATCTGCATGCCGGACTCGCGCATCCACAAAATGGCGTCCTCCGCTCCGGCAATCGCGCGGACACCCCCGTCTTCAATGAGCTCGTCATAGCTGTTCTCGAAAACCTTATTGGCGCTTTCGGCCACAGCGGAGTCCTCGAAAAGGTGGCTGAAAACGGTCATTTTAGAGAAGCCCATGGTGTCCCGGGCGTAGCCGAGCATGCTCTCGAACCGGCTGCTGCCCGGTTCGATGCCGTGTTCCGCAAGCGCCCGGGACATGGCCCGCTCCGTGCGGCCATCGTCGGTGATGGTGGTCCCCACCATATCCACGACGGCGAGCCTCAGCCGGTTCGGTGTGTGGCTGGCGTCCCTGGTCAATGCGTCCCCGGTCATGGAGCGGCTCCTTCGGCTTGTGTGCATGGCGGCTGGATCTCACCACAGCTAGTTCCCCAGCTTCCGGCTGCCGGGAAACCACCGTCTGAACCCGGCCCGACGGGCGGGTGAACATCCCCGCAACGGCCGCCCGCCCCCCTCGTTTTGACCCGAGCGCGCTGCCTCTATTACAGTTATGTCTTGCGTGATCGCCCGCGAAACCGGTGATGGACGCGGTGCTTCCTTAGCTCAGTCGGTAGAGCGTTTCACTCGTAATGAAAAGGTCATCAGTTCGATTCTGATAGGAAGCTCGGTAAAGAACCCCCGGAAATCTTGGATTTCCGGGGGTTCTTGTTTTCCCTGACCTGGCCGTGGACCATCAGGGAACTCTCCAGCGCACAGATGGTCGCATGACGGCCTTCAGAAGCGTGCCCGCCTCTGGATGGCGGAAGCGAGGGACCGCAGCTGACGGTTGCGGTCGAGGTCGCCGGTGCGGGTTGCCAAATACACGGTGTTCAGGGGTGCGAACTCGGGAGTATGCAGAGTGGTGAGGGCGCCGGTGGAGAGATCGTCTTCAACAAGGTAACTGGGCAATACAGACATCCCCGCGCCAGCCAGGATGGCTGCACGCACGCCTCGAAGATCGGGCACGATGCAGCTTGTTCGGAGGTCATCGGGGCGACGATCGAACACGGTCCGCCAGTAGCGCCGAACGATGGGCAGGTTCTCCGCGTAAGCCACAACCGGGATAGCGGACAACTCCACATCGGCGGGGTCAACGCCCGTGATGCTCGCTTTCCAGAGCGGAGCAGCCACCAGGACAAATTCCTCATCGAAGAGTGGAATCCCCGTGACCCCTTGGACTCGTGGGCGGACAGCACTCACCACGATATCGAGGTCGCCGGACCGCAATTCATCGAGCAAGCCGTCCACCAAACCGAACCTGATTCGCAGCTTGGCCCCTATGGCCTCTGTGAGCTCCGGGGTGTGGGGCAGGAGCAAGGTGGTTATGAACTCCGCAGGACCACCCAAGTGGATTGACCCGTTGGCACCGGACGAAGAGGATATGAAGGCGAGGTCGTCCAAAGCGTCAATGTGCGGGCCAACGTCCCGGGCCAAACCCTCGGCCTTGGGGGTCGGCGCGACGCCCGTAGGACTTCGCTCAAAGAGGCGCAGTCCCAGGTTCTGTTCGAGGGAATGAACATGGGTGGAGGCTGTGGGCTGCGAAATGCCGAGCAACCTTGCTGCCTCGGTCAGGGACCCCACGCGGTAGACGGTGAGGAAGGTCCGCAAATGCTCAAGGTTGTGAGTGGCCATCGGTGCAATCCTCGCATGGGGCGGTCCAAGGTTTCCCGATGGGGGGCCACAGCTTTTCCTATGCAGGCCAAGTGCGCCGGCGGGGCACCATCGAATAACTATTTCACGAAAGGAAATCCCATGGCCCGCATCCTCATGGTCGTATCAGCAGCAGACTCCCTTGAACTCGCCGACGGCACCCAACACCCCACGGGCGTCTGGGCCGAGGAACTCGTGGTGGCCCACCGCGCCCTCAAAGCCACCGGCGCAGAAATTACTATCGCCAGCCCCGGCGGAAAGAAGCCCACCGTGGACCCTGGCTCGTTGAACCCGGAAATCGTGGGCGACGAGGAAAAGGTCCAGGACTTCAAGCAG
The DNA here is from genome assembly GCF_000294695.2 of Arthrobacter sp. Rue61a. Classification (NCBI taxonomy): domain Bacteria; kingdom Bacillati; phylum Actinomycetota; class Actinomycetes; order Micrococcales; family Micrococcaceae; genus Arthrobacter; species Arthrobacter sp. Rue61a. The sequence goes on along the minus strand of NC_018531.1, from coordinate 884,849 downwards.
TACCTTGAGGACATCGCAGGCGAACTTGAGACGCCAGAGCCCTTGGCCTCCGTCAATGTGGCCCAATTCGACGCTGTCGTCCTGCCGGGTGGGCACGGCCCTATGGTGGATCTGGCCACGGACGCGAACCTGGGTGCCTTGCTTATCGCGGCTGACCAAGACGGAACAATCATCGCTCCCTTCTGCCACGGACCCGCTGGCCTGCTCAGCGCCACCACCGCGGACGGGAACTTCGCCTTTGCCGGCCGCCAGCTGACGGTGTTCACGGATGAAGAAGAGCTCACGGGCGGGACCGGCGAGAACACCCCGTGGCTGGTTGCCACCACCCTCGCGGAGCGCGGTGCCATCGTGAAAGCGGCCCCGGCCTGGAGCAGCTACGTTGTCCGCGACCGTAACCTCATCAGCGGCCAGAACCCGCAATCCAGCGAGGCCGTCGCCGCAGCCGTGGTCGCGGCGCTCGCCGAGTAGACCTTCGACAGGAGAAGCAAAACGACGGCGACGCAACCGGTCAGGGGCGTCGCCGTCGTCACGCATCGGAGAATGCCGCGCCGTAGATGCCAGAGCAGAGAGCAGCAGTTCAGGCCTATCCCCACAACCAAACAATCGGAATACTGAGACTGTGAAAGAGCGGTCAGATCGAACGGTCGAGCGTCTCCAGAATTGGCTAAAGGCGTTGGCAGCTGTAGGCGCGGCCGTAAACCGAGGCGTCTCCCTCGACGAGTTGCTGAACATGGTGGCCAGAACATCCAGTGAACTGATGGGCTACGACTTTTGCTCGGTTACAGTCCCAGACCAATCCAACTCCGTGCTGCTGATCAAGGGTTCACATGGACTAACCGACGAATATATCCAGGAGGTCAACGCCCTCCACCCGATCCGCTTGCGGGGTATGTCGTTGCCTTCACCATCCACTCAAGCCTTCACATTGGGCATCCCCGTAAGCGTCGAAGACACGGCGACGAACCCGTCGTTTGTTCCTTGGGCCGCGGCGGCACGTCACCAGGGTTTCACTTCCATGATTGCCGTACCTTTGAACGCCCCGGGCGGAACCCTCGGGACTCTGAACTGCTTCACTCGCCTTCCACACGCGTTCGAGAATGACGAAGTTTCGTTACTGACTGTTTTAGCCGATCAAGCTGCTGTCGCAATGAACACGGCTCAGCTCAGGGCGGATCAAGCACGCACAATTGCCGAGCAGAAGTCCCTCAATGAGTCGCTGGAGAAGCAATATGAGCTGCAACGCAAAGTGGCTGAGGTTCACAATCGCCTCACGTCGCTGACGCTAGAGGGAGGTGGCATTGCCGAAGTGGGCAATGCACTTGCCGAGCTGCTCGAACGGCCTGTGGTCATTCAGAGTGATCAGGGCAATGCGGTTTGCGGTTCTGCGTATGGAGCCGACGACTTCTTGGACGGAGTGGCTGGAGAAGCTGAGCAAGTCCAAGGCAAATCACCAAACAGCGACGCCATCAGCGGGCCGTCGGATATCCGGTTGCCGCTCCACAATGGGTCCACGGTTTCTGCCGTTCGAGCGCCAGTTGTCATCAAAGAAGAGGTTGTGGCCTGGATCTGGACAACTGGCCCATTGACCAAAATGGCGCCATTACACCGACGCGCGATCGAGCACGCCGCAACCGTCATGGCATTGGAATTCCTTTACACTCGCAGTGGGGCCGCATCGGTGTGGTACCGAACAGGGGAACTTCTCTCACACATAATCAGGGGCCCGCGCCCTTCCACGTCCGTTCTCCTCGCGGAGACCCAGCGACTGGGGTATGACCTGTTGCAACCTCATGCCTTGATTGCTGCCCCACACGATCAGGTTCCAGAGGACGAGGTTCTACGACGACTCGCTGGCAAGGTAAACCGTTGGAATCATGACAACGTGCCAAAGCCCCTGGTTGGTTTACATAAGGACTACGTCGTCGCCCTGTGGCCTTTGGGGAGGCGGCCCTTGGAATCCGTTCGCGACATCGCCGAACAGATCCGTCAGAGTCTGACGGAAGCCGAGACCAGCCAGCTTGTCGCGCTGACGGGCCCGGTGACTGATCCGAACGCGTACGAAGAAGCGTTTTCCATAGCCCGCGGCGCAGTCGAACTCGCCAGACTCAAGGGAACGCCGAGCCAGACCCTGCTTCTGACCGATCTCGGGATAGCGGGGCTCTTTCTGCAGACGCAGGACTCGGCGGGCCTCCGTTCGTTCTGCGACCGAATCCTGGGACCGTTGCATCGTTATGACGCAACCAATGGGGCAGCACTCCTGCAGACCCTGACCGTTCTGATGAACAATAACCTCGACGCTCAAATGACTGCCGAACACCTGACCGTAAACACGACCACGATCACTCAACGACGAAATCTCATAGAGCAACTGGTGGGATTGGACTTGTCGAACGTGACCGCGTTGACACAGGTTTCTGCGGCGCTCCAGCTTGAGGAAATCATTGCGGTAATCCCCTCCCCCGGACACGGGTAGGCTTCCGGCACCCAACTGTGGTTTTGCCTTACCGGATTTGGACAGCCGTGGACAGCTGAGGCAGTGCCCGCACGAGCGAAGCGAGTTCTGCGGTTTCCTCGGCCGTTGCCAACGCCTGTTCAAGCGCGATGTCGTGAGCGGGGCGGGCTGAAATGAGCAGCTCGCTCCCCTCGCTTGTGAGCTCGGTGTAGATACCGCGTCTGTCGTCTGAGCACAGAATCCGCTGAAGTAGCCCTCGGCCCTCCAGCCGATTCACGAGGCGCGTCGTTGCGCTGGGCGAGAGCGCAGTTGCCCGCGCCAATTGCTGCATTCTCATATGCCAGCCATCCTGCCTGGCAAGTGCGTCGAGAACCGTATATTCGACCACGGACAAGCCTGCCTCTGCCTGGAGTGCCTGCTCGAGTTCACCCTCAATGAGGCCGTGCAAAGCGGCCAGGGTTCGCCAACCTCGGGCCCGTACTTCCAGGGCGTCATCTTCGATGCTCACGGGACAACCTTTCGTTCGCGCCGTCCATGCGACGGCAAAGTAGTTGCTTGCGCGCTGTATCTTCTTGTGCAAGGATATTAGCCAGCGTCTGCAACTAACAGCTTACGCGCACTATCCTCTTCCGTATAGTATTTTTAGGAGATTCTTATGCCCATTGGGCTAATAGCCTTGGCCTTGGGAGGCTTTGGCATCGGGCTTACAGAGTTCGTCATCATGGGACTTCTACCCGAGGTCGCATCAGATTTCGCCGTGAGCGAGGCGACCGCGGGCTGGTTGATATCTGGATACGCCCTGGCCGTGGTGGTTGGGGCATTGCTGCTAACCCTGGCAATGTCACGCATGGACCGGAAGGCGGCCCTTGCCTTACTCCTCGGAGTCTTCGTCATAGGAAACGTCCTGTCGGCACTGGCCCCGGACTACTGGACCATGATGGCTGGACGGATCATTGCAGCCCTCGCGCACGGAGCCTTCTTTGGTATCGGATCGGTGGTAGCGGCGGGCATGGTGGACCGCACCAAGAAGGCCGCTGCCATTGCCATCATGTTCACCGGCCTGACCGCTGCCAACGTCCTGGGAGTGCCATTCGGCACCATGCTGGGACAAGCAGCGGGCTGGCGCTCCACTTTCTGGGCCATCAGCGTCATCGGCATTCTTGCCCTGATTGGAATCCTGACCCTGGTGCCGCGCACCACAAACATCGATTCCACTCCATCCTCAGGTCTTCGCGGCGAACTCAGCGCGTTCAAGTCGGGCCAGGTTTGGCTGTCCATCGCCGTCACCATCCTGGGATACGGCGGAATGTTCGGAGCCTTTACTTACATTGCCTTCACGCTGACCGAGATCTCGCACTTCCCAGCCGCAACCGTACCTTGGCTGCTGATCCTCTTCGGCGTTGGACTCTTCGTGGGTAACGCCCTTGGAGGAAAGGCCGCTGACCGCAACGTCGACCGGGCCTTGCTGGTTGTCCTGTCGGTGCTGCTGGTAGTTCTGGTGGTGTTCGCTTTGACCGCGGACAACCAGCCCCTCGCAATCATGTCGTTGGTACTCATGGGCGGCTTCGGCTTTGCCACCGTCCCCGGGCTGCAGATGCGCGTCATGACGTACGCAAAGAGCGCCCCCACCTTAGCGTCCGGGGCCAACATCGGCGCATTCAACGTGGGCAACGCCCTGGGAGCCTGGCTAGGCGGCGTCACCATTACGGCAGGCCTGGGCTACACATCCCCCATTTGGGCAGGTGCTGCCATCACACTTCTTGGCCTCATCGTCATGGTGTTCGCTGCAACGGCCGCCCGTCGCGCCGCTCAGCGAATGACGCAGTCCGGCGATGAGCAGTCCATGGTGCAGCCAACATCCGAGAAGCAGTCCCTCGCAGGATCTCCGCTCTAGCCCCGAACGAAAGACGGTCATGACCTTGGCAACAGCCCCGTTAACCTCTCCATCACCTGCCTTGGCGACCCTCAGTCGGAGCGGCTTGAGTATCGGCGTCGAGTTTCCCTTGGACAACGACTTTGCCCGGCAAGGCCGGGCAAAGTCCTCCACTCAGTTCGGCATTCCGGACCTGACCCACCATCGACGCCGGGCCGAACTGGCGGATCAGTTGGGCTTCAGGGCCCTCTGGCTTCGCGACGTCCCCCTTTGGGTTCCGGCTTTTGGTGACGCCGGCCAGGTGTTTGATCCGTTCCCCTATCTCGGGTATCTGGCCGGGGTAACAGATTCGATTCTGTTGGGAACGGCCGCAGTGGTCCTGCCGCTGCGGCATCCACTGCACGTGGCCAAGATGGCTGCCTCCATCGATCAGTTGTCTGGAGGCCGCCTTATACTCGGGGTTGCTTCGGGCGACCGGCCCATCGAATATCCAGCGTTCGACGCCGATTTCGAGTCCCGCGGGGAGCGGTTCCGTTCGTCAGTGGACACCATCCGGACGGTGTGGCGGGACAGTTCGGATCCCGAAGATACCGTGAAGGTTCTGCCGCCGCCGGCCCAGAACCCAATCCCGCTGGTGGCAGTGGGACGCGCCCAACAAACCACTGACTGGATCGCCTCCACCATGGATGGCTACATGACCTACCACCGGCCCGGGGGGCTCATGAAACCAGTTGTGAACCGATGGAACCATGCAGTCCCGGACGGGCAGGGCAAGCCCTTGTTGACAACCATGCTCGTCGACCTGGCCGAGGATCCCGGGGCGCCGCCCGAGCCGATCCGCTTCGGCGCCCGCTTAGGGCGCAATTCCCTTGTCCGCTACCTCGGAGAGCTGGAAGAGTCCGGCGTTGGCCATGTGGCATTGAACTTCCGGCCCAGCACGCGCCCCATTGAAGACGCCCTGGAAGAAGTGGCGAAACATGTCCTTCCAGCCTTCTCCTAAGGGAAGATCGAGTCGACATATCCGCCGTCGACCCTCAAGGCGCCTCCCGTGGTGGCAGAGGCCTGGGGCGAACTGAGGTAGACCACCATGTTGGCAATCTCCAGCGGGTCGATAAGCCGCCTGATCAGGGAGGCAGAACGCTCCGTAGACATGAATTTGCCCTCCGCCTCCTCCCACGGCATATCCGGGCCGAACTTCTCCCGGATGAAGCGGACTGCACCATCGGTCCTGGTTGGCCCGGCAATTACAGAGTTGACCGTGACGCCAGAGCCTGCGGCAACCTTGGCGTAGCCCCTGGCCGCAGCTACCAAGGCGGTCTTGGAAACGCCATAGTGCAGCATGTCGTGGGGGACGGCAATGGCCGCATCACTGGCAAGGTAAAGAACCCTTCCCCAATTTTGCTGAAGCATGGCTGGCAGGAGGGCCCGCGTCAGTCGAACAGCGGAGAGCAGGTTGACGTCGAGGTACTCCTGCCAGTCCTCGTCCGTAATGTCCAAGGCATCCTTCGACTCGTAGATACCGAGATTGTTGACCAGGATGTCCACCTGCCCTGCCTCGCTGACGAGTTCCGCAACCCCCCGCTTGGTGCCGAGGTCCGCCGCGACGGTCCTGGGCTTGCGCACATCAGCGAGTGCGGAAATGTCGGCAGCCGCACTGTCCAGTGAATCCTGGCTGCGACCACTGAGCACCACTGTTGCTCCCGACTTTGTCAGCTCCTTGGCAATGGCCAAGCCTATGCCTTGGGAAGAGCCAGTAACCAATGCTGTCTTACCGCTGAGATCAATCTTCATGGTGAACGAAATCCCTTCGAAACGACTGACGAGTAAAGTACTCTATTTTCTATGCTACGGACAAACTGTCTGCATTGCGATAATTATGCCCGGCGGTTTCTTGACTTTGCGGCGCTTGGCTCGATGAAAGATGGAGTAGGACATGGATCAGAATCGATTCTTGGGAAAAACAGTCATGGTGACCGGGGCGGGGTCCGGGTTGGGCGCCGCCGTCTTCAAGAGGTTCCTCCTCGAAGGAGCAAACGTCATCGGAGTGGACCTTAGCGAAGATTCGATGGCACGGTTCCGTGACCGGAACTCCGTGTTGTCCGGCCAGATAACGCTCAAGGTCGCCGACGTGGGTGATCCCGATGCCATCGAGGCAATCATCAATGAAAGCGTGGAAGAACTAGGGGCGCTGGATGTCTTGGTTAACAACGCGGGAATCGCTCCGACCGGCCCCGCAGCAACTACATCGAACGAGCTGTGGCGGTCCGTCATGAAGGTCAACGTTGACGGTTTGTTCTACGCAACACGGGCGGCGCTTCCCCACCTGATCCAGTCCCAAGGCAACATCGTCAATACGGCAAGCGTCTCGGGCATCGGCGCGGATTACAACTACGCCGCCTACGACGCCTCGAAGGGTGCCGTCATCAACTTCACGCGCAGCGTTGCGGTGGACTACGCCCAACGGGGTGTGCGCTGCAATGCTGTGGCCCCCGGACCGGTCCTCACGCCCCTGCTGCAGAAGAACCTCGACTCCACCGCGGGGTTGAAGGAGGCTTTCGGACGCTCCATCCCCTTGGGCCGCATAGCGGCACCCGAGGAAATAGCACCGGCCTTTACCTTCCTGGCCTCGTCCGATGCCTCGTATATCAACGGACACATCCTTGCGGCGGATGGTGGTGTGACGGCCTGGAACGGCCAGCCCAATCCCAACGACCTTTAGAAGCGTTGCCGGCCCCCGGAATCGCCTGGTTTCTCCGGGACGGTTCCGGGCGGCCCGGAAGCAGGCCTCCCAGCCCGTTGGGTGAGCGAACGAAAGCTCCCTGCACAATTCGCGCAGGGAGCTTCGCCGGTTAAGTGGGTGCATCAGGTCCGTTTGAGAGGGAGATTGCCGCGGTCGCTGATCACCGCCAGCACAATGACCACTCCAATCACCACAGGCTGGAGATTCGGGGACACGTTCAGGAGCGTGAGCCCGTTATTGAGTACTCCGATGATGAGCAGCCCTATGAACGTACTGAACATCGAACCAACACCGCCCGACAGGCTGGCCCCGCCGATGACTACCGCCGCGATCACGCTCAGGAGATCTGAAGCACTGCCCGCGGTTGGCTGCGCTGAATCCAGCCGGGCTCCCACCGCCAGTCCCGCCAAGGCGGCCAGGAAGCCGGCAATGACATAGACGCGCGCTTGGGCAAGCCTCACGCTGATGCCCGAAAGGCGGGCAACCTCTTCATTGCCACCAATGGCATACAGCTGCCTTCCGGAGGGCCTATACCGCAACCAAAGCGCTGCGAGGACAAAGACCAGCAGCATCAGGTACACCTGCAGTGGTATTCCGAGCATGCGAGTCCGCGACAGGCCGAGGAACCAATCAGGGAAGCCGATAACAGGGTTTCCGTTGGTGATGTACAAAGCAAGCCCAGCCCCGGCGAACATGGTTGCCAGCGTGGCGATAAATGGCTGGACGTGCCCGAACGTCACCAAGAGTCCGTTCACCAGGCCAATGAAAGCCCCCAAAAGGAGCCCGCAAACCATGGCGAGCCAAAACGGCAAGCCAATTTCCTTGTAAAGGAACGCGGTGGCCATGAACGACAATGCCATGGTGGAGCCCACGGAAAGGTCAATACCACCGAGGATGATGACCAAGGCAGCGCCTACTGCCATCATCCCAATGTACGAAACCTGGCTAAGGACGTTGATGAGGTTGTTAGGCGTCAGGAAGTAGGGCGAGAGCAGTGACATTGCAATGCAGATGACCACAAGCCCTACCACTGGCCCCGGAATATTTTTGGCGAGCTGTTTGATTCTCGTTTGCACTGACTCCTGGCCAATACCTGAGGCGAGATTCGCCCGGGCTCCTGGCTCGACTTTGGGGCCGACGGTGTTTGTAGAGGGCACAGTCTTATCTTTCTTTTGTGAAGGTTGTGGGTGCGCTAGGGCACTGAGAGTTCCATGACCCGGTCCGGGAGGGCTTCCTCGCGGTTGAGGATTCCGCGCTGCTGCCCTCCCGCCATGACGAGTACACGGTGCGAGAGGCCGAGAACCTCTTCGAGTTCGGAAGAGACAACAATGATGGCCACCCCGGAAGCGGCCAGCTTGCGGACAATTTCATAGATGGCGGCTTTTGCACCAACATCCACTCCACGCGTGGGCTCGTCGAGGATGAGGACCTTTGGTTTCCGGACCAGCCACTTCGCCAACAGGACTTTCTGCTGGTTTCCTCCAGAGAGAAAAAGGACAGGAATGTCCAGGTTCCCTCGGATATCCAACTCCTGGGCCTGCTCTCGCTCGACGCGCTTCACTGTCCTGTTGGAGACGAATCCGCTGGGGGTCAGCGTTTTTTCCCACGGCAGGACCATGTTCTCTCCTCCGCTCCTGCCCAAGTTCAGTCCTTGGCCTTTGCGGTCCTCAGGAACCATGAAAATGCCTTGTCGAATGGCACTGGCAACGTTGCTGATCTTCACGGGCTTGCCGTCCACCGCGATGGTGCCCGCGTCGGCACGATCGGCACCGGCAAGGGTCCTGACAACTTCGGTGCGGCCTGCTCCTACAAGGCCGGACAGCCCAAGGATCTCCCCCTTGCGCACAGAGAAAGAGATATCGCTGAAGACTCCCTGACGAGCCAGGTTCTTGACCTCCAACACGACATCCGGCTCAGCCGGCTTCGGAGCTTCGTGCGCGTAAACGAACTCGCGGCCCACCATGGCGCGGATCATCTGGTCCTTGCTGACTTCGCCCGTCTCCCATGCCATAGCTCTGTGCCCATCACGGAGGCAAAGAATTTCGTCAGCAATAGCCGAAATTTCATCCAGGCGATGGCTGATGTAAATGACGCCCGCACCCCGGTCACGAAGTACCCGGATTTGATCGAGGACCTTCTCCGTTTCCTCCTGTCCCAAAGAAGCTGATGGTTCGTCGAAGATCACGTAGGACGGATCCCGCAGGATGGCTTTTGCGATCTCTATTTCCTGCTGCGCCGCCATGGAGAGTCCGGCAACTGCCCGACGCGGGTTGATCTTGGCTCCCAAAACGGCCAAGGCTGCCTCGGCTTGCTCAGCCATGGAAGTCGTGTCCACGCGGCCCCGTTTTTTCGGCCACCGCCCCAGAAACATGTTTTCGGCAACGCTTAGCCGCGGGACCATCTTGATTTCCTGGTGAATAATGGCCACCCCGCTGTTTAGCGCAGAAGCCGGGCCTGTAGGGGCGTAGGGAAGCCCATTCAGGAACATCTCTCCGGCATCTGGAGACTTGATGCCTGCCAGTATGGAGCTCAGGGTGGATTTACCTGCGCCATTTTCCCCGATGAATCCAAGAACCGTGCCTGCTCTCAGGGTGATGTCCACTCCATGCAGCACAGTGTTGCCGCCGTACTGTTTGGTGAGGCCAATGCCCTTGAGGGCGTTGGGCTCCTCGGTCAGCGATCCTCCGTTGAGAGGGGCCGGTCCCGTGCTCAGGATTGACATGATTTCCTTCTTAGTTTGGTGGAGTCCGGCCTGCCCGAGCTCCGGGCAGGCCGGACTTCTGCTATTTCGCGGGGCCGTAGTATCCGGCGGAACGGGCCTCTTCGAGGTTTTCCTTAGTGACCAGGACGGTGGGCTGCAACTGTTCCTTCTGAATGGACCCGGCCTCGCCGCTCATGGCTTTGATGGCAGTGCGGACGGCAAGCTCGCCCATTTGATACGGTTCCTGCGACATCGTGGCCAAAACCTGTCCGGACTCGATGGCGTCGTAAACCTGTGGGAAACCGTCCACGCTGACGATCTTGAGGTTGGAGCGGCCGGCTTGGGCTGCGGCCTTGGCAGCACCGAGGGCCATTCCATCGTTTTGCGCGAAGATTGCCTGCAGCTCCGGGTTGGCAGTCAGCACGTCCTGCGCCACGTTATAGGCCTTGTTCTCGTCCCAGTCAGCGTTGGTAGTGGAGACCACCTTGATGTCCGGGTTCTTCTCCAAAATGCTTCCGCATCCCTTGGAACGCTCAATTTCCGTAGAAGACCCGAGAACACCCTTAATGATGGCGAGGTTACCCTTGCCGCCCATCTGCTTGGCCAGGTAGTCACACAACTCGGTGGACGCCTTAACGCTGTCGCTGCCAATGAACGTGGTCACATCGCCTTGAGGGCGCTGGTCGATGGCAATGACGGGGATATTGGCGCCCTTCGCCTCCGCCACTCCCGCTGCGCCGGCTGTTGCATCCTGCATGGCAAAGATGACTGCCCCGACTTGCTGTGTCACCAGGTTCTGCACCTGGTTGACCTGCTGCGACGAATTGCCATTCGCATTGAGGACCACGAGCTCGTAGCCCTCGTCAGCAGCGGCCTTCTTCATGCCGTCAACAGCTGCGACATAAAAGAGGGAATGAAATTCAGGCATCGAAACACCGATTGTCTTCTTGCCCGTCCCGCCTGCATTGGCGGCGTTGTCCGCGCTGCAACCAGTCAGAGCCAAAGCGGCTGTGGCAAGCATTGCCAAGGCGACGCCCAGGGGGCGGCGGGAACGCGGCTTCCTCTGCTGTCCAAGGTGGACTGGTTCTGTTTGGGTTGCGCGGCTTGATTCGTTCATCACGATGGGCCTTACCTCTCTGTAAGAAAATCTCGAACGGTGATGAGGGTTGGGGAGTGTGGCTCTTCGCAGTGTGGGTTGGTAGCGGGGTTTACCGCGGTGCCGGCGACTATGCCGGGAACCTGCGAAGTTATTTCCAGTCTGTGAGGACCGTCACGATAAGTCCAAGTCAAAGTTTCTTCGGACCTGATAACCCTGGGTTATCGACCCCGGGGCTAGAGAGGCTCACCAAGCGGTGAACCCTCCATCCACCACGAGGTCCGCGCCCGTGCAAAAGCTGGCGGCAGGAGACAGGAGAAACAGTGCTGGCCCTGCCATTTCGAACGGATCCGCGGGGCGCCCCAGCGGTGTGTTGCGGGTTACGGCCTCATCCAGAATGCTCGCCACTTCGGCGCGATCGTTCATAGGCGTTCGCGTAAAACCGGGAGAGATGGAGTTGACGCGTATGCCGTACTGCGCCCATTCGGTAGCCAGCGATTTCGACAGGTGCGCAACAGCGGCTTTGGAACTGTTGTAGTGCGACTGCAGCATCTCTCGATGGGAAACAATTCCGGAGATGGAAGCCAAATTGACGATTGCACCCCCTCCGTTCTCCCGCATAGCCCGCGCTTGCGCCTGGCAGCTAAGGAAGACCCCGGTGACATTCACTCGAAAGACGCGCTCGAACTGCTCAGCAGTCATATCCTCCGCTGGAACCGCATGGGCTATTCCCGCGGAATTCACTGCTGTAGTCAGGGGCCCCAATGAGCCCTCTGCCCGTCGCACGGCAGCCTCCATCTGCTCAGCGCTGGTCACGTCGGCCGCAATAAACTCAGCACTTCTTCCCTCTGCTTCGATTGCTTTTAGAGTTGCCGAAGCATCACTGGAAGGCAGGTCAACCAATGCCACATGACTGCCCATTTCGGCTAACGCTATGGCTATGGCACTACCTATGCCGGACGCCCCACCGGTCACCATCGCCACGCCGTCGTCGAGCCTGAACGAGAGTTTGCTCATCTCAACGTCCTCCTGCGTCGGCGATTGCCAACGGTTGGCAGGCAGAGGGCTGCTTGGGTAGCAGCGGAAGCGACGGTCTGGAGGTGGACTGGGCAGGCCTGTAGTGCGCAGGGCCTCCCAGCGTGGCTGCGATGCGGTCCAAGGCCCGCCGTGATGCATGGACCTGCGAAGACCTGACATCTTTGACGCCGTCCACCTGCATCAGGCGGGACCGGACGAGGCCGGCGAACGTCACCGAAATAGCAGGGCATGAGTGGCAGGCATTGTGGAAGTCAACGGTGACCACACCGTCGTCAACAGCTGCGATTGTCAGGTCGCCGGAGTGGCCCTTAAGCAGGGGCCGAATATAGGACAGTGCCTCTTGAAGGTCCTCTTCCAAAGGGCCCGCGTTCTGGGTGGTCGTCACAGCAACCCCAGTTCCTTCTTCTTGACCTCAAGATCGATCCCAAGTCCCCGGGCGAAGTTCAGGCCAAAGACCTGCTCTTTGATCTCAGGGGTCAGCTCCGGGTAGCCATATTTGTCCTGGAGTTCCTCAGGCATCTCAAGGTTGGCCCACGTGTCGATGTACGTCTGCATGTGAGGCCACAAGAACCCCTCTGATCCGTAGCAGAGCTTGTCCGCTCCGACGAACAGCAGAGTCTGGCCGAGGCGGTGCAGCATGGGATAGGGCTGGAGGTAGTACTGGTTATGCCACAGCGGAAGCATCAGGTAGATGTTGGGGAAGCGGGACGCGATGCTAACCAGTTCATCAACGTAAGGATCGCCGAGGTGGTGGATGCCGAAGTTCAATTCCGGGAAATCATAGGCTGCCATTTGGATATCGTTGGGACGGAACGCTTCCACTGGCTGCATGCCCAAGGGGTATCCCTTGTGAAACTGAACCATCTTGATTCCGAGCTCAATGGCTTTTTCCCACAGCGGGTAGGCGATCTCCTTGTCGTCTGCCCGCCAATGGTGGTTCTCGTCGTGGTATTGGTAGAACTTGAAGCTGACCGCTCCCCATTCCTTGACCTGCCGCTCCATCTCTTCCAACGCGAAGTCCAGGCCCTGCCACACTGGATCAACCCCGCCGGTGAAGTAGAACCGGGAAGGGTTCGAAGCAGCCAGCTGATAGTTCAATTCTGCCGGGCCCAAAGAGTTCTGCCACTGCCCGAAAAGCGGCACGGTGCACACCATTGCAATATCGGTGTCGGACTCTTCAAAAAGCGTCTTGTTGGCCCAGTCAACGTCCACTGGATCATAGAAGTCCGGCTTGTCGGCGGGGCCCTTGGTTGCCATGAGCCTGTTGAACTGTCCCTGGTTGGTGCGGTGGGCCCGGACCTGCCGGCCGTCCCCGCCGGGCCGTACCTGCCGATCGGTGAAGTCCTGCGTGTGAACCACGCAGTCGAAGACGAACATACCGTTTTTCATCGTTTTTCCTCCAAGGATTGATGCAGAGCTTGCAGCAATGGCGGCACTCGGCACTCGGGCGGTTGAACTGCGGACGCCAAGCCGCTTTGCATGATCTGACGCCTCCAGCTTGTGGCGTGGCGCACAGGAAAGTCCAAGAGCTATTTCCAGCCGCTCACATAACCTATGCTTATAGCGTGACTTTGAGGCAGATGGAGTATCTACTGGTAGTGGCCGAGGAGGGATCCTTCACGCGCGCCGCTGAAATCCTTCGCGTTTCCCAGCCGGGACTCAGTCAACAGATCCGTGCGCTTGAGCGTGCAGCAGGTGGGGAGCTCATAGAGCGAACTACGGGAACTGTGCGCCTGACCCCCGCCGGGCGGGCTTATGCCGAGCACGCCCGGATCGCGTTGAAGGCAGCCGAAGATGCGCGGAAGGCCGCCCGCGAGGTCCTCAGCGGAGAAGCGGGGGAACTGGTGATCGCCACCGTACTTTCCATCGCCGCCGGAATCCTTCCCCCGTCCCTGCTCCGTTGGCACACGGACAATCCCAAAATCCCGGTCACACTGTTGGAATACGCCCACAGGAGAACGCTGGAAGAGTCCGTGGCATCCGGTGCCGGCGATCTCGCCGTAGGGCCCACTCCCAAGCAGTGGGGTGGACCCGTCATCGATCTCGGACATGAAATTTTCGTGCTGTACCTGGCTCCGGATGACCCTATCCTGAAGAAAGTCCAGCCCTACGAAGGCGAGGTGCCCAAGGGTGCGCCGCAGTCGCGGGGAGTCCTTCCAGTGAGCGCACTCCATGCGCATTCGTGGATCACTTTCGAGGGCAACCATGGACTGGGCGAGTTCATCCGTGAATACATGCAATCCGCCAATGTGACTCCGGACTTCGTGTTCCACACAGGTCAAATAGACAGCGCTGTGAAACTGGCCGGTGCAGGGGCCGGGGTTGCCCTGCTCCCGGCAAATGCCCTGCCAATGGACGGTCCTGGTGTCGCTGTGGAGCCTTTTCCGGCGTTGACCCGCGATCTGGCTGTGTACAGCCGCACCAAGCTCTCACCCACGGCCAAAAGATACGTGGAACTTCTACAGAAACTTCCCGCCGTTCTTGAGCCTCCCGAAAGCCATCGCCGCAGGCAAAGCCACGATCAGCCATAACAAAAGCTCATGGCGGCCAAAACGGAGTTCTATTAGAGGCCCGGCATTTACCATGAAACGATGTTGGCGGGCGTACAGTGCGGGATCCGAAGCGTCTGGTAGACGTTCAGCCGAAAGGAACAAGAATGTCTGTACTCGTCACCGGCTCAACCGGATACGTCGGACTGGCCATTGCGTTGCGGCTCAAAGCGGCGGGCCACGAAACATTCGGGCTAACCGACACCGTGACAGGGACGAAAGTCTTGGAGTCCAGGGGCATAACTCCGATTCTGGCCACGCTTGAAGACGGAGAAACTATCCGGAACGTCACCCAGCTGGTTGATGCGGTGGTGGACGTCTCCGGTCACTTGCCAGCTGCCAAACTATTCCTTGCCACGTTGGAGGGGACCGGCAAACGATACATCCGAAACAGCACCGCCAGGGTGTACGTGGACGCCTCGCTCGGTTCACTAAGCAGGATTGTCCACAAAGAGGGAAAGGCCGTATCTCCCATTCGCGGACTGGCTGAAATTCTCGAAACGGATGCCCAGGTCCAGCAGGCTTCCGAAAGAGGCATTCACACCACCGTCTTACGTCCTTCCATTCCCTACGGAGAGGCCAGCGGGCCGGTGATCGGTGGGCTGATCAAGCGCGCCATCACCGCAGGGCGAAGCCTCTACGTTGGTCTTGGCGCCAACAGGCAATCACACGTGTACCTTGCGGATCTCGCGGAGTCATTTGCCTTGGCTATAGAGAAGGCGCCCTCAGGGAGTTTGTACAACATTGCTGCCGGCGAATCTTCCCTCGCTGACATTGCCCAGGACATCGCCGCAATTCTGGGGTACCCGGACGCACAGTCATGCACCATGGACGCTGCCTACGAGGCGTACGGCGTGAAATTCGTCGACGGCGTCCTGGCCGGCAACTGCCGTGTCGATGCAACCAAGGCCAGAATCGAGCTTGGATGGCAGCCCAAAGGTCCCGGCCTGCAGGACGAACTCCGCGAGGGATCATACGCCCTGATGTGGTCCTGAAATCCAGGCCAGCCGCCCAAAAGCGGCGAACCAAAGCCATAAGCAGCGCTTTGGTCCGGCATTGCATTCTGGTCTTGGACGCCCCGCCCGCCTTCGTGGAACCATTGAGACAAGCCCCATTCGAGGGCTTCAGGATTCTCCAACTCCCACTAACGCAAGAACTCACAGCCGATCCCTGACCCTCGAACCCGAGACCCGCCGCCACTTGGCAGCTAGGCTCGGTGTCCTCTGCGAACATCTGATTTGCACGAACAGAGGAAGGCAATTGGACCCATGAACAGAACATTCAGTGGCAAAACTGTCCTCATTACAGGTGCGAGCCAAGGAATCGGGCTCGCGGCCGCCGAACATTTCCTCAAGGAAGGAGCGAACGTTGTTGGAGTCAGCCGCGAACCTGCGGACATGGCAAGCACAACCAGCACGAATGCCGACCATTTCCTCCATATCTCCGCGGACCTATCCCTTCCCGGCACCCCTGGGACCGCAGTGCGGCAGGCCTTGCAACGCTTTGGCGGGATCGACGTCCTGGTCAACAACGCCGGGGCTGTAGCCGTCCGGAAGGGCTTCCTGGATGCCACCGATGAAATGTGGGAATCCACTATGGAGCTCAACTTCATGGGCTACGTGAGGATGAGCCGGGAGGTTCTTCCCCACATGCTTGAAGCCGGTTCCGGATCCATCATCCACGTTGGATCGGAAGCAGGACGAACCCCGTTGGTGGACGCTCCGGATTACAGCGTTTCAAAGGCAGCAATTTTGTCCTTGTCCAAGCTCCTGTCGCGGGAATTCGGGCCAAAAGGAATCCGGTCCAACGTTGTAGCTCCGGCGCATATCTACACACCAATGTGGGATCGGCCCGGAGGTTTCCTTGACTCCCAAGCCCGCAAATTCGATGTGCCACGGGAAGAAGCAATCCAGGCCTTCGTGGAAGATTCAGGACTCCCGGTAGGGAGACTGGGGACAGCCGACGACGTCGCACCGGTGATCCTCTTCCTCGCCTCACCGGCCGCAGGCTTTATCACCGGGGCCGAATACACCGTCAACGGAGGCGTCACGACGTTCGTGTGATCCTCCCTCGCCCCATATCGAGAGGACACTTCGTGACAACCCAGGAAAACCAAGCCACCCTTCCGCAGGGAAGCCGGCGGGCAGGGATCGTCGTAGCCCGGAATTTCAATGGCTGGTCCGCCGAAACCCTCAAGGACTTTCATGACAACGCCTACAACTACACGGTGGGACAGCGCATAGTCTCCGAAACGAAGGACGTGAGGGTGTGGGAGATCAGGCTGGATCCCGGTCACCGGCTCCCCGCCCACCGCCACGTCCTGGACTACTTTTGGACCGCTGTCAGCGCCGGACACAGCAGGCAGCACGAAGACGATGGAACCACCAGGGAAGTGGACTACGCAGTGGGTGATACCCGTCATTTTCAGTTCGGACCCGGCGAATACCTACTTCACGATCTGGAGAACATCGGCCAGTCCCAGCTGGTCTTCGTCACCGTTGAACACAAATCCAATACCGAACAACTGAAACAACAACAGAGATAGGGCGCAGGAAACACGATGTTCTACCAACTCGTCAGCTTCACCTTTCCCGAGGACATCACGAGTGAAGCACGGACCTCCTTTGAGGACGCTCTGCGAAGCCTTCCAGGAAAGATCCCGGAACTGGAAGACGTACGGGTCATCCGCGCATTCGACGATGTCAACGTCACCGGTTACGTGTCTGTCTTCGCTTCGGAAGAGGACTACCAACGGTACCTCGAACACCCCGATCACGCCCCGATCGGAGTCCTGGCCGAAAGCGTCTGCTCACGCATTCGACGCCTCCTCCTGGACGACGACCGTCCCAGCATCCTGGCCTCGGGCCAGCAGGATGAGCAGCTAAGCCAACTGGCCTGAAAAGTCCCACCAGAGAAACTACGCAAACACTAAGGAACCCCATGCATATCTTCGTCACTGGAGCCACTGGATACATCGGACAGGCCGTTTCCCAACGGCTGCTCCAAGCGGGCCACACGGTCAGCGGCCTCGTCCGGAGCGAAAGCGGCGCAAAGGCGCTGCGTGCCCGCGGGATCGCTCCTGTACTCGGAGGGCTCGACGATACTGCGGTCCTCCGGGAAGCAGCTTTGGCTGCAGATGCAGTTGTCGATACGGCAACGGCCGATCATGCTGAATCCACCCAGGTGTTCCTCTCGGCGTTGGAGGGAACCAACAAGAAATTCATCCGCACCAGCGGAACGGGTATCTACACGGACCTGGCACAGGGCGAGCTGAACCCGACAATCTACACCGAAGAGGTCCAGCATTCCCCTGCTGAGATTGTTGCCACGCGGTATGCCACGGACCTTGCCGTGATCGGCGCCGCCAGCAGAGGCATTCACACCGTAGTCCTGCGTCCCTCCATGATCTTTGGCGATGGCGCCAGCGAACAGTTGCCATTGCTCATCCGCCAGGCCATCACATCCGGACGCAGCCTCTACGTAGGCCGGGGTGACAACCGTTGGTCCAATGTGTACATCGCTGACCTGGCTGAAGCCTACTTCCTGGCCTTGGACAAGGCTCCGGCCGGCAGCGCCTACAACCTGGCGGCCGGTGAAGCCCGCATGGGAGACATAGCCGAAACCATCGCCCGGCTGGTTGGGCTCCAGGCCGCCGAATCGTGCACGCCCGAGGTCGCGTACCAGGCATTGGGCCAGCGCTGGGTGGACGTGGCAATTTCCAGCAACAGCCGCGTTGACTCGGCGAAGGCTCGCACGGAGCTGGGTTGGAATCCCGTAGGACCTGACCTCCTGGACGATCTCGGATCCGGCTCATACAAGCGGATCTGGGCTTACAAGGGAGACCCGCACGATCACGTCCAGGCCGTGGCGATCGACGATGCGCTGGAAGGCGTCGACTCGCACTAAGGGCGGGGCCGCCGTCGAACGCTACAGCAACAACGCGCGCACGACGCGTCCATAACGGTTTGGGCCGGGCCTATGGCCCGGCCCAAACCATTTCAGATGAAAACAGCAGTGTGGAATGGAATGTGATGGAAGAAGTTCGGAACGTGAGCCAAGGCCAGGTCATGGTGGTTGGAGCGCACGGAGTCATAGGGCGGGCCGCGGCTTTGCACCTCGCGGACGCAGGGTGGGATGTGGTGACAGTTGCCAGGCGTGGACCCTTGGCGGAATTGAAAGAACGGAGCAACGTCCGGCACGTAAGCGTAGACCTCCTCGATCCGGAGTCAGTGAAGGAGCGTTTCGCATCCCTGACGGCAGTCACGCACGTGGTCTACGCCGCCTACCTGGACATGCCGATGCGGACAGCCGTGGCACCGAACACCGCCATGCTGGTGAACACACTGGATGCCCTACAGTCCCTGGGTGCCATCCTCACGAGAGTGGTCATGGTGGGAGGCGGAAAGTCCTATGGCGAACACCTCGGCCACTACAAGACACCCGCGAAGGAATCGGATCCGCGCTTCCTCGGACCCATTTTCTACAACAACCAGGAAGACGCCCTGAAACAGCGCGCTATCGACCGGCATTTCTCCTGGACAGTCCTGCGCCCCGATGGAGTGTTCGGCTTCAGCGGGGGATCTCCCATGAACATCGTTAACGGATTGGCCGTTTTCGCCGCAGTCAGCAAGGAACAGGGCGTGCCGTTACGATTCCCTGGCCTCCCGGGAACGTGGAACGCCCTGCATCAAGCCACAGACTCGGCGCTGCTGGCACGCGCCATTTCGTGGGCGCTGACCGCTGACAGCGCACATGCAGAGATCTTTAATGTCACCAACGGCGATAATTTCCGTTGGAGCCAGCTTTGGGCGGACCTGGCGGGCTTCTTCGATATGCCGACGGCGGAGCCCCAGCCGCTGCCGCTGGTTGAGCACATGGGCGATAAGGATGACCTCTGGCAAACCATGGTCAGCTCGCACGGACTCCTTCCAAGCTCTTGGGAGACCATTGCCTCGTGGCAATTTGTCGAGGGCTGGCTGGCGTCCGACTTTGACATGGTTCAAAGCACCATCAAGATCCGGCAGGCCGGCTTCCACGACTGCATAGACACCCACCAGAGCCTCCTGAACCACTTGGGCTTCCTGCGCAGCAACCGCTACATCCCCTAGCCGCTATTCATTGGCAAAAGGGAAGCCAGGGCCCGTGGTTGCGAGGCTCGGGCCCTGGCGGTTTGTGGCCGGCAAGTCACAGCGGGCTTACCGGGAGAGCAGGTAGTCGGGGTCAGGTGCGGAAACGGAGATGCCCTCTGGAAAGAAAACGACTCTTGGGAGGATGGTGGTGGGTTCCTGGACGGCGAGCGCACCCCAGGCAACCGCTCGGGCAAGTGCCTCACGAACCACCTCACGTGTGTAGGGGGCAGCTGAGGCGTGAGGCAGCGCGCTGAGATATCCAGCCAAGGCAGCGTCACCCGCCCCGGTGGTGTTGAGGACTTTGGCGGAGGGTCCCCGTGCCCAGAGAACCTCGTGCTCGTTCACCTCAACGAGTCCGTCACTGCCCAAGCTGGCCAAGACTGTCCGAACTCCCCTTTTCCGGAGCAGGTTTGCGGCGTAGACAACATCCCGCATGGTCCTCAACTGGGTACCGGTGATATCAGCGAGTTCCTCTTTGTTTGGTTTCACGAGGTCCACCGGATTTGCTGGGGATGCCCAGGCCTTGAGAGCGTCGCCTGAGGTGTCCAGGCAGGTTGAGGCACCAGCCCGTCGTGCCGCCCTGAACAGATTCCCGGGATCGACTTCGCGGCCGGTGGAGATGTCCGCCGGGAGCGATCCTCCGAGGACGAGCCAATCCGCCTTGACCCGTTCGACTTCATGAAGCGTTGCCGCGCAGAGTTGCTGCCACTTTGCGGTGGACAGCGGTGCCGCACTCTCATTGAAGTTCGTGGTGGCACCGTCTGTGTCCACAATAATGGCGTTCACCCGTGTGGGTGCAGTGACCTCCACGGTTTTGAAGACCTTCTTGCGAACGCTTTCGCTCCCCTCGGCCAGTTCGAGGTCCTCGGCGTTGATGGGTACCACGGCAGTGGCAACATTCCCGGCGAGGCTGAGGGCGCGAGCAACATTGATGCCCTTGCCTGCGAGGTACGTTTCCACCCTGGTGGCTCTGTTGACGTGGCCCTCGACCATTCGGTCAAGGAAGTAAACCCTGTCTATCGCCGGGGCGGGAGTGAGGGTGACGATACGCGACACAGATGCCGGCGTGGCTTGATTCACTGTGCCACGGGGGCTCAGGGTCTGGAGTGGCTTGGACATGGTGGCCTTCATTCACTTCCGCGTGTTCAGGCTGGCCTTGATCTGCTGGGCCACCTTGGCCGGAGACAACCCGTACTTATCCAAAAGGAAATCGTTGGGTGCAGACTCGGACCACCTATCCGCGAGTCCGATCCGGGACACGTGCGCGGGTTCTTGTGAGCCGGCAGTAAGCTCGCAAACGAGTCCGCCCAGTCCACCCAGCACGCTGTGCTCTTCCACCGTGACAATCAGCTGTGCTCCGCGGAGTTCATGCAGCAACTCTTGCTCATCCAGGGGCTTCAACATCGGGACGTGGACGTGCTTCGCCCGAATGCCTTCCAGCTCAAGGGAATCCAAGGCTTCCGCGACCCTTGAGGTTTGCACCCCCGTAGAAACAACAGTGAGATCGGAGCCGTCCCGCAGGACCACAGGCTTCTGCGGGGTAAAGACGTAGTCTTCTTCAAAGACGGCCTGAACGGCGTCCCGCGCGAAGCGAATGTAAACGGGTCCGTCGTGCTCCGCTGCCCACTTGATCGCTGCGCGAGCTTCCACTGCGTCTGCGGGAGCGATGACGGTCATGTTGGGCATGGCTCGCATAATGGCAAAGTCTTCGATGTCTTGGTGTGTTTTGCCGCTGGAACCGTTCAACAAGCCGGAGTAGGCCGCAGCAATACGGACCGGGGCCTTGGTTTGTGAAACCAGCATTCTCACTTGGTCAAGGGCCCGGTGGGTGAAAAAGACGCCGAACGAGGACAACCAAGGTCGGTATCCCAGGGTGCTCAGGCCGAAAGCCATGCCAACAATGTTCTGCTCGGCAATACCTACTTGAATGAACCTGTCGGGGTGGGACTCAGCCAGGATATCTGCCCTGGTTGACGTCGCAAGATCGCCATCCAACACGAGGATGCGCTCATCCAGATCCGAGAGTTCAGATAATGTCTCACCCCAAACCTGACGCTGCGCTTTGGTGCTCACTTGGCTGCCTCCATGTTCTGACCGAGTTCTTCGCGGGCGATCCGCAGTTGTTCTTCAGTGGCTATACCGTTGTGCCACTTGTAGGTTCCTTGGGTAAATGAGACGCCGAACCCTTTGGTGGTGTTCGAAATTATCGCTGTCGGTTTGCCAGAGACTCCGCGGAACGACTGCGCAAAAGTGAGGGCGTCGGAAATCTCTTTCAGGTCGTGCCCATTGATGCTGATCGTGTTCCATCCAAAGCCGGTGAACACGGCCTCCAGGTCCACGTGCCCCACGGGTTCGCTGCGGTCGAACCGGTCCCCCGGACCAGCTGGCCAGCCATATTGCTGGAGTCCGTTGACGTCCACGATCGCGGTGAGATTGTCCAGCCCGAACCTTGGCGCGGAGAGGACCGTCTCCCACACCATGCCTTCTTCGATCTCGCCGTCGCCCAGCATGACCCAGGTATGGAAGTCCTTTCCCAGCTTTTTAGCTCCGAGAGCCATACCCGCACCGCTGGAGAGACCTTGGCCCAATGATCCGGTGGACGCATCCACTCCGGGGGTCAAGAGCATGTCCGGGTGGCCTTGAAGCCTGGAGTTTCCGTGATCAAAGCTGGCCAGCTCGTCCACCGGAAAGTACCCGCGCAGGGCAAGCACGGTGTAGAGGCCGATGGCGCAGTGGCCTTTCGACAGGATGAATCGGTCCCGGTCCGGGTCTTGGGGGTTGTGTGGATCTATTCGCAGATGCCTGAAGTAGAGGGAGACAAGCACGTCCATGGCGGACAAGGGTCCACCGATGTGGCCGGCTCGGCTGGATGCAACGGTGTCTATGACCCGCCACCGGGCTTCCTGGATGATGCCGCTCAATTCAAGGTCCGTGAGGACCTCAGTTTTCGTGTTCATGGATAAACCTCTTTCAACGAAGTATGAATTCAATTTACCGCTAAGTGGACATCTTGTCTATGGCATGAGAATTCAGAATGGAGGTGTGCGATGAGGCTGATTGATAGGGGGGCAGGCTGCCGGTGACAAAAGGTGCGACGACACACGCCCATCAGGCATCCGGTGTCAGGGGCTTGGTCGTCAACCCTTCAAGGGGGACGCCTGACAGGCTGGCAAGCATGCCGGGAGGGGAAGCGAGCACGAGCACAGCCCTGCTGGTGGATGCCAGGCCTAACCGGAACTTGCCTCGTGGGGTGCCTTGTTCCACCCCGCCAATTTCGTCCAGCGAAGAAAGCAACCTGTATAGCGAACTCATAGGCTCCCCCGTCGCCTCAGGCGGCTGCCCGACAGTGCTCACCCGAAGCGGCGAGTGCTCGGCGAGTGCTCTAAGAACAGCAGCCGACTTGGTCAACGGACCTTTCCTCCGACGGAAGCCTCCGCATTCTCACTCATATTGCAGGAAACTATTTTTCCCACACTGCAGACATGTTGTCCACCAAACGATAGAATCGGGATCACACCACATAGCAAGGAGAACAAGATGACTTTTGCCCTGAGTGAGAGCGAGCTGCGTGAGAGCGAGCTGCTCGCCTCAGTACCCACTGGCCTTCTGATTGGCGGCGAATGGCGTCAGGCCGCCTCCGGAGCGACATTCGACGTTGAAGATCCCGCCACTGGCAAGGTCTTGGTAAGCATCGCTGACGCTGCCGCCGAAGACAGCTTGGCCGCCCTCGATGCAGCCGCTGCCGCCCAGGAGACATGGGGGGCCGTGGCACCGAGGGAACGCGGTGAAATCCTGCGCCGCGCGTTCGAGCTGGTCACAGAGCGAGCGGACGACTTTGCCTTGCTGATGACGCTCGAGATGGGCAAACCGCTGGCCGAAGCCAAGGGCGAAGTCGCCTATGGGGCCGAGTTCTTGCGCTGGTTTTCAGAAGAGGCAGTCCGGACATGGGGCCGTTATTCGGTGTCTCCCGATGGGAAGTCACGGCTTCTGGTTCAAAAGAAGCCGGTGGGTCCCTGCCTTCTGATTACTCCGTGGAATTTTCCGCTGGCGATGGCCACGAGGAAGATCGCCCCCGCCGTGGCCGCAGGGTGCACCATGGTGCTCAAGCCCGCCAGATTGACTCCCCTTACGTCCCAGCTATTCGCTCAGGTCCTGCAGGAGGCCGGCCTTCCCGCCGGGGTTCTCAACGTGGTCCCATCCACGAGGGCTGGCGCCACCACCGGGCCACTGATCAAAGACTCCAGGTTGCGGAAACTCTCCTTCACCGGCTCAACCGAAGTCGGCAGGCGTTTGCTTTCCGATGCCTCGGAGACAGTGCTGCGCACCTCGATGGAATTGGGTGGAAATGCGCCGTTCGTTGTCTTCGGCGATGCGGATATTGATGCCGCGGTAGACGGCGCCATGCTTGCGAAGCTGCGCAACATGGGCGAAGCCTGCACCGCAGCGAACAGGTTCATCGTCCAGGACTCAATTGCTGACGAGTTCACGGAGAAGTTTGCCGCACGCATGGCCTCGCTGAATACCGCCCGAGGTACGGAGCCCGACTCGCAGATCGGACCCATGATCGATGCCAAGAGCAGGGACAAAATTCACTCACTGGTGACGGACGCGGTAACCGCCGGCGCCACTGTAATAACGGGTGGGACCCCCGTTGATGGGCCAGGTTACTTCTACCCGCCAACTATTCTCACGGGAGTCACCGAAGGATCGCCCATTCTTTCCGAGGAAATATTCGGCCCTATCGCACCTATCGTGATTTTCTCAACGGAGGAAGAAGCGGTCCGGCTGGCCAACAACACGGAGTACGGGCTTGCTGCCTACGTTTTCACCAGGGACCTGAACCGTGGGCTGAGGGTGAGCGAGAAGCTTGATACCGGAATGCTGGGCTTGAATGCAGGCATCATCTCCAACGCAGCAGCACCCTTTGGCGGAGTGAAACAATCCGGGCTCGGCCGCGAAGGTGGACTCGAGGGCATTGAAGAATACCTTTCCACCCAGTACGTCGGCATCGCCGTTCCGGCTGAGGCTTAGGAAGTCCGATAGTGGCACGACTGCGGTCCGTGGATGCGCTGCCGGGCGACCATGGGCCGCAGTCACGTCCGATCTGATGCGATGAGATGGGCAAAGAGCGAACGGGACGGCAGAGAGTGGGAAGCTGAGGAGTTTGACCGTCAGGAACCGGAGTTACAACAGAATCTGCGACCCTCGTTGATTTGTCTCGGATGCGGCGCCCCGGCATCATTTCAGTCCTCTTCGGCCAGGCGGAGACCTACGTTCGGGGCACGCCACCGACCAGGTTGCGTCGTCTGCACCCCAGGGTGGGGAGTTTTTAGATACCTGACCTGAAATTCGCCAGCGCGGTTCGGCGCTCACCATTGAAGCAGGGCCTGCCACATAACCTTCCGACAAGAAAGACCCCAGCATGCAAGAAGCACACGGGAAGCGAAATTCAGTGAGTGTAATTGCCGATAGTCGTGAGGAACGTGACGAACGACTTCAGGCAGCCGTCGCATCATTGCGCGACGTGGCCACAGAACTCCGCATGGGGATCTTGGTGACACGGGAGCTGGACGAATCCGTAGGCATGTGATGTGATGCGGGGTTTTGTCTTGCACGCTATCAGCCCACGGGGAAGATCCCGATAAACCACAATGAACCCGCAGCAAAGAAGGCGAAAGCGGGAATCAAACAGCCACCCACCACTTTGGACTGCGTCACCATTTGATAGGACTCACTGGGATCTGCCGGGTTATAGGCCACAGCCAGCGGCGACCCTGGTTCAGTTTCGACCGCCGTGGAGATGTCCGACTCTCCGCGGAAAACATCGCCGCGGGCGTCGCTGAATTGGTAGTACGGCCAGAAACGGCGGTTGCGGCTGGAGTTGCCCACGCCGGTGGTCCAGCCGTGCCGGCTGCCTGTCACGGTCGCGAGGACTTTAGGCCAATCCGCCATCAACGTTTCTCGCCGCCTCATGTCTTTGATGGTGCGGCAAAGCGCCCATACGACGGCGACGACAAAGAGAGCCCAAACTACGTAAAGCACGATTTTCACAAGTGTTCCCCCACGCCAAGTCCTCACGATCACATCAGCCGCGGGTACTCCGCATCTTACTTGGCAGCCAAGGACCAACATCTCCAAGCGGGACGCTTCGCTCTCAGCGGTCTGGTCACACGCATCGCAGCCGCAGATGAGAAACGGGAAATCGTGGCCGTCTTGTAGGAAAGCGGTGACGGCAATCCAGATGCGGGCCCGGATACTTGGACCCGCATCCAGGGCGTCAGTTGCCCAGCCGGGAAAGGAGGACGGCGACGGCGGCAGAGACTCCCCCGGCCAGCGACCCTTCCAGCTCGGGAGCGAAGAACGGCGAATGGTTAACCGGAGTGGGACCAGGTCCTTCGTGTCCGGCCGCGGGCGTGCCGCCGAACATCCAGAACACTGACGGCACTCCGATGGCGGTACCCAGGTGCCCGAAGTCCTCGCTGCCCATCATCGGTGGGGTGATTTCGACTGCCTCATCCCCCAACGCAAGCCGCAGTGCCCCGATAACGGACGGAACGGCGTCGGGATCGTTGAAGCATTGCGGGAAGCGGTACATTTCCTCGATGGTCGGCTTCGGCGCCCCGGACGCGACGGCCTCTGCCTCGATGATGCGGCGGACGGCGGCGAGGACCTGGCCGCGGACGTCCTGATCGAACGTGCGGATATTGAGGGTGAACTCGGCGGAGGCCGGGATGATGTTTTCCTTGAGGCCGGCATGGAATGTCCCCACCGTCACGACGGCTGACTTCCGCGGGTCCAGCTCGCGGGACACGATCCCCTGCAGCCGCGTGACCATGTGCGCGGCCATCACGATGGGGTCGATGGAATCCTGTGGCTGGGAGCCGTGCGACTGTTGGCCGTGCACCGTGACCCTGAGCGAGTCTGCCATGGCGGATACCGGTCCGCTGGAAATCGCAACCGTTCCCACCGGCCGGGGCATGACGTGCTGCCCGAAGACCACTTCCGGCCGCGGTGCTCTATCCCAGAGTCCGTCGTCGAGCATGGCGAGCGCGCCGGCCGCAGTCTCTTCACCGGGTTGGAAGATCAACACCAGCGTCCCCGACCAAGCGTCCAGGCTGCCGGCGAGCACCTCGGCGGCACCCAGCAGGCTGGCCACATGGGTGTCATGGCCACAGCCGTGCATGACCGGAACTACCGTGCCGTCCGGCAGTGTGCCTGTATCCGTGCTGGCGTAGTCCAACCCGGTAGCTTCCTCGATGGGCAGACCATCGGAATCGGCGCGGAAGGCCACCACGGGTCCGTCGCCGTTACGCAGAATTCCCACCACTCCGGTGCCGCCGCAGCGGAAGTGCTCGATTCCCAAGCCGTCCAGTTGCTTCTCGATCAAGCTGGCTGTGGCGAACTCCTGCATGGAGAGTTCCGGATGTGCGTGAAGGTGCCGATACAGGCTGTGGAGCTTGGTGGTCTGTTCGGAATCGAGCTGGAGGGCGGTAGCTGTTGACGTCATGGGTCCTGTCTTCCTGGTGGATGCGGGCTTGTTCCGGGTACTGCTATTCGATGTGGATGGGCTTCGATTCAGTGATGGCGGCTTTCCCTCGGAAGAACCACGCCAGCAGGATGGTGCCCAGAACGGCAATGGCGGTTGACACCATCGCGAGCGACGGCACCAGCGGCAGCACAACGAACACGACGACGGCTGAGACCAGCAAGGCGAACACGGTGGTGCGGGGTTGCTTCATGGATACGATCGCCTGTACCAGTACGGCGCCAAGAACGGTGGGCAGCACGTAAAGCCGGGTGACGAGCAATACCGACGGTGGGATGACACTGATCAGCCAGCTACCCAGCAGGCCAACAAAGATCGCCAGCGAGATCAGGTGGACTACGGCGGCTCCGCAAATGGCGACGACGGCGGCCAGTTCCGCCCGCTTGCTGCCCGGCTTTGCGCCGATGTTGGTTTGGGCGATCAGTGCCGCCGGCAGGAGCTTGTTGGAGATGTTGCCGATCATGAACGCCTGGTACATCGCGGCAGGTCCAAGGATGGGGTAGTACGTGAGTGGCTCGACGATCCAGATGATGCCGAACGTGGCAGCAACGGCTGCGAACGCGATCCAGAGTTGGGCCGGGCCTATGTCCAGGCCGGTGGCGAAGACCAGGTACAAGGGACCGGCCACGGAGATGAGCAGGCCGCCGATCATGGTGATCTGGCCCCAGCGGGAGGTGGTGCGGTTGAAGTCCGCCATGGCGGTGCTAGTGGTGGCGGGAGCGGAAGTGATGGAAGACATGAAGGGTGTTCCTTTCGAGCTCAGGGGATGACGACGGATGCCGATTGAGTGAGGGGCGATGTCGTCAGGAGCCGACGGCCGGACCGACGGCGAGGTAGGCGGCGGTCAGGCCGATGACAATGGAGATGCCGAGTCCCCATTCACGCAGCCAGCTCTTGCCGAGTTTCTTGGCCAGCAGCAGGCAGGTGCCCATGACCGCCGCGGAGACAACGAAGGACAGCACGTGAATCGCGGATTTGGGCAGTTCGGTGAGCCCCAGGCAGGAGAAGGCGCCGATCAGGGCGGCTGCCGGAACAATGGCCATGGCAGCGGGGTTCACAGAGCGGATCTTGGCGTCTCCCTTGCGCAGCAGAGGGGTCAGGATCAGGGTGGCGAGCATCCACATCGCTCCGCCGATGCTCATGGCGAAGAACGCCACGGCGAAGACGCTCTGCGTGTAGCTGGCGTCGCCCAGCTTGGCACCCATGGAACCGGCGGCGATGCCTGCGGCCGAAACGTCATAGGCAGCGGAGCCGATCAGGCCAATCCTGGACAGGACCGCCGGGGCGCCGAAAAGGCCTAGGAGGGCGATGGCCACCAGCGATACCGCCAGGGAGGGGCCGATGGCCGAGACTGCCCCGGACCGGAACGAGGTCTTGATGTCTTGGGTGCTCATGTCCACGGAGGGAGCAGCACGTCGGGCGGCCTTCATGAAGATGACGGACTGAATGATGATGACGCCGAAGACGCCCGCCACGCAGATCCAGAGGACGGGATTGTTGGCAATTGCCGTGATGTCAGTGGAATCAGTGGGGGCGAGTGGTTGAAGTGCCAGGGGTTGGTGCATGGGAACCTCCCAGGTGTTGGCCCCTTGGCAAGTCCGCATCCGGACGACGCTGTGCGGTATGTGGCGCCGCGGGGCAAATCTTCTCCCATCGACCAGATCGGCCAGTGGGTTACCATCACCCTCTGCTATGAGCCGGATCACACACAATAGCTGACGGAATCAGCCACGTTGCTGGCTGAATCAGTCAAAGCCTGCCTGCGGTGGCGACAGAGCTACCCCGGCACAGTGTGACCCGACACACTTTCAGGGAGAAGCAATCCAGCAAAGGAGCACCATGCCTGACACCATTGGCGAGCTGTCCGCCGTCGAACTTTCCGCAGCGATCCGTGAGAAGAAAGTCTCCGCGCGCGAGGTCTTGGCCGAACACCTCAATCGCATTTCCGAAGTAAACCCCGTAATCAATGCCGTGGTGACCCTCGATGCCGATGGAGCCCAGGCCGTGGCGCACCGCGCCGACCAGCTGACGGCCTCGGGCGCCCTGCTCCCTCCGCTCCACGGCGTTCCCATGACGCATAAGGACACCAACAACACTGCCGGAATGCGCACCACCCAAGGCTCCCTCGCCTTACGCGACTTTGTTCCCGACGCCGACGACCTCATCATTGCGCGGCTGAAAGCGGCCGGAGTGATCAGCACAGGAAAGTCGAATGTTCCCGAGTTTGGAGCCGGATCGCACACGTTCAACGATCTCTTCGGAACCACCACCAACCCGTACGCACCCACCCTGAGTGCAGGCGGCAGCAGCGGCGGGGCGGCCGCCGTCGTCGCCTCCCGCGTCCAAAGCATCGGCGACGGCAGCGACATGGGCGGATCGCTCCGCATCCCGGCTTCCTTCTGCAATGTGGTGGGCTTCAGGCCGTCGACGGCGGTCATCCCCATGCCGTCCGACATCAACGCCTACTCGTGGCTGGGACGGACAGGACCAATGGCACGGAGCATTGAGGACATTGCCCTTTTTATGTCCGTGACCGCGGGCAAGGATCCCCGAATCCCGCACCCGGCCGGGCTCGATCCGGAAGTTTTTCGGTCCAGCCTGGAGACTGACATGCGTGGGGTTCGTATTGGCTGGTCCCGTGACTTTGGCATCGGCGTTCCCGTAGAAGCGGAGATCCTGGACCATCTGGAACGGCAACTGGCGATCTTTGAGGACCTGGGGGCGATCGTGGAGGAAGCCACTCCGGATTTCAGCGAAGCAGACCTGGTGTTCGGCAATACCCGAGCCATGGACTTCGCCGCGGGACTCGGGCCTATCCTTGAGCGGGCCGGGGATGTGGTCAAGCCGGAAGTGCACTGGAACGTCAATAAGGGGTTCGCTTTGACTGCCCGTGACCTCATTGAAACTGCGGCCGCCCGAAGCCGCCTTGAACGCAGCGTCCAGGAGTTCTTTGGACGCTACGACCTTTTCGCCAGCCCTTGCGCCCAAGTGCTCCCCTTCGACGCGACGCTGCGGTATCCCACAGACGTGGCAGGTGTCCCTTCGGAGACGTACCTGGACTGGATGCGATCAGCCTGCCTGCTGTCTGCCACCGGACTGCCTGTGCTCAGCGTGCCGGCGGGCTTCAGCTCCATCGGATTGCCCATAGGCCTCCAGCTCGCGGGCAACCACTACACGGATATGCAGCTGCTCCGTTACGGACGCGCCTTTGAGCAGCAGACGGGGTACGCCGCCGTCGCTCCTGTCATGACGGCGAGGCCTGCACCCCTTACGACGATGAGCGCATAATCCGTCCGCCGCGCTTCCGCGCATCGAGAAGAATGGACACATCCACTCCGGTGGCCTCCTGCGCCCACTCCGAGTCGGTGATGAAGCGGTAGAGGGACGACATGTCCTCCACAGTGACGTCAGCCACGATCTGGTAGTCCCCGGCAATCGCCGCGGCATAGCGAACCGTGGGAAGCTCAGCGAGGCTCCGTCCCACGCGCTCAACATGCTGCGGCGATGCGCGGATCCAGAGAAGGGCCTCAACGCCAAGTCCAAAGGCAGCCGGTTCAACGATCGCCCGCAATTGGATGTGATTGTTGGCCAGCAACCATTCGCTGCGTCGCCGGGCAGTTGCTTCCGAAACGCCAACACGGCGCCCAAGCGCTTCGAAGCTCGCCCGGCCATCGGCGCACAGGGCATCGATGAGTTCATTATCCTGGCGGCTCAGGTCCTGCAGCGGCACCAGGATTCCGGAATCCTTGGTGAGATCCGACCGGAGCGCTTCGGCTTTGTCAGGGGCGAGAACCTCCGGCCGCCACCCTCGGATGGTCCTGAAGTAACGGAGCACGGGATAGCTGGTGGAATCACGCAAGCCGATGGTGGAGGGCAACTCATCGGAAAGAACATCGCCCATCCGGGACGGTTCCGTGAGTATTTCCGCGACGCAGTCACCGGTGCCGGTGGTGGTGTAAACAAACGTGGTGTCGGCACGCTGCGCGAGGGCGTTGGACGCCGCCCGAACCGTTCCGGGCATGCAGCGCATCTCCACCAGCACCACGGCGGGCCTGGGCCGGATACCCACCACAGCCACGGAGCCGGACTCCAACAACAGCGATCCCCGGCGGGCAACAGTTCGCTCAGCTTCGCCGAGGACGGCCGCCATCTTCCGCCAAGGGCAGCGGGGATCCTGTTGGAGGGCAGCCACGATCTGCCGCTCCAATGCGTCAAACACCACCATGCAAACTCCGTCCGTCTGGGTCGATCAATTTCACCACGGACTCGGGGGGCTGTGACACGACGGCGAGTGCCGCCGTCGAGCGTTAACGGCAGGTGCCCCGCCCCCAAGGAAGGGGACGGGGCACCGTGGTCAGGCGTCGGGTTAGGCGAAGTCGGAGACTGCCGGGTCCGGGCCGATGCGGCCTTCAGCACCGCGGTCCAGGCCGTTGATGGCCTCGACGTCGGTGGCGTCCAGTGTGACGTTGAGAGCCTCGAAGTTCTCCTGAATGCGGGACTCGGTGACGGACTTGGGGATCACCACGTTTCCGATGGCCAGGTGCCAGGCGATGATGACCTGGGCCGGAGTTGCACCGTGCTTGGCCGCGATCTCAGCCACGGTGGCACTCTCCAAGAGCTCGCCACCCTGGCCCAGCGGGGACCAAGCCTGCGTCAGGATGCCCTTGGAAGCATTGAACTCACGAAGGTCGGCCTGGTTGAAGAACGGGTGCAGCTCTACCTGGTTGATGGCCGGAACAACGCCGGTTTCATCGATGATGTGCTGCAGGCCTTCCTTGGTGAAGTTGGAGACGCCGATGGACTTGACCCGGCCGCGCTTCTTGAGCTCGATCAGGGCCTTCCAGGTATCAACGTACTTTTCCTGCTTGGGCTGCTGCCAGTGAATCAGGTAAAGATCCAGAGTCTCGAGGCCGAGACGGTCCATGGACTCTTCAAAAGCCGCGAGTGTGGATTCGTAGCCCTGGTCAGCGTTCCACAGCTTGGTGGTGATGAAGATTTCCTCGGCGGAGAGGCCGGAGGAAGCAATGGCACGGCCGACGCCAGCCTCGTTGCCGTAGATTTTGGCGGTATCGATGTGGCGGAAGCCGGCCTCGAAAGCCTGGCGCACCACCTTTTCGGCTACATCGTCTTCAACTTGCCACACCCCGTAGCCGAGCTGGGGGATGGTGTTGCCGTCGTTGAAAGTAAGTGTTGGTGACGAAGTCATGTCTGCCATCCTGCCAGCAAACGTTTGTCAAAACGGCCGAATGTTACGCGGATCAGCTATGCGCTTAACTTCTTGCAAACAGGGAATAAGGGCGCGCGCGGGTAGTTGCGCACGCGCGGCTTTAATGTGCTGCTGCTTAGGCGTTGAGTTGGCGCTCCGCGTCAGCAACCTGCTCAAAGACCGATTCGGCCCGTCGCCGAACGGACAATGCGCCTACTGGAACGGGTCCCACGGCCAACCTCAACATGGCTGCGGCTTCGGCTGTGGTCGCCAGGGAGTTTCCTGCTTTGGACAGGGCTCGGTGCACGCCGGCCAGTGTTCCCGGGACATCCAGTCCATCGCTTGGAGACCTCTTCTGCGCCTCGACGCAGACAGTCCTCACGCGTGGCGATAGCTCGGCAAGTTCGTTAGCTATCTGAACGAGCTCGTTATAGAGCTGCTCATCATCAACGCCCTCGAGGACTTGGTGGTATCGGTCCAGCCCCCGGTGAAAACGGTCATGGGCACGGCGCCACAGTCCCTTGCCCAGCTCCAGATCGTCCTTCCGCCCTTGCCGGACGGCCCCAAAGAAACCCACCTGGGAACTCAGAGGTACTGGCCCGGGCCGTGGTCGGGGTCTTCCCTGCGGCCCTGGGCAGCAGCGCCGGGTGCACCGGGTGCAGCCGCCCGCTGCGGTTGGCCATTCTCGCCAATGACGATACCCGGCGCAATGACAGTCCCCGGCGGAAGTTGACGGAGTTGCATCTGCGCGGCCGCGTGTTCCTTGGCAGCCTGCTGAGCGGCGATCGCGGCCTGAATGCCATGGAACAAGCCCTCCAGCCAGCCGACGAGTTGTGCCTGCGCGATCCGAAGCTCCGCATCGGAGGGCGCTTTCTCGTCAGGGAAAGGCAAGCTGATCCGTTCCAGCTCCTCAATGAGTTCCGGAGCCAGCCCATCTTCAAGTTCCTTGATGGACCGCTCGTGGATCTCGGCCAGTCGACCCCGGGCAGCATCGTCCAAGGGCGCAGCCTTAACTTCCTCCAGGAGCTGGCGGACCATGGTGCCGATACGCATCACCTTGGCCGGCTCATCCACGAGTTCGTGAAGGTTCCCGCCCTTGGGCTTGGCTGACTCCTTCGCGGACTCCCCCTGCGGGGCTGGTTGCTCCTCCGGGCTTGCCGTACCCTCGTCCAGCGTGGTTCCTTCCACGGGGGTGTCGTCCGAAGCCTCATCCGTGGGCTGAATGTTGTTCAGATCGCTCATTCGTTCATACTCTCATGTGCTTTACGCGAACCACTGTCCAGGCCCTGAATTTGGACTTCGTTCGTAGCGAAACTCCCTTCCGGGTGCTGCCTCAGCAGCACCTGCCCTGCGGGTTGCTGTCCTGCCGGTCCATCCGGTCCCGCCAGAACTCGCGTTCAGTCATGGCGGGACCGGAATGGCCGCTTGCTTCGAAATGCTCAAGGTACTTCCGGTACGCGTCAGCACCCATGAGCGAGCCCATGTAGGTGGCGAAGCCCCGGAGGCCTTTAACGACGGTGTTCATTGGTAGCCTTCATCAGTGATGGCCGGCCTTCTGGGTCCGTTTCTCCGCAGGCAAGGCGTTCCACTCCGCGAGCAACTTCTTCTCAGCAACCGTCGGGAACAGCCCCGCCGGTGCGTACACCTTGGAAGGAACCGGTGGGTCCTCGTGGTCCTGACCGCCGCCGGCACGGATGGCCCTGATGGTGGCAATCAGCGCAGCAACGATCACGATGATGCTCAACGTCACGAAGATGACCGAAAGCACGCCCTGGATCATGGTGTTGCGGACCACAGCCTCCATGGCAGCGACGGTCTTGGCCGTGCCGAACTCCGTCTTGCCGTCAGCGAGTGCTTTGGAGAAGGCCTGGTTGTTCGCGAAGTAGCCCACTGCGGGGACAGGCGAGAAGATCTTGTGGAAGCTGGCAGTGATGGTCACAACCGCCGCGAATGCCAGCGGAGCTGCCACGATCCACAGCCATTTGAACACGCCACGCTTGGCAGTGATGGCCATGCACACCGCCAGCGCAATGGCAGCGAGAAGCTGGTTGGCGATGCCGAACAGCGGGAAGAGCGTGTTAATGCCACCCAGCGGATCAGTGACGCCCATCAGGAGCACGGCACCCCACGCACCCACCATGATGGCGGTGCACAGCCAGGCTCCGGGGCGCCACGAGGCCTCCTTGAACTTGGGAACAAAGTTGCCGATGGAGTCCTGCAGCATGAAGCGGGCAACACGGGTGCCTGCGTCAACGGCGGTAAGGATGAAGAGGGCTTCGAACATGATGGCGAAGTGGTACCAGAAAGCCATCATCCCCGGTCCGCCGATGAACTGCTGCATGATGTGCGCCAAACCGACTGCCAGCGTGGGAGCGCCACCGGAACGGGAAATGATGCTTTCCTCGCCGACGTCCTTTGCGGTCTGGGCCAGCACGTCCGGGGTGATGTTCACATTGGCCAGGCCAAGGCTGTTCACCCACTGCGCCGCGGATTCCACAGTGCCGCCGGTAAGGGCCAGAGGTGCGTTCATGGCGAAGTAGATGCCACGGTCGATCGAGATCGCGGCCACCAAGGCCATGATGGCCACGAAGGACTCCATCAGCATGCCGCCGTAACCGATGAAGCGGGTCTGCCGTTCCTTCTCGATCAGCTTGGGTGTGGTTCCCGAAGAAATGAGCGCATGGAAACCGGACAGGGCGCCACAAGCGATGGTGACGAACAGGAACGGGAACAGTGCGCCGGAGAACACAGGGCCGTTCTCCCGGCTGGCGAACTCGCTGAACGCCGGGACGGTGATCTCCGGCCGCACCACGATGATGGCGAGCGCGAGCATCACGATCACGCCGATCTTCATGAACGTGGAGAGGTAATCGCGCGGAGCCAGGAGCAGCCAGACGGGCAGGATTGCGGCGATGAAACCGTAAATGATGATGCCCCAGGCAATGGTGACCTTGTCCAAGTGGAAGAAGGCCGCACCCCACTCGGTACCGGCAACGGCGCCGCCGCCGATGATGGCTGCCATCAGGAGCACGAAGCCGATGATGGACACCTCCATCACCTTGCCCGGCCGGATGAAGCGCAGGTAGACGCCCATGAACAACGCGATGGGGATGGTCATGCCCACGGAGAACACGCCCCACGGGCTCTCGCCGAGGGCGTTGACCACCACCAGCGCGAGGATGGCCACAATGATGATCATGATGAGCAGGGTTGCGATGAGGGCAGCAGTGCCGCCGATGACGCCCAATTCTTCACGTGCCATCTGGCCCAGGGAACGTCCACCGCGGCGCATGGAGAAGAACATGACCAGGTAGTCCTGCACTGCCCCGGCGAGGACGACGCCGATGATGATCCAGATTGTGCCGGGAAGGTAACCCATCTGGGCCGCGATGACGGGTCCCACCAGCGGGCCGGCGCCCGCAATGGCCGCGAAGTGGTGCCCGAAAAGGACATTGCGGTCCGTGCGGACGTAGTCCTTGCCATCGGCCTTGTACTCGGCAGGGGTGGCACGGCGATCATCGGGCTTGAGCAGATAGCGCTCAATAACCTTGGAGTAGAACCGGTAGCCGATCAAATAGGTACAGACTGCAGCGAAGACAAACCAGATCGCGTTGACGGTCTCGCCGCGAACCAGCGCAAGCATGAACCATGCCACGGCTCCCAGCAGCGAAATCGCCACCCAAAGCCCGATCTTGGCCGGAGTCCACTTTCGTTCTTCGGCTTCGCGAACAGAATCATCCACGGCCGGTGCAGGCAGTGTGGGATCCAGTCCTTCCGCGAGTCCGGTCTGGTCAGGAACCTTGCCCATATCTCCTCCTTGAGAACTGCTCTGCCGCCGTGGACGCCCGCCCTGGCAGTCACGCGTCACCGGCATGCTACCAAGGAGGTTACTGGTGCAATGTGGAACGCACCGGAGCATCATACATCCGGCGCCGAACGGCGGCGAGGGTGCGACGAACGGCCAACCCTGCTCGCCGATGCGACCATGTGCCTAGTTCCGTTCCTTGAAATATTTGAAGAGCCGGGATTCGCGGCTGAGAGTGGCAGCGAGGAGGCTTCCTGTGATGGCCCCGAGGGTGCCTGCAAGTCCTATGGTGAGGATTTGGCCGTAGAGTGCGGTGGCGATCATCGGCGCACCAAAACGTGCTGCCAGGAGGACGCCTGCTGAGGCGGCCAGTCCACCGGCGCTGGACCATATGCCTGCCTCAACCAGTGTGATGAGGGTGAGGTCGCGCCTGGAGACTCCGGCATGGAGCGACGACGCGTATTCAAGACGCCTACGGGCTCCTCCAAGAAGACCAAAACCACCGGTATTGGCCGAACGGGTCTGGCACCCGCCCGCATCAAGCGGAGTCAGTTCACTCTCCCGGCCGGCGCTGAACTTGCACCATGCGCGCCTCGCAGAGATCCAACCATCGAACTTCCGCTTCGGCCTGGAAAATCAGTGAATCGAGCACCAGGAGCCAGGCGGTATCCGACGATCGTTGGTTGGCGGAGACCGCCTTTCTCGCCTGCGTATGTTCCTGCAGAGCCTTGACCGAGACTTCCCGTTGGGACTGGATCACCGCAGAGGTATCCACGTCCGGAAGCGACACCGCGAGCGCCAACTTGATGGCAATTTCGTTTCGCGGAGGATTGCCCCGGTCCACTGCGCCGGCGAACCACGCTTCGACTTCCTCAGCCCCGGCGTCGGTGATGCTGTACACGACGTGCCCGCCGCCGTCGTCGCCGTCTTTGCTGACCAGGCCGTCGCGCTCCAGCCGGTCCAGCGTTGTGTACACCTGGCCGATGTTCAACGGCCAGGCTGCCCCGGTCCTGTCCTCGAATTCGACGCGCAGCTCATAGCCGTACCGGGGCTGGTCCTGAAGCAGGGCCAGCAAGCTGTGCCGGATGGACATGAGGCTCCTCGCTGCGGTTGGTTGGACGATTCAGAGGAGCAGGAGGACCTTGCCCACGTGCTCGCCGGAGTCAAAGTATTCATGCGCTTCCCGGACTTGATCCAAGGGGAAGGACTTGGCCACAAGGGGCTTGATCCGGCCATCGGTGAGCATGGGCCACACCGACTCACGCACGGCGGACATGATGATTCCCTTTTCAGTAACCGGTCGCGGCCGGAGGGCTGTTCCGATGACGGCAGCCCGTTTGCTGAGGAGCTGGCCGAGGTTAATCTCGGCCTTTGTTCCGCCTTGCAGGCCGATGACGATGAGTCGTCCGTAGTCGGCGAGCGCCTCGATGTTCTGTTGCAGGTATTTGGCACCCACGACGTCGAGGATCACGTCCGCGCCTTTGCCTCCGTTATGCGCCTTGAGGCTTTCAGCGAAATCCTCTTCGGTGTAGTTGATGGCGATATCGGCACCCAGGAAGGCTTTGGCGGTGCCTACTTTCTCGTCAGTGCCCGCCGTGGTTGCCACCTTTGCGCCATAGGCTTTGGCCAATTGGATGGCCATGGTGCCGATGCCGCCGGTTGCACCGTGGATGAGCACAGTCTCGCCGGGTTGCAGCTGAGCGGTCATGATCAGGTTCGAGTACACCGTGGCGGCAACTTCGGGCAGCGCGGCGGCCGTAATCAGGTCCACGCCGTCGGGAATCCGGAGAACCTGCTCCGCCGGGACGGCGACCTGCTGGGCGTAGCCACCGCCGGACAACAGTGCCACTACTTTGTCCCCCACAGAGAATGCCTTGGTGACGCCGGGGCCGAAAGCGGCGATGCGGCCGGAGACCTCCAAGCCAGGAACTTCCGAGGCGCCCGGGGGCGGCGGATAGAAGCCACGCCGCTGCTGGACGTCCGCACGGTTCAGGCCCGCAGCCACGACGTCGATCAGCACCTCGCCCTCGCCGGGCACCGGAGAGGGGACCTCGCGGATTTCGAGGACTTCGGGCCCGCCTGGCTCTGAGATGTAGACGGCTTTCATGACGAACTCCCGGTTTCTTGCTTGTCTCCAGACCCCGGGGCAGGGGCCGGAAGACGTGATGTTTTGGAACAGCCAACTCCCTATGAAACACTACTAGGCGAGGAAGGTTGTCCGAGCGGCCTAAGGAGCTGGTCTTGAAAACCAGTGTGCGGTAACCCCGTACCAAGGGTTCAAATCCCTTACCTTCCGCGAATGAGGTGCCCCGGGTCCCAGGACCCGGGGCATTCTTGCGTCTGAGCCAGGGTTCCCGTGCGGAACTGATAACTCACAACCGGAAGATCATTGAAACTGTCAGAGGCCCCGCATAGTGTTCTGTCTGTCTCCACACCACACAGACATCAGCCGCAGTTTTGGCCGCGGCACAACCACAGGAGCCTTACCCATGCCCAAGCCTGACATCACTCCCGGTTCCCCCTGCTGGATCGACCTTGTGACGTCCGATACGGAGAAGGCCAAGGCCTTTTACACGGCACTTTTCGGCTGGACCTATGAAACCGGAGACCAGGAAAAGTACGGCGGCTACATCACGGCTTCCAAGGATGGCCGGATGGTTGCGGGCATCATGGAGAAGCAGGCGGACATGGGGGCCATGCCGGACGTTTGGTCCACCTACCTTCGCACCGACGACATCAAAGCAACCACCGAGGCCGCTGCCGCCAACGGCGGCCGGGTGCTCCTTGAACCCATGGAGGTCCCCGAGCAAGGCAGCATGGCCATGTACGGGGATGCCTCAGGCGCCGCAATCGGCGCCTGGCAGTTCGGTGAAATGAAGGGCTATGAGGTGGCGGCTGAGGCCGGAGCTCCCGCCTGGCATGAACTGCTTTCCAAGGACTACGAGTCCGCGGTCACTTTCTACCAGAAGGTCTTCGGCTGGGACACGGAGGTCATGAGCGACACTCCGGAATTCCGATACACAACCCTGGGTGCCGGTGACGACGCCAAGGCGGGCATCATGGATGCCTCCGGTTTCCTGCCCGAGCAGGTCCCCTCCATGTGGAGTGTGTATTTCGCGGTGGAAGACACGGACGCCACTGCTGAGCGAGCCGCGTCCCTCGGTGCCACCATTATGCAGCCCGCCGAGGACACACCCTTCGGGCGCTTGGCCACGTTATCGGACCCGACCGGCGCCGTTTTCAAGGTGATCCAGGACTTGGGCCAGACCGCCTAGTCGTCGGGCTATTGGGCCGTTGCACGGTCCCTCATTGTTGACCCCAGGTCAACCCTCCATTCATCCGTTCGTGTTCAGCTAGGTCCGAGGCAGCTTTACCCGGGAGTAACTTCCGGCACTCGCCCACTTCACAAGACAGTGGGCGCCATTCATGGAGCTCCACAGGGCTCACTGATGAAAGTTCAAGCGGATGAAATTTATGCATTGGAAATCCTTGGCGGGCACTGTCCTGTCGGCTGGGCTGATTACCGCCCCGCTGACGGCAGTACCGGCCTTTGCAGCTGATGAGCTCGCAGCCGGCGCATCGCCCGTGGTGATCAACGAGGCCTACCTCAGCGGTGGCAGCAACGGTGCGGCCTTCAAGAACAAGTTCGTGGAGCTTTACAATTCCTCGGACGCACCGGTCAGCCTGGCGGGCTGGTCGCTGCAGTACCGGTCTGCCACTACCAGCACAGCGCCCACGGGGATCACGCCCCTGACCGGCAGCATCCCCGCGAAGGGATATTTCCTGGTCCAAGGCGCCACCAACAGCGGAACGTCCACGGCGCCGGAACTACCCAAAGCCGATGTCCAGGCAGCCGGCACGCTGAACCCCAGCGGAACTACCGGGACGCTGATCCTGGCCAAGCAGGCCACTGCCGTCACTCCCCTTCCGACGGGGTCGGTGACGGGCAACGCAGCCATCGCTGACCTCCTGGGCTACGGCACCTCCAACACCTTTGAGACCGCCGTTGCCACCGCACCCACCGTCAACTCGGACGTTAAGAGCCTCAACCGCACCAATGGTGCGGACACCGACTCCAACGCGGCGGATTTCAGCCTCAGCGCCACCATCACCCCCACCGCCTCCAACGGCAGCGGAACCCCGCCCGTTGACCCCCAGCCCGAGCCCGGGGTCAAGACCATCGCCGAGATTCAAGGAACCGGTACAGCCAGCCCGTTTGTTGGCAGCACCGTGACAACCAGCGGCAAGGTCACCGCTGTCTATGCGACCGGCGGTTTCAACGGCTACTACGTCCAAACCGCCGGAAGTGGCGGGGACAACGCGGGGGCGGCCAGGACGGCGTCGGACGCTTTGTTCGTCTATTCGCCGTCGACGGCGCCAACGGTCCAACCGGGCGACTACGTGCAGCTCACCGGTGTGGTCAGCGAATTCGCCAGCCAAACCCAGCTGACCGTTGAGGCGGCGGGGTTAAAGAAGCTGACCGAAGC
This sequence comes from Arthrobacter sp. Rue61a, assembly GCF_000294695.2. NCBI lineage: Bacteria > Bacillati > Actinomycetota > Actinomycetes > Micrococcales > Micrococcaceae > Arthrobacter > Arthrobacter sp. Rue61a. Next base: position 844,227 of record NC_018531.1, on the reverse strand, counting down.
CGCGCCGGAGGTTAAGTCCACGCCGTTCACGCTGCCAGCCAATGAGGCCGCCCGGGAAAGCCTGGAAGGCATGCTCCTGGCCCCGCAAGGTGACTTTACGGTCTCGGACAACTACTCCCTGAACCAGTACGGCGAGATCGGCCTCGCGGCCGGCACATCGCCTTTGGTACAGCCGACGGCGGTAGCCACCTACGGTTCGCCGGAGTATGCCGCTGTGGTAGCGGACAACGCGCTGCGCGGGATCAAGCTCGACGACGGTGCGTCCACCAACTTCTTGAAGGACGCCACCACCAAGGCCCAGCAATTGCCCTACCTGACCACGTCCGATCCTGTCCGCGTCGGTTCCCCGGCGCAGTTCCGGACTGACGTCATCCTGGGCTACGGCAACAACTCCTGGAAGTTCCAGCCCCTGACTGCGCTGAGCCCGGCCAACGCTGACTCTGTCCAGCCGGCGAGCTTCACCGCCTCCCGGCCCGAAGGTCCCGCCGACGTGGGGGGCAACCTCAAGCTGGCTTCCTTCAACGTGCTGAACTACTTCCCCACCACCGGTGACCAGCTGGCCGGCTGCGTCTTCTACACCGACCGCGAGGGCAACCCGATCACGGTCAAGGAAGGCTGCAACGCCCGCGGTGCTGCCAACGCGGAGAACTTCGAGCGCCAGCAGAGCAAGATCGTTGCCGCCATCACCAAGTCCGGCGCCGACGTCGTATCCCTTGAAGAGATCGAGAACTCGGCGCAGTTCGGCAAGAACCGCGACGACGCCTTGTCCAAGCTGGTGGATGCCCTCAACGTCAAGACACCCGGTGTTTGGGACTACGTGCGCACACCCGCCAACGCTCCCCCGCTGAGCGACGAGGACATGATCCGCACAGCATTCATCTACAAGAAGGCAGCGGCCGAGCCCGTGGGCGAGTCCATCATCCACAACGACACCGTGGCCTTCGCAAGTGCCCGCAAGCCCCTCGCGCAGCTCTTCAAGCCGGTTGGCGGGGACGATGACAAAAAGTTCATCGCGATCGTGAACCACTTCAAGTCCAAGGGCTCCGCCGCGACCCCGGATGACACGGACAAGGGCCAGGGCGCGTCGAACATCGCACGCACAAAGCAGGCTGAATCCCTGCTCGCCTTCTCCAAGGACCTCCAGGCGTCCAAGGGCACGGACAAGGTCTTCCTGATCGGCGACTTCAACGCCTACGCCAAGGAAGATCCCATCAACGTCCTCACCGGCGCCGGTTACACCGACCTTGAGGTGGGTACAGGCAAGCACTCGTACCTCTTCGGAGGCATGGTTGGCTCGCTGGACCACATCCTCGCTTCTCCTGCCGCCCACAAGGTGGTGACCGGAACAGACATCTGGAACATCAACTCCGTGGAGTCCGTCGCGCTGGAGTACAGCAGGTATAACAACAATGTGACCAACTACTATGCCCAGGACGAGTTCCGGGCCAGTGACCACGATCCTGTGGTGGTGGGCCTGAACCTGACTGCGGACCAACCGGCAACCGTCGACCTGCAGTTCCTGGGTATCAACGATTTCCACGGGCGGATCGACTCAAACACCGTCCTGTTCGCCGGAACGGTGGAAAAGCTCCGCGCTGCAGCTGCTCCCGGCGCTACGGCCTTCATTTCGGCCGGTGACAACATCGGTGCTTCCCTCTTCGCTTCTTCGGTGGCGAAGGACCAACCCACCATCGACGTCTTGAACGCGCTCGAATTGCAGGCTTCCGCTGTAGGCAACCACGAGTTCGACGGCGGTTGGGCGGACCTGCGCGACCGCGTCACAGCTGGAGGTACCAACGCGAAGTTCGCCTACCTGGGCGCGAACGTCTACCAGAAGGGCACCAGCACCCCGGTCCTGCCGGAGTACAAGGTGATGGACATGAACGGCATGCGGGTAGCAGTGATCGGTACTGTCACGCAGGAAGTTCCGTCCCTGGTGACCCCGGCCGGAATCGCGGATCTGGAGTTCGGCGATCCTGTGGAAGCCATCAACCGGGTTGCCGCGAAGATCAAGGCCGACAACCTGGCAGACCTCATCATCGTGGAAAACCACGACGGCGCTGCTTCCGGAACACCCGAGGGCGCCACGTTGGAGCAGGAAGTTGCAGCCGGCGGGCCGTTCGCCAAGCTGGTCAACGAAACCACTCCCGACGTCGCCGCGATCTTCACAGGACACACGCACAAGGAATACGCCTGGGACGCTCCGATCCTGGACGCCAACGGCCAGCCCACCGGCAAGACCCGCCCCATTGTGCAGACTGGCAACTACGGCGAGAACGTAGGCAGCGTGACCCTCACAGTGGACACCGCAAGCAAGTCCGTGACCTCTTACAAGGCCGCCATCGTGGACCGGACTACCGAGACCGCTGAAAGCCTCGTTGCCACCTACCCGCGTGTGGCGGCAGTGAAAACCATCGTGGACAAGGCCCTCGCCCAGGCTGCCGAGATCGGCAACCAGCCGGTAGGCGCGGTGACAGCTGATATCACCACGGCCTTCACCCCGGATCCCGCCGGCGGCGCCCCCAAGCGGGACGATCGCGCGAACGAATCCACGCTCGGCAACCTGGTGGCGGACTCCCTGGTGGATACACTCAAGGCTCCCGAACTGGGTGCGGCGGAGATCGGCGTCGTGAACCCCGGAGGCCTGCGTAATGAGCTGTACTACGCACCGGACGGGACCATCACCTACGCCGAGGCCAACGCGGTCCTGCCGTTCGTGAACAATCTCTGGACCACGTCGCTGACCGGCGCTCAGTTCAAGACGCTCCTGGAGCAGCAGTGGCAGACCAACGCCGACGGCACCATTCCCAGCCGCCCCTACCAGCAGCTGGGCGTGTCCAAGAACGTCAGCTACACCTACGACGCCGCCCGCGCCGCAGGTGACCGCATCACCGGCATCTGGGTGAACGGTGCTGTGCTCGATCCTGCCAAGCAGTACAGGATCGGGACGTTCAGCTTCCTGGCTACCGGCGGTGACAACTTCCGGGTCTTCAAGGAAGGGACCAACACCAAAGACACGGGCTTGGTGGACCGCGATGCGTGGATCAAGTACCTGCGCGAGCACAACCCTGTTTCGCCCGACTTCGCACGCCGTTCCGTTGCCGTGGCCAACTCCACGGCGGCTGAGGTCAAGGCCGGAGAGTCCATTACGCTGGCCATCTCCAAGCTGAACCTCACCTCCATCGGCAGCCCGGCCAACGCAACGCTGAATGCAGTGTTCGTCGATGGCAAGGGCTCGGAATCGGCACTCGGTTCGGTCCCGGTGACCGCGGGCACCGCCACGGTGGACCTCAAGGTTCCCGCCGCGGCAGCTGCAGGCACCGGCACGTTGGTGCTGACCGCCGTCGAGAGCGGAACCGTGGTGAAAACGCTGGTGAACGTAGCGGAAAGCGGCACCAACCCGCCGCAGTGCACCGCACCCGTCAAGCCGTCCAAGTGGTACGACATCGTGGGATGGATCCGGTACGGCTTTGCCTGGTTGGAGTACCAGAGGTGCCTGAGGGGCTAGCCGCCCCTGAGCCACAGGGCCGAGAGGCCAGTACCCGCGAGGCCGGTACAAGGCAGGACCCCTCACGATCTTCTTCGTGAGGGGTCCTGCCTTTGGTTTGCGGCCTTTTGGGCCTGCGCGGTTACTTGTTCACGGGTTCCGGTTCCCGGTCCCTTTCTGCATCCCGCTGGAGCTCAGCCTTGAACTCCTCGTAACGGGCCAAGTGCGCGGGACGGCGCCGGAGAATCAACCAGGCGACACCCAGAATGATGAACCACACGGGCGTGGCCAACAGGGCCGTGAGCGTGTCCGGTTGCGTGGTCAGAGCCCAGAGGACGAAGGCGAAGAACGCGAACACCACCCACACCATCACCACTCCACCGGGCATCTTGAACGCCGAGGACTCGTGCAAGTGCGGGCGGCGCTTCCGGAAGGCAAGGTAGCTCGCCAGGATGATGGACCAGACGAAGACGAAACACACAGCGGACACCGTAGTGACCATGTCGAACGCCTTGCCGATGTCCGAGCCGGCATACATGAGGACGACGCCGGACAGCAGCAGGATGCAGGACAGGAACAGGGCGTTGCGGGGCACTTTGCGTCCGGACAGCGCGCCGAAAACCTTGGGTGCGTCGCCTTCCTGCGCGAGTCCGAACACCATGCGGGACGTGGAGTAGATGCCAGAGTTGGCCGACGACATGGCCGAGGTCAGCACCACCAGGTTGACGATGGTGGCCGCTGCGCCGAGACCAGCGAGCGAGAACATGGCGATGAAGGGGCTATGTCCGGCAGCAAACTGGGTCCACGGGGTGACGGACATGAGGATGATCAGCGCGCCCACATAAAAGAGCAGCACGCGGATGGGGATGGAGTTGATGGCTTTGGGGAGGTTCTTCTCGGGGTCCTTGGCCTCGGCAGCTGTTGTGCCCACGAGTTCGATGCCCACGAACGCGAAGACGGCGATCTGGAAGCCGGCCACGAAGCCCATGAATTCATTCGGGAAGAAGCCGCCGTGGCTCCACAGGTTGGTGAAGCTGGCCGGTCCGGCGTCGGACTGGAAGCCGCTGAAAATCATGAATAGGCCAACGATGATGAGCGCCGCAATGGCCACGATCTTGATGAGGGCGAACCAGAACTCCGTCTCACCGAAGGCTTTCACGGTGGCGAGGTTCAGGAGCAGGAGGATGCCGATGGTGATCAGGCCCGGCACCCAGAGGGGCAGGGAGGGCCAAAGTTCCTGGGAATACCCCGCGATTGCGATCACGTCCGCGATCCCGGTGATCACCCAGCAGAACCAGTACGTCCAGCCGGTGAAGAAGCCGGCCCACGGTCCCAGGAGGTCGGCGGCGAAGTCGCTGAAGGATTTGTAATTGAGGTTGCTGAGCAGCAGTTCGCCCATGGCGCGCATAACGAAGAACAGCATGAAGCCGATGATCATGTACACGAAGATGACGGATGGGCCGGCAGCGGAAATGGTCTTGCCGGATCCCATGAAGAGGCCGGTGCCAATGGCTCCGCCGATGGCGATGAGCTGGATGTGGCGGTTGCTGAGTTGTCGCTCGAGGTGGGGTGAATCTGTGCCGGTGGAAGGCGGGCGCTGAATCGTCAAAGGAACTCCATCGTTCAGGCGGCACGGGGTGCCACATTGATTCGGGTTCCTCCCCGCTCTGTACGTGGACCTGAGAGTTTCCGCCTTCCTGCAGGGCAGGAAGGCTTGCACCTTCGGTGAGCCCGGTGACCGGACTGCTTTCCAGAGTTGCCTCGCCGCGGCGGTACATGGGCCTGAGAGATTCCTGGGGAGGGTTTGCTCCTACGGCGCCTGACGGGATGTACCGGCAGGACTCTCCCGCCGCAGATCAAAAGCGCGCACACCCAAGTGGGTGATGCAGCTCACACAGTAGCCAAGGTCGGGTAGAGGTGCAACCCCACGTCCCTAGCGGCCCAGAATGCTACGCGCAATCTCATCAGCATCGCGGAGCGTCCGCTGGCCGCTCGCGTAGGCGGGTCCGGTGCGCGGCCTGGCCTCGGCAGCGATGGCCGTCCCCCACTGCGAAGCGGACAATTGCAGGCCCAGGACATACAAGTTCCTGGTGATGGATCCGTTGGCAGCCAGAGGCCTGTAAGGATGGGGTTCCACGTCCAGGCCGGTGGTCTGCATGGGCGTGCCCTCAACACTCATCATGATCTTGGTGCGGACCAGCCCGTCGGACATGAGCTGTTCCAGCAGCGGCGAGAGGTTGATGCCCACCCTGTTTGCCGGCGACATCGCCTCGATAAGCGTCCGCGCTTCAACCGGACCGTCGTGAACCCACGGCGAAACCGCCCGGAACAGCTTAACACCCCGGTCCACACTGAACTTCGGATCCGGTCCCACGAAACTTACGACGCCGGCACGCGCCAAAGCGGCCAACTGCTCCGATCGCAGGGCTGGCGCTCCGCTGGCGAGGCCTTCCACGAACGACTCGAACCAGCCGCGCAAACCCGCCAGCCAGGACTCATCGGTGATTCCGCCATCCGCCACGACGGATTTGAGGATGGCCCGGCCGGTGTGGAGGGCGCCGATGGCCATCTTGACGGGGTCCGCCTCGCCGAGTGCAGATCGTCGGGCATCATCGTCAAGGTAGGCCGTGATTGCGGCATCCAACTCGCTCCGGGAAGCAAAGGTACGGCCTGCGAGCGGCGCCGCGAGCCCTCTCAGGTTCAGCCGGCGGGAGGTAACAACGTGCTTTTCCACCACGTCTCCCACCTTTATTTCCCAGTTCGCCGTGGTGTGCGCATGTGGTTGGAGCGCGTCCTCCAGGTCAGCCAGGAACTGTGCGGGGTCCTTGATCGCGGCGGGCTGGGACCGTGCAAGCGTTGAATAGTAGGCCCAGAGTGCATCACGGTGAAGCAGAGGCCAAAGGTCATGATCGAAGCCCGGCTGGATACCCGCTGCACGGAACCGGTCCACGGCATCTTCCGTCAGGTAGCGCATGGTGATGCTGCTGGGGTAGTAGCCCGCCAGCCCCGCCTTGGCACGATACGGGGTGCCCCTGCGGGACGCAGCAATGATCCGGGGCTCCCTGCCCGATGCCCGGTACTCGAGGATGCCCGCGCCGGGCGAACCAGCCTCAACGAACTTGCCGCCGCGGGCCTCCGTCAACTGGCCCATGACATCGAAGAAGTTCAAGCCCATGCCGCGGACCAGCACGGGCTCATTGTCCGGCACAGCCTGCCAATCAACGTCAGCCGGCGGAGCAGGCGGGAAGTACAGCAGGCCCTGTTCGTCCGCGGCACTCTTGAAGGACCGCTGCTCAGGGTTCAGCCGGGACTCGATGTGACCCAGGGCGAGGACCACGGAACCGACGGTGAGCGTCGCACCGCTGGCGAGTTCGACGTCGAACCCGTCCGCTACGGGGCGCGCAGCAACGGCGAGCGTCTCATGGAAGGTGACCTTGACGCCGTCGGGCAGCCGTTCCAGCAATCCGTCCAGAGTCTGGCGAAGGTAGCGCCCGTAGATCGCGCGGCTGGGAAAGTTGTGCGATTCGAGGGTGGAAAGCTCCGCCTTTTCGGCGTCGTTCAGTCCCATGCCATCACGACGACGGGCCTCACGCCATTGATCGAACGAACCACCCGCGAGCGGCGGTGCGAGCTGGGGGTCCTCCGGAATAAGCGTGGGATAGAACGACTGGGTGTTCATGAGGAACAGTCGTGACTGCTCCGGCTGCCACACATGACCCGAACCGGCCGGATAAGGATCCACGACGTCGATGTGCAACGTGGTGCCGTGCGGGCTGTCCGCAGCCCAATTCGCGAGCAACCGCTCAAGGACACTGGTGCCCCGAGGGCCGGCCCCAATCAGGGCAACACGGTTGGTTTGGGATTTAGCCACGCTCAAGCCTAACTTCTGCGTGACTTGCTTACCGTTGAACAGTGTTGCTTGGATGGGGCGATGACCACCACAGAAGCTGATCCGACGCCACTCCCCGAGAATGACGCTGCGCCGGCCTCCGGCCCCCGCCACGCAGCGGACGTCGCGCCCGAACCCACGGACGAAAACGTCTGGCTCGAGGACATCCACGGCGAAGAGCAGCTGGCGTGGGTCCGCGAGCAGAACGCCCGCACCGAGGAACTCTTGGAGGACGCCGAATATGAGGCCGTTGAGGCCGGCATCCTGGAGGTCCTCGACTCCACCGATCGCATCGCCATGGTCTCCAAACGAGGCGATTTCTACTACAACTTCTGGAAAGACCAGGAACACCCCAAGGGCCTCTGGCGCCGCACCACCTGGGAAAGCTACCTCACCGAAGAACCCGAGTGGGACGTTCTGCTGGACATCGACGCCCTCGCCGCCGCTGAAGGCGTCGAGTGGGTCTTCCACGGCGTTGGCTTCCTCCGTCCAGCCGACGGCTCCGAGTACCGCCTGGCCATGGTTTCGCTATCTCCCGACGGCGGCGACGCTGACCGCCACCGCGAGTTCGACGTCGAATCCCGCACCTTCGTGGAGGGTGGCTTTGATCTGCCCACCGCCAAGGGCAACGTCAGCTGGCTGGACGCCGACACTTTGCTCGTATCCAGCACAGCCGAAGGCCTGCCAGCAACTACCTCGTCCTATGCGCGGACCGGCGTGAAGCTCCGCCGTGGCCAGTCCCTTGCCGACGCCGAGCGCCTCTTCGAAATCCCCGAGGACCACATGCTGGCCATGGTGGCCCACGACTCCACGCCTGGCTACGAGCGGACTTTCGCCGTGGACTACATCGACTTCTACAACCGCAGTACATCGCTGCTGCGCGACGACTCCTGGGTGGTCATCGACGTTCCCACGGATGTGAACATCAGCGCCCACCGGGATTGGCTGCTGTTCCGTCCGCAGAAGGACTGGGATGTTGCCGGTGTTCTCTACCCTGCCGGGTCCTTGCTGGCCGCGGACTTCGAGTCCTATCTGGCAGGGACCCGTTCACTGCTGGTCCTGTTCACGCCGGATGCCCACACGTCGCTGCAGTCGTGGAGCTGGACCAAGGACTACCTCCTGCTGAACCTCCTGCGCGATGTGTCCTCCGAGATCCGGGTGCTGGACCCATCCCGTCCCGACTCCGAAGGCGGCTGGACGTCCACCGTCCTGGACGCGTGCCCGCCCCTGCACGACGTCAACGCCTACGCCGTGGATGACGAAGACGCTGGCCCTGAAGGCAACGACTTTTGGCTGGTGGCCACCGGCTTCACGACACCCACCACATTGACCCGGGGGACGCTCGGTGCTGCGTCGTCGGGTGGTGCTTCGTCGGGTGGTGCTTCGGCGGGTGGTGGTTCGGAGGCCAGTGGCGTGGCGAGCCAGCACGCCGAAGTCAAGCGGTCGCCGTCGTTCTTCAACGAAGCCGACTACGAGGTCCAGCAGCACTTCGCGGTGTCTGACGACGGGACCAAGGTCCCCTACTTCCAGGTCGCTTCCAAGGACCTGGTGCTGGACGGGCAAAACCCCACTCAGCTCTCCGGATATGGCGGGTTCGAGGTTTCGCGGACTCCGGCATACAGCGGAACCATGGGTCGGGCCTGGCTGGAGCGCCGCACCTTGGGCGCATCCTCCGACGACGGTGCTGCCGCGCACTCACGCGGCGGCGTCTACGTTGTTGCCAACATCCGCGGCGGCGGCGAATACGGTCCCTCCTGGCACCGTGCAGCCCTCCAGGAAAACCGGCACCGCGCGTACGAGGACTTCGCGGCCGTGGCGAAGGACCTCATCTCGCGAGGCGTCACCAGCCGCCGTCGACTCGGTTGCGTAGGTGGTTCCAACGGCGGCCTCCTGGTAGGCAACATGCTGACCCAATATCCGGAACTGTTCGGCGCTGTGTCCTGCGGAGTGCCGCTCCTGGACATGCGCCGCTACACCAAGCTCTCCGCCGGATACTCGTGGATCGCCGAATATGGTGACCCGGATGTCCCCGCGCAATGGGATTTCATCCGCACCTTCTCGCCGTACCATTTGCTTCACGACGGCGTGGAATACCCGGAGACCTTCATTTGGACCGCCACGTCCGATGATCGTGTGGGACCCGTCCAGGCCCGCAAAATGGCGGCGCGAATGCAAGCCATGGGCATCCCGAACGTATGGTTCCATGAAGCCCTGGAAGGCGGCCATGCGGGGGCCTCCGACAACAGGCAGGCCGCAGCGCTTCAGGCCCGGAGCAACCACTTCCTGTGGCGTTCGCTGGCTGGGAGCAACTAACAGTTCGCTGAAGCCCGATTCGACGGTTCCCTGCGAACTGTGCCGTGCGAACGGCATGGCTGGCACGGAACCAACGAAACGGGCGGCTTGGCCGGGGCGTTTTGCGCTGGAAGGCACCTTCTGCGTATCCTTGGTGGGCTAGCAATAGCAAAGGGAGACGTGCCAGAGCGGCCGAATGGGCTTCACTGCTAATGAAGTGTGGGGCACAACTCCACCGGGGGTTCAAATCCCCCCGTCTCCGCGAATTGGTCCCGGTTTTCGAACCGGGACCTTTTGCGTTTAAGGCTCTTCTCCATGAAGCCGCTGCTCAGCCGCGCTTTGCTCCGCCGCTGACTTCGGCCCCGGCGTGACGGTGAAGGGTCAGGCTGTCCACCGTGCTGATCAGCATCAGGATGGCCATGGCAACAAATGCCCCCTTGTAGGCCGCCACGTGCTCCCCCCCGAACACCTGCGTGGTTTCGAACAGGCGCAGGAAAAGGGCGCCCACCGCGATGCCCGCAGCCGCCGCCAATTGAACGAGCGTCGCGGAGATGGCATTGGCTGAGGGCAACTGACCCGGGACGATGTCCGCGTATTGCACCGAAGCGTAGGCAGAGAAGCCGATGGAGCGGAACGCACCGCTGAGCAGCAGCAAAGCAAAGATCAGTGGCTCAGGTGTTTGGGCGTCCAGGAAAGCGCACAACGCAAACGTCACGGCTGACGCGAATGACGCAAAGACAAGCACGGGCTTGAACCCAAAACGCCTGATGAGCGGCGTAGTGGCCGGCTTGATCCCTATGTTGCCCACGAAGACTGCCGCCACCATCACGCCGGCCTTCAGCGGATCCCAGCCAAATCCGTCCTGGAACATCAAGGGCAACAAGAACGGAACGGAACTGATGGTCAGCCGGTAAATGAAGCCGCCGGTGGAAGTCGCCCTGAAAGTCCTGGTGCCGAAGACGCTGAGGTTGAACAGGGGAACGCTGGCTTTCCTCATCCACCAGACTGCCCCAGCCAAGGACAGCACTCCGGCAGCGACCACCACCACGGCAAGCACATTGGACGCGTGCCCTCCCAAGGTCTCCAGCCCAACTACGAGGGCACCCACGCCCAGCGTAGTGAGCAGTAGCCCGAACCAGTCGAGCCGGCGCTTGGCATCAAACTGTGTTCGCGGCACCAGCCTGAGAGCTGCAATGAATGCGGCCAGGCCGAGAGGGACGTTGATGATGAAGATCCAGTGCCATGACAGGAAGGTGGTCAGGGCACCGCCCACCATGGGAGCCAGGACCGGAGCCAGCAGGCCTGGCCACACAAGGTACGCAGTGGCGCGAAGAAGCTCGGACTTGGGAGTACCCCGCAACACCACCAGAGTGCCGACGGGAACCATCATGGCCCCGCCCATGCCTTGGGCCACACGGCTGAGCGTGAGCATGGTCAGGTCCGTGCTGATCGCACAGAGCAGGGAGGCAATGGTGAATATCGATATCGCAAGGCAGAAGATCCGGCGAGCGCCGAACCGCTCAGCAAGCCAACTGCTCAGCGGGATGCCCATGGCCACCGTCACCAGATATGCGGTCATGGTGATGTTGATGTCTGCCGGCGCCACCCTGAAGTCGGAGGCGATGCTGGGGATGGCCGTGGTGAGGATGGTCCCGTCGAGGAACTCCATGAAGAACGTTGCCGCCACCAACAGGGCCAGCCGCGGCCGCCAACTGGTTTCGTTGGCCGCTTCGACGTCGGTGTTGGGTTTTGTGCTCATGGCTCCGGTCCAAGTTCTGGCTGGTGGCCCGTGATCCGGGCAGGCAAGCAGGCGTGTTTGCTCGATCCTATAGACGTGCAGTGGGAGCGATCACAACATGACGTAGTTCGACCACGCCCAACTACCCTGCCTTATCCGGCTTGGGCCAGCGCCAGTGGCAGAACGGCGCTCACGCCGGCTTGTCGCAAGGCACGGGCGGATACGGTCATGGTCCAGCGGCTGTCTATGAGGTCGTCCACCAGCAACACGGGCTGTCCGCCCGTGCCCGCCAAGGCCTGGGCAAGCTCGGGGCCCACAACGAGCCTGTCCCAGACACCGGCCAGCCTGTATGCGCTGTTGCCGCCGCGGGCTCCTGTTGGTCCTCCGTACTGGGGCTGCAGCTGCCCGAGGTACGGCATCCGCCCTATCCCGGCAATCCCCTGCGCCAGGGATTCCACTAACTGTGGCTTGCTGCGCGACGGGATGCTGACAACCGCCGCAGGTCGTCCGACGCCGCTCCACGGGGTTCCGCCTTCGGCCCCAGACCACTCGCGCAGTACTTGGACGCAGGCCTGCAGCATGGCAGGATCCACGGCGTGGTCCGGAGCCCCGGCAGCGAACAGCTCCCGCAAAGCTCCGCCCCAGCCCAGGTCAGTAAGCCTGGCCAGGATGCGTCCTTCTGAAACGCTCTCGTCGGGCTTGATCTTTCCCTTGACTGCAACACCGAGGCGGTCCATGCCGCTGGGCCACTGTAGCCGGGGTTCCACGGCTATGCCGGCACGCCGGAGGGTTTGTCCCGCGGCGTCGGCTGCCGACGCCGCCACGTCCACCGGGAACCAGCGGCCGGCGCAATTGTCGCAGCGTCCGCAGGAAGCTGCAGTTTCGTCATCCAGGACCGAGGTGATGTATTCCATGCGGCAGCCAGCCGTGTCCTGGTAGATCACCATGGAATCCTGCTCATCCACGCGGGCTTCGGCGATGCGTGCGTAGCGTTCGGCGTCATAGTTCCACGGCTGGCCGGTTGATCGCCAACCGCCCCCAACGCGTTCTACTGCTCCATCGACTGCCAGGACTTTGAGGAGGAGTTCCAAAGGCGTACGGCGAAGATCCACCCTGGCTTCCAGCGCGACGGTGGACAAGGCTGAGCCTGCCTCCCCCAGCACGCCCAGCACAGCCTCGGCTTTCTCTGCCGATGGCATGGATGCTGTGGCGAAGTACTGCCAGATTTCGCGGTCTTCGGAGCCCGGCAGGAGCAGGACGTCGGCGTTGGCTGCTCCACGTCCCGCACGGCCAACCTGCTGGTAGTAGGCAACCGGTGACGACGGAGCGCCGAGGTGGATCACGAAGCCCAGGTCCGGCTTGTCGAATCCCATTCCCAGGGCGGAAGTGGCCACGAGGGCCTTCACTTGGTTGTCCTTCAGGAGTTGTTCGGCACGCTCCCGGTCCGCCGGGTCCGTTCTTCCCGTGTAGGACAAAACGTTGTGCCCGGCCTCCGCAAGAAGCCGTGCGGTGTCCTCGGCCGCCGAGACCGTGAGCGTGTAAATAATGCCGCTGCCGGGCATGTCCGCAAGGTGCGTCAGCAGCCACCCCAGCCGATCCCTGGAATCGGGCAGCGTCAGGACACCGAGCCGAAGGGATTCGCGACCCAGTGCGCCTCGTATGGTCAACACTCCGGCGCCAAGTTGTTCTTCGATGTCGTGAACCACCCTGGAATTGGCGGTGGCTGTGGTTGCCAAAACCGGAACAGACTCAGGCAACTGTGCAATGAGGTCCGCGATGCGGCGGTAGTCAGGGCGGAAGTCGTGGCCCCAGTCCGATATACAGTGGGCCTCGTCAATCACCAGTAGCCCGGTTCGGCGAATGAGCTCCGGAAGCTGATTCTCCCTGAAAGAGGGGTTGGTGAGCCGCTCCGGGGAGACCAGAAGGACATCAACCTCGTCCGCGGCCAGCTGGGCAAGGACCGTGTCCCACTCCAAGGCATTGGCGGAGTTTATGGCGACGGCCCGCACGCCCGCCCGGGCAGCTGCGGCTACCTGGTCACGCATGAGCGCAAGCAACGGCGACACAATCAGCGTTGGACCGGAGCCACGCCGACGCAACAGCAATGACGCCACGAAGTAAACCGCTGACTTTCCCCATCCTGTCCGCTGTACTACCAACGCTCGGCGGCCCGCGTCCACCAACGCCTCGATGGCTTCATACTGCCCGTTATGGAACCGGGCTTCGGGGTGGCCCACCAACTCACGAAGGCACGCCAGCGCCTGCTGATGTGTAGGTGATTGCACGGAAACGGCAGCGTTTGGGGAGTTGTTGGCCATCAACCCAGTATTCCAGCCGACCCTGACAGCCAGAACCGGGCCGTCCTGCTATGTGGACAACCACTATCCACAGGTCATCTCTTCAGGTTCAACCCCAACTGCGTTGCCACAGTAGGATTGAGCCCGTGACTATCGAGCAGAACAAGACATTCGACCTCTCGGCTTCCTTCAAGGCGTACGACGTCCGGGGCATCGTGGGTGAGTCCATCACGGCTGAAATCGTCGAGGCCGTAGGCGCTGCCTTCATCGATGTCTTGGGACTCGAGGGCGAAACGGTCCTTGTTGGCGGCGACATGCGTCCCTCATCGCCGGAGTTCAGCCGCGCCTTTGCCAACGGTGCAGCAACGCGCGGAGCGAACGTCCAACTGCTCGACCTCATCTCTACCGACGAGCTCTACTACGCATGTGGCGCCCTCAACGCTGCCGGTGCCACGTTCACGGCAAGCCACAATCCGGCCGCCTACAACGGCATCAAGATGGCAAAGGCCGGCGCTCAGCCCATCTCTTCCGAGAGTGGGCTCAAGGAAATCCAAGCCCTCGCTGAGCAGTACCTGAACACCGGCACCATCCCTGCGGCGGTCACTCGCGGCGAGATTGGCGTGCACGACGTCCTGAAGGACTACTCCGAATACTTGCGCAAACTGGTGGACCTGTCCGGGTCCCGCCCGCTGAAGATCGTGGTGGATGCAGGGAACGGCATGGCTGGTTTGACCACCCCGGCTGTCTTGGGCGACAAATTGCTCCCGGCTCTGCCCTTTGAAATCATCCCGCTCTACTTTGAACTGGACGGTTCATTTCCCAACCACCCGGCCAACCCTCTGGAGCCGGAAAACCTGCGCGACCTGCAGGCCGCTGTCATCAAGCACGGCGCCGACATTGGCCTCGCGTTCGACGGCGACGCGGACCGCTGCTTTGTCATCGACGAAAAGGGCGAGCCCGTTTCCCCGTCAGCGATCACGGGCATGGTGGCCCGGCGTGAGATCGCCCGGGCCCAGGCCGCAGGGGAAGAGACCCCCGTCATCATCCACAACCTCCTCACCTCCAAGGCCGTGCCAGAGCTCGTAGCCAAGGACGGCGGCCGTGCCGTCCGTACCCGCGTAGGACACTCCTTCATCAAGGCTGTCATGGCGGAGGAAGGCGCCGTGTTCGGCGGGGAGCACTCGGCGCACTTCTATTTCCGGGATTTCTGGAACGCGGATACGGGCATGCTTGCCGCAATGCACGTCCTTGCCGCCTTGGGTGAGCAGGACGGACCTCTCTCGGAGCTGGGCCGCCAGTACGAGCCCTACGTCTCCTCCGGCGAGATCAACTCCGAAATCGAAGACAAGGCCGGCGCCGTCGAGCGCGTTCGCGTCGACTTCGAAACCGAAGACATCGACATCGACCACATGGACGGCAGCACGTTCACAGCAAAGGACGGTAGCTGGTGGTTCAACCTTCGCCCGTCCAACACTGAGCCCTTCCTTCGCCTGAATGCAGAAGCCAAGGACCAAGCCACCATGGAAAAGATCCGCGACCGCGTCCTGGCGCTGGTCCGGGCGTAGGGACTGGCTGGCATGAGCGAAACCGCCTCCACCGATGCCCCCGAATCAGTCCAGGACCGCGAACTCCGCGAGACACTGGGCACTGCACTCGGGACCGCGCAGGAGCACATCCAGCAGAACGGCGGCTTCTTCCCGTTCGGAGTCACACTGTCCAACGATGGTGAACTACGCATAGTGATGATTGCCCCGGGCGAGCCGGACGAGAATGGCGAAGTGGATGCAGGACAGATGTTGACCGACATCCATGACCTGCTGCGCCAAGGCCGCGATGATTTTAAGGCTGTAGCAGTTGTGAGCGACGTCAATCTGCCGGACCATGGTTCTGACGGCATTCATGGTGCAGCCGAGCACAGGGATGGCGAAGTCCGTGCGGCCATTATTCCGTACACGCCCACAGTGGACGGATTCGCCTTTAGCGCCATGGAACCTGATACCCACGAACCATCCATCTGGGTGGACTAGACCTAATCCGTAAGCTGATCCCATGAAAATCAACGCCTTCGCAGATGTCAGTCTCCGCGCCATCATGGTGCTGGCCGCGGCTCCCGAAGGCACACTGCTGACAACACAAGCGGTGGCCGATGCTGTGGGGACGCCGTACAACCATGTCAGCAAGGCGATGGTCCGCCTGCGAGCCCTCGGATTTATCGACGTCGAACGCGGACGGCTTGGCGGTTCCCGGCTCAATGAAGCCGGAAGAAAGGCTACCGTTGGTGAGCTCCTGCGGCATCTCGACAGCCGGCAGGATCCAGCGGAGTGCCAATCGCCCACGAAGGCCTGCCCCCTCATCAATGAGTGCGGACTGCGTCACGCGATGAATAAGGCCAGGGAAGCTTTCTACCGCGAGCTCGATACCGTGGTGATCTCTTCCCTCCCCCATGCACGCCAGATGATCCCGGTGTTCCAATCCATCGGGCTCAAGCCGGAGTTCAGGACCCCCGCCACGCTGTCGTAGCCATCACGGGCACCAGCAATGCGCCGAACGAGCGCCAGCCTTTTCCGGTTTACGCACCTTTCCGGTTTGCACCTCCCCGGTTTGCAGAAGTCTTCTACGCGGTGTAGAAATTGGAATATAAATATACGCATTCTCAATGCTTATATATGCGGCCGGGCAAACCGGCCCCTACACCCAGGAGAACCATGCTCTCGGAAAAGTCCCGCCCCATCGTCGAAGCCACCCTGCCTTTGGTTGGGTCACGGATCAGCGCGATCACCGTCGACTTCTACAATCGGCTCTTCGCCGCGCATCCTGAATTGCTCGATGGACTCTTCAGCCGTTCCAACCAACGCTCAGGAGATCAGCAGCGGGCACTCGCCGGGAGTATCGCGGCCTTCGCGACCCACCTGATCAACAACCCGGACACCCTCCCCGAAAAAGTACTCTCCCGCATTGCCCACAAGCACGCGTCCCTCGGGATCACGGAGGATCAGTACGGAGTGGTCTACGAGCATCTCTTCGCAGCCATCGCGGCGGACTTGGCCGAGGTCATCACTCCGGAGATCGCCGAAGCATGGACAGAGGTCTACTGGCTCATGGCAGATGCCCTGATCAAGCTTGAAAAGGACCTCTACGCATCCCAGGCAAACCACAGAATGTGGATGCCCTGGCGTGTGGTGAACAAGGAGCCGGCAGGCACGGATGCCATGACATTCACCTTGGAACCGGCGGACGACACCCCGGTAACGGCGGCAAAACCCGGTCAGTTCGTCAGCGTCAAGGTCCAACTTCCCGACGGACTACGCCAGGTGCGCCAGTATTCGCTTTCCGGCACAGCAGGCAGCAGCCGCGTGTTCACCACCAAGCTCAACGACGGCGGCGAGGTGTCCACCGCCCTGCACGCCGGCGTCGAACCCGGCCACATCCTCGAGATCTCAAACCCCTACGGCGAAATCACCCTCAGGGAAGGCGCTGGTCCCGTCATCCTGGCCTCCGCGGGTATCGGTTGCACTCCAACGGCGTCCATCCTGCGGTCGCTCGCGGCGACGGGCACCGATCGGCAGGTCATGGTTCTTCATGCCGAAAAGACCATGGAAAACTGGGCACTCAGTGACCAGATGACTGCAGACGCCGCCAAAATCGATGCCGAGCTGCAGTTATGGCTTGAAAGTCCCCAACAAGGTTCCAAGGAAGGCTTCATGTCGCTGCGCGAAGTCGACATGCCCGCAGATGCCTCGCTCTATCTGTGCGGCCCTCTCCCCTTCATGAAAAAGATCCGCGACGAAGCCATCGATGCCGGCATTCCGGCTACCCGCATCCACTACGAAGTCTTTGGTCCGGACGTGTGGCTCGCCAACTAAGGCGCAGCACGACGGCGGCCCGTCACCTTTCAATCGAAAGGTGACGGGCCGTCGTCGTTCACTTAAGAACGCCGTTGTTCCTAAGAGGTCTAGCCCAGACGGGTCTTGAGACCGTCCAGCTCGGACTGAAGTGCCGCCGGGAGGGATTCGCCGAAGTTGGCGAACCATTCCTCGATGGACGCCAGCTCGGTTGCCCACTCGGCAGGGTCAACGCGAACAGCCGACTCAACCTCAGCCGGGGTCATGTCCAGGCCTTCGAGGTCGATGGATTCGCCGGTCGGTACAAAACCGATCGGGGTCTCCACGGCGTCGGCCTTGCCTTCGAGGCGCTCGATGGCCCACTTGAGCACACGGGCGTTGTCGCCGAAGCCAGGCCAGGCGAAGCCGCCTTCAGCCGTGCGACGGAACCAGTTGACCAGGAAGATCTTGGGCAGACGCTCCGGGTTGGCCTTGGCGGACAGGTTCACCCAGTGGTTCAGGTAGTCACCTGCGTCGTAGCCGATGAACGGCAGCATGGCCATGGGGTCGCGACGGACGACGCCAACGGCACCGGCGGCAGCAGCCGTGGTTTCGGAGGACAGCGTGGAGCCCATGAAGATGCCGTTGGACCAGTTGCGAGCCTCAGTGACCAGCGGGATGGTGGTCTTGCGGCGGCCGCCGAACAGGATCGCGGACAGTTCCACGCCTTCCGGGCTGAAGTACTCTTCGGCCAGCATGTCGATCTGGTCGATCGGAGTGCAGAAGCGGGAGTTCGGGTGCGCGGCCGGGGCGTCAGAGTCCGGAGTCCAGGACTCGCCGCGCCAGTCGGTCAGGTGTGCCGGAGTTTCCTCGGTCATGCCTTCCCACCAGACGCCACCGTCGTCGGTCAGGGCGACGTTGGTGAAGATGCTGTTGCCCTTCGCGATGGCACGCATGGCGTTGGGGTTGGTGCCCCAGCCGGTGCCGGGAGCGACGCCGAACAGGCCGGCCTCGGGGTTGACGGCGCGGAGCTCGCCTTCCTTGCCGAAGCGCATCCAGGTGATGTCATCACCCAGGGTCTCAACCTTCCAGCCCTTGATGGTGGGGTCGAGCAACGCGAGGTTGGTCTTGCCGCAAGCGGACGGGAAAGCGGCGGAGATGTAGTAGGTCTTCTGCTCGGGGGAGGTCAGCTTGAGGATGAGCATGTGCTCGGCCAGCCAGCCTTCGTCACGGGCCATCACCGAAGCGATGCGCAGCGCGTAGCACTTCTTTCCAAGGAGGGCGTTTCCGCCGTAGCCGGAGCCGAAGGACCAGATGGAGCGCTCTTCGGGGAAGTGCACAATCCACTTGTCGGTGTTGCACGGCCATGCGACGTCGGCCTGGCCGGCTTCCAGAGGTGCGCCCAGTGAGTGGAGGGCCGGTACGAAGAAAGCGTCAGTCTGCGTGATGCGATCCAGGACGTCAGTGCCGATGCGGGCCATGATGCGCATGGAGGCGACAACGTAGGCGGAGTCGGTGATCTCGACGCCAAACTTGGGATCCTCGGCATCCAGGTGGCCCATGACGAACGGAATGACGTACATGGTGCGGCCGCGCATGGAGCCGGCGAATAGTCCGCGCAGCTTCTGCTTCATCTCGGCCGGGGCCATCCAGTTGTTGGTGAAGCCTGCGTCGCGCTCGTTTTCGGAGCAGATGAAGGTCTGCTCTTCCACACGGGCAACGTCTGCGGGGTCGGAGAACGCCGCGAAGGAATTCGGGAACGTTTCCGGGTTCAGTCGCTTCAGCGTGCCGGCTTCGACGAGTTCGTCGGTGAGCTTCTTGTTTTCTGCTTCGCTGCCATCAACCCAGTGGATGCGGTCCGGCTGAGTCAGCTCGGCAACTTCCTCAACCCAGGCCAGCAGGCGTGCATGCGTAGTAGGTGCCTTCTCAAGCAGCGGCAGTCGCGCCAGATCGCCCATTGCGGTTCCCTTCCTCGGGTTCAGTGGTGTGTCCTAAACGATAGGGGCCGCGGACCAGACCAATCCGCTGTCAGACATCGGACATCCAAAGAGGCGTGGAGGGAAAACCGCTAGAAATCAAGGATTCGGGATCGACAAAGCTCATTTTAAGTGACGAAGGTCACGTAGACCGGTCTAGTTGCGTAGATTACAGCTTTTCGATTTGGAACTTCACATGAACTTCTGTAAAGTTTATTGAGGTTCGAGGGGGTCAGAGAAACAGACCGCCGAGAATCACACGAAATGCGCCCATAGCTCAGCTGGATAGAGCGTCTGTCTACGGAACAGAAGGTCAGGGGTTCGAATCCCTTTGGGCGCACAGATCAAGACCCGCACCGGTTCGCCGGTGCGGGTCTTTTGTTTTGCGCGGATGAGGTGAGCCACCCCGCAAACGCAAGGGCCGCCGTCGTACTTTTCATAGAAGTACGACGGCGGCCCTTGCGTTAGGCGCGGAGGCTCAGTCCCCCACGGCCTCGCCGATGCGGCGCCGGATGCCGTCGAAGTGTCGGTTGAGCAACTCCGAGGCAGAAACTTTGTCGCCGGCGGCAACGGCAGCATAGATGTTGCGGTGCATGGCGGCGGTTTTTGCCAGATCCTCGTTGCCTGGGCCGATCTCCACATGAATCTTCCGGTAGACCTTCCAGAAGACCCCCATGAGGTTGATCAGGAGTTCGTTGTTCAGGGGTTCGAAGAGTCGGCGGTGGAACTCGGCATCGGCGGCAACGAAGTTCTCGCCCTCGGCGGCCAGCTCTTCCATCTGCTTCACGGCTTCTTCGATGGAGGTGAGTTGCTCCTTGGTCATGACGTCAATGGAGGAGCCAATCAGTCCGGACTCCAACGCCTGGCGGACATCCACCAATTGCAAGGCTTCAAGTCCTTGGTGACGCAGGGAGAGCCTGCCACGGAACGTAAGTCCGTCCGCGAGGGCGTCGAAGTTGCTAGGTGCCACGAACATGCCGAACCCGTGCCGGATCTCTATGACGCCCAGCGCCTGAAGCACCTTGAGGGATTCACGGAGCGTATTGCGCCCCACGCCCAAGGCGACAGAGAGCTCACTCTCCGTGGGCAATGGATCGCCGGCCTCCAGCTCACGCTCAAGGATCAATTCCATAATGTCCGACTGCAATGCACGCAGCCGGGCCTGTGCACTGAACCGCGCCTGCGGAACTACACCGGAAGTTGTCATGGCTTTCTCCTTGCCGATGCACCTCCCCCCGCCACCGGCTAAAGCCAGCGTTGGAAACAAGTGCGGTGTTAATATTGAGGCGAGCTTAGTGCCCACCCAAGAACGAGTGGCACGCAACATACAATATCGGATGTCCCACCTCCGTCATAGCTATGTACGGGAATTCCCTGAGATTTCCCACCAGGACCGGCCGCAGCCGGCAAACCGCCAGGCGCGCGGCAGAGACCCAGGCGCCAATTCTCACTTGACGTTCCGTTGTGACCGCCCTTACAGTTTCCATACGAGCATCGGACGTCCTACATCCGATAACCCACGAAACGCGAATGGTGAGGCACCCTATGAGCAAGACGATCCACAGCCTGCCGCTGGTCAACGACGCCAGCCGCCGGAACTTCCTGAAGCTAAGCGGCGCAGTTGGTGCAGCAGCCGCCTTCACGGCAAGCCTCTCTGCGTGCGGCGGCGCTGCCAGCACCACCACGGGCGCCACCACCAACACGGCGGCCGTCAACAAGGACCTCATCATCGAGGCAGGCATTTCCTACGCCCTGTCCACCGGCTTCGATCCCCTGAGCTCGTCCGGCGCCACACCGATGGCAGCCAACCTGCACATCTTCGAGGGCCTCCTTGAACTCCACCCGGCAACCCGCCAGCCTTACAACGCCCTCGCAGCGTCGGACCCCAAGAAGGTCAACGACACCACCTACCAGGTGACCATCCGCGAAGGTGCGAAGTTCCATGACGGCTCCCCCGTCACCACCGAAGACGTCGCTTTCTCCTTCACCCGGGTGATGGATCCGGCGAACAAGTCCCTGTTCTCCCAGTTCATTCCCTTCATCCAGGACGTCAAGCCTCTGGACGCGAAGACGGTGGAGTTCACCCTGAAGTACGCCTTCCCGGGCTTCGGGCCACGCATCTCCGTGGTGAAGATCGTTCCGAAGGCACTCGCCACCGATCTGAAGGCCTTCGACGCCGCGCCCGTCGGCTCCGGCCCCTACAAGCTCGTCTCAGCGGTCAAGGACGACAAGATCGTTTTTGAAGCTTTCGCCGATTACAACGGCCCCAAGCCTGCACTGGCCAAGGGTATGACCTGGCTGCTGCTGTCCGACGCAGCAGCCCGTGTTACCGCAGTCCAGTCCGGCCGCGTCCAAGCCATCGAAGACGTTCCCTACCTGGACGTTGACGGCCTGAAGTCCAAGGTCAAGGTTGAATCCGTCCAGTCGTTCGGCCTGCTGTTCCTCATGTTCAACTGCGCCAAGGCCCCGTTCGACAACAAGCTGGTCCGCCAAGCCCTGCATTACGGCATGGACAAGGAAGCCATCATTAAGAAGGCCCTGTTCGGCAACGCCAAGGCTGCCACGTCCTACTTCCAGGAAGGCCACCCGGACTACGTCAAGGCCAAGAATGTCTACGGCTTCGATACCTCCAAAGCCGAGGAGCTGCTAAAGCAGGCAGGCGTCACCAGCCTCGAATTCGAACTCCTCACCACGGACACCGCCTGGGTCAAGGATGTTGCACCGCTGATCCTCGAATCCTGGAACAAGATCCCCGGCGTCAAGGTCACCGTCAAGAGCCTCCAGTCCGGCGCCTTGTACAGCGACCGCGTGGGCAAGGGTGATTTCTCCGTGGTTGCTGCCCCCGGCGATCCCTCCGTTTTCGGTAACGACGCGGACCTCCTTTTGAGCTGGTTCTACTCGGGTGCGACCTGGATGGACAAGCGTGCCTTCTGGACCACGCCGGAGCGCACCAAGCTGCAGGAACTCATGAACAAGGGCTCGCAGGCTTCCGGTGACGAGGCCAAGAAGATCGTGGGCGAAATCGTGGACATGGTCTCAGACGAAGTTCCCCTGTACCCGGTCTTCCACCGCCAACTCCCCAGTGCCTGGGACGAGAAGAAACTCAACGGTTTCCAGCCCCTGCCCACCACCGGCCTGTCGTTCATCGACGTCGGACGAACTGCCTAAGCACCCTTCGAGTTGTGAGGCCTGCTCTGCGGCCTAAATCCCCCAAATAGCCCGCAGAGCAGGCCCCACAACCAGCAGCACCCAACCAACCGGAGAATAAATTGGTCACGATATTGCGTCTGCTTGGCCGCAGGCTTGCAGCATTGCCATTGATGATCCTGGGCATCACGTTGCTCGTCTTCCTCGTTCTGCAGGCCGCCCCCGGCGACCAGGCCAGCTCCGCCCTCGGCGACGGTGCCAGCGAAGAAGCGAAACAGCAGTACCGCCAGGAAAATGGCCTCAACGATTCCCTGGTCCTGCAGTACTTCCGATTCCTCGGCAAGCTCCTGCAGTTCGACCTCGGCGTCACCACCCCGCCGGCCAAATCGGTGGCTTCCATGATCGGCTCGGCGTTCCCCCTGACGCTGCAGCTCACCTTCCTGGGCGTGCTTATCGCGATAGTGCTCTCGCTCGCGTTCGGCATCCTCGGCGCCCTGTACCGCGATAAATGGCAGGACCAGCTGGTCCGAGTCTTCTCCATCGCCGCGATCGCCACGCCGTCGTTTTGGCTGGGCATCCTCCTCATCCAGTGGTTCGCTCTCGGTGCCAACCCGATGTTCCCCTCAGGCGGAATTGCGACGCCGGAATCCGGTTTCGGCGGTTGGCTCAACTCGATGGCCCTCCCGGCTTTGGCGCTCGGCATCCCTGTGTCAGCGTCGCTGATCCGAGTGGTCCGTACGTCGATGGTGGAAGAACTGGACCGCGACTACGTCCGTACAGCCATCGGCAACGGTGTCCCCTACCGCGAGGTGGTCTCCAAGAACGTCCTCCGCAACGCCCTCGTCACCCCGGTGACCGTGCTGGGACTGCGCGTCGGCTACTTGCTGGGCGGCGCCGTCGTGATTGAAATGATCTTCGCCCTGCCCGGTATGGGACAACTGATCCTCAACGGCATCACCAACCTGGACGTCAACCTGGTCCAGGGCGTGGTGCTCACCATCTCTGTCACCTTCGTTCTGGTGAACATCGTGGTGGACCTTCTCTACCTGCTCATCAACCCCCGAATCAGGACGGTATAGCTCATGCGCAGCAAGCTCGCAGAACGGCTAAGTGCCCCGGGCATTCGTTTCAAAGCCCTGCCCTGGGGCTCCCGTATCGCCCTGCTCTTCCTCATCGTGATTGTCCTGGCGGCCATTTTCGCCCCGGTCATTGCACCGCACGATCCTCTGGAGACGTTCATTCCAGCCACCCCGCCGGGTGCAGAGCACTTCTTCGGCACCGACCGCTTGGGCCGTGACATCTTCTCGCGTCTCCTCTTCGGTGCACAGTCGTCGCTGATGATCGGCCTCGGAGCGGTTGCCCTGGCCATCCTTGCCGGTGCACTCCTCGGTTCCTTCGCGGCCACCTCCAGCAAGTCCGTGAACGAGATCATCATGCGGCTCATGGACATCCTCATGGCATTCCCCGGCATCGCGCTGGCGGCCGTGCTGTTGGCCGCGTTCGGTAACTCGGTGCCCACCATCATCATCGCGATCGCCATCATCTACACCCCGCAACTGGCCCGCGTCGTCCGCGCCAACGTGCTGGCCCAGTACGGCGAAGACTACGTCCGCGCCGAGCGCGTGATCGGTGCCGGCCGCTTCTACATCCTGGTCAAGCACATTGTCCGCAACACTGCCGCGCCCGTGCTGGTGTTCGCCACGGTCATGGTGGCCGACGCCATCATCCTCGAAGCCTCCCTCTCCTTCCTGGGCGCTGGCGTTCAGGACCCTGCACCGTCATGGGGCAACGTCATTTCCTACGGCCGCAACCTGGTCCTGTCCGGCGGCTGGTGGGCCACCACCTTCGCCGGTGTGACCATTCTGCTGACCGTGCTGTCCTTGAACATCCTGGCCGAAGGCCTCACCGACGCCATGGTCAATCCGAAGCTGCGGCGCGCGCCGGTAGTGAAGGACGACGACGGTTCCGCTGCAGTTGTCGCCGTGGACACCGAAGTTGCCACATCTGTGGCCCAGCCCTCCGTGGTGGAGGAACACGAGCTCGACGGCGTCCGCGCGGCTTCCGTTGGTGACGTCACGTCTGATGTGGGCGCTTCAGCCGTGCTGACCGATGTGAAGCTGGCCGCCGCCAACCCGCATCTCCTGCTGGACCGCGAGTTGGAACTGCTGGCAGCCATTGAAGCGAAGCGCACGGACCGACTCCCGCAGGTTTCTCCCGAAGCCCGCAACGTGCTTGAAGTGAAAAACCTGTCCATCCGTTTCCCGGGCCGCTTCGGCGACATCGCGATCGTGGACAACGTCACGTTCACGGTCCGCGAAGGCGAAACCATGGGCTTGGTAGGCGAATCCGGTTGCGGCAAGTCCATCACCTCGCTGGCCGTCATGGGGCTGCTGCCCAAAACAGCCCAGGTCACCGGCTCCATCAAGTTCGATGGCAAGGAACTCCTGGATGCCAACACCAAGCACAGCAACCCCAAGGCCTACGAGGGTCTCCGCGGCGAGCAGATTGCCATGGTGTACCAGGACGCCCTGAGCTCCCTGAACCCGTCCATGAAAATCAAGGACCAGATGGAGCAGCTCACCAAGCGTGGTGGCCGCAAGACGCCGGCAGAGCTTCTGGAAATGGTGAAACTGGACCCGGTCCGGACCCTCGCCAGCTACCCGCACGAGCTTTCCGGCGGCCAACGCCAGCGCGTGCTGATTGCCATGGCTTTGTCCCGCTCGCCCAAGATTGTTGTTGCCGATGAACCCACTACTGCCCTGGATGTCACTGTCCAGAAGCAGGTTGTGGACCTGCTCAACGAACTCCGCGAGCAGCTGGGCTTCGCCATGGTCTTCGTCAGCCACGACCTTGCCTTGGTGGCATCCTTGGCACACCGCATCACGGTGATGTACGCCGGCCAGGTGGTGGAATCCGCACAGGCATCCGAACTCCTGCAGAACCCCAAGCACGAGTACACCCGGGGCCTGCTGGGCGCGGTCCTCTCCATCGAGGCCGACGCCGTCCGCCTGCACCAGATTCCCGGCACGGTCCCGTCGCCTCGCGACTTCGCTACGGGCGACCGCTTCGCGGCCCGCTCGTTGAGGCCCGGCGCCGATCCCCACCAGAAGCTGGTCCTCACCACCGTTGCTTCGGCGAACGGCGACGATGCCGACCACTTCTGGGCGAGCCACCTGAAGGAGGACGCGAAATGAGCCAGTCAACACAGCAAGGCTCCAAGCCGGTCATCGAACTCAAGGACGTCAAGGTCTATCACCATGCACGGACCGGCGGCTTGTTCCGGCCGAACATCGTCAAAGCCGTGGACGGCGTGGACTTCACCATCAGCCGCGGCGAAACCGTGGGCATCGTCGGTGAGTCCGGCTGCGGCAAGTCCACACTCGCGTCAGTGCTCGTGGGACTCCAGCCGCCGACGTCGGGCAAGGTCTTGTTCCACGGAAAGCCCGCCATCAAGCGGAACGCTGCCATGCGCAAGCAGTTTGGTCGCTCCGTCTCCGTGGTCTTCCAGGATCCGGCAACCGCACTGAACCCGCGCATGACCATCCAGGACATCCTCACGGATCCGCTGCAGATCCACGGCATCGGCAACGCGGCCTCCCGAGCCGCCAAGGTCAAGGAACTGTTGGCGCTGGTCGGCTTGCCGCAATCGGCAGCCGAAGTGACGCCGTCGCAGGTTTCCGGCGGGCAGCGCCAGCGCGTGGCCATCGCCCGTGCACTGGCTCTGGACCCGGACATCATCGTGGCGGACGAGCCGACGTCGGCCTTGGACGTTTCCGTCCGGGCGCAGGTCCTGAACCTGCTGTCCGATCTAAAGACCCAGCTGAACCTGGGCATGGTGTTCATCTCGCACGACATCCAGACCGTCCGCTACGTTTCGGATCGGATCTGCGTCATGTACTTCGGCAAGATCGTTGAGCAAGGCTCAGCCGCGCAAGTCTTCGACAACCCGAGCAACGACTACACCAAGAAGCTCCTGGGCGCCGCGCCGAGCCTGCTTCACATCTAGTTTTTCCCTTCACAAGCTACAAACAACGGAGAATTCTGTGTCCACTCAGTTCCAAGGCGTCATCCCCCCGGTCATCACTCCCCGCCACGCAGACGGCAGCATCGACACCGCGTCGCTGAAGAACGTCACCAAGCACCTGATCGACGGTGGTGTCTCCGGCCTTTTCGTCCTGGGCTCCTCCGGCGAAGTCCCCTACCTGATCAACGAAGAGCGTGAATTGGTGGTCTCCACCATCGCCGACGCCAACGCCGGAGCAGTTCCGCTGATCGTGGGCGCCAACGAGCAGACCACCAACCGCGTGATCGAGGAAGCCCGCAAGGTGGTTGACCTTGGCGCCGACGCGATCGTGGTCACCTCCATGTACTACGCGATCGGCAACGCCGCGGAAACCGAAACCCACTTCCGCAGCATCCACGCCGCCATCGAGAAGCCGATCTTCGCGTACGACGTCCCGGTTCGCACGCACTTCAAGCTGCCCACCGACTTGTTGGTTCGCCTCGGCCGTGACGGCGTCATTGCCGGTGTCAAGGATTCCTCGGGCGACGACGTTTCCTTCCGCCAACTGCTCCTCGCAGCCAAGGACATCCCCAACTTCGACATCTTCACCGGTCACGAGGTTGTGGTGGACGGCGCGCTCCTGGGCGGCGCGCAAGGTGTTGTCCCGGGCCTCGGCAACGTTGACCCTGCCGGTTACCGTCGCCTGTTCGACGCCGCACAGGCCGGCGACTGGGCTCTCGCGGCAAGGGAGCAGGACCGCTTGGCCGACGTCTTCGAGATCGTCTACACCCCCAACGGCCGCGTCTCCGGCGGCGCCGCTGGTCTGGGTGCGTTCAAGTCGGCACTGCAGGTGATGGGTGTCATCGAGTCCAACACCATGAGCTCGCCGATGCTTTCCTTGAACGATTCCGAGACTGCCGCGATTCGCGAAATCCTGGAGCGGAACGGGCTGGTCTAAGCTTCATGACCCACGTGATCGGCGTTGACCTCGGCGGCACCAAGACTGCCGCCGGGGTTGTTTCCCCTGCAGGTGAAGTGCTCATGTCGGAGACCATTCCGACGTTGAACCGGGCTGGTGGCGAAGCGATCCTCGACGCCACCGCTGCGCTGATTGCGGGCTTGGTGGAGCGCGCTGCCGACGCCGGACATTCAGTGTCCAGCGTCGGTATCGGCTCCGCCGGGGTCATTGACGCTTCTTCCGGGACCGTGGTGTCTGCGACGGATGCGATTCTTGGCTGGGCAGGGACTGAGCTTGTTTCCGGGCTTTCGTCCCGTCTGTCGCTTCATCCTTCGGCCGTGCGCGCCGTCAACGACGTCCATGCCCACGCCCTCGGCGAAGCATGGCTCGGCGCTGCGGCCGGATCCTCAAGTTCGCTCATGGTGGCGTTCGGAACGGGAGTCGGCGGAAGCTTTGTGCTGGACGGCGCTCCTGTCTTGGGTCACCGTTTTGTTGGCGGGCATGTGGGGCACTTCGCTTCTCCTTACGCCGCCTTTGACGGGACTCCGCTCCCCTGCGTGTGCGGTGGTTCCGGGCATGTTGAGGCCATCGCTTCGGGGCCCGCGATTTACGAGTCTTTCCTGCGGTTTGGCGGTTCCGCTGTGGATGCGGCGGACACGCGGGACGTGTTTGCCCTGGCCGCTTCTGAAGACCACGACGGCGGTGCTGCCGCGGGCTCTGCTGGGGACCGCGCCGCCGCTTTGCGTGCCATCGGCGTCGGCGCGGCAGCAGCCGGACAAGCAGTAGGCGGTCTCATCAACGTCCTGGACCCTGAAACCGTGGTGATCTCCGGTGGCTTGGCCGACGCCGGCGAGCTCTGGTGGAAGCCTATGGAGTTTGCCTTGCGACAGGAACTGCTGGCTCCCTTGGTTTCCGTGCCCGTGGTGCGGGCGACTCTCGGCAATACCGCCGCCATTGTTGGCGCCGCAAAACTCGTCCTTAAGTAGTCCGAAAGTAATTGGAGACGTCATGATCCTCACGCCCAAAGGCCTCGAAGCCCTCCGTTCCCAGCTGATCGTCTCTTGCCAGGCGTACCCCGGAGAGCCCATGCGTGATCCCCGGACCACTGCCCAAGTAGCGGCATCCGCCGTCATCGGGGGCGCTGCGGCGATCCGCGTCCAGGGGTTGGCCGACGTGCAGTTCACTCGTGCCGCCGTCGAGCTTCCTGTCATTGGCCTCTGGAAGGACGGGCACGACGGCGTCTTCATCACCCCCACCCTTCGTCACGCCTTGGCGGTGGCGAATGCGGGTGCGCATGTTGTGGCCATTGACGGGACGCGGCGTTCCCGCCCGGATGGGCTTTCGCTTTCTGAGACCGTCGCGGGAATTCACGCGGATTCGCATGCACTGGTCATGGCCGATTGTGGGTCCTTCGATGACGCAGTGGCTGCGGTCGAAGCGGGTGCGGACCTGATTGGGACGACATTGGCCGGTTACACGGGCGAGCGCTCCAAGACCGACGGCCCGGACCTGGAACTCCTGGAGCACATCGCTTCCGCCGGCCTGGACAAGCCACTCATCGCGGAGGGCCGCATCCACACCCCGGCCCACGCCCGCCAAGCCCTCGATGCCGGGGCATTCGCCGTGGTGGTGGGCACGGCCATCACTCACCCGGCGTCGATTACGGGCTGGTTCAAGGGCGCGATGCACGCGTAGCCCTGCGTTGCGAGGCCCGCTCTGCGCCCAAAAACCCCCTGCAGGCCCGCAGAGCAGGCCTCACAAGCTAGATTTTCGTCTCCACTGGCCTGTCGTTCGCGCGGGAGTACTGGGACCATCCGCCAACGAACAACCGGCCGGAGCCCATTCCCAACTGCTCCATCACCAACAGGTTGTGGCACGCAGTCACTCCGGATCCGCAGTAGGCAATAGTCCCCTCTGCGGACAGGACTCCGGCGCGCTCGAAGTTCGTGCGAATGTGCGGCTCCGGGAGCAAGTTTCCCGTGGAATCGAGGTTCTCACGGCAGGGGACGTTCGCGGCGCCGGGTATGTGTCCGGGGCGGGGGTCGATGGGGTCTTGGCGGCCTTCGAAACGGTCACGATTCCTCGCATCCACTGCGAGGAAGGTGTCAGAGGAAGCTTCCGAAATGTCTGCCAGCAGGTCTGCAGGCCAGGCTTTGGCGGTGAAGCTCCCGGTCCGGCGTAGCGGTGTTTCTGTGGAGAGATCCCCGGGATAGTTGCCAATGCCCCCATCCAGGATCGCCGCAGGGTGTCCCGTCGATCGGAGCATCCAGACCAGCCGGGCCGCGATGACTCCCCCGGCGTCGTCATACGCCACTACGGTGTCAGAATCACCAATACCGGCTTCACGCATCCCCTGGGCAAACACTTCCGGCTCGGGTAGCGGGTTCCTGCCGGCTTCGGGTGTAGCGGGCCCGGACAGCCAACGATCCATATCCACGAACACTGCGCCCGGGAGATGTCCGGCGTCGTAGGCGTCCTTCCCCGAAGATCCGTCCAAGTACCAGCGCGCGTCCACGAAGACGACGATCCCGAGGTTGCGGGCACACCAATTCCAGTCAACAAAAGGCTTCAGTTCATCTCCCATGCATCGAAGCCTAAACAGGACTTCCATATTTTGAGATACTCATCCCAATATATGGACGGGAGATCAGGTTGCGAGGCCCCCTCTGCGCCCTAAAACCCACGCAAACCCTGCAGAACAGGCCTCACAACGCTCAGGGAGCGGCGTAGGCTTTCCCCATGACTGCCGAGAGCTCCCGGGAATTCGACGTAATCGTGATCGGCGCTGGCGCCGTGGGAGAAAACGTGGCGGACCGGGTGGTTCGCGGCGGCCTGACGGCGGTGATTATCGAGAGCGAGTTGGTGGGCGGCGAGTGCTCCTACTGGGCGTGCATTCCTTCCAAGGCGCTGCTTCGTCCGGGCAGCGTGCTTCACGCCGCGCAAGTGGTGCCCGGCGCCAAAGAGGCGATCACTGGAACCATGGATGCCGAGGCCGCACTGAAGCACCGGGACTGGTTCACCAATAATTGGCAGGACGGCAGCCAGGTTGAATGGCTGGACAGCGCCGGGATCGAGTTGATCCGAGGACGTGGCCGCATCACAGGGCCTCGCGAGGTCCAGGTGGATGGACTCGACGGCAACAATTACGCTCTGAAAGCTCACCATGCCGTGGTGGTCGCGACGGGTTCAACCCCCACCATCCCGGACATTGACGGTTTGAAGGACGTACCTTTCTGGACTACCCGCGGCGCCACGGCAGCCAAGGAAATTCCGAAGCGCTTTGTGGTCCTTGGCGGCGGGGTGGCGGGTGTGGAATTGGCGCAAGCATTCGCCCGGTTCGGCTCGGATGTCACGCTCATCGCCCGTGGCCGCTTGCTGAGCAGCTACACGGAGGAAGCCGCGAACCTGGTGCTGGCCGGGCTTCGTGCCGACGGCGTGGCTGTTCATCTTCACACTGATGTGGAGAAAGTGGAGAAGAACGACGACGGCTCATTGACAGTTACGTTCGACGACAAAACCATCACAGCCGATAAACTCCTGGTCGCCTCCGGACGGCACCCCGCCCTGGTCAATCTGGGCTTGGAAAACGTGGGCGTTGAAGCACAGGACGGCAAACCCCTCCGACTCACAACGGATGCCAGCGGCCTGGTGGAAGGCCCTGCCAGTGACGGCACCAGCGGACTGTGGCTCTACGCCGCGGGGGATGCAGCCGGCAAGGTGCTCCTGACGCATCAGGGCAAGTACGAGGCCAGAGCAACCGGTGACGCAATTGTGGCCAGGGCCAACGGCAAACTCACCGGGACACCCAAACCGTGGAGCCCGTGGGCCCACACGGCCAACGATCACGCCATCCCCAGCGTCGTCTTCACCGATCCCGAGGTGGCATCTGTAGGCCCGAGCCTGGAACAGGCACTGCTGCAGGGCAAGAACGTCACGGGCGTTGAGCTCCCCATCGACGTGTCCGGTTCCCAGCTGCACTCCCCGGACTACAAGGGGTGGGCGCAGATCGTGGTTGACGAGGACCGGAAGGTCATCCTCGGAGCTACTTTCGTGGGTCCGGGCGTGGCCGAGCTACTGCACTCCGCGACCATCGCCATTGTGGGTGAGGTTCCCTTGGATCGGCTCTGGCATGCAGTTCCGTCGTATCCCACCGTCAGCGAAGTGTGGCTGCGGCTTCTGGAGAAGTACGGCCTCTAAACCTCTATTTGAACTGACCAGTCAGTTTAGTTAGACTTTCAGCAGACACCATTTCTGCGAAAGGCTTCATTGTGCTGTCCGTACAGCAACTTCAGATCAACGGCCGCCGGGACGATCTCCTTCCGGCAACGTCACTTCAAGTCCGCCGCGGCGAACTCCTGCTCGTCGCTGGAGAGGGCCAGGACCAGAGGACCGCTTTGGCGTTGGCTCTGAGCGGCCGCATGAAGCCAAGCAACGGGATCCTCAGCTGGGACGCCACCACCAAAACCAAGAAGATCCGCCTCTCCAGCGCCTTGGTGGACTCCCCCGGCGTCAACGAACCCGAGCAACACCTCAGCGTCCGCGACCTCGTCACCGAAGACCTCTCCCTCATCCCCCGCCGTTACCGCGGCGCGCTGCTGAGCAAACCGTGGCTGAAGGTCAACAGCTTTGAAGACATCGCTGGTCTCTGGATAGAACAAATTCCCGCCGCTCGCCGCTTGGAACTCCTCACCGCGCTGGCCCTGGCAGATCCGGCCACGGACCTCCTCGTGGTGGACTCCCCGGACCGCCACAGCGCTGACCCCTCGGCATGGTTGCCCCGACTTCAGGCATTGGCGTCCGACGCCGGTCGGCCGCTTGCCGTCGTCGCCGTCGTGGGTGCCCTCCCGGACAACTGGACCGGCGCCGCTGCGGTGATCGGCAACTCCGTCTCGCACCCGCCTGAACCGGAAGCTGAAGCCGCACCCACCCAGCCCAAGCCAGCGGCCGTCGTCGAGCCCAAAACCGAGCCCGAAACTGAGCCCAAAGCCAAGCATGCCGCCCAACCGGCGTCTGAAACAACATCGGCTGCCCACGCTGAATCCGAAAACCTTCAAAGGACTGCAAAGTGACTGTTCTGCGGCTGGCCCGCTCCGAACTCAAGCGCATGACCGGCGGGCTCCTGCCCAAGCTGACCATCCTCGCCCTCACCATGGTTCCGTTGCTCTACGGCGCGGTGTACCTTTACGCGAACTGGGATCCGTACGGCAACCTGAACCAGATCGACGCCGCGCTGGTGGTAGAAGACACGGGTGCCACCTCAAAAGACGGCACGGAACTGCAGGCCGGCAAGAAGGTGGCAGACAGCCTGGTGGACGGTCACGTCTTCAACTGGAAGCAGGTCTCCAGCGCTGAGGATGCGGATGCCGGTGTCCGCACGGGTGAGTACGCTTTCGCCCTGCGCATACCCAAGGATTTCTCGGCCAACCTGGTCTCCCCCGGCAGTTTCGACGCCGCCAACCAGGCCATGCTGCACGTCACCACCAACGATGCCAATAACTACCTTCTGAGCACCATCGTGGACAAGCTCACAACGGCTGTGCACTCCACTGTCGCCAAGGAAGTGGGCGAGGAAACCGCCAACCAGCTCCTCACCGGTTTTGGCACCATCCATGCGTCCATCGTGAAAGCCGCCGATGGTGCCTCGGAGTTGGCCACGGGTGTGGGGAAACTCAGTGATGGCGCCGCGACCCTGCACGACGGCACCACGCAACTGGTCATCGGCGCGGACCAACTCGTCGCCGGGCAAACCCAATTGCGCGATGGCGCTGTGCAGCTGAACACCGGCGCCAGCCAGCTCAGTTCCGGCCTCACAGAGCTCAAGAACAAGACCGCTACCCTTCCAACGGACTCCCAAAAGCTCGCTGATGGCGCCGCCCAAGTAGCCGCCGGGAACGCCGAGCTGAACACGAAAGTCCAGGACGTCGTCGGGCAGCTCGAAGCGGCAGACAAGGGCCTCCGAACCCGTGTGCTCGAGTCAAACGCCCGGCTGGTTAGTGCCGGTGTCCTGACGCAGGAACAGGCCGACAAGGTTTTGGCGGACTTCGACGCCGCCGCAGCGTCAAGCCCCGTGACGGACGCGAAGACCAAGATCACAGGCGATGCTGCGAAGATCCAGCAGCTCTCCGACGGTTCAGCCGCTGTGAGCGCCGGAGCATCCAAGCTCGCCGCCGCGACACCGGCACTCACCGACGCCATCTCGAAGGCCGCCGACGGGGCCGGGCAGCTGAACGCTGGTGCATCAACGTTGGCCGCCGGGCAGCAGACCGCCTTGGACGGTGCCGCCAAACTCGACGACGGTGCCCACCAGTTGGACGACGGTGCAGGCCAGCTCGCCAGCGGCGCAGTGACCGCATCCGATGGTTCGCATACCCTGGCCACAGAGCTCGCCAAGGGCGCGGGAGACATCCCCAACCCGAACGATGAGCAGAAAAACAGTGTGTCCAAGGTGATCGCGGATCCGGTGGCCGTGGACAACGTGTCCCAGGCAAAGGCTGGATCCTATGGCGCCGGGCTGGCACCCTTCTTCCTGACGCTCGCCCTGTGGATCGGCGTGTTCATGCTGGTCCAGGCCATGCGACCCATCACCCAACGGGCCCTGGCATCGAACGCCCCCGCCTGGAAGATCGCCGTCGGAGGCTGGCTGCCGTTCTTCGTGGTCTCGGTCCTGCAGGCCACCATCCTCACCTTGGTAGTGAACCTTGGCCTCGGCTTGAACCCCGCACATCCCATCGGAATGTGGCTGTTCATGTTGGCCGCGGTGATGGCATTCAGCGCGATCATCCAAGGCATCGTGGCGCTGATGGGGACGCCCGGAAAGTTCGTGGTGCTGATCCTGTTGGTCCTGCAGCTCGTTTCCTCGGGCGGTACGTTCCCGTGGCAGACCACGCCCATGCCGCTGCACGTGGTGCACGAGGTCCTGCCCATGGGATACGTGGTGACCGGCATGCGTCACCTGATCTACGGTGGTGAGCTCAGCATGATCTGGCCCACGGTCCTTGGCCTGCTTGGATACACTTTGCTGGGAATGGCGCTGTCCACGCTCGCCGTCCGCAAACACAAGGTGTGGACCCTCAAGACCCTGAAGCCGGAGATCGCAGTATGAGCACCACCGAGCCGCTCCCTTCCGCAACCGACTCCGGCCTGTCGGAGAAGAAACTCCGCCCGGGCCGCACCAACGCCACCAAGCAGCGCCTGTTCGAGGCTTCCATGGAGCTGATCGGCGAGCGCGGCGCTGCGGGGGTGACCGTGGATGAAATTGCGGCCGCCGCCGGGGTGTCCAAGGGAACTGTCTACTACAACTTCGGCAGCAAATCCGATCTGATCGCGCAGTTGCTGCGGCACGGTGTGGACATCATGCTGGTGCGGCTGCAGGACGTTCGGGGTAATAGCAGTGATCCGCTGGAATCCATGAACAACATGGTGGGACAGGCTATGGAGTTCATGGACGACTACCCCTCCTTCGCCCGCCTGTGGGTCAGTGAAAACTGGCGCACTCCCGGCGAGTGGAGTGCCGTATTTGCCGAGCTCCGGGCTGAACTTCTGGCTGTGATCGGCTCGGCGGTGGAGAGCGTTGCGTCCGGCTACAAGGTTGATCAGAGCATTGCCCGAGGCTCTTTGGAAGCAGCGATTTTCGGGGCCATCTTCGTGGTGGGCCTGGACCGGCAGACGTACAACCCTGAACGCACTCGCGAGCAGAGCGTGGCAGCCGTGATGACCATCATGCATGGGTACGTCATCAAGTAGGTATGGGCAGCCCGTTGTGAGGCCCACTCTGCGCGTTATGTTTGGCTTTTAGGGCGCAGAGCGGGCCCCGCAACGGTATCCAACTGCAATGTACGACGGCGTGGCGTGGCTACTTGGTCGGCGATGATTAACCTCATGCGTCACATGGGGAACAGTGGGAAGCTTGCGGTGGTGTCCGCATTCGTCTCGCTCGGGCTATTGGTTCTGGCCGCTGTTGTGCTTGAGGAACTGGTGTTGTACCTTTTCCTGGGTTCCGTGCTGATCTGCTACCTGGCGTCCATCGTGCAGGTCTTCAACCGGCGACGCTACTTGGTGGTCCTCCTTGGTGCAGCGGGCACGAGCTTGTTCATCGGGTGCAGCATCGCGTTCCTGCGAATGTGGGGAATTGCTTTCAACCAGGACGCCAACGCTTTGGGCAGTGCAGCGCTGGGCAGCCCGGCCAGCACCCAGGATTCAGACATCTACTTCTACTTGGCCGCCGTGGCAGGGTTTGGGACGCTGGGCGTGCTGTTTCTAGGTGCTGTGGTGCCATCGTTCGGTTCACGGGCTGCGGCTCCTCCCAAACGACCCCCGACGTCTGCGAAGCGAACCCCGGCGCCGCGCAAACCAGTTTCCCGTCCGCCTACCCCTGCCAAACGTCCGGCTGCTTCGTCTCCACGTCCATCCAATGCAGCCAAGCCCCCTGCAGTGAAGCGTCCCGCACCGCGTACGCCAACCACGGCAGCCAAGCGTCCGGCGTCGAGCGCTTCCACTCAACGCAAGCCGGCCCCCAAACGCTAGCTCACCTTCCCACCCCTGCGTTGCGAGGCCCGATCTGCACGCTAACGCGGGATCTAAACGTGCAAAGCAGGCCCCACAACGAAGGGGGTCAGGAGTCGAAGCCCAGCCCGACGGCGTCGAGGGCTTTGAGGATGAGGTTCCGCTTCCCTTGGTTGTGGTCGGCCCGGTCCATGGACCAACGCGTCAGGTTGATGCCCAGGGAGGCCAGCGGCTCAGGCGGGAAGGGCAGTGGCCGTTTCCTGACCATTTCAACCCGCGTTCGTTCGGTGTCGAGGCCCGCCAGGAGGTCCAGGAGAACATCGGCAGCGAAGGCTGTGGCGCCCACCCCAAGTCCCGTGAAGCCAGCCGCGTACGCTACCCGCCCCTTCCGCGCAGTGCCGAAGAACGCGCAGAACTGTGTGCTCGAATCGATGGGTCCGGCCCACTTGTGCGTGAACTTCAGGCCTTCCAATTGCGGGAACGTGGTGAAGAAGTGGGAGGCGATTTTCTCCCACGTCGCAGGCTGGTGTTCGTGCCGCTGGTCCACGCGCCGGCCCCAGAAGTAGAGGGCGTCATAGCCACCGAACAGGATCCGGTGGTCCTTGGTGATCCGGTAGTAGTGGAACTGGTTGGCGACATCCCCTATTCCTTGGCGTTTGCCCCAGCCGATTGACTCCAGCTGTTCGGCAGTGAGGGGCTCGGTCATGAGTGCGTAGTCGTACACGGGCACCGTCATCAACTGGTTGCGCTTCAGCAGCGACGGAAACACGTTGGTACCCAGGACCACGTGTCCCGCCTCTACGTTGCCCCGCTCCGTGACCACCGTGACGCCCTGCTCGTGGTCCTTCAGCTCGCGCACGCGTGTGCCCTCGTGAATCACCACGCCCAGCTCTGTTGCCACGCGCGCCAGTTCGAGCCCCAGTTTGTAAGGATGGACCATTGCCACGGAATCCTTATGCCAGCGGCCCGCCAGGTAGGTTGGTGAGTTGACCTCGGCCCTCACAGCCTCCTGGTCCAGGAAGACGCTGCCGGGGCTGTCGTCCTCCTGGAGCCAGGACACCTGATGAGGTTCTACCGCAACGTTGAGTTCGCCCGTCCGCTCCCACTCGCAGTCCATGCCGTACTTCTCCACGGCTTCCTGCATGCGGTCCAGGTTCTCCATGCCCAAGCGGTCCAGAATCTCCAATTCTTCCGGCCAACGGTTCTTGCCGTTCTCATGGCCGTGGGTGAGGCTCGCCTCGCAGAAGCCGCCATTGCGGCCCGAAGCTGCCCATGCCACACGCTCCCCTTCCAGCAGGATCACTGTTCGGCCAGGATCGCGTTCCTTCGCCCGCAGCGCTGTCCACAGGCCGGTATAGCCGCCGCCGACAATCACGAGATCTGCGGCAGCGTCGCCCTCGAGTTGAGGGTAGCGCGTGGCGGAGTCCTTGAGGTCGTCGATCCAGAACGGCCGGTGGGCCGCACCTGCCAAGGCACGGGATACGACGGCGGCTTGCGGGACGTTCCGTTCGAAAACGGTGGTATTCACGGGAAATTCTCCTGTTTCTGGGCGCGCTGAGGAGGCGCCGGGAATCTAGTTGGTGGCCGGTCTGCCCTAGGCAGTGACCGCTTCGGCGTCCCACAATGGCCGGGGACGGGAGGCGATGAGGTTCCGCGTGTAGTCGTCCCCGGGGTCCTCAAGGATGCGAGCCGTGGGTCCTTGCTCCACAATCCGTCCCTGATGCATTACCAAGAGGTCGGAGCACAGGCGCGAGACCACAGCCAAGTCATGGGTGACAAACAGGATGGTCAGTCCGAGCTGGTCACGCAGTTCCTCCACGAGCTCCAGAACCTGGGCTTGGACCGAGACGTCCAGGGCACTGGTGGCCTCGTCCAAAACCAGGAGCCGGGGGCGGGCAGCCAACGCTTTGGCTAGCGCAACGCGTTGCCGCTGCCCACCGGAGAGGGCTCGGGGCCGGGCATCGAAACGTTCGGGTCCGATGCCCACCCGCCCCAGCAGCTCGCGGGCGCTGTCCTTGGCTTCCTTGCGTCCTTGTTTCTGATGCAGGCGGAAGACATCGGCCACAGCGTTCCCCACAGGGATGCGCGGGTCCAAAGAAAGGTAGGGATCCTGGAAAACGATTTGGACATCCTTGGCCAGGACTTTCCGTTCGGAGGCTTTCAGGGCCCGGCGCGGCCGGGGGATGTCCCGCAGCGTAAGTTCACCGGAGGTAGCGGTTTCCAGTGCCACCACCAACCGGGCCAGGGTGGATTTTCCGGAACCGGACTCCCCCACGATGCCCAAGGACCCACCCTCCGGCAGGCTGAAATCGGCGGCATCCAAGGCGGTAATAGTGTCGCCGCGGGGCAGTTGGTACGTTTTGGATAGCCCTGAAACCTTCAGTAGGGGTGACCCCGGGACCGCCGGTGCAGCCAAAGCGCCCACCTCAATGACAGGGGTAGCCTCCACCAACTGCCGTGTGTAGTCCTGCTGGGGAGTCAGGAAAACAGTCCGGGTTGATCCGTGCTCCACCACTTCACCCCGACGAAGAACGTAGACGCGTTCGCACAAGCTGGCGGCAAGGTTGAGGTCGTGCGTGATGAACAGCATGCCCATTCCCCGCGATTGTTGCTCTTCGCGGAGGAGTCGCACGATCCCCGCCTGGGTAGTGACGTCCAGGGCGGTGGTGGGTTCGTCACACAGCAACAGATCCGGTGAGTTCAGGAGTGCTGCTGCGATCATGACGCGTTGGAGCATGCCGCCCGAGAGCTGGTGTGGGTGCTGGTCCATGAGCTCGCTGGCCCGCCGGAGACCCACCTGCTCCAGTTGCTTCACGGCCCGTTCAGTGGCCTCGGCCCGGGATGAACCGTCGAGCCTCAGCAGGGTTTCCGTGAGGAAGTCCCCCACGGTCCGGACCGGGTTGATACCGGCCCTGGGGTCCTGGAAAATCATGGACGCGTGGCCACGCCGCAGCTCCCTGAGGCGTTGATTGCTCGCCGTCAGGGTGTCGAGGCCCTGAACCGACACAACGCCGGAAGACTGCGAGCCACCAGGAAAAAGCCCCAGCGCGGCCCGGGTAGTCAGCGATTTACCTGAGCCGGACTCCCCCACCAAGGCGACAGCTTCGCCGTCGTTCACGTGCAGGGAGACGCTGTCCAGCAGCGGCGGCCTGCCCGGAAAACCGAGCGTAAAGTTTTCGATCTGCAAAAGCTGGCTCATGAAAGTTTTCCTCCGATGCGGTCTGAGAGTTCCTCGCCAATGACGTTGACGGCAACCACCACCAGGACCACTACCAACGCGGGCCAGAAGGCAGGGAGGATGTAGCCGCCCAGCAGGGCGCCACGGGATTCCTCGATCATGGCGCCCCAGTCGCTGGTGGGCGGTTGCACGCCGAGCCCGATGAAGGAGAGCGCCGCGAGGTCGGCCAGCACATAGCCAAAGTTCAGTGTTGACTGCGCGCCAACAGTGGGAATCAGGTTGGGGAGAACCCGTCCCAGCACCACCCAGGGCGTCCGGAATCCGAGCACCCGGTACGCCTGGACGTAGGGCCTGCTGCGCTCGGCAACCACCAGGGATTGGGCCAGCCTGGCCACGTACGGCACATAAGCGATGGTCATCGCCAGGATGGGAGCGAAGAGCCCCTTGCCGAACAAGGCGATGGCGAGCATGGCCATCAGCAGTGCAGGGAAAGCGAACAACAGATCGAAAAGCCTGCCGAGGACCTTGCCCAGCCAGCCCTCTGACCAGCCGGCAACCAAGCCAAGCAGCAGGCCGAGCACAGTAGATCCGATCACCACGATGGTGGGCCCCAGCAGCGAGGTCCGCCCGCCATGCATGAGCCGGCTGAGCAGATCACGGCCCAGCGCGTCGGTCCCCAGCAGGTGTTGCCCGCTGGGACCGGCCAGGACGTTGTTGAGGTCCACATAGTCGGGGTCGTACGGCGCCAGGACCGGGGCGAAAAGTGAGAGAAGTACGACGGCGGCAGCGACGGCAAGCGCACCCCACGCCATCGGTGACAGGAGGCTTCCGTAACGGCGAAAGCCTGCCTGCGGCAGCTGGATGGCTAACGTCATCGGGACTCCGTTCCGGCCGCGATCCGCGGATCAATGAGGGGTTGGACGAGGTCCACCACGGTGTTGACCAGAACGAAGGCCGCCACCACCACCATGACGATGGCTTGGACGACGCCGAAATCGAGCCGGTCGATGGACTGCACCAGGAGTTGTCCTATGCCGGAGAGCCCGAACGTCCGCTCGATGATGGCACTGGAAACCAAGAGTCCGGCCACGAGAACACCGCTCACGGTAAGGATGGGCCCCAGAGCGTTGCGGAGGACGTGGCGTGCCACCACGGATCCGCGGGTGAGTCCGCGACTCGTCGCCACTTCCACGTGTTCGCGGAGCAGTTGCTCGTTCATGGATGAGCGGGTCACCCTGGCCACCATGGCGATGTAGGTGATGCCCAAGGCGAGCGCCGGGAGGGTGAGATGCCAGATTCGGTCCCATCCGCCGTCGCCGCTTCCAAAGGAAGGGAACCAGCCCAAGCCCACGGAGAAGAGCGCTACCAGGGCAATGGCTGCGACGAACGGCGGCACTGCGCCCGCTGCAGTGAGGGTGATGAGGATGAAGCGGTCCCCGAAGCCCTTGTTCAGGCTGGCCACAATGCCGGCGAACAATCCCAACACAGTGATGAAAACCGCGGCGAGCGCCACGAGCTGGAGGGTGGTGGGCAACCGTCCGAGCAAGACGTCTGAGACGTCCTGGCGGTAGGTCAGTGACCGGCCCCAATCTCCTTGGAGAATGCCGCCGAGCCAGTTGAGGTATTGTTCCCAGGCTGGTTTATCCAGGCCGAACTGCCGGGTGATTTCTTCCAGAGCCTCGGGTTTGGGGCTGCGGCCCCTCAGCAGGAAGCGTGCGGGATCGCCGGGAACCAGGAAGCGTGAGAAGAACACGGCCAGTGAGGCGACAAAGAGTGTGGCCACCAGTGCCAGAACTTTCTTGGCGATAAAGACCGCAGGGCGGACTGCCCTGCCTTTGGCCCGCTTGCCTGCCGGCCCCTGTGGGGGTGCGGGTGCCTGCGCTTGATCCATAACGGCCATGTCAGAGACCTCCTATCCGGGCTGCCCACGGGAAGTACATGTAGTTGATGGACGGGTCCGCCCCGGTGATGCGCTTGCCCAGCCACATGGACGTGACGGTCTCATAGAGAGGACCCCACACCACGTCATCCGCGGCCAGCTTGGCGGCTTGGCCCGTGAGTTTGCCCCGGGCCTCGGGGTCCTGCATGGTGTACGCGGTATTGACCAGGTCATCGAATTCCGGGTTGCTCCAGCCGCCGTAGTTGCTGAAATCCCCGGTGCGCAGCACGCTGTACATTTCCAAGGGCTCGGTGCTGGAGAGGTACCAGGACGTCACCAGGAGGTCCACGTTCTTGCGGGCCTCGGGATCGGAGAAAAGCGTGGTGTATTTGTCGTTGGACATGGTCTGGATTTCCGGGTCCAGGCCGATCTCCTTGGCCGCGGACGCGATGGCCCTTGCGGTGATGTCGAAGGCTGCATTGAGGGAGGCAGTGGCGAAGACGAACTTGCTGCCCTCCGCCCCTGCTTCCTTGACGAGCTTCTTGGCTTCTTCAACGTCGTAGGGTGTGGACAGCAGGCCGTCAAAAGCCTCGTCCGATGTCGCGGCTGGCACGTCCTTCCACACACTCTTTGTGGTCAACGCTTCTGTCTTCTTCGCATAGCCCTGTTCGGCCGCCTTGATCAAGGCTTCACGATTGATGGCCATCATCAGCGCCTTGCGAACCCGGACGTCCTGGAACGTGCCGCCAAGGTTGGTGAAAACCATGCTTTGCACCGAGGTGTCCTCGCCGAAGTAGAGCGATCCGGCGTCTTTGTTGGCTTTCAGGATGTCCATGGCATTGGACGGGATCGCGAAGCCACCGTCTATTTCGCCGGTCTGGAACGCGTTGATCCGGGAGGTGGCATCGGGCAGCATTTTGAAGGTGACCCGCTGGGACTTCGCTTTGAGTTCGGGATCCCAGTAGTCGTCGAAGCGCTTGAGGGTGATGCTTTCCCCGGCTTCCCATTGTTCGAATTGGAAGGGTCCGGTGCAGTTCACGCCGGTGCTTGAATTGCCGTAGTCCTTGCCCGCAGCTTCCAGTGTTTTGGCAGACTCAACCACACCCGTGGCCCCCACCAAGGAGCTGTTGAACACATAGTCCGGCCGGGTGGTGGTGACCGTGACCTCGAAGTCACCCGTCTTCTCGATGGATTCCACGTTCTGGTAGGCCGATGCCCAGAAGGAACCTACTTCGGGGTCCACGTGCCGGCTCAGGGAGGCCACAACATCGTCCGCTGTCATCTCGCTGCCGTCGTGAAACTTCACACCCTGCCGGATGGTGTAAATCCACGTCAGCGGATCCGGGTTCTCCACTCCCGTGGCCAGGCCCGGCGATGTGGAAAGGTCAGAGTTCCAGCGGAACAAGGACTCGCACACGTTGGACAGGACAGTGTTGTCCGGGTAGTCGAAGGCGTACGCGTAGTCCAAGGAGAACGGTTCCGCGTACATGGCCCAGTTGAAGTTGTCGATTTCCCTGGTGGGGGCCGGAGTGGAGTCGGACAGGGTGAACTTGGCTCCGCCCGCGGCGTCCGTCACGCCGGCGGGCCGGACGCCGCAGCCGCCCAGGGCCAGGCCGGCCACGACGGCGGCGACGCCAACCGCTGTGATACGCGACGGCGTCGTCCGCTGTTTGAGACGCACGGCACCGTACGCAGTGGGAGGCGCAGGCGGTGGGGCTGTTGGCGGCTTCATGGCATCACCGAGGCGGGCACGGTGTGGCGGGCGGTTGCGCGGTCATAGACGCATTCGCCCC
Source organism: Arthrobacter sp. Rue61a (assembly GCF_000294695.2). Classification (NCBI taxonomy): domain Bacteria; kingdom Bacillati; phylum Actinomycetota; class Actinomycetes; order Micrococcales; family Micrococcaceae; genus Arthrobacter; species Arthrobacter sp. Rue61a. Next base: position 801,267 of record NC_018531.1, on the reverse strand, counting down.
CAATCCACGTTTGCGTCACCACCGCCCGGTACAGTTCCTCGGCCGGGAGGCGGAAAACGTTGGTGTCCAGAACGGCGAGGTCGGCAAGTTTTCCCGGTTCCAGCGTTCCCGTCTCCGCCTCCAGGTGGTTGATCCACGCCGATCCCTGCGTGTAGGCATCCAGGATCTGTTTAAGGTTGAGTTTCTGTGATTCCGGTCCGAGCGGGGGCTGGTCCTCCCCGGGCGCTGTCCGGTTTACTGCGACGTGGATGGCTGCGAGAGGGTCCGCAGTGGAGACGGGCCAGTCGCTTCCCGCCACCAAGCGGGCGCCGGCGGAGGCAAGTTCGCCAAAGGGGTAGTGCCTGTCCTCGGCGCCCGGTTCAAGGAACGGGAGGGTCAGGGTGTCCATCTGTTCTTCGTGGCAGGCCCAGAGAGCCTGCACATTGGCTGCGGCTTTCAACTCGGCGAAACGGGCAACATCCTCGCTGCGGACCACCTGAAGGTGCGCCAAGTGGTGCCGGTTGTCGTTGGCCCCGTTGCTATCCCGTGCTGCCTCCAGCGCATCCAAAGCGTCGGTCACCGCACGGTCTCCAAGTGCGTGGAAGTGGACCTGCATGCCTGATGCGTCAATCGCGGTGACGTATTCCTTCAGTTCATCAGGTTCAAAAAATTCGATGCCGCGGTTGTCCGTGTGGTGGCCGTGGTGGTCCAGGTAAACGTGGTGCATGGCGGCTGTGTAATTTTCTGCCACCCCGTCCACCATTACTTTGACCGTGTTGGCGTTGAGCCGGTGGTGGTCGAAGTTTTCGGCTACACGTTGGCGCCTCTTGGTAATCAAGTCCAGCTGGGACATTCCAGCGGTCCTGTCCCACCATTGGCATGCGGTGACCCGGACTTTCAGGTCTCCGGCCTTCGCTGCGTCCATGTAAACGTCCAAGTGGTCGGCATGGTCGCCCTCCGGGATGGGAACCCAGGCGTCCTGCCAGGCGGTGATGCCCTGCGACAACAGCAATTGCTGGGAGGCGAGCAAGCCTTGGTACGCCAGGTCATACGGCACCGCCGGCTTGACCGCGTTGAACAAATCCATGGCTCCCTCATGGAGGGTCCCGGCCGGTGTCCCGTCTTCTTCGCGTTCCAGCCGTCCGCCCTCGGGATCGGGTGTTTCTGCGCTGATGCCCGCCGCCTCAAAGGCGGCGGTGTTGGCCCATGCCCCGTGGTGGTCCCTGTTGACGAGGTAGACGGGCCTGTCCGGCACTACGGCGTCCAGCAGTCTCCGGGTGGGGGTGCCGCCCGGGAAGAAATCCATGGACCATCCAGCGCCCAGGATCCAAGGTTCGTCGGGGTTGTCTGCTGCGTAGCGGGCCACACTGGCCACGGCCTCTTCAGCGCTGGTGGCCTCCGTCAGGTCGCATTGGAGCAGCTCGATCCCGGCGAAGATGGGGTGGATATGGGCGTCCTGGAATCCAGGCACCACCAGCTGCCCCTGCAGGTCCACCCTGCGGGTATCGGCCGTGACGGTTCCGTTGACGTCGTCGGGTTTTCCGATGGCGATGATCCGGCCTTCGGCTATGGCCAGATTTGCTTGGACGGGTCCGGCGTCGTTGCCGGTGTACACCCATCCGTTCTCTAACAAAATCTCTGCGTGCACGTTCGAGTCCTTTCGTGGGGAAAATCAACTCTGCGAGACACACTATGAGCCAAGTCACACTCAAGTCAACAGTGTTGACATCACTGCTGACAAAGTCTTTGACTGATCATTGAAAGGAGGACGCCATGAATCATGTAGTTTGATAATCAACCCGGGATCACAGGGAACGGGATCGCATGGAAGGCGGACAACTGATGGTGCAGCAAGCACAGTCGACGGACCGCCGCACGCGCCTGGACCCAGCCACCATCATTGACGCCGTCCTGCGGATTTCCAGCCAGGAACTCGGCGAACGGCTGACGGTCCGCCGGTTGGGACAGGAACTCGACGTGGACGCCACCGCCGTCTACCGGCATTTCCGGAACCGGGACGCGATCGTCAGGGCAGCACTGGACCAGCTGTTCATGCTGTCCGTGGAACGAACACAGGCCACGGCGCGCAACCAGGGATGGCGTGCCCGGCTGGAGGCCTACCTCGACGAACTCCTCAGGTCCTTCATGCAACACCCCTCCTTGGGCAGCGAGTCGTTCGCCACGGACACCTACGGTCCCGGTGAGTTGAAAGCGATCGAGTTCGTCCTGCAATGCCTCACCGACGCCGGGCTGGAAGAGGACCGCGTGGTGCACTACTACGCAGCCCTGGAAAGCTACACCTTGGCACTCGGCGCAGGGATTGCGGTTGAAATCCAACGGCTCCCTGATTCCGAGGGCCACGATCCTTGGCTCAACCCCGGAGTTTTCACGCGCATCACCGGGCACCCGCTCCTTGAAAAACACCACGCTGCACTGCAAAACCTCGATTCTCTCAAAGCGTTCCAAGCCGGCCTTGCAGCCATCCTGGACAGCGCCGAACGCGAAAGCACGCAGGCCTGACCGCCTGCTTGGCCAGCAACGCAACCACCCTCCCCGCACGACGCCACCATCCGGCGTCGTCCGCTCAGCACTGCCCGGACAGCGACGCCCGGCAGGGAAAGCACGGTACCCACATGCACCAGTTCATCAACGGAAAACTGCTGTCCGGAACCTCCGGCAGCAGTCTCGACATCATCAATCCGGCCACCTCAGAGGTGGTGGAAACGGTTGAACTCGCTTCGCTGGCGGACCTTGAGTCGGCAGTGACAGCGGCCCGCGGCGCTTTCCCGGCATGGTCCCGCACCGCGCCCGGCGAACGCGCAGGCATTCTGCAGAAATTCGCCCGTATCCTCGAAGATCGTGCGGAGGAGTTCGCCAGCGTTGAGAGTTCGCAGACGGGTAAGCCACTGCGGCTGACCCGGGAGTTCGACGTCCCCGGCACCATCGACAACATCGACTTCTTCGCAGGAGCCGCCCGGCACCTCGAAGGCAAGGCCACCGCAGAGTATTCCCCCCAGCACACGTCATCCATCCGCCGGGAATCCATCGGAGTGGTGGGGTCCATCGCACCGTGGAACTACCCCCTGCAAATGGCCGCATGGAAGATTCTTCCGGCCATCGCCGCCGGCAACACCATAGTTCTCAAGCCCGCCGAGATCACGCCGCTGACGTCCCTGATGTTCGCGCGGGCGCTCACCGACGCGGGACTGCCCGACGGCGTGGTGAACGTGGTGGTGGGCGACGGCGCCACAGTCGGGGCAGCCCTCATGCGTCACCCGGACGTGGACATGGTCTCCTTCACGGGTTCCACCACGGTTGGCCGCACGGTTCTGGAGGCCGCCGCCGTCAATGCCAAGCGCGTGCACCTTGAACTGGGCGGCAAGGCGCCTTTCGTGGTGTTTGATGACGCCAACCTTGACGCCGCTGTGCACGGCGCTGTGGCCGGCTCGCTGATCAACACCGGCCAGGATTGCACCGCAGCCACCCGGGCAATCGTGCACCGCAGCGTGTACGAGGAATTCGTGGCCAAGGTCGCCGCCCGCTTTGATGGGATCGTCTTGGGCACTCCCGTGGATACCGACGCCGACCTTGGCCCCTTGGTTTCCTTCAAGCAGCGGGACCACGTGGCCGGAATGGTGGACCGGGCCCGCAGTTACAGCAAGGTGATGGCCGGTGGTTACTCACCCACGGGTGGGGGCCTGGAAAATGGCGCCTTCTACCGGCCCACACTGGTAGTTGATGCGGCGCCGGACTCGGAGATCGTCAAGGACGAGGTGTTCGGCCCCGTCCTGGTAGTCCTCCCGTTCGAAACTGATGATGAAGCCATCGCGTTGGCCAACGACACCGTCTACGGGCTGGCCGCTTCTGCCTGGACCAACAACCTCCAGCGGGCATTGCGCGCCACCCGCGAGATCAAGGCCGGCTGCGTGTGGGTCAACGACCACATCCCGATCATCTCCGAGATGCCCCATGGCGGCTTCAAGCAATCCGGTTTCGGCAAGGACATGTCCGCTTATTCCTTTGAGGAGTACACCCAGGTCAAGCATGTGATGTTCGAACTGGAGGGTGTTACCGAGAAGGACTGGCACCGGACCATCTTCAACCTGCGCTAATTCCTTGCGTTGCGTGGCCTGCTCTGCATGCCTTCGGGGGATTTAGAGGCGCAGAGCGGGCCTCACAACGGGAGTTTCCGGGCGGATTTTGCGTCCGGCTCCGAGGACGGCGGTGGCAACTCCCAGGAGCAGGATCAATCCGCCCAGGATCTCGGTCAGCGTGGGAATCTCGTTCAAGACAAGCCACGCGGCCGTCATCCCCACCACAGGGACAAGAAGCGTGAACGGCACGACGTCGGAACTCGGATACAGCGACAATAAACGGTTCCAGATGCCGTAGCCGATCAGGGACGCGAACACGGCCGTGTAGATTGCGCTCAGGATGGTGGCCGGCTGCAGGTCGATGATGGTTGACCACACGGCGCCCGGCCCATCCACCAACAGTGAGAGGCCAGCCAACGGGACCGGCACCACGGCACCGGACCACACCACCAGGCCCAAGCCGGAAGCCGCTTTCGTGTGCCGGGCCACCACGTTGCCGATCGCCCAGGACAACGCCGCGGCCAGAACGATCATGAGCGGCAGCACCGGCGCCACGGCACTGCGCCCCCATGCCACCACTGCCAAGCCCCCGATACCCAGTGCCACGCCTGCCAGTTGGCGGCGGCTCGGCCGCTCTCCGAGAAATCTGGCCGCGAGCAAGATGGTGAACAACACTTGCGCCTGAAGCACCAGGGAGGCCAAACCTGCGGGCATCCCCAAGGCCATGCCCAGGTACAGGAGGCCGAATTGGCCGGCACTCATGAAGAGCCCGACGCCGAGAATCGCCTTCCAGCCGACGTCTGGTTTGCGGATGAACAGGATGAAGGGAAAGACCACCAACAAGAAGCGCATGGCGACGAAGAGCAGCGGCGGGACCTCCCTGCCGTTGGTGTGCAGGCCGAGGTCGATCGCGACGAAGTTGATGCCCCACAGGACAGCGACTAGGACGGCTAGGGCAGAGTGGCGAAGGTTCACAAGTACACTCTGGCCTTCTTTTGGTTGAAGCACCAGCGTTGAATTCGACATGGAACAGCGTAGATTTGCTTCATGATCGATATTTCATCACTGAGGGCCTTGGTGGCCGTGGAACAGCACGGCTCAGTAGTGGCAGCATCAGACGTGATGGGTTTCAGCCCTTCGGCCATTTCGCAGCAAATCAAGAAACTTGAGAAGCAAACCGGCGTCTCCGTGCTGGAACGCAATGGCCGCGGGGTACTCCTCACCGAGCGGGGCTTGGCCTTGGCCGGCTATGGCCGGAGGATCATGGGCGAGCTTGAAGAGCTGCAGGCCACCCTGCTCGCCGACCCAGCGAAACCTTCGGGACTCCTGCGGCTCGTTGCGTTTTCCACGGCTTGCCGCGGCTTGGTGGGACCCATGCTGAGGCGCATGGCCGCTGCCCACTCCGCCCTGGAGGTCACCGTTCTGGCCGAGGACCCCCGCGAGGCGGTCCACAGGGTGGCCTCAGGCGAAGCAGAACTCGCGGTGGTCCACAACTGGAACTCCGTGCCCCTGGTGATCCCGGAGAACCTGGTGCATGAGGACCTCTGCATCGACCAAGCCGATGTCCTCGTCAACAGCACCCACGCACTTTCCGGACGCGCCGCCGTCGAGCGTGAAGATTTGCTGGACGAAACCTGGATCAGCACCCCGGCAGGAGCCATCTGCAACGAAGCATTGCTGCAGATCTTCGCCGGGCTGGGCAAGGTCCCCGATATCCGCGTTTACGATCCCGATTTCTCCACCCACATCGCCATGGTGGAACAGGGCGTGGCCGTGGCACTCGTTCCGAGGCTCGGCAGGCCTCCGCTTCCCGCCGGCGTGGTTGCCATTCCGGTGATCCGGCCTGTGCAGCAACGGTCCGTGGGCGTGGTGTACCGGAAAACCATGACGGCCAGCCCCAACATTCGCTTAGCTGTGAGCATGCTGCGCGAAATAGCGGCCGAATTACCCCTGCCGCAGGGCTGACCAGGAGCGATCAAGGTCACACAGTGGAACATTCGACGACCGGAGAGTCGTTAGCTTAGGCTAACCTTACCTAGCTATCTGCGCCGCTCGGGGTGCAGTCGTCGAAATCTTTGAAGGGGCCCAACTGTGGAAGCAATCCTCTTTCCCACGGACATGAACCACCATCACACGTATGGCTTGGTCAGCTACATCATGATCGACGACGCACTGTATCCGAGCGCTCATAACCGGCGGGATCCCTATGCGCTTCCCGCTTTCGACATCCGTGGTCAGTGGGTGTACCCAAGCCGCTACAACGAGTACATGGCGCCGCAGTTGCCGGTGTACATGTTCGACGGCGAATACCTGATCGCAACAGGGCACGGCGAAGAAGCGGCGGGCCTGCCGGTGTTCGAGATCCGCTGCATGTGCATGCCGCAGCTGGCCTACGGGGACCCAAGCAACTCGCAATAGTGATTGTTCTGAGCCCTGAAAACAACCACTAATGCCAGCCAGTTTGGGTTAGTGGCGGGGCACCTTGAAGTGCGTCAGCCGCGCGTCCTGCCCATCAAGCTCAGCCCACGATTTTTCCGTTTCCATGACCGTCAACGCACTCGTTGGGTAACTGGTAGCGGCGTCCATGTAAGCGTCGTGGTCCGAATCGCGGGAAGCCAAATGCATGGCCAGATCCTGGACTCCGGGCATGTGCGAGATCACCATCAGCGTGGTCACGGTGTCCGGAACATGGTTGATGACCGTCAACATGCGGTTGGCCGAGGCGGAGTACAGGCCGTCCTCGAGTTTGGGCGTCGGAGCTTTGTCCCCCAACTCATCGCACACCCAGGTGCAGGTCTGCCGGGTCCTCAACGCTGACGAGCACAGAATGAAATCGGGAACCACGCCGTGCTTGAGCAACCATTTTCCGGCCAGCGGAGCTTCCCGGTGCCCGCGCTCCTCCAAGGGACGCTCATGATCAGGCACGCCCATGGGCCAATCTGCCTTGGCATGCCGCATGATCACCAGGCGCTTAATGTGATGGTCACTCATACCCCAACCCTATCCGCCCACGTTCTCTTCGGCCCGGGGCTTCCTGACCTTCTTTGGAAGAGAGCAGCCGGTCCGCCGTAACCAACTTTGACTTCCCAGCACCCCAGACACGCGGCGCAGCGGGTGTGTTGAGCGGGTTCCGCGGCCAATGTGGGTGGTGGCGGCACGCAGCCCTGCCGCGGGATCGTCCCGCCAAAGCGAAAGCGCCCGCCTCCTCACGGGAGACGGGCGCTATGTGCTGAGACTAGATCGAGTATTCGGGTGCTGCCCAAACAATAACTTCGGGGTGCTCGTAGAAGCGGTAGCCCTGGCCTCGGACCGTGCGGACGGTGTTGGCAAGGCGGCCGAGCTTGGAACGGAGGCGGCGGATGTGGACGTCGATGGTGCGCTCGTTGGGCACCTCTTCGGCGTTGCGCCACAGGCCCTCAAGGAGTTCGTCGCGGCCCACGGTGCGGGTGCCGTTCTCGACGAGGTAGTTGAGGAGTTCGAATTCCTTGAACGTCAGGTTCAGGGATTCGCCGTCGAGGTGCACTTCGCGGCGTGCGAGGTCGATCAGCACGCCGGACGGACGGGATTCCTGCTGCGGCGCCGGACGTGCGGCCTCGGTGCGCTGGCGTGCGGCAACGGTGGGGTCACCGAAGGTGGAACGCACGACGTCGAGTGCCGAGCCGGGTGCCCCGGCGGGGGCAACTGCGACGGCGGCGTAGCTCTCCGCGCCGGTCACGAGGGACTGAGCGTATGCCCGGATTTCCTGGGCGAGTTTGGCGATGGACGTTCCTGCAGCGGCTGCGGTTTCTTCGTCAATGCCCATGTAGAGGACAAACCCGCGGGCTACGTTGTCGTTGGCAACGGGGCGGAGCTTGTCCGACTGGGCAATCACAGGGGTGGGCGCCGTCATGGGCGCCGGCTCTGCTGTGGGGACTGCGCGCAACTGGCCGTAGGAGTTGGGGTTGTAGCCCTGCGGCACGTATCCCGGAGCCTGCTGCCCGGCTCCTTGTGGAGCGGGAGAGTAGCCGGGACGGTTGCCGAAGCCGGGGCGAAGCCCTGCGTTTGACGCGGCCTTGTTGGCGTTACGGACGGAGATGTGGACGTATCCAGATGCAACTGACATGGAGTGCTTACCTCAAAAGTGAATAGCCGTCATCGCGGCTTCGAATGCTGGTTGTCCCCGCAATGAGTTTGGGGAGGGGCGCCCAACGCTGGGCAAGGGGGCGAATGCCTGAAACTTCTTGGGGTGGAAAGTTAGGCTTGCATTCGACAACAGCGGTCATCATGGCCAGCGGGTGTGCTGGGCCAGGTTGCTGCGGCTGCAGGTGCTGTTGAGTTCTTGTTCACATTGGAAGTGTGCAACGTAACAATGGCAACACGCAAGTAACAAAGCGCGGAAACGTCCACATTTTGAGACGTAGAGGTCTATTGTGCTGCAAATCACAATTCCGCAGGCGTCATAAATGAACGCCATTTCATTCGGGTGAAGTAGGGATTATTGCTCCTCTGCTGAATTTTCTTCGACACTTCTGGCATTTTGAGCACCTCTGTTGCAGTGAACTCCCCTCAGGCGGAATCTCACGATCTGAAACACTTGTTGTCCAATCGCAGGCTGCTTTTCTCGCCGATTTTCTGGCCGAAATCTGCTACAAGCTGTAGAAAACAGAGGGAATCGGGAGATAAAGTTCCGCCGCCGACTTACGTGGCCCTGCACTCCCACCTCGCTAGGGTGGAGTTCACAGCGTCCTCACAGGACGGGCATAGCGCTGGCTTACCGGCAGAACGGAGAGTTGTCTCATGGCCTCCTCGCACTCCATGACCAACAACCTTCCCCAGCTGTCCCACCCGGACGGCTCACCGATCCGCGCCCTGGTGGTGGACGACGAACCCAGCCTTGCCGAGCTCATGAGCATGGGCCTGCGCATGGCGGGGTGGTCCGTGGCGGTAGCCGGCGACGGTCCGGGGGCAGTAAAGCTGGCCAAGGACTTCAGGCCGGACGTGCTGGTCCTCGACGTCATGCTCCCCGGCTTCGACGGCGTGGAGGTCCTCAACCGCATCCGCACCTTCGCGCCGGAAGTTCCGGCCCTGTTCCTTACCGCCAAGGACGCCGTGCAGGACCGCATTGTCGGCTTGGCTGCCGGCGGGGACGATTACGTCACCAAGCCCTTCAGCATGGAGGAAGTGCTCCTGCGCCTTCACCGCCTCGTCCAACGTTCCGGGGTGGCCGCCATGGACACTGCCGAGCTGGTGGTGGGTGACCTCACCCTCAACGTAGACACCCGGGAAGTAACCCGCGGCGGCGAGGACATCTCCCTCACCGCCACCCAGTTCGAGCTCCTGCGATACCTCATGGAAAACCCCAAACGAGTGGTCAGCAAGGCCCAGATCCTGGACCGCGTGTGGGACTACGACTTCGGCGGCCAGGCCAACATCGTGGAGCTCTACATTTCCTACCTTCGCAAGAAGATCGAAGCGAACCACCCGCCCATGATCCACACCATCCGCGGTGCCGGATACGTCATCAAGCCCGCGGACTAGGCGTTGAGCACACTTTCAGGAGTGGCCAAAAGGTCAGGTGCGGCCTTAGAGACACAGCGCAGCTGGCTCAACCCCTCCACGTGGCACCTGCGCACCAGATTGGTCCTGGTGGCCATGGCCCTGCTGGTCGCCATTTGCTCTGCCGTGGGAGTGGTCAGCTACGCGTCCATGGACATGGTCTTCAACAGGCAGCTCGACAGGCAGCTGGAACAGGCGTCCAGCCGCGCGAATGACTTCGGCAGGCCGCCGTCGAACTTTCCGTCACCCTCCGGAAGGCCTGATCCGCTGGAGGCGCGCGGCCAAGCGGCTGGCACGCTCAACGCGAGGATCAACGGCTCAACCGTGCGTAGCTCCGGTTTGATCGATGCCCAAGGTCACCGCGTCTCGCTTTCAACCGACGACGAGCAGGTGCTGCTCTCGCTCCCCAGGGACAACGGGCCAGTGGACCGTTCCCTGTCCAACGGCGACTACCGTCTGGTAGCGGTCGAAACCGCGTACGGCGACGTGATTGTGACGGGCCTGCCGCTGGCGGACAAACAGAGTGCGGAGGCCTCGCTCGTGTGGACCATGGTGCTGGTTTCGCTGGGCGGCCTGGTGGTGATCGGCCTGGCCGGCACCGTGATCATCCGCCGCACCATGCGTCCGCTGGAGCAGCTCTCCGAAGTGGCCACGAAGGTTTCGCGGCTGCCTCTCGACGCCGGTGAGGTGGCACTTGCGGTGCGCGTACCGCCGTCGGCTTCTCATCCCGGGACGGAAGTGGGCAGTGTCGGCTATGCCTTGAACCAAATGCTGAACAACGTCTCCAGCGCTTTGGAAGCCCGCCAGGAAAGCGAAACGAAGGTGCGTCAGTTCGTGGCCGATGCCTCGCACGAGCTGCGGACTCCCCTGACCGCCATCCGGGGCTATACCGAGCTGCTGAGGATGACCGAGAACTTCACCGAAGACGGCCGGAAGTCGCTGGCTCGCGTCCAAAGCCAGTCCGAGCGCATGACCACGTTGGTGGAGGACCTGCTGCTGTTGGCGCGGTTGGACGAGGGCCAACCCGTGAAAGTTGAGGATGTGGACCTCACTCAGTTGGTGATCGAGACGGTCAGTGACGAGAAAGTCATGGCACCCGATCACATCTGGCAGCTCCAGCTCCCGGACGAGCCCATCACGGTCCGCGGCGACGCCACGCAACTGCATCAGGTGCTGGCGAACCTGCTGTCCAACGCCCGCAAACACACCGACCCCGGCACCACTGTGGTCACCGGCGTCATGCTCTCCGCCGATGGCAGCGCCGTGGTCAGCGTGACGGACAACGGCCCCGGCATTCCGGAAGATTTCCAGGGCCGGATTTTCTCGCGATTTGCCCGCGCCGACGCCGCACGATCGGGCTCTGAAGGCACCTCCGGACTCGGCCTGTCCATTGTGGAATCCATTGTTTCAGCTCACGGCGGTAGCGTGGAAGTGACCTCACGGCCGGGGCGCACGGAGTTCGCCCTTCGACTTCCCACGGTGAGCACCGAAGGCCTGTAACGAATCGGGCAAGGCGACTCACCGGCGTCGTGATCTCTGTTACCTAAATGTGACTTCTGCGGAAACCTCCTGTACCGTCGAAAGGGTGGGTCGCCCCTAGCAGGCCCACATCCGGGATGCGCCGAGCTCTGCCACTTCCCGGAGTCCGTTCTTTCTCCGAGGCAGAGACGGGGGACCCAGAGTCTCCGGGCCAGGCTTTTTGCCGGCCCTTGGGGTGAAGCCGCAGCGTGATGCGCGGCCGGATGACCTCATCCGAACCCGACAGCTAACTCCGCAGGCGCTGAGAGGTAATCACATGTCTGAATTTAACGATCAGACGCGCCCTTCCGCGCGTCGCCGCGACGAGAACAACGCACCGCTCACCAAGTCGCAGTCCGTCCTCAAGAACGCAGCCCGCCAGGGTAAGTCCGGCCACCGCATGTCCGTCGTAGCCGGTGTCGTGGCAGCTGCACTGGGCGTTGCATCGCTCGGAACCGCCGCCAACGCCGCACTGACCCTCCCCGAGGCAAGCCGCGTAGCCGGAACCCAAGCGAGCGCCCAGGTCAACTCCAACAAGTCGGCTGAGATCTCCGCTTCCCTGAATGCTGCCGCCGAAAAGGGCGCAACTGACAGGGCCGCTGCTGACGCTGCTGCCAAGGCAGCCGCTGAGAAGGCCGCTGCCGAGAAGGCTGCCGCAGACCAGGCCGCCGCCGCACAGGCTGCTGCTGAGAAGGCTGCCGCCGATCAGGCCGCCGCACAGGTTGCTGCTGAGAAGGCTGCTGCTGACGCTGCCGCCAAGCAAGCAGCCGACGCCGCTGCTGCCGCCGCCGCCGCGGAAGCCGCAGCAGCTGCTGCAGCACCCAAGGCTGTTGACGACCCCGCTGCTGCCAAGGCCTATGCACTCAGCATCCTGGGCAACTACGGTTGGGGCGCCGGTGAAATGGCTGCCCTGAACACGCTGTGGGAGAAGGAATCCAACTGGAAGACCACGGCGATGAACGCTTCCAGCGGCGCCTATGGCATTGTCCAGTCCCTGCCGGCCTCCAAGATGGCCACTGCCGGCGCTGACTGGGAAACCAACTACCAGACCCAGATCAAGTGGGGCCTGAACTACATCAAGGAGCGTTACGGATCCCCGTCCGCCGCTCTGGGCTTCCACTTGGCCAACAACTGGTACTAAGCCGAGCCGCTTGATCGCCGCGCCCGTTGCCGCCGTTTGCACCAGTACCAACTGGAGCGAATGGCGGGAGCGGGCGCGGCTTTTGCCGTTTCACAGCTGTGGCGCGTGGTTCACAGCTCCGGCACGTGGTTCACAGCTCCAGCACGTGGTTCACAGTGAGGTCACAGCTACCGCCTAAAGCGTTCATAATCGGCGGTCCCATGCTGGATACATGACGCTCACAGATCCCACCACCAGCGCTTTGGCACGAAGGACTCATTCGGCTCGCTTGCGTGGCGCGGCGTTGCCCACTGGTCACCCGGCTCTCCTCCAAGGCCAGACGGGTCCGAGCCCCCAGCCCCGGCGTCTCCCCGTTGACACCAGTGTTGTGGTTCCCGTCCTGGACCTCACCGTCCCTGTCTACAACGAGGAATCGCGCCTGGAACACAACCTCCGCCAGCTGCACGGGCATCTGACGAGGTCCTTTCCGCACACGTTCCGGATCACCGTGGCGGACAACGCCAGCACAGACAGCACGCTGAGGATTGCCGAGCGCCTTGCCCGTGAACTCCCTGAACTGACGGTGGTCCGGTTCCAAGAGAGGGGACGCGGGAACGCTCTCCGCCAGGTCTGGCAGTCGTCGCCGTCACCTGTGCTTGCCTACATGGAAGCGGATCTGTCCACGGACCTCTCCGCGCTGGCGCCCCTTGTGGCACCGCTGATCTCCGGCCACTCGGACCTCGCCATCGGCACGCGTCTGGCGCCGGGTTCCCGTGTCACCCGCAGTCCGCATCGTGAGTTCATTTCGCGCAGCTACACCTCGCTCCTTCGGACGGTCTTGGGGGCTCGTTTCTCCGACGCCCAGTGCGGCTTCAAGGCCGTCCGCGCCGACGTAGCGCACCGCATCCTCCCCCACACCACGGACGACTCGTGGTTCTTCGATACCGAACTTCTGGTGATCGCTGAACGCTGTGGTCTGCGCGTCCATGAAGTACCCGTCGACTGGACCGACGACGCTGACTCCCGTGTCGACGTCGTACGAACCGCCCTGGCCGACCTGCGCGGTATGGCGCGCCTGAACCGAAACCTGCGCCGCATTCCGGTCCACGAGCTTCGGCGTGAACTGGGAGTGAAAGCGATGTTGAGGGGCAGTCTGTCCCGGCGCGTGTTCCGGGCCTTGACGTGGACCTTGGCCTACGCTGTGGTTTTCCTTCTGGTCCGCAACGTCATGGACCCTTGGATGGCGAGCGTCGTGGCGTTGCTGCTCACCACTTGGGTAACGCGCCCGTTCCGGCGTTACGTGGTGCGGGGAAGCAACTTCTGAGCGCTACGCCTCCGGTTCGGCCTCCACCGCACGCCGGACCGCTGCGATGGACGCTGCAACATCCCCCGCGTCCGTGGACCAGTTGCTGACCGAGATCCGCAGGATCTCCCGGCCGCGCCAGGCCGAGCCCGACATCCACACCGCGCCCTCGGCCATGAGCCGTTGCGTGACGCGGTGCGTGCGGTCGTCGCTGCCGAAGCTCACCGAGACCTGCGTAAAGACGACATCATTGAGGACCTCGACGCCCGGGATTGCCGCGAGGCCCTCAGCCAACGCACGGGCGTTCGCCGCAAGCCGTTCAACCATGGCGATCACTCCATGGCGGCCCAACTGCCTGAGGGCGGCCCACACGGGAATGCCGCGGGCGCGGCGCGACAACTCGGGAACCTTCTCGAAAGGGTCCCCCGGTCCGGCGTCCGTTGCGATGAAGTAGCTCGTGTGGATGCTGAACGCCCGGCGAAGTGCTTCCGGGCTCGCAACGATCGCCAAGCCGCAGTCGTAGGGAACATTGAGTGTTTTGTGTGCATCGGTAGCCCAGGAGTCGGCGCCCTCAACACCAGCCAGCCGTTCCCGCAACGTTGGGCTGACGGCCGCCCACAAACCAAAAGCACCATCCACGTGCACCCATGCCCCGCGTTCATGGGCAACGGCTACAGCTTCCGCCATGGGGTCAAAGGCGCCGGAGTGCAGGTTACCCGCTTGCAGGCAGACCAACGATGGCCCGGGTTGCTCATCCATGGCAGCCGCCAGTGCCTCGGGCAGAATGCGACCCTGCTCATCAGCGTCCACTGGAACGCAGGCCCCCAACCCGAGATACCGGAGCGCCAGGTCAACGGCCGCGTGGCGCTCCCGTCCCGCGAAGGTGGTGATGCGTGGAGCACCCGAGAGGCCCAAGGACTGAAGATCCCAGCCCTCCTGATCCATAAGGTATTGGCGGCCAGCGGCCAGTCCCACGAAGTTCGCGGTGGTGGCCCCGGTGGTGAAGCCGACGTCGGAGGTTGCGGGCAGGTGCAGGAGGTCAAGAAGCCAGGCGGCGGCGGATTCTTCGATGGCAGCCGCAGCCGGAGTGGCGAAGCGGAGTCCGGTGTTCTGGTCCCATGCCGAAACCAGCCAGTCGGCGGCCATGGCGGCGGGCAGGGTTCCACCCATGACCCACCCGTAGAACCGTCCGGACTGGATGGCCATCAAGCCCGGTTCGGCCAGGGTGGCAAGCTCGTCCACCACATCAGCGGCTTCAGTTGGCCCGTCCGGGAGGATCGATGCCAAGCTCGCGGCCACCTGATCGGCGTCGACCGCGGGACGGACGGGGCGGTCGGGAACCGACGCCAACCAGTCCGTCGCGTGCACCATGGCCCGCTTCAATGCAGCACTGTACGCCTCCGGCATCGCAGACATGCGCACAGCCTACGCCGGGTTTCCCGCTTGGAACAGCCCGCTCAGGAACAGCTACAGCGTCAGCGTCAGGAGGTGACCGCCGTCGTCGTCCTTCGCTGCTGTGACCGTCACCGCCGAGTAGTCCGGGATCCGCCACATGCCCGGCTCCAGCTCCGCATTGTGCCTGGCAGCGGCCTTGCCCACCACAACGGTCCGCATCCCCGCAGCACGCGCCGCGGCGATACCGGCAGGTGCGTCTTCAAAGACCACGACGTCGGCCGGGTCGGCTCCCAGCAGCGCCGCCGCCTTCAGGTACCCCTCAGGATGCGGTTTACCGCGGGTGACGGACTCGGCGGTGACCGTGGTGGACGGCATGGTGAGTCCGGCCGCCTGCATGCGGATCTCAGCAAGGATGCGGTCCGCCGAGGTGACCAAAGCGATGGCGTCATCAGGAAGCCCCGCCAGCAGGGCTTCTGCCCCGGGAAGCGCTATGACCCCGTCTGTCCGGGAACGTTCCATCTGACCGAGCTCGGCAGTCAGGGCGTCGAAGTCAGCGCCGGCTGGCGCATACCGGCGGACAGTATCGCCGGCCTGGACGCCGTGCGAGGTGCGGAGGATCTCGTCGAAATCCAAGCCGTATCGCTCGGCGAACTCCAGCCACACTTGCTCAACGATCGCCGTTGAATCCACCAGTGTGCCGTCCATGTCGAAAAGGACGGCGCGGACGGTCAGTGTGGGTGGCCCGGTGGGGAGGGCGGGCTTGGCAGGTTGGGTCATGGTTCCATCCTGCCGCACGTCCGGGGTACAGCGCCGAAGTGTGACTTGGCCGAAGACTGCCTAGCCGTTTGGCCGCTGCGGGATGTACTGGATCGCCCACTTGTTGCCGTCGGGGTCAGCGAAGTAGACGAAGTGACCCCAGTCCTGGACGTCGATGTCGCTGACATCCACGCCGTTGGCTTTGAGTTGCTCGTGCGCCTTGTTGATGTCCGCCACCACCACTTGAAGGCTTGGCGCTGTGCCTGGAGGAGCGTCGCTGAGGCCCTCCCCGATGGCGATGGAACACGCCGACCCCGGCGGTGTCAGCTGCACGAAGCGGATGCCGTCCATGGGACGTTCATCGAAATCGGCGTTGAAACCAACCTTGTTGACGTAGAAGTCCTTCGCGCGATCGACGTCGGACACAGGGACAAACACCAGTTCAAGTTTCCAGTCCATGCGCCACAGGCTAGCGGGGGGCGTCGAAAACCGGTAGGGGTGGTTGATTTCGATAGCCTAAGCCGTCCTCTGCGGTCTCTCTTTCCTGAATACGAGGGACATGAGGGAAGCGCAAGCCAGGGCCCCCACGCCGCTGATAACAAGAAACTCGACCAAGGGCGAATGCAAGGCAGTGTCGTCAGTGAACGCGCGGACGTGCGAAATGGCGAATCCCATGGCTGCGTCTGGAAAAACCAACAGGGCGGCCGGGGTGCCGTAACAATACAGTGCGCGAGACACGGGTTGGATCACTGCGATGGCGCCCGGCTTTCGTACCAGAAACCAACAAACCGCAGCAGAGACCCCTGTCCACACGAGGAACCACAAGATGTTGCCTAGGTTGGAACCGCCCTCAAAGGCCCCGTAAGACTCGAAGATGCCGAGACCGGAATACTGCGCGGACGTAACATAAACGGCGAAGGATCCGAGTGCCCACGGAATCAAGGCAGCTCCCAGCAGGACCCACTTACGCACGGCATGTCTTGGCAACGGCGCCATCTTCAAGCGTTTGAATTCCAACATCAGTCTGTCTGGTTGGGTCCGCAAAGACAGTTGTACCATCCCCGGCCACCTCCGCATCATCAGCCTGACCGCTCGTCGGCAGTTCCAATGAGAGTTGTAATCCGTCCGAGCCTCCGTCCAGCAATGCAGTGGCATCGCCCCCATCCTTTGAAACTTCTACGGTCGATTCCTTGACATTGGTTGTTACCGAATCGGACGACTCTATGTCGGGTTGCACGGCAGCAGCCGAGTCTTGGCCCGCGGAGACCACCGCCTCCTGTATGACGGCGGCCGCCGTCTCAGCAGTTTCCTTAACGGATTCATCATGCTCTCTGGCTTGCGCAGCCGCTGGCACCACAAGGGAAATGGCGATGGCCGAAGCACAAGCGAGCGCAGCGAATTGTTTCAATCTCATTCGTCCCCCATCACAACGCGGAGCGGAGGGTCCGCCCACTATTGAAGTGAGCCAGGGCACGAATCGTGACGGGAACCACAACGGGGAAGACTTAGTCCGTTATGAGCAGACACGAGTCAAGGAATCCGAATGACGACGAGTACTGCCGGCACATCGCGTCACTGCACCGCGTGAAGCGGCAAGCAAGCAACCTTCGGAGCAAGGCGGCATGTGAGCCTACCGCAGTTGCGATAAGCGCACCACAGCTCGGGACTAAGAAAGGGGACCGTGAATGCCTTAACCCGCCACGCCGTAGAGGCGGTCGCCGGCGTCGCCCAGGCCGGGCACGATGTACGACTTTTCGTTGAGCTTCTCGTCAATGGAAGCCAGAACGATCTTCACGTTGGCGTCGGAGAGCTCTTCTTCCAGCTTGGACAATCCCTCCGGAGCGGCCAGCAGGCAAATGCAGGTCACGTCCGAGGCACCGCGCTTGAACAGGAACTTGATGGCCTCGCGCAAGGTGCCACCAGTTGCGAGCATGGGGTCCAGGACGAAGATCTGACGGCCGGTGAGGTCCTCGGGGAGGCGCTCGGCGTAGGTGATAATGTCCAGGGTTTCTTCGTCGCGGGCCATGCCCAGGAAGCCGACCTCAGCAGTGGGGACCAGCTTGGTCATGCCCTCGAGCATGCCAAGGCCTGCGCGCAGAATGGGGACCACAAGCGGAGTGGGTTTAGTGAACGCCGTGCCCACGGTTTTGGTGACAGGTGTTTCGATCTCGACTGGCTGCGTCTTGACCTCGCGGGTGGCTTCGTAGGCCAGGAGGGTGACGAGTTCTTCAGTGAGTTGCCGGAAGACCGGTGAAGGAGTGTTCTTATCCCGCAGAACGGTGAGCTTGTGAGCGACCAGCGGGTGGTCCACGACGAGTGTGCGCATCCCCCAAAACTATCATTGAGACATGAGCGCCACCGAGCCGTATCACGCAGATCACCTGGCCTGGATGGGCCTTGCCCTGGACGAAGCCCGGTTGGCGTTGAAAACGGACGACGTGCCGATTGGCGCCGTGGTGTTGGGGCCCGACGGCGGTGTGCTGGGTTCCGGACGCAACGAACGGGAAGCTCACGGGGACCCGACGGCTCACGCGGAGATCGTCGCCATCCGCGAAGCTGCCGCTGCGCTGCGTCAGCTCGCTCACGATTCGGGCGCCTCTGGCGACGGTTGGCGGCTTGAGGATTGCACCTTGGTGGTCACCCTTGAGCCCTGCGCCATGTGTGCCGGGGCTATTGTCCTTGCCCGTATTCCCCGCGTCGTGTTTGGCGCGTGGGACGAGAAAGCCGGTGCCGTGGGGTCTGTCTTCGATATCCTCCGCGAGCGCCGGCTCAATCACTGGGTGGAGGTGTACGCGGGCGTTCGCGAGGACGAGTGCGCTGCCTTGCTCAGGGACTTCTTCGTTACACACCGGGTACCGGCCGTGGAGCACCGCCCCGTCTGATCTTTCCAAGTGGGAGCACATCATGTCTGTCTCTTTCAACCACACCATCGTCTATGCCACGGACAAGCACCGTTCGGCGGAGTTCCTGGCCCGCATCTTGGGGCTTCCGAAGCCGCAGCCCATGTGGTCCTTCGTGACCGTGGCGTTGGAGAACGGGGTAGCGCTGGACTTCCTTGAGGCCTCCGGGGAGATCGCCCCGCAGCACTACGCGTTTCTGGTCAGCGAGGAGGAGTTCGATCAGATCTTCCTGAGGATCACCGCGGAACACATCCCCTATTGGGCCGATCCTGCCCGTTCCCGCGAACAACAGATCAACCACAACGACGGCGGCCGTGGGATGTACTTCTGCGACCCCGACGGGCACTTCCTTGAGGCGATCACCAGGCCGTATGGCTCGGGCTGAGCTGGTTCGTTGAAGGCGTCAGCGTCGGGCGGCCTCATCCAGCGCATCGATCCGGATTTGGCGTGATG
This sequence comes from Arthrobacter sp. Rue61a, assembly GCF_000294695.2. Classification (NCBI taxonomy): domain Bacteria; kingdom Bacillati; phylum Actinomycetota; class Actinomycetes; order Micrococcales; family Micrococcaceae; genus Arthrobacter; species Arthrobacter sp. Rue61a. The sequence continues at coordinate 782,214 of NC_018531.1, read as the reverse complement.
CCGGGGAATCTAAACTGAACGACCTGAAATCGCCGAGTTCGTCCCGAATCCATGCTTCTACTTGCGTGATTCTTTCGCGGACCGCCTCTGTCGGCTGATCGAAGGTCCACGCCGCGATCCTTTCCTTGCCGGGATCGTACTGCCAGAGCCCGATGATCCTCCCACGGTCCAGGATGGGATGGTCCGGGAGGTCGGCCTGCAGCGCGAGCGTGGAGCCCAGGACGCTCTTGCCCCTGTCCTCGTCCGCAAACATGTCTGCCGAGTTCCGCCTGAGGAGGACCAGTGAGTCGGTGCCTGCCAGCAGCTGGATTTGCTCGTCACCGGGCTCTTCAAAGTCAGCTAAGGGTTCGACGTCGGCGGGCAGCATCCACAGGATCTCACCGCACGCTGTGGGCACTTCCACTGCGCCAATGGCGGCGAGCGCCTTTTTGCTTTGAGCCACGGTGAACGCAGTGAACCACTGACTCTGTTTGAAGGTCGCTCCCCCGGTCCAGCGCAGGTACCGTTCGAGCAAAAGGCAGCGGGCGCCGTCGTCGTCCAGTTTGCCGGGCGGAAGGCCCCATTTGGTGTAGGCGTAGCGCTGCTGGTCGAGGCGGCCGTTGACGGGGACGCGGCGGATGCGGCCGTCTGCCTGCAGGAGTCCCAAGGCGGTGGGCAGCGTGGTGGAGGCGCCCTTTTTCTTGCCTTCCTCGCCCAGGCTGCGGACCGAGTCGCCCAGCACATCCCGGAGTTGTTTGGGGTCCATGGGACTGCTGGTTTCTCTGAGGGCGTGCTCCACCTCGTCCTCGAGGAGGGTAATCTCACCGCGTTCGACGCCCAGCCTTGCCAGTACTTTGAAGGGGGCTATGGCGGCGTCGCGGCCGATCTGCAGGGCCCAGGCGTAGTCGGCCTTGCCCAGGACGTAGGTGCATCCTCGGGCTGTGGGGAGTTCGTGGATTTTCAGCGCTTTGACGTCCCGGTCTGCTTGCTCGCGGCTGATTCCTGCCCTGGCGAACAATGTGAGGTACGGGTTGGCGCCTCCTACCGAGCGGGCCCAGCCAGCGTGGTCCAGGACTTCTTCGGAAGTCTTGCCGTTCAGCGAGCCGTCAAGTCCCTGCCGTTGCCAGGCCCACGCCCTCAGGCGCTCAGGCGTGAGGGTTTCCGTTGCCGGGAGGGTCTGGACCGTGCTAGTTGCGGTCTGGACTGTGCTAGTCATGGCCCCATTCTGCACCCTCCCCCGCTGCTACGTGAGGGCTTTCAGGACGATGGTCGCGGTGGTGTCCCAGCCGTGGAGATGGTCCCGGGCTTTGAGGGCGGCGGTCCGCCAACGCTCTTGGAGCGCGGGGTCAGTGAGCCACCTACGGAGGGTGTTGGTGAGGTTCCCGTTTTCTGGGAGTTCCAAGGCAGTGCCCGCCCCTGTCTTACCCAGTGCTTCCACTGCTCCCGTCCCCTGCCGCACAAGCACGGGGATGCCATGAGCCAACGACTCCGAGACCGCCATTCCATAGCTTTCGGAGCGTGAAATAAGGACACTAAGGTCCGCCCCGTGCCACTGATCCTCGAGGGCCTCGCCGGTCAGCTCACCGGTGACGCTGATACGGTTTTGGAGCCCGTGATGCTCGACGGCGGCCCTCACCTCCGCGGCGTACCTCGGGTCAGCGTCGTTGGAGCCGATGAGGGCTGCGGTCCAGGGGAGATCCTGCGTGTGGCTGAGGGCCTCCACGAGTTCGAGTTGGCTCTTGTTAGGCAACAACGCCGCGACAGCCACGATGTGCTGCGGTTGCGATCCCTTGGCAGGGTCTGCTTCAACGGCCCCGGGTGTGGCCACGACAATGTCCTGGTGCCCGTGCCTGGCTCGCAGTTCCGCGGCGGCATGGGCGCTCGGGCAAATGATCCCGGTCGCCGCAGCCAGCGCCTTGGCCTCAAGATCCGGATGGTCCGCCAACGCCATGTGGGACAGGATCCAGACCCGTGTTCCTTTACCTGCGGCGCCTGCGATCTCCTCCGGCGCCCCACTCGCCACCAAGCCGTCGGCAATCGCTGTTGTGGCGCCGTCGAGCATGTCAGCGAAGCGCTGCCGGTCCGCGGGGCTCCCAACCGGCCAGTCGCCGTCGACCGTTACTGTTTCAACTTCGACGCCCAAGGCGGACAGGTGCTCGGCGAGCTTGGCGTTGTACTTGTTGCCGCCGGAGCCGTGCCGGACGTTCCCCGGGACCAGGAAGCGGATGTGCACTTACTTGACCGGGTTTACTTGACCGGGAGCTCCAGCGAGTAGCCTGCCCAGGCGTCCGGGTTTTCGCGGAGGACCACGTCGATGCCGGTGAGGGCCGGACCGTCCGCAGTGTCCTGGATTCGGGCCGCCATGGCGTCGGCGATGTGCTTCGCGAGCGCTTCGGTGGTGGAGAGTTTGCCCTTGAAAGCGGGGTGTTCGTCCAGGTTCTTGTAGTTCAGGTCGGCGAGGACTTCCTCGAGGATGCCGCCGGCGGCACCGATGTCAAGGACTATGGCGTCGTCGTTGACGTTGGGCCGGCGGAAGGTGACCTCGGCTACGAACGTGGCGCCGTGCAGGCCCTGGGCCGGGCCGAACGCTTCGCGGGGAAGGCTGTGGGCGATCATGAAGTGGCGTCGGACGGTCAAGCTGAACATGTATTAATCCTCCGGGTGGGGGTAGGCGACCACGTGGCAGAAACCGCCGGGCCGTTCGAACAATTTTGTGAGCGTGGCGGGCAGGTTCTGGAACAGGCATTCGCTGGTAATGAAGGTGTCGAACAGCGGGTCCCTTAGTTCGGTTGCCGCCTGCTCCAAGCGCTGGGCGTTGGACCGCCGGTGCCTCCTGGGCAGGGCGACGGCGCCCACCTGGCTGGAGCGGATATTGAGCCTGCGGGCGTGGAAATCCTCGCCGAGCGGCAGGGTGACTTCCTTGTCCGCAAACCAAGAAAGTTCGATCACGTCAGAGTCGTCGCCCGCGAGCTGGAGGCTCAATTTGAGGCCCTCATTGGAGGCGGAGCAGTGGAAGACGATGTCGTTGTCGTTCTTGGCGTCTTCGGGCTCGGCGAATTCGATGCCGAGCTTTTGCGCGAGGTTTTGCTTCTCCGGGTCCGCGTCCACCAGTTGCAGGCGGCCCAGCGGATACTTCCGCAGCAGCGTCGCCAGAACGCCACCCACCAAACCGCCACCGACGACGGCGACACGGTCTCCCAGCCTCGGTCCGGCTTCCCAGAGCGCATTGATGGCAACCTCAACGATGCCCGTGAGCACGGCGCGTTTCGCGGGGACTTCCTCCGGGATGGCGGTGAGTTGGCTCGTGGGGATCACGTAGAAGTCCTGATGAGGGTGAAGGCTGAAGACCGTTTGTCCTCGCCATTCGTCCGGGCCTTCTTCCACAATGCCGACGTTCAGGTAGCCGTACTTCACCGGGCCGGGGAAGTCACCCTCCTGGTGCGGGGCCTGCATGAGGTCGGCCACACGATCCGGGACGCGGCCTTCGTGGACCACCCGCTCCGTGCCTCGGCTAACGCCTGAGTACAGGGTCCTGACCAGGGCTTCCCCGTCTCGCCTCGCGGGCAGGGCCTCACGGCGCAGCTCGCCATCGCCGGTCTCAGTGACCCAGTAGGCCCGTACTTCGTGTTCTTGTTCGTGGTGCTGCGAAATCGTCATGGTACTTACGAATCTATCGGTGGGGCGCTGCGGACGGAAGTTGGCTGTGTTTCTGCGCGCTCCGCTTGCTTGCTTCCCGGTGCTCGTTTTGGGGAACCGGCCTCAACTCCGGTACCCTATTTCAGTTGGTGACGTGTCCGAGCGGCCGAAGGTGCAACACTCGAAATGTTGTTTGGTGTAAAAGCCAACGTGGGTTCAAATCCCACCGTCACCGCCAATGAGAAAGGCCCTGCTTCCCTTTGTTTATGAGGGAGGCGGGGCCTTTTGCTTTGCCCGGGTTGGGTCGGCAAGCCATGGCCATCGAGAGGTTGCCACACTGTCGGCAAGCGAATGTCCTGAGCGGCACACTCCGTACCTTCCCGAATGCCCGCGAAGACCCCGACGTTGCGACGAGTACTTCGCCCTTTCCCATTCCCGTCCCCGGGTACAGATGCAGGGGGCCGAACAAGGAGTCTGCGTTGCAGGCTAGACAGAGCTCGGGAGGTTCTTGCTTCGTGTCGCTCATGGTCCACCACTAAACACCTTTTGTCATTCATGCCCGGACGAGTACGGTGAGGTCCAAGCGAAGATACGCTGGCCGGCTCCGCCGACCGCTGCCTTGTTGGGGGAAGCATGAGAATTGGTTACGACGCGGGTCCACTTTGGGTCGTACTGTTCATGGGCGCCGTTGGTCTCGCGATAACTGCGCTCATGGTTAAGGCTCTAGTTCAGATTGCGCAGCGCCCGGCCTTCGACTCTATGACGCGAGCTCTTTGGATCCTTATCGTCCTGGTTGCGCCTGTTCTTGGGGCTATCGCGTGGTTTTGGATCGGGCCAAAGGAAATCGAACCAACCTCGCGTTATAGGTAGTCGGCACCCCTCACGAGCAAAAACCCGATAGGCGGCCATGAATCCCACTTTCAGACCTCGGCGTTCAGTGACTATCGCAACGAGGGGCGGGATCTCGGCACTTTGGGCGGCCCAAAGCCCCGAGATCTAACCCTTCGGCGTTGGCAGGCGTAGATTGTTCCCGGATGCCGTAAGACACCCTCGGAACCGACACGGACCGCGGAGGCAACAATGGCCCAGCGAAAAGCCAAAAGCACCGACTACGCATTCGTCACCGTGTGGCGTGTGGCGGGCACACGCGAGGAAGTCGTCAACATCCTGGGCAACGCCGCGGCCCTCAAACAGTGGTGGCCCGCTGTCTACCTCACGGTGACGCCCGTAGCGCAAGGCGGACCCGATGGCGTGGGCGCCACCTTCGACCTTCATACCAAGGGCTGGCTCCCGTACACCTTGCGGTGGCGGCTCACCATTACCGAACCGGTGACCCTCGACGGCTTCGCGCTCACCGCTGAAGGAGATCTCAACGGCACAGGCCGCTGGACTTTCGAGACCGACGGGCCCGAGGTCGTCATCACCTACGACTGGCGGGTCAGCGCAGCCAAGCCCTTGCTTCGCCGTCTGAGTTGGCTCTTCAAACCGGCGTTCTCTGCCAACCATCACTGGGCCATGGCACGCGGTGAGGAAAGCCTGAAACTTGAGCTCCGCCGTCGGCGTTCACCCGCGGGCTCAACAAACGTTCCGGAGCCTCCGAGGCCAACCTTCGCGCGGTGGGCGCAGCGCTAGGTTGACGTTCCTTCCCGGTTACCTCCACCCGCACCCCAGGCGTACCGCGGAATTCCAGGAGTCCGGGCATGGCGAGCACCGGAAAGCCGGAGGTAACTGGGGAGGAACGCAGGAACGTGCACGTACGCACCCATCCGAGGCCAGGCCCGCGCCGAACTCCCGATAGAATCAAGACGCCGATCAATCAAGCAGCCAGATGAGGGAGGACCCGTGCGCACATCGCAGTCCCGGGCACCCTTTCATGCGTTGCGGTCGGGCGCCGTCTCGATTGTGGTGGTTCTCCTTGCTGCAGGGGCCCACATCATAGGCGGCGGAGAACTCCCCACAGCACCGGTCCTGCTGGCGCTCGTGGCGCTGACGGCCTTGGCTGCCACACTTGCCACCCGGTTCAAGCTGAACCTTTTCACCATGGCGGGGCTCTTGGGCGCGGGACAGTTGGCACTCCACGAAGCCTTCACGGCCTTGAGCCCGATCACGGCCAACGTGCAGGGGACAAATCACCACCTCGGCGCTGAACCGTTGAGCTCCGGGCTGGACGTAGCGGCGACTCACACTCATGAACTCGGCACAGCCTTCGGCACCATGATGTTTGTGGGCCACGTGCTCGCCACCATCGCTTCTGCCGTCGTCCTGGCCAAGGGTGAGGATGCCCTGTGGCAGCTCGCCGCCTGGCTGCGGCCGCTGCTCGCCCTGCCAACTTTGGTGTTCAGGCCCGACGCCGGCGCCTCGCCTGTCGCGGTCGGCACACCCAACGTCTTTGTCCCCCGCCCTTGGCGGAACCTTAGGCAAGACAGCCGCCGCGGCCCGCCCGCCGTCGTCGTACTTCCTTAGTTCCGCCCGGCACCTTCTGCGCACAACAAACCACGCGCTGCAACAGCACAGCCTTTGCATGGTGACGGGCCTCAAACCCGTACCCCCGCGCCGCTTCATCTGGCGCCCCTGAAAGGCACATCCCATGAAATCCTCGATTCGTCGCACCCTGTCCGCTACCGCCGTTGCCGGTGGAACCGCTGCCCTGATGATGGCCGGTCTGGCCGGAGCATCCGCCCACGTCGGCGCCGACCCCAACAAGACCGCAGCTAACTCGTACGCGCTGGTGACCTTTGGAATCCCCCACGGTTGCGACACGTCCGGCACCACCAAAGTGGCCATTTCACTCCCTGAGGAACTGAACGACGCTCAGCCGACCGTCAACCCCAACTGGACCGTGGAAAAGGTCACGGAGACACTCGCTGAGCCCAAGAAGCTCGATGACGGCACCACCATCACCAAGCGGACAAGCCAGATCGTTTACACGGCCAAGGCGCCGTTGGATCCGCACCTGCGCGACGCCCTTGTTTTGTCGGTCAAGCTGCCGGACGCAGCGGGCAAGACCATCTACTTCCCCACGCTGCAGACCTGCGAGACGGGCCAGACAGACTGGTCCGAGATCGCCAAGGAGGGCCAGGACCCGCACGATCTCAAGGCACCGGCGCCGTCAGTCACCATCACGGCAGCCGATACCGCAGGCGACCACCACGCTGCAGAAGCCGTCTCCACCGAGCAGGCCGCCGCTGTGACTGACGACGGCTCGCAGGCGCGAAGCTGGGCTGGCCTGATCGCCGGCATCGCTGGCTTGGGTCTGGGCGGTGCTGCGTTCTTCCGCAGCCGCTCCGCCAAGCCGGCCGTGGCCAAAGCCGACACCAAGTAGTTGAAAGCGGATTGGCGCCCGGAAGATCACAATCCGGGCGCCAATCCGCACTCCTGACCGTGGCTGAATTGACTCGGATCAGGGCCGGGGCAAGGCTGGTGCCCATGTGGACTCAGCGCATCAAAACCGGACTTGTGACGACGACGGCAGCCGCTGCGCTGCTCCTTCTTGCTGCCTGCGGGCCAAGCCCCAGCCCGTCGGGAACCAGCAGTGCCCCGCCAACTTCTTCGACGCCAACTTCCTCGACTCCGTCGGCCTCGGCGACGTCAAGCCCGCCTTCTGCGACGGCCACGGCCACGCCGTCACCCTCAGCGACAGCAACGTCCGCGGCACCAGCAGCACCGGGGCTGTGCAAAGCAGCGTCCCTCACCGCTGCAACCGATGCGACCGGAGGCGGCGCGGCGGGCAGCATCTATGAGAAGTTGATCCTGACCAACTCCGGCAGCGCCCCCTGCATCTTGGAGGGCTTCGCAGGAGTCTCCTTGACTGCCGACGCCAACGGTGAACCGATCGGCGAACCGGCAACCCGGGAAACCACAACCCCGGTCACCAAAATCGAACTGGCTCCGGGGAAGTCGGCGTGGGCCGAAATCCGGTACACGCAAGCCGGCAACTACGGCGACTGCACCAAGGTGGCCGCCGCCGGTTTCCGCATCTACCCGCCGAACGACACGGCCTCATTGTTCATCCCGGAGCCCCACGATGCGTGCAGCAACGCCGGCATCAAGCTCCTGACCATCACCGCTTTCCAGGCAGTCTGACCGTCTCCTCACGGCTCCGGCTTATTCTGTCGGAGCCGTGAGGCATGATGGAGGAATGCAGGAGCCGAAGGCGTCGGATGGCGCTATCAGCCGTTTCAGCCAGGCAACCAGGGAATGGTTCCTCGGCGCTTTTTCCGAGCCCACACCCGCGCAGGATGGTGCATGGAACGCGATCTCCTCGGGCTCCCATGCCCTGGTAGTGGCGCCAACAGGTTCCGGCAAAACCCTTGCGGCGTTCCTGTGGGCGCTCGATCGCCTGCATTCCAAGCCCACTGACACGCTGCCAGGTCTTGAGACTGTCCCAGCCAATGGCAAGGGTCGGGCAAAGCGGCCTAAAACCAAGACCCGCGTCCTCTACATCTCGCCGCTGAAGGCGCTGGGTGTGGATGTGGAGCGGAACCTCCGCGCACCCCTGATCGGCATCACCCAAACTGCCAAGCGGTTGGGACTCCCCGCACCATTGGTGACAGTCGGCGTACGTTCAGGAGATACGACGGCGGCGGATCGCCGCACGCTGTTGACCAACCCGCCGGATATCCTCATCACAACGCCGGAATCCCTGTTCCTCATGCTGACCTCCCGTGCCCGGGAAACGCTCAGCGAAGTGGACACCATCATCATCGATGAAGTGCACGCTGTAGCCGGCACCAAACGTGGCGCACACTTGGCCGTTTCTTTGGAACGCCTGGATGCCCTGCTTCCGAAGCCTGCGCAGCGCATCGGGCTCTCGGCAACCGTTCAGCCGCGTGAGCTGGTGGCGCAGTTCCTGGCCGGCCAAGCCCCCGTGGAGATCGTCGCTCCGCCGTCCAAGAAGAATTGGAACCTCACGGTCACCGTACCTGTGGAGGACATGTCCGATCTGCAGGGCGCTGCCGGAGCGTTCGACTCCGGGCCGGCGTCGGGGTTGCAGCCACAGGCGTCCATCTGGCCGCACGTGGAGGAGCAGATTGTGGACTTGGTCTTGTCCAAGCAATCCACCATCGTGTTCGCCAATTCCCGTCGCTTGTCAGAACGGCTCACAGCCAGGCTCAACGAGATCTACGCCGAGCGCCAGTTGATGGCGGTAGGCGGCAGCGAGTGGGCTGCTCCCGGGGCGGCCCCCCAATCCAACCCGGGAATCCCGGCCTCCACGGCAACCCCGGCGCACATGATGGCGCAGGCCGGAAGCTCTACTGGCGCCGATCCCGTGCTTGCGCGCGCGCACCACGGATCGGTCTCCAAAGACCAGCGGGCCATGATCGAGGACGACCTCAAGTCCGGCCGGCTCCGCTGCGTGGTTGCAACGTCATCACTGGAACTCGGCATCGATATGGGTGCCGTGGACTTGGTGGTCCAGGTGGAGTCTCCCCCATCGGTGGCCAGTGGCCTGCAGCGCGTGGGGCGTGCCGGACACCAAGTGGGCGAGATCTCCGAGGGCGTGCTCTTTCCTAAGCACCGCGCTGACCTCCTCCACACCAGCGTCACGGTGGAACGCATGCTGAGTGGGCAGATTGAGCGCCTGAGCATCCCAGCCAACCCGTTGGACATCCTGGCCCAGCAAACGGTGGCAGCAACCGCCTTGGGCAGCATAGACGTTGAGGACTGGTTCAGTACGGTGCGGCGGTCTGCGCCTTTCGCGAGCCTGCCGCGCTCTGCATTTGAGGCCACCTTGGACCTCCTGGCCGGCAGATACCCTTCGGATGAGTTTGCCGAACTAAGGCCGCGCATTATCTGGGACCGGCATGCCGGAACCATCGAGGGCAGGCCCGGAGCCCAGCGCCTAGCCGTCACGTCCGGTGGCACCATCCCTGACCGTGGACTCTTCGGCGTGTATATCATCGGCACGGAAGTTGAGGGCTCAGCTTCCCCCGCCAACGCGGACGGCAGTGAACCCACCGCTTCGGCGCGTGCCGCCAAGGGTGGACGCCGCGTTGGTGAGCTCGACGAAGAGATGGTGTACGAATCCCGGGTGGGAGACGTCTTCGCGCTCGGTGCCACCAGTTGGAAGATCGAGGACATCACCCACGACCGCGTGCTGGTCTCCCCCGCTTTCGGCCAACCCGGCAAGCTTCCCTTCTGGAAGGGCGATTCCCTTGGAAGGCCCGTAGACCTGGGCCGCGCGCTGGGTGCCTTCATCCGTGAACTCTCGGCCGCAGACGAAGCCCCAGCCATGGAACGTTGCCAGGCCAGCGGATTGGATGCCTTCGCCGCAAGCAACCTGATCCAGTACCTCAGGGAGCAAAAGGAAGCCACGGAGATTGTCCCGAGCGACCGAACCTTGGTGGTGGAGCGCTTCCACGACGAACTCGGCGATTGGCGGGTAGTCCTCCACAGTCCTTTCGGCATGCCCGTTCACGCCCCGTGGGCTCTTGCAGTAGGCCAACGCCTTCAACAGCGCTACGGCCTCGATGGATCCGCTATGGCAGCAGACGACGGCATCGTGCTGCGCGTGCCCATGATGGAAGATGAGCCGCCCGGCGCTGAGCTCTTTCTCTTCGACCCGGAGGAACTCGAGCAAATCGTCACCGCAGAAGTAGGCGGCAGCGCACTGTTCGCTTCCCGGTTCCGCGAATGTGCCGCCCGTGCATTGCTTCTTCCACGACAGAATCCGGCCAAGCGTCAGCCGCTATGGCAGCAACGCCAGCGCTCTGCCCAGTTGCTGGATGTCGCCCGGAAGTATCCTTCGTTCCCCATCGTGCTCGAAACAGTGCGGGAATGCTTGCAGGATGTTTATGATCTGCCCGCCCTGAAAGACATTGCCGCTTCTGTGGAGCGCAGGGAGCTCAGGATCGTGGAGACCACCACTCAGCAACCCTCCCCTTTCGCGAAGTCCCTGTTGTTCGGGTACGTGGCCCAGTTCCTCTACGAGGGCGACTCCCCCTTGGCCGAACGCCGGGCCGCTGCCCTCGCCTTGGACTCCACGCTCCTCAATGAGCTCCTGGGCCGCGTGGAACTGCGCGAGCTCCTGGATGCCGCGGTTATCGACTCAACTGAGTTGGAGCTGCAGCGCCTCGCCCCGGACCGACGCGTTCGAGGAATGGAAGGCGTCGCGGATCTGCTGCGGCTGCTGGGCCCCCTGAGCGTTGAAGAAGTGGCCCAGCGGCTCCAATGCGTGGAACAGGCCGAGGTTGAAGGCGCGGACCACTTCGACGAAGCCCCGGCGGCTGCGCCACATGGCAGCGTCGTCGACGCCGGATCCCACCTTGCGGCATTGCAGAAAGCCAACCGCGCACTCAAGGTAACCATCGGCGGCGTCGAGCGCTTTGCCGCAGTTGAGGACGCGGCGCGGCTGCGTGACGCAATCGGTGTTCCGTTGCCCATGGGCGTACCGCTTGCTTTCATTGAGCCAGTCCACGATCCCCTGGGCGACCTCGTTTCCCGGTACGCGCGCACCCATGGCCCCTTCACTGCTGCTGAAGCTGCGGCGCGGCTGGGGCTTGGCGTCGCGGTAGTCAACACCGCCTTGAAGCGGTTGGCTGGCGACGGTCGCGTGGTGGAAGGCGAATTCCGTCCGCACGCCGTCGCGGAGCAGCCTGCGGACGCACCCGACGCAGAGCTTATGACCATTGACGCCCCACCGTCCAGCGAGTGGTGCGATGCCGAAGTCCTCCGGAAACTGCGGCGTCGCTCGCTCGCTGCGCTGCGGGCCGAAGTGGAGCCAGTGGACACCGCCGCCTACGGCCGGTTCCTGCCTGCCTGGCAGAACGTGACCGCGCCGGGCAAGTCTCGAAGCCAGGCATTGCGGGGGTTGGACGGCATCATCACAGCCGTGGACCAACTATCCGGAGTACCCATCCCGGCATCCGCGTGGGAACCCTTGGTACTGGCGAGCAGGGTGGCGGACTACAAGCCGGCCATGCTGGACGAACTCATGGCGGCCGGCGAGCTCCTCTGGTCCGGCGCAGGCTCGCTGCCCGGAAACGATGGCTGGATCAGCCTGCACGTAGCCGATTCCGCTGAGCTGACGCTCAACCCCGACCCCGAGTTCGAACCCGGCGATGCCCAACAGCGTCTCTTGGAACATTTCAGTGCGGGCGGTGGCTACTTCTTCCGGCAACTCACGGACGTTGCCGGCGGCATGGATGCAGTCTTGAGCGACGACGCCGTGGTCTCCGCGCTCTGGGACCTCGTCTGGGCCGGCCGCGTAACGGGCGATACCTTTGCACCCGTGAGAGCCATGATCGCCGGAGGGAAAACCGCGCACCGGCAAGTAGCCAAGGCGCCCAGGGCCCGGGCCCCGCGCATGAGCAGGCTCGGCCGTTCCCATGGGACGGGCCTGCTCGGCTCCCCCGGACTAACGGGGGGTCGCTACGGCTCGGTATCAGGCGGAATTGCGCCTGCACCGCCGTCGGCAGTGGGTCGATGGTCCGCTCTTCCCGCCCCGGAACTGGACCCGACCATCCACGCACGCGGCACGGCTGAGCTCCTGTTGGACCGCTACGGCGTGGTAACTCGCGGTTCGGTCATGGCAGAGAACATCATCGGCGGTTTCGGGCTCATGTACAAAGTGCTGGCCCGCTTGGAAGAAGCCGGGCGTTGCCGCCGCGGTTACTTCATCGAGCATTTGGGGGCAGCCCAGTTCGCCGTCCCCGCCACGGTGGACCGGCTCAGGTCCTTCACGGAGGATGCCCGCATTTCCAAGGCCGAACCAGCCGCCCTTGCACTCGCCGCGACCGACCCCGCCAACCCCTACGGCGCTGCCCTTCCTTGGCCCGCGCTGTCTGTCGACGCCGGTTCCGGTCACCGTCCGGGGCGCAAGGCCGGAGCGCTGGTGGTGATGGTCGACGGCGCGTTGGTCCTCTACGTGGAACGCGGCGGCAAGACGCTGCTCACCTTCAGCCAGGACGACGCCGTGCTGACAGTTGCGGCCCAGGCGTTGGTGGACGTGGTGCGCCGCGGTGCCGTGGACAAGCTCTTCATGGAGAAAGTCAACGGCCACGATCTCCTGGGCACTCCGATCGCCGTTGCCCTCGCGGCAGCGGGGGCGTACTCCACTCCGAAGGGACTCCGTATCCGTGCCTGAAGGCGATTCCATATGGCGGGCTGCGACGCGACTGAACGAGGCATTGGCTGGGAAGGTCATCACGTCCTCCGACTTTCGGGTGCCCCGGTTCGCCACCCTGAACCTGTCTGGCTGGACCATGACCGAAGTTGTTCCCAAGGGCAAACACCTGCTCATGCGCCTGGCCGGCCCCGTTGATGAAGAACCAGGCGCCAGCAGGAAGCCCCGGACCCTGACCATCCACTCCCACCTCAAAATGGAAGGGAACTGGATGATCTACCCGCCGGGTGGTCGCTGGACCAAACCCGGCCACACCGCACGGTGTGTGCTCCGTACGGACTCCGCAGACGCGGTCGGATTCTCGTTGGGCATCCTGGAAGTGGTGCCCACAGCCGAGGAAGACAAGATAGTAGGGCACCTCGGGCCGGACTTGCTCGGGCCCGACTGGGACGAGGAAGAAGCGTTGCGCAGGCTTCGCGCTGAACCGGACGTCACCGTGGGATTCGCGTTGCTGGACCAGCGGAAGCTTGCGGGCATCGGCAATATCTACCGATGCGAGGCATGCTTCCTGTCCGGGATTCACCCTGCCCTGCCGGTAGGCGAAGTCCCCGACCTCGCCAAGACAGTCAACGACGCCAAACGGCTACTCGGCGAAAACCTGGGCCCAGGGCGGAGGACCACCCTGGGACCGCGCGCCATGCGACCCGGGTATTGGGTATATGGCCGGGAACGCCAACCCTGCAGGCGCTGCGGCACCACTGTACGCCGCGGCTTGCTTGCAGGACCGGACGGCACCGAGGAGCGGGACATCTACTTCTGCCCACGCTGCCAGCCGGCGCCTTAATCAAGAACGCCAACCACCGGCCGGACCCAGCCACATGAAAGCCGGCCAGGTCCGGCCAACAACCGCCGCGACGGCTGCGCGCACTTGCCAGCCCGGCCCGCTACTCCAGGAAGCTCCCCAGCCGCCCCAGCAATAGCCGCCGGACCCCGCAAAGCTGCGCGCCGCCGTCGGACGTTTTTATTACGCCATCCGCCACCACTTTTGGTTGGTGGTACCGGCGCAATCCCACAACTGCAGCCTCGCACCGTTGGATGAATTCCAGTCAACTACGTCCACGCATTTGTTGGCCTGCGGGTTCACCAGATCCCCGGCATTGTTCAGGACGAATTGCTGCGCCGGGTTGCCATTGCAGCTGGTGAGCTGGACTGGTGCACCGTTGGCCGTTGAACCCCACGCCACGTCCATGCACTTGCCCAGCGAGCGGATGGTGCCGTTGGCAGCGAAGGTCCACTGCTCTGATGCCGCTGTGTCGCAATCCCACAGGTGCAGTGGGGCCCCGTCAGCAGCCTGCCGACCGGCCACATCAATGCACTTTCCGGCATAGCCTTGGATGCGCGTGCTGGCTGGCGAAACGGGCCTCGCCGGCCCTGAGGCAAGCTCGTACACGCGGACGTAGTCAACCAGCAACGACTGCGGGAATTGGGTGCCCGAGTTCGGCGCTCCCGGCCAGTAGCCGCCCACGGCAAGGTTCAACAGGAGGAAGAAATCGTGGTCGAAGACCCACGGTCCGGACGTTGTGGCTTTGGTCTTTTGTGAGTAGGAAATTCCGTCGATGTACCAGGTGATGGAATCGGGTCCCCAGTCCACGGTGAATGTGTGGAAAGCATCCCCCAAGGCCTTACCGCCGGGCAGTGTGTAACTGGCGTTGGAGGCGTTTGCCCCCGAATAGCCGGGTCCGTGGATGCTTCCCCACACCGTTCCGGGTTCCTTGCCAACGTTTTCCATGACGTCCAGCTCACCGCTGGCGGGCCAACCGTCGGTGAACACGTTGTCTCCGAGCATCCAGAAAGCGGGCCACATGCCTTGCCCCTTGGGCACTTTGAGCCGGGCTTCGAACCGGCCTTGTGTCCGGCTGAACTTTCCAGCACTTATCAGCCGGGCGGATGTGTACTGGCACGGCCCGTAGTGGCACTGATATCCAGCAGGGTTTTCCTTTCGGGCGGTAATGGCCATGTTTCCCTGGCCATCAGCTGCGGCATTGCTGGTGCTGCTGGTGTAGTACTGCAGTTCGCCGTTGCCCCATCCGGATCCTCCCGTGTCGTGAGTCCATTTCCCGGGGTCAGGCGCCATGCCGGCGGGGCCGTTGAATTCATCGCTCCAGACCAGTTTTCCGGGGGCGGGCATGCCAGCGGCTGCAAGTGCAGAAGGTTCCGGGGCTATGAGGGTAGCTGCGATGGTCAGGCCTGCGACGAGCATCGTCAGGGGCATGAGTCTTCGCTTCATGGTGCCACTCTGTAGGGCCATCCCCGTGGCGCGCAAGCTTTTTCGACGCGACACGCAAAACGTCACAGCTAGGAAATAATCAACGCGGTTTTACTTTTCAATTCCGTAACGAGGACGAAATATCGGCGGGAGATGGTGGAATCAGGAACCAATTAGCTTGAAAAGAATTCCTTCAAGTTTGTTGGCAAAAGGACATTCCGTTTGCAGCCGAATTCCTTCCCTTGAGCATCGACGATGCAGCTCCAGGCGCGTCAGCCGTGTCCTCCCAAACTTCGCCCTGAGGGGCGTTGGACATGCTGACGCGCCTTGGCCTTTTCCCCAGCAGTTACCGGAGGCTAAAGATGGGCATTTACAGACAAATACTGGTAAGGATCCTTGCAGTTCTGGTGGTTTCCTTCGGATTGATCTACATCAGTTGGCGCTGGTCGAGTACCGTCGCCTGGGACGCCTGGTGGATTTCGCTGCCCCTGGTGGCCGCGGAGACCTACAGCCTGGGCGAGTCGGCGCTGTATGCGGTCACCATGTGGAACGCACGACGACGGCCGCCTCCCCCGCCTGCCCTGCCGGGCAGATCGGTGGACGTATTCATCGCCACCTACAACGAGCCGCTGGACCTGGTACTCAAAACGGCCATAGCGGCCAGGGACATGGAGTACCCCCACGAAACGTGGATACTCGACGACGGCGACCGCGCCGAGTTTGCGAGCGCAGCCCGGCAGATCGGCGTCGGATACATCACCCGCGGTCCTGAGTGGGATGGCCGGCAACGGTTCGCGAAAGCAGGAAACGTCAACAACGCCCTGTCCATGACCACCGGCGAGTTCGTGGCCATTTTTGACGCGGACCAGGTTCCTGAACCGCGTTTCCTGGACCGCGTTCTGGGCTATTTCGATGCCGAGGAAGTGGCTTTCGTCCAGACGCCGCAACACTTTTGGAATGTTCCGGACCGGGACCCGTTGGGAAGCCAAGCGGAACTTTTCTATGGCCCGATCCAGCAGGGCAAGGACGGGTGGGACGCAGCGTTCTTCTGCGGTTCGAACGCTGTGCTTCGCAGGGAAGCCCTCATGGCTCTTGGTTTGACCCGCTACACGCGGACAGCCACGGAGCAGACGTGGCGTGCTTTACGCAGGGGTCGGTCGCGGCTGCAGGACCTTCACAGCGAATTGGGCAGGCGCCATCCCGCCGCCATGCCCGTGGTGGAAAGTGCTTTGGAGGCGGTGGCGCGTGCTGAGCACCAAGTGCGTAGGGGCGAGGTCCTGGCCGAGATCACTTTCGAGCTCCGTGTGGCCTTCCATGCCGCCGCTTTGGCAGTCCCGGATGCGATGGATGACGTTGTGCCGGAACTGGACGCCGTCCTGGAATCCGTGGATGTTGCACATACGGACCAGGCTTTGGCGATCCATCCCATGGATACCACCACCATCACCGAGGACATGGCAACGGCCATGCACCTCCACGCGATGGGATGGGGCAGCATCTACCACCACGAGGTCCTGGTCCATGGGCTTGCCCCGGAGGACGTGTCCACCATGCTCTCGCAGCGGCATCGCTGGGCGGCGGGCACCATGCAGGTGTTTTTCAACGACAATCCCCTGTTCCTTCGGGGTCTCACGTTGGCCCAGCGCCTCATGTACCTGGGCACCATGACGAGCTACTTGAATGGCTTCGCCGCGCTGAGCTACATCGCAGCGCCGGTGGTTTTCCTGGTGGCCGGTACCTACCCGCTGACTGCCAGTCCTGTGGTGTTCTTCTGCCTTTTTCTTCCCTTCTTCATTTCGTGCCAGCTGCTCTTCCAAGTTGCAGGTAACGGGTCGAAGGGGCTGTGGCGCGGCCAGCAGTGGTCCTTCGCGCTGTTTCCCACCTGGATCGCGGCCACGTGTTCAGGTGCGGCCGCGGTCTTCCTGGGCAGGCACCTCACCTTCTCCGTGACAGCCAAGAGTAAGCAGGCCACAGGACGCGGATTCCAGCACGTCAGGCTCCAAGTGGCGGCGATGGGGTTGCTCGTTGTGTCCTCGCTCATCGGCGTTGCCCGGGTGTCATCCGGGGAAGCGCCGCTCTATCCAACCCTGATCACGCTGGCCTGGGTCGCCTTGGACCTGGCCCTGCTCAGCGTGGTGATTGGTGCCGCAAGGTACCGGGGGCCGGGAGAGGACCTCGTGGAACCGATGCCCACACCTAAGGAGCTCACCAGCGTCCTGGCTTCGCCGAAAGGTTCGCCTAGCAAACCCCTGCACTGACAGCAACCGTCAACAGACGCCGTTCCATCCCCCAGCAAGGAGCGACCCCCATGTCCACTCTTTCCCATGCCCCGAACACCATCTCAACCACCTTGAAATCGGTGGACCTGACCATTACCGGCACCTTGGACGCTGCGTCCGTTCTCGCTATTCGCCAAACGTCCGCCAAGGCCGCCACAGACGGTCCCGTTCTGGTCCTGCTCGATATCGCGGCGGTGACTTCCGTGGGAGCGTCCGGCGTCGTAGGGCTGCTTGAGGTGCTGCACCTGCTGCGCTCACGAGGCGGCGATCTGCGCCTCTTCGGGGACTCCAGCGCCCTGGCGGAAACCCGTCTCCAGGCCCATCTGGGTCACGTGGCCCGGATCTACGCAAACCGCCAGGAAGCGATCGACGGCGGCGCAGCACTCGTACGGCCGCGCGGGCTTGCGCCGCGGTTCAGTTGGCGCACCCTCTTCGGGCGCCGACGCCGCTCCCTCGGATGGGGCTGACCATGGCGCAGACTCCACCAGCTTTCATCGGGCATCCGAACCGAAAACGACGGCGGGCCAGCCTGCTCATCCCCTTGGTGGTGACGGCCTTGGCTGCCACGTGTTTGGGTTTTGCTTCCAAGGAGGTGGTGCCCGTGGTCCAGGCCTTGTCCCTTTGCCGGGCCGGAGATGCCTCCACCCTGATCCCCCGGGATGGCGTGCTCTTGGGCGTCAACCTGGATTGGGACTCGGAGACCTTGGCCGAACACCGAGCAAACCTCGGCCACGATCCCGCGGTGGTGGTGCAGTTCTCGGATATCCCCTACGACGACGAAACGTGGTCGCACACCACCAACGCCGTCACGCAAGTCCGGGAAACGGGCGGCGCGCTGCTCCTGACCCTCGAGCCCCACGGCGGTTTGGAGACCATGAGCGACGAAGTGATCGCCAAACTGGCCACCGACTTACGGGCCATCAACGATCAGGGGACCACCGTCGTCGTACGTTTTGCGCATGAGATGAATGGCTCCTGGTACTCGTGGGGCCAGCAGCCGATCCGCTACGTGGAGGTTTTCCGCAAGGTGGCGGCGGCGGTGCACTCGCAGGCTCCGGGGACGTCCATGATGTGGGCGCCAAACTATGGCGGCGGCTACCCGTTCACGGGTGGCCAGTTCGCGGCGCGACCAGGCACCCCGGACTTCGCTGCCCTGGATACCGATCACGACGGCACCCTCACCATGGCCGACGACACCTACGCGCCCTACTATCCGGGGGACGACGCCGTGGACTGGGTGGGGGTTTCCTTGTATCACTGGGGCAACCAGCGGCCATGGGGCAACAACGACGTTTCGGAACCGGGCAAATTCCTGGCCATGCTCACCGGCAGCTACAGCGGCACCGCGGGTGATGACAGTTCCGTCCCCGATTTTTACCAGGTGTACGGGGTGGACCACGGCAAGCCGGTGGGCATTCCGGAGACCGCGGCCATCTACACGCCCGCGCGGGGCGGGGCCTCCGAGCTGGACGTCAAGCAGGCCTGGTGGAGGCAAGTCTTCTCCGCCGAAACCCACCAGAAGTACCCGCAGCTGAAGATGATCAACTGGTTCGAGTGGAAGAAATACGAGATCGAGATTAACGACGACGTCGACTGGCGTAGCGCTGGATCGCCCGCTATCCGCGATGCGCTGGCCCAGGACCTTCCGGACTGGTTGCGGTACGGCGAGGACCTGGAGGCGTGCCGTTAGTGCTTGCGCGCTAAGCCCTACGCTGCAGGCGCGGCCTCCACGGCTTCCGTGGGGGCCGTTGCCTTTGCCCGCTCCGGAACCATGAACTTCGGCAGCAGCACTTGCACAATCGGGCCGATGGCCAGGGCGTACACCACGGTGCCCACGCCCACGGATCCGCCCAGCAGGAAACCCACAGCAAGGACAACTACTTCGATGCCCGTGCGGACCAGCCGCACGGACCAACCGGTGCGGCGGACCAGTCCGGTCATCAGGCCATCACGGGCGCCGGGCCCAAGGCGGGCACCGATGTAGCAAGCGGAGGCGATGCCGTTGAGGATCACAGCGCCGGCGAGCATGGCGATCTGTCCGCCAAGGTGTGAGAACTCCGGGATGAGCCATAGCCCCAGATCGGCGAAGAGCCCCACGAGGACCGCGTTGGCGATGGTTCCGATCCCTGGCATCTGCCGGAGCGGGATCCAGAGGAGGAGAACCAGGAAGCTGACCGCGATGACCACAACGCCAATGCTGAATCCGGTCTTTTCGGACACACCTTGGTGGAAAACGTCCCAAGGGTCCAAGCCGAGGCCGGCCCGGATGAACATGGCCAAGGAGATGCCGTACATTGCGAGGCCGATCAGGAGTTGTGTGATTCTTCGGGTCATCATGAATCCATGGTCGCTGAAAACTGGCCTTGTATTCCATAGCCAGTTTGTAATACTGGTCTTATGTCCGGCTCCCTGAATCCCACCGCACTCGTCCGCCTCCTCGGCTCCTGGAACTCCGGCGCCCTGCCCGCCTACCGCGAGCTGGCCGACGTCGTGCGTTTGCTGGTGATGGACGGGCGCATACCGCTGGACGTCGCACTGCCCAGCGAGCGGGCGCTCGCCCAGACACTCGGCCTCAGCCGCACCACGGTCACTGCCGCGTATGCGAGCCTGCGCGAACAGGGATTCCTGACGGCGGGCCAGGGCAGCCGCGGGCGGACGTGCATCC
Organism: Arthrobacter sp. Rue61a; assembly: GCF_000294695.2. Taxonomy (NCBI): domain Bacteria; kingdom Bacillati; phylum Actinomycetota; class Actinomycetes; order Micrococcales; family Micrococcaceae; genus Arthrobacter; species Arthrobacter sp. Rue61a. The sequence continues at coordinate 762,325 of NC_018531.1, read as the reverse complement.
CCCACCGAACCGCGCCAGTGAGTGCGCCCGGACTTGCCGTTCCTGAGGGTCTCTTGGACCTGGCGTATGCGTCACTGCCGGCCGCCGGCGAGGTAGTGCATCGGGCCTTCGCCGACGCCCTGACCGAGTTACCTGCCCTCCTGCCCGGATTCGGGTACGAGGCCGTGGGAGTGCCGGCCCTCCGGGAAGCCATCGCAGACAAATACACGGCGGAAGGGGTGCCAACGACGCCCGGCCAAATCCTGGTCACCTCGGGTGCGCAGCATGCACTCAACATCGTGCTGCGCACGCTGGCTGGAAAGCAGGACCGGGTGATGGTGGAACACCCCAGCTACCCCAATGCCTTGGACGCCATCCGTGCTGCAGGGTGCAAGCCGCTGCCCGTAGCACTACCTCTCATACAGTCGAGTACGTCACCGGCGTGGGACATAGATGCCATGGTGGCGACCATGAATCATCAACGTCCCGCCATGGCCTACTTGGTGCCGGACTTCCACAACCCCACCGGGCGCATCATGTCCGATCTTCAACGCCGACGACTCACACGGGCAGCCACTGCTTCCGGGACCATACTGGTGGTGGATGAAACGCTGCGGGGGCTGAACCTCGACGGCGTCCGCACCGCGCCGATGTCGGCTTACAGTCCGGCGGTTGTTTCCATCGGCTCGCTCAGCAAGTCGCACTGGGCCGGGCTGAGGACCGGGTGGATCCGGGCAGACGAGGCCCTGATTGCCCGCTTTGTCTCTACCCGGACCGTCATGGATCTGGGTGGGCCCGTGGTGGAGCAACTGGCGGCGGCACGCCTGGTGCGGTCCTTCGCAGAGCCGCTTGATGCCCGGCTTGAGGAGCTTCGGAACAACCGGGAAACGCTGCTGGGGTTGCTTTCGGAGCACCTGCCGAAGTGGGACGTGGAGCGACCCCGCGGCGGACTCACAGTGTGGTGTCGCCTTCCCACGCCGTGCAGCACTGCCCTGACCGTGCTCGCGCCCGACTTCGGCGTACGCTTGGCGGCCGGACCTAGGTTTGGGGTGGGGGGCGCTTTCGAGCATTACCTACGCGTTCCCTACACCTTGCCGGCTGCACAGTTGGAGTTCGCCGTCGGTGCGCTCCGCGCCGCGCAGAACAAGTTGGACGCCTCACCCCACCTCCGCCGGACGCTCAAGTCCGCACGGCCACCCGCGGTCGCGGTTGCCTAGCCACCCAACCGACTGGGAGCCACTCGCCCCACCGAGCCCATCCGCTGCTTCGCCGTGTTGCTGCCTGGTCCCACAGGTACGTGCTGCGTCGCCTTGGCCAAACCAAACAGCGGCATGCCGTTGTACACCACTTCAATGCCCGACGCCGGCACCTGGTACGTCTCGTGCCACACGCCGATGTCGCCGCTCCCCGCAATCTCCTTCATGAATTTCCGCCACGGGCCCAGGTGCGGCGAATCCCTGTCCGCGGCAAATCGACGCAGATGCTCCGGACTCTCCCAGTAGCTGAGCAGAATGGTGGTACGCCCGAACCACTGTTCGCTGCCCAGGAGCCCGGCCTCAGGATGAGTAGCTAGGTGCTGCATCATGGTGGGCATGGCCGAGGCTACCTTCGCGACGCGGCCCATTTTCCACCATCTGTTGGCCCGCATTCCGATGAGGAAGACGGTCACTGTATCGCGCCCGATATCCGCGGTGAAGCGGCCGGGAAAAATCTCCTGTGCCATGTGATTCCTTCGGTTGAAGAACAGCTCGGTTCCGAATCCGGGTTCCGTAACGTTGTTATGAAACAATGTTATGAAACACTTGAAGGCATGGCAAGACCCATAATTCATGACCAGCACGTCCAGCAGAGACTCTTGGAGGTGACCGCTGAGCTCGTGGACCGCGATGGGCCCGCCCGCGTCACCCTTCGCGACGTAGCAGCAGCGGCGGGAACGTCCACCACTGCGATCTACTCGCTGTTCGGCGGGAAATCGCAACTGTTGACGGCCGCCGTCGACGACGGTTTCCGATCCTTTGGCGAGTCCCAACGGGACGCCTCCGCAGACGGGCTTCCCGGGCTCGGCCGGGCGTACCGCGTCTGGGCACTTGAGCATCCAGCCCTTTACCGCCTCATGTTCGGCGGCGCCCTGGCCGCCTTTGTTGATTGCAGTCCGACGCCGGAGGTCGCCTCCGACTCGATGCTCCCCTTGGTGGAGGCGGTAGTCGCCGCCCAGTCAACCGACGCCCTGCGCAAAGAAGACCCCACGGTGATAGCCATGGCCATCTGGGGGCAGGTCCACGGGCTCGTCAGCTTGGAGCTGGCGCAGATGAACGACCCCGCGACGGACTGGCCGGGGATCTACGAAGCCGCCTTGGAATCCGTGACACGGGCTTGGGCCCCTTAAAGGGGAAACTGGCGGAGAACCTCCTACGCGTACACCTTCTCCAAGAACGCGCCCCAAGCCTTGGCCGTGAGTTCCGAATCGCCCGAGCCACTGAACTCGTGTACCGTCATACCAACCGGAGCACCGAACACGTTGCGGCCGAAGAACCGGTACATGGTGTCCGCGGTTCGGAGGCCCAGGAAGTTCTCGTTGGAGAAGTCCACCTCGGCGCTAAGCCGTCCGACGCCGTCGATATCCACGTCCACGGAAGTACCGGCGGGCAGCCCGTCCACACCCAACGCTTGCTTCAGCTGCACGAAACCGTCAGGCGTCTGTGATGAAGGGGGCGCCTGAATATCCGTGAACACCACCGGCTTCCCGTCGAAGTGCTGCAGGTATTGGCCAAGGGTGTGGAGGTAGAACTCTGTGTGCTTGCTGGCACCGTCGTACTGCTCATCCCAGTTGTCGGCGAAGATCCCGCTGTGGACGTAGTGCAGCTTGGCACGGCCACCTTCAAGGGGCTCAAGGACGTGCTCCAGCTGGTTGAACCATCCGTCCGGACCATCCATCCGGGACACCAGGTGGCTGGGGTACTCCTCAGTGGTCTTGACGTCCGGCCACTGATCCGTGGGGAACATCCAAGCCGGCGTGTCCTTGGTTACCGCCTGCCACACACGCTCCGGGGTGCCGGGCAGTTCGGTGTCCGCCACGATTTCGAATTTACGGTTGTCAGTCATTGCTGTGGTCCTTTTCTGCTGATTTCTCCGAGGAGGCATGTTCGATTGGAGGGGTCTTAAGGGCAGGGTGAAGCACGACGACGAGCCGGTGCTTGCGTGCGCCGCCCGCCACCGCGGTAGCACCGCCGTCGTGGTACTTATCCACGAGCTTCGTCACCGCTACGCCGAGCTCTTCCGCGAACGCCGCGCGTTCCGCGGCAGAGCGGAAGGTGATCTCGCCGTCGATCGCGAAGCTGGCCAGCTTTTTGTTGGCCACGGCGGCGCCGGCGATGAGCTTGCCCATCTCCTGCACCGTGCGGGAGGCGAGCGATAGGAGCCAGAAAGCGGAGAACCGGTCCGAGAAGCGCCGGGGATCCGGGGCCACGGAGGCCAGTGCCACCGGTGAGATGAGGTACGAGGCCGCCGTCGCACGAAGTACTCGCTCGGTGACGTTGCCCTTGCGGCGTTCCTCCACCAACTCCACCAGGCCGTGGCGCTCCAGGGATTTTAGGTGATAGTTGACCTTCTGCCGGGGCAGTCCAACCTTCGCCGCCAGTTGCGTGGCGGACGCCGGCTCGGAGAGCTCCTGGAGGATGCGGGTGCGGATCGGGTCCAATGAAGCTTCCGCCGCGGCCGGGTCCTCGATGACTTCGATGTCCAACATGCTTCAAGTATTGTCACCGACAACTTTTCTTGTCAAGAACTTTTTTATCGTCGGATCAACCCCCCGTTGCGAGGCCTACTCTGCATGCTCTGAGCGCGATTTGGGGTGCAGAGCGGGCCCCGCACCGCAGCCCCGGTAGAATTGTTCGGTGATGCAATCCCCCCTCCCCGTGCGCGACGGCGTGAACGCGACCCGCCTGCGCCTGCCGGACGAGGGACCGTGGACCACAGCGATGGACTACATGATGCACCGCTGGGGACACATCGACCCCCAGGGCATCGAGGACCGATTCGACGCCGGCGAGATCGTGGGCGAAGGCGGTGTACCGCTGGACCGCAGCACCAAACTCGAGGACCATACCTTCATCTGGTATTACCGCACGCTCCCCCCGGAGACGCGGCTGCCCGTCGAAATCAACATTCTCCATCAGGACGAGCACATCCTGGTGGTCGATAAACCGCATTTCCTCCCCACCACACCCGGCGGCACCTACATCCAGGAATCCGCCCTGGTCCGGTTGCGAAACCTGCTCAACCTCCCTGACCTCATCCCCATGCACCGCCTGGACCGCATGACCGCTGGCCTGTTGCTGCTCTCCACCAACCCGGAGACGCGCGGCAAGTATCAGGTGCTTTTCGAGAAGCGCCAGGTCCAGAAGGAATACGAGTGCGTGTCCGCCGCGACGCCCGCCGCAGGCTTTCCCGCCGTCGAGTTCCCCGCAGTGGTCCGCAACCGCATGACCAAGTCGCGCAGCTACTTGCTGGCCGAAGTCATCGACGGCGAACCGAACGCGGAAACGCGCATTGAACAAACAAAAACGTTCGACGCCGGCACTCACCAACGCGCACTGTACCGTTTGGAGCCGCACACCGGAAAGACGCACCAACTCCGGGTGCACATGGCCTCCCTCGGGCTGGGAATCGTCAACGACGCCTTCTACCCGGACCTGTTGGACAAGGCTCCGGACGACTACACGAAACCCCTGCAGTTACTGGCCCGCGGCATCACGTTCGTGGACCCCATCAGCAAGCAGCCGGTGGCATATCGCAGCCAGTTGGAGCTCAGCGAAGCCCACGCCTGACGTAGGGCAGGAGCCCGTTCCTTCCGCTACTCCGCAGGACTACCATGGGTTTGCTGGGCAGAACGCGGGAGTTCCGATGGAACAATTCACTGAAATACCGGGCGACAGGGCCGTTTCGGTCCTCGCCTACTCTGCAGCCGCCGTGGGCGTGGCGGGCGTCCTGACACTCGGGGCCATGTACGCCGTGGAAGTCCCCAGGGGCGGCCCCTTCGTCTTTGGTGCAATCAACGACGCCACCGGAGCCGTGTTCAACGTGCTGGTCATCCCCGTGATCATGCAGGTCCACAAACGGCTCCCCAAAGCACCGTGGACTGAGCCGCTGAAATGGGTAACAGTGGCAGCTTGCGCGGCCGGGGCCACGAGCTCGGCATTGCTTGTACTTAAGGTCCTGGACTTTGAGCCATCAACTGCAGTTTCCGTGGCGGCCATCGTGATCCAAGGGGTCTGGTTCCTCATGGCCAACAACAAGCTTCTCCACGTTGAGGACTACCCGAAAGTGCTCGCGAAGCTCGGCCGGTTCATCGGCGGAGCACTTTTGATCGGGCTTCCCGTTGCCGGCCTCGGTTTCCTCCTTCCCGGGCCCGAGTGGCTCCGTTACGCGGTGATGGGAGTGGGTTTCATTGCCGGGGCGTCGTCGTGGGCAGCGTGGCCGTACTGGTACTTCAAAGCAGGTAGGTTCCTTGGGCACAAGCGGGCGGCTGAGGCGCCACAGGGTGCCAGCCCGGAACCGGCGTGACGCCTGCGCTCCGCAACACCTCAGGCCCCCGGTGAGGAATCCAACGCAGCCCGGAAGACCGTGGTCGTCTCTTCCGAAAACAGCACGAACTCCACCAACTCAAGCCCACGTTCTGAAGCGGCACTCACGGAGGACGACGACGAAAACGACCCCACGGCGTCGAACGCTACTTCCGCCACCTGACGGGAGTCCCAACCGTAAATTCCGGCGCTGATCGCAGGGAAGGCGAGGGATCGGGCACCAAGCCCGGCCGCCACCTTCAGGCTTTCCCGGAAGCACGAGGCAAGCAGCGCCGGATCGGTTTGACCCGCATGCCGGTTGGGACCCACGGTGTGGATCACCCAGTGCGCGGGGAGCCGGAAGGCAGGGGTCGCGACGGCGGCGCCCACCGGAAGTCCCTCCGGCAGTTCCGTCCGACGCAACTCGCGGCAGGCCTCAAGCAGTTCCGATCCAGCCGCCCTGTGGATGGCACCGTCCACTCCCCCTCCACCGAGCAAGGACGAGTTGGCGGCGTTGACAATCACGTCCACGGAACGCGTGGTGATGTCGCCGTGCAGAATGTCGATTCGCATGCGGTCAGTCTCGCGCCGGAGCGGCGGGCGCGGCAAGTGCGGTACCTTGTGCCCATGGACTTCATCACCCCCGAAACGTGGGGATCCGCGATTTACCTGTGGATCGTCCCTATCGTGCTGGGTGATGCCATCTTCCCGCCCATTCCCTCCGAGATGGTGGTGATCACCGGCGGGGCACTTGCAGCCGACGGCCATGCAAATTTCTGGCTCGTCCTGTTCTTGGCTGCGTTCGCATCCTGGCTGGGCGACATGGCCGTGTTTATGCTGTTCAAACGCCGTATTAGCCACGTTTTGGACCGGTGGTCCTGGGGCCGCCGCATCCATCGCGGAATCCACGAGGCCATTGCCAAAGCCGGCCGCTCCTCAACGTACGGCGCCATCATCGGCGCCCGCTTCATTCCGGGAGGCAGGCTCGCCACCTCATCCGCGGCAGGCATCGCCAATGTTTCGGCACGCGGGTTCAGCCTGTGTGCCGGCCTGGGCGCTGTGCTGTGGGCCGTATGGCAAGTGGGCCTGGGCTATTTCACGGGCTCCACCACCAAGCTTCCCTTCTGGGCCAGTTCCCTGATCGGTGTGGGGCTCGGCTTGGTCATCGGCGTGGTGGTGGGGCTGATCGTCACGCGCCGCCGCGGAAGCCGGTCACCCGTGGACGAACCTTACGACGCCGACAAGCCCGACGACGTTCCGCAGCCCGAGTAGCGCCGGCGTCATGGAGCGGCGTTTTAGACCGGCGACCAACGGCCACGGCTGCGGCGCAACACGTAAAGGCTGCCGGTCACCGCCACGCGCTCGACGGCGTCACGCATCATGGCTGCCGACGTCCGGGCTTCGTCGTTCTCGCCTGAGTAGTCGCGGTCGCCTACCGTGAAGCGGAGGCTGATCTGCGGGACGCCGCCCACGATGTCGAGCTGGTTCGATTCGACGTGGTGGCGGGTTTCCAGCGCTTCCACCGCTGCGGCCATCACCGATTCGGGTGCGTTGCCCGGTTTGAGGCCAGTGATTTTCAACTTGGTCTGGAACGACGGCATCCCACTACCCTAACGCTCTCTCACATCCCACGCCCTTGGACGGATCCCTCTCTCACCGGGTGAGAGAGGGATCCGGGGAAACCCGAGGGATGTGAGAGAGGGTTGCTAGCCGGTATTGCGCAGGCCGGCGGCTACGCCGTTGACGGTGATGAGCATGGCCCGCTGGAGGCGCTCGTCGATCTCGCCCCCGGACAGCTGCTCCTCGCGCACGCGGCGAAGGAGCTCCACTTGCAGATAGCTGATCGGATCCAGGTATTGGTCGCGGATTTCGAGTGAACGCTTCAGCGTAGGCTGGGCGTCCAGCAACTCCATCTCACCCGTCAGCCGTTCGATCTCGGCAACGGTGAGCTCGTACTCGTCACGAATCATGTGGAACAAGCGGTGCAGTTCCTCGGGGACCAGGGACGAAACGTAATGACCGGCAATTTCCATGTCCGTCTTGGCCAAGGTCATTTCCACGTTGGAGATGACTGACCGGAAGAAGTGCCAGCGGTCCATCATCTCCAGCAACTGATCCGTGTCGCCGGCTTCCCGCGCAGCCTTCAAACCGGAGCCCACTCCGAACCAGCCGGGAACGATCTGGCGTGACTGAGTCCAGCCGAAAACCCACGGAATGGCCCGCAGGCCACCAAGTCCCGCACCGGAATCCGGACGCTTGGAGGGCCGCGAACCGATATTCAATGAACCCAGCTGCTCCACAGGTGTGGACGCCAGGAAGTACGCCGGAAGCTGGGGATCGTCAATCAGCGTGCGGTAGCGGGCGAACGCTGCATCCGAGATGGTTTCCATGACATTGGCGTAGCGCTCACGTTCATCATCCGATGTACGCGGAGTGCGGTGCAGCGCCGAACCCTGCATCACGGCGGCCAGGGAGAGCTCCAGGTTTTCGCGGGCCAGCTCGGGGAGGGAGTACTTGTCCGAGATGACCTCACCCTGCTCCGTGAACTTGATCTCGCCTTCCAGAACGCCGTTCGGTTGAGCCATGATGGCATCGTAGGTGGGTCCGCCACCGCGGCCAACGGATCCACCGCGGCCGTGGAAGAGACGAACGCGGACGCCGTGCTTGGCCGCCACATCGCGCAACTTGCGCTGGGTCTTGTGGATCTCCCACTGGCTGGTCATCACGCCGGATTCCTTATTGGAATCGGAGTAACCCAGCATGACCTCCTGGATGTCTCCGCGGAGGCGGACAAGTTCCCGGTAGGACGGATCGGACAGCAACTGGTCCACAATCTCAGCCGAGGCCCGGAGTTCCTCCACCGTTTCCAATAGCGGAGCGAACCCGATCTTGGCATGGGGCTTGCCGCTGAAGAGGTCGATCAGACCGGCCTCGCGGGCAAGGACTGCTGCGGCCAGGACATCATCGGCGCCGCGGGTCATGGAAATGATGTAGGTTTCCACGACGTCCGGGCCATAGGTGTGCAGGGCCTGGCGGATACTCCGGAAGACGTCATATGTGCCGTCCGCAGTGCCTTCAAGCTTGATCGGGTGGCCGGAGAGCGGGCGGCGGGAAGCCAGCTCGGCCCCCAGGAAGGTGAAGCGTTCCTCACGCGTCAATTCGCCGTAAGGCTTTTCGGTGCCGAGCCTGTCCACGAGTTGCCCTACGGCATCGTGGTGGTAATCGGCGTGTTCACGGATGTCCAAGGTTGCCAGGTGCAGACCAAAGGCAGCGATTGCCCGGCGGACGCGGGCCAGGGCGCCGTCTGCCACCAGTCCAGCGGAATGGTTCCGCAACGAGGCTTCAAGCAGTCCAAACTCCGCCAGCAACTCAGGAGTGGTTGCGTAGTCGCGGCCCGGCTCGTGATAAGTCGAAGCTGAAATGCGGCGACCGGTGTTAATGAGCTTGGCCTTGATGCAGGTCAGCTTGAGCCTGTAGGGCTCCTGCGCGTTCAGTTCAAGGATGCGTTTGTCCAGTCCGGGGAGGTTCTTGAGGTCCGCGGTGATCGAATCCAGCAGCTCTTGGTCGGCCCCAAAAAGAGCCGTTGAGTTGGAAAGTACCGAGATGAGTTCGTCGATGAGGGCAATGCTGATGCGGACAGCATTCTGGTTCTGCAACTGCAGGATTTCCTTGGTGACAGCAGCAGTAACGTTCGGGTTGCCGTCGCGGTCGCCACCGATCCACGAACCAAACTTCAGCGGTGCGGCGGCGGCAGGGAGTGTGACACCATGCTCGGCCAGAAGTTCCGAAAGGTCCGTCAGCATTTCCGGCATGGCGTCCGTCAGAATGCTGTTCAGGTAGTAGATGGCATTCCGGGCCTCATCCACAGGAGTGGGGCGTACTTGGCGGAGCTCGTCGGTCTGCCACATTTGGTCGATGATTTCAGCGAGTTGCCGGTCCTGACGGCGCCGCGCGGAGGTCCCGTCAGCTGTGGGCTCAGCAAGGACGTCCGAAAGTTTGCGGACCTTGTCCAACACAGAACGACGTGAAGCCTCGGTGGGGTGCGCCGTGAAAATGGGGCGGACGTCGAGTCCGTTGATCACATCCTGCAGAACCTGGGGTCCCGCCTGGCCGGCTATCTCTGAGACCGCCTTCGCCAGCCAACCGTCTTTTTCCTGGCGGGTGCGCAGTCCACGGACGCGATGTACTTGCTCCGCCGCGTTGCTGAGGTGGAAGTAAAACGCAAAGGCACGAACCAGGTCAGTCGCCTGGTCCAGCGGCAGGGAGGCGAGCAACTCGCGAACCTGGGCAACGACGTCGTGCGCGCTCCATGGGCCGGTGGCATCCGCGCCGCCCCGTGCGGCTTCCTTGGACTCCTTGGTCAGCAAGCGAACTTGCTCCACGAGTTGGAGCAATTCCGGACCGTGTTGTCGTACCAGGGACTCGCCGAGAAGTGTGGAAACCCGGCGTACGTCGGCACGCAGTTCGGCAGCGAGATCGGTGTCTTGATGGGCAGTGTGAACCATTGATACTTACCTTTGGGATCTGGTGTGGCCCGTACACTGCGCTGGATACTGTGAGCCGGATTACTAATGTTTCCTACGGGATCTTACCCGCACAGAACTCAACAAAAGAATGCGTCTCAGATTTTGGCGTCACCGTCCGGGCGGGAATGACCTTGAAGGACAACCTTTCCGCCCAACAGCCCCATGCGGTCAGCGTACGCCCGCTAAAAGCCGACGCCTACCCCTTCATTACCTGGCCCAGGCCTCTTTGAGGACGTCCCAGTGCTGGCCTTCCATGAGACTCGCCGGTGTTACGGACACTGACGTCGCCCCGCCGAGGACAGCATCCCGCAGTGCGGTGGCTAATTCCCCGGCTGATATCCGGCCATCATTGCCCCAGAGCCCCACGGACAATGAAATGCGCGAGCCTGCCCTGCGGTTCATTGCTTCCGCCAATTCCTTGGTTTGCGGCGAACTCTCACTGTTCAGTCCCACATATTCCCAAACATGAAGCCGATGCGCCTGCTTAAGCAGGAGATCGTAGTCATGTCCGCTGTCCGCCCGGTCCAGTGAGGGTGATTCACGCGGTGCGCGCACGTCCATATCGAGTTTGACGCCATAAGGTTCGACGGCGGTCCGCACCTTCAGGACGATGTCCGCCATAGCCTCACTGCGCCAGCCGCTGATACTCGCGTCCGACGCATCGATCGAACCATCGTTCTTCCTCGGCCAATCCTTGGCTCCCGTGGTGGCTTTGAAGTCGATGAGATCCTCTTCACCGAAAGTGAAGTCATCGAACATCAGCTCCGTCAGATTGACCGCCGTGGGCCGGTATCTACCGGCGATCACCGCCGCAAGGGAGGCCAACCGGGAGCCGGCTTTTCCATGCCGCAAGGACGACACACTGGCAAAGGTTGAGGACGCTGCTCCGGACGTGTCCCGCCCGGCAAGTGCCGGTTCCGCGGTGAGCGCGCGGTCCAGCAGAGCATCTATGGTGAGGACAACATCGCGTTTCCTTCCATCCTCCGCGAACTCCAACGCCGAAATTGACTCGGCCACGTAGTCCCGACCGGTCCGAGCAACCTCACTGGATTCCGTCTCGGTTTGGCCCTGCAAAGGGAAAGCCGTCCAGTCCGTGCGTCCTACTGCGAGCGATACCGCTGTTGCATCAACCGAGTCCAAGCGCTCGGCGAGTCCGGTCAAGTACAAGGGATCGCTGTTGACCACATCTTCGAAACCCAGATTGACCATGCGGTCCGCGGGACGATTCTTCGGTTCCACCGCGCAGGCGGACGTCAGAAGGAGCGACATCACAAAGGCAATGGCCAACGTTAGGGACGCTGCAGTACCCGGGACGCCCTTCACGCGTGCGCTTCCTGCCGTTGTGACACATCAGTGGAGGTCACAGAATGCGTGGCAGTCACAGACTTGATGCCTGTCCGCTGCAACTTGTTCCAACGGGCCGGACTGCCACGGATTTCTTTCACGATTGCGCTGGCCAGGGCCAAGCCCACAAACACCGAGTAAAAGGGCCACAGTGGCAGCGTCCACAGGAATCGCAGATCCCGCCATGAGCGGTTCAGGCCAACGGAGAAGACGATCAGCGCCAATGACACAAAGACCCCGAGCCAGCCGAGGATTGCGAGGACTTCAGCTGGGACGGGTCCCATGCCTGCCACGTACAGGAACGGTAGTAGAGCCAGGACGACGAGTTGCAGAATAGGGATCAACACCATGGTGATGGCGTTGAAAACCAGGAACGCTCCGAACATTCCGTAGCGGCGGCTCCCGAGCATTCCGCTGTGCAACCTCAGCGTCTGGAGCAGCCCTCGCGACCAGCGGACCCGCTGACGCCACAAGCCACCCATGGTGGAGGGAGACTCGGCGTACACGAGTGCTTTGGGCTGGAATCGAACCCGGTATCCGGCTTTGTAGACCCGCCATGTCAGCTCAAGGTCTTCCCCGAGCGTGTCCTCGTGGAACCCTCCCAGCTCCCGGACCAAATCGCTGCGAAAGGCGCCAATGTTTCCGGAAACGATGGGCAGGCAATTCATGAGGGATAGAGCCCTACGGACCAATCCCGTACCCACGTGGCTCAGGATCGCAAGCATCATGGTCTGCAGGCGATCGAGGTTGACCGGCCGGTCATCGCCGCACACTGCGCCCACTTTCGGATCGTCAAAACCCTCCAGCATGTGTATCAACGTGTCTGGAGCAAAGACTCCATCGGCGTCCACAAACATCAGAATGTCCCCGAGGGCTGCTGCAATCCCACAATTCAAAGCGGCGCCCTTGCCCGCGTTGGCCTGCGAAAGGAACCGCACCCGGTCATACTGCTGCGCCAAGCCTTCCATGATGGAGGCGGTCTCATCCGTGGAACCGTCATCCACCAGAATGACTTCCAGGCGCAAGTACCGGCTGGCCAAAATGGACTCAACACAGCCGGTGATCACCACGGCCTCGTTGTAGCCCGGGACAATCACCGACACCAAAGGCCTATCGCTCAACACGGAATACCGATGCCGGGCACAGATGGAGCGGTAAAGCCAGTCGAAATACAACGCCATGGGAACATAGACGATTTTGGCCATGCCAAAACCGAGAATCACCAAACCGCCAACGTACACCACCACCAACGCCACGCTCGGGAACGTCACACAAGCCGTCCCGGAACATAGCGGCGGAGTGCGTGGTCCAGAAGCTCCGGTGCATGGGCACTGTTCGCTCCAAACCTTGCGTTGACCTCCAGCACCACGGGCTTTCCGTCCGGCATGCGACGGACATCCACGTCAATGGGGCCCGTCAATCCGAGGGCTGCCGTCGCTGCCCGGGCCACGTGGGCTACGTCGGCGGCCATGGACAACTCCACTTTCCTGACGGAGACGGCGTTGCCTACGCGCCCTTCCTTGAGCTCGGTTTTCTCCAGCACCACCACAAGACCGTCGTCCCCGGTTGCAAGCTCACCGCGGAAGACCACCGGCGCGTACTCTGTTCCGGGCGCGAAGCGTTGCACGATCCAAGAGTCATCCAGGGAAGCCCAAATCCGTGCAGCGTTTCGTCCCCCGTCAGCGGTTCGTTCCAGAATTTGGACCCCGCGTCCACCCCTGGAAACCCTCGGCTTTACCACCAGCGCCCCGCCAAAGCGGGCCATGGCCTCACTAACCGAAGCGAAATCTCCGGGCAGCCCAAAACCAGGCACGGCGACGCCTGCAGTATCCAGGCAACGCATGGTGAGGTATTTGTCATTGGCAATACGCACTGGAGCCGGATCAGCAATAAGGACTTCGACGCCCGGGGCGAAGTCTTCCCGTGCCTCAGCTACGAGAACAAGCTCATCGCTGACGGTGGGCACCAGGAGTTCGATGCCGTGATTGGCCACAAGCCCGCGCAACTCCCACAGGTAGCCGGCAGAACTTGCGGGGGACACCAACGACACAATGTCCGCTGCTGACGCCGGAACCTCCTGCATATCGACACCCAGAACCCAGTGGCCCAAGCCCCTTAACTGCCGGGCGAGTGAAAGCCCGGCCGGTCCCCCAACCCCGGTTACAAGAATCCGCGCCATCAGAATTCCCCTACGGCTGAACCGAGTAACCGAACGGGCTCGAAACCCTCGGCGTAGGAAGTCTTCACCTGTTCACCCCGGAAAGCCGCGAGACTGCGGACCTTTTCGGCGCTCATGTACGGCTTCCCCTTCTGGTTCCTGTGCATGGCGACAGCCCGAATTTTGACGTCCAGATATCCTGCGATGTCCACGAAGACAGTGGGATCAAACTGGCGCGTGGACGAGGGACTCTCAAAGCACAGGATGGAGGAGTGGCGCCGGGCCGCCCGCATGGTGGCACTATGAACCGCCTGGTGGTCCTGGTGGTAATCGTTACGGGAATGGGTTATGACCACATCAGGCCGGAATTCCTCAATGAAGGCCTCGATCGCGGTGACCATTTCCTGTCCATGCTCGGACAAATAGGTGTCCTGGAAGTTGTGGATCTGGACAGCGGATGCTCCCATGAAGTCCGAACCCGCAGTAGCTTCTGTCACCCGTACAGCACTGTTTCCGCCTTTGCTGCCTGCGCTCATCACCATGGTCCGGACTTCGTGGCCGGCGTCCGACAGTTTTGCGAGGGTAGCCCCGCAGGCCAGCTCCAGATCATCAGGGTGTGCACCAATAGCGAGCACCTTCCGAGGCTGAGTGGCCACACCGTGGCGAATGCGGAACGTGGGGGCCACGAGGCACGCGCCGATCATGCCTACCCCGGCGAGCAGTACCAAAACCCTAAGCCAGGAATGATCCTTTGGATCAGCTGCGAAGCCCACTGAGGCCATCAGCAGGACGCCGCCCAAAGCTGCCAATGTACCCCGCAGGCGATGCGGCCACCTGTACCTGCGGACGAACCAGTTTCGACCAGTCGGGAGCACTGTCCAGACCAGAACCAGGAGCCCCGGCAAACCAGCAACGGCAAACAACGTTGCGTTCATAATTCCTTCAAGATGGAGTTGAGATGTGTGCGGCTTCCGGATTTCCCAGGCACCGCCGTTGACTAAGTGGGCGGGGCAGCAGGATCGTGACGCAGACCCTGCCACGAATTGGGCTCAGTACCGGTACGCGAAGTCGCCTTGGACAAGACCTTTCCCACTCAAGGAATAGTTGAAGACGCCGCCGTCCCTGGAGCGTACGGATTCCGCGGTCACATGAAAGTGGAGGCTGCCTCGCTGCACCGATTCCGTGAGGCACATGACGACGGACTGCCCCTCCATGGAACACTCCCACCCGTCGGGCGCACGCAGTGAGCTCTCCACAATGCGCGCATGCCTTCCTACCGAAAACACAACCTTGCCGCTGCCCAAGGGGCCGGTGCCGGAGGCATTGAAGTCGATTTCCATGGCGGTACCGCTGGAGCTACTTCTCTCACGGATCTCCCGCACGGTGCCCGAGACCTTTGCCGGGACGGCCGCTGACGAACCGGTAGGAGCGGCCGGCGCGGGGGGCTTTGCTGGCGGCGAAACGGGGGCAGGAGTCGTAGCTATCGGCTGAGGCAACGCCTTCGGCGGCGACGGCAAGGACTCTGCCGGGGCCGGCACGGGAAGAGGCTCAACCGGCTCCGGGGCCGGCACGGGAAGAGGCTCAACCGGCTCCGGGGACGGCGCGGGAAGAGGCTCAACGGGGGGCGGCACGGGTGCGGCAGGCAGCGGCTGAGTCTGTGCCGACGGTGCTGGGTCCGGAGCCTCGGTCTGACTTGGCGACGGGGAGGCCAGCCTTAAGTCGCTTTCGATTCGCGCTGCGGATGTCTCAACTGTCTGCTGTTCCGCAAATATCTCCGGAGCCAGTCCCTCAGCTAATCCCCCCGCCCCCAGCATCAGGCCAACCCCTGCCGCTGCAAAGAGAGCCATAACGGCTGGCTGCGCCAAAGCAGGGACTGCGAGGGCCACTTTGGCCGGGACCATCCCGCTAAGGAAACCGAGCGCAGCGCCTTTACCCGCCCACATAGCCAAGGGGATTCCCGTCACCAGCGGCAGCAGTACCGCCCGCATGCTTCCCTGAACGTCTTCGAGTTCCGTAAGCGCGGCCGTACATGTGGAACAGCTATCCAGGTGATTGCGAACCATGCGTTCAGTAGCGCTGGGTAGCCCACCCCTGAGGAAGCTGCCAAGCTTGGACGCGAATTCGGCGCACCTGCCCGTCTGGTTCGCGAGATGACTTTGGAGGTATTGGCGTCGTAGGCCCTCACGCGCACGGACAGCGAGTGCAGAAACGGCGTTGGGGGTCACCCCAAGAATCGGTGCCACGGCTGCGGGTTTCATGCGTTCGACGTCCATGTACCAGAGAACAGCCTGCCACCGTTCCGGCAAGGCGCGGAACGCCTTGGCCACTGTGCGTGACTCGAAAGCGCTGATGACGGCGTCTGATTCGACCAGTGCTTCGTCCAAAACAGGATCATCACCGCTGAGCAGGATTTTGTTTGATTTTCGATTGCGTTGATGGGATAGCCGGGTGACTATGGACAGCAGGTACGCCCTGAAGAAGGCACGCGGTCCCTTTCCCCCTACGATGCTTTGCAGAACGGATTGAAAAGCCTCAGCCACAACATCCTCGGCGTCGCTCGGATTGTCGACATTCCGTTTGGCAATGGAGGACGCAATGGACAGGTGACGTTTATAGAGTCCGTCGAAGGCAGATATGTCTCCGCCTCTCACCAGCTCAATGAGGTGTTGATCGCTGTCAACTTCACCCTCCATGTTTACGTTGCGGCCCGTATGTGCCCCGTGCGCCATTTATGGCATCCCGAAACTGTGAGTAATCCTGCCCATATTTATGGAGTGAGGGCAGACAGCAAGTCGTGACGCGGTTTATACAATGTGTTGAACCAAGACGCCAAAAGACTTCTTTGACAGGCGATCCCGGAGCATCTTCGTCACGAAACAACGCTGCTATGCACTGTTCGGATATGACATCGTTCCGGAGAAAATCACTCGCAGATTGCACGTTCTCGCGGCACCCTTTGCTGCGAAAATGGCAGGACACCAGCTATCAGGCAGGTTGGCGGTTTCGTGCGGATTGGTTCCTGCCGGAAGTTGGGACTGTGGTGGCTTCCCTCGCGAAGAGCGCGGTGATCCCAGGGCCCACAGCCAAGTCGCTTGGCGCTGCCCGTGCCAGGAATGGTGTCGGCATCACTGAGACCATGGCTGACTTCCGTGCTCTCTTCGCTGCCGCAGGGAAGAATGTGGACGTCGAAGCTCTGCAGTCCCTGGCAGAAGGGTGGGCGGAAGCCATGGAAACGGCGCCCCCGGTTTCGTGTACGGATGTCTACACGGGGTTGGCTACCCAGGCCCATTTCCGGCGTCGTCTCCACGAGATCTCAACATTTGGATCCGAACGGCCCGGGACGGTGGTTCTGGCCATCATCTCGATGGCCGGCCCCCGCAACAGTTTGAACCACTCCTGGACGCTGCTGGCACGTATCGGAGAAGCCGTCAATGGCCAGCTGGATGGAACCGGAGCAATGGCTATGTACCAAAACTCGGCCATCCATGTCCTTTTCCCCCTCAGCGAGAGCAACATATCCCGGGTCATCGAGTGCAAGATCGCTGTGGAAGCCCTGGGTGATGGCGCCCTCAGCCCCGCTCGCACCAAGTTCTATCCGCTTCCGTCGGCGGCGCCTGCCACCACCACAACGGCGCCACGGGATTCTTCCTGCGAAAGGCAATAGGCAAAGCTGCGCGACAGCGTCACGAACCGCACAGCGCGAACACTCACTACCAACCGGCATTCGCTGGCAAGGCACCCAGCGCCTGCCTGCTCGTGCCGTCCGTCAAACCCGGCTCGCGCTGGCATGTGTTGAAGGGCCAGCGCGAGCCGTACCACTGAACACCCCGTGAGGTTTCCGGGATTCGGGGAATTACGGCGTCCAGCGCATAGTTGAGCCAAGTGCAACACCGAGATCTGACGTGAACACAGCCGAGGAGAACCATGAGCTCGCCCACCACCACAATCGATCCCCAACTCGCCCGTTGGGAACGGTTCCGTGCCGGTCGAAATGCGGCCCTGGCCACCGAGCACGGCTGGTTGACGCTCACGTCCTTCCAGTGGCTTGAGGCTCAACCGTCCAAGGTTGAACTTGTTCCGGGCCTCTGGTCCACTGATGGCACCACGGCTTTCCTCACGGCGAGCGCCGCGGACGGGCTCACCTTGGTGGAGACAGGACAGGTTGTTGAGGGGACCATTACGGCGACACTGCAGGACGAAGAGTCGCTGATGTGGGTGCAGTTTGGAGGCGACGACGGCAAGCAAGTTGTGGTGGAACTTGCCATGCGTGCGGACAAGTACGCGGTTCGCACCCGCGACAACAGCTCCCCCGTGTTGACTGGGTTCGAGGGTGTCCCCACCTATGCGTACAGCCCTGCTTGGGTTATCGAGGGCCGGTTCGAACCTTACGCTGAGCCCATGGACGTACCCATCGGCACGGCCAACCCCTTGGTGGACGGTGTCCACAGGTCCGTGGGCGAGGTGGTGTTCCGGGCACCGGGCGTTCCCCACGAAATCCGGCTGCACGCGGAAGAGGAGAAGCTGGGCGCGCTTAACGTCACTTTCCACGATGAGACCAA
Organism: Arthrobacter sp. Rue61a; assembly: GCF_000294695.2. Classification (NCBI taxonomy): domain Bacteria; kingdom Bacillati; phylum Actinomycetota; class Actinomycetes; order Micrococcales; family Micrococcaceae; genus Arthrobacter; species Arthrobacter sp. Rue61a. The sequence goes on along the minus strand of NC_018531.1, from coordinate 744,198 downwards.
CGGTGACACCACGGATGAATGGCGGAAGGTGTTCATCCCCAGGCCTCGCCCCGACGGGTCCGTGGTGATCGATTTCAACCGTGCCATCAACTACCCCAGTGCCTTCACTCCCTATGGCACCTGCCCCATGCCTGTTCGGGGCAATTCAGTCGACGTGCGGGTGGAGGCCGGAGAGAAACTTCCGCAGGGCTAGCACCCGGACCGTACAGCCAGGGCGGTCTAGGTGATGGCTGAAACCCCCGTTACGGCGCGGCCAACGATCAGCGAGTTGATTTCGTAGGAGCCTTCGTACGTATAGATGGCCTCGGCGTCGGCGAAGATTTTAGCGATGCGGTAATCGGTGACGATTCCGTTCCCGCCCAGGATTGACCGGCCCAACGCCACAGTTTCCCGCATCCTTGCGCTGCAGTAGGCCTTGGCGAGCGCCACCTGTGCCATGTCGGCGCCTCCGTGACGGACCCCCTGGGCGTCCGTGAAAATGTCCTCCTGCAGTTGCGCTATCCGAACCATCATCCCCATGCTGGCCACCGCGTTTCCGAGCATGTCCACCAGGTGTTGCTGGATGAGCTGGAATTTGGCCAGTGGCTTGCCGAACTGCATGCGCTCGACGGCGTACTGCCGGGCGACGTCGAAGGCTGCCAGTTGTTGACCCACTGCCTGCCAGGCGACCATGATGCGTGATCCACGGAGTAGGTGGTTGGTGTCGGCGAAACTGCTGATGCCGGCGAAGCGATCTGCCTCAGCTACCTCGACGTCAGCAAAGACGATGTCGGCGTTCTGCACCGTCCGCAGGGCTATCTTGTTCTCGATGCGGCTGCGGGTGATGCCCGGCAGGGATGCGTCAACGATGAAGGCACGCACTGCGCCGTCTTTTTCGTCCTTGGCCCACACCAACATGTAGTCGCAGAACGTCCCGTTTCCAATCCAGCGTTTGGCACCGTTGATCACCCAGTAATCGCCGCCGTCGGAATCTGCCCGCTCAACACGGCGGCAGTGGTCTCCATCCCGCCGGCGACGTCCGATCCGTGGTTGGGTTCTGTGAGCGCGAAGGCTCCGGTGGTGCGGAGATTGGAGGCGTCGTCGAGGTAGCGGTCCTGTTGGACGTCGCTGCCGAAGTCGTAGAGGGACTCCACGAAGAGATCGTGGTGGACCATGAAGAACGTTGCGATGGAAGTATCAACGCGTGTCATCTCTGCGATCACCAGTCCGGCAAACAGGTGTGTATACCCACGCTGTGCCGGCGCACTGAGCCGGAGGGCAGCAAGCTTGGGGAGAATGTGTTCCGGGAACTCTGCCTTCTCCCACCATTGCCCGGCGTGCGGGGCGATCTCGGAGGCAAGGAATGCCCGGAGTTCGTTGAGTTTCCGCTGTTCCTGAACGCTGAGCAGCGATTCGAAGTCGAAGAAGTCAGCCGTAGGAAGGTCAGCCACGGACGGCGGAACGGACCCAACGGACCCAGCCGGAACGGGCCCGGACGGAACGGAACCAGAGGGAAATCCCGGAGAGCCGCTGTAGTCGCCCATCATTTGAGCCCCATACGGATGGCGCCATCGAGTCGGATGGTTTCCCCGTTGAGCATGGCGTTTTCCACGATGTGGGCCGCCAGGTTTGCATATTCCGCGGCGCGGCCAAGGCGTGCTGGATGCGGGACCTGCTGGCCAAGGGAGTCCTGGGCTGACTGGGGAAGTCCGGCCATCATGGGCGTTTCAAAGATGCCGGGTGCAATGGTGGCCACCCGGATCAGTGAACGGGCAAACTCCCGCGCCAAGGGGAGTGTCATGGCCGCCACCGCACCTTTGGATGCGGCGTAGGCAGGCTGGCCGATCTGGCCTTCGAAGGCAGCCACGGACGCGGTGTTGATGATGACGCCGCGTTCGGGCCCGCCCAGTTCCGTTGAGACAGGCTCGGTTTCCGCCATGGCTGCTGCGGCCAAGCGGATGACGTTGAAGGTGCCCACGAGGTTGATCTGTATGACCTTGTTGAAGGTCTCCAGCGGCAGTACGCCTTCGCGGCCCAGAACTTTCCCGGGGGTCGCGATTCCGGCGCAATTGACCACGATGCGCAGTGGCCCCAAAGCCATGGCGGCGTGGACGGCGGCCTGGACCTGGGACTCGTTGGTGACGTCCGCGGGAGCAAAGACCGCGCGTGCCTCACCGGAACCTGCCGCATTCAGCTCGGCGGCATAGGCGTCCCCGGCAGATTGTGGCAGATCCACCAGCACCACCGAGGCCCCGGCGTCGAACAAGCGCTTGGCGGTAGCCGCCCCCAGCCCTGATGCCCCGCCGGTAACCAGCGCGACTGTGCCCTTGATGTCCATTCATCCTCCTTGATGCAGACCCAAATCCGTTAATGCATGTTAACTGGAATTGTGGTCCAGCGCACACTACCGGCTTCGATAGGCCAATTCCCCGACCCCGCTAGGCTAATGACATGTCCAGCCAGATCGAGCCGACCGGGAAGCCGGCCCCCTCCACAGACGCCACCGAATGGGCGTCGCGCGCCAATCAGGCGGCCCGCTCAGTGACCCGAAGCTTCGGTAGGCGACTGCTCTTCCTGCCAGGTACCCACATCGGCGCGGTGAGTCTGCCCAGCAACACCCTCAAGAGCATCTCCGGCCCTTGGCACTATTGGTGGCAAGCGCACTACGTCGATTGCCTGGTGGACGCCGGCCGCCGTGAACTCGCGAGCAAAACAAAGTTCGACGGCGCCTCCCGCCCTAGCGCCGGCCGGCTCGCTTCACGGCTGGTCACCACTATCCGGTTGCGGAATCTGCTGCGTTTCGTGAACGACTACTACGACGATATGGCGTGGCTGGCCCTCGCCACGCTGCGCTTGGAGAAGCTGGCGGAGGAGACCAAGAAGCCTGGTCGCCGGCGCAACGCGTACGTCCAAAAGAGCCTGACGCTGCAGTTCGATTCGGCCTCTACCGACCACCTTGGTGGCGGCACCTTTTGGAGCACCAAGCGCGACTTCAAGAACACACCCGCTACTGCCCCCGTGGCCCTCTATTATGCGCGGACAGGCCACCAAGAGCGCGCGCAATCACTGGTGACCTGGCTCAACAACAAACTCCTCCACCCGGAACGCGGCGTGTACTTGGATGGTTTGCGAATCAGCAACGGCAAAACAGAGCTGGATGCGGCCATCTACACCTACAACCAGGGCCCGGTCCTGGGTGCGCTGCTGGAACTGGGCGGTGAGGACAATCTGCGCAGAGCCGCCCTGCTTGTGGACGCCGTGGAACGCGAACTGACGCTTCCCGGCACGCAGGTGGTCCGCGGTGACGGCACAGGAGATGGCGGCCTCTTTACCGGCATCCTGCTCCGCTACCTCGCGCTGGCTGCCAGGGACGCCAGACTCCCGGCGACAACGCGAGAGACGGCCACGTCCTTGGTGCGCAGCACGGCCGATGCCTTGTGGACCGGCCGCCGCGAGAACCAGAACCAGGCCACGTCCCGCCGCGGAACTCCTGCCATCGTCTTCTCATTCGACCCCCAGCGACCGGCGAGCGAAACGTATCCGGTGGGGGCCGCCGTCGAGCTTTCCACGCAGCTTCAAGCCTGGATGGCACTGGAAGCCGCCGCGAGCATTCCAAGCAATTAAGACACGCAATACTTCTAGTGATCCTCGTCACTTATTGCCGTTTCATCTTCAAACAAAGGTATGCCTAACCTACGCTTTCCTCAGCGGGCTCCCCAACCTACCCGCCAGCACGGACCCAAGCCACAGTTCTTGGACTGCCGTGCTTGTATCCAGAAAGTAGCCCCCCATGAAGCTCCCCAAAAACGCTCTGGCCGGAATCGCGCTCCTCGCCACTGCCACTCTTGGCCTTTCCGCCTGCGGTTCCAACACCACCACTGCACCGGGTTCCTCCGAATCCGCGGCTGCCGGCGATGGCATCACGGTCTACAACGCTCAGCACGAGAGCCTGACCAAGGAATGGATCGACGCCTTCACCAAGGAGACCGGCATCAAGGTCACCCTGCGCCAGGGCTCGGACACCGAGATGTCCAACCAGATTGTGCAGGAAGGCGCTGCTTCACCGGCAGACGTCTTCCTCACCGAGAACTCCCCTGCAATGGCGCAGGTGGAGAATGCGGGCCTGTTCGCCGACGTCGACAAAGCCACCGTCGACCAGGTTCCGGCCGAGTTCCGCCCGTCCACCGGCAAATGGACTGGTATTGCCGCGCGCTCCACCGTCCTGGTGTACGACAAGAACAAGATCAGCGATGACCAGCTGCCCAAGTCCATGCTGGATCTGGCAAAGCCCGAGTGGAAGGGAAAGTGGGCCGCTTCCCCCTCCGGCGCCGACTTCCAAGCGATCGTCTCGGCCCTGCTTGAGCTCAAGGGTGAGGCCGCAACCGAAGAATGGCTCAAGGGCATGAAGGAAAACTTCAAGGCTTACAAGGGCAACAGCACCGCCATGAAAGCCGTCAACGCCGGCGAAGTGGACGCAGCACTGATCTACCACTACTACTACTATGGCGATCAGGCCAAGACCGGCGAGAACTCCAAGAACGTCACACCGTACTACTTCAAGAACCAGGACCCGGGCGCGTTCGTGTCCGTATCCGGTGGCGGCGTCCTCAAGTCGTCCAAGAAGGCAGCCGACGCCCAGGCGTTCCTGAAGTTCATCACGGGCAAGGCCGGCCAGGAGATCCTCAAGACCGGAACCTCCTTTGAGTACGCCATCGCCTCAGAGGTTGATGCCAATGAAAAGCTTGTTCCCATCAAGGACCTGCAGGCACCCACGGTGGATCCCGCCAAGCTGAACTCCACCAAGGTCACCGATCTGATGACCAAGGCAGGACTCCTGTAATTCTGTGACCACTGATCTATCGGCTCCCAACGTTCCACGTTCAGAGGGAAGCACGACGACGGCGGGCCGGGGCAAGCGCCCCCGCCCGCCTTTCGGCGTTTCCACGGTGTCCTTGCTGGCGGTGCTGATAGCGCTGTTTTCCCTGATTCCGCTGGGCTACGTGCTGTACATGACAGCAGTGACCGGCTGGGACACCGCAGTCGATCTGATCGTGCGTCCCCGTGTGGGCGAACTCCTGCTGAACACGGTGTTGCTGATGGTCTTCACAGTGCCGCTATGCCTGGGGCTCGGAGTGGGCGGTGCCTGGCTGGTGGAACGAACCAGGCTCCGCGGACACCGCTGGTGGGCGGTGCTGTTGGCCGCGCCTTTGGCTATCCCGGCGTTCGTCAACAGCTACTCCTGGGTGTCCGCCGTTCCTTCCTTGGAGGGGCTCTGGTCCGGTGTGCTGATCGCCACGTTGTCCTACTTCCCGTTGGTGTACATCCCTGCCGCGGCGACGCTTGGCCGGTTGGACCCCGCCATCGAGCAGTCCGCGGCATCGTTGGGCCTGGGTTCCTGGGCCGTGTTTTTCCGCGTTGTCCTGCCGCAACTGCGCATCGCCATGACCGGTGGCGCCCTGCTGGTGGCCCTGCATCTGTTGGCTGAGTACGGTGCTTTCGCGATGATCCGCTTTGATACGTTCACCACGGCGATCATGGTCCAATTCCAGTCCACCTTCAACGGCACTGCAGGGAACATGCTGGCGAGCGTCTTGGTGCTCCTGTGCTTGCTGCTGCTGCTGGCCGAAGTCAAAAGTCGGGGCACTGCCCGCTACGCCCGGATCGGCTCCGGCGCGCAGGCGAAGGCTATCCGCGTGCCTCTGGGGGCCTACCAATGGCCTGCTCAGCTTGCACTGCTGGCCCTCACTGTCCTGGCCTTCGGGTTGCCGCTCTGGTTTGTGCTGAAGTGGGTGATGGCGGGCGGTTCGGACGTATGGGCGGCTGAAGACTTAATCCCGGCGCTCTCGCAAACCCTCATGTACGGGGCAGCGGGGGCACTGGTCACCACGGTGGTGGCATTCCCCATGGCTTACCTGGCTGTAAGGCACCCGAGCTGGTTCAGCAAGATGTTGGAACTGTCCAATTACGTCACCAGTTCGCTGCCCGGAATCGTGGTGGGCCTGGCGTTCGTCACCGTCAGCATCCGGGTGGTCCCCGGGGTTTATCAGACCGCGGGGGTCCTGATAGCGGCGTACGTCCTGCTGTTCCTTCCGAGGGCCTTGGTGAACATCCGTGCTGGCTTGGCACAAGCCCCCAAAGAACTCGATGAGGCCGCGCAGTCCTTGGGCAAGACCCCTTTGGAGTCCTTCTTCAAGGTGACGTTGCGGCTCACTGCCCCGGCCGCTGCCGGCGGTGCTGCGTTGGTGTTCCTGGCCATAGTCAACGAGTTGACGGCCACTTTGCTCCTCTCGCCCAACGGTACGCGCACGTTGGCCACTGAATTTTGGAGCAAGAGCAGCGAGATCGACTACGCCGGCGCCGCACCTTACGCGTTGCTGATGATCCTGCTGTCAGCCCCCATGACATACCTTCTCTTCCAACAGTCCAAGAAAGTAGCCGGACAGTGACCGAACAATCCCCTTCCAGGCTTCCTGCGCCGCGGGTAGCCCCATCGGTGGCTCCCACCACGAATGCGCACCTGGATATCCGGGAGGTCACCAAGAACTTTGGCTCCCAGGCCGTGCTGAAGGGCGTGAACCTCTCCGTCGCCAAGGGCGGGACCACTGCGATCGTGGGCCCTTCCGGTTCAGGCAAGACCACGCTGTTGAGGTTGATCGCGGGCTTTGAGCATCCGGACACAGGTTCCATCAGCCTGAACGGTTCCCGGGTGGCCGGAGAAGGCGAGTGGGTGCCCGCGCACAAACGGCAGGTAGGGTACGTTGCCCAAGACGGCGCCTTGTTTCCGCACTTGACGGTGGGACAGAACGTCGCGTTCGGCTTGGATTCAGGAAAGCTCGACGGCGGTCGCGGCGCCGTGAGGTCGCGGGTGCAGGAACTGCTTGAGATGGTGTCCTTGGATGCGTCCATGGCCAAGCGCCGGCCGCACCAATTGTCCGGCGGTCAGCAGCAGCGGGTCGCTTTGGCCCGGGCGTTGGCCCGGGAACCTGAGCTCATGCTCCTTGACGAACCTTTTTCAGCGCTCGACGCCGGACTTCGGGTAGCCACCCGCAGGGCCGTAGCCAAGGTGCTCAGTGCTGCCGGTGTGACCACCATCCTCGTGACCCACGATCAAGCCGAAGCGCTCTCCTTCGCTGACCAGGTGGCCATCATGCGCGGCGGCAAGCTGGCCCAGATAGGCAACCCCTTTGTGGTTTACACCCGTCCGGCTGATCGCGCCACGGCTGAATTCCTTGGCGACGCCGTGATTCTTGAGGCGTGGATGGAAGGCTCCCTGGCCACGTGCTCGCTGGGCGGAATTCCGGTCCGCCGCCCGCCGGCGCAGGGAAGGGTGCAGCTGATGCTGCGGCCGGAGCAAATCCGCATTGCCTCCGATGGGCCTATCCGCGGAGTGGTGGTGGACACGGATTACTTCGGGCCGGAAACCACTGTTCGTATCAAGCTGGGTGAGTACACGGCCCCGGACGGCGGCGCGTCGGGCAACAGTCACCGCTACCCTGGCGGCGGGGAGATCATCACCATCAGGCATTGGAACGCTTCGATCACCAAGCCCGGCACTGAATTGTGTCTGCGCGTGGTGGGCGAAGGCGTGGCGTTTCCGTCCGAAACCTGACCGGCCTGGTGCATTACGTCGGCCGTTTCTTCTGCGGGTACGGCGTTTCGTGGCGGGCAAGCATCTCCACGAAACCGGCGATCTTGCGCGCACGGGTGTCTGCGCGCTTAACCCCGTTGGTGCGGTGAATAAGGGCGAACCGGTTCTGTGATGTCAGGACGTCGAACATTGCCTGAGCTTCCGGGACTGCGGCGATGGCTGCCGCGAGGTCGTCCGGGACCACGGAGTCCGCTGGCCCGGCGTAGGCCGCTTCCCAGCGTCCGTCAGCTTTGGCGGCCTCGACGGCGGCACGTCCGGCGTCGGTCATCCTGCCCTCGGACTCCAGACGGGCAATGTGCCCCACATTCCGCACTGACCAGATGCTCTTGCGGCCGCGGGGTGTCATCCGCTGGAAATAGCTTTGGTCGTCGCGGCTTTTCGCTTGGCCGTCGATCCAGCCAAAGCACAGGGCCTCGTCCAACGCGGCGTCGTAGTCCAACTCCGTGACGTTGCCGCCCTTCTTGTGCAGGATCAGCCACACGCCGGGACTGTCTGCGGCATGCTCCGAAAGCCAAGCACGCCACGCGGCGCCGTCTCGGACAAGAAGTTCTTCAAGCTCAATGGGCATGGACTCATTCTGCTGGGAACGGCAGATACGGCATAGGCTGAAACGCAGAAGCCCTGACAATCCCAGGAGGACCGATGTTGCGAGCCCGCCCCACTCATTACACGTCCCACCCCGAGCAGTGGGACGCGCTCCTTCAGGCTCTGGGTTTGGTGAAGACCGTTGACGACGACGCCTGGCGCGAATACGACGCCGGTTCGGGTCGCGTTGCGGTGGGCTCCGTGGACCATGGCCATCCATTGGACGGATCCACGATCTTTGGGGTCGAAGCAGGAAACCTAGAGGAGTTCGCACGCCGCACCGAGGAAGCCGGCACGCAGGCAGAGCTCCACCAAACTCCCGACGGAGCCACTGTGCGTATCTCCACGGAGGACGGTTTCGAGTTCTTCGCATTCCCCGCGCGGCGTGCCATGGATGGCACGTGGGCCACTTCAAGTGAGGCCGATTCCGCGCTCACCGTGGTAGCCACCTGGGTCAGTCCCTTTGTGGGCTTGGCGGCCAACGACCTCCGGAACATCGGCGCCCGGCCGCGCACGGAGGACGACGAATCAGCCACGTTCACCACCAAGAACGGCGGAACCCTTCGCATCATTCACGGCGCGGATGCCACTAACGGGGACCTCGCGTTCGAGTACGACGGCGATCTGGAACCACTGCTGTCCCGTGTAAAAGATGCAGACATTGAGGCCAGGATCGATGAGGACGTCCTGTACGTCGCCAACCCGGACGCCGTGAGAGGCGCGGCCCCGGCGTCGATAACCATAGGGAAACTTACCGGTTCCCGCCCGTAATACAGCCGAGAGCGTAACCCCGCAGCCACGGCGACGCAGCCAAGGAAGTTCGGCTGGGGATGCGGTAGAACTTAACCATGAGCGTACGTACACCCGACCCGTATCCAGGCTGGCTTTCAGATGAAGACCTCTTCGAAGCCCGCGGCCGACTCCCCATGGTCTATGTGGAGGCTGTTCCGGTCAGGCTGGACCCGCTCGGGTATGTGAACGAAGTCGGCACCCTCCTCCAGGGCGACGCCGACGGAAACATGGTCCGCTACCTCGTCTCCGGCCGCGTCCTCTACCGCGAGACCATCCGCGCGGCCCTCCTGCGGCACATGGAGAAGGACCTCGGCCCCTTGGCTTTCCCGCAGTTGCCCATCAGCCCTGTTCCCTTCACGGTGGCCGAATACTTCCCGGCTCCCTCCCAGACAGGTTTCACGGACGACCGCCAGCACGCCGTTTCGCTGGCTTACATCATTCCTGTGACCGGCGAATGCGACCCCCGCCAGGACGCCTTGGAACTCACGTGGATGACGCCCCAAGAGGTGCTCAGCGACAACGTGCAGCAGGAATTCGACGGCGGCCGCGGGAACCTCGTGCGGCAGGCACTGGCTTTCTCGGGCATCGTCCTCTAGCGGGTCCCGACACCCGCGTCGGCAGCTCTTTGTAGACTGGACGGCGGACCCCACGAGAACCAAAGGACTTCCGATGACTCACAGCCCAGCCACACAGCAATACAAGGAAAAGCAGGCTGGGGACCTGCAGCCCGGGGATTTTGTGTTCCCACCCGGCGACGGGCCGGCCGAGGAAATCGCCGCCGTTGAGGTGGAAAACGACGATTACGGCTTTGCCGCGTTGCTGCTGGTGACACTGGTCGACGGCGGCACGGTGCGGATCGCTGTTGGATCCACCGTTCCTGTGGGTGACGGTGTTCCGGCCGACGCCGAAGGCTCCATCCCAAGCGCCGCGGACTCCAGCACCTCCGCGGAAGGCGACGCCGAGGCTCCCGCCGGACCCGCCGTCGTGGTTCCTCCCCGCCCGGAGACGCCGCCGGCGTACACCGGCCCCACCGCCGAAGAGCTCGCCCTCATCCCCGAGCCCGACGGCACACCCGAAGCCGTAGTCCGTGCCGCCGCCGCCAACCACAAAGGCAAGAACGGGGTGCAGGTCCTGGCAGAACGGCTGGCGAAGGGCATCAACACGAAGTCCGGAAGCTGCCTCCGGGACCTCAGTGACCTCGCCTTTGACCTGTGCATCGTGCTGCGCGATCCGGACCACGCCTTGACCGTCGCCGACCTGCTGAATGTGTTGCCGTTTGACGGAAACCTGGACCGCTGGGCGTCCATCGAGCGGGCGCTGGCGTTGTCCAGTTTCATCTGCCGCGAGGCCGGACAAAGCGAACGAGCCGCGGTCTACGAGAAACTGCTGCGCGCGCCCGAGTCCCAGGAAGAAGACCCCTTCAAAGCCCGGATCAATGCCCGGGTCCGGCAGCGCTCGCTGAACGAACCCAACCTGTACGACAAAGAAATCTTCCGGGCGATCGATAACGGCAACCACGAAGCCGAGCGCGAATGGCGGTTCCTGCGGCTCGAAGCGCTGATGTTCCTGCGCGCCCACGGCGGATCGAAGACCATCGACGAGGACGAGCTGGCCCGGCGGATCGGCAATGAACTCGAGTCGGTGCGCGCGTAACGCTATTTCGGGAATATCAAGCCCTGTTCTGTGGGCGCCAACGGCGGTAGATTCGGGGCCATGACGAACAATCTGAGCGTTGTGATTAATGCCGACGCGCAGCAGGTTTGGACAATGCTGCGTGAACCGTCGCTGGTAGCCCAATGGCACGGCTGGGAAGCCGATGACCTCAACGACGAAATCAAACAGATCTACTTCAACACAGATGTTGTGGAGGGGCCCGATCATACGAGCCTGACCGTCAACGGCGGCGATGTCTTTGAGCTCCACCCCGTCTCCGGTGGTACCGAAGTGCGGGTCACCAGGGCCGCCCTCGACCACAACTCGGAATGGGCCGAGTGGGATGAGGACATCACCCAGGGCTGGCTCACGTTCCTGCACCAGCTGCGCTTCGCGCTGGAACGGCACCCCCACGGGCACCGACGTACGCACTTCATCTCTCTTCCGGGCAAGGGCGGGCCGGCGATTGAGAAGCTGGGACTCGGGGATTTGCCGCCTGTTGGGGAGGAGTACTCACTCACACTCGCCACCGGCGAGAAGATCTCCGGCAAGGTCTGGTTCAAGAGCCGCCACCAGGTGGGCCTCACCGTGCACAGCTACGCCGAGCATGGGGACGGACTGCTGATCGTCGCGGAGCAGCTGCCGATTCCGGAAAAAAGGCCCGACGGCGGGTCAATGGTGATTGCCTCCACCTACGATCTGGGAGCCCACACGTTGGCTGACATCCGGTCCTCGTGGGACAACTGGAAGGCTGAGAACTACGGTTCGTAGAGGTTTTTGGGCAAGTTACCCGCGGTAAAGCTGGCACACTTGGTAGCGTGCCAGCTTCCTCTTCTGCTCCTGCTTCTTCTCCTGCGCTGCCCGGTTTGTCCCAACGGCAATCCGAGTTCTCCTTTTCGGTGGGCAAGCGCCTGACGGAAACGTGCTCGCCGTCGGACTCTCAGGTGGACGCCAACGGCGGCGCTTTCCTGGGCCGCACCGGAACCATCACCACGCCGCACGGGACCATCCAGACGCCCGCGTTCATCGCCGTCGGGACCAAAGCAACCGTCAAGGCAGTGCTGCCGGAGTCGATCGCCGAGCTCGGCGCGCAGGCTGTCCTGGCCAACGCCTACCACCTGTACCTGCAGCCGGGACCTGAGATCCTCGACGCCGCGGGCGGGCTGGGCGCGTTCATGAACTGGTCCGGGCCTACCTTCACAGACTCGGGCGGATTCCAAGTGATGAGCCTCGGCTCCGGGTTCAAAAAAGTCATCGACATGAAGAACGTGGACAGCTCAGGACCCGACGACGCAGTAGCGCCCGGCAAGGAGCGGCTGGCGCACATTGACGACGACGGAGTCTGGTTCAAATCGCACCTCAACGGGGATCGGCACCGCTTCTCCCCCGAAATTTCCATGCAAGTCCAGCACCAGATCGGCGCGGACATCATGTTCGCTTTCGACGAGCTCACCACGCTGCAGAACTCACGGGCTTATCAGGAGGAGTCGCTTGAACGGACCCGGTTGTGGGCGCTGCGGTGCTTGGAGGAGCACGCTCGCTTGACCTCATCCCGTGTGGGCAAGCCGTACCAGGCGCTGTTCGGCGTGATCCAGGGCGCCCAGTACGAGGACCTGCGCCGCAAGGCATGCCAAGACCTTGGCGCCATGCCCTTTGACGGGTACGGCATCGGCGGGGCGCTGGAGAAGGAAAACCTTGGCACGATCGTCCGCTGGTGCAACGAGGAACTTCCCGAGGACAAGCCCCGGCACCTGCTGGGCATCTCGGAGCCGGACGACATTTTCACGGCCGTCGAGAACGGCGCCGACACGTTCGACTGCGTCTCCCCCACCCGCGTTGCCCGGAACTCCGCGTTCTACACGCCGTTCGGCCGGTTCAACCTGTCCGGCGCTAAGTACAAGACCGACTTCGGGCCCCTGCAGGACGGCTGCGACTGCTACACCTGCGTGAACTATTCGCGGGCCTACATCCACCACCTGTTCAAGGCCAAGGAAATGCTCTCGGCAACCCTGATCTCCATCCACAACGAGCGTTTTGTGGTGAAGATGGTGGACGACGCCCGCCTCGCCATCGAATCCGGGGACTTCCTTGAGTTCAAGGCGGAGACTCTGGGCCGGTACTACTCCTAGGCGTCGAGTTCGCCGGAAGCATGCGTGAGCGTGCGGAATCTTGCGGCGACCTCACACGCTTCCGGCGAACTCGGCGAAAGCCTACGCCGCGACGACTCCGTAGCTCGGCTCGCGCTTCTTGATCCAGCCAACAACCAGCACTGTGACCGGGACGAACAGGAACTCCACGGCGGTCTTGTAGACGAAGCCCACCAGGACGTAGTTCAGGAACGAGCCGAAGTCCGTGATGCCAATGACCGACGCCGCGATGCTGCAGAAGATCAGGGTGTCCACGAATTCACCCACCACCGATGAGCCCATCAGGCGCGCCCACAGTGACTTCTCGCCGGTGCGGGCCTTCATCTTCACCAGGATCCAGGAGTTGATGGTCTGCCCGGCCAGGAAAGCGAGCAGCGAACCGAGGACGATCAGCGGAACCGGGCCCAAGGCACCTTCGATGGCAGCCTGCTTGGCGGTTCCATACTCGTCATTGAAGCCGGGCAGCACGATGATGATCCAGTAGCAAAGGGATGCGAACACCGAGAGCGCGAACGAGGTGATGATGGCCTTGCGCGCCACCTTGAAGCCGTAGACCTCACTCATGACGTCGCCCAGAATGTAGGCGAGCGGGAACAGGAAGAACCCGCCGTCAGTGATGATCGGGCCAAGCACGACGCCCTTGGACGCGCCGATGTTGGACAGGATCAGCACCACGGCCATGATGGCCAGCATGATGCCGAAATACGGGGAGCCGATCGAAGCGAAGCGCGGAGCGGGCTTGCTCAAAGTACTGGAGCCGGAGGGCGAGGGCATGGGTCATCCATTTCGTAGTGGTTCGCGCAGGCCCCCATAGTGAGGTTGCCCCGCTGTATTAGCACTGTGGTTGGTGGGGCATCGGGCCCGGCACCGGTTCCATTCTCCCACCACGGACCCTCTCTCACATCCCGCGCGCTTCCGAGCAGCCCTCTCTCACCTCCCACCATCCCGTCGCCGTTTTGAACACGTTCAGAAAAGTGACATACTCGTTCTTGAACACGTTCAAAATTCACGCAAGGAGCAGCTGGTGGCAGCAAAGAGTGAACAGACCCGGCAATTGGTGGCCGATGTTGCGCTGAAGATGTTCCGCGAAGTCGGCTTCGAAAAGACCACCATGCGCGCCATTGCACAGGAGGCCGGAGTCTCGGTCGGCAACGCCTACTACTACTTCGCTTCCAAGGACGAGCTGGTCCAGGAGCTGTACATCCAAGTCCAGGATGAGCACGCCGTGGTTGCGGCGCAGGCCCTCGAAGGGGTTCAGGATCTCGCGGGGCGCCTGAAAGCAGTGCTCCACACCGGCGTCGACGTCATGGCGCCGTACCACCAGTTCGGTTCCGATTTCATCGCGACGGCGATCCGGCCGTCGTCGCCCGTCAATCCGTTCGGCGCGGCGTCCACCGCCGCCCGCGAGGCTTCCCTCGCGATCTTCCGTTCCGCCGTCGAAGGTTCCTCTCCCGCCGTCGCCAAGAAACTGCGCGGCGACCTGCCTGAGCTGCTGTGGTTGGCGTACATGGGCGTCGCGCTGTTCTGGGTTTACGACAAATCCGAGGACCAGCGCCGGACACGAAAACTTATCGACGGCGCTGCCCCGCTGGTGGCGCGCGGCCTGTCGCTGGCGAAGATTCCCGGTGTCAGCAAGGTGTTCGACGACGTCCTGGGGCTCGTGCGCAGTGTCAAGGAAGAGTCATGATGTCGCGGACGGTGGTGATCGCGGGTGCTTCCGGCTTCATTGGAGGCTACTTCAAGCAGCGGTTCATTGCCGAGGGGTGGCAGGTCCGGACCGTTGGGCGGGACGCCTCGGCGGACGCGCAATGGCACGACGACGGCGCCATCACCAAAGTGCTGGACGGCGCCGAGCTGCTGGTGAACCTCGCCGGACGGTCTGTGAATTGCCGCTACGACGAGAAGCACCGGCGGGAGATTCTGGACTCCCGCGTTCTGACCACACGTGCATTGGGCCGGGCTGTGGCTGCCTGCGCCGAACCGCCCCGGACGTGGATCAACTCGAGTACTGGAACCATCTACCGGCACGCCGAAGATCACCCACAGTCGGAGGTCTCGGGCGAATTGGGCAGCGGGTTCTCCGTGGACGTAGCCCGGGCTTGGGAGGATGAGTTAGCGGCTGCTGTTGTGCCGGCTACGCGGAAGGTGCCGCTGCGCATTGCGATCGTGTTGGGGGCCGGCGGGGTCATGAGCCCCCTCCGTAACCTGGCCCGGCTTGGCCTGGGTGGACACATGGGCCCGGGCACGCAAAAGTTCAGCTGGATCCATGTGGAGGACTTGTTCCGGGCGGTGGTGTTTATCCACGCGGATCCCGGAGTGACGGGTCCGGTGAACGCAGCGTCGCCCTACCCCGTGGACAACCGGGAGCTGATGGCCCTGGTTCGACGGAGCATGGGTGTCCCCTTTGGCATCCCGACGCCAGCGTGGCTGCTTGAGGCCGGAGCCGTTCTGATCCGTACGCAAACGGAGTTGGTGCTGAAGAGCAGATGGGTGGAGCCCCGAAAACTGCTCGATGCCGGCTTCACGTTTGAGTACCCGTCGTTGGCAGGCGCCCTCAACCAGATCGCGAACCCCACACGCTCTCTCACATAACCGCCCCTTCAGCCAAACCATCTCTCACCTAACCGCCCCTTCAGCCGAACGCTCTCTCACATCACTCGGAGGTAATCGTGAGCCAGGAACCATGGACCGACGAAGATGAGTACGCGCTGGCAACAAAACGCCCAACCGGAGGCTGGCGTTACGGCCCGAAGGACCGGGTGGTGCTGGGTTGGAAAGGCTTAGTTGTAGGAATCGTCGTGGCTGACGCGGTGTTCTTCCTCTCCTGGGCCATTCCGTCCTGGAACCTCAACCCAAGCCAAGCCAGCTACACCATGACCATGACGGCGACGGCGATGATCATAGGGATCATCCCGATCGGCGTCGTGGGGACAGCTGTCGGTTGGCCTTTGGGGGTGGCATTGCGAAGCATCCGCAACCAGTGGGTTCATGTAGCCGCATTCTTCGCGGCCGGGGCGATCATCTGCGTCCCCTTCGGAGGATTTTGGAGCTCCTCCGCATGGACCTTCCCTTTATCCATCGCCTTCGCAGCCGGCGTTGGCCGCCTCGCTGTCTGGAAGCTGGCGCGAATCAACCACGCCGGCGATCCGACGTAGCGGGGAACATCCCTCTCATAGTCTGCGTAGGACTGGCCAAACCGCTCCTGGAGCGCAGACTCTTCCCACTGCGCGCCAAGGTGTTCCACCAGCATTCCAGCAGGCAAAGTCATCACAGCCCAAGCAGAACCTCGGTTGACTGCAACTCCCGCATGGATGAGCCACCACCCCAGGTACATTGGGTGGCGACTCAGGGCATAGGGTCCGCTGGTGACCAGGTCCTCGGGGTGGCCCAAGGAAAAGTTTCCGGTCGTTTTACGCCGGCGCTCCGCGACTGCCCACCCGGCGATCCCCGCGCCAACCAATGCCAAGCCAACACCGGCTGCTTTGAGCCGGGCATTGGGCTCTGCGACGCGAGCGGGGCGCAGGCGATTGAGGACTTCATCAAGCACCAGGCCAACAACCTGTCCTGGCGGCAGCGGGATCCTCGCTGCCTCCTGCAGCATTACGCGAGCTGTTCGAAGAACTGCGCCCATGCCACGAAGATAACTCCGGCCGTTCCCGAAAGCTACTGAGAGAGCGACGCAACCAAACACGAGGGACCTGAGAGAGCGACGCAACCAAACCCGAGGGACCTGAGAGAGCGACGCAGCCAAACCCGGGTGATGTGAGAGAGCGTCGTGCCGCGTAGCCGAGCCGCCGCCGTCGAGCCTTGGCGTTCGCGGGTTGGGGTCCCACCAAACTCAAGCCGAAACCTAAGGAAGTGTTAGGAAATCCCCCGCGGACTAGGGCTGTGCCGTGCATCACCCATAGTTTGGAACATGTCCTCTTCACCCTGGAGGGCCTTTCTTAGTCGACGAAGAGCCATGCGCAAGGACGCCATGAGCACGAGCTTCATGGACAGAACGAACTCATGCAAGACACGGCCGCTGCAAAACGCTGCCGTCCAGGAAGGTTCATTGATGAGCACCCAACAAGCTGCACCTCTGAGCGAAGCCGCCCAGACACGCAAGGCCGTGAGCAACATCCTCAAGGGCTCCGCGGGCAACCTCGTGGAGTGGTTCGACGTTTATGTCTATACCGCTTTTGCGGCGTATTTCCAGTCGCACTTTTTCAACTCCTCGGACGATCTGCAGGCAGGCCTTGAGGCGATGGCGGTCTTCTCGACGTCGTTCCTTATGCGCCCGATCGGCAGCTGGTTCTTCGGCCGCTACGCCGACCGTAAGGGCCGCAAAGCTGCGCTGACACTCAGCGTGACCATGATGTCGGCGGGATCTTTCGCCATCGCGATCCTGCCAACGCAGGACGTCATCGGCCTCTGGGCTCTGATCCTGCTGGTGTTTATCCGCATGATCCAGGGCTTCTCGGTGGGTGGCGAGTACGGCACCAGCGCTACGTACATGTCCGAGGCTGCAACGGCCAAGCGCCGCGGTTTCTTCTCCAGCTTCCAGTACGTGACGCTGATCGGCGGCCAGATGCTGGCCCTCCTGGTGCTGGTGATCCTGCAGAACACCATGAGCAAGGAAGACCTGACGGCGTGGGGTTGGCGCATTCCGTTCGCCTTGGGTGGCGTTGCTGCGTTGGTTGTTCTCTGGCTTCGCCGTTCGATGGAAGAGACTCTTTCCGCAGACCAACTCCGCGCCGCACACGTCAAGGTTGAGGGTGAAGCGCAGCCTGGCACCATGAAGCTGCTGTTCACCAAGCACTGGAAGCCGCTGCTGATCTGCATCGGCATCACCCTGGGTGGCACCGTGGCGTTCTACACGTACACCAACTTCATCCTCAAGTTCATGAACGATACGTCCGGCATCGCCAAGACCGACACCTCCGTCATCAACTTCTGGGCTCTGTTCATCTTCATGCTGCTGCAGCCCGTGTATGGCATGCTCTCGGACAAGATCGGCCGGAAGCCGTTGTTGATCTGGTTCGGCGTCACTGGCGTACTGTTCACGTGGCCGCTGCTCTCCACACTGGCTGGAACCAAGGACCCGTTCGTGGCATTCCTCCTGATGTTCGGTGGCCTGCTGATGGTGGGCGGCTACACGTCCATCAACGCGCTGGTGAAGGCTGAACTGTTCCCGGCATCCATCCGCGCACTCGGCGTTGGACTCGGTTATGCGATTGCCAACTCGCTGTTCGGCGGCACCGTTCCACTGATTGGAGCTGCGCTGCAGAAGTCGGGCCAGGTGGATTTGTTCTTCACCTACGTCACCGCCGCGATCTTCATCTCGCTGCTGGTTTACATCTTCGCGCTGAAAAACAAGAAGTCGACTCACCTGGATGCGGAGCAGGGCCACGCCTTCGTGGCGAAAGGCACCGCAAAGGGCGCTGCGAAGGACGACGACGACAAGAAGGACCTGGTCAACGCCTGATCTGTTTCTGCGCCTGATCTGTGCGCCTTGTGAGGCCCGTTCTGCGCTCTTTGGATACTCCGAAGGGCGCGGAGCGGGCCTCACAACGTTAAGCTCTAGTAGCGGACAAGCCCTACGGACTGGCCCAACCAGCTCGAACGGACCAGCCCCGCGGACCAGCCCACGGCAAGCCAAAGGACATGACAGTGCACGTGCTCATCGTCGAGGATGACGACGCCATGGCGTCGGCCTTGAGTGCAGCCGTCGCCTCCGCCGGCCACAAGCACACCCGGGTTTCCCGCGGGGAGGATGCGCTGCTCGCTCACCGCCAGCACGAGGTCATCCTTCTTGACCTCGGCCTTCCGGACCTGGATGGCTTGGACGTCCTGCGGAAACTTCGCCAGGTCACACAGATCCCCATCCTGATCCTGACTGCCCGCGACGACGAACGCAGCGTGGTGCTGGGTCTCCGATCCGGAGCGGATGACTACCTCGTCAAACCGGTGAAGCTCGTGGAATTGCTCGCCAGGATCGAAGCCGTGACGCGTCGGACCAACAGGGTGGGCAACACAGCACCCCACAACATAGTCCTCGGAGAACTGGAAGTGGACCTCGACCGCCGCCTGGCATCCGTGGGCCAAAGGCAACTGGCCCTGACCGCAACGGAGTTCGACCTCCTGAGCCTCCTCGTCAGGAACGCAGGCTCGGTGGTGACCCGGGAGCAGATCCTGGACGCGCTTTGGGGTGACGCGTTCCTGGCACACTCCAGGTCCTTGGACGTGCACCTCACAGGCCTCAGGTCCAAGCTCCAGCTTCCCGGATTCATCATCAACGTCCGAGGCGTCGGCTACCGCGTAGAGCAACCGTGAAAGTCCGCGTTCTGGCCATCCTGAGCCTGCTTGTGGTGGTCATCGTTGTGACGGTTTCCAGCGTGATCCTCACATCGGCCAGCCGAGAGCTCACCCAGGAACTGCAGATCAACCGTGTCGCAGCCCTTAACCGTTTCGCGCAGCTGGCCAGCGACTCCGCAGAGGACAACAACACAACTCAACTGCAACGGGAAATGGACCGGTATTCCGAGCTTTATGGTGAAGGGATCCTGATCCGGCTTCAAGAAAAGAAGATCCGCTCCGGCGGCCTCAGCGAGGACCAGCCCGAGGTCCGCGACGCCCTCAACCGGGCGAGTCTCAACCTCAGCGACACCACGCTGAACCCCATTCGCGCCTTCGGGACCGGCAACGACATCATTTCCAGGCCCTTCGGCACAGCGAGCCAGGTCCTCGGCGAAGTGGTTGTTGAAGTCAACCTCGACGCCGCGCGGCAGAAACTACGCGAGCGGTGGCTCGTGGTTGGACTTGCCGCGGCGGCGCTGGGTGCGCTGCTCCTGGTGGCGGCGTCCCGCATCACGGCTTGGGTTCTTCGGCCGGTCCACAGACTGAGCAAGGCAGTCCACGAGCTCGAAGCCACGGGTAAGACCAGCCAGCTTCCCGAGGCCGGTCCGCCTGAGCTCCGCGAGCTGAGCCGGTCCTTCACGGCCATGGCAGATACCGTGACCGAAAGCATGGAGTCACAGCGCCGGCTCATCGCCGATACTTCACATCAGCTCCGTAACCCTGTTGGCGCGCTGCGCCTGCGCATCGATCTGCTGCAGCTCGCCCTGCGATCGGAACCCGGGAAAGAAGCTGCGGCCGGCGTGGTGGCGGAACTTGAGCGGGTTGAGGAAATGCTCGAAGGCGTGCTGAAGCTGGCTACCGCTGAACACTGGGCTTCTGAAGGGTCTGCCCGTGCGGAACAGGAATCAGGGCACCAGCGTTTGGGCATCACCAATCCTTTCCCGGTCCTTCAGGGCGAAGTGGAAAGGGCGACGCCGGCAGCTCACCTTGCGGGGGCACAGCTGACGTTGGTGGGCCCACCGTCTGACAGCCCGATCGTGTGCGACCCCGACGAACTCGCACACATGGTGGGCGAACTCCTCGCCAATGCCATCAAGTACGCCCCGGGTGCCCGCATTACCGTGGCCATCAAAGCTACGAAAGGAGGCACCGCCGTCGAGATTTCCGACGACGGTCCCGGCCTCCCGGCCGAACAGCTCGCCGCGTCCACCACCAGGTTCTGGCGGGCGCCGCAGCACAGCAGTATCCCTGGCAACGGGCTGGGCATGACCATCGTGGAGCGGCTGGCAGAAGCAAATGGCGCGAAGTTGGTCCTGGAATCGCGCGAGCCGCACGGGCTCACTGCCCGTCTCGAGTTCGCACGACCACGGGAGGACGGTCATGCTTGAGTTCCCTGTCATGTCCCGGCGGAGTGTCCTTCAAACCGCCGTCGCACTTAGCCTGGGCGGCAGTCTGCTCACGGCCACCGCCGCGTGCACTCCGGAGGAACCCCTGCAGGAGCTCACCGTCGCCGGTGGTGAAGCCGGCGGCTTCTATCTGGAGTTCGCCACCCTCCTGGCGGCGCTGCTGCAGCGGGAGCGCGTCGCCGGAAGGGCCGTCGCATTGACCACTGGCGGCAGTCTGGAGAACATCCAGCGGGTCCTGTCCGGCGAGGCGACCTTCGCCGTCGCGCTGGCCGACGCAGCAGCCCAAGCAGCCGCGCCCGCCGGTAAGCCAGCGCAGCCCGAAAGCAAGTTGGTGGCGCTTGGGAAGGTGTACCAGAACTACGTCCACTGCCTGGTGCGGGAGGACAGCGGAATCCGCACCTTTACTGACTTGGCAGGGAAGGCTGCGGGCGTGGGCGAAGTGGGCTCGGGGACAACGCTCACGGCCGGTCGGATCATTGCGGCCGCGGGACTGTCTGAGCCGGACCGGGCTGTGAAGCAGGTGAACCTTGGTTTGAACCAAGCTCTGGCTGCCTTGAAGGACGGGTCCATCGACGTCATGATCCAGTCGGGAGGCGTACCTACGGCACCCATCGCTGCCGCGGCGCGGGACCTCGGCGTCCGGCTGCTTGACCTCTCCGACCTCATTCCGGCCACGCGGGCTCAGTCCGGGTTCTTCTACGACCGCGTCCTCATCCCCGCCAACAGCTACGGGGACGCGCCGGCTGTGTGGACCGTCGGCGTCGCGAACCTTCTTCTGTGCCGCAGCGATCTGGCGGACCATGTTGTTCGGCAAACTGTGGAGCTGTTGGTGGAACAAGCCCAGGATCTGGTTCCGAAATCCAGCACCGGCGTGCAATTCCTTAGCCCGGAGACGTTAATCAACACGGCCGGTGTCCCCTTGCATCCGGCGGCGGAGGCCGCCTATCGGGCACTGCATGGGTAGCCCTCACGGGCCAAAATCGGTCCACGGCCGGGCAACTGGCAAAATGGAAACCATGACTTCAGCCGTTGCCCCTGCCATTGCCCTGACCATCGCCGGTTCCGAAGCGACCGGCGGCGCCGGTGCGCAGGCCGACCTCAAGACCTTCCAGGAACTCGGAGTGTTCGGCATAGCAAACCTCACCTGCATCGTGTCCTTCAACCCGCAGGACAACTGGAACCACCGTTTTGTCCCGGTGGATCAGCAGGTCATCGCGGACCAGTTGGAGGCCACGACGGCGGCATACGGTGCCGCTTCCGGCGCACCTTCGGTCCTGGACACCGTGAAGATCGGCATGCTGGGAAGCCCAGCAACCATCAGCACCGTGGAGAAGGCACTGACTGACGGCGATTTCGCGAATGTGGTTTTGGACCCGGTTTTGATCTGCAAGGGCCAGGAGCCGGGCCACGCCTTGGACACTGATCAGGCGCTGAAGGCCCAGATCCTGCCGCTGGCTACCTTCGTCACGCCGAACCACTTCGAAGCGGAGTCGCTGTCAGGGCTGACCATTAGCGATGAAGAGTCGCTCAAGGCTGCTGCTATCAGGATCCACGAGATCAGCGGTGCAGCAGTCCTCGCCAAAGGTGGCGTGCGGCTGGAAGGCCCCGACGCCGTCGACGTTTACTACGACGGCGAGACGCTGGAAGTCCTGCGCGCCCCGAAGGTTGGCGAAGTGGCTGTGTCCGGCGCTGGTTGCTCCCTTGCTGCAGCTGTGACCGCCGAGCTCGCCAAGGGTGCGAGGCCCCTTGAAGCAGCCCGGACTGCGAAGGCTTTCGTGACTGCCGGCATCAAGAACCGGGTGTCCTCCGGTGCGCCGTTCGATGCCCTGTGGCAGGGCGGGGCTTTGAGCTAGCTCTGCGGCACATGCGAGAACAGCCGCCCCGGAAACTCTTCCGGGGCGGCTGTTGTCTTTGCGTTTGGCTAGCGCGAGACCTTGCCCATGAGCGAGGCGATCGGCCGCAGGAACAGCGGGCGGGCAAGGAACCAGGCGGCCGCTGTGAAGACGATGGAAGCCGCGAAGATGCCGAAGCCCCACCAGCTGTTGTTATCGTCGTTCGACGCGTACATGTGGTTGAGGTTCCTCAGGGCGCCGGTAGCCAGCACCAGGGTGACGTGGACGATCACGAAGGCCACGAAGTAGATCATCACCGGGAAATGGATCTTCCGGGCCAGTTCGATCGGGTAGAACTTGTTGATCGCAGCCTTCTTGGGCCATGCCCCGGACATCCGAATGCCCGTGAGGATGGCCAGCGGTGCCGCGATGAACACCGTGATGAAGTAGGTCAGGAGCTGGAGGCTGTTGTAGTTGTTCCAACCGTTTTCAACCGGCCAGTTCAGCGAGGCGTACTGCAATCCGGCGGAGACGGCGTTGGGGAAGACATCCCAGCTGGTGGGAACGATCCTCAACCACTGACCGGTAGCGAAAAGCAGCACGATGAAGATGATGCCGTTCAGGACCCAGAGCGCGTCCAGCGTCAGGTGGAACCAGAGGTCCAGGCTGATCTTGGTGGGCGGGTTCTTGGTCTTGATGAATCCCTTGTTGTTCCGGGTCCAGTTTGCCGCCGGGCGTGTGGTGGTCCGCACCTGCCAGCCCGAACGGATGATCAGGACAATGAAGAACATGTTCAGGAAGTGTTGCCACCCCAGCCAGGCGGGGAAGCCGGTGGGAGCGCCCTCAGGAACGGCCGAGTGCCCGGGGTAATCCACCAGGAACTGCTGGACCGGCTGAAGGGTCCGGAGCCATTGCGCCACGAGCACCAGGATGAGGGCCACCACCAAAGCTCCTGCGGTGACGACGACGGGTTTGAACCACCTGTTCGACGTGATCCCGGACGACTTGCTTGAAACGGACATCAGGCCGCGTTCCTCTCTGGCTTGTTTGGCTGCGACCAGTTGGCGCTATATAGCGATTCAACCAGTTGCAGCCCGACGGTGAAAACGGCACCCGGGTTTCGGGGCGTTCGACGTCAAAAATCGCAGCATTCGGATACATGCCGCAATACGTATTTCTAGAACAGACTTCCAGAATTATTTCCTGTGTTTCACGGGGCAGTCAAGGCTTGTTGATGGCTATGTGGATTCTTTCGGAGGTAGGATTCCAAAAAATGGCCGGTCGACACTCCGGTCTTTGCCTTGCCTGTGAGAGGAGCCCAAAGCATGGTCCGCAAGACATCCGAAGTAGCCAACAATGCGGGCTCCTGGCAATGGACCCGGACAGCTGCCACCCAACGCAACCTGTTGGACGCTGCCACCGAAGTGTTCGTCCAGCATGGCTTCACCGACGCGAGCATCTCGGACATCGTGGCGCGCGCCGGATCCAGCGTCGGCAGCCTCTATCACCACTTCGGAGGGAAGACCGAACTCTTCCTCGCGCTCTGGGACGACTACCAAAACGAGCACGAAAGGCTGGTCGCCGCGGCCGTGGCCAAAGCCCGGAAGGCCGGCGAAGACGATCCCTTAGCGCTGTTCAACGTGGGCAGTCGCAGCTACTTCGACTACACCTGGAAGCACCGGGATCTGGAGCGCGTGTTCATCGAAGGCGACACTCCCCCGGGCTTCGAAGTACTCAGGCGGGAACGCGGCCGCGAATGGGTCCGGCAGAACACCGTGCTCCTCGGCGCCAGCGACGACACCCTGGGCAGGCTCACGGTCGCGGTGATCACGGACATCGTGACAGTGTCCGGGCAGGAAGTGGCTCTGAGCGCATCCAAGCAGGCAGCCGACGAGGTTGTTCAAGCAGCTGCAGTCCTGGTGGAGCGACTGGTCCGCTAGCGCGGGTCTGCCACCCACCCCGTGAAGAGGGGCATGCCCGTCTCACTGTGAACGATCTGGTAATGGAACGGGTGATCAAGGATGATCTTCCGTTCCGGGACCATCGCGCTGGACGCCTCTGCATTGATTTGGGTCACCGCTGAAGCGATGGTCCCTTTCTCAGCAACAGTGATGTTGGCTGCCTGGGCCGCCTGCGTCAGCTTCATACCCTGCTGGATGGAATCGAAGTCGGTGGAAGTCGCCAGCATGTCCTTGAGTCCCAGCGTTTCGAACACTTTCCGCAGTTCGAACGTGGTTTTGTGGTCCCACTTGGGCATGCTGATGTGGACCATGTCCTGTTGTGCCCCGGAAAGCTCCCTCGCCACATCGGCAAGCACCTCCGCAGAAACCGCAGCCGGACCGTCCGGACCAGACGCACCGCCGTCGGGCAGTGTCAGCCGCATCACGAAGCCCTCGGCGTAAGGCAGGTCCACTGCCTTCCAACCTGGAGCTTCCGCGTAGGCCATGGTGAGTGATGAGTGCATGGTGGGTACGTTGATCACTTCGCCTCCGGCCTTGGTGAAGGGGCTGTCCGCCGTGTCGTTCGCGTCGAAGGGAGCCTGCCAGGCTGCGGCGAAGTAGAGGGCGTTGAGCAGGCTGAAGGTGTTGTCCGGACTGTATTGTGCAGGGGCTTCCTTGATCCGCCCACCGGTGTTTTTGCTGACCCACTGGTCAATGGCGGGCTTGGTCACGGCCTCGTCCCTGAAGTTCACCGGATACACGCCCGTGCCAAAATGCTTACCCAGCGTGGTCAGAAAAGCCTCGCCAGTGGGCACGCCTTTGTCCACGAACAGCCCGTTGGCAGCGTGCATGACCGGCTTCTGCGGCGGGTTCTCTTCGTCCACTGAGCCGGGGTCGCCGTCGAACTTTTCAAGGGAGGCGAGCAGCGCGTTCATCGCTTCGTCGCGCCCTTCGGCCGGCAAACCCAGAACCGAGTCCATCTCCGCAGCAGTGACCCCCGACGCCCCGGCCCGGAGCATGCTCAACGCAATCAGCAGGCTGGCGGGCGACGACACCACGTTGCCGTTGCCGGAGTCGCCGCCATCGGCGAGCAGCGTGACCCCGAGCTTGCGCGCTGACGCATTGAAAGCCTCAAGCTGCGCAGAGTAGTCCGCAGTTTGAACCGAAACGCGAGTCACGCCGTCGGCCGTCAAGAGCCCGACGTCGGCTGGTTGGGGCGCGCAGGCACTGATCGTCGCGGAGCCGCTGACCAGCGCGGCTGCCGCGATCAGCGTTGTCGCTTTGCGGACTCGATTCATGACGCATCCCCCTGCTTGGTGTCGTCCTCACATGGTGCTCCGTTTGTGGTGGGAACTCACGCGATCTGAGAGAGGGATGGCCAAATGTTGCCGGAATGTGAGAGAGGGTCACGGCCAAGCACGAGGGATGTGAGAGAGGGTCAGCGCTCGGAGTGGGCCGCCAGGAAGCTGTATACCTCTGTCTCGTCCACGCCGGGGAACGCACCCGGGGGCATGGCTGCCAGCAGGTGCGAGTGCGCGCGGGCGGAGGGCCACGCGTTGCCGGCCCACTCGTTCGCCAATGATGCCGGGGGCCGCTTGCAGCAATTGGGATCCGGGCAGTTTGACGTTGCCCGGGCAGTGGTCTCGCGCCCCCGGAACCATTTCACATGCTGGTACGGCACACCAATACTCAGGGAAAATTCACCGGCGGCCGACCGTTCGGTCCGAGCCGTGCACCAGTACGTACCCGAAGGGGTGTCCGTGTACTGGCTGTAGGCGCTGAATTTGTCCGGCACATCGAACACTGCACGGGAGGTCCACGCCTTGCAGGACGGTTGTCCTTCAATTGCCCCGGTGTGGTCCTGCGGGAAGGTGACGCCGTCGTTCTCGTAGGCCTTGTAAATGATGCCGGACTGGTGGGTCTTCTGGAAGTGCGTGGTGATGCCCAAATGCTTGGTGGCCAGGTTGGTGAAGCGGTGCGCGGCCGTTTCGTAGGACACGGCGAAGGCGTCGCGAATGTCCTCCACGGCAATTTCCTTGGCGGCCTTGGCTTTTTGCAGGAACTCCACCGTGGCCTGCTCGGGGAGGAGCAAAGCGGCAGCGAAGTAGTTGGTCGCCACCCGCTGCGCCAGGAAATCCCCGTAATTGCGCGGAGTTTCGTGCCCCAGGACGTAGTGGCCCAGCGCCTGCAGGAGGACCGAACGGGGGTCATGATCCTGGCGTTGGTTCTGCGTCAGATAAATTCTGCGGTTCTTCAAATCGGTCACGGACCGCGTGGAATGGGGAAGATCACCCACATGGTGCAGGGTGAAACCCAGGTTCTCGGCGATGTCCGCGATAACGTGCTGGCTCAGCGGACCGGTGGTGTAACCCACTCCTTTGAGGACCTTCTGCGCCTCCGCCTCGTACTCGGGGAAATAGTTGCCGCGCTCGCGCATCATGGCACGCAACTCGCCGTTCGCACGGCGGGCTTCTTCCGGCGTCGCCACCTGCTCATTAAGTTTGCGTTCGAGCTCCTGGAGCAGCCCCACCTGAGACTCCAGCACATCGAGCGGAAGCCGCGAGCTGATGCGGATTTTGGGCAGGTTGAGAGACTCGTAGAGCGGCCCGCGCTGGTACCGTTCGAGCTCAATTTCCAAGGCCGCCCGACGGCTTGGCGGCTCGGCTCCGAGCAGCTGATCGATGGTCACATTCAGTGACGCGGCGAGCTGCTGCAGCAGCCCCAACTTGGGCTCGCGTTTGCCGTTTTCGATAAGGCTCAACTGGCTGGGTGCGGTCCCGACGGCGGCACTCAAGTCGTCCAGTGTCAGCCCCGCCTGCTTGCGCAGATGGCGCACGCGGCGGCCAAGGCTGATGACGTCCAGTTCAGGGGACGCAGCGGGTAACGACGGCGACGCGACTTCGCGATTCCAGCTCACAGGCGACATTTCTTGAGAATACGCGAAGAAGTGCATTTCTTTCCATAGTTTTCCCCTAGTAACCCTCTTGGAAGTGCAGAAAAGTAGGTCTTACGAAAAAGAAATACAGACCCCGGGCAAGCCGGCCGATGCAGCAAAGGCGCAGCGGAGGCCGGCCCGGGCACCACATAGGAGATCAAAGATGACCGCTTCATTTGAACCAGCAGAGTCGTCCGCCCAGGACACAGCAGGCGAGCAGGCCGCAGCGCTGGAACTTGAATGGTCCGCCAACCCGCGTTGGGAAGGCGTCACCCGCGATTACTCGGCTACCGACGTCGTCCGCCTCCGCGGTCGCGTCTCCGAAGAGCACACCCTGGCCCGCCGCGGTTCGGAGAAGCTGTGGAAGCAGCTCACCGAAGAAGCTCCTACCGGCGGCTACACCAACGCTTTGGGTGCGCTGACCGGCAACCAGGCAGTGCAGCAGGTCAAGGCCGGCCTCCGCGCCATCTACCTTTCCGGTTGGCAGGTTGCAGCTGACGCCAACCTTTCGGGCCAGACCTACCCGGACCAGTCCCTGTACCCGGCCAACTCGGTACCCCAGGTTGTCCGCCGCATCAACAACGCCCTGCTCCGCGCAGACCAGATCGAATATGCCGAGGGCGTCAAGACCGTTGAGGACTGGCTCGTCCCGATCGTCGCCGACGCCGAAGCCGGCTTCGGTGGCCCGCTGAACGCCTACGAGCTCATGAAGTCCATGATCACCGCCGGCGCCTCGGGCGTTCACTGGGAAGACCAGCTAGCGTCCGAAAAGAAGTGCGGCCACCTCGGTGGCAAGGTCCTGATTCCCACCCAGCAACACATCCGCACCCTCAACGCAGCCCGCCTGGCAGCCGACGTCGCCGGCACCCCCACGGTGGTCATCGCCCGCACCGACGCCGAAGCAGCAACCCTGATCACCTCCGACGTTGACGAGCGCGACCAGGAATTCATCCTCCGCGAAGGTGGACAGCCTGTTCGCACGGCCGAGGGCTTCTACAAGGTCCGCAACGGCATCGAACCCTGCATCGCCCGCGCCAAGGCCTACGCACCGTACTCCGACCTCATCTGGATGGAGACCGGCACCCCGGACCTGGAGCTGGCCCGCAAGTTCGCCGAGTCGGTCAAGGCCGAGTTCCCGGACCAGATGCTTTCCTACAACTGCTCCCCGTCCTTCAACTGGCGCAAGCACCTGGACGACACCACCATCGCCAAGTTCCAGCGCGAACTCGGTGCCATGGGCTTCACCTTCCAGTTCATCACCCTGGCCGGATTCCACGCCCTGAACTACTCGATGTTCGACCTCGCCCACGGCTACGCCCGTGAAGGCATGAGTGCCTACGTCGAGCTCCAGGAAAAGGAATTCGCCTCCGAGTCCCGCGGCTACACCGCCACCAAGCACCAGCGCGAAGTCGGCACAGGCTACTTCGACGACATCGCAACAGCGCTCAACCCGAACGCATCCACCCTCGCACTGGTCGGATCGACCGAAGAGGGCCAGTTCCACTAAACCAATTCCCGACGGCGGCTGTCGCCTCCGGCCTGCGGACCGGCTCCTTGGCCTGGTGCGCATCTCGCGGAAGTGCCGCCGTCGAACATTTGCTTCTCATAGGAGAGATTGAAATGAACAGCTTCACTGACAACTTCACTATCAATGGCATCACCATCACCGCGCAGCCCATTTGCCGGCAGAACGAGGTCCTCACGCCGGACGCCCTCGAGTTCATTGGCAAGTTGCACCGGGCGACGGCGGATCGTCGTCAGGAGCTGATGCAGGCACGGCACGCCCGCCGCAACCAAATTTCGGGGGGCCAGGATCCACGGTTCCTGCCGCAGACCGAAGCCATCCGGAATGACCCGTCGTGGCGTGTCGCTCCCCCGGCGCCGGGCTTGGAGGATCGTCGCGTCGAGATCACGGGCCCGGTGGACAAGAAGATGACCATCAACGCCCTGAACTCCGGTGCCAAGGTTTGGTTGGCTGACATGGAAGACTCGTCCACACCGACGTGGCGGAACGTGATCCAAGGGCAGCTGAACCTGACCGATGCTTTAGAGCGCCGGATCGATTTCACTTCTCCTGAGGGCAAGGAATACAAGCTCAAGGCCGCCGAGGACCTGCCCACCATCGTGGTCCGCCCCCGTGGCTGGCATCTGCCGGAGAAGCACATGCTGATCGATCGCAAGCCAATCGCCGGAGGCATCGTGGACTTCGGGCTGTTCTTCTTCCACAACGCCCGCCGCCTGATCGCCCAGGGCAAGGGCCCGTACTTCTACCTGCCGAAGATCGAGAACCACCTCGAAGCCCGCTTGTGGAATGACATTTTCGTCCTGGCCCAGGACCTGCTCGGCATCCCGCAGGGCACCATTCGCACCACGGTTCTGATCGAAACCATCACGGCTGCGTTCGAGATGGAAGAGATCCTGTACGAGCTGCGTGACCACGCTTCGGGTTTGAACGCCGGACGTTGGGACTACATTTTCTCCCTGATCAAGAACTTCCGCACCCGCGGACCGCGTTTCGTCCTCCCGGACCGCGGCCAGGTGACCATGACCCAGCCGTTCATGCGTGCCTACACGGAGCAGCTGGTCCGGGCTTGCCACCGCCGCGGGGCCATGGCGATCGGTGGCATGGCTGCTGCTGTTCCCAACCGCAAGGACGAAGCAGCAAACCAGGCTTCGTTCGAGAAGGTCCGTGCGGACAAGACCCGTGAGGCCAACGACGGCTTCGACGGTTCATGGGTGGCCCACCCGGACCTGGTGCCGGTGTGCCGGGAAGTCTTTGACGAAGTTCTCGGAGACCGCCCCAACCAGCTGGACCGTTCACGCGAGGACGTCACTCCCGATGACCGCGCACTGATCGACATCGCCAGCACCGAGGGCACCATCACCGAGGGCGGGGTTCGCCTGAACATCGAAGTGGGCATCCGCTACATCGAGTCCTGGCTGCGGGGCAACGGAGCTGTGGCCATCCACAACCTCATGGAAGACGCCGCCACCGCGGAGATCTCCCGCTCCCAGCTGTGGCAGTGGATCCACTCCCACGCCATCACTGACCACGGTGACATCATTACCCGCGAATGGGTTGAGGACATGCTGGATGAGGAATACGCCCGCCTGGAACGCTTCGACGGAGACCGCTTCGCTGATGCCCGCGCCATCTTCGAAGAAGTCACCCTGGCCGAGGAATTCCCCACCTTCCTGACCATCCCCGCGTACGCCCGTTTCCTCACTGAGGCCCGTGAAGAGGCCACGGAGGAGGAACTCGTCGCGGCCTAGTTCTACTGGGTGGCGACACCATCAAGCCCCGACGCTGGGCTGCCTGCACTCTTCGCAACAAGTGACCCCGACCGTCGGGGAGGCAGCCCAGCAACGGGGCTTCTCCATGCCCGAGTCCATGCCCGAGCCGCCCATTTCGATGCCCCGCTGCACACCGTGCCGTGCGCACGGCACGATCAGCAGGGAACCCCCGAATCGGGCCGGCCAAGCGAGAAAAGCTCAGCGCTGCCGGGCCACCCAGCGCACGGACAACGTGGTGCACACGCAGAACGCGAGCACCGAGCCAAGGATCACGAACAGCGGCACCGTCCAACCCCCGGTAACGCTGTGAACGAACCCAACAACAGTGGGAGCCAACGCAGCGAAGCAGTAGCCAACACCTTGCACCACAGCGGACATCTTCCCGGCAGCGGCTTGGGAGTGCGCGAACTTGATGATGGCTATGAAGATCACCGTGATGCCGCCACCCTGGGCAACACCGCCCAGCGAGGACCACAGCCACCAGAACCCAGGGGCCAGCAACAAGCCCACAGGTACCGTCAGCCACAGCGCACTCAAGGTGACCGCCACCGTCGTCGTACTCGCGAAGCGGGCCAGGAGCGGCACACCCAAGCCGCCCACGATCGCGAAGATCTGGAAGAGCGAGGAGCCTGCGCCGGCGTCGGCGGTGCCCATGGCGAGTTCGTCGGACAGGAAGCTGGGCAGCCACGCGGTGACGCCATAGTAAGAAAACGCCTGCCCCGCGAAGCCGAGCGTGAGGCCCACCGTCAGCCAGCCCACACCCGCAACGGGACCGGAGCCGGAAGCCGGAGGAACAGGAACCGCAAGGGGAATAAAAGCCTTGCGAGCCCCCACAGTGGGCACCCAGAACAGGATTGCCGCCAACGCCAACAGGGCGCTCGCCGCCAAGGCCAACCGCCAGCCCACCAACTCAGCAAGGGGTGCCGTTGCCACGGATGTCAGGAATGAGCCGACGTTGAGGGCGGCGGTGTACACGCCCATGGCGGTTGCCTGGCGCCGGGGTGCGAAGTCGCGCCGGATGATGAGCGGCACCGCGATGTTGCCGATGGTGATGGCCACGCCAATGATGACCGTGCCCACCATCACCGAGACGCCGCCGCCGCTGGAGCGGATGATCACACCGGCCAGGACTCCGAGCAGGGTGAGCATCACTGCGACTTCTGCCCCGAGACGCCGGCCCGCCAGTGAGGCCAAGGGCGAAGCCAGGGAGAAGCAGAGCACGGGGATGCCGGTCAGAAGCCCCAGCTCAACCGGCGAAAAGCCGAGGTCCTGCTGAAGGGAGTCCACCACTGGCGCCACGGCCACGAAAGGACCCCGCATGTTGAGGGCAATCAGCCCGATGCACGCAAGGATCAGCCAGCCGCGGGGAATCTTGGCGAATAGACGGCTCATTGGGCGCACGACGAAGCAAGGAAAATAAACATCAGTTTCATTGCTATCACGGCGCTACCCGGCAACCGGCATCCAGCGAGGCTCATCCCGCTGCTTGGAGCGTGGCCTCAATCACTGCCGGTGACAAGACGTGCTGGGTGACCATGTGGCTGGCGCCGAGGATGGCGGCGCGCTGGCCGGCTATGGAAATGCCGATGCGCAGGTGCGTTGTGGCCAGGGGCAGGGATCGCCGGTAAACCACTTCGCGGATTCCGGCCACGAGGTGTTCGCCGGCCTCCCCCACGCTGCCCCCGATGATGATCATGGACGGATTGAGCAGGTTGACCACGGTGGCCAGTACATCGCCGACGTCGCGTCCGGCCTGCCGCAGCGCCTGGATGGCCTGAAGGTTCCCTTCGCCCACGAGGCGCAGGACATCAGCACCGTTGGAAGCTTCCAAACCTTGCGCTTGCAGTTGACGTGCGACGGCGGGACCTGACGCGAGCGCCTCCAGGCAGCCGTGATTGCCGCAACGGCAGAGGACGTCGTCGCCGCGCGGAACACGGACGTGGCCGAGGTCGCCGGCTGTGCCGTTGGCACCACGCTGCAACTGACCGCTGCTGATGATGCCCGCGCCGACGCCGGTGGCCACTTTGATGAACAGGAAGTTGTCATGGTCCGGCCAGTACGCGGTCCGTTCGCCGAGCGCCATGATGTTGACGTCGTTGTCCACCAGGACGGGAACGGGCAGGGAGCGCTGAACGTAAGTGACGACGTCGAATCCGTCCCAGCCAGGCATGATGGGCGGCTTCACCGGTCGACCGGAATCGTGCTCAACGGGGCCGGGCAGTCCAATGCCCATCCCGGCAAGGTCGCCAAGTTCCCGGCCGGCTTCGGCCAGGAGTTCCCGGCCCGCTGACACCACGCGGCCCAGGACCACGTCCGGACCATCGGCGACTTCCTGCCCCAAGCGTCGCTCCGCCAAAACGTTGCCACCGAGGTCGGTGACGGCAACAATCACGTGGGTAGCTCCGACGTCGACGGCAAGGACTACCCGCGCTGCCGGGTTGAAGGCAATGCGCGACGGCGGCCTGCCGCCTGTGGAGGTCGCTTCACCGGCGGTCCCGACGAGCCCGGAGTTAATGAGCGCGTCAATGCGTGAGGCCACCGTGGACCGGGCCAACCCGGTGGTTTCGGCGAGCTCAGCACGGGTGCGGGCCTTTCCGTCGCGGAGGAGTTGGAAGAGATTCCCGGCGCGCGAGAGATTGCCGGCCTCTGGCGCGGCGGTGTTTCCGGCCGCTGTTGTCATGCATTTAGTGAAGCATGATTGCTTATGCATGTCATCCGCCGGAAGTTCGGCGGAATATTTACAACTTTTGCTAGACGCTCGGCAAAAGTCCCTCTAGGCTGAAATGAGTGCGCTCACTAGACTGACGCCATCTCGCCAATATTCCTGAACAGCCCTCTCCGGAAAAGGAAACCAATGTCTTACTCGATCCAGCTCTACACCTTGCGGGACGCTCTGCAGGAAGACCTGCCGGGAACCATCAAGAAGGTTGCCGAGATTGGTTTCACGCAGGTTGAGCCGTACAACTTCGTGGCCACGGCCAAGGAGCTCGGTGCTGCACTGAAGGAGAACGGCCTCACCGCTCCTTCCGGCCACGCACCGCTCCTGTCCCAGGACCAGGACGAGATCTTTGCAGCGGCCAAGGAATTGGGCATCACCACCGTGATCGATCCCTTCCTCCCGGCCGAGCACTGGCAGGACGCCGAAACCATCCAGGCCACGGCAGCCAAGCTCAACGCTGCAGCCAAGAAGGGCGCTGAGTACGGCATCCGGGTGGGCTATCACAACCACGCGTGGGAGCTGGAGTCCACCATTGAGGGCAAGACCGCCCTGGAATACTTCGAAGGACTGCTGGATCCGGAACTTGTCCTGGAAGTGGACACGTACTGGGTGGCGGTCGGCGGCCAGGATCCCGTGGAGCTCTTGGCCCGCTTGGGTGACCGCGTGAAGCTCATCCATATCAAGGACGGACCGGGTAACACAGACACCAAGGCACAGCAGCCTGCAGGCCAGGGCACCATTCCGGTGCTGGACGTTATCGCCGCAGCCAAGTCCCTGGAAGTAGGCGTCGTGGAGTTTGATGACTACTCCGGCGACATCTTCCAAGGCATCACCGAGAGCCTGCAATTCCTGACCGCCGCTGCCAGCGCCAACGCCGCCGAGGGCACCGTTTCCTGGGAGGCCGGCGCATGAGCTTCGCACCTTCAACCCGCAAAGGCCCGGTTGGCGTCGCCGTCATCGGCGCGGGCAACATCAGCAAGCAGTATCTGGACAACCTCACGGTCTTCCCGGACCTGAAGGTCTTGGTGATCGCAGACCTCTTCGTCGAGGCCGCCGAAGCACGGGCCAAGGAATACGGGATCCCGGAGTTTGGTGCGCCCGAGCTGGCACTGAACCATCCCGACGTCGAAATCATCGTGAACCTGACCATCCCGGCAGCGCACGTCGAGGTTGCCACGGCTGCGGTGAACGCGGGCAAGCACGTCTGGACTGAGAAGCCCTTCTCGCTAGACCGCGAGTCCGGGCTTGGCCTGCTCAAGGCCGCAGACGCCGCCGGCATCCGCCTGGGCACCGCACCGGACACGTTCCTCGGAGCCGGTTTGCAGACGGCCCGCCGGATCATCGAACGTGGGGACATCGGGACGCCGTTGACCGGCATGACCACGTTCCAAACCCCCGGCCCGGAATCCTGGCACCCGAACCCGGCGTTCCTTTTCCAGCACGGCGCCGGTCCGCTGTTCGACATGGGACCGTACTACCTCACTGCGCTGATCCAGACCTTCGGATCGATCCGTAAGGTGGCCGCCGTCGGCTCCTCTGCCAAGGCGACCCGCGTCATTGGTTCCGGTCCCAAGGCGGGCGAGGAATTCGCCGTCGAGGTTCCCACGCATGTGTCCGCGATGGCGCAGTTCGAAGGTGGCCAGTCCTCGCACAGCGTGTTCAGTTTCGAGTCCCCGCGCCTGCGGATGGGCTTCGTGGAAATCACCGGCTCAGAGGCGACGCTGTCCCTCCCGGATCCGAACTATTTCGACGGCGACCTGAAGCTCTGGCGTCCCGGAGCCGAAGAACCGGAAATCGTCCCTGCAACGGGTCCGGCCAACGGCCGCGGCCTGGGTGTTCTGGACATGGCCCGCGCCCTCCGTGCCGGCACCGCCCACCGCGCCACAGGTGATCTCGCCTACCACGTGCTGGACAGCATGGTCTCGATCGCCGAATCCGTGGAATCGGGAACGTTCGTGGACGTCACCAGCAACGCCCCCGTCTCGGCTGCCCTCCCTGAGGACTGGGCACCCGAAACCGCGACCCTTTAGAACCGGCGAGGAACCTGATGACTATTTCCAACTCCTCCCCGCTGGGAGTGGCGGTAATCGGCTATGCCTTCATGGGCAAGGCCCACTCGAATGCCTGGCGGAACGTGGGCAGTTTCTTCGACGTCCCCGCTTTCGAGCAGAAAGTGCTCGTGGGCCGGGACGCCGGTGCCGTCGCGGAGGCCGCCGCCAAATATGGCTGGGCCGAATCCGCCACGGATTGGCGTGCCGTGCTTGAACGGGACGACATCCACATCGTCGATATTTGCGCGCCGGGATGGATGCACGCCGAAATCGCCACTGCCGCGCTGGAAGCAGGCAAGCACGTCCTCGTGGAGAAGCCGCTGGCCAACACTCTGGGCGAGGCCGAGGCGATGGTGGCCGCCGCCGCTTCAGCCCGGGCCAACGGCGTCCAATCGATGATCGGCTTCAACTACCGCCGGGTCCCTGCCCTGGCACTGGCCCGCGAGCTCATCGCCGAAGGTCGCCTCGGCACTGTCCGCCACGTCCGCGCCGCGTACTTGCAGGACTGGTTGACCGACGCCGAGTCCCCCATGACCTGGCGCCTCCGCAAGGAAACCGCCGGATCCGGTGCGCTGGGCGACATCGCCTCGCACGCCATCGACCAGATCCTGTACCTCCTGGACGATCCCGTCACGGAGGTATCCGGCCGCCTGCAGACCTTTGTTGATCAGCGCCCAGGCGCTGATGGGCTGGAGGATGTCACGGTCGACGACGCCGCCTGGGTCAATCTGACGCTCGCCTCCGGAGCAATCGCCTCAGTGGAAGCCTCCCGCGTAGCGACCGGCCAGAAGAACTCCCTCAGGCTCGAAATCTACGGTTCGCTCGGATCGCTGACGTTCGATCTGGAAAACCTCAACGAACTCAAGTTCATGGACACCACAGTGCCCGTCCGGGAGCAAGGATTCCGACGGATCCTGGTCAGCGAACCCGAACACCCCTACCTCGAAGCGTGGTGGCCGCAGGGGCACATCATCGGCTGGGAGCACACGTTTACGCACCAGATCCGGGACTTCCTGACTGCCATCGCCACAGGTGTTGCTCCGTCGCCGTCGTTCGAGGACGGCCTGAACATCCAACAGATCTTGGCCGCAGTGGAAGAGTCCGCCGCAGCTAAAAGCTCACTGATCCAGCTGTCCGCAAGGGCAACCAGCACCGCTACTGAAGGAGCCTGACATGCCCCGCCCGTACACCCTGTTCACCGGTCAGTGGGCCGACCTTCCCTTCGAGGAAGTCGCGCGTCTTGCCTCGGGCTGGGGCTACGACGGCCTGGAAATCGCCGTCTCCGGAGACCACCTGGACGCCTGGCGCTGGGACGAGCCCGGTTACGTCGAGTCCAAACTCGCCATCCTGGAGAAGTACAACCTGAAGGTCTGGGCCATCTCCAACCACCTCAAGGGCCAGGCCGTCTGCGATGACCCCATCGACTTCCGCCACGAAGCGATCGTCGGATCCCGCGTCTGGGGCGACGGGGAACCCGAAGGTGTCCGGCAACGCGCCGCAGAGGAAATGAAACACACCGCCCGCCTCGCCAAAGCGCTCGGCGTGGACACCGTGGTGGGGTTTACCGGCTCCTCCATTTGGCAATACGTCGCCATGTTCCCGCCCGTCCCGGAAAAGGTCATCGAGGCCGGCTACCAGGACTTCGCCGACCGGTGGAACCCCATCCTGGACGTGTTCGACGAATGCGGGGTCCGCTTCGCCCACGAAGTCCACCCCTCCGAAATCGCCTACGACTACTGGACCACCGTCCGGACCCTCGAAGCGATCGGACACCGGGAAGCGTTCGGCCTGAACTGGGACCCGTCCCACTTCATGTGGCAAGGCATCGACCCCGTGTCCTTCATCTGGGACTTCAAGGACCGGATTTACCACGTGGACTGCAAGGACACCAAGCTCCGCCAGACCGGCCGGAACACCGTGATGGGCTCGCACCTGCCCTGGGGCGACCCCCGCCGCGGCTGGGACTTTGTCTCCGCCGGACGCGGTGACGTGCCCTGGGAATCGTCCTTCCGGGCCCTGACCGCGATCGGCTACACCGGACCCATCAGCGTGGAATGGGAAGACGCAGGCATGGACCGCCTCCACGGCGCCCCCGAAGCCCTCGCGGCGCTGAAGAAGTTCGACTTCCCCGCCTCACAGACCTCCTTCGACGCCGCCTTCAGCAGCAAGGACTAGGACCAACCGACGTGATCCGCACCTTTCAACCAGGTCAGCGCTGCGAGGTGTGGGTCGCGTCGGTAACTGGCGAGGCCGAGCTGCTCTACAGCACTGACGACGTACTCTTCGAAGCACCCAACTGGACCCTGACTTCGAAGGGATCGGGCCACGCGCTTGTCCTCAACGGGGACGGAAAGCTGTGGACGCTGGACGTGACCGGTGGTCATCCCGTGGAAGTTCCGCTCACCGGTATCCCTGACCTCAATAACGATCATGTGCTGGCACCTGATGGAGAGAGCATCTTCCTCTCCGCCAACGACGGCCACATCTACCGCGCCTCGCTTTCCGGTGGCCCCGCCACCAGGATCACGGACGACGACGGCTCTTTCCATTTCCTCCACGGCGTCAGCCCGGACGGCAAGGAACTGGCCTACGTGGGCATCGAGGCGGGCGACTTTACGCAGCCGGGTCGCCTCATGACCATAGCGTCCGACGGCGGCGCTATCGCCCGCGTTGATGTCGGGTCCGGTCACTGCGACGGCCCGGAGTACTCGCCGGATGGGAAGTGGCTCTACCGGAACGGAAGGCCACCCCGCCGACTTGCCGGTCGACGTCGTCCTTGTTTCGCCCGAGGACTGGACCACTCCCCTCCATACATGGCCACTTTTCGGCGGCCAAGGTACCCTCAACGTCAACAGCTGGTCGCCGGATTCCGTGCGCTTTGCGTTTGTGGCGTACCCAATTTCTGACTCAACAAAGGACTAAGCACGTGACCCTCAGCAATGGCACCTCCGACGGAACAATCCGCTGGGGAATCCTCGGCACAGGATTTATTGCCGGGCTCCAAACGCAGGACCTGAAAGAGAATGGCTTTGCGGTGCAGGCGGTGGGTTCGCGCTCATCGGACTCAAGCAAGTCGTTCGCGGAGCAGTATGGCGTGACCACCGCTCACGGGAGCTATGAAGATCTGGTGGCAGACCCGCTGGTTGACGTGGTCTACATCGCCACGCCTCACCCCTTCCACCACGAGAACGCCCTGTTGGCGTTGAATGCGGGCAAGCACGTGCTGGTGGAGAAGTCGTTCACCATGAATGCGCGCGAAGCACAGGACATCGTTGACCTCGCTGAGTCCAAGGGACTCGTTGCCCTCGAAGCGATGTGGACGCGATTCCTGCCGCACATGATCCGCATCCGCGAACTCATCGCTGCCGGCGCTATTGGTGAGGTCCGCAAGGTTGTGGCCACCCACAACCAGAGCCTCCCCCAGGACCCTGCACACCGGCTCAACGATCCCGCGCTCGGTGGCGGAGCGCTGCTGGACTTAGGCATCTACCCGATCTCCTTCGCGTTCGACATTCTCGGCACCCCGGCCGCAGTCCGGGCCAGCGCCACCATGTCGCCCACCGGCGTGGACCGTCAAACGGCAGCGATCTTTGAGTACGCAGACGGTGCTCAGGCGATTGTTGATTGCGAGCTCGACGCCGCCAGTGCCAACCGCGCCATGGTCATCGGGACGGATGGGTGGATCGACATTGAACACACTTGGTACAACCCTGTGCCGTTCACGGTTCATGCCGTTGATGGCAGTGTTGTTGAACGGTATGAGCAGCCCGTCGGCAGCCGTGGAATGCAGTTCCAAGCTGCTGAGCTGGAACGCCTGATCCGCGCAGGAGAGACCGCCGGAACCATCTTGCCGCCGGGTGAGACCGTGTCCATCATGGCCGCGATGGATGAGATCCGACGCCAGATCGGGTTGAGCTACGAGGCTGACGCTGCAGTGGAAGGGAAATGAACAATGACTGAGTCACCGCGGCACGCTGAACTCCGCCAGCAGGAAGAAGAGCTGGTCTTCGCATCGTTCGACAACCACGACGCCTGGCGGCTTGGTTCGCTGATCGCCAACCACGCCATCGCGTCCGGGTTTGGAGTGGCGATCGATATCCGCCGCCACAACATCGTGCTCTTCCGCTGCGTTTTGCCGGGAGCCACCTCAGACCAAGAGGAGTGGATCCGCCGCAAGTCTGCTTCTGTGCTGCGCTTTGAGCACAGCACGGCGTTGTTGTCCGAGCAGTTTTCTGCCCGCGGTCATAGCCCTTTGGGTGGTGGCTGGCTTGCGCATGAGGACTACACCTTGGCCGGAGGATCGTTCCCCATCCGCGTCCGCGGAGCAGGCGTGATCGGCGCGATCACCGTATCCGGGCTGACGTCCGATGAAGACCACCAGATGGTGGTGGACGGGATCCGGAACTACCTGAAGACGGTAGGGAATCAGGTTCAGCTCCCAGGCTGAGGGCTTCGTCCCGCCAGTGAGATACGGCGGCTTGCCCGCTCCCATCACAAAAGGTAACCTCCCGCCGTCGTCCCCGGTACCGCCGCCTATTCTGGGCAGTAACTGCCGACCCAACCCGAAGGACGTCCATGCCCCGCCCCGAACAGCCCCTCCGCAAGCTTGGTTTTCTCACTATCGGCCTGTTCGACGCTGCGGACCCGGCGGCTGGCCACCGGTCCACGCTGGAGATCATCGAGCTCGGTGAGCAGTTGGGGTTCGACAGTGCCTGGCTCCGGCACCGTCATTTGCAGTTCGGAATCTCCTCCCCGGTAGCAGTCATGGCCGCCGCCAGCCAGCGCACGTCAAGGATTGAGCTCGGAACCGCGGTAACCCCGCTGGGTTGGGAAAACCCGTTGCGGCTGGCCGAGGACCTGGCCACCGTGGATCTGCTCGCAGGCGGACGGATCAATCCGGGGTTGAGCGTGGGAGAACCGATGCACTACGACACCGTGAAGCATGAGCTGTACCCGGATTCCACAGAATCAGAGGACTTCTCATACGCCCGCGTGGAACGCTTCGCCCGTCTGGTCAGAGGCGACAAAGTTCGGGACTTCTCCGGCAAACAGGGCGTTGTGGAGGAATTCTCCAACCGGGTGGAGCCGCACTCCCCCGGACTGCGCAGCCGCCTCTGGTACGGGGCAGGCAGCATGAAATCAGCCGTCTGGGCCGGAGAAAACGGTTTCAACCTGCTCTCCAGCAGCGTGATCTTCCCGGACGAGGACCAGGAGCCGGACTTCGCCAAGGTCCAGCAATCGCAGATCCGCGCGTACCGCGAAGCAGCCGCCGCAGCCGGAAACACCGCCCGGGCATCGCAAGGTTTGGTGGTGATCCCCACAGATTCTGCTTCCAGCGGCCAGCGTGCGAAGTACCAGCGCTACGTCGATGAACGCACTCCCCGCACACAGTCACCGCAGGGACCGAAGGGCATGATGTTTGCCAGGGATCTCATAGGCACCAGCGACGAAATCGCCGAGCAACTATATTCACACGCAGGATTCCAGGAAGTGGACGAGGTGGCGTTCGCACTGCCCTTCAGCTTCGACCACGAGGACTACGTGCAGATCCTCACTGACATCGCAGGGAAATTGGGGCCAGCCTTGGGGTGGAAAGCGAGCATGTGAGCCAAAAGCGCCTTTATGTACATTTCAGCGCTCGGGGCGTAAAATCGCAGTATGACCGAGATGACAGTCACCGTGGCCCGGAGCCGACTTTCCGAAGCGGTTGACACGGCACGAGTAAGCCATGAACCGGTGTATTTGTTGCGCCGTGGCCGCCGCGTGGCAGCACTGATCGACGCAGAAGATCTCGCCAAGCTGATTGAGGCAGCTGAGGACCTCAACGACCTCCGCGCAGCCAACGCTGCACGGACCGAAATGACAGAGACCGGCGATGCCGCCGTGCCATGGGAGGAAGTCAAAGCGGAGCTGGGCCTGGCTTGAGTTACGCCGTTCAGGTTGCGCCCGCGGCGGTCCGCCAGTTGCGAAAGATCCCACCGGAAGCACGCCGGCGCATCCAGGCCGCCATCGAAATCCTCGCCGAAACACCTCGTCCTCCCGGGGCAAAGAAGCTCTCCGGAAGCAGCGGAGACTGGCGCGTCCGGACTGGTGACTATCGGATCATCTATGAGATCCGCGACGCACAACTCATTGTTTTGGTGGTAGCCATGGGCCACAGGCGGGACATCTACCAGCACTAGGTGAGCGTCCGGCTTACCGCCCCTTCAGCACATATCGCCTTTCAGGACGCCCGACGCCGTACTTGAGTCTGACCTCCAGCGCCCCTTCGTCGTGGAGGTACTCCAGGTAACGGCGGGCGCTGACACGGGACGTGCCAAGTTGCTCGGCCAGCTCCGCTGCGGAGAGATCCCCAGGCGCTGTTTTCAGGGCTGATTCAACCAGTCCGAGGGTTTCCACGCTGCAACCCTTGGGCAGTGTCCGTTCGGAAGCAGACAGCCCAAAGACCTTGTTCACATCAGACTGTTCGGCCTCCACCTTGGAAGCGTCCAGGCCTTGGTAGGCACTGAGGTAATGCTCCAGGCGTTCCTGCAGGTCAGACTGGGAGAAGGGTTTGATGAGGTAATGGACGATCCCGCCGCGCAAGGCCTTTCGGACGGTTTCCACCTCGCGGGCAGCGCTGATTACCAGGACATCGAGGTCCGGTGCAACATCACGCAGCTGGTGCATGAGCTCCAGTCCGTTAATGTCCGGGAGATGGATGTCCAGCAACACGAGGTCGGGCTGGAGCCTTTGCGTTTCAACTAGGGCCTGCGCACCCGTGTGTGCCACGCCCACCACTCCGAACCCTGGGGTCCTTTGGATGAATCCGGCGTGGACCTTGGCCACCATGAAGTCATCGTCAACAATCAGTACTTGGATCATGGCTGGGAGGCCCCTTTCGTGAATCGAGCCGTGAAGACGGCTCCGTCGTCGTTGACCACCGTCAAGTCTCCCCCGGAGCGCCGGCAGATCACCCGGGACAACGCCAGCCCAAACCCCCGCGCATCGCCCGGTCCAGGCTCTTTCGTGGAGAAGCCTTGTTGGAAAATATCCTCTGCGGAGCCGGAAGGAACACCGGGACCGTTGTCCCTGACTGTGACTGTGACGTCGTCACCCGAGTTGACCACCCACACTTGGACCGACGCCCCGGGAAGGCCAGTGACGGCGTCGAACGCGTTATCTACCAGGTTCCCCACCACGGTGGTGAGGTCGCGTGACAGTTCCTCGTTGACGCGTGGCAGCGCGGACCTCGGGTCCAGTTTCAGGTCCACACCGCGCTCCGTTGCCAGGCTGGCTTTGGCGATCAGCAGGGCTGCGAGCGCGGGGTCCTCGATGCGGCTGGTGACGTCGTCGTTGAGCCGTGTCCGGTCTACGGTGGCGCCATTGACGAATTGCACCACGGAGTCGTATTCGCCGATTTGGATGAGGCCGGAGATGACGTGGAGTTGGTTGGCGAACTCGTGGGCCTGGGCCCTCAGGGTATCGGTGACGGTGCGGGTGGCACCGAGTTCGCTTTCGAGAGAGGACAGTTCGGTCCGGTCCCTCAGCGTGGTGACGGAGCCGATGTCGCGTCCGTGGGAACGCAGGGCAACGCGGTTCATGACCACTAGCCGCTCCCCCACGAGTACCAATTGATCCGCGTCTGACTGTTCGCGGGTGAGGACTATCTTCAGGGCCGGATCCACGTGGAGGGATCGCAACTTCTTTCCCACACAATCCGGTGGCAGGCCGAGGAGTTGCCGGGCGCTCTGGTTGGCCACCGTGATGCGCTCGTGGGGATCCAAGGCGACCACGCCTTCCTTCAGGCCCTGCAGCATCGCTTCACGATTCTCCACGAGGCCCGTGATTTCGCGGGGTTCCATGCCGAGGGTTTGCCGTTTGACGCGGCGGGACAACAGGAGGGATCCGGCGACGCCCAGGATGCTGGCGACACCCAGATAGGTGAGCAGGTTGGGAACGGCGTCGCCGAGTCGCTCAATGGTGGATGGGTAGTTCCTGCTGATTGATGCGACGCCAATGACTTTTCCGGAATCGTTCAGGACCGGGACGTGGGCGGACAGCACGGCACCGCTGCTTCCTGGCAGCACACCTGTCCAGGCGCGCCCTTCCATCACCTGGCTCTCACCCAGCGGCAGGGGTTGGCCCAACAGGCTGGGATCCGATGATGCCACCACGGTGCCGTCAAGTTTGGCGAGTGCCACATGTGATGATCCCGAAACGGTGCGCACGGATTCGGCCACGGCCGGAAGGGCTGAACCGACGCGCGGTTCGGCCTCCGGCAACAATGCGCGGACGGTGGGGTTGCTGCCCAAGGCTTCAGCGGCCAGCAGCGCACGGCGTCCTTCAGTCCGCTCGAAGGTGGCGGCGGATTGAGCCAAAGAAATGGCAACAACGGCAACAAGAACTGCGAGGACGATCAGCAACTGCAGCACAAGGTACTGCCCTGCCAAGGACATGCCTCTTCTTCGAGTCAGTCGAGTCACTGCTGGTTCCTTTGGTGGTGCCGGAGATCGGAGGGGCGGACAACAGCTTCCCCCGTGGCGTATCGGAACTATACCCCAGCGGCACAGAAGACCCCAGCGGCACGAAAGACCAGCTCAGACCGCAGAAACCCGTGAACGCAATGAACTTAAAGATCACTGCGAACACAAGAGTGATCCCTGTCACTGACGCGCCTAGCATCAAATCAACGGGGCACAACGCTGATCGCCCTGCACTGAATTTTCAATGATGAGAAGAGGAACACCATGCGCCAGATCCGCGCATTGCGAGTCGCCGCCGTCGCTGCCGGCATCGCCCTGATGGCCACCGGCTGCGGTGCCACAGGTAAGTCCACCGGTTCTGACAGCACCGGCGCAGCAGCAGGACCCATCACCGGACTCCAGATCATGGTTCCGAACACTCCGGGTGGCGGCTATGACACCACCGCCCGCGCGGCCGCCAAGGTACTGGACGACGAGAAGATCTCCACCAACACCGAGGTCTTCAACCTTGCTGGTGCCGGCGGGACAGTGGGCCTCGCCCGCATCGTCAATGAAAAGGGCAACGGCGACCTCACTATGCTGATGGGCCTGGGTGTTGTTGGAGCCAGCTACACCAACAAATCCGAGTCGAAGCTGACCGAGACCACTCCCTTGGCAAAGCTCATTGAGGAGCCCGGCGCCATCATGGTCAGCAAGGACTCACCCTACAAGACCATCGATGACCTTGTGACGGCGTGGAAGGCCAACCCGGGTTCCATTGCCGTTGGCGGCGGTTCCTCGCCGGGCGGCCCGGACCACCTCCTGCCGATGCAGTTGGCCGGCGCTGTTGGCATCGACGCTACCAAGGTCAACTTCGTCTCTTACGAC
This sequence comes from Arthrobacter sp. Rue61a, assembly GCF_000294695.2. Taxonomy (NCBI): domain Bacteria; kingdom Bacillati; phylum Actinomycetota; class Actinomycetes; order Micrococcales; family Micrococcaceae; genus Arthrobacter; species Arthrobacter sp. Rue61a. Next base: position 699,546 of record NC_018531.1, on the reverse strand, counting down.
GGCGGTGGCGACCTCCTCCCAGCCATCCTCGGCAACAAGCTCGGCTTCGCCGCTTCAGGTGCCGGAGAGTACTTGCAGCAGATCAAGTCCGGTGAGATCCGGGTCTTGGCCACCAGTGGCGAGAACCGTCTGGAAGGCGTGGACGCACCCACGCTGAAGGAATCCAACATTGACCTGGTCTTCACCAACTGGCGCGGCATTGTGGCCCCTCCGGGTATCAGCGACGACGACAAGAAGTCCCTGATTGCAGCACTTGAGAAGATGCACGCCTCCGCAGGCTGGAAGGAAGCGCTCAAGACCCACAGCTGGTCCGATGCCTTCGTCACCGGTGACGAGTTCCAGACGTTCCTGACCGACCAGGACAAGCGGGTGGCAGACGTCCTGAGCAAGCTCGGGTTGGCGTGAGCTCCTTAGCCACAGGCCTCAAAGGCCGCGCCGAGCTGGGGGTCTCCCTCCTGCTCGGCGTGGTCGGCGTTCTGGTCTTCTTGGACGCGAACGGCCTGGTCACCCCGTACTCGCAGTCGGACCCGGTGGGTCCCAAGACCGTTCCGTTCATTGTTTCCGGACTACTGATTGTCTGCGCCATTCTCCTTGCCATCAACGTCCTCCGTGGCGGCAAGGGCGAAGCCGAAGGCGGCGAAGACGTTGACCTGGCACACCCTGCCGATTGGAAGACCGTCCTCCCGTTGGCCGGAGCTTTCATCCTGAACATCCTGCTCATCGACTGGGCCGGCTGGGTCATTTCCGGAACCGTCCTGTTCTGGGGCAGCGTGCTGGCCCTCGGCAGCCGCCGCTACATCCGTGACGGCCTGATTTCCGTCGCACTCTCCTTGCTGACCTTCTACGGCTTCTACCTCGGCCTGGGCATCGCCCTTCCAGCCGGGCTCCTGGAAGGAATCCTCTAATGGACGTCTGGTCCTCCCTGATGGACGGTTTCGCCACCGCCCTGACCCCCATGAACCTTTTATTCGCCGTGATCGGCGTGCTCCTGGGCACCGCCGTCGGCGTTCTTCCCGGACTTGGCCCGGCCATGACTGTGGCTTTGCTGCTTCCGGTGACTGCCGCATTGGAGCCCACCAGCGCGTTCATCATGTTCGCCGGCATCTACTACGGCGGCATGTTCGGCGGTTCCACCACCTCCATCCTGCTCAACACACCAGGAGAATCGTCGTCGGTGGTGACAGCCATTGAAGGCAACAAGATGGCTAAAGCCGGCAGGGCCGCGCAGGCTCTAGCCACCGCGGCCATCGGCTCCTTCATTGCAGGTACCATCGGCACTGCGCTGCTGGCCGTCTTTGCACCCATCGTGGTGCAATTCGCTGTCAGCCTCGGTGCGCCAAGCTACTTCGCCATCATGATTCTGGCCCTCCTTGCGGTGACCGCCGTCCTCGGTTCGTCCAGGCTCCGCGGCTTCTCGTCACTGGCCCTGGGCCTGGCCATCGGACTGGTGGGCATCGACTCGGTGACCGGCCAACGCCGCCTGACCTTCGGCCAGCCGCTGCTGGTGGACGGCCTGGACATTGTGGTGGTGGCTGTTGCCATCTTCGCCGTAGGTGAAGCCCTCTGGGTTGCCGCCCACCTGCGCCGGACTCCCTTGCACATCATTCCCGTGGGCCGTCCGTGGATGGGCAAGAAGGACTGGGCCCGCTCCTGGAAGCCCTGGTTGCGCGGCACAGCATTTGGTTTCCCGTTCGGCGCTTTGCCAGCCGGTGGCGCGGAAATTCCCACCTTCCTCTCCTATGTCACGGAGAAACGTCTCAGCAAGCACCCGGAGGAGTTCGGCAAGGGCGCCATTGAGGGCGTCGCCGGACCTGAAGCAGCCAACAATGCGGCCGCTGCAGGCACGCTGACCCCGATGCTCGCCCTCGGCCTGCCCACCAACGCGACGGCCGCCGTCATGCTCGCGGCCTTCACGTCCTACGGCATCCAGCCCGGTCCGCAGCTGTTCTCCAGCCAGGGACCCTTGGTGTGGGCGCTGATCGCAAGCCTCTTCATCGGCAACTTCCTGCTCCTGCTCATCAACCTGCCCCTGGCGCCGGTCTGGGCGAAGCTGCTGCAGCTCCCCCGCCCGTACCTCTACGCAGGCATCTTGTTCTTCGCTACTTTGGGTGCCTACTCGGTGAACCTGCAGGCTTTCGACCTGGTGATCCTGCTGGTGCTCGGCGCCTTGGGCTTCATGATGCGGCGGTTCGGACTTCCGGTGCTGCCGCTGATCCTCGGCGTCATCCTGGGGCCGCGCATCGAAGGCCAGCTCCGCAAGACTCTGCAGTTGAGCGCGGGCGATCCTGCCGGCCTCTTCAGCGAACCCATCGCGATAGTGGTCTACATCATCGTGGCGATCATCCTGGCATGGCCGTTCATCTACAAGCTCATCCGCCGCAACCGTCCTGCTGCAGCAACAGTGATCCCAGGCAACTCCGGGGCGACTGTCCCGAGGGAAGCCGGCGGTGTAAGCCACGGCAGCCACCGCGCCGACGGAACGGCAGACGGCGACGGCGATGGCTAGCCTGGCGCCTGTCAAGGCCAGCCGCCCTTCCAACTACAGATACACCAAGGAGAAACCATGACCATCGTGGTGGGATACGTCCCCACACCTGAAGGCGAAGCAGCACTGACGCAAGCCATCGCCGAGGCCAAGAAAAGCAACGACACCCTGCTGGTCATCAACTCGTCCAAGGGCGACGCCTTGGTGGATAACCGATATGCCCAGGAACCGGATATCCAGAGCATCGAGGAGCGCCTCGCCGAGCACGGCATCCAGCACATCATCAAGCAACCCGTCCGCGGTCACGACGCAGCGGCCGAGGTTCTGGACGCCGCCGACGACAATGACGCCAGCCTGATTGTCATCGGCCTTCGCCGCCGCAGCCCGGTGGGCAAGCTCATCATGGGCAGCGTCTCCCAACGGATCCTGCTGGAGGCCGACTGCCCGGTCCTGGCGGTCAAAGCGGACTAACTTCAGAAAGCACGACGGCGGCTGGTCACCTTGGCGACCAGCCGCCGTCGCGCGTTTGCGGCCATACGTCAGGGCGTGGGCCGAATGGCTGTGTCCGGGCTGTAGGACGTGATGGTGGAGGCGGCGCCGCTGTCCAGGACCTTGGACCGGGTTGCCGATCCATCAAGAACCACGTGTTGGGTGTCCACGTTGCTGATGACGTGATTGGTGGCTATGACGTTGCCGTCCCCGCCTGCGATCAACACGATGGTGGGCTGGGCTCCCGCAGGGGCAACCTTGTTCGGCGGGACGTCGTAGGCAAACAGGTTGTTCGAGATCAGGTTGTTGTCCCCCAGCGCGTGGATGACGCCGTAGAGGTCATCCAATCCGTTGGTGCGGTCAATGAACGGAGGGAACCCTTCCGTGCCCCGGCGGAAATGGTTGGACGTGATGAGGTTTTCCTTGCAGCCATTCAGCAGCCGCATCATGCCGGGGTAGAAGCCTTGGAACCTGTTTGATGTCACGCTGCAGCGGTTGCAGCCGCTGAACTCAAGGAGACTGCGTCCTCGAGGAAAGAAGTTGTTCCCTGTGACCAAGAGGCCCTCGTGGTTTTCGGCGAGAAGCGTCACACCTTCGGGGCCGGCACCCATCAGGTTGTCGCTGACAATTGTTGCCTGTCCGGCACCGGTCAGTTCAACGCAGTTCCCGCATTCGGCAATCATGTTGTCGTGGACCCGGAGGGCGTCCGCACCTCGAACTATCAGAGCGTGTTCAAGATAGACGAACCCCATTCCGGTGATGTGGATGGAGTCATTGTCGGAGGCGACGTCAATGCCGGTCTTACCGTTCTTGTAGCTGTTTCCGTCCGGGACGAAGTTGACTCCGTCAAGGCAGAAGTCCTTGAACACAATCCCGGACAGGCGCGGACTCCCGTCCCGCCGCACAAGGAATGCCTGGGGCGAGGATGGGGGCGTGAGGACGCGGATGTGGCTGCCACCCGGCTGAAGGTTCAGCCAGCCCGTGGTGTCCACGTTGTCTTTGATGCTGCGGGAGAAGAAGCCATGGCCAAAACCGGCGATGGTGAGGTAATCCACGTCCACCACCACTTGAGTGTGGAGGTCGTAGTCCCCCGGCGGGATGATCACCACGGCTCCCGGTCTGGTTTCCGGTGTGGATTGGCGTTTCTTGATGTCCGCGATGATGTCGTTGATGACGGCGCCTATATCCGACTCTGCCGTGACCTTGGGCTGGCCCTTGATTCGCCAGGCCGTGACGTCATAGACATTCGGCGAGTTCAACGGGCTGACTTTCGCGCCGTCGGCAGCCTCTGCCTTTGGGGCCATCCCTAGGCTCAGGGCAGCTGCCAGCGTGCCCACGGCTCCCGCACCCACCAGCTTCCGCCGGCTGGTGTTGTTCATATCAAGCGTCTTATCAATTCCCATAGGGTTCTCCTGCCAATCCTTGGTCCATTGGTTTGTCCGGGGCAGCGCTCCGGCGTCCATGCGGTGGCGCCCCGGCATTGGCGTCTATGCCACGGTGTTGATGCCAAAAATGTGCCAAATCGTTTTATCTGAAGCTGAGAGAAACACTAAGCTGCGCTGAAGATCACTGTCAACGACAAAATCCGGGCAGCAATTTTGGCACCCAACACCACTCCAAGTGACTCTTGACACTTCCAAACTTTCGGCCATACAGTGTTGCCAAGACGTTTTGGCAAAACGATTCTTCAACCAAATCACTCCTTTCACCCGTTCAAGAGAAAGTGAGTCGACAGCGATGTCCACTCGAAAAACCATCTCCAGGCTCGTCACCCTTGGCGGCATCTGCACCGCCGTCGCACTCGCAGCTACCGGATGCGGCGCAGGGGGCCCGGCACCGACATCGGGCAGCGCCGCCGGCACCGTCAACGTCCTGGTGGAAGCCGGCGGTCACGCCGAACTCACCGGCGTGGCCGAACAATGCAAGAAGGACACCGGGATCGACGTCAACTTCGTCGAGCTGCCGTACGACGGCATGTTCAACCGGCTCTCCAGCGAATTCTCTTCCGGCAACGTTTCCTTCGACGTTGCCGCCCTGGACTCCGTGTGGCTCCCAAGCTTCAAGGATGCGGTCCAACCAATCGACGAAATCTTCACCGATGAGGCCAAGAAGGACATCTTCCCCGCCCTGGTCAAGGAAGCCAACGTGGATGGTCACTTCATCGGCCTGCCTGCGTGGACCAACGCCGAGATCATCCTCTACCGCAAGGACCTCTTCGAAGACGCCAAAAACAAGGCCGACTTCCAGGCGAAGTACGGCTATGAACTCGCTGCGCCCACCACGTGGAAGCAGTACCAGGACATCTCGGAGTTCTTCACCAAGGACGGCATGTACGGCACCGACGTCAAGGGAGCCGTGGAAACCGAATGGCTGGCCCACGTCCTGCAAGCGGGCTCCCCCATGGTCCTCGACGGCGACAACGTGGTGATCGACAACGCAGCCCACAAGGAAGCACTCGACTTCTACGTCAGCCTCACAAAGTCTGCGCCTCCAGGTGCAGCACAGGTTGACTGGGCTGCAGCCCAGAACCTGTTCAACCAAGGCAAAACCGCCATGACCCGCTTCTGGGCCCACGCTTACCGCCAGATCCCCAAGGATTCACCAGTGGCAGGAAAAGTGGGAACGGCAGCAATGATTGGCGGCAGCGCCGGCGTCGCAGGCGTCCCCGGACCCTGGTACCTGTCCGTACCGAAGGCCACCAAAAACGCAGACTCTGCGAAGAAGTTCATCAAGTGCGCCTATGACCACAACTCTCTGGGCATCGAATCCAGCCTTGGCCTGGCCTCCCGAATCTCCGCGTTCGAGAAGTACCAGGACCAGCCCGGATACGAGAGCTTCAAGCCGCTGATCGAAACCCTCAACGGCAAAGCCACAGCCACCCGCCCGGCAACGGCCAAGTGGCAGCAAATCGTTGACACCGTCCTGGTGCCGCTCCTGCAGAAGGCAGTGGCCGGCGGTGACTCCGCAACCCTCCTGGCCGACGCCAAGAAGCAGATCCAGGACCTCCTCAAGTAAAGACTCCGCGGCCGGCACCCGGAACCATAAACCCCGTGCCGGCCGCGGCCCCAACCAGCAGAAGAGAAAATCGTGCGCATCTCCGATCGCCGCTTCGCCCTATACCTGATGACCCCGGCGGCTTTGTTCCTAGGCGTCTTCGTGGCTTACCCGCTGTTCCGCCTTATCGCCGACAGCTTCTACAAAATCTCCCCCATTGCCGGCGGCCCCCGGGACTTCGTCGGATTCCAGAACTACGTCACGGCCTTCGCCTCCGAAGCCTTCATGGGCGCAGGATGGCGGACCCTGGCTTACACCGTGGTGGTCGTAACCCTCGAGTTCGCCCTCGGCCTGGGAATGGCGCTCCTGTTCACCACCCTCGGACGCAAATCCCAAATCTGGCGAACCGTCTTCCTATACCCCCTGATGATCGCGCCGATCGTTGCAGGTTTGCTGTGGAAGTTCCTCATGATCGATAACTTCGGCCTCATAGGAACCCTCCTGCATCAGGCGGGTATTCTTTCCAATCCGAACCAGATCGGCTGGTTGTCAGATCCGAACATCGTGCTGTTCTCAGTGGCCGTTCCAGACATCTGGCTCACCACCTCCTTCATGTGCCTCGTCTTGTTCGCCGGACTGCAGAACATCCCCGGTGATCTGATTGAAGCTGCACGCCTGGACGGCGCCAGGGCCCCTGCCCTCCTGTTCCAGATCATTCTTCCGCTCCTCCGCCCGGTGATCGCAGTGGCGTTGGTAGTTCGCGGGATCGACGCCGCACGCGCCTTCGACACCATCCTGATCCAAACCAACGGCGGCCCCCAGTCCGCATCCGAAACCATGAGCCTGCTGATCTACCGCACCATGATCCGCTTCGGCGATCCCGGCCTGGCCAGCGCCATGGGCACCATCTACCTGCTGGCGATGCTCGCCGTCGCATTCTTCGCGGTGGCCACCATCTGGCGGCCAGGAAAGGACAACTGATGACCTCCCGGACCGCGATCAAACGGAACCAAGCCACAACAGAGGGCGACGTGACAAGCCAGGGCGAACAGCCGACGTCGAACGCCGCCTCGTTGAACGGCCCGCGCAAGCGCCGCGGAGTCAACCGCGAGGGCCTGGAAGCAGGGCGCCGAAGCACCCGGATCATTCTGTGGATCCTGCTGGCCGTGGCCATGGTGCTGTATGGCTTCCCGTTCCTGTACCTGCTGTTTACGTCCTTCAAGACGCCGATCGACACCATCGCCGTCCCGCCCACCATCCTCCCCACGGAATGGACGCTGGAGAACTACGCCAACGCGTTGGGCCGGAGTGGAGTTTTGGCCTCGTTCATCAACAGCATTCAGACCGCAGTCATCAGCACCCTGCTGTCATTGGTCCTGGCTATCCCGGCCGCCTACGGCATCACGCGCTATAAGACTCCCAGCGGCCGCGTGTTCATCATGGCGGCACTGGTAACACGGATGGTCCCGCCGGTAGCAATCGGTATTCCGCTGGCATCCATGATGTCCTCCGTAGGCCTGGCAGACACACCCATCGCCCTGTCCATCGCCCACACCACCATCTCCCTGCCGTTGTCCATCTGGCTGATGTCCAGCTTCTTCGAGGCGGTCCCCCGCGACTTGGAGGAAGCGGCAACGGTGGATGGTTGCAGCAGACTGGGTGCGCTCTGGCGGGTAGTCATCCCGGTGGTCTCCGGTGGCATCGCCGTCACCGCGATCTTCGCCTTCCTGGCGTCGTGGAACGAATTCCTGTTCGCGCTCCTCATGACCGCAATCCGCTCGCAAACAACGCCCGTGGTCATCGCGAACTTCCAAACCCAGTTCGGACTGGACTGGGGCTCCATGACCGCACTCGCGGCCGTCTACTCCATTCCCGTTATCCTCCTGACACTGCTGCTGCAGCGCAAGATCGTTGCCGGCATGACGCTCGGCGCGGTTAAGGGCTAAGGAAGGAACCATGTCCAACAGCAATTATTACAACGTCACCACCTGGCCCATCGGCGATCCGTTCACGGACGTTGGTGAAGTCATCAACAGCATCATCGCGGACATCAAGGACCGGCAAACGGCCACGGATGAGAACGACGGCGGCAAGCCGGGAGCGGTGATTTATCTTCCGCCCGGCGATTATCGCCTCCGGACACAGGTAGTCATCGACGTCAGCTTCCTCAGGATTGAAGGCTCAGGTCACGGCTTCACGTCCTCGAGCATCCGCTTCAACGTTCCCGAGGCCGAATGGCCCGATCTTCATGAGTTGTGGCCTGGCGGGAGCCGCGTCATGGTCGACATTCCGCTCCGCGACGACTTACTCAGGGACGACGAATCCCAGGGCGCCGCCTTCTACATTGAACGTAGCGGGAGCCCCCGGATCAGCTCAGTGGAATTCGCCAATTTCTGCATCGACGGCTTGCACTTCACCCTGGACGGGTCCGAACTGCCTGCGGAGAACAGTTACGTCAACGGCAAGACCGGCATTTATGTGGCGAGCGCCAATGACTCATTCCGGGTCAATGGAATGGGTTTCGTCTACCTTGAGAACGCGCTCACCATCTGCAAGGCAGACGCCCTGTCCGTCCACGACAACTTCATTGCTGAATGCGGAAGCTGCATAGAACTCCGCGGCTGGGGCCAGGCCTCAAAGATCACGGACAACTTGATAGGGGCCGGATTTAAAGGGCACTCGATCTACGCCCAGAACCATGGCGGTCTCCTGATCACCGCGAACAACATCTTCCCCCGCGGCGCCAGCAGCATCCACTTCGAAGGTGTCACACGTTCAAGCGTCTCCAACAACCGCCTGCACTCGTTTTACCCCGGAATGGTTGTCCTGGCGGAAAACAGTTCGGAAAACCTTGTGGCCACCAACCACTTCCTGCGCGATCACGAGCCGTGGACGCCGTTCCTGGAAGTCGACAACGGGCGCGATGACCTTTACGGGATCCTCCGCATCAGTGGCAGCAATAACTCAGTGATCGGCAACCACTTCTCCGAGGTTGTGGACGCACAAAGCATCCGGCCGTCAGGGGCCACGCCGGTGATCATTCGCTTGGCGGAGGGGGCGGGCAACTTCGTCTCCAACAACCACGTGGTGGCCATGGATGTTCGCTCTGCGTCCAGTGACTCCTGCTTCTCGGCCCAAGTGGATGCCTTGTTGACCACCGGAGCTTCGGACGGACTCGCAGTAACGGCGGTGCTGGTCGACTCCACCTCGGCACGGAATACCATCCTTGACTCCGGGAATGACGCCCAGGTCATCGCGGACAGGGGTGCCAATGCTGTGAGGGCCACGCCCACCGTGGGCTTTGAGGCAGCCGAGGCCACCCAAAGCAGCCAGGGCGCGGGTATTCCTCGATAGCCTACTGAGACCAGTAAGCGGACGTAGGATCAGCAACAATCATCAACACCTTGAGGACGTGGGAAAGCAATGACCAAAAGATCTGTCGGTATCAAAGACGTGGCCGCCGCAGCCGGTGTCTCTGTCACCACCGTCTCCCATGTCCTCAATGACGTTGCCTACGCCCGCGTAGGCACCGAAACGAGGGAACGGGTCCACCAAGCGGCTCAACAGCTGGGTTACGGGCCCAACCGACTGGCCCAGGCCCTTCGCACCCAACGCTCGGGGATGATCGGTTTCATCAGCGAAGAGATCGCCACCACTCCGCACGCAGGCCGGATCATCCTCGGGGCCGAGGAAACAGCACGGGCACGTGGGTACAACATCATGATCATCAACTCCACCAGCACGGGTTCGCAGGACTCACGCGAAAGCGACGTCGCTGATCTGTTGGACCGGCAAGTGGATGGCATCCTGTACGCCACCATGTATCACCGGAAGCTGTCCCTTCCCAAGAATCTCACCGGTGTTCCGGCGGTCCTCGTGGACTCCGAGGACATCAACCGCTCCGTTTCAGCAGTCATCCCCGACGAAGCCGGCGGTGCACGCCTCGCGGTGCAAACCCTGATCGACGCCGGTCACACGCGGATCGGAATGATCAACAACACCGATGACGTACCGGCAACGCACTCCAGGCTCAAGGCTTTCCAAGACACGCTGGCCGACGCCGGGCTGACGTTCCATGAAGAGCTGGTCCACTCGGAACTGTCCGAGGTGCCAGGTGGCCATGAAGCGGCACTGCGGGTTCTGCAATCGCCTCACCGCCCCACGGCCATCTTCTGCTACAACGACCGTATGGCCATGGGTGCTTACAGGGCAGCCGGGGAGCTTGGGCTGCGAATACCGGAGGACCTCTCCATTGTGGGATTCGATAACCAGCAGCTCATCGCGGAAAATCTTTACCCATCGCTGACCACTGTGGCCCTTCCGCACTATGAAATGGGCGCGTGGGCAACCAAAAACCTGATTGACGCCATCGAGGGAAAAACGGACCTGCAACTGTTGACGGCCCATCCCACCGTTCTTCCCTGCCCGTTGGTCCTGCGCAATTCCGTCGCGTCCCCGCAGCCCGGGCCTCGCGAAGGCAGTGCAGAACATATTGCGCGCACCACCACCTGACTTCCACCGCGTCCGGCCTCGGACGCGCCCACCACGAAGGATCATCAATGCACAGCCGCCCTGTCCCCTCCTGCCCTGAAACGGACGTCGTAGTCGTTGGCGAAGCCCTCATCGACGTCATTGACACAGCGGCAGGAGCCGTCGAGTTCCCGGGCGGTTCCGGGCTCAACGTTGCCTTCGGGCTCGGTCGCCTGGGTATCAGCACTGCGTTTCTCACAGCATTGGGCAAGGACCACCGCAGCGCGCGGATTCAGGAGCACTTGGCGAGCGCTGGCGTGTCCATGATGCCGGGAGCCGAACACCTCCCCAGGACGTCAACTGCCAGGGCGATCCTAGACAGCAAAGGCTCCGCGGAGTACGAGTTCGACTTCCAGTGGGATCTCCCCGCTATCAGTCCGACGTTCCTCCCGAAGGTACTGCACACAGGGTCTTTGGCCGCGTTCATGGAGCCCGGGGCAACTCAGGTCCGCTCCGTCCTGGAACTGTTCTCCGGCCGCTGCACCATCACCTACGATCCCAATATTCGCCCCACGCTCCTCCCGGACCACGCTGCAGCCCTGCAAACCTTCGAGCGCACCGCGGCACTGGCTACCGTGGTGAAACTCAGTTCGGAAGACGCCCTCTGGCTCTACCCACGGTGGTCTCCTGCCGCCGTCGGGCGCCACCTTCTTGGCCTGGGGCCGGAAGCGGCCATCATCACCGATGGCGGGTCAGGGTCCTATCTATGGTCCAAGACCGCCGAGGTCCATGTGCCGGCGCCAGCTGTGGCGGTTAAAGATACTGTCGGCGCGGGCGATTCCTACATGTCCGCCCTGATCGCAGGACTGGTGGAGAACCCGCAGGCCGTTTTCGACGACGCCGACCTCACCGGGCTGGGAACGGCGGCTTCCCTCGCTGCGGCCATCACCGTGGGACGGCACGGAGCCAACCCGCCAACGCGGGCCGAACTGAGCGGATCGCTGGAACTGGCACACACTTCCCGAAAGAACTCCAATGACTGATACAACCACTCACCCTGCCGGTGCCGCCCAACTTATGAGCCGGCCCGCACTTCACTACACGGCCACCAACACCTGGCTGAACGATCCCAATGGGCTGGTGTACTACCAGGGTGTTTATCACCTCTTCTACCAAAACAATCCGTTCGATAACGTCTGGGGCAACATGTCCTGGGGTCACGCCACCTCAGAGGATCTACTGCACTGGACGGAACACCCGGTTGCCATCGCCTGCGACGAGCAGGAGGACGTGTTCTCCGGCAGCGTGGTGGTGGACGAAGATAACACGTCCGGTTTGGGCACACTGGAGAACCCTCCGCTGGTTGCCATCTACACCAGTGCTTTCAAGGAAGGCTCAGGGCTGCAGGGGACCCAGGCACAGTCGCTCGCCTTCTCCACCGACTCGGGCATGACGTGGCAGAAGTACGCGGGCAATCCTGTCCTCAACCGGGGCTCGGCACATTTCAGGGATCCCAAGGTGTTTCGCCATGAGGGATCCGACGGTGCTTTCTGGGTGATGGTTGCGGTGGAGGCCCAGCATCAGCAGGTTGTCCTGTACCGTTCCGACGACCTCAAAGCATGGGAGTACCTGAGCACGTTCGGCCCCGCCAATGCCACCGGCGGCGAGTGGGAATGTCCTGATCTCTTCCCCCTTCCCGTGGACGGGGATCCCCATCAGCTCAAGTGGATCCTGGTGGTCAACATCAATCCCGGTGCCGTGGCCGGCGGTTCGGGAGGGCAGTACTTTGTGGGCCACTTCGATGGCGTCCGATTCATCGCTGATCCCGATTCCCTGGTTCAACCCAGTGCAGACGGAACGGTGAACCTCCCGGATTGTCTTTGGCTCGATTGGGGCCGCGACTACTATGCGGCCGTCTCTTTCAGTAACGCTCCCAACAACCGCCGGATCATGATCGGATGGATGAACAACTGGGATTACGCCAACTCCCTCCCAACGCAGCCGTGGCGGTCAAGCATGTCACTGGCACGGGAGGTGGAACTGACCACGATCAATGGACTACCCCGCTTGGTCCAGCGCCCTGTTCTGTCCCCAGGTTTCGGGAGGAACATCCACACCGTGCAGGACATGGAGGTTGGTTCTTCCCCTCTAGCCCTGCCGGACTTTGACACCGCCCAAGTGATCGATGCCGACATCCTGCCGGGTACGGCCCGGGTTGTCTCGTTGACACTTTTCGGGGCCACCCGCCTCAGTTTCGATGCCGCCACTCACCAGCTCACCTTGGATCGCCGAAACTCCGGTCACACCACATTCCACGAAAAGTTCGCTTCCACTGAATCGGCACCTGTGGTTCTGGAGGACGGCATCCTGAGGCTCCAAGTGATCGTGGACCATGGCTCCGTGGAGGTCTTCGCCCAAGGCGGCAAGGTTGCGTTGACCGATCTCGTGTTCCCCGGCCCAGGGAGCGTGGGCACCGAACTGAGTGCGGAGGGTGGCACAGCAACAGTACGGAAACTTACCGTCTCGGCCGTATCCTGACTCCTATGACCGAGACCATCCGCACCGCCACAACGCACGACGCCGGGAAGCTGGCTGAGCTTGCTGCCGTCACCTTCCCGCTGGCGTGCCCGCCGGGCGCCTCACGGGCGGACATCCAAGCGCACCTCGAAAAGACGTTGAGCGAAGCCAACTTCACGGACTACCTCGCCGATGCGAACATCACCATCCTGGTGCTCGACGACGGCGGGCAGCTCAACGGGTACACCATGCTGGTTGCCAAACCGGCCAGCGACCCCGACGTCGCGTCCGTTCTCTCGGCGCTCCCCTCCACGGAGCTGAGCAAGTGCTACGTCCACCCCGAGCACCACGGCAAAGGCGCTGCATCGCGACTCATCAGCGCCTCGATCGCTGACGCTGCAGATAAAGGTGCGTCAGGAGTCTGGCTCGGCGTCAACAGCGAGAACGCGAAAGCCATCCGTTTCTACGAAAAGAGCGGTTTCCAGCGGGTGGGCACCAAGTCGTTCAAGCTCGGCGACTCCGTAGAGCACGACTTCGTGATGGAGCACGCGCTCTAATAAACAGGAACTAGCCGAACAAGTCCCCCGTCAGTGGCGGTCGAGGATCGGAGCGCAGTTCAAGCCCGGCCGGTAGCCCACTTACCGTACCGGACGAACCGGAGGCTTGCACAGTGATCCGCGAGCGCCCCAGCAGCACGTTCTCCGCTCGGAACGACCCGTAAGCGTCCGGCAGGATCGGCGCCAGGTGCAGCACGTTCCGGGTGAAATCCGGGTCGAACCGCAGCAGGATCCGGGCGAGTTGAACGGGTGCCGCAGCCGCCCACGCTTGGGGGGAACACGCCGTCGGGTACGGTACCGGCTCCGCAAAGTCGCCACGGTCAAAGCCGCAGAAAAGCTCCGGAAGCTGACCGCCGAAGTGTTCGGCGGCGTCGAACAGTCCGCTCGCAACCCGGCTGGCTTCCTTCACGAAGCCGTACCGCATGAGTCCTGTGGCCACGAGCGCGGTGTCGTGGGGCCACACCGAGCCGTTGTGGTAGCTGACGGGGTTGTACGCGCCCATGTCGGACCCCAATGTCCGGATGCCCCACCCGGTGAACATCTCCGGGGACATCAGCCGCTCGGCCACCAGCGGTGCCTTGTCCTCGTCCACGATGCCCACCCACAGGCAGTGCCCCATGTTGGACGTGCAGGAGTCCACGGGCTTCTTGTCCTTGTCCAGCGCCAGCGCGAAATAGCCCTGATCGGGGAGCCAGAACGCCTCGTTGAAGGCGGCTTTCAGTGTTTCGGCGCGGTCGGCGCAACGGCGTTCGACGGCGGTATCGCCCGCCGCGCGGGCCAGCAGGGATCGGCCTACGTAGGCTGCGTAAGCGTAGGCTTGCACCTCGCAGAGGGCTATTGGCGCTTCCGCCATCCGGCCATCGGCGAAGTTGATGCCGTCCCAGGAGTCTTTCCAGCCTTGGTTGATCAGTCCGTGCTCGTTGGGCCTTTGGTATTCGATGAAGCCGTCGCCGTCGCGGTCTCCGTACTGTTCCAGCCATTCGATGGCACGGTCCGCGTGCGGGAGGAGGGAGTCGATGATGTCCGAGCCGAGGCCCCATCTGCTGAGCTCGCCGAGCGTGGAGACGAACAGGGGTGTCGCATCTGCGGTTCCGTAGTACGCGGTCCCGCCCAGCGAGAGCCCGGCGGTCACGCCGAGACGGACCTCGTGAGGAATGCGCCCGGGTTCTTCCTCGGAATCTATGTCCACTTTGCTGCCTTGGAGCGCGGCCAAGGTCTGCAGCGTTCCGGCCGCCAGACGCGGGTCCACCATGAGTGACATGTAGGACGCAAGGAGGGAGTCGCGTCCGAACAGTGCCATGAACCAGGGCGCTCCGGCCGCCACCGCCACCCGGTCCGGATGCTCGGGATCAAAGATGCGCAGCGAGCCCAGGTCGCGTTGGCTGCGCTCCAGGACTTCCTCCACGTTGGCGTCCGTCACGGCGATCCGGGGAACATGCTCTTCCCAGGCGACGTGACGGCGGACGCCCGGGGTGTGGTGCAGCGGCGTGGTCTCGGTGAAGGGATCGTTGGGCCCCTTTCCGTTGACCAGGGGAAGGGCGATGATGCTGGTGGACCATTGGCTGCGTGCGGGGATGCTGATGTGGAACCGCAAGCCGTCGTTGGACACTTTGGCGCCGGAGGCCCGGAATGCCACTCCCCTGCGTTGGCCGCTGGAGTGGAGCGCATCGATGTGGAGCTCCTTCTTGTGCGCCTTCTTCAGGGGGGTGGCGGCTTTGTTGGTACGGCCTCCTTTGACGTCGAAGAGGTCGGCGAGGTCGGCGTCGATCAGCAGTTCAATCTCGCACGGGGCATCCTGTCCCGAGTAGTTCCGGATGGTGATGTCGTCCCGGAGGCCCGCCCCCACGTGCCGTTGATGCTGGACTACCAGCGGACTGTCGAACCTGCCGTCAGCTGAGCATGCCCGGCCGACGTACTCAGCCTGGAACGCGGTGGGATTCCGAGCTACCAATGGCTCCCTGAGCGCCCCGTTGATCCGTAGGATCCAGCGCGAAACGATCCTCGTGTCCTGGTAGTAGGCGCCTTGGGAACCGCCTCCGTGAATGTCACCCGAGTGCGAGGAGATACAGAAGGATGAACCTTCCACGACGGTGACGGCACCCAGCTCTGACGCCCCGGCTTCGGTGTCTTCGTTCCAAGCGGTCATGGCCGGAAGGCCTCCTCGGGAGTCTTGCTTGAGGGCTTGAATTGTTTGATCACCTTGGCGTAGAGGTCCAAGTGGTCTGCCGCCATGCGTGTGGCGTTGAAATATTCATCCACTGAGCGCCGGCACTCCGCCCGGCTCAGCTGGGCCGCCGCCTCCACGAATCCGGGTAATTCGTCGATCCCACCGAGGTACCCGGTGACGCCATGCCGGACAATTTCGGGAGCAGCACCCATGGGGGTGGCCACCACTGGAGTTCCCGTGGCCAACGCCTCGATCATCACCAGCCCGAACGGTTCGTGCCACTGGACAGGGTTGATGAGGGCTGACGCACCACGCATGAGCTCGTATTTTTCCGGATCGGAAAGCTCACCGAGCAATTCTTCCTGCGGCCCGAGGACTGGCTGGACCATGTCCCGGAAGTACTCTTGCTCATCCTTGGCGTGCATCTTGGCTGCGATGCGCAGTGGCACTCCGGCTTCCCGGGCAACAGCCACCGCCTCCAAGAGTCCCTTGTCCGGGCACATCCGCCCCACGAAGCACACGTATCCGCCATCCCCTGCTCCGACAGAAACACTGGAAAGGTCGAGTCCATGATGGATGACTGCCGAGATCCGGAGGTCCTGCACCCGGCTGCACTGGTCGTGTGAGATGGCGATGATGGCGGTGTCCTGGGCCATGTCCCGGTACAGTGTTGCCGCCCGTGGCGAGAGCTGCCCGTGAATGGTGGTTACTACGGGAATATCCAGCGGGCGGTGGGCGTACAGCGGGCCGGCCATGGTGTGATCGTGGATGATGTCCACTCCGCCCATATCTCGGTAGGCCTTAATGACATGAGCCAGCTCGCTCAGCGTTAGGCCTACTTCTTCGGGTTCGCTGGGTCCAAAGCCCGGAAGCTGCGGGACAGGGCAGATGCTGTCCGATGCCGCCGCCAACAGAACGTCGTGTCCTGCGTCCACCAAAGCCCGCGCCAAAGCGTCCACGACACGTTCGGTTCCGCCGTATTTTTCGGGCGGCACGGTAAACCAAGGGCCGACGATAAGTCCGATGCGCATGCTAGAGCCTCCGCGCAAAACCCCCAGTCCAAGGGCTGGCTTCTTAACCCGTTTCAAGAATATTGGGCTTCGGGTGGAACAACAACGGGTGAGCAAAATAACAGTCGTGTAAGGAATGCCGGGCTGTCCTGGCAGGTTGTCCAGATCATGAAGATTGAGATCTGGTCAGACGTCGCGTGCCCGTGGTGCTACATCGGCAAGCGCCGTTTTGAGACCGCCCTGGCACAGTTCCCGCACCGCGATTCCGTGGACATCGAGTGGAAGAGCTACCAGCTGGACCCCTCCGTTCCTGAGCACTATGACGGCACGGAATTGGACTATCTCAGCAATCGCAAGGGCATGGCCCCTGAGCAGGTCAAGCAGATGTTCGCGCACGTCACGGAGACAGCTAAGGGCGAAGGCCTGGATTATCACTTCGACAAGGTTGTGGTGGCCAACAGTTTCACAGCCCACCGCCTCATCCACCTCGCGGCATCCCACGGACGCCAGGACGCGGCCAAGGAACAGTTGCTCAGCGATCACTTTGAGCACGGCAAGGACATCGGGAACCAGGAGTACCTCACGGAACTCGGCGCCTCCCTCCAGTTGCCGGCAGATGAAGTCGCCGAGCTGTTCACCTCTGACAAGTACACGGACGCCGTCAACCAGGACATCAACGAGGCCCGCGCCATCGGCGTCACCGGCGTCCCGTTCTTCGTCATAGACCGCAAGTACGGCATCTCCGGCGCCCAACCCGCGGACCTTTTCAGCCAGGCCCTGAACCAGGCGTGGCAGGAAGCCAACCCGCTGATCCCGGTGGGCGCTTCCGATGCCGAGGCCTGCGGCCCGGACGGCTGCGCAGTCTAAGTAGCCCCCGCCGTCGTGCATCAACCCACGTAGGTGACGGCAAACGTCGCAATGAGCGCTCATTGCGACGTTTGCTGTCACTCAGCTGGGTACGCGGCTAGCCTTTCACCACATCAAGCTCGACGACGGCCCAGGACAATGCGGGCAGCGTCAGGCGCAGCTCCGAACCGGTCGCCTTCACACCTTCCAAGGCAGTCAGGCCAACACGGCCCGGCTGATCCTGGGTGTTGATGGTGAGGCGGTCGCCCCCTTCGGGGATTTCGAGGACCTCGGCGCGGAGCACCTGGCGGGCATCGAAACCGCGCAAGGCAACCTCCACGTCGGCAGCCTCTTCCAAGCCGCGGTTCGCGAAGAACAGTGCCACCCGGCCCGTTTCCTCGTTCCACGTAGCGCTGACGTCCACCAGGTCCGTGTCCCCGAAGCGACTATTCGAGTACTTGTCCGAGTCCACCGAGAGCCGCAGGATCTGGCCCTTGGCGAGCTCGGCCATCCGTGCGAACGGGTGGAAGATGGTCTGCTTCCAGGCCGGACCGTTTTCCTCCGACAGGATCGGCGCGATCACGTTCACCAGCTGCGCCTGGTTGGCGATCTTCACACGATCACCGTGGCGGAGCAGCGAATTGAGCAGCGTCCCCACCACCACGGCGTCGGTGACGTTGTACTTGTCCTCGATCACGCGGGGGTGCTCACGCCAACCGGCCTTGATCACGTTGTGCGGCTGGTCTTCGGTGTCCAAGCCGCGCTGGTACCAGACGTTCCACTCATCGAAGGACAAGTTGATGTGCTTCTTGTGCTTTCCCTTGGCACGCACCGCGTCCGCGGTAGCGATCACGGATTCGATGAAGTAGTCGGTGTCGACGGCGGAGGCCAGGAAGCTGCCGACGTCGCCATCGTGCTCCTGGTAGTAGGCGTGCAGGGAAACGTAATCCACTTCGTCGTAGGTGTGCGTCAGGACGGTCTGTTCCCAGGCGCCGAAGGTCGGCATTCCGGAGTTGGAGCTGCCACAGGCCACCAATTCCAGCGAGGGGTCCACAAAGCGCATGGCCTTGGCGGCTTCCTGTGCCAGGCGTCCGTACTCATCGGCGGTCTTGTGGCCGATTTGCCACGGGCCGTCCATCTCGTTGCCCAGGCACCAGAGCTTGATGTTGAACGGGTCTTTGTGGCCGTTCTTGGCGCGGAGGTCGGACCAGTAGGTTCCGCCGGGGTGGTTGGCGTACTCCACGATTTCGCGGGCCGCGTCCACTCCCCTGGTGCCCAGGTTGATGGCTTCCATGATTTCCGTACCGGCTTGCTTGGACCAGTCCACGAATTCGTGCAGGCCGAAGGCGTTGGTCTCCACGGTGTGCCAGGCCCCATCCAGGCGGCGTGGCCTGTTTTCGCGGGGACCGATGCCGTCTTCCCAGTTGTAGCCCGAGACGAAGTTGCCGCCGGGGTACCGGATGACAGTGGCGCCCAGTTCCTTGACGAGCTTCAGGACGTCCTGGCGGAAGCCGTTCTGGTCAGCTTCGGGGTGGCCGGGCTCGTAGATGCCGGTGTAGACACAGCGGCCCATGTGCTCCACGAAGGAGCCGAACAGGCGGCGGGGTACCTCGCCAATGGTGAAGTCGCGGTCGAGGGTGATGCGTGCGCGGGACATGTATCTCCTTGGTTGTGTTCTGAAACTGTTGATAAGTGGAAGGTGCCGGTCAGGTTCCGGCGAGTCCCGTCGTCGCGACGCCCTTGATGATCTGGCGCTGGAAGAACAGGAATACGACGATCAGCGGCAGCGCGGCGAGCAGTGCGGACGCCATGTTCTGCGCGTACTGGATGCCGTAGGCGCTCTTGATGGTTTGCAATCCGACCGGGAGGGTCAGCAGGTTGCCGTCGTTGGTGGCGATGAACGGCCACAGGAAGTTGTTCCACGCGCCGATGAACACGAAAATCGCGACGGCGGCCAGGATGGGCCGGGACAACGGCAGGATGATCTGTGTGAAAATCCTCAAACGGCTGGCACCGTCCATGACGGCCGCTTCTTCGAGTTCGCGCGGGATCTGATCGAAGAACTTCTTCAGCACGAACACCATGGCTGGGTGAATGACCTGCGGCAGGATGATGGCCCACGAGGTATCGATCAGGTTCAGCGCGAGCATTTGGTAGAACAGCGGGATGATCAGGACGGGCGGCGGAATGATGATGGACGCGATGATCGCCGTCATCAGCACCTTCTTGCCCTTGAAGTCGATCCTCGAGAGCGCGTAGGCAACCAAAGCAGAGATCACCAGGGTGATGGCCGTGATGGCCGCAGAGGTGTAGAGCGAGTTCCAGGTCCACAGCGGGATGTTGCCGTCCTGGAACACCTTCACGAACGCTTCGGGAGTAAAGCCCGACGGCGGCAGCCACGTGACGTCCGGGGCTGCGGCATCCGTCTCGGTTTTGAAAGCGGTGGCGGTGGCCCAGCCGAACGGGATCAGCCACAGCACCGCAATGAAGGCAGCGACGACGATGGCGGCGATCCTGCCGACCGTCAGCTTCTTGCGTGGCTGGCGGATCTTGAGGCTGTTGCTGGTGGTTGTACGTGGTGCGGGACGGGTCAGAGTAGGGGTTGCCATGGTTATGCACTCCTGCGACGGGTGATGACGAACTGCATGATGGAGATGACCACGATCAGTCCGAAGAAGATGTAGGAGATGGCTGCCGAGTAGCCCAGCCGGTAACCGGTGAACCCGGTTTCGAAGATGTACTGCACCACGGGCCGGGTGGAACCACCGGGGCCTCCGGCGGTCATCTGGTACACCTGGTCGAAAATCTTCAGTGACGCCAGGATCTGGAGCAGCACGATCATCACGGTGGTGGGGGTCAGCTGTGGGAGCGTGATGGAGAAGAACTGGCGCCATGCTCCGGCGCCGTCCAGCGATGCTGCCTCGTAGTGCTGGGCCGGGATGTTCTGCATCGCAGCCAGGTAGAGCAGGAAGTTGAATCCCACGGTCCACCACAGCGTGGCGATGACGATTGCCCACATGGCCACGTTGGGGTCATTCAGCCAGGCAACCCTGGGGAGCCCGATGCCTGTCAGGAACTCGTTGATCAGGCCAAGCTGCGGGTTGTACATCCAGGTGAAGAACAACGAAACCACCGTGGAGGCCAGGAGGTACGGCGCAAAGTAGGAGAGCCGCCACAGCCACTGGGCCGGAAGCCCGATGTTGAGCAATGCGGCCATGACCAGGGCAACGAGGACCAACGGGACGGTGCTGATGACCGTGAAGTAGAGGGTGTTGCCCAGGGAACGCCACATATCGGCGTCGGCCAGGGCTTCGGCGTAATTCGCGAAGCCAATCAAACTGTCGTTGGCGCCGGTGAGGGACTTTCCCGTGAGGCTCATGTAGAAGCCGTAAATAATCGGCCAGACGAGGAAAACGAGGAAGAAAACAAGGAACGGGGTGGCGAATCCCCAGCCGCTCAGATTGCTTCGGGTGCGGCTTCCGGGTTTGCGCAGGCTCTCCGGCCTCGGCCGGGACAGCGTAGAGGTACTCATTGAAGAACTCCTTTGGT
The DNA here is from genome assembly GCF_000294695.2 of Arthrobacter sp. Rue61a. Classification (NCBI taxonomy): domain Bacteria; kingdom Bacillati; phylum Actinomycetota; class Actinomycetes; order Micrococcales; family Micrococcaceae; genus Arthrobacter; species Arthrobacter sp. Rue61a. The sequence goes on along the minus strand of NC_018531.1, from coordinate 678,462 downwards.
CGCTCGGTACGTGGGCCGGTCAGACCGGGTTGGGACGGGAGAGGAGGGTGTTGGTGCGTTGCTCGAAGGCATCCCATCCTGCGGCTGCCTTGTCCCTTCCAAGGAGGACGTTCTGCACGTTCTCCGCGAAGTAGGTCTGCCAGTCCGAGCCGGAGCCGCTGAACCAGGACTCGGGGTCGTAGGCGATGATGTCCGCCGCGTTGGCGTAGTGGATCTGGGGCGTGAGCTCACGGTAGGCCTGTGATTGGACCACTGGCTGGTAGCCGGGGATGTGTCCCGCTTCTGCCCAGGACAGCGAACCCTTGAGGACGTCCGTGACGAACTTGTAAACGTCTCTGCGCTTGTCCTCGTTGAGGTTTAATTGGCGCGGGAGGACAAAGGAGTGCGAGTCCGCATAGGAGGCCGGGGTCCCGTAAAGAGTGGGAATGGTGGCCGCATCAACGGGTATTCCGGCTTTCTTCATGGTGGGCAGTTCCCATACGCCACTGAACAGCATTCCGGAGCCGCCGCGGGCAAACTCCGCGATGCCTGTGCTGATGTCTCCGGCCTGGGCTGCGATGGTGTCATCAAAGAGGGAGGCCATGAACTCCAGCGATTCAATGGCCGCGTCCCGGTCCACTTTCATGGGCTGGCCCGGTGTCAGTTCCATGTCCACGCCGTGCTGCTTGTAGAGGGTGTAGAACAGGCGCCACATCTGCGAGCCGCTGCCCAGGTAGCCGAAGGATAGGCCGTGGGCTTTGGTCACCTTCTGCATTTCCAGCGCCATGGCTTTGAACTCTTCCGGCGAGCGCACTTCCTGGAGCTGGCCGTTGCTGCCCAAGAGTCCCGCTTTGCCGGCTACGTCGGTGTTATAGAACATGACGAATGGGTGGGAGTCCAGGGCTATGGAGAAGACCTTGCCGTTGTGTTGGCTCTTCTCCCAGATCCTGGGAGCGAAGTCGGAGGCCGTGACGCCATTCTCTGCAAGCAGGTCCAGGTCCCACGGCTCAATGAGTCCACCTGGCGCATACCCGGGAACCCGGCTGGCGTGCATGATGGCTACCTCTGGAGGACGCCCGCCAGCGGAGGCCATGGCCAGTTTGGTGTAGTACGGCGGACCCCATGCAAGCACTGTGGGGTGCACCTTGAAACCGGCATTGGCTTGGTTGGCGCTGTTGATCATGGCCTGCATCTTGATGCCATCACCGCCGGAAAGGAGGTGCCAAAACCCGATGTCCTGCACTGCGGCGGCCTGGGCTGCGCCTCCGCAGCCGGTGAGGCCTGTGGCCAGGAGGCCGCCGCCCAGAAGGGCCGATCCTGTCAATAACTGTCTCCGGGACAACTGTTTCCCGGTCAAAGATTCAAACTGCTTCACCCGTCACTCCTTTGGATGGGTCCGCTGAAAGGTCACTGCTCTACTGCTCAAAGTCCGGCTCCGTTGCGTCCCCACGCTCGGGTAAAGGTTGGCCCGGGGGTGACGCAGGTCTCACATTACATCGATGTAATAGGCAGGGCAAGAGAAAATTGTTAGCGCGCACAATTTAATGCGGGGCTATCGTTTCAGCCCTTGCTGCTGTCCCGTTCCACGATGCTGTAATCGATCTCCACCAAGCGCTGACCGTGGGACCTGTCGGACATGCGTTCGGTCAGCAGGCGCAGGGCTTCCGTGGCAATAGCCCGTTTGTCGAAGGACACCGTGGTCAAGGAAGGTACCGCAAAGCGCCCGTCGATCACGTCGTCGAAACCGGCTACCGCGATGTCATCCGGAACGCGCACTCCCCTCTTCCACAAGGTATTCAGGGCGCCCAGAGCCATGGAGTCGGTGAAACAGAACAGAGCCTCGGGCAGGGGATTCGCGTCCAGATACTCTGCCAGTGCTGAAGCGGATGACGCGGGCGTCCAACTGTCGCAAGAGATCAGCAACGACTCATCCTTGGCAATACCCAGCATCTGGAGTGCGGCCTCGTAGCCGCCCGCCCGCTGGATCGCCGTGGCGGATTGCCTTCCGCGATTGACACCCAGAACCGCAATACGCGTTCGCCCGGGTCTGGCCAGAGCCAGGGTCATGTCCCGCGCCGCCGCGAAGCTGTCCACGAAGACACGGTCGGCCAACTGCTGCTTAACTTCCCCCAGGAGGACCACTGGAGGGAGCGCGACACCCACCTGGACGGCGCTCTCCCTCAGCACAACGGGGTTGAGGATCAGTCCGTCGATGAGGTTGGCACGCGCACGTGTCATCAACTCGTGCTCACGCTGCGGGTCAGAGCCGGTTTCCTCGATCTGCACGCTGAAGCCTTGCTCGTGGGCAACCTCCACAATGCTTTGGGCAATCTCCGCAGAGAAGGGGGTAGCCAGATCCGGCAACGCCAGTCCAATGACACCTGAGCGGCCGTTCCGCAGTCCGCGGGCCGAAAGATTGGGGACGTAGTCCAGCTCCGCCATGGCCTGCTCTACCCTGAGCCGCGTGGGGCCACTAACGGGCACGATCCCGTTCATCACGTTCGATACCGTCTTAGGCGAGACCCCTGCACGGCGCGCGACGTCCTTAACCGTTGCGCGCAAGACGCCCCCTAGATGCTTGTTATGCGTTTGCTGACGATGTTACCGCCCGCCTCGTCAGTCACCGCGTCGGGCACCCGTTTGCTGACAGATCACTGTAAAGTGTCTATATGCCCAGGATCACGGCCGCCACGAATGCTGCCCAACGTGCCGAGACCCAACGTCGGATTCTGACCGCTTTTGGAGAGCTCCTCTTCACCCATGGCCTCCCCGGGCTCACCATGACGGACGTCGCCCGACACGCAGGCGTTGGACGCACCGCGGTCTACAACTATTACGCGGACATGGAACAACTGCTCATCGCGTACGCCTTGGACGAGACCGAGCGTTTCATCGTGGACCTCCGGGATTCGCTGGCCGCCCTGGAAAACCCCGTGGACAGGCTTGCGCTGTATGTTCGCGCCCAGGTGGAGGATCTCAGCCGCCGCCACCTGCCTCCGGGTCCGGCCATGGCCGCGGTCCTCTCCCCCGGGTCCTTCGCGAAGCTCGCAGACCATGTGGGCGATCTCAACGTCCTGCTTCAGGACATCCTCCAGGACGGGGTCCGGCAGGGATACCTTCCGGACATCGACGTCGCCCAGTTGGCGCGGCTCATTCACGGGACACTGTCCGCCAGCGCCGCACGACGCAACCGAACGCCCGACGGCGACACTCCCCCGCCAGCCCCAACCTCCGACGTCGAAGCCCGCACAGCGCAGACAGTGCGGTTCATCCAGTTGGGCGCAGGGGCCCGCTTCGACGAAGCCGGCCGGCCTTTGCGCCTGGAAGAGCCGACCCACGACGCCCTGGCGGGTTGAGCAACCCGTTACAACGGATACCTTCCGATTCGTGGGCTAACTGCACACGATGCCGTTCGCACGGCACGAGGCGCAGCTACCCATCGAAACGGGCAAGCTCATCAAGCACTCATCAAGCCCGGCTAGCTACTGTGCGGCTGGAAGCGTGGGGATAATGGGCCACTTGGAGTTGTCCGCGATCCGCAGGTCCTCACGCGGGCACTGCAGTGTGCCCGGGGTCTGGTCCACCAGCTGGGCTTCCACCAATCCCTCGAAGCCAGGCGTGAGAATGACGTCCACCGACTCGTCCTCGCGGTTGTCCTCGAAGTAATCCGTACCGGCAAGGTTCCGCTGGACGTTGAACGCCGCCGCCTGGCCCTTGACTCCGGAGACCACCACGCCGATGCCCGAGTACGCGGTATCGCTGTTGTCCACCGACGCCACCTTGTAGCCACGGGCCGTGAACTGGTCTGCCACCGTGCCGGCCAGTCCTCCGCGTGACGTGGCGTTGAAGACATTGAGTGTCACGGTCTCGTTCGGGACGTAGTCGAACTGGGTGGTGGGACAGAGACTGGTGGGCGCTTTGCTGGCGATGGAGCTTGGAACCTTGACCACCCCGTTCATGATCGCCCACGCACCCACGGCACCGGCCGCTATGACGCCAACCAGGAGGACCAGGACGATCCCATGGAACAGTCGCCGCCCGAAGCGGCCCTTGTGCGCCTGGGCGTCCTCGGCAAAGGTTGCCCGAAGCTCCGGGCCTGTCACCACGCGGTGACCGTGGAGCTGCGTCACATCCTTGGGACGCCTGCGCTTACTAGCCATCGATCACCAATACACGTGCGTGAATGGCCGTCCTCTGGTGGAGAGCCGTGCGAACCGCCCTGTGAAGCCCGTCTTCGAGATACATGACGCCTTGATACTGGACGACGTGCGGGAACAAATCACCAAAGAAGGTTGAGTCCTCAGCCAACAGTGCCTCCAAATCCAGGGTCCGTTTGGTGGTAACCAGTTCATCCAGGCGGATAGGGCGCGGGGGAAGGGCAGCCCAGTCCCGCGGCGCAGAGTATCCATGGTCAGGGTACGGGCGTCCCTCGCCCACAGCTTTGAAGATCACTCTGCAAGCCTATGGAAGAAGCCGCCCGAACGGAACTTGTGACCGGCAGCACAGGCACGTTGTAGCCAAAAGGTGACTATCAGCTTCTGCTCCAACCATGGGCTCACTCTACTGACGCGGTTCCCATCGTCCCGCGCGAGGACCTACCCCCAGCGCTTGCTCAAAGAGCTGCGCACGCCGCCTTGGTGACGGTGAATTCCACACTCTTGGCGCTTCCCTCGAATGTGTACACGTACTTCATCTTGATACCGGCATCAAGAATTTCTTTCGTCGATGTGGCTGCACATACGGTCGGAAGGACCATGCCGCGTACGGACTCTGCGCTGAGTGTGGACGGGTCGACGCTGGACGAGAGGACGAGGTCGTAACGGATCGCATCGCCTTCGGCCTCGATTCCAGTCAAGGAGGTGACGGAGTCCACTTGCATCGGGAGCTCTCCCTGAAGATTGCGCGCTTTCTCGACAACGGACTTAACTGTGCTCTCGACCGATGGGGATGAACCGTTGAAGGCTCCGGACAGGGCGAGAACGGCTCCGAGCATGAGCAGGCAAATGTTCAGGCCGTTCAGAATAAGGACAATCCAGCCACAGATTCTCCCGAATGGAGCCCGCACCCCCAGGGCCTCGGCCTTGGCAGCATTCCTGATCGCCAGGGGACCAAAGATGACGCCGAAGAAGAAAATCCCGATGACGGCAAAGGTTGTGGCTTTGGACCTGAACGCGGCGCCCTCTAGGTCGGGGAAGAAAAACGGCCCCTCTTCCTGTCCGTCGTCAGCCTCGCGCTTGGGATAGTTGGGTGGTGTCGCGTGGGGCTGCTGGGCGAATTCGTGGGCCATAGTCCGGTCTCTCTCGTACATCATCGTTGGAAGGTCTCTCCAGAGACTACGGGCCGGATACGACAGCCCTTTGTCACACGCCCGCTGACCAGAGGGCCGTATCTCTGGCAAGGCGATGAAAAGGTTGGCGCGCTGTAAGGGCTTGAATCTTGGCTTCGACTGAACGTGCCACACCGTAAGCATGCCGTCACCGAAGAATCTCCTCCACAGGCGTCACAGACGTCACAGCTGTGAAGCGAACCTCCGGGACTGACAGAATGGGGTCATGACTCAACCGCTGCAAGGTACTGACCGGACCGCTGCCCGCGCCACGCCAGCTTTGGCGTTGCTGCTGGATGTCGATGGCCCTATCGCCAGCCCTGTGACGCGCGACGTCAAGCCGGACATCATCGCGGACATGGTGGCCCTTGCCTCGGCCGGCATCCCCGTCATTTTCAACACTGGCCGCTCGGATGCCTTCATAAGCGAACAGGTCATGGGGCCGATGATCGAGGCCGGAATGCCGGCTGATACCGTCATCCACGCCATCTGCGAAAAGGGCGCCGTCTGGTTCAGCTACACCGCTGCCGGCCCTGGCCCCATCCACGTGGACCACGAACTCGCCGTGCCCAAGGCATACGGGGATGACATCCGCAGGCTTGTTGCCGAAGACTACTCCGCGCATATGTTCTTCGATGAGACCAAGCGCGCCATGGTCTCCGTGGAGCAGCACGTTGAGGTGGCCAGCGAAGATTACCTGGCCGAACAGAAACTCTTCGACGCCGATGCCTTGGACATCATGGGACGCCATGGCCTCAACGCCGCCATCCTGGACCACCACGCACCTGGGTCCGATGACACCGCGGATTACCGCCTGGACCCCACCATCATCTCCACGGACATCGAATCCGTCCGCCTGGGCAAGGACCTCGGAGCCAGCCGCGCCGTTGAACTCCTGGCAGCGCAGGGCATCACCCCGCTCTCCTGGAGGACAGTGGGTGATTCCCGTACGGACTACGCCATGGCAGACTGGCTTCACCACAACGATCACGATGTGAAGCACGTGGACGTCCGGCCCGCAGATGGCGTACCGGTGAAGCCTTACACCGTCCTGACGGCCGCTGACCTGGAGTTGACGGACGACGTTATCCACGACGACGCCGGCGGCGCTTTCCTCCGCAGCTGGCGCGAGGCACTTTCCATCTAAGTTCCAGCGCAACATAGTTTTAGAGTTTCAGAGCAACCCGCACCGCAACGATCCCGGAGATACAGCCATCACACAAGCACAGGTCGATCCGATTTACCACGGCAGCCCGTCCATCGAAGAGGACACGATTGCCGAGGCAATCTCGCCTGCCGTCGTCGCGCATCTTAAGCACAGGTCCGACGTCGTCCGTCACCGCGGGCGGTACGCCCTGGTCAACGGCGACCTGACCCCGCAACAGGCCATGGTGTCCGATCTTCTGGCTGTCCGGGCCGCTTTGGACGCCGCTGGTGTGGACTTCATCCTGGTGCGTGGCAATGATGAGCGGCCTGTTATTGCGGTTGACTGGGAGTCGCGGAAGGACGTCCGTGAGGCACTGGTCACGGCGTTCCGGAATGAGCCCTTCTATTCCATGACCGTGGACGCCAAGAAGAAGACCTCCATGTTGGTGGCCGACGGCGATCTCACGGCTAACCGGAAGGCCCGCATCTTCCGCCTCTACCGGCCGCGCGTCGAGATCGGTGGCGGCCTCTGGTACGGCCCGGCCTTGGGCGTGCAGCTGGAGCTGTGGCGGTTCGAAGGCGATCACTTGGAACTGCCCGTAGAGAACTCCCTGACCCGCCGCACCATGCTGCGCCAGGACGCGGTGCGCGGCACAGTTCAGCGGCACGGACTGACCTGGCCCACCATCGAGAACATGTTCGCTGATCACGCCAGCGACATCGACTTTGACATCGACATCGTCTTCTCGTGGGTGGACGGCAGCGACCCCGAGTACATCGCCAGGAGGCGCGCGCAGCAGGCCGAGGCTGTCCTCGGCGAGGGCGACGATCATGAGGCACGCTTCCGGCAGATCAACGAGCTGAAATATGCGTTGCGTTCGGTGCACATGTTCGCGCCGTGGATCCGGAGGATCTTCATCGCCACGGACTCCCCTGCACCGGAATGGCTGGCCGACCACCCGTCGGTGACCATTGTGCGCAGCGAGGAATTCTTCGCCGACCCCTCCGTGCTGCCCACCCATAATTCGCAGGCCGTGGAATGCCAGCTGCACCACATCAAGGGCCTCTCAGAGCACTTCCTGTACTCCAATGACGACATGTTCTTCGGCCGTCCCGTGGGCCCGGACATGTTCTTCACGCCCGGCGGCATCACCAAGTTCATCGAAGCGGACACCCGCATTGGGCTGGGCGAGAATGACGCCGAACGCAGCGGCTTTGAGAACGCCGCCCGTGTGAACCGCAGGCTCCTATGGGAGCGCTTCGGCAGGATCACCACCAGGCACCTTGAGCACACCGCGGCGCCGCTGCGCCGCAGCGTCGTGGCCCGCATGGAGAAGGAATTCCCGGCCGAGTTCGCGAAGACCGCCGGCAGTCGCTTCCGGGCCGCGGACAACATCTCGGTGACCAACTCGTTCTACCACTATTACGCCTTGCTCACCGGCCGTGCCGTCACCCAGACCAGCGCCAAAGTCAGATACGTGGACTCCACCATGTGGGCCGGGCTCCACTACCTGCCCAAGCTTCTGGCAAAGCGCCACATGGATTTCTTCTGCCTGAATGACGGCAGTTTCCCGGAGGTTGAAGCCAACGAGCGCGCCGACCTGGTGACCGACTTCCTGGAGAAGTACTTCCCCGTCAAGGCGCCTTGGGAGAAGTAAAAGCTCCGGGCGAAACAAGCGGGAGCGACGAGGTGTGCGTGCCCGGTGAGGTGTGGGCCCCCACCCTGGACTCGTGCGGAATGCGGATGCCGGCCTCGGCCAGTCGCCGCTGAACCTCTGCTGCGTCCACCGGCTCACCCACGGTCACACCACCGGACATCGGCACTATCGAATGCACAATCGTGTGTTCGTAAACGTGGATCATGTTGTAGGACTGCGCTCCGTCGCGCCCTCGCTGTCCACCTGCGCGCACCGCCAGGTCCTGGGTGTAACACGTGGCGGAGGCAACCGAAACCGGGATGCCGGCGAAGCTCGCCGTCGTCGAGTAATGCAGGTGGCCACCCAGGATAGTGCGGACGTCCGTATTACGCACGACGGCGGCCAGTGCGGCTTGGCCGCGCAACTCCACCAACACGGCGAGGTCCTGCACGCACGGGACAGGCGGGTGGTGCAGTGCCAGGATGGTGCCGTCCGGGGCCGGTGTGGCTAATTCGGAGGCCAGCCAGTCCAGCTGGGATTCCGACAACTCACCGTGGTGATGCCCCGGAACCGTGGTGTCCAAGGTGATGATGCGGAGTCCGTTGACAAAGTAGCTGCGGTCTACCGGGTCCTGCGGCTTGCTGGCCTCGGAGGCGTCAGCGAACGCGGACCGGAAATTTGCGCGGTTGTCGTGGTTGCCCATGGCCCAGATGGCCTTGGCACCCAGTGAGTCGCAGAGAGGTTCGATCATCTCGCGGAGACTCTCGTAGGCTTCAAGCTCGCCCTTGTCCGCGAGGTCTCCGGTGAAGATGATGGCTGCGGGCCTGATCCTGGAGGCCACGATCTGCTCGCAGATCTCCTGAAGCCTGGCTGCGCTGTCCACCGAACCGTGGAGCGTGCCCGGACCACCTACCAGGTGAAGATCGCTCAGGTGCAAAAGCACATGACCTGGTTTGGGGTATTCGGCCTCGATGAGCTCCATAGCTTCGCCTTAGCGTTTGGTGGGAGACGGCGCCTCCCGTATCAATCCAGTAGTCCCAATCCAACCAGACAACAAGCCAACAACCGGCTAACTTCCGGCGGAATGTTGGAAAATTACTTTTCCTCCTTTCGGAATCGGCGGCTTACAACAGCGCCTTTTCCACTGCTTCCATAAGGTCTTCGGAGTCAGGCTCCACTGCGGATGGGAACCTTGCCACGAGTTCACCCCCGCGATTTATGACGAACTTTTCGAAGTTCCACTTCACCTTGGCCGACTGCCCGTCCTCGTCCCGGGTCAGCTCCGCGAACAGGGGATGCTGCTGCTTGCCAAGGACGTTGGCTTTGCTGGTGAGCGGGAAGGTCACACCAAAATTGCGTTCACAGAACTCGGCGATCACGTCATCAGCGCCGGGCTCCTGCCCGCCGAACTGGTTGCAGGGCACGCCGAGGATTTCCAAACCCTGCGCCCGATACTTTCCATACAGCTCTTCCAGGCCCGCGTACTGGCGCGTATAGCCACATTCGGAAGCGACGTTCACCACCAGCACCGCTTTGCCCTCGAACCGGCCGAAGTCCGCTTCGGTGCCATCGTTGAAGGTGAGGGGAATGCTGTACAGGCTGGTCATGGGATTCGCTTCCTGACGACGTCGTCTGGCGGGATTGCCGCCATCGAGCTTACGGGAGCTGACTCAGGTAGAGAAACCTAGGGCGTCGGAATGATGAGCGAGGACAACGGCACGATCACGCCGTCCGGCCGCTGGACCAGGTCTGGTGCGATCAGGATGTATCCGGGCGGAAGGACCACTGCCGGCAGCGACGTCGGGAGGACAGCAACCGGTGCGGGCGCCGGAGCGACCGGAGGGGCAGGAGCTGCCGGAACCACGGTCTGGGTCACTACCGGAGCCTGCTCCACGATGACCGGTGCCGGGGCAACCACAACCGGGGCCGGCTCCACAAGGGCCGGAGCAACGGGGGCTGGGGCAACCACAACCGGGGCCGGCTCCACAACGGCAGGCGCAACGGGTGCAGGAGCCACCACAACCGGGGCAGGCTCAACAAGGGCCGGAGCAACGGGTGCCGGGGCCGGCTCCACAACTGCCGGAGCAACCGGTGCCGGTTCAACAACTGCCGGCGGGACGGTACTGGTTTCCGGGGCGGTGGTCGTCGACGGCGGTGGAGTCGTGCTGTCCGTCGGGGTTGGCGTCACAGTGGTCGTCGGTGTTGGCGTCACAGTGGTCGTCGGGGTTGGCGTCACAGTGGTCGGCAGCGGAGCCGTGACCGTCGGCGTCGGCGTTGCCGTCACGGAAGGTGAGGGCGTCGGCGTCGTGGTTTGAACCGGCGTCGTAGTTGCTGGCGGAGTGGTCTGGGTGCCGCCAGGGCTGCTCGGGGGGTTAGCTGCCGGCGGAGTGGTGCCGGACGGTGCCGCGGGTGGAACAGGAAGCGGTTCGTCGTGTTCGTGCTCTCCACCGATGACGGCCCGGGTGGTGCCATCCGATACGGGAACGGCCCACTGCGGTGTGGCCGAGGTGCCGGTGCCAACGCCGGGCTGGTAGTTCACCATGGCGATGGTTTGCAGCGCATCAACCTGCCGGATGGGCAACAACGACCAGTTGGCGGGGTCAGTGTGCAAACCGTTCACGATCGTCTCAAAGTGCAGGTGGCAGCCAGTGGACCAGCCCGTGGTGCCAACCTCTGCGATGACCTCGCCCACCCGCACCGACTGGCCTTGCGTGACTCCTATTGCCTGGAGGTGGTTGTACGTGGTGACCAGGCCGTTGCCATGCTCGATTTCAACACGGTTGCCACCGCCCCATACATGCCACCCGACGGCCCGCACTACACCGGCGTCGGCTGCGTAGACGCGGGTGCCGCAGCCTGCTGCGTAGTCCTGGCCCCAGTGGAATTCTCCGGCAAGGCCCGTCAAGGGGCTGTAGCGGTAGCCGTAGGAGGAGCTCTTGTTGAGGACCTCAAGCGGTGAGTACAGGCTGCCTGCGGGTGGTCGCGACAGGCCTGCGGAGGCGACGGTAAGGCCCGTGGAGCCGTCCTTGCTGACGGTACGGACCAAGGCGCGGTCGAAGTAGACCATGGGCGTGCCGGGGACTTGTTCCGGGGGTTCGGGCATGGTGTCGATCACCAGCGTTTCGGCCTCCGGCGGCACCAAGGTGCCTAGGGCCGTTGGTTCAACCACCCCCTGCGCCAGTGCTCCACCAACGGAGCTGCTGGAGACGGAACTTAGAGGTTGGAACCCAAACGCAAAGAAAGCCAGGACGGCCAGGCTTCCCGCGATCAGAACGCGATGGAAGCCTACGGTGCGGATCAGGTCTACTGCCCGGTCTGATTCATGATGCTTGCCCACAAAACACTCCCCAAAGCCAGCGGCACCAAACCCCAGCCTGGCGTGCAAGCACCATTGTTGCGGGAATGGAAGCGAAAATAAAGGCTTACCGGGTGCCATCCAACGAAAGGTTGGCTCAGTTTTGGCTCAAGAATCTTGAGCTTTGCGTCCGCAGGTTAAGATCCGAGGTTTTCCTTCAGCAGGGCACGGTGTTCGACGGCGGCATTGGCGTGAAGTGCGCGGCCCGCCTCAGTCAATTCCAGGAAGAGGGAACGGCGATCGTCGGCGCAGGTTTCGCGTGACACCAGCCCTGCTTTTTCCAGCCGATCCACCACCTTTGACACGGCACTCTGGGTCATGGGGGTGCGCTCCCCCAAGGCCTTCATGCGGCACGCGGACTCTTCGCTCTCGGCCACGAGGTCCAGGATTTCGAACTCGTTGAGGCCAATGTCGAACTTGGCTTCGAGGGCGCGGTCGATCGCTCCTGCGGTGCGGAAGTAGGAGTTCTGGATGCTGCGCCACTGTTCCACCAATTGGCGGTCATGCAGTTGACGGTCACGCGTCGTTGCCATGGTCCGATTCTAGTTCATCACGGCGTTAGAATCCACGTCATAAGATGACACATCATATTCCTTGTCATTGAATGACGCGTCATGTACATTCGAATCCATGACATCACCCACCACCCTCAAAACCTCAACTGAGCCGCCTTTGGTTTCAGCCGTTCACTGGACACGGGCCCAGTGGCTGCTGCTCATGGTTGTGTGCACCGTCCTGGCTTTGGACGGGCTGGACGTCTCCATGGTCGGCGTTGCCTTGCCGTCCATCGGACAGGAGCTCAACCTCGGAACGGATTCCCTGCAGTGGATCGTTTCCGCATACGTTCTGGGCTACGGGAGCCTCCTGCTCCTTGGTGGCCGTCTCGCCGATCTGTTGGGCCGGCGTCGAATCTTCCTCATTGCGTTGTCCGTCTTCGCCGCGGCCTCGCTGCTAGGCGGGCTGGTGGATGACCCCGCCATCCTGATCGCCACACGGTTCATCAAGGGACTGGCTGCCGCGTTCACCGCACCCACTGGCTTCTCCATCATCACCACCAACTTCGCGGAAGGCCGCGAGCGCAACAAAGCTCTGTCCATCTTCACCACGTTCGGCGCCAGCGGTTTCTCGCTGGGCCTGGTGGTGGGCGGCCTGATGACCAGCCTGAGCTGGCGTTGGACGTTCCTGGTTTCGGTGCCCATCGCCGTCGTCGTTGTCTTCCTGGGCATGAAGTTCATTCCCAAGGACAAGCCGTCAGCGGAGAACAGCGGGCACGATATCTGGGGCGCCGTGACCCTCGCACTGGGCATGCTCGGCCTGGTATATACCCTGGTTTCAGCACCGGAGCAGGGCTGGGGATCTGTGGCAACAATCGCCGGATTCGCAGTTTCCATCGCCGTGCTGGCAGCCTTCGCGGTAATTGAGAACAAGGTCAAGCATCCGCTGATCCGCTTCAGCATCCTCAAAGAAGGCTGGGTCGCACGGGCCAATCTCAGCGCGGTGGGGCTCTTCGGCTCCTATCTCAGCTTCCAGTTCATCGTCACCATGTACCTGCAGTCCGTGCTGGGTTGGACGCCGCTGGGAATGGCCCTGGCCCTGCTGCCGGCAGGTCTGTTGGTGGCCACAAGCGCGCCGTTCGCGGACCGGCTCATTGAAAAGTTCGGCGCCACGCAGCTGATTCTGACAGGGCTCACGGCCCTTGGTCTCGGCTATGTCCTGTTCCTCCGCGTGGGCACCACACCCAATTACGTGCTGGACATCCTGCCGTCGGTGGTCCTGCTGGGCATCGGATTCGCTCTGGCTTTCCCGTCCATCAACGTTCAGGCGACGGCCGGGATCAAGGATTCGGAGCAGGGGCTGGCTGCCGGGTTGATCCAGACCAGCACACAGGTAGGAGCCGCCTTGGTTTTGGCGGTCACTACGGCGCTGGTGAGCGGTCACGGTCAGGCAGCCGGAACCGTCAGCGCCCAAGCCATGCTGGAACAGTACCGTCCGGGCCTCATCCTGAGTGCCGCCGTCGCCATCGCCGCCCTGCTGGTGGCCGCAGCACCATCCCGGCGACGAGTCCGCACCTGACCCCGCACGTTTTTCCCCTGTACACCGGCGCAATTGCGAGGTCTCATGGGATTTATGAGGAATTACCTCACGGAGTACAGGCACGAACTGCAGCGCACCTTCACAGGAACGTCGGGCACGCCTCCGGAGTGGGTGCCGCGCCTCGCAGAGGGGAACGACGCCGGCTATCACCTTCCGGGGTCGGCCGTCTGGGCGGTTCACGGCCACGTGGCCACCATCGTGGCGGGGATCAGGGTCCTGTTGATGCAGGCCCTGCACCCCGGCGCGCTGGCGGGGGTCTACGAGCACTCCGGTTTCCAGAAAGACCCGCTCGGCCGCCTGGCGAACACGGTCCGATGGATTTTTACGGTGACGTACGGTTCCACGGAGGCAGCCGAAGCAGCCACCGCCCGTGTGCGGAAGATCCACGAGCGCGTGCGGGGGACGTACGTGGACGGCAACGGTGTAACGCGCGAGTACGCCGCCAATGATCCGGAACTCCTGCGCTGGGTTCACGTCACCTACGCCGACTCCTTCATTACCGCCAACCGTATTTGGGGCCGGCCCATCCCCGGCGGGCCCGATGCCTACGTTCGCGAGTGGGCAGCAGCAGGGCGGCTGATGGGAGTTGAGAACCCGCCCCTCACCGAGGCCCAGGTCCACCAAGAACTTGAGCAGTGGTACGCCTCCGGGATACTTCGGGCTGATGAGCGACTTGCCGAGACGGTGTCCTTTATCCGCTATCCACCTCTCAGCCCGCTGCTTAAGCCGGGTTACAGCATCCTGTTCGCGGCCGCCGTCGCAAGCCTCGAACCCAGGTATCGCGAGATGCTGGGTATTCGCCGCGCCGGCTTGGGTCCTCTTCCTTTGCCCGTGATCACAGCCGCCCGGGCCGTCCTGGGCATGGTCCGGTTTGCCCTGGGCTCCCACGGGCCCAGCGAGCAGGCTGCCCGGCGGAGGTTGCAGAGGCTCGGGTACGCGGCCTGAGCGTGGCCTTCGCCGAGGGGTGAGCTCTCACCCCTTTCGCGGGGTAATAACTCCGAAAGCTAACCCCTCGACGCAAGCCCACCTTGTGGGGGCCTTCGCCGAGGGGTTAGCTTTCAACCTTTTCACGTGTGCTTACAGCCGAGAGCTCACCCCTCGGCGAACGGTCCTAGATCAGGTGATCCGACAGGTGGTTCGGGGTGCCGAAGCGGTGGGCAGTGATGGACACGGCCTGCTCGCGGAGGAACGGCAGCATCTCGATCCGGCCGGCCTGGGTCACAGCACCGTGGTAAACCGCGACATCCGGACGACCACCCATGGCTGCGCTCAGCGCGGCGAAGTCGCCACCGATCAGGCGGATCCGTCCGGCGTCGAACTTGGCTGCACGGGCCAGCCACGCGGCGTCGTCCTCGATACGGACGCTGACGCCCAGGTTCGCGAACACGGTAACCACAGCGTCAGGAAGTACGACGGCGGAGCTCACCTTGAGCGCCGAACCTGCCACTGCGCCGGCTGCTACAACGCGCAGCAGCTCAGCGAGCCGCTCGCCTTCGGAGAGGCGGACCGTGACGGGGAGGGAACGGTAACGGAAGACGTTGCGCTCTGCGGAAAGGGCGGAGACGTCCTTGCGGGTGCCGAACTCGGATTCCCACGCTGCGGCATCGCTGAAGAGCGACTGCTGGAGGGTCTGGAGTTCCTCGGCGGTCACGTCCGCAGACTTGGCGGCGGTGAGGATTTGTGCGGCAGCGCCCTGAAGTACGGTGCCGCGCTTGGCCTTGGCCTCGGCGGGAAGCCAGCTGCCCAGGCCGATCAGGTAGTTCGGTCCACCGGCCTTGGTTCCGGCGCCCACGGCCGACTTCTTCCATCCACCGAACGGCTGGCGCTGGACGATCGCACCGGTGATGCCGCGGTTGACGTACAGGTTTCCGGCCTGGATAGTGTCCAACCAGACGCCCATTTCAGCGGAGTCCAGTGAGTGGAGGCCGGCGGTGAGGCCGTACTCGATCTCGTTCTGGATGGCGATGGCTTCCTCGAGGGTCTCCGCGGTCATAACACCCAGGACCGGACCGAAGAACTCGGTCAGGTGGAAGTAGGAGCCACGCTTGACGCCGGAACGGATGCCCGGGGACCACAAACGGCCGGTTTCGTCGAGGCGCTCGGGCTTGATGGCCCACGTTTCGCCGTCGCCCAGGGTGGTGAGGGCGTTGAGGAGCTTGCCGTTGGCCGGCTCGATGATCGGCCCCATCTGCGTGGTGGCGTTCTCCGGGTAGCCCACGGTCAGTGAGCGTGCGGCGTCGATCAGCTGGTTGTGGAAGCGTGCGCTCTTGGCCACCGAGCCCACCAGGATCACCAGCGAGGCAGCCGAGCACTTCTGGCCTGCGTGGCCGAATGCCGAATACACCACGTCCTTCGCGGCGAGGTCCAGGTCGGCACTCGGGGTGACGATGATGGCGTTCTTACCGGAGGTCTCCGCGAGCAGCGGCAGGTCCTGGCGGAAGGAACGGAACAGCTCAGCGGTTTCGTAACCACCGGTAAGGATCACGCGGTCAACGCTGGGGTGCGAAACCAGCTGGGTGCCGAGCTCACGCTCTTCAAGCTGCACCAGTGCCAGCACTTCGCGCGGCACACCGGCTTCCCACAGGGCATCCACCATGACCGAACCGGAGCGGCGGGCCTGCTTTGCAGGCTTGATCACGACGGCGGAACCTGAGGCGAGCGCTGCGAGCGTTGAGCCTGCGGGAATCGCCACCGGGAAGTTCCACGGCGGGGTCACCACGGTGAGGTTGGCTGGGACGAACGTGGCGCCGTCGACCGTTTCCAGGTCCTTGGCACGCTCGGCGTAGTAATGCGCGAAGTCGATCGCTTCGCTGACTTCGGGGTCGCCTTGGTCGATGGTCTTACCGGTCTCGGAAGCCATGACCTCCAGGAGTTCCGCGCGGCGGGCTTCGAGGACCTCGCCGGCGCGGTGCAGGATGGCTGCACGCTCGGCGGCGGGGCGGGCGCCCCAGGCCTTGCCGTGGTCTACGGCGGTGGCGATGATGCGATCCAGCTGGGCAGCGTCGGAAACCTTGGTGGACTCCACGATCTTGTTGCCGGCGGTGGAACCGGGGATGCGCTTGAGGATGTCACGGCCCCAGGCTCGGTTTGCCGGGAGGGCCGGGTCGGTGTCCGGGGTGTTGGCGAAGCCTTCAAGCGGGGCAGGCTCGGCGGGGAGGCGGCGGTCCTGCTGGCGGTTGGGGCCGGGAACCGTGTCCGTCATGCCTGCCAGGGAGTCCAGGAAGCGCTGCTGCTCGCGCTTGAACAGGGCTTCGTTTTCGCTCAGCTCAAACACTGCGGACATGAAGTTTTCCTGGCTGGCGCCTTCTTCGAGGCGGCGGATCAGGTAGGCGATGGCGACGTCGAACTCGCCCGGGTGGACCACCGGTGTGTACAGGAGGAGGCTGCCCACGTCCTTGCGGACTGCGGTGGCCTGACCGGTTGCCATGCCCAGGAGCATCTCGAATTCAATCGCTCCCTGTCCCTGCTGGGCAATGCCCCGCTGCTTCGCCAGCAGCCAGGCGAAAGCGACATCGAACAGGTTGTGGCCTGCCACGCCGATGCGGACTGCGTCAATGCGCTCCGGGGTGAGGGCGTAGTTGATGACGTTCTTGTAGCTGGTGTCCGAGTCCTGCTTGGTGCCCCACGTAGCCAGCGGCCAGTCATGCAGCGAGGCTTCAACCTGTTCCATAGGAAGGTTGGCGCCCTTGACCACGCGGACCTTGATGGGTGCGCCACCCTGGGCGCGGCGTGCCGAGGCCCACTCCTGCAGTTCCTGCATGGCGCCGAGGGCGTCCGGGAGGTAGGCCTGGAGGACGATGCCGGCCTCAAGGTTCTTGAATTCGGGCATGTCAAGGATGCGCTTGAACACCGCAATGGTCATGCTGAGGTCCTTGTATTCCTCCATGTCCAGGTTGATGAACTTGGGCTTGGGGAAGGACGCGGCAAGGCGGTAGAGCGGGGTGAGCTTCTCCACCACGTGGTCGACGGCTTCGTCGAAGGCCCACGGGGAGTGAGGTGCCACGGTGGAGGATTCCTTGATGGACACGTAGTCCACGTCATCGCGGGCAAGGAGCTTCAACGTGCCTTCCAGGCGGCGCTGGGCTTCGTGCTCGCCCAGGACTGCTTCGCCGAGGAGGTTGACGTTCAGGTGCACACCGTCCTGGCGGATCTTGGCGATGGCCGGGCCGAGCTTGGCGTCGGTGGCGTCCACAATCAGGTGGCCCACCATTTCGCGGAGCACGCGGCGGGCGATCGGGATGACAACCTGCGGGACAATCGGAGCCATGACGCCACCCACGCGCACAGCGCTGCGCATGTACCACGGGAGGAACTTGGGCACCTTGGGAGCGAGCTCTGCGAGCTTGCGGCCGGCGACCGACAGGTCCTCGGGGCGGATGACGCCGTCGACGAATCCGACAGTGAAGTCAAGGCCGTTCGGGTCCTTCAGGACACCGGCGAGACGCTGCGCGGACACATCCACGGGGATCTTGCTGGCTTCGGTAAGCCAGTGGCGGACCAAGGCGATGGCTTCCTGAGCCAAAGCATCGAACTGCCCGGAATCCTGGGTGCGCGGGGCGGTGGCATCCGGGAGGGTGCTGGTCATGGGGGCTCCTTCTGAGACGGAGAAGTTTGTTTGTTTCCATCAGTATGGATCTACAATCACGTTAGGAAAAGCGATCTTTTCTGACGAATATTGATTACCCATCCCGAACCTTTGGAGGTCGTCTTGCTGGACGTCCGCAGGCTGCGTTTGCTGCACGAGTTAAAGATCCGCGGAACCCTCGCCGAGGTGGCCGATGCGATGCAATACAGCCCCTCATCAGTTTCACAGCAGCTCACGTTGCTGGAGAAGGAAGCCGGGGTGGAGCTGCTGCGAAAAGCGGGGCGTCGGGTGCAACTGACTCCGCAAGCGGAGATCCTCGTGGCCCACACCGCGGCGCTGCTGGAGACCTTGGAGCGCGCGGAAACCGAGCTCGCGGCGTCGCTCTCCATGGTGACCGGAACCGTGCGCTTGGCCGTGTTCCAATCCGCGGCACTGGCTTTGCTGCCCGATTTCCTCAGCATCATGCGCCAGGAGTATCCAGAGGTCCGCGTGGAGATGACGCAGCGCGAGCCCGAGACTGCACTCTACGAAACGTGGGCGCGGGACTTCGACCTTGTGGTGGCCGAGCAATACCCAGGCCACGCGGCCCCGCACCACAGCGGGCTGGACCGGGTAACCCTCACCAGCGACGCCATCCGGCTGGCCACTCCCCCCGTAGGACTTGGCGGCGAAACCGTAGCCACCCTCGCGGACACCGCCTCAATGCCGTGGGTCATGGAACCCCGCGGCGCAGCATCCCGGCACTGGGCGGAGCAGGCCTGCCGGTCCGCGGGCTTCGAACCGGACGTGCGCTACGAAACAGCCGACCTCCAAGCCCAGATCCGGCTCATTGAATCCGGGAACGCCGTGGCACTCATGCCGGACCTCGTATGGACCGGGCGCACCCGCACGGTCCAACTCCTGGACCTTCCCGGTCTCCCGGAGCGAACCGTGTTCACATCCACCAGAACGGCCGGCCGGATCCACCCGGCAATTCTGGCCTGCCGGGAAGTGCTGGAACGCGTGGCTGCCCCTCAGCAGAAAGATACCGAGCAGCGGGCTGACGGCTAACCCACCAGCCAGCGCCGGAGCGGCGACCGGAGCACCAGCAATGCGAGAGCAAAGGGCACCGCCAAAGCTACAACGGCGTCAAAGATCGATCCCGACGCAGGCGTGTTGAGCAGGTAGAGGAAGAACGCGTGGGTGAGAACCACCACCAGCCCGGCGGAGGCCAGCTGGATCGTCAGGCGATTCACCGCCGGGCTGACCATGCGGTACAGCGCTGCGAAGACGAGGATCAGTCCCAGGCTAATTGCAGAGGCGTTGACCACGCTCAGCGCGACTGTGCCGAAGTCGCCGTCCTTCATGTTCAGCGGCTGAACCACACCGCCGACCGTCAGGGCAACGCCAGCAAGTACCAGACCCACGCCCACGGCCGTCTTGTACCGGACGCGATGGACCATGGCAGGCAAAGCGCGTCCGACGAGAACGAACACCAGGCACGGCACCGCCAAGGCTATTCCTAAGGGCGTCTTTGCCATCACCTCCCCGGCAAAAACGCTTGCTGCCAGCCCAAGTCCAGCGATGATCCACGCCATCCAGGGCGGAAATCGCTCCAGCCAGCGGAACAGCACGGCCGTGAAAAAGAGGACCGGCACAAACCAGAACGCCGAATACGGGCGCACCGCGAACGCTCCGCCATAGACCGCATTTCGGAGTGCTTCGACGGGCAGGGATCCGCCACGCAGATACTCCACGGAAGCGAACGCGACACTGAGGACGGCCAGCCACGCAACGTACGGGACCAGGAGCGTCTTGGAGCGGCGGGTGATCTCATCCCGCACCGTCCGGCCCGACTTCCACAGATAGCCCGTCAGGATGAAAAATACGGGGACATGCCACGCAAACAGGGCATCGGTGAACGGCCCGGATGTCCAGACATGACCAACCACTACGGCTGCGATACCGGTAAGCCTGATGGCGTCCAGATCCGCCGCCCGAGCCCGGTTCGACGGGGCCGCACTGTGCCGGTTCGACGGGGCCGCGCTGTGCCGGTTCGGCGGGACTGCAAGGTGCCTGCCCCGGACTCTTCCTACACTGAAGTCCGACACCGGATCCCCTCTGGTTGCGAGCAAGTCCAAGCAATCCTAGGAGGGCATAAAGGTCCGGCCAAGCACGTCATAGGACAAATGGTGCGCTGGGAATGAGCGGGACGTGATGCGGGAAACCGTCATGGCCGGACTCGGGTTTCGGGCAAAGAGAAAGGCTCCGGGATCAGCTGGATCCCGGAGCCTTTTTCGGCGGAGAATGGGGGATTTGAACCCCCGAGGGCGTTAACCCAACACGCGTTCCAGGCGTGCGCCATAGGCCGCTAGGCGAATTCTCCTTGCTTCCGATTCGAAAGCAGATACTACTGTACCTGAGAATTTCGGCATCGTGTAATCGGGCTGATTTGCCACGCCGAAGCACCCTCGGAGAAGCGGTCGTTAACGGAAAAATGGACGCCCCCAACGCGCCCATTCTTGCGGTATCACCGTTGAGCTGCCGGGTCCGGCCCCTCGCTCCCAGGCCCCGCAGCTCACAACCTTGAGATTGCCCCAATCGGTGTACATACCCATGGTCCGCTGCAGTCCCTCGTTTTGCAATGGTTGAGACCTGTTTGTAGCCGAAGTTTATTGACAGGATGTCCTTATGGCTCAGCTGCATGCCCTGGTTGTCTACGTTCCTGAGACGCATATCGAGGAAGTCCTCCTGGCCATTGGCGACGCAGGCGCCGGGAGAATCGGCGACTACTCCCACTGCGCCTTTACTTCACCAGGCACCGGCCGCTTCACGCCTCTACCGGGAGCACGGCCAGCCATCGGTGAGGTGGGGATCGAGGAGCAGGTGCCCGAAACCCGGGTTGAGTGCGTTGTTCAGGAGGACATGCTCGACGGCGTTGTGCTGGCTCTGCGGGCCGCGCACCCATACGAGGAGCCGGCTTTCATGACATGGCCGGTGAATGGCTGGCGGTGACGGGGAGACCGCCAGGACACGAACCCCACCCACTCCCCACTACCCATCCCGCACCATAGCCACACCCGTTCCGACGAACCTCTCCTGCAGTACGACGATTACCAGCCAGCCCCGACAAAATGAGAAGGCCAGCCGAACGCCGTCGAGCCTTATCCACAGCCCTTCGAGCCGATTCGAACCCCAACCCAAGTTCGGGTAAGCTTGTCGACGGCCCCTCATGTGGCGTCATCCTGTTGAACTCCCCCAGGACCGGAAGGTAGCAAGGGTAGATGGGCTCTGGCGGGTGCATGAGGGGTCACTTATTTAAATGTCAGTCTCTATAGGTAGGTTTCACTTGTGACTGTTACAACTGCCCTGTATCGAAGGTATCGCCCGGACTCTTTCGCGGACGTTATCGGGCAGGAACACGTCACGGAGCCGCTGATGACGGCGCTCCGCAAGAACCGTGTGAACCACGCCTACCTCTTCTCCGGCCCCCGCGGTTGCGGCAAAACCACCTCTGCGCGCATTCTGGCCCGCTGCCTTAACTGCGCCGAGGGCCCCACTGACACCCCCTGCGGAAAATGCCCCAGTTGCATCGAACTTGCACGCGGCGGCTCCGGCTCGCTTGATGTCATAGAGATCGACGCCGCCAGCCACGGTGGCGTGGACGACGCCCGCGATCTCCGCGAGCGCGCAACGTTCGCCCCGGTGCGTGACCGCTACAAGATCTTCATCATTGACGAGGCCCACATGGTCACGTCTGCCGGCTTCAACGCGCTGCTCAAGATTGTTGAAGAGCCGCCGGAACACATCAAGTTCATCTTTGCCACAACCGAGCCGGACAAGGTCATCGGGACCATCCGCTCGCGGACGCACCACTATCCCTTCCGGTTGGTGCCGCCCGAGCCGCTGATGCAATACCTTGAGCTGCTCTGCCAGCAGGAGAATGTTCCTGTCGCTCCCGGCGTACTTTCGTTGGTCATCCGCGCGGGTGGCGGTTCTGTTCGTGACACCCTGTCCGTCCTGGACCAGCTCATGGCTGGCGCGGGACCCAACGGCTTGGACTACGAGCTCGCTGTTGCGCTGCTCGGTTACACGCACGCTTCCTTGCTGGACGACATCGTGGATGCCGTGGCTGCCGCGGATGCTGCCACCGTATTCCGCGCGGTGGACCGAGTCATCCAGACCGGTCACGACCCCCGGCGCTTCGTCGAAGACCTGTTGGAACGCTTCCGCGACCTCATCATCGTCCAGGCCATGCCCGAGAGCGCGCAGGCCATCCTTCGCGGCATGCCGGCCGATCAGATCGCTCGGATGCGCAACCAGGCAACCAACTTGGGCGCAGCCGAGCTGTCCCGGGCAGCGGACGTCACAAATACCGCGCTCACCGAGATGACCGGGGCCACGTCCCCGCGTCTCCACCTTGAGCTGTTGTGTGCCCGCATCCTCCTGCCCAGCGCCGAACAGACGGAGCGTGGCATCGCTGCCCGCATCGACCGCGTGGAACGTCGCCTGAATTACACGGGCGACGGCGGTGCTCCGGCTGTTGCTGCCGCCCCACCGGCGGCTGCAGCTACTACGCCAACGGCTTCGCCGGTAGCCCCGACGACGCCCGCTGCCGCCCCTGCGGCCGCTGTTGTTGCGTCGGCCGATGCCCAGCCAACGCCCGCTTCGGCTCCGGCGGTTTCCGAGCCGTCCGCTGAAGCAGGATCACGCGACGCCATCACGGCACCGCGAGTCTCCACCAACGATTGGCCCGTCGAGGACCGTCCGGCTGCCGGCCGCTCCCCCCAGGCTGCCGCATCCCCGGCCGCTCCAGGCCAGCCGCAGCCGCAGCCGGGGTCGGCATCACCACAGCAAACCCAGCCTGTTCAAGCTCCTACGCCTCCTCCCTCGCAGGAGGCTGCCCCGCAGGTTCAGCCGACAGCCCCGGCGCAGGCAGCCCAACAGCCACCCGCCGCAGCCCAGCAGCCACCTGCCCCCACTCCGCAGCCTGCTGCTGCAGCTTCGGTTTCCGGTGGCAGCGGCGACGTAGAGGCCCTGCGTCGCGCATGGCCTGACGTCCTGCAGACCTTGACCAAGATCAAGCGCAGCACCTGGGCACTGGTGGAACCGAATGCCCAAGTTGCCCAGTTCGATGGCCAAGTGCTGACTTTGGCTTTCACAACAGGCGGCCTTGCAGGGGCGTTTGGACGCGCGGATCATTCCGAGAACCTTCGCCAGGCGATCCACAAGACCATCGGCATCGACTGCCAGATCGTCGCCGTGGCTGGCGGCAACAGCTCAGCGAGCTCTGAGCCAAACCCAAAAGCACCTACTAGCCGGGAAACTCCGGCTGCTGCATCGTCAGCAGGCACCCCCGCGAACCCCACTTCGCCGCCTGTTGAATCAGCTCCTGCACCAGCCCCGGTATCAGCGGTCGACTCTGCGTGGGGGCTGGCACCAGCGGCAGCAGCATCGCCAGCTCCAGCAGCAGTACCCGCGCCAGAAGTCCCGGCTGCCCCGACGCCGGCCGCGCCAGCACCCGCCCCGGCGGCAGCATCGCCGGCAGCACCCGCACCCGCCGCCCCCGCGCCAGCCACTTCGGCACCCGCCGAGCCATCCACGGATTACTCGTACCCTGACGACGATTGGGGTCCGCCGCTCGACGAGGATGCCCCGCCTTTGGATGAAGAGCCTCCGGCGGATTGGGAACCCCCGTCGGGATACGGCCGCACGGGCTCACAGCCGGCTACGCCGGCCCCCGCCCAGTCCCCGGCAAGCGGATCACCTTCCTCGAGCCCGTCACCGACGGCGCCGCGAGCATCAGCAGCGCCGGCCCAGGCCGTCCCTTCTGCCACCGCTTCCACAGCGGCAAACCCTGCGGGCATCAACGGGTCCGACGATCCATGGTCCCGCGCGGTGGAGCAGGCTCCTGGGACGTGGGTTGTGGGCACGGAGTCCAACGTGGGCAAGCGACCCCTCGACTCTCCTGAAGAAAGCGCACCCGCAACGGACGCCCCGGACTATGAACCGGCGGCGGCGCAGGTCCCGGAAACACCCTCCGGAACTTACGGCCACCCAACCAATGCCGAACAGAACCCAAGCTCCAGCTGGGACGTCGCACCGGCGTCGAGCTGGCCGGGAACGCAATCCATGCCCGACCCTGCCGGCAGCAGCGACACGGCCGGCAGCGTCCCGGTAACCAGCGGCGCCCCGGCTGCCAGCAACGCACCGGCAACCTGGCCATCCTTGGCTACGCAACCCGAGGAGTCGCATGGTTCGGTTGCGACGCTTGAGGAGGGTGCGCCGTCGAGCAGTCCAAATGGCCGGC
Organism: Arthrobacter sp. Rue61a; assembly: GCF_000294695.2. Classification (NCBI taxonomy): domain Bacteria; kingdom Bacillati; phylum Actinomycetota; class Actinomycetes; order Micrococcales; family Micrococcaceae; genus Arthrobacter; species Arthrobacter sp. Rue61a. The sequence goes on along the minus strand of NC_018531.1, from coordinate 654,051 downwards.
AGAGCTTGTACCAGCGGTTGACGAACAGCCCCGAAGCCCAGGCCGGCCGTGTGCAGGCCCCGGTGCGGACTCAGGCGAAGCCGGAGTCAGTCCCGGAGGACATTCCCAGTCCGGAAGATGAAACCATCGAGGAATCCCGGGTCTTTGGGCGGGCTGCGGTGGAGCGTATTCTGGGCGGAAAGCTGATTGAAGAGCGCGCCTTGGACGGTTCTCCCCTACAACCCCGCTGACTCCAGCACTGATTTCAAACTAATGAGGACATTGTGTACGAAGGTGCAGTTCAAGAGCTGATTGATGAGCTCGGCCGGCTTCCCGGTGTGGGCCCTAAATCGGCGCAGCGCCTGGCGTTCCATATCCTTGAGGCAGATCCCGAGGACATGAAGCGTCTTGTCACGGCTATCACCACGGTCAAGGAACGCGTGAAGTTCTGCACTGTCTGTTTCAACGTGACCGAGCAGGAAACGTGCAATATCTGCCGGGATCAGCGTCGTGATCCGTCGGTCATTTGCGTCGTTGAGGAGTCCAAGGACGTCTTGGCCGTCGAGCGCACACGGTCCTTCCGCGGGCGCTATCACGTGCTGGGCGGGGCCATTAATCCCATCGCCGGCATCGGGCCGGAACAGTTGCGCATCCGTGAACTCCTCACGCGCCTCAACGACGGCGCCATCCAGGAAATCATCATCGCCACTGACCCGAACCTTGAGGGCGAAGCTACGGCAACGTACCTTGCCCGCATGCTCAAGTCGATCGGGATCACGGTGACACGGCTGGCGTCGGGCCTCCCCGTGGGTGGAGACCTTGAGTACGCGGACGAGGTCACCTTGGGCCGCGCGTTCGAGGGCAGGCGCAACGCGCTGTTGTAGTCTCGCAATCACAACATCAACCGTCAAACGCACGGGGACCATGTTCGACACCGTCGTGATGGGCTGGAACACCTACGCTGTTGGACTGCCGGTGGGCATCACAAGCCCGTATCAGCACCTCAAACAAGTGGTGTTTTCCCGGACACGGACCGAGTCGGACATACCCGGAGAGCACCCGAACCTGAAAGTCACGGATCAAGATCCGGTAGACGTTGTTCGCCGGTTGAAGTCCGAGCCCGGCCAGTCGATTTGGCTTTGTGGCGGCGGGCAACTGGCAACGCAGCTCGCGGGTGAAATCGACCGGCTTGTGCTCAAACGCAGTCCGGTGCTCTTTGGCGACGGCATCCCGCTGTTTGCGCCCGGCACCTACCAGCCCAGCGCCTTCAATGAGGTTTCGACGACGGCGTTCGGCTCGGGAGTCGTCATTTCTGAGTACGCTCGGAGGCAGCTCAGCCAGGACCCGAACTAGCCGCCGCCCGGCGGTCAGCCAGCCAGCGTCCCGACATAATCGCCAGCGCGGCGAGTGCTGCCTGCAGTACCAAGCCCGTCAGCGCCACAGGCATGGATGGAGCAAGGCCGTCGCTTGATTCCCCGCCAAGGCACGGGACTTCGCGTGACGGACCGTCGGCGGCCCATTGCAGTCCGGACAACATCCATCCAATCGGATTGTCCGTGGGCGCCAGTTCCCCGCCCACGCTGCCCAGGAGCAGGGCAGGGTTGGTGGTGGCCAGCCAGGCAACCCGATCCGTGTGCGCCACCTCAACCGGACGAAGATTGCCAACGCATTCATAGGCAGTGATCCTTCCGGAGTCGTCCCGCTCCACGTTCACCGGCACGGATGCCTGACCCGTACCTGTGGTCGCGGGCAGCAACAGGACCGTGACCGCCACATTTCCTATGCAAAGGAAAGCCATCAGCACCACAGCCAAAACCCCTGCCGGCATGACCTTGGCGAAGCATCTCCGTGAACCAGCACCGATCAGCCCGAAAAGGGCTACTTCAACGACAATGACGACGACGGCGGCACCGGCCAGCGCGATCGGCCCGCCGACGTTGAAGCCCACCACCATCAGAACAGCGCAAGCCGGCACGGCCAAGGCCACCCCGCGCATGGCTCCTGCAAGCAGCAGTGAAGGGACGCTTCCGTTGGGATGCCGGAAGCCCCACACGGCGCCCAGCACGGCCGCTGAGAGTGCCAGAAATGCCGCCATCAATAAATGGACAGCATTGGCGACCCCGGCCTCAAACCCCCCGCTGGATTCTGCCCAGGCCACCAAGGCGGCGGCTATCCCCCAGGCGAGAGCAATCCCAAGTGCGCAGGCCAGCCAGAACCACCATGACGTGAAGGACTCCCGGGTGTTCCGCCACGCCTCGCCGGCAGTCACTGAGAAATTTCCAGAGGCGAGCGGCGGCCCCGTGCCTGGTTTCCGGTCGGTCACCTTGGACGGCTGATCATCGATCATCCCGCCGCCGATGACTTCATATTCGGGCTCGTTCCATCCCGGACCCGAACCGCCCGTATGGTCAGGCAAACCGGCCATCGCCGCTCACAAACCTCATGAGTTGGATGGTACGCCGGGCACGCCCCAACCGATACGCCGGGGTCCAGGCTTCGATGCACCGGCTTTCACGGGGAGATCCCAGCCAAGCGTGCCACCATGGGACATGGTCTCCAGTCGCAGTGTTTCTGGCGTCTTTCGGCGCCCCCGGCCCATCAAACCCAAGAAGGGACAGGAGTCGGTGTGGGACTATCCACGTCCGCCGAGGATCGAACCACGCTCGGAAAGGGTGGTTGTCCGGCTTGGGGGTCAGGTGATCGTGGACACCACTGACGCTGTGCGGGTTCTGGAGACAAGCCACCCGCCCGTCTACTACCTACCCTTTGATGCCTTCCCTTCCGGCGTGCTGGTTCCTCACGCCGGCACGAGTTTTTGCGAGTTCAAGGGAGAGGCAAGCTATTTCGACGTCGTTGCCGGCGGTGTTGTCGTATCCCGCGGCGGGTGGACTTACGCGAACCCGGCCAGGGGTTTCGAGCCCCTCAGCAGCCGGGTGGCCCTCTACCCGCAACATATGGATTCCTGCGAGATCAACGGCGAGCAGGTGACATTCCAGCAAGGCGGCTTCTACGGCGGGTGGATCACTCAGCAGATAGTAGGCCCGTTCAAAGGCGGTCCGGCCACGTCAGGTTGGTGAGACGACTCACCATATGTATGGTGCGTGGCCGCTATGTGGTCACAATTCCTACCAGCCCTGCGCGCGGCGATAAACTGGGCAAATAAGCTACGCTGGCGTGCTCAAATTTGGAATTTGGCATGCCGCGTTCGAACCCTATTGATGCAGTGAGGGTGCGCGCATGACTATGCCCACTACCGAAGTGAAGATCGAAGAGCTCTCCAACGAGGCTGCGATTACCAAGCAGCTGATCGTTCAGAAGTTCGGCGGTTCCTCGGTTGCAGATGCTGACGGCATCAAACGGGTCGCTCAGCGCGTCGTGGATGCGCAGAAGGCCGGCAACGAGGTTGTGGTTGTTGTCTCCGCGATGGGCGACACCACCGATGAACTCCTGGACCTTGCGGGTCAGGTCACGGACTCCGCTCCCGCCCGTGAGATGGACATGCTGTTGTCCGCCGGCGAGCGAATTTCCATGGCTTTGCTCGCCATGGCCATCAACAAGTTCGGCGCTTCCGCGCAGTCCTTCACCGGCTCCCAGGCCGGCATGATCACCGACGGCATCCACGGCAAGGCCCGGATTATCGACGTCGACCCCCACCGCATCCGCACAGCCCTGGACAAGGGACACATTGCGATCGTGGCAGGTTTCCAGGGCATGAGCCGCAGCACCAACGAGATCACCACCTTGGGTCGCGGCGGATCGGACACCACCGCTGTTGCGTTGGCCGCCGCACTTGAGGCTGATGTCTGCGAAATCTACACGGACGTGGACGGCATCTACACCGCCGACCCCCGCGTTGTGACCTCCGCCCAGAAGATCGACCGTATCTCCAGCGAGGAAATGTTGGAGTTGGCCGCTTCCGGTGCCAAGATCCTGCACCTGCGGTGTGTGGAGTACGCCCGCCGCTTCGGCGTGCCGCTGCACGTCCGCTCGTCATTTAGCCAGCACGAAGGCACTTGGGTCATCCCCGGCGCCGATGAAAAGTTCAACATTCAAGAGGGAGTTGCCTTGGAGCAGCCAATCATCTCCGGCGTTGCACACGACCGGTCCGAAGCCAAGGTCACCGTTGTGGGCGTTCCGGACATCCCCGGCAAGGCTGCCGCGATCTTCCAGGTGATCGCAGACGCGCACTCGAACATCGACATGATCGTCCAGAACGTGTCCACCCACGGCACCGGCCGCACGGACATTTCGTTCACCCTTCCCATCGTGGAAGGCGCCGACGCCCTTGCCGCCCTGCGTGCTGCCGAAGGCCAGATCGGCTTCGAGAGCATCGAATACAACGAGCATGTTGGCAAGCTCTCCCTCATCGGCGCGGGCATGCGTTCGCACCCGGGCGTTTCGGCCACGTTCTTTAAGGCCCTCTCCGACGCCGGCATCAACATCGACATGATCTCCACCTCGGAAATCCGCATCTCCGTGGTCACCAGCGCTGACGCCTTGGATGATGCCGTGCGCGCCATCCACAATGCGTTCGAGCTCGACGGCGACGCTGAGGCCACCGTTTACGGCGGCACTGGCCGCTAGAGCCACCAAGTCTTAACAGCGGAAGGACCGGAGCAAGCGCTCCGGTCCTTCCTGCATTAGTTTGGTGGCACTCGAATTCGTTGAGGACGTGTCGCAAGCCCCTTCGCGCAGCGAGGAGGAGCCCGGGTAGCTATGCCTCCTTGGCTGCCGGCGCCAAAAGCACGTCAATGAGTTGCCGTAGCCCGTCCGCCATGTCCACGGACTTGTCGTAGAGCCACTGGAGTTGCAGGCCGTCGAACGCGGCAATCGTTAGCCGCGCAAGCATCACGGAGTCGACGTCGGTGCGCACCTCCCCTAAGGCCTGGCGCCGTTGGATGTCAGCGGCAATGTCCCGCACCACCGTCTCGTAGCGCTCTTTGAAATAGCTGTGGGAGTTGTGCCCGGGATCGTTGGCCGTGGCCGATGCCACTGCGTAAAGGGTGGTGAGGCCGGGCTCGCGCTCGTTCCGTTCCGCGATAGGCGGCATCAGGTTCAGCCCCACGTCCTCCTGGCCGCTGACTGCAATGGAGCGCCGGTCGCGTTCCGCCAGCACGGCAGTGAGGAGCTCTTGCTTCCCCTTGAAGTAGTGGAAGAGCGTGGCTTCCTTGACTCCCACAAGTTCAGCTACGCGCTTGAGGGCCGTTCCTTCAAAGCCTTCAGTGGCAAAAACATCAGTTGCCGTTTGGATGATCTGTTCACGGCGTTCCGCACCCTTGGCGTACTGGCCCCGGGCCCTCGAACTCGACGTAGACATCCGTTCAGTGTATTTCACCATCCCAAAACCTAGCTTCACTCGACTTTTTACGCAAAAACCTAGTCACACTAGATTTTTAGGGCTAAAGTCGTTCTTCGAGACCCAACGGTGGGTCACCCGTTCACCAGGAGGCAATGTGGCCCTCAATCTCAATCAGCAGATGGCAGGCGCGGAAACCGTCAGCCCGGGGCTTCGAAGCACCCCGCCTAAAGCCGCTTCCCGCGCCTATGTCATCGGTATGCCCATCGCGAGCGCCGGCCTCTGGATGGCTGTCCTTGCCCCCGCATTGGTAGTCCTTGCCATCAAGATTTCGGAGATCACCACACCGGACACGCGCGCTGGAGCACTCAGCCTCGTGGCTGGCGTCGGAGCAGCTGTTGCCTTGCTCGCCAACCCGTTCTTTGGCCGACTCAGCGATCGCACCACGTCACGATTCGGCATGCGCAAGCCGTGGATCGTCGGCGGCTCCCTGGTGGGCCTTGCAGCGCTCTTCCTGCTGGGTTCGGCCACGGAAGTCGGAGTGGTTCTGATCGCTTGGGTTGTAGCACAGCTGGGCTTCAACGCCGGCTTGGCCGCTCTGGTTGCAACCCTTCCCGACCAAGCCGGCCCAATGGAGCGCGGACGCCTTTCCGGGCTGATCGGCATGACGTTGCCCATCGGCCTTGTTGCAGCGGCCTTCTTTGCACAGATGTTCGAAACCGCCTTGCAGATGGCGGTAGTCCCGGGGATCGTGGGCACGGCGATAGCCATTGCCTTTGCCTTCACCTTCAAGGACCGCGTCCTCACCGAGAAACCGGCACCGCTGAACTTCAAGGAGATCCTGGGTTCCTTCTATTTCAACCCCAAGGATTACCCGGGCCTGGGGTGGGCTTGGGTCACCAAATTCCTGGTCTACGTGGGCTACTGCGCCGGCCTTCTCTACCTGCCGTACTTCTTCACGGACCACCTCCACGTCGCCGAAACGCAGGTCACCAGTTTGGTGTTCCAAGCAACCTTGGTGAGCTCAGCCGGCACCGTGATCACCAGCCTCGCAGGTGGCTGGATCAGCGATCGCCTTGGTAAGCGCAAGAGTATGGTCATCATCTCCGCCCTGATCATGATGGGCGGCCTGGTCGTCATCGCTACCAGCACCAACACAGGTCAGGTGCTGGTGGGCCAAGGGATCCTGGGCTTAGGCCTCGGAGTCTTCAGCGCCGTGGACGTAGCCCTCATTACGGACCTCCTGCCCAGCGACCAGTCAGAAAATGCCAAGACCTTCGGTGTCTTCAACATCGCCCAGGCCCTCCCTCAGTCCCTGGTGCCTGCTATCGCCTTCCCTGTGATCGCCCTGGGTGGCTACCCCGCGTTGTTCCTCGGCGGTGCCGTTGTCGGCATCATCGGAGCCCTCCTCGTCACCCGTATCAAAGGAGTCAAGTAATGAATCCCACACTCTCAGCCGCCGTCACGGCCCCATCAGCAGGAACTCAGGATGCGGAAGCCGAGATCCGCGACCTCGCCCAAAGCCTGACTCTCGAACAGCAGGTTCGACTGCTGACGGGTGCGGACGTTTGGTCCACGCACGCCATCCCGGAGATCGGCCTGTCCCGCGTGGTCATGTCCGATGGTCCGGCCGGCGTCCGCGGTGAAGATTTTGATGAGCGCCACGACTCAGTCTCCTTACCGTCGTCCTCGGCTTTGTCCGCGACCTGGAGCGTCGAAACGGCGCGCCGCTACGGCCAGGTCCTGGGCCAAGAGGCCCGCCGCAAGGGCGTCCACGCCGTCCTGGGGCCCACCATCAATCTCCACCGCTCCCCGCTGGGCGGCCGCCACTTCGAGTGCATGAGCGAGGACCCGCGCCTCACAGCTACCATGGCCGCAGGATATGTGGCCGGCGTCCAGTCCATGGGTGTTGGTGCAACGCCCAAGCACTACCTGGCCAACGAAGCCGAAACCGAGCGTTTCACCGCGGACTCCGTGGTGGACGAACGCCCCCTGAGGGAGCTCTACCTGGCAGCCTTCGAGGACGCCATCACCGGGGCCCGCGCCTGGCTGGTGATGAGCTCTTACAACTCCATCAATGGCACCACGGCCAGCGAGAACAAGCTGCTGGAAACCCCGCTGTCCACCGAATGGGGCTTCGACGGCGTCGTGGTATCCGACTGGACCGGCGTCCGCTCGATCGACGCGGCCAACGCCCATCAGGATCTCGAAATGCCCGGCCCGGTAGGCCACTGGGGACCCAAGCTCCTCGCTGCCGTCAACGAAGGCCGCGTTAGCCGCGAAGCTATCCTTGAGAAGGTCACCCGTATCCTGCGGCTCGCTGCCAGGGTGGGCTCACTCGAAGGTTTCGAACCAGCAGTGACCCACCTCCCCACCGAACTGAACGGTGCCGCCGTCGCGCGTGAAGTTGCCGTCCGCGGCGCCGTGCTGGTCCGCAACAAGGGCCTCCTCCCGCTGGATGCCAAGGCGCTGGGCAGCGTGGCTGTGATCGGCCACAACGCCGACGAAGCCCGCACCCAAGGCGGCGGCAGCGCCACAGTGATGCCTAAGTACACGGTCTCACCGCTGGAAGGGCTGCGGAAGGCACTGCCCGAGGGCGTCAAGGTCACCTACGCGCGCGGCGCCAAGGTTGCCGAGGGTATCCAGGCGTTCCCCCGAACGTCACTGCACAACCCGGTCTCCAATGTGCCTGGAATCCGCGTGACTTTCCTGGCGGAAGACGGCACGGAGATCTCAGGCGAAGACCGCTTGGCGTCGCACCTGATTTGGTTCGGCATTGGAATTCCCGACGGCGCGGCCTCCATCCGCATGGAAGCGGACTGGACTGCCGAAACAGCAGGCGTCCACCACCTGGGCGTCGGCACCGTGGGCCGGATCCGCTTTGTCCTGGACGGTACGGAAGTCTTCAACAGCGAACTTGAGGACGACACCGAAGTCCTGGGCGCCGCCCTGTTCGATCCGCCCAAGACCGTCCATGCAATCGACACCACGGCCGGCCAGAGCATTCGGATCGAGGCAGAGTACCAGTTGCCCAAGGAACAGGTCATTCCTTTCACCGCCATCCTGCTGGGCGAGGAAACGGTGGTTGCGGAACCGCAGGCCGAGATTGACGCGGCTGTGGAAGCCGCACGGGCCTCCGACGTCGCCGTCGTTGTTGTGGGCACCAACGCGGCCATCGAGTCTGAAGGATTCGACCGCAAGGATCTGGATCTCCCCGGGTACCAGAACCAGCTGGTGAAGGCCGTCGCGGCGGCCAACCCCCGCACGGTGGTTGTTGTGAACTCGGGCTCGCCTGTGCTGATGCCGTGGCTGGACACGGTTGACGCGGTCCTGCTGGGCTGGTTCGGCGGCCAGGAGTTCGGCAGCGCCGTCGCAGACATCCTGCTGGGTGTCGAGGAACCGGGTGGACGCCTTCCCACCACCTGGCCTTCCGCACTGGATGATGTTCCCGTCCTCAACACCACGCCCACAGACGGCAAAGTGGTCTACTCCGAGGGAATCCACATCGGCTACCGTGCTTGGCTGAAGCAGCAAGCCGAAGGCGGTGCAGCCCCTGCCCTGCCGTTCGGCTTCGGGCTCGGCTACACAACGTTTGAATTCGGCAAAGCCCACGCACCCCAGGCGGTGACCGCAGGAAAGGATCTTGTGGTCCATGTGCCGGTCAAGAACACCGGCACACGCACTGGCCGCGAAGTGGTGCAGGTCTACGTCGAGCGCACTGAATCCGCGGTTGAACGCCCGGTCCGCTGGCTCGCTGGCTATGCGGGAGCGCACCTCGCCCCCGCTGGCACCGAGAGTGTGGAAATACGCATCCCGGCCAAAGCGTTTGCACATTACGACGGCGGGTGGCAGTTTGAGCAGGGCACGTTCCGCCTGCTTGTAGGTCGACACGCGGCCGACGACTTCCAATCTCTGAACATAGAACTTCGGTAACACAGAGGCGAAATGACCGTGGGTGGCGGATTTTTTTGGCCGCCACCCACGTGGTTTTCGCCACAAGCTGTAGAACTGGGGTATGGTATGGAATTTTCGTGGCATGCTGTACGTTGCATACCCGGTAACCCCCTAACACGAAGAGGCATTAAAAAGTGGCAGCCGATTACGACGAACTCCGTACCGATGTAAAAGAGAACCAGGAGCAGTCCCTCCAGGCTCTCCAGTCCGCCAGCGCTCCCACGGCCAAGAGTGTCGTGCTTGAACTGGACGAAACCGATGGCCTCGACGCCAACGGCCCCGGCGGCGAAATCGTCGCCGAAGAACTGGTCATCCAGGTCATTCCGCAGGCAAACGACGAGTTCACTTGTCACTCCTGCTTCCTGGTCCGCCACCGCTCGCAGATCGCACGCGAAAAAGATGGCGTCGCCTACTGCACTGACTGCGAAGGCTAAGACGACACAACACCCCGGCGGACTTAACATCGTCAGGGAGTGCCGCCGTCGGGATTAAATTGCGGAAGGACCGGAGCAAGCGCTCCGGTCCTTCCGCAATTAACAGGTCTAAGGGGCCACGCCCGGCCCACCAACGGCCTTTTTGCGGCGGTGGTTGCTCATCCTCAGCTGAAGGATGCGGGCGCCTCCTGCGAGCGCCACCAGCACGCCGCCACCTACAGCCGCTATGAACAGCGTGGTGCCGAGTGCGAGCGTCCCCTCCAGCCCAAAGAACCGGACCGTGATCATGTCCTGGTTTTGGACGAAGAACACGATGAGCATCACCAGGACCACCAAACCAACGGCTACTGCCACCCACAGGGCGGCGGTGCGGGTTGGCCTGTCGTGGCCTGACGAGGGCGTCGGGGTTACTGGTTTCCGGCGCTCGGAACTACCTCGATCCGGACGGGCGGAGCTGTTCGGTACGCTTGCTGCATCATCTTGGAAACTCATGGAAGGCCCCCTCTGTAGACCAGCATTTACCGTACTACTCACATAATAAGCATGCTGATTAGTTGCTCAACAGTGGCACGGTAAGGGAATCAGGGTCAAGGTGCCGTGCCGGTCTGCACGTAAGGAAGGGCCGGAGTTCGCGGTCCGACCCTTCGGCATCTCACGCCTTTTTAAAGGCTGTAGTCGGTGCTGGTTGGCCCGGGATCATTGTTCCGGACTGCGTAGTGATGGCCCTCAGAGTCGGTCTCGACGTCGAAGTTCTTCAGATCCGCCTCGGAAGCGGTCTCGAAATCATCGTGCTTGTGCACCACAGGGCCGTCCGTATCGCCGTGGGTTGCCGGTCCAAAAACGGACTGCAGCCGCTCGGTCACATGGACGAAGCCTTCCATTCTGCGTCCCATGTTTTCCACCTCCTTCCCTACCGGAGAGAGAAAAAGCGAGTGCCAATCAGTGAGGCAATTTTACGCCCGTTGAGGGAAAAAGGCGCGGCCTGAGGCGGGGCTAGAACGCCTGGCCGGTCGCCCGGACCATGACTTCTGAAACGTCGACGCCGGGTGGCTGGGTCAGAGCCCACAGCATGGTCCCAGCCACGGACTCGGGCGGGATGAGAGCATCCGGTGCTTCTTTCCACAGCGGGGTGTCTACATGGCCCGGCGCGATGTGGAGCACCCGCACTCCTGTCCCCACCAACTGTTGGCGAAGTGACTCCGCATACCCGGTCACGGCCCATTTGGTGGCGGTGTACAGATTTCCGGGATATACCTTCCTCCCTGCCGTGCTGCCGATCAGTACCATGTGTCCACGGTTCTCCAGGAGTTGCGGCAGGGCGGCCTTGGCCAGGATTGCGGGGCCGTAGACGTTGGTGAGGACCATGTGCCGCCATTGGTCCGGGTCGCCGTCGGAGAGATCACCGGCCGCGGAGAACCCGGCGTTTGCCACGGCGACGTCGATGCCGCCAAGGAACTCATGCGCTGCAGAAACGGCATCCCGGGTCTGCTCCCAGTCGCCGGCATCTGCCACCACACCACCAACATGACCAAGGCCAGAGCATGTCTCAAGGAACGCTGCGAGTTTCGCAGGGTCACGGCCCGTGGTGAACACCGAATGCCCGGCCTGCAGGGACTCCCTGACCAGGGCGGCACCGATCCCGCTGGTGCCGCCCGTGACAAGTAAACGAAGCATCAGGAGGGGTCCGCGATACCGATGTAGCGGGTCTCCAGGAACTCCTCGATGCCCTCGGTGCCACCTTCGCGGCCAAGGCCGGATTGCTTCACACCGCCAAACGGCGCCGCCGGGTTGGACACGATGCCTGTGTTGAGTCCGAACATGCCCACGTCCACTTTCTCGGACAGCCGGATACCGCGGTTGAGGTCCCGCGTGTAGGCGTAGGCCACCAGGCCGTACTCGGTGTCGTTCGCCAAAGCGATCGCTTCATCCTCGGTGGAGAAACTGACCACGGGCGCCACAGGACCGAACACCTCCTCATGCAGGATCCGGGCTGAGGCGGGAACGTTCGTCAGCACGGTGGGCGGGTAGAAGTAGCCCTCCCCGTCCGATGGAGCCCCACCAGTCAAAACTGTCGCGCCGCAGTCAACGGCATCAGTCACCAGTTCGTCCACCTTCGCGCGACTCTTGGCATCAATGAGCGGCCCGATGTTGGTGCCATCCGCGGACCCGCGCCCCAACACCAAAGAAGACATCCGCTCCGCCAAACGCTCGCTGAACTCACTAGCCAGCGATTCGTGGACAATGAACCGGTTCGCCGCTGTGCAGGCCTCCCCCATGTTCCGGAGCTTGGCCACCATGGCGCCATCAATCGCTGCATCCAGGTCCGCATCCTCGAAGACCAGGAACGGCGCGTTGCCGCCCAGTTCCATGGAAGTCCGGAGCACTTGCTGCGCAGAGTCAGCGATGAGCTGCTGCCCCACGCCGGTTGATCCGGTGAACGAGAGCTTCCGGAGGCGACTGTCCCGGATGAGCGGCCCCGTGACGTCGCCCGGGCGGGTGGTGGGAATGACGTTCAGGACGCCCGCCGGAAGGCCTGCTTCCTCCAGGACCCGAGTGAACAACAAGGCCGTCAACGGAGTAAGGTTGGCCGGTTTGAGGACCATGGTGCAGCCGGCGGCAATGGCCGGGGCGATCTTCCGCGTGGCCATGGCCAACGGGAAATTCCACGGGGTGATGAACAGGCACGGGCCCACCGGGCGCTTGGTCACGAGCAGACGGGACTTGCCGTCCGGTGCCGTGGAGTAGCGGCCCGAAACCCGCACCGCTTCCTCGGAGAACCAGCGCAGGAACTCGGCACCGTACGCCACTTCGCCCCGGGACTCGGCCAACGGCTTGCCCATCTCGAGGGTCATCGCCAGTGCGAAGTCCTCTGCCCGGGCCGTGACCAGCTCGAAGGCGCGGCGAAGAATCTCGCCACGCTCGCGAGGCGGGGTTGCCGCCCAGGATTCCTGGACGCGGGCAGCAGCTTCCAACGCACGGTGGCCGTCAGCGGGAGTCGCGTCAGCGATCCTGGTGAGCACAGCGCCCGTGGAGGGGTCCTCAACAACGGACGTCCCGCCGTCGGACGCGTCTGTCCACTGGCCGTCGATGTAAAGCTGCGTGGGCAGGGACTCGACGAATTTCCGCTCGGCGCCTGTCAGAGCGGACGTATCAAAAGTCAAGGTGTTTTCCACTTAGAGCGCTTTCTCGAGGATCGTGCGGATTTCGACGGCGGTGGGCGGCACCGGGGTGTTGTTGATGACCGAGTCCGCCAAGGTGTCCTCCACGAGGGAGTCGAGGTCGGCTTCAGTCACGCCGAAGTCGGTAAGTCGGGCTGTCATGCCCACCTCCCGCGCCAGCGTGGCAACAGCCTCGACGGCGGCATCCGCGTTCTGTTCGACCGTGGCCGCAGTGTCTCCGACACCCAGCGCGAAGGCGAGCCGCGCGGTCCGGTCAAGCCGGTTGCGGAGGTTGAGGCGAAGGACGTCCTCGATCACCAGGCACAGCGCCAGGCCATGCGGGATGTTGAAACGGCCGCCCAGCGGGTGGGCGATGGCGTGCACCAGGCCCAGACCGGTGTGGGAGAAGCCAACGCCCGCAATGTGTGAGGCCAGGAGCAGCTGCGAACGCGCCTCGATGTCACTGCCGTCGGCCACTGCGCGGGGCAGGAACTCGGCCACCATAGAGACCACCTGAAGGGCAATGCCGTCCGAGTACGGGTTCTGCCGGATAGACAAGTAGGACTCAATGGCGTGCGTGAGCGCATCCATGCCGGTGGCCGCGGTAGCCTTCGGCGGCAGCCCAAGGGTCAGCTCAGGATCCAGGACCGCGGCCTTGGGTAGCGCCGATTCGTGGCCGACGTAGAACTTTCGGTGTGCATCCACGTCCGTGACCACCCCGAACGCGTTGACCTCCGCACCGGTGCCGGCGGTGGTGGGCACGGCAACAATAGGCAGCGCCGGGTTCTCAAAGTGGTTGCTGCAGTCCAGTCCCGCTCCCCGGGCCGGGTTCACGGCACCCAGCGAGATGCCCTTTGCTGCGTCCATGGACGATCCCCCGCCAACAGGCACCAGTACATCGACTCCGGATGCCGCGGCCTGGTCCGAACCCGCATCCACGCACGTGGTGGTCGGGTTGGGCGTGACGCCGTCAAACACGCTGACGGAGAGCCCGGCTGCTTCCAGGGACTCCCGCACGGCCGCTACGACGTCTGTGGTGGCAAGGAAAGGGTCCGTGACAATCAGGGCGGATTTCGCGCCGAGGGCAGCGACAATCCCTCCAATCTCAACCACGCGGCCCCGCCCAAAGTAGGCGGTGGGCTTCGGATCCAGCGTCAGCTCCGTGGAGGCCAGTTCAGCGTGGATCTGCATACGTGTCTGCATGATGGTCAAGCTCCTTCCGTGGCGCTGCCGGAGGCCTGCACGGGCGTCCGCAACTGCATGCCGATAGCGTCTTCGTAAAGTTTTACCGGGGTCATCTCCCCGGCCTTGTCGCCGTAAAGAGCCTTGGCCCGGCGGTAGAGCTGCTCCACCAAGCCGGACAACTCCATGGGAACTCCAACGGAACGGGCCAGGTCCACGGACAGGCCGAGGTCTTTGCAGGCCAAGGCGATCGCGAAGCCTTCGTCGTAGTCGCCGTGGTTGAGGATGGACAGGACATCGTTTTGGACGAAGTTGGAGTTCGCCGGGCTGGCGATGAGCGCCTGCCTCAGGACTTCCAGGTCCACACCCGCCTTGACGCCTGTGCTCAGGACCTCCGCGGTGGCCACCAGGTGCGAGAACCACAGCTGGTTGATCATGAGCTTCACCGCGTAGCCGGCGCCATGGCCGCCCACGTGCAGTATCCGTTCAGGATCGCCCATAGCTTCGAACACGGGACGAAGACGTTCGACGTCGGCAGGCTCGCCACCGACGAAGATCTGCAGCATGCCGTTCGCAGCGCCTACGGACATGCCGCTGACGGGTGCGTCCAGGACGCGGATGCCGCGTACTGAGCCCGCCTCGCGAACCCTGTTGGCCACCTCCGGAACCGAGGTGGACATGTCCACCCAGGTGCCGCCGTCGGGCATCCCGGCAAGGATGCCGCCGGGCCCCATGGCCACCGTCTCCACGTGCTTGGGCGTGGGGAGCATGGTGATGACGACGTCGGAGCCGGCGGCGACTGCCGCTGCGTCCTCCGCCCACTCTGCTCCGTTCGCTAGGAGTGCGGCCGCGGATTCCTTGCGGACATCGTTGACCACCAGGTGAAAGCCCGCGGCTTGGAGGTTGCGCGTCATGCCCGAGCCCATGTTTCCGAGGCCGATGAAGCCGATGCGGGCGGTTCCGGGCGTGAGGGGTTGTGTTTCCGTGGCGGAAACGTGCGTTGTTGCAGTCATATCGAGTCTCAATTCAGGCTGGGTGGTTCAGTCGTCCAGGGCAGCGTCGCCCAGGTTGATCCAGGTTGTTTTCAGTGCGGAGTAGGCGTCCAGGGCGTGCAGGGAACGGTCCCTGCCGAACCCGGATTCCTTAAAACCGCCAAAGGGCGTAATGATGTCCGCGACGTCGAAGGTGTTCACCCAGACGGTGCCGGCGCGGAGTTCACGCGCGGCTGTGTGCGCCTTGGTGATGTCCTGCGTCCACACGCTGGCAGCCAGCCCGTACTTGGTGTCGTTGGCCATCCGGATGCCCTCCGCAGCGCCACGGAACGTCGATACTGCCAGTACCGGCCCGAAGATCTCTTCCTGGCCGATGCGGCCGGCGTTGTTGACCCGGTCCAGGACCGTGGGTTCCAGGTAGTAGCCATGTTCGACGCCGGCAGGGTGGACTTGGGTGCCGCCGCTGGCCACCGCGATGCCCTCGCCTTCTGCGACGGCGTAGTAGCCGAGGATGCTCTCAAGCTGCCGGTCATCAATAATCGCCCCGATCTGGGTGGCAGGATCCAGCGGGTCGCCGAGCTGCAGCGAGCGCCCCACCTTGATGACTTCTTCGATCAATTCGTCGTGGACGCGTTCGTCCACCAGGAGTCGGGAACCTCCGTGGCAGGTCTGCCCGGCGTTGTAGAAGATCCCCCAGGCCACAGCCGAAGCGCAGGCTGCGATGTCTCCGACGTCGTGAAGAACCACCTGCGGCGACTTGCCACCGAGCTCCAGCGCCACCTGCTTGCCATTGGATTCGGAGGCGTAGCGTTGGAAGTACCGCCCAACCTCCGGTGAGCCCGTGAAGGTGATCTTGTCCACGAGGTCATGCCGCCCCAAGGCAGCACCCGCAACGTGGCCGAGGCCGGGGACGACGTTGAATACGCCATCCGGCACGCCCGCCTCAGTGGCGAGTTCGGCCAGGCGCAACGCAGTCAGGCTGGTCTGCTCCGAGGGCTTGAGGACCACGGAGTTTCCGGCGGCGAGGGCGGGAGCTACTTTCCAGGCAGTGATGATCAGTGGATAGTTCCACGGAACCACTGCGCCGATCACACCGAGTGCCTCGCGGGAAATGACCGCGAGGGCGTTGCGCGGAGTGGGTGCGACGTCGTCGTAGACCTTGTCCAGAGCTTCCGCGTACCAGCGGAAGGTCCGTGCGCAGCTGGGCACGTCAACGGCGAGTGCGTCGCTGATGGGGTGCCCGGCATCCGTGGACTCCAGGAGCGCGAGTTCCTCGAGGTTTTCCAGGATCAGGTCCGAGAGCCTGGTCAGGACTGTTTGCCGGTGGCGGCGATCGGTCCTCGACCACACGCCGCTTTCGAAAGTACGGTGCGCGGACCGGACGGCATCGTCCACGTCCTGATCCCCCGCTGCCGCCACGTGAGCCGTGATGGAGCCGTCTCTCGGCGAGACAGTGGGGAATGTTTCACCGCTGCGCGCGGAGCGGAATCCGCCGTCGATATACAGTCCCGTGGCTGGCTGCTGGGCTGCCGCCCGCTCGATCCAGTCGTTCTTCGTTGTTGCCATGGCGGGCTCCTTAGACCGAGTACTTCTTGACGGCGTCGTAGTCGATGACGGCGCCCAGGCCCGGAAGGTCGGGCACGCGGAGTGCACCGTCGTCGTCGATGTCCAGGGGCTCCATGAAGAAGTCGCGGCGCTCGGGGGTCCAGCCCGGCGGGTCATAGGGGAATTCCAAGTATGGCCCCGCGTCCACGCCTGCGGCTACGTGCAGGTTGGCCAGCAAGCCCAAACCATTGCTCCACGTGTGCGGTGTGAAGAAGCGGTGCTTCAGGTTTGCCGTTTCGGCCACTTGGCGGGCGCGGTACATGCCAACTGCCAGGGCGACGTCGGGCTGGTAGATGTCGTAGGCGTCGGCTTCGATGAGGGCCATCATTTCCGGCATGCTGCGGACCATCTCGCCTCCCGAGACCTGGATGCCGGTCTGCTCACGCACGCGCTGTGCGCCCTTGATATCGGCCTGCGGAAGTGGTTCCTCGAGCCAGCGGACATCCAGTTCAGCCAGCTGGGCTGCGAGTCGGTGGACTTTGGCAAGTTCCAGGGCCGGTTCGATGTCGCCGCTCATGCGCCACATCTGGTTGAGGTCCACCATCAGGTCGAAGTCCTTGCCCACGGCTTCCCTGGCAGCGCGGACGGACTCCACGCCTTGGTCCAGGTGGTCCCGGGAAATACGGATCTTCATGGCTTTGAAGCCGCGCTCCTTCGCCGCGAGTGCAGACTCGGCCCTCGCTGCGGGCGCCTTCAGTTCGCCGGAGGAAGCGTAGGCCACCAGGCGATCCTGGGCTCCGCCGAAGAGAGTAGCTACCGGGAGTCCGGCAACTTTGCCGATGATGTCCCACAGCGCCGCTTCGAGTGGCCAGTAGCGGCCGCCGTGGAAGTTGATGGTTTCGATCCTGCGGACCTGGTTGAGGATGGCCATAGGGTCGGTCCCGATGAACAGGTGCTCATAGGCCTCGAAGCCATCCATCGTGTCGCCGGAGCCTACGCCGGTGATGCCTTCGTCAGTTTCCACCTCCACCAAAGTTGCCGGGAATGATGTGCGGGGTTCAGGATCCCAAGCAGCGTTGAACGGCGGGTCCAGGGGCAGGACCATGCGGGTCAGCCGGATTGCGGTGATCTTCATTGCTGTCAGCCTCGCGGGGTGAAGAAGGGGTTGGACGGGGAGTTGCGTGCCTCGATCACTTCTGCCGTGGAGGGAAGGTTCTTGACCCCGTTCTCCAAAGCAGTCCGGACTGACTCACGGTTATTGCGGTAGACGGCGTCGTCGTCGTCGGCGTTGGGGTTCACCCACACCGCGGCGATCAGCGCGTGCGAATCGGCCTGTTCGTCCGTGAGGATGCCGTCGGCCACAGCGTCTGCCACGCCTGCGGCGATGCCGGCCTGCGCTGCACCCCAAATGAGGTTGCCGTGCTGGTCGTTGGACGGCGCCGCCTTGGTGACGAAGAGCGTCAGCGGCTTCACGGGAAGCGAGGGCCGGAGGACGGCGACGAACGGAACGTGGCCGGCACTCGGTGATGCCAAAGCCGTGGCCCACGCGGTTCCAGCGGGGCCGCTCCGGTGTCCCAGTACGGTGTTGACGTGCGCTGCGTTGACGCCGTCCCCAATGAAGGACTCGCCGATTTGAAGCTGTTCAGTCATTTTCAGATCAGTCCTTCGGATTCGAGCCATTCCTTGGCAATGTCTTCCGGGTCTTCGCCATCCACGTCAGCCTTGGCGTTCAGCTGCTGCATGACCTCGGTGGTGAGCTTCGGGGAGACCTTGGCCATAATGTCCGTGATGGCCGGGTACTTGGCGAGGATGTCGGCCTTGACAGTGAGGGCACCTTGGTAAATCGGGAAGAAGTTCTTGTCGTCTTCCATGACCTGAAGCTTCAGCGCGGGAATGCGGCCGTCCGTTTCGAAGACTTCGCCGAAGTTGCAGTCCTGGCCCTTCTGGGTGGCGGTGTAGATGACGCCGGTGTCAAGCATGGAGACCTTGGCGTCGGGGCTCAGACCGTACTCTTTGCGCAGTCCCGGCCAGCCGTCGTCGCGGGTTGAAAACTCACTCTCCACGCAGAAGGTCTGCTCGCTGGCGGGAAGCTTGGCCACGTCCGAGAGGCTCTTGATGCCGAGTTCCTTGGCCTTATCCTCGCGAACGGCGAATGCGTAGGTGTTGTTCAGCGGTGCGGGGTCCAGCCAGGCAATGCCCTTCTTGGCATCGGCATCCTTCACGGCCTTGAACATCTCCGTTTTGTCCTTGATAGGCGTGGTCTGCTTGTTGTAGGTGATCCAGGACGTTCCGGTGTACTCCCAGTAGCCGGCGAACTGGCCGGTCTCGAAAGCCGTGCGGACGTTGGCCGAGCCCACCACGCTGGTGTTGGTGGTGGTGTCTGCGCCGTGGGCGTTCAGGACCTGGCTGGTGATGTGGGACAGGATGAACTGCTCGGAGAAGTCCTTGGCACCGAACACGCCGGTGAGGCCTTCGAGTTCGTTGCTTCCGGCTCCGCTTGACGTGGAGGAGGCCGAGCCGCCGCAGGCTGTGAGGCTGAGGGCCACGGCCACGCCGGTGGCCAGGAGGGTCATTGCGGGTTTTTTCATGATGTTGTCCTTGCGAAAGTAGGAAAAGTCAGATGCCTTTGGGCTTGAGCAGGTCCTCTGCGAGGCCTGCCAGCCAGTCGATGGTGAGGGCGATGCAGGAGACCACCACGGCTCCGGTGATGAGGACGGGCCAGCGCTGGAGTTTCAGGCCGTTGACGATCATGTCGCCCAGGCCGCCGGCGTTGATGAATGTGGCCACTGTGGCGACGCCGACGCAGAACACCAGCGCGGTCCGAAGTCCGGCAATGATCACCGGCACGGCCAAAGGGAGCTCGATGCGGGCCAGCACTTCCAGCGGACGCATGCCCATGCCCTTGGCCGCTTCCGTGAGGCTGGAGTCAACCTGTTGGAGTCCCACCAGGGTGTTCCGGAGGACAGGAAGGACCGAGTAGGCAACCAGGCCTACCAGTGCCACTTCGAAGCCTGTCTTCCACACGATGGCCAGCAGGATCACCAAGCCGATGGCGGGTGTTGCCTGCCCCACGTTGGCAATCCCGAACACCACTGCGTGGACAGCCTTGGAATGCACCCTGCTCAGGGCAATACCTGCCGGGATGGCAATCAGGGACACGATCGCGGACGCCGTGACGGTCAGCAGGAGGTGTTCCCTGGTCCGATCGGCAAGGTAGTCCCAGTTCAGGGTGCGCAACTCAATGGAATCGAGCGTCAGCGAGGAGATCCAGAGGAACAATGCCAGCAATGCGCCCACGATGATCAGCGGTGTTCCGAACCGTTTGAAGGAGAAGTACTTGCCTTTGCGGTTTGAGGCGGTGCCGAAGGACGTCGCCAGATCCCGCGTTGCCTGCGCAGTCATGGCCGCACTCCCCCGGCAAGGGCTGGCGGGAGAATTTCGGCGCCGAGGACAGCGGAGATTCGTTCGATGTCGATGGTTCCCACAGAACTGCCGTTCCGGTCCAGGACCGATACGGGAAGGCCACCGGACAGCACCAAGGCATCCAGCGCGTCTCGCAGGGAGTCGTCCACACCTATGGTCATGGCGGTTTGTCCCCCGGCCGGACCCAGCGCCGCGTGGCCCACAGGGATGAGTCCCAGCCGCTTTAGGGCGGCACCGTGTCCTACGAACTGGGACACATAATCGTTGGCGGGATTGGCCAGGATGTTCGCGGGGGTGTCGAACTGCTCGATCTGGCTTCGTTCGGACAGCACCGCGATCCTGTCGCCGAGCCGAACCGCTTCATCGAAGTCGTGCGTGACGAACACGATGGTCTTGCTCAGTTTCTCCTGCAGGCGCAGGAATTCACTTTGCAGCTTTTCCCGAGTGATGGGATCCGTGGCACCGAAGGGTTCGTCCATGAGCATCACGGGCGGATCCGCGGCCAAGGCCCGCGCAACGCCAACACGCTGTTGCTGCCCGCCGGACAGTTGGCGCGGGTAGCGGGAGGCGAACGTTTTGGGGTCAAGCTCGACGACGGCCAGCAGCTCTTCGACGCGGTCCCGCGTGCGCTTCTTGTCCCAGCCCAGGAGCTTGGGCACCACCGAGATGTTCTCCGCGATGGTCATATGCGGGAACAGGCCGATCTGCTGGATGACGTAGCCGATCCGACGGCGCAGCTCGTTGGGGTTCAGGGACAGGACGTCCTCACCGTCGATGGTGATGGAGCCCGAGCTCGGTTCGATGATCCGGTTGATCATCTTCATAGTGGTGGTCTTGCCGCAGCCGGACGGACCAACGAACATGATCAGTTCGCCTGGTGCGATGTCCATGGAGAAGGATTCGACGGCGGGAATCACCTGACCGGGGTAGGTCTTGGTGACGTCCTTGAGGACGATCCGGGCGCCGGCGGCCGGGGTTGTTGATTCAGACACGAAGTCCCCTTGAGGTAGTAACGCGGCGGATGAGCACGAACGCGCCATCCAGCAGCAGGGCAAGGACAATGACACCGACGGTTCCGACGACGGCGAAGTTCAGGGCGTTCTTGGACCCCAGGCTCGACAGGCCTTTGAAGATCATTTCGCCCAGACCGGGACCACCCACATAAGCAGCGATGGCTGCGATACCCATGGACAGTTGGGCCGAAACACGGACTCCGGTGAGCACTACCGGCCAAGCCATGGGCAGCTGGACCCGGAACAGGGTCTTCACGGTGCCCATCCCCATGCCCAATGCGGATTCGGACACTGCCGGCGGTACTTCGCGCAGCCCCACCACCGTGTTGCGGATGATGGGGAGCAGCGCGTAGAAGGCCAGACCCACAACGGTGGGAGTCCAGCCGAGGCCCAGCACGGGGATAAGGAGTGCCAGGAGCGCCATGGACGGAATGGTCAGGCCAACACCGGCCCCGGCGATGGCCATCGAGCGGCTGATGGGCTTGTTCCACACAAGGACACCGACCCCCACACCGATGACCGTTGCTATCAGCAGGGAAACCAAGACAACCACCAGGTGCTGGGCGGCGGATTCGGCAATGTCTGCCGATCTCTTGACGAGGAACTGTCCAAGGTCGGACAGAAGGGTGTCGTTCAACGTGATCCTCCTTTTCACTTCATTGGGGGTAAGGATCGGGGCCCACATCTCCGTGAGCCATGACACAACCGTAGAGGGGGCGTTCCCTTTTGCGCAATGAATGTTGTTGAAATGTCAACGCCATAACGGTTAGGATCGGAGCGTGATCGGAACAACCAAGGAGCCAGCCGTGAACGGAACACCCATCCCCAGGCGCAATTCCTCGGGCCTCCGCAGGGATTTGGAACTGCTGGAGATCCTGGGCTCCCCGGAGGCCGTGGCCGGAGGGGGGCTCGGAGTAAACAAGGTTGCCGAGATCACCGGGCGGGACAAAGCCCAAGTGTCCCGGACACTTGCCACACTGGCGGAAGCGGGCTTGGTCAGCAGGGACCCGGAGAGCCTGCTCTACACTCTCGGTCACAGCCTCTACGCCTTGGCTGCCCGGACCACCGAGGCTCGTATGGTCAGCGCATCGGCACAATACCTCAAGCGGGTGTCGGCGGCTACTCACGAAACAACGCACCTTTGCGTGCTGCGCGGCGGCACCGTCCTGACCCTCAAGAGTGAAATGTCCAATCACACCTATAGGGCGCTGGGCTGGGAAGGTGTCAGCGTGGACGCCTGGAGCACATCAGCCGGCAGGGTACTCGTCAGCGACTGGGACGACGCCGCCCTGAAGGATTGGTATGACACGCATACCGCCGAAGCCAAGGCCGGGGTTCGGCCTGATCGGCAGGACCTTTCGCCCTTGGCGCTTCAAGCGGGCCAAAGCCCGTCAACAGGGGACCTCACGTCCAAGATCCAAACGTTCGAGGACCTTCGCGCCGAGATCAACCTCATCCGACGGCAGGGTTATGCGGTGGTGGACGAAGAATTCGAACTGGGCGTAGTGGGCGTCTCGGCACCCGTCTACGACTTCAAGCAACGCGTCGTTGCAGCCTTCAATGTCAGCGCGCCCAAGCAGCGGTTTGGACGGCATTTGGATCAAGCGGGGGTGCTGGCCGCGAAGGTTGCCCGGGACTTTTCCGTAGCTCTTGGCGCTTCAACCAACGCCGAAATCCCCCGCTGAGACGGGTTTACCGCAGCGACTTGTCCTCCGGGTTGCGTGGCACCACATAGGTGCTGCCGTCGGGCCGGCGGAGGGTTTCCCATTGCTGCGTCTCAGCCTGGCGCTGGGCGAGCAGTTTCCGGTTGGCGTCGGTCATCTCGTGGTCCAGGGAGCTGCTGTGCGCGGGGCCGAAAATTATCCGGAACTTCCCTGTCGCGCGCATGAATTTCCGAGTGAAGGATTCCTTGGCCACGCGGATCGACTCCTCTTTTAGGCGGTTCAATGAGTCCATAGTACGCTAATAATTAGTGCACTAACTAATCGCCGGGTGTGCGCTAATAGATGAGGCAGCGAGCACAGGAGGCAGCCATGACAGCCGTTGATGAGTCCACCCCTGAGACGGACGACCTCCTTCTGGAACGCCAGCTGTGCTTCGCCCTGACCGTGGCCTCCCGCAGTGTTGTTGGCGTCTACAAGCCTGTGCTGGAGCGCCTTGGACTCACCCATCCCCAGTACTTGGTAATGCTGGCCCTCTGGGAACGAAGCCCCCGGACCCTGAAAGACATCAGCGACAGCCTCCTCCACGAGCCTGCCACTCTCTCCCCTTTGCTGAGGCGTTTGGAGGAAGCCGAGCTGATCACCCGCGAGCGCGTACCCGGCAACGAGCGGGCGTTGGCTGTGAAGCTGACGGATAAAGGTGCCGCACTCCGCGAGCAGGCCACCGCTGTTCCGGGCGAGATCCGCGAGCGCCTGCAACTCAGCCGCGAAGAAGTAGCTGAACTCCACCAGGCCATGACCGGGCTGATCGCCGCCACCCAGCGGAACAACTAGGCGAACCGGACAAACCCGGCAGCGTTGCCCCTAGCCAAGCGCACAGCCTCAGTGGTCTCCTTGAGACGAGCACCGGAACTGCCACGTAAAATGGATGCAACTTAGGAGATTAGATGCGCATGCGATTTGTTCGGCCCTTACTGGCTGTACTGGCCGTCGCCGGACTCGCCGCATGCTCAGGCAGCCCCACCCCGGGTACTACGGGAAGCGCAACCCAGGCGCCGTCGTCGTCGGCCACCTCCAGCAGCCCAAGCAGCACCGCAACTCCAAGCGCCTCCCCCACCAGCACCTCGGCGGCGCCGGGACAGGGGAACGCGGAGCTCTCCATCACGCTCCTTGAAACTCCGGAAGCGGCACCCCAGATGTTCACGCTCGTCTGCACAAACGGCGCGCCGGCAGCTGAGAGCAGCCACCCCTCGGCGGCCGAGGCCTGCACTGCACTCAAGAACAGCCCCTCCCTCCTGAGCCCGGCCCCCACCCGGACGGATCAGGCCTGCACCATGCAGTACGGCGGCCCGGCAACGGCCAAGGTACCGGCTCCGTGGATGGCAAGGAGGTCAGCGCTTCCTTCAACCGCACGGATGGCTGCCAGATCGGCTTATGGGACGCCGCAAAGAGCGTCCTCGGTTCAGATGGCGGCCTCTAGGCTGCGGCACCTCCCCCAAGCGCAGTGGCTCGGGCTGGAGGCAGCCCATCACGCGCGCGTCGCTCGCTACGCCGATCCCTATGTGGCCCGCCGTTCGGCCGGCAAGAAACACCCTGTGGAGGACTTCCTCTTCACCTACTACACGCAGAAACCGGGCCAGCTGCTCCGCTGGCATCCCGGCGACGGCGTGGTCCTCAGCGGCGAACGCGCCTTGGAGCGCGCCGCTTGGAAGTTCTACAGAACGCTCGACGACGGCGAGCTCGCCTCAGTGGGGCTGGCCCCGGACACACCGGCGGTCACCTTTGATCGGGGCGGCTACATGACCGATCGCGCCGAAGCTGTCCGCTTTGCGGGAATCATCCTCGGGGGCACGGCCAAGCGACCGGCACAGTTTGGCTGCTTTGGCTTGCACGAGTGGGCCATGGTGTACCGGCAGGAAAAGTTTGAGCTGCGGCACGAGTACCTGCAACTGAGGCTCGGCGGCGATGGCACGGACGCAGTTGTTGAAGAGAACCGCATCCGCTGCTCGCACTTTGACGCTTTCCGCTTCTACACACCCGATGCCATCCCACTGAATGAGCTCACGCCCACCCGCGAGAACCAGCGCAGCATGGAGCAGCCGGGATGCCTGCATGCCAACATGGACCTGTATAAGTGGGCTTACAAGCTGACGCCGGCGCTTCCGAGTGAGCTGGTGATGGACTGCTTCGAACTGTCCTGGCGAATCCGCGCGATGGACATGCAAGCATCTCCCTACGATCTTGAGGAATGGGGCTACCCGCCCATCAGGATTGAGACACCGGAGGGCAAGGCCGAGTACGTTGAATACCAGCGGGCTTTCGCGGCCGAATCCCAGGAGCTGCGGGCCCGCGTGCTCCAGGCAGTAGGGCCGCTCTTGGACGAGCTGAGCGGTTTGGCTGCCTGAGCACCCGCCGCCACCAGCGAAAGGTAACCATGGTTTCCGCAAACACGAGCGACACAAGCACGAGCGAGTACGACGTCGACCTCACAGTCACGCTGACAGAGGCACCTGGCGCTGAGAGCCACGAGTTTTTCCTCCGGTCCGCCACCGGCATCCTCTCGCCCGACCCTGACTCGCTGGACTCGAACTTGCCGGACGCACGTGCCGCGCTGGCCGCCGTCGAGCAGTTCGGAGAGGAAATCTTCTTTCCGGAACCCCGTCCGGACCGGATCTGCACGCAGCAGTACGGCGGCCCGCAGGTAGCTGTGGTGGAGGGTTGGTTCCGGGGACGCAAAGTTCACAGCCAGTTCAGCAGGACCGATGGTTGCGAGATCGCCCGTTGGAAGACCTTAGCTGCCTTGTTGGGCAATACAGGGGGCTCAACCGGGGCAAGCTAAGCCCGGCTCGCGCCACCCTTTCCGGCTGCACAATAGCAGTGGCCGGCGGGAACACCCACCGGCCACTGCTGTTTATCGACTCAAAGGGGATCAGCCGGCGTTGTTGCTCTGCGTCGGCTCGTCAGCGCGGATCTTGCCGCGGTGCTTCTTGTCCTTCTTGTCCTTCTTCGGGTCTTCCTCATCAGGAACCACCACGGCTCCGCCCGGGTTGACCAGGACGGTGACGAAGCTCGGCTCGCTGGTTCCTGCGAAGGTCAGACGACCAATGTAGGAACCGGGTTCAAGGTTCTTCCAGTTCAGCGAAATCTGACCGGTCTTGCCGTTGGCGAGGCGGATCGGATTCGGCGTCACGGAGGCGTTGCCCTGATTGGCGCCCAGGACCGCGGCATCAACAGTTGCCTTGGTGGCCTGGTTGTTGGGGCTCGCGTACAGGTTGGCGTAGACGTAGTAGTCGCCTGCTGCCGGGTTGGGCACGGACAGGGTTTCGCTTGCTGAGGCGGTGGCGGCCGGCAGTTGCTGACCGGACGGGGTGACCACCAGCATGTCGAAGTCCGCGGCCTCGTTGGAGGAGATGACCGAGAACTTAGCAAGGGCGCTGCCCTCACCAACGGTGACCTTCTTCACATAGTTGGACGCATTGGTCTCGCCCGCGAACGGACCGGGAACCAGCTCGACTGCAGAGGAATCGGCCTTGGAAAGACCATCAATGGTCACACCCACCGGCAGGTTGGTGCCTGAGGTGATGTTGATGGTTCCGGAGCCGTTGGGGCCCGTTCCGGTGAAGGCCAACGCCTTATCCGCGATGACTGACTGCGGCCGCACTGCGATGGGCGAGGTGACGGTCTTGTTGGCACCCTGCCAGTTCAGCGAACCCATGGCGAACTTGCCCAGGGCAGCGTTGTTGTTTTCGAACTGAACCTTGAAGGTCTTCTTCTCGCCGGGAGCCCCAAAGGTTAGGACTGACGGTGTGACTTTGACGTTGACACCGGGGACGTTGACTGACGCCCGGTATGTTCCCGGAGTCAATGCCGTCAGGGTACGAGTGACCTCGATCTTGCCGGCCAGGTTGCCCAGGGCGAAGGAAGGTACGTTCATGTCGCGTGCCTGGGTGGTGCCCAGCCCTTCCATGCCCAGGTCCATGCCTGTGCCTTGGATGAACTTCAGGTAGTCCTCGGTGGTGGCGTCGTACACGAGGCCCGGTGAGAGTACCTTCGCAGGATCCACCTGCCCGGCACCGGTGGCAAAAACGTCCTTGTTGACGGCGCCGTTGGCCAGCTTGACCGGACCAGCGGTGGTCATCATGGCGGACTTCACGGTGGCCGGGGACCACTGGGGGTTCTTGGCCAGGATCAGCGCGCCGAAACCGGCAACGTGCGGGGAAGCCATGGACGTTCCGGAGAGGAAGCCGAAGTTGTCCCCTCCGGTTCCGATCGGCGAAACGCCTGCGAGGATCGCGACGCCCGGCGCGGACACGTCAGGCTTCAACAGGTCCGAGTCCGTGGCGAGCAGCGGACCGCGGGAGGAGAATCCGGCGATCTGCGGCTGCGCTTCAGCAGGCAGGCCCGTGGTGTCCCGGTTTAGCAGGGACACGGTGATGGCCGGGTTGGCCGTGACCTTGTCCTTGATGGTCTGGGTGGCGGGCGGGTTCACGTGCACCGTGGGAATAATGTGCTTATCGGTGTCCAACGATGAATCAGTCAGGTTCACCAGGATCATGCCAACGCCACCCCCGCGCAGAACCTCCGCGCTCTTGGCGGTCCGGTCAACAACGCCGCGGTCACAGACAACAACCTTGCCGGCTACCTTGGCCGGGTCCAGCGAGCCCGGGGCGCAGAGTGCCGCGTTGCCTTCACCGCTTGCGGCGTTGGTGGAAAGCACGACGCCGGCCCCGGTCACCTCGCGGTTCATGATGGACGCTCCGCGGAATTTGCTGCCATCGGAGAACTCAACAGTGCCCTGGAGCTCTTGCGAGAAGGAGGTGGCGGCTACGGTAGTCAACCACGGCGCTCCATGGTTCACGGTGCTGGCGGTCGGTCCGGAGTTGCCGGCCGAGGTTGCCACGAAGATGCCTGCGGAAGCGGCTGACAGGAATGCCAACGACACAGGATCCGTGGTGGACGTGGTTGAACCGGAGATGGAGTAGTTCAGGACATCCACGCCGTCCAGGATGGCTTGTTCGATTGCATCCACGGAAGCGGAGCCGTAGCAGCCGCCGGTGGCGGGATCGGTGTCTTCCCAGCAGACCTTATATACGGAGAGCTTGGCGGCGGGTGCGATGCCGCTGGTTGTTCCGAAGCTGCGGCCATCTACGACGGCGTCAACGTTGGCGTTGCCCGCTGCCGTGCTGGCTGTGTGGGTGCCGTGGCTGTCCACGTCCACGGGTGAAATGACTTCTTCCGGGGCACGGTTTTCCGGCGGAACTGTTTCGAGGAAGGCGTCCGCGAAGTAGTGGGTGCTGAGGACCTTGGAGTTGCACGCGCTGCCGTCGTAATCCGCGCCGGTATCGGTACCTGGCTGGCATTCGCCGACGAAAGTATCGCCGTCGGCTTTGAGCATGGCGATCTTGCCGTCGGCGGTGCGGTAGGGAACGCCGACCTGGGGGTTGCCCACCAGCGGACCAACGGGCTCACCGGCGAAGAACGGGTTGGACGGGGTGTAGCCGGTGTCGATTACGCCAACAACGGTGCCCTTACCGGCGTTGTCCTGGCCGCCGTACTGCGTAGCCCAGGTTCCGTTGGGGCCGCTGAGCTTGAGGAAGTCGGTAGTGGAGTAGTCCGGAGCGTACTGCGTATCCGGCGCCACCATGAGGACCTTGGGATCCTTGGCGAGGTTGATTGCTTGGTCTGCCGTAAGGGTGGCACTGAAGCCGTTAACGGCAGTGGTGAAGTCACGCTTGATGGTGACGTTTTCCTGCTGGGCGACTTCCTGCTGCTTCTGTTGGAGGTGCTGCTGGTATTGCTTCACCTCGGCACTGTCGACGTCCAGTTTCTTGCCCTCTTCGGGCTTGGTGGGCGCAAGGCCCGCCGTGCCGCCGTCGTATGTGGCTGCAGGCTTCTCGGCAAGGACCACCATGTAACGGCCGTCCTTGTAGGAGCCGGGGTCAAGGTTCTTCTTGGCCACGCCTGCAACATTCCCGGGCGCCTCCGGGGCGGGAGCGGCCTGGGCCGGCATCGCCATGGACGAGAGCAGCAACGGCAGGCCGACGGCCATCGCCGCCGCCTTCCGGAGTCCCCCGCTTCTGACGAAGCTCTTTCCTTGTGATTTCACGAGTGGTTGCACCTTTCACTGAGGGAGGACCGGGCTCCATCGCCCAGGCCTGTCAACTTTCAGTTGGTTGAACCTTTGACAGTTCTTGTCAAAGCCGCGCAACCAGCCGAGTCACAGAGTACCTAGTGATAGCCGAATATGACATACAGCACATTTCAAGATTTTTGTCTTGTCACAACAAGGGTGATTCGTCATGGAATGACAAACGGCGGACCGCAGGAGAGTCCTGCGATCCGCCGCCTGCTTCCGAGCCACATGGCTAGCCCTTGGGGGTCACCTGCAGGCGGTCGAAGGAGACTTGGCCGCCGTCCTTGTCCAGGACCACCGCGTCATCCCGGCCGTTCTTCACGTCCGACGGAAGAATGAACTCCACGGCGTTATCCGTGGTGGGGAAAATCCATCCGAGCCGGTAGCCCGTCTTATTCAAGTACACGTAGTACCAATTCCCGTACTCCAAGCCCTTGAGCACTACCTTCTGGCCCGTGCGGTACTTATCCGCAGTCCCGAGGTCCGTCGGCGGCGTGCCCAACTCCTGGACAGTCAGTGTCGGCACAGAGTCTGGACGCGCTGGCTGAACGGCGAGCGCCAGCGGGTCACTCCCGGCTGCGGCCGCAACTGCCCGGGAACCATTCCAGGCCGTCGCTTCAAACGAGACAGCACCCAAACTCCCCGCAGCAACGTCCGCGGCTGTCAGCACACGCTCTCGTGTAGCCGTAACGGTGTCACCGGCAGGCAGCGTGGCCGCCGAGATGCCGGCGTCGGGCGCCTCCAATCCGGTCACTGCGACGTTCCCGGCGTTGCCCACCGTGTACGTGTACGTCACGGGATCGCCGACGCTCGCGAAGCGGTCGCCGTCAGCGTCGCTCCACTCGGCAGACACGGTTCCCTCCAGCTTGGGCTCGCGAACCTTGAGGTCCACTTCGCCGCCGTCCACCGTAATGGTCTTGGTGCTTTGACCGGCCGAGCTGGCCTCCCAGGTGGTCTTCGGAATGAAGAAACCCTGCTCGGCTTCTTCAGCGGTCACGGTGTGGCGCGGGGTGGCACACTGGTAGCTTTGGCCGGCCGGTAGCACGCTGTAGCGGCAGTTGCCGGGCCCTTCCGGCAGGAACGGGCTGAAGTTACCGGCTGTGGGGACCACCTTCTCCACCAGCGGACTCGTGTTCTTCACCGTGAAGGCATATGGGACCTGGTCGCCGGCCGCGTATGGCTGGGTTGCCAGATCACGTCCAACGTCGGCGCGCGCCCCGCTGATATCGGCCGTCAGCAGGCCGTCACGCAAGGCCACCGCAGCGCCGGTGAACGGTACCGTTTTGGTCAGCGACGGCGTCGAGCTTGCCGTGATGCTGAAGCTGGCCTCCGGCACGAAATAGCCGCGTTGGATGTCGGCTGCCGTGATCACGTGCTTGGCGGTGGTGCAGGTGTAGCTGGCACCTGCGGCCAGATTGTTGAACCGGCAGTTGGGGGCCGACGGCGGCAGGAACCCGGAGTCGAACGTCCCGGAAACCGGTACTGAATTGGCCGTGACGTTGGCGGTGCTCTTGACGTTGAGCGAGTAGCTGAGAACGTCGCCCATCTGGTAGGGGCTGGCCACGACATCGCGGGCGGGTGCCGTCCCGGTAATGGTGAGGCCTACCTGCGGAGCTGCCGGCACCGTTGCGGTGAAGGTGAACTGCGAAACCCGGCCGTTCGCCGTCGTGAAGGCTGCATTGAGGTTCTGCGGACCGCTGGCGTTGGCCGGTGCCGTTAGGGCAACGTTGACGGTCACCGAAGCGCCGGGGGCGACGTCGGGAACCGGCACCGTGGTGGCCGACCAGCCGCTGGGTGTGTAGACGGTGGCGCTGGCGCCCGAAAGTGTGGCGGCTTCCTGGTTGGTGACAGTCACGGGCACCTGCTGGGTGGCCCCCGGCGCGGTGGTGACAGCCGGGACAGCCAGCGGGGCACAGACGTAGTTCAGCCAGGCGTCGTCGAACTTCGCGAACGGCATGTTGTCCGTGTAGTTGCCCTCGTAGAGCACACCGAACTTATCGTTTTCCAGGCGGGTGACCGTGGAGTAGGCGGAGAAACCCGAACGGATGGTGCGGACGCCCGGCCAGGTGGCGCCGTCGTCACAGGAGACCCTGGCCGAGACGTTTTCGCGGCCGGTCTTGGAGCTCGCGTTGGTGAAGATGAGCTTCTTGGCATCAGCCGAGCCCTGCGCAGCGTTGGGGAACATCCGCGCAATGGCGCCGTTGTTGGCGGGATCCGGGAGTTCGGTGTCCTGCGTGACCGGGCCATACGTGGCGCCGCCGTCCGTGGAAATGGCCACCTTGCGGTAGCCCTGGTTGGCGTTGTCCCGTGAGTTCAGGAGCACGCGGCCGTCGGAAAGTTCCACGGTTTTGTTCTCATCCATGCGGTCCCCGACGTTGTCGCCCTTGTGCCAGGTGGCGCCATGGTCATCGGAGTAAACGGAGTATGCCTGGATCTTGTTGGTGCCGTCCGCCTGGCGGATATCGCCGGCGAACTGCTGAATCAGGCGGCCCTTGTATTGGCCGTACTTGAGCTGGATGCCTTCGCCGGAGGATGCGAAGTTGGACCTGACATCGCCGGCAACAGGGCTGGTCTTGCTGGTGCCCGGCTTGGTGACGTTGGTGATGAGTCGGGGCTGGCTCCACGTGACGCCGCCGTCCGAGGACTCGATAACTGCCGAGGAGATCACAGTCCTGTCGGCGTCATTGTTGCCGAATTGGCTGCCGCCGAAGCCCTGGTCCTTGGAGTACACGAAGAAGGCTAAGACCTTGCCGGCTTCGGCATCGTAAATGTAGGAGGGGTCGCTGTATCCGTATTTGGGTCCGCTGGCATCGCCAACATGTCCCGCGGCGATGACGGTAACGGGTCCCCACGTCTGGCCGCCGTCGGTGCTGCGGCGCTGCACGATCGAGTTCGGGTTGGGGGCATCCGCGGCCGAGCCCGGACGCCCGTCCCAGGCCGCGAGCACCACGTTGTTGCCCAGATAGGTCAGGGCCGGAATCCGGTAGAAGAAGTTGGCGGCCGTACGGTCAGCGCCGATGTTGGCCTCGGTGAATGTACCGGGAGCTGCCGCGGGGTTGCTGGGCGGAATGGGTGCAGCGGTGGCGGGAAGGCCCAAGCCGGCCAGAAGGCCCAGGCTGACGGTGCCGACGGCGGCGATGCGGGCGAGAGGTGATGAAGAGGATCTCAAATCCGATGTCCTTTCGAAACTGCTTCGAGCGGGAGGATGCGAAACGACGTGCAGACTACTTGTGTTACGTGCCACGTCGAACGTCCTACAACCATAGGGTGTCAGTCGTCACATTGCTAGAGATGAATCGCAGTAGCCTCTCCGAGCCTGGTGAAGCGATAGCCTCGAGAGCGAAAATACCCGCCACATTTACCCTTGGAGCCCCCCGTGAAAATCCTCGTCCCGGACACCATCGAACTGGACCTCGCCCATCTGGTTGCCGCGGGTGACGATGTGGTGGTTTACGCGGTGGACAAGCCCGTCCCCAGCGAACACCGTGACGCTGAGGTGCTGGTGGTGTGGCGGAACACCTCGGAGAACTTGTCCGACGCCGCTAAGGAAATGTCCGCCCTCAGGTTGGTGCAGACGCTCGCAGCGGGCCCGGATTCAGTGCTGGCAGCGGGCTTCGCGGACAACGTGGCCATCACGTCCGGCCGCTCACTGCACGACGGCCCCGTCGCCGAACACGCACTTGCCCTGATTCTGGCCACAGTGCGCCGCCTGGACCAGCTGATGGAGTCCCAGAAGGCCTCGTCCTGGAACCAGGCATATAACGCAGCCCAGTCCGTGCCTGACACTGAGCACCTTTACACGCTCGACGGCGCCAAGGTCACCATTTGGGGCTTCGGTTCAATTGCCGGGCGGCTCGCTCCCCTGCTGGCCGCACTGGGTGCAAAGGTCACCGGCGTCGCCAGCTCCAAGGGCGAGCGCTATGGCTTCCCGGTGGTGGCCGAGGACGAATTCCCCGATGTCCTGCGCACCACGGACGTCCTGGTCTCCATCCTGCCGGCCACTCAGGACACCGCGGATGCCCTGAACGAAGAAATCCTCCGCAGCCTCCCGGCCAGCGCAGTCTTCGTGAACGTTGGCCGTGGAGCCACCGTTGACGAAGAGGCCTTGATTGCCGCGCTGGAAGAGGGCAGGCTGCGGGCGGCCGCCCTGGACGTCACCAAGGACGAGCCGCTGCCCGCCGATTCCAAACTTTGGAGCGCCCCCAACCTGATCATCACTCCCCATGTGGCAGGCAACCGCCCCAAGGGGTCGGCCAAGCTGGTCACAGCCAACATCTCCGCACTGAGGGACGGCAAGCCACTAACCAACAAAGTTGCGGGCTAAGCAATCCCCAATTCCTCACGGAATTCCTTGCATTGAAATAGTAAGCATGCTTATTGTAATGATTCCGGGGTGGCCAGCAGAGGGTTTCCATCCCACGCATAGCATGAGACAACGTGAGGAAACGTATGTACCTGCACACCCAGCTTCTCATCAATGAAATCGCTGCAGACGAGCCAGATCCCGCAGCCGCCAATGCCCTCCAGGAAGGCCTCGGCGGACAGTTCGGCGAGATGCGCACCATGATGCAGTACCTCTTCCAAAGCATGAACTTCCGGGGCGACGCCGCCTCGAAGCCCTACAAGGACCTCCTCCAGGGCATCGGCACTGAGGAGATCAGCCACGTGGAGCTCATTGGAACCACCATTTCCCAGCTCTTGGACGGCTCGCCCCGCTACCAGGGGAAAAAGTCCGATCCTGTGGACCAGCCGGGTGCCGGCGGAGCCACTCCCCTGAAGATCGCGCTGGACACCAGCAACATCCACCACTATCTGGTGGGTGCCCAGGGTGCCCTGCCCGTGGACGCCGCGGGCAATCCGTGGAGCGGATCCTACGTCTACAACAGTGGCAACCTGGTGCTGGACCTGCTCTACAACCTGATGCTTGAGTCAACGGGCAGGCTCCAGAAGTGCCGTATCTACGAGATGACGGAAAACAAGACGGCGCGCTCCACCATCGCGTACCTGATCGTTCGCGACCAAGCCCACGAGAATGCTTATGCCAAGGCCTTGGAGAGCCTGGGCGTGAACTGGGGCAAGGTCCTCCCCATCCCAAAGACCAACGCGGAGCAGTTCCCCGAGGTGAAGAAGCTGCTGGACAAGGGTCTCCAGAGCATCCAGTACACCTTCAGCGCCGACAACCTCAGCGAAGCAGGGAAGCTCTACCGCGGAGCGTCGCCCTCCAATGACGGCACCGAGCTGAGCACGGACGTCATGCCCGAAGGATTCCCGATCACCATTTCTCCGGAACGCAAGGAAGAGTTTGCTCCCGGCCTGGACCCGGAGCTGCTGGCCTTGATCCAGGCCACGGCAGAGCAGGAAATGAAGGAAGCCGATAGCCCCAAGGAAGCCAAGCCTGCGGCAACCAAGAAGAAATAGCGGACACAAAAAGGGTCCCCGCCTCAACCGAGGCGGGGACCCTTTTGGTCGTCAGGAAATATCAGGCGTGCTCGTACGTCAGGCAGTCGGCGGCCTCACGGCCGGGGCCAACCTTGACGTCGTGTGCTTCGCACATGAGGTTGTTGTTGTGGACGCATTCGGAGCGCTGGCAAGCGCCAACGTGGGCAAGAACCTTGGGAAGGCCACCCATGGCATTCGTGTCAATGAACGTAGCGCAGGAGGCGTGGTCCTGGCTGCCACCGATGGTGATTCCGAATGCCGTGCATCCGTTGTGGTTGAATCCGCACGTGCCAACGCTACAGGCGGATACTTCGGCAATGTGTTCGGTCATTGTTCCTCCTGGTGTGGGTCCTGAAAGGTACCGGGGCTTTACCCCTGGTGTACTTCCAAACTACGCCGAAACCACGCCTTTTAACCGCTTTGAATAGCGCATTTGTATGTGCCCTAATCCGCGTCATTCCGCCGGAAAACAGCCACTCGGAGGTTAGGTCCTGCTTACTTTGGGGTGCGCAGGGCGTCGCTGATTTTGGCTCGCGTTTCCTTATCCAAGGGCGCGGTGACGCGATGCTCCCGCGCCGCCCGGTCAGCCATGATCTTTTGGATGACCATTCGGCCCAGACCTGCAAAAACGGCTGCGGCCACAACGCCCAGCACCATCGATTTCGGTTTCTCAGCCATGCCGCAATCCTAGTGACGCCCGCCACGCAGGGAAAGTGCCGCCGTCGAGCCGTCAATTGAGGCTTTTTCCCCCGCCGCGGCG
Organism: Arthrobacter sp. Rue61a; assembly: GCF_000294695.2. Taxonomy (NCBI): domain Bacteria; kingdom Bacillati; phylum Actinomycetota; class Actinomycetes; order Micrococcales; family Micrococcaceae; genus Arthrobacter; species Arthrobacter sp. Rue61a. Next base: position 619,082 of record NC_018531.1, on the reverse strand, counting down.
GGGTGTCCTCGCGCAATCCGGCTGAATAGGGTATGCGCGCCGCTCCCGGTAGAATAGGTGTGCAAGCTCGCGGAGCGCCCCCCATGCCGTTCAAACATTGCAGTTCACAACCGTGTTTAACCTGTGTTCATAACGCTGTTTGAATGCGGCTGAACGGCGTGAGACGGCACCTCCGCGGCAGCCTTATTTAAGGTTCACCCAACTCACGCACAGGAGTTACCGGATGCCCCGGATCGTCGTTGACGTCATGCCCAAGCCCGAGATTCTGGACCCCCAGGGGAAGGCCATCGTGGGTGCTCTGCCCCGCCTCGGCTTCAACAGCTTCAGCGCAGTCCGCCAGGGCAAGCGCTTCGAACTGACCGTCGACGGCGAGGTGACCGACGCTATCCTGGCTCAGGCCCGTGAAGCTGCTGAGACTCTCCTGTCCAACCCGGTGATCGAGGATGTTGTCAACGTCGAGGTCGTCGAGGCCTGATATGACGTCGATTCCCCTGATTGGCGAGGCTGTGGCCGTCGCCGCAGAACCCCGCTTGGCCGGCGCCAAGATCGGCGTCGTCACCTTCCCCGGCACCCTTGACGACCGCGACGCCGCCCGTGCGGTGCGGCTTGCAGGCGCAACGGCGGTGCCGCTCTGGCATGCAGACACTGAACTCGGCGATGTTGACGCGGTCATCATCCCCGGCGGTTTCTCCTACGGTGACTACCTCCGCGCCGGCGCCATCTCGCGGTTCGCTCCGTTAATGTCCAAGATCATTGACGCCGCGAACTCCGACGCCAAGCTCCCGGTTTTGGGTATTTGCAATGGTTTCCAGATCCTGACCGAGTCGCACTTGCTGCCCGGTTCCATGATCAAGAACGACCACCTGAAGTTCATCTGCCGGGACCAGACACTGCGCGTGGAAAACGCCAACACTGCCTGGACTGTGGACTACACGGATGGCCAGGAGATCGTTGTGCCGCTGAAGAACCAGGACGGCCAGTACATCGCTGACGAGAAGACGTTGGACGCCCTTGAGGCTGAGGGTCGCGTGGTGTTCCGCTACGTGGGCTTCAACCCGAACGGCTCCCGCCGCGACATCGCGGGCATCTCCAACGCGGCCGGCAACGTAGTGGGCCTCATGCCGCACCCCGAGCACGCAGTGGAGACCGGCTTCGGCCCGGAGTCCCTTGATGGCGCGCCCCGCGACACCGACGGCCTGGGCTTCTTCACCTCCGTTTTGACCAAGATTGTGGGAGGCGACAAGTGACCACGGAAACCACCAAGAAGTTCAACATCGATACCGTTGAGCACGCTGCCAAGACCCCGGACACGGAACTCCCGTGGGCCGAGCTCGGCTTGAAGCAGAACGAATTCGACGAGATCGTCAAGGTCCTTGGCCGCCGCCCCACCGGTGCCGAGCTGGCCATGTACTCCGTCATGTGGAGCGAGCACTGCTCCTACAAGTCCTCCAAGAACCACCTTCGCCAGTTCGGCGAGAAGGTCACCGAGGAAATGAAGAAGGACATGCTGGTTGGCATCGGCGAGAACGCCGGCGTCACCAACCTGGGCGACGGCTGGGCCGTAACGTTCAAGATCGAGTCGCACAACTCGCCGTCGTTCGTTGAGCCGTACCAGGGTGCCGCTACCGGCATCGGCGGTATTGTCCGCGACATCATTTCCATGGGTGCCCGCCCGGTCGCCGTGATGGATCCGTTGCGCTTCGGTGCGATCGACCACCCGGACACCGCCCGCGTCATGCATGGTGCTGTTGCCGGCATCGGCGGCTACGGCAACTGCCTCGGCCTGCCGAACATCGGCGGCGAAATGGTCTTCGACTCCGTCTACCAGGGCAACCCGCTGGTGAACGCACTGGCAGTGGGCGTCATGCGCCACGAGGACATCCGCCTGGCCAACGCCTCCGGCAAGGGCAACAAGGTTGTCCTGTTCGGCGCGCGCACCGGTGGCGACGGAATCGGCGGTGCTTCGGTGCTCGCTTCCGAGTCCTTCGACGACACCAAGCCGTCCAAGCGTCCGGCCGTCCAGGTGGGCGACCCCTTCGCAGAGAAGGTCCTCATCGAGTGCTGCCTGGAGCTCTTCAAGGGCTCGCTGGTTGAAGGCATCCAGGACCTCGGCGCTGCAGGCATCTCCTGCGCCACGTCCGAGCTCGCCTCCAACGGCGACGGCGGCATGGAGGTGGAGCTGACCTCGGTCCTGCTGCGCGATCCCACGCTGACCCCGGGTGAGATCCTCATGTCCGAATCTCAGGAACGCATGATGGCCGTGGTCACCCCGGAGAACATCGCAGCGTTCGAAGCTGTGATGGACAAGTGGGCTGTGGAGTACTCCTGGTTGGGTGAGGTCACCGATACCGGTCGCCTCATCATCACCTGGGAAGGCGAAGTAATCGTCGACGTCGATCCCCGCACCGTTGCGCACGACGGCCCGGTCTACGACCGTCCGTTCGCCCGCCCGGAGTGGCAGGACTCGGTTCAGGCCAACTCCTTCACCGGATCTGTTGAAGACGCAGGCCGTCCGTCGGCTCCCACCGAGCTGGCTGCGGCCGTCACCGAGCTCGTGGCATCGCCGAACATGTGCAGCAAAGCCTGGATCACCAAGCAGTACGACCGCTACGTTGGCGGCAACACTGCCATGGCCTTCCCGGACGATGCCGGCGTGGTCCGCGTTGACGAGGAAACAGGCCTAGGCGTTGCACTGGCCACTGACGCCAACGGCCGCTACACCTACCTGGAGCCCTACCAGGGTGCACAGCTCGCGCTGGCCGAGGCCTACCGCAACGTTGCCACCTCCGGCGCTGTTCCGATGGCCGTCAGCGACTGCCTGAACTTCGGTTCACCGGAAGACCCGGATGTCATGTGGCAGTTGGCCGAAGCCATCCGTGGCCTGTCCGACGCCTGCATGGAGCTCGGCATCCCGGTCACCGGCGGTAACGTATCGCTCTACAACCAGACCGGCACCACGCCGATCCACCCCTCCCCCGTGGTGGCTGTCCTGGGCAAGCTCGACGACGTCGCCCGCCGCACGCCGACAGGCTGGCGCGAGGACGGCCAGGCCATCTACCTGCTGGGCACCACCGCAGCAGAGCTGGACGGTTCGGAATGGTCCAACCTGCGCGGACACCTTGGTGGCTTGCCGCCGAAGGTGGACCTCGCAGCTGAGCGCGCATTGGGCGAGATCCTGATCAACGCTTCCCGCGACGGCATGGTTGACGCAGCACACGACCTCTCCGAAGGTGGCCTCGCGGCTGTCTTGGTTGAGTCCTCGCTGCGCTACGGCGTGGGCGCCCGCATCGCCCTTGAGGAACTCATGGAGCGCGACGGCGTGGACCTGTTCACCGCCCTCTTCTCCGAGTCCCAGGCCCGTGCAATCGTGTCCGTGCCGCGCTCCGAGGAAGTCCGCTTCAAGGACATGTGCACGGCCCGCGGCTTCGCCCACCTCCGGATCGGCGTTGTTGACGCTGCCGGTGGAAAGCTGGAGATCAACGGCGTGGACGAGCTCTCCTTGGACGCTCTCCGCGAAGCACACGAAGCCACCCTGCCCAAGTACTTCGGTTAAGAACAACTAAGCCAAAAGGCCCCTGCGAGCGTCCGCCAGGACGTGTGCAGGGGCCTTTTGCTGTCTCACAGGGTTTACCCCGGCCAGGTCCGCAGCCGCGACAACTGTTCAGTGAACTCCGCCTCCGGCAACGGCCTGCCAAAGTAATACCCTTGGCCGCTCGCGCAGCCAATGCTCCGAAGTGCCTCTGCCTGTTCGGCGGTCTCGATTCCCTCCCAAACGCCCTCCAAACCACAAGAATGGATGACTTGCTGGATGGCGGCCAGGAAGCCCAGCTGGGAAGGATCTTTCCCCAAGTCCTTCACGAATTGCCGATCCACTTTCACCCGGTCCACGGGCAGTTTCCGCAGGTAGCCCATGGACGAGTAGCCGGCGCCGAAGTCGTCGATCTCAAGTCCGACACCTAGCCTGTGCAGACTCGCCAGTGTGTAACGGTCCAGCTCGTTGTTCTGGATGATGGCGCTCTCAGTCAGCTCCAGCACCAGTGAATCCGGGGCCAGGTGCTCCTCCGCCAAGGCCGCACTGACAGCGTCCACGAACTCCAGGCTTTGAAGGTCCGCGGCCGAGGCATTGATCCTCATGGAGAAGTCCTGCTGTGCAGTGACAGGATGGTCCCGCCAACGCCGCAACTGACGCACGGCCGTGCGCAGGACCCACCTGCCCAGTTCGGCAATGAGGCCGGTCGCCTCAGCTATGGGAATGAACTGGTCCGGCATGATCAGGCCGTGCACGGGGTGGTTCCATCGGACCAGAGCTTCGCAGCCTTCGATCCTGCCGGTGGAGAGCTCCACGATCGGCTGGTAGTAGAGGACCAGCTGGTCTGCACGGATGGCTTCGCGGAGTTCCCCCACTATCTGCCGCTGGAGCAGCTGCGCGTGCAGGGTTGCGGGATCGAACACCTTCAGCTTGTTCCTGCCCTCGTTTTTGGAATCTTCCATGGCCAGATCGGCCTCTTGGAGAATGTCCTCGATGCTGTGATGCGGTTCCGCGGTACGCAGGCCGACGCTTGCGCCGCAGCGGATGCTGTTGTTCCCGAGGTCAATGTTCGGTTCCAGCGCTGCCAGGATGCGGTTTCCGACGGCGGTGGCCCGGTTTTGCGGGGTGGCGGGCAACAGCACGGCGAATTCGTCGCCGCCCAAGCGGGTGACGACGTCGTTCTCCCGGACTGCCGACCGGACGCGCATGGCGACGGTGACCAGAATCTGGTCCGAGGCGGCATGGCCGGCGGAGTTCTTCAGTGCTTTGAAGCCGTCCAGGTTCACCAAGAGGAGTGCCGGCGGGACGGCGCCTTTGGCCGCGGCGTCCTGGGCTTCGATGAAGGAATTGACCAGCGCCTGGCGGTTGCCGAGCCCGGTGAGGGCGTCTGTGAGGGCATCTCGGCGCTGTTCATAGCGTGCTTGGTGGAGCTCCTGCATGAGAGCCTGGACGTGCCGCTCCAGTTTCTCGATCCGTGAATCAGCGGGGACCAGCCGGTGGGGCTTGGTGGCGCTCACGACTCTTCCAGGCGTCGCAATGATGAGTCAGCCACAGCTTGCGGCTTGGATACGGGGTTGCGGCGTTCGTCCAGGAAGAGCCGGTAGGAAGCGATGTCCAGCCTGCCGTCGGGCTCCACCTTGTTTCCTGCGCGGTAAACGTGGGTGATCCATGCCCCGCCCAGGATTGCCTCAATCCAGGCATCGCACTCTGCCAGCGGGAGGTGAACACGTGTGCCGGTGTTCCTGCGATGACCAGCGATGGACAGCGTGATGCAGCTGCCCAGGAGGCCCTTGTCCGCGGTGAACCAGGCGAGGCCTTCGACGTCGGCCACTATGGTCAGATTCGCGTTGCTGTCCTCCACCGACTGAACAGGGCTCATCCTGACCGAGCGGCGGTCCGCGTTCAGCGTTGTGGGCGTCCCTGCTTTGTAGGGAGCGCTGGTGATGTCTTGCCGGAACGCGGACAGTTCCTGGGTGTGCTGGATCTGGATCCGGGTGGTGAGTTCGTTGAAGGTCATGATCGTGCCTCATCCGCGATAGTGGCCGCCTCGAGGCGGTCGGCTCCTACAATCCTGTTTCTGCCTTGCGCCTTTGCGCTGTAAAGTGCTGCGTCCGCTACCTCGATCATGAAATTGAGGTCTGCGACAGCGGGGATGCTGGACGTTACTCCATAGCTGACGGTGGGGAAAACCACACCTTCGGGGGTCTGCATGGCTGCCATCCGGCGACTGATTTCGCTTGCGATGTTCTCGGCCCGGTCCTGCGTTGCGCCCGGCAGGAAGAGGACGAACTCTTCCCCTCCATACCGTCCGATGAGGTCCGTGGACCTGACCGATCCGGCGCAGGCTTCAGCGAATGCCCGCAAGGCCACGTCCCCGGCCCCGTGCCCGTGCTCGTCATTGACGGCTTTGAAGTGGTCCAGGTCCGCCAGGACTACGGATGCGCCCGAGCCCGTGGATTGCAGACGCTCAAGTTCAGTGGTGGCAAGGTCCAGGAAAGCTCCGCGGTTGAGGAGTCCCGTCAGATGGTCGCGGGTGGCACGTTCACGGAGGCCTTTGATGAGTTGATCACTGGTAAGGGCCGTCATGCTGAAGGACACGGTGACCAGAAGCACCATTGATATCAGTGCGGACGGTCCGGGTCCGAAGTAGGTGCGGAACGTGTAACTGGCCGGCCCTTCGAGCGCGTAGACCACCCAGCGGCACAAGTAGTAGACGGCCAACATACCCGCGGCCACGGACAGGGCTTTGTGGACTTGCGAGTGCGAGGACTTGATAAACCAGAGGTCATACGCTGCAAGTGCTATGCCCAGGGTCATCATGGCCAGATAGACCAGGCCGCCCGACCAAACATTGTTTCCCGGGTTTTCCAGGAACGACGCGACCGCAGTGAGGGCCGGTCCAAGCGCCAACTGCCATGGTGCGGCTTTCCGGTTCCTCAGGGTCTTCGCTCCGGCCCAGACGCTGAAGGCTCCAGCCACAACAAGGACGTTACCCAAGGGGTTGGCCCACAGCTGGTGGGGAGTTCCGTTGAGGAGGAACGCCGCGTTTCCCACCATGAACTCGAGCAAAGCGAGGCTCCACCAGCCTGCGTACGGCGAGCGTGTGCGGTGGAATGAGGCGCAGAACAGCAGCAAGAGTGTGACCGTGACTACGCCAAGCGCAACCCTTACCGAGAACGCATCGAGCACCATGTCCAACCCCCTCAGCTGGTCATCATTCTGCCTTTGAGTCCAGTGTCGCGGGGCTTTCTCAACCTCGATGCGGCATTTGCTCAGGATTTGCTCAAGATCGTTTGTGGTCCCACCTCTACCAGTCGATCAAGACAACTTGCCGAGGGTGAGCCGGCGAGATCAACAGCAACCCGGCCGGGTATGTCCTGGACACCCTCGCCTAAAGCGGTCGGTACCGATGGACTGCCGGCCTGTGTCCAAGTGGGCAACGTTGGATGTACCCCATATTTGTCAGACTGGATGTTGGATTACTGATTCTCTGAAATCGTTAGGTACCGACCACCTCACCGTGTCCGCCGCCGTACGATGCAGTTAAGATTCAGCTGGTCAATTGCGCCTAACCGTCCAATGCGACAGTTCAGCACTTGAATTCCATTAGCCCTAAACACGTATCGCTTTGTTGTGGACAACCGGACGACACTTAAGTCTCTTCGCTGAAATGACCAAATGATAGGTTTGGAAAATGATGCGACGAAATGACCTTCTCAACAGTCTTCCGCTGCGCGAATCTCTTCGAGCGCGGGAGGTCTATGGAGCTCCACAGATTGATGTGCCTGTGGCGCTGAACACGAATGAGAATCCGCATTCATTGCCACCCGTTGTCCAGCAGTCTATCTCGACGGAGATCGCTGGAATCCTCTCGGACTTGAATCGCTATCCAGACCGCGAGTTCACTTCACTTCGTGAAGCGATGGCCGCCTATCTCGGACATGACCTGACCCACGAAAATATCTGGGCAGCAAATGGATCTAATGAAGTGCTCCACCACATCCTTCAGGCATTCGGTGGCCCCGGCAGATCATTGTTGACATTCGTACCCAGTTACCCGATGTACCCGATCCTTGCGGGGGGCGTGGACACTGAATTCATAGCCATGAACAGGGGCCATGACTTTTCCATTGATGTCGATGGGGCCGTAGCAGCCGTTGAGCACCACCAACCGGCCATCGTACTGCTCTCGTCGCCCAACAACCCCACGGGAACCTCACTGGAAGATGGCGTAGTCCAAGCCATCTACGAAGCTGGCGAGCCATCGTCAACAATCGTCGTAGTGGATGAAGCATATGCCGAGTTTTCCCACACCCCTGAGAAGACAGCTTTGCGTCTATTGGAAGGGCGTCAGCGGCTGATCGTTACCCGGACGATGTCGAAAGCGTTCTCCTTGGCCGGTGCACGAGTCGGCTACTTTGCCGCAGCGCCGCAAGTGGCTGATGCCATGCGCTTGGTACGCCTGCCATATCACCTCTCTGCGTTGACACAGGCGGCGGCGATAGCCGCTTTCCACAACGCCGCCGCTCTGCTCAAAGACGTCAACCGGATCAAAGAGCAACGTGACAGAATCGTCACTGAACTAGCAGGTATGGGACTGTCACCAGTGCCCTCAGATGCAAACTTTGTACTGTTCGGTGGTCTGCAAGATAGGCGTGAATGCTGGACAGCACTTCTGGAACACGGTGTATTGGTTCGCGAACTTGGACCTGAGGGTTACCTTCGGGTGACAGCTGGAACCGAAAAGGAAACCACTAAGTTCCTGGAAGCCCTTCGGAGGTATCTCATTAATTCTCGGCCCCTAGGCGTTTGAGATCTTCACCCAGGCTTCCGAGCAGTTAGTGCCATCCACGAGAGTTGCCCGGACGTCGAGTTTACCAACTTAGCCGTCCACCGATCCACCAATGATCGGTGGACGGCTTCACCATACCTCTCGACAATGCTGCCTCGTTCAGCATCTAGAATTGCTAGTCCGTAACGCTGCGATGCAACCAAATCGTCAGTCCAATCCTCTGCATCAACGTCAGCCCAGCCAGCCGCATGTAGAAGATCTACATATTCCCTAATGGTCACCATATGTTGTCCCCAATTGGTCATCCTATGGGGAAAATCAGATTGGGCGTGGGGGCCCACGCAAGTCGATCTTCGAGAACATCCGAACAACAGAATATAGCCCTCGCGCCACAGCGCCGGACTTTCTAGTCAATGATCGGCAGATTGTACTTTTACCTTCACAAAGCGAGCATGATATGGGCTGAATTCGCAAGGTACAAATCACTCAAATCTAGGCTGTGGATAAGTGCAGCAGGTGGTCCAGCACGTTTTCCGACTGACGAATGCGTCCGAGTTCCCGCTACGCTCAGCATGAGGTCATCTGTGTCGGATAGAAGGCGACCAGTCCCGCGCGGAACTTCGTCAGAGCGACGGGGTGGTTGAGGTCAGATTCCGAAACAGGAATCCTTGAAGACCACGCGAGACCTGCCTCGAACGCAGTAAAGGATCTTGCGCTATCGGTACAAGATTTGGTTTGCGGCGATAATGAACCATGTGGATCGGTTGGATTGAGTTCGACGTCCTCTTGGGCGATGTCCATAGCCTGAAGGAGAAGCGCTCGCTCGTACGGCCCTTGGTGGCCGAACTGAAGCGGCGCTTCGATGTTTCTGCTGCGGAAACCGGGCTCCAGGACCAGCACCGGCGGGCGCTGGTTGGCGCCGCTGTGGTGGCACCGGACCACGCGCATCTTCAGCAAGTGCTCGACGCCGTTGAACGGTTCGTGGCTGCCCGGCCTGAGTTTGAGCTGCTCAGCGCACGGCAGCGGGAGCTGCACAGCGAGGACTAATAGCCGATGACCGCCAGGCGCGTTGAGTTCAGGTGGGCGTCGATCGCTTGGTGTGCCGCATCCAGGCTGCGGCTGCGCAGCGCATCCACAATGAGCTGGTGCTCCCTGAGGACATCCCCTGCGCGGTCCGTTTGCTGGCTTACTGCCTTGACGCCGATCCTGAGTTGCTTTTGCCGGAGCGAAGCGTAGAAATCGGCAAGGACGGGATTACCTCCGGCACGGACCATGAGGGTGTGGAACTCGGTATCCAGTTCGATGAACCGGGCGGGATCATCCTTGGCTTCCTGCTGCTGGTCAATGACGCGCTGGAATGCGTCGATCTGGGCATCCAGCATGCTCTCCAGTGCCGAGACCGCCCATTTCTCCACCACGGACCTGGCCTGCAGGATAGCCCGGACGTCGGGGTCGGAGATGGGGGGCACGAAAGCGCCTTTGTGCGGGATCCGTTTGACGAACCCTTCAGCTTCGAGGCGCAGCAATGCCTCGCGCACGGGCGTACGTGACGTACCGGTGGTCTTGGCCAGGACCGCCTCGTTCAGGAAGGTTTCTTCCTCCCTTGGCAGGGCTGAGATGAAGCTTTTCATCCATTGGTAGGCCACTTCTGGCTGCGACTGTGCAGCGGGGGTCATCTGGATCATGCAGAGCCTTTCTCGCGAAGCCCACAGTATACGAGTTGCATTCCGGATGTTCCGGACGTCCCGAAAAACTTCTCCCCTAACTATAGACAGGTTGTATACAACCCGTCTACAGTGAAGTTCAGTGACTCCGCTCACGCACCGGAAAGACCCCAATTTCCTGGGAGCCCCGGCCACCGGTTCCACCGGCAGCCCGCCGCTCCCCATCGCAAAGGACCTCCAGAATGACCGAATTGAAGAAAGCAGAACTGAGGCAACAGAAGCACTCAAGCCTGCCCGTGGTGGCCGCTTCAAGCCTGGCCGGCACCGCGGTGGAATGGTATGACTTCTTTCTCTACGGCACCGCCGCCGCATTGGTATTCAACAAGCTCTACTTCCCCACCGACGATCCTTTGGTGGGCACCATGCTGGCACTCGGAACGTTCGCGGCCGGCTTCCTGGCCCGCCCCATCGGGGCCATAGTGCTGGGCCATCTCGGCGACAAGCACGGCCGCCGCGCAACCCTGGTGGCCAGCCTGATGCTCATGGGCGTAGCCACCACCCTCATTGCCTTCATTCCCTCGTACGCTGCCATCGGCCTTGCAGCACCCTTGCTCCTCCTCCTGCTCCGCCTGATTCAGGGGTTTGCGCTTGGCGGCGAGTGGGGCGGAGCCGTTCTCCTCGTCTCGGAGCACAGCAACGAGAGCACCCGTCGTGCCTTCTGGGCTTCCTGGCCCAATATGGGACCACCCCTCGGCAACCTGATGGCCGCCGGCGTCCTGGCCATCCTCGCCGCCACCATGCCGGAGAGCGAGTTCCTGGCGTGGGGTTGGCGCATCGCGTTCGGATTGTCTGCCCTGCTGGTGGTCATTGGCCTCATCCTGCGGCTCTACGTGCAGGAAACCCCGCTGTTCAAGGAAGCACAGCGGAAGCGCGAGGCCGAAGGCAACAAGGAACGGAAGATGCCGCTGACCATCCTGTTCCGCCGCAACTGGCGCGAAATCCTCATCGCCACCGGCAGCAGGATGGGCGAGAACGCGGGTTTCTACATCTACTCGCTGTTCATCATCACCTACGTCACCCAAATCATGGGACTGCAGAGGCAGACAGGCCTTACCGCCGTCATGATCGGCCAAGGAGTGGCCGTCGTCGCCATTCCCATCCTGGCGATCTACGCGGACAAGGTAGGCAGGAAACCCATCCTCATTGGCGCCTCGATTGCCACCATGGTGTGGGCCTTCGCGTTCTTCTTCCTCCTGAACACGGGCCAAGTGTGGGGCATCATCGCCGCAGCCGTCGGAGGCCTGTTGATCTTCGCGGCCTACAGCTCGGTGATCGGCGCCTTCTTCTCGGAACTCTTCCCAACGGACGTCCGGTACAGCGGTACCTCGGTGTCCTACAACCTGGCGTCGCTGATCGCCGGTTCCTTGTCCCCGATCATCGCCCTGGCACTCTACAGCGCTTTCGGAACCGGCTATGCGATCGGCATCTACCTCGCCGCCATGGGCTTGATCTCCATGGTTTCGGTGATGTTCGCCAAGGAAACCAAGGGCCTGAAGCTGAGCGATTTGGACGAGCCGACCAGCAAAGAGAAGGAACAAGCATGAAAATCGCACTCGTCCAGGTGGCCAGCCCGGATTCCGAAACCCGCGAGGACCGGATTGATCGTGTCGAAGCGATTCTCCGCGGGATCAACGGCGCCGAACTCATCGTGCTCCCTGAACTCTGGAGCGCCGGCTACTTCCACTTCGACGAGTACGAGGCATTGGCCGAAACGCTTACCGGTCCCACCGTCTCCATGTGCTCACGGGTAGCGGCGGATCTGGGCGTATACCTCCACCTCGGCAGCATCATCGAGGCCGGCCAGGACGGGCAGCTCAGCAACACCTCCATCCTGCTGGGGCCGGACGGCAGCGTGGTCCACACCTACCGGAAGATCCACGTGTTCGGCTACAAGTCCAAGGAAGCCAGCCTGCTCACAGCCGGATCCTCGCTTCCCGTGGTTCCTTTGCCGTTCGGATCCGTTGCCGGCATCACTTGCTACGACCTCCGCTTCCCTGGCCTGTGGATGGAGCTGAGCACACGCGGTGCGGAGATCGTCATAGTCCCCGCGGCCTGGCCGGCAGCCCGACGGGAACACTGGCGCCTGCTCACCACTGCCCGGGCGCTGGAGCACCAGATCTTCGTGATCGCGTGCAACGCCGCAGGAACCCAGGAAGGTGTGGCACTTGGCGGGCACAGCAGGGTGGTGGACCCATCCGGCACTGTCCTCGCCGAAGCGGACTCCGACGAGGCCGTCTTGATGGTGGACATCGATCCCCTGCAAGTGGACGCCGTCCGCAGCGAATTCCCTGTCATCGGAGACCGGCTCCCCGCCTACAACACACTCACCGTTTAGACCCCAAGAACGTTCAGAAGCCCTCCAAGGAGACGGAATGGAAACAACAAGGCAAGTCCCACTCACCTTCAGGGTGGTGGGCACGGACCAGACAATCGTGGTCTCGGATTTCCACGGAGTAGTGGCTGGTTACACCGGCCGGGATCCGAAGGCAGTCCAGCACCACATCGACGAATTGGCAGCCATAGGCGTAGCTCCGCCGCCAGAGGTTCCCATGTTCTACCGGATGGACTCGGACCTGTTCGAAACTTCCGGGGAGCATGACACGTCGGAGAACCTGACCTCCGGTGAGATCGAACCCCTCTACATCCGCCACAACGGCCAGTACTACCTCGGCATCGGCTCTGACCACACGGACCGCGACATCGAAGCCCGGGACATTGGCGATTCGAAGCGCGCATGCCCCAAGCCCGTCGCAGGCGAGGTTATCGCCGTCGAATCCTTGGAGGACCTCGACCTCGATACATGCACCGCGCGCTCGTGGGTTGACGGAACCCTGTACCAGGAAGGTTCGTTGAGCGGCCTGCGCAAGCCGGCCGACGTCGTCGAGCGCCTTTTGGCCCGCACCGACATCGGCGACGCAGACTTCATGTGCCTCGGCGGCACCCTGCCGCTGCTGAACGGAAAGTTTGTGGATGGAACTTCCTGGAAGTTGGAGCTCTCCTTCCCGAATGGGACCACCATTGAACATAACTACAAAATCAAGAAAGGCTCACTCTGATGAGGACCGGAAAAGAGTACCTGAAGTCCCTGAACGATGGCCGGTCGGTGATCCTCGACGGCGAGGTTGTCGGCAACGTCCTGGAACACCCGGCCTTCGCGAACGTTGCCCGGACCATGGCCGAGCTGTTCGACATCGCAGCTGATCCCGAGAATGGAATGCAGTTCCATTCCGAGGAAATCGACGGGCCTGCCAACCGCACGTTCGCAGCTCCCCGCACGCAGGAAGAGTTGGTCCTGCGCCGTCAGGCGATCGAGAAGTGGGCCAAGCACACGCACGGCTGGGTGGGCCGCAGCCCGGACCATGTTGGTACCTTCTTCGCCGCCTTCGGCTCCCACCCGGACGTCTTCAAGAACGACGAGCGGGACTTCGCCGGCAACGTGGAGCGGTACTACAAGAAGATCCTGTCCGAGAACCTGTACCTTTCCTACGCGATCATTCCCCCGCAGGTCTCGCGCGCAACCACAGCGTCCGGTTGGGAAGGCGAATACCTTCAGGTCGGCGTCGTGCGGGAAACCGAGGAGGGCATTATTGTCCGCGGTTCCCAGATGCTCGCCACAGGTGCCGCGATCGCCGACGAAGTCTTTGTCACCTGCATCAAGCCGCTGGGCCCGGACGACGTTGACTTCGCGGTCAGCTTCGCCATCCCTGTGGCCACCGACGGCCTGAAGCTCTACTGCCGCCGCCCGTTCGCGCCCGCCGCAACCAGCGACTTCGACTACCCGCTCACCAGCCACTACGACGAGCCCGACGCCTTGGTGGTGTTCGACGACGTGCTCATCCCATGGGACCGCGTGTTCATCAACCGGAACATCGACACCCTCCGCCGCCAATTCTTCGACACCGGCGCCCATGCCCTGGGTAACTGGCAGGCACAAATCCGGTTCTCCACCAAGCTGAAGTTCATCGCGTCGGTGGCCCGCAAGGTCACTCAGGTGAACGGCACGGACAAGATCCCCGGCGTCCAGGAGAAGCTGGGCGAGCTCGCCGCAATTGTGCAGTCGGTTGAGTCGGCCGTCCTCGCCGCCGAATACACGGCAACAACGGACGACGCCGGCATGCGCGTTCCGGGGAAGAGCGCACTGTACGGGGCAATGGGCTTACAGTCCGAGACGTACCCCCGCGTGATCTCGATCCTCCGCGACCTGGTGGGTGGCGGCGTCCTGCAGCTGCCGTCCAGCATCGCCGACATGACCAGCAGCGTGACCCGCCCGGACATGGAACGCTACGTCCAGTCCCCCGGCGTTACCAGCGAGGAGCGCGTGAAGCTCTTCAAGCTTGCCTGGGACATCATCGGTTCCGAATTCGCCGGACGCCACCAGCAGTACGAAATGTTCTACGCCGGTGCACCGTTCGTGGTCCGAGGCGCTTACACGTACCGCAACTACGGCTACGACGCCCTGGTGGCAGAGCTGGACACCTTCCTGGGGTCCTACAGCATCGCGAGCGCCACCGAATCGGAAGGGATCTGACCATGGCAAAGCCGGAATTCGAGTTCACCCCCGTATCGTCGGTGGACTTCGCACCCTGCAACCCGCACATCGAAGGCCTGTCCGAGGCCATCCTCGCCAGGGATTCGGACAACGACAGCGTCACGCGCATCCTCAAGTTCGAGCCCGGCACCGACACCTCACCCAACGGCGTCCTCACACATGATTTCTGGGAAGAAGTCTTCATCTTTGAGGGCTCGTTCGTGGACCAGCGCCTAGGCCGGACCTTCAAAGCCGGCGACTGGGCCACCCGTCCGCCGGGCATGGAACACGGGCCATGGGTTTCGGAGAACGGAGCCAAAATGTTCGAAGTTCGGTATTACACGGAGCCGACACCAGCGGAGCGGAGCAACTGACATGAGCCTGGCACCAGCCTTCACCATCCCCGACGCCATGGGGATGCGCCGCGCTATGGGCCGCTTCCTCACGGGCGTCGCCGTGGTCACCACCCAGCATGAGGACGAGCAATATGGGATGACCATCAGCTCGCTGACCTCCATCAGCTTGGAGCCTCCCATCCTGATGATTTCGCTGAACTTCGGTACCCGGACCGGCGAAGCCCTGATGGAGAGCGGCAAGTTCGCCGTGTCCATCCTCGGCGCCAAGCAGGAGTCGGTGGCACGGCGGTTCGCAGTCCGCGGCGGCGACCGCTTCGGCGACGGAGACTTCGACATCACCGACAACGGCCTTCCCGTGATCAAGGGCGCCCTCGCCCAGGCGGACTGCACCGTTGTGCAGCAGTACGACGTCGGCGATCACCAGGTCTTCTTCGGCCAGGTCACCACGTGCCGGGACAGGGACGGCGAGGTGCTGGCGTTCAAGGCGGGCCGCTTCGGCTCGTTCAGCGACTTCGGCCATGCGGAGATCCCCTGGATGTTCTGAGTAGTACGGTCACGGGCCTGTGCCACCACGACCTTCTTTGAATCACAACCGCCCCCGACACGCCTTTTTGAAGGTGTGTCGGGGGCGGTTTGCTTCCAAAGTGGGTGGATGCGGTACAGCCGCTACGCGATGGTCAGTTCACCCATGCGGTCCCAGCCGCTGCCTTCGAACTGGCGGCTGATGATGTGCGGGGTCTCCACCAGTGCCTGCGGCATGTCTGCCATGGCCTTCTTGAAGTGATCGCTATTGACGTGGGCCTCCGCGGCGTCGTCCTGGAAAGCTTCCACCAGGACGAACTCGTTCGTGTTGTCCACGCTGCGGGACCAGTCGAACCACAAGTTGCCGGGCTCTGCGCGGGTCGCCTCGGTGAAGTCGGCCACCAGGTCCATCCAGCGCTCGGACCACTCGGGCTTGACGTTGAACTTGACCACAATAAAGATCACGGGCTGCTTCCTTTCGTTGCATTACAGAATCCGTTCCATTCTGTCACTGCCTTTAACGCCCGACGGCGGCCCCCACCGTTTAGGTGAGGACCGCCGTCGAACGCTGTTTTAGCTCGGTTGTACTACTTCGACGTGCCCTGCGATACGGAACCCTGCAGCTGGCGCTGGAAGATCACGTAGACGATGAGCACTGGAATGACGGTGACACTGACGGCTGCGAACAGCGCGCCGTAATCTACTGCGTAACCCATCTGTCCGGCGAAGGCCGCGAGCTCTTGTGACAGGACGCGAGGACCGGCGGCGTTGATGGACACCGGAATGAGGAACTGGTTCCACAGCCCCAGGAAGTTGAAGATGGCAACCGAGGCGAGGCCCGGCTTTGCCATCGGCAACATGACCTGGAAGAACGTCCGCCACTCCCCTGCTCCATCGAGGGCTGCTGCTTCGGTGATTTCGTGCGGCAGCGACTTGAAGAAGGAGAACAGGAAGAACACCGTGAACGGAAGCGCGAAGCCCACGTACACCAAGATGAGGCCCGGCAGGGTATTCAGGAGCCCCATGTTCCTCAGGACGAAAAACAACGGCACCATGGCGAGGAAGATCGGGAACGTCAGTCCAGCGAGCATCAGGTAGTAGATCGCCCGGCTGCCCCGGAAGGTGTAGCGGGCCAGGACGTAGGCACACATGGCGCCGAGGACCATGACGATCACCAGTGCGACAGCCACAACCAGCACGGAGTTAAGGAAGGCAGATCCAATGCCTGCCTCGCTCCAGGCCTTGACGTAGTTATCCAGTTTCCATTCAGCCGGCAAGGCGAACGGCGAGGCGAAGATCTCGCTGGACGTCTTGAAGGAGGACATGAAAGTCCACAGCAAAGGAAGAATGACGATCAGGGTCCAGATGGTCAGGGCGGTGTGCGACACCGCTCCCACCACTTTGTCGCCCGTGGTTGTTGCCGGGGTCCGCGGTTGGAAGTGCAATGACTTCATTTCCGGAGTTGAGACTTTGGTAGTCATTACAGGCTCACATCCTTATCGCCGCCGGTGAGCCGGTTGACCAGGAAGACCAATCCGGAGAAAATCAGCGTGGCAACGGCCAACACGACGCCCATGGCGCTGGCGAGGCCGAACTGTCCCTTGCTGAATGCGGTAAAGAACAGCTGCTGTGCCATGACCAGCGTGGAGTTGTCCGGGCCACCGCCCGAGTTGAGGGCTGCCATGTAAACGAAGGCATCCAACGCCAGGATGCCCATGTAGATGTAGGCAGTCTGGATGTTGTCCCGAATCAAAGGGATGGTGATGGACACTGCGGTGCGGAAGCGACCGGCGCCATCGATCCTCGCGGCCTCGAAGAGCTCGGCAGGAATGCCCTTGATGCCTGCCACGAACAGGACCATGTAGAAGCCAACAAAGCCCCAGACGATCACGAACATGGTAGCGATCATGGCGGTGTTCTTGTCACCCAGCCAGGCGAAGTCCTTGAACTGGTCAAAGCCGAGTCCGGTGAGGATGCCGTTCAGCAGGCCTCCGGAGGGATCGTAGATCTGTCCCCACATGATGCCGATGGCGATCGCCGGGATGGTGTACGGGAAGAACGACACAACACGGTAGAAACTGGAATTCCGTAGGCCCTTGATCTGGCCTTTGCTGCTCCCGCCAACCGTCACCAAGGACGCCAGCACCAGGCTGAGGATGATAGTGATGATCGGGAGGAAGATGACCAGGAGGATGTTGTTCCCCATGGCCTTCATGAAAATGTCGTCCGTAAAGATCTTGGCGTAGTTCTCCAGACCGATGAAGTTCTGGGTAGGCGAAAAACCTGACCAGTCGGTCAACGAGTATCCAAACGCCTGAACGAAAGGCCAAATCACGAACAAAAGGTAGATCGCCAGCGGTAGTCCGAGGAACACCGCGAAGAAGCTGACCTTGTCCCACGTCAACGGCTTCCGACGCCGCTTAACCACTTGCTGCGGAGCCGTGGCCGGAACGACGGCGGTCAGCCCGTCGTCGCTCCGGCTCTGCTGAGTTTTCACTGAAGTCACTTCACTTCGATCTTCTTGACCGAGCTGTCGTTGCGGACCTTGTCGGAGATGTTCTGCAGCGCGGAGGTGAGGGTTGCAACGTCCGACTTGCCGTCCAGGAAGCTGTTCCAGACAACCAGCTGATCCTTGTTGGTTCCGTAGAGGTCAATGAAGTTCCACGTGAAGATGTCCTCACCAGCGTCAGCGAGCAACTTGGTCTGCGAGACCAGCGCCGTGGAACCGAATCCGTCGGCCGGGACTGTGTCCTTGACGATGGTGGGAGCAAGCTTGGTCTTGGCGAAGTTCGTTGCAGCTTCCTTGGACAGCATGATGCGGAGCAATTCCTTGCCACCGGCTGCGTTCTTGCCCTGCGACGGAACAATGAACGGCTCGCCTGCAGCGCTGTGGAGGGACGTGTACGGCAGCTTGGGGCTGGCGCTGACAGTGGGTACGGGAGCACCCATCATGTTGAAGCCAGCCTTGGTCTGGTCCTTCATTTCGTTTTCGATCCAGGAACCCGACGGGTAGAACACGGCCTCCTGGGCGTTGGTCCACTGTGCCTGGGCTGCGGTGAACTGGGTGCCGGAGCCGCCCGGCTTGAAGAAGCCGGCCTTGACGATCTTGTCCAGTGCCGTGAAAACGGACTGGATAGCGGGGTGGGACCACGAGTCGGCCGTGAGGTTTTCCAAGCCGATGCGGACTTCGTCGCCGCCCTCCTTGATTGCGGAGGCAATCGCCATTTCCTGGTAGTACGTGGCAGCTTCCTTGCCCCACACGAACAGGTACTTGCCCTTGGCCTTGGCCTGCTCGCCCAAGGTGTACATCTCATCCCAGGTCTTCGGCAGTGTCCAGCCGTTTTCCTTGAGCAGGGAATCCGAGTACCACATGGCGAACACGGTCAGCACGTAGTTCAGGGCGGCAAGCTTGCCGTCGAAGGTGCCTGGAGCCAATACGCCGGTGTACAGGGTGTCCTTGATGACCTTGCCTTCGAGGTTCTTGGCCTCTACAAGGGGGGTCAGGTCCTCGAGCTGGGCCAGGATGGTGCTGAAGCCAATGGCCTTGGCCCCGGAGTTGTCGATGAGGTCCGGCGGGTTGCCACCGACGAAGCGCGGCTGAAGCTCCTGCGCGATGTCCGTGGACGGTGAAATCTTGGCCGTGGAACCCTCGTGGGTCTTTTCAAAGATCTTGCCGGCGAACTCGACGTAGTCGATGCCGTAGCCACCCTTGAAGATCACGGCGTCGAGGGTTGCCTTTTCCGCCATGCCAAACGGGTTGGTGTCGGAAACAGTGCCCGTGGGGCCGGTGGTAGTGCCGCCGCCACCCGCGGCACAGGAAGCAATGGTTCCTCCCATGGGCACGAGCACTGCTGCTGCGAGTGCTCCGCGCAGGAATCCACGGCGACCGACGGACTGGTGCTGAACGTTCATTTCTAAACCCTCCAGTGACTCGTAGTGTCAGACTGTTGCGGCAGGAAAGCCGTTCAGTCGGACAGTCTGGGTTGGCACTCTGGCAGCACCAACCTTCTGTGACATAATTCACCACGAATGATCGAAAATCAATCTTTCTCGGCAGTTTCGATCAACATTTGTCAAAGCGTGATCTTCCTACGGACCTTCTGCGAGAGCTTTTCCGCACTCCGTTATCGCATCCCGGGCCATGGCCCTCTGCCGCTCAGTTCCCAGTCGTTCCGCCCATTGTTCGGCCAATTGGTACTCCACCAAGGCTTCGGTGAGCCGCTTTTTACCCTGCAGTAACTCGCCGAGGCTTGCGTGCAAAGCAATCATCCATCGCTTGGTTCGCTCATCATGGGCCGTGGAGGCATATTCCAGTGCGCTGCGCATCCAAACTTCGGCATTCGCGGCATCTGCGATCGAGAGCATGTGCAGGGCATCGACGGCCAGGAATTCCTCACCAAGATGGTCCGCCAACTCGGCCGCCTGTTCCAGGAGAGGCACAGCCATGGCGCCTCGTCCGCCGGAGTTCAAAACCCGCCCGCGCTCAAGGAGGATACGCACGCCCACGGTTGGCTCGTCGTCGTCAATGTTGTCCAGAAGGGCGTCGGCTTCTTCGAAGCGGCCCTGCAAACTGATGGCCCGCCCAAGCTGGGTTGCCAACTCGGCGCGTTCGTCGGCGTCGTAAGCTTTCTTGCTCATCGCGGCGCGGAACGTCGCCTCGGAGGCTGCCGGATCGCGAAAGTTCCAAAGGTGGTCCAGTGTCTTCTGATCCAGCATCAAACCGCTCCTGACCAGCGCATGGCTGAGGTCTTTAGGTATGCAGTATCAATCTAGTCCCATGTCAGCGCCGTGGGGAGGGGGTTTGCGGGCGTGTCAGTTGCCTTGCGGTTTAGCGAGCCTGGCCCAGCCGAGTTGCTCCTGTTGCCGGCGGCTCAGAGTGGCCACCACCAGGTCATAGGAGTCCTCCACCATGTCCCGGATCATGTCGTCGGGCAGTGTTCCATCCAAGCGAACGCCGTTCCAATGGGTCTTGTTCATGTGCCAGGCACCGGTGATCTCGGGGTTCGCTGCCCTGAGTTGCTCGGCCAACGCGGGCTCGCACTTGAGGCTTACGGACCAGTTCTCCGGATCCATACTGGACAGTGCGAACATCTTGGCCTCTTGACGCGAACCACCGGCGACGGCGGAACGCACCTTGAACACGGAGGTTTCAGGCCCGAACGGGAAGTCTTCGAACGCGCCGGGAAAGCCCAGGCAAATGGCGCGGAGGGTGGGAACGTCCATGGGGAGAGCCTACTGGTGCTCCGAGCGAGGGGCCACGCTGATGCCGCGCCTATGCCACGCCGAGGAAGTCCTCCAGCAGCACCACTTCCAGTCCCGCCGCCAACTGGGCGGCGCGGAAAGCAGCGAGGTCGGCTGCAAACTCGGCCCGGAAGTGCATGAGGACAATATCGCCGGGACGCAATGCGTTGCCCACCTGGTAGTCCATCTTCCCGGCGTTTGCTTTCGCCTCCCACGTAATGATCGCCTTCATGCCGGCGTCAGCCACAGCTTGGCGCATCACATTGGAATATGCGCCTCCCGGCGGCCGGAACAGTGTAGGACGGCGCCCATAGTGCTGCAACGCGTACTCCTGCATGCCCACCATGTCGTTCAGCTGCTGCTGGTAACCCCACTGCCGCACCATATTGATGTTGTGGGTCACCGTGTGGTTCTCGATCAAGCTGCCCTGGGCTTTGAACGCGTTGAAGAACGCCGGGTTGTCCGCGACGGTGTCCTTGGTGAGGAACAGTGACGACGGATAGTCGTACTCCGCCATGAGCTTGATCGACTCCGGTGTTTTGATGTTGCCGTCATCGATGGTCAGGAACACCACCGGATGCTTGGTCTCGATTTTGGTGATCACCGGAGCCAGGCCACCAACGATCGGCGGCAGCTGGTAATCCGGGATGAAAGTGCGCCGGATGCGTTTGGTGGGCGTGGGGGTGGGCGTCGGGGACGCGGATGCGGCCGGAACCCCAGGCGACTCGGCAGCGGCAGTCGGCGTCAGCGCCGGCGTCGGGCGTTGAGTGGTTCCAGCGCCTTGAGTGGTTCCAGCGCCTTCAGCGGCAGTGCAAGCCGACAACCCTGCCACCACGGAAGCACCTAAAACACCAAAGACGGCCCGTCTGCTGGGAGTGGAAATACGCACCGCAGAATGGCCGCCGAACATGGCTGTCCCCCAAGACTCAAGAAATGATTCAGCTGCAATCTAGCAGATGAATCCGTCCTCGAATTACAGGCCGTAATGCCAGCCTTCACGTGCCGGGCACGAGTTGACCACCACGTCCAGTCCGGCTTCGCGTGCGCGCTGTGCGGCGTCGTCGTCGAAGACGCCCAACTGCAGCCACACGGCCTTGGCGCCGATCGCAATCGCCTGATCTATTACCGCGCCTACGCGCTGGGAATTAACGAAACATTCAACAACGTCGATGGGGTGCTTGGCCTCGGGAATGTCAGCAAGGCTCTTGTACCCCTTTTCGCCGTGCACATCCTCGCCCTTGAGGTTGACGGGAATGATCTCCATGCCCATGGTGTCCCTGACATAGAGCGAGACGTCATACGCGGAGCGCCATTGGTTGGTGCTAAGGCCCACGACGGCCCAGGTGCCTTTGGTTCGCATCAACCGCTCGACGACGGCCGGATCGTTGACATGCATCATGACCCAAGCCTAATGGTCGCCGCGCTTAAGCCACTGCTTCCACTTGTCGACGCCGCCTTGGAACTGCTCTTCGGCCCGTTGGTTGATCAGCCCTGGAGGCACGTGTCCGGGCCTATTACCTTCCACTCCGGGCAAGGGCTTCGCGGGCTTCCCGGCATCCTGCGGCGAAGCATCAGGCTTGGCGGCTTGTTGCTTCTCGTCTTTGGCCGGGCCCGGCTCTGCCTGCGGGCTGCGGGCAGGGTTTGGGGCGACGTTGCTCGGCGGGGCATCGGCGGGAGGTTGAACCACTGAGGGTACCGGCGGCTGTGCCTGTGCTGCGGGTGCCTGTGGTTGTGGTTGAGCCAGGGCCTCGGTGGGTGCCGCTGCCTGTGCCTGTGCCTGTGTTTCCGTAGGTGCTGCACTGCCGGGTACGGGAATGGATGAAGCTGCCGGGATGGGCGGAACCGCTGCAGGATCTACCACCGGAGCAGGTTCCGTGGTGACGCGCGGTGCGTCGGGAACCGGCAGTACGGGCGCGGCTGCCGGCTGCGGACTGTAGTTACCCAGGAGTTCATCGATGAAGGAGGGGTTCCGGGTGAACCCGGAACTGGCGGCGGCAACCCCGCTGACGCCGAGGCCCATTGCTGCCACCACGGCTACGCTTATTACTGCCGTTCGGTGCTTGTGCCTCCAGCGGCGTTTGCTGACTTCATCATGCGGACCAGCCAGCATGGCGGAGAGCTCCGGTCCCGGCGTTGGGGCTTCAAGGTTGGCGAAGGAACCCATGGAGAGCAGCGCCTGCCGGATGTCAGCGGCGTCGACCAGATCAGCGTCGAGCAGCAGCTCGTCCACCATCGCTTCGCGTTCACTATCCCTATATGTCATGGCGACACGTATTCCTTCACTGCCGAAAGCTCACGGAGCGTTATGAGTGCCCGCCGCTGCAGTTGCTTCACTGCACCAGCGGATTTCCCCATGATCTCGGCAACCTGGTCAACGGTCAGGCCTGCCACAATGCGAAGCGTCAGAACCTCCCGCTGCTCGGCCCCGAGGTGGTCCAACAGCGCCATGACCTCATACGGTGCCAAGCGACCCATGGCTTCGGCCTCGGCCGAACTCGCTTCCCGTGTATCCCGCTCAGCCTCGAACTCGTGCTGTTCGGGCGACCTGCTTTGCTTCCGGTGCTCATCCACCATGCGGGCATGTGCCACCGAGAAAACGAAAGTCCGGAGGCCGTGGACCCCACCGTTGATGCCATCCAGTCGGGGTAGAACGGCCAGGAACACGTCCTGCGTGACTGCTTCCGGATCTGACACACCTTTGGCCGTCAGATAGCCCAGAACCTGACCGGCATATGCCTGGTAGACGGCGCCGAACAGTTCCGCGTTATTGCCCTTGAGCGCCTGAAGCGCTTCATCGGTCAATGCGTCGGTCACAGAAATGAGGCTTTCGGTTGGCGGCAGGTCCGTTGCTTGGGTCTGGACGTCCGCTTGTCACCAACGGACGACCCCACCAAGGGTAACTGCTCTATCTGCCCTTCCGTGGAAGGACCCGCTTGCCCGACAAACACCCTGGAGACAAGGAAGAGCCGAGCTGGAACATGATGGGGGACAAATTCCAGCTCGGCCCTTTCAAAGACGTAATCGTCACGGCACGCCAAAGGGTTACGCGGGGTACAAGGTTTTTTGAAAAAGTTTTTCAGAGCCCCAACGGAGCCTGTGCCTACGTTCTGGAGGGCCGATGCCCGGGCAGGGGTGGGGCTTTCGATTGGTAGGTATGCCCGGTAGGCGTGCTGACTTCGAGCGTGTGATTGCCCTGTCCGTCCCTGTTCACGGTTTTGTTGTTCCAGCCGGGGTTTTCTTTGGTGTGGTTGCAGGCTTCGCAGAGCCCTGCACCGTTCTCCACAGTGGTGGTCCCGCCGGAGCGCCACGGAAGCACATGGTCGATATGCCGGATGGGCGCGTCGCAGTACGGGGTGCGGCAGGTATCGTCACGGATTTCGATGAAGCGCCGGAGCCTTGTGGGGAACAGCCGTGCTTTGGAGTCCATGGTCAGGAGTTCTCCTGAGGCCGGCGCGGTGTAAAGCCGACGAAGCCAAACAGTGAGCTCCTGATCCTGCACCGCCGGCCCTGGGCTCACTGCCGGTGCTGGGCTCACTGCCTGCCCCAATCCGAGGAGCTCCCTTCCCCATTCGGCCGGGACGATTCCGTAACCCTTCAGCCGGGCCGGTTCACTGTACCCCTGAAAAAGAGTGCGGTCGGTCATCACCAAATCCAGGTTGATCCCAGAAAACCCGCCAGGGGTCCCCGTGATGTGTTCGACGAGGGTGTCGGCCATGACCTGGCCTCGGGTGCCGGCGTCACCGCTGGCGCGGGCCGAATCAGCTGCCCGGGTCAGGGCTGCGTAGGCGGCCACTCCCTGGGCAACGGGAAGCAGCGCGGTCAGGTAGGTCATGGTGTCCGGCGCCGGACGCAGGCTGACCGTCCGTTCAGCGGCGGCGCGACTGGCACGCCTCGCTACCGACCGCGGATCCCGCCGGCAAGCGGCAGCCTTCGCAGCGGCAATGATCGCTTTGTCGCCCTTGCCGGCAAAGGTTCCGGTGTCCGCGGCGAGTTCCTCGTCCACCGCGCAGCGGTCCTCAACCGACAGGCAGGCTGTTTCCCTTACGAGCAGCGTGGCCCGCCATTCGTTCAACTGCCCGGATTGCAGTGCGGCCAGGGTGCGTGGCATCTCCGTCACCAGTGCCTTCGCCAGTCCGAGTAGCCGGGATCCACGGTTGGGTGATTCCAGCCTTGCGAGTGCGATCTGGGCGCCCACGCCTTGGCCGCGTTCGGACGCAGGAACACCGGCTTCGGCTTGTTCGGCGCGTTGGGCAAGGTCAAAGGCCACGGCAACCCGCGCCTGCAAACCGGAGATCGCGGACTTCATCTCCTCCAGTACACGCAGCTGCTCGATCAAGTCAGTGCTGACGGGGCCGGCCGGAACCTTGCTGGCCGGAACGGGGCCGAGCTGAAGAGCGCTTGCCGGCAAGCCACGAGACGAGGCAGCAACAAGCGCATCCGCCACTACTGCTTGCCTCTCCCGATTCCGCTCCATGTCCATACTCTGGCAGGAGGCACCGACATTATTAGACGCCCCTCAAGGAACTACTCCGGCTCGCCTGTTGGGGCTTCATATCCTTCGGGGATCGCTGGTACTCCAGCATCCAGAGCACCTGTATATACCCGCGCAGAGACCAGGCGTCCGCCGCCACCTTCACCGTCGCCGCCACCACCGAACCTCACGTGCAGCCGGCTTGCGGTGGTGGCCGGCAACTGGTGGATACGACGGTTGCCAACAGTCATCCCGCCTGCAAGGTCCACGCCATCGGCAGCCACCACGTGCCGGCGGATCCGCTGCCCCGAGCTCAGGTCCTCCACCAGCTCCAGGTGATTGAACGTGACGGAAGCCGGAAAACTGAGGGTCGCTCCGCCGTCGTGGTTTTCAACCGACGCTTCCACCACCCCGGAGAGTCGACGATCCAATTCCCGCTTCCACTCCCTGAGCCTCGCGGAATCCTCGTCAGGAAGGCGTCCGCGACTATCGGGAGGCAGGTTCAGCAGGAGATTCGCGCCCATTCCCACCGATTGGTAGTAAATGGCGAGCAGGTGCTCCACGGATTTTGGCTGGTCGTCCGGATGCCAGAACCAGCCTCGGCGGATGGAGACATCGCATTCCGGCGGCAAGTAGTGTTCGGCCGGCAGCCCTGAGCTGGTCTCGGTGTACTGGGTGTCAGAGGTGCGGTCCACAACATAGTTGACGGGGTCCGACGCCAGTCCATTCTCGTTGCCCACCCAGCGGATGGTGGGTTGGCCCATGTTGAAGATCATCGCCTCAGGCTGGTGTTCCTTAACAACAGCGATGATCCTGCCCCAGTCATACTCGCGACCCACCGAGCCCGCGCCATCGAACCACAATTCCATGAGCGGACCGTAGCCTGTGCAGAGCTCAGTCAGCTGTTGGACGTAAAAATCGTCATAGGCTGCGGGATCGTTGTAGCACTCGGCGTTCCGGTCCCACGGGGATAGGTAGAGCCCCAGCCCTATTCCATGTTCTGCGCAGGCGTCCGCGACTTCGCGGACAACGTCCCCCTGACCGTCGCGCCACGGCGAGGACGCAACGGAATAATCAGTGGTGGCTGTGGGCCAAAGGCAGAACCCGTCATGGTGCTTGGCGGTCAGGACGAGGTACCTCGCACCCGCCTCTTTCGCGGCGCGGACCCAACTGCCGGCGTCGAGTTCTGTCGGGTTGAAAATCGACGCCGGAACGGTGCCGTCGCTCCACTCCTTACCGGCGAAGGTGTTGATGCCGAAGTGGATAAAGACGCCAAATTCGAGCTGCTGCCAGCGGACTTGGGCCGGGGTGGGCACAAGGTGAGTCACTGCGTGGGTTCCTGTCCGTGGATCAACCATTGGGCCGCGCGGATAATGGCTCCGTCTCCGCGCTCTGTCCGGAGGCCGGCAATATCCGAGCGTGTGACAGCTGCCCCCTCGAAGAGGCTCACGATCGCAGCAGCAACGCCGGCGAGTTCCGGCTCCGACAACTCTGGCCTGCCGCGCCGCACCACGCTGCTGACGTGAGCTGCATACTGCCCATAAAAGCTCATTAGCGCAGCCGCCGCTTGCTGGTCTGCTGAGGCCAGGGCCCAGATCTCCAGGTGCATCTTCACGTCTTCAAGCGCTGAGTGTTCGTGCAGCAGCGCCGTCAAGAGTCGATGGGAATCCTCCCGGGTCAGACTTCCGGCCGCATCGGCACCAAGGTCCAGCCCGGCCTCTTCCGAAAGCCTCTGCAGTGAGCGTTCAAGGCTTCGCTCAAGGACAGCGCGGATCAGGTCCGCCCGCGTAGGAAAGTAGTGCTGCAGGTGTCCGATGCGCACTCCGGCCGCGGCGGCGAAGTCCCGCATGGCAGCATTGGCGTTGCCCTTGGTGACCAGAACTTGTTGAGCAGCGTCAAGGAGCGCCGCCTTCCGCAGGGCGCCCTTGCTTTCGGTCATGACCTCAATATTGTCACACCGTGGGATTCAAGTTCCGCCAGACGGGATGCTGGATCCGGTGCGGATTCGGGGAAGGTAACACCGGGCCCGGCGCCCTCCGCGAGAACACTGCGCAGCCCCAGCAAACCGCCCAAAGCGGTGAGGTGCGCCTGCCCTTGCGGATCGGAAATGACGGCAGTTCGCGTTCCGGCCGGACCTTTCACATCGATGCGGATATGTGCCGTGCCACCTGAGCCGGGCGAGTAGAGGAAGGACCTTCGCAGCGGCGCCCACCGTGCCCCGCTACCCCAGCGGAAGAGTCCCACCGCACGTGCGGCGAGCAACGCCGTGGTGGACGCGTTGGAACTGAAGCCGATCCGGGTGGACACCGATCCGGCGCCAAGGGTGAGCGGCAATGTGAACTGTTCAGGTGTGTCGAGCCGCGCCACTTTGGTGCGGTGCCCGGCAATGTCCACCCAGCGCGCGTCAGTCAGGGGGCGTACGACGGCGGCCTGACCGCCTTTGCGTACTTCGAAGTCCAGTCCCAGCCGGTCCATGAAGTCCACTGAATCGACTCCGGCCTTGTCATTGATGTCGTAACGGATGGCGACGTCGATCTGGTCCCCGCCGCCTGCATCGTGGGCCAAAGCTGTTGCGACGATGTTGGTGACCCCGCCCATCCAGCCTGAGCTCAGCAAGACAGGAGCGGTTGGCTGCAGCAGGGTTGCCAGAGTGAGTGCCCTGGTGACGCGGCTGGTCCAACGGGTGACGTCGACGTACGGAATTCCGGCGGAGACGGCTGCGCGAAGCACCCTGTCATGGGGATCGTTGACGGTGCTGATGACCGCCCTGATCTTGGCGGCGAATGGCTCGGTTTGGTTGAGGTCCCATTTCTGCACTGTCACTTTTTGTTGCTCACCGGGAACGTTGCTGCTGATCAAATGACTGCCGCGCTCCGGGTTCCGGCCGGTGAGGAGCAAGGGCCATTCGGCTGCGGCGAGTCGGGTCAGCGCTGTGCCGACGGTGCCGTAACCGCCGACGATCAGCACGGGACCGGTGGTATCGAGTTCAAGGAAATCAGTCATGAGCTTGATTCTAGGTCATATGACCTAAAATCAAACTACTCATCCCAGCAGCGGTCGGAGCTCGGCATACGCCCACCGCGGTCCATTTGTCCGCGTTGCAGCAAAGGCAGCCCTGTGGCTGACTGGAAACCGGGAGTAGGCTGCACTTATCTGCCGGAGCAATACCCTGAGTACGCAAAGGAGAGATCGTGACACTTCCTCCCACCCACGAGCCCGAGCCATTCCCTCCGGATCCCGGACCCGTGCCGCCACCGCCGGATCCCACCACCCCCTTTCCACCCAGCCCCATTCCGGACCCGAACCCAACCCCTGGTCCATTGCCGGTTCCCGATCCCGGGCCCGTTCCACCGCACCCCGATCCGACTCACTAGGCGGGCCAATCCGGCGCAGGACGTCTCCACTCCAGGGCAATAGTCAGTAGGCTTATGTTTGATCACGTCGGCTAACCGATGCGAACGAACAGGAGCTCATCATGACGGCACCCGAGGAAACAGCACCCGTTTCCGTGCGCAAGCCATCCAAACCCGACCTCTGGAAAGACTCATTGGGCCGGACGGCCACCCGGGCGTCCCAGATATTGCTCATTCTGGCCCTGACAGTGGTGGCGATTTTTGGGCTGCTCCAAATCCGCTTGCTCGTCATCCCGGTGCTCATCGCCCTGATTCTGGCCGCGGCCATCGGCCCCTTCGTGAATATGCTGCGACGCCGCGGATGGCGTGGAGGACTGGCCACTGGAGTCGCCTTCCTGGGCTTGTTGATAGTGCTCGGCGGGGTCATCACTGTCATTGTGATGTCAGTCCGAAGCCAATGGGACGAACTGATCAGTCAGGCAGCAGCCGGTTTGGACGAACTGGAGAACTTCCTGCTGACCGGACCGTTTCCCATTGACCGGGAGCAACTGAACCAGGCACGGGAAGCCGTAGTGGAGTTCGCGCAGAGCAGCCAGGTACGCTCCGGTGCAGTGACCGGACTGTCGGTAGTCACCGAATTCCTGGCCGGCGCCAGCCTGGTGGTAGTGATCCTGTTCTTCTTCCTCAAGGACGGCGCCAAAATCTGGGAATTCTTCCTGAGGCCCTTCAAAGGCAGGCGCGAAGCCAAGCTTCGCCGCGTCGGCAAGCGGACCATGGAGGTCCTGGGTGGCTACGTCCGGGGAACGGCGATCGTCGCGTTGGTGGACACCGTGGCCATCGGCGCTGCCTTGCTCATCATGCAGGTTCCGCTCGCCATCCCTTTGGCCATCATCGTGTTCATCGGCGCATTCATCCCCTTGGTGGGTGCCACAGTGGCCGGAATCCTGGCTGCTTTGGTGGCACTCGTGGCCAACGGTCCCATCGTGGCATTGATCGTGATCATCGTAGTGATCGCCGTCAACCAGCTCGAAGGCGACCTCCTCCAGCCGGTGGTCATGGGCAAGTCCCTGGAGCTCCACGCACTGGTCATCCTGATGGCCCTGACGGCAGGCACCATCCTTGCGGGCATCATCGGCGCCGTCCTGGCGGTACCCATCGCGGCGGTCACGTGGGCCATCATCCAAGTGTGGACGGCAGAAGATCCGGACCTGGAACCCATGAATCCGGATCTCCCGCCAGCCAACAGCCAACCGGCCTAGCGGGCGAATTCCTTAGCCCAGTGCCTTCTTAATGAGCTCGACGATTCTTGCCTCAGTCTGAGGCGTGATCTCGGTGAGCGCGAAGGACGTGGGCCACATGGCGCCGTCATCCAGCCGGGCGGTCTCTTCGAAGCCGAGCGTGGCGTACCTCGCCTTGAACTTGTGGGAGCTCTGGAAGAAGACGATGTTCTTCCCGTCCCTGGCGTAGGCGGGCATACCGTACCAGGTTTTGGGGGTGAGCTCCGGGGCGTGCTCCTTGACGATCGCGTGGATTCGCTCGGCAAGAGCCTTATCTGCCTCAGGCATCTCGGCGATCTTGGCCAACACGTCAGCCTCGCCATCTGCCTTGGACGATTTCTTGCGCGGCGCCTTCTTGAGTTCTTGTGCGCGCTCCTTCATTGCTGCGCGCTCTTCTTCAGTGAAACCGTCGTAGGACTTTTCCTTCGTGGCCGACTTTTCCGTGTCCGTCATGGCGTTCTCTCCCCTTGGTCTTAGAGCTGATACCCCTAACGGTAGGGTGCCCATGAATCTGCGGCTTCTCCGAAACTGCTCAATTGGGCTGCGGGAGTCTTGAGGGTTTCCTGAGGAACTGTTGACCGAACACAGGATTGGTTCTTGATCCGGGCCCGGCACAGTAGTTCTTGTCAGCCAGAGAGGCTGAAAAAGAACGGCCGGCCGGACCCGCGGTGGCCTCCCGAAAGGACCATACTCAGATGGCCATCAGCCTCAAGACCACCTCAGGCAAGATCCTCGCTTCCGTCGCACTGGTCGGCACCGCAGCCGCCGTCGCCGGCATGGGCACCTACGGCGCGTTCACCTCCTCCACCTCCGCCTCCCAGGCCGTCACCGCAGGCACCGTCACCATCGCCCTGGGCGCACCCGGCCCCGCGAACACCCTCAACGTCCCCGTCACGGGCCTGCTGCCCGGCGACAAGGTCGAAAAGCTCGTCACCCTGGCCAACACCGGCAACTCGGACCTGAACAACGTCACCCTCACCACCTCCGCCGGCGCCACCGCATCCCTGCTCACCACGGACGCCACCAACGGCCTGCAGCTGACCATCGAAAACTGCTCCGTAGCCTGGACCGGCGCCGCTGCACCCTACAACTGCACCGGAACCAAAACCACCGTCCTGGCCTCCGGACCGGTCATCGCAGCGAACAAGGCCCTGAACAACCTCACCTCCCTGACCTCGGCCAAAACCGACAACCTCAAAGTCACCACCGCGTTCCCCACCACCGCGAACAACGACTTCCAAGGCGCCGCATCCACCATCGCCTTCGCCTTCACCGGCACCCAACGCACCGAAACCACCAAGTAAGCACTGCCCCAGAAACAACAACAGCCCCGCCGGGCCTGATCGGTTTCCTTTCCCCCCAGCCCGATCAGGCCCGGCGAGAACACCACCGGCGAGAAAACCACCAACGGCCAAGAAGGAGAACAATCACCATGACACCGCGGAACAGTTTCCTGCGCGCCTTGGTGATCGTCGCCGTCGTCGTCTTCGGCCTGATCGTCGCACCAACAGCCGCGGTGGCCGCCTTCACGGACATCGAACAAGCCACTCCGCAGTTCTCAGCCGCAAGTATCCCGGCCCCGGCCACCGCCAGCGTGACCATGAAGTGCACCCTTGGACTCCACACTGTGGTGACGGTGAATTCCTATGGACCAGTGGCGAACGCCAACTACTACGAGGTTAAGATCTTCGACCGCCTCGGCAACCTCGAGTTCACCGGCGACCTCAGCCAAGCGGCAGGTAGAACGTATAGCTCGGGCATCGAGATCAT
Organism: Arthrobacter sp. Rue61a; assembly: GCF_000294695.2. NCBI lineage: Bacteria > Bacillati > Actinomycetota > Actinomycetes > Micrococcales > Micrococcaceae > Arthrobacter > Arthrobacter sp. Rue61a. Next base: position 587,519 of record NC_018531.1, on the reverse strand, counting down.
TGGCACGTGGAGCTACGAAGTCCGTGGTTACTACAAGGTTCCGGGCTCCACTAACTTCTGGACAGGGAAGCCCCTCAAGGGCACCATGACCTGCTGAACGGGTCACCTCAAACTCCAATGGCCCCGACACGCTTGAGCAGATGGCGTATCGGGGCCATTGGCCTGTTTAAGAGGGCTTAGGAGAAGCGCCCCGGGCGGAACGTGGCCAGCATGGGGTGCTCTTCGCCGCTCAGGATCTCACCGGACAGCAACTCCCCCGCGATGAGGCCCAGCGTGGCGCCCGAGTGCGTGAAGGCCACGAAGCAACCCGGCACTTGACCGAGTTCACCGAAGACCGGTTCGCCGTCGCCGGGGATGGGCTTGTAACCGATCTTCCAGGACGCCGGCTTGAGCTCGGGATTGCCCGCGATAAGTTTGGAGGACTCGTCAGCCAGCTGCTGGACGACGTCATCCGGGATGGTGAAGGAACCGTCGGCGTGCTCCGTAATGTGTTCCTCGTACCAGTCGTGATCCAGGGCGAAAGTGTTGCCGGGGTTCGGGCGAACAGCAGCCCGGGGCGTGTTCATCACCGCGGTGACCTGGTGCTCAACCGGCTTGGTGACCACCAGCATGGAAACCGGAGAACCGTTGGGGATTTCCACGCCCAAAGGCTTCACGACGGCGGGTGTGGCGGCACCGCAGGCAACAAGCACGGCATCAGCGGGGTACGTTTCACCGCCGGCAGTTTCGACGCCGGTGGCCCGGCCGCCGTCGACCATCACGGAGGCCTTGCCGGCGTTAAGGACCAGCTGTCCACCCAAGGCGTGGAATTCCTCCATCAGGAAGTTCACCAAGTCCGGCAGGCTGACCCAGCCTTCGCCGGGGTTGAAGATGGCCTTTTCGGGGACCGCGCCGGCGTCTATACCGGGCGTCACCGAGGCGATCTCTTCAGGGGCCAGCAGCTTGGAGTCGTAGCCAATGGACTTCTCGTAGGCGTGCCGGGCTTCTGTGACCTCGCTCTGCCCGGCGGCGTTCCACATGAGGCCACCCCCGAACTGCAGCCATTCACGGCTGGGGTCAGCGGCGAAGAGCGTCCGGTACCGGTCAACGCCTGCCACCCGCAGCTGGTGATACGGCGTGGAGCGTTCGCCCGCCGAGTTGAGCCAGGACAGCGAGCGGCCGGTGGCTTCGCTGGCCAGGCCCTGCTCGGTCAGCAGGGTTACCGAGGCGCCTTGGCGGAGAAGGTGGACGGCGGTGGATACGCCCAGGATGCCGCCTCCGATGACGGCAACGTGCTTGGTGGAGGACATGCGTGATCTCTCTTTCGGGTTCTGAATTCTGAAACGCGTCTGTGTTCTGAATGCTGATAAGTGCTTAGGCGAACGCGTGAATGTTTTCGATGATCCTGAGGGTTTCCAGCGCCTCCGCCGGCTGCACGGGAAGCGGGCCGCGCCCACGGAGCGAGGCTGCGAGCTCTCTGTAGAACTGTGGATAGTCGCCCTTTTCCGCCGGGACCGGCGTGGCTGATCCGTCCACTCCCAGAAGCCCCCAAGACTCCTGGGGTTCTGTGCCATATGTGGCGTCCGACGGCGTAATGCCGGCTGCGAGGGCCGGTTCCTGGCCGTCGAGTCCCCACTTGGTGTAGCCGGCTTTGGAGCCGAGGACGTGGAAGCGCGGGCCCACTTGGGCGGCCATTCCGTTCATCCACAGCCGCGTCCGGACACCTGACTCATGACGCAGCGACACGAAAGCTTCGGTGTCGGCAGCCTCCGTGTGCGGGCCGTGGTTGGCGGTCTCGCCGTAGCTCTCCTCCACAGGGCCGAACAGCTGGATGGCTTGGTCGATCAGGTGGGCGCCGAGATCATGGAGGATGCCGCCACCTTCGGCCAACGTGGCCGAATCGCGCCAGTTGCCGAAGCCTTCCGGCCGCCACCATTCAAAGCGCGACTCGAACGTCCGCACCTCGCCCAAGGTGCCGTCCTGCAGCAGTTTGCGCAGCGTCAGGAAGTCGGCGTCCCACCGGCGGTTTTGGAAGACCGTGAGCTGCACGCCGGCGTCGGACGCGCGCCCGGCAAGCTCCGCACCGTGGGCGACGGTAGTGACGAAAGGCTTGTCCACCACAACGTTGAGTCCGTGGGCGATGGCCGTGGCACCGAGCTCAAGGTGCGTGAGCGGCGGTGTCCCAAGCACCACGAGGTCCAAGTCGCCGGCCAGGGCGAACATGTCCTCCGGAGTGGGGACAATCCTTGCCTGTGGGTAGAGCCGCCCGGCCTCGGCCATGCGATGCGGATCTGCGGTCACGATGACGTCCAAGGAATAGTCCGGGTCCGCTTCGATCAACGGCGCATGGAACACCTTGCCCGACACGCCAAACCCGACGACGGCGGTCCGGATGGGTGCCGCTGTTGCCATGCCCGGCAGAGGGGTCCCGCCCATCACAGCACTTCCGAAAGAAAGCGCTGCAGGCGTTCGCTGCGTGGGTTGTCGAAGAGCTCAGTGGGAGTTCCGATTTCCACTACTTCGCCCTCATCCATGAAGACCACTTGGTCCGCCACCTTGCGGGCAAAGCCCATCTCATGGGTGACAACCAGCATGGTCATGCCGCGGCGACCGAGGCCGGCCATGAGGTTGAGGACACCCTTGACGAGCTCGGGGTCCAGGGCGCTGGTGGCTTCGTCGAAGAGCATGACCTCGGGCTCCATGGCGAGTGCCCGGGCGATGGCGACGCGTTGCTGCTGTCCGCCGGAGAGGTCTCGGGGACGGTGGTCGGCGCGTTCGGCCAGGCCGACTTCGGCCAGGCGGCGCTGGGCGCGTTCCCGGGCCTCGGACTTGGACATCCCTTTAACGCTCCACAGGGCAAGTGCCACGTTTTCCAGGGCGGTGTGGTCCGGGAAGAGGTTGAAGTGCTGGAACACCATGCCGATTCGTGCCCGGAGGATGTCCGGCTTGACCTTGAGGGCACTTTCACCGGCCAGCAGCACGTCGCCGCTCTTGGGTTCGTGCAGGCGGTTGACGCCGCGCAGCAGCGTGGACTTGCCTGAGCCGGAGGGGCCGATGATGCAGGTGGTGGTCCCCGGGGCCACATTGAGGCTGACGTTGCGGAGCACTTCAACGTCCCCGTAGGCCATGGTCAGGTTCTGCAGTTCCAAGCTGGAGCCGTGGAACTTTTCAATGTCACTGCTTGGCTGGTTGGTGCTGGTAGCGCTGCTGCTGCTTGTGAGGTTCACGTGTTGCTCCCGGTGATGAGCGGCGAAGCCGCATCGAGTTCCTTGACTTCCTTCAACCCACTGGTGGGTGCCGTGGGACGGCGGCGTCCGGTGCGGAACTTGTTGTCGAAGTAGTTGACCAGGTGGGTCAGGGGCACCGTGATGATCAGGTAGAAGATGCCAGCCATGACCAGCGGTGAGAGGTTGCCGGACAGTACTGCGGCGTCCTGGCCCACCCGGAACAGTTCACGCTCGCTGACCAGGAGTCCAAGGAAGTAGACCAGCGATGAGTCTTTGACGATTGCAATGAACTGATTTACCAAGGCGGGCAGAACCCTGCGAATACCTTGCGGCACCACCACCAGGGCCATGGACTTGGAGTAGCTCATTCCCAAAGCGCGGCAGGCCTCCCCCTGCCCCTTGTCCACGCTCTGGATGCCGGCCCGGAAGATCTCTCCGATGTAAGCGCTGGCGATGAGGCTCAGGGCTATGATTCCCAGCGGGTAAGGCGAGGGGCCGAAGACCGACTGGCTCAACCGCGCAAAACCCTGGCCGATCAGCAAGATGGTGAGGATAGCGGGCAGGCCACGGAAGAGGTCCGTGTAGATCCTTGCCGGGATGCGCAGCCACTTGGACCGCGAGATCCCCATGACCGCCACCACCATGCCCATCACTACGCCGAGGATGGTTGCTGCGATGGAGATGATCAGGGTGTTGAGGAGGCCAACTCCGAGGAGCTGGGGCAGTACTTCGACCATGGCGTCAAAGTCGAAGAACGTGCGGCTGATGGTATTGAGCCAATCCATTGAATGCTCTCAGACGTTAGGTGTTCGGGTGGCTTACTTGCTGGCTGTCGGGGAAGGGCTGGAGGTCTGCTCGGCCTTGGGGAGGTACTGCTCCGGCATCGGCGAACCCGGGAACCACTTTTCGTAGAGTTTCTTCCACGTGCCGTCTTCCATTGCTTCGGCCAGGCCCTTGTTCAGGGCTTCCTTGAAAGCGGGCTTGTCCTTGGCTATTGCGAAGCCCGCCGGTGCGTCGAAGGACGGGATGTCCGCGGCGCTGACCAGTCCGAACTGCTCCTGGTATTCCTTGGCTGCCTCGTAGTCCAGGAAGTGGGCGTCCACGGAACCGCTGTTGACTGCAGAGATGGCGGTGTTGTTGTCCGGGAAGCGGACCAGCTGCGCTGACGTGAAGTTCTTGACTGCGTAGGCTTCCTGCAAGGTGCCTTGGACCACGCCCAGGCGCTTGCCGTTGAGGCCATCGGCGTCGTTGATGCCTGAGGTCTTGGTGGTGATAACTGTCAGGTATCCGGCGAGATAGCCGTCGGAGAAGTCCACGGTTTCCTTGCGCTTGTCCGTGATGCCGATGGCTGCAACGCCGACGTCGAATTGACCATTGGCCACGGCTGCCAGGAGCCCGGAGAAGTCCTGTCCGGTGAAGACAACATTGTCTATGCCGGCGCGGTGGGCCACGTCCTTGAACAGTTCCACGTCAAAGCCGGTGAAGTTACCTGAGCTGTCCGTGAAGGTGTAGGGCTTGGAGTCGCCAAGGCTGGCGACGCGGATGGTGCCGGGCTCGATCAGGCCGTAAGGGTTTTCGGCGGATGGCGAGGAGCTGGCGGTAGATCCGCCGCAACCCGAGAGGGCGAGGATGGCCGCCAAGGCTGCTGCTGCGAGCGCTGCCGGGCGGAAGTTCAGTTTGATCACAGCGTTGTCCAATCGTGGGAGGGAAAGCGGTGCTGTTAGGAGCCGCTGAAAGGTATTACTCGATGCCGGGTCTTGTTGAGTCCGGTCTCAGCCCCTAGGATTGAGACCGGACTCACATCGATTGATAGAAATGTAGCGGAACTCACAAAGCCGCGTCAACACCCCTTCTGAAAGGTGAACATGAGCACTGAAGGATCCCGACGGCGGGACGTAACGGTTGCAGACGTCGCCAAAGCCGCGAAAGTATCCAAAGCGCAGGCGGCGCGGGCATTGGGTAACTACGGGGCCGTGAGCGATGGCGTCCGTGAGCGCGTTCTCGCCGCAGCCGAGGAGCTTGAGTACCGGCCCAACGAACTCGCGCGCAGCATGAACACCGGCAAATCAAACACCATTGGCGTGGTGGTGGGCGATATTGAAAACCCCCACTTCGGCCTTGCCATGAGGGGCATCACGGACACCGCCAAGAAAAGCGGCTACAACGTCATCCTCATCAACACGGACGAGGAACGGGCAGCCGAAGTGGATGCCGTCCGCGTGCTGCTGGACAAGCGCGTGGACGGGCTCATCGTGGCTCCTGCATCGTCCGTGGAAACCTCGCACCTGCAGCAGGTCCGTGAGTCCGGGCGGCCCTTGGTCCTGCTGGATCGCGCTGCCGCAGGAGTTGACGTTGAGACCTTTGCCGTGGACATGGGAAGCATTTCCTACGAGTCCACCCAGCACTTGATCCAAGCCGGGCACCGGCGGATCGCCTTTGTTTCCACAGTGCGCACCGACGCTCCCTATGTTCCCGGGATGACCTTGGACTCTTCGCAGATCTCAGACCGCTTGGACGGAATCCGCCGGGCCTTCGATGAGGCGGGCCTTCCGCATCCCACGGATCTCATCCGACTCAATGCAGGCGACGCCGATTCCATCATTCGGATCACGCGGGACCTGCTGAGCGGACCGGACGCCGCCACGGCCATCATCGCCTCCGACGGCTTGATCGCCTTGAGCGTGGTGGAAGCCATCCAGGAAGCCGGGCTCTCAATCCCCGGCGACGTCTCGTTCCTCATGTACGACGATTTCGCATGGACCCGCCTCACCACTCCCCCGCTCACCGTCATCGCACAGCCCGTGTACGACATGGGAATTGCCGCGGCCTCTGCGCTAATCAGGCAGATCGAGGGCAGGAAGGCGGCTGGACCCGGCCCGGAGTTGGCGGCGACATTGATCCAGCGGGGGTCCGTCGGGGCCCCCGGTATCGGCGCCGAGATCGCCGGAATCCTGCCGGATCGCTGGTAGCTTCCGGGTGGTTTCGACGTTTTCCCGCGAACTCGCTAGGGGTGCACACCCGACCGTTCCCGCCCGGTTAACCTCCGCGCCATCCCGCTTCCCTACTGTGATCCCGCTTGGGGGATCGGAATCAATAGAGGGAAAGCGCCATGTGTACCGCAGAAGAAAACACCACCACCCACAGCCGAAGCGTGGAGCTGGTCGACGCTGAGCTGAAGACGATGGGGCTGAGCCGCCGGCGCATTCTTCAGTCGGCCGGCATCCTGGCCGCCGGCACAGCCGCCTCGGCAGCGATGGCCCGGCCTGCGATGGCGAACCCGGGCGGGAACGACCCCCAGCTGAAGTGGCTTGTGGGAGACCATCACGTTCACACCCAGTACAGCCACGACGCAAAGTACTTGATCAAGCAGCAGCTCGACGCCGCACAGTCCTACGGCGTGGACTGGCTGGCACTGACCGAGCACAGCAACTTTGGTCACGCCAACAATGGCGGGGCGGTCAATGCCAACAAGGAAATCCAGGCGCAGCGTTCCGCACGCCCTGAGCTGCTGATCTTCCAGGGACTCGAGTGGTACATCCCGGGAGCTGAGCACGCGTCGGTACTCGTCGCCCCCGGTCCCAACGAAGTGAACCTTCTGCGGACCTTCGAACTGGTGTGGGACGGAAAGCTGAACCAATGGGAGAAGCCAGCCCCTGGAACGGCCCAAGTGGAGACTTTCGAGCGAAAAGCAGTCGAAGCCATCGCATGGTTGGCCAACCAGCGTCGCTCCGGTTACATCGACGACGTCGTGGCCCTGGCAAACCACCCCATGCGTCTGGGCATCGATTCCCCGCACGAACTCCGGGCATGGCGTGACGCCGCCCGTGAGGTGATGATCGGCATGGAAGGTGCGCCCGGCGCGCAAGGCTCAGGCGTCAGCCAGTTCTCCAGGGCAGGCGACCAGCGCGGCGAATACACCAACAACCCCACCCAGTACAGCTTCCCCGGCTACCCGGCGGACGCCTTCAGGCCCTACGGCGGTTTCGACTGGGCCACCGCAACCGTGGGCGGCGTATGGGATTCCATGCTCGCCGAAGGCCTGCCGTTCTGGATCACGTCCAACTCAGACAACCACCTCACGGTCAAGGACACCTGGAAAACCGGCCCCTACCCGGCCGAGGAGCCCTACCTCAGCCTGCCTAACGAATTCGATCGCTGGTCTGTCACCGGCAAGCGTCCCGATCCTTTTGATGCCGGCGAAAAGCAGGGCGGCAGCGACTACTGGCCGGGTCAGTTCAGCCGCCTCCACACCGGCGTCACCAAGCACTCCTACACCGGCGTCCTGGACGCAATGCGCAATGGCCGCATGTGGGTGGACCACGGACACCTCCTTCAAGGACTCGACGTCCGGGTCCGCGAGGTACGCGGCAACGGCGGTAACGGTAACGGACGCAACGGCGTCACCCTCGGTTCCCGACTCCAGGTAAAGCGAGGTGCCGACGTCGAAATTTCCATCACCATTACGACGACGGACTACCGCAACTTCGCGGGGATCCTCCCGAATCTCGCCCACGTGGACGTCATCGGCGGTGCAGTTACGGGTGCAGCTGCCGATCGCGACACCTTGAAGGCTCCGGGAACCACTGTGTGGAATCAGATCGATGTGTCGGGCCGCGCCGGAACGTTCACCATCAAGCACGTCATCAAGGACGTGCAGGCATCTTGCTACTTCCGCCTCCGCGGCAGCGACGGCAACCGCCACGGCGCAGGCTATTACGGCGCATCCGTGGACCCCGCCGGGCCAATCCGCCACGGAGACAACCTCGGGGACGCTGACCCGTGGACCGATACTTGGTTCTACGCCAACCCGGTGTTCATCGACGTCGCGTAGCTGCTGCCGCCGTCGTTGGTCTTCTTCGCAGGCCCCGGTGAGAGGACAATGGGGTCATGAAGGTTGCCGACGGCGGCCGCTGGGCCTGGCCGCTCTTCCTCGTCCTCGCCTATGGAATTACCTGGGCCGTGCAAATTCCTGCATACCTCTACTTGGTCCCGCGCAACGTCGTTCCTACCAATGAGTCGAATTTCCTCTTGCTGGGGCAGCTGGGTGGCGGCGGAGTGGACGCTGGCGCCGCAGTAGCAGTCCTGCTGCTGTGCTTTTCTTTCGGGCCATCGATAGCAGGCATCATTGTCATCGCACTGGCACGCGGAAGGCCTGGGCTCCGGGAGCTGTTCTCCCGGCTGGCTAAGGCGCGAATCCCCGGGAAATGGATTGCCTTCGTCGTAGTGTTTCCCGCTGCCCTCAGCGTGACTGCGGTGTCCTTGGGCTGGGTGCTCGGAGGAATGCCCGCTATCAATTACAGATTTCTGGTGCCCCTGGCGTTAGCCGTGCCGTTCCTGCTGTTCCTGATAGTTTGCACGGGCTTGGCCGAAGAACTGGGCTGGCGGGGCTTTGCACTGCCTCACTTGCAACGTACGCAGACGGCGGAGAGGGCCAGTTGGATCCTGGGACTGGCGTGGGGTTTATGGCATGTGCCGTCGGTGGTACTGCTGCCCTTGATGACCGGCGCCGCGAACATCTTCCAGGCCGCGTTCTCTGTGGTGGGCCTAACCATCGGTGTGGTGGGATACACCATTGTCCTGACTTGGCTTTACAACAACACCGGCAGTCTCCTCTGGATTGTTGTCCTCCACGGCTACGCCAATGCATGGCAGTCTTACGTGGTCCTGTCTTCCGGAAACTTCACTGCCCAGGTGGTGTACGGGGTCCTTCCTTGGGTCCTCGCCGCTTGGCTGCTGAAAAAGTACGGCACCGAGTCACTCACCAACCGCAAGCCGCGCCCGGATGCCCCGGGTCGGCCCCGCAGCGTCCCGAACACAGGATGATGGATGCTCGCGGCACCGCGCATTACCGGGGCTTACGGTGAGATGCAGACGAATGGACGACAGATATCTTCGTCAGACGCGGGGGCAGGTGGCTTTGCGCACTGACCCACTACACCACGGTCAACTCGCCTGAGCCACGCATTCGTTAGTCGGAACCTGTAGTGACTTCGCCTTCCTCGGGATCGTCCGCGGAACGCACCTCATTGCGGATGATGCCCAGTTCTTCGAGCTGGGCCGACATTCCCGCACCGTCCGGGGCATAGATCCACGGGACTCCCGGCGTGGGCTGGCCGCCGGACTTCGACCGACCACCTGCGAGCACCGCTTCACCCGCGGAGAGCTGTCGGATCGCGATGGCCCGGACGCTGGCGGGATGGCGTTGGGCGAACTCGGAGTAGATGGCCTCATCGTGTTGTCCGTCGTCGCCCACCAGCAGCCACTTGATGTTGGGGAACTCCTCGGCGAGGCGTTCCAAAGAGGTCCTCTTATGCTCCTGGCCGCTGCGGAACCAGCGATCCGGAGTGGGACCCCAGTCCGTCAAGAGCTTGGGACCGGCGGGGTACAAGTTGCGGGACAGGAACCGGGACAGGGTTGGTGCCACATTCCATGCCCCGGTGGACAGATACAGCACCGGAGCGGACGGCGCGGTCCTGGCGATCCGCTCATACAGCACAGCCATACCCGGTGTGGGGGTCCTCGCGTGCTCATTAAGGACAAAGGTGTTCCATGCTGCCAGGAACGGACGGGGCAGCGCGGTCACCATCACGGTGTCGTCAATGTCGGACACGACGCCGAACACGGCGTCGTCCGCGACGATCTCCACGGGAGCCTCCACGGTTTCCGACTCCCCGGACCGGAGGGTGATGGTATGCCAACCGGCATCGAGGGCCACCGGAATACGCGCGTCGACTACCCCTCCGCGGTCAGCGACGACGTCGTGGACGGTGCCATCAATGGTGACCTGCACCGATGCGTGGGCCACCGGCGCACTGGTGAAGTTGCGCCAGCCGCGCATGCTTTCCTGCAACGGATTTGTGTGGCCCGCTGCGTCCCGAGGGTCGCTACGGACGATACGCGCGAGGACCCGAACCCAGGAAGTGCTGCCGTATCCGGTGTAAGGGATGACGGTCTCCACCCGGCCACGCCGGATCGCGAGACGCGTCTGAAAACCAAGCCACGCGTCGTCGAGCCTCATAGCGAGGTGACGGCGTCCTTTACTCAGCGGCGTGGGGCCTTCATTGTCAACGGCGTCGGACTGGGGGCGCGGTTTCATGGGACGGGGAGACATGCGTCCAGTCTTCCATGGCTCGGCTCCCGAACGCAGTGTGTCCGAAAGAACTCTGCGGTGTCCAGGACACCCGGCCCTGAAACGGTTATGGTGCGGGCAACGGACTGGCCTGAACGATGATGTTCTTTCCCCAAAGATCAGCCGCGTAGCAGGTGATCAGAATGAGCCGACCTGGCACTATGTCCCAGATTTTGCTGTCCCTCAAAGTTTCTTTGTACTCAGTGGTGACATCGTCCACCTTGAAGTCCAGTTGCCCCTCAGCAGTGGTGACGGTCAGCAGATCACCCGCTTTCGCGAGTGTGCTGATGTTGTTGAATGGTGAGGCGCCGCCTTCCCAGCTGTGCCCCACAACGTAGGTGGTGTTCATCGAACCCTCACCGGGCATTCCGTACGGACTAAGCCAGTAGGCGTCCGGGGTGTGAGGCGGAACGATCGAATTCAGCTCAAGTTCCTGCAGCGTCGGAGCCAGCGACACCACGGCTTGATCCATCCCCACAGCCGCGTATGTGATGTGCAGGGGCGGGTTCCCTTGCCCCGGTTCAACAGCACTGCCCGGCCTTGCGGCCTGCGGAGTGAAGATGGGCGCTGTTGTCTGTGCACTGACCACGGGTACGGAACCCGGCCCGCTGGTAGCGGGCACGGATTCCGTTGCAGTGGCCGTGGATGGGGCATGGTGTACCCCTGCCTGTGCTGACCACCACCACCCAAGAAGCAGCAGAGTCAGCCCGACAGCGGCGAGGGCGGAGAACGACGCTCCCCTGCGTCGTTCGGCGCGGTGTCTCCGCAAGCTACTACTCCTTGTGGCTTCCCCTGCGCCCGCTCATCAGCAGCCGGCTTGCCAGGAAGACGACGCCCACGCCGCCAAGGCCCACCAAGAGTGTTCCGATGATCGTTGTTTGCTGGGTGGTGCCGGCACGGGACAAAGCGACGGCGGTATCCACATTGGCGCCTTGGTTCCTCCCTGTGCCGGCCAAGGGAACTGCCTGATTCGTAGCAGAAGCTGTTGCGGTAGTTCTTGTGGCGGGCGCCGTCTGAGTAGCAGAGGCTGTTGCAGTGGCAGTGGCTGTCGAAGTGGCCGTCGCCGTCGCCGTCTCAGTTGCAGTCACCGTGGGGGTGGCCGTCGCCGTCGCCGTCTCTGTTGGAGTGACCGTTACCGTCGGCGTCGCGGTTGCGGTGCCCGGGGGCGCCGATGTTGTGGGCGTGGTGACGCAGGCGGGGGTGGTCACCACGTTGGTGTCGAGGGAGACCTGTCCGTTACGGGCAAGCAGCCGCCCCTCCACAACTGCGTTGGTTTGAGCTGTTATCGATGTCAGCGCGAGGATGGACCCCTTGAAACTCGAAGCAGTGCCCAGCGTTGCCGAGCTGCCAACCTGCCAGAACACGTTGCACGCCTGGGCGCCGTTAGTGAACACGATGCTGCTGGCTGAGGCCGTAATGAGCGTAGAAGCGACCTGAAAGATAAACACTGAGGCGGGATTGCCTTGGCCATCAAGGGTGAGCTGTCCGCTGAGCGCCAATGAGGACGTCGACTTATAGACGCCCTCCGTGAGCGTCCGACCTACCAGGTCTCCGGATACGCTGGCCGTTAACGCTTGCCCGGCGGCATTGTTGTAAGCGGTGGTCAGATCCGACTGTGCCTGCAGCGCCACTGCGTCTGCTGCGTGGGTAGTGCCAGCGGCGATGCCGGGCGGAAACCCTGTAATTGCGGTGCCCGGGCTCAGGCCAAGGTCTCGCTGAAGGGTGGTCGGTCCTGTGTTGGTCACCGTTGTGGCGGCAAGGACGGAATAGGACGCTGCTGTACCCAAGTTCACCGGCGTGGCCGCAAATGCAGGCGACTGCTGCAAAATGATGGCGCCGGCAAGGAGAAGAATTCCGGAGGCAGCCCCCACCGATACGGTCCTTCGGCGCCGACGTGATCCCATCCATGGTGTGCGTGAATCTTTTCGCGCAGAGCTATGGTGCATGGCAGTTCCTTCCCCCAGCGGGGCAAACGCCCCAAAGCAACTGCCTAACAGGATGTGAGGGAGCTATACAGCGGACTGTACGCCCGCAAGCACGGCGCGCCTAGGGCAAAAGCTGGGCAAAAATGAACGTGGCCAGAGGGCAGATCTTGCTCTGCCAGGACCCAAATATGTATCGTCCCTGCTCAGACCATCAGGATGCTGACTATTGCGCTCAGTGGCAACTGTCAAAGCCGAAAAAAATTTACTCCAGAATTTTGATAAACCTCGCAATCCAAGGGCGGGCAGGCGCTACACAGCCGTGGTGGGTGCCCGGCCTTCGTCGCCATGCTGCTTTCGCGCTTCAGCGACCCGAAGTCGATCCAAGCGGTTCATCAGGGGCGCGGTGGTGGCCCCGTGCACCACGATGGACAGTGCCACCACCAAACCGATCAGGGCCCACAGTTCGCGTGCCTCGGCGTCGAAATTTCCATGGGTCAGCGCGTATGCCACGTAGAAGAGCGACCCGATCCCGCGAATCCCGAAATAGGAGATGGCCAGGCGTTCGCGTGGCCCGGTCTTGCCACCCATCAGCCCGAGCCATCCAGCCAACGGGCGGACCAGCAAGAGGAACGCCAAAGCGACCAACACCTCCGTCCAACCGATCCCCTCCAAGAGACCACGGGCTATGGCGCCGCCAAGGAGCACCAGAATCACCACGGTCATCAGACGTTCGAGCTGCTCTACATAGCTATGCAGCACTTGGTGATAGGAGTGGTTGTGCTCGGCGGACCGGATAGTCAGAGCGCAAAGGAAGACCGCGACGAATCCGTAGCCCTCCACCATTTCCGCAGCGCCGTAGGCCAGGAAAGTAGCTGCGAGCGCCACGAAACCCTCGGAGTGTTCTGACAAGCGGAAAGTCTTGCCCTTGGCCGCAAAGAAGAACATGCTCAAGAGCTTGCCCGTGCCGAAACCGACGAGCACCCCCGCAACAGTGCGCCAGAGAACATCCAGAGCGACCCATTCCCCCAGCCAGGCATCCGGGGAGGCCCCTACCAAGCTGATCAGGATGGCCAGGTACACAAAGGGGAAGGCGAGCCCGTCATTCAAGCCCGCCTCGGAGGTCAAAGCGAAGCGGACCTCATCCTCGTCCGGGTCATCTTCCGCGTCCGCAGGTTTTCCCACCTGGACCTCGGATGCCAGAACAGGGTCAGTGGGTGCAATCGCCCCTGCGACGAGGATGGCGCCCGCCAGTCCCAAGCCCAGCACCCACAGACCGAGGAGCGTCATCACCAGGATGCACAAAGGCATGACGATGCCGAGCAGGCGCCATGTGGTGGACCATCCGCGCCAACGGAAGGGTCTGTCCAGGGCCAATCCGGCGCCCATGAGCGAGATGATGACGCACACTTCGGTCAGGTGAGTCGTGAAATCCCCGTACTTGACGGGGTCCGGGTCCGGTAGCTCGGGAAGCAGGGTGAACGCCAGAATTCCGCTGCCCAGAAAGACCATCGGCATGGAAAGCGGCATGTGGCGCAACAATTTGGGCAGAACTGCTGCGGCCAACACCGCAAAGCCTGCCGAGAGGAACAAGATGCTGGGGGCTTCGAACACGAATAATCTTCTTCCTGACGAGCCGTTCGGCCCATCCCAGAAGCCTAGTTGGAAGTCAGCGCTGCGTCGATCAGGACTTCGGCTGCTTGACGCGCCTGTCCGGCTGCGTCGGATGTTCCCGCGATGGCCGCAGTGGTTTGGGCGCCTTCGGCGAGAATCGCGAGTTGCGGTGCCAGGTATTTTGGCGCGCCGGCCTCGCCAGCCAACCGGGCAACGTATTCCTGGAACGATTCCTTGTGCTTCCGCGCATATTCGGCGACGTCCGGGCTGATGGCACCGAGTTCGGCGAAGCTGTTGATGAAGCCGCACCCTCGGAAAGAATCCTGGCAGAACCATCCCGCGAGGTAGTCGAAGATGGCTAGGAGGCGTTCGCGGGGTGTCCCGGCTTGCTGGACGGTTGCGTCGAGCCCTTGGGTCCAGGATTGATGCCGGTGTTCAAGCACAGCCATGACGATGCTGCTCTTTGAGGGAAATTCCCCGTAGAGCTTTTTCAACGAGACCCCGGCCGCCGAACGGAGTTCATCCATGCCAACGGCTTGGATTCCCTTCGCGTTGTAGAGCTCATCGGCGGTGGCGACGATGCGGTTTCGGACCTCGGAAATATCCATGTGCCCATTCTACTTGAAATGAGAACGATCGTTCTATACGATGAAAACACAGCCGGAGAACGACCGTTCTCCACCTTCGGAAAAGGGAACAAAATCATGGGCTTCATCAAGGTCGGCACCGAGAACACCACGGACATTGAGCTCTACTACGAGGATCACGGGACGGGTCAGCCTGTGGTCCTGATCCACGGATACCCCCTGGATGGCGGCTCTTGGGAAAAGCAGACAGCCGCCCTCCTGAACGCCGGATACAGGGTCATCACCTACGATCGCCGCGGCTTTGGCAAGTCCAGCAAACCGACCACGGGCTATGACTACGACACCTTCGCGGCAGACCTGAACACCGTGCTTGAAACCTTGGACCTGGAGAACGCCGTACTGGTGGGCTTCTCGATGGGCACCGGCGAAGTCGGGCGCTACATCGGCACGTACGGAGAAGCCCGCGTAGCCAAAGCCGCTTTCCTGGCTTCGCTCGAACCCTTCCTCCTCCAGACGGACGACAACCCCACCGGCGTTCCATCGTCAGTCTTCGACGGCATCCGCAACGCCGCCATCGAAGACCGGTACGCCTGGTTCACCAACTTTTACAACGACTTCTTCAACACCGATAACTTCCTGGGCAACCGCCTCAGCGAAGAGGCGCTGCGGAATTCGTGGAACGTCGCCGCAGGCTCGTCCTGGTATGCCTCCTTCGCGGTTGTGGACTCGTGGCTCACGGACTTCCGCTCCGACATCGAGAAGGTCACCGTCCCGTCATTGATTGTCCACGGCACCGACGACCGCATCCTGCCCATCGACTCCACGGGCCGCGAATTCACCAAGCGCCTCCCCTCCGCCGAATACGTCGAGATCGAAGACGCCCCGCACGGCATGCTCTGGACGCACGGCACCGAAGTCAACGAGATCCTGCTTCGCTTCCTGGCCAAGTAATTAATAACGACGGCGGTAGGTCACCCCAGGTTCCAAGGGAACCCGCGGCGGCCTGCCGCCGTCGTGCGTTGACGTAGCGCAGGTCACGTCCTATGCTTTATGAATCGATTCAAGAAGTAACCTTCCTCACGCTGAATGAGCACCAAAAGTTCAGTCCTGGACGGGAAGAGCTCTTGTTCCTTGCCAACGACGACATAGGAGTTCAGCCGCAATGACCGTGATGCACGGGAGGGACGTCCCTTCAACCCAAGGCGAAGCCACCGGCCAGAAGGATCCGAAGAAAGCCGCCATGAGCGGTTGGATCGGAAGCGCGCTGGAATACTACGACTTCGCCCTGTATTCACTGGCCGCGACGCTCTTGTTTCCCACCATCTTCTTCCCCACGGAGAATCCCACCGTCGGCATCATCGCGTCGCTGGCCACCTACGCCGTAGGTTACGTTTCCCGCCCGCTCGGCGCCGTGATCCTGGGCGCCTACGGTGACAGGCACGGGCGCAAGAAGGTGCTCGTTTTCGCGATGCTGCTCATGGGCTTCGCTACCTTTGCCGTCGGACTCCTGCCCACGTACGGACAGGTGGGCCTCCTCGCTCCTGTCCTCCTGGTGATTCTCCGACTGGTCCAAGGATTCGCCGTCGCGGGTGAACTCGGTGGCGCCAGTGCGATGATCGTGGAGCACTCCCCCGACGCGAAGCGCGGCTTCTTCGCCAGCTTCAGCCTGCAGGGCACACAGGTGGGCTCCATCCTGGCCACGGCCGTCCTTATTCCCCTCGCCGCATTCCTCCCCGACGAGCAGTTCCACTCGTGGGGCTGGCGACTGCCATTCCTGCTCAGCGCCGTAGTGATCGTGGCCGGATACGTCATTCGCCGCCGCGTCGAGGAGCCTCCCGCATACCTGGCCCAGTCCGAAGACGCCGGCGCCAAGCGTCGCTTCCCACTGGTGGACCTCCTGCGCACCCACCCCTGGGTTTTGCTCCGGTGCATCATCATGACGTTCACCAACGTCATCGGTATGGCCACCCTCATCTTCGGTGTCTCCTTCGCCACCCAGAAGGGCTACGGCATCGGTTTTTCCAGCAGTGAGTTCCTCTGGGTGACCATGGCTGCCAATGTTGCCGCAGTGCTGACCATCCCGCTGTTCGGCGCCCTGTCCGACAAGATCGGCCGCCGGGCACTGATGGTGGCCGGCGGCATCACCGGCGGCCTGCTGACCGTGGGATACCTGTGGGCGATCGAACAGCGCAGCCTCCCGTTGGTGTTCGTCTGCGTCGTGATCGTTCAGGGCATCCTCTTCCAGATGTGGAACGCCACCTTTGCCACGTTCTTCCAGGAGCAATTCCCCATGCGGATGAGGGTCACCGGCTTCGCGGTCTCGCAAAACATCGGGCTCATGATCGCTTCCTTCTTCCCGAGCCTCTTTACGGCAATCGCTCCCCCGGGATCAGCGAACATCCCCATGGTCATCGGCCTGACCACGCTGGGCATCTGCGTTGTCTCGGCCGTGGCAACCCTCCTGTCCTCGGACACCAAGGGCAAAACACTCGAGGACCTCGAAGCCCGCTAGTGCCCAGCTAGTCGTTGACCAGCTCAGCTGTCTCGCTCACGGGCGCCACCGCCTCCCTTACCTTCTTCCCGCGGGCATATCCAACAAGCCCCAGGGCCAGAATGCAGCCGAGGGTTCCAAGAGCAAAGGCCTCGAAAGTGAACTGCGAGACGCCCCACGTTGCCTCGAAGTCGTATGGCAAGCCGAAAAGCACGTCCAGTGTCCCCGGGAAGATGGCCACCCAGGACCCGATCAGGATCCACGCGAAGCAGATGTAACCCAGAATGCGGAAGCCCGTGTCCGAGACAGGAACCTTGAAAGGCCGGTCAGCGTGGGGATACTTGCTCCGCAGCTTCACGGCGGCCGGGATGGCCAACAGGTAACTGAGCAGGAACGTGGAAATCGCGATGGAGAGGACCACGCCAAACAGTGCGCTGCTGGTGCCGCTGAGCTGCATGGCTGCGAGCATGAACAGCGTCGCCACCACACCGGAGAGCGTGTTGACGCGGATGGGGGTGCCGAGCTTGGGGTGGAAGCGTCCGAAGAAGCCTCCGAAGAAGGAGCCGTCTGCAGCAGCCATGGCCTGCATGCGGTCGCTGATGATCATCCATGCGGCGCCTTGCGAGACCAGGATGAAGCAGAAAACCACCGCGGAAACGGACAGCATGACCTCCGCAGCAGGCCCAAAGACTGTGTAGACCGTGGCGATTGCGCCGAACAGACCTCCAATGCCGGTGATCTGGTCCAACGGCACTACCAGCAGGATGGCCAAGATGGGGAGCAGGTAGCTCGCGGCGGCAATCATGGAGGACCTGGCAACCGAGATGGGAACGTCCTTGGCCGGGTTCTTCATTTCCCCCGCAGCGCTGTTCCCGGACTCGAAGCCAAGGAACGAGAACAGCAGAAGTGGCGTGACGCCCAGGAAGCCAGCAAGCGTGGGTGAGAAGAAGCCCAGGTCGAGCCCGTTGAAACCGTGCTGCAGCCCGTAAATCATGGTGACAATGATGAAGAAGGTCAGGAACGCCACCTTGAGGATGGCCCCCAGCGAGGGTAGCCATTTGCCGTGCTTCAAGCTGATGATCGCTGAGGTCACCGTGATCCAGATGAAGAGAAGCTTGAAGATGTAATCGGCAGGGCTTCCGGCGTCCACATGGCCCACGTACTCGGACCAGGTTTCCACTGCTACGAAGGCCATGGCGCCACCCACCCAAACGGGCTGCGTCACCCAGGTGAAAAGGGACGTGATGGCTGCAACCACGCGCCCAAAGGCCATTTTTGTCCATACGTAGACGCCGCCCTCTTCAGTGAAGGCACCGCCTGTCTCGGCGAAGATGAGTCCGTAGGGGACCATAAACGTGATGGCAAGGATGAGTGTCCAGGTGAAGGTTTCCCCGCCGAACCCGGAAACCTGGCCCAGGACTTCCACTGAGATGACGGCGGCGACCACCAACAACAAGATGTCGAAGCGGCCCAGGGATTTTTGCAGATGCTTGCTTTGTTCTTGCGCGAGCCGCGTTGAGGCTACTGGCTGATCCATGATCGATCCTTTGCTACTGCTTAAGTTTGCTACTGAGCAAGAAGGGTGGGAAGGGAAGGTGTCTTAGCGACTGGTGCGATGTGAGGGAGCGGGCGGGCTCTCGTCTACGTTGACGTGCCGGGTCCGGTCCACTGTGAGCCCTAGCGTAGGCGCGTGAATTGCATCAGGTAAACCATGGAATAACGATGCATATCAGCGTTTTTTCAGATGGGATAGATCAGTCGAACTGGATCCACGTAGTCTTTGGCGCCGTGTAGTTGTCGAAGGCATGCAGGGAGAGGTCCCGGCCGAATCCGGACTGCTTGAAGCCTCCGAACGGGGTGGTGTTTCCCAGTGCGTCAACGGTGTTAACGGAGACTGTTCCGGCAAGGAGCTCCCCTGCCACCCGATGGCCGCGGGACAGGTTGGACGTCCACACGGATGCAGCCAATCCGTAGTCTGTGGCATTGGCCAACCGCACCGCTTCCCCCTCCGAGTCGAACGCGTGCAGCACAGCCACGGGTCCAAAGATCTCGTCGCGGTGAACGTCATGGTCCGCCGGGAGGCCGCCCAGGAGCGTAGGTTCCAGGTAGGCATCGGAGCCTTGGATTTCGAGCCGCTCACCGCCGAAAAGCACCTCACCTTCGGTGCGTCCCCGCCGAATCCAGCCTTCGACGTCGTTCGCGTGGGCGCTGCTGATGAGGGCGCCGTTGCCGGCCAAACCAGCCAGCGGATCCGCGGCCCGGTAACCAACCGCAGCTTCTGCAAGCAGGGTTGCGAACTCGTCATGGATGTCCCGCTGCACCAGGATCCGTGAGTTCGCAGAGCAGACCTGGCCCTGATTGTAGAAGGCCCCAAAAGCAGCTTTGGCTGCCGCTTTAGGCAGGTCGGCCGTATCGGAGAAGACGATATTGGAACTCTTACCGCCGGCTTCCAGGCTCAGTCGCTTGAGGTTGCTGCGACCTGAGGCTTCCAACAGTGTTCGGGAAACGGCAGTGGAGCCCGTGAAGGCCAGCGCATCAACGTCCATGTGATGCGCCAACGCTGCGCCTACTTCGCGGCCGGTACCGGTAATGATGTTCAGCACGCCATCCGGCAGACCCGCTTCCGTGGCCAGCTCGGCGAGGCGCAACACGCTCAGCGAGGTCTGTTCGGCCGGCTTGAGCACCACTGTGTTGCCGGAGGCCAGTGCCGGCGCCAGTTTCCACACCGCGATTTCCAGCGGGAAGTTCCACGGAACAATGGCGGCCACTACGCCCAGGGGTTCGCGGGTCACCAGGGCCGTGGCTCCGGGTGGGACGGCGGGCATTTCACCGCTTTGCTTGTCTATAGCCTCGGCGTACCAGCGCAGCGTGGAGATGGCGCCGGGTACGTCCACGGTTGTGGTCTGCAGGATTGGTTTTCCGCTGTCCAGCGTCTCCAGCAGGGCCAGCTCATCGGCATTCAGCTCCATGAGGTTGGCCAACGCCAGCAACAGTCCCTTTCGCTTTTCGGCCCCGGAACGGGACCACGACGGGAAAGCGCGCCTCGCGGCCGCCACCGCGCGATCGACGTCAGCCAGGCCGCACGCGGCCAACTCAGCGAGGACTCGGCCATCAATCGGGCTGCTGGTGGGACGGACGAGCCCGGTGCTTGCCGCCGCCCGGCCGCCGTCAATAAATGCCCTGCCATCGATCGCCAGGGCGTCGGCTCGGCCGTGCCAGTCGAAGGACAGCGTAGTGGATGTTGTGTTCATGGTGACTCCTGGTGTGGGGTTTCAGTTCGGGTGTGGTGTTGCGGTGCGGGTCATACGGAGGGCCGCCGAAGCAGCCATAAGGCAAAGCAGTTCAACGCCGATGAGGATGAGCATGGCCGGCTGGTGGTCCGGAGTGGATGCGCCCTGGACGTGACCGTGGTGGCCGCTGCCAGGTCCCAGCAGGAGGACCAGATGGATGAGGTTCATTGCTGCACTCATGGCCAGGAGGTGGCCGGCGGCACGAGTTGCGGCCTGTCCGGCGCAGAACGTCCGGGCGGGAAAGCCCGCCATGGGAGCCGCGCAGCTCAAGCACGCAGCGCCCATCGCGGCCATCCACCAGGCCATCACTCCTGCCGGACCGCTGGCCGCTGCCACCACATGGGCTACAGCGCTGCCAGCAGCAGCAACGCCCACGAGGCCCGCGGAAACGGGCGTAGTTGTGCCGCGCCGCCGGGGTAGGCGGGATTGCTGGTTCATGGTTCTCCTGGCCGCCGGCGACATTTGGGTCAAGGACTTTACGCCGGCCTGTGAGGTGGGTAACATCAAAGCGTTGGTTGAACAGTTGTACCATCAAAAATCGACTTCAGGAAGTGCCATGACCCTTCAGACCACCCCCTTGGCCGCAACGACGCAGGCTCCGCTGGGGCAACATCCGCTTGAGCAGCTCTCGGCACACGAAATCCACCAGGCGCGCCGGATCCTGGCCGATGCCGGGCTCGTCGCAGAAACCACACGCTTCGCTTACCTGGGCCTGATCGAGCCACCTAAGGCCGTCTTCCAGGCAGACGCAGCAGATGCCCCTCGCTTGATCCGGGCAATGCTCTGGGACGCCACGCAGTCGCGTTCCCTCGATGTCAGGCTGTCCCTGGCCACAGGCCTCGTCCTGGATCAGCGTGAACTCAACCCGGAAATCGATGGCCAACTGCCGGTCCTTCTCGAGGAATTCGGGATCATTGAGGACATTCTGGCTGTAGATCCACAGTGGAACGCAGCACTGGCCAGCCGCGGCCTGACCCCCGCCCAAGTCCGCGTCGCTCCCCTCTCCGCAGGCGTCTTCGAGTACGGGAATGAGGAAGGCAAGCGACTGCTCCGCGGCTTGGGATTCCACCAGGACCACCCCGCGGACCACCCGTGGGCCCACCCGATCGACGGGTTGGTGGCTTTCGTGGACATTGAGAACCGGCGCGTCAACCACCTGATCGACGACGGCCCGGTTCCGGTACCAGAGGTCAACGGCAACTACACCGACCCCACCATCCACGGAGAGCTCCGCACGGATTTGAAGCCAATAGAAATCACCCAACCCGAGGGTCCCAGCTTCACCTTGGAAGGCAACCATCTGTCTTGGGCAGGCTGGGACCTCCGCGTCGGCTTCGACGCCCGCGAGGGATTGGTGCTCCACCAGCTCCACCACTCGCACCAGGGACGGCGCCGCCCGGTGGTCCACCGCGCATCCATCTCCGAAATGGTGGTGCCGTATGGAGACCCGTCCCCGTACCGAAGCTGGCAGAACTACTTCGATTCCGGCGAATACCTGGTGGGCCGGGATGCCAACTCACTCAAGCTTGGTTGCGACTGCTTGGGCGATATCACCTACATGTCCCCGGTGGTGGCAGATGATTTCGGCAATCCGCGCGTGATCGAGAACGGCATTTGCATCCACGAGGAAGACGCGGGAATCCTGTGGAAGCACACGGACGAGTGGGCAGGTTCCAACGAGGTTCGCCGCAACCGCAGGCTGGTGGTCTCCTTCTTCACCACCGTGGGCAACTACGATTACGGCTTCTACTGGTACCTCTATTTGGACGGCACCATCGAGTTTGAGGCGAAGGCTACGGGCATCGTGTTCACGGCAGCACTCCCGGACAAGGACTACGCCTACGCGTCGGAGATCGCTCCGGGCCTTGGTGCCCCTTACCACCAGCACCTCTTCAGCGCGCGCCTGGACATGATGGTCGACGGCGGCACCAACCGGGTTGAGGAACTGGACCTTGTACGGCTTCCCAAGGGGCCCGGGAACCCTCACGGCAACGCCTTCACACAAAAGCGCACAGTGCTGACCCGTGAATCGGAGGCAGTCCGCGATGCCGATGGCACCAAGGGAAGGGTGTGGCACATCAGCAACCCGGACTCGCTGAATCACCTGGGCCACCCGGTGGGCTACACCCTTTATCCGGAGGGCAACCCTACGTTGGCCATGGCGGATGATTCCTCTATCGCTTCGCGGGCCGCCTTTGCCAAACACCATTTGTGGGTCACGCAGCACGCAGAGGACGAGCTTTACGCCGCAGGCGACTTCGTCAACCAGCACCCCGGAGGTGCAGGGCTTCCCAGTTACGTGGCTCAGGACCGCGACATCGATGGCCAGGACCTCGTAGTGTGGCACTCGTTTGGCCTGACGCACTTCCCGCGGCCCGAGGACTGGCCTATCATGCCCGTTGATACCACCGGATTCACCCTGAAGCCGCACGGCTTCTTCGATCAGAACCCCACACTCAACGTGCCATCGTCCTCCACCGGACACTGCGCTCCTGCAGAGCAAAACACCGGCACCTGCGGACACTGAGGGCGTAACCCGCGTTTTACCTGCACCTACCACCGCGGGGGCGCGCCCCGGCGTCCCCGCGGTGGTAGGGTGCTCACGGTCCGGCCATGGCCACCCGCCCGAACGAAGGAACAGCATGCCCCGCTTGGTTGATCACGAGGAACGTCGCCGTTCCATCATCGAAACCACGTGGCGGCTGATCGCGGAGCAGGGCATCGAGAACGCCAGCATGCGGGACATTGCCAGTGAATGCGGCTACGCGGCACCGGGAGTGCTGGCCCATTACTTTCCCAATAAGGACGCCCTGCTGCTGGCGTCCTACGAGTTGATCTGCGAACGCACCAACGAACGCATCGCGGCTGGCACGGCAGGCCGTCGCGGCCTTTCGGCCCTCAGAAGGTTGTGCCTGGAGATCATTCCGGCCGATCCCCTCACCGTGGTGGAGGCCCGCGTGGCGGTGTCCTTCTGGCAGCGGGCGCAGACGGAAGACGCGCTGCGGGCAGTGGGTCGGGAGGCTTTGCTGCACTGGCGTGGCCTGGTGTTGGGTTTCCTTGCCCAAGCAGAGCACGACGACGAATGCGCACCTTTGGCGGATCCGGATGCGGTTGCCGATGAGCTGCTGAACATCATGATGGGCCTGCACGTCACCTCCATGCTGGATCCGGACGCCGTCACCGGTTCCCGGCAACGGCACCTGGTGGAGCGGGCGCTGGCGCGGCTTGCCGTCACTGTTTGACCCCATCAAACAGACAATTCACCCCCGTACGCGAGGGTGAATTGTCCACTGGTGTGTGTGTGTCTACGTGTGCGCCACGCCCTGCGTTGCCCGGGACGGGGTTCCCGCCGAGTGCAGTTCTTCCTCGTCCATCAGGTTCTTGCCTTTGCTTTCCTTCATGCTCAGCACAGCAGCAAGTCCTACAAGGCCCACCAGAATCAGGTAGAAGGCTGGCATCATGTCGTTTCCTGTCTGCGCAATGAGCCAGGTCAGGACGTACGGGACGGTTCCGGCGAAGATGGCCGCGGTGACGCTGTAGGCGATAGAGAGCCCGGTCTGCCGTGTTCGGGTGGGGAAGAGCTCGGCAGCTGCTGCCGCATGAACTCCAAGGATGAGGGCCAGGATGACGCCCAGTCCGATGGTGCTGACGATGCCAGCCCAGGCTGTGCCGGTCTGCATGACCAGGAACAAGGGGTACGCCAGTACCACCAGTGAAACGGCGGCAGTGATCAGGAGCGGCTTTCTGCCGATCCTGTCGGACAGCGCGCCCACTAACGGTACGAGAATCAGGCCCGCCACAGAAGCCGCCGTGGAAAGCAGCGCGGCTGTTCCGGCGTCGAAACCCAGCACTTTCTCCTGATAGGTCAGGAGGTAGACCAGCACCACGTAGAAGGTAACGTGCATCATGATCTCCAAGCCGCTCATCTGAAGCAGCTGCTTGCGGTGTTTGGTGAAGACTTCCTTGACGGGGCTCTGCGGGACGTTGCCCAGCTCCTCCAGGGAACGGAATTCCGGAGTGTCTTCAATCTTGGACCGGATGTAGAAGCCGATGACACCCAGGGGAACTGCGATCAGGAAGGGAATGCGCCAGCCACCGCCGGCAATGGCTTGTGCGTCCATGGCGCTGGAGAGCACGAAGACCACCAGCGAGGCCGCCAGGAAACCGAGGAGGCTTCCGAATTCGAGCCAGCTGACGCCGAATCCACGGTGCTTCCTGGGTGAGTACTCGGCCAGGAAGGCGGCCGCGCTTCCGAACTCACCGCCTGCTGCGAGGCCTTGGACCACCCGGGCGGCCACAAGCAGGATAGGCGCCCACAGGCCGATGGCGTCGTAAGTGGGCAGTAGCCCGACCACCAGCGTGGCACCGCTCATGGAGAGAATCACGATTGACAGCGTCTTCTTGCGGCCGATCCTGTCGCCGAGGGTTCCGAAGATCAGTGCGCCCAGGGGACGGACGCCGAAGCTGATGGCGAAGACGGAAAAAACTGACAGCAGGGCCGCTGTGCTGTCTTGTTGGGGGAAGAAGACCACGGCGATGGTGGACGCAAGGTAGGCGTAAATAGCCCATTCGAACCAGTGGACAAAGACGCCGATGGAACCGGCGGCAACACTGGTGCGCAAACCCTTTCTGCTGATCTGCCCCTCGATGTTATTGGTGTTCACAGTTCCTCCTGGAGGAAAAGATCCGATGCTGGGATGGGGAGAGCGAGCCTGTGGCGGTCGACGTTGACCGACCTGAGACTGCGCCACCAGGGCACGTGATGTGGATCACGCTCGATTGCTGGTATAACCATTTTCGAGCGCGGAACTGTGATCTGTCGAATAGATTTTTAACACCAATTGCATCTGTTGAACAGATGCAGCGGGAACCGGACCTAGCTTCGCGCCGAGCGGGCGGCGACGATCTGATGCCTGACTGCTTGCGCTACCGCCCGCACCCTCGCCGTGGGGCGGTGGGACTTCAAGTGCGCCAGAACTGTCTTCAATTCCGGCACGTCGTCGCGGATTTCGACGGCGGCCAGCTGGCCGCCGTCGTAGGTCAACTGGTGCTGTGGCCGCTGGTGAAGGATGGAATAGCCGAGGCCGCGCGCCACGAAAGTGCGCACCGTTTCATAGCTGGCCGATCGGAACCTGATGTCCGGCTCCTGGCCACCCAGCCTGGCGATGGACATCATGAGGTCACGGGTGTGGGGCAAGTCCAGCAACACAAAGGGTTCGCCGCTCAGTGCGGACAGTTGAACGGTCTTTGATCCTGCCAGTTTGTGGTTTGGCGGCAGTGCCACATAAGGCCGAACGGCATCCACCACGGAACGGGCTATCGCTTCGGGAAGGTCCAGGTCGTAGCACAGCGCCAAGTCCGCCTGCCCGCTGAGCAAAGCGGCGATGCAGCCCGCAGTATCGGTCTCGATGACTTCAGCTACAAGTGCGGGGTGATCTTCCCGCAGTTTGGTCAGGACACCGGGAAGCAGGAAAGGCGCAAGCGTGCTGAAGCAGGCTATGCGGATCCGACCGGAGACACTCTGGTGCTCTCCGCGTGCGTGGTCAACGCTCTCCTCAACCTGCGCGAGGATCGCCTGCGCGTCCCTGACGAAGAGCTCCCCTGCCGGCGTGAGCACCAGGCCCTTGGAGCGCTGCCTGATGAAGAACTGCGTGCCTACGTGGCGCTCCAGCTGGGCAATCGCAGCCGAAACTGCCGATTGGGCAACATTCAGGCGGACGGCCGCACCTGTCATGGACAACTGGGCTGCCGCTTCCACGAAATAGCGCAACTGCGTGAGGGTCACATCCATGCCACGAGAGTACACCCTGCATCAGAAAAGTCGATGCAATCGTTCTAAAAGAACTGTTGGACAGATTTAACGCGCCGCAGGAAGCTGAAGGATACGAGCACCCGGCTAACAGGACTGAAAGGCAAGCTGCGACATGAAGCACCAGCGTATCCGTACGTTCAACACGAAAGAGACCTACCCGGAGCAGAACCTGGATAACGATCTTTGCCAGGCCGTTGTGGCCAATGGCGTGGTTTACCTTCGGGGCCAGATCGGACAGGACCTGGAGACGCGCGAGTCTGTGGGCATTGGCGACGTTGAAGCCCAAACGGAAAAGGCCATGGCCAACATCGACATGTTGCTCAAGGAGGCCGGAAGCAGCCTGGAGGACATCGTCAAGGTGACCGTCTACCTCATCGATCCTCGCTACCGTGAGACCGTCTACCGCACCATGGGGCGCTGGCTCAAGGGAGTGTTCCCCGTGTCCACCGGCATCGTTGTCCAGGCCTTGGCCCGCCCGGAGTGGCTCGTGGAAATCGACGCCACCGCAGTGCTCTCCACGGAGGCACAGCAGTGACGTTCAGTATTGCCGCAACCGACAGCCACGGCAGATTAGGCATAGCGGTCTCCTCGTCCTCCCCCGCCGTTGCAGCCCGCTGTGCGCATCTGCGTGACGGAATCGGCGCCGTCAGCTCCCAGAACATCACCGATCCTCGACTGGGAACAGCGCTGCTGGACCGAATGCAAGCCGGATATTCCGCGCAAGAGGCGATTGACGCCGTCGTACAGGAATCACCCGCCGTGGACTATCGGCAACTGGTGGTTCTGGACGCCAAGGGTGGATCCGCCGTGTTCAGCGGCGCGCATACCCTTGGCTCGTTCGGCGAAGGACGGGGTGCGAACAGCGTGGCTGCCGGCAATATGCTGGCGCATCCGGGCGTTGCCCAGGCCCTGTGCGACGCGTTCGAAGGCGCCAAAGGCGAACTGGAAGTGCGCCTGATGGCTGCCCTGCGAGCCGCTGAGGCAGCAGGCGGCGAGGCCGGACCTGTGCGCTCAGCGGGTATCTCGGTGGTGTCCGGACACGGCTGGCGCGACACTGACCTCCGTGTGGACTGGCATGAGGATCCGATCGCTGAACTGGGGGAACTGCTGGAAGTGTGGCTTCCGCAGCGGCAGGACTACGTGGTCCGCGGCCTGGACCCCGCCGCTTCCGTCAGCTATGGGGTGGCCGGCGATGAGCGCTGAACCGGCAACCACCTCGGCTCCGGCTGTCCAACGCGACCGGGTGCTGGGTTCCGTGACCGTCCAGCAGCCTTCCCTGGTTCGGCTCTCGGAGACCCTGCACGCCAACCCGGAGCTGGGCTGGCAGGAACATCGCGCCGCCGCCTGGACCGCCGACTATCTGACCGCCCATGGCTTTGAGGTGGAAAGGGAGTACTTGGGCTTCCCCACGGCGATCCGTGCGGTCTTCGGAACGGGCTCCCGCCGCGTTGGGCTCATGGCTGAGTACGACGCACTTCCAGGTCTCGGCCACGCCTGTGGCCACAACATCATCACGGCCATCTCGTGCGGTGCCGCTGTGGCCTTGGCGCAGTTCGCCGCCGAGCGTGATCTGACGGTGGAACTGTACGGGACGCCCGCCGAGGAAGGCGGCGGGGGGAAAATCGAGTTGCTCAAGAGAGGCGCCTTCCAGGGCTTGGATCTGGCCATGATGGCGCATCCCAGCCCTGTGGACTCCGCTGAAGCCCGTCCGTACGCCGTGGCCCACAACCACGTGGAGTACAGGGGCAAGTCCGCTCATGCTGCTGCTTATCCCGATCAGGGAGTCAATGCCAACGACGCCTTTATTGTTGCCCAGGTGGCGTTGGGCCTCCTCCGCCAACAACTGCCGGCGGGTACCCGTGTCCATGGGATTCAGACCCGGGGCGGCGAAGCCCCCAACGCCATCCCTGAGAAAACGGAAGGCCGCTGGTACGTCCGTGCCGAGTCACTTGCCCTGTTGGGCGAGCTTGAGGAGCGCGTTCACCGGTGCTTCGAGGCCGGGGCCTTGGCGTCCGGCTGCGAGTTGTCGGTTACCGCGGAATCGGAGCCCTATTCGGAGTTCCGTACGGACCTGCGGGCACTTGAGCTGTACGTGCGGCACGCGGAGACTCTCGGCCGTGACTTCAACGCACCGCCGGAGCAAGCCACCATGAACCGGGCGTCAACAGACATGGGCAATGTGTCCCAAGTGGTGCCGGCCATCCACCCCTATATAGGACTCGGCTGCTTCCCGGCAGCAAACCACCAACCCGAGTTCGCCGCGCATTGCGTCGGTGACGCAGCCAACCTTGCCATTCACGACGGCGCAGCCGCCTTGGCACTCACGGCGCTGGACTACCTGGCAACGTAGCCGGGTATTCCATGACTGCACTTCCAGGAACAGGACCATGACACAACAATCATCTTCTCCCCTCCCGGGAACACGGCGGGAGCATGACAGCCTCGGGGACGCTGACGTTCCCGAGGCTTCCTACTGGGGCATCAGTACTCTACGGGCGGTGGACAATTTCCCCGTCAGCGGACGAACCATCGGCACCCTGCGTTCCCTCATCTGGAGCCTGGGGGCCGTGAAATACTCCGCAGCACGTGCAAACGAAAGCTTGGGCCTGCTCGATCCGGAAAAATCCTCGGCCATCCAAAAGGCTTCCTTGGAAGTCATGGATGGCCTCTTGGATAACCAGTTTGTGGTGGACACCATCCAAGGCGGAGCCGGGACCAGCACCAACATGAACGCCAACGAGGTCATTGCCAACCGCGCGCTGGAGCTGATGGGTCAACGTAAGGGCGACTACTCTGCATTGCACCCCATTGATGACGTGAATCGCAGCCAATCCACCAACGATGTCTATCCGACGGCCATCAAGATTGCCCTGCAGCGGGAAATCTCGGCGTTCTGTGCGGAGCACGCACAGCTCATCCAAGCATTTGATGCCAAAGCAACGGAGTTCGCCGGCATCATCAAAGTGGGTCGCACCCAACTGCAGGACGCTGTTCCGATGTCCATGGGACAGGAGTTCGGGGCCTTCGCCGACACCCTTCGTGAAGACGGCCACCGGCTCCTTGAACTCCTTCCCCACTTGCGGGAGTCCAACCTTGGAGCCACGGCCATCGGCACCGGCATCACCGCTTCCCCCGGCTACCGGGAAGCTGTGATCAGTGAGCTCAGTTCCATTACCGGCATGCAGCTCACCTCCGCGACAAACCTCGTGGAGGCCACCAGTGATACTGGCGTCTTCATGCTCGTGTCCGGTGTCTTGAAGAGGGCAGCGGTGAAGCTCTCCAAGATCTGCAACGACCTCCGCTTGCTCTCTTCGGGTCCGCAGACGGGCTTCGGGGAGATTTCGTTGCCCGCAGTGCAGGCCGGGTCCTCCATCATGCCCGGGAAGGTCAATCCGGTCATCCCGGAAATGGTCAACCAGGTTGCCTTCCGGGTGATCGGCGCCGATGCGACCGTGACCATGGCCGTGGAGGCGGGGCAGCTCCAGCTCAATGCTTTCGAGCCGGTCATTGCTGACGCTTTGCTTGAGTCGATCGCATGGCTCACCGTGGCCTGCCGCCAACTCCGGACGCACTGCGTGGACGGCATCACCGCGAATACGCAGCTGCTGCAGCAACGGATGGTCGAATCGATCAGCGTGGTCACCGGCTTGGCACCACTGATCGGGTACGCCGCTGCAGCCGAACTGGCCAAGGAGGCTCTCGCGTCCCATCGGGGAATTGCCGAATTGGTGATTGAGCGCGGGCTGCTTGACTCGCAGAAAATGGAGGCGGCTCTTTCGGCCACGTCGCTGGCAGGGCTCGGCTGACGTCACCAACCCCGCAAGGCCCGACGTCGGCACTCACGCGAGTGCCGACGTCGGGCCCTTTGTCGTGCGTCAGCAAAGCCGGGCGTGCGTCAGCAAAGCCGGGCGTGCGCCAGCAAAGCGCGGCGTTGGACACGGCAAAGGGACCATGCCGATGTGGCATGGTCCCTTTACTGTGCTTGTCCCCCCAGTCAGACGGCGCCGCTCGCCACCAGCGCGTCCTGTTCGTTGTGGACCAGGTAGCTCCGCTGGATGGTGATCTGGTCGGCAACGTACTTGGCGTCGTGCCAGACACCCCAGATGAAGCTGGAGCCTCGGCGTGACTGCCACGGCAAGCCCAGGAAATAGACGCCGGGTTCGGTGGACACACCGCGTTGCTGGAGGGGTTTTCCCTTGTCATCAAACGCGTCCACTTGCAGCCAGCTGTAGTCCACTGCGAAGCCTGTTGCCCACACGATGGACGTGATTCCGGCACTTGCGAGATCGAGCTCGCGGATGGGGTTGGTAAGGCTCTCCGGATCGGGTCGCAGGAAGCGGGCCTCGGGTTCTTCGGGGAGGTCCAAGCCGTTGCGTTCAACGTACGCGTCGGCTTCGTCGAGCAACTCCAGGTAGTGTGCGTCGCCGTTTGCGATGTTGGTACGGAGGTCATCCGCGAAACGCATGGTTCCGTTATCGAACGCCGTGGTCCGTCCCACGAGCTTGATCCCGTTCTCTGCGAGCGCGCGGAAATCGACCGTGTGGCCGCCGTCCGCCCCGCTGACTGCGATAGTCACATGTTCGGCGCCCGCAGCGGGAGTGGAGGCGTCCCACTTGCCGAGCACTCCGAGCCACCAGCAGAAGTCCCGGCCGCGGTAGTTCCGCGGCGGGCGGTCATGTGGCCCAACTGAGAGGAAGACCTGGCGGCCTGAACGCTGGATTTCCGCGGCGATCTGCACGCCCGAGGACCCTGCCCCGACCACCAGCACGGCACCTTCCGGCAACTGGCCAGGGTTGCGGTAGGAGCTCGAGTGCATTTGCATCAGTCCGGCGGTTTCGGGAACGACGGCGGGGATCACCGGCCGCTGGAACGGCCCGGTGGCAGCTACGACGTAGCGGGCGTTGAACTCGCCATCGGACGTTTGCACATGGAAGCCCGGCGCACCGACGTTCCTGCGCACGGAAGTCACCTCAACACCGCAACGGATGGGCGCCCCAATCTTCTGGGCGTACGCCACGAAGTAGTCGGCGACCTGTTCCTTGGAGGGGAACGAGCCGGGCTCGGTGTCGGTGAATTCCAGGCCCGGGAAACGGTCGTGCCAGGCGGGGCCGTTGGCAACCAGGGAATCCCACCTCATGGAACGCCACCGCTCGGCGATACGGTGGCGTTCCAGGACGATGTGGGGAATTCCCCGCTCGCTCAGGTGCTCGCTCATCGCTACCCCGGCCTGGCCCGCGCCGACGACGAGGACCTCAACCTCTTGGATTGACATGTGATCTCCTATTTGGCGAAAGGTCACAGCGCGCATAGATGGCTCCCGTCGTTGGGAGCATCGGCTGGAATGAGGGGCGCTGTGGCCCTTTTTCTGTGACGGTTAATTCATTCTCACGCGCCCGAAGTGCATCTGCATAGCGAATAAAACCGCGAAACAACATCGGAAATTGTGATGAAGCTGTACCCGCCGGTACTGGGACCCACTGCTCTGTGGCACCATGACATACAGCTTGCAAAGCCCATCGACCTCACATCGATAAGGAGAAACTCACGTGAGCAGTCCCATCAAGATCGCTGTGACTGGCGCGGCTGGCCAGATCGGCTATAGCCTCCTGTTCCGGATCGCCAGCGGTGCCCTGTTCGGTGGCGATAGTCCAGTGCAACTCCGGCTCCTGGAGATCACGCCCGCGTTGAAGGCACTTGAGGGTGTTGTCATGGAGCTCGACGACTGCGCGTTTCCCGCGCTCGACTCGGTGGAAATCGGCGACGACGCCGACCATATTTTCGACGGCGTCAACCTTGCCTTACTCGTTGGCGCCCGTCCGCGTTCCAAGGGCATGGAGCGCGGCGACCTTCTCAGCGCCAATGGTGATATTTTCACGGCACAAGGCAAGGCCCTGAACCGGGTCGCGGCCGACGACGTCCGTATTGGCGTGACGGGCAATCCGGCCAACACCAACGCCTTGATTGCGATGAGCAACGCCCCGGACATCCCGGCCTCGCGATTCAGCGCCCTGACCCGGCTGGATCACAACCGCGCCATAGGACAGCTCGCTGCAAAAACCCACGCCAGGGTCGGAGATATCCGCAAGATGACCGTCTGGGGGAATCATTCTGCAACGCAGTATCCGGACATCTTCCACGCAGAAGTCGCCGGCAGAAACGCGGCGGAGGTGGTGAACGATCAGGACTGGATAGAGAACGAATTCATCCCCACGGTTGCCGGGCGAGGCGCAGCGATCATCGAGGCCCGGGGCGCGTCCTCTGCGGCATCGGCAGCGTCGGCAACCATCGACGCAGCCCGCGACTGGCTGCTCGGCACCCCCGAGGGCGATTGGGTTTCGATGGCCGTTGCGTCCGACGGATCATATGGGGTGCCCGAAGGTCTCATGTATTCATACCCAGTAACTACCTCAGGCGGAAACTGGGAAATTGTTGAAGGACTGGAAGTGAACGACTTCAGCCGCAGGAAGATGGACGCTACAGCCGCTGAGCTTTTCGACGAGCGCGCCGCCGTGGCGGAACTCGGCCTGATCTGATGACCGTCAGTGACGTGCTGTTGGCGTGACCAGCAGTGCAAGGTCGGTGCCGGGCGCCGCTAGTCGATCCACTGTGCTGAAGATGAACTCCTGCATTGCTGCTGCGGCTGCTGATGGTCCAATGTCGTTGCGCCGGGCCAGGTTGACGGTGCGTGACAGCGAGGGATTGACCAGGCGGGCGCTGCGCAGTCCGGGCCGGCCGATGACGACCATTGCCGGCACCACCGCCACGCCCAGTCCCCTTTCCACGAAGCGCAGCACGGCGTCCATCTCGGCGCCTTCCACGGCGATCACAGGTTCCAAGCCGCTGGCGGAGAACGCAGCCTCGGTGGCCATCCGCAGATCATAGCTACGGTTGAAAGCCACTTGCGGAATGCGCGCCAACTCTTCCAGGGTGAGTTCTTCCGGCGAAGCCGCTCCGGCGGCGGAAACAACCACCAGTTCCTCGGTCAGCAACGGAATCAGTTCAGTGCCCTGCACGGCGGGGTCCGTTCCACGGGTGACCACCAGAGCCAGGTCCAGTGCGCTTTCATTGAGGGCATCCACCAGGAAACGGGAGCCGCCTTCAGTGATGTGCAATTCCACTCCGGGATGCGCGCTTCGGAAAGAGGCCAGTACGTCAGCCACCAGTGAGACGCACAGGGTAGGTGGGGCGCCCAGGCGGATGCGGCCCCGGCGCAAACCTGCAAGCTCGTTCATCTGCTCCCGTGCCGTCTGCGCGTCACCGAGCATGCGCCGGGCGATGGGCAGGAGGAGCTCCCCCGCGTTCGTCAGGGTCGCCCCGGACGGTCCGCGGTGGAAAAGAGCCATTCCTAGATCGGCCTCAAGAGCTGCGATCTGCCTGCTGAGAGAAGGTTGCGCGAGAAACAGTTGCTCGGCCGCGCGTGTGAAATGGCCCACTCGGGCGATCGCCTCGAAGGAGCGTAACTGCTCTAGCTTCATGGTCATAGCATAAATGCATCAACTTCACTCGAACAATTCATTGGATACATGATGCGGCTCCTTCTAGCGTTGACAGCATGAACCTCAACACCATTCCAGAACGCCTTATGTCTACCTCCGTGCTGGTCATCGGCACTGGCGGCGCCGGCCTGCGCGCGTCAATTGAACTCGCCCAACAGGGGGTGCAGGTGCTGGCCGTGGGTAAGCGTCGCAAGCATGACGCCCACACGAGCCTGGCCGCCGGTGGCATCAACGCTGCTTTGGGCACGATGGATCCCGAGGACAGCTGGCAACAGCACGCCGCCGACACCTTGCGGGAGTCCTATTTCCTGGCCGACCCGTCCATCGTCGAGACAGTAGCCCGCAACGCGGCCCGCGGTATCGAGGACCTTGAACAGTGGGGCATGCCGTTCGCCCGGGAGGAGGATGGCCGCATCTCACAGCGCTTCTTCGGCGCCCACAAATATCGCCGCACGGCTTACGCAGGGGACTACACCGGCTTGGAGATCCAGCGCACGCTGATGCGCCGGGCCGCAGAGTTGAACGTGCCAATCATCGACACCGTCTACATCACACGGTTGCTCGTCGCTGACGGCACCGTCTTCGGCGCATATGGATTCGACATCGTGGACGGCACCCCGGTGCAGATCCACGCCGATGCGGTGATCCTGGCCGCAGGCGGACATACCCGCATCTGGCGGCACACATCGTCCCGGCGCGATGAGAACACCGGGGACTCCTTCCGGCTGGCCGCCCTGGCCGGAGCGCGGATCCGCGACGCCGAGCTGGTTCAGTTCCACCCTTCCGGCCTGTTGGAGCCCGACGACGCGGCCGGTACGTTGGTCTCCGAGGCAGCGCGCGGAGAAGGAGGCATCCTCACCAACGGCCTCGGTGAGCGCTTCATGGAACGCTACGATCCCGAACGCATGGAACTTTCCACCCGTGACCGGGTTGCGCTGGCCGCATTCACCGAGGTCGCCGAAGGTCGCGGGACCGAGAAGGGCGGCGTTTACCTGGACGTCTCCCACCTGCCACGGGAAACCATCATGGAAAAGCTGCCACGGGTCTACCGCACCATGATCGACCTGCAGATGCTGGACATCACCACCACCAAAATCGAAATTGCGCCCACCGCTCATTACTCGATGGGCGGGGTCTGGGTTGCACCGGAGGACCACGGAACGGGAGTGAACGGCCTCTACGCAATCGGCGAGGCATCCTCCGGGCTGCACGGCGCCAACCGCCTCGGCGGCAATTCACTGATTGAGCTCCTCGTCTACGGACGTATTACCGGCGAGCATGTGGCCGACTACGTCCATTCGCGTACCCATATCGTCCGGGATCCCGCCGCTGTGGGAATAGCCCGCGGGGAAATGCAGTCACTGCTCAGTGACCGCGGAACAGAGTCGGCACGGCGGCTGCAGCGCGAACTACGCAACCTCATGACCGAACACGCCGGGGTGGTGCGCACCGAACAGGGACTGGAACAAGGACTCGCTAAGCTGACCGCTTTGGAGGAACGCGCCCAGCTCGTTACCGCCCACCCGGACATCGCAGGGTTCGATGACCTGGCCCACGCCTACGACCTTCTCGGCTCCCTGCTGGCAGCACGAGCCACCCTTGAGTGCGCCCTTGAACGCCGCGAAACCCGCGGCGCCCACAACCGTGCTGACTTCCCGACGGCAGATCCCTCGCTGCAGGGGAACTTTGTCTGGTCAACAGATGAAGGCGTCAGCTTCGAAAGCCTGCCGCCCGCTCCGGATTCCTTCCGAGCCCTGGCCCAGGCCAACGCGGACGACTCCGTCGCTGGGAAGCTCGTCGAGTAAAAGGGAGATCTAGTCGAAGAATCCCACGATGTAGCCGATGAAGAACAGCAGCGTGAGCAGCACGCCGGCACCGATGGCAGCCAACCAGAAAACCTGAGTGCCCTTCCTGGGGCCGCCCTCGTCGTGGCCTTGGGGACCGGCTGTTGATGCTTCGCCGGGGGGTGTCTCACCAGGGGGCACTCCCCCACCCGGCTCCAGGCCGGTGATCTTGTCCTCGTACGGGTCGGGGTTGCTTCCGGACACGTTCACTCCCTCGATCGCAGTGCGTGGTGCTGAGTCAAGGTTATAGGGCCGGGGTGCCCGGGCCTAGGTCCCTTTGGGCCGCATCCCGCGTCGAGGTCCGCAGCCGGTAGAGGGACGTGGTGGCAGTGATGTAGAGATCCCGACCATCAGCCCCGCCGAAGCAGAGATTGGAGACCCTTTCCGGAATCTCGACGGCGGTCAGCAGGCTGCCATCGGGGGCATACACGCGCACTGACGAGCCCGCCGACGTCCACACCCGGCCTTCCACGTCCACCCGGAACCCGTCCGAAGCCGCGTCGTCCTCGAGTTCAACGAACGTCCAACCCTGTCCACATGCTCCAGCCTCAACCGGATAGGCAGCGATCCGGAACGGCACTCCGTGGCCCCGGCCCGCCGTGTCAGCCACGTACAGAAGGGATTCGTCCGGTGAAAACGCAAGGCCATTAGGGTGGACCAAATCCGTGACCACCGGAGTCAGTTCCTGCGTTTCCGGGTCGAAGCGGAACACGTAGCAGCCGCCGTACTCCTGTTCGCCCTCATGTCCTTCCACCGTTCCCGGCAGGATTCCGTAGGGAGGATCGGTAAACCAGACCGTGCCATCCCCGGCCACCACAACATCGTTGGGCGAGTTGAGCCGATGCTCACCGAACGCTTCAACGATCGGCGTCACCACGCCGTCGTGGTCCCGCTCAACGCGCCTGCGGCCGTGGCTGCACTGCACCACGCTACCGTCGCGGTCCAGCGTGCGCCCGTTGGTGTATTCGACGCCGGTGGCATACTCGCTGGTCGCGCCGGTGGCGGGCGTGAACTCGAGGATCCTGTTATTGGGGATGTCGCTCCAGCGAACGGTCTGTGACTGCGGAACCCAAACAGGGCCCTCCGCCCACACGGTGCCTTCGAACAACTTTTCCAAGGGGCCGGTGATCAGTTCTTCCATGTGTTCGAGACTAGTCGTTGGCAGGTTCCGAGCTGGGCTCCCGTGCCGGTGCATCGCTGCTGCGCTTTCGGTCGGCGGGCATCACAAGAACCGCCACCACAGTGAGGACGGCGCTGACGAGCACCGCCAGGAAAACGGCCGAGGACGCGTGCGTAGTAGTTTCCGGATCGGGACCACCACTAGGGCTGCTGGCATAGATGGCGTTGGCGATGGCACCGAAAACAGCCACGCCAATGGAGCTGCCGATTGAACGCGCAAAGAGGTTGGTGCCCGTGACTACGCCGCGCTCATTCCATTCCACGCTGGTTTGCGCGGCGATAAGGCTCGGCGTTGCCACGAGCCCGAGTCCGAGCCCAACAATGAAGCAAGCCATGGCCACGAGCAGGATACTGGGCGTGGACGCGGTGAGGGCGAGGACGGCTGCGCCGATCACCGTGATCGCGATGCCGATGCTGGCAGTGTTCCGAAATCCGATGCGAAGATAGAGCCGGCCGGCTTGCGACGCACTGATGGGCCAGCCGATGGTCAACGCTGCCAAGGCCAGGCCAGCCAGAAGGGGTGAAGTCTTCAGCGACCCCTCCAAGAACGTGGGGACGTACGTTGTCAGCCCGAGCATGACTGCACCAACGCCGAAAGAGATCATCGCCGTGGTGGCCAGCAGCCTGCGGGAGACCACCCACGGTGGCAGGATCGGCTCCGCAACCTTCCTTTCCACCAAGAGAAAAGCAACGAACAACACGGCTCCGCCGGCAAAAACGCAGATGCTGATCGTCGAGTCCCAAGCCCATGCTTGGCCGCCCTGAAGGGCCCCGAGGATCAGCAGGCTCAACGAAATGGTCAGCAGCCCCGCTCCCAAGTAATCGATGCGGTGCTTGGTCCGCTCCACGTTCTCGTGGAAAGTGCGGAGGAGCATCCATCCCGCCAGCAGGCACAGCGGGATGTTGATCAGGAAGATCCACCGCCAGATTCCCAGCGAGGCGAAGACACCTCCCAGAGTGGGTCCTACAACCGAGGAAACAGCCCACACACTAGCCAGATATCCCTGGACTTTTGCCCGCTCCGCCAAGGTATAAATGTCGCCGGCAATTGTGATTGCCACGGGCTGGACCGCCCCCGCCCCGAGTCCCTGGAGCACACGGAAAGCAATGAGAGCCGGCATGCTCCAGGCCAGCCCACACAAAATCGAGCCGAGCAGGAAGAGCCCAATTCCACCCAGGATCATCGGCTTACGGCCCACGACGTCAGAGAGTTTGGCGTAAACAGGTACGGACACTGCCTGCGCCAACAGGTAGGCCGAAAACAGCCACGGGAATGAGGCGAAACCGCCGATGTCCTCCACAATGGACGGCACGGCCGTGGCAACAATGGTGGCATCAATCGCCACCAGCCCAGTGGCCAACATCAGCGCAATCAGAATGGGCCCACGCCGGGAACGGAACCCGACTCCGTCGTCAATCGCTGTGCTCATCGGTGATTACCCCCGTCTGATGTCCACTTCTGCCGGTGGAGCCGTTCGAATCCGTCCAGGAGCAGGTCCAGGGCAAACTCGAACTCGAATTGGTCGTCGCAGCCGCTGCCCACCACGGACTCATCATCATGTGCCGCCGTTACGGCGATCCTGAAGAGACTAGGGTAGTTCTCCGCCATCTGCCGTGCCATGGCGGCCTGCATTTCCGGTTGGTCCGGGCCCGGTTCCGCCGGGTCATCAAAGACTTCCTGGGTGAATCCCCACATTCGGCTACCCATGGCATGCATCACGTGGTGCGTGAGGTCCGCAGAGAAACCTCCGGCCAGGAACATCCCCGCAAAGCTGTCCATGTACCCGAGTACGGCAGGCGTCACGGTAGTGCGGGACTCGATCACGGGACGTGCCCAGGCGTGCCGCAGGAGTACTTGCCTGGCCGAAAGGACCCGCTGCCGGACTGCAGACTTCCACGGAGCACGCGCAACGGGAGCTTCGATTTCGCCCACCATGGTGTCCACCATGCCGCCAAGGAGTTCTTCCTTATTGGCGACGTGCTTGTAGAGAGCCATGGGAACAACGCCGAGCTCCTGCGCCAGCCTGCGCATGCTGAGCGCTTCGATCCCCTCAGTGTCCGCCAGGGCAATGGCCGAGCGCAGCACACGGTCACGGTTCAGAGGAAGCCGCCGCGGCGTCTCCACTAGCTGGGTCATGGGAATTCCCTTCTTCGCACTCAGCCACGGCTGTTTAGGCCTTGACAGGTATACAGCGTACACCTAGTGTTTGGTCCACAGAGGTGTACACCGTACACCTAGCCCACACGGTGATAGAAGAACATCCAACAACCCAAGAACGCAGGCAGCAGCCATGACATCCACAACCACCCCCTCGGCGCGGAGCCGCGGCATCAATTGGGGCGTGCCCGCAGCGCTGATCATCCTCAGCCTCATCCCGGTGATCGCCGGCGCGGCGCGCCTCACCCAACTCACCGGCGGCGCAACTGTGACGCCTGAGAACGCCAGGTTCTTCGCTTCGCCCATCCCGGTGGTGACCCATATCGTCACAGTCACGGTGTACAGCCTGCTGGGAGCGATTCAATTCGTCCCCGCTCTTCGACGCGTTAACCCGCGTCAACGCGGCTCCCAACCTCAGCGGCGCACACGGTCCTGGCACCAGGCAGCCGGGCGCGTCCTGGTTCCGGCAGGGCTGCTAGCTGCCTTGTCCGGCCTGTGGATGTCCGTGTTCTACACCCTCCCGGAAACCGACGGCCAGTCCCTCCTGGTTCTTCGCCTGATCTTCGGCTTCGGAATGCTGGGAAGCATCATGCTGGGTCTGCTGGCGATACGCCGGCGGGACTTTGCTGCACACGGTGCATGGATGACGCGAGCCTACGCAATCGCCGTGGGAGCCGGGACGCAGGCGCTGGTTCTGCTGTCATGGATGCTGATCGTAGGCCCCACTGACCAGACCGTGCGGGCTGTGCTCATGGGGGCGGCCTGGGTGATCAATCTGGTGGTGGCCGAGTACTTCATACAGCGACGGCGGGCCGCCCGTAAGTTCCGTGAGGAACCTCGGGCGACCCGCCGTCGTCGTGAACTCAAGAGTGCTTAGTCGTTGATCAGATCGTGAACAACGATTGTCTGATCGCGGTCCGGTCCGACGCCGATGGCCGAGAAACGTGTGCCGGAGAGCTTTTCGAGGGCCAGCACGTAGTTGCGCGCGTTCTCCGGCAGGTCCTCCAGGGTGCGGGCGCCGGTGATGTCCTCGGTCCAGCCGTCGAAGTACTCGAAGATGGGCACCGCGTGGTGGAACTCGGTCTGCGTCATGGGCATTTCATCGTGGCGCACGCCGTCAACGTCGTAGGCAACACAAACCGGGATCTGTTCGATGCCCGTGAGGACGTCCAGCTTGGTGACGAAGTAATCCGTGAAGCCGTTGACGCGGGAAGCGTGGCGGGCCAGGACGGCGTCGTACCAACCGCAGCGGCGGGGACGGCCGGTGTTCACACCGAACTCGCCACCGGTCTTCTGCAGGTAAACGCCCATCTCGTCGAACAGTTCCGTGGGGAACGGGCCGGCGCCAACACGCGTGGTGTAGGCCTTGATGATGCCGATGGACCGCGAAATGCGGGTGGGGCCTATGCCCGAGCCAACGGACGCGCCGCCGGCCGTCGGGTTGGACGAGGTGACGAACGGGTAGGTGCCGTGGTCTACGTCCAGGAACGTTGCCTGGCCACCTTCCATGAGCACAACCTTGCCCTCATCCAGGGCATTGTTCAGTTCAAGGGTGCTGTCGATGACCAGCGGGCGCAGGCGCTCGGCGAAGGACAGGAAGTACTCCACGATCTCGTCCGCAATGATGTCGCGGCGGTTGTACACCTTGACCAGGAGTTCGTTCTTCTGACGCAGCGATCCTTCCACCTTCTGACGGAGGATGGACTCGTCAAAGACGTCCTGGACGCGGATGCCCAAGCGGGCCACCTTGTCCATGTATGCCGGGCCGATGCCGCGGCCGGTGGTACCGATTGCCCGGCTGCCAAGGAACCGTTCAGTCACCTTGTCCAGGACCTGGTGGTACGGGGCAACCAGGTGGGCGTTGGCCGAAACGCGCAGGCGGGATGTGTCCGCGCCCCGGGCTTCGAGGCCATCGATTTCCTGGAACAAGGCCTCAAGGTTCACCACGCAGCCGTTGCCAATAATGGGGATGGCATTAGGGCTCAGGATGCCCGCGGGAAGGAGCTTCAGCTCATACTTCTCACCGCCAACAACCACGGTGTGCCCGGCGTTGTTACCGCCGTTGGGCTTGACCACGTAGTCAACGCGGCCACCGAGCAGATCGGTTGCTTTGCCTTTGCCTTCGTCGCCCCACTGGGCTCCGACGATCACGATAGCGGGCATGGGATCCTCCCCCATTCTTTCGGGCCCAGACCCAGCCGGATGACCAGGACTCGACGCCGTACATGAGAATGCCCCGACGTTAGCTGGTGCAGCCGGCACTGGGCACGGCATACGCAAGAGTTTCGGGGCTCTTACCAGCCAAGTTTAGCCGATGACAACGGTTTCTCTGGTGTTTGGCTGGTGTTGGGGCGGAGTTGTGGATAAGTCAGGGATGGGTGCGCGCCACGTATTGCCGTCGAGAGCTGCCCGCCGCCGTGGAGATGCCGGCCACGTTTCCGGGCAACACGCCGCGTCGCATTCGAAAGGCGCGCCGAAGCGGGCCCCGTTCACGTCCATAGTCCGGTAAGGTTAGTTAGCCCCCAACAGCACCCT
Source organism: Arthrobacter sp. Rue61a (assembly GCF_000294695.2). Classification (NCBI taxonomy): domain Bacteria; kingdom Bacillati; phylum Actinomycetota; class Actinomycetes; order Micrococcales; family Micrococcaceae; genus Arthrobacter; species Arthrobacter sp. Rue61a. The sequence continues at coordinate 546,256 of NC_018531.1, read as the reverse complement.
TTGAGGTTTGGCTGCGGCATGCCCGCGGCACCTTGGAACGGTGCGCTGTAACACCTAGGAGACCTAACCCCTGATGCAAGAACTGGCGACTGAATCACCCGAAGAAATCCTCTGGAACCGCCGCTATGAACCGCACATCGCCGAGGTCAACGAGCTGTGCGACTCCATCAAGGTCCAGAAGCCGGGCAGCGAGGTCCTTTACATCGACCCCGCCCACAGCATGGATGACTGCCGCATCGTCAGCCTTTTCTCCAATCAGCGCACCAATACCGGCGAAGGTTTCATCACCCCGGGTGACGAGGAAGCCACTACCCGCATGCTCGGCATGCAGTGGCAGCTGGGCCTCCGCCCCGAGCTCATGATGCCCTGGAACGCGTACCCGTGGATCGAACCCACCGAGGAACCGGGCAAGCTCACGCCGGCCAACATCACCGAGGGACTCAAGCCGCTCCTGCGTCTCCTTCAGCTCCTTCCGCGCACGTCCGCTTTGGTGGCACACGGCAACGAGGCACACCGCCTGGCCGACCAGCTCATGAAGGCCGCACCGGCCAGCATCGCCCGCCGCGGGTTCAAGACCTTCAAGGTCCGCTCGCTCGGCGGCCGCTCGTTTGCCGGCACCCCGGCCCGCCAGCAGGAATACCTGGATGCCATCCACGGCGCCTACGCCGAGGCCATGGCACGCACGGGAATCCCCCGCAAGGCCTAATTACCAGCAATAACGACGGCGGCCCTCACCTTTCCGGTGAGGGCCGCCGTCGTTGTTGGGGTGCTTGTGTTGGGGCTGCTTGTGTTGGGGGTGCTTGTGTGAGCTGGCGGCGTTAGCTGACCAGCATGCTGCGGAGGTCCTTCAGGATCAGCTGCGCGCCTGTGGGGCCGAGGCCAAGGAACCAGACGTCGTCGCTGACTGATTTTGCCTGCCCGGCTTTCACTGCGCCGAGCTTGGGCCATACGGCACCTTCAACCACGGAGGTTTCTCCGGTTGCTGCGGGATCACCGTAGCTGCTGTAGAAGATCCAGTCGGCGTCGCCTTGTTCAATGTTCTCGGCCGAAATCTCGGCAGCGAGTTCATCAATGTCCTGGTTCTCCGGACGGGCAAGGCCGGCATCCTTCAAGATGACGCCGATCAGCGATTTGTTTGCGTACAGGCGGATCTTGCCCGGCAGGAAGCGCACCAGGGAGATCTTGGGGTCGCCCTTCACGTCTGCCTTGAGGGCGTCTGCTGCTGTTTGGTAGTCGTTGAGCGCCTTGACGGCCTTGTCTTCCTCGCCCAGGGACTTGCCCACCAGGAGGAAGTTTTCCTTCCACGGGAAGCCGGGGCGGATGCTGAAGACCGTGGGAGCGATGGCGGACAGTTGCTTGTACAGCTTGTCAGCACGGAGCTGGCTGCCCAGGATCAGGTCCGGCTTCAGCGCAGCGATCGCTTCCAGGTTGAGGTCCTGGATGGTGCCCACCGACTCCACGTCTTTGACCTTGTCGGCCAGGTAGGTGGGGACAGGGTTGGCGCCTTCGGTGGTAGCCATGCCTACCGGGGTGATGCCAAGGGTCACGACGTCGTCCAACTCACCGGTGTCGAGGACCACAACGCGGGTGGGCTTCTTCTCCAGGGTGGTCTCACCGTTGGCGTGTTTGAGGGTGCGGGGGAAGACGCCGGGGGCAGCGTCCGTGCCGAGCTTGGCCGTTTCCTGGTCCGCGGTAGTGAACTTGGAACCACCCGTGGCAACATCGGCGTTGCCGGCGGTGGAGCCGGAGCCACCACTGGTGCCGCAGCCCGCGAGGAGACCCACCGCCACGGCAGCGCCGGCCACCTTCATGGCAAGCTTGCGCACTGCAGATTTGCGACGAGGGGAGGCCTTGCGCGGCTGTACTTCAAAATCGTCATTTTTCACTGGGTAAGGCTAACCTAATTAAGGCACACATTCGTGACGTTGTGACGACAGTCACGGACTGGCCACCCATTACTGCCCCACCTCTCCGGAATGGTCCCCTGTTGTGTCCCCACTGACGGCGTTATGTCCCAACTGACCGCCCCCGCGCCCAAGCCGCGCCACGGCGGGCCAGCCACCGTCGCCCTCCCGGCCAACAGCGCGGCCCCACGTTCCGGGGTCGTCAATAAGTCCCGCTGGCGGATCCTCTTCCTGGTCCTTGCCGCGGCAGTCCTCTTGGGCGCCGCGATCCTAAGTCTGGGCGTGGGAGCCAAATTCATCCCGGCGTCAACAGTCCTTGAAGCGTTCACCAACCCCCAGGACACGGCGGATCACGCCATCATCCTTCAGAATCGGCTGCCGCGTACTCTGATGGGCATCGCCGTCGGGGTTGCCCTGGGCGTAGCCGGCGCGCTCATCCAAGCCATCACGCGGAATCCCCTGGCAGATCCCGGCATCCTGGGCGTCAACGCGGGCGCTTCCTTTGCCATCGTGATCGCCATTGGCGTCTTTGGGATCGGCTCTCTCAGTGGCTACATGTGGTTCGCCTTTATTGGCGCCATCCTGACCACTGCTGCCGTGTACGTGATTGGCACCTCCGGCAGGAACGTGGTGAACCCTATCCGGCTGACGCTCGCGGGTGTTGCCTTGGGTGCGGTCCTCACAGGTATTGGCTCCGGACTCACCCTCCTGAACCCCAAGGCCTTCGATCACCTGCGCTCGTGGAGCATCGGCTCGTTGGACACCCGGAGCATGGAGTCGGTGGTGACCGTGGCGCCGTTCATGGGCGTGGGCTTGCTGGTGGCGCTGTTCTGCGTCCGCGGGCTCAATGCCGTGGCACTGGGCGACGACCTCGCCACGTCCCTCGGCGCCAACGTCAACCGGACGCGCATCCTGGGCGTCGTGGCCATCACCCTCCTCAGCGGAGCCGCAACAGCCGGTGCCGGTGCAATTGGTTTTGTGGGGCTCATGATTCCGCACGTAGCCCGCTGGATCGTGGGACCGGACCAGCGCTGGATCATGGCCACCACAGTGATCCTCTCCCCCATCCTGCTCCTGGTGTCGGATGTTGTGGGCAGGGTTGCCGCACCAGGTGAGCTCCAGGTTGGCGTGGTGACGGCGTTCATCGGCGCGCCGGTGCTTATCACCTTGGCGCGGCGTCGGAAAGTGAGTGGGCTGTGAGTCGCCTCGAACCCGGCCGTTTGGAAGCCGGGGCCCGCGTCCACTTCGGCCGGCCTACTGCCTTGGTGCGCAACCGTACTCTGAGCGTCCGGTTCGATGTCCGCAGCATCCTCGTCTGCATACCACTTGTTCTGGCAGCGCTAACCGTGGCCGTCGTTTCGCTCGCAACGGGCGACTACGACGTCTCCGTGCCACAAGTCCTGCAGGCCTTTACAGGCGATGCGCCGGGACTGGCCCAAACCATCGTCATGGAGTGGCGCCTCCCCCGCGTTCTTTCAGCGCTGGTGTTCGGCGCGGCCCTGGGAATGAGCGGTGGCATCTTCCAATCCATGACCCGCAACCCGCTGGGCAGCCCGGACATCATCGGCTTCAACACCGGGGCGTATACGGGAGCCTTGATCGTGATGCTGACCGTTGGCGGCGGCTACCTTGGCGTCGCGGTGGGAGCCCTTGTTGGCGGAATCCTCACAGCGCTGGCCGTGTACCTACTCGCCTACCGTCGCGGCTCCCAAGGTTTCCGGCTCATCATCGTGGGCATCGGCATCAGCGCGATGCTGGCCGCCTTGAACCACTGGCTGATCCTGCAAGCGGAACTGGAGGCTGCTTTGGCGGCAGCTGTCTGGGGAGCCGGGACCCTCAACGGCATCACCTGGGAGCAAGCGGCGCCTGCCGCCGTCGTGGTTGTTGTGGTTGGCTTGTCCACGCTGGCAGTGGCGCGTCGGATGCAGCTTCTGGAAATGGGCGACGACGCCGCCCGCGCCTTGGGCGTCCGGGCAGAACCGACCCGTTTGCTGTTGCTGATCCTGGGCGTCGCGTTGACGGCAGCCGTCACCGCCGTGGCCGGACCAATCGCGTTCGTTGCCCTGGCCGCACCGCAGCTTGCCCGTCGGCTGACCCGGAGTGCCGGCATCACCCTGGTCCCCTCCGCGGTGATGGGCGCGTTCCTCCTGGTGGCCAGCGACCTCGCGGCACAGCGCTTGTTTGCTCCGGTCCAACTGCCCGTGGGTGTTGTGACCGTGTGCATCGGCGGTATCTACCTCGTCTGGCTGCTGGCCAAGGAAGCAAGGAAATCATGAGCCTCACCACTGCCGCGCCGCAGCTCCACGCCGACGCGTTGACCATCGGCTACGAGCAACGCATCATCTCCGAGAACCTCAATGTGCGCATCCCCGAGGGGCAGTTCACGGTGATCGTGGGGCCCAACGCCTGCGGTAAGTCCACGCTGCTGCGCGCCCTCGCACGGCTGATCAAGCCCAAGAGCGGACAGGTGCTGCTGGACGGGAAATCTGTGACATCGCTGCCTGCAAAGGAACTTGCCCGGCGTCTGGGTCTCCTCCCGCAGTCGTCCATCGCCCCCGACGGCATTACCGTGGCGGACCTGGTGGCGCGTGGCCGGTACCCGCACCAGAAGCTGCTCCGGCAATGGTCTGAGTCCGATGAGATTGCCGTGGTTGAGGCGATGGAGGCCACCGGCGTTTCGTCGTTATCCGGGCGGCTGGTGGACGAACTGTCCGGAGGCCAGCGGCAGCGAGTGTGGGTGGCCATGGTCCTCGCCCAGCAGACCCCGCTCATGCTCCTGGACGAGCCAACCACGTTCCTTGATATCGCCCACCAGATCGAGCTGTTGGAACTCTTCCGCGAGCTCAACCTGGACAAGGGCCACACCCTTGTTGCCGTGCTGCACGACCTCAACCACGCCAGCCGCTACGCAGACCACATCATCGCCATGAAGGACGGTGCCGTGGCCGCCGAGGGCGCTCCCGCTGACGTGATCACTGAGTCCTTGGTGGAAGAAGTGTTCGGCATGGCCTGCCGGATCATTGACGACCCCGTGACGCACACGCCGCTGGTGGTCCCGCTGGGCAGGCCGCGGCACTCAGCCGTTACGGACTAACGTTCCTAACGACGACGGCGACCCTCGCCTTTTCGGTGAGGGTCGCCGTCGTTTGCTTTGCTTTGACGCCTTAGCGGGCTTCGAGTGCTGCCTTGGCCTTGGGGTCCGAGTCGTTCAGGAACTTCTCGATCCGCTCCGGCTCTTCAGCTTCGCCGATCGCCGACGCTGCACGGCCCAGCGCGTAGAGCGCACGCAGGAAGCCCTGATTGGGCTCGTGCTCCCACGGGATGGGACCGACGCCGCGCCAGCCATTGCGGCGCAGGGAATCCAAGCCACGGTGGTAGCCGACACGGGCGTAGGCGTAGGACTCGATGGTCCGGCCTTCCGCCCAGGCTTCCTCTGCGAGGATGGCCCACAGAAGAGACGACGTGGGGTTCTTCGCCACCAGGTCCAGCGCTTCGTTGCCGAGAGCCAGGTGCTGGTAGATCTCGGTTTCGGCGGGCAGGAGCGTGGGCTCCGGCCCCATCAGGTTCTTCCGGAATTCGTCGGACATTAGAAGGTCTTGCCAACCGATCCGAGCTGCTGAGCGGCTTCGACGATGCGCGCGGCCATGCCGGCCTCTGCCGAAGCGCCCCAGACGCGGGGGTCATAGGTCTTCTTGTTGCCCATTTCTCCGTCGACCTTGAGGACGCCGTCGTAGTTGGAGAACATGTGTCCGGCAACCGGGCGGGTGAACGCGTACTGGGTATCGGTGTCGATGTTCATCTTGATGACACCGTAGGAAACGGCGTCAGCGATTTCCTGCTCGGTGGAGCCCGAGCCGCCGTGGAACACGAGGTCGAACGGGTTTTCCTTGCCGATCTTGGCGCCAACCTCGGACTGGATCTGCTTGAGCAGTTCCGGGCGGAGCTTCACGTTGCCCGGCTTGTACACGCCGTGCACGTTTCCGAAGGTCAGCGCGGTGAGGTAGCGGCCGTTTTCGCCGGCACCGAGGGCCTCAATGGTGGCGAGGGCGTCTTCGGTGGTGGTGTAGAGCTTCTCGTTGATTTCGTTCTCAACGCCGTCTTCTTCGCCACCGACGGTGCCGATTTCAACTTCGAGGATGATCTTGGCAGCTGCGGCGCGTTCCAGCAGTTCACGGCCGATGCGCAGGTTTTCGGGGAGGGCCTCGTGCGAGCCGTCCCACATGTGCGAGTTGAAGATCGGGTCCTTGCCGGCCTTGACGGCTTCCTCGGAAGCGGCCAGCAGCGGGAGGACGAAGTCCGCCAGCTTGTCCTGCGGGCAGTGGTCCGTGTGGAGGGCGATGTTGACGTTGTAGTTCTTGGCAACTTCGCGGGCGAACGCGGCGAAGCCGAGGGAACCGGCAACCATGTCCTTGATGGAGGCGCCGGACCAGTAGGCTGCGCCACCGGTGGAAACCTGGATGATGCCGTCGGATTCGGCCTCGGCGAAACCGCGGATCGCAGCGTTCAGAGTCTGCGACGACGTCACGTTGACCGCGGGGAAAGCGAATCCGCCAGCCTTTGCGCGGTCGATCATCTCGGAGTAAATCTCTGGGGTTGCAATGGGCATGGTGACTCCTATGCTGAATTCGTCTGTGGGTTGGTAACCCTGGAGTAGACCGCTTACGGCTAGCACCCATCCTAGCGATATCCGCCGGGACGCCGTGTTTCGGGTCACTGAGGGCCCTTAACACTTCCGCCGAGTCGGCATTTATCACGGCTACACTGTTTCATCCAGACGATGGATATACTTCTCGGATGGAGAACCCCTTGAGCGCAAACAACCACCCCCGCCCAACGTCGACCCCATCCGACCCGCCCGCCCCGCCGTCTCCCCCTGCCTACGGCGCCTATCAGCAGCCCAACGTCCCATATCAGCAGCCGGGCATAATCCCTCCTCAGCCGAAACGCACACTGAACCGTAAGGTGATCATTGCCATCGCAGCCGGTGCGGCGGTAGTCCTGGCGGCCGCCACAGTTGGGCTGGTCCTCCTGTTTTCGCCGGCAGCAGACGGCGGCCAGGCTGCCACAACTTTTTACCAGGCCCTCAAAGACGGGGATGCCAAGAAGGCGTTGAGCGTATCGGATCCGGGCGTCCCGGAGAATGAGGCGGTTCTCCTCCAAGACAACATCTACAAGGGCGCGGGTCAGCACATTGACGGCTTCCGGATCCTTGAGTCAAAGGGCGAGTACGTCAGGGCGGAGGTAACCCAGAACGGCCGAAAGCAAGAGGACATCCTGATGATGACCAAGTCACCGGACGGCGAATGGAAGGTGGGGCCCAAAAACTTCCAGAAAATCCGGCTCAGTTCCAATCGTCCTGTGAAGTCTTTCACCGTTAACGGTGTGGACGTAGCGGCCCCTGACTCAGGGAGCGCATCGCCGGATTCCCAGCTGCTCCTGCCGGCCTTTCCCGGTGAGTACAAACTCGGTATATCCGGGGACAAGTACGCAACAGTTGAAGAGAAGAAAGCCCTGGTCAGCATCGACCGGAGGATTTCCGACACTTTCCAAAGCCTGAAGGTGCTGCCCAGCCAGCTCCTCCTGGATGAGACCAAGGCTCTTCTCCAAAAAAAGCGGGATACATGCATCGCGTCCGCTTCGGCCACTGCGAGGCAGTCCTTCAGCAGCGGTTGTTCCGGGTTTAATCTCTACGAATCCCGCCCCACCCAAAATGTGAAGTGGACCATCGACGAAGAGCCCACCTTCACGCTCTCCCTGTCCAGGGATATTTGGTATATCCAGCCGGAGGGAAAGGGCAAAGCCACAGTTAGCTACGAAGTGAACCGCGGCACCGAGGCCGCCCCGAAATGGGAGCCTCATAGTGAGGTTATGGAGCCCCGTATCTCAGGTGAGATCCACATCGTCGACGGAAAAGCCACCCTCAAAGATTATTAGAACGGCAGTTGCCCGGGCCGATAGTGACAGCTCGCCTAGCTGACAGGCTGTTGGAACACGTGCCGGCGAACCCAGGCGTGCATGGCAATGGCTGCGGCGGAGGCCGCGTTCATGGACCGGGTGGAGCCGAACTGCTCAATCGACAGCGTCGCGACGGCGGCATCGTGCACCTCGGGCGTCAGGCCCGGGCCTTCCTGCCCGAACACCAGGACGCAGTTCTTGGGCAGGTCGTAGGTCTCCAGCGGCACTGAATCCGGGAAGATGTCGATGCCGATCACGGCAAGGCCCTCCCCTTCGGCCCACTGGACAAAGTCCTCAACAGTGGGGTGATGGCGGACGTGCTGGTAGCGGTCGGTGACCATGGCCCCGCGACGGTTCCACCGGCGTCGGCCAATAATGTGGACCTCTTTGGCGAGGAAGGCGTTGGCGGTCCGCACAACGGTGCCGATGTTGAGGTCGTGCTGCCAGTTCTCAATCGCGATGTGGAAGTCGTGCCGCTTGGAATCAAGGTCCGCCACGATCGCGTCGTGCTTCCAGTAGCGATACTGGTCCACCACGTTGCGGCGGTCACCATCCCTCAACAGGTCCGGGTCCCAGTGCTCGCCAACCGGCCACTCGCCCTCCCACGGCCCGACGCCGACCTCCGGTTTCGCTTCCGCCTCGCCCTCCGCGGTGGTTTCGGCAGGCGTGGGCAGGGCTGTATTGGGGGGAAGGTCAGTCACCCCTCAACTTTAGCCCTGCCCGGTTGCCCGTCTTGGCGCCCTTTGAGGGTCCTTAGACCATCTTCCACTTGTTGATGCGGTAGGAGTTGCCCAACTGCTCAAAGAGTCCGGGGTGGGCGTCCCAGTATTCCTTGTGGCCGCTGACGCCAAGCATCTGCGGGGTTCCCCACGGTGTCACGGAGAACAGGTTCACAGCCTGGATCTGTTCGCCGCGGGCGTTGGTGCAGGTGAATCCGATGACCACGGCCGCGCCGCGGCGGAACTCACGGATTTCCGGCATGCTGGTCTTAAAGTCGGCCGTGCACTTGTGGCCCACAAGGTTCTGGGGCAGTTCGGAAGCGGTCATCCCCTTGAAACGGGCTTCAATGTCCTGGATGGCTTTCTTGATCTCCGCCGGATCCTTGCCGAACTTGCCTTCCTCGGACTCCGCGAAGAAGGCATAGGCGAGTGCGATCCCGTCGCCGTCAGCCTCCACCGTGCCTTGGGCCTTCTTCTGGATCTCCTCGCCAGTGGTGGGGTCCTTGGTGATGCCGAACGACTCATCGTGGGTCCACTCGGCCAGGTACTGGAAGGACGATTCGCCCGTGACCCACTTGCTGAACAGGGGATCACCGTCGGCCGGAACATTGCTGGGTCCGGCCAACTCGTCCCAGCCTGCGGGCAGCGGAATGGCGTCTGCGGGGATTTCGGAGGATGCCGAGGCCTCGCCGGAGGGTTCAGCAGAAGGCTCGGCGGCTGCCTCAGAGGCTTCATCGGAGGACGTCACCGACGGCAGCGGAGTATCAACGGCCACAGGTTTGGTCATCGACGGAATCAGCCACGTGAACGTCACCACCAGCGCAATGATCACGACGACGGCGACACCACCCAGGATGAGGAACAGCGACTTCTTGTTGTGGTCGCCTGGGTTCTGGCCGGGTCCACCGGGTTGGCCTGGGTAGCCCGGCTGGCCGGGGTATCCGCTGCCCGGCGGCGGGAAGCCCGGCTGTCCCTGCTGTGCTTGGGGATAGCGGTGCACGGTTTCGGCGTGTTCGCCGTCGGGGTGTTGCTGGGGTTGCTGCGCGGCGAACGCCTGGGTAGGGGCGTGTTGGGCGGGGAAGGCTTCAGTCTGGGCTTCGGGCTGATACAAGGGCTGAGTCTGCCCGGGCTGGTACTGGCTGTACTGGTCCTTGCCGGTGTCGTAACGCGGCTGCGGCACGCCGTCCGGGTTGTAGGGAGGCTGCGGCACGCCCTCGGGGCTGGAGGGAGGCTGCGGCACTCCGTTGTTGTTGCTCATGACAGGCCCTTTCACATGCGGTAAGTGGGGACCTGCTGGAGCGCGGCGACATCATGAATCCACCATGTCGATCCCCCGACCCATGGTGGTGGCACACCAGCGCCGCAACCAGCGTAGTCCAGCCCAACGCAACACACGCAAGTCACAAGAGTTATCCACATGGGCAGAACTTCCCACATAAGGGGGCTTCCAGGATGTTGGGGCAGCAGATTGATGAAAGACTGGGTGGCAGTGCATGAACAATCCCAGCCGGAGGCAAATATGGCAGAAGAAACCACGTCCACATCGGTTTATCGGAACGGCCACGAAATCGAATGCTGGCTCACGGACATGGACGGCGTCCTGGTTCATGAAAACCAGGCAATCCCCGGAGCGGCTGAGCTCATTCAGCGCTGGGTAGACACGTCCAAGCGCTTCCTGGTTTTGACCAACAACTCCATCTTCACTCCCCGCGACCTCGCAGCACGCCTGCGCGCGTCCGGCTTGGAAGTCCCCGAAGAGAACATTTGGACGTCAGCACTGGCCACTGCCCAATTCCTCAAGGATCAGGTCCAGTCCTCGGATTCAGGCAACCGCGCTTACACCATCGGCGAAGCCGGGCTCACTACCGCTTTGCACGAGGCCGGGTTCATCCTCACGGACACGGACCCCGACTTCGTGGTCCTCGGCGAAACCCGCACCTACTCTTTCGAAGCGATCACCATGGCCGTCCGACACATCCTGGCCGGCGCCCGCTTCATCGCCACCAACCCGGATGCCACCGGCCCCTCCAAGGACGGCCCCATGCCGGCAACCGGTGCCATAGCCGCCATGATCACCAAGGCCACGGGCCGCGAGCCCTACATTGTGGGCAAGCCGAACCCTATGATGTTCCGCTCCGCCATGAACCAGATCGACGCCCACTCCGAGACCACGGCCATGATCGGCGACCGCATGGACACGGACATCGTGGCCGGCATGGAAGCGGGCCTGCACACGGTCTTGGTGCTCAGCGGCATCACGCAGCGGGAAGAAATCGTGTCCTTCCCGTTCCGGCCCAACCAGATCCTGAACTCCGTGGCCGACCTCAAGAGCCAGATCTAAGGGGACAAACAATGGCTGTGCTCAATCTGCGTCCTTTGGCCGGTGGTCGAATACTCAGGGGAAGCCAGCCGTTCGGTTTGGACGCCGCTGCAACGCACGGTTTCTTGGCGGAGCACGGCATCCAGGCAATTGTGGACCTGCGGAGTGAGCTTGAACGCTCGTTGGTTCCGTGGCTGGTTCACGACGACGGCGGCGAGCCTGCCGCCGTCGTCCAGCCCGCCGTCGAACTCATCCATAATCCGCTGGACCCGAACGCCATTGCGGGGTCCCTCCAGGCCGTGGAAACGGCCGAGGACCTCGGCGATCTGTATTTGGGCTGGATCCGGCTGCGGCCGGAGTGGGTGGGAGATGCACTTCGACCTGCCGCCCGCGGCAAACGCACGCTGGTTCATTGTTCGCTCGGCAAGGACCGGACCGGTGTGGTGTCCGCGATTGGGCTCCTCGCCGCAGGCGGAACCGAAGACGACGTGGTGGCGGACTACGCGGCAACCACAGCCAACCTTCCCGACGTCTTGGAGGTCATGGCCGAAACGTGGCGCCTGAGCGTCCCTTCCACACCAGCCGAGTACTTCAGCCCGGACCTCATGATCCTGCAGAGCCCGGAAGCTGCCATGCGGCACTTTCTGGCCGGCTTCGCACGCGAGTTCGGGGACGTTCGGAGCTTCCTGCGCGAGGCGGGCCTCACCGCCGTCGAGGTTGAATCGCTGGCTCTGTAATACTTGGGTGGATGAGTAGGACGAACTGGCTCGCTGACGTCAAACCCCTGCCTGGAGGGTGGATTCTTCGCTCGGCTATCGTCCTGGCAACCTTGCTTTTCCTGGCGTTGGGTATTCGCTGGCAACAGCACGATCTTTCGTCGTTTCAGGGATGGTTGGAGCTGGTAGTCCCGTACCTGCCGCTCCTCGCGCTCCTCATCGGTGCCATGCAATCCGCTGTTGCCTGGTGTCTGTCCTTGGTCCTCATCATGGTCTTGGGCGGAGACGCGTCCCTTGTGGTGGCCATGATCTTCCCCACGATGGTGGTGGTGGCCTTCTGTTCCTTCCTTCTTCCGTGGAAGCTGGCCATCAATTTCTCGCTGTTCGTGCCCAGTGTCTTGCTGGGTTTGTACATATCAACGCCGGAGATGGCCGACCAGCCGGCAGTGCTGCTGGCGCTGGTGGTCTTCCTAGCCGCCGCGGCATGGCGCAGCGTCAACGTTTACCGGCATCGCTACGAGCAAAGCACGCACCACATCCGCGATTTGCAGGAGCAACAGGCGCAAGTCCGCAGCGAGGAACGAACACGCCTTGCCCATGAGCTTCACGACATCGTGGCCCACGACGTGACCATCATTGCCATGCAAGCGCGGCGCGCTGAGTTTGTGAACGACCAAGCGAAGACGTCCCAAATCCTGGAGGGCATCGGGAATGCAGCGCAGCAGACGCTCCAGGATCTGCGCAGCCTGGTGACCCTCCTGAAGGAAGAGGAAAGGGAGGAGCCGGGAGGCGGTTCACAGCTACTGGACCGTGAAGGACAGGCCGCTGATTTTCTGGATGCTCCTGCCATGTCCGGTGAAACCACCACCGCCGTTGGATTGGTTCACGATCTCGACGGAGTTGTGGAAGCACTGGACCGCGCGGGCTTCCAGGTGAGCCTCGTGGTCGAAGGCGAAGTAGCCCGCATCCCGGCAAGCCTGCGCCAGGCGCTTCGCCGGACGGTGCGGGAAATGGGAACCAATGTGCTTAAACACGCCGACCCGTCCGGGGTAGTGGATCTGCGTTTGACTGTAGGGGCCGATCGCGTCCAGCTTGCTTCGGAGAACACAGTCTCCACCGCCGAGCCGATCATGTCTTCCAAAACCGGGCTTGAGGCAATGAGTGCCCGCTGCGAAGTGTTCGGAGGATTCATGGACGTCGGCCTCAGCGAGGGGCGGTGGACCACCGCGGTGTCCATCCCGCTGGAAGGGCTGGCGTCTGCGGATGCCTGAGCGCGTTTGTGGGAGGATTGGCTCGAGGACTGACATTGGGGGATCAGTATGACGCGGGTTTTGTTGGTGGATGATGAGCTGTTGGCGCGGGAGATCCTGCGGGATTATCTCTCGTCCGATTCGTCCATCGAAGTGGTCGGTGAGGCGTCGGATGGGCGCGTGGCCGTGGTCCAGGCAGCCTCGCTCCGCCCGGATGTGATCCTGATGGATATGCAGATGCCGGTGATGGACGGCGTTGCTGCAACGGCCCAAATCCATGCCGAGTTCCCGGACATCGCCATCCTGGGTTTGAGCACCTTCTCCACCGATCGCTACGTGGTGGACTTACTGCGAGCTGGGGCATCGGGATACCTGGTCAAGGACACGCTGCCCAAGGAAATCACCGCCGCCATCCACACTGTGATGGCCGGCGAATCCGTATTGTCTTCCAAAGTGACGCGGCATGTGGTGACAGGACTCGCGGAGTCCGTCCCTGCCGAAGTCGTTCCGGACCCCAAGCTCGTGGACGCGCTGACCAAGAAGGAGCTGGAAGTGATCCAGCTACTCGGACGTGGAATGAGCAACCGTGAGATGGCTGCGGAGCTCTTCGTGACAGAGTCCACCATCAAAGCACGCTTCGTGAACGTCATGGAGAAGCTCGGTGTGCGGGACCGCGTACAGATCCTTGTGGCCGCGGTCGAAGGAGGGCTGGTGGACCTTAGCCCCGGTTCTCGGACAGGGTTGGATTCCTGAAGTTCATGACGCACTAGCTGCGTCCCAGGACCTCCTTGATAGGCCTGACCAAGCCTTCCACCGCCTTCCCGATAGCGGCGGAATCCACAAGGTCGAGGGCGGTATCCGGGTTAAGGACCAGCTCGCCACCCCATCCCATCACCTCGTAGTGGGCGAGGGAGCGGGCCAGTTCAAGCGGGGACTGCCATGCGCGGTTCAGATTTGTCCGGGCAAATTCCCTAGCCTGCTCCACTGCTTCCCTGTGCTCGGCAACTCTGTAGCCGGCCACCGTGGAAAGCACCGTTTCCAGAACAGCCGAACCGTTGGGCCGCGAGGCGACGACTTGCCAGTTCACTGTCGGCGTGGAGTCCTGCAGCCCGCGGCCGGCTTGAAGGATTGCCTGGTGCCCGGACTGTTGAATGGCGTCCGGAAGGAGGGTTCCCGGCCCTCCGGCCACCAGGCAGATGGCCATGAACGTTGCTGCGAACCCTACGTCGCCCGCGGGGTCCTGTCCGATGACAAACGTCTGCTCGAATCCCTGTGCCGTGGTCTGACGCATGGTGCTCCGGAACGCCGACCGAGGGGCGGGAGGTCCTTCTCCCCCGCCTTCCGACAGGCTGCCTTCCAGATCTTCCAGAACGCCGGCAGAACCCACAACAGCAAGCACGGGCTCACCGAATTCCGCTATTCCCGGGTGCTCGGTGTTGGTGACATCTTCAGTCCAGCCCCGTACAGCCACCTCCGGCAGGGTCGCAGTCATCACCACGGCGCCATCACCGGGCGTCCATGTCACGGCAACCGGCTGCCTGGCTGGCCCGCATCGTTTCACCGCCCGGGAAACGGCGCTGCGCAGGCGCGGGACGCCGTCGGAAGTTGTTCTCCAGCCCATCGACACCGTGGTGAAGCGGGAGCGCCGGTCAACCTGGGCCAGATAACGGCGAGTGGTGATCATCGGAGAATCTCCTCGGAGGGCTGGACGGTCAGTGACACGGAGTCCTGCTCGGCGAGCCGCCGTGCCGCGGCGGTGACCAACGGCCTGAGCCGCGTGGCGTCGTCGGATATTTCGGCGAGGGCATCCGCCAGTTCAACGGCGAACGTCGGTGTCCCCCTCAGAAGCACGTCGCGGGTGACGGTCCGGGCGAGCCGTTGGTCATCGTGAGTGAACCTTTCCATCCGGAGTACGGCGCGACGGGCCGCAAGGACGATTGCTGCATCATCGGCGATCGCCAGCGCCCGGAATCTCTCGGAAGGATCAATGGCCTGCCCGGTATCGTCCACCAGGACGAACAGATCGTCCCGGGTCAGGTCCCCCGGCCCGAACAGACCGGCGCTGGCGTCGAGGCCATCCTGCTGGGACAGCAGCTCAGCTGCCACAAGATCACCGAGGAGATCCGGGCCTGCCGAGTGACCAAACGCTGCAGCCGTGGCGGAAAGTAGACGAGTGGAGGTTGCCCCGCCGGAATAGATCGTGGACGTCGAACCACCTCTGCGGACGGAGTCTTGCAGCACGGGGACGACGGGCGCCTGGTCTGAAATTCCAGAGAACGGGGCCGCCAGCAACCGGAGCGTGTAATGAGGGTCTTCAGATGCCACCGCCGTCAGTACAGCCGCCGAGGGGCGGTAAAGACGGCCATGAAGCGCCTGTAGTTTTTCACGGGTGACCCGGGTTGCGAGGTCACTATCGCCGCTGCCGTCATGACCGTTGGAGTGGTCCGCCCAATAGCGTGTTGTCAGGTGTGGCCAGGGCAGGATTCCCCCGGGAGCCGGAGCCAACCGTTGCGCCCGTTCTGTGGCAACGGCATCTATTTGCTCAGCGATCTGCCCCTGCGTCAGTGCGGGCTGGAAGACCTGCTCAACCAGGCGGCTCGAGATCTGTTCGAGGTGTCCCGTGGGACCGGACTCGTAGAACTCGGAGTAGTCCATGTGGGTGTTCCCGCCCAGGATTCCCCCGGCTTTGTGAACCGAAACCTGCCGTTCCAACGCCGTGATGTTCTCGCTGTCCTGGTACACCATGTGCTCGAGGAGGTGGAGCATGCCCTCCTCCCCCGGCATTTCATGGCGCATTCCCGCCGGCACACCGAGACTCACGGACAGGATGCGGGCGGAGGGATCATGGACGGCGATCAGCCTTGTTCCGGTGTCCAGCTGCATGCCGTACACAGCTCGGCCATCCAGTGTGCCAAGAATGGAAGGGGTAGTCATCGCGTCTCCGGGGTGGTGTTCAAGTACGAGCTCGCCAAGCGAAGAAGTGCCTTCGCCTGGGCTTCTCCTGCGCCGGCATAGTGGTGCCAGTCGTAGGCATGCTGGGCAATCCTGAAGGCCAATGCCGGGCCGATCTCGGACGGTGCGGGACCTTCTCCGCAGGTCTCATGGAAACCGTTGCGCAGTTCTTCGATGGCTGGCCGCAGCACAGGGTGGAAGGCATGCAGTTCCGCCATCTCTCCGAGCACCCAAGCGATGTCATAAGCAGGATGGGCAAGCCCCAGGTCCTCGCCGGTGAGGAGCGAGCCGGCTGCACCATCGGGAGTCACCACCCAGTGGGCCATCCCGGGATATCCGTGCACAACCACTTGGTGGGGGTCGGAAAGTACGCGCTCGATCCATCGACGGATCTCCCGCAGGCCGGAATCGCCCAAAACGTCGCAGGCCGGCTCCCATGCCCCTCCCAGCCATGCCTCCGAACGCTGGACGGTTCGTGGAGTACTTCCCGGAAAGTCGATGAGCGACGCATTGTCATGGAGAACGCTCAGGGCCGTTCCCCATATCCGCCCTGCCGCCCGGAGGTTTGCGGGCACACCCGCCGTGATGAGGTCGAAGACCGTTGACCCTGCCGGCGTCGAGTATGAACGGTGGCGATCGCCCCCGACCCCTACCACCAAGAGGTCAGCGCCGGGCGCGGGAGCGATGCTGATCGGTAGGGAAGAGAAAGGAATCGGCGCTCCAACCCCGAGGCTGTGCACCCATTCATAAACCCCTCCAACCTGGTAAACACCCGTGGACAGCAGGTCGGTCCGGGTGGAGCGGATGACTGATTTCTGCCGGGAATCCATCGCGGCGCTCATACAGTAGCCGCCTCTGCGGTCATCCCCGCACGAAGGAGCCGTTCCTCTTCCAGCCGGCGCAGCACGGAAGGGAACGACGGCGGCACCCAGGCCAGGGCGACGTCGCTGGACTCGCTGGGGCCAGGGACGGGGTCAATGACCAGAAAGTTTTCCGGCGTGCGCAGTTTCCTGAGGGTCTCGGCGACGATAGGGTTCGCCAGGGCCCGGGGCGGCAATGCCGGAGCGATGCAGACCTGGGCCTCCGTGGTCATTGCTGCCAGCAAGGACGGCGAATCGGCTATGCCGTGAGCCAGGCGCGATGAGTAGTCCAGGGTTGCCGGGTAGACCAGGATCAGGTCCGCCCACTCTGCCAAATCGATGTGTGCAGCAACGAGTTCTTCCCCCCAAGTATCGGCCTGTACACGGGACTTCAACCGGGACTCAATGCTGTGACGGGTGATGAAGCGCTGCGCGGAGTCCCGCATGACCACCTTGAACTCAGTTTCCGGCGCCGCGGAAACCGCCCATTCAATCCAGAAGGGCATAACTTGGGTGACTGCCGAGCCTGTGAGAATCAGGGCAACCTTGGAGTATCCGAAGGCTTCGAGGGTGAGGTCCGCCCAGATGGGACGGGGACTGCTGTCAGTGGTTGTCATGGCAGGTCTCAGCATTCAGGAGGGTGGGTGGGACAGATATGGGTCAGGAGGCGCCGGCGTGATGATGTTTCCACCACCTCGCCGGCGCCTTCCCCGTGGTCAGGTCTGCCTAGCAGCCCATGGTCAGGGTTGCGCCGATGATCACCCCTGCACAGAACGGCGTGGTGGCCGGCGCGTCGGTGGCAGCGTCGCCGCCGAGCTCGTCAGCCGCCGTGAAGGTGCTGTGTGCCCGGGCCAAGTCGGCGAGGTCGGCCTGCGGGATGTTAGTGATGGCGTGAGTCATGATGGTGTCTCCTTGTTGATTGCCCCACGTGGTGGGTGCGTCCGGGGTTGCTACTGGGTGAAAAGCTTTTTGTTGTAGTGCTGCGGAGCTTTTTGTTGTTCCCTGCCCAGGGGCAGTTAGCAGCCGGCACCGAGGGTGGCGCCAACAATGATGCCGATGCACAGCGGTGAGGTTGCGGGAGCGTCGGTGGCAGCGTCGCCGCCGAGCTCGTCAGCGGCCGCGAAGGTGCTGTGGGCGCGTGCAAGATCGGTCAGGTCGGCCTGGCGGAAGTTAACAACTGCGTTGGACATGGTGTCTCCTGTTGTGTTTGCTTCCCACTAAGTGGGAATAGGTTTTTCTTTCTGGGTTCCTCATGGGAGGTCTTTGGGTGCCGGGCAGCGGCGGGCCACTGCCCGGATTCATCACTGGCCGGCGTTGTATCCGGGCTGGTGAGGGTTGATGCAGGCCGTTTGAGCTTCGACAGCCCAAGCGGGTTCGAGGTCGGTCTTCTCCACAGACGCACGGAGAAGTGCGTCCGCCAGAACCCGCGAGCGGTGTTGTCCGAAACTGAGCCCCCGGTACCCCGGCCGCGAATCCTTTGGTTCCATGGCAAGTGCCAGACGGTCGCCGACGCTATGGGCGAAAACCGAGACAGGGGTGTCCCGCGCGGACAAGGACCTCAGGGCAGGACCAACAAGGGAAACCGCAGCGTCCGAATCGTTGGCTGACACGTAGATGACCATCGCGTCACTGCGTGGGAAAGCCAGGGATGAAGACAGGGTCTTGACCTGATGGCCAAGCCCGCTGGCGGCAAGGGCTCCAAGAATCTTCGGCCACATTTCAAGAGCTTCTGATGCCGTGAAACAGGACAGGTACAGCCTTGAAGCGGCCGCAGGATTCACGGATCCGTGGGCACCGAGTGCAAGGAGGAACCCGGGGGTGGTGCGGCTTCGCCAACTGGGAACACGCACCCCCACAATCTCATCCAAGGGGTCACGAACCAGGGCCTCTGCGGGAAAGAGGACCTTCACTCCGGATAGCTCCACCACCTGGTGCGGAACTCCTTGGACGGATGTTCCCAGCTGCGTCCTCTTCGACGCCGCCTGAACGGTGGCCGCCTGAACGGTGGCCGCCTGAACAACCGTACGGTGCGGGATGGCATCAATAAGTGCCGCGGCAAGGTCCTGGTGGCCTGTTCCTGGCACGGTCTCGATGCCTGGGTGCCCTACGTGGAGGTGTGTGTAGATCGCTCCGGCCAATTGCGAACGCAACTCGCTGTGGCTGGTGGCACTAAGGGTGGTGGCGTCTATCCTGGCGGTGAGCCGGCGGGCGTCAACGGAAACCCGGTGTTCCAAGGCCGCCAGTACCTGCTCGAATGACGCGGGCGTCGGAGCGTTGAGCGTGACTGTCATCGGGGCGTCCTTTCGAAACCGAGGGCTTTGACATAGTGGCCGGGTGAAAGCAGTGCCTCGCGCCCAACGCCCGCAGCAGCCCGTTCGATGCCGGGTAGCCGGGACACCATGGGAGCCCTGGTGATGGTTCGATCCACCAGATGCCATCCCACGTGGGCGGTAGCCCGAACCGGCAGGTCCGGATCGTAGTAGTTGGCATGCTCGGCATACGAGGTCCACATCCGTCGGATTGACGGAACAATGGCTGCCATCCGCTCGGCGATGCGTGCTGACGCGCTCTCGTCGTCGAACCTGGCAGGGGGTGCAGAAGCTCCTCCGCGGGTGGTGACCGTGTCCAGGACTGCCCGGTAGATCCACTCGCCTGCAAGCATTCCAAGGTCCCGGGCAGGGTCGCCGAGTCCGAACTCTTCCCAGTCAAGGACACACAGTTTCCCGTTGTGGAGGTGGAACTGATCAAGGCGCAGATCGCCGTGGATGGGACGTTCTTGGTGCATCCGCTCCGATGCCCTCAACCTGCCCGCAGCGGCCACCAACTCCTGGTCGTTCTGCAGCTCTGACCAGAGGGCCATCTCCGCCATTGTGAACTCAAGGTAGCGGGCGTGCGGAACGCCAACTGCGAGCATTTCCACAGGTGGGCTTGGAGGTGCGGAGCGCTCCAAGCCGATTGCGGGCGCGGCGTGGAGCCGGGCAAGCAACGCGCCCGCTTCCTCCGGGAAGCTGTCCGGCATTGTCTCCTCCACCATCAGGTGCGCCAGGCTGGTGCCGGGGCAGTGCTCAAAAACCAGGAGGCCGTTCGCGGTGTCGCTGCCAATGAGCTGTGGCGTTGCCGGCGCAAAGTCAGGGGACTGCTCTGCAAATGCGGCGAAGGTTACCGAGCGGTCGAAGGCCATCGGGCCGGAAGCTTGCGGTGAGATCTGCTTGACGAAGACCTTTTCCCCATTCCTCAGCCTCATGTTCCACGTGCCATTGCGGCCCGCAAAGGCGGCAGGGGCGATCTCTTCCACTGCCTCCCTGTTGTGGCTTGCAAGAACAGTGGTTGCCAAGCCGGCTGCGCGGCGGGCCGCCGGAGTGGTGGACTGCGGGTGCGGGGCTGAGGCGGTCATCATGAGGGTCTCCATCAGAGCAGCAGAGTGGTTACCGCGTAGGCGGCCAGGATGCCGATAAGCAGAAGGGCTATGTTGCGGACCAGTTTCTTGGTGGCCAATGATTGGTTGCGCTTGTTGTCAGGCATGGTTTTCCTATCTGGAGAGACCCGATGAGCCGGGTATGTGGACTAAGTGACGAGTTGGGGCTAGGCCGTCTCGTCGGAGGTCAGGGACTGTTGCAAGGTGACTCGGGAGCCGGTGCGCAGGGCGTTGTTCCGGTAAATCACGGTGGCCAACCAGAACAGGGCGGGTATAGCTGCCACCGATATGCCGGCGGCAAGCACCATCTCCCATGTGGACACGTCTTCCAGTGCGAAGCGCATCGGCATGAGGTAGGAGGAGAACAGCGGCACGAAAGACAGTCCTTCCAGCCACGGGTTCCCCATGTTCATTGGCAGGACGTAGAGGGAGACCACCAAGAGCACCATTTGCAGGACGGACAGCGGCATCACCGCAGTGCCCAGGTCCTCTTGTCGGGACACCGTCGAGGCGAGGGTCGTGTTCAAGGCTGCGAATATCACGTAGCCCAACAGGAACCAGAGGAGGAACCACAGCAGGCTCGGTCCCACAGCAACATTGATGAGGGACCAACCTCCCACCACACTGAACCCCACCACGGCGGTTCCGCCGATCGCCAGCAGTTGGACCAGGGTTACCAGCCCGATGCCGATCATCTTGCCGGCCAGCAACGGGACGATGCCGATCTTGGTGAGGAGGATCTCCACGATCCTTGATGATTTCTCCTCCACCACCCCGGAGGTCAGGCTCGATGCCGAGTAGACCAAGGAGGCCAGCAACGCGCTGATCATGGCGGTGGCAAAAATGGCCCGAGGATCAAAGCTCATTGCACCAGCCCCGCCCAACGAGTCCACCAGGAACCATCCGCCGATCCCGGCGGCGGCGCCGGCGAAAAGGGCCAGAAGTCCTGTTGCCGTGAGTATGGTCCGGTTCCCCAGCCTGGTAAGGACCTCGCGCCGTATGATCAGGCGCGTCTCGCGGAGTCCACTGCCGGAAGAAGGAGCGGCGCTGCGGGTTGTGCGATCAAATGTTGTTGTGCTCATTGCGATACTCCAACTTTGTCGAGGGAGCGCTCCGCCCCCGGGGTGGTACCTG
Organism: Arthrobacter sp. Rue61a; assembly: GCF_000294695.2. Taxonomy (NCBI): domain Bacteria; kingdom Bacillati; phylum Actinomycetota; class Actinomycetes; order Micrococcales; family Micrococcaceae; genus Arthrobacter; species Arthrobacter sp. Rue61a. The sequence continues at coordinate 525,031 of NC_018531.1, read as the reverse complement.
GATGGGACGAAATGAATGTGCCGGCAAGCAGGTCCGCCAAGGACCTCTGCGCGGACACGATGCTCTTCAGTCCGCCGTGCCTTTGCGCTGCTGCGAGGATTTCACCGGGCACGTCCCGCCCTGAGCCGTCCACGGAGACGAGCACCGTTGTACGGTCGTCCGCGGAAAATTCCACGTTGACGCCGCGGGCCATCGACACTTCGGCGGCGAATGAATCTGCCGTGCGGGAGAAGCCGAGTCGCCAGCGGCTCTTCCCGTCATCCTGCAGCTCCACCACGCTGCCGCTCGCTGTCACACGGCCCCGATCGAGAATGCATACCTTGTCGCACAGACGCTCTACGAGCTCGAGTTGGTGTGAGGAGAACAGAACTCCGACGCCCCGGTCGGCTTGCTCCCGGATGAGCCGGGACATCGTTTCGACGGCGAGGGGATCCAACCCCGAGAATGGCTCGTCCAGAACCAGCAGTGCGGGGTCTCCAACCAAGGCGACGGCCAACTGGACGCGCTGCTGATTTCCCAGGGAGAGGTCCTGGACCAATGCCTGCTCACGGCCTTGTAGGCCAAGGGAGGCTATGAGTTCGTCTGCGACCTCACGTGCGGCGTCGGGTTGGTGCCCTTCCAGCAAGGCGAAGTGAATGATCTGGTCCCTCACGGGCATCTGCGGGTAGAGGCCTCGTTCCTCGGGCATATAGCCGATGCGCCTCCGGTCCTTGGCCGTGATGGGCAAGGCTTCCCACGTGACTTCGCCGTGGTCCGGGGTCAGCAGACCAAGGATCACGCGCATGGTGGTGGTCTTACCTGCACCGTTGCCGCCGATGAATCCCACGATCTCCCCGCGATGGACCGTGAGGTCCACATCGTGGAGGACCCTGCGGTCACCGAAGCTGCGGCTGATCCCCGTGAGCTGTAGGCCGTTCATACTTCGCTCCTCGAAATTCGTTCTTATTTCCTGTCAAGAACGACGCTACGGAGGATCGGGTATATCCACCCTGTACTCGAGTACAGAGCTCACTTGTACGAAAGTTCACTTTCGGGGCACGGCACGAAGGCATGGCGGGAGAGACGTCAGGCCGGCCGGATGATCCTGCCGTTCGGCTCCCGGTACGACGGCTCCTCGGGCTGGGGCGGGAGCGGTTGGAGCTCATCCTGGACGCGCTCCAGCAGTGGCCGGTAGATGCCTCCGTTCCACTGCGGGCTGGCGTGGGCGGGCCGGGCGCCTTCCGTGCTGAGCGTGGGCATCACCATGTTTGATCCGAAGACCTTGCTCCACCCCGCACGCGCCGACTCGTAATCCACGGTGGCGTCCTTGGCGTTGCCGATGAATGCCATCTTGGCGCCACCAATTTTTCCGGCCAGGCGGAGGCCGTCAAAGTGGTAGATGTACGCCGACTCCGTCTGTATCAGCACGCTGGAAGGGGCGATCGGCGACAGTTGCTCCAGGCTTTGGTCGAGGATCTGCCGCCACGTCCGCTCATCCTTGTGCGCTACGCGCTCGCCCAGCTCATAGCCGCCGCGCAGGACCGACGGGATGCGGAAGCCATTCTCGTAAAGGAACACCACGCCGTCGAACCAGCTCTGGTCCAGGACGTCGGCGCGGCTGAACGGACTCGAATCCAGGACAATCAACTGCGTCTCCACGCCGTGCAGCTCCAGAAGCCGGGCGGCCACCTGGGTGGCGAGCATGCCGCCGAAACTGTGGCCGTAGAAGTACAGCTTCTCCAGTTCCAGCTCGCGGACGTGCAGGATGATTTCGCGGACGATTTCGTCCACGTCCAGGCCCAGATTGGAATATCCGACGGCGGCAAGGCGGCCCCGCTGATGCAGGGCGGGACGCAGCGAGTTGAGGATCCACTGAGCTTCTTCCCAACTCGTCTTATAGCCGGGAAAGAGGATCCAGCTTGCCTTGGGGAAGTACACGTCCGAGTACGGATCCGCCACACGGAGAATCTTGGTGGCTCGTCGCTCGGCCTGCACACGACGAGTGAAGAGCATGTCCGCGGCGAGCGCACCGGAAGCTCCGGAGGTGATGAGGAAGTTACGGCGGGATGTCTTCTTGAGCCGGGCAGCGTAAGGAAGGATCCGGGCCCATGAGCCCGGATCCGCTGCCTTCTCCGGTTCCTGGCTGACCGGCGCAGGGAGGTTTTCAGTCACCTCCGGCGGCGCCGTGAGCTTCCCTACTTGTACGTCCACGCAGCAAGCATAGGCTTCGCGGGCACTGCCTTACAGCCCCGTAGTTCCTAGTCGAGGCCGAGTTCGTCCTTGCCGAAGGCGAAGAGGTACGGCACGCCGGTTTCTGCTTCGATCTTCTCTTTCGCGCCGGTGTTGCGGTCAACGATCACGGCTACGGCCACTACATTGCCGCCCGCCTTACGGACACCTTCGACGGCGGTCAGTGCGGACCCGCCGGTGGTGGACGTGTCCTCGAGGACCACCACGTTGCGGCCTTCAACCGAGGGACCTTCCACCTGGCGGCCCATGCCGTAAGACTTCTGGGCCTTGCGGACAACGAAGGCGTCCACGGCACGGCCGGCATCGGCAGCAGCGTGCATCACGGCCGTACCTACGGGGTCGGCACCCATGGTGAGTCCGCCGGCGCACTCAACTGAAACGCCGGCGTCGTCGATCATCGCCAACATGACCTGGCCTACCAGCTTGGAGGCCTCGTGGTGCAAGGTGATGCGGCGGAGGTCGATGTAGTAGTCCGCTTCCTTGCCGCTGGAGAGGATCACCTTGCCGCGAACCACCGCCAGTTCTTTGATGAGTTCAAGAAGGCGGGCGCGGGCAGCAGCAGTATCAAGCGTGGAAGTCATGGCTCCTAGTTTAGTGGGGCCGCCGTGGTGGCACGGATCACCAAGCGGGGATTGACGATCTGATCGCCGGTTCCTCCGTCTCCGCCCAACTGTTGCAGCACCGCTTCCATGCATCGGCGGCCGAGTTCCTCAAAGTCCTGTTTGATGGTGGTCAGCGGCGGCATGAAGAATTCAGCCTCGGGTTGGTCGTCGTAGCCCACCACGCTGATGTCGTCCGGCACGTGCAGGCCGGCTTCCTGGACAGCGCGGAGCACGCCCACCGCCATTTGGTCGTTGGCGACGAACACGGCCGTGACGGTGTGGCGCTGTATGAGCTCAAGCCCGGCGCGGTAACCGGAGGCCGCATCCCAGCCACCCCGCAACAGGACATCGGCGCTCAGCCCGGCTGTTTTCAGTGATTCCTGCCATCCCTTGATGCGCTCGGCGGCGTCGATCCAGTGCGGTGGTCCCGAGATGTGTGCAATCCGCCGGTGCCCCAAGCCGATCAGATGGTCCACAGCCAGGCGGGCGCCCATTCGCTGATTCAGGGAGGCACCGGTCAACTGGTTGCCCGCGCCGGCCCCGACAGCCACGATCGGCACGGGAAAGGAAACATCGCGCAGGACGGCCAAGACATCGGGGTGTGGAACCAGGATGACGATCCCGTCAACGGACTGGTTCCGGAAATGCGCCATGGCATCGTTGACACTGTGGTCGGTCACTTCGCGGAGGTTGGCAATGCTGACGAAGTACCCTGCTTCCCGGCCGGCTTGCTCCACGCCCAGAAGGGTGTTCGCGGGTCCAAACTGGCCCGTCTCGCAGGCAAGCACGCCGATGGTCCGGGACCGCCGGGTCACCAGGCTGCGGGCCGCGGTGTTGCGGCGGTATCCCAGTACTTCAATGGCCGATTCCACTCGCTGCTTGGTCTGGTGACTGACGTTCGGATGGTTGTTCAGGACGCGGGAAACGGTTTGGTGCGAGACTCCTGCCATCTTTGCCACGTCTCCCATGACGGGAGGACGTGCCGGTGTGTCCGTCCCGGCCCCGGGCGTTACCCGGGGCCGGGACACTCCCCCTGTGGACATCAGCGACTATTTCGCGTCAACGACGACGGGCTCTGGCTTCGCTGGGGTGGACGTTTCAGTTGCCGGCGGCGTGGTCTTCCACTTGAACCGGCGGCCGACGGACGAACCCCCACCGGATCCGGTGCGGTTCTTGTTGAAGATGTCGAAGCCGACGGCGAGCAGAAGCACCAGGCCCTTGATGAGCTGCTGGTAATCGGTGCCCAAGCCAAGGATGGACATGCCGTTGTTGAGGACGCCCATGATCAGGCCGCCGATCATGGCGCCGGCCACCGTGCCGATGCCGCCCTGGACTGCCGCACCACCGATGAAGGCCGCAGCGATGGAGTCGAGTTCGAAGCCGGTACCGCCTGCGGGCTGTGCGGAGTTCAAGCGAGCCGTAAAGACCAGCCCGGCCAAGGCGGCGAGGACACCCATGTTGACGAAGAGGCGGAAGGTGACCTTTTTGGTCTTGATGCCCGAAAGTTCGGCTGCGTGGAGGTTGCCGCCGATCGCGTACGTGTGGCGTCCGAAGATGCTGTTGTTCATCAGTGCCGAGTAGACGATCACCAGGACAGCCAGGACGATCAGGACAATCGGGGTGCCACGGTAGCTGGCCAGGAGGAACGTGATGATGAGCATCAGGACGGCGATGAACCCGTTCTTGACGGCAAACCAGGCCATCGGTTCATTCTCCAGGTTGAACTTGCGGCGAACCCGGCGTTCCTTGATGGCTTGGAACAGAATGGCAGCCGTGCCGCCCACGCCGAGGATGACCGTCAGCCATTCCAGCACGGAGGTGCCGCCGGAGATGTCGGGCAGGAAGCCGCCACCGAGGGCGCGCAACTCGTTCGGGAACGGGGTGATCTGCTGGTTCTTCAGGGTGATGAGGGTCAGGCCGCGGAAGATCAACATGCCTGCGAGGGTGACGATGAAGGCGGGGATGCCCACATAGGCAATCCAGTAGCCTTGCCACGCACCCACCAGCGCACCCACCAGGAGGCAGGCGGGGATGGCGAGCCACCAAGCCCAGCCCCAGTGCACGATCATCACGCCCGCCACGGCGCCGATGAAGCCTGCGATGGAGCCAACGGAGAGGTCGATGTGCCCGGCGATGATGACCATCACCATGCCGATGGCGAGGATCAGGATGTAGCTGTTCTGGACTACCAGGTTGGTGACGTTCTGCGGCTGGAGCAGGATGCCGTCGGTCAGGACCTGGAAGAGGATGACGATCAGGATCAGGGCGACGAAGATGCCAACCTGGCGAAGGCGGCTTGTGAGGAAGCCAAGGGATTCTCGTAGGGCGGACATGTTCGCTATTCCTTCTCTTGAGTCATGAAGTGCATGAGGGTTTCCTGGGTGGCTTCGGCGATGGGGACTTCGCCGGTGATGTGGCCCGCGGACAGCGTGTAGATCCTGTCGCAAATTCCCAGGAGCTCCGGAAGCTCAGAGGAGATCACAATGACGGCTTTCCCCGCCGCTGCGAGCTCCGCAATGATCGTGTAAATCTCATACTTGGCGCCGACGTCGATTCCCCGGGTTGGCTCGTCCAGGATCAGCACGTCGGGGTCCGAGAACATCCATTTGCTCAGCACCACCTTTTGCTGGTTTCCGCCCGAGAGCTTGCCGGTGATGGCGGCAACGGAGGGAGCCTTGATGTTCATGCTCTTCCGGTAATGGTTGGCAACGGTGGTCTCTTTGTTACCGTCCACCCAGCCTCGTTTGGCCAGCTTGTTCAGTGCTGCCATGGAGACGTTCCGCTTGATGTCCTCGATCAGGTTCAGGCCGTAGTGCTTGCGGTCTTCGGTGGCGTAGGCAATTCCATGGTCGATTGCGTCGGAAACCGTGGACGTGTTGATTTCCTGGCCGTACTTGTAGACCTTGCCCGAAACCGCCCGCCCGTACGTGCGGCCGAAGACGCTCATGGCCAGCTCGGTCCGGCCGGCACCCATGAGCCCGGCAAGGCCTACCACTTCACCCTTGCGCACGTTCAGGCTGGCATTGTTCACTACGGTCCGTGAATGGTCCTGCGGGTGCTGGACGGTCCAGTCCTCGATCCGGAGGACTTCCTCGCCGATGTTGGGCGTCCGGTCCGGATACAGGCTTTCAAGATCGCGGCCCACCATGCCGCGGATGATGCGTTCCTGGGTGATCTGTCCCTGGTCCAAACGCAGGGTCTCAATGGACTTGCCATCGCGGATGATGGTGACGGCGTCGGCCACTTTGCGGATCTCGTTGAGTTTGTGGCTGATGATGATGCTGGTGACGCCCTGGCCCTTGAGGTGCAGGATGAGGTCCAGCAGGTGGTCCGAGTCTTCGTCGTTCAGCGCCGCCGTGGGCTCATCGAGGATGAGCAGCTTCACCTCCTTGGAGAGCGCTTTCGCGATCTCCACCAACTGCTGCTTGCCCACACTGATGTGCTGGATGGGCGTTACGGGATTCTCGCTGAGACCCACCCGGGCCAGCAGTTTGGCGGCTTCCAGGTTGGTCTTCCGCCAGTCCACCCAGCCGTTCCTGGCAAGCTCATTGCCCAGGTAGATGTTCTCGGCAATCGACAGGTACGGGCTCAGGGCCAGTTCCTGGTGGATGATCACGATGCCGCGCTTCTCGCTGTCCGTGATGCTGGAAAATTCGCAGGGTTCATTCTCGAACAGAATGTCGCCGTCGAAGGTGTTGTGCGCGTAGACGCCGGACAACACCTTCATGAGGGTGGATTTCCCGGCTCCGTTCTCACCACAAATGGCGTGAACCTCACCTCGGTTGACGTCCAGGGTGACGTCCTGAAGGGCTTTTACACCGGGGAAGGTCTTGGTGATTCCTCGCATTTGAAGAATGGGTACGTTCATCGTCAATTCCCGCTGACTGGTTGAAACTGGGCCGGGTCGAGGGCTCGACAGGCTCTGGGGATGCTGTGGCCCCGCCACACTGCGCGCTGCAACACAGGGCGGTGGGGCCACAGATTGGGGAGGTGGTTACTTGACGTCGGCCTCGGTGTAGTAGCCCGAGTCGATGAGTTCCTTCTTGTAGTTGTCCTTGGTGATGATGACGGACTTCAGAAGGTATGCCGGAACAACCTTGACCTTGTTGTTGTAGGTCTTGGTGTCGTTGGTTTCGGGCTCACTGCCCTTGAGTACGGCGTCTACCATCTTCACGGCCTGGGCGCCGAGCTGGCGGGTGTCCTTGAAGATGGTGGAGTACTGCTCGCCGGCGATGATGGACTTCACGGAACCCTTTTCGGCGTCCTGTCCGGTCACTACAGGGAGCTTGCCGGTGGAGTAGCCGCCAGTGCTGGTCAGAGCGGAAATGATGCCGATGGACAGGCCGTCATACGGGGACAGCACGCCGTCGAGCTTGGTGCCGGAGCTGTAAGCGGAGGTGAGGATGTCTTCCATGCGCTTCTGGGCAACGGGTGCCTGCCAGCGGAGGATGGCTGCCTGCTCGAACTTGGTCTGGCCGCTGGGGACCTTCAAGGTGCCTGCATCCAGGTACGGCTTGAGGGTATCCATTGCGCCGGTCCAGAAGAAGTTGGCGTTGTTGTCGTCCGGGCTGCCCGCGAACAATTCGACGTTGAACGGGCCCTTGCCCTCTACCTTCTTGCCGCTGGCATCAACGAGTCCCAGACCCGTCAGCAGCGACGTGGCCTGCTGGACACCCACGGTGTAGTTGTCGAACGTGGTGTAGTAGTCCACGTTCGGCGTTCCATTGATAAGGCGGTCGTAGGCGATGACCTTGACGTTCTGTTCCTTGGCCTTGGCCAGGACGTCGGTCAGCGTGGTGCCATCAATCGCTGCAATGATGAGCGCCTTGGCACCCTTCGTCAGCATGTTCTCAATCTGGGAAACCTGCGTGGGAATGTCATCGTTGGCGAACTGGAGGTCCGTTTTGTAGCCAAGGTCCTTCAGGGACTTCTCAACGTTGGCTCCGTCAGCGATCCAGCGCTCGGACGTCTGGGTGGGCATCGAGATGCCAACCAGTGAATCGCTGGGATTTGCACTGCTGGTGGACTCGGCCGTGCCCCCGCGGCTACCGCAGCCCGTGGCTCCGACAGTCAAGGTTAGGACAACCGCTACGGCGCCCAGGAGTTTCTTCAATCTCACGATGCTCTCCTTCCGCGGCAGCATTGCCGCGAACTCTGATGCGGCCGGAGCATCTGCGCGTCCGGCGGTGAAGCGTTATGTGATCTGCGGCCAGCTGGGTGCCACATGCCACGAAAGGTGGTGCGAATGCCATTGTGAACGCTAACAATACCGTCGGTCAAGTGCCGTGGATCACGAAATGATTGCAGCCTCGAACCGCAGCCGAGACTATTGACTTGAGACGTTGTTAGCGTTCACAATTGGCGGCGTTAATGCGTGAAGACAAGGAAAAGCCCGGCACTGCCTTGTGGGCGGTACCGGGCTTCGAGGACCAGGGCCTAGAGCAGGGCTCCAGTGAGGGCCACAGCTACTTCGTTCACCATGTCCTCCACCGGCTTGGAGATGTCCACGACGATCCCGACTTCGTCGGACTGCAACGGCTCCAGGGTTGCCAGTTGCGAATCCAGCAGCGAGGCAGGCATGAAGTGTCCGGGCCGGGCTGTCATGCGCGCGTTCAGCAACTCGCGGGTCCCGTGCAGGTGCACGAACACCACAGACGGATCAGCGCTGCGGATGATGTCCCGGTAGGAGCGCTTGAGCGCGCTGCACGCGATGACAAGAGCAGTGCTCGACGCCGGGAATCGCCTTCCGATTTCGGCCAGCCAAGGCGCGCGGTCGTCGTCGTTCAGCGGAGTACCGGAGGCCATCTTGTCGATGTTCGCCTGCGGGTGCAGCGAATCGCCGTCGAGAAATTCAGCACCCAGGCGCTCGGCGAGGGCGGCACCGACGGTGCTTTTGCCGCAGCCGGCCACGCCCATCACCACGATGTGGTGGAGGGGTTGCGCCTTACCAATCATGAACAGTGCCGTCCACGAGGCGGTTGTACGGCAGGTACGCCTGCTGGTACGGGAAGGCCGCGGCGGCTTCTTCGTTGAATTCGACGCCGATGCCCGGGTTGTCGCCCGGGTGCAGGTAGCCGTCCTTGAAGGTCATGGACTGCTGGAAGACCTCGTTGGTCTTGTCCGAGTGCTGCATGTATTCCTGGATGCCGTAGTTGTGGATGGCCAGGCCCACGTGCAGCTGGGCGGCGAAGCCCACCGGGGAGATGTCCGTGGGGCCGTGGAAGCCGGATTTGATCTGATACTGGGCTGCGAAGTCCATGACCTTCTTCAACGGGGAAATGCCGCCGAAGTGGGTGGACGCTGCACGGACGTAGTCGATCAGCTGTTCCTTGATGAGGGTCTGGTAGTCCCACACGGTATTGAAGATTTCTCCGATGGCCAACGGGGTGGTGGTGTGCTGGCGGACCAGGCGCAGGCCTTCCTGGTTCTCGGCCGGGGTGCAGTCCTCAAGCCAGAAGAGGTCGTACGGTTCAAGCGCCTTGCCAAGCTTGGCGGCCTGAATGGGGGTCATGCGGTGGTGACCGTCGTGCAGCAGCGGGATTTCCGGACCGAACTCGTTGCGAACTGCTTCGAAGACGGTGGGCAGGTGGCGCAGGTAGGCGCGGGTGTCCCAGTCCTCTTCCAAGGGGAAGTTGCCGCGGCCGGCGGGCTCGTAGTCATACCGTTCACCCGAGGCTTGAGCCTGCGCGGCAACGCCATAGACGGCCTTAATGCCGGGAACGGCGGTCTGGATGCGGATGGACTTGTAGCCCAGCTCCAGGTGCTCACGCACTGAGTCGAACAGCGACGGAATGTCCGCTCCGGACGCGTGGCCGTAAGCCCGCAGCCCGTTGCGGGAAGCGCCGCCCAGCAACTGGTAGACCGGCATGCCGGCCACCTTGCCCTTGATGTCCCACAACGCCATGTCGACGGCGGCGATCGCGGCCATGGTCACGGGGCCGCGGCGCCAGTACGAGCTGCGGTACAGGAACTGCCAGGTGTCCTCGATCCGGTGCGGATCCTTGCCGATCAGCAGCTGAGCGACGTGCTCTTTGAGGTACGCGGCGACGGCGAGTTCACGGCCGTTGAGTGTCGCGTCACCAATGCCCGTCACACCATCCTCGGTGGTGATGCGCAGGGTGACGAAGTTGCGGGACGGGCTGGTCACAAAGACTTCAGCGGCAATGATTTTCATGGTGAGGGAGTCCTTCCGGTGGGTCTATGCGTGCGAAGTAGTGGCGGCAAACGAATCCAGCTGCCCGTGGATTTGCGAAACAGTGGCAGCGTCGTTCGCCAGCTCAGTGCTGATGAGCGCCACCAAGGCAGCGGTGCGGTGTTCGCCGTCGAGCGTTTTTGCGTCCTGGATGTCGGCGGCCAGCGGGTCCTGGAGCTCGGTGGTGGAGGACACGTACGCGAGCCAGGCAGCGATCATCCGGGCCGCGCCATCTCCGGAGCGGCCCGCGCTGCGTTCGGCAGCGAGGACCGGCACGGCGCGCATCCGCAGCTTGGTGGTTCCGTCCATGGCGATCTGGATCAGGTGGTGGGCGATCCTTGAGTTTCCGAAACGTTCCAACAAGGCCTTCCGGTACTTTGGTATCTGCAATTCGTCGCCGGGCAGGTGCCGGGATGCCTCGTCCCAGAACGCTTCCACAGCTCCCCTGCACACGTCATCGGACAACGCCTCGGCTACGGTCGCGTGCCCGCGGAGCAATCCGGCGTACGCCAGGATCGAATGCGAGCCATTGAGCAACCAGAGCTTCCGATTCTCAAACGGTTCAATGTGGTCCACGAACACCGCCCCGGCGTCCTCCCAGCGGGGCCGGCCGGCCGGGAAGTCCCCGCTGAGGATCCAGTTGTGGAACGGCTCGGTGACCACTGCTGCCAGGTCCCGGTAGCCGCAGGAGGCCGCAACGACGTCGAGGTCCGCCTGCGTTGTCCGCGGCGTGATGCGGTCCACCGAGGTGCTGACGAAGCTGACATTGGCGTCGATCCACGCGGCCAGGCCGCCGTCCCTGGCACGCGCCAAAGCGCCAACAGCTTGCCTCGCCACGTCGCCGTTCTCCGCAAGATTGTCACAACTTACGACGGCGATCGGCCCGCTTTCGGCGTCCCTGCGGGCGGCGAGGGCCGTCACCAAGCGAGCCAACGGCGTCGAACCTTCAGCGCTGCCTGCTATATCCGCCGCATAGGCAGATTCGGTGATGGTCAACGTAACGACACCCGTAGTAGGTGCGGCCACAAGCTCGGTTAACCGTCCGACGTCGGAGCCATCAACGGCCTCCACAATGCTGCCAACTACTTCGAAGGAGTCGCCGCGGCCCGAGCGTTCCACCACCGTGAACACGCCGTCCTGTTCGGCAAGGACATCGGCAGCATCCGGACGGCGGCCGGTGAACGCCGCAATCCCCCATTCCGCTGCGTCGCCCGCGTGCTGCGTGTACCACGCCTGGTGGGAGCGGTGAAAGGCACCCAAGCCGAGATGGACGATGCGGACGGGCGGCTTGGGCCGGGTCCCGCGGTTGAGCCGGGGAAGCCCCTGGTCCCCGGTCATAGCTTGAAGACCCTTCGCGGTGAGGAGTCCACGACGTCGACAATCAGCTCGTGCGCGCGGTCCTCGCTGATGCGGTGCTCGGCTACCAGCCGGGCGAGGAACGAGGCCTCAATCCTGCGCGAGGCGTCATGGCGTGCGGGGATGGAGCAGAAGGCGCGAGTGTCGTCGATGAAACCGGAGGACCGGGAGAAACCCGCGGTTTCCGTCACCGCTGAACGGAACCGGAGCATGGCATCCGGGGCGTCCAGGAACCACCACGGCGCACCGATGTAGACCGAAGGGTAGAAACCTGCCAGCGGTGCAAGTTCCCGTGAGAAAACAGTCTCGTCAAGGGTGAAAAGGACCAGATGGAAGTTCTTGGCAGTACCGAAATCCTGCAACAGGGGACGGATAGCCTCGGTGTAGTTGGTGGCGACGGGGATGTCGTGTCCGGTGTCTGCCCCGAATTCCTCGAACGTGGGCTGATGATGGTTGCGGTACGAGCCTGGGTGGATGGTCATGACCAAGCCGTCCTCCACGGACATCCTGGCCATCTGGTACATCATGTGGGCTTCGAACACGTCGCGGTCATGGGCTGTCGCCTGGCCGGAACGGGCTTTCTCGAACAAAGCTTCCGCGTCAGCCTCCTCCAGTTTCAGGGTCGCAGGCGTCCTGACTCCGTGGTCAGCGGACACCGCTCCATGGTCCACGAAGTACCGGCGGCGATTCTCCAACGCGGTGAGGTACCCCCGGTAGCCGCTGCCGCCGTCGGACGCCTCGGAGATGATCCGCTCTACGTTGGCGGCCCACTGCGGATGCGCGATGTTGATGTAAGCGTCCGGACGGAACGTGGGCAGCACCCGGCTGTGGAACGAGGGATCCTCGGCGAGCGCACGGTGGCTCTCCAGGTTGTCCAGGGGGTCATCAGTGGTGGCAAGGACTTCGATGTTGAAATCCTTGAACAGCTCGCGTGGACGGAATCCTGGTTCCGCGAGTTTGGTCGAGATGGAATCGAAGCTGGCATCGGCCTTCTCCGCGCTCAGTTCACCGCGCCAGCCGAAAACTGACTCGAATTGGGTTCGCAGCCAGTACCCGGACGCAGTGCCGTCGAACAGTGGCCATGCCGCGCAGAAATGCCGCCAGATTTCGCGGGGTGTGGCGTTGCCTGGCTGGAGTTTGTCCATGCTGATTCCCGAGGCATGGATGAGGCGTGTGACGTAGTGGTCCGGAGTGACCAGCAGGGCAGCAGGATCGGGGAACGGGGTGTTCTGCTCGATGACTGCTGCGTCCACGTGGCCATGCGGCGAAATGATGGGCAGGTCCTGAACGCGCTGCAGCAGTTCGCGGGCGATGCCGCGGGTGCCGGGATCGGCCGGCAGCAGGCGGTCGGGATGGGTGGCGAGGGACATGGCTCAGCCTTTCGAGACGGAGTCGGCGTTACCGGCAACGGCAAGTCCGGCGAGGGATGCGGCGCGGCGCAGGAAGTCCAGGTTTCCGGCCGTCCGCTCGGCGAGGGGAACCTCAGTGGAGAAGTCCTCCACGGTCACCCAACCGTCGTAGCCCGCGTCGGCGAGCGCCTTGAAGTAGGTCACTACGTTTCCAATTCCTGCTTCGAGGGGCGCCCATTCGCTGGCCCAGACGGCACCGCCGGCAGGATCGCGCTGGTCCGTGAGGACCCATCGTGCGTTCTTCACGTGGACGTGGGCAAGGTAGGGGCCCAGCAGTTGCAGCGCGGGCAGCGGCGACTCCCAGCCTTCGATCAGGAGGTTTCCGAGGTCGTGGATGACGCCGACGTGCTGCGGATCGAGGCCATCGAGGAGGCGCCTGGCGGACGACGCCGATGCGGTCACCGTTCCATGGTGCAGTTCCACCAGGGCTTTAACACCGTGGTGGGCCGCACGGCTGGACACCCACTCATAGTGCTCCCGCGTCGCGGCGAACAACTCCGGGTAGGACAGGCCCGTCGGTTCCTGGCCACCCATAGTGGAGTTGCCCAGCGGAAGGACATTGACGCGGACTTGCCTGGCACCCAACTCGGCGGTTGCCGCGAGGACGCGATCGACGTCGTCGTGGTTGTCGCATCGGGCGTAGCCGCCCAGGCCTGAGTACTCCAGGCCGGCGTCGGCGGTGATCCGTGCGATGTCCGGGAGTGATTCCTCAAGTCCGGTCAGGGGCCACGTGGCCTTGTTCCCTGCCCAGAAGCCCGGTTCCGGGGCGTCGGCCTGGTCCGTGACCCGCCATTCGATGCCGTGCCATCCTTGGGCTGACAGTTCCGTGACTGCTTCCTGGGGAGTCCATTCCGGCGTCGATGCCGTGAAAACAGAAAACTTCATGCCGTGACCTCCTCAAGCCGTCCATTGCCGGTCCGTACCTGGACATCGTTGTATTTGCCTGCAGTGACGTCGGCGATGAGGACCGGGTGGCCCAACGTGGCCGAGACATACAGCGCACGCACGGTGGCGAGTGCCGTGACTGCGTCCTTGATGGTGACGCCGGCGGGCCGCCCGGTCCGGATGGCCTCCACAACGTCGCGGTACTGGCGAATGTGCCCGGCCGGGTAGAGGGTGGGATCCAGGTTGGTCCGGGTGGCCGGTTCAGCGAACCTGGCGAGTTCGGACTCGGCTTGGTTGCTTGCGCCCGGGAGGCCCATGGGTCCGCTTTGGGTCTCTTCGTCCGAGGCGGCTGCATGGAAGTACTCGAGGTGGTCGTTGTCGATCACGGCAGAGCCCTTGCTGCCCATGACCTGCAGCCGGACGGTGAGGCCCGGGTAGGCGGCGGTGGTTGCGTGCAGAACGGCAAGGGCACCGGATTCGAAGGTGACGGTGGCAACGGCGGTGTCTTCCACCTCAACATCCGTGTGCGCCAAAAGAGCGGTCTTGGCGCTGATTTCCAGCGGACGGCCAAGGAACCACAGCAACAGATCCACTGTGTGGACGCCCTGGTTCATCACAGCTCCCCCACCGTCCATTGCCCACGTTCCACGCCAAGCGCCGGAATCGTAGTAGCCCTGGCTGCGGTACCAGCTCACGGAGGCGATGGCGGACGTGAGGCGCCCAAAGCGCCCGGCACGGCGGGCCTCGTCCACCACGATGCTCGCGGGATCGAAACGGTGCTGGCTGATGACGCTCGCAACGAGTCCTTTGGCTTCCGCCGTTTTGGCAGCCGCGAGGATCTCAGCCGCGCGGTCCAGGTTCACGTCCAGTGGCTTTTCGATGACCACGTGTTTGCCGGCATCAAGCACCTCCAGGGCTTGCTGGATGTGCAGTCCGCTGGGGGTAGCGATGATGACGAGGTCGACGTCGGCGCCGGCGAACGCTTCAGCCAGGCTTCGGAAGGTGGCCGGGCGGGCGGCGCCGTTGTCCTCGATGTGCTGGGCCAGTCCCTCGGCGGCTTCGGCGATTTCATCTACCAGCGCGGTGACGCGAAGGTCGGCGATCTCCCCGACGGATGCCGCGTGGGTGCGTCCGATGGTTCCGCATCCGGTGATGGCAACGTTGAGGACAGCAGTGGGGGTTTGCTTGCTCACTTGGTTTCAACTCCTGCTTCGGTCACGACTTTGGCAAAGGCACGGGCTGCCATCCCGAATGCGGTTGGGCCTGAGAAGCCGCCCAGGCCGTGTGCGCCAGCCAAGTGGGGTTCCAGGCTCGCGAATCCTACGAAGCCATCGGCTTTCAACGCCTCCACCGTGCGAAGGAGATCGCCGTCGCCTTCACCGGCAGGGACGACGACGCCGTCCGCGAACCGTGCGTCCTTGACCTGCAGGTACTCGAGGTGGGGACGGAGCTTGGCGTAGCCTTCGTCGAACGGCTTGACACCCACCTGAACGAAGTTGGCCGGATCCCAGGCCACTTTCAGCGCCGGTGAAGCCACGGATTCGATAATGTCCAGCACGCGATCGGGGGTGTCTCCGAAGATGTCCTTTTCATTTTCGTGAAGGAGCACAACGCCGGTCTCTTCGGCCACTCCTGCCAAGGCACGCATCCGCTCAATGACGTCATCGCGGATGCTGTCCACCGCGACGCCCTCGCCGTAGTAGAAGGAGAAGATGCGGATGTAGCGGGCCCCCAGGACCTGGGCCGCGTTGGCGGCACGCCGAAGGCGCTCCACCTCGTGTTCCACGGGAAATGTGACATCAACCTTGCCGATGGGCGACGCGATGGCAGAGACTCCCATGCCCGCCTTGTCCAGGAGATTCTTCAGCTCTGCCAATTGTTCCGGTGCGAGGTCCACGATGTTGGTTCCCCACGCGCTGCGGACCTCGATGTGGTTCGCGCCCAAGGCTTGGAGCACTGCGATCTGCAGTACCGGGTCGTCGTCGATTTCGTCTCCGAAGCCCGAGAGCGTCCACTCAACTGTTGCTGAACCGGTCATTGCTATTTGACTCCTCCGGCGGTGAGACCGCCCACTAGGTAACGTTGGAAAATCAGGTAGAGAATCACTACTGGTGCGGCGCAGACGAGCGACGCCGCCATCATCTGGCCGTACAGCGGGATGGCGCCGCCTTCCTGCGAAGCCCCGAAGATCTGCAGTGCCACTGCAGCTGTTTGGCTGTCCGGCCGGGTCATCACGGAGGCAAAGAGGACATCGTTCCAGCCGAGCAGGAACGCGAAGATTCCCGAGACCACGATTCCAGGCCAGCTAAGGGGCAGGATGATGCGGACCAGGACGCCGAGGTTGCTGGCGCCGTCGATCCTTGCAGCCTCTTCCAGTTCCCGGGGCAAGCCGCGCAGATAGGTGACCATCACCCATGTTGAGAACGGCATCGCGAACGTCAGGTAGGTGATGAAGAGGCCCCACTGGGTTCCGATGACCTGGACACCCAGGTAGCTCGCGGCTGATGAGAAGAGAACGAACACGGGCAGGACCATCAGCGTGCCAGGGACTGACTGCAGCGCCAGGAGGCTCCGCAGAATGGTTAGCCGTCCGCGGAACTGGTACCTGACCAGGACATACGCGATGGAAACTGACATGGCCGCTGACACCACGGCGGTGGCTCCGGCTACGAGCACGCTGTTGGCCAAGCCCTTGGCCAAGCCAACGCTTGACCAGATCTTGGTGTAGTTCTCCAGGGAGAACGTGGATGGCCAGAATTCGCCGTTGGCTACGCCGATGTCAGAATTCACTGACGCCAGGAAAATGTAGGCGACCGGGATCAGCACAATGGCGCTCAGGACCGTCAGGATGATTGCCAGCATGGGACCGGGCAGGAGGCGTGTCACTTCATGCTGCCGTTTGGAGCCGGGCCGGAAAGTATCCCCGGCCAAACCCCGGCGGGCGGTGCCGCGGACGGAGGTGGTTGATGCGCTCACTTCTTGCCTCCCGGCGTCTCGGCGTCGTCAAGTTTGACGGCGCGCAGGTAGATAAACAGCGGAATGGCGATCAGCACCAAGGACACAAAAGCCATGGCGGCGCTGAGGCCGAAGCGGAAGCTCTGGAAGCTGGTGACGTAGGTGAGGATCGGAAGCACTTCGACGTCGGCCGGGGCCGGCACGCCGAACAGCACGAACGGGAGCGTGAAGTTATTGATGTGATGCAGCATGCCGATCAGGAAAGCCAGCGCGAGCGGTCCCTTGAGATACGGGAAGATGACATACCGCAGCTTGTTCCACCACAGCGCACCGTCCAGGGCCGAGGCTTCGTGGACCTCATGGTCTACGGACTGCAGACCGGACAAAGCCAGCAGGTAGATGAACGGCCAGGAAGCCCAGATCTGGACCAGGATGAGCGTCCAATAGGTCTGCGGCCCGTTGAGCCACAGCCCGCCATCCATACCGAACACGCCCAGCGCCGAATCCACTACACCGTCCGGCTGGAACATGGTCCGCCACACAGTGGCCACCACGAAGGATGGAAGGACGTAGGGGATCAGGAAGATGGAGCGAACCAGCGCCCGGCCCTTGAAGGCGTTCTGCGTGGCCACGGCGGCAGCGATGCCCAACGGCAAAGTGATCACCATGGCGATCAGCGAATAGCTGACACTCAGCCACACCGAATGGAGCAGCGGCGAATCGGTCAGTGCCTCTACAAAGTTGTCGATTCCTATAAAGGGTGCGCTCACCCACTTGCGCAGGGTGTACTGGTCCAGGTTGAGGGCCGACATGTAGATGCCCAGGAACAGCGGAATCACAATGATGACGAACATCAGGAGTCCGCCGGGGATCAGCATCCACAGTGGACGGTTCCGCTCGCTCAATCCCTTGCGGCGGACGGGTTTCTTGCCGCGTCCGGCAGGCTGACTGGTTCCTGCGCCTGCCACCGGTGACGTACCGGCGTCGAACATTGTGCCGATCCGGCCCGGCTGCCCTTCGGCAGCCGGACCCGTTGCGGCCTTCATTTCCCTGAAGGAATCAGTGGACATGGGAGATCCTGCCTAGGACTTCGCGGCCCGGTCGAGGGAGGCTTGCCCCTTGGACTGTGCGTCCTTGAGTCGTGACTCCAGAGCCGAGTTATCCACGGAACCGTTGGCCAGGTCCGGGATGGACTGGACGGTGACGTTCAGGAGGCCGAGCTGGATGTCGCCCCAGGCACCGGTGAACGGTGTTGCCTTGGACTTGCCTGCGGCGTCGGCGATTGGCTGGAGTTTCGGGTCGGTCAGGGCGGCGAGTGCCTCCGCATTGGCAGGGAGTTCGCCGAAGATCTTCTGGTAGTTCAGCTGCTCGTCTTTGGATGTGATGAGCTCGATGTAAGCGAAGGCCAGGTCCTTTTGCTGCGAGTAGTCGGCAACCACAACGTTGTCACCGGAGAGGATGCTGGCAGCTTTGTCGCCGTCGCCCTTTGGAGCCGTTTCACCCGGCGCTGTAGTGGGCATGACGGAGTAGGCGTACTTGCCGGCTATGGCTGATTTGTCCAATGTGGGGACGGAGCTGGAGGTAGTCATCATCAAGTAGCCGGCTTTGCCCGAAGCGAACGCCGCTACGGCGTTGCTGTTGCTCCAACCGATGGCGGCGGGATCTACTACTTTGTCCTTGGTGAGCCAACCGAAGTAAGTCTCGTAAGCTTTCTTGACGGTGGGATCGTCCATCTTGAGCTTGTCTCCGTCCACCAGCGGGTTTCCGGCTTGAACGGACATGGCCCAAATGAACTTCCACGGGTCGAAGTTGTCCTTGTACCCGGTGGCGAGGCCATAAGTCCCGGCGCCGGCATTGGTCATCTTTTTGGCCTGTTCAGCGAGTTCGTCCCACGTTGTTGCCGGCTTCTCGATGCCCGCGGCGGCAAGGAGGTCCTTGTTGTACGCCATGACGAACGGGCGGCTGACGAACGGAATGCCGGCCATGTGATCGGCGTCCGGGCCGGAAATGCCTAAGGCGGCCTGGTTGAAGCGGTCCTTTCCTCCAACCTTTTTCCAGTCGTCTTCGGAGAGAGTCACGAATGCTTTTGTGGCGTAGGCCGTGGGGGTAAAGGTTGTGCCCAGGCTGTAAACGTCCGGGCCCTGGCCGGAAACCACTGACGTTTGAATTCGGGTCAGTTCGTCGTTGGCAGACGCGAAAGTTTCAAATTCAACGTCCGCGCCAGTCTTTGCCTTGAACTTGGCGGCAATGTCCTTGAACCATTCCTTCTGCTGCTCGGGGTATTGGTTGTTGACCCCGGTGAGGACGCTCAACTTCTTCCCGGCGCCGTCCACGGCACCTCCGGTGCTGTCCGAACTGCTGCCGCTTCCCCCGCAGGCGGTCAAAGCCAGGGCGGCCGTTGCCAAAACGGCGGCCAGCTTTGCTGATGGTGCAAACTTCATTGTTTCCTCCTTGATTACCAAGCCCGCAGGTGGTGGTGGCGTGCGTCACAGGGGCTTCGTTGTCGAGTCTAGGGAGTTGGCAATCCAAGCGGCAAGCGTTTGCCAAAAGTTGCCAAGAGTGTTGCAATCTTTCCATGGGAGAGACAAGCGCAAGGGCAACTGCCCCCACCATCCGTGACGTTGCAGAACGGGCCGGCGTGGCCACATCAACCGTCTCGCGGGCATTGTCCAACCCGGACCGGGTGAACCGCGTGACCCGCGAACGGATCGAAAAAGTGGCGGCGGAGCTCAACTATGTCCCCAGCTCACAGGCCCGCGGACTGAGTTCCGGACGCACCAATGCCATCGCACTCCTGGTCCCCGACGTCACCAACCCGTTCTACTTCGACATCATCCGGGGGACCCAAAACCAGCTCAAAGCGGCCGGATACACGCAGCTGCTCGTAGACACCGAGGAGTCGGCCGAAATGGAAGCAGACACCCTCCGAAAGATGCAACGGACTGCGGACGGATTCATCCTCGCCGCATCCCGCCTCACCGACGCACAAATACTCGAGGCAGCATCATCACAAGCGATCGTGACCATCAACCGGTCCTCTTCCAACGCGCCCGCAGTGGTGATCGATACCCCCGCCGCAGTTGTCCAAGCCCTGGAACACCTCACGTCCCTGGGTCACGGAAAGATTTGCTACGTCGGCGGGCCGGCGTCATCCTGGTCCAACGCCAAACGGTGGAAGACCTTTGAGGACGAAAGCCGCGAACGCGGAATCACCACGTCAAGAGTGGGACCCTTTACCCCCAAGACAACCTCCGGGGCGGCAGCAGCTGACGCGGCCGTGCGGACCGGAGCCACGGCCTGCATCGTCTTCAACGACCTCCTGGCCATCGGGATGCTGCAGCGACTCCGCGAGCGCGGCATCCGCGTTCCTGAAGACATGAGCATCGTGGGTTGCGATGACATCTTCGGAGCCGACTTTTGCAACCCGCCCCTGACCACCATGGCCTCGCCGATTGAGCAGGCCGGACGCGTGGCCGTGTCCATGCTGCTGGCACAACTGGATCCGCTGAACTCCGGATCCAGCAGACGCCTGGCCGTCATGCCCACCCACCTCACCGTGCGCGGCTCCACAGGTCCGGCGCCTACTAGCTGACACGTGGGCTGGAAGTAGGCAATATGGTTGAGCGTCCACAGCCATGCTGACTAGTGTTGGACCATGCGCGAACTCCAGGCCAAGATCATTGAAGAAATGGGCGTCCAGCCCCGGATCAACCCCGCAGAGGAGGTCCGCAAACGCGTCGGTTTCCTGAAGGATTACCTGAAGGCGACGCACACCAAGGGATTCGTCCTAGGTATCTCCGGCGGCATAGATTCCTCGCTGGCCGGCCGCCTCGCCCAGTTGGCCGTTGAGGAATTGGAAGCCGAGGGCGTGGACGCAAACTTTGTCGCTGTCCGCCTCCCCTACGGCATCCAGCACGACGAAGACGACGCCCAAGCAGCCCTCGACTTCATCAAAGCCAAGACCGAGTGGACCTACAACATCTCCCAAGCCGTGGACGGCTTCGAGGAGGAGTTCGAGAAGACCACTGGCGCCCCGATCTCCGATTTCCATAAGGGCAACACCAAAGCACGCGCACGCATGATCGCCCAGTACGCACTGGCCGGCGAACACAATTACCTGGTGATCGGAACGGACCACGGCGCCGAGTCCGTCACCGGCTTCTTCACGAAGTTCGGCGACGGCGGCGCGGACATCCTGCCGCTGTTCGGCCTGAACAAACGCCAGAACCGCGCACTCCTGGCCGAGCTGGGCGCACCCTCACGGGTTTGGGAGAAGGTTCCCACCGCCGACCTCCTGGACAACAAGCCCGGCCGTACCGACGAAGACGAGCTCGGTATCACCTACGACACCATCGACGACTACCTTGAAGGCCGCGACGTTCCCGAGGACGCGGCAGAGCTGCTGGAACAGAAGTACCTGCGCACGCGTCACAAGCGCACCGTTCCGGTCACCATCTTCGATACCTGGTGGAAATAGCTACGTCGCGTTAGACCATTCACGACGGCGGGTGCCGGCTTCCCTACAGAAGCTGCCACCCGCCGTCGTGCTTTAAGAAACCTCTTGACGTCCCGATAGTTACCGATATATCGTTAACTATCGCCGATACTCCTTTGGCGAACCATTCAACCGAAAGGACGATGCTGTTATGAAAGGCATCAACGAACACGACAACACTTTTCCCGAGCATGGTCACGGACACCCCGAGCACGGGCACGGCCGAGGCCGCTTCAACCGGGGCAAGGGCCGGCGCGGACCGGGCGGCCATGGTGGAGGCGGATTTGGTCCAGGCTTCGGCCCGGGCGGTTTTGGTCCCGGCTTCGGCCCGGGTTTCGGACCGAGGGGCTTCGGGCCCGGCGGGTCACGCCGCGCCAATCGCGGCGACGTCCGCGCAGCGATTCTCTCGCTCCTGGCTGAGGCTCCATCCAACGGCTACGGCCTGATCAAGACCATCGCCGAGAAGACGTCCGGCGCCTGGCGTCCCAGCCCCGGCTCGGTATACCCCACGCTGCAGCAACTGGTGGACGAAGAACTGATCGTCGCCGTCGGCGAGGGTCGCCGCACCGAGTTCACGCTCACGGACGACGGCAAGGCTTACGTCGCCGAGCATGAAGAGGAACTGGCCAACGCCTGGAACACCGAGGCTGATGGAACGGGCGCAGCGTTCCACCAAAGCGTAGGCAAGCTCATGGGTGTCATCCATCAGTTCCGTGCGGCTGCTACCGACGAACAGCGCCAGGCGGCCATCGAAAAGCTCGACGAAACGCGCCGGGCGCTCTACCTGATCCTGGCCGACTAAGTGCTTGCCACCATCCCCTTGACCTTGACGTAACGTCAACCTCTACTGTCGAAGAACAAGCACAGGACGGAGGACGTATGGACTGGTCAATTCAGGAGATCGCCAAGATTGCAGGGACAACCAGCCGCACGCTGCGTCACTACGACGACATCGGGCTGCTCAAGCCAAGCCGGACCGGCCATAACGGCTACCGCTACTATGACGGTCCGGCTCTGGTGCAGCTCCAGCGCATCCTGCTTCTACGGGAACTGGGGCTTGGCCTGCCGGCCATCGCCGAAGTTCTTGACCGCGAAACGGACACCGTCAAAGCGCTAAGCAGCCATCTGGAATGGCTCGCCCGGGAGCAGGACAGGCTGACCCGGCAGATCACCTCCGTTCGGCAGACCATCGACACAATGAAAGGGGATGGAAAGTACATGGCACAGGACATGTTTGACGGCTTCGACCACACTCAGTACAAGGACGAGGTGGAAGAGCGGTGGGGCAAGGATGCCTACGCCGCCAGTGATTCCTGGTGGCGCGGTATGAGCGCAGATGAAAAGCAGCAGTGGAAGGAACGCGCCCAAAAGTTGGGCGCGGACTGGATCTCTGCCGCGGAATCCGGGGTTTCGGCGGAAAGCACCGAGGCGCAGGACCTGGCGCGGCGTCACGTCGAGTGGCTCCGCGGCATTCCGGGAACCCCGACGGCGGCACCTGGCGGAGACGTCAAGGGTTACGTCACGGGACTCGGCGAAATGTACGTGGCTGATCCGCGGTTCGCGGCCAATTACGGCGGAGAATCGGGTGCAACGTTTGTTCGGGACGCGCTGCGGATTTACGCGGAAACGAACCTCTAGGCGGCCAGGATGCGCTGATCCCAGTTAGGCAATAGTCTGGCCGAATGGGTACAAGCACCGTGAAGTCCGGGGAACAGGCTGACAGGCAGACACGCATTCTCGAAGCAGCTCTGGAGCTATTGTCCCGTCACGGCATTTCGGGTATCAACATGCGCGCTGTGGCGCGTGAAGCCGGCGTCGCGCTTGGGCTTGTGAACTACTACTACGAAGACAAATCGAGTCTGATCCGCGCGGTGCTCCGCCAGATTGAAGAGCACGACCTCCTGCTGGTGGAGCCGGTGCCCACTTCAACCCCGGACGAGCAACTCCGGGAGTCGCTTCGGCGCGTTGCCGACCCTGGGCTCCTGACCACACCATACCTGTCCCTCCGCCTCCACCTGTGGGCTCTCGCCCAAGCGGATGAGGACTTTGCGCGAATCAATGCCGCAGCCTTTGACAGGTATCTCCAAGGGCTTGCGGCCCTGATTGGGAATGCCGTTCCGGGGCTTTCCCCTGATGAATGCAGTGACCGGGCAGCCGACATCGTGGTGGTGCAGAACGGCATGTGGCTCACCACTCTTTTGGGCATAGACAAGGCAGCCATCGAGCGCGGTATTGCGCGCACAGAGCAGATCGCTTTCGCGTCTTAGCCTCACCATGACCGGCCGCTTTTAACTTCTGGTGAAAATTGGCGTCACGTTTTGGATGACCGCTGCACTTGAATGGTGTGAGGCTACCCCCTGCGTGCTGCTATCGGGTAGCCACGACCAGTCCGGCCAGGAGACGTGCCTGCCAGGATGGTCTTCACGGCGCACTGTTGACTGTCCCCCCATGACGCGTCAGCAGAGCGTGATGTCTACTACACCAAGTAGATAGTGTGGCCGGCCCAAACCCCCGGGCCGGCCACACCCTTCACACTTATTTTCGATTACTCCACGGTGACCATCACCGACGGCCAGCCCGAGGCTCCGTCAGGTACGGGGTCGGCGCGCTTGTCGGTTTGGACTTCGCCGGTGCCATCGGTGGCGCGGGCCTTGACGTAGTGAATGCCGGGTGTGGCGTCCCATTCGTAAGACCACTGGCGCCAGGTGATGGTGGAAGCTTCGGTCGAAAGGGTTGCCTCCACCCACTCGCCGTCGTCAATCTGTACTTCCACCTTGGTGATTCCCCGCGTCTGGGCCCATGCTGTGCCGCCCACTGCGACCTTGCCTGGCGGGAACTTCGCGAAGGACTTGGGTACGTCCACACGTGCCATGGTCTTGATGGGGCCACGTTCTGACCATCCACGCTGTGTCCAGTAAGCCTTGCTGTCCGCGAAGCGGGTCACCTCCAGGTCCACCACCCACTTGGTGGCGGAGACGAATCCGTACAGTCCCGGAACCACCATCCGAACGGGGTATCCGTGCTCCACCGGGAGTGGCTCACCGTTCATGCCAATGGCCAGCATGGCATCGCGGTCATCCTGGAGGACCTCCAACGGAGTAGATGCGCTGAAGCCGTCGATGGATGTGGAGAGCACCATGTCCGCGCCTTCCTTCGGCTTGGCCCTGGCCAGGACTTCGCGGATGGGCAGGCCCAGCCACTTGGCGTTTCCGGCCAGCTTTCCACCCACCGGGTTTGACACGCAGGTGAGGGTGACGTGCGATTCGATCAGATCAGCGTCGAGAAGGTCCTGGAAGGTGAGGGTGACTTCCTCCTCCACCATTCCGTGCACTCGCAGCTCCCAATCATTGATGTTGATTTCCGGGACGCTCAGGGCCGTATCAATGCGGTAGAACTCACTGTTCGGTGTCAGCCAGGGCAAGACTCCGGGGACCGGGGACTGGACTCCCGCCGGCACGGGGGGCGCAGCCCTGACAGGTGTGGGCAACCGGAGGGCATCCCGCGCCTGGGCGATGTTGTTGCGGGCAGCACCCAACAGCCGCCCACCGGTCGCCGCGATCCCCGCCGCCACCGCAGTGATCCCGGCGGTAGCAAAGAAGCGACGGCGGCTGGTGCCGGCTCCCCCGGCCTGGTTGTCGGCGTCAGCCGCTATGTCAGCGGGGGCTTCCGGCCACGCTTTCGCCCCCCACAACGGCACCATGAGGCGGCGCAGGACGAAGAGGCCGGAGACGGTTCCCACAACGGAGGGGATGGCGTCGGCGGGTCCCACGCCGGCGCGGGTCAGGACGCAGGCCACGATCACTGCGCCCATGAACAGCACGCCGAGGACACCCAAGGCCCACTTCCGATAAGCCACTATTCCCAGCACGCAGGCCAGCACGGCGATCGTCAGGCCCATGCCTACGAACAGCGCAGCCTTGTCATTGGTGCCGAACGTGGCGATCGCAAAGTCCTTCAACCACGATGGCGTGAAGTCGATGAAGGTGGATCCCAAGGCAAACACCGGGGTTGCCCTGGCAGTAAAGAATGCACCGATCAGCTCGGCAATAGCCAGCACGACGGCGGCCGAGACCACGCCTGCCAGCGCCGCCATGGTTTCAGTGCCTTTGGTCCGGAGTCCGAGCTTTTTCATGAGAGTAGTTCGTAGCAGCCGCGGGCAGGGATGGGTGTAAGCATTCTCGGAAATCAAAGTTGAGGAGCCGGAAGGTCCTCGCTTCTGTGATGTCACGGTGTGCCGACTGGTAAATTAATCCAGTCGATAGATATACGCCGAGGCTGGCTTCCACCTCGGCCTAGAACAAACATCCTAGGATCCTGATGATGACCCCAAGCCCATACCGCACACCGTTCTTTGCACTGCTCTCGTCCGCATTTGTCCTTGCCGCGCTGGGAGGCTGCAGCATCGGCGCACCGGCCACCACCGAGGCTTCCTCCACTGCCCCGACTAGCTCCACCAGCTCACAGAGCGCCGCCCAAGGCGCAGCCTCACCCACGGAAGCAGCCTCACCCACGGAAGCAGCCTCATCCAAGGAAGCAGCGGGGGTTGGCGGCGACAGCCCTGGCGGACGGCTCGATGCAGCCACCGAAGATCTCACCTGGGCCAACGGCAACAGGATTCTTGGGGATGAAAACGGCGGGCACACCCCGGACATCGCCAGCTCCCTGACGGACCCGACCGCCGGTTGGGTAGGCGACTACAGTCGCATGGCGGCAGACGGCATGATGACCTTCAGCTCCGAGAACACGCGCTGCAAGGTACGGACGGTTCAGGTGCGAAACCAGCCCTCCGAACTCGTACCCGGCGACGACAGGGCATCAACCTTGAAGGTCCTCACCATCCTCTTCCCCAACAAGACTGAACTCATCGCTTCCGCCAAGGACGCAACACTGGGTTACAGTGCAGCCGGTAACCGTGATGTTGACATGTTGGCGGTGTCATATACATCAGGTAATGCCTTTGGCTACACCATGGTTCGGACCTTCAATAAGCCGGCGGTCACCCTCAAGGTGGAAGCACTTTGCCCGACTCTCGAGACTCTCAAAGCCACGCTTCCTGAGATGCGCAAAAACATCACCATCAACGCGCTTTGATGCTCGCACCCCGTCGGTAACTTGAACATCTGTTCATAATTTTCCTTGAACAGATGTTCAAGATGCACTAACCTCCATCGTATGACCCAAGCCACATTTTCCGATTCCCCCTCCACTCTTTTCATCAACGGCCGGTGGGAGCCGGCTGCATCCGGTGCGGTAAGCCGCATCCACAACCCGGCCGACGGCGAACTGGTCGCCACGGTGTCCGAAGCCGGCCGCCAAGACACCGAGCGCGCCATTGCTGTTGCTCGCGCGGCCTTCGACTCCGGCGTTTGGTCCTCAGTCCCCGCCCCTGAGCGGGGCGCCTTCCTGCTCAAAGTCGCAGCAGAGTTGCGCGAACGCCGGGAGAAGTTCGCCCGTGCCGAATCGCTGGACACCGGCAAGCGAATTATCGAAAGTCGCATCGACATCGACGACATCGCCGCCTGCTTCGAATATTTCGGAAGGCTCGCCGGGCAGTCGGCGGGCCGGGTAGTCGACGCCGGGGACCCCGCCGTCGTCAGCAAGATCGTCTACGAACCGGTGGGCGTCTGCGGCTTGATCACGCCGTGGAACTACCCGCTGTTGCAGGCCGCATGGAAGATCGCACCCGCTCTGGCGGCCGGCTGCACCTTTGTCCTTAAGCCGTCCGAGCTGACCCCGTCCACAGCCATCCTGACCATGCAGTTGCTACAGGATCTTGGCTTGCCGGACGGCGTCGCCAATCTGGTGACCGGCCCGGGCGCACAAGCGGGCGCACCGCTTTCGGAGCACCCGGACGTGGACCTGGTCTCCTTCACCGGTGGGCTGGAAACCGGCAAGCGCATTGCCGCAGCCGCATCCGGCACCGTGAAGAAGGTGGCGCTGGAGCTCGGCGGCAAGAACCCCAACGTGGTGTTCGCTGACGCTGACTTCGACGCCGCCGTCGACAATGCCCTGAACGGCGCCTTTGTGCACTCTGGACAGGTCTGCTCCGCCGGGGCGCGGCTGGTAGTGGAGGAATCCATCGCCGAGCGCTTCGTCGATGAGTTGGTCCGCAGGGCGCAGGACATCCGCCTCGGTGGCCCGTTCGACGAGTCTGCTGAAAGCGGACCACTGATTTCCGCGGCACACCGGGAGAAGGTGGATGCCTACGTGCAGCGTGGTGTGGCAGAAGGCGCTCGGCTGCGGTGCGGCGGCGCGGCACCCGAAGGTGAGAAGTTCGACGCCGGCTTCTACTACCAGCCCACCGTCCTGGACCGCGTTCAAAGGGGAATGTCGGTAGTGGTTGACGAAGCTTTCGGCCCGGTAGTCACAGTGGAAACCTTCCGCACTGAGGACGAAGCCGTAGCCACCGCCAACGACACCATCTACGGGCTGGCCGGTGCCGTGTGGACCCAGGACGCCGGCAAGGCCCAGCGGGTAGCGGGCCGTTTGCGGCACGGCACGGTCTGGATCAACGACTACCACCCCTACCTTCCCCAGGCCGAGTGGGGCGGCTTCGGCCAGTCAGGCGTCGGCCGCGAGCTCGGCCCCACCGGGCTGGGTGAGTATCAGGAAGCCAAGCACATCTACCAGAACACCAGCCCTCAGGTGACCGGCTGGTTCGCAGACCACGGCAAGGAGAAATAGATGCACACTGACAACATTGAAGACCTCAGTGAGCGCGGGTTCGACTACGTCATCATCGGCGGAGGATCTGCAGGAGCTGCCGTCGCCGCCCGGCTGAGCGAAGACCCTGCCGTCACCGTGGCCTTGGTGGAAGCCGGACCTGATGACCGTAATCTGCCGGAGATCCTGCAGCTGGACCGCTGGATGGAGCTGCTGGAATCCGGCTACGACTGGGACTACCCGGTGGAACCGCAGGAGAACGGCAACTCCTTCATGCGCCACGCCCGCGCAAAGGTGATGGGTGGCTGTTCCAGCCACAACTCCTGCATCGCCTTCTGGGCTCCCCGCGAAGACCTGGACGAGTGGGAGTCAAAGTACGGTGCCACCGGCTGGAACGCTGATGCCGCGTGGCCGTTGTACCAGCGTTTGGAATCCAATGAGGACGCCGGCCCGGATGCTCCCCACCATGGCGATTCCGGTCCTGTGCATTTGATGAACGTTCCGCCAAACGATCCCGCCGGCGTCGCGCTCCTTGATGCCTGCGAGCAGGTTGGCATCCCCCGCACAAAGTTCAATGACGGCACCACCGTGATCAACGGCGCCAATTTCTTCCAGATCAATCGCCGTTCGGATGGGACGCGTTCCTCCAGCTCGGTCTCCTATATTCACCCCATCGTCGATCGCGAAAACTTCACACTGCTGACGGGCCTGCGGGCACGCCAACTGGTGTTTGACGCAGAGAAGCGCTGCACCGGCGTCGACGTCGTTGATTCAGCGTTTGGCCGGACGCACCGGCTCTCAGCGCATCGCGAGGTCATCCTGTCCACCGGCGCGATCGACTCCCCCAAGCTCCTCATGCTCTCCGGCATAGGCCCGGCGGCGCACCTCGAACAGCACGGCATCGAGGTCCTGGTGGATTCCCCGGGCGTCGGCGAGCACTTGCAAGACCACCCGGAAGGCGTTGTGCAGTTCGAGGCCAAGCAGCCCATGGTGCAAGCCTCCACCCAGTGGTGGGAGATCGGTATCTTTACTCCCACCGAGGAGGGCTTGGACCGCCCCGACCTGATGATGCACTACGGCTCCGTGCCCTTCGACATGAACACCTTGCGCTACGGCTACCCCACCACGGAGAACGGCTTCAGTCTCACGCCGAACGTCACCCACGCGCGTTCACGCGGGACCGTTCGTCTGCGGAGCAGGGACTTCCGCGACAAGCCCATGGTGGACCCCCGGTATTTCACCGATCCGGAGGGCCACGATATGCGCGTCATGGTGGCCGGTATCCGCAAGGCCCGGGAAATCGCTGGGCAGCCGGCCATGGCCGAATGGACCGGCCGCGAACTTTCTCCCGGCATCGAGGCACAGACCGACGAGGAACTGCAGGACTACATCCGCAAAACCCACAACACCGTCTACCACCCGGTTGGCACAGTCCGGATGGGACCTGTGGCCGATGACATGTCACCCCTGGATCCCGAACTGCGGGTCAAGGGCGTCACCGGGCTGCGCGTGGCCGACGCCTCCGTCATGCCGGAACACGTCACCGTGAACCCCAACATCACCGTCATGATGATTGGCGAACGTTGCGCCGACCTTATCAAGGCCGACCTCAGTGCCAGCCGGACGGAGGAAACCACGACGGCGGAAGCCGACTTCAGCTTGTCCCTCGCCTGATCAGGCGCCCTGCTTTTAGACCCACGCTACAAACAATGGGGGAAACAGCCCGAGGCACACCGTGGTGCCCGGACTTTGATATCCACTGCGTCCAATGGCGGCCGCAGGTTATCACCATTCGTGCATGTCTGAGTTAGGAGTTCGAATGTCAGAACCCAGCAAAATAGGACCCTGCAAGAGCGATGCAAGCGGTATGGACGAGTTTGGCTACGCCCAAACCCTTGACCGCAGCATCGGTAAGTTTGCCAGCTTCGCCGCTGGCGTCAGCTACATCTCCATCCTCACCGGCGTTTTTCAGTTGTTTTACTTTGGATTTTCGACGGCGGGACCCGCCTATGCCTGGTCGTGGCCTATCGTCTTCGTCGGCCAACTCATGGTTGCCCTGTGCTTTGCCGAACTGGCGGGGCGTTATCCGGTGGCCGGGTCGGTCTACAACTGGGCAAAGAGGCTTTCAACCGGAACGTGGGCCTGGCTGGCGGGCTGGTTGCTGCTGCTCTCCTCCATCATGGCCTTGGGGTCCGTTGCCCTGGCCCTCCAAATCACGTTGCCGCAGATCTGGAGTGGCTTCCAGTTGGTGGGCGACGGAACGGGTCCCTACGACTTCGCCGTCAATGGGGTCATCCTGGCCACCATCATGATCGGCATTTCCACGCTCATCAACGCGTTCGGCGTGAAGCTCATGACCATGATCAACAGTGTGGGCGTGTTCGTGGAGCTGGTTGCTGCCGTCCTGCTCATTGCGGCGCTCATCTGGCACTCCGTGCGAGGACCCGAAGTCCTGCTCGATACTGCCGGGTTCGGCGAAGAACACCCCTTGGGCTTCTTTGGCGTGTTCCTCATTGCTGCCATGGCATCCGGCTATGTCATGTACGGGTTCGACACCGCCAGTTCCCTGGGTGAAGAAACCAAGGACCCCAAGCGCACGGCTCCCAGGGCGATCCTCCGTGCCGTTACGGCATCCTTCCTTTTGGGAGGGCTGCTCCTTCTGGGCGGAATCCTGGCGGCCCCCGATCTTTCCGATCCCAAGCTCGGGGCGGCCGATGGCGGACTGCAGTACATCGTGCTTTCAGTGCTGGGTGGTCCGTTCGGCAAGGCGTTCCTGGCATGCATCGTAGTAGCTGTAGTTGTGTGTACGCTGGCTGTCCATGCAGCAGCTATCCGGATGATGTTTGCCATGGCCAGGGACAACAACCTTCCCTTTAGCCGTCAGCTCAGCAAAGTGCACCCCACCCGGAAAACACCCACGGTTGCGGCAATCGTTATCGGTGTAGTGGCGGTGATTCCCCTGATCGTCAACATCTCCCAGCCAGCCATCTTCACCATTTTGTCCAGCATCAGCATCGTGCTGATCTACCTGTCCTACCTGCTGGTCACTGTGCCCATGCTGCGGCGGCGGTTCCTCAAGAAGTGGCCCCTCAAGGACGACGGATCAGAACCGGGATTCAGCCTGGGCAAGTGGGGACTGCCCGTGAACATCCTGGCGGTGCTTTGGGGCGGAGCCATGACGCTGAACCTTGTGTGGCCCCGACCGGAAATCTACAACTCGGTGCCGCCGTTCGAGTGGTACCTGCAATGGGGCGGCGTCATGTTCGTTGCCGCGGTCATCATCGGCGGAACGCTGCTCTACCGTCTTCGCATCAGGCATCGGACGGGGGTCCTGGCCGAACACGCGGCGGCCGTCACCACACCTCCTGACCCGGCCTTGGTGGCAGCCCCAAACTCTTAGCTCGCACGCAAAAGCATTCCTTCGCCAGCGTCACGCCGGCGAAGGAGTGCTTTTGCGTGATCACACAAACGCCGACTTCCCCGTGACCGCGCGGGCCACGATCATCGAGTTGATCTCGTAACTGCCCTCGTACGTGTACAGGATCTCAGCGTCGCCAAAGAGCTTGGCCATCTCGTAATCCGTGGTGATCCCGTTCCCTCCCAAGAGGGATCTGCCCATCGACACGGATGATCGGGCAAGCCGGGTGGTGGTGGCCTTGCACATGGCCGCCTGCACCATTTCGAGGTTCCCGGCCTGCTGGATCCGGGCGAGCTCAACCATCATGGACAGGGAGGCGTTGGCATTGCCCAGAATGTCCGCGAGCTGCTGTTGCACCAGCTGAAAACGCGCCAGTTCCTTGCCGAACTGCTTGCGCTCCAACGCGTAAGAACGGGCGATATCAAACGCTGCCAACTGGATGCCCGCGGCCTGCCAGCCAACCCATGCCCGGGAATCTCGCAAAAGATCATTTGCACGGGAAAATTCCGTGGCTCCGGGCAGCAGGTTCTCCAAAGGAACTCGGACCTCGTCCAACACGATGTCCGCGTTCTGCATGATGCGCAGGCCGATCTTGTTGGAGATCTTGGTAGCCGAGTAGCCTGGGCGGTCCGTCTCCACGATGAAGCCCTTGATGTGCCCGTCGGCAAGATCGCGGGCCCAAACCAACGCGAAGTCCGCGATGGTCCCCGCCCCGATCCAGCGCTTGGCACCGTTGATGACCCATTCGCCGCCGTCGCGTCGCGCCGTCGTCGAGAGTCCTCCGGCGATGTCGGAACCGTGGTCCGGTTCAGTAAGTGCGAAGGCGCCGAGCTGGGTGAAAGCTTCCAGCCCGGGCAACCACTTGCGCTTTTGTTCGTCAGAACCGAGCTCGTGGATCATGCCCACAATGAGTTCGTTATGGATGCCCACCAGCGCCGAAAGTGACACGTCGGCGCGGGCGATTTCCGTGTACATGAGGCCTTTGAACAGCTTGGAGGAGCCGTCCGTCTGCAGTCCGCCGAGCCCGAACTTGGCCATGTCCGCCAGCAGCCCGAACGGGAATTCCTCCCGGTTCCAGTAGTCAATGCTGGCGGCCCGTATCCGCGTTTGCAGGAACTCCCTGATCTCGAGGTACCGCACACGCTCTTCCGTTGGGAGCAGGTCGATGACGTGCATCAAGTCCGCCTCCGGATAAGGAGGCAGGACGCGTTCTGACGCCGCACCGCTGGTAACGGTGCCGGCAGCTTTTTCGTCGAGCATTAGACCCCTTCGTCATGTCCCGCATGGGCTCTTCCAAACCCTTGGATGTCCTAGTATATTGCAAGGTGATGTGGATCACTAGGCGGGATGCTGCGGCAAAGATGCCAACGCAAACCGAGGCGAAAGGCGGACTATGACAGTCACAGAAGACTTCCGTGCGGCCCGCGACCGGCTGCTGGAACTGCGCGAGGACTACAAACAGGCCCACTCCGAATTCCAGTGGCCACGCTTCGAGGAGTTCAATTTCGCCCTCGATTGGTTCGACCAGATCGCCGCAGACGAGACCAGAGGCAGCAAGCCCGCGCTGGTCATCGTGGAACAGGACGGCAGTTCCACCCGCCGCACGTTCAAAGACCTTTCCCAGCGGTCCTCCCAGCTCGCCAACTGGCTGCGGGATCAAGGCGTCAAGCGTGGCGACCATATGATCATCATGCTCGGCAACCAGGTTGAGCTGTGGGAACTCATGCTGGCCGGCATCAAACTGGGCATTGTCATGATCCCCACCACCACCCTCATGGGGGCCCGCGACCTTCAAGACCGGGTGGAACGCGGCGGGGCCACCTGGATGGCGGTCGGAAGTGCCAACATCGGCAAGTTTGCCGACGTCGAGGGCAACTACACGCTGGTTGAGATCGGTGCGCAACGCACCAACGCGGACGCCAAACAGTACGCAGACTCGTACGACGCCGGCACGGACTTCACGCCCGACGCGCCCACTCGCGCTGACGAGACCTTGCTGCTGTACTTCACCTCCGGCACCACGTCCAGGGCCAAACTCGTAGAGCACACCCACACGTCGTATCCCGTGGGCCACCTGTCCACGATGTATTGGATCGGCCTGGAACCTGGCGACGTCCACCTCAACGTTGCCTCCCCCGGCTGGGCCAAGCATGCGTGGTCCAACGTCTTCACGCCGTGGATCGCGGAGGCCACGGTCTTCATCTACAACTACCAGCGCTTCGACGCCGCCGCCCTGATGGACCAAATGGGCCGCGAAGGCGTCACGAGTTTCTGTGCGCCGCCGACGGTATGGCGCATGCTCATTCAGGCCGACCTCACCCAACTCACATCCCCGCCCCGCAAGGTGGTCTCGGCGGGTGAACCGCTCAACGCCGAGGTGATCGGCCAAGTGGAGGAAGCCTGGGGAGTCACCATCCGCGACGGCTTCGGCCAGACCGAATCCACAGTCCAGATTGCCAACACACCCGCGCAGCCGGTGAAGATCGGCTCGATGGGACGGCCGCTTCCCGGGTACGACGTTGTCCTGGTGGATCCGCTCACCGGGCAGGAGTCCGACGACGGCGAGCTCTGCTTGCGTCTGGATCCCCGGCCCGTGGGGCTCATGAAGAGCTACTTCGGCGACGAAGCCAAGACCGCCGAAGCCTTCCGCGATGGCTACTATCACACGGGCGACATGGCAAGCCGGGATTCCGACGGCGTCATCACGTACGTCGGCCGGGATGACGACGTCTTCAAGTCCTCCGATTACCGCCTGTCGCCTTTCGAACTTGAAAGCGTCCTGATCGAACACCCCGCAGTGGCGGAGGCCGCCGTCGTTCCTTCGCCTGATGCGGTGAAGCTCTCGGTGCCCAAGGCGTTCGTTGTGTTGGCTGCGGGCTACGAACCCGGCCCCGCGGTGGCTGAGGACATTCTTAAGTATTGCCGCGAGCATCTGGCGCCGTTCAAGCGCATCCGGCGGCTCGAATTCGGCGAACTGCCAAAGACGATTTCGGGCAAGATCCGGCGCGTAGAACTTCGCGGGTCGGAAGTCGCCCGGCATGGCGCTGGTCCGTTGCCGGCTGGTTTGGGCGTCGAATACACCGAGGAAGAGTTCCCGAATCTGAAAGACTAGCCACCCGGAACACTAGGCCAATCGAGCAACAGAAGGAGGCCCATGGGCACCCCCCTCCCCCGCGACCCCATCGCCGACGCCCAGCGCAACTGGGAACGGCATGGTTGGGGCGACGTTGCAGCGCCCATGGCTGCCATCACCGCGATCATGCGCACACAGCAGATCTTGCTGGCGCGCATCGAAACAGTGCTCAAACCGTTCGGGCTAACGTTCGCGCGCTATGAGCTCCTGGCGTTGCTGAGTTTCGCCCGCAGCGGGGCGCTGCCCATGAACAAAGCCAGCGCACTGTTGCAGGTCCATCCCACCTCGGTGACCAACGCCGTCGACCGCTTGGAAAAAGCCGCCCTGGTTGCCCGCTCACCGCACCCAACAGATGGGCGAACCACCCTGATAGAGCTCACCGCAGAGGGCCGCACCCTCGCCAAGAAGGCGACAACGGCACTGAACGCGGAGGTTTTCGGCAAGTCAGGTTTCGGGGCCGACGACGTCGATCACCTCATCCGCGTCCTCGGCACCTTCCGCAGGGACGCAGGGGACTTCACGGAGGAATAGAGGGTTCACCCCAGAGAAGCTCCTATGTCCTGGAGGGGCGGTGTCCCGGCAGGGGTGGGGCCTTTGATTGGTACGTGTGCCCGGT
The DNA here is from genome assembly GCF_000294695.2 of Arthrobacter sp. Rue61a. Classification (NCBI taxonomy): domain Bacteria; kingdom Bacillati; phylum Actinomycetota; class Actinomycetes; order Micrococcales; family Micrococcaceae; genus Arthrobacter; species Arthrobacter sp. Rue61a. The sequence continues at coordinate 490,078 of NC_018531.1, read as the reverse complement.
GGGGGTGCTGATTTCCAAGGTGTGCACGTCCGCACGTACGGCTCGGGTGGTCCAGCCGGGGTTTTCCTTGGTGTGGTTGCATGCTTCGCAAAGTCCTGCACCGTTGGCGAGGTTTGTTTGTCCTCCGGAGTGCCACGGAATCACATGGTCTATATGCCGGATGGGCGCATCGCAATATGGCGTCCGGCAGCTATCGTCACGGGTTTTGATGAAGCGCCGGAGGCGGCCGCTAAAAAGCCGGGCTTTGGAGTCGGTGGCAAGGAGTTCTCCGGTAGCCGGCGCGGTATAGAGCCGGCGAAGCCAGACAGAGAACTCCCGGTCCCGGGCTGACTGTTCCTCACCAACAACAGTTCTGGCCCACTCTGCCGGGACGACTCCGTACCCCTGGAGCCTGGCCGGCTCGCTGTCACCTTGAAAGAGGGTGCGGTCGGTCATGACGAGGTCAATGGTGATCCCCGAAATCCCGCCCGGGGTGCCCGTAATGCGTTCCACCAGGGTGTCGGCCATGACCTGGCCGCGGGGCCGGACAACCCGGCCGGACCCCACATCCTCGAAAGACTCTGCATTGCCGCTGGAACGGGCTGAATCAGCCGCCTGGGTCAGCGCCTTGTAGACCGCCACGCCTTGGGCCACCGGTAGCAGTGCGGTCAAATAGCTCATCGTGTCCGGCGCCGGGCGCAGGCTCACGGTCCGCTCCGCTGCGGCACGGCTGGCACGCCCGACTACCGAGCGGGGATCACGACGGTACGCTGCAGCCTTAGCCGCGGCAATGATCGCCTTGTCGCCCTTCCCGTCAAAGGTTCCGGCATCGGGGGCGAGTTCCTCATCCACGGCACACCGGTCCTCCGCAGACAAGCACGCTGTTTCCTTGACGAGCAGCGTGGCACGCCATTCATTCAAGTACCCGGACTGCAGGGCGGCCAACGTCCGTGGCATCTCCGTCACAAGGGCCTTGGCCAAACCCAGCAACCGGCCCCCGCGGTTCGGGGATTCCCGCCGGGCCAACGCCACCTGAGCCCCCACACCCCGGCCACGCTCCGAGGCAGGGACACCTGCCTCAGCCTGTTCAGCACGCTGGGCAAGATCGAAAGCCACAGCTACCCGTGCCTGCAAAGCGGTTATGGCCGACTTCATCTCCTCCAAGACCCGCAGCTGTTCGATCAGGTCAGTACTGACGGTGTTGGCCGGAACCGTGGCGGCTTGAAGGGAATCCGTAACTACCGGAGCGCGCCCAAGCGCCATTACTGCGCCCGCTTGCTTCTCCCCAATCCGCTCCATGCCCTAACTCTTGCAGCAGGCACCGACAATATAAGGCCGATCGATTGCAGGAGAGCCGATTGGAAGCCCCGCCCTACGCGACCTCGGATGTGGCTCTGCGACGGGAAACCAACACAGGGCTGTGGGCGTGATGGAGCACAGCGTGGGCAGTGGAGCCTATGGTGCCCTTAATAAGTCCATGTCCTTTGGTCCCCAGCACCGTGATGCGTGCACCCTGCGAAGCTTTGACGATGGCTTTGGAGAAGGAGGCGTCCACCAACAACTCTCCGGTCACGGCGATGCCAGGAGCTTTGTGACGGGCTTGGCTCAGCACCGAATCAAGCAAGGCTTCAGCTTCCGGGTACGCCTCCACCGGCTCACGCAACCGGCGATAGCCAACCGGCTCGTGCAATACGTGAACGATCATGAGATCGGCACCAGTTGCCGCCGCGAAATCGCAGGCATCCTCAAGGGCCGCCGGTGATCCCGCGTCATCAACGGCAAGCAGCACCGGACCCTCAGGATGGTCGTCTGCACGAATCACTGCCACAGGGCACTCTGCAGTTGCCGCCATCTCCAAGCTCACGGAACCAACCAGCAACCCCATGAACCCACCGAGGCCCCGGCTTCCGAGCACCAGCATCTCGGCACCGACTGAAACGTGGGCCAGGTGATCGCGCGGCATCCCGTGCAGCAAGGTGGTGCGGACTTCCAGATCGGGGACAGTCTCCTTGGCGAGCGCCATTCCCTCTTCGAGTACTTTTTGGGCCGCCCGTTCCAGACCGCTATCAGCGACACCAGGAACGGGACCCCTGTTGTGGGATAGCAGGACCCACAGAGAACAGTGCACAACGTGGAGGGAACAGTCCCGGAGGATCGCGTGCTTAGCGGCCCATTGGACGGCGAGGTTTGATTCTTCGGATCCGTCATAGCCAACCACCATGGTGCGCTGGTTCGTCATGGCCCAGAGCCTACGCTGGCACCGGGCGAGGCACCAGAGCGTAACGCCCGCCGTTATGACGCAGTACGCTGCTAGGCTCCGTTGCTGACAACTCAGGAGGAAACACCGTGGGCTTTGCCGAAGAACTCAAGAACCAGTACGCCGAGGATTGGGACGCCGCCGTCAACCATCCGTTCGTGGACCAGCTGCTGGACGGGTCTCTTTCCGATGACCACCTGCGCGGCTACCTCGTACAGGATTATCAGTTCTGCGATGCCTTCACGGCTCTCCTCGGCCAGGCGGTGGCATCGGCGCCTTCGCTGCCTTCGCGTCTGGTGTTTGCCGCTGTTCTGGGGGCTTTCGCTTCTGACGAGAATACGTATTTCCAGGATTGCTTCAACGAACTCGACGTTCCGGAGGCGGACCGCGCCGCACCCGCGCTGGGACCAGCAACCCGCAACTTCGACCACCTGATGCGGAGCACCCTCGCCACCCGTTCCTACCCGAACGTCTTGGCAGTGCTGCTGGTTGCCGAGTGGCTCTACGGAGACTGGGCTGCCCGCGCCGGCGAACCCGCCCGCTGGCCGGCGCACGCTAAGCATGCCGAGTGGATCCGCCTCCACAACAACCCCGAGTACAACGCGTGGGTGACGTGGCTACGCGACGAGTTTGACGCCGTCGAGCCCGTTGACGTCGCGGAACGACAAGGCGTTGCCGCGACCTTCGCGGAGGCCGTGCGGCTGGAGCGCGCGTTCTTTGACGCCGCGCTGGTGCCCGCGGACGCTTCGGTTTAGGGCCGTTTCCGGACTGTGTAGCTCAGCTCCACCAGGCCTTGGTCGTAGCTGTTCACGTCCTCGAGCTTCAGCAGTGCAGGTGGTGGCCTGCCGGGAACACGCCCCTGCCTGAGCCTTGGCCAACCGGCATGACCACAAGCCGGACGGCGTCCACTTCTCCGGCGGCGAAGAACGTCTCGCCGAGCGACAGGCTCCCCCAGAGGACGATGTCCTTTGCGGACTCCCGCTTGATTCGGCGGATCGCCTGGATGGCGTCGCCGGATTCAACGGTCGACGGCGGGAAGTCGCCCCAGGGGGCTGCCTCCAGTTGGCGTGAGAAGACATGTCGTCGCAGGCCATTGAGTGCAGGCGCGATGATCTCGCCCTCCGACGCGGGCGTTGGCCAGAACTCAACGAAATACCTGTACGTGTTGGCGCCCAGGACCATGGCTTCAACGCTGCCGAGCCATTCGAGCTGGGCGCGGTCAAACTCAGCCGTTCCACCTTCCAACAGTTCATACGCCTTGAACTCGTTGTTGCTGTCGGCGGCGTATCCGTCGGCGGTCACAAAATCCTGGACGATCAGTTGTCCCATGAGCGAACTCCTCCCCTCCGGTTCCGGCCCGAAGGAGCCTACGCCGCGAAGAATGAGCCCACAAGCCCTTCCCGGTGTTCCTCCTCGGAGGTATCCCGGCAACTTTCGGGTGTAGCGCCTACATCCGTGCAGTGCAGCTCCGTCCAGTGCCAACTATCCGGACAGTCATCGTTATCGCAGAATTGCGCAGCCATTGATTTCCTCATCGTCGCGTTAAGTGCCTTCTAGTTACGCGGAATAGCGGGTTCGCAAGATGTGGCTGGCCGGACAGGGGTCCAGCCAGCCACACACCCGCCGGGTCTCACGCAGCAGGCTCTTCGTACCATTGCGAAGCCGGGGGGCAGCAGCAATGGAACGGATTTTGTTGGTCAGGCCGAAGTCCCCATCGAGCTGACCAACGGTGAACAATCGGGGCCGCGAGGGTCTACTTCGCGGCACCCAACCCCGCGAGCAGTGCTGCGACAGCATGAGCCAGCACCTCGTTGCGGGTTGTTCATTAGCTAAGTGGTGGCTGATCGAAAAACGTGACGCGAAAAACCTTCCGTTCCTGGCTGGTCGAAGCTGACACGCAGCGACACCCCTTACCGTTCTCCGCTTACGATCGCCTATCGCATCAGCTGGTCACTTGGCGGACCTGAACACAATCGAGTCGAAGAGGGCGCGTGCCTCTCTCATCAGCTCCGGATCGATCGATTCGTCGATATGGCCCACCGCGGCGACAGCCCGCTGGCCGTTCAGGTCGACCACCCGGTAGGTTTCGTGTTCATTCTGAGTCAAGTACCAGCGTGAGCAGCGTTGTGTATCTTCTGAGTGGATGCATAACTGACCGCCGTTGCAGGCTGTGATGTCCACGTTGCCCTCGACGGAGTGGTGAAACTCGAAGCCGGAGTAATTGCCTACCATGACCTTGGCGGGAGGGGTGCTTGCCGTTGACGACTGCGCCGCCATCGCGTCAACGAAGGCCTCGGCCGACGGACCGGAATCGGCAAGGGCGCCCCTCCAGATGCATGCGTCCTTCGCCACATAGTACGCGCGCGAAAGAGTCAGGTAGACGGCCCATTCAGCCGGGTGATTCGGGTCGTCCTTGCCCAGGCTGTGGCCGTCGAGAGCGAACCAGCCGGCTGGCACCGTGATCTCGAAAGGCTCCTTGTAGCCGGCGACGGGGACCAGGTATGTGCCGGCGTCGATGTCGCCACTCTCCGGCAGCGATGGGACCGTGCGGGTGTCGCGACTCTCCGGCAGCGGCGGGACCGTGCGGGCCTCCGTAATCGGAGAACTGACGGACGGGAAGGCGATGCTATCGGGTTCATATTCGCACCCGCCGAGGCATCCAATCAGGGCGATAGTCACCAAAGGCAAGAGATGGCGCGACCGTTGAGCGGCCTTTTCGAGGGGTGTCACAGAACTCATTGATCCACCAGGCCGCTACGGGGTGCTGTGAGGCTCCGCAGCCGGGTGGCCCCGCGGGCGGCCCCAGATGGGATGCCGTCGCCTCAAGTCTCCTCCCCGCACGGAGCCCGTGACAATGAAGTATTGAGACCGCTGCCGTAAACGACACCAGTGCTGCAATACCGAAAGCTACCTGTGCTTGAACTCCGGCTGACGCTTCTCGCTGAACGCAGCCATGCCTTCCTTCTGGTCCTCGGTGGCAAAGAGAGAGTGGAACACCCTGCGTTCAAACACCACGCCCTGCGCCAAACCCATCTCAAAGGCTGCGTTGACGACTTCCTTGGCCACCATCGCGGCGGGCTTCGACTTGGAGGCGATGACTTCGGCAGCCTTAAGAGCCTCGTCGATCACCTCTGCGGCGGGAACAACACGGGACACCAAGCCGGAGCGTTCAGCCTCTTCGGCATCCATGAACCGCCCCGTCAGGACCATGTCCATGGCTTTCGCCTTGCCCACCGCCCGGGTGAGCCGCTGGGACCCACCCATTCCCGGGATCACGCCCAGGTTGATCTCGGGCTGGCCGAACTTGGCGTTGTCCCCGGCGATGATGAAGTCGGCCATCATGGCCAGTTCGCAGCCTCCGCCCAGGGCAAAGCCGGACACTGCAGCAACAACAGGGATGCGGAGCCGGGTGAGGTCCTCCCAACGCCGGAACCAGTCCGCTGCATACATCTCCATGTAGCTGTTGGAAGACATCTCCTTGATGTCAGCTCCGGCAGCAAACGCTTTAGCCGATCCCGTGATCACCACGGCCCCAACGTCCGGATCAGTGTCCATGGCCGTAACAGCGTCCACGAGCTCATTCATGAGAGCAGTATTGAGCGCGTTCAGAGCCTCGGGCCGGTTCAGTGTCACCAAACCAACCCGTCCCCGATGTTCAACCACGATGTTCTGATACTGCTCCGTCATGCTCTCCCTCTCCGCAATGCTGGTCATAAGTTCAGTTCCAAACTCTCACACGGATTTATCCCGGATCTCCGTGATGATCCCCGAGAAGTCCCTCCCGGCGCCTTCACCGGCGGCAAAGGCGTCGTAAATACGTGAGGCCAAGGGACCCATTTCTGCAGCAACGCCTGTGCTTTCCAAGGCATTCACGGCCAGGCGCAGGTCTTTGGCCATCAGCGCGCCTGCGAAGCCGGGCTGGTAGTCGCGGTTAGCGGGGCTGGTGGGAACCGGCCCCGGAACAGGACAGTTGGTGGTCAGCGCCCAGCACTGGCCCGATGCGTTGGATGCAACATCGAACAATGCCTGGTGCGTGAGCCCAAGCTTCTCGCCGAGCACGAAAGCTTCGGCAACGGCGATCATGGACACACCCAGGATCATGTTGTTGCAAACCTTGGCGGCTTGCCCTGCGCCGTGATCACCGCAGTGGACAATTCTCTTGCCCATGAGCTCCAGGATCGGCTTCACGGTTTCGAAGTCGTCGGGCAACGCTCCCACCATGAACGTCAAGGTGCCGGCTTCGGCCCCCACCACGCCGCCGGAAACAGGGGCATCCACCGAACGGTGACCGGCTTTCAGCGCGATCACCGCGGCCTCACGGGCTTCGTCCACGTTGATGGTGGAACAGTCCAGGAACAGGGTGTTCGGCTTGGCGACAGACAGTAGCCCCGGCCCATCCACACCGCGATAAGCGTCCAGCACATGCTTGCCGCTGGGCAGCATGGTCAACACCACAGCCGCCTCCGCTGCCGCCTCATGCGCCGTGGAAGCCATGGGAATCCCATGGGCGAGGGCTGCCTCGACGGCCGCCGGAACGGGGTCATAGCCAACAACATCGTGCCCGGCTTTGATCAGGTTGGCAGCCATGGGACCACCCATATGGCCCAGGCCAAGGAAAGCGATGAGTCCCGTTGCCGGGGCTTGGATATCTGACATAGCTGCGTTCTCTGTCATGTCGTCTCCTTCAACTGGCTGCTTAGTCTGGTCAGTCCCAACTCCCGTTCGCCGAGCGGCGCGAAGTAGCCCTCGACGTCGGACGCCTGGACTTCAGCGAGCGTCGCCGGCTTCCACTGCGGGTTACGGTCCTTGTCCACCACCTGTGCGCGGATGCCCTCCCGGAAATCAGGCCCGGCCAGGCATCGCAAGCCCACTCGGTATTCCTGGTCCAGTGCTTCTTCGAGGGACATCCCATGGACCCGCCGCAAGGACTCAAGCGCCACCTTCACGGACGTTGGGGATTTCGCCTCGATCGTGTCCGCCGCGGCGGCTGCTTCGTCGCCCAAAGTCCGAAGGCTCCGCACAATTTCCTCAGCATCGTCATGCGCGTACGCGGCGTCGATCCACTCCCGCTGTGCCGCGAGAGCCGAGTCCGGCGCGGCTTGGGCAAAGCGCTCGACGGCGGCCGTCGCCGTCGAGCTTTCCAGCGCTTCCGCCAACGCGGGGAGGCTTTGGGACGGCACGAAGTGATCCGCGAGCCCCAGGAACAGTGCGTCCGCACCGGATAAGTGCGCTCCGGTCAACCCTGCATGCGTTCCGGTCTCCCCCGGTGAGCGTGAAAGTAAAAGGGTGCCTCCGACGTCGGGGACGAAACCGATGGTGGTTTCCGGCATGCCGGTGCGCGTCCTCTCGGTGACCACGCGAACGGAACCGTGCGCCGAAATACCCACGCCGCCACCCAAAACCAGCCCGTCCATGAACGCGACGTATGGCTTGGGATAGTGCGAGATGAGCGCGTTGAGCCGGTATTCGTCAGCCCAGAACTCGGCCGTCTCCGTGCCGCCGTGCAGCATGTCCTTGTAAATGGCCACGATGTCGCCACCGGCGCACAGCCCACGGTCGCCCGCGCCGCGCACCAAAACGGTGGCAACGGCGTCGTCGGCCGCCCAATCCGTCAACTGGCTGAGCATGGTTTTCACCATTCCAGCGTTCAGTGCGTTGACTGCCTTGGGGCGATTGAGCGTCACGATGCCCAGATTGCCGCGGCGCTCAAACAGAACTTCTTCCTCTGACCCCACAGACTCCATCAGCTGCCTGCCGGCATGATGAAGCTGGCGCCCTGGCGAATGCCGGAGGGCCACCGCGACGTCACGGTTTTGGTCTTGGTGTAGAAGCGGAAAGCATCGGCGCCGTGCTGGTTGAGGTCGCCGAAGCCGGACGCCTTCCAGCCGCCAAAGGTGTAGTACGCGATCGGGACTGGGATGGGTACGTTGATGCCCACCATGCCTACCTCCACGCGGCTGGCAAAGTCGCGGGCGGAGTCGCCGTCGCGGGTGAAGATGGCGACGCCGTTGCCGAACTCGTGCTCACTGCAGAGCCTGAGCGCTTCGTCGTAGTCAGCCGCACGCAGCACGCTGAGGACGGGACCGAAGATCTCCTCCTTGTAGATCTTCATGTCCTTGGTGACGTTGTCGAAGAGCGTGGGGCCCACCCAGAACCCGCCGTCGTAACCGTCCACGGTGAGGCCGCGTCCGTCCGTGACCAGTGTTGCCCCTTCGTCGACGCCCGATTGGATGTAGCCTTCGATTCGCTCCTTGGCGGAAGCAGCCACCACGGGGCCGAAGTCCGAGTCCTTGTCCAGGCTGTGGCCCACCTTGAGGTGCTTGACGCGCTCGGTCAGCTTGTCCACCAAAGCATCGGCGGTTTCCTGTCCAACGGGCACGGCAACGGAGATCGCCATGCACCGTTCGCCTGCGGAACCGTATCCGGCACCAATCAGGGCGTCGGCAGCCATGTCCAGATCGGCGTCGGGCATGACCACCATATGGTTCTTCGCCCCGCCGAAGCACTGCGCGCGCTTACCGTGCGCGGCGGCGGTGGCGTAAATGTACTGGGCGATGGGCGTGGAGCCCACAAATCCAATGGCCTTGACCCGCGGATCTTCGAGCAGCGCATCCACTGCTTCCTTGTCCCCGTTGATCACGTTGAAGACGCCGTTCGGCACGCCGGCTTCGCTGTAGAGCTCGGCCAGGCGGAGCGGCACGGAGGGGTCCCGCTCCGAGGGCTTAAGGATGAACGCGTTGCCGGCTGCGAGCGCCGGGCCGGACTTCCACAGCGGAATCATGGCGGGGAAGTTGAAGGGAGTGATGCCTGCGACGACGCCGAGCGGCTGGCGGAGCGAATGGACATCGATTCCTTGGCCGGCGTTGTCCGAGAATTCGCCCTTGAGCAGGTGTGGTGCCCCGGCGGAGAACTCTACTACCTCGATGCCGCGCTGGATGTCGCCTTTGGCGTCCGCGAAGGTTTTGCCGTGTTCGGAGGACAGGAGCTTGGCGAGTTCGTCCATGTTCTGGTTGACCAGGTCCACGAACTTGAGCAGGATGCGTCCCCGGCGCTGCGGGTTCATGGCCGCCCATTCGAGCTGGCCCTTTTCGGCATTTGCGACGGCGTCGCGAACCTCGTCCGCGCTGGCCAGCGGAAGCCGCGCCTGGACTTCGCCCGTGCAAGGATCGTAGACATCACTGAACCGGCCGGACGTGCCGTCAATTCTCTGGCCGTCTACGTAGTGGGAAAGCTCGCGCACCATGGTGAAATGCTCCTTTGCATCGTGAATGACTGCCGTGCCGCCGGGTGCTGGGACCACTGCGGAACACGTGACCAACTGTGATCCAGGTCATCTCTGAATCCGAATATACTCGGACTTCCTACTAATTTCCAGAGGGGTGTTTTTCAGCCCCAGCGCCTTCACCCACCACGTCCGTGCGGGCAGGCCAGTGGCCGGTGACCTTGTGGAAATCGATGGCCGTCATGAGGGGCGTCACGTCGTAGGTCCGGATGTTCAGGCTGAGTTTCACCCCGTGAATGGATTTGACCGTCAGGATTGGCTGCCCTTTCATCACCTGCACACGGTAGTTGGCAATGTCGCTGTAGGGAACTACGTGTTCCTTGCCAAGCACTGTGCGGAAAGCAACCTCGTGGGCGCGCGGAGCCACGTACCAGTTGCGGTACATCAGCACGAAGGCCAGGCCGCCCAGGAAAATCGCGACGGCGGTGATTCGGGCGCCCAAAGGGGAACGGTCATAGGTGAACGAGACCAGGCTCATGAGAAGACCCACACTCAGGAAAAGCCAGCCAACAATCGGAACAACCTTGGGCATGCGGACCTGTTCCGGATACTCCTTGGACCTGTTGGGGTGCTTCCGGGCCCACCATGTAACTACTGCAAGAAACACTGCGACGACCGCGGCGATGACAATCTTCAGGATGAGCTCGGTTGACATGCCTTCAGCCTATAGTCGGCCCCGGTGGAACCTCGGGGAGCCCTAGTGGACCTCCCTCATCTCCTTGTACGCTTCCAGCGCTTCCGCCCGGGTGGTTTTAAGGTCCACGATTTCCTCCGCGTATTCGGGCGTTCCGAACTCCGGAATCCAGTGGGCTATGTACTTCCCCTGGGGATCGAACTTAACCCGTTGAGCCTCCGGGTTGAAGATCCTGAAGAACGGTGAAGCATCCGCCCCTGAGCCGGCTACCCACTGCCAGTTGGCGGGGTTCGACGCAGGATCGGCGTCCACCAGGGTGTCCCAAAACCACTGCTCCCCGAGCTGCCAATGAATGCCCAGGTTCTTCACCAGGAAGCTGGCGGCCACCATGCGGACGCGGTTGTGCATCCAGCCTGTATGCCACAGCTGCCGCTGCCCCGCGTCCACCATGGGGAAACCTGTGCGGCCCTGCTGCCAGGCACGGAACTCCTCCGGCGCTGACTCGTGGCCAGGATGCCTGCCACCGCCGCCGTTGCCGTTATTACCCGGCCACGCCCACGGGAAGCGGTCAAATTCCGGGCGAAGGTTGGCCGTTGCGAGCTGTGGATTGTGGAAGTACTGGTGCCAGCAAAATTCACGCCAGCCCAGCTCCGAGGCATAAATCGAAGCGCTCTCGGAGCGTTTGGATCCCAGTGCATGCCACACCTCGAACGGGCTGAGCTCACCCCAGCGAAGGTAAGGCGAGAGGCAACTGCTTCCATCTGTATCCGGACGATTGCGGCCCTCACTGTAGTTGGACAGGCCGTCCGCCACGAACCGGGCCAGCCGTTTGTGCCCTGCGGCAGCTCCCGGCGTCCACATCTCAGCCAGTCCCCCGGACCAGTCCGGTTTAGTGGGCAGCAGCTGCCACGATTCCAGCTGGTCACACACGGGCAGCTTTCCGGTGAATCCATGGCCTGCTTCCGGTACGGCCAGCGGCTCGCGGAAATCCTGCGCAGACACGGTCCGCCAGAAGGGGGTGAAAACCTTGTACTGTCCGCCCGTTTTGGTGGTAACCTCCCACGGCTCATGGAGGAGGGAAGCCTGAAAACTCGAGACATGCAGTCCTGCCTCACCCGCCCAAGCCTTGATGTCGGCGTCCACCGTTCGCTCAGCGGAACCGTACCGCCGGTTCCAGTACAAGCCGCCGGCACCGATCGCCGTCGTGGTCTCCCGGAGCACGTCAGTGGCCGGCCCCCGGCGGAGCAGCAAGGGAACACCAAGCTTGTCCAGGTCCCCACGGAGGGCGGTCAGCGAGTGGTGGAGCCACCAGCGCGCGGCCCCGCCATGGGGGCGGATGCCCGGCGACTCTTCGTCAAGGACGTAGAGGGCAACGGCCGCACCGTCGTCGACGGCGGCACGTAAGGCCGGGTTATCGGCGACCCTCAGGTCGTCGCGAAACCAAACGATGGACGGTTTCATTAATTCCTTTCAGCGGGAACCTCCGGAAACGGGAACAGCCCATGCCCCCTAAGAATCCTAGGGGCACGGGCTGAACGCTTGCTGGTGAGATCAGGCGATAGACGCCACAGCTTGTTGGCGGATCTCGGAAACCGGGATGTCGGTGGCGGTCTCACTCCACACGGGAACGCTGTTGACCACGTAGTCCCTTGCTGCGGGACCTACCATGCTCATGCCGGGATAGATTCGCCGGCCATTTTCCTTGATGGGCTTGACGCCCTCAAGCTCGAGGGCGGTTTTGAAAGCTGAGTCGGGAATGGGAATTTTGCGTCCGAGGACGCACCAGCTGATGTACAGGCCGTAGAAAGTGTCAAAGTCCAAGCCGTTCTCAGTGTCGTCCTCAAACACCACGCAGTCGCGAATAAAGCTGCCTATTTGGGTGTCGGTCATTACGGGCCTCCGGCGTCGGAAGGAAAAGCGGGCCGCCGGGCTGCATCAGCGAATGTCCTGTTCCCTCACTATAGACCTGTTCTGCTTTCCCGTGCGAGGAAATGAGGTTAACACTGGGTTGCGGGAACTTCTTGCCCTCCGCAGAGGTTCTGTCAACTGCCCGCCTCTGGTGCCTGCAAGTTCTCCGGCGTAGCGTCGATAACACTCATGCAGAGGCCGCCCACCCAGCGGCCGCTCAAGCTCAAGCGATCCGCACGCTCAGTGGTAAGGAGCCTCACGTGGCTGGATGGAATTCGGACACCGCAGCGGGGCCGTTGGGCTCTGGAACGGTCACACTGGTGGAAGGTTCATCGTTCTGCATTTCCTCCGCCAACGGGGACATCCACCCCGAACTTCCCCACGGCGTTTTCCATCTGGACACCCGGATTCTCTCCCGGTGGGAGCTGACCATCAACGGGCAGATGATCGAACCGTTGGCAGCAGAAACCCGGGAACCTTACCGTGCCTTGTTTGTGGGCAGGGTGCCTCATTCGGACGGCTACGCGGACAGCCCTTTGCTGGTGGAACGGCTGAGGGAAGTAGGGACCGGAATCCTGGAAGAAATCACCGTCCGCAACTACTCCAGGCAGCCGGCGGAATGCCGAATCCTGCTGACTGCTGAAACGGACTTCGCAGATCTTTTTGAAGTGAAGGAAGCACGAATCACCCGGGAGTGGACAGAAACCCGCATCCCGGACGGCGATTCCTTGGAGATACGCGGAAAGTGGGAGGGCATCCGGAAAAGCGTGGTCATCCGGGCCGAGGGCGCAGGCGCGGGCGCCAGGGCGTTGGGCTTCACGGCGAAGATTCCGGCTTCGGGGAGCTGGAGTACCCGGGTGACCGTAGTCCCCACCGTTGACGGCGCGGGAACGCCCTTCGCCCATCCATCCCGCGGTGAATTGTCTCCCAGTGATCGTCGTCGGCAGGAATGGGTGGCCAAGATCCCCCGCCTGCAGGTGGGCAACCGCTCCATCGAACGCACCCTGAGGCGCAGCTACGAGGACCTGGGGGCGTTGAGGATCCAGGATCCGGACCATCCGGACAGGGTGGTCGTAGCCGCTGGCGCACCATGGTTCATGACGTTGTTTGGCCGCGACTCCTTGTGGGCGTCAGAAATGGCGCTGGCCGTTGACCCCTCACTGGCATTGGGAACCCTCCGCACCTTGGCGGACCGCCAAGGAACAGTAGTGGACACCACCAGCGAGGAAGAGCCGGGCAAGATCCTGCATGAAGTTCGGCTGGACGTCTCCAGTGGCTTGGCCCTGGGCGGCAAGTCCGCCTACTACGGCAGCGTGGACGCCACTCCCCTTTTTGTCATTGTCCTGGGCTCCGTCAGCCGTTGGGGCTTCGCCAAGGACGTGATTTCCGAGCTGCTGCCCAACGCGGATCGCGCGCTCGAATGGATCAGGGACTACGGCGACAGGGATGGCGACGGTTTTGTGGAATACGGGCGTCCCAACCAGCACGGCCTCATCAACCAGGGTTGGAAGGACTCCTGGGACGGCATCAACTTTGCAGACGGCACTATCGCCGAGCCGCCGTTGGCGCTGTGCGAAGTCCAGGCCTACGTGCACGGCGCCTATATGGCGCGCGCCTGGATGGCTTACGACGACGGCGACCTCACCTTGGCAGCTGAGCTGAGGGAACGCGCGGATCGCCTGAAAAGGAAGTTCAACGAGGACTTCTGGCTCCCGGACAAGGGCTACTACGCGGTGGCCTTGGATAAGGACAAGCGACCCGTGGACGCCTGTGCTTCAAACATGGGGCACTGCTTGTGGTTCGGTCTGGTAGATGAAGACAAGGCTCCCCTTGTGGTGGAGCGGCTGATGTCACCAGAGATGTTCAGCGGTTGGGGCGTCCGGACACTGGCCAGCGACATGGGCGCCTACAACCCCGCCAGCTATCACAACGGATCGGTCTGGCCACATGACAACGCCCTAATAGCGGCCGGCCTGCTCCGCTATGGATTCGTGGAGGAAGCGCAGCGGATTGCCACGGCCCTTCTCGAAGCTGCGGAGTTTTCGGGCGGCAGGCTCCCCGAACTCTTCTGCGGTTTTGACCGCCAACAGTTCAGGGAGCCCGTGCCGTATCCCACTGCCTGTTCACCGCAGGCATGGGCTGCCACCACTCCTATCCAGCTGATTACCGGACTCATGCGCTACGACGCCCACATTTCCTTGGGAGGCGTCTGGCTGGATCCCGTGCTGCCGGAGTCTTACGGCGACCTGCACATCAGTAATGCCCCCATGGGGAGCGGGCGCATCACCATCGACGTTGTAGGTTCTTCATCCCGGGTTCAGGGACTTCCGGAAGGCCTGGAACTCCACCGCGCGCAGCGGCCTTGGATTACGGAGCTCGTGGAACGGGCGGAGCTGCGGCGCTCTGAACAATAGGCTGGAACTACTGAATGGCTGCCTTGAGTTCCTTTGCAGCCAGTTCCGGGTCGGCTGCGCTGTAGATTGCACTGCCCGCGACCGCTACATCGGCACCCGCCAATTGCACCGCCGCGATGGTGGAAGCGTTCACGCCTCCGGCCACTGAGAACGGAACGCGGGCCTCTTCGCCGGCATTGAGCAGGCCGCGGAGGTCGAAGCCGGGCTGGGCTTGCTCATCCAGGCCCGCGTGGAACTCAATGAACTTTGCCCCCAAGGCGCGGGATTCCTTCGCGCGGGTTACTTTGTCGGCGACGCCGATCAGGTCCACCACAATGCCTTTGTTGTGGGACTGTGCTGCCTTGACCGCACCGGCAATGGTGGAATCGTCCGCGGTTCCCAGGACGGACACCAGATCGGCACCTGCCTTGAAAGCGATGTCGGCTTCAAGTTCACCGGCGTCCATGGTCTTCATGTCCGCGAAGACGATCTTGGTGGGGTGGGCCTTCTTAATTGCCGTAACGGCGGCGAGACCCTCGGCCTTGATCAACGGCGTACCCAGTTCGATGATGTCCACGTGTTCGGCTACTTTGCCGGCGAGTTCCAGGGCGTCTTCGATGGTGAGGAGGTCAAGTGCAACTTGCAGTTTCATGGTGCTGTTTCCTTCTTGGAGGGTTGGTTGGGTATCGGGGTAGTGAGGGGGCTTACTCGAGGTTGGCGTGACGCAACCAGAGCTGCTCGGCCGGCTCGTCGGTGGCGCCCCAGAGCGTATGGAAAACGGCCTCGGTCACCAGGAAGAGCGACTGTTCGAAGAGGCTGCCGGAGTACTGCCGCGAAATGTTGGATACGTGGTCCGTTTTCTGCGCAGCCGGGATAACCACCACGGCGTCGGCAAGACCGGCCAAAGGCGAGGTGGAATTGGTAGTGATTGCGGCAAGCTGCGCGCCGGCTGCGAGCGCGGTTTGAGCTGCTTTGACCACCCCGGATGTGGTACCTGAACCGGAAGCGACCACCAGCAAATCCCCGGCACTGATGGCCGGTGTTGTGGTGTCGCCGGCAACATGGACGGTCTTGCCTAGATGCATGAGGCGCATGGCTGCCATCCGTAAGGCCAGGCCGCTCCGCCCAGCACCGGTGAGGAAGACGCGTTCAGCACCGTTGATCTTGTCGGCAAGGCGCGACACTTGGCTGTAGTCGATGCCGGAGGCAGTGTCAGCCACCTCGCCGAGGATCAGGGATACGTTGCTGGCTACGTCGTCACTGGTAAAGGTTATTGATTCGGCGGTGACGTTCACATTCGTTCCTTCGTGGGTAGGTGCCCTGTTCCCTCAATGGGGTTTAACAACAATTGTTCCGGCTGATTCAGGTAGGGGTAACGCCAAGAAGGGACGGTTCTGACCACCCCTTTGGGTAGGCGGTGTGGTGTGGAATCGCTTAGGCTTAGTGGCATGCCGCAGCCCACCGACTTCTCTTGGTCTCTCCTGGACGCGATTGCGTCCATTGCGAAGGCACCCTTGAACCGGATTGCCGAGGAGCTCCGCGCAGCCACCCTCCCTTTCCTGGCATCGAGTGCGCTGGTCATCTTCACTGAGGACTGCACGGGCAGGCCACAGAAGAAGGCCGGCGCCGAGGACATCGTCAGCCGGGTGTCCATCCCGGAACTGGACCGCCTGCGTGCTGCGATGGAAGGGGAAGGACCGTGGCGTGGCCCCGCTGTCATTGGCGGCCAGCAGCGGGAGGTCTTGGCTTTTCGCTACACGCCAAGCAATGCTCTGTTGGTCCTTAGCGATCCGGCTCCAACGCCCACGGATGAGGACAGTGCAGCTGTCCGGATGGTGACCTACCTTTGGCAGTTGGCAGCGGCGCGCATTCAGGAGAAAGTCAGCGACGCGCCGCCGTCGTATCTTCTGGAGTCCCGGGCGGCGTCAGCGGAGCGTGTCCGCGTCACCGGCGAACTGGTGGACCAGCATTCAACAACTTTGGAGACCGTCCTCGCGGCCCTCCGGTCAAACTCCCTGGACGATCACGCGGCGCGCACGTTCGTGACGGATGTGACTGTCAAAGCGTTGGTAGGCCTCCGTACGCTCAACGACCGCACCAGCAACCTGGTGGAAGAGCCTGTGGCTACGGCCTTCGAGAGGCTTCGGGAGGACCTGCGGCCACTGATGCACTTCAGCAAGATCGATATCCAGTTCATCGAGCCCCCCGCGAACGGAAGGGCTTTGCCCGGCGAGGTGGCCCATGCCGCCCGGGCTGTGGTTCGAGGATTGGTCCTGGCCATCGCCGAGCAGTCTGATGTCCATCGGGTCCGGACGCAATGGGACTGCGATGGCGAGAACCTTCTGATCAATGTCAGGGATGACGGCGGCGGTGAGCTGTCGCCTGAAGGGCCCACCCTTGAACGGTTGCTTCAACGCGTGCAGGCTGTGGACGGGACCATGACCGTGGACATTATGCAGGGGTGGGGCGCGGATATCTCCGTGGTCCTGCCCCTGGATCCGCCGTCAACCCCTGCGGGGGACGTAGCGGAGTGGGGTTTGGCTGCCAGGGAACTCGAGGTCCTTCAGTTGCTGGCCGCCGGCCAACGGAACCGCACGATTGCCACGGACCTTGGCATCAGCGAAAACACCGTGAAATTCCACCTCCGGAACCTTTTCCGGAAGTTGGACGTCCGGTCCCGCACTGAGGCCATTGCGCTGGCCCACAGTGCGGGACTCCGGTAGCCGCTGCTGGATCTGCTGCAGCAGCTGTCAGCTGTTAGGCGTCGATCACCATATCGGTGCGTGCGGTGGAGCAGCAGGGCAGGAACTTGCCTGCATCGATTTCCCGTGCCCGGATCCCGCCCTGGTGATTCATGTCCACCTCACCGGAAAGCTTAACGACCTTGCAGGAGCCGCACATGCCTTCCTTGCAGTTGGCGCCGATCCTGACGCCCGCACGCTGGGCGGGACCGAGGATGTGCTCGGTGGGGTCGATGCGCACGTTGATGCCGGTGCGCATGAAGGACAGGGTAAGGCTTCCCGTTCCCACGGTTTCGAAGCTCGAAGCATCAGGGGCCTCGGCCTCCGCTTCCGCAGCCGAACCGCCGTCGGAGGTTTCGGGCGCCTCAGGGTCGACGGTTTCCAGCGGCAACCCCGTGGCTTGGAGGGGGCCCTCGGCGTCGTAGCCGGGCTCGTAGAGCCCGAACGCTGTGGGCTGGCTTTCGTAGTAGTCCTCGGCGGAGTCGGCGATTTCCTCTGCGATTTCTTCGGCGATGTCCACTGCGAGCGCGAGCTCCGCCTGGTATTCGAGGAGTGTCTGACGATCACCCGAAAAGAACTCCATGTAAATGGAGGTGTCGTCGACGCCAACCTTGCCCAGCAGCTCGGTGGCGGTGTTCAAGTAGCCCTCGGGGCCACAGGCATAGACTTGGCGGCCGTTGGCGTCGGGAGCCACCTCATCCAGCATGGCTGCCGTCAGCCTTCCGCTGAGCCCTTCCCATCCCTCAGGTTTGTTGCGGTCGCCCAGGGAGTAGAAGACCTTGATGCGCGAGTCCACGGAGGCGATGTAGGCCAGCTCCTGATGGAAGGCAAAGCCTCCGGCCTCCGCACCGTGGTACAGCACCACAACATCAGCATGTCCGGGCAGGGAGTGGATGGTGCGCACCATGGACATGATGGGGGTGATGCCTGCGCCGGCAGCCAACAGGAGATACCGCGCCCGCCGGTCGGCATCCGGCAAGTGGAATGCGCCCACCGGTCCCAGCATCTCCAGCACAGTGCCGGGTTTGACATTCTGGTGCACCCACGGTGAAACCAGTCCTGTGGCGTCGCGCTTGACGCTGATGTTGAAGGTCCAAGGCTCAGTTGGAGAACTGGACAGCGAATAGCTGCGGTCAACCGGGTCCTGGTCCTCGCCGTTCACCGGAAAAGCGATGTTCACATACTGGCCCGCACGGAACGCCAGGGGCGCACCGTCGCAGCGGCGGAACACGAAAGTCATGAGGCCGCCCGCCTCGGGAACGGTCTCCACACATTCGGCCATGAACTCCTGTGGATGCCAGGGACCCAGCGCACGGGCAGCCCGGGCGGGTGCCTCGGTGCTGCCCATGACCCTGTTCCACGGCATCTCAAGTCCGCGAATGCGCTGTGGCTCCTGGATTGCCGTTTCAGTGAGGAGTTCAATCATGCCAAGTGCTCCTGCACGCGCTGCACGTACCAGTTGATGAACGCCTCTACCTGGTACTCGCTCTTCATGTACGGGCCGGGCTCGTAGGCGGGGCTGCCGGCGCCCGTCTGGCACAGCTCCACGAAGGCCTTGTCCTGCAGGTTTGTCTGCTTCCAGGTGTAGGTGAGCTTGTCCAGGTCGTAGTCAACGCCTTCAACGGCGTCGTCGGCTACCAGCCAGGTGGTGCGCACCAGGGTCTGGTGCTCGTTGACGGGGAAGACGCCGAACGTGATGACGTGGTCGCTCTGGAAGTGGAACCAGCTGTTGGGCTGCAGGTGCATCGAGCAGCGGCCGAGGCGGAAGTCCGGCAAGTCACCGAGCAACTTCTTGGAGAGCCTGCGTCCATCAGCCGAGAACGATTCGCCCTCGCCGTCGAGCGATTCACGTGAGATGCGGATTCCGGCGATGCGGGTGTCGAGCTCTTCCACCACCTCGTAGGGAAGGCCGTAGCGGCGGCAACGCTCCTCGAGCGAGGACTGGGCTTCCTTGTTGCGGTCCCACACTTCTTCGAGGTGGGCCGGGATCAGGCCCTCCGTCAGGCCCCAGGTGGGGAAGAGGGAACAGGCGAGCTCCGGGTGTCCGTCGCAGTGGTAGCACTCACGGTTGTTCTCCATGACGAGCTTCCAGTTGCCCTCTTCGATGATGTTCTGCTGGTAGGCGACCTTCGTCTTGGACAGATCGTGGGGTGCGAGGTACGGCTCGAAGATCTTTGAGGTTTCGTCGAAGTCGGTTGGCGGTTCGTCGGCGACGCAAACGAAGATGAGTCCGGCCACCACGCGGCTGTGGGCGCGCTTGAGACCGAAGCAGCCCTTATCGAACTTGGTTTCCCCGGGGGCCGAAGCGTGGATCAGGTTACCTTCGGGAGAGTAGGTCCAGGAGTGGTAGCCGCAGACCAGGTTTCCGGTTGATCCTGCGGCTTCGGTGAGGACGCGGGCGCCGCGGTGGCGGCATACGTTGTGCAGGACGTTCACGCCGCCATCGTCATTGCGCAGCACGATCAGGGAGTAGGGCCCGTAATCGACCGTGATGTAGTCTCCCGGCTCCGGCAGCTCAGCGACGCTGCCGGCGAAGATCCAGTGCTCGCCAAAAATTGCTTCCATGTCGATCTTGAAGATCGTGGGGTCCGTGTAGAAGGGGGCATCAAGTGAGTAGCCCGTGCGGCGGAATTCAAACAGCCCGGCGATTTCCGCCAGCTGCTCAGCAGGCAATGATGAAGCGAGTTTTCCGCGTGATTTGAGGGGCAAGTTCACTGGAGCAGTCATGGGTTTCCTCCCGGGAGGCTGGGTAAGCGTGCATTTTTTGGGGATCGCAGGTGCGTCGTCGTCACCGGCGTTATCGAAGTCTTCGTAGTACGAGATTAGGGACGAATGAACTGCAACAAAAGCGCAATATTTTGGAGATAACCATGCACAATAGGTGCATGATGGGTGCATGATCGATGCAAGGCTCAACACCCTTCGTGTATTTGCCCGCTGCGGCACTGTTGGAGCAACAGCTGAACTCACGGGATACTCCCCCTCCGCCGTCTCCGCGCAACTGCGGGAACTCCAGCGTCTGCTTGGAATGCAGCTGCTGACGAAGGATGGCAGGGGCGTGCGATTGACCGCCACCGGCCGCTTCCTCGTGGCGGGCTCAGACGCCCTCGTGGCGGAATGGGAGAGCCTGCGCGCCGCAGCCATGGAGGCCGGCGACCAGGTGCAGTCCCGTTTTGGGCTCGGTGGATTCTCGACGGCGGCCGCCCAGTTGCTCGCGCCCCTCGCCGCCACCCTTCGCTCAACTCGCCCCCTGCTGGAGGTACAGGTCCTCGAGGCCAACCCGGCCCGCTGCTTCGACTTGTTGGTTGCCGAGCGAATCGACCTCGCGGTGATCGTCGCCATGCAGTCCGACACCTATGTTGAGGACGATCCACGGTTCGAGCAGAGGGTTCTGCTCGACGATCCCTTGGATGTGATCATTCCCGGTGACCACCCGTTGGCATCGCGGGAGATGGTAACGCTCGAAGAGCTGGCATCGGAACCGTGGATCACCGAGGCCGCCGGCTCCACCTACCATTCCCTCTTCACCGCGGCGTTCACGGCAGTCGGAGTGACACCTCGGATAGCCCATGAGGCTGTTGAATGGGAAACCCAAATCGCCTTTGTGGGTGCGGGACTTGGCGTGGGCCTGCTGCCGCGGCTGGCGCCACTCCATGGCGCAGAGAACGTGGTTCGACTCCGCATCACAGGCAAAGGCAAGCCCTCGCGCCGCATCGTCGCTGCGGTGCGCAGGGGCAGCATCGCTTCGCCGCTCATCCAGGAGTCGCTCGGCATCCTGCAGGACCGCGCCAATCGGATCCTCACCGCCCGACCCGAAGACGATCTCTGAGCGCTGGTTGGGCACGGCCAAACGCCCGCCGCCACATCTAGTGCGTGGCGGCGGGCGCAGAGGCCCTACTGGTGGGCAAAAGGACGTCCGACGGCGTCAATCACGGCATCTTTACGGGACGGCGGCGGTGTCGGACTGCTTTGGTGAAGTTGCCGCGGGGATTGTCTCCTCGCCGCCGGCTGCCGCCGAGAGCGACAATCCCTTGGTCTCTTCAGCCATGAAGACGCAGACCACCCAGCCGAGGGCGGTCAGCCCTGCAGCGGCCAACATGGTGGGTCCGATCCCCCAGTCTCGCAGGGCGAAGGGAATCACGAAGGTGCCAATTGCAGCACCGATTCTGCTGGCGCCGGTGGTGATGCCGATGGCGCTCGCCCGAACCTCAGTGGGAAAGAGCTCGCTGGGGTAAGCCCACTCGAGGATGTTCGGACCACCGGAGAAGAACGCGTACATACAGAAGCACGCGATGATGACTGCCACGGGTGCGCCGGGAGCGAATCCCAGGACAAACAGCGGGATCGCCATGAGCGCGAAGCTCCAGATGATGAGAGGACGGCGTCCTACGGTCTCAACCAGGCGCAGGGCGGGAAGGCATCCGAGCAGGAAGACCGCATTGATGATCACGGAGCCAAGGTTGGCCAGGTTGCCTTCACCCAGGCCGAAAGAACCAAGGATGACAGGCCCGAAGGTGAAGATCGCGAAGAGCGGAGTTACCTGGAGGATGTAGAAGGCACTGCAGAAGAACAACCTCTTGGGGTAGAGGCGGCACAGGAGCAGCGAGAAATCTACCTTGCCCTTGGCCGGAGCCTGGGCGGGAGCCTGTGCTTCCGCCGCGAACACGGCCGCGGCGTCCACTTGGTCGCCAAGTCCAATGCGGAGGGCGTCCTCGGCTTCCCTGCGACGTCCGTTGTTAAACAGCCAACGCGGTGACTCGGGAATCCCATGGCGCATTGCCAGCACGGCTATGCCCAGCACTGCGGAGCTTCCCAGCATCCATCGCCAGCTTTCCGGGCCGAAGACCTCGGACATGATGAACCCAACCAAAGAAGCCAATGCTGCGCCGGCAAACCAGCCCGTGATCAGCATTCCCAGCATTTTGCCCCGCCGTTTCTGGGGAAGCCACTCCGCCAGCAGGGCACTGGCTATGGGATAGTCGGCCCCGATTGCGAGGCCAACAATGAAGCGAAGGATGATCAGCTGGGTGGCATCCTGGACAACGAACTGCAGGGCAGAGGCAATCACCAAGGCCCATAGGTCAATGGTGTACATGAGGCGCCGGCCGATCTTGTCCGTCAACGGCCCAAGGAACAGCGCGCCGAAGAATATGCCCACCAAGGCCGAGGCGCCGATGAGGCTGACTTCAAGCTCGTTGGCACCGAATTGGGCGGTCAACCCAACCATCGCGATTCCAATGATGCTCAGCATGTATCCGTCGAGGAGTGGGCCACCCATGCATCCGATCACGAGTTTGCGATGGAAGGAGGAAAAGCGTGCTGAATCGAGAGTGGAGCTAAGTCCCATGGTTCTCCTAGGCCTTTGCCTCCTCGCGACGCTGCAAAGAGGCGCTAAATATACTACAAACAAAAGACTGATATATGAGCAAGCTAGTGTCGCTCATCACAGCCTGTCAATTTGTTACAACTCACCAGCCCGCGTCGCTCACGCCCAGATCTGGTAGCCCGTCGACTTATCAAACAGCTTCCTGGTTGTTAGTCCCTCCGCCGCGATCCAGAGCACGGAATCATCGTCGGAGGCCTGCTCCACCACCCCGGTGAGAACGTGGTGCTCCAACAGCCACACCTCTACCGTGTGGCCGACGAGTTGAGCCCAATCGTTCCGCAGGCCCCGGCCGTGGATGGTTTTGACCAGACTAAGATCCGTCATTCGCTTACCAGCCGCGCTCTGCGAGGCGGTGGGGCTGGGGGATGTCGTCGACGTTGATGCCCACCATGGCTTCGCCCAAGCCGCGGGAGACTTTGGCGATCACATCAGGGTCGTCGTGGAACGTGGTGGCCTTCACGACGGCGGCGGCGCGCTCTGCCGGGTTACCGGACTTGAAGATACCGGAACCAACGAATACGCCGTCGGCGCCGAGCTGCATCATCATCGCAGCATCAGCCGGGGTAGCGATGCCACCGGCGGTGAACAGGACCACGGGGAGCTTGCCGGTGGCGGCAACTTCCTTGACCAGCTCGTACGGGGCCTGCAGCTCCTTGGCCGCAACGTACAGCTCGTCCTCAGGCAGGGCAGCGAGCTTGGCGATCTCCGAACGGATCTTGCGCATATGGCCCGTGGCGTTGGAAACATCGCCGGTACCGGCTTCGCCCTTGGAACGGATCATCGCCGCGCCTTCGTTGATACGGCGCAAAGCCTCACCGAGGTTGGTGGCACCACAGACGAAGGGAACGGTGAAGTTCCACTTGTCGATGTGGTTGATGTAGTCCGCCGGGGTCAGGACCTCGGACTCGTCGATGTAGTCGACACCGAGGGACTGCAGGACCTGGGCTTCGACGAAGTGGCCGATGCGGGCCTTGGCCATGACCGGGATGGACACGGCGGCGATGATCTGATCGATCATGTCCGGGTCTGACATGCGGGACACGCCGCCCTGGGCGCGGATGTCGGCCGGGACGCGCTCGAGGGCCATGACGGCGACGGCGCCGGCGTCCTCGGCGATGCGGGCCTGCTCGACGTTAACGACGTCCATGATGACGCCGCCCTTGAGCATCTCCGCCATGCCCCGCTTAACCCGGCTGCTGCCCGTGAGCGGGATGTGTTCGAAAAGGAGGGGTCTTGTAGTCACGCGATACTCCAAGGGATAAAGGCTGTGATTGCATCACAAGCGCCCGGACACAGCGGAGGTGCAGAGCGAGCCGCATCTGATATCCGGGTGATATATTAGTTGGAGTGTTCAGTATGCAATCACTGCGGCATGGAGTCAACAGCCCGGCATGACGCTAAGGCCTAAGCAGCGAACAGCGCCTGACGTACCGCATGCTCAAAGCCGCTGACGTGCACGCGAGCCAGCTCGGCCGCCTTTTCTTCATCGCCGTCAATGACGGCCCGCAGCAGGTCGAGGTGTTCGCGCACATGATGCTCAAGATCAGGGAGGCGATCGAGCACCATGCACCAGATACGTGTCGCCAGATTGTCGTAGCGAATCAGGACGTCCTCAAGGTGCGGGTTCGCGGCCGCCGCATAGATTCCCTGGTGAACACTGGCGTCGAGACGCAAGGTTTCAACCACTGACGCGGCGCTGACATCAAAGTCCTCCACATTGCGCATCACTTCACGCAGGTGTTCTTTGGTGGCGGCGGAAGCAACCCGCGCGGCACGCGCGGCAGCCAAGGGTTCCAGCTGGGCCCGAATCTCTGAAATAAATGCCAGGTCGGTTACTTCAACGCGGGTGGCAAACGTGCCCCGCCGCGGATAGGTGATGACCAGCCGGTCCAACTCAAGCCTCTTCAGGGCTTCCCGCACAGGGGTGCGTCCGATCTCCAGCTCCTTGGCGAGCTGATCATCATTGAGGAGGTCGCCGGGCTTGATCTCCAGCATCAGCAGCCGGTCGCGGAGTCGCTCGTAGGCGACATCTGCCAAGGATTTCTTCGTGGCATCGCCAGTGATTGCCAGGGTTCCAAAAGCCACGGCGCCAGCCCTTTCTTCACATCCGAAAAATCTATTGACCTGCCTCAGTCACCAGTATACGCTGAATTCAATCCTAATATATCAGTTCAGGACCCAGGAATATATCTAAAGGAGGCGACATGACCCTCATGGCGACAGACTCACCCGTAAGCACACTGCCCAAGCCGGAAACGCTCAAAGACGAGCAGGCACAGAAGTTCGTACTCACATTGTCGTGCGTAGAACGGGCCGGGATCGTTCAGGCAGTCACTACCTTCCTGTTCGAACGCGGTTTCAACATCGAAGAACACCAGCAGTTCGACGACGGCCTCCGCCAGACGCTTCACCTGCGGACCGCTTTCTCCGGGCCGCTGTCCTACTCGCCGGAGCGGCTCGAAGAGGAATTCAGCGCAATTGCTGACCGCTTCGAGATGAAGTTCAGCTTCCACGACCAAACCAAGAAGCGCGTGTTGGTCATGGTGTCCAAGTTTGGGCACTGCCTTAACGATCTCATCTTCCGCTGGCGGGGCGGTAGCCTGGGCGGCGACCTCGTGGTGGTTGCTTCCAATCACGAAACCCACCGCGCCATGGCCGAGGCTGCAGGACTTCCGTTCGTCTACATTCCCGTTACCCCGGACACCAAGGCAGAAGCTGAGCAGCGGCTGCTGGACCTGGTGGAGGAATACAACGTGGACCTCGTGGTGCTCGCAAGGTACATGCAGGTTCTCTCCGACGACCTGTGCCGCGCCCTTGAAGGACGCGCCATCAACATCCACCACTCGTTCCTTCCCGGCTTCAAGGGTGCGCGCCCCTACCACCAGGCCTATGACCGAGGCGTGAAGCTCGTCGGCGCCACCGCCCATTACGTGACCGCGGACCTGGATGAGGGCCCGATCATCGAACAGGAAGTCATCCGCGTCGACCACAGCTACGGTCCCACCACGCTCTCAACCGTGGGCCAGGATGCTGAAGCCCTGGCATTGTCCCGGGCTGTCAGGTGGCACTGCGAACACCGGGTACTGCTGGACCAGACCAGCACCGTGGTCTTCCGCTAAACCGCGCAATAGAACACCAGCAGACTCACCCCTTTAACTTTCAGCAGGAGAAACTTTCATGACATCGACGCCTCGCATTGTCATCATCGGCGCCGGGATCGTCGGCACCAACCTCGCCGACGAACTGGTCACCCGCGGTTGGAACAACATCACGGTCCTTGATCAGGGACCCCTGAACATGCCCGGTGGCTCCACGTCCCACGCACCCGGCTTGGTCTTCCAGACCAACCCTTCAAAGTCCATGGCACTCTTCGCCAAGTACACGGTGGAAAAGCTTCTGTCCCTTACGGAGGACGGCCAAAGCTGCTTCAACCAGGTGGGCGGCCTGGAAGTTGCCACCACCGAGACCCGCCTGGCTGACCTGAAACGCAAGCTCGGCTACGCACAAGCGTGGGGCATCGACGGCAAGATCCTCTCCCGCGAGGAATGCAAGGAGCTGTACCCGCTCATCAATGAGGAAGACATCCTGGGTGGCCTCCACGTCCCCACCGATGGCCTGGCGCTTGCAGCCCGCGCCGTCCAGCTGCTGATCAAGCGCACGGAGGCCGCGGGCGTGAAGTACATCGGCAACACCGAGGTCACCGGAATCGAGCAGTCAAACCGCCGCGTGACCGGCGTCGAGACCGCCGACGGCGTGATCCCCGCGGACATCGTGGTTTCCTGTGCCGGTTTCTGGGGTGCGAAGGTAGGCGAGTTGATCGGGATGTCCGTTCCCCTCCTCCCGCTGGCACACCAGTACGTCAAGACCACTCCCGTGCCGGCACAAAAGGGCAAGAACGAGCTGCCCAACGGAGCCCAGCTGCCCATCCTGCGTCACCAAGACCAGGACCTCTACTACCGCGAGCACGGTGACCGTTACGGCATTGGCTCCTACGCACACCGACCCATGCCCGTGGACCTGGACGAACTGGGCAGCTACGAACCCAGCAGCATCAGCGAACACAACATGCCCTCCCGCCTTGACTTCACGCTGGAAGATTTCCTGCCCGCGTGGGAAGCAACCAAGCAGATCCTGCCGGCACTGCGCGAAAGCGAAATCGAAGATGGCTTCAACGGCATCTTCTCCTTCACGCCGGACGGCGGCTCCCTGGTGGGCGAATCCAAGGAAGTGGACGGCTTCTTCGTGGCCGAGGCCGTATGGGTCACCCATTCAGCCGGCATTGCCCGCGCCGTTGCCGAACTGCTGACCACCGGCAAGTCCCAGATCGATCTTGGAGACTGCGATATCCACCGCTTCGAAGAGGTCCAGCTGACGCCCGAATACGTCAGTGAGACCTCCCAGCAGAACTTCGTGGAAATCTACGATGTGATGCACCCGCTTCAGCCCAAGCTCTCTCCCCGCAACCTTCGCGTCAGCCCGTTCCACGCACGTCACAAGCAGTTGGGCGGCTACTTCCTTGAGGGCGCCGGATGGGAACGTCCGTACTGGTTCGAGGCCAACGCCGAACTCCTCAAGGAAATGCCGGACGACTGGCAGCCCCCGGCCCGTGATGCGTGGTCCGGAATGTTCAGCTCTCCCATTGCTGCCGCCGAGGCCTGGAAGACCCGCACCGCGGTGGCCATGTATGACATGACCCCGCTGAAGCGCCTTGAGGTCTCCGGCCCGGGAGCCTTGAAGTTGCTGCAGGAACTCACCACCGGCGACCTTGCCAAGAAGCCCGGCGCCGTCACCTATACCCTGCTTCTGGATGAAGCCGGTGGCGTGCGAAGCGACATCACCGTGGCCCGCCTGAGCGAAGACACCTTCCAGCTTGGCGCCAACGGCAACATGGACACCGCCTACTTCGAGCGCGCGGCCCGGCACCAGACCGAAAATGGAGGCGCCGGAGACTGGGTCCAGGTTCGGGACACAACGGGTGGCACCTGCTGCATCGGTTTGTGGGGACCCCTTGCCCGTGACCTCATCAGCACGGTGAGCAGCGACGACTTCTCAAATGACGGCCTGAAGTACTTCCGTGCCAAGAAGGTGACCATCGGAGGCGTCACTGTCACTGCGATGCGGCTCTCCTACGTGGGCGAACTCGGCTGGGAGCTCTACACCAGTGCCGACAACGGGCAGCGCCTCTGGGACGCTTTGTGGAAGGCCGGCCAGCCGTTCGGCGTCATCGCCGCCGGCCGTGCCGCCTTCAGCTCGCTGCGACTCGAAAAGGGCTACCGCTCCTGGGGCTCGGACATGACCACCGAGCATGACCCGTATGAGGCCGGCCTTGGATTCGCGGTGAAGATGACCAAGGAGAACTTCGTCGGCAAAGCCGCCTTGGAAGGGCGCAGCGAGGAAAGCTCGGCCCGCCGCCTGCGCTGCTTGACTGTCGACGACGGCAGGAGCCTTGTGCTGGGTAAGGAACCGGTGTTCTACAAGGACCAGGCGGTGGGTTACGTCACCAGCGCGGCCTACGGCTACTCGGTCCGCAAGCCGATTGCCTACGCCTACCTGCCCGCTGCAGTGTCCCTGGGAGACTCCGTGGAAATCGAGTACTTCGGACGCCGCATCCAGGCGACCGTCACCGAGGATCCGCTGTACGACCCCACCATGAGCCGGCTCCGCGGCTAAGAGCCTCACGGCCAACGACAGCATGCGGCCCGGACCTATTCCCCCCTCACTGACAGGGTCCGGGCCGCAGCTTTCCCTTTTCTTAGTTAGCTCTCTTCTTCACTCAGCCTTCTTCTTCACTCAGCCTTCTTCTTCAGTCAGCCTTCTTCTTCAGTCAGCCAGGAAGACCCATGATCAGTTCAGAAACCATTAGTGATTACCTCTCCAGGCTTGCTTCACGTCAGCCCACACCCGGCGGAGGCGCGGCCGCGGCACTGCACGCGGCCCAAGGTGCTGCGTTGGTAGCCATGGTGGCCCGATACACCACCGGCGCAAAATATGAGGAACATGCCGCACTGGTCACCCGGATCACCAGCGCCGCCGACCACCTGGTGGTGGAAGCCTTGCGTCTCGCGGACGCGGACGAGCACGCCTTCCAATCCGTCATCGACTCCTACAAGCTCCCGTCCGGCACGGAAGAACTCAAGGCCGCCCGCACAGCAGCCATCCAGGAAGCCCTGGTCCAGGCTGCCCATACCCCCGCGCAGCTCATCAACGTTGCCGGCGAAGTGGTGGACCTTGCTACGGAACTGTTCGACGTAGCCAATCCCAACGTCATCAGTGACATCGCCGCTGCTGCCGATGCAGCCCGCGCAGCTGCCACCACGGCCCGGGTCAACATCGACATCAACGTAGTGGCCATCAAGCCCGGCGAAGCCCGTTCCCGCTTGGCGGAGCAGACGGACGGGATTGAGGACAAAGTGGTTCTCGCCGTCGATGCCCTGGTGAAGCGTGTCCGCGAAAGGATCCTGTCATGACCACCGAAGTCCTTTCCGGCAAGCCGCTCGCTGCCATCATCCAGCAGCGCGCCCACGAGGAAACGGCTCTCTTGGATGATGAGGGCGTCCGGCCGGTCCTGGCTGTTGTTGTGGCAACGGACGACGAATCCACTCACTGGTACGTCCGTTCCATTGAGCGTGCCGCCGGGCGTGCAGGCATCGGCTGCAGGATCATCGATCTTGGCCACGACGCCACCGAGCAGGTTCTGGCCAGTGTCCTGGCGGACCTCAGCGCAGAACCAACCGTTCACGGCATCATCCTTCAGACTCCCCTGCCGGCTGCCGTCCGCGCTGACCGGCTGGTGGGCCTCATCGCTCCGGAAAAGGACATCGACGGTGCCAATCCCCTCAGCCTGGGCCGCTTGGCTGTGGGGCAGCCCGCCTTCGCGCCCGCTACTGCCCAGGCCGTGGTGGAGTTGCTGGACCACTTCCAGATCCCGGTAGCGGGACGGAACGTGGCCGTCGTCGGACGTTCCGCCGTGGTGGGCAAGCCGCTGTCCCTGCTCCTCCTCGAAAGGGACGCGACCGTCACCATCTGTCATTCCAAATCGGGACCGCTGGAACGCTATACCCAGCCAGCCGACGTCGTGGTTGTCGCCGCAGGGCGAACGGGACTGCTGAAGGGCAGCCACCTCTCCCCCGAAACTGTAGTGATCGACGTCGGCACGAACGTCCTTCCCGACGGCTCCCTGGTGGGTGACGTTGACGAGGCCAGCGTCACCGGCGTTGCAGCCGGGTTGAGTCCTGTCCCGGGAGGCGTAGGATCAGTCACCACTGCGCTCCTGCTGCTGCACACCGTCGAAGCCGCCCGGCAGCAGTCCCGCAGCGGCTTACTGACTGCTTCCACTTCCCGGATCTGAAGGATTTCCCATGGCGTCCAAAGCCCCCCGCGAGAACATTGACGAGTCAAAGCTGACCGTCACCAAGCCCAAAACCAAGGCAGTGGGCATCCCGGCTGTTGCCAACGCCTTGAAAATCTCACTCGAACAGATGGGCCCACTGCGCAGCGTGCAAACCCTGCTCGCGGTGAACCAGCTCGATGGGTTCGACTGCATGGGTTGCGCCTGGCCCGAGCACGAAAAGCGCAACGCCGCGGAGTTCTGCGAGAACGGCGCCAAAGCCGTGGCAGAGGAAGCCACCCGTCGCCGCGTCACACCGGAATTCTTTGCCCAGCACTCCGTTGCCGATCTCAAGACCCGCGATGACTTCTGGCTGGGGCAGCAAGGCCGGCTCACGCATCCAATGTTCCTTGACGAAGGCGCAACCCACTACAAACCCATCGACTGGGACGACGCTTATGACCTCATGGCCGAGGAACTGCGGGGCATGGAACACCCTGATGAAGCGGTCTTCTACACCTCCGGCCGGACCTCCAACGAAGCAGCATTTGTTTACCAGCTTTTGGTTCGCGGCCTGGGCACCAACAACCTCCCGGACTGCTCCAACATGTGCCATGAATCCTCCGGCTCCGCGCTGGTTGAAACCATCGGCATCGGCAAGGGATCTGTCAGCCTGACGGACTTGGAGACGGCATCGCTGATCTTCGTGGCAGGCCAGAACCCCGGTACCAACCACCCCCGCATGCTCAGTGCTCTGGAAAAGGCGAAGAAAAACGGCGCGGTCATCGTTTCCGTCAACCCGCTTCCCGAAGCCGGGCTCCTGCACTTTGAAAACCCCCAGCACGTGGCCGGCATGATTCAGGGGACCCAGCTGACGGACGACTTCCTGCAGATCCGCGCCGGCGGCGATCAGGCCCTCTTCCAAGGTCTGGGCAAGTACCTTCTGGAGGCTGAAGCTGACGGTCGGAAGACCCCAGGCTTGGAGACGGTCCTGGACCACCAGTTCATCAACAACCACACCGTGGGTATTGATGACTATCTCCGCTACCTAGAAAAGGTGGAATGGGATGACATTGTGGAGGCAACGGGCCTCACGTTGGAGCAGATTCGTTCGACGGGTGAGCGGCTGCTCGCCTCCAGCGCAACCATCGTGTGCTGGGCCATGGGACTGACCCAGCACAAGCATTCCGTACCCACCCTGCGGGACGTGGTCAACGTCCTGCTGCTCCAAGGGAACATCGGCAAGCCTGGCGCGGGCGTCTGCCCTGTGCGCGGACACTCCAACGTCCAAGGCGACCGCACCATGGGCATCTTCGAGAAAATGCCGGAAACGTTCCATGACCGTTTGGACCAGGAGTTCGAGTTCCGGTCTCCCCGCGAGCACGGCTATGACACCGTGGCCGCCATCCGCGCCATGCGGGACGGCCGAGTCCGGTTCTTCATGGGTATGGGTGGCAACTTCGTCCGGGCTGCCCCTGATTCAGAGGTCACCGAGCAGGCACTGGCCAAGACCCGGTTGAGCGTTCAAATCTCCACAAAACTGAACCACTCGCACCTGTCCACGGGTCGACGGGCGCTGATCCTGCCCACACTCGGGCGCACCGAGAAGGATACCCAGCGGACAGGCGACCAGCGGGTCACCGTGGAAGACTCCATGAGCGCCGTTCACGCATCACGGGGACGTCTCAAGCCCGCAAGTGACCACCTCCACTCTGAAGTGGCAATTGTCTGCAATCTGGCACACAGGCTGTTCACCGATGGCCACCATCGCCTGCCCAACACACCCCAGGCCGCGTGGCTCTCACTGCGGGATGACTACTCGCTGATCCGGAAGCACATCGAAGCAGTCTTTGATGGTTTCGAAGACTTCGAAGCGCGGATCCAACATCCCGGCGGCTTTGTGCTGCCACACCCGCCGCGCGATGCAAGGAAGTTTGACACCACGTCCGGCAAGGCACACTTCACGGGCAATGAACTGGAGTTCATCAAGATCCCGCCCGGCCGGCTGGTCCTCCAAACCCTGCGCTCACACGACCAGTACAACACCACTATTTACGGCAAGGACGATCGCTACCGCGGTATCCACGGCGGCCGACGCGTAGTGCTCGTCAACGCCCAGGACATCAGCGAGCTGGGTTTTGCTGACGGAGACATGGTGCACCTCATCTCCGAGTTCCAAGGAACGGACAGGCGAGCCGAGAACTTCCGCATCGTGTCGTATTCGACGCCGAAGGGTTGCGCGGCCGCGTACTACCCGGAAACCAACGTCCTGGTGCCTTTGGATTCCGTGGCGGATACCAGCGGAACGCCTACGTCAAAGTCCGTGATCATCAGGATGGAAAAGGCGTAGATCCACAACAGAGTTGTCCACATGTCCGATGGTCCGTGAATGGTGCTTCGGTGGCCTGAAACCTGGGGAGGTATTTCCTCATCGAAGCACCGCTTTCGGATCATTGGGCAGCACATTTCAGCAACAGCCAAAGAATAGGGAGTGACCATGTCAGGAAACAGAGCAGTCGCCTACAAGGAACCTGGTGTCGTGGAGATCATTGACACTGACTACCCAACGTTTGAGCTCAAGGACGGGCCGGGCGTCAACCCAGCCAACGTCGGGCGGAAAGTGCCGCATGGCGCGATCCTGCGAACCGTGACCACCAATATTTGCGGTTCGGACCAGCACATGGTCCGGGGTCGCACCACAGCCCCGCAGGACCTGGTCCTCGGCCACGAAATCACCGGCGAAGTGGTGGAAGTAGGGCCCGACGTCGAGTTCATCAAGGTGGGCGACATCGTCTCCGTGCCGTTCAACATCTCCTGCGGCCGCTGCCGGAACTGTAAAGAACAGAA
Source organism: Arthrobacter sp. Rue61a (assembly GCF_000294695.2). NCBI lineage: Bacteria > Bacillati > Actinomycetota > Actinomycetes > Micrococcales > Micrococcaceae > Arthrobacter > Arthrobacter sp. Rue61a. Next base: position 457,324 of record NC_018531.1, on the reverse strand, counting down.
GACCGGCATCTGCCTCAACGTCAACCCCGACCGCCCCGGCAGCGCCTACGGCTACGTCGACATGGGAGGCTGGGTGGGCGGACAAGCAGAGTTCGTCCTGGTTCCCTACGCCGACTGGAACCTGCTGCGCTTCCCGGACCGCGATCAGGCCCTGGAAAAGATCATGGACCTGACCATGCTCTCGGACATCTTCCCCACCGGCTTCCACGGCGCCGTCACCGCCGGCGTGGGCGTAGGCTCCACCGTTTACGTGGCAGGTGCCGGGCCCGTGGGCCTTGCTGCTGCCGTCGGCGCTCAGCTGCTTGGCGCCGCCGTCGTGATTGTGGGCGACATGAACGAGGACCGCCTGGCACAGGCGCGCTCCTTCGGCTGCGAAACCGTCAACGTGTCCAACGGCGATCCGAAGGAGCAGATCGCACAGATCCTCGGCGTGCCTGAGGTGGACTGCGGCGTGGACGCGGTTGGTTTCGAAGCCCGCGGGCACGGTAAGGATGCCTCCCACGAGGCTCCGGCCACCGTATTGAACTCCCTCATGGACATCACGGCCGCCGGCGGATCCTTGGGTATCCCGGGCCTCTACGTCACGGGCGACCCGGGCGGAATAGACGACGCAGCCAAGCACGGTTCCCTTTCGCTGTCCCTGGGCACGGGCTGGGCCAAGTCCTTGTCCTTCACCACCGGCCAATGCCCGGTCATGAAGTACAACCGTCAGCTGATGATGGCCATCCTCCATGACAAGGTCCAGATCGCCAAGGCAGTCAACGCCAAAGCCATCCCGCTCGAAGACGCTCCGCGCGGCTACGCCGAATTCGACGCGGGCGCGGCAACAAAGTTCGTGCTGAACCCCAACGGCTACGTGAAGGCGTAGTACGAACCAGACTCAGTACGCACCACACGGATACCGGGGACTGCGCGGCAAGAATTACGGGAAGGCCGTGCAGTCCCCGGTATCTGCGTCATACCAGCAGCACCACCTCAGGAAGCGGACAACCATGCTTGCACAAGCTACCTTCATCGACGTTCCCGGCCCCACGGTTTCGGCCGAACGAAGGCATGCCCCATCCTGGGCCGAGGCCCGGCAGCTGGCATACCACTGTGCCGGCCCGCTCCCACCGCTGAACCTGCGCCCCGCCGACGCGATCGGACGCACGCTCACCGCCAACATCACAGCGTCCCAGGATCTCCCGCACTACGCGTCGTCCGCCATGGACGGCTGGGCCATCAACGGCAACGGTCCGTGGGTAATGACGACGGCGGGGCTGCCGCTGTCACCGGGAGAAGCAAGCGTCATCGCCACGGGAGGATTGATCCCTGCAGGCGCCGCAGCCGTCCTGCGCAAGGAAAGCGGCGTGGTTGTTGACGGAGCTGGCGGCGCCCGCCAGCTGACACTCAAACCTGACGCGAAGCTCGGAGAAACACTGCCTGGCCGGCACATACGTCCTGCCGGAGAGGAAGCATCCGCAGGCGAGGTCCTCATACCTGCCGGAACGCTCCTCAATCCTGCCCACATTGCCCTGGCTGCGGTGGCGGGGAGCGACGAACTGCAGGTACAGCCCAAGCCGAGTGTCGCCGTCGTACTAACCGGCTCGGAAGTGGTGACCTCAGGTGAGCCCGCGCCGGGACAGGTCCGCGACGCGTTCGGCCCGCAGCTGGATACTGTCATTTCGCAATTGGGCGGGGAGCCCCGTGGCCAGATCAGGATAGGCGACTCGTACGACGAGTGGCTTGCGGCGCTGGCCGGCGGTCAGGCGGGCTCGCTGGCCGGCGGTCAGGCGGGCTCGCTGGCCGGCGGTCAGGCGGGCCCGCTGCCCGACGTGACGATCACTACCGGCGGAACGGGGAAATCAGGGACAGACCACTTCCGCGATGCCATTGCGGCACTCGGTGGCCGGCTCCTGCTGGACGGAATCGCCATGCGGCCAGGTCATCCGGCGGTGATGGCGGAACTTCCCGATGGCCGCTTTGTCATCGGGCTCCCTGGAAATCCCCTGGCCGCCATGATGGCACTCATGACCTTGGGCGAACCCCTGTTGGCGGCCTTGGGAAACCGGCCTCTCCAAAGTGCCGTCCTGATGACGTCGGGCGCGGACATCGATCCGGACCCGGGACGGACCCGGCTCGTGCCCTGCACCCTTGTCCACGACCTCGTGTTCCCCGCCTCCCACACGGGTCCAGGCATGATGCGGGGTCTTGCTTGGGCAGACGGATACATGGCTGTTCCCCCTGCCGGTGCAGCAGCTGGCACGCCTGTTCAGGTCCTGCCGCTGCCGTGGACGACATCCTTCAGTTCCGAAGTCCGGACACGAGTCCCCATGGTGTGAAAGGGTCCCTGCAAAACTCCGTCTAGGATGAGGAAAGACGAGGGTGCAGGCCGGACAGGGTTATCAGCCCAAGGCGACCTGCCTGGACAACGACACGGGGCATCATGGCCGAACGCAACCACGCGGACACTGACAAGGGCGCAGACGCCCAAGGCGGCGGCGTCCAATCTGTGGACCGTGCGCTCCAGATCCTGGAAATCCTGGCCCGCGAAGGCGATGCCGGAGTGAGCGAAATCGCAGAAGAAATGGGCATTCACAAATCCACCGTGTCCAGGCTGGTGGGCTCCTTGGTCAACCGCGACATCGTCCGGCAGAACAGTGAGCGCGGCAAGTACCAGCTGGGCTTTGGGATCCTCCGCCTCGCATCGTCCATTCCGGGCAGGCTAAGCGTGGTGCATGAGGCGCGGGAAGTCCTTGAAGCACTGGCAGCCGAGTACAAGGAAACCGTCAACCTGGCCGTCCTGAGGTCCAACTACGCTGTCAACGTGGATCAGGCGATGGGGCCCTCCACACTGGCCACTTACGACTGGGTGGGCAGCTTGACGCCGCTGCACGCAACGTCCAGCGGCAAGGTTCTCCTTGCTGCACTGACCGCCGACGAAAGAACCCAGGTCTTCAAGGCAGTGGGCCTGCCCGCACGAACGCCACGAACCGTGACAAACCGCGGGGAGCTGGAAAAGCAGCTGCTCGACGTGGCCCGCAACGGGTACGCCACAGTCCACGAAGAATTTGAAATCGGCCTTACTGCCGTTGCTGTGCCCATTTTCAACCACGCGGGCAGCGTCATTGCCGCCGTCAGCATTTCCGGTCCGGCGTTCCGCTTTTCACCCGAGGAACAGCCAGGGCTCATCAAGAGCCTCCGGGAGGCGGGACTGACCATCAGTGCCCGTATGGGCTACAGGCCGCGCTAGCTACCGCGGCTCAGCCATACCCTCACTACTTTCCGGAACGAAGCTCGCCGGAGTGACGCTCGCTGTCCACTGACGCCATCAGGGACGCGTTATTCGCAACCCCACCCATGATACGCAACGTTTCTCTTCCAGCCAATTGATATATCAATTTGCTGTTAAAGAGCAGGAAACCCTTGACTTTGGATGTGACGGAGCGCACTCTGTTGCATAGCGCGGATGTTGTTGATTCCTGCGGAACACGCCCTGGAGCATCGACCGACGACTCAGCCGCCCCCGTCCCACGAACCAGAAGAGGTGAATCATCCCTATCGCCTGCCCGCTCCGTGACCGCGCACTCGGGGAGGCGCCACGGCCCGCCATGATCATCGGATCGGAGGAAGCCCCAACCTTCCCGCCGATCCATTTACCAAGGCCTCGCAGAAACGCAGGCTCATGACACGCCGAGCAAAGGACCCGCTCATGGCTATAAACAGTGACACAAAACCGCTGACACCCGAGGAAATACCTGCCAACGGACACGTGGCAGGTACCCCGGCTGCAGCCAGCCCAACCAACCCCGCCCGCGCGGAGAACCCTGAAGAAGTCATCAGCGTCTCCCCCGACACCACCTTGGCAGCCCTCGACGCTGAGGACGGAGGCGCAGAAATCCTTCCCGATTCTGAAGAGTACGAACAGATCATGGAAGAGCTGCGCCACGCCAAGACCGAGCAGGCCGTTTCGGCCCGTCGGAACCGCAAACTTACTCTCGACAAAGTCACCTTCGGGATCACAGGCGCCATCGCCGTCGCCTTCGTGGTCTGGGGCTTCGTCGGAAGGGACAGCCTTTCCGCGACCTCCAAAGGCGCCCTGAACTGGGTCATGGAGTACACGGGCTGGCTGTTCATGGTCCTCGCATCATTGTTCGTCGTCTTCGTCCTGTGGCTTGCCCTCGGCAAGTTTGGCAACATCCCGCTGGGCAAAGACGGAGAGAAGCCTGAGTTCCGTACCATCTCCTGGGTAGCCATGATGTTCGCCGCAGGCATGGGCATCGGGCTCATGTTCTACGGTGTGGCTGAACCGCTGTACCACTACATCTCACCGCCCCCGGGCACCGTAGACGGCCGCACACCAGCAGCCATCCAGACGGCCATGGCCACGTCCATCTTCCACTGGACCTTGCACCCCTGGGCCATGTACGCAGTGGTCGGCATCGCCATGGCCTACGGCACCTACCGGCTGGGCCGCAAGCAACTGGTCTCCGCAGCCTTCACATCGCTTTTCGGCATCCGCATGGTGGAAGGTCCGCTTGGGAAGTTCATCAACATCCTGGCCATCTTCGCCACGCTCTTCGGAACCGCCGCCTCACTGGGCCTCGGCGCACTCCAGATCGGCAGCGGCATGACATCCAATGGATGGCTGGGTGAGGTCGGCACTCCCGTGCTGGTGGTCATCGTCGCGATTCTGACCTTCTGCTTCGTGGCATCCGCTGTTTCAGGCATCAGCCGCGGCATCCAGTGGCTCTCCAACATCAACATGGTGTTGGCGGTTGTCCTGGCCCTTATTGTGTTCGTTGCCGGTCCCACCCTGTTCATCCTCAATCTCATCCCTTCCGCCGTGGGTGACTACGCCAGGGACCTCGCCGAAATGTCCTCACGGACCGAAGCTGTGGGAGACGACTCCTTGCGCAGCTGGATGACCAGCTGGACCATCTTCTACTGGGCTTGGTGGATCTCCTGGACGCCCTTCGTCGGAATGTTCATCGCCCGCATCAGCCGTGGCCGCACCATCCGCCAATTCGTCACCGGCGTCCTGCTGGTGCCCAGCGTTGTCAGCGTCATCTGGTTCGGCATTTTCGGCGGGGCTGCGTTCCACGTCCAGCAAGAAGCTGACAAAGCCGGCACACCGGGCCTTGTAACCATGGTGGACGGCGCGCCCTCCATCAACTTCGACGGCGCGCTCTTCGATCTGGTCAAGAACCTTGGCATGCCTGGTTGGCTGACCGCAGCCGTCATTGTCCTGGCCATGGTCCTGGTGGCGATATTCTTCGTCACCGGCGCCGACGCAGCCTCCATCGTGATGGGATCCCTCAGTTCCAATGGTGCCGAGCACCCGCGTCGAGGAGTGGTGATCTTCTGGGGAAGCCTCACCGGCGCAGTGGCAGCAGTCATGCTGCTTGCAGGCGGCGATAAACCATCGGAAGCGTTGTCAGGCCTGCAAAGAGTAACCATCGTGGCGGCGCTGCCTTTCGTGATCGTCATGCTGCTGCTCTGTTTCGCACTGGTCAAAGACCTCCGCCGCGACCCGCTGCAGTTGCACAAGCGCTTGGCCACTTCAGTGGTGGAACGAGCCATCCGGACGGGCGTCGAACAACACGGCGGCGTTCAGTTCGACCTCGTCACCAAGCACGATTGCGCTGAAAAATGCACGGAGTCCGACTGCGTCGGGGGAACACCCACGGGAACCATTCCGTTGGTTGGCAAACCCCAACTGGAATCAGACGACAAATAGCCCGGCTTCAACGGACCCTCACTTAAGACATCAGGAAGGTTTACCATGTCCAAAATCGCTACCCAGGGCACCCTTCGCCTCAACACTCAGTCCAGTGCCCAGGCCGGCAAGGATGTGACTCTTACCTTGGACTCATCCAAACCAATGACCGTGCGTATTGAGGTTGACCACTGCCCCTGCGGGTCCGAACACAACCGGGCCGGCTCCTACGTAGACACTGACTTCAGCCGCTAGAGCCCAACACAATAGCTAGTCCCTACACAACAAAGCAGGCGCCGGATTCCGGCGCCTGCTTTGCTGTTAGTGCTGGCGGAAGCTAAGGCCTATTTGGGCATCAGCACTGAATCGATCAGGTAAACCGTGGCGTTGGCGGTCTGAACACCGCCGCAGATCACGTTGGAAGCTCCGTCAACCGTGAGGGCATCCTTGGTGCCGGCAACCGTCACTTCGCCACCCTGGACAGTCTTGTGGGTGCCGACGATCTGGTCCGGGGTCAGCTGACCGGGGACTACGTGGTAGGTGAGAATCTTGCTCAGCAGGGCATCGTCCGTCTTGAGCGTCTCGATTGTGGCGGGGTCGATCTTGGCGAAAGCATCGTCAACCGGTGCGAACACCGTGAATTCGCTGCCGTTCAGGGTGGAGACCAAGTCAACCTTGGGGTTGAGCTGACCCGAAACGGCGGCGGTCAGGGTCTTGAGCAGCGGGTTGTTCGATGCTGCTACGGCTACCGGGTCCTGGGCCATGCCCATTACCGAACCGGCACCGTCCGGAACCTGTGCGGCGTAACCGGCGCAGCCGGGGCCCACAAGGTTAGCGGCCGGATCCATGGCAGCGCTGGACATGGCGGAGGCCGACGGCGACGGTGCCGCCATGGAGGTTTCCGGGGCGGCAGACGAAGCAGCCGGCGTGCTGGTGGTGCTTGAACCACCACAGGCAGTAAGTCCGAGAAGGGCGGCTGCAGTGAGGCCAACGAAGGCGAGGGCGGGGCGCTTTGTGGACAACATGTCATTCTCCTTGTTTTTGGAACCAGGGCGTTGGATCCATTGGTTGGCGGGACACGGGCTGAAAGTGATGCTTTTGCTTCACTAGCGGTTTGTGTCTCATCAGCTATTCGGAGGATGGGACGGGGTGGATGGGTGCGAATTGAAAAAGTTTTTATTCGTGATTGCTGCGGCGGGGTGTAACCCGGTGACAGGATGGGCGGATGGCAATCGATGTTCGACCCGCGACGGTGTTCGATGACGTGAAAACCATGGTGGGGCCCAAGAGCCCCGATGCGAATGTGTGCTGGTGCCTGAGCTACCGGATCCCGTCGAAACTGAACCAGGAGCTCCAGAGGCAGGAGCGCGGGAAGTTCGTGAAGCAGCTGGTAGCTAAGGACCCGCCCCCAGGCGTTTTAGCCTACGACGGCGACGAAGTAGTCGGGTGGGCAGCGGTTCACCCGCGCGCGGACACCACTTTTGCGAAGAACCGCAAGATCCCCCAGGTGGATGAGAGCAACGTGTGGTCGGTCTGGTGTATTCGGGTGAGGCCCGGGCATCGCGGCAAGGGCATTTCGCACGAGTTACTGCGTGGGGCGATTGACTTCGCCAAGAGCCAAGGCGCGCCTGCCATCGAGGGTTACCCCGTGGACAACAAGGGCGGCAAGGTGGATCTGACCATGGCATACGTGGGCACCCGCCGACTGTTCGAGAAGGCCGGTTTCACAAAGGTCGCGGAAACGACGTCCGTGCTCAACGGCTTCCCCAGGGTGCTCATGCGCCTAGACCTCAGCTAGCGCCTTGTAACCGCGCGGTCATTCGGTGCGCTTCCTCGAGCAACAGTTTGCCCAGGAACTCTTGGCGGTCCGGCCGGAATCTTGGCTCAATGCCTGTCAAGGAAAGAGCCCACGCCGGCCTTCCCTGCTGGTCAAACACTGCAGCGCCCATCCCCCAGCTGCCCTCAAGAATCAGCCCGGGATTTACGGAGTAGCCGGCCAAACGGGTCTGCTCCAGGTTGTCCCGCACTACGCCGGCCGGATGTCCCGCGGCAAAGTCGCCCGCATGCCCCGGCCAGTCGTTGAGCAACGATTCCTGCTCTTCGGGAGGCAGGAAAGCCATGATCGCCGTCCCTGCCGACGCGACTCCCAGCGGGAACCGCACCCCCTCGTGCAGCACGAAGGAACGCACGGGGAACGAGCCCTCCTCCCGCAACACGCACACGGTTTCGTTTCCACGACGTATGGAGAAGAAGGCACTCTCCCCTGTCTCGGCAGCCAACCGGCGCAGCGACGGCCGGGCGATGTCCTCCATGGGGAAACGTGCAGCAGCTACGGATCCCAGCAGGAAGATCTCCGGGCCCAGCACCCATTTTCCAGAGTCTGAATCGTGCTCCAACAGCCCTTCAGCAGCCAGCGACGTCAGCAGCCGGTGCACGGTTGGCCTGGTCAGCCCGGACTCACGTACCAAGCCAGCCAATGAGGTGCCTTCGGGCTTGCGTCCCACCAGGCGAAGCAGCAGGGCTACCCGGCCTACTACTTGTGCTCCCTGAACCATCACGGCACCCTTTCGAATAATTCATCCACAATATGGACACCTTTAAGCGTAGCGTCCACAGCGTGAGTCACCAACACATCCCGCCGTTGACCCGCATCCGCAAGAACCCTAGGCTCCACTACAGAGGAACTCAGTCCACAAAGTGGATACGCACAAAAAACTCAAAGAGGAGTCAAGCATGGCCAAGATCCACACCAGCGCAGCCCAAGCGCTCCATGACCTCATGGCAGACGGCTTGACCATCGCCGTCGGCGGCTTTGGCCTCAGCGGTATCCCCGCGGACCTGATCGACGCCGTCCGTGAGTCGGGCGCCAAGGACCTCACCATCGTTTCCAACAACATGGGCGTGGACGGCAAGGGCCTTGGGGTCCTGATTGAAGCGGGCCAGGTCCGGAAGGTCATCGCGTCCTACGTGGGTGAGAACAAGCTCTTCGCCGAGCAATACCTCGCTGGCCAGCTCGAGGTTGAGTTCACCCCGCAGGGCACACTCGCCGAACGTCTCCGGGCCGGGGGCGCCGGCATTCCTGCTTTCTACACACGAACCGGCGTGGGCACGTTGGTTGCCGAAGGCAAGCCGTTGGAAGAGTTCGACGGCGTGACGTACGTCCGCGAGCGCGCCATCACCGCCGACGTCGCGCTGGTCCACGCCCACACCGCCGATACCGACGGCAATCTGATGTACCGCTACACGGCCCGGAACTTCAATCCTGTGGTCGCCACAGCTGGCAAGGTGACCATCGCCGAGGCCGAGGTCATCGTGCAACCGGGCGAGCTGGATCCCAACCACATCGACACCCCGGGCGTCTACGTGCAGCGGCTCGTCCAAGCAATCAACCGGGTCAAGGACATCGAACAGCGCACTGTCCGCCCGCGCCCGGAGGCACGGCGCGCTGAAGCACTGACGGCCTAAGGCAAAGGAGCACATCATCATGGCATGGACACGTGACCAGATGGCCGCGATTGCGGCCGAAGAACTGAACGACGGCGACTACGTAAATCTCGGCATCGGCATTCCAACGTTGGTGGCCAATAACCTGCCCGACGGCGTGCGGGTGGTGCTCCAGAGCGAGAACGGCCTGCTGGGCATGGGCCCGTTCCCGTTTGAGGGCGAGGAGGACGCGGACCTTATTAATGCCGGCAAGCAAACCGTCACCATTACCCCCGGTGGCAGCATTTTCGACTCCGCCACGTCGTTCGGCATGATCCGCGGCGGGCACGTGAAGGTGGCCATCCTGGGCGCCATGCAGGTGTCCGGGTCCGGCGACCTTGCCAACTGGACCATCCCCGGCAAGATGGTCAAAGGCATGGGCGGCGCCATGGACTTGGTGGCCGGGACGCCCCGGGTGGTTGTCCTCACCGAGCACAACGCCAAGGACGGTTCGGCCAAGATCGTCACCGACTGCACGCTCCCGCTCACGGGGCTCAAATGCGTTGACCGGATCATCACGGACCTGGCCGTTTTCGATATAGTTCCGGATCCAGAGAAGCACGACGGCGGCACGCGGCTGCTGCTGACCCGCCTCGCACCGGGCCTCACGGTGGAAGAAATCCGCATCAAGACCGACGCGGCGTTCACGGTAGCGCTGACGGCTGAAGAACCCACGCTAGAAGGAGCACACGCATGAGCCTGAAGGACCAGTTCGGCAAAGACATCCTGCTCACCGGATGGGGGCACAGCAAGTTCGGCAAACTGGGCGATGAGACGTTGGAGTCGCTGATCGTCCAGGTTGCCGGCGAAGCGATCAGCAACTCGGGGCTGGCCCCCAAGGACATCGACGAAATTTACCTTGGCCAGTTCAACTCCGGTATGCAGCCTCTCGGATTTACGTCGTCACTGGCACTCCAGTTGTCGGCGGACCTTGCCAACGTCCCCGCAACACGCACCGAGAACGCCTGCGCTTCCGGTTCCGCGGCGTTCCAACAAGGTGTTAAAGCTGTCCTGTCTGGAACTGCCCGCAACGTCCTGGTGATCGGCGCTGAGAAGATGACCGACGCCGGCGCGGACGTTGTGGGAGCAGCGCTGCTCGGTGCTTCCTACGAGATGGCCGGTAAAGCATCCTCCACCGGTTTCACCGGCCTGTTCGCGGAGGTCGCCAAGCACTACGACAAGCGGTACGGGGCAGGAATCAACGGCCCGGGCTTTGAAAATGGCCTCGGCGACGTCCTCGGTTCCATCGCCGCCAAGAACCATCGCAACGGCATGGACAACCCGTACGCCCAAATGCACCGGGACTTCGGCGTTGAGTTCTGCCGGACCATCTCCGAGAAGAACCCCATGGTGGCCGAACCCTTGCGCCGCACCGACTGTTCGCCGGTCTCCGACGGTGCTGCCGCCGTCGTGCTGTCCACGTCGGCGACCGGAGGCGCAACCGCACCAGTGCGGCTTGCTGGGTTCGGCCACGCCAACGACTTCTTCCCCGCAGAGAAGCGCGACCCCACCGAGTTCGCCGCCACGAGGGCTTCGTGGGAACGCGCGCTGGGCATGGCGGGCGTGGACATTGAGGACCTGGACTTCGCCGAGGTGCATGACTGCTTCACCATCGCCGAACTCATCATGTACGAGGCCATGGGTCTCACTCCCCGCGGCGAGGGCGCACGTGCCATCACTGAAGGTTGGGTCTACAAAGACGGCAAGCTGCCCATCAACGTCTCCGGCGGCCTGAAAGCCAAGGGGCATCCGGTGGGCGCGACGGGCGTATCGCAGCACGTCATCGCCGCGATGCAACTCAGCGGCACCGCAGGAGACATGCAGCTGCCCAACGCCCGCCGCGGCGCCGTCCAGAACATGGGCGGCGTGGGCATCGCCAACTACGTGAGTGTGCTGGAAGCGCTGTAGCTAGCGGTTGCGGATCAGCGCCGCGATCTCCGTAAACCCGAGCCGCTCTGCATTCTGCAGGGCGGTTCGGCCTTGGGGGTCGCGGATGTCCGGGGTGGCTCCCGCTGCCAGGAGTTGCCGGACCACGTCCTGCTGATTGGGCCCACCATTGTTAAGCAGGATCGCTTCCTGCATGGCGGTCCACCCCAAATTGTTGACGTGGTCCACGGGCACGCCTGCTGCGATCAGAATCCGAACAGTTTCCGTGTGCCCATGCTCGCTCGCTGGGATCAGGGCAGTGCCGCCGTACCGATTGGTGCTGCGAACATCCGCTCCTGCAGCCAACGTCAGCTGCAGGACCTCGTTGAAACCCTCGGCGCCGGCGTAGAGGAACGCGGAGTCCTGAATCTCGTCCTTCGCGTTGACGTTGCCACCCGCCGCGATCAGTTCGCGGACCTTCGCAGCGTCGTTGGCTTTCGCGGCGAGGATGAGGAGTCGGTCGGTTTCGATTTGGGCCTCCGGTGAGAGTTTGGCTTCCGCTGATTGTTGGGCCGGCACAGCAGCCGACGACGCCGGCCCGGGACCGGCGTTCGACGACGCGGCGTGGGTGGGGGTTGCTTGAGTCGGCGTCGGGCTGGAAGGCGACGGGGCCGCCGTCGTACATCCGGACAGCAGCCCGAGCACCAGCACGCCCGCCCCCACCACCCGCGCTTTTGTACCGAGGGCGTTCATTGGCTACTTCGCTGCTGCGGCCAAGGCATCGGCGCCGGCAGTGGCGCAGGCTTCGTCGAGTGCGCCGTCGGGTGCGCCGCCAACTCCGATGCCCGCAACGGAAACGCCGTTGACCTTCAGCGGAACGCCACCCGGCAGGAAGAGGGTCCCGGGGAGGTCGGCGATGGACGGACCGTTGCCGTTGATGCGCTTGGCGAGCTCGCTGGTTGGAGCGCCGAAGGCTGCTGCCGTGTAGGCCTTCTGCTTGGCGGCTTCGATGGTGTGCTCGGCGGCGTTGTCACCGCGAAGGAGGGCCTGGACGGTGCCGAAACGGTCAACCAAGGCCACGGTCACGAACGGCAGCTTGTCGGCCTGGCACTTGGCCAGCGCCGCGTTGACGGCTTTGCTCGAAGCTCCCACGGAGATGCGGTTCTGGGCGACGACATTTTCCGGCGCGGGCAGAACGTCTGCGGCAACCTTCACGGGCGCTGCAACAGGCGTGCCAGCGGGGGCCACTGCGTTGGCCACGGCCGTCACTCCGCCGGTAAGCAACAATGCTCCTGCAGCTGCCGCGGCAATCATCTTCTTGGACTTCTTCACTGTGTTCTCCTCGTAGTAAGCATCGGGTACAGCTCCATGCTTCCGCGAATGTCCCCACGCCACATCGGCCGGCCGCCGTGCACGGGCTCAACCTTTCCTCCACCGGTATCAGCCAAAAGGTGGAGAGACCAACCACTCCGCGGGGACCTAGCATGGAAAGAACGCCTTCAACTGAAACCGGGAACCGCCCATGCCAACTACCCGCTTACGGCCCGAACCTGGCAACCAGCCCAGCAACCGGATCGATGGCCGTCTTGATGCCGTAGTGCATTCGGGCTTTGCCGTGCTGATGGTGGCCTCCGCGGTCAGGTACGTCATGCGTCACTCCCCCGCAGACAACCTGTGGACCGTCGCCCTGGCCATAGCCGTGTGTGCGCTGTATGCGGTCACCGCCGTGCTGGCCCATCGGCAACCACGTCGGGGTAGGCAACAGCTGTGGATTCCGTGGATGGTCGCGTTAGTGGCAGCATGGGCCGCGCTGGTGGTGGTCGCTCCGAGCTTCGCCTGGTGTTCCTTCGCCATCTTCTTCCTCACGCGCACGGCCTTCCGGGGATGGTCGGGCTACGTGGCGGGCGGTGCGACGGCGGCCGCTACCGCCGTCGGCCTCTTCCGGATGAGCGACTGGACGGACATCGCCATGCTGCTCGGGCCCCTCGCGGCGGGCGCCCTGCTCACGCTGATCTACGACAAGATTGAACGCGACGCGGCACTGCAACGCAGGCTTTTCGACGACGTCACCCTGGCCCAGGAGCAACTCGCCGCCAAGCAACGTGAAGCCGGAATCGCCACCGAACGCGAGCGCGTTTCGCGAGAAATCCACGACACCGTGACCCAAGGCCTGGCCAGCAGCCTGCTCCTCCTTGAGGCGGCCCAACGGTCATGGCCAGCCGAAACCGCCCATGACGACGTACGCAAGGCAACGGATTTGCTCAGGCGCAACCTCGCCGACACCCGCAGCCTGGTGCACGAACTCTCCGCCCCCGGCCTCGAGACGGGTCCGCTCCCGGAGGCCTTGGAACATGCAGCACGGCAATATGTGGATAACATCAACGTCCAGGTCACCGGTGAGCCTCAGCCCCTTCCTTCCGAGGTGCGGCATGCCCTGCTCCGCGTCACGCAAAGCGCAGCTGCCAACATCAAACTCCACGCCCACGCGAACCACGCCAGTGTGACTGTGGGGTACCTTCCGGACGCGGTCACCCTGGACGTGTTCGACGACGGCCGCGGCTTTGATCCCGCAGCGGTACCTCCGCCGTCGGCAAACGGAGGATACGGCCTGCGGGCCATGCGGCAGCGGGTTGAACAGTTGGGCGGAGAATTATCTGTGGAGAGCTCGCCCGGCGAAGGAACCATCATTGCGGCGCAGTTCCCGCTGACCCGGCCTGCTGATCCGGAAAACGCTCCGAAGGAGGCCCGATGAACGGCATCTCCGTGCTCCTCGTGGACGACCACACCGTAGTCCGGAGCGGACTCAAGGCGCTGTTGGGCACCCAAGCCGATATCGCCGTCGTCGGGGAAGCAGCCTCCGGCGAGGAGGCATTGGAAGCCGCCCAAGAGCATATGCCCGCGGTAGTCCTCATGGATTTGGCCATGGGCGCCGGGATGGATGGCATCGAAGCCATCAAGCAACTCCGTCAGCGGAACCCGAAGCAGGCCGTCATCGTGTTCACCACCTACGATTCGGACGCCGACATCGTCCGCGCGGTGGACGCCGGAGCCATGGGCTATTTGCTCAAGGACGCGGCCCCGGAGGAGATCTTCGCGGCCGTTCGGGGCGCTGTGCAGGGGAAGAGCGTGATGAGTGCGCCGGTGGCTTCGCGCCTGTTCCAACAATTGCGGAATCCTGATGAGATCCTCACTCCCCGCGAAGCAGAGCTGCTCAGCCTCCTTACCGAAGGCCTCAGCAACCGCGACCTCGGGAAACGGCTGTTTATCTCGGAGGCAACTGTCAAAACCCACCTCGCGCACATCTACGCCAAATTGGGTGTCGAAACGCGTGCCGCAGCAATTGCCACAGCTATCCGGCGAGAGGGGATGCGGTAAAGGCGGCTGGTTGGATACGCTGACCGTATGTCGGACGTAGCGGATCGCAAAATGTTCAAAAACCCGGGAACTGCTTTGCTGGTCCGGGGAGTCCTTTCCATAGTTTTCGGCCTATTGATCATTGTTTTGCCCAGCGCCACCGCATTGGTGGTAGTTGTCATGTTCGGAGTTTTCGCAATCATTGACGGCATTACCAGCGTGGCGCATTACTTTTACGACCCCGCTGGCCGTTCCCGCTGGACCGTAGTAGGTGGGTTCATCTCCATTGCGGCCGGCATTGTGGCAATTGCCTTGCCGGGAATCACGGCAGCAGCAATCGGTGTCCTCATTGGCTTGTGGGCCCTGGTCCTGGGCCTTTCCCAAATCATCCTGTCCCTTGCCGCGAGGAATTTTATCCGGAGCTGGGGTATCTGGCTCCTGACGGGCCTGGTGACCACCGTGTTCGGGATTGTTGTGCTGGTGAATCCGGGTCTCGGTCTGCTGAGCCTGGTGTGGATGTTGGCAGGGTTCGCGATTGTGACGGGCTTGCTGTTGCTCGCGTCCGGCATCGGGCTCCGCAAGCTGGCCACTTCACCGCCGTTGTTCGCCCGCTGACCCTGAGAGTCCCCCGGGTAAAAAGCCGTCAGGGGATGCGCTCAGCGCCAAGTTCGGTAAGTTAGTGGCTGTGAAGATAGCAACCTGGAATGTGAACTCCCTCCGCGCCCGTGCCGACCGCGTTGAAGCCTGGCTTGAGCGCAGCGACTGTGATGTCCTTGCCATCCAGGAGACCAAGTGCAAGGACGAGAACTTCCCGTGGGAGCTCTTTGAACGCATGGGTTACGAGGTTGCGCACTTTGGGGTGAACCAGTGGAACGGCGTTGCCATCGCTTCCCGTGTGGGTTTGGACGATGTGCAGCGCACCTTCCTGGACCAGCCGGCGTTCGGCAAGGCAGGCAAGGATCCCGCACAGGAAGCCCGTGCCATCGCAGCCACCTGCGGCGGCATCCGCATCTGGAGCCTCTACGTGCCCAACGGCCGTTCACTGGACGACGAACACATGCCGTACAAGATCAAATGGCTGGACGTCCTGCAGGGCCACGCAGCCGAATGGGTAAAGTCCGAACCGACCGCCCAGATCGCACTCATGGGTGACTGGAACATCGCTCCCTTCGACGACGACGTGTGGGACATCGAGCTCTTCCGCAACAACAATTACACCCACGTCAGCGAACCCGAGCGCGCCGCCTTCCACGCCTTCGAAACAGCCGGGTTCACCGACGTCGTCCGTCCCTACACTCCGGGCCCGGGCGTCTACACGTACTGGGATTACACGCAGCTGCGCTTCCCCAAGAAGGAAGGCATGCGCATCGACTTCTGCCTCGCATCACCGGCTCTGGCATCGCGGGTCACCGGCGCTTCCATCGACCGCGAGGAGCGCAAGGGCAAGGGCGCTTCGGACCACGCTCCCGTCATCGTAGAGCTTGCAGACTAAGTACAAGGTCACTGACGAAAGGGGCGGCTGACATGACTGGAAACCTGTATCGGGGCCAGGCAGGTCTGCCGTTCTCGTCGTCGCTGCGCATTTACGAGCCCCTCGAGGCCTTCCCGCCCGAGCAGCAGCGCCAACTCGTGGCGGAGGGCAGCAAGGCGGGTTCCCGGGCCGCCATCGAAAATGCGGAGCTCCAAGCCTCCCTGGGACGCATCACGCGCTCCGGCGGTGACCCCTTCCCCACCGGCCGCACTGACCTGGTGCGCATGACGCGGGTGCCGGGCGGACGGCACGCGGCGGGGTCGGCGACGGCGGCGAATAAAGAAGATCACGACACCGGACGGCTGCTCTACTGCCCCAGCCAGCTGGTGATTCGGGCCGGCTTGGCAGCGAACGCGCTCATGGACGGCGTGCACAGTCCGCTGGCCGATCTTCTTATTCCGGTATCGCAGCGGGACAAGCACCAAATCAGGATCGATCGCATCAACGCCGGGGAAGACGCCAAACGCGTGCATACCCGAGCCTCAACCTGGGGAATCCCGTTCAGTTGGTTCTCTCTCTTCACCGAGTCGGACCGCAAGGACGTGGTGGAATCCGAGGGGCGCATCCTGACCGTCCGGGTATGGACACCCATCACTGAGGCCCTGGACCGGGCACGCTTCGCCGTGGCCCACCTGGCTTTGGCAGCGCCGGACTTGGACATGCTGGACGACCTGACGCAGCTCACGGAATGGCTGGAACTTTTCCATGTTCAGTCCATGGTGGAGCTGGATTATGGTGCCGTAGCTGACAAGGTGTACCCGGACGAATCCCCCATGGATGTCCGGCTCGGCATCGAGTGCTTGGCTGAAGGCGACATGACCGGCGCGGCAGCTGCGTACCGACGGCTCGCCTCGCGGTGGATTCCCATCCGGCAGTTGGCCCGCGCTTCTTAGCTTGGCTGTCCAGGAAAGGTGGGCGGGGCTGTTGTCTCGCGGACAATCAGCTTGTGGGGTGCCACCTCTGAATGCACCGCTCCCGGGTTACCGTCAAGCTCATCCAGGAGCATTTTGGTGGCCAGCTCCGCCTGATTGTCGGGCCGCTGGCCCACGGTTGTGAGCCCGATGGACGACGAGAAGTCATGGTCGTCGATCCCGATGACTGAGAGGTCCTGCGGCACCCTGACGCCGTGGCGCCCCGCCTCGAAAATGACGCCCATCGCCATCTCGTCGGACGAGCAGAAGATGGCTGTCGGTTTACGGCCGGGCTGACTCCAGAGCCGGTTGAACGCCTGCTGTCCGCTGGCGACAGTGAAGTCCCCCCATTGGTCCCATTCAGGACGGACTGCCAGGCCGGCGTCGGTCATCACTTCCTGGAAGGCGCGGATACGCACGCGGGGAACGTCGAAGTTCAGGTCCGTTTCATCGTCGCCATGAAGCAAAGCGATGTCCTTGTGGCCCAGGTCCAGCAGATGCCGCACGGCAGTGGACGCGGCGTCGTAATCATTGATGCCGATGTACGCGCAATCCTCAACATGACCACCCACCACTACCAGCGGGATGTCGATCTTGTGGAGGTGTTCCAGCTCTTCCTCGGTCAAGGACATGCATAGCACCAGCAGGGCATCTATCTGCTTGTAGACCATGGTGGAACTGAAGAGCCGCTCACGGTTGCTGCCGTGGCCGCCCAAATTGAACAAGGACAGGTTGTACTTGCGGGAATGCAGTTCCCGGTCTGCGCCTTCGATGGCCTTGGAAAAAAACCAGCGACTAACGAAAGGGGCCAGCACGCCGATGGTGCGTGTGCGGCCCGTCGCCAGACCCGAGGCCGACGACGACGCCACGTACCCTAGGGAACTGGCTACTTCGAGGATCTTCTCCCGGGTTGCTGGAGACACCCGGGGCAGCCCGCGGACCGCCCTGGAGACAGTGGCGGTGGAGACTCCGGCAGCCGCTGCGACGTCCTCGATGCTAACGCCCGTATGGCCGCCGCGTTGGGATCTACCCGTTGTTTTTGACACAGGCTCCCCTCTCCGGCCGCCGTTGCTCCGCCTTCACACCTTAATTGTGGACTTGTGGTTTGCAGCCCTCGGTTACGCGGCGACGTAATGCGCAACGCAACCGAGGCTGCGGTTCCTACCCCTTGAGGCCACCGGAGAGCAGGCCGCGCACGAAGTAGCGCTGCAATCCGAAGAACACCAGGAGCGGGACGATGATGGAAACGAATGCCGCTGCCGGGTTGAGGTAGTCCCTGGCGCCACGAGTACCGGAGATCTCAGCCAGACGCTGGGTAATCGGGGCCACGTCCGCTGTTCCACCGGAGAACACCAGCGCCACCAGCAGGTCATTCCACACCCACAGGAACTGGAAGATTGCCAGGGAAGCAAGTGCAGGCACCGACAACGGCAGGATGATCCGCCAGAAGATGGTGCTGTGTCCGGCACCGTCCACCCTTGCTGCTTCAATGACTTCACCGGGAATCTCGGAGATGAAGTTGTGGAGCAGGAAGATGCCCAGCGGGAGGCCGAACATGGTGTGAGCTATCCACAGCTGCGCGTACGAACCCGCGGGGAGCTGCAGGGTCTGCGTGAAGAATTGCAGGAGCGGAATCAGGGCCATCTGGAGCGGGATGATCTGCAGGGCAAAGACGAAGATGAAGAGTGCGTCACGGCCCTTGAACTTCCCCCATGCGAAAACGTATGCGGCCATTGAGGCCAGCACCAGCACAAAGATGGTGACCGGGATGACGATGGCTATGGAGTTGACGAAGTACTGGGAGAGGTTGGCAGATTGCGAGCCGGCCGGGGTCAGGACGTCCGCGTAGTTCTTGAACGTGAAGTCCCAGTCAACAAAGGCATTCCACCAGCCGTTGGAGCGGGGACCCACCTGCTTGGCGGCCGGACGGAACGAGGTGACAAAAAGGCCGAACGTCGGCACGGACCATACGACGGCGATGATGATCGCTGCCGCTGTTGCCCACTTGGAGGTGAGCTTCGTCTTGACCCGACGCATGATCGGCTGGGCGTCCTCCGTGGGATCGGATCCAGGACGCTGCCGGGTGGCCTTCGAGGCCTCTTTCGGGGCTGGCGTGGCTGTCAATGGATCTCCCTTTGCTTGCGAAGGACTCGAGCGTTGTACACGACGATCGGCAGCACCATCAGGAACAGGATCAGGGCCAGTGCGGCACCTCGTCCTGGCTCACCGGCACGGAAAGCCTGCGTGTACATTTCGTTGGCAACCACGGACGTGTCGTAGTTGCCTGCCGTCATGGTTCGGACAATATCGAAGACCTTCAGCGTGGCGATGGTGATGGTTGTCAGCACCACCACCAAGGCTCCGCGGATACCGGGGACCGTGACATTGCGGAACTGTTGCCAGGCGTTGGCCCCATCCAGACGGGCTGCTTCGATGAGCTCCACGGGGACACCCTTGATAGCAGCGGAGAGAATCACCATGGCAAAGCCGGTCTGGATCCAGACCATGACGATGATGAGGAAGATGGTGTTTTCCGGTGCGTCCAGAAGGAACTGCTTGGGATCCATGCCCAAGGCGTCCCGGAAGAAGTTGATGACACCGGTCTGCTCGATGTTTGGACCGCGGTAGTCATATACGAGCTTCCATATGATGCCTGCGCCCACAAAGGAGATGGCCATCGGCATGAAGACCAACGACTTCAGAACCCGCTCGCCACGGGCTTTGTCGATGAACACTGCATATGCAAGTCCAAAGCTTGTGGACAGCAAGGGAACCAGGACGGTCCAGATGACGGTGTTCCGCAGAGTGGTCAGAGCCTCTGGCTGCGTGAACATCCAGACAAAGTTGTCAAAGCCGTTGCCGTTGCCACTGGCATCCGTGAACGCCAGCATTGACGTGCGAATGGCCGGATAAACAAGGCCCACCAGCATCAGGATCGCGGCAGGGGCAAGGAAGCCGGCCACGGTGACTTTGTCCTTGACTGATTTCGGAGCCCTGTCCACCAGCAACATGATGAGGCCGATAACCGCTGCGAATATCGCCAGGGCTATCACTACTTGAAGGAGTTTTTCTCCTATAAATTCCATACCCAACCTCCGGGGCGTGAGTGAATCACTAAGTTCCGGGAAAAGCGCTGCCTCCCCGGCTGGGGGTTCCAGTCAGGGGAGGCAGCACTTTGGGAGTTAGCTCTTAGGCCAGCTGGATTCGATGCTGTTGGCAACATCCTGCGAAGACGTGCCGTTGATCCACTGCACGATGCCCTTCCAGAAGGAGTTGGAACCAACCGCACTCGGCATCAGGTCAGAGCCGTCAAAGCGGAACACAGTCTCGGGGTCCTGAAGGATCTGGACGGTCAGTTTGTCGAGGTCGGACTGTGCGTTGTTGGGATCCAGGCCCTTGTTAGCACTGACGACGCCGCCAAGCTTGACGCGGTTGTTGGCAAAGTCGGCGCTTGCCAGGTAGGCCAGGAACGACTGAACCTCTGCAGTGTCCTTGTATGCGCCCACCATTTCGCCGCCACCGGTGACTGCCTTGCCCTTGCTTTCGTCGATCGGCGGGGTGATGAAGGCCCACACGTCGCCATCTTCAGCAACGTTGGTTCCTGCAGGCCAGTTGGCTGCCTGGAAGTTGGCCTGGTGGTGCATGGCGCACGTACCATCCAGAACCGGCTGGCCAGCCTGGGCGAAGCCGGTGCTCAGGATCGAGCGGACGTCACCGAAGCCGCCGTTGACCATTTCCTGGTTGAGCAGGATATCGCCGGCCTTGTTGAAGGAATCAACGATCTTGGGGTCGTTGAAGGGGATCTGGTGAGCTACCCACTGGTCGTAAACCTCGGGGCCATGCGCACGCAGGACGACGTCCTCGATCCAGTCGGTGCCGGGCCAGCCGGTAGCCTCACCGGACTCGAATCCTGCGCACCACGGCTTCATGTTCGGGTCATCCGCGGCAATCTTCTTGGACAGCTCGATCATTTCGTCCCACGTCTTGGGGACTTCCCAACCCTTGTCCTTGAAGGTCTTGGGCGCGTACCAAACAAAGCCCTTGACGTTGGCCAGCATCGGAGCGGCGTAGTACGTGCCGTCCACGGTGCCGTACTTCTTCCAGTCAGGGGACCAGTTCTTGTCTACAAGATCGGAGACAGTCTTCGGAGCTGGCTTCAGGTAGCCTGCCCGTGCTTGGGTGGCAAGAAGACCGGGCTGCGGGAAGATCGCCACATCAGGGGCGGTGCCGGACTGGGCACGGACACCGATCTGCGTTTCGAATTCCTTGCTGCCCTCGTACTTAACGGTGATGCCTGTGCAGTTCTCGAACTGCGCCCAGGATTCCTCGAGGTTGGTGGCTTCAATGTCCACGATGGTGGAGTAGACGGAGACGGTCTTGCCGTCATGCTTGCCATAGCTTTCGTAGGCGGAGCAATCCTCCGAGCCGGCGGTGGATCCTCCACCGCCACCATCTCCGCTACAGGCGGAAAGGGTAAGTGCCAGAACACCGGCGGCTGCGACCGGTAGCAGGTACTTGGTTTTCTTCATGCTAAAGACTCCTCGCTGAGTACAAAGATTCGGCGGCGCAATTGATGTGGTGACGCTCACACTAGTCATTGTCTGCGTCGGAATGCAAGCGCTTACACGTAACGTAACCGCATCGATACCAAGTAGCCTGACTTTCGCTGCGGAGAGCTGGGTAGCCGGGCCTAAGTGGGCATTTGCGGTCGGGCTTCACGTTCCGCCATTGGACATGTCGATTTGATTGCCTACTATTGCCTATGGAAAAGTAGGAATCGTGGATGAACTTGAAGCACTGCAAACCATTGGCCGCCTGATCAAGGAAGAACGCCTGGCGCAAGGGCTGAGCCAGGTTCAGTTGGCCAAACAGGCGGGAACCGCCATCAAGACCGTTCGGACGTTGGAGTCCGGAACGCGGCGCACACAGGAAATCAACCAGCGCAAGCTTGAGCATGCCCTGGGCTGGAGGGCAGGGTCTGTTTCAGAGGTCCTGAAAGGCAAGTCCACCTTCGCTCCGGACATGATCACCCCCGACGACATGCGATCGGGGGACGAATCACGTCAAGGACCTCCGCGCGTTACCGTTCCCAGCGCTCCCATAGCCCGGGCCTCGCACCTCTCCGACGAAGAGCTCCTTGCCGAGCTCACCTACCGGATGATGCACCGTAACAGGGGCTAAAAGAGTTACTTGATGGCTTGGCGCCGCACCATCTCATTGATCCAACTCGGAGCGAACGGCGATGTGCAGTTAGGCGGCGTAGGGTAGTCCTTCAGCACTTCCAGGCGCTCACCGATGTCCAAGGCCCTGGCACGGTGCTCCGGGAACTCAATGCCGATCTGTGCCAAGCAGTGGTTCATGGCCCACTGAAGACGGTCCGGAGCGTCCTTCATGTCGGCCTCGATGATGTCGAGCAGCTGCACGATGTCCAGGCCTTCCGGCTTCCTGACCACCCTTTCGGACGTCAGCGCCCATCCGGCACTCGCCACCACAGGATCGGGATCGGAGAACCAAGCCAACCGCAGATCTTCGGAGTGCGGGCTTTTCTTGACGACGTAGTTCACCAGCCAGTCCTGCACTTTGGGCGTCCGCGCTTCACGCAGCATGCTGTCCAGCTCGGCCCGCTCAAAGGCCTTGGGACGGCAGATCAGAAGTGCCAGCAATTTGGCAGCGGTGTCGCCCGTGTCCCAGAGCTCCCGCGCGAGATCCTGTTGGGTCTTCAGCCGCTTCGCGACGGCACGCAGTTTGCTGAGGTTTACCCCGTGGTCATCGCCGTGTTTTTCATTCACTTCGCGAGCCCGGGGTTCTTCCAGTGCGGCCAGTTCCGCCATAAGCCCGGCCACGGTGGTCTCGAGCAGAGATTTGTCAGGCGCAGATGTTGAAGCCACTGTTGTTCCAGCCACTGGGGCCTCCTGTCCTTCGGTATGGGATTCAGGCTACCCGCAACTGAGGAGCGCGAGGGCAGCCCACGCCAATGCGATTCACACCAGTGAAGGGCCCTCAGGAAGTGAGCGAGCCCCTGACGATGCTGACGCTGGAGTGGCCGGGATTTCCGTCCAGTGGTTCATCCGAAACGTCGACGATGGGGAAATCGGCCAGATTCAGGTCCGCCGGAAGCGGGAAGGTACCTGAGTCCGACTTCATGATTCCCAGACTGATCAGCCGTGTGAGGTCCGTGCCAATAAGCCAGACCTCCTGGTAGCCCTGCGCTTCTTCTTTGCTCAGTTTCACTTCCAGGGTTCGCGTTCCATCAGGGGACTCAAGGACTGTCGCCGATCCTGTAGCAGTGTGCTGGGCAAGTGGCGTCAGCTCTGCTCGTGCCAACGGCGTTGCCGCCTGGTTGATGTTCCACAGGGTTGCACCGGCGATGACCAAGGCACCTGCTGCGGCGACCGCCAGCCAGGTCCCGCGGCGTTGCCACCCTTGGGGACGTTTCTTGACGGAACGTATGTCCGCGGGTGGTGCTGCTGGTTGCTCTGGTTCGGTTGGACCGTTAATGCCGGGCTTGCTGGTTTCAGTTCCTGTTGCAGAGCCCGCTGCGGAGCCCAAGGGGTCTTCCCGGATTGCGTCCGACAAACCCAGTTCCCGGTGAATCCCACTCCACACACTGGGCCCGGGCACCTCAAGGGTGCTGCTGTCCGGCGTGGTTTTCATGGCGTCAACGGCGCGGCGCAAAGCGGCGTACTCCGCCGAGCAGGCATCGCAGCCGCTAAGGTGCTGCCGGCCCTCCTCATCGAGCCAGTCACCGTAAAGCGCCAGGAGGCTCAACTCTTCCGGATCAATGTGCGGCATGGTCAACCTCCAGTCTGCTTCTTAGGTGGATCAAGCTGCGCCGAATGTGGCTTTTGACGGTACCAAGCGGTAGTTCAAGCCTGCGGGAAATCTGCTCGTGCGTCAGGTCTTCATAGAATGCCAATTTCATGATGGCGCCCTGCGGTTCACCAAGCCGGTCGAGTTCGCCGTCCAGGAGCAGCCTGTCGGCCAGCACCTCCACAGCTCCCTCCGTAGGACCTCCGCCGCCGGTGTCTTGGACCTGGGCGACGGCAAGGACTCTACGAACTTCCCGGTTCGACGCTGAGTGGGCGTCCGCAATGACGTGGCGTGCAATGCCCACTATCCATGCCGGCAGGCGCGCGACCTCGGGGTTGAAGGTGTCCCGTGAACGCCACACCCGGATAAACACCTCTTGGGTGACGTCGTCGGCCGCGGCACGGTCCCTCAAGGACCTCAAAGCGAGCGTGTGAACCAGCGGGGCAAACTGCCTGTAAGCAGCCACAAGTGCAGACTCATCCCCCGCCATGAATGAGGCGGTCAACGTATCGTCCCACTCGGAAGAAACCTCGTTTGGGGATACCAAAGGAGACTCCTTCCCGGCGTCAGCGACGAGGACCACGGCCGGGTTGGGGTGCTTATTCAAGGACCGCGGTGACAATCACATTGTCGCTGTAGTCCATTCGTTCGTCCAGCCATCTGCCGCCGCAGGTGACCACTTTGAGTTCGTGCGGTCCGGTCCGGCGGAACAGCGAGTCGCCGTCAAAGACGTCCTTGGCCATCAGCGTGACGGAGACAACCCGATAGTTGAGTGCGGGAGCACCCTCCCGCCCTACGGTTATCAAGGTTCCGGCCGGCAAGGATTTCAGCTGGGAGAACGGCGCCTGGTCAGAGGTGGTGTCGATGTGTCCGGCCAGGACAGCTGTGCCTTCCGCGGCTCCGGGGGCGGATCCGAATCGGTACCATCCGGCCTGGTAGAAGGTCTCCGGTATCTCCATAGCCCCACCGGGCGCGACCCCCACGGGGATAACGGCCATGTCAATTGACGTTCCGGCCACCTTGAGCGACACCGGAGGGGGAGCCGCCGCCGGCTGCGTGGGAGTTGTGCCCTTCAGCGAGACTTCGGCAGGTGGTCGGGACGGCTCGGCCGGTGGCAGCGACGGTTGAGTCTGCAGCTCGCTGGGGTTCGGGCCGCTTGCCTCACTGGAAGAACTACCGGCCGTCGGCGGTGTCGCGGTTCCGCATGCCGTCAGAACGAGCACTGCCATCCCGGCGAGCGCCGCCACCCGGCGGCTTCGGCTTGGCTTACTTGGTGTCACAACGGTTGTTTCCTGGCGTCTACGGCCGGATGCTCCGGCTGCCGTGATTGATGCGGGGTCCTGGCCGTCGTTATCGGACGACCAGGACCTGTTCCGCTCTTATGTCATGCCGTTGCCTTGGCCTTAGGACTTCCGTGCGGCGGAAGTGCGAACCTTTCCAAGCCCCACGACGATCATCAGCAACGTTGCCGCCGCGAATCCGCCGCCCAGAACCATCTGTTCTGTCGGGACCATCGGTTCTGTCGGGACACTGCCCGATGAGCCGTCCAAGGCGCCTGGTACCGATCCGGGAGCCGAATGCAGCCCGTCAATGGTCTGCACCGCTAGTTGAAGGTTCTTGTCAGTCAGGCTTCCCCACGCATAGACGATGGTGTGCGTGCCTTCGGACACCGTCACATCGGCCGGGCCAATGACAGGTGCTGTCGTACCCGCTGCGGCCACTGCGGCCGAAATCGTACCCGGGTCAAGGGTGAGCGTTTGCTCATTGGGGTTGGCCAGGTTGGTCACCACGGCTGTGCCGCCGGCAAGCACATCCACAGCTGGCGCCGCGGCCGTGTGCCGGACCGTCAGCTTGCCCTTGCCGGCATCGATGCGCGAGACGTCGTTCGTGAAGAAGTTCGCGGTTGGCTTTCCGGCAGCATCGAGGTTGGCGACGGCGGTGTAGTTGCCGTTCGCCGCCAAGGTCACCGTCACCGGCCCGATAACGGGGGCAGAGGCATCGGCAGCGTCCGAGGCGGTAATGGCCAGATCGTAGGCACCGGGCGGAAGTGCCAAGGGCCCGGCCAGAGTGCCGGGAGCGAAGTCGTCCAGGGTTCGTGCTCCGTTGACCCAGACGTCAACGGTTAACCCAGGCACTCCGTGCAGTACGGACAGGTGCGCGTCACCCTCCGCCGCCTGTGCGGGGACAGCCAAGACGATTGCTGCTGCCAGTGCTGCGGCGCTGGCTCCTGCTCCTGCCGTAAGTATTCTGCTGCGCATATCCTTCTCCTCAATCGGCCCGACGTGCGGGGATTTTGCTGATACCCCTACTACCGACACAAGGCAGGCTATGGATGCGGATGCGCTGTATTTTTGTGGATGTTTTCTCTGCGTGCGCCTTGTCAGCGGACCCTTTCGGCCTTGGTGAACTTGGATCGGGCACCGGAGACCATGTGCACCAATACCGGGGTCTTTTGTCCGATCACAAGGTCCAGCGCTTCAACCAGCTGCGACACTTCCGCAGCGAGGAGGTGGGGCGCCACTCCTTGCCTCGGTTGAATGCGGATGCGCAGGCCCGGCTTTCCCTTCACCTCAACGGTTGCAACGGATGCACCGGCGAGGTCGGTCCTCTCAGACAAGGCGGCCCTGAGGGCTTGTTCGGCAACACCACCACCGATCCGGACTTCGCCGTCCACGTCACTGTCGTCGTCGCTGGCCACCAGCAAGTTGGCCCTGCCTTTGCCCTGCTGTGACAGCCAAGCGATCATCGCAATGATGATCGCCACCAGGATCAGGCCTGCCACAATCCACAGCCAGCTTTCTTCGCGTCCGGGGAGGTGCGTCTGCCGGAAAGCATTTTCGGCGCCTGCCCACACGGAAGCCGACCAACCATGCCACCAAGTAGCCACTGCCGGCACAGTAGCCAGCAGCAGGAGAAGCAGCCCGATGGCCAGCAGTTTCACACCGATGATGAAGAGCAGTACGCGGTTGAGGGCACGCGGCGTTCCGTTCACGCTCCGATCACCCCCCACGACGCCAGGTTGACCCTGACAGCAGGCATCGGCACGGGCGACATTTCTTCAAGTTCAGCCTGCACGGCAGTCAGCACTGCTTCTTCGCTGACCCGGCTGCCCGAGGTTGGCCGCACGTTCACCACAACCAACTGTCGCGAGACAACTACCATGACTTGTTCCTGGGTAACGTTCGCGGCAGTTCGTGCACGACGTGCCAACGCAGAGGCCAGGACTTCGTCATCAACCACGACGGCGGTCCGCGGGTCCCGGAGCAAGTGACGGGCGCGTCGGCCCGGCAGAACAGCGTGGAGGAGGAAGAAGAGGCCGACCATGGCAATGACAGCACCACTCGCACCGAGCAGCAGGGGTGAGATGCCTTCCGGGAGGGCAATGATGCGCTCGGCGGCCGTGGTGGGATCAATGAGCCAAGGTGGCTGCCCGATGGCGCGGACACCCGCTTCGAGGAGTGCATAGACACACAGGATGATGACGAGGACAGCCGCAATCACGGACGCGCCCGCACGGGACGAATGCGTCTCACGGCGCAGGATACGGCTCATGTTGGGGTCTTCCCCGGCCACCGGGCTGGCTCCCGCGTTCGGGTCCGTTGCCTTCATTTGTTGTGTTTCCTGATCCTGGGTCACTGGACGCGGCCTCCCTCAGTGACGTGTGCTCCGCTGATCCTGATGTCCACCCTGCTGAGTTGGGAGCCGCTGAGCCGCGTGACGGTTTCAAGAACGAAAGCCTTGGCCGCCACGGCACGGTCCCAAATGGACCCTCCAAATCCTTGGACACGCTGCGGATCACGCAACACCTCGGTCAAAGCCGGGACGCTGATAGGTGCCACGATGGACAAAGCCAGCAGGCCGTCGTCGTCCGCCCAATCAGCGCGGATGTCGCTGGCCTCAACGCCGAGCGCCTCCGCTGCAGCGGCCCGAGCCAACGATGTCAATGCCTGGGTACTGATCCGGTTATGGCCGGCCAGGCTGGTGGTGAACTCCACAGCCTCAGCCACGCTCATGACGAAGAGCGCCGGCCCGTAATGGCGTCCAGCACACTGCGAAGATCCAGCTTGCCCTCAGCCGCGCGGCCGAACAGCGCGCCGATGCCCATGAACAGCAGGGAGATCAGGAAACCCCATAACCCGAACGAGAAGGACATGAAAGCTACAAAAGCGCCGATAGCGATTCCCACCACGGTCATGCTCATTGGAGTGCATCCCTTTCCACTACCACTGCCTTGGCTCCGGCGGGTTTGGCCGGCGGTGCAATGAAGACATCGGTGATCTCGATATTGACCTCGATCACTTGAAGGCCAACCAGTTCCTCCACGGCGCGGTACACCGCAGCCCTGACTTGGTTGGCAACGCCGTGCAGGGGATGGCCGTAGAGAGCAACCAACGTGATATCCACCGCCACCTGGGTCTCCCCGACCTCAGCGCGGACGCCTGCTGCATGGTCGGAGCTGCCGACGGCGTCGCGAATGGCACCCAGCGCACGGGACGGAGCCGAGCCCAAGGAGTAGACGCCGGGCACGGTGCGGGCAGCGATACCCGCTACTTTGGCGACGGCCGCCTCGGAGATGATGGTGCGTCCGGTCCCAAGGATTTCGCCCCCGGGCACGGGATCAAGCTGCACGTTCTGGTCTTCCATGGAGCACTCCCCTTCTCTTGAGTACCACCCTAGCGTCTAGCTCCGACGCTTTGGGAGAAGCGTCGGAGAGTGGGGTGCGCGCGGCGGCGGCTGCTCGCAGATCTGCTCGGTTCAGTCCTGGATGGGAGAGCGCCAGCGATGAGGCCTTCGCCCACATCCACGTTATCCACAGGCTGGAATTCGTGACTGGGTCGCGGCAGTTCGCCCCGCCTAGACTGGCCGACACATCACCAAAAACAGCTGTTGGGGAGCCTGTCATGCCGCGCCATTCGTTCACGTCTTCGCCTTTTGTCCGCACTCTGCCAGCGGTTTGTGCCCTCGCGGTTGCGATGCTTCTGAGCGGCTGCGCGAGCGGCTCCACACCCAACAGCGCAGCTTCCCAAACAGGCCCGACGACGGCGGCGCCCACCCCAAGCGCCTCGGTCCCCGCAGCGTCGGCTACTCCGTCTGCCGCCCCCGTATACAAGCCCGCCGACGCGACGGGGAAAGCACAGAACGTGCCCGTTCCCGTGATGCCCGAGCTTGCGAAGGAGAACTCGAAAGCCGGGCTGGAGGCGTTCATTGGGTACTGGTACGCGCAGCAAAACTATGCGGCAGAATCCGGCGACCAGTCTGTTTGGTCCAGCCTCAGCGGACCTGAGTGCCAGACCTGCAAACGAATCGAGAAGGGCATCAGTGACAGCCACATCAACGGCCGGTGGTCCGTTGGCGGAAAGATTTCCGTCCCAGCCGTTGAGTCCATCTGGGTTGACGGAGCCATCGTCCAGCAGGCAAAGGTCCAAGTTATCCAGGAACAAATCGACTATTTCAATGCTGAGGGAACTCCGGGGCGGGCCTCCGAGAAGGCGACAAACTCTGCCTTTGGCCTGGTTGCTACATATGGTTCCTCGGGATGGACGGTGACCAATCTTGGCCTCATCAATTAGTCGTTCCGCTTGGCTCACGCGCGCTTCTTCGGTCGTGAGGATAACCGTCGCCGCACTCATACTTGCGTCACTTAGTCCAGCGCATGCTGACACGGACAGTTGGGCGGGCTACAACAATCAACAGGATGCTCTTGATCTCACGAGCAGGTTTCGAATCGACCCCGCGACTGGACAGCTGGCACCCAGCCTCGGCTCAACATCAACTTCACCCGCCTCCGAGGACCCCAATCAGTACATGGCCGACACCCACTGCCGCGCCGACGGCCCCGACACCAAAGACCCGGGCTGCGACGCCCTCGACTGCCCGGCAACCACACCCGCAGGCGAGGAAGGCACACCGGTCATCTGGAAAGAAGCCCCCAAAGCCATCACCAACCCCGGCTGGACCGACTGGATCCCCGTCAGCGGACCCACCTGCCTCTACGACCCCCAACCCGAGAACGTCCTGGCCAACATCGCCGCCCGGATCCTGAACGACTTCCACCAACTCCCCCTCAACCCCGGAAACCTCGAAGCCCAACCCTTCCCCCACACCCTCAAAGGCGGACCCACCAACTTCTACACCACCGCCGCAGACCAAACCTTCGACCTCACCATCCTCGGCCAAGCAGTCCACCTGACCGCCACACCCACCAGCTACACCTACACCTACGGAGACGGCACCACCCTCGGACCCACCCCCGCCGCCGGCTACACCATCCCCGAAACCGAATGGCTCAACAACCAAACCCGCACCAGCCACACCTACACAGACACCGGCAACTACCAAGCCGCCCTCACCACCAGCTTCACCGGCACTTACTCGGTCAACAACGGCCCACCACTACCCATCAACGGCACCCTGGACATCACCACACCCACCAAAACCATCCACGTCTGGAAAACAGAAAAAGCACTCGTCGCCGACACCTGCCAGGAAAACCCCAACTCATGGGGCTGCCCCGGCAGCCCGGAAAACTAGCCTGCGCTGGGTGAACCCACGGCTACTTACCAACTCCGTCGGCTAGACCACGGATGAAGTACCGCTGCCCCGCAAAGAAGAGCACAATCACTGGAATTGCCGCGATGGCCATGCCTGCGAACACCACAGGGTAGTCCGTGCCGTGTTTGGACATCAGGTTGGTAAGCCCCACCGGCAGGGTCTGCAACGCTCCCCCGCTGGTGAAGACCATGGCGAACAGGTACTCGTTCCAGGTGAACAGGATGTTCAAGAGAACAGTAGAAACGAGGATTGGCTTGCACATGGGCAGAATGACCTGCCAGAACGCCCGGGCCTTTGAGGCCCCATCAACTGAGGCTGCCTCATCCACCTCTGCGGGCAGGTCCATCATGTAAGCCCGGATAAGGAACGTCGTGAACGGAACACGGAACGCCGTGTACAGAATCAGCAACGCCCAGAGGTTGTTGTACAGCCCCAGGCTCTGGAACATCTTGACCAGCGGGATCAGCGCCACCGTGGGAGCGAGCATCAGGCCCCCGAGGATGAGAATCAGCACCACCCTGTTGAACGGGATATTCACCCGGGTCAGTCCGTAAGCAGCCCACGCGCTGATAAATACGGTTGCAATAGTGGAAGCCACCGTGACCAGGACGCTGGTAGTGAGATAGTCGCCCACCCCTCGGTTCCACGCGGTGACGTAGTTGTCCCATTTCCACGCAACGGGCAGGGCGAAGGGATTGGAGAACAATTCGGAGTTGGACTTCACGCCGTTGAGCAGCATCCAGACCAAGGGATAAATGACGACGACGGCGAGTGCAATCAGGAACGCTTTGACCAGGACCCGTCCAAGTACCAGGAGCACAGCTGAGCGCGTCACCATTGGACCCTCCTTTTCTTGGAGATACGAAGCTGAATGACGGCCAGGACCAACGTGATGATGAAGACAGCAGTGGCGACGGCGGCCGCGTAGCCAAAGTCATTGCGGACGAATCCGCTTCTGTAGAGCCATGTACCGAGGACCTGGCTGGAGTTGTTCGGCCCTCCGCTGGTCATCACCATGACTTCGTTGAACACTTGGAAAGCTCCCGACACCGTGACAATCATCATGAGACCGGTCATTTCCCTGACGAGTGGCAAGGAAATCGAAAAGAACCGCTGGAAGGGTCCCACGCCGTCAATGGACGCCGCTTCATACAGTTCAGACGGGATCCGCTGCAGGGCCACCGAGAACAGAAGCGTGCAGTATCCGAAGCCCTGCCATTGGCTCATGGCGATGATGGCAAAAATGGCCGTGTTTTCCTGCCCCAGCCACGCTTGAGTGAAGTTCCCCAAGCCAAGGAAATCCAGCGCCGCGTTAAGGATGCCCATCTCGGGTTCGTAGATGAAGTAGAACAGGAGGCCAGCGACCGTCAGCGAGATCGCCGAGGGTACAAAGTAGACGGCTCGAAGGATTCCCCTCCACCGCTGGCTTCGTAGTCCCTCGATCATCGCGGCGAGGATCATCGCACCGAATACCTGGAAGGCGATGGAGATGATCGCGTACAGGGTGTTGTTAAGGAGTGACTTCCAGAAGATGGGGTCGTTGAACATTCGGACGTAGTTGTCCGCGCCCACAAAAGTTTGGCGGCCGCTGTAGATATCCCACTTGAGGAAACTGAACCCCAGGTTCTGAACCAGTGGCAGGTACGCAAAGACCCCTAACAGCAGGACCGCAGGCAACACCCACACGACGTTGCGCCAGTGAGTCGTCCGGGCAAACTTTCGCGTACTGGTTCTCGGGGACTTAGTGGAAGCGGGCGCCGGTGGTGGAGCCGCGGACTTCCAGGCAGTATCGGAAACAGTCATGGCGTGTCCCGCTATTTCGCTGCACTGGAAGCAGCCCGGACAGAGGCAAGAACCTGATCCGGGGTTTGCGTTCCGGCCACCAAGGCTTCCCCACCGGCCAACCAGGCATCAGCAACCGCGGGAACAGTGACGGAGTCCAGCCAGGTGATCGCCGCGGATGCTTCGTTCACCTGCTTGATGCCCTCGACGACAGGTCCGGAAGAGTTCTCCGTGGAAACCGCGCCCTTGACCGCACTGGGCTGGCCGTATGGCGGGGCAGAGAGTTTGGCTGCGTTCTGCGTGTTGGTTACGAACTTCATGAAATCAGCTGCAAGCGCGGCGTTTTTGGAACGCGCATTGATGATGTAGCCCTCAGGGGAACCTTCGATCGCTTGTGTATCGCCCTTGGCGTCAGCGGCGGCGGGAAGCTTGAAGATGCCCAGACCGTCCTGCTTGAGTTTTGAATCGGCGGAAGCAGTGGAGTCGAATTCAAGGATCTCCTGGTAGTACATACCTGACTTGCCCTCAGCCAGGGCCTGCTGTGCCGTGGTGTAGAGGACACCGTTGGAGTCTTTGCCGCTGCCGGTGCACTCATTGACCAAGCGGGTGAACTGGTCCATTGCCTTGAGGTAGCCCTTGTCCTCGAGCTTGGCCGTCGCCGGGCTGAAGTCGGCTTGCAGCGTATCGGCCGGCACTTCGTAGGCGAAGAGTTGCTGCAGGTAGTGGAGCCCCGGCCAGCCATCCTTGTTCCCGAACGAGATCGGCTCGTAGCCGGCTCCCTTCAGCACCGAGCAGGAAGAAATCAGATCATCGAAAGTGGACGGCGGTGTCAGGCCCAGCTCTTTAAAGATGCGCTGGTTGTAACCCATGAACTTGCCGTTGTTGTAGAGCGGAACCGCGAAGTACTTGCCGTCCTTGGCGAAGGCCTTCAGCGCGGACTCGCCAAAATTGTTGCCCCACTCGGTACCAGGGGCAATGACCGGGGTCAGATCTGCTGCGAGTCCCCCATCAATGAAGTTGTTGGCCCAGCTGCCAGCCCAGGTGAAATAGATGTCCGGCATGGCTTGGGACGCAGTCAGCGTCTTGGTCTTGTCCTTGATGCTCTGGTCCGTCTCCTGGATGAGATCGAAGGACACTTCCGGGTGCAGCTTCTTGTACTCCGCCGCCAGATCCTCAAAGTACGGTTCCAGCGGGTCTCCGCCAAACTTCGTGAGGATGCTGAGGGTTCCTGCGTACTGTGGCTCAGCGTTGGGATCCAGGACAGCGGCCGGCTGGCTACCGCCGTCGGAACAGCCGGTCAGCGCCAAAGCGGCGCCTGCCATCAATGCCATCAGTGATTGGGTGCTTTTACGCATCATGTCTTCTTTCGGTCGAAGGGCCGATCAGCCGGGGGTCCTCTAGGGGAGTGGGAAGTCATGCCCGCCGTTGGGATGTGCTTCACGGAGACGGGCTGAAAGGGTAACTGCTGGAGTGGGACTGGGGGATGGAACTTGTGATACCGGTACCACAGTGAATCATGATTTGAGGCAGCGGGGAAGAGAGCTAGAGGAAATTACAGGAGGGAATTTCTATTCGCCGCGGGCAGCGCGCACAGGGCCGTCCGAGGAACGGGCGACCAGCAGCGAGGGCAGAACGTGCTTCTTTGGGGCAGACGTATCGCCGTCAATCCTTGCAATGAGCTGCTGGGAAGCGACCGCCCCCATTTGGCGCATGGGTTGCTGGATCATGGTCAGCGGCGGATCCATGACGGCAGCCCAAGGGCTGTCGTCGAACCCGATCAGGGAGACGTCCTTCAACAGCCGAAGGTTCTTGGCCCGCAAGGAATGAAGGGCCCCAACCGTCGCCTCGGTCTCGGTGGTGAAGATGGCCGTTGGCGGGTCTGCCAAAGCCAGCATTCCACTGACAGCCCGCGTCGCCTGGCCCTCATTCTTGAGAACGTGGGTAATGAGAGCTGTGTCGAAAGGGATCCCGGCCTCTTCGAGCGCGTCGAGGTAACCCCTCAGCCGTTCACCATCACTCCAGAGGGCCTCGTCCAGGATGCTGTGCATTTGTTTCAAGTCCGTCGCCGGGCTCAGGGTCACCGGCCCCCAGGCGAACGCTATGCGCCGATGACCGTTGTGAATGAGCGACGCTACGGCCGATCGCGCAGCTTCCCGGTTGTCGATGACCACCGAATCCGTCTCCAGCTTGTCCACCAAACGGTCGATAAGCACTACAGGAGTTCCACGGTCAATGGCATTGGACAGATGCGAGACATCGTCGCTCCGGCCTGCCGCGGAGGCCACCACAAGGCCATCCACTTGCTTTGCCAGTAAAACGGCAATGGCATCGCGCTCCAGCTCAAGCTTCTCGTCAGTGCTAAGAATGATGGCGTCATAGCCGGCCATTTTCGCCGTTTCCGAGATGCCTTTGAGCACGCCCGAGAAGAACGGGTTGGCCACATCCGCCAGCACAATTCCAAGGGTTTTGGTGACCCCTGTGGTCATGCTTCGAGCCAGCGTGTTCGGTTGGTAGCCCAATTTCTCGGCGGCCCGCATCACCTTGGCACGCGTGGCTTCACTGACCGAACCATAGTTCCCAAGGGTTCGGGCGACCGTGGCCCTCCCCACTCCCGCAGCTGCTGCTACTTCGGTAATGGTGGGGGCAGCCGGGTGGTTCTGATGATCCGTCGCCATCCGGCCCCCTTCAGTTGTGGAATCCGCGCTTGCGGTTCCGTCCGTTGATTTGTCTCTGCATCAGATCCTAGTAGCTACCGCGACTGCCCGGCCGCTACCTCGACTGCCCTGCCGTATCCAAAGGCGCCCTCCACATAACACTGAGCCGCGGCCGACTCCGCGCCACGAGCCAGGGCTTTCTGCAAAGCGTCGGCCGGCGGCCGGTACGCCCGGCTCCAGCCTGAGCCAAGCAGGCTGACCACGAGTCCCGCCAGGAACGCATCCCCGCACCCCATGGTGTCCGCGAACCGCAGCGGGTCGGTGGGTGCCGCTGCCTGAGTGAGGAAGCGTTCGCCGTCGTACATCAGTGCGCCTGACTGCCCGCGCGTCCCCACCGCAAGCGAAACGCCCGCCGCATGGACTCGCCTGAGGTCATTTTCGACGGCGGCAACGGTCATGTTTCCGCACGACAAGAGCGCCAGGTCCACGTTGGGCGCCGTTCGGGTTAGATAGGAGTCTGTTCGACGTTCCGGCTCCGACGAGTAGTCAAAACTGACCAGCGTTTTGGTGGTTCTCACGGCAGGCAACTGGTCCTCCGACGCGGAATAGACGCTCGAATGCACCAGATCGGCTGAGGCCAAATACGTGAGGTGTTCCTCTTCAAGCATGAAGGGATCACTTGTGGTGACACCTCCGTCGTTCCATCCCAAGAAGATACGGTCACCGTCCACTACCTTGATTTCGGTGACCCCATTGAGGCCGTCGCGGATGATGCACTGACTGGTATCGACACCCTCCGCATCTATGGCATCGCGGACAAAAGCCCCTAGAGGATCCGAGCCAAAGACGCCGAGATAGGCGGATTCAGCGCCCAGCCGGCGGGCGAAGACCGCGACGTTAACGCAGTTTCCCCCGGGATACATCACTTTGCGGTCGAGAAAACGGTCCACAATGTTGTCCCCGAATCCGATTACTTTCATGCTCTTCCTGTCTCGAATCTGCGGGCCCGGACAGAGCCGGGCCCGCAGCGTGGCGCTACTCCCCCGTTCGGGGTGCGGCGAACGGTCAGTACTCCACCACTCGGTAGTAGCGGCGCAGATCCAGGGAGTGGTTGCGGACGCGTTCGAGGTGCTTGCTGAACCTGTCCAGGACGGTGTCCAAAATCAGCGGGGCCAGGAGCGCACGGAAACGAGGGCTGACGCCCGGCAGAT
The DNA here is from genome assembly GCF_000294695.2 of Arthrobacter sp. Rue61a. Lineage (NCBI taxonomy): Bacteria > Bacillati > Actinomycetota > Actinomycetes > Micrococcales > Micrococcaceae > Arthrobacter > Arthrobacter sp. Rue61a. Next base: position 421,472 of record NC_018531.1, on the reverse strand, counting down.
CGTAGTCCTTGCTGTCCAGCAAGGTGGTGTTCTTGTTGTAGTTTTCGGCGAACTTGGCCACGCGGTCCATCAGCGGGCGGGTCTCGTCCTCTCCCAGGAGCAGCATGAGGCTGGTGTCTTCCTCAATGAGTTCCAAGGAGCCGTGGAAGAACTCTGCGCCGTGCACGCGGGTGGTCCGGAGCCACTGCATCTCTTCCAGGATGCACATTGAATAGAGGTAGGTGAGACCCCACAAGTTTCCGGTGCCAACCAGGAAATGGTAGTCAGCATCCTTGTTCTTCTCGGCAAACGCTTCCGCCACTGATTCTGCTTGGCGAGCGACTCCCACCAAGTTCTCCGGAACCGTCTGCAGTTCGGCCGCCAGTTCTTCGTACCCTTCAAATTCGCCGCGAGCGGCAAGGAGGCGGGTACTCAAAAGAATCATGGGGATATCGAATGGCCACGTTTTGGGTTCTGTAACCATGGCAACATCGAGGGCTTTGGCGAACGGGCTATCCCCGAAACCCGTGAACCCGATGGTGTAGGCGCCCTTGGCCTTGGCGAACTCGATGGCCTCGATAACGTCTTCGGTGGTGCCCGAGACGGAAGCGAAGACAGCTACCGAGTCGGGACCGAACGTGGGATCCTCGGTCAACATCAGCTCTTTGCCGATCGATGCACGGACAGGCAAGGTGGAGCGGGACCGGATGAAGTGCTCGTAGGGCAGCATCGCGGCGTAGGTTCCGCCGGCGCCGATGAGGAACAGGTTGGTCAGTCCCCGCTGCTGGATGGAGTCAACCACCGATTCGATCTGTCCCTGCAACGCCAGTGCACTGCGGGTCTGCGTGAGGAATTCCTCTTCTTTGAAGCCAAGCACGGATGGTCCTTTCAATATGACGCTGAGAGAGTTGAAACATGTTGATACCGGTATCAATATGTGGTCATCATGGTGTCATGGGGAATCGGAGGCGTCAATAGATTGAGCTGGGTTGATTTTAGGGGAGAAAGAAAGTTGCTGCGGCGCAGCGAAAGGTTAGGAGGCGGTAAAGGGCTACCCTAACGAGGTCATTCTGCCTGCAGAACCGCCCCTAAGCTGGTTCATCAGCTCGGGGCGCTGTTGCCCGGTGCTGTTCACGCGGGCGGTGACGATGCGCGGAGTTAGCGTGGGTTCCGGCAGGGACTCTTTGAGGTGTTGGACGTCAGCTTTATCGGTTAGGTCCGGGTCGAGCCATTCCGCGGAGAGGTGTTTCGGAGATGACGGGCGATCTGTCGTGCACGTGCCCCAACGCGTCCTGGCTCGTTGTGGTCAGCACCGCGCAGGTCAGCATCCAGCGTTCAGGGTCATCTTCGGGCAGCTCCGGATCGGGCCAGAACTCGTACAAGCCAGCAAAGATCGCCCTCATATCCAACCCTGCGGCATCCCACAGAGTCTCCGCGTTCTCCCAGACGTACGCCGAGTACGTTTCATAAGCTCGGTCAATAGGCTGGCTGCGAGTGTCGTTGCACCGCCTACACAGGGCTTTCTCAATCCGGACGGCGGACGACTTTCTAATGCTCTTGATGTAGTGGAGCCTTTCTTCATCACCACCCCATACAAGATTCGGTCCATCGCCTCGCATGCGCGCCAGATCCGTTCGTTTGTATTTGTGTTCCTGGCTGTCAGCTATGGCACCACACCACCAACATCTTCCATCGCGTTCCACGCGAAATGGCGTTAGATCGACGTGGTGCCGGGCCAAGGGCCAGTTTCTACCCGGTCATGTGGTCGTTGCCGCGCATTCGAACGGCGACCACCAGACCGGAGGCGGCTGTCAATGCAGCGACGGTGGCGATGGCGGCGGGAATCCCATACAGGTCTGCGAGAAGACCTGACAGGAGTGCACCGATGGCGAAGCCGCCGTCACGCCAGAGGCGGTAGATCCCGACGGAGCGGGCCCGCCAGGTGGGGTGTGCGACGTCCCCGATGGCGGCGAGGAGGGCGGGGTAGACCATAGCCGTTCCGATACCGAGGAGGACTGCGGCGATGAGCCAGGGCCCGAAACTGTGGGCTGCGGCGACTATTGCCAGTCCCGCGGCTTGGACAATCATGCCAGTCACAATGAACCATTTGCGGCCCCACCGGTCTGAGGCGGCACCGGTGAAGAGTTGCCCGGCGCCCCAGACCGCTGGATAAACGGCGGCCAGGATCCCTACCTGGTTCAGGTTTAGCCCGGCGCTGACAAAGAGGACCGGAAAGAGGCCCCAGGCGAGGCCGTCGTTGAGGTTGTTCACCAGTCCTGCCTGGCTGGCTGCGGAAAGTGAGCGGTCCTTGAAGCTGGTGAGGGTGAAAACCTGTCCCGTGGTGAGGCCGGCGTCGGCACTCTTGTGTGCACTTACGTGCTGGGAGGCTTCCGTCTTGGCATGGTGGTGGGTCTCGCGAATGGTCAGGACTGACAGGCCTAACCCGAGGGCGATGTAGGCGGCTCCGAGGAGGAACGGGCCGGGCCGGAGGCCATAGGCGGAGGCAATGTACCCGGTCGCGAGGGCAGTGACGGCGACGCCGAGGTAGCCTGCCGCTTCGTTCAAACCCATGGCGAGGCCGCGCTGTTTCGGGCCGGTCAGGTCCATTTTCATGATTACGGCGGTGGACCAGGTTAGGCCCTGGCTGATGCCGAGGAAGACGTTGGCCGCGACAATCCATCCCCATGACGGGCCAAAGATGAGCATGAGCGGGACGGGTATCGCTACCAGCCATCCAGTGACGAGGACGGGTTTACGGCCGTACCGGTCAGAGAGTGTTCCCGCGAAGTAGTTTGTCGCGGCCTTGGACAGGCCGAAGGCGAGGATGTAGGTCAGTGCGCTTGTGTATAGGTCCAGGTGGAAAACCTGCCCTGCCAGCAACGGCAGCACGGTGCGCTCCTGGCCAAGAGTGCCGCCCACCAGGGCGTTGACTGCAACCAGCAGCATGAACTGCGCCAGGTTCTGTCGCAGGCCCAGAGTGACGCCGGTGGAGTCCAAGGTGCTTCCCGCCTTTGTTCTGGCCATTCCGGGATTCTCGCCTTCGTGCCGGGGACATAAAAGGTGCCCGGACGCGTGGGGGAACGCGTCCGGGCGGTCTTAGAGGCTACTGTGCTGAGACGGCGCTCTGGCGGGTCTGCTGGAAGGCGTCCCAGGCAGCGAAGCTGCCATCGAGTTCGACGACGTCGTACCCGGCCCGGCGCAGGGCGCCGGCCACCACCGAGTTCCGGACACCGGACTGGCAGTACGTGACGATGGTGCCCTCGGCGGGGAGCTTGTCCAGGTGCCACATGATCCGGCCGCCACTGAGCTGGTACGAGCCGGGGATGTTCCCGGCGATGTGTTCGCTGCGGTTGCGGACGTCCACGACCAAGGCGACGTCAGAACCCTGCAGCTCCTCTGGCTGGATCAGCTTCGGCGTGGACATGGGAAGTCCTTCGATGCTGGTGACGTAGCCGGCGACGTTCTCGATGCCGACCCGAACCAGGTGGTCCCACAGGTCCATGGCCTGTTCCTGGTCCTGAGCGAGGAGTACCAGCGGGTTCTTGTCCGTCTCAGGGTTCACTACCCAGGCGCCGTAGCTGGCCACAGACTTGCCGGCCGGGACGTTCAGGGAACGGGCTACCGTGCCTTCGTGGACTTCGCTGTTGGAGCGGGTGTCGATGAAGGTCAGGGCATCTTCGGCAAGACCTGCAGCAACGATGCCGGTTGCCAGTTCGGGCAGCGGCGCCCGCTCACCCATCACGGCGGGACCTTCACGGTTTTCCCGCTTCATCCGGCCGAAGTAGGCGTGCGCATCGGGCTGGCCGTCAAGGAGCTCATCAATGAAGCCCTGCTCGTCATTGGCGGCGAGGTAGGGGCCCCACCAGGAGTAGAGCCGCTCGTAGCCCACCGTGGAGGACGGGATGGCGCCGAGCGCCTTGCCGCAGGCACTGCCGGCGCCGTGGGCCGGGTGGACCTGCACGTAGTCCGGCAGGGCCAGGAACTTGTCCCGCAGGCTCGCGAACAGCTGCTTGGCACCTTCGAAACGGGTGTCGGTCCCGCCGGCTGCCTCGTCCAGCAAGTCCGGCCGGCCCAGGTCACCGGAGAAGACGAAGTCGCCGGAGAGCAGGTAGCCGGGCTGGTCACTGAAGGCGCCGTCGGTGACTAGGAAGGAAAGGTGCTCCGGTGTGTGGCCCGGGGTGTGAACGGCTTGGATGCTGATGTTGCCGATGGTGATCCTGTCGCCGTCGTAGAGGCGTTCGCCGTCGAATTCGTACTGCCAGTCCGGTCCGCCTTCGCCGGAGACGTAAATCTTCGCTCCGGTGGCGGCGGCGAGTTCGCGGGTGCCGGAGAGGTAGTCGGCGTGGATGTGGGTTTCGGTGACGGCCACGATCTTCATGCCGTTCTTTTCAGCCAGTTCCTGGTAGACGGCGATGTCGCGGCGGCCGTCGACAACAACGGCAGTGCCGTTGGCCTGGCAGCCGATCAGGTAGCTGGCTTGGGCGAGGTCTTCATCGTAAATGCGCTCGATAAGCATCTGGTGCATCTCCTTCGATTGAAAGGGTTTGGGGGGGCTTGGTCCTGCATCCAGTATATACCCCTGGGGGTATAATGCAGGCGGTGTGCGGCTAGGTAGATTTCGTGCGGACCAGCCTGCGCAGGAGCCTGCGCGGACCTGCCAGCGCATGGCCCGGCTGTTGCCTCGACGGGTTGTCCGGGGCTTGTTGGTAGGTGACGGGATGGCCTGCCCGGTACCACTCGGTGATCCCGCCGGCTACGTTGACCGTCTGGTATCCGCGATCGGTAAGGATCCGTGCGGCCTGGCTGCTGCGTTTTCCTGACCCGCACAGCACATAGATGGTGTTGTTGGGCAGGTCGGCGAGCCGGGAGGGCAGTTCGTCGAGTGGGATGTTGAGGCTCCCCGCCACATGCGCGGCGGCGTGCTCTTCACGGCTGCGCACGTCCACGAGTGTGGCGTGCGGCCATACCGTGGCGAGTTCGTCTGCCGTGACAGTGCGGTACGCATGGGCGCCTGGCATTGAGTCACACGTTCAGGGGTCCGGCCTGGGCGCGGAGTTCATTCATATCGACGTTCTTGACGGCCTGGATGACTTCCTCGAGGCCGGTGGCGTTGAGCGCGCCGGGCTGGGAGAAGACCAGGGTCTTGTCCTTGAAAGCCATCAGCGTGGGGATGGAGGTGATGCTCGCTGCTGCGGCGAGGGCCTGTTCTGCTTCCGTGTCCACCTTGGCGAAGATAATGTCCGGGTGCCGTTCCGCCGCGGCTCCATAGGTGGGGGCGAACATGCGGCACGGGCCGCACCACGCTGCCCAGAAGTCAACGAAGACGATCTCGTTGTCGTCCAGGGTCTGGGCGAAGTTCTGTTCGGTGATGTCAGTGGTTGCCATGGTCTTTTCGCTTCCTTTCAGGCGCTGTGTGGGGGGGTGCCCGCGGATGCAGGACTTAAGTAGTGGGCAGGCCGGCGCGGGTCCAGGCGATCATCCCGCCGCCCATCGTGTCCGCCGTGTAGCCGGCTCCGTTCAGGGCGTCGGCGACGCGGGCTGAACGGTTGCCGCTGCGGCAGACGGCGATGACGGGGACTGCGGGGTCCAGTTCGGACAGGCGTGCCTGCAGTTGGCCCATGGGGATGTGCAGGGCGCCGGGGATCATGCCTTCGGCGATCTCGAAGTCTTCGCGGACATCGAGGATTTGGGCGGTAGAGCGACGCTGTTCGGCTTCGGGGATGGTGATTTCAGCCATGGGATTCTCCTTCGAAATAGTGGGCTGCTGCTAGCGGACAGGCTCGCCGGCCGAGCGCCAGGCGCTCATGCCGCCACGCAGGGAGTAGGCCTGGTACCCCTGCGAGGCGAGGAGCCGGGCGGCCGAGGCGGAACGGACTCCGGAGGCGCAGACGGCGATGACAGGTTTGTTCTTGTTGATTCCGGCGGGGCTGGTTTGCAGTCGGTCCAGGGGGATGTGCTTGGCCTGGGGTGCCCGTCCGGAGCGCCATTCTTGGGCGGAGCGGACATCGATCAGCACGGCGCCTGAGGACAGGAGGTCCTTGGCCTCAGCGACTGAGACCGTTGTGCAGGGCTTGCTGAAGGCTTTTTTCAGAGAGCTGATGAGGCCCATGGTGTTCTCCTTGGTGGTGATGAGTTCAGGCGGGTGAGGGGATTCTGCTGCGGCGGCCGGTGCGGTTGCGCAGGGGGCAGGAGCTGATGAAGAACCAGCAGATGCCCGCAGTGGCTGCGGCGAGGGCTGCGACTCCGGCGGCGATGAACCACCGGAGGTCGGCCGGGGCTTGCTGGATGAGGACGAAGGTTCCCATGGCCAGGACGAACCAGCCGAAGGCTTTGCGCAAGGCGGATTCCGGGATGCGGCCGGCGAGTTTGGAGCCGATGAGCGAGCCAATGATGGCGGCAGCGGTCACTCCGAGGGTGAGGCCCCAGTCGAGCTGGACGGTGGTGAGGTATCCGGCGAGCCCGGCGAAGGACTTCATGGCGATGACCACCAGGGAGGTGCCCACGGCCACGGACATCGGCAGGCCGCCGAGCAGCGCCAGGGCCGGGACCACGAGGAATCCGCCGCCTGCGCCGACCAGACCGGTGATGAGCCCGACGACAGCGCCGTCCAGCAGGACCCGCCCAATGGGCAGTTCGTGCTTGACCGGCGCGGCGCCGTCGTCGTTCTTCTTTTTCCGGCCGCGGAGCATGGCCACGGAGGTGGCCACCATCATGACGGCGAAGGCTATAAGCAGGATCTGGCCGGGGATATGCCCGCCGAGGAGGCCGCCGACGAATGCGCCAGCCATGCCGGACGCGCCGAAGATCAGGCCGGTCCGCCACATCACCCTGCCCCCGCGGGCATGGCTGATTACGCTCACCGCGGAGGTGACGCCCACGACGAACAGTGACGCTGCGATCGCTTCCTTGGCCTCGAACCCGGCCACGTAGACCAGGATCGGGACTGTCAGGATGGATCCGCCACCGCCTAGGACGCCGAGCGAGAGTCCGATCACCACCGACAGGGCAAGAACCAGGAGCAGGGTGAAGGTCATGATGCCTTGGCCTCGGCATTCCCCCCGGTGTTGACGGGCAGGGCAAGGATGGCGCTTTCGCGGGTGGGCTCCATAGCGGCCTTGTTCCACGGCATGGCCGAGATGGCCTTGCCCATAGCGCAGGTGTTGGTCGCGGCCGAGAACGTCAGGCCGGTGCCGATCACCCCGGCAAGCGTCCGGATCTTCGGGGAGATGAACTTGCCGCCGGCCAGGCCCAGGACCACCAGGGAACCGGCCACAAGGCGGACCTGCCGCTCCAGGTCCCAGCGGTCCTTGCCCTTGACCACGTCACCGCCGGCGGCGGCGAGACCGGGCGCACCACCGGTCAGGACATAGGCGGTGTCAATCCCGGCCTTGGCAAGACGCTGGCGGGCCTGCTCGGCTCGCACGCCGGACTGGCAGACCAGGACCACGCGGGAACCCAGCCGGGCGGCGAGCTCGTCCGTGTGCTCGGACAAGAGCGGCAAGGGCACGTTGTAGGAGCCACGGATATGCATGGATTCGAACTCAGCGGCGGAACGCACGTCGATCACCACGAGGTCCCGGTGCTCTTTGAACCAGGACTGGAGGGTTTCAGGGGCGAGTGCAGTAACGGCTGTTGCCGCGGAACTGGAAGTCATGGTTGGCCTCTCGGAAGGGGTCGGCTGGATACCCCACCGAGTATTGCAGATACCCCGGGGGGTAGTCAAAACACCCTAGGGGGTATAAGATTGAGGGAAGTCACCAATAGTTGGAGAAACCCGTGGAACTCAATCCCTCAGAACTGACCCCTGTCATCAACCGTCTCAAGCGCGCCCAGGGCCAACTGTCCGCAGTCACCCGAATGCTGGAAGAAGGCCGGGACTGCAAGGACGTCGTCACTCAACTCGCAGCCGTATCGAAGGCGCTGGACCGGGCAGGGTTCGCCATCATCGCAACTGGCCTCGAGCAGTGCATCGTCCAAAAGGACGCAACGATGGACAAGAAAGACCTGGAGAAACTCTTCCTCTCCCTCGCCTAATCAGACCAACTGTCGAGCAGCCCAAGGAGAACCATGACGTACACCCTGACCGCCACCGTTGACCTTCCGTGGACCGAGGCTCTGGACCGCACCCGGGACGCCCTGTCCGCTCAGGGATTCGGGATCCTCACCGAAATCAACGTCCGTTCCACCTTCGAAGCCAAGCTTGGGGCCAAAGCCGCCGATGCCATTGGCGACTACGTGATTCTTGGGGCCTGCAACCCGGCCCTGGCCAACCGCGCCCTCGCCGCGGAACCTGAAATCGGCGCGCTGCTGCCGTGCAATGTTGTGGTGCGCCGGAACAAGGATGCAGAACTGACCACGGTGGAAGCCATCGACCCCCAGACCATGGTCAAGCTCAGCGCCGCACCGGCCGTCAAGGAGATCGCCGACGACGCCGGCACGCGCCTCCGAAAGGCCCTCGCCGACCTGGGCGAAATGGCGAAGTAGAGATGTCCATGCAAACAACGGTTCCAGAGACTAAGCAGGCCGGGCCCGGCGTCAAACTCCTCGCCACAAACTCACCCGCCACGGAAGCCATCACAAACGCCGGGCAACTCCACGTGGATATCCTCGCCTGTGGCAACAGCATGCGCTCAGCGGGCATGGACGACAAAGCCCTCGTCCCAGGCATTGGCACGGCGCCGACAGCCATCGCCCACCTGGTGCGGCGTCAATGGGACGGCTGGGCCTACGCCAGGCTGTAGCGCCGCCCCTGATGATGTAGACCCGCCCTGGTGCAGGTGCTCGTCAGGAGTGTCTTGGAAATCAAGGGTTACGAGACAAGGAACAAGTCCCACGACTCATTTCCATTCGGGGACGAAATAGGGGACGTTGCACTATCTCCCCTTGGCGCCCGAGCGTAAGGTTTTACCACCTCGATGTACAGACGCATGGGTGACGGGAGCCTTGGACATGACCGGTTTCGGGATAAGAATGGCGGGCGCGTTCCTGGTCCTTATTGGGCTGTTCGCCACAGGAATAGCTCCGGTGGCAGCGGCTCCGCCGTCCCAGAGTAAGGACCCGGTTGGCATCGACATCTCCTGGCCCCAGTGCGACAAGATGAATACCCTTCCCCTCGGGCAGGCATTCGCGATCGTGGGCGTGAACGGTGGACTGGCCAATAACAACAACCCTTGCTTCGCTGCTCAAATCGAATGGGCTAAGACAAAGACCACCGGAACCGGGAACCACCCTGCCCAGCCCCAAGTTTCTTTATACGTGAACACTGCCAACCCAGGACATGAGGGCTCCTGGTGGCCATGGTCCAACGTCTACAAAGACGTGGTGGTCCCCCCAGACCGCTACGGTGAATGCGGGCCCGAATTCGAAGGCGCAACAAGGGGCCCGGTCAACCTCGCCTGCTCATTCGTGTACGGCTACGTGAGGGCTTATGAGGACGCCACTATCCGAGGCGTGACAGACCCCGGCAGCTATTTCTGGTGGCTGGACGTGGAGACGGGCAACAGCTGGCAGGCCGGAGAGCCTAACAGCACAGCCCTGAATCGGGCAACCCTAGAAGGGATGGTCGACTACTTCAAAACCATCACTACCAACCATAAGACCGCCGACCTTAAGCCTGCCGGTGTCGGGATTTACTCAACAAGCAATCAGTGGGGAACCATCGCCGGGGCCGTGCCATCAAGCAGCCCCTTGACGGGTCTGCCAAGCTGGCTTGCAGGTGCCAGAACGCTGCGGGGAGCGAAGTCGAATTGTTCTCTTCCTGGGCTCACCCCTGGCAGCAGGGTAACACTGACCCAGTACGTGTCAGCCGGACTCGACTACGACTACATCTGCCCGTCGAAATAGGCAGCGCAACGCGGCGCTCATCTTAGGCAGCGCCTGCACTGACGTGCATGGTCTACACAGGCCGCGCCGAGTTGGAGGCTGACTTCGCAAGAGAATTCTTGGTCGTCGTGCTGTTGTCAACAGTGTGAGTGGTGGGCCCCGCTTCGGCTGCGGAAGGCGCGAAGCTAACTCGAACGGTCATCACAGTTCCCGAGCCCTTCGTCATACCGGCGGGTGTAGGCTGTACGTTCCCCGTCGCCGGAGAAGCCGAGGATGTCCGGGGGACGATCACCGAGTTCGCTGATGGACGGATCGTGACGCACGACATCGCCGACCCAACACTCAACGATGTGGACACTGGAAAGTCGCTCGTACATCGCAGCCGCTTCCATGTCACGGATTGGCCTTCTTCAGTGGAAGGCGGGGTTGTGTTTGATACCAGTGGTCAACTGTTCATGGCCGTCTTTCCGGGAGACCAGGGTCCCTATGGTCTGGTTGAATACCCAAGCCTGCTCCTTAGCGTCAGCGGCCATGCTGGCGTGACGATGGACTCGTCCACCTTCGTCTGCACGTCTTTCGCGCTCAATGGAACAGCGACAGACCTGTGTGCAGCTTTTGCACCTGAATAGCCGCCTCCGGGCCGGTTGCCGAGTGGTGACAAGCAACAAGAGCGCAAATGAAGTGTCCCGCTTCCTTGGAAGCGGGACACCCTAAAGGCCTCTCCTTCTAGCGAGCTGGTCAGCAGCATCACTTGTCGTCCGGCGTCTGCTTGCTCGCTAAGTCCGAGCTTCCAAGACGCTCTGTGGGTGCTGCATAACGCAATGGTGCTGTACGGAACAGTGAGGTGGTACAGGTACGTTCGCTCGAGAACACCAGTGAACGTACCACGTCCGAGCCGGCCCGGAAGCCATTGAATGAGGATCATTTACGGTTTGCAAGCCCTGTCGTTGGCGGGGTCTGCTTCGAGCGCCGCTCGAAAGGGACGGGCCCTCCGGGCCGTCACCTAGGTGTCTCTGCAGTCTCTATCGCAGAGAACAGCGGAAGAGTAGGATGCGGACATCTGAGTCGCGGTCTTCGCCCTCCGAGTGCAGCAATCGGGAGGGCCGCGGTATCTACTGGCTGGGGAGTGGCCGCATTTCTGCGCATTCGGTGCAGCTACTACTACTCGTTGATCAGAGGCACTCCTGGGCCGGACAAAGCAGCCTTTGGCCAAAACTTTAACGTCAACCAGTGACCAACCCAAATGTGTGGAAACTAGTCCTCTCCTGCCAGTACGGCGCAGACATCTGCCAAGACTCTGCCGTCGAGGGAATACGCGACGATCGTGTTGGTGTCGGCGTCGAAGGTAAAGGTCTGGTGTCCGGCGACGCTGTGAGACTCATCAGGGAGGAGCCCAATCAAGTATCGGCCATTGATGGTGACGCGGAAATCGTTGGCCTCTTCGTTGTACGTCTCAGTCAAAGCGTAACGGGACCGTTGCGTGAATGTGTGGCCAGTCTCTGCATTTGTCCAGATGCCGGTGCCGACGTTGTGTTGCCAGAATCGGTCACCGGGAAGGGTTTTTTCCGAGCCCTTTACCGTGATATCCCCCAGTACGGCGAAACCAGGGCAGAACTCACCCGCCGGAAATTCGACCTCAAATTCCTCGGCATTAGCGCCAGAAATCGGCCCGAGAAGCACGAACGGCAAGATGGCTCCCACGGCTATGCCGCGGCGTTGCATCACGGACATGGAAGCCTCCAAGATCACATTGTGATGTGGACGTTACGCTCGGGCATCGGCAACCGCAAGAGTACGCCCAAAGCTCCTGAACGCCCCTTTCCTGAAGAGAAGGTCCGAAGAAGCAGCAGCGGGGGGAAGCCGCCACACAAATGCTGTCGCTCCTGTCCAGACAATCGGAAAGTGATCGCCCGTCTATGCGGCCTCAGCAGCCTGTCCCACTTCCTTAGAAGTGGCACACCACCGTTGGAACACTCCCTTGGGAGACATCGTGGTGAAGTCTCTCCATGGCTAAGCCATCGGACCCGACGGGGCCCAGCTCGCTGATCCCGATCTCGAACTTAGCCTTGGTGATCTCATCGTTGGCGGTGTCGCATGGCCCACGTGTGCGGCCAATGTCGTGATGGCCTACCTGGACTGGCGCAGACTCAAACGCCTCGGCGTCGTGCGCCCCTTCCACTGGGCCTGGGGGTTTCTCCCAACCATCTACGTCATCGGGCGGACCGTGGTCGTCCGAAAAGTAGTACCCGGCAGTTCCATCGCGCCGATCATGATCGCTGTTGGCCTGAGCATAGTAAGCGTGGCCACCAACTACAGCTGAGCCCCGGGACCCGCCGTGCCAGCCACGTTAAAGAAGAAAAGCACCAGTTCCGAAGAACTGATGCTTCCCAGTGGTGGCTCCGACCGGCGTCGATCCGGTGACCTTTCGATTTTCAGTCGAACGCTCTACCAACTGAGCTACAGAGCCTAGGTGACATGTCACCTTGAGAACCGAATTTCTTCGGCGCTCAGAGCGACCCTGACGGGACTTGAACCCGCGACCTCCGCCGTGACAGGGCGGCGCGCTAACCAACTGCGCTACAGGGCCTTGCGTTTGCAGTATCTCTACCGCGTTTTTTTCAAGGCTTCTAGCTTACCAGACTTTTTTCATCCGATTTACCACTTCCTTGCGTACCCCCAACGGGATTCGAACCCGTGCCGCCGCCGTGAAAGGGCGGTGTCCTAGGCCGCTAGACGATGGGGGCCTGAACTCAATTCGGATTTCGCAAGGAAAAGCGACGCTTTACGCGTTCTTTCCGTGTCTCGCTCGTCCGAACTGGACTCTAAAACTTTAGAGCATAGATAGCGATATTCCCAAATCGAGGTTTGAACAGTGTCCCGGACCACAGATCAGGGCCCCTCGAGGGCGTCAGGGCAACATTGGCAGGATCTTGCCCTGACGCGTCCGAAAACCGCCAGCCGCCCGCTCTGCATGGCGGATAGATTTGGCTCATGACAACCACCACCCCGGCCGAATCCGGCCAGCCTTCCCCGGATTTACCCCCGCGCACCACCCCCGCGCCGGGAGCAACCATCAGCAAACTCGGCATCGCGGCCGTCATTATCACGGTGGTCCTATGGGCATCAGCCTTCGTGGGCATCCGCGCCGTCGGCCCCAGCTTCTCCCCCGGTTCCTTGACGCTCGGACGGTTGGCGGTTGCCGCCGTCGTGCTTGGAATCGTGGTGCTGCCGACGCTGAAGGTCTGGCCGAGCGGCCGCGAGTGGTTGCCTATCGTGGCATACGGGGTGATGTGGTTCGGCGGCTACAACGTTGCGCTGAACGCCGCGGAGCACATGCTCGACGCCGGCACCAGCGCCATGCTCATCAACGTCTCGCCCATCCTCATCGCCATCCTTGCCGGCGTCTTCCTCAAAGAGGGATTCCCACGCTGGCTGCTGATCGGCAGCGGCGTGGCGTTCTGCGGCGTTGCGATGATCGCGTTGGGTTCCGGACAGCGTTCGACGGCGGACGTGGCCGGTGTGCTGTTGTGCTTGCTTGCCGCTGTACTCGCCTCGGTGAGCGCAATCCTGCAGAAACCAGTGCTCCGGAAATTCACGGCAGGCCAAGCGACATGGTTCGGCATCATGGTGGGCGCGATCTGCTGCCTGCCGTGGACCGGTCAGCTCATCTCCGAGGTCCAAGCGGCGCCGCTCCCCGCCACGCTCGGCCTGGTCTACTTGGGGATCTTCCCGACGGCCATCGCATTCACTACGTGGGCCTACGCGCTATCCCTGATCTCGGCCGGAAAACTGGCTGCCACTACGTACCTGGTTCCAGGGACCACCATTCTGATTAGCTGGGCGGTGCTTCAGGAAGTACCAACCATTTGGGGGCTGATCGGCGGGGTTGTCTGCCTGATCGGCGTTGGATTGACCCGGCGCCGGAGCCGCTAACGGGCTCCCTAGCAGAGCCCCTAGCGGGCCATGCCCACCAGGAGTTCGCGGTGGGTAGGCGGGTTGGCGCCCGAGCGGCCGACAGCAATGGAAGCGGCCATGGATGCGATGGTGCCGATCCGTTCCAACACTGTGGGCGCCATGCCGTCGCTGCCACGTAACAGCAAGCCCATGATGAGGGCTGCCGTGAAGGAATCACCCGCGCCGATGGTGTCGGCTACGGTAGCCGGGACGGCCGGGACGTTGATGTGAATATCCCGGGTTGCCATGAGCGCCCCCCTGACACCTTGAGTCACCACAGCAAGCCCGGTTCCCAGGGCCAGGAGGTGGTTCGCGGTCTCCTCCAACGACTTGCCGGGGTACAGCCAGCGGGCGTCCGAGCCGCTCATTTTTACGACGTCGGTCAGCGGCACCATCTCTTCGAACAGGGACAGAGCCTCGTGGTGGCTTCCCAGGAGATCGGGACGGATATTGGGGTCGTACGTGACCATGCATCCGCCCTGCGCCTGCTCAAGCAAACTGCGCACAACACTTGCGCCGGGCTCCAGGAAGGTCGCGATGGAGCCGGTGTGCAGGATCCTCGGAGCGTACGGCAGGGCAAGTGGAGCCAATGCCCAGTCAATGTCGAAGGTGTAATCGGCCGACCCGTCGGCAGTTATCCGGGCGGTCGCCGTCGCGGTCTTGCCCGCTGACATGGATCCGGGTAGCAGCACCACCCCTGCGCGCTGCAGGTGCGCGGCGATGGCATCGCCCCGCTCGTCGCGGCCGATCGCCGTCAGCAGGCCCGTTTTCACGTCCAACAAGCCCAGGCCGTAGGCGACGTTGGCCGGCGATCCGCCGGGGAACTCCTTTTGCCCGTCCGCCGACTGGACGATGTCGATCAATGCCTCACCCACCACAACGACGTCGAGGGGTTCAGGTGCGAGGGAAGCGGTGCCGGTCATGCGGTTCCTGTGTCTGTCGAAAGGAGGATTGAGTTCAGTATCTCCCATCATGCACAGCGCCAATAATGCCTTTGCGGACTAAAGTCGAATCATGCCCGCGAATCTCCCTCCCGGCCTGCCCATCGTTCCCGACGGCGAGCGCCCGTCATCGCCGCTCCGGGAACGGAATGCGGTGCACAGTCCTGTTGAGCACGCCCCGGCGGATGAGGCCTATGTGTCGGGGCCTTACGAGATGTCACCCGAAGATTTTGAGGAAGCTGTCAGTGATGCCCTGCAGTTGATTCCGCCCAAGGCGGCCAGCGCAATGGACAACGTGGCAATCTTCATCGAGGACGACTACACGCCACAGCCAGGGGAAGATCCGGACACCGTGCTGTTGGGACTCTACGAGGGAGTTCCCCTGACCGAACGTGATTCCTGGTGGGAAGCAGGGTCGTTGCCTGACCGAATTACGATCTTCCGCCAACCCATCCTGAACATCTGCAGCACCCGCGAAGAAGTCATTGACGAGGTGGCCATCACCGTGGTCCATGAGATCGCGCACCACTTCGGGATAGACGACGACCGCTTGCATGAGCTCGGCTGGGGCTAGCCTTATAGGCATGGGGCATGATCACAACCACTCCCACGGAGTCACAGCAACCGGCAAGCACCGGAAGCGGCTAATCGCCGTCTTGGCCATCACCTTAGGGGTGGTGGGCATCCAGGTGATTGGCGCCGTCGTGTCCGGATCTTTGGCCCTTTTGGCCGATGCCGGACACATGCTATCTGACGCGGCGGGCGTGTTCATTGCCCTGATGGCGGCGTGGATTGCCACCCGACCGGCGAGCGACCAGCGAACCTACGGCTATCAAAGGGCCGAGGTTCTGGCTGCCTTGGCCAACGCACTGATCCTGATCGTCATCGCCGTGGTGATCATGATCGAAGCCATTCGCCGTTTTGGCGAGCCAACCGAAATCCAGACGGATGTCATGTTGTGGGCCGCCATTTTGGGTGCTGTGGCCAACCTCGTTTCCTTGCTGATCCTCCAAGGAGCGCAGAAGGAAAGCCTCAACGTCCGCGGTGCCTACCTTGAAGTTCTCGGTGACCTTCTTGGCTCCATTGCCGTCATTGTGGCGGCCGTCGTGATCATGACCACGGGATTCAGCGCCGCCGACCCACTCGCGTCCGTGCTGATCGCCCTCATGATCATTCCGAGGGCCTGGCATTTGCTGCGTGATGTTGTGGATGTGCTTTTGGAAGCCACACCCAAGGGCGTTGATGTGAACATGATCCGGGAGCACATCGTTGCCGTGGACGGTGTGGTTGATGCCCATGACATCCACATTTGGACCATTACATCCGGCGTTCCCGTGTTCTCAGCCCATGTGGTGGTGGAGGATGCGGTCCTCAGCGCCAGCGGGGCGGACAACATCCTGGACCAGCTGGGCTCCTGCCTTGGCCGGCACTTCGACACCGAGCACTGCACTTTCCAACTGGAACCGGTGAGCCACTCCGAGCACGAATCACACCAGCACGCCTGACACTGTTTCACTACCCGGAGTTTTCGATGCTGACGGTCCCGGCAGCGCCGTCAACGGTGATGCGCTGGCCTGTTCTGATGCGCGATGTCGCGTCGGGGACACCCACCACTGCAGGGATGCCGTACTCACGGGCCACCACAGCCCCATGCGAGTTGGCTCCTCCCATCTCCATGACCAACCCTCCCGCGGTGAGGAACAGTGGCGTCCACCCAGGGTCCGTTGACGGTGCCACCAGGATTTCTCCCGGTTCCAGGTGGGCGCCAACCGGATCCATGATGACGCGCGCGGGAGCAGACACCAGACCTGCCGACGCCGGACTGCCGGACAAAGTGCCGGGGCGCTGCTTGCCGCCGCTCCCGCTGGCCGTAGCTTCGGGTTCCGTACCATCAGACAACAGCACTCTCGGGATGTGCTTGCGGCGGAGTTCCTGGAGATAAGCCGCACGTCGTTCAGCAACCACCTCGTGGACGTCGTCTCCGGCCAAGGCGATCTCGACGTCGTCCAGGTCCAGGAAGAAGATGTCCTCGGGACGTTCGATCCGCTGTGCTGCCACAAGCTCATCCCCGATCAGGAGCAACTGCTTCCTCGCAGCTGACAGCCCCAGAACCAGGTTGTACTTGGGCAACTCCCGCAACCCGGCGAAGTGCCGTGTTCGGTCCAAAGCAAGTCTCACGATTACCGCGTGCAACGGACTCTTCGCCCTGGCGCGGGCCACGAAACGCGCTACCTGTTCATCGGCGTCGAGGGCTGCTTGCGTGAATTGTTGGTCGGGCGCTTCGGCGCCGTCGGAGAGCCTCAAATAGTTGGCTATGACACCGAGGATGTGCGTAGGGTCATCGGACCAGCGGGGCATGCCAAGGTCGATCTCTGCAACCGCCCTGTGTCCGTATTTCCGCAGGAACCTCTCAAGACCGGCCTGTGCAGCTGCCGGGAGCTTGGCTGCCCGATGCTGTTCCGCCAGCTCTGCCGGTGTTCGGGCAACCATGGAAGCAACGGCGGCCGGATCCTCACGAATCTCAGAGGCGACTTGCCACAAAGCCAGGTCCATCTCCGTGGTGACGTTGTTAGGTAGGCCCCGGATTACTGTTTGCAGCTCGCTGTAGGGCGCTTGGTCACCAAGAATCCGCCTCACCAGCGCCAGCATCGCGAAGCCGAGAGCAGGAAGTGGCAACACCTGCGGAACCGTGGCGAACACTTCCTCTCCCAAGATTCTCTGGACGTGGCCGAGCCGCTGGTGGGGTGTGGCTTCACTGGGGACGGAGAAGGTGCTGCGTAACTCCGTACTGAGCCGCTCCACACGCCGCATTGCTGTACTTGGACGGAACAGACCGCGGAACAATGACTCCGGGACACGATGCTTAGCCGCCACCGGGGCGATATGGCGGATCAGTTTCACGGGTGTCTTGATGGTCACCGCGAAGCGCGGGTCGGCGAAGAGCCCACGCATAATGGCTGCGGAGCGGGCTTCCATGACGTCAAAAACCCGTGGCACGATTGTCCGGCCTACCCGGCTTCGCAGCACGGCGCTGAAGTCGAAGAAGATTCGTTGTCCGGCTTCGTAGTAGGCAGGCGGCCCTGACCGGGGATCGGGAACGTCGAAAGCCGCCGTCTTGGCGACGCTTGAGGCAATCAGCCGGATTCCGGCCAACCCCATGGGCGTCAGAGGCCTGGTGAGGCCCTGAGCGAGGCTGAAGTTCAGGAACGCGTGCTCGCCGGGAGCCGGGGGCGTGCGTGAGGTTTGCGGGTACAGCGTGGTGATGGGTCTGGCCTGGGTGAGCCAGAGCTTTCCGTCGTCGTCGATGGCCCACTCGGTGTCTTGCGGAGCACGGTAATGCTCTTGTACCTCAAGGCCCAGCTTGGCAAGCGCGAGGATCTGACGACCACTGAGACAGGGCTCCACGGCTGAATCAGCAGGCAAGGGCCGTTCAACCCGCTCCGTGCCGCCGCCCGGCGTGGCGCGGATCTCCACTTGCCTGTCCCCCAAGACCTTTGTCAGGACGGCACCGCGCCGGGCGTCCACAACGTAATGGTCTGGATTCACAGCCCCGGACACCACCGCCTCCCCCAAGCCAGGGCTGGCATCAATGACCGTTTCATAGCGATTCCCCGTCACCGGGTTGGCGGTGAACATGACGCCAGCGGTAGCGGAATTCACCATTTCCTGCACAACTACAGCCAAGGCCACAGTTGCGTGGTCGATCACGTTAGTGGTCCGGTAGGCCACGGCGCGGTCTGTCCAGAGCGACGCCCAGCAGCGGCTCACGGCATCCAAGACTGCATCCACGCCCACAACGTTCAGGAAGGTGTCCTGTTGTCCGGCGAAACTTGCGAACGGCAAGTCCTCTGCGGTGGCCGAGGACCTCACGGCGACGGGTACGTTGGCGCCCAAATTTTGGTATGCAGACCGCACCGCTTCGGCGATTTCGGCCGGCACCCCGGCCTCGATCACCAAAGACCGGGCGCGGGCGGCAAGCTCATTGAGCTGGTCCATGCCGGCCGCATCAGCTTCCGACAAAGCCGCAAAGACAGGCTCCAAGCCCACACCCGAGAGAGCCTGCCGGTAGGCAGCAGTTGTCAGGCAGAATCCGCGCGGAACCGGCAGGCCGACGCTGGCCAACTCGCCTAGATTGGCTGCCTTGCCGCCAACCTCCGGCAGCATGGGTCCACGGATTGCGGCGATGTCCAGAACGAACACTGGACCGGGCCCGCCAAGGCTGGCTTCGTGATCCTGTGACGGTTCCCCGGGCTGTTTCTTGTCCATGGACGTAACAGGATCCGGCTTAAGCAGCGCCGAGCATAGGCCCAAACTTGTGGCGGTCAGCGAGTCTGGGATCGTCACGGTCCGGAACAACCATTACCGGCCCCTTGGAGTGATGCAGGACTCCGTCCGATGTTGAACCCAACAGCATCCCCGCGAAGCCGCCACGGCCCCGTGTACCCAGAACCACCAGCTCGACGCTGCGGCTGGTTTCCACCAGAACATCAACGGGGGAACCATCCCTGAGTTCCGTTTCCATGGGCAATGAAGGGAAATGGCTTCTGAGCCAATCAGCCCCGGCGTCCAGCTGGACTTTGATATCCGCAAACAAGGCATCCCGGTCCAAGGGTGCCGGAACCCATGCCAGGGAACCGCTGTACTGAGGTACGGCACAAATCACCCGGAGTTTCGCGCCCATGCGCTGTGCTTGCTCGGCAGCTTCGAGCACGGCCACGCGGGCCTGCTCGGAACCGTCCACGCCTACGGCAACCACATTTTCCACAGTACGTGGGCCAGCCTTGGCATGTTCAGCCTTGATGTGTTTGTCCTCAGTGCTTTCACCAAGGCGATCGGCACAGTAGAGCGGGACTGTCACCGTGGGGCATTTGGCGTGGGCGGGCAAAGCGCTGCTGACCGAGCCAAGCAAACGCCCAACAAATCCGCCGCGACCCCTGCTCCCGAAGACAAGGAGTGCGGCCTCGCTGGAAAGATCCAACAGGACACCAGCGGCGTCGCCGTTCTCGACAGAAGCATCGACGTCGATGGCATATCCGGAGACCTTATCCAGGGCCTGCCGAACGATCGCATCCGCGCCCTCGCGAATCACGGAATCGTCAACTGTTGCGTAGCCGCCATCCAGCCCGGATGCGGCAAAGATGGGCACGGAATATGCCGTGACGATATGTAAAGGAAGGCGCCGACGTTCAGCCTCCCGCGCGGCCCAAACCAAAGCACATTGCCCGTGCTCTGAACCGTCCACTCCGACCACGATGCCACCTGGTTCCACAGCCTGATCCTGGCCGTCCTGTGGCTCTTCACTGTGTCTGCCGTGCTGGTCCATGGGGGCCTGCCTCTCCACCTACTGCTTGATGTTCCGGCTATTCTGCCAGAGGTTCTCCTCGTCGGATTGCCTCACTGTTTCATTGTCAATGGCCGGGGCAGGAGAAACCCGGAAATTTCTCCTCCCAATCCCAACTATTCTCGGTCGGCAGTGGCGAATCAAGGCGACATCGGGCTATGTGCATAACGGTCCGGGCTCGGTTCCCGGCCTTCCACATTGCGCTCCGGACGAACACACAAAACGCGGAGTCGCGGAGGCTATCCATGGCCGAAAAAGTTCGGTAGTGTTCGAGTCACCGAATGGCCGGCGAACATGTTTCACACCACACACTCCGGCCATTTATTTGCGGCCGCTTGGGGAACTCGGACGCGATCCCACGCGATGCCGTAAGGCACACACGTCAAGGAGGAACCAAGCAGTGTCACTCACGCCTGATTCCGCCACGGAACGCACCACCACCGTGGTCATCGGAGCCGGCCTGTCCGGTTTGGCAGTTGCCAGCGAGCTCAGCCGCTTCGGCGTGGGCTCCATCGTCGTAGACGGGTTCGGTGCACTGTCCACCACAGGTCCTTCTGTTCACACCGGCATGCTTCAACGCACCGAGGTGGCCGATCCTACCGCCATGCAGGAACGCAACGAGATCCTCCGTCACCTGCGGAACTACGCCGCCAACCATCAACTAGACGTTCGCAACACCACCCGCGCCGTACGCCTCGATTTCCTGGGGGCGGACCCCTCCCGCCAGATCGGGTACGGACTGGCGGCCAGCATGACCACGGCCGGACTGAGAACAGGCCTCCACGCATCCGGCCCCCTCGAATCCACTCCACGCCAGTGGGCAGTCCACACAGCCAACGGCGTCCTCCTGGCGGACCACGTAGTAGTGACGCGTTGCGCCCAAAGCCAGTTACGCCGCATGCTCGCCGAACTTGGAATAGCCGTTGGCCAGAACTTCGCGGCCGCCATGCGGGCGGTGGGGATGCACTTGGTGGGCGTTGGGGACCTGATCACCCCGTCTCCCAAGGAAGTGCTGCGGCAAGCCAAAGCAGTGGGCCAGGCAATCTCCACCAAGGTAGCCCTGCCGGCAGGTCCCGGCATCGCCATCGCCTAGCGTCATCGCCGTCGCCTAGCCCCCGGCACCGCCATCGCCTGGCTGGTCATGTCCGGCAAACACAGGCCACCTCACCAACACAAGCCACCTCACCAACGCAGGCCAGCAGAACCGCCGTCGTACTTCCCGCGCTGGACTTTTATGAACAGAACTTAACGCCAAAAACCGGCGCCTCCCAAGACGTTAATCTTGGGAGGCGCCGGTTTTTGAACTGAAGCGTGAGGCTTTATGCGCCAGCGCGTACGTAGGTCAGGGGACCCGTTGCGGTCAACCAGCTGATCGGGTGGATGCCCGTCTGGTTGCCGTTGATGCCACCGCTGATTGCCTGGCCGTTGCCGATGTAGATGGCAACGTGGCCGGACTGGACGATCATGTCACCGGGCTGAGGATCGCTGACGACCTTGCCGTAGTTCATGAACTGCATGGGACCGAGGTCGCCTACCGGGATGCCTGCGGAACCAAGGGCCTTCTCGACCATGGCGGTGCAGTCCTGGAAGATGCCGATCTGTGCGTAAGCCGAGGCAACCATGGCTGCATTGACGCCGCCAACGGCGGGGGCAGCAGCTACGGGAGCAGCGGCAACCGGTGCGGCAGCCACGGGAGCAGCAACCGCAGCCTGGGCGGCGACGGGAGCCGTTGCAGCAGCGGTGGTGACAGCTGCCTTCTGGACTACGGGAGCCTCAACAACGGGAGCCGGCTTTTCGATGACCGGAGCTGCTACGGAAGCAACAGCGGGACGCTCGAAGTTGACGGTAGCCGTTGCCAGAGCGGTAACAACCTTGGTGGGTGCCTCGGAAACGGTCTCAGCGACCGTTGCGGGGCTGGAGTCGCGCTGAACCGGGGCCTCAGCTGCGTGAGCAGCAATGGAACCGGTCAAAACGAGGCCCGAGGCTGCTGCGATAACAGCTGCCTGACGGCCAGCGCCGGAAGCGTTGCTGGCCACTGCCTTCGAGATGGAGATGAACGGATTAGGACGTACGCTGTCCGCCTTACGACGGCCGCGAAGAATGCGTGAAGACATGAAAGAGCCTCTCCCGATGCCTGCGAGGTTAGCTGTCGGATTCGGATGGGAGTCACCCGGCCACTATCCCCCGCTGTTCAGCGGAAGCTTCGTGACTTCACCCCAAGGCACGCTCGAAAGCGGCCTAAATTGGGTTCCCCGTCTCTGCCGTAGGTTTGTCTGCGAACGGATTCCGGACTGCGGCAGAGCTAGGCAATCAGGCCGGAAGTGCCCGCTACGTGGAACAGGCACAGGTACTACCGTACGCGATGATTCCGTCGAAGTCACATTTAAGTAACGGGAAATGGGTCTCTGGCGTGTCGCGGTAATCGTTTCGAGATATTCGCAGCTACGTAGAAAACCGCGCTATTCCGCGGGAGTATCGCCCTCGGGGTCGTTTGAAGCTGCCAGCTTCTTCCGTGCGGTAACAGCAACATAAATAACGAGACCAACAGCAACAACAGCCAACCCGACGATGCTCCACGGGAAGGGCTGGGAGGCATCAGCGGCCGGCTCGCTGGCGCCCGTCCCCGGTGCTGCGGTGCCCGCCGTGGGTACTGCGGCTGAGGGAGCCGAGACCGACGGTGAGGCCCCAGCCGGGCCGCTCGCCGTCGTCGTGCTTCCTGCGGCGGCCGTGAACGTAAAGGTGCCCTCGATGGGGTGCGAATCGGAGCTGACCACACGCCAAACCACCGTGTACTCCCCTGCGGGGGCGCCTTCGCGGAGCTTCTGAACGGCCTGGTTGTCAATGATTTCCACCGGGCCGTCCGCCCAGTTCTCGCCGCCGGCCGTCACAGTGACTCCGGAACCAATCGCGAGAGGGCGGTTGTTGAACGTGATGGAGACCGACGCCGGGACTTCCGCCACGCTGGCACCGTTGGCTGGCGCGGTTGATTCGGCGACGTCGTGCGCGGACGCCGGAGCCGCGGAAAACAGCAAGGCGGACGCAAAAGCAAGAGCAGCGACGACGGCGGCCAGAAGCGGGCGGATGGTACGCATGGGGCGGTTTCTCCTAGTGTTGGCTTCCTTACAGACTAGGCGAATCGTTCGGAGGGCCCGCACCGGACAACATAGGATTTGAGAGCAAACTCCCCTCGATCCCCGGAGACCTTCATGCTGAAACAAGGTTCTGCAGTAGACCGCTACTTCAAGATCTCCGAACGCGGATCCACGTATTCTCGGGAAATTCGGGGCGGGTTCGCGACCTTCTTCGCCATGAGCTACATCGTGGTGCTGAATCCACTGATCCTCTCCGGACCTGACTCCAGCGGCGCGTCCCTGGGCTTCACAGCCGTGGCAGCCACCACTGCTTTCGTGGCGGGCATCCTGACCATCCTCATGGGCGCGTGGGCCAAGCACCCGTTTGCCGTGGCCACAGGCTTGGGCGTCAATGCCTTCGTCGCGGTCACGGTGGCGTCCCACCCCGGACTGACCTGGCCGGACATGATGGGGCTCGTGGTGCTGTCCGGCATCACCATGCTCATCCTGGTGCTCACCGGCTTCCGGACTGCCGTGTTCAAGGCCGTGCCGGAAGCCCTGAAGACGGCAATTGTTGTGGGCATTGGCCTCTTCATTGCACTCATCGGCCTGGTCAACGCAGGCTTTGTCCGCCGCATCCCCGATGCCGCAGGAACCACCGTCCCGCTGGGCCTGGGCGTGGACGGCAAGCTCATGGGCTGGCCGACGCTCGTGTTCGCAGTTGGCCTGATCCTGACCATCGCGCTGGTGGTCCGCAAGGTCCGCGGCGCTATCCTGATCGGCATCGTCGTCTCCACTGCGCTGGCCGCCATCCTCGAATTCACCCTCCACATCGGCCCGAGCTTTGACGGCACCAACGTCAACCCCCGCGGCTGGTCCCTGGTTGCTCCCACGCTCACCGAATGGGGTGCCCCGGATCTATCCCTGATCGGCAAGGCCAACCCGTTGGGCGCGTTTGAACACCTCGGTTTCATCGCTGCAGCATTGCTGGCGTTCGTGATCCTCCTGAGCATCTTCTTCGACGCCATGGGCACCATGGTGGGCCTGGCCAACGAGGCCGGAACCGTGGACGAAGACGGCAACATTCCCAACGTGGACCGAGTCCTGCAGGTAGACGCCCTCGGGGCCATCGTGGGCGGCGGAGCCTCGGTTTCCTCCAACCAGATCTTCGTCGAGTCAGGCGCAGGCATCGGCGAAGGCGCACGGACCGGACTCGCCTCGATCGTCACCGGCGCCCTCTTCCTTGTGGCCATGTTCTTCACGCCGCTCATCAACCTGGTCCCGTTCGAGGCCGTGGCTCCCGCACTGGTAGTTGTGGGCTTCATGATGGTCTCCCAGGTGGGCAAGATCGACTGGCAGGACTGGGGCGTCGGAATTCCCGCGTTCCTGACCATCGCCCTCATGCCGTTCACGTACTCCATCGCGAACGGCCTCGGCGCAGGCTTTATCTCATACGTCCTGATCCGCACGTTCCAGGGCCGTGCCCGTGAAGTTCACCCGCTGATGTGGGCTGTGGCTGCGGCGTTCCTGCTGTTCTTCGGCATTGGAACCGTGGAAGAGTTGCTCGGGGTCAAGTAAGCCCTCGCCGGGCTTCCGGGCTCGGGTGAGTCCGGGGTTTCAGACACTCCCGCGGCGGAACGGCTGGTTTTCGGGGCCCGGGTCCGGTGTGCTTGAACCATGGAAACCATGCCCCTCACCGTAGATGTCTCCCCCACTCCGTGGACGGGTCGTTTTGACGGCGAGGGCAACGAGCACCGGAGATGGTGGCAAGCCGTAGCACCCCACACCGTGTGCGCCGCCGCAGCAGCCTCGCGTCCCGCCGTCGTGCTGGGTTTCTGCAGCGACGCCGGCGTCCTCCGCAACAAAGGACGCGTGGGTGCCGCCGCGGCTCCGGCCGCGATCCGTTCGGCGCTGGGTCCGCTGGCTTTTCCACCTTGACCGTGACGTGTTCGACGCCGGCGATGTGGTTGTGGAGGACGACTCACTGGAGGCGGGCCAAGAGCGCGCCGGGCTCGCCATTTCGGGACTGCTCGACGCCGGCAACCTCACCGTTGTGCTTGGCGGCGGCCACGAGACCGCGTTCGCCAGCTATCTGGGCGTGGCCGGTTCCGAAGCGGTCCGGGGCAAGCGTTTGGGTGTGCTGAACCTGGACGCGCACTTTGACTTGCGGGACGAGCCGACGCCGAGCTCGGGCACGCCGTTCCTGCAGATGGCCCACGCGGAAGCTGCCGCGGGACGCGAACTGCAGTACGCCGTCGTCGGAATTTCGGAGCCCAACAACACGCGGACGCTCTTCAACACCGCCCGGGACCTGGGCGTGAAGTACCTGCTTGATGAGCTGTGCACGCCGGAAGCAGCGGAGGTCTTCGTCGCTGACTTCCTGGCGGGAGTGGACGTGCTGTACCTGACCATCGACCTGGATGTGATGCCGGCGTCGGTGGCCCCCGGGGTGAGCGCGCCGGCCGCTTACGGTGTGCCGTTGCCGGTGATCAGCGCGATCTGCCGGCAAGTGGCTGCCAGCGGAAAGTTGCTGCACCTGGACGTGGCCGAGCTGAATCCGGAGTTCGACATCGACTCCCGGACCGCGAAGGTTGCGGCACGGTTGGTGAACACGCTCCTCGCTTAGCTCCCGGGCCCCTTTTCCGCCCGGCTTCCTCCACATAGCCTGTGTGGAGGAAGGGACTGCGATGCGCACACCACTTGTGCAGGAGAAGTTGGCTTGGGTTGCAGGGCTGGCAGCTGTGGCCCTGGGCTTGGCCGCGCATATGGTCGCCGGAGGCAGCGCACCAGCCATACCCGTGCTCCTGGGCCTCGCCGCGCTCGGCTGCCTGGCCGCCCAACTGCTTGCCCGCTGGGTGCATGGGCCGTTGTTACTGCTGCTCCTGTCCGGCGTGGCCCAGCAGTTGCTGCATCTGGGCTTTGACGCCTTTGGCGGATACTTCCCCGGCATCGGAATCCTGGATCACTTGCACGGCGGTCAGGCTACGTCTCCTGCCGCGGGTGCGCCGGCTAACGGTGCGCCGGCTAACGGTGCGGCCCCAAGTGGCGGCTCGGTCCACCTCATGCTCTACACGCACATGGCGGCGGCCATATTGACACTCTTGGTGGCGTCCGGGGTTTTCAAAGTGGCCGGGCTACGTTCGCGGCGGCGGGCAGGCACGGATCCCGCGCTTGTCCGAGACTCCCGCCCTTGAACCTTGCGATCAACGAGCAAGCCAAGGATCCGCATGCTCACGGAGCGCCGTCACGGGAGGCAACGCAGGGCAACTTTCCCTTAGCGCGGCGACGCCAACCCGTAGCCCTGGGACACCGAGCGTAGCCCTGCGAAAGCCGGGGAAATGAACTTTGATCCGGCCGCGGTCCGGCACCTAGTGTCGTTTGCACGTGGTGTACCCGAGAGGCCAGGGAGCTGCCTGCAAAGCAGCGCACGCGGGTTCGAATCCCGCCACCACGTCTTGGGGCCGGCTCCCCGCTTTAGGGGTTTACCCCCGGCCCGTCCCCAGCGATCATGAAATGAGGCGCAGGGACTTCGCCGGGCCGCAACGCACGTCCGCTCCTTTGCGCAGCGGAGGCGCAGCGACATGTCACCCAGTATGGGACCGACGGACGGATTCCTGACCGACTACTACGAGCATGTGGCTGAGGACGACGTCCGAAACTACACGCCTGAAACGCTGCTGGAACGCGCCCGATACCACCGGTCCCTGGCCGTGCGCCGCGAGCCCGGGCAAGCCGTCATCGGGGTCCTGCACGAACCGGATGCCAGCCTGCTGGCCATCGTTTCGGACGACATGCCCTACCTGCTTCCCTCCGTGACTGCCGAGATCGCCCGTGACACCGCCGCCCTCCGGCTCCTGGTCCACCCCACCTTCAGCGTCACGCGCGATCCAGCCACCCACCGCCTGACCGGAATCCACAGGGGACCGCAGCGCACGGGGCTCCCCGCCGGCGTCGAACCTTCCGCTGCCGGCTCCCCCGGCTCGCGGGCCACCCAACAGAACCACGACGGCGGACTCCTCACCGAAGCGTGGACGGCCATCGAAATCCCCCGGCTGCCGGATGAGGCGAGCGCGGAGATGCTGGTGGGCCGGCTGCAGAAGGTCCTGGACGATGTCCGTGCCGCGGCGGAGGATGAGGCAGCCATCCGCGAAGAGCTGGCCCGGGATATCCGGGCACTGGATGAGGCGGCAAAGACAGATCGGACGGCCCGCGAAGCCCAGGAACTACTCCGTTGGCTGGAGGATGGGAACTTTGTGTTCCTGGGGTGTCGGGGGACCTCCGGGTTGGGGCTTCTCCGGGACACCGAGCCAACGCCACGTCCTCACGCAAGCGCAGCAGCAACAGCCACTCCCACTCCCACTCTCACGCTGACCAAGTCCACCCAGCGTTCCACCGTCCTTCGCCGGGCCTACCTCGACGAAATCACCCTGGTGACCGAAGGCGACACAGGCGCCATCGCGCACACCTTCGTAGGGCTCTTCTCCCCCAGCTCCACAACCCGCTCCGCGCAGCAGATCCCGGTCATCCGCGACACCGTGAAGGAAGTGTTGAGGGCATTCGGCTACCCCGCAAGTTCCCATCATGGCAAGGAACTGCTGGCTGTCATCGAGGCCTATCCCCGCGACGAACTGTTCCACATCGACGCCGAACAGCTTGTCACCCATGCCCGTGAGATCTTGCGCCTCCAGGACCGCCACAGCACACGATTGTTCCTCCGCCCGGACTCGTACGGCCGGTTCATGACCGCGCTCGTGTTCCTGCCCAGGCGCCGCTACAGCACGGCCGTCAGGCTCAATATCGAGCGGGAACTCCGGGAAGCCTTTGGTTCGGATTCCATCGAGTTCGAACTTCGCTTGGGCGAATCGGCCATGGCTCGCGTGTTTTTCCGTGTGCTGCTGCCCAACGCGACGTCGCTACGTGACGGGATTCCCGGCGTCGTGGATGCCTCAGTCCTGGAGCCGCGGATCATCGCTGCCACGAGGTCCTGGGCGCAAGGGCTGGCCGAGGCGCTGCAGGCGCGGTATCCCTCGGAGGAAGCGGCCAGGCTGTCACATCAATGGGCCGCCGCATTCCCGGCCAGCTACAAGGCGGATTACGAAGTTGAGGACGCTGTTGAGGACATCTCGAAGTTCGAGAGCTTCCCACCGACCCACAGCGTGGAGACCGACCCGCTATTGAGCGTCTACACCCGGCCTGGCACGGCCGTCCTCACCGAGGATGCCCGTATCCGGGTCTACCTGACCCGGCCCCAGAGCCTCACCCAGATCCTCCCGTTCTTCCATAATCTCGGCTTGAAGGTCCTGGACCAGCGTCCGTTCGACGTGCAGCGCGCGGATGGCAGGCAGTTCTTCCTCTACGACCTCGGACTCAAGTACCCGCGCGGTGTGGACCCCCTTGCCACCGGTGAGCTGTTGGCGGGTTCGTTTTGCGCGGCGATGCGCGGTGATGCGGAGTCGGACGCCTTCGATGCCTTGGTCATCAGGGAGCGCATCGACTGGCGTCGGGTGGCCATCCTGCGGGCGTACGCCAAGTATCTGCGTCAACTTGGAAGCACCAACTCGTACGGATTCATCGCGGACACGTTGGGCGGTAACCCCACTGCGACACATGCGCTTTTGGAGCTGTTCGAGGCGAAGTTCGATCCAGACAACTTCACTCCAGACCTCTTTGACCCCGAACTCTCCACCCCGGGCACAGCAGAAGGGGACGTCTTCGAGGCGGACAGCAGCGCGCTGAGCCACCGAACACAGGCGATCCATGCGGCGCGGGAAAGGCTGGCCGAAGCGATCGACGCCGTCCCCGTCCTCGATGCCGACCGCCTGCTGCGCTCCCTCGCGAGCCTTGTGGAAGCTACGTTGCGCAGCAATTTCTACGTGGACAAGCCGTACCTCAGCTTCAAACTCAATCCATCCCTCATCCCGGCCGCCCCGCTCCCCCGGCCCAAGTTCGAGATCTGGGTTTACTCGCCCAGGGTTGAGGGCGTTCACCTCCGTTTTGGGCCAATTGCCCGCGGCGGGCTGCGCTGGTCCGATCGGCGGGAGGACTTCCGCACGGAGATCCTGGGGCTCGTGAAGGCCCAGACTGTCAAGAATGCGGTGATTGTGCCTACGGGAGCCAAGGGCGGTTTCTTCCCGAAGCGGCTTCCGGACCCGGCAGAGGATCGTGCGGCGTGGTTGGCGGAGGGACAAGAAAGCTACAGGACATTCATCCGGGGCCTGCTGGATGTCACGGACAACCTGGTACCGGATTCCGACGGCGGCACCAACGGTCATGTGGTCGCGCCCCCTCGCGTGGTGCGGCACGACAGGGACGATTACTATCTGGTGGTCGCGGCGGATAAGGGAACTGCAGCATTCTCGGACATAGCCAATGCGTTATCGGCGGAATACGGCTTCTGGCTGGGTGATGCCTTCGCCTCCGGCGGCTCGGTGGGCTACGACCACAAGCAGATGGGCATCACGGCCCGCGGCGCGTGGGAATCCGTAAGGCATCACTTCAGCGAACTCATGATCGACTCCCGTGCCGAGGACTTCACGGTGGTGGGGATCGGCGATATGAGCGGCGACGTATTCGGGAACGGCATGCTCCTGTCCCAGCACATCAAGCTGGTGGCCGCCTTCGATCACCGCCACATCTTCCTGGACCCGACCCCGGACCCGGGAGAGTCTTTCGCCGAGCGGGAACGCCTCTTCAAACTCCCCCGCTCCAGCTGGGCTGACTACGATCGCACCAAGCTAAGCCCCGGCGGCGGCGTGTTCGCGCGCACGGATAAATCCATCCTGATCACGGAAGAGGTCCGGCTCGCCTTGGGCATGGAAGAAGGCGCCGATCCCGGTGGCCAGTTGGTGATGAGCCCGCCCGAGCTTCTCCGGGCGATCCTCATGGCCCCGGTCGATCTCCTCTATAACGGCGGAATCGGCACTTACATCAAGGCATCAACAGAGTCCCATGCCGACGTCGGGGATAAGTCCAATGACGCCATCCGGGTGGACGCCAACCAGCTCCGCACCCACATCGTGGCTGAGGGCGGCAACCTAGGCGTCACACAGCGCGGCAGGATCGAGGCTGCACTGGCGGGCATCCTGGTGAACACTGACGCGATCGACAATTCGGCGGGAGTGGATTGTTCCGACCATGAAGTGAACATCAAGATCTTCCTCGACCGGATGATCGCCGCCGGCAGGATTTCCGTGAAGGAACGCGCCCCCTTCCTGCACTCACTGCAAGGTGAGGTGGCGCGGCTTGTGCTGCAGACCAACCACCAACAAAATGTCCTGCTGCTCAACGACAAGCAATTGGCGCTGGAGTGGAGCCCCAGCTTCGAGCGGACCATGGACTGGCTGGAATCCGTCACTGATCTGGACCGGGGTCTCGAATTCCTTCCCAGCAACAAGGAGCTGAGGGCTCGCGTCCTCACCGGAAAGGGACTCACCACACCGGAGCTCGCCGTCTTGGCCGCCTACGCGAAGATTGAGCTGGCCCGTGAGTTGACCGATGGAGGACTCTCCGACGATCCCTGGTTCTCCACGACGCTCCACGAGTACTTTCCGCGGCAGGTATCCGAACGTTTCGGCGAACTTCTCTCCACCCATCCGCTGCGCAGGGAAATCGTGGCAACCGTGGTGGCTAACGACATGATCAATATGGGTGGCATCGCCTTCGCTTTCAGGGCCATGGAAGAGACCACGGTCTCGGCGGCAGCGGTTGCCCGCGGATTCGTGGTGATGCGGCAGATCTGGGGCTTCGACTCAGTGGCCGAGGCAATCGCCGAACTTCCTGCCAGCACCCCCAGCGAGCATGGAGCCGCTGTTGCCTTGGACATGCGACGCCTGCTCGACCGCTCCGTCCGCTGGTATGTCACCCACGATTTCCGGGACAAGCCCGTCTCCGACGCGCTGACGCGGCTGGAAAACCCCATGTCCTTGATGCGGGCCAACTTCACGCGTTTCCTGCACGGCATCAATCTGGCACACTCGCAGAAACGGCTGGCACACACCGACGCTGTGGGACTCCCCCATCATCTTGGGATTCGCGCGTCAGAACTTCTGGTGAGTTACGGACTCCTGGATATCTCGGCCATTGCCGAGGAATTGCAGGAACCGGCAGAGGCCGTGGCGGAGGTCTATTTCGCCGTTTTTGAGCGTATCTCCGCCATACCTCTGTTGGAACACATCACCATGCTCCCCCGGGACACTCACTGGGAGTCCTTGGCGAGGGCCGCTCTGAGGGATGACATGTATCTGGTCCTCGCGGACATGACCAAGGCCGTGGTCAAGCACACTTCACGGTCCTCTGCCGCGACTGATCCAGTGGAACGAATCACGGACTGGGAACGGGGCAACATCGAGCAGCTGGCACGGATTCAGGAGACCATTCAGGAGGCCATTAAGCCTGGTCCGGTGGATATCGCGGCCCTTTCAGTTGCCGTCAAACTGCTCCGCGCCATGGTCCGCCGATGAGACCCAGGTCACTTACCTACCAGTCATCTTACAAATACTAAGCTCCCACCGACTATGATTGATGGGTCGCCCTCGCATGCGGCACGTAATAGGAGGCCCCCAATGACCCCTGCAATGATTGCAGAACGCGAGATTCGCCTGTCCTTTTCCAAGGCAGACGAGATCCACGACGGACTCGACCGCGCCGTGGATGCCCTGATTGCAAACGCAGCAGCAGACGCTAACTGCGGCATACTGGTGACCCGGCACGAGCCCGGCACCTACACCGTGGCGCTGGACGAATCCGTTCCCTTCGGTCAGACCCACGAAGTCCTCGCTGCCTAACTGCCACCCCTGACGGCACTTTCGGCAGCGAACAAAAAACCGGGGCCCGTTCCTTTCCGCATCTACTACCCGCGGAAGGGACCGAGCCCCGGTTTCTGTTTAAGCTAGGCCCGGCGGAGAGTGACGCCGTCGGACTTCATGAACAATTCTTTGCCCTCTTCGGTAACCCCGGGGCCTGCATGCTCAAGCCACACCACATTTCCGCTGCTGGAAATCTCCTCGATCCGACCGGCGGCAATCACGTGGGCGTACTTGACCACTTCCACCCGCTCGCCAACTTTCAGCGTCTTCCAGTCGGTAACCGTAGCCGTGTGAGCGCTTCGCCTGGACAGGACTGCTCCGCGTGCCTTCATTGAACTTCTACCCCTTTGTGGATGTTCTCTGTTGTGTATTGAGTTATTTGAACGGTTGACCGTCAAGCCCACGACATCGTTGGCGTGGACGTGACGTACACCATAAGTTCTACTACATTTGCCACGCCCCGGTGCTTGCGTTGCGAACAAAGACCGGGGCGTGACAAATTTGCCCATCAAATGAGCGTTTTATTCGACGTCAGGCCAAAATCCCGACGGCGGATTCGGCTGCCGCGCGGACCGCACCGGAGCCGACCAGACGGTCAGCCGCTTCCAGTTCCGGCGACAGGAACCTGTCCGCGCCCGGGCCCTGAACAACTTCGCGAAGCACCTCAAGAACTGCCGTACCGGCAGGACCCGGGGTGAGTTCGCCGTCGGACATCTGCGTACGCATGTCAATGGCGCGGGCACTGGTGACAAGCTCGACGGCGAGCACCCGGCGAAGGTTCTCCACGGCCTTGCGCAGCTTCCGGGCAGCGTGCCAGCCCATGGACACGTGATCTTCCTGCATCGCGGAGCTCGGGATGGAGTCCACAGACGCCGGAACGGCGAGGCGCTTGTTGTCCGAAACCAGGCCGGCCTGCGTGTACTGGGCGATCATCAGGCCTGAGTCCACACCCGGGTCTCCAGCGAGGAAGGCCGGGAGTCCGTGCGAACGGGCGGGATCCAGCATGCGGTCCGTGCGGCGCTCGGCAATGGAGCTGAGGTCCGCGACGGCGATGGCCAGGAAGTCCAGCACATAGGCTACGGGAGCGCCATGGAAGTTGCCGTTGGACGTGACGCGGCCGTCCGGGAGGACCACCGGGTTGTCGATCGCTGCGGCGAGTTCACGGGATGCAACCAGCGCGGCGTGGTCCACGGTGTCGCGGACGGCGCCGGCGACCTGCGGGGCGCAACGCAGCGAGTAGGCGTCCTGAACCTTGGTGTCGTTGATCCGGTGGGACGCAACGATCGGCGAGTTGGACAGAACGCGGAGCATGTTGTCAGCGCTGGCGGCCTGACCCGGGTGCGGACGCAATGCTGCGTGGAGCTCCGGCAGGAACACCTGGTCGGTGCCGAGCAGCGCCTCGACGCTGAGCGCGGCGGTGACGTCCGCCGTCGCAAGCAACAAGCGGATGTCCGCGATGGCCATCAGCAGCATGCCGAGCATGCCCTCGGTGCCGTTGACGAGGGCCAGGCCCTCCTTCTCCGCCAGCGTGACAGGCTCGATGCCGTGCTGGGCGAGCAGCTCAGCAACTGCCGGCTTTCCAGCGGTTCCGTACAGTTCGCCGTCGGGGCCGGTTGCTTCGCCTTCGCCCATGAGGACCAAGGCGCAGTGGGACAGCGGCGCGAGGTCGCCGGAGCAGCCCAGCGAACCGAACTCGCGGACCAGCGGGGTGATGCCGGCGTTGAGGACATCCACCATGGTCTGCAGGACCACGGGGCGGACGCCCGTGCGGCCGGACGCCAAGGTCTTGGCGCGGAGGAACATGATGCCGCGAACCACTTCGCGTTCAACAGCCGGGCCCATGCCGGCGGCATGGCTACGGATCAGGGACTTCTGCAACTGGGTGCGGAGATCGTTGGGGATGTGGCGGTTGGCCAGCGCGCCGAAGCCCGTGGAAATCCCGTACGCAGGGACATCGCTGGTGGCGAGATCGTCAATGTGGGCGCGGACCTTGGCGACGTTGTCCAGGGCTTCCTGGGAAATGGTCACCCTGGCGTCGTGGCGGGCGACGGCGACGACGTCCTCCGGGGTAACGCCGCTGGAGCCGAGGGTCACGGTGAGCTGTTCGTTCGATGTGATGGTCATGTTCTTACTTCTCGTTCATGGGGATGCGGACGCCTCGTTCGTTGGCGACTTCGAGGGCGCGGTCGTAGCCGGCGTCGGCGTGGCGGATGACGCCCATGCCGGGGTCATTGGTCAACAGCCGTTCGAGCTTTTCCGCGGCGAGGTCCGTGCCGTCAGCGACGGAAACCTGGCCAGTGTGGATGGACCGGCCAATACCAACACCACCACCGTGGTGGATGGACACCCAGGTAGCACCCGAAGATGCAGCGGTCAGCGCGTTCAGCAGCGGCCAGTCAGCAACCGCGTCCGAGCCGTCCTTCATCGACTCGGTCTCCCGGTACGGGGACGCCACCGAACCCGAATCCAGGTGGTCACGGCCGATCACGATCGGAGCCTTGACCTTGCCCTCGGCGACGAGCTGGTTGAACAGCAGCCCGGCCTTATGGCGTTCGCCGTACCCGAGCCAGCAAATCCGTGCCGGCAGGCCTTCGAACTCCACCCGTTCGGCCGCAGCATCCAACCACTTGTGCAGGTGCGTGTTCTCCGGGAACAACTCCTTGATTGCCTTGTCCGTCACAGCAATGTCTTCCGGGTCCCCGGAAAGCGCGACCCAACGGAACGGACCCAGACCCTCGCAGAACAACGGACGGATATAGGCCGGCACGAAACCGGGGAACTCAAACGCCCGGTCATACCCGCCCTTGCGGGCCTCATCCCGGATCGAGTTACCGTAATCAAAGACCTCGGCCCCGGCGTCCTGGAACTCCACCATCGCCTGGACCTGCCGGGCCATGGACGCCTGGGCCTTCTTCGTGAACCCTTCCGGATCAGCTTCGGCCTCGGTGTGCCACTCGGCCACCGTGATGCCCTCCGGCAAATACGACACCGGATCGTGCGCGGAGGTCTGGTCCGTGACCACATCAAACGTAACCTCCCCGGCCTGGTGCCGGGCCAGCAACTCCGGGAACACCTCAGCGGCGTTACCCACGTACCCGACAGACCAGCCACGACGCTCATCCTTCGCGGCCTGAACCTTCGCGATCGCGGCATCCAGATCGGTTTCGACCTCGTCCAAGTACCGCTTCCCCACACGCCGACGCAAACGGGACTCATCAACATCAACAATCAAGCACGCACCGTCGTTCAACGTCACGGCCAACGGCTGCGCGCCGCCCATGCCACCACAACCACCGGTCAACGTCAAGGTCCCGGCCAAAGGCCCCTCCGTGGAACCAGCCGGCGCCGGTGCCGGGTGGCGTCCCTCCGCGGCCAGCTTGTTCCCCACCGCAGCAAAGGTCTCATAGGTGCCCTGCAGAATGCCCTGGGTACCGATATAGATCCAGGACCCGGCCGTCATCTGCCCGTACATCATCAAACCCTCGGCCTCGAGCCGGCGGAACTCAGGCCACGTCGCCCAATCCCCCACCAGGTTCGAGTTCGCCAGCAACACCCGCGGAGCCCACTCATTCGTGCGGAACACACCCACCGGCTTACCCGACTGCACCAGGAGGGTTTCGTCCTTCTCCATGGTCTCCAACGTCCGGGTAATCGCATCAAACGCAGCCCAGGAACGCGCTGCGCGGCCCGTACCGCCGTAAACCACCAGATCATCCGGACGCTCAGCAACCTCCGGATCCAAGTTATTCATCAACATGCGCAACGGCGCCTCGGTCTGCCACGACTTGGCAGTAAGCTCAGTGCCCCGCGCGGCCTTAACCGGACGGGCACCAGAAGTGAAATCGGCGGGTGCCATGGTGACTCCTTCGTCTGTGGGAACTGTGTGGTGGAAAGATCTTCTGCTTCTACTAAAGCCCCTTTAGCGAGCGGCAGGAACGGCTTTTGGAGTGGTGCTGTCCGGGATTACAGACATGCTCAACCCCTCGCATTTACGCGACAATGAGCGCATGCTGGACCCATGGCAACGTTCCGCATTTCGACGCTTGTCGCAGCATCACCCGAGCACGTTTTCGCGACCTGGACGGATCTTGACCGGTACCCCGAGTGGATCGGCGGAGTCACCCGCGTGAGCGACCTCGTTGGTTCGATCGATGTTCCCGGCAGCCGCTACACCCTGTGGTTTGGACGCATGGCAAGCCCCACCGAGATCCTTGAAGTTGAGAGACCCCGGCACATCCGCACACGGTTCGGCAATGCGATTCTGAAGGGCGAGTCCGACGTGAGGTTTACTGCCGAGGGCGAGGGCACGCGCATCCACCAGGAGTTCGTCACCCGGGGATTCATCGCCGGGATTTTTGGCAGGCTTTTCGCCCTGGGATCCTACCGGGGCAGCTTCCGAGGTGAGCTGGAAACCTTCCGTAAACTCGTCGAGCGCGACGCGCCGAGACGGGGCTGACAGAAGTTTGCGCGCTACTGCCCGGGCCGCCCGTGGATTCGCACCGATAATTCGTCAGCGGCTTTCCGGATGCGGGCTGCCAGCACCGGCCATTGCTCAGCCGGCACTTTGTCCTCCAAGAACGTGACGGCGACTGCCGCCGTCGGCCATCCCACGTGGTCTGTCACAGCGGCGGCGATGGATCCGAATCCCGGCGTGATTTCGCCGTTCTCGGTGGCGTAGCCACGTTGCCGCACCTGGTCCAGATGGGACGATAACGCGGAGTACTTCATGATGGGGAACTCCACCTCGTGCCGGGACGTGAAGGCGGCGGCGTTTGGATACAACGCGCGAACCTGCGACTTGGGCAGGGCAGCCAGGATCGCGCGGCCCGACGCCGTGAGGTGGCTGGGAAGGCGGACCCCGACGTCGGTCACCAGACTCGGGCGGTTCTTTGCTCGTTCCTCCACAATGTAGAGCACGTCACGGCCGTGAAGCACCGCCAAGTGCGCGCTCTCACCAATCACGTCCACCAGGGAAGCGAGCATGGGACGCCCCAGCCGGGACAAGGGTTCCTGCCGCGAGTAGGCCGAGCTGAGCTCGAACGCGCTGATGCCCAGTCCGTAGCGCTGCTCCTCGTGCAGGTGCAGGACGAAGCCATTCGCCTCCATCACGCCGAGCAAGTGGTACACGCTGGATCGCGGCAGGCCGAGCGCCGTTGCAATGTTCGACGCCGCCATGGGACCGCGGCGCGAAGCCAACAGTTTCAAGATGCGCAGCGTATTTTCGGCGGCCGGGACTTTGGACGTGGCTTTGCCTGGTGCGGTGGGCGTCGTTGTCATGGTTCCTCGCTGCTTGGGCTGCTGACGGGATACCGGGCATAGCTGTCCGGTATCCCGTACTCAAGCGTGCACCCTTGACAGGGCATCCGACAATGCGAAACCACTGTTCCTGTCTCGGATACCGGACCCGCTTGCGACCCCTAACCCTTGGTCGGGGCTACACCCTTACGCCTGAGCAGGAACGTAATGGCTCCCGCCGCGGCCAGGACCAGAGCCACGATCAGCCCGATGGTCCAGCCGCTCATCCCGTTGGATGAGGCAGCCAGCGGACTGGCGGCCTCTTGCGACTGTGAATCAACCGAGGCGCCATCCTTGGCAGCTGACGCGGCCGGCGGCACTGAAATACTGGGCGCGGCCGACGCTGTGGCTGCGGGGGTTTCTACGGCTTCGGCCGGCGTACCGGCTTCGGCAAGCTCGACGGCGGGAGCGTAGTCACGCGGCCAAGGAACCACGATCGGGGCTACTCCGGTTCCCGAGTGCTGGGAGACGTCAACCTGGCCGGCTGCAGCCTGCCCGGCCTGTCCACCAGCATTGGCCGCGGCAGTTTGGCGTGCAGCTTCAGCCTGGCGGGCGGCTTCTGCGGCAGCTTCGGCCTGACGTGCGGCTTCGGCGGCTTTGGCAGCGTCGGAGGCCTTGCCGGCATCGACAGCTGCTGTATCTGCCAGGCCGGCAAGCTCGGCGATCATGGCGTCGATCGAGGCAACGTGGGCCCTTGTGGCCATGTCCCGATCAAGGGCTGCAAACTGACCAACCGTAGCGAATGCGTGCGCATCTGCCCGGCTGCCGTCCAAGGCAACATCGGCGGCTACCCGCAGTTCCAGATCTGCGGCGTCCAGTTTCTGGTAAGCGAGGATGCGGTTGTCGAGGTCCTGCGGACCAGCAAATCCGTACTCCAGGAAGTAACGGACGTCTGCGTGGCTGGCAGACTTCACGGCCTCGGTGGCAGCCTTCTGTACGTACTTGCCACCCGTGGCTTGGTATTGGAAAGCACGCTGGCGGTCGGCAACCAGTGCGGCCTCGTCCAGCTCAAAGGCAGCATCGTGGCCGACGGTGACGAAGTCCTTGATTGCAGCATCGCCACCCAGCAGCGCAGCCTCCGCGGCTTTCCGAACCTCAGGCGTACCCACCAATGCGAGATCCAAGGTGGCCTGGCGGGCATCATTGATCAGCGCGTCGAGGTCGGCACCGGGCGCCGTCAGGGTTGTGAGAAGCCCGGGAAGCTCTTTGGCTGCTTTTCCAAAAGCTTCTTGAAACGGCTTCTTAGCGGTCATGCTTGCACCGTCGATGATGGCACGCGGAACGGCCTGTGTGGTCTGGAATTTCCAGTCGGCCATCAATCGGGCCGTGTCTGCTTCCCTCGCAGCTGATGCTGTGTTTTTGGCCTTCTCCACGGCGGCCTTCGCGCGATCAGCGACCGCAACGGTGCCGTTGGGATTGGCTGCGATGTCTGACTTGATTTGTTGGAGCAGCCCGGTCACTGTTGCCGTCTCTGAATCGCGATCGGCAGCAACAAACTGGCCGTAACGAAGGAAAGTAGCGAGGACCTCCGGATCATAGGTGTCCAGAGCCGCTTGGGCTCCGAGAGTGACACCGGCGATGGGCGAATTTGTCAGGTGTGTGACAGCCTCCCGGTCCTGGCCCTGAGCAGTCTTACGCCAGCCCTCGAGAACGAATCCCTCGATAGCCTCAGCGCCTTGATCCAAGCTCTTGGAAGCAGCCATGCGGACGGGACCTTCGTAGTTGAGGAACCAGCTTGTAGCGATCCGCAAATCAAGTTCCCAGGATTTGGCCCAACCGCTCGACAGGAAGCTATCAATCACAGCGGGGTCATTCGTGGCCAGTACCCGGACCGCGCTCTCCCTGACGTTCTCGCTTCCCCGCGTCGTCAGCTCGGTAACCAGCTGCTTGCGGTCCGCGGCCAGCGTAACGTCCTGTCCGCCGTCGAGAAATGTCTGCAGCGCCTCCGGCCCGCCCACAAGAGCCGCAGCAGCGGCGGCACGGGTTGCAGGGCCGCCCGCCTTCCACAGCTCAACGACGCCGGCAGTATCAGTCGCCCGCTCCACGAACGGGACAGGAGCCTGAGCGGCGTGCGGAACTTCAAAAGCTGGAATTTCGTAGGCCTGAGCGGGAGCAGCGAGGAGCAAAGAAGCCCCAGCTACAACGGCAACAAGGGCAGCAGTAACACGGCGCCGGGCAGTGCGGAATGCAGAGTTCAAGAGTCCCCCAAGTAACGGATGCGATGGCAGCGCGGAGTTCAATGGGGGCGACGCGGATGCGAGGGATGCCTGACCGGTGACGAGCTGTCCGCGGTCATCATATCCGACCGGAGACTATGACTTTTACCACGGTGAAAATCGACGCCACTGGACTGTCTGCGATCAAAGACACCAAAGCCCCGTGAGTCCCATCACAAGGCGCCCAAAAGTGATCTGCTGGATAGCGATCCCCTCCCAAAGACGAGAAGGTTTTACTATGCAACAAACCAAGCTGGCTGTGGAGAGCTCTGTCCTCCAAGCCGCGGGTACGGCGCTCAGCCGAGGCCTCAACGTCCGTCACATTCGCTTCATGGCGCTCGGATCTGCGATCGGCACCGGCCTTTTCTACGGCTCCGCCTCCGCCATCCAGAAAGCCGGCCCCGCCGTCCTGCTGGCCTACATCATCGGCGGCGCGGCCGTGTTCATGGTGATGCGAGCACTGGGCGAAATGGCTGTCCGACACCCCGTGTCGGGCTCCTTCGGCCAGTACGCGTCCAAGTATCTGGGACCGTTCGCGGGCTTTGTGACCGGTTGGACTTATGTGTTCGAGATGGCGATCGTGGCCATCGCCGATGTCACAGCCTTCAGTATCTATATGGGCTTTTGGTTCCCACAGGTGGACAGATGGATCTGGGTGCTCGCGATCATCCTGTTTCTGGGCGCCATGAACCTGCTCAGCGTGAAGGTGTTCGGCGAGCTCGAGTTCTGGTTCTCGCTGATCAAGGTGGTGGCGATTATCGCCATGATCGTCGGCGGTGCTGCGATCGTCGTGTTCGGCTTCCAAACGGGCGACGGCGGTGGCGTGGCACCGGGACTCGGGAACCTCGTGAATCACGGCGGTTTGTTCCCCAATGGTTTCGAGGGGCTCCTGGCCGCGTTCGCCGTCGTGATGTTTGCCTTTGGCGGGATCGAGACGATCGGTATCACGGCGGGCGAGGCCACGAACCCCAAGAAGGTCATCCCTCAAGCAGTTAATACTGTGCCCGTCCGCGTTTTGTTGTTCTACGTACTGACTTTGGGCGTGCTGATGAGCATCTTCCCGTGGAATGAAATCGGCAGCAGCGGCAGTCCGTTCGTGCAGATCTTCGATGGTTTGGGCATCCCGGCCGCCCCGCATATCCTCAACGCCGTGGTCATTACCGCCGCGCTCTCGGCGATCAACAGCGACATCTTCGGTGCTGGCCGCATCCTGTTCGGACTGGCCCAGCAGGGACACGCGCCCAAGAGCTTCAGCAAAATCTCCCGGCATGGTGTTCCGTGGATGACCGTGGTGATGATGGGCGGGATCCTGCTGGTGGGCGTCGTATTGAACGCTGTCATTCCGGAGGACGTGTTCGTGCTCATTGCCTCGATCGCTACCTTCGCCACCGTGTGGGTTTGGGTGATGATCCTCGCTTCGCACGTCGCCATGAAGCGGGAGATCAAGCGCAAGGGCCTGCCGGCGTCGGAATTCGGTTCGCCTCTGTGGCCTGTTGCGTCCATTCTCACCATGGCGTTCATGGCCATGGTGATCGTGATCCTGGGCGTCTTCGAGGACACGCGTGTTGCCTTGTACGTTGGCGGAACCTGGCTGGTGCTGCTGTTCGTGGCCTACAAGCTGTGGGTCCGCGGTGGCGGTTTGCTCAGGGCAGAGCTGGTGGACGAGACGGCCGCCCTACCGGTGGTGAAGGCACGTTAGTTTCTGAGGCGCGTGGACTTGTGCCCCGGCAGCGGTGGCGCTTTGGATTTGTAGCTATGCCCGGTGGGAGTGCTGACACGGATCGTGTGCACGTCACCGGGCATGCTCTTTGCGGTCCAGCCCGGATTCTCCTTGGTGTGGTTGCAGGCTTCGCAAAGCCCGGCCCCATTGTTGAGGTGGGTGCTGCCTTCTGAATGCCAGGGAATGACGTGGTCGATGTGCCGGATGGGCGCGTCACAATACGGGGTACGGCATGTGTTGTCCCGGATGTGGATGAAGCGTCTCAACTTTTGGGGGAAGAACCGTGCTTTTGAGTCCATCGTCAGGAGCTCGCCGCTGCGGGGAGCTGTGTAGAGGCGGCGGAGCAGCACTCTCAATTCGCTGCGGTCCGCGGACTCCAGGTTCCAATGAAGCTGATCCTCATACCCGGATTGTTCCTCAACCAGAAGCGCCCTTGCCCATTCAGCGGGTACGATTCCGTAGCCTTCGAGCCGCGCGGGCTCGGGGTCCCCTTGAAAGAGCGTGCGATCGGTCATGACGAGGTTGAGGTTGATGCCCGCGACACCACCCGACGTGCCCGTAACGCGTTCGGTCAGGGTGTCAGCCATGACTTGGCCGCGGGTCCGTGCGTCCCCGCTGGAACGGACGGAGTCCGCTGTCCGGGTCAGCGCTGCATAGACGGCCACGCCTTGGGCGACCGGGAGCAGTGCGGTGAGGTACGTCATGGTGTCCGGCGCAGGACGGAGGCTGACCGTACGTTCCGTAGCTGCACGGCTGGCTCGCTGTGCCACAGACCGCGGGTCACGACGATATGCGGCGGCTTTTGCGGCGGCGATGATGGCCTTGTCTCCGGTCCCATCGAAGGTCCCGGCGTCCGGGGCGAGTTCCTCGTCCACCGCTGCCCGGTCCTCAACGGACAGGCAGGCTGTTTCCTTCACGAGCAGCGTGGCCCGCCACTCGTTCAACTGGCCCGACTCCAGCGCTGCCATGGTTCGCGGCATCTCCGTGACAAGCGCTTTGGCAAAGCCAAAGAGTCTGGATCCTTTATTCGGTGATTCCCGCCGCGCCAACGCCACCTGCGCAGCAACGCCCATGCCACGCTCTGCCGCGGGAACCCCGGCCTGGGCCTGCTCGGCCCTCTGCGCCAGATCAAACGCCACTGCAACCCGGGCTTGCCGGGCTGAAATGGCAGACTTCAGGTCCTCAAGATCGCGCAATTCATCAATCAGCGCCGAGCTATCGGCGGTGATCTGACGTGACCCCAGCTCAAGGATGAACTCCCGGATGCCCCGTCCGCTAACTGCCACTCCAGACGCCACCGCCCCGGGAGGTGCAGAAGGCAGGACACGGGCTGGTAAAGCCAGTGGCGAAGCCACTGCTGCCTCCTGCGATCCCCGAATTCCGCCCATAAAGCTACTCTTCCAGGGACCCCGGCCGAACATCAGACCTGTAGTTGTCTATGTGGAAAACCCCACAAACGCCCGCGTCGCAGCAAACGTTTGAAGCGCACCCGCGCCGAGATGGCAGTTAATGCCATCTCGGCGAAAGGGTGGGCGCGGCAGGGCTACCGAGCCGACCATCCACCGTCCATGGTGTAGCTCGCACCG
Source organism: Arthrobacter sp. Rue61a (assembly GCF_000294695.2). Lineage (NCBI taxonomy): Bacteria > Bacillati > Actinomycetota > Actinomycetes > Micrococcales > Micrococcaceae > Arthrobacter > Arthrobacter sp. Rue61a. Next base: position 378,743 of record NC_018531.1, on the reverse strand, counting down.
GTAACCATGCCGGCGTCGTCGGAGGCTATCCACGCTGCCAACGACGCAACTTCCTCCACCTCCACCAACCGCTTCACCGCGGACTCCGTCAGCATCACCTTGGCCAAAACCTCGGCCTCGGGGATGCCGTGGAGCCGGGCTTGATCGGCAATCTGGCGTTCCACCAAGGGGGTCCGAACGTACCCGGGGTTGATGCAGTTGGACGTGACCCCGCGCTCGCCGCCCTCCAAGGCAGTGACCTTGCTGAGTCCCTCGAGGCCGTGCTTGGCGGACACGTACGCGCTCTTGTAGGCCGAGGCGCGGAGCCCGTGGACCGACGAGATGTTGATGATCCGGCCGAACCCGTTGGCGTACATGTGCGGGAGGGCGGCCCTGATGAGGAGGAACGGGGCCTCCAGCATCAGGGCCAGGATCCGCCGGAACTCGGCGGGTTCGAACTCCTCTATCGGCGCAACTTTCTGGATCCCTGCGTTGTTGACCAGGATGTCGCAGTCGAGGCTCAGGGCGGCCAGCGCGTCCACGTCCAACAGGTCCACCGTCCAGGCTGTGCCGCCCAGCTCATCGGCGAGCGCCGCAGCTCCGGAGGCATCGACGTCGGCCACTACTACTTTCGCTCCGCGGGTGGCGAGCGCCCGGGCGCAGGCGGCCCCGATTCCGCTGGCGCCGCCGGTCACCAGTGCTTTGCGGCCGTTCAAGGAGTTGTCCATCAAATTAGCCCTTCGCTGCTGAAGACGTAGTCAGTCCATGCCGGATTGCGTCCGCCTCGTCCACCTCTTGCAGCGCGATGCCCTTGGTTTCCTTGAGTGAAACAACGGCGACGACGGTGATGGCGCAGGCGACTACAAGGTAGATCGCTGTGGGAACCCATGAGCCGGTGTCCTTGAGCCACTGGGTCGCCAGCAGCGGGGCGAGTGAGCCGGCGAAGATGGACGTGACCTGCGAGCCGAGCGAGACACCGGAGTAGCGCATGCGGGTGGGGAAGAGCTCGGACATGATGGCCGGCTGCCCTGCGTACATGAAAGCGTGGAGGCACAGGCCGATGGTCACGGCGAGCACAATCACTACGGCGTTCTTGGTGTCGAACATGGGGAAGGCGAAGAACGGCCAGGTTGCGCCGGTGATTGCGCCCACCAGGTAGACGGGCTTGCGTCCCCACGAATCCACCAGGCGTCCGACCTGCGGGATGACCAGGAAGTGGATGACGTGGGCGATCAGGAGTGCCAGCAGGAGCGAGGACGTGTCGTATTTGTGGACGCTCTTGAGGTAGACGATCGCGAAGCTCACCACGAGGTAGTACATGATGTTCTCGGCGAAGCGGAGGCCCATAGCTTGCAGGATGCCCTTGGGGTACTTGCGGATGACCTCGCCAACGCCGTAGCTGATGGCCTTGGACTCCTCCACCTGAGCCTTGGCCTCGAGGAAGATCGGGGCTTCGGTGACGTGGGTGCGGATGTAGTAGCCAACGAACACGATCACCGCGGAGAGCCAGAACGCTACGCGCCAGCCCCAGCCGAGGAAGGCTTCGCTGCTCAGTGTGGTGGACATGACGAACAGGACCAGCGTGGCCAGGAGGTTACCCACCGGCACGGCTGCCTGCGGCCAGGATGACCAGAAACCGCGGGACTTGTTGGGGCTGTGCTCAGCTACCAGCAGGACAGCACCGCCCCATTCGCCACCGAGCGCGAAGCCTTGGATGAAGCGAAGAGCAACCAGCATGGCCGGTGCCCAGTAGCCGATTTCCATGAAGCCGGGGAGGCAGCCCATCAGGAACGTCGAGACGCCCACGATCACAATGGTCAGCTGCAGGGTAGGTTTGCGTCCCAGCTTGTCGCCGATCTGGCCGAAGACGATGCCACCCAGCGGACGGGCCACGAAACCAACGGCGTACGTGATGAAGGCCTGGATGATGCCGTCCAGTTCGTTGCCCGTGCTCGGGAAGAAGTACTTGCCGAAAACCAGCGTGGCGGCAGTGGCGTACAGGAAGAACTCGTACCACTCCACCACCGTGCCCACCATCGATGCGGCGACGATCTTCTTGAGTCCGGAACCTTCGCCGGCGCCTTTCCCTGCTCTTGATGCGGAGCGCTGCTCTACGCTCATATCCATCTCCTCAGTGTCCTCTTTGACCCTCTTGAACGTGATGTGATCCACAACACGAAATGCTCCACTGAGTATTGCTGCAGATTCTTCCGCACTCAATGACCAAAGTGGCACTGAGTATGTGCAAAATTGCAGATATGAATCCGAACCCCGACGACCTCCTCATCTTGCTTACCGTCTCACGTTCAGGAAAATTTACGACGGCGGCCCAAGCCTTGGGACTCAACCACACCACCGTTTCGCGCAGGATAGCGGCGCTGGAGAAAGCGCTGGGGGGCCGGGTCCTCGCGCGCGCGGCTGGTGGTTGGGAGGTAACGGAGCTGGGAGCGGAAGCGGTGCTGGTCGCGGAACGGATCGAAGCGGCGGTGGGCGCGCTGGGACCGAGCGACCGCGCACCCGACCCCATCACCGGCGTCGTACGCATGACCGCAACTGATGGCTTCAGCGCCTATATCGCGGCACCTGCCGTGGCCCGTTTGAGAAGGGAGCATCCGGGACTCAGCGTGGAGATCGTCACTGTGACACGGCGGGCGTTGCAACAGCGATCGGGCCTGGACATCGAGGTGGTGGTGGGGACGCCGCAGGTGCACCGGGCCGAGGCGATCCGGCTCGGTGAGTACCGGCTGGGGATGTACGCGTCCCGCGCCTATTTGAAAGACAACGGAACGCCGTCCAGCATCGAGGAACTCACGCAGCACCAACTGGTGTACTTTGTGGACTCCATGCTGCAAGTGGATGACCTGGATGCTCCCCGCAGGCTGGTCCCAGCCATGCGCGACGGCCTGAGTTCAACCAATGTGTTCGTGCATGTTGAGGCTACCCGTGCCGGGGCGGGCGTGGGATTCCTGCCGTGTTTCATGGCCGATCGGCACAGTGATTTGGTGCGGCTCCTGCCAGCGGACTTCGCGGAGCTCCTGCCCTACTGGATGGTCCTCCGCCCCGACTCCATACGCCGCCCCGCAGTTGCCGCCGTCGTGCAGGCCTTGCGGGAGGAGACGGAGCAGCGTCGGGAGGAGTTGCTGGGCGCGGAATAGCGCAAGGGGGAAATCACGACCCCAAGGGGATCACCAGCGGCGTGTGGCTCACAGGATCGTCGATGACTACGCACGGCAGGCCAAATACGTGCTCCACCAACTCGGCCGTGACCACGTCGGCGGGCCGGCCCTCGGCAACCACCGCGCCGTCCTTCATCGCGATGAGGTGCGTTGCGTAGCGGCAGGCGTGGTTGAGGTCGTGCAGCACGGCCACCAAGGTATTGCCCTCGCCGTTAAGCCGCCGGAACAGCTCAAGGAGCTCGATCTGGTGCGCGATATCCAGGAACGTGGTGGGCTCGTCCAGGAGCAATAAAGGGGTTTGCTGTGCCAGCACCATGGCCACCCACACGCGTTGCCGCTGCCCACCGGAGAGTTCGTCCACCAAGCGACCGGACAGCGACGTTACGTTGGTGGCCTCCAACGCAGCAACTACTGCGGCTTCATCGGATTCGGACCATTGACGCAACAGCTTCTGGTGCGGGTAGCGTCCACGGGCAACAAGGTCGGCCACGGTGATTCCGTCGGGCGCAATGGATGTCTGCGGCAACAAACCGAGACGCCGGGCGACTTCCTTGGCTCCGTAGGACGAAATGTTCTTGCCGTCCAACACAACGGAACCGGAGGAAGGTTCCAGCAACCGGGACAACGCCCGCAACAGTGTTGACTTACCGCAGGCATTCGGGCCCACGATCACCGTGAACTCGCCGTCGGGAATGCGGACATCGAGCGCCGAGGACACCGTGCGGCCAGCGTATCCGAGGCTCACATTATCGGCCCTGAGGCGCGAACCCACGCCAGAGCGGACCCGGGAAGGCCGCGAGCCTGCCGATCCCGGTTCAACCAACACGTTAGTCATTGCAATCTCCTTCAAGTCGTCACTCATTGCCGCTTCACCTCACGGGCAAGGAGCCACACGAGGTAGCACCCACCGATGCTGACGGTCACTACACCCACGGGCAGTTGGACGGGCGCGAAAAGGTTCTGGGCCACGATGTCGCTGGCCACCAGCAGGAACGCACCCATGGCGGCCGATGGAACCATTGCCACAGAAGCGGACCGGGTCAGTCGCCGAGCAAGTTGAGGGGCGGCCAAGGAAACAAACGCGATGGGGCCGGCAGCAGCGGTGACCATTGCCGTCAAAGCCACGCCCACCACTGCGAGGACCAGCCGCGAGCCTTCCAGCCGAACGCCCAAGGCCCGGGCGGCGTCGTCGCCCATTTCCAACAGGCCCAGCCGCCTGCCGTAGAAAGACAACGCAGCCAGCAGCGCCATGAAGATGACCACCACAGGCAACACCTGATCCCACGAAACTTTGTTCAGGGAACCAGCGCCCCAGACGGCCGCGGACATGGCCTGTTCCAGGGAGGCTTTGAGGATCATGAAGGTGTTCACCGACGCCAACATGGCGCTCATAGCGATGCCGGCGATGATGAGCCGGAAACCCTGGATGCCCTTCTTGTAAGCGAATACGTACACGAGCGCCGCCGTCACCAGCCCACCCACCAACGCACCGACAGACACCGCGTAGTAACCGCCGCCCATCAGCAGGATGATCACCAGCGCGCCGGTGTATGCACCGGTGTTGAAGCCGATCACGTCCGGACTTCCCAGTGCGTTTCGGGTCAGCGACTGGAAGATTGCCCCGCTAACCCCCATGGCCGCCCCCAATAACAGGGCCAGGAGGACGCGGGGCAATCTCCACTCCACCACCACCATGTGCACGGCGCCGCCGGATTGGCCCAGCAGCGCAGAAACAACGTCCGGTACCGCCACGCTGAACTCGCCCAGGCCAAGGGCGACGACGGCGAGCGCCAGGGCGGCGGCGACGAGGACGGCGGTGACAATCAGGCTGCGGACGTCGATGCGGAGTGAGACGCGCCCGCCGAAGCGGCGGACGGAGAGGGTCCGCCTGCCAAAGTCAACGGGCGCCGCTTGCTCAACCGGGGTAGCTGACTCAACCGAAATCACAACGTGCTCACTTTCCGGCGTCGGATGAGCCAGATGAGGACGGGCGCGCCAACAAATGCGGTGATGATTCCAACCTGCATCTCGCCGGGACGGAGAACAAGGCGCCCCAGGATGTCGGACACCAACAGCAGCACGGGAGACAGCACCAGCGTGTAGGCCAGGATCCATCGCTGGTCCGGACCAACAATCCATCGGGCAACGTGCGGGACCATGAGCCCCACGAATCCGATGGGGCCCGCGGCTGCGGTCGCGGCGCCGCAGAGCAGGGTCACTGAAACGATGGTCCAGACGCGGGTGCTCACAATGTTGGCCCCGAGTGACTTGGCGGTGTCGTCGCCCATGGCCACGGCGTTCAAGGGCCGGGCCATGGCAAGGGCGATGAGCGTTCCAACAAGGATGAACGGCGCCACGGTGGTGAAGATCTCCCACGTACGGTTGCTGAGGGTGCCGGCGCTCCAACTGCGCATGCTGTCAAAAACGGCCGGGCGAAGCAGCGTGATGCCGGACGATATCCCGCCCAGGACTGCCCCGAGGGCAACTCCGGCAAGGGTGAGGCGGAGCGGGGTTGCGCCGCCCCTCCCCCGTGAACCGATGAAGTACACAGCCACGGTGGCCACCACTGCACCCGCGAAGGAGAACCAGATGTACTCCTGGATGCTGGTGACGCCGAAGATCGCCACTCCAAGGACCACGGAGAACCCCGCGCCCGCGTTGACGCCCAGGATGCCGGGGTCCGCCAACGGGTTGCGGGTCAACGCCTGGATGAGTGCCCCGGACAAGCCGAGGGCAACCGCGACCACCATGCCAGTGACAGTCCGTGGCAGGCGGAGGTCGTGGATGATGACGTGTTCCGGTGAGCCATCGTAGGCAGTGATCGCGGGCCAGAGAGCGGCCAAGTCAACGTCCTTGGACCCCACCACCAGGCTCAGCCACAGGACCAGGGCCAGCGCGGCGAGTGCTGTGAGCAATCCCAGCAGGCGGTACCGGTTCACGGCCACCAACCCTGCCGACGCCGAGGGTGGCGGGGAGTCCCCGGCAACCGGCACCGCGTCTGGCAGCTCGACCGCCGCCGCAGTTGCCGAGCGCGGCGCCATGGTCCCGGACGCCATTTAGAGGCCCAGCAATTCGAACTTGGCGTCCTGAAGGTCCACGATTTCCTCGCGATCCCACTTCTCGTTGGACCACAGTTCGTCAAACCAGCGGCGCGTTTGGGCGTCGAGATTTTCCCAGCGCTCTTCCCAGGCTTCGCTCTTGTCCGTCCAGTAGCCAATCAGCTTGTAGGACTCGGGCTTGAGCTTCTTGTCATGCCGGAGGTACTTGCGGATCCCGCGCAATACCTTGGTTTCGCCGGCGACCCAGATGTAGCCCACGCCGCCAGGCAATTCCATGGAGCGCAGAACCTCGTCCAAACGGGATTGGCTGTGGCCGTTCCCACCGTAAATCCAGGCAACCTCGGTTCCGGCGCCAAGGGTAAGTTCCTGCTGGTGCGACGGATCCTCCACTTCGATCAGGACCCGCGTCCGGACACCCGGCGGACTCTGCTCAACGAGCCGTGCGACGGCCGGGAGGCCCGTGGCGTCGGCGAGCAGGATCTGCCACTGCAGCCCGGTCGGCGGTTCATACAGTCCGGTTGGAGAGTTAAGTCCGACGACGTCGCCCGCTTGGGCGCGCCCGGCCCAGGAAGCTGCCAATCCGCCGTCGTGAACCACGAAGTCAATGTCCACGGTGCCTGCGCCGGCGTCCACCGCGCGGACCGTGTACGTCCGCATGGCGGACGGTTCGACGCCAGGCGACCAGTCCCACGAGTCCCCGGTGGAGATGGGCAGGCGGGCCTCATGGCAGCCCGGATCCGGCAAGAACACGCGAAGGTATTCGTCCCCGACTCCAGTGGTGTCGAAGCCGGCCAGCCCCGGACCGCCAAAGGTAATCCGGATCATTCCGGGGGTGAGCAGCAGTGTGGAAATGACCTCGGCACGGTAGATCCGCATCATGATAGGAGCGCCTTTTCAAACTTCTCCAGCAGGGCATACTGGCCGCTCGGGGAGCCGTAGATCATTTCGAGGTCGTAGGTGTGGATCTGCTTGTTGGCCACGAACGGCAGCGAGGTCCACAGTTTGTTGTTGGCCAGCGGAGCGAAGGCGTCCGGGTTTGCGCCGTCCTTCTCGGGAACCTCGGTGGTGATGATGGCGTCGATTCCGTTGAGCTGTTGGAGCTGCTCGGCACTGAGCTTGACACCTTCGCCGTCGGCTAGTGGGGAAACCTTCAGGCCCAGGTCCTTGATGACCAGGCACGGCGTCCCGTAGCAACTGACCGAAACTTGGTCTTCGTAGTAGTCCACCGGGCCAATCACCAGGTTGCTCTTGCCGGCATCGGCCAGGCGCTTCTTCACGTCGTCAACCTTTGCCTGGTACTTATCCATCCAGGCTTGGTACTGGTCGGTCTTGCCGAAAGCCTCGGCTACGGTCTTGAACTTGGTGCGCCAGTCGCTGCCGTCGAAGCCGTTGAAAGTGTAGGTGGGGGCGATGTCGGAGAGCTTGGCGTCAAGCTCCTTTTCGTAGCCCAGGCCGTTCAGGATCACGTCCGGCTGTGCTTTGAGGATGGCCTCAAAGTTGAACTCCGGGTAGTTGGTGAATGGGGTGATGCCCTTGAGTGCATCTTGGTCGAAGAAGTACGGGAAGCCCGTGTATCCGCTGTCCCGGATGGGCTGCTGGCTTGCGAGTGGTATGCCGAGCGTGATCAACATGTCCAGGTCCGTGGTGTACATGCCCAGGGCCTTCTTCGGCTCGGCCGGCATGACTACTTCCTTGACCTCACTTTGGACCGTCCGCGTTTCGGATTTGGTGGTGGCGCTGGCGTCAGTGGTGGCGCAGCCACTCAGGAGCAGGGCTGCGGAGGCCAGGGCCGCAACGGCGGCAGACATGGTTTTAGAGCGTGAAATCACTGCGGTCCTCTTGATTCTCAGGGGAGACGGAGAGCTCCCGGTAGCGGCCGCAGGTATCTCGACGGGCCGCCGAAGTTAGGTATACCTACCCTAACAACGGAAGGGGCTGAGAAGCCCCTGGATTCTACTCGGAACCGGCCAAAGAATGGCGGTTTCCGGCCTTAAGCGAGGACACGTACCAGCCGGGAGTGTGCCCCATCACCTTTCGGAACACCTGCGCGAAGGCGCTCGGGTTGTTGTAACCCACCCTCCTGCTGACCGAGGAAACCGGGTAGCCGGCGGCCAGTAAACCCAGGGCAACCCGCACCCGGGCGTGGATGCGCCACTGAGCAAACGTCATCCCCGTTTCCTTGTGGAAGAGGCGGGACAAGTTGCGGACACTGATGGAAACCTGCACGCTCCACTCCTCCAGTGAACGGTCCAGGGCAGGATCATCCAGGAGGGCCCGGGCAATGAGCTCCAGGCGAGGGTCGGAGGGCATCGGCAACAGCATCGGCCTGGCATCCACTACATCCAACAGTCCCAGTACAACTTGCTCCGAACGTTTCCTGATGGAATCGTCCATGTCGAAGTTGCTCATGTGGCGCAGCAGCTCCTGAGCGGCCGTGGGCACAGTAACCGCCACTGTCCGGCTTGTCAGCTGCGGGGCGAGCTGCGTAGATATGTGCGAGCAGTAGAAGTCGGTCCCCTGCGTGGATTTCACCGCATGAACCACCCCTGCGGGAATCCACAACCCCAGGGTGGCCGGGACAGCAAAGAAGCCGCCGCCAGCCTCCACCGTCAGCACTCCGCGGGCACCCCAAAGCAGCTCATGGGTATCGTGGACGTGTTCAGTCCACGTCGCCGGCGTCGCGCACTCGAAATATCCCGTGTAAACGCCATAGTCCTGCGACATCGTCTCGCCCTCCACAGAAGCGTCCAACTGGATTTCCGAAGCTGGCGCGGTCTGTCCGGATTGCGATATAGCTTGGCGGGTCATCTGGCCTTCTCGAAGTTAGGTGAGCCTTACTATGGTAAGCATGCCCTCCAGTTCCGCCATTCCGTCCTGCCCGCCCGGACGTAACAAGCCAGCACCCTGGACGGTCTCCCGTCTCTTCACCTTCACTTTGTTCGCCAATCGCCGCTGGAAGCTGTTGCTGGTGGGCTGCGCGGGACTCGCCTTGCACCAGGTCAGCGAGGCTTTGGTGCCGGCAACCATCGGCGCCGCGGTGGACAACGCCATTCAACCGAACGACGCCGGCGCGCTCCTCGGATGGCTGGGCGCCTTGGCTGTGGTGTTCGTTGTGCTCGCTTTGTCGTGGCGTCTCGGCACCCTGGCCACTGAGCGATCCTTCAATTACGGCTCTCATGACCTCCGGCAACTGGTGGTGGAACGGACGCTTCACCACCGCGGTATGGCGGCCCGACGGGCACCCGGCGAAATCGTGGCCATTGCTTCTTCCGACGCCGACAGGGTGGCCGGGCTTTCCTGGCTTATCAGCGGCGGTCTGGCTGCAGCGGCCGGCGTGATCACCTCGGCCGTTACCCTCCTGCTGATCTCGGTGCCCCTGGGCCTTGCCGTTCTCTTGGCAACCCCGGTCATGCTGCTGGTGATGCACCGGCTCACTAAACCGCTCGAAAACCGCAGCGACATGGAGCAGTCCACGGCGGCCCGCGCCGGCGCCTTGGCCACCGATTTCATCACCGGCTCACGCCCCCTCAAGGGCCTTGGCGCCGAGGATGCAGCCATCGCGCGCTACCGCGCAGCGAGCCGGGAATCCCTCGCTTCGGCCCTGAAAGCCATCCGCGCCAAGTCCGCTTACATAGGAGCCAGCACGGCCTTGTCCGCAGCGTTCCTGGCCGGTATAGCCTTCTTCGCAGCCTGGTTCGCCGTCCAAGGAACCATCACGGTGGGGGAACTGGTGGCCGTTGTTGGCGTGGCCCAGTTCGTTCAGGGCCCCATGGCGTCGCTGGGCTTCCTCAGTGTGGAACTGGCGCGCAAACGCGCCTCGGCAGCACGCATCGCAGTCCTGCTCGAGGAACCGGACGCTGTACCCGCCCCGGACACGGAAGAACGTACGACGGCGGCAGCTGGCTCAGCAGCAACACTCACCTCCCCGGCGGAACCAGCTCCATACGGGCAACCAGCGCCGGTGCTCGAACTCAGCGACAAGGCAGACAACAGCGTGTTCCCGCCCTTTACTGCGTCAATCGGCGAAATCGTGGGCGTCGTACTTCCGGACGGAGACCACGCGCGGAAACTGGTTGATACTCTCGGCTTCCGCACACCGGCTCCCGCGGGTCTGATATCCATCGATGGCCGCGACGCCGCCCAGCTTGATCCCCACCACGTCCGTTCACGGGTCTTTGCCGACAGCCACGATGGTGTCCTGTTCCGCGGCAGTGTCCGCGAAAACGTGGCAGTATCCAGCACCGAACTGGAGGAACGCGCCCTGGCGGCCGCCGCCGTCGGGGACTTCGTCTCGCAACTGCCGGAAGGCACGGAAACTGTTCTCACAGGGCACGGCCAGAGCCTCTCCGGAGGCCAGCGGCAGCGACTGGTGCTCGGCCGCTCGCTGCACCAAAAACAACCGGTTCTGGTGCTGCACGACCCCACTACCGCCGTCGATACCGCCACCGAAGCGGTGATCGCTGATGGCTTGCGGAACTTCCCGGACAAGGCCCTGGTGTTGGTGACAACGAGTCCCACTCTGCTGGCCATTTGCCATCGGGTGGTGATGGGCGGAGCTGATGGGCCGCCTGCAACCGGTACGCACCGGGAGCTTCTTGCCACGTCCGCCAGCTACCGTGAGGTGGTGGGCTCATGAGCGCGGAAATCCTGCCCATTGCCACGCCACGCGAGACCCGGAAGGCAATGTGGCGCCTGCTGGCGCAACACCCGGGCAGGCTCACCCTGACCATCGAGGTGTTGCTGGCGGCGTCCTGTTGCGGCTTGGCGGCCCCGGCACTTCTGGGCGTGATGGTCAACATCGCGGCCTCGGGCGGGGACGTCTTGTCCCTGCTCTGGCTGGCAATCGGGCTGCTGGTTGCTGGTGGACTCGGCGCCCTGCTGGGCATTCTGGGCCAGAACCTGCTGGCGCGGATCTGCGAGGAAGCCCTCGCCGGACTGCGCGAGGAAGTGTTTGCCGCCGCCGCCCGGAAGCCGCTCGCCCAGCTGGAAAAGGCGGGCATCGGCGACGTCGTGGCCCGCGTCTCCGGCGACGTTGAAGCCGTCAGCGAGGCCATCTCGGGCGTGCTGCCCGCGTTCACCAGCGCCGCCTTCACCATCGCCGTGACGCTGCTGGGTCTGGGCGTGATCGACTGGCGCTTCGCAGTTGCCGTACTCGTTGCGGCGCCGCTGCAGGTCTTCACCCTGCGGTGGTTCCTCAAGCGAACCGCGCCCATCTACCGGACCGTGCGGATCACCGAGGCCAACCGGACCGAGCAGATCATCGAGACCGTGCATGGTTCGCCGTCCGTTGTGGCGTTGGGCCTCGGGTCGCGGCATGCGGATCTTGTGGCGGCAGCCTCCCACGAAAACATCGGCCATTCGATGCGCGGGGTGGGTTACCTGACCCGCTTCTACAACCGCCTCAACTTGGCCGAACTCATCGGTTTGTCCGCGGTCCTGGTGGTGGGGTTCTGGCTCCACGCCGAGGGCGCCGTCACCATCGGCGCGGCGACGGCAGCAGCACTGTACTTCTACCGGCTCTTCGATCCGATCGGGCTGGTTCTGGGGCAGTTCGATGAGCTTCAAAAAGCCGCAGCCGGATTGGGCAGGATGTTCGGGCTCACCATGTCTGCGGGGCGAACCACTGCCCGGCCCTCGCCAGCGGCCGCTGATGCCGGCATCGTCCTGGACGACGTCACCTTCGCCTACCCCGGCCAGCGGCCCGCGCTCCACGGCGTCTCCCTCACGGTGCAACCCGGGGAGCGAGTGGCCATTGTGGGCACCTCAGGCGCCGGCAAGACCACCCTCGCCAAAGTCATCATGGGCTTGGAACACCCCCACAGCGGAACAGCATGGGTGGGCGGGCTGGACTCAGCCGCTGGTGCCCCGGCGGAGCTGCATGAGCGCATTGCCATGGTCAGCCAGGAGGTGCACGTCTTCTCGGGCACACTCGCCGAGGACCTCAGGCTCGCCAAACCGGACGCGTCCGCCGATGAGCTTGCGCACGTGCTGGAGACAGTTGGGGCGACTTGGGTTGAAACGCTCGACGACGGACTGGACACCTCCGTAGGCGCCGGCGGCCACCAGCTCACTCCGGAGCAGGCGCAGCAATTGGCCCTCGCGCGTTTGATGCTGAAAGACCCACCCATCGCGGTCCTGGACGAAGCTACTGCTGAGGCCGGAACAGGATCGGCCCACATGCTGGATCAGGCTGCCGAAGCAGCATTGGCCGGAAGGACCTCAGTGGTGATCGCGCACCGGTTGTCCCAAGCAGCCTCGGCTGACACCGTGGTGGTCATGGAGCAGGGGCGGATTGTCGAGTCGGGTTCCCATCAGGAACTGCTGGCAGTCGGCGGGCGCTACGCTCACCTGTGGGAAGCCTGGAACAGTTCACTCAGCCGCAACTGAAGGTTCGTCTGCGGCCACAGTAACGGGATCGTGCCGGACCGGGATTCCTTGGGCGAAGGCCCGCACTTTGGCGTCGTCCCACATGTGCGCGGGAACGCCTCCTCCCAGGAGCTTGCGGGCGAGGGTGGGGTCGTCGCCGAACGGTGCGTGGCTGCCGGCCATGATCATGTTGCCGTAGCGTCGCCCCTTGAGCATGGCGGGATCGGCAATGATCATGGTGTGTTCGAAGGTGGCTGCGATGGTGGCGGCGTCGGCCCGGGCGTTCTTGAGGTCCGGTGCATCGCCGGAATTGACCACATACAGTCCATCCGGGGCCAGGACCGAGTCCGCATGCGCGGTGAACTCCCTGGTGGTCAGGGCCCGGGGCGTGAAGGCTCCTGCGAAGACATCGCGAATGATGAGGTCCCGGGTGTCCGGCGTTAGCGACTCGGTCACCTCACGGGCTTCGCCCACACGGATGCGCAGCAAGGGGGCCTTGGGCAAGTCGAACCAGCCGCGAACATAATCGGCCAGTTTCCCGTCGAGCTCCACAACCACCTGCCGCGCTTCCGGATAGGCGGCGTGGAAGTACCGCGCCATGGAGCATGCTCCCCCGCCCAAGTGCAGGGCACGCAGTTTCGGTTTCTGTTCCCGGGGCCAGCGCGACTCCACCAGCGCCGCAATCCAGCGCATGTATTCGAAGTCGAGGAACAGCGGGTCAGCAAGGTCAATGTGCGAGCTCATGACTCCGTTGATCTTCAGGAGCCAGCCGTTGGAGTTGTCCTGGTCCTGCAGTAACTCGCAGTCGCCGGTATCGATGTAGTAGACCCCCGCCACCGGACCGTCGGGGCGGGTGCCTGTGGGCACCTCGACGACTCCCGCCGTCGACCTTTGCGACTTACTGATCCTGCCGCGTTTTGCCACTACTTCCGCCCTGCCTGAGTCATGCTTCAAGCCTAGTGGAGCGCCGCATTACTCCGAACGGTCACACAAGTAGTAAGGATACTTACAGTTTTGCTGTTTGCGCCATAAGATCACATCATGGAGCTTGGTGAATTGGTGTGGGCGGAGGTATTGACCGTCGCAGTGGCATGGCTGACCGTCGTCTGCCTCCTGCTGGCCCGAGTGCCCAAGCCGCCAAGCCTCATCGACTCACCACTCGACATGGACCAGCCCGAAGACTCTGAATCGCGCTAAAGCCTGGCGTCTCGTATCGGCAGTCCGCAAGAGTCAGGTCCTGCGGATGGACGTGGGTTCGTAGACCATGACCGAGCCCTCGGCCGGCGCCAGGCAGGTCAGCTGACACTGCGGTGAGCGGCGGGGCTGCAGTTCCACATCGATATGCGCCGGGTGTGGCGGGTTGCCGGTGATGTGGACACGCCAGTGGTCGCCCTCCTGCAAAGTCTCCGTGACCAGATAGTCATGGCGGCCGGCAGGACCGAAACACTCGAGCACGGCCGCGACGGCGGCTTGTTGCAGTGGGGAAAGATCCGTATATCCGCGCAGATACCCTGCGTGGATGCGTCCGGCGAGGTGTTCTTCAATGGTGGCGACTGAGGACTGGGCATCGAGCCCGCCGTAGTACACGCCGTCGGGAACCACTACGGCGTTGGCTGCGAACCTGTCCCCGCCAACGTGGGAGCACTCCCAGACCAGCTCCGGCCAACGCTCACCCAGCGCACGTCCCACGGGCCGGCCCCGCACCGCGCAGCAAGGGTCATGCCGACCATGAGCGCAGATCAGGATGACCGGCGGAAATCCGGGCTTTCCGGGGGATGCCAAAGCGGTAACGATGTCGGCCAGGTCCTCATCCCGGTCCCACGTTCCCCACAACTGCTGATAGGCGCCCGAGCTGTGATGGCGCACTACGGCCCAACTGTTCGGACCGTGGCGTCGGCGGGGACCGGGCCGCCGCACCAAGAGAACCCGGGCACCCGCCGTCCGAGCTGCGGAGAGTACAAGGGCCTTGGTCCCGGCCCCAAGATCAAGGCCGTCGAAGCCGTTGGGCGGCCACCCGCCCCGGTACTCTACGAGGACCCAGACCAAGCCGGGTGACGCCGTGCCTGCCATCGAGTCGCCGCGAATCCGGGCGCTATCCGCGCAAAAGAAGCCTGGTGTGGGAAGCGATGAGGTTGTCACTGTTGATGGTCACAGTTCAGCGGTGACGAGAACTCCAGCGCGTAACAACCTTTCGACCAGTTCAACGCCAAGATCAGACGCGAGGTGAGCCTCGCCGTCCAGCAGGCGCCTGACGGAGGGCAGATTTGCCTCGGGGAAGTCGAGCCAGCCCACGCGAGTAGTCAAGCGTGATCCTTCAAGCCGCGCTTCCAATGCCTCCCGAAGCCGCACCAGCGACTCCGGGCCCAGGCCATCGAGAGCCGCGAGTTGGGCCACCGGACCAAGCGGGGCCGGGCGTCCCTGTCCCCTCCGGGTGCGATGAAAAAGGGACGTGGTGTCCGCCTCCAAGACGGCTGCGGCGAGGCGTTCACGGACAGCGGCGATCTCCTCATCAGGTCCATCCACGCCCAACGGCAAGGACCGGCGCACCTCGGGATCGTCGCACAGCGCTGCAAGCGCGGCCTGTGCGAGGTGTTCGGCCAGCGCATGGCGGGTCCAGCTGTGGACTCCCAAGGTGAGGTGGATCGAGACCTTCCCCTGCGCCTCGGCGGCATGCAGCCAGCCACGCGGCAGGTAGAGGACATCGCCGGGCTCGAGGACGGTATCGATGTAAGCCTTGCCTTGAGCTGCCTCGGCGACGGCGGAGCGGCGATCGGTCCACGGCTGGCTACGCAGCGGGTCCACGTGGACCGGCTCATGGATGATCCAGCGCTTCGTTCCCTCGATCTGCAGGACGAAGACGTCGTGGACGTCGTAATGGTCGTCGAAACCACGGTTCTGGGGCGGAGTGATGTAAGCATTGGCCTGCACGGGATGTCCGAGCTCAGTGCTCAGCTGCGTGCTGAAGCTGGACACTGGCTTCCATGTGCGATGCAGCGCTTGGAGAACCAGGGTGGCTCCGTCGGCGAACTTGCGCCAGAGCTGGGTGTCGTCCAGCTGGTCGGAGATAGTGGCGCCAACGCCTGCCGGCGACGTGAACGAGGACTCGGGAAGAGTCGAGCCGCCCTTGGCGACGCGCAGGAAAGGCGTCCGCAGTCCGCGACGCGAAATCAACTCGTCGACGGCGTCGGCTGAGAACAAATCGGAGAAGTCGCCCACTCCACGGGTGAGCAGCGCAGTACGCCCCCAGACGTCGCTGGCGAACTTCTCATAGCCGATGTCAATCAGGCGTGTTTCCAAGACCCCGGCGTCCTTCACAGCGCCGAGGTCTTGGAAATCAGTGCTGGTAGAGCTCAAACTTAGCTGCCTTTTTGCTCAGCGCCGCCGTCGGCACCACCATCAGCGGGGCCTTCAGCGCCGGAGTCTGCGCCACCATCGGCACCACCATCAGCGCCACCATCGGCACCGCCGTCTGCACCGCCGTCGTGGACACCTGGGGTGCCGGCTGCGCCACCGTCAGCGGGGCCTTCAGCGCCGGAGTCTGCGCCACCGTCGGCGCCCCCGTCAGCACCGCCGTCGTGTGTGCCCGGGACGCCGGCCGCGCCGCCGTCTGCCGGGCCTTCCTGCTGGCTTGGATCCTGCTCTGGATTAGTCATGCTTCCTCCCGAGAATCTAATGGCGTAACCAGGCTCCGATTTCGGCGCCTGCTTCCCGGGCGTTCTGCACCGAGACCGCCCGTGATCACCATATCGATATGAATCATCTGTGGGAACAGCTTGCGCGCACTGAAAACCGCTAAAGCCCGACGGAGGGACGCACCATCCGATGTTCGGGCAGCGAGTACCAGGAAGGGTCGCAGAGCTGCCGTTTGCCGTCCGGTACAAAACCGTTTCGACGATAGAAAGCCTCGGCCCGGGGATTGTCATCGAGCACCCACAAGTATGCCGGCCCGTCGCCGATCAGCGCATCTACCAGCGCCTGACCTACACCCCGGCCATGGACATGCTCCAAGGTGTAGAGCATGTAAAGCTCCCGTTCGCACGGACCGTCTTCGTCCTGTCCGGGGCCTGCCGCGCCGAGGCCCACCAAGTGACCGTCGGGATCGTGTGCCAACATCCGGGTGTGCCCCGCAGCGATGAACGCCCGGTACCGTTCGATGCGGTCGGGCAGCGCAGCTTCCTGTTTCTCGAAGAACTCCGGAGGCAGGAGGTGCCCGTAGCTCTCCTTCCACGACTGGACATGCATCAGGGCCATGGCCTCGGCGTCGTCCACCGTTGCCGGGCGAATCGTGAAATCCATCCGCTACCGCACCCTGGCAATCGCGAAGCCGTCCCAGCCCTTGCTTCCTACCGTCTGGATGGCGGTGGCATCGAGGCGCGGGTCCTGGCCCATCTTTTCCAGCATGGCCACGATTCCGGGCGCATTCACCTCATCCCGCTCGGGCTCCAGGATGGCGCCGTCCCAGATAACGTTGTCCACCACGATCACGGTGCCCGGGTGGCCCAGCCTGATGGCCCAGTCGAGGTAGTTGGAGTCGTTTTCCTTGTCGGCGTCAATGAACACGAAGTCGAACGATTCCTGGCCCACCAATGTTGGAAGCGTGTCCAAGGCAGCACCTACCCTGATGTCCACCTTGTGTCCGACGCCGGCGGCATCCACGTTGGCGCGCGCCACGTCCGCGTGCTTCTGGAGGAATTCGCACGTAACTATCCTGCCGTCGTCGGGCAGTCCTTGCGCCATCCAGATGCTGCTGAACCCGGCCAAGGTTCCCACCTCCAGCACCCGCCTCGCACCGGACATCTGCACGAGCATCCGCAGCAGCTTGCCGGCGTTGGGGGCCACTTCGATGGCCGGCATGTCGGCCTCGACGGCGGATGTCAGGGCGCGCTTATGGGCAGGATCAGGACGCACGACGACGTCAGTCAGGTAATGCTCGACGTCAACCCAACCGGGCTCGGTCACGTGTTCAATCATGGGCCCCAGTCTTGCACTCACCGCAGCCCGGGGGAAGGAACTACTCCGTAGCGGAAATGGCGTCTTCGAGCCGCTCCACCTTGCCGGTCAGCTCACCGCTGTACCCGGGACGGATGTCAGCCTTGATGACCAGGGAGACGCGGCTGCCGTAGCGGCCAACTGCCTCGGTGGCGCGCTTGACGACGTCGAACACCTCGTCCCATTCGCCCTCGATGGTGGTGAACATGGAGTCCGTCTGGTTGGGCAGACCGGACTCGCGGACAATCTTGACCGCGGCAGCGACGGCGTCGTGCACGGAGGCATCAGGGGTTGGCCCCCCGTTGGCGGCGGAAGCGGGCTGGCCCGAAGGGGCGACTGAAAATGCAAGCAACATGAAATCCAGTGTTTCATGTACTGGTTTGTCATATAACAACGTACTCCCGCGTAACAACGGGCCGGCACGCCTCCATTGCTACCCTGACAAGCATGGAACAGCCCTCTGAACGCAAGCCCCTCAGGGCAGACGCCGCACGCAATGTGGACAAAATCATCACCGCCGCACGGCAGTGCTTCCGGGAACATGGCCCCGAGGTACCCCTTCAGACCATCGCCGCCACCGCTGGAGTTGGCCCCGCGACGCTGTTCCGCAACTTCTCGGACAAAGAGCAACTGGTGCTCGCAGCACTGTCACGTCAGCTCCGGTTGCACGTGGACCCGGTGGCTGAGGCTGCCCTCGACGGCATGGACGCCGCCGAAGGACTGACTAACGTCATCGACGCCGTGATGAAGGTTGCCAGCGACGACGCGAACCTTCTGGACGCCGTCGCGGGCCGACGCGGACTCCTGGTGGGCATCACCGGTGGCCTCATCGGCTCCATGGCCACTCTCCTGGAGCGCGGCCAGGGGCAAGGCTCCCTGCGACGCGACATCACCATCGAGGACATGGTCCGTTTGGTGGCCATGCTCATCGGTTCCGTGGACACCATGGAGCCGGGATCTGAAGCATGGAAGCGTCCTGTTGCGCTGATCGAGGATGCCATCCGGACGGAGCGCCCCTCCCGGCCGCTTCCGGAGCAGTCGGGCATCCCGGGGATGACTTTTACTGAGGCCGTGTAGTTCTTAGCCCCAACCCAGCAGCCGAAGCAATGCTGCAGCCGCTGCGCCTGAAATCACCACCACGAGGAACGGCGCGCGCAGCCACAGTGCGACGGCGGCAGCAACCAGGGCGCCGATGCGGGCATCGAGGACCAAGCCTTGCCCTGACGCGACGGCGTTCACCACGGTCAAGGACGCCAGCAGGCCAATGGTCATGGTGCCGGCGACGTGCATGATCCTCGGGCTTTCCAGCAGCTTGGCCGGCACGAAATAGCCCACCAGCTTGGTCAGATACGCCAGCGCACACGCAATGAGGATCCACAGCCAGAGGTTCATTTGTTGCCTCCGTGTCCGCGCTGGTGCTTCTCCGCGTAGGGATCGACGTCCGGTTCCAGTCCTTCGTCCATGCGTGCGTGGCTGAACCAGCCAATGACGCCTGCCACTACGGCGGCCACCAGGATGGGAACTCCGGAGGGAACAAACGGCACGGCCAGGATGGTGGCCAGTGCACAAGCGGCGGCGATGGCCCAAGGTTCGCGGCCCTTCAGTCGCGGCCACAGCAGAGCCAGGAACGCCGCAACGGCAGCGCCATCCAAACCCCACTGCTTGGGGTCACCCATGGCATCGCCGGCCAGAGCACCAATGGCCGTGAAAATATTCCACAGGATGAATATGCCTATTCCTGCTGTCCAGAAGCCGCGACGTTGCTCGTCGGGATCCGACTGGCCGGACGCCGTCGCCGTTGATTCATCGATGGTTACATGCGCGGAAAGGTAACGCTTCCACCCTCCGGGGCGAAGCATGGCATTGATCTGCATGCCATATATGCCGTTGCGGAGACCCAGCAGCGCACTGGCTGTCATCGCCGCCACCCCGGAGCCGCCTCCGGCCACTACGCCGATGAAGGCGAACTGCGAACCTCCGCTGAACAGGAGGAGGCTCAACACCATGGTTTGCCAGAAATCGAAACCGGACGCCACGGACAAGGCACCGAAGGACACGCCGTACAGGCCCGTGGCAATGCTCAGGGACAGCGCCACTTTGAATGCCGGAGATTCCCTGAGTCTCGTAGCGGCAGGGCTGCCGCTCATTTCCGCAGGCTCCAGGACCAGAGGATGAGCGGAATCTGAAGGGGCAGGCGGACGGTGTGGATGCTTCGTTCCGCGGCTGAGCCCTTGGGACCATAGGCACGTCGCAAGGCATCTATATGCCCCGCAAGGAATGCAGCGAACATCGCCGTAGTAGCGTCCGCAGCAACCTTACGGGTAGCAGGGATCAGAAGTCCGACGGCGGCAGTCACCTCAAGCAGTCCCGACGACGCAACCCATTCCTCGCGGGACATGACTGCCAGCGGGCCGTTCGGACGGCTGCCAGGCTCATCCTTGCGGCACAAGTAATCCGGAACCACCGGGAAATAGAACGTGGGCGTACGGAAGTGCTTCGCGGCGCTGGCCAGAAGCAGGGCGCTCAAAGCGACTGCGGAGGTGGCTTGGGTTGCTTGTGCTGACCAGCGAAAAGACATGAGACCACTCAATCACAAGCAAGGTGACCCCCAAAGCCGAGCCCACGTTGACCTAGTTGGACACCATCAGCTGCGCCAGCACCTGCGCCGGCTTGTTGGTGGTGATTTCATGGATGCCCAGGCCTTGGCACAGGGCCACGTCCTTCTCCGAATCAACGGTCCACACCCGGAAGATCCGGCCAGCCTCCAACCAGCGCTGAACGTTGCGTGCATGCTCCCTGACGTATTCAATGCCAGGGCCGGCAATTCCTACCTGACCTTCATCCAGGACGCGTTCGGCATCCAGTTGAGTTGCCCTCAAGACGTTGGCCACTGCCCCGCCGGTGAAGAAGCCCAGACCGAACTCCTGGCGGATCTCCTTCGCGGTGAAGTTGTCCACCAACTGGCAGATGTGCTTTCCGGGAACGGTCTCCAAAAGGCGTTGCACCGAGTCCGAGTCGAAGCTCATGAAGGAAACCAGGATGTTATCCAGCCGGGACTCCTCCGGCGTCCACCCTTCCTCATGAAGCAGGGCCAACACGCGCTCCTCGAGCTTGAGGCCATAGGGACTCGGGTGCTTGAGTTCAATGGCCAGGCCAATCTCGCGTCCAGCTCCCCGCAGGATGTCCAGCAAGTCGGGCAACGTCAGGAACTGATCAGACACTCCCCCGTAGGCTTCGGGAATGCGGGCGCCCTTCCATGAAGAAAAGTCCAAAGCACGGAGCTCCTCAAGGGTGTGCTCACCAACCGGACCCGTGCCGGTGGAGGTGCGGTCCAGATCGGCGTCGTGCAGCAGGACAAGATGCTGGTCCCGGGTCAGGTGCACATCGCATTCCACACCGTCGGCACCATCGGCAATGGCCTTCAGATAGGCGGCACGGGTGTGCTCGGCAAAGGCGGCACTGGCGCCGCGGTGGGCGTAGACCTTGGGCCGGCTCGGGGCGAAGTCGTCGCTAGTCATGCAGACACGTTAGCCCACCCTGCTGGACGCTCGGGGGCTACGCTGGGCTAATGCAGGTGAACTCTGAACAAATCCCAACCGAAGACGTCACCAACCCCAATTCCACGGCAGGTTCCGCACCCGCACGCGGCCGTTCCGCCGTCGTCGAACTGTCCGCTGGCGACATGGAAAAAGCGGCAGCGTTGCTCCGCATGAAACGGTTGGCCCTGGCGCTGCTGATCGCGATGGCGGTGATCTTCACGGTGGCGTTCGCGTTCCAGAAGCAGTACCCGTGGCTGGAATACGTCCGGGCGGCGGCCGAAGGCGGCATGGTGGGCGCACTGGCCGACTGGTTCGCTGTCACCGCACTGTTCAAGTACCCCATGGGTCTGAAAATCCCCCACACAGCCATCATTCCGCGTCGCAAGGACCAGATCGGTGAATCGCTCAGCGACTTCGTGGAGAGCAACTTCCTGTCCCAGGAGGTTGTGCAGGACAAGTTGGCGAGCATCGACATCGCCCGCAAGGCAGGCCGGTGGTTGTCGGCCCCAGGCGGTGCAGAGCGCGTGGCCAAGGAAGGCGGCGCGGTGATTCGAGGCGCCTTCACGGTACTGAACGACGACGACGTGCAGGCTGTCATCGAAGGCATGGTCCGCAAGCACCTGCTCACCCCGCCGTGGGGACCGCCTGTAGGCCGGATGGCCGAACGGATCTTCGCCGACGGCCACCACCACACCCTGGTTGACCTCCTGGTTGACCGTGCAGCCGACTGGGTAGATGCCAACCACGCAACTGTGAACAGGCTCGTCTCGGATCGCTCCCCTCTGTGGGTGCCGACGTTCGTGGATGGCCTGGTGGGTGACCGCGTGTACGTGGAACTCTCCAAATTTGTTCGAGCAGTACAGGCGGACCAGAACCACCAGGTGAGGCAGTCAATCGACGCCTACCTCACAGATCTGGCCCAAGACCTGCAACACGATCCCGCCATGATCGAGCGCGCCGAATCCATCAAGGCCCAAATCCTCGGCGACCCCGAGGTCCGCGAACTGGCGTCCCGCACATGGGGAACGGTGAAGAATGCGCTGCTCAACGCCGTCGACGATCCCGACAGCGAACTGAGCCAGCGTTTCAAGAGCGCCGTCCGTGACTTCGGTACGCGCCTGGTCAACGACGACGAATTGGCCGGCAAGATCAACACCTGGATTGGCGATGCCGCCGGGTACCTGGTGAACACGTACCGTTCGGACATCGCCGGCGTCATCTCCGATACCGTAGCCCGCTGGGATGCCGAGGAAACGTCCCAGAAGATCGAGCTTCAGGTGGGCAAGGATCTCCAGTACATCCGCATCAACGGAACCGTGGTGGGCGCCCTGGCCGGGTTGGCGATCTTCACCGTGGCGCATCTGCTGTTTGGCTAGACGCTAGAGCTATTCAGTCCCCCTTGGTACCTTCAAACGCATGCCTATCAAACTTGAGAACGTCGGTATCGCAGTCCGGGATCTCGAAGAAACCGTCGCCTTCTTTACGGATCTGGGCCTCACGGTCGTGGGCCGGGACACCGTCAGTGGTGAGTGGGCCGACACCGCTGTGGGGCTGGATGGCAACCACGCAAAAATCGCGGTGCTCCAAACCCCGGATGGCAATGGCCAGCTTGAGCTCTTCGAGTACATCCACCCTGACGCGATCGAGACGAACCCAACCCTTCCCAACGAGATCGGAATGCACCGCGTCGCGTTCTCGGTTGACGATATCGACCACGCCCTTGAGATCGCCGCCAAGCACGGATGCCACCCGCTCCGCGGTGTGGCGAACTATCAGGACGTTTACAAGTTGACGTATCTTCGCGGTCCCAGCGGGATCCTGGTCATGCTGGCGCAGAAACTCTAACGGGAGTCACAGCCATGCTGAAGCAAGTCGCTGAAGGCGTTCTGGTTCACGAGAGCGAGTTCATCCAGAGCAACTGCACGGTGGTACAGGGCCGGGACGGAGTGTTGCTGATCGACCCCGGCATCACGGTCAACGAGATGGCGGGCATCGCGGAGGACCTTCAGCGGTTGGGCCAACCGGTGGTGGCAGGATTCTCCACGCACCCTGATTGGGATCACGTGCTGTGGCACCCGGACTTCGGTGATCCGCCGCGGTATGGCACAGCGCGCTGCGCGGCGTCCATCCGGGGTGTCCTGTCCCAGCCGGACTGGACGGACCAAGTGGCTGAGGGACTGCCGCCGGAGTATGCCGAGCAGATTCCGATGGATCTGCTGGGGCTCATTACCGGCTTACGCGCCGGGGCGGATGAGATTCCCTGGGATGGACCCACAGTTCGCGTTCTGGAGCATCAAGCCCACGCCCCAGGCCACGCAGGACTCTTGGTCGAAGAAAGCGGCGTCCTCGTGGCCGGTGACATGCTTTCGGACACCCTGATACCGTTCCTCGACGTGGAGGCGGCTGATCCGCTCTCTGACTACCTCGAAGCGTTGCAGCAGTTCGAAGCCGCGGCCGGCGATGTTTTTGCCGTGGTCCCCGGACACGGTTCGGTGGGCGGAAGTGAGCAATTGCTGGAACGCATCAGCTTGGATCGGGCGTATGTGCAGGCCCTGCAGGATGGCCGTGATCCGCAGGACCCACGCGTAGGCCCGGCGGCACCCCTGTGTTGGATGGCCGATGTGCATTCCTGGCAACTGCAGCGGCTAGCTGAGAAACGCAGGGGCTGAGTTTTCTCATGAAGTGCCATTCTTGAGAAAATCGGCCCCTGCGATTCTCACTGTATTGACTCAGTTAACGATTGGCGCCGCATCACAGCGTTCCTTGTCGGCTCAGCCCAGCAGATGCACCATCTGCCCCGGCCTCGCTTGACCGAGCACGTCAAGGTCTTCATCGCGCACCACCGCGATCACCGGCGACTGCGAAGTGTCCGGGTGGCCAGCCAAGGCGATGACCGGCAGGCCCGACGACGGCAACAGGACAGAGCCTGATACCAGCGGTTGAGCTTGGGGTACTGGAGCGGAGGTCACGTCAAGCGGCCGGCCCACCAGCCGCGCGCCTGTGCGGTCCGACTCGGGCGAGAGAATCCACGGTTCGCTGGTCAACCGAAGCCACGTGCCGGCGTCGTCATTCTGCGCCTGAGGCCCGCGCGAAACCCTCGCAACCACTGGACGTTCGGGGTCCAAAGCGCGCCGGGCAGGATGGTTCACCTCCGGGGAACCATGATTATTGGGCCGCCCGAAGGTCAGGGCCGCTCCGGCGCGTATTGCCTCTCCTTTCGCGGCCTCTCCTTGCGCAGATATTCCGCCTTGGACCGCCAGGTAATAGCGAATACCAAACATGGCAGGGCCAAGCTCGAGCACTGCTCCCGGTGGGACGCGAACGGCTTTGTTCAGAGGAAGTTCGGTGCCGTTGAGCGTCACCATGCCTTCGGCGCCGGTGACCGCAACGGCCGAGCCCGACACGAATCTCAGCTTCAGCCCGCCCAACAGCACCTCAAGTCCGGCTGCAGAGTCCGGGTTACCCAGCAGGCCATTGGCCAGATGCATGGACGCGCGGTCCAGTACTTGCTCAGGACCGAGAACCATGGAGCTCGATCCCGGCTCCACCACTACCGCACCCATCAGGCCTCCCCGAACACAGAGTTAAGCGAACGCTTCGATCTGGACGCCGGCCTGTTCAAGGCCTTCCCTCACCGCAGCAGCCATGTTCACCGCACCGGGCGTATCGCCGTGGATGCACAACGAGTCAGCCTGTACTGGCACCACGGTTCCATCGATGGCCAGCACTTCCTTGCGCGTTGCCAGCCGCACGGCCTGGGCCACGACGGCTGCCGGGTCCTGCAGGACGGCGCCTTCCTGGGTGCGGGGCACCAGTGTTCCGTCCGGTAGGTAGGCCCGGTCCACGAACGCTTCGCGGAACACAGGGTGCCCGGATTCCTCGGCGAGCGTCAGCCACGCCGATCCCGGCAGGCCAAGCACGGGCAGCCCGGGATCGTAAGCGTGCACGGCAGCCACTACGGCTTCTGCCTGCTCAGCGTCCCGGACGATCCTGTTGTAGAGCGCACCGTGGGGCTTCACGTAATCCACCGATGCTCCCACCGCGTGGGCCATGCCGTCCAGGGCGCCAAGTTGGTAGAGAACGTCGCCGAACAACTCGTCAAAGGTCATGTCCAGTGAGCGCCGGCCGAAGCCTGCGAGGTCCCGGTAGCCCACATGGGCACCGACACGGACATCCAGTTCGAACGCCGCACGGCAGCTGTCCAGCATGGTGAGGGGATCACCGGCGTGGAAGCCGCAGGCCACGTTGGCGCTGCTCACGATGCGGAACATCGAGGCGTCGTCTCCCATGGTCCAAGAGCCGAAAGACTCCCCGAGGTCAGCGTTCAGGTCCACTGTTACCGCCTTCCAGCGTTGGGTTGTTCAAAACATTCTTTGGAGCGTTCGGAAGCAGTTCGCCAGGAACAGTGTCCGGCAGCGGGCCGAACGCTTCCTTGGCAGTGGACACCACTGCACGGCCCATCATCAGGTTGCCTGCACCACCTACCACCGCGCCGACGCCGAACGGCAGAGCGCGGCCCAGGAACGCGGTCCCTTGCCGCTTGAGGAGGTTCTTCAGGAACGCGCGTTGGATGGAATCGCGGATGACACCGAAGCCACTTCCGGGAATTTTCTTGGTAAGCGTCCGACCCCACGCATTGGTCACGCCCTTGCTGCGCCCCAGCGACTGCCCACTCAGGGCACCCAGCATGGACGTGCCTTCCTCGCCCAGCATGATGGCCATGACCATGGTCTGCGCGCGGACAGGGTCAGTCAGCCGGATGCCGTGCAACTCCGCCAATGACGACGCATACAGCGCGGTGGTCTCCAGGAAGCCCACGGTTGCGAGCGCGGAAAGTCCCAGCGATGCCGCGGTTCCGATACCAGGCACGACGGCGGTGACGCCCACCGCTGCACCCCCGCCGGAGATGGCCAGCAGGTAGTGGCGCTCCAGTTTGGCGGCCAGCTGCGCCGGTGAATCATGGGGGTGCCTGCGTTGAAGCCTGCGAAGGTTGGCCAGGACCAGGGGTCGCTGGACTTCGACAGCCCTCAGAAGCACATTGTGCACTCCGGGCTTGGCGTTGCCTTCGGCGTCAAACACTGCGTTGTGGGCTGTTTCCTGGGCGATCTTCACCGCCGGGTTGGGGCGCTTGGGCATCTTCACATCTCCTTGGCAGTTAGTCGTTTCACGGGGAACTGCTTGCTTCAGCCTATGCCACGCCCCCGCCTTGCGAGAGCCGTTCATGGGCGTATGTGGACAGTATTCCGCGCAGAGCGGAGCCCACAACGGGCGCGCCTCGGCGTAGACTTGGATGCACTCACGGAAGCAGTCCATGCAAGGACAGGGAGTATCCGTAATGAAGGCGACAAACAAAACCGAGCATGTCATCCGACACCACACCGACGCTCCGGCGGAGGGTGAAACGGAAGGCTGGGTTTCGCACGATACCGGCATCCACAGCCAGGACGCAGCTGAAGGTCCGGACATCGACGACGACGACGTGCCGCCGTCGGGCGCTTCATAACTTAGATTCCTCCCGGACTTCGTTCCGGTCAGCCGGCCACCGCGCCAGCGCAAGGGGCAGAGCGCCAGCGCAAGGTGCAGAGCGCCAGCGCACCTTCCACAGCGTCAACCCCCCGGTTTAGGCTAGTGGGATGGCCTCGTTGAGAGCGCTGCGGCCCTTTGCACACCGCGAATTCCGGGTGCTGATTTCTGCGCTGTCCATCTCCATCTTTGGATCCGGCATGTGGGCAGTGGCGATGGTCTATGAGGTGATCCACCTTGGTGGCGGCCCGCTGGAACTGTCCTTGGTTGCCACCGCGGCCAGCATCGGACTGGTGGGCTTTGTGCTGGCGGGCGGCATCGCGGCCGACCGTTTCCCGCAAAGGCTCCTGATCATCGCAGTGGAGGGCGCCAACCTGGCAGTCATCGCCACCATCACGGCACTTGCCATGTTCAATGTCCTTCAACTGTGGCATCTGGCCATCGGCGCGTTCGTTCTAGGTGTGGGCCAGGCGTTCTTCTTCCCCGCCTACTCGGCCATGCTTCCGCGCATCCTCCCTGCCGACGACCTTCTGGCCGCTAATGGCCTGGAAGGAACCGTGCGGCCGGTATTGCAGCAGGCGGCCGGTCCGGCTCTCGCGGGGATCTTGGTGGCGGTGCTGTCCCCGGCCCATGCCGTGGCTGGTGTGGCTGTGTGTCATTTGCTGGCGTTCGGGATCGTGAACCTCCTGAGCCGTCAACCGCCTGATGATCCCGGCTTGGCTGACACTGGTCCGGACACTGCTGTTACGGGCGCTCCGGCCTCGCGCAAGTCCTCCCTCTTTAAGGATCTCCGGGAGGGATTCAGCTACACCATCCGCACACCTTGGCTTCTTTGGACCCTGATTTGGGCTTGCCTGTCCGTGCTGTTCCTGATCGGACCCATCGAGGTCCTGCTGCCGTTCGTTGTCCGCGATCAGTTGGGTGGCGATTCCCGGACGTTCGGTTTTCTGCTGGCTGTCATGGGGGTGGGAAGTGCCGCCGCTGCGCTGGCCACTGCAACGGTCCGCCTCCCCCGGCGCTACCTGACGGTGATGGTGGTGACGTGGGGACTGGGCAGCCTGCCGGTAGCTGCGATCGGATTCATGGACAACTTTTGGGTGCTCGGTGCCGCCATGCTGATCTTCGGTGCCACCGAAGGAGTCGGCATGGTGATCTGGGGGACGCTGCTGCAACGGCGAGTGCCACGGCATTTGCTGGGCCGCATATCGAGCCTGGACTTCTTCGTTTCGCTGGCCCTGATGCCGGTATCCATGGCACTCGCCGGACCTGTTGCCGAGGTGGTTCCCATCTGGGTCATCTTCTTCGTCGCCGGTTTGGTGTGTCCCATCATGGCTTTTGTGGCTCTCTTTGCGGCCCGGATGATGAGCGATGAGATCGAGAACCCCTTGACCTCCACCACCATGGCTTCAGAATCTGCAGACACACAACCTGACTCTGTGTAGCGTGTGCCATATCGCAGAAAGGACTCCCCCATGGCCGCTGGTACCAAAGATGATCCCTGGCAGCTCACAACTCCCCCAGGATCGTCCGACTACACCATGTACAAGGACGAAGCCGCGGATCCCCCGGCGATTGTTTGCCAAGTGGGATCCACCAAACTTCTGTACCAACTACGTGCCATTGAGGACCTGCACGCATGGCTGCTGGAGCAGGGTGATTGGGTTCCCCTCGGTGCCGCCGATGAAGGCAAGGATGCTGCCCCGGGAACAGTAGAGGCGTGGGGCCGGAGCGAGGACAACCCCGTGGGCGGTTGGTACGGACTCCGCAAGGGCTACCGGGGCCGGTTTGGAATGTACATGCCGCCGCTGCTCGAAGCCCTCGGCCTGGCTGAGCTCACCCACGAGAAGCGGAACAACACCATGCGGGCTATCGCCAAGTAGCTCAATAACCGCGGCTTTCACTCGGTGCGTACGCTTGGGACGCGAAGATATTCAAGCCCAGGACGCGGGAGAGATACGCGGTGGCCTGTTGGCCGCGGACGCTGTTCCCCGCGGGATCGAGCCGTGGTGAAAAGGCTCCGATTCCGGCTTTGCCGGGCGAGACCGTGAGCAGTCCGCCGGACACTCCGGACTTACCTGGGAGCCCGATCTCAAACAGCCATTCCCCTGACCTTTCATACAGCCCGTTGGCCGCAAGAACCGCGAGGGTGTCCCGGCATACTTCGGCTGAAACCACCCTCTTGCCAGTGACCGGGTTGACCCCGCCATCGGCAAGTGTGGCGCCCATGATGGCCAGATCGCGGGCGCTGACCCGCAGTGAGCATTGCTTGGTGTAGACGTCCACCACTTCCAGCGGGTCGCGCCCGATCCTGCCGTAGCTTTCCAAGAGCCGAGCAATGGCGCGGTTGCGGGTGTTGGTGGCAGCCTCGGACCGGTAGACCTCCTCATCCAGCATCAAGTCCCGGCCTGCGAAAGCGGATAGTCCTGAGTGTATGGCGTCCCACTGCTTGTCAGGCGCACTCCCGGGCATCAGGGCCGTGGTGGCCAGCGCACCGGCATTCACCATGGGGTTCATGGGGTGCCCGTCATTGAGCTCGATGGCAATCACGGAGTTGAACGCGAGGCCGGTGTTGTTCACCCCCACTAGGTCAGCCATGGCCGCATGCCCGAATTCCTCGCAGACCAAGGCATACACGAAGGCCTTGGAGATGGATTGAATGGAAAACTCCACGTCGGCATCGCCGGTCACATGCACTCCACCGTCCACTTCCACCACACAGACGCCGAAGAGTTCAGGATCGGCTTGGGCCAAGACAGGAATGTAATCCGCAACCGCACCGTCCTTGCACCCACGATTCCGGTCATGAGAGGCGGCTACCAGCGAATCAACCTGCTCCCAGCCCGGCAGTGTTCCCGTGGAAACTGACTGTTCCACGCCCTCAACATTTGAATTCACCACATGTGCCCCCCGGATCCGTCGAAATACTTCTACTGAGGACCGCTATTTGCCCGCGAGCGTGCCGATCTGGGCTCCCCCTTGACCGAACACCGCCAGCTTTCCGTCTTCCTGGATCTTTGCTGTGGCGGCATTGGAAAGCCACGTGTCAACACCCTCGCAGGCCATCCGGGTGGACGCGAAACCTCCGAACGCGATAGTTTTCCCGTCCTCTGTCCAGGACCCCATGAGCCTGTTGCAGCCGTCGGTTCCAGACACACTGCCATCTGACTTTAGGTCAAGGGAGGGTTGCTTGGTGTCGCTGGTGTCACCCCACACACCGACGAAAGGACTGGTGCCGCTTCCCGCGCAGCCGGCCAGAAGGGCTGCCGCAACGAACGCCAGGGAAACAGTGCGGAAAATGCGAGTCTGCGCCATGCGGTCAGCTTAGGTCTAGTTCTCCAAGATTCACCAGAGTTCGGACAGCTCTGCCTGCCACCATCTGTTGGCGTTCACATGATCGTGCGGTCGGTCGCGACTCAGACGACCGACCGCACTAGCCCGTTTACGCAGCGATGGCGCCCCGGGCGGGCCCCAGAACCCGCCACACCCATCGCTGCTAACTCCGCCGATGAACCGCAACGCAGCCGAAAAGGGCAACGGCGCAGTACGCGGTTCAACGACATGGGCACTGGATAGGTGCTTTGACCTGCGAAAACGTGACGCGGAGTTGGGAGAATTATTTTCTGCCACTGCTTTTCTGATACTTCACGGCGAGTGCCCGGCCCTGTCCGAGGGGTTCGAGCCGCAGACATCCACCAGAATCGCCTCCTTAATCGCCGACACTTTTCCCCCTCTCAGAACACTCATGAGTAGTAAGAGAAAATGAGCAACTGACGCCTCGCAGGAGCAAATCGTGAAGTTACCCCTAGGTCTCGCCGTCCCAGCATTCACGGAGGCTTCGGACATCCACCTTCTGATAATGGTCGGCTTGGTCTTCTTGACTGGAGTCGCAGGGGCGGCCACCGTTAGCTTGCTCCTGCTGCTTGCACCACTGGCCACACTGTTCCTGGGGCGCAACAAGCCCGGCAGGAAGACCGACGTGAAGCAAAAGAAGACCGACGGCGGTGCGACGCGCCTGCCGCCGCCGCTCACCCTTGGCGACGAGGCTGCTTAAGGTCAGCTGCCGCCGTCGTGGGTTACTCGCGGCTGGCCCGGCGTCACAGCACCAGCCTGGAACTTTGGCCCGAGGACCGGCGTCCTCGGGCCGCGCGAGCGTGGGCAGATTGTGGAGTTCAGTCCTCGAAGCGCAGATGATTGTCGGAGCCGCCCGTGAGGTGGGCGATGATGTCCGATGCAACGGCGTGAAGTTTCTTGTTTCTGTGGCTTGAGGCCTTGGTGAGAAACTCGAACGCCTCGTCCTGGCTGCAACGGTTCTGGGCCATGATGACTCCGCAGGCGAGGTCGATGACTGTTCTGGAGGACATGGCCGTTTTCAGGTCGGCGTTGAGCTGCTCCACGGTTTCGATTCTGATGGCCAGGCGCAATGTACTCCCGGCAACGTCAGCGAACGCGGCGGCTTCAGCAATCACGGCCTCCGTGAAGGTACCTGCTGTGGGTGCGAAGAAGTTGATGACCGCTTGGGATGTTTCACCCAAGTCCATGGGTACCCCCAAGGCACTGTGGATGCCTTCAGCCGCCAAGGCGGCGCTGTAACGCGGCCAGTTGGTGTCGGTGGCAACATCAGCCAGCAGCACCGGATGGCCAACATCCAAGGCTTCCAGGCAGGGACCTTCCCCAAGTCCCTGTTCAATCATGTCCAGTTGAACTGCCCTCTCGCTGCTGCCGGCGACGGTGGCGGTTCGCTTGCGCCGGCGCAAGGTCAGGGCGCAGTCGATGTTCTCGCCGGCCACCTTGCTCATCGCATCGCAGGCGAAGCCGGTCACACCGTTCAGGATCCCGTGGATGTCGGAGCTGCCAACCACCAGCTCGTGCAGGCTTCTGATGTGTTCGGCACTTCCGGTGGTTTCCATGAGCCTAATGGTAGGAAGTGTTCCGCTTTCCGTCACCCATTGCCGGGAAACCGGCCCAACGCACCTACCGCCCGCGTGCCGCATAACTAAGCATGCTTACTATGGTCCAGGCGGTACACAACTACTGACGAGGAGCCAGGCATGACCCAGCGAACGGTTTCGGACCTCATTGCCGAACGCCTCCAAGCGTGGGGCGTTGAGCGCGTCTTCGGTTACAGCGGTGATGGCATCAACGGTTTCATGGGCGCCCTCAGCCGCGCCGAAGACAAGATCGAGTTTGTCCAGGCGAGGCACGAGGAAGCAGCGGCTTTCATGGCGGTGGGGCATGGCAAGTACACGGGCGGCGTCGGCGTCGTGACATCCACCCAAGGCCCCGGCGCCGTCCATCTGCTCAACGGCCTCTACGACGCCAAGATGGACAGCGTCCCGGTGGTGGCCATCATCGGCCAGCAGAGCACCACGGTCCTGGGCTCGGCTTACATGCAGGAGATTGACCTGCTGACGCTCTTCAAGGATGTCGCAGCCCAGTTCGCACAGTTGGCGAGCTCACCCGAGCAGGTCCCCATGCTGATCGATCGCGCGTTCCGCACGGCACTGGAGACCCGGTCCCCTTGCGTTGTCATTGTGCCCCACGATATCCAGACCGCCGAAGCCCCCGAGCTCAAGCAGGAACACGGAATAGTGGTTACCGCTCCCGTCTGGCATCCGGCACGGGTCATGCCCCGCGAGGAAGAGCTGGATGCCGCAGCGGACATCCTCGCCACAGGTGAACGGATCGCGCTGTTCGTTGGGCAAGGTGCCCGTGGAGCTCAAGAAGAAGTTGCGGCGCTGGCCGAAAAGCTCGACGCCGGAATCACCACCAGCCTGCTCGGCAAGCCTTACGTCGACGAGACCCTCCCTTTTTCTGTCGGCACCATGGGCCACCTCGGCACGACTGCCAGTGCGTTTCTGCTCGAGAACTGCGACACCCTGCTCATCCTCGGGTCCAACGATCCCTGGACCGAGTTCTACCCGAAGCCCGGCACCGCCAAGGCTGTGCAAATCGACATCGATGGCCGCAAGATCGCCAACCGATACCCCGTTGAGGTGGGCTTGGTGGGCGACGCGGCAGAGACCCTGACCGCACTGAACCAGCGCCTGGCATCACGAAACCAGCCATCACGCACCCAGTGGCGTTCCGACGTCGAAGACCAAGTCCGCGCGTGGCGTCGCCTTTCAGAGGAGCGCGCCAATGTCCCCGCCGAGCCCGTGAATCCGGAACTGGTGGTGCGGGAGCTCAACGGCCGGCTCCCCGACAACGCCCAGGTGAGTATCGACGTCGGCAGTTGCGTTTACTGGTACGCCCGCCAGTTGATCCTTCCGCGCGGAGTCCCGGCTCACCTGAGCGGCACGCTCGCCAGCATGGGATGTGCCATCCCCTACGGGTTGGCGGCGAAGCTCGCGCATCCTGACCAGCCGTTGGTAGCGCTGGCCGGGGATGGCGGCATGCAGATGCTGGGCGTCGCGGAACTCATCACGGTGGCGCACCGCTGGCGCGACTGGACGGACCCCCGCTTCGTCGTCTGCGTTTTCAACAACCGAGACCTCGCCGAGGTTTCCTGGGAACAGCGCGAGACCGAAGCCGAGCCCAGGTTCACCGCTAGCCAGGAAATCCCCGACTTCCCCTACGCGGCCTATGCGGAGCTGCTGGGCTTGGCGGGAATCCGGGTGGAAGACCCCGCCAAGCTCGGCGACGCTTGGGACTACGCTTTGTCCGCGGATCGTCCGGCTGTCATTGAAGTCCTGACCGATCCCGACATCCCGCTACTCCCGCCCTTCCCTGCCGGAGCAGAGAAGTTGGAGGGCATGCGCTCCGCGCTCGCCCAAGAAGGCGCCGAAGGTGAGCACGCCCGCCAACTACTGGACATCTATGCGGAGGGTGAGTCCCGGCTGCGGGACTCTCAAGGCAAGCAGCAGCCTTAGAGGTTTTCCACCAGGGAGACGTCACGTACAGCACCCTTGTCCGCGGACAGTGCCATGGCGGCGTAAGCGCGCAGGGCAGGAGAGACCTGGCGGTCACGGTTCTTGGGCTTGTAGCCGCCATTGACTTCCAGTTTTTCGCGGCGTTCGGCGAGGATCTCGTCGGAGACCTGCAAATTGAGGGAGCGTGTAGTGATGTCGATGCTGATGATGTCGCCGTTTTCCACCAGTGCGATGGCGCCGCCCGAGGCAGCCTCCGGGGAGATGTGCCCGATCGACAGGCCGGAGGTTCCGCCGGAGAAGCGGCCGTCCGTGATGAGGGCGCACTTCTTGCCCAGGCCGCGGCCCTTGAGGAAGCTCGTTGGGTACAGCATTTCCTGCATGCCCGGGCCGCCCCTGGGGCCTTCGTAGCGGATGACCACCACGTCGCCTTCCTTGACCGTCTTGTTGAGGATCTTTTCCACGGCTTCGTCCTGAGACTCGCACACAACTGCCGGGCCTTCGAAGATCCAGATGGACTCGTCCACGCCTGCGGTCTTCACCACGGCGCCGTCCACTGCCACGTTGCCGCGCAGCACAGCCAGGCCGCCGTCCTTGGAGAAGGCGTGCTCCACGGAACGGATGCAGCCGCCCTCCGCGTCGGTGTCCAGGGAGGTCCACTCGTTCGACTGCGAAAACGCGGTGGAAGAGCGGACGCCACCGGGAGCCGCGTGCCACAGCGCCTGTGCTTCCTCGGTGGCCTTGCCGCCGCGGATGTCCCAGTCGTCCAACCACCCGTCCAGGTCCGCGGAGTGCACGGAGTGGACGTTCTTGTGCAGGAGGCCGCCGCGGTTCAGCTCACCCAGCAATGCGGGGATGCCACCGGCGCGGTGCACGTCCTCCATGTAGTAGGTCTTGTTCCCGGCGACGTTCGGGGCCACCTTGGCCAGGCAGGGCACCTGGCGGGACTTGGCATCCATCTCGGCCAGGCCGTACTCCACCCCGGCTTCCTGGGCCGCAGCCAGCAGGTGGAGGATGGTGTTGGTGGAGCCGCCCATGGAGATGTCCAGGGCCATGGCGTTGTCAAAGGCCTCAGCGGTGGCGATGGAGCGCGGCAGCACGGAGTGGTCGTCGCCGTCGTAATAGCGCTTGACGAGCTCGACGACGGTGGCGCCGGCTTTCTCGTACAGCGCCTTACGCGCGGTGTGGGTCGCCAGAACGGAGCCGTTGCCCGGCAGGGCGAGGCCGATGGCCTCGGCGAGGCAGTTCATGGAGTTGGCGGTGAACATACCCGAGCAGGAACCACAGGTGGGGCAGGCGTTCTCTTCGATGAGGTTGATGTCTTCATCGGAGATGGATTCGTCCACCGCGTCGGCAATCGCGTTCACCAGGTCAAGGGAGCGCACGGAGCCGTCGGTCAGGGTCACGCGGCCGGCCTCCATGGGGCCGCCGGAAACGAACACCACGGGGATGTTCAGGCGCAGGGCGGCCATGAGCATGCCCGGGGTGATCTTGTCGCAGTTGGAGATGCACACCAACGCATCGGCGCAGTGTGCGTTGACCATGTACTCAACGGAGTCGGCGATCAGGTCACGGGACGGCAGCGAGTAGAGCATGCCGGAGTGGCCCATGGCGATGCCGTCGTCCACGGCGATGGTGTTGAATTCGCGCGGCACAGCGCCTGCGGCGAGGATCGCGTCGGAGACGATCCGGCCCACAGGGGCGAGGTGGGTGTGGCCGGGGACGAATTCGGTGAAGGAGTTGGCCACGGCGATGATCGGCTTGCCGATGTCCGTGTTAGCGACGCCGGAGGCGCGCAGCAGTGCGCGTGCGCCAGCCATGTTGCGGCCGTGGGTAACTGTTCGTGAGCGTAGTGCAGGCATGAATACCATCCTGCTGTTGTTCTACGGCGGGTGGAAGACGGTGTGGCTACTAGTAGTGAAAGTACCAGAGTAATAGTGTTGGATGCGTGAAAGATGAGAGGCGTAAGGAACTGGGGCTTTTCCTCCGGACCCGCCGCACCCAGGCCCTGCGTTCGGACTACGGCCTGCCGCCGGTAGGCCGATCCCGCGAGCGCGGCCTCCGCCGGGAAGAGATCGCGTTCCTCTCAGGGGTCAGCGTCACGTGGTACACGTGGCTTGAGCAGGGCCGGGATATCAGTCCGTCACGGCAGGTCCTTGAGTCCATAGCGCGGGCCCTGCACTTGTCCGATACCGGGCTGAGCTACGTGCTCTCCTTGGGCGGCTACTCGTCTGCTCCGCCTAAAGGACCGGTGGCCGCCGATGCGCCAGCCCATGTCCAGCGCCTGCTGGATGCCCTGGACCCCAACCCTTCTTATGCGCTGTCCCCGGACTGGGGCATTGCCGGCTGGAATCGCGCCTACGAAGCCCTGTACCCCAACATCGGCACCTTCAATGCCTCGGACCGGAACCTCCTGTGGCTCGTCTTCACCGATCCGTACATCCGCGACCTGCTGCCCGACTGGGACGTCACCAGCAAGAGGTTCCTGGCTGAGTTCAGGGCCGAAACAGGCCAGCGGCTGGGCGATCCCGACGTCGAATACCAAGTAGAGCGGCTCAAGGAAGCCAGTAGGGAGTTCCAGGAAAGCTGGGACAGGTACGACATCCTGGGCTTCGAATCCCGCGAGCGTCAGTTTCACCACCCGGCGGTCGGCGTACTGCAGATGGAGCACCACCAGGTGTCACCATCGGACCGGCCGGACCTGCACATCGTGGTCTACACGCCGGCGCCCGGGAGTGATGCGGGCGCGCAGATGCAGCGGCTGATGGGTGCCTGACGTCAGCCGGGCTCCTTCTTGTTCACGACGAAGTTCGCAGGCACCGATGCGATGCCATTTGCCTGGACTACCACGTAGTGCTGCCCGGGATAGTAGGTCCGGGTGGTGATGGGGCGGAAGGAGTGTTTTTTTGAGACAGTGACGGTTTCACCGGGCGCAATCCGGCGGGATGTGAGCTTGAAGGTTTTGGCGCTTACCGTGCCGTTGAAACGCTGGAAACCGATGGAATAGTCAATGGCTGCCGTGGCGGGCTGGGAGCCCTTATTCTCTATCTCCGCTGTAAATTCCACGGTTCCGTCCCACGCGATGGCCGGGTGGAGGATCCGGGGCTCCATGACCACGAGTCGGCCACCCGAGTAGCCGAGGAGTGCCAGTGCCTCGGGATTGCCTTGCTTGACCAGGGTCCTGAGTCCGTGGCGAATAACCCTTGCCGTGGTGGCATCCGGGTTCCCTGACCAGCGGCGCGCCGTGGCCACCACCAGCAGTGGATCAATCCGGCTCAGATCGTTGAGATGGTTTGCCGCGGATCGTCGAACATAATCGGCATCGTCCTGGTAGGTGGCATCGAGGATCCCCTGCGTTGCCGCTGGATTGGCCACCAGCCACGGCACTCTCTTGGCCCATGGCAGGTAGGCGCGGGAGCCCTCTGTTGCGAGTCGGCGGACGTTGTGGTCATGGTGGTTCGTCCAGCTTTGCATGGTCGCGATGGCCCGTTCCGGCCGGGCAGCGATGAGGTCGCGGATGGCGAACTCTCCCGTGAGCCGGACAGTCAGGCGGGAAAGCACCGCGAGTGCGGCGTCGAAGTCGGCGAGTGCCCCGGATTGGAGCGCCCTGCCGGTCACCACTTCGGAAACCGGCCAGAGCATCCATCCTGTAAACCGTGGGTCGTCGAGAGCCTCGAGAAAGATCCGCTCAACCGAGGAGCAGCCTGCCGGAAGGTCTTGGAGCAGCGCGTCCCTCACGATATCCACTCGTTGCCGGAGACGTTCCCCGTCAAGGGACGGGCGTGAACGCTCCAGGGTTGGCAGGTCAACGCCAGGCCCGGAGCCCATGAGGATGGACCGCAGTTCGGTCACCACACTGGAATCGATCAGCTCATCCATAGCGCCCATGTTTTCTCCTTCGCCGGTGCTGTCATCGTAGGCGATGGGAGGGACACCCAAAGCGCGCACAAAGCCGCCCACCCACCGGCGGTGCGCTGGACGCAAGCGGCCCGGGCGACACCAGCGCCGCCGACCCGACGATCATCAGCGGTCCCCTGCCCGCCGTCGTCGAATGGGCCACGGGCCGCGGCACCACAGGCGTCACCGCCGGCCACGGCGCCGTACCGGACGCACCGCAGTGGATCTAGCAAGGCCACCCATGGCGCCGCGCGTTCAGTAAGCGCACTATGGGGAGATGAACGCCCACAGTGCCAACGGAATGGCGCAGGGCGGTTCCGGTAGCTTCGGGGCTGGCCTGCACCCGTGGAGCCGTTATGTGGCTTTGGGCGATTCGTTCACCGAAGGTTTGGGCGATCCTGAACCGCGCAGCCCCGGTGGCCTCCGCGGTTGGGCGGATCGGGTTGCCGAAGAGCTGAGCACGGGTCACCAGGATTTCGCCTATGCCAACCTGGCCATCAGTGGACGGCTGCTGCACCAGATCCTGGAAGAGCAGCTGGGGCCGGCCATCGAGCTGCAACCTGATCTGATCACCCTCAACGCCGGCGGCAATGACCTGCTCTTCCACAGGAGCGATCCGGACAAACTTGCCCTTGAGTTGGATGCAGGTGTGGAAAGTCTCGCCAGGACCGGCGCCACAATCGTGCTCTTTACCGGCCCGGACTGGGGCGCTACCCCGGTGCTGGGCTTGGCCCGCGGAAAGGTGGCGATCTACAACGAGAACATCCGGGTCATTGCGGCCCGGCATGATGCCCTGATCGCGGACCTTTGGGCACTGCGCCAGCTGACGGATCCGCGCATGTGGGATGCGGACCGGCTGCATTTTTCTCCGCTGGGCCAGCACACCATTGCCATCATGGTGCTGGACACCCTCAATGTTCCGCACTCCCTGGAACCATTGACCCCGAAAGCCCTGCCCGAGCGGAACTGGCGTGAGGCACGCGCAGGTGACATGGTATGGGCTCGTGAACACCTCTTCCCGTGGGTTGTGCGTCGCCTGACACAGCGAAACGCCGGCGACGGGCGGCACCCCAAGCGCCCGGAGCCGGGCCCCGTTTTCGGAGCGGCGATGCCGCCGGGAAGCTTCGTTGGCAGCGATCCCCGCAACCTCACCGCCAAGGATGACTCCTTGTAGAACCGGACGGGAGAGACCGGACCGCAAACTGCCGGTGTATGCAGTCCGTCACCCTTTGCCGCGCCTGTGGTGGTGTTGGCTGGATCGACGCTAAAATTTCACTTGCCGCAAGTACAAGCTCTTGGGCATCAATCTGCGTTTCATTTCTTAGGAGCGCCATACCGTGAGTGGGGGAACCGACCAGTCATGACGGCAGGCAGTACCCCCCGTCCGCTTCCCGGGACAGCAGCGGCCACGAACCAGCCTTCAAGCACTGCTACCAAGGCCCCACAACCAGCGGCTCCTGCAACAAAGCCTGTAGCGTACCCAGCTATCTTGCAGGGGTTCCTCGGCTCCTTGTTCATGTTTGCAGGGTCCATCGGCATCGGGTGGATCGCCAACGGTTCCCCGATGATCCGACACCCCATAGTCATTGCCCTGCGCACTGAAGGCTGGGGCGTGACGGTCTCTGCCGTCCTCCTGACCGTGGGTGCCATGTTGCTGGTCCGGTCCTGGCTGAGGTTGGGCCAACGGATGGGCAGCTGGGAGGGCAATTCCCTCAAAACGATCGTTGCAGCGATAGGAGCCTGGTCCCTTCCTTTGTTGTTCGCTGTTCCCGTGTATTCGCGTGACGTTTATGCGTACATAGGCCAGGGCAGGCTGATGATGGAGGGCCAGGACCCTTACGACGTCGGCATCTCGGCTTTGAATAACTGGTTCGCTTTGGGCGCAGACCCGGCTTGGGCGGAAGCCCGTACTCCGTACGGGCCCTACTTCTTGTGGATGGCCCACGCCGTGGTTGCCGTCACGGG
This sequence comes from Arthrobacter sp. Rue61a, assembly GCF_000294695.2. Taxonomy (NCBI): domain Bacteria; kingdom Bacillati; phylum Actinomycetota; class Actinomycetes; order Micrococcales; family Micrococcaceae; genus Arthrobacter; species Arthrobacter sp. Rue61a. The sequence continues at coordinate 339,384 of NC_018531.1, read as the reverse complement.
AGCCCAGCCGGACGTATCAGTCCTGCTGTTCCGGCTGCTTGCCGCCGGCGGGGTGTTGTTGTGCGTTGTGTACGTGCCCAAACTCGCTGAGCTCCATGGAATCAACGGCGCCAGGGCGCTTTGGATCGCGGTGGCCAACCCGCTCTTCCTCATCAGCTTCGTGGCCAGCGCCCACAACGACGCCATCATGGTGGGCTTTGCCGTAGCGGGAACCTACTTCGCGGCCACCAAACGGCCGCTCTTAGGCATCCTGTTGGTCACCCTGTCCATTGGAATCAAACCGGCCACCGTGCTCTTGCTGCCCTTCATCGGCCTCATGTGGGCAGGCGCCGGTGCGTCTTGGCCGCGCAAGTTTGGAATTTGGGCAGCTACTGCGAGCATAAGCTTCGCCATTCTGGTGGTCAGCGGCATCCCTTACGGCCTGGGCCTTGGTTGGGCGTGGGCCATCACGGACCCCACCCCCGGCTTTACTGGCTACTCACCGTCGGGATTCCTGGGCCAGCAGATCGAGTTCCTCGGCAACGCCCTGGGGCTGCCTGGCAATGCGATGGCTGACGTCCTGCGAGCCGCCATGAAGTGGGGCGCTGTGGCTTTGGTGCTGGTATTGATGTTCCGCGGAGATCATTCGCGCGTAGTGCGGCGGATGGCTCTGGCCTTCGCGGCGATCGTGCTGCTCTCCCCCATCATTCAGCCGTGGTACATCCTCTGGTTCGTGCCTTTCCTGGCCGTGACGGGGATCAGGGACGACTGGCAGATGCGGTGCCTCTATGTCGGGGTGACGTTCTTTGTGGTGTTCGGTGCGCAAGACCAGCTATCGGTCTGGTCCTTCGTGGAGGTCTCGGTGGACCTGTCCTCACTGGCCTTCGCCATCGCATTGCTCTTCGCGTTCTACCTGGTGTTCCTGGACATTCATACCCGCAGGCTGCTGGTCCAAGGCAAGCTATCGCGCTGGGTGGGGCAGACTGACCGTCGCCTGCTCCACCGCCCTCCGACTATCCGCTAAAGCGCTTTCGGCACCACCGGGGCGCCGTCGCGGTTCACGCGCCGTCCCAGCTCAACCGTCCGCTGCACGGACCACCACAGCAGAACCACCAGCAGGACATTCCGGGTGGTCAGCACGGCTGCCATGACCGGGTGGGCGTGTATGAGCGGGGTGTAGAACAGCGGATAAATCACGAACGTGGTCATGGCAATCGCCATCAGCAACGCGGCCGGTACCTTCCAACGGTTCCAGTCGTGCGTCAGGCCCGCAATGATCACGGGTGCCAGCCAGATGATGAATTGCGGCGAGCCCACTTTGTTGAACACGATGAACGCCGTGGTCATCATCAGGGCACCTTCGAGGAACAGTTCCTCGCGCTCCGCACCGCGCTTGAGTGCACGGATCAGGAGGATGGCGGCCGCGATCGCGGCAACAATCAGCAGCGGCTGCATCAGGAAAGCAGCCACTTCGGCACCCGGCCCGTACACCTCCGTGGAGTTAATGGCTGTGTTGTCGGCCATTTTGGAGCCGGCAACGTTGAAGACACTAAGCCACACCCAGGGCGTGGAGAAGGTGGCTTCCAGCTGCATACCGCGCTCACCCTGATTGATCAGGAAGTCGAGGATGTGACTGAAGCCACCAGCGAGGTACGTTCCAAACCCTACGACGGCGGTGACGCCCACCCCGGCAGCGATCATCTGCAGACGGTTGCGGGAAGCGATGATGATCGGTACCAGCACCGCTGCGGGCCACACTTTGATCCACGTTGCGATGCTCAACAGGACAGAGGCGACAACGGGCCTTTGAGCAGCGCAGATCAAGGCAATCAAAACAATGGAGGTGGTGATGCCCTCAACTCGGGCAAAGCTGAGATACCCCATGAACACGGTGAAAAACAGCCACCACCATGCGGGCGCGATCCCGCTGACCCGCCGCGGGCCACGCGTCAGGTACCACAGGCCCAGCGCGTTGAGGGCTGTGATGAGCAGGGTCCACATCAGCAAATAGAGGTCCGGACCGGCAATGCCCGCCAGGAAAATGGGAATCTGGGCCAGCACCGGATAAACCCAGGGACTGATCTTCCCGCTGAGGTTCTCCGGGTTGTAACCGTCCATGGCCCACTGACGGTATTGCTCAGTGTCACTGAACGTGTTGCCGCTGAGGAAGAAGGACGCCATCCAGCACAGGAAGTAGAAGTGAACCACGGCAAAGCCCCACCAGACGCTGCCGGGGCGGGCGAACCACGCTATGACTGCTGGAGGCAGGACACGGCTGCGGAGACGGACCAGCTGGTCGAAGAACGTCGCGGAAATCTTAGTGCTCCTTGGCAGCTGGGGCGGTGACCACGGATGGCTTGCGGCCCAGTGAATACAGGCGACGCGCCGACCAGAAGAAGAGAACCACAAGCAAGACGTTGCGGATGGTCAGGACCAGCGCCATCCAAGGATTGTTGTGGCTCAGTGCATCGTAGAAGAGCGGGTAAATGAAGTAAGTGGCAACGGCGATGACTATCAGCATGGTGGCCGGAACCCGCCACTCTTTCCAGTTGTGTGCCAGCCCCACAGCTACAGCCGGAGCAAGCCACACCATGAACTGCGGTGAACCCACTTTGTTGAACACGATGAAGGCGGTCACCAGGGTGAGGGCTCCCGAAAGGAGGAGCTCTGTGCGGTCCACTCCTCCGTTGAGCTTGCCTTGGTGCAACGCCCAGAACGTCAGACCGGCGACGGCGGCTGCGGCAAGGAGCAACAGCGGCTGCATCAGCACGGACATGAATGCGGTACCGGGCCCGTCCACCTGCATGGAGTTGATGTCTGTGTTCATGTACATGCGGGAATCCCCCACCCCGAGCACCGACAACCACAACCATGGTGTGGTGAAGGTTGCTTCGAGCTGCATGCCGCGGTCTCCCTGTTGTGTCAGGAAGTTCAGCAACTTGGGGACGGCACCCACTGCCGCGGCGAGCCCAACTACAACCGCCGTCGTCGCAATTCCTGCCGCCACAACGTGCAGGCGCTTCCTGACCACTGCGAACAGGGCCAGCATGACAGCGGCGGGCCAAACCTTAACCCAGGTGGCAACGCTCAGAAGGACCGACGCGACGAACGGCCGGGTAACACCGTAAACAAGGGCCACCAGCACTATGGGTGCCGTGAGTCCGTCAACGCGGGCGAAGCCCAACCAACCCATGAGGAAGACGAATACCAGCCACCACCAGGCAGCCGGGATTGCTTCCTGCCGGCGGCCGCGGTCGGTGAGTTTGAGGACCGCCCAGCCGTTCAGCAGAGTGGTGAGCAGGACCCACAGGAAAAAGAAAGGGCCTGGACCGGCAATAGCTGCCAAGCCCATAGGAATCAGCGCCAGTATCGGGTATACCCACGGGCTGGGTCCGCCTGTGAGGTTTGCGTCGTTGAACCCTGCCAGCGCCCAATCACGGTAGATGAAGGTGTCGCTGAAGGCTTCCCCGCGCAATGAGAGCACGGCGGCAAAGACCAGGAACACCAGGTGAATCACCACAAAGCCCCACAACAGGCCACGCGGGGAGTTCATGCGTGAAGCCAACCTCGTTGGGATTGTTTTATCGCGAAGGTCCGCGAGCATACTGAAAAAACTGTCCATCAACGAAGAACTTCCTGGCTAGGTGGGTCCTTGCCTCAGCAGTCCCCGATTTTTTGGGACCGAAAAACCCCCGCATGCTACTTTACGCGAGTCGCCCAAAAGCCGGGCAGTTGATTAGCCTGCGGGCTGGGCTTCGGTCTGCGCGCGGATGCTCCATGCCGACCAATCCAAGGGGTGAACGGAGGGGCGCCCCAACAGATAGCCTTGCGCTGCTGTGACCTTCAGCGCGGTGACTTCATCAAGTTCGCCAGCTGTTTCGATGCCTTCCGCAATGATGTCCGCCCCGATTTCCCGGGCGAGCTCCACAATGGCCCTGGCCCGGATTTTCTGACCGTCGCTGCTTTCTATTCCCTCAATCAGATGGCGGTCCAGCTTGATGATGTCCGGGCGCAACTGTTCAATCCGCTCCATGGAAACCAGGGCGGCTCCGGACGCACTGATGGCCAGCCGCAGGCCCAGGGTTCGCAGTGGCCCCAGGCCGTGGTCGCCGGTTTGCCCTTCCACGGATTCCAAGCTGCCCGTCAATTCAACAATGATCCTGTCCGGAGCGAGCGCCGCCGCAGCCAGAAGGTTCCGCACGCGGGGGTCGCTGGACGTTGCGGGGGTGAGGTTCAGCGCCACGGACATGTTGTCCGGGACGTCGTGCGCTGCCGTCAGGGCGCAGTGCAGCGCGGCAATTTCGAGTTCCGTTCCCAGTCCGGCTGCCGCAGCCTCGTTGAACCAGACATCGGCTCCGGCGCCATCCTCTCCGACGAATCTGGTGAGCGCCTCTACGCCCACCACCTCGCCGCCGGGCAGTGCATGGACGGGCTGGAAGGCTGTCAGCAAGAGTTTGTCCGCCAGGATCGACTGGATGCCTTCACGGACTTCGTGGCTGACGGGTACCGATACTGTCCTGGCTGTATCCGAGGACTCCAAGTGCAGGCTGGCAACTTCACGCTGAACGGGGACCTTGGCCGCTGAAGCTGGTGTCTTGCGGGTCTCGAGCAAGTGCTCCAACAAGGCACGCTCGGGATTCCCGGGACGTGCCTCAACCAAGGCGCGGAGGTTGTTCCTCGCTCCTTCGCTCCGGGCGTCGCTGTCCGCAAGGATGGATTCAATGATGTCCAGCACTTGTTCGCGCATGGTCATGTCTTCGCTTGCCGGCGCCTTAACAGCGTCATCGGCCGCAGCAGCGTCATCCTTCGGTGAGCTGCCGCTTTCCGGTTTAAAAGAGCCCGCGTCTTGAGCCATTAATTATTCCTTTGTGTGTCCCCCACTGGCTAAGCCAGCCATGACTTGGCCCACCAATAAATATGTGGGCCTTGTCACGAATCTTACAGATGAATGAGGGCATCTGAGACACCGAGGAGACTCCTGACGAGGGAAAACGTGTTATTGGACGGCAAGCCCTGACATGCTGGAGGGGTGACATCCATTTCAACGGAATCACCCCGCACCGCACTCAGTTGGAAGCTGTTGCCGGCGGCGTTTCTTTCCTTGTCCGGCGTGCCGCTCTTTGCCATGGGCAACGAGCTGCTTGGCTATGGCCTGCTGGGGGCGAGCGTGGCCACCGCGGCTTTCATCGACCACCGGCTGATGCGACACCTCGCGTTGATCGCGGCCGGTATGACCATCTTCAGCCTGGTGCCCCTCAACGCTGACCTCAGCACAGAGCACATGGCCCTCATGGGCGGCGCTCTTGCATTGGCGGTGCTGGTGCCATGGGTGGTTTCCCGGTTCGCCTACCGCGAGGACATCATCAAGTTTCCCGTGAACACCGGCCGTAAGTGGCCGTTGGCAGCGAAGCTGTACCTGATAGGCGTGGTGGCGCTCGGATACTTCATCCTGCCGGTGTACCTGATCAGGACCGGTGTTTACCAAAACTGGCCTGACGCTTCGGATCCCGACATCTTCTGGCGGCTTTTCCTTGGAGTCAACGCCGTGGGTATCTGGGATGAACTGTTCTTCATCTGCACCACCTTCACCCTGCTGCGCCAACATTTTCCGGACTGGCTGGCCAACCTCCTGCAAGCAGTGGTCTTCTCGTCATTCCTGTGGGAGATCGGCTACCAGTCGTGGGGCCCGCTGCTGACGTTCCCCTTCGCACTGCTGCAGGGCTACACGTTCAAGCTCACCAAGTCATTCACCTACGTAGTGTCCGTGCACCTGCTCTTCGACTTTGTCTTGTTCCTGGCGTTGGTCCACGCACACAACCGGGATTGGCTGCCGATCTTCCTGTACTAGTACCAGGGCTACGCCCCGGAACCAGCCCACGCCTCATCGGCGACTTCGATCTCCTGCGCCATGTCATCGAGGAACCGCATCACCGTTTCCCGTTCTTCGGGTGTCAGACGTGCTGCCGCCAGGAATCGTTTGGCCTGCTGGCGCCCAACGGTCCGCATCGCAGCCTCGTGCGTTTCGGGAGTGATGGCGATGGCGAGCGCGCGGCGGTCGGAGGGGTGGGCGCGTCGCGTGACGTGCCCGGCGCGTTCCAGCCGGTCGAGCAGCTTGGTGGTTGACGCCGTCGAGATATGGAGCCGGGAGGCTATTGCACCGGGGGTGGCAATCACGCCATGGTTGGCGCAGACAATCAGATAGTGCAGAGCTCGCATATCGGATTGATTGAGTTTCATGTATCTGAGGGAAGCGTCGGAGAGGCGTTGTTCAGCCTCGCGCAGCCTCGCCAACGATGCCATGAGGTCGCTAACTTGCTGGACATCGGCCTCGGAGAGACCGGAGCGATCCACTAGTTCCTGATGAGGATCGTTGGCGTCCAGATGATAGATGCCGGCAGAAACCGGGGTCCCGGCTTCTTCGGGTATCTCTTCAGGACTGGACATGTTTGGTATGTTACACCTAACTTCCTACATGGTAGCCTTTCTTCTAGCTTGTCTAGCAATATTCAGGTTTCAGGCAGAAACAGGGTGTGGAGGAAGGGCAAGATGAACGCGACAGAGATGGTGGTCCTCCTTGACGACGCCGGAACGCCCATTGGCGAGGCTCCCAAGGCAGGGGTGCACACACTTGATACTCCCCTCCACCTCGCTTTTTCCTGCTACCTGATCAACGATGTTGGGGAAGTTCTGCTGACCCGCCGTTCGCCGGAGAAGAAAACGTGGCCCGGGGTGTGGACCAACAGCTTCTGCGGCCACCCGGGGCCCGGTGAAGAGTTCGAGGACGCCATCCTCAGGCGGGCACAGTTCGAACTCGGAGTGGACGCCAACAAGATCGAACTGATTCTCCCCCACTTCCGATACAGGGCCATTGACCCCACGGGGATTGTCGAGAATGAAGTTTGCCCCGTGTACGTAGCCCGCATCACCGGCGTGTTGAACCCGAATCCCGCCGAGGTAGCCGACTGGGCCTGGATCTCACCGGCACTGCTGGCGGATGCTTTGGAACACACACCCTCCGCTTTCAGTCCGTGGCTTGGGCTGCAATTTCCACAGCTCCTCAAGGCGAACGCCTTGCCACTCCAAGCAGGAGCCGAGGCATGACCATCACCTCAAATGCCGTCCGGGGTCGCACTGATCTTTGCACCGCAATAGAGAACGAACTGAGCGGACTCATTGACAAGAGGGCCAGCGCAGCAACGGCATACGGTGCGGACTTCGCCAGGCTGTGGGCGCTCGCGGGCCAGAACGTCCTCGGCGGCAAATTCGTCCGGCCCTTGCTGTTGATGGAAACGTACGACGCACTCCACAAGCACGGTCCCGCAGAGCCACACCAGCGCGAGACCGCCATCAGCATCGCCGCTGCCATCGAACTCCTCCACTACGCCTTCCTGCTGCACGATGACGTGATCGACGGCGACCTCGTCCGCCGCGGGCACCCTAACCTGATCGGCTCCCTCCTTGCGGAAGCCGGCGAAACTGCCCGGACGGACGGCGCTGACGGCGCCCGCGCCGGGAGCGGCCTCCACTGGGCCCAAACCGGCGGAATCCTGATGGGCGACATGCTCCTGGCCGCGACGCACCAGGCCTTTGCCCGCGCCGAACTCCCTCACGAGCTTCGCCTGCGGCTCCTCGATCTCCTGGAACACACCATCAACGAGACCGTGGCCGGCGAACAACTGGATGTGGGCCTTGGTGATGGCATTATTGCCCCGGACCTCCAGACCATCCTGATGATGTGCGGCTACAAGACCGCGACGTACACCTTCGAACTCCCGCTGCGTGCCGCCGCCACGCTGGCCGGTGCCGACTTCGCCGTCGAGAATGCGCTCGCAACAGCCGGCAGGCATCTTGGGCTCGCTTTCCAACTCCAGGACGACCTCCTGTCCACCTTCGGGGATCCTCGCCGCCATGGCAAGGATCCCTTTTCAGACCTACGCGAGGGCAAGGAAACAGCCATCATCGCCCACGCGCGGACCACCACCGTGTGGCCGGACATCGAGCCCTTCTTCGGCAGGCCCGAGCTCAGCGTCGGTGACGGTGAGCACGTGCGGCGGCATCTCAGCGATTGCGGTGCCGAGGTATTTGTCCAAGGCCTCATCGAGGAACAACTGCAGGCATTCAACAATCAGCTGACAAGCACCATCCCGGCAAGCGTCCGCAACGTATTGCTTGACCTCGCGGGACAGCTGGAAGGACGGCAATCATGAGCGTCGCCGCGGACACCTCGTTTACGCATTTCACCCGGACGGCCGAACGTGCCGCCAACCAAGTCATCTCCGCGTACTCCACCTCGTTCGGTTTGGCGTGCAGGCTGTTGGGATCCCGACACCGCCAACACGTCCGCAACATCTACGCCTTGGTGCGGGTGGCCGACGAACTCGTGGACGGCGTGACGGCGGAAGCCGGCCTGAGCTACCAAGAGCAGTGCGACGCCCTGACGCACTTCATCGCTGAGACGCACCGGGCCGTCAAGCTCGGCTACAGCAGCGACCTCATCATCCACGCGTTCGCTCAGACAGCCCGGACCGCCGGAATCGATGATTCGCTCATCGATCCGTTCTTTGATTCCATGCGCATGGATCTCGGCGAGCGAAGCGAAGCGCCGGCGGCGCCCCTGCGCTTCGATTCCGACGCCCACGACGGTTATGTCCACGGTTCCGCCGAAGTTGTCGGACTGATGTGCCTGCGCGTCTTCATGCGGGATGAGAACATCGACGACGGCGACGCCGCGGCTTTGGAGTACGGCGCCAGCAGGTTGGGTGCTGCTTTCCAGAACATCAACTTCCTGAGGGACCTGGCCGACGACACTACCCGCTTGGGCCGCAGCTACCTTGGCACCTCGGACCACCTTGAGGACCGCGACCGCATGGAGTGGGTCAGCACCATCCGGGCGCAGCTGGCCGATGCCAACGCCGTCATTCCGATGTTGCCCCGCGACGCCAGGGCTGCTGTCCGGAGCGCATTGGCGTTGTTCCAAGCCCTCACGGACAGAATTGAACAGACCACCGTGGACGAGCTCTACCGTCACCGGGTTCGTGTCCCGGATGCCGTGAAAGCCGGACTCGCCGCCCGCGCTGTTGCCTCAACCTGGATGGAGTTGCACCGATGACCCGGACAGTAGTGATCGGCGGTGGCATCGCGGGGCTTGCCACCGCCGCGCTCCTCGCCCACGAAGGACATGAGGTCCAGCTCCTTGAGCAACGCGACCACGTGGGCGGCCGTGCAGGCAGCCTCGAACGGGACGGCTTCCGCTGGGACACCGGCCCCTCCTGGTACCTGATGCCGGGCGTCTTTGATCACTTCTTCAACTTGCTCGGCACCAGCACCGCCGAACAGCTGGATCTGCGCACCCTCAGTCCTGCGTACCGTATTTTCAGCGAACCAAACCACGACGGCGTGCGGCCGGACCCGCTGACAATCCCCCTCGGCAGCGAGCAGGTTTTGGAGACCTTCGAAAGCGTTGAGCCCGGCAGCTCCAAGGAACTCGCGTCCTACCTGGTTTCCGCCCGGCACACCACCGAAATGGCTGAACGGTTCTTCCTTTACAACCCGTTCACCAAAATGCAGGCGCTGCTCCAGCCGGAGGTTGTGCGCAGCCTCCCCAAGCTCGCACAGCTGCTCCTGACACCCCTGGACAAGTACGTTTCCCAGCGGTTCCAGCATCCGGTGCTCCGGCAAGTGCTTGGCTATCCCGCGGTTTTCCTGGGCACCAGCCCTTCCGCTGCTCCGGCGATGTACCACCTGATGAGTGCCTTGGACCTGGGCGACGGCGTGCAGTACCCGATGGGTGGGTTCCGGGCTCTGGTTGAGCGGCTCGAAGCACTAGCCGTCGACGCCGGAGTGCGGATTCACACCGGCGCGGAAGCCCTCAAGATCACCACCCGCGAAGCGACCCACCCCAAGAAACTCGGGCGATTCGACGGCCTTAACCTTCCCTCCGGTCTCACCGGCAAAGACAGCCGGGAAGTCACCGGTGTGAAGTGGCGTGACAGTTCCGGGGCCGAGCACTACAGTGTTGCCGACCTAGTGGTCTCCGGCGCTGACCTGCACCACACCGAAACCCAGCTGCTCGGCGTCAGGGACAGGAGCTACAACAAAAAGTACTGGCAGAGCCGCACCAGTGGTCCCGGCGCCGTGCTGGTGATGTTGGGAGTGAAGGGTTCGCTGCCGGACCTGCCTCACCATTCCTTGTTCTTCACCCGTGATTGGGAGGCGAACTTCGCCTCGATCTTCGGTGACGATCCGAGCATTCCCGATCCTGCGTCCATATATGTCTGCAAACCCAGCGCCACCGATGCCGGTGTCGCACCACACGACCACGAGAATCTCTTTGTCCTGGTTCCCATCCCCGCCGATCCCTCGTTGGGAGGGGGCGGAGCCGATGGCAGCGGCGATGTGATGATCGAACGAACTGCCGACGCCGCCATTGACCAAATCTCTCAGTGGGCCAACATCCCGGATCTCCGCGAACGAGTGGTGGCCAGGCACACCATTGGGCCGGCCGACTTCGCCCGCGATTACAACTCGTGGCGCGGCGGCATGCTGGGACCCGCACACACACTCCGGCAAAGCGCGATGTTCCGGGCACAAAATGCCTCCAAGCGTGTTCGAGGCCTGTACTACGCCGGCGCCACAACTGCTCCGGGCGTTGGCGTACCCATGTGCCTCATCAGTGCCGAACTGGTCCTTAAGCGGATCCGCGGCGATCACAGTACCGGCCCTATCACTGTGAGGCCTGTAGCTAGCAGGATTGGCTAATGGGTGTTCTCTACTTGGTCTCGTTGCTCCTGGGCATCGCCTGCATGCTCCTGCTCGATCACCGTTTCCGCCTGTTCTTCTGGCGGGACCCAAAAGCAGCCGCAACCGTGACCGCCGTCGGGGTTTTGTTCCTTCTCGGCTGGGACCTGGCCGGAATCGGCCTGGGGATCTTCCTCCGCGGCGAGGGCACCATCGCCACCGGGCTGCTGCTCGCCCCGGAACTGCCCATCGAGGAACCCGTGTTCCTGCTTTTCCTGGTGCTCTGCACCATGGTCCTGTACACCGGCGCGCGTCGGCTGCTTGACCGGACACCGGCCCCCCGCAGCGCGCAACAGCGGGAGCACGTATGACGTACCTCTGGCTCGCGCTCGCCTTCATCGCCGCAGCCGTAGTTGCAGGCGTGATCTTTGCCCGTCAGGGCGCACGACCAGGCGAGGCAGGCAAACACTGGAAAGCCGTAGGCCTCGCGTTTGCTGCGCTGGCCGTCCTGACAGCTGTTTTCGATTCCGTGATGATCGGTATGGAACTCTTCCACTACGACGCTTCGCACATCCTCGGCGCCAGAATCGGCCTGGCGCCCATTGAGGATTTCGCCTACCCGCTCGCCGGAGTGGTGGCGCTTCCCGGCCTGTGGATGTGGCTGACGCGCAAACGTTCCGGGGAATCCAACCGTGCGGGCAACCTCAAGGGCCTCGTCCCCCAGGCATTACTCGCATCCCGACCAGTCAGTTGGATCAACACCGCCTACCCGTTCGCCGCGGCCATGCTCCTCACCACCCGGGAAATCGACTGGGTCCTGATCGTGGGTACTTTCTACTTCCTGATCCCCTACAACCTGGCCATGTACGGCATCAACGACGTCTTCGATTACGAGTCGGACCTCAAGAACCCGCGCAAAGGCGGCATCGAAGGCGCGCTCCTCCAGCCGAGGCTCCATCGCCCCATGCTGTGGCTCGCAGCCATCACCAACATTCCGTTCCTACTGGTACTGGCATTCGCGGGCGGACCCGCCGCCTGGATCAGCCTGGCCGTGAGTGCATTCGCAGTGGTGGCCTACTCCGTCGCCGGACTCCGCTTCAAGGAACGCCCGGTCTTGGACTCGCTGACGTCCAGCACGCACTTCGTCAGTCCCGCCGTCGTCGGCTTGGCGCTGGCTGGCGCCGACGTGACGCCGGGACTGGTTATCCTGCTGGCCGCCTTCTTCCTCTGGGGAATGGCCGCCCACGCTTTCGGCGCCGTCCAGGACATCGAACCCGACCGGCAGGCCGGTATCGGCTCCATAGCAACAGTCATCGGTGCCCGCCGGACGGTGAGGCTCGCCGTCGGCCTCTGGCTTGTTGCGGGCCTCGCAATGCTGGCCACGCCGTGGCCCGGGCCGCTCGCCGCGATCATCGCCATCCCGTATATCGTCAATTGCGCCCCGTACTGGAAGGTGATGGATACGACGGCGGCACGCACCAATGTGGCTTGGCGGCGGTTCATCTGGCTCAACTACGGTTCAGGATTCCTGGTGACGCTCATTTTCATCCTGCAATGGAGCCTCACGTCATGATGCTGTGGATTTCTCAGGGTCCTCAGGGTCTTCGTCGATCGTGTCCAGTGCTTCGCGCATGTGCTGCAGGAAATTCACCACTACCTGCGACTCGTCAGGGCTCAAGGCACATGCGGCGTCCAGCATCCGACGGTGCATCCCACCCAGGGTATGCCGCACTTCCTGGTCCGAGCCGGGAGTGGCCTTCAGGATCAGTGCCCGACGATCAGTGGGGTGAGGTTCGCGTCGAATATGGCCGGACTCCACCAAACGATCGATCAGGGTTGTCATGGACGCGGACGTTATGCCGAGCTTGTCACCCAGATCCTTCGGCTTCATCACCTTGCCGGCAGCTTCGGCTTCGAACAAATAACGCAGGGCCAGCAGATCCTTCTCGCCCATACCCATGGAAGAGCGGGTCCTGCGTCTCATCGCTTGCTCGGAGGCGCGGTAATCCCGCAAGGCGTTCAGGACGTCAATGGCTATGGCCTTCTGACCTGGGTCTTTGCCGTACCAATAGCCCTTTGCGTGGCCTTCCGCGTCCATCCGTTGTTCCTTCGATAAGCGTAAAGCTTGATTCACTAGCATTTTGATACTAGGTCACGCAACGCGCTTGTGCATGACATTGCACCGCCCACAAGGAAAGAGGCTCAGAACATGGCAACTCGAAGCTCAGATCTTAGGCGGCAGATCGCAGTTACCGTGAGCTTGGTGGTCTGCATCGTTGGCTCGATGATCGGCGTCGGCGTGTTCGGAGGGACGCCCATCGCGCAGGCAGCCGGCGGCGCCTTGGCTGCGGACTCAACCCTTCTTGCGCCAGCCACACCCGCCTTCTCCATTTGGTCGGTGGTGTACACCGGGCTTGCTGCGTTGACGGTATGGCAATGGTTGCCTTCCCAGCGGGCTAATCCGCGACAGCGGTCGCTCGGCTGGATCGTTGCCGGGTCCATGCTCCTGAACGCGGCGTGGATTCTGTCCGTGCAGGCCGGCTGGCTCTTGGTGAGCGTTGTGGTGATTCTGGCGTTGCTGGTGACTCTCGTGGTGGCCTTCCTTCGCTACAGCCACAGCCGTGCCGGCTCCTGGGTTGAGGCCGTTGTTGTTGATGGGACATTGGGGTTGTACCTGGGCTGGACCAGCGTGGCAGTGTGCGCCAACATCGCAGCTGCACTGAAGGCCTCTGGTTTTGGGGGCTTCGGGTTGCGCCCTGAAATCTGGTCCGTTGCTGTACTTGTGGTAGTAGCTATCGTCGGTATTGCCTTGGCGATCAAGGGCCACGGTCGCCTCGCCCTGGCGGCCGCCATCGCGTGGGGCCTAGCGTGGATCACCGTCGGCCGCAGCACTGACGCACCCGAATCATTTCCGACGGCGATCGCAGCCGCCGTTGCTGCCGCGCTGGTCCTTGGCGCGGCGATTACGGTACGGGCGCGGGCGGTGCTGGCCGAGCGGTAGCCTCGGCGGTGAGGGGCGACGTCTCGGCTCTTTGCCTAACGCCCGCACCCAGAGCGGGACAAGCGCAACCGCCGAGGTGCGACATCTCGGCTCTTTGCGACGCCCCAGCACCCGGGGCGTGACAAGCGCAACCGCCGAGGTGCGACATCTCGGCTCTTTGCGACGCCCCAGTGGGCTCAAGGAGATGGACTCTCTGGCCTTGTGCGGGCTGGTTTTCCACATAGGGAAGTTGGGGCCTGATGGTGCTGGCTGTGGGCTGGAAGAGTTGAGACATGCAGCCGATTCGAGCCACTCAAACGCCGTCAGGTGATGCGTTCGATCGCGCCTCGGAACCTCTACCCGGCGACTCCACGCCCCCTTCTTCAGGGCCTCCATCTGCTTATTCAGCGCCCCGGGTTTCTGACCTCTTTGCGCTCCTTGGCTCTGTCTCTCTGGGCGACTCCAGTACCGAGCTGATTGACCAGCTCCGCGGATTGGAGGACCTGAAGTCCGCCATCACCGGCCTCCAGGCCCGGATCGCTGTGGCCTTTGACCTCGCCCAGCGCAGGGAACAGGAGACCGCCGGCGTTCCCGCGTCCGAACGCGGGCAGGGTGTCGGGGCGCAGGTGGCGTTGGCGCGGCGTGAGTCCCCAAACAAGGGTTCCCGGCTGTTGGGGTTGGCGAAAGCGTTGGTGTTGGAGATGCCGCGGACCTTGGCCGCGTTGGAGTCGGGCCAGCTCAATGAGTGGCGTGCCACGCTCCTGGTGAAGGAAACCGCGTGTTTGTCTGTGGAGGACCGGTGCGCAGTAGATGAGGAACTCGCACCCGACACCGGGACCTTTGAAGGGAAAGGCGATCGGGCAATCATCGCCTCTGCCAAGGCTGCCGCGTATCGTCGTGATCCCCGCTCGGTAGCCCAACGGGCCAGTCACGCAGCCACCGAACGAACAGTGAGTCTGCGACCCGCGCCGGACACCATGACCTACCTGACCGCCCTCCTGCCAGTCGCCCAAGGCGTGGCTGCATATGCTGCGTTGACCCGGGCCGCTGACTCGGCCCGATCCAACGGCGACTCCCGTTCCCGCGGCCAGGTCATGGCGGACGCCTTGGTCGAACGCGTTACCGGAACCCCCGGCGGGATCTCCGGGATCAACCTGGACGTCGTCATGACCGACCGGACGCTCTTCCAGGGCGACAGTGAACCAGCCCGGCTTAAGGGTTACGGAATCGTCCCGGCTGAGTGGGCCAGAACCCTACTTGTGGAACTTCAAGCAGTCGAAGCAAGTGGTTTGGCGACCGGCCAAGAAGGCGCATCAGATCCTGACTGTGACTTCAAAGTGTGGCTGCGCCGCTTCTATACGGCACCCGGGACGGGTGAGCTCCTGAGCATGGACTCCAAAGCTCGACTCTTCCCCACACGACTCCGGCGTTTCATCGAAGCTCGGGACGACACCTGCCGCACCCCCTACTGCGACGCGCCCATCCGCCACATCGACCACGTCGTCACCTGGCACTCCGGCGGAACCACCACCTTGACCAACGGGGCAGGGCTCTGCGAAGCCTGCAACCACACCAAAGAAAACCTCGGATGGACTGCAAAGCCGCTCAACGACGACGTCCACACATTCGAACTCCGCACGCCCACAGGCCATTCGTATAAATCCAAGGCGCCACCATTACCCGGATGTCACACCGCTCAGGGACGCGAGCGCGGTGATCATTTGTCACAGACGACGGTGGCGGCGGCTGCAGCAACGCCCGCCAACTGGGGATCACCTCAGCAGGAAAGCCGAGATCTCACCCGAATCTAGGTGCGAACTGGAGAAAGGAAGAGCTCAGCAGCACCTACGGCGTGCAGGCGTCCTTCAGTGCCTGAACTGACTCAGCCGGCACTTCGTCTCCTGCTTCGGCGATCTGGTTCAACGGCGTCGTAATTTCTGCGGGGACACCGGCAGCGCCGGCTGCCGAGACCAGGCCTGCAAGTAGTTGCTTGTCCTGAACGCTGACCAAGCCGTCCTGGACCACAGCGCAGACCTGCTTGGTCACCTCGTCGGCGGCCGCAGTGGCCACCTTCGATGCGGCGTCGCTGGCTGCGTTGGTAGCTGCTTCCTCCACGGCTCCGCAGCCGACGAGCAGCAACAAAAGGGGGACGGCGGACAGTGCTGCGAGTCGACGAGTCATGATCCCAGACTAGCAATCACTGGCCGGCCCACTGACGCGCTAGTTGGAAAGGTGCCGCGGTGCTCCCAGGGTGCTGTGCCGGCAGCGCACGGTGCAACCACCGGCACAGCATGGGAGGACCTAACCGGCAATGAGCTCCTTGACCGGGCCTTCGTGCAGGGCAAGGTAGACATCATCCCGGATCTGGTTGGCCTGCCGGTCCGTCATGGTCCGCGTGAGAGGACGCATCACCACCCGGATCAGGGCGTTGGACTGCCCCTCGCGGATGCGGAGCCGTTCTTGCGCTGCCGGGGGAAGCGACCCGCAGGGAGTCAGGGCCAGCAGTTCCACGCTTTCAAGGTCCTCGGCCCGGTCTCCCAGCGCAGTCCGGACCCTGTCGCCAAGCAACTCAGCATCCAAGTCTTCCCCAACCACAATCGAGAGATCCCGGCTGATGGAAGGCATCGGGGAGACCGGCTCCCAAGGTTTCAGGTCCATCATCTGTTGTTGAATTCGTGGGTCCGCGGACCTCAGCAACCTGATGTCGGGGATGCCTTTGCGCAGCATCAACGCGCGGTCCAGGCCCATCCCGAGGGCCAGCCCTGACCAGCTCCCGGGCTCCAAACCAGCGTCCAGGAAAAGTTTCGGCGACATCAGCCCACACTCCGCGAGTTCCAACCATTCGCCGTCCATACGGACATCGATCTGAAGGCCGCGGTGAGTGTAGGGATGGACAGCCGGAACTGCCCTCCAGTCCGCGCCCGGAAGCACAGCTGTCACAAGGGCCTCGACCATATCCTGCAAGTGGCGCGGGCTCAGAGCCGTGCGGGAACTGACCCTCCACAGGTCCACTTGATGGGGTGTCCCAACGTGGGTGCGGTCAATGGAATCACGGCGGTAGACCAAGCCTGGGATGGCCCAGAGCTCGTCGATAGACCCTTCAGGATCCAGACAACGCAACAGCGACGGGATGGACGCTGAGGTGTGGCTGCGCAGCATGACGGTGGGGCTGATGTAGCGGGAGTATCTTTGGTCGCGCGTGACGTCTGCTGGACTGAAACCCAGCCGATCGTAGTTGTCCGCAACGCTGACCAAGGGACTGTGGCGGATGGTCCGAGCCGTCACGTCCCCTTTGTCGCGCAGGGCACGCACCACGTCCCGCAAGAGTAACTGCATGGCGTGGGGGCGGTGATCAGGATTGGAGAGGTCCCTGACCTTCAGGGCGTTGTGAAGCTCGTCCGGGCTTAAATACGTAGGCATAGCTGGTCCTTCAGTGTGGAATGAGCGGGTTTTCCTCCCCCGACTCACTCCGCGCCAGGACCTAGGCGCGCGCCAATAAGCCCTCGCGACCGGAGACCGGTCGGGGGCAAGTAAATCGGCGCATGGAGAGCATGGGCCGACTATACCCCCGCGCAGGGCTCCGGCACAGGCACGTGGAAACTTCGCAGTGCTTGGTAACTAAGGATTGCGTGCTAATTACGGGTTGCTCGGAATCCGTGAAACATCCGCCCCGCATCGTAGAGCCAGGCCTGAAGAGTCGGAAGAGAGCGCACAGTCTCCTTCAATCGCCGCGTCCGGGTCATTTATCGCTACGCGTCACCGCAAGCGCAAGTACCAACAAACTTTCTTGAAGACCCTAGCGTTCAATGAGCCGGTACACCGACACGTGGCTCCGGGACTCGGCGGTGAACTCGCTGCGGTCCCAGTCCGCCCACCTGGATTCGAGCTCGAATCCGGCCAACCGTGCCATGAGATCGAGCTCGCTAGGCCAGATGTAGCGGTGCGGCGTCCGCCCCACCCGCGCCTCGTGCCCGTCCGTAAGCTCCGGGCCGAAGTGCACGTGATGTGAGATGACGTGTTGGCGCAGCACATCGTAGGTGTCCACCAGGAGATATCCGGGTTGAGCCACCTCCACAGTTCCGCCGTGTCCGGGCGGCAGCGACCGCAGTTGCGGCACCCAGAGCTCAATGACGAAGCGTCCGCCAGGTATCAGGTGCCGGGCAGCGTTCTCGAAGCACCGGATTTGCTCTTCCTGGGTAAGGAGATTGGCGATGGTGTTGAACACGAGGAAAGCCAAAGAGAAATTCTCGCCGGCCCGGGCCCCGGTCATGTCCCCCTGCACCACTGGGATCCGGTCCTCGCCCACCTTTTCACGGAGACGCGCGATCATCGCGTGGGACAGCTCGATCCCACTGACCGGTATCCCGGCTTCCGAAAGGGGGATGGCCACGCGACCGGTACCGATCGCGAATTCGACGGCGGAACCTCCCTTGGCGAGCCCGGACAGGACCTCGACTGTGGGGCCCAGGACCTCGGGAGAGAACATCCCCTCACCAGGAGTGTCGTACTGGCCGGCGGCTTCGTCGTCCCAGAGCTGTTGCTGGTTGATCATCCTTCCACTATTGCAGCCGGGTACCTGCGGCCCGGTGAGGCGCCCCCACCTATGCTTGACGGATGGGAGAAAAGCCAGTGGACCATGTGGCGTTGGCCGTCTGCATGATCGATATCTCGTCCGACATTCGGCGTAAGTCGCTCAACGAGACCGGCTTGCGCCCCATTTCGAACGGTGTGCTGGAAATTCTCCGCGTCGTTGAGAGCCACCCCGGCGTCACTGTTGCCGAGGTGGCCGCGCGTTTGGGTCGGCAACTGAGCAACGTGAGCGTCCAGCTGCGCGAGATCGTGGCGGCCGGATTGGTCACGCGGGTCAAGGATGTTGCAGACAAGCGATACGTTTCCCTCCACCCCACGGACGAATCCAAGCGCATCAAGTCGCTCCTGGAAGGAGCATGGGCTGACGCGCTGACGAAGGCCAGCGATCGGCTGCTCCCCGAAGAGCGTGAAAAAATCGCGGCCAGCCTGCCCGCCCTGGAGCGGTTGGCTTCGTTCCTTGCGGAGCCGGAACACCACTAAGACACACATCACGTCCCCACGGGCTTACGCCCATCTTTCAAAGTACTTATACTTTTATAAGTATTACTACTTTCAAGAATGGGTGACGCGTGGCATCACAACTGCTCGAATCGGTGGGCAACAAAGTCCAACCAAGCCAACACAACAAGAAGGGCATCGGCTGGCGGGCCCTCCCCTTCCTGGCTTTGGCTCAGTTCATGGTTGTCCTGGACGGCACCATCGTGAACCTGGCACTCCCCCGCCTCCAGATCGAGATGGGCATCAGCGACTCCACCCGGGCATGGGTGGTCACCGCCTACGCCCTGGTCTTCGGCGCTTTCCTGCTTCTGGGTGGCCGGATCTCGGACTTCTGGGGGCGTAAGAGGACTTTCATCACGGCCTCCGCGGGCTTCGCTGTCGCCTCCCTGATCGGTGGACTGGCGCAGCAGCCATGGGAACTGCTTGGGGCACGTGCGCTGCAGGGCATCTTCGCAGCGCTGCTCGCACCGGCGGCGCTCGCGCTCCTCACGGTTGCCTTCCCTGGCGGCAAGGACCGCGGCACGGCGTTCGCCATCTTCGGCTCCATCAGCGGGGTGGGTGCGGCGGCAGGAGTTTTGCTGGGCGGCTTCCTCACCGAGTTCGTCTCGTGGCGGTGGTGCTTCTTCGTCAACGTCCCCATCGCCATCATCGCGCTCATCGGCGTTTGGACTTTGGTGAGCGAAAGCAAAGCCGGAGGCTCCACCAAATACGACTGGCCCGGCGTCGTTCTTGCCGCGCTGGGCCTCGGCTCCTTGGTTTACGGCTTCGCAAACGCCGAGCACGGCTGGGGCGCGATCGAATCGTGGGGCTTCATCGCCGCAGGTGCCCTGCTGCTGGTACTTTTCGTCGCCGTCGAACGCAAGGTAAAGAACCCGCTGCTGCCGTTGCGCGTCGCTACAGAACGCAACCGTGCAGCAGCCTTCCTGGCATCATTCCTGGCCGGAGCGGTGTTGATCGGCGGGATCCTGTTCATCAACTTCTATCTGCAAATCGTCCTGGGCTTCGCGCCGTTCGCCGCCGGAATCGCGTCGCTGCCCATGACGGTGGTGCTGATCATCACCGCCGGCCTCGTTGCGAAGAACCTGCCCAGGTTGGGCGCCAGAATCCCCAGCGCGCTGGGACCTGTCTTCATGGCGGCAGCCACGCTGTGGCTCACCCAAGTCACCCCCGACGGCAGCTACCCAATCAACGTGCTGCCTGCGCTGGTGCTTATGGGCGTCGGGCTGGGAATGGTCTTCGTTCCCATGCAAAACCTGGCACTGTTCGGCGTGGACAAGGACGATTCCGGCGTCGCCAGCGCACTGGTCAACGCTTCACAACAGATCGGCGGCTCGTTGGGCATCGCACTGTTCAGCGCTATCGCGGCAGCAGCTACCGCCGTCGGCGGTGGGACACTGGCCGCACTGACATCGGGCTACTCACTGGTGTTCCTGTGGGCCGCAGGCGTGGCGATATTGATCGCCCCCATCGCGCTCCTCCTGATCCGAATCGACCGCAAGACGTTCAGCGGGACGGGCGACACTCCGCACATCCACCTGGGTTAGCCAGAGCAAGGCGCCGCCACCCGATCAGGGTGACGGCGCCTTTGCGCTGCAGCATTAGCTGTCGCTGGGAGCCGGAGTTCAGGACGACGACGGCGGACGGCTTACGTAACCATTGGCGTGAGGTAACTCACATTCTGTAAGCTAAATTCAAAGTCACGCAGCCGGCTTCCCTCGCACCACGTTTGGCAGGTCCCCAATGGCCCCCAATTCACTCAAGGCCGAGATTCTCCTGGCCCATGGCGTCGCACCCTCCGCGGCCTCCGTTGCTCGACGAAGAGCAGCCGAGAACCATGGCCACCATCGCGTTGCCAATAAACCCGATGCTCTCCTGGGAGCCATCGCCGTCAGGCAGCTCTTCCACCGCTGGCCGTTGGTGCCCTCCCGCGAACTGGAACGCATCCGCCACGTGCTCATCCACTGCGACCAGCTGGGCTCTCCGGATACTCATCACTTGTCGGAACCGGCCCAAGCGTTGTTGGACCTCATCAACGGTGAGTTGGACCGTCGCGCCGTAGCCAAAACCCGGCAGGAAACCGCCAGCAGCAACTGACTACGGAATGACCGCTACCACGTCGATCTCCAAGCTCGGGGCACCGGGCCTCGCGTCAACCGGCGCTACCGGATGATCGGAAGGCCTGCCGTCGGGAAGACGCTGGGGAAGATCGACGGCGGCGGGACGGGTACGGTCTCCAGCGGCACGGCGACAGTCTCCGCACCAACGGTGACGTCGTAACCCCGCACATCAATTCGAAGCGGCTCCTGGCTGTAATCCGCTTCGGGCACCAGCGTCAGGGCAATGGAACCCTGTGCCAGATCCACAGCCAACAAGCGTCCCTGCACCTTGAGCCGGAAGGACAGGCCTTCCCATTCAACAGGCAGGCGCGGATCGAAGCGCAGCACCTCACCTTGGTCCCGCATGCCTGCGAAACCGCACACCAAAGAGCTCCAAATACCGCCCGTGGAGGCGATGTGGACGCCGTCGATGGTGTTGCCGTGGGAGTTGTCGAGGTCGATGAAGAGTGCCTCGGTGAAGTGCTGCAGCGCGACGTCCCCATAGCCGACTTCGGCCGCCATGATGCCCTGAACGCAGGCGGACAGGGTGGAGTCGCCGGTGGTGATGGGATCGTAGAAATCGAAGGCGCGCTGCTTCTCCTCCGCAGTAAAGTCCTGCCATTGCAGGAACATGGCCAGTACGGTGTCAGCCTGCTTGAGGACCTGGTGCCGGTAGATCACCAGGGGGTGGAAGTTCAGCAGCAACGGGTACTTGGACTTGGGTGTGTTCCAGTCCCACGGCTCCAGGGTCATGAAATCGTTGTCCTGGCTGAAGACCTCCAGGTGGGGGTCGTACGGGAGCGACATCCGCTCGGCCGCTTGCCGCCACACCATGCGCTCGGTATCCGCGACCCCCTCGTGTTCCAGCGCAGCGGCGGCCCGCAGATTGAAGCGCGCCATGACGTTGGTATAGAGGTTGTCGTTGACCACGGCCGTGTACTCATCCGGGCCGGTGACGCCGTGGATGTGGAACATTCCGTCCTTGCCGAAGAAGCCCAGCGACGCCCACATGCGTGCTGTTTCAATCAACAGGTCGGCGCCCAGTTCGCCGCGGAAGGTGTCATCGCCGCTGGCCCACTGGTATCGGTTGGCTGCGAAGGCGATGGCCGCCGCAATGTGGAACTGGGCAGTGCCGGCAGCGTAGTAGGCACTCGCTTCGAGGCCGTTGATGGTCCGCCACGGGAACAGCGCACCGTCCACGCTGAGCTCCTTGGCCCGGACGCGCGCGTCCGGCAGCATCGCGTGCCGCGATTCCAGCACCTTACGCGCCCCGCAAGGATTGGTGTAGGTCAAGTAAGGCAGGAGGTAGACCTCCTGGTCCCAAAAGTAATGGCCCTCGTAACCGGAACCACTCACACCCTTGGCCGGGATACCCGCAACGCCCGCCCGGGCAGTGGCTTGTGCCAACTGGAACAACCCCCAGCGCACCGCCTGCTGCATTTCCGGCTGACCACCAATTGAGATGTCCGCCGTGGTCCAGTATTCGGCGTAGTGGGCCTTGCTCTGGTCCAGGATGTCGGAGAAGGACACCAGGTTCGCTTCGGCTTCGGCCGCAAGGCTTTCACCACGGTCTTCGGCGTCAGAGGAGCCGGCAACCAGGTAGCTGACCGACTTCTCCAAACGGAAAGTGTCGCCGTCGTGAATGGCCAAAACGTAACGGACAGAGGACTCGTCCTCCGCCACCAAAGTCTCGAACGGCTGGCCTTCGGCGGAAATCCAGTGGTCCACGGCCATGGCGACGCGCTGGCGGGACTCAGAGGTCTCCCATGCGAGGCGAAGTGAGCCGTCGGCGCCTTGGAGGTGCAGCGGCAGCAGGACACGCCCGGCGTGCCGGCCTGAGCGGCGGGGATCGTGGACCGAGTGGTCCTCCACAGGCTGGTCCTGGCGGTTCACGACGCCGGAGGTGATGTCCGCGGACACGTCGCGGTCAGCTGTCAGCGACAGTTCCAGGCCAAGACATCCGCGGGAATCGAAGCCCACGGCGCGGCGCTCTACCGTGGAGACGGTAGCGCCCGAACGGCAGGCCCAAGTGATGCTTTCCTCGTAGACGCCTGTGGAGAAGTCCACGCTGCGGTGGTAGTCCAGCACCGTGGATTCGGCCAGGCTCAGCGCCTCACCGTCAATGGAAACGGTGAAGTTGTTGGCATCCGGCACGTAAACGATCCGCTGGCCCGTCCGGGCAAAACCGTAGGCATTTTCGGCGTGCTTGATGTCCCAAATCTCATGGAAACCATTGATGAACGTGCCGGGAAGTTCGCCGTCCCCGGCTGTTGAATGCGAGCCACGAATACCAAGGTGGCCGTTGCCAAGCGCGAACAGCGTTTCCAGCGTTCCCTCGTCACCGGGGACGTGGATATTCTCCACGAGCTTCCAGGGCTCGCAGGGGAAGCGAAGCCGATCGGAGCTGATGAGTGCCATGGGCTGTTGAAGTCCTTCGTAAAAAGTAGGGTCAGAGAAGATCGTTGAGGTCGTCGACCACCAGCGTGGCACCGGCGTCGAGCAGGGTCTGCCGGCCCGCTCCGCGGTCCACGCCGATCACGGCATAAAAGGCCGCACCCGCACCGGCTTGAACGCCGGATACTGCATCCTCAACCACGATGCATTCCTCCACCGGCACGCCCAACAGGCCTGCCCCATAGACGTAGGTGGCCGGGTCCGGTTTACCGGGAAGTCCGACGCCGGCAGCAACCTGGCCGTCCACCACCACCTCGAAGTGGTGGTCGAGCCCGGCGGCCTTCAGTACCGCAGGCGCATTACGTGAAGAGGACACGACAGCCACCTTGAGACCCAGCTCCACTGCGGCGTTGATGAACTTGACCGAACCTTCATAAGGCTCAACGCCGCGTGAGTTCACGATCTCGTTGAAAATCGCGTTCTTGCGGTTGCCCAGGCCTTGCACGGTCTCATTGTCCGGGTGGTCATGGACCGGCCCCTCGGGCAGCGTGATGCCGCGTGACGTCAGGAAATCGCGGACGCCATCGAAGCGAGGCTTGCCATCAATGTGATCGAAGTAGTCGCTCTCTTGGTATCCCTGCGGGTGGCCTGTGCCGGCCAGGTAGCCGTCGAAAAGTTCCTGCCAGGCCTGCTCATGCACCACGGCCGTGGGCGTCAGCACGCCGTCGAGGTCGAACAACAGCGCCGAGGCGCCGGTCCAGGCATTACGAAGATCAGTCATGTGCATTGTTCCGTTCAGCGCTTGTGGCGCGTGGTCTTGCGTTCGATGAGCTTGGTATCGAGCAGGTGGTTGGAGGGTTGGTGGGGGGATTCAGTATTCAGCAGGCGTTCACACAGCAGGTTCGCTGCGAAGGCGCCTTGGTCGGCAACGGGTTGCGCCACGGTGCTCAGGCCAAGGAACCAGCTCATGGGGTGATCGTCTATACCGATCACGGACACGTTCTTGGGCACGGAAAGGCCGTGCTCGCGCAGCGCCATCAGGGCACCGAACGCGGCCTCGTCACAGTGGGCGAACACTGCTGTGGGCCTCCCGCCGCGGGTCATGAGTTCGGTCATTGCCCGCCTGCCGTCGTCGATGCTTGGCCCGGCTCCCACCACAAGGTCCGGGTGGACGGTGAGGTGGTGTTCATCCAGTGCACGCCTGAAGCCACGGAACCGTGGAGTCTCAGTCACAACGGAGTGTTCATTGCTCGAGAGAACGGCCAAGTCCCAATGGCCCAGCCCCAGCAGGTGTTGGGTAGCCTGCCAGGCCGCGTGTTCGTCATCGATACCTACATTGTCCCACGGAACATTTCGCATGCCCACGCTGGCTACTGCGAGCCCGCAGGCTTCCAACGCTTCCACCTCATTGGGGGCGAGGTCAATATTGAGCAGGAGCAGCCCGTCCACTCTTTGCGCAAGGTTTCCAAGGTCCGCAAAGAACTGCTGCCTCACGCTGGCCTTGTTGCGCAGGCTGATCAGGACGGTGTCGTAACCACTGTCGCCGAAGACTTCTTCTGCCGCTTCCACGGCTTGGGCGAAGAACCAGGCGGTGGCTGTGGGGGCGACGATGGCCACCAGACCCGTGCTGCCGCCCGCCAGCCTGGACGCCGCGGCTGAGGCTTTATAGCCAAGTTTGCTGGCGGCTTCCGCCACCTGTCGCTGTGCCTTTTCGGAAACGTTGGGGAGCTTCCTAAGGGCCCGCGACACCGTGCAAATGGACAATCCGGAGAGGACGGCTACGTCCTGGATTGTCACCCTGTGAGTCCTAACCATGCAACACGGCCTCAACCCTTTCCATCCTCGCCTGACGCCTTGGCGTGCGACCCGAACCGGGTCACCAGCCAAAAGTGTAAGCGCTTACAATTTTGTCATTCAATAGAGTGCAGTCGAATGCGAAATTGTGACGCGAATCTCCCCAAGAGATTGCTTCCGGGCGGCAAATGCCTTCTAATCCCGGGACTTAACCCAGCACGTAGTACTTCAGGAACGCGCTGACATCCACCAATTCGGGCGCCTCGATCCTGTGGCCCATCCCCGGATAGGTCCTCGCCGTCAGGGCAACATTGGCGTTCAACCACTCCTCGGTGTGAGCTATGGCGTCCTCGTTGATCACAGGATCGGCCTTGTCCCGCCCCCAAAAGAAGGGTGGCGGCGAGTCGAAGGACTCGCTGAGGGCCAAGAGATCGTTGTCCAGGACGAACCCGGAGAGGCCCACGGTTGCTTTGAAGGCGTGGGGCCGCAGGCGGAGGAGCGTGGTGGCCATGGCCATGCCCTGCGAATAACCCAGCAGGCTGACGCTGCTGTGGTTGTCCTTGACGGAGTTGATCCAGCTGAACACCGAATTGGTGGATGCGATGACATCCGCGAAGTCGTTGGTCAGGAAGTAGTCCAGCAGGAACCAGCCGTAGTGGTCCCCAATGGCTTTGGGGCCGCGAAGCGCCGCACAGCTGAACTCGCCGGGAAGGTGAGGGAACAGGTCAACCATGCGCTGCTCGCTGGTGCCATACCCGTGCATCATTACCAGCAACGGCGTGCCCTTGCGCTGGTTTTCGGGCTTCGACCACACCACTGATTCCATGGGCACGAGCCTAGTAGACTGCGCTGGCCCTAGTAGACTGTGCTGGCCCTAGTAGACTGTGCCCATGACTCCGCAGGAACTGGCCAACCTGGCCCATCTGCGGCGCGCCCGCGACTTCATCGATCGCGAATATGCGCGTCCCTTGGATGTGCCTACCATGGCTGCCGGCGCCCTGATGTCCCCCGCGCATTTTTCCCGCCAGTTCAAGGCCGCCTACGGAGAATCTCCATACAACTACCTCATGACACGGCGCATCGAGCGGGCCATGGCCCTGCTCCGCGCGGGAACCAGCGTCACCGATGCCTGCATGGAAGTCGGCTGTACCTCGTTGGGCTCGTTCAGCACGCGTTTCACCGAAATCGTGGGAATCAACCCCAGCGAGTACCGCGCCCGGGAGCACCACGCTGTGAAGGCCATGCCCAACTGCATCGCGAAGCAGCACACGCGCCCTGAAAGAAACGGCAAGTCCCCGCAAAACCTGAGCAGGATTGAAGAAGCGCCCGCGTCATAGCTGCAATAGCGTGTGATTCATGAACATTTCACTGAAATATGCACACGTCACTGTCAACGATGTTGATGAGTCGCTCGCCTTCTACCGGGACGCCTTGGGTTTTGACGTCCGGAACGACGTCGGCTCAGATGGCCAGCGCTGGGTCACTATCGGCAGCGATGCCCAGCCTGATCTTGAGCTGGTCCTTTCCCCGCCGCACGCCGGCCGCTCCCAGGCCGACGGCGACGCCATCCAGGAACTCCTCACCAAGGGCGTCATGCCCATGCTGGTGTTCACCACGGACGATCTGGACGCCACCTTCGAAAAGCTCCGCGCGTCCGGCGCCGAAGTACTGCAGGAACCGATCGACCAGCCATGGGGCCCGCGCGACTGCGCCTTCCGTGACCCCTCCGGCAACATGATCCGCATCAACCAGGGCTGAGTTTTCCCTGTTGAGCGATGTTCCGACGCCTGCCGATTGTTGTCAGCGACTCAAGAGGCCGGCGTCGGAGCGTTCGCCGTAGTTGTGTGTAGAGGCAATGGCGGTGGAAACGACGTCGGACAACCGGAACCGCCGGCCGTAAGCTTGCCGCTGCAGCCGCTCGCCGGTTCCGCGCCGGAGGATATTCGCCACTCCGGTCCGCGCGAGTGCCAGGTCCCCTGATTCCGTTAGGGCGCGGCGGATGTGCCGGAGCAGGGCGCCCGCCACGTCTGCGGCGGCAAAGGGCGCCTGCTCCAGCGGGTGCAGCAGCTGGTTGTTGACGCCGAAACGGCTGGCTTTCCAGTTGGCCATGCGGATCACAGGCGTCATGACGCCCGACGGCGGTTCCCCCTTGCGCCATTCGCTAGCCGACGTTTCCACAAGGGCACGTGCGAGGATCGCAATGGTGAGGGCGTCTTCGGCGTAGAGGCAGACGTCGGCGATCCGGACTTCTACGGTTGGATGCCCCCTGGACAGGCGCGCGTCGAAGTAGATCATGCCCTCGTCCAGTGGAACTCCGGTTCCCAGCAGTTCTGAAAGCACCTGCCCGTAGCCGCCTGCCGAGCCGAACACATCCATGGGACCTGCCGTGGGCCATCTGTTCCAGATCTGGGTCCTGTAACTGGCAAACCCTGTGTCGGCGCCCATCCAGAACGGGGAGTTGGCGCTCAAAGCCAAGAGAACCGGCAACCAATGTCGCATCCGGTCCAGCACGGCAACGCCTTCCTCCGGCGACTCGATGGACACATGCACGTGGAAGCCGCACGTGAGTTGCTCCCGGGAGATCAGGCCAAATTCCGTACCCATCGCGGCATAGCGCTGGTTGCCCGCGGTGGGCGTGGCATGGAAGACCGGCGGAGTGGCCAAAGCAGCAACCCGCGCCCCTACAGCCCGGGCCGCAGAGTCAGCCAACGCCCGCCCGGCACGAATCTCGGCACGGAGTTCTTTGGCGGTGCGGCACGGAAGCGAGTTGACCTCAATCTGTTCCTGCTTGAACTCCGACTTCAGGGACGGCCCGGCATCGGAGCTGTTGTCTGTTTCGGAGAAGCCAGCCACATCCAGAATTCCGGAGGCGAGCGCCAAGGGCATGCCATCTACTGGATCGGCAATCAGCAGTTCCTCTTCGACGCCGAATGTACGCACAGCCACCCTCCCCACGATGAGTTATTTAGAGACGGCGGTTATCCAACGTGGCGCGGAACCTCCATTTGGAAACCGCAGCGGCAGTGGAGCACCTGCGTTTGCAGGTACACCTCAAGGAGGCTGGGGCTGTCCGGATCGTCAGTGGTCCGGGGCGCCTCAATGACGCGTTCCGTGGGGCGTCCCAACGTCATGGGATCACCACAGTGGGTGCAGCTGAACCAGAGCCCGGCGGCAGAGGTGGCCAGAAATTCGCTCTGAATCGCAGGCACCAAGGCACTCAGGCGGACTGCGTGGGCGTAAAAGGTATCGCATTCGCTACAGGTGTAGCTGACCTCGACGATCTCCGACTGATTCGGCGTGGCTTCCACGACCGTCTCCACAAAAATGTACGAATCAGTGTCGCATACGGTGCACCAAGGGCGCGCTCCGGTATCGACAGTTGCAGGCGCCCGCCCGCTTGCAGGTTTCGGGGCGGGAATCGGGGATCCAAGCGTCATTGCTGTTCTCCTTTTGTTCCTTCAAGGAGCCTGCATGGCGGCACGCTATGAGCCGGCCGAAAGGGGCCACGGCTAGAAAGGTGCAGTTCTTGGACCATCTCGGATGGCTCCAACTCATGAGGCTCCAAGGGCTATCTGCTTAACCCATGTATGAATGTAGTTCATGAGTGGCGGCCGTCACAAGTGAGGGAGTTGCGGTGGATTCCTTGCCAGCGCGGGCCTAGGGCTCAAAATGGGCTACAGGAGCCTGCTTCGCCACGCTGGTGACGAGCGACTCCGCGACTTCCCGGAGCTTCTGGTTGCGGGTGCTGGACGCCTTCTTGAGAATCTGGAAGGCCTCTTCCTGGGTGCACCGGTTTTGCCCCATGATGATCCCACAGGCGAGGTCAATGACCGTCCTGGACTGCATTGCGTCTTGCAGGTCATCGGCGTGCTGCTGCTTCACGCCAATCCGCACCGCCAACCGGAGAGAGCGTTCGGCCTGGCTGGCGTAGAGCTCGCAGTTCCTGATAGTCGCTTCGTCGTAAACGTTGGGCTGCGGCGCGAAGAAGTTAAGCGCCGCCGTGGCTCCTTCATCCAGTTCCAAGGGAACGCAAAGCGCGGAAAGATGACCGCGGTCCGCAATGACTGAACAGTACTCGGACCACCTCTCCTCCGTGGAAGTGTCAGGAACGTGCACCGTCCCGTGGCTGCGCATGGCCTCCAAGCAAGGACCATCCCCGTACGCCTGCTGAACTTCGTCGATCAGCCTGGCCTCATGGGTGCTTCCAGCCACCGTGGCAGTACGGCGCCGCCGGCTCAGGGTGATGCCGCAGAGCACGTCCAAGCCCACTGCTTCAGAGACAGCCGCCGCCGAGAACTTAGCAAGCTCGTCCAGAAATCCAGCTACATCCTCGCTGTCAACAACAAGATCCTGCAGCTGCTCCGGCACCGAAACAACGTCCGGCGCTGAAGCGGCATCAGGCAGCGCTAATTCAACGTTAATTTCGTCCATGCCTCATTTTACGATCGTCCGGGTGCGGCTTGTCACCGTCTCAGAAAGAGCGACGGAATCCTTGCATCTCCCGTGCACCTATGTGCACAATCTAGCTACAGTCCCCATCACAGGACCAGGCTTTTCAGCTCATGCAGACGGGCGTCCCTCATTTTTTGATGCCGAGGTACAGATCCATGCCGGCCCAGCCAGCCTCCAGAGTCCCGGACGAAGCCCATCAGCCCCCTGATGAACCGCTGTGGTGCTCGCGCTGCAACACCGACCAGCACCTTCTGGTGAACTCGATCCAGTCGCATTACCCGCCCGCTCCCAACATGGTGGACGTTGCGTACGAGTGCCATGCCTGCAGGTACTCCTATGAGCATGTCGCCTCCGTGCGGCGTGTGGCCGCGGTCCTGAACCGCCCGGGCGTCCCTCAAGGCGTTCTGCAGTTCGGCGGCCAGTACCTCCACTGCGGTGAACCCATGAAGACCAAGAGCTGCGAGCTCCGCAGAATCCAGGCACCGCTGGTATTGACTCCTGGAGCGCAGCTACGGATGTACGAGGTACTCATCAATACACGCATCCTCGGATGTCACTGCGGTTTCCGCATGGAAATCCCGGATTGAGGTTTGGGGACGCCATGAGGAGCTACACCATCAGTTCTGGAGCTACCGGGAGGGACAGCATGCACGCAGAATCGCAACGAAAAGATCCTTTGACCACGGGTGGAAAGCTGAGGTCGGCCGGCAAGCGCAGCCTTCCGGATCCACCAGATCCGGACAACCTGCCCATCGACTACCCGGGTTCAGGGTGGGATTCCAGCAGATATCCCGCCACTGTTCCCGGAAGCCTCCGGCCGCAACATTCCGCTCACCGACGGAGCGCACGATCATGAGCGGATTCCCGCCGGACCCGTCACACCCTGATCCAACCCGCGAGCCGGGTCCCACGCCTGAGCCCGTTCCGTTGCCGGAACCAGGACCGCCGCCCGTTCCGGACCCCACGCCCGGGCCCGAACCCGGACCGGGACCCGCAGTTCCCACGCCCCCGCCAGGGCCTGGAACGACAGGGGAACCACCCGGGATTCTGACGTAGTCATCGCCGGGTCACTTCGCTCCACAGACCGGATCCCATAAATCCCCCAGTCGGGATCCGCACGAGGGCATGCCGCGCTACAGGGAGCGCGGCATGCCCTTTTTCGTGCCTGACAACCCTCCTCATCGCCTGCGGATCTTTGTTTATGTTGATTTCTCTTGACTTACCAACATAAACAAAGATAGAGTCAAGCAATTCCACATCATTGTGACAGCAGTCACTGATGTGGCCGCCTTGAAAGTCGCCTTGACCGCAATGGAGGGTTAGTGTTCGCCGAAGAACGCCAGCAACTGATCTCCGCACTCGTCGCAGAGCGCGGACGGGTGAGCGTCACTGACCTCGCCGACCGTTTCAGCATCACCACTGAGACCATTCGCCGCGACCTCGCAGCCCTTGAGGGCTCCGGGAACCTGAGGCGCGTCCACGGCGGCGCCGTCCCCTCGGATCGCTTCAGCACACGCGAAGAGAGCATCCTTGAGCGCGCCGTCCAACGCCAAGTTGAAAAACTCCGCATCGCTCATGCAGCCCTCGCCCTGATCCCCCAGCTCACCGCAGGCAGCATCCTGCTGGACGCGGGCTCCACCACGGAAACCCTCGCGGACCTGTTGGCCCAACAGACACCATCGCGTAACGGAAACGATGAGCTCGTGGTCATCACCCACGCCATCCCCATCGCCGGCAAGCTCTCCTCCACTCAAGGCATAGCACTCCAGATCCTCGGAGGCCGCGTCCGCGGACTGACGCAGGCCGCCGTCGGGCAGTCCACAGTGGAAGCGGCCCACAAACTTCGCCCGGACATCGCCTTCGTCGGCGCCAACGGCATCCATGCAACGTTCGGGCTCAGCACACCCGATCCCGAGGAAGCCGCAGTCAAGGCCGCGTTCGTCACGTCAGCCCGCCGCGTGGTGGCCCTTGCCGATTCTTCCAAGCTGGACGCCGAAACACTGGTCCAGTTCGCCACCCTGAAGGATGTTGACACCTTGATTACAGACATCGAACCCTCTGCGGAGCTCGCAGCAGCCCTGGCCGACGCCGGCGTGGATTTGGTGATCGCATGATCGTCACCTTGACCGCCAACCCCAGCCTGGACCGCACGGTTGAGCTTCCCGGCGCTTTAGCCCGGGGCGAGGTGCAGCGCGCCGTGGCCGTGCACCAGGAATCCGGTGGCAAGGGGGTCAACGTTTCACGCGCGCTCGTGGCCTCCGGCCTCGAAACCCTGGCTGTTCTTCCGGGCGCCGATTCGGACCCGGTCCTTTCAGGGCTGCACGACGGCGGTGTGCCGTTCGCGGCGCTGCCCATCGGTCAGGCGCTGCGCAGCAATGTCACACTCACCGAACCGGACGGCGTCACCACCAAGATCAACGAACCCGGTCCGGAACTGAGCGATGACCAGCAGGACGCCCTGATCGGGCTGCTGCTGGAACGCTCCCGTGGGGCCAGCTGGGTGGTTCTCGCCGGATCACTCCCACCAGGAGTACCCGCGGACTTCTACGCCACCATCGCTCGTCGACTCCGGTCGAACTCGGACGGTACGGCCACCCCAAGCATCGCCATCGACTCCTCCGGGGCGCCGCTCGCGGCCGCTTTGGTAGGCGATGCCTCGGGAAAACCGGACCTCCTCAAGCCGAACGCGGAAGAGCTCGCCGAGCTTGCCGCCGCCGCCGGTTTCACCAACGTCTCCACAGCTGACGAACTGGAAGCAGATCCGGCCAAAGCCGCTGAAGCCGCTGCCGCCGTCGTCGCCAGCGGTGTAGGCGCCGTCCTCGCAACACTCGGGTCCAAGGGAGCAATCCTGGTGACGGCAGACGGAGCATGGCTCGCCACGCATCCGCCCATCAGAGCCGTCAGCACGGTAGGCGCCGGGGACTCTGCATTGGCCGGCTACTTGCTGGCCGCAACCCAAGGTGGCTCCGCACAGGACTGCCTTCGTCAAGCCGTGGCACATGGTGCCGCTGCTGCTTCGCTGCCGGGCTCCACTGTCCCGGCAGTCCACCAGACAACCCCCGATGCCGTAACCATCACGGCCCTCCAGAAGGACTCACAGTGACCCAGCTGATCACACCCCAATTGGTCACCCTCGACCAAAACCTGGGCGACTCCCCCGCCGATGTCATCCGCGTCCTGGCTGGCAAAGTTGCCGCCTCGGGCCGCGCCTCCGAGGTTGAAGGTCTCTTTGCCGACGCCTTCGCACGAGAGCAGAAGACCGCAACCGGCGTCCCCGGCGGCATCGCAATCCCGCATTGCCGCTCCGCTGCTGTCCAGGAGCCTGCCTTGGCCATGGCCCGCCTCTCCCACAAGGTGGACTTCGGCGCCAAGGACGGTCCTGCCGACCTCATCTTCTTCATCGCAGCCCCGGACGGCGCAGACCAGGAGCACCTGAAGCTGCTCTCCAAGCTGGCCCGCTCGCTGATCAAAAAGGACTTCACTGCAGCACTGCGTGCGGCTGCCACTGAGCAGGACATTGTGGACCTCGTGGATGGTGCGCTGGCTGATAAGCCGGCCGCTGCACCTGCCGCTGCTGCGGCCCCCGCAGCAGGCACGACGACGACTTCCGCACCAAAGCGCATCGTCGCCGTGACCGCTTGCCCCACCGGCATTGCGCACACCTACATGGCTGCCGACTCGCTGGTGGCCGCTGCCAAGGAAATGGGCGTGGACCTCCAGGTGGAGACCCAAGGTTCCTCCGGCGCCAAGCCTCTGGACCCCGCGGTGATCGCTGCCGCGGACGCCGTGATCTTCGCAGTCGACGTCGATGTCCGTGGCAAGGAGCGCTTCGCCGGCAAGCCGGTCATCAACGCACCGGTCAAGCGTGGCATCGACGAGCCGGAGAAAATGGTCCGCGAAGCTCTTGCGGCTGCCGAAGACCCGCACGCACGCCGTGTGCCGCACTCCGGAGCTGAAGAGCAGGCCGAGCGCGCGGAGGAGGAAAAGGGCGAGCACATCGGCCAGAAGCTGAAGCGTGCCCTCCTCACCGGCGTCTCCTACATGATCCCGTTCGTGGCTGGCGGCGGTCTGCTGATTGCCCTTGGATTCCTGCTGGGCGGCTACGAAATCACTGAGGTTGCGGACAAGGTGGTGTTGGAGAACAACTTCGGCAACCTGCCTGAAGGCGGGCTCGCCATTTACCTCGGCGCGGTCCTGTTCAAGATCGGTGCCCTGTCCATGGGCTTCCTCGTTCCGGCGCTTGCCGGCTACATCGCCTACGCCATCGCCGACCGGCCGGGCATTGCCCCCGGCTTCGTTGCCGGCGCAGTATCAGGCTTCATGGGTGCCGGTTTCCTCGGCGGCATTGTTGGCGGTCTTCTGGCCGGCTACATCGCGCATCTGATCGGGACGTGGCAGGTACCCCGCTGGCTCCGCGGCTTGATGCCGGTTGTGATCATCCCGCTGCTGGCCTCCATCGTCGCTTCGGGCCTGATGTTCCTGGTCCTGGGCGGTCCCATCGCCGGCCTCACCGTGGCTCTCAACAACTGGCTCACGGGCATGAGCGGTGCCTCCGCCGTAGTCCTCGGCATCATCCTTGGCCTCATGATGTGCTTCGACCTCGGCGGCCCGGTCAACAAGGTTGCGTACGCCTTCGCAGTGGCTGGCCTGAGCGCCGGCAGCGCTGACAACCAGGCACCGTGGCTCATCATGGGCACCGTCATGGCCGCGGGCATGGTTCCGCCGCTGGCCATGGCCCTTGCAACCGTCCTGAACAAGAAGCTCTTCAGCCTCGCAGAGCGCGAAAACGGCAAGGCCGCCTGGTTGCTGGGCGCCTCCTTCATCTCAGAAGGCGCCATCCCCTTCGCCGCAGCCGACCCGCTGCGCGTCATCCCGGCCAGCATGGTGGGCGGCGCACTGACAGGCGCCCTCTGCATGGCTACCGGGGTCACCTCCCAGGCTCCCCACGGTGGTCTCTTCGTCTTCTTCGCCATTGGCAACCTGCCAATGTTCATCATCGCCATCGTCGCCGGAATGGTGGTCAGCGCGCTGGCCGTCATCGCCCTGAAGCGCTTTGCAGTCAAGAAGCCGGTCGAAGCCGAAGCCGCCCCGGCAACCGTCAGCGTCTAGCCTCTCAGGTCAAACGTCTAGACTTCCCACAAAGCCACCTCCCTCACCGCCACCCTTCATAAAAAGGAGCACCAATGCCAGAACGTACAGCAACCATTGCAAGCCGTGTGGGCCTCCACGCCCGCCCGGCAGCCATCTTCGCGGAGGCAGCCGGAGACCTGGACATCGACGTCACCATCGCACGTCAGGGCGAGCCCGCCGATGACGCCATGGACGCCGCCAGCATCCTGTCCCTCATGAGCCTCGGCGCTTCCCACGGTGACGTCGTGGTGCTGCGTGCCGAAGGTGAAGGCGCCGATGCAGCACTGGACAGCCTGGTGAAGATCCTCGAAACGGACCACGACGCGTAGCAGGGACACGCAAACTCCTTAGGGACGCAGAAAGAGCCTGGCGCTACCCAAATATGGGTGGCGCCAGGCTCTTTCCGTGTCCTACGGACCCGCCAACTCGTCGAGGTGGCGTGCGAGCATGCTGAGCATTGGACTCGTATCCGGCAGTTCCCCGCTCCACAGGCCGTGCATCGCGATTCCATCCAAGAGTGCACGCAGCCGCTGCTCTTCATACTGGGGGTCGCGCCCCTTGGAGAACTGGCCCGCTTCGGTCAAGATCTGAATGGCAGCGCGACACGCGCGATTTACCGCGTCGCTAAGCCTGATGGCAGCAGGGCGAAGCTCGCTGTCGGTCAGCGAAAGGACCCCGAGCTGGACTTGCGCCACCAGTTCCATGCGCCGTTCTTTGTCGAGAGGGAGCAACTGCAGCAGCAACTCATCAACGAGTGCCCGGCCGGCCAGCTCAAGAGCGGCCACCCTGGCGGTGACTCGGTCCTCAATGAGTTGCAGGCAATACTCCCGAAGAGCATGCTGCGTGGCAAACGCCCGGCGCAACGAAGCGGCGGCAATGCCGGCTTCCGCGGCAACCCCGCGCACGGACAGGCCCGCAAGCCCATCACGTTCGAGGACACGTAGAGATGCCTCCGCAATCTCTGCAGTGCGTGCTTCGGCGTCGATTCTTCGGGGCATGGGGTTTCACTGCGAGGAAGTAGTGGCGGGCACGGGACGGGCGGCCTTTTTTGGCCAGATCGTGTAGCTCACAGCCCAGAGGAAATCGATTGCGAAGATGATTCCCAGAATGCGAAAGAATCCGGAGAGCGCTGAGGTTCGCTCAGCGTCATTGACGAGGAGGATGATCGCGCCCAGGGTCGCGGAGGCGATGACCACCGCCAGGGCTGTAAGAAGTACATCCCGCCAGCACTTGACCGTATAGCGGGCTCCCGTGAGCCGTTCCGGTGCAGGTCCGCCGGCGAATCGATGCTGGAAGTGAGCATCGGCCCAGGCCACCATGCGTTTGCCATAGGCGATGGAGACGCCAATGTAGATCGCTGCCAGTCCGTGCTGCCATGAGGCAGTTCCCCCGCCGAGTAGATCGACGGCCACCAAGGCAAGCAGGACAGCATCGATCACGGGAGCAAGGATCAGGAGAGCCCCACCAAGGCGGGGGCGCCGCAACAAATACCGCGCCGCAAGCCCGGCAAGAATCGCCACCCAGAACGCAACTTCGCACACCACGATTGCTAACAGAATCATTTACGGCCCCCAGACGCTATGCCCCGTCAATCCTTATTAGTACGAGTGTACTCATAAAATTCCCGGGACCGCCTTAAGGCGCATGGTCTACCTCGGCGCCTCGCCGTTCAAGTAGGCAGCAATCGAGGCTTCCGTGGGCTTCACTTCCTTCAGCTCTTCCGAGAGGAAAGCCTCGATGATGCGCGGGTCTACGTAGGAAGAGCGGGCCACGGAGGGGGTGTTGCCCAGCAGCTCCGAGGTCTCCTTAATGGCCCGCACAATCGCTTGGCGGGGAGTCCCCTTGTGGCCTGATTTGATGAGGTACATTGCTGCCGCGGCTGTCCCCTTCCACGTCCGGAAATCCTTGGATGTGTAGGCTTCGCCGGCGATTCCGCGCAGGTATTCGTTGATCATGGAAGCGTCCACGGAGACCCATGAGCCGTTGGTTTGGTAGGCCAGCAGTCGCTCCTTGCCTGGCCGTCCCACGAGCGGCTCAAGGAAGGCCGCCAAGGCGGGATCGTGAATGGAAGTGTCCCACAGCTGGCCACTCTTGCCGGGGAATTTCAGGAAGACGTCCGGACCGTCCACCCGCGCGTGACGGCAGCGGAGAGTGGTGAGACCGTAGGAGCCGTTCTGCTTCATGTAGATTTCGGAACCGACGCGGAGCGCGCCCAGATCCATGAAACGCACTGCGGCCGCAAGGGTCTGCTGCCGGGGTTCAGTGGCGTCTTGGAGGTGGACTGTCACGTTGCGTCGAACCGTTGGCAGGACCAGGCCCAGCTTGGCCGCACGGATGAACTTCTCGGTGTCCTTCCGCTCCCGCCAACCAGGGTGGTAGATGTACTGACTGCGCCCTGCGGCGTCCACCCCGGTGGCCAGAATGTGCCCGTGTTCGTAGGGACTGATCCACACATCGGTCCATGCAGGCGGGATCGCCAGCGCATTGATGCGCTGGCGATCCTCTTTGCTGACCAAGCTGCCATCGGGGTGGCGGTAACTGAATCCCTTCCCGACCTTGCGGCGGACAATGCCGGGCTTGGAAAGATCACTGCGCTTCAGCCTGGGCATGGCCTGTCCGCCCTGTTCGCGATCAGCCTGGTCCGGGGTTCTGCCTAGGCCTCGTCCGGATCCGTCACGGCAGCGCCGGCGTTCATGATTTCGGCGTTGATCATCCATACCAGCTGCTCAAGGCGGGCGATGAATGCATGCAGAAGGTCCGCCGTCGTGGGATCTTCTTCGTCCACTTCGTCATGGACATCGCGCATGGTCTGGACTGCACGCTCTACGCGGTCAGTGACAAGCTTGACGGCGTTCTTGGTGTTGACCAGGCCAGCCGGGAATT
The DNA here is from genome assembly GCF_000294695.2 of Arthrobacter sp. Rue61a. Classification (NCBI taxonomy): domain Bacteria; kingdom Bacillati; phylum Actinomycetota; class Actinomycetes; order Micrococcales; family Micrococcaceae; genus Arthrobacter; species Arthrobacter sp. Rue61a. The sequence continues at coordinate 301,851 of NC_018531.1, read as the reverse complement.
CTTCCAGGCGAGTGCCCTTGGCGATGGTCGCACTGCGGCCGTCGGGCAAGGCGTGAAGGGCCCTCATGCGCTCGGCAGTGTCGTCAGCGAACTGGCGCGTCGCCAAGACCAACTCGTCCAGCTGGAGGTGAAGGTCGCGGAAGTTCGGACCCACGATATTCCAGTGTGCCTGCTTTCCCTGGAGCTGTAGCTCGATCAGGTCTGTCAGGACGATCTGAAGGTTGTCTGCAAGCTGCTGTGACGCTTTCATGTGTTCCTCTCGTGGACGTTCATGTGAGCGAAAAACGTGCCGCTAAATATCTGCGGCAACTGCCCAATCATCAGGTGACGACTTCAATAAGCCTTTCATAAGGGTGCTTAGTAGTACAATGAGGAGTGTTACTGTTCACGACTGGCGAACTTCGCCCCCCAGCGAAGCCCGCTTCGTGATAACTGAAAAGGCACTTCGAGGCGACGGACCGCCTCCAAGTACCGGCATAACTAAATCGAAGTAAATCGGAATGCATAGTTGGGAATCGGCGATTCATCAAAGATTCCCCCAGAAAGGAATGTGCTGACCATGAATACGCTTCTGATCATTGCTGGTGTAGTAGCAATTGTTCTCCTTCTCGTAGGCGGCTTCTCGCAAGCCCTGAACTGGCTGCTGTGGGTAGGCGTCATCCTCCTCGTCATCGCGGCCATCGGCTGGCTGCTGAGCTTCATGTCGGGTCGTAGGGGACACACGGTATAGAGCAACGGGGGCTTGCTCCAGACGACGTAGGGCTGCCCCCCGCCGCAGCACAGCTGCAGCCCGGGGGCGGCCCTCAGCCGTACTCGGAGCTTATTCAGCCCCGTCCGGACTTTCTCCGGTGGTCGAGGGCGGGGGTGCCGCGTCGGGGTCCTGGGGAGTGGGGAACTCGTCACCCGGAGCCTCGGGCTCTCCCTGGGCCGGCCGTTCGGGCGTCTCGCGCTCATCACCCTGACCGGGCATTTCCTGCTCAGGCGTGGGCGTGCCGTAGCCGCCGGGCTCGCTTTCCGGGTCCACGCGGTGTTCGTCCTGACTCATTGCTTCCTCCTTGGAAATCCGATGAGGCCCCGACACAAAAGATCGAGGAATGCTGATAGTTCCGACCGTAGTCCGGAGTATGGTCGTCGTCCACCAGAACCACACGGAGGTGCACAGATGGTAGAGCCGGAGCAGGCTCCCCGGATCGGCAGGAACGAGTCCACCGAGGAACGGATGGACCGGAACTGGATGGAATTGATCCAGGAGTTACGGGTTCTCCAAACAGGGGTGCAGATCCTCGGCGGTTTCCTGCTCACACTCCCCTTCCAGGAACGCTTCGAACTCCTGGACGACTGGCAACGGAGCCTCTACCTCGTCAACGTGATGGTGGCAGCCCTGACCACCGTCCTCATCGTGCTCCCGGTCAGCGTTCATCGCCGCTTGTTCCGCAGGGGGCTCAAGGCCACCCTGGTTTCGAGTGCCGATGTGGTCACCAAGTGGGCTTTGGCTGGTGTGGCTTTGTTGATCGTTGGCTCTGCCACCCTCGTTTTTGACTTCACCGCCGGCCGGACGGCCGGGCTTGTTGCTGCAGGATTCATCATCCTGGTGCTGCTGCTCCTGGTGGTAGGAACGCCGCTATGGCTGCACCGCCGCGCCATCCGAAACGGCGACGGCAACGGCATTGCAAGGGAAGAGTGAGCCCGATGCTGAGACCCGTCAAGCACCCCGACACATCCGGCAAGGACAAGACGCCCGCGCGCCATTGGGTTAAGGACCACGGCTTGCTGTTGGTCAACGCAGGCCTGTTCGTCGTCTTCCTCGGGGGAATGATCATCTCGGGAGCGGCAACGTACAGCGAGGAACAACAGGCTCACGGCCAGCCGGCCACCGGGATCCCGGATTTCTTGACATCAGGCAGCTTCTGGGAAGCCGTCTTTGAAAACTGGGAATCGGAGTTCCTTCAAATGGCCATGTACGTGGTCCTTACCGTTTTCCTGTTCCAAAGGGGGTCCTCGGAGTCAAAACCCGTGGACAAGGAAGCACCACAGGACCAAGATCCCCGCGATGCCAAGAAGTCACCCAAGACCCCGTGGCCGGTGAGGCGCGGCGGCTGGGTGCTGAAGGTCTATGAGCACTCGCTCTCCGGCCTGCTAGGCCTCCTGTTCCTGGCCTCCTTCACGTTGCACGCGGTAGGTGGCGCGGCCGCTTACAACGAGGAACAGCTCAGCCATGGCCTGCCCGAGGTCTCCACCTGGGGATACATTGCTTCCAGTCAATTCTGGTTTGAGTCCTTCCAGAACTGGCAGAGTGAGTTCCTTGCTGTGGCCGTCCTGGTGGGAGCCTCCGTGTACCTCCGTGAACGTGGTTCGCCCGAGTCCAAACCGGTAGCGGAACCGCACTACGAAACCGGCGCCTAGTAGAAGCAGGGAGAATCAGGGACTAGTGGAATTAGAGAAAGGAAACACATCTTGCCGGGAAAGAAGAATTCCAGCTTGAAGGACCCAAAGCTCTATGAAGAGCTTCGCGATGATGGCGCTTCCAAGGAGAAGGCAGCACGTATCTCCAACGCTGCCGCAGCCAAAGGCCGCAAAGAAGTAGGCAGCAAGGGAGGAAAGTCCGGTGATTACGATGACTGGACCGTGGACAAATTGAAGTCACGTGCAAAAGAGCTCGGCCTCAAAGGCTACTCGGCCAAGAAGAAATCCGAGCTGATCTCCATGCTGCGGAATCACTAACCAACAAAAGCTGCGGCCGCCCACCGGACGGCCGCAGCTTTGTGGAATTACGACGCCGGTTCACGCCTTTTTCTTGGCCCGCGCCTTTGGTTTGCTGGCAGTTTTGCTGGCGGCAGCAGCGTCGTCGTCCGCTTTTTCCTTGCCGCGTTTCTTGTCCAGGCTGCGCTTGAGCGCTTCCATGAGGTCGATGACGTCGCCGCCCTCGCCTTCACCTTCCACCACGCCGAAGGTTGCCTCGGTGTCCAGCGCTTCGCCCTTCTCCAGCTTGGCCTCGATAAGTGTCTTCAGCTGCGCTTGATAGTCATCGGTGTATTCGTCGGGGTCAAAGTCGTGCGCCATGGATTCCACTAGGGCGGAGGACATTTCGAGTTCCTTGTCCGAGATCTTGATATCAGTCTCCAGCGACGGGAACTTGGCCTCGCGGACCTCATCGCCCCACAGCAGCGCCTGGAGCAACAGCACATCCCCCCGCACCCTGAGCGCCCCCAAGCGGGTCTTTTGCCGCAGTGCGTACTGGACAATCGCGATTCTGTCCGTGTCCTCGAGCGTCTGCCGGAGCAACATGTACGCCTTGGGCGATTTGGAGTCAGGCTCCAGGAAATAGCTGCGCTCGTACATGATGGGGTCCAGCTGCTCGGCGGGGATAAACTCCACCACCTCAATTTCGCGGCTGTTCTCCTCAGGCAACGACTTCAATTCGGCGGACGTCAGAACTACCGTGCGGCCTTCTTCTTCGTAGGCCTTGTCAATATCCTCGTACGCCACAACTTCGCTGCAAATCTCGCATTTCCGCTGGTATCGAATGCGCCCGCCGTCCTTATTGTGGACTTGGTGCAGGCCAATATCGTGATCCTCCGTGGCACTGTAGAGCTTCACTGGTACGTTGACCAGACCGAACGCGATAGATCCCTTCCATATGGCCCTCATGCACCCAGTCAACAGCACAACACAGCGGAGGAGAAGAGGTGGCAGGCAAGCAACAGGAGCGGGTGAACGTGGAAGGCCACGAGCTCACCCTCACCAACCTGAACAAAATCATCTACCCGGAAACCGGCACCACCAAGGCCGAAGTGCTGGAGTATTACGCCGCAGTGGCGCCTTTCCTGATCCCTGCCGCTGCCAACCGGCCCGTCACCCGCAAGCGCTGGGTCAACGGAGTGGGTACCGCCGAAAACCCCGGGCAAGTGTTCTTCCAAAAGAACCTTGAGGACTCGGCACCCAAATGGATTCCCCGTGCCGCCATTCAGCATTCGGACCACACCAATGTTTATCCCATGGTCAACAACCTTGCGACGCTCACATGGATGGCCCAAATCGCGTCGCTGGAAATTCACGTACCGCAGTGGCAGGTGGATCCTTCAGGGAAGCCGCTCCGCCCCGACCGTTTCGTCCTGGACCTCGACCCCGGGCCCGGGGCAGGACTGTCCGAGTGCGTTGAAGTGGCCAAGCTTGCCCGTTCCATCCTGCAGGACATGGGAATGGACCCGGTCCCTGTTACCAGCGGCAGCAAAGGCATCCACCTCTACACTGGCCTGGACGGGACGCTGAAGTCCGAGCAAGTGTCCGCCTTCGCCAAAGAGCTGGCCCGGGCCTTGGAATCGGACCACCCCGAGCTGGTGGTCAGCGACATGAAGAAGTCCCTCCGACACGGCAAAGTGCTGGTTGACTGGAGCCAGAACAGCGGCAACAAGACCACCATCGTCCCGTATTCGCTGCGCGGGAAGGCCCACCCTACGGTCGCCGCGCCCCGCACCTGGCGGGAGCTCTCCTCTCCTTCGCTGGAACACCTCGACTATGTGGCCGTGATGAAGCGCGTGAAGACAGGCAAAGACCACTTCGCGCCGATCTCCGAACGCCACCTGCCGCCTCACGGCGAGGATGAGAATGACGACGACGGTACTGCCGGAAGCAGTTCAGGCACCGGCCGTTCCCGCGAGCGTGTGGTGACAGTAGAGAACCGTCTCGCCAAGTACGTCGGGATGCGCGATCCGGGCAAAACCCCGGAGCCGTTTCCGTCGTCGTCGGCTGTTTCTGCCTCCCCGCAATCGGCGGGCTCCGCCTCCGATCAGCCGAAGCCGGGCGATCCTCCACCGCCCGGCGGCATTTTCGTCATCCAGGAGCACCACGCCCGCCGCTACCACTTGGACCTGCGCCTGGAGCACCATGGCGTCCTGGCTTCCTGGGCACTGCCGCGTGGCATCCCGGAAAGCCCCGACCGCAACAACCTTGCCGTTCATACCGAGGACCACCCCATGGAATACGCGAACTTCGCGGGCGTCATTCCCAAGGGTGAGTACGGGGCCGGGACCATGACCATTTGGGACCGCGGCGAGTACACCTGCGAGAAGTGGCGCGACGGCAAGGAAGTGATCGCGACGCTCACAGGCGAGCCGGGTGGTGGCCTTGGTGGCACCAAACGGTTCGCGCTCATCAATACGGGTCAGAACTGGCTGATCCATCTCATGAAGGAGCAGCCAGGAGGGCGTCGGGGCGCCCAATCTGCGGCCAAAGCCGCGGCACCCAAGTCCGCTCCGACTCAGGCCCCTGCTCCCCGGCCCATGCCGAACTACACCCCCATGCTGGCCACTTCCGGGACCACCGCCGATCTCCGCGGCGACGATTGGCTGTATGAACTGAAGTGGGACGGAATCCGCGCAATCATCACCGGCACCGAGGGCAGGATCCGACTCATGAGCCGCAACGGAAACGATCTCACCGCCGCCTATCCCGAACTGACGGACCGCGCATGCTGGCCCGACGGCGATTTCGTGGCTGATGGCGAAATTGTGGCGCTCGGCAAAGGATCGCGGCCTGATTTCGGCCGGCTGCAGCTGAGGATGAACTTGGTCAAAGCTGCGGACATCGAACGTGCCCGGGCAACGGTTCCGGTGCAGCTCATGCTGTTCGATCTTCTGTACGACGACGGCACGGACCTTAGCGGGCTGCCTTTCCACGAGCGCAGGGAGAGGCTTTCCGGATTTGCGGATCGCTTGCGGGGCGGCTGTCCCCTTCACCTTTCCGCGGTGCTGGACCACGACGTTGAGGACCTTATGACGAGTGCCGCCGAGCTTGGCTTGGAAGGAGTCATGGCTAAGAAAGCCGACAGCCGTTACGTGATTGGCCGCCGCAGCAGGTCCTGGATCAAGCTCAAACTGGAGCAGAGCCAGGAAGTGGTGGTGGGCGGTTGGCGGCCCGGTGCCGGTGCACGGGCCGGGACCTTCGGCGCATTGCTGCTGGGCATCCCGGACGGCGACAAGCTACATTACGTGGGCCGGGTGGGCAGCGGTTTCAAGGACTGGCAGCTCAGGGACATCATGGAGAAACTGGAGCCCTTGGCTATTGTTGAGTCGCCGTTCGCGGACATTCCCCGGGAAGACGCTGCGGGCGCTACATGGGTGAGTCCTGAGCTCGTGGCGGAAGTGACATTTGGGGAATGGACGGGCCCTGGAAGGCTGAGGCATCCGGTGTGGCGTGGGTGGCGTCCGGACAAGTCCGCTGGCGAGGTAACGCTGGCCGGCTCATGAACCAGCCCAACTTTGGAACCAGCCCAACTTTGGAAACCAGAGGCCCGTCCTGACGGTGCAGTAAGGGCTGGCTTGTCCCGAAGCTGGGCTGGTTCGTAGGGAGTTGCGGTTAGGAGGAGTGCGGCATCTGCGGGCGGCTGGTTCTATGGATCGCCGTCACAGCTGCGCCTTGGCCCATACGGCCATGGGCTTGGTCGCGTTCCTTCGGGTGGCGTCGTTTGCCGTTACCGTCAGGCCATTGTTTGCTCTGGTCAGCGCCCAGTGCCACGGCAATGGTTGTGGGCTCGGGCATCGGGGCCATGTCCATGGACTCCACCAAGTGGCTCGCTACCTCAGGATTGATGCGCTCAGAATCGTGATTCGCAGTCATGGTTCTTCCTTTCCAGTGTGCCTGTATTTCCATGTGCCTGTCCGCAGGTTTACCAGCGGACCTTCTTCTCGGTCTTAGCCTGCTTGCCGCTGGCGGAGGTGGGCTTGTGCCCCTTGCCGGTGCTTTGCCAGCCGGCCGGTGCACCGCCCCCGGATTTGCTGGCCAGCATTGCCTTCTGGGCGTCGGTCAGTTTGGACTTGATACCACCGGAAGCCGGGGTCTTCTTGTTTTCGGAAGGGTTGGCAGTCATACGTGGACTCCTAAAAGTGTGAGTCCTGAAGAGACACGTATCCCATGTCGTTGCGGTTCGGGAAAAAGGCGTCGAGAACGGGAACGGCATGGAGGCAGGGCCTCAACAGGCGTGGATTTTTGTCAGGTAAAACTCGGCTGTGCCGCGAGGGGCCGGAGGCCGGTCTACTCAAAAATCAGTGTTCCCATGCCTCATACCCTAACCAAGACCCGGCAGATTTGTGAACCCCTCACCTGCAGCTTCTTCCAACCGCACAAGGATTCATCCTCGGCTAGCATGGCAAACGTGACCCGGAGAGCATCCATCGCCACCACATTGCGCGCTGCCGGCTGCGTTTTCGCGGAGGACGAAGCCCAACTCCTCATCGACGCCGCCCACCATCCGGAGCAGCTCAACCGCATGGTGGACCAACGTCTCAGCGGACAGCCCTTGGAGCACATCGTCGGGTGGGCGGATTTCTGCGGGAAGCGCATGTCCGTGGGACCTGGCGTGTTCGTGCCGCGGCGTCGCACGGAGTTCCTGGTGCGGGAAGCGGCGATGATCGCCAAGCCGCTAACAGCCAGGCGCCGTGCCGTCGTCGTGGACCTTTGCTGCGGTTCCGGCGCTATAGGTGCAGCTCTCAACGATCTTCTGGGGAGCTGCGAGCTGCACGCGGCGGACATCGACCCGGCCGCGGTCCAGTGCGCGCGCCGCAACGTTGAGCCCCGAGGCGGCACTGTGCACCACGGCGATCTCTACGGAGCCCTCCCCCGGGAACTGCGCGGGAAGGTGGACATCCTGCTGGCGAACGCGCCGTACGTGCCCACGGAGTCAATCGGGATGATGCCGCCGGAGGCGCGGCTCCATGAGCCGCGGGTGGCGCTCGACGGCGGCGCTGACGGTTTGGATGTGCAGCGTCGGATAGCGCTGGGGGCGGCTCAGTGGCTTGGGCCGGGAGGGGCCGTGGTGATGGAAACCTCGGGACAACAGGCGCTGGAGACCGCTCGGATTCTAGGCGAGGCGGGGTTCATCGCGGAGGTGGCCTCGGACGAGGAATTGGAGGCAACCGTGGTGATCGGATCATCACGGTAGCCCCCTCAAATCATCAGCTTTTGGGCCCGAATCCGGCACGTTACGTTGGCTCAGCTAAACAATTTGGTAACAACGTGCTCCGGAGGGCAAAAACGGGCCCGGATCCGCATGATTACGGGGTAAGAGCGGGTAATGAGATGCAACACAGCTAGGCAATTTGCATCCTCATATGGCCCAAAAATCGGATCTCAACTCGGGTTTTCGGCCCAAAACGCGTAAAATTGAAACCCTGCCCAGAGCGGGGCAGCAGAAGTCGCAAGCAAATGACCTCCCTAGGAGAAGCCCAAATGCCCACAGACCAAAGCAACACCGTCTCTCCGGATGGCGCAAGGAACGCCACCGGGAACCAGGTATTGGCAGGCCCCACCCCGGCCGCCACGAACGCAGCACATGCAGTAAAGAACGCAACCAAGAAAACGAAGCTTCGCCCGAAGCGCCGGCTGAAAGAGTCCGACGTCAACGTGGTGAACAAGCCGATGCTGCGCAAAGCACTCGGCGGCACGATCGTCGGCAACACCATGGAATGGTACGACGTCGGCGTGTTCGGCTACCTCATCACCACCATGGGTCCTGTCTTCCTGCCCGAAGCAGACCCATCAGTACAGACACTCTTCCTGCTGGGCACCTTCGCCGCAACCTTCATCGCGCGCCCCCTTGGCGGCGTCGTATTCGGTTGGCTGGGCGACAAGGTGGGCCGCCAGAAGGTGCTCGCAGCAACACTGATGCTCATGGCGGCAAGTACGTTCGCCGTCGGCCTCCTTCCCGGCTACGCGCAGATCGGCATCTGGGCCGCCGCGTTGCTGGTGATCCTGAAGCTCATCCAGGGCTTCTCCACCGGTGGCGAGTACGCCGGTGCCACAACCTTCGTCAGCGAGTACGCCCCGGACAAGCGTCGCGGCTACTTCGCCAGCTTCCTTGATATGGGCAGCTACATCGGCTTCGCCCTCGGCGCCGCCCTGGTTTCGGTCCTGCAGCTGACGCTCGGACAGACGGCCATGGAGGAATGGGGTTGGAGGATTCCGTTCCTGATCGCTGGTCCGCTGGGCCTCATCGCCGTGTATTTCCGTAGCAAGATTGAGGAATCCCCCCAATTCCAGGCAACCCTGGACGCCCAGGAAGCTTCTGCCAAGGACGCAGCATCGCAGGATGCTGCGGTAGCCAAGGGCCCCATTGGCATCATCAAGGCCTACTGGCGCCAGATCGTGTTGGCCATGATCCTCGCAGCCGCAGCCAACACTGTTGGTTACGCCCTGACGTCGTACATGCCCACATACCTTACGGATTCCAAGGGTTACGACCCCGTCCACGGCACCTTGCTGACCATCCCGGTCCTGGTGATCATGGCCGTTTGTATCCCACTGACCGGTAAGCTCTCCGACCGTATCGGCCGCCGTCCCGTGCTGTGGATCGGTGCAGGCAGCACCATCGTCTTCGCTATTCCGGCCTTCCTTCTGATCGGCATTGGCGACATCTGGTCCACACTTGCCGGTCTCGCATTGATTGCCTTCCCGGTGACGTTCTACATCGCCAACCTGGCTTCGGCCCTGCCGGCCCTGTTCCCGACATCCAGCCGCTACGGCGGAATGGGCATCGCGTACAACTTCTCCGTAGCGATCTTCGGTGGAACCACGCCGTTCATCGTGCAAGGCCTTATCGAAGGCACCGGCGACGACATGATGCCGGCGTACTACCTGATGGCAACGTCAATCGTGGGTGCGGTGGCCATCTACTTCCTGCGTGAATCCGCCCAGCGTCCCCTGCCCGGCTCCATGCCCAGTGTGGACACCCAGGCAGAGGCACGCGAGCTCGTGGCAACGCAGGACACCAACCCGCTCATCAACCTGGACGAAATGCCGTTCGACGGCCGGCCGATCGATGATGCCGTGTTTGGCAAGAGCGACAAGGACTTGACCCCCGCTTAGGAACTCACTGCCTGCAACTTCTGCACAGCGACGCTTAATACAAGCGATTCAGTTAGTTCGCGGCAGTTTGCCGCCCACCGTAGCCACCAGCCCCAAGGCGCTCTCCTTGGTGTTGGTGGCTACGGCTTGTTAAGCGCCCAACTGCGCTTGGACTGCCTCGCCAATGATCCGCGCACCTTCCGGGAAGGCGCCCGGATTGGGTCCGGTGTAGTTGAGGCGGATGTACGGCCCTTCCGGCTCAGCGGGGAACCACTCCGTTCCGGCGGCAATGAGCACCCCGGCAGCCTCGCAATCTTTGGTGAGCTGATCCACGTCGAACCCGTCCGGCATCCGCAACCACAGGTTCAAGCCACCCTTGGGCAGGTGGCTGAGGTGGGCCTGCGGAACATGTTCGCGGAGGCTGGTGACCAGGAGGTCGCGCCGCGACTGCAGTTGGTGGCTGAGGCCGCGAAGGTGCGTTTGCCACCCGGGCTGCGTGACGACGTCGAGCGCTGCCGCCTGAAGCAAGCCGCTGACATACATTGACTCGGCGGCTTGCGCGCCCATGATGCGTTCGCGCGCAGGACCCCGCGCGATGATGGCTGCGATGCGGATGGATGGCGAAACGCTCTTGGTCAGCGAGCGGATGTACACCACGTGGCCGGAGTCGTCCTTGGCGGCGAGTGGCACTGATGGCGCGGTGATGCCGAAATCGTGTGCCCAGTCGTCCTCCACAAGGAAAGCTCCGTGCCGCTGGACGATCCTCAGGACCTCCTCGCCACGCTCCGCGGACCATTGCGCACCAGTGGGATTGGCGAAATTGGGTTGCGCGTAAAACAACCGCGCTCCGGATTCCTCAAAAGCCCTCTCCAGTTCGTCCGGGTCAGGCCCCTCCGGGCCGCTGGGGACAGGAATGACATTTACCCCGGCCTGGCCCGCTGCCAGCAGCGCGCCCCAGTAACTGGGCGACTCCACCAGCAGCGGCTGGCCGTGCCCCACCAGACCGCGGAAAATCGAGCTGAGTCCGCTCTGGCTGCCTGGAAGAACGACGACGTCGCTTGGCTGGGGCGGCGTGACGCCAACCGGCGTTGAGGTACTCAGTTCATGCGCGAACCAGGTCTGAAGTTCGGGAAGCCCCTGCGCGGGCGGCCGGGACAGGGCGGCGTCTCCCCTTGCGGCCCGCGTGAGGGCGGCGCGGACGAGTCTTTCAGGGAGGAGTTCGCGGTCCGGATACCCCGAGTGGAACGCGATGACGTCGTTGGTGGCACTGCGCATGGCGGCAGAGTTCAGGGGCCGCGCGGTTTGGGCTGCCCGCAACGCCGCTGTTTGCCAGCCGTAGTCCGAGGGCCTGGCCGTGCGGTATGCCCGCACGAAGGTTCCGACGCCGGGACGGCTCTCGATGAGGCCCTGGGCCGTGAGTGTCCTCAGGGCTTTCTGCACTGTGACGGGGCTTGCTTGATATTCGGCAACGAGTTGTCGCGTGGATGGCAGTTTGGCTCCCGGCGCCGCCCCTGCGATCCATTCTTTTACTCGCGAGACGATTCGAGAACTGCTATCGTGATTCATGAGTCCTAATAGTAGCGCTACTACACTTTCTCGACCAGTGGTATCCACCCGGACAACGACCGGAATCTGGTGGGGCCTCCTCGGCGTCGTTGCTTTCTCCTTCACGGTGCCGCTCACCCGGGTGGCTGTGGAGGGCATGTCTCCCCTATTTATCGGAGCGGGCCGTGCCGTGGTTGCCGCCATCCTTGCAGCGCTTGCCTTGGGCCTGACCCGGCAACGTTTTCCACAGGGCATCCAATGGTTGCGGCTGGCTGTGGTGGCCGGAGGGATCGTGGCCGGATTCCCGTTGCTCACTACCTTCGCCCTCACCAGCACGTCCGCCAGCCATGGAGCCGTGGTGATCGCGCTACTGCCCGCGGCCACGGCCACCGTAGCGGTGATCAGGGGACGCGAACGTCCTCGCCCGTTGTTCTGGGTCCTGACCGCGGTGGGAGTGATTGCCGCGGTGGTATTCGCCTTGGTTCAGTCCGGTGGATTTGGTTCCCTTCACTGGGCGGACCTGCTGCTGCTAGGTGCCGTGGTTGCCGCCGCAATTGGCTATGCGGAAGGCGGATTGCTGGCCAGGGAACTCGGCGCATGGCAGACCATCTCCTGGGCCTTGGTAGTGGCGGCACCCGTGATGATCTTGCTGACGGTGCTCTCGCTGGGTTCCGGCGCTCCTTCTGCCACCCCAATCCAGTGGTTGTCCTTCGCCTACCTTGGGGTGGTGAGCATGTTCCTCGGCTTCTTCGCTTGGTACCGAGGCCTGGCCATCGGACCCATGGCGCAGGTCAGCCAGATCCAACTCGTCCAGCCCGTCATGACCATCGCTTGGGCAGGACTCTTGTTAGGCGAGTCGATGACCTGGACCACCATAGTGGGCGGCCTCGCAGTGATCGTCTGTGCTGGTGCAGCTGTCCGCGTCAGGCTCAGGAAGTAGGAACCCCATGTACACGCCAGCTCACTTTGCCGCTTCCGAGGAGGCCGTGGCCTCGCTGCTCCATGACTCCGGGGCAGCCAACCTGGTGACCATGACGGAGGGCGGCTTGCTCGCCACCCTGCTGCCGTTCGTTTACGAGCCCACCGTCGGCGAGCACGGCGCCTTGCACGCGCACATGGCCCGCAACAACACGCAGTGGTCCATGCCGGCTACCGGAGAGGCCTTGATGATCGTGCAGGGCTCGGATGCCTACATTTCCCCGTCCTGGTACGCCTCCAAAGCCCAACACGGCAGGGTTGTCCCCACCTGGAACTACTCCACCGCGCACGTCTACGGTGAACTCGTCATTCACGACGACGCGCAGTGGTTGGCCAGGCACGTGCGGCGCCTGTCTGACCAGCACGAGGCCGGCATGCCCCAACCATGGTCCGTAGACGAAGCACCCGAGCGGTTCATTGCCGGCCAACTGCGGGCGATTGTCGGCGTCGAACTTTTGATTAGCAGGGTAGAAGCCAAGACGAAACTCAGCCAGAACCGCACTCCGGCTGATGTTGACGGTGTCATCGCAGGGCTCCGCGCCGTGGGCGACTCGGCGAGCGCGGCCGATGTGGAACGGGCGCGGACCTCGTAGAATCGGCGCATGCGTGAGGTTCCGGTGGGGTCGATCCACCATCTTGAGATCTGGGTGCCGTTCCTTGAACGGGCCAGGGAAGAGTGGGGGTGGCTGTTGGGCGAGCTCGGCTATGAGCCCTTCCAGGAGTGGCCCACGGGGTGCAGTTGGAAGCTCGATGGCACGTACGTGGTGGTGGAGCAGACTGATGCCATCACCGGTACAGGCCACAGGCGCACTGATCCGGGGGTGAACCACGTGGCCTTCCATGCTGGCACCCGGGAGAACGTGGACAGGATCCGGGCGCTCGGCGCGGACGCAGGCTGGTACGAGATGTTCGAGTCCAAGTATCCGCACGCCGGCGGCCCGGACCACTACGCCGCGTACCTGCTCAACACGGACAGCTACGAGGTTGAGCTGGTAGCGGAGTAGTTACTGCGGTGGGACCGCAGGACGCCACATGGCAACGCGCGGCCAACGGGTCAGGCCCAACTCAGCCTCGTGCTCCATCAGGTGGGCCAGCTGCGGACCCCAGCTGCCGGCGTCGAGCACGTCAAAACCAAGGCGGCGATAGTACGGGGCGTTCCACGGCACATCCCGGAACGTGCTCAGGGTTTGCCTTTGCATACCGTGGCCTCGCGTCCAGACGCGCGCGGCATGCAGCAGTTCGCGGCCCAGGCCCTGATGCGCTTGATCGGGGTGGACACTCACTTGTTCCACGTGACCGGCCCCGTCCACGATGTCAGCCAGGAGATACGCCACCGGGTAATTGAGCCCGTCCACGGACACCCAGGCACGCCCGGCTGTGGCATAACTGTTCAGCTCATCGATGGAGAGGGGCTCGTCGTCGGCGATGGAGTCCATTCCCAAGGCCCGGAAAGCCTGGCCCGCGGCACGCTCGATCTCCTGCAAGATCAGCAGGTCGTCCGCATGCGCGAGCCTGATCATTGCCGCGGGTCCTGGGCTTGTGGGGTTGGGGCTTGCGGGGTTTGGGCTTGTGGGGTTGGGGCTTGCAGGGTTTGGGCAACCAGAAACCCGTTGCGCTTCTCGATCAGGTTTTGCAAATACCGGGCCAGGATCAGCTTCTCCACCAGCCGTCCCAAAGGACCGAACGGCGCCGCGAATTCCACGGTATCCACCATGAGGGTCCCACTGCCGTCCGGCCGGAACTCGTGCGTGTGCCGGAGGTACTTGAAAGGGCCCTTCACCTGTTCATCGGAGAACGACGACGGCGCCTCCATCCGCGTGATGCGGCTGGTCATGCGGAAGCGGACTCCCAAGTGCCACGCCTGCCAGGTGACAGTCTCGCCCTCCGAGATCAGCCCGGTGGTAACGCCGCCCACCGCCTTCTCACGGCTCTGGGTCATGGACCCCACGTGGGCATCGATGTTGCGGGAAAGATCGAACAGCTCCTGCGGCGACATGGCGGAGCGGGTGCGGCAGACGAAAGCGACGGGCATACCTCGATCTTCCCAGACCTTTACCCGTACGCGCGCCGAAGCCCACTACGGGTTGTGACCGGGCTTATGGCGGCTTGGGCGGCGACACTGCTAATTTTCAAAGACAAGCCTTAACTGATTGGTGGTGTTCCCCTGTGCCCGGATTGATGGTCCACGCCCGCGAACTCCACCGGCTGGGCCCTGCCAACAACGATCGACTCTCGGCAGTGCGGGTGGCCCTGAGCGTCGCAGTTCCCGGACTGCTCCTCCTTGTCATTGGCCGTCCGGACCTCATGATGTACGCCGTTTTCGGTGCGCTGACCGGGATGTACGGGCGCAACGAAACGCATCAGCTGCGGCTCAAACACCAAGCCCAGGCTGCCCTGTTCCTGGTGGGCGGGCTGACCATCGGCGTGTTCCTTTCCGTGAACCACATCCACTCCTGGTGGTTGGTGCTGGTGGCCACCCTGTTTGCCGGGTTCGGGTCGCTGTATGCCGACTCCGTGCGCCTCAAACCGATCGGCCCGTTCTTCGGCATCCTCGCGTTGGGCGCCTGTGCATCCGTGCCCACCAATGTTCCGTTCACGACGGCGGTACTCATCGGGGCAGCGTCCGCCGCCTTTTCCATTGTGGTCGGTTTTACCGGTTGGCTCCGGCGACGCACGTGGGAGGCCGGTGCTGCCCGCGACGTTCCCGTCCTCCGCGGCCCGCTGCGTCAAGCCGCACTGGTCCACGCTGCGCGCTATTCCTTGGCGGTAAGTGCCGCGGGGACTATCGGCGTCCTCAGCGGGAGCGGCCACCCGCACTGGGCCATGGCCGCCGCGGCTGTGCCGCTAGCCGGCGCCGACCTCCCAAGCCGCGTCCACCGAGGAATCCACCGCATTGTGGGAACATTCCTCGGGTTGGCGATTGTCGCCGTCGTGCTTTTCCCCGGTCCGCTATCGCCGCTGCAGTACTTCCCCGGTCAAACCGCGGTGGTACTCGCTGTGCTGGTGGTTCTGTGCCAGTTCCCCACAGAGCTGTTCATGGCACGGCATTACGGGTGGGCCATGGTGTTCTTCACGCCGGTGGTCCTGCTGATCGCACAGTTGGCCGCACCCATGGATCCGGGTGTGCTGGTCATGGAACGTGCCATCGAGACATTCGTAGGAGCCGTAGTTGGCATCGCGGTTGCTGTGCTGGTGCGGGCGCCGCGGAGCCGGGTCAGTTTGTAACTACCAGGATGTTCGGGTGGATTTTCGTCAGGCCGCTCGATTCCAGCTGCTTGGTGTCGTAGTCATCGGAAACCAGAACAGCGGATTTCTGGTCCGGGCCACTGATTCTCAGCATCTCGCCCTGGATGGAGTCGGTGCAGCCGCTGTGCCAAAAGTATGGGTCCACGGATTCTACGATCAGGCAGGATGGGCGGGCTTGCTTGCCTTGTCCCAGGTAATATTTCTTCCCGTTTGCCTCTGCAACCAGAAGAATCTTTTCCATGTGGATCTCGCCGAGATCTAGGTCCTCCGGCGGATTGTCCGCCGCCGTTGCTTCCCGTTCCAAAGCCTGGAATCCCGTGGAGCTGGCACCGGAGCAACCGCTCAGCAGTAATCCGCTGAGAACTATGGCCCCCACTAATGCCAAGGATTTGTTCTTCATAGCACTGCCCCCTCAGGCTCGAATGAAGTGTCATAGTAACCCGATGGTCCCTGTGGGGCGTGGTCAAGTCCCTCGTCCCAGCTTCCTGCCTAGGGTTCCAGCGGCCGGCGAGGCGGGCCGGAGGTGAGCTTGGCCGGCAGTATCCGGGCGAAGAAGCTGACCACCTTGTAACGGCGCGTCGGTATGGAGACACCCTTGCCCTGGGCGTTGTCCTCCAGCCCCTCGCGCACCACACGCTCGGCGGTGAGCCACAAGAACCGGGGAGCAACGGATTTGTCCATGCCCATGCGATCGTGGAATTCGGTGTGGGTGAACCCGGGGCACACCGCAGTGACCTGCACGCCGGACTTTGCGTAGGTGATGTTGGCCCACCGGCTGAACGTCACTTGCCAGGCTTTCGCTGCGGAGTAAGTGCCCCTGTTGGCGAACGCTGCCACGCTGGCAACGTTGATGATCCGCCCCTTCCCCCGGGCCAGCATGACTTCCAGCGCCGCGTGGCTCAACTCCATGGGTGTCTGCACGTGGAGCCGCAGGTGGCGGCGTTCCTCGTCCAGCTCATTTCTTTCGAACGACTTCAACAGCCCGATGCCGGCATTGTTAACCAGGACATCCACGGGCCGTGTTGCGTCCCGCAAACGGTCTGCGACGGCTGAAACGCCGACGTCGGTGGTCAGGTCCGCGGAAAGAACCTCCGCCGAGATACTGAAGTCGCGTTCAAGCTCTTCGGCCGTTTCTTTCAGGCGCTGTTCGTCGCGGGCTACCAGGACCAGGTGGTGTCCGGCTTCGGCGAGTTGGCGGGCGAATTCCGCACCGAGCCCGGCGGTGGCCCCGGTAACCAGGGCGGTGAGTTCATTGGCTCGAGTCGTCATGCGCCTAGACTAGTACCCACACTGGAATTGAAACGATGCAAAGCCGCAAAGGATTCCCATGGTCAACTCTTTCCTGCAAGGTCCACTTGTCCTCAACAACAACGGGGCGTGGTGCTGGTTCCAGGACGAGCGCGCACTGATCGACCCCGCCGCTAACACGTTGCTGGTGGGCTCGGTTGCTGCCCCGGAAGGACAAGGTGGTGCGGAGCGTAGCGGCAACATCGAAGTTGCAGTGGTGAACCTTGCTACGGGCCAAAGCCGCGTCCACGTACTCCATGAAAGGTTGGAGGCCGATGACCACAACGCCCCGGCTCTCTTCATCCGGCCCGACGGTCGTTACGTGGCCATGTATGCCAAGCACAAGACGGACAACTATTCCCGCTGGCGCGTGTCCACCAAGCCGCACGACGCGTCCGAGTGGGAGCCCGAGCAGCAGTTCGACTGGACGGAACTCGCCGACGGCCGCGGTGCCACCTACTCCAACCTCCACGCTTTAAGCGCCGAAGGCCGGGTCTACAATTTTGTCCGCGCCATCAACGACGACCCCACACTGATGATTTCCGAGGACGACGGCAGCACCTGGAGCTACGGCGGCAAGCTCTTCACCCGCCCCAAAATCGGCTACGTCAACGGTTACACCCGATATGTCAGCAACGGCACGGACCGGATCGACCTCATCACCACGGACCACCACCCCCGCGACTTCAACAACAGCATCTACCACGGCTACATCCAGGGCGATGGACTCCACGACGCCGAGGGCAAGGTGGTCAGCAAGCCCGTCATCGGCTCAGCCGGGATCAACCAGGCGGCCCTGACCACCGTTTTCGAGGCAGGATCAACGCTCGACGGCGATGTCCTCACCCATGGTTGGACTACTGACCTTCGCCGGCGGGGCACGGAACTCGCGGCGATCCTCACGTGCCGGGCCAACGACGTGAACGGTCCGCTGCAGCGGGAGCAAATGCTCGACGTCGACGATCACCGCCTGCTGTACGCCCGCTTTGACGGGGTGCGCTGGAAGCTGCATCCCCTCGCCGTCGCCGGTCCCGGTTTGCTGCCGCACGAGCAGGACTACACCGGGCTGGGTGCTGTGGACCCGAATGATCTGGACCGGGTCTATATCTCTGCACCTGTGGATCCGAGGACGGGCAAAGCTACAGAACACTACGAGATCTACCGCGGAGTGACATCCGATGCCGGCGCGAGCTGGACGTGGGAAGCCATCACAGAGGGATCCACCGTGGACAACCTCCGGCCCATGGTGGTCCCAGGCGACCCGTCCGTCCACGCAGTGTGCTGGTTCCGGGGATCGATGGCGTCCTCGCAGGCGTATGAAACTGAGATTGTGGCGCTTGTTGACGCGCCGAGGGGTTAGCTTTCGCCCCTTTCAACGCTCGAAAGTGCCGAAAGCCAACCCCTCACCGCAGGAACCTAGGCGAACTTGGCCAAAGGGTTGGCCAGGCGGCCTGCCATTTGGAGCCCACCGGAGGGATCCGAGATGTCCAACATCTGTTGGTTGTTCCTCAGTTGCAGGCGGTTGAGGCAGGAGAGCTCGAAGTCCGGGGCAAAGAGATCGTGCATGGCGAACTGGTCTGCAAGCTCCGGGTGCCGCTGCTGGTATTCGCGGAGCACAGCCGCGGCAGTTCCCCAGAACTCGTCTTCACGCAGCGTCCCGTCCTCCACAAGGATTGCCCCGAGGAAACGGAAGATGCAGTCGAACACGTCCGTGAAGATGGCCAGGACCATTTCCTCGGCAGGGATCTCGGCCTTGACGCGGGAGACTTCCTCCGGAAGTTCCAGCCGATCCCCCATGACCACGATTTCCTCGGCGATGTCCTTCATGATCGCCCGGACGGGCACGCCGTCTTCGAGGATCAGGATGACGTTCTCACCGTGGGGCATGAAGGCGAGCTCGTACTCGAAGAGGCAGTGGACCAGCGGCACAAGGTAGGCCTCGAAGTAGCGGCGAAGCCACTCGGTGGGCGCCAGGCCGGACCGGGAAATCAGGGCAGAAACCACGGAGTTTCCGGACGAATCCACGTGCAACAAAGACGCCATCGTTGCCAGCTGCTGCCCGTCCTTGAGCAACGGGAGCGGACTTTCCCTCCATAGGGCCGAGAGCATCTTGCGGTAGGGCGAACCCTTGGCCGAAGCAGCCTCGTAGTAGTGGTTGTGGTAGCCGATGGCCGCGGTTTCACGGATCATGGCCAAGCCCCGGTCCTGGAGCTCTTGGTCATTGCCGATCAGTTCCTGCAGCCAGTCATTGATGGCCGGCGTTGCCTTCATGTACTGCGGAGACAGGCCGCGCATGAAGCCCATGTTCAGCACGGACATGGCCGTCTTAACGTAGGCCTTCTCCGGGAAATCGGTGTTGAAGAACGTACGGATGGACTGCTGCGCCTGGTACGAATCTTCACCGTTGCCAAGGTTCACGATGTGGCGCTGGGCGATTTCTGCCGCGAACGTCACCGTGAGCTTGTTGTCCCACTGCCACGGGTGGACCGGCATCAGGAGATAGTCCTCGGGATCCAGCCCGGATGCGGACAGTTCCGCGTTGAACCACGCAAGAGTGGCCGGGCCGAGCTCAGCTTCGAAGTGCGTCCGGTAATCCAATCCGGCACTCGATGTGAACACAGCCTTGCTGCGGTGCACCGCAATCCACTGCAGCTTCACGGTGGCACCGGTCTCCGGAGCGAACGCGTGGTAGTCGGCAATCCCGAATCCAAGCCGGCCATTGTTGGCCACGAAGCACGGGTGCCCCTCGGTCATGCTGTGCTCAATTGCTTGGAAGTCCGCAGCCCGGTCAGCACCACCGGTGATACCCGCAGCCAACTGCGCCGAGGTGAAGGGCTTGCCCTGCTTGTAGGCGTGGCTGGCCAGCGTGCTGCTGATTTCCTCCAGGTACACAGGCAGCATTTCCTGGCGGATGGCCAGTGCCTCGTGGAATTCGGCAATGAAGTCCAAGGCATCCACTGGAAGCTCTTGACCGTCCCGCAACCGAACGATGGATTCGGCTGTTACGGACCAGTGCTCCAATTGCAGCAGCCTGGCGCTGAAGCGGTATTCCGTAGCGGCGTCATCGCTCACCACCTTATAGAGCCCGACGCCGGCGCCCTCTTCCCGGATCAGCTCCGGGACCAGGATGCGCTCGTGCGCGAACTCGGCGATTGCCTTACGGACCAGGTGCCGGTTGGCAGCGACCCAGCGCCCAGGGGTCAGGTGCGACACGGTATCAACGGCAGAGGTGGTGGCGTTGTGGGCAGTGGTGGTCACAGGGATTCTCCTCTGGTCGCCGCGGCAGGCGCGGCCAGAATCGGGGTCAGGGTAGCGAGAAAATCCTCGCGGGTGCAGAAGCTCAGCAGTCCTTGCTTATGGTCTTCGGCGGGGTCGACGGCGGGAAGGGTCACCACGCCGTGGGGCCGGAAGCCCACTTTCTTGTTCAGGACATGAATCTTGTGGTTGCGGGCGTCAGGCTCGACGACGATGCGCCGGGTTGCGGGGTCAACGAACAGTTCCGCCATGACGGACTGCATGACCGAGGTGGTGAAGCCAGGCTGGGGAGCACCGGCGGGCGGGGACACCAAGAGGTGCATGCCGACGTCGCCGGGCTGGACCTCATAAACGTCCGCCAACGGCGATGACTCCGGGCGGTAGCGCTCCATGAGGAAGGCTGGGACGCCGTCGTCGAGGCCTAAGAACGCCTGGTGATGGCCCGATTCGGCAATCTTGGAGTATTCCTCCACAACGTCCTGCTCGGTGGCCGAAACCATGCCCCAGAATCGCGCATACTCCTGGCTCACCCAGCTGTGGAGGACAGGTGCGTCCGCTACGGGCTCGACTGGTCGGAACGTGAAGCTCATGCGGTTGCCCCCACTGCAGCCGGAAGCTCTGCGGAAACGGGTGCGGGTGCGCCGAACTGCTGGAACGCGATGCTGCGCTCGATCGGGTAAACCTCGCGGCCGGTGATTTCGCGCAGGATGCAGGAGTTGCGGTAGGCGGACATACCGAGGTCCGGGGTGACGAAGCCGTGGGTGTGGAGCTCCGCGTTCTGGACGAAAATCTCGCCGGGTTCAACGCCGGTTCCATAGTTGCGCTCGACATCGAAGCGGCCCTTGGAGTCGCGGCGGATCCGATCGTGGATGCCTGCCAGGAAGGCGGGCTCCTTGTAGCTGTAGCCGGTGGCCAGGACCACGGCCTCGGACTCCAGGCTGTAGCTCTGCCCGTGTTCCTCGTGGTGCAACTGGAGTGTGTGGGTGCCCGTGGCGGGGTCCCACTCGGCGGCGGTGAGCGACGAGTGCGTGTGCAGCTGCGTGTCCACCATGCCGGAGAGGCTCTTGGTGTAGAGAAGATCGTAGATATCGTCGATCAGGTCCGAGTTGATGCCCTTGTACAGGTTCTTCTGGCTCTTGATCAGGGAATCGCGTTGCTCGCCCGGGAGCGAGTGGAAGTAGTCAACGTACTCCGGCGAGGTCATCTCGAGGGTGAGCTTGGTGTACTCCAGCGGGAAGAAACGGCCGGAACGGGTCACCCAGTTGAGCTGGTAACCGTAGACGTCAATTTCCTGAAGGAGTTCGTAGTAAAGCTCCGCTGCGCTTTGGCCGCTGCCCACGATGGTGATGCTGCGCTTGGACTGCAGCTCGCTCTTCCTCGACAGGTAGTCGGCGTTGTGGAGGACAAGTCCGCCGGCGTCCACTATCCCTGCACAGGAGTCCGGAATGTACGGGGACGTACCGGTGCCCAGGACCAGCTTGCGGGCAAGAAGTACCTCAGCGCCGTCCGGCCCCTGCACCGAAAGCCGGTACACGCCGTCGTCGTACGTCACATCCAGCACATCCGTGCTAAAACGAACGGACTCAAGCTGGCCGGCCACCCACTGGCAGTACTGGTTGTACTCGGCGCGGAGCGGGTAGAAGTTCTCGCGGATATAGAAGCGGTACAGGCGGCCCGTCTGCTTCAGGAAGTTCAGGAACGAGAACGGCGACGTCGGGTCGGCGAGCGTCACGAGGTCCGCCATGAACGGGACCTGCAAATGCGCCGGTTCCAGCATCATGCCGGGGTGCCAGTCGAAGGACTCGCGACGGTCCAGGAACACACAGTCGAGGTTCTCCACAGGCTCGCTTAGCGCGGCCAGTCCCAGGTTGAAAGGCCCGACGCCGATGCCTGCGACGTCGTAGATCTTGCCGTTGTCTTGGGTGCTCATGCTGCAGCCTCCGTGGTGTTCGCCAGCAGGCTGTCGCCCGTCCGGCGGATAAGTTCGATGATTTCCTGGATGTCCCTCAGGCTCGCCTCGGCGTTGAGGAGGGTGAATTTGAGGTAGTGGCGGCCAGCTACCTTGGTGCCGGCAACAACAGCTTCACCCGAGGCGAAGATCGCGGCGCGGATGGCAGGGTTAAGAACGTCCGCAGCGTCTTCATCAAGGGCTGCGCCGTCAACCATCGGGCGATAGCGGAACACCAAGGTGCTCAGCTGCGGTGCGGCAGCGAGCTCGAACTCGGCATCCTCAGCCAGCAAGGTTCCCACCCGGGCGGCGAGGTCGATCGCTTCGTCGAAGAGGGCGCCGATGGCGTCGGCCCCCATGATGCGGAGGGTCAGCCACAGCTTCAGGGCATCGAAGCGGCGGGTGGTCTGAATGCTCTTGTCCACCTGATTGGGGATTTCGGCCTTCGCAGCGCTCTCCGGGTTCAGGTAGTCCGCGTAGTACGTGACATGGCCCATCATGGAGCCGTTGCGGACCAGGACCGCGCTGGAACTGACGGGCTGGAAGAAGGTCTTGTGGAAGTCGACGGTAACGGAGTCCGCACGGTGGATCCCGCTGAGGAGGTGCCGGTGCCTGCCGGAAACGATGAGTCCTCCACCGTAGGCGCCGTCCACGTGCAGCCAGGAATCGTAGGCACGGACCAGCGCGGCCAGTTCGGAGAGCGGGTCAACCGAACCGAAGTCCGTGGTTCCGGCGGTGGCCACAACCGCCATGGGCACCAGCCCGGCGTCGTGCGCTTCTGCCAAAGCAGCCGCGAGCGCTGCGGGGTCCATGCGGTGGTCTTCCGTCGTAGGCACGGCGATCACGGCGTCGAAGCCGAGGCCCAACATGGACGCGGACTTCTGGATGCTGAAGTGGCTGTCCACGGACGTGAAAATCCGGAGCCGGTCCAGGAGGTGCGGCAGGCGAGCGTCCCCATTCGTCGCCCGCAGTTTGGCGACCGCGTGGTTGCGGGCAATCAGCAGCGCCTGGAAGTTGGACTGGCTGCCGCCCGAGGTGAAAACACCGTCGGCGTCGGCGTCGAACCCGATGCGCTCGGCGGTCCAATCGATGAGGCGGCGTTCGATCATGGTGGCACCGGCGCTCTGATCCCACGTGTCCATAGAGGAGTTCACGGCCGAGAGCACCGCTTCGCCCACCAGCGCCGGTATGACAACCGGGCAGTTGAGATGGGCGGCGTAGCGGGAATCGTGGAAGTAGATGGCGTCCTTGAGGTAGAGCTCGTCCAGCTCTTCCAGTGCTGCAGCCGTGTCCGGCAGCGGACGTTCAAGATCGACGGCGCCAACCTTCGCCTTCAGTTCAGCATGCCCGACGCCGGTGAACGGCTGGGCGGTCCGCTGGACTTTGGTGGAGACAGCGTTGACTCCCTGAAGAACCTGCGCGACGTAGCTGGGCGAATTTCGTGCGTTGAACAGCTGGTTTGTGGCAGCGAGGGCCAGTTCCACTTTGGAGCCGAAGTCCTGCTCCTGAGCGATCCGCTCTTCGACACTAGGTGACGTCACGTCAGCTTCCTTCCATTGCGTTGGGGGCGCTTATTAGCAAGGTAAGCCTTACTTAGGTAAGCCTTTCCGTCAAACTTTTGTGACCTATTTCGCTCAGAAGGCGTTTTCTCGCGTAAGTAGCTGTGGTTGGTGCGTCATTGACTTTCATTCAGACCGTGTTGGGTGCAAAATATGGCGCTTTTTCGGCCAAGTGATTGTTCATAAGGGCCATCGGCTGCTACCTGCGGCTTGCTCGGAACAGGGAGTAGAGTGCTAGGACTATCAGCTGTCAGAGGTTGGGGGGCCATGAAGGACCACGTTCACGAGCACATCGGTTTCCGGGAAATCGACGAGGACGGCAACGCGTTACCTGCGGTCAGCCCCCATGTGCCCGAACTCGCGGACCCCGCGCAGAAACGCGCTTCGCCCAACCCCTTCATCATTGTGCTGTGGGTGCTGGATGCGGGACTGTTGGGCTTCGGGTTCTGGGCCTTGACCGAAGCAGCAGCTGCGATGGCCGGACCAACACAGTTCAACACATCGGCGCAGCTCAGCTTCATGCTGATGTCCTACACCCCGTACGTACTCCTGGGCGGCCTGCTACTAACGGCCGCCCTACTCTTCTGGCACGCCGTGCAGTGGCAAAGAAAGCGGCCGGCCAGTTAGCAGAGCACGCTTTCCAGGGCACCCACGCCCCAGCACCAGATCTCAGTGACGAGTGCGACGGTATCCGAAGAGGAACAGGACCAGGCCCGCGCCAACCACGATGAGGCTGATCGGCAGCACGTTATGGACAACGCCTGTGGAGGCCAACGGTCCTTCAGACTGACTGGGACCAAGGGGCGATCCGTCACCTTCCCGCGGTCCATCAGACTGGCCGGGACCGTCCCGCGGTCCGTCGGGCCGACTGGCCCCGTCCCGCGGCCCATCAGTCTGGTTGGGCCCAACTGGCGGGAAGGTCACCACAACACTCGCTGGTGGCGTGGCGACCACCGGTCCAGTGGGAGGCGTACCCGTTGCGGTGGCCGTGTTGACCACGTGCCCGGCGTCGATGTCCGCCTGCGTGACCGCGTACGTTGCTCTGGCAGTCACTTCCTCACCGGGAAGCAGAATTCCTGCGTCACCGGGCCAGGTGTAAACCAAGGCCGACAGGCCCGGCATCAGATCGTTGACCACCACGTGGGTCAACGGCGCATTTTCTGTGTTCTTCACCGTGAACATGTAGGTGATTGGATCGCCCACCTTGGCGGGGTCACCCACTGCAGATGCATCCGCCGTCTTGGTGAACCGCATGCCGGCGCCCGGCGTCAACTGGGTGTCCGTTTCTCCGGGAGGAGGCGTCATCGGGGTGCCGGAGGGAGGAGTGCCCCTTGTAGTTGCGCTGTTGACCACGTGCCCGGAGTCGATGTCAGCCTGGGAGATCCCGTATGTTGCTTTGGCTGTCACGGTTTCACCGGGCAGAAGGGTTCCTGGGGCGCCGGGCCAGCTGTAGCTCAACGCGGACAAACCGGCCAGCGGATCCTCGATGGAGACATCCGTCAGCGTGACGTTGCCGGTGTTCTTCGCAGTGAACGTGTATGTCATCACATCGCCCGCAACAGACGGATGGAGAACGGCGCTGGCGTCGGCGGACTTGCTGAACTCCATCGCTGCGGCCTGGGTCAAAGGTGTGTCCGTTGTTCCGGGAGGAGTCGCTAGCGGCGGACCTGCGGGCGGGGTACCCGTGGTCGTGGCCGAGTTGGCGAGATGACCGGCGTCGATATCTTCCTGCGTGATCCCGTAGGTTGCCGTAGCCGTCACGGTTTGGCCAGGGAGCAACTCACCCGGGATGCCCGGCCAGGTGTAGCTCAGGGCGGACAGGCCAGCCAGCGGATACGTGATGGAGACATTGGTCAGCGGCACGTTGCCGGTGTTCTTCGAAGCGAAAGTGTAGGTGATACGGTCACCCACAACCGGCGATTGCTGAATGTCAGAGGCGTCAGCGGACACGCTGCACTCCATGGTCGGCACGGGATGTGCCGTGCTGGTCAGCACACAGCTGATATCGGCGCCGGCACGGGGCACAATTTCCAGGGAGCCAGCGAAAGGCGCCCCGGAAGGCAGGCCGGACTGAAGACCATTGGCGTCCACACAGGTTATGGCATTGCTGTAGCCGGACAGGTTGGTACCGGACTCGGTCAGATAATACGGGGTTCCGGCATTGGCTACGTACTCACCGGTGACACCCGTGTTTGGCTCAATCGTGGAGCCCGCACCAGCAGTGGTCGCGTTGGCAGTAGAGCTGACAACCGGTCCAGTGGCCGAGCCCGTGCGGATGTGGGTGGTGAACTGATGGGAATCAGACAGCCGGGGAGCGCCAAGGGCTTTGCTTAATGCCAGCCGCGGAGACCGAACGCTGAGCGTGGCGTTTGCAGGCGGGTTCAGGTTGGTCACGATGTTGGCGGGTCCGCTAACGTACGTACCCTCCGCAGCAGCTGTGACGTCTACCGTAATGGTGCACGCCGTCATTCCTTGGGCGAGGTCACCGCCAATGACTGAGACGGTGTTGCTGCCGGCAACGGCCCACTTCTCCAAGGGGTTGGTTCCCGCGGCCTGCACGCAGGTGCCACCCATGTTGGGAGTACCGGCAACGGTCAGTCCAGCAGGAAGTGTGTCCGTGATGGACCAGTCGTTCTTCGCCTTGAGGTCGTCGGTGTTGGTGATCGTCAGCGTGACCTTGGATGTGCCGCCAGGTGCGATGAGCGCCGGGGTGAAGGATTTATCCAGCTGGGGCGTCACATCCACAATCTGCGGAAGGTCGAAGGCGACGTCGTTGCCGATTCCCGTGGCTGTTTCATTCCTCAGCTCCAAGCCGAGTGAAGGGTTTGTGCCCACGGGAATCTGGTAGGCAGCGGATTGGAGCTTGGTGACCTGGACGCTTGGCTGGGTGCTGCTGCCACAGGGATCGAGGCCGGCGCTGAGCACTTGGCGTGTCCCATTAATGAGCAGGCTGAAGGTCTGGCTCGCGTGTGCAGCGTGGCAGTTCACCTGGGCGAAGTAACCTGACACCGCATAGTAGTGGCCGGCGATTGCCGGGATGGTGTTTGCTTCGGTGCGGAATTGGACGCCAGCGGCGATATTTCCTGATGCACTGTTGGTGTATTCAGACAACGCCTGGTTGCTGGCAGCTTGCGCTGCTGTTTGTCCCTGCGCCAATCCGAGGGCAACCGACATCTGCTGGATCTGTTCCCAGCCGCCGGGCTGGTTCCTGAGGCAACCCGCATCGGAGGTCGCCAACGGGGTGAAGGAGTTCAGTATCCAGCCGTCGCATTGTCCGCCGGCCGGTGTGTAGGGCGTATCAGCTGTATACGTTTGGTTCGCAGCTGCGGTTCCACCCATGTAGCTCAGGATGCTGAGGGCGCTGGCGGTGGCATTCTGATTCGCGAAGGTCTCCGTGTAGACAGGAGTACCTGGCTGGGCAACGCCGGGCGAGCCTGGCAGAGTGGCCAGGGCCGGCGGTGCCAAGGCGCTTCCCACCCCCAGAAACGTGATCGCCGTGGCGACGATGGCCGCCAGCAGCTTCTGTGGACCTCTGTACATCATGGGCTCTCTCGCAACCGACCTTTTCTGTCGTTGAAGCTTGGGGTGGCTTCAACGAGGGCGCCGATAAACGGGGACCCGAAGGCGTAGTGGGAGAAGTCCGCGAATCGTGACGCGAAAAATTGGAAAAATGTTGAGACGATTTTTCCAAGACCCGGAACTGCAGGTTCAGGGACGGTGCGAGGGACTACCGGAAGGAGTTGGCGAACGTCTTGGAGACGATGCCATTCCCGCCAAACCGATAGTTGACCGTTCCCGTTTCCGCGGCTGGCGGGAGCGCAACGCCCAGCGTAAAGGCAAGGTTTTCCCTGTCCATGGACTCGGTAGTGCAGCGGATCTGCCGCATATTTGAAGCGGCGTTTCCGCACGTCCAACCAGCCGGGGCCACGGTCCTACCCGCCACGAAGGTTGCCTGGTCCGGGAGCGTGAAGACGGCCTCACCCGTGCTCGGCGCTCCTTCGCCCTGCAGCGAGAACCCTACGTGCAGGTCCCGCTCCGTCTTGTCGGAGCCCGGGATGACTGAGAACGTCCCATCAACCGTTTGGGCGGCGGGCGCCGCCAGCGCTACAGAGGCGGGCGCCGGCGTCGAGAATACCGCACCTGAATCCACCACCGCGGCGCTCCGCTGCGGCAGAGGGGTCGGCGGAATGACGACGGCGGTTGGTTCCGGCGTCGATGTGGCAGCGGGCTCTGGATTGGGCTCTGGCGTGGAGCTTGGCGTTGCACTCGGCGACGACGTTTCCTGGGCGGCCGGTGCTGCCGGTGATGCGGCGTCGGAGGCAACAGCGGATTCAGTATCTGCGCTGGGCTGAAGGAACCACACCAGCACTCCAGCCAGAGCCAGTACGCCCACCACAATGGCCGCCGTCAACTTCCACATTTGGCTGGCGGTGCGCGCCGCGACCGCGCCAGCCTGGCCGGATACTGCTGTGCTTCCGGCAGCCGCCTGCAGCCCTCCGGCCGTGGCCGCCGATCCGAGTGCGGCAAATGCCCCCGGGGTAAAGGCGATGCCCGTAAGCAAGGGGAACAGGATGGCCCTCATGCCGCCCTGGACGTCATTGAGTTCCATCAGCAGAGCCGTGCACCGGGCACAGCCATCCAGGTGACTGCGGACTTTCTCCTCGGACGTACGCTTCAGCGCGTTTCGCGCGTACTTTCCCAACTGGCTGGCGTACTCGTTACAGTCGCCCACCGTCTGGCTGATGTGCTGTTGAAGATAGGCCTGACGCAGTCCTTCCCTCGCCCGGAGGGCCAACGACGAGACACCGTTGGGAGTGAGGCCCACGAGTGGTGCCGCCGCTGCCGGTTTCAGGCCTTCGATGTCCAGGTGCCAGAGCACGGCCTGCCAGCGTTCGGGCAACGACTTGAACGCCTTGGCCATAATGCTCGACTCAAGGTCGTCGAGCACGGGGTCACTGTCCAGCACAGCGGAATCCAGAATGGCGTCGTCGGCAGCAGTTGGCATGCGGCGGGCCTTGCGGTTCCGGTCGTGGGCGGTGCGGCGCACCACGGTCAGGAGATAGGAGCGGAAGAACTCCTTTGGTCCCTTGCCTTCCGTCAACTGCTGGAAGATGGAAGCGAAAGACTCGGCCACGACGTCGTCGGCGTCACTGGGATTATCGCTCTGCGCGCGGGCGACAAAATGGGCGACTTTGAAGTGCCGTTGGTAGAGCACATCGAAGGCATCGGTGGCACCTTCGCGCACCAACTCAATGATCTGGGAATCGCTGCGGGCAGCCATTGTGCTGGCAGGAGACTCTCCACTGGCCGCTGCCGCGGTTAGTTGATCCATAAACAAGAGTGTGGCACCTCTTGCCCTATGACTTGAATCGCGTTGCCCGGCCCTGTAGATAACTCCGATTTCCGCGACACGAATTCGCTCCGAGCGGCACTTGACATGCACAACCGTCCATCCCCGGCCCGAAATGAGGACTCATGGGTATCCGGCGCAGCCGCCCCTTTAGGAAATTGATGCGTGCCACCCACAACCACACGCCAAGGGTCCCGTGCGCGATCGTTCGGGGATTGCCCTTACGGCGCTCGGTACTTTTAGCGCGAAAAAAGAATGCGGGCCACATCTCTCTCGTCTACGGAGCCGACAGGCCATTGGCCATCCCGGGCGATACGGTCATCTTCACCGCATGGATCACCAATGACTCCACGAGCCACGTGCGTGATATCAATCTCGTACCTCGTTCCTTCACCAACGAGGGCATGGAAATGCTCCAGTACACCTCAGAACCTGTGGAGCGGGACCTGCGGATAAGACTGCTGGCCCCAGGCCAATCCGTGATGCGGAGCTTCACCTACTTGGTGACGGACTCCGATCACCTCCACGGCGGGAGCCTCGTCAGCGCAATGCAGGTCCGCGCAACGTGCCGCCGCGGGGTGATTACGGATGAGCACGACGCAATCGTCTCCCTCAGCGGAACGCGGCGTGACTGGCCTTTCAAGACAACCAGAGCCGGCCAGCCCCGACGCAGCCCAAAGAGAAGCAACGCGTCAGTGCTCGTGTAGCCCTTTACTCGTTGTCCGGTTCACCCACCGGCATTTCCGCGGGCCAGTCGACGTCCTGTTCGTAGCCCTCGTGCTTCTTCAGGTAAGCGGCGATGTACGGGCAATGCGGGATGATGCGTTTGCCGGAGGCCACCACGTCATCCAGCGCAAAGTGCGCCAGGACTTTCGCCAAGCCTTGGCCATTGAACTGGGGCTTCGTTTCAGTGTGAATGAAATCGATATGACCGGGCTTGTCCAGGAACTGTGAAATCACGGCCAGCTCTCCGTCCACGTGCAGCTCATAGCGGTGGAATTTGTCGTTGCGCACCGTG
The DNA here is from genome assembly GCF_000294695.2 of Arthrobacter sp. Rue61a. Taxonomy (NCBI): domain Bacteria; kingdom Bacillati; phylum Actinomycetota; class Actinomycetes; order Micrococcales; family Micrococcaceae; genus Arthrobacter; species Arthrobacter sp. Rue61a. Next base: position 271,828 of record NC_018531.1, on the reverse strand, counting down.
GTGACGCCAGCTTTGAACGACTCTGCCAGTGAATCCTTGTACTCGGTCATGTTTCGAGATTGGCACGTAAATCCGGCTCTGGCAACGTGGGCCGTCGACGTTCCGGCGATTCCGCACCTTCGCGCACCGGAGGCGGCAGCAGCGGCGTCGGAACCCTGCCCAGCAAGAGGACCGAAAGGGCAAAGCACGCCGCTCCCCCACCCAACAGGGCAAGCGTCAATCCGTTGAACGCAGCGTCCGCCACCGGGATCAAAACCACGACGGCGGCGGTCACCACAGCGGTGCGCGTGGGGCCCCGTGCGTGGCTTGCCGCCGTCGGACGGTTCTCCAGGCGACCAAAAATCCACACCACCGGGACCATCAGGGTGACCACCGCGAAGAAGACAGGGATCCGCGCCCACCACCACTCCGGAGTCCCTGCCAACGGCTTGGGCACATCTGTCAGCAGCAGCAACCCGGACATGCCCACCAGGAGCGGAAGGTGCCACAGGTACACGGTCATGGATCGCCGTCCCGCTACGGCCATGACCCTCTGGATCCATCGGACGTCAGCGATCCGCCGTATGCCACCTTGCAGGAGTTGGAGCGTGGCCGTCTGGGAAATGCCCAAGAGAAGCAGGCAGAAATTGGGCGGGTTCAAGTTCACCACCATGTTCCCCGGGTACACGGCCACACCGGTCACGAGGCCCAGCAGAAGGTTGCTGGAAACAACGGCACCGATGAGCCAGCCGCGGCTGCGTTTCTCGAAGAAGCCGTCCGCCATGAGGAATCCCAGTTGCTGGACGGCGCACCACACGAAGACCATGTTGGCGAAGGCCAGGACGGGAATGGCGCCGCGAAGGGAATCGACAGTGATGATCAGCGCCACCAGCGCAGTGAACGTCAGAAATGGCGCACGCTCGTGAAGCCGGGCCATCACCGGGATGCTGAGTTGGGCGGTGAGGTAGGCCGCCAAGAACCACAGGGGCATCGCGGCGCCGGCGGTCATTAACTGGATGACCGCCGGGTGGACGCCAAGCAGCAGCGCAACCCACAGCCCTCCCCACATGACAGCCAAAACGGCCATGGCCGGGCGGACCAGTCGGAGGAGTCGCAACTGGGCGAAGTCGAACCCGGTGCCGCCGTGGGCCCTCAGACGCCGCCACGATTGCAGCCCTGTTACACCGCCCAGGACGAAGAACAGCGGCACAATCATGAGCCCCCACGCCACAGGGGTAAACCAGCTTTGCTCCATGAGGACGTTCACGGTCACCACAGTCCCGTCCTTCTGCAGAACAGGGCTGACCATCATGCAGTGCGCAGCGACAACCAGGAGCAGGCAGATGAAACGGACAAGATCGATCGCCGGATCCCTATGCACAACCGCTGCCGGGCTGGCGGGCTGATGCTCGTCCATCTCCATGGCTCTCCCTACATGGCACGCCCCTGCGTGCTGACTCCATTCTCCGCCCGGGCGAGGGGCTGGGCCAGCAGGTGGGCCATTCTAAGTGGGTGCCTTCCTTAGCAAGCGGGCTCTCTGCGCCGGGTCCAAGGAGCGGTCTCTCTGCGCCGGTCCAAGGCGGCGGCGCCATCCCTGCCCTTTGCTGGCAAGGAGTTCCGCTGGCTACTTATACACAGGCGTGAAATTACCTCTGGACGAGGCGTCGAAACACCGGCAGGATCAGACGCATGACTACGTCGATTTTCGTGAACCTCCCCGTCAGCGACCTCGAGGCATCCAAGGCCTTCTACACGGCCCTTGGCTACACCATCAACCCGAACTTCACCGACGAGACTGCCGCATGCGTGGTCTTCAGCGACACCATCTATGCAATGCTCCTGACCCACGCCAAGTTCAGCGAGTTCACCAAGCAGCCCATCGCGGACACGCAGAACTCGACGGCCGCTATTGTGGCACTTTCCGCCGACAGCCGTGAAGACGTGGATGCCCTGGCTGCAAAGGCGCTCGAAGCCGGCGGTTCAGAAACCTACGACGCCCAGGATCTTGGCTTCATGTACAGCCGCGCGTTCCGTGACTTGGATGGCCACCACTGGGAAGTCCTCTGGATGGATGAAGCCGCAGCCCAGGCAGGTCCTCCGGAGCACTAGCCCAGCGTCACTGCCAGCACTCCAAGCACGACGGCGAGCAACGGCGTTGTGCCTTGGAGGGTTGCCGCGCGGAGGTACTTCTTACCGCTGGCAGCAAGGACCAAGGCGGCCAGGAGCATGGAACCACAACTGCTGAAGACGAGGGTCCAGCCCACCTGTGGCGCCCCGGCCCAGACAGCGATGATGCCGATCAGTGCGCCGATGGCCAGGAACAGGTTGTAGAAACCCTGGTTGTAGGCGAGCGGTTTGGTGGTTTCAGCGTCGGCCTGCGAGGTGAGGCTGAAGCGTTTCCATGTGGCCGGTTTGGTCCAGGTGATGGACTCCATGGTGAAGATGTAGACGTGGAGCAGGGCGGCAATCGTCGCGAAAATCAGGGAGGCCAGAATCATGATTTGATCCTAGCCTCCCTGTGTTGCTGCACTTGGGTACCGCGCTGCGCGTCAGGCGCTGAGCAACTCCAGCGTGGCACCCGCAAAGGTCGCAGCGGAGCCGTTCCAACGAGCCAGCAGCCCTTGGAGGTTCTCGCCGTCTGCCCGGTGGGCGGCAGTTTCAGTCTCCAGTGTGGCCAGGATTCCCGTGCGCAGCTCCGTGTTGAAGTTCACCTTGCCAACCTGCATGGACGGCGCCTTGGCAAGCTCGTCCGCAGGGATTCCGGAAGCGCCGTGCAATACCAACGGCACGCCGGTCTTTGCAGCCACTTCCTGCAGTACGTCCCAGCGGATGTTCGGCTCGCCCTTGTACTTGCCGTGCACGTTGCCCACCGCGACGGCCAGCAGCTGCACACCCGTTCGCTCCACGAAGTCAGCCACCTGCGCGGGGTTGGTGAGCCCTGCACCTGAAGTGCCGGCGTCGTGCTCTGAATCTTCGGCACCAAACGCCTTGTCCTCGTCGCCCGCAAGACCGCCAAGCTCCGCTTCAAGCACGACGTCGGACGCACCTTGGGCGTCCAGCGCGGCACGGACTTCGCGGACCAAGGCGATGTTGTCCTCGTAAGGCAAGGACGAGCCATCGGCCAGGACCGCATCCGCCCCGGCGGCCACGGAGTCACGGATGACCCGCAGATCGGAAGCGTGGTCCAACTGGACGGAAACCGGGACGCTCGCGGTGTCGGCCAGGCCACGCAGGGCCGCGATGAGGCGCAGTCCGTTGGGCGTGGACGCGGTTTTCGGAGCGACGAGCATGATCACGCCGAGCCCGGATTCTTCCGCTGCGCCCACAACAGCCAGGGCTGTGGTGAAGTCGTAGCAAGTGAAGGCGGGAACGGCCGAGCCGGAGGCCAGGGCAGAGTTGACCAGGTGGTCGAGTTTGGTGCGCATTAGTGGCCCAGGCCTCCCACCAGGATCCAGGCGACGTACGTCAGTGCGAAGCCGGCCAAGCCCAGGATGGTCGTCAGGACAGTCCAGGTCTTGAGGCCGTCGGAAACCGTGAGGCCGTAGTAACGGATCACGGTCCAGAAGCCGGCATCCGTAACGTGGGACAGGCCTAGCGAACCGAAGCCGATGGCAATGACGATCACGGCGATCTGGGCCGGCGTGTAGCCACCTTCCATGACGGCCGAGGTGAGCAGGCCCGTCGTGGTCACGATGGCAACGGTTGCGGAGCCTTGGGCTGCGCGCAGAGCCAGGGAGATGATGAAGCCGAGCACGATCACCGGCAGGCCGAGGCTGTCCAAAGTGTGGGACAGTGCTGCGCCGATGCCGGATGCGCGGAGGACTTCACCGAACACCCCACCAGCTGCAACCACCATAAGGATGGAGGCAATGGGAGGCAGTGCGCCTTCGAAGATTTCGCCGGTTTCCTTAAGCGACCAGTTGCGGCGGACCGCCAGCAGGAAGAAGGAGAGGGCCACGGCAACCAGGAGTGCGAAGAAAGGGTTGCCGATGAACGCGGCCACGCCGTACCAGTAGTTGTCCTTGGCGAGGGTCAGTGTTCCAACGGTGCCGAGGAGGATCTGGACGATCGGAGCGGCGATCAGGAACATGATCAGGCCGGGACGCGGAGGGGCGATGGCGCGGGCGCCGGGGCCGTCGTGGCCCACGTGAACCAGGGAGTCGGAACCGAATTCGTCAACCTGCTGCTTCACGCCGGGGAGAAGCTCGTAGTCCTTGCGGTTCATGATGCTGGCAACCCAGTAGGACAGGAATCCAAGGGGGATACAGATGATGAGCGAGATCAGGGTGATGAGTCCGATGTCGGCGCCGAAGACGCCGGCGCCGGCCACGATGCCCGGGTGCGGCGGGACAGCCACGTGAATGGACAGCATGATGCCGGCCATGGGCAGGCCGAACTTGATGGGGTGAACGTTGGCGATCTTGGCGAAAGCGTAGACGATCGGGACCAGGACGATGACGCCCACTTCGAAGAACACGGGGATCGCCACGAGGAAACCGACGGCAGTCAGCGCAATGGCAACGCGCTTGGCTCCGAGCTTTTCAGTGAAGTGGGTAGCCAGCGACTGCACGCCGCCGGAAACCTCGATCATGCGCCCAAGGATGGCACCGAGGGCAATCAGCAACGCGACCTTGCCCATGGTGCTGCCAACGCCTGTGGTCACCACTGTGAAGATGTCCTTGAGCGGAATCTGCGCGGCTACGGCCACCAGGATGCTGACAGCCAACAGGGCAACAAAGGCCTGAATCTTGAAGCGGATGATCAGCACCAGCAGCAGGGCGATGCCCGCTGCGGCGATGGTCAGCAGGAGGGGGGTTCCCAGCTCCACTGCGGGCTTGATGGCGGGGGCATCTGCCGCCTGAACCATCAACGAGTTGATGAGGGGATTCATTGGGGGGTGTCTCCTTTGACATACCAGTCTAAAGAAGACCGGCGGGAGGTGCGACGACGGCGAAGGGGGGACCGCCGTCGTCGCGGGTTCTTTATTGGGAGTGGCTAGGGTTGGGAGTGGTTAGGCGGTGCGCTTGGAGGGCGCAACAACCTTAATGACGGCAGAATCGTCGGCGGCGGCGAGGCCCTGGGCCTGGCCGAGAAGGTAGAGCTGTTCAGCGGCGGCAGCAACGGGTGCGGCGAGTCCGGCGGCCCTGGTTGCCTTACCCACGATGCCCATGTCCTTCACGAAGATGTCCAAGCGGCTGAGGACCTCTGCGCCGTCTTCGGAGTAGGCCTCGAGGATGCGGGGGCCACGGTTGGACAGCATGAAGGAACCAGCAGCACCGGCTTCGAGGGCGGCGAGGGTCTTCGCCTGATCGAGCCCGAGGGCATCGGCGAGGGCCATGGCCTCAGCCGCGGCGGCGATGTGCACACCGCACAGGAGCTGGTTGACGGTCTTGAGCGCTTGGCCGTCGCCGGGCTTGTCCCCAACGATGCTCAGGGTGGACGCCAGCAGCTCAAGTGCGGGGCGGGCCTTCTCCAGCGCCTCCGGCTCGGCACCGACCACAATCAGCAGGTCGCCTTCACCAGCGCGCTTCGGACCGCCGGACAGCGGGGCATCCACCAGCGAAACGCCGTATTCGGCCAGCTTGGCAACCGTGGCCGGGATGGCTTCGGTGCCAACGGTGCTGCCCAGGATGACGACGGCGCCCGGCTTCAGTACCGCCGCGACGCCGTTCTCGCCGAAAAGGACATCGTTGAGCTGCTCGCCGTTGCGGACAGCAAGAAGGAGTGCGTCAGCGTCCTGGGAAGCTTCGCGGGCCGAGGCGAAAGTCTTGATGCCCGCCGCGGCGGCGAGCTCAAGGCGGGGCTCGGCGATATCGAAGCCGTGGACGGTCAGCTCGGACGCGAGGCGGGTGGCCATGGGCAGGCCCATGGCGCCGAGGCCCAGAACGGTGATGGTGTAGTTGCTGCTGGTCATGGTGTTCTCCATTGAATTTTTGGCTATGAGAAAGAGGCGCTTAGAAAGTTGCGCTGAGCTTGCGGGTGACCTGGGTCAGGGACTGGTCGTCGCCCACGTTGCCGGCGAAGACGATGTACGGGATGCCCTTCGCGGGGCCGTCCACCGGTTCCCACAGCGAGACGATGCCCGGGAGCATGGGGCCGCGGACAATGGCGTGGCGAATTTCCAGGCCGTGCGCGGCGACGTCCGAGGACGTGATGCCGCCCTTGGCGATGACGAACCGCGGCGGGAAGGTCTTCAGCGTTCGGTTCACAACGGACACGACGGCGGCGGAGACGGTGCGGGCGATCTTAAGGCTCGCTGCGGCGTCGTCGGTCTTGATGAGCAGGCGGCTGGTGTGGACGATGACATCGCCCTTGCGGAGAGCGTCGACGACGTCGGACACAACGGTTGCGATGTAAGCGTCGGCTTCCGCGTCGAGCAGCTTCTCGACGTCGATCTCGATGATGTGGGCCGAGCTGTGCTCTGCGGTGAGGTCATTGAGTTGGCGTGTGGTGACGCCGACGTGCGAGCCGACCACGATCAGGCCGCCGGCTGTGGAGGGAGTGTTGCCCGCGTAGGCCTCTGTTGAGGTCAACGCGGTACGGATTTCTTGTCCGATGCGACCTCGAACGAACGGCGGGCCCACACGGTAGAGGAGCTTCTTACCGCGGCGCTCGGCTTCTTCGAGGCCCAGGGCCAGAGCGCGGAAATCGTTCTCGGTGACGATGTCGGCCACGATCGGCGTGGAATTGCTGGCGGATTCCAGGGCATCAGCGATTGCCTTGGCGGAAATAGCGGGGTCCTGCGCGGAGGCGCCGGCGCGGATGATGTTGAGGTCCAGGACGATCACGTCGCCGGCTGGGAACCGGCCCTGCGATTTTTCCTCCACATACTTGGCCATCTCGGAGTTGATGAAGCCGAAGCTTGCATCCCTGGCGAATTCCGTCTCGGCCACGGGGGTGAGCGAGCCGGCGTCGCCGCGCATGTAGTGCACGCCGCCGATGGTGACGCGACCGGCGTCGGGGAATGCAGGGACGATCACCACGCCGTCGGTGGCTTCGCCGGTCTCGGCAGCCACGGTAGCGGCAATGACGTCCGGCTCCAAGGGGTAGTGGCCGCGGAGGGTGGAGTCGCTGCGGCTCACGAAACCGAGGCGCAGCCGAGGACCACCACTGTTGCCGGCAGCTGCAGCCAGTGCGTTGCGGACGACTTCTTCGTTCCGGGCCGCGGCTTCTGCCGGGTCCAGGCTGCGGGTGTTGGTGAGGACGTAGACGGCCGGCTTGGTCTGGTTTTCGCGGATGTGGGTGAAGGCCCAGGTGAAGTCTGCGACATCCCAACGGGTAAGCACGGCGAGGTCCGCAACGGACTGCGTTCCCGTGGGGTCGTCGTCGAGGACAACCAGGACGCGGGGAGACGTTGCCGAGGACGCCGCAACGGCGTCGGCAACCAACTGAGCAGGAATCTGGACTTCCGCCGGGAAAGCGGCCAGAACGTCGGCTTCAAGGGTCACTGTGCACTCCATCGTGGGAAATCTCTGTTGCGGTTTGGTGAATGTAAGATGTCAGACATCTAACATTTGAATTAGTGTGACACACGGCTCTTCAGCGCGCAAGGTCTCGAGAATCACTAGGCTGGGCGCATGGCTGACGCAGGGATTCCGCTCCCGTTCGTGGACGTTCGCACGCCCGCCGTTTCCGCAGGTGAGCCCACCCCGGCAGTGCTGATTCACGGCTGGGCGTCCGGTTCGGTGTACTGGGAACCGCTCGCGAATAAGTTGCTCGACGCCGGACGGACGGTTTGGATTCTGGACCTCCCCGGCTACCACACTGGCGATGATTTGCCGCCGGATTTCGAATGGACTTTGGACTCGGCAGCGGCCTCGGTAGCCGCAGTCCTTGATGCCCGCGCCGGGGGTCCGGTGCACGTGGTGGGGCACTCCATGGGTGGAAGCGTGTCGCTGACACTCGCTGCCGCCCGTCCCGACGTGGTGGCCACCATAACCTTGGTAGGCATGGCGCCGGTGCCCCAAAATCAAGGATTCAAAAAAGTGCTGACGTCGCAACTGGACCAAGGATTCTTCGATTCCGCGACTAAAACGAAGCTCATGAACGCCTGGTACGGGGAGCTTTCCGCAGCAGATATGGAGCGGCTTAGCACAGGGTTCGATGTCCCCTTCCCGGTTCTGTCCGCTAGCGCCCTGGCGGCCATGACCGGCGTCGAACCTTCAGTGCCCGGGCGCGTCCACGCGCCACTGCTGGTGATCGCCGGAACCGGCGACCGGGTGCGACCCATTGAGCAAATGCGCGTGTTCGTAGCCGAAAGCCAGCAGCGCCAGCTGAGAGCCATCCCCGGCGCAGGCCACAACGTCCACTGGGAGCAGCCCGACAAATGCGCCGCGGCGCTAACCGGGTTTTGGGAAACAAGCCGGCCACCGCCAGCGTAAGATGTCTGACAACCACCCGTCCCGGGGGAAATCCGCGGGGCGCCGGGCGGTCTGAAGTACAGAAACGGGGATACATGGCACGCAAGTCACTGGTGGGCGTGGTGGCTGATGAGCTGCTGGACAGGATCATCGCGGGCGAGTTTCCGCCCGGAACAGTGGTCCCGGGCGAGCTGGAGCTCAGCGCCAAACACGAGGTGAGCCGCATGACCGTGCGTGAAGCCATGAAAACCCTTGAAGCGCAGCGGATCCTCAGCGTTGAACGCGGCCGTGGAACGTTTGTTAACCCGCTGAATCAGTGGGCATCACTGGAAGCCGTGCTGCGTGCCGCGTCCGAAGGAACCAAGGATGCAGCCGCAGCGATCCAGCTGATCGAACTCCGCCGGATGCTGGAAACGGGCGCCTGCGAACTGGCCGCCGAACGCATCTCCGACGACGAGCTCACTGCCCTCAAAGATCACGTGGAAAAGATGCAGGCCGCCCACGAAATCAACGATCTCCCCGCTTTCGTGGAAGCAGACCTTGCCTTTCATGACGTCATTCTTCACGCCTCCGGCAACGTCTTTGTTGCCGTGCTCTTCGAACCGCTGCACCGCGTCCTCGAAGCCCGTCGGGCCGAAACTTCAGCGTTTCCTGAGATCCAGGAACACGCAATCGGGCACCACAGGAAGATCGCGGCCGCCCTGGAATCCCGCAATCCCAACGAGGCACGGCTCGCCATGGATGCGCACATGCAGCAGACCCTGGACGACCTGAAGACGTACGTGCTGGAGGCGTAGCTGGCACAGGCGCCTTAATTGTTGGACCCGGATAATTTAAATCCTGCAGGGGCCGGGTCTAGCAAAATCACTGATTTCTGGGGAATATTCGGGCCATCCTCTTAAATGTTGGAAACCTCCCTGGAAAATTCTCCCCGTGAACCCACTCGATTTTCCCGAATTCCCCTTTAGCTCTCCACTGGCGAAAGCCATCATCGACCCTGAACGGGTTCGCGCAAAGTTGACGTGAAGGCCGCAGACCTTAGTTCAGCATTCACAGGTTCAGCTGCGACACGAAGTCAAGACATTCGAAAGCTCCTGGACCGCGGCGTCATTGAACCGATCGCCAAGGGGAAGAGATCCTACCGGCTTCGGCTGGCCTCGAGTGAACTAACGCCACTTCTGGTTCGGGAATTGGATCAATTGGGATTCCTGCCCCGCATTCTGCGCGATTCAGAATAGTCTCCGCCTCCTACCTAGCGGCGCAGGCTCTCGCTGGGCAGCTCGCCGAAGGCCTTCACGTAGAGCGCAGAGAAGCGCCCTTGGTGTGTGAAGCCGCATTGCTCAGCCACCGCCGTGACGCTCTGCTCGCGGGGGTTCGCCTCTAGAAGCATCTCCCGGGCACGGTCCAGCCGGATACTGCGCAGCAACTCCGACGGCGTCGCGCCGGTCTCGGCCCGCAGGGCAGTTTGCAGGGTACGGACTGAAACACCCAAGCACTCCGCGATGTCCGGCACCGTGAGTTCTTCAAAGGCGTGCCGCTCCAGCAGCTCCCTGCACTCGCGGACCAGCCGACCCTCCGCTTCCGCGTTTCGTGCTTCCCCGGCGGGCGGCTCCATCGCCATCAGCAGTCGGGACACCATGCTGTCCGCCAACAACCCCTGCACAAAAGCGGGAGCTGCGAACTGGGGCCGGCTGATCATGTCGTCATGAAGCTCGACGACAGCCCTCAAGAACGCGCGGCCGGCGGAACCTGAAAGGTCCATGCCATAGCCCAGATCCACAGCGTCATTGCCATAAAGCTGACCGGCCACCCGCTCAACCGCTGAACGACGCACGTAGACAATGAGGTGCGGACTTCCGCCGTCCCAGCTCATGGAAAATGGGCGGTCGATAGGCGGAACCGTAGCCATGCGGGGATTGGATTCCACACTCCTGGCACCTACCTGCATGGAAGCGTGACCGGCCAAAGGGATCTGCACCAGATGGAAATCCTGGAGGCCCTCGGGTTCAATCCGAACGTCGGCTCCGTAGTCCAGGAACTCGATTCCAACATCGCCACGATGCAATGAGCGCAGCTTCATGTCCATCAAGGACGCGCGCGTCCGCGGGGCGAGCTCATGACTGCAGAACAACTCCGCAATCTTGGCATGCGCCTCGTCCACGTCAGTTGTGGCCATTGTTGGCTGCCCCCGGAGAACATCACGGGCAAGAATCCTGACCATCCGCCACCTACTTCACGGGTAATTGCACGTCACACGGTTTTCTGGAGCTTTTCGCCTTTCGGATGATCCCCGCGCCAAGTGGATATTCCGGAGTGCAGCGCCTGTCTAGAGTCGCTTTTAGGACAAGTATGACGCAGCTCACAAAACGATACCAACAGCCAAAGCGAGGTGAGGACCAGTGAAGAACATCAAAGTGGTACGCGACCGCAGGGACGAGTGGGATCAACGCCACTTCGAACTCTGGGCGGCGGAGCTTCAGGCCAGGGAAACCCACCTCACTTCCGCAGCGTGGGTTGGTTGGCATGAAGAAGAGGAAGACCCTGCGTAATTCGGATGACTTCCGCGCTAAGTGGATAGTCCAGCCAACAACGACTACCTAAAGTCGCTTATGGATCGACCATGACGGACGTCACATTTCTTCAACATCACAAGTACGGGAAAGGTTTAGGCCATGTCAGGACTCGACGGCAGGACAGCAATCGTCACCGGTGGGGCAACCAAGGTGGGGCAAGGAGTGGTGACCTCATTGCGCGACGCCGGAGCCACGGTGGTGGTTGCGGATATAGCCCCCGACGGCGACACCCTCACCAAAGCTCTCGGGGAAGGGATCCACTATTCCCACACTGACATCACCGACGACGCCGCAGTCACCGAACTCGTGGAGGAAACCGTGGCCCTCTACGGCGGGCTCGACATCCTGGTAAACCTCGCCTGTACCTACAAGGACGACGGCGCAGCGTCCGGGCGCGCCGACTGGCTCGAGGCACTCAACGTCAACCTCGTCAGCGCAGTGGTGGCCAGCAACGCAGCCCGCCCCCACCTCAAGGGCTCCGGGCACGGTGCCATCATCAACTTCACCTCGATCTCCAGCTCAGTAGCCCAAACCGGCCGCTGGTTATACCCGGCGAGCAAAGCCGCGCTGGTGCAAGTCACCCGGAGCATGGCCGTGGACTTCGCAGAAGACGGCATCCGAGTGAATTCCGTCAGCCCAGGCTGGGTCTGGAGCAACATCATGGACTCACTCAGCAACGGGAACCTCCAAAAGACAGACTCCGTGGCGGCCCCCTTCCACGCACTCAAGCGGGTCGGCCGCCCCCACGAGGTGGGTGACGTCGTCGCGTTCCTCGCCAGCGACCAAGCAAGTTTCGTCACCGGCGCAGATTGGGCCGTCGACGGCGGCTATTCCGCCTTGGGCCCGGAACGCGCCGAAGAGACCATTCCCCTGCTCGCAGCAAACTAACGCCAAGCTTCACAACACCTTCCACCACAGAGAAAGGCAACGCCATGACGCAACGCCACATCACCATCGTCGGTGCCGGCCAGTCCGGGCTGCAGCTCGGCATCGGACTGCTGGACGCCGGCTACCAAGTGACAACCATTTCCAACCGCACACCCGAAGAGATACATGAAGGCAAGGTTGCCTCCAGCCAGTGCATCTTCCACAACGCCTTGGAACACGAGCGGGCACTCGGCTTGGACTTCTGGCCCGATGCTCCCACCGTAGACGGCATCTCGTTCACCATCCCCCACCCCGAACTGCCGGGCGAGAAGGCGATCAGCTGGGCCTCACGCCTGGATAACCACGCCAAGTCGATCGACCAGCGCGTGAAGTTCCCGCGGTTCATGGAGGAGTTCACAGCACGCGGCGGAGAGCTCGTCTTCGAAGACGCCGGCGTTGCCGAGCTGGAGAAGTACACGCAGAACTCGGACCTGGTGATTGTGGCCGCCGGCAAGGGCGAGATCGCGCAACTGTTCACCCGTGACGCGGAACGCAGCACCTACGATGCACCGCAGCGTGCCCTGGCCTTAACCTACGTGAAGGGCTTGACGCCGCGCGAGGACTACTCGGCGGTCTCATTCAACCTGATCCCCGGCGTTGGCGAGTACTTCGTTTTCCCGGCGCTCACCACCACCGGCCCCTGCGAAATCATGGTCTTCGAAGGGGTTCCGGGCGGGCCCATGGACTCGTGGAAGGGACTCTCACCCGAGGAGCATTTGGAAAACTCCAAAAACATCCTTAAGACCTTCCTGCCGTGGGAAGCCGAGCGCGCCACGGATGTGGAACTCACCGATCCCAACGGCGTCCTCCAGGGCAGGTTCGCGCCCACCGTCCGCCACCCCATTGCCACGCTGCCCAGCGGCAGGCAGGTACTAGGCCTGGCCGACGTCGTGGTTTTGAACGATCCGATCACGGGGCAGGGTTCCAACAACGCGAGCAAATGCGCGGCGTCGTACTTGCACAGCATCACCCGGTACGGCGGTGGCGCCTACGATGCAAACTTCATGCAGGCCACTTTTGAGCGCTATTGGGATTACGCGCAGCACGTTGCACACTGGACGAATGCCCTCCTGGCTCCGCCTCCGCCCCATGTCCTCGAGCTCTTGGGGGCTGCGAACAGCGAGCCGGCTATCGCGCATCGCTTCGCCAACGGCTTCAACCACCCACCGGAATTCCAGGACTGGTTCATGTACCCGGATAAAGCCGCGAGCTACCTCGCGGATTTGTCTGCCGCCAAAGTTTCGTAGCACGACCCTGCTAATAAGGACTCAACCATGCGAAAGATAGCAATCGTGGGGGCCGGCGAATCCGGGGCCCAGCTGGCATTGGGCCTGCAACGTGACGGCTACGCGGTGACGCTCCTATCCGACCGTTCCGCTGCCCAGATCCGCACCGGCAAGGTCATGTCCAGCCAGTGCATGTTCTCCACCGCCCTGGACGCCGAAGCCCACATGGGGACAGCGCTCACCGAATTCTACGAATCCGGAGCCGTCCCTGGCATCACCTCCATCCGGCTACGTGTGGATAGTGATGAACCCATCGAATGGGAAGCACCACTGGACGGTCCCGCCCGGTCCATTGACCAGCGCATCAAAAGTGCCCTCTGGATCGAAACATTTGTTGCAGCCGGTGGTGACTTCCGCATTGAGAAGGTCACACCGCGCATGCTCGAAGAACTCGCCCACGACTACGAGCTGGTCATTGTGAGCACCGGCAAGGGCGAGATCGGCCAGATCTTCCCGCGGGACAAGGCCAAGTCGCCCTTCGACCGGCCGCAGCGGGTACTGGCCCTGAACTACGTCACGTCCGACGACGGTGCTTCCGCCGCCGGTACCGGCGGCGCGGGCGACGCCATCCGCATGTCCATGGCCCCCGGCGTCGGCGAGTTCTTCACGTTCCCGGGCCTGACCGTATCGGGCCCCTGCCGCATGATGGTGTTCGAGGGCGTGGTGGGCGGCCCCATGGACCGCTGGGCAGACGTCGGAACCCCCGAAGAGCAGCTCGAGCGTTCGCTGGAAATCCTGCGAGACCATTTCCCGCACGAGGCAGAGAACTTTGCCGCCGCTGAGCTGACTGATAGTGGCGCGACGCTCCTGGGGCGCATCACGCCCACGGTGAGGTTCGCCGTCGGGGAACTCGGCAACGGGAAGCTGGTGTTCGGGCTGGGTGACGCCGTTGTCCTGAACGATCCGCTCACCGGGCAGGGTTCCAACAACGCCACTCTGGCCGCGAAATACTACCTTGATTCGATCATTCGCCGAGGCCAGCAGCCTTTTGACCGTGCCTGGATGGAGCGCACCTTCGACGAATTTTGGCGCGGCTGGGGGCAATGGGCGGTGGAGTGGACCAACGATCTCCTGAAGCCGCGGCGTGATCACCAGAAGACGCTCCTCCGTGAAGCCGCTGACCATCCGGCACTGGCGGCAAGCATCGTCAGCGGCTTCGACGATCCTCGGACGTCATACCCCTGGTGGTTCGATCCCACCGCGGCCGCTGACTTCATGCAGGCCCGGAAAGAGGACGATGCTGCTGCCTTCGATGTGAGGGATTTCAGAGGTGCGTTGGGTCAGTTCGCCACGGGCGTCACGGTGGTTACCACTGTGTCTGCGGACGGCCGAAAAGTGGGCATGACCGCGAATTCCTTCACGTCAGTGTCCATGGATCCGCCGCTGGTGCTCTGGTGCCCCAGCAAACGTGCCCCCAGCCTGGGCGATTTCGAGGACGCAACGCATTTTGCCATCAACATCCTGGCCAGTGACCAGCACGTCCTGTCCCGCCAGTTCGCCACGCCCGCCACGGACAAGTTCGCCGGCGTGGAAACAGCTGACGGAATCGCCGGTGTTCCGCTGCTGGAGGGTGCCGTTGCAACATTCCAGTGCCGCACCGTTGCGCGACATGATGCCGGGGACCATGTCATCTACGTGGGTGAGGTGGAAAGCTACAACCACCAGGACGGCGCTCCCCTGGTGTTCCACGGTGGAAAGTACCACGCCACTGCCAGCCATCCGGATTTCTAGTCACGCCTTTTGAAAGGAACGGATATGGACCATCCCCTTGACGTCGCGATCATAGGATCAGGCATCAATTCGCTGGTCGCGGCAGCCGAGCTGGCCTTGGCAGGGAAGCGCGTGTGCATCATTGAGCGCTCGGATCGGTTGGGTGGGTTCATCCACTCCGCGGAGCGTACCCTCCCGGGTTTCATCCACGACACCTTCTCCTCCTGGCACCCTTTGTTTGTGTCCGGCGGTGCTTACGGAGCGCTGGGCAAGGAACTCCACGCCAGGGGCTTGGAGTACTGCAACACCTCCAGTCCTGTAACGGCCGGCGTCGCTGCGGATCCTGTCACTGGAGCCCACCGCGTGATCATCGCACACAGGGACCCGGCCGAAACAGCCGCTGCTTTCAAGGAGCCACGCGACGGGGCCGCGTATCTGGCCATGCTCGATGATCTGGGCCGCAACGCCGGAACCGTGTTCGGGGCTTTCGGGGCGGAGCTTCGGTCGTTTGGGGAGGTGGCGAAGATTGCCTTCGGAGCCGTGCGACGCGGGCGTTTCTCCGGGACGGAGGCCTTTGTCCGGGATTCCGTGATGAGCGGACGGAACTATGTCCGCAGCCGTTTTGACGGCTGGGAAGCGGACCAGCTGTGGTCGCCCTGGCTTCTGCACGCAGGGCTCGGCCCGGACCAAGCCACCGGCGGCGTCATGCTCCCAGTCATGGCCATGAGCATGCACGGCTTCGGGCTTCCTGTTGTGAAGGGCGGCGCCTCGCAGTTTGTGGCTGCCTTCGAGTCCTTGCTCAGGGACAACGGCGTCCGGATCATGCTGGGTGCGGAGGCCGACGAGATCCTGGTGGGCCCCGATGCTTCCGGTAAGGGCCGCTCCGCCACCGGCGTCCGCACATCGCAAGGCGTGGTTTCAGCCGGCACGGTGCTCGCCAACGTTTCGCCCCAGGCCCTCTACACCCGGCTCCTCCGGCAACCACCCGCTGGTACGGCCAAGGCCGCCGAACGCTACCAGAACGGCCGCGGTGCCATGCAGATCCACCTTGCTTTGGACAAGCCTGTGGAATGGCTCGATCCCAGGCTCAACACCGTCCCGCTGGTTCACATCAGCAACGGCTCTGACAGCACCGGGATTGCCTGCGCCCAGGCTGAAGCGGGTCTGCTGCCCAACGAACCTACCGTGGTTGTGGGCCAACAGTGCGTCCTCGACCCGTCGCGGGCGCCGGAGGGCAAAGCCACGTTGTGGTTGCAGCTCCAGGAAGTCCCGTTCACGCCCGTAGGTGACGCAGCCGGCCAACTGGACGTTGCCGGCGGCTGGACTGACGAGCTGAAGCACGGCTATCTGGAACGGGTCCTGGCACGGATTGAACAGTTCGCTCCGGGCACGCGCGCAACTGTTCTTGCTTCGGACATTCTGGCGCCGACGGACTTGTCCTCGGCCAACCCCAATGCCGTCAACGGCGATCCCTACGGCGGCTCCGCGGAACTCTTCCAAAACCTGCTCTGGCGGCCCTTCCCCGCAGCGGCAGGACACCAAACCGCCGTCGAAGGTCTCTGGCACATCGGCGCGTCAACCCATCCCGGTCCGGGGCTTTCCGGCGGTTCCGGACATCTGGTTGCGCAGAAATTGACCGCGAAACCCTCACGATTTTCCCGTATTCAATCAGCACTGAAACCAAACAAGCGATAGGAGAACAATGTCTGTTCTGGCCGGGCTCACTGCAGCCCTTTCGAGTGGTTCCGTGGAGATCATCGACCTCACCACGCCGCTCAGTTCCGAGACCCCCATCCTGAACCTGCCGCAGCCGTTCGCGAACACCGTGGGCTTGTCCGTTTCACCGGTGAGTAATTTCGACGACGCCGGTCCGGCCTGGGCGTGGAACGACGTCACCGTGGGAGAGCACGCAGGAACCCATCTGGACGCGCCGGTCCATTGGATTACGGGCAAGGACGGCAAATCCGTGGACCAGATCGAACCACACCGACTGGTGGGCCCGGTTGTGGTCATCGACAAGTCGCTCGAGGCGGCGGAGGACCCGGATTTCCTGCTGGAACCGGAACACTTTGAGCAGTGGCAGCAAGAGCACGGCGCGTTCCCGGAGAACTGCTGGGTGATCTTCCGGACTGGTTGGGCGGCCCGAGGCGCTGACGCTGCCGCTTTCGTCAACGCTGACGACGCCGGACCCCACACTCCCGGGGTCTCCGCGGCAGGTGCCAAGTGGCTCGCCGGAAACGCCTCGATCAGTGGCTTCGGTGTGGAAACCGTGGGCATCGACGCCGGTCAAGCCGGCGGCCTGGACCCCATGTTCCCCGTCCACTCGTTCCTGCTCGGCGCGGACAAGTACGGGGTGACGTCGCTCCGGAACGTGGACCGACTCCCCGTCACCGGTGCGACGTTGGTGGTTGCTCCGTTGCCGATCGTCGGCGGGACGGGCAGCCCGAGCCGCGTGTACGCGCTGGTGGAAAAGGGTGCGGTGGAGAAGGCATGAGCGGGCAAGTGCGGGTCTCCACGTTGGTGGGCAGGACACTGGCGAAGCTCGGCGTCGGGCACGTTTTTGGGGTGGTGGGCAGCGGCAACTTCGATGTCACCGGCACTCTCATGGCCGAGGGCATCCCGTTCACGGCCACCCGGCATGAGGGCGGTGCGGCGACCATGGCCGACGCGTACTCCCGGATGTCCGGGAAAGTCGGGGTGGTCACCACGCATCAAGGCTGCGGGCTGAGCAACGCCATCACCGGCATCGGTGAGGCAGCGAAGAGCCGGACGCCGATGATCGTGCTGACCGCCGACACCCAGGCCGCGGCCATCCGGTCCAACTTCAAGATCGACCAAGACGCCCTGGCCCGCAGCGTAGGAGCCGTGGCCGAACGCATCCATTCCCCCGCAACAGCCGTCGCGGACACTGTCAGGGCCTTCCGGACCGCGGTGAATGAACGCCGCACCGTGGTCCTTAGCTTGCCGCTGGACGTTCAAAGCGGAGCCGCCGCGGACGAGGTGAGTGCCGTCGTCGTGCCTCAACCGTTGAAGGTACGCCCGGACACTGGCGCCGTGGAGCAACTGGCCGCACTGATAGCGAAAGCTGAACGGCCGGTGTTCGTTGCCGGACGCGGCGGGCGCGGTGCCCGGGACGAAATCCTGGCGCTGGCCCGGCATGCTGGCGCGCTGGTGGCAACGTCCGCGGTGGCGAGCGGGCTATTCAACGGCGATTCCCACAACCTGGGTATCTCCGGCGGATTCTCCTCGCCTGCCACCGCCGAGTTCATCAGCGGTGCCGACCTGATCGTGGGGTGGGGTTGCGCGCTGAACATGTGGACCATGCGGCACGGACGGCTGATTTCCGCCGGGACCACAGTGGTGCAGATCGACGTCGAAGACTCTGCCCTGGGCGCTAACCGGCCCATCTCACTGGGAGTGCTGGGAGACTCAGCGCTGACCGCGGCCGATGTGCTGGCCGCGCTGGCCGGCGTCCAGCCCGAACCGGCAGAAAAGTACCGCACTGAGACCAACGCCCTGGCCATCAAACAGGGTTCGCGGTGGCGGGACGTCGAAACCGAAGACCTATCCACCGCCACAGCCATCGACCCACGCGTCCTCACCCGCGAACTCGACACCCTGCTCCCGGCCGAAAGGATCGTGGCCGTCGATTCGGGCAACTTCATGGGCTACCCCAGCCAATACCTTGCCGTGCCGGACGAGTACGGATTCTGCTTCACCCAAGCCTTCCAAGCCATCGGGCTCGGACTGTACACAGCCATCGGCGCCGCACTTGCCCAACCACACCGGCTGCCGGTGCTGGGCGCGGGCGACGGTGGATTCCTCATGGGGATCAGCGAATTGGAGACCGCCGCGAGGCTGAAACTACCCCTGGTGTGCATCGTCTACAACGACGCAGCCTACGGCGCGGAAGTCCACCACTTCGCTTCGGAGCACACAGAAGCAGAGCTTTCCAGCGTTGTGTTCCCCGATACCGACATCGCCGCCATCGCCCGCGGTTTCGGCGCCGAAGGCGTCACCGTCCGGACCGTGTCGGATTTGGACGCCGTACGACCCTGGATCGCGGCCTACGAAGCCGGTACCCAAACCCGTCCGCTGGTCATCGACGCGAAAATAGCCTCCGACGGCGGCTCGTGGTGGCTGGCCGAAGCGTTCCAAGGCCACTAAGTTCCAGGCCACTAAGTTTCTGGCCATCAAGAGGGGAGCACGGCGCTACTTGGGTGGGGCCGTGCTTCCCCGCACCACCAGCTCCGTGGCGACTTCCAGGGCAGCCGACGAACCACTTCCCTGTTCGATTTGCTCCGTGAGCATTCCCACGGCCGTGGACGCCAACTGCGCGAGCGGCTGGCGGACCGTGGTGAGCGGCGGTGACGTGAGGGCTGCCTGGGCGATGTCGTCGAAGCCCACAATGCTGAGGTCGCCGGGGATTTTCAGGGACCGCTGCCCGGCGGCGTTCATCACGCCGAGGGCCTGCAGGTCGCTGCCCGTGAAAATCGCTGTGGGCCGCTCCGGCAGGTCCAGGAGCTCCCCGCCCAGGCGAAGCCCGGACTCGATACTGAAATCGCCGTCGCGCACGAACTCGGGAAGTACCGGCAACCCGGCTTCGTGAAGGGCAGCCGCGTAGGCGGCGTAACGGGCGCGTCCGTGACCCGGGCTGTGGACGCGGCCGGTAATGATGCCAATGCGCTCATGGCCCAGTTCCAGGAGATGGGACACCGCACGCAGTGCTCCCGAGAACGACGCCGGGCTGACGCTGGGTATCTGCAGGCCCTGGGAGCCTTCGGGGTCGATGGCGACGGCGGGAATGTTCAGCGTCCGCGCCAGCTCCACCAACGGTGAGCCCTGCCGCGGAGCCAACAACATCACACCGTCGAGGCGGTTGCCGGAGGGCTCCCGCAGTTTCTGCCAGTTCTCCGCGGTGGCATTCACGGCTCGCGTGTAGGCCACGGTGTAGCCAAGGCGTGTGGCCGCAGCTTCCACGCCTTCCATGGTTTCCAGGACCCACGGAGAATCAAAGTTGTTCACTACCAGTTGAAGCAGCCCAGGTTCGCTGGGCGAGTTTCGCTTGGTGTAGTCGAGCTCCTCCAAGGCCTGCTGGACGCGGGCGCGTGTTGACTCCGAAACATGCGAGCGCCCATTCAGCACCTTGGAAACGGTAGGCACGGAAACGCCCGCAGCTGCGGCCACATCTGCGATCTTGGGGCGCGGAGTGGTCAACGGGGCGGTCCTTGAACTCATGGGGATACGGGAGCGGCAATGCGCTGGGTGGTTGCCCGGCGGACCGGCGCAGTATCCACCCGCACGGGTCCAACCCTAACACTGCCGTGTTCACGCGATCCCAGGGGTGATGCAGCGAAAATCCCCAGTTCAGCGCCGATCCACCGCCCCTCCACGACGTCGAAATCCCAGATGGGAATCTGCCACGGATCCGTGGGGCCAACACGCCAGGCAAACGTGGCCCTTGGGGTCTCATCCGCGCGGATCTGGAGCTCAATGCTAGGGCCGGGAAGTGCCACAGCGCGTCCCATCTGCTGCTCGTACGGACCTTCGCTACCGGTGCCGCTACCCAGGGCGTAGCCGTTTTCGGTGCGCACCAGGCCCAGCCAGGCGTACCGCTGGCCCAAAACCACGACGCCGGCCCGGGTACCCACAGGCACATCGTCCAGTTCCAGGGTGGTGGTGAAGGTGGACGGCTCGCCGGGGAGGATTTGGGCCAGGACGTTGGGAAGTTCCCGGAGGTTGATGGGATCGTTTGCCTGCGGACGCAGAATCAGATGCCCTCCTCCACAGGTGGAAAGCCATTCGTCCCGGGGGTTGGCCTGCCAATGCCACTGCGGGCCCAGGGCAGGGGACGTGAAGTTGTCGCTGGACGGCGGGGCAACGTCCTCAGGTGAAGTACCCACCGGGTAGGGGTGGCTCAAAACCGGGGTTCCCGGTCCGCCGTCGTCCGCTGTTTTGCCCATCCACGGCCAGCCGTCTTCGCCCCAACCCATCGGCTGGAGATGAACAACCCGGCCGTACGCCCCCCGGTCCTGAAAATGCAGGAACCAGTCTTCGCCCCCGGGAGTGGTCACCCAGGCGCCTTGATGCGGGCCGTTCACCGGCGAATCGCCCTGCTCCAGGACGCGCCGTTCCTCGTAAGGCCCAAAAGGCGAGCGCGAGCGGAAGACCGACTGCCATCCGGTGGCAACACCGCCTGCCGGAGCAAAGATCCAGTACCAGCCGTCGCGCTTGTAGAACTTGGGGCCCTCCAAGGTGGTGAACCCAGGAAGCTCCTCGCCGTTGATGACGTGGGTGCCGTGATCCAGAAGCCGGGAGGCGTCCGGGCTCATCCGATGTACGGTGAGCCGGTTCTTGACCCCGATGCGGCTCTTGGCCCAACCGTGGACCAAGTATGCGGTGCCGTCGTCATCCCACAGGGGGCAGGGGTCGATGAGTCCACGTCCGGGATAGAGGAGATGGGGTGCGCTCCACGGTCCTTCAGCCTTCTCTGCGCTGAGCACAAAAATGCCGTGGTCCGGATCCGGATAGAAGATCCAGAACTTGCCATCGTGGTGACGCAGCGCCGGAGCCCACACGCCACTTCCGTGCCTCACCAGCGAATAGTGGTTCGTTTGAGGCAGTTCCGAGAGTGCGTGGCCGGCGTGCTCCCAATCCACCAGGTTCTTGGAGCGAAGCACCGGCAGCCCGGGCACCCGGTTGAAGCTGGAGGCGATGAGGTAATAGGTGCCCTCAACCTGGACTGCATCCGGGTCCGGCCAGTCGCCGTTGAGGATGGGGTTGTTGTAGACGGGGATGCGGTGTCGATTTCCCATATTTGTCATGGTGTCCTGTCCGGAGAGCTGCTGCTGAAGTGCTGGAGAAGGAGTTCTTCCACGTGGTGGCTGCTGGATATGTGGCCGTCGTGGATGATGGCGTGGAGGCTGAGTTGGAGTGGCCTGTTCCGGTCCACCCGGGCAGCCTCGCTCCACGCAACCGCGGGTCCGGCACCGACGTATCCCTCTGTGCGGACAAACCAAGGACGGAGTTCGGCGGGGTTTTGTGCGAGGACGACGCTAACGTCGCGGCCGTGCTGCCGGGTTTTCACCACGAGCCACGGGGAGAGCGAGCCATGGGCCGTTTCCGTTCCGGTGCCCTGCGAACACAGCACGCCCGCCGGGCCGTCCCCCGTGGGGAAGCGCCAGAAGATTCCGCCGTAACCGGCGCCTTCGCGTCCCTTAACCGCCGACGACGACACCCACAGTTGCTCCACGTCACCTGCTGGCTGGATCAAGGAGTCAAACAGAAGGCTCCAGGAGTTGGGGTCCGGGTGGTCCTGGCAGGTGTAGTTCCGCTGTTCCGTGGCTAGTTCCTGCCCCTTCATGTCCATCCACGTGACAGTCCCGCCGGCCTTTCCGGGTTGGTAACTCCAGCCAGAGGGCACTTGACGACCGTGATTGGCCAGAAGGGCAGGGGCGTGCCCCGTGTAGGTGGATCCGCCCCAGAAGTTGCTTCCGTTCACGTCCGAGAACGCGAGCGAGAGGCCCAGGTGGTGCGGATGGTCGTCTGGACCGGCTTCCGTGAGGGGCGCGCCGGCCAAAGTGCGGAGGGGGTGCAGGTAGGGCCTGGGGGCCAGCACCGTTGCCAGGTCAACGCCGTTGTTCACCCGCGCCACGGTTGCGCCGTGGAGCTGGAAACTGCCCATTGGACCTCCTTGCGGTGAGTGCGCTGGTGATGGCAGCGCGGTTGCGTGGGTTCAGCATAAACAGAACAGAAAGAACTCGGCAACTCTTTACGAAAGTTTCTTTTAAAAATTTCTGCATAACAGCGATGATGTGTTGACAGTCACAGTGAATTGTTGCTAGAAATCGTTTACTCAGTATTTCTGCTCCTCGTTTTGGTCTCAATGAGGACCCTCGCATCGCTAAAAAATCCGTACATCCTAAGAAAGTTTCTGCCGGGAATGCTCGGAAACCCTGTATTTACGTCCCTAGATCGGGCACCAGAAAGGCGTCATTCAATGAAGAAGACAGCAAACACTCCCATCTCGCGCAGGCTTGTCCTGGGAGCCGCGATGGTGGCGGCAGGACTGACGATCAGCGCCTGTGGAGGGGGCGCGACGTCCTCCGGCAGCGGCAGCGGCGGCAACGTGGAACTGAACTTCGTCTTCTGGGGCGACGCCAACCGGGCCAAGATGACCGAAGCTGCCCTGCGGATCTTTGAGAAGAAGAACCCGGGCATCACCGTCAAAACCGAGTACCAGGACAGCGCACCCTACGCCGATAAGCTCGCTACCCGCTTTGCCGGCGGCAACCCGCCGGACGTCCTGGCCATGGCCAACCGCAGCCTCCTGGAGTACGCACAGCGTGGCACCCTCGCGGACCTCAAATCATTCCCGGAGCTGAACTTGGACAAGGTTCCGGAAACCACCCTCAGCCGTGGCGAGGTTGACGGCAAGCTCTACGGCCTCGCTACCGGCGTGACCACCATCGGCATGGTGGTCAACAAGACCATCACGGACCAGGCCGGCGTCACCATCCCGGATGACAAGACCTGGAGCTGGGAGGACTACGCCAAGTTCGCCACCGAAGTCACGCAGAAAACCGGCGGGAAAGTCTACGGAGCTGGCTACGACGTCGCCACGGAAACAGGACCCATCATGCTCGCGCGCCAACGCGGTGAGGATTTCTACACCAAGGACAACAAGCTCGGCGTCAGCGAAAAGACCATCGAGGACTGGTTCCAGTACAGCGTGGACCTCCGCAAAGCCGGCGGCTATCCGCCCGCAGGATTCTTCGAGCAAATTGGCGGCTCGCCGGCGCAGTCCTACCTCGCGAAGGGCACGGTCGCTTCGCAGATCATCCCCATCAACAACTTCCGTGGTTACAACGAGGCCGTAGAGGGTGAGGTTGTCCTGCTGCGCATTCCAGGCGAAACCAGCGGCGAGCGCCGTGGCTACTCCGCCGACCCCACCATGCTGTGGTCAATCGCGGCCAAGTCCAAGCATCCCAAGGAAGCAGCCAAACTGGTGGACTTCCTGACGAACGACGCTGAAGGTGCCGCCGAGGTCCTCACCCAGCGCGGTGTCCCCATCAACCCGGAGGTGGCCGATTCCATCACCCCCAAGCTGAGCGCGGATGACAAGACGTTCGTGGACCTGATGGCCGCCATCCAGGAAGAGGACTTGCCGCCCGCCTACGTATATCCGAAAGGCGCCAGTGTTGTAGCCGATACCCTCAAGCAGCTCACCACTGAAGTGGAGTTCGGCCGGATCAGCCCCGCGGATGCGGCTAA
The DNA here is from genome assembly GCF_000294695.2 of Arthrobacter sp. Rue61a. Lineage (NCBI taxonomy): Bacteria > Bacillati > Actinomycetota > Actinomycetes > Micrococcales > Micrococcaceae > Arthrobacter > Arthrobacter sp. Rue61a. The sequence goes on along the minus strand of NC_018531.1, from coordinate 247,720 downwards.
GACCTTCATGGAGAAGAGCAATGCAGCAATCAACAAGTAAGCCTGCAGCTACTTCCGAGGGGGTCTTGCCGCTATGACAGTTCTGACCAAGCAGCCGCCGGGAGCTCCGGCGCCAGCCGCGGCAGGCGGCACACCGCGTCTCCGCCCGTCCCGGCGCAGGAAGCAGCGCTCTGGATATCTTTTCCTTCTCCCGTGGTTCCTGGGGATGTTGTTCACCGTCATTCCGTTCTTTGCCTCGCTGTACCTGGCTTTTACGGACTACAACCTCTTCACTGAGCCCAACTTTGTGGGGCTGGCCAACTTCCAGGCCATGTTCGAGGACCCACGGCTCATTCAGTCGCTGAAGGTCACCTTCATTTACACCTTCGTGTCGGTGCCTATCTCCCTGGCTGTTGCCCTGCTGGTTGCGCTGGTGCTAAACCGGGGACTTCAGGGCCTGTCGATCTACCGCTCTGTTTACTACCTGCCCTCCCTTCTGGGTGGCAGCGTGGCAATCGTGATGCTGTGGCGTTACATCTTCGGCAACGACGGAATCGTCAACGGGTTCCTGGGCATCTTTGGAATCCAGGGCCCAGCGTGGGTCACTGACCCCCAGTTCTCCCTCAGCACCCTCATTGTGCTGAACGTCTGGACGTTCGGCTCCCCCATGGTGATCTTCCTTGCCGGACTACGGCAGGTCCCCGGGATGTACTACGAAGCTGCCTCGATTGACGGGGCATCCAAGTGGCGGCAGTTCCGCAGCATCACGCTGCCCCTCATCAGCCCCATTATTTTCTTCAACCTCATCATGCAGCTCATCGGCTCGTTTCAGACGTTCACCCAGGGCTATGTGATGAGCGGAGGTACCGGGGGCCCGGCGGATTCCACGCTGTTTTACAACCTGTACCTGTACCAGAAGGGCTTCACCGAGTTCGAGATGGGGTATGCCTCGGCCATGGCCTGGCTGCTGTTGATGATCATCGCGATTTTCACGGCCATCAATTTCATCGCATCCAAGTTCTGGGTCTTCTACGACAATTAAGGCAACCCCATGGCACTCCTTGATTTACCTCTCAAGCGCAAGCTGGCCAAGCAGGATCAACCCGAAGACGCCCTGACGGGAACCCCGGTTTCCCGCTTCTCACGGCATCTGATTCTCTGCCTGGTGGGGCTGGTGATGCTCTACCCGTTGATGTGGCTGATCTCCAGCTCGATGAAGCCCAGCAACGATATTTTTAGGCAGCTGGGTCTCTGGCCCGAAAACTGGGACTTCTCCAACTACGCCCAGGGCTGGACCGCGCTGGACCAGCCGTTCCACGTTTACCTGATCAACTCCATGATCGTTGTGATTTTCTCCATCATCGGCAACATCTTCTCCTGCGCCCTGGCCGCGTACGCCTTCGCGCGGATGGAATTCACCGGGCGGAAGCTGTTCTTCGCCCTCATGCTGGGAACACTCATGCTGCCGGGTCACGTTCTCTTGGTTCCGCAGTACATCATCTTCTCCCAGCTCGGCTGGCTGGACACCTACCTGCCGCTGATCGTCCCCAACTTCATGGCCACCAATGCCTTCTTTATCTTCCTGATGGTGCAATTCATGAAGTCGCTGCCCAAGGAGTTGGACGACGCCGCCCAGATTGACGGCTGCGGCCCGTTCCGGACTTTCATCCGGGTCATTCTGCCCCTCTGCGTGCCGGCCATGGCCACCACGGCTATTTTCACGTTCATCTCCACATGGAACGAGTTCTTTGGTCCGCTGCTCTACATCCAGAACCAGGACCTCTACACCGTTCCCTTGGCCCTTCGCGCCTTCATGGACTCGGAAGGACAAAGCATGTGGGGCCCCATGTTCGCCATGTCAGTGGTGTCCATCGCCCCCATCATCGGCTTCTTCATTGCTGGGCAGAAGTACCTGATCAACGGAATTGCCACCACCGGACTCAAATAGCCACCTCCACTCCCTGCAACACCAATCCAGACAAGACAAAGGAGTTTTGCATGCGCCTGCGACGCCTACTCGGCGCGGCCACCGCCGTCGTCATTCTTGGAAGCCTTACCGCTGTGCCTGCCAGGGCGGAGCCCATCCACAGCGGCACAGAATCACCGGCGGCACCGGCGGCCCTGTGGAAGCAACGTCCCGACGGTTTCGCGTCCCTTCCCGGCAACGGCCTGGACGGCACCACCGGAGGCCAGGCGGGGAGGCACGTGAGCGTGTCCTCGCTGGAGGAACTCAAAACCCATGCCGCGGCCGAGGAGCCGCTGGTGATCTTCCTCAAGGGCAGCATCACGGCCCAGGACTACGTCAAGGTTCCGGTCGCCTCGAACAAGAGCTTCATCGGTACGGGCGCGGGCGTGGAGCTGATCAATGCCGGCTTCAAACTCATCAACGTGTCCAACGTGATCTTCCGGAACTTCACAGTCCGTGACTCCTACATTCCCGGCGACTGGGACGGCAAGCGCCCGGACAACGACCGTGACGGGATCCAACTGGATACCTCGCACCATGTCTGGGTGGACCACATGAAGTTCGAGCGCATGGGCGACGGCATGATCGATACCCGCAAGGACTCGGACTACCTGACCTACTCGTGGAACGTGTTCGCGGACAACAACAAAGCCTTGGGCGTTGGCTGGACCGGCAACGCAGTCACCAAAATGACCATCCATCACAACTGGATCCGCAACACTGTCCAGCGGAACTTCAGCCTGGACAACACAGCGGCTGCGCACGTCTACAACAACTACCTGCAGGACATCGGACGGTACGGAATGATGGGCCGCAACGCCGCCAAGGTGGTCCTGGAGGGCAACTACTTCACCGCGGTTGCCGATCCCGTGGTGGCAAAGGACCCTGCCACGGAAATCGTCAACCGTGACAACATTTTCGAGTCCACCCGCGGCCGCAAGGACAACGTCGGCAGCGCCTTCGACCCCACACAGTTCTATTCATACGCCAAGGACGACTCTGCGAGGGTTCCCGAACTGGTCACCGGCAGTGCCGGACCTCGCGAAAACAAAGCACCAAGCACGACGGCGGAGGTCACGGTCGCGCTGGACGGCACCGGCGATTTCGGCAGCGTACAGGCGGCCATCGGCTCGATTCCTGTGGGCAACACACAACCCCGGACCATCACCATCAAGCCCGGCTTCTACCGGGAAGCGGTGAATGTCTGGGCCGACCGGCCCAACGTGACGTTGCAGGGAGCAACAGCCAACCCGGCCGACGTCGTCATTTCCTACGACACCCCTGCAAACGGCGCGAAGTTCTTCGGCGGAACCTGGGGCGCTGCGGGCAGTGCCACGCTCAACGTCCTGGCGGAAAACACCACGGTCCGGAACCTCACAGTGGAAAACGCTTATGACGAGGCCGTTCACGGAGGTAGCCAGGCCCTCGCGGTGCGGACGGTGGCAGACAAAATCACCTTCGACAACACCAGGTTCCTCGGCAACCAGGACACCTACCTCGCAGACACCACCGGCCGTGACGCTACCGCCCGCACCTATCTGAAAAACTGCTACATCGAAGGTGACGTGGACTTCCTCTACGGCCGCGGCACAGCGGTGTTTGACGGCTGCACCATCCATTCGCTGGACCGCGGCAGCGACACGAACAATGGCTACATCGTGGCACCCAGCACCAAGGACTCCAACCCTTACGGCTTCCTGATCGTGGACAGCACCCTGACCTCTGACGCTGCACCCGGGACCGTCAGTTTGGGACGCCCTTGGTTTGCCAGCAGCGACCCCAACGCGCACCCCATGGCCGTCATCCGGGACTCGAACCTGGGCAGTCACATCGCTGAGCAGGGCTGGTCAGACATGAGTGGTCATGCTTGGACTGAAGGGCGCTTCGCTGAGTTCAACAACACCGGGCCCGGCGCATACATCAACGAGTTCCACCCCCAACTCACTCCGGAAGAGGCCCTGAAATTCACTAAGGACACGTTCCTCGGTGACTGGACTCCGGCAGCAGGTGCTTAAGATGGCGGACGCACAGGGCCTGAATATCCGGCGCCGGACCCTTCTTTCCGCTGGACTCGCAGCAGGCACCTTGGTGTCCACGGGCTTGTTCGGCCCGGCAGCCTCCGCAGCGGCGCCGACCGGCGTCAAATCCAACGGATTCAGTGAAGCCGGGCTGCCCATAGACGGCGGACACGGCGGTGCTTGGTCGGTGGCACCCACAGGCTTCGCCGGCGTTTCAGCGCACGGCCGCGCAGGCACCACAGGTGGGGCCGGCGGCAGACTGGTCCATGCGAACACCCCGGAGGATCTGCGCCAATTCGCCAAAAGCGCCGAACCGCTGGTGGTGATCCTCCACGGCGAATTGCTGTTCACGCAGTACGAAAAACTGACCGTGACCTCAAACAAATCCTTCCTTGGTGCAGGCGAAGGAGCCGCGGTGGTCAATGCCGGCTTCAAGCTCGTCAATGTCTCCAACGTCGTGTTTCGCAACTTCACTGTCCGGGACTCTTACATTCCCGGCGACTTTGCGGGGAAACGGCCCGACAACGACAGGGATGGCATCCAGGTGGACACCAGCACGCACATTTGGGTGGACCACATGCATTTCACCCGGTTGGGCGACGGACTGGTGGACATCAGAAAGGACTGCGACAACGTCACTTTGTCGTGGAACGTCTTTTCGGACCACAACAAAGCCCTTGGCGAGGGCTGGACCCAGAACGTGGTCACCCGGCTGACACTGCATCACAACTGGATTCGGAACACGCACCAGCGCAACGCAAGCCTGGACAACACCGCGGCATCCCACGTCTACAACAACTATCTGGAGAACATCTCCAGCTATGGGATGCTGGGGCGGAATGCCGCGCTGCTGCTCGTGGAAGGAAACTACTTCCGCGACGTCCGGAACCCCCTTCACCACCAAGGGCCGGGCGGTGCGCTGGCAGCCCGAAATAACGTCTTTGACGAGTGCACCGGCAATGTTGGGCAGGAACGGGGTGGGGCCTTCAATCCGCCGTACTCCTACAGCCTGACCCCCACCAAGGCGCTCCCCTCACTGGTGCGTGCTTTCGGCGGGCCTTTGGGCGGGACCGAGCCTGCGCTCCGGAAGGTCATCACGGTGGCACTCGACGGAACCGGTGATTTCGCCAGCATCCGCGCGGCCATTGGCGCTGTGCCTGCGAATAATCCCGCTGCTGTCACCGTGCTGGTGCACCCCGGCATTTATCACGAGCCAGCGGTTATATGGGGTGATCGTCGGAACATCACCTTGGCCGGGGCAACAGAAAATGCAGAGGACGTGATCCTGTCCAACAGCGAAGGCGTCACGCTACTGGTGGCGGCGGACGGTTCGGCGCTGCGGGACCTCACCATCACTTCCGATATCCCGCAGTCCGGCCATGTCCTGCTCATCACCGGGAGGGGCGTGACCCGCTCCAACGTGACTGTTCTCAACGGCACAACCGGGTAAGCCAGCTCGGGGACAGCACCTGCTCCAATGAGCAGTCATTTCAACAGGCACTGTCCCCTGCTTGGCTTGGTTACGCCTCCACGTCCGTGTTGACGATGTACACATCGCAGGGTGCACCGTGCGCCACGCTGTTGGCGATGCTGCCCAGGACACGGCCCAGGCCCTTCATGCGCTTGTTTCCCACAACGATCAGCGAGGCGTTGTTGGTCTCGGCGTAGTTGATCAGGGCGTTGGCGGGAGTGCCACGGGCAGCGAAGTACTTGATGTTGCCGGCGGGAACGTCCAGCTCTTCGGAAACCTTGCGGGCAACGTACTCCGCAGAGTCTGCCGACGAGACGGTGATGCGGTCGCTGCCGCTGCCAAATTCTTCAATGCGGTCATCTGAGAAGCCGCTGATGACGTGCAGTTCAGCACCGAGCGCGGTGGCGAGCTTCGCTGCTGCCACTGCTGCGCGCTTGGCCGTCTCGCTGTTGTCAACGCCGACGACAATAACTTCTGACATGAGTACTCCTGGTTGTGGGGATTCGCTGGGTGGTGCTGCAAGAAATCTACACTCCATCATGATCCCCCGGGATGACCGTTCATGCCGGGAGTGTTTACAGCCGGGGTCTCGGGGGTAGGGATTAATCATCGGAACGACTACTCGACCGAAAGGCAGGACCATGAGCGACGCACCATTTTCCCCGGAGACCGCCATTGTCACGGGATCAGATTCAGGCATCGGGCGCGCCACTGCGGTGGCCTTGGCCAAGGCAGGCATGAACGTGGGAATCACCTGGCATTCCGATCAGCAGGGAGCTGAGGAAACCGCGGAGGAAGTCCGCGGCCTGGGCCGGAAGGCCGTGGTCCACCCATTGGACACCACTGATGCCCGTGGGACGGCTGCGGCCATTGACAAGCTCGCTGAGGAACTTGGCGGCGTGGACGTCTTCGTCAACAACTCCGGAACCGGCGATGGCACCAAGTTCCTTGAGCTGGACTACGACACGTGGATGTCCACTTTGGACACCAACCTCAACGGCGCTTTCGTGGCGATGCAGACAGCCGCCAAGCGCATGGTGAAGGCCGGCCGGGGTGGGCGCATCATCGCCGTCACCAGTGTCCATGAGTTCCAGCCGAGGGTAGGAGCCTCGGCATACGACGCTTCCAAGCATGGCTTGGGCGGCCTCATCAAGACCATGGCCCTGGAACTCGCTGAGCACGGCATCACCGCCAACAACGTGGCGCCGGGTGAGATCGCGACTCCCATGACGGGCCAGGAAGACGAGGATCCCAAGCAGAAGGAACGGCCCGGAGTGCCGCTGGGACGTCCCGGAGATGCCCGGGAAATCGCCGCCGTCATAGCCTTCCTGGCATCACCGGAATCCAGCTACGTCAACGGCGCGTCATGGCCTGTGGACGGCGGAATGCTGCAAATGGGGCCGCAGGCAGGTTCGCACATCACCAGCAACGACTGGCGCGAAAGCTAAGGCTGCAACACCTCTGGCCGCACGGAGATCCGTGGGCTAGTCTGCATGAACGGCCTGCCTGGCGGGCCCGAAATTTCCAAAGATTCGTAAGACGTTGATGAGGAGCACCATGGCTGGCCACACATATAGCGTTTCCGAAATTGTAGGAACTTCCACCGAAGGCGTTGACGACGCGATCAAGAACGGCATCGCAACAGCCTCCCAGACACTGCGGAACCTGGACTGGTTTGAGGTCAAGGAGATCCGCGGGCACCTCGAGGACGGCGCAGTGGCCGACTGGCAGGTCACCATCAAGCTTGGTTTCCGCCTGGAGCGCTGATGACCTCTCCGCGAAATGGCAGTTAATGACAGTTCCGGAGCTCCGGATTGTCATTAACTGCCATCTCTGCGGGCGGGTTCGCGGTCCTTTGCTTTGGTGCCCACGTCACCCAAGCTGAGCAGCGTCAAAGCGTCCGACGACGGCGAGCCGGGCTTCGCGGAATAGACCCTCAGCATCTGGTCGGGGTCGTCCGGGAGACTCAGCGTCTCAAAGTTCAGTTCGAGGTCACCAACGATCGGGTGGTGCAACCGCACGGTACCTGCGGATCGCGACGCCACCCTGTGCCCGGCCCACCATTGCCGAAAATGCTCGCTGTGCACGGCAAGTTCGCCCACCAGTTGGTTGGTCCGGGGATCGTTGGGGTGCCGGCCGACGTCCATTCGCAGAGCACCCACAGCTTCAGCGGCCACGGTTTTCCAGTCCCTGAACAGCTGCCCCGCCGAGGGATCCAGGATGATCCAACGGGTCAGGTTCCGCTCCGCGGCCGGGAGTGACGGGAAGTCGGTGAAAAGCAGGTGAGCCATCTGGTTTCCGGCCAGGACGTCCGCCCGCCTGCCCAGCACCATGGCCGGAACATCACCGACGGCGTCCAGCAGCTGCCGGAGCCCGGGCCTCACTTTTTGCGCGGGGCCGGGATTGCCCGCGGAACTGGCGCAGTGCTCCAGCAGGTCCATCATGTGCGCATGCTCCCCCGCGTCCAGGCGAAGCGCCCGGGCCACCGAGTCGAGGACCGCTTTGGACGGGTGGATGTTGCGGCCTTGTTCAAGGCGCGTGTAGTAGTCGGTACTCACTCCGGAGAGCCGGGCAACTTCCTCGCGGCGGAGTCCGGGCACCCTGCGGGCACCGCTGGATTCCTGCGACCCGGCGTCCTCGGGTGAGAGACGGGCACGCATGACTTTAAGGAACTTACCGAACTCGGCGCTTTGACCCATCCGTCCATTCTGCCGTTCGTAGCGTGTGAAAGACCACCATTCTGGGTAGGACTACCAGACCTAGGAAAAACAGGATCAGGCTGGGTTGCTGACTCTGGGGCCAAAACTGCATAGGCTCAGTACAGAGCCTCCGAAAACGCTTTCTGGAGTCATCGCCATCACCATCCCGTCGAAGGAGACCGTCATGCCAGAGCTGACATTGAATAACGGCGTCACTATCCCCCAGCTCGGTTTCGGTGTCTTCCAAGTACCTGCTGAGGAAACGCAGAAGGTAGTGGAAGACGCCTTGGAAGCCGGCTATCGCCACATCGACACCGCGGCTGCGTACCGCAATGAGGCAGGGGTCGGCGCTGCCGTCGCGGCTTCGGGCATTCCGAGGGAAGAACTTTTCATCACCACCAAGCTTCGCAACGGCGAGCAGGGCGAGGCGTATGACGCCTTCCAACGAAGCCGGGATGCCTTGGGCCTGGAAGTCATTGATCTATACCTGATTCACTGGCCCGTTCCTTCGCAGGGCCTCTACACGCAGGCGTGGAAAGAGATGGAGAAGCTGTATCAGGACAAGCAGATCCGGGCCATCGGCATCTCCAACTTCCTCTCCGAGCACGTGGACACACTGCTCAAAGAGGCGGAGGTGGTTCCGGCAGTCAACCAGATCGAAGTCCACCCCACGTACCAACAAGGCGAGCTGGCCACCAAGTGCCGCGACCTCGGCATTGCCGTGGAGGCGTACAGCCCGTTGGGGCAGGGGAAGGACCTGAACGCCGAGCAGGTGGCCCTCGTGGCCGCAGCCCACAGCACTACTCCTGCACAGGTGATCCTGGCCTGGCACCTCGCGCAGGGGACCATCGTGATCCCCAAGTCCGCTGACTCCAAGAGGATGCGGGAGAACTTCGGTGCCGCCGATCTCACGCTCACCGAATCCGAACTGGCAGCCATTACGGCACTCGAGGCGGGAGCCCGCATCGGCTCCGATCCCGCCGTCGCAGCTTTCACACAGCTCTAAGTCAGCTCTAAACAAAGGACAAACATGCAGTACACCCACCTTGGCCGTTCCGGCCTGAAAGTTTCACGTCTCTGCCTGGGCACCATGAACTTCGGTCCGCAGACGGACGAGGCAACAGCCCACTCGATCATGGACTCCGCTTTGGACTCCGGCATCAACTTCTTCGACACCGCCAACGTCTATGGCGGCACCGGCCACCGCGGCTGGACCGAGGAAATCATCGGTCGCTGGTTCGCCAAGGGCGGCGAGCGCCGCGAGCGCACTGTCCTTGCCACCAAGTTGTACGGCACCATGACGGACCGCCCCAACGAGTCCAAGTTGTCGGCGCTCAATATCCGCCGTGCACTCGATGCGAGCCTCAAGCGGCTGCAGACGGACTACATCGATGTCTACCAGTTCCACCACATTGATCGCGATACGCCGTGGGACGAGATCTGGCAGGCAATCGAGGTGGGCGTCCAGCAGGGCAAGATCCTCTACTCGGGCAGCAGCAACTTTGCCGGCTGGCACATCGCCCAGGCGCAGGAAGCCGCCCGCAGGCGGAACTACACCGGGCTGGTCAGTGAGCAGTCCATCTACAACCTGTTCCGGCGCGAAGTTGAGCTCGAGGTCATCCCGGCTGCGCAGCAGTACGGCCTTGGCTTGATCCCGTGGTCGCCGCTGCAGGGCGGGCTGCTGGGTGGCGTATTGAAGAAGGAAGAGCAGGGTGTCCGCCGCACCGAGGGGCGGGCATTGGAGACCCTCAAGAAGCACGAGGAGCAGATCCGCCAGTACGAGGATTTCGCGGACGAACTGGGGCATGCTCCCGGGGATGTTGCGTTGGCTTGGCTTCTCCACCAGCCTGCGGTGACGGCCCCGATTGTTGGGCCGCGTACCCAGGAACAACTGGACGCAGCCATCCGCGCACTGGACGTTTCCTTGAACGAGGACGCCCTCAAGCGCCTCGACGACATCTTCCCGGGCCACAAACCCGCACCCGAAGACTACGCCTGGTGAGCAGCCTCCTCCCCGCCACTCTGGGAACGGCGGCGGACACCGTCTCGCCACGGAACATCCTGTTCGTCGGCGGGACCGGGGTCATCAGTGCGGCGGCGGCTGAACGTGCCGTCGCCCTGGGCCACCGGCTGACCATCCTTAACAGGGGACGGTCAGCCGGGCGGCCGGTCCCCGAGGGGGCGGAAGTGCTTCACGCGGATGTCCGGGACGCCGCCGCCGTGCGGGAGGTACTTCGGGGAAGGGAGTTCGACGCCGTTGCGGACTTTATTTCCTTCACCCCGGACCAGGCGCGGGCCGGCTTGGAATTGTTCCGTGGGCGGACCGGACAGTACGTCTTCATCAGTTCCGCTTCGGCGTACCAGAAGCCGCCCACGTTGCTTCCCATCAGGGAGTCGACGCCCTTGAAGAACCCGTTCTGGCAGTACTCGCGGGACAAGATTGCCTGCGAGGAGCTGCTGTACGAGGCCTACCGTGAGCGGGACTTCCCTCTTACCGTGGTGCGGCCTTCCCACACTTATGACCGGACCAAGATCGCCATGGTGGGCGGATGGACTGACATCCATCGCATGCGGGCCGGGATGCCGATCATGGTGCACGGTGACGGGACATCGCTCTGGACGCTGACTCATAGCCGGGATTTCGCCAAGGCTTTTGTTGGTCTTCTGGGGCGGCCGCAGGCTGTGGGCGAGAGCTACACCATTACGTCTGACGAGTTCCTGCCGTGGAACCAGATTTACCGCCTCTTTGCGCGGGCGGCCGGAGTGGAAGAACCCGAGCTGTTCCATGTTTCTTCGGACACCATCGCAGCCCACAGCCATGAGCTCGGCCCGAACTTGTTGGGCGACCGCTCGCACTCCGTGGTGTTCGACAACTCCAAAATCAAAGCCTTGGTCCCTGACTACCGGGCCACGATTCCGTTCGCGGACGGTGCCAGGGAGATCGTCGAATGGCATGACACCCATCCCGAGCTGCAGACAGTGAGCGAGGATTTTATGGAGTTGAGTGATCGGCTCTATGAATGGTCGCGCCGGTAGCTGTTGCCAAGCAGCAAGCGGCCAGCGTAGAACAGCAACAGACTCAAAAGGAGATCATGCCCCATGACACTTGCCCCGCTCATCGAACTCAACGACGGCCACAAGATCCCTCAACTGGGACTCGGCACGTGGCCGCTGAATGACGCCCAGGTTGCCGATGCTGTGGTGGAGGCGGTGTCGCATGGCTACCGGCACGTTGATACTGCTGTGAAGTACGGCAATGAGAAGGGCGTGGGCAACGGCATCCGGGCGTGCGGGGTGAATCGCGAGGAGCTCTTCATCACCACCAAACTCGACGGCGAATTCCAAGGTTCCGGTAAGGCCGCTGCCGGACTGGACGGCTCGTTGGAGCGCCTGGGCCTGGATTACGTTGACCTCCTCCTGATCCACTGGCCACTTCCCCGCCGCGGCGATTTCGTGGACACGTGGAAAACCTTCGAGGAACTTCAGGCCTCTGGGAAAGTGCGGTCGATTGGCGTGTCCAACTTCAAGCCTGCCCACCTCGATCAACTGCTCCGGCAGACTGACGTTGTTCCGGCGGTCAACCAGATCCAGGTCAGCCCGTCCATTCCGCGGCCTGCTGCCCGGGCCTTCAACGAACGGAACGGCATCATTACCGAGTCTTACAGCCCGCTGGGTGCCAGCAGCGACCTCTTGAACGCTCCAGTGTTGGCAGATATCGGCAAGAAGTATGGGAAAACGCCGGGCCAGGTGGTGCTGCGCTGGCACGTTCAGCAGGGGTTGGTGGCCATCCCCAAGACCGCCAATCCGCAACGGATGAGGGAAAACCTGGACATTTTCGACTTCGAACTGGACCACGACGACCTCACCAGGCTGCAAACCCTCGACGCCGGACCGGACGCCGGCGTCGACTCAGACGTCCAGGGGCACTGACCGTGGCCGTCCACGAGGCACTGATGTGGGTTGGTTCGTACACTGCCGACAGGGACGGCAAGGGTGAGGGCATCGTCGCGCTTTCGGCCGACGACGACGGCAAGCTGACATCCCTCGGTTTGGCGATCGCCGCCAATTCGCCATCGTTCCTTGCCCTGCACCCTTCGCTCCCGGTGGTCTACGCCGTGGCCGAGGAAGGGAAGACGGTGCGGGCGTATCGCCGGACAGGCGACTCTGGATTGGAGGCCTTCGGCGATCGTTGGCCGGCCGGTGAAGCTACGTGCCACGTAGCGGCCGATCCGCAGGGACGCTTTATTGTGGCCACCTGTTGGGGCGACGGCCAGGTCATCTTGTATGAACTGGACCACGACGGCGCCATCACCTCGCGCACCAGCGCGGCCGCCGCCGTCGACCCCCACACAGCAACGTCTCCGGACGGGGAGCGGCCCAGCCGTGCGCACTCAAGCCTGATGCTGCCGGACGGCCGCGTGATGACCACGGACCTGGGACATGACCTGGTCAGGGTGTGGCAGTACTCGCCAGGTGTTGGCCTTCAAACGGATCATCAGGTGATCCTGCCGAAGGGCTCCGGTCCCCGGCACATGGCCCGCCATCACAGCGGAACTGTCTTTGTGGACACCGAATACTCGGTGGAAGTGGCAGCGATTCGGATGGAACCGGACGGCACTTACGAGCTGACAACCATGGTTCCGGCGAGTGCTACAGGGGCAAAAGACGGCGACGCCGGCGCGGAGATTGCGTTATCGCCCGATGGCCGCTTCGCGTATGTGGGTGTGCGGGGGTCCAACCGGATTTGTATCCTCAAGGTGTCGCACAGCGGTAGCGAGCTCGAGCCCGTCGCGGAGGTGCCGTGCGGCGGCGAGTGGCCGCGCCACCACCTGGTCCGCGAAGGCTGGCTGTACGTCGCCAACGAAGGCTCGGACGACGTCGTGAGCTTCCAGCTGGACTCCGAAACCGGCCTGCCGGACGGTCCGGTGAGCCGAGTGGAGACGGGCTCTCCCAGCGTTCTGGTCCCCGCCGTTTAACTGACGCCGAGATGGCACTTAATGACAATCATCCGCTCAGAAATTGTCATTATTTGCCACCTCGGCGAGTTTTTTCAGGCTGTCCAGACCTCGACGTCGTCCGTTCCGCAAATGAGCCTGCGGCCGGTCGGCTCGAGGATGACCCAGAGCAGTTCCTGGTGCTTGGAAACATCGTCCACGCGGCCGGTCCCGGCGCCCCACGCGACGTCGTAAATCCACACGGGATCGCCGGAGGTGAGTTCAGTCCACTCGGCCGCCGGCACGTGGCGGTAGTCGGCGGGCCTGTTCAGGATGGTGCTGGTCATGCCGACACTTCAGCGGCGGTGCGGCGCCGCCAGACGGTGGGCACACCATCGTGAGCCGGGAGGATGTGGCCTTCCGCGAAAACCTGGACGGCGTCAGGATCGGAGTCCGGGCTCCACAGGCCCGACGCCGGGCAGTGGGAACCGGTAGGCATGACGCGGGTGGCTCGTTCGCGCAGGAGGGCGATGCTCTTCATCGTTGAAACTCATCCTTGGGGATAGATCGGGGGCGTTTTGTGAAGCAGATCTCTTCAACCCTATGCAAGTCACACGGGCTTCGTTATGGACAGATGCATAGCGTTTCGGGATGAGGCAATGCAAAGGCACAGTGAAAATCCCGCGCAATTTCGGGTAGGGCACATGCAAACGCTTCCAGTGCGGGAGTTCATCCGAGGCTCTTCATAATTCTCAACACCCAGAAGCCGTGGATTAACCCTACGGAAGCGCTTACAGTTGTGACTTGTCACACAGCACCTACATGCCACAGCACTGTCGCTTAGCGGAAGGTTCCATCACGTGTTATCTCGCAGCTATAGACCCAACAACTGCCCTCAGCGCCCACCACTTAACCGGATCGCCGCCGTCGTCATGACGACGGCGGTACTCACCGCCTCGGCCATCCTCCCCGCAAGCGCCGCGCCCGCCGCCACTCCCGACGCCGCTGCCCAGCACTCCATCCGCGGAGGCATCAGCGATCAGAACTTCTACTTCGTCATGGCCGACCGCTTCAGTAACGGCACAACAGCCAACGACGACGGCGGGCTGGGTGCCGATCCGATGGTGTCCGGCTTCGATCCCACCCGCAAGGGATTCTTCAATGGCGGGGATTTGAAGGGTCTCCAAGACCAGCTGGACTACATCCAGGGGCTGGGCACCAACTCCCTCTGGCTCACACCGAGCTTCAAGAACAAGGCGGTCCAGGGTGACGGTACCCTGGCGAACAGCTCGGCCGGCTATCACGGGTACTGGGTCACGGACTTCACGCAGATCGACCCCCATCTGGGCACCAATGCCGAGCTGAAGACCCTCATCGACGCCGCCCACGCCCGTGGCATGAAGGTGTATTTCGACATCATCACCAACCACACCGCGGACGTCATCCAGTACCAGGAAACCGCCTCAGCGCCGTACATCTCCAAGGAAACCGAGCCCTACCGAACCGCTGCTGGCGAGGTCTTCGATGACCGCGACTACGCCGGAACGCAGGACTTCCCGCCCCTGGATGCCGCGACGTCCTTCCCGTACACCCCTGTGGTCCCTGACGCGGAGAAGGACGTGAAGGTCCCATCGTGGCTCAACGACCCCACGCTCTATCACAACCGGGGCAACACCAACTTTGCCGGTGAGGACTCCCTGTACGGCGACTTCTTCGGACTGGACGACCTCTTCACCGAGAACCCAAAAGTGGTCAACGGCATGATGGACATCTACAAAACCTGGATCCGCGACTTCGGGATTGACGGTTTCCGCATCGACACCATGAAGCACGTCAACGACGAATTCTGGCAGCAGTTCGGACCCCAGGTCCTCAGCTACGCCAAGGAACAGGGCAAGGACGAGTTCTTCATGTTCGGCGAGGTCTTCGATACCTCCAAGACCGTGACGTCCAAGTTCACCACCAAGAACCAGATGCAGGCCGTGCTGGATTTCGGCTTCCAAGGCGCAGCCCGCAGCTTCGCGTCCCAGAGCAGTAAAGCCACCGGCTTGGCGGACTTCTTCAACGGGGATGACTGGTACACGGACGCTGACTCGAACGTTTACCAACTGCCCACCTTCCTGGGTAACCACGACATGGGCCGCATCGGCACCTTCATCGCCCAGGACAACCCGGGAGCGTCCGACTCCGAACTGGTGGAACGCGACGAGCTCGCCCATGAGCTGATGTACTTCTCGCGCGGCAACCCCGTGATCTACTACGGCGACGAGCAAGGCTTCACCGGCGCCGGCGGAGACCAGGACTCGCGCCAGACGATGTTCGCGAGCAAGGTACAGGAATACCTGGACGACGATCTCCTGGGCACCAGCTCCACCCACGTCACGGACAACTTCGACACCCAGCACCCGTTGTACAAGAAAATCAGTGAGCTCGCGGCCCTCGCGGCAGAACATCCCACACTCCGCAGCGGTGCCCAGCAAAACCGCTACGCAGCCGACGGCGCCGGGATCTACGCGTTCTCACGCATTGATGCCAAAGAGCAGCGCGAATACATCGTGGCAGTGAACAACAGCGAGACAGCGCAGACCGCGGCCATCCCCACGTATGAAGCGAAACAGCCGTTCAAGCTGGTTTATGGTGACGCCGCCAAGCACGCCAAGACCGGACAGGACGCCAACCTGACCGTCACCGTACCGCCGCTTTCCGCTGCGGTTTATGAAGCGGCGGGGCGACTGGCCAAGTCGACGGCAGCGCCCGCCGTCGTGCTTAAGAAGCCGGTCACCGCAGCTGGTGACGCCAGCCGCCTGAAGGTGACGGCCGACGTCGACGGTAACTCGTTCTATGAGGTCACCTTCCAGTCGCGCACGCCAGGTGGCGAGTGGGCGGCGATCGGCACCGACGACAACGCTCCGTACCAGGTGTTCCATGACGTGTCGTCCCTGGAGGATGGCACCTCAGTGGAGTACCGCGCGGTGGTGTTGGACAACCGCGCGCAGACGTCGGCGAGTGAGCCGAAGAGCGGCGTGGTGGGTGAGCCCACCCAGCCCGAAACCGTGACTGTGGTCGGCAGCCTCAACACCGAGTTGGGTTGTACCGAGGACTGGCAGCCCAGCTGCGAGCAGGGTCTCATGAGCTACGAGCCCACGCATCGGCTCTGGCAGCTGAGCGTCCCCAACCTTCCCGCCGGAACGTACGAGTTCAAGGCTGCGCTCAATGGCACCTGGGACGAAAACTACGGCGCGGGCGGTGAGCTCGACGGCCCCAACGTGGCGTTCACGCACTCGGGCGGCGCAGTCACGTTCCTGTACGACCACGCCACCAATCTCATCAGCGCAGTCACCGCGGGCCAGCAGCCTGCAGCCGTTTCCGTGCCGGGAAGCCTGAACTCCGAGCTCGGCTGCGCTGGCGATTGGATGCCGGATTGCGCCCAAGCCCAGCTGTCATTGGATGCCGCCGACGGACTGTGGAAGCTCTCCGTGCCCAATCTCGCTGCCGGCAGCTACGAGTTCAAGGCCGCCATCAACGGGTCTTGGGCTGAGAACTACGGTTTGGCCGGCGCCGCCGACGGCAGCAACATCGCGTTGAAACACGACGGCGGCCCGATCACCTTCCGGTACGACCCCGCCAGCCATCTGGTCACTGTCCGCTAATCCAAGTAGCTAGCAGTTGAGGCCGTTCCAGCGTTCAGGACGGCCTCAACTGCTGCTCAGATGGGTTACTTGTAGCTCAGGCTCAGGAGCATGGACTTGAGTTGGGCATACTGGGTGCTGCCCATCCATGCCTTGGCCGCTTCCGGGGTAGCGAAGGCTGGGTTCTTGCTGGGATCGAAAACCACGTAAGCACTCATGATGCCGTTTGGTACGCGGACCTGGTTGGTCCCGGAGGAACTTACTCCGGCCTGGAGCTCGGAGGACACCCGTACATCCATGATGTATGTCGGAGGTCCTTCGACAGGTCCCGTTCGGGGTGAGGGCATTCCCTCGTAGGGGGGCCCTTCGTAGGGAATGTACTGTGACTGGTTCGAGGAGAAACCGAACTCCACCAGCTCACCCGAGTTGTCGCGAACGCCGGGCACTACAGCCCGGTCCAGAATGGTTCGGTCCACCAAACCAGCAGTCCCATCCGCGTAGTTTCCATTGAAAATGCGGGCTACCTCTGCCCCAGCGGCATCGAAGACAGTCACAATGCGCGAGGCTTCCGCAGTCCCGGGAGGATCGAATGGTCCTTGGTCCGCCCGGATACTCCAGCCGACCGGGTACGTGAAGGAAAGGTGGCCGTCCGGAAAAGTGTAGGTCTGGGTGGTCGGCGCCTGCACGGGTGGCACCACTGGCGCCGAGGCGACTGCTGGAGGTGTGGTGGGTGCGGGCGGGGTGGTTACCGGCGCGGCCACTGTGGGCGTTGCCGATGGCGTAGCCGTGGGCGTCACAGTGGGCGTGGGCGTTGGGGTGGCGGAAGCGGTAGGCGTGGGCGTTGAGGTTTGGAGTGTCACAGCGGGCAAGGGATTGGAACTGACTGTCTCGAAGCTCGAGGCAACGAGCACCCCCACCGTCACGGCCGCAGCACCAAGCAACAGCCCACCGGCGATCTGGGCTTTGCGGCGCCTCCGCTGTTCCAGGGACGTCACTGCCGCGATCGGGCGGTTGTCGCTGAATACGGTGGTGCCGGAAAGGATTTTGTGCAGCGCTTCTTCGCCGTTGGGTTCCGCCACTGGTTCGATAGTGAGCGGGTCAATCGCTGATATCTGGTTCTTGATCGGATCCATTGTCTTCAGACCCCCATCTTCTGTGTAGTCGAGTTGGCCCCTGCAGGCAGATGTTTCCGGAACGCCGTGCGGGCCCGGTGAAGGCGGACTTTGGCCGCCGATTCGCTGCACTGCAGCACCTTCGCAATGTCGGCGGTCCCCAGACCGTCCCAGTAAGCCATCTGCAAAATGTCGCGGTCCTTTTCCCGCAGTGATTCCAGGGCGTCCTGGACAGCAACGTTCTCGGAGTCGTCGCCAAAGCGCTGGACCGCCGTCGTCCGCAGTTTTTCCTGCAGCGCCAAGCGCCTGTCGCGGCTCCTGTACGCATTTCCTACGAGGTTCCTGGCAACCGTCAGGAGGTACGGAAGATCCGGTCGGGAATCGTCCGTCCATTTTTGCCATACGACGCGGAAAACGTCGGCCGCGATCTCCTCAGCTACTTCCGCGGATTCAACACGTCGGCAGACGAACTTGAACACGGATGGGTAGCTGTCTTTGTGAATGGCGATGAACGCCAATTCGCGCTCTGAAAGCACGATGGTTCCCCCTGAAAAATAGAGCGCTGAACTGCAGGATACTTGTATAGTTTCCGGCCGGGCGGCCACGGTTACACGCCGGCAAGAATCTTTTTCGGGAACGGCCCTGTTGCCTGGAAGTCCCTGCTAGCTAGAAGTCCCTGTCCAAGGTACCCGCTTCCGTGAGGGGCGCCAGCGAGCAGGCCACTCCGGCAGGAGAGCTAACGGCCGACGTCGGTGTCCAGACCATGTTGGCTGCCGCACCTGCCGTCCTCACTCCGGCGCCGCCGCTGGCCGCGCTACCCAAGACAACGGTGACTACCGTGCGGGGAACTCCGCCCACTGTTTCGGTGGCAGCGGTCAGGGTGGCGTTGAACACCACGGTCTTGCGGTTCTTGGCGTAGTTCTGCTTCAGGTTGACTGAGCCAAGGTTGATGCTGCTCCCGGTCCGTTGCACGTCGAGCACATCCTGCCCGTTACCCAAGCCCAACAGGTTCCCGTCCCGCAGGCGAACTGTCACGGGAAGGGACGCTCCGGCCCACCCCGGTGTGACAGTGGCCAGATTGACCTGCTGGCTGTAAACGAAGCTCATCGAATCGCCCGTTTCGAGTCTTCCTTGGATGGCCCCGGCATTGGTGGTTCGGATGTCGGCTGCACGGAGCGGACTGTTGTCCACCCTCCTGGAGGCGACGGTTACGGAAATGGTTTCCTTGCCGTTGCGGTCGGTGAGTACCGCCCTGAGGTCGTAGGTCCCGTCCGCGTAGCCTGTGGTGTTCCAGCTGCAACTGTAGGGAGCGGTTGCGATGGTGCAGAGCGTGTTCCACGTTGTTGTCCCGGCGGGTGCCACTTGGATTCTTACAGAGCCAACACCTGCCGTTGAGTTCGCAGCCGCGGTTAGAGGCACAGTGCCAGTTACGTAGGCGCCGGGATCTTCCACGGAGACAGAGGCCACCGTGTTGTCCACGGTTCTGCTGAGTGCCGCGGACGTGGTGCTGTTTCCGGCAGCATCTACGCTGATCGCCCTGAAGGAGTAGCCGCCGTCGGCCACGGTGGTGGTATCGAAGCGGCAAGAATAGGGGCTCTCCGTCACGGTGCACGCGGTGGTCCAAGTGCTTGTCCCGGCGCGCGCGTACTGAAGGCTGACTTGCGCCACGCCGGAGTGAGCATCCGTGGAAGTGGCGGTCAGAGTACGCACGCCGCTAAGTGGTGTTCCAGGGTCCGTCATGGCCACCGCGGGCGCTTGGTTGTCAACCGTGATGTCCGTGACCACTGCCGAATACGTGCTGGTCAGGCCCGCCACAGCCACGGCCCGGAGATCGTAGCTTTCGTTCGCGGAGAGGGCCGTGGTCCACGTGCAGTTATAGGGAGCGGCGAGGTAAAGGCATAGGGTGCTCCACTTGTTCGCCCCCGCCAAGGAGTACTCAACCCTCACGCTGTACAGCGTGTTCGCGGCACCCAACAGGCTGGTGGACAGGGAAACGTTGCCGCGAACTGCTTCGGCCGGGCTGGCCAGGACCACCAGGAGGTTGTTGGCCACAGTCGTGGCACGAAGGGCGGTGATAGAGGTGAGCCCGGCGTTATCTGTAGCCCGCGCGCGGAGGCTGTAGCCGCCGTCGGGCACTGCTTTGGTGTTCCACTGGCAGGTGACTGCAGCAGTGGCGGCTGAGCACATGGTGCTCCAAGTGGTTGTACCGTCGCGGAGGTACTCGACGTCGATGCTTCTGATGCCCGACTCGGCGTCCTGCGCCGTGGCCGAGATGGCAACGGTGTCTTTCACCGAGCTGCCGGGGTCCGCGAGCGACACCGTGGGCGGATTCCAATCCGGGGATGCCGCCCAGCTGTTCGCCGGAGTGGATGTGACAGACGTGAACGCAGCGGCGGATGTGCCGGCCGTGGCACCGAGGATGACCAGGACGGCGATGACCGCGGCGAGGAGGAACGCCGCCGTGCCTTTGACGCGGGGTGTATTCCGCTGTGGCCCGGCTGTCCGGGTTTCGCCAGCGGGGCCGCCCACGTAGATGGCACAGACCACGGCCAGAAGGGTTCCCACAGACCAGATGGCGATCTGCGGGAACGTCCTGTGCGTCATCCACAGCCCCGGCAAGCCGACCATGGGCACCAAAATGCGGGCCCTTCCGCTGATCTGCTCACGCTTCATGGGCGTGCTGTCTACGTCTGTGTTGGCATCGCCGGCTGTGACGTATGTCCCGTCGTCGTTGGCTCCGACCACACGATGAAGCCGTGTCTTTGCTGTTCCATCCGGTTCAGCCTCGGCTGGACTCAGGTAGGCCACCACGCCACCAACCGGAACGGGTTCGGCGTCGGAAAGCTCAGAGGTGAGGACCACATCGCCGGGGCTGATGTGCGGCTCCATGGAACCGCTTTGCACCACGCTCCCGCTCCAACCCAAGAGAGCTGGAAAGAGTGCGATCACAGCCAGGCTCAGGGAAATGCCCAGATAAACCCTGGCAACGATGCCCACGACGAAGGGAACCCATCCCTCAGCTGAGAACAGGGCCTGTCCGGCGCTGTCCTTGGTGTCCAAGCTCACGACGCAGCAAAGAGTCCAATCAGCCTACGGAGTAGGCGCAGTGTCCGACTGCAGTTCCCACACGAGGTCAATGCTGACCCGGGCACCCTGCAGGGCGTTCACCTGTTCCTGGGTCAAGCCGGTGGTGTCGAATCGCCATGTTCCGCGGTAGCTCTGGGTCTCACCGGGCGTGCCAGTTGTTTCCCAAGCGGAACCGCCCGTGGCGAAGTCACGGTTTTGGGCTGCCAGCGTAGAGAGAGGAAGCTCCGGGACCGTGTTGGCTACGGGAGTAAAGCCGGTGCAGTCATTGAACGTACCACCCGTGCCCTGCTCCAGATCGAAGAAGATTTGGTTCTCAAGGCCGCGGTCGGCAATCAAATTCTGCGTATAAGCACGAACTTCGCCGGCAACATTTGAATTCGATGTGACCACAATGCACTTCTGGCCAGTCTGACCCGGCACGATATTCTCCACGGTGAATGCAGCGGCACCGAGGTCGTCGTCAGTCAACGTGACACTGCCGGTGCTCCAGGCGCTTCCGGAGTTACGGGTTGTTGCCGTGAAGGCGGCCTGCGAGCCCTGCCAGACCATTGCTCCGGCGATGAGTATTGCAATGGGGCCCGCTGTGAAGGCCGCGATAGCCCTGGTTCGTGAGGAGGGGGTTTTCATGGTGCGAATCCTTTGCTTGAGACCGGTCCGAGGCCGCACGCTGGGAAGCATCGAGACCAGGCACCCCATTCACTGCGTAACGACGATTTCAGGGTACGTGAATTCAGGGCACCTATCTACAAGTTAGTCATGCAATTGATAAAGTGGTCATTGACTTGTCATATATGGTCACGCTGCTTAGGATCTCCCCGCCTCTCCGGTGCCCGCGATAGATTCAATACAGGAACCCCCAACTCCGAACGAAGGCGTGACATAGCAATGGTGGAAACAGGACCCGCTGCAGACTGGGCCCGTAAACAGGTAGACCTCAAACGGGTGCCGGTGGCGGTGCTGGGCATCGCTTCCAGCCAAGGCATCGAGGACATCGTGGCGTTCGGGACCGACGACGGCAGGCCGGCGGCAGCCGATGACCACTTTGCGCTGTTCTCGGTCACCAAACCGATCAGTGCCCTCACGGTGATGCGGCAGGTTGAACTGGGGAAACTCTCGCTTGGAGCCTCGCTGGGTGACGCCCTGCCGGACTTTGGCGCCGGGCGCACGGACACCGTGACCCTTGAGCAGTTGCTGAGCCACCGCTCGGGAATCTCAGACCCAGTGCTCGACGGCGGTACTCCCCTCCGCGAAGCGCTCACCTCCGCGGAGCAAGCCTTTTACGCCGGATCTTTGGTCCAGTACTGCAACATCGCTTTCGAAGGTGCAGCGGCGATGGCCGAGTGGGCAGGCGGGGTTCCGTTCGAGGACCAGCTTCTGTCCTTGGCGGCTGACACGGGGGCTCAGGGTTTAACGTTCGGCACGGAGTGCAACCCGCACACGGTCCATGGCACCGAGGCAGCTGGCCTTGATGTCCAGGCCATGTACAAGAACAGGCATCCCGGAGCGGGCCTGTTCGGCACGGCCGCAGACCTGCTCAATCTCGGTTCCGAGCTCCTGCGGGGTTCCGGGAAAGCCGTCCGGCCCGCGACCCTTGCAGCCATGCGTCGCCCCCGAACCACCGAGGTTTCGCACATCACCACCCGGCCCAAGCCCATCCGCCACACCGGGCTGGGATTCCAGATGCCGGCCAACGAGTCCGAGCTGTTCGCGCAGGGTATTTATGGGCATCCGGGCTGGTCCGGTACGGAGTGGTGGATGTTCCCCGAGCAGGACCGCTGCGTGGTGTTTCTGACCAACGTGCTGGACACCCCGGACCTCGGCGTGGACATCAACGAGCTTTTCAACGCAGTGGCGGTCTCCTAGGTCCCGCTTCCGGCGCCCCGGCCCCGCAAGGAGGCGACGGCCCAGACGATCACGAACAGTCCCACCAGGATCAGGCCGGCGTCGCCAAGGTCAATGCTGCCGAGCCACGTGGTCAGGGGATCCTGAAGCTCAAACGCAGAATTCGCGAATCCACCGAGCGTGATCACGGAGATGAACAACGCCGAGACCGCCGAGATGCCAGTGATCAGGGCATTGAAGCCAAGCTTGCGCTTGGGGTTGCGAATGGCTGATTTGTACATCTTCATCATGGCCACGCCATTGGCGGAATCACACAAGGTCATGGCGGCGGTGAACGCAAGAGGGAGGGCCATCAAGGCGAGGGGCGAGGCACCGGCGAGTGACGCCGTCGTGGTGATGACCAGAAGCCCGATGGTGGTGGCGGTATCGAACCCGAGGCCGAACAGGAAGCCGATCACGTAGATATTCCGCGGCCGCTCCACCTTGGACAGCGGCTTGGCGAGCAGCCGGGCGACGAAGCCCTTGGCTTCCAAGTCCTCCGGACGGACGTCACCGCCGCGCTGCACCTGCCGGTACACACTGCTCGCGCGCACAAACGCGGAGCCGTTGAACAGACCCATCGCCAGTAGGAACAACCCCGACACTCCACTGCCGATCAGGCCCAGCACCTTGTTGCCGGTGGTGCCGTCCTCCATGAACTGCCCGATCAAGGTGGCACCCGCCACCACCAGGAGTCCGGCGAGGATCACCACGGAGCTGTGGCCCAGGCTGAATGCAAAGCCGACGCTCACGGGGTCTTTGTGCTGTGCCACGAATTTGCGGGTGGAGTTGTCGATCGCGGCGATGTGGTCCCAGTCGTAACTGTGCTTGATACCGGCCACGTACGCGGTGATCACCAGCCCGAGTGCCAGCGGCTGCGCGCCACCCGCGGTACCAGCAAGCAACAGCACGACGGCGGCAAGGTGCAAAGCGGCGACGGCACCGAACGTGAACAGCAGCCGGGTCCGCAGGGACAACGTCTCCCGCTCCCGGTACATGGTGGCGAACTCGGTCAGCGCAGTCATTAGTACTTCCTCAGGTTCAAGGGCGCCTGCCCATACCAACGTTCCCGCAGAACGCCGGCGCAGGCACCCAGCAAATTGTTGAGTTCCTCAGTGCTGTTCGACAACGATCGCAGCACAAGCCCCGCGCTCCCGGCAATAGTCGCGGTCAAAGACATCCCGGTATAAGCGTCAAAGTCACGGGCTATAAGGTCCAGCTCATCGGCAAGCCCCTGATTCACCCGCGGATCCACCACCACCAACGACCCCAGGTGGCTGAATCCCTCCATGAACCCCATCCCGGTAACGTCTCCCAGCGGGGGCCGGATCAGGAGGTTGTCGAGCGCCAGCAACTTGGCTCCGTTTTCGTCTTCGATCCAGATCTCGTTCCGCAGCCGCACCTCTTGGTACTTGAAGGACGCCCCGTCCGGGGACCAGCCTGGCGTGATGACTTCGGCCATGATTAGGCTCGACGTCGGGTGGAGACTGATGCGCGAATTCTGCCGGTAGCTCGCTTCCCGGTAGGCGATCAACTGGTCGGGCATGAGCTCCAACCGCGAGCCCTCCCCCAGCCGCACACTCATTCGCTGCTCAGCAAATGACCCCGGAGTCCGATAAACCTTAGTTGCCGACTGCGTGGTCAGCAACAGCGCGGCATTGTTTTCAACCGTCACATCAATGAGGAACAAATCCGCCCCGAGATATGCCCCGCCCGGATTGACCATCACATAGCCAACCTGCCCGGACTCATCCAAGTAATGCGGCCGCAAAACCCGCAAGGCACCCTCATGAAACTGCCGCGAAGCAACGGACCGCCCCCCACGCAAACAGACCCCAAGCTCCAACCGCCCCCGAACCGCCCCTTCACCCAAAGCCAACGTGGAGCCGGGCCCCACGTTCCCCACAACGTCTGAGCCGAAACCGACCTGCGTCGCCGTGTTCATACGCGCATCTCGCGTGGTGCCGTAACCACCGAGGCGGCGGAGCCGGGGATAAGGGGCAGCGGCGTGGCGGGCCGCGCGGGGGGCCCACTGCCGCGAGGGACCCGACTCGAGCTTGCGAGAGTTGGGAGCGGCTGGGGACGGGCACGGCCCCCTTCATCCGCGTTCGCCGCCCAAGGTGACTTAACCGCCAACTCGCATCGGTTCATTGGGCCAAGTCGAGCATCAGGACGTCGCGGCGGATCCAGTTGAGGACCTCGTCCAGGCCTTCGTCGGTCTTCAGGTTCGTGAAGCAGAACGGCTTGTTGCCGCGGAACTCTTTGGAGTCCCGTTCCATGACGGCGAGGTCTGCTCCTACATGGGGTGCCAGGTCTGTTTTGTTGATGATGAACAGGTCGGATTTGATCATGCCTTGGCCGGCTTTGCGGGGGATTTTTTCGCCTTGGGCGACGTCGATGATGTAGATGGAGAAGTCTACGAGTTCGGGGCTGAAGGTGGCGGAGAGGTTGTCGCCGCCGGATTCGACGAAGATGATTTGGAGATCGGGGTGCCGGGTTTTGAGTTCTTCGATGGCTGCGGTGTTCATGGAGGTGTCTTCGCGGATGGCGGTGTGGGGGCAGCCGCCCGTTTCGACGCCGATGATGCGGTTTTCGGGGAGGATGCCGTTGGCGGCGAGGATTTTGGCGTCTTCGATGGTGTAGATGTCGTTGGTGATGGCGGCCATGGAGATGTCGCGGCTCATGTGTCGGGTGATGCGTTCAACGAGCTGGGTTTTGCCTGCTCCGACGGGTCCGCCGACGCCGATTTTGATGGGTTCTGTCATGTTTTTTGTCCTTTGCACTAACTAGCTCATGAACATGCGGGCGCGTTGCCGTTCGTGCCGCATTTGTGAAATTTCGAGGCCGGGGCTGACGGCCCCGAAGTCGTCCCAGCACAGCTGTGCTACAACGTGGATGGCGGCAGCGACGGCGTCGTGCGCTTGGCGTAGTACCCGCTGCCCGGCGTTCTGCCCGAGCGGTATGGCCCGCACGGCGTTCTGCGTCAGCGAAGTAACGGTGGCAAACAGATAGGCGGAAAGCGCCTGCTCAAAAGGCACCCCCAGAGACCTCGCAATGACACCAAATGCCAAAGGTTGGTGGCCCGAAGCCAACCCCGCCCGGACAAGCCCCCGATAAGCCTCCAACTCCCCCGAAGGGAACACTTCCCCACCAATCTCCAGCAGCCGTCCCCCCATTTTCAAGGAGGCCCCCCGAACCTCCCGAGCCAACAACTGCGCAGACAACACCCCATCCAACAAGCCAACATCCACCCCCTCAAACAAGAACCGCAAAGCCAACCCGTCGGAATAGCTCAACTGCTGGGAAACGAAGGCCTGAAGCCAAGTGCTGAAGGTGCTCTCATCACGCACAAGCCCACGCTCGATATAGCTCTCAAACCCAAGAGAATGAGCAAAAGCCCCCGTAGGCAACGCGGAGTCGGTCAACTGTTGAAGAGCAAGCTGATATGTCGCACTCAAAGCACACCGCCGGAGGTGAGGATGGCGCGATTGAGCGGAGCTGGGAAGGGGGCCGCGGTGTGGAGGGCCACGTGGGGGGCCCACTGCCGCGAGGGCCCCGACCTGAGCTTGCGAAGGTTGGGAGCGGCTGGGGACGGGCACGGCCCCCTTCCCAGCGAAGCGCAAGCGTGCGAACCCAACCTGACGCGGCACACGGCTTTAGTGCGAATGTTCAGCATGGCGGAACGGCACCGGCATGACCCGCTCTTGCCTGTCGTAGGGGACGCCGACGCTCTTCAGATAGTCTTCGACCGTGTGGTCGTACTGGCACACCATAACTTCGGCCCCGTACTCGGATGAGCCGTCAAAGAATTGTGCCTGCAGGTGCCGGTTGCCGAGCGAATGTGCCACGACGCCCATTTCGTGGATTGTCCGCGCCTTTATCACCAGGACGTCGGTGGGCAGCACGGAGACGACGATGATGTTGTGCTGGTCGATGGCGAGGATGTCGCCGTCGCGGAGGTCTCCGGTTCCTGCGGGTAGGCGGATGCCGAGTTCTTTGCCGTGGTCGGTGGTGACGCGTTGGATGCGTTTGACGAGGAGGGTGCTGGGCAGGACTACTTTTTCTTTGTGGTGGCTAGCGTAGGCGTCGGGCTGTTGGTGCAGGTTGCCCAGGATTTTTTCGATGATCATGGGTGCTCCTAGAAGAGGAAGTAGCGCTGCGCCATGGGCAGCACGTCGGAGGGCTGGGAGGTGACTTCGACGCCGTCGACTGTCACTTTGTAGGTTTCGGGGTCGACGGCGATGTCCGGGGTTTCGCCGTTGTATTTCAGGTCCGCTTTGGTGAGGTTGCGGATGCCGCTGACGGGTTTGATGATGCGTTGGAGGCCCAGCTCGGCGGGCACTCCGGCGTCGATGGCGGCTTGGGACAGGAACGTGATGGATGTTTGTTGGAGGGCTTTGCCGTAGGTGGCGAACATGGGCCGCATGGTGCGTGGCTGTGGCGTGGGGATGGAGGCGTTGGCGTCGCCCATGAGTGCGTAGGCGATTTGGCCGCCTTTGATGACCAGCTCGGGTTTCACTCCGAAGAACGCGGGATCCCACAGCACCAGGTCCGCGAATTTGCCCTCTTCCACGGAGCCGATGACGTCTGCCATGCCTTGGGCGATGGCCGCGTTGATGGTGTATTTGGCGATGTAGCGCTTGAGGCGGAAGTTGTCGGATTCGGCGGAACCGTGCGGAGCGCCGGATGGGTCATGGAGGGCTCCGCGTTGGCGTTTCATGGCGTCCGCTACTTGCCAGGTGCGGGTGACTACTTCCCCGACGCGGCCCATGGCTTGGGAGTCGGAGGAGGTGATGGCGAAGATGCCGAGATCGTGGAGGACGTCTTCGGCGGCGATGGTTTCGGCGCGGATGCGGGAGTCGGCGAAGGCCACGTCTTCAGGGATGTCGGGGTTGAGGTGGTGGCAGACCATGAGCATGTCCAGGTGCTCTTCGATGGTGTTGCGTGTGTAGGGCAGGGTGGGGTTGGTGGAGGCCGGGAGCACGTTGGGCAGGCCGGCGATTTTGATGATGTCGGGGGCGTGCCCGCCGCCTGCGCCTTCGGTGTGGAAGGTGTGGATGACGCGCCCGTCGATCGCCCGGATGGTGTCTTCTACGAAGCCGCATTCGTTGAGGGTGTCAGTGTGGATGGCCACTTGGATGTCGTATTCGTCGGCGACCCGCAGGGACGTGTCGATGGAGGACGTGGTGGAGCCCCAGTCCTCGTGGACTTTGAGCCCGACGGCACCGGCGCGGATCTGCTCTGCGAGGGGCTCGACGGCGGACGCGTGGCCCTTGCCGAACAGGCCGATGTTGACGGGGAGTCCTTCAGCGGCTTGCAGCATCCGGGAGATGTGCCAGGCGCCGGGTGTGATGGTGGTGGCTTTGGTCCCTTCGGCCGGGCCGGTGCCGCCGCCCACCATGGTGGTGATGCCGTTGCACAGTGCCGCTGGGACCTGTTCCGGGGAGATGAAGTGGATGTGGGTGTCGATGCCGCCGGCGGTGAGGATCTTTCGTTCGCCGGCGATGATCTCTGTGCTGGCACCGATCACGATGTCCACGCCATCAGTTATTTGCGGGTTTCCAGCCTTGCCGATCTTGAAGATATGCCCGTCCTTCAGGGCAATATCGGCTTTGTAGATGCCGGTGTAGTCCAGCACGATGACGTTGGTGATGACGGTGTCCGGAATGTCCTCGGCGCGGGTGAGCTGACCGTTCTGGCCCATGCCGTCGCGGATCACCTTGCCGCCGCCGAAGACCACTTCTTCGCCGTAGACCGTGTAGTCCTTCTCGATTTCGAGGAACAGTTCGGTGTCGGCCAGGCGGATCGAGTCGCCGGTGGTCGGTCCGTACAGTTCGGCGTACTGCTTGCGGGGTATCTCGAAGCTCACTGGTGGTCCCTTTCCGCTGCGATGCCCGGGCGGGGTTCCCCGGCTACGGCAGTGCCGCCGTCAAGCTTTCCGTTGACTGCGTTGCTGAGGCCGTGCACCTCGCGCGTCCCCGCGAGTTCGATCAGTTGGACCGTCTTCCTGTCCCCCGGCTCGAACCTTGCGGCTGTACCCGCGGGGATGTCCAGGCGGCGGCCGTAGGCGGCTTCGCGGTCGAATTCGAGGGCGCGGTTCGCCTCGGCGAAGTGGTAGTGCGAACCGATCTGGACTGGGCGGTCGCCGCGGTTCACAACCTCGACGACCATCGCGTCACGGCCGCTGTTGCATGCGATGGAACCGGGCTGGAGCCTGTATTCACCGGGGATCATGGGGGCTCCTAACGGATGGGGTTGTGGACGGTAACAAGCTTGGTGCCGTCGGGGAAGGTGGCTTCGATCTGGACGTCGTGGATCATCTCCGGCACGCCTTCCATCACGTCTTCGCGGCGGAGCAGGGTGGTTCCGTAGCTCATGAGTTCAGCCACTGTCCGGCCGTCGCGCGCACCTTCGATGAGTTCGTAGCTGATGATCGCCACGGCTTCCGGGTAGTTCAGTTTGAGTCCTCGTGCCTGGCGACGCCGCGCGAGGTCGGCAGCCACCACGATCATGAGTTTCTCCTGCTCACGGGGCAAAAGATGCATGGTTACTCCTTGGACGCCGGGCACTTGGTCAGATTGTGACCAGCGTAGGGAGCGGAAGTTTCGGCTACGTTTCCAAATCGTCTCAGTCGAGGGTCGGTTTCTCAGGAATTGACCTCAACTTAAGTTGAGGTCCTAGCATCAGTCAGGTGTGTGCCCGCGAAGGGCGCCTTACCGAACCAGTCCCACGAAGGTGCATGAATGACCCACCACATACCCGTGCCATCCGAACCAGTCGGCGAGCTTTTCAGGGCTGCGTTTCGCGCTCATCCGGCGGGAGTCGCAATTGTCACCGCAGCGGGACCGGAAGGCGCGGTGGGGCTGACGGCCTCCTCGGTGGCATCGGTGGCAGTGGAACCGGCGACGCTCGCGTTCTCCGTGACAAGTGGGCGATCGGCCTCCGTCATTGCAGCGGCGCAGACAATAGTGGTCCACCTCGTCGGTGCCGATCAGCTGGAGCTGGTACGTGCCTTCGCGGACCCATCGGCCCCGCGCTTCACGGACGCCATGGACTGGGAGGTCCTGCCCACAGGCGAGCCCCTTCTCAGGGAGGCCGATTGGGCGTTGCGTTGCGAGATTATCCACCGGGCACCGCTGGGCGGCTCGGTGCTGCTGGCAGCCAGGGTTGTGGAGATCCGGTCCAACCCGTCAGATTCAGCTCCGCTGGTCTACCACAACAGGGAGTTCCACACCCTGCTTGAGAGCGTTCCGGCGCTGGGCTAACTGCGCTGGCGTTTGCTTTGGGCTAGCGAGGCGCCAAGTGCCGAGAAATCCCGGCGGCGGAATCGCGTAAGCCTTGATTTGTAGTGAGGTCCTGCCTGTAACCATTGACCCAACGGGACACGCAAATTATGGCCATGAACCATGGGACCACATTGGTACTTAGTTGTTCCGGCCCCGGGCTGCCACAGTCCACCGCTCCGCCACGGCCCCGCCGTGCACCACAATGACTTGGTCCACGAGGTTCATGGTGAGGCACACATGGTTGGGGATGACCCGGAGTCGGGTGCCCAAGGGCGGCAACTCCGACGAATCCGGCCATACAACCGTGGCGTGGTGCTCGGACAGCGCAGTCACTTTGGCTTCGGGGTATTCGGGAAGCCGCCCGTATCCGGTGGCCCAGTCAGGGCGGTCGCTGCCCAGGATCTTGCTTCCGGCGTCCAGCACCACGCGGCGCACGTTCCCGCCGCGGGCTTCGTGCCTGCTGACCACCGTGGCGGCCACGCTTAGCGCGATGTCGTCCCAGCTGCAGCGTTCGAGTTCCAGTTGCTGGGCGTCGCCGAACACGTAGACGCCGGGACGCAGCTCGGTTGCCACCGTTTCGCCGTCAATCAGTGCCGTCGGTGTGGAGCCTCCGCTGATGGTGGTCACTTCGAAGCCTGCCGATGTCAGCGCCGTCGCAGCCAGGCCAAGTGCCTCATTCTCGTTGCTCGCCGCGCCAGTGGGCATGCCGGGCTTGTAGCTGTGGCCGGGGAACGTGAAGACACCCTGCACGCTCAGTCCGGCGGCAGCCGCTGCTTCGGCAACATCCACCACTTCGTCCGGCAGCACGCCGCTACGGTGGTGTCCGCTGTCCACTTCGATCAGCACCTCAACGCTTCCTGCGTCGACCCCGAGTTGGCGACCCATCGCCGTCGCGCTTTCAGCCGAATCCACGCCGACTGCGAGGCGGCACTTGGCCGTCAATGCGCGAAGGCGTTCCGCGTGCGGCGCTTCAACCCAGAGCGGGAAGGCAATGAAGATGTCCTTCACGCCGTCCGCCGCGAATACCTCGGCCTCGCCGATGGTGGCCACAGTGATACCAAGGGCTCCCGCCGCGAGCTGCTTGCGGGCGATCTCCAGCGTCTTATGTGTCTTCACGTGCGGACGGAGCTGGAGCCCGCGTCCACGCATGTTCCCCGCCATCCGTTCGATGTTCCGATCCAGGACATCGACGTCGATCAGGACGGCAGGGGTGATGACTTCAGCGGGGATCACGTTCATTCATAGAAGACTAACGTCCTGGACACTGAAGGCCTTAAGGCGCGGACTGCCTGATACGCAACTCGAACACCGCCTCCGGCTGCTCAACGTTGGCCACGGCGTCTTTGCTTTCAATCCGCTGGATGAGGAGTTCGACGGCGCGCTCCGCAATTTCCGCCCGCCCCGGCGCCACCGTGGTTAACGACGGCGATGCGAACCGCGACTCATCAATGTCATCGAAGCCGGCCACGGCAATCTCCTCCGGAACTTTTCGTCCGCGGACCAGGAGCTCGTGGAGCGCGCCCAAAGCGAGGGCATCATTGAGCCCGAAAACGGCGTCGAATTCCACGCCGCTGTCCAGCAACCTCGCGGTGGCGTCAGCACCGGCGTCGCGCCGCCAATCGCAGGGGACCACCAACGCCGGATCATATGCCACACCAGCGGCAGCGAGCGCCGCCCTGTACCCGCGGAGGCGGAGGCCGTTGCTCCCGGCTTCGTCGCCGTCGTGCGCGCCAAGGACGGCTATACGACGGCGGCCACCCTCCAACAGGTGCGTGGTGACGGCGGCCGCAGCCTCCTGGTTTTGGATGAGGACCATGTCCAGCCGCGGATCCTGCACGAACTCGCCCAGGAGAACCAGCGGTTTCTTGCCGGCCGCGGCGATGATCTGCTCGGCGTCGAGCGCGAGCGGGATGAAGAGGAGCCCGTCGGTGAGGCTACGGAACTGGCCCTGAAGCGCAGCCTGCTCATGCTCTGCCTCGTTGCCGGATTGCTCCACCAAAACACGGTAACCGCGGGCCCAGGCCGCTTTCATGATGTCCGAGGCCAGTTCGGCGTAGTAAGGGATGGAAAGGTCGGCCAGCACTAAGCCGAGCATGCTGGTTTTCCCGGATCGGAGGCTGCGGGCCGTCAGGTTGGTTTCGTAGCCGAGCTCGTCAATGGCATCAAGGACGCGCTGCTTGGTGGCTGGCCGGATGAACTCGTAGTTGTTGATGACATTGGAGACTGTCTTCAACGACACTCCAGCCGCTCGTGCGACGTCGTTCATGGTGACGGCCATGCAGGTGCTCCTTCTCTACGTTGGTATACATCGTTGCAGATGCGTCTAGCGGGTGGGCTGTCTGTATCTTGTTGCAGGGCACAAGCGTAGTGTTTGAGGTAGGAGATTTCGGGTGGAGTCCGGAGTTGGATATCCGGGTTTTGCGCGATCACGAGCGCACAGCCGCCAGCTGGAGGTGTGTGGACTCCGGCGTTGCTGGAATGAGGCCGCATGGCCCAGTACAACGCAGTACCCACAGCCGAAGAATTGCAGGACCTGCTCCTCGAAAGTCCTGGCTTCTCAGAGTTCCTCCTTGGACTGACAACCATTTCTGCTTCCCTTTTGGGCGGGGAAACACCCATGCTCTGTGCCATCACCGTGGAGCGCGACGGCGGTCCTGCCACTGTGGCCAGCAGCACTGAAGCGGCCCGTGTGCTGGACGAAAAGCAGTACGAATTCGACGACGGCCCTTGCCTCACTGCGCTGCGCACCGGGCAGATGGTGCAGATTCCAGACCTGCACTCCGACATTCGCTGGCGGGGGTACGCCAACGCGATATCAGGGGCGCATGTCCGCAGCATGCTCGCCGTTCCCATCAGCACGGACAACGGGTCCGGTGCGGCGCTGAATTGCTATTCCAATGAAGTGGGAGCTTTTGATCCGGACACCGTGGTCGCAGTTCAGAGGTATGCAGATTCCCTGTCCAGGACCTTGCGGTTGGCCCTCCGCATGCATTCGTCTGATCCCTATCCTGCCGGGCTGAGGTCAGTGCTGGAGTCGCGCGCTGTTGTGGACGCGGCGATCTCCCTGTTCATGATGCAGAACCGGTGCAGCCGTGAGTCGGCCATGAAGCTTCTCCACCTGGCTTCCAGAAATACCGATCGTAGACTCCACGAGATTGCCAGGGACATGCTGACACGGTCAGGAGACCCTGACCAGGGAACGGGGAAGCATGACTGGACCCCTTAATTCCGCAGATGCCGCGCCGGATCCGCCGCGCAAGTTTGCGGGCGAGCGATTCAGGGACGCAGGCCTGAGCCTCAACGGTTTGTGGGCCTATTATTACGGCATCGGAGGGAACGCTGACGAATTCGACCTCGACGGATACCTCAACGGTCTAACAACGCTCGATCAGGCCCAAATGGCTCTGGTGGACACCGCCCTCGAAGAGCTCGGCAATGAGAGCCCGGGACGATCGGCGAGCTGGTAAAAGGACGGGAAATGACTGAGACTCAGCCATCGCACCACATCGGAAGCCCTCCCGGGCTGCGCCAGCAGGACACCGCAGATCTGACGGACTTTCTGGTGCGTTTGCAGGATATCCTCGTGGAAAACGAGGATATCCGTGAGTTCCTTCAGGACCTTGCCGAAATGACTGCTGCGAAGTTGACCAGGATCGGGAACACTATCGCTTGCGGAGTCACCGTTGTCCGGCAGAAAAAACCCGTAACCATCGCGGACAGCGACGCCTTGGCGCGGAGGTTGGACAAGATGCAGAACAGCTTCGGTGACGGCCCCTGCCTCACCGCTCTGCGGACCCGCACCGTCTCGCACGTCCCTGACGTAAACACGGAGGAACGCTGGCACTCCTATATGACGGCTGTTAGGGCCATGAAAGTGCGATCAATCCTGGCGCTTCCCATGGAACTGCAGGGCACCGGCGAAGCCGTTGTGAACCTGTATTCCACGCGTCCTCACGGGTTCTCCCAGGAGGACATCCAAGCCGCTGAACGCGTCACCGCTACAGCTGCAAAGTCGCTTCGCCTCGCGTTGAAGATGGCCCAGCTGCGGGATGCGCGTGAGAACCTCACCGCGGCGTTGGAGTCCCGCACCACGATCGATACCGCCGTCGGAATCATCATGGGGCAGAACCGCTGTAGCCGTGAAGCCGCGTTCCAGATCCTGGTCAAAGCTTCGAGCCACCGGAATATCAAGCTCCGCAGTGTGGCGGCAACTGTCATCGCAGGTGTCGCGGGCGACCAAGAGACTTTGATCTCATTTGAGGAATAAGATCCCCCATTTGGTCCGATCTTTGTTTGGCGGGAACCACTAGGCTGGAAGCCTGAGGCGGACTTCAAAGGACCGCTGAAATTGTCATGTCGGCCAGCCGACACGAAGGGCCGGAGAGAAAACCATGACGAAGAAGCAACTTCCTCTGGACGAACTCTCCACCGCCATTGGCAGGATCCTGGGCCTCCTCCTGACCGAGGAAAAGGTGGACCACGCTGTCCAAAACCTTTCCCAGGCCATCAGGGAGTCCGTTCCCGGAACCATTGGCGCCGGGGTGTCCATCCTCGATTCCCAGGGCCGCCGGACCAGCCGGGGTTTCACGGACTCCGTAGTGGAACAGGCGGATTTCCTCCAGTACGAGTTGGGCGAAGGTCCTTGCCTGACGGCGTGGGCTACCGAAGAGACGGTGTTGGTCCACGATCTCAGCGATGATTCCCGTTGGGCCCAGTGGAGTGCGGCAGTGAGCAGCCTCCCCATCAGGTCAGTGATCAGCGCTCCCCTTATGGCAGGCGGACAGAGCTTTGGCACCATCAAGGTCTATTCACCGGAGCCGGCTGCTTATGACACCGAAACCGCCAACCTCTTGGAACTCTTCGCTTCCCCCGCGGCCACCCTTCTGTCCCATATCCAAAGTGCCGAGACTCCCAAGCGCATCAGCGAGGGCCTGCAGTCAGCCCTCCAAAGCCGGGATCTGGTCAACCGTGCTTGTGGCATGCTCATGGAACGTCACGGGATCCCCCACGAGCTTGCTCTCCAGCGCCTCCTGAAACACACCCGCGATCACGGCAGTTCACTGCACCACATCAGCGCCGAGATAGTCGCCGGGATCCCGGCAGACAAGAACTAGGGCGCCGGACATGGGCTTCGACATCAACGAACCCGAGCAACGGAGCAAACTCCGAGCCGCGATCGATGCTGCGGGCATCAACATCGGCAACCTCTGGCTGTATTACTTCAGTATCGGCGGGTCCGTGGGTGAGTACGAGGTGGAGGCCTACCTGCAGGGCATGCTCTCCATCCCGGAACTCGAACGCGACCTGCTGGCCATGGCCGCCAATGATCTCCTGAACAACCACGGCGGCCCACGCGCACCCTACGCGGATGAGCTCCCCCAGGATGATCCCCCCGCATCTGAGGACCCTGAAACACCCTGAGCCCGAGTGCCCCGCATGCCGTCACACATCGCTCATCCCCTTGCAACAGCCCCGCAACAAAGATGCGCAATGCTGGGGCCAAGGACGGCGAGAGTAGAGGGGGCAGATATGACCATCGCAAACAGGGATCTTTTTCAGGCGTTGAAAACACAGGCCAGCCTGGCGCAGGCTTTCGGTACTTTGCCTGGCAGCCAAGATGAGCCGCACGCGCTGAACCCGGGCCAGTACATCGAGGCGTGGCACAACGGCCGCCTCTATCACCGGGGCACCGTGGTCAAGACAGTGGCGGGCACCGAGTTGTTCTGGCTCCAGGATGAAACAGGAAGCCGCCGGCTGCTGGACATGGAGTCAATGGAGATCGTGACGCTCGACGAGCCGGCTCCGGCACCTGCAACGCAGGCACCGGAACCGACCACGGCAGCCACCGTCACACCAATGTCGGCGTTTCCGATCTTCCGGGACGGTTCGCAGGCTATTGCCTAGGAGTTGAGAGTCAGGCGGATCATGCTCCAGCTCACGGCCGGAAGCTCGGTGGTGAGGCGGCCGCCGTCGAGCTTTACACTGACGTTTTCGGACGGCAGGACCGACGTCGAATCGTCAGCGGTTGCCTGCCAGTAGGGGTCCTTGTTCGTGTAGGTGACGGCCTCGATCACGCGCGCCGGGTTCAAGCTTCCGACGGCGGCATCCAGCGTCAGCGCGTCCGTCGCTGAACGGTTCACGGCGAAGACCACGGCCTCGTTGGCTTCTGCGTCGTAGGTCGCCACCGCTGACAACGCGGTGAAGCCAGACGTCTTTTCGCTGTCCAGCCGCGGGGACTCGACGGCGAGATTGAGCACCGTGCCTGCGGCGTGCTGCGAGGTGAGCGCGAACGGGTGGAACGTGGTCTGCTTCCACGCGCGGCCGCCCGGCTCGGTCATGATCGGTGCTATGACGTTGACCAGCTGCGCGAGGCTGGCGGAGTGGACGCGGTCCGTGTTCCGCAGCAGCGTGATCAGCAGGTCGCCCACCACCACGGCGTCAGCCACCGTGTAGCGGTCCTCGAGGAGCACCGGCGCCACCGGCCAGTCATCCCCCGTGGGCGCCTTGGACTCGTCGCGGGACATGTGCCAGACATTCCATTCATCGAAGGAAATGTTGACCTGCTTTTGTGACTTGATGGCCGACTTCACATGGTCAATGTGCGACACCAGATCCTTGATGAACGCCTCCATGCGGTGCCCTGCGGACAAGTGCTCCTGCAGGTCTCCGAAGTCCTCGAAGTACTGGTGCGCCGAAATCAGGTCCACCAGTTCGTAGGTCTCGTTGAGGACCACGCGTTCCCATTCGCCGAACGTGGGCATGGTGGGTGCCGAGCTTCCGCACGCCACCAGCTCCAGATCCGGGTTGACCATGCGCATGGCCCGCGCGGTTTCGGCGGCGACCCGTGCATACTCGCCTGCCTTCTTGTGGCCGATCTGCCAGAAGCCGTCCATCTCGTTCCCGAGGCACCACATCTTGATGTTGTGAGGTTCGACGGCGCCATTCGCCTTGCGCTGTTCGGACAGGGCCGTTCCACCCTTGATATTGGAGTATTCCAGCAGGTCAAGGGCTTCCTGGGTTCCTCTTGTGCCGAGGTTGACGGCCGTCATGGGCTCAACCCCGGCTTTCTCCGACCATTTGGCGAACTCGTCCACGCCCACCAGATTGGGGTCGCTGGAGTGCCAGGCGAGGTCGAGGCGCGTGGGGCGGTCCCCCTTGGGCCCTACCCCGTCTTCCCAGCGATAGCCCGAGACGAAGTTGCCGCCCGGGTAGCGGACCGTGGAGACGCCGAGTTCCTTGGTGAGCTCAAGGACGTCCGTGCGGAACCCGTCCTCGTCGGCCTTGGGGTGCTCCGGCTCAAAGATGCCCGTGTAGACGCAGCGGCCCAGGTGCTCCACGAAAGCGCCGAAAGTCTTCCTCCTGACAGGCCCGACGACGAAGGCGGGGTCGATGGTGATTTTAGCCGTGGGGTTTTCTTGGTTTCCCAAAGGGTGGGGTCCTTTTCTGCTGGTTCTTTGCCGATTTCTACAACGTTATAGAAACCATGCTGGCGTGGCCTTGGTGCAGGAGTCAAGAAGTTTTTTCGGGGAACCCCGCAAAACGGACAATTCACCCCTGCGTGCGGAGGTGAATTGTCCGTTGACGGGGGTCGGGGCGTCCGGGGTCCGGGCCAAAACAAAAAACAGGCCGGAGACTCAACGTCTCCGGCCTGCCTAGGAGGGTGGGCCCTGTGGGGATCGAACCCACGACCCACGGATTAAAAGTCCGATGCTCTACCAACTGAGCTAAAGGCCCCTCCAGCTGTAGAAACAGCCATGAATACTGTACCCCAACGTCAAGGCAGACAAGGAACTCAAGGTGACATGCGCCGTCGTCACCCACTTTGGGAACAGGTTCGACGGCGACGCGCGGCCGTAGCGGCGTGTCGCGCGTGATGCGGCGGCAAAGTAAGTGGTGGCGGCACAGAGGTACAGGAACAACCGCCCCGACAACCGTTACTCGACCCCACCAGAGCACAGGAGTACGGTGAAGTCATGAGCGAACAGCCAGGATCACGTGCGTACGGCGGAGCAAACAGGCACCACAAGCCCAAGCCCTTCGCGCCCATCGATTTCGAACCGTTCGCAGGTGGGGCTGACCCCGCGCGCGTTTCCGAGGCCGCGCACCTCGCGGCACAAGCCCTCGTCAGACGGGGCCGCGACAGCGACGACCCCAAGGTCACGCGCCGGCTGGTGAAACTGGCCGACGAACAGGGCCTTGAAGCCATCGCCGAGATGTGGGCTGAGAGCCCCGCGCGAAGCCTTCCGGGCGCGCTCTGGAGGCTTTACGCCCTCCGCGCCGCCACCATCCAGAACCCCGAGAAAATCTCGGTCTATTTCAGGGCCGGACGCGACACCGCGCAGGTTTCCAACGTGGTGGCCGGCGCAGCTGAGCCGCCCGGAGCAGATGAAATGAAGACCATGGCCGACGCCATTTTGTCCGGCGCCTTCGACGGCGAGTTCGACGTCGCGCTGGAACGTTCCGCCGCATTCTGCCGGGTAGTGGCGCTCGGCCAGGCGACCCTCGCCGACGGTGCTGAACACAGCAATGAAGGCCACGCCAGCAAGCTCACACGCAATTCGCACCAGCTGGTGAAGACGGCCGAAGACCTCGAGCATGCGGCCAACGCGTGGCGCCTGGGAGAGCTGGACTAAGCAGCAAAAGAGGCGAAACGTACCCACGTTGGGCCCGGCCTGTCAATGTTGACTTAGCCCGCCTGACGGTGAAAACTAAAACTGGTGTCGAACCGCGAAACCCCCGGGCTTCAACTTACAGCCGCTTCGAGCGGCCTACCGCCGAGAGGCGTATCCGGTTCGGCACCATTTTTATGCCCTGACGCAGTTTGCCCGGGCCGGCGCTGAGGCGGACCCGGGCAGACCAGCAGGACTACTTCAGCGTGACAGTGGTTTCCGCCTTGTCCTTCTTGTCGTGATCAAGGTCGCCGGCGGCATCCTGGGGCGTCATGGTGGCCGAGATTTCAGTTTCCTTGCCCGCGGTATAGCCGAAGTTTTCAGCGATATTGAAGGACTCACCCGGCTTCAGCACGAACGGGGCCTTCTCCTTGAGCTTGGTTCCGGTGCTGCTCAGCCCGTGCTTCTTGTACCCGTCGCTGCTGGAATCCGAGGGCATGCCGCCGAGGTACTTCCAGTCCAAGTACTTGGCCTTTGGAGTGACCAGCGAGTGGCTCAGGGGAATGTCTGCGGACGAGGTGTTGGTGACCACGTAGTTCAGGTACACCACGGGGTCGCCCTTCTTGAGCAGGTTTTCCTTGGTTTCCTTGTCCACGAACATGCTGTCCTTGGACGCCACGTCGGTGGCCACCTGGTAGATGTCCACGCTGAAGCTCTCGCCCTTGAGGCTGCCCAGCTTGTCCCCCGCCTCAGAGATGGGCAACGCCCAGGCCGCCACCTTGTACGAGCCCGAGGAGGTCCCGGCACCTTCCGACGACGTCGAGGCCAACGGGGAGGCGGACGCTGAGGGCGATGCTGACGCAGACGAAGACGACGACGACTCGGAACCACCCGCCGTCGAGCCCGCCGTTGCTCCGCCACAGGCGGTCAGTGCCAGCAGGCCAGCCGCCGCGAGGCTGGTGATTTTCACTACATTGTTGAGACGCACAATTCCCCCATTGATTGGATTAATTCGGTGTGTGACCAGCATTGCACGATTCCCCACGCTCAGCGATGGGGACAACTGCCCGCCACGCTCCCGGTCGCTTTCCAAGCGTCGTCGCCGGACCGGTAAAGTTGGGATCGAAATGGGCTGCGTCAAGTCAAGCCGCCCGCCGCCCGCCCGTCCCCAGCCCGGAAGCGAAATGAAGCTGCGCCTTTTTCCCCAGGAACCTGCCGGGCTCGTACTGCTCGCGCAGATGGCCGGCGTCATTGTTGCCGCTACTGGAACGCTCTCCGAAATCCTTGGCGCGCCTGCCAGTGAGCACCAGCGCCTCGCAGAAGAACTGCACGAGCACGAGTCCAAGTCCCTGGACCTCCACTTCGCGCTGCTGACTCACATGCGCACCAGCTTCGTGAACCCCCTCCCCCGCGAGGACATGTACACACTGTCCCGCCACCTCAATGAGGCCATGGAGAAGCTTGATGCTGCCGGAGACCTCGTGGCGCTCTACAAACTGGATCGCCTGCCCAAGCGTGCTGCAGACCAGCTGGAGATCATCAGCCGCCAAGCTGAGCTCACCGTGGATGCCATGCGGAAACTCGAGGACCTGGACGAACTTGAGGACTACTGGATCGAGATCCTTCGCCTGGCCAAGCGTGCAGAGCGGTCGCACCGGATCTGGGTGGCCGAGATGCTCAAGGATATGAAGTCCACGCAGTACGCGCGGCACCGGGACATCGCCAACCAGCTGGTGGAAGTTACCAAGGACATGCGGAAGGTCGCCACGCAGGTAGGCAGCATCATCGTCAAGGAATCATGACGTGACCATCGCCTTCCTGGTCCTCGTCGTTGCTTTGGCCTCCGGGTTCGCGTTCCTCAACGGCTTCCGCGACGTCTCCAACGCCGTCGCGCTGTCCACGCGGACCCGTGCCCTCACGCCGTCAATCGCGGTGCTCCTGGCTGCCATCTTCAACTTTGTGGGTGCCATGCTCAGCGGCACCTTTATCCTCGCCTTCACGCAATCGTGGATCACGTTGCCGGAGGGCGCCAGTGGGCTCACCATGCTGGCGTCCGCGCTTACCGCCGCCATCTTGTGGGGCGTGTACGCGTGGTGGCGGGGAATTCCCTTATCCTCCACGAACTCGTTGATCGGCGGCCTGATCGGCGCCGGGGCCGCGAGTGTCCTTGTGGGCGGCAACGCTGTGGGAGGCATGGACAATGTCCTGCTGACCCAGGTGGCCCTGCCCCTGGTGCTCTCCCCCGTCATCGCCTTCGTGGCCGCATACCTGCTGGTGTGGCCTGTCACGTGGGCTGCCCGCTACACCCAACCCAACGTGGTGAACCGGCGGTTCCGGCGGGCACAGGCCATCTCGACTGCGGCTGTGGCATTCGGCCACGGGCTCCAGGACGGTCAGCGCACGGCCGCTGTCATGGTGCTGGCCATGGTGGCCGCGGGCCTGTCCAGCGGCAGCGACGTGCCTCTGTGGATCCTGCTGGTCACCGCCATCATGCTCACTGCGGGCACCATGTTCGGCGGCTGGCGAATCTCCCACACCCTCGGCCACAAACTTATTCGGGTGGATCCGCTGCGCGGTTTCGTGGCGCAGACTCTGACGTCCGTAATGCTCTTCATCGGCGCCATCGGATTTCACCTGCCGCTTTCCACCACCCACACGTTGACCGCCTCCGTGCTGGGTTCGGGCGTGAATCAGCGGTTCCACACCGTCAACAGGCGCCTGGTCAGGAGGGTGCTGTTGTTCTGGGTGGCCACACCGTTGATCACGGCGGCCGCGGCCTTCATCCTGGAGCTGGCGTTCTCGCCCCTCGCGGACCTGTAAACCCAAGAAGGAACGACGGCGGCCGTACCCCCAAGGCGACGGCCGCCGTCGTTCTGTGCCGACTCCCCCCATAGAAGCCGGAACCTGCAGAACCCTTATCCGAAGCGGCCGGAGACGTAGTCTTCCGTTGCCTTCTGGCCAGGGTTGTTGAAGATGCTGGTGGTGTCAGCGAACTCGATCAGTTTGCCGGGCTTGCCGGTGCCTGCGATGTTGAAGAACGCGGTCTTGTCGGACACACGCGCGGCCTGCTGCATGTTGTGGGTCACGATCACCACGGTGTACTGGTCCTTGAGCTCGTTGATGAGGTCCTCAACGGCCAGTGTGGAGATGGGGTCCAGCGCGGAGCAGGGCTCGTCCATGAGGATCACCTGGGGCTCAACGGCGATCGCGCGGGCGATGCACAGACGCTGCTGCTGGCCACCGGAAAGGCCGGAGCCCGGCTTGTCCAAGCGGTCTTTGACCTCGTTCCACAGGTTGGCGCCCACCAGGGACTTCTCAACGAGGGCATCGGCTGCGCCCTTGGAGATCTTCTTGTTGTTCAGCTTCACGCCGGCCAGCACGTTGTCTCGGATGGACATGGTGGGGAACGGGTTGGGGCGCTGGAAGACCATGCCCACCTGCGTGCGGACGGTTACGGGGTCCACGCCGGGACCGTAGAGGTTGTCGCCGTCCAGAAGTACTTCGCCTTCGACGCGTGCGCCGGGAAGGACCTCGTGCATACGGTTCAGCGTACGGAGGAAGGTGGACTTGCCGCAGCCGGACGGGCCGATGAAGGCCGTGACGGACTTGGCTTGGATGTTGATGTTGACGTCCTCGACGGCCAGGAAGTTGCCGTAGTAGACATTCAGGTCTTTGACGTCGATGCGCTTAGACATGGTGTTCCTTTGTTCCTTGGGGGTGTGGAAGTTTGAAGGTGCCGCCCGATGACTGGCGGTCGGCCCGGCTAGCGTCCCGTTTTGGGTGCGAACAGACGGGCGATGAGGCGGGCTCCCAGATTCAGGAGCATCACCAGGATGATCAGCACCAGCGCGGCGCCCCAGGCACGCTGGTCCGAGGGAGCAGGGTTGGACGGCGACGTCGGGTTGAGGATCTGCGTGTAAATGAACGTGGGCAGCGAGGCCATCCAACCACCGAACACATTGTTGTTGATGGTGGTGGCGAAGCCTGCGGTCACCAGGATCGGCGCGGTTTCGCCGATAACGCGGGCGATCGCCAAGGTGACGCCGGAAGCGATACCGGAGATCGCCGTCGGAATAACCACTTTGGTGATGGTGCGCCACTTACGGACGCCCAGCGCGTAGGAGGCCTCGCGGAGCTCGTTTGGGACGATCTTCAGCATTTCCTCGCTGGAGCGAACCACAACAGGGATCATCAGGACGGAAAGCGCGACGGCGGCTACCGCACCGGTCTTGGTGCCGGGGCCCACGATGGCGAAGAAGAACGCTGCCGCGAAGAGGCCGGCCACGATGGACGGGATGCCGGTCATGACATCCACGAAGAACGTGATGGCGCGGGCCAGCGGACGATCGTTGCCGTATTCCACGAGGTAGATCGCGGTGAGGAGGCCTACGGGCACTGAGATGACCGTAGCAAGGAGTGTGATCTGGATGGTGCCCAACAGTGCGTGGTAGATGCCGCCCAGGACGGGGGCGCCTTCCTCCACTGCCTTGTTGTCGAAAGCACCCGTGACACCGTTCATGGAGGTGCCCAGGAAGCCGGGAGTGATGAGGCCGGGGATGCCGTTGACCAGCACTGTGACGATGACCGAGATCAGGGGCAGCAACGCAATCAGGAAGGCACCAACCACCAGGCACGTGGCGAGCTTGTCCTTGGCCTTGCGGGCACCTTCAACGGCACCGCTCCAGGAGACCAGGCCCACGGCGAACAGGATGGCGGAGACAATGCCCCACCCGAAGGCATTGAAGCCGATGAGCGCCAGGATGGCCGCGCCGACGATCAGTGCGACGGCCAGGACAATGTAGGGCGCGAACTTGGGCAGTTGGCCCTTGGTGAGCGCTGAGCGCTTGCGGACTACTGTGGCGGACATTTAGTTGGCTCCCGAGAATTCTTTGTGCCGGGTGATGATCCAGCGGGCGATCATGTTCACGCCCAGGGTGATGACGAACAGCACCAGACCGGCGGCGATCAACGTGTTGACCTTGATACCGCTGGCTTCCGGGAAGTTCAGGGCGATTTCCGCGGCGATGGTCTGGTTGCCGGACTGGATGAGGCTCGCGGTGAGGACACCGGAGGAGAGCACCAGGGCAACGGCCATGGTCTCACCTAGTGCTCGCCCGAGGCCCAGCATGATGGCGCTGATAATGCCCGGGCGGCCGAAGGGCAGCACCGCCATTTTGATCATTTCCCAGCGGGTAGCTCCGAGTGCGAGCGCTGCTTCCTCGTGCAGCTTGGGGGTCTGCAGGAAGATTTCGCGGGACAGGGAGGTAATGATGGGCAGGACCATGACGGAGAGGACGATGCCTGCGGTCAGGATGGTCTTGCCGGTGGCGGATGCCGGTCCCTCGAAGATCGGGATCCAACCGAGGTAGGTGGCCAGCCAGTCGTAGGCCGGGGAGATTTCCTTGGCCAGGAAAGCCGCACCCCAGGCGCCGTAGACCACGGAGGGGATGGCGGCGAGGAGGTCCACTACGTAGCCCAAACCGGAAGCGAGCCGGCGGGGGGCGTAGTGCGAAATGAACAGTGCCACGCCGATTGCCACGGGGGTGGCGATGACGAGGGCGATCACGGCGGCAATCAGTGTGCCCACCACAATCGGGGCGATGTAGGCGAAGAAGCCGTTGCCGCCCTGGATGTCCTCAGCCGGAGCGGTTAGGGCAGGGATTGCCTGCACCACAAGGAACAACGCGACTCCGAAGAGGACCGCGAGAATCAGGCACCCTGCGGCCATGGCGGCCCCGGAGAAAACCTTGTCCCCGGCGCGTCCTGCGCCTTGGGAGGTTGTCAGGGAGTTGGTGGTCACTTCACGATCCTTCAGTCTCAGTGAACTGGTCTTACATGGCTAAGTTCCCTGCCCTGCGCGGAGCGGCTCTGCGGCCACCCCGCGCGGGACAGGGAACTTCAGTGTTCAGCCGGGTTCAGCAAACCCGCCGGGAAACCTTAGGCCTTGGCCTTGATGGTTTCGATAGCGGCCTTTGCCTTGTCCTGCAGCGCCTTGGAGAGCGGTGCGGACTTGGCGGCGTCAGCTGCGGTCTTCTGTCCTTCGTCGGAAACGACGTAGGTTTCGAAGCCCTTGACCAGGTCAGCAACTTCCTTGGTCTCGTACGTGGTGCAGACAACGTGGTACGAAACGAGGACTACGGGGTAGGCGCCCGATGCCGTGGTCTTGCGGTCCAGCTTGATGGCGACGTCGTTGGCGGCGCGGCCGTCAACGGGCTTGCCAGCTTCGACGGCCTTGGCAGCGGCTTCGGCGGAGATCTTGACGAACTCGTCGCCAACCTTGATGGACGCAGTGCCCAGCTTGCCGGAAACAGCGGAGTCA
Source organism: Arthrobacter sp. Rue61a (assembly GCF_000294695.2). Classification (NCBI taxonomy): domain Bacteria; kingdom Bacillati; phylum Actinomycetota; class Actinomycetes; order Micrococcales; family Micrococcaceae; genus Arthrobacter; species Arthrobacter sp. Rue61a. The sequence goes on along the minus strand of NC_018531.1, from coordinate 202,730 downwards.
TCGGCGTAGGTCACGGCACCCGGGGTGTCGGTGACAACCTTGACGACACCGGAAGTGCCCTTGGCGTTTTCGCCCGGAAGTGTTGCAGGCCAAATGCCGGCGGCCTTGTCCGTCCAAACCTCGGGAGCAGCAGCTGCGAGGTAGTCGGTGAAGTTAGTGGTGGTGCCGGAGTCGTCAGAGCGGTTTACGGGGGTGACCTTGAGGTCCGGCAAGGTGACGCCTTCGTTGAGGGCGGCGATTGCGGGATCGTTCCAGTTGGCGATTTCGCCGCGGAAGATCTTTGCCACGGTGACGGCGTCGAGCTTCAGGTCCGTGACGCCGGGGACGTTGAAGGCAACAGCGATCGGGGAGATGTACACCGGGATGTTGATGGCGCCTTCGGGGCCGCACTTGGCCTTGGAGCTTTCGAGCTCCTCGTCCTTCAGGTAGGCGTCCGAGCCGGCGAACTGCGCCGAGCCATCGATGATGGCCTTGCGGCCTGCGCCGGAGCCGTCCGGGGAGTACTGAACTGTTGCGCCGGAGTTTGCGGCGGAGAAGCCGGCCTTCCAGGCGTCCATTGCTGCGCCGGTGGAGGAGGCGCCAATGCCGGTCAGGGTGCCGGTGACCTTGGGGCCGGAGGCTGCCGACTGGGTGCCGCCAGTGGTGCCCGTTGCGTTGTCTGAACCGCAAGCAGTGAGCGCGAGAGCGCCGGCTGCGATGACCGCGATTGCCGCGTTGCGGCCGAAGTGAGTTGCCTTCACTTGGATGTGCCCCTTCCAGGGATTCTTCGATGCGGGCCGAACGGAGATTTCGGCGTGCGCGAGCTATGGACCAATGTGTTCCTTTACTGAAGGTAAGGAGCGCAGGTAACGGGACCTGCGGTGAAAGGTGAACGGAAGGTGAACGACGGCGGACCATTGGGTTATGCGGCGCGCGCCACCTTGAGCGGAACATGCCCTGCGGTAGTTGCACTTCGTGGGAACGCCAGCCGGGCAAATAGACTGGAACGCATGGCCGCCGCGAAGGGATTTTCTGCAAGCAAGAGGTTCCTGCGTGCCAGAGTCCGGACGGGCCTGGTCCGTAGCCGCAATTCCCTGACGCCGGCCATCCAGATGACGGTGTGTGCTGTGGGCGCCTACGCTTTCGCTGAGTACGTGCTCGGTCATCAAGGGCCGCTGTTCGCTGCTACTTCATCCTTGATAGCGCTCGGCTTCTCCCGCGATCCGCGTCTGCGTCGCGTGATCGAGGTAGGCCTTGGCTGCACACTGGGCATCGTGGTGGGCGACCTGCTGCTTCACTGGCTGGGCGCCGGGATCTGGCAGGCCGCCGTCGTTCTTCTCTTCTCTATCCTGTTGGCCAGGTTCCTGGACAGCGGCACGATCTTCACCACCCAACTGGGTTTGCAGTCGTTGCTGGTGGTGCTGCTGCCGGCGCCGGCCGGCGGGCCTTTCACGCGAAGTTTGGACGCCGTGATCGGCGGCGTTTTTGCGTTGCTGGTGACCATTCTGGTGCCGAAGGATCCGCGGCGGGAGCCCCGCAAGGACGTACAGAAAATCTTGTATGAGCTCGCGGAAGTGCTGCGTGAATGTGCCAAGGCCATGATCGACAGCGATTCCACCCAGGCCTGGCATGCCCTGATCCGTGGCCGAAACTGCCAGCCGCTGGTGGACCGGATGCGGCAGACTTTGCGGGCTTCCGGTGAAGTTGCGACGCTGGCACCAGCCCACAGGAGGCATCGCGACGAACTCGCCGGTTTGGAGCATTCGCTGGAGTACATCGATCTTGCGCTGCGTAACAGCCGCGTGTTTGCGCGGCGCCTCACCAGTGCGATCAACCATGCCGCGTTGTCCGACGAAGCGATCGACAGTATCTCCGAAGTCCTGCAGGAAACCGCTGCTGCGATCGATGAGATGACCATCGGCCTCTCCGAGCAGAGCGAAGGGACACGCAGGGTTCACCTCCGCCGTGCCCGCAACGAGCTCGCGGACATCGCTGCCCGGTTGCATCCCAAGATGCTCGACGTCCAGAGGCTCGAGGGCGAAACCGTGGTCATGCTGTTCCGTCCGCTCATGGTGGACCTGCTGGAGGCGAGCGGGATGGAGCCGGAAGAGGCCCGGGCGGTCCTGCCGGCGCTTTAGCGGCTAATACTGTCAGCCCCCGCCACTACGCTTGAACCCATGGCTTCCAAGACCTCCCGCGCATCCAAAACACCCGCTTACAAGTGCGCCGAATGCGGCTGGACGGCCGTCAAGTGGGTGGGCCGTTGCGGTGAGTGCCAGGCCTGGGGAACGGTTGAGGAGTACGGCGCCACCGTAGCGCGTACGACGGCGGCGGCAACCGTTTTGGAGCCGGCCCGCCGTATCGCTGAGGTGGATGGGACCACCGCGGCGTTCCTGCCCACCGGAGTGGACGAACTGGACCGCGTCCTCGGCGGAGGGCTCGTTCCAGGTGCCGTAATACTGCTGGCCGGGGAGCCCGGCGTCGGGAAGTCCACGCTGTTGCTGGATGTAGCGGCGAAGTTCGCACGCACCGGGCAGGATGTCCTGTACATCACCGGCGAAGAATCCGCGGCACAGGTGAAGCTGCGCGCTGAGCGGATCGACGCCGTCGCCCATACTCTTTATCTTTCTGCCGAAACTGATCTCGGGCAGGCGCTTGGCCAGGTGGAGAAGTTGGAACCCAAGCTGCTGATTGTGGACTCCGTGCAAACGCTGAGCAGCGCGGATGTGGAGGGCAGCGCCGGTGGTGTGTCGCAGGTTCGCGAGGTCGCGGCGTCGATCATTTCAGCGGCCAAGCGACGCAACATGACCACGCTGCTGGTGGGCCACGTGACCAAGGAAGGCACCATCGCCGGCCCGCGTTTGCTGGAACACTTGGTGGACGTCGTGTGCCAGTTCGAAGGCGAGCGCCACTCCCGCCTGCGCCTGCTGAGGGCCGTCAAGAACCGCTATGGCGCCACGGACGACGTCGGATGCTTTGACCTCAATGAGGCCGGCATCGAGGGACTGGCTGATCCCAGCGGGCTGTTCGTCTCACGCACGCGTGAGCCCGTTTCGGGCACGTGCATCACAGTGACCATGGAGGGTCGCAGGCCGCTGCTGGCGGAGGTTCAGTCCCTCCTTGCCGAAAGCGCCAACTCGCAGCCGCGCCGTGCCACCAGCGGGCTGGAAAGCTCCCGGGTTGCCATGTTGCTCGCGGTACTTCAGCAGCGGGCGGGCTGCATGCTTCATAAGGATGATTCCTATGTGGCAACCGTGGGCGGCGTGAAGCTCACCGAACCGGCCACGGACCTGGCCGTCGCACTGGCTGTGGCGTCGGCGAAGTCCCGCAAGGCACTCCCCCAACGGCTGATTGCTTTCGGCGAGGTTGGCTTGGCCGGCGAGGTGCGTCCCGTGCCGGGGATCAACCAGCGCATCCAGGAAGCACACCGGCTTGGCTTCACGCACGCCATTGTTCCGGCGAGCCCGGCCGGTGCCGGTGTTATCCCGGAGGGATTCTCTGTGCGCGAAGTGGGTCATCTGGCTGAGGCGCTGGAACTGCTGATCACGTAATCCTGCCGGGGTGTCGGGTGCCTCCAGAGCCGGGTGTTCAGCGAGGATGAGAGGCATGACCAAACGGAATGTGCTTATCGGGGGACGCTTTTTCTTTGGCCTTCTGACCTTGGTGGCGGTGGGAACACAGCTGACGGTTCATCTGGGCATGGGCTACGACTTCTGGAACTTCTTCAGCTACTTCACCAACCTGTCCAACATCTTCGCCGCGTTGGTGCTCCTGATCAGCGGCTACAGGGTGTTGGTCCGGAAGCGCCCCAGCGAGCTTGATGACGTCACTCGGGGCACTGCCACCATCGCCATGGCCGTGGTGGGCCTGGTATTTGGTGCCCTTCTGGCTGGCGAAGACCTTGGATCCCTGCTCCCCTGGGTCAACTTTGTGGTCCACTATCTGATGCCCGTGGTGATGGTTGCGGACTGGCTGTTTCAACCGCCCAGGGCCACCCTGCGCCCCAAGCACATTTGGTATTGGCTGCTCTACCCGATTGGCTACCTGGTTTACAGCCTCATTCGCGGTGCGTTCGTCAACTGGTACCCGTACTGGTTCATCGATCCCGCCCGGGCCGGCGGTTGGGGCGGCGTGGTGGTGTTTGCCGTGGCCATCTCAGTCGGCTTCCTGCTGGTGAGCTTGGCGATGCTGTGGCTGGGGAACAAGTTGAAGCGGCAGGTGGACTACTAGGCGCTTTTCATGGACGACACCCGCTCGGGTACGTCTCCAAACCGGCTGATGAGATCTCTACTGGCAGTCCTCACCGCCGGAAGCTCCCGTTTGAGGCCGGCGAGGATCATCACCGTATCTGCCGTGGTGGACGCCGAGTCCGTTGAGATGAGTCCGTCCGCGCGGAGGTTGATCAGGGACTCCACAAGCCGGAATGCGGTATCTCCGAGGCCCTGGTCGGCATCGGAGACGCGCGCGAGCTCCCGACCCAGCTCCGAGTAGATGGCCCTGAGTTCTTTTCGGGCTGCCATGAACGGCTGAAAGATCTCGGCCCTCGCCTCCGGCAGGTGATAGAGCACCCCGAGGTTCCAGCGGGAATTACAGAGCTGGGAGCCGTCGAACAGCACCACCGCGTGCAGTCGTGCCGCAGCCGACACAGCGTCAGCCGAGTGCTGACGAATCGCCCGCGCGAAGTCCAGGCTGGTGGATACCGTCCCGCCGAGGAGTTCACCCAGGATCTCGTCCTTGGTGGAGAAGTGGTGATACAGCGACGATTGCCGGATTCCCACGGCATCGGCGATGGCCCGCGTGGAGGTGTTCGCGAACCCTTGCCCCGTGAAAAGCTCGGCTGCCGCGTCCAGTATTTCGTCACGGGCGGTGGCTCCAGGGCGCACCGCCTGCTGCTTGCGGGGGCGTCCCGGTCCGGCTGTAGTCACCCTTCATTCTTGCATCGCGGCGACTGCAAAGGGCCCCTTCATTAGGTGCTCCCAAGATGGTGAGTTTTCATTTACACCCCGGAAATACGCGGTAACCAAGGCTTTACATAGGCGAAACGCTGCGGGGACACCGCGCTGGAAAACTATCAAGTGACCGATATTCCGGACGGGTGGTCAGAAACCTCTCCGGGCTGGTTCCACATCCCGTTCCAGACACGGAGAAACCCGATGACTTCCACCCTTTCGACGGCGACCAGCCGCACCGACGATGCAGACCTGACAGCACTTGGCTACCAGCCCACCCTGCACCGCAAGCTGGGCCGCTACGCATCATTCGCCGCAGGTTTTTCGTTTGTCTCCATCCTCACCACCATCTTCCAGCTCTTCGCCTTCGGCTTCTCCTTTGCCGGTCCGGCCTTCTTCTGGACGTGGCCGGTGGTACTGGTGGGCCAATTGCTTGTGGCATTGAACTTCGCGGAGCTCGCCGCCCGTTACCCGTTGTCCGGGGCCGTCTATCAATGGTCGCGACGCATGGGCGGCGAGGTGGTGGGCTGGTTCGCCGGCTGGTTCATGTCCATCGCCCAGGTCATCACTGCTGCCGCCGCCGCCATCGCGCTCCAGGTGGTCCTCCCCCAGTTGTGGGATGGCTTCCAAGTGGTAGGCGGCGACCCCTCACTGACGTCCCCCACTGGTGCGGCGAACGCAGTCATCCTTGGCGCCGTACTCCTGGTGATCACCACGGTGATCAACTGCCTGGGCGTGAAGCTCATGTCGCACGTAAACTCCATCGGCGTCACCTGCGAGATTGTGGGCGTCGCCGCGGTGATCCTTGCCCTGTTCTCGGCCGCGCAGCGCGGCCCCGGGGTAGTAGCGGACGTCAGTGTTGTCACAACCTCGGACCTTGGAGCAGTGGGTGCCTTCCTGGTGTCCGGGTTGATGGCCGCATACGTGATGGTGGGCTTCAACTCCGCCGGCGAACTCTCGGAGGAAACCAAGAACCCCCGCAAGACGGCCCCGCGCACTATCCTTTCCGCACTGATTATCTCCGGTATTGGCGGCGGACTCATGATCATCGCCGCACTGATGGCAGCGCCAAGTCTGGACGACGGCCGGCTCGCCACCGAGGGACTGCCCTACGTACTCACTGCCGTGCTGGGTACGTTCTGGGGCAAAGTGCTGCTGGTTGACGTGGCAATCGCCATCTTCGTCTGCACGTTGGCCATCCAAACGGCAGGTTCGCGGCTGGTGTTCTCCATGGCTCGCGACGGCAAACTTCCAGCCTCCGCCCTGCTCTCGCGGGTCCACCCCCAGCGCGGAACCCCCATGTGGCCCTCCATCGCGATCGGCGCCCTGGCTGTGGGCATCCTCGCCATCAACATCGGCAACTCGGCACTCTTCACCACCCTCTGCAGTGTGTGCATCGTGATGGTGTACCTGGCGTACCTGATGGTCACGGTGCCGCAGTTGCTCAGCCGTTTCAGGGGCGATTGGCGCAGGGTAGGGCAGACCATGCCGGGCGGGCTCTTCTCACTGGGGCGTTGGGGCTTGCCGGTCAACATCCTGGCCGTGCTGTATGGCGCACTGATGGTCGTCAACCTTTCCTGGCCACGCCCCGAAGTGTACGACCCCTCCGGCGAACACGGGATCCTGCTCTTCTCCGCCCCCATCATGGTTGGCGCCGTCCTCCTCCTGGGCATCTGGGTCCGGCGGAACATCCGGGTCCGGGAAAACAAGGGCGCTACCGCCGGCTGACCCCTGCCACCGCCAGTTCCAGCTCCAGCACCAGGTCCAACACCAGTACAGAAATGATTGCCATGACTCAGACTCTTGAAAGCGCTCCCGGCACCGCCACGACTGCCGGCGCCAAGCTGCATGCACGGGCCCAGCACGGGCGCGCAGCCGAAACCATGATCCACGTCCCGCCAGCTTCGGCCCCTGCACGTTTGACCCAAAACCTCCCCGCGGAGGCAAAGGACTCCCTGACCTGGGCGGAAACACTCGCCTTCGGCCGCTACACCCATCTGGAACTGGCCCGCGGGACGCGCCTGAGGCTCACGGACCTCGACGGCGATGCTTGCGTTCACGCTGTCATCATCCGAAGCGGTGCCCAGCATGAGCGGCTCAACGTTGCGGACACAGTCAAAGTCCCCTGGCAGGCCTACATGACCACGGGCCACCCGCTTCTTTCCGACGCCGGACGGCTCATGGCAACCGTTGTGGCCGATTCCTCCGGCAATCACGATGCCCTCACCGGCACCACCAACCTGGCTGGTAACACGGCTAAGTACGGTGCCGGCTCAGCCCACAGCCCGTCACCGGCAGGCCGCGAACTCCTCACTCTTGGCGGCATGAAGCACGGGGTCGGCCAAAGGGAATTGCCGCCGTCGTTGTCATTTTTCAAGGGCGTCACCGTGGACCGGAATGGCCGCACGCAGTTTGCCGGCAGCGCCGGTGCCGGGGCCGTCGTCGAACTTCTCCTCCACATGGACGCGGTGCTGGTACTGGCCAATACCGCCCACCCTCTGGACCCGCGCCCCGACTTCACCGGAAGCGCCGTGGACATCGTCGCGTGGCGGGCTCCGCAGGACCTCGCGGCCCTCGTGGACGGAAACTTTACTGTTGACCTGGGCCCGGAAGGGCGTCTGGCCCTCCACAACACAGAACTCGACTACAACGCAAGGACATCACTATGAATGCAGTCGCAGATATCAGCCCCGCACTGGTCCCCGGGAAAGTAGTCCTGGACGAACTGGTGGAAGCACGCGGCCCGTGGTCCGCCGTGGTGGCAGCCGGTGACATCCTGACCATTGTGGACCTGGACGGTAACCAGGCCGTGGATTGCATCCTCTACGCAGCACATGACACCGGGACACGGTACTCAGCAGCGGCGACCATCGCGGGTCAGGGCTCGATCTTCCTCACCACCGGCTCCATCCTGCGCGCAGACAGCGGCCGGGAACTCATGACCGTGGTGGCTGATGAGGTTGGCGTCCACGACACCATTGGCGGTGCCTGCTCGCAGGAATCCAACACCCTCCGCTACGGCCAGCACACCCATGAACAGCACGCCTGCGTGGAGAACTTCCTCATTGAAGGCGCCAAGTGGGAATTGGGCAAGAAGGACCTGGTGTCCAACATCAACTGGTTCATGAATGTGCCGGTGGATCCGGACGGCGCCCTGGGCATTGTGGACGGGTTGTCCGCACCCGGCAAGCGCGTGGCACTCCGTGCCGAAGTGGACACCCTGGTGCTGGTGTCCAATTGCCCCCAAATCAACAACCCTTGCAACGGCTTCAACCCCACGCCGGTGCGCATGATCGTCACACGCCCGGAGGCCCGCGCATGAACCGTTTCGACACCCTTCTCATTGCCAACCGCGGCGAGATCGCCTGCCGGATCATCGAATCGGCACGCAAGGCGGGGCTGCGCACTGTTGCCGTTTTCTCCGAGGCTGACCGTGGCGCCAAGCATGTGAAGCTCGCAGATGAGGCCGTCCTGTTGGGACCTGCACCCGCCAAGGAGTCCTATCTGAAGGTAGAGGCCATCCTGAATGCGGCGGCTGCCACCGGCGCCGGTGCCATTCACCCCGGCTACGGATTCTTGTCCGAGGACGCTGCTTTCGCCGAAGCGGTGGAGGCAGCAGGGCTTGTCTTTGTGGGGCCCACCCCCGAACAGCTCCGAATCTTCGGGACCAAGCACACAGCGAGGGATGCAGCGCAACGTGCAGGCGTTCCCATGATCGCGGGATCCGGCCTGCTTGACGACGTGGACCAAGCCGTGTCAGCGGCGGAAACCATCGGCTACCCGCTCATGCTCAAAGCAACCGGCGGTGGCGGCGGCATCGGCATGGCAGTTTGCCGCGACGAAGCAGAACTCCGCGACAATTACTCCCGGGTGGCCCGTTTGGCCAGCTCCAGCTTCGGAACTGCCGGCGTCTTCGCTGAAAGGTACATCGAGCATGCCCGCCACGTGGAAGTCCAGGTGTTCGGGGACGGTGAGGGCCGCGTAGTAAGCCTCGGCGACCGCGACTGCTCACTGCAACGACGCCACCAGAAAGTACTTGAAGAAGCGCCCGCACCAGATCTCCCGGACGCTTTGCGGGAGGAACTACACCGGAGCTCCCGTGCGCTTTGCGCCTCCGTGGGCTACCGCTCTGCAGGCACGGTTGAGTTCGTTTACGACCCCGTCCGCCGGGAAGCATCCTTCCTGGAAGTCAACGCCCGACTGCAGGTTGAGCACCCCGTCACCGAAGCCATCACCGGAGTGGACCTGGTGGAGTGGATGCTGAATTTGGCCCAGCAGGAGCCAGTGCTTCAGGGAGTGCCGGACAGTGTGCCCGTCTCAGGACACGCAGTGGAAGCCCGCATCTACGCAGAAGACCCTGCCCGGAACTTCCAGCCCAGCGCCGGAACGGTCACCAACGCGCAATACCCGGCCTCCGACGTCGTACGCATTGACGCCTGGGTGGAGACCGGCAGCGAAGTCTCCACCAGCTACGATCCCCTGCTGGGCAAGGTCATCACGTCCGGTACCACCCGCGACGCCGCGTTCGACGCGCTGGCCGCTGCGCTGGCAGAGACCCGGATCGACGGTATCGAAACGAATCTGGGCATGCTGCGTGCCGTGGCCGGGATGGAGGTAGTCCGCGCAGCAGAACATTCCACTGGAACCTTGAACACCGTGGGCGATCCTGAGCCCCGGATCACCGTTGAACGGCCCGGCCTCCAAACCAGCGTGCAGGACTGGCCGGGCAGGACGGGTCTCTGGCAGATCGGCGTGCCGCCCAGCGGACCCATGGATGATTTGTCGTTCCGGCTGGGCAACGTCGCGCTGGGTAACCCGGAGGGCGCACCCGGGCTGGAATTCACCATGGCCGGGCCGGCGCTCCGTTTCACGCACGCCACAACGGTGTGCGTCACCGGCGCGGACGTTACCGTGACGGTCAACGGCAACACGGCCGACACCTGGGAGCCCATCACAGTCCCCGAAAACGGCCTGCTGGACGTCGGGTCAGCAGACGGATCCGGGCTGCGAGGTTACATTCTCTTTGAAGGCGGGCTGGATGTTCCCCGATACCTCGGCAGTGCGTCCACCTTCACCTTGGGCCAGTTCGGCGGCCACGGCGGCCGTGTGCTGCGGACCAGCGATGTGCTCCGCACGGTCAGCGACCACCTCCCCGAAACCGTCCCCGGCGTAGTTCCTGAGGAGAGCCGCCCGGCACTCACTTCCGACTGGGAGCTGAAAGTGGTGGAAGGGCCGCATGGCGCACCGGAATTCTTCCAACGCGAAGACATTGAAGAGCTCTATGCCGCCGAATACGAGGTCCACTTCAACTCCGCCCGCACCGGCGTCCGCCTGATCGGGCCCAAGCCGCGCTGGGCGCGTAATGATGGCGGTGAGGCCGGGCTGCACCCCTCCAACATCCACGACACCGCCTATTCGGTGGGTGCCTTGGACTTCACCGGCGATACCCCTATCCTGCTGGGTCCGGATGGTCCCAGCCTTGGCGGTTTCGTCTGCCCCGTCACCGTGGTGACCGGCGAGCGCTGGAAGCTGGGGCAGTTGCGGCCTGGTGACAAGGTCCGCTTTGTGCCGATCCGCTCGGTTGAGGCACCTTCCGTCAAGGAACTCGGCGCTGCACGGCAGCTGATACTCCCGGGCGGAACGGACTTCAGCAGCAGCGCCGCCGGACTGCTGCGAGGGGACGGCGACGACGGCGTGCTTGGCCGGGTGCCTGAAGGCGAGGGACGGCCGGCGGTCACCTTCCGCCGCTCCGGTGATGACAATCTTCTGGTGGAGTACGCGGACATGGTGCTGGACTTGGGCCTCCGTGCCCGCGTCCACGCCCTGCACCAGGAACTTGAGCGTCTGGGCATCCCGGGCATCGTGGATCTGACCCCGGGCATCCGTTCCCTGCAGATCAAGGCTGATCCATCCGTCCTGCCCACTCCCAAGCTTTTGGGCCTGGTGCGCGAGGTGGATGCTTCGCTCCCTGCCAGTTCGGAGTTGGTGGTGCCTAGCCGCAGCGTCCGCCTCCCGTTGTCGTGGGACGATCCCGCTACCCGTGAAGCAATCGAGCGTTACATGGCAGGTGTCCGCGATGACGCCCCGTGGTGCCCGTGGAACATCGAGTTCATCCGCCGCATCAACGGCTTGGACTCCGTGAATGACGTCTTCGATACAGTCTTCAACGCCGAGTACCTCGTGTTGGGACTGGGCGACGTATACCTCGGAGCTCCGGTGGCAACGCCCTTGGATCCGCGGCACCGGCTGGTCACCACCAAATACAACCCCGCCCGCACGTGGACCCCGGAGAACGCCGTGGGCATTGGCGGTGCCTACATGTGCATTTACGGCATGGAAGGTCCTGGCGGCTACCAGTTTGTTGGACGGACCACGCAAGTATGGTCGCGCTATGCGGACGCTGCGCCTTTTGAGCCGGGCTCCCCGTGGCTTCTCCGGTTCTTTGACCGCATTTCCTGGTACCCGGTCAACCCTGAGGAGCTCCTGGATCTTCGGGCTGACATGGCTGCTGGCAGGGGTCGGGGCGTGGAAATTGAGGAAGGTACGTTCTCCCTCGCGGAGCATGAGAAATTCCTGGAACGCAACAGTGTCTCCATTGCCGAGTTCCGGGAAACCCAGTCCGTTGCTTTCGCCGTGGAACGCCATGCCTGGGAGGAAGCCGGCGAGTTCGATCGTGCCGAGCAGGCTGTGTCCTTGGCCCCGCCGGCCGACGACGTAGTGGTTCCCGACGGCGGCACCTTGGTCACGTCCCCGTTCGCCGCGAGTGTGTGGAAGGTGGACGTGGAACCCGGTGACCTGGTGGTGGCCGGCCAGTCGTTGGTTTCCCTCGAGGCGATGAAAATGGAGACGGTCATCCAGGCTCCGGTGGATGGTGTGGTCCAACAAGTCCTGCCCACGGCCGGTGCTCAGGTGGTAGCAGGCGAGGCCCTTGTGGTGCTTGAGCCTGTGGACATCCAGGAACCCGCACTCGTGCTGGAAGGAAGCGCGTCATGAGCGGGCGCACCGTGGAACGCGTCCTCTCCGCTCTTGAGGCGATTGACGCCGTCCACCGTCCTGAAATTTGGATCCATCTGCGCGGGCGGGAGGAACTACTCGCAGAGGCGGCCAGGATCGATGCGGCGGCTGCCGCCGGGGAGGACCTGCCGCTTGCGGGTCTCCTGCTCGCCGTGAAGAACAACGTGGACGTTGCCGGTGTGATTACGACGGCGGCGTGCCCCGGTTTTGGCGAGGTGCCCGCCCGGGACGCGGTGCCGGTTGCGAGGCTCCGCGCTGCGGGGGCGTTGGTGCTGGGGGCCACCAACCTGGACCAGTTCGCCACGGGACTGGTGGGTACCCGCAGCCCTTACGGAACTGTGCGCGATTCGCGGCGTCCTGACCGTATTTCCGGCGGCTCGAGTTCGGGTTCTGCCGTGGCAGTGGCCTTGGGGCTCGTGGACCTTGCCATCGGCACGGACACCGCCGGTTCGGGCCGGATTCCCGCGGCGCTGCAAGGAATTGTGGGGATCAAACCAACCTTGGGCGTGGTGTCCACCGATGGCGTAGTTCCGGCGTGCCGTTCCTGGGACACCGCCACGATTTTCGCGCGCGACCTCGCCACTGCGGAACTCGCCATGGGCATCATGGCCGGTGAGTGCCGCAGCTGGCCCGCGGACGTCAAGCTCGCTGCGCCTGCCACGCCGCGGGTGGCTTACCCAGCTACCCTGCCGGCCCTCCCGGACGCGTGGGCGCTCGAGTTCGAGGCGCAGATCGAACGGCTGCGCTCCACGGGCGTGGTGGCCGAAGCCATCGAGTTGGACGTTTTCCTTGAGGCTGCCCGGCTGCTGTACGACGGCGGATTGGTGGCCGAACGCTACGCCGCCGTTGGGAACTTTGTTGACACGGTGCAAGCCGGAGGGGTTTCCGCCACGCTCGACCCCACTGTGGCGGGGATCATCACCGCCGCCGGCAAGGTCCCCGCACACCAGTACGTCGCAGACTCCGCAGCATTGGAGCGGCTCCGCGAAGAGGCCATGCGGCGGCTGGCCGGCTTCGATGCCCTGATCGTGCCAACCGCACCTTTCCATCCGACGCTGGCAGAGGTCGCGGCCGATCCCGTGGGGGTTAATTCCCGGATGGGTACGTATACCAATTTCTGCAACCTCTTCGACCTCAGTGCCGTCGCCGTTCCGGCAGGAACTGTTCGTGACACAGACGGCATCTCCCAGTTCGGCCTGACGGTGGTTGGTCGGACGTTCCAGGATGGGGTGGCGGCGGATATTGCACGGCGGATCGAGCTGACCCCTGAGCACCCCGAACTGTTCGCCGCCGGAGCTGCCAATGCCAGGACTGCCACGCCAATAGTTCCCTGGCCGGTTGCCGCGGGCGCCGGCGTCATTCCGCTGGTGGTGGTGGGCGCCCACCGGAAAGGCCAGCCCTTGGCCGCCGAACTTGAGCGGCGTGGAGCTTTCTGGGACGGCCAAGTGGTCACTGCGTCACGGTATCGGATGGTGGCCTTGGAAACCACGCCTCCCAAGCCTGGCGTGGTTCGATCTGAACAGGGAACCGGGCTGGTTGCAGAGCGGTGGTTGCTTTCCGAGTCCGCCCTGGGGTCTTTCCTCGCCGACTTGCCCGAACCCATGCTGCTGGGGTCCATCACCTTGGACGATGGGAGCACGGCAGTGGGATTCGCATGTGATGCCGTAGCTGCGGCAAGCGCGCGGGACATCAGCGAATACGGCGATTGGATTAAATATCTGGAAGAAAGTACCGCCGGCCCCGGTAACCAGCCACTGTGGCGGGAGGCGGGCAGCGCCTTGCTGACTGGCCTTAGCCGCGGCCAGCGCTAGCGCGAAGGCGGCCGATTGACCGAAATAGGGTTTCCATCAATCGGCCGCAAACCACTTTCCGGGCATCGCCGAACATCACGAAATGACCCACTTTGGGGCTTGCTGGTGCGGTTAACGGTGTCCGGAAGCCCTATCATTGTGCTTGTCGTCATGTGGGCATTTTTGGTAGTGCGCGCTGACGCCGGATTCAGCTTGTCTGTGAGCCATGGCTTGCACCTTCGAAGGGAAACCCTATGGCCCGGAGCCCGGAAGAGTCGCTCAAGGCGACCCTTGCCAGAGTCGCACCCGGAACTCCATTGCGCGATGGCCTCGAACGCATCCTCCGTGGACGCACCGGCGCCTTGATTGTGCTGGGCTACGATCGCACCATCGATTCCATCTGTTCGGGCGGATTCGACATCGGCATCGATTTCTCCCCAACGCGTCTGCGCGAACTGGCCAAGATGGACGGCGCCATCATTTGTGACAAGGATGCCAGCAACATTGTTCGGGCAGCCGTCCAGCTGGTGCCCGATTCGAGCATCGAAACCCAGGAGTCAGGCACCAGGCACCGCACGGCCGAGCGTGTCGCCATCCAGACCGGCGTTCCCGTTATTTCGGTCAGCCAGTCCATGCAAATCATCGCGCTCTATGTGAACGGTTTGCGCCACGTTCTGGAGGGCTCTGAAAAGGTCCTCGCCCGCGCCAACCAGGCCTTGGCGACCTTGGAGCGGTACAGCGCCAGGCTGGACCAGGTCACCAGCTCACTTTCGGCCCTGGAGATCGAAGCACTGGTCACGGTCAGGGACGTTGCGGTCACCCTGCAGCGCCAGGAGATGGTTCGCCGTATCTCCGAGGAAATCGCCCAGTACGTGCTGGAACTCGGTGAAGACGGCCGCCTGCTCTCCCTCCAGGTGGAGGAACTCACGGTAGGCCGCGGCCCGGGGAGCGAAGTCATCATCCGCGACTACTCCGATCCCGACGCCACTCCTGAGCAGATCGAGGAAGCCGTCCAGGCTCTCCTCAACCTTGGCCCCACAGAATTGATCGACCTCAGCCGCATTGCCCACATCATTGGCTTCGCCGGCGGAGTAGAGCAGCTGGACGCCGTGGTTCAGCCGCGCGGGTACCGTCTGCTGTCCGGTTTGAAGTCCGTTCCCAAGGCAGTGGCCGACCGTTTGGTGGACTACTTCGGCGGGCTCCAGAACCTCATGGCAGCCACCATCGACGACCTCATGACCGTGGACGGCATCGGCGATCAGCGAGCCCGCACAGTCCGCGAAGGATTGAGCCGCATGGCCGAGGCGAGCCTGCTGGACCGGTTCCTCTAAAGGCGACTGCCGCCGTCGGGCGCTATTTCGGACGAAAACTAGTTCAGCTGGAAGGCGACCTTGGGGCTCGACTTGTTCCCGAGTCTCGCCTCGAACGTGTAGTAAGCGCCGCCAGCGCCCGGCTTGGCAGTGATCGCGGCGCAGCCTTCCAACGTCCGGTTGCGCTGCCACGGGAAGTTCGCAGTCTCGCTCTTGCCGGGTTGGATGGTTTTGATGAGGTCCTCGCCGCCCGTCTGGCAGTCCTTTGACGAGAAAATCCGGTCCGAGCCGCTCATCAGCAGGTACTCCATTTGGGAGGTGCCCACGTTGACCTCGCACGGGGCGGTGCCGCCGTTGGTAATGGTCATGGTGAGCAGCGGCTTTTCCTCGGCGCCGTAGGCGGGCTTGTCGGTCTTGGCGGCGACGGTCATGAGGTTGAGGTCGCACACGGGCGAGGCCGACGGTGACGGCGCCGCTGTTCCTGTGGGCGTAGTCCCCGGCGTGGGTGCCGTTGAGGCGTCGGCAGTGCTCACGGCTTGCGGCTCCGGGTTCCCGGCCAATGCGCCGGTGAGTGCCACGACGCCGCCGATCACCAAAGCGATAACCAGCAGCAGGGCGCCAAAAACCACCTGCCGACGACGCCGATACACGGCAGGGCTCGGTCGACGCCTTTTCGTTGAGGTACTTTTGCCCGCCGCACCGGCGCGGGATGAGCCACGGGCAGCACCCTTCGCCGACGCTGATGCGCGCGCGGTCGACTGCTGCTTACCCTTGTTGGCCATGGTTCTAGGCTAGGCTCGCGGCCGCTTGGGCACCTAACCTCCACGCCGAAAGGGCCTAATGCCGGCCTGTGTGACGTCGGCCATGGGATACCTCCTTGGCGGCGGGCCGCCCGAATTCCACTACAGTGGATGGCAGCATGACACTTCCCGATTCAGGCCAATTGGCAGGCCTCCACCAAGCCCTTGATCAGTGGTTCGCCCGGACTGCCCGTGACCTTCCGTGGCGCGAGCCGGATTGCAGCCCCTGGGGCATCCTGGTCAGCGAAGTGATGCTTCAGCAAACACCCGTTGTCCGGGTGCTGCCGGTGTGGCGAGACTGGATGGAACGCTGGCCCACACCCGCCCACCTCGCAGATGAGCCGTCGGGGGCTGCCGTCCGCCATTGGGGCCGCCTCGGCTATCCCCGCCGGGCCCTGCGGCTGCACGCTGCCGCCGTCGCAATCCGTGAGCAGCACGGCGGCAAGGTTCCTGACACGTATCCCGAACTCCTCGGCCTTCCGGGCGTCGGCAACTACACAGCGGCCGCCGTCGCAGCTTTTGCTTTCGGACGCCGCGAAACCGTGGTGGACACCAACATCCGGCGCGTCCATGCGCGGCTCATATCCGGCGACGCACTGCCAGCTCCTGCCTTGACCGCGGGTGAAATGCGGCTGGCTGACGCCCTCCTGCCGCTCGACAAGGAACTTTCAGTCCGTTGGAACGCGTCCGTCATGGAACTCGGCGCCATGGTCTGCACGGCCCGCAGTCCCAAGTGCGCTGACTGTCCCGTGCGCTCCAGTTGCGCCTGGCTCGCGGCCGGTGAACCGCCGCCGTCGTACACCCCAAAGGGCCAGTCCTGGCACGGCACGGACCGCCAGGTCCGCGGTGCCGTGATGGCTGTCCTCCGTGAAGCGGCCACCCCTGTGCCCCGCGAGATGTTCGAGCAGGCGCCGGCGGATCTGGGATTCGCACCGTCCGGCGTCGGAATACCGCTCGCTGCCCTGCACCGGCTCAACTCGGCACCTGAGCAGCTCGAGCGTGCATTGGACGGCCTCTTGGTGGACGGTTTGGCAGAAATGCACGACGGCGGATTGCGGCTTCCAGCGTAGCGACGGTACGCGCGTATCGGTTCCGCAACAGCCTTCCCGGATCCATAACGATGCAGGCGCCTTTTGCCCTGCAGATGCGACATTCCGGCGACACCGGCAGCGTGCAGCCCTACTCTGAAGCATGGGCAGAATCGGATTGGCACTAACCCTTGCCGGGACCGCCGCACTGCTTCCCGGATGCTTGGCCGAACCTGTGGCCTGCCCAGCGATCGGACATGTAGCCGGCATCTCCCTGACCGTCGCAGTCGACTACGCAGACGACGTTGCTTCGCTTCGGTTGAAGGCCTGCCAGGATGGGATCTGCACCGAAAAAGACCTCTTGCTGAATCCCGGCGCGACTGCCGTTGACCAAGGTTGCACTCCGGATGGCGTGTGCTCAGCGACGTCGTCGCCGGATGGAACTCTTCAGGGTTTCCTGGAGCTCCCCGCCCTCTCCGAAAGTTCCCTTGAGGCGACCGCGACCGGCACTTCCCCTTCCGGCGCGGCATTACCCGCGAGGACGGTGACCTTCACGCCGAAGGGCGACTACCCGTACGGCGAACAGTGCGGCCGGATGATTTCTGCGGCCCTGATACTGGATGAGGAAGGGTTGCGGCAGCACTAGGAGTGGCTATCCACCCAGGTTCCAGCAAAACTAGCCCGGGTTTCCCCCAACGGCCTTCCGGTAGCCACTCGGAGTGAACCCCAGATACTTCTGGAAGTCGTTCGTCAGGTGCGCATGGTCGGCGTAGCCAAGTTCGACGGCGATCGCGGCAAGGTCCGCTGTTGGGTTGGACCGGGTACGCTCGGCGGCGTCCTGCAATCTTCTACGCCGGATCAGTGCGGAAGGGCTCAGTCCGACGTACTTTCCGGCGATCCTCTGCAGGGTTCTCGGCGACACGGCCAGGCGGGATGCCACGTCCTCAAGCAGGATCATGTCCGGTTCGGAAGTAATCACGTCCACCATCCGGTTCGCGAGCAACGCCTCCTCGGAAGCAACAAATTCCAGGGAATTCAGCCACGCAACAAAGGCTTCCACTGCCCGCTCGCGGTGCGTGCCGCCGTCGTGCATGATCTCAACGGAAGGCGTGGTCATGGCTGCCGAGACGGCCCTCTGAAGGCCTTCCAGCGCCATCCCAACTTCCTGGTCACGGAGGGCCCCCGGATGATCGGTAAAGAGCGGCACAGCCGCGGGGCGCAGTAACGCGCCAACCGCCCAACCCTGACCGGTCAGGTCGCGGTAAGCGGCCCGGGTGGTCGGCCCGGAGAACTCGACGACGTCGCCCTGCACCACGAGGTTGGACGCCGGGTAGGCGATCACGTGTTGCCGGGATGACCGGCCGGGTTCGATGTTCCACTCCGGAATCCAGAACCACTGCACCAGGTCTGCAACGGACGCCGGTGCAGGAAAGCGATGGAAGGTGGGGAGTCGCGCCGGATACAGGATGCCCTTGAACGAACCCTCCATCGGAGCCTTTCCACAAGCGGATCAAAGCTGTCGCAAATCTCCAAGCGCCACTCGGCAGAAGGCCCGTAGCGTCGTAACCATGACAGATACTACAAGCACAGAGCCCACCACCGCAGCCCACGGTGAACACACCACCCACGGCATCCCTAACGGCCTGACCAGCCTCACGCCGTTCCTCGCCGTGCCCAACGCCAGGGAAGCCATCGCGTTCTACCGCGATGTGTTCGGTGCCCGGGTTGTAGGTGAAACGGAGATGGGCGGGATGGTGGTCCACGCCGAACTCGACTTCGGCAATGGCCGCCTCCAACTTGGCGAGCCCAACCCGGAGTACCACTTGGTGCCGGCGCCCAGCGGCGAGGACGACTGCTATTCCCTCGGCCTTTACTGCCCGGACGCGGACGGACTCGTGAAGAAGGCTGAGCAAGCGGGAGCCACCATCCGCGAGCCGCTATCCACTTTCGTCTCAGGTGACCGATACGCAAGCATCCGCGATCCCTTCGGCGTTCGCTGGTCCATCATGACCCGTGTGGAGGACCTCTCCGAAGAAGAGAGCAACCGCCGCGTGGACGAATGGGCGGCGAAGCAAGGCTAGGTGCCGGGAGGCCTTAGCTCAGGCAGAGGCAGAACGGGTGGCCCGCCGGATCAAGGAACACCCTGAACGTCTCGCCGGGCTGATGGTCGGCTTTGGTTGCCCCAAGGGACAAGGCAACTTCTTCGCCCTTGTCCAGGTCCTCCACCACCATGTCCAGGTGCATTTGCTGCGGGATGGTTTGGCCGGGCCATTTGGGCGGCTGGTACACCTCTACCTGTTGGAAGGAGATGCAGTTGCTGCCATCGCTGGGACGGATGTCGAACCAGTCGCCTTTGTCCTCGATCTCCCAGCCGAAAAGCTCGCCATAGAAGGCGGCCAAAGCAGCCGCATCAGGACAATCGATGACGACACTGGGGAATTTAGCTATAGCCATGTGTTAAACCTCGTCAGCAGTCTTCTTCATGCGGGCCAGGGCGCTCTTGGTGCCCCGTTGGGTGAGCACGTGAACTACGGCGCCAACGCCTGCGGAAACAACCGCGAAGACGAGCACGCCGGGCAGGGAGTCGTTGAGGTCTGTACCGTCCTTGGGGGCGGGCTTACCAGTTCTCTTCTCCCAGAGGCCTTCCAGCGTTTTGTTTGCGAGCGCGCCAGCTCCGAGGCTGACGGCCAGGCCGAAAAGTTTTACCAGTATGTTCACGAAGATCCTCCATTAGATAGCGCGCCCCCGAAGGGCGCCTCGCAAGGGTCAAAACAAGACAGGGCCGCTGCAATGCAGCGGCCCTGTCTGGACTTCTAGTCCTTCTTGAAGGCGTCCTTCAACTTCTCGCCGGCACCCTTGAGGTCGGCTTTGGTCTGATCGCCCTTGCCTTCGGCTTCCAGGCGCTCGTTGTCCGTCAGCTTTCCGGCAGCTTCCTTAGCCTTGCCACCGAGCTTCTCGCCAGCGTTCTCCATCTTGTCGTCAGCACCCATGTTTCGCACCTCTTCCTTGTAGTGAACCTGTACCTCTACAACATCACTAATCAGCATACTTAGCAATATCTGGGATGGAAATTTGGAACTTAGAGCTCGCCAAACCCTTCCTCCACAAGCCGTCCCACGTACTCAACGGCCTTCAACGCATCCTTGCCGCGGGCTTCGATTCGCAGGGTAGAGCCTTTACCCGCGGCGAGCGCCATGAGCGCCATGATGGACATGCCATCGACGCCGTTGACGGTTACCTCAGCGTCCAGCCCGGATAGGCCCCCGGCGATCTTCGCGGCAGGGCGGGCGTGCATTCCCAAAGGATTGATGAGCTCAAAATCTCCGCTTGCGTCCGGTTCATCCTTATCCTCAGGGATTGCCGGACCCCCTACGCCTGCGGGTACGTTGCCGAAGGCCACGGCTTCGGCCGCCTTGCGAACATCTTCGACGCCGTCACCTCCTTGGGCGGCGACGGCTGCGGCCACGAGTCCCTCAACCAGCGGCGCATCGGCAAGGAGGACGGCGTCCGGATCGCTGGCGAACTCCACCGCAGACTCTGCGGTCATCACAGCTGAACCCAGATCGGTTAGCACCACCACGCCATCGCCCCCGGAATCAACCAGGGACTGCTCGACGGCGGCCAGCACCTTCTCCAGGCTGGTTCCGATGCGGTCGTCGTCAGTTCCCCCGGCGGCGACGAGGTGGACGTCGGGGGCCATCTGCGCGGCAAGTTCCACAGCCCCCTCGGCGATCTTGCTGCTGTGCGATACAACCACAATCCCCACTGTCATACGGCGTCGGCTCCCTTGTCAGCCGTGGAACCGGCAGCAGCTGCTGCGGCCGCTCTCAGGAGAAGCGCGGTGGAAGCGGCGCCGGGGTCGCGATGCCCTGCACTGCGCTCCCCCAGGTAGCTGGCCCGGCCCTTGCGTGCCACCAACGGATCCGTGGCCATGGCGCCGGTTTCGGCAGCTTCCGCAGCCGCTTCCAACACAGCAACCGGATCAGCGCCGCTCGCCGCGGCTTTTTGGGCCGCTTCAACCGCGGGCGTCCACGCGTCGATCATGGTCTTGTCGCCGAGCTCGGCTTTGCCCCGGGCCACCACGCCATCTCGGGCGGCTGCCAGGGCTGCGGCCAGGGCCTCCGCATCAATATCGCCGGCGTCCCCCAAGGAGGTTGCTGCCCGAAGATACGCCGTGCCGTACAGCGGTCCGGCAGCGCCGCCCACCTTGGACATGAGCGCCATCGCCGCAGCCTTCAACGCCGCGCCCGGAGTCTCCGGCGGGGTCTCATCGAGTTTCTGCAGCACGGCCTGGAAACCGCGGTCCATGTTCTCGCCGTGATCCGAATCGCCGATTGGCCTGTCCAGCTCAATCAGCTCCACCCGGTGTTCGGCCATGGCTTTGGCGGAGAGCTTCAACCAGTCCAGTGCCCAGTCAACGTCCAGCCCCATGCTCAGGCTCCCCACCGCAAGGCCGCGGTGTGAACGGGTGCGTCCCAGAGCCTGGTCAGCTCATCATCGAGCCGCAGCACGGACACTGAGCAGCCCTGCATCTCCAAAGACGTCACATAGTTCCCCACCAGCGAGCGCTCCACGGTGGCACCACGCTCAGCCAGGACCTGGGCCGCGCGCCGGTACACGATGTACAGCTCGCTCTGTGGAGTTCCGCCCATGCCGTTGACGAACAGCAGCACCTTGTCGCCGGACGCCAACGCGAGGTCTTCCAGTACTGGCTCCAGCAGGCGATCCGTGATGGCGTCAGCGCTTTCCATCGCGATCCTGTGCCGGCCGGGTTCGCCGTGAATGCCTATGCCAATCTCGATCTCATCGTCCGCGAGTTCAAAGCTGGGCGTCCCCGCGTGTGGAACCGTGCAGCCAGACAGGGCAACACCCATGGTCCGCACATTGGCCACCACACGCTCGGCGATGGCCGTGACGGCATCGAGGTCGTCGCCGCGCTGTGCGGATGCACCTGCGATCTTCTCCACCAGGACAGTTCCGCCCACCCCGCGTCGGCCGGCCGTGTACAAGGAGTCCTCCACCGCGACGTCGTCGTTCACCAACACCGAACGCACGTGTACGCCTTCAGCTTGCGCCATCTCCGCCGCGGTTTCGAAGTTCAGGACGTCGCCGGTGTAGTTCTTCACGATATGGACGACGCCGGCACCTGAGTCCACTGCGACAGTCGCCGGAATGATCTGGTCGGGTGTAGGCGAGGTGAAGACTGCGCCGGGGACTGCGGCGTCGAGCATTCCGAGCCCAACGAAGCCCGCATGGAGCGGCTCGTGCCCGCTGCCTCCGCCGGAGATCAGGGCGACTTTGCCCGCTACCGGAGCGCCTTTCCGGATGACGTATTTGGGCTCGGGATGGACGTCCACGATGTCGGCATGCGCCATGCCGAAACCTTCAACGGACTCGTCCACCACGGCGCGTGGATCATTAATGAGCTTTTTCATGTGATGCTCCTGGGCGTGCTGTGGCTGGTGCTCTGACCCTACTACCGGCGACTGTGGCCACGGTAGGCCTTGCAGTGGCAGCAGTCCTTAAATAGCGGAAGGGACAGCCCCCAATGACTGTCCCTTCCGGCGGATCCGCGTGATCCGTCAATCCTCAGCGGCTTGTGTTGTCACCGCCTCGGGCTCATTCCTTGCCTGGTACTCGGGCCAGAAGGCTGAGTACAGGTCCGGGTTCGAGTGCCCCGCGTCCTGCCATGACGCTTCGTGCGGCCATGATCCGTGGGGAATATCTATTTGGAATGCCGAGAAATCCGGAAACATCACCCGATCAAGCATGGCGCGTTCCCTAGTTGTTCAGCACGGCGTCGCCGCCGGCCGTGACGACATCCTCGAGCAACACGGTCTGATCGATGACCGGAAGCCCCACCACGTGCCCGAAGCTGAACATGTTCTTCGGATCCACCTCGGCTTTCGCCTTCCGGAGCCGTTCCCGCGCACTGGGCAGCCACGGCCGCTCCCTGTCCTCGGCATCCACAAAATGGCCGTGCAGGTTCACGAACGTGCCCGCATTCGCAGCAGGTCGGAGGTCTTCGTGGACTGCGCTGAACACGCCGGGGAGAATGTCCAGGACCGGCGGGACGGCGATCGCGCCCATGAAGAAGCTGAACGCCGCGTCACGGCCGCCCACAATGTCCTCCCCGTCCGTGCTCTTGGCCAAGGCGCCACCCAGGAGTCGAAGTTCTGCCAACAACACAGGACTTTCGACGCCGGGACCAAAGTGCCGCAGCAAAGCGTCTTCGGCTTGGTCGTCCAAACGATCAAGCAGGAAACCGTGCTCGCGCACGGGTACCGGCTGGTCCGGGTCTTGGTGGATCGTGTCGAACTGGGTGGAGTCCAAAGGTCCGGTGGCGTCCATCATGAACGGGGCACAGTGGCGCATGGGCTCAAGGACTCCCGCCGCGGTTGCCAGATCACCCTGGTAGGCGTAGCGGAGATGGATGACGAACTTTCCGCGGAGTGGTTCCGGAACCATTTCCATATCCGGAAGGCGAAGGAACGCCATGGACGCTGATGCGTCCACCGGCAGCGACGGCACCCATTCCCTGAACGCCCGCAAAACCTCGGGCGCATGCTCGCCGTCGAAATACATTCCGCCTGCGTAGAGATCGGCTGCCGGGAACAGATGGAATTCCATGGCAGTGACGATGCCCAAGTTCCCCTTGCCGCCGCGCAGGAGGTAGAACAGCTCCGAATTCTCGTCCTTGGTCACCCGGCGCTGTGTGCCGTCGGCGGTGACGAGCTCGAAAGCAATTACGTGGTCTGATGCGAAGCCGTACTTGCGCCCCAGGATCGGCAAACCGCCACCCAGCGTGTAACCCACCACGCCGACATCGGTGGTTGAACCGCAAAGTCCCATCAAGCCGAACGTCGCGGCGAGTTCCACCACGGCCTTCCACCGGACGCCTGCACCGACGCGGGCCGTCTTCTCAAGGGGATCGATGCTGAGTTCCAACATCCGGCGGGTGCTGATGAGCAGGCCGCCTTCAATGGCATTGGTAGCGCCGTGTCCGGTGGACTGGACGGAGACGGGCATTCCCCGCTCGGCCGCCCAGCGAATAGCCGCGGAAACGTCCTCTGCGTCGAGGGCGCCAAAGGCCAGATCAGGTTGGTGCTGTGTGGAGAGGTTGAAGGCCGCTACTTCGGGAGCGAAGCCCGGATCGGCAGGCGTGAACACGGGACCGCGCACGCTGAGTTGGAGTTCTGAAACATCTGAAAAAGAGGCGTGGGACTGCATGATCTTCTCTCAATTGACCGATGTGGTGGAAGCTTCCCCAGCAAGCCTCAATCAGTTTATCCATCAACTGGATATAAGAGAAGAGCTAATAAATCACTCATAATCGGGCAGGCTTGATCGACGCGCCTGGATTGACGCTGCCCAAGGCAGTAAGAGTGCTGTTTAGGCTGCTAGAGCTGCTAGAGCTGCTTGATCATGCGGGTGTTTCCCAAGGTATTGGGCTTCACGCGGGCAAGGTCCAGGAACTCGGCAACGCCTTCGTCATGCGAGCGCAGCAGCTCGGAGTACACCTGCGGATCCACGGCCGACTGGTCAGCCATGACTTCGAATCCGTGGCGCTTGAAGAAATCCACTTCAAACGTCAGGCAGAACACGCGGCTCACGCCAAGCGCCCGCGCTTCCTCCAAGAGGTTTTCGACCAGAACATGCCCCACTCCCCGCCCACGCCAAGAGTCAGCAGCGGCCAGCGTGCGGATCTCGGCCAAGTCTTCCCACATCACATGCAGGGCACCGCAACCAATGACTTCACCGTCGTCAGACTCGGCAATCCGGAATTCCTGGAGGCTCTCGTAATACGCCACAGTCTCCTTGGCCATGAGAATCCGCTCCTCAGCCAAGGGCGCCACAAGCCTTTTGATAGCCGCCACATCACTGGTGCGGGCAGGGCGAAGGCTGAAGGTCGAATCCACTCCCCCATCCTAACGAGGCAAACAGATGCCATGCGCCCCGTTACTTACACCCGGACGTGAGCGAGTCCCACCCGCGAGGCGCTGGACCTGAGACTTTTGCATAGCGTGCGTCTAATCGAGGAACGAGCGAGCACGCGGCGAATGGCGCAGGTCCAGCGCCGCAGCCAGCAACGACCTACACTCCCAGCTCCTCCGGCAAAGAAACCTCCTCGCCCAGCACCTGCTTTGCCAGGAAGCTCTCCACGACGCCGTACCAGACCTTCGCGTGCTGTGGCTGCAGCACCCAGTGGTTCTCGTCCGGGAAGTACAGGAAGCGGTGCGGGCTCTGGCCGTTATCGTCAGCAGGCAGTTGAGAGGAGGACAGGAGCTCGTACCAGAGGCGAAGGCCTTCGCCGATGGGCACGCGGTAGTCCTTGTCGCCGTGGATCACCAGCATGGGCGTTTTGATGTTGCCCACGTTCAGGTGCGGCGAATTTTCCATCGCCATTTCCACGGTCATCTCCTTGAGCCAGTACTGGGCAGCGTCGGTGGTGGGGCCGAACTGGTCCAGCGCCCACAGGCTGGCGTGGGTGACGATTGCCTTGAAGCGGTCGGTTTGCCCGGCAACCCAGTTGGCCATGTAGCCGCCGAAGGATCCACCCATCGCCGCAGTCCGGGACTCGTCGATGTCCGGCCGCGCGACCACCGCGTCGGTGATGGCCATGAGGTCCGTGAACGGCTTCTTGCCCCATTCGCCCCATCCGCGCTGGATGAACTCCTGGCCGTAGCCGGTGGAAAGGGCAGGATCCGGCAGCAGCACGGCATAGCCTTTGGCCACCAGCAGCCATGGGTTCCAACGCCACGTCCACGCGTTCCACGAGCCAAGCGGCCCGCCGTGGATCCACAGCAAGAGGGGTGCCGGGTTGTCCGCGGACGCGCCCTCCGGAAGCGCGAGGTACGCCGGAACGCGCGAGCCATCTTCGGCTGTCGTATCCACGCGCTCAAGCCGGCCTTTGTACACGGGCCGCTCCGCAGGTGCCTGCAGGCGGACCGTTTCTCCTGTGACCAGGTTGATCCGCACGGCTTCGGCGGGGAACTCGTAGGAGCTTCGGAGCGCATACGCCTCGGTTCCGTCGGGAGAAATCACCACATCCGAGTAGGCTGCAGCGTCCTTTGTCACCCGGGTGACTGCACCGTCAGCGACGTCGATCCGGAAGACCGGCGACGCGCCGTCGTCGTCTGCTGTTACCAGGACCGCGGTGCCGTCCGGAAGCCAAACGAGGGGCGTTGCCCAACGGTCCCACTGGTGTGCGAGCGGCTCAAGGTCCGTGGTCTCGCCGCCCGCCACGTTCAAGAGGTGCAGTTTCACGTGGGGAGCCTGCGTTGGCGTGGTGTCGCTTTCGCTCTGCACCACCAGCGTTCGATTGTCCGGGCTCACCGGCCCGGGGAAGTAGCTCATGCCTTGGTGGTCCAGCAGCACCTTGACGGTCCCGGTGGCAACGTCGACGGCGGCGAGCACCTCGCGGCTGTCGGCTTTCGCGAGCGCTTTGGTCATGCTTGTGTAAATGGTCCTGCCGTCCGGGCTCACCACGGTTTTGGCCTCACGCAGCGAGCCGCCGACGCCGGGCGTCAGGTTCCGGAGCTTGAGGGGCGCAGCGGAGTCAATGGTGGACGGCTTGCCGGGCTCCTTCTCCTCGCCCTGCTCCACCGCGAAGATCCGCGGCTCGGCCGGGCCAAGGTCGGCGTCCCAGTAGCGGATCGGGTAGCCGCTGTGCAGGATGGCCGAGACCTTGTTGTCCTTGCGTGCCTTGCGACGCTCCTCGTCGTTCTCCTCATCCGCGGATCCGGCCAGGACCTCAGCGTTGACGAAGGTGGCGTTGGCGTCTTTCGCGGCCATGACGGAACCAATTCCACCCGAACGAGAATGCACTACCCGCGCCTCTCCTCCGTCAGCGGGGAGCAGCCACAGGGCATTTACAGGGTCGGCGTCAGGGCTGTCCGGATCAGGGCGCGCCGACGTAAAGTACAGGTCGCCGTTGGCGGCGAAGACCGCGCCGGCCTCTCCCTTGGAGCTGCGGGTGATGCGGCGGGCTTGGTTCCGGCCGCTGGGGTCGATTTCCCAGAGTGCGGTGGCGAACTCAGTTCCTTTGCCGTTCAGCGTGGTGACTGTGGTGACCAGGCGCTTGCCATCGGGGCTCAGCGTGAGGCCGCCGACCCGCGGGATGGCGAGGTAGTGGTCGAGGTGGTGAAATGGCGTTTCGGGCTGCTCGCCCTGGGTGTGAGTGTCAGCAGAGTCCATGATCCGATTCAACACGGATTGTGCCGCCGATCACAGACTGGTTCACTCACAGTGAAACAGTACTTTCACATATTCGGCTCTAGGTCAAAGGTTCTGCAGGGCGCCGACCACAGCCACGGTGCCATCCTCTTTCGCGATGGCCGCCCCCAACTCCGCTGCCCGCAGGGAGTACGACGGCGTGCTGACGGCTTTCATGATTGCGTCACCGAGGCGCTCCGGGGTGAGCTTCTTGTACGGGATCGGCGCAGGGCCAGCGCCGAGGGCGGCAAGGCGGGAAGCCCAGAGCGGCTGGTCCGTGTACACCGGAACGCCAACGGCCGGCACCCCCGCCCGGAGGCCCGCCGCCGCGGTTCCCGCTCCGGCATGGTGAACCACGGCCGCCATATGAGGGAACAACCACTCATGCGGAACGCTGCCGACGGCGATGGCGTCGTCACCCAACCCACCCTCAGCGCCCTGGACAACAGCCCGCACTCCGGCACGGCGTGTTGCCTCAAGGATGAAGGCGGGGTCGATGTGGGCACTGCTTCCAAAGCCTACGAAAACGGGCGGTGGGCCTTCGGCAAGGAAGTCCACAAGGTCCGCGGAGGGCTGCCAGTCCGGCTCGACGGCGGGCCACCAATACCCTGCCATGACCAGGCCGGAGTGCCAATCAGCAGGCCGGGGCAGGACGGTGGGGCTGATGCCATGAAGGATGGTCGCCTTCGCTTTCCTCCGCCGACGCTCTCCGGCCGCACGGCTTTCCTTGCCCAGTCCCAGCTCTCTGCGAAGGCGTGCGCTGGGCGCATCGTAGGGAGCCGGACCCGCAGCTGCGCGCTCACCAATGATCTTGTTTCCCCACGCACCAAGGCTTTGGGCCGAATTCATGATCACAGGCGGATACGCCGCGCTCGGCTCGATAGGCTGCAAATGTGCGCCGATGGCCGGGATACCCAGAGCATCCGCGATGTCGTAAGCATAGGGTGCCACCGAATTGGCCAGAATCACGTCGGCCCCGGCCTCGGCTGCAGCAAGCGTGCCGGTGGCAGCGTTGTCCATATATTCCGTGAGCTTCCGCCAGAAGGTGAGCACGCTTCCGGATGACGCTTTGGCACCGGGGGCCGGTTGCGTGATCAATCCGGCCAGGTCGCCGGGCAGCGGCCTGAACTCGCAGCCCGACTCAACAACAAGAGGCGCGTAGGCCGGGTTGGCCGCGACGGCCACCTCGTAGCCCAGCCCCTGCAGGCGGCTACCGAGCCCCGCCATCGGCGCGACATCTCCCCGCGTCCCCGGAGTCACCATGAGTACGCGCATACCGCCTCCCTTCTTCGGAGTTCACGCAAAAGCCCCGCCCGCTCTATGTTGGAGCGGGCGGGGCTTAGTGCTGTAGCGACTACGCGGTCGGAGCAATCTCCGGGATACGCGGCTTGGCGTTGCCTTCGAACGTGAACTTGGCGTCGTCACCTTCGCCATCAACGTCCACCACAACGATGTCGCCGGAGTGGAGTTCGCCGAACAGGATCTTCTCGGACAGCTGGTCCTCGATCTCGCGCTGAATGGTGCGGCGCAATGGCCGGGCACCCATTGCGGGATCGTAACCACGCGTGGCCAAGAGAACCTTGGCAGCGGGGGTCAGCTCGATGCCCATGTCCTTGTCCTTGAGGCGGCGCTCCAAGCGGGTGACGAACAGGTCCACGATCTCGATGATCTCGTCCTGCGTCAGCTGCGGGAACACCACGACGTCGTCAACACGGTTGAGGAACTCGGGACGGAAGTGCTGCTTGAGCTCTTCCGTGACCCGGGCACGCATCCGGTTGTAGCCGGTCTGGGTGTCCGTGCCGGACTGGAAGCCCGTTGCCACGCTCTTGGAAATATCGCGGGTACCAAGGTTGGTGGTCATGATGATCACGGTGTTCTTGAAGTCCACCACGCGGCCCTGGGAGTCGGTCAAGCGGCCGTCTTCCAGAATCTGCAGCAGTGAGTTGAAGAGATCCGCGTGGGCCTTCTCCACTTCATCGAACAAGACCACGGAGAACGGACGGCGGCGAACCTTCTCGGTCAGCTGGCCACCCTCTTCGTAGCCGACGTAGCCCGGAGGTGCACCGAAGAGACGCGAAACCGTGTGCTTCTCGGAGTACTCGGACATGTCCAGCGTGATGAGGGCGTCCTCTTCACCGAACAGGAACTCGGCAAGCGCCTTGGCAAGCTCGGTCTTGCCGACGCCGGTGGGGCCGGCGAAGATGAACGAGCCACCGGGACGCTTGGGGTCTTTCAGGCCTGCACGGGTACGGCGGATGGCCTGCGACAGGGCCTTGATGGCCTCGTTCTGGCCGACGACGCGCTTGTGCAGTTCGTCTTCCATCTTGAGCAGGCGCGAGGACTCTTCCTCGGTGAGCTTGAAGACCGGGATACCCGTGGAGTTCGCAAGAACTTCGGCGATCAGGTCTTCGTCAACCTCGGAGATATCGTCCATGCCGCCGGACTTCCAGTTACGTTCCTTCTCTGCGCGTTCGGCAATGAGCTTCTGCTCCTTGTCGCGCAGCGAGGCAGCGCCTTCAAAGTCCTGGGCGTCGATGGCGGATTCTTTCTCCATCTTCACGTCCGCGATGCGCTCGTCCATGGCCTTGAGCTCCGGCGGAGCGGTCATGCGGCGAATGCGCAGGCGTGCGCCGGCTTCATCGATGAGGTCGATCGCCTTGTCCGGCAGGAAGCGGTCCGAAATGTAGCGTTCGGCCAGCTGCGCAGCGGAGGCGAGGGCGCCGTCGGTAATCGTCACGCGGTGGTGTGCCTCGTAACGGTCACGCAGGCCCTTAAGGATCTCGATCGCGTGAGCGACGGAAGGCTCCTTGACCTGGATCGGCTGGAAGCGGCGCTCAAGAGCAGCGTCCTTCTCAATGTGCTTGCGGTACTCATCCAGCGTGGTGGCACCAATGGTCTGGAGTTCACCGCGGGCGAGCATCGGCTTCAGGATGGACGCAGCATCGATGGCGCCTTCGGCAGCACCTGCACCAACGAGGGTGTGGATCTCGTCGATGAAGAGGATGATGTCGCCGCGGGTGCGGATTTCCTTGAGGACCTTCTTCAGGCGCTCTTCGAAGTCACCGCGGTAGCGGGAACCGGCAACCAGGGAACCGAGGTCAAGCGTGTACAGCTGCTTGTCCTTGATGGTCTCCGGGACATCACCGCGAACGATCGCCTGGGCGAGGCCTTCGACGACGGCAGTCTTACCGACCCCGGGCTCACCGATCAGGACCGGGTTGTTCTTGGTACGGCGGGAGAGGACCTGCATGACGCGTTCCATCTCCTGCTCGCGGCCGATCACAGGATCGAGCTTGTTCTCGCGGGCAGCCTGGGTCAGGTTGCGTCCGAACTGGTCGAGCACCACCGATCCGGCAGGAGTACCTTCAGGCTGGCCCTGGCCCGAGCCGCTGCCTGCGGTCTCCTTGCCCTGGTAGCCGGAGAGCAGCTGGATGACCTGCTGGCGGACCCGGTTCAGGTCCGCACCAAGCTTGACCAGCACCTGGGCGGCCACGCCTTCGCCTTCGCGAATGAGGCCGAGCAGGATGTGCTCAGTTCCGATGTAATTGTGGCCGAGCTGCAGTGCTTCGCGGAGCGAGAGCTCAAGCACCTTTTTGGCGCGCGGGGTGAAGGGGATGTGACCGGACGGGGCTTGCTGGCCCTGGCCGATAATCTCCTGCACTTGCTCGCGAACGCCATCGAGCGAAATGCTCAGGGACTCGAGCGCCTTGGCAGCAACGCCTTCACCCTCGTGGATCAGACCCAAGAGGATGTGCTCGGTACCGATGTAATTGTGGTTGAGCATCCGTGCCTCTTCTTGGGCAAGGACGACCACGCGACGGGCACGGTCCGTAAATCTCTCAAACATTTCGCCACACTCCTAGCTACGACGTACTTTGATGCTACGTGCCGGAGCAACACTTTTGGGGCGTGTTCGCCACAGGGGAAACATGACGTGGTTGTGGAATAAATCGGCTTCCAGCCCTTGACCGCTGCCCACCTGCAGTGGCACCCTCTTCCCCTTGCCTGAGAGCACCGGGCGAAGGCCGGCCGGTAATACTTTGGGGCCCCGGGCCCGCCGTTTTGTTGGTACCCACTATTCGGGCCTTCTCGACCCCGGCGATTCACAGGATATTCCAAGCCTTGGAGGGAGCCCGCAAAACTGGCGGCTTAAATGCCAATGCCCCGGCAGTGACTGCCGGGGCATTGAAGCGGTGATTCAGGAATTGGCCTTTTGGTACGCTTCCTGAATTTCAGCCTGAATACGTCCGCGGCTGTTGACGGTGTAGCCGTTGTCACGGGCCCACTGGCGGATTTGAGCGGAATCCTGGTTACGTGCGGCTGTCGCACGGCCCCGGGTTGCACGGCCGGAAGAAGTCTTCCTGGCCTTAGCGACGTAGGGCTCCAATGCCTTGCGCAGCGAGGCCGCGTTGGCAGTGGACAGGTCCATCTCGTAGCTCACGCCGTCGAGGCCAAAACGGACAGTCTCGTCCGCAGCCCCTTCATCCAGGTCATCGACGAGGATGATTTTTACTTTCTGTGCCATGAGTTGCCTCTCATTTGGAGGGTTGGATAATCAGAAATTCCCCGGATTCCTTTGATGATTATCGTTCACGGCAAGCATGCGCGTCAAAGCGTAATTGGATTGTCTTCTGTTAGCGGAAGCCAATTGGAAGGCTATTTAGCTGCAGGACCCTCGGACGCAGGTCCGGAATTTTTCAAATTCGCTTCGGCCTGCGCCTTGGCTTCGGCCTGTCGTTCCGATTTGTCCGCATTGAAGATCGACTTCATGGCAAACCAGAAGATCAATCCCACCACAATGGACGGCGCCAGGACTGCGATGTACTCCATAATCAGTGACCCTCAGGCTTCAGCAACGGGAACAAGATGGTTTCGCGGATACCGGCACCGGTGAAAAGCATCACCAGGCGGTCAATGCCCAGCCCAATGCCACCCATGGGCGGAGCACCGTACTCAAGGGCGCGGAGGAAGTCCTCGTCCAACTGCATTGCTTCCTCGTCGCCGGCCGCGGAGCGTCGGGACTGCTCTGTAAGCCGTTCGCGCTGGATCACGGGATCAATGAGCTCGGAGAACGCCGTACCGCGCTCCATGCCGCCGATGATCAGGTCCCAGGCCTCGATGAGCCGGCCGTCCTCACGGTGCGGGCGAGCCAGCGGCTGGGCGGAAGGCGGGTAGTCGTAGACAAAAGTGGGGTTCAGCAGGGTGGGTTCCACAATCTCGCCGAACAGTTCAACAACCATCTTCTCGGCGTCCCATTTGGGGTCCACCTTGACCTCGTGCTTGGCAGCAATTGCCAGCAACTCGTCCACCGTGGTGTCCGGAGTAATTTCAACGCCCACTGCTTCGGAAATACCCGGGTACACCGAAATCCAAGCCCATTCGCCGTCGAGGTTTATTTCGCCGGCATCCGTTTGGATGGTGCGCGTACCCACCACGTCCGCCACATTCAGGATGATTTCCTTCATGCGCTCAGCCATGACGAACTGGTCCGCCCAGGCTTCGTAGCATTCAAGCGTGGTGAATTCAGGGCTGTGCGTGGAGTCCACGCCTTCGTTGCGGAAAACGCGGCCCATGTCATACACACGGTCAATGCCACCCACAACGGCACGCTTGAGGAAAAGCTCGGTGGCGATGCGCAACGTCATCTTCTGGTCGAAGGCATTCATGTGCGTCTCAAACGGGCGGGCTGTAGCGCCGCCGTGGACCAGCTGCAGAATGGGGGTTTCCACCTCCACGTAGCCGTGGCGGTCAAGGGTGTCGCGAACAGAGCGGGTGATGGCTGCGCGCCTGTAGACCATTTCGCGGGCTTCGTCGCGGACCATGAGATCCACATAGCGCTGGCGAACACGGGTTTCCTCGTTCAGTTCCGCGTGCAGGACCGGCAGGGGACGCAGGGCCTTGGACGCCATGGACCAGGAGTCAGCCATGACGGACAGCTCACCGCGGCGGGACGAGATGACCTCGCCCTTGATGAAAACATGGTCGCCAAGGTCAACCAGCGCCTTCCAATCGGCGAGCGCTTCCTCACCGACATTCGCCAGGCTCAGCATTGCCTGCAGCCGGACGCCCTTGCCGTCAACGCCGCCCTCCTGGAGGGTTGCGAAGCACAGCTTGCCGGTGTTGCGGACGAATACCACGCGGCCGGTGACGCCCACAGTATCGCCGGTTGTTTCATCGGCTTCCAGGTGCGCGTACTTTTCGCGGATTTCGCTCAGGGAGTGGGTCCGTTCCACGCCCACCGGATAGGCCTCGGTGCCGCGCTCGATCAGCTTGGCGCGCTTCTCCATACGGATGCGCATTTGCTCGCTGGCGTCGATGGGCTCTGCGGAGGTGTTCTGGGCGGGGGTGTTTGCGGAAGTCACAGTCCTTAAGTTTACCGGTGATTACGGGCCTTTACTTCCGGGCGCCCAGATCAGGGAAACGCATAGACTCAGGCTGTGGAAACGTGGACGGTTGAAACGAACGACGGCGGCGGCCAGCTTGAGGTGCACACCTTTCGGCCGGCGTCCGGCACTTCAATTCCGGGGTCGAAAGCACCGGCTGAACCAGCCGGCGTCGTGCTTGTTCACGGCACCTTGGTGACCGATTCCCTGTACTGGCCGTTCGCGCGGACCCTGAGCGGCATGCTGGGGCGCCCGGTTCACAGCTACAACCGCCGCGGTCGGGGGCACTCCGCCCCGCAGCCACCGGGCTATTCCGTGGACACGGAGATCTCGGACCTTCAAGCGGTCATGGAGAAGAGCGGCTCCACGGACGTCGTGGCGCACAGTTATGGCGGTTTTGTGGCGCTGCAAGCCGCCCGCCGCGCCAGGATCAACAAACTGGTCACTTACGACGCCGCCGTGTCGCTGTCCGGCAACCTCAGCAGCCGGTGGCGGCCCGAGCTCGAAGACGCTGTCACCTCCGGCCAGTTGGATCATGCATGGGCCCATCTGGTGCAGGGCCTGGGAACTGCCGGGCCGATTTCCTACTTACCGATGGGTGCGCTCCGTGCACTCAGCGTCCTCTCGGCCCGGACCCGGCTGGGATTGGAGATGCGTTCCCTCCTACCCACCGCCGTTACGGAAATGCGGGCCGTTCTCGACGCCGACGCCCACCTTCACGACTTCATGAAGCTGTCCACCCCCACGCTCATGCTTAGCGGTGGATGGAGTCCGTCCTACTTCGCAGAGACCGGCCGGATTCTGGCCGGGGCCGTGCCCGCGATCGACTTCGCGATTGTGCCCCTGCAGTTCCATGAAGGCCCGCTCCGGCCCGGGAAACGCCTTGCTGCGCGCATCGCCCGATTCCTGTCCGGGAACCATGTGAAGGAAGAACCCAGCAGTGCCACCTAGGATGTTCCGGTGAAGGAACGCCACATCAAGACGCACGACGGCGGCAGGCTCGCCTTGTACAGCTACGGCACCGAAGACGCGCCCGGCGAACGCCGAGTGGTGCTCATTGGCGGCGCGTTCCTCACCGCACTGATTTACCGACCGTTCTCCATTGCCTTGTCCAAAGGGCTGGGCGAAGGCTGGGCCGTGGATGTGTACGATCGCCGAGGCCGGGGCCAGTCAACCGAGCAGCCGCCCAACTACTCCATGGCCACGGAGATCGCCGATGTCCGCACCATCATGGACGAAACCGGTGCCCGGAACGTCATGGGCCACAGCCTGGGCGGCGCCGTAGCCCTCAACGCAGCCCAGGCATTCGCCGGCACGCACCACCAACCGGACAAGCTCGCGGTGTACGACGCCGCAGTGAACATCGACGGAAGCATGGACACCGCCTGGCTGGATGGATTCGCGGAGTCCGTCAATCGGGGCGATGTTGGGCGGGCTTTGGCGCGGATGAAGCGTGGCATGCAGCCCGGAACTGCGCTGGCACGGGTCCCGGAGCCAATATTGGCCGGGCTCATGGCAGTTGTTTCGGGGACCAAAGTCAACAGGCTTTTCCGCGAGCTCATGCCGTCGGGTGTCGGTGAACTTAAGGCAGCCTTCGACGCCGCTGATACGCCGCGGGACTTCTCCGTCCTGCCACCCGGCACCCACTTCATGGTGGGCAAGAAGAGTCCGCAGTTCTACAAGGTCACAGCCGCGCGCCTGAACAGGGCAGTCCCCGGCAGCACTCTGGAAGTCTCCCCGAAGGGCTTCCACGGTTCGGTCCCTGCCGCAGTCAGCGAGCTCGTTACCGATATCTCGGAGTACTTCAAACGCTGACCGCTTTTCCACATACGGGCCCGCATGCTGCATGCTGTCAGCTGGCTCGGTTAGGCTCGAGTCATGACGCGCGACATCATCATGACCCACGACGGCGGACACCTCGAAGTACTTACCACGGGCGGTGAGCTGGCAGCGGCAGGCTCCGGAGTCGTCGTCGTTCCTGCCTCCATGGTGACAGCCACCGACTACTCGCGATTCGCCCAGAAACTCAGCGAGGCCCTTGGCCGCCCCGTCCACACGTTCAACCGGCGGGGGCGCGGTGATTCGTCCCCGCAGTCCGAGGATTACACGCTCGAAGCTGACATCCGGGATCTGGAAACTGTCATGAAGCACACGTCCAGCACCGATGTGTTCGGGCACAGTTTCGGCGGTGCCGTCGCGCTGCACGCGGCTCGGACGCTGCCCGTCGAGCGCCTCGCCGTGTACGACCCCGCCGTCTCGGTCAACCACAGCGTCAAGGCCGACTGGACACCCGACTATGAACGCGCGACGGCGGCGGGAGACTACGATCGCGCCCTCGCCGTCCTCATCAAGGGAGTAGAGACCGGCGGCGCCTTCGCACGAATGCCCCTGTCCATGCTCACCTTGGCGAACAAACTGGCCGCTGGAACACCACTGGGCAAACAGATGCGCGAGCTGATGACCTGTGGTGTCCGGGAAATCAAGGCCGTCATCGCAGCCGACATGCCCGCCGAGCCGTTCCTTGAACTGCCCTTGGAAACGCTCATTGTGGTGGGGGAAAAGAGCCCCGCCTACTTCGGTGTCGCATGTGGCCAGATCCACGACGTCCTGTCCGGATCCAGCTACACCATCCTCCCCGGATTCGGCCATGACGGGCCCAACAAGGCACCGGACAAACTGATCTCGGAGTTGTCGGAGTTCTTCTCGGGCTAAGCATGCCTTTGTTCCGGCGGCGATCTAACCTAGCTGGATGGCGGCAATACCGGCCACCGCCACCACCGTGAGGGCGCCACGCAGCCGGCTGAACTTTTCCTTGAAGAACACTGCACCGATGATTCCTGCCAGAAGGACACTGGTCTCTCGCAGGGCGGACACCAAGGCCAAAGGCGCCAGGCTCTGCGCCCACACCACAATTCCATAGGCCAGCATGGACACCAACCCGCCAATGAAGCCCGGCTTCCAGTACCGTGCCACCCTTTGCGGGAACGTGCGGCGGTCCTTTGCCATACGCCAGCACACCACGGGAATCAGTAGGCCTTGAAGCAGAAACAGCCACGATATATAGGCCATCGACTGCCCTGAGACCCGGACTCCGACACCGTCCAGCAAGGTATAAGCCGCGATGGCCACGCCCGTGAGCACAGCGAAAAAGGGACCCTTGCGGTTTCCGTCTGTGGTGGCTGACACGTTTTGCCTTACGAGGGCCAGGCTCAGCAGGGAACCCGCAACAACAGCTACGCCCGCCAACTGCCAGAAGCTCAGCCTCTCCGCCAGGAATGTCGTGGCAATTCCGGTGACCAAGAGAACGGCAAGACCACGGGCCAACGGGTAGACCTGGGAGAAGTCCCCATGTTTGTAGGACGTGGTGAGCAGGATGAGATAACACGTCTGGAGAACTGCCGAAGCAAGCACATATGGCCATGACTGCTGCAGGGGAATCCCGAAGACGGCAGCCCCGATGACGCCACAGGCCCCATAGGCCACGGCAATCATGGTGGATGACGCGAGCCGGTCCGGAATGGCCTTGGCAATGGCATTCCACGCGCTGTGCATGACCGCCGCCAAGAGAACGGCCGCCGTTACCGCGAGGGTCAACGGGAGCCTGCTGCGTTGTGGGGGCTGGCTGGCGCTGTGTTCAGCCGGGGGCCTTGGAGGGTTTCGTGCCGTGCTTCTTGTCTGGCTCCGAAAGGTACACCGTCGGAGCCCCTTACTGCGACGCCGAAGATGGCGAGTGTATGAGGAAAGATGTCCGCGTGGTTCACGGCTGTGCTCCCTGAGGACAGGCCTGTGCCGCTGGCAGCCATCCACGCGGTTCGTTCAACATCGGTCTCTCCGCCGTGGCCGCCAGCATCGAGGTGGCCGTGGTCGGTGAGGACAATGATGGTCCAGTCTTCGTCGTGCCGGTTGGGCCTTGCCTCAATTGCTTCGAGCAAGGCGTTCAGGCGGGAGTCACACCGTTCAATAGCCGAAATGTATCCGGCGCCCGTTCCGTTGTTGTGGGCCTCGACGTCGGCCTCGCCAAAGTAGACGAAAGAGATGGCCAGGTTCTCGGTCTTCAAGCGTCGTGCCGCATACTCCGCCACGGCGTCGTCGGCACGAACCCAACTGTCGGCGTCGTTTGCTTCTTCGGGGTCCGGCATCGGCACCCACCCCCGGGAGGAAAAGAGAGGTCCGCATTCCGTGCGGGTCGCGAGAGGGTGCCAACTGGCGGCGATCATGGTCTGCAACTCAGGACGGGCCGCGCGGAGAACTTCGGTGAAGTCTTGAAAGGCGCTGAGTTCGACGGGGTGGTGGCTGTTGCCCGTCACCCTATGCCGGTCCGCATACACACCCGTGGCCACCGTGGCCCACACCGGGCCGGAGATCGTTGCATTCTTCTCGTGGACGCGCACGGGCGTCAGGAAGCCCTCCCTGGCAATCCGGTCCAGGGCGGGGGTGGCTGCTGCCCCAAGCGAGTCAAAGCGGACGCCGTC
The DNA here is from genome assembly GCF_000294695.2 of Arthrobacter sp. Rue61a. Taxonomy (NCBI): domain Bacteria; kingdom Bacillati; phylum Actinomycetota; class Actinomycetes; order Micrococcales; family Micrococcaceae; genus Arthrobacter; species Arthrobacter sp. Rue61a. The sequence goes on along the minus strand of NC_018531.1, from coordinate 164,790 downwards.
TATGCCGACAACAAGTACGTGGGGTTCATTCATCACGTCGACGACGGTACTTGGCTCAGAAGATAACTCATAGGGACAGCCATCCACATCTATAGAAGACTTAGGACATGCCTATGAATCTCACCCACCTGAGGGCGTTCCACCAAGTGGCCACCTATGGCAGCTACGTGGCAGCTGCTGCAGCAGCGAACGTCAGCCAGCCGACGCTGTCGGAACAGGTTCGTCTCCTTGAGAGGAACCACGGCGTCCGCCTGCTGCAGCGTGCAGGGAGATCGGTTGAACTGACCCCGCTGGGAAGCAGGCTTCTTCAGGTGACATCCACCTTGTTCGCTGCTGAGCTGGAAGCCGAGGCCGTCTTGGCCAAAGCACGGAACGTCATGCAGGGCGAACTGCGCTTCGGCACAGACGCACCTATCAACGCAGTGGGTGTCCTCAGCACCTTTCGCCGACGGAATCCCGGAGTCAGCATTCAACTCGTGAGCGGTAACTCTGCGGAAATCCGCCAACGCGTACTCGCTGGAACAGTGGAGGTGGGCATCATCGCTGATGAAACACCCCACCCCGACCTCACTGCCCGTGCACTGGGCACACAGGACCTGGTGGCGTTTGTGAGACACGATCATGCCCTTGCCGGCGCAAAGGTCATTCGTCTCCGTGAGCTGGTAACCCATCCATTGATCATCCGTGAGATCGGCTCGGTTACGCGCAGATCCATCGAGCGGGCACTCTCGGACGCACACCTCCAACCCACAGAAGTACTTGAGACGGACAGCAGGGAAGCGGTCCACGCTGCCGTCATCGCCGGCCTTGGAATTGGTGTGATTGCCGAGGACGAATTCAACGACGATCCTCGTCTGGTGCTGCTCGACTTCGCAGACCCTCTCCAGCCCATCACCGAGTACCTGGTCTTTCGCACGGATAACCAGCGCAGTCATGTTGTGGAAGCGGTGTTGGAGTGTGTGGGTTAGCGGGGTTTGTTGTTTGAAGGGGTGGGGGGTTTGTGGAAACGGGTGTTAAATGCGGGGAGCCCCGACCGTGGTGGTCGGGGCTTCCCGTGAATGGTTGTCCGGCGGTGTCCTACTCTCCCACACCCTCCCGGGTGCAGTACCATCGGCGCTGTGGGTCTTAGCTTCCGGGTTCGGAATGGGACCGGGCGTTTCCCCCACGCTATGACCGCCGTAACTCTGTTACCCGTCCCCCGGTGCCAGGTTGTCCTGGGTGGGGGTGGGAAATCTTTGGTTACAACTGTGGTGTTGTGTATTTAGTTGTTGGTTCCTGGAACGGTTGTTGTTCGGGAACCACATAGTGGACGCGTGCAGTGTGTTGTGTGGTGTAAGTTGTTGGCCTATTAGTACCGGTCAGCTTCACGAGTCTTTAGTCCTCGCTTCCACATCCGGCCTATCAACCCAGTGGTCTGGCTGGGGGCCTCTCACACATAATGTGTATGGAAATCTCATCTTGAAGCGAGCTTCCCGCTTAGATGCTTTCAGCGGTTATCCCATCCGAACGTAGCTAATCAGCGATGCACTTGGCAGTACAACTGACACACCAGAGGTTCGTCCGTCCCGGTCCTCTCGTACTAAGGACAGCCCTTCTCAAATTTCCTGCGCGCGCAGCGGATAGGGACCGAACTGTCTCACGACGTTCTAAACCCAGCTCGCGTACCGCTTTAATGGGCGAACAGCCCAACCCTTGGGACCTACTCCAGCCCCAGGATGCGACGAGCCGACATCGAGGTGCCAAACCATGCCGTCGATATGGACTCTTGGGCAAGATCAGCCTGTTATCCCCGAGGTACCTTTTATCCGTTGAGCGACGGCCATTCCACAATGTACCGCCGGATCACTAGTCCCGACTTTCGTCCCTGCTTGAGATGTCTCTCTCACAGTCAAGCTCCCTTGTGCACTTACACTCGACACCTGATTGCCAACCAGGCTGAGGGAACCTTTGGGCGCCTCCGTTACTTTTTAGGAGGCAACCGCCCCAGTTAAACTACCCATCAGGCACTGTCCCTGACCCGGATCACGGGCCGAAGTTAGATGTCCAAAGTGACCAGAGTGGTATTTCAACGATGACTCCACCCGAACTGGCGTCCGGGTTTCAACGTCTCCCACCTATCCTACACAAGCCACTCCGAACACCAATACCAAACTATAGTAAAGGTCTCGGGGTCTTTCCGTCCTGCTGCGCGTAACGAGCATCTTTACTCGTACTGCAATTTCGCCGAGTTTATGGTTGAGACAGCGGGGAAGTCGTTACTCCATTCGTGCAGGTCGGAACTTACCCGACAAGGAATTTCGCTACCTTAGGATGGTTATAGTTACCACCGCCGTTTACTGGGGCTTAAATTCTCAGCTTCGCCCGTAAGGGCTAACCGGTCCTCTTAACCTTCCAGCACCGGGCAGGAGTCAGTCCGTATACATCGTCTTGCGACTTCGCACGGACCTGTGTTTTTAGTAAACAGTCGCTTCCCCCTGGTCTCTGCGGCCCACACCCGCTCACGGAGAGCAAGTCTCCATCACGGGGCAGGCCCCCCTTCTCCCGAAGTTACGGGGGCATTTTGCCGAGTTCCTTAACCATAATTCTCTCGATCGCCTTGGTATTCTCTACCTGATCACCTGTGTCGGTTTGGGGTACGGGCGGCTAAAACCTCGCGTCGATGCTTTTCTTGGCAGCATAGGATCACCGGATCCCCCCGAACGGGGGTCCCATCAGATCTCAGGATCGTGCTCGAAGCACACAGGAACGGATTTGCCTATCCCTGACCCTACATCCTTAGACCGGGGCAACCATCGCCCGGCCCGGCTACCTTCCTGCGTCACACCTGTTAATACGCTTACCTCCCGGGATCAGGTCCCGCGCTCGGCCAAAACCCACAACACCACAAGGGTGAGCGGGCAGGCTCCGGGCGGTTAGTATCCCCCGCTTGGCATGGGCGGTTTTTCGCCGGTACGGGAATATCAACCCGTTGTCCATCGACTACGCCTGTCGGCCTCGCCTTAGGTCCCGACTTACCCAGGGCAGATTAGCTTGACCCTGGAACCCTTGATCATTCGGCGGACGGGTTTCTCACCCGTCTTTCGCTACTCATGCCTGCATTCTCACTCGTGTAGGCTCCACCGCTGGTTTCCACCGCGACTTCACTGCCCACACGACGCTCCCCTACCACTCCACACCCCTGAACCACGAAGGCTAGGGCATTATGTGAAATCCACAACTTCGGCGGTGTACTTGAGCCCCGCTACATTGTCGGCGCGGAATCACTTGACCAGTGAGCTATTACGCACTCTTTCAAGGATGGCTGCTTCTAAGCCAACCTCCTGGTTGTCTTCGCAACTCCACATCCTTTCCCACTTAGCACACGCTTAGGGGCCTTAGTTGGTGGTCTGGGCTGTTTCCCTCTCGACTATGAAGCTTATCCCCCACAGTCTCACTGCTGCGCTCTGACTTACCGGCATTCGGAGTTTGGCTGACGTCAGTAACCTTGTAGGGCCCATCGGCCATCCAGTAGCTCTACCTCCGGCAAGAAACACGCAACGCTGCACCTAAATGCATTTCGGGGAGAACCAGCTATCACGGAGTTTGATTGGCCTTTCACCCCTACCCACAGCTCATCCCCTCCATTTTCAACTGAAGTGGGTTCGGTCCTCCACGACGTCTTACCGTCGCTTCAACCTGGCCATGGGTAGATCACTCCGCTTCGGGTCTAGATCACGCCACTACACTCGCCCTATTCAGACTCGCTTTCGCTACGGCTACCCCACACGGGTTAACCTCGCGACGTAACACTAACTCGCAGGCTCATTCTTCAAAAGGCACGCCGTCACCAGAATCAGACTGGCTCCGACGGATTGTAAGCACACGGTTTCAGGTACTGTTTCACTCCCCTCCCGGGGTACTTTTCACCTTTCCCTCACGGTACTGGTCCGCTATCGGTCATTAGGAAGTATTTAGGCTTATCAGGTGGTCCTGACAGATTCGCACGGGATTTCTCGGGCCCCGTGCTACTTGGGAAACTCCCCAGGCCGTGCACAACATTACGGTTACGGGGCTCACACCCTCTCTGGCCGGCCTTTCAAGACCGTTCACCTATGCCTGCACCTCACCTCACTGGTCCGGCAGAACCAGAACGGAAAGTCCCACAACCCCGCCCATGCAACGCCCGCCGGCTATCACACATGGAAACGGTTTAGCCTGATCCGCGTTCGCTCGCCACTACTAACGGAATCACTATTGTTTTCTCTTCCTGCGGGTACTGAGATGTTTCACTTCCCCGCGTTCCCCCCACGCACCCTATGTGTTCAGATGCGGGTCACACAATCACCTTGCAGCGTTGTGCGGGGTTTCCCCATTCGGACATCCTGGGATCAACGCTCGGTTATCAACTCCCCCAGGCTTATCGCAGATTCCTACGTCCTTCTTCGGCTCCTAATGCCAAGGCATCCACCGTGTGCCCTTAAAAACTTGACCACACACAGACCGGACTCTCATCCGATCATGCATCATCTATTCGAGAGAACCATGACCACAAGGGCCAGGTTCATTCATAAGAAATTGCTGTAAGAACACACACACCAAAGCGTGTGTGTTCTAGATGCTCGCGTCCACTATGTAGTTCTCAAACAACAACCCCGTCAACCAGACCACCACCCACCACAACCCACACCACAGCGGGGCCGTGCACGATGAACAGTGCTACCGGAAGCAGGAACAAAAGAAACACCAGAAGATGCCCCCATGCATTGCTGCAAAAAGGTCCTGTTGCCTCAGGACCCAACAGTGCGCCAAACACAACCCCACACACCCGCACCCCGGCAGCGTTCCAAACAACACCACACCCACAAGGGGCACAGGTTGCCGTACTGGCACCAGGACACAACCGGTGAAGGCCATGCCAAACAAGTTTGATTCGTTGATATTCCACCCATGAGCACCCACCGCAGAACAGACGCCTGCGCAATGGGCAACACTGACAACCACCACCACACCCATGCAGGCGCAGCAACCAGTTGTTAGCAGCTCCTTAGAAAGGAGGTGATCCAGCCGCACCTTCCGGTACGGCTACCTTGTTACGACTTAGTCCCAATCGCCGGTCCCACCTTCGACGGCTCCCCCCACAAGGGTTAGGCCACCGGCTTCGGGTGTTACCAACTTTCGTGACTTGACGGGCGGTGTGTACAAGGCCCGGGAACGTATTCACCGCAGCGTTGCTGATCTGCGATTACTAGCGACTCCGACTTCATGGGGTCGAGTTGCAGACCCCAATCCGAACTGAGACCGGCTTTTTGGGATTAGCTCCACCTCACAGTATCGCAACCCTTTGTACCGGCCATTGTAGCATGCGTGAAGCCCAAGACATAAGGGGCATGATGATTTGACGTCGTCCCCACCTTCCTCCGAGTTGACCCCGGCAGTCTCCTATGAGTCCCCGCCATAACGCGCTGGCAACATAGAACGAGGGTTGCGCTCGTTGCGGGACTTAACCCAACATCTCACGACACGAGCTGACGACAACCATGCACCACCTGTAAACCGACCGCAAGCGGGGCACCTGTTTCCAGGTCTTTCCGGTTCATGTCAAGCCTTGGTAAGGTTCTTCGCGTTGCATCGAATTAATCCGCATGCTCCGCCGCTTGTGCGGGCCCCCGTCAATTCCTTTGAGTTTTAGCCTTGCGGCCGTACTCCCCAGGCGGGGCACTTAATGCGTTAGCTACGGCGCGGAAAACGTGGAATGTCCCCCACACCTAGTGCCCAACGTTTACGGCATGGACTACCAGGGTATCTAATCCTGTTCGCTCCCCATGCTTTCGCTCCTCAGCGTCAGTTACAGCCCAGAGACCTGCCTTCGCCATCGGTGTTCCTCCTGATATCTGCGCATTTCACCGCTACACCAGGAATTCCAGTCTCCCCTACTGCACTCTAGTCTGCCCGTACCCACTGCAGAACCGGAGTTGAGCCCCGGTCTTTCACAGCAGACGCGACAAACCGCCTACGAGCTCTTTACGCCCAATAATTCCGGATAACGCTTGCGCCCTACGTATTACCGCGGCTGCTGGCACGTAGTTAGCCGGCGCTTCTTCTGCAGGTACCGTCACTTTCGCTTCTTCCCTACTGAAAGAGGTTTACAACCCGAAGGCCGTCATCCCTCACGCGGCGTCGCTGCATCAGGCTTGCGCCCATTGTGCAATATTCCCCACTGCTGCCTCCCGTAGGAGTCTGGGCCGTGTCTCAGTCCCAGTGTGGCCGGTCACCCTCTCAGGCCGGCTACCCGTCGTCGCCTTGGTAGGCCATTACCCCACCAACAAGCTGATAGGCCGCGAGTCCATCCAAAACCACAAAAGCTTTCCACCACCATGACATGCGCCAGATGGTCGTATCCGGTATTAGACCCAGTTTCCCAGGCTTATCCCAGAGTCAAGGGCAGGTTACTCACGTGTTACTCACCCGTTCGCCACTAATCCCCCCAGCAAGCCAGGGATCATCGTTCGACTTGCATGTGTTAAGCACGCCGCCAGCGTTCATCCTGAGCCAGGATCAAACTCTCCGTTGAAGAAAAACAAATCAAACAGACACAACCACACCCACCGGAAATAACGGCGAACACGGCTGCACAAAATTCGAAACCAGCTGAAAACCAGACCACCACACACGGGGGTGCATGACAATCCGGCATAAATTCAACCAATTGATAAAACAATCGGTATCAACAAACTTGGCACACTATTGAGTTCTCAAACAACAGACCCCCCAAAACATCACCCACAGCACACCACAAAGCAGCGCACCCAACAGGGCCATTGGAAAAGAAGAGTTATTTTTTGGCCGCCTACCGAACCGTACACACCTTCCGGCTTTCCGTTTCGCACCCGGCGACTCAGAAAACAATACACGCCCCACACCCCCAACGCAAATCCACCCCCAACCCCACCCCAACCACCCCCAAAACCCCCACCACACCGCCGTCGAACCCCAACAATCCACGGCGCACTTGCCAAGAATCCAAGGCACAGCGACGCCAACCGGACGCCCGATGACGGACCCGCAGCACGGTGGGAGGATGGGACCCATGGAACTGCACATCACAGGAGATGCCGCCGCGGACCAACTACTCAGTGACGACGCCTTTGCGTTGTTGACGGGTATGTTGCTCGATCAACAAGTCACCATGGAGTCGGCTTTCGCTGGTCCGGAGAAGATCCGCACCCGCTTGGGCTCTTTGGAGCCCGGCACTATCGCGGAGTACGACCCCGCCGGCTTCGTAGAAGTCTTCAAGGAACGGCCTGCCGTCCATAGGTTCCCAGGCTCCATGGCGGCAAGAGTCCAAGCCCTCGCCGAAACAGTGCATCGGGAGTGGGACGGAAACGCGGCCGCTATCTGGACCAGCGGAAACCCCGACGGCCCTGAAGTACTCCGTCGCCTCAAGGCCCTGCCAGGCTTTGGCGAACAGAAAGCAAAGATCTTCCTGGCATTGCTGGGCAAACAATGCGACCTGAAGGCGGACGGATGGCGGGAAGCAGCCGGCCATTACGGTGAGGAAGGCTCCTACCTCTCGGTCGCCGACATTGTGGACCCAGAGTCCTTGGTCAAAGTGCGTGCCAGCAAGCAAGCGGCTAAGGCCGCCGCAAAGGCAGCGAAAACTTCCGGCGCATAAGAAGGTGTTGGGGGAGGCCCCCGCTCTCACAGCTTTAGCTCCAGCATGTCAGACCTGGCTTATATGATGCGTAAAATGCCTAAGTCGGCTGGGGGGACCCTAGTGGCGAGATTGCGGATCTCTGATGAGAAATTGCCCGACAACAGGCTTGCAACCTCTCGGACAACATCGACGTCCTCAAGGCTACGGAAGCCACCTTCATCAAACTCGTACCACCAGTGGGGGGATGAATAGCTTGGCCGCATCAACGGAAGGCATTGCCTTGCCCGAAAGCCTACGCGTGCTGGCCGGTAAGCAACGCCGTCGGCTCAATAGGTTCTTCAAGTCTTCGCATAAGGATTGGGCTGCAGGTGGACAGGGCCTTCAAGAGTACCGCGAGCGTTTTGCTTGCTACCTGGAGCAGCTCGACCAAGACGGGCGAAAAGGCGCATTCGCACTGACCTTCAAGCATGTGCAGGACAACAGGTACGGGATCGCTGACAGGTACTACGAGCCTTACGGTATCCCGGCGGGACTTGTCCGCATGCCGCTACCCATCGAACAGGCCCTCTACCCCTTTTCCGAGCTGGCTCCAGTCACTTTAAATGGGTGAAGCCCCCGGGGTGGTGGGGGTTTGTGGAAACGGGTGTTAAATGCGGGAAGCCCCGACCGTGGTGGTCGGGGCTTCCCGTGAATGGTTGTCCGGCGGTGTCCTACTCTCCCACACCCTCCCGGGTGCAGTACCATCGGCGCTGTGGGTCTTAGCTTCCGGGTTCGGAATGGGACCGGGCGTTTCCCCCACGCTATGACCGCCGTAACTCTGTTACCCGAACCCCGTGCCAGGTTGTCCTGGGTGGGGGTGGGAAATCTTTGGGTTACAACTGTGGTGTTGTGTATTTAGTTGTTGGTTCCTGGAACGGTTGTTGTTCGGGAACCACATAGTGGACGCGTGCAGTGTGTTGTGTGGTGTAAGTTGTTGGCCTATTAGTACCGGTCAGCTTCACGAGTCTTTAGTCCTCGCTTCCACATCCGGCCTATCAACCCAGTGGTCTGGCTGGGGGCCTCTCACACATAATGTGTATGGAAATCTCATCTTGAAGCGAGCTTCCCGCTTAGATGCTTTCAGCGGTTATCCCATCCGAACGTAGCTAATCAGCGATGCACTTGGCAGTACAACTGACACACCAGAGGTTCGTCCGTCCCGGTCCTCTCGTACTAAGGACAGCCCTTCTCAAATTTCCTGCGCGCGCAGCGGATAGGGACCGAACTGTCTCACGACGTTCTAAACCCAGCTCGCGTACCGCTTTAATGGGCGAACAGCCCAACCCTTGGGACCTACTCCAGCCCCAGGATGCGACGAGCCGACATCGAGGTGCCAAACCATGCCGTCGATATGGACTCTTGGGCAAGATCAGCCTGTTATCCCCGAGGTACCTTTTATCCGTTGAGCGACGGCCATTCCACAATGTACCGCCGGATCACTAGTCCCGACTTTCGTCCCTGCTTGAGATGTCTCTCTCACAGTCAAGCTCCCTTGTGCACTTACACTCGACACCTGATTGCCAACCAGGCTGAGGGAACCTTTGGGCGCCTCCGTTACTTTTTAGGAGGCAACCGCCCCAGTTAAACTACCCATCAGGCACTGTCCCTGACCCGGATCACGGGCCGAAGTTAGATGTCCAAAGTGACCAGAGTGGTATTTCAACGATGACTCCACCCGAACTGGCGTCCGGGTTTCAACGTCTCCCACCTATCCTACACAAGCCACTCCGAACACCAATACCAAACTATAGTAAAGGTCTCGGGGTCTTTCCGTCCTGCTGCGCGTAACGAGCATCTTTACTCGTACTGCAATTTCGCCGAGTTTATGGTTGAGACAGCGGGGAAGTCGTTACTCCATTCGTGCAGGTCGGAACTTACCCGACAAGGAATTTCGCTACCTTAGGATGGTTATAGTTACCACCGCCGTTTACTGGGGCTTAAATTCTCAGCTTCGCCCGTAAGGGCTAACCGGTCCTCTTAACCTTCCAGCACCGGGCAGGAGTCAGTCCGTATACATCGTCTTGCGACTTCGCACGGACCTGTGTTTTTAGTAAACAGTCGCTTCCCCCTGGTCTCTGCGGCCCACACCCGCTCACGGAGAGCAAGTCTCCATCACGGGGCAGGCCCCCCTTCTCCCGAAGTTACGGGGGCATTTTGCCGAGTTCCTTAACCATAATTCTCTCGATCGCCTTGGTATTCTCTACCTGATCACCTGTGTCGGTTTGGGGTACGGGCGGCTAAAACCTCGCGTCGATGCTTTTCTTGGCAGCATAGGATCACCGGATCCCCCCGAACGGGGGTCCCATCAGATCTCAGGATCGTGCTCGAAGCACACAGGAACGGATTTGCCTATCCCTGACCCTACATCCTTAGACCGGGGCAACCATCGCCCGGCCCGGCTACCTTCCTGCGTCACACCTGTTAATACGCTTACCTCCCGGGATCAGGTCCCGCGCTCGGCCAAAACCCACAACACCACAAGGGTGAGCGGGCAGGCTCCGGGCGGTTAGTATCCCCCGCTTGGCATGGGCGGTTTTTCGCCGGTACGGGAATATCAACCCGTTGTCCATCGACTACGCCTGTCGGCCTCGCCTTAGGTCCCGACTTACCCAGGGCAGATTAGCTTGACCCTGGAACCCTTGATCATTCGGCGGACGGGTTTCTCACCCGTCTTTCGCTACTCATGCCTGCATTCTCACTCGTGTAGGCTCCACCGCTGGTTTCCACCGCGACTTCACTGCCCACACGACGCTCCCCTACCACTCCACACCCCTGAACCACGAAGGCTAGGGCATTATGTGAAATCCACAACTTCGGCGGTGTACTTGAGCCCCGCTACATTGTCGGCGCGGAATCACTTGACCAGTGAGCTATTACGCACTCTTTCAAGGATGGCTGCTTCTAAGCCAACCTCCTGGTTGTCTTCGCAACTCCACATCCTTTCCCACTTAGCACACGCTTAGGGGCCTTAGTTGGTGGTCTGGGCTGTTTCCCTCTCGACTATGAAGCTTATCCCCCACAGTCTCACTGCTGCGCTCTGACTTACCGGCATTCGGAGTTTGGCTGACGTCAGTAACCTTGTAGGGCCCATCGGCCATCCAGTAGCTCTACCTCCGGCAAGAAACACGCAACGCTGCACCTAAATGCATTTCGGGGAGAACCAGCTATCACGGAGTTTGATTGGCCTTTCACCCCTACCCACAGCTCATCCCCTCCATTTTCAACTGAAGTGGGTTCGGTCCTCCACGACGTCTTACCGTCGCTTCAACCTGGCCATGGGTAGATCACTCCGCTTCGGGTCTAGATCACGCCACTACACTCGCCCTATTCAGACTCGCTTTCGCTACGGCTACCCCACACGGGTTAACCTCGCGACGTAACACTAACTCGCAGGCTCATTCTTCAAAAGGCACGCCGTCACCAGAATCAGACTGGCTCCGACGGATTGTAAGCACACGGTTTCAGGTACTGTTTCACTCCCCTCCCGGGGTACTTTTCACCTTTCCCTCACGGTACTGGTCCGCTATCGGTCATTAGGAAGTATTTAGGCTTATCAGGTGGTCCTGACAGATTCGCACGGGATTTCTCGGGCCCCGTGCTACTTGGGATACTCCCCAGGCCGTGCACAACATTACGGTTACGGGGCTCACACCCTCTCTGGCCGGCCTTTCAAGACCGTTCACCTATGCCTGCACCTCACCTCACTGGTCCGGCAGAACCAGAACGGAAAGTCCCACAACCCCGCCCATGCAACGCCCGCCGGCTATCACACATGGAAACGGTTTAGCCTGATCCGCGTTCGCTCGCCACTACTAACGGAATCACTATTGTTTTCTCTTCCTGCGGGTACTGAGATGTTTCACTTCCCCGCGTTCCCCCCACGCACCCTATGTGTTCAGATGCGGGTCACACAATCACCTTGCAGCGTTGTGCGGGGTTTCCCCATTCGGACATCCTGGGATCAACGCTCGGTTATCAACTCCCCCAGGCTTATCGCAGATTCCTACGTCCTTCTTCGGCTCCTAATGCCAAGGCATCCACCGTGTGCCCTTAAAAACTTGACCACACACAGACCGGACTCTCATCCGATCATGCATCATCTATTCGAGAGAACCATGACCACAAGGGCCAGGTTCATTCATAAGAAATTGCTGTAAGAACACACACACCAACCCCAAAAAAGGGATCAGCCACGTGTGTGTTCTAGATGCTCGCGTCCACTATGTAGTTCTCAAACAACAACCCCGTCAACCAGACCACCACCCACCACAACCCACACCACAGCGGGGCCGTGCACGATGAACAGTGCTACCGGAAGCAGGAACAAAAGAAACACCAGAAGATGCCCCCATGCATTGCTGCAAAAAGGTCCTGTTGCCTCAGGACCCAACAGTGCGCCAAACACAACCCCACACACCCGCACCCCGGCAGCGTTCCAAACAACACCACACCCACAAGGGGCACAGGTTGCCGTACTGGCACCAGGACACAACCGGTGAAGGCCATGCCAAACAAGTTTGATTCGTTGATATTCCACCCATGAGCACCCACCGCAGAACAGACGCCTGCGCAATGGGCAACACTGACAACCACCACCACACCCATGCAGGCGCAGCAACCAGTTGTTAGCAGCTCCTTAGAAAGGAGGTGATCCAGCCGCACCTTCCGGTACGGCTACCTTGTTACGACTTAGTCCCAATCGCCGGTCCCACCTTCGACGGCTCCCCCCACAAGGGTTAGGCCACCGGCTTCGGGTGTTACCAACTTTCGTGACTTGACGGGCGGTGTGTACAAGGCCCGGGAACGTATTCACCGCAGCGTTGCTGATCTGCGATTACTAGCGACTCCGACTTCATGGGGTCGAGTTGCAGACCCCAATCCGAACTGAGACCGGCTTTTTGGGATTAGCTCCACCTCACAGTATCGCAACCCTTTGTACCGGCCATTGTAGCATGCGTGAAGCCCAAGACATAAGGGGCATGATGATTTGACGTCGTCCCCACCTTCCTCCGAGTTGACCCCGGCAGTCTCCTATGAGTCCCCGCCATAACGCGCTGGCAACATAGAACGAGGGTTGCGCTCGTTGCGGGACTTAACCCAACATCTCACGACACGAGCTGACGACAACCATGCACCACCTGTAAACCGACCGCAAGCGGGGCACCTGTTTCCAGGTCTTTCCGGTTCATGTCAAGCCTTGGTAAGGTTCTTCGCGTTGCATCGAATTAATCCGCATGCTCCGCCGCTTGTGCGGGCCCCCGTCAATTCCTTTGAGTTTTAGCCTTGCGGCCGTACTCCCCAGGCGGGGCACTTAATGCGTTAGCTACGGCGCGGAAAACGTGGAATGTCCCCCACACCTAGTGCCCAACGTTTACGGCATGGACTACCAGGGTATCTAATCCTGTTCGCTCCCCATGCTTTCGCTCCTCAGCGTCAGTTACAGCCCAGAGACCTGCCTTCGCCATCGGTGTTCCTCCTGATATCTGCGCATTTCACCGCTACACCAGGAATTCCAGTCTCCCCTACTGCACTCTAGTCTGCCCGTACCCACTGCAGAACCGGAGTTGAGCCCCGGTCTTTCACAGCAGACGCGACAAACCGCCTACGAGCTCTTTACGCCCAATAATTCCGGATAACGCTTGCGCCCTACGTATTACCGCGGCTGCTGGCACGTAGTTAGCCGGCGCTTCTTCTGCAGGTACCGTCACTTTCGCTTCTTCCCTACTGAAAGAGGTTTACAACCCGAAGGCCGTCATCCCTCACGCGGCGTCGCTGCATCAGGCTTGCGCCCATTGTGCAATATTCCCCACTGCTGCCTCCCGTAGGAGTCTGGGCCGTGTCTCAGTCCCAGTGTGGCCGGTCACCCTCTCAGGCCGGCTACCCGTCGTCGCCTTGGTAGGCCATTACCCCACCAACAAGCTGATAGGCCGCGAGTCCATCCAAAACCACAAAAGCTTTCCACCACCATGACATGCGCCAGATGGTCGTATCCGGTATTAGACCCAGTTTCCCAGGCTTATCCCAGAGTCAAGGGCAGGTTACTCACGTGTTACTCACCCGTTCGCCACTAATCCCCCCAGCAAGCCAGGGATCATCGTTCGACTTGCATGTGTTAAGCACGCCGCCAGCGTTCATCCTGAGCCAGGATCAAACTCTCCGTTGAAGAAAAACAAATCAAACAGACACAACCACACCCACCGGAAATAACGGCGACCACGGCTGCACAAAATTCGAAACCAGCTGAAAACCAGACCACCACACACGGGGGTGCATGACAATCCGGCATAAATTCAACCAATTGATAAAACAATCGGTATCAACAAACTTGGCACACTATTGAGTTCTCAAACAACAGACACTAACCGGCACCACCAAAACCCCCACACAGGGGCCCAGGATCGCTCCGGAGCAACTTTTCAAAGTTACCCGAACCAGCCGCACAAAGCAAACCAGCCACAGGCCTCCCCCACCAACCAGAAGCACACAAAAGCACAACCGGAACCGGTGATTTGAAAGGGAGATTGTCGCTAACTTTCCGCATCAGCGGCGGCGACTCGAATAACTTTACACGCGCCCAACCCCCACACCAAATCCACCCCAACACCACCCAAAAACACCGCAAACACAAGGAAAACAACCACAAACCACCCCCCAACCACCCCAAAACGACAACGACAAGTTTCCGTGAAGCCCGTCACACAAACCAACCACCGGACACCGGCCGGCAAACCCAACAACCCAACACGCCGCCGTCGAACCCTTTAAGCACCAACGCACCCCCACCAAAAGTGCGAGAGCGACGCGTTCAAACCCGAGGGATGTGAGAGAGCGTCCAAAAGGGGGTGGCGGCTATCAGGCAGAGCGCCCCGCCAGGAGGCACCACCGAGCGCGCAGGGGATAACGCGCCGTCACCCACCTGCCACCAAAACCCCAAACCCAGCCACCGCCGTCGAACCTCACAACCAGACGGCCACCCCGCCGTTAAACAGCAACGCTCCCCCACCGAAGTGAGAGAGCGCTGAGCTGAAACCCGAGGGATGTGAGAGAACGTCCCCCTCAAACCCGAGGGAAGTGAGAGAGCGTCCGAAGGGAGGGGTGGCTAACCAAGGTCAGTGACCTCCGTGGCCTCCGGCACCTTCCGTCTTGCGCATCATGGCGCCCAGGACTACTGCAGCCACCGCGATAACGGTCGCAGCCAGGAATGCTGCCTGCATGCCGGCCACCAAACCGGAGGATGCAGAAACCACAGCATAGATGGACACGAGCAGCGCAGTCCCGGCAGCACCCGCAACCTGCTGGGCCGTGCTGATAATCGCTGAACCGTGGGAGTAAAGGTGCGGCGGCAGCGGGTTCAGGCCAGTGGTGAATGCCGGAGTAAACAGCAGGGCCAGTCCGAGACTCAAGGTGACGTGAAGCGCGACGACCCACCCGAGGGAGCTGGCTTCATCAAGGCGCGAGAACTGCCACAGGGTCAGGACCATAAGTACTGAGCCCGTTACAGTCAGCGGCAGGGGACCCACTTTGTCGAAGATCCGCCCGATAACCGGCCCCAGCAAGCCCATGGCCAAACCACCTGGCAGCAGAGCCAGTCCGGTCTCCAAAGGCTGAAGGTGCAGGGTGTTCTGGAGGTACAACGGCAACAGGATCACGCCGCCGAACAGGGCCATCATGGCAACGACCATCAGCAGCGTGGAAACGGTGAACATGCGGAACTTGAAGGCGCGGAGATCCAACAGCGGGGAGTCGGACTTCTGGAGCTTGAGCTGCCGGAAGACAAACAATGCAAGGCAGAGAACTCCCACTACCAACGCGATGACGGGAACGACGCCGGCCTCAGCTCCACCGATCTGGCTCAAACCGTAAACCAGCCCACCAAAGGCGGGGACGGTAAGGATGACAGAAGGCACGTCCAGCGTGGTCTTCTCCCGTTCGCCCACGTTGGTGAGGTACTTGGCGCCGATCGCGAACGCCGCCAGGGCAACGGGCAGCACGAACACGAACATGAAGCGCCAGGAGAAGTGGTCCAGGATGATGCCGGAAACGGTTGGCCCCATGGCAGGTGCAACCGAGATGGCAATGCTGACGTTGCCCATGACGGCACCGCGCTTGGACATCGGCACCAGCGTGAGGATGGTGGTCATCAGCAGCGGCAGCATGATGGCAGTACCACCTGCTTGTACTATGCGCGCCAGCAGCAACACCAGGAAGCCCGGCGCCAGTGCGGCCAGCAACGTTCCGCCGCTGAAGAGTCCCATGGCCAGCATGAACGCCCCGCGCGTACTCATCCGTTGCAGGATGAAGCCCGTGGTGGGGATGACGACTGCCATGGTCAGCATGAAGCCCGTGGCCAGCCACTGCACAGTGGACGCGCTCACCTGCAGATCCGTCATGAGGCGCTGCAGGGCGACATTCATGATGGTCTCGTTGAGGATCACCACGAAGGTTGCCACCAGCAGCGTGACAATGACCGTCACTGATTCGCGTGACATCTTCCCGGACACGGGCGCCTGGGACACGGGCGCCTTGACCGCCGGCGCCTGCGGGGGCGCCGCCTCCGTGGAGGTGACAGAGCCGGAAGCGCTGGATTCAGGCTTGCCGTTGGCGTCGGACGTGACGTCGGTAGACATGAGGATTCCCCAAGGTTTGGATTTGGTGTCCGGCGATCTGTGCCGGTGAAGACTAAAACAGTCTAAACGCCCATCCAATTCCCGTCAGCAGAAAAATTCCAAACGTTAGGAGAACAACGGAGCGTTGTCGATGAGCCGGACTGCCCCCACCTTGGCGGCGATAATCGCCAAACCTTCACCACGGAACGGAGTCTCTTTGCAGTTCTCCGCGAGAGGCTCCAGCGTGGCAGGATCCACGACGTCGAAGTAGTCCAGTTCCACAAGCGGCTGGGATTCGACCAGTGCGACGGCGGAATCGAGGTGGAGCGGTTCGTGCGCGTTCGCGCGGGACTCGATCAGGCGCAGAGCCCGCGACAACACCAACGCGGCATCGCGTTCCGCGTCGGAAAGGAACCTGTTGCGGCTGGAGAGCGCCAATCCGTCCTCACTGCGAACGATTGGCACAGGAATGATCTCCACCGGGAAGTTCAGGTCCGAGACCATCCGCTTGACCAAGGCCAACTGCTGCGCGTCCTTCTGGCCAAAATAGGCCCGGTAGGCCGCCGTCGTGCCGTCCGCCGCAGCACCTCCGGGGAGCCCATAGTGCAACAGCTTGGCCACCACGGTGAGGGCTCCGTCAAAATGTCCCGGGCGGGAGGCCCCTTCCCACTTTTCACCCAGCGGACCGGATGTCACCCGCACCAAGGGCTGGCCGCCGGGATACACCTCGTCCACGGACGGCGCGAACACCAAGTCAACGCCCTCGGCATCGAGCAGTGCCATGTCGGCGTCGAGCGTGCGCGGGTAGCGGTCCAAGTCCACGGCGTCGCCGAACTGCAGTGGGTTCACGAATATGGTGGCCACCACTACGTCGTTTTCCGCCACAGCGGTCCGGGCCAGCGCAGCATGGCCCGAATGCAAAGCACCCATGGTGGGTACAAGTCCCTGCGAATTTCCACCTTTGGCTGCCAGGAGCCGGGCACTCTCAGCCCGCAGTTCCGCCGCGGTGGTCACGAGTTTGATGGCCATGCTGTTCAGTTTCCTTCCGGTGCCTCGGGTTCGGCGCCCAAGGCCTCGTCAATCTCGGTCAGTTGTTCGGGGCGCAGCAGTCCGCGGTTTCCAGCCCTGCGGGCAGTCGCCCGTGCCATGGCCTGGTAAGCCGAAAGGACATCGCCGCCAGCACCGCCGTCGTACTCTTTCAGTGCCTGAGCATGCGCAGAAACGGTACCCACATCCCCGCGTGCTACAGGACCGGACAGCGCAGACTCGCCGGACGCTAGAGCGTTTTCCAGCGTCGCGCGCAACAGCGGACCGAGCATGGACTCCGGGTTTTCGACGCCGATCTCCCGCAGCATCTGCGATGCCTGCGCCACCAGCGTGACCATATGGTTCGAGCTGTGCGCTAGTGATGCGTGATAGATGGTGCGATCGGCCTCGGCAATCACCACCGGCTCCGCGCCCATCTCCACCACCAGTGCCTGGGCGATCGGCAGCATGGCAGCATCCGCCGTGACACCAAACGTGCAATCCATGAGACGGGTCAGGTCCAAGCTCATGCCCGTGAAGGTCATCGCAGGGTGAAGCGCCAGTGGAATCGCGCCGACCGCGCGGACCGGGTTGAGAATACCGACGCCGAACCGGCCTGAGGTGTGCGCAACCAGTTGGCCGGGCTGCCACGCACCGAGCTTGGCCAACCCCGCCACCAACTCGCCGAGGGCGTCGTCCGGGACGGCAAGCAAAACGAGCTCCGAGCGTTCCACGATGTCCTGTATCTCCAGGATCGGTACGCCGGGAAGCAGGTTTTCCGCACGCTCGCGGCTCGCTTCGGATACAGCAGAAACCCCGACGACGGCGTGCTCGGCCGCGCGCAGGGCGGCACCCAACACGGCACCCACCTTGCCGGCGCCGATGATCCCGACGCCGAGTCGTCCTGGCCTAGCCATCGTGGCGGTCCTCCCGTTGGGGTGAAGTGCGGGGTGGTTCCGGCTGCGCGGGTTGTTCGTTAAGTGTGGCTGCGACCTCCGGAGCCTGCGGAGCTACCTGAGCCAGCCATTGTTCGCTGGTTTGCCGCTTCCGTGCTTCCCGGGCACGGGCCGCCTGCTGGTCGAAAAGCTCCACCGCCTGGGTGACGTCGGCTTGGAACACCCGTGGGGAAACCGGCCCGGCCGTGGTGTGGAGGACAAGATCGGCCACCTTGAAGCGCCTCGCCCACGGACCTTGGTGCAGTGCCATGGACTGCGTCCGTTGATGCGGAACCATCACAAGCGTGTGCCACCAGCGGCCGGACCGGATTAGCAACGCAGTCTTAGTGGCAAGGAAGCCGTTGCGTCGCCATCCAAGCGGGGCCAACAAACGTGCGCGGCGGGGAGTGGTGGTGAAGCCGTCCACCAGTGCCGAACCAGCTCCAGCCGGCCCCAAACCATCCAACCCCGCAGAGAACACCCGTTCCGGATCCTCAACTCCCGGATCAGGCAACACCAACGACATCATCCGCAGGACATCGGACTTCATGCCAACAGGCAGCAACATGGTGCGGGAAGTGCCCTCCGTGCTGGCTGAAACCCCGTAACCGGCAACGTTGACATGTATGCGGTACCAGCCGAAGATCCTCCACAGGGGCGGTTGCGTCACCATCAGCGCCTGGATGCGGCCGGGCGGCAAGGTCTGCGCCTGCGTGTCCAAAAGGCCGTATCGAAGGCGGATCCCATCCGGCGAGATTGCGGCAGTGAAGTTGTAGCCCTTGTTGAAGGAGCTCCAATACGCGGCGCCGATACCCAGAATGCCGGGAATCAGTGCCAGGAAAAGCGTCTGGTTCTGCGTGAAAACGGACACAGCAACCACCACTGCCGCGCCGACCAGGATTCCGACGGTCTGCTCGCTCAGCAGCAGGGACCCGACCAGCCGGGACGGCGGCACTGACAGCACCACGTGCTCCGGAGCTTCAGGAACTTCCTCTGCCGTCTCGGGCCCGCTGACCACGCCGGCCGCCCGCGCAAGAATGGTGGCACGCAACTGCTTGGCCTTATCCAGCGGGAGGTAAGCGAGCCGCACTGCCGACTCGCCGGCGTCGGCAACTTCAAACTTGAGTTCAGCGAGCCCAAAGATCCTCGCCAAAAGTGGTTGCACAATGTCGATAGCCTGAACGCGATCCAAGCGGGCCTGCCGTTGCTGCTTGAACAGGAAGCCGGTGTTGACGCGGACATACCCCTCGGCCACCTGGTAGCGCGTGAAGTACCAGCTAAGAATGAAACCGCCAACGGTCAACAGAAGCACCACGGCGCCGCCAGCCAAGAGCCACGGCACCCGACCGTTGAGGTTCGGGTCCACGAAATCCCGGCCCTGCAGCATCCGCTCGAAAGCATCGCGGCCAAAGAAGAACCCGACGGCGGCAAGCGCCACCCAGCCCCGAACGAACGGTGACGCAGGGTGGACGCGGTTCCAGCCGCCGTCGACGGTTGGTTCCGGCTTCCCCGGGAGGCTCGCAGTTGCGTTGCTCTCCAGGCTCACAGCCCGGCCAACCTGGCTTCTCCGCGAGCCGAAAGCTGTTCGCGCAAGCGTGCCCCTTCTGCAGAAGGAAGACCAGGCAGGTGCGCATTGGTTCCAGCCGACGCCGTGTGAAGTTTCAGCGTGCACAGTCCCAAGCTGCGTTCAACGGGACCAACCGCAACGTCCACATATTGCATCCGACCGTACGGGACCACCATGGTCCGTTGGAAGAAGATGCCACGGCGGATGAGGAGGTCGTCGTCGCGCTCGGCATAGCCGATTGCACGTACTTGGCGGGGAATCAGAACCAGCCGCCACAGCGCCAACACCAGCATCACCGCCGGAACCGTGATGGCAAGCCACAACGGCGGCCAACGCCACCAGCCGAGCAGCACGAAAATGAGAGGCAAACTAAGGACCGCCAACATCACTACGTTGCCGATGGCCCACTCCACCAAGCGCACCGTGACGTACTTGGGGGATACCCGCAGCCACTGGACGCCGGGAGGATCAATCGCCTCGGTATGCATACTCGCCTTCACCTTTAGTTTCGCCGCGACGGGTTTCCGGTCCGGCGGTACCGCCTTCCAGATCCTCTGGCGGGATCCGGCAGAACCGCTCCACCACAAGTCCGACCACAACCATCACCACGCCACCGCCGCCCATCAGCACGGCGTTCCACAGGATTCCTTCGCCCCCGCGCAAACCACCTATTCGGAGAAGATCCACCGTGATCCCCGCATGCCAGCCAAGGAGCAGCGTCCCGGCGTAAGCGCAGGCCTGGGCAAGAATCAGGGTCCTTGCCGCCAAGATCGGATTGAGCAGGTTCTTCTTCTTGCCGTTGCGCCAACGCAGGACACGGATGCCCATGATGAGCGTCAGCACCGCGATGACAGCCATGGTGACGAGCGCCGAAACCGGCAGCACCGGTGTTGGCATGCTGAAACGGTTGGTAGTGACCGTGGCCAACCATCCAATGACGGCAGCGATGACGGCGATGAGCACCAGAACTACGGGGCGCATTGCTTTCATGGCTGCTCCACAGCTCCCGTCGCAGGCACACCGGCAACGTCACCGAAGCCGTCGAAGCGCCGGATGTCCGGCATGTCAGCGGCGACGGCGGCCAGTTCAGCCACGCTTTCGCCATTCAGCGTGGCGTGCGGCTCAAGTAAGGACCACGGGTAAAGCACGAAAGCACGCTCAGCTGCCCGCGGATGCGGAATGGTCAGAACGGGATCGTCGCTGAGCACGTCACCGAACACGATGATGTCCACGTCAAGCGTTCTTGGGCCCCAGCGCACCTCGCGGGTGCGGTGATGCTTCTGTTCCACCGCGTGGCAGTGCTTCAGGAGCTCCAAAGGCGCCAATGTCGTCTCCACAGCCATGACCATGTTCAGGAAATCTGGTTGGCCCTCCGGACCGCCGACGGCCTTGGTCTGCACCACCGGCGACACACCCAAGAGGCGCACCTCCGGCGGGTCCACCAGATCCGCAACGGCAGTGGACAGGGTGTCGTTCCGCTCCCCCAGGTTGCTGCCAAGAGCCAGGATGACCTTGGTATAGCCGGACGTCATGATCTCTCCCGGTGGACGCTGACCGTGACGTCGCCAAAAGGCACCTCAATGGGGGCCTTGGGCTTGTGGACGGTGACATCGACGGCGGCAACCTGGTAGTTCTCGAGGATGCCCTCGGCAATCCTGACAGCCAAGCCCTCTATGAGGTTCAAAGGCTCGCCCTCGATGTGCTTGGTGATCAGTTCAGCCACCTCGCCGTAGTGGGCCGTGTACTGGAGATCGTCCGTCTCAGCCGCTTTGGTGAAGTCCGTGTACAACACGGCGTCCACAACGAAAGGCTGGCCGTCACGGCGTTCGAAATCGAACACTCCGTGATAACCGACGGCGGTGACGCCGGTCAGCGTGATCCTGTCCACAGCGATATCCAATCAGCGGGAAATGCGGGCGGCGACCTTGACGGCGTCAAGGCTGGGGCCGACGTCGTGAACGCGGACAGCCCAAGCGCCCTTAGTGGCGCTCAAAGCGGTAATGGCAGCGGTGGCAGCATCGCGTTCCAGAGGCGCAGCGGACTTACCTGCCACCGTGAGAAGCGAACCGAGGAACCGTTTGCGGGAAGCCGCAACCATCACCTTGTGGCCCAGCGAGAAAAGCTGGTCCAGGTTCTTGAGGATCTCCCAGTTCTGGTCCTCGTTCTTGGAGAAACCGACGCCGGGATCGATGATGATCTGCTCCGGCGCAACGCCAGCTGCGTAAAGCTTGTCGCGGACGCCGCTGATCTCAGCCACCACGTCCTCCGTGACGTTGTTGTAGTCCGTGAGGCTGTCCATGGTCAGGGCGTCGCCGCGGCGATGAGTCAGGATGTACGGAACCTTGGTCCGGGCAACGAGCTCTGGCATGTCCGGTTCAATCGTCAGGCCGGAAACATCGTTGATGATGGCAGCGCCTGCCTCGATGGCAGCGGCAGCCGTGGACGTGTGCATTGTGTCAATGCTGACCAGCGCTCCTGCCTTCACCAGTGCCTGGATCACGGGGAGGACGCGGCGCTGTTCTTCCTCAGGGGAAACCGGTTCAGCGCCGGAGCGAGTGGACTCACCCCCGACGTCGATGATGTCTGCGCCTGCGTAAAACATGCGCAGGCCGAGCGCGATGGCGGTGTCCGGTGTCCGGTGCGTGCCACCGTCGCTGAAGGAATCCGGGGTGACATTGAGGATTCCCATGACGAGCGTGCGGTCCGTTGGCAGGTCCTCGAACCTGGCCGCGGGGCGCGGTTTGCGGAGAATCGACAACGGGCTTGTGGCCGGGCCGGTTCCGGGTGCTGCAGCGAGGGAGTCCATAGTGCTTACCTTCCGAGTATGAGGCTCATGGCCTCGGCGCGGGTGGCCGGGTCATGGAGTTGACCGCGCACCGCACTGGTGACGGTCTTTGCGCCGGGCTTGCGAATGCCGCGCATGGACATGCACATGTGTTCACATTCGACGACGACAATCGCGCCGCGCGGGTTGAGGTGCGTCACCAGCGCTTCAACGATCTGCGTGGTGAGGCGCTCCTGCACCTGCGGCCGCCGCGCATAGATGTCCACCAACCGTGCCAACTTGCTCAGGCCGGTCACTTTTCCGTCATGTGACGGAATGTAACCAACATGCGCCACTCCGTGGAACGGGACCAAGTGGTGCTCGCACGTCGAGTAGAAAGGAATGTCCTTCACAAGGACAAGCTCTTCATGGTCGAGGTCGAACGTGGTGGACAGGACATCCACCGGGTGCTGATGCAGCCCTGCAAACATCTCCGCATATGCCTTGGCCACACGCTTGGGCGTGTCCAGGAGGCCTCCGCGCTCGGGGTCTTCACCTATCGCCAGGAGGATCTCACGGACAGCCGCTTCAATGCGCGGACGGTCCACTTTATGGTCGTGTTTGGAGCCCGCGGCGGAACCGTGGGCGGCGGCGAGGTCGTCGTCGTCGTCGAAATGAGTCACAGCAGAAGCTTAGCCGTGATGCGGGTGGTCGTTGCCGCCGTCGGGCTGCGGGGCCTGGAAGGAATCCTGGCTGCTGACTCCCTGCGCGTGCGGAGCCACGACGTCCAGCGGCTCGTCCAAGCGGGCCTGCTTGGCCTCTTCCTGGGCTTGGCGCTCAGCCTTCTCCGCGCGGCTCTCCACCGGAGGAATCGACTGCACCGGGCGGGATTCCTTGGACAACCAGATCTCGCGGAAATCGCGCTTCCGGATGTCGTGGAAAATCTCGGCAATCTCCGTTTGGTTCAGGGTTTCCCGTTCCAGCAGTTCCAGTGCCAGGCGATCCAAAACGTCCCGGTTTTCCGTGAGGATGGCGTATGCCTCATCGTGCGCCTGGTCGATCAGGCGGCGTACTTCCTCGTCCACCACATAGGCGATCTGGTCGGAGAAGTTGCGCTCCTGCGCGGCGTCACGGCCGAGGAACGGCTCACCGCCGCCCTGGCCCAGCTTCACGGCACCAACACGCTCGCTCATGCCGTACTGGGTGACCATCTTCCGGGCCGTGGAGGTGGCCTTTTCGATGTCATTGGAAGCACCTGTGGAGGGATCGTGGAACACGATTTCCTCAGCAACACGGCCGCCCATGGCGTAAGCCATCTGGTCCAGCAGTTCGTTGCGGGTCACCGAGTACTTATCGTCCTCAGGGATCACCATGGTGTAGCCAAGAGCACGGCCGCGGGGAAGGATGGTGATTTTGGTGACCGGGGCGGAGTTACGCAGCGCAGCCGCAACCAATGCGTGCCCACCTTCGTGGTACGCGGTGATCTTGCGCTCAAGCTCCTTCATGACGCGGCTGCGCTTCTGCGGGCCTGCCATGACACGGTCGATTGCCTCGTCCAGTGCGCGGTCATCGATCAGGTTGGCATTTGAACGAGCGGTCAACAGCGCGGCTTCGTTCAGGACGTTGGCCAGGTCCGCACCCGTGTAGCCGGGCGTCTTCTTGGCAACACCCCGGAGGTCGATGCCCGGAGCCATCGGCTTGCCCTTGGCGTGGACGTTGAGGATCTGTTCGCGGCCGATCATGTCCGGCGCTTCCACAGTAATCTGGCGGTCGAAACGGCCCGGGCGAAGCAGCGCGGGGTCCAGGACGTCGGGACGGTTGGTGGCCGCGATGAGGATGACGTTGGTCTTCACGTCAAAGCCGTCCATCTCAACAAGGAGCTGGTTCAACGTCTGCTCGCGTTCGTCGTTACCGCCGCCGATACCGGCACCGCGGTGACGTCCAACGGCGTCGATTTCATCCACGAAGATGATGGCCGGGGAGCTTGCTTTGGCCTGTTCGAAGAGGTCGCGGACACGGGAAGCACCAACACCCACAAACATCTCAACGAAGTCCGAGCCGGAGATGGAGAAGAAGGGAACGCCGGCCTCGCCGGCAACAGCGCGGGCAAGCAGCGTCTTACCGGTACCTGGCGGGCCGTAGAGCAGCACACCCTTGGGGATCTTGGCACCAACGGCCTGGAACTTGGCCGGTTCCTGGAGGAACTCCTTGATTTCCTGGAGCTCTTCCACGGCTTCGTCCGCACCGGCGACGTCAGAGAAGGTCACCTGCGGCATGTCCTTGTTGACCAACTTGGCTTTGGACTTGCCGAACTGCATCACCTTGGAGCCGCCGCCCTGCATGCGGGAAAGCAGGAACCAGAACAGGACGCCGAGCAGCAGCACAGGGATAAGCAGGGAGAACAAGCCGGAGAACCAGTTGTTCTCCACCGGCTGGTCCGTGAAGCCCTTGTCCGGGTTGGCGTTGGTGACAGCCTTCACCACATCCGGCCCGCGATCCGTGACGTAGAAGAACTGAACGTTCTTGCCCTTGTCCTGGCCGTCCAGGTTCAGGTTGTCCTTGAGCACCAGGTCAACGCGGTTCTCGGCGTCGAAAATCTTGGCCTGCTCAACCTTCCCGCTTTGGGAAAGGAGTTCGAGGCCTTCCTTGGTGTCAATGCGCGTGGAACCGCCCGGAGCCAGCGTTGCGAATGCCACCAGGAGCAAGCCAACGACGACAACAATCCAGATGCCCGGGCCCTTGAAGAAACTCTTAGCTTTCATCTGATCGGGGTTTTGCCCCGTCCCTCCTGGTAGTGCTGCAAGGCGCAACTTCTGCGCGCGAGTGGTGCTGCTTCAGTTTCAAGCTATACACCGTTCCCAGTAATTCACGCACTGGAAAGTCCAAAAGTTCCCTCTGGGCGTACACAGGATACTCGCGTTGTGCGTGCTGGAACAGGGCTTTTGCGCTATCTGGCGGGCGTGAGTGGGGCGTCCGCTCTGCTGCGGTGCGCCCACTGATGCACCCACTCGCGCCATTCGCCCCCGTAACGGCTGGTGCGAACGGCGGAAAAGGGTGCGGGGTTTCTCCGGCGAACGGCCACACACGGTGCTCATTGAGTTGCAGCAGACTGGTTTTCCGTGTGGGCTCCCTTGTGTTTTCCACATAGCGCGAGCCTGAACTTTCGCCTTCGCTCGTAACGCCGGAACGTAGAACCTATGGCTTTTCCAGAACTCCTCCTCGCCTCGGACGCGACACGTATCGGACAGGATGCCCGCCAACTCGCCAAGCGGGCCATGCGTGGCGAACTGGTGCGAGTAAGACGAGGCACATATGTCCGCTCTGCTTATTGGGCGGAATTGAACAACCGCCAACGGCACGGACTTCAAGCAGCTGCGCTGGTCAATACGACCAGGACTGCGCCCATCTTCAATTTGCAGACGGCTGCACTCCTCTGGGGGCTCGGCGTAGTTGGCGTGCCGAAACACCTGTGTACCGTCACTGCAGACCCAACAGGTGGCCGGTCAAAGCACGGGATCCGGAGAAGCTTCGGGGCCTGTGACACCGGGGTAGTCCAACTCGGCGCCTTCCGTGTTACGGACAAAGTTCGCACAACGATGGAGCTGGCTGCCGCCCTGAACTTTGCTGAGGCCTTGGCAATCGTAGACTCCAGCCGGCGGACCCAAAGGTGGGGCGACGCTCTTGAGGTTGACGATTGGAACAAGGACAGGGCCTGGGGTCCTCCGTCGGACGTGGACGAACTGGGTGACGCTGTCTCCGCTTTTACCAGTCAGTCGAGAAAACGACGCGCTGGCACCATTCTCGAATTGTCCACAGACAAGTCCGAATCGGTGGGGGAATCCATGAGTCGAGCCCAAATGATTTTGCTCAACTTCCCCACCCCAAGCCTTCAAGGATCTTTTACCTTGAGGACCGGACGGACCGCCCGAACGGATTTCTGGTGGCCCGAACTCGACTTGGTGGGGGAATTCGATGGCTACGGGAAGTACCTGAGAAACAAATTGCGGGGTAACCAGACCATCCAGCAAGCAGTCATGGCGGAAAAGGCCCGAGAAAACGGTTTGCGGGCACTGGGCCTTACCGTTATTCGCTGGGACTGGTCCGACATGATGAATCCGCGCATGTTCGCCCGAATCTTGAACGACGGCGGGCTCCGATCTCTGCGTGTGGCCTGATGGTTTCGTTCAGCCCAAACCGTAGCCATCGGGGAGAAGGCTGCTTGACTGGATTGGCTGCGTCAGGCTGCGGCGACCGGGAGTACCAACAGGTAGCCGGTGGGCAGGTCAGCGCTCCATCGTCGGGGCTCACGGACCACGAACTGTGTGGCCAGCTGCTCCGGGGTGAGCAGGCTGTTGGGCTCCGGTGACGGGCCCCATTGTCCACTTCCGTACGGATAGAGAGGATCCAGGACGCGGATCCCCGTTACTTGGAACTCCGGGAATTGTGAGGGGTCGCCCATCGATTCGAATCCGCTCATCACCCATGCGTGGCGGCCGCTCCACATGACCAGCCCCACCGGTCGGCCGGTTTCGGCTATGGCACGCGCCGCCGTCTGCAGCGTGTCCTCGTAGTTGGCGATGCTGACCACTGTGTATGCCCCCATTCCCACTTCGGTCAGCACCTGCGCCCAACCTCGCGGGTTGGCTCCGTTAAACGAATTGGACGACCGCGCACGGGCCATCTCCCACAGTTCACTTTGCTGTGCGGATGATGCCCACGAACCGCCTCCGGTGTCATCGACGAGGTTGTGCGCCATCTGGATGCTCGCAGCAACACACCAGTCAAAGGTGTACTGCGGTACGAAGTCCCCCTCTTGGTAGAGGTTGACGGCGAATGCCTGGGGCACCGCTGGCGGCGCGGGTGGCGGTGGCGGAGCAGGTGCAGGTGGCGGTGCGGGCGAAGGAGCCTGAGTGGCACTCGTTGACGGACCCGCGCCGGCGTCACCCCTAGGCGGCACGGAGGACGAGGTCGCGATTGGTTGTCCAGCATCGAGCACGGTGGAATCGACGGCAGGAGTGCAAGCCGTAAGAAGAGTCGCCATGACGGCGAGCCACGCCAGAAGACGGGCAGGGGCACCGGTCATGGTCAAGTTTAGCGCGGAGGGTCGGCGCGACGGCAGGCTCATCCGGTACCCACTGCTGCACCTGCAACCGCCGCACGCACCCCCTAAGCGCCAACGCCGCACCCACTCCCGCCAAACGCACCAGAGGTTACGGGTGCAAACGGCGGAAAGTGGTGCGGCGAAATGAGGGCCGAGAAAGGAACCACGTCCGAAAGCGAGCACGCCGTCAGGATCGGCCATCAGCGACAAACGGACACCGGCTCAGAGCTCTACGACGCAACGGACACCGCCTGAGAAGCTCTACGACTCAACGGACACCGGCTGAAAGCTAAAAGGCTCAAAAGCTCAATGGCTCAAGGGTGCGACGGCAGGCTCATCCGGTACCCACTGCTGCACCTGCAACCGCCGCACGCACCCCTTAAGCACCAACGCCGCACCCACTCCCGCCAAACGCACCAGAGGTTACGGGTGCAAACAGCGGAAAAGGGTGCGACGGCAGGCTCATCCGGTACCCACTGCTGCACCTGCAACCGCCGCACGCACCCCTTAAGCACCAACGCCGCACCCACTCCCGCCAAACGCACCAGAGGTTACGGGTGCAAACAGCGGAAAAGGGCGCGGCGGAAAGCGGCGGAGAGTGCTTACTCGTACACGTGCGGGGCCAGGGTGCCCACGAAGTCCAAGTTGCGGTACTTCTCGGCGTAGTCAAGGCCGTAACCGACGACGAATTCGTTGGGGATGTCGTAGCCGACGTACTTGACGTCGATTTCCACCTTGGCGGCGGTCGGCTTGCGGAAGGCTGTGCAGATCTCGACGCTGGCCGTGCCACGGGATTCGAGGTTGGACTTGAGCCAGGACAAGGTCAGGCCGGAGTCGATGATGTCCTCAACAATGAGCACGTCCTTGCCCATGAGGTCGGTGTCGAGGTCCTTGAGGATCCGGACAACACCGGAGGACTGGGTGCCCGAGCCGTAGGACGAGACTGCCATCCAGTCCATGCTGACGTGGCTGTGCAGCGCACGTGCGAGGTCAGCCATGACCATCACTGCGCCCTTGAGGACACCGACGATGAGGATGTCGCGGCCTTCGTAATCCTTATCGATCTGCGCCGCGAGTTCCGCGATACGTGTTTGGATCTGCTCTTTGGTGTAAAGAACGTGCTTGAGATCTGCCTGGACGTCGTTTGAATCCACCAATGGCTCCTGTTTTGATGCTCGGGTGCGGCTACTGTTGGGACGGTTTCTGATGCCGGAATACTAGCTTCCCACAGCGGGGGGCTAGTCGGGGAACGCCGTCAGCGGCAGCACCCGCCGAAAATGCGGACGAAGCACCCGCGGAAACAGGCCCTTCCTGCTCCAGATCACTGAGGGACAAGCGGTACACACTGACGTGGCCGGGCAGCTCCACAGGCCCTGCCGAGCCTTGCCTGCGAAGCAGCGCTTCCGCAGCTTGGAGGCGCCCGTAGCCGGGTTGTTGACCTCCGACGTCGGCCGCCGCCTTCGCGATGACGCGGAACCTGAGCGCTGCGGGCAGCTCACGAACGGCGTCTTCGGGCAACCACGCGCCATCGTCCACGCGCTGCACAAGTGAGAGATAGGTCTCGTTGGCCAGATCTTCAAGGAAGTCCGCGTCTTGCTGCAGGATTGCCGCGGTCCGGGCCAGCGACTCTGCAACGCCCGGGCCGAGTTTCTCTTCCAAAACCGGCATCACTTCAACACGTGTCCTGGAGCGGGCGAAGGCGGGATCGGCGTTACTGGGATCATGCCAGGGATCCAGTTCCTCAACCTCGCAGATTTCCAGGGTCTCCTCGCGCCGAAGGCCAAGGAAAGGCCGGAGCAGGCGTCCCCGAGCGGGCCTCATCCCCGCGAGAGATCGGGTTCCGGATCCGCGAGCCAACCCCAGGAGCACCTGTTCGGCTTGGTCATCCAAGGTGTGGCCGAGCAGGATCGCATCACATCCGAGGTGGTCAGCAGCGGACTCCAACGCAGCGTGGCGGGCATCCCGGGCTGCGGCCTCGGGACCAAAACCAGTTGAAGCTACTTCCACGGTCCGCACTTCTACCGGAGAAAGCCCCAGCTCGCGCAGCACAGACGCCGTCCGGGCAGCCACCTCCGCGGAGCCGGCCTGCAGTTGATGATCCACCACCACGCCCGCCACGGACACTGGATGCCCGTCTACATGGCCGCGTCTGGCAAAGTATGCGGCAACGGCTGCCAAAGCCAACGAATCCGGGCCTCCGCTGCAGGCTACAAGCACACGCGAGGGATAGCCGGCAGAGGCCAAGGCGTTCTGCAACTGCTTCCGCGCCTTCCCGACGACGGGCGCCAGACGCCCCGGACGCCGTCGACCCTTACCGGCCGAACCGACAGCGGAACCGGAAGGAACGCTCAAAGCCCCATCCGCTCAAGCCACAGCTTGGAGTTGTGGATCTCTTCTTCAGTGGGCAGGTATTCGGCGGATTCCCACACCCGGTTGAAGCCCTCCATGCCAGCCACGGCAACAACTTCGCGGACGAACTTGGCGCCATCGGTGTACTGGCGCATTTTGGCGTCCAGGCCGAGGAGATTGCGGATGAACTTCTCCACCACGCCGCGGTCCTTGCCGCGCTCGTTGAAACGCTGACGGATGGTCTTCACTGAGGGAACGATGCTCGAATCCACGGCATCCATCACCACGTTGGCGTGACCCTCAAGGAGGCTCATGACGGCGGTGATGTGGGACAGGGACGCCTTTTCCTCCGGGTTCTGGAGGAGGTCCAGGATGGCACCGCGGCCCGGTGTTTTCTCGGAGGGGTTACGGTCCCGTAGGGACTTGGCTACAGCGCTGGCGCGTTCAACCAAAGTGTCCATGTTGCCCAGGAGGTTGCCGCTGAGCTTTTCGATTTCATCGAGCATGTGGTGCCGGAGCCACGGTGCGGCCGCGAACTGCACCCGGTGTGTTTGTTCGTGCAGGCAGACCCAGAGACGGAAGTCATCCGGGTGAACGTTCAGTTCGCGCTCCACGGAAATGATGTTCGGCGCCACCAGCAGGAGCCGGCCGCCGGGGGGCACGTTGGAATCCGGGGCGAGCGCGGCAAAAGGATCGTATTGGCCAAGGACTTTGCTGGACAGGAACGCGAGCACGGCGCCAAGCTGGGTGCCGGTGATGGCACCGCTGGCAGCAGCCGCGGCCGGGGTCATGGCCACTCCGCTGCGGTTCTCCAGCATCTTCTTCAGCGCGGGCTGGAGCATCACGGAAAAGCTCTGGGTATTGGCCTTGGACCAGGAGGCTCGGTCCACCACCAGGACGTGCGAATCACGCAGGTCCCTGGCGGCATCCAAGCCGGTGATGTCGTGCACGTGCGGGACGGAGATATCCGCGTTGAAGCGCAGATTGTCCACGGCCTTGCCGATCTCCCCGGCGCTAAGCTCCGGGCCGGGAGGGGCAAGCCGGGCAGCCGTAGAGGCGGCCAGGTCCCAGTTGATCAGGGACGGGGCCCCTGCTGACGAATCTCGGGCAGATGACACCATACGGTCCATCACACCACACGTGACTGACAGTCAGCCTTAAGTTCGCTCCGCGCGGAGGATTCAGCCTCGGCACCCGCATGAGGCCAGCACCGACGCCGAACGGTCCAAGGCCACCTTGTTGCCCGCGGCTCCCGGGTCCAGGCCATTGCCGATGAACGAGAACACCAGCAGCCGGCCATCGGCGTCCACCACGTAACCGCTCAACGCGAGCACGGTATTTAACGTCCCGGTCTTGGCGCGTACCAGCCCGGCGCCCTCGGACGTACCGGCGTCCACATATCTGTCGTCCAGGGTCCCGGTGAGCCCGGCTACAGGGAAACCATCGAGCGCGGTCCGCAATGCAGGGTCCGGCCCGCTGGTGATGGCACGGACAACCTCGGCGAACTGGCGGGCGGTGACCTGATTCTCCAGGGCAAGGCCCGACACATCGGCCAACTGCATCGAATCCGTGGCGATTCCCAGCTCCCCCAGCCTTTGCCGCACGGCCGCAGTGGCGCCGTCGTACGTCCCTTCATGACCAGACGCCAAGGCGGTCATCCGCCCCAGCGCTTCCGCCAGGAAATTGTCAGAGGATTCCAGCATGAGGTCCACTTGCTCGCCGACGGTGGCTGACTCAGCAGCTGCCAGTTCTTTGGCGGGGAGGCCTTTGCCGCGTTCGACGCCGGGACTCACCGCTACGCCGGCAGCCGCCAACTGTTCGGCGAACGTTTGGGCGGTGGCGAGGGCGGAATCCTGGGGTCGGGGTCCGGTGAGAACGTCCGGGGCGTAGCGACCGGAGTTCAACGCCAAGGAGTACAAGGGCGCGGTTTCACCGGCGGCGACATCCTCCAAACTCCATGCCGGGTTAAGGGGCGCGCCGCTGAAGAGAGAGTCGTCAACTTGAACGGTAACGGGCCCCTTCACTCCGGCTGAAGCCAAAGCGGCAGCCGTGTCTGCAGCCAGGGACGCCAGGCCGGCCCGGCCCAGGACGGCTGTGGGCTCGGAAGCGGAAGCGCCCAGCAGCACATCCCCTCCCCCGGTCAGCACCACTGTTGAGGGATTGTCAGATGCGAGCACACGCGTGGTGAAACGGGTTTCGGGACCGAGCGCCTTCAAGGCAGAGACGGCTGTCAGCAGTTTCATGTTCGAGGCCGGGATGCGGTTGGCGGTGGCTTCGCGGTCAAAAAGCACCTGGCCGGTGGAGGCGTCCATCACCACACCGCTGATACTGCCCGCGCCATCCGGCTTGAGCGTGGCGTCAAGGAGCTTCGCCACCTCAGCAGGCACGGGAACGGGCGCCTTGGGATCCAGCGGAAGCACACTGTTTGCGCCCGAAAGTCGGTCCGGCACCTGCTGCCAAGCGGGAACGGAAGGTAGGGGCTTGGGGAAACTGAGCAGGCCCGGAAACATCCCCACAGCCACCACGGCACCGAGGCACAGCAGGACCGTGGTCAATAGCACCGGCCATGTAAAGCGCCCCCACGCCGCGGGAACCCGCTTGCGGGCACCCCCGTTTTTAACGCCCATCATGGAAGCTGCTTGGTCCTGTCAGTCTTGAAATGTCCCCGCCGGTTCAAGAAACCCGGGCCTCTCGCTATATCCTCAATAGTAGTCGGCGGCGCCGGCGGCGCTTTTGCCTGCCGCGCCCCACCCACACCCGTCAAGGAGCATTCCATGAAGCACGACGTGACCATCGAGATCCCCAAGGGATCGCGCGTCAAGTACGAAGTTGACCACGAAACCGGCCGTGTCCGCCTGGACCGCGTCCTGTTCACCTCCATGCAGTACCCCACGCACTACGGTTTCTTCGAGAACACCCTGGGCGAAGACGGCGACCCGCTGGACGCTTTGGTTCTCCTGCAGGACTTCGATCTGCACCCGGGCGTCATCGTTGAATCCCGCCCTATCGGCGTCTTCAACATGACCGACGACGGCGGCGGAGACGCCAAGGTCCTCTGCGTCCCCGTTGACGCACGTTTCGACCACATCCAGGAAGTCAGCGACGTCAGCGAATTCCTGGTCAAGGAAATCGAGCACTTCTTCACGCGCTACAAGGACCTGGAGCCCGGCAAGTGGGTCAAGGCTGAAGGCTGGGGCGACCGCGCCGCTGCCGAAGCCGAGCTGGAAGCTTCCATCAAGCGCTTCTCCGCCGAAGGCCACTGATTTTCGCGGCCTTCAACGCCTGACGCTCGACGGCGGCTGGTGCGGTTCCCTCGGAACCTCACCGGCCGCCGTCGTTCTTTAACGGTTTATGCACATGGGCATGTCTCCCCATCGCGGCAGTTGACGGGTCCGCCTAGGCTGGGACGAGACTTTTCGATGCATGTTCACAGGTTCGATGCATATTCACAGGGGGTTCCATATGGCTGGGTTCTATGGCGCGGACATCGCGCAGCTTCGCAGTCTGGCGGGTGTGATGGGCAAAGCTGCCGACGCCATCAGTTTGCAAAGCACGCAGTTGTCCAACGCGATCAACTCCACCACGGCGTGGCAGGGCCGGGACGCCACGGTGTTCAAGGGCGACTGGAACAGCCAACACCGGCAGAGCCTCGTGAAGGCCGCCAACATGCTGCGCGAAAATGCGAGCCAGCTGAAGAAGCACGCCAACCAGCAGGAGTTCGCCAGCCACAATGATGGTTCAGGCACCTCGGTTGGTGTCCTCAAGGACGTCTACGACACCGCCATGGGCGCGAAGGGCGCGATCAGTCCGCTGGTAGCGGCCGTCAGGTACGTTCTGCCCGTCAAGCCACTGCCCAACGGCGTCATCGATCCCCGGCATGTGAGGTACGGCAAGACCAAGGAGATCCTGACCAACTGGCGTGCCGGCGGGACCGTCCTGAGGGACGGGATCACGGCCCTTCGCAACGGCGAAAAGGTCACGGATGTCATTACCGACCTCAAAGCCAACATCCCTTACAGCCAGGCTTTCCAGGAAGCCAGCAAATTCTCCAAGGGCCTGCGCATCGCGGGGGCTTTGGCAGCACCGCTGAACATCGTGGGCGGCATCAGCGACATGATCAACCCGCAGCATGACGGCTGGCGCGGCACGGGCGACCGCGTGGCCGGCGGCCTGTCCGTGGTGGGCGGCGTGGGCAGCATCATGCTCATGACCGCTGGCGGTGCAGCCCTGCTGGGCCCGATTGGTGCGCCGATTGTGATTGGTGCCGGGCTTGTTGCCGGGGCCTGGGCCTTGGGTAACCTGGTGGCCGACAACTGGGACTCCATCAGCAACTTTGCCCGTAACCCGGGCAGCTACATCGCCGATGGCGCCAAGGAAGTGGCGGGCTTCGCGAAAGATGTAGGCAGTAAGGTGGCAGATGGGGTCAGTGACGCCGCCAAATCAGTCGGGAACTTTGTCGGAGGGATATTCGGATGACCGCCAGCACCATGAATTGGACCGAACGGGACGTGCAGGCAGCGGCCAAGGTCCTGGCGTCGGCCAGCGCAACCGGAGCGCCCTTACCCACGCTGACCGACGAAGAAGTTGTGGCCCTGGATGGCGTGCAGCACGAACAGTTGGTGGCCCTGCCCTGGCTTTCTGCCCAGGACGCAAGCAAGGAACTGATGTGCGCCGTAGCCTTGCGCGGACTGCTCGCCAAGGAACTCGTTTACCCGGTGATCTTCGAAGGTGAAGCCGAGCCTTCGCGTTTGCACGCCACCGAAGAAATCACCGGCGCCCTTACCCTGCGCCGCAGTGGCAGCAGCGTTGTTTCCGTGGAACGCACGGTGTCCACGGGAAAGCGCTGGCTCTACAGCTATCTCCACGACGACGGCGTGCTGCTCGAAGAAGTGGATGAAGGCGGCCTGCATGGCTTCACCGTCATAACCCGCGACCAACTGGCCCAGCGCCTCGCCGAATTCGTTGACCCGGAAAAGGCCGCCGTACGCGATACCGATCCCACTGGTTACACGGAAGCCCAGTTCGAGGAACACGCAGCAACTGCCTTGGCGGATACCCTGGCCGCGAGTACCGTGGTGGCCTTCAACTCGGACACTAACGAGTTCCCCACCATCACCGTTTACACCGGCCCGTCGGGCGTCCATGTGCTGACCCCGCAGGTTGACGGCGACTCGGTGTCTTTGGAACTGAAGGAAACGTCCGCGGCCTCGCTGGCCGGCGTCCTCGGTGGTCTGGCCGGACTGGCCTGACGCTCCGCACCCAAGCCCGTACACCGCCGTCGAGCCGAAAGCCCCAGATGAGCACTCCGAAGTCCACCACCCTCACCGGTCTGCTTGACGCTGTCAACGGCCGCCCCGTTCGCCGCCATCCTGAGACCGGCGCGTACTTCGTCAAGGCGTCCGGAGGCGCGCACTTCTGGGGCCGCGTACTGGATGCCCTGGTGTTCCTGGTTGGCTACGCGGTTTTGGCCGTGATCCTGGCCGTTGTGCGGGAATCCATGATGAACAGCGGCTCAGCGCTCGGATACAACGATGGTTTGTGGCTGACGCTCTACGTTGTCCTGTGGTTCGTGGGGTTGTTTGCCTACGGCATGATCTGGGGATCCGTGGGCAGTGTGGGCGACGCCGCCGCCGGCATGCGCTCCGTGCGGATCAAGAACGGTACGACGGCGGGAGCGTGGCTGGGCGGTTGGCGCGCCATCTGCTGGTCCTTCTTCCCGTTCTTCGTGGTGATGCTCATTGCCTCCGCAGTGAGTGGCGGCGGTGACGACACGTGGGAGCCGAAGTTTGCGGCCATTGACCGGCGCTCTGGCATCGCCCAAGGCCAGCAGCCCGTCCCGGACCCCAAGGTGGTTGCCGCGGAACAGGCAGCCGAAGCGGAACGCCGGAACATGCCAAACCTCTACGGCCAGCGTCCGGATGCGCGGCCGTAACTGGCTGGTTCGCCGGGTGGAGCGCAGGCTCGGGCCTGAGCTCGGTGGGCTGCGCCATGTCGCTTCCTCCCGCAGGGTCTTCTGGAAGGCGCTGATTCCTTGTTTGGTGGTGGGGTTCGTGTTCGGGACCATCGCGGAATTCGTCAGCCCCATTCGTTCAACCCGGGAAGCCGGACATTTCAGCGACCCCACACTGTTCATCACCGTGGGCATCCTCACCGGCTTGTTGCTGTGGTCCATGACCCTCCTGGGAAGCTTCCGGAAACTGCTGGTGTTTGACCGCGGGGCGGTGGCCAAGTACTCCCAAAAGCACACCATGGTGGTGATTCCCTGGAGTGACATCGTGCCCGGGAGCATCAAGGCGGTGACCACGGCTGACGGCAGTGATCCCGACCGCCGCATGGTGGCACGCCAGAAGGTTTCGCTGGGAGCCGGCGGACGTAATGCACTGGTTTTCCAAGCCCGTGACACCCACTGGGTGTTTGCCTCCGACGAGGACCCGCAGCCGCTGGTCATCGCGATCCGGGAATGCCTGCGTGACGCGGGAATGGATGATGCTGTGCGCGCCACGGCAGGTGCGCTGCCCGCCGTCGTATTGACCGGACGTACGGCGCTTGACTGAACTGCAGGGGAATTTTGCCCTTGCAGACCCGCTACCAGCCGGTAGCATGTGATCCACTATGTTCACTCTCACCATCAACCAACGCGACAGCCGCCGCGACGGCGATCTTGTGCCGCAGCTGCTCAAGGACCTGCGGCACATTCCTGCGCGGCTCGACTTTGACCGCTCGGTTGAGGATGAAGTGCAAGGCATTGTCGAATGCAGCCACCAAGCCGTGGAGACAGCCCTGATCGCGCTCCGGACCGGCCAGTGGTACGTGGGAATCGGCGTGGGACCAATTAATGAGCCCCTACCCAACTTGGTCAAGGACGCTTCGGGGCATGGCCTCGTATATGCCCGCCGGGCAGTCGACAGGCTGCGGAACGGCAAGGAACGTGTCCCGGTCGCAGTGGACGGCCCCCTGACAGCCCTTGCTTCGGAGGCCGAGGCCGTGCTGCGGCTCCTCGGACACATCGTGCAACACCGGAGCACGGCGGAATGGCGGGTACTGGACCTGCTCACGCCCGGCGTCCGGGGCCAGCAGAAAGCGGTCGCCCAGGAACTCGGCATCACCACCCAGGCCGTGAGCAAAGCCTTGGCACGGGCGCAATGGTCCGAGGAACACGCGGCCCGTCCTGCTGCAGCCCGCTTGCTGCAGATGATTCTCGAAGTTCGCTGAAACAGCAACTGACTCGCAGTTGTGGTTGTTATGGGGCTCCAAAACAACCACAACTGCGAGTCAGTTGTGTAAAACGGCCAACTTACTGGTTGCTGACGTTATCCTTGGCCGTCTGTGCCCGGTCCTGGACGTCGGCGGCGGCTGCCTGGCCCTCGTCCTTGACGTTGGCTGCGGCTTCCGTGGCGCTGTCCTTGACGTTCTGCATCGCATCCTGGGCAGGCTCGCGCAGGTGCTCAGCGACTTCTTGGGCCGCATGGCTCAGCTCGTCGGTCAGGGGCTGGGCTGCTTCCTTGACGGCCTGGGCAGCTTCGCGCTCCTTTTCCGAGGCCGGGAACAGCGAGGACACCAGCAAGCCGGCGCCGAACGCGATCAGGCCTGCGGCGATCGGGCTGCCTTGGGCCTTCCGCGTGATCACCTGCGGGGCATCGCCCAGGTCCGAGACGGCGCCGGAAACGTTGCTGGCCACGCCGGAAACAGCGTCCCCGGCACGGTGCGCAGCGTTCCCTGCAGCATCGCTGACGTCGTCGCGGGCGCCGAACACAGCGGTCTTGATCTTGTCCACCCTGCGATTGACGATGTGCGAGGGCGTGACCTTGTCCGCCACGGCATCAACGTTGGTACTGAGCCGCCGGCGAGTTTCTTCGATATCGGCGCGCAGGGCGTCGGGGTTCTGCGTCATCGTGTCTCCTCAGTGTTCGGTTTCAAAGCGGGGGGTATTTCTTTGACCGTCTCGGCGGTCTGCGGCATGCCCTTGATGGTGTTGAGTTCCTTGCGGCCCTTGGCTGCCAAAACTGCTGCAACGATGCCCCAGATGACCGCGACAATAACGGCGGACCATCCCAAGCCAACAAGCTGACCCAAAGCCCACCAAAGGGCAATGGACAGGAACAGCACGGTGATGTGGCCGGCGTATGCAGCTCCGCCAAGCATTCCCGCGCCCTTGCCGGCCTTGGTGGCGGACTCCTTCAGCTCCGCCTTGGCCAGCTCCACTTCCTGGCGCATCAACGTGGAAACGTCGCGCGTCAGGTCGCTCAGGAGCTCACCGAGGGGAAGGGTCTCCGCCTTCACGTGGGCTTCTGTGGGAGGCAAATCGGCGGGACTGCTCATCGGTGACCTCCATACTGGGGGTCATCGGGATCGAGCGGTCCTGCCAGCGGGTCGCCTTGGGCCTTAACGCCACCGGCCTCGGTCTCCGGGTAAGGAAGGGTGGACCCGTCGTAGCCACCCGTGGTGCCTGCGTCGTAGCCGGTGGTGGTGGCCGAACCGTATCCGGCGGTGGTTGCCGTCGGTCCGGGGAGGTCCACTGCCGGAGGAGTTACCGCGCCGCCCTGGGTCGGGTAGTAAACGGCGCGAGGCGTCTCCGTGGTGGCGGGCGTTCCGCTTGCGGAGGCCGCGTCGGAGGCATTGCCTGCCATGCCCCGGCCAAGACGGCCGGCGAGTACACCGGCGCCGGCAGCCAGCAGCAGGAAGGTTCCTGGCTTGCGGCGTGCGAAGCCCTTGACTTCATCCAGCAGCGAGCCGGGATCCCGGCCTTCCAACCACTGGGCAACGGAGGAGGAGCGCTGGGCTGCCTGCTGGACCAAGTCCGTGGCAACACCACCGTTTTCAGTCGAGTTGGCCATGGTGGAAAGTTCGTCGGAAATGGACCGCAAACCTTCGGCAACACGCTGCTGTTGGGCCTGGGCCTGTTCGCTCAGCTCACCCTTGGTCTGCGTCAGCAGTTGGCGGGCATTTACCTTGACTTCGTGGGCCACGTGTCCGGCCTCGGTCTTGGCGGTGTCCACGACTCCGCCCGCGGCGTCACTTACGGCGCCTGCTACACCCGCAGCTTCTTCCTTGGCGGTATCCACCTTGCCGGAGCTGTCGGAACCGGTTCCCGAACCAGCGGGAGTTCCACTGATTCCGGTGGTTCCAGCAGTTTGAGTCTCAACATCGGCCGAGTCCAGGTAGTTTCCCGTGAACGGTTCGGTGCCTGCATGGGCACCGGTGTTTGGCGCCGCGAAGCTTCCGTCCTGCGGCGATTTGCTCTCAGTCATTATCGCTCTCTTTCCACAGTTGGCAGGCTGCGGACAGCAGCCGGGATAGTAAGTATCGTTACTATCAATGGGTGTGTACCCGCTAACCAAGGTTCTAATCACCACAATTTCCAAAAGATGCTGTAGCCCACTTTCGGCTTTCTCCGCTCGACAGGTGGAGCCAGACCTGCCAACGTTGGGTTGATGAGCCAAATGCCCTTAAGGCGACGGCTGATTCCCGCGCTTCGAAAAACCATCACACGCCACCGCCTCCTCTTCGCTGCGAAAACAGCAGTCGCAGCGGGACTGGCCTGGTATTTGGCGCCCTTCATGCCCGGGTCTGCCGCCGAGTATCCGTATTACGCCCCACTGGGCGCCTTGGTCAGCATGCACCCCACTGTGGCGGATTCCGCCAAACATGGGCTGCAAAGCCTGGCCGGACTGGTCCTAGGCATCGGGATGGCCTTCGCCATCACCACCGTGGCCGCCCCGACTGCCCTGGCTGTTGCGGTGGTGGTGGGGCTCGGCGTCCTCATAGGCGGACTTCCCCGGCTAGGGACGGCGTCCGAGTGGATTCCCATGGCCGCACTGTTCGTGCTGGTGCTGGGAGACTCCAACGCTGAGGGATTCTCTTTTGCGTACGTTCTGCAGATGGCCCTGGGCGTGGCCGTAGGCTTCGCTGTGAACTGGCTGGTCTTCCCGCCCCTGCACCTGGAGGACATCGATCCCGCCATCGCAGGTCATCAGGAAGCTTTGTCCCGGCAACTCAAGGACATGGCCCGAGCAATGGAGGAGTCCTGGCCGCCCAATCATGAGGCCTGGGCAAGCCGCAGCGACGAACTCTCACTCACCGCGGCAGCTGTGCGGACGGCGGTGCACCAAGCTGAGCTGAGCGCCAAAGCAAATCCCCGGTCCCGCCGTCGTGCAACCCGCCTTCCCGGCGACCTCGCTGGTTTGCGGACCCTTGAACGCCTCACCTTCCACGTCCAGGACATCACCGATGTCCTGGCCAGCGCCATCTGGGAAAAAGACGCGGGCACGGTGATCCCGGATGCCGTGGTGGGCAACCTTTCCGAGGCCCTGGAGGCGACCGCGGCCGTGATTGATCATTGGCGCGACGCCGAGAACGGTGAGCTGGCCAATCGCTTGGCGCGAGCTAAGGACAGCATCACGGCGCTCAGCAACGCAGTGGCAGAGGCCGCAGCCGATCAGTCCTCTGTAAATGCACCAGCGTCAGTCGCCATGAGCCTGCGCCGTATTCTTACCGTGGTGTTGTCGGCCGAGTAAAGGCTAGCGCGGCGTCAGCGGCGGCGAGCCCTTCCGGCCCTTGCCCGCGCCGATCCCGTCCAGCATTTCCGCCAGCGACTCCAACGACGAATGCTTGGGCGACCAGCCCAAAAGAGTGTGCGCCCGGGCTGTATCCATGATGGGCGCGTTGGCCGCCATGTCCACCCAACCACCGTCGGTCACCTGCAGCCGGAGTCGCCAACTGACCTCGACGACGGCGCGCAGCACCGGAAGCGGGAACGGCATCACCCGCCGGGCGTTGAAAATCCACGCCAAGGCGTTGGGGTCGATGACCGGCTCGGCGGCGATGTTGTAAGCACCTTCCGCTCTGCGCTCCAACACACGCCAGTAGGCATCAGCGACGTCAGCAGTGTGGACGGCCTGGAACACCATCTCCTTGGGGATGGCAAGCAGCGGCAGCCACGGCTTACGCGGAACCAGGCGAGGCAAAACCCGTCCCAGGAAGTAGCGGCCAACCTCACTGCCGCCGCCTGCGCTGAACATCAGCGCGGGGCGCAGCCGGGCCACCACAATATCCGGGTTCTCCTTGGCGAAACCGTCCAGGAGCCTTTCCTGTGCCGCCTTGTCCGCGCTGTAATGCGAACTGCGGATGCCACCCGTTGGCCACCCTTCCTTGGTCCGTTGGTCCTTGGGAGCCGGCGAGTACGCTCCAACGGATGATGCGCACACGATGTGCCCCACTCCGGCCTTGCGGGCGGCGGCCAGCACGTGGGCTGTCCCGGCCACATTGGTCCGGCGGAGCATCTCCCGGTTGTGGTTCGGCTGGATCAGCCACGCCAGATGAACCAGCGCATCGGCGCCTGCCAAAGCTTCTTCCAGGGCGGGTTGATCCTCAGCGGCGCTGATGTCCAGGGTGTGCCAATCCACTCCGTGATACGGGGCGGCATCCTGATCAGGTTGCCGCCGGACGACACCCACCAGCTCCAAGTCCGCGCCCTCTTCCGAACGTGCCCTCTGGAGCCGTTTCAGCAGCTCCGTACCGCCGTGTCCTGTTGCACCGATGATCACAATACGCATGTCTGCTTCCTCAGCTCTGCGGGGTTTCGCCCGTGGAACGGATGCGTTCCAATACCGCTGTGGTGGAGTGTTCGGGCACGTAATCCAGGATGGTCACGGTGCCGCCGTAGCGTTCCACGGCTTCGGTTTCCTGGAGCATCTCCGGTGTGTAATCGCCGCCTTTGGCATAGACATCCGGCCGCAGGAGATCTATGAGCGGTATGGGAGTCGGGGTATCGAAAACCGTGACATGGTCCACGCAGCTCAGTGCGGCGATGACTGCCGCGCGGTCGGCCTCGTGGTTGACCGGCCGGTCCGGGCCCTTGAGTTTCCGCACGGAGGAATCGCTGTTCAGCGCGACCACCAACACGTCACCCAATTGCTTGGCTTGGTTGAGGTACCGCGTATGGCCGCGGTGGAGGACATCGAAGCACCCGTTGGTCAGCACAATCCGTTTGCCTTCCCGGCGGTGCTCATCCACCTGCCGGGCCAACTCTTCATCCGTCAGTGCAGTATCGGCGAACCCCCGCAGGTGCTTTGCCAGTTCTTCAGTGGTGCAAACGGAGGTACCTGGCCGATGGACGACGACATCGGCTGCCGCCTGAGCCAGGTTCACGCTGGTGGTCAGCGGCAATCCCGCGGCCCGGGCGATCGTCAACGCGGCCACGAAAGTGTCGCCGGCGCCCGAGGCCTGCTTCTCCGCCTGGGGCCGCGCCCAGGTCCGGTGGGTTGCCGGCTTCTGCGAGGTGTCGTTACGCCGGATCGTCAAGGTCCCTTCCCGGTCCAAAGTCACGACGACGGCGGCCGCACCTGAGGCGCGCAGGAGCTGGTCCGCGTGTGCTTCCACGAAGGGACACCTGGCAGCCCCTCCGGGGAACTCCGTCCCGAGCAACCTGGCGGCTTCCTGCGCATTGGGGGTAGAGAGGTCAGGCCTGAGCTGTGCCCAGCGTCCTGGATAGTGGGCGTCCACTACTAGCAGGGTGTCCTGCCGGGCATTGGAAGAGCGGGCCTCCACGGAATCCGGGCCGTCGTTTCCGGGACCCAGGTGATGGAAAATTGCGTCCCGCACCGCCCCGTCCAAAGCTCCCGCTCCGTAGTCGCAGAGAACCACGGCTGACGAGGTTCGGAGTGCTTCGGGGATGGCAGCGGCCATCTGGCGGAGGCCATCAGCGGGGACCTCCGTGGCGGCGTCGTCCAAACGCAGCATCACCTGCCCGCCGCTGCTCACGCGGAATTTGGTGGTGGTGGTCATATCCTCATGGGCGACGACGTGAGATACGTCCACTCCCGCCGAGCTGAGCTGCTCAAGGAGCTTATGGCCTCCGGAGTCCTGCCCCACCAGTGAAACGAAACGAACGTCCGCCCCCATCGCGGCGAGGTTCATCGCCGTATTGGCGGCACCTCCCGGGGCGAAGTCGCGGCGCTGGACCTGGACCACGGGGGCCGGGGCTTCGCGGCAGAACCGGTCAATGGTTCCATCCCACCAGCCATCCAGGATGGAATCTCCGATGACCGTCACCACAGGACGTTCCTCGGCCAAGCGACCTGGCAACCAGTCAGCCAAGCCTTCTTGATTGGCCAGGCCTTCTTGATTGGATAGGCGTGCCATGGGGTACCTTCCGGTTGGGCTTACAGTTTCCTGTTCCCCTCAGGTACCCCGCGGCACGGGCTTCACACGCCGAACCCGGGAGTTTCCGCCCGGAATCACTGCGGCCTCGGAGCTACGGAAGAGCCAGACCGCAGCATTGGCAGCGAAAGGAATCATCCATGGAGAAACCGCTGACGAATCCGAGCCCCGGCGTTGGCCCCGTGCTGGAAAAGTTCAATGACGTCAAGCGAATCGCGGTCCTCAGGGGCGGCGGTTTGGGAGACCTGATCTACACCTATCCCGCCCTCACTGCGTTGAAGAACGCGTACCCCGATGCCACCATCACGCTTCTGGGAACTCCGGTCCATGCGGCCGTGGTGGCTGCGATGGACGGTCCGGTTGACGACGTCCAGATGCTGCCCGTTGCGCAGGGCGTCCACGATGGCCCCCGAAACGGGGAGCGCTTCGAGGATGATGCGGAGGACGTGGCGGAGCAAGAGGCCTTTTTCGAGGCCATGCGCGCCAAGAAGTTCGATGTCGCGTTGCAGATGCACGGCGGAGGGCGTTTCTCCAACCCTTTCCTGCTCCGCCTGGGTGCACGGCATTCCGTGGGCACGCGCACCAGGGACGCTGAGCGGTTGGAACGGAACCTGGACTATGTCTACTACCAGAACGAGCCGGACCGCTGGCTGGAGCTCGCAGGCCTGGCAGGAGCTCCGCCGATCGTTGCGCCTCCCCTGCGCCCGCGGCCGGAACACCACCGGAACATCGCGGGATTCAGGGACCCCCAGCGGAGATCGCTGGTGGTGGTTCACCCTGGTGCCACCGATCCGCGGAGGCGGTGGCCGGCGTCGTACTTCGCTGAAGCGGTGGCCGCAGCAGCAGCCGAAGGAGCGCAGGTGTTGATAGTGGGCGACAGCTCCGAGAAGGCGCTGACGCAGGAAGTCGAGGAGCTTGCGGTTCGCCAACTCGCGGAAGAGGACCGGATGGCTGTGCGCTCCGTGGCTGGGGAACTGGACATCGGAGACTTGGCTGCGCTCCTGGCGGATGCCACGGTGATGCTCGCCAGCGACAGCGGTCCCCGGCACCTGGCCCAGGCAGTGGGGACGCCGACGGTGGGGATTTATTGGGTGGGCAACGCGTTCAATGCCGGCCCGCGGGGGCGGAGCTTGCACCGTGTCCATATGTCGTGGGTGACCCGGTGCCCGGCATGCGGAGCGGATGTGACCCAAGTGGGATGGACTGCACCGCACTGCGGCCACGACGACACGCTCATCAGGGGCATCGCCGTGGCCGACGTCGTTCAGGACGTCCTGGACCTTACGGCCACGAGCCTTCTTCTGCGGGGCAAATAAGGAGTTCGCGGACCTCGCTGCCGAACGGCTGGGAGAGGGCGAACACCACCGCCTGCGCCACGTTGGCGGGATCGTTGAGCTTGGAATCGTCCTGCGGCTTGTACTGTTCGTCGCGGTCGTCGAAGAAGTGCGTCTTCATGCCGCCCGGGATGATGGTGGTGACGCCGATGACGCCCCCGGTTTCGGCGGCGAGCGCGCGGCTGAAACCGATCACGCCGAACTTCGAGGCGCAGTACGCCGTGGCATCGGGCAGCGCCCGGAGGCCGAGCGTTGAGGCGATAGTGATGGCCCGGCCGCGGGATCCCTTCAGGTACGGCAAGGCCGCACGGATGACGGACACTGTGCCCAGGAGGTTCACTCCGATGACCTTTTCCCATTCCTCTGCCGGTACGTCGCCCAGCT
This sequence comes from Arthrobacter sp. Rue61a, assembly GCF_000294695.2. Classification (NCBI taxonomy): domain Bacteria; kingdom Bacillati; phylum Actinomycetota; class Actinomycetes; order Micrococcales; family Micrococcaceae; genus Arthrobacter; species Arthrobacter sp. Rue61a. The sequence continues at coordinate 119,894 of NC_018531.1, read as the reverse complement.
TGCCGCAGCGATCGATGCCTGCCGCCGTCACCACTCCGTCCAGGCCGCCGAGGGTCTCCGCGGCCTCTTTGACGGCTGCTTCCACGGCTTCGCGGTTGGAGACGTCCACTTCCAAGGCCTTGGCGCCGGACACGTTGCTGACGTCGCGGTCGAAGACGAAGGGTGTGCCGCCGGCGTCGCGGATGGCTTCCACGATCGCAGCGCCGAGTCCGGAGCCGCCTCCAGTGACGATGACGCGGCCGGGTGTTTGCGTGTTCATGCGGTTCCTCTCGGTTGATGGTTGCTTGTTGTCAGCTGACTTTGGCCAGTGCTGCCGCCAGCCCGCTGGTGGAGCGTGCCGGGTGGAAGGGCACGGTGACGCACCGCCCTCCCCAACCCGCAACCAGGCGGGCTTCCGGCAATTCTTGGGGGGTGTAGTCGCCACCCTTGACCCAGACATCGGGTCGGATTTCGCTGAGGCAGGCTTCGGGGGTGTCCTCGCCGAAGACCACCACGGCGTCAACGCATTCGAGTGCCAGCAGCAACTCCGCGCGGTCTTCGACGCTGACGATTGGCCGGTGTGCGCCCTTGAGCCGCCGCACGGATTCATCGGAATTCAGGCACACGATGAGGCAATCGCCCATGCTGCGTGCCGCGGCCAACGTCCGGGCGTGGCCTGCGTGGAGGAGGTCGAAGCACCCGCCGGTCGCTACCACCGTGCCTCCTCTGCTCCGCACTGCGCGAGCTAGGTGGACGCCGTCAGGGCTCAGGTCTCCGGCGTCAACGAGTTCCAGGCCCTTGAGTTCGACGGCGGGGCTCGCCGCTGGCGCCTCACCCACCACCGCCAGCGACGCCGCTCCGCCAGCTGCCAGGAAGGCCGACGCATCCTCCACTGCCTTGGTGGCTGCTTGCGCGAGTTCCAACCCGAGCCCCAAGTGCACGGCAAGGCTTCCAGCCAGCCGGTCTCCCGCTCCGCAAGGATCGGCGACGTTGGTTTTGGGTGCGGGGATGCCTTGCGCCCGACCACCGGCCGACAGCAGGACCGCCCCGTCCTCGCCTCTCGTCACCAGAACTGCACCACTGCCCCACTTCCCGAGCAGGTAGCGGCCGGCTTCTTCAGCACCCGTGCGGGACGGGTCCAGCCCGCCGGTTGTCGCGGATGCAGTCGCTTCGGCGAGGTTTGGGGTCACGACGGCGACTCCCGCCACGGGTTCGGAACCGGCAGGATGCGGGTCCCACACCACAGGGACGCGGCGGGCTGCTTCTGCGAGCGCGGTACGAATGTCCGGGTTGGTGGTGATTCCCCGGCCATAATCGGCCACAACAACCGCCTCAGCAGAAGCAATGGCAGCCAGCATTTCCGCCGTGCTTAACGGGATCGGAGCAGGAGCACATCCTTCGTCGAAGCGAACCATCGGATGTGTCCCGATGCGCACACGGGTCTTGGTGGGCGTCGGGGCGAGCGGGGCTCCGGCGAGCACGGACACCCCGGTCAGTGCCCGCCTGAGGTGGCTGGCGCCGTCGTCGTTCCCCAACGCGGTGACCAGCGCGACCTCGTGACCGTCGTGCGCGAGGACGGTAGCCACGAGGCCCGCGCCGCCCGCACGACGCCGGATGTCCGCGACGTCGACTACCGGCACCGGCGCGTCGGGGCTGAGCCGGGTGGCGGCCCCGTTGATGTCGACGTCGAGGAGCACGTCACCTACCACCGTGATCCTCATGGTTGACTCCCGCCATGAGTGCTTGCGCGCCGGGCCACCTCGGCGTCAAAGGCCCGGCACACGGCGTGGACGGCAATGAGGTGTCCTTCCTGGGCGTTCGCGGCGATGGCGTCCACGGTGATGGCTTGATCGCAGGCCTCGGCGAGCGGGTTGGGGCCTGGGCCCGTGAGTGCCCAGGTGGTGATGCCGCGTTCCCGTGCTGCACGGACGGCTTTGAGCAGGTTGGGGCTGCGGCCACTGGTGGAGAGGAGAATCAGGACGTCGCCGGCACGGCCGTGGGCCCTTACCTGCCGGGCGAAGACTTCCTCGTAGCCGTAGTCGTTGGCGAGCGCAGTGAGGGCGGAGGACTCTGCGTGGAGCGAGATTGCGGAGAACGGTGCGCGTTCTTCATCGAACCTGCCCACCAACTCAGCAGTGAGGTGCTGCGCCTCCGCCGCTGAGCCGCCATTGCCTGCAGCCAGCAATCGTTGGCCGGACAGCAGCCTCTTGGCGAGTTCGGTGCCCCACTCGGATAAGCGTCCTGACTGCGAGCGCAGGGATTCCAGGGCGGGCAGGACGTTGTCCAGGTGGGTGGTGACCTCAGCGTGATGGGTGGAATTGCTCGTGTCCGGGGACCACCGGGCGGGCACGGTATCCGGGACCGCCGACGGGAGCGTGGATTCTTGGGTCACAAGGCCTTTGATAGTCACAGCGCCGTTCCTTCCAATGGTTCCAGCCCTTCGTCAGCTTGCCGTGACAGCCCGGCAGCCAGGACAGATCGGTAGGCCTTCTCGGTGTCCGCGGCTATGCGTTCCCAGGCGTAGCGGGAGCGGGCCCGACGGGCGCCGGCACGACCCATGTCGGATCGAAGTCCCGGGTCCGCCAGCAGCTTTGCGAGTGCCTCCGCGAGGGCTTCCGGGTTCCGGGGCGGCACGTGAAGGCCGGTCTTCTGGTCCACTACGGTCTCCCGGAGGCCGCCCACCGCAGCTGCCACCACAGGCACTCCGCAGGCCATCGCCTCGAGTGGAACGATGCCGAACGGCTCATACCAAGGGGCGCAGACCACGGCGTCTGCGCTGCGGAAAATTCCGGGCATCGCGTCACGTGGTACCTGACCACGCAGGGTTACGTTGTCCTCGACGCCGAGTTCTTTCGCCAAGGCATGGAGCCTCTGGGCCTCAGGGTCTTCTTCAAGCGTCAGGGCATCGCCGGAACCGCCAACTATCAGCAGTTCCACGTCGTTGAAGCCCGCCTCGGCCAGCAGCGGCAGGGCCTGGATGATCAGGTCCACGCCCTTGCGTTGCACCAGGCGTCCCACACTCAGGATGCGATGCGTGCGGGACTTGGGTTCGGCGTCGGACGTTCCGGGGAACAGAGTGAGGTCCACGCCGCAGGGTGCAATGGAGATCTTGGACCGGCTGATGCCCAAGGCTTTAAGTTCGAAGACCTCGTCGGGGCAGGTCGCGATGACCCAGTCAGCGGCGCGTCCTACCCACGGTTCCAGCCATGCCCTGGCCGGCGGGCTGGTGTCCGCGGCGCCTTGGTGTCTGCGTTTCACCGATCCGAGGGCATGAAAAGTTTGGACCACTGGTACGGGATCGCTAGCTCCTGCACGGCGCGACGCTTGAATGGCAGCGAGCCCGGACATCCAAAAGTGCGCGTGCATCACATCCGGGAGCTGCCCCGCCCAGTCCGCGCAGATCCCGTCGGCCAGCTCTCCCATGAACGGCAACAGCTCATCCTTGGGGATGCGGCGAGCCGGCCCGGCGTCCACGTGCACCACGGTGAGGCCCGGACTTACCTGCACCTTTGCGGGTAGGGCCGGGTCATCACGCCGTGTGTACACGGTGACCTGATGGCCGCGTTCAGCCAGGCTTGAGGAAAGTGCGGCGACGTGGACGTTCTGCCCTCCGGCGTCGACGCCTCCCAAGGCCGCCAGCGGACTGGCGTGCTCAGAGACCATGGAGACTTTCATGGGTACGTCCTCTCGGTGTCATGGCTGGCATCGGTGTCATGGCGGGCATCGGTGTCATGGCGGGCGAAAGCTGTGCCTGATTGCGGACGGCTTCCACTGCGCGTGGCCTTGGGAAGTTCGGCCAGGAGTTGATCCCAGGCCCCAAGAAACTTATTCAGTCCGTAGCGTTGCAGCGCGGCCTCGCGGGCGATGATGCCCATGGCGTAGGCGTCGTCGGGGTCGTCCAGCAACCGCCGGGCGAACTTCCGGAGGTCGTCGACGTCGTTGGAGACCAGGCCTGCACCCCGCGGAATAGCGCGGCTCGCCTCTGTGGTGGCCAGTGCCAGGACGGGCATGCCCAGGTGCATGGCTTCCAGGAGTGCCAACCCCAGCGACGTCCAGCGCAGAGGATGAAGGTACAGCCGGCAGCGGGCCAGCTCCTGGTGGAGTTTCGGGGCGGGGACGTCACCGGCGATGCGTAGCCTTTCCTCGCTGAGCCCGGATCTCTTGAGGTTCAGTGCTTCGCGCAAATCCTCTGTCCCCATGCCGAAGACCCGCAGCGGTCCCACACCGGCAAAGCCCGGGAGCAGATCCGTTCCTGTGACCCGTCCACGCCGGACAGGTTCATTGACCACCACGCCCATCTCTTCCTGCTCACCGCTGTACAGGTGTCCCGGGTCTGGAATACCGTGCTCGATCACCGTGGTGGTTGCAGTACCCGTGTCCCAGAAGAGCTGGTTGAAATGCGTTACGTGGACCACGGGGATGGTGCTCTGGTCCGCCAAGGGGTGGAGCGTGAACGGGACGTCGCCCTTGGGGGTGTTGTGCTCCAGGTAGACAGCCGGAAGGTCCACGCCCGGGCGGCGGCCGAGCGCTCGGGCCACTGCCGCGATTTCCTCGGGCCGTTGCAGGACCACTGCGTCCACGCTCCCCGGATCGAGGCTCTCCAGGTCCACTTCCTGCGCGGCGGCAGGCCACTCACGGCCACCTCGCCCCAAGCCCCAGGCGCCGCCGTCGGACGATGTTGGAAGCAGGTACTCATGCCGACCGCGGACGAATGCTTCCATCCATCCGCCGTGGACGTGCCACACCAGGATCCTCATGGTTTCCAGACCTTTCGTCGAGTGGACAGTGAGGACACGCCTCCCAAGAGCCTTTCGACGGCTTCCACCACCTGCTCCGGGGTTACCGAGCTCAGGCAAGGATGTCCGGGGACCGGGCAGACGCGGGCGCGGGTGTTCTTGCAGGCCGCGTCCTGGTCTCCCAACAGTTCAAGGGGGACGCCGTAGGGTGCCCAACGGATGGCTGGAACCACCGGGGCGAACAGGCACACCACAGGCGTGCCTACGGCTGCCGCCAGATGGGCGGGGCCGGTGTTGCCGGTGACCACGACGGCGGCTCCCGCAAGTACCGCTGCGAGCGTCCGGAGGTTCGTTCCGCCGCCGAGGTTCCGGGCGGAGGGGCCCGCCACTGTTGCCGTGAGTGACGTTTCGCCCGGGCCTCCAGTGACCACCACCCTGTGCCCGTACGCTTCAAGGAGTTCCACCGTGGCGGCGTTGTGCAGTGCAGGCCACGCCCGGGCCGGGGCGGCGGCTCCCGGGTGGACCACAATGTATGGGCCTTCATCCGCCAGCCCTTCGGCCAGCCCTTCAGGATCCGGACCGGAGGTGATGCGCAGCTTTCCGTCGTCGCCATTCGGCAGCACGTAACCACCGGCCTCTGCAATGGTGAGCGCCCGGACCACTTCCGGCTGGTCCTCCGGAAAGTCTTCGCCAGGCTTGAGCCGGACGTCCAGGAGTGAGCCCGCATAGTCCGTGGATGCGCCCGTGATTTTTTGAACGCCCGCCAAGCGCAGGAGCAGCGCGAGAGGGAGCGGGGACTGGTGGAAGGACGTCAGGATGACGGCTTCTTCGATTCGGGAACTGCGGACAAAGTCGATCAGCGCGTTGGTCGTTTCTTGCGTCGGGGGCGGTGCCGGGTTCACGATCCACGGGCACGCCCACGTGTGCACTTGGGTGACCCCGGGCAGCATTTCCGCAGCACTCGAGCCTTCAGGGCCGCAGAGCAACACCACGTCGTTGGGGCGGCTGCCATCGGGCCGGCTTCCGTTCGCCACGGCACGCAAGGCAGGTCCCGAAAGGAGGACGTCGCCCATGCTGTCCAACCGGGCTACCAGAACCCGGCTCATACAGGGGCATCCTGTTCGTCCAGCGCCCCGGAGAGCAGAAGCTCCACTGCATGGCCCAGATCCTCGGCAACACTGCTGGCAGCCTCGATCTCTTCACGCCGCGTGACACTGGTCGGCACCAGCACAGCCCTCGCACCCGCCGCGGCGGCGGCTTTCATGTCAGCACCGATGTCGCCAACGAAAGCAGCCTCTCCCGGCGTGATGCCCACGGCCAGGCAGGCCGCCAGAATCATTCCAGGCTCAGGTTTGCGGCAGTGGCAGCGGTCATCGGGTCCGTGCGGACAGAATTCCCACACGTCGAAAGGACCGAGCACCTGCTCCACGCGCTGGTTGACGGAGTGCATTTGCTCCAACGTCAACAGCCCACGCGCCACGCCCGACTGGTTGGTCACCACTCCGGTGGCCAGCCCTGCCCGACGTACTTTTTCGAGGGCAGACAAGGCGCCGTCCATGGGCCGCACCAGCTGCGGATCCCCGTTGTAGGGCACGTCAACAACGAGTGTTCCATCGCGGTCAAACAGGACCGCCTTCAACGTTCCGGTTCCTCCCATACCCGCAACGTTCCCCAGTTCCCCGGGCGCTAAACAGTGCGGCCGTGAGAACTTTCGTGCGGCTAGACTCCTAGCGGGAGGCCACCATGGACACAGCCTTGGACAGTCAAGAGAACAACGATCAACCCCTGCTGCTTGCCCTGCGCGCCCTGAAACTGGGCGACTTGCTGGTTGCCGTTCCGGCGCTCCGGGGCTTGCGCCGGGCGTTCCCCGAGCACCGGATCCTGTACGCCGCACCAGCCTGGATCGCAGAGGCTTTGCAGCTGGTGGGCGGCATTCACCACCTGCCAACACCCGGGCTCGACGACCCCCTCACCGTCCCGCGAGGAGCTGTGGACATTGCCGTGAACCTGCACGGAAACGGGGCCGAGAGCCGTATGCGGATTGAGGAACTGCAGGCCAACCGGGTGGTGGCGCACAGCTCGCCCGGGACTGACGGACCTGAGTGGACCACTGGAATCCCGGAACGCGAGCGCTGGACGCGTCTGCTCAACTGGCACGGCATCCATGCCGACCCCCTGGACTACCGGCTGAACCGTCCCGCCATCCCCTCACCGCGTCCCCGAGCCACCGTTATCCATGTGGGCGCGGCTTACGGGAGCCGGCTGTGGCCGGTGGAACGGTTCGCGGACGTCGCCGTGGAACTCGCGGCAGCCGGACATGACGTGGTGCTCACGGGTGGCGTGTCGGAGCGCGGGCGCGCTGAAGAGACAGCCGCCTTGGCCAAGCGCAAAGGAGCAAACCTCGACGACGGTTTGCTGGCTGGGGAGCAAGGCCTCGCCGAGTTCGCGGCCACCATCGCCGAAGCCCGGTTGGTAGTCTCTGCGGACACGGGCGCGGCACATCTGGCCTCCGCCTACGAACGTCCGTCCGTAGTGCTGTTCGGTCCCGCGCCCGCTGAGGAATGGGGACCGCCTCCAGGGCCGCACGTGGTGCTCACCGCCGTCGAACTCCGCCGCGGTGATGTGTTCTCAACCGATCCTGATCCCGCGCTCCTGGCGGTAAGCGTCCGCGATGTTCTGGACGCCGTGGAGCGGCTGGGCTGCTAAGCGGTTCTCAGGGGGCTGTCCCGTCCAGCAGTTGAGCTTCTTCGTCCAGCAGCTGCGTTTGGAGTGAAACGAGGATTTTGGAGAGCTTCCGCGATACCTGCATTTGCGACATTCCCAGTGCCTCGGCAATGGTGGACTGCGTTTCTTCGCGGTAATAGCGGCGGTAGAGCAGATGCCGGTCCTCGGCGCTCAGACCACGGATAGCGTTGCGCAAAGCCAGCACATCCTCCAGCCGGTCTGTTGGGCAACCGAAAGCTGAAAGTGATCCTTGGAGACCGTCCCGCCCGTCGGATGCCGGAGCATCCAAAGAGTCCGGGCGCTTGCTGGTACCGGCCATGAGTGCTTCGCGCACCTGGCAGGGCTCCAGGTTTAGGTCTTCCGCCACTTCCTCCGGAGAGGGGGTGCGTTGCAGCGTTTGGGTCATTTCCTCCGTCCGTGCCAGCACCTGGCGGCGGACGTCTTGGATAGTGCGGGGTGGGCGCACCACCCAGCAATGGTCGCGAAGGTAGCGCTTGACCTCTCCGGCGATGGTAGGTGCGGCGTAAGCGGGGAAACTGACCCCTTTTGCCTCGTCATAGCCGCGCGACGCCTTGATGAGGCCCATATACGCAACCTGCCGGACGTCGTCGAGGTCATGTGTATGAGCGGAATATCTGGCGGCAATGGACTTGGCCAGATTGAGATGATCCAAGACCAAACTGTCTTGGAAGCTCTGCCGGATGCTGCCTTCAGGAGCGCCTGCAGGGGGCATGGTGCGGACGTCGAAAGGTCGGGTTTGACGCATGGGGCTTCAATCCTTTGACCGAAGGAGAGGGTGAGCCCACGGCAAGACTCCTTAAAAAGAGAAGCACACTTACTATTAGCTTTCAACGGGTGCCCCGGGTTAGTCTCGAAAGGTAGCCATATCCACGGATCGGAGATCCACATGGAAGACCCCCAACTTGCAGAGCCGAGTACGGTGCTGTCAGATATTCAGGACTTGCTGCTCAGCACGCCTGACGTCGAGGCGTTCCTCGAAGAGTTGGCCCGGCACTCATCGGAGATGTTCACCAGCCCAGACCACGAGGTCTACTGCGGCATCACGCTGATGCGTCACCGCAATGCCGGCACTGTGGCCAGCAGCAGCGAACGCGCAAAGCAACTGGATGAGGTGCAATACGCGTTCGCCGACGGTCCCTGTCTCCATGCTTGCCGCGAGGGCACGCAGGTCCACATCCCCGATTTTGAAAAAGACAACACGTGGCCTGACTACAACGAGGCCATCACCGACCACGGCCTTCGCTCTGTCTTGGCGGTTCCCTTCCCACTTCCGGACGACACCTCCCGGGCAGGCCTGAACTTGTATTCCGACCGCCCCAACGCCTTTGACCAAGCAGCTGTTCAACGCGCAAACGACTACGTTCAACAGGCTTCCAAGGGTCTTCAGTTGGCCGTTTTGATTGCCCAGCACAGCCAAACCGCCGCCAACCTGAAGGCGGCCATGGAGTCGCGGACCGTGATCGACATCGCCACAGGAATCATCATCGCGCAAAACCGCTGCACCCAGGAGGACGCGATGGAACTCATCAAGAAGGCCTCCAGCAACCGGAACGTCAAGCTGCGGGTGGTGGCGCAGGCCATTGTTGAGTCTGCCGGCGGCGGACCGATCCAAACCGTCTTCAAATAGCTGTGTGTTGCGGGCGTCAGCCCTGCATCGCACCGATGATTGCGCCCATAGCCGTGAAGGTGACCACGTTGTAACTGCCGTTGATCGCGAACAGCGTCAAGCTGCGGCGCTCGAACAGGTAGTTCACTCCAAGTGCAGTCGCCACCCACCCCAGGCCGGCGGCAAGACCCGCAAACGACCCGAACGCGAAGCCACCACGGCCAATGAAAGCCGCCAGAAACACGGCCATCACCACAGCAAGAACAAACGAACCCACAAACACACGCGCCGTTCCGGACTTCAACTGCTCATCACTCACACCCGCTGCCTTTTGCCAAGGTTTGGCGAAGAGCACCGAATACCACAGCCCACCCACCACAAAAGTGGCGAGAGCAGCCAACAGAACTGCGAGCCAATTGATCTGAATGTCCATCGATGTCCTCCAGGGTGGGCCGTTCCTGAATGGACAGTACGTCAGAGCCGGGCCGTGGTCTTGTAAAAACCCCGCAGGCTAACCGGTCACTTGCTCCAGCGGGACAAACGTGGCGTATTCCGCTCCGTAGCTCTGCACCACCTGCAGGTACTCCGTCGGCGTGAACCCGCTGAAGCGCCTGAAGGAACGGATCAGGTGCGGTTGGTCGTAGTAATCCGCCAAGTGCAGCAGGTCCCTGCCCGGCACTGCGCCCTTGGGGAGCGCTGCAGCCTGGTTCACGATCCTGTTGAAGCGGCAAACATCCGAATAAGCTTTGGCCGTAGTTCCACAATCACGCATGACGATGCGCTCCAGCGTGGATGTGCTGATACCTAGCTCGGCCGCCAGCACGCCGATTTCGACGTCCTCCCGGGCGAGGATTTCGGCTGCCTTCACCACTCTGGGATCTGCTCGGTAACCGGGCCTAAGCAGGTGTTGGAGGAAGGTGCTCAGGGCCGTGAACGCCTGCTCAGGTTCCGCGCGGGTGAGGGGCGAGCGCAGTTCCGAGAAGCCCGGGAAGATGCTTTCGGCGTCCACTACGCGGTTCTGAAACCCCGACGGCGGCTGGCTGGTGAACGCTGCCAGGCCATAGGGAGTCAGGCGGGCACCCACGTTGAAGAGCTGGTCCGGGTTTTCGCTGATCAAATAGCTGCGCTGCAGTCCAGCATAGAAACCTGTGGAGACTTCAGTGGCCTTGGGCTGCTCAGTGCTCCCGGCCGGACTGCTTTCGCTTGGGCTTATAAGGCGGTAGGGGTCCGACAAATTCAGGATCAGGTGCGCCTCCGGCCCGGGAAGAATCTTCTCGTACCGGGCCTGAGGCTGCGCGCGAACAAACCACAGCCGGGTGACGAACGGCTGCAGAATTGGTGGCGCCGGGCACTCTTCGTAGAACACAGGCCCAGTCTAGGCAGCCCCGCTCTGCCGCGTGGCAGTTACAGCACGCTGAGCAGAACCTGCGCCGCGCCGTCGTCGAGCACTGACGCGGTGACCTCATCCGCAACTGCGATCACTTCATCAGGCGCCTGGCCCATAGCAACGCCTCGGCCAGCCCAAGTGAGCATCTCGATGTCGTTGCGACCGTCACCCACTGCCACCGTGTTGGCCAGGTCCGTGCCGAGCTTGTGGCGCAAGGCCTCCAACGCACTTGCCTTGGTGACGCCCTCGGCTGCGATGTCCAGCCATGCGGTCCAACCCACCGAGTAGGTCACGCCGGAAAGTCCGATGTGCCTGATGGCCTCGTTGAACTCGTCCGAAGTGTTCTCGCTGCTGAAGACCACTACGCGGACTGCCGTGGAATCCAACATGGTCTGGAAGTCCACGCCGATGGACTCCACGCCGAAACTGGCATCCTGAAAGCGTTCGGTGGACAGGAAGTTTCCGTCCTCATCCTCCAAGGCGTACTTTGCGTTGGGCAGCCGTTCGCGCAGGGCCTTCAGAGCCGGGGCGGGATCGAAGGTTGCCTTGTGGATAATCTCGTAGCCCTTGTCCAACGAGGGATCCAGACGAAGTGTCACACCACCGTTACAGCACACGGCGTAGCCCCGCTCGAGGCCTATCTGCTGGATGATGGGAAGCGTGGCGTTGAGGGAGCGGCCCGTGGCGATCATGACGTCGTGGCCGCTGGCCACCACCGCCTGCGCAGCGGAGCGAACAGCCGGGGACATGTGGCCGTCATGGTCCACGAGTGTGCCATCGACGTCCAAGGCGATCATGAGCTTGTTGTTGTTATTCGGCTGGTCATCGATGCCAGCAACTGGAGTATCAGTCAAAATAGTCATGCTTACAGTAGAACAGACACCTCCGACACTGAACTAGGACCGGCGCCACAGCTACGCGTTAACTGATGGTGAATAGTGCCCCCGTTTTCACCCTCTTCGGGACAATTCACCCCCGGGGACGATGGTGATTTGTCCGCGGAGGGATGAATAAGTTGGTTGCTTTCCACATAGCCGACTTTCCTCGGAGTCGTGACCTCCCCTTGGGGCAACAGTGGTTTATGGACTATGGGAACGAATTCATCGTAGCTGCCCGCTACGCGCTGGAAACCGGCGCGTCACGGCAGCTCAGCCGCCGATACGAAAAGGGCGAACTCGTGAGGGTACGCAGGGGAATCTACACGGACAAACAGCATTGGCTCGCGCTCAAACCGTGGGAACGCTACAGGGCGACTGCGCGGGCTGTGGCCGCGGAGAACCCATCCGTGGATTTCTGTTATGAAACCGCGGCACTCTTCTGGGGACTCCAAATAGTTGGCGTGCCCTCACACATCCACCTTGCCAACGCGTCGCGCGGGCATGCTGGCGCCCGAAGCCCGAGCACCATCGCGGCCGCCCTGAAGCCGTCAGGAACCAACGGACTGGAGAGGATCCGTGCATACGGAATCTACCGGCACCACTACAACACCGTGACCGTCTTCCACCGTGGATTGCAGCTCACCAACTTGGTGCAAACGGCAGTGGATGTCATATCCAGAGGTTCATTCAGCCACGGCGTCGTCCTGGCCGATCACGTCATCAGCGCGTCCCGGTTCAAGAAGCTCTTTACCAGCAAAGAAGCGCTGGAAAAGGCCGCCGGGAACCTGTCTTCCGAGGCCAAAAGACAACGGGTGAACCACATTCTTGAGTTTGCCAATCAGAATTCCGGATCCGCAGGCGAGTCACTGAGTCGTGCGCAGATGCTCTTGCTGGGTTTTCCTCCCCCGGAATTGCAGATCGAGTTTTACGATACCGAGGGCTTCATAGGCCGCACGGACTTCTTTTGGCGGGAACAGGGAATTATCGGGGAGTTCGATGGTGATGCGAAGTACCTGCGGGACGAATATCTGGGCGGTCAGAGTGCCCGGGAAGCTGTCCTGGCCGAGAAGAAGCGAGAGGACCGGCTGCGCGCCCTCGGGTTCACAATAGTGCGCTGGGACTGGGCCACAGCCAAGGACCCGGCCAAGCTCTACGCGAAGCTCCTCGCGAAGGGACTGGCTCCAACAAGAAACACCCACTTACGGACAATTCACCCGCGTGCTCGAGGGTGAATTGTCCGTAGGTGAGTGTCGGCCGAAAAACTAGAGAACCGGCAGAACCTCAAGCCCGCCAAGGTACTTCTGCAGTGCCTTGGGAACGTTGACGGAGCCGTCCGGGTTCTGGTGGTGCTCGAGGATGGCAACGATCCAGCGCGTGGTGGCCAGGGTGCCGTTCAGCGTGGCAACGGCGCGGGTTCCCTTGGCAACTCCTTCGTCGTTGATCACGCGTTCGCGGATGTTGAGGCGGCGTGCCTGGAACGTGGTGCAGTTGGACGTAGAGGTGAGCTCACGGTAGGCGTTCTGCGTGGGGACCCAGGCTTCACAGTCGAACTTGCGGGCTGCGGACATTCCCAGGTCACCGGCGGCGGTGTCGATCACCCGGTAAGGAAGCTCGCACTTGGCAAGCATCTCCTCTTCCCAGGCCAGCAGGCGCTCGTGCTCGGCCGCTGCTTCCTCAACGGTGGTGTAGATGAACATCTCCACCTTGTTGAACTGGTGCACGCGGATGATGCCTCGGGTGTCCTTGCCGTGCGAACCGGCCTCACGGCGGTAGCAGGAGCTCTGGCCGGCGTAGCGGATGGGGCCCGCGGAAAAGTCCAGAATCTCATCTGCGTGGTAGCCGGCGAGGGCCACCTCCGAGGTTCCCACAAGGTAAAGGTCGTCTTCAGCGAGACGGTAGATCTCGGCGTCGTGCTTTACATCAAAACCGGTGCCCTGCATGGTCTCGGGACGCACCAAAGTGGGGGTGATCATGGGGACGAAGCCAGCGTCGATGGCCTGCTCCATGGCCATCTGCAGCAGCGCCATTTCCAACCGGGCACCGACGCCACGGAGGAAGTAGAAACGTGAACCGGAGACCTTGGCACCGCGTTCCATGTCGATCGCGCCGATCAGCTCACCGATTTCAAGGTGATCCTTCGGCTCGAAGTCCGTGAACTCACGCGGCGTACCCACGGTCTTGACCACAACGTAGTCATCCTCGCCGCCCTCGGGGACACCGTCCACCACCAGGTTGGGGATGACGCGGAGCAGCTCTTCCTGCTTGGCCTGTGCAGCTGCGGCTTCAGCAGAAGCGGCCTTGACCGAGTTGGCGAGTTCCTTGACCTCGGCCAGCAGGGCCTGCTTTTCCTCGCCCTTGGCCTGTGCCACCTTTTTGCCGAAGGCGTTCTGCTCGGCGCGGAGGGTTTCATGCCGGATCAGGGCAGCGCGGCGATCGGAGTCAGCGGAGATGATCGCGTCCACAACGGACTCGTCGGCGCCACGGGCGCGCTGGCTGGCACGGAACTTGTCCGGATTTTCGCTGAGGTCTTTTACGTCGATCACCAGACAAGAGTATCGAATCGGCTGCGACTTCCCGGAGCCAGGCCCTCCACGAGTCTGGCGTCCCACCAATCGGGGAAATTCAGTAGTGCCCAGGACGATAGTGTTGGAGCACATGAGCGACTGGATCCTGTACCTGATTCTCGCTGGGGGCGTGGCGTTTGCCGTCTCCAGTTGGTGGGGTGTGCGCCGATTGAAAGCCCGCCACATCAGGAGCGCGGTTCGCGAGGACGCCCACAAGCCGGGCCCCGGGGATCAGCGGGTTGCTGTGATCCTGAATCCGGTGAAAAACAACGCGGAAGTAGCCCGCCAGGCCATTATTGACGCCTGCGATCTTGCCGGTTGGGACGCGCCCAAGTTTTTTGAAACCACCGTGGACGATCCCGGCTATGGCCAGTCGCGCCAAGCGCTGGCCTACGGAGCCGACGTCGTCCTTGCGTGCGGCGGCGACGGTACAGTGCGCGTCGTGGCTGAATGCCTGGCGCACAAGAACGTGGCCATGGGCCTCATCCCGTTGGGCACCGGAAACCTGCTGGCGCGCAACGTTGACCTGGATGTCACGGACATCGCGGACTGCATTCAGGTTGCGTTGTTCGGCCACCAGCGTTTCATTGACACCGCCACCATGGGCATCGACAACGACATCACCGGTGAGTCTGCCGAGCACACGTTCCTGGTTATCGCGGGCATGGGCTTGGACGCCGAGGTTGTTGGCGACACCAGGGACAACCTCAAGAAGAGCGTCGGCTGGCTGGCTTACACCGAGGCCGGCGTCCGTCACCTTCCTGGTCGCCGCAAACGCGTCACCATCACCATGGATGACCAGCCCGAGCAGACACGGAAGATACGCAGCGTGCTGTTCGCCAACTGTGGATTGATTCCAGGCGGCATCGACTTCATCCCGCAGGCCATGATCGACGACGGCATGTTGGACATTGTGGTGATGAGCCCGCGCAGCGCCTTCGGCTGGCTCGCAATGTACACAAAAGTCCTGTTCAAGCACAACGCCAACTTGCCGATGATGAGCTTCTACCGCTCCGGTAAAGTCACCATCCGCAGTCAGGAACCGATGGCTACCCAGCTCGACGGCGACCCGTCGGGTGAGGCGACGACGGTCACCGTCCAGGTGGCGCCAGGGTCATTGTTGGTGCGCGTACCGAAGGCCAAGACCGCCTAGACAGCGCCTTTTTCAGGTTGAGCCGCTTTACTCTCGGCTTCTTCGGCCGCGGCCTTGGCGGCAGCCCGAGCCTCGGACTGCTCCTTGATCATGGCTTGTTCTTCTTCAAAACGCAGGCGATCCGCACGATCAGCATCGTCGCCGTCCCAGTCATCTTTGTTTTCACTTGAAGGCTTGGGATTGACGATCATGCCCTGGCCGTCTTTGTCATCGCTGTGGACCGTCATGACCGCTCCCTTCATTTGGCATTCATCCATCGTTTATGGATCAGGCAAGCATACGCACAGAAGCATCCTTGCGAAAGGGCCGCCGTTCTGCCTGTGGACAGCGCCTACGAGCCCTTAAGAATTGAATCCACCCATGCGTGAGCCGAGGCGAAAGCAGCGTCCGATGTGTGCGGGGCAACCACGGCCGGCTGCTTGTCCGCTCGGGCGTAGGAGCCCAGGAACCGGGTTGCCGGACTGATCCGGTGGAGGCCGGCAAGGGCGTCGGCCACCCGCGAATCGGTGGCGTGTCCGTCGGCGTCGATGCTGAAGAAGTAGTGGCCCAGGTACTGTCCAGTGGGGCGAGATTCGATGCGGCTGAGGTTCACTCCGCGGGAGGCGAACTGGTCCAGTATTTCCATGAGCGCACCGGGGTGATCCTCCGGCAGGGGCACCACCACGGTGGTCTTGTCTGCCCCGGTTCGCTCGGGCAGGGCACCGGGTCGACTCACCAGGATGAACCGCGTGACCGCGTCGGGGTTGTCTCCGATGTCCTCGGCCAGAACGTTCAGGCCCGGTTGTTCGGCAGCAATCAACGGGGCACAGATGGCGGCCTCATAGGGAGCGTCGTCCTCCAGCAGGCCCATGGCGGACGCCGCCGTCGACGATCCCGGAACGTAATCGGCGTTCGGAAGGTGCTCATCCACCCACAAACGGCATTGCGCCCACGCATGGCCGTGCGTCGAGATCCGTTTGATGTCTGAAAGCTCGACGCCGGGCCTCGCCACGAGCACGAAGGTGATGGGAACCAAGGCCTCACGGATGATCCGGAGCTCTTGGCCTGTGGCGATCGCGTCCAGGGTGGCTGTGACCCCGCCCTCCACCGAGTTCTCGATGGGGACCATGGCCGCATCCGCCTCGCCGGCACGGACCCGCTCCAGCGCTGTGTTGACGTTGGTGCAGGGGATGCGTGTGGCGTCGGCAGCACCCGGCACCTGCATGAGCGCAGCCTCGGTGAAGGTGCCTTGGGGGCCGAGGAACGTGTAGGTGACTGCGGACATCCGAAATATTCCTTGCTGGTTATATACGTGGGTTACAGGACAACCGGTTTGAGCCCGTTGTCTGACACCATCGGCTTTCCGGCCTCAAACCACATGTCCATGCCGCCGGCAACGTTGACGGCAGAGTAGCCTTGGCCCACCAGCCATTGCACCGCCCGGAAGGAGCGGCCTCCGGTCCGGCAGATGACGAACAGGTCGTCGTCAGGATCGAGTTCTTCCAAGCGCGCGGGCAGTTGGTCCATGGGAATGTGGCGTGCACCTTCGGCGTGCCCGGCCACCCACTCGTAATCTTCGCGGACGTCCAGAATGCTGGCGTCGGCCGGAATGTCGCCCACAGGCACGGTATCGAAGTCGCTCATGGCGGTCCCTTCCCATCGATTAAGTCCAGCATCCAGCCTAGTCCCCGAGGCGTGACACCGTAACTTCACGGAAAGCCCGCCCTTGCTTCCCGACGCCCGGACGTTAAGACTGGGACGGAAGCCACCCACCCTCGGCCCGTTAGGAGTACCCCCAATGGCTACTGGGCAGCCGACCATTCTGGCAACGTCCGGTGGATACAAGCCCGGCGAACGCACCAGGATCGAGTTCAACCACCTGATGCATTACGCCGTGGAGTTGTCCGGCGTCTCCGGCCGTGCGCCGCGGGTGACACACATCGGTACGGCGTCGGGTGATCAGCGCTGGTGGGCGGCTGAAATGGATCAGGCAGCACGCATTGCGGGGTTCGACTTCAGCCACCTCAGCCTCTTCACGATGCCCAACATCGAGGACCCGGAAGCGCACCTTCTGGAGCAGGACGTGGTGTGGGTGAACGGTGGGTCGGTGGTGAACCTCCTGGCAGTTTGGCGGGCTCACGATCTGGACGGAATTTTGCGGAAGGCCTGGGAAAGCGGCGTAGTGCTGGCCGGCGTCTCGGCCGGGTCCATCTGTTGGTACCAAGGCGGCGTCACCGATTCCTTTGGTCCGGAACTCAAGCCTGTCACCAACGCGCTCGGTTTCCTCCCCTATGGCAACGGCGTCCACTACGACTCCGAACCACGTCGGGCACCCGCCATCCACAGGTTGGTGGCCAACGGAACGCTCGGTGAGACGCACTGCACGGACGACGGCGTGGGGCTGGTTTACCGGGGCACGGAACTCGCGGAAGTGGTGTCCGAAGTGAAGAACAAGGCCGCCTTCCGGGTGACTGCAGGCGCCGGCGAGAGTGTGGACGCTGTCGCTGTGGAGGAACGGTTGGAGTCGCGTTTCCTTGGTTGATCCCTCATCGCAGGACCTTTCACGACTCACAGCTGTAGCGCTCCGCGATGCCTTGGCTTCGGGGGAACTCTCAGCGCGGGAGGCAACATCGCACTTCCTGTCGGCCATCGAAACCCGGAACAGGCAACTGGGCGCCTTTGTCACAGTGACTGCCGAGCAAGCCTTCACCGACGCCACGGCCGCGGACAAGCTGCACGCGAAGCTGATCCGGGAGGGCCGCCCCGAAAAGCTGCCGCTGCTTCACGGCATGCCCATCGCCTTCAAGGACCTCACCGATGTGGCCGGCGTGCCCACCACGCACGGCAGCGCAGCCCTCGAGCATAAGCCTGCGCCGGAGGACGGTGCCCTTGCAGCAGCCCTGAAGGATCAAGGCGTCATCTCGCTGGGTAAGACGCAGGTTCCAGAGTTCGGACTGACCGCCTACAGCGAAAACCGCGTGGCGCCGCCGTCGCGCAATCCGCATTCCCTGGCGCGAAGCTCCGGTGGATCCTCGGGCGGTAGCGCCGCGGCGGTGGCCGCGGGACTTGTTCCGTTCGCTCCGGGGACCGACGGCGGCGGCTCCATCCGCATTCCTGCCGGCGCTTGCGGTCTGGTGGGGCTGAAGCCGGGACGCGGGTTGGTACCATCCGGGGCCAGCGCGGGAGATGCCGCCAAGTTGGTGGTTGCGGGACCGCTCGCAAGAACGGCGGCGGATGCGGCGTTGCTGATGGACGCACTGGTACCCCAGCATCAAGCGCCCGACGGCGGTTACCTCGCCAACGTGGGGCGGGCGCCGGAACCCCTGAGGATCGGGGTAAGCCTGGACAGCCCCTGGGCCGGCGTCTATCCGTTCGGGGTGGAGCCGGAAGCGATGGACGCTCTGGAACGTGGGGCCGAGTTGCTCGAGAAGACCGGTCACAGCCTCACTGAAGCGGAAATCCGCTACGATAACCGCTATCCGGAAGCGTTCACAACAGCCTGGACTGCCGGCGTCGGGAGTGCCCGGATAGCACCTCAACGCGAGGCGTTGCTGACCCCGTTGACCCGGACGTTCCGGCGTCGGGCGCAACAGCGGAGCGCTGTGAAGGTCAACGAGGCACTGGGTTTCCTGCGGCAGTTCGAGCACGACACGGTCACCCAATACTCCGCATGGGACGTGATCCTCATGCCGACGTTGGCGCAGACACCGCGTCCCATCGGCTGGTTTACCGGCGGCGGACACAGCGGCGAACCGTGGCCGAGCGAGTGGGCCGGCGACGCGGATGAGGACTACAAAAGGCAATGCGAGTACGCGCCCTGGTCCTCCATGGTGAACGTGTGCGGGCTTCCGGCGATCAGCATCCCGGTGCACACCACTGCCGCAGGGTTGCCCATGGGGATTCAGGTCATCGGCCGGATGGGATCTGAACTGCTGCTTCTCCAGCTGGCAGCCGCCCTCGAGACCCCATGAGACTCGTGTCTAACATATGGAAAGTGGTTGCCCCGGGCATTCATCGATGTGACAATGCCCGCAGTCAGTGCCAGCATTGAGAAAATGAGCACACCTCAAACCACGGCTGAGTCCGCAAAGCCAGCGGGCGATACGTCATTCTTCGGCCACCCAAAGATGTTGGCCAGCCTCTTCTCCGTGGAAATGTGGGAGCGATTCTCCTTCTACGGCATGCAGGGCATTCTGCTCTACTACATGTACTTCACCGCCGAGCAGGGCGGTCTTTCCATTGACCAGGGGCTCGCTGCTGGTTTGGTGGGTGCGTACGGTGGTGGCGTTTACCTGTCGACGATCCTCGGCGCCTGGCTCGCCGACCGTCTCTTCGGCTCCGAAAAGGTCCTGTTCGGTTCTGCCATCATGATCATGGCAGGCCACATCGCACTGGCGCTTCTGCCGGGCATCCCTGGCTTGATCGCGGGCTTGGTGCTGGTGGGCATCGGCTCGGGTGGCCTGAAAGCCAACGCCACCGCCCTGGTGGGCACCCTGTACGGCGAGAAGGATGAGCGCCGCGACGCCGGCTTCTCCATCTTCTACATGGGCATCAACATCGGCGGGCTGATCGGCCCACTGGTGACCGGATGGCTGCAGACCAGCTACGGCTTCCACATTGGCTTCGGCGCCGCCGCCGTGGGTATGGCGATCGGCCTGGTCATCTACTCCCTGGGCCGCAAGAAGCTCCCGGAGGAAGCACACCGCGTACCCAATCCGCTGCCGACGAAGGACCGCACCAAGTACGGCCTGATTTTCCTGGGCATCCTGATTGTCATCGGCGTGCTGCTCGGCACAGGGATTGTCAACGCCAACAACCTGGCCCGGAGCATGGCCTACGCGGCCATCGGTGCCGCCGTGATCTACCTTTTCCTGATCTTCCGCAGCCCGTTGGTCACCGGTGTGGAGCGCAAGCGCGTTGTGGCCTTCATACCCTTGTTCATCGCATCGGCCGGATTCTGGGCACTGTTCCAGCAGCAGTTCACGTTCATTGCCGTGTACTCGCAGGAGAAGCTGGACCGCAACCTGTTCGGCTGGGAAATGCCGGCCGCGTGGGTCCAGTCCATCAACCCGGTGTTCATCATCATCTTCGCCGGCGTCATGGCTGCACTCTGGACCAAGCTGGGCTCCAAGCAGCCCAGTTCGCCGCTGAAGTTCTCCGCTGGCCTGTTCATCATGGGCCTGGCGTTCCTTGCGTTCATCCCGCTGGCCGGCGACGGCAAGACCCCGCTGCTGGCACTGGTGGGCATCCTGTTCATGTTCACCCTGGCGGAACTGTTCCTCTCCCCCATCGGCTTGTCAGTGAGCACCAAGCTCGCACCCAAGGCGTTCCATACGCAGATGGTGGCCCTGTTCTTCCTGTCCGTCTCGCTCGGCACCACACTGGCCGGCATCCTCGCAGGCCTCTACAACCCCGAGGACGAGCTCCCGTACTTCCTGGGGATCGGCGGCGTGGCAGTGGTCCTGGCTGTTGGCCTGGCTGCGGCATCGCCCGCGATCAAGAAACTGATGGGTGGCGTTCGCTAGACTTCCCGGCTGACGGCACAACGACGGCGACCCTTGCGTTCGGTGGGATTCCCACCTGACGCAAGGGTCGCCGTCGTATGCGGTTTAGAACCTGTTGTTATAGCTGCTGCTTGACGCGCCGATGGCGATGAAGAAAATGATGCCAAAAATCACCGTCAGGGCCACACCGAGGTAACCCATCACCAGGCCGGCTATTGCCATGCCCTTGCCCGCGGGCTCGCGCTTCAGCGCGAGGTGACCCAGGATCACGGCTGCGATCTGCGGGAGGATGAAGAATCCGAAGCCAACGTAGACGGCGATGCCGCAGCACATGCTGGCGATGCTCAGGCCCTTGGGCTCGGCCTGCATGGCGTAGTAGGCGGGCTGGCCGTACGGCGACTGCGGCTGACCGTAAGGCTGCTGGTTGAAGGCCTGCTGCTGGTAGGGGCTCGGCGGCTGACCGTACGGTGACGGGGGCTGCTGACTGTAGTCGCCCGGTGCGTACGCGCCGGCGGGCTGCTGTGGCTGAGCGTACGGATTCTGCCCGTGCGCGCTCTGCTCGTAGGGCGGGAGCGGCTGGGTAGCGTTGGCGCCCTGCTCCGGCGCGTACTCGGCGGGCGTGCCCTGATTGTGCGTGGTGGACTCGGGAGCGCTGAACTGTGCCGGCGGAACATACTGCGGCGGTTCGTAGCCGGACGGCTTGTCCTCGTTGCCCCTGGCTGGCTGGTCTGACATAGAAATCCCCCTGGATTGGTCTTTGAACCCAACACTACCGCCGCCGGGGGCACCGCATAAGTAGGGCCCGTTGCTGTGACTGGATTCATGCAAATGCATGGAATATGCCGGGAAGGGACCCGGTTGGCATTAATAGCGACGTAAGCAGCGCTAACTACGAAATCTGCGGGTCAACCCCGCGAAGGAGGAATCATGGGTAACTTCGAAGGCAAGACCGCGCTCGTCACTGGCGGCGGCTCGGGACTCGGAGAAGCGATCAGCAAGGACCTCGCGAAGAACGGCGTCAACGTTGTTGTTGTGGACGTCAATCTCGACGCCGCCACACGCGTGGCTGACCAGATCACGGCCGACGGCGGCACAGCAGTTGCCTTCCAAGGCAACACCGCCGTGGCCGAGGACAGCAAGAAAGCCGTGGACTTCGCAATCGAGACCTATGGTGCCCTCAACTACGCCGTCAACAACGCCGGAATCGGCGGAGCCAGCGCCCCGGTCGGCGAAGTAGACATCGAAGACTGGGACAGGGTCATTGCCATCAACCTGAGCGGTGTCCTGTACGGCATGCGCTACCAAGTCCCGGCGATCCTGGCCGCCGGAGCCTCCGAGGGCGCCATCGTCAACATGGCCTCAATCCACGGCGCCGTCGCTGCACCCGGCAACGCCGCGTACACCGCAGCCAAGCACGGCGTGGTGGGCCTGACCAAGAACGCCGCCGCTGAATACGGCGCACAGGGTCTTCGCGTCAACGCCATCGGCCCCGGCTACATCGATACTCCCTTGCTGGCCGCCGCACCGAAGGAAGTCATCAGCGGGCTCGAAGCAAAGCACCCGCTGGGTCGGTTGGGCAAGGCCGAGGAGATCGCGAACGTCACCACGTTCCTCCTCTCCGACAAGGCCAGTTTCATGACCGGTTCGTATGTACTCGTCGATGGCGGATACACCGCCGTCTAACCCTCGGCAGCTCTTTGGACGACGTCGCTCCGCCCTGGTTCAAGACCGGGCGGAGCGTTGTTTTGCTAGCAGCCGCTCTTGAACGAGGGGTTAATCTTTAGCCTTTTGCGATCGCGATTCCGCCATTCGGCGTCACAGGGGCCGCAACACGGACATTTCGTTCCGGCTTGCGCCGCGGTCTGGCATGCTGGACCCCATGGCTAGCCGAGCGGGCACAGTTGCCCTTCCCCAGGACCTTGTTGACATCACAGCCCTGCTGGACGCGTATTTCGACGTCACTCCGGATTTGGGCGACCCTGCGCAGCGCGTGGCGTTTGGAACGTCGGGACACCGCGGATCCAGTTTGAAGGCGTCCTTCAACGAGCCGCACATCCTCGCAATCACGCAGGCAATCGTTGAATATCGCGGCCGCCAGGGCATCACCGGGCCGTTGTTCATCGGCCGCGACACCCATGCCCTGAGCGAGCCGGCACAGAACTCCGCATTGGAGGTACTGGCCGCCAATGGTGTGACCGTCCTGGTGGACGCCCGCCACGGCTACACCCCGACGCCTGCACTGAGCCACGCGATCCTCAAGTACAACCGCGAAGCTGCGCCAGGCACTCCCCAGGCTGACGGCATCGTGGTCACCCCCAGCCACAACCCGCCAGGCGATGGAGGCTTCAAGTACAACCCTCCGCACGGCGGCCCGGCCGACACCGACGCCACCGGCTGGATCGCCGATCGCGCCAACCAGCTGCTTGAGAACGGCCTGCGCGGCGTCAAGCGCATGCCCCTGAACGACGCCTTGGCCGCTGACACCACCGGCAAGTTCGACTTCCTCAGCAGCTATGTTGACGACCTCCCTTCCGTGCTGAACCTTGACGCCATCCGGAACGCCGGCGTCCGCATCGGAGCAGATCCCATGGGCGGCGCCTCCGTGGACTACTGGGGCGAAATCGGCGAACGCCACCAACTAAACCTCACGGTGGTCAACCCCACCGTTGATCCGCAGTGGGCATTCATGACCCTCGACTGGGACGAGAAGATCCGCATGGATTGCTCGTCGCCGTCGGCCATGGCGTCACTGATCAAGCGGATGGCCGCAGGTGCCGATGGCACCGCCGCTTACGACGTCGCCACCGGGAACGATGCCGACGCCGACCGCCACGGCATTGTCACCCCCGATGGCGGGCTCATGAACCCGAACCACTACCTCGCAGTCGCCATTGACTACCTGTACCGGAACCGCAGTGGCTGGAATCCCGAGTCTGTCGTGGGCAAGACACTGGTTTCGTCCTCGATCATCGACCGCGTTGCTGCCGGACTTGGGCGCAAACTGGTTGAGGTTCCTGTTGGTTTCAAGTGGTTCGTTCCCGGCCTGCTGTCCGGCGAGGGTGCCTTCGGTGGCGAAGAGTCTGCCGGCGCATCCTTCAACAAGCTCGACGGCAGTGTGTGGACCACGGACAAGGACGGCATCCTACTGGCACTGCTGGCGTCCGAGATCACGGCCGTCACGGGGTCCTCTCCTTCACAGCTCTACAAGGGCCTGACCGACCAGTTCGGTTCCCCCGTTTACGCTCGCATCGACGCCGCCGCTACCCGTGAGCAGAAGTCCAAGCTGGGCAAACTCTCCGCCGCCGATGTCACCGCCACTTCCCTTGCCGGCGAAGAGATCACTGCGAAGCTCACTGAGGCTCCCGGCAACGGCGCTCCGATCGGCGGCCTGAAGGTTGTCACCGAGAATGCCTGGTTCGCAGCCCGCCCTTCCGGCACCGAGGATGTGTACAAGATCTACGCCGAGTCCTTCAAGGGCGCGGACCACTTGGCGCAGGTGCAGAAAGAAGCCAAGGCACTGGTAGACGGCGTTATCGCGTAGTGCTTGTGGGTGACCTTCGTGCCGCGATGGCAGCGGCTTCGGCCGCTGGCGACGCGCATATTCGCTAAGGGCCCTGAGACGGGCTGAGGACGCTTGGATATGGGTGTCTTCAGCCCGTTGCCGTGTCTTCAGCCGGTTTTGGTGTCCTGAGTCCAGAGCCTGAGGATGCGGCGGATGGTGTGGTCGCCTTCGGGAGCCATGTCCACCAGGGCTACTTGGTCAAGCACGACGGCGTCTCCGGACTTTGGTCTCTTGCCGTCGTGGTGCGAGATGTGCGGCCGGTAGCGTTCCATCACATAGTTCGGCGTAGCTATCCTCCCGCCGATGCTGTTCACGGCGTCCACGATCTCTTCATGCAACCCCTGAAGCAGCGGGTTGTGCTCGATCAGGCTCACCGGGATGGACCCCATATGCCCAAAGCCCGCCTCTTCGCCCACTCTCAGCCGGGTACCAAGCGCACCCTTGACCGGCGCTTCGGCCTGGTCCGCAAGGACATCGGCGACATCGGCACTCACGTTCGCGCCGACGTCGAACCTTAACAGCGTGATGTGGAGCGGCCAGTCGCTGCGCGGAAAGACCAGCCCCGGCGAGACGGGCTCCGTGAACGCCACCCAGATGAGGTTCCGCATAGGCATAGTTTGCCACCAGCACCCATCCCTCTCTCACATCCCAGCCCTTAAAGGCCGACGCTCTCTCACATCCCGCGCCTATAACCGAATCCTTCTCTCACCTACCGGCCCTGATTGGCCCCAAAGCCCGAGGGATGTGAGAGAGCGATGGCCCCAAGCCCGAGGGATGTGAGAGAGCGTCCAGGGTGCCGGCAATGCAAAAAACGCCCGCTCACCGGAACGTGAGCGGGCGTTTCTGTCGGGAAACGCTAGACGGTGCGAACAACGTCGTCGTAAGCGAACTTCGGCTTGGCTTCGCCCCAGGCGTCCGGGCCGGGCTGGCCGATGTTGACCACCAAGAAGCTCTTCTGGTCGCCGGCCGGGAAGAATTCGGCGTCGATGGCGGCGAAGTCGGCGCCGGTCATCGGGCCGGCAGCGAAACCGAGCGAGCGCACGGCGAGGATGAAGTAGCCGGCCTGCAAGTGTGCGTTGTTGTTGCCAGTAGCAGCGGCTAAAGCGGGGTCGGCGTCGTACATTGCCTTAGGCGCGCCGTAGGCGGGCAGGAACTTGTCCCACTGGCCCTGCCAGTCGGTGTCATAGGACAGGATGGCGACCAGCGGCGCGGAGGCTGTCTTCGCCTGGTTGCCGCGCGAGAGGGCATCTACCAGCTTGGCTCGGGCATCGTCCGAGCGGACGTAGGTCACGCGGAGCGGCTGGGAGTTGAAGGCAGTGGGGCCGAACTTGGTGAGCTCGTAGATGGCGCGGGCCTGCTCGTCGGTGACCTCACCGGCGAAGCTGTTGGCGGTACGGGCTTCGGCAAAAATGGCGTCGACTGCTGCGGCGTCAATGACTGCTTCTTCGTGGGCGATCGTCATTTCGTGAACCTTTCGGTGGGCCCTGGCCCCTGAGCCGGCCGGGCACTTCTGCTTTCCATGGTTGCAACTTCAACTTCCGTTGTCCTCTTCCCGTGACGGTCCGTGACGTTGGGCACAGCACAAAAGTCGGTAGCATCATGCATACGAGCTGCCGCCGCTTTGGGGAGGTTCAGCCGTGGGAATGACGACACCAGAAGGGGCCTGATGCCTACGTTTCCCCTAGCGGCCCGTCAGCGGGCGCTGGCTGTTCTTGCCATGCTTCTGGCGATGTTCCTGATGCCAACCGCGCAGGCCTGGGGCTCCGTTCAACAGCCCGGCGTCGAGGATCCCGGAACGCGGTTCTTTGGTGCCTTGTTGGACTGGGACACGGATTCGGCAGCAGATTACGCCCAGCGGCTCGGGGCGCCCGCGGCACTCTACGGCCAAAACGTGTCCTTGCCCGTGGACGAAGGCGGCCGCGAATACCTGAAGGGCTACTTCTCCCAGATCGCCGAGCAAGGCTCGCATGCGTTGCTCACGGTCCGCCCCGGGATCCCGCTTAAGGACATCAACCAGGACGTTGCGTCCGCTTTTGCGCGTCAAATCACGACGGCGGCAGCCGGCTTCCGGGGGAAGGTCCTGGTCCGCTTCGCACCGGAAATGAACGCCCCGTGGGTCAGCTGGGGTCAAGAACCGGAAGCTTATCGAGCTGCTTTCGACAACGTAGCCGCAGCACTCCGGGCCACCCTGCCGGATCCCGTGATGGTGTGGTCTCCGACCGCAGAGAAGGATTACCCCTTTCAGGTAGCGACGTCCACCCCTCCCAAGGGTGTGCCCTTGGCATCGCTGGACACCAGCGGGAACGGCATCTGGGACCAGGACGATTCCGCCTTCGAGCCCTATTACCCGGGCGATGACGTGGTGGACTGGGTTGGCCTGTCCGTTTACCACGACACAACGGGCGCCGGCGCGGCCAGTAATACCCTGCCCGCCGCGGGCGAGTTCAATGAAGCCCTGCACGCGTCAAGTGGTGGGGACGGAACCGACAATTTCTACAGCACTTACGTGCAAGCCCGGACCAAGCCTCTTCTGGTTGAAACCGGAGCCTTTTTCTCGCCCGGGGCCGGTGGCGCCGCTGAGCTGGATGTTAAGGAAACGTGGTGGCACCAGGTTTTCGCCTCAGTTGCGGAGCCCGGGAATGGGTCCGTCCGGGCAGTGGTCTGGAACGAAACCACAGAAGTGCGCGATCCTGGCCGGGTGCCCATCGATTGGAGGGCTACCGCCGAACCCTCGCTGGCCAACCCCTTCCGAACCTCGTTGGACACCTCAGGCCTCACCATTGGACCGGTCACCGAGAAGGGCCTGGACAACGTGCCCGGCATTGAGGCACCACAGCCGAAGACGGGGACGGTCATCCAAGGCTGGGCGGCATGGGCTTCTGCCGGATCAGTGCTGGTAGCTGTGGCGGCGTTGTGGTTCTTGTCCTCACGGGCTTTCGCCAGCAAATGGTCCTACACCGGCACGGGTAAACGTGATGCGCGGATCGACATGCTCCGGGGCCTGGCCATCGTGTTTGTGGTGGTTAACCACGTTGGCATCAACTCCGTATTCCAACTGCTGAGCCAAGAGACCCTCGGAGTAGTTTCCGGAGCGGAGCTCTTCGTCATGCTCTCCGGGGTGGTCCTGGGCATGGTCTATGGTCCCCGGATTGCCACCGAACTCGGGGACGTAGTGGACGGGACCACCAAGCGTGCCTGGAAGCTGTATTTCACAGCCCTCGCCGTGGTCCTGATCGTTTACGGCCTGAGCCTGCTGCCCTTCATCAACGCCGCAGCAGTCACCACATTCACGGATCAAGGAACCGGTGGGGCGGGGCGCGCGGCCGCGGGAACTACGTATGACCTCTACGCAGGCATGGAGGGGCTGCTGCAGTTCCCCGTCCCGCAGGGGCTCATCCCGGCTCTCCTGTTGCTGCAAGTTGGGCCGTGGCAGTTCAACATCATGGGTCTCTACGTCGTCCTCTTGCTCATCAGCCCGCTAATCCTCGTTGCGCTTTCCCGCGGGTTTACCTGGCTGGTCCTCACGCTCAGCGTCGGCCTTTACATCGCGGGGTCGATCTTCCGTTTCCGCCTGCTGCCTTCGCAGTTCGAGGATTCCTTCCCGCTTCTCGTGTGGCAGCTCCTGTTCGTTGTGGGAATGACCGCCGGGTTCTATCGACATCACATCATCGAGTGGTTTGCCGATCGGCGTCGGCGTTGGCTGCTTGGGGTGTGCATTTTCCTGGCGGCTGCCTGTGCCGTCTTCTCTTGGAGCGGCCCGTATCTGACCAACCAACTGGACTTCCGGCTCGCGCTTATCCCTGAAACGACGTTCAGGTACGTCTACGACACCTTCTTCAGCCGGACTTATCTCGGCCCGGGGCGGGTGCTCAACGTCTTCCTCATCACCATCGCCTTGTACGCATTGCTAAGTGCCTTTTGGAAGCCGTTGTCACGCGCCGTTGGCTGGTTCTTCATACCCCTGGGCCAAGCCACGTTGTACGTGTTCATCATGCACGTGTTCTTCATTGTGGCCATCGCCAACATCCCTGTGCTGCGGGACGGGAACCTCTGGCTGAACACCGGCGTGTATATCGCCTTGCTCGCCATACTTTGGGTGATGGTGAAAACCAAGTTCCTGTTCAGGCTGGTTCCCCGCTAAAGCGCCGCATGTGGGTGGGCATTTGGCGGTAATGTTGCACCGAATCCCAATACTCTTCTGAGGAAGGCCCCGCCATGAGCATGCTCGGCATCAAATGGAAGCTCCACGGCAACGGCAAGTCCATTCGCCCCGGCCACGTGGTGGCTCCCGACGAGCGGCTTGCGTGGCCCCTGACCATCGGCATTGGCATGCAGCACGTGGTGGCCATGTTCGGCGCCACTTTCCTGGTCCCCATCATCACCGGCATGCCGCCGGCCACCACCCTGCTCTTCTCGGGCATCGGAACGCTACTGTTCCTCGTGATCACCAAGGGCCGGGTGCCCAGCTACCTCGGTTCGAGCTTCGCGTTCATCGCCCCGATCATGGCGTCCCAGCAGCAGTACGGCGTTAGCGGCGCCTTGGGCGGCGTGGTGCTTGCCGGCGTCGTACTGGCGCTTATTGGTGCGGTGGTCCAGAAGTTTGGCGCCGAATGGATCAACCGGCTCATGCCGCCGATCGTCACCGGCGCGATTGTGGCGCTGATCGGCTTGAATCTCGCGCCAGCCGCGAAGGCAAACTTCGACGCCGCTCCCGTCACCGCGCTGATCACGCTGGTGACGATCATCCTGGTCAGTGTCCTCTTCCGCGGAATTCTGGGGCGTCTGAGCATTTTGGTGGGTGTTGTGGTCGGGTATCTCGTGGCCATGATGCGCGGTGAGGTGTCCTACGAAAAGATGGACGCAGCCGCGTGGGTTGGCCTGCCGCTGTTCCAGACGCCCGAGTTCCACATCGGCGTGGTGGGCCTGTTCGTCCCCGTGGTGCTGGTGCTCGTGGCTGAGAACGTGGGGCATGTGAAGTCGGTTGCCGCGATGACCGGCCAAAACCTCGACGGCGTCTCCGGCCGCGCGCTGATGGCCGACGGCGCCGCGACGGTACTTGCCGGGTTCGGCGGCGGTTCCGGTACCACGACTTATGCGGAGAACATCGGCGTCATGGCCGCCACCAAGGTCTATTCGACGGCGGCCTACTGGGTGGCTGGTGTCTTCGCCATCCTGCTGAGCTTCTCCCCGAAATTCGGCGAACTGATCGCCACTGTCCCGCCCGGTGTGCTAGGCGGCGCCGCGACCATGCTGTACGGCATGATCGGCGTTCTCGGCGTGAAGATCTGGGTGCAGAACAAGGTCAACTTCTCCAACCCCATAAACCTGACCACGGCTGCTGTTGCCCTGATTATCGGCATCGCGGACTACACCTGGACCATTGGCGAGCTGAAGTTCACGGGCATTGCGCTCGGGTCCGCTGCTGCCCTGGTGATCTACCACGGCATGAAGGGGCTGGCCCACTGGCGCGGGACCGTCGCCGAACCGGAAACCGAGACGGCAGGGCTGCCGCCAGCGGTGAAGTCGGCGATGAATGCTGCGGCGAAGAGGGGCGGGAAGAAGGGGAAGTAGGGGTTCCTTCCGGGCAATTCTGATGCGGCGTTAAGCCGGGAGCAGCCCCTACTGGTCCCCGAACTTGGTGTCGAAACGGCTCATGAACGCGGCCATGGCATCGCGGGCCACCGGCTCAAAGGGCCTATAGGTCTTGGTCCCATCAGCTTCGGTCCATCCGGAACTGATGCCGCTGCTCGCGAGCCACGTGATCTGTTTGTAGAACGGGTTGGTCGTGGCAACGTCCGTAAACGGCGACTCCGCGGGGGCATTGAACTCCGGCGAACCAGCCAGCCTGTACATAAATGCGGCCATGGCGTCGCGGGCCACCGGCTCGAAGGGCCTGTAGGTCTTGGTCCCAGTGGGCTCGATCCACCCGGTACTGATGCCCTTGCTGGCAAGCCAGGTGATCTGTTTGTAGAACGGGTTGGTCGTGGCTACGTCCGTAAAGGGCGACTTGGCGGGAGCTGTGAAGGCGGGTGAGCCTGCCAGCCGGTACATGAAGGCGGCCATGGCGTCACGGGCTACGGGGGCCAAGGGTCGGTAGGTCCTGGCTCCGTTGGCCTCGGTCCATCCTGTTGAAATGCCGCGGGACCCGAGCCAATTGACTTCAGTGGTGAACTGCCCGCCGGATATGTCGGAGAAAATGGGGCCGGGGTTGCTGGCGAAGGCCGTCAACTGCCCGACGGTACCGTTGAAGACATTCTGATCGCCCGGGAACACGCCGGAATCGGCGTACTGCCACAAGGTGTAGGCATTCCAACCAGCTGGCAGCGCCCCGGGTGTCGACTCCCACTTGGCGATGTGCAGAGGGTGGTTTCCGAAGCCATTGGCCCTACCCGTGCAGGTATTCCACCAGTCCGTGGTGGTGTAGATGGCAGGAAGGCGGCCGGTTCGCGACAGGATGGTGGTGGCGAAATCGGAGACCCACGACACCATCTCGCCAGGGGTCATACCGTAGCAAGTGCTGCCGTAAGGGTTGTATTCGAGGTCCAGCAGCGCAGGCAGTGTTTTTCCATCCGGCGTCCAGGCTGCACCGCTCTGGAGGAAGTAGCTGGCTTGAGCGGCACCGGAAGACGCGTTGGGAAGCGCGAAATGGTAGGCGCCGCGCAGCATCCCGGCTGAAGCAGCTCCGGCATATTGGTCAGCGAAGTACGGATTGCTGTATTCGGTCCCCTCGCTGGCTTTGACGTACGCGAACTTGGCCCCGTTTGCTGCAGCCTTGGTCCAGTCCACCACCCCTTGGTGGCTACTGACATCCATGCCCGGCACACCCGGTAATGAAGAAGCGGAATCTGTGGCCTGAATGGAGAACAATTGGCCTGCGCTTTCATGACCACGAATGGTCGATCCCATCGCGTGGTCGTTTTGGACTATGGGCGATTCTTCGGAGGCGGTGGCCGCCGTTGCACCAGACGCGGCGAGAAGCATGGTGGCGAGTAGGACAGCGGCCGTTTTAGCGCCGGCGAACCCTCGTGTCGGCGGTTTGGCTGAAGTTTTCGGGAGGCTTGAGCAGCTGGACATGGAGAATTTCATTCGACGATTCCTTCGACGTTCGAGAGGAACCGGCGCCCCCACGTGGTTCAGCCCAGCCTACTATCCAACGTCACACTCCCACTTCCTCCATGAACGCCGCGCGCCGCTCTAGCAACGCAGAACCCGTGGATGATCAGAATTGGGGTCCCCGCCCCGTATTCAACAGAATGCACCCTCGAACGCTAACACCAGTGGCAACAGACCCTGCAGCAGAAAAGGGGCCGAGGAGCGTGGGATATCGGCTCGTCGAGGGGTTAGCTTTCGGCAGAAAGGGCCCCCAATAACCCCGAGAGCTAACCCCTCGGCGTGAGTGGTCTTTTAGAGACACAGAGTAATCGTCAGAGAGCGCTCTCTTGACGTACGTGACTTGCAGCACATACATTGGTCCCACATCTCAGAGAGCGCTCTCTCGCCATCGGCGTACGGTCGCTCGAACACACAAAGGAGTGATCGTGGAGTTTTCGCGACTAAGGAAATTCACTGCCCTGGCGGGCGTAGCCTCACTAGCCCTCGTGGCCGCGGGCTGCAGCGGCGGAGGCGACAAAGCGGCGAGCGCCGACAACCCCGTCACACTGACTGTGACCACCTTCGGCACTTTCGGATACGACGACCTGTATGCCGAATATGAGAAGCAGAACCCCGGCGTCACGATTGAGGCCACCAACATCGACCGCGGTTCCAACGCCAGGACCGATGCGTTCACCAAGCTCGCTGCCGGTTCAGGCCTCAGCGACGTCACGGCCATCGAGGAGGGCTGGCTCGGCTCGATCATGGAGGTCTCGGACCAGTTCGTTGACCTCAAGGAACACGGCGCCGAGGACATCAAAGGCAACTGGGTGGACTGGAAGTACAAGCAGGGCACTGACCCCAACGGGCGCGTGATCGGCTATGGCACGGACATCGGACCGCAGGCATTGTGCTTCAACGGCAAGCTGTTCGAAGCGGCCGGCCTACCGAGCGACCGCGAAAAGGTGGCCGAGCTCTTCGGCGGCAAGGACGCCAGCTGGGATACGTACTTCAAGCTGGGCCGCCAGTACAAAGAGGCCACCGGCAAGGCCTGGTATGACCAGTCCGGCTTCGTCTGGAACTCCATGGTCAACCAGATGGACGAGGGTTACTACACGAAAGACGGCAAGCTGAACGTCGAGGGCAACAAGGAGATGCGGGCAAAGTTCGACATGCTCGCTGCAGGCACCGCCGATGGCCTGTCCTCCAACCAAACCCAGTTCGACTGGGGTAACGGCAAGGCCTTCGTGGACGGTTCCTTTGCAACACACGTATGCCCGGCGTGGATGCTCGGCACCATTAAGGGCCAGCTCGAGTCCGCCGGCGGCGGGGCAGCAAGCGGCTGGGATGTAGCTGACGTGTTCCCGGGCGGCGCCTCCAACTGGGGCGGAGCCTTCCTCTCGGTTCCCAAGAGCTCCAAGCACCCTGCTGAAGCAGCCAAGCTGGCAGCATGGCTGACCGCACCGGAGCAGCAGATCAAGCAGTCCGCCGCAGCGAACAACTTCCCGAGCACGCTCGAAGCCCAGGCAAAGATCGTGGAAGCAGCCAAGCCGAACGAACTGTTCAACAACGCTCCCTACGGAGCGATCTTTGAGTCCCGCGCTGAGGGTGTCATCGCCCAGTTCAAGGGTCCGGATGACTCTGTGATCCAGGAGAACGTCTTCGGTCCCGCCCTCAAGATGCTCGATTCGGGCAAGGGCACCGCGGATGAAGCCTGGAACGAAGCCGTCAAGCTCCTCAACGACCTCGTGGTCAACAACTAGCAGAACCCGGCCGTGGGGCCTCCGGGATAAAAGCCGGAGGCCCCCTCACAGAGTCTGAGACCCGTCCATGACCACCACATTGAACCGCCCGGCAGCGAGCAGATCGGCTGCCAGTAAACCGAAACCGACCTTCCGCCAACGTTTGAGCGTCTTTGATATGAAGGCGTCCCCCTACTTCTATATCGCCCCGTTTTTCATCCTGTTTGCCTTGGTGGGCCTCTTTCCCCTGGGCTACACGTTCTTCGTCTCCCTCTTCGACTGGCACCTGCTCAAAGGCCAAGGAGAGTTTGTAGGATTCCAAAACTTCGCGGAGGTGCTGCAGGACAGGTTCTTCTGGAACTCCTTGTTCAACACCGTCAGCATCTTCCTGATCTCCACCATCCCCCAGCTGATCATGGCTACCATCATTGCCGCGGTCCTGGATCAGAACCTCCGCGCCAAGACCTTTTGGCGCATGAGCATCCTGCTCCCCTACGTCGTGACTCCCGTGGCTGTGGCCATGATCTTCACCAACATGTTCGGGGAGCAGTACGGGCTTATCAACAACATCCTGTCGAGCTTCGGCATCGACCCCATCATGTGGAAGAACGACACTCTTCCCAGCCACATCGCCATCGCCACCATGGTGAACTGGCGCTGGACTGGCTACAACGCGTTGATCCTCCTGGCGGCAATGCAGTCGGTGCCGCGCGATATTTACGAGTCCGCAGCGATCGACGGCGCCGGCTCGGTCCGCCGCTTCTTCAGCATCACCCTCCCGAGCATCCGGCCCACCGTGGTGTTCGTCATTGTCACGGCGACCATCGGCGGGCTGCAGATCTTCACTGAGCCCCGGCTCTTCGATCCCGTGGCCGCAGGTGGAACGGCACGGCAGTTCCAGACCACCGTGCTTTACCTGTGGGAAATGGCCTTCCAGCGGCAGAACTTCGGCAAAGCCTCCACTATCGCTTGGCTCCTGTTCCTGATCATCCTGCTTTTCGGCATTGTGAACTGGCTGATCTCACGCCGTATCGCCACCAATGGCGACGATCGCGGGGCCGCCAGCCGCCGCCGTCGGAAGCGCCCTTTGGCCGCGAGCGCAAAAGCTGACGACGCCGGCCTCGCCGCCCAAGCGGCAGGGGCACCGGCCGCCGCACCAGACTCAACCCCGAGGAGCGGGCAATGACCCTCACGCAAAACCGCCCACAAGCACCGGCCCCTCAGCGAACCTCCCGGTCCCTGACCGCACGGAATGCACTCTTCGGCAACGGCCGCCGGCCCGGCTTCCTCACCTATGGGCTGCTGCTCGCGTTCTTCCTGGCCTCGGCCTACCCGCTCTGGTGGTCCGTCATCATCGGCAGCCGCTCCAACGAGGCCCTCGGGGAAACGTGGCCGCCACTTTTCCCGGGCGGCAACTTCTGGACCAACGTCGGGGAAGTCTTCGACACCATCCCGTTCTGGCTGGCACTTGGCAACAGCGTACTGATTTCAGGCATCATCACCGTCTCTGTTGTGGGGTTCTCCACCTTGGCCGGGTACGCGTTCGCCAAGCTGCGCTTCCGTGGCCGCAACTGGCTGATGGTGGCAGTCATCGCCACCATGGCCATCCCCACGCAGCTCGGCATCATCCCGCTGTTCATGCTGATGCGCACGCTGGGCTGGACAGGTGAGATCGGCGCCGTCGTCATCCCCACGCTGGTCACAGCGTTCGGTGTCTTCTTCATGCGGCAGTACCTGGTGGACGTGATCCCGGACGAGCTCATCGAGTCGGCACGCATGGATGGAGCGTCCATGATCTCAACGTTCTGGCATGTGGCACTCCCGGCCGCACGTCCGGCCATGG
The DNA here is from genome assembly GCF_000294695.2 of Arthrobacter sp. Rue61a. NCBI lineage: Bacteria > Bacillati > Actinomycetota > Actinomycetes > Micrococcales > Micrococcaceae > Arthrobacter > Arthrobacter sp. Rue61a. Next base: position 85,124 of record NC_018531.1, on the reverse strand, counting down.
CAATCCTCGGTCTGTTCACGTTCATGACGGCGTGGACTGATTTCCTGTGGCCCCTGTTGGTTCTCGACGCCGGCAACCCCACCTTGCAGACGGCGCTCAGCCAACTGCAGTCGGCCCGCTACGTGGACTATTCAATCGTCCTGGCCGGTGCCGTCATGGCAACACTTCCCCTGTTGGCTCTCTTCGTCATAGCGGGACGCCAACTCATATCCGGAATCATGCAAGGAGCAGTGAAGGGCTAATGCCATTCGAAGCAACAACCCACCCAGCGATCACACCTCATAGCAGGGTGTGGCCCGAGGGCTTCCTCTGGGGTTCGGCCACCGCCGCAGCCCAGGTGGAAGGTGCCAGCCACGAAGGCGGCAAGGAAGATTCCGTGTGGGATGCCTTCGCCCGTATTCCGGGTGCCGTCGCCAACGGTGAGACGCTGAAGGACGCGGTGCAGCACTACCACCGCATGCCCCAGGACGTCAGGATCATGAAGGAGCTGGGCCTGGATTCCTACCGGTTCTCTACCAGCTGGTCCCGTGTCCGGCCCGGCGGCCGTTCCGTGAACGCGGAGGGCCTGGACTTTTACTCGCGGCTGGTGGATGAACTGCTCGACGCCGGCATCCTCCCTTGGTTGACCCTTTACCACTGGGACCTGCCGCAGGCGCTGGAGGAGAAAGGCGGCTGGGCCAACCGCGACACCGCCTACCGCTTCGTCGACTACGCGAACGACGTCTATTCGGCTCTGGGTGATCGGGTCCAGCACTGGACCACTTTCAACGAACCGTTCTGCTCATCACTCCTTGGCTATGCGGCAGGCGTCCACGCCCCTGGCCGCCAGGAACCGGAAGCAGCCGTCGCGGCGATCCATCACCAGCACCTCGCCCACGGTTTGGTGGTCAACGAGCTGCGGAGTCGCGGCGCCCAACAGCTGGGGATCACGCTCAATCTCAGCAACTCCATCCCGCGGGATCCCTCCGATCCTGTGGACCTCGATGCCGCCCGGCGGTTCGATTCGCTGCAGAACAGAATCTTCCTGGATCCAATCCTCCGTGGCGCCTACCCGGAGGACACCCTCAATGATCTTGAGCAGTTCGGCATTCGGGATGTGATCAAGCCCGGCGATCTGGACATCATCGGGGCTCCCATCGACTTCCTGGGCGTCAACCACTACCACGATGACCTCATCAGCGGACACCCCACCGCTGAACACGGCGACGGCCACTCGGGCGGCGCAACCCGTCCGACGTCGTCGTGCTGGATCGGTTCGGAAGATATCGCCTTCCCCAGCCGCGGTCTGCCACGCACGGCCATGAACTGGGAGGTCAACCCGGATGGACTTCGGATGCTTCTGGTGCGCCTTGGCGAGGAATACCCAGCGCTGCCGCCGCTCTACATCACGGAAAACGGTGCGGCATACGACGACGTCGTCAGTCCTGACGGTGCAGTCCACGACGCCGAGCGGACTCAGTTCGTCCTGGACCACATCGCAGCCGTGGGTGAGGCGCTCGATCAGGGCGCCGATGTGCGCGGCTACTTTGTTTGGTCGCTCCTGGACAACTTCGAATGGTCCTGGGGATACGGCAAGCGCTTCGGGGTGGTTCGCGTGGACTACGACACCTTTGAGCGGACGGTCAAGGACAGCGGACTGGCATACGCCCGGGTCATTGCGTCAGCCAAGGCATCGGCGAGCGCCACTGTGAACGCCTAAAGTAGCCTTCAAAGGCATACTTTTCTTACGTTCCGGAGATGACGATGACGCAGGACACCAGCGGCCCCCGGCCGGTACCCACCCTTGAGATGGTGGCTGCCTTGGCCGGGGTCTCGCGGGCCACTGTGTCCCGTGTAGTCAATGACAGCCCGAGCGTAGACCCTGAGATGGCGCAGTCCGTGAGGAAGGCCATCCTTGCACTCGACTACACGCCAAACCGCGCGGCACGCTCGCTCGCCAAACGACGGGCAAATGCCGTCACGCTGATCGTTCCGGAGTCAACGTCCAAGGTCTTCGCGGATCCCTTCTTCGCCTCTGTTGTTCAAGGCATCGCCCTGTATCTCACGGATACCGAGTACACGCTGAACATGGTGATCTCCTCGGAGTCGAAGCCCGAGAAAACCCGCAGCTTCCTGCTCGGAGGCAACGTGGACGGCGTCCTAGTGGTCTCACACCACAGTGGTGACAACTCCTGGACGCATCTTTCAGGATCACTTCCCATGGTGTTTGCGGGACGTCCCTTGGTAGGCGGCAAAGAGAGCTATTACGTGGATGTGGCCAACGAGCAAGCGGCCTACGATGTCACCCGGCTCTTGACCGAGAGCGGCCGAAAGAACGTTGCCACGATTGCAGGTCCGCAAGACATGCCGCCCGGGCTCGACCGCCTTGCCGGTTGGCGGACCGCTGTGCGGGAGGCAGGTCTTGGGGAGGGCTTGGTGGAGGAGGGCGACTTCACCTTGGCATCGGGCGCCCAGGCAATGCGCCGCTTGTTGGATCGCGGCGTTCCCCTTGACGCCGTCTTCGCAGCGAATGACCAGATGGCTGCCGGCGCCTATACCGCCATCCAGGGGCGTGGCCTCCGCATCCCGGAGGACATCGCGGTGGTCGGTTTTGACGACGATTCCTTTGCTACCTCCGTGACGCCTGCCCTCACCACAGTGCATCACCCGATTGTTGAACTCGGCAAGAAGATGGCCGAGACCCTGGTGAACCTGATCGAGGGCAAACCGGCGGAACGCGTCACCAGGATGCCTACCTCGATCGTGATCCGCGATTCCGTTTAGCGTTCCCATGCCCTGAAAGGCTCTTCCATGCTTCCTGCTCCCGTCAGCACCGTGGCTCCTTCCGTCGCGACAGGTCGCCCCATCCGCTGGGGAGTGGTGGCCACCGGCTCCATTGCAGCGCGAGTGGTGCAGGACCTGGCGCTCCTCGACGACGCCATCTTGCAGGCTGTCAGCTCCCGCTCTGAGGCATCGGCCCGCGCCTTTGCCGAGAAGTTCGGGTTTGCCACGGCCTATTCGGACGCCGGAGGGGCGCCGGGCTACGAGCGGCTGCTCGCCGATACCGCCGTCGACGTCGTTTACGTCGCCACGCCCCACGCGCAACATCACGAAGTGGCGCTGGCGGCGCTTAGGGCGGGGAAGCATGTCCTGTGCGAGAAGCCCATTGCCATGGATGCCGTGCAGGCGCGCGAGCTGGTTGATCTCGCGCGGGAGCGTGGACTGTTTCTGATGGAGGCGGTGTGGACCCGGTTTCTGCCGAGTTTCTGCCGCGCCGTCGAGATCTTGCGGTCAGGGGAGATCGGCGAGCCGCGCTGGCTCCAGGCTGACCTCGGCTTCGTACCTGCTTTTGATCCTGCATCGCGGATCTGGGATCCGGCAGCCGGCGGAGGAGCATTGCTGGACCTCGCCGTATATCCGCTGACGTGGGCGCTCGGAGTTTTCGGTGAACCCCTTAGTATGCTCGCCAGCGGAGTCTTGACTCCTGACGGGGTCGACCTGCAGAACTCCCTCACCCTGAGCTACCAGGGCGGGGCGCATGCCCAGCTCATCACGTCAATCGGCGCAGAATGCCCCAGCGTGGTGACGGTCGGAGGGGCGGAAGGTTGGCTGCGATCCTCTGCTCCCCTGTTCAACCCGGCCGAGCTCATTATCCAGCCACGCAGCGGCACGCCGCGAACGGAAAGATTCGAGGTGACCGGGCACGGATTCAGCTACGAACTGCGCGAGGTGACGCGTTGCCTTCAGGCCGGACTGGCGGAGAGCCCGTTCATGACTCCTGAGGAGTCGGTTGCGATGATGGAACAGTTGGACGAAGCTCGCCGGCAGATGGGTCTCCGCTATCCCAGCGATCCTCAGACTCCCACCGGAGCAGATCACCTGGCTGACACTCCAGCACCTCGCACAGCGCTTCGAGCGTTGTAAACCTCACGGCCTTCGCTCGCCCGTTCTTGAGTACAGCCAAGTTGGCCGGCGTGATGCCAACTTTCTCGGCAAGCACTCCTACGGGCATTTTGCGCTTGGCCAGCATGACGTCGATATCCACGATGATCGGCATCAGATCACCTCGTCGAGCTCGGACCGGAGATGCTTCGCTTCTGCGTCCCGGGCTACGGCTTGGGCGAGCAACGTCCGCATCACCAGCACAACCAACGCCACTCCCCCGATCATCAACGCTGCCCCGCAGATCAGCATTACGATGCCTGGCGCTATCTCACCGGGAGCCAGGATCACGGCGATACCGAACATCAGCACCGCAGCAAAGGCGATGGCCCCGAAGATGATGTCCACGAAACGGAAGGCTCCATGCGAAAACACGGTGCCGCGACGCACCATTGTCAGCAACCGCCACACACAGACTGCCACCACCTGGACACACAGAATCCCCAGGACCACGATGGCCAGCAGCGCAATGCGCGGACCGTCCGGAGCTCCGGCCTCTACTAGATCGACCGAGAATAACGGCACCATCCACAGCTGAATGAACAGCGAGCCAGCGAGCACCATCGCGATGACGATCCGCAGCGCGAGGATTGTCAGCTTTCCCATGGGAATCTCCTTTATCGAACAACAATGAGATTCTATCGTTATTCGATAGTTAAGCAACTTTCCCAGTGAATACTCAGAATTAGTCAGCTTGCTTACTAAAGCATCCTTCCCTAGGGTGGAACAGGTCAGACAAACAACTCTCACAGCGGCGGCATCGCCCAAAAAGCACCCCGCTGCGCAACGAGGAGGAACAATGTCAGAACACAACATCGCAGGCAAGAAGGTCGCATTTCTGCTGACTGACGGCGTGGAGCAGGTGGAGCTCACCAGCCCGTGGCAGGCCGTCAAGGACGCCGGCGGCGAGCCCACCCTTGTGGCCCCCTCCAAGGGAAAACTCCAAGGATTCAACGGCGTGGACAAAGGCGACACGTTCGACGTCGACCTTGCAGTGGCCGACGCGGATGCCTCCAACTTCGACGCGCTGGTCCTCCCCGGCGGCGTCGTCAACGCCGATCATCTCCGCGTCGACAAGGATGCGCAGAACTTCACCCGCGCGTTCTTTGAGCAGCACAAGCCGGTGGCTTCCATCTGCCACGGACCATGGATCCTCATCGACGCCGGCGTCATCAAGGGCCGCAACGTCACCTCATACCACACGCTCCAAACCGACCTGAAGAACGCGGGCGCCAACTGGACGGACGAAGAAGTCGTTGTGGACCAAGGCCTGGTTACCAGCCGCACTCCGGACGACCTCCCCGCCTTCAACAGCAAGGTTGTGGAGGAGATCTCCGAGGGCCAGCACGCCGGCCAAACCGCTTAACGGGCCCTGTCTACTTACGGCAAGTGCCGCCGTCGTACTTTCAGGAAGTACGACGGCGGCACTTGCCGTTTCGCTACAAAGTTGCCCGCTGCTTAGAACAGTGCGGTGAAGACGTCCCAGTCCGCGCCAACCAAATAGCGCGGCTTCCAGTGACCCGATTTGAATGGGTAGACGTACATGTACCCTGCGCCATCGACACCCAGAACGTCGTGCCAGCCGTCGCCGTCCCTATCTCCTGCGCTATAGATCGTTTTGAAGGACTGCCAACCGGAGCCGATCACCTTGGCGCCTAGCCATCCTCCCCTGCCGTTTGAGGAATAGAGGAACAGCTGGCCACTGCTGTTCGTGGCGAGGAGGTCTGCGTGCGAGTCTCCGTCGAAGTCACCGGGCGAGAAGACCCTTTTGAACATATTCCAACCAGCACCAACTTGTCGGGGAGCCAACCAGCCGCCCTTGCCGTTGCCGGGGTAAAGGAGCAGCCTGCCGTCGCGGTCCTTCGCCAGGACGTCGTCGTGGCCATCCGAGTCGAAATCGCCGGGAGCAATGAGTTCAGTCATTCCCTGCCAGCCGACGCCCACGACGGACGCGGGTTTCCACCACGACTGTCCGTCGGTGGGATACATCCACAATTCTCCGGACGGTTTCCGGGCCATGACATCGGGGAACCCATCCTCGTTGAAGTCGCCGGGGGAGAAGATCTTGTCAAAGACATTCCACCCCGTTCCGATTTCCCTGGGGAACGCTCCAAAGTACGGGCCCCACTCCCACAGCCTGCCATCAGCACTTCGAACCATGTAATAGTCGCTGACTCCCCTACTCTCAAACTGTCGCGACGGAGCAGGGTTAGTCACTTCGGCCGTCCATTCACTGCCGAAACGACCAACAATTTTGCCGTCAAGGGAAATGACGACTAGAGCCGATATTGAACCCCCGCCATCTGAGTCTTTGACCAGGTAGCTCGCGCCGGGAGCCGCCGGTGATCCAGCATAGGACGTCGAAAGTGTTCGCCAAAGCACTTCCACTTTGGGTTTCGCGCCGAGGGGAATGCCCTCAATGGACGCGACATCAAAGTTGGTATTCAACGTGGAACCGATCCACGGCTTGCCTGATATAACGAAGGGGCTGGCGGCAACGAACAGGTACGGCACCGACTCTGCGGATACTGATTTGAAACCGGGCGTAATGGTGGTGATCCGAAGCTTGAGGCTCTTCCCGTAATTAGGCGAGGATGCCCAACCAACGAAGGGTTTCGTCGAGGCCATGGTGCCGTAATTCTCAACCAGGCCGTCCACAACCCATTGCACCTTGATGATATTGACGCCCGTGGTCCATGAGCCCGGGGAAATCGTTCCTTGAACCGCCCGACTCCAGTCAAGATCCATCCTGGCTGCAAAGCTAGGCGCAAGGGTGTTTTGCGGTACAAGCAGGACACGAGACGGGTTCTTGATAACAAAGTCCAGTGACTGAAGGCGAGGGTCCCCGGCGCCGTCTACGTTTAAGGCCTCATAGGTGCTATTGCGGAGGAACCGGACATAAGGGTAATCCACGCCTGGCTTCTCGTATTTCACGTCAATGGAGGACAACCTGTATAGGCCGTCGTAGTAGTCATCACCGCCAACGACCGCCGAGGCTTCCGCGGTAAAGGCGCCCGGGCCGGGATTCCCCGACCACTTGATTTGGCGGGTCTCCGAGAGCGACTCGTCGTAGTAGCTGAATACGACACTTTGAGCCGGTTGGCTCAAAGTAAATCGCACCTTCGCAGTCTGCCCAGGCGCTAGTTGGGCTGCAGAGACCAACTCCACGGCTGTGAGTTGGGGAGCTTCGCTCGCCACTGTGGCGGCCTGGGCCGGCAGGGCAGGGAGCCCGACCATCATCAACAGCACGGCCACAAGCGCAGCCGTCAGCTTGGACAAAAGCCTATGTTGACGAGACTTTTCCGGCACGCCAGCGTCGGTATTTGAGCGCACTTCTCCCCCAATATTCAGGCTATGGATGGCCTGATAGAGGCCTCTCGGTAGAGAATACAGTTTCCTCGCAGGAATACGTGCTATGTGACCGCAGCGCTGGCGGCAGTTCCGCCGTCGCAATGTTGCGCAGGTCACACCCGACGCATACGCTGGGGGGCGCTGCAGCGTGGCAGCAAGGATGAAAGGCAGTACATTGGCCAGCGACAAGCTCTCCGTAGTTGTTCGCGTCGACGTTGACGGCGAACTGATCCAGATCGCAGCGACCGGTCGTGTGACCACTTTGAGCCTCCAGGGGCTCTACCCCGTGGTCCAACGGACCAAGAGCCTGGGCGGTGGCCTCGGAGTTGAAATGGACCTTACCCAAGCGACCATTGATGAGGACGCGTTGGATCAACTCCAAGGGTACGCCGCGCTCCACGAGGTGCCGGTCCGTCTGCCCGCAGAGTTCGGCAACGTGACGGCCCTTGCGCCCCGCATCCTCCAAACCACCAGCCGCGCCGCCTAACAGCGCCGTTCAACGCCGCCGCCCAACAGGAGACACAGATGCGCAAAGTTACCGCTGGCCTTTTCCACTCAGTGGACGGCGTGGTGCAGGACCCCTTCAAGTTCCAGTTCGACAGCTTCGACGACGAACTCGGCGCGGGACTGACCAAAATGATCAACACGGTGGACACCGTGGTTCTGGGTCGCGTCAGCTACCAGGAGTGGGCTAGCTATTGGCCGAACGCGCAGCAAGACGACGACTTTGCCGCCTTCATCAACCCTGTGGAGAAGTTCGTTGCATCCCGCACCCTCACCGAGCCCCTTGAATGGGAGAACTCGCACCTGATCGAGGGTGATGTTGAGCAGTTCGTCACCGACCTGAAGGCGCGGGAAGGCGGCGAAATCGCTGTCTGCGGCAGCATCTCCTTGGTCCGACAGCTGCTGTTCGCGGGCATCCTCGACGAGCTCACCCTGATGACACACCCTGTGGTGGCCGGCAGCGGGCGACGACTTTTCGAAGACGGCGATCCCCTGCACCGGCTCGTTCTCGAGAACCAGTACGCCACCAGTAAGGGCAACGTAGTCAGCACATACAGTCTGCGCAAAGACTGAACGCACGACGGCGGCACCCGCCTGCCGCCGTCGGGCGGCCTCAGCGATCACCCCAACAGCAACGACGCGCCCAGCTCGCTCCTGAAGTAGAGCACGCTGTGTCCGTAGCGGGTTGAGGTCACGAGTCCGGCGTCTCGGAGCACTCTGAGATGCTGATTCACGGCGGACGTTGTGACGCCGAAACGAAGGCCCAACTCGGTGGACGAGGCGGGAGCAGCCAGGGCCGTGAGCAGGCTGGTCCGAACCTCACCCAACACGGCGACTATCGCGGCCGGATTCGTGACCCGCTCGGTCTCCCACATGGCACCTTGGCCCCGGGCCGGGTACATCAGCAGCGGCGGGTCGCCGTGGTTCACGGGAGCAGAAGCCCTGCGGGTGAACATGGTGGGAACAAGGGTCAACCCCAGACCGTCAGTCGTTTCGGTCCGCGACGCCGGGTTCTTCAGTCTCACGGAAATGACGCGGCCGTCGAACTCCACTGCACCGGACAAATCGTTGAGCATGGTGAACAGGCCGCCCTGCGCAATCTGCCGGCCGCGGTAGACGATATCCGCTTCCAGGATGGTGCGCATCCGCAGCCAGTGCGGGGCGAAACAGGTGTCCCAGAACTCCCGGAGGATACGGACCATTCGCCGGATCGCCGGACCTACAGGGCCGGCGAAAACAGCCGGAACATCGCCGTGCACCCGGATGAGGTCACCATGAAACTGCTCGGCGGAAATCTGCTCCAATGCCGCGAACTCGTCGTCGATCCGGGTGAGTGGGGACTCGGGCCGGGGGTTCAGGAAGTCCGGCGTCCACAATCGGTCATCAACCAGGGCCAGCAAACCCTCGTGGTCCAGGCGCGAACGGGCCTCTTCTGTCCGACGCAACCAAGGTAGTTGAAGTGGGTACTGGCTGGGATCGCGAATAGCCCTCAAGGAAAGTCCAAGTTCGCACAAAGGCGAGATGCCAAAACGCACGCCGCCCAGGTCTGCGTCTGACAATTCGTACCTCAACATGAAGCATTAAGCTACATCAATTCCAACCGCTGTCAGGGGGTGGCAGAACTATGGTGTGACTAAATCCCCCGCAGACACCGCTCCTGCCCCACAGCGCACCCTCCGCGTGGCACTCTCCGATCCCACCCTCAAGATCCTCGCTTCAGCCATCCTCGTTTCCACACTGGGCCGCGGCATCTTCCTTACCCTGACCGTGCTGTACTTCAGCCGCTTTGTCGGCCTGAACGCCGTGGAAATCGCAGTGATCCTCTCGGTTTCCAGCGGCGTCGGCGTCGCAACTTCGTATATCGGCGGTCGACTTGCCGACCACTTTTCCGCGCGTCGGCTCTTGGTCGGGATGGTAGCCACCCAAGGCCTCGCGATCGCAACCTACACGTTCGCCGGCAACTTCAGTACCGCCGTCGTGCTTGCCTGCATCGCGGTAGGCCTCGATCGGGGTGCGAACGCCACGCGTTCCGCAATCATCGCCAGGGCTTTCGACGGCCCTCACCGTGTGAATGCGCGCGCAGTCCTCCGCACCGTCACCAACCTCGGCATTGCTGTTGGAGGCATGATTGCCGGACTCGCACTGTTGGCCGGAACCGCCGACGCATTCCGGGGAATGATGATCGGTGCCGGCGTGGTCTACATCCTGAGCGCCCTGCACCTCCGCCGCCTCCCCAAGCGTGTAGACGCACCGCGCCGTGATCCCGCCACCCCGGCACCGAAGCGCGGAATCTCCCCCTTCAGGGACCGTCGCTACGTACTGCTGACCGTGTTGTCCGGTATTTTTGGCATGCAGTTCGGACTCGCCGAAATGGGTGTTCCGTTGTGGATTTCACAGGACACCAGTGCCCCGGAGGTCCTGATATCCGTCATCCTTGTCATCAACACCGCGTGTGTCGTCCTGCTGCAAGTGCCGCTCTCCCGGGGCACCGACCACCCTCGCCGTGCAGGAAAGATCGTGCTTACTGGTGGGATGCTCATGGCCGTAGCCTGCGTGCTCTACGCATCGGCGGGCGGGGCGCCGGTCATCGCCGCCGTCGCCCTGCTGTGCGGCGCAGCTCTCCTTCATGCGTTTGCGGAAATCCTCTCGCAAGCGGAAGCCTGGGGACTCAGCTTCGAGCTCGCCAACCCACTCCAAGCCGGCGCTTACCAAGGGATGTTCGGTATGGGATCAGCGCTGGGCGCCATGCTCGCACCGCTCGTGGTGACCGCCACGGTGGTCGAACATGGTGCACTGGGGTGGGCAGTCTTGGGTGCTGTCTTCCTCGCATCCTCAGCGGGCGTCGCGCTGATAGCGCGGAAGGCATCGACGGCGGCGGTCGCCTAAAGAGACGCGCTTATCTGCGGAGGACCCTGCGCTGCCAACTCCTCAGCACGCTTGGGCCGGACGGTTTCCCGAGTTGGTCCTGGTCCCCAGATTGGCCCTGGTCCTCGGCCACGCAATCCGGGCAAGGCCCATCAGGGAACTCACCGACTTGCTTCCAGATCAACCCCTCCAGGCAGTGGTCGTTCCGACAGTCCTTTTGCACCACAGATCATCCCCTCAAGCGCCACTTCTCTCCCGCGCTTTATGTGGCGCACCGGGGTGATTCATTACGCAAGATAGCGCAGGTAATCTGAGCAGGATCCGCTCCGGGGACGAGAGATGCCGGCAGGGTTCGTGACAGTGCCACGGTAAGTGCCGCCGAAACCCGGCTCCTGAGAACCTGTCCCCAGGGCGGGTTTCGGCGGTGCGGACTTGAATCCCCCAAGAAATCAAGTAAGCGACAGCCTACAGACATGCTCCGCACATGTACAACTCAGTTGTAACTCATGGCCTATACGCTGTGAACAGCATCAGGTAAAATTCTTTGTCGGCTGTCCGCCTGCTCTGTGCAGCGGTCGCACCATAAACAGCTGACCTTGGCTGAAGGAGCTTTAACGATGGCAAATGGGGCCCCCAGAGTGTTCCTAACGCAACAACAGAAGAAAGAGCGCCTGGCGGATCGCATGGGCATCCTGGTGGATATCTGGGAGTCCGATAACAACACGGCGCTCACTTACCCTCATGTCGAGGAAGCACTTTCTGCTCACGGAATCCACATGTCGCGAACACGGTGGTCGTACTTAATCAATGGCACTGGCAGCCTGGTGACGGATCAAGAACTCCTGAAGGGCATCGCCGAGCTCGTTTTTGCCGTACCAGCCAGTTACCTCGTTGATCTCAACAGTGAGACTCCTCCCGAGGTAGAAGCGCGGATGGAGTTCCTTGTGCAGATGCGCAAGCTCAAGGTGAAGAATTTTGCCGCGAGAAACCTTGGGGCAACTTCGCCCGAAACGCTAAGGACAATCACCAGGATTATCGATGCGTCGATGAACGGTGAGGATGAATGACTCTCCCGCCGGTTCAGGACAAGGTTCGAGAGTTATGCGGTGACGGCACCACGTCCATGAAGGAAGTTGTGGACCGCTTGACCGTGATCTGCAAGAAGCCGATCAATCTGATCGAGTACAAGGAGTCCTGGGGTTCGCTGACGGCATTCAAAGCCGAATTCGAAGACCGCATCAACGTCTATTTTCCCCCGCAGAAGTCGCAACAATACAAACTTCACTGCATATATCACGAGCTCGGACACATCTACTTGGAGAGCTTTCAGATGGCCTTGGCTCTGCCGGACCTCTCCGAAGAGATGCTGCGGGAAACCGCGGACGCAATCAGTGTCACGTGCCGGTCCGTTCCAAATCATCCCGTGGAACGGTGGGTGGAGGACTTCGCTTTCGAGATGTCGAAGAAGACCCGTTCACGCAGCTCGTCCGATCCTGATCCTTTCCTATAACAGACCATGAAACTGCTGCTTTTCGCGCTGCTGAGCGCCCTGTGCCTCCTTCGGATCCCATCGGTGATCAAAGTGGCGGAATCCCGGACGTCGTGGGTGGCGTCAGTATTCGGACTCGCGGCTCTCTATGTCCTGGGAACGGTGACACCCTTGGAGGACATCGACAGCCACCTCGGTGGCGTCAACGTGACAAACCTGCTTCAGGCCATCTTCGCGCTGCTGGCGATCTTCTTCTTCAACGACAGCGTGCGGCGCTTGGCGAACGTACCCGTTGTCAGATGGACCTACTACGCTCCGCTGCTGAGCATTCCCGTCATGATTGCCAGCTTCTCCCTGATTGCGGACAAAGCTCCAACGGCTGCCGACTTCATCGATACCCGCATGGACCAGCTGGCAACTGCCGTGTACAGCGGGACGTACATGTTCGCGTTGTTGTTCACCGTGCTCAGGATCATCTACATGCTTCGGCACAACGCCAAGGGACCATACGCAACATTCTCAGCGGGCTTGATGGTGGTTGCAGTGGCTGTTTCCTGCCATATCGCGTATGTGGTGCTGTACTACTTCTCGCCCTGGGACGACTTCGCCCGAGCGATCGGAACCTGGTTCGACCGCCTTTTCTATATAGGCCTCACGGTGACGGCGGCGGGGTGGCTGATTCTTTTCCTGTCCAAGCAGCTCCCTAGGTTGCGTCTCTGGATGATCGATGCCCTATGGCTGACTGCGATGAGAATGCGGGTTAACGCAGATCGGTCGCGCGTCAGTCCGGCATGGGACCTCTTCAACGAGACACTCGAAAATGGCGTCTACAAGAGCCTTATAGTCCTGCACAACTACGAGCGGGTGAACTTGATGGAGTTCCCGGAGTCTGTTCAGGGCCGGATCAGCCACATTGAAGCCAAGCTGGACGCGCAGACGTAGCTTTAGTCAATTCAGGATCGTCTTGCTGACCCAGCTCTTGAGTTCATTGGTGAAGGCAGAGGGCGAGGCGTTCCACTCCTGGGTATGGTGAGCCTCAGGGAGTGTAATCAAGGTGACGGTGGCCGGATTCGCACGTTGGAACGCGGCCGAGATCTCCCAAGGCACCTCTTGGTCTGCGTTGGAGTGCAAGACGAGGGTGGGGACTGCCACCCGGCTAGGTACGTCCACCCAGTCAAGTGCATCGAAATCGATCGGTTCCTCCAGCCCGAGCATCCTGGCGAACAACGGAGCCTCCAACAGGCGCATAACAAGGCCGGCACCAATTGCCGGCACCCCTGCCCGCACTGCCCCTGCCGCGATGGCCTTCCGCCAGCTCGTGACGGGGCCTACCAGGACAAGCCCTACGATCCGGTCCCGGTGGGCGCTGTGCTCCGCTGTGAGGAGGGCAATGGTCCCACCCATTGACCAGCCGGAGAGAACAATGCGCTTGGCTCCATGAGCTACGGCGTAGGACACGGCGCTTTCCACGTCACGCCATTCCGTTTGACCAAGGTGACTCGATTCGGCCTGTGGTGGGCTGACCTCCGGGTCGCTGCGAAATGTGGGGACCAAGGAGGTGAATCCCAAAGGACTGAATGCGTGGACGTCTCTGAACATGATGGAGCGGTCGGTCCAGCTGCCATGGATATGGATCACCCATACGTCCGTGTTTTCAGCTTCGAAGAGCCATGCAGGCGCCGCACCATACTCCGTGGGGACGTCCACCTCTTTGTAGCTTCCTCCGACAGAAGACGGCTCGAAAAACACGTCCGGGGTCCAGTCGACGATTGGCCCCAGACTACCCGTGGCGGACCCAAGAGAATCAACCCGCCGTTCTACGTACTTCTTGTCCTCATTGATCAGCGTGACCTCGCCGACTCGCGTGTACTTCTCTGTCGCGGGATCGAAAACGCCGAAGTCGCCCGGGGCTTTGGTGTAGTCGTCCAAGTCGATGCGGATGCGTCGTCCGTCTTCCGTCATCTCAGCCCGGCGATAGTCCTTGGGACCCCGTTTGACGATCTTGGAGGCCATGACCACCGCGAACCCTGAAAGCCCGGCAACCGGGACAAGGAACGCCAGGCAGGCCATGATTCGCCGCGTCGTCAGCATTAGGTCTTCATCCTCCAGCGCCCGATCAAGGCAAGAAACGGAACCCGGACATCATAACGTTGGCCCTGAGGCCAGGACCAAAAACGCTCCGGATGTGGCCGGCCCCGGTGGTCTAAGTCAGAGCCGGCCACACTGTCCGCTGAGCCAGCGGACACACGCACGGCCGGCCAGCCGAGAGATGGGGCCCTGCTCGTGCGCCGTGACCAGCCGACAAGAGGGTCTCATCTCCTCATCGACTGTGGCAGCTGTTCCGCATCCGGAGTGCGCCCTGCAGCCTGTCACGACTTAGTAGTGAACCCAGAGGACGGAACGTGTCGTGATTCAGTTCAAGTTCTTGCCAACGAGCCTGTCCCAAGGATGCTATTTCTTGCCGGCCTTTAAATCCGAAACTACCTTCGCGATCCGCCGGGCGCGCGTCTCCTCGGTCTTGGCATCACCGATCGGCTCGACGTAGCGCCGTTGGCTGCTGTAGTTCAAAGTGGCGTAGAACGCCTTCGCGTCAGGCTCCGAGTCCAGCGCGGCGGCCAGGTCCTCGGGAACCTCGATAACCCGCGGTTCGGTGTCCACTTCAAGGCCGACGTCCACGGTGTCCCCCGCCGCAGCCCCGGTCAGTTCACGGTTTGCCGAGCTGACACCCACCATATATTTACCGCCCATCACGGCGATGCTGCTGCGATAACTCTGGCCGTTGATGGTCACCACCACCGGGGGCCGCTTGCCTGCACCCAGCCCATCAACGATCTCGTCCGGAACCTCGATGCCCGCCTTGTTGCCATCGCCCACGATGGTGGTAGTGAATTTCATGAGCCAAGTATGCCGGTGGCTACCAGTAGACGCACCCCATCAGCAGGACTACGTTGCTAACTAACCGCGCAAACCACTACGAGGAGTCATGACAATGGACAATCAGGATCTTCTGGAGCGAATTCAATCGCTGGTGGAGGAGGAACACCGCCTCCGCGATGCTGCCGGGTCGGATGACGGCGGCGGCGACAGCACCGCCCGCTTGGCGCAGCTGGAAGCCCAGCTCGACCAGTGCTGGGACTTGCTGCGCCAACGCCGGGCAAAGAGGGACGCAGGAGAGAACCCTGACGACGCTTCGGCACGACCAGTCAGCGAAGTGGAGGGCTACCGCCAGTAATCAGGCGCCTTCGAGCACCTGGCTCGTAGCCCACGCGAGGTATTTCCCGGCGTTCGCAACGGCGTCGGCGACGTCCGGAACGCCATCCTTGCGCTGCGCTACGTCCAGCAACTGAGCGGCTGCCACGATGCCGTGCTTGGCCAGGTCTTCCGGCGTCACCGTGATGCGTCCAGCCACTGCAATCACGGGAATTCCATGCACGCTCGCGGCGTCGGCCAGGGCAATCGGGGCCTTGCCCGTGAGCGATTGCTCGTCCATGGAGCCCTCGCCGGTGATCACCAGATCGGCCTCGCCAAGGTGCTTCGCGAGACCCGTCAGCCCTGCCACCAGCGCAAACCCACCTTCCAGCGCGGCGTCAGTGAAAGCCAGGAACGACGCCGGGAACCCGCCCGCTGCTCCAGCTCCCGGAACGTTCACGTCGCGGCCAGTGGCCGCCCGAAGGAGCGACGCCCAGTTGCGGAGACCGGCGTCGAGCTTTTCAACGGCGTCCTCATCGGCACCCTTCTGCGGGCCGAAAACATGGGCGGCACCTTCCGGGCCGTACAGCGGGTTTTGGACGTCGACGGCGATACGGAACTTTACGCTCGAAAGCCGCGGATCCAGCTCGGAGACGTCCAAAGCAACGACGTCGGTCAGGGAACCTCCGCCGAGCGGCACCACATTGCCGGCCGAATCAAGGGGTTTGAGCCCCAATGCACGCAAGGCGCCGCTGCCGCCGTCGGACATTGCAGAGCCGCCCAATCCGAGCACGACCTCAGTTGCACCGGCGTCGAGGGCTGCCGCTACCAGCTGGCCGCAGCCGTAGCTGTGGGCGCGAAGCGAGTTCTCCGGGGTGGGCTCCATGTGCGCCAAGCCGGAAGCCATTGCGGTCTCGATGACTGCGCTTGCGCCGCCGAAGGCATCTTTGCGGATCGCCCACGAGGCCCCAACGGGCTTGAGGATGGGGCCCACGACTGCGTTGTTCCGCTCCTCGTAGCCCGCGGCAATCGCGGCATCCAAGGTGCCTTCGCCGCCATCGGCCACCGGAAACTGGGTGGTTACGGCATCCGGATAAACGCGCAGTGCGCCTTCGGCCATGGCTGACGCGGCTTCGGCGGCGGTCAGGGATCCCTTGAACTTGTCAGGGGCGATGAGGATACGCATGGGTCCATCTTGCCA
Organism: Arthrobacter sp. Rue61a; assembly: GCF_000294695.2. Lineage (NCBI taxonomy): Bacteria > Bacillati > Actinomycetota > Actinomycetes > Micrococcales > Micrococcaceae > Arthrobacter > Arthrobacter sp. Rue61a. The sequence continues at coordinate 68,604 of NC_018531.1, read as the reverse complement.
GCTTCGCTCGGAAAGCGCTTGCCCAGCGCGTAATGTTGGCAATGGAAGGCCCGCGTTCCGGAGCTGCGCACCAATAGCCGCCACGCGCCCCCGTAACCTCTGGTGCGCTTGGCGTTACCGGGTGCGGCTAGCACGCCCACCGGGTGCGAGCGGCGCTAACGGGTGCGCTTGGCGCTAACGGGTGCGACGCGCGCACAGCAACGGCTGGAGCTACCCGCCAAGCACCCGCACAGGAGCCCCTTCAAGCCACGCCTTCACATCTTCGAAGGCCCCACCGTAGAACTGGCGGTAGCTCTCGTGCGTCACGTAGCCGATATGCGGCGAGAGAACAGTCCGCGGGGAATGCAGCAGCGCATGGCCGGCCGGAAGGGGTTCCTCGTCGAAGACATCCAGTGCGGCGCCGCGGATCCACCCCTCTTCCAAGGCTCGGATAAGTGCTTCCTCATCCACCAAGGGGCCGCGGGCGGTGTTGATCAGCACGCCGTCGGGGCCGAGGAGCCGGAGTTCCTCCGAGCCAACTATGCCCTCGGTCCTCTCGGAAAGCCTCAAGTGCAGCGTCACGACGTCGGACTCCCTGAACAACTCTTCCTTGCTGACCTTGCGGGCTCCAGCCGCCTCAGCCGTTTCCGCCGTGAGGTTTTGGCTCCACGCGAGAACGTCCATCCCGAATGCCTTGGCGTACCCCGCCATCCGCTTGCCGATCTTGCCCAGTCCAACTATTCCAAGCGTCTTGCCTTCGAGTTCAAACCCAACTCCGGTCTGCCAGCCGCCGGCCCGCAGCGAGTTCTCCTCCACAGCCAGGTTGCGGGCAAAAGCGAGCAGCAAAGCCCACGTCAGTTCGGGCGCCGCAGCCGGTGAACCACCCGTTCCACACACTACGATGCCCCGCTCCGACGCAGCCTCGAGATCGATCGCAGCGTTGGCCATGCCAGTGGTTACCAGCAGCTTCAGGTTCGGCAGCGACTCCAGGACATCCTGTGGAAAACGGGTTCGCTCGCGCATCGCCACAATGATGTCGAACGGCGCCAAGGCGGCCACGGCTTGCTCTTTCGAAAGGAAAGGTGCGCTGAAGACGCTGACCTTTACGCCGTCGTCGAGCAGTGAATCCCACGGGGCGTAATCGCCGGAGACCTGCTGGTAATCGTCAAGGATTGCTAAACGGAATCGGGTCACGGTATTCATCCTTGCGCGGCGGCCGGTGGTACTCAACCCCGTGGCACGTTAGGTTTTTGATTGTGAGCCAAAATGTGACCCCCGCCATGCCCAAACCCGAGCATCCCCGTCCGCAATTGGTCCGCGACAAGTGGCTGAACCTCAACGGAACCTGGGGTTTTGAGATCGACGCCGGCGACTCCGGTCTGGAACGCGGACTCACCACCCGCGAACTCAACAGCGAGATCCTGGTTCCGTTCGCACCGGAATCGTCCCTTTCGGGGATCGAGCACGTCGATTTCATGGAAGCCGTCTGGTATCGACGAACAGTGACAATCCCTCAGGAATGGGCAGGTCAGAATGTCCTGCTGCACTTTGGCGCCGTGGATCACGACGCGACAGTTTGGGTTAACGGGGTTGAAGTAGCCCGCCACCGCGGCGGCTTCACGCCCTTCACTGCGGACCTCAAAGGAGTCGTCGAGCCCGGAACGGACGCTGTGATCGTGGTGCGGGCCAGGGACTCGCGGCACGAAATGCAGGCGCGTGGCAAGCAGGCCACTTGGTACAACAACACCCACTGCCAGTACACCCGGACCACCGGGATTTGGCAGACGGTGTGGATGGAAGCCGTCCCCGCAGTTCACATCAAGCGGCTCCGTATGACCCCCAACCTCGCGGACTCCAGCATCACCCTGGAGGTGCCCGTCAGCCAGAACAGGAGCGGGCACACGGTTACCGCCGTCCTGTCTGACGGTTCGGGGATGCGGATCGAGGAATCGGCGAAGGCCGATCTTGACCTCACTCCGTCACTCCGTCTCAGCATTCCGGAGGGCTCCCTCCGGCCCTGGTCCATCGAGGATCCTTTCCTCTACGACCTCGAGGTTTGTGTGCGGAACGGCTCCGGCGAGGTTGTTGACCACGTCAGCAGCTACGCAGCCGTGCGATCGATTGCGTTGGACGGCAAGGTTGTCCGCATCAACGGCAAGGCTGTTTTCCAACGGCTTGTCCTGGATCAGGGTTACTGGCCGGAGTCGCTCATGACCTCCCCGGACGAGGCAGCCCTGGTCAGGGACATCGAGCTGTCCATGGCCGCGGGATTCAACGGTGCCCGCCTGCACCAGAAGGTCTTCGAAGAGCGATTCCTCTATCACGCGGACCGGCTTGGATACTTGGTGTGGGGCGAGTTCGGTGACTGGGGTGTCTCCGGCGGCGGCACCATAGGCCACAACCAGAAACCCACGGCGAGCTTCGTAGCCCAATGGCTCGAGGTGCTCAAGCGCGACTTCAACCACCCCTCGATCATCGGCTGGTGCCCCCTCAATGAGACACACCAGATTCTGCACGATCGGTTGACGGTCCTGGATGACGTCACGGAGGCCATGTTCCTGGCCACCAAGCTCGCCGATCCCACCCGGCCTGTCATCGACGCATCCGGTTACGCGCATCGGATCCGGGAAACGGACATCTACGATTCCCACTCTTACGAGCAAGATCCGGACCGCTTCCGCATTGAACAGCAAGGCCTGGCCGAGGGTAAGCCGTACATCAACCGCAAAGCCGACGGCGAGGAATACTCTGTGCCCTACGCCGGCCAGCCGTTCTTCGTCTCGGAGTTCGGTGGCATCTGGTGGAACGAAGTTGAAGCCCGCCAGGCGGTGAAAGGAAGCGATGTATCCACGTCATGGGGCTACGGCCAGCGCGTCAGCAGCGAGGAAGAGTTCTACACCCGCTTCGACGGCCTCTGCTCTGTGCTGCTGGATAACCCGGACATGTTCGGCTACTGCTACACGCAGCTAACGGACGTTTTCCAGGAGAAGAACGGCATCTTCAACTTCGACCGCAGCAATAAGTTCCACCTGGAGAGGATCCGCGCAAGCCAAACCCGTCCGGCCGCGATCGAGGGCGGCAACTAACCCCCACCGAAATGGCAATTAATGCCAACTCGCGCGGCGGTTTACGCCCACTGGCCCCGGCGCACCAGGACTTCCTTGAGCAGGTCGAGGCGGTCGGACACGATGCCGTCCACACCGAGGTCCAGGAGACGCTCCATCTCCACGGGATCGTTGACGGTCCACACATGCACTTGCCTGTCCAAGCGATGAGCGCGGCGTATGAACCCCGGGGTCACCACGGGGACCCGCCCGTAACGGACAGGGACTTGGAAGACGTCGACGCCGGCAAGCAGCTTGCGTGCCAAAGGCGCCGGTAGCACCGGGCCAAGTACAACGAACAGCGCGGCCAGCGAGCTGCCGGCAGAGGAAGCCACCCGACGGGACAGCCTGGAAAGTACTGCTCGTCGACGCCTGTCCGAAAAGCTGGTGACCAACACCCTGTCATGGACACCATGCTTCTCGATCGCAGCAGCCATGGGACCCACCGAGTTCCAGTCCTTGACGTCCAGGTTCAGCCGGGCATGGGGCAGGGCGGTAACCAGCTCATCAAAGGTTGGGACCGGCTCCACCCCGCCGATTCGGGCAGCAGCAACTTGGGTGGCGGTCAGCTCGGAAATCTTGCCCACTGAATCGGTAACCCGGTCCAGGGATGAATCGTGGAATACCAGCAATACGCCGTCGGCCGTCGTGTGGACGTCGGTTTCAAGGTGCACAGTTCCGAGTTCCGTTGCTGCCCGGAACGCGGCCATGGAATTCTCCAGGCCGTCCAACGAGAACCCTCTGTGGGCGAAGGCCAAAGGGCCCACCGAACCGTCCTTGCGGAAGAAATAGGGCAGCGTCACTCCCGTAGCGTAGCCCATGGCGAAGGCGCGGTTAGCTCTCCTGCGGGAGGACCGCCGTCGATTGCGGAACGATCGCCACGCCGTCGCTGACATGCACCAGCGTCCGGCCGCGACCGCCGTCGAGCTCCACCCACACCGCGGTGGCATCGCCAGTAACGGCGTCCACCACTCCGGCCGATTCGAAGCCGGGCGTCAGCGTGACCTTGACCCGGTCTCCCTGGCGAAGCGAGCGCCAATGGTGATCCGGTTCGATGCGACGCATTGGCGCGGTATTGACGTTGTTGATCCTGCGCTTGGCCATGTTTCCCCCTGCAAATCCGACTTGTAAGACACGATGCGAACGGGTCCTTGGCTGGAAGCCTACGGGCGCAACGTGAACGCCGGTTGTATGGAGGCTGGGAACTGGATGACACTGCGGTACTGACAAACTAGGGGCATGACTGTGTTGATTGCCGGCTGCGGCGACCTTGGAACCGAAGCCGGACTGCGCTTCGCAGCCGCTGGCCATGACGTTGTGGGCCTTCGCAGGTCCCCTGAGAAGCTGCCGTCCGGGATACGGGGTGTCTTCGCGGACCTCTCCAAGCGTGTGCCGGAATTACCCGCGGATGTGGACATCGTGGTGGTGGCTGTCGCGGCCGACGCTTCCACCGAAGAGGCGTACCGCGCGGCCTATCTGAACGGTGTAAAGAACGTCCTGGATGCGCTGAAACGGCAATCCATTGAGCCGCAGCGGATCCTCTTCGTCTCCTCAACGGCTGTGTACAAGGATTCCGGCGGAGCTGTTGTGGACGAATCAACACCCACGGAGCCCACACGGTTCAGCGGGAAAGTCTTGGTGGAGGCTGAGGAGCTGTTGTTCTCCCGGACTCGCGGCACGGCCACACAGCCCATCTCCCTAAGGCTCGGCGGTATTTACGGCCCTGGTCGCACCCGGCTGATCGACCAGGTCCGGACCGGCCAAGCCGTCATTCCCGCCCAACCCCGGCACACCAACCGCGTCCATCGGGACGATGCCGCGGCCATGATCGTCCACCTCACCACCATGACGCCAACCCCGGACAGGGTCTACGTGGGCGTTGATGATCACGCTGCCGAAATGGGCGAGGTCATGCGGTTCCTCGCCTCTGAGATGGGATGCGCGGAACCCCCGACGGCGGAACCTGGCGGCGCGTCCGACGCCGGCCCCGGCGATAAGCGCTGTTCAAATGCGCGGATTAGGGCGACCGGTTTCGAATTCACCTTTCCCACTTACAAGGAGGGCTACCGCGCGTTGCTGGCAGGAGAGGGCGTGCGGCACCCGTGAATCGCGAGGCTCCTACCGCTTCGCGGGCGCAAGGGTGGGGCCGGATCTACTTCGCTGTCCAAGCCGTGGCCGGGCTGGCGTGGTGGGTGGGAGTTTTCCTGTCACCGGCCATTCGGACGGCCACTCTCGGCAGTCTGGACCCCGTTCTTGTGGCGGCCTTTGATGTTCCGCTGTTCGTCGTCGCTTCCGCTTGGGCCGCCTTCGGGGTGCGGGCCGGCGCGATGGTGGCTACCAGCTGGACCGGCCTCGTTGCGGTCGCCCTCGCCACCTACGCAACATTCAGTACCGAAGCCGGGTGGGGCGTCCTGATCATGCTGGCTGCGGCCGCTTGTTCAACCATTGCGCTGTTCCTTGTGGTGGAGGGCCGTGTCCCCACGGAGTTGATCGTGCGGGGGCCATTCGCGTTCCGTCCGGCACCCACCCTCCGCGGCGCTGCGGCTAACGTGGCGGCAACTATGGGTCAATTGGCCCTCTTTTGGGGACTCTTTCTGGTTGTGCTTCCGTCAGTCATCTGCTGGTTCGAGCAAAGGTGGGCCGTTTCGCTGGCTCTTCCCTCCACCGCAGCGCCAGCCGGCCTGGTGGTGCTGGTGCTGGCCAGTTGCCTCGGTATCGCGTCCGCGGTGACCATGTCCTCTGCCGGAGGCGGCACCCCTCTGCCCTCCGCCATGCCCAACCGCCTGGTTATCGCCGGACCTTACCGGTGGGTTCGGAACCCGATGGCGGTTGCCGGCATCACCCAAGGCGTTGCGGTTGGCCTGATCCTGGGCTCATGGCTCGTGGTCGCATACGCGGCGATCGGCTCGCTGCTGTGGAACTATGCTGTCCGGCCGCTCGAAGAAGCAGACCTCGAAAGCCGGTTTGGAGCCGAGTTCCGGCACTACCGTGATTCAGTACGCTGCTGGATTCCCCGCGTCGGGCGGAACTAGACCCGCTGCTCAGTCAGCTTTGCCTCGAGAATCTGAGCTACGCCGTCGTCGTCGAAGTGCGGCGCCTGCTGGCCAGCCGCCAGAATAGCTTCCGGGTGGCCGCTGGCCATCGCGTAACCGTGCCCGGCCCAGCGCAGCATCTCGATGTCATTGGGCATGTCCCCGAACGCCACAACGTCGGCGGCTTCGATCCCCAGCGACTCGGCGTACTGGGCGAGTGTGACGGCCTTGTTAATGCCCGGAACGGACATCTCCAGCATCGCCGTCCGCGGCGCTGAGTGTGTGGTGGACACAAGGTGGGCTACGGCGGGCTGCACCTCGGCAAGGAACTCGTCCGGGGTGCCTTCCCGGGTGATCGCCAGGAACTTTACGACGGCGTCATCCGCCGTGAGCGTCTCGGCCAGCGGTTTGGGGGTGAACTCCGCGAGCAGTTCGCTGGTTTCGTTCTCGATGAAGCCCGGCTCCAGCTGGAAACCCGTGAGGGTTTCGACAGCGAACAGGGCGTCAGGCCGGATGGACTTGATGATGCGGCGGGCTTCAAAGACGGATTCTGCGTCCAAGACACACGAGGACAGGGCCTTCTCGGTTTCGAGATCCCACACCACGGCACCGTTGGAACAGATCACGATCCCGCTGTGGCCCAGCTGCTCCTGGAGCGGGTACAGCCAGCGCGGCGGACGACCCGTGACGAAGACGAGTTCCACCCCTGCGTCGCGGCACGCCTGGAATGCCTTGATGGTCCGGTCACTGATTTTTCCGTCGTGACCGAGGATGGTGCCGTCAATATCGCTTGCTACGAGCCGCATCATGTCAGTCTACGTGGGCTCAGCGTGGCCTAATCCCCCTTCGCTGACCGTGCACATTCCCAAAACCGGAGAATAGGCTGGGCTGATGAGTGACAAAACCATAAGCGAAGAGCACAGCACACGCGGCGCGTACGTCACCGGAAACGAGTTCAACCGGGATACCAACTACATCGAGGACCGCATCACCCGCGACGGCGCTTCAGGACCCAACGGCGAACCGGGTTGGCCAGTGGAACCCGGCCGGTATCGGCTGATTGCGGCGCGGGCCTGCCCCTGGGCCAACCGGACGGTCATCGTCCGTAGGCTCTTGGGACTTGAGGATGTCATCAGCCTCGGCCAGCCCGGCCCCACCCACGATGCCCGATCCTGGACTTTTGATGTGGACCCGGAGGGCAAAGATCCCGTCTTGGGCATTGAACGGCTGCAGGAAGCGTACTTCCGCCGCTTCCCCGACTACCCGCGCGGCATCACCGTTCCGGCCGTAGTGGACATTGCCAGCGGCGCAGTAGTGACCAACAACTTCCCCCAGATCACGCTGGACTTCTCCACTGAGTGGACAGAGTTTCACCGTCCCGGCGCTCCGCAGCTGTACCCGGAGCACCTGCGGGAGGAGATCGACCAGGTCAACAAACGCGTCTTCACCGAGGTCAACAACGGCGTTTACAGGTGTGGCTTCGCAGGCTCCCAGGAAGCCTACGATGCCGCTTACACCCGCTTGTGGAACGCGTTGGACTGGCTCGAGGAACGGCTCACAGGCCAGCGGTACCTGGTTGGTGACTCCATCACGGAAGCAGACGTGCGGCTCTTCACCACCCTGGCACGCTTCGACGCCGTCTATCACGGACACTTCAAGTGCAATCGCAACAAACTCAGCGAGATGCCGGCACTGTGGGGTTATGCCCGGGACCTGTTCCAGACACCCGGGTTCGGGGACACCACTGACTTTGTGCAGATCAAACAGCACTACTACATCGTCCACGAGGACATCAATCCCACGCAGATCGTCCCCGCCGGTCCGGATCTATCGGGCTGGCTCACTCCTCACGGACGGGAATCGCTCGGTGGCAGCCCATTCGGGGAAGGCACTCCCCCGGGTCCTGTGAAGGTCGGTGAGGAAGTGGCTGCCGGACACGGGGCAGGTTAAGCGCCTGCGCTCCGCTTAGGCCACACCATGGTTGAGCTCGGCCCGGGTGGGCGGATTGGCGCCTGCCCGCGACACGGTTACGGCGGCCGCCCGTGTTGCATGGTCCATGATGGCGGCCAGCGTTTCTGCGGGCATCGCCCTGAGGTCGCCGCGGTTCTGCGCGCCATCCAGGCCGTGATCCACAATCGCAGACAACAGCCCGGCCATGAAGGAATCCCCTGCTCCCACGGTGTCCACCACGTTCACGGACGGTGCGGGAACCTGGGTTTCGCCTGCCCTTGTGACGCCCCACGGCCCGCGTGAACCCCGAGTCACCACCACCAACGCCGGACCTTCTTCGCCGCCCAAAGACAGCCACCGACGCGCGGATTCCGTCGGATCAACACCGGGATACAGCCACTCGAGGTCCTCGTCAGAAGCCTTCACGACGTCGGACAGCACCACAAAGCGCTCGGCTTGCGTCCGCGCGTACTCAACGTCCGTAATAATGCTGGGACGGCAGTTGGGGTCGAAGCTGATGGTGCTGCTCGGGTGGGCATGCTCGACGGCGGCAAGCACCTCCGCGGCGCCTGGCTCCAGGAAGGTGGCAATGGATCCTGTGTGCAGCAGGGTGGAGCCTTGCAGCATGAGCGGCAACCGTCCGGCGAGCCCGGGCAGCTCCCAAGCGAGGTCGAAAGCGTAGGTGGCGGCGCCGTCGTCGTCGATCTGCGCGGTGGCCACGCTGGTTGGCTTCTCGTCCGGCGGAAGCGGAACCATCACGGAACTCGAGCGCAAGTGCGCAGCAACGGAATCACCATAGGCGTCCCTGCCGTAGCGGCCGATGAACTGCACCGGGTGATCCAGCCGCGCCAAACCGACGGCAACGTTGAGCGGGCTCCCGCCCACATGCGCCTCGATTCCCGAGGAGCGTTGAACGACGTCGACCAGGGCTTCACCAATGACTGTCAGCATGGGACCACTCTGCCAGAGCCGGCCCCCACGAACCACAGGTTACGAGAGCAGCCGTTGCACCAGCTCGCGGCACTTCTTATACGCCACGGCCTTGGGGTCGATGAGGTCGAAGTGGTCACCCGGGACGCGCAACAACTGGGCCGCACTGCCTGCTGCCGTTGCAGCCGCGACATAAGCTTCGGACTGACTCGCAGGAACATCCTCGTCTTCTGTGGCGTGCACGGCATATACGGGGACGTCGATGGGCAAGGAACTCATGGGGTCGGCGTATTTATGCCGTTTGGGGTATCTACCGGAGTCCCCACCCATGAGGTTGCAGACCGCGCCGTTGCTGAGGTTCAGTTTCTCGGCGGCGGCGAGGTTCAGGAGGCCGGACTGGCTGACGACGCCCGTCAGGTGCACGGCGTTATCCTCCGGCCCGCGCTGGAGTTGGCGGTCGGCGTCGGGTGTTCCGATTTCAGAAAGCCGCTGCCGGCCTGCGGCCCAAACAGCCAAGTGGCCGCCGGCCGAGTGGCCCAGTGCCACCACCTTGCCGAGCTGAAGGTCGTGCTGGCCGGCGATTTCGGACAGATGGTCGATGCCGGCCAAGATGTCCTCGAAGGTATGAGGCCAACCACCGCCGTTTCCGGCCCTCCGGTACTCGAGGTTCCAGGCGGTGATGCCATGCGCGGCGAGATCGCGCGCAAGGGGCTCGCCAAGCTCAGCGCCGTACTGTGACCGCCAGTAGCCGCCATGGATCACAACGGCGATTCCACCGGCCACAGCTGATGCGCCGCGATGGTTTCCGTTGCTCGGTTCAGGTATGAAGAGTTCGCCCCACTGACTGGGGTGTTCGCCGTAGCTGTACTTGTGCCGCAACATTGCGCCCTCCTTTGTACTGAGCCTATCGTGACGATTCGGAAGTTTGGCTAGAGGCACCCCGACGGCGAGTGGCTCGGTTGAGTGTCGGACCCGCCCCGTAAGCTGGGGGCATGGCAAGCAATTGGGACAGCCTGGACCAGGCCCAGCGCGACGCAGTGGATGCGAATGTGGCGCTCTACGAGCGTGTTCGCCCTGCATTGAAGCGGGTCACACGGGATGTGCTGCTCACTCTGAGGGACATGCTGAACGACGCTGAGGTCACTCCGTTGTTTGTCACGGGGCGGACCAAAACCGTTGAGTCGTTCCGCGAAAAGATTTCCCGCACGGATGATCCGTTGGAGCCCGGCGGGCCGCGTGTACTCAAGTTCCCGGACCCGTTCCGCACGTTGAACGACATGGTGGGCATCCGTGTCATCACCAAGCTGCCGGCTGAGAACGCAGCGGTAGCCAACATCATCAAGCGGCAGCGTCAGCTCTTCGATTGCCGCGGCGACCGCGAGAAGGACATCGGCTCCATCGAGTCCGGAACGTACGGATACTCCAGCCGGCACCTCATCCTGCGGACCATCCAGAACGAGGCCGTGAAGGAGTACCAGCACGTCTTCAATCCGGACATGCCCGCCAACGGCAGCTACTTCTTCGAGTGCCAGATCCGCACGGTGTTCGCACACGCTTGGAGCGAGATCGAGCACGACATCCGTTTCAAGGCCGAAGATCCGCGCGCTTGGACACCACATTTCGACCGCCAGTTCACGGCCACTGCCGCCATGTTGGAAACCGTTGAGAGCGCCTTCGCCGATCTTCACGAGCGTTATGAGGAAGTCCGCGGCTACTGGGATCTCGAAGGCGATGGAGGCATGCCCCTGACGCCAAACCGGGTACGCGACGTTTGGCGTACGCTCCTGCCGCACGTTGACCGTAAAGTTGATGACGACTGGGGATGGGCTGCCGAGCTGCTCGCCGCACACGGACTCACCAAGACCGTGGAGCTAGCCGGCCTGCTCAGCGCCAACCGAATCACCGAGGTCCGCAAGGCTTTGGACCACCGTTACTCCCCCGGCCCCGACCGCCTCCTGGATGACCTCCTGCTGTGGCAGTACGGAACCGAACACATTGATCTCACCGCTGAGGCGCCCGACGTCGTCCCGCACCCGCGGCGCGACAGCCTCCAGCGGCGTCTAAAGCAGATTGAGCGCTACCGCCAGACAGCGCTCTAAGACAACTGCACTGTAAGGACCCATGACTCCCGAGCAACTCATGTCACTGCGGGCGACCTTTCGCTCGCCCCGCCGGCTCCTGACGGAGTCCCTTGCGGGACTCGTAGTGGCTCTGGCATTGATCCCCGAGGCCATCGCGTTCTCAGTGATTGCGGGCGTTGATCCGCGCATCGGGCTGTTCGCGTCCTTCACCATGGGCGTGGTCACTGCCATTGTGGGTGGTCGCCCGGCCATGATCTCTGCGGCCACCGGTGCCGTGGCCCTGGTGATCGCTCCGGTGATGAAAGAACATGGGCTTGACTACCTGATTGCCACTATCATCCTGGCGGGCGTTTTCCAGATCATCCTTGCTGTCCTTGGCGTCACCAAACTGATGCGTTTCATCCCGCGGTCCGTGATGATCGGATTCGTGAACGCCTTGGCAATTCTGGTGTTCATGTCCCAGATGCCCGAGCTCTTTGGCGTGCCTTGGATGGTCTATCCGATCGTGGTGGTGGGTTTGGTGATCGTGTTCGGGCTGCCCCGCATCACCACAGCTATTCCTGCACCTTTGGTAGCGATCGTAGCCATCACGCTGGTCACTGTTTTGGGGAACGTCAACGTTCCCACCGTCAGCGATAAGGGCGAACTCCCGGACAGCCTGCCCGGATTCTTCCTACCCAACGTGCCCCTGAACCTGGAGACGTTCCAGATCATTGCACCCTTTGCCTTGTCCATGGCGCTGGTGGGCCTTTTGGAATCGTTGATGACTGCCAAGCTCGTGGACGACATCACGGACACCCGTTCCAACAAGACGCGGGTCTCGTGGGGTCAAGGTGCGGCCAACATCGTCACGGGTTTCCTTGGCGGCCTGGGTGGTTGCGCGGTGATCGGCCAGACCATGATCAACGTCAAGGGCTCGGGAGCCAGGAGCCGCCTCTCAACGTTCCTGGCCGGTGTGTTCCTGCTGATCCTGGTGGTGGTCCTGGGTGACGTTGTGGGCATGATCCCCATGGCGGCGTTGGTGGCTGTGATGATCTTCGTTTCGCTGATTACTTTCGACTGGCACTCCATCCGGCCTTCCACACTCAAGCGCCTGCCGAAGTCCGAAACCGCGGTCATGCTCATCACGGTTGCCGCGGTGGTGGCGACGCACAACCTCGCGGTAGGTGTCGGCGTCGGCGTCTTGACCGCAATGGTGCTGTTCGCGCGGCGGGTGGCCCATTTCGCAACCGTGGAGCGGACCGAACTGGAACTCAACGGTGAAAGGGTTGCGACGTACACGGTGGACGGCGAGCTGTTCTTCGCTTCGTCCAATGATCTGTACACGCAATTCGATTACGCGAAGGATTCCTCGGACGGCATAGATCGGGTGATCATCGATCTGCACGGTTCGCACATCTGGGACGCCTCAACGGTGGCCGTGCTGGATTCGGTGACTGAGAAGTACCGGAATCACGGCCGGGAAGTGGAGTTCATTGGGCTCAACGAGGCCAGCGTCCGTATGCGTGAGCGCTTGGCCGGCAAGCTCAACTCCTAGCCCAACTAAGTAGCATTTGGGTGGTAAAGAGCGGTCATCTGACATATACGCTCCCCTGCAAGTAAAGAATTAGTGGGGGCTACGGGGCAGATGTGAGCATGGATGAATGCTTGAGGCAACCAATACCCCGTCGAAAACCGAAGAACCCACTGCTCCCGCGAACGCCGCCCTTGCCGCTGAAGCCAAGATCGCGCGCATCGCCGTCACAGTGTTCCCGCTTCTCGTGGTGGTAGCCGGCGTCCTCGGCTTCCTGATTCCTGATCTGTTCAAGCCCATGGGCGTCGCGGTTCCTTATCTGCTGGGCGTCATCATGTTCTGCATGGGACTCACCCTGACCCCTCCGGACTTTGCCTCGGTGGCCCGCCGCCCCTGGGCTGTAGCGCTCGGCATCGTGGCGCACTACGTGATCATGCCCGGCGCTGGCTGGCTTATTGCCGTCCTTTTGCAGTTGCCGCCCGAACTGGCTGTCGGCCTGATCCTCGTTGGCTGCGCACCTTCCGGCACCGCCTCCAACGTCATGGCCTTCCTTGCCAAGGGCGACGTTGCGCTCTCTGTAGCCGTGGCCTCAGTCTCCACACTGATCGCGCCCATCGTGACCCCTGCCCTGACGCTCTTCCTGGCCGGATCTTTCCTGCACATTGATGCCGGCGCCATGGTGATGGACATCGTGAAGACCGTGCTGCTGCCGGTGATCGCAGGCCTCCTGGCCCGGCTATTCCTCTCGAAGCTCGTCGCAAAGGTGCTTCCGGCACTTCCGTGGGCATCCGCCGTCGTGATTTCGTTGATCGTGGCCATTGTTGTGGCGGGAAGCGCCAGCAAGATCGTTGCCGCAGGCGCCATCGTGTTTCTGGCAGTGGTCCTCCACAACGGTTTCGGCCTGGGCCTCGGCTACCTCGCCGGCAAGCTCGGCCGCCTGGACGACAAGGCGCGCCGCGCCCTCGCATTCGAAGTCGGCATGCAGAACTCCGGCTTGGCCGCGACGCTGGCTACTGCGCACTTCGGTGCGCTGGCCGCACTGCCGTCCGCTGTGTTCTCTTTGTGGCACAACATCTCGGGCGCAATCGTGGCTGCTTGGCTGGCTCGCCGTCCGCTGAAGGACTAGCTATCCCTGCGTGGTGCCGCGGCGGTGCAACTTCCACGGCGACGCTACCCGAATGCCCTCGGCAGGCGTAATTCCCGCCAAGCGATCGAGCAACATCCGGACTACCTGCTCAAAGATCGGTTCAGGTCCCACCGTTGTCAGGGCGGGATCGTAGTCCTGGCCCTCGGTAGAGTTTCCGACGCCCACAATCTGGACGTCCTCGGGGACGCGGAGGCCCAGTCGGTAAGCGGCACGGATGGTCTGCAGGGCTTCCATGTCGTCGGTGCACAAGATGGCAGTTGGCCTGTCCGGTAGCTGGAGCAACTCAAGAGCAGACTGATACGCCGTGGCCGGACGGTGGTGCGACGTCCTGACCAAAGACTCATCCAGCGCGATGCCCGCCCTCTCCAGTCCGGCTGCGTAAGCGGCGAACCGGCTCTTCGGCCTGCCGGCCGGGTCCGCTCTTCGAATGCAGCCAATCCTGCGGTGGGATGCGGTGAGGAACTCCATGCACTCGGCGAGCCCGGCATCGGCCTCGGGAGCAAGGACATCGAAACCCGCAGGCTTCATGGTTCCCGAGATCACCACCTGGGCGACGCCACGGCGTGCTAATTCCGTGACGGTTTCGTCCTCGGACCTGGCCTCTGGAAAGTAGCCGATGATGACGCCATCCGCGCCGCCGGACATCATGAACTTCCGCCAGTCATCACCCAAGAGGATCACCGGCTGGTAGCCACGCTCGGGAAGGATCCTTGCTGCGGCTGTGGCGAGGGCACGATCCCACGGCCATTCAAGGTTGCCGATAGCCACCGCCACAACGTCCGTCTTGCCCCGACGCATGCCACGTGCGGCTTGATTGGGCACGTACCCCAGTTCCTTGACCGCTGCCAGGACCCGGTCCTGCGTGGGCTGACTGATCCGGGTAGTGCCGCCGTGCCGGCCGGAGAGCACATAGGACACGGTGGTCAGCGAAACCTCCGCCGCCATAGCTACGTCCCTGATGGTGGGCTTGGATCCCTTGCTCACGTGCAGCTCCTGATAGACGGCGGGTTTCTTGAACTCTAGCCGCAACGGCGTGGACACCCCTTGACGCAATTAGTTGTGAACGTTAACAATTGCGGGAGCCAATAAGTATCAGAGCGGGAAGATGATTCGATGAAGAACTGGGCAGGAAACCTTGAGTACTCGTCTGCGGACGTCCACAGTCCCACGTCGGTGGAGGAGCTGCAGGAACTCGTAGCCAACGCGTCGCGGATTAAAGCACTCGGTTCCCGGCACTCCTTCAACACGGTCGCCGACACCGACGGCACACACATCCTGCTGGACGCCCTGCCCCAGGAAGTCGTGCTGGACACCGCGAAGAATACCGTCAAAGTCAGTGGTGGCATCAGTTACGGAGCCCTGGGCCGCGCGCTCGAAGAGCAGGGCTACGCCATTCACAACCTCGCGTCCCTTCCGCACATCTCAGTGGCCGGCGCCATCCAAACCGGGACGCACGGCAGTGGCGTCAACAACCCCTCCTTGGCTGCCGCCGTCGTCAGTGTTGACCTGGTGCGCGCCTCAGGCGAGCTGGTGACCCTCACGGCGGACGACGACGAATTCCTCGCCAGCGTGGTGGGAATGGGCGCTCTAGGCATCGTCACAGGGCTGGAACTCGCGGTCCGGCCGAGCTATGACGTCCGGCAGCGTGTGCTCACCGGACTTTCCTGGGAAGGAGCGCTGGCAAACTTTGAGGCCATCGCTTCCAGCGCTTACAGCGTTAGCTTCTTCACCGACTACACCGGCGACACCATCCCGCAGGTGTGGTTCAAAGCCCTGGACTCCGAGGCTCCGCTGACCGACCTCTTTGGGGCAACGGCTGCGACGGCGGCCCTGCATCCCTTGCCGGACATGTCTGCAGAGAACTGCACCGAGCAGCTGGACGTCGCTGGCAAGTGGCTGGACCGGTTGCCGCACTTCCGCCACGAATTCACCCCAAGCAACGGCGAGGAACTGCAAAGCGAGTTCCTCCTCCCCTTGGAACAGGCACCCGCCGCGCTGCGGGCTGTACGGGAACTCGCCCATAAGTTCGCGCCGCTGCTGTTCGTCTCCGAGATTCGCACCGTGGCCGCCGACGAGTTCTGGCTTAGCCCGTTCTACCAGCAGCAAAGCGTGGCACTCCACTTCACGTGGAAGCCGCTGCAGGCCGAGGTAGAAGCAATACTCCCCGAGCTTGAAACAGCACTAAGGCCTTTTGGCGCCCGCCCGCATTGGGGCAAGCTCTTCACACCCGGCGAGTACGACTTCGCGGCGCTCTACCCGCGCTTCGAGGACTTCCGTGCTCTAGTCCAGGCCAACGACCCCACGGGGAAGTTCTCCAACAGCCTCCTGGACAGCGTGCTGGGTGTGGCCGTTACCTCGTAACTACTCGATGTGGGCCAGCACTGCACCCGCAGTCACCACTCCACCGGGAGCCGACAACACCTCGGAGAGTGTGCCCGTACGGTGTGCCGGGACCTGGGTTTCCATTTTCATGGCTTCAAGAACCACCAAAGGGTCCCCGGCAGCTACCGCAGTACCGGGCTCCACGAGCCACTTCACCACCGTGCCGGCCATGCTGGAGACCAAGGCGGATTCGGTGGGCGAGTCAGTGCTGTCCGAGGATCCGGGCAGTCCCGTAACGTCCGCCGTGGCCGGGAGCCCTTGGCCGGAGCGTGCCCAGCCGTCCAGCAGGTCTGCGGGAAGCCCCACTGCGAGCCGTTTGCCGTCGACATCCACCGTGATGGTCCTGCGTTCTCCGCTCGGGGCAATGACGTTGTAGTCAGGATCCACGGGGATCTGGTCCGCGAAGTCGGTCTCTATCCAGCGCGTGTGTACGCGCAGGCCAGCCACTGACGTGAAGTCGTCGGACTCCAGAACCGCGCGGTGGAACGGCAGAACTGTAGCCAGGCCGGTGATCTTGATTTCTGCGAGGGCACGGCGCGCACGGCGAAGGGCTTGCTGTCGGTCGGCTCCAGTGACTATCAGCTTGGCAAGCAAGGAGTCGAACTGCGGTGCCACGAATGAGCCGGACCGTACGCCTGTGTCGATGCGGATGCCGGGACCAGTGGGCGCCTCAAAAGAAGCCACTGTTCCCGGGGACGGCAGGAAGCCGCGGCCTACGTCTTCGGCGTTGATGCGGAACTCGAACGAGTGCCCTCGAGGAGTCGGGTCTTCGGAAATGCTCAGCGGCAAACCTGCAGCGATCCGGAACTGCTCCTGCACCAGGTCAATCCCGGCAGTTTCCTCCGTGATGGGGTGCTCCACCTGAAGTCGTGTGTTGACTTCAAGGAACGCCACGGCTCCGTCCGCCGAAACCAGGAACTCCACGGTCCCGGCGCCGTAATAGCCGGCTTCACGGATGATTGCTTTGGAGCCCTCGTAGATCTTTTGCCGCTGCGTATCGCTCAGGAAGGGGGTGGGGGCTTCTTCCACGAGCTTTTGGTGGCGACGTTGGAGTGAGCAGTCGCGGGTGCCCACCACAATGACGTTGCCCAGCTTGTCCGCGATGACCTGTGCCTCGACGTGCCGCGGCCGGTCCAAGTACTGCTCCACGAAGCACTCGCCACGGCCGAAGGCAGCCACGGCCTCACGGACTGCAGAGTCGAACGCTTCTTCCACTTCAGCGAGCTCGCGAACCACCTTCAGCCCACGGCCACCGCCCCCAAATGCAGCCTTAATAGCCAGCGGAAGACCGTGTTCCTCCGCGAAGGCCCGGGCTTCCGCAGCAGAGGACACCGGTCCGTCACTACCTGCAACCAACGGGGCACCGGCCCTGACAGCGATCTCGCGGGCCGTGATCTTGTTGCCCAACTGGCGAATCGACTCCGGTGAGGGACCGATCCACTCGAGTCCGGCGTCGAGGACTGCTTGTGCAAAGTCCGCGTTCTCGGACAAGAACCCGTATCCGGGATGAACGGAATCCGCGCCGGACTGCTCCGCAACGGCCAGCAGCTTTTCAATGTTCAAGTAGGTGTCAGCCGGCGAATTGCCGCCCAGGCTGAAGGCTTCGTCAGCAGCGCCAACGTGCATGGCATCGGCATCGATGTCTGCGTAGACGGCGACTGACTGGATGCCGGCGTCGTCACAGGCTCGGGCGACACGGACAGCGATTTCGCCACGGTTCGCGATCAGGACCTTGCGCATCAAATACTCACTTCTCTGGGGTCTTGGTAGTAGTCGTGGTGAAGTCTGCGGAATCCGGAACCAGCCGGAAGCGGATTCTTCCGCCAATGGGAACCTGTGCAGCTCTATCCAAGTGTTCGTCCCGCACCACGCCGATCACGGGATATCCGCCGGTGATGGGGTGGTCCGCCAGGAAGAGGACGGGCAGTCCCGCGGGCGGGATCTGGAGGGCGCCAGCCATGGTGCCTTCACTGGGAAGCTCACCTTCCCGTGTTCTCTCCAGCGGCTTGCCGTCCAGGCGCATGCCCACGCGGTTGGACTGGGGCGTGACAAGCCATTCCTGGTTGCAGAGGGAATCGAGGGCTTCTTGGTCGAACCAGTCGGCGCGCGGCCCGGGGACAACGTCCAGCACTGTGACACCCGCGCCAGGGAAGTCCGGCTGCAATTCGGGGGCGCCAACAGCCGTGGATGCAGTTTGCTCGCCGGTGGCGAGGACCTGCCTGATGGCCAGCGGTGCGGGCCCGATCCCTGACATCGTGTCCGCGGATCTGCTGCCCAAGACCTCCGGGGCGTCCACTCCGCCCCGGATCGCCACGTAGTTTCGGAACCCCGATTCCGGAGCGCCCAGGGTGAGGACTTCGCCGTCGAGCAATGCGAAAGGTGCGGCCATGGGGACGGTCCGCCTCGCACCCGGCCGGGCGCCGCCGTCGTCGTCGTCAGACCCAACCCACGACGGCGACTCGATGGTCAGCGTCGTCGGCGCACCGGTCACGGCAATCACCTGATCACCCACAGCTTCCACCGTGAGCCCGCCATTGACGGATTCGATGGCCGCGGCTGAGGAAGCGTTCCCGACCAGCCGGTTGGCCCGCCGCAACGAGGCCCTGTCCAGGGCCCCCGCAGCAGACACGCCCAACGGACCAAAACCTCGCCGGCCGAGATCCTGAATCAGGCTCTGCGCGCCCGGATTGAGAATCCTCAGTCCAGACTCAGTGTGGCGCTCCTTTTCGGGTTCGCGCGCCGGAGTGTCACTGGTGGTCACGACTTCCCGGACTGCCCGATACTGCACACGATCGCCCGGCCTTACGAGGGCTGGCTGCGATCGGTTCAGGTCCCACATCCGTGCGCCGGTCCGGCCGATCAGCTGCCATCCACCCGGGGAACGGCGCGGGTAGACGGCAGAATACTGACCACCGAGGGCCACCGATCCAGCGGGAACGGCAGTCCTTGGGGAAGAGCGCCGTGGAACCGTGAGGGCCTCGTTTTCGCCCACCATGTAGCCGAAGCCGGGCGCGAAGCCAGCGAAGGCTACGGTCCAGATCTGACCGGTGTGCGCGGCAACGACGCCCTCCGTGCTGAGCCCGGTGAGCTCCGCGACATCGGCGAGGTCGTCGCCGTCGTACACGGTATCTATAACCACCAGTCCGGAGTCAGTGACCTCCGGCGCCGTCAGTTCCAACTCCATGAGCCGCGCGCCGATGGTGCGGGTTGCCGCTGCGGACTCGCCCACCACCATGACCGTTTCTGCGGCGGCAAGTACGTCCACCTGACCCGGAAGCGGTGACTTATAGAGCATGTCCTGCAGGGCGAGGACGTCCTGCAGTCCGTCCAGCTCGGCCAGCACCGCACGGGTGCCGACGGGTCTGACAGAGCGGACCCTTTTAGCGGTGGTGGTTTGCATCACGGTTTCCATCTTTAGTTACGCCGCCGGCTGAGCGTGCGTCCCCTGCATCAAACGGACGTCTTCTTCCGGCTTGGGGTCACGGCCGAGGAGCATGCCCACGATTGTGATGATGGCCGCCAGAAGGATGTATCCGGCGATCAGGTACCAGCCACCGCCAGCTGCACCGTAAAGAGCGGTGAAGATGATGGGTGCAACTGCTCCACCGATCACACCGGCCAGGGTGTAGGCCAGCGAGCTGCCGGCGTACCGGAGCCGGGCGGGGAACTGTTCGGTGATGAAGGCCGCCTGAGGACCGTACATGAAGGCGTGGAGGGCCAAGCCGATCACGGTGCCAATGGTGAGCATGGCCACGGACTTGCCCTGGATCATGAGGAAGAACAGCGGGATGTAGGCTGCCGTGGCCGCTGCTGCGATTCCGTAGACCCACCGGCGGTTGAAGCGGTCCGTCAGGGCGCCGGCCAGCGGGATCAGGAAGAGCTGGAACGCAGAGCCAATCAAGATGGCGGAGAGGACGTTGCCTGTGGTCATGCCCAGTTCCTTGGTGGCGTAGACGGCTACGAACACCGTGAACAGCGCGTAGAGAATGTCAGGGCAAACGCGGGAAAGTGCTGCGGCGACCAAGGCCTTGGGCTGGGTGGTGAAGACTTCCTTGATGGGAGCCTTGGGACGGTCGCCGTGGGCCTGGATGGCCTTGAAGACCGGGGTTTCTTCGAGCTTGAGTCGGATGATCAGGCCGAAGACCACCAGCAGTGCGGAAGCAAGGAAGGCTACGCGCCAGCCCCAGGAGAGGAATGCTTCTTCGCTGAGGGAAGCGGCAAGGATTGCCAGGACACCGTTGGCCATGAGGTTGCCGGCGGGCGGGCCGATCTGGGCCGCGGAGGACCAGAAGCCGCGCTTGTTGGGGTCACCGAATTCGCTGGACAGCAGCACTGCGCCACCCCATTCGCCACCAACACCAATACCCTGCGCCAGACGCAGCAGCACAAGAATAGTGGGTGCCGCTACGCCGATCACAGAGTAGTCGGGCAGCGCCCCGATGAGCACCGTGGCCACACCGATCAGGACCAGCGTGAAGACCAGGACGTACTTGCGGCCGATCTTGTCACCGAGGCGCCCGAAGATCACGCCACCGATGGGTCGAGCCAGGTACCCAACCGCGAAGGCTGAGAAAGAGAGCAGCAGTGCAACGAATTCGTCGTTGCCCGGGAAAAAGATCTTGGGGAAAACGAGTGCCGAGGCCACCGAGTAGATGGCGAAGTCGTAGTACTCAAGCGACGTGCCGGTGAGGCTGGCGACGTACGCCTTGATGGCGCCGGGCGGTGGCTTCCTTGTCGCTGCCTTGGCTGCGTTGTTGGTGCTGGTCATGATGTCCTCCGGGGGGATGAGGGATGGTGCGGGGAGCCCGGGGCGGGCTAGAGGAACGAGCCGATGCTGACGTCGGCGTCGGCCAGAGCGGACTTCACAGCGGTAGCCATTGCCACGGCTCCCGGTGAGTCACCATGCACGCAGATGCTTTCTGCGCGGATTTTCAGGATGGAACCGTCAACGGTCTTGACGGATTGTTCGGTAGCCATCCGAAGAACGTGTTCGGCCACTTCGGCGGGATCATGCAGAACCGCGCCCGGCTGGGAGCGCGAGACAAGCGTGCCGTCAGGGTTATATGCGCGGTCTGCGAACGCTTCGGAAACAGCCCGGAGGCCGGCTTCCTCTGCAAGACGCAGGACTTCGGAACCGGGAAGGCCGAGGATCGGGAGGTTGGGGTCAACCGATTTCACGGCGTCGACGACGGCACGCGCCTGGGCGGTGTGCTTCACGATTGCGTTGTAGAGTCCGCCATGCGGCTTCACGTACTGGACGCTGGCTCCCGTGGTGGCCGCCAACGCTTGCAGCGCACCGATCTGGTAAACCACGTCATCAGCCAGTTCCATGGGATCGATGTCCATGAAGCGGCGGCCGAACCCAGCGAGGTCGCGGTAGCCAACATGGGCGCCAATCACGACGCCGGCCTTGGCCGCCTTTTCGCACGTGCTGCGGATGACGCTGGGGTCGCCAGCATGGAATCCGCACGCAACGTTGGCACTGGAGACGGACTCGAACATGGCTGCGTCATCGCCGAGTGTCCAGCGTCCGAAAGACTCTCCGACGTCGCTGTTCAAATCGATGATTGCCATGATGTGATCCCTGCCTCGTGATGTGCGTTACATCCAGCATGCATCAAATCGCCGGATTGTTCAACAATCCAGCGATCCGAATTGTGGGTAATCGTGTAATTTTGGAGTTATGGCCGGTGCAGATCAGGATTCCAGCGAACACGCCGGCTTTGATAGCGCGCGGGCACGGGTACGCATGAAGGTCCCGTCCGTTGCGGAGAGGGTCGCCGAAGAACTGCGCTACCAACTTGCTGAGGGCTTCCTGGTCCCAGGCGCCAAGCTCACCGAAGCCACCATCGCTGAGGATTTGGGCGTCTCCAGGAACACGGTCCGCGAAGCCTTCGCCGAGCTGGCCGGGGAGCGGCTACTGCTGCGTCAGCCAAATAAGGGTGTATTTGTGGCCACCCTAGAAGCAGGCGACATCCACGACGTCTACACAGTTCGTCGCGCAATCGAGGTCAGCTCTATCCGAGCGGGTGGTTCGCCGGAACGCATTGCCGCCGTCAGGGCCGCCGTCGACGAGGGCAAGCGCGCCGCTGCCGCCAACGATAATGAGGGATTGGGCAGCGCCAACCAACATTTTCATGGAGCAATAGTTGCCTTGGCCGAGAGCAACCGGCTGAACACGATCATGGCCCAGATCCTGGCCGAGATGCGGCTCTACTTTCATAAGGCCACCATGAACGCCCACTTCTACAGCGATTGGCTGAAGGAAAATGAGCAGATCTGCTCAGCGTTGGAAGCCGGCGAGCGGGAACGCGCCGGGGACCTGCTCCTGGCCTACCTCAACCGCTCTGAACAGCAGCAAACCGCCATCCACGGCGAGTAAGCCCGGAATAGGCCGCGTTCCTCCCCGGTTGCCTCACGCGAAAGAGCAAAAAGCCAGCGATCTGGCCGCAAAATCCGGCACGTCCACCCGCTAAGTGGGCAGGAGCGTCACCGTTTGCCCTTCTTGCGTGAACCCTTGCCACGGCCTTTGTCCGGATTCGGGGCGTATCGCTGCGCCACTGCCGGTTTCTTGGGGCCGCCACCACGACGATCAGGCTTAGGCGCCTTCTTGGGCTTCTCCTGCTGGGCTGAAGGCTGGCGCGAGCTCTGCGCTGTCCGGCCCCGCACGATCCCTATGAACTCCTCGATCACGGGACTGTCCGTTCCAAGCAGCCAAGCCAGGCCGATCTGCGTCCCGGGAGCACCGGTAAGGCGACGCATTACAGTGTCCTTGGCGTTCAGGTGACGTGCCACGGACATCGGCATGATCACCAGACCGGCACCGGATGCGACCACCTGGAGGGCCATGTCCGGCCCGCCCATCTCGTCAACATCCAGGAAGTTCTCCTCGGCGAGGTCTTCCAGCGCGACTTCCTCAAACACCGAGATCTCGTGCCCCTTCGGAGCGACCACCACGGGCTGCTCTTCGTACAGGGGGATGACGTTGAGGCCTTCACGGTCTACGGGCAACCGGACGAAACTGAGGTCCGCGGAACCGTCACGCAACACCGAAACCTGAGCGGCGTCGTCGGACATGAAGGAGTGCAACGGGAAGTTGGGCATCCGCTCTTCCCACCGCCGGATCCATTTCCCAGGAGTCACACCCGCAACATAGGCGAAGCGGAGGCCGGCTAGGGGTTCGGTTGTTTCGGCGGAATCTTCAGCGTCTGGCACACACTCACAGTACCGGCCAGATACCCTTGAAGCATGACGTCCTCGAACTCCCAGTCCATGAAGCCGGCAACAGTTGCCAAGAAACTCGGCATCTACCTGCCCGCAACACCCCAGGAGTTCCAGGATTCGTCCATCTCCCGCGAGGAATTCGCCGAACTCCAGGCCAACCCGCCGGAGTGGCTCGCCGAACTGCGCCGCAACGGCCCGCACCCGCGCCCGGTAGTCGCGCACAAGCTCAACATCTCCATCAGCGGCCTCGCCCGCGGCGGCGTTGAGGAGGCACTCACGACCGCGGAAATCACCGAGCTGCTGCAGGCTCCGCCGCAGTGGCTGGTCACCGAGCGCGCCACGCACG
Organism: Arthrobacter sp. Rue61a; assembly: GCF_000294695.2. Classification (NCBI taxonomy): domain Bacteria; kingdom Bacillati; phylum Actinomycetota; class Actinomycetes; order Micrococcales; family Micrococcaceae; genus Arthrobacter; species Arthrobacter sp. Rue61a. The sequence goes on along the minus strand of NC_018531.1, from coordinate 44,916 downwards.
CTGCTGTCCGCTCCGAGGCGCAGCGCGTCAAGGATGAAGCTGCCAAGAAGGCGGCCACCAAGGAAGCCAGGGACAACGCAGCCGCAAAGCGCGACGCCCCGAAGACTTCCAAGCGCGATCACGCGTAGCTTTCACTAGCTGTGGCCGGGACTTGATGTCCCGGCCACAGTTGTTTAGGCCGAGCTAGTCTTGATGGAGCTGAATGAAGTTGCCGCAACCGTCGTCGAAGACTGCGCTGACTCCGGAGGGATCCTCTGACGGTTCACCTTGAAACTTCACGCCGGCGGCAAGCAAACGCCCATACTCAGCCTGGACATCGGGCACGCCGAAGGTAATGGCGGCCAATCCGGACTCATGCAAAGCGTTCATGTAGTTCGAGGCGATGGGGTTGTCACTGGGCTCCAGCAACAGCCCGGGAGAACTGCTGTTGTCAGCCCCGGGATCCTTGATGATGAACAGGTTGTACTCCGGCATAGCCATCAAGGTCTCAAAACCCAGGGTCTCCGTGTAGAAGACATGGGCGGCCGCGGGGTCCTTGACGTGGATACTGCACATTTTCAGTCTCATGGTGCCTAGGCTACGCCCCGGGTCTGACAGGGCCCGGGCAGCAATCACCCTCATTCGGACAATTCACCTGCGCGCGCGGTGGTGAATTGTCCGGTGGAAGGTGTCGCCCGCGCAGGCACTAGCGCATACTGAATTCAAAGCAGCGTGATGTCGCCTGGAGGTGGTTCGATGCCCGCCATGATGCTCCTGTGGGGTGTAGCTCTGGTTCTCGCAACCGCAGCAACCACATATGTCCTGCACAGGAAACTGACCCATGGCCGCGGCCCTGAGCCGGACGGCGTCTTCTGGGACGTTTTCGGGGGGCTCGTAGTCATAGCACCCGCCATCCTCGTCCCCACCGTGCAGTGGTCTCCGGCCGGACTCATCATGGTTTTCGTCGGAATCGCCACCGCGGCAGGAACCGTGGTAAGCATCCGCAAAGTGGAGCGGATCCACGCAGCCGAGCCCCGGCGTCGTGCTGGCTTCCCGGACGATGCTGCCCGCCACGAGAGCATCCTGGAGCGGTGGCGTCGCTACGAACTCGATCCGGCGAAGACCATCGATTTCCCAGCCATGACGGATGTGAGGTCTGCGGAAACGGCGGCGCTCACGCGGGCCATGCGCGAGGCCGAATACTGCAAGATGACAGCCGGCACCGACTACCGTGCCGCCGTCGAGCGCCTTGCTGAAGCCCTCGCCGCAGCGGAGCGGGCAGCAGGAGTCCCCGCCCTACCCGCGCCGAGGTAGAAGAGCTACAAAACCTTGCCCTTGAAGAACTCGGGCCGCAGCCGGTACATCACCAGCATGACCACCACGCCCAGCAGGATCACGCCCATGCCCAGCACGAACACCAGGCCCACGCCTCCCACGGACGAACCCGAGCCGTACTCAGGATCCATCGAGTCCATGGCCGTCTTCACGAACATGACCAGCAGGATCACGCCACCCACCAGCGGGGCGAGGAACTTGAAGAAGAACGCCCGGCCACCTCGGAAAGCCTCGGCCCGGAAGAACCAGACGCAGGCCAGCGCGGTGATGCCGTAATAGAAGCAGATCATCATGCCCAAGGCCGTGATGGTGTCCCACAGCGCGTTCTCGGACACCGTCCGGGTGATCACGTAGAAGCCGGCGGCAGCGATCGCAGCCGCAATGGTGGCGAAGCTTGGCGATTTGAAAGTAGGACTAATGCGGCCAAAGCGAGGAGAGATAGCGCGGTAATGGCCCATGGCCAGCATGGTGCGGGCGGGTGAAACGAACGTCGACTGCAGGGATGCGGCCGAGCTGCTCAGGATGGCCAGCGACATCAGGATCGCGAACGGGCCCATCACAGGACCTGCAAGCACGGCGAAGATACTGGACTGGTTCTCGGGGTTGCCGGCACCCAGACCGGTCTCGCCAACGCCCGCGAAGGACAGCGTCGCCAAGGCAACCGTCATGTAGATGATCACGATGACCAGCACGGTGATGGTCGCGGCACGGCCTGGGGTCTTCTCCGGGTTCTTGGTCTCTTCGTTCATGGTTAGCGTGACGTCCCAGCCCCAATAAATGAAGATCGAGAGCGACACGCCCGCGGCGAATTGTGAGAACGAGTCCACGGCGAAGGGGTTGAACCAGTCGGGCGAAATGGCGGTGGCATCGAAGGCCGTTCCGTTTGCCACGTGCGCGAACGCGGAAACCGCGAACCAGCCCAGGACCAGCAACTGGAAGGCCACAAGTACATACTGAACGCCCTTGGTGGTCTCCATGCCCCGGTAGGAAATCCAACAGGCCAGGGCGATGAACACCAGGGTCGTTGCAATGTTCAGCGGCAGGATCTTGCTGAGCTCGCCCAGTTCCGGGTTACTGAAAATTTGCGCGAGCATCAGGTAGAAAAAGTCCACGGCGACGGCGGCAAGGTTGGACAACACGATGATCGTGGCCGCGATCAGCCCCCAGCCACCCATCCAACCGATCCACGGACCAAAGGCGCGCGTCGCCCACGTGAAGGAGGTACCGGCGTCGGGCATTGCGTTGTTGAGTTCGCGGTAACCGAGCGCCACCAGCAGCATGGGGATGAATCCCACCAGGAAGATGGCGGGCAGATGCACACCAACCTCGGACACGGTGGGGCCCAGGGCCGCGGTGAGCGTATAGGCGGGCGCGATGCAGGAAACACCGATCACGACGGCGCCGATCAGGCCCACCGATCCGGCTTTCAGTCCCTTTTCACTCAGGGACGTCTCTTTCGACTGGACCGTCTTTGGTGCAGTTGACATGGGTTTTGCCTCTCAGGCGATTGCTAGGAGCTTTGTCGCGTGTAGTCGCGGGGGACCACGATCATGGGAACGGGGAGGGCACGCAGGATCCGGTTTGCGGTGGTGCCAAGGAAAGTGGCCCGCTGCTGTGCCAGGCGGCTGGAACCGATCAGCAGGATTTCGCCGTCTTCCCAGTCGAGTCGGTCAACGGCCTCTTCGATCGTCCGGCCTTGCGCCACGACGATCTCCGGCTCACCTTGAAGGGAACCGGCGGCGGTCGCGTCCGCAGAACCGTCCGCGTCCACAGAACTTCCGACGGCGGCAAGACGGTCGGCGGCATGCATCCAGGCGGCGTCGGCCAACCCAGGCGAGTTACCGCCGTCGAGCGCCAACAAGGAGACGAGCCGCAACGGAAGGCCACGGTCCCGCGCGGACTCGACAGCGACGTCGAGCAGTTCATCAGCGCCCGGACGCGTCCCGAAACCGCAGCTCAAGCGCGTGATCGGCTCGGTGCGCCGGTAACCGTGGGGCGCCAAAGCGACCGGAACGGGAGACGAGTGGAGCAGCGAACTCGCCACGGAGCCAATGGTGAACCGCCTGAACAGGCCATCGTTGGTTGCGCCGATAACCAGGGCCGCCGCGTCCATCTCCACGGCAGCGTCAATAAGCGTCCGGGCTTCGGAGTCACCGCGGCGTATGTGGGCGCGGGCGGTGACGTCGGCCGGAACCAGCGCAAGGCCTTCGTCCAGCCAGCGCTGTGCCTGTTCGTTGAGGATGTCGTTGTAGCCGGCCTCAGGCGGGTAGACCGCGTTAAACGGGGAATCTTCCGGGATCACCAGGACCAGGTCCAGGCTGACATCGTGGTTCCGGGCCAGCGCGACGGCAAGGTGAACGGCGTCGTGCCCCCTCGCGTTGGCGGTGTACCCCACTACGTAGCGCATGGTGGTCCTTCCTGTGGTGCTGTTTAAACAGTGGAGCCGGCAGGCCGGGGAATGGTGCTCCCCCAGCCTGCCGGTGTGGTGCTGATCGCGTCAGGCGACAGGTACAGAAGCCAACTTGTTGGCCTCAACGATTCGGGCGGCAGTTGCCTGGCCCATGCGGACCGCGCCATCCACGTGCTGGTAGCCCTCGGCTGCGAGGTCGGACGAGGACCAATAGATGGGTCCGACGTTCGCGTGCTGGTCCTTGCCGTAGCGGTGCAGGCCACCGAGGTCGTAGCTGGAAGCGTAAGCGCCGCGGGTCCATTCCTCGGAGCCCCAGTCGGACTCGTAGTAGACCTCGGGGGTGAGGGCCTTGTCACCCAGGAAGCCGGCGATCGACTCCAGGATGGCCTTCTTGCGGTCTTCGGCGCTGAGCTCGAACACGGCATCGGCCTTTTCGTCGGACACGAAGCCAACCAGAGTGCCGCGGGAATCTCCGTGGTTGGTGTTGTCGTAGACCTCCTGGACCAGTGCGCCGGCGCTGAAGCCGGTGCCGGACAGTCCTTCTTCACGCCAGAACGGCGTGTCATAAACAGCATGAACCTTGATGACCAGGCCCAGCGACTGGTGCTGGTGCATCTGGTGCTGGCGGCGCGGCAGCGGCGGGTCGAAGGAGACGCGGGAGTACAGGTTCGGCGGAACGGCCATGATCACGAACCGCGCATTGACGGTGGCCCGCTCAGAGACGACGCTCACGCCGTTCTCATCCCACTTGATGGTGCGAACCGGGCTGTTGAGGACCACGTCGTCGCCCAGCTCTGCTGCCTGCAGCAGCGAAACCTGCTGCATGCCGCCGATGACGCGCTTGTCCAGGATGAAGTCTTCGTCCGTCAGGTGACTGAAGGAGCCGGCGGAGGCGGCCATGAGGACGGCCTGAAGTGCGGAGAAGGCGTGTGCAGGCTTGGTCAGCATGCCACCGGCGATGAAGAGGCCGATGTTGTTGCAGGCTTCCTCGTCGTTGGAGTTCTGGCGGAGCCAGTGGTGGAAGGAGATGGTGTCCAGCTCGCGTGCCTTGGGGTGTGCCCAAGGCTCGGTGGGGCCGATCTCTGCCGCAAGCTCATCCAGGATGGCCACGAGCTTGTCCATCTCGGCCTTGGTGGTCTCGTTCACCGGGAAGGTGTCACCGGTGTACTGGGTGCGCTTGCCGTCTGCGCCGATGTAGACGGATTCACCGTCACGGTAGCGCGAGTACATTTTCAGGCCGAGCTCGTCCAGCAGCTCCATGAGGACCGTCTGGTCCGGGGAAACCCACTGGCCGCCGATCTCCAGCATGGCACCGTCGATGGTGTCCGTCCATGTGCGGCCGCCCACGCGGTCGCGTGCTTCGAGCACTGCGACGCTGAGTCCGGCCTTCTTCAATTCCCGTGCCGCCGTCAGCCCTGACGGTCCGGCGCCGACGATCACAACGTCGCGATCAAGATTCTGCATGATGTCCTCTCCGTGGCCGTCCGTGGTGGCTGACCAATAAATGAATGCCATTCATTTATCTCCATAGTAGCGTTGGAGGCGCCTACTGTGAAGGCCCGATGGAATAATGCTGGGGACACAGGCAGCAGAAAGGCCTCCGATGCCCGCACCAACGCCCGCTCCTTCCGCCCTCCCGGCCGGTTCTGTACGCCGCCGCGCCGGCCGACCAACCGCGGCAATTTTGGGCCAGGACGGCATCACGACGGCGGCCCTCGAGTTGATCAGCAGCAAGGGTTACGACGGACTCACCATGGCCGCCCTTGCCCGCTCCCTCGGCGTAGCGCCATCTGCCCTGTACAACCACGTGGCCTCCAAGGATGACGTGTTGTTGCTGGTGGAAGACCACTTGGCGGCGATGGTGGATGTCTCCGCGTTCGGCGTGGAGGCATGGGATGTTGCCGTGCGTCGCTGGGCGTGGTCCTACCGGGATGTGTTCTCGGAACATACGCCACTGATCCCCGTGATTGCAGTGCTTCCCGTGGCAAATGCGCCCAAGACTTTGGCGATGTACGAGGCCGTAACCGCTGGTTTCCGCGACGCCGGGTTCCCGGAGGAGAAAATCATCTCGGCGATCGTCGCTTTGGAAGCCTTTGTGTTTGGCGCCGCGTACGACGTCACCGCTCCGGAGGACATCTTCGACGCCGGCAGCCTCGCCGAGCAGGTCCCCAACTTCACCGCTGCCGTGGATCGCTTGGCTGCGGAGAAGCACACGCGGCCAACGGATGTTGCGTTTAGCTTGGGGCTTGAGGCGCTGATTACTGGGTTTGGGGCGTTGCGGGAGTAAGTGGCCTTGATTCCAAGGGTGCCCATCAGAGACTGAGATATCGGATTTCTCTAGTGTTGTCGGTGTACGTCACCTCAACAGGCACGTCTTGTTCCGACGAGTTTTCCAGTTCCCCACCCGGCAGCCAGAAGGCGAATTGGCCTTTCGATACGGTAGCCGTAATCCGTTCACCGGCAATGCTGGTGTAAGTCATCGCAATGACTTCCGGACCAACTTGACCCGCTGCGATTGACAGCGGGTTGTCTGCGATGACGCCGGTACCAAGCTGGGTGGTTCTGATTTCCCGGGCTGCGAGTTCGTGCCCATTGCCCGGCTTGCCAACCGAGCCGAAGGACCCTCTTTTGAACCAAGGGGCTGTGGAATCCGTGGTGCAGGTTGCTTCGAAGCCGTCAGCTCCGCTGAGAACCACGGTGGTCCACGCACCACGCTTCTCAGCGATGGCTACTTCCGCTGCCGCCACATCACTGGCGAACATGCCGTCACCAACACCTTTGCTGGACTTGGCACAGTCCGAGACCGCGCTGTTGCGCTCGGCACCTACCAGCGCACCCGGCACGGCGGTCCACGTTGCAAAGGCCGGGTCGCCTCCTGAGAGGGTGGGCCCGATCAGGAACCCAACTGTTGTGGCAAAAGCAAAGGCACCCAATGCGAGTGTTCGACGACGACGGCGGCTTGGGAACGACGTCGACGTTTGGTGTTCCGCAGGTCTGATGCCCTTGGCTGCCGGAGCTGGGTGGGACCGGAGAATCAATTCCAGGTCCTTCTGCGAACGTCGCCGGTCAGTGGGTTTGTTCTGCTCAGCGGCGTCCATGGACCGCAGCAGTGTGTCGATATTCTGGGTGTCTTTCATGGTGTCGAGGCCCTTTCGGGAAAGGTCGCTGGCGCCGGCGACTCATGGCGGGGAACGTGGTCAAGGAGTAGTCGCAGGGCTCGCCTTGCACGGGTTAGGCGGAGCCGAAACGCGACAGGAGAAATACCCAGTACATGCGCCGCCTGGGGTGCGGTCATGTTCTCGAAGATCGCAAGCCCGAGGGCCTCTTGGTGGACTTCGGAGAGCAACTCCCAGGCTCTGCCTAAATCAACGCGGCTACTGACCGCGTCAGCGTGGGAAGCGGTGTGGGTTTGAGTCGACGTCTCGGCGAGGCGCACACCCAGCGCCTGTCTTCGCTGTTCTCCGCGGTGGGCGTTGAGCATGAGATTTCGTGTGATGCCAAAGATCCATGCCCGCGCCTCATCCTCATGCTTCGGCGTTTCCGAAAACCGCCGCCAGACTATGAGAAATGCCTCAGCTACTACGTCCTCGGCATTCGCCACCTCGGTTCGACGCTGAACAAACTTCAGTAGATCGGCGTAGGCGGACTTGTAAAGCGCCCGAAAGGCCTCTTCCCGATCGGGGGCTCTCGATAGGTAGCTCATACCCAATACCTGTCCGCCACATATCCAAGTGTGTTGCAGTCACTCAAAATATTCCCGGAACTCGGGGACACAGGGTGTTCCACTTCCTTAGAACCGGGACACTCCGCACGGCACGCTGTGGATTGCGGTCGCGGCGTAGGCCGACCCGGAGGGTCAAACTCCAGATTCAAGCTCCACCGCGCCGGTTGCAAGAGCCAGTGAGCATTGACCGGGGAGAACTACAACGGGCAAGAAATGGCTTGCTCTGACGGCTGAGACGAATCGCTCGACTATGACCTGGACCTCTCCTGTTTTGGGGGCCTCGAGGCTGCCCGCCGCGACACGCTCGAGCCGCTCGGCGGAATCTGCCATAGGAGTTGATGTGAGCAGCGGCACCCGTCTGTAGCGTTCGGATCGATCTTTGGAGTGAGGGCGCCAGTCCGTCATGAAGCTGGCCACCGGGTCACTTAACAGATGGATGGCCACTGTTGGCCAGACTGTTGGCCCGTTATCGGGCGGGCTATCACCCATCAAGAAACGCCCCGGAAGGGGCGAACGATTGGAGCGAATATGCGAAAGCAAGTAACCCGCAGAAAGAGGATGGTCACAGCCCTAGGGTCTGGTGTCTTGGCGCTGAGCCTCCTCGGCGGGTTGGGTGTCCAACCCGCCAGCGCCGCAACGGGGTCATCTTGGGGTTTCCTCCCGTGCTACCGCACGGGACAGAGCATCGGCATAGTTCCAGACTGGAGCCTAATGTACTCGCCTGGTAATTTCTGCCTTGTTAACGGCCCATACAAGGCAGTCTTCCAGAGCGACTCGAACTTTGTCGTGTACAAGAATGGGACGGCTCTCTGGCACACCCGAACCAACGGGAAGAACGCGAAGATGCTGGCGCTTCAGCACGACGGCAACATTGTCGTGTACGGGCAATCGATGAACGTGTTATGGCAGTCAGGCACCCCAGGGCTGAGCAGCGGCAGCACCAGGGCCCTGCGAATGCAGTCGGACGGAAACTTTGTGATGTACCACAACAGTGGCAGCAGCGCCCGGGCAGTGTGGCAAACCCAAACCTACGGCCGCTGATTGCAGGCCGTGGCCACCACCCCCTTATTGGGCGGGTGGTGGCCATAGTTCGTTGATCCTCCTAAGGCCTCCCGCCAAGGGCTGTGCAACGTCGCACGACACGGCCGAGGTTTTCTGCCCACACGTGGGGTGCCTTGCATCCTGTGACGATATAGGAAAGGACTGCCCGACAGCGCAGAATTCGTTAGCTAGTGAATATTTCGGTTGCAGGTGGTGTTAGGGGTGCCGGAGTAAGACGCGCTCCAGCGGACCACTCCACCTCTGCACGAGACATACACGGCGACGTCGACTGATACCAACAAAGATGCCGCGTAGTGCAGATCTGCCCCGTTCACGGTATCGAGGATCACGGTGAGGCCTCTTCGGCCGCGGAGTCACCAAGGATCGGCCGCAGGGGCAATACTCCAAAGCCACTCACCACCCAACCCTCAGCCCCGCCCCTCAGCAAAAACAGCACACACAAACCACATCCCGCGTGATCTCCTTCCCGGCACCCGTGGTGTACGCCTCTACCACCAAGGCGGGCTTGCCGCCGTCGTCGACTATTTCAGCGGCAGCCGTAGCGCCGTCAGAGAAGGTAACCACCAGCTCCATCCCCGAGCCGCGAACCTTAACAACAGCCCCGGGAACAAATGGCTATGCGAAGTCTCAGCCGCCGCCACAACTAACCCCGAACTCTTGTAGTACAAGTACATAACTTGTATCCTAAGTGACAGGCAAGGACGCCGTACCCACTAGGAGAACCATGAGCACCGTAGATCTCATTCGCCACGTCAAGCTGTCCACGGCACGTTTGCCCCTCACCGTACCGATCAGCGACGCCAAAGTCTTTACAGGCCGCCAAAAGCCCATGACCGAGGTGGTGTTCCTGTTTGCCGAGATCACCACGGAACAAGGTCACAGCGGCATTGGCTTCAGCTACTCCAAGCGCGCTGGCGGCCCCGCACAATACGCCCACGCCAAGGAAGTCGCCGAGGGCATCATCGGCGAAGACCCCAACGACATCGGCAAGATCTACACCAAGCTCCTCTGGGCCGGCGCCTCCGTTGGACGCTCAGGTGTTGCAACACAAGCGTTGGCCGCCATCGACATCGCGCTTTACGATCTCAAAGCCAAGCGTGCCGGACTCCCCCTTGCCAAGCTCCTGGGTTCCTACCGCGACTCAGTGCAGACCTACAACACCTCCGGCGGCTTCCTCAACGCCACCCTGGACGAGGTCAAGGCCCGCGCCAGCCAGTCCATCGAGGAAGGCATCGGCGGCATCAAGATCAAAGTTGGCCTGCCTGATTCCAAGGAAGACCTCCGCCGCGTAGCTGGCATCCGCGAACACATTGGCTGGGACGTCCCGCTCATGGTGGACGCCAACCAGCAATGGGACCGGGCCACCGCGCTCCGCATGGGCCGCCAACTCGAGGAATTCAACCTCATCTGGATCGAAGAGCCGCTGGACGCTTATGACTTCGAAGGCCACGCGCACCTGGCCCAGGTCCTGGACACACCCATTGCCACGGGCGAGATGCTGGCGTCTGTCTCCGAGCACAAGGGCCTCATCAACGCCAACGGCTGCGACATCATCCAGCCAGATGCTCCGCGCGTCGGCGGCATCACCCAGTTCCTGCGCTTGGCCGCATTGGCGGATGAAAGAGGTCTGGGCCTCGCGCCGCACTTCGCCATGGAAATCCATCTGCACCTGGCCGCCGCGTACCCGCGGGAGCCTTGGGTGGAGCACTTCGACTGGCTCGATCCCCTGTTCGAGGAACGCCTGGAAACCAAGAACGGCCGCATGATTGTTCCGGACCGCCCCGGACTGGGCGTCACCCTGAGCGATCAGGCACGTGCGTGGACCACCGATTCCGTGGAGTTCGGCGCGTAATCTGGAACCCATGAGCCGAAACCTGACCGCGGATCTCGCCGCCGACCTTCGCAACCGCATCGTCGACGGCGTCATCCAGCCAGGTGAGAAGCTCCCCAGCGAAAACACCCTCATCAGCGAGTTCGGGGTGAGCCGGACCGTCGTCCGCTCCGCGCTGACACGCTTGCAGGCCGAGGGACTTGTGGAAACCGAACGAGGACGGGGCAGCTTTGCGCTGACCCCACCCTCGGGCGGCCCCACGCCCGCCCCCGGAACGCGGGCGGTTGCCAGCATCGAAGAGCGGCTTCAGATGCTCGACTTCCGGATCGGCGTCGAAACCGAAGCTGCCGCACTTGCCGCGCGAAACCACAGCGAACGGCAACTCAAGGCCGCGCACGGCGCCTTGGAACAGTTCATCGCGAGCTCAGGCCACCCCGCCCATTCAATGAAGGCCGACTTCGAGTTCCATCGGGCCGTTGCGGCTGCCACCGGTAATCCCTTTTATACGGATTGCATCTCGGCCCTGGGCCAAACCATGATCACCATGCCCCGCCCGCGCCTCGTATCGGACGATGAGCAGGATTCCCGCGGACGCTTCGAGCAAGTGGTCCACGAGCACTCCTCTATATACGCAGCAATCGCGGAGGGCGATGCTGTGGCTGCCGCAGCGGCGATGCGCCTGCACCTGAGCAACTCACGACGCCGGTTCACGGGTACCGCGCGCAGCTGACGGTCGCGGTTGGGGACCGGAGCGGAGGGTCCGGGCACCTTGCGATAGCTCCCCGGCTTACAGGAATCCCCCGCCGTACAACGCCGAGGAGACCGGACAAGGGCGGGTTTCGGAGAGCCGCGGGGCGGGATCCGCGAGACAGGCCGAGCCGTGAAACGCAAAAGAGCCCCAGTCCTAAGACCGGGGCTCTTTCAATTGCGTGCGCGAGGGGGGATTTGAACCCCCACACCCTTTCGGATACTGGCACCTGAAGCCAGCGCGTCTGCCGTTCCGCCACTCGCGCGCAACTTCTTTTTCCGGACTTCGGCTGGTCTCCCAGCTTCGTTTCCTTCAAAAGCAGCGAGATCAAGCATAACGGACATCCGGAGCAAAACACCAATCGACGGGTTGGCAGGGCTCCGGAGCGGGCTGGGAGTCCCCTAACAACAGCTGAACCTGACGAGAATTTCAGCCCCCGCCTCCCGCGCCAACATGGGCCTGGATCGAACTTTTCCGGGTCGCAAGGCGTTGTGGATTAAGGCCATTCCCAGTCAGTCCCAGTAGTATCGGGAAGTGGAAGGGCCGTCAGGCGCGTACTTCGCTGTGTGCGCGGACGGAGCAATGGACGGACTATCGGACCAGGCACAACGGGTGCCGCGGCAAGGAAAGGAGAAGGACCATGGGTTTGCTGGACAAAGTCGAGCGCGGCATTGAAAAGGCCGTCCGCAACGTCTTCTCCACGGGGTCGCGGGCACGTGTTGAGCCGGTGGAGATTGCAAGCAAGCTAAGGCGCGAGTTGGACAACAAGTCCATCACCATCGCAGCCGGGCGGACGCTGGCTCCCAACGTTTTTGATGTCCTGCTCAGCGACGAGGATTTTGCCAGGGCCCAGGAATGGGGAACCCCGCTGGCCGAGGAACTGTGCGACGTCGTTATCCAGCACGTCCGTAGCCAGGGCTACACCCTTCAAGGTGCCGTCCGCATTTCGTTCAGGCGCAATGACGAAGAGCGTGCCGGTCACTTCGAAATTAACTCGCGCACCGAGAAGTCGTCGGATGACGCTGCTCCACAAGCCCCTCGTGCCCACGTTCCGGCTGCCCCGGCGCGGAAACCCACCCGCCTGCAGCCTGTGCTGGACATCGGCGGCCAGCGGTATTCCCTCAACGCCCTGTCCGTTGTCCTGGGCCGCTCCTCGGAAGCGGACATCCTTGTGGATGACACGGGCGTTTCCCGGAAGCACCTTGAGGTCCGCACCGAGAATGGCAGCACTTGGGCAGTTGACCTTGGCTCAACCAACGGCAGTTACGTTAACGGACATAAAGTGAACGGCAGCGTGGAGCTCACAGACGGCTCAACCATCACGATGGGACGTACCAAGATCATTTTCCGCCTCCTCCCCCAAACCCCGGGTGGCCACGCGTGAACGACATCAGCGAGCTGACCATTACAGCGCTTCGCTTCGGGTTCCTCCTTCTGTTGTGGGTCTTGATCTTCAGCATCGTGACCACCATGCGCCGCGACTTCCAGATTGGCCGCAAGGCCGTCACTGGCGTTCCCACAGCACGCGAAGTGCGCAAGCATCCTGAGCTCGCAGCTTCTCCGCCACCGGCAATCCAGCATGCACGCACGCTGGTAGTCACGGAGGGCCCGCTCAAGGGCACCACGGTTCCCTTGGCGGCCAGCCCCATCCTGCTCGGCCGCGCACAGGAAGCCACGCTTGTCTTGGAAGATGATTACGCTTCCGGCCGGCACGCACGCCTGTTCCCGCAGGGCAGCCGCTGGTTTATCGAGGACCTTGGCTCCACCAACGGCACCTACCTGGCCGATCAACAGCTCACCCGTGCTTTACCGGTTGAGCTTGGCGTCCCCGTGAGAATCGGCAAGACGGTCATTGAATTGAGGCCATAGTCCATGGCTTCTCCCGAGACCCCCAAAGGCCAGGAAAAGCCTGCGGAGCGCCCGCTGATCATGCGCTACGCCGCGCGTTCCGACGTCGGACGGATCCGCTCCAAGAATGACGACTCCGCTTATGTGGGCCGCCATCTTGCAGTCGTGGCCGACGGCATGGGCGGTCACGCCGGCGGCGATGTCGCCTCCGCTTCAACGGTCCTGGACATGATCCACCTTGATCATGACGACTATCCGGAGGGTGCTGAGACCGTCCTTGCCGACGAGATCCAGACCGCTAATTCGCTGCTTTCCGAGCTTGTGCACCAGAATCCCAAGCTTTCGGGCATGGGTACCACCGTTACCGCCCTGCTCTTGGAGGGCCGCAAGCTTCACTTCGCCCACATTGGCGATTCCCGCGCCTACCGGCTGCGCAACAACAAGTTTGAGCAGGTCAGCATTGACCACACGTTCGTGCAGCGCCTTATTGACGAGGGCAGGCTCCGCCCTGAGGAAGCCGAAACGCATCCGCACAAGAACGTCCTTATGCGAGTCCTCGGTGACGTAGATGCCAGCCCTGAACTGGATCTGGACGTCTTGGACGTCGAGCCTGGCGAACGTTGGCTCCTGTGCTCCGACGGACTCAACTACGTAGCGGGCCACGTCGTGGAACGCATGGTCCGCGAGACCAAGGACCTGCATGAATGTGCTGAGATCCTTGTGGCCCTCACGCTGGAAGCCGGCGCCCCGGACAACGTCACCGTGGTGATGTTGGAGATTGCGGAGGAGACGGACGACGACGTCAACACGGCCGCCGTCGACATCGTTCCTGCCGCGGCACTTGCCGCGGTTGACGAGCCCGAGGCAGTCACGGCCACCAAGTCCGCGGATGACCTGTCTGCGGACAAGGCGGCAGAAGACACCAAAGCCGACTCCCAAGCCAAGGCCGCACGGGAGGCCGATGCTGGATCATCGTTCAGCGCGGGGGATCCTGGCGACTCAAAGGACGACGCTGCGTCTTCGGACGAGTCCAAAGAACCTCCTGCCACTACCGACCCCCATCTTGGTGAGCACTTGTCGGCCGAAGTGCTGCGCGAGGAGTTGGCCAGTCGCCCTCATGAACTCGTTGGCGCCGCCGCCACCGCTGCTGAGACGGGCTCCATTCCTACCGTCGCCGGCCGCACTGTGGCACGCAGGGCAGCGACTGTCCTGACGCATAAAGCCGAGCAAGACCGTGTTGAGGTCGAAGAGCCGGCTCGTCGACGCGTGCGTTGGCTCATGCCTGCCGTCGCGGCCGTTGTGGTCTTGGGCGTCGTGGTTGGCCTATGGCTTGGCTATGCCTGGACACAGACGCGGTACTACGTAGGCGAATACGATCAGCGGGTCGCGATTTTCAATGGGATCTCGCAGAGGCTTGGACCCATTCAGCTTTCCCGGCTTGAAGCCGTAACCGACATCAGGGTGGATTCATTGCCGGAATACGGCCAGCAGAGCGTACGCCAGACGGTCCCGGCGGGTGACCTCAACGGCGCACAGGGCATCGTGGAGAACCTGCGGAACACTGGCAGCGCCTCCGCCAACTGCCCGAGCCCCTCGCCCACGGCCTCGGGATCAGCTACTACCACCCCGACGCCGACTCCGACAGCCACTGTGCCCATACCCAGCACGGCTGCCGTTGCCAGCCCTACTCCTTCGCCCGTCCCGACTCCCTGTGAGGCGGCCAAATGATGCAGACTGAGATCGCCCCCAAGCCCCGCAGGAACGTTGAGCTGGTGCTCATCGTCCTGGCCCTTGCCGTAGGCATCGGCGCCAGTGCGCTGGTGAGCATCAACTCGGAAGTCGGCCTGGACAGTGACTTCTGGTTCCAGTCGAGCCTCCTCGCCGTCGCGGCTTTCGCGTTCCACATTGTCCTGAGGCTCCGCGCGAAGTATGCGGATCCAGTAATTCTTCCCATCGTGGTTGCGCTCAACGGTCTTGGCCTTGCGCTGATTCACCGGATGGACGGTCCCGGGGACGATACCGGCAACAACCAGCTCCGTTGGACACTCATAGCCATGGCGGTCTCCATTGCCGTGATCTGGTTCCTTAAGGATCACCGCATCCTTCGCCGCTTCACCTACATCTCCCTGGCGGCCAGTGCGTTCCTGCTGGTTCTTCCGTTGATTCCGGGCATCTCCGCCGGTGAGATCCTGGGTGCGCGTGTCTGGATCCGTGTGGGTCCCATGACGTTCCAGCCCGGTGAAATCGCCAAGATCACCCTCGCCATATTCTTTGCGGGTTATCTTTCCTCCAACCGGGATCTCATTCTGTTGGCCGGCCGGAAGATCGGCCCCATGCAGTTCCCGCGCTTCAAGGACCTCGGTCCCATGATCACCGCCTGGCTGGTGAGCATTGGCGTGCTCGTCTTCCAGCGTGACCTCGGATCCTCCATCCTCTTCTTTGGCCTGTTCATCGTGATGATCTACGTGGCCACCAGCCGGATCTCGTGGGTGGTCATCGGCCTGTTGTTGATTCTTGGCGGCGGCTTCATTGCCTCCCAGATCTTCTCCCACGTCGCGTTCCGCATCGACAGCTGGATCAATGCGTTCACGCCGGAGGTCTTTGGCAGGTCCCCCGGTGGCAGCGGGCAGATCGTGGAGGGCCTGTTCGGCATGGCCGACGGCGGGCTGGTAGGCACTGGTCTTGGCCAAGGCAGGCCGGATCTGGTTCCGTTCGCCAACAGCGACATGATTGTGGCCCTCATCGGCGAGGAACTTGGCCTGATTGGCCTCTTCGCCGTGGTGATGCTTTACCTGCTGCTCTTTACCCGTGGCTTTCGTGCAGCCTTGGGCACACGTGATGCGTTTGGAAAGCTCCTTGCATGCGGTTTGTCCTTTGCGATCGCCCTACAGTGCTTCGTGGTCATTGGCGGCGTCACCCGGCTCATCCCGCTGACCGGCCTCACCACTCCGTTCCTTGCGGCCGGCGGTTCTTCGCTTCTGGCCAACTGGATAATCGTCGGCCTTCTGCTCATGATCTCCAATACAGCCCGCGGTCCAGTGGACACCACCCCCATGGTCAACAAACCTCCGGCAAGCAGCAGCACCCCGGGCTCACGTAAACCGGCCACAGGACAGACACCCAGCGCATCAACAGAGGCGGTGAAGCAACAATGAACCAGGCTATTCGCAGTAGTTGGATGGCTGCCGTCGCCATGTTCGCGTTGATCTTCGGCGCCATCAGCTACGTCCAGGTGATTGGTGCTGATGACCTCAATGCCAACCCCTGGAACCAGCGAGCTGTTTTGGCGTCCTTCTGCAACGAGCGCGGCTCGATCATTGTGGGTGGAAAGCCTGTGGCGGAGTCAGTTCCCGGGACTGAATCTTGCGCCTTCCAGCGAAAGTACAACCAGCCGGAGCTTTATGCCGGCATCACGGGATACTTCTCCAAGTTCTTTGGTTCCACCGGCTTGGAACAGTCCATGGGGGAAACTCTGGCGGGCAATTCCGATCAGTTGTTCCTGGATCGCATGAGCCAGATGTTCCTCGGCAAGGAGCCCAAGGGAGCGTCAGTGGAGTTGACCTTGGATCCTGCCATCCAGCAGTTGGCCATGGATCTGATTCCTGAAGGCCAGCGCGGTTCCATTGTGGTGACCAACCCCAAGACCGGCGCCATTCTCGCAATGGCTTCCAAGCCGACGTACGATCCCAACTTGATTGCCACGCATGACCGAACCACTGCGGAGGCCAATTACGCCCAGCTGAACCAGATTCCCGGCATCAACCTGAACCAGAACGTCAGCGGCCCTACCGGCAATCTCCTCTCACCTGGCTCGGTCTTCAAGATCATTGATACGGCTGCTGCACTGAACTCAGGGAAGTACAACAAGGACAGTGAACTGCCCAACCCCAGCAGCCTGCCATTGCCCGGAAGCAGTGCCAGCCTGCCCAACTACGCAGGCGGCAACTGCAACGTCCGCGAAACTGCGTCCTTCGCCTTTGCCCTTGAGCAGTCCTGCAACACCCCGTTTGCGAGCATCGCGCTTGATCTCGGCCAGGATGCCATCCGGGAACAGGCGCAGAAGTTCGGCTTCGGCCAGGACTTCGGCGATCAACTCAAGCTGCAGCAGGCCACCAGCATCTTCCCGGAGGACCTGGACCAGGCCCAGTTGGCACAGTCCTCAGTGGGTCAGCGCGACGTCAAAGCCACACCGCTTCAGATCAACCTGATGACGGCGGCCATCGCCAACGGCGGAGTGCAGATGAAGCCGAACCTGGTTGAGGCCATCCGTGCGCCTGATCTGCGCGTCATCAACGAACCCAAGCCTGAGGCGCTCCGCACCAGCACCACGCAGCCCATCGCCAGTCAGATCACTGAGTGGATGACCAGTGCCGTAGACAATGGCATTGCCAAGGGTGCAGCCGTTCCCGGCGTCAAGGTGGCCGGCAAGACCGGCACCGCCGAGCTCGGCGATTCAGGTTTGAACAACTCATGGTTTACCGGGTTCGCCCCGGCAAACGACCCGCAAGTAGCCGTCACCATTGTCATGGAGAGTGTGGACGTGCAAACCGGGGCCCAGCTAACCAGTCCGAACGCAAAGAAGATTTTTGAGGCGGTGTTGAATAAGTGAGGCCTACTTCAGGAATCACACTCGGCGGCAGGTTCCAGCTGACCAGTCGCATTGCGATTGGCGGCATGGGCGAGGTCTGGAAGGCCAAGGACCAAATCCTCGGCCGGATCGTTGCCATCAAGGTGCTCAAAGAGGAATACACCGGTGACCCCGGCTTCCTCCAGCGCTTCCGCGCCGAGGCACGGCACACTGCCCTGCTCAACCACGTCGGCATCGCCAACGTCTTCGATTACGGCGAGGAAGCCGGTTCGGCCTATCTGGTGATGGAGCTCGTGCCCGGACACCCCTTGAGTGGCATCCTCGAGCGCGAGCAGGTCCTGTCACCGGACATGACGCTCTCTATCATCTCGCAGACAGCGCGGGCCCTGGCGGTTGCGCACGCGCAGGGCTTGGTCCACCGTGACATCAAGCCAGGCAACCTGCTGATCACGCCGGACAACCGCGTCAAGGTCACCGACTTCGGCATCGCTCGATTGGCAGACCAGGTGCCGCTCACGCAAACCGGCCAGGTCATGGGCACCGCCCAGTATTTGGCTCCGGAGCAGGCGACGGGCCAGACGGCAACGGGCTCCTCGGACATCTACTCGCTCGGCGTCATCGGCTACGAGTGCCTCACAGGGCACCGTCCGTTCTCCGGTGAATCGCAGATTGCCATTGCCCTCGCCCAGGTAAACGACGCACCGCCGCCCCTTCCGGAAACGCTGCCCACGCCCGTGCGCGCTCTCCTGATGTCCATGCTGGCCAAGGATCCCAAGAACCGCCCCGCCAACGCCATCAAGCTGGCCGAAGCCGCTGAAGCCATCCGCAATGGGGACATCGCCACGGCGCACGCAGCCGTACCCGGCATGCTGTTGTTCGAATCCACTACCGGACCCATCACGGCGCCTGTGGACACCGCAACAGCACCCACCGGCGTCGTAACCTCGCCTTACGGCAAGGAGCAGTCGACGACGGCGACCTCCGCACTTCCGGTGCTGGGCGCCGGTGCTGCAGGGGCTGCTCTCGGAGCCGCTGCTGCGTCTGACAACCCCCTGACGCGTGCCAACGCGCTGGAGGCTGAGCGGCAGCTTAGCGACGACGAAGAAGTGGTTTACACCGACGACGAGAACTACGATGACGCTGAACCGGAGCGCAAGAAGCGCAGTCCGTGGACGTGGCCCTTGGTTGCCCTGATCCTTCTGGTCCTGTTTGCCTTGGTTGGTTTCCTGATCTCCCAGTCGGGATTCTTCTCGCCGAGCCCCGCGCCGAGTGAGTCCACCACCACCAGTGCCAGCCGGAGCGCAAGCCCCACCTCCGCGTCGGCCACCCCGACGCCGAGGCCTACGGAGACCTCTGAGGCACCCCAACCCACGCAGTCGGTTCCCCAGAAAATCAACGTCATCCCGGAGCAATACCAGGGCCAGCCTTTTGAGACGGTCAGCGCACAACTTCGTGCCTTGGGGCTTGGAGTGGACGGTCAGGAAGTCTTCGACGACACAGCTCCCGTTGGTATCGTGACGGGCCTGAACCCCACCGGTCCTGTTAACCCGGGAGAAACCATCACCGTGACCTACTCCAAGGGCCCGGAATTGGTGGCTGTACCCGCCATTGCTCCAGGGGTGGACGAAGCCCGAGTTCAGCAAGCCATTGAAGGTGCCGGACTGCAGTGGGTGGCGGGCGAACCCGTCAACGGTGCAATCGGCCAGCAGCCCGGAACCTTTGTCCGGTCCTCGCCGGCAGCCGGCAGCCAGGTCGCAGCAGGCTCAACGGTCACCTACTACCTGTCCAAGGAACTTGTTCCGATCGATCCCGGGACGTCCACTGCCACGCCCACCGGCACCGGCAGCCCGAGCAGATAAGTAAACCGCCATGTCAACGTCACGCCCAGGTCCTGCGCATCGAGAGGAGAGCACACCCGTGTCCTCCCAGCGCATCCTCAATTCTCGCTATGAACTTGGCGAGCTGATCGGTCGTGGCGGTATGGCGGATGTCTACCGGGGAACGGACACCCTGCTGGGACGGACCATCGCCGTCAAGGTCCTGCGAGCGGACCTTGCACGGGATCCCCAGTTTCAGGCCCGTTTCAAGCGCGAGGCCCAAGCTGTAGCGGCGTTGAACCACCCGTCCATCGTGGCCATCTTCGACACCGGCGAATACTCGGTACCTGGAGGGCCGGGCGAAGACGTGCGCGTCCCGTATATCGTCATGGAATACGTGGCCGGACGTACCCTGCGCGACATGATCAAGGCCAACGAGCTTGGCGTCGAGGACTCCGTCGGCTTCACCCTGGGTGTGTTGGGCGCTCTCGAGTACAGCCACCGTGCAGGCATCGTCCACCGCGATATCAAGCCGGCCAATGTGATGGTCTGTGCCGACACCGGGGATGTGAAGGTCATGGACTTCGGCATCGCGCGTGCCATGGCCGATTCTGCCGCCACAATGACCCAGACACAGGCCGTGGTGGGCACTGCCCAATATCTTTCGCCGGAGCAGGCCCGTGGCGAAACGGTGGATGCGCGCAGTGACCTCTACTCGGCCGGTTGCCTGCTGTTCGAGCTGCTGACCAGCAGGCCTCCGTTCATTGGCGACAGCCCCGTATCGGTTGCTTACCAACACGTCCGTGAGACCCCGGACTTGGCCAGCGCCCACAACCCGGAGGTCTCCGAAGCACTGGATTCCGTGTTGGTTAAGGCGCTGCAGAAGAGCCGCACGGATCGATTCCAGGATGCGGCAGCCTTCCGTCGGGCCCTGCGTGCCGCCAGCAACGGCATCCCCGTACCCGCGGTGGCAGCCAGCGAGGCTCCCACGGACCCCAACGACCTCGTGGACCCTGAAGACCCGGCAACAGAGCTTTTGAGCACAACGGCCGTAGGCTTCCTCGATGCCGATCAGTTTAAGGACGAACCGACCGATCAGCCTCAGGAAGAACCGCTTCCGTTGGGCCTCCCACCGGAACGTGAGGTGCCCGAGCGCCAGAAGTCCCGCCGTCGAGCCTGGGTTGCCACGTTGGTGATCTTCACAGTCCTGGTGCTGGCCGGCGGCGGCTTCTGGCTCTACAGCCTCATGAACATGCAACCGCCGCCACCGGCGAAAATTGCCGTTCCGGTAGTCACCAACATGTCCGAATCCCAGGCCATCCAGGCCCTGTACTCGGCCAAACTGAAACCCACATCTGTTCGTGAGCCCAGCGACACCGTGGCCAAGGACATGACAATCGGGACATCGCCGATTGCTGGTGCCATGTTGGAACAAGATGCTGAGGTCGTCCTGAAGATCTCCAGCGGTCCCAGCTCAGTGACCATCCCGGCGGACATCGTGGGGCGCACTGAACCCGACGCACGGGAAGCTTTGCGCAGGCTTGGCATCACCGGCGAAGTAGTGACCGCTTTGACCCACAGCCCCACTGTCCCGGCCGGCGTAGTGCTCGGCACTGCTCCCGCACCGGGCGGCGCGATTGCTGTGGAAAGCAAAGTGGAGCTGCAGGTTTCCACCGGCAAGGTCCTCATGCCTCAGTTGATCGCGTTACCGGCAGCTGAAGCGGAAGCCGCGCTGAAGGCCAACGGGCTGAACATCGCAATCGTGGAACAGGAAAATTCGCAGGTTGCGGCGGGAACAGTCACGGCTCAGAGCGATGCCTTCAACACTGAGGTGGCCCAGGGCAAGGTGGTCACTGTCACGGTGGCCAAGGCCCCCGCACCGGTCCCCACACCGACGCCTACCCCGACTCCTACGGAGACTGAGAAGCCGACGCCGAAGCCCACACCTACGCCAACTAAGAAATAGGGGGCTTCTGCGTCTGTCGCGTCCGCCGACCTCCGCGTGCTCGCTCGTTGCTCGCTTAGACGCACGCTTCCGGTCGACAGCCCGCGACAGACGGTTTAGGTTTTATTGCTTGATCAGTGGGCTCAGCTTTGAGGCGCGTTCGGCCGCCCCGGTCATGCCGAGGGACTCCAACCAGTTACCCAGCATCTGGTATCCGCCTTCAGTGAGCACCGATTCGGGATGGAATTGCACGCCGCAGAGGGGTGCCGTCTTATGCTGCAGCCCCATCACAACGCCGTTGGTGGTCTCCGCGGTGATTTCCAGAACGTCAGGGATGGAGTCCCGGACCGCTGCGAGTGAGTGGTAGCGCGTTGCCGTGACGGGCGACGGGAGGCCTACAAAAACACTCTTGCCTTCATGCCGGACCGGTGACGTCTTGCCGTGCATGAGTTCCGGCGCGTGAGTCACCACTCCGCCATAGGCTTCGGCCAGGGCCTGGTGTCCCAGGCAGACACCGAACATAGGCTTGGCGGCCTCACCGCACCACTTGATGAGCTCGATGCAGACGCCTGCTTCGGCGGGGGTACCCGGGCCGGGGGAGACCAGGACGCCGTCGCGGGTTGCTGCGAGCTCGGTGGCTTCGGCGAGTGTCACGTCGTCGTTGCGGACCACCGTTGTTTCGGCGCCGAGTTCCTGGAGGTATCCCACCAGCGTGTAGACGAAGCTGTCGTAGTTATCCACTACAAGGATTTTTGTTGTGCTCATGGCTGCTGCACTGAACCAATCGTTGAGTCGGTCAAAGTGGTGAATTGGGAGAACCACGGGAAGAGGAACTCGACCATCAGTACCAGTGCTACGCCCACCAGTACCAAGGATGTCAGGATCCGCACCCATAGGGGGCCTGGCAAATTACGGAAGATCCACGCGTACATCTGTTACCCCTTTCCGTGTGCCCGGGCTACTTGGGCGGCGATTTCCGACGGCGGTCCGGCTGAGGCGGGTTGCCAACTATCCAGCATCGAGTACGCGATGATGCGTTCCTGTGCCCCAAACCGCGGGTTGCAACTCGTCATGGTGAGGATACTTTCCGTGGGCTGGACTCCCGGTTGGGTGGGAACGGGCATCAGGACGTCCGTGCGGTCCGGGAGGACGATCTGATTGTTGCGGAACACGTAGGTGTAATAGCCGTCAGCCGTCTGGATGTAGATCTTGTCCCCGGGAACCAGAGTGTGGATGTTATCCAGTACGGCGCCGTGGGTTTGACGGTGGCCGGCCACTGCGAAGTTGCCGGGGGCGCCAGGCATGGCGGTGCTTCCGTAGTGTCCCAGTCCAAGGGTGTCCAAGACGTCTGAACCGGTGCCTTCGATGATGGGGCGTGTGTAGTCCGGGCCGAAACGAGGAATGTAGATGATTCCGATCATTCCAGCGTAGGCCGGTGCCGGCGTAACCACAGGCGGTCCGTAGTCCACGGGGGCGGCGGCAGGCGCTGCAGGAGTTATGGGGCCGGAGAAGTCCTGAGCGAAGCTCTTCACCGCTTCAGTCTGCTTGGCGTCTGCTTCCACGTTGGTCCACCACAGCTCCCAGCCCACAAAGAGGAGCAGGACGATGCCTGCCGTGATGAGCAGTTCTCCCAGGATCTGACTGATTTTCCGGATGACGTCCGAAGCCCGAAGACGCTTGCGGGGGCGGAGTTCCTGCCCATGGCGGGCGGACGGCACGGCTGAAACCGCCGTCTGCTGCTGATGCGCCACAAGGTCTCCTTGCATAGGGCGCGGGCGGCGTGGGCGGACCCCCGGTTGCGGCTAGACTTGACAGCTAGAACCAACCCGGAACGCCGTGTGGCCGTTAACCGCTGGAAATTTCCTTCCTGCAGGATATCAAGGCTGGCGGGACGGGTATTAACCGAACAGCCAGGAGGATCCGTGCCCGAGTCCAAGCCCCGCAAGCGGCCTGCCCGTCAGGCCCAGCAGACTTCCGCAGCACAGCAGTACAAGCCCAACCCGGTTTGGTACAAGGCTGTCATGTTCGGCCTGATGATCCTCGGCCTGATCTGGATCATTACTTTCTACATCACAGAGGGCCAGCTCCCCATCCGCGAGTGGGCCTCGTGGAACATCGTGGCAGGCTTCGGGATTGCGATCGTCGGCTTCCTCATGACCACTCGGTGGCGCTCCTAGGAATTCCGCGCCTCACATTTCCGTGCCCGTGAACGTCTACAAGATATGAGCAGCCGGCACACCACCTTGGATTCCCCACTGGGGCAGCTGACGCTGACTGCCCGCGGGGAAGTTTTGACGGGCATTTTCTACGAGGGACACTGGCATATGCCTCCGCCCGACTATTTCGGAGACCCAGCCGGAATCGAGGACCCGGTCTTCGCGCGTACCCGGACCGAACTAGCCGAGTATTTGGATGGCCACCGGACAGTTTTCGATGTCCCCTTCCAAGCTTTGGGAAACCCGTTCCAGGAGAAGGTCTGGGAGCGGCTTCAACATATTCCTTTCGGTGAAACCGTCAGCTACGGGCAGTTGGCTGCTGAATTCGGGGATCCCCATCTTGCCCAGGCCGTTGGCTCCGCGGTGGGACGCAACCCCATCAGCATCATTATTCCCTGCCATCGAGTGGTTGGGCGCAACGGTCAACTCACCGGGTACGCGGGTGGTCTTCGAAACAAGCGTTTCCTCTTGGAATTGGAAGAGCCGGCTGAAGTGCGGGAGGGCAAGCTTTTTTGATGAAGCCCAGGCAAATGGTTAATAAGAAGCCGTTCGAAGCGGTGGTGCGCGAGCAGGGCGCCACAGTGCTTCGGGTGTGTCGTGCGATTCTCGGCGTGCACGACGCCGATGATGCATGGTCAGATACGTTCCTGGCCGCGCTGCAGGCGTATCCGGCTCTCCCGGCAGAGGCGAATGTTGAGGCCTGGCTGGTCACCATCGCCCACCGCAAGTGCATCGACCATGTGAGGGCCGGAACCCGCCGCGCCATGCCGGTAGACAATCCACCGGAACAACCCTCCAGCCTGGGCATTCCTGGTGACGGGCACGAGGAACTGCTCGACGCAGTCACAAGCCTCCCGCCCAAGCAGCGCCAGGCCGTTGCCTACCACTATCTTGCGGGTCTTCCCTATGGCGATATTGCCGCCCTGTTGGGGGGCACCGCCGAGGCCGCCCGTCGCGCCGGCGCTGACGGCGTGAAGTCGCTCCGCTCCGCTCTGGCCATCCACCCGTCGCTGGCTCATACATCCTCGAAAGGTGATATCTGATGACACTTGAACTCAGCCCCGATCACGCCGAGGTCGTTTCGCTTCTGAAACCGTTGGACGCAGGACTCGAACTGGCCATGGCCAGCCTCCATGCCCGGTTGGAGAGCGACGCTCAGCTCACCCACATTTTGGACATCGCGTACAGGATTGTGGACTCCCCGTTAGGGAAACTCCTCTTGGCTGCCACGGATCGGGGAATTATCCGCGTGGCATTCGAGGTGGAAGACCACCAGTCCGTCCTGCAGCTCCTGGCTAATACCGTAAGTCCACGGATCCTTGAGGCACCGGCCCGGTTGGACGACGCCGCGCGGGAACTCGACGAGTACTTCACAGGCGCCCGGAAGGAGTTTGACCTCACGCTGGACTTCCGTTTGTCCCGCGGTTTCCGTCTTAACGTTCTGCGTCATCTGCCTCGGATCCCGTATGGCAACACAGCCAGCTATGCCCAGGTGGCCCAGGCAGCCGGCAGCCCCAACGCGGTACGCGCCGTGGGAACCGCCTGCGCCACCAACCCTTTGCCCCTCATTGTGCCGTGCCACCGGGTAGTGAAGTCCGACGGCAGTTTCGGCGGCTATCTTGGCGGAAGCGAGGCCAAACGCGCATTGCTCCGCCTTGAGGCGGCGGCATGAGTGACGACGCCCTGTTTCCGTTGGAACTTCTCCAGCCGGAAGGGCACGACGCCGGTCCCCGCCTGATTGCGCCCGGTGCCGTCCACGTTCCTGGTTGGCTCACCCTTGAGCAGCAACGATGGATCGTGGCGCGCTTTGGCGAATGGACCCAGGGGCCGGTTCCCCTGCGTGCCGCCACCCTTCCGGGCGGACACCAGATGTCGGTTCGAACCGTTTGCCTTGGTTGGCACTGGCAGCCTTACCGGTACACAAGGGAAGCCACGGACGTCAATGGTCGTCCCGTGCTCGACTTCCCGGACTGGATGGTGCGATTGGGCCGTAAAGCACTGGAAGCGGCCTACTCGCCAGGCGATGAAGGCGTTGAACTCGATGAGGTAACGAGCTCGCTGAGTGGGCTTGCCAACCAGTACACACCCGACGCTGCCCTGGTGAACTTCTACAATGACGGCGCTGCCATGGGAATGCATCAAGACAAGGACGAGCGCTCCAGCGCACCTGTGGTTTCGCTCAGCATAGGAGAGACGTGCGTCTTTCGGTTTGGAAATACGAAGACACGGACCAAGCCCTACACTGACGTTGAACTTCGTTCCGGAGACCTCTTCGTCTTTGGAGGACCTGCACGGTTCTCTTATCACGGCATCCCCAAAGTCCTCCCGGGAACGGCACCGGATGGGTGCGGCCTCTCAGAAGGTCGTATCAACATCACCATGCGGGTGACGGGGTTGTCGTGATTCCGGAGTCCCACCCCAAGAATGTCAGAGGCACCGGGCAGAATATCCCCGGAAGCTGAATTACTGGTCGGCCACGGGAGCGGCCCGGCTGCAGAGGAGCATGCATGACCCCGGATAACGGCACCGTCCTCGGCGAGGATGGCTTGGCACGTCCGCTGTGGGCTGCCTCTGACACCCTCATGCAGGCCTACTACGATCACGAGTGGGGAATGCCTGTCCGCGATGAGCAGGGCATGTACGAGCGCATCAGCCTCGAAGCGTTCCAAGCCGGCCTGTCTTGGGCCACCATTCTTCGGAAACGGGATGCTTTCAGGAAGGCCTTCCTGGACTTCCATCCGGAGAGTGTCGCTGCCTTCACCGAAGCCGACGTGGAGCGGCTCATGCTTGACGCCGGAATTGTGCGCAACAGACTAAAGATCAAGGCAGCCATCACCAATGCCAAGGCCACCATTGCCTTGCGCGACGAAGGCGGCCTGGTGGACTTCGTTTGGTCGTTCCAACCCGAAAACACGCCGACGCCCAGCACCATGGCCGACATCCCTACGACGTCCCCGGAGTCGATCGCGTTGTCCAAGGCCCTCAGAAAGAAGGGTTTCGCTTTCGTGGGCCCAACCACCATGTATGCCCTCATGGAAGCCGTGGGCATCATCGACACCCATCTGATGGATAGTCACCGTCGGGGTGCCTCGGGAGTTTGGACGTAAGTTTGCCGTCTTCGCCGACGCCGAATCGCTTCCGTTGGTCCACAGCGCTTGTCCACAGAAGTGTGTAACTTTATCCACAGGCGTGGATAACTTCTGTGGACATCCACGTAGTTGTGGGGAAAAACAGCACCAACCCGGCGATCGCAGACCTGGAGCCGGACCCGACAGACTTTTACCCACTGTGCACCGCGCTGTGGATAGTGCCCCAAGCTTCACTTAAAGTTCAGCTTCTCGGGATTGTCCGATTTGCCAAGGGAAGACTCGGGCCCTACCTTCCGGCCCAAAGGCTCGTCCGCGTTACCGGGAGCGGCTGAGGACTTACCCACTTAACAACAACCCCATACCCACAAGTTATCCACAACTGGGGAAAACGTGTGGGTTTCCAGATCCAGATCACTGCTTTGCCGGGCTTTACAGCCCTTCCGACGGGTTGAACTACACGAGTGTAAGTTATTAACACTGTTGATAAGCCTGTTGATATATGGCTGCCCACAGCCGTATTAACAGGGTTGTCCACAGCCGCCAACAATATGGGCCGTTTGTCCACATATTCTCTCTCGACGGGGACAAAGTTATCCACAGATGTGGAGAAACGCATGCCTTTCGGGGGATATCTACCGTCCTGACGAGCGTACGGACGGTTTCGGAGGCTAACTACACGCATGTAAGTTACGCACACTGTGGATAAAGTCTGTGGATAAGCCCTGAGAGTACGGTGGTGTCATGAAGAGCGACTTCAAGAAGCAGATCTCCAGCTACAGTGCCAAGCACGGCCGGTTCTCGGTGGTCAGCGTTCCCACTTTGCAGTTCTTGATGATCGACGGTCACGGTGACCCCAACACGGCGCAGTCCTACAAGGACTCGCTGGCTACGCTGTATCCCGTCGCCTATAAATTGAAGTTCTTCAGCAAGGGTGAGCTCGGCCAGGACTACACGGTGATGCCGCTTGAAGCTTTGTGGTGGTCCGACGATATGGAGTCCTTCACCAGCGCCAGGGACAAATCACGCTGGGACTGGACGTTGATGAACATGGTCCCCGAATGGATCACGCAGGAGCACGTGGATATGGCGCGGGAGACCGTCGCCAAGAAGGGGGAGGCCCCGCTTCTGGAAGCACTGCGCTTGGAGCCCCTCAATGAAGGTTTGTGCGTGCAAACGCTTCACGTAGGGCCGTACGACGATGAAGGTCCGGTCCTTGAAGAGATGCACACCAAGTTCATTCCGGAACAGTCACTGACGATGACCGGCAGGCACCACGAGATCTACCTGGGCGATCCTCGCCGCACTGCGGCCGAGAAACTCAAGACCATCCTGCGGCAGCCGGTCTTGAACGAGCCCGCTATCCAGCGGTGACGCGGAACCATGTGACTACGGCCAACAGGCCCGCCACCAGAACCAACCCGCCGGCTTGGAGCAGGGCCTGGTTCTTGCCGCGCGGAGCATAGGCGATTGCGGCAGCAGCCAGGCCTCCGGTAATCAGGCCGCCCAGGTGGGCTTGCCATGCAATGCTGGGCACGAAGAAGCCAATGGCGCCATTGATGGCGATCAAGACCCACAGTTGCTTGGTCTCTCCACCCCTGTGCCGCTGCACAACAAGCATGGCGCCGAAGAGACCGAAGATGGCACCGGAAGCACCTACCACTCCCACCGGGGGCAATGTGGGAGTCAGGGCAAGGAAGCCCACGGATCCGCCAATTGCGGAGATCAGATACACAGCGAGGAATCGGATCCGCCCGAGCAACGGCTCAAGGGCTTGTCCGAAAATCCACAGCGTATACATGTTCAGGACGATATGGAGCAGGAAGCCCTGCGAGTGCAAGAACGCCGCCGTGACCATGCGCCATGGCTCACTGACGGCAAAGATGTTGGCGAACGCAAAGTCCTCGAAGACTGCGTCCCCGGGCACAATCCACTGAAGGACATAAACCAGTGCGCACAGACCGATGATTACGAACGTCACCAAAGGCCGGCCTACTGCCAAGGCTCCGCCATACGGTGAGCGATATGTCGGCGTCGTACGTTTTTGTTCGTTGACGCAGTCAACGCATTGGAACCCGACGGCGGCCGCCCGCTGGCACTCGGGGCACGCAGGGCGCCCGCAGCGCTGGCACCGCACATAGGAGGGCCTGTCCGGGTGCCTGGGGCACACCGGAATATCAGCGGACGGCTCGGCCGACGGAATTCCGTAACTCATGGGCTCTGGTTCAGCGTGCGACTAGAGCTGTTCGATGTCGATGCTGTTGATGACGACGTCCTCAACCGGGCGGTCGCCCATGCCCGTGCGGACGGACTCGATCGCGTCAACAACCTTGCGGGACTCTTCGTCCGTCACTTCACCGAAGATGCTGTGCTTGCCGAACAGCCAGTCCGTGTTCACGGTGGTGATGAAGAACTGTGACCCGTTGGTGCCCTTGCCCATCTGGATGCCGGCGTTGGCCATAGCAAGCTTGTACGGAGCGTTGAAGGTCAGTTCCGGGTGGATTTCGTCATCGAACTGGTAGCCCGGTCCACCCACGCCGCGGCCCAAGGGGTCGCCTGCCTGGATCATGAAATCTTTGATGATCCGGTGGAAGATGGTGCCGTTGTAAAGCGGGGTGCCGGTCTTGTCTTCGCCGGTTTCGGGGTGGTTCCAGGACTTTTCGCCCGTGGCCAGGCCAACGAAGTTGGCGACCGTCTTGGGGGCGTGGTTGCCGAAGAGGTCAACCTTGATGTCGCCGAGGCTCGTGTGGATCGTTGCTTTTGCGGTTGCGATGGTCATGGGCCCATTCTTCCATGCAGGGTCAACGCCCGTCCGGCTGTAAAGCCGGTTCCGCGCTCGGTGAAATCCGGGACGAACTCGGACAGATGAATAGCCGGTGTTCCACAAGCGACGTAGGCTAGCAACAAACGAGCATGTGTATCGGGAGGTAGTTGTGAAGAAATCAGACCGTATTGCCCGCGAACTCGAACAATCAGTCACGGCCGGTGTGGATAACGCCCGCGACTGGGCTGCGCCACGCGTGGAAGCAGCCGTCAATTGGGCTGTTCCGCGTATCCAGCACGGCATTGACAGCGCTTCCCCCAAGATCCAAGAGGGGCTGAAGTCCGCTGCGCACAACCTCGCCGACGGCGTTGCAGTTGTAACGCCGCGGATTCAGGACGGGTTGGCGCACCTCGCGCCGAAGATCCATGACGTAGTTGAAGACGCCACACCCAGGATCCAGGAGACCCTCAACAGGGCAACTCCGGCACTCGGCCACGCGCGGGACAAGGTTGTTGACGAATACCTGCCCAGGCTCTCCGAGCAGCTGGGCCAGGCTTCGGTAGCCGTTCACCATGCCTTGGAGAACGCGCCGGCACAGGTGGATGCCGTAGCCCAGAAGCTGGTTGATTCGGGTGTTGTCCACAGTGTCCAGGAGCAAGCCCACACCACTGGCAAGCAGATCAAGGCAGTTGCGGACCAAGCCAGCAAGGCCGTCTCCACCACGCTGGTCAAGGAACCTAAGCCCAAGAAGCGCGGTTGGTTGATCGTCACGGTCATTGCCGCCGCCGCTGCTGCCGGTGTTGCTGCTTGGAAGGCCTCCAAGCCGGTTGAAGATCCGTGGAAGACCCCTTCACCGGTGACGCCGACGCCCGCTCCGGTTCCGGCAACGAGTTCAACTCCGGCTCCGGCCGAAGCCTCTGTGTCGGCTACAGCAGCAGTTGCTGAGCCGAAGGCTTCGGACATCACGCCGGAAGAAGCCGCAGCTGAGGCCGAGCAGGCAACCAAAGACGCCTTCAAGAACGTGGAGGATTCCACCGAGAAGGTGGCAACCGACGCCAAGACTGCCGTCAAGAACATTGCGGCCAGCCTGCAAAAGGACACCGAAGGCAAGGACTCAGACGCCAAGGGTGCACAAAGCTAAACCCTGAACATACGGCCTCAATCAAGGGCCAGCAAGTCAAGCATGTGAAGGGATCATGGCGTCAGCCGTGGTCCCTTCAGTGTTTGCCGGCTTGTAACCCTAGCCTCCATTGGACGCAACGCCCCGGGTGTTAGATTTGAGGGGATGTCAGCCGATAGACCCCTTGCGGGTGCCCTCCAGGACGCTCCGGAACCTCCGGGTGTGTCCATCGTCATCCCGGCGTATAACGAGGAAAGCGTCATTCGCCAGTGCCTCATCGCGGCCATCTACCAGTCTGTTCCCGCCGAAGAGATCATTGTGGTGGATAACCTGTCAACGGATCGCACGGCCAGGATCGTGCGCCAGATGCAGCAGGAATACCCCGAGAGTCCCATCATCCTCTTGAGCCAGGAATCCACCCAGGGCCTGATCCCCACACGCAACCACGGGCTGAACAACGCCACAGGGGACGTGGTGGGCCGCATCGACGCTGACTCCGTCCTTGAACCGGACTGGGTGGAGCAAGTCCAAAAGGCATTCATGGACCCGTCCGTCGCCGCAGCTACGGGTCCCGTGGTTTATTACGACATGCCCATGCGGCGCTTTGGACTCAAAGCGGACGACAAGATGCGCCAGCTTATGCTCCGCCTAGCGAAGCACCAGTACCATTTCCTCTTCGGCTCCAACATGGCCCTTCGCCGCTCGGCATGGGAGACCATCCGTGATGAAACGTGCCTGGATCCCAAAGACGAGATGCACGAGGACATTGATCTTTCGCTGCACCTGTTCGAGCACGACCTCAAAGTGCAGTACCTGCCCCAGATGGTGTCCGGGATGTCTGCCCGGCGGCTTGAGGACTCGCCGCGGGACTACCGATATTACGTCCAGCGTTTCGATCGAACGTACAAGGCCCACAACGTCAAGAAAATGGCGCTGAAGGCACCCATGGTGGTGTTCTTCTCGGTGTACTTCCCGGCCAAGTTGCTTCGTGCCATCCACACGGCCAACTCGGCGCAAGGCGCCCGCCGCGGCGGTGTGTAAACGCCCGACGGCGGCACCTTAGTCCGCGCCCAGCTCGGCTTCGCGCCGGTCTGCTACCGGCCGCCCACGCCGCTGACCGGAGACGACGACTGCCAGACCCACCAAGATCAGCGCCAAACCCGCATAAGTTCCGGCAGGCAGGGTTTCATTGAGGAAAATGGCCGCCAGGATGGCAGCACCTGGAATCTCCAGCAGGATGATCATGGAAACCAGCAACGGGCTCATGGTGGCCAGCAAGTGGTTGAACGCCGTGTGTCCCACCAACTGCGCACAAACGGTGATGGCAATAATGCCAAGCCAACCGCCGGCGTCGAACCCTGTCAGCGGCTGGCCGCTGAACAAAGCCATCACCGCCACAATCGCCGCGCACATGCCGTAGCAGAGCGTCGTGTAAGTTCCCGTCCCCATGGACTGGCGTGCTTTGCCCCCAGCCAGGGTGTACAGCCCGGCCAAGGCACCGCCAGCAAGGGCCAAGAGGTCGCCCAGAAGCGCTTCGGGGGATGAACCCATGTCGAACCCGGTGATGGCCACAACGCCGCCGAACGCAATGCCCAGGCCTACAAGAACCGGCCACCGGTGCCGTGTCCCCCGAATCAACTGGAAGACGGCAATCCAACCCGACTGCAGGCACACCAAGGCAGTAGCGGCCGCCACGGACGTCAGCTGCAAGGCGGTGATGAAGCACGCGAAGTGGAAGGCAAGTGCCACGGCCGCTACCGCGGACCAGCCGAATTCACGGCGCGTGATCCTCCCGAATGCCTTCGGCTCCCGGATGACGACGGGGCCCGCCATCACCACGGCGCCGATCGCGTTGCGCCAGAACGCGATTGCCAATGCTGTCACTGAGGTGGCACCGAGCGTGCCGGCAATGAGGGGTCCGGAGGAGGCCACACCCAGTACACCGAGCGCGGCAATGAGAAGGTTCACGGATCCACCATAGTGTGGCGGGAGGTTCCCCAACCAAGCGGCCGTAGATGCTCTGCAGGTAAGGCATCAGAACACCTACTCCAGTTATTGGGAAAGCAACCTTAAATGCAAAAGTCCCGGTCATTTCTGACCGGGACTTTTCTTATGGTGGAGGCACGGGGACTCGAACCCCGAACCCCCTGCTTGCAAAGCAGGTGCGCTACCAATTGCGCCATGCCCCCATAAGAAGCAACCCGTCAATCATACCCCATGTCTGGACTGGTATTTACCAGCTCAAACCGGGCTCCTCGGCTAGTCGACCGTGTCGGTTGACTTGCTCCAGACATCCTTCCGGGCTTCGGATTCCTGGGCCTTTTTATAGGCCAGGACACCTGCGACTACCGCTGCTACTACTACCAGCAACTTCTTCACAAGCACCTCATTCTGGTTCAGTTTTACCTGAACCTCTTTCGGTTCCGTGGGCGTACCAGGACTTGAACCTGGGACCTCTTCGTTATCAGCGAAGCGCTCTAACCGCCTGAGCTATACGCCCCGATGCCTCATCGGGCCGAGATATGACTGTACAGCACATCCCGGCCCGATCTCAAATCGAGGCATTTCCCCGGAGGATTTCCGCCCTTTTTGGCGTATTTCCGGGGGTTTTGACTAGTCGTCGGTCAGAGTGACGCCGACGCCACCAACCAACGTTGCAGAAATGTTATACAGAACGGCTGACAGCATGGACAGTGCGGTCAGGAGGACCACGTTCACTACGGCAATGATGGTGGCAAAGGACGCCACCTGGCCGAGCGAAGCAATCTTCTTCAGTTCGAATCCGCCACCTTCGGAACCCGCCAAGGTACCGAGGAGGCTATCCACCTGGTCGAAGATGCCTGTGAGATCCAGCACAGTCCACAGAACGATCGCGGCAACCACCGTGACGATACCCAACGCCACGGACAACAGGAATGCCATCTTCAGTACTGACCACGGGTCCACCTTGCTGACCAAGAGGCGCGCACGGCGAACTTTTGCCTTGGGGGCCGGCTTCACCAGTCCGGGCCCACCCTGCGCCGGCCGCTGGGGAGCGGTGCCCGCCGGACGTTGGCCGGGCTGCACCGGGCGCTGGCCCGGGGCACCAGCGGGACGCTGAGCTCCCGTGGCAGGGCGTTGTCCGGGAGCACCAGCAGGCCGTTGAGCGGAGTTGGTGCCGCTTGCGGGACGTGCGCCTGCTGCTCCGCTCCCGGAAGCACCGGTTCCGGGTGCGCCGGTTCCGGGACGCTGCTGGGGCCTTGCAGGCGTTCCTGCCTGTGCGCTGCCCGCGGGCTGCCGGAGTCCGCCGGGGACACCTGTGCTCGGCTTGGGATATGAGTCGGAATTACTCACTCGTTACCTCCGGTATTGTCTTCGTTCAGCTCCGCGCCCGTTTCGAATTCCGGGTCTGCGTCGTTTTCCGTTTCGGCCGTCACGGTCGCCTCGGAGGCGCCGTCGTTTGCAGCCAACGTTACGTCATCGTCGAGTCCGTCCTCTGACTCTTCCACTTCCAATCCGCGTTCGCTGTTGCGGGCAACCTCGATAATGCGGTCATTCTTGTCCGGCTTGGCGAAGATGACGCCCATGGTGTCGCGTCCCTTGGCAGGGACACCGGTCACAGCCGAGCGGACCACCTTGCCACCCTCCATGACTACCAGGACTTCGTCCTCTTCCTGCACGATCAAGGCGCCAACAAGGTCACCGCGGTCTTCAGCGAGCTTGGCCACCTTGATGCCCAGGCCGCCACGACCCTGCAGACGGTATTCGTCCACGGCGGTTCGCTTGGCATAGCCGCCCTCCGTCACGATGAAGACGAACGAGCCGTCCTGGACCACGTCTGCGGCAAGTAGTTCGTCGTCTTCACGGAACTTCATACCGGTCACACCGGAGGTGGCGCGGCCCATGGG
The DNA here is from genome assembly GCF_000294695.2 of Arthrobacter sp. Rue61a. Classification (NCBI taxonomy): domain Bacteria; kingdom Bacillati; phylum Actinomycetota; class Actinomycetes; order Micrococcales; family Micrococcaceae; genus Arthrobacter; species Arthrobacter sp. Rue61a. The sequence continues at coordinate 10,556 of NC_018531.1, read as the reverse complement.
ACGCAAAGCATCATCGGTGGCCGTGAAGCGGATTGACTGGCCCTTGCGAGAAACCAGGAGGAGGTCATCGGTTTCACTGACCAACTGGGCCGAAACGAGTTCGTCCTCATCGCGCAGGTTAATGGCGATGACGCCGGCTGTGCGGTTGGTGTCGTAGTCCTCCAACCGAGTCTTCTTGACCAGGCCATTCTTGGTAGCCAGCACCAGGTACGGAGCCTGCTGGTAGTCCCTCAAGTCAAGGACCTGGGCGATGTGCTCATCCGGCTGGAACGCCAGCAGGTTGGCAACATGCTGGCCCTTGGCGTCTCGGCCGGCTTCCGCCAGTTCGTAAGCCTTTGCCCGGTACACGCGACCAAGGTTGGTGAAGAACAACAACCAGTGGTGGGTGGTGGTCACGAAGAAGTGCTCCACGACGTCGTCACCGCGCAGCTGCGCACCCTTGATGCCCTTGCCGCCACGCTGCTGCGAGCGGTAGTTGTCACTCCGAGTCCGCTTCACGTAGCCGCCACGGGTGATGGTGACTACCATTTCCTCTTCAGGGATCAGGTCTTCCATGGACATGTCGCCGTCGAAGCCCATCAGAATGTGGGTGCGGCGGTCGTCGCCGTGCTTGGCAACGATCTCCGCGAGTTCCTCGCTGATGATCTGGCGCTGGCGTTCCTCAGAAGCCAGGATCGCGTTGTACTCCTGGATCATCGCTTCGAGCTCGGAATGACGGTCCTGGATCTTCTGGCGTTCGAGGGCAGCAAGTCGGCGCAGCTGCATGTCCAGGATGGCACGGGCCTGGAGTTCGTCGATCTCCAAAAGCTCCATAAGGCCTTCGCGAGCCGCTTCCGTGGTGTTGGATGCGCGGATGAGCGCAATCACCTCGTCCAGCATGTCCAAAGCCTTGAGGAGTGCGCGCAGGATGTGCGCTTCTTCCTCAGCCTTGCGCAAGCGGTAGCGGGTTCGCCGGGCAATGACGTCCATCTGGTGCGCAACCCAGTGACGGATGAAGGCATCAAGGCTCAACGTACGCGGTACGCCGTCCACAATTGCCAGCATGTTCGCCGAGAAGTTGTCCTGCAGCTGGGTGTGCTTGTAAAGGTTGTTCAGGACCACCTTGGCCACGGCATCGCGCTTGAGCACGATCACCAGGCGCTGGCCGGTTCGGCCGGACGTTTCATCGCGAAGGTCCGCGATGCCCTGGATCTTACCGTCCTTGACCAGTTCGGCAATCTTGATGGCCAGGTTGTCCGGGTTGGCCTGGTAGGGAAGCTCGGTCACCACAAGGCACGTACGTCCCTGGAGTTCCTCAACATTAACCACGGCACGCATGGTGATGGAGCCACGGCCGGTGCGATAAGCATCTTCAATGCCCTTGTGGCCAAGGATGGTGGCACCCGTAGGGAAATCGGGTCCCTTGATGCGCAGCAGCAGTGCTTCGAGGAGTTCTTCGCGCGTGGCTGTGGGGTTATCAAGCGCCCACTGCACGCCTTCTGCGACTTCGCGAAGGTTGTGCGGCGGAATGTTGGTGGCCATGCCGACGGCGATACCTGAGGAGCCGTTGACCAGCAGGTTGGGGAAACGCGCCGGAAGGATGGTTGGTTCCTGGTTCTTGCCGTCGTAGTTGTCCTGGAAGTCGACGGTTTCCTCGTCGATGTCGCGGACCATTTCCATGGCAAGCTGGGCCATCTTGGTTTCGGTGTAACGGGGTGCGGCCGCGCCGTCGTTACCGGGCGAACCGAAGTTGCCCTGGCCCAGTGCCAGCGGGTAGCGCATGGTCCAGTCCTGGATCAAGCGGACCAAAGCGTCGTAGATCGCCATGTCGCCGTGAGGGTGGTAGGTGCCCATGACGTCGCCCACAACGCGGGCGCACTTGTTGAACGAGCGGTCGGGGCGGTATCCGCCGTCGAACATTGCGTACAGAACGCGGCGGTGCACCGGCTTGAGACCGTCGCGGACGTCCGGGAGGGCGCGGCCGACGATCACGGCCATGGCGTAGTCCAGGTAGGAGCGCTGCATTTCCGTCTGCAGGTCCACCTGCTCCACGCGGTCTGTCAGCACATCACCTTCGAGAACAACATCCTCGACGTCGTTCGGTTCCGGGACTTCGGGAGTTTCGTCACTCATAATCTAAGATTTCCGTTTCAGGTATATGTCAGTTCTGGAATATTCAGATGCCCGTGTGGGCCCTAGATATCGAGGAACCTGACGTCCTTGGCGTTCTGCTGGATGAAGTTTCGGCGCGATTCGACGTCCTCGCCCATCAGGACGGAGAAGGTTTGATCGGCGGCCAGTGCGTCATCCATGGTGACCTGCAACAACGTGCGACGATCCGGGTCCATGGTGGTATCCCACAACTCGGTGTAATCCATCTCGCCGAGGCCCTTGTAGCGCTGGATTCCGTTGTCCTTGGGCAGGCGCTTGTTCATAGCGGCACCCTTACGGATGGTTTCATCGCGTTCGCGGTCGCTGTAGACGTAGTCGTGGGCCGCGTTGGACCACTTGATCCTGTACAGCGGCGGCTGAGCTAGGTACACATAACCGTTCTCGATGAGCGGACGCATGTAGCGGAACAAGAGCGTCATCAACAGGGTGGTGATGTGCTGACCATCGACGTCAGCATCTGCCATCAGGACGATCTTGTGGTAGCGGAGCTTGGCGATGTCGAAGTCCTCACCGATACCCGTACCGAAGGCGGTGATCATGGACTGGACTTCGGCGTTGCCCAGGGCCTTGTCCAGGCGGGCACGCTCAACATTCAGGATCTTGCCGCGGAGGGGCAGGATGGCCTGGGTCTCCGGGTTACGGCCACGCTTGGCTGAGCCGCCTGCGGAGTCACCCTCCACGAGGTAGACCTCGCAGCGCGAGGGATCCTTCGAGGAGCAGTCGGAGAGCTTGCCAGGCATGCCGAAGGACTCCAGCGGGCTCTTCCGGCGGGCATTATCGCGGGCCTTGCGCGCGGCCATGCGTGCTTGGGCAGCGGAAATGGCCTTGCGGATAACATCGCGGGCGGGGCCGGGATTCCGTTCCAGCCAGTCACCCAGCTGGTCCGTAACAACGCGCTGGACGAAGCCCTTGACCTCGGAATTACCCAGCTTGGTCTTGGTCTGGCCTTCGAACTGCGGCTCGGAAAGCTTCACAGAGATGACGGCCGTCAAACCTTCGCGGATGTCATCGCCGGTGAGGTTGTCTTCCTTCTCCTTGATGATGCTCTTCTCCCGCGCGTAGCGGTTGATGAGAGAGGTCATCGCGGCGCGGAAGCCTTCTTCGTGCGTTCCACCCTCATGGGTGTTGATTGTGTTTGCGTACGTGTGGACGCTTTCCGAGTAAGCGGTGGTCCACTGCATGGCAACCTCGACGGCGATATGCCGCTCAGTGTCCTCGGTTTCGAAAGCGATGACGTCCTCGTGGACGATTTCAACCTTCTTGCTCGAGTTCAGGTGCTTGACGTAGTCCAGCAAGCCGTCCGGGTACTGGTACACCACAGTGCGGTGCTCGGCGGCTACTTCGCCCTCGGTTGCCACAGCGTCCAGGTCGAGGTCGTCGTCGCCGTCGCGGTTTACCGGCCGCTCATCCGTCAGCGTGATCCGGAGGCCCTTGTTGAGGAAGGCCATCTGCTGGAAACGTGCACGGAGCGTCTCGAAGTCGAACTCCGTGGACTCAAAGATGGTGCCGTCAGGGTAGAACGTTTGGGACGTCCCGGTAACGTCGGTGGCCTCGCCTTTGACGAGTTCACCTTGCGGCTTGCCGCCGTCGGCGAAGGTCATCCGCCAAACGTGGCCCTGCCGACGAACTTCGGTGTCCACCCGGCGGGACAAGGCGTTAACTACCGAGATACCCACGCCGTGGAGGCCACCGGATACGGCGTAACCGCCGCCGCCGAACTTACCGCCGGCGTGCAGGATGGTCATGACCACTTCAACCGTGGGCTTGCCTTCGGTTGGGTGAATGTCCACGGGGATACCGCGGCCGTCGTCCACAACGCGGACGCCGCCATCAGCACGGAGCGTAACTTCAATGTGGCTGCAGTAGCCGGCCAAAGCCTCGTCAACAGAGTTGTCCACCACTTCGTAGACCAGGTGGTGCAAGCCGCGGGGACCGGTTGAGCCGATGTACATGCCGGGGCGTTTGCGCACGGCTTCGAGGCCCTCCAGCACGGTGATGTCGCTGGCACCGTACTCCCTGGGCGCCTCCGCGGGCGTGTCAGGCTTGGGAACAGTCTCCTCTTCGGGCTCTACTGCCAAGGTCTCTGCATTGTCGTTAGCCACAGGCGCTTTCGACTCCTCTGTACTCGATGTCGGCCGTTCCCGGAGCTGCCCACGGCGAACCGCAGCGGCCAACGGGCACGTGACTGATTGCGCCGATTACTACGACGACAGGGGTCCCCGATGCCACAAGAGTGGATTCAGGTCCAGACGACGTTTCACCGGCGCTCAGTGATCTACGCCAATTCTATCGTGGAAACGCTCGAATCCTTGCAAATACGGGGGCAGCCGACAGCTGAATATGCCCATGGGAGACCGCTGGCCCTATCTGGAATGGCCCTTTGGAGGTCCCGACGGGGGCCTATACGACTCGGGGGCGTTGAAACGCCCTGCACGCCGTTTAGCCGTAAGTGTCCCTGGGTCCACGACCGTTAACGCTGCGTCCACCTTTTCGCCAACTTGGAGCCGAGGGCCCCAACACGTGAATGCTGGTGACCACTCCTTCGCCCAGTTCATTGCGAAACATCTCCAGAAGACTCGTGCTCAACAGCCGAAGCTGAGTGGCCCAAGCCGTGGAGTCGCAGCGGACATGCAGCGTGGTGTCAGTGAAACTCTCCGGAGTGCAGTGGGAGGAGATGTCCGGTCCCACCAGAGTTTCCCATTCCGCCATAACCGAACCGACGGCCACGGGGGACGTCCAACCGCGCTCGGCGACCAAGCGGCCAACCACTTTTCCAAGCCCCAAGGGATCCCGGCCGCTGCCGTGGAATTGGGCGAAACCCCTGGTATCCCGAAGCCCTTGGCGTTTTGGAGCAGATCCGGGCCTGGGCGCGCGCTGCCGAACTTCCCCACGGGCCGCTGCGGCCTCGCGCATGCGGTTCAGAGCCGCCTGGGCAGCATCGATCTCATCCGGCTCGCGGCCGGGTTGTAGTCCGTCGCGGCTATCCTTCGCCATCGATGCCTCCCGGAACAACGGTTACGCGCCGTCCGGCCAGCTCCTCGGGGATATCGGCATCGACGGCGGCAGTCACCAGCACTTGCTCGGCACCGGCGACTATAGCAGCCAGTTTACGCCGACGATGGACATCCAGTTCGGCGAAAACGTCGTCCAGGATCAGGATCGGGGCGGTGCCACCGGTGCGGGCGTCATCCAACATCACATAGTAGGAAGCCAAGCGCAAGGACAGGCACATTGACCACGTTTCACCGTGTGACGCGTACCCCTTGGCCGGGGCCTGCCCCAGAACGAGTTCCAGTTCGTCGCGGTGCGGACCTACCAAGGAGATACCGCGTTCCAGTTCCTTTTTCCGCGATGCTGCGAAGGCCTGAACGTAGCGCTCAGTGAGTTCGTCAACGGACAGCAGCCGGAGGTCGTCAACCGACGGCGAAGGTTCCGTTCCGTGATCGGTTGGACCGCCGTCGTCGTCAAGTACGCCCTGAATGGTTGAGCGGTAGATAGCGCCGGCGTCCTTGGAAGCGTCAGTAAGTTGCGCGTAAGCGCTGTTCAGGTGGGGACGCAACCGCTCCACAAGTTCCAGGCGGGCATGCAGGAGTTCTGCGCCGGCGCGGGCCATGTGCTGGTCCCAGACATCCAGGGTTGCCTCGTGCCCGGCGGTGAACTTGCCGGTACGTGCGGATTTCAGCAAAGCATTGCGTTGCTTCAATACGCGGTCGTAGTCGCTGCGGGTTGCGGCGTGCCGCGGAACCAGACTCACCAGCAGTTCGTCCAGGAAGCGACGTCGGTTCGAAGGATCACCCTTGACCAGAGCCAAGTCCTCGGGCGCGAACAACACCGTTTGGCAGATTCCCAGTATGTCCCGTGCCCGGACAGGGTTGCTGCGGTTGATGCGTCCCCGGTTTGCGCGGCCGGCATTGATCTCAAGCTCTATGACCGTTGACTGCTCTCCACGGACCAACTTGGCCCGGATCAAAGCGCGCTCCGTACCGAAACGAAGCAGCGGAGCGTCCGTGCTGACCCGGTGGGAGCTCAGCGTGGCCAGGTACCCGATGGCTTCCATCAGGTTGGTCTTGCCGATTCCGTTTGAACCCACCAAGACCGTCACACCGGGGCCGAGTTTCAGGTCGACCTGTGCGTAGCTTCGGAAATCCGTCAGCGAAAGATGTTCTAGGTACACGCCGTTTGCAGGACTCCTGCGGCCTAGTTGGCCGGACGGGTGGCGTGTCCGCCGAACTGGTGGCGCAGGGCGGAAACCATTTTCATGGCCGGAGAATTATCTTCGCGGGAGGCAAAGCGGGCAAAGAGCGCAGCCGTGATTGCAGGGGCGGGCACTGCGTTGGCGATTGCCTCTTCCACGGTCCAACGTCCTTCGCCGGAGTCCTCAACGTAGTCATCGATCGAGGCCAGACCCGGATCTTCGTCGAGTGCCTTGACCATGAGGTCCAGGAGCCAGGACCGGACAACCGTGCCCTTTTGCCATGCACGGAAAGTCCCGGGAAGGTCCTTCACGATGTCTTTTGCCGCTAGCAATTCGTAGCCCTCGGCGTATGCCTGCATGAGGCCGTACTCGATACCGTTGTGAACCATCTTGGCGTAGTGGCCCGCACCAACGCCGCCCACGTGGACGAAACTGTCAGCTCGTTCACCTTCGGGGCGGAGAGCGTCGAAAACAGGCATGGCGAGTTCGATGTCTTCGTCGGCACCGCCTGCCATCAGGCCGTAACCGTTCTGCAGGCCCCAGACACCGCCGGAGACACCGCAATCCGCGAAGCGGATGCTTTTCTCGGCAAGTGCAGCAGCGTGCTTTTGGTCTTCCGTGAAACGCGAGTTGCCGCCGTCGATCACCATGTCACCGGGGCTGAGCTTTTCGCCGAGTTCCGTCACCACCGCATCAGTGATGGCGCCGGAGGGAACCATCACCCACACCAACCGCGGAGTGGGCAGTGCAGCGATGAGGTCATCCACCGACGCGACATCCGTGACATCGGGATTGCGGTCAAAACCTGTGACCTCAATGCCGCCGTTCCGCATGCGTTCCCGCATGTTGAAACCCATTTTTCCGAGGCCGATCAGTCCGATGTGCACAGTGTGAACTCTTTTCTGTGAAGGTGGCGGGAGACGGTACGGGCTGGCCCAAGTGGCTTGCATTCGTGATTGTTCCGGGGCTCCGGAACCGCCACGACTGCCAGTTAGTTGGGGAGGCGGACCGGCATCACGAGGTAGCGGTAATCGTCCTGGTCTTCGCCATCCGCTTCAGCCTGGGCTGTGATCATGGCCGGCTTCGGAGCAGTGGTGAAAGAGAAACGAACGTACTTGGTTTCGATCACGCTCAAGCCCTCAACGAGGTAATGCGGGTTGAAGGCAACGGTAATGTCCTCGCCGGAAAGCTGGGCTTCCAACTCCTCGGAAGCCTGTGCGTCCTCGCCTGTACCGGCGTCGAGATTCAGCAGTCCCTGGGTGAAGGCAAGGCGGACCGGAGTGTTTCGCTCGGCCACGAGCGACACTCGGCGAACGGCCTCGACGAGTTCCTGAGTCTGGACTGTTGCGTGGATCGGAGTGGAATCCGGGAAGAGCGAACGGATCTTGGGGTAGTCGCCATCCACCAAGAGTGATGTGGTGGTTCGTCCGCCGCTTTCGAAGCCAATGAGCCGGCTGTCGTCATCAGCAAGTGCCAGGTTGATGTCGCCGCTGCCACCGAGAGTTTTGGCTACTTCGTTCAGGGTCTTGGACTTGACCAGTGCGCTGGTGGAAATGCCCGGAGTGACAGGTTTCCAGGGAACCTCGCGCATGGCGAGCCGGTAGCGGTCCGTGGCAAGGAGTGTGATGAGGTCATCCTCGATCTCCATGCGGACGCCGGTAAGGATCGGCAGGGTGTCATCCTTGCTTGCCGCGATGATCACTTGGGACACGGCTTGGGCGAAAGCGTCGCCCGGCAAGGTTCCGCTGATTGCCGGGAGGGCCGGAAGTGCGGGGTACTCGGACTCAGGCATGGTGGCCAGGTGGAAGCTGCTTCGACGGCACGTCAGGGTGACCTTGCTGCCGTCGGTCTCCACTTCGACAGGCGCCGATGGAAGGCTGCGGCAGATGTCTGCCAACAGGCGTCCGGAAACCAAGATGGTGCCCTCAACAGCGATATCTGCGGGGATTTCCAAACGCGCCGAGGTCTCGTAGTCAAAGCTGGAGAGGCTAACGGTGCCTGCCTCGGCTTTGAGGAGGAGGCCGGAAAGCACAGGTACGGGCGGCCGCGGAGACAACGACCGCGCGGTCCACGTAACGGCTTCTGCCAGGACGTCGCGGTCGACTCTGAACTTCACGGAAGGGTGCCGCCTTTCATTGCTGCTGCCATGTAGTAGCTGCGGATTCCTGCTTGGAAGCCGCTAAATCTTCGCAGTCCGGCACCGGAACCTGCATGGTCCGCACTCAGCGAACTACAAACAGACCCAAGGATGGGAGCGCTGCTGACAGCTTAGCCGGAAGATCTGCGATTAACCCATCCCCGTCGGGCCTGCCCCCTCGTATGTGGACAGTCGCAGGCCGGCTTGGGCCGGGCTGTTGGTCTGCTCTGTTCAGGTCGGGACGTGTGGCAGAACGAGATTGTTATTTGAGGGATTTCAATTTTTTGGGATTCGTAGTGTTAATAACTGCTGTGGAAACTGTGGATAACTCGATCTCACCGCGTCGTTTCGCGGTTAAGCCCTGTTCACGGATTGTGTGTTAACTGGGTTTTAAACAGGGTGTGGATGGGGACAACTCCCTGGGCAGTTTTTAACGATCCACAGATGCCTTAAGGGTTTTAAGCCCATTAACCGAGCTTGTCCCCTTAAGTATCCACAGGCTTATCCACATGCACCTGTTAATAAGGTATGTAGTGGCGGGCCCGGTGTGGATTTCAGGAGTCGCGTTGCTGCTGTTTGATCCGGTTGGTCAGCTCGGTGACCTGGTTGTAAATCACACGGCGCTCCGCCATCAGCTCGCGGATCTTGCGGTCTGCGTGGATCACAGTGGTGTGGTCCCGACCGCCGAGTTCCTGGCCGATCTTCGGCAGGGACATATCTGTCAGCTCGCGGCACAGGTACATGGCGATCTGCCGGGCAGTCACCAGGGTGCGCGTACGGGACTTGCTGCAGAGCTCTTCCATGCTGAGCTTGAAGTAGTCAGCTGTCTGGTCCAAGATCTGCTTTGCCGTGATCTCTTGGGCTCCGTCGTCGGTGATCAGGTCCTTGAGAACCATCTCAGCGAGGGCCACATCCACCGGCTGGCGGTTGAGGCTCGCGAAGGCCGTGACGCGGATCAATGCGCCCTCAAGTTCCCGGATGTTGCTGGAAATCTTGGAGGCGATGTACTCCAGGGCGTCGTCAGGCGCAGAAAGGCCTTCGCTGAGGCCCTTCTTGCGGAGGATCGCGATACGGGTCTCGAGTTCCGGCGGCTGGATGTCCGTCAGCAGGCCCCACTCGAAGCGGGACGTCATGCGGTCCTCGAAGCCGGCGAGCATCTTGGGCGGCTGATCGGAGGTGATGACAACCTGCTTGTTGGCATTGTGCAGGGCGTTGAACGTGTGGAAGAACTCTTCCTGGGTTCGATCCTTGCCCGCCAGGAATTGGATGTCATCGATCAGGAGCACATCCACGTTGCGGTACGTGGTCTTGAAGCTGGTGCCTTCGTCGTCGCGGATCGAGTTGATGAAGTCATTGGTGAACTCTTCCGAGTTCACGTAGCGGACCCGGATGCCACTGTAGAGCCGGCGGGCATAGTGCCCGATTGCGTGCAGCAGGTGGGTCTTACCCAATCCTGAGTCGCCATAGATGAACAGCGGGTTGTATGCCTTTGCCGGAGCTTCAGCTACGGCAACTGCGGCAGCATGCGCAAAGCGGTTCGATGAACCGATCACGAAGGTATCGAAGATGTACTTCGGGTTCAGTCGGCCGAACTCATGCGAGGTGCTGGGCGGCGTGGGCTGCGGCTTCGGTTCTGCGAAGTCAGAGACTGAGGAAAGCTCGACGGCGGGTTCCGGCTCTGCGTGGACGGGCACCAGATCGGTGTCCACGTCGATTGCGCAGCGAATGTCGTCCGAGAAGACGTTGCGGAGGGCATCGTCCAGGGCGTCCTTGACCTGCGTCTGGAGGACTTCGCGGGTGAGTTCGTTGGGAACAGCCACCAGAAGTGTTGAACCGATAAGGCCCTGCGCTTGGGCGAGGATGACGAAACCGCGCTGACGGGGTGAAACCCGGTCGTCCTGTTCCATGAGGCTCAGCACCCTGCGCCAGGAACTTCCGACAGTGTTGGCGTGGTTGGCTTCGTCTACTGTCATCAATCAGTTCCTAAATACTTGCTTGCCGGCGTTGCTGGCAGCCGAAGTGTCTCCGGCGGCGCTGTTCTGGGCGATAATCCACAGAGTTATACACAGCGGG